>NZ_CP049333.1:0-4800000 GCF_011064245.1 Sphingobacterium sp. DR205 | reverse complement strand
TGTACGCCATCCAGACGCAAATTAAGACATTAAGAGGTTGAAAATCATTTCACCTAATAAACATCCCAATAAGATGCCGGAAATAACGGATAGACTTATTTTTAACCAGATAGGGCTTGTTGTTAACGCTAATTTCATGCTGTAAAAATGCATTAAAAAAATCCGTTAAGAAAGAATTTTGCTGGAGAAAAAGCCTATTGTAGTCATATCATGACATGAAACTATGGGCTTTGTGGTATGATAATTGAAAATTAATATTTGAATTCGATTTTTTTAGTAATTTAAGTCGGAAAATGATTGTTTGAAATAGCCTGATTTATAATTATGATGACACGAATAGTATTGACAGTATTTCTGTTTACAATGGCAAAGATGGGGCTGGGGCAGCAGTTGAATATTGATAAGATCCGGAAAGATTATGCTGAGGCCGTTAAGGATGAGGATTTATGTGAACGGAATTTTGAAATACTCGATGAAGGTGCTAAATCCACTACAGAAAAAGTTTACCGGGCGGCTTATGAGATATTAATGGCTAAACACATGGGTAACCCCTTTAAAAAAGTCGGTCAGTTTAAAGAAGGTAAGAAGCATTTGGAAGAATTGATTAAAGATAATCCCAATCATATAGAAGCCAGATTTATTCGATGGAGTGTGCAGGTCCACGCGCCTTCATTTTTGGGATATAAAGATAATATTATTGAAGATAAGAACTTCCTTATCAAAAATCTTCATAAGTTGCCAAATGAAGAAGCAAAATCAATCATTTACAATTACCTGAAAGGAGCCAATTCCTATCTGAAAGGGGGGCAGATATTTACTACGGTTGATTTAAAGGAACTTGGACAATAGACGTTAAAGGATGTTAATTCAATAGAATGCTATTTTTTTGGCTGCAATATTGCTTTATCTTAGTTCGACGAATTAATTCAACATCTACAAAATTAGAATGCTATGAAGAATATAGTTTTTCCGATGTCCATACTGACCGCAAGTTTACTTTTTACGGCATGTGGTGTCAGTAAAAAAACATATGTAGGTTTGCAGACAGAGTATAAAACCTTGCAGACAAAATATCAGGATAGCCAACTTCAATTGACTGAAAGTCGGTCACGGATTAAGAGTTTGGAAGATCAATTGGCTTCAGAACGGCAAAATAATGCTGATCTTAAGGCGGCTTATGCAGCGTTACAAAGTTCTTTGGATAAGAGTATCAATCAAAACTCACAGGGAAATGTCAATATTTCCAAACTTGTTGATGAAATCAATGCTTCAAATAAGTATATCAAACATCTTGTTGAAACAAAGAACAAGTCTGACTCGTTGAATTTGGTGTTGACAAATAACCTGACTCGATCACTGAGCCGTGAGGAGTTACAGGAGGTTGATGTTCAGGTTTTAAAAGGTGTAGTATATATATCGCTAGCAGATAATATGCTGTACAAGTCTGGTAGTTATGAAATCAGTGATCGTGCTGACATGACGCTGAGCAAAATAGCGAAGATTATTCAGGATTACAGAGATTACGAAGTATTGATTGAGGGTAATACAGATACTGACCCTATTTCAAAACCAAACATCCGGAACAACTGGGATTTAAGTACATTAAGAGCTTCTTCTGTTGTTCAGGCCTTACAGACTAAGTACGGAGTGGATCCCAAGCGATTGACAGCAGGGGGTAGAGGAGAGTATAATCCTGTTGCAGATAATTCAACCGCTCTTGGAAAGCAACGCAACCGTAGGACACAGATTATTATTACACCGAAGCTGGATCAATTTATGGAATTGATTGATAAAGCCCCGGAGCCAACTGAGGTAACACCGGAACAATAAGTTAATCCCAATATCGCTCCGTGGAGCGATAGGAGATACTTTTTAAATAAAAAATCCTTTCCGATCTCTGGAAAGGATTTTTTATTTACCCGAAAAATTTACTTGGATCAAAACCATGTTCCTTCAGTACATCGTCTGGAACACCGTTCCAAACCCCCGGTTTATTGCCGGCATATCCTATATCTTTGATGCCTATCTCACTGGTATAAAATCCGGAAGAAGTGAGGTTGCGCATCAATGAAAAGAACGCGGCGCCCTGTTGCATTTCTGGTTTTGCCAGCTCAGGATAAGCAATTTCATCTACGAGTGCAAGTTGATCTTTGCTGGCACACTTTATAAATACATTACCATACCGTCTTTTAGACTGAAGATCCAGCCAACGTAGACCGCCCCGCATCGGGATCTTATTGTCGGGTAAATCTTTGACAATAAACTCGATAAAATCGGGAACTCCTGCCTCTGAAGCACTTCCTGATGTGCTGTCCTTTGGAATAATGATATCGGCTAAAACAGTAATTGTTGCCATTTCATGTTCATCAAAAAACTTTTCTGCCTTTAACTGCGCTGTCCTTTCATATTCAAAATCCTGAACACCGGGCAATTTATCCGCATTATTTGCAGTTGTAGCGTTTTTAGCGTCTTTGGAATTACAAGCTGCGGTTAAAAGACCAGATCCAGCCGCAATAAAGCCTAATGCTTTTAGAGATTCTCTTCTATTCATGCTTTAACCATTTAATTTTTTCTTTTCCTGTAATATGTATTCTGCCGTGCGCATTGATAGAGCCAGAATTGTCCATGTGAGATTTTTATCACCTTGTTGTACAAATGGACCGGCGTCTACTACATAGAGATTTTTGCAGTCATGGGCTTGTCCCCATTTGTTTAATACTGAAGTTTTAGGATCATTGCCCATTCGGGTTGTGCCCCCTTCATGAATAATTTTTCCTGGGGCTTCCAAACCGTATAAGGTATCTGCACCCGGAATTTTAGACGTAATGACAGCACCCATTTCATGCATAATGGATTGAAATGTTTCTTGCATGTGTTTGGCTTGTGCTATTTCTTCATTTGCCCATTTGTAATTAAAGCGGAGTACCGGAATGCCAAATTTGTCAACTTGGTTAGGGTCAATTTCACAATAATTATCTTTTCTTGCCAATGCTGTACCGCGACCTGCCATACCAACATTTGCACCATAGTAGCTGCGGAAATCTTCTTTCAGCGCTGTGCCATATCCGCCTTTCGCTTTTGTTTGTCCATTGGCACCTTTTCCGGTATCATTTACGTTTGGTACCCAGTTTAAAAAGCCATAGGATGGCATATGCAAACCACCGCCGTATTCAATATGATAACCTCTTGGGAAATTCAGTTTTGCGTTGTCTTCCCACCATGGTGAATAGATATGGACGCTCCCCACCCCGTCTTCGTTATATCTCTTACGATCGAGAAGTTGGGGTAAATATCCAGAAAGGCTGGCTCCAGTCGAATCATGGAGATATCTTCCGACTAAGCCACTGCTATTTCCCACACCGCCGGGGTGCGATTTCGATTTTGAATTTAGCATGATCCGGGCGCTTTCGCAGGCACTCGCACCCAGAATAACCGTTTTTCCTTTTACGGTATATTCTTGTAAATCTTTTGTGTCAACATAGGAAACTCCAGTAGCGATGCCCTCATCGTTGGTCAATACTTCCCGAACCATTGCATTGTCGATCACTTTTAGATTCCCGGTTTTCATTGCTGGAATTACCAGGCAAGATGATGATGAGAAATCCCCATATACTTTACATGCACGGCCGCATTGTCCGCAATAGAAACAGGTACCTCTGTCTTTAATGTCTTTGGAAACCTCGGTCAGTACCGCACCACGCCCCGGAATGACAGGTACACCGGCTTTCTTGGCGCCTTTTGCAATATATAATTCGTTGAGTCGAGGTTTTGGAGGTTTCATAAAAATACCATCAGGTTCGTTATGTATGCCCTCCGCTGTTCCATAAATACCGATCATGCGGTCTACGCGATCATAAAATGGTTTCACTTCATCATAAGTGATCGGCCATTCATCCGTGACCCCATCTTTCGGTTTAAAATCATCAGGTCCCATCCGCAAAGATATACGTCCCCAGTGATTTGTTCGACCACCCAGCATTCTTGCTCTGAACCATTCGAATTCGGTTCCATTTACTTTACTGTAAGGCTCGCCCTCAAGTTGCCAACCGCCAAAGGCAGCGTCGAAATCGCCAAAAGGCCGTGTGGTACCGGCTCCTCTTCGTGGGGACTCCCATGGCCAACGTAACTGTAACGAATCTTTTGCCGGATCATAAAAGGGACCAGCCTCCAGCATCAATACTTTGAGACCCGCATGCGCCAGGATATATCCGGCCATACCCCCTCCGGCACCAGAGCCGACTACGATCGCGTCAAACAATTCGGGATTTTCTTTAATTTGATAATTTGACATAATTAAATTGAGTAATTAATTGAATACCCGATGAGATACATTTCTTGAGCGATTTAGCTATCTATGGGACGGTTCAATTAATTGATGGTTATTGTTTCATGTTTAAAATCATCGTGAATATATTGATAAAATTTTATTTTTTTTCAATTTAATTTATCGTTTTAGCAAGTTTCTAAATAAAGAATAGAAGATTGTTACAAATGTCGTGCTGATTATTTGAATGAAACGAGCATGATGTGGGTGCCCAGCGTAAAATGGTACCGATATTACTCGCACAAGAAATATCGGTTACCGCTTGATCTGACTTAATTTTTTAAGTTGATTGTGCTATCTATTCCAATCTCTTGCTGAAATATTTCATCATGTGAAATAACAAGCAGTGTACCCTTGTAACCTTGAATTGCATGGGTAAGTACACGAATATTTTGGATATCTAAATTATTGGTAGGTTCATCCAATACGATCAGATCCGGAGCCTGCTGTTTAATTGTTAGGCAGCACAGGATCAGACGCATTTTCTCGCCGCCACTTAGAAATTTACAAGATTTGTCCCAGTCATCTTTCCCGAATAGAAAACGGTTGAGTCTAATTTTGATTTCGTGTTCCGGTAAGGATTCTGTATTGTAATTTTGAGCCTGTTCATAAACGCTCAGCTGCGGATCGATAAG
Source organism: Sphingobacterium sp. DR205 (assembly GCF_011064245.1). Taxonomy (NCBI): domain Bacteria; kingdom Pseudomonadati; phylum Bacteroidota; class Sphingobacteriia; order Sphingobacteriales; family Sphingobacteriaceae; genus Sphingobacterium; species Sphingobacterium sp. DR205. The sequence goes on along the minus strand of NZ_CP049333.1, from coordinate 4,795,041 downwards.
TGAATACTCTTGGTCGAGGTAGATAGCGCTGAAGTTATGTCGTTCAATTCGACCTTGCGTAGGAGTGAGTCGGCCTAAGAGCAATTTAACCAATGTCGTTTTGCCGGAACCATTGTTGCCCTTTATAATAACTCGGTCTCCACTGAATAGCTGTAAGTCAATATTTTCCTTCCATAGTGCAGTTGAATTGTATTGAAAATTGATGTCTGTGGCTTTGATGATGCTTTTTCCGAGGGGGAAAATACTGTTTCCCAAATCAATTTTGATTTCATCCAATGCAGCTTTTGTACTCCTAAGTCCTTGGAGATTGGATTGGATATCGCCAATTTTGTCTTGGTGAACACTTTTGATTTTGGCCGTGCTTTTTTCCGCATTGTTCCGTAATGTGTTCATCATAATACGGGCAACACCTGCTTTCTCCTGTTTTTTTTGACCGCGGTTGTTTAATCTATTTTGCCTTTCAATGGTTTCTCTTTCTTTTTCTTTTGCAATTTTGACTGCTTTTTCCTGATGTTGTATGTCCTGTTGTAAAGCATGATGCTCTATTTCTTTTTGCGACTCATAAAATGCATAGTTTCCACCGTACCGTTTGATGCCCTTTACTGTCATTTCTAAAGTATCTTCCAGAAGGTTGAGGAGCATTCGATCATGGCTGACGACAATAATGGTTTGCTTTGAAGATTCTATCCAGCGATAAAGCTGCTTTTTGCTTTCAAAGTCCAAATGATTGCTGGGTTCATCTAAAAGAATAAGTTCACAAGCGTGAATCTGGATACCGGCCAACAGTATTTTAGTTTTTTGTCCGCCGCTGAGGTCAGACATTTTCTTTTTCAAATGAATTTCTGGTAGATTCCAATACCTGAAAGCTTCCTGACAGCGTTCTTCCAGTGTCCAGTCCTCTTGAAGATCATTGAAATTTTGTTCGGAAGCATCGCCTTCTAGAATAGCATACAGTGCTTCCAGCTTTTTGTCAATGCCCAAAGCTTGGGCAACAGTAAACTCGTCATACTGTCCGGTAACTTGCGGGACGTACAAGGGGCGGGTATCGCAGTGTATGCTGCCTGCACTGGGAGATAGATCTCCGGCCATCATACGCAGTAATGTGGATTTGCCGACACCGTTGTTGCCTATTAATGCTATTTTCTCTTGCGAGTTGATTGATAGACTTATGTTTTCAAACAATAAATCTTTATTTGGATGTATATAGGATACCTGTTGTAATGAAATCATGCTAAAATTCTTTAAATGTTAAAACAGACCATTTCGATAAGCCATTTATCGCTGGTATTGATGACGTTCTAAAGAATTTTAATCTTACATACAGTTTTATTTAGTTGTGATACTGCAAATATACAGCTTTATTTTTGATCTCAAAAGTTTGTTTTTGATCTATAGTCAAATTCCTTAATACTTGGCTACAAAAATATAGGGTAATAGGTTGAATTTTGAGTGTATATTATTGCTGTTTGCGTGGAACAAATCGTAATTTTGAAAAAAAACATGGTAAATAAAATACTTCTTATAGATGACGAGGAGAAACTTCGTAAACTGCTCGCTAAGATTATCACTTTGGAGGGGTTCGAGGTAATCGAGGCCGCTGATATTAAATCTGGCTTGAAAAAGCTTGATGTTTTCGATATCGATGTTGTATTGTGTGATGTTAAGTTGCCTGATGGCAATGGCGTGGAAACCGCAAAACTGATCAAGGAACGTTATCCTATTGTTGAAATTATACTATTGACTGCCTATGGTAATATTCCAGATGGAGTTAAGGCAATAAAAAATGGTGCATTTGAATATATAACCAAAGGTGATGACAACAACAGGATTATTCCTTTGCTCTATAAGGCCTGTGAGAAGGTTGCGCTCGCCCGAAGGGTAAGACAATTGGAAAAGCAGTTGGGTGCTAGACTCTCATTTGATAAAATTATAGGAAGCTCTGCTGCCATAAAGTCTGCAATCGCTTTGGCTCAAAAAGTTTCTGTTACGAATACGACTGTGCTTTTAACCGGGGAAACGGGGACAGGTAAAGAGGTGTTCGCACAAGCGATTCATCAAGCTAGTCCGCGAAAGGAACGTAGTTTTGTCGCAATAAATTGTGCGGCTTTCACGAAGGATCTGTTGGAAAATGAATTGTTCGGACATAAATCAGGTGCATTTACGGGCGCAACAAAAGACCAGCGAGGTCTCTTTGAAGAAGCGCATTTGGGGACCATTTTTTTGGATGAGATCGGGGAGATGGCGATCGAACTTCAGGCCAAAATCCTCCGTGTACTAGAGACAGGGGAATTTTTAAAAGTAGGTGATTCCAGGCCAACAAAAGTGGATGTCCGTATTATTGCCGCAACCAATAGGGATCTTGAAGCTGAAATTGATGCCGAGCATTTTAGAAGCGATTTATTTTATAGACTATCGGTCTTTACGATACAGTTACCGCCTTTGCGCCAACGTGTCCAGGATATTCGGTTATTGGCCCAATATTATGCCGATATTTTCGCCCTAAAATCGAATATCAAACCTTTACAAATGACAGCCGAATTTGTCGCTGCTCTCGAACGAAATGTGTGGCGGGGAAATATCCGTGAACTAAAAAATGTAATTGAACGCAGTGTCATATTAAGCGAAGATGGACGGCTCGATGTCAGCAGTCTTCCTTTTGGAGTGAATAGTTTGAAAGCCAACGATGTGTTATCCTCCAGTTTTTCCATGACAACTGTAGAACGCCAGCACATTCAGCGCGTATTGCAGCACACAAATGGAAATAAAGCAGAAGCAGCGCGCTTGTTGGAGATCGGTGTAGCCACCTTGTATCGAAAAATTGAGGAATATAAAATACAATGAAACTTAAGGCAAAGCTGACTTTCGGTGTAGGTTTTTTATTTTCCATGATCCTGTTTTTGGCCGTTTTAAGTGGCTGGAAAATCAGTCGTTTAAAACAGGATACCAATAATATTTTAGTTGCAAACTACAATACACTACAGTATTCAAGGAATATGCTGCTTGCCTTGGAGCAACTTCATGCCGACTTGAGCGGGCTGGAGCTTTTTGCACAGAACTTAAAATTGCAACAGCAAAATATGACCGAAAATGGAGAAAAGGAAGCTACCGCACGTGTGAGTTTACATTTTTCAGCACTCCAACGGCAGCCATCAAATCTTGTTTTAATCGCTGATCTCAGGAAAGATATATCTCAATTGATGTATCTGAATATGGAAGCGATTGAGCACAAAAGTAAAATAGCAGATGACACGGCAGAAAAAGCAATTCTAGCCATATCGGTAGCAGGAGCGATTTGTTTTATGATTGCTTTTGTGCTGCTTATTAATCTTCCTGCGACAATCGCAAACCCAATTGCCCAATTGACGGAGAGCATACAGCAGATCGCCAATGGAAATTATCGACGACGCTTGCGTTTTGAGCGAAATGATGAATTTGGTCTCGTCGCCCAGTCCTTTAACACCATGGCTCAAAAGCTTGAAGAATATTCCGAAAGTAAGCTGGGGAAAATATTGGCTCACAAAAAGCGGATTGAAGCATTAATAGCGAATATGCATGATGCGGTTATCGGCGTTGACGAAGAGGGGAAAGTACTTTTTGCGAATGAACAAGCCTGTCTGATAACTGGGGTAAAACTGAATGATTTTGAGGGAAGAAAATTGCAGGACATTGCTCTGTCTAACGATTTGGTAGATTGTTTAACAGGTAAGCTGTCGCATGAGCACCGAGAGAAAACGAATGCAGACCCGATTAAGGTGTTTGTCAATGGCAGGGAGAGTTATTTTGAGGAAGAGATTATCCCTATTAACATTATTCCAACAGGAGAAAGTGATTTTCAATATATAGGACAGTTTATCTTATTAAAGAATATAACCACATTTAAGGAGCTTGATGTCGCCAAAACAAATTTTATCGGAACAGTTTCTCATGAGTTGAAAACACCGATTGCTTCCATACGAATGGGAGTCCAGTTGTTAGAAAATAAGCAGATCGGTGCGTTGAATGACGAACAGAAAGAATTGCTTGTTAGCATTGCCGACGATACAGATCGTTTGTTACGTATCACTGGTGAGCTGTTGAATACGGCTCAGGTCGAAAGTGGTGCAATTCAGATGAAACTGATTCCAGTTGATGTAGCACCAATAGTAGAATATGCTGTATTGGCCAATAAGTCGATGGCTGAGCAGCGAGGAATTCATGTTGATGTTCATGTAGCGGAAGATTTGCCGTTAGTCATGGCAGATAGTGAAAAAGCGGCCTGGGTATTGACGAATTTGCTGTCTAATGCAATCCGGTATTCCAATGAACGGACTTCAGTTTCTATTCTAGTCAGCAAGCACGAGTCAGGAGTGTTTATAAGTGTACAGGATGCAGGGCAGGGAATCGCGCCACAATACCTTGCCAAAATTTTTGAACGATATTTTCGTGTTCCAGGGACAAACAAAGAAGGTACAGGCTTAGGGTTGAGTATTAGCAAAGAATTTATTGAAAGTATGGGCGGGAATATTAGCGTGGAAAGCGAGTATGGTGCTGGAAGCACATTTTCATTTTTTCTCCCTGTAGCCTAAATAGTGCAACCCTATCAATCTTTAAATCTATTTTCAAAATAGAGCGGTTTTTCCAATCAGAGGCCTTTTGGTTGGTCTTTTTTACGACCAAGCTTGGGGTAACATAGCACATTTATTGCCGTTTACTTACTCTTTCATTACTTTTTCATGGTTCATACAGCAACGAAAAGGCAACGAAACAACAACCAAATACCAGAGAAATAGCAAAGAAATAGCGAAGCAGAAGTAAAGCAGAAGCGAGTCAGGTCCCTAGAAAGTACGAAGAAACGGCCTATAATAACCAAAGAATCACCAAAGGATCACCAAAGAATAAGCGAAAAATAAGCAGAGAAATAGTAATAAATAAGCAAAGAATAAGCAAAGAATAACCAAAGAAAAAGGCCATATCTCATTGCTTCTTTTTGAAAAAATCGCTTTTTGATATGACCTTTTTCTGTTTTCTTTAGTGATCTACAATAAATCCTGCGGCGTGCCAAGCAGCGGCCGCAGGACAGGCAAACCGCTAAAGTTTTATTTCATTATCGTCAATAAGCTTAGCGTCCCGTGTGTTTTTCTGAACGGCAATCGCCGAGAATATACTTAATGAAAAAGACATGGCGTAAAACCCTTTTTCGCTCAGCAGCAAATCTGCGTTCCATAATCCTACCACAAGTAAGACTACGGCGGCAATGGTTGCAAACCAACTTAAGCCGTAATAAAGTTCAGTTACGGCAAGCCCTTCGGCTTTATCTCTGACACTTTTCTGAACAGAGATAACTGCAAATAAGGCAAACAATAGGATGGTAAAATAATATCCTTTTTCATTTAATGCCATTGAGGCATTCCATAGCCCGATGCAGTAACCAATAGTTCCAACCAGCAAAGCGGTCCACGATGCGCCAATGAACGCTCCTGTTGGTTTGAAAGGATTTCTTGTGTTTGAATCCTTTTTCGAAATTTTTTCTTCAATCATGTTTTTTAGCGGTTCCATAATTTTTATTTTTTATTGTTGTTTTTTGTTATTTGTTGATTCAAATATCAGAAGGATCTGAGCTAATAGAAAATCAAGTTATTTAAAATACTGATGATATTTTTTTATTTATTAGATTTGATTCTGATGTAAATTTGAAGTTATGGATTCAATTGCAGAACTTATTGGTATATTAAATAATGAAGATATTAAAGAGTTTAAGGGGTTTTTAAAAAAGAAAAACAAACGAAACGATGTCAAGAATATCAGGTTGTTTGAAATTTTAGAAACTGATGATATAAATAGATTAAAAAAACTTTATGGTTCTTCAAAAAATAAAGATGCTTATCATGCACTAAGGAAAAGATTACATGATAGTCTTTTATTTTTTATTTCAAACAAGACTTTTGAACGCGATAATAGTGAGGCGCATGAAGCGCTGAGATTGCTGATCGTTGGCCGTTTCCTACTGGAAAATCACCTGATAAAACCGGGCTTTAAATGCTTACAACGGGCTGAGCATAAAGCTTTACTTCTGGAGCAGTTTAGTCTGCTCAATGAAATCCTACAAGTTAGGTTGCAATATGCCTATCTGGAATCTCATCCTGAATTAGAACTATTGGTGGATCGTTTTAGAGTAAACCAGCATAAAATGCAGCAGGAAGCAAAGTTTCAAATTGCTTATGCAATTCTCAGGGTCGAATTGCAAGATATTCATTTAAAGGGGAAGATTGTAGATCTGAATAAATTAGTGCTTGATACAATCGGTAAATATGATATTTCATTACATGAATTATTGTCTTTTAAGTCGCTTTATCAGCTTTTGTTTATCGCTAACGAGTATGCAATGATCCATCAGAATTATGCGTTGGTTCGGTCATTTTTGAAAACAAGTGACGAATTTATAACAAGGCAAAAGGTAAATTCAGTGCATCACTCGTTTTACTACCTGCATATCCTTTATTACCTTGCAAATTTCAATTTACGGAATAAGCTATTTGATGAAAGTCTAACCTATTTAGAACAGTTGATTGCAGGCTGTCCTCCGGGGACAGTGCTTCGTGCTCAATTTCATTTGCGTTATTATTTACTAAAGGCCTTAAACTACCATTATATGGGCGAAGGAGTACAGGCCCTTGCTATTTTAAGACTTGGGATCCAGCAATCAACATTGAAGTCCAATGAAGCTGATCTTGCCGACTTACAATTATGTCTAGTTATGTTTTTGACGCAATTTCAAGATAAACTAGCATTGACAGAATTAAGGAAAATGATTAGGACGGATGCTTGGTATGAGAAGAAAATGGGTATGCTCTGGACGATCCGCAAGAGTTTGTTGGAGATATTGATCCATATTCAATTTGGGGATATTGACCTTGCAGTTTCGCGTATGAAAAGCTTTAAGCGTCGGTATAGAAGATACTTGGAGACGGTTCGGGAAGGTCGCGTTGTCCATTTTTTAAGACTGGTTGAAAAGTATCTCCAAAACCCGGCGATGGTGAAAAATAAAACCTTTATCGCCGCCATTGACAGCATGGCTCAAGATAACGAAAATCAAGATTTATTTGTGCTGGGATTTATTGCCTGGTTAAAATCATTGATCACATCGGAAAGTCCTTATCAAGCTTTATTGCATCTGGTCGGAACATTGAAGTTGAAAAAAGATCAATAATAAATAGTCAAGATGATCTGTTTTGGCGAAGGGTCAATAACAGCCTGCAACCTTTCGTAGAATTTTACATTTACCATCGGGCAGCCCTGGCTCAAACATATGGAAGCAACCTGTTCATCATAGGGCATGCTATTGTATTTATGCAAAACAATGTTTCTGCTATAGGCATTGCTATTGGAATCTTCAAGTCCATATAACTTATAAGCCTTTCCGAAGTGGCCATTGTAAGATGGGCCGATCGAGTACATGCCTAATGAAGTAGCATAAGAGTTTTCTGTATTACTGAAATGAAGTTGACCAGCTTTTCCGGTTTCCGAGCCAGAGCCATGAGCCACTAAACCCTGATCCAGTATCCGGTTGTTTTGAAGGTCGACAACAAAAAAACGATTCCTGCCTGAGGGTCTTCTCATATCGAGAAGAAAAGCAATCTCTTCATTGTATTTTTTTTTATTTTCAACCAGGCTTTTGACCCGATTGAAGGCTTTATTATACCGCTCCTGGTCTGATAAGGTCGTGTTTTCAGTGCGCTCTGCAAAGGACCAGTTGTTAGTTCGGGATATTTTGAAAGCGATTAAACCGATCCCGATTATGATCATGAGCGCAATAAGTTTATTCATTTATTAGAAATAATTTCTTGTTTATAAAGGGATGCCTATCTATTTTTTGCGGTTTATATCGTTATTCCACTGTTCTGTTAAATCGCTCAAAAGATTTCCAATATTTATCTTTATAGATTGTATAGTCTATCTGGAGCTGATTTTGATACTGTGTTATTAGCTGATCTATCGTTTGGGAGGATTTTCTAAATTCCGTGCAAGCGAGATAAACTTCCCTTAAATTGTCCGCAGTTTCCCGGCCAATATTGAGGTAGCCAATATCATGTGGAAGACTAACCATGAGTTCATCCTCAAATTTATCCATTAAGTCGTATGTTTTCTGGTCAGGCATACCGTTTGTGGCAGTTCCGTCATAATTGATCCGTAATGTTACGATCCAGGGATGTGAGGCCTTTCCGTCCCAGTCCAATAGTGTTGTGTTTATTATGGCTAAAATAGGTAGGTCATTTTCCATTACACCCTCAAAAGCAGCGTAGGAATCTTTTTCGGTTTCGTGTCTTATATCTGTATATTTTTCAATAAATTCTTTTTCCCGCCATATTAAATAGTCTTTTAACTTGTTCAGCGGGATGAGCTCTCCAGTTGCTTGTTGGCTTGACGTGACATTTAAGTTATCAATGGTGATGATCGAATTTAGCTCGCCGATATAATTATCCAAGAAGATTTCAACGCCATGAGCGATGTTAGCTTTGTTTTCTTCCGTATAATCGGGGTGGACAATAATTATATCGACATCATCGGGACGATATCTATGCTCGATAGGGTAAAAATACATCGTGTTAATATCAAAGGAAAATCCATACATTGTTATTTTGAATTTCTCCATATCCTCGATTGCCGGTTTTAAAGCCGTGAATTTCCAGTTTGGAAGGGGAGGCGCTGCATCAACTAGGGCCTCAACAAATGCGATATTTTTTACAACGCCATCAGGAGTAATGACAAGTTCAGCTATATTATCGTTATACATTCCTGTTAAAAAATAGAGCTCTTTTCGGAGTGCGTCAATTCTTGGAGAAAGTTTGCTGAAAAAATTCTGATCGATATCATCACTATTTTTTACTGTTTGGAAAAAAGCCTGCTCGTTTTTTGTAAACCAATTCCAGAAATCCTGTATACTATCTTTTTTATTTTCTTTCTTACCAAAAATATTGTTCAAAAATCCCATAATTCCTATTTATTCGATTGAATCCCTATATCGTATGTAAAAACTGTTACATCTTTGCTATTAAAATTAATGATATAATTAGGATCCAACAAGTGATTTGCTGTTTAAAAATTATCTGACAAACAATTGATCGAGCAGTTTGTTAAGGATATTGTTGGAAATTATAAATTAATATTGAGCATATGAAATTTTGCAAATTAACATTTTGCCTTTTGGCAACATCTGCAGCACTTTCTTTTTCTGCATGTAAATCAGGATTATCGGATGATAAACTAGAGGAAAAGATAGAAAATGCACTTACGGGACGTAAAACTGTTGATGTTGAGGTCGAAAAAGGAAAGGTAATCCTTAGCGGCACTGTAGCGTCAGAGGAAGAAAAACAACAGATTGAATCGATCGCAAAAACAGCAGGGGATAAGGATGTCAAATCTATTCAAAATGATATCGTTGTGAGTGCACCTGTTGCAGCAACACCGGCACCTATTACAGTATCGAATAATGATGCTACACTTGGCGCAGCCGTAAATACGTTTATGAAAGATTTTCCATCCGTTCAGGCGAGCGTTAAAGATGGGGTTATTTCAGTAACAGGAACGTTGGAACAGGCAAAGATTGTTACATTGAAACAAGGTTTGGATAATCTAAATCCAAAAAAAGTGGATTTGAGTGGTATTGTTGTAAAAAAATAAAATAGCAAAAATTATGTCATTACAAGAAAAATATAAAGTTCTTTTGGATACTGCGCAATCTTCAGGAGTTAACGATCTGAATTACGCTGAAATGGACGGTGTGCTTCAGATTAGGGGTACTGCGCCTACCGCTGATGCGAAAAATAAACTGTGGGAAATTTATGGAAATATAGATCCAAACTTTCAGACAGGTGATGTCGTCTTAAATGTTGATGTGGCTACAGAGGTGCCCGGAAGCCAGGTGAAGGTAATCACAGAGAATAGCAACTTAAATATTCGAAAAGGCCCCGGAACTGACCAGCATATTGTAGGAAAAGCAGCGAAGGGTGAAATTATCACATTGATTAGCAAAGCAAACGACCAATGGTGGTTGGTGAGGACCAACGATAATGAAGAAGGGTACTGTTATGCTCAATACCTTGAGTCGGTCTAATAAGATCAGTTCCTGAATAAAATATAGGGAGATCTATCTTAAGGATATTTCTCCTTTTTTTTCTGTATGCTGTTGTTTTAGCGCTTTATATTCCCTGTTTGAATTTAGTTTCATCTGGACTTGCAGTTTTTGGTGTAATAATTGTACTATATGTTTTGCAACAAACTTATTACAATATGTCGAAATTGAAATTTTTCTTGTTCCCATGTATTGCTTTGTTGGGACAAATAGCCGCAGCTCAGGAGTATGTTCGTTTGGATAAAGACAGGTATCAGTTACATTTATCAGAATCTCCAAAAGATACTATTAACATCGTTGAAAAAGGACAGGTCACTAAATTGAAGCAAGGAAAATATATTGTGCAGCAAAATCAATTTATGGGCCCCTCTAATGCCTTTATTGCGGTCAACAAAGACGGTTTAGTGGATGGAAATTTTAAGATTGAAAAGGAAGGAAAGCGTGCTTTGGTCCAGGTCAGGCACGGTGTGATGCAGCAAATGGAGGTGAAAGCGGATGCAGTAATGGATTTTCAGTATACGATTACGGATACTTCAAGTGTACAGCGCGATTTTCGAAACGGTAAAATCAGCCAGGAAAAGATAGTGATTTATCAACCTAATATAGGAAAGAAGAAAGTGTTAAAGACTTTTTTTGACAGCTACTATATCGTTGAAAACGAGTTTGACCACAGTAAATCGGAGTATGGCCTGGATAACAAGTTGCTTTATAAAGCGAAGTTGGATTGTGTCGGTCAGGTCGTCGAATCGAAGTCGTTCAACAGGGACGGCCAACTACTTAAACATACCTATAAAAAAGATAAAGTCAATTACACCGACTTATATCAGCATAATAACCTTGTCGAGAGACTGTACAAATTCAATGGTTCGAGTTATAGGGAATATTTTAAGAACCAATTATTATTGAAGAAAATTGTTGAGAAAAAACGAAATGGCCGAGTTGAGAGATATGTATATAATGCCGAGGGTAAATTGCTGGAGAAAAGTGAAGGCAGCAATTTGAAAAAGACAGACGGGAGTAATGTATAATAGCGTTTTTGATCAGTAGGAAGCAAAACCCGACCTTCGGTAGAAGCTGACCATGTATTATACCGCCTTTTTTGAATTTTAAAATTATAGCATTACCTTTGCCTAGGCAATGAAGAAAATGAACAACATATTACGTCTTCCATTTTTCTTTAATTATTATCTCCCGATAGTAGTTCGGGAACCTTATGCCTATTAAAATTTAGAAAATTTAATTATTTATATAGCTAAGCCCGAACATAACGTTCGGGCTTTTTTGTTTTTATAGCATTATGTTAACAGATTTAGAAGAAAACATTGAAATTATGTTGCCAAAGGATGGGCTGAAGTCCAAATTGCAACAATCTAAAGAAACTGGGCGTCCGCTGATTATTAAACTGGGCTTTGATCCTACTGCTCCGGATCTTCATCTGGGGCACGCTGTGGTGTTGAAAAAGCTAAAACAATTTCAGGAATTGGGCCATCAAATCGTCGTTTTGGTTGGGAGTTTTACTGCGCGGATAGGAGATCCAACTGGCAAAAATAAAGCGCGTAAACCGTTGAATCAGGAAAAAATAGCTGACAATGCGGCTACTTATATCGCACAGTTAGCCAAAATTATCGATATGTCGAAGACAAAGGTTGTCTTTAATGGCGATTGGTTAGATAAATTGGATTTTTCGGAGGTTATTCAGCTTGTTTCAAAAGTGACAGTAGCGCAGCTTATGCAACGACATGATTTTCACAAGCGTTTTACGGAAAATCAGCCTATTGCCATGCATGAACTTATCTACCCGATACTACAAGGTTATGATTCGGTGCACATCAGGAGCGATATTGAGATGGGGGGGACAGACCAATTGTTTAATTGTACAATGGGGCGACAGCTTCAGGAATCTTTCGGTATGGATCCTCAGGTTGTGCTCTGTATGCCACTGCTCAGAGGATTGGACGGTAAGGAGAAAATGAGCAAATCACTGCACAATACCATTGGTCTGTTGGATGAACCGAATGAAATGTTCGGCAAAGCAATGTCTATTCCCGACAGCTTAATCCCGGATTATATTGATCTCACAACAGACTTTACTGCGGCGGAAAAGAAAATGCTAAAGTCACGCATGGAAATGGGCGAAAATCCTATGGAAGTCAAAAAGCTTATTGCACATAATCTTGTATGTCAATATCACGACCAGCAGGCGGCAATGGACGCAGCGGATTTTTTTGCCAAACAATTTCAGCGAAAGTCTTTTGATGATAAAAGTTTTGTAGAGGTATCACTGCCACTTGCCAAGACACAATTGGGGCCTGTTACAAAGCTTGTTGATCTTTGTCACTTTTTAAAAAAGGATCAGAGCAAGTCCGCTGTCCGTAGACTCATATCCGAAGGAGCAGTTCAGATTGATTCGACTAAATGTCTGGATCCGGATCTGCCTATTGACCTGACGACTGGTTTTAGAATTAAATTAGGAAAAAGAAGTTTTTTTAGATTTGTTTAGGAAGGTTTTATGAGTCATACCTTTGATATATTTTGTAAAAAAGCACGAGAATATAAAGTTGCCCTTTCGGAAACCATAAATATTTTCTACCTTCATACAAAGTCTCACACTTTATTTTGATACCAATTATAAATGGAAACATATAATAATGTTGTTTTGGAGCAGTTGCCCAAACATTTAAAGCGCTATGTAGTCGCCCAGCAATACGAACGTTATACGGCTTTGGATCAAGCCTTGTGGCGCTATGTCATGCGCCAAAATTATTCCTTTTTAAAAGATGTCGCTTATTACCCATACATACCAGGATTGAAGAAAGCGGGGCTTTCCATTGCGCACATACCGGATCTGCAACAAATGAACGATAGTTTGAAATTAATCGGTTGGGGGGCTGTAACGGTTGATGGATTTATACCACCGGCAGCTTTTATGGAATTTCAGGCGCATCGAGTATTGGTCATTGCCGCAGATATCCGACAATTGGAACATATTGAATATACCCCTGCGCCAGATATCATTCATGAATCTTCTGGCCATGCACCGATCATAGGTGAGCCCGATTATGCGGTTTACTTGCAGTACTTTGGTGAAATTGGAACAAAAGCATTGTCGTCCCGGAAGGACTTCGAATTATATGAGGCTATTCGCCATTTATCAATTTTAAAAGAGCATGCGGGCACAACCGAAACCGAATTGGCGGAAGCTGAAAACCGGTTGAAGATTGTCCAGGATAATATGGGCGAACCTTCGGAAATGGCTTTGCTAAGTAGATTGCACTGGTGGACTGTGGAGTATGGTCTGATCGGTAGTCTGGAAGATCCCAAGATTTATGGTGCGGGGCTACTCTCTTCCATTGGTGAAAGTGCCAGCTGTATGCAGAAATCGGTACCTAAGCTCCCTTATGATTTAAATACTGTAGCATATACCTATGATATCACTAAGCCACAGCCACAGTTGTTTGTAACACCCGATTTTGAACATTTAATGGATGTCCTGAATCAGTTTGCTAATAGCATGGCTTTTCGGCTTGGAGGTAATCAGAGTTTGGAAAAAGCAATTAACTGTCAGGCTGTATGTACTGCAGTTTATAGTTCTGGATTGCAGGTGTCAGGTATTTTTAAGGCGGCGAATGCAGATCAATCTATTTCCTACATACAGACAATAGGCCCCACGGCATTGGCGTGTTCTGGGAAGCAATTAGAAGGACACGGAATAAATTATCATCGGGAGGGCTATGGTTCTCCGGTCGGTCTTCTCGCAGATAGCAATAAAGATTTGGCGGATTTCTCAGACGAAGAATTGACCACTTATGGTATTAGTCAAGGAAAGCGATGTTCTTTACGGTTTTATTCAGGGGTTGAAGTTGAGGGCGTTGTTTTGAAGGTTGTACGTCAGGCGGGTAAAGTTGTGTTGATTTCATTTGATGACTGTGAAGTCTACCGAAATGACCGGAGGGAAGTTTATTTTAAACCTGAATGGGGAGTTTACGACATGGCTGTAGGGACCGAGATTATTTCAGTATTTGCGGGGGCTGCCGACAAAGATGCTTATGAGTCTATTGAAGAAGAGACGGAGAAGCCATCCGTTTTATCGTATACGCAGATTGAAGACTCAAAATTGCTTGTCTTGCATGCACAGATCGGAACACTCCGCTCGGGATCTTTTGATGCTGAGCATTGGACGGCTATCTTTGGTCAGCTGGATTCCGACACCACAGATCACTGGCTCGCGCTCGTCGAGCTTTACGAAATCGCTTGGGCACATCATGCCTATGATTTAGCTGAAAGTGCTGAACGCAAGCTTCTAAATATTATTACAAGACGACCCAACTTGAAAAAGCTGATAGATGACGGTATCCGGGTAGCGAAAGAAGAACCCTTAAATAATCATTGAGTGAAATGATTGATTCCCATAGTATAAAAATCTGGTAAAACTTTTTATATTTGGAACGTTTAATTTATCCAGTTATTTCTGATGAACGAAAAGTATACTCCCGGAAAACACCTGTTGATGACATTGCAGGTAGAGGAGGTATCGTTATTGACAACCATAGATGCTTTTTTGGAATTTACCAAAAAGCAGATGAATGTCCATAATTTGCAAATTGTAGGTATTTCCACCCATTCTTTTCAGGGCGGTGGATTTACCGCTGCTATTTGTTTAATGGAATCCCATATCTGTATCCATACCTGGCCGGAATTTGGACAATTGACATTAGATGTTTATCTCTGTAATTATCTAAAAGATAACAGTGAAAAAGTTTTGCATTTGGGTAAGCTCTTCAAAACTTATTTTAATGCGATAGTTATTAACGAAACTGTGGTTAATCGGTAGTTTATGGACGTAATATGTAAAAAATGTGGCCATGCACACCGATTTAAGATCGAGGTAACCGACTTTTCAGGTTTCGTTTGTGCAAAATGCCATAGTTATTTTAAAGGTAAGACAGTTGAAACCTTAACGTATGCGAAGGAATTTTCGGCCCCTTTAGCCATGCAATGGGCTACGTTAGGTGAATCCGTTCAATTCAAGAGAAATAGTTATTATATTATCTCCAAGATACAGCGCTTTACAAAAAGCGGCGAATATGGAAATGAGTTTGTGGGGTTAAACGCGAATCAAGACGATATTTATTTCAGCGATGGCGTAGACTATGCTTGTGCCTTACATACCATTGATCGAGAGCAGGTGACGCTTTTACCGAAAGGCAACACCTGTAAGTTTGGTAATAGACACTATGATCTGGAGTATACCGAGGAGCAAACTGTTGTCTATGCGGAGGGCTTTGTATTTGAAGATCTGGAATCGATGTCAACGACCCTTACCTATATTCAAACAGTTAATGAGGATCGTTTTATTTCTCAGGAATTTATTGATAACGATGTACAGTATTATCAGGGAATTTACCTGGAGGATGAGAGCTATTATAAAATTTTTGACACCTATAACGACTATATTGCCAAAAAGGAGATTGTAGGGACGAAGCTGAGAAATATTGGTGTCTTTGCTGTTTTGCTATTGGCAGCTCTATTCTGGGTTTTAAACTGGGGACAGATCGGTAAGGATACGTATAAGTTTGATGAAAAATTCCCCGGAAAAAAGGCAAACTCGGAATTTGTCGGCGCCTCTTTCGAATTAAAAGGCGATAAACCCAAGAAGCTGGTCCTGGAGGGAATATCTGAATCTAAAAGCCATCCTATCCAGCTGATGATCAAATTGGTCAATGAAAAGACAAATGAGATTATTGAGTCTGGTACAGCTGTTCACGAGAATAATGATGTTAATTATGCCAGTGGATTGACTGTCGATTTTTGTCGTATCCAACCCGGGATCTATCACCTGGTTTTTGTGACCTCTTCAACCAATGGTGCCGCCGATATGGATGTTAATTTTGAACTCACAGAGGACTATAAATTAACATACGGAGGTACCAGTTATACCTTTTTGATTCTTTGTTTGGTGGGCATTGTTTTCCTTGTGGGGATTTTTAGACATAATATTCTGGCGATTAAAAATAAAGATTTTGTCGCTAGGGCTGAAGGTTTAGGTTATTTCGATATCTTAAAATTTGATCGGCTGGGTGTAGCTTTAGTTGCTTTTTTTGCCTTTTTTGTTGCTGTTAACCTATTTGTAAATTCCTCTACAGATTGTAAGACTACAATGCGGACGAGCACCTTGGAAGACCATACTTATACAGGATCAAGATCGCATTATCGTCGATCCTTTTATGGTAGCGGAGGTAGTTATAGTGGATATGGTTCAGGTCATAAATAAAAATTAATATAAAAATGAATTACGAATTGTTTTATAAAGGAATTGCAGCATCATTGATTTATTCGCTTATTGGAATTGCTGTATTGTTATTGGCCTATTGGCTTATCGAGCGATTGACACCGGAACAATCTTGGCAGGAGATCGTAAAGAACAAGAATATAGCTTTAGCGATTGTTTTTGCGGCTTTTATATTAGGCATATCGATTATAATAGCTGCGGCAATACATGGGTAAAAAGAGCAATCTGCCCATTTTTCTCTTATTTGCGGTATTTGTCATTGCAACTTGCGGGCTTATTTACGAGCTGGTTGCGGGTGCATTGGCGAGCTATTTATTGGGAGATTCAGTCAAGCAGTTTTCATTTATTATCGGTACCTACCTGTTCTCGATGGGGGTGGGATCTTTTTTAGCGAAGTACATCACCAAAAACCTCTTTGACCGGTTTATTGATATTGAGCTCTTGATCGGGGTCATTGGCGGTTGCAGTTCTGTCGTTTTATTTTTACTATTTCAGCAGGTTGAACACTTTCAATTTGTACTCTATTTCTTTGTTTTTCTGACAGGCTGTCTCTGCGGTATGGAGATACCCTTATTGATGAATATTCTAAAAGATAGGGTTCAGTTTAGGGACTTGGTTTCCAATGTATTTGCTTTTGATTATATCGGCGCATTGATCGCTTCGGTACTGTTTCCTATCCTGCTGATTCCGAGGCTGGGCGTGATGGGAACATCCCTGTTTTTTGGGATCATTAATATTTTAGTAGGCGTCTTTCTATCATTCTATCTTGCTAAAAGACTTAAAAATCCTAACTGGATTAAAGCTAAGTCACTAGTTTGTCTGGTATTGCTTTCGGTTGTATTTTTTTATTCCGATGATTTGCTTAAATATTCCGAAAGTCAATTATATGGGAATAATATTGTCTATAAGCATTCTACACCCTATCAACGTATTGTTCTGACGGAGAGCAAGGGCGAATATCAATTGTTTCTGAACAATAATTTACAGTTCAACACCAAAGATGAATATCGGTATCATGAGGTTTTGGTGCATCCGGCGATGTCTATGGCCAAAGATGTATCGCATGTCTTGGTATTTGGCGGTGGAGATGGACTTGCCGTCCGGGAGGTTCTGAAATATCCAGGTGTAAAAAAGGTTACATTGGTGGATCTGGACGAGGGTATGACCAAATTGTTCCAGACAAATGAATTACTGGTCAGTCACAACAAGGGCTCGCTGAACGACCCGAGAGTAAAGGTGATCAATCAGGATGCATTTATCTGGGCAAAATCTGCAAAGGAAAAATACGATGTCATGATTATAGATTTTCCGGATCCGTCAAACTATAGTCTTGGAAAATTATATACGACAAGTTTTTATCAAAGTCTACAACCTTTCATGACACCCTATACCATGGTGTCGGTACAGACAACTTCGCCTTATTTTGCACCCAAATCTTACTGGTGTATCCATGAGACAATCAGCACGGTTTTTCCAAATACTGTCGCCTATCATACCTATGTGCCATCCTTTGGCGAATGGGGATTCTGTCTATTTTCAGCAGATATGACACAGCAATTTAAGCGTATTGCCCGACGGGTGGATAAACTGCGTTATTATAACTATCATTTTGGGGAATTGACAGAGTTTCCGGCTGACATGCGGGCGGATCATGTAGAAATAAACCGTTTGGACAATCAGATTTTAGTGCGGTATTTTGATGAAGAATGGAGTAAGATTTAATCCCTCGCGGCGTGGTTTTCTCAAGCTTGCATTTTTGGGGGCAATCGGCCTGCAGTTTGCTCAGGCCTGTAAGAGAAAGATGAACCGTATTTTTTTGCGTCTCACAGGGACAAACCATATTTTGGGGCACCGCATGCGATTCCCGGATTTTCCCAAATCTACAGAAGTTATTGAAATACCTATTCTGATTCTCGGTGGTGGCGTAAGCGGACTATCTGCTGCCTATCGTTTGCAACAAAAGGGAATGAATGATTTTCTACTTTTGGATATGGAATCTGAAGTAGGGGGCAATGCGCGTCATGGCGAGAATGATTATAGCCGTTATCCGTTAGGAGCACATTATCTTCCTATTCCGAATGCTTCCAATAGGGAACTCCTGCGGTTTTTGGAGGAATCGAAAATTATCGTCGGCTGGACGAATGAGGGTGTTCCATTATTTGATGAGGAACAATTGTCCTTTGCGCCTCATGAACGACTTTTTATCCATAACATCTGGCAGGAAGGCATTGTTCCAAGTTATGGATTAACCCCGCAGGAGACGGCCGAAATAGATCGTTTTATGACACAGATGGGTCAGTTTAAGCAATTGAAAGGTAGCGATGGAAAGTACGTCTTTGATATCCCGATGCGCAATGCTTCGCAGTCGGCCGATCTCAAAAGATTAGATGTCCTGACGATGCGTTCATGGATGGAATCAGAGGGGTATAAGACGGAACCTGTGTTTAGTTATGTGAACTACTGTTGCCGTGACGACTATGGAACGGGTATCGCGGCCACTTCTGCTTTTGCTGCTATACATTACTTTGCGAGCCGAAAGCACGATTGGTCTGCCTACCAGGATCTGGTGCTCACCTGGCAAGAAGGGAATGGACGATTGGTCAGCCATTTAAAAAAATATGCGGATGGTAGGGTATTGAATCAACATCTGGCTTATCAGATACATGTAGGGCAAGATGCTGTGGAAGTGTCCGTCTTCGATGATAAAACGAAATTGTCAAAGACCATTAAAGCCCAGAAGGTGATCAATTGCTGCCCACAATTTGTCAATCAGTATCTGTTGCCAAACCGTACGGCATTGACGAAAAAATTTCATTATGCACCTTGGATCGTAGCGACGATTGTATTGCATCGTTTCCCTTTTGCAGATGGTGCGACACTTTCCTGGGAAAATATTATTTATAACGGAAAGGGATTGGGTTATGTGTATGATCAACACCAGAGCCTAAATCAGTTGCAAAGCCCTTTTGTGATTACCTATTATCATAGTCTGGGAGATGGGGACCTCAACGGAAACCGGAAACAGCTATATCAGTGGACAGACCAGCAATGGAAAGAGTTTATTTTGGAAGATCTTGAGAAGGCGCATTATGGCATAGAAAATGAAGTCATTAGTATAGAAGTCTTTCGACACGGACATGGCATGATAAGCCCTGTCAGTGGTTTTCTATCAGACAATGCGCGTGCTGAATTGACAAAACCTATTGCTGATAAAGTCTATTTTGCACATTCTGATTTAAGTGGTATATCTATTTTTGAGGAAGCCTTTTACCAGGGAATCACCGTAGCCGATCAGGTTTTCGCTGACCTTGGTCAAAAAGAAGCATAGCTGTCGGTCTATGCTTCCGGATTTCTGTCGGGCTGCTATAGGTATTGCGTACCCGATATTTTTATAGGTTTGCTTATTTGTAGTATTATGCAACGAAACTTTTTATAGGCTTAATAGTACCTGCCATGCTTTGTCTAATTGCTCCGTATCCAATAATTGCGCAGCGTAAGCATGTACTTTTTGTGTCAATTGCGGTGAACCTTGTTGAAAATTCAGCCGGAGGTAGTTTAAATATTTATCCTCTTGGGTGGCTTGCTCTAGAACTGGTAAGGATTCTACATTGGCCAATAACCCGAGATGGTTTCCGGTAAGTACTTTGGAAAGGCGAATACTTTGGGGCAGCTGATCTACGCCAATCCCCAGACTGCGCAGTGGTTTAGGAACAATAAAGAGGTTTTCATTGGTTACACGGCAGTACCAGTCGCCGCCGAGACGAGCGACCAGATCTAGTTCCTCTTGTTTTATCGTATTGTTTTTGTGCAAGAGTTCTTTGTGCACATGCATATAGAGTACTTCCGCAATAACGAGATTTCCTGCTCCGGGTTCGTCACTTAGGGCGATCACTTCTCTCACACGACATTCCAGTTGAACCGGAGATTCCGCTACCCGTGGTGGGCGAACATGTAATGATGGGATCGGTGTAA
Organism: Sphingobacterium sp. DR205; assembly: GCF_011064245.1. Classification (NCBI taxonomy): domain Bacteria; kingdom Pseudomonadati; phylum Bacteroidota; class Sphingobacteriia; order Sphingobacteriales; family Sphingobacteriaceae; genus Sphingobacterium; species Sphingobacterium sp. DR205. Next base: position 4,774,672 of record NZ_CP049333.1, on the reverse strand, counting down.
ACCCAGATTTGTCAAATTCATTTACCTCCTTGCTATACTCTGTACTGGCCAGTGACTGTTGCTGTACCATCGCATAGTTTACGATATTGATGACAACCTCATTGACCTCCTGAATATTGTCCAGTGTATGTTTGGTACTGCCATCACGCATGCGACGCAAAGGTGAGAATACGCATATTGGTGGTTGGTGTGACATCAGGTTAAAGTAGCTGAAAGGACTCAGGTTAACATTGCCCGCCGCATCGATGGTACTCGCAAAACAGATGGGACGAGGTGCAATGGCATATTTGATTAAATTATCAATGATGGCTTTATCAGCCGAGGATTCAAAAGTGACTGTATCGAAAGAAGAAGAATTCATTTTTTGAATAGATTTATTGGTGGTATAATACTACGGAATTGGAAAGCTTGCCCAGACCTGTTACTTCCAGCTCGACCTGATCGCCTACCTGTAGCCATTGATCCTGATGAGCGGGATTCTCCATGCGCCCAGTGCCGTTGAGTTCTAAAAAACATCCTGTTCCAACTGTTCCCGAACCGATCACATCACCCGGAAAGAGACGTACACCATAGGAGACGCGTTCGATAATTTCGGCAAATGTCCAGTGCATCGTAGCAAAATTACCGGAAGAAACCTGTTGACCGTTCACGCGGCATGACATATCGAGATTATATCGATCACCAATATGATCCGCTGAAGATTTAATTTTATAGGGTTCCAATTCGTCCTTGGTGACTAACCATGGACCAATTGCCGTAGCAAAATCCTTTCCTTTGGCGGGCCCCAAGCTTAATTTCATCTCGTCCATCTGGAATTTTCGTGCGCTAAAATCATTCATGATCATGTATCCGGCAATATATTTATCAGCCTCTGAGGCAGGGATATTTATACCTGTTTTATTGATCACGATGGCCACTTCAAGTTCAAAATCCAGTTGTTCAAGATGCAGCGGCATACATTGTATCGGACCGGGACCTTGTATGGCCTGATGATTGGAGAAGTAAAAAACAGGAAATTCATCGAATTCAGGAATCATATCCAGTCCGCGGTTTCTTCTTGACGTCGCTACGTGCTGCCGAAAAGCATAGGCATCACGCACTGATGTAGGATGCGGTATCGGTGCAACAAGCTGAATATTTTGCAATAACTGGTAAGGTCTGGACATCCGTCCCTCCAGCAATGCACTTTGATAATACTTTAAATCATTTATGGCTTCATCTCCACGGATCAAAAAATCAGCCATATCGGTCGGAAGGGAAGGGGCTATCTCCGAGCAGGTGTATACCCGGTCATTGATTATAATACCTAATTCATGTTGGCCATTTTTCGTGCACGTAACAATTCTCATATCGGAATATTCTATTGGTTATTCAATCTTTGAATGCGACACAAATATATCGTATAAGTTTTGAAAAAAATATTTCTTCCCTTGAAAACAGAAAAATATTCTTACCTTTATTATAACATTATAAACTAGTAAAAATGATCAATCGTGGAATACATCGCTTTGCGTCATCCATGCCCTATATTGCTTTTAATAGAGCAATTATAGCTGATATCATTTTTGCCCAATACTAATCCCTTCGAATTTTTTGCCAATCGATGCTATTGGCAACGTTGATATTCATTTATTTTTTATAACCGTTTTAAATCGTAGAATTATGCCATTTTATGTTAAACAAGGGCAAATTCCAGCACAGCGACATACTGTTTTTAGAAAGCCCGATCACACGCTTTATGCGGAAGAACTGGTTTCTACCCATGGCTTTTCCAGTCTTTATTCGCTCGTGTATCATTGCCACCCGCCTACGTTGGTCAAACAGATCCGTGAACCTTATGATGTTACTCCAAAGATTGCCCGTGAAAAACATCTTAAACATACCAGTTTAAGAGGATTTCAGGTTCAGGCCAAAGATGATTACCTGGAAAGCCGCACACCTGTTCTGGTCAACCAGGATCTACACATTTCACTGGCTGCCCCCCGTCAGTCCATGACGGATTATTTTTATAAAAATAGCCAGGCCGATGAGATTATTTTCGTGCACCATGGAACAGGGAAACTCAAGACGGGATACGGAAGCATCCCCTTTCAGTATGGTGACTATTTGGTTGTCCCTAGGGGCACAATTTACCAGATGGAATTTGATCAGACTGACAACAGATTATTTATTGTTGAATCGTTTTCCCCGGTACGTACGCCAAAGCGGTATCGGAATGAATTTGGTCAGCTGATGGAGCATGCTCCTTTTTTCGAACGTGATATCCGTGTACCACAGGATCTGGAAACTTTTGACCAGCTTGGTGATTTTGAGGTGAAAATCAAGAAACAGGGATTGATTTATCCATATATCTATGGAAGCCACCCTTTTGATTTTATTGGTTGGGATGGCTATCATTTCCCTTGGGCATTTTCCATTCATGACTTTATGCCAATTACCGGAAAATTGCATCAACCACCACCTGTTCATCAGACTTTTGAGACCGATACCTTTGTGTTGTGCAGTTTTTGTCCACGTCTGTATGACTATCATCCAAAAGCTGTACCTGCGCCTTATAACCACAGCAATGTAGACTCAGATGAAGTGCTATATTATGTGGATGGTGATTTTATGAGCCGGAAATCGGTTGAAAAAGGACAGATTACATTACATCCGGGCGGTATTCCGCATGGACCACACCCCGGTACGGTCGAAAAAAGTATTGGACAAGTTAAAACCGAGGAACTAGCGGTCATGATCGATCCTTTCCGTCCCCTGATGCTGACCGAAGAAGCGTTAAAAATTGAAGATCCCGATTACTTTAAATCCTGGATGAGTTAAGTTAAATACGAATAACCTTTATATAAATTATGGCAAATACATTTGCAGAGAAGATTGCCCAAGCGCAAGATTTTCTACCTATTAATGGAACTGATTACATTGAATTTTATGTGGGGAATGCGAAGCAGGCTGCACATTACTACAAAACAGCCTTCGGTTTTCAGTCGGAGGCTTATGCAGGGCCAGAGACCGGTATTAGGGACCGGGCGTCTTATGTCTTAAAACAAGATAAAATTCGCTTGGTGCTGACTACGGCACTTAAATCGGACCATCCTATCGCGGAACATGTCAAAAAGCATGGCGACGGTGTCAAAATATTAGCTTTATGGGTCGATGACGCCCGAAAATCATTTGAAGAGACGACCAAAAGGGGAGCAAAGGTTTATCAAGAACCGCAACTTCTCAAAGATGAACAAGGGGAGGTCTGGACTGCAGGGATATACACCTATGGAGAAACGGTACACCTCTTTGTAGAGCGAAAAAACTACAGTGGTTTATTTATGCCCGGATATGAAAAATGGGAAAGCGACTATAACCCTGCAGAGACTGGTTTGCTCTATGTCGATCATTGTGTAGGCAATGTAGGCTGGAATAAAATGAATGAAACGGTCCAATGGTATCAGGATGTGATGGGCTTTGTCAACATCTTGTCCTTTGATGATAAGCAGATCAATACTGAATATTCGGCATTGATGAGCAAGGTGATGAGTAATGGCAATGGTTATGTAAAGTTTCCGATCAATGAGCCTGCGGAGGGGAAAAAGAAATCTCAAATCGAGGAGTATCTTGAATACTATGAAGGTGAAGGTGTGCAGCATGCGGCATTGGCGACGAAGGATATTGTACGTACAGTGAGGGAACTCAAATCCCGAGGTGTCGAATTTCTGGGAGCTCCTCCCGAAGCATACTATGACATGCTACCGGAAAGGGTCGGAACGATAGATGAGGAAATCCGGATCATCCAAGAACTGGGTATTTTGGTCGATCGTGACGAAGAGGGGTATCTACTCCAAATTTTTACCAAACCTGTAGAAGACCGACCTACCTTGTTCTATGAGATTATTCAGCGAAAAGGAGCCCAGAGTTTTGGTGCAGGTAATTTTAAGGCACTTTTTGAAGCAATCGAACGTGAGCAGGAACGCAGAGGTAATCTATAAGGATATGTTGGGTATGAAAGAATTATTGCGCGCATTTGAGCACAGGAGTCCAGAAATCGTATTTGAGTGGAAAGATAGTGAAACTGATGCCAAAGGATGGATTGTTATCAATTCGTTGCGGGGTGGTGCAGCAGGTGGAGGTACACGGATGCGGGCAGGCCTGGATCGGCATGAAGTAGAGTCCCTTGCCAAAACAATGGAAGTAAAGTTCACGGTTTCAGGTCCCGCTATTGGTGGTGCCAAATCTGGTATTGACTTTGATCCACATGACCCACGCAAAAATGAGGTTTTAGACCGTTGGTTTAAAGTAGTAACACCGCTATTAAAAAATTACTATGGGACAGGAGGGGATCTTAATATCGATGAAATCCATGATGTCATTCCATTGACCGAAGAATATGGGCTATGGCATCCGCAGGAAGGAATCTTGAATGGACATTTTAAGGTAAATGAGAGCAACCGTATCCACCAAATAGGACAGTTGCGCTATGGCGTTTCCAAAGTATTGGAGGACAATACCTATAGTCCGGATTTAAAGCGTAAATATAAGGTTGCAGATATGATAACAGGCTATGGAGTCGCCGAATCTATCCGTCATTATTATCAGCTTTTTGGCAGTGACTGTAAAGGAAAACGTGCAGTTATTCAGGGCTGGGGAAATGTTGCTGCCGCCGCGGCTTTTTACCTCTCTAAGCTGGGGGTGAAAATTGTCGGAATTATTGATCGGGCCGGTGGTTTAATCAATCGTGAAGGTTTTAGCGAAGCAGAAATTACGCACTTATTTCTGGATCGTAGGGGAAATGAACTGAATTCACCTGATTTGATTTCATTTGAACAGATTCAGAAGGAAATATGGGGATTGAGGACGGATATCTTTGTCCCGGCAGCTGCATCACGGTTGGTTTCCAAAGATCAGATCCAACAGCTCATGGAAAACGGGCTTGAAGTCATTGCTTCTGGCGCAAATGTACCTTTTGCTGATCAGGAAATATTCTATGGTCCAGTGATGGAGTTTGCGGATCAGCATGTTGCGGTGATACCTGATTTTATTGCGAATTGCGGTATGGCACGGGTGTTCGCCTATTTAATGCAACGGAATATAGAAATGAGTGATGATGCGATCTTCTCTGATGTTTCAAAGGTGATTTTTGAGGCTTTGAAAAAGATAAGAGATTCTTCCGCCGATCGCACACAGATTTCTTCTAGAGCATATGAAATTGCCTTAAAACAACTGATTTAATTCTTTTACAGGAGTCGTTAAACGAAAAACACTTGAAGCGGGGAACTTCAAGTGTTTTAACTAACCAATTATTAACCTAAATTTATGAATGCTTAAAACAGTGCAATACCTGTGCCAAAACTTATTTACCTAAGATGAATAAATTGTCATTTTTTTGTTAACTTATGATTTCGCTTCCAATTTGGACAAACACCTCATATCGTTGATTCTTAAAAGTTAATTCTCGATTGAATCGTGATCAGTTACAGTCGGATTAAGGTTTGTAGGGTATTGAGAATTTTTACCATTTTTTATTGTTTAAGATACTGATAAACAGAAACTCCTGAAGCGGGGAGCAACAGGAGTTTTCCTAACCAATTATTAACCTAAATTTATGAAAAGTACAAGTATAACGTGATCTCAACATAAAATGTTTCAACTATTTTCACTTTTCTGGATTTTTTAACATTTTTTAGTATTTCTATATTGATTTTCGGTAAGACTTTATAGCAAAACATCTTCTTTTCGTATTAGAAAAATAAAAAACCTGTTAGCGGGGACTAACAGGTTTTTTATAAACTAACTAATTATTAACCTAAATTTATGAAACTAGTAAATAACTTTCAATAAGAATGCCAAGGCATAAATCGACCTGCCGGTTTAACGATTTTTAACGCTTTATATATACAGGCGATAGGCAAGAGACTTTAACCTTAACCTGTTATTTTATTTTTCAAACCTTTTATTGCCTGTAAACGTTTACTTAAGCAGAGTGAGCAAATAATATGTGAAACTGTTTAAAATAAAGTACATGTCGCTGTCCTATCTTTATCAATTCGAAAATTATAGAAGTCCTTTTTGGGCTTTTGCAATCCACGATGGCCATCATATCGATGCGGATTTAGAACCGCATTTGCATATTTCTCCCGAAAATCGGTTACGAGAAGAGGATCCGTATACTGCTATTTTGGCAGAATTGCCTTTCAATCGCTTTGTTTGTGGCACATCGAGGTTTCAATTGGATTTGAATCGGAATAAAGACGGAGCAATTTATTTGACACCTGAACAGTCATGGGGAATACAGGTATGGGAAACAGATTTGCCACAGCAGTATAAAGATCAACTGTATGAATCTTATGATCGCTTATATCAAAAAATAGTACAGCAGATTCAAAATACCATCGATCGGTATGGTTATTTTGTCGTTTACGATATTCATAGTTACAATGCACGCCGCGATGGTCCGGATACAGTTGTTGACCAAATCAACAATCCGCAGATTAATATTGGTACAGAACACAACCATAGCAAATGGCAGGAATTGACCCGCTCATTTATGGATGTACTTCGTACTGGTAAAGATGGGCAGGCTTATGATGTACGTGAGAATGTTAAATTTAAGGGCGGCTTTTTGTCATCTTATTTAAATGAGCAATTCGGCGATAAGGGTTGTGTTTTCTCTATTGAGTTTCGCAAGGACTTTATGAATGAATGGACAGGAGAGGTCTACCCTCAAAAGCTACAGGAATATAAACAGTTGTTAATGCAGAGTATAGAAACCCTTGAATCCTATTTTGCCTATGAAAGATAATGCAAAGCAGCTGGCGGGCATTCTAAAAAAGATCAAAAATAAAGAGGTTTTTCATGTTCAGATACCGCCAAAGAATAAAATGGTGTTCAATCAGGTTGTACCTTACTTATTTCTTTATCGACAGTTTTTTAATCCAGATCCGATGCTGGCGGAATTAGTGAAATCAGAGCCCGCATATTTTAGGGTGAAGGATTCCGAAATGAATGTGTCAGACTGGATTGCTCCAATTCTCAATCAGCTTGTAGAAGAATTTGGAGCCTGCCTTATTATAGAGGCATGGACCGCAGGGCAAGGCCAGGAAGAGGATATCCAGATCCATATTGCCCGGAAAAATGTACAATCCATTGCTCAGTATCTTGGAAAACAATTGGAAACAGAGGAATCTATTGCCAAGGTTGAGATTGTGACCGAATCGAAAACCAATGCGACACAGAGTCTTTCACCTGCAAGTATTCAACTGGACAAGTTAAATAGCAATATTTTGTACATGGGGCTGGAAATCAAACCAAAGTATCTGTTAGGGACTAATCAGCAAATACTGCCGATTGACCTGCGGCATTTTCGAGAAGCGATATCTCGAAGCCTGTCCAAGACTTTTTTTGAGTTTATTCGGATACATACCCTCTCAAAACCGACATCGTTTAAAATAAGTCATCCCAAAAAGATGCTTCCATTGGCTTGGGAAATTGATCAAAAATTGGCGCGTGAAAGTCAACGCTTTGATTTTCTATTATTAATTACACCGACAAATTCTTACGATGCATGGCTACAGTTCAGAAAAGGAAATTATCGCAAAGTACCTGTTTTTCGTTACCGGCCGATGCCCATTGACCCCGATATTATTAAACGCAATTTGTATAATCTGCATATTGAAGATCTCTACGATCCATCGATTGCTTATTTGTTCCGGGACAAACGCAAAGAGCTTGATCAGATGATGAGCATGCTCAGTGAGCGAGGGAAAGAAGGCTTTCTACTCGGCAGCATGCAGGTGTTTGGTACCGTCAACGAAAAGCTGTTGGAAAAAGCGCAAGCCATATTAACAATTACAGCGACGGACAGAGAACATCGTACAAAGGAAGAGGATATCGTCTATGCCGAAGAGTTTGCGAAACTAGCGCAAGAGGAACTGGATTATTTAAAAAGTCAGGATCCGAATTTTTCAACTACTGTACGGCTTCGGGATGATATATACGGGGTCATGGTGAATCAAGGGGTGCTAAATATCAGTAAACAATATAGTCTACCCCGACATCGGGTGCAGGCATTAATTCAGCACGAAGTAGGAACACATATCGTTACTTATTACAATGGCAAACAGCAACCTTTCAGTCTTTTTAGATTGGGTGTGCCGGGCTATGAAAAGCTTCAGGAGGGATTGGCTGTACTCGCCGAATACTTGGTTGGTGGCTTGACGAATAATCGATTACGCATATTAGCCGGTAGGGTGGTAGCGGTATATCACATGCAACAGGGAAACACTTTTTTAGATACTTTCGCGCTGTTGGTAGATAAATATCAGTTTCTGCCAGAGACGGCTTTTCAGATGACCATGCGTGTTTTTAGAAGCGGAGGGCTTACGAAAGATGCGTTATACCTCAGTGGTTTGATCGAATTGATAAATTATATAAAAAGTGGTCGGGATCTCACCTTGCTGACTATGGGCAAGATCAGGGAGGATTATATTCCGATAGTCGAGGAACTGATGCTTAAAGGGATTCTGAATGCTCCAGTCTTGACACCTAAATACCTGACATCCCCTTATAGGGATGTACTGGCCAACCTAAAGAAAAGTAAAGGAATATTTCAGATGATACAATAATTAACGACACTATATGAAGATAGCATTTGTTATTAATCAAACGCATAAAGAAACGGAACGTTTCACAACAACTCTGCTCGCATTGAAGGCGCATCAGCTAGGACATGCGATTTATTACATCGGATTAGCAGATTTTTATTATGAATCTGCCCATATTGCTGCCCATGTGCGGGAAGTATTGCCTGAGCAGAAGGTTACTTCAGCCAAGCGGTTGATGGAGGTGCTACGAGCCACGACAAAGACAAAAATGAATATGGAGAAGATGGATGTGGTTTGGCTTAGATTCGATCCGGTTTTGGATATGGTGAATAGACCCTGGGCAGCTTCATCCGCGCTGCAGTTCGCCTCCTTATTAAAAGAAAAAGGGGTACAGGTCATCAATGATCCAGATAGTTTGAGTAGGGCAAGCAACAAATTGTATCTCGAAGGTTTTGACGAATCTATTCGGCCTAAGACAATTGTAACCAGGAATTATGCAGACGTAGTCGAGTTTTTTGAACAACAAAATAAATTGATTATTCTAAAACCCCTAAAAGGTTCAGGCGGGAAAAATGTGTTTTTGATCAATAAAGACAATCAACAAAATCTAAAGCAAACGGTGGAGGCGATTGCCAGGGATGGCTATGTGATTGGACAGGAGTATCTGCCCGAAGCAGCTGCCGGTGATATCCGTTTTTTTCTGTTGAATGGTGAACCCGTCTCCATCAATGGAAAATATGCTGCTGTTCATCGTGTGCAGCAGGGGAATGAGATCCGGAGCAATGTACATCAAGGGGCAAAAACTCAAGCCGCGATAATCTCGCCGGAGTTGCTACAGATGGTTGATAAAATTAAAGATAAATTGATTCAGGATGGAATGTACTTCGTGGGGTTGGATATTGTGGGCGATCGTATTATGGAAATAAATGTTTTTAGTCCGGGAGCTTTATGCCAAACAGAGGAGATTGTAAAAGAAGATTTTTCCGCATTGATTATCAAAAACCTTGAAGAAAAAATAGGATCTGCGAGAAATTCATCGGGCGTTTAGTAAGACGATTATATGTAATTGGTTTTATAATAAGGGAGCAGAGATCAATAATTGACCGGACTGTCTAAAAGCATACCTGATTCTGAGAACTCAGTTGTTTTTGGCGTTATTTGAAATCTCTTGGCGGTAATTAGGATTGTAGTAGGAAACTAACAAAACGCGGGATTGATGAAAATTATGAGTTTGAGATGAATCAAGCCAGTTGAATTCTTGCTAATTTTAAGAAAATAAAAAAATACGATGTTTATTATAGATTCACCTTCTCATGATGCTTATTTCAATATTGCTTCGGAGGAATATCTGCTCACCAAATATCCAAAAGAGCCTATATTTTTGCTGTATATGAATGAACCGTCAATTATCATTGGTAAATTCCAGAATACGCTCGCTGAAATAAACCTTGATTACGTGAACGATAATAAGATTAAGGTCGTTAGGAGGATGTCCGGTGGTGGTGCTGTTTATCATGATTTAGGAAACCTCAATTTTTCCTTTCATACGCTATTGGGAAATTTGGATTTTATGGATTTTTCGACTTTCACACAACCTATTGTTTCGGTTTTGAATAAATTGAATATTCCAGCAAGACTGGAAGGAAGAAACGATCTCTTGGTGGATGGAAAAAAATTTAGTGGGAATGCGAAACTCGCGAGAAATGGTAAAATGATCCAACATGGTACTATTTTAATCGATTCGCAGATGCAGATATTGAATGATGCACTGAAAGTAAATCCGCTTAAATTTATTGATAAGGCTGTCAAGTCGAACAGGGCGCGTGTAACAAATCTGATCGATTATCTCCCACCGGAATTTACAACAATAAAATTTAAGGAACTCTTGATCGCCGAGATGCAGCGTGAAAATCCGGATGCGAAGGTCATTCATTTCTCAGCAACTGATATCCAGAATATCGAACATCTGGTGAAGGAAAAATATGAAACCTGGGACTGGAATTTCGGTTTCTCTCCGAATTATAATTTTAAAAAGGCAATCAAGATTCCTGCGGGTTTTATTGAATTACACTTAGACGTACATAAAGGTTATATTGAACATGCCAAGATTTTTGGGGATTTTTTTGCTTCTAAATCTATTCACGAGTTGGAAGAACTCCTAATTGGCGAAAAGCATCAGTTGGAAGAAATTGCTGCTCTGCTGAATTCGATAGATGTAACTTCTTATTTTGGAAAAGTTGAAGCGCCTGAAATACTGGAATTGTTTAAATAAAAATTGTTTTATCAGTCCCGTAGGGTCTGAAATAAAAAAAAGTTATTATGCCTTGGAACCCAGATGTATATAATCAGTTTAAAGACATTCGATTCAAGCCTTTTTATGATCTATCCGAACTAATAGCTTCGGAGGTAACGATGAAAGCCGTGGATCTCGGATGCGGAACCGGCGAGCAAACGGCTATTTTAAGTGACAGATTTCCACAGGCAACATTTCTTGGAATAGATTCTTCTCCGGAAATGTTATCGGCGAGTAGTAAACTCGAAAATGAGCGTCTAAGGTTTGAGAACGGCAATGTTGAAAATTTTTTGGAAACGGCGGGTTCATGGGATCTAATATTCAGCAATGCGGCGTTGCAATGGTTGGATGATCATCGTGTACTTTTCCCACGGCTCATTTCCAAATTGAGCCGTGGCGGACAGCTAGCTGTCCAAATGCCTTATCAACCGGACAATGTATTAAATAAAATTTTGTTTGACATGGCTGAGGAAGAGCCTTATCGAAATTATTTAGCTGGCTGGAACAGACCTTCATCCGTGCTAAGTATAGACGATTATGCAGCAATTTTGTTTGATTCGGGTTTGAAGGAATTGGACCTGTCCCTTCGTATATATCCAATTATTGCAGCAGAATCGGATACACTTTATAACTTTATTTCTGGATCGGCATTGATTCCTTATATCGAACGATTGGACGAAGATAAGCGCCCTGATTTCATTACTGATTTTAAAATGCGCATAAAGCAATTTTTTTCGAAATTTCCGGCGATCTACGCTTTCAAACGTATTCTATTGTATGGACGGAAGGATTAAAAAGGAAAATTTTAAACACTAATTAAGTCTGACCAGATCGCTTTGGTCATCGTTGCTAAATCGTTGGGATTTAATATCATTTGAAGGCCTCGTTTTCCCGCGCTCACAGAAATTTCTGTTTCCAATTGAGCTGCTTCCTCAATAAATGTTGGAAATAGTTTTTTCATGCCAATAGGTGAGCAGCCACCGCGGATATAGCCCGTTACAGCTAGGAGATCCTTCATAGGGAGCATTTCACAATTTTTATTACCTGATGCTTTAGCGATCTTTTTTAAGTCAAGTTGGGCATTTCCGGGAATTACAGCAACAATGTAAGGGTCTATATTTCCTTTCAATACTAAAGTCTTATAAAGTGTTTCAGGGGACAGACCCAAGGATAAAGCCACATGATCAGCACTTACATCATGATCATCAACTTCATATTCTCTTAAACTATATTTTACTTTTGCCGTATCTAAAAGGCGAACGGCATTTGTTTTATGTGACATGACGATCTTTATACGCTTTTGCGATTTGTAAAATAGTTTGTAATCTCTGCCAACGTATATGTATTAAGGCAATTTTTTGACTCAAGTCCACCTTTTTGTGCAACAAAAATACCATACTGCATGTCCAGTAGTCCTTCGGTGCGGTGGGCATCGGGGTTAATGGATAACAATACTCCCTTTTCCACGGCATAGCGGTGCCATCTCCAATCTAAATCTAGTCTTAAAGGGTTCGCATTAATTTCAATGACGACCTGATTAGCGGCGCAGGCATCAATTATTTTTTTAAAGTCGAGTGGATAGCCCGATCTACTTAATAAAAGACGGCCTGTTGGATGGCCCAAAATTGTTGTATATGGATTTTCAATTGCTTTAATCAATCTGGCGGTTGCTTTTTCCTCATCCATCTTTAAGTTGGAGTGAACAGAGGCGACAACAAAATCAAATTGTGCTAGTACTTCATCGGGGTAGTCCAGTGATCCGTCGCTTAGAATATCGGATTCTATCCCTTTAAAGATTTTAAAAGGCGCTAGTTTTTCATTTAAGCTGGCAATTTCCTTCCATTGTTCTACCAATCTCTCGATGGAAAGGCCATTTGCATAGACGGCAGTCCGTGAGTGATCACATATTCCAAGATATTCAAGACCTAGTGTATCTTTACAATGAAGAGCCATTTGTTCTAAATTATGTACACCATCACTGTAGGTTGAGTGATTGTGTAGTGTTCCCTTAAGATCTTTAAATTGTATTAATTGTGGTAGAGTATGGTTCTGAGCGCGTTCGATTTCGTCGAGACCTTCACGTAATTCTGGTTCAATATAATCAAGCCTTAAATTGCGATAAATTGCCTCTTCGCTGGAAAGTGAAGGTAGATCAGAAAGAATGTTGAATAGAAGATCCAAATGTGCAGCAGAACCTGTACTGAGAATGAGGTCGCGGTAGAAATCATTGATATTCGTACTGAAAACCTTGAATGTAAAACCGAATTCATCTGTGATTTCCAAAGAATTTTCTGTTTTCTCTACCAACGTGTAATTAATCAGAAATTTTTCTACGGCTTCAATGCTTTCGGAAATGAGAAGATCTACCGTACTTAATACTTCGCATTTTCTTCTAAAATCTCCTGTGAAAGATAAGAGCGAAGAAGGAAAGTGTGTTTTTAGAACAGTGTAAAATACATCGGCCTGAGGTAATACCTTGGCATACAGAAACCACCCTTGATTCGATATGGAAAATTCGATGGATTTTTTTATTTCTTCCTGGGTTTTTAATCCAAATCCCTTGGCTTCAACAAGACGGTTTTCATTGCAGGCATACAGTAGTTCACCGACGCTTTCAATCCCTAGGTCTTGCCAGATAATCTGCACCTTTTTGGGGCCTAGACCTTTTATGTTTAGCATTTCAACAACCCCTGATGGCGTATTTGCCAATAACTCATCAAGCTCCTTAAACATTCCCGTTTGTGCCACCTCTTTTGCTTTTTCGGCTGTACTTTTTCCTATACCCTGTTGTGCACTCAATTCTTCAAGCGAGGCTTCATCGATACGAAAAGGTAATTTGTCCAATTTAAAAGATGCACTAGCCATAGCCTTTGTCCGGAATGGATTTTCGTTGTGAAGTTCCATTAATTGGCTACACAATTTAAAAATTTTAGAGATCGCTTTATTGTCCATCATCGTGGTGAGTTGTTAGGCTACAAATATCCTAAATTTTGAACCAAAATACCAATGAAGTTGACAATATAATCCCGTTAAATAATGTGAAAAAGCCATTTTTTATTAGAATAATTCCCTGTTTTATTAAATTAACAACAAAGTGACAAATGAACACCTGTATAACCGAGCATTTTGGCTAAGTTTGTCGTTTTTGGGTATTGAAATCGATAGAGGATATTGTGTTTTTTGAAATATCCGATAACAATTAGTGGTGTTATGATAGCAGATATAAGTGACAAAGAGGTCAGCGGCCTTTACAAAACAGGTATTATTCAGCAGACAGCCTATTGGTCCGCTGTGAAAAAGATGCAGGGGATAGAATCGAAGGCTTTTAATTTCAAATCGAAGCACTCTGATCTTTATATCGGAGTGGAAGACGATACTTACTTTGTGGGAGATCTGTTGATTATAATCCAGACGATAGATCATGAACATAGCATAGCTTATGTACCGTATGGACCTGAAATTGAACCATCAGAAGAAAATCAAGGGCATTTTTTAGAGCAACTTTCCGAGAGTTTACGTGGGTATCTGCCTCAAAACTGTATTATGATACGTTATGATTTATCCTGGGAATCACATTGGGCGAAGGATGATGATTGTTATGACCTTTATGGAAATTGGTTAGGTGTTCCAGAAAAACGAATTCAGGAAATGCGCTTTAATTTTAATACGGAACATTGGAATTTTCATAAGGCAAATACGGATATTCTTCCTTCTAATACCATTTTTATGAACCTTAAGGGCGAAGAAGATCATTTGTTGGCCAATATGAAATCAAAAACGCGATATAATATTAATCTGGCGCAAAGGAAAGGTGTAAAGGTGCGTTCCCTTGGCCTGGAAAGTCTGGAGATCTGGTATGAATTATATCGGCAGACAGCTGCCCGAAATAACTTTTTCTTACATGATATCAACTATTTTAAGATTGTGCTTTCAGCAAGAGCAAACGATACATTGTCGCCGGCGGACGTTTACCTGTTGGTTGCAGAGGTGGAAAGTCAGCCTTTAGCTGCAATGTTTCTCGTCATAGCGGCAAATCGGGGCACCTATTTATATGGGGCATCGGCTTCTGAAAATCGTAATTATATGGCTACTTATGCTTTGCAATGGCGTGCCATGCAGGTTGCAAAGGAAATGGGGTGTACCGAATATGATTTCTTTGGTGTATCTCCCCAAGCTGATCCATCACATCCCCTATACGGACTTTATAGATTTAAAACCGGATTTGGAGGTGAAATTTATCATCGTATGGGCTGTTGGGATTATCCATTAAGCAAAGAAAAGTATAGATATTACGCCTCCATGGAGTTTAAAAACCAAAGTTATCACTTGAGTTAAGTATTAAAATACTTCACCCAAAGTCAGTCTCACACCACGGTGATTCGTACTGATGCCGTAGTCAATGCCAATATTGGTACCTGAATTTTTGTTGAATTTAATTCGGGCGCCTGCACCTGTACCGATATTCCAGTCTGCAAACATGCTGTTTTTGGGGCCGTTCACAGTCGTGAAATTCATAAAAGCAACAAAGCCAAACAACCCATTGCTGCTGATGTCACGACGATATTCTGTTTCTAGATAATACAATGATTTACCTCGGAATCTACTTACGGGGAAACCTCTTCCAGAACTATTGTAGGGGTCCCAGCCCAAATTGGGTAAATCAAGATAGGGCGCTTTACTATTGAAAACAGTCCAGAAAAAGCTACGTACAGCAATCATATTCTGCTTGTTGGGATCCTGAGTCAATCGGTGATATCTTCTGATTTCGAGAAATAAGGATTTCCAATTTTGATCACTCCCCATAAAAACCGGATTTACGCGAAATTGTAAATTGGCATAATTGCCAGACCAGGTATTAATAGAATTCGCGCGCGTATCATAAATGAGATTGAGACTCAGACCCGATGAAACAGTATGATCTTTTAAATCCGTGCCATAAGGATAGGAGGTGTAGTCTGCAAGCGGAATATCACCGGTAGATTTGATGTTCATCCGGTAATCCAGATCATAACCAATTCCCATAAACAGTCCCCCGTGTATTCTTTTTAGCGCGTGTTGATATAACCTAAAATAGCTATAATCCAAATTGATCTGCTGGTCACCATGATGTTCTTTTCCGATTCCCCAGGTTTCATGGGGGTATTTTAATAGTCTGATATCACCATCAATCACCCAGGTATTATCTTTCAGCCATACATAGGAGCGGATAGGGAGACCAAATCGCTTTCCAAAATTTGTATAGGGTGTGAAAGTGACTTTTGACATATAGGTGCTCTTGCGTTCACCTAGGTAGAATCCGGCTGTGGTACTTGTGATCAGCGCATGCCCACCTCCAGGAACGTTTGTTGAAAACGGCAAAAAAGAAAAGTAAAACTTTTTTCCTGTGCTATCGACCGACTGCGGTGGCTTTATCTTAAGGATTGCTTTTCCAATATCGATCAGGTCGCGCTGTTTACTTGTATCTGCAACATGTTTGGTAATTTCTATTTCATTGACTGGTCGTTGCGCGTATAATTTAGATTGGTATATCACCAACGAAACCATCAAAAGGGTGAAAATAGTATAAGAAGTATGTCGTCTGTCGTAGTGTGCCATGAAAGCACGCAATCTAAGAGGAATTGGACAGAATTGCAATATTCTGTGTAATAAATTATTCTTTCTGTGGAGTTTTACCGATAAGTCGACAAAGCCGAATTTTTATTCACCTACAAAAAAACGGCATTTACCGATTTTAATGTAATGTTAATCTAAATGTAATGGAATCAACACATGAGTTGTCTTAAATTTGAATCAGAAAATAAATGAAAAAAAAGCGCAACAAATTTAGGTTGTGTGCGACTATAGAATAAGAAAATATACTAATACATTATAAATAGAAAAGATATGAAAACTTTAGTAAAAACATTTGTGGCAGCAGCAATGATAGCAATCTCCACTTGCTCAATGGCTTCGGTTAAACCAGAAGAACGTAATTTAATTACAGCTGATTTGGCAATTGATGAATATGTTGGCGCAATGACCGAAGGTCAGGTAGCGAATTTAGATAGGCTATTCACTTCTGATTTTAATCAGAAAATCTGTGGTAAACAAGATTTAAATCACAGCCGATCGGAGATGATTGAGTTCTTGAAAAAACAAAAAGGAATAAAAATGAACTGTAAAACAACAACGCAGATCGTTGAAGAATTACCAGATTATGCTATTGCGAAAGTAACCATGCAATTTGATGGTTTCTCTAAGACCGATTTGATCACACTTGTGAAGGAAAACGGTGCTTGGAAAATTTCTAAATCAGTTAACTCTTACAAATAGGAATTACTGCCACAAATTGAAATGATGTTTCGGGAAACTGAGCAATGTATAAAAACAAAAGAGGCTACTTGTGAAAAGTAGCCTCTTTTGTTTGTGGAGCATATCAGGATCGAACTGATCACCTCTTCACTGCCAGCGAAGCGCTCTAGCCAGATGAGCTAATGCCCCCTTTGTTTTTCTGTCGCTAAGATAATACCTTTTTTGTAAAAACAAAATTGCTTTTTTATTTTTTTTAGTATTATTATTTATTGCTTCTCGTTAAGCAACTCTTCGGTACGTTGTATCTGCTGATTATCCTTCCATCCATCATGTCCAGGGATAACCATTTTTATCTGGGGATACTTCGCTAATAATCTGGCTAATGCAGGCTTCCAGGCTTTGACGTCACCATCAACAATATTACCCAAATTTTTTGCATCCGAGCTTTTGATAAAGCAACCCCCATCCAGAATTTGATAGTCGGGAAACCAGACAACGACATTATCCAAAGAATGTCCTGCACCAAAAAAGTTCAAAACGAAGGACTGACCACCGACTTTATAGGTCTTGTTGATTTTGACGAGATGCGTAGCTTGGGCTTTATGATTTGCCTTAAGCAGGTCGTTGGTCATTTTTGTCGCATAAGTTGGAATGCCTATACGATTATAATATGCAAATCCTCCCGCGCGATCCTCATGCCAATGTGTGGCATATACCGCAATGACAGGTAGTTGATGCTTTTGTTTAATACTGTCCAAAAGCGGTTGATATTGCGTCGAGTCCCAAGGCGTATCAAATAGAATAACACCCTTCTTGGTGATTAGATAGACCGCATTAGCGGCATATTTGGTGCCTTCAAAGGTATTGTAAGTCGTATAAAGATATAGCTGTGAATTGATCTTTTCAATGGATAATGGTTTTTCCTGTGCGCGCAAAGATGGCAATACACAGCAAGAAAGACCGAGAAGTAGCGTAGCTACTTTTGCGGAGAAGAGCGAAATAGTATTTTTGAACATAAGTAAATAAACGATTGTTCGGAACGAATATTGTTGAGTTGGACCTGTTTAATTCCTTTTTTTACTGGTTACGATGACCTAACGAAATCTTCTCGATGTGGCGTGAAAGAATCTATCAATTCGCCTTCTTCAAGGCATTCACAGCCGTGGATTAAATCTGGATGAATGATACAGGAATCACCGACAGTTAAAATCTCGTCTTTGCCATCAATGTGGTACCTAAACTTTCCGGCGCTGACATAAGATATTTGTGTATGTGGGTGTCGGTGTAAGGCACCGATCGCACCTTTTTGAAAACGGACTTTCATTAACATCAATTCATCGTTATAGACCAATATTTTACGTTGTACACCATCGCCTAGGTTCGTCCAGCTCTGCGCATTATCGTGTAGGAATATCTCACTCATTTTAATCGTTTATATTTTGAAAAATTAAGCAACTAATCGTTATTGCCAATAATAGCAAATAAATATGACTTTTGTAGCTCAGCTTGAAAAGTTGTTGAACAGCATCTGTCGTTAAAGAAAAATAACCTGATTTATTCGAGAAAAATCCGATAACATCTAAAAACTGATCGGCAAAGTGTTTGAAAAAACTGTTACTTTGTGTCTGATCAAAGCGAATGCACAGGTATGAATTATTTCGATGAACTTATTTCCCTATTAAATGAAGAACAGCAATATGATAAGATGCAGCATGAAGCAATATTGTTGCAAAGCAGTTTAAATGAAAGAAGGATGCAGGGGATGACTTGGTTTCCCATTCAGATTACAGATAGTGAACTGGGGCGGGGAGATTATCTGTCAGTTAGTTTAAAAAAAACAAATCATCTCGATGTTGATCATCGGTTCCGTTTCGGGATACCTGTTTCTCTATTTTCAAACCATGACCCAAAGGCGGACAGGATAGATGGTGTTATATCTTCAGTTAATAAGGAAAGTATGCGGATTTCATTTCGTATAGAAGAACTGCCAGATTGGAGCAGAAGGGGAAAACTCGGTGTGGACTTATTATTTGACGAGCATTCATACCGTGAAATGACTAATGCGTTGCGACAGGCAAAGGAAATCGCGACTGATCCACGACAAGGCAAATTGATTAGAAAGCTTATTGGCGCAGAACAATTATATACAGAAGAAAAAGAATTATTTTTTGAACATCCAGACCTCAATGACGGCCAAAATAAGGCGGTTCAGCGGGTCTTGGGCACAGCAGACATAGCACTTTTACATGGCCCTCCCGGCACGGGGAAAACGACCACATTGATAAAGGCAATAGCCACGTTGTTAAAGAGCAATAATAAGCAGATACTCGTTGTAGCACCGAGCAATACTGCGGTTGATCTATTGACGGAGCGTTTGGATGCTGCGGGCATAGTCGTCACACGAATCGGTAATCCCGTTAAAGTATCTGAACACCTACAGGAGTTGACCCTTGACAGTAAAATAGATCGCCATAGCGCGAATAAGGATATAAAGTCTTTGCAAAAGCAAGTTCGAACCTATACGGATATGGCCCAAAAATATAAACGTAATTTTGGTAAGGCCGAACGGGAGCAAAGGAAAGCATTGTTTGACGAGGCTTACAGAATTCGTAAAGATGTGGATAGGATTCAGGATTTTATTGTAGCGGATATTCTCGATCGCTCTCAGGTAATAACCGCGACGCTAGTAGGAGCAAATCAAGATGTTATACGAAACCGAAGATATGAGACGGTTGTTATTGACGAGGCTGCTCAGGCACTGGAGCCTGCCTGTTGGATTCCGATATTAAAGGCAGACAAATTGGTGTTAGCTGGAGATCATTGTCAACTCTCACCAACAGTGAAATCAAATAAAGGTATATATAATAAACTTAGTAATACGCTGTTTGAAAAGCTCATCGATCTTTATCCCGAAGCGGTTTCGTTGCTTGATATCCAATATCGAATGAACGAACAGATTATGAATTACCCGTCCTCAGCTTTATATGGAGGTCTCTTGAAAGCTGATCGTTCTGTTGCGCATTGGACAATAGCAAACGATACGGAACCGATTGTATATATTGATACAGCTGGGGCAGGTTTTGAGGAAACCGAAAGTGATGGTGCGATCTATAATCTCGGGGAGGCCAGTTTTCTGAAATCTCATTTAAAGACAGCCATCGCAACTTGGGTACGATCTTCTCCAATCGAACAATGGCCTAGTATTGGGATAATAGCACCTTACCGGAAGCAAGTGTCCATATTAAAGGAAATGTTGGAGCAGGATGAGGAATTACGGCCGTATGCTGCTATTATCAAAGTACAAACCATTGATAGTTTTCAGGGGCAGGAGAAAGATATTATTTATATCAGTTTGACGCGAAGCAATAATGAACAACAGATTGGTTTTTTATCCGATGTGCGACGGATGAATGTCGCCATGACAAGGGCCAAAAAGAAGCTGGTTGTCATTGGCGATAGCGCAACGATAGGGGATCATTCGTTCTACCAGAAATTTATTATTTACGCAGAAAATCTTGACCACTACCATAGTGTTTGGGAATGGGATATTGCGGAGATGTAATAGAAAAAGGGACTGCGATGAAATTCCTTTCGCAGTCCCTCTCAATTTTTATAAAGAGGTGAAATTCATCCAATCAGCCTTTTCGTCATAGTTCATAAGCGGTTCGGCATTATTGTTATTGGAGAGTTGACCGACCAACATGTACAGATCCATACTAACATGCTGACGGGCAATTTCTGTCATTTTATCATTAAAACCAGCGTTATTGATTTGCAGGACATATTGGAAGCAAACAACACGCGCAATTATTTTCCCTAAAGTGACCATCTCGCGCTGTTTAGGTTGAAGCGGGAAGTCGAAATTCAAAATAGAAGAGAAAAATGGAGCCGCAAGTTCGGTTGCCGGATTTATTTTCAGGAATGAAAGTAGATTGCTCTCCTTGCTTTTGCGCATTAGTTTAGCAATTGCCTCCGCAACCTGCGAATAAAGCATCTCGTTTGAACCTTCAAAAATTTGGAAAGGTCTGCTATCGACTAAGCCGCGTCCGGCAACATGATCCAGTCTATAGCCATTTGCCCCAGACAACTGTACGCAGATCTGTGCAGATTCGTGCATAAGATCTGTTACCAGTGCCTTGACACTGTTGGCGTCTACACTGTGGCCAGAAAGATCATTATGAATTGAACTGATCGAACTACTATATGCACACATCGCCGAACATATCGTAAAAGCTGCTTGTAAACGGGACAATTGAAACTTCACAGCATCCAATTCATTTAAAGGAATTCCACTGACACGTCTTTCGGTACAATGTTTCATGGCCTCATCCAACATCCGTTTTATGAAACCCATACCCATGCCCGGAAATTGAAGCCTGCTTCGATGCAAGGTGTCCAACATGAGTTTTATACCAGTGCTCTCCGGGGTTAAACGGTAATCTACCGGTACTTTGATGTCTATTTTATTGATGCCGTAAGGAATGGCATATAGACCAAGACTATTATACTTTTTCAGTACTTCAATTTTCTGCTCTTCGATGGAATTGTCGGTCACAAAGAAATCTATATCCCGTACAAGTTCACCATGCTCATTTTTCTTTCGAGCAGTAACCAGCCAAAAGTCTGCAGCACCTGTCAAGCCTTGCCAATGTTTTTCTCCCCTAATATGATATTTATCTCCCGCTTGTTGGTAGGAGGTACGCATATTGAGGGCATCGCTTCCGTAAGCTTGCTCTGTGATCATCAATCCGCCCATGGCTTTCTTCTCTAAAAATTGATGGAATACTTTTTCCTGAAGTAAAGTATTGCCATACTTGGCAAAAGGTTCCAAAAATAAAGCGATATTGATACCGAAGATCAGGGAAAGTGACAGAGACTCATAGGAGGCAGCGGCAAGCACCCCCAGACATTCCTTTACATGCAATCCACGGCCACCGTGATGTTCAGGAATAGCAACGGACAATGGTCTCATTGCCATGATTTCGCTTAAAAACTGCGGGGGTAAACCACGTGTTAAACTCAGGTTATTATAGTCATATTCCGTATGGAATAAGCTTGACAATCGCTCTTTGAATTTTCCGATATATAAATCGAAATCTTCGATCTGTTTTTTTTGTCCTAAAACGTTAGACATCGCTAGATATTGATTAAATGATAAAACATTTGCAATAGTAGATGTATACGATATATCCCTTATTTAAGATAGCTGTGATTTACTCCTAACATCCCATCGCTATACAAAAATAATTCATATCGCTGTGATTGGTCTGTCCACTTTTGTATAAAATATAGGACAAATCGTGCATGTCTAAAAATGTTAGGTTGCCTTGTTTCGATAAGAAGTAGGGGAAATTCCTACAATTTTTTTGAATAAACGGGAGAAATAGGAGGGGTCAGAAAAATCCAGCTCATAACAGATATCGGCAATGCTTTTATTTGATTCAAACAGAAGAAATTGACTATGCATGATAAGTACTTCTAAGATCAGTTCTTTAGAGGATTTTTTGAACACTGAAAATACACAGCGATTCAGGTAATTGGTCGATACTGCGAGCTTATCTGCATAAAAAGCAATATGCTTTTGCTTTTTGAAGTTTTTGTGCACAAGCTGTTTAAACATCATTGCAATTTCCTGCCTTCGGTTGAGCGCCTGGTTTGAAGAAGATAGCTTAATAATCTTTAATAAAAGGGATTTTAGCAAACTTTCAAACAATTCTTTATAAGGCGACTCAGAAAGTAATTCGTTGTAAAGTAATTTGAAGAGTTCGTTAAGATCTGTGCTGTCTTGTGTAGATAGGTTTAGTAGAGGCGAAATATTAAAAATATTCAGGATCTCTTGTTCCCTAAATATGGAGGTCATGGCGTTGTCATTGATCAGTACACAATGTCCCTTTGCCGATTTGTCAACAGATTTGATCGTCGAAATATTACCGTAATTGCTAATGAGAATCGCCGGTGCTTTTACGACATATTCTTTTGCTCCAATCTTGTGTTTAAAATAACCTTCTGTTATATGTACCAAGAGGTTGTATCCCAAGAAAATGGGAGGAGTGGGGAATTTGATATAAGGGGCAATTTCACTGAGCTGGAATATTTTAACTGGAGACTGCTGGTACCTCAGGTGTTCCAGACTCCCTGTCATAAACCGATCTACAAATTCACCTGCGTTTACCTGCTTTTCCATTGTTGTCCATTATGTTTTTGCAAAACATCAAATTCTCCTATTTTCTGATTAATAAGACGCGTTGCAAACGGATTTTACGTAATATCAGTATAATATTTCAAAGGTAATGCGATAAAATAGCTTTGTCAATATAAAATGTATGATGATTTTTTAAAATAGTTGCAATATGCTGCCATTGCTGCCAATAGCGGCACTCCATGATCGTTTTTATGCAAGGGTAAAAAAACTAATCGGATTTTCTAACCATTTAAGACCAGGGCGATAGGTTATGATTGATAAAAAATGATTTTGGAAAACGAAGGTTTATCATTAGCTTTAATCTTTAGCAAAATCTGAATCGTTTGTTTCTCAACGACTTCTTTATTATAAACCGAGCGAGTATGAAAATTGTATCTGTTTTTTTATCCTTATTTTTTTCTTTTGTTGCTGTTCGGGCGCAGGACCGGATCAATTACTGCAATGATTACATCCAAACGGGTGCAGAACGAACTGAGCAATATATACCTTACCTCAATGGAAAGCGTGTAGCTATTTTGGGTAATCCATCTACCGTGATCAAGAAAAAACATCTTGTGGATAGCCTACTTGCCAGGGGAATTAAAATCGTAAAAATATTTGGACCTGAACATGGATTTCGCGGAAATGCCAGCAACGGAACGAAAGTGGGGGATGAAATCGATCCGACAACTAAAATTCCGGTGATCTCACTTTATGGAAATAAAAAAAAGCCTTCGGCGAAAGATCTAAAAGATATTGATGTGTTTATCTTTGATGTGCAAGATATGGGGGTGAGGTTTTACACGAATATTAATACACTTCGGGACATCATGGAAGCCTGTGCCGAAAATGAGAAGGAACTCTTGATTTTAGATCGCCCCAATCCAAATGCGTATTTAGTTGATGGCCCTATACTGGATATGAAACATAAATCGGGTATTGGTCAGTTTCCGGTTCCGATTGCTCACGGGATGACAATCGCTGAGTTTGCCCAGATGATTAACGGCGAGGGCTGGATGGCAACGACAAAAAAATGTAAGCTAAAGATCATACCCGTAGCGGGATATAATCATCAAATGTTATACAAGCTTCCGGTTAATCCTTCTCCAAATTTAAACACCGAACAGAGTATTTTACTTTATCCAAGTACCTGTCTTTTTGAAGGAGTAAAGATAAATCATGGGAGGGGAACAGATTACCCCTTCACGGTTTTTGGAAGTCCGGTTTATAAAGGATTGTATAGTTTTTCGTTTACCCCCGTGAGTAAAAAAGGAATGAGTGAAACGCCACTCTTTATGAATGAAAAATGTTATGGTTTGGATTTACGGGAATATGATTTGCAGAAGCTGGTGGATAGTAAGAAAATAAATCTTTCCTGGATGCAAGAGCTTTATCAGAATTCTCCTGAAAAAGATAAATTCTTTGATCAGTCATTTTCCAAGCAGATTGGCAGTATAGAAAAATTGGTTGGTGTTGATTCCTTTCGACGACAGATTGCAGATGGGGTTTCGGAAGCGGAAATTCGAAAAAGCTGGGAACCGGGATTAGGACGTTACAAAGAAATGAGAAAGAAATATCTTATTTATCCCTAACCTATTTATCGGTACCGGAAGCTTTTGCGCGGAGTTGTAAATGTTCTTGCAAAAGTGATAAATGCCTATGCCCCAATTTATTGGGGAATTACTATTTAACCCTCAAAAATAAATGATGTTTGATCAAAGATATTATTGCTTTTATGTTGTTTTCTTATGGGGGCTTATCGCAAATTTAAGCGTGGTCTCCGGGCAACAGCTAGCGCGAAGCGTGGACCGGCTTAACTATATCGCTGCCGTTGAATAATCTCTGTATGGTCGTATTTTGGAGTTGATTTATTTTCTTAGAATTTTTTCCATTGATTTACCCTTTGCCAGTTCATCAATCAGTTTATCTAAATAACGAACTTTTTGAACAAGAGGATCTTCAATATTTTCGATACGATAGCCGCAAATAACACCAGTAATCTTTGTTGCATTGGTATTGAAATGGGGCGCTTGGCTGAAAAAATGTTCAAAGTCTGTTTTGTCGGCGATGAGCTGTTGTAAAGCCGGTATATCATAACCTGTTAACCAAAATATAATTTCATCGACTTCTTCCTTTGTGCGGCCTTTTTTTTCCGCCTTTTGTATATAATGTGGATACACACCGGCAAATGACATGCGATATATTCTAGTATTGTCCATTTTTCTTTTAATGATCGTTGATGTTTTTTGTTAATTTATCGTTTTTTGAGTATGGAACTTCTTTAAAATATAATTTTTCCTGTTCTTTTATCAAAAGTAATAGTTTTGTTGGGGCTTCCATAAAAAAGTGTTATGCGAAGTGTTGTATCCGTTTCTGAATTGAAAATGATATCTTTTGTGTTTCCTATTCTTGTCGCTGTCCCGTCATGATTTAATGCATTGTCGGTACAGCTAAAAACTCTTTTTTCAATAATTCCCTTTTTTTCAATTATTTCTAACCAGGGTGCGGATAAAACACTATACCCAACGATTTGGGCGCGATAATTTTCGCCTAAATCTTTCGTCATCTCCAAGCCGAAAGGAGACATAGACAATATCAAGGTATAAAAGGGTAGCATCATTGGCAGGATGCTACAAATTAACCCCAATATTAATCCGGACAACATAATCTTTGCCAGTATCTTTTTCCAGAAGACGACAATCACGAGTATACTCAGTCCTAGCCATGTCCAAAAAAGTAGGACGTCACTATAATAACCGATTAAACTTATCTTTTCCAGGTAGTAAGCGAGCATATCTATACTCAGTAATAACGTAATGATAATATATAGTAGTTGTATTTTTCTTTTCATTATAGTGATTTGTCGTTTAAAACACGTCTTCTTGCTTAGATTTTGTTCATATCGCTCCTATGCTTGATTCTATTGTAACAGTAAATATAGTGAACGTGGGCGTAATATACTTATTTACTGTTAGATGTCTATCAGAAAGAATCTTTGACATTAATCGGTAAAGATGATGTAATAATTTTTAAATTATAGTCCTATCTTTATAGGATACAAAATTGTCGTTAAAAAATGAGTTTGAGGTACAAACGTAATACCATTCATATAAAAGAAGGGGAACAGCGACGCATTCAGGATTTTCGGGTGCTAATTGGGGGCTGCGGTATTGGTAGTTATATCGCTGAGTGTTTGTTGCGCATGGGATTTGAAAATATGACCATCATTGACGGCGATATTGTCGAACTGACAAATCTTAATCGCCAGAACTATGTGGAGGGTGATATTGGGGTAAATAAGGCTATTGCTTTAAAAGACCGATTGATGGCCATTCATCCAGATGCAAAGATCAAGGCTTATCCCGAATTTCTTGATACAAACAATTTGTATAGCCTTGATTTGAACTGTGACGTAGCTATTAA
Organism: Sphingobacterium sp. DR205; assembly: GCF_011064245.1. Taxonomy (NCBI): domain Bacteria; kingdom Pseudomonadati; phylum Bacteroidota; class Sphingobacteriia; order Sphingobacteriales; family Sphingobacteriaceae; genus Sphingobacterium; species Sphingobacterium sp. DR205. The sequence goes on along the minus strand of NZ_CP049333.1, from coordinate 4,747,896 downwards.
TGCCTTGGATTTTTCTTCAGATATTCCTTTTTTATTTGATGAATATATGGCACAGAAAAATATCGTTGTTGTTCATCCCTACAATTTGGGCTGGGCGGGCTTTTTAACTGTTATTACCCCCGAGAGCCGCAATTTGCGGTCTTTGGATAAAGAGCACCATGCATTTGAGATAAATGTCGGGAAATATATTGTCGATAGGCTAAAGGAAAAAAATATTGATACGAATTGGCTCGAAGATTTTCTTTTGGAATATGGCAAAATCGCAATGGAGTCTCCACCGCCACAGTTATCATTGGGTCTATATTTATTAGCCGGGATGGTTTGCCAAGTTGTGTTCAATATTGCTACGGATAAAGCGATAAGAGTTTTTCCTGAATCGTACTATTTATCTATGCGTGAGTAAAAGAAGCTAAATAAGTATTACCTTTTGTATTGAATCTACTTCTCTGTGAGGATCTAATCAACAAATCTATTTTAATAAAGCATTTCTGAATTTCAACTGCATGAACTGGACGCCCGAAAATTATTATTTTACCAAACTTAATAGTGCAGAACTGCCTGAACTTATTCATTTTTATTTGGTTACCGTCCAAGAACATTATAAACTCGAGGAGTATTCCGAAGAGGATTATGATATCGATTACCAATCTTTGATCGGGGAGGATTCCGTCTTTTTTGATCGGTCCATTTATTATGTTCTGCGGAATAAGATAAATAATGCGATCCATGCTTCAATTCGGATTACCTATTGGGATAAGGAAACTTGTTTGCCTATTCAGAAGTTATTCGATATTAAGACCGAAGACCTGTTGATACCCAACGTTGACAATTTTTGGCATATTGGACGCTTTGTAATTTCTGGGAAAATTATTGGAAATCGGATTAATATTCTTAAAAAAATGCTTTTCGATGCTTTTTATGGTCCTTATAGTTTAGGCAGCGGCTTAATAATTGCAGAATGTGACCGGAAGGTGGTGAACACGTTGCGTAAGCTGGAAATTGAATCTTATCAATTGGGAGATGCTATTATTTACTTTTATTCCGAAACATTGCCTATATATATTAAATCTCAATGGCTGGAAACCTTTATCAAAAAAAATAAACTTTCACATTCCAGTACCGAAAATGATAAGGACATTCAAAAATTTATAACGATGTCAAAAGATATGTTGTTCGATTCCAAAAAAAATTAGTACTGAAAGAACTATTAAAAGAGAGACAACTCGATAGCTAAAGCGGTAGCTTCCGTTATACTCTTTACTTTTAGTTTTGAAAATATCTGTTTTTTATGAAATTTAACTGTATCAATAGATACATAGAGCCTGTCTGCAATCTGATCCATTGTAAGACCCTGCGCTGAAAAAAGTAGTATATTCTTTTCCCGCGGTTTTAATTTTACACGCGGCGTTTCCACCCAGATATCTTTGACCAGATCATATTCAAATTGTCTTCCATCTTCATCAGATTTAAATCTGATGTTACCTGCATTTGCATGCGAAGACATAGAAACTAAACAAAGCGCAATCCAAGGGTTTGAATGGTTGTCCAGCAACAGCGGTTTCAATTTATGGTTAACAAGTAAAGGTTTGCTGCCGGGCTGCTTCAGATGAAAGTCGTATGATATAGAATACTTTAAACGATCATCAGCGCCTAATTTACCATAGAAATCAAAACCAACATCATTTATTTTCTTTAATAAATGAAGATCGCCTTCTGGAACATTAGTTACATAGTGGTTATATCCTTCTTTCATTACTTCTGCAGGGGAACTTCCGCATAAAAAAATGGGATTGTCGGAAACAAATAAAAAACTTTTCTTTGAATAATCTATAAGATAGATGCTTTGATAGGTTAGTCGGCTTAGGGATCTTGCGAAATTAATAAATGCGTTTACGATCTCATAATCATCTTTGCTAAAGTTGTCTTTAACATGTATCGGCTTAAAAAAATCTTCAATTTTTATTTTCATAGTTTAAATCACAAAGATGATCTATTGTCACTTCGAAATTTCCAATTAGACTAATGTTATTCTCGCAAATGCAAGAATAAGCTTTCAGCCCAAAGTAATTAACAAAAAACAGGCTTTTCTGACCTTAGTCTATCTAGTACTTTGGCCAAAAGAGTATTTAATTTTTCTTATTAAACCCTTCTAACATAGTGGAGTAATATTCTACACAAATGGGTAGAATATTACTCACCATGATAAAATGTTGTATTTTACTTTGTACCTTTAATATCTTCAAAGCAATTAATATGATATAAATATACTCTATTGGATTCAAATACCCAATGGTTAGCTTTGCTTTTAATGGAATTTTTAATGCGATACCAAATCGTAGCGAAATTATCTCCAAATTGTTTCAATCCTACTCTCCTTCTTAACATGCTAAATGATCATTATAATTTACGTCGTGGACCTTAGTAGGTATGTAAATACTTGATTTATCCCTTTTAAATAGCTTATCTATATGTATGTACATTTAATTTTTTTTGTTTGATATTTATTATTATTTATGGTAATATTGTGTGCTAGATCTATTATTTTAGGGGTTTATTTTGTTTTTCAACAACTTTATTGTTGTTTTTTTTTATGTATGTACAATATTGTTTTTGAGGATGATTTTCTGTATTGATGGGTGTTTTTTGTTTTTCATCTTCATTCTGATACAAACAATAAATGGAAACAAATAACTGTCTGAACAAAAAGACTCGCATATTTTTTATTCTAAAATCCATCAATCATGAAAAAGCATTTTCCCACTACCATTCTCACAGGCTTGTTGTTGATCTCAGGACGATTTGTTTCGGGGCAGGAGAATACTGTTTGGCAACTGGGCAATCCAGATGGCTCTAGTAAGGAATTCGCCTTGGCTCCGCACGATTACAAGGGATTTCTTGAACATGATTTTGGTTATGAGGACAAATACTTTATTGTTGGCGAGTCTTCGTTATCCCGGGATCTTCCATATGTATTGCCCGGACCTGCCAATGAATGGGGTGGGACAGGTGGAACTTCTGGTCTAAGAACCCACTTTTTGAATTTATACAGTGTCTTAGGTGGTCATGTTGAAAATGGGAAATGGGTGCTGGAAGTAAAATTAGCAAATAACGACCCCAAAAATAAACCAACTTTACAAATTGCAATCAATGGTAAACCTTATAATTACGAACTGAAGAATGGGGACGGCCCTGCTGACCCGGCAGGTACAGGTTCAAAGCCCGGAGCCTCTACGATACGGATTGCGTTACCTGAACATCTTATTTCCGAAGGATTTAACCAGGTTACACTGACTGTAATAAAGGGGGGATGGGTTGAGTTTGATTCCTTTAAATTATTGGGGCCTGATCAAGCGAAATTGTTGACAGATTACACTTCAATAGTCAAAGCAGTACGCCAGTCGGATTTTGAGCTAAAAAATGGAAACGAACGCATCCAGTATATGCTCGTTGATCTTTTGAAATTGAAAGATCAGGAGCGCATAAAAGTATTGTTGGATGGAAAGAAAATTTATGATGGAACCCATGAGAAGGGATTGTCGCGACTTGAAATCCCAATGCCTTATACATCGAAAGAGATCCGAAGCAAATATGCGATATATGTCAACGATAAATTGATCAGCTCATCTTCCATACAACGTTCACCCAAAAGATTAGGCGGAGTTTCGGATTACGTCAATACCATGATAGGGGCGGCACATTCGAGATGGATGCTGGCACCGGGGCCATGGATGCCATTCGGAATGGTGAAGATCAGTCCGGATAATCAGAATATTGGTTGGCAAGCGGGGTATGAACCTTCAATAGAATCCATTGGTACATTTAGTCATATACACGAATGGACAATGGCTGGACTGGGGACATTTCCGACAGCAGGCCAATTGAGAACTAATGTAGGGGATCAATATTCTGTGAATTCAGGCTATCGTTCTGCAATAGATAAAACAAGTGAGCAGGCGCCATTAGGCTTTTATTCTGTCCATCTTCTCGATCAGGATATTGATGCAAAACTAACTGCGGGCACACGATCCAGTTTTCAAAAATATACTTATCATAAGTCGGATACCGGACGTGTAATGATTGATCTTAAAGTGAACGGCGAATATGATTATAAAATCAAAGATCTTTCCCTTAAAAAAGTTTCTGATTATAAGGTTATTGGCTACAGTAGCCAGTTGTCCGAAAATGTCTGGTCTACGGATGCAAAGCAAGATTATGTTGTCTATTTCGTAATGGAGTTTGATAAACCGATTATCAATTTTGGAACTTGGCATGACGGTAAAATAACAGCTAAGTCTGATCTGGTTGCTGACAGTGCTCAATTTGCGGGTATGTATGTTGAATTTGATGTCCGCAAAGATAACGAGGTACAATTGCGGACCGGAATTTCCTATGTCAGTGTAGCGAATGCTGCTGAAAATCTGAAAACAGAACTTTCTGATCCGTTTGGTTGGTCTTTTGAACGCGTGGTCGCCAATCAACATCGGGTGTGGAATGATTTATTGGGGCGCCTGGAGATAAAGAGCAATGACTATTTGGAAAAAGAGAAGTTTTACACAAATATGTATCGAACCTTGGCTAGTCGCAATACATTTAGCGACGTCAATGGCCAATGGCGGTCTTCTGACGAGGCAATCAGAACGATGACACATCCGGGAGATCTGGCCTTGGGCTGTGATGCTTTTTGGAATACATTCTGGAACTTAAATCAGTTTTGGAACCTGGTTACCCCAGAATGGTCGAATAAATGGGTGCGATCACAGTTGGCTATGTATGATGCCAATGGTTGGCTGGCAAAAGGACCTGCTGGGATGGAATATATTCCAGTAATGGTTGCTGAACATGAGATTCCTTTAATCGTGGGGGCATACCAGATGGGAATACGGGATTATGACGTTACCAAGGCATTTGAAGCGGTTAAGAAAATGCAGACAACGAGTCCGCTAAAATTTGAAGGAGGTTTTGCTGGTAATCGGGATTTAGATATCTATTTGAAGTATAAATATGTTCCTTATGACTTGGGGCGTTTCTCGAATTCGATGGAATATAGTTTTGACGATTGGACAGTTGGCCAATTCGCGAAATCATTGGGAAAAGAAAAGGAGTATAGCTATTTTAATGATCGGGGAAGCTGGTGGAAGAATGCAATAGACGTCAAAAGCGGCTACGCGAGGATGAAAGATGCTCAGGGAGAATGGTATCAGGATTTCGATCCCTTTAAATCCGGAGCCAATCATCATTATGTTGAAGGCAATGCCTGGCAATTGACGTTCTTTGTACCTCAGGATATTTCCGCGTTGGCAAAAATGATCGGAGAGGATGTTTTTCTAAAACGTTTGGAATGGGGATTTGGAGAGAGTGAAAAATGGCGCTATAATGGACCAAATGATCAGTATTGGGATTATCCGGTTGTCCAGGGAAATCAGCAGTCCATGCATTTTGCTTATATTTTTAACTGGTTGAACAAGCCATGGCTTACACAAAAATGGAGCCGGTCTATCGGCGAACGCTATTACGGACAGGGTATTTCTAATGCCTATTTAGGAGATGAGGACCAAGGGCAGATGAGCGCCTGGTATATCATGAATGCCATAGGACTATTTCAGTTGGACGGAGGGACACGAACAAAACCGATTTACGAAATTGGTAGCCCATCTTTTGAAGAAATTAAAATTAAGCTGGGACGACAATTTGGCCGAGGGGAGCAATTCATCATTAAAGCTAAAAATGCAAGCAAAAAGAATATGTATATCCAGCAAGCGACTTTGAACGGGAAGCCCCTGCACACATTCTATTTTGACGCCGAGGAACTGTTGAAAGGCGGCGAATTAGTTTTAGAAATGGGAGATAAACCAAATATGCAATGGGGATTGTCGCATTAGTACTACTATGTCTTTTGTCGAAAGACTATGGTAACCTTATTGTTTACTTTTTCAAAAAGCCGAAATTTTTGTTAAAGTTTGGTTAAACAGCGGTGCGGAAGATAACAATATCTGAGGAGTGGCGTTATAAGTGTAGTTTTCATAATTTAGGTTAATAATTGGTTAGTTAGTAAAAATCCTGAAGTTCCCAGCTTCAGGATTTTTTTTGTGGAGGTGCTTTTCGCTGTTGAGCTAATGCTGCCCGGACCATTCCATTGGAATACGCTGACTTTACTTTGTAAGGGTCGACTTCTCGAATTCAATGCTATTTTTAGTTCTGCTAAAACCTATTAACATTGTAAAATGATAGATATATGTGCCGTGGATATTTGTAAATCTTTGGTATTATCTGTAGTATTGTGACTACACTTAAAAATGAGCAACTACTGTTCCCTATTTATGGACAGGTCGTTTGCCTTTATCAAGATATGATCAAATTTATCCGTTATTTCCTTTTGGGATTATTTGTTTGGGAGAATGCGTCTGCGCAAAAACTACCGACAGACTATGTCAATCCTTTTATCGGTACCAGTAATTATGGTACTACCAATCCGGGGGCTCAAGTACCTCATGGTTTAATGAATGTATCCCCCTTTAATGTAATGGGATCATCAGTTAATGCCTTCGATAAAGATGCACACTGGTGGTCTACGCCTTACGAACATAGCAATAGCTATTTTACAGGCTTTTCGCATGTTAATCTGAGCGGCGTAGGTTGTCCTGATATGGGAAGCTTGCTATTGATGCCAACGGCCGGAAAATTAGAAGTTGACTACCATCAATATGGAAGTACTTATACACAGGAAGAGGCCCATCCGGGCTATTATAGTAACGTGTTAAAAAAATACGGTATCAAAACGGAGGCATCCGCAACCGTCCGTGTGGGAGTATCTAAATTTACTTTTCCTAAAGGACAGGCTAATATTCTGCTTAATTTAGGTGAAGGACTGACGAACGAAACAGGTGCCACAGTTCGTTATGTCAGTGATACGGAACTCGAAGGTTCGAAATTATTAGGTTCGTTCTGTTATACCAATAATCAGGCTGTGTATCCGATTTTCTTTGTGATGCGAGTAAATAAAAAGCCCACTAAGAAAGGTTACTGGAAATTTCAGCGTGCTGGTGAAAAATGGGAGAATGATTGGAACAAAGATGCGGGCAAGTATAAGATTTTTACCGATTATTCGGATCAATTGTCTGGAGATGATCTGGGCGCGTTTCTGAGTTTCGATGTTCAGGAAAATGAAAGTGTAGAGGTTCAACTGGCTGTATCCTTTGTGAGTGTCGAGAACGCTCGAAAAAACCTGCAGGCCGAGCAGCCAAGTTTTGGGTTTGAACAAACCAGAAAGGAAGCATCATCCCTATGGAACGGCGAGCTATCGAGAATTGAGGTAGAAGGAGGTACCGAAGATCAAAAGACGGTATTTTATACGGCCATGTATCACGCGATGATCCATCCAAATATCCTACAGGATGTCAATGGTGAATACCCTGCTATGGAAAATAGGAGGACACTCGTTGCGGATCACAACCGTTATACAGTATTCTCCCTATGGGATACCTATAGAAATGTACAGCCTCTTATGTCTTTGGTCTATCCGGATAAACAGGTGGGCATGATTCGTTCCATGATTGATATTTATAAAGAAAATGGATGGATGCCTAAATGGGAACTTTATAGCCGTGAAAGCTATACAATGGACGGTGATCCAGCGGTTCCTGTCATCGTGGATGCCTGGATGAAAGGCATTCGGGATTATGATATCAATACGGCTTATGAAGCATTTCTGAAGTCAGCGACCACAATCGATTCGACGAATCGAATTCGTCCCGACAATGCCGATTATGTAAAATATGGCTATGTTCCTCTTCGCGATTCTTTCGATAATTCAGTTTCTCACGCGATTGAGTATTATATGGCTGATTGGAACTTGGCGCAGCTGGCCAACTCACTGGGGAAAACTAAAGACGCACAAACTTTTGGCAAGAGAGCGCAAGGATACAAACATTACTATTCGCCGGAATATGGTACATTCCGCCCTATTCTTCCAAATGGATCATTTTTGACCCCTTTCAATCCATTGATGGGCGCTAATTTCGAACCTAATCATGGATTCCATGAAGGGAATGCCTGGAATTATAGCTTTGCAATACCATTTGATATTCCCGGTTTAGTTCAATTGATGGGTGGTAAGAAGAAATTTGTAGACAGATTGCAGGCAACCTTTGACAAGGGGTATTTCGATGTCACAAACGAACCAGATATGCTCTATCCGCATGTTTTTTCGGAAATAAAAGGTGAAGAATGGCGCACGCAAAAGTTGGTGAAGCAAATTCTGGACAAACATTTTACGAATAGTCCCGGAGGGATTCCCGGTAATGATGACACAGGCACAATGTCTACCTGGGCATTAATGAATATGATGGGAATTTACCCTTTTTGTCCCGGTAGACCAGATTATACGATTGTGAGTCCTGTATTTGACAAAGTCACTATTCAACTTGATAAAAAATATTATCCTAAGTCTGATAAGGTAACCATCAGACGCGAAAAACAAGGCGATGGAGAATATATCAAAAAAATTGTGGTTGATGGAAAGTTATTAGCAGGCTTTAAGATAAGCCATCAGGTTTTGGTCAACAGCAAAGATATCCTGATTGTTACCGGAAACAGATAACACATAAAGATTAAAGAAGCTATCTACACTATGAAATATATGAAATACCTGGCATGCGCAGGGTTATTGGGTATCCTGAGCTGCGCTTCACAGAAAGATTCAGCAGAAGGTTCTTATGCAAAATCTGTCAATCCATTTATAGGGACAGATTTTACTGGAAACACCTACCCCGGAGCACAATCCCCCTTTGGCATGGTACAATTGAGTCCAGATAATGGATTACCCGGTTGGGATCGTATTTCGGGGTATTTTTATCCCGATAGTACCATTTCTGGCTTTAGTCATACCCATTTAAGTGGGACAGGTGCCGGGGATCTGTACGATATATCGTTTATGCCCGTTACATTGCCTTATCATGAAGCAGCAGCACCTTTGGGTATCCATTCCAAGTTTTCGCATCACAACGAACAGGCATATGCGGGCTACTATAAAGTCAAGCTGACAGACTACAATATTGATGTAGAGCTAACAGCAACTCCACGTTGTGGTATCCAACGCTATACATTTCCTGAGGCACAATCCGCTATTTTTTTGGATCTAAAAAAAGCCATGAACTGGGATGCGACAACAGATTCATACATCGAGGTGGTCGATTCGGTCACTGTACGGGGCTATCGATTTTCTGAAGGCTGGGCGAGAGGGCAACGTGTTTATTTTGAAACCCGATTTTCAAAGCCATTCCACGCAGTTCATATAGACAGTTCAGCAATACAGTCAAGTGTTGACACCATAACAAAAACGAGCAGGCGTATCGGTACGGCTTTCAAGGCACGTTTTGATTTTAAAACAACTGCTGGCGAGCAGATAACGCTCAGTACAGCCCTTTCGGGAGTAAGTATGGATGGGGCTTCCAAAAACCTGAAAGCTGAGGTGGTAAAAGATGACTTTGATTATTATCTTAAGCAAGCTGAAGATAACTGGAATGAGGAGCTAGGGAAAATTCGTGTCCAAACGAGTGATAAAGATGAAAAAACAAAATTTTATACAGCATTGTACCATTCGATGTTGGCTCCTACCATATTTGGAGATGTGGACGGAGCTTATTTCGGTGCTGACCGAAAAATACATCAAGCAGAGGGCTGGACGAATTACAGTACTTTTTCGCTTTGGGATACCTACCGTGCTTCACATCCCTTGTTTACCTATCTTGATCCAAATCGTGTAAATGATATGGTTAAATCATTTATAGCATTTTATGAACAGCATGGTCGCCTGCCGGTATGGAATATTTATGGTAGTGAAACTGATATGATGATTGGCAATCATGCAATCCCGGTTATTGTAGATGCCTATCTGAAAGGAATAGGTAATTTTGATGTTGAAAAGGCATTGGAAGCCTGTGTCGCAACAGCGAATATCGATAATTACAGAGGTATTGGAATTTATAAAAAGTTAGGTTACGTTCCCTATGACGTTGTTGATAAATATAATGCCGAGAACTGGTCTTTGTCACGTACGCTCGAATACGCTTTTGATGATCATTGTATTGCTGTTATGGCACACAAGATTGGAAACAAAGAGGTTGCCGCTACGTTCTCTAAAAGGGCAAAAAATTATAAAAATGTTTATAATCCGGCGACATCATTTATGCAACCCCGTAACAGCCAGGGTGCTTTTGTTAGTCCATTTGATCCGGAGGATTACAGTGCTCATATCTGCGAAAGCAACGCTTGGCAGTACTTTTGGTCTGTTCAACACGACATCCCGGGGTTGATCAATCTCGTCGGCGGAAAAGAACGCTTTGGACAGAAATTAGATAGTATGTTTACCTTCCACCCGTCAGATACTAGTAAACTGCCTATTTTCAGTACGGGTATGATCGGACAATATGCGCATGGAAATGAACCAAGTCATCACGCAATATACCTATTTAACGCAATTGAACAACCCTGGAAGACGCAGCAATATGCTGCTGAAGTGATGCATAAACTCTATCTAAACAACCCGTCGGGACTAAGCGGAAACGACGACTGTGGACAAATGTCTGCTTGGTATGTATTCAGTGCACTGGGTTTTTACCCTGTTGATCCGGTAAGTGGGAAGTATGAAATCGGTACACCATTGTTTGAGCATAGTGAATTTAAACTTGCGAATGGGAAGAAGTTTACTGTGAAAGCAAATCATGTAAATAAGACCAATATTTATATTCAGTCGGTTACCTTGGATGGAAAACCCCTCGAGACAAGTTATATCACGCATGAGCAGATCATGTCCGGAGCTACCCTCGTTTTCCAAATGGGAAGTAAACCCGGTCCCGTTTGGTATAAAAAATAGCTGACAGCAATTCTTTGTTTTTGCCTACAAAATCTCCAATAAGTTCACGCTTATTGGAGATTTTTTTACGAATAGAATACTATTCAAGATTTTTATAAAAATAGGTTGTACTACAAGGGGTGCCATCGGGAAAAAGTGCGTAATTTGGTATATCTCCTACAACTTTCCATCCACATTTAAGGTATAGGGCATGAGCTGGGCTATTTGTTACAGTATCCAATACCAATAGCGATTTTTTCATTTTGCATGCAATTAACTCAAGGTGTTGCAACAGACTTTCAGCGATGCCGAGGCGTCGAAAAGATGAGTGTACCAACATCTTTGCAACATCGGCCCGGTGAGGCTGATTTTGAGGGAGATCTATCTGTAATTGTACAGTGCCTATAATCTTGTCCGATAAGGTGTCTTTTGCAATAAGTAGTACTATTTTTTTCTGTTGTACCTTTGCCAGCACTTCGTTCCAGAACTCAAAAGCTCTTTCTTTATTTATATCTTGCATAAAACCGACTGATGCTCCTCCCCGGACAATATTTAATGTTAATTCTACAAAGTCCGAAACTACGGTGTTATTCGTTTCCTTTAGTTCTTCGATGAGGATATTCCTCCTATTAGAAATATGCATGTTTTTTTTGTCTTCAGTACGTATGAAATAGTTGTTCATTAATTGAGAAATAGAATTACGGCTTCATTTTGCATGTATGCCATCTGATAAAATGCTTTTAAATCTTCGAAGTATTGAAGCAGATAATCTAATGCATTTTCATCATCCCAGATATCGGGGTAAATATCTTTTTCCAGCATGGTAGCCGCGTCAAAACGCTGAGATAACTCTTCCATGGATATATCTTGTAGTGCTAAACTGATCTGTCGTGTCTGTTCAATATTGGTATAGGTAGCTGGGCCGTAACCCATATCCTGGTTGCGGTCGATGTCATTAGGGCCAACTAATATCCATGATAAAGGCGGGGATGCCTGATCATAGGTGCCAATTGATTCTCCTGTCAATAGAAAGAAAATACCTTCCCAGGCTTTATCAATATCTATCAAATTATCCAAATGGATGGCTTCTTTACTATATACCATGTCGCTTAAGGCACTGCTATCAGCGAGAAAGCTATTTAATGTCTCCAAATTGACCCGGAGAAAATTCTGTATCATACTCATGACCTCTCATTTTGTTTGACTGCATTATGATTTCAGTTTTACAACCTATGTTGTACCACTAGTTCTATTATGAAAATGAAATGTATAATTATTACTTGTCGCTTCTTGTAAACGCAAAATAGATTACATATAGCCAGCCCAAGATACCGTGGATAAGAGCCCAGAGGATAGATTTGTTGCGATCCCACGAAGTAACCACGGCAATTACAGAACCAAGTCCAATTCCAGATTGTGTAATTGTCTGGGTCGTAGAACGGTCAATTTCTTGTCCGAAAACCACGCTAGACATTACGATGAGCATGATCAATAAAGCTAATCGTTTCATATTGTTTTATTATTAGTCCTTCTCAATTTGATTCATTATTGATTTCCTTAAGACCACTAAAATCAAGGAACTTCTGATTTGGTCATATTCTTTTTCTAAGTTCTGTATTTCTTTTGTAAGAAACAAGTCAACGCACTTGACCTATGTCGCTGGATTTTCTTAATGATAATTATCTTCTATTATTTTACTGTTTCTGCTTATTGTATTTCACTAAAAATAAGTTTCATATGTTATTAATTGTAGGTTTTTATTTGATTGAGCGGGAAGAGCGGGCAAATTGACAACGAATCTTAAAAGATCTGCAACGAATATTAATTACCAGGGATAATGGCAATTGAAAATACGTTATTTGTTGAAAAATCAAGAAATGAGAATTATTATTTTGACCTTAATCATCAGTATATTCGCGTTGACATCCTGCGGTGGTAATTTGGAATTCGGCTATAATGAGAAGATAGCTGGCCTTTTCCATGGCTGTAAAGAAAAGTTGGATGAGAGTTATAACAAACTGTTGGAAGGTAACTATGATGTGGACAAGGCTGACGAATTATCATACGAAATGAAACTAAAGGAGGCGCAGGCCCTGAGCAGTTATGTCAAAGGCATAAGAAGTGAAGTGAATGAACTAAAACCCAGTGAAGCTGCAAAGAACTTTCATTTGACCACAATCGCTTATATGACAAGAATTGCGGATGGTTATGGAACATTGTTGATCAAATATGTAGACGAACAGAAAAAAGGGGCAAGACAAGCCTTATTAAGGGATATCACAGACGAAAAAGATAAGATAGCCGCTTTGGCGGATACTTGTTTGCAGAAACAGGTGGAGTTTTTAAACAGGGCGGGGATAAAGGTAAATGCTGTGCAGTAACACGATTAATTTCTAACAAATGGGAACATCTTTAATCAATCACAGATTTTATTTAATTGGAGTATTACTCTCACTTGTTGTATCCTGTAAAAGCAAAGCTATAAAGCAGAAGGCCAGCTTTCTCCATCAACAGGAAATTGCACGACCAGACTGGTTAGCTGAAAAGTATTCACAGGTGACAATGATTGATGATGACCATGTGGCTGTATTAAATGGGAATTACCTCGTGGACATGCCTTTGCAGTTTAATACAGATTCAAGCTATGTATTTTATTTGAACGCAAAAATTCCGGTAGAACTCTTTAAGGAATCATTGGGATTTTACCCCGAATTAAAGCAGTTTATTCTTATTGTCCCCGACTGGAAATTCTATGCTGAGGTCAGTAAAACGACGTCAAAGGAGGGGATGTGCGTGGAGCCAGAAACGACCAATTTTTACTACTATATCAGACGTGAAGAGGATAATGTAAAAGTTGATAGTACTCGACTTGGAGGGCTGGAAAATCCAGCACTTGATTTTGACAAATCTGTGGTGCCTGACGATATGCTAACCGTGTACCGAAAGGAAAGCTATGGTTCTGTCTGTTGCCCCCGTGATCCAATGTGGGATATCGCTGATCAGGATAGTTGCTTTTTCCGTGGCTTTGAAGAAAGAAATAAATTCAAGGTAACTATGGGGAGATATATTCAAATGCAAGGGAAAGAAGGCGAAAATAGTATATATTATACATTGCCGGGCTTGGCACCACTGCAGCGATTGCAATTTCTGCTTGAGAAGCGTGTGCAATGGAGGTTAAATAGGGAGGAAAAGAAAATGCCGCTTTCGCCTCAATTGTTTACACCTCAATTGCATCAAATGATAACAACGGGGTTTAACAAGTTTGAAGAAATGCCTTGACAGATGAGACATAGTTCTGAGCCGAAGACTTCTGCTTTTTAATTGTAAACAATTGAGGAAATAACACTTTATGAATTAAAATAATTAGGTTATAAATAGGGTAGATAACGGTTAGTCCGATAGCTGTATTTCAAATGTTTTGTCCCAATTTTTTCCTGTTACAAAAAAGGTGTTTGATTTTTTATTGTACGCAATTCCGTTCAGTACATCGAGATCGACGTGTTGTGTCACATTTTCTCGTAATTTAGACAGGTCCACTAAACCTTCTATGGCCCCTGTTTTCGGATTGATAATTCCCATGACGTCTTCCATAAAGAAATTAGCATAAATTTTCCCTTTTACCCATTCCATTTCGTTGATCTGATTGACGATTTTCTCATTTGTAGCAACACGGATATAATCAATTTTAGAAAAATTATTGGGATTTAATACATAGATGTTTTCTGAACCGTCGGACATATACAAATTTTTGCCGTCTGAGGTCAGTCCCCATCCTTCCATATTTTGGAAGTATGGTAGTGTTTTAATTGTCTTTAATGTTGCCATATCATAGACATAGGCGAGGTTGTTTTTGTAAGTCAATTGATATAATTTGCCATTTAATATGGTCGCACCCTCGCCAAATATTGAGTCGGCTAATTCGACCTTTTTGATCAGTTCTCCTGTCTTTGGATTCACAATACGGATACTTGACTTCCCTTTACTTCCACTTACCCCAACACCATTGCCAGTGCTTTCCATTAGGTTATCTCCGAAAAATTCTAGGCCTTGTGTAAATGCCTTGATGTCGTGCGGGTAGGTGTTTACAATACGATACGTTAAAATTTGAGGTGGGTTTGGAGGTAAAAAGTCTATGTTTACGGTGTTTTCTTCGGATTCTCCGTTGCTAAATACTATCGCTTTAATAATTTGTTTGCCAAATTTCTCTTGCGATAATCTATAGGTTATCCTCGTGTTTTCTAAAACTTTAGCAATTGGCTTATCATTGATATAATAGTGGATGGAATCAACTTTTAAATTAGGCGTCCTTGTAATCTGAAACGATAATTCTTCATTTGTTGTATAATCTTGTTTGATCCCTTCGAAACTAAAGTTCGGGTTATTTTTTGGTAAGGTATCTAAAGAAGGTGATGTCTTTTTTTTACCGTTTTCTCCGCATCCTATAAAAAGAGATGCTACTGTTAGCAAAAATAAGGAGGGAATCGTTTTCATTTTTAAAAAGCTTTAGAATAGTAAGATTTGTTTTATACCTGAGGTAAGATAAATATAATTTCAAAAGAAACCTAAATCATGGTCGGGGAAATATTAGGTATTGAATGAGTTGATTTTCTGCTTGAAGAAGTTTCTTTCTGTTATATTCCTCTTTGATTAAATCCAGGACGTTGTTTTAGCAATACAAAAAAAACGAGATCCTACTGTGTAATCAATATTCTTTATGTTTAAATTTTTCCAAAGTTTAATAAAACAGGCTGTACGGTTTCTTCGGCCAAATAAGAGGACCTGGTTTTATTGAATGCATATTGGTATACTTTGGTGCTCCATTGATCAAAGTATACTCAAATTTTTGAATATTTAGCGAATAATTAATTCCAAAGTGTAGACTTGGCGTCTCTAAATATGGCGAAACTAAATGATTTAATTTGGATAGCGTTTTTTATCCGTCAAAACGTTAGTATGATGAGACTTGTTTCTAAAGAAACCTATAGTGGACTGTTTGAACTATTGTCCTGGTTTTAATTGTTATTGCGTTATGGAGATCCGATATTTTTCAGGCACAAGTGGAATTCTGTTGCCGTATAAGAACAAGAGCTATTATCCGAATGATTTAAAGGATAAGAGCAGAATTGCTGTATACAGTCTATTGTTCAATTCTTTAGAGGTTAACAGCTCATTTTACAAGATACCTCGCAGGGAGACTGTTGGACGATGGTCTCTAGAAACGAATGATAACTTTCGTTTTACTTTTAAGCTTTGGAAGGGAATTACGCATCAAAAGAATTTAATGTTTGATCATAGTGATGTTGTTAAATTTTTGGATGTCATTAGCGCTGTGGATAAAAAGAAAGGATGTTTGTTGATACAATTACCTCCATCAACCACATTCTCTTCGCTAAGTCATTTAGATAAACTTTTAAAATGTATTGCAACGGATAAGCTAAGTTTAGGCTGGCATGTATGTGTTGAATTTCGGCATCAGTCTTGGTATTGCCAGCAAACAATGGCACTATTAAATTCTTATGGTATGAATCTGGTGCTACACGATAAAGATGCTAAGGGAATAGCCATACAGTACATTGGTAGTGATATGGTCTATATGCGTTTTCATGGACCCGAAGGTAATTATAAAGGAAGCTATGAAGATGACGTATTACATGAATATGGTGGTTATATCAAGGAATGGTTAGCTGAAGGAAAAGAAGTTTATGTATATTTTAACAATACTATCGGTGCCGCTATCGCTAATCTCAGAACATTAGAAGATTATATTAAACAATGATAATTTAGGAATGGTTTAAAATATACTCCCACGGATATATTCCTTTCCCATATAGCCATCCCAGCTTTCATGGTCACGCATAATGTGATGATAGACTGCCGCTAAAGCCTGTGCTTTGGTAAATAACGGGATACCTTTACGAATACAGTCATAATCTCCATAAATTCCATCAGAGTCATTCCATTGAAGCCACTCGAGTAATTCCTGCCGTTTCATGAGTGAAAGTCTGTCGAAAAGAGTTTTATCTTTTAAATCCAGTAGCTGATAACGCCAATCTTTTCGCTGTGATTCCATTGCTAGGATTTTTGGCAGTTGATAACCGATAATCTGTTTGATGAAAGATTCCATAAATTCAGCATTTAGTTGTTAAACATAAGTTGTATTGAGCCATTCGAAAAATTATTATATAGCTTTTTCGTATGATTTCGTAAGATCTCTCTATAAGTATATTCGACAGCCTTTGATTTGCAAAGTGGTTTTACGCCATTGTCCATGCATTTACGATCTGTGTAATTACCCTTTGGATTGTACCATTGCAACCAGTCAATAAGGACCTCCCGATCCATCACTTCAAGTCGTTGGCGTAAACCATTTATTTCGCTGTCTTTAAGCCGTTCTCGCCAGTCGGACCATATTGATCGTGATATGAATTCTCGGTTTGCTTTGAATTTATTTTCCATTGTGTTACTTATAAATTATTTTTTGTTTGACTTTATTTAAACGATCAGCTTGCTTATGATCGCATTCCCCAATTTACTTTTCATAAATAATGCAATTTGTTGTAATAATTCCGGGCTGACTTCAGGAACTCTTTCCAGATCCCGAATAAACCATTTTTGGATTACAGGATAATGTTTAATAACTGGGTCAAATTTTACTACTTCGGCTCTGGATGATTTCCCTTCAGGATCATAGTATGACCAAAGTACAATAAAGATAGTATCAGGATCCTCATCGGGATAGGGGGTATGGAAGCGAACAATATCGCCAACATGCAATTCCTTATTGTCATATCCTTTTGCCTGTTCCATAAAGACGTTGTCTAAAATTGATAGTCAAATATACTAAAAATATTAGTTTTAAAAAATTTTATTTATTTTTTTTGCTAAGTATATTAATGGTGTTCAAAGGAGCTGATTAGCATTTTTTTTATGCTAATATGTCAATGTGTTTTTATTTGCCTGCTTGAGCGATCGTGTTAAAAATAGTTGCAGCGCTGATCTATCGCGTAGATGGTTTCTCTCTTAGAGAAAACATCTACGCGATAGATCTTAAAAGGCGGAGTACAGAGGTTATTCTGCATTAATACAAAAGAGAAGGTTGTTTGTGCGTATGATAACCTTAAGGAAGCGATAGAATCAGTCTTTTAAAAAAGAAACAAGGGGCTTGATAAATCGCTCGAAAGCTTCAATATGAGGTAAATGTCCAACATTGTCGAGTTCAACGAGTTTTGATCCCTTGATTTTTTGTTGTGTTTCCTTTCCTAAATGCTGATATAATCCCATTTTTGCGGCCACTTTTGGATCTTTAACACTAGCTTTGCCAATGGCTGTTCTATCCCTTGTACCAATGATGAGTAGGGTGGGTGTTTTGATATATTGAAATTCGTAGACAACAGGTTGGGTAAAGATCATGTCTGATGTCTTTGCGTTCACCATGGCAACAATGGGATAATCCTTAGCTTTTGTCCAGCCCGTGAGTAGGTATACCCATTCATCATATTCTGGCTTCCAATTGTTATCGTAGTAAAATCCCCTTTGGTATTTTTTTGTAGATTCATATCCCGCTTTTAATTCCGTTTGAAAATTTTGGTCAATGGAAGTGTAGGGAGCGACAAGTTTCCAGTCTTCGAGTCCAATGGGATTTTCTAAAATAAGTTTTTTAACAGTCTCAGGATACATCAATGTGAATCGGGTAGCAAGCATCCCACCCATGGAATGTCCAAGTAAATTGATCTTATCAATACCTAATTTGTCTAGCAGTGCTTTTGTGTTTTCAGCCAGTTGCTGAAAGCTAAACTGATAATCTGTAGGTTTCGAGGATTTACCAAATCCGATCTGGTCAGGCACAACAACGCGATATCCTGCTGTATTTAAAGCTTGGATGGTTGTTTCCCAGTACGCTCCGTTAAAATTTTTGCCATGAAGCAGCAATACTGTTTGACCATTTGGCTTTTGTGACCTGACATCCATATAGGCCATCCTTATTTCTTCTGTTTGACTTTTGAGCGACAGATAATTTACTTCATAGGGATATTGATAGTTGTTGAGCATAATATCCAGCACAGGACGATCTGTCTGCGCTTTGGACAGCGAATGAACAAAGATGAGTAGCAATAGAGAGAACTGTTTGGTCAATAATTTCATTTATGTATGCTTAAGATTCAAGTAATCAATTCGGCAACTTTATTTTATAAACACGATAGGGTAATTCAACCCGGTCTACGCCATTGTTCCATTGCGGATCTCTGGATAGTTGTGCACATGAAAAGTAAAGATAACCATTACCATCTATACCCAAAGAATCGGGCCATAACAATCTGGGGTCCTGTGTCAATAGATGAATTTGTCCGTCCGGACTCAAGTATTTGATACTGTAATCCATTGAGGTGGTCAAATAAATATTACCGTTCCGGTCAGCAAGCAGGCCATGTGTAACACCTACATTTCCCATGTTTTCTACTTTGCTCTGTAACTCTTGTTGGGAGAGTTTCACATCCGAAAGATACTTTGTTGCGACGCGATATAGGTGATTTTTATTGATCGGTTTAAAGTAAAAGTAATTAAAATCATGACTTAGTGCTATTCCGTTCACATGGGAGACGAATGGAGCGCCGTTCTTATTGCGCATTTCTATACCCGAATAGGAGATAACAACTTCGGGATCCGCTAATGTGAAGGAGCTTTTTTCCAGTACTTTTCGGCTATTTCCCGTTTGGAGGTCAAGGACAATGATTGCCGCCTGTCCTGGGTCTGAAAGATACGCCAGATTTTTTTGTATATCAATGCGGACATCGTTCAAACCCGATTTCGTTTTGTCCAGGTCATCAAATGTGTAGATACGCATGACCTTATTGTTTTTTGTGTCGATTTTTAGGAGTTTGAATTGTCCAGTGGGAGCTGCCCCATCTGGACCGAAAATGGACCCCGAAGTTGATGGTTTGGAGTCTAATACCCATAAGTAATCGGCTGCATCTACAAATATATCCTGAACATTTACAAAATGGGAATCTTCGTTCCCTTGTTCATTCCATGTTTGGTTCGGGTAGGGGATGGGTTTGCCATCGATGATTTCTGTCAATGCATACTGATAGTCTTTGTTCAGTTTAGGAAATGAGACGAATAGTCTGTTTGTTGAAGTTGCGCTAACTCCTATGGGACGATAAGAGTCAAAAGATGCCGCGACTTCCAGTTTTGGATCGAGTGCGAGTTTGTCTTGTGCTTGCATTTTAAAGCTTAACAGATGGACGGATAGGATAAAAAATGTAAGTTTTTTGAACATATCAGGTATTTATTTAAGATCTGGTCATTGTGCCGAATAACGATAATGGTTTTTTAAAAACGAATACTCTTTTTTATAACTTCATTTTCTGCATTATTGTTTTAAGAGATGCATTGAATGGAGACTTTGTTGGTCTACCTTATTCATTAAGAGCAGGTCTGTTTTTATATGTTATCTCAATGGAAGAAATAATTTAATTAAATTATTTCTGATCGGAATTATCCGGTCTTTGCTGCCATGGATATGGATTAAGTTGTTGGGAATAGTCTTGTTTTTCCATTTTACGATTTGACTGATCGCCCAAAACAGAAATTCAGCATCTGTATCTCTTAATATTTGTTTAAGCATCATTTTATCTTCTTTTAAGGTTATGCCAAAGAAATAATTTGATAACACAGTGTGTAATTTTAGCATTGAGTTAGGTATACATTTATGAAGATTGATCAAACCAATAACTTTATAAAGTTTAGGAAGTTCATTGTCGGCTTTGGCTGAAGCGAGCAATATGACCCGTTTTACATCAATAATTTTAGCAATTTCCATGGCAACCATACCTCCGAAAGATAATCCAATAAGAACGGGATATTTAGTCGTAATTTTAGTGGATAATCGTCGTGCATAGCTAGAAATTGATTCTGTTGAACTTGGAGAGATCCATTCCAGATAGGTAACTTTTAGACCCTTAAAATTTATTTTGTTGAGTACCCTTCGGTCTACACCTAATCCACTAAGTATATAAATATGGGTATCGGACATGATGATCGGTTTAAAAGCATTTTCACTGCAATTTATTAATAATGTGCTGATATCCAAAGTCAAAAAAATATTAAATTAAGGAATTTTATATGATTTCTTAAAAAAAGCAAGATACCCAAAGACGAGTGGATATCTTGTTTTATCCATAAAAATGAATATTCGTCTTTTATGGATTTTTAGCATATGACTGTTAATATAAATTTTTAGCGCACTTAGATCATTGATCTATTTAAGACAAAGTTGCTAAGCTTCTGGCCTCAAAGATAGACAAGTCTCCGAATTGTTCTGCTTGAACTTTCTTTACCCAATTCGGATCTTGCAAAATTGCCCGACCCACTGCAACCAAATCGAAGTCTCCTCTTTCATATCGACGTACCAATTCATCCAGTGAAGCTGGGGATGACTTAAATTCTGAATTTGTAAATACTTCACCAAAATCTTCGTCAAGTCCTACCGAACCTACCGTTATTGTCGGTTGACCAGAGACCTTTTTCAGCCATCCGGCAAAATTTAAATCACTGCCCTCGAATTCTGGTTCCCAATAACGTCGTTGACTTCCATGGAAAATATCTACACCGGCATCAACTAATGGTAAGATCCAATCTTCCATCATCTTTGGGGTAGGGGCTAATCTTGCCGTATAATCCTGCTGTTTCCATTGTGATAGTCTGATGATAATTACAAAGTCAGGTCCAACGGCTTTTCGCATTGCCTTCACTACTTCGACGGCAAATCTGGAACGCTCCTTTATCGTTTCACCACCGAATTCATCTGATCTGTGGTTCATTCCCTCCCAAAAGAATTGATCAATCAAGTAACCATGTGCAGCATGTATTTCGAAGGCATCGAAACCTAGCTCTTTTGCAGCTTTTGCAGCATCGGCATACGCTTGGATAGTATTTTCTATATCCACTAAAGTCATTGTGTCGGGACTTTCAAAAGCCGCCGGTGGAGTCCACTGCATTGGCGTATACCCTACATGCCATAGTTGAGGAGCTATTTTACCTCCTTTTGCGTGGACAGCCTCGACAATGTTTTTCCAGCCTTTCAATGCCTGGTCTCCATAGAAATTTGGAATGTCCTTTAAGTTTTTTGATGCGGGCCGCTCGATGACGGTTCCCTCGGTTAGAATCAAACCAACGTCTCCCGCTGCCCGCCGTTCATAGTAACCTGTAACGACATCTCCAGGGATTCCGTCAACAGAAAATGCTCGTGTCATGGGAGCCATGACGAAACGGTTTTTTAATACAAGATTTTTGTATTGGAATGAACTAAAAAGTGTTTGTATGCTCATTTTTTATATCATTTACGAATTTCTTTACAAATATATTTTAAATAGTATATTTTTGTAACCATTAATAGTGCAAAGTAGTTACCTTTGTGTAACTATCAAATGTTTTGACGATGAAAAGAACTGATTTTAAGAATTGTCCATGCGCGATGCAACGCTCTATGGGAATTTTGGGAACAAGATGGAAGCCCATTATTATATACACGCTAAGAGATCGGAAAGCCCGATTTGGACAACTCGATGCATTGATCGAAAATATTTCAAGAAAAGTACTGACATCCTCGTTAAAAGAATTGGAGGAAGATGGCATTATTTTGAGAGAAGAATTTAAAGAGTTGCCTCCTCGGGTAGAATATTCGCTGACTCAAAAAGGGAAGGCACTTATTCCAATTATGTGTCAGTTAGCGAAATGGAATGAGGAATATTATGCAGAAGGAATCTCCATTTGATAGCAAATCAATTTGATTTCTCATCAAATCGCTTTGTTTGGCCATCAACATCCTTTAGCGTAATACCAGAGATTTGAATCACCATCATCATCGATGATTTTTATCCAACCTTGGATGATGCGTTCAATATTGTCCTTGTCATCAAGGTCAGTTTCACAAGGATGTTCTCTATATTTTGTCACCTTGACTTTACACCATTGTCCCTTTATTTGATTGGATAGTTTGATTTCGAATAGATCTCCTCGAATGGCTTCAATAATATCGCTTGAGGTATTAGGTTCTTTTCTGATTCGAAGTCCCGGGACTTTCGCATAATAACCAAGTACTTTTTCATTTTCTTCCAATAGAAAATTAATCCATGGCCTCGCTGAAAAGTACATATTGTTTAGTTCTTTAACCGAAATCCAATAATTTCCCATTTCTGTTAGAACACGAATGAAACCGTCCCGCTTTTCATAATATGGAATAGCGTAAACTTCATTGCCAATTAATTTGAAATTATCTGTCGTAAGTTTCTTTTTGTCATCGGCTGTTGCCAAAAAAATGAAATATGGTGATTGATTGTCGTCTTCCCTGATCTCCATCTTTAATTTTCCGATTACTTTTCCATTTGGCATATCGTATAGTTTAAATCCGTTTTTTGGGGATAGAATGCAACAATATTTGCTCGTATAGCGTAAAGTGTCTCCGGTAGGAAGAAGAAGACCAGCCTCCTTGGTTTGTGCACTTAGAAAAAATGGTGCTATAGATAAGGTAAGGAGATAAATCCTATGGAGCAATCTTAACATATAATAGAATTTTGTTATACGAGTTGTTTCTTAAAGTTTTCTATTTTTAGGTTAAGTGCCGTTAAAAGTTCTGGGTTAATGACACCATTGTTCAGATCAAAATTCTCATAGAATTTTGGCAGGGAAAAGGTTTCTTTGATGATAGCACCAAATTGTGGAAAGAATTTTTGTGCCTCGGCCATCACATTTCCGCCGCCATAACCGCCTGGAGAGGTGGTCATTAATAACATTGGTTTGTCTTGAAACACCTTGACATTTATTCGGGAAGCCCAGTCGAAAACATTCTTAAAAGCAACGCTATAGGAGCGGTTGTTTTCCGCCAATGAACAGATAATAATATCGCTTTTGGTAATATTATCCAGAAAATGATGTGCTTCTTCCGGAAAACCATTTTTTTCCAAATCGACAGAAAAAACAGGCATATTATAATCGTTTAGATCAATCAGGTTGATTTCATGGTTACCAAAACTTTTTAGAACAAACTTGACCAATTGTTTATTGATCGAAGTGGAGGAATTGCTTCCGGCAAAGGCAAATATTTTCATGATATATTTTTGTATGGTTGTCTATAGTCTAAATTTACCGAATTTTTAAATAAGATAATTCGTTATTTCATTATTCGCTCATACGTATTAGACAATACAACGAAAGGTCGATATCTCCTTTTTAAAAAAAGAGTAGCGTCATAGGTCATATTTTATCCTCTTGGATAGCTTAATCTACAGTTGGAATGAAGCAAAATTATGATTATTGCTGATAGCGTATTGAAATTAGAATGTTGTTTTCTGGCACGTTAGTATTATCTATTTTCTTTAAAAATTGAATACATTGGGATATCATAATATTTGTCATCTTTCTTTAGATGCTGTTTTAATACGGCCTCTTTTTTCATTCCTATCTTGCCTAGAACTTTTCCAGAAGCTGGGTTATGAGGGAAATAAGTCGCAAATATTTTGTTGAAATTCAGTTGACTGAAACCGTAGTCAATCACAGCTTTCGCAGCTTCAGTGACATAGCCTTTATTCCAGTTTGGAATGCCTATCCAATAACCTAATTCGGCTTTATCCGAGCCTTCATCGTGAAGTCCTATGGCACCGAGCAATTTTCCTTTTTTTTCTCGAATTGCAAAGGTGATTCCTTTACGGTTTTGAAAGCTTTCGGTTGATAGTTTCAGCCAAAACTCAGCATCTTCCTTCCGATACGGGTATGGAATATTCGACGTATAATCGGAAAATACTTTTTCCTGAAGATATAATACAATCTGTGGAATATCTTCCACTGTTATTTTGTCGAGAATAAGTCTTTCAGTTTCTAATCTTGGAAAGTCGTTCATCCTTTTGGTATTATAAAATGGTTGTAAATAATAGAGTAAGAAGATTTTATGTTTGAAAAAAAAATAAATGTCATTTTCTGGTTACTTAAAACATTACAAACTAAATAAAAGAACAATAAAGTCGTGTTTTAGTTTAGCCATGCCAATGGTTCTCCATTAATTCAAGTTTTTTGCCAGCTGCTCATCAATCCTTTGCCTAACTTCAACACGTTCTCTATATTCTATATGAAAGTATTGACTGTCTCGTTTTGCCAGATGCGGTGTATAAACTGGCTAAATGACTATCTACATAGCTAAAGTAATGGATGGAGTTGCTTCCGTTTTGAACTTGTGGTTAATCGATGAGTTTTAGATCTTTTAGTTTCTGTAATATGAGATTATCCACAGCAGAAGTTTTGTTCTTATCAGCAAAACTGATCCATTCAAAGCGCTCTATTTCGTTGGAAGCTGTCAAAATACCGGTAAATTCGGCAAAGTAACAGGACATCTGTACAATAACATTCTTTCCGCGCCCATCAGCCGCAGCTTCAAAAGTGCCAAAAAATCTGACAGAATGCTCGATAATATCTACATTTAACTCCTCACGGATTTCTCTCCTTAGACATATTATATCAGTTTCACCATGTTCTCTTTTTCCGCCGGGGAAATAAAGTTTGTCTTTACCTTTTGACTGTGTACTTAAGATTTTCTTATTAGAAATGTGAATTAATGCGACCTTATCAATGATATTATTGTCCATTTGTATTATTTAATTATTGAAGATAACAAAAATCATCCGAAAGAATTTTCTCAGATTAAAGATGGGGCGAGTAAAGTGTAATTTGATAACTTTGAGCATATTTATGAATACTATAAAAGACGGTCTAAATATCAAGAAAAATGGAGCAACATTTACCCCTGTATTGCTTGCTGAATTTTTGGCGGAAAAAATACTAAAATACAATACTAAAGATTCGGTCAGTGTGTTAGATCCTTCTTGTGGGGATGGAGCCTTATTACTTAGCATTGGAAAGGAATTGGTCTCGAAAAAAATAACCTTTGAGTTGAGAGGTGTTGATATCAATTATAATTACTTGGGTAAGGCAGAGACAAGGCTTGAAAGTCATTTTGGCGAATCGAGATACCAGGTTCAGTATGCTGACTTTCTGGAAAGTATTTCCTTTGATGATACCCGTTTTGGAACGTATAATGGTATTTCCATGGATATGAATCAATGTGCTGATATTATTATTGCCAATCCGCCTTACGTAAGAACGCAGTTATTAGGCGCGGACTATGCTCAGCAGATATCCAAAAAGTATGGACTTAAAGGGAAAGTGGATTTGTACTTTCCATTTATTAAGGCAATGACATTTGCTTTAAAAGAGGGGGGGATTTTGGGTGTTATTACATCAAACAAATATTTGAATACAAAAAGTGGAGAAAGCATCCGGGAGTTTCTGAGGGAGAATTATGAGATATTGGAAATCATAGATCTGGGCGATACAAAATTATTCGATGCTGCAGTATTGCCGGCTATATTCATAGGAAGAAAAACACGTACCTATAACACGGAAAGTTGCCAGTTCTTTAAAATTTATCAAGACTTTAATAGAAAAACGAAGCCAGGAGGTAAAAAAATGTCAATTTATGAGGCATTGAAAAATAACTATGTTGGCAATTTTAAACACAATGAGAATTCCTATGTATGTACATCTGGTGCTGTAAAATTTGATTCATCCAATAAAAGCAACTGGATTTTGCTCGATTTGAGGGAAGAGGAATTTGTGCGCAAAATCGAGGCGGCTTGTTTTTCCAGAGTAAGAGATCATTTTAAAGTAAAAATAGGCGTCAAAACAACCGCCGATAAGGTGTTTATTCGTAAAGATTGGGGTGCTTATGATATCATTGAGCCAGAGGCAGAATTAATGTATGATTTGATATCACAAGAGAACATTAAAGCGTGGGGGGCACCTAAAACAGATTTAAGAATACTATATCCTCATTTTGATAACAAGGGTAAACGTAATCGAATAAATCTAGAGGATTATCCTAGGACAAAAGAATATTTGCTCAGTAATTTCGAAGTACTAAATAACAGGCACTATGTTTTAAAATCTGGGCGCGGCTGGTATGAAATCTGGGTTCCCCAGAACCCGGCTCTCTGGAAACTCCCCAAAGTTGTATTTCCGGATATTAGTATTGAGCCCCGATTTTGTTTTGACTCCAGTGGTAAATTGGTGAACGGAAACTGCTATTGGATGGCGGCGACAAACGAGAAAGATCTTGATATTCTTTTATTCATTCAGGGCGTCTGTAACTCTAGATTAATGAATTATTATCATTCACTGATGTATAACAATAAACTCTATGCTGGAAGAAAACGTTATTTTTCTCAATATATTGAAAACTATCCTCTTCCTAGATTCTCCAGTGCAAACTTTCAGGCTGTAGTTGCCCTTGTTAAACAACTGAATAATAGTGAAACCTTAGATAAATGCGATCTGGAAAATAAACTGAACAAATTAATTAATGAGGCATATGGACTTTGTAG
This sequence comes from Sphingobacterium sp. DR205, assembly GCF_011064245.1. Taxonomy (NCBI): domain Bacteria; kingdom Pseudomonadati; phylum Bacteroidota; class Sphingobacteriia; order Sphingobacteriales; family Sphingobacteriaceae; genus Sphingobacterium; species Sphingobacterium sp. DR205. Next base: position 4,720,620 of record NZ_CP049333.1, on the reverse strand, counting down.
GGATTTCTTTTAACGAAGACCGGTGTCTACTCCAAAAGTTATTTTTTTTTGGAGTTTTTATCTTGATCTTATATATTTGCAGACCTTTCAAAATAGAAGTGGAAAATTGCGCCTATAGCTCAGTTGGTTAGAGTAGAAGACTCATAATCTTTTGGTCCCTGGTTCGAGCCCAGGTGGGCGCACTTCTTTTCTACGATCAATGAATTCAATATATTTTGGTTTCTCTACTTTCTTATTTTTCGCGCGGTATCATAGAAATATTGGTTTCTTTTCATTTGGCGCTTTGTCAACAACAATAAAATCAATGGTATCCCTTTTCGTTTGTAGGCCAAAAGCTGTTACTTCATTGTTGACTACTTGTTTTTGTTGAGCAGAACATAGATAATGGATAAATATAAATAATATTAAAATTTTAAATTTCATCTTTTGTGTAATAGATTAGCCGAACTCCCTCATGTCCGGTCTTTAAATATAGATATTTTTCAAGAATTGATCTATATGTAAAGGATCTATAGGGTCTGAACCTAAATTGAAGTCTGAGCATAATACTATGATTTAAATTAACTAACTTAGCTATTATCTTTGGCTGCGAGGCTCGGAACATTCCCTAGCGAACTAGAAAAATGAACCGGCTTTGAGCCACTCGCCCCCGGCTTTCGGGGGCTTGTTTTTAATTTTTTTAGCGCATCGGGATGTGTAAATTGGAAAACAGGCGGTAGAAGCCAATTGTCACTGTATGATGTGTTGGAAAAGCTGGTGATAAACAACAAGTAATGATAAAATTCTTAAAAACAAAAGGTACTCTTTTCTTAATCCTTGGGATATTGGGGTTTATCGGTGTTGCCGTCACGGTTACAATATTGGGTACTGGACACTCTGCTCCCGACAAATTAATGGCGATATACATTGGGATATTCGGATTAATTCCAATCCTGCTGTTGCTTATTATCGATCGTATCTGCGTCTGGAAATTTGGGCCGGCTAAAGTGAATAAAATAGAAGTGTATGTGTTAACTGCATTCATTTTACTTTTCGTCTTAAACTGGATCCGTCTACAATTGCAGATCTAAGATAGTTTATTGTGGATGGGATACGCTGTTTGATCTGCGATAATTGGCCTATTTGACAAACGGACACGGCTTCGGACAATATTAGCACAGTGCATATGATATTGGGTAGTCAGATGCAATTGTTCACTTACGGCATATTAAATCCCTTGCTGATTATGTTGCATAATCTTTTCATATTGACAGGAATTATTATCTAGAATGCTTTGAATACAATATCCCGTTTATTTTCTGTTCGAGAGATTGAACGTAAACGGGATATAAATGTTAAAGGTACTTGTAAGGCTAGTCCATTGTGGGGTAATATTATCCTGGATAAATTACATGTTTACTTTATAGCGAATATTGATCGCCAATTGTCCCACGAAAGCTGCTGTTCTACTCGTGTTGTTTAGTTCCGCCATTGTTTCGGCACCATTGATCACGATGTCCTTCAAATCGGGCTGATCGTCCTTAGAAGTTGTCTCTTTGAAAAATTGAACGGCCTGCCCGAGCTCATAGCTATTTGCAATAGCTTGACTTAAGGTATCCTGTAGATCGTCAGGCATGGTCATCAATTGAAATTTTTGACTAGTAGTCAGTGCGAAATTTGCTTCCATCCAAGATAGAAAATTTCGACGAATAGCATTTGTTTCAATTGCTAATAAACTTGCTGGCAATGCCAGGATTCGAAATTGTACTTTGGCTACGCCATGGTTGTTGAATTGTTGTTTCATTATTTGAATTCATTATATTACAATATCTCAAAATTTTATTATAAATTATCTTTTTTTTACTTAAAAATATGATAACACGACAATGAAATGTAGGTTATTGATTAGTTAAACCTCCATAAAGCAACGAATATTAATCTAAAATAGCAATTATTAACGGTTTGTCCTTCAGTCTTGGCTTGGAAGAATGTTATGATTTTGTTAATTACTTTGTAAATATTATCGTTTGTGTGTTCCACTGTTTTATAATTTCGATATTATTTATTATATTGGTATACTTTTGTAAGTAATTTATTTAATTTTGTTGTCCTAACCAGATTATTTCGGAGAAACGTCATGAAATCTATCGTTTATTTTTTTTGCTCGCTGATGCTGTCTATTGTTTTTAATCTGAAAACAATATCGTTTCAAGGTTTTTTGGAACGATCAGATCAGTTTAAATATTGGATTTTGGTTGTCATAATGATCTGTGTTTTTTGGATTGGGGCAACAATGGTATCACTTGTGCTTAATCTGCCAACATATTGGAGTGTACCTTATATGCGTGAACGAATAGGGCTGCCTGCAAAAAACATTCCCGGTCTTGATATTATCCTGCATTTTATCGCTTTTTTTTCGCTCCTTTTAGTGTCTGTTTTTCCATTTTTATTATTGTATGTCGCGATTATCTTCGTTTATAGCCAGTCTTCGGTTGAACGTTCGGTTCTTTTTGAGCTTCATATGCAAATCTATGGAATACGCTATGCTACTATTTTTGTATCATACAGCCTGATGGTGTATATGTGTGAAAATTGGTCACTACTCTATCATTCCATTGGCCAACGGCAGAATTTGGCTGTTTTCTATAACAGACCACTTATGCAGGTTGTAAGCAATGTGAGTTCAGAGAAAGAATTAGCTGTTTCTGGGCAAATGGTAACACAGAGAAGACCTTTGATAAAAAAAAGATCGACTTTTGAACAATTTGAACAAACTGCACCGATCGTTTCGTTAAATGAATCCTGGAAAATAAAAGAAAATAGCTTAAAGAAGAAAGAGCAATTCTATGGAATGGACATCGACAACATCGACGTCTATCTATTGGCTGACCTACTGGCTAAAAGGGGAGAGCTTGTCCAACAGATCAACCTGCAACAGCTGCGATTTGTTGATCTTATTGCAGTCTACACTACAGCAGAGACCAAATGCATTATCTTGCGTAACGGAACAATATTGGACTGTCCGACAATTTTCGATCAGCTAAAAAAGCTGGCATGGAAAACTGGCTTGTCAAAATATCAAAAAATTATGCAATAAATATGTTCTTTGTGCAATATCCGATCAAACGTGTGGCAGACGACCTGAAGCTGCAGCCCTTTATTGAGAAGATGTTGCTGCAAAATATTCGACAGGAGCAGCTTAATGAAATACTGCGGACTGGAAAAGGGCTTAGGGGGCATCAAGTAAAACTTTTCTTAAACAATCAAGAGGATTACTCCCGTATTGGCTGGGATACGCCTATTAACATCTAGATAACATCGAACCTCATTAATATAAGAACTTTTATTTATAGCTTTTGGTTATTCTGTTATGCCTGCTGGTGTAACGGTTTTTTATTTTAAGAAAATTATCTATTTTTGTCTCAATAGATCATTAATGTTATATCTTTTTAAACACAGAGTCATGTAATGCTGTACCAAATATATGGGGATACGTAATCAGATGGGAGAATACCCAAACTGATTGCTGCTATACCTGTGTGTTTAAATCAACATTATTCACTTTAGTTTAAAAAAATGGAATCAACAAAATATGGTCGCACCTATCATTTTCCTTTTTCACCCGGGACAAGTAGCAACGATCGTTTTAATTATGAATACTGGAAGGATATTCAATCTTTCTCAGATTTACTTTATACCGAAAAATTGGATGGCGAAAACAACTGTCTATCCAGGCGGGGTGTATTTGCCCGGTCGCATGCGGCACCGACAACATCTCCTTGGACCGCGCAGTTGCGTGAACATTGGGGACGCTTAAAGAATGATTTAGGTAATCTGGAGTTTTTTGGTGAAAACCTTTATGCGGTACATTCAATCGAGTATACGCAATTGGAACATTATTATTATGTGTTTGCCGTTCGGGTTAAAGATACTTGGCTTTCATGGGAGGAAGTAAGCTTCTATGCAGCCTTGTTTGATTTGCCTTTGGTACCGTTGTTGAGGTCTGAAAAGGTAGCAGACATACAACAGATAATGCAATTGGAAGAAACTGTTCAAAATCTAGCTTCCCAGCCTTCGGTGTTAGGCTCTATCGATCCGAGACAGGGCACCGAATGTACCTCAGAAGGTCTAGTCTGTCGGAATGCGGATGCTTATCCAGTTTCTAGGTTTCAACATAATGTCTTTAAGTACGTGCGAAAAGGACATGTACAGACGGATGAACATTGGACAAAATCCTGGAAAAGAACAAAGCTTATTTGGGAAAGGAGAATTAGCTAGATGGAATGGAAATTAACAGCAGATAAAGACTGGTTGAAATTGGAAAAACAGTTTTCCTGGGTAGCGGACATGCAGAATGTTCCGCAGGATCCCGTTCATCATGCAGAGGGGAATGTTGCTATCCACACGCAATTGGTACTTGAGCAGTTACAACAATCCAGTGACTACAGGGGGCTTAATAGGCAACGGCAGGAGCTACTTTGGACAGCGGCATTGCTGCATGATGTCGAAAAACGATCTACCACATCGGTAGACGGAAAAGGAAGGGTCAGTTCGCCTGGTCATGCGCGGAAGGGGGCGCAGACAGCACGTCAAATTTTGTTCCGTGATGTGGAGACACCTTTTGCCCTTCGGGAAGAAATCGTAGGGCTGGTCCGGTATCATGGACTGCCGTTGTGGCTGATGGATAAAGTTGATCCAATGCGTAGCGCCTTGGAAGTATCATTGCGGGTAAATATGCCCGAGTTGAAACTGTTGGCTGAAGCCGACGCCAAAGGGCGAATCTGTCGGGATCAAAACGCATTACTTGATGTATTAGAGCTTTTTGAACTGTATACAAGAGAAATTGGTTGTTGGTATTCACCACGATCTTTTGCGACACTGAATGCACAATTTACTTACTTCAACAAAGCGGACGGTTATGTGGATTATGTTCCTTTTGATAGGTTCAGATCTAAGGTTACTATGCTAGCTGGATTACCGGGGATGGGTAAAGATCATTATGTAACTAATCATAATGAGGATATCCCTGTCATTAGTCTAGATGATATTCGTCGTAGATACAGTATAGATCCAACAGATAGAAAACGGAACGGCTGGGTAGTGCAGCAAGCAAAAGAACAGGCAAAGATTTATTTGCGCAGAGGACAGGATTTTATCTGGAATGCAACTAATATTACAACATTAATGCGTCAACAGTTGATCGATTTGTTTGTTAGCTATCAGGCCTATGTTAAATTGGTCTATATTGAAAAACCGTACAGCCAATGGCGTTTGCAAAATCGGAATAGGGCCTATCCTCTCCCGGACGTAGTATTAGATAAAATGCTCCACAATTTGGAAGTCCCGCAGCTGACAGAGGCACACGAGGTGCTTTATTTGGTTTAATAATGAGGAAATAAAAGAAGTCTGATGTAAAAATAACCTTGTGAGATTAGTTACAAAAATCATATCACCTCAGGTTTTTTTTGGTGAATGCAATTGGAGGTGAAATTTTGATTATCAGAATAAATTAAAATGTATTGGAAACATTTAGAACACATTTAGAGAAATTTATCCAAATTGATGATAATACATTTGAAATAATATCAAAGTACTTTGATGTTATTTCAATAGCTAAAAAAGAGAACTTGCTAGAAGAGGGGAGAGTCTGTCGATATCACTACTTTGTATTGAAAGGAATATTGCGTAAGTTTTTTGTCAATGAAAAAGGTGTAGAGCAAACAACAGAATTTGCGATTGAAAACTGGTGGCTTACAGATAATATGGCGTATGAACATAAGCTTGTTAGTTCCTTCTATATTCAAGCTGTCGAAAAATCAGAGATTTTATATATCAGTCAAGAAAATCAAGAGAAATTGATGCTAGAATTTCCTATAATGGAACGCTATTTTCGTTTTGTGTATCAGAGGGCTTATGCAGCTGCGCAAATGCGTGTTAAATACCTTTTTTCATTGCCTAAAGAACAGTTTTATCGCGACATGCTACGTAAGTATCCAGACTTTGTGCAACGTGTACCGCAATATCTTATTGCATCTTTTCTAGGTTTTACTCCAGAATATCTGAGTGAAATTCGAAAAAAAATTGGTTCTTAAAATATACAATCGGCTTAAAAAAACAATTTGCAAACTAATAGCATTGATTCGAATCTGTTATTCGGTAAGGTAGCGTTTGAAAGTAAAGATTATGTTCTTTTGAATAATTCTTGACTAAATTATTGAATTTTTCAATAGCCTTTTCTTCAGATCTAGCAAAGCAATGGAGGTTGATTTCCAACGGTCTTTCGGAAGTAGCTTCTTCTATACGCAGTTTTCCGACTTCGGAAAGAACCACTGCAAATGAAGTTTTACAGATCTCTATTTCTAATTTGTTGTCAATCAACTGGGAAGAAATACTGTAATAAGAATCGTTATTTTGGATTTCATCTTGGAAGGGATCTAAAAGCGTCGTTACGATGGAACGATAGCCATATTTCGCATTGCCAAAAAAATGGTCGATATATTCCTGTGCTTTTTCATAAGTAGAAAAAACACCCTCTAGATTGGTGAATACATCCGGATCTTCTTTAATCTCTTTTGAAACTACTGTATATACCTTAATGGGGGTGGTTGTCATATTTTATAATGCTACTGTCTATACATGTAAGTAAAGTTTTTCTGCAAAAAAACTAATTTGAAATTCTATCATTGATATGCTCAAGGATAAAATCGTCTTTTTAAAATAAAAAAATTTCCTTTGTCTACTTTGTAGCCTATTTGGAATATATGTTTGTGCTTTAAAGTTGTGTATAATTTTCGTTTTCTCCAAATTTTTTACTGATTGTTTTTATTTTATTTTTTAAAAAGGAAGAACATCCCAGTATTGCCAAACTCCCTCCAATATAACTTTGAAAAGGTAAAATCGTGAAAAAATTATAGAGTTGATCTAATCAGCAGGAAGCATGCGCAAAAAATAGCTAGTTAGGGTTTTAATCGAGTTACTTTAAATTTTGGTGGAAAAAGCGTTAAGCCCAATCGAAATTGGGGACACGGAGAAGATTAAAGTTATCGAGTAATTGAAGTTTTGGCCGAAATTCTGGTGGTTAAACTTAGCAGATGATTTCTAACAATAGAATTAATTTTATGGGAATTTAAAAGTTTGATTAAGTTTGTAATAGAGAAAATTCTTTTTTTGAACGAAGATATATGAATAATTTTATTTGTAAAAATTGTGGTGTAGAACATACTGAATTGCCATCCTTAGCGTTTAATGCCCCCTTTCACTATGATATATTAAACTCTGTGGATAAAGAAAAATTTACGGATAAAGATGATGATTTTTGCGTGATTCACCACGAAGACCAGATAGATTATTTTATTCGTGCAGTTTTGCAGGTTCCGATTTTGGGCCATGATGAAACTTTGGATTACGGTGTCTGGGTTTCGGTGAGTAATGAAACGATGGACGAATACCGCCTAATGTTTGCAAATAAAGAAGCCGAGGAAAAAAACTATTTTGGGATGCTCAGTAATGAAATAGAGGATTATGAAACCTCAACAATTGGCCTTTATATGCAGGTTGTTACCCAATTAGATGGATACCGTCCGCTATTGATACCTTACGAATCGGAACACCACTTGGTACAGGATTGGTTAAATGGTATCCATAGGGATGAAGCTATGTTACGGGTTAATTCAGTTTTGTAGGCCATAAAACTAAATTGGTTTTTTGTTCATGCGTATTGCTTAGATGTAAAACTGTTTTTAGAATTTGGTGATTTTTTGGAGATAGACCTATCTACACGTTAGGTATCTCACCTCCCAGTTTTATGCGGTATATTTATATGCAACCTATAGGCTTTCCTTCCGCCATTAGATTTTTTGATGTTTCAAACGTTTTCGTAAATAAATCGTACAACTTGGTTCATTTGACCTATATTAATTAATATATTGTTTTATTAAAGCAATTGGATAAATAACCATAAGGTAAAGACAGCGCACCCATCTCCTGGATCGAAAGGGATTAAATTATATAATAACTTTAGCATCCCAATATTGAAAAATAGGTGCACATGATATGAGTAACAAACCAATATTCAATAAATAAACCGAGCATAAGAGCTCAAGAAGTAACTATCACAATGAAGAGAAACACAATATTTAAGTCTGTCTTGATGGCAGCGATGGTTGGAAATTCAATTTTATCGCATGCGCAGATAAATAAGGATACGGAAAAAGGGTGGACAGACCTTTTTGATGGAAAAACGTTGAATGGCTGGAAATCTGTAGGCGGAAAAGCTCCTTATTCTATTGAGGGAGATGCAATCGTGGGGCGAATGACGAAAGGTACTCCCAATTCATTTTTGATTACCGAGAAAGAATACGGTGATTTCATATTGGAACTGGATGTTAAGCTCGAAGGTAGTCAAACAAATTCAGGAATCCAGACCCGGAGTCATCTAGACCCTAAAGCTAATGATGGGCGTGGTAGAGTGTACGGAAGACAAGTGGAGATAGACCCCTCATCCAGGGCGTGGACAGGTGGTATCTATGATGAGGCACGTCGTGGTTGGATCTATCCCTTAGATCTCAATGAAAACGCTAAAAAGGCATATAAAGCTGAAGAATATAACCACATTAGAATCGAAGCGATTGGCGATGAGCTGCGTACTTGGATCAACGATGTACCCGTTTCTTATGTAGTGGACACAATTGACAGGACAGGCTTCATCGGACTACAAGTACATAGTATCCCTTCAGAATTAGATGGAAAGAAGGTCTATTTCAAAAATGTTAAAATCAAGACAAGCGATCTAAAGTCAAAAGGTTTTCCGAAGGAGGTCTATATTGTCAATTTAAAACCAAATGAAGTCACTGATGCCGAAAAGAAAAAAGGAGTTAAGCTTTTATTTGACGGAAAAACAAATAATGGATGGCGCAGCATCCATGGGAATAAATTTCCTGATCGCGGCTGGGAGATTAAGGATGGGCAATTGACAGTTTTGAAATCTGATGGCGGTGAGTCTACTAATGGCGGTGATATTGTAACAAAGGATAAATACGCCGTATTTGATCTATCTTTTGAATTTAAGCTGAGCCCCGGGGCCAATAGTGGTGTCAAGTATTTTGTAACATTAAAAGAAAAGTCTAAAGGATCGGCTATTGGTCTTGAATACCAAGTGCTCGACGATGACTTGCATCCCGATGCGAAGTTAGGAAGAGATGGCAATCGTACTTTAGCCTCTCTTTATGACCTCATCACATCAAATAGGGATGGACGTGCGCGGAGACCGATAGGCGAATGGAATAGGGGAAGAGTAGTGGTGACAGCCGACAATAAAGTTGAACACTATCTGAATGGAATTAAGATGCTGAGTTACGAAAGAGGATCGAAGGAGTTCAAGGACCTTGTTGCTATCAGTAAATATAAGGACTGGGATAACTTTGGTGAGGCAAAAGAGGGATTTATCCTATTGCAAGATCACGGAGATAAGGTTTCATTTCGCAGTATAAAGATTAATACACCAAACTAAGCTTAGAGTTTATGAACCATTATTTATCACGCAGAAGCTTTGTTAAACAATCTGTTATTGCAGCTGGTGCTGTAATGTTATCGAATAGTGTCCTGGGGAAAGTCAATCTGGCAACACCAAATGAACGGGTCAATTTGGCCTGTGTGGGTTTGGGGAATAGAGCGGCAGATATTATAAAAGAACTTTATAAAACCGGACTTTGTAATATTGTTGCATTATGCGATGTTGATCTGGGTGCGAAGCAAACGCAGGAAATTCTGGCAATGTTTCCTGATGCACCAAAGTTTAAAGACTTTAGAGTTATGTTTGATAAAATGGGAAGTCAGATCGATGCGGTTAGTATTGGGACACCTGATTTTTCCCATTTTGCGATAACAATGTTGGCCCTCGATCTTGGAAAACATGTCTATGTGGAGAAGCCAATGGCGCGAACATTCCTCGAAGTTGAATTAATGGCCAATAAAGCCCGGAAGAACCCAAAGCTTGTAACACAAATGGGAAATCAGGGACATTCCGAAGCAAATTACTTTCAATTTAAGGCTTGGAAGGAAGCCGGAATAATTAAAGATGTCACTCGGATAGATGCACATATGAACATGCCGCGGAGATGGCATGGATGGGATGTGAATATGAAAGGATTTCCTGCCGCTGAAATAATCCCGGAAACTTTAGATTGGGAACTATGGCAAATGCAAACACTAGGTCACAACTATAATAAAGATTTTGTGAATGGGCAATGGCGTTGTTGGTATGATTTTGGGATGGGAGCTCTTGGTGATTGGGGAGCACATATATTAGATACTGCGCATGAATTCTTGGATCTTGGCCTACCAACCGAAGTCAGTGCCGTTAAACTTGATGGACATAATTCGTATTTTTTCCCCATGTCTTCGACACTTAAATTTCATTTTCCCAAACGGAAAAGAATGCCTGCTGTTGACATTAATTGGTATGATGGGTTAAATAATTTACCACCTATACCAGATGGTTATGGAGTTTCGGGATTGGATCCGAATATTCCAGCTCCTAGTACAGGTAAATTGGAACCAGCAAAATTAAACCCCGGAAAAATTATTTATGGAAAGGATCTGACGTTCAAAGGTGGTTCTCATGCAAGCATTTTGCAAATCATTCCCGAAGCGAAAGCAAAGGAAATGGAATCCCGTCTTCCAGAAATTCCAAACTCACCGTCTAATCATTTTACTAACTTCTTAAAAGCGTGTAAAGGAGAAGAAAAAACAAGGTCTGCTTTTGAGATCGCCGGACCTCTGAGTCAAGTATTTTGTCTGGGAGTAATCGCCCAGCGTTTAAATACCAAATTGATCTTTGATCCCACAAAAAGGGAGATCAGTAACGATAAATTTGCCAATGCACTGTTGGCAGGACCGCCCCCCGCAAGAGGCTGGGAGCAGTATTATAAAATGTAAACTGCTCATTTTGATTTATAAAAAAAGCGAGGGATATTTAATTTATACCTCGCTTTTTGTTTATTGGACTTTTATCGAGGAGCTAACTTTGTTTACTATGACGTTAAACGCCACTGTATTCAAATGCATTGTATTGCATGAGACAAATCGGATGTATTTTGATCTATCTTGATGGAAATATGAGCTATTGTAAATATTTTTGTTAAAATGCCTTAGGATAGTTATGATGAGAACTAATATCTGGCCTGACTAATGGGAGGAAAAAGGGAGTAAAAAAATGGATTTAGATACAAACAAAAAAAGGTTTTCAAACGGGGAGAATGAAAACCTTCAATAACCAATTATAAACCTAAATTATGATAGTACAAATATAAGTGTATTTTATACACTATGCAAATTTATTTTAAAATAAAAATATCAATATGATAATGGCTATATCAAAAGAGGTTTTGATCAAACTTTTTGATGTTATATAAATTAACGCTAAGCTGTTTGGGTCAAGCTGGAATTCAATGTTTTGCTTATCTTATTTAGAAATGTCAATAAATCCTAAAGAGAGAGTCCCTTTAGTTTTTCTCCCCATTTTCCAAGCTCGTGAATAATTGGAGATAATTCATGGCCAATTGCTGTCAATTCATATGTTACTCGTGGTGGAACTTCTGGATATACCGTACGTTTTACAACTCCACTTTCCTCTAATTTTCGCAATTGCAAGGTCAACATACGTTCGGTAATATTAGGAAGACACTTTCTGATTTCATTATATCGAAGACTTCCGTTGATTAAATAGCAACAGATAGCTAAAGACCATTGACCACCAATAATATGAGCTGCAAATACTTCAGGACACTCATTTGCTAACATTTGCTTATTGGCGAAATTACTGGAACTTTCTTTGATTTTTGTCATCACCTACATTTTTTATAGTACCGAACATTGGGTTACCACCGTACCAAAATAAGAAATATCTATCTATTTTTAATCCCAGATAGCAACGCTAATGAAACTATTACAGTTATCAGATGCTGCGTGGTAAATAGTATATAAAACTTTTTAATAACTAGATATAATGAAAACGTTAGTAATGATAATTCACCCAAATATAAACGAATCAATCGTTAATAAAAGGTGGATTGAAGAATTGAAAAAATACCCGGAAAACTATGAAATCCATCAATTGCATGAGAAGTACCCCGATGAAATAATAGATGTAAAGGAGGAACAACAATTGATTGAAAAGTATGATAAAATTGTATTTCAATTTCCTTTTTATTGGTTTAATTGCCCCCCGTTTTTTAAAAAGTGGCTGGATGAGGTGTTAACATACGGTTGGGCTTATGGAAAATCAAGTGGTTATAAGTTAGCGGGAAAAAGAATCGCATTGGCATTGTCTGTTGGGGTTGATGAAAAAGAGTATTCTACTACAGGCAAGTACAAATATAACTTGGATCAATTGACTAGTCCATTTGAAATTACTTTCAATTATATTCACGCGAATTATCGTCCACTTTTCGCATACTATGGCATTGAACAAAATGTTTCGGAAGAATGGGTCGAACGGAGTGTTCCACTGTATCTTAACTTTTTAGAACAGTTGTAGGCGTCTGATACTAAATTAAGATCGTGGGTGATTCAGTAGGCCTGTGTCATTTAAAATCAAAGGCATCTTTAGTTTATCTTATGTACATAAAAATAGCAAGGATGGTTTTCACGTGTTTCCTGTATTATTCTGTTAAGATGCTTTTGAGAGTTACAAAGTGTGTTGGCAATATCTTTTAGCTAATATTTCGACCGCTATACCATTCACTAATTTGAATAAATGATGATCCAGAAACTTAAAGTACGGAAATTCGATGGCTATTAGATTATAATCGTTTAATGAAGAATAATTTGAAAAGAATTTATCATTTTCAATCAATCTTAACGCGCTAAATTTAATTTATCTTGGTAAGAGTTAAGGACAAAAAAAAAGGTTTTCAAACGGGGAGAATGAAAACCTTAAATAACCAATTATAAACCTAAATTATGATAGTTCAAAGATAGTGTGTTTTATACACACCTGCAAGTTTTTTTTAAAAATAATATAGAAATGAAGGTGCCGATTAAGTTTGTTTGTTATGGACTCACCGGGTAACAGTTTCTATTTATGTTTTCTAGTTTGAATAGAAGCAATTCTTTTTCTTCCGGTTCTCTGATCTTATGCACCGAAAAAAGGGGCAATATTAGTTCAGAGTTGATTAATTCATAAGAAGACCAAGAGACGTAGCTGTATATAGATTGGTGTTAAGAAATTAAAAATTAACGTATAAATGCTGTGCTCCAAAAATAGCTACATACTTTTGTTGGGGCACAGTGTCTGATTCTTGAAGAAATATTACTCTGATAAAACCCCAACATAATAATTGAACGTGTCTATATCAATATTTTCTTTATTTAATCCTGGAATTTTAATTGCCCGAAAATGCTGATCTAAATGGACCAACTGTCTGTTTTTACCCTTTATTCCAATATGTATTGGCATATGAAACCCTTTGACTTCGCTAATCCATCTTCCCAGTATTGCACCGGAAGCATCCTGTTGGATCTCTAATGTCGGAATAGATGCATGCTGAACATACTGTTCAAATACTTTTGATAGATCCAAACCAGATTGCTGGCTTAAATAACGGACAATATCATTATAGTCAACCTGTTGATGGTAAAATTTGCTGTTCAAGCCTCGTAATAACTTGCGCCATTTATCATCATTGGCTATCATCGTACGGATCATGTTGAGCATAACACCACCCTTTGGATACATATCACCGGAACCTTCTTTGTTAACGTGATATGGCCCCTGCATGGGGATGTCATTTTGAATGCCACGTCGAATACCATGGACATAAGCTTGACTAGCTTCTTTTCCATAAAAGTAATCAATGAACAAGGCTTCAGAATAGTTAGTGAAGCTTTCGTGAATCCACATATCAGCGAGATCAGCAGCGGTAATGTTGTTGCCGAACCATTCGTGGCCCGATTCGTGTACGACAATGAAATCCCATTTTTTTCCCCATCCTGTGCCTGACGCATCGCTGCCAAGATAGCCATTTTGATAACCATTTCCATATGCAATAGCACTTTGATGCTCCATTCCCAAATGATGAGTTTCAACCAATTTGTAACCGTCCTCGTAGAATGGATAGGGGCCGAACCAATGTTCAAATGCGGTAATTGTACGCTTTGCATTGTTTTGAAGATGCGCCTTTTTATCAGCTGTATTATTCTCCCGCAGGATATAATAATCTATATCCAACGGACCTTTTTCACCTTGATGCTTTTCTTGGAAATGAACATAGTCACCAATATTGATAGCGACATTATAATTGTTGATAGGATTGACTACTTTCCAGTGAAATTTTGTATATCCGTCGTTCAGATTTTCGACCTTTGCTAATCGACCATTGGATACGTTCATTAGTCCTTTTGGGACTGCGACTGAGATTAGCATACTATCGACTTCATCATATTGATGATCTTTGTTTGGCCACCATACACTAGCGCCCATGCCTTGACAGGCTGTTGCTATCCATGCTTTTCCATTGCTGTCTTTTTTCCAGTCGATTCCACCGTCCCATGGTGCTTTTATCGCTTCTGTAGGGTGTCCTTCATAATAGACCGTGAATTCTTCTTGGCTGCCCTTGTCGATTATCTTTGGGAAATCTACATACACCGCGTTATATTCCCGGGTAAAAGGAAGGTCTTTTCCCTGATAAACGACTTTGTTCACTTTTAAATCCGCAAATAAGTCGAATTGCAGACGCTTAAAATCTTCCGCTGCCCTGAAGCGGAATAAATTGGAGCCCGAGATGAATTTGCTATCAATATCTACCTTAATATCCAGATGATAATATTGGATGTCATAGCAAGTTCTTTGGGGTGTCAGGTTGCCCCTAAGTGAATCTGCTCGCGTGAATTCATTTTTGACTTTCATCAGCTGCGCGGCCACATGTTCGCTTTTTGCGGTTAAAATGGCATAGGCAGCAAGTGCAATTAAATGTGTTCTTTTCATGGGTTATCTTCCGCCTGGAGGGCAATGTAATTTTAAATAGTTCGTAAATAATGTTTTTAGATGCTCATTGGTGCCTTTTCCTTCACTGATAGCGTGACTGCGGTTGGGATAGGACATCAATTGAAACTGAACGTTGTTTTTGATCAGTTCATCAATCAGCACTTCGGCATTCTGATAATGTACATTGTCATCACCGGTACCATGTATATATAGTAGATTTCCTTTAATATTTTTGGCATACTTTAATGGCGACCCATTTTCAAAATCTGCTAGATTTTCTTGAGGTAATCCCATATAACGTTCTTGATAAACATTATCATAAAGCAGCTGATTGGCTACTGCAGCTATCGCTATTCCTGTTTTATAGATTTGTGGATATTGTCCCAGCAGATTAAGTGTGCTTGAGCCACCTCCGCTCCATCCCCAGACTGCAATGCGAGAGCTATCTACGAAAGACCATTTCAATATTTCCTGTGCCGCCAGTGCCTGATCACGGATATTGAGCTGTCCAATATTACGGTAGATGCTTTTTCGCCATACATTGCCTTTGGGAGCAGGAGTACCACGGTTATCAAGCGAAATATAGATATAGCCGTCATGAGCCATATTTCCTTTGTATAAGCTATTGTATCCAGCACCGAAATTGTCCAGTACAGTCTGCGATGCTGGTTCGCCATACACCATAAAAACTACCGGATACTTTTTGCTGGTATCGAAATCAAGGGGTTTGACCATCCAGCCATCTAGCTCGATGCCTTCAGCAGTTTTGATTTTGAAAAATTCTGCAATACCGTCACTTGCTTTCTTTTGACGCTTAATTTCAAAGTCCACTAAGGTCTGATGGTTCGGTAGTGATACTACGGCATCATATTTAAGTTCAGCACGATTACTGAAGTTAAAGATCGCCGTCTTACCGTCTTTAGAGATATCATAGTCGCAAGTTCCCTCAAACGATGTAGGTGTGAGCCTTTTGGGAGAGCCACCTTTAGCAGAGACGCTATACAGATATTTTTGAGTCGCATTAGTAGGAGAAGCAGTAAAATAGATTGTTTCTCCTTTTGGATCTAGAAAATCAAGATTAATAATGTCATAATCTGCTTTCGTAATGAGCTTTTCATTACCTTTTAAGTCGATTTGATAAATTTTTCGCCAGCCGTCTTTTTCGGAAACCCATATAAATGCTTTCCCTTCCTGGATCCAGTCCCAGCCCGAAGGGTCGTTATTATTCCATCTTGCCTTGATATCGATCCATGAATTGCTCGTTTCGCGATGTATCGCTTGAGCTTCATGAGTAGCAATGGAAGCTGTGTAAATTTTACTCTCGTTTTGTTTCCTGTTGAGTTGCTGAAAAATAAGCTGTTTGCTGTCCAGACACCATTCCATGCGCGGAATATAATGCTGTTCAGGATCTCCGGGGATATTGATATGATGGCTGTTTTTGCTAGCAAGTTCATAGGTCCAAATCGAGCACGCGCTTGGTGATTGTCCTACCTTTGGGTATTCGACAGGGATGGTAAAAGAGTAGAGACTATCCGTATTATTGATCATTAGAAAATTGCGGATACTACGTGCATCAAGCTTCCAGTAGGCAATCGATTGGCCGTCCGGAGACCACCTAAAACCATCTTTGCAACCAAACTCTTCTTCATAGACCCAGTCAAATGTTCCATTGATCATTCGGTCAGTACCATCGGTTGTGACTGCACTGATGGCTCCATTCGTTAAATCTTCAACATAAATATTATGGTCAGCTTTGTTTACATAAGCCACTTTGTCATTTAGGGGACTGAACTTTGCAAACATCAACTGAGCTGAAGGAAACTGCTTCCCCAATTGTTTCAATTGGTTTGACTGTTTGTTATACACCCAGTAGTCTCCTCTTGTATTCTCGCGCCACACCTTCGCACTATTTGTATAGATTAAAATTAGTTCCTTATTCTTGGATATGGAAAAATTCTCAACTTTTAATGCTGTTTTCTTTCCCTGAGGAACAAGTAATTCATGAGATAAAAAGATTGTTCTGGAGCCGTTTTTAGGATTGACGGTTTCTATTCCTTTATCCGAAAATTCATAATATTGATCACCATTTTCCATCCAGAGTCTCTGAGCAAAGAGTGGATTGGATACGTAGATAACTAATAACAGATTGACTATAATAAAATGTCTAATTCGATTCATTTGTTTATGATGTTTGTAAGTCAAATATTCAACGCACAGCGTTTCGCCATTTCGGCTTCCGGTATCCTTAATTGGGAGCATTGTCTTTAAGCTGATAGATTTCATTTACCTCCCGTTCCAGGTATTTTCCCATACGTCTTGCCCCATTCTCCTGAATAATATAATTATCTTCGATACGGATACCGCCAAATTTGAGGTGTTTTTTCAGAAAATCATAATTGACAAAATCCCTATGCAGATTTTGCTGCTCCCAAAGCTGTGTCAGCTCGGGGATGAGATAAATGCCCGGTTCAACGGTAAGTGCGTTACCCGCTTCTAACTGCTTGCCCAGTCGTAGGGATTTAAGACCAAAAGTCTTGGTGTCTTTAGGCTCGGTTTCGGTATAGCCCACATATTGTTCACCGAGATCTTCCATATCATGTACATCCAAACCGATGAGGTGGCCGAGTCCACATTGAAAGAATAAAGCATGTGCATGGTTAACTACTGCATCTTGCACGTTACCTTTCATAAATCCAACTTGTATCAGGCCCTCGACAAGAGCTTCACAGGCTTTTAAGTGGATATCTTTAAAGCGAGCTCCAACAGTTAATAAGCGTTCAGCAGATTTAAAAGCATGTAAAACGATCTGATAAATTTCCTCCTGTAAAGACGTGAAGCGTCTGCCTACGGGAAAGGAACGCGTTAGGTCGGAGGCATATCCGAGTGATGTTTCAACACCTGAATCGTTTAAAAGGAGGTCTCCCTCATGAACTTGATGAAATTGCATGTGGTTATGCAAAATTTCACCTCGTTTGGTAACGATCGGGGGATAAGAAAAAGACATGCCCTGATCTTGTGCAAAATGCTGCATGGCATTGCTGATCTGATACTCATAAAGACCGGGTTTGGTCATCTGAATGGCAAGACGGTGCATATCCACAGCGACGTCCACAGCTTTCTCTAATTCAATAATTTCCTCTTCTGATTTAATACTGCGTTGTGCGGCTACGGCCTGAATTAAAGCGATAGATGGTTGAAACTGTTCAACCGGACAATTAAGCAATTTCCCAAGCAATAATTTGTTGTGCGACTGATAAGGGGGGAGGTAATGGATCGAATTTTTTCCGCCTTTTTTTAGGTAGTCAAAGAGTTGCTCAAAAGGAAGTAGCTTATGGATACCTGAAAGTGCAGCTTTTTCTGCCAGAGTCTGCTGTTGTCCCATCCAGACAATTTCATCGATGGTCATTTCATCGCCAAACAATACGGTTTCTCCCAGGTCAATATCGAGTACAGCGGCTAATCGAGGGCTTTTTATGCCGATATAATATAAAAAACTGCTGTCTTGACGAAAGGGGTAAGTATTGTGTTCAAAATTGATCGGATTTTCAATATTTCCCAACAACAAAACTTTACCTGAAGTAAATTTTGTAGTGAGTTCGTTCCTGCGGGTAATATAGATATTTGTGTTAAACATAAATTTTTGAAAATTAAGAGCGGCAATGGGGCCGTTATCTGATGAAAATATCAAAATTATTTTTTATTCTGTTGTGTGGTAGCGTTTAGTTGAGATTTTAAATGTGTCATTTACTATTATAATATGCTAGCTATTATCGTTAAAAATTTATTTTTTGATCCGTGAAATAAGTGTCGTCAATAAATTGTTTATACGCTTGATACTTTTACGCTGTTACAATTGCTTACTTCAAGTGATTTATGCATCAAAACAAAATAATATTGGTATTAAATAAAGTTCGAAGTTTCCATTGAATATTAATTATCACAATTTATCAAAGTCTAATTGTATTTTAACCTAGTTTTTTGAAAAATATTAGGTTATGTTATGTGATTTTATGGCCTACCGATTGCATAATCGGTAGATATGCTAAATATTATCCCATTATATACATATTTTGTTTTTGTTTTTATATCTATTGCGGACGATATCTTTACTTGTTTCGTAGTTGTTATATTTATGTTAACTAAACAGTAGTAGTTTTGAACATAAACTTATGAAACCCTATGAAAACGCTCCAATTTAATGTGCCCTGTATGCAGGGACAAAGCCTCACTGTACAAGAAGATATTTTAGAAACTTTTTATCCGCACCTTCACAGACACCAAGAAGCACAGCTCATGTGGATAATAAAAGGAAAGGGAATATTGATTGTTGAAGATACGTTACACCCTTTTAAGGAAAATGATATTTTCTTCTTGGGGGCAAATCAACCACATGTATTTAAGTCGTCTTCTCAGGATGGTTTTTCAAATGAATCCCGCTCTATCTCTATTTTTTTTGATCCAAATGGTAAGCTCAAGTTAATGTTTTCTTTGGAGGAATTTGAATCGTTAAATCAGTTTATTTACAACAATTCATGTGGTTTTAAGATCCCAGATGAATATTTCATGCAAATTTCAGAGAGAATTTTACAATTGAAATCTTCAGATCAGATGGATAAATTGATGCATTTTTTCTACCTGTTGCGATCTTTGGCGACTATATCGAGGGACACAGATCCACTTTGTGCGGAAAGAGGTGAAGTGATACTCGACCCGATTCATAGCTCCAATCGAATTGATCTAATCTGTAATTATATTAAAGAAAACTATAAACATGATCTTAGTCTCGAGGATGTCGCTGATCACGCAAACCTGACGCCTCAGGCATTTTGTAGGTATTTTAAAAAACATTGTGGGGTTACTTTTGTCGCATATTTAAATCGAATACGAGTTAAAGAGGTTTGTAATCAATTGAACGAAGATCATCTAGATAGTGTTTCGTTTATCGCGTACAGTTGTGGATTCAATAGTATTACCAATTTTAATCGTGTATTTAAACAGATTATCGGCTGCAATCCTAAAGAATATGTTCAACACTATAAACAGACACTCTACTCAGTTATATAAACATAAGAACCTTGCAATGTAATTTTTTCCTAATATTTCGTCTTTGAATTTCAAATATAGGATGATTTTTTACTTGATTTTGTTTTTTTTGTTTTAAACTTTTGTTTTTTATTTTGGTTTTGTTTGTTTTTTATTAGGATGTAATGGAAAAGTGATTGTTAATGTGTTTTTTTTGTGCTATTTCGGTTTTGTGTCTTGATATTTGTTGATTTTATTTAACATTTGTGGTTAATAATCGGGTAATAGTTGTCAAGATTCGGTTAGTAAAGAGGATGAGAGGTCGATAACTTAGTTTATAATAAAAAGCACTATAAACTAAACATCTGAAACTAAACTTATGAACAGAAAAAGCATTGCTATGCTAGCCGCTACAGTCTTAGTAAGCTCGGCAGTATATGCGCAAACAGTTTTGAAGGGGAAGGTGGTCGACCAAGACGGGAAACCTATCCCTGGAGTTACAATCACACTTAGAGATGGAACCGGTACACAGACTGGGCAAAATGGAGAATTTACAATAAACTACAAACAGGCCGGACAACTAAGTGTTTCGGCTATTGGTTATGGTCGCAAGGAAGTTAATCTAACCAATCAGACCACTATTCAGGTTACATTACAATCTGATGAACGGAGCTTGGATGAGGTAATCGTAACGGCGATGGGAATTACCAGGGATAAAAAGTCACTAGGGTACGCAATCCAGGAGGTAAAAGCAAAGGATTTGACAGATGCAGGACAATTGAGCGTAACGAGTTCTTTATCAGGGAAAGTTGCGGGGGTTCAAGTCAATCAATTTGGAGGAGCTGTTGGATCGTCAGCTCGTATTTCTATTCGTGGAAATACTTCCTTTTCAGCTGATCAACAGCCGCTAATCGTTGTAGATGGGGTTCCCATTACAAATACCACTCAGCGTTCTGGAGACAATAGATATTCTGGGGTAGATTATGGGTCGGGATTAAATGATATTAATCCAGAGGATATAGAGAATGTAACTGTGTTAAAAGGCGGTTCAGCAGCACTCTACGGGATGCGTGCAGGTAAGGGCGTAATTATGATAACCACTAAGTCGGGGAAAAAAGCTAACAATGGAGTTCAAATTTCCTATGATGGTAATTTTACTATAGATCGCGCTGCAACGATTCCGAAATATCAAAATAGTTATGGTCAGGGAACAAGAGGAGATGAATATAGTTTAAATACTTTTGGGAAAGGATTAACTTATCAATCTTATGCTCAGGATAGCGTATTTAATTATGTTGATGGTAAAGGTGGAGGGGTAAACGATGGGATTGACGAATCTTGGGGACCAAGATTAGATATAGGCTTGATGCTCCCTCAATTTAATAGTCCTATGGTGGATGGTGTACGACAGGCGACGCCGTGGATTTCTCATCCTTCTAATGTGAGAGATTTTTTTCAGACCGGATATTCAATGAATCATAATCTTTCTTTAATGTCAAAAACAGATCGTTCTTCTACTAGAGCGTCATTATCTTTTCGGGACCAAAAAGGGACTGTGCCGAATACCGATCAGAAGAAATATTCCGCTCAAGTAAATAATAGTTATAAGATTAGCGAAAAAGTGTCCTATGATATTATGTCATCATTTACAAGAACGGAGAGTGATAATTTAATTATGCAAGGGTATGATGGTGCAAATCCAATGAATGGATTAATCTGGTTTGGCCGTCAAGTTGATATGAAAGACCTGAAGAATAATTGGGACCAACGTGATGCACAGGGTAATTATACCTATTATAATTGGAATTCAATTTATCATATGAATCCTTATTATTCTATGCATGAATCTATTAATTCATTGAAAATGAACCGAGTTTTTGGTAAATCTTCCCTTTATTATCAACCTTTTGATTTTTTAAAATTCGAGGGAAGAGTTGGTTTAGATTATTATAATACAAATAGATTTGAGCGTAATTATTTCAATTTCGATCATAGAAATGGAAGCTTTAGCGAAAATAAAAATAGTACAACCGAATTCAACTTTGATTTCCTAGCGAACTTTAATAAACAATATGGAGATTTTAATGTACTTGGAACAATAGGAGCAAATTATCGTGATAATCAGTTTGAATCAAATACCTTAGGAGCAAATGGATTAGCCGTACTGGGAGTTTATACTATTGCAAATAAGATTGGTGCGGCCGATGTCTTGATGGACCATTCTCACAATCGTTCTAATTCTATATATGGACAGGCGTCAGTTGGCTGGAAGGATCAGGTATATGTCGATCTGACAGCTCGAAACGATTGGTCATCTACCTTGACAAAATCTTTTTTTTATCCCTCGATGAGTTTGAGCTGGCTTCCAACGACATCGTTTACGAGTATCAAAAGTGATGTTTTATCATTTTTAAAACTAAGGCTTAACTTGGCAGAAGTGGGCAATGCTACAAACCCATATGCCAACGGAAATTATTATTATGCTCAGAACGATGCTTTCAGAGATATTGCACAGATGTATAAGAGTATGACTTATGCATTAAGGGACTTAAAGCCAGAGTCTATTTTTACTTGGGAAACAGGAGTGGAAGTAGGCCTATTTAAAGATCGACTACATGCTGATATTTCTTATTATCATAAAAATGCAAAAGATCAATTAATTAGTGTAAATACTTCAAACACAGTAGGATTTACTAGTTTATTCTTAAATGCAGGAAATATAGAAAGTAAGGGCGTTGAGTTGCAGTTACGTGGCGATATTCTTCGAAGAGAAAATGGTGTGAATTGGACTGCTACGGTGAATTTCTCAAAAGACAAAAATAAAGTTCTGGAGTTATATCCTAAGTTAGATCTAAACGATTATCAAATAGGATGGACCTGGGGTATTCCTACAATGGCTTCAAAGGGTAGACCATGGGGAACGTTGATAGGTAATGCTTATGATAGAACCGAAGATGGTGCGATAAAGGTTACAGAAGATGGGCTGGCAATGGGAAAATCTACGCAACCAATAGGTAATATCGTTCCTGATTTTATGGCAAGTTTGCGAAATGATTTCAAGTATAAAGATTTTAGTTTTGGCTTTATGTTGGACTTTAGGAAAGGAGGAGATATTTGGTCGCAAACAATGTCCCATGCCTATGCAACAGGTATAGGTGAAATTACAGCAGCTAATGGTATAAGGGAACATGCTATTGTTGCGGGTAAAGATGTGATGAAAAATGAGCGATTTGTGATGCAAGACAAAAATGGGGAATGGGTGCAAAATACTATTCAAACAAATGCACAAGATTGGTTTAAAAATGGAGATGTAGATGAGGCTTTTGTATTTGATGGTTCATTTTTAAAATTGAGAGAAGCATATTTAACTTATAATCTACCTCAGCATATATATAGCAAGATTAAAGGTATAAAAAGGGCAAAT
The DNA here is from genome assembly GCF_011064245.1 of Sphingobacterium sp. DR205. Lineage (NCBI taxonomy): Bacteria > Pseudomonadati > Bacteroidota > Sphingobacteriia > Sphingobacteriales > Sphingobacteriaceae > Sphingobacterium > Sphingobacterium sp. DR205. The sequence goes on along the minus strand of NZ_CP049333.1, from coordinate 4,697,212 downwards.
GTCTCTTTAATAGGTTCAAATTTAGCATTAATATGGGTACATAAATCCAACACAATGCGTTTGGACCCAGAAACTGGAGGTGTTTCGAGCGATTCCAGAGGTATGGGATTTGAACAAGCCTCAGTTCCAACTTCACGTAGTATTGGTCTAAAAGTTGGATTTACATTTTAGTGTTAAAAATGGTCACGTATTAATCGGCCACAAACTTGAAAACAATGGAAAAATTATTATTTAAAATTAGATATATCTTCTTGTTTGCCCTTATTTCTTTGGTAGGGTGTACTAAGGACTTTGAAAAAATTAATACAGATCCGGACGCGCTTAGTAATGTCCCTCCACAGAATATGTTGACCAATGTTCTTCGATACGCTGGAGAACAATTCGGCGGCGATGTAGATGGATATGGAACGTTTGCCGGGTATATTGTGAAAATTCAGTATCTAGATAAATTAGATGGTTTAACTCCTTCAAATAATGGTTATGGTAATAGGTGGTACGCTTCTTATTACAACATTACGCAGCTTAATGATTTACTCGGAAAGACTGCCGAAAAGGAGGGTGCCTATAAAAATATCAGAGCGATAGCACGCATTTGGCAAAATTATATGTGGTCTTATTTGTTAGATGGTTGGGGGGATATTCCATATTCAGAGGCATTCAAAGGGCTTCCTGCTGACGGAGATATTTTAAGACCGAAATATGATAAGCAAGAGGATATTTTCCCCGCTGTTTTAGCAGATTTAAAGAAAATTGCGGACGAAATGGCAGCAGGGACAGGTAGTGATATTGTAGGCGATTTTGATATTATTTACAATGGCGATATGAAAAAATGGCAGAAATTTTGTAATTCGCTACGTTTACGAATGGCAATGCGTATCTCTGCTGTAGCTCCTTCACTAGCTAAATCTACCATTGAAGAGATTGCAGGTAATAAGTCAAAGTATCCGGTTCTTGAAAGTAGTGAAGAAAACTGTTACTTGTATTATCCAGGAACATTACCGTATATGGAGCCATGGTATAAGTCTGGTATCAACGGAGGTAGAATTGATAATTGGGGAATGTTTGATATTTTCGTTAACTATATGACAAGTGTGGATGATCCAAGAATAGCTTCAATAGCTGATACTACAAATGTTGGAACTTATGTTGGTTTTCCTAATGGACCAGCCGCTGGGGGACCGAAGGTTCTGAGATCTGTTTCTTGGATAGGTGGGGATTATATACACAATGCTGCTGGATTTACACCATTTTATAAATCTTGTGAAACATATTATATTTTAGCTGAGGCAGCTTTAATGGGATACAATGTTGGAATGAGTGCGGAGACAGCCTACAATACTGCTGTAATGATTTCTATGAAGGACAATGGTATTTCTGAAGATAAAGTGAAGAAGTATCTTGCTAATGCTGGTAAATTTGATAATACTAAAGAAAGAATTTGGTGGGATATGTGGGTCGCTTTGTTTAAAGAGAATTATGAAGCCTGGGCATTATATAGACGTACTGGAATTCCTAGTACCAATTATCCTTCATTAAATTCTAAATGGGGAAATAACCATACTGATCAGCCCTGGCGTCTTCCTTACCCAAATAATGAATATTTATATAATAAAGTTAATACAGAAGCAGCAGCTAAAGGGGTTGTTGATCATGTTTGGGGAAAAAGATTGTGGTGGGCAAAAGATAATGGCAAAAAATAGTTTCATATGTTTATTTTTGCGCAGCGAGGCAATTTCGATTGTCTCGCTGTTTTAGTTGTACTCTCCCTGATTATTTTTTTAAAAAACTTGTTGATCAACGGTTTGTGCCGGAGTTTCTTTTCTCAATTCGACAACGGTTACGGTTTGCAAGAATAAGCGCATCAAGGCGAAGACGGTATTTAAAGGAATAGCTGTAGCTAGAAAATCTACAATGGACTGGTTCCATAACTTCAAACTTCAATTAGTCATAAATGATAGAGGCGAGATTTTGAATGTTCTGATTATGGCATGGACGCAAGACCTCTGCTTCGCTATCGTTCCGTGTCTCCTTCGATGCATCTTCGTATCAGGATCAGGATGTATCCGTGGTGAGAGCGACATGAGTCCGTGGTGAGTCCGAGTTAAACTCGGAGATAAGAGAGTAGCATGGCTGTCAGAAAATGCTCTTATCTGCTCCTAAGTACGAATAAGGCCCGAAGATGCCTCGAATCATCTTCGAAGAAGGGGTTAAATAGTCGATAAGACACGGACTCCGTTCTGAAAAATAACATCAGTGAAACACTATTGAAGGTACTCAACGGATTTATATCTGGTAAATGGAGAAATGTGCCAAATAGTTTTGTCGTATTCGGTTAAAAATAAAAAAATCTAGTTTGCTAAAAAACGTAACGTTACGATTGCCCCCCCCCCCGGTTACCCACTGAACATAAAAAAAGGTTTTCAAACGGGGAGAATGAAAACCTTAAATAACCAATTATAAACCTAAATTATGATACTACAAAGATAGTGTGTTTACTACACTTTGTCAAGAGTTATTTCAAAAAAAATGTTAAATCTTTTTAAAAAGAATACTTGAATTGTGCCCACCAAAACCGAAGGCATTGCTCATGGCTGTTTGGACTGTCTTTTCCAACGGTTGGTTTACAACAATATTGATTCCATCGGGGATTGTAGGGTCTATATTTTCGATGTTTATAGTTGCAGGAATTACATTGTTGTTTATGGATTTTATCGCAATAATCGCTTCAATTGCACCTGCAGCGCCTAGCAGGTGACCGGTCATTGACTTGGTCGAACTGACCCAGAGGTTGCTGGATTTACCAAATGCCAGTTGCATGGCTTTCAGTTCGGCAATATCACCGACGGGAGTAGAAGTAGCATGAAGATTTAAGTAATCCAATTGATCACTGTTTATTTGGGCTTCTTCCAGAGCAAGTGACATTGCCTTGGCTGCACCTATACCTTCTGGGTGAGGGGAAGTCATGTGATAGGCATCCGCAGTCATGGATGCGCCGACAAGCTCAGCATAGATCTTTGCACCTCTTTTCTTGGCATGCTCATATTCTTCCAGTATCAGGGCCCCGGCGCCTTCTCCCATGACGAACCCATCCCGATCTCGATCAAATGGCCTACTTGCCGTTTTGGGATCATCATGCCTACCCGACATTGCTTTCATGGCAGAGAAACCTCCTACCGAGGCAGGAGTAATGGGAGCTTCCGATCCGCCGCTAATAAAGACTTTTGCTTTTCCTAACCGAATATAATTGAAAGCATCCATGAACGCTGTATTGGAGGTTGCACAGGCAGATACAGTTGTATAATTGATGCCCTTCAGACCGAATTTCATTGATATCATTCCCGAAGCCATATTAACAATAAGCCTTGGGACGAAAAATGGGCTGAATCGAGGGACATAATTACCCTTTACATAGTTTTCAACTTCATTTTCGAATGTTTCCATTCCCCCTTGTCCAACACCCCAAATAACACCAAAATCGAATGGATCTATTGTATTCGGATCCAGACCGGAATCTTCTAAGGCTTGCGATGCGCTATATAGGGCATATTGTGTAAAGAGATCACTTCTCTTGATCTCATTACGATCGAGGTATTTTTCCGGTTGAAAGTTTTTGATTTCGCTCGCGATTTGCGTCCGAAATAGAGACGCGTCAAAGCGGCTGATGATAGCTGTACGGTTTTCACCGTGTAAAATATTATCCCAGAATGTATCAATGTTATCTCCTAATGGGTTGATTGTCCCCATTCCGGTAATTACAACTCTTTTCATTTTTATGATATTAAAATTAATGTATAAATATACCGATTGGTATGTATGTGTTTAAAAAAATTAGATTTTGATCTCCCGACCTACCATTTCTTTCATATTATCCAATACAATAGTTAAATCTTTACCGCGTCCTGAAATTTTTGAAAGTAAAATACCGCCTTCGATCATGGCCATGAAGGTAACTGCAAAATGTTCAGCAGAAATATGCTGTTTAAACTCTCCAGACTTAACACCTTCTTCCAATATCGAAATCAATCGTTGCTTCCAAAGTGCAAATGATCGTCTGACTTTGGGAGTCAAAAAAGGCAAGGAGTCATCAGCCTCGATAGCAGCATTCATTAGCGGGCATCCACCCGAAGCCGCGATATTTTTGAAATTTTCTTTGTAGAAATCAAAAAAAGCAAAGAGTTTCTTTAAGGACGTCTTTTGTTGGATAATCTGCTGATCTACTCCATCAGCTATTTTTTTACTTTGATAACTATAAACATGAAGTGCCAAGTCATCTTTGTCCTTAAAATTACCGTATATACTGCCTTTTGTTAAACCTGTAGCAGTAGTGATGTCGGAAAGGGAAGTTGCAAAATAGCCCTTTTTATTAAAAATAGGAGCCGTTTTTTCAATGATAAATTGCCGTGTCTGTTCTGCTTTTGACATGATCTCGATGTGCTTTGATTGCAAATATAAAAAATACTTTTTGGTATATTATGAATTTGTTTGAGTGCTGTAAAAAAATATACTATTTTCTTTCTGTAATGCGATAAGTGCAACGTGCAGCATCTTCTATAATATACTCTATTCTATCAATCATATAGGATGGTCCGATAAGCTGTTGAAAATTGTGAAGCTCCGAACGGCAGAAACCTTGGCATTCTGTTGCCGCAGCGCATATGGGACAGTGATTCTCAATGAAAAGGTAAGATTCTCCCTCTTTTTTCCATTCCGCCATATATCCTTCTTCCGTTCGCTTCGTTGCCATAATATCAAGTTTATTCTCCAGCGTTTCAATGCCAGATAATGCATTTTTATACCGCTGATATACTTTTGACTCTCGATCAGTGATCAATAGATCGAGCGCATTCTCGCCAAGCAATTGTTTAATGGATTGGAGCAGTTGGACGGTAATATCAGCGTGACTATCCGGAAATTTTGAAAGTCCCAGTGCTGAAAGACAATAGTAGGTTGACGGTCGACCGATCCCCTCGCTTCTTGCATAGGATTCAATAAGCCCTTGATTGGCAAGGTTGAGGAGGTGTTTGCGAGCCCCTTCTTTCGTGATCAAAAGCTCCGTGGCAACTAGGGCAGCAGTAATTTCGCCCCGCATTTTTAATAACATCAATATTCTATCTGCAGGTGTTTTTTGCATTTGACAATAAAAAAGTTGTTTTAATGTTTCTGCACAAAGATACTACATTTTCTATATGTTGTTATAATGATCCTCTTTTAAACTGTATGAAGTATGCAACAGATTTGATGCTTTTAATAAAACAACTTTTTAGTTGTTTTATTAAAAGCTATTATTTAGCTTTGACTTATTATAAAAACAATAAAACTCAAAACATCATGAACAAATTTCAATTACCGGATTTACCTTATACTTATGGAGCGCTTGAACCTTATTTTGATCAGGAAACAATGTCTATCCATCACCAGAAACATCATCAAGCCTATATTGATAATCTAAATAAAGCACTGGATACGACGAACGAAAGTGCTGAATTGGAAGACCTCCTGGCACAGGTGAGTCAGTATAGCCCTGTTATTCGGAACAACGCTGGCGGTCATTACAATCATTCCTTGTTCTGGGAAATCTTATCTCCATCCCCAAAAACGATACCTACTGGAAGGTTAGCCAAAGAAATAGATGCGACTTTTGGTTCTTTGGATGAGTTAAAAATAAATATAAAAAATGCGGGGCTTGGACAATTTGGCTCTGGGTGGTCTTGGCTCTATGTTAAGTTCAATGGTACATTGGACGTTGTGGCTACACCTAATCAAGACAATCCCTTAATGGACACCCAGCTGACGAGTAGAGGAGTACCAATTTTAGGTGTTGACGTATGGGAACATGCTTATTATTTGAAATATCAGAATAAAAGGGCGGACTATTTAGATGCTTTTTGGTCTATCCTGGATTGGTCCGTAGTCGAAAAGAAATACGAAGAGATCATCGGTAAATTGATTTAATCGCTTTAAACTTCCATCAAACAGCGATGATAATTACATAAAGATATGTTTGTAAATAAGGTTGAAAATTCGGGTATATTGGCGTTTGATCTCATTGATTTCAAAAATATAGTTGAAATTATAGAATTTGACATCAAAATACTCTTTTACCAAGAAATGATTGTCCGCGAAAAGGAATTTAAGGCTTCCCTGGCTGCGTTGGACTTGAAGCCTTTTATGGGCAAAGCAGTCGCATTTACTTGTTCCGTTGACGCAATTATTCCACCTTGGGTATATATGGCGTTAGCCGAAAAATTCCATCCTGACGTAGTATATTATGATTTTAAAAGTGTGGAAACAATGGAACTGGAGTTATGGACACAGCATTTGAAGCTTGCGGATCTTTCCTTGTATCGGGATCAAAAAGTTGTTATAAGGGCGCGGCCAAATATGCCTGAATCACTTTATATATTGGCTACTTCACGTTTAATTCCGATTGTCAAAACATTGATGTACGGGGAAATCGGTATGCCAAAGGTTATTTTTAAAAGAACATAAAGAAATCATGAAAGCATTAATATTTAATGGAGCTTTGGAGCGGAGACAAGAATCTACTTCGGGTATATTATCTGATTATTTCGCTGAACAACTGAATCAGCTTGGGATAGCGAACAGCGTGTTTAATCTGGCTGATAGTGGTATTCCACTTTTTGATAGTAGTCTTAGCAGGATTCCGAATAGTGTAAAGATTATGAATAATCTTTTTTTAGAGGCAGATGTACATTTTTGGTTATCTCCTTTATATCACGGAAGTATCCCTGGTGTAATGAAAAACTGTTTGGATTGGCTGGAGATAAGCGCAAAAAATAGTCCGGCATATCTTACGGATAAAAATATTGGGCTGGTTTGCTGGGCAGATGGGGTGCAGGCTTTACAAGGGATCAACGCAATGGATACGATAGCAAAATCATTACGAGCATGGACCCTGCCTTTTAGCGTGCCTATTGTTAAAAGTGGACTATTTGAAACCTCTAGTTCAAGGAAGCTTTCTTCAACGTATCAATGTAAATTAGACCTGTTGATTAATATCGCAACAACTAGAACGGCAGTGTTTGAAACTTTATCGGGACGTTCATAAAAATTTTATTTTCATAAAAGCAGTTTAGGTAATTGCTGCGTCGGAGAATATAAAGCACCTTGATCACTATCGAGGTGCTTTATATATTTTTAAAATTGCTTAGTTTTGAAGGACCATGTGTCGAAGAGTTCGTGTCCACCGAATTTTCCAGAATCACACATTTAACGAGGCGCATCTCGCTAAAAATGCAATAAACTGTTTTTATTGTTCATGTTATATAAGGTATCTGATTAAATGGGCTTACAATGTCGGGTTTTGTTAAAGTTAATTGTATGCTGTGCGATGTGTTTTGCTGCACAGACGACAAAAGCGCAGGTTTTTCTGCCCTTAAATGAGGAGAAATATCGGGCTGATGCCGAAATGCTGTTGAAATCAACTTCAGATGACAGCGTAAAAACACAACAGTACTTTTATTTGGCGGATTACTACAGGTTTCGTGATACAGCGAGATTCTGGGAAAATATGCGGCGGGGGGAGCAGAAGGCTAAACCATTCAAAAGCCTTCAGGCCATGGGGGCACTTTATAAAAGCTTCTTCTATGGCCAATTTTTAGATAGTGAGCGTGCAGAGGTTGAAGCCCAAAAATGCGTGGGTATCCTGGGGAATGCCAAGCAGCCCTTTCAGCAGCAGCTCTTAGCCAAAGCTTGGTATAATCTGGGCTTAATTCGATTTCCGAAAAAAGGGTTTGCTGATTTTTTGGATATACTCAATGGTAAATGTCTGCCATATGCCAAAGCACACGATCCCCTCATGGAAGGTGCGATAAATACGATGATCGGTATGACCTTTATGTCATCCAATCAATTGGTAAAAGCAGATGAGTATCATCAGATGGCAATCAAACAGCTCGAACAACAACCAGCGAGCACAGCATTACTGGTAGCCTATTTAAATGCCGTCAGTACATATTGTTATCAGGTAAAATCAAAAGAGGCTCGATTGCTATTGGACAAAGCTAAGCTCCTTTTAGGTAAGAATCCAAACTCTTCTCAGCTACCCAATTACTATTACAATGAAGCGCTCTATTTTACGACGAAACAACAGACGGATGAAGCGTTACGTATGCTGGATATTGGTTTGGACTGGTCGAAGAAAATGAACAATTGGAAATCCTACCAGATGATGCTGTTTAGAAAGTTTAATGTTTATTTGATGCAAAAAAAATATGCTGAAGCGAAACTGCCATTGGAGGAAATTATAAAAAATGGATTGTTGACACGCGATCTTTACAACAGTAAAATTGTTTATGGTCAATTGGCAGCGGTCAATGAACTCATGGGGGATTATAAAGAAGCACTTAAGATGTCCAATGTGGCGAGTAAGCTCTCTGATAGTATACAGAAGGTACAGCTTTTGGAGAAGATGAACGAAATGGAAGCTAAATACAAAACCGTAGAAAAAGAAAAATTGATTTTAAATCTACGTGCAGAAAAAGATCGCAATCAATTAAAGATCTTGCTTGTTTTAGGTATTGCTATTTTACTTTTTATCGTTGTTTTATTTGTTACATTTTCCTATAAAAAACAACGGAAACTGAATGGACAGATCCAGATGAACCATGAGATTGCTTTAGAGAAATTGGCAAAGGAAAAGCAGTTGCAAATTTCCGAGTCCATGCTCAAAGCTGAAGAGCAGGAACGGCAGCGTATCGCACAGGATTTGCACGATAGTATTGGCGGAATGTTGACAGGATTAAAGTTTAAGATCGCTGGAGGGCAGACTGATGAATTCAATTTGACGGATGAATTACCTCACAAACTGAACGATATTTTGGGCGAAGTTCGACGGATATCGCATAATCTGATGCCCGAGTCATTGCGGCAATTTGGTCTGATAGCAGCATTGGAACAATTGTGTCTTTCGATGAGAAATAGTAAGGTTCAGATCCAATTTGAAAATTATGAGGACGAAGTGCGCCTGGACTTCCAAAAAGGATTGGCAATATATCGGATTGTCCAGGAGGCGATCTCAAACGCATTGAAATATGCAGATGCAGACCTCATTATTGTTCAGGTAAGTAAATCACAGGGGATATTGCAGATTTTGATAGAAGACAATGGAAAAGGGTTTGATTCTTCCGTCGCAAATTATGGAATGGGATTAAATAATATGGTAAAGAGAATTAAATGGATTAATGGATCTATTGATATGCAGAGTAAAATTGGATCTGGTACCCAAATTGAAGTAGGAGTAAGTGTTTAGTTAAAAACTAATGTATGAAAATTATTGCCATATTGGATGACCATCCTTTATTATTGGAAGGCGTAACGTCTTTTCTCAATAACCAAAACGGGTATAAAGTATATTCATTTCTGGAGGAAGTATCATTGATCGAATTTTTGGATAGTACAAGTGTAGATTTGGTGCTTATGGATATGCAGCTTGTGAATACCAGCGGATTGGACGTCTGTTTGCAAGTGAAGAAGCTGTTTCCCATGATTCCGGTTATTGCACTGAGTAATCTGGCAGATCGTAATCTTATTTTTCAGTTTATGCGAAATGGGGGAAAAGGTTACATATTAAAAGATGTGTCTAACGGAGAATTCCTTCGTTGTGTAGAGCTTGCATTAAATGGACAAGAAGCGCTCTGCGATAGTGCGAGGGCGCTTTATGTTGGGGCAATATCTTCTATGGAATCTCTTCCTCGTTTAACACAAAGGGAAAAGGAGATTTTAATTATGATATCCAATGGCCATACCAGCAATCAGATTGCGGAGAAGCTGTTTTTAAGTCCCGTTACGATAGAAACACATCGACGCAATCTCTTGACAAAATTTAAGGTGAAAAATATGGTCGAATTGGTGCAACTTGCCTTGAAGCACAAATTATTAGGTCTTTAAAACATCATATAATTGTTTTAATGTTCACCATAACCTACATCATCTAATTTTCCTTTAAAGACTCGAAATTGGATGATAAAATAAGCGACTACCAAAATTGCCGCAAAAATAAACCATCCTAAACCTACAGCGAGCCCATATTCATGTGCAGCAGCATTCTGTATGGTCAGTGATGGGTTTATAGTATTGGTCGAAGGAAGTAGGGTAGGAAACATGGAGGCTACTGTCGTCGCAAAACTTCCTAGTATAAATAGCGCTGAGAAGAGAAAACCGATGCCATCTTTTTTGAATGTTCTGATCCAAAACTGTCCAAACAAGCCAATAGTTGCGATCAGTGGAAAGATCCAAAGCCAATAATGATTTTGCAGATTATTCAGGGATATCGGTTTTACATAATGCCAGACATAAGCCGATAGAAGGACCAATGCAAGCAATACGAAATTCAGTTTAAATATGATATTTTTAAGCCGTTGATTTAAAGTACTGGATGTTTTTAATATGACCCATCCAGCACCATGGATTGTCAGCGTTATGACTGCCACTAAACCTAATATTACCGTAAACCAGTCAATAATGCCTTGATGTTCGGCAAGAGGATCAAAGGTGGGATTCCAGAGCGCCAGGAAAAAATAATGCGGTTCCTGAGTAGATACGCCATTTTCGACCATGCCGAGGTTAACTCCGCGGACTACATTGCCTAAAGCGGCTCCAAAAAAAAGTGCAAGAAGCAGGCTCGCCAGACCAAAAGCTTTGTCCCACAAGGCTTCCCAAAGCCTATGATGCACTTGACCTCTCAGTTCAAGACTTATTGCCCTAAAGATCAGTAACCATAATACCAGCATGAGAGGGAGATAGAATCCACTGAAAGATGACGCATAAAGTGTGGGAAAAGCAAAGAATAAAACTCCACCCGATGCGATCAGCCAAACTTCATTGGCATCCCAAAATGGACCGATTGCATTTGTTACGGCCTTCTTCTCCTGTTCGGTCTTAGCAAAAAATAAATGCACAATTCCCGCTCCAAAATCATAACCGTCGAGGACTACATAGATACCCAACATGAAAGTTAATACAACAAACCAGAATATTTCCATGACAAATTAGTTTAAAGCGATAGGAGTATGAGGCTCGGGGCCTTTTCGAATAATTTTCAATACTAACATAAGGAACAACAATCCCAAAAGAATATAGAGTCCGACAAATCCCAATAAGGTAAATAACGTATTACCAGAAGATACCGTGGGCGATACACCATCTACCATACGCATCAGATTGTAGACCAACCAAGGTTGTCGTCCTAGTTCGGATGTATACCAGCCTGCCGTATTGGCGATATAGGGAAAAGGGATCATAAACATAATAATCCACAGTAACCATTTGGTCTGATACAACTTATTTCGCCAAAGTAAAAAGCTGCCCAATACCATGATTCCAATGAATATTGTCCCTAAACCAACCATGATGTGATAGCTATAATAGAGCCCCGGAACATTTGTGGGATGTAATGAGCCGTTGAACTCGTTTAGCCCTTTTATTTCAGCATCCCAGCGTTGGTAGGTAAGAAAACTTAGGACATTTGGGACAGCAATTTTATTGTCAAGTTTTTTGTTTTCCATATCAGGTTGGCCGATAAGGACAATTTCGGATCCTCCCTTCTCTGTTTTAAAGATTCCTTCCATGGCCGCAAATGCAGCAGGTTGGTATTTAACAACATTTTTGGCGGCAAGGTCGCCTGTTGGGAATGCGAGCATAACGGATGAAATGGCGCCAAAGATAACGCCGCTTTTTACGAATATCTTTCCAAATTTGCTATGTCTGTCGCTTAGGAGGTAGAAAGCTCCGATAGAGGCAACAAAAAAAGAACTTGTAACCAAAGATCCAGCTTGATTGTGGAGATAAGAAGGCCATAACCATGGATTGCTAAATAAAGAACTGAAATTGTTCAGTACAAACTTGCCATTTTCGAGAATTTCATAGCCTACAGGGTGCTGCATCCAGGAATGCGTGGCAATAATTAGAAATCCACTGGCCCAAGATCCAATGAATACCATCAAACCGGAGAGAAAGTGTAGCTTGTGGCCAAGTAATTTTTCTCCGAAGAGAAACATTCCCAAAAAGGAAGACTCCAGAAAAAATGAAAACATACCTTCCATTGCTAAGGTCTGTCCAATGATCCCCCCTGTAAGTTCAGAGAATTTTGCCCAATTTGTGCCAAATTGAAATTCCATGGGTATACCTGTCACAACACCCATGGTAAAATTGAGTGCAAAGATCTTCATCCAGAATTTTGAAGCATTGTTGTAATCTTCATTGCGAGTTTGTAGAAATTTCCATTTGAAATAGACGATCATCAATGATAATCCCATGGTCAATTGGGGAAATAAATAGTGGAATGTGATTGTAAAGGCAAATTGAAGCCGATTATAAAGAATCATGTCTTCCATGGATCCGAAGTTTTGGTTAATGACATTTAAATATAACCATTTTTTTGTCGTGCCGGCCTCTTAATTCGCTTTATTTTTTTTGATAAAATGCAATATTGTCGAATAAATTAACTGTCGTTAACTTGTATCCATAACAGAAAATAGATCAGCGATCGACCAGATAAAATAGCCTTTTTAATAAGTCTGTTTTTTTGTCTTATCTTCGTCCAAATAATGGAAAATAGCAAAAGAGAAGAGAAACATCGGTGACATGAAAAAAGCGATAATTTTAATGGGTATTTTGCTGATACCTATACTTTTTATTGTGCTCAACAATAAGGCCGGGGGAAAAGTTTCGAAGGATAATATCATATTTCGAGATAGATTATCCGACTATGGATTGTTTAAAGGGAAAATAGCCGATCTTGTACCAAATGACCAAGGTATTTCTTACGAATTAGCTTCGGCATTATTTACAGATTATGCCGAAAAAAAACGTGTTATTTTCCTTCCAAAAGGAAAGAAAATTGTGGCATCAGATAATGGATTGCCAAATTTTCCGGATGGAACTATTATTGCTAAAACTTTTTTCTACCCGAAAAGGGGTACTTCCCAAGAGTCAAAATCAATATTGTTGGAAACGCGCCTCCTGATTAACGAAAGTGGGCAATGGAATGCAGCGACCTATCAATGGAATTCGACTCAAGATGAAGCGTTCTTACTAGCTGACAGCGCAGCGGTTCCCGTTTTGTTTTTAGATGATAAAAGCGTAAAAAGGCAGACAAATTATATTATTCCTTCCCGCACAGATTGTATTGCCTGTCATCGTCAGGGAGATCACATACTACCTATAGGTCCCAAGATCAGAAATTTAAATCGGGTAGTCTTGCGGGACCGTGATACAATCCAACAATTGGAATATTTGAAAGCTAGAGGTATAATAGATATTCCACCATTGAGACTAGGTTCGCTGCCTAGCTACGATGACCTGAACCAATCTACTGCGCATAGGGCAAGAGCCTATCTGGAGGTGAATTGCGCACATTGCCATAACCCTATGGGAACAGCCTATATGACTATGCTGGATCTTAGATTTGAAAGTCCGATTAACGAAACCGGAATTTGGCTTAAACAGGCAAAAATTATTGGACGAATGTCGGTATTGGGAGAGATGCACATGCCTCAAAAAGGAACCACTCTACTTCATGAGGAGGGTATAACGCTAATTAAAGTCTATCTGCAGTCCCTCAAATAAATATTTAACATACTTTTAAAGCATTGATAATTAGTTTATTATGATCTTTTTTTTGTTCATCGCGGATCGGATTTTGCCTGTGTTTTTAATAATATCTATAGAATTAGTAGATTATATTGAAATATCTTTTATATTTGTGGGAGACAACAAAGATATTAAAGACAAAAAATGGTGTCTTCTTGGCAGAATAAAATTTTAATACATGGTGAACTATATCAACATTAGTAAAATCACATTCCTTATAAATATTACTGTAAAGTCTTTAATGGCTAAATCCTCTTCTGTAAGAAAAATGCGAATGTGTATTATAGGATAAATTTCCCTTATCTTTTCTCAAATTGACATTAGGGGAGGCGCTCGCCTCCCTCAATGTCTTCAAAATAGAAACAAGTTTTCGATTGGCGTTGGCACTTGTTCGTATTCAGGAATAACATCCTATTTAGATGTTTTTGACATTATTGATCGAAATAATAATGTTGAGATTATCATTGAAGAAAACATTAGAAAAGCATGTCTTTGACCAAAAAATAGTTCTTGTCATCCATTTTTCAAATGAGACTAACCAAAATACTAATTTAGCATAAAATCCAACTTGGTAATTTCTTATATTGCGACAATGTTTCCAATTAAATAATGCTATCATGATACGGTATACCAAACTTTTCATGGCAATGACCATGTTTCTCTTCGCTACATTTGTTAATGCACAAAATAAGAAGCCCAATATAATTCTGATTCTTACAGATGACTTAGGGTATAGTGACCTCGGCTGCTATGGGAGTCCAAATATTTCAACCCCTTTTTTGGATTCTATCGCTAATAGAGGCGTGCGGGCGACAAACTTTATGGTGTCAACTCCCTCTTGTACCCCTTCTCGGGCATCTTTGCTGACCGGACGATATGCTTCTCGTTATAATCTACCGGCGCCAATTGGTCCGGGATCAAATCTCGGACTACCTGATGAAGAAGAAACCATTGCCGAGCTGCTAAAAAAAGTAGGTTATAGGACAGGTCTGATCGGTAAGTGGCACCTTGGCGATAAACAGGCGTATCATCATCCCAATAAGCAAGGATTCGATTTTTTTTATGGTATGTTATATAGCCATGATTATCGAGACCCTTATGTAAAAACAGATTCAGTCATAAAAATTTTTAGAAATAGGAAGCCAGAGGTTGTAGCACCTGATGATTCAGATTTAAGTACATTATATCATAAGGAAACGGTGAGTTTTATAGAAAATCAAGATAAAGATCATCCTTTCTTTTTGTATTATGCGCATAATTTTCCTCATTTACCATTGGCTTTTGCCAACAAAAAGAATAAGTTTGTTGATCAGCAGAATGCAGGCCCATTGGGCGCAGTCATGCGTGAGTTAGATCATAATTTTGCCGAGCTCTGGAAGACCGTAGAGAAAAAAGGATTGGCGGATAATACGATTTTGATTTTCTCCAGTGATAACGGTCCTTGGATTGCATATCCTTCAAGGATGTCGGACGACCATGCGACCAAAAACTGGCATGTGGGGACAGCCGGTGTATTTAAAGGGTCGAAAGCTGAAACTACTGAAGGTGGGGTCCGTGTTCCATTCATCGTGTACGGAAAAGGATATGCACAGGAAGGTAAGGTAATTAGACAAGCGATCAGTAATTTGGATCTGTTGCCAACGATAGCAAAATGGACAGGGGCCCCTCTTCCAAAAAAATCCATCGACGGTCAGGCGATAGATGCCTTACTAAATGGTAAAGCGAAAGATCTAAAAACACCACATCGCCCGATATTTTTGGTAAACTACGGCCATGTAGAAGCTGTCCGGTCGGGAGATTGGAAATATAGGCGTATACCAGCTGGTGTCAACCAGATATCTGGAAAACCTTATGATGCGGTGGAAGAATTACATAATATTGCATGGGACCCGAGCGAAAGAACGAATATCATAATGGATTATCCGGAGATAGCGCAAGAACTTCGAACCTTGTTCGAGGGCTTTGATGGAAATATGAAGTAAAAGATGAATCAAATTTTAAAAAAAGCGATACCTTTTTCAAAAGGTGTCGCTTTTTTTTTTGCTTTAGCTTAAAGCAGTTTGAAGGAAACTTCTTTAACATCTCGACTATTGGGACCAATGTAAATTTTAAAATCCCCGGGTTCAGCAACATAATTAAGATCATTATTAAAGAACTTGAGATCTTTGAGTTGAATGTCAAATTTAACTGACCTGACTTCGCCTTTCTTCAAAAATATTTTTTGAAAACCTTTTAATTCTTTAACCGGACGGGTGACAGAACCAACTAAGTCCTGGATATATAATTGAACGGTCTCCTCTGCGTCATAGTTACCTGTATTGCTAATATCAATACGTGCTTGAATGGTGCCATCGTTGTCCAATGTGTTTTTATCCAGATGAATCTCTCCATAAGCAAAGGTCGTATAACTCAATCCATAACCGAAAGGGTAGAGTGGGGAATTGCTAATATCTAAATAGTTTGATTTAAACTTTTCAAAATCCCCGGAGTTTCCATAAGGTCTTCCTGTATTTTTATGTGCATAATAGATTGGGATCTGACCAACATTGCGCGGAAAAGTCGCTGTAATCTTTCCTGAAGGAACAACATCTCCATATAAGACATCAGCAACAGCCTTTCCCGTTTCCGAGCCGCCGAACCAAACATTTAAGATCGCCGGAACATGGGCATCTTCCCAAGTAAGCGTTAGCGGTCTCCCTGTAAATAATACGAGCACAACTGGTTTTCCTGTTGATAATAATGCTTTTAAAAGGTTTTGTTGATTTTTAGGTATGTCCAGCTCGGAGCGGCTTGAGCTTTCTCCGGACATTTCTGAAGATTCTCCGAGTGCGGCAACAACAACATCTGATTGTTGAGCAACTTTTACGGCATCTGCGATAATTTCTTCTTCTTTCCGAGGATCTCTTACTATTGTACGCCCAAACATTGTCGCGTGCTTTTGGTAGGTAGGATCTTCCAGCAGATTCGTCCCAAGATGTGTCAGGATGTTTACTTTATTACCCAGCACCGCCTTCATTCCTTCTACTAATGATGCTGTTTTCTCTAATTCTGCACTCACGCTCCAGGTACCCGGCATATTAGCTCCTGAATTGGCTAAAGGGCCAATGACGGCAACTGTGCCCGTTTTTTTTAACGGAAGAATCTGAGTTTCATTTTTCAGCAAAACGAATGATTTAGCGGCAATTTCTCTTGCCTTGGCATGATTTGCAGCCGAACCTATCACAGTTTTCGCACGTTGATCATTACAATAACGGTATGGATCTTCGAATAGCCCCAATTTATATTTTGCTTCCAACACAAAACGGCAAGCTCTGTCGATATCAGCGAGTTTAACCTTGCCTTCGTCAAGCGATTTTTTCAGTGTTGTGAGAAAACCTTCACCTACCATATCCATATCAACACCAGCGTTCAGACTTAATGCCGAAACCTGTTGTAGATCGCCGAGGCCGTGCGCTGTTAATTCATTGACAGCCGTATAATCTGTTACAACTAAGCCTTTAAAACCCCATTGCTTGCGTAGCACATCGGTCATCAACCATTTGTTGGCTGATGCGGGTACGCCATTAATATCGTTAAAGGAGGTCATTATACTGCCAGCTCCGGCATCTATAGCTGCTTTGTAAGGTGGTAGATATTCATTGTACATGCGATGTAGGCTCATGTCCGTGCTATTATAGTCCCGTCCGCTTTCTGCTGCGCCATAGAGTGCAAAATGTTTGACACAGGCCATCATTGTGTTGTGTGCTGCTAAATTATCCCCCTGGAAGCCTTGGACGATAGCCTCAGCTACTTTTGAACTTAGGTAAGTATCTTCACCAGCACCCTCGGAGATACGTCCCCATCTCGGGTCTCTGGAAATATCCACCATCGGCGAAAAAGCCCAGTTGATGCCATCTGCTGTCGCTTCTTCTGCCGCTATGCGGGCAGATTGTTGAATTAAACCCATATCCCATGTCGCCGCAAGGCCCAAAGGAATAGGGAAAACAGTGCGATAGCCATGTATGACATCCATACCGAAGATAATTGGAATCTTTAGCCTAGACTGCTTGATTGCAATTTCCTGGGTCTTGCGAATTTTGGATGGCGTACTCATACTAAAGATACCACCAATCTGGCCATTTCGAATTTTAGCGTCCACGTCTGTGGAAACCGTTGTTCCCGTTGTCGCCTCGCCGCCGGTAACAAGATTTAGCTGCCCGATCTTTTCTTCGACTGTCATCTTGGCCATAAGCTGGTTAATGAACTCATCCATTTTTTGATTTGACTGTGCTGGACTCACATGCCAAGCTAGAAATGCAAGAAGGAATGTTCCTACTACTTTTTTCATTGTATTTTTTTTGTACGTTATGAACTAAATGTTTTAATTGAGCGCATAACACCCGATTTAGTTGCTGATTGTAAAATTTATTTATAAAATAAGCTTGTGTTGACTAAGAGCTTCTTGTTGACAATTTTATATTTTCGTGGAGGGAACCATTTTCAACGTGTGACAGATTAAAAATGATTCCGAATTTCCCACTACTTTAGATAGGGACTTGTAAAACCAAGTTTTTTCAATCCCTGCTGAATCTCTGGTGCTTGCATGAATAAGTCCCAGATTTTTCCTGTTCTATAATTTTCGATCATGACGATAATGGGACCTTGATCGATGGCAAGATAACGTTGAGGGTACCAATTTGCAGTTTCGCTATAAGCGTCATAATATCCATATTTTCCCCAGACTTTATTACCCAATTGTTTGTTTAAGTATTGGGCAAACTGAATACTTTCATGAGGTGTATAGGGCATAGATGACAAGGCTGCTGTTGGTGAGATTACACCGGGATCGTTGTCCGGGTGGTGTGCATCGTAGCCTTTAATGGAATAACTGGCTGTCCAACCCCAGCCTTTTTCAGCACCATAACCTTTATATCCTTTTGGATTTTGGTTGGCATAGGCTAAATTTATCTTAGCATGGTTGCTTGTTGCTTCCCAATAATCCGCGTACTGATCTTTTAATCCTTTGGGGCTTAGTCCTAAGTAAGAATAATGCTCCCAAAAAAGCGGGCCTACTTCGCCTTCTTTGGCATTATGTTTAAGTACTAACGGAATATCATATTTTTTAGCCGTGCTTTTAATCCCTCCGGATCTTGCCCAACCCTCGTGATATACTTTGGGTGAGATCGGATGAGAAGGAGAGGAGCTGGCTAAAATATAGGTAATAAGGCACTCATCATATCCTCTAACGGGGTGGTTTTGCTGAAAGTTGAATTTTGGGCTCCAATGCCAATAAATTACGTTTTGTCCATTCGTATAATGATTCCAATTTATTCCCTTCCAGAGCTTGTCGGCTTTTTGAGCAACCAATTGAGCTGAATCACCTTTATCCTTTAGATATTCACGGATAGTAACCAGACCTTGAGCCAAGAAAGCGGTTTCCACAATGTCGCCTCCGTTATCTTTTTCACTGAAAGGTTTGGCCGTCCCCAGTTCCCCATCATACCAATGTGCCCATGCGCCTTTGAACCGTTCGATCTTGCCTAGATAATTCATGATATGATCCAACTTTTGGATACCTTGTTCCTGACTGATAAATCCACGTTCCATAGCGACAATCATGCTCATAAGCCCGAATCCACTACCACCTATGGTAATCACATTACGGTCATTTTCTGGATAGACACCGTCCATATGAATACGTTCCCGAGCAAGGCCAGAAGTAGGTTCGGCGCCTTCCCAGAAATATTGAAAGGTATGTTGTTGAATATTGGTCAACAACGAATCTTCGTTGAAATGATGACCACTGATTGAATCAGTTTTTGAAGGGTTGTCTGTATGATTATTGGAGGCGTTTTGGCATGAACTGCTGAGAAGAAGCGCCAAAGCAATACCAGTTAAGTAAGGATATGCTGTTCGATTTCTCATGGCTAGTGTTGTTTAAAGTCTTAAAAAAATGTTCAAACGACCATTGGTCGTTTGAACCGAGTTATAGTTTGTGTGTATTACCAACCTGAATTTTGTGGCATTTCCGGAGTTTGGATACGTTGATCTTCCGGGATAGGGAAAAGCAACATTTTATCCTGAAATGTTTTTCCATCAGCAGCCATCGCTGTTTTTGCTTGTTTAGTACGGATGAGATCAAACCAGCGGTCATGTTCAAAGGCGAGTTCAAGGCGCCTTTCTTTCCAGATCGATTGACGGAGCTGTGCCTGATCGGTCGTAGTTACGTTGGCTAATTTTACACGTGCCCGTACGGTATTCAATGCATTCAGCGCTTCGCTGCTATTGCCAAGTTCATTTGTAGCTTCAGCAAGAATAAGGTAAATTTCACCTAAA
This sequence comes from Sphingobacterium sp. DR205, assembly GCF_011064245.1. NCBI lineage: Bacteria > Pseudomonadati > Bacteroidota > Sphingobacteriia > Sphingobacteriales > Sphingobacteriaceae > Sphingobacterium > Sphingobacterium sp. DR205. The sequence goes on along the minus strand of NZ_CP049333.1, from coordinate 4,677,286 downwards.
CGGAGATAACGTACATTTTTATCTGTATGATCCGCACCACCATTAGCAGATGAGTACGCTTTCATATTGTACATCGCATTTTCTACGCCAGCGTCGATTACGCGACCATCATATAAGGTGGAATTTCTAAAAATAATAGTCGCATCACGACGGATATTGTCGTGCTCAGCATTAAAAGCATTGAGTAGATTTTCGCTAGGCGTATTAAACCCCCAGCCGAGTTTTACCAGACCACCACGTGGAGCTTGTACTTGGCTATATTGTTTGATACCTAAAGCGATCGATGTGCCTCTCGCTTGCCACTCAAACAACGATTCGGGGCCATTTTCTCCCGCCAATCGCCAAATTGTCGCGTAGTCTTTTTCAAGGCTATATCCCCCTGAGTTGATGACAGTTTTGGCCATATCAGCTGCTTGTTGCCACTTGCTTTGATACAAATACACTTTTGATAATAATCCTTGTGCAGCGCCTTTTGTTGCTCGACCCAGATCTTTCGCAGCGTATGCTGATTTTACCGGCAGGTTGTCGATAGCAAATTGTAGATCAGCTTCGATGTAAGCATAGACCTCGGAGGCCGACGCACGGTTAATCAAATCTTTTTCTTGGATAGGAACGTCTCCCCATCCACGGACGAGATAAAAATAGTTGAGCGCACGTAAAAAACGAGCTTCAGCAATCAGCCTATTTTTATAAGCTTCGTCAGTTAATCCAAACTTTTCCGTGTATTCTATTGCCTGAGTTGCGCGTCCAATTGACTTATACCAGTGAGTCCACAGCGATTTAAAAGATCCGGTTGTTGAGGTATATGTTAATTGATCTAAACTTAGCTTATCTCCGCCTGCATCGGTCGAAGCAGAGCCTTTATCCCCATTGTCGGACAGCATATCTGTTATACCGATGTAGGAGAAGGAGTAATCCCAAGATGTAAACATACCATATACACCGTTGACAAATTGTTCGGGTGTATATATCACTTCACTATCTTCAGCTTCAACTCTTTCACGAGAAGGGACATCCAAGAAATTATTGTCTTTGCAACCCTGAAGTGCAATACCAGCACTAAGAAAAAGGGATATATAGAGTTTGTTAATTTTCATTGTTTTCAAAACTTAAGTGATTAAAATTGCATGTTAAGCCCAAAAAGGAAATTGCGCGTGGTTGGATAGGCCGATAACTCAATGCCAGAGGTTAACTTTGGACTACCATCGCCTGCCAATTCAGGAGAGAAACCACTGTAGTTGGTAAACATAAATGGATTTTGAGCTGTTACGTACAGACGTAATTTGGATTTAGAACTATATAAGTTGTTGAAGGTATATCCGAGAGTAATATTATTGATGCGGAAATAGCTGCCTGATTCCAGATAATAACTAGAAGCCCAATAAGCATGTTCAGCACCCGGATGTACGTTGGTTGACCCTGCACCCGTCCAGCGATTTTCAAAGGTTTCTAAAGTGATATTTTCACCCGCGTTTTGTCTCACACTTTTCAGCCCGTTGTAGACTTTATTTCCGGCAACACCATAGCCCGATAGATTAAAGTCGATGGCTTTGTAATTGATACCAATATTAATTCCGTAAGTAGATGAAGGTAAAAATGAACCAAAGAATTTTTTATCTCTGGTGTCAATTACACCATCGCTATTTTGATCTTTATATTTAAGGTAACCAGGTTTTGAAGCACCGAATCCGGGGTTGTTTGCAACATCTGCATCATCTTGGTAGACACCGATAGATTCAAACATCCACCAACCATAAATAGGTTGCCCCACACGAAGTTGTTTGGTGATTTCACCGTTATTCAAACTTCCTCCGGTGTCCCCGTCATAAGCTGGTACGACATCAGTAACTTTATTTTTGTTATAAGCGTAGTTGATACCAACATTATAGCTAAAATCTGGACTTATATTTTTATTCCAATTAAGAACAACCTCAACACCTTGGTTTAAGACCTTAGCACCGTGGGCATAGAAGTTTTGTTCTGAAGGAGATGTTAAAGTCGGTGTTACATTTAAGATTGTATTCGTGTTCAGCTTATGATAATAATCAATTGATCCTGAAAGTTGATTGTTTAAAAAAGCGAAATCCACGCCAGCGCCTGTTTCACGGGTTACCTCCCAGGAAACATTTACAGCTGGTGTTCCATATGCACTACCGTATACGAGATTTTGTTCAGGCCCAAAGACATAGTTATATGTAGAAGCTTCAGGACTGCTCATGATTGTCGAGACGTTTAATGGAATATCCTGGTTACCCAACTTACCCCAGTTTCCTCTTAATTTTAATAAGTTGATCCAAGATGCATCTTTCATGAATTCTTCATTGGAGACATTCCATCCAAGCCCGATTGATGGGAATGTTCCCCAATATTCTTTGGTGTTTTTAAAGACGCTGGAACCATCACGACGCAATGTACCTGTAAAATAATAACGACTGTCATAATTGTAAGCGACACGACCAAAATAAGAAGCTAATGCTCTTGGGGTATAATAAGTTTGACGATTGATTATCTTATATTCATCTGACGCCAAATCGATATTCCAGTATTGTTCTTGTCCCGGGACGCTATATCCCATCTGGCTATTCATACTATTGATATCATATTTTTCGCGAGACATCCCTACCACAGCTTCAATATTGTGTTTGTCAAACGTCTTGTTAAATGTTAGGAAGTTTTCCCATGCCCATCTGAATTGCTCTAAATTTTCGTACTTAAGACTATTATTTGCAAATGCAACATTCCCCGCACCACCTTTTTCTTTTTCTGCATAGAAATCTGCTTCAGATTTCAATGGATTAGCATTCAAGTAGTTTTCTTTGATATTGACGAAGTTGCGGTCTTTTGAATAAAATTTATTGCCACCGATACGAGAATTGATTTTTAAATAGTCCGTTATTTTAAACTCTCCCTCAAAACTGCCCTGTAAACGCAATGTATTTGTCAATTGATTTTGACGGAGTACTTCATATATTGGGTTACCTTCGGAATTTAAGTTACCTAAGCTTTCGCCCGGAGCAGTTTCTAACCCAACGATCCCCGTTTTTTTATTGACACTATTGGTCCCATATCGCCCATTGCTATACATTACAGGAACCAAAGGAGACTGCCTGTAAGCTGTTGTAAAGGCACTATAAGGCTTAGGGGTAGCTTTAGTTAAAGTCAAGTTAAGGTTTTGACTAAACTTAAGGCGGTTATTGAATAGCTTGTATACATTGTTATTACGTAGGGTATTCCGGATATATTTGGAACCATCAAGGATTCCGTTTTCAGTGAAGTTATTGGCTGATACAAAATAATCAACTTTGTCACTACCTCCGGAAATATTGATCGCATTGTTATAGACACTACCCGTTCTGAGAATTTCATCGAACCAATCCGTATTGGTTGTTTGAGTGGAGTCTAATAAGTAATCTCCATTAACCGACTCCAAGAATTCGTTCGCATAGGTGATGAATTGTGAAGAATTAGCCATCTTAACGCGGTTAAGAACTTTCTTCATTCCAGCATAACTTTCGTAATTGATGCTAACAGTACCTGCTTTTCCTTTTTTTGTAGTAACAATAATGACACCATTTGCAGCTCTTAAACCATAGATGGAAGCCGAGGAAGCGTCTTTTAATACATCCATGGATTCAATATCCGAAGGATTGATATTATTAATATCATCTTGTGCGATACCATCGACTACATATAAAGGATTCCTTCCTGACAATGCTGTTCCTAAACCCCGAATAATGACATTTGGCGAAGAGCCTGGTGCTTCATTTGCGATGATATTTAAACCTGCAGCTTTACCTTGTATGGATTGCATCGCAGACATTGCTGGTTGCTTCGTAATGTCGGATGACTTCAAGGAGCTAATTGATCCTGTCAAGTCAGCTTTCTTTTGTGTACCGTAACCGATGACAACAACTTCTTCCAAGGCTTTATTTTCATTCTCTAAAAATACATTGAGTTGCGTCTGATTACCGATGTATACCGTTTGTTTGCGATAACCTAGAAAGTTAAATACCAGTGAATCGGTAGGAGCGGCATTGATCTGAAATTTCCCCGTTGCGTCGGTTTTTGTAGATACTGTTTTCCCTTTAATACTGATGGTGACCCCAGGCATGGATACCATGCTTGAGCCATCTTTGACTACCCCTTGTATAGAAGTTTGTCCATAGGCTACCGAGACGACCATGGATGTCAAAAATAATGCGGATAGATTCCTCATATCGTAAATTTTTGGTGTTTGTTTAAAATACAGTTGGTTATTTCCCTGAAGCAAATATGTTGATGTAGTACAACTTCGCCAAAATTTAACATTTTCACATCACTACTACAGCTAATTTCAACTTTCTCAAGGTAAATTTGTTTTTATTTTAAATAGCTGATAGTAAGAATATAAAGAAGTGTTTTTATACAAAAAAAAGCATGCGTTAGTGTGAAGGTGACACTAACGCATGTGTGTGGTAATGATGTAGTGTTTGTAGCGAAATTTTAACGTTCCAATAGGAATTCAGAGAGGTTTTTATCTGTTGGAATACCCAATTTCTTACGCAAACGATAGCGCCTGATTTCTACACCCCGCGTACTAATGTTGAGTAATGAAGCAATCTCTTTACTCGACATATTGAGCCGCAGGTAAGCACATAATTTTAGATCATTGGGGACAAGGTCTGGAAATTCATGCTTTAATTTTTTAAAGAAATTCTCATGCGATTCATTAAAACTCTTCTCAAAAATGTGCCAGTCACGATCATCGTTATGGGCGTCTTCGATCAGCTTATTTATTTTTTTCAGTTCGTCAGAACTTAGCTTGTTGCCTTCTGCATCTTTAAGCTGCTTGAGTTCATCGTGCAGATTGTTCAACATTTCATTTTTATAGACAATATTGAGTGCAGCGTTGGCCAGTTCCTTGTTCTTTAGATTAAGTTGATCTTCCAGTTGTTGGTTCTTCAATTTAATCCATTCCTTTTCCTGCTGTTCGGCTTCTCTTTCCAATGCAATTTTCTTCTCTTCCAGCCATTTTCGCTTCGCCTGAAACTGTCTCTTTCTTTCTCGTTGAAGATTAAAATTATAAAGAAGATAAACCATTCCGCCGGACATCAAAATATAAATGCTTTTTGCCCACCAGGAGAGGTACCAGGGATATTTAATGGTGAGAGCAATCGTCTGTACCTCCGAAGTCAAGCCAGTGTTGGTTCTGGCCCTTACTTTAATTTCGAAATGCCCATAGGGCAAGTTTGTAAAATCTTGAAAGGCTGTTTCACTCCATTCAGACCATTTTCCTGAATACCCGTCGAGGTAATATTGGTATTGTAATGGTGAAGAGGAATAATAAGGGCTTGAGAAGCTCACCCGGAGATTGTTTTCGGATGAGGCCAATTTAAGGTCAGCCCCCGGTAAGATAGTTTCTCCGGTTGTGAGATTGGTCAATTGAGCAATCTGCGGTGGCGGCAATATAAATTTAGCGGGCTCATCAGAATTCCGGTAAATGGCAAAACCATCGTCCAAGCCAATGAGATAGTAGTGATTTTCTATGGGTAGGATGTTTTCATAATTATTCATCATACGATCTTGCAAAGGGCTGAGGAGATTGGAGTCTATCTTCAGTTTTCCTTTGCTATCAAAATCCACTTTGGCAATTTTTGTCTTCTGAATAAACCAATAACTATTGGTGTTGATGGGAATTATCTTATTTGAATTTTTGTAACTTCCTAATGCATTGTTCAATTCATCGGAATAGCTAAAGCGTTTGACAATGTTATCAAACTGCATGAAGCCACTGTCTGTGGCGAAAACGAGATTATTTTCTAAGGTATAAATTCCATTAAATCTTCGTTTAGCAGCGAGACTGTCTTGCATCGATGTAAATTGGATATGTGCTTTTTGGAAGCTCGGATCAAAATCAATTAACTGTACCTGTCCCCAATCCCCAATCCAAAATGAATGGTTATCTTTTTGGGCAAGGAATCGAACAGGTTCTTTGATTGAAGAAAATTGCTGCACAAATTGAATTTGTGTACCATCAAAAACGAATTTTGATAATCCTGTATAATTCCCCTGAAGAATATTTTTTGTTCCAAAGATAGGTTTGAATATCCAGCCCCCTGTAATTTGGGAGATCTTTTCCAATTTACCACCGACCAGTTTGAAGGTTCCTTCATTATGACCGCAAATGAGGTCTTCACCGAAAATGGTCAATGTCCAGACTTGACCATTTGAATTGGGGACTTGTACAAAATCTAATGAATTATAATTGTTTAAACCCTTCCATTCACTGACGAATAAGCCCTTATTTGTCCCTAAGTAAATTTTCCCCTGATAAATAATTGAAGTATACACAGTACCTATCTTGCCTACAAAGTCGGTGTAGAAAGATAAAGATGAGTTGATTTCGATACGGTCAATTCCATTATCGAGGCCTACCCAGATATTTTGTTGTTTATCCTTTACGATGCTAAGTACCGTATTATTCTGTAAACCATTGTTTTTATTGATATGTTGAACAATTTCTCCAGTTTTATTGATAATAATCACGCCATTTTGAATGGTGCCAAAAGCATATTGACCATCGTATAAATAAATACCGTTATTTATTTGAGATTGACTAAGAATAGCATTGGCTGGAATTAACCATTGTTTAATTAAACCGTTGGACGCCATCAGATAAAGCCCGTGTCGGGCAGTAGCAACTATTGAGTGATCCTTATCAAAGGGTAATATCGCTAAAATATTTTTATCCCGGAGGATCTCCTTGCCTTGTACAGGGACCAGCTTTCCGGCTCTAAATTCATGTAGACCACTGGGGAGCTGTTCAAAAAATAGCTGATTGTTGAGCTGATGGGGAAATAAGAATGGTTCACCTTTAGCTATAAGTGGTCTGATTTTATTGTTCTCCCAGATGTAGGACTTAGAAAAAGTGTGGAAGAATACACGATGATCCTCCACGATAATTTTCCAGATCTCCTCATTTGGAAAATAAGTCTTGTCTGCTACCAATTTGGATAAGCTATGATAGGTCATCTCTCCAAATGCCTTTGAAGTCCAGTAGCCGAATTCACCTCGTCCGCCTGTATATACTCTTCCAGCTTTATCAACAGCAACACTACGTACTGTTGAGTGGTTGGGAAGTGGGTACATGCGCCAGAATTGTCCGTCAAATCGTAGCAAACCTTCTGTATTGGCGCTATAGACCCGTCCTTCTTGATCGATAGCCAATGACCAATTCTGGTTTCCAGCTTTGTATTGGCTTTTTTTGTATTGTTTTACAAATGGTGTTCCCGTAGGTATGATTGTCTGGCAATAGCCGGTATCCATATTAAGAATAAAAAAAGCGCAAAACCAAAAGATACAGGCAATGCTATATTTTTTTGATATCATCGAATATCTCACTTTAAATTGATTTGAAAAGCAATATATAGATTTTATCGCAAATGGGCGAATGCGAGCCGCAGATGATTGTTATTATAGACATTTTAAGCTATTTTTTTAAACAAAATAGTCGAAATCGTTTTCGCATTTTTAATCCCCTAATTTCATGAAGTCTACTTGTTTTTTAATTACCTTGGAAACAAATAACCAAACAAAAGACGACTATGACTTGAACAAATCTTTAAAAATTAGATTTGGATTCAAACGAATTGCTCAAGGAGGGAATCCATCAATCAAAACGTAAACCCAAAAAACACTAAACAGTAAAATTATGAAATCAAAGCTTTTCGGAAGAGGGCCCTGTGCGCTTATTCCCTATGCTTCCATGGCAATATTTTTGTCACCGGGACTATCACTGGGAATAACTAAAAGCCAAAACAGAAGTACCCATCTTCAAATTAATCAGGAAGAATCAGAAATCAGAGGTAAGGTTGTCAACAAAGATAATTCTCCTTTGCAGGGAGTATCCATAAGTGTAAAAGGAATCCCCGATCGGAGTACCCAGACCAACGATAAAGGGGAATTTATGATAAAGGTGCCTGCACATGCAACTTTAACTTTTTCATCCATAGGCTACGCTGGACAAGAAATTAAACTTGGGGCGAATCAAAAGACAGTACAGCTCACCTTACAGTCGAACGAGTCACTTATGGATGAGGTTGTCGTCGTGGGCTATGGAACACAACGAAAAAGTGATTTAACAGGTTCTGTCTCTTCCATTAATGCAAATCAAATTAATGCGTTTCCATTGGCCGGTACTGCACAAGCATTGCAGGGAAGAGCTCCCGGAGTCTCTGTGACCAGCACGAATGGAGAGCCCGGTAAAGCTCCTCGTGTACGGATTAGGGGTGGTAGTTCCATCAATGCGAGTAGTGATCCATTGTATGTGGTTGATGGCTTTCCAGGTAGTTCGGCCCCCGCTCCTGAAGATGTTGAATCTATCGAAGTATTAAAAGACGCTTCTGCAACAGCTATTTATGGTTCCAGAGGGGCTAATGGAGTGATCATGATAACAACAAAAAAAGGACGTTCAGGCAAACCTGTTATTGAATTAAATAATTCCTTTGCTTCACAGAAAGTAGGGAAGCGCCTTTCGCTATTAAATGCGTCGGAATTTGCCTCCTATATTAACGATACCTATACGAATGCTGGAAACAATAATCTACCATTCAAAGATCCGAAATCCCTGGGTGAAGGAACCGATTGGCAGGATCTTATTTTTAGAAACGGAAACCAGTTGAATAATCAAGTCTCCGTGTCGGGAGGCAGTGACAATATAAAATACTATACTTCCGTCAGTCATTTTGGACAAAAAGGAACTGTGATCAATTCCGATTTTAGAAGACTTTCCGGAACTTCAAATTTAGAAATGAAGGTTTCTGATCGAATCAAAATCGGAACCAGACTGCTGTTTAATCGCAATAAGTTAAATGGTGTAAGGACACAGGAGGGAAGTAGCGGAACGACAGGTGCGGGAGTGATCTCTGCAGCCTTGCGCTTTGAACCCACACAGGGAGTTTACGATGAGGAAGGAAAATATACCTTAAAGCAGTTCGGTGATCCGCATGATAATCCGGTGGCTGCTGCTATGGAAAGAAAAAACGAGGTGATTACAGATCTATTTCAGGGGAATGGATTTGTGGAGTTGGGGATTCTGAAAAATCTGATATTCCGTAGCACCTTTGGTGTACAGGTTAGTAATCAACGTACAGGTAATTATGTATCAAAAGAACTTGTCGAAGGGAGGAATTTCGGTGGAGTTGGATCGATCGCGGCACATAAAAATACCAATTTGATCAATGAAAACTTCTTGACATATACACAAACCTTTCACGAAGACCATAATCTGAATGCTATGGCTGGTTATTCCTATCAGAGTTCTAGAAATGAAACCTGGCAGGCCAATAATCGAAATTTCATTTCAGACAGCTTTAGCTATTGGAATCTGGGGGCTGGTTCCAATTATCAAAATGCATCTTCGAATCTTGAAGATTGGGTAATGTCTTCCTTTTATGGTAGGTTGAATTATAATTATAAGAATCGCTATTTCGTTACCGCGACAGGAAGGTACGATGGCTCTTCCAAATTTGGAGATAATAATAAATGGGCTTTCTTTCCTTCGGGAGCACTCGCCTGGAATGTGAGCCAGGAGCCGTTTATGAAATCGATCGATTGGCTGAGCAATTTAAAATTGCGAACAAGTTATGGTGAGACTGGAAATTCTGAAATTGGTTCCTACCAATCTTTGGCTAGATTCTCACCTACCTTGACAACAATGGGCGGAAGTCCAGTTAACGCAGTGCGTCCCACGAATGTTGCCAACCCGAATCTGACTTGGGAAACGACCAAACAGACAGACGCCGGATTGGATATCGGCATTCTAAAGAGCCGAATCAACCTATCAGTAGACTATTATTACAAAAAAACGATCAATCTCTTGTATCAGGTGCCTCTGCCGCTCTATTCGGGTTTTACTACAGCGCTTCAGAATGTAGGAAGTGTACAAAACAAAGGTTGGGAATTTGGTTTGCAGACAACCAATCTCAATGGCGCCTTTGGATGGAAAACAGATTTTAACATCAGTTTCAATCGCAACAAGATTTTGCAGCTTCCTGGAGGCGAGATTCGATATAATACAATCCCTGGTCACATGCTTTCAACGGATTCGCAGCTGCTCCGTGAAGGAGAGGTACTCGGTGCATTTTTTGGATGGGTGACAGATGGAATTTATCAGCAGGGTGATGATTTTAGCGCACAGCCAAATAAGAAACCCGGTGATATTCGCTATAAGGATTTATTTGGCCGCGATAAAAATAACCAATTGACTGCTGGCGCAAATGGTGTTGTGAATGCCGATGACCGTACAATTATAGGCGATCCAAATCCTGATTTCACCTTCGGTTTTAACAATGATTTTAAGTACAAGAATTTTGATCTGAATATTTTTATGCAAGGAAGTTATGGCAATGATATGTTGAACATCACACGAATGGAACTGGACTGGATGGCCGGGAAAGGAAATGCCACTAAGGATGCATTGCGACGCTGGACACCCGAAAATACCAATACTGACGTACCAAGGGCAAGCTCAACTAACAATCCCGAAGTTTCCTCGCGTTGGGTAGAAGATGGCTCTTACCTCCGGTTAAAGAATCTTGCTCTTGGCTATAATTTTTCTGAAAAGTCACTCGAAAAAATTCATCTAAAATATTTAAGAATATATGTCAGTGCACAAAATATATGGACATGGACCAACTACACGGGTTTTGATCCTGAGGTAAGCTATCAGGACTCTAACCGAAATGTCGGATTAGATTACATGGGCTACCCCAACATTAAATCGTACACCCTTGGCCTAAATCTGAGATTTTAATAGCACGGATAATATTTTAAGGTGTTAATGATGAGTGAATTAAAGATAAATAATATATAATTAGAGTGTATCATTTCAGTTAACAAATCGAAATACGCACTTGTTAATAATAATTTATGCTAATGAAAAAGATAACGATATATCGTATTATACTTACGACGCTGTGTTTTACCAGCCTGTTTTCCTGTACCAAACTGAACGAGGAACCGGTAAGTATTTTGGATCCCAAGCAATATTTTAAGACGGAAGCGGATGCAGAAGCTTCAGTGATGGGGATTTATGGGCTGTTAGCCAATGCCGATTTTTATGGGCGGCGATTGACCATGGTACTGCAATTGCTGGGGGATGACATTGATATTGCTGATATAGGTACGCAGTCTAGTCGGATTCAGCTGAACAGTTTTACACATGATGCAAGCAATCAGGATCTGCTCGCTGTGTGGAAAACCGCTTATCTGGGTATTGGCGCGGCAAATGCCGCCATAGATGGTATTCCGGCCGTTACAATGAATGAGGCTAAAAAATCTGCACTCATTGCCGAAGCAAGGTTACTTCGGGCTTTATATTACTATCACTTGGTTCAGCTATTTGGAGATATCCCCTATATAGGTGAATTCGTCAGTGATCCAAGCAAAGTAATTGCAATCAGCAAAACCCCGGCAGCAAAGGTTTATGAGCATATCATTGCCGACTGCGAATATGCGATAGTGAATTTGCCAGATACTTATGCTAATAACAACAAAGCGAGACCATCCAAAGGAGCCGCTCAGACGTTGTTGGCATCGGTCTATATGGTCTTGAAAAAATGGGATGATGCCGCTAAGATGGCTGAGGCTGTCATCAATGATGCAAACAAATACCAATATGCTTTGGTCAAAGATTATAATAACCTATGGGATGCTGATCTTGGTTTTCAGACTGAGCATGTCTGGGTCGTTGATTTTCTGGGCGGAATTACCGGAGAAAATTCATCCAATCAAGATTATACGGCACCGATGACCGGTGTGCGGGACGCTGATATGTTGGGTTGGAGCGTTCTTGTACCATCAACTGGCGTATATGGTAGTTTTTCTGATCAAGATTACAGAAAGAAAATTAGTTTTCTGACCGGAACACCGATAAAAGGAGTGATGACACCTTATCAGAAATGGAAATGGCCTCGTATACATACAGCAAAATGGTGTTTGCATCCGGGTACGAATGCTGGAGCGGATGGTTCGGATTCGGATATCAAACATGTTATCTTTCGCTATGCTGAAGTTCTTTTAATGGCAGCTGAAGCATTAAACGAAAGTAAAGGTGGACCGACAGAGAAAGCATATACCTATATAAATGCGGTTCGGGCTAGAGCAAGATATACACAACAGGGAGTACAGAATTATCCTGCCGACCTGGCAACGGGTATGTCGCAGACAGACTTTCGAAAAGCTGTGCAGGAAGAACGTCGTGTTGAATTAGCTTTTGAATGGAAAAGATGGTATGATATCAAACGTTGGGGACAAGTAGTGGATGCATTTACTAGGCAGGGAGCCTATGAAAGCCAGCCAAAAGTAAAAGATTTTCATGCGCTGATGCCTATTCCTCAGGATGAAATCGCACGTAATACAAATTTACTCCCCCAAAATCCAGGGTATTAAAATACTAGTATCAGACTACTTTGAAGCTAAATGAAAGAAAATATCAACTTATAAATAGGTTGATATTTTCTTTTTGAGTATAGACATCGCATTTTTATGCTATCGTCAACAAAGAAACAGCGATTGAAAATTTAATTTTCTTCAAAATCCATTCAATTCTGTCATAAATCAAGGAAAAAGACATTTTTTCCACCTATTTGAACGAAAAATACCCCGCTTGGACGGGGGCTATTCTTGATCTTTGGTTTCATTTATTGAGTTAAATAACCAAATAAACCAAGACAACTATGATAGCACCGATAACCAAAACGGTAGGAAAAAGAGCAATTTGACGGGAGCAGTTGCTGCAGTAGACGGAAAAGTGCTGAATAAACGAATTGCGACTAATCCTAACCCAATGATAAATTTACGCAGACAAAAGGTTTCTAAAATATAACCATTATAGGCATGAAAACTAAACTCAAGATGTACAAAATTCTATTCCTGATCCTCCTGGTCTCAGGAATCTCAAGTGGCGCTTCAATGGCGCAGGAAAATAAGTTACCTGATAGTCTACGGATGAAATGGTGGGAGGAAGCCAGATTTGGGATGTTTATCCATTGGGGCGTATATGCACAATTTGGCGGTGTCTATCGTGGTCATGAACAGGCTCGGGGTGGAGCGGAATGGATTATGAACCGTTCAAAAATCCCTGTTGACGAATATCAGGCTATGGCAGGCCAGTTTAATCCCCTACAATATAATCCCGACGAATGGGTGCGGATGGCGAAAGATGCTGGCATGAAATACCTCATTATTACGGCCAAACATCACGACGGTTTCGCATTGTTCGAAACCAAAACCAGCAAATGGAATATGGTTGATGCGACTCCTTATGGTAAGGATCTGTTAAAGCCTTTGGCTGCCGCCTGTAAAAAGTATAGAATCAAATTGGGTTTCTATTATTCACAGGCGCAAGACTGGAATAATCCCGGAGGTTCAGCTGCGCGAAAACTCATGCGCGAAGGCTGGCCTAATCCGGATTCAGCCAAAATAGATGCCTATACCTTAGCACATAAAGGCCATTGGGACCCAAAGCAAGAAACTGCGAGTTTTGACGACTATATCAAAAATGTATCTGTACCACAGGTGAAAGAACTTTTGAGTAATTATGGTGATATTTCCGTCTTGTGGTGGGATACACCAACAAATATGACCGATGAAGCGGCAAGCATGTTACAGGAACAACTGCGCCTGCAACCCAATATTATTACCAATGATCGCTTGAAAAGACCAAATTTTCCGGGTGATACAAAGACGCCAGAACAGAAAATTCCAGATTGGAGCGAATTGGAAGGGAAGCATTGGGAAACTTGTATGACTATGAACGGAACCTGGGGCTTTCGTACGTCTGATCAGAAATGGAAGCCGGCAGAAACATTGATCCGTAATTTGGTTGATATCGCATCAAAAGGCGGGAATTATTTGCTCAATGTCGGCCCGAAACCCGATGGAAGCTTTCCGCAGGAAAGCATAGATAGGTTGGCGACGATAGGCAAGTGGATGAAAATAAACAGTGAAGCAATTTACGCAACCAAAAGCAGTCCGCTGCAACCTTTTGAGTGGGGAAGATGCACAATGAAGGAACAGGGAGACAAAACCTTGCTTTACCTGACCATATTTGACTGGCCGCAAGATGGAACGGTCGTTCTTCCAATAAAGAACGAGGTTTTAAAAGCCAGTTTTTTAGCGAATGGTAAAAAGCTTAAAGTGAAATCGCAGTCTGATGCGATCAAAATTGAGGTTGCCAAACAGGCAATTGATCCTGTCGCAACTGTGATCAAAATTGAATTGGCCGGAAAACTAGAAAAAGAGAAGACCGCCACAGCAAAGAAAATGAAAACCGGAGCCTTGGATGAATAACCCAGATCTGAAGATTAAGAAAAGAGAAGCATATTAATGATAACAAAAAATAAATTTTATAAGATACTGACACTGCTATTGGGATTTGGCGCCTTACAACTCCAAGCGCAGGAATCAAGACGCATTGACCAAGAATGGGACTTTCTGAAGAGTGATCTCGGAGGGATTTGGGAGGCTGTACGACCGGTCGGAGCTGGTAATCCGGAATCCGTTCCCCTATGGCAAACAGTTAGTTTGCCTCATTGTTATAATGCTTTAGATGCTGTTGATCCAGCTGTAAATTACTATCAGGGCCCAGGTTGGTATAGAAAGACATTAACCATTGAAAATCCCTATCCAAATGGTCATACATTGCTTCATTTTGAAGGTGCAGGACAAAAGTCTACGGTTTATATCCATACGCAAAAGGTTGGGGAACATGTCGGTGGCTATGACGAATGGACAGTAGATATTACTGAGGCTGTCGAACAGTTTAAAAAAACGGAAGCCTATAAAACACAGTTTAAAGGGAAGATACCGGTTTCAATTCGGGTCGATAACTCGCGTGACCTCGAAATGATTCCCTCAGACCTATCCGATTTTAACCTATATGGTGGTATCTATCGCCATCTGAATTTGAAATATGTACCACAGACAGCCTTAGAAAAAGTCTTTGTTAGTCCCACTGTCGATGTCAATGGAAAACAGGGGGTATTGCAAATCCGTGGTCGGCTATTAACACCATCCAACAGCTCAAATTTTGATGTCGAAACACAGCTTTATGATCCTTCAGGTAAATTGTTACTGAGTCAGACACCAGTTGTTCGTTCGGTGGAAGGATCTCTTGACTTTGGAAAATTAACGGTTAAAAAACCTGAATTGTGGAGCCCAGATCATCCCGCTTTGTATCGTTTGGTAACCATCGTCAAAAGCAATGGACAGACATGTGAAGAAGAGAGCCTTTTTGGTTTCCGACATGTAGAATTTAAAGATAATGGCCCCTTTTTATTAAACGGGAAAAGACTTTTGCTTCGGGGCACGCATCGTCATGAAGATCATGCTGCTGTAGGAGCGGCAATGACAGATGCACAGATTTTACAGGAAATGACGATGATGAAAGAGATGGGCGTCAATTTCATTCGGTTGGGGCATTATCAACAAAGCCGCAGGGTGCTCGAAGCCTGTGATAGTCTTGGTATTTTGGTTTGGGAGGAAATCCCTTGGTGTCGCGGTGGCTTGGGCGGTGAAATCTATCAGCAACAAGGGAAGCGGATGTTGACAAATATGATTGAGCAGCACTATAATCACCCTTCGATCATTATCTGGGGCCTCGGTAATGAAAATGATTGGCCCGGTGATTTCCCCGAATTCGACAAAGAGAAAATCAGGACATTTATGCGTGAATTGCATGTACTTTCCCACCAATTGGATCCCAGTCGAAAAACAGCCATACGACGTTGTGACTTTTGTAAAGATATTGTTGATGTGTATTCACCCTCTATCTGGGCTGGTTGGTATCGTGGAGTGTATACAGACTATAAAACGGCCTCGGCAGAGGAAATGAAAAAGGTCAAACATTTTCTTCATGTGGAATGGGGCGGAGATAGCCATGCTCGCCGCCATGCCGAGGATCCGGATCGTGCACTAGCTAAAATAGAAGGCGATGGTACCACCGATGAACGGGCTGGCGATGCATCCCTCGTGGGTGGTGCTGCAAGAGTTTCCAAGGATGGGGACTGGAGTGAAAGCTATATCTGTAATTTGATCGATTGGCACCTCAAGGAGCAGGAAACCATGCCTTGGCTTACGGGTACCGCATATTGGCCCTTCAAAGATTTTTCGACACCTGTTCGGCCAGATAATCCGGTTCCCTATGTCAACCAGAAAGGTGTTGTCGAACGCGATTTTACGAAGAAGGAGTCCTATTATGTATTTCAATCGTATTGGACTTCAAAACCGATGTTGCATATCTATGGACACTCTTGGCCTGTTCGTTGGGGGGAGCCAGATGAAGCAAAGATGGTCAAAGTATATTCTAATGCAAAGGAAGTCGAATTATTTGTCAATGGCGAAAGTCAGGGGATAAAGAAAAGAAATAGCCAAGATTTTCCTGCTGCCGGATTACGTTGGATGGTGAAGTTACGTGAGGGAAAAAATCAGATCAAAGCTGTTACCAAAAATGGTAAGGAGCTTATGATAGATCAAATTGAACAAGTGTATCAGACACAGCGTTGGGGCAAACCCGCGAAATTACAGGTTGAAGAAATTGCACGGGAAGATGATATCATAACCGTACAGGCCAAGGTATTGGATAAAGATGGTATTCTTTGTCTGGATGCCAAAAATTGGATCTATTTTGATGCTACAGGAGATGGTGAGCTGATCATTGATCAGGGAACATCCATAGGGGCGAGAAAAGTACAGGCATACAATGGAAGAGCCTTGATACGGCTTCGCTTATCCGAAGGAACAGCAGTTGTGTCCGGACGGATGGACGAATCAAAAAGTACGTTATTGACAATTGAAAAATAGGGAGATGATAAAATTAAACACTGATTTGAACTTTTTTCTTTTGCTCGGGATAATGGCCATTGCTACCAGTGGTTATGCACAACATAAACAAAAGAAGCGCCAACTATGGTACGATAAACCTGCTGCATATTGGGAGGAAGCACTACCATTGGGTAACGGTACGACAGGAGCCATGGTTTTTGGCGGGGTGAACAGGGATCGTTTTCAGATTAATGATAATACCCTGTGGTCGGGCGAACCTGAGGCTGGAAACAACCGCAATGGTCCGCAAATTTTACCATCAGTACGTGAAGCTATTTTAGCGGGGAAATATGAAGAGGCTGCTGTGCTCTGGAAGAAAATGCAAGGCCCTTATTCAGCACGTTATTTACCCATGGGTGATCTGTGGCTGGATTTTCATCAAGAGGAGAAAGAGGTGAAAGCTTACCGGCGGGATTTGGATTTGGAAGGGGCGGTGAGTACCGTAAGTTATACGTATAAAGGTGTTCAATATCAAAGAGAAAGCTTTGTCAGCTATCCGGACAAAGCTTTGGTCATTCGCTTAAAAGCAAATAAAACGAAATCGATCACTTTCGATCTGTCCATGACCAGTAAACTGAAAAGTACCGTTTCGGCACTCGGCAATGATGTACTAAGCCTTTTGGGTAAAGCTCCCAGTTTTGTGGCCAATCGGGATTACGAACCTAAACAGGTGGTTTACGATAGCATTGAGGGAAAGGGGATGACTTTCGAAATGCGTGTTAAAGTACAGGCAAAAGGAGGGAAGGTACAGCAAGAAAAGGATAAGCTTCGTATCATTGGTGCTGATGAGGTGCTATTATTACTGACAGAAGCGACCAGTTTTAATGGTTTCGACAAATCACCGAGCCAAGCTGGAAAAGATGTAAAGGCGACAGTTAACAGTTTAATGAAACAGGTCGCGGTAAAAAACTTTACAACACTGCTTGCTGATCATCAGAAGGATTATAGAACGCTATTTAACAGGGTAGATTTTGAACTGGCTGGAACTTCAACACATGCGGATTTACCGACCGATCAGCGGATTATGCAATTTTCAAAAGGCCCTACGGATCTGGATTTACTGACTTTGTATTATCATTTTGGACGTTACCTGCTGATCGCTAGTTCGAGACAAGGGGGAAGACCAGCCAATTTGCAAGGCATCTGGAATGATCATGTACAGCCGCCTTGGGGAAGTAATTACACCACGAATATCAATACCGAAATGAATTATTGGCTGGCGGAAAATACCAACCTGTCTGAATGCCATCAGCCGCTATTTGATTTTATGGAGGAACTGGCCGTCAATGGAGCGAAAACTGCTGCCGTAAATTACAACATAAAGGAAGGCTGGGTAGTTCACCATAATTCGGACTTGTGGGCCAAGACCTCTCCTCCGGGAGGGTATGACTGGGACCCTAAAGGTATGCCGCGATGGTCTGCATGGCCAATGGCCGCTGCTTGGTTCAGCACACATCTGTGGGAACATTATCGTTTTACAGGGGATAAATCTTTTCTCCAAAATAAAGCCTATCCACTGATGAAGGGGGCGGCTCAGTTTATGTTGCATTGGCTGATCGCTGATCCTGCTAACAAATACTTGATAACAAATCCTTCCACATCGCCTGAAAATACAATTAAAATAGCAGGAAAGGAATATCAATTGACCATGGCATCGACGATGGATATGGCCATTATCCGCGAGCTATTTACTGCGGTTATTCGCTCTTGCGATGTACTGCAGATCGACACTGAGTTTAAATCGACATTGGAACAGGCGACTGCAAAATTATACCCTTATCAGGTGGGACAGTATGGTCAACTGCAAGAATGGTTTCAAGATTGGGATGATCCCAAAGATCAGCATCGGCATATTTCGCATCTTTTTGGACTCTATCCGGGCAACCAGATTAGCGTTACAGAAAATAGTGAATTGGCTGCTGCAGCAAAAAAATCACTGCTTTTGCGGGGTGATGTGAGCACAGGTTGGTCGATGGCATGGAAAACAAATTGGTGGGCAAGATTACAGGATGGAAACCACGCTTATAAAATTCTTAAGGATGCGTTGAACTTTATTGATCCCAAACTGGATCGCGCTCAGATGAGCGGAGGTGGTGCTTATCCGAACTTATTTGATGCACATCCCCCTTTTCAGATCGACGGCAATTTTGGCGCAACAGCTGGAATGACTGAAATGCTTTTGCAAAGTCACGATGGTGCTATTCATCTGTTGCCAGCGCTGCCCGATGAGTGGTCAACAGGGCATATCAAGGGAATTAAAGCAAGAGGAAACTTTACGGTAGACATCGATTGGAAGGATAATAAATTGCAAGAGGCACGCATCGTTTCCAATATAGGTGGAATATGCAAGTTGCGCACCTCTATGCCAGTGAAAGTAATTGGGACGAGTGGGAATAATGTCAATGGGGCTGAAAATGAATTGCTATACAAACCAAGTTCATTAGAATACCATATCCTTGACCGCGAAAAATTATCGCCTTTATCAACCAAAGAAAATTTTGAAATTGAATTTCAAACAGTCAGGGGCAAGGAGTACCGAATTATCCCGATATAGCTTATATAAATCTAAGGAAATGAATTTAAAATCAATCTTCAGACTAGCTTGCACATGTATTGGGATTGTGCTGCTCCCCCTATTCGCTGAGGCCAATGAGCCCAATGGATCTTTCAAGAGTAAAATTATGACGGTTTTGCGTCCTATTATAAAAAAGCAATCAAAATGGGCCATGAAGCAAAAGCCCTTGACTGTGACGGCTTACCCTGCAGTTCGAAGTAGCGGTGGTATCCATGACTTTTACTCGGAAGGCGACTATTGGTGGCCAGATCCAATGGATGCGGGCGGCCTCTATGTCCAACGGGATGGTATGAGTAATCCAGCCAACTTTGTTGACCATCGAAAAGCCATGATCCGTTTTAGCCGAATTATCGGCGCCCTAGCTTCGGCCTACCGTTTAAATCCGGATAAAAAATATGTGCAGCAGGCGTTGGTTCATTTGCAAGCTTGGTTTGTCGACTCGGAGACGATGATGAATCCAAATCTGCTGTATGCCCAAGCTGTAAAAGGTCGATTTACAGGTCGCGGTATAGGCATTATTGATACCGTTCATTTAATGGAAGTGGCGCAGGGTGTCAAAGTGCTCGAAAATGATCCAAACTTTCCACAGTCGACCAAAGATGCCATACATCGTTGGTTTGCGACATATCTGCGCTGGTTGACAGAACACCAATATGGTAAAGATGAAATGAATGCGGCAAATAATCATGGCACCTGTTGGGTGATGCAGGTCGCATCCTTTGCCAGTCTAGTGCAGGATACGGCTTTGCTCAAGATGTGTGCTGAACGCTACCAGCAAATTTTATTACCTAGCCAGATGGAAAAAGATGGTAGCTTTCCGCGAGAGCTCCAACGGACCAAGCCTTTTGGCTATTCCCTCTTTAATCTAGATGCCATGACCATGATTTGCCATATCCTGTCAACAACAAATGAACCGTTGTGGCAATATATGTTACCCGATGGACGTACCATCAAAAAAGGGGTGGATTTTATGATACCTTATATCAGTGATAAGAACAAATGGCCTTATCAAAAGGACGTGATGTATTGGGAGCAATGGCCTGTCGCCCAACCTGCCCTTGTCTTTGCTGCAAATGCTTACCAAGATAGTACCTATTTGCAACTTTGGGCTAAACTGGATCATAACCCCAAGGAGGAAGAGGTCATTCGCAACTTGCCTATCCGTAATCCTTTAATATGGTTGTAATGCAGGGATAATAATTTTATTCCGGCGTGTAAATCTTACCGATTAACCTTTTACTTAAACAAACCTAAATGTAATATCATGTTCAATATGAATACACTGCTATCAAAATATATTGATGTTTCGAATCGTTTTATCCGAAAAAGACGATTTATCATTTCGATACTGGGCTTGACAACTATCCTTTTTGGTATTCAGGAAACAAAAGCGCAGAGCGCAAAGCAATTGAAAAAAGCCTGGGATCTTGCGGATCGACAGTCGCAGCTGCTCTACAAGGAACTGCAGGTGCTAAAAAAAGTTGATTCCACATTAGCTTCCCCACGTACGCTTTCTGAAAATAACGAGCTGGTGGCCGTTAAACGAGGCGATTGGACAAGTGGTTTTTACCCCGGGGTTTTATGGTATTTATATGAAAAATCCGGAAAACAAAAATGGAAAGAACTGGCGGGCGAATTGACAAGCTCAATAGAAGACGAACAATATAATGGGAAGACCCATGATATGGGTTTTAAAATCTTTTGTAGTGTTGGTAACGGTTATCGCCTTACTGCCAATACACATTATCGGGATGTCATTATCCAATCCGCTAAAACTTTGGCAACACGATTTAATCCTAAGGTTGGATGCATCCGTTCCTGGGATCATAATAGCCACCGTTGGGATTTTCCGGTCATTATTGATAATATGCTCAATCTGGAATTGCTTTTTGAAGCAACAAAATTGACCGGGGACTCTAGCTATTATCATATCGCTGTAAGTCATGCAAACACAACGATGAAAAATCATTTTCGGTCGGATTATAGTACCTATCATGTTATTGACTATAATCCTGCAACAGGTGAAGTCCAGCACAAAAATACACATCAAGGGTTTAGTGATGAGTCTACCTGGGCTCGGGGAGAAGCATGGGCACTCTATGGTTATACCATGTGCTATCGTGAGACCGGTGATCCAAAATACCTGCAGCAAGCTGAAAAGGTCGCGCATTGGCTTTTTGGCCATCCACGTATGCCCAAGGATTTAATCCCTTACTGGGATTTCGATGCACCTCATATTCCAAATGAACCGAGGGATGTTTCAGCTGCCACCGTGATCGCGTCGGGACTATTGGAGCTGAGTACATTTAGCAATCAGGGGAAAGATTATTTGAGCAAAGCGCGGACAATAATGTCTAATCTGATTGACCACTATATGTCCCCTCCAAATAAAAATAAAGGGTTTATATTACTGCATAGTACCGGGTCAAAACCCTCCAATACCGAAGTAGATAAGCCATTAAGTTACGCAGATTACTATTTTTTAGAAGCCTTGCTTCGGGAGGAAAACTTGCGTTCGGGACGGGCACAGTCAAGCCTGGTTCGAAAAGACCCCGAAGGTAAACTCATCTATTTTCCGGATGATAAGGGAAATATGGTCCCTGATTTCAGTCGGGTTGGTTATCACCAAGGAAATCGACCGCTCCCAGCTGTAGCCAGCACTATTTCATTGCATCCTACAGCAGATGGAACTGATCAGCAGATGATACAACGTGCCATCGATGAAATCTCAAACAAACCCCTTGATAAAAACGGATATAGAGGGGCGATAACGCTGAAAAAAGGAATTTACAATATACCTGGAAGTCTACTGATCAAATCGAGTGGTATTGTGTTGAGAGGAGAGGGGGCTGCCGAAGGTGAAACGTTATTGCGTGCCACGGGAAAGCAACAACGTAGCTTATTGAAAATTTCTGGTGACGGAAACTATGTCGAAGACCAGGCTAAAGGACATGTGGTTCAGTCAATATATATCCCCGTCGGAAGTAAGTATGTCGTTGTGGACGACAGTCGCGATTTTCAGAAAGGGGCATCAATACTTCTTTCTTATGAACTCAATGCGGCCTGGATTAAAGCAGTTAAAATGGACCAAATTATAGCAAGGGAAGGAACAAAACAATGGACAACCAAAGAATATAAATTGAAATTTGAACGTGTTATAGCAGCCATTAGCGGAGATACGTTGTTTTTGGATAATCCGGTCGTTATGGCCATAGATCCGCAGTTTGGTAAAGTATCGGTCGTACCTTTTAAGTTTCCGGGACGTATTCAGGAAGTAGGGGTTGAAAATCTACGTTTTGAATCCGAATTTACCGATGAAACGGACGAAAATCATGGCTGGATAGCCGTTGAGCTTGATAAAGTTGAAAATGCCTGGGTGCGCAACATTACAGCTCGCTATTTCGGCTATGCGGCAGTAAGCTTGGGACCCTTAGCAAAACAGACAACAGTCATCAGGTCAAAATGTCTTGATGCTAAATCTCAAATTACAGGGGGGCGTCGGTACTCTTTCAATAACAATGGACAGCTCAATCTGTTTACGCAATTATATACCACAGAAGGAAGGCATGATTACGTCACTGGGGCGAGAACATTGGGGCCAAATGTATTTAGTATATCTGCTGCAACGGATACGCACGCGGATATTGGTCCACATCATCGTTGGGCTGTAGGTACCTTGTACGATCAGATTACGACCGATGGCGAAATTAATGTTCAGGACCGGGGCAACTGGGGAAGTGGGCACGGCTGGGCCGGAGTCACACAGGTATTATGGAATTGCAAAGTCCGGGGAGCGGCGGTACAGCGACCCTGGGCATCAGGACAAAATTTTGCAATAGGAGTAAGCGGCGAAAAAATCCCCGGAAGATTTAAAGATAGGCCCATTGGATTTTGGGAAAATCAAAACAAAAAAATGCAGATTGAGTCGCTTTATGAGCAACAATTAAACGATAGGTTAAATAAATAACTATTGGTGCTTTATAAAATGGAATGATTATTTTTAGCCTATCCATTTCAATTATATTCCTTATGATGCCATTGCGTATTTATATACTCTGGGTTTTTAGTTCACTGATTACCTTTTCTATTTCTCATGCACAGGAAAAGAACTATCGTTTTTTACATCTGGATGTAAACGAAGGTTTATCGCAAGGGAGTGTTTTTGCTATTGAACAGGACCACTTGGGATTTATGTGGATCGGCACCCGTGACGGCCTGAATAAATATGATGGCCGCAAGTTTACAATTTATAGAAGCAATCCGCAGGATAGTCTTTCTTTAGAGCATAATTTTATACAGGCGATCACTGAAGACAAAAAAAAACGACTTTGGGTAGGTACAACAGGCGGCCTTAACTTATACAATCGTGATGCAGATAATTTTGCGCGGATCTCCTTGCCCGTAGTAGAGAGCAACAGTGGGAAAATAGAAGTAAATGTGCATCAGATTTTCCAGGATTCTAAAGACCTAATTTGGGTCGCAACAAATGTTGGATTATATCGGATAAAGGAAGGAGCTCATTTGGAGGCTGAGCTTGTTTTTAATGAGATTACGGTAGAAGGGAGCAATGGGCGTTCGTATTTTAGGAATTTTAGAACAATCTACGAAGACGGGAAGAAAAGATTATGGTTATGCACAGATGATGCAATTGTACTCATGCAGTCAGCTTCTAGAGGCGGCAATAGGTTGAAAGTGTTACGCACCTATTTCAATCAGAAAGGATTGATTAATAAAGTAAATCAGCGATTTCAGGCTGTACTGGAATTTGCTCCCGGAGTCTTTTGGGTGGGAACAAAATATAATGGAATAAAAATAATCAATGAAAATACGGGCGAAGTATCTTCCCTGATGGGGCATGATAGCCAGACTGCAAATTTAGCAAACCAAGATGTCCGTTCACTAAAGAAGGCTGATGATGGCAGCATATGGATTGGAACATTCAACGGTCTCTATCTGTATCGAAATGGAAAGCTATTATTTATACAGGCTGACGATAATAATCCCAATAGTTTAAGTAACAACTCTATTCGACCAATTTTTCAGGATAAAAGAGGTTCTATTTGGATCGGAACCTATTTTGGCGGAATTAATATCTATGATAAGGATATACCTAATTTTCAAAATTTTACGCATCAGTCCCGAAGAAATAGCTTGAGCTATAATGTTGTCAGCGCTTTTTTGGAGAATCCGAATGGAGAACTAGTCATAGGCACAGAAGGTGGTGGATTGAATTATTTTAACCGATATAATGGTTCATTTTTTAATGAAAGACACGATAAAAATAATGCTGGAAGCTTAAGCCATAACAATGTGAAATCTATCTGTCGCGATCGGGAGGGAAATTTATGGGTCGGTACCTATGATGGTGGATTAAATTTGAGACGCAAGGGGCAGCAGGTATACGAACATTTTCGTTTTGATCCAAATGCGGCAAATGGGCTGGCTAACAATAATGTCTATGCGCTGTTGGAAGATCGCCAGGGCGATATTTGGATCGGAACATTTGGTGGCGGTTTGCAGGTACAGCGGAAAAATCAAAAATCCGGTTATTTCCAGACCTTCAACGTCGCCGGTAAACAGTTGAGCTCAAATATGGTCAGAGCACTCATGGAGGATTCCAGCGGTAATTTATGGATCGGCACTTCTAATGGACTAAATCTTAAAATAGCAGGTACCGATAAATTCGTATCGTTTTTGAATCACAAAAATGACTCCCTTTCGATTAGTGGTAATGATATTATCAGTATTCATGAAGATAGAAAAGGACAAATCTGGATTGGAACCTATATGGGTGGTTTAAACCGGTATCTACCCGAAAAGAAAGCCTTTAAGCGTTTCAATAAACAGAATGGTCTACCAATAAATAATGTTTTTGGTATTTTGAGCGATCTTAAAAACAAATTATGGTTGAGTACCAACACTGGGATTACCTGTTTCGATCCGCAAGCGGGGAGTGTTAGAAGTTATACAAAAGTGGATGGCTTGCCGGGGAATGAGTATATTCAAAATGCAGCCACCATACTACGCAACGGAAAATTCGCTTTCGGTAGTTTTTCCGGCTTTACCCTGTTCAATCCCGATAGTCTGAGTGTGAATAGTTATGTGCCGCCAATACAGTTTACTGATCTCAAATTGTTTAACCGTACTGTCAGACCTGACGTGGATGGCGTAATCGCCAAGGATATTTCCATGATTGATGAATTGGTGCTGGATCATAATCAGAATGTATTTAGCTTAGAATTCAGTGTGTTGAATTATGTTCATCCCGAAAAAAACCAATATGCCTATTATTTAAAAGGTTTTGATCAGGATTGGAATTACGTAACAAATCCGGTAGCAACCTACACGAATTTAGATCCGGGCAATTATGAACTCTGGATAAAAGGATCCAATAACGATGGTATTTGGAATGAAAAGCCACGGGTATTAAAAATAAGGATTCTCCCTGCGCCATGGAAAACATGGTGGGCCTATACCGGTTATTTTTTGATTTTAGGCTTTGTTGTATTTTTGATTATTCGTTTTTTTCATGGTCGAAATAAACTAAAACGCGACCTTTTGATTAGGAAGCTCGCTTCAGAAAAACAAGAGGAATTGCACGAAGCTAAACTGAATTTCTTTACAAATATCTCACATGAGTTCCGTACACCTTTGTCATTGATTATAGGTCCCTTGAACCAGTTGAAAACGGATCATTCCCTATCGGAGTACGCAAAAGAACATTTGGGATATGCCACACGGAATGCTGACCGCTTAATGAATCTGGTTAACCAGCTGCTTGATTTTCGAAAACAGGAAGGTGGAAAAATGAAACTGAATTATCAGAAAGTCCAGGTCGCCGAATACCTTAAAAATGTTTTATTAAACTTCCATTTTATCGCAGAAAAGAATAATATCCAGTTTTTTCTCGAAAATAATATCCCCGTCGATTACAGGACAACGCTGGATCCTGAACAGTTTGAAAAAGTACTTGTCAATCTAATCTACAATGCCTTTAAATTTACAGATAAGGGGGGACGGATAAAAGTACAAAGCGAATTGCAGGATGTTGGAGGTGATACCAGACTACTTATTTCCGTATGGGATTCGGGTAGAGGGATTCCGGCAAAAGATATTCCCCATGTATTCGAACAATTTTACCAGGCAAATACCGACGGAATCGTCGCCACCAGCAGTGGCATTGGACTTGCATTGTCACGATCCATCATCCATTTACATGGGGGCTTGTTAACTGTTGAAAGTAATATGGCAAAAGAAGCTCTGGCGTACAATACTGTTTTCCGGATTAGTCTGCCACAGCAGAATTTGAGTATGGATACCTCAAGTACCACGGATCTTTTAACAGATATGGCTGAATCCGACGTGACCGTACACACGGATCAACAGGTGGATGATCACGAAAAAAACGATATCGAGGCGGAGCACATAGCGGATGAAAAACCGGTTATTCTTGTTGCCGAAGATAATGTGGAACTCAGATGTTTCCTTTCTGAAAATTTACGCAAGAAATATGTGGTTTTAGAGGCCAATGACGGAAATGAGGCGCTGGCATTAGTTCATACGAGGCAACCTGACATTATTATTTCTGATGTAACGATGCCCAATTGCGATGGGATAACATTGTTGCAGCAAATAAAAAATGATAATAGCACAAACCACATCCCTGTTATTTTATTGACTGCCCGAACGGCAGATCCTTATATTACTGAAGCCTTTGAAGTTGGTACCGACGATTATATTACCAAACCATTTAGTATGCCACACCTGATTCAGAAAATAGCCAACATTATACAGACAAGAAAACGTTTGGAAGAAAAGTTTGTGCAGAATTATCTGCTGGGAGGCCAGGGAACAGAGACAACCGAAAGAACGCGTTTTTTGGATCAGGTATTGGGTATCGTGGAGGAAAACCTGGGCTGTGAAAACTTCGGGGTACAGGAATTGACGAAGGCAATAGGGGTGAGCCGATCCGTTTTATACCGCAAAATAAAACAGCAAACTGGTCTCAATCTGGTCGAATTTATCAATATGGTCCGTCTAAAAAAGGCCGCCCACATATTAGTACACAACAGCGAACTGAGTATCAGTGAAGTTGCCTATCAAGTCGGTTTCAATGATCCAAAATATTTTAGTAAGACCTTTAAGAAATTCTATAAAGAAAGCCCGCGTACGTACATCGAAAAATTGAGTGTGAAAGAAAATTAAGAGAAATTGTATCGCATAAAAAAAGGTTTTCAAACGGGGAGAATGAAAACCTTCAATAACCAATTATAAACCTAAATTATGATGATACAAAGATAACTGTTTTTAAACTTATTCCAAAAATAAAATAGCACCCTTATCGGAATGTGTGGCTTAAAATCTACAATGTAGTTTTATCTGTTTATATTACAGCCTATTCGTTTTAGCTAACTTACTAATGAAAAGAAGAGTGAGCAAGCCCAGTACCGCAAATAAAGCATAGCCCAGTCCGATTTCAAGCTGAGACGAAGGGTTGACCAAGCTGACAGTGCCATAACTTAAGGAGGATGTGACCAGGTAGGTAATTCCACCGACTAATCCGCCCGCAATCCCCGCAGACAAGGGGAATCTGCCCAGACAATAACTGAAATAGTTGTTAAATATAAATCCGGCTGTACAATGGATGGCAAACGCAAAGAATGTCAAGGTATATAAATTTGCTATATAGGGAGAGACCACAATCATGACTAACACCAAGATGATCTGAATAAAATTTGCCATTCGCAATTTAGGGAGGAGGGCTCTTTTGATCAATGCTTTTCCAATAAAGCCTCCACACATCCAGGCCAATCCCATGATAAGCGATGTGTACCCCGTCGTGATTGCCCCGTAACCCAATTGGTGCTCGATGAAAAATGGACCACTAAGGTTATAAAACATAACAAGTCCATAAGATATCCCGCACATCAATACGCCGAACGTGAAGTCATTTGTCTTTAACATCATTTTAAATTCGCCGATAAGATAGCTGATGTGCAATGGTTTTCTTTGTTTGATCGTCTCTCCGGAGAAGATCAATTCCAGCACAAAAAGGATAGCGCTATAAACGGCAAGAACCATAAAATTAGACCGCCATCCAAACTGTGTTTGCAGGTATCCGCCAATAAAAGGAGCAATAATAGGTCCGATCGACCAGACGATGGTCATAATACTGAGGTAATGTTTGCGCTGCTCTCCTTCATACACATCCACAAAGTAGGCCCGTTTCGAAATCACAACGAACGCAGACAGAATTCCTTGGAGAATACGCATACCGTAAATGACCCAGATATCATGTGTAGTTGCGGTTATCCAAAAACTAAGGACAAAGAGAAACAGTGAAATCAGATTAATTTTATATCGTCCCCAGGCATCTACAAGTGCGCCAGTGAAGAATTGTGCGACACCATAACTGATTAGAAACAATGAAAGCGTTAACTGGATGTGACCTTCGCTGAGACCGAGTTCCAGAGCCATTTGTGGCATCGAAGGTAGATAGATGTCAGTAGCAAGCCCTGTTATGGGAACAAGTGCAAAAGCCAGTATCGTCGGAATAAAAGATTGGCGGGGTTTAGCGTTTTTTTTCATCTTGATAATTTGTCGACAAAAATAATTCCATTGATGGAAACAAAATATATAGAATTCAAACAAATTATTGTGAAAATCAAACAGCCTGTGCGGCAAACTTCCAGGATAGCAATGCTGGCAATGGCCAACATTGCTATATATGCGTTTTAATAGCCTGGATTCTGCTCAAGGATGGTCTTTCCGACCAGATCGATTTCTGTTTGTGGAATCGGGAAAAGATGCATATAATCTTTGGGTGATAACGTGACTTTCTGAGCGATTTGTGAGGAAGGATTGTAATTACGTTCTTCGACCTTCATCACTGCCGTCATTTTTCCTTTACGGACCAAATCGTACCAGCGTTCGCATTCAAAGGCTAGCTCGATCTGTCGTTCATCGAGCAATGCGGTAACAAATTGGTCTTTTTGCGTCAGCTGATCAATGCTGTAGTTATGATTTTGATTTCCGAATGCCCTTTGACGTATTTTATTGAGTTGTGTTATTGCATCGCCAAGTTTGCCGTTTTCATTCAGCGCTTCTGCATACAGTAAAATGATATCGGCCAATCGAAGAATGGGAAGATCCAATCCCGCTGCCAATGCCGTGTGTTTGACAATAAATTTGGAGGCATATGGAAAATAGATGGCATTTTGTCCACCTGATACTGCGGAAAAATAATTTGATTCAATCGTTTTGCGAAGACGTTTATCATCAGTCTGAATCTTTTTATGTAGACTCCAGGAAGGGAGTGCAACCTCAGAACCACGGGACACCAAATTATAAATTCCGCCATTAGGAACAAATGCTGTAGACAGGTCTTGACCGTTGGTACCGTCCGTATAGCCAATGCTGAAAAGAACCTCACTATTGTTCTCATTTTCCAGTGACCACAACTGATTATAATCAGCGACCAGCGTATAATTATCTCCATAACTGGTGAAAAATTGTCGCAACACTGTCTCAGCGTTCGTCCAGTCTTTTTTTGCCACATATACTTTGCCAAGCAGTGCAAGAGCTGCTTCCTTACTTGCCCGATTTCTGGATAAAGCGGATTTTAACGGAAGTTTTTCAATCGCATCGTTCAGGTCCTGAATAATTTGATCGTAAATTGCTTCCGTAGCACTTCTTTTGTATTGTCTGGCTTCGTCAATCGACAATGCTGTAAGTACTTTAGGAACAGCACCAAAAGTTCGGACCAGATCAAAATAAAATAAAGCCCGCATAAACTTAGCTTCGCCCAGATGTTGATTTTTTTTGCTCACGGTATAATCTTTAGGTTTGTCTATATTCGAAATTACGGCATTGGCCCTAAAAATTCCCGCATAGCTTTCCTGCCAGAAAGTGGTCAGGATAGGGTTGGTTGGAGAGATGGCCAATGCATCTATTTCAGGAATACCCGCAAAACCGGTATTGGTTGATCCATATAAATTATCGGAACAAAGCTCCAGCAACTGATAATCATTTGGCTTCCGGCTTTGCATTTTAGCATAAATACCGAGGACGGCTTTTTCCATATCGTTGGCATCATTGTAATAATTGATGTCTGTCAGTGATGATGGTGGAATTGTGTTCAATAATTCATCCGTGCAGCTGCCGAACAGCAAACTTGAAGCCAGTAGCAGGGTTGTTGTGTTTAATTTCATGATAGGCACACATTAATAATTAAAAACTGAGATTTAATCCAAAGGTGTACACACGGCTTATGGGTTCAGAGCCCACATTATAACCGGGCGTGCTGCTGATACCACCGACTTCACCACCCGTATAACCTTCAGGATTGTAGGCGTGAAAACCTTTTTTTGTCAACAAGAAAGCATTGTTTACCGAGGTAAATAGCCGAAGACTCTTTATGCCCATTTTTGAAGATAAATCTGTCGGGAAAGTGTACCCAAAATTGATATTACGTAAAGCCAAAAAGGAGGCATCTTCGATGTAAAGGTCCGAATTGGCGTTAAAGCTTAGTTGGCTCAGAGACAAGGCTGGAGTATGGCCATCGCCAGGGTCTTGTGGCGACCACCAAGAGCCGGCAACCAGCGATTTTCTCATATTCCCCAATACAGAACCCTGATAAAACTGATTCTCGAAATTGTACATTTTTGATCCGATTACGGCCTGCAGGGTGAAAGAAAGATCGAAGTTGCGGTAAGAAAATGTATTGGTCATCCCCCAGTAACTTTTAGGCATAAAGTTACCAAGGATGCTGCGGTCGTCAGCTGTTATTTTACCATCTTTATTGATATCTTCATAAATGGGATTACCAAGCTTTTCGCCCGTCAGTTTCGGTAAACTGTTTAGTTGTTCCTCACTCTGGAAAACGCCAATATGTTTATATCCGTAGTAGGAAAACATCGGCTCGCCCACGCGAAGGAGCCAGTTCATACCATAGGAAATGGACGTCATCCTTTCATTGACACCGCCCAGATTAATCACTTTGTTGCGGTTGATGGAGAAGTTGAAATTTGTGTTCCACTTCAATTTGCCAATGAGATTTTTGCTGTTCAGATCAAATTCGAAACCTTTGTTTTCGATTTCGCCAATATTGGATAGAGAGCTGGTAAAGCCGGTTGTACCGGGGATGGAGACTTGGTAGAGCAGGTTTTTTGTACGTTTACGGTAGTAGTCGGCGGTGATCGAAAGTCGATTTGTCCAAAACGACAGGTCAATGCCAAGGTCAAACTCATTGGTTTTTTCCCAGCTTAGTTTATTATTGCCAAAACTGCTTTGTGCTAGCCAGTTCTGTGTTTGATCATTTACCGTATATAATCCGCCAGTGACCAGGCCTAAATAAGCGAAATCGCCAATGTTCATATTGCCTGAATTTCCTAGGCTTGCACGCAATTTAAAGTCTGAGATCAGATCTTGGTCCAGCATAAAGTTTTCTTTGCTAATGCGCCAGGCCGCGGAGGCTGAGGGAAACAGCCCCCATTTGTTATCGGGTCCAAACCGCGACGAACCGTCGGTACGGATGGACGCAGAGAGTAAGTATTTTTCTTTATAAGCGTAATTTGCACGTCCAAAATAAGAAATCATTCCCCAGACGGATTTTAAGGTATTGCTTCCGTTGGGATTGATCAAGGCATTATTTAATGTTTCAATTATATTGTTGTTGAATGTTCCGTTGACGGCCAGCAAATTGATATTTCGGCTTGTAGCTTTTTGGTAAGAAGCGCCTGCCATTAAAGAAACATCATGATGTTGAGCAAACGTCCTGTTATAATTTAACGTGTTTTCATTGAGCAGCGTGATGATGCGGGAATCTGCGGCATTGCCCGAGGAAAGTCCGGTATTGGATGCCCAAGAAGCCTGAAACTTATCCGTATTGTTGTAAAACATATTTGCATTCAGGGTCGTTTTAAATGTCAGGCCATCGAGGATTTTGTAGACGGCATAGATATTGCCCAATGCACTGAGTGTCTGTCCCTGATTATTGGTTCCCATCAAGATTCCCATTGGGTTGGCTTGTGAGGATACGTTGAAGCCCCAATAATCACGTGCTTTAGGGTAGCTTCCATCCGGATTTTGGATCGCAACAAAAGGTGGGTATTTATTGTAGGAGTCCATTGTCAACGGGGAGGTGCGAGCTGACTGATAGGTTGGGTTGAGCATTGCACCGATCTGGAACCGTTCGTTGATCTTCGTATCTACGGAAGCCCGCATGCCATAACTCTTGAAAAAGGTGTTTAACAGCGTTCCCTGCTGGTCTTTATAAACTGCAGAGAGGTAATATTTAGTCTGTTCAGTACCCCCGGTTACAGAAAGATCATAACTTTGAAAAGGCGCATTTTTGGTTACTGCATTTTGCCAGTTGACGTCGTTACCATTCAGTATGTCCGGATTCACCTGGTAGCCTGCCGGGCGGCGTGAGTCCCCCCACAGTGGGAGGCTGGTATCGCCACCTACATAAAAGTATTCCCGATTCTGATATTTAATAATGGTTTCATAATACTCTTGGCTGCTCATAAAATCGTCATGTAGGATAGGTTGTGACCATCCCGCCAGGACATTTGCACGTACAACGGGCTTGCCCGCTTTCCCTGTTCTTGTGGTAATGATGATGACCCCACCAGAGGCTCGTGACCCATATATTGATGCCGCTGATGCATCTTTCAATACTTCGATGGATTCAATATCATTTGCATTGATATTGGACCAGCTCGCCCCGGGGAATCCGTCAACCACCAGAAGCGGATCATTTCCAGCAGAAATTGAGCCTATACCACGAATCCGTATGACGGGAGCGGCACCAGGGGTACTTCGGGTCTGCGAGATATTTAATCCTGGTAATCTAGCCTGAAGTGCGGTCTCCGGCCGTGCGCTTGGAACCTGGTCCAAATTTTTATTTTCAATTTTTGACACCGAGGCGGTTAGCGAGCTTTTTTTGATCGAACCATAGCCAATGACAACGGTTTCCTCCAACTGGGTTGCCGCCTTGACTAGGGGGATAATAAGCGTTGGGGTACTGGTCAGGGCTACCCGATAGCTATCATATCCCACGGAGGTGATGGTCAGGGAATCCCCCGGTGATGCCAAGAGCTTAAATTTTCCTTCGTTATCTGTTGAGGTGTACTTTCCGCTGGAGGTTCTTATGGTAGCTCCAGCTAGTCCAACATTAAGCTGCTTATCCTTGACCAAACCATCGTAGGTTATTGCTTGTTGGGCTACTGAAAACAGCGGGCTGGCGCCACATGTTGCGCAGAGCAAAAGGCAGGAGATATTGGTTAATTTTGCCATAATTTAGTTTGTAAAGTAGTACGCAGTAAGTTATCTTAGACCTAAGAAATTTTGTACGAATGCATCGTCGTTTAGTTCTGGATAATCGCTGTACACACGGTCGATTTCCTCTTTTTGCCCCGGCGATAGTTGTTCCTTTGGATTGATACACCAAGTACCTTTCATCAAGCCCTGACGCGTAAGGACTTCATGGAGCCCCGGTATACAGCCGTGAAAAGCATTTGCCGGATCAAAAAATGCAGCATTGCTGTCGGTTATTGCAATGGCTTTGCTTAATAGGTGACTTGCTGTCTGATTATCAGGATTGCATTTGTAAGCCTTAATTTCATCCAGAAGTGTTACTGCTTTTTGCGTCCACACGGCCCAATGACCCAGTAAGCCTCCTTTAAAATCAATCTCAACAATCTTCCCGTTCACTGGAAATTGATAAGTGGTCATTAGGTCATTGACAATATTGTCATCATTGCCTGTATACATGGCGATTTGATCACTACGATTTGAATTTGCGAGCGCACGCATGACATCCAGTGTTTGGTAGCGATTGAAAGAAGCACATTTGATAGCAACAACATTTTCTATCGCAACAAACTCCTGCCAAAAGGAATAGGAAAAAATACGTCCGCCCACCGAGGGTTGGAGATAGAATCCAAATACCGGAATGATAGCGGCAATTGCACGTACCCGATCAAGTATAGCCTTTTCTGTCCATCCGTTGAGCCCGCCCATACTTAATAAGCCAATATCATAGCCATATATAAGTGCTGTGTTTGCCTCCTGTATCGCTTGCTCGGTAGGTCCGCAGATGCCCGCAATCTTAAGAAAGGGGCGTTGAAGCTGCGCCTTGTCCACCTCTTCGCTGGCCCATTTTAAAACAGTTTCGAATAGGTTGATTTTTGGATCACGAATTTCGAACTGGGTGGAATGTACGGCGACGGCAATTCCTCCAGCTCCGCTTGCGATGTAATATTTTGTCAAAAGGCGTTGAGACTCTTCATCTATGCTGCGGTCTTCATGAAGAGCCAGGGGATGGGCGGGGATGACCGTTCCTGCCTGGAGATGTTGTTGTAAATTAGCGTCTAATTTTTTCATTGGAATAATTGTTTTTCTTTAGAATTTCCCTTTTCTTTCTTGAAAATGGGTGTCTTTGTTCCAGAGCTCACCGCCGTTCATTAACCAGTGTGCCGTAATAGCAATGGCTTCCCGGATGGTCGTTTTTGGATAGCCAAATAGGCGGTGACATTCAGAGGCATTGTTGAGCAGGGCTGTTCCTGCAGCTTGGTTTATAAATACCGGTGTACTGTTGAAATGTTCGCCAAATCGCTCAGCAATCCAACGTATAGATAGGATTTCAGGACCGGTCACATTCAATATTTTTGCAGGAGTCTGGCAGTGCAATAGGGATCTTAAAGCAATTTCATTCGCGTCCCCTTGCCAGATTACATTCACGTTTTCGGTTGTCAGGTCTATGGGCAATTGCTCCTTGACAGCTTTTGCTATTTCAACCAATACACCATAGCGAAAATCGACAGCGTAGTTTAGTCTATAGATAAGGGTCGGTGTATGGTTTTTCTTGGCAAAATATTCGAAAATGCGCTCTCGGCCCAAGCAGGATTGTGCGTACTCACCCACAGGTTCTGGTGTAGTTTCTTCGGATGCTCCGGCACGATTGATGGGCACAAAAGGAAGTACATTACCCGATGAAAAGGCGACAATATTGGATTTTTCGAAATGGGAGGCAACCATTCCGGGGAGGTAGGTGTTCATCGCCCAGGTGAAGTCCTCATTTCCCGTTGTGCCAAATTTATGCCCGGCCAGGTAAATAACATTGCGGACCTGCGGAAGCTCCTTGAGCTGATTGGGATCCAATAGGTCGCAGGCAATAGTCGAGACACCGATATCTTCTAATTCCTGCTGTAATTCTGTCGTTGAAAAGCGCGATACGCCAATAACCTTTTTTTTAATGCCAGCAGCCTCAATCGCCCGAATAGCCAATTTAGCCATGCTTGGCCCCATTTTTCCGCCGATTCCTAAGAATAGGATGTCTCCCTGGATTTTTTTTATGTCTTCAATGAGCTCCGCCGATGGCGCGAGTATCTGTTGCTCTAATGCTGCTAAAGTGTTGTTATCCATAGCTGATTTATTTGATTAAATTGTAAAAATTACTGATAGCGAGGGCGACGAGCAATACAAGTCCCAGGACGGCCCACAATTTCGTCAATGGTTTGTTTCGGAGATCGCCCATGATCTCCTGATCGTTGGCGATGAGAAATAGGATAATACCAATAAAAGGGACAAGGAAAATGGTGATACTTTGTGCAAAAACAATTAGTTCCAAGGGTAGGTTTCCGAAGAAAAGGGCAATGACAGAACCAAAAATCATAACCATGGAAATGAACAGCTTGACTTTCGGATGGTTCAGGTTATTGCCATAACCAAAGGTATCACCGAGTAATGATCCGCCGAGGACGGCGTTTCCAATTAAGGACGAAAAAGAGGCTCCAAACAGTCCGACGAAAAAGAGGTGCGAAGCATAAGTTCCCAAAAGTGGCTCCAGCGCACGACCCATTTCAGCAGCCGAACGCAGTTTGATGCCCTGAGGATGGAGTGTGTTCGCCGCACATACCATTACGGCGGCACTCATAATGCCCAGGATAATGATACCGATCCGGCTTCCCATGAGCTGCCTTTGGGTCGTCTGCTGGTCGCCGGATAATTTGCGCCGGGATTGTACGAGATAGCTCTGATAGAAAGCGCCCACAATGGAAAAACAGGAAGCCGTAAAAGCAATGATCAGGCCGACTGAGCCAGGTGGGATACTTGGTGCAAATCCTTTAAGAAAGTCGCCTACAGGGGTCTCAATCATAATCGCTGTTGAAAGAAAGGCAAAGAGCATAAGAATAATCAATGCCAGCATTAATTTTTCCAGCAGTGCGTAGAATGATTTAAAGAAGAGTAGCAGAATACCGATCACATTGAACACAATAATCCAAATTTGCGGATTTGTTCCTGTTGCCTCCGAAATGGAAATGGATACCCCGGTGGCGTTGCCCGATTGGAAGCAGGTGGCGACGAGAAAAATACCGATGCCAATAACAATGGATATTGTCTTCCCGAATTTATTTCGGATTAAAGTGAGGAGGGATTCGTCACGGGCAATGCCGATACGTGCCGCCATATTGGTGAAAACTGTCATAAAACAGATGGCGACAACGACGACCCAAAGGAGTGAAAAACCGTAATCGGCGCCCATTTTTGATGTAATGGTCATTTTACTTGGACCGAAAACCAGAGCCGCAGTAATGACACCCGGTCCCAGGATGGATAACCAGTTCTTGAATAAGGAGCGTTTGGGAGCTTGTTGCTGTTCCATAAATTTAGCGTAATGAGGTTAAGTTCTGTTGGTTGATTTTAGAGGCATTATTCCCAAAATGAGTTCGAATATAATTTGCAACCGCGATGATCTCCTCGTCTTTGAGAAACGAAAATGCCGGCATTGCACCCTCATAGTTGACCCCATTGATCGACTGACCGTTCAGTCCATGTAAAAGCAGCTTTAATAGGGGTTTGGGCTCACCAATGACCGTGGCTGACTGTGTTAATGGCGGAAATGTATTTGTCAGTCCCTTACCGTCAGATTTGTGACAGGAAGCGCAATAGGAATCGTATAATGTTTGCCCGTTTTTTACGGTCGGCGCGATACTGTTGGCCGTTTGTGGCTTAAGGATGGGAGCGGCCGCCTTGTCTGAAAGCCGAAGCCGATAAATAACATCGTCATCTGGCTTCGGAAATCCTTTTTGCGGATTCCAGTCACGGTTGCTCGAACAGAAATAGATATCACCGTTGGGTAAAACCAAAACCGAGCGCAAGCGGCCAAGCTGATCTTTAAATAAAACTTTTTCATCGGTTATCTTTTTGCCATCGGCTGATAATTTCAGAATCCGTAAGGACTGGTTTTTTAGCGTTGCTAAAATCAAGCTGTTCTGCCATTCAGGGATGGTTGCGGCACCATAATAAGCCATTCCGGAGGGGGCAACCACTGGTGTCCACGATTTTATCGGTTCAGTTCGAGGGCTTAGCTTGGCTATAGCTTTTTCCTTTTCGGTATCAATCATACCTTCAATTTGCGGCCAGCCATAATTTTTAAGGGGCTGGATAAGATTAATCTCATCTTCAATGGCATCCCCATGTTCGGAGGTGTAGATTGTTCCTTTGTCGTTATGGGTAAGTCCCTGCATATTACGGAAACCCCAGGCATAAACATAACTGTTTGCTATCGGATTATCCGAAGGAATCGTACCATCCAAGTTTAACCGTAAGATCTTTCCATTTAACGAACAGCTATCCTGGGCAAAGGTATCACTTGCCGCATCGCCTGTCGCCCAATACACTTTCTTGTCAGAAGATACAATGACACGCGAACCATTGTGTCCGGTATTGCCGGGTATCTGCAACAGGAGCTTAGGGTTGGACAGTCTGCCATCGGCACTATAATCGTAGCGGTACAAATTTGAAAAAATAAGGCTGTCTCTTTTACTGGTATACGACAGATAGAGGTAGGCCTGCTCGTGTTCAGGCTGATACAGGGACATACCTAACAAGCCGAGCGTACGCTGATGGTAGACGTCTTTTAGGCTGTCGACTAAACTGACCTTTTTTGTTTGTATATCCAGCCTTCGGATACTTCCGCCAATTTCCGAAAATAAAATAGCCCCGTTTACATGATCGTATTGTAAGTCCCATGGAACTTGTAGGCCAGTGGCCTCTTTGGATAAAGAAAGTATGCTGTTCTCCAATTGGATGCTATTGATTATCACTGTCTCCTTTTCGTCCCTTGTAGAACAGGAAGACAGAAAGAACATCAATGGCAATAACCAAACATAGTTTATTTGTTGTTTCATTGTCGGTCAATGGTTACTTTTTTGATTTATCTGGTTATGTCAAAATTAGTTTATTAAAAATAAATATACAAAAAATAATGTAATTTGTATACAAAATTATTAGATACGCATTGCTAAATTCGATTTAGTGTTGTTATTAGTTAATTCTATAGATAGTTTTACTAGGTTGATCTGTGTTTATTAGGGAGGATGCTTTGTAAAAAAGTAAAAAAAATATTGAATTGTATACAAAAAATATATATTATTGTATTCACTATGATAAAGTATAGGAGCGAAGTCATTGTAAATTATAAAACGAAATGCCGCTTCTTTAAAATACCAATAAACTGAAGAGCTTATAAATCATTTATTTAACCACTTTAACCTGAGTATTCATGATACTAAAACAGATTAAAATACGGGATGTGATAAACAGGAACTGTCTTTTGGTTGGACTGCCTTTTATTTCAATGGGTGCGTTTGCCTCTGTTCCCTCTTTTCCCTATCTGGAAAAGATTCCTATTCAACGCGTTCTTAATTCGGCAGGGAGCGCAGTAAATTTTCAACAGCAGATCGTTGGGCAGGTGCTCGATGCGAAAGGTCAGCCACTGGCTGGAGTGGAGGTGCGCAATCTTAAAAACTCATCCGTTACGGTGACAGATCAGGAGGGGCGGTTCAAATTGAATGGGTCTTCTTCGGATCAGATTCAGTTTCGCCTGATCGGTTTTAGTACAAAGGTGGCTTTGGCAAGGGATGTGCAGGCTTTGGTGCTTGAAACGAATGAAAGTACGCTTGATGAAGTCGTTGTAGTTGGTTATGGTAAGCAGAAGAAAGAGACGCTGACAGGTTCTGTTTCCAGTGTTAGGTTTGATGAGTCAACGGTGAGCCGACCAAACATGAATTTAGCATCCGCTTTGGTCGGTAAGGCATCTGGACTTAATATTGCGCAGACCTCCGGTAGTCCCGGTGCAGAAGGATTTGATCTGTTGATTCGCGGTAAGGGGACGATGAATGATGCTTCTCCTTTGGTTGTCATTGACGGGGTGCCCGGTGCATTGAATGATGTCAATCCCAATGATGTGGAAAGTATATCCGTGTTGAAGGATGCGTCATCGGCTGCAATATATGGTTCCCGGGCTGCGAATGGCGTTATACTGGTAACCACCAAGCGCGGGAAGGGAGAAGATTTTACTGTAACCTATAATGGGTACTTCGGGCGTCAGCAAGTGGCTAAAAATATCGATTTTATAACTGATATGGCAACCCATATGGAGCTTGTTAACGAGTCGGAAGGGCGGGAAAAATATAGCGCTGAATTAATTGATACCTGGAGAAAGGAGTCGGCGGCAGGTAATCCGCTGTATCCAAATACAGATTGGTACAAGGAAATGCTGAATACCGCGCCGTTAACCGAACATACACTGTCTGTTCGTGGCGGCGGTAAAAAAGGAAATTTTGCCATGTCCTTGGGTTTTCTGGATAACAAGGGGGTGGTGGATAATTCCGGTTTCAAAAAATATGATTTTCGGATCAATGCCGATACGAAGATCAAGAATATCTTGACCTTGGGCGGAAATGTTTTTGGTACCTGGTCAAACCGGCAGCCTCTGGATGTGAATAGCTTTTTTGGAGCGATCCGTAATACGACACCGGGGGTCGTACCACAATATGAGGACGGCCGTTATGGAGGGGAGATGTTTCCGGGGCTGCCTCAGGGGTCTAATCCAAGAGCTTATGTAGATAATATTCGGGGTGACTACGAAAGGCAAAAGCTTGGGCTTAAGTTTTTTAGTATAGTGAATTTCATGGAAAATCTGGAGTGGGAGAGTAGTTTTGGTTTTAATTACAACAATAACCGGAATTGGGAATATGTGCGGCCTTACTCCTTGTGGAACTTACAGACCGGATTGGAATATCAAAAAAAGCCAAGCGTAAGTAGTTTGTTCAATGGTAGTATCCGTAATTATACAACGGTGCTGAATACCCTGTTGCGGTACCGTGAAACAATTGCGGACAATCATCATTTGGCGGTATTGCTTGGTTTTGATCAGCAGTATAACCGTATGGATAAATTTGATGCAAAAAAGAATGATATATTGGGGGATGATGCGATCTATATTCTGGATGCGGGGGCAAACCTTGAAGCGATCAATGGTTCCGGAACAGATGATGCTCTTCAGTCTTATTTTGGTCGTTTGAATTATGATTTTAAAGGGAAATATCTATTTGAAGCAAATGCTCGCTATGACGGTTCTTCCCGATTTGCAAAGGAGAATAGGTGGGGGTTCTTCCCGTCCTTTTCAGCGGGCTGGCGTGTAACAGAAGAGGAGTTTGCGCAGCCTTTGAAAGCTATATTTGATGAAATTAAAATTCGTGGTTCATGGGGTAAGCTGGGGAATAATAGAATCGGCGATTATACTTATCAAGTCGTATACGGTTCCTATTTGTATCCATTTGGTGGTCAGCTGAAGCAAGGGGTGGCGCCAAAGGAAATTGCGAACAGTAAAATTAAGTGGGAAACGACAACGATCGCTAATATCGGTTTGGATCTTGCTTTGTTAAATAATAGGTTGACTTTTAGCGCGGAATATTTTGATCGTAACACCTCGGATATCCTGACAAAGATCCCTATTCCTATGGTTATGGGTAACTTCTCGCCACCCTGGCAGAATATTGCCGAGATGCGTAACAGAGGGGTTGATCTCCAGCTTGGATATTTTGGGAAAATAGGTGCAGATTGGTCCTACGGTCTGAATGGTAACCTGTCCTTCCTGAACAATAAAGTGATTAAGTTCAACGGCAATAGATCAATCAATGAAAGTTATATTACCATGGAAGGAAAGCCTTTCAATAGTTTTTATATGCTTGAATTTGATCGAATTATACAGGACCAAAGTGAAATTGATCAATTGAAGGCTGATGGTTATACTTTTGGGACATATGTGGGCGGAGAACCTAAACCGGGGGATATGTTGTACAAAGACGTGAACGGCGACAAGGTGTTCAATGAGGAGGATAGGGTTGTCAAGAATTATTCGGGATTGCCTAAAGTTACCTATGGATTGAGTCTGAATGCAGGTTTTAAGGGTTTTGATCTGAACGTCGTGGCACAAGGTGTTAGTGGTGTGAAGCAATATTGGGGTAACGATGGTTTTAATACCTTCAACATCAATGAAGGTTTCTTGCAGAATGCGGAAATATTAAACCGCTGGACACCTGAAAACCATTCTACCGAATATCCGCGACTGCGTACTTCGGGCAGTGCTTTAAATACCGTATACAGTGACTACTGGCTGCATAATACCTCGTTTTTGAGAATAAAATCGCTACAGCTGGGCTATGCTTTGCCAAAAGAGGCTTCGGCAAAATTTAAAGTGGATAGGTTACGTGTATTCGCTAATCTGGAGAATTACTTTACATTCACAAAGTTCAAAGGTTATAATCCGGAGAACGCCAGTGTCTCTTATCCCTTAATGAAACAATGGGTAGTTGGTTTAAATGTAACATTTTAAGACGAAAAGCCATGATTAAGAAATTTAACAAAATAATAATTGCATCATTTGCATTGGCGCTACTAAGTTCTTGTAGTGATTTTTTGGACCGAAACTCACTGGTCGGTCTTTCGGAGGAGAGTTTTTGGAAGTCTGAGCAAGATGCTGTCATGGGGGTGAATACCCTTTACCATGCCAATAGGGAATTTACCAATAGTATCGTGATTTATGGGATGATGGATGATTTTACCGATATATCCTATCAGTCTTTTGCAACAGGATTGACAACGGGTGTTTTTCCTGCCAACGCAGGTTTTTACCTCACCTCCTGGGGGATCTTTTTTAAAGGAGTGTATCGTGCAAATACGGCCCTGAAGAATATTCCTGCTATCGCAATGAGTGACGCTATAAAAAAACGGAGTATTGGCGAAGCTAAGTTTTTCCGGGGGTATTTTTATTTTAAATTATGGGATTATTTCGGTGGAGTTCCTTTGTATGAAACTCCTATTAATGTGGATGAATCTTATGAGCCCCGGAATACAGAGAAAGAGGTGTACGAGTTTATTGTTAAAGACATGACCGAAGCTTATGAGACATTGCCGGATACTTATGATGCTTCAAATAAGGGGCGTGTGACCAAATGGGCTGCCCTCGCCATGCGGGGCAAAGCACATCTTTGGGCGAAGGAATATACAAAAGCTGCTGCTGATTTTAAGGAGCTGATGGATAACAGTGACCGCAAGTTGCTTGCTGATTTCCATACTTTGTTTCGGGTTGCCGGCAATAACAATAGTGAAGTGATCTTTGATGTGCAATATATTGCTGAACAGGGGCACGGTATAGCGACCGACCGTAATTACGGTAATGCCCGAGGTGCGACGACAGGGTCCCAAAGGACAAGACCCACGCCTCAGCTTGTCAATGCTTTTGATATGGAAGATGGAACGGCTTTTAATTTTGCGAATTATACCAATGCAAAAGGGCAGCCTTTTAACCCCAATAGTGCGGAGGATTGGAAAGACGAGGCTTCGGTGCGTAAGCTATTTGAAAAACGCGATCCGCGCTTGCAGCAGTCCATTGTTGTGCCGTGGTCAACTTTTGTGGGGAGAGGTGGCGTGACTTATCTCTACAAGTTTCCGGTAGCGAGCACCGACCCGAATGCCTATGTGCCCGTGTGGACAAATGGTAGCTATGCATGGCGCAAATTTGTGGAGACAGGTTCTGTTTATACGCTTCAGGATAATATGCCGCAAAACTTTCCGTTGATTCGCCTGGCGGATGTGCTTTTGATGTATGCTGAAGCAAAGAA
Organism: Sphingobacterium sp. DR205; assembly: GCF_011064245.1. Taxonomy (NCBI): domain Bacteria; kingdom Pseudomonadati; phylum Bacteroidota; class Sphingobacteriia; order Sphingobacteriales; family Sphingobacteriaceae; genus Sphingobacterium; species Sphingobacterium sp. DR205. Next base: position 4,633,873 of record NZ_CP049333.1, on the reverse strand, counting down.
TGAAACCTTGGGTGCACCTGATCAAACGGTCTATGATGCAGTGAATGCGGTTCGTAAAAGAGTTAAAATGCCTGATCTGCCTTCTGGTTTGAGTAAGGAACTGATGCGTGAGAAGATACGTCACGAACGTATGGTAGAGCTGGCCGGTGAAGGGCAGCGGTATTCGGATATTCGACGATGGAAAATCGCAAAAGATGTCGTGGATAAAGTTTGGATGACAGATTTTAACGGGACGCAGATCAGGCAGCGGGGATTCCCGGATCATTATTATCTGTGGCCTATTCCGCAGGCAGAAAGGGATGTGAATCCAAATTTGACACAAAATCCAGGTTGGGAGTAAAAATACTTCCGGCTGTTGGCTAAATAGTTATATTGTATCATTGGTAATGAGTTGGATGAAAATATATTTTTCGTTGTTTTTGGTGTTGGTGTCAACGTCGGCCTCCCATGCGCAGCAAAAAGAGATTCTAGTTGATTTGAGTCGGGGTGACTTAAATAAAAAGACCGTCGTTTATGAAAAACCAAAAGGAAAAGGTGAGCGGGGGCTGGTGTTGAAAACCGTTCCCGTTTCAGGTTACCCTGATCGTTTGGCAGATATTGAAGTTGCGGTTAAGGTGCCGCAGGCAGGGTGGTATGTGCTGGAGTCAGATGCTCGGCCCCGGGATCTGGAGCGGTTAAAACAGGAGGATGAAACGGGCTTACTGACAAAAGTCGCCTATTTTCAGTTGGGTAGACAGCGGGTGACAAAACGTATCGTGTATGATAAACTGAAAGGTGGGCATCAGGAGCTTGGAAAATTTGAACTCCTGAATACAACGGAAAAATTAAAAATCTGGCTGCCTGCAAATTTAATGTTGCAGGGCTTACGCATCAGGCCCTATGTTCCGCCTGTGGCACCTTTAGAGGCTGCACATTATCAGCCTAAAATTACGCCGCCGCAAGAAAGGCCAAGGTTGTGGGTGAATAAAGAAAGCTTGCCTGTTGTCAGGGCGCGGCTTTTATCTGAAGAGAATGGTCCGGCATGGAATAAAGTGAAAGTCTCGGCTTTGGCTCCCTATACCTTTCCGACCAATGAACATCAGGAAATATTTTACAATGAAGGGCTAGAGCATATCATTGAGCAGAAAGCTTTTTACTACCTTATGACGCAGGATGAACGAGTTGGCAGGGAAGCTGTGGATCTGGTCTCGCGTTATTTGTCAGTTCTGGAATTTGGGAATGTAACACACGGTGATATTACCCGCGAATTGGGGCGTGCGATCTATACAGGGGCACTGGTCTATGATTGGTGTTATCCATTGATGGATGCCGGTGTTAAAAGTCAGATGCGGAAGGATTTTAAGCGATTGGTCATGGATATGGAGGTGGGCTGGCCGCCATTTTACGGACTGGAAAGTATTATTAACGGTCATGGTAACGAAGCGCAGATCTGCCGGGATATGCTGTCCTGGAGTTTGGCGGTATATGATGAAGATCCTGAGCCCTATAAATATGTTGCTTATAGTGTTCTGGAGCAGCTTGTGCCGATGCGTAAGTTCGAATATCAGTCCCCAAGGCACAACCAGGGGGTTGATTATGGTGGTTATCGCTTTGGCTGGGAAATGCATGCAGCCTGGTTGTATTACCGTATGTTGGGTTATCCCGTATTTGATGATAACATCAAGAATATGCCCTATTATTGGTTGTACATGCGTACGCCTGACGGTAAAATGCTGCGCGACGGTGATATGTTTAATGTGAAGTATAATTCCAGTGATGATTTTTATTGGAAAAATCCCCAGACAATGCTGCTGTGTTATGCCTATTCGGGAAATGCGATGATCAAGGCAGAGTTTTTGAAACAGGGTGGTTTGCCCGACAATCCGGTGTTGTTTCTGTTGTTAAATGATCCGAAGCTCAAAGCAGATTTCGATCGCTCAAAGCTGCCATTGACCAAAGATTTTGGATCGGTTTTGGGGGCTATGGTCGCCCGGACGGGATGGAGTGAGGAGAAAACAAGTAAGGAGGTTGTTGCTGAGATTAAAGGCGGCGGTTATCATTTTGGAAATCATCAACATGCGGATGCCGGTGCCTTGCAGATTTATCATCATGGTATTCAGGTGGGTGATCTGGGTTTATATCTTTCTTATGGATCACCTTATGACTTTAATTTTAATAAGCGCTCCGCGGCGCATAGTATGCTATTGGTTCGCGATCCTGCTGAACCGCTTTTATTCAGGACCAAAACTAATGATGGTGGGACACGCTTTAGTCAGCGTTTTCCGCGTACCGTAGCGGAAGTGCTCGGTGACTCCTGGTACCATACTGGGGAAATCAGGGCTTCGGCGTTTGGTGCGGATCCTATCCAACCTGCTTACAGTTACTTTAATGTGGACCTTACTGCTGCCTATTCGTCTAAAGTAAAGTCGTATGCAAAGAGTTTTCTGTTTTTGAATCTGAAACGGAAAGATGTGCCTGCTGCGATTGTGTTATTGGATGAATTGAAAACCAATAATAGCGAATTTCAGCCCTACTGGCAGATTAATACGCTGAATAAACCGGTCGTTAATGAAGCAGGGTTTGTTTTGAATAGTCAGTTTAAGAATGTGGGTGGAACGACTTATGTCGATATGTTTAAGCCTGCTGTGGTCGATCGGGAGGTGAAAGTTTATGCCGGTGATTCCACGGCTTTTGTATTTGGGGACCTGTATCAGGTGAAATCGCCCTGGCCTGAGGCGCGCGGGGCGCGGGTTTTGGTTAGTCCAAAAGCTAAAAGCACACAGGTGAGCTATGCGACGGTTTTTCAAATGGCGGAAAGTGCCGAAGCAAAATTACAGGTGAATTACGAGGAAAAGGAAGATTATTACTTGATTCGGATTGCAGACCGTATGCTCGTTATAGCCAAACCCGATCGGTATCTCGATAAAACGATTGAAATCGCTGTTCCTGCGGATCAAGAATACGAAGTGATTGTCGTGGGCCTGAAAGATGGTTTCTGGAATGTGAAAAATCCATCGAAAAATAGTAGCTTTAATATAAATATCCTCAAAGGGAATCATACGACCAGTTGGAAATCTAAGGCAGAACTATTCTATTTGTCACGGGGGAGACAGTATGGTGCCCGTGAGGGGACATTTTAGTAAAGGAATATATTGTTTAAATTTTTTAAATGATTTTGTATTCTTATTTTTGTAGAAAATTGTATACAATATGAAAGAGGATTCGCTTGCCAATAAGGTTTATTTGGAAGTCCGCAAGAAGATTTTATCAAGTCAGCTCGCTGGTGGGGCGCGGTTGGTCGAAAGCGCCTGGGCTGATAAGTTGGCTGTAAGCAGGGTAGCTGTTCGCGAAGCCTTTATGCGTTTGGCGGGAGAGAGTCTGGTGGAATTTGGTGAAAAAGGAGGTTGCTTTGTGAAAAAGATGACCGTCGAGGATGTGCGGGATATCCGTGAACTGCGTGAATTGCTTGAAGTCGGTGCTTTAAAGATTTTGTTTTCAAAAAAGAATAACGAACTGATTGATGATTTGGAATTGATCTGCAATGACTTTTCGGATATGGTGAGCAAAGGGTATTATGGTGGCGCCTGTGAGGCCGATGTACGCTTTCATGAACGAATTATCGAAGGTACTTGCAATTCCAGATTAATCGCTATTTATAAAAATAGCAATATTCCTTTATTTCACATGAAATTAGGGGCCATTCTTGGGCAGATGGAGGATTATCTGGACACCGAACAAGAGCATCGTGCAATTGTGGATGCATTAAAAGCGAATGATTGGAACAAGGCTTATGAGACTTTGGTGCATCACCTCGATCGAGGTGAGCAGGAAGCTTTGGAGCTTGTGTAAAGTCTCGCTGGAACATACGAAAGACAAGGGGATATAGACTATAATATCCCCTTTTTTATGTGATTCAGTTGGAGTAATTGACCCTTTTCTGCTTCTGTAATAATTAATCCCATCGCCCCGGATGGGTCTATCGCACAGTTGGTAGGGTTTTGTCCTGATGTTTGAATTTTTTCAGTGGCTGTACCGTATTGATCCAGTACTAAGATATGCGAAGAGCCATATATGGCAACAAATAAATTGCCTTCCTCATCAAATGCGATCCCATCGGGTCCGATCTGTCCACCTGCAAGTGCAAATTTTTCAATGGAATCCATTTGGCATGATAAGGCATTCCAGTTCATTTTCCAAATCCATTTACTGCCTGTTTCAGCAAGGTATAGTTTGCTGCTGTCGGGGGCAAAGGCTAGCCCGTTTGGATAGTACATGTTCTGATGGACTGCCTGAGCGGTGCCATCGGTCCGTAGGCAGCAGATGTAGCCCGTTCCATCTGTCAATTCGCTTCCCGGACAGGTAAATAACAGGTTTCCCTTGCTGTCAAAACATAAATCATTGGGCATTTTTAATACCCTGTTGTCCAGTTTATTAAGGCGGGTGTCGCAGCTGTTGTCGGTGGGATTATACCTACGTATGCTGTTTTGTAATGCATCGCAGAACCAGATTGTTCCGTCTGGCGCAACAGCAATTCCGTTGGGATGCCCGTCAACAGGTATGCGATCGTACTTGTTGTCCCGGTAACGAATCAGGTTGCCGGCATTTTTTTCTACCAGCCATATATTGCCTTGATGATCAAAGGCGGGGCCTTCTGGAAAATGTAGGTCGTCAATAAGTATGTTCATCTGAATTATTTTAAAATTTATTTTAAATGTATACAAAAATATTGTAATTTGGTATACATAAAACAGTATGTGTTTAAATACAAGATTGCTGTATCACGGATTAGATACGAAGCAGTCACCCCAATTATAAAAATAATAAAAGCAAAACTTTTAATAAGCATGCAAGAAAACGAAAGATCAGCCGCAATACTGCGCGAGAATGCAAAATGGATACCAGGAGGTGTGGTATCGTTGAACAGAAAGTCGGATCCCAATATCTGCTTCGTTAAGGGAAATGGTAGCCATGTGGAGGATATCGACGGAAATAGTTATATCGATTATCAGGCTGGATTTGCCGCTTCCTTTCTTGGTCATAATGATCCAGATGTCAATGCTGCGGTATTGAAGACGCTTCAGGAACAACAGGTGCTGATGGGAGCAGGGCCCACTTTATTGGAAGGGGAGTTTGCGGAACTGTTTTGTGCATCGGTGCCCAATGCCGAGAGCGTGCAGATCACCACAACGGGATCCGAGGCCACTTATCATGCGATCCGGATCGCCCGAGCGGTAACAGGACGCGATCATATCATCGTCATGCAGGGCGGATACAATGGTTGGCATAATGATGTGGCCTGCAATGTAATCAGTCAAAAAGCTGATATCGGATCTTATCAAAGTCCTGGTGAATACCCATTTGACTCACTGAGTGCCGGGGTTCCCAAAAACCATAGTGATCTGGTACATATCATCAATTACAATGATCTGGATAGTGTTCGCTATGTGCTGCAGAAGTATTCGGTAGCCTGTATTTTATTGGAACCTATTTTACAGAATATTGGTATCGTAAAGCCGCAACCGGGATACTTGGAAGGACTTCGTAAGCTCGCAGATGAGCAGGGTTTCTTGTTGATCTTTGATGAGGTAAAGACCGGATTTAGACATGCTTTAGGTGGTTATCAATCCATTTGTGGTGTTCAGCCAGATCTTTCCACCTTTGGAAAGGCGGTAGCGAATGGTTATCCTTTGGGCGTGATAGCGGGAAAGAAAAAGTATATGGATTATTTTGTTGATCCAGATAAAGCCAAGCGGGTCATGATTGCGGGAACATTCAATGCTTTTCCGTTGACTACGGCTGCGGCAATTGCAACATTGAAGAAACTTTCTAGTCCTGAGCACCAAGTCTATAAGCATGTTGAACGTTTGGGCGCACGTTTGGAACAGGGATATCAGGAAATATTTCCTAAATTAGGCATACCATTTTTTGTCGCTCGTCAAGGCTCGGCCTTCTGTACTTACTTTATGGATCATGCGCCGCTTAATTTTCACGATATTCTGGATAATCATGATTTCGAACTGGATATCCGCTACCGCAAAAATCTCATAAAAGAAGGGATCTTTAATTTCCCGGCTGCAATTAAGCAGGGAAGCATTTCCTTTGCGCATACGGAAGATGATATTGACCGGACCTTAGAAGCGACAGCACGTGTAATAAAAACTTTGTAACCCTAACTATGAAAATAACCGCTATCGAAACCTTTGTATGCCATGCGCGCATGCGAAATTGGATTTTTGTTAAAATTGTAACCGATCAGCCCGGACTTTGGGGTTGGGGTGAGGCGACGTTGGAGTGGCATACACAAAGTGTCGTTGGTGCAATTAAAGATATATCTCAGCTGTTGGTCGGCGAGGATCCACGGCGCATTGAATATCTGTGGCAGATGATGTACCGTCAGCATTTTTGGCATGGGAACGGAATTGTCCGCGGAACGGCAATCAGTGGTATTGATATCGCCCTATGGGATATTTTAGGTAAAATTCATAACGTGCCCTGTCATGAATTGTGGGGTGGTCGTGTACGGGATTATATCCGTCTCTATTGTCATTTGGGTGGTGGCCGAATGGAAGATTTTTACGAAACAGCACCGGACGACGCTAAACGTTTTGGCGATCTTGCCTTGAAAGCTGTTGATGAGGGTTTTACGGCTTTTAAATCCATGGCTGTTCCGGAAACGATGTCCCTAGAAGGGCTTCGTCCGATTAAATATGCTGAAGCCTGTGTAAAGGCAATGCGCGATGCCGTAGGTGATGATATCGATATTATGGTAGATTGTCATGCACGTCCTAGCCCACGCATGGGCATGCAATTTGCCAAAGCGCTGGAACCTTATGGTCTGTACTTTTTTGAGGAGCCATGCTGGCCCGAAACCATGGAGGATATCGCCCTGATCCAACGGGCAGTGGCAACACCTATCGCTTCCGGCGAACGCCTGATCGGTGTGCATGCTTTTCGGGATATGCTTGAAAAACGTGCGGTAAGTGTTATTCAACCTGATATTACACATTGCGGTGGATTATCCGAAGCCCGTAAAATAGCTGCTTTGGCGGATGCTTATCGCGTGTCCATGGCGCCACATAATCCACAGGGACCTGTAAGCACAGCTGCCTCTATCGAGTTGGGCTTTGCAACACCTTCGTACATCATCTGTGAAAGTGTTCACAAAGATGTTGAATGGCGGCAAGATGTCGTCAGTGAAGGATTTACGGTGCAAGAAAAAGGCCGCATTGTCCTCCCCAATACACGTGCCGGTCTGGGTATTGAAATCAATGAAGAAGAAGTGAAAAAGCACCCGTTCCAGCAGGAAATTTTACAGCGTACATTTTACAAAGATGGCAGTGTTGGTGACTGGTAGATTTTAAGTAGATATGAGAGCAGAATATAAAAACAAAGTAGTTTTGATCAGTGGTGGACTTGGTGATATTGGCAGGGCAATAGCCGAGGCTTTTCTGACGTCGGAGGCAATTGTCTGTATTGCGGATCGTTTTGTGCCAGCGCTTGCGAAAGAACGGTGGCCTTTGCTCGATGAATCTCAGACCAACTTATTTTACGATCAGGTTGATGTCTCAGATGCTGATCAGGTAGAGGCTTGGGTTGATCGTATACAGCGGGAGCTCGGAACAATAGCGATCTGTATTGCCAATGCGGCCTGTGTCACGATTCAAAATTTTCGGGAGCTCAGCAATGCGGCATGGAAAAATGAAATGGCAGTCAATCTGGACGGTGCTTTTTTTCTGGCCAACGCCTGTGCGAAATCATTTGTTGCTACTGGTGTTCGCGGGAATATTGTCTTTTTGGGTAGTTGGGCAGGGCATGCCGTGCATCAGAACCTGCCCGCATACAGTGTTTCCAAAGCTGGCTTACGGATGCTTTGTCAAGCCATGGCGCTCGAATATGCTGTTGATGGAATCCGTGTCAACGAAATTGCACCCGGTTATGTCAACGCGGGGTTGAGTAAAGTGGTTTGGTCCAAGGATGCCGCGCTTCAAAAAAAGGCTGCCGCGGTAGTGCCGCTGGGGGATATCCTCGAAGCGGAGGAAATCGCCAAACAGGTGCTTTGGATATGCTCCGACAATTGTAGACAGATGACGGGGACAAGTATCGTACTGGATGGGGGACTCTCATTAATTAGACCTTAGATCATGGAACAAAAGGATCCAAGAAAAGAAACAACAGGTGGTTTACAGGCCAAAATTGGACTTGCCCAATGCGATATTACACCTACCTTAGGGATCTACTCACGCAATTGGGGGGCTGCTACTGCTGATCGGGCTGTTGGCGTGCACCAACCCTTGCTGATGCATTGTCTCTATATGGCGCCTGTTGATTCTCCTCCTGCCATTATATTGACAGCCGATCTGGGCTGGTGGAAAAATGCGGAAGACGAACGGACATTGCGTTTTGCATTGCTTGATCATTTCAATCTGACAGCATCACAGCTGGTCTTTACACTTTCACATACGCATGCTGGCCCCAGTATCTGTTCTACGGATATACATCAACCCGGAGGTGAGTTGATTCCACCGTATCTGGAATTCTTAAAAGCGCAGGCGATCAGCTGTATCCAGCAGGCAAAGGATGAATTGTTCGAAGGAAGTTTACATTGGAGTTATGGGGTATGTGATCTGGCCTGTAATCGGGATCTGGAACTTAATGGCAAATACCTCATCGGGTTTAATCCTGTAAAAGAAGCTGATCATACCTTATTGCTCGGACGTGTATACGATAACACCGAAAAATTGAAGGCGTTGATCTGCAATTATGCCTGTCATCCGACGAGCTTTGCCCACGAAAATGAACTGCTTTCTCCGGATTTTGTTGGTGAAATGCGGCATACGGTGGAAGCGGTCGTGAAAGTTCCCTGTTTGTTCCTACAGGGCGCATCAGGTGATCTGGCTCCCAAGCGTCAATATGTCAAAGATCCTGCTTTGGTCGAAGCCAATGGTCGACAGTTGGGCTATGCGGTGCTTGCAACGTTGGCTCAGGAGGATCATGCAGCTCAGCGTTGGGCGTTTGACAAAGCGTTAATTTCGGGAGCACCTTTAGCTTGTTGGAGTTTTCAGAAACAGGTGCTATCGACTGAATTTAAGCAACTTGTGCATACGGTTCAAGTACCCTACAAAAACTTACCGAGCCTTGAGTCTATTTTCGAGGAGTACGAAAGCTGTTCGGATCGGGTTATAAAAGACCGCCTTTGGCGAAAATACAATACCCGCAAAACCATTGCCGATCAGCGCGAAGCAAACATTCCGGTATGGCTCTGGAAAATGGGGGACGCGATTTTGGTGGCTCAGGCCAATGAAGCATACTCTTGTTACCAGTCAATTATACGGGCCGAATTTCCCAATCATACCATTGTCTTTATCAATATCGCCAATGGTTATGTGGGCTACCTCGCGCCAGCGCAGCTCTATGATAAAGATATCTATGCCGTATGGCAGAGTCCTTACGAACGGGGTAGCCTCGAGATACTTATTGAACAAACGAAATTAGGAATTCAAACATTACTGACCGATGAAACTAGATTGGATTGATGTCATTATTTTTGCGGTATACATAGTCGGTATCGTCGTATTGGGATTATATGCTTCGAAAAAAAGTTCTTCGTCCAAACGGGACTATTTTTTGGCTGGTGATAAGTTGCCCTGGTGGATGATCGGAGGGAGTATTATTGCCGCAAATATCAGTAGCCATCATCTTGTCGGCGCCATGGGAGCGGCCTACAGCCGTGGGTTTGTGGCCATCACTTTGGAATGGGGGGCCATATTGATCGGTTTTAATGCGCTGCTTTGGATATTTCTGCCTTTCTACATCCGCAATGGTTTTTATACAATTCCAGAATATCTTGAAAAAAGATATGGAAATGCCACACGGGTACTCTATGCAATCTTGATTTTATTTACCTATGTATTTGTGGAGATCGGTGCGGTGCTCTATCTGGGCGGACTCTCCTTACATGCTTTATTTGGTATTCCCATTTTGTATAGTATTTTCGGAATGGCGATTTTGACGGGCTTGTATACCGTGTTAGGAGGGCTGAAAGCCGTTATCTGGACTGAAATGGTGCAACTTGTTATTTTGGTGCTCGGCGGTATTGTCCTGACCTTCGCTACCATTAATGCGGCGGGCGGATTTCAATCCGTCGTGGAATCATCCAAAGACTGGAAGATGTTCTATCCGGCGTCTGATCCCGATTTTCCCTGGACAATGTATCTGGGAGGTTTGCTTTGTATCAGCGTATTCTATTGTGCGACCAATCAATTTATTGTTCAGCGTGTCTTGGCAGCAAAAAATGAATGGCATGGCCGTATGGGGGTTATTTTCGGTGATTACCTTAAATTTCTGGTGCCGCTGATCATAACCATCCCCGCTTTGGTAGCACCCAAATTTTTACCGCATTTGGATCAGCCGGATCTGTTATTTGCGACGCTCGTGGAAACACTGTTGCCTAAAGGGCTGATCGGGCTGGTCATGGCTGGTCTCATCTCTGCGATTATGTCCCATATTTCAGGCGCTATAAATTCGTGTACTACCATACTCACGGTGGATATTTACAGTCAATACATCAATAAAAACGCCTCTGATGATCAAGCGATCCGCTTTGGTAAACGTGCAGGAGTTGTCATCATTGTACTTGGTATTATGAGTGCTATCGTATTGATTAGTTATTCCGACAAACCTGTATTTCTCTACCTGATGAATCTGTATGGTTTATTTACACCGGGTATCGCTACCATGTTTCTGATGGGGGTCTTTTGGAAGCGGACTACGGCACAGGGCGCATTAACGGCTGGCTTATTGACCATTCCACTTTCGTTGCTTTTGGAGTATTTACTTCCTGACATGCCATTTTTTAACAGAACCGGCATTGTGTTCTGGACCTGTATGATCGCCTGTGTACTGGTCAGTCTATGTACACCGGCCGTTCCGGAAGCGCGTTTGAAAAATCTGATATTGACACGCGATTCGTTTCAGATGCCCGAAGGGGATCGAGCTTCTTACCGTGGCTTTCGGAATCCAACCCTCTGGTGGATCATTATTACAGTGATGGTGCTGTATTTTTATGTGCGCTATTTTTAACTTAACTTGTTGGACGATTCCTTATGAAAGTATCGTAATTGAAATATCTTTTTACCAATACATCGATGAAGAATGCTATGTTGAAAGAATTAGACGCTGAAATTGAAACTATTTTCCCGGAGATTGTTGCGATCCGCCGGCATATCCATCAGCACCCTGAGCTGTCTTTTCAGGAATATGAGACGAGTGTATATATCCAAGAGAAGTTGACCCGGCTCGATATTCCGTTTAAAGTTGTTGCCAATACAGGTGTGGTTGCCGTGCTTGAGGGCGAAAAGTCCTTAAGTGAGGATATCGTGGTTTTGAGAGCTGATATTGATGCATTACCTATTCACGAGCAGAATGATGTGCTATACAAGTCCACAAATGAAGGTGTTATGCACGCTTGTGGTCACGATTTTCATACGGCAAATCTATTGGGTGTCGCTACTGTTTTAAAGGGATATAAAACCGAGTTTTCAGGAAAAATTGTGCTCTTGTTTCAGCCTGGGGAAGAAAAGATTCCCGGAGGTGCGATCCAGATCTTGGAGTCTGGTATCTTGGAGTCTTTCGGTGGAAAGATTAAAGCGGTTTTGGGTTTGCACGTCAGTCCACGTGTACCTTTAGGGAAAATAGGCCTACGCCCGGGGCGGTTCATGGCTTCAAGCGATGAGTTTTATTTTACCATTAAAGGGCGTGGCGGTCATGCGGCCGAGCCACATCGTGCCGTTGACCCAATTATGATTGCCGCTCAGTTGCTGACCACTTTACAGCAGCTGGTTAGTCGTAAGGCAAACCCCGATATTCCATCTGTATTGACTTTTGGCCGTTTTATTGGTGATGGTGCAGCGAATGTCATTCCCGAAGAGGTCAAGTTGGCTGGTACCTTTCGTACCATGGATGAAACCTGGCGCAAGGAGGCGTTGGAGACTGTAGCGACAATTGCCCGGACATTGCCCGAGGCCTTGGGCGCGACAGCGGATGTGGAAGTGCGCCATGGGTATCCTGCATTGAACAATGATCCCCAATTGACCGGGCAAGTAAAAGATATCCTACAAAGAAGCATGGGAAATGAAGTCGTGCAAGATTTGGAAATCTGGATGGCAGCAGAAGATTTTGCTTATTACTCATACCGGTACCCCGCTTTATTTATGTTGGTGGGCACGAATAATGACAGCATCAATACCCAATATGGGCTTCATAATCCGCAGTTCAATCTTGATGAAAAGGCGTTTAAGACGGCGATTTCAGCGTTGGTGAATAGTGCTGTTTCCTTATTGAATGAGTCCAATGGATAGAAAACATTTCTTACTTTCTTTATTGCCGTTGGGGCTTTCTTTTCAAACAAAGGCAGATTTTTCTAAAGAAGGGTTCAAGCTGATATTACCAAAGCCGAAGAAGAAAAAAATCGGCATTATCGGTTTGGACAGTACGCATTCCATTGCTTTTACAAAAGCGATTAATACGGCCAGTGCCGATAGTTTATATGGGCAATTTTCGGTTGTTGCGGCTTATCCTTATGGTAGTAAAACGATCGCGCTTAGCGCGGAGCGTATTCCAAAGATCACGGCCGAAATTCAGCAATATGGCGTCTCGGTTGTTTCCAGTATTGCTCAGCTGCTCAAACAAGTGGATTATGTGTTTTTGGAGACGAACGATGGAAACCTGCATTTACAACAGGCTCTTGAGGTTCTCGGGGCTCGAAAACCCTTGTTTATCGATAAGCCTATAGCCAATTCGTATACCGATGCCCTAAAAATATTTGAAGCTGCCCGAAAATACGGTTGCCCTGTTTTTTCCTCCAGTTCATTACGTTACATTGTAGGCCTGCAGGAGCTTGATAAAAGTAAAGTTGTTGGAGCTGATGTCTATAGTCCGGCGGTCACGGATCCGTCGCACAAGGATCTGTATTGGTATGGAATTCATGCAGTGGAAATGTTGTTTGCCCTAATGGGGCCGGGCTGTATAACGGTGCGAACGGTACAGGAAAGGGGGACTTCCATGTACATTGGTCAATGGGATGATGGCCGGATTGCCTCGGTTCGTGGTATCCGGGAAGGGAAGGATGATTTTGGTGGTACCGTCTTTCTGAAAGATCAGATTGTTCATCTGGGACAATTTATGGGTTATGGTCCCCTGCTCGATCGTATACTTCCTTTTTTTCAAACAGGGGAAAGTCCTGTGGATGAGCGGGAAACTTTAGCAATTTGTGCTTTTATTGATGCTGCGGAACAGAGCAAATTGAATGGCGGCGCCCCCGTTAAACTGCAAAAGGTAGGCTAATTCGAAGCCGATGTCGTGTAAGGCTTGTTTAGTTGCTTGCTACTGTTGTCAAAAGATCGCTATTAAAAATCGATGCCGGTGAAATTACTGTTTCCTCCAAAGGGATCTGATTGCCGTAACGTTCTTTGAGTTTGCTTTTGACCTCGGCGCTACTGAGATCAAAATCTTTGAGTTTTTCCAGTTTGCCTACTTCAATTCCGGCCCCCCGCTGGTATATTTTCCAGATCAGTTCCGAACAATAAATTCTGTTATCCGACCATTCGAATGTAGCATCATAGTTTTTACCCAAAAATCCCTCACCGATCCCTTTCATTTTAGCTAAAACCTCAGCCGATAGTACTTTGTCTGCTTCTTTAAGTCGTTTGATGACATAATGTTCGTTTTTTCCTCGAGCGATCCAATCTGTCAAGCTGGTAACTGTTACGGGCTGAACAGCCTCTAGTACATATGGTTTTCCCTGTTCATGAAAAATTAACCCACAGTGGGAATAGGGCGAGTGAGTCGCTAGTTGTACAGCTTTACATTGGGGGGAGATCGAAGATTGAAAGATCATATCCCCATCTTTTAATTCCGGTAAAATTGAACGGTTTGAAACGTTTTTGCCAGTAGAAGCAGTTTCGGCTCTTGTTTCATTGATCCGGAAATAAGCCCGCCCGATCAAGAGGCCGCAAATTAACAATAGGACAAATACAGCTTTTTTTTTCATGGTTGTAATGCTTTAAGATAGCATGATTAAATCTCCAATGAGTGTTTATTCCAACAAGACGTAAAACGTACCGGCTTAATAGACGGATATACTTGCCCGATAATAATTTGATAACGTTATTTAAGCGATTATTAGTATGTTATGACTCCACATTTGTGCGCAGGAACAGGTTGTGCCGATTCAGTGCCATAGCAAGATAGCTGCTATCGTTTACCGGTAGATTATAATGTAAATAACCGTCTTCAATGATGGAATAACAACTGAGCGGCTGCTGTCTCCGTTGATCAGGAGAAGTCGCCAAGGCCTCCAGTGGTATTAAAAGTGTACTTAGACTGACGTGTAAACAGGAAATGTACGCTGAGGTTCTCAAGAACAATGCTCGAACGAAAGACAATTTATTCATCATCATATTGTGCGAAAATTGTGTTGATTTCATCTATAATTTTATAGGCATCTGATTCCAGTAGGTCTATTTCTGCTTGAATGGCAGGTGTAATCGGCGATTGCATCAATTTTTGATACACCTGTATATCCAGTTCAATAACGCTGAGTTTGAGCTGAAGTAAATATTGTCCTTGCTGGGTTTGTAAACTTAATTGGCTGAGCGCCCGTTTCAATCCTTCCAGTTCGGCAATTGTTCTGCTGTGGTCATTTTCTCCCGCGAGACCATAATTGGGATATTTTTCACCTAATTGATTAAACGCATCAAGATATTCCTGTTCCGATAGGGAATGTATATTCATGTAAAGCAGATTATAGGCATATAAGGCTTCCTGATTTTCCTCACTGATCGGAACGTCCTGATAATCTTTGACCAGATCCGTGATATCCTGATATTCAATTTGTAAAATAGCTTCGATATCCTTATTGATTAAATCTGATGTGTTCATGTGCATATTTTATCCTCTTTGGCAGTCAACGATTGTGATCAATTCGCTTGACCGTTTGTCTCAAGGGCAAAGATCAGGTTTTCAATGAAAGATACTATCCCCATATTCAGCCAATTTATTACGACTTTCTTTATCTTTTTGTTTCTCTCACTTTCAAGCCATTCTGCGATAATTGAAGAATATTGTCATTCTACGTAAGGTATATCCTTATGTTTTAAATGAATTGGTAGTTTTATGGTTTTAAATTATTTGGTTGAAAATCAATTAATTATGTTTTGGTATGGGTTTGTTGAGTATTTTTTACTCAATAAACTTTGGTGAAATAAAAATAATGCGCATCTTTGTTGAGTAAAAAGTACTCAAATAGAGTAGTTGTAAAAAATGAAAAATGATTATATTAAATAAACATCAGCTTATCACCGAACAGTTTCCCAATGGGGAAACGAAGGTGAAGGATTTCGATCAGTTGATCAAAGCGGAAAACCTGCTTGAATTTACCTATCAGGAAGATGGCGATTTGATTCGTTTGTTTTTTGTCAGGAAGCGACTTGAAGAAGCAGGGGCAAGCTGTCAATTATGGATTCGTTATATGCCCTACAGTCGTATGGACCGTAAAATTGAGGGGGACCTATTTACGCTAAAATATGTCGCTGCATTTATCAATAGTTTACAGTTTGATAAGGTTTATGTTGTTGAGCCACATTCCGAAACAACCCTCACATTATTGGAAAATAGCATAGCGATCTATCCTGCTTTGGACTGGCTGCCGAAACTGATGGAAAAACTGAAATTCTCGGACAATGACCGCATAGTATTTCCGGATAAAGGGGCGGCGGCACGCTATCTAAATAGCGGTTACGACGATGCCTGTGTCTTTGAAAAACAACGCAATCCGCAAACGGGGCGTATCGAAGCGATGGAATTGAAAACAGGAAACATTGTAAAGGGGGCGAAATGCATTATTGTCGATGATTTATGCTCTGCAGGAGGAACATTTCTCTGGGCGGGAAAAATTCTAAAGGAGATGGGAGCAAATGAAATCTATCTGTTGGTGACACACTGTGAGCCAAGGGTTTTCAAGGGGGCTTTACTGGATGAAGATTCACCGATCGACCTTGTTTTCACGACAGATTCGATGATGAACACCATGCATCCAAAATTAAATTATATCAACTTAACAACTGAAAGCTATGTTTAGAGCGATGAGCAAAAATCCGATTCTCTGGACGGACGGTTACAAATTGTGTCACAAAGATCAGTATCCGGCACATACAGCGTGGGTTTACGAAACCTGGACTCCCCGGATGTCACGGATCCCAGGAGTAAGCCATGTTGTCTTCTTCGGCTTGCAGGGTGCCCTGGCCGAGATCAGCAATTCTTTCGATGAATATTTCTTCGCTCAGCCGGAGGATGCTGTTGTCGCACAATACGAAGAAGCCATCCGCGAAGTGTTCGCGATGACCAACCGTAATTTTGCGGACACACATCAGTCACAACATATACGCGATTTACACCGCTTGGGTTACCTTCCGATCAAGGTGAAAGCTTTGAAGGAAGGGAGTCTCGTGCCTATAGGGGTGCCTATGTTTACGATCGAGAATACCCACCCGGATTTCTTCTGGTTACCGGGTTACCTCGAAACGCAACTCTCTGCCTATATCTGGTCCCCGATGACTGCTGCAACTATTGCCGATCAATGCAAAAGATTGTTGATGGGCTTTGCAGAAAAAACAGGCGATGTCAATAAGGTATTTACACAGGCCGGAGACTTCTCCATGCGGGGTATGGGATCACCGGAAACAGCTTATCGCACTGCGGGTGGCCATTTACTGAGTTTTGGTGTTTCGGCAACACTCTCGGTTCGGGAATACCTCAAAACCTATTATGGTGCAACAGGCGACGTCATGATGTATACACCATCCACAGAACATAGTGTAATGTGTTCTTACGGTGAACACGAAGTAGAGGCCTTCCGCCATTTGATTACGGAGGTCTATCCGAGTGGCAACATTTCGATTGTGTCCGATACCTATGACCTATGGCATGTTGTGGATCATGTATTGCCACAATTGAAAGATTTGATCATGGGGCGGGAAGGTAAAGTTATCATTCGGCCGGATAGTGGCGACCCTGTTAAGATTATCTGTGGTGATCCGCTGGCAGACCATGAAACAGTTCAAAAGGGGATTGTCGAGCGATTATTTGAACTCTTTGGCGGGACAGTTAATGCGAAAGGTTTCAAAGAACTTGATCCGCATATCGGTGTTGTGTATGGCGATTCCATTACCGTGGAACGGGCAGCTATGATCTGCGAAGGTTTGATGGCCAAAGGTTTTGCCTCGACCAATACGGCGCTTGGAATAGGATCTTATACCTATCAGTATGTGACAAGGGATACCTTTGGATTTGCCTTAAAGGGAACGGCCGAAATTGTTGACGGTCAGTTTAAAGCTATTCAGAAAAGACCGGCCACAGATACCGGAAATTTTAAGAAATCCCAAAAGGGCATCGTTGCCGTCGTATTCGAAAACAATGATTTTCGCTTGATAGATGATCTCAATCCAACGACCGTCGAACAATTGAACGATAGCAACTTGCTTAAAGAGTGCTTTTTGGACGGAGCATTTGTCAGCCCCGTTAGTTTTAAGGAAATAAGAAACAGATTACAAACAGAATCAATAAGAGTATATGGAAAATAACCTAAGAAAACCGTTTTTCATCAATGATGAAAACGTCGAACAGTATGCACAACAAATGGCATCATGGATTGCGGGACAGGTGAATGCGGCAAACCGTCAAGGTCTGGTGCTTGGCATGAGTGGCGGTATTGACTGTAGTGTGGTTGCTTGCCTATGTCATTTGGCCAACGTGGATGTCCATTTGATCATGATGCCCTATGGTAGTGACATGAACAATAGCAAGAGCCATGCACATGGCATGGAGCTTATCGAAAAATTTAATTTTCCTTACCATATCTTTGATATCAAGCCTGCGGTCGATGCGCTGACCATCAATAATGAAGCTTATATTGCAGCTTCTAGTGAATCCAACCGTGTCTTGAGTTTGGCCAATATCCGGCCGCGGGTCCGCATGACTTACCTCTATCAATTTGCACAATTGGGAAGCCGTTTTGTGATCGGTACCGGTAATATGGCCGAAGCGACTGTGGGTTACTTTACCAAATGGGGAGATGGTGCTTATGATCTTAACCCCCTGGCCATGGTGACCAAACAAGAAGTATATACACTGGCAAAATATCTGGGTGTCCCCGAATCCATTCAAGATAAGAGTCCTTCAGCAGGGCTATGGGAAGGACAGACGGATGAAGAGGAGCTGGGAATGAGCTATGCACAGATTGACGCATTTATTCTGACCGGAACATCCGGAGAACCAGCGATAGATGAACTGATCCATAGACGTCAACAACAGTCTGCCCATAAGTTTGCTGCAATTCCAACATTTAAGGGCTGATAAAAAAATTAAAGCTAAAAATCAGTTAGATTTAAAATTTTATCACCTAAAAGAATGTGAAATTGAACACATACAATACATAAATATTGAATTACTGACAGATGAAAACAAGATACGAACAGATCGTTGATGTAAGACATATAGCATCCGAAAAAAGGGATCATATTCCGTCCATATTGTCATTGGTAGGGCAGGAGCAAATCCTGCCCGCTTCTACCGACAAAAAACGGACACTGCTTTTGGCTATTGACATACAAAATGATTTTATGGAATCCATTGGCAGTCTACCAGTAGCTGGTTCGCGTGCTGATGTACACCGGCTGACCCAATGGATGTACAACAATATGGCTTCTTTGACCCAGGTTATGTGCAGCCTCGACTGTCATTCGCTACTACAGATCTTTCATGCAGACTGGTGGGTGGACAAGAAAGGAAATCAGCCTAAACCATTTACAGTCATCCGTTATCGGGATCTTGTGGATGGGACCTGGACTGTTTCCAATGCGGATACACTGGAACGTTCATTGGCTTATCTTAAAAATTTAGAAACCGAAGGGAAAAAAGAACTGTGCATCTGGCCATATCATTGCCTGGAGGGTAGCTACGGAGGGCAACTGGAAAGCCAGTTTGCCAATATGCTCTATTTTCACAGTGCCCTGCGCCAGTCCAAACCTCTCTTAGTCTATAAAGGACAGGATCCCTATACTGAAATGTATGGCATTATCAAGGCTGAATATGATAACAATAAATTTGTCAATCACGCTGTACTTGAAGCTATTCGGGCTTATGATGCAATTTATATTGCTGGGCAGGCATCAAGTCACTGTGTATTGGCCTCTGCAATGCAGATATTGGAATATTTTGCGAAGGACAAAGCGATTACCTCCCGCATTACCTTACTGATTGACTGTATGTCACCTATTGCGGGTTTCGAAGAGTCTACGCGGCAAGCCTTTGAATCACTACATGAAAAGTATGGTATACAAATCAAAAAGTCCACTGACATAATTTTATAAGACGATGGCTACCGCTCAAAAAAAATACACCTACGATTATCCAAGGCCTGCAGTTACAGTCGATTGTGTGATCTTTGGTTTTGAGAAAAATCAGCTTAAACTGTTATTGACCAAACGGGCGATAGAACCTTATTTAGGGAAATGGGCATTTCCCGGTGGTTTTATCCGGGAAGATGAAACTGCGGATGAATGTGCGCTGCGTAAACTGTCCGAAGAAGCCGGGCTAAGTAATATCTTTCTTGAGCAACTTTATACTTTCTCAAAGCTGAACCGCGACCCACGGGGACGGGTCATCAGTGTAGCCTATTTTGCGTTGGTCAAGCCGACCGAATATACGCTAGAGGCGGGACTTGACATCGATGCGGTGCAATGGTTTAGTTTAGAAGAGGTGGCTGATCTGGCATTTGATCATCAGCAGATCTTGTCTGTTGCGGTCGAACGGCTGAAAGGTAAAATCCGTTACCAGCCGATCGGATTTGAACTGCTGCCAGCGCAATTTACGTTACCTGAGCTACACAACTTGTATGAAACAATCCTCCAGCGTTCAATAGATCGGGGCAATTTTCGTAAAAAGATGCTAAGCATGGGCTTGCTAATTGACCATAGCGACATGCAGAAGGATAGACATGCTAGAGCAGCAAAAATCTATAGTTTTGACAAAGTAAAATACGAGGAACTGAAGGAAAGCGGATTTTACTTTGAAATCTGATCGCAGTTAACTATCCACCATGCTCATATGCGTGTCAAATGATGCTTGGTGGATATATCCATTGAAGGGCACAGTTACCCTTGAAAGTCTCCACAGTCATGTACTTCAAATTGGCCAATTAACCCATCTTGTGTGTAGAATTTGGCGATTCTCTTGTTTTTCAGAAGAAATGGTTCGCCAATAATCTTTAGTTCAAAAATTGGCTCTTTTTCAACTTTCCTCAGGATAAACTCGGAACGCTCGGTTTTTATACGGAGTGTAGAGTCGTTGGCAGTATAGCTGAAATTCCTGAGTTGATAGATTTCATTCGAATCACAGACATTCACAAACTGGACCAGATCTTTTTCGACCTTGATCTCCGCTAGATCACAGGAATAGCAGATACCCGAAAATTCGATGCCATATTTTTTAAATGTATCTTTGCTTTCGGGCTTTAGCATGTCAATCGGATAGAGTTTGTGAAAAATTTTCAAAGGATCAGTAGCGGTCAATAAGGGTTTTTCTTTCGCCTTTACTGTTTCCTTTTGTACGAGCGTATCTTTGACTGCTGCGCTAGGCTTGCGGACAACGTTGTCTCCTCTTTTTTCCGGATGACAGCTGAATATAGAAAGCAAGACCAGCAAGAAGAGTATTGTCGGATATAATTTCATACCAATGATCGTCTATTAAATATCAATAGCCTAATATACATTTAACTATTTAATCTTTACAAGTCGAATATTGATTGTCACGGCCCGTAAATTGAGTGATCTTTAGTATTGTGTGGCTAAAATACGATATTAGACAAAATATCTTATGGGTAACTTAGTTATGAAGAAAGTACTTTATTGCGCTGCCATTATTTTAACGTTGTGTATGGCATGTCAAAGAAATCAGGTAAAAAATGCTGCGAACATTTCCACGAACATTTCCGCCGGAAAGCTTGCGCCAACGAAGAAAACACCTGTGGATTCGCTTGTCTTTCAGGATAAAATGATCAGAATTTATAAGATAGATTCCATCAGCTTTTTTAAGGAGCAACAACAGGCCGATTATCGGAGAGATACCATTGCTTCAGTCAGTGACATAAATGTCGTAAAGAAGATGTTGCAGGGACGTGTCAAATTTGGAGGTTATACGCCGGGTAAGGACATGGAAGTCGACACCCTTGTGGAGGGAAATTTAATTGCTCTGGTACGATTTAATGATGGTCGATTGCTATCGGCCGGAAAAACAGAAGGTGCCATTGATCTGTTGGAGAATATGTTTGTGAAATATTTTCCTTCAGAGGAGGTTCTGCTGCTTGAAGGTGGTCATACGACAGATCAAGCACTTGATTTGCGTCAGGGAAAATGGGACGTCGAGGAGATCGGTAATTTGGATTATGTCTATTTTTCGAAACATAAGAAATATAGGTTGAACGGCATGTTTAACGGGCAGGAATGTTCCAGTTACTTTTTGCAAAAAAAGGAAAATGGAGGCTATCTGACTTACGCGCAGATTCCCCTGGACTGGAACGACAACTTTGAGCTATGTACATTAAAAGAGATCTTTTGGAAAGGCGATCAGCAGGTGTACTTTCGGAATTTTTTCTATGGAGCACCACATGACAAACGAGCTGGTTTTTATAGGCTAGATATTATTTCCGAAGATTGATAGCGTCACCATGAAGGTGTCGATCAATCGCCCGGGCTTCTGTAAAACCACCTTCCGTACCTATTTAAAAAATCCCTGTTTTCCGCTAAATGGAATATTTGATAATAGCTGTATTTTTACTGCTTTAGATGTGGTGTTTACCGTTTTCATCCAACTGAGATAAACAGTATACATCTATTTTAAGACTATCGCACAATCAGATTATGGCACATCGCATTTACATATATAACGTCAATTCCAAAACAAAAGAAACATTTGAAACATATCTGGCCGAATGGAATTATGAAATTCCAGCTCTGATGCTCCCGCTATTTTCTTCGGGTATCCATGTCAGGGGTACACAGCTCTATGCCAATAAGGAAGATGGTATTGCAAGAATGCGCTATTTTTATGCGCTTCTTGCCGATGTTTATCAATTGCATTACAAAAGGAAATATACGGAACCCGTCAATAAGATGTTTGAGTTTTTGGAAAGTTTACCGTTCGATACTTTTCGGATTGATGCACGGGATGTCTTCAACATGAATGTGGAAAAACATACGGAACAGGCGAGTGACTGGGTCGATGAGATCAGGACGACGGGAGCAGTATATACACAGGCGTTTGAGCAACAAAGTTTGGATCCTTTACAGAAGATCTTGCGATTGTCTGGCTACCATACTTTCCTGGAAATGCTCGAGATAGACTGGATTAACTATGGCTTGGGTCTTTGGGAAGAACATGCTTTTCAGCAGGAGGGGGCCGAAGTCTTTGATGAAAATGGAAAACAGGGATTGAAAGACAGACTTGGGAATATCCTGGCTGTTGCAAAATATAATGAAATATTTGAGTTCAACGAAGCCGGGATTGCTGTGGTTCAGCTGGATAACCTATTTGGTTATATCAATGAGCAAGGAGAGGAAATTATACCTTGTCAGTACGTTGAAGCATTTGACGCGCGTGTTATCGATGGTGTTAATTACGCGGAAGTTGAAATCGAAGGCAAGCGTGGTGTATTGCACATTGCAAGCAAACAACTTTCCCTACCTGCTGCTTATGACAAATTGGACTGGTTTGCCCACGGTTTTTTGAACGCAAAGCAAGGTGCTGACTATTTTCTTTTTGCTGCTGATGGGGTACAGGTTATTGACGAATCAGCGGATGAACCTTTTGGATACGATTACAGTAAGCTTTTTTATAAGCGGCAAAAAGGTACAATGAAGCGGAAATACTTTCGTATGGATGGTCACTATTTGGGCAGTTTCCTGGAAGATAGCCTACAGGCTCTTCCCAACGCCTATTTTTGGATCAAACCCAACAAGTTACAGCGGAAGATTTCAGTCATCAAGCCCGATGGCAACGTGCTTGATGAAGAGATTGATCGGATCATCGTTCTGGATGATTATCGCAGTATCGCTTACCTGAAAAATAAACAATGGCAGATTTACTCACTTGCGCATGACCTATTCCGCCTAGGCGATCGGACCATTGACAAAGTCTTGGTCGATAGCATTAAAAACTTTCGAAAAGATGTCTTTGTTGTCGCCTGTGCCGAAGGGCAGGGGATATATGAAGCTCATCTTGATCAATGGTTGCTCGAACCTGATCGGGCTTATCAGAAAATCGAATATTGCTATATGGACTTTATGCGTATCCAGCAATCCGAAGGCATGCGCTATTTTGATACAAAAGTAAATTTCTGCAGCGAACTTTATGATTATGTCAGTGCGCCGATTCATGATCCTCATCCAGAGCGAAGCGAAGGTGAATTCTTACTCTTATTTAAAGGAGAAAGGCTGTTTTATGTAGATCTAAAACGAAATGTCGCGGAATTTCCTGAAACAGCATTTGGCCGTTTGTATGCCGAAAAATATAATTTGCAGGGAGCTGACCAGAATTACTTTGTACAATTTTATCAAGCATGGACCAAACGAAAGGGGGCGGGCTACGAATCTTATCTCGATAATGAGACGCTATACGAAAAAGCACAGAAACTAAATTGGGCCGGTAAGAAAAACGAGGCGATACATTTGTTGACCATCGGTGCCTCCCGAGGTAGCGCTGACTGCCAATACCTTCTCGGCAATATCTATTGCGATACAGATCATGAAGATTTTCTGGATATTCCTAAAGCGATTCGCTTCTACGAACAGGCCATAGCGCAGGATCATGCGCAGGCTTGGACGAACTTAGGGTTCATATATGCTACGGGCCTCGGCCTTCCGCTTGATATTCCCAAAGCCTTAGAGGCCTACCAAAAAGCTGCGGCATTGGGGGAACCACAGGCGATGAGCAATCTTGGCAATTGGTATTATGAAGGGGAATATCTGGAACAGGATTTTGTGCAGGCCTTACACTATTTTAAACAGGCTGAAAAAGAAGGTATCAATAATGATGCGCAGGTAGCCGAAATTTATTACCAACAGAAAGATTACGCCAATTTATTACGCTATCTTAAAAAGGATAAAGACGGACAATATGCCGCGATTTATTATGGTATTTTGTATGAAGAAGGCTGGGGCGTAAAACAGAGTATGGTGAAGGCACTGCGTTACTATGAACAGGCAAACGAAAATGCGACCTATGCTTATGCCGTCAATCGTCTCTTGTATTACTATAAAAATGGAGCGTTTGCAGATTCCGCTAAATACAACTTTTGGTTGGATTTTGCCAAAAACAATGCGGTTGATATTGAAGAATAAAAGAAGAATATGGCACATCGAATTTATATTTATAACACAGATAAAAAAGATCAGGAGTATTTCCATGCTTATTTGGGTGAATGGAACTATGTCATTCCAGATTTGTTGCTGCCTTTGTTTGCCGCAAATCCAAAAGCGAAAGGTACCTTGGTATATGCTGAAAAAGAAGCGGGTGTTTTAAAATTAAGGAAATTCTACGATCTGCTTATACAGGAGTATAACTTGATATCCAATGCTGCTGTCCTGTTGACCATCGAAAAAATGTTCGATTTTCTGCATGGACTTCCATTTGAATGCTTCCAGATCAATGCGCGTGATGTTTTTAATATGTCTGAGGTCAAACATAGCCAACAAGCAAAGGATTTTGCATTTGAAATTCAGGAGAAGAACCTGTATTACGAAAAAGCAATAGAGAAGCAGTCGTTATCAGCGCTTTATCCTATTTTGAGCCGCTCAGGTTATGATTCCTTTTTAGCGATGTTAGAAGCTGAGTGGAGCAACTATGGGCTGGGCTGGTGGAATGGGGAAGCGATTGATAGTCTTGATAACCAGTTTTTTGAAGAAAACGGAAGTTGGGGGATCCGAAATGCGAAGGGTGAGGTGAAAGTCGAACCCTGTTATGACGAGATCGGAGACTTTGATTACAATGGCTTTGCAGTTGTTGAGAAAGAAGGCTTGTTTGGCTATATAAATAGAAAGGGCGAAGAGACCATCCCTTGTATGTACGCCTCTGCAGAGCCTGTACAGAGCGGCCGTGGTAAGATTGTAGGAAAAGTGAGTTTAGCGGGCAAATATGGCTTGGTGGACGTGGAGACTGGAGCTACAATTATTCCCTTGAACTATGCGGTTTTGGACGATTTTGCTTATGGATTCTACCAGGGACAGCTGGATGGAAAATATGACATTATCGATGCTGAAGGTAAGGGCTTGAATACGACGAGCTCCGATGAGCCTTTTGAAATAGACTACGAGGGCTTTATTTACCAACCAATAGCGAACAGCAAACTACGTAAATATTATTCCAATCAGGGTGCTCTATTGGGCGAGTATCCAGAAGGGGTTTTAAACGAATTGTTGTTTGATTTCTACGCGGTCAATTTAAACAATAAAAAAAAGAAATCAGTCCATGCGGCAGACGGTTCCCTTTTGGTAAAAGATGTGGCTGTGCTAAATGCCATGAATGGGCTCAGTGCATTGTATTACCTTACAGCGGGCAAATATTTTCTGTATGACCTCGCCAGTCGGGATTTTCTTCTGCAAGATCTGACGATTAAATCTATACAGGGAGGTGCAAATTTTGGTAATGGTGCCTATAATTGTTATATCATTGAAACCGAATCGGAAAGAGGAATCTATCACACAGAGACTAAAAGCTGGCTGCTTCCATTGTCAGCACATTATGCCACAATCAGCTACGCGCTGATGGACTATTTTATCCTGCAAGATCAGGTGGGCGGGTATTATTACTACGATACTGATAGCAAAGAACTGAGTGAATCCTTCGATTTTATCTGTGGTAGTGTAAGACATTATCAAGATCTAATGATGTTGCGCGACGGCAAACTGTTTAATAAGGGATATGAAGGATTGGAAGAGGTGCCCCAAGATCAGTATGGATATTATATCAAGGCATTGGACAAGCTGGAAGGAAAGGAACTTGAGGTTTTTGACCATTTTTTTACGCAGTGGAAATCGGATCGGGGCGTAGATTTTGAATCTGCCTATGATAGCTATACATTGTATCACATGGCCATGGATTGCTGTAGAAATGGAGACGTCGAAAATGCTATCCGTTACTTTACATTTTCAGCTGATCAGGACAATGAAAGCAGTATGTATGAACTTGGTAATATCTATACGGATACCGATAATGAAAATAAGCGTTTTCTGGACCTGAAAAAAGGAATTGCATACTATGAGCGGTCCGCCGGAAAGGGGTATGCAGCTTCTTGGAATAGCATTGGTTATCTTTACCAGCATGGAATAGGGTATACATCGGATCTAAAAAAAGCTTTTGAGGCCTATACCAAAGCGGCTGATCTTGGGGATGGCTATGCATTATCCAATCTGGGTTATTTCTATTTTAGTGGGACCTATGTGGAAGAAGATCTTGAAAAAGCATTGGATTACTACAAAAAAGCGGAATTGAAACTGGTTGAAAATAATGGCAATATTGCCTCGATTTATTATAGTTTAGATGACTATGACCGTCTACTTGTTTATCTGAAGAAAGATAAAGCGAATAGCTATTCCAACATTTATTACGGTTTGATGTATGATGCGGGTTTAAAATTTAAAAAGGACAGCAAAAAAGCCATTCATTATTTTGAGCGGGCAAATCATTATAGTGTCTATGAGTCTGCTACAGAAAGCTTATTGGGTTACTATAAAAATGATCCCAATTTTATGGATCAGGAAAAACACGCCTATTGGTCGGACTTTGCCCGACAACACGAATTGGATATTGAACCCGAATTGTTGATTTGGGCGAATGAGAAAAGTGGGGGAGTAGAAGCACAGGACGAACCTACAGGAAATAGTAGTTCATCCTTTTTTAGTAAACTGTTTAAAAAGAAAAAATAATCTGCACGATGTTATCTTCTGCGAATTTAGATTTCACAGGTATGCTGATCGACCTAGCCTTTATGCTTTCAGAAAAAGACCAAAACGTTCGGCTATTATCTGCGGACGTTTTTGATTTCGGGGATTATAGGTCTTGCATTGGGCGCTTTATTCGTTATGATGTGGGTACAATCATTATAGTTCGCACACAACTTGATTCAGGAGCTTTTGTCGTTGGGTAGACTCTGCTCCTGAAAATAGGACTTTATCGTTAGACTGATCTATTTTTTGCATTGACAATGTGCATCAGATGGTGGTTGCAATGCCAGGCATATAATCCAATATTTACTTTAAGTGAAATATATCGTTTGGTAACGGGATGAATAAAGGCACGTTCAAGTTGCTCATCACTTAGACTTTTCAAAAGAATCTCCCAACGTTGATGCAAACCTTCCAATAGACGCAGCGAGCTTTCTATCGGATTGTGTTTTGCATCGGGAAGTTCGGCCCATAGGTTTTCTTCATAGAGTTTTATCGTAGGGTCATCTTCTGACAGGGCTAGCTTAAAACGGACAAAGCTATTCATATGGCTATCTGCGCAATGATGCACCACCTGTCTGATCGTCCAGCCATCTGGGCGATATCGTTTTTCCAATGCACTATCCGGTAGGTCACTAACTTCCGATTTTAGGCGGGCCGGGAAGTCTGCAATTGTTTTTATCCAATCGCTCAATAATTGCTTGTTAATCTGATCTGGTACGGCAAAGCGGCCTATGGGATACCGAAGTTTTTCTAATTCATGTTGCATGGTTTAAATTTAACGAAAATTGCTTGAAGGTTCGTATGTTTTATGTGTAAAGTAACGGTCAGATCATCTTTTGGACTTTAACAAACCTACCTATGTGATTTGGATGACAGGAAGAATTATGGTAATTTCGGCAATTCGAGATGCATCACTTTATTTTTTTTCTATAATCGATGAATTAGGAAAATAGGTAAGGACGGTTTGTTTTGGATATAAAGCACAAGGAATGAAGAGTTTAAATGAGTTGATTAATCCGACAGATTCAGGATGGAACCTGGTCGAAGAATGGATGAAGGGAGCTAGCAATCCTTATGAGGTACTGCCCAGAAATGCAAAACGTGCAGATGAGGAGCTGCTAAGAGCTCAGATCACTACAAAATCACCTATGGGCGCTATAATTCATCAAACCGGAGGAATACTAATTGACAATGGGTGGCTACGGATATTGGGTTCGGGTTCAGTCAAATTGAATCGGGGTATTATGGAGTGGAACAAAGGAAAGAGTTTTGACAAAGAAGGAGAGAAAGGTGGTTTTCTATTAATTGCCGATGATGTTTTGGGTGGCTATTTTGCGATTAATGCGGGGGCTTTGGGCGAGGGCATAGGACAGGTCTATTATTTTGCACAGGATACCTTGGAATGGGAAAGCTTAGAGTGCGGCTATTCTGATTTTATTTATTGGACACTGAAGGGGGATATCCGTCAATTTTATGAAACATTTAAATGGAAGGATTGGGCCGATGATGTGCAAAAATTGGATGGCAATCAAGTATTTTCATTTTATCCTTTTTTGTGGACGGAACAGGCCCGCGATTTTCGGAAGGTTGATAGAAAAGTTGTTCCGATCGATGAAAACTACCATTTTACAATGGAATTTGCTGGTGGAAGATAGCTTTTTAGCAGTTAGCAGGCTTGATGGTCACCGTTTTCCTAACGCTGGTTTAGTTGGAAATTTATCAGCGAACCAGCTTGTCCATGTGCGAGATAGACGATTTTATTGGACATAAACAGATTATTTTATCTGGATTACATGCTTTGAAAACGTCTTTCGTTTAGATATTAAATATTGCTGAATAGATATCGGCGTTGTATAAGCTTGTTTTTGCTGTCTGTTTAGCATGACTATCGAATCAATTTGATCGACCAATAAGTATTTAATCGAGGTTCCATCCCATTTTCCAATTGAAAAATGCTGCCTGAATTGCGGATTCGTATGCAGCGATACATCAATGGGATTTGTTTTCGAAGAAATTCCGACGTGCTTGCTGTCAGTTGATTTCAGGTATACTAAAATATGTGTATCCTTTTTCTTTGCTTCAATCTGGATCGTTCGTACAGGATCACAGGCTAGCAACAGGAGAATAGATAAAAACATTGTTATTACAAAATATAGACTCATTTTCATCATCGAAGATTTACATTTCGGCAATCAGACCAACCATCTAGTTCGTAAAGAATTCTTTTTAGACCGTAGATTATCTCCCCAAAAAATTGGAGCCTCTCGGATAGTTACAAATATAACTGGAAATAGGAAGGATATTCTAGCTGTTTTCAGGGAATTTTATAGCGAGCGAGAAGGGAAGGAGAATCTATATTGACTGCTGACCGAACGATTATCTTTTCCTTCGATCAGCAATCATGTCTTTTTTTGCTCAATAAAAAGTCATCCTAGCTGGGTTGATTTTGGAGCGCATAGGTATGCTCGTTGAGTTTCGTTATCTCCAGTTGAATTCCTTCTGCAAGTCCAAGCTGTGTAGCTGCTTCTTTCCCTAGTTTAAGGACATGGAATCCACGGCCACGGTAAGTGAAATTGCATTCATACTCATTGGAATCGATCACGATCCGGAGCTTTTGTGATTTTGCTGGAAATAAAGGCTTAAAATCTTTCGTAATTCTGATTTGCGATTTTTTTGCATCATCCGCTGTAATTTTATTTCCTGCTGCTGGAAATAACATACGATTGGGAGAATCATTTTGAGCTATGTTTTCTACTACTTGTTGTTCATCTTTCTGTTGAACTGCCGCAACCTCTTTCGGAGGATTTTCCGATGCCACTGTATCTTGAGGCTTTTTATTTTGGCGGCTTTTTTTTCTTGCATTTTGATTGGCAGGTTTTGTCGAAACTTCCTGCGATTTTGCATCAGTAGTCGATACTGTTTTTTTGTCTTCAGCGGTTGGTGAAGGGGCGGCGGCAGATAAAGGTCTTTTGATAATATTTCGAATATAATAATGTTTTATACGCGATTTGTCCGTATTACGTTCTTCAATTTCAAAATCTTCTGTATAGGCTTTAAAAAGGTGGGACATTTTATCGTAACCATAGTTTCGCGCATCAAAATCTGGTTTTCTTTTATTGAAAAGACTGCCAATTTCCCCTAAAAATGCCCAGCCATTTTCATCTGCGGTGTCATCAACAGTATCTTTTAATAATTCCAGCGTCTCTTCATCAAGCACAGCTATACTGGTTGGATTGTCTACAGGGACAGGTTTGGGCTGATTTTGCTGTTTTTTCTTTGTGTTAGGTTCTTTCTTTGGATTCTTTTCAAAGATCTCAACATAAATAAATTTGTCGCAAGAAGCGATGAAAGGCTTCGGCGTCTTTTTCTCTCCGATACCGATCACCAATTTGCCGGATTCTCTTAACCGTGTCGCCAGCCTAGTAAAGTCACTGTCACTTGATACAATACAGAACCCATCAACCCTGTCAGAATGCAGGATGTCCATCGCATCAATAATGAGTGCCGAGTCCGTGGAGTTTTTGCCCTGAGTGTAACTGTATTGTTGGATAGGGGTGATCGCATGGGTGAGGAGCTTATCCTTCCATTTTTCGACATAGGGATTTGTCCAGTCACCGTAGATCCGTTTGATCGTAGGAATACCGTAGCGTTTGACTTCGTTCAGAATTTCTTCGATCTTTCGATAAGAAACATTATCCGCATCGATTAATATTGCGATTTGTAAATCCCCATGTTCTGCCATATATGTTTAATTATATTTCGATGTATTATTATGTGTACGCCACCAATAGGATTTTCCTATTTTTTGAACATACGGTTAAAAATACGTTATTGTTGAAGAATTATTGAATTTTTTGAAAATTTAATTTGAGTGATGATTTTCTGAGGGACACTATTTTGAAAGATTTCCTATCCTCTTTTATGAATAATATGATAACAAGAGCATCGGAAGAGGAACATTAAATAGCGCTTAATAGAAAGAAGCGTAGGAACAAAAAAAGGTTTTCAAACGGGGAGAATGAAAACCTTAAATAACCAATTATAAACCTAAATTATGATGATACAAAGATAGTGTGTTTTTCACACTTATGCAAGTATTGTTTAATTTTTTTTTATTGAGCAATTATTTTTGTGGCTAAAAAACTACAGACTCCGTTTGCTATCCTGATTTCAAAAATAACGATCATCTGAGGTTCGCCATATCCGTATTGCCGGTATATGATCTCAGGTAAAAATTGACCATTGTTTCAGATTTTAATTCGAAACCACATTTATAAACTTGATAATTACCGTGATCCAACTTTATATCAAGATAAGGCCAAAACCGTATTTAAAATCGAAATAACACTATATTTAAACCATATTAACAGGGGGTTTACAGGGATCTACCCCTGTTATACCCCTGTAAAACCCCAGTAATTACTAGGTTATTATAAAAGTTGGTATCAATCAGGTATTTTCCTTTACCAAATATGGTAAGGAAGGTTTCGCAATGGAGCAGGTCATGGTCGCAGAAGTTTGAAAAAAAGCAGATGAAATTAAAATGATATAAGACGCGCTGCCGAGAGCGTGCAACCGGTGATCAACGCTGAATAAATGCAGATGGGCGATAGGGTGATACAGGCTCTTTATTTGTAGGTTCTGTTATGATCGGATTAGGAATATGTGTGGGTAATGTGGTGGCACCGGGTTATATTAAAACCAGTTTCCCCCATCATATCGGACTGATGACGGGAATTTTTGCCGTAGCAATGAATCTGACCGCGGCATTTGCATCGGGCTTTAGCCTACGTATTGGGGAATGGACAGGATTGGGATGGCAAGGTTCTTTAGGGCTGTGGGGCATATTGGCCATATTCACAATTATCGCTGTCTTTTTTGATCAATTCGCTGGACCGAAAGATGCTGCTCCCGGCCAAAAGCAGCAATCTAAGAGCAGTATTGGCCATATTTTTAGATCCAGATTGGCTTGGTATATCAGTATATTTATGGGTATTCAATCATTGGTTTATTATAGCCTGATTTCTTGGTTACCTAAGGTATTGGTCGACTATGGAATGGCGGCTAAAGATACGGGATGGTTGTTATTTCTGATTCAGATTGCGATGATTCCCATTATGTTTTTCGGACCTATTATTGCACACCGGATGAAAGATCAGCGGTTAATGGCTGTTGCTGTTGCGGCTGGCATGTTGGGCAGTATACTGATTTTCTTTCTGTTTAAGCTTGAGGGGATTTATGTTGCGGCCGTATTACTCGGACTTTCCAATGGTTTGTCTTTTAGCCTTTCTATTCTCTTTTTTAGCTTAAGGGCAAAAACCACGGCAAATGCAATTAAAATTTCGGGAATGGCACAGTCGGTCGGTTA
The DNA here is from genome assembly GCF_011064245.1 of Sphingobacterium sp. DR205. NCBI lineage: Bacteria > Pseudomonadati > Bacteroidota > Sphingobacteriia > Sphingobacteriales > Sphingobacteriaceae > Sphingobacterium > Sphingobacterium sp. DR205. Next base: position 4,601,473 of record NZ_CP049333.1, on the reverse strand, counting down.
TCTGATAGCTGCATTTGGTCCACCAATTTTTGGAAAACTGCACGAGGTTGATCCCTCTTGGAATTACTCTTTTTATTTTCTTGCCGGTAGCATTATCCTCCTGTTGATTACAGGAATAAAAGCAGCGGAAAACAAATTCGTGGAAGAATCTTGAAACAGTAAAAACAGTGCTTCATAAAACAGATTCGGGCCGATATTCTTAAATATCGGCCCGAATCTGTTTTGCGACTGGTTGATTTTCGCTACCAGGTATCCAGTGATCAGTTAGCCTTAATCTTTTAAGATATCAAATTCGATATAGGTTGCATTGTTGACATCATGAAAAATGCGTTGTGTAGCCTTACGGAAATCGGCTTTGGTCGCTGTATAGGGTTCCATAAATACTTGCGGATTTCGTTCAGCCAATGGGAACCATGAGTTTTGCACCTGAACCATGATACGATGTCCTTTTTTAAAGGTATGGGCAACATCAGGCATAACGAAGTCTACTTTTTCCACCATGCCCGGTGTCAATGGTTGCGGTTTGTCAAAGCCATTTCGATATTTGCCCGCCATGATCTCTCCTCTGACCATCATCTGGTATCCCGCCATTGGTTTTCCATCAAAATTCGGCGCATCGTTGGGATAGACATCGATGAGTTTAACAATATAATCCGCATCGGTACCTGTTGATGCTACTTTTAGAAAATTCTTGATCGGCCCGACAATCGTGATGTCTTCCGTCAATGGTGCAGTTTGATAGACCATGACATCTGGACGGCTGGCTGCAAAACGTTGATCATCGACCATATACTCGCGGGTACGGTTCTGGATTAATCCGCCTTGGTGCGGAACCGGTTTATTGGGATCTGTTACGTATTCATCCCATGAGTCTGTGCGTTGGACTTCCTCAAAACCAAGTTTACCCTGTGGCTGAAAATAAAGCTTTTTTGTTTCGACATTCTTTGGTGGCCATTGTTCAAATTGCTTCCATTCATTGCTTCCGGAAATAAAGATATTAGCCTCGGCGGGAGAGAAGCTTCCTTCTTGTTTTAAATGATGACTGAAAAATGGTTGTTCAAATTTTTCCTGGTAGGTGACGCTTGTTTTTTTCTCAAATTGGATGTCACCTAAGTAATCTCCTGTTGCACGTACCCAGCCACCATGATACCAAGGGCCTGCAACCAGAATTGAATTGTTTTTTTTGCTCTTTTCTTCAATGGATTGATAGGTTTTAAATGTTCCGTAAGCATCCTCGGCATCGAAAAAGCCACCAACGACCATGACTGCCGGTTTCACGTCCTGTAGATAATTGGTGACGACACGGCTTTTCCAGAAGTCATCGTAATTCGGATGCTTAAAGAGGTTATTCCAGAATAGGACAGAATCGCCAAAATATTTTTCTTTGAGTTCTCTGGCGGTTCCGGCTTCAAGGAAAAAATTGTATTTATCCACTTCGTTGATCTGAATCTTACTGTTAAATTGATCCGGCGTAATTGGTTTAGGGCGCGGAACGCCAAAGGTCGACATAAATGTGAAAGCATCCTGCAAGAATAGAACACCATTGTGATGGAAATCATCACCGATAAACCAATCTGTTACCGGAGCCTGTGGCGAAACAGCTTTGAGGCTCGGATGCGTTTTGATCAGTCCGACCGTAGAATAAAATCCCGGATAAGAGATACCATAAAGCCCCGCTTTGCCACTATAATTCTTCAGGTTTTTTTGTAACCATTCCAATGCGTCATAAGTGTCCGTGCTTTCATCAATCGCTTTTTTACCCTTACTGAAGTTTGTGGGACGAACGTCTTCAAAATCGCCTTCACTCATCCATTTTCCACGCACATCCTGATAGACGAAGATATAACCGTCCCGCATCATTGCAGGGAAGTTGCCTAAACTCTTTTTGTATTCGTTTTGGCCATAAGGGCCTACCGTGTAGGGTGTTCGATTCAATAAAACAGGGTATTTCTTGGATTTGTCTTTGGGGCTGTAGATCACAGTAAACAATTTCTTACCATCTCTCATCGGAACCTTTACTTCGGTTTTTTCATAATGATCCCTGACATAAGCGGAATCTGTGGTCGTCTGTGCATGTAGCTGGCTTCCCGTAACAAGTGTTAAAGCCAGAAACGAAATTGTAGTTTTCATTTAAATAATGATTTAAGAATGTCGATTTATCATGTTTTACATGGATTCTTTACACTCGGTTTGTTTTCTTAATGGAAATGTAGCTATCATGAGCGAAATTATTTTCGGTTTTGTTAGCTGATTTGAGCTCACGATGGTTGCATTAATTTAAGTCTAAAGGTAATGCTCCCGAAATCATTTTCCAATTTTATTGTCATATTTATATGGATTAGAAAAAGAAAAATTGACCAATTTTTTAGAAAGAATAACTTTTTTTGAATTGTATTTGGATTAGTTTTTTAATGTTAATATATTGAGTAAAATTAGTTATGATTATATTTTATTTTTCAAGGTATGTTCAAATGACTTAAATTTCAATGAGATGAGTGATCACGACTTCGGTCGGAATCGTATTTTATTGTAGTTCTTTTGTATTCGAATAGGCCTTGAAAAAGCAATTGTCACGATTTTATAAATAAAGTGACAATAGGTGTGAAATATGTTTTTTTAAGCTAATTTTAAGAATTATTTTATCATAAAACATCAATTAAATAACAAATTAAGTATATAGAATTAATATGGGACAACAAGTGAAAGATGCCAATGGCAAATTGGGTATTCTTATTCCGGGATTGGGTGCTGTGGCTACAACATTGATCGCTGGTGTGGCATCTATAAACAAGGGTTTTTCAAAACCGATAGGATCTGTTTCGCAGTTGAGCAGAATCCGTTTAGGTAAGCGCACGGAGAATAGAAATCCATTAATAAAGGATTTCGTCCCTTTGGCAAAGTTGGAAGATGTAGTTTTTGGTGGTTGGGATGTTTATGAAGATAACGTCTATGAAGCAGCTTCAAAAGCACAGGTATTGGAACAAGGTCAACTTGATGCCGTAAAAGCTGAACTGGAAGCTATTCAGCCGATGAAAGCTGTCTTTGATCGCAATTTTGTAAAGAATTTAGACGGTACACACATTAAAACGGAAAAGACACGTCGTGAGTTGGCTGATGCCGTACAACGTGATATCCGTGAATTTAAAGAAAAAAACGGCTTAGACCGTGTCGTATTGGTATGGTGTGGTTCTACTGAACGCTATATTGAGACAAATGAAGCCTTCTCAACAATTGCAAAGTTAGAAGAGGCTTTGGATAATGATGATCAACGTATTCCACCGAGCATGATCTATTGTTATGCGGCTATAAAAGAGGGTGCTCCTTATGTTAACGGTGCGCCTAACTTAACGTGTGATGTTCCTGCTATTGTAGAATTAGCTCATGAACATGGCGTTGCAATTGCTGGAAAAGACTTCAAAACAGGTCAAACATTGATGAAAACAATTGTTGCTCCTGGTCTTCAGGCAAGAGCGCTAGGGGTAGAAGGATGGTTCTCTACAAATATCTTGGGTAACCGCGATGGCTTGGTATTGGATGATCCAGAAAACTTCAAAACAAAAGAAGTTTCTAAATTATCCGTATTGGAAGAAATTCTTGATGCGAAAAAGAACCCAGAATTATACGGTGATTTATACCACAAGGTACGGATCAATTACTACCCTCCTCATGGAGACAACAAAGAGTCTTGGGATAACATCGATATCTTTGGTTGGTTGGGTTACAAAATGCAAATCAAGATCAACTTCTTGTGCCGAGATTCAATTTTGGCAGCTCCAGTTGCTTTGGATTTGGCATTGTTTATTGATTTGGCACAACGTGCTGGTATGTCAGGTATCCAGGAATGGTTGTCTTTCTATTTGAAATCACCACAAACGGCACCGGGTTTACCTCCTGAGCATGATATCTTCAAACAATTGATGAAATTACAAAATACCTTGCGTCATATTATGGGCGAGGACTTGATTACTCACTTGGGACTGGATTATTACCAAGAGTTAGTAGATAGTATTCAATAGATTACCTTTATAAAAAGGGGAACAATTACTTCGGGTGATTCTTCCCCTTTTTCTTCGGGATAATTATATCGTGGCCTCCGGATTTGCGCTATTAAAAAATAGGATAGGGATGCTTTCAAATAATTACCCACCAATAACCCGCTGTAAACTTTTGCGTTTGCAAACGCTAGTATGGTGACAGGGGTTTTACTTTTTTAATGAATGATTTTATTTTGCAATTAGAAGGAATGGAATTTGCTATTATTGCGGCGGGAGAAGGATCTCGATTGCGAAAAGAGGGGTTTAATTTACCTAAGCCCTTGCTACCCTTACATGGAGTTCCATTGATTGAACGATTGATTCGCGTTTTTGCTAAAGAAGGTGCGCAGCAAGTGCATGTTATTATCAATAGACAATCACCTGAATTGAAGACGTTTTTAACACATACAGCATTTGAACTCCCTATCATCCTGATCGAGGAGGACACCCCCAGTTCTTTGCATAGTTTTGCTTTGTTGGTCAAAAACAATCCTGCTTGGACTTCCTGCTGTCTGACGACTACAGATACTGTTTTTAGACCCCACGAATTTCACGAATACCTCACCGCTTTCCATCAGAAGTCAGATGCAGACGCCTTTATGGCTGTGACACCATTTGTGGATGACGAGAGCCCACTTTATGTGAATACAGACGATGAATTACATGTGGAAGCATTTTTGGACAAGGCCACAGCCGGGACAAAATTTGTTTCGGGAGGGATTTATTGCTTTCGCAAGGCTGCGATGGACTGCGCACTCCGCTCTGTCGCCGCCGGAAATTCCAGGATGCGTAATTTTCAACGTGCGCTTTTAGAAAACGATTTGAACGTTGACGCTTTTGTATTCGAGAAGGTGGTGGATATCGATCACTTAAAGGATCGCATTGTAGCGGAACGGTTTTTGAGTGAGGAAGTTAGTTAATAAAATGAGCGAAATGATTTCTATTTTAGGCGTGACGCGTAAAAATCGCTTTTCACCCAATCACGTGGGGAATGATGCTGCAATATTTAACGAAGTTGTGCTAAAATTAACCGAAAAAGGTGCAGCCGTTGAAATTTGCAATGAGGATGAATTTTTAGCTTCTGATTCCGTCAAACAGGGAAATATCCTGACGATGGGAAGAACAAAAACCTTGGTTAAGAAGCTGCAATCACTTCAAAATAATGGTGTTCATGTATTGAATTCAGGTTTTGGTATTGAAAACTGCTTTCGAAAAAACATGACACTCAAATTGTTGGAAGGTGGGATTCCATACCCTAAAAGTATTGTTATCTCTACCGTCGCAGATATGCAGTCAATTTTTGAAAAGTTGAAGGGGAAAGGCGTCTGGATCAAACGCGGCGATTTCCATGCCATCCATAAAGAGGACGTTACCTTTGCTGCCAGCCTCAAAGAAGCGCAGCATATCTTGAACGAATACGCCCTTCGGGGAATTAAAGAAGCGGTAATATCTGAACATTTGGCTGGGGATTTACTCAAGTTTTATGCAGTGAGAGACACCGATTTCTTTTTCTATTTTTATCCTTACGAGCATAATCATCATAAATATGATTTGTATGAGCAAATTAATGATGAAGTTGTGCATTTTCCGTTTGATTTGGCTGATTTAAAGCAAGTAGCCAACCGCGCAGCAGAAGTGTTGGATGTCCATATCTATGGCGGTGATGTAATAATCGATCCAAACGGAGATTTTCATATTATTGATCTAAATGATTGGCCAAGCTTTGCCCCTTGTCGAGCCGAAGCCGCTGAAGCCATTGCGCAAATGGTTTACCATAAATTTACTGAAAAGAACCAAAATGCAGAGAGAACAAGTTAATGTAGTCGAAGAACAGAATTTGAGTGCATTCGAACAATCTTTAAAATCCAACGATACCGAAGAAAAAATAGATATCTGGTTTTATAGGCCTATTGGATTTCGTATTGCACAGATATGCGCTAAAATCGGGATTACACCCAATGCAGTGACTATTATAAGTATTTTCTTTGGTGTTGCTGCGGGTATTCTGTTTTATTATGGCGATTTATGGATAAATGTGATCGGGATGTTGCTGCTGATCTTCGCGAACTCCTTGGATAGCGCAGATGGACAATTGGCACGAATGACAGATAATAAGAGTCGTTTTGGTCGAATTTTGGATGGTTTTGCAGGTGATTTTTGGTTTGCATCTATTCATATCGCTATTTGTTTGCGCAGTATCAACGAAGGCTGGACGGATTGGCTATGGGTGTTCTGTATCCTTGCCGGGGTATCCCATATGATACAATCTGCAATGGCCGACTATTATCGTAATGTCCACCTATTTTTTATTAAGGGTAAAGCTGGTAGTGAGTTGGATAATACACGCGATTTGAAAGTTGATTACGATGCACTTTCCTGGAAGAAAAACTTTTTCAGCAAATTTGTGTTGAACGGTTACATGGGGTATACCCGAAATCAGGAAAAATTATCGCCAAAATTGCAGAAACTGCTGCATATCGTCAAATCGCGATATAAAGACGACTTGCCAAAACAATTGATGGTTGATTTCAGAATGAAAAATAAACCATTGATGAAGTACACCAATATTGTACAGTTCAATACTCGGGTAATCTTTCTCTTCGTTTGGTTGTTTATCGGGCAACCATGGATTTACTTTTTCTTTGACATGTTTGTATTAAATCCAATCTTAATCTATATGTGCAACAGACAGGAAAAGGTAAGTGGTTATTTTGTAGATAAGTTAACAAACGATCCAACCTATGGGGAGTAAAATCTATAAGGTCCTTTTTATGCTGATTGGTATAGGCACCTTGGCTTATATGATTCGTGCGATGGGAGTTGAGGAGATTTGGACTAATCTGGAGAAAATCGGTTGGTGGTTTTTGCCGGTACTGGGTAGCTGGGCTGTCCTCTACTGGATGAATGCCATCGCGTTTAAAGCGATTATTCAGGAACCGCAATTGCCGCAGACCGATGTTCCTTTTTGGAAAGTATTGCAATTGACGGTATCGGGGTATGCGATTAATTACATTACACCATTTGTCGCACTAGGGGGGGAGCCTTACCGAATTATTGAGCTTAAAAATTATGTTGGTGGTTCAAAAGCAGGTTCATCCGTTCTTTTATATGGTGTTATGCATATTCTATCCCATATTTTATTTTGGGTAGTGTCTGTTTTTCTGATTCTCTGGTTTGTACCCGCCAGTACATTAGTCGATGTCGCCTGCGCCGTAATTTTTGTGATGGCCATCGTATGTACCTGGTTGTTTACCAAATTCTATAAAAAGGGAATCACGGTTTCGTTATTGAGAGCTTTGTCAGGTTTGCCTTTGGTCGGAAAGAAAATCAATAATCTGCTAGAGGCGAAGTTCGAGACACTGAATGATGTTGATCAACAAGTCAAGAATTTATTTCAAAACCGTAGGGGCCGATTTTATACGGCTCTTTTCTGGGAATTTGTTGCTCGGGTAGTCGGCTGTCTGGAGATTTATTTTATCGGTCTGGCCTTGGATATCAATATAGATTTTATTGATGCCATGATCATTAGTTCTGGATCTTCTTTATTCGCCAATTTGGTATTTTTCTTCCCGATGCAGTTGGGGACACGTGAAGGTGGGTTGGCGATGGCAGTAATGAGCATCGGCCTACCGGCTTCTGTCGGTATTTTTATGGGAATTGTAACCAGAATCCGGGAAATCGTTTGGATCATTATCGGTTTGGGCTGGATGAGTTTAGTTAAAAAGAAATAACAATGGATAAGTTTATAATTAAGGGAATTATTTTTGATTACGGTGGTACGTTGGATACAAATGGGGGACACTGGGGGGCGGTAATATGGGCCGGCTACGAAAAGTATCAAGTTCCGGTCAACTTAAGTTCATTTCAAGAAGCATATGCTTATGCCGAAAGGCAGATGGCGATTCAGCCGATCATCAAACCGGAGTTTAACTTCTTGGAGGTACTTAAAGCAAAATTGAAAGTGCAGTTTGAGTACCTTATTGCTGCTGGCTATGACCTGGATAGGCAACTGGCTGATAAAATTGCATTTGATGGTTATTCTCTTGCCAAGGATACGGTAGCCCGGGTAAAGCCATTATTGGTTGCGCTAGGCGAAGAGTATCCTATTGTAATGGTTTCCAACTTCTATGGCAATCTAAAGGCTGTGCTGGCTGATTTTGGTATTTTATCTTATTTTAAAGCGGTTGTTGAGTCAGCTGTCGTGGGCGTACGTAAACCAGACCCCGCGATTTATGCGCTCGGTGTCGAAGCAATGGGTTTACCTGCTGCGGAGATTTTGGTCGTTGGTGATTCCTATAGTAAAGATATGGCTCCAGCTAAGGCTGTAGGTTGTCAGACACTATGGTTGAAAGGACAGACCTGGGGAGAAGATAAGTTGCAGGATACTTCTGCTGCGGATAGGCAATTTAATACAATTTTTGATCTCCATGATTTCGTTTAATCAGGCTTTTTGACGAAATTCTTTAGGCGATATGCCTACATTTCGCTTAAAGAATTTCCCAAAAAAAGACTGATCTGAAAAATGCAGTTGCTTCGCAATTTCGCCGATCGAAAGCCCCTGGCGGAGCAAGCATTTAGCCTCTTCCACCAATACATTCTGTATTAATTCTATCGCTGATTTTCCCGTAAGTTCTTTTGTGATCACCGAGAGATGTTTTGGGGTGATACCAAGTTCTGAAGCATAAAACTGCACGGTATGGTCCTGACGAAAAGACTGTTTTAGCAGGAGGTAGAAATTGGCCAATATTTCTCTTTTTCGTGAGGGTACGACGGGGATATTTTTGAAATTTTGACTTGCCAGGCGCGCAATTTCACAGAACAGCACTTCGGCCAGAGATTTGATAATCTTTGGTTTGAAAATATAATCATGCCCCTGTTTCTCGTAATGGATAAACTGTTTAAACAGATTGGACAGGTTGGTGGCATCCTGCACCGAAAGAGCGAACACATGACTATTATCCAAGGCGAGTGATTTTTTTGTGAGATCAAAAAAATCCTTTCGAAAGTCCAATTTGAAGATAAAATCTATACTGAAGAAAATCAGATAAACTTCGCAGTCCCAAGATTTGGCAACAGATGCACCGTTAACTTTCGAGGATGGACTGGTCAATAGCAGGTGATGCTGCCCAACCTGTACCCGCTCATCATTAATCATGAAAGATGTTTCCCCCTTTTTTATTAAACAGAGTGAATAAAGATTCTTGTTCGCCAATATAAGCTGCTGCTGCGGACTGAATACTGGCTTGGATCTGTTTCCTTTGATATGAAAAGCAAAAAAATCTTTGTTGTTGAGATGTTGATCGATGACAGGCATATTATTTTACAATAAAATCAAAATAGGTTTTACGATAAGGTTCATCCTTTAGGGTGTAATGCCACCATTCTTTGTCGTAGGCTTTAAAGCCAAATTTAGCCATGGCTTCGCGAAGTATTTTACGATTTTCTTTTTGTTTTGTTGTTAGTTTTGAATAGTTGTGGTGGGAGATATCACCAAAGAAATCAAAAGGTGCTCCCATATCGAGTTCTTTATTATTAGTGAGATCGATCAAGGTTAAGTCGACAGTACTACCTCGACTATGGCCAGACTTGCCGGCAATAAAGCCCAGTTTAAATAAGTTTTTTTTATCTAACTGTGGATAGAACTCACGTTTAGCAATGGTATCTTTGGTGACCAGTGACCAAGCTTTGAAATGATCGACAGCCCGTTGTGGACGATAGGCGTCGAATATTTTTAATGCCAAACCCTGTTTGTTCAGATGTTTTTCAACTTGTTGTAGGGCCAATGCGGCACGCTTGGTCAGGATGGCAACTGGTTTTTCATAGCCGTTAACAGGGCGGCCCGTAAAGTTATGGCTTCCAAAGTAACGCATATCCAGGCTAATTGTCGGAATAAATTCTTTTACATAGGCGAAGTTTTGCGGCATTTCTTGCTGGGCTTTCAATTGGAAGGCAAAAAATACAAGACTAATGGATAGACAAAAATTGAGTTTCATGGGTTGAAGATACAACTTTAGATGCTCAATTCCAGCATCGAGATGTGAGCTACATACCCCTTATAGCTGATAATAAGGATGGTAAATACGCAAAACCTCAGGCAATGGAGGCCTGAGGTTTGTCGGAACTTATCTTAATGATCCGTTATTTTCTTTTTTAAGTATTTGTAGATCTCAATCTGTGAGCGGCAGGGGTCCTTTTTATTTTCAACATAATGATTGCTTAAGGAATTGTTCAGCATACGAGCCTTGACGTTATCATTGAGCTGTATGTAAAGCATTTCCTTTAGGTCTTCCTTGATCTTCTTACTCGTGATTTTTACGGCGGCTTCAATACGGTGATCTAGATTTCGGGTCATCCAATCTGCTGAGGAGATATACATCAGCTCTTTACCGGCATTGTAAAAATACATGACCCTTGCATGTTCGAGATATTCATCCACGATTGAAATCGCATTCATGGGTAATTTAAATGTTTTCTGGTTCGTCGCACAATAAATTCCCCGAATAATCAGATCTATTTTAACTCCGGCGGTTGCCGCATCATAGAGCTTTTTAATCATATCTTTGTCGCTCAGCGAGTTTACTTTGATAATGATGGATGCTTTTCGGCCAGCTTTAGCCTCTGCTATTTCCAGATCGATAAAATGCAGCAGTTCCCTACGCATATCTATGGGACAGATCAATAAACTTTTACAGTTTTTGATCATGTCAGCTGGGTTGGATTTGGGCCGTCTGAGGTAATTGAATACTTTATTGATGTCGGCGATGACATCCCTATTACTGGTCAAGAGGCAATAATCTCCATATAATTTAGCGGTTTTCTCATTGATATTTCCTGTACTGACAAAACCATACTGAATGGTTTTTGCACCTGTCCGTTTTTTGATGACACATAATTTGGCGTGTACTTTTTTATTGGGAATACCTGTAAGTACCTTGATTCCTTCAAGTTCTAGCTTCTCTTTCCAGTCCAGGTTATTCTCTTCATCAAATCGCGCCCGCAGTTCAAGCATGACCGTTACTTCCTTTCCATTTCGTGCAGCATTGATCAATGCATTGGCGACCTTGGAATTTGAAGCCAAGCGGTAGGCGGTAATCTGTATTGTTTTTACATCCGGATCCATTGCTGCTTCGCGTAATAAATCGATGATTGGCCTAAACTCATGGTAAGGAAAAGACAGCAGCACATCCTTTTTTAATACAGTATCGGTGACCCGCTCATAATTTTGAAAATAGGGGTGTGGGAATGAAGTTCGTTCCTGTGGTTGATGATAGGACTTAAATACGTTCGGAAAGTCCATAAAATGTTTAAAATTATGGATCTTCTGTCCGGGTATGATACTGTCTTTTTTTGATAGGTTGAGCTTTTTGATCAGAAACTCCACGAGTTTTGGATTCATCTCCTGATCAAAAATAAAACGCGTCGGTTTACCTTTACGTCTATTCTTAACCCCTTTACTTATCTTTTCGACCAAGGTTGTATTGATGTCGTTGTCGATATCAAATTCAGCATCTTTTGTGACTTTAAACACATGTGCATGGAAAACATCAAAGCCAAAATAGGAGAATATCAATGGAAGATTGAACTTGATGACATCTTCGAGAAGGATAATATGTTTTTCATCCTTTGGAGCAGGCAACTGGACGAAGCGTCCATTTTGGCTCGTAGGAATTTCAATTAAAGCAAACTTAGTTTCATATTGCCATTCACTTTTACCCATGGCAATACCCAGATAGAGGCTCTTATCACGGATATAAGGCATTGGACGGACATCATCGAGGATCAGAGGGATGACATTTGATTCCACATCATCCTGATAATACTCGCTGACAAATTTTTGTTGTTCCGGACTTAGTTCTTCACTCGTTTTGATAAAGACATTTTGCTTGGCCATATCCTTTTGGATTCGGTTCCAGGTATTGTCAAATTTCTTTTGCTGTTTGATTACTCTGACATTAAGCTCTTCCAAAATCAACTGCGGATCTTCATAAAAAGATTGATTGGCACTTTTGTCTTTGAGGTCAATAGCACGTTTGAGTCCGGCAACCCGAACCCGGAAAAATTCATCGAGGTTATTGGAAAATATACCTAAAAATTTGATCCTTAAGGGTAAAGGAACAGACTCATCTGCAGCTTCTTGCAATACCCTGCCATTAAAGCTTAACCAACTGATATCTCTAGGAATAAATTTTTTCGCCATAGCTAAATATACATAAATTTAAGATGCAAAACTAGAGCTATGGGTGCGATAAACGAACTTTTTCGTGTTAAAGAATTATTAATTTATTTTTTCTTCATCTTGTCTAAAAAAAATACCCCAAAAAGTGCGAAACGTTTTGGGGTAAACAGAAATCTTGTAGCTGCCTATTACTTTTTTCCGTATTTTTTGGAGATCTGAATCGCTTTATATTTGCTGCTGTCAAAATGTGGGGCATCAATTGTCAGACTTGTTGGATAAGGAGCCGTACGATCGAAAAAATATACAGTTGTTGTACTACCATAATCATTGACCGGTAGCAGCTCCAGGCAGCCCGTGTAATCTGCATTCAACACATCACCTACTGTCACGGCATAGATGCGGATAATTCCACCTTTATTTTGTTCATTCCTGACAAAAGCAACTTCTTTAAACCCGCCGGGAAGATCTTCTATACTTTTCTGATTGAAAGTATCTTTTAAAATAAAACCCAACAACACTAAAATCGGAATGACCAAAAGCCATACCTTTTTATTCTTCTTCATTAAAATACGCTTAAATAGTAATGTTTATAGCCAATAATTTATAAAATTCTTTTAGGATAGCCTGATGTCCCGGCCAAGCAGGAGAGGTCACCAGATTTCCATCCACAATCGCTTGGTCAGCTGGAATATTTTTCCAAGTTCCGCCAGCCAATTCAATATCTGGTCCTACCGCTACATAGGCAGTCAACGTACGTCCTGTCAAAACCTTTGCCGCTGTCAATACCTGAATTCCATGACAGATTGCAGCGACAGGCTTATTCTTTTCAAAGAAATGTCTTGTAATCTCCAATACGCGTTGATTAAGGCGGATATATTCCGCCGAACGGCCACCGGCGATATAGAGTCCATCATATTCTTCGGGATTAACCTGGTCAAAATCCTTATTGATCGCAAAATTATGTCCCCGTAGTTCCTTATACGTTTGGTCGCCAGTAAAATCATGTACAGCAGTGGGTACGACATCACCCTTTTTTCGATCGGGGGCGATGGCATCAACTGTTATTCCTATTGATCCCATTGCTTGAAATGGAACCATTGCTTCGTAGTCTTCTACAAAGTCTCCAACCAGTAATAATATTTTTTTTGCCATATCAAAAACCTCTTTTAATAGGTTTTGAATTTACGTATTAAAAGAGGTTTTCACAATGATTATTTGTTAATCTTTTGTTAACCTTGAACAGCCAATTTCTCTGCAAGCACACGTTTAGTCTTACGTACTTTCGCTTCGAGCTGGCTTCTTAAAGTTGGATTGATAATACCTTTTCCTTCTTCAAAGTTTTTATGGAATTCAGGAAGGGAGAATGAATCCAGGATTTCAGCACCGTCCCACGTGATTCTATTGACTGCAGCATTTAATACAGTAGATCCACCCATTGGTCCGGGAGCGGTTGCCAATAAGAAAACTGGTTTGCCATTGAACGTTTTGCGATTTGGGATGCGGGAAACCCAGTCTACAATATTTTTGTAAGCTGAAGTGTAGGATCCGTTGTGTTCTGCCAATGAAATGAGTAGGAAATCTGCAGCATCCATCTTTGCGGCAAAATCATGGGCCAACTGTGGAATACCCAATTCTACTTCCTTATCATAAGAATAAATAGGCATTTCGAAATGATTGAGATCAAGGAGCTCTATGCTGTCATCCGCTTCTTTATAATATTTCGAGGTACTCGTTACAAAGATTTTGTTGATGGAGTTTTTATTACTTGTTCCTGCAAATGCTAATATTTTCATCTGTGTATAAGTTTTTAATTTTTAAACTGGTCAAACTTACAACATAATCATAAAAAAAATGTCAGTCGAATGTCTGCTGAGGGCATAATACTACATTTATTGATCTAGGTCAATTAAAAACAAACCGTTGGTACATTCCGAGCAGCCCGGTGAGTCCGCCTGTGTGTACTATCAGCAGTTGATCCGCGGGTGTGAAATAATCCTTTCTGATCAGATCATCCACGGCGTAGAGCAATTTTCCGGTATAGGTGGGTTCGATCATAATTCCCGTGCTGCTCATAAAATGCTGAGTGAATGTGAGGAGATCCGGTGTTGTTTTGGCATAACCGCCAAAATGATAGTCCAGATGCAAAATAGGGGGCGGAAGTTGAGGGTAAAGCTGAGCGACCTCGTCATTGATAAAACCGCCATTCTTTAGTACAGGTACACCATGTATCTGTGTGAAAAGATCTTTTTTATCAATTGCGTTGGCAATTCCGGCCAAGGTGGTTCCGGTACCACAGGCGGTAAAGATATGTTGGTAATCCTGTTGGAGTTCATCGACAAGTTCGGCACATCCTTTGGCGCCTAGGAGTCCGTAGCCACCTTCGTGGATATAGAAAGTTGTTGGATCCTGTTCGAAATGCATACGATAGAGCTGCTCTTTGTCCCGATAGGAATCGCGGTCCACATAAATAAGTCGCATGCCAAATAATTGACACATGGTTAGAACAGGGTTGTTCGCCTGTTCATCACCTCTGACAAAAGCTGTTGTTTTGAACCGGAAAGTAGCTCCAGCGCAAGCAGTCGCCAGTAGATGGTTGCTCCATGCACCTCCAAAAGTAACGAGATGATTTTTCTGAAGCTGTAAAGCTTCCTGAAGATTGTATTTCAATTTTCTCCATTTATTGCCTGAAATGAAGGGATGGATCAGATCATCCCGCTTCAGCGTCACCTTAATGTGCTTTTTTTCCCATAGAGGTAACGTGATTTCTGTTTCGGGGCTATGGATTTTGAATGGCAACATAACATTAAATGAAAACAAAGTTAACGAAAATTGTTTCATTTGGTTTATTTTTGTAGCATGACCGAACAAATGGGATCGCAAGATCAAGAAGAACAGGAGTTATTTGAACATCTACGAATTGAAGTGGATAAGGGACAAGCTTTACTCCGTATTGATAAATATCTGATGAATAGGGTGGAAAATGCGACAAGAAGTAAAATTCAGCATGCCATTGAAGCGGGTTCTGTCATGGTCAATGGTAAAGAGATCAAGGCGAGTTATAAAGTCAGACCGGATGATGTCATTACTTTGGTATTGCCCGATCCACCACGTGACAATGAAGTTTATCCCGAAGATATTCCCCTGGACATAAAATATGAAGATGATGATGTATTAATTGTCAATAAAGAAGCGGGTATGGTTGTACATCCGGGCTATAATAATTATACGGGTACTTTGGTCAATGCATTGACTTACCATATACAGTTGCTGCCGCAATTGCCTGGAAATTCAGACCGTCCGGGGCTGGTACACCGGATAGACAAAGATACTTCGGGATTATTGGTGATTGCCAAGAATGAAAAATCGATGGCATTTTTGGCCAAACAGTTTTTTGACCATAGTATCACCCGCAAATACATTGCGCTGGTATGGGGAGATCTGAAGGAAGACGGAACGATTACAGGATATATTGGTCGTCATTTGAAAGATAGACGTATTATGGCTATGTACGATAGCGAAGATAAGGGAAGGTGGTCTGTGACGCACTACAAAGTGCTGGAACGATTGGGTTATGTGACCTTGATCGAATGTCAGCTGGAGACAGGCCGTACGCATCAAATCCGGACCCACATGCAGTCTATTGGCCATCCATTGTTTAATGACGCAATGTATGGTGGCGATAAAATATTAAAAGGGACTGTATTCTCAAAGTATAAGCAATTTGTGGACAATTGCTTCGCCCTGCTTCCACGTCAGGCGCTCCATGCGCAGGTATTGGGATTTATTCATCCAACTACAAAAGAAAATATGTATTTTGAGGTACCATATCCTGAAGATTTTCGTTTAGCATTAGAAAAGTGGCGCGGTTACGCCGCAAATTCCATGGCTGTAGAAAATGATTAAAATTTAGAAAATAAACAAAGATGCCGACAAACTATATCAATTTTAATGGCAATGTAGTGCCGGAAGAACAGGAAATATTTAGCATTGAAAATAGAGGCTTTCGCTATGGTGATGGATTGTTTGAAACCATGTTGTATAAGGATGGTGATATCCGTTTTCTGAATTTTCATGTAGTGCGCTTACAGCAGGGAATGGAATTGATACATCTTGATGATGCAAATCTTTTCGATGAATTTTTTATTCGTTCAAGATCAGAGGAGCTGATTCGCAAGAATAATATGTTGGGACAGCAGGTTCGCATTCGGCTGATTGTATTCCGAATGGGTGGGGGGCTCTATAGCCCAACGACAAACAAACCTGGATTTGTTTTGCAGGTACAACGCATAGAGCCCAATCTGAGGGATAAGAAAGTCGGTCTGATTGTGGGCTTATATAATGAGTTCAAAAAACCTTATAGTGACTTGTCAAGATTAAAATCACTCAATTCGCAAATTTATGTGCTGGCGGGCATATACAAGAAAAAAATGGCCTTTGATGATGTATTGATTTTAAATCAGGAGGGCTACCTTTGTGAGTCTCTGACCTCCAATATCTTTGTGTATTATGAGAAAATACTTTATACGCCTGCGCTTTCTGAAGGTTGTATTGAAGGGGTCATGCGTCGTGTTGTGATGGATATGGCGAGAGCTGAAGGGATTGAAGTAGTGGAGGCGCAGATTAGCCCCGAGATCATGAAAAGGGCAGATGAAATTTTTTGTACAAACGCGGTACAAGGGGTGCAATGGGTCATGGGATATAAACAAAAACGCTATTTCAATAAGATCTCACGTATATTGCAGGACAAACTATTAAGTTGGAATTACGATGCAAACGAGGAGCAAAATTAAGCTTGCACAAATAAATAACAAAGACAAAAGGCCAAGATTAATCTTGGCCTTTTGTGTGTACGATCCGGATGATCCAATGTTCAAAAGCTTTTTTAAAACTGAGTAGAAAATCTTTTGTTCTCTGGAGTTCGATTTTTCCATTTTCACCGATACAGTCTTTTATATTTCCGAGATAGGCTTCCGGCTGCTGCATGGGATAAATATTAACAAATACCAGTGACTGCCGGATATGATGATTTGCTCCGAACGCCCCGTAAGCTCCCGGTGAAGAGGAGATGATAGCGCCGGGTTTGCCGTCCCATTTATTTTTACCATAAGGTCGGGATCCGACATCTATGGCGTTTTTTAAGACGGCGGGGACGGAGCGATTATATTCAGGTGTTATGAAAAGAACTGCATCAAGTGCAGCGATTTCTTTTCGAAAGCGGACATAACTTTCAGGTGGGGTGCCTTCATCATCAAAATCCTGATTATATAGGGGGAGATCCCCAATTTCGATCACGCGATAGTTAAACTTATTGGCCGGTTGTTCGCAGATAAACGCTGCTATTTTTTTATTATAGGATTGTTTCCTTAAGCTGCCGACGATGATTCCAATGTTGTAAGTATTCATTCCAAAGTCCAGTTAATGTATGAAAAGTATTATTGGTTGAACAATTCGTATCCCAAAATGTTTCCCTGTAAAGTAAGATGAAGTTAAAACTAAGCTGTTTATGCTGAATAGGTTAAGTTTTTGTTAACAAAAATTAACATTTATCTTTTAATCTTTTGCATACAGTTTGTGTCGTAATGTAAAGAAGAAATTACAAAACTAAGGGAGGAGCTACTTATGAAAAAATTGTTGTACACCGCTGTTATTGTTGCAGGACTTTTCGTGACAGGGAAGGCCGATGCACAGGTCAGCATTAGCGTAAATATCGGAAGTCAGCCAAGCTGGGGACCGGTAGGTTATGATTATGCCCGTTATTATTATATTCCTGAATATAATATGTATTATGATGTGCCTGCAAGATGTTACGTTTATTACGATAATGGTGGCTGGATACGAAGAGCAAGCTTGCCGAGAAGATATCGACATTATGATTTTTACAGAGCACATAAAGTTGTGATCAATGATCGTAATCCTTGGCGTCATCATGACCGTTATAGAAGTAGATACGGTCACTCACGTGGTAGACAGGTGTCTATCCGTGATAGTCATCATAGACACGGCAGCTATTCTTTTGCAAGCGAGCGTAGGGTCAGCCGTAATCATTCTTGGAAAGAAAATCGAAGAGATCATGATAGAGGTAGAGGGCATGGACGTGGACACGATCACGGGCATGGAGGAAGGCACAGAGATTAGTTGGATGAAGAAAGTGCCCATTTTAAGTATCTTAATCGTTTAATAAGAAAGGGCCTACCTTGTGGTAGGTTCTTTTTTTTGTTATTATTTTGATAAAACATGGCATTCGCTCAGCTCCGCGTGCCTTCGCCTATGCTAAAATTTTATAATGTTATGTTCAATAAAATATAATGTGGAGAATAAATTGAAAGATATAACACGTTGATTCATGAAAATAATCTTAATTTTGCGACACGAATATGCTAAGCAACTTTTAAAAGGGCGGATTTTGCATGTTTGAGGTAGCATGTGACCTGTAAGTTAATTTTTGTGATGGGAAAAATATTTAAATCAAGCCTCGTATGGATGAGCTTGGGAATGACCGCTTTGGGACTAGTGTCTTGTAATCAAAATAGCGGTAAAAAAGAAGAGAAAAATGTTTCTGTTGATTCTGTACAACAAAAGAAAGATAGTCTGGTTGTCGTGCAGGATTCCATTACGAAAGTGGATTCATTACGTAAAGATTCTATTACCAAAATGGAGGAAAATACCTCTTATACTGGCGTTAAGGATACTACGGTTCTACTCACGGACTCGATTTCACCGCGTTACGTTTACCTTACTTTTGATGACGGTCCCCTTAATGGTAGCCAATATTTGGATTCTATCGCTACAGCTAAGGGCATTAAAATCAATGCGTTTTTGATTGGAGCTCATGACAAGATGAGTAAAAAACTGCATGGTTTTACGGAGCGTTATAAAAATAATCCGTTGGTCGACTGCTATAATCATAGTTACTGGCATGCACATGATAAGTATACTACATTTTACTCAAATCCACAGACGGCATTTGAAGATTTCGAATTGGCAGAACAGTCTCTGGGTTTGCAACATAAAATCGTTAGACTTCCGGGGCGAAATATCTGGTATGTGGGTGACCGTAAAAAGGTTGATCTAAAAAGCGGTGCTTCTACTGCCGAGCTTTTACATCAAAATGGTTATAAAGTTATGGGCTGGGACTGTGAATGGAAAATTAATGGGGTGACCGGTAAACCAGATTTAACGGTCAATCAGCTGTATACACAGATGAAAAACTTACTTCGGAAAGGTACGTCTTATACAAAAAATAATGTGGTACTTTTGACGCACGATAATATGTACCAAACAAAAAAGGGACAAAAATTATTGTCAGATTTGATTGACAGCTTAAAACAGCATCCAAACTATCGTTTTGAGTTTATGCGTAATTATCCAAAATAGGGCATTTGTGCTATTTATTATTATTTAGCCCCAAACTAATCGTCTTTCGAAACTAGTTTGGGGCTAAATTTATAAGTGGAAGGCTGTTTTTTCTTAATTTTGTTTGCGCAGGTATTTTGTCAATATGACGATGGTCTGGCCTTCTATTTTTCCTTCGATCTGCTCAATATTATCAGCTACTAGACGGATATTTTTAACCACGGTACCTAAGGTTGCCTTGAGTGAAGAACCTTTTACATCCAGTGTTTTTGTCAATACAACGGTATCGCCTTCCAATAGTCTTTGACCAATACTATCTTCATGAAAGGAAACATAACCATCGTTTTCATGATCACCGGTTTTCTTTGCTTCCGTTAACGTTTCATCATCAAGATAAAGGATATCGAGTGCTTCGGAAGCCCAGCCTTCATTTTTCAGACGGCTTAACATACGCCAGCAGACAATTTGTATGGCAGGTATTTCTGACCACATGGCGTTAGGCAAGAATTTCCAGTCTTCTGGATTTAATTGCTCCGTTTTGTTGAGCTGATTGGCCAGGGTTGCTGAAATCAGTAGGGTGTTATCCAAAGTAGAACTGGTTTCCGGTGGTAAAATATAGGTTACTACATCCGTTTCAGCGCCTGTTAGCTCACATTTCCCTCCAGCCCGCGCGAGTAATTGTTCTTCTAATTTCATATCTGTTTCTATAAAAGCCCAAAAATAAGAATATAAATTGTAGTAAGTTCTAACTGTTAAAATAAAGCTGGTTTTTTGCAAAAAAAATAAGGACATACCGCTATATTGGTATTGAATTTGTACACTAACGAGATTGGAAAAGATTATTAACTGAAATAAGAATATAGCATATGAAATGGCAAGGAGGTAAACAAAGTGGCAATTTTGAGGATCGTAGGGGGATGTCTGGTGGTGGAAAGATTGCATTGGGAGGTATTGGGGGGATCATCGTATTGGTCATTGGTTTTCTGATGGGGGGAGATCCCATGCAGTTGTTGCAGCAGGCGCAAAATATGGGTACACAGACGGAGCAGTCCGGACAGCCGCGCGAACTAAATCCTGAAGAAAAGAGACTGACAGAGTTTTCCTTGACCGTACTTCAGAGTACAGAGGATGTCTGGGCTAAATTATTTAAGGAACAAATGCAGCAAAATTATACGCCCACTACCTTGGTTTTTTACGATGGTGGTACACAAACAGATGGTTGTGGAATGGGACAGGCTTCATATGGGCCGTTTTATTGCCCCGGAGATCAGAAAATCTATCTGGACCTGACTTTTAACCGTGAACTTTCTGATAAGTTCGGGGCGAAGGGCGAATTTGCCATGGCTTATGTGATTGCGCATGAAGTAGGGCATCATATTCAGCAACTGGTGGGATTGTTACCTAAAACGAATCAAGCCCGGGGTAAACTCAGTGAGAGTGAAAATAACAAGATATCGGTTATGACAGAACTTCAAGCCGATTTCTATGCCGGCGTGTGGGCACATTATCTCAATGAATATACGGATATAAAAATAGATTATAACGATATTATGGATGGGATGAAAGCGGCAGAGGCAGTAGGTGATGATAAGATACAGACAGCCGCACAGGGGTATGCCGTGCCAGAGTCTTTTACCCATGGAACCTCAGCACAACGTATGGCCTGGTTTAAGAAAGGATATGACTCTGGCGATATGCGTGCTGGAAATACATTTGAAGATCCAAGCCTGAGATAATAAAGAACAGGTTGCCGGATAGTTGTATCTATAAATAAGAGAAGCATTATATTGAACTGCACCCTACAAGTTGGACAAAACTTGTAGGGTGTTTTTATTGAACTAATAAATTGCAGCCCCGAATATCGCTTTGGTCAAAGCGGCCCAATATCTCAAATGAGCCATCTTGATACACTTTTCCTAAATCCTGCGTTGCAATAAATGAGCAGGAATACCGATTGGCCAGGTCGATGACATTAATGCCGCCTGTGCTATCGGAGGAGATTAAACTCAGTGGATCATTTGTATCACGTATTAGTACTTTCATCCATTTAGGTAAGTGGAAAATTCCCTGACCCGAAGAGTAGCCCTGTGACAGCAATTCGGTCATGCCATATTCTGAGTGGATCCCACTGACCTTGAAGGCATCTTCGAGGAGCTGGTGGATCTCCTGTTTGACCATCTCTTTACGTTTACCTTTCATTCCGCCAGTTTCCATGATAATGAGCTCCGGAAAGTCAAAGGCATATTGCTCAATAAAATCAAGCAGGGCATAGGTAACGCCGAAAAGGATGGTTTTGGTTCCGTTATCTTTTAATTGGACAAGTGTATCATATAGTTCCTGATGATTGTAGAGGAAATAGTTGCTCTGCACTTGTTTACTTTGTTTCATCAAGTCATCGATCATATAGATCAAGGAGGAACCACTTCTTTCCAGATAGGACGGCAGCAGGGCTAAAATAGCGATATCTGTAGTTGGTCCGTAAAAATCTTCAAATATACGGCGAAAAGTACGCTCATAGATGGATACATCAGCAACAAGATGCTTAGAAGTGACCATGCCCGTTGTCCCTGAACTTGAAAATACAATTTGAGGGGTCATTCCGGCAGCCAGTACTTTTTGTGTTTTAAAAAATTCGATTGGGAGGAAGGGGATGTCCGTATAATGCTGGACTTGATTTTTTTCTTTGCCTATTAGCGAAACATAGTCGCGGTAGACCTGACAATGCTGCAGCTGGAAGTGATAAGTTTCTAAACAATGTTGATTAAAATCGTCTTCCGTTTGAATTTCAAGAAAATCCGTCCAATTCGTCATAGCATTTAAATTTGTTGGACAAAATTAGCTAAAATTTAGAAATATTGAGTAGCGAAGCCGGAGCCGGCAGTAGGAATAACATAAAAGCGCTTGCTGCTGAATTTCAGCAGCAGGCGCTTTTATGTCGAAAGCTATATGTTACAGCATACCACCGTCAACAGGAAGAACCTGTCCAGTGACATATGCGGATAAATCAGATGCAAGGTATAGACATGCATTGGCAACATCTTCTGGCGATCCGGCGCGTTTCAATGGAATTCCAGCTTCCCATGTTGCGATCACTTTAGGGTCTAATATATCTGTCATTTCCGTACGGATAAATCCTGGAGCAACCACGTTCGCGCGAATATTGCGAGAACCTAATTCTTTCGCAATGGATTTGGTGAATCCTATAATACCTGCTTTGGAAGCGGCATAATTTGATTGACCAGCATTTCCCTGAACGCCAACAACGGAAGACATATTGATGAAAGAGCCTTTACGGTTTTTCATCATTATTTTTGAGGCCGCTTTTGTTACATTAAATACGGATTTCAAGTTAACGTTCAATACATCGTCCCAGTTTTCTTCTGTCATACGCATCAGCAGACCATCCTTTGTGATGCCGGCATTATTGACTACGATATCCAGGCTTCCGAAATCTGCAACGATCGCATTGACCAGTTGTTCTGCTTCTTCAAATTTTGAAGCATCAGAACGGTAGCCGATTACTTTTGTTCCGTAGGCTTGAAGCTCTTTTTCCAGCGCTTGTCCCTTTTCTACAGACGAAAGGTAAGTGAAAGCGACATTGGCACCGTGTTGTGCAAACACTTCGGCAATTTTTCTTCCAATTCCTTTTGATGCTCCAGTTACCAAAGCAATTTTTCCTTCAAGTAGTTTCATATAAGAGTGTAATGTTATTCGTTGATGTTTTTGCAAAAATGTTAAAACTATATTATAACACAAAATCTTTCGATAAATAAGGATTTAAAACGCGCCAAGTGTTGGTGTGATTTGCGGCTATTCATGGCCGGCAGAATAGGCGATATCATGTGTATGGTGTGCGGAAACCAGAAAAGTGGAATTTTGCCAACACTTAGGATTATTTTAATAAATCAATGGTATTTTTGAATAAGTGTTCCTAAAAAGTACAGTTTTTTGACAAAAGACTTGGGCGTTTACCAAAAACTATATTAAATTTGCATCAATCACAAAAACATGAGCAAAAAATCAAATAAAGAAGTTGACGTTGTTCTAATCGGCGCCGGTATTATGAGTGCTACTTTGGGTACGCTAATCAATGAATTAAGCCCAGACGTTAATATTGAAATTCTTGAGCGTTTGGATGTTGTGGCGGCTGAGAGCTCTGACGCTTGGAATAATGCTGGCACAGGCCACTCGGCCTTGTGCGAATTGAATTATACACCGGAACAAAAAGATGGTTCGGTAAAAGTTGATAAAGCTGTTAAAATTGCGGAGCAATTTGAAGTATCGAAGCAGTTTTGGTCGTACCTGGTTGATAAAGGCATTATTGCCCAACCGGAGAATTTTATCCGCAGCATTCCACACATGAGTGCGGTTTTTGGTGAAAAAGATGTGAAATTCCTGAAGACAAGATGGGAGACGATGAATACCCAAACTTTGTTCAAGGGCATGGAATATACCGAAGATGCAGAACTCTTGAAATCATGGATTCCTTTGATGATGGAAGGACGGGATGCAAGCGAGAAAATTGCTGCTACCAAGATGGATTTAGGTACTGACGTGAATTTCGGTTCATTAACACGTGATTTGATTAACAACCTGGCAAACAAAGAGAATATTTCAATTTCCTTAAACCACGAAGTTGTTGATATCGATCGTGAAGACGATGGACGTTGGGAAATCGAAGTGAAAGATCTGAAAACAGGGGTGAAGAGAGAGCTAAAAGCGAAGTTTGTTTTTATCGGTGCTGGAGGCCACTCCTTGTTATTGCTGGAGAAATCTGGTATTCCAGAAGCAAAAGGTTACGGTGGATTCCCTGTAGGAGGACAATGGTTGAGATGCGTAAACGAAGAAATTATCAATACGCACCATGCTAAAGTATATGGTAAAGCATCTGTCGGTGCGCCACCGATGTCTGTACCGCACTTAGATACCCGTTATATCGATGGTAAACAAGCCTTACTTTTCGGTCCATACGCTGGTTTCTCAACCAAATTTTTGAAACAGGGTTCTTATTTTGATTTGCCGGCATCAATCAAATTATCCAATATCCGTCCGATGTTATCCGCAGGACTTGATAATTTGCCATTGACCAAGTATCTCATTACAGAGGTTATGAAATCTCCTAAAGATAAATTGGAGTCGCTGAAACAATTTATGCCAACCGCTAAATTAGAAGATTGGGTTATTGAAAAAGCTGGCCAGCGTGTACAGGTGATTAAAAAGGATGAGAAAAAAGGAGGGATTTTAGAGTTTGGTACTGAAGTGGTATCGAGTGCAGATGGTTCTATCGCTGCCTTATTGGGCGCGTCGCCGGGTGCATCTACTTCGGTGGCGATCATGATCAGTCTCTTGAAGAAATGTTTCCCTGAGCGTGCTAAATCAGATGAATACCGCAAAAAACTGCGCGAGATGATTCCTTCACACGGTAAGTCATTAAATGATGATGCTGAGCTTTGTCGTGAAACTCGTATCCGTACGCATAAAGCATTGAAATTAATTGCTATAGATTAATTTCAATAAACAATATACTTATGGGGTGCTCGGAAATGACAATGTCATCCGGGCTGAGATTATACCCAATAAAAGCGATTGTACGGCCTTGTACAATCGCTTTTATATACCTGATCCGGGTAATGCTGGCGTAGGGATTTTAATTTCAATAAAAACATCCGTTTTTCCGCTCATAAGTTTATTATGTAATTACACAAAATAATAAACAATTGAATGACTTCTGAGACAATTTTCGAAGCTTTTATTAAACAAATACAACAAGCCTCCATAGCCGAATGGCTGGGGGTCTGTTTTGGTATCTTGCAGGTTTGGTTTTCACGACAGAATAAATCGGTCAATTACTTCTTTGGGATTATTGGTATCATCATCTCGGTATATGTTTTATTCCATGCAAAATTATATGCCGAAATACTGTTGCACCTGTATTATCTTGTCATGAGCGTTTATGGCTGGATCTACTGGAAATATAGCAGTGATATTATTGTGCCGATCAGTCGTAGTACAACCCGAGATTGGCAGATTGTTGGTTTTATCTGTGTGGCAGGTTTTCTATCGTTCTATTTTGGTCTGGTGCATTTAACTGATTCGGATGTTCCGGTATGGGACTCCTTTGTTTCCTGCACAGCCTGGGCGGGGATGTGGCTGCTGGCGAAACGTAAACTTGAAAATTGGATTTTGCTTAACATCAGTAACCTGATGGCGATTCCTTTGCTTATGCACAAGGGTTTATTCCTGTATGCTGCTTTAACCTTATTTTTATTTGTGATGGCTTTTAGTGGCTATTTTAATTGGCGGAGAATATTAAGTGATGAAAAAAAATATGCAACTGACTGATGCAGCTATCGCTGTTCTAAAAGATCAGCAACGTAAAGGAATTCAGCAAAAGAGTTTGTCTGATGAGCAGCTTGAGCTAATATACCGGAACAAGTGGTTTAAAATCTGGGTACCACAATCTTTGGATGGCTTGGGGTTGGATTTGGTCAGCGGGCTTTCCTTGTTGAAGGAGCTGGCCTACCAGGATGGCGGATTGGCGTGGACAGTAACTTTATGTGCCGGCGCGAATCTTTTTGTTGGCTTTATTGATCCAGCGGTCGGGCAGGATATTTTCAACTCAAAAACGGTATGTTTTGGCGGCAGTGGGCAGGTTGCTGGTGTCGCTGAACGTGAGGGTGAATCTTATCGTCTGAAAGGGCTTTGGAAATATGCTACCGGTGCTCCCCACTTGACACACTTTACATTGAACGCCTATATTCAGGAGGATGGAAGGCCGCTATTGGATGAGGGTGGAAATCCACTTGTAAAATCTTTCTTTGTGGCGCGTGAATTTGTATTGATTCATTATGATTGGGATACATTTGGCCTGGAGGCGACAGCATCGCATTCCTTTTCGCTGGACAGTATACGGGTGGATGAGAATCAGTCATTTTTTATCGATGCGTCAAAAAGTACACGGACTGAGCTGCTCTATCAATACCCTTTTGTGCCGTTTGCCGAGTTGACCTTACTGGTAAACTTTATGGGGATGTATCATCGGTTTTTGGATTTGATCGAGAAGTTATTTGTATTGAAGTCCAATCAGGGGAAATGGGAGCAAATGGAAAGTAAAGCTGCTTTTCGGAAATTGGATGAAATGCAGCAGGACTATACAGCTAGGGAAAATAGTATCATGGAGCTTGCTGTTCGATCTTGGGATAATCTCAAGGATGAAGCTGATAATAACGCGTTATATGAGCGTATAGCGATAGAAAGTAGAGACTTTGTGGAAACTATTCTGTCCAATGTCATTAAACTCTATCCCCATACGGGGATTTCGGGCGCAGCCACTGACAATGAAATCAATATTTTGTTTCGGAATATATTTACGGCATCTCAGCATAAATTGCTGCAAAAAGAGTTTTTGTAAGCTTGATAGGGGGGTAGGTAGCAACTACAACCTGATAAAAAATGAAGATTGTTGCGTACATTTTTCATTTATGTTAACACTAAAAAAGACGATCAATTGATCGTCTTTTTTAGTGTTAAATAGGATGTGTTCCCGGCGGGGGTCGAACCCACATCGTCAGAACCGGAATCTGAAATTCTATCCATTGAACTACGGGAACGTGTCGCAAAGATATACTATTTTCCAGATCTTACAAATAATCTTTGCGATAAAATTTAAACTTTTGAACGGGGGATTTCAGGAGCATGGCCATCCTAGTTTTAGTCGCCCAGCTTTTATAATTTATGCCATTCCGGTTTTCTGGCCTAACTTTTTGTCTATTAGTAACATGTATTCAAGATTGTGTTTAAGCTGTGCTGCACTGTTTACTCGGATGCTTTACACAGACTGCAAATTCCAATGGGTTTAGGTCAGCAAAAAAATATCATTGCATGTGGCTCAACAAACATTTTAAACTTACCTATTGATTTGCCCAACCGATAACAGATTAAGATCTGGGATGGTATTGTGTGATGATGGAATGGAGGTAATCCCGATCAATATGTGTATATATTTCAGTTGTTGTAATACTTTCATGCCCCAGCATATCTTGTACAGCCCTTAAATCAGCACCGCCTTCAACGAGGTGAGAGGCAAAGCTATGTCTAAATGTATGGGGGCTAATCGTCTTTTGCAATCCAATTTTTTGAGCAAGCTCCTTAATGATCAGAAAGATCATCACCCTGGATAAAGCCGAACCTCTTCTGTTCAGAAATACAATGTCCTCATTCCCATCTTTGATTTTAATATGTGGTCTAACGGAATCTAAATAGAGCCTTAAATGTTTGATCGCCTGCTGACCGATGGGAATCAGCCGTTCTTTACTGCCTTTGCCTTCCACTTTGATAAATTCTACATCGAGAAACAAATTGGATATCTTGAGGTTGACGAGTTCGGATACCCGCAGTCCACAGCCATATAATACTTCAATAATTGTTTTGTTGCGCTCACCCTCAGGGCTAGATAGATCTATGGCTGCAATTAATTGGTCAATCTCATGAATGCTCAATACACTCGGCAGTTTTCTGCTCAGCCGTGGTGCCTGCAGCAGTTCTGTCGGGTTGTTGTCCAGTTCATGTTCGATAATCAAAAAACTAAAAAATGTTTTTAGTCCGGATATCAGGCGCGATTGCGTGAACGGCGATATGTTAAATTCCTGCAACCACTGTAGAAAATGCTGAATATCTTTGCGGGCAACCTGATTTAAACCGAGGTTATTGTCCTCACAATAGATCTGGAATTTAGAAACATCGTTCAGGTAAGCGTCTATCGAGTTGATGCTTAAACCCCGCTCGAACTTTAGAAATTGTTCGAATTCTTTTTTAATGACCTGCCAGTTGCTGAAATCCATTTGCAACAAAATTACAATTAACTATTGTTCTTTTCGAAAGATATTCTGTATTTTTAAGCGTATTTTTTACAAAACATGAGCAATAGCAATGAGAAGCTCCATCCCATAAGGGATATTAAAAGTATTTTATCCGTATTTTACTATCTATCGGGAGAATTGGTCTCCAATCCCGTTTACCTTAATACAAACAATTAGCAAAAAATAACTAAAAAAGAGATTTTTTTGTATGAAATTCATTAAACCACTCGCATTAGCCTTTTTACTACCCGCGACTTTCTATGGAGTAGAAGCAAAAATGCCAACCACCTTGAGGGCGGAAGCCAGAGCTATTCTGTCACAGGATAGTTTGGCCTTAAATCAAAAATTACCTTTCGACAATGAAGTTGTTACCGGTAAACTAAAAAATGGATTTACATATTTTATCCGTAAAAATACAGAGCCCAAGGGCCGTGTTACCATGTATTTGGGCATGAAAGCCGGTTCGATCCTGGAAAATGAAAAGCAGCTCGGGTTGGCGCATTTTTTGGAACACATGAACTTTAATGGTCTGAAGCATTTTCCAAAAAATGAACTTGTCAATTACCTCCAAAAAGCAGGTGTCCGGTTTGGCTCAGATCTGAATGCCTATACCAGTTTTGATCAGACGGTCTATCAATTACCTATACCGTCGGATGATCCGGAATTGTTAAAAAATGGAATGCAGGTCATGCGCGACTGGGCGCAGGATGCTCTATTGGATGGTGAGGAAATTGATAAAGAACGTGGGGTAATTTTGGAAGAGAAACGCGGGGGAAGAGGCGTGCAACAACGTCTACAAGATCAGTATTTTCCGATGGTACTCAACGGATCTCTTTACTCAAAACGTTTGCCGATTGGTACGGAAGAAATTTTAAAGACCTTTCCATATACCGAAATACGTAAGTTTCACCAGGACTGGTATCGCCCAGATCTGCAGGCGCTCATTATCGTCGGTGATATTGATCCTAAAGCAATCGAAGAAAAAGTGAAGGTGTTATTTTCGGATATGACGATGCCGAAGAAGGTTCTTCCACGTAAAGAGTTTCGGGTGGATCTATTGAATAAAAATCAATTTTTGACGATCTCGGATCCAGAACTTCCTTATACCGTGGCTCAGATCCTGATCAAGAACGAAAAGGAAAAGGTGGTTACTGTTGGAGATTACCGCAATGAATTGCTCAAAAGCATTTTCAATCAGATGATTGCTGGCCGTTTTTCTGAGCTGATGCAGCAACCTAATCCACCTTTTATGCAAGCAGGAGGTAGTATCGGCGATTTAGTGGCTAACCTAAATACGTTCTCCCTAGTGGTGGTACCTAAACCGGGAGAACTGGAATCAGGGTTTAAAGCGATGTTGACCGAATTTGAGCGTATCCAAAAATACGGCTTTACACAGACTGAGCTTGATCGGGCACTTGCTGATATGAAGAAGGGCAATGAAATGGCCTATATCGAGCGGGATAAGAAAAAATCCGATAGCTATGTCAACCGTTACCTGAACTACTTTATCGACAACGAGCCTGCCTTGAGTAACGAGGCTTCCTATAACTTATCAAAACAATTATTGCCCACTTTAAAACTGGAAGAGGTAAATGCCCTGGTCAAAAAATATTATACCGATTTAAATCGTGATATATTAATTATGGGGCCAGAAAAGGAAAAGGCGAACCTGCCTACAGAACAAGCTGTTTTGGGATGGGTGAAGGCGGTCGAAGATAGTCCGGTTTCTGCTTATGAGGATAAGGTCTCCAGTCTTCCCTTGCTTTCCAAAGAACCTACTAAGGGTTCAATCGTGTCCTCAAAGGATGTCACAGCGGTCCAAGCTAAAGAATTGGTTTTGAGCAATGGCGTGAAGGTGATTTTAAAACCTACAGATTTTAAAAATGACGAAATCCAGATTATGGCCTATAGTCCTGGAGGAACGTCGTTGTATGCTGATGCTGATTACTTCTCCGCTTCAAATGCCTCTTCATTAGTCGATGCGAGCGGTGTCGGACAAATGAGTAATGTCGAATTAACGAAATACCTTGCCGGGAAGGAGGTATCGATTTCTCCGTATATTTCCGAGCGCTATGAGGGTATCTCTGGTCGCACAGATAAGGAAGGCCTGAAAAATGCCTTTGAGTTGATCTATGGTTATTTTACGGAACCACGGCTGGATAGCGATGTCTTTCAGAGCACCATGACCAGAGCAAAAGGGGCATTGGAGAACAGGCTGAGCGACCCCAATAATGTCTTTTCAGATAAAGTAAAAGAAGTGCTCTATGGTAATAATGTACGGAGACAAAACCCGACAGTCGAAACGCTTACAAAGATTGATCCTAATCGTGCATTGGCAATTTATAAAGAGCGATTTGCAGATGCTTCGGATTTCGTCTTTACTATTGTGGGATCATTTGATGAAAACCAGATTAAGCCATATATTGAGACTTATCTTGCCGCTCTGCCTGCGGTCAAACGGGGAGAGAACTATAAAGATTTAAATATTCTGGAGCCAGCTAAAGGGGAGCGTGTTGTCGTGCACAAAGGCAAGGAGCAGAAGGCAAGTACACAATTGGCTTATTATGGCGACTATAGCTATAATGAAAATGAAAATGTCAATATGGAAGCTTTAGAAAGTGTATTGACGATCAAATTACTTGAACGATTGCGGGAGAAAGAAGGCGGTGTGTATGGCGTCGGTGCCCGTGCCGGTTTCAATAAACTTCCTAAAGCACGTTACGCCTTTTCAATTGGTTTTGGTTCAGCAGTGGATAAGGCGGACCCATTGATCAGCTCTGCTTTGGACGAGGTGAAAAAGATTCAGGACAAAGGGCCGGAGAAGGTGGATATTGAGAAATTTGTGGCTGAACAAAGAAGACAGAACGAATTAAACCTGCGGGAGAACGGCTATTGGCTGAATTATATCTCCAGTTCTTACCAAAATGATCTGGATATCAGTAGATATACACGTCGCACGGAAAACCTGAATAAAGTCACGCCGAAATCTGTACAGGATGTCGCGGGGAAATATTTGAAAAAAGATCGACTTTTTGAATTTATTTTGATGCCAGATTCTAAGTAGGGTAGAATCCATTGCACATACAATAAAAGGGTCGTTTACTGCATGCAGTAAACGACCCTTTTATTGTAAAAAAAAATCCCAATCATTTCTGATTGGGATTGCCAAAAATTTCAATAAATATCTTTTTTAACCTAAATAAGATTTTAAGATTTTGCTTCTTGAAGTGTGTCTCAAACGTTGAAGAGCCTTGTCTTTAATTTGACGTACGCGTTCGCGTGTCAAATTGAATTTCTCGCCGATTTCTTCAAGCGACAGTTGGTGGTTGGAACCTAATCCAAAGAATAGAACGATGATTTCACGTTCTCTTTCTGTTAAAGTTGCCAATGATCGCTTGATTTCTTCTGAAAGAGATTCATCAATTAAAGAGCTATCTGTGTCTGGGTCATGGTTTTCCAATACATCCAAGAGTGTGTTTTCTTCACCTTGAACAAAGGGTGCATCCATGGATACGTGACGGCCGGAATTACTTAAGGTGTCCGAAACCTTATCAACGGTGGTTTCAAGGATATCTGCCAGTTCTTCCGGAGATGGCTCCCGCTCGTATTCCTGTTCTAGTTTTGAGAAAGCCTTACTGATTTTGCTTAGAGAACCGACTTGGTTCAATGGCAGACGTACGATACGTGATTGTTCAGCAATTGCTTGAAGAATAGATTGGCGAATCCACCAAACGGCATAAGAAATAAATTTAAAACCCTTTGTTTCGTCAAAACGTTTAGCTGCTTTAATTAAGCCCAGGTTGCCTTCATTGATTAAATCACCTAAGGTCAATCCTTGATTTTGATATTGTTTTGCTACTGATACTACGAAACGAAGGTTGGTTTTAGTCAATTTTTCCAAGGCAACTTGATCGCCCTCGCGGATGCGCTGTGCTAATTCTACTTCTTCTTCTGCTGTAATTAAGTCTACTTTACCAATTTCATGTAAGTATTTGTCCAAAGACTGGGACTCACGATTGGTGATAGATTGTGTAATTTTGAGCTGTCTCATTAATTTTTATTAATTCTCCTCTCTAAGAAATGTTTGCGAAAATACGAAAAATTTTTGAATTATTAATGGAAAATGGATTATCTATCCGCTCATCTATAATGAGTTATGATTTGGTAGACCTTCATTTTACACTATCAAAAACTATTCCATTTAATATTGTTTTTCTTCCTCAATTGTAGCTTTAATATTCAACTGATTGATATTTAAAGCCCTAACAATTTTTATTTTTTTTCTATTCTCAAGTAATTTATCTAAAGATATCAGATATGTTACGTGTGCTCCATTCTTTCAATTTATTTTAAAATGATAATTTTATGATAAAACAAAAAGATATATGTTTTGTTTTACTAGAGACATTAAATAAATTTAAAGGAATAAAAATTATAATATGCCAATCTTAATTCATTTGGATAAAATAATGAAAGAGAAAAAAATGTCACTTAACCAATTGAGTGATAGTGTAGGGATTACGCTTTCTAATCTTTCAATCATAAAAAACCAAAAGGCCAAGGCCCTGCGGTTAGATACACTTGAAGCAATATGTAGAGCACTAGACTGCCAGCCCGGTGATTTGTTGCAATATTATGACGGTGGTGATGAGAAAATCTAGAATCTGTAGCCTTTTAAAAAGTCTACGACATTCATTTTCTTTTTGCCTTCCAGCTGCAGTTCTGATACGCTGATATAGCCATCTTGCGTTGCAAACTTCAAATAGCTTTTTTGGTCTGTCTCTATTGTTCCCGGAGCGACAGCGGTAGCTGTTTGCTCTTTTTCCGTTTGATATATTTTTAAGACTTTGTCTTTCAGGATCGTGAATGCTGTAGGGTAGGGACTAAGTCCGCGTATAAAGTTGTAAACAACGTCGGTAGATTGATTCCAGTTGATTTTACAATCGTCTTTGAAGATTTTTGGTGCATGTTTCAATGCGGTTGTTGGGACGATGTTGTCTTGGCTTTTAGGTTGCAGAGTTCCTGCTTTTAACGCCTGGATTGTTTGGAGCAATGTTCGGGCTCCTGCATGCATCAGCTTGTCGTGAAGATCTCCGGCGGTATCCGTTTCACGGATAGCAACTTTTTCGGCCAACAGTATATTTCCTGTGTCAATTTCATGCTGCAATAGGAATGTGGTCACCCCAGATTCTTTTTCACCGTTCATAATGGCATGATTGATCGGTGCAGCACCCCTGTACTGCGGAAGTAAAGAAGCGTGGACGTTAATCGTACCGTATTTCGGCATGTCCCAGACCATTTCGGGCAACATGCGGAATGCGACTACGACCTGAAGGTCGGCCTGATAACTCTTTAGTTCAGTAAGAAAGCCTTCGTCCCGGAGTTTGACCGGTTGAAGAACCGGAATATGATGTTGTGTGGCGTATATTTTAACGGCTGATTCCTGTATTTTCTGTCCCCGGCCGGCAGGCTTGTCCGGTACTGTAACGACAGCAACGACTTGTTCGCCAGATTGAATGAGTGCTTCAAGTGAAGCAACAGCAAAGTCAGGAGTCCCCATGAAAATGATACGCATAGTAGAGGTGTTTTTTATAAAATTCTTAAAATCAATCAATAACTTGGCAGATGATCAATCCGCCGCGAAAGCGCTAATTATTTGTTATTACAGTTTTGTAAATAACAAATTTTTATAACTTTGCGAAGTTACATAAATATATTGAAAGCTTGAATTTTCCTTATTTTTTAGCAAATCGAATAGCATTTTCCGGTAAACGGACTTTCTCTAAATTGATTGTTCGGGTTACAATTGGTGCAATTGCGCTAGCCATTGCTGCCATTATTATCTCTATTGCTGTTTTGCGGGGATTTAAAGGGGAAATTATTAGCAAGCAACGCGGCTTTTTTGCGGATGTACTGGTTTTGCGTTACGATCTAAATAAATCCTACGAAAATTCACCTATTTCACTTACGCCCAAACTTCACAAAGCCATATTGGCGAATCCGCAAGTGTATTCCATCAATGCATTTGCGACGAAGGCTGGCATCATCAATGTGAATGATGAGGTGGAAGGTGTTGTTTTAAAAGGAATTGATTCACTATATGATCAGCAGCCGATAAAAAATATGCTGCTCGAAGGGAATACCATAGATTTTAAGTCCGAGACTGTCGATAATCAGATTTTAATCTCTAAATATCTGGCCGACCGGCTTCTCTTAAAAGTAGGTGATGATTTTATTATGTATTTTGTTCAGGAGCCTATCCGTAAAAGAAAGTTTGTCATTAAAGGAATATTTAATACGGGCTCAGAAGAACTGGACAAGGTGTACGTGATCGGATCGCTTAACCTCATTAGAAAACTGAGCAATCTTGATGACAATGAGGTAGGAGGGTATGAAATTCGGATTAAAGATTTCAGTCAGCTGGGACAGACAACAGCTAAGATAGAGGATATGTTGCCGATTGATATGCAGGCAATCAATATTAAAGATCAGGTGCCGGATATTTTTCAGTGGTTGGATCTACTGGATATGAATACCAAGATTATCTTTATACTCATGACTGTGGTGGCTATTATCAATATGATCTCGGCCTTATTGATTACCATTCTTGAGCGTACTTCCATGATCGGTATTTTAAAGGCGCTGGGCTACCATAATGCAGGTATTCGACGGGTGTTTATGTATAGCGCATTATACCTGATCGGTCTTGGCCTGCTGATCGGTAACCTCATCGGTTTAGGCTTTTATTTTTTACAGGATTATACCCATTTTTTTAAGTTGGATGAGCAAACCTACTATATTTCTTATGTGGCTGTAAAGCTTTATTGGTCAGACGTCGTATTGGTCAATCTTGCTGTAGTCTTTATTGGTATGGTTTCCCTGTTTATTCCTTCGATGTTAATTACCAAGATTAGTCCGATAAAAGCAATTTCTTTTAAGTAAGCCTTTTTTTAGGACTCGTTTTGCTGGAAAAATCGTATTTTTAGGGCTGTTAGCTATTTTCGGCTAGTAAGGAAATAGCTAGATACATTTTACCGATAGCATACGAGCACATATGAATAAAACTTTCGAGCATATTTCCCAAGCTTTTGAAGCGCCTTTACAAAATCCCGTACTTATTTTTTCACTGGTACTCTTTATTATCCTTCTTTCCCCCATCATCCTTCGGCCAATTAAAGTACCGGGTATTATCGGACTGATTATCTCCGGTGTCATTATTGGCCCCCACGGATTAAATTGGCTGGAGAAAAATTCAGCTATTAACCTGTTTTCAACCATAGGGCTTTTATATATCATGTTTATTGCCGGGCTGGAACTGGATATGAATGAATTCAAAAAGACTAAAAATAAAAGCTTACTGTTTGGTTTTTTTACATTTATCGTTCCCATAAGCATCGGTTATCCCGTTTGTCATTTACTATTGGGATATGATGTCCTGGCGAGTTTGTTGATATCGAGTATGTTTGCGACCCATACTTTGGTGTCTTATCCCATCGTGAATAGTTATGGGATCTCTAAGATGGAAGCGGTGGCGATTACAATTGGTGGAACGATTCTGACTGATACGGCGGTGCTCATCATCTTGGCTGTCATTACAGGTGTCTCACAAGGGAATATAGGAAATGAATTTTGGGTTACACTCGGTATTTCCTTTGCGATTTTCCTCTTTATTATGTTTGGTGTTATTCCGAGGATTGCGAAATGGTTTTTTGAGCGGCTGGGCAGTGAAAAAACAGCAAACTATATTTTTGTACTTTCCGTTGTATTTTTTGCGGCCTTTCTGGCAGAAATAGCGGGTTTGGAACCCATTATCGGAGCTTTTGTGGCGGGTTTGGCTTTGAATAAATTGATACCACATTCTTCAGCACTGATGAATCGAATTGAATTCATTGGTAATGCCATTTTCATTCCTTTTTTTCTGATATCTGTCGGTATGATTGTGGATGTAAGTGTTATTTTGAAAGGACCACAGGCATTAATTATAGCCGGTACGCTTACGATTGTGGCTATTGTGGGGAAATATGCGGCGGCTTGGCTGACACAGAAAATATTCAAGTATAGCCGTGGGCAGCGCAACCTGATTTTCGGTCTGAGCAGTGCGCATGCTGCAGCTACATTGGCTGTTATTATGGTCGGTCACAAAAACGGAATTATAGATGAAAATGTGCTGAACGGAACAATTTTGCTCATTTTGGTAACCTGTATAGTTGCGACCATCGTCACGGGAAATGCTTCTAAAAAAGTGGTTATGGACGGCGAACAGGATGAGGAGCATACAGATGTGGTAAAAGAAAAAGATGAAAACATCTTGATCTCTATTGCTAATATGGATAATATGGAGCCGATCCTTGATTTTTCAACCTACATCAAGAGTAAAAAGTGTACCTATCCAGTGAGTATTGTATCTGTAGTAAAGGATAATGAGCAGGCACAACTGAATATGGCCCGCGCGCGTAAGAATCTGGACAATATGGTACGTTATGCTTCGGGTTCGGAGACAAATGTCAATATCAGTGCAACGATAGATTTAAATATTGCCAGCGGTGTGGCCCGGTCAGCAAAAGAGGTGTCGGCCAATTGTATTGTGCTGGGCTGGCCAAGCGCAGCCAATTTTATGGATAAATTTGTCGGCGAAAAAACAGAAAGTATTCTCAACAGAACGTCGGCCAATGTAATGCTCTGTCATTTTAAAAAGCCTTTTATTTCCAATAAATCCATTGTTGTGTTTGCTCCGCCGATGTGTGAGGCCGAGTTTGGTTTTGAATACTGGTTGGAAAAGGTTATCAAGCTTGCTCAGGAGCTCTCTGTTCCCATTTCTTTTGTCGTTGATACACGGTCTGCTTCGGCGATCAAAGGGCATCTCGCCGAAATCAAAAACTCTGTTCCCGTGACGTTCAGGCATTACGATGATTGGGATAATTTACAGGGACTAAAAGCGTTTAAAGAAGAAGAGTCCATGTTTATCTTTGTTTCTGCACGGAATGGGGAAGTATCCTATCGGGATTCGCTGGATGGTGTTGCAAAAAAATTAGATCGTATCTACGCAAACGAAAACCTTGTTTTGGTGTTTCCTAGTAGAATAGAGAATGCGCATATCGACGAATACGAGGATGTTGAGGCTGCACCGATATTCCGGAAGATTAGTAAAGAGATTGGAAATATGTTTAATAAAGGATAGTTGCTATCCGCTAAAAACGCAGATTTATGTCAAATAAAATTACAATGTCCAACGAAGGAACATTACAGGTTCCAGATTTCCCAACGATTCCTTTTATCATCGGTGATGGCATAGGTCCTGACCTATGGCATGCCGCAGTGCGTGTTTTTGATCGGGCTGTAGAGAAGGCATATGATGGACGGCGGAAAATCAGCTGGAAAGAAGTTTTGGCGGGAGAAAAAGCTTTTCATGAAACCGGTGAGTGGTTGCCAAAGGAAACTTTAGCTGTACTACGCGAATATCTGGTGGGCATAAAAGGGCCATTGACTACTCCTGTAGGCGGTGGTATCCGCTCATTGAATGTTGCCTTGCGCAAAGACCTGGATCTGTATGTCTGTCAGCGGCCGACGAAATGGTTTGAGGGGGTACCGTCTCCAGTCAAACATCCTGAATATGTGAATATGGTTATCTTCCGCGAAAATACCGAAGATATCTATGCCGGTATCGAGTTTCAGGCCGGCAGTGCTGAATCCAATAAATTGCAGGATTTCCTTCATGACGAACTTGATATTGATTATAACTTTTCGAGTACGACAGGGGTTGGGGTCAAACTGGTTTCTGAAGAAGGATCCAAACGTCTGGTTCGTGCAGCCATCGAACATGCTATTCAATATGGATTACCTTCGGTGACCATCGTCCACAAGGGTAATATCATGAAATATACCGAAGGAGCCTTCAAAATCTGGGGCTTCGAGGTCGCTGAAACGGAATTTGCGGATAAAACCTATACCTGGGGACAATGGGAGCGAACCAAGGCTGAGAAAGGTGAGACCGTTGCCAATCAGGAACAAAAAGATGCGCTTGCTGCCGGTAAAATTTTGGTTAAGGATATTATTGCGGATAATTTTCTGCAACAGATCCTGCTTAACCCGCGTGACTTTTCGGTGGTGGCAACCTTAAATTTAAATGGGGACTATATCTCTGATGCCCTTGCAGCCATGGTCGGTGGGATAGGTATCGCGCCGGGAGCGAACATAAACTTTAAGACAGGGCATGCCGTTTTTGAAGCTACGCATGGTACCGCGCCGCGATTTGCAAATACAAATACCATGAATCCGTCATCTGTTATTCTCAGTGGAGTGATGATGCTGGAATATTTAGGCTGGACAGAGGCTTCGGCAGCTATCGTAAAGGCACTCGGGGAAACCATTATTGCAAAAACGGTGACCGTGGATTTTTACAATTTAATGGATGATGCAACATTGGTGAAAACCAGTGAGTTCGCAGATCGGATCATTGAAAAATTATAAGAATTTTCTTTTTTAAGATATTAAGCAGAAATTTGATTAAAATTTCTGCTTTTTTATGCACTATGATCAACTTCCCCCTTTTGTAAAAGAATCCACTGTATTTAGTTTGGAAGATAAAACTAAACTGGCTCAGATAGACCGTTTGCCTACTCCACAAGAAGTAGATGAAATTACATCCCTGCCTGAAATTTATGAATTATTAAATGCCTTCATCGGTGATCAATCCTCACGCAATGTCCATCTTCAGCTTAAAGCGAAAGAGTATTTGCAAGATAATCAATTAGATATGGCCTGGAAGGTGCTTCTTCTTTGATTATTTTAATAATCAATCGGCATCTTGTTGTGTGATATTTTTATTGAAATGAATCATAATTTTGTAAATTATCAATAAAAAAACAGAATAGTTGAAAAATATATAATTTTATTTTACCTTTGGTTTTTAAACAACAGATTGCTTTACTAGGGTTCAGAAAGGGCAATCAAACAAACTATAACATCAATGAAACATAATTTTGGAGCAGGTCCATGTATTCTGCCAAAGGAAGTATTTCAACAAGCCTCAGAAGCTGTAATTGATTTTAACAACACAGGTTTATCAATTTTAGAGATCTCTCACCGTTCCAAAGAGTTTGAAGCAGTGATAGATGAGGCGACTCAGTTAGTACGCGAATTATTAGCCGTACCACAAGGATATTCGATTCTTTTCTTGCAAGGTGGAGCAAGTCTGCAATTTGCGATGGCACCCCTAAACCTTTTACCTGAAGGCGGTAAAGCTGCTTATTTAGATACAGGTGTATGGGCGACAAAGGCCTTAAAAGAAGCGAAGAAATTCGGAACAGTAGATGTTGTAGCCTCCTCAATAGATAAGAACTATTCTTATATTCCTAAAGGATATTCAATCCCTTCGGATGCTGCTTATTTTCACTATACCGCAAATAATACAATTTATGGTACCGAGGTGTTTGAAAAACCAGCTACGGAATTGCCAGTAGTTGTGGATATGTCTTCAGATATTTTTTCCCGTGAGATCAATGTCGCAGATTACGATTTGATATATGCCGGAGCACAAAAAAATATGGGCCCTGCCGGTGTGACTTTGGTTATTGTGAAGGATGATATTTTGGGTAAATCAGGACGTGTACTGCCTTCGATGTTAGATTATAAATTGCATATCGATGGCGGTTCCATGTATAATACGCCTCCGGTTTATTCGATCTTTGTTTCGATGTTGAATTTACGCTGGTTAAAAGCAAAAGGTGGCGTTGCTGTTTTGGAGCAGGAGAATATCATTAAAGCACGTGCACTGTATGATGAAATTGACCGTAATCCTTTATTTAAAGGAACTGCAGCTGTTGAAGATCGTTCACGCATGAATGTGACTTTCGTCATGGATACGCCTGAACTGGAAGCGGAATTCTTGGCTTTGGCGAAAGAGCGTAATCTGATTGGTATTAAAGGTCACCGCTCGGTAGGTGGATTTAGAGCTTCGATCTACAATGCATTGCCATTGAGCAGCGTGAATGCGTTAATCGATGCGATGAAAGAATTTGAAGATACGCACAAATAATAAAATTGATTAAAAGTATGCTGATGAAATAAACCGGCTTTACGGAGATCATCATTGATCTGCAAAAGGTTTGTTTGCCTCATCTCATAAAAAGCAAACAGGGTTTAACAGAGTCATTAATACAATGAAAATCGGCCCACATAAATAATTATAAGGATGAAAATATTAGCAAATGACGGTATCGATCCGCTAGGAAAGAAAATGTTGGAAGATGCCGGTCATACTGTAGATACAAACCATATACCTCAGGAAGAGTTAGCGGAAAAGTTGCTTGCTTATGACGCTATTACTGTACGTAGTGCAACCAAGGTACGCCAAGAGCTGATCGACGGCTGTCCTAATCTGAAAGTAATTGGTCGTGGTGGTGTGGGAATGGATAATATTGACGTGGAATATGCGCGTTCAAAAGGCATCGCTGTTGTGAATACACCGGCTGCATCTTCTTTATCCGTTGCTGAATTGGTTTTTGCACACCTATTGAATGGTGTACGGTTTTTATATGACTCCAACAGGAAAATGCCTGTTGAAGGAAATACCAAATTCGGTGCTTTGAAAAAGGCGTACGGTGCGGGAACTGAACTTCGCGGAAAAACAATCGGTATCGTAGGCTTTGGCCGTATCGGTCGTGAGGTCGCTAAGATCGCCATTGGTTTGGGAATGGATGTCGTTTATACAGATCTGTTTGAAGGCCCGAAAGGACTTACCATTGAGCTTTCAGGGGGTATTCAGGTTGAGGTTCCGATCAAACAGGTGGAAATGACCGACTTGTTGAAAGTTTCTGACTTTATCTCCTTGCATGTACCGTTTTTGGATAAACCAGCGATCGGTGCTGCGGAATTCCCATTATTGAAAGATGGTGTTGGCTTGGTGAACGCTTCCAGAGGTGGTGTTATTGATGAGCTGGAATTGGTGAAGGCATTGGATGCTGGCAAAGTTGCATTTGCGGGTTTAGATGTGTTCGACAACGAACCCACACCGCGTGAGGAAATTTTAAAGCATCCAAAGATTTCGTTGACACCACATATTGGAGCAGCGACAAATGAAGCACAAGAAAGGATCGGCGAAGAATTGGCCGGTCTACTGATCGAAAACTTGAAGAAGTAATTCTTCCGCATAGAATTAATATATGCGGCACAAAACTTTCATGATTTTGTGCCGCATTTTTTTTAATATAAATTCATGAATTGCCTATATTGGCGCACAGAAATTTAATAATTGTAACTTTAGTATGAAAGTTTTAAAATTTGGTGGTACTTCAGTAGGAAGTGCAGTACGTATCAAAGGGTTGTTGGATATTGTAAACCCTTCGGAACGTCAGATCGTTGTGTTGTCCGCGGTAGCTGGAACGACAAATGCTTTAGTGGAAATTGGTCAGGCTTACACAGTAGGTAAGAAGGACGAGGCTAAGGATTTGATCAAGAAGCACAAGGATAAGTACGAAGACCTTATTAAGGAACTTTTTAATACTGAAGCTGGCTATAAAAATGGCAAGGAGCTCATTGACTACCATTTTAACCTAATTTCCAGCTTGGCAAATGAGCTGTTTACGCCAATTGAAGAAAAAATTATTTTGGCACAAGGGGAATTGATGTCTACCGCATTATGGCATTTTTACCTCAATGAAATCGGTATCTCATCCGTCTTGTTACCAGCATTGGATTTTATGAAAATCGATGAGGACAATGAGCCTATGGTGGAATATATCGGTGAAAAATTAAACACAATTTTGGCTCAGCATCCAGAGAATACTTTGTTTATCACACAGGGATTCATCTGTAGAAATTCATTTGGTGAAATTGATAACTTGCGCCGCGGTGGATCGGATTATACAGCTTCATTGATCGGAGCAGCTATCCGTGCCGATGAAGTTCAGATCTGGACAGACATTGACGGTATGCACAACAATGATCCGCGTGTCGTAAAAGGGACCACGCCAATTGCGCATCTTAGCTTTGACGAGGCTGCCGAATTGGCTTATTTTGGGGCAAAAATCTTGCATCCACAATCGGTATTTCCTGCACAAAAATACAATGTGCCGGTTCGTCTTTTAAATACGATGGAACCGAACGCCAAAGGAACGTTAATTAGCAAAGATGGTGCACAAAAAGGTTGTATCAGGGCAATCGCTGCAAAAGACGGTATCACCGCCATTCATATTCATTCCTCAAGAATGTTACTTGCTTACGGTTTCTTGCGTCGCGTTTTCGAAATTTTCGAACGCTATAAAACACCTATCGATATGATTACTACTTCAGAAGTAGCGGTTTCATTGACCATAGATGATACGACAAATTTAGCCGATATTATTAAAGAAGTGGAAGACTTTGGTTCTGTTACCGTAGACGGTGATCAGACGATTGTCTGTGTGGTCGGTGATTTCGGTCTGAATAGCCATGGTTATGCCGCTCGCGTACTTGATGCTGTAAAACATCTTCCGGTTCGTATGATTTCATACGGTGGTTCGGACTTTAATGTATCCATTTTATTGAATTCGGATCATAAAACTGAGGCTTTACGTTCATTGCATAATCGTTTATTTTAAGAAAGTAGGTTTTATGATAAATACAGCTATTGCGGCAAAATTCGCAGAGAAAGAAACGCCGTTTTATTACTACGACTTGGCCGTGTTGAACAAAACCTTGGAAGCGGCTTATACTGCTTCCCAAAAAAGGGGATTCCATGTTCATTACGCATTGAAAGCCAATTTTAACGATGTGTTATTAAAAGCTATGCAACAGATCGGTTTCGGTGCGGACTGTGTGAGCGGAAATGAAGTGAAAAAGGCTATTGAATGTGGCTTCGCGCCCCAGAATATTACTTTTGCCGGCGTTGGAAAATCGGATAAAGAGATCAATTATGCACTACAGCAAAATATCTTTGCATTCAATGTGGAGTCTATTCAGGAGCTTGAGGTTATCAACGAACTGGCTTCAAAACAAGGTGTAAAAGCCAATGTTGCTTTGCGAATAAATCCCAATGTTGATGCACATACCCATCATTATATAACAACAGGACTTGACGAGAACAAATTTGGTATTCCAAATGCGGATTTAGAGAAATGCGCTGCTGTTCTTAAGAAATGTGATTTTATAGAGTTGGTGGGATTACACTTTCACGTGGGCTCTCAGATTACCGATATGACGGTATTCAAAAGTTTGTGTGTAAAGGTCAACGAGTGGAAGAACTGGTTTGAGGAACGCGGGACAAAGATCCGTGTGTTGAACGTTGGTGGTGGGCTTGGGATAGACTAT
This sequence comes from Sphingobacterium sp. DR205, assembly GCF_011064245.1. Classification (NCBI taxonomy): domain Bacteria; kingdom Pseudomonadati; phylum Bacteroidota; class Sphingobacteriia; order Sphingobacteriales; family Sphingobacteriaceae; genus Sphingobacterium; species Sphingobacterium sp. DR205. The sequence goes on along the minus strand of NZ_CP049333.1, from coordinate 4,557,767 downwards.
AAAGATCCGGATGGCAATCCGATTCCGGATTTTGAAGCCTATTTCGATATTTTTGACCGTTTCTTGGAGCGCAAACCCCATCAGGAAGTTCATTTTGAGCTAGGTAGAGCCTTGGTCGCTCAGTGTGGAAGCTTAGTGAGCCGTGTATTATATGTCAAGAATGGCGTCAAGAAAAACTTTTTGGTACTGGACGCGGGAATGACTGAATTGATGCGTCCGGCTTTGTACCAGGCTTACCATAAAATGGAAAATATCAGTGAAGGCTCGGGAGCGGAGGCGCTAAACTATGATGTTGTCGGGCCAATTTGTGAATCCTCGGACTGCTTTGGGAAGGAAGTGCCTTTGCCTGTATCAAAACGGGGGGATTTGATCGCTATCCGTTCAGCTGGAGCCTATGGTGAGGTAATGGCTTCCCGTTATAATTTGAGAGAAGAAATCAGATTTGTCTACAGCGATCAACTGTAAGAGACGATTTTAGACGAAAACAGATTTAAAGAGCCGGTTCATTTTGTGGACCGGCTTTCTAGTTTTCATGTATAGATATCTGAAATGTCTTTTGTATACTTGTTTATGCTTACAGCGATTGAATTTCCGGTTACCATTGACCTATTTGGAAAAACCTTTCTCTTACATCCGTTTATGGAAGGATTGGGGATGTTTATGGGGATGCGTTATTATCAGCTCCTGAAATGGAAGGATAAGGAGAGTTTAGGGCATACCAATTCACTTTTGATTGTTATTGCTGCGGCCTTAGGCGCCTTGATCGGATCCCATATCATTGGTTCGCTGGAACGTCCGGAGGAGCTGTTGAATGCCGTGAGCAAAATGCGTTACATCTGGTTAAATAATACCATTGTAGGCGGCTTGGCAGGTGGACTGCTGGGGGTGGAACTGATAAAAAAAATCATGGGTAAGAAAGAGAGCACCGGCGATCTCATGGTATTTCCCCTGATAGTTGCGATTATGATCGGAAGGATAGGTTGTTTTTATACGGGGGTATTTGAGCAGACTTATGGACTGCCTACGGACTGCCCATTGGGGATGTACCTTGGTGATGCTTATCGAAGACATCCGGTGGCCTTATACGAAATTGCATTTCTGATGCTGTTATTTGTTTCATTGCAGTGGTTTAAGCGAAGGTTTATATTCCATAATGGTTTACTCTTTCAACTCTTTATGCTCAGTTATTTTAGCTTTCGTTTTTTATTGGATTTTATCAAGCCAAGGGCAATCATTCTTTTTGGGATCAGTACCATACAGATTACCTGTCTTATTGTAATAATTTATTATATTTATTTATTGAAGAATGCACACATAGAAAGGAGGGTCTAAATTATGTATTTACTCGAAGGATCATTTGGTTCGGAAAACACAGCTATGTTGGGCTTGTTTTTACTGTTTGGAGGTGCTATAGTTATTGGAATAGCACTTTTGGTCATCATTATCGGTTCGATTATAAAATCCAATAATAAAGAATCTACATTTAATGTTAACCCTTGGCTGAAAGTATTATTGGGCGGTATTGGAGCAATGATCGCTGGCGGGGTTGCCTGTGGAATAGCACTAAATTAATAGCGATAGATATATGCCAGTTAGAAATTACACCTATTACGATTATACCATTAGTCTGTGTCCGACTTGTCTTTCGCGTGTAGGTGCAAAGATTATCATCGAAGATGAAAAGGTCTTTATGACCAAAAATTGCCCTGATCACGGTTTTTTTAAAACGTTGATCGCAACCGATGTGGAATACTATAAAAATATCCGGAACTATAATAAGGCATCTGAGACACCGTTAAAATTTGAAAATGAGGTCCACTATGGCTGTCCTTACGATTGCGGTTTATGTGTTGATCATGAACAGCACAGCTGTCTTTCTATCGTTGAAGTGACCGACCGTTGCAATCTGACATGCCCCACCTGCTACGCTATGTCTTCGCCTCATTATGGGAGGCATCGTTCACTGGAGGAAATCGAGCGTATGTTTGACAAGATCGTTGAAAACGAAGGTGAGCCGGATGTCGTTCAGATCAGTGGGGGAGAACCAACTATTCATCCAGCGTTTTTTAAGATACTGGATATCGCAAAAACAAAACCGATAAAACATTTGATGCTGAATACCAATGGTATCCGGATTGCAAATGATCCCGGATTTGCTGAACAACTTGCGACTTACGCGCCAGAATTTGAAATTTATCTGCAATTTGATTCTTTCCGACCGGAAGTGCTTGAGAAGTTTAGGGGAAAGGATCTGACTGATGTACGCAAAAAAGCTATTGAAAAGCTCAATGCGTTAAATCTGAGCACAACGCTCGTTGTGGTCCTGGAGAAGGGTACCAATGACGACGAGATCGGAGCAATACTGGATTATGCTTTGAATCAGCGCTGTGTGCGTGGGGTAACCTTTCAGCCCGTGGAGATTGCCGGTAGAAATGCGGAGGATGCCCCGCAGCATAAAATGACACTGACTGAGGTCAGGCAGGAGATCCTCGATCAGTACCCTTTGTTGAATCCGCATGATATCATTCCGGTTCCGTGTAACCCCGACGCGCTGGCGATGGGCTATGTGCTAAAGATCGGTGAGGAAAAGATTCCACTGACACGACATATTGATCCCGCCGTACTGTTAAATAATCAATCCCGTAATACCATTGTATATGAACAGGATACCGGTGTTCAGATGCAGTTGCTGGATATTTTTAGTACGGGTATTTCGGTGGATAAAGTAAAACCCAAGGTAAATCAGCTGTTATGCTGTCTGCCTGAGGTCTGTGCTCCTGAACTCGATTATGATAATCTTTTCCGCATCATTATCATGAATTTTATGGATGCCTATGATTTCGATGTCCGCGCGGTCAAAAAATCATGCGTACATATTGTCAATAAAGATCTGAAATTAATCCCCTTTGAGACAATGAATCTCTTTTACCGTGATGATAAGGCCAAACGGTTGGAAGAACTTAAATTATCGGATGCTATTCGATTTTAGAGTTGGATAAACTATTTTTGCTGGAAAATAATAGGATAGGTTTTTTTTCTGAAACCTCGTTTTGTAGTTCTTCTAAGATCGAAATGGCTATTATTGAAAGAGATTAACAATTTGGGAATATGAAATTGAGCAGCGTTAAGCATTTCATTGCGGTTATCAGTTTTTTGACATTACATTTCTACGCCTTCGGACAAGATTCGGTGCAGGTAAGAAGAGGAGGAACGGCCAATACCGACGGGTCGGTATCACATACGGGTTTAAATAGAAGATTAAGTGCCGATTCGACTCGAATGGGGAATGATTCGCTGCGCAATGATCTGCGGAAAGTCAATCTGACGTTCCTGTCCAATATTCGCACGGCATCAATGGCGGAATTTGTGGCTCAACTAAATGAAAGATCCAATTCGTATGCGGCGACTAGTAGCAACTCAGCAAAAGACTCCGTCGCGACCATAAAAAACGCAATTTCCGAAGAAATTAAGCAGCTGAGATCTATTAAAGGAAGTATCGCTAATTATTCCGGCAGTTTAAGTAGCACACAAGATCAGATCAGGGGTATCATCAGCCGATATGCTATTAGTGCCAGCAATCACACGCGCGCCTATCAATATCTTAATAATGCCCAACTTCGGCTGGCTGCAAAGATGGATTCCCTCGAATCGATCAATCGTACAATTGATGAGCTTATCATCAAGGATCAGCGGCATCTCAATAGATTAGACCTGATTCCCGAAACAAAAGCTGCTGCTAAGAAAGCGGATGTTGCTCCGGGCAAGAACTCAATCTGGAAAGCCAATACGACAAGTATTTCGAAAGATGTACTCTTGGACAATATTCGCAGTAATTATAGTAATAATAAATCCATAGACAAATATGTCAATCGCACGGATTGGGCGAGCCGGATTTTGTTGATTGTGCTCGGGCTGGCCTATTCGTATTGGATCGTACGGGTGGCTTATATTCTGAAACAGAATGATCCGGAACATAAGCTTGCCATCGATGCCATTGTCGGGAAAACCATTATCTTGCTGCTGACATTACTGCCCTTTGTCAATTTCTTTACACCATCCTTTATTTTACAGGCCTCTCAGCTGGTGATCATGTTAATCTTCATGTATCTATTGCGGCATAAAATGACGGGACAGCAGCGTAAGATTGCCTTGATTCTGATCATCTTTTACCTATTGGATGTCTTTGTCAATATGATTGTAAGTGATGATCTGTTTTTGCGTATCATCTGTATCGGCTTTAATCTGATCGCATTGGGATTGGTAAGTTATACTAAAAGACGTATCAAGAATCCGGAGAGCCCGGGGTATATCAGTAATTTTATCTATGTGGTGTTTGCTGTCTTAAATATCACGGCGATTACATTGAATGTCATTGGACATGTGGAGCATTCACGCAGCTTCAGCATCGCATGTGCCGTAGGCTTGGTGCAATCATTTACCTTACAGTATTTTGCTGATATGATCAGAGCAGATGTCCGCAATCAATTCAAAAAAGACCGTTTGGTGTCGGGATTCTGGATGCGCTTTAATGAGCAGCGCACTTTGGCGATTATAACAGAGATCCTTCGTATTGTATGTGTCCTGTTGGCAATTATTGTCCTGGCAAATAACCTCCAGTTTATTGACAGCTTATTGGAACTCAGTGAGACGTTTTTTGGCAAGGTGCGTAGCATCGGCAGCATCTCCTTTACCTTAGGCAATCTCGTTGTTGCGGTACTGCTGTTGCTTGTGGCCAATTGGTTTCAAAAGAATATCAGTCTCATTGTGCTCGGTGGTGAAGATGGCCAGCTAAATCAGGCCTATAATCAGAAAATGACGCTCTTTCCGCTATTTCGTTTGGCGATTATTCTGATCGGCTTTTTCATGGCTATCTCGGCTTTGGGTATGAGCCTTGATAAACTTACCGTCGTCATTGGAGCACTGAGTGTTGGGATCGGTTTAGGGATGCAAAATATCATTAATAATTTTGTGTCGGGGATCATTCTTGTTTTTGATAAGCCTTTTCGGGTGGGCGATCAGATCGAACTGGCCGACAAAAAAGGGCGTGTCAAAGAGATCGGTATCCGTGCCAGTGTATTGAAAACTGCAGACGGCGCCGATGTGATTATTCCCAACGGTGATTTACTTTCGGGTAGAGTTGTCAACTGGACCTTATCTCAAGAGTATAGCAAAGCAAGTTTTGTGCTTCATATTGATCGGAAGGCAGACCTTGATCAGGCGAAGCAATGGATTAATGATGCAATGACGGCGAGCCCATATTTCGTCAAAGAACGGGATAGCGGCATCAGTGTGCAAGATATCAGCGAAGAAATGATCTATTTAAGCGTTTCCTGCTGGGTGAATTTCGCCGCGAATGTCTCATCTTTTAAAAATGATGTGCTGATTATCCTTTACAAGCAGTTTGAAGAAAAAGGATTGAAATTCTATAGTATCCTATCTCCTAAAAATAACTAAAAGAGTTTGTTAGCCCCTGTAGTGTTGCGGATTATTTCGTCTGGAGTTTTCTATAGGTTGTTGGACTGTATCCCTTTGTACGCTTATAGAAATGGGACAAATGGCTTTCATCAACAAATCCTAATTCCTGAGCAATCTGTTTTAGTGTGTATGCAGTGGATTTAAGTCTATGTTCGATTAATTCGATGCGGTACATGTTGATGTAGTCTCTTAGGCTACTGCCAAAGTTCTTCTTAAAATAGATGCCAAAATAAGTCGGAGCGATATTAAATTTCTGTGCTATTGTTTTTATCTGAAGATACTCAGGCGTAAAAATATGCTGATGGATATAAGCTGAAATCGAGCTGTCCAGCTGAAGTGTATGTGTTTGCGGCAAGCGTTTTATCTCGGATATTTCTTTATAAAGTCCAAAGATGGCAAGTAGTTGATCAAATAACCACTGTGCGGTCTGGCTGACTGCTGCGAGGCTGTATAACCTGACTGCCTCCATAAGATGAGAAAAGATCAAACGGTGGTGTTCGGTCAGGACGAGTTTATTTTCTCTTAGCCCTCTGTCGTTCATTAACTCCATAATCCATGCATATAATTTTTGCTGACGTCGATTTTGCAGAAAATAGCTGTCCGTAAAAAGAATAAACAGAAAATGTGTTTTTTCCTGTATGTTGAAGTAGTGCCTATCTGCGGGACTCACAAGAAAAATATCACCACGTTCGTAATCCAATTCAAATTTATTGATGACCTGCTTCCCACTTCCGGCGCGAATGTAAACTAATTCATAGTAATTCTGCTCATGCATGGGGAGGTGAAAGGTATCTTCCACAAATTCGCTGATCAATAACGGTTCAAATTGTTTTTTTCGCATGTTCTTTTGATAGATAGTGCTAAATGTACATAAAAATAATGTATTTATACATGTTTTTCCTAGGACTACTATTGCACTTTTGTGTTGTCTTAAATTGTAGGAAAAACATGGTTAATTTTATAATGATTGCGTTTTGTATCGCTGCTGGCATGCTGTTAAGGAAAGCAAAGTTGATCCATGCTGAGGCACATAAAGGAATCAATACCTGGATACTTTATTTTGCGCTTCCGGCGGTTTCCTTCAAGTATATCCCAAAGATTGTCTGGTCTTCAGCGATGTTGTTTCCGATTTTTTCAGCAATTTTGGTATGGGCTGGAAGCTGGTTATTTATGGAATGGTACTGTAAGCGAAAATCCTATAAACAGCGTTCCAGAAGCAGTCTGGAGTTGGCGGCAGGCTACAGCAATACTTCCTTTATTGGGTTTCCGTTGATCATGGCCTATTTCGGAGAGGCGCAGTTGCCGATAGCTATTATTTGTGACCAGACAACGTTTATCTTATTGTCCACTGTGGGGATTATCAATGCCCTGAAAGCAAATCTGCATGAAGGGCAATCCATTGATGCAAAATTTATGGTGAAGAAGCTGATTACTTTTCCCCCTTTGATCGGATGTCTCCTCGCATTGACCTTATCCCAATTTGTTGACTTCAGTATGGCTGAACCCTTTTTTGATAAACTCGTAGCGACGGTAGGACCATTGGCACTATTCTCTATCGGTTTACAATTGAAGTTTGATGGCTGGCGCCAACAAGCCGCACAGATCAGTACAGCCATGATCTATAAATTGATTTTGGCTCCGCTGTTGGTCTTGTCATTTGCATTGCTGTTGGGCGTAAAAGGTCCTGTGGCACGGATCAGCATTTTCGAAGCTGCTATGCCTACGTTGGTCACTTCGGGTATTATTGCCGAACAATATCACCTCAATACAAAATTGGTGAACTTAGTGATCGGTTTTAGTATTGTAGCGGGACTAATAACAACTGCATTGTGGGATCTAGTGATTCAGTTTGTGATAGCCTGATCTGTTTCACGACCTTTTAATCCTCTCCAGGCCGCGCGACCGCAATAGCTTGTGTATTAAAATGATACTAGGAACAACTTTTTTGTGTTTCAGCTGTTATAGCAGTATAACCATCTATAAAAGGAGGTATATTATGAACCTGATACATAAAATTGAACATTGGGGAAACGTCCATCACCCACAATGGATTGATTACCTAAGAATTGCCCTGGGCATCATGATTTTTGCCAAGGGGATAAGTTTCGTAAACGATAGGCAAGTGGTTGAGCACATGATTGAACAGAGCAGTTTCCACCTGTCCATATGGGGAGCTGTTCATTATGTGGTCTTTACGCATCTGGTCGGTGGCCTGTTTCTTATTTTGGGTTTTCAAACCCGTTTAGCGGCCTTATTGCTGTTTCCTGTCTTGGTGGGAGCTGTCTTTTTTGTCAACATCACCAACGGCTTTAGTTATTTGAATTCCGAATTATGGCTTTCGATAGTCGTATTCTTTTTGTTGATCTTTTTTATGGTCATGGGATCTGGAAAATACTCCCTTGACAATATGATGAACAAACCTGGATACAAAAGGGATATCTAAAAAAAAGCTCCTTCATAGATGAAGGAGCTTTTATCTTTTCGCTTGTTATTTGCTTTGGTTGTCAATCCAATTGCGTGCATTGACAAATGCTTCTAACCAAGGGGAAACCTCATCTTGGCGTCCTTTTGGATAGTTTGCCCAATGCCATTGGAAAATCGAACGCTCGATATGAGGCATCGTTGCCAAGTGACGTCCAGTTTTATCACAGATCATCGCTGTATTGTAGTCTGAACCATTTGGATTATGTGGATATTGCTCATAACCGTATTTGGCTACAATATTATAGTGTTCTTCTGCAAGTGGTAAATTGAATTTTCCTTCACCATGTGAAATCCAAACTCCCAGCGTACTGCCTGCTAATGTAGAAAGCATAACGGAGTTATTTTCCTGAACTTTCACTGAAACGAAATTTGACTCATGCTTTCCTGAAGTGTTGTGCAACATTTTACCATGAACCTCGTGCTCCGGATTGATCATTTCCAATTCCATAAATAACTGGCAACCATTACAGATCCCAACAGAAAGGGTGTCCGGACGGGCAAAGAAGTCCGTCAATGCCTTTTTCGCTTTCTCATTGTAGAGAAATGCTCCGGCCCATCCTTTTGCCGAACCTAAAACGTCAGAATTCGAGAAGCCACCCACGGCGCCGATAAACTGAATATCCTCCAATGTTTCGCGGCCTGAAATCAGGTCTGTCATATGCACATCTTTTACATCAAAGCCTGCCAAGAACATTGCATTTGCCATCTCGCGCTCCGAATTGGAACCTTTCTCACGAAGAATGGCCGCTTTTGGACGTGCTTTACTTCCGTCGATCGTTGGTTTTTTACCATCGAACTGACTTGGGAAAGTAAAAGTTAACGGTTGATTTTTATAATTATCGAAACGTTGTTGTGCAGTTCCGTTTTTCGATTGTCTCGAATCCAATAGGAATGAAGTGGTCGACCACACGTCACGTGTTGCCGCAACATCAAAGCTGAAGTTCTCTTCTCCGTTTTTGATGGTCACTGTAGTTCCTACGATAGCCTGACCGATTTTTATGGCATCTACACCAGCTTCTTTGACAGCTTGCTCGAAAACAGCATCATCCTTCGCCTGTAGCACAAGTCCAATATTTTCACTGAACAGTACTTTTACACTGTCGGATTCATTCAAACCTGAAAGATCATAGTTCGCAGCTAGGTTAACATCGGCAAATGTCATTTCCAACAATGTCGTGATCAGACCACCGGATCCGATATCGTGACCGGCTTCGATCTGCTTATCGTTGATTAATTGCTGAACGGTATTGAATGCTGTTTTGAAATAGTTAGCATCTTGGATTGTCGGAACTTCCGTGCCCAGTTTATTGACAACCTGCGCGAAAGAAGAACCGCCTAATTTGAAGTTGTCCTTTGATAGGTTGATGTAATAGATGGAGCCCGCATTTTTGTTTAAGACAGGTTCTACGACTTTGGTAATATCCGTACAATTTCCAGCAGCAGATATAATCAATGTGCCGGGAGCGATTACATTTTCACCATTTGGATATTTTTGCTTCATCGACAAGGAGTCTTTTCCTGTAGGGATATTGATTCCTAGTGCGATTGCAAAATCCGAACATGCTTTCACGGCTTGGTAAAGCCGAGCATCTTCACCTTCGTTATTTGCTGCCCACATCCAGTTGGCTGACAATGAGATGCCTGAAAGACCATTTATAATCGGTGCAAATACGATATTTGATAATGATTCTGCGATAGCAGTTTTACTAGCCGCTGCTGGATCAATTAATGCTGCGACAGGGGAGTGTCCTATAGTTGTTGCGATACCCTCTTTTCCTTTGTAGTCAAGAGCCATGACACCAACGTTATTTAAAGGCAACTGCAACGGGCCGGCACATTGTTGTTTGGCAACACGGCCGCCGACGCAACGGTCCACTTTATTGGTTAACCAATCTTTGGAAGCCACCGCCTCCAATTGCAAAACCTGATTTAAATAACTTGGGATATTGGCAGAGTCATAGCTAAGATCTGCGTAGTTACGGGTGATGGTTTTATCACGCATAAAAGTTTTTGGTGATGAACCAAAGAAATCCTCTAAAGCATAATCCATTGGCTTTGCACCATTGCTCTTGGATGCAAACGTAAAACGATGGTCACCAGTGACATCACCTACAGTGTACATTGGTGCACGCTCGCGGTCAGCAACACGTTTAAGCGTTGCAATGTCAGCTTCAGCAATCACCAAGCCCATTCTTTCCTGCGATTCATTACCAATGATTTCTTTCGCTGAAAGTGTAGGGTCACCCACCGGAAGCGCATCAAGGTCGATTAAACCGCCTGTCTCCTCGACCAGTTCGGATAGACAGTTTAGATGTCCGCCAGCGCCGTGGTCATGGATAGAAACAATAGGGTTATGGTCTGATTCCACCAAGCCTCTAACGGCATTGGCCGCACGTTTTTGCATTTCCGGATTTGAGCGCTGGATCGCATTCAGTTCGATGCCCGAACCGAAAGCGCCCGTATCCGCAGAGGATACAGCAGCACCACCCATGCCTATGCGGTAATTTTCACCACCTAAAATGACGATTTTATCACCTGTCTTTGGGGTATGTTTTTTGGCTTGATCTAATTTTCCGTATCCCACACCGCCAGCTTGCATGATCACCTTATCATAGCCAAGTTTGCGGCCTTCCTCTTCGTGTTCGAAAGTAAGTACAGATCCTGTAATTAGGGGTTGCCCGAATTTATTACCGAAGTCGGAAGCTCCATTCGAAGCTTTGATTAGGATATCCACGGGAGTTTGGTAAAGCCATTGGCGTTCTTGCATGGCTTTCTCCCAAGGACGATCTTGTAATAAGCGGGAGTAGGCCGTCATATAGACAGCTGTACCAGCCAAAGGAATAGCACCTTGACCACCGGCCATACGGTCACGAATTTCACCGCCGGAACCTGTAGCAGCTCCGGAAAACGGCTCCACAGTCGTTGGGAAATTGTGTGTTTCCGCTTTTACCGATAAGACCGAATCAAAGGATTTCTCCTCATAAAAGTCTGGTTTGTCGGCCGATTTAGGCGCAAACTGAGTGACACGTGGACCTTTAATAAAGGCTACATTGTCTTTATAGGCAGAAACAATCTCATTGGGATTTGTTTCCGAAGTTTTCTTGATTAATTTAAATAAAGAAGTAGGTTGCTCTTCACCGTCAATGATAAAAGTCCCATTGAAGATCTTATGTCTACAGTGTTCGGAATTGGCTTGTGAAAAGGCAAAAACTTCAGAGTCTGTCAACAGACGGCCCAGTTTAGCTGCAAGGTTGTTGAGGTAAGCTACTTCCTCCGGATTTAGTGCCAATCCTTCGGACTTGTTATACGCATCAATGTCTTCAATTTCCAAAATAGCTTCCGGACTAATGTTGACTGTATACATGTCTTGCGTCAACATACTGAACTTTTGCGAAATCATTGGATCGAAATCATTGAAATCTGCTGGTACCGGTTGAAATTCTTCGATGCGAACAATTCCTTCAATAGCCATGTTCTGTGTGATTTCTACGGCATTGGTACTCCAAGGAGTGACCATCGCTGCACGGGGGCCTACAAAGTAATGGTTAAGGGTTTGGTCGTCGAGTTTTTTGGCGTTGCCGAATAGCCAGTTGAGTTTAGTAATGTCTTCTTGTGATAAAGAGTTTACGCTTTGAACACCATATACGGTGTTCGATGGGTTCTCAAAGAAATGAATCATTATAAATGTTTGTTTTGAACGTTCTTCAAATTAAAGCACAAAGTTACATATTATTTTTATGGAAATGATTGAATTTTGATTAAAAAATCAAGCTGCTCGTCCGTTTGAAAAAAGAGTAAAATAGCTGTTCTTATGTAATTAAATGTAAGTTGTATTAATTCCTGTAAATAAATGTTATCATGCTAGCCTGTATTAGGATGGAAGCCTTAAAGCCGCTCATAATCAATAAATTTTCTAGGTTATTTTGGTTAAACATTCCTTATTTGATGGGCATTTTATTATATTATATTTTATCGCCTATCTATTTTTGTGTTGGATAAGTGTCTATTTTCCCGCCTGCAGGCTGGCTTGTCTTTGGATTAGAACTTAGCGGATGGAATGCAGGGATCCTGGGGCGGATCACCAAATTGACGTTGTATATAACCTCAAATTTATCTAAGTTTGTGCATCAAATCAAATTCGAGATGAACATTTCATATAATTGGTTAAAACAACACGTTAATATAGATTCGACTCCGGAGGAATTATCTTTGATCTTGACAAATACAGGATTGGAAGTAGAAGCACTGGATGTCGTACAGAGTATCCCGGGAGGATTGGATGGTTTGGTTGTTGGCGAGGTTAAAACTTGTGAACAACACCCCAATGCGGATAAATTACGCGTCACGACAGTTGATGTGGGCGCTTCTGAATTATTGAATATTGTATGTGGGGCGCCAAATTGCCGTACCGGATTGAAGGTAATTGTGGCAACAGTGGGTACGACATGTCACCCTTTGACCGGAGAGCCATTTAAGATTACCAAATCTAAAATACGCGGTGAAGTATCCGAAGGAATGTTATGTGGTGAGGATGAGATCGGTTTGGGTACATCCCATGCCGGCATCGTTGAATTACCTGCCGATGTTGCGGTAGGCACATTGGTAAAAGATCATTTCAATATTCAGGACGATTATCGTTATGAAATCGGTCTTACACCGAATCGTGCGGATGCGGCTTCCCATTTAGGTGTGGCACGCGATATTGCTGCTTACTTCCGTACGGATATCAAAAAAACAGATCTTTCCGCATTTCAGCCAGGTGAGGAAGTGGGAACTGCTGTTGTTGTTGAGGATACTATTGCATGTCCACGATATAGTGGAATCAATATTTCTGGCGTTCAGGTAGGTGAATCGCCAGACTGGCTGAAGGAAAAACTAAATGTAATCGGCGTACGCCCGATCAATAACATTGTTGATATAACGAATTATATATTGCATGATCTTGGGCAACCATTGCATGCGTTTGATGCGGATAAAATTGCTGGTAACAAGGTGCTTGTCCGTACGGCAAAAGAAGGGGAAAAGTTTGTGACCTTGGATGCTGTGGAACGGACGCTTTCTGCCGAAGATCTTGTGATTGCAGATGCTGAAAAACCAATGTGTATTGCCGGTGTTTTTGGCGGTGCACATTCAGGCGTTTCCGCAGAAACAACGAATGTGTTTCTGGAATCGGCTTACTTCAATGCTGTTTCAGTACGGAAGACATCCAAAAGGCATGGTTTAAAAACCGATGCTTCCTTTCGCTTTGAGCGAGGTACAGATCCTAATATTGCGGTGGAGGCGTTAAAGCGGGCTGCATTATTAATCAGGTCAATCGCAGGTGGTACCATATCTTCAACATTGAAAGATGAATATCCCGTAGAAGTTAAGCCATTTTCATTCCCTGTCAGTTATGCGAATGTGGTGCGATTGATCGGACAGGCCATTCCTAACGAAGAAATTAAAGCTATTATTAAGGCATTAGGTATTGAGGTTGCCTCAGAGACAGCCGAGGGACTCGATGTTTTAGTACCCGCATATCGCGTTGATGTAACTCGTGAAGTGGATGTGGTCGAAGAAGTATTACGGATTTATGGTTACAATAACATTGAACTAAAATCCCAAATCAAAGCTTCATTAAACACTGTTGAAAAGCCAGATAAGGAAGTGGTTTTAAATCAGCTGGCTGACTTATTGATTGGTAATGGATTCCGTGAAATATTAGCGAATTCGTTGACAAAGCTTGATTATGCGGATGACAGCGAGACCGCGGTAAAATTGTTTAATCCGTTGAGTTCGGATTTGGATACCATGCGTCAAAACATGTTGTTCTCGGTGTTAAATGCCATTGAATATAATCAGAAACGCAGAAATTTTGATCTGAAATTCTTCGAATTTGGTAAAACTTATGCATTGGATGGGGAAGGATATAAAGAAACGCAACATTTGACTTTTGCAATAAGCGGTAGAGAAGAGGCCGAACAGTGGAATAGTAAAAAGGGAAACGTTAATTTTTATAACCTCAAAGCGGCAGTTGATACGATTGTTAAGCGTCTAAAGATTGAGGGTATACAAATACAAGATGCGCCGAGCAATCATTTTGCCTACGGATTGAGCTATATGAAAGGCCAGAAATGTTTGGTTTCTTTCGGTTCGGTAGCTCATGCCAACCTGAAAAAAGCAGATGTTGAGGGGCAGGTTTTCTTCGCGGATTTTGACTGGGATGTCCTGATGAAAATCATTCGCAAGAATAGTATTCAATACAAAGAAGTGTCGAAATTCCCTTCGGTGCGCCGTGATTTGTCGCTGTTAATTGACGAAAATGTGAGCTTTGATAAACTCCAATTTGTTGCTCAAAAGACCGAACGCAAGCTTTTAAAGGAGGTAAATGTGTTTGATGTGTATAAAGGTGATAAAATTCCGGAAGGGAAAAAGTCTTATGCTCTGAGCTTTATCTTGCAAGATGAAGAAAAAACATTGACCGATAAACAAATTGATGCGATAGTTCAAAAATTAATTGTTAATTTTGAGAAGGAACTAAGCGCAGAGGTGCGTGGTTAAACAGAGATATAACATTAATTGGTAATATTCGATTTACGCTATGGCAACATTGTCTTCACAAATGAATCTGATCGTTGAGAAAACGAAAAACTTAATTCAAATGTGCGAAGTCTTGCAAGAAGAAAATGATTTGCTTAAATTAGAGGTACAATCCTTAAAAGTGGCTTTCGATGCGAGCAACGATAAAAGCAAGCAGCTGGAAGAGAAGGTCAAGGCACTGGCAGTAGCCCGAACCTTAGATTCGGAAACGGATAAGGAGGCAATTAATGAAAAAATACTTGACACAAAACAAAAAATTAACGATTTTGTGCGAGAAATAGACAAGTGTATTAGTTTGTTGAAGTAGTTGGAATTTGGAGATCATCGGAATTTAAACTAATACAACGTTAAAAAGCTCAAAGAAATGGGAGAGATTTCCATAAAAATAAATATCGCAGACCGTGTTTATCCCCTACGGGTGGAAAGCGCGGAGGAGGAAGTGATTCGACATGCTGCGAAATTGATAAATGAAAAAGTAAAGGAATTGCAGGAAAACTATACTGTGAGAGATAAGCAGGATCTGTTATCCATGTGTGTATTGCAGTTTGCTACGCGGATGTTAAATGCGGAGCGACAATCCCAGAACCACGAAGTGGGGCTGGAGAATTCAGTACAGGAGCTTGATCAGTTGTTGACGGATTTCTTTAAAAAATAAATTTACGTTCTTTATATTTAGAGCTTAAAACGACGAATTTGCCGCAATTAAATTCGGGTTGTCACTATTTTAAACTTAACGCTTCAATATTACAGGCGCAAAAAGATATAGGCCATTT
This sequence comes from Sphingobacterium sp. DR205, assembly GCF_011064245.1. Lineage (NCBI taxonomy): Bacteria > Pseudomonadati > Bacteroidota > Sphingobacteriia > Sphingobacteriales > Sphingobacteriaceae > Sphingobacterium > Sphingobacterium sp. DR205. The sequence goes on along the minus strand of NZ_CP049333.1, from coordinate 4,542,456 downwards.
TGCGAAAGCCATCTGGGTCATAATCTAAGCCTAATTATGTAATCACGAAGTTTAATAATACATGAGACCTGTTTAAATTTAATTGCGGTTTTTTTTTGTTTGGAAATCAGCGGGCAATTGGCTGGCATGCAAGCGGAGTGAATCAGATTGGATTCAATTCCCCTGCATTTCCAATAGCGACTGCAAATAGAATACCCGATGCCAATAAGTCAGCTTATGCAAGGGTAGTGGAAGAATGGAGAGTTTTATCTGAAAAATTTAGTAATTAATAAAAACAAACATATATAATACAATTATACATACATGGACGTCGCAATTTATATCATAATTTCTCTGATTGTTGGTGTAGTTATAGGTCGTTATCTATTGGTTCTGTTATTCAAAAAACAAGAACAGGAAGCCAAAGATAAGGTAAATAGCATACTAAAAGATGCAGAGCAAGAAGGAGAACACATTAAAAAGAAACGCTTATTAGAGGCGAAAGAAAAATTCCTTCAATTAAAATCCGAACACGAAAAGGAGGTGAATCAACGTAACAATACCATCAACCAAAAGGAGAATACGTTGAGACAGAAAGAACAATCCATTAACCAAAAGCTGGAAAGCATCAATCGCGATAAGCAGGAGGTGGACGCCAAAAAGAAGCAACTGGATAAATTGGTTGAACTCAATGAAAAGAAATCCGAAGAAGTTGAGTCTTTAAAATTACAACAGATCAAACAATTGGAGAGTATCGCCGGTGTTACGGCGGACGAGGCTAAAAACCAGTTGGTGGATTCATTGCGAGAGGAAGCCCGCTCCCAGGCCATGATCCAGATCAAAGATATTGTGGACGAAGCGAAATTGACCGCGACGAAAGAAGCGAAAAAAGTCGTTATTCAAACAATTCAACGCACCGCTACTGAATCCGCAATCGAAAATACGGTGTCTATTTTCAATATCGAAAATGATGAGATCAAGGGCCGTATTATTGGTCGTGAAGGCCGTAATATCCGTGCTTTGGAAGCGGCAACAGGTGTAGAGATCATCGTTGATGATACACCAGAGGCAATTATCTTGTCTGGTTTTGATCCCGTACGTCGTGAGATTGCCCGTTTGGCCTTGCACCGCCTGGTGACAGATGGCCGTATACACCCTGCTCGTATCGAGGAGGTTGTCGCAAAAACACGTACACAAATTGAAGATGAGATCGTTGAAATTGGTGAGCGTACAGCCATTGACCTTGGGATTCATGGACTACATCCTGAACTGATCCGTATGGTCGGACGTATGCGTTATCGTTCGTCGTATGGTCAGAACCTTCTGCAGCACTCCCGTGAGGTTGCCAATTTCGCAGCAACAATGGCGGCAGAGCTTGGCCTGAATGTCAAACACGCAAAACGTGCCGGATTACTCCACGATATTGGTAAAGTGCCTGACGATAACCCGGAATTGCCACACGCAATTTTAGGTATGCAGCTTGCTGAGAAATACAAAGAACACCCTGATGTGTGTAATGCAATCGGTGCGCATCACGATGAGATCGAAATGACAGCGTTGATTTCGCCTGTTGTACAGGCATGTGACGCTATTTCTGGAGCACGCCCGGGAGCACGCCGTGAGGTGGTTGAAAGCTATATCAAACGTCTGAAAGAACTGGAGGACCTAGCATTATCCTACCCTGGTGTGGAAAAAACTTTCGCCATTCAGGCGGGACGTGAATTGCGCGTTATCGTGGAAAGCGAGAAGGTGTCTGACGCACAGTCAGAGATACTTGCTGCCGATATCTCCAACCGTATCCAAACGGAAATGACGTACCCGGGACAAATTAAGGTAACGGTTATCCGTGAGACAAGATCCGTGTCTTACGCAAAATAGATCCTGAGGGATCGATCTTAAAAAAGCTCCAATCTATTATAGGTTGGAGCTTTTTTATTATCCAAAAAATTCAATTAAATCTGCAACACTGTGCAGGAGATAGGCTGGCGATTCCTGTTCGAGTTCCGCTTGGCTGCCATAACCATAAAGCACAGCAATGGCATCCATGTTTGTCTCTCTGGCGCCGATGAGATCATGTTTGCGGTCGCCGATCATGATACAGTCATGCGGGTTCGTTAGCCGAGCATTTTCCATCACATATTGAATGACACTGGTTTTTGTAGGTCTGGAATCGTCCAGGGCACTTCCCCCGGCGAAATCGAAATATTGGTCTATAGCAAAGTGCTGCAATATCCTATGCGCAAAGATTTCGGGTTTGGATGTCGCCAAGTAAACCTTATAATCTTTCGATTTGAGTCTTTCCAGTAGCTCGGGAACGCCATCAAACAGCATATTCTCATACAAACCCTGCATGGCAAAGCGCTCACGGTATTTGTCCACACAGGCCAAAGCTTCCTGTTCCCCAAACCCGTAGCTGTGCATGAACGTATCTTTCAATGGCGGCCCGATCAGCGGTTTAAGACTATCCAGATCGGGCGTAATGATTCCTTTGGCTTCGAGTGCATAAGCAATGCATTTGGTGATGCCCTCAGCAGGGTCGGTCAAGGTTCCATCAAGATCAAATAAGATGTGTTTATAAGACTTCATGCTGCAATATTACGGAATTGGATAGGAGATTGCCAGCTAAAACCAGAAGAATGCATTTAATGACAAGCGTCAGACCAAAAAAATAATATTATTATGGCGCGCAACCGTCTCGGCAGATCAATATTTATTAAATTTGCCGAATGAAACAAAAGAAGAAAGTTCAGGAAGTAGAACCGAAGCGTCCGGTAGATACCTATTTTGAGGAGTTGGATGCTAATTTTCAAGACCCGACCAATCGCATGATTCAGATTATCTTTTTGCCGCTGCTATTCTTCGGCGTGATGGGCTGTATCTGGATGATTCCTTTCCCACAGTTTGAATTTTTAGTGAAGCTCAATTGGCATACTTTTTTGAATTGGGGTTCTTTCTTCATTGCGGTTGTGATCTATTTTTACCTTAAGCTATCTGCAACCCTGTCTTATGCAATTTTATTCTCGATCGGGGCAATGAGCTATTTTATTGTGCAATTGGAATATGTGCAAAAAAATGGTGGCCCTGCAGTGATATGGGTATGCCTTGCGATTGCTTTGCTCGCACTTGCGGCGTTGTATATTGGTAAAGGAAAAGAGAAAAAAGCAATAAGCGGAAAACAGTTTCTGCAATTCCTGCTCATTGGCCCGATATGGTTATGGCATTTTGTATTTCAGAAGTTCAATATTCGGTATTAAACGTTCTATAGGATGGGTGTCTTACTAGGAAAACATGTTTTTGTAGCAAAATAAGAGAAGATTCTATCCTATACACGATATCAGAAAGGCCAGATTGCACAATGCGATCTGGCCTTTTCTATTTATTTTTTTGACTCGTTATCGTGATCAACCCGATCAATTTTTATAATTGAACCATTTGATGATTTCCTTAAGGCTTGCCTTTTTACCATAGATCAGGATGCCAACACGATAGATTCGGGCAGCCACCCAAGTGATCAATAAGAATGTCAGGATCAACAAGGTCAATGAGGTTAATATCTGCCACATCGGCACGCCAAAAGGTATCCGAACCAACATGGCGATAGGTGATGTGAACGGAATAAAGCTCAACCAAGTGGCAATAGGCCCATTGGGATCGTTGATAATGACACCAAATGAAAGGATATACGTTAACAATAGGGGCATGGTAATGGGCATGGAAAACTGATTGGCTTCTGTTTCATTGTCTACAGCGGAACCAGCAGCGGCAAAAATAGCGCTATACAGCAGGTAGCCGGCAATAAAAAACAGAAAGAAAAAGATAATGACTTCGGTAAAATTAAAGCTTTGGATGGAGGCGAGAATGGAGGCGGATCCGCCTTGTCCGATTGCTTTGGATACCGTTCCCATATTGCCAGCTGCGGGCTGACTGGCAGCAACCTCCTGCATATCCTGCGGATTGACAAACAACAGTGTTGCCGTTATAAAAAGGCCTCCTGTAAGCAGCAGCCACATCACAAATTGAGTGAGCCCGACCATCCCAATCCCAACAATTTTACCCATCATAAGCTGAAAAGGCTTGACGGAGGAAATAATAACTTCGATAATACGGTTGCTCTTCTCTTCGATGATACCACGCATCACCTGTGCGCCATACAGAAACAGGGAGAGATAAACCAGGATGGCCAGTGCGACACCAAGTCCCATGGCAATCGCCGTATTACTGTTTTTCTCTTCACCGTCAGCCGTGATCTCTTTGGCATCGATAGCGACTTTGGGTTTGATGGACTGGATGATCTGCAAGTCTATTCCCTTAGCTTTATACTCTTTTTCGCGGATGATTTCTTCCAGTTGTCCGCCAATGATCTCCTGCGTGACAAAACTTGTTTTGCCACTGGTAATCAGTTCGGCCTTCTGGCTGCTAAGAATATCCTTGGGAATGTACAAGATCGATTGTTTTCCTTCGCTCTCTGAGAGCTGCTTTTTTTGCGCCTTTAGATCTAACTTGCTGATCGTATAGCTTACGTTTTTATTGCTTTGGAGTTTCCCCGCAAATTCACCCTGCTCATCAATCACAAAGACCTCGGTGTGGGCATCTTTGAAGCTTTTTTTAGTCAGGTAAAACATGCCCGCATACAATGCAAAAAAGAATAGGGGCACGGCAAAGGTCATCACAATAAAAGATTTTTTCTTGACGCGGGACAAATATTCCCGTTGAATAATAAGTAATATTTTATGCATGATCGTTGGCTTTAGGTGAGACTTGAGTAACTTTTTGGATGAAAATATCCGCCATGGAAGGTACAATTTCTATCAATTGATTTAGCTGTATTTGTGGTAAAAAATGCATTAATACATCATTTATATAAATATTTCTATTTAACTGAATTGTAGTGATGTATGTTTTTTCAATCCTTGTAGACGTTATGACCTCGAAGAGAGCGTCGTTGGACAGAAGAAAATTATCTTCGGTTGCTGTATATTCCAATTTGTAAGTCTGATTCCGGTATTCTTTTTTTATCGCTTGAACAGAGCCGTCCAGTATTTTCTTTGATCGGTTGATGAGCGCAATATTATCGCAAAGTTCTTCGACCGTTTCCATGCGGTGTGTCGAAAAGATAATGGTGGCCCCTTCCTTATTCAATCGTAAAATCTGCTCCTTGATGATATTGGCATTGACCGGATCAAATCCCGAAAAAGGCTCATCCAGGATAATCAATTGGGGCTGGTGAATAACAGTGGCGACAAACTGTACTTTTTGTTGCATACCCTTACTGAGGTCTTCGATCTTCTTGTCCAACCATGAGGATATATCAAGACGTTCGCACCAGTCGTGTATCCGATGTAAAGCTTCTTTTTTAGAAAGCCCTTTCAACTGCGCCAGATAAAGCATCTGATCACCTATTTTCATTTTTTTGTAGAGCCCCCGTTCTTCGGGCAAATACCCGATTTGGGAAATATGCTGTGGTCCCAAAGCTTCGCCGTTAAAGAGGATTTGGCCGGAATCGGGAGCGGTAATCTGATTGATAATCCGGATAAGGGATGTTTTGCCGGCTCCATTCGGTCCCAATAACCCAAAAATTTTACCTTTTGGAATCTGAATGGAAACATCGTCCAATGCACGATGATTGGCGTAATCCTTGGTGACATGATTGATTTCTAGTAACATCTTTTTAGGGTTTAATTAAATTCAGTATGGCGAAAAATATAGCATATAGCGTTTGCTATCAAATATACGCTTGTTTATTTTGACTATTAGTATGCGGCCACCCTAAAATGTTACAGATTGGCCGTTCAGTTTTTTACCGCATAGCAGGGTGAAACCTTGCCAAACGGATTCATTTAATGTACCTTTGTTCCATGGAAGTAAAAAAAGCCGAATTCGTGTGTAGCAACACGAGAGTTGACAAATTACCTGCGCCAAATTTGCCTGAGTACGCCTTTATAGGCCGTTCTAATGTAGGTAAATCTTCTTTGATCAATGCAATGACAAATAAGAAGGGGCTTGCCAAAACCTCTCAAAAACCCGGTAAGACTCAGTTGATCAATCATTTTATTATAGATGATACCTGGTATCTGGTCGATTTACCCGGTTATGGATTCGCTAAGGCGTCCAAAACAAGTCGTAATGAATGGGAAAAATTCATTCGCAGATACCTCACCCATAGAGACAATTTACAATGTGTATTTGTTTTGGTAGACAGTCGTCTCGAACCACAGAAGATCGACCTTGATTTCTGTTATTGGTTGGGTGAATGCGGTTTACCCTTTATGTTGGTCTTTACCAAAGCAGACAAACAATCAGCTGTAAAATCTGATGCGAATATTGCAAAATTTAAAAAAGAGCTGTTGCAATGGTTTGAGGAGGTGCCGCCGATCTTTTTGACCTCGGCTGAGAAGAAAGTCGGTCATGAGCCGATTCTGGAAACCATTGATGACGTCAATCGCCGATTTGTGGGACCTGAGCCGGAAGAAAGAATGCCGTTTTAAGTAGTTCAAAAAATTAAAATTCGTTAACATCATGGCCTGGTCAACCTGATCATTGCCCAGAGATTGGCGAACGTTTTAAAATCCATTAAGATCACCTCATGAAGAAGTATCTTTCTTTAGTTTTGTTTGCACACAGTGTATTTGCATTGCCATTTGCCCTTATAGGCTTCTTTTTGGCCCTGCATACCACTGAATATACCTTTTCCTGGAAACTGTTGCTATTGATGTTATTGTGCATGGTAACGGCCCGGAATGCAGCCATGGCCTTCAATCGGTATTTGGATCGGGACATTGATGCCATTAATCCCAGGACGGCAATGCGTGATATTCCGGCAGGGAAGATTTCGGCCCGGAATGCACTGATCTTTACCATAGTCAATTGCTTACTTTTTGTCATGGCGACTTATTTTATAAATTCCCTGTGCTTTATGCTGTCGCCCATTGCACTCTTCGTTGTGCTTTTTTATTCTTACACCAAACGCATTACACCGTTGTGCCATTTGGTCCTTGGTGCGGGACTGGGTTTAGCACCAATAGGGGCCTATATGGTGATCACGGGACAATTTGCAACTGTCCCTGTTTTGTATGGCTTTGCTGTATTGACCTGGGTGAGTGGCTTTGATATTATTTACGCATTGCAGGATGAGGCCTTTGACCGGGCGAATAAGCTGAACTCCATTCCGGTATGGTTGGGAACAAAAGGAGCGATGCGGGTATCCGAATGTTTACACGTGTTGTCTTTTATATTTGTTTTAATACCAGCGTTTTTAATGCCTGTCGGCTGGATTTATTATTTAGGTGTGGTTTTCTATGGTGGGTTGTTGATCTATCAGCATACGCTGTTTTCGTCGACAAATCTAAGTCGCGTAAACCGCGATTTTATGACCACCAATGGTTACGCTTCCGTCATCTTTGCGGTCTTTTATCTTTTGGATATCTGGTTGATAAAATAAACGTTTTAGCATAAAATAAGAAAGGCTTTAGGAATTCCTAAAGCCTTTCTTATTTTTGTGTCTAATCCAATATGTATACGATGAAGAAAAATATCCTTTTTGTTTCAATGTTATGTCTGTCATTGTCCTCTTATGCCCAGAAGCTAACGAGCTATGTGATCCAGTATAATCAAAGTTTTAATGGCAATACACCTGCCAATCAGAATGGGGTAGTGGTGTATGCCAATGTGAATGAAACGTATGTCAGCTCGGAGAAAGATCTAAAAGGACAATTATCGCCGCCCTACGAGCGTGTGTTGGTGGAGCGGTCAGCCGGAAATAACCTGCTTAAAATTGCGAAACTGAAAGATGGTTCCCTCATCCTAACAGGGGATGCTCAGGCGCTTTCCAAGCAGAAATTTACACCGACCAATGAGACTAAGACCATTTTGGGCTATCCCTGTAAAAAAGTGGAAACCAGTATCAATTCCAATAAGATTGAGCTATGGTATACGGATAAACTAGGGGTAAAGGGAGCCCCGAGCGAACTAGGGCAGGATCTGGGGTTAGTATTGGAAGTAATCAGAAATGGCAATACAAGGACTTTCGCAACCAAAGTAGAGAAAGTCAATACAATCCCTGACCAATTGAAGCTAAAAGGAAGCGAAAAGCGCTATGATGAACTTTCCTATAAAGACCTTATTTGGAAAAATCGTTTTATCCGGCTTCCTATCTTTCAAAAAGAGCGCATTCGTTTTTCCGAGGATGTCAAATCTGATTCAATCCTGCGTTTTGCGAATGGTACAGTCATTGTCAAGAAAATCAAAATACCAAAAATCAAACTTAGCGATAATGTGTTTGTTCAGCTTGTGGAGCAATCAAAAGGGGATGCCTATGACCGCACCGGATCTGTTTTTATTATCCCTGCCAATAAAGCACAGAGCTTTTTGGATGGGATGAAAAGCGGGATGTCGACCTTGCCGAAGTATGAAAATGGTAATGGGAAAAGCTACCAAGGTGTGATAAGGACCGCCACTTTCGAACCTATCGTTGAATTGATGCGGTTTTTTACTCCCTTTGGTGTTAAGCAGTTTAACTATCTTCAGTTAAAGGATAAGGTTTGGCAGGATTCAGTACTTTACAGGCAGGATGTGTCAGAGCTCGCTGGGATGTTGAGCGAACAGGAGGTATACGTAGGCGCTTTTATTGGTAACTATGATAAGAATGGTCATGAAGTTAGCGTCGAGCTCACCATTCACCCTGGTTTTGAAGCTGGATCGGAAGGAGAATTAAAAAAGACTATGTCCTTATTTACGACGACCAATGTGATGGAAATGGGCGGTCAGGAGTATGGATCTATGTTTGATCAGGATAAAGGGCTGACGCTCTCGTTTCGTTTGGATCAGGACGCTAAAAATGTACAATTACGCTATATCACAACCGGTCATGGTGGTTGGGGAAATGGCGATGAATTTGTACCCAAAGAAAACCGTATTTTTCTAAACGATGCCCTACTGTTTAAATATACACCCTGGCGTAACGATTGCGGTTCTTACCGTCTGTCCAATCCCGCTTCGGGTAATTTTGCCACGGGATTATCTTCGTCCGATTTAAGTCGTTCCAATTGGTGTCCGGGAACGGTTACACCTCCGATTTACATCGATTTAGGCGATTTAAAAGCTGGTGATTACAAATTGCAGGTTCAGATCCCACAAGGCGCTCCGGAGGGAACAAGTTTCAGCAGCTGGAACGTCACCGGGACCTTACTGTTCGATTAGACTGAATGATACAGGTGAGGTATTGATCTTATTGAAATCAATACCTCACACTTTTTTTGGGGTACTTGGCCTGATCCCTACGCATTATAGAGGATAAGCAGTTTCACTCTTTGTTTCCGATAATACAAAATAAGTCTGTACGGTATTGACCTGCGGGAGCACCGCCAGACGGTGTCTTAAAAAGATGTGATAAGCGTCCATGTCTTTGGTAGCAATACGCAACATGAAGTCATAAGATCCAGCCATCTGATAGCATTCCATAACTTCGGGAAACTTCGCTACTTCTTTTTCAAATTCGTTCAAAACCTCAAAGGTATGTGCTTTCAGGAATACCTGCGAAAACGAAATCAGTCCAATCCCGATTTTGTGCCGATCCAGGATCGCTACCGTTTTTTTGATATACCCCAGTCTTTTTAATTTTTTTACCCTTTCGTGCACTGCTGCGATTGATTTATTCAATTCAAAGGAGAGTTCCTTATTACTTAATGAAGCATCGTGCTGTAATAAGCGCAATAATTTTAGATCAATATCGTCCAATTCCATAATATGAATATTTTCGGTGTTGTTGCAAAATTACAATGTTGGAATGAATAATTTATTGTTAGTTATGTCTTTTTATTGAATTTTTATTGAAATTATAGTTTTGTATTGAATAATATCTTGTTATTATCCAATTTTGCAACAGAATAATCATTTATATAAAAATGGCTGAACAAGAATTACTAAGTGCATGTTTATCGCCTGCATTGGACAAAAGATTTAAGCATTTGTGGAGATTGGTCGGTAATACGCCAATGTTGGAATTGCAGTATACCTACAAAGGTAAGCCAGGCCGGGTGTTCGTGAAATGTGAGAATTATAATTTAACAGGTAGTATCAAAGACAGAATGGCTTTATATATCCTGTATAAAGCATATATGAATTGCCAGATTAGACCGACGGATGTTGTTATTGAAGCTACGAGCGGAAATACAGGAATTGCTTTTTCGGCAATTGGTAAAGCTTTAGGCCATCAGGTAAAGATCATCATGCCAAATTGGTTGAGTAAAGAGCGCACCGATATTATCAGAAGCATGGGGGCTGATATTCAGCTGATCAGCAAAGAAGAAGGTGGTTTTTTGGGGAGCATTCGTTTGAGTGAAGAGCTTGCTGCCGCTGGTGGTGTTTTTCTTCCACGACAGTTTGAAAATCAATATAACGCTGAAGCACACGAGAAAACGACCGGTTATGAAATTGTGAAGCAACTGGAAGAACAGGGTTTGATCGCTGACGCCTTTGTGGCAGGAGTGGGAACAGGTGGGACCGTCATGGGGGTAGGGCGCAGCTTGCGGAAGGCGAATCCAAATGTTCGTGTACATCCCTTGGAGCCAGCGGAAAGTCCAACATTAACAACAGGACATAAAGTCGGTTCACACCGTATTCAGGGTATATCCGATGAATTTATTCCGGCAATAGTGAATTTGGATGAACTGGATCGTGTTGTTTGTGCCAACGATGGCGATTCGATCATTATGGCCCAGAAGCTGTCAAGGCAATTGGGGCTTGCCGTTGGAATTTCCTCGGGAGCCAATGTTATTGGAGCAATTAAGTTACAACAGGAGTTAGGGGACGAGGCAGTTGTCGTCACGCTACTATGTGATGACAATAAAAAATATTTAAGTACGGATTTGGTGAAAGAAGAGCTTGTTAAACCGGGCTATTTATCCAGCGATGTTGATTTTCTGGGTTTTCAACCAATTTGTAGGCTGCCAAATCCTGTATTTGGAGCATAGTAAGATTCAGTTTCATATGTTTATAGTGAACTCGGGGAGTGTATTGCTCCTCGGGTTTTATTTACACAAGAACAAATGAACAGGTCTCAAAGCAAAATAAATTATGAAAAATACATGATATTCTGATGAAAACTAATTTTAAACTATTAACCCTTTTATTCCTGCTCATCTTTCCTCTTGCTATGTTTGCGCAGCAGGACAGTACGGTTAGCCCGGATGGTATCGAATTCACGGATGGTACAATCAGCCCGGATTCTTTATCTTTTGAAGAGTCACCTGACACGGTTACAGCTCAAGCTGACTCCAGTAAGACAACGGTGGCTGCCACAGCTAAAGCAGGTGGTTCGGCAGAAGGTGGAAAAAAGTCACTTTGGAGCATTTTTATCGCAGGCTTGGTCGGAGGCTTCGCGGCCTTGTTGATGCCTTGTATATTTCCGATGCTTCCTTTGACCGTAAGCTTCTTCACTAAGCAGTCCGGTAGCCGCGCCAGTGGCATTAGTAAGGCTTTATTGTACGGATTATTCATCATTGTGATCTATGTCGCTTTGGGAATGATTATTACCATTGCATTTGGTTCTGATGCACTCAATGCCCTTTCGACCAATGGGATTTTTAATTTTATTTTCTTTTTGCTGTTGGTGGTATTTGCGGCCTCATTCTTTGGTGCATTTGAAATTACCTTGCCGAGCTCTTTTGTGAATAAAATGGATGCCAAGTCGGATAAAGGTGGATTTGTAGGGCTATTTTTTATGGCATTCAGCCTGTCGTTGGTGTCGTTTTCCTGTACGGGGCCGATTATCGGAACGCTCCTGGTGGAAGCTGCATCAAAAGGTGAACGATTGGGGCCTGCCATAGGTATGTTGGGATTCTCCATTGCCCTGGCTATTCCATTTGGCCTATTCGCTATGTTCCCATCGATGCTTAAATCGCTGCCAAAATCAGGTGGCTGGTTGAACAGTGTAAAAGTGGTGCTTGGTTTTTTGGAGCTGGCTTTGGCATTGAAATTTTTGTCGAATGTAGATTTGGCTTACCATTGGAACTGGTTGGACAGAGAAGTATTCCTCTCCTTATGGATCGCCGTATTTGGTTTGATGGGGCTTTATCTGATCGGTAAAATTAAGTTTTCCCACGATAGCGACCTCAAATTTCTGTCTGTTCCGAGAACAATACTCGCTATTGTTGTTTTTTCCTTCGTGGTGTATATGATTCCCGGTTTATGGGGCGCTCCCTTAAAGTCTATTTCAGCCTTTTTGCCGCCATCGGCAACCCAGGATTTTGATTTATCCACTGGAGTTGGCGGTGGTCCTGCTGCGCATACAGATGGAAAAGTCAAAAAATATGCTGAAATTTTTCACGAGCGTGGTACACCAAAAGGCTTCGATCCCTATTATGATTACGATCAGGCTTTAGCAACTGCTAAAGAGCTTAATAAACCTGTTTTGATTGATTTTACGGGCTGGAATTGTGTTAACTGCCGTAAAATGGAGGCAAATGTATGGACAGATCCTGCGGTAGCCAAGTTGTTGAAAGAAGAGTTTGTAATGGCCGAGTTATTTGTAGATGATAAAACTGAACTGCCTGTCAATGAGCAGATAGTTTCTACATACAGCAATAAAAAAATAAAGACTATCGGAAACAAAAATAGCGATTTTCAAGCTTCCGCATTCAATAGTAATTCGCAGCCATTGTATGTAATTGTTGATCCGAACGGTCGGGTGCTGGTTCCTCAAAGTGGGGCAAATTACAATGTTGAAGAATACAAAGCATTTCTACAGAGCGGTGTAGATGCATTCAAAAAGAAAAACTGACCATCGTCATATTCTAATTTTATCCTCCTTGCTGTTTGCAAGGGGGATTTTTTTTGTGTAAACCTTAGTTTTTCGACCATGCAATGCTTCTTAATATCATACTTTTCTAGGGATTCTTTCGGTCACCATCGAGTTCGCTTCGCCAACGCTTCGGCACAGTATCGTATCTACTTCACCCTAAAGTCGGGGTGAATCCGTATTGAGTCCATGATGAGTCCGTGTTGAGTCCGAGTCTAGGACGCATTTATCAGATACTCATGGCGTAGTAAACACGCTCACACCTGGTAGCAGAGGCGAATCTGTCCCAAATCTGTCCCGAATCAGATACAAATATGCCCCGAATAACTCCCCGAACTTGGAGTCAGTGAGGGTTAAAGTTTTTGGGGTTTTTCGCCAAGCCGAACCGCAATCGGATAAATCGACAAAGAAAGATGGGGAATACCGCGGGATAAGGATCAAATGGGAGACGCTGTAAATAAGAAAAAAGGCCCTGTCATTCTCTCGATTGACAGGGCCTCAAATTATAATATAAATTTACGGAAACTATTAGAAGTCAAATTTGACGCGGGCACGGATCCCCCAAGCCGGAGCATCCACATGGTCAAGGTAATTCAAACGTTTGACGTAGTCCACACGCAAAATTTTAAAGATGTTGGACAGACCGATACTGGCTTCCATATAAGGTTCAGAGCCGAAGGTATATGAACTTTGGATATCTTGTGCATTGCGTTGCCATGCAAAGACTTTTGAACCGTAATTCGGATCGTCAGGATCGTTTTCTTTACGAAGACCACCATATACCCCTTTGAAACTAAATACCTCGCGTAGCTTGAGCTTTTTGATCAATGGGATCTTATTCAACAGGAATCCATTCATATAATACTGCAGATTGATAGAGGCGTTGTGATCACTGACAAATTCCAGGAAGTTCATCAAGTTATACGAGTTTAACTGATACGCATAGGTCTGGTTGGCCCGGTGGATTGTCAGGAAAGGAAATGGAATCTCTTTTCCAGCGATGTAATTTCCCTCTGCAGTCACATCGGCGTAACCAAATTGACTTAGGTAAAAACGCTTGAATGCGCCCACGTTAAAACTATGGTAATTATATTCCCCTTTTGCCAGACCTTTAATACCTGCTGTATAATTGAATGTGAATATGGGATATTGATTGAAGATCGGCGTACGATAGATTTTACCTTGGTAAAATTCTTCGTGCGGAGCGTATCTAAAGTTGACCGATAATTCTGTTGTATTTAATTCGTTGAACAATTTGTTTTGTCCATTTTCATCCAGCATTTGATAGGTTAGACTACCCGCGGGAGTCTGTTTGTTAATGTTAAATCCAGCACCAATAGTCAAATGGTTCAAGAATTCTTTTTTATATTCCAGTCCGTAGTTGGTTTCGTAGATATAACGGTCGTTATCACCACGTTTGAAAGATAACAAGAAGTTATCTTCCTGAACGAATTCGAGCTTTTGTCCCGGAATCTTCGTATCTTTTTTATAAGAGGCCCTGATATAGTGCATAGGGAAGGAGTATACCGACTTGTTGTTAAAGGCATAAGTCCCACTGAAAAAGTACTTCCATTTCTGATCCTTGAATCCATAAGCCGCATAGCTCTCTGCATAGAAACGTTTGCTCAATGATTCGGTCGTACGACCACCCACACGCAAGCGAAAGCCTTCAACAGGGTTGAAACTGTAGAATGTATTTACCGGACCAATTTCCACCGGACCGGCTTGTTTGTAACCCGAAAGAAGCAGGGCCGCGATATCCATGAAGGTTCTGAAAGAAGGAATTTTCTGTAGCGTATCTATATTGTGGTAGATATTCAGTTCATTCTGTGCCAAAGCCAACGGACGTTGTGTTTCAAATAAGGACTTTGTCGCTTTTTTATTCTCGACATTGTAAGCTATTACCGTTGATGGACCATCGTAAATGCTATCGGGTTGTTGCACACCGACTTTATAGTTGTTGTAATCGACCGTTCGGCTTCCGCGGATACCCATTCCTTTTTCAGTTAATGAAAAATCAATTCCCAATGTACTTGTCTTCAGGTAGAATCTGCTCTTATTGTCTTTTTCGAATTTGAGCTGAACCTGAAGGTCGCGTACAAAATTTAGGTTGATATCATCCGCAACAGTCATATTCGCTCCTTGAACGGCATAATTGCCATCCAGCGTAACATATAGTTGTCCTTTAAACAACATATCTGCTTTATTGCGGGGAACGAAGCTCAATTCGACCAGCCAAGGCTGAGAAGTTTTGATGGTATCGGTAATGAAAAACTTATAAAACGTCGGTGCAGAGTTCGCAATCGGACTCAAAAACTGGTTGGTTACCAATGAAATGTTGTTGTCATAGATATCAACTTGTTCGTAGAGTTTATTAAAATAGGCCGCCAGACCATCATTATCTATAAATTTAGGGTCAAACTGCGCGCGTTGATCCCCCAAAATATATTGTTTGGTTTTGCTCGGATCTTTACGGTAGTACACTTTGGATATTTTCTCTTCGATAAAAGCCGGCAAAACATATTTATTGGCGGTTTTAGCCGAGTCATCGGTTTCGAAAAGAAATTGATAGTTCTTAAAGATCTTTTTGTTGACGAATTTTTCTGAAAGATTGCTCAATCCCAAAGACATTTTCTCGTATTGATCAAATTCAGCATATTGTTGTCCCGACAAACGGTTTTTATCTTTATTTTCAATCACCTTACGTATCAGGGCAACGGCAGGATTGTCTTTGTTGCTGTATTTTTTCTTTTTGGCTTTGACAACAACTTCCTCCAGCATATTGTCCTGTGCATCCATCAGGATTTCCTTGGTCTGTACAGCATCGTTGGTAACGAAAGCATCTTTATTGTCATAGCCAACATAGCTTGCTCTGATTTTGACATAAGATGTCGGGAAAACCAGCTTAAACTCACCATTTGCATTGGTCGATGTTGAGGTTCCTGCAGCAGCAGGCGCGCCAACGACCGCAACAGTGGCGTAAGCAATGGGGGCCTTTGTCTTTGCATCTTTGACCGTACCCGTCACCGTTTTGGTCTGCGCGAATGCAAGAGATGCTGATAGCAAAAATGTTATCGAGAAAAAGAGTTTGTTTATGAAGGTCTGTGCGTTTATTTTAGCTTCCATTATATTGCTATAATCTTGAAAATTCAAAATTGTTTTCTTGTTTTTACTTTATTTCTGACTTTATAAGTATTAAAATCAAAAAATCAGTGAACAAAGGAAACAAAAAATTAAGAATAATTAAAATCTTATTGTAATGTAATAAAAGAAACGTAGTTCCGTCTTTTAAGGTTTAAATAGTTGTTTTTTAGCGGTTTGTCTTAAATTATTGATTTAGATCAATAATTTAACCCCCACATTTTGACTTCACGATGATTTTCCAGTCCACTATTTATTGACTTTTGTAACGATATAGTCAGTGCTGCTAAAAATCCGACGGGATTTGAAAAGAGATTTCCTGTCTGGAGCCCGGGTGAATAAATTTAATAAAAGCAGCATGCAGGTGTAACCTATTTGCTTTTCTGCCATATAGATCATCACCCAAGATCGGGGTATTCAGCCCTTCTGGGTGTACAGCGTGCATACGGAGTTGATGTGTCCGGCCTGTTAAAGGATAGAAGCGAACGCGTGTTTTACCATTTTCGACAGCAATTCTTTCCCATTTGGTCTGTGCTGGCTTTCCATAGGTATAACAGACCATTTGTCGGGGTCTGTCATCCAAATCCACACGAAGAGGCAGATCAATCAGTCCACATTCCTGTTCAATAACACCATCGAGTAAAGCAATGTACTCCTTGGTTATGGTATGTTGTATAAATTGGTCCTGGATGAATTGATGCGCCACCTTGTTTTTGGCTACCACCAAAAGCCCCGAAGTGGACATGTCCAGCCGATGGATAATAATCGGGCCGGCATTTGGATAGCGTTTGAGAACACGAGTATAGACGGAATCTTTCACATATATACCGGGAACGGATAAAAACTCTGCGGGTTTGTTGAAGACAATAATATCTTCATCCTCATAGATCTGCGGGAGTTCTGTTTGCAAGGTGGTTTCCTGTTGCATGGGATTCGGGTCGACCGTAAGTCCCTGAAGCATGTAACCCAGAATAGGTTCACATTTTTTACGGCAGGCCGGATAGTAATTTTTATGTCTACGGATTTCGGAAGCAGGGGAACAGCCCCACCAAAATTCGGCCAGTGCTATGGGGGTAAGATTGTGGCTGTAGGCATATTGTAATAATTTGGGCGCAGCACATTCTCCGGAGCCTGCAGGAGGTGTACTTTGGTCAAAATCCTGAAAAATGGCAATCACATTCTTTTGCTGCCCTTCAGCATTTAAAAAATTATATTGTTCAAAAAGTTGTCTTTGCAGATTGCCCGATCGGGTCTTGCGCTCCTCTTTCATTGCCAAAATATCGGAAAGCAATCGTTGGAGCTTAAGGTTTTCCGATTCCAGGGCCAGATGCATGTCATATTGATAGCGCTGAAGTTCTTGTTTATCCTTTAAGCTTTGGTTACGCATATCTTCCATCAGCGTTTCATACGCTTCGTCTGACAGGATAGGGCGCAATCTGGTTCGGGTTTCCTTACGTTCTTTTTTCTGATTTCTGAGTTTTGTTTTGAGCAGGTCAAGCGCTGTGTCCCATTGATCTTTTAGTCTATTGAGATTGCTTTTTGTTTGCGCCAGTTCCGCGCTGTTTTCAAGAAGTTCAATTTTTCTGTTGAGCGCATTTAAGTGTACTTCTTCATTCAAAAAGAAGCCATCCTTTTCCAGCATGTCAAATATAGGGGGCACAAAGTAGCTGTGTTTGTTGCTGCCAGCAAGCTTGCCTGATACAGCCGCAAGATATCCGAGGCGATGCTGCTGATCGCGGACAACCAATATACCAAACATCTTGCCTATGGCATGACCATCATTATTTTCTTCAAGACCAAAGTTATGTGTCCACTCGTTTTGTATCTCAAGGTAGGCCTGGAGTTGCTGCGCAGCAATAATGGCTAGCGGATGCGGTTCATAGCAAAACGGAAAAGTGAATCGCGACGGGAGTTCGATGCCCGAAATATCCTCCTTGAATGAATGAAAATAAGCGTTGTTGTCTAAAGTACCCACGGTCTTCCTCTAATAATATTTTGCTCGCAAAAATACGGTTATTATGCGATTGAAATGACATTTTAACGCCGTTTTTTTTGTTTTCCCTGCTTTTTTTGGGTAAATTTAACTAAGCGAAGAAGCTATAGTTAACAAATAAACACAATATGAAAACTTCAATTGGAATTAAAGATGCAGACTTAAAAAAAGTTGCGAAATTGCTCAATGTCTTATTGGCCGATGAACATATTATCTACATGAAAACACGCAATGCGCATTGGAATGTCGAAGGAGCTGATTTTCATGCGGCTCATTTATTTTTGGAATCCCAATACGATGAGCTGGCCGAAGTGATTGATGAAGTTGCGGAGCGTGTTCGTACCTTGGGCCATTATGCGGTGGGTTCCTTTGATAAATATCTGAAATTAACACGTTTGACAGAGTCTACTTCCGAAAAGACCGATAGCCAGTCTTATTATAAGGAACTGTTAACAGATCATGAGTCTATTGCGATGTCGATTCGTGCGGATATTGCTGTAGTCGAAGGAACGGCAGACAATGGTACGGAGGACTTTTTGGTTGGGCTATTGGAAAAACATGAAAAGATGGCCTGGATGCTGCGCGCGCATTTCATTATGTAGCATGTAGCAATTCATCTACGGTTATTGAAAAAAATCCCGCCCATCCTGATGGGTCGGGATTTTTTTTTACGTTTTGTTGTCGGCGCGGGATAATTTTTCTATCTTAAAGAGGAATTAAGCCTTCAGAAACATTTAATATAATACAGCTATGCTTGAAGACGACAACCTAAATCAAACCACACTAAACGAGGAAGAAAATGATGGTACTTTGGAGAGTATGCATCATGTGAATAATCCGGTATTGGATCTGCCCAAAATTGAAAAGAAATACCTCGAAAATGTTGTATCCCACAACCAAAACGATAAATCATACTATTTTTCCGACGGTAAGGCAACAGTTGAGATTAAGATCGTAACTGATGAGATTGTCCGTGTTCGATTGGCACCACAAGGAACGTTTTTAGAAGACTTTTCCTATGCGCTGGCAAAGAAAGATCATCGCGTCAGCATCCATCAGTGTAAAGAGGAAGAAGATCATTATAGTGTGCATACGAACACGATTTCCTGTCGGATCAATAAAGAAGACTTTTTGATTTCTTTCTCGGATCGGGCCGGCAAATTGTTTAATGCGGATCAGGCACCTATGCATTGGGAGGAAAATCCGGATTTTGGCGGATATTACGTCTATAGTACAAAGATAGCTTTTGAAAACGAAGCGTTTTATGGGCTAGGCGACAAGGCGACCAAGCTTAACCTCCGCGGTAAGCGATTAAAAAACTGGAATTCGGATACCTATGCATTTGCTTACGATCAGGATCCTTTGTACAAAACGATCCCCTTTTACATCGGGTTGAAAGATGGGGAAGCCTATGGTATTTTCTTTGATAATACCTTTAAAACCTATTTTGACTTTGCCGCTGAAGATCAGGGTAAGACTAGTTTTTGGTCTGAGGGTGGGGAATTGCAATATTATTATATTCATGGCCCCCATATTATTGATGTAATCCGGAGGTACCATACCTTGACCGGCACACATTATTTACCACCATTATGGGCTATTGGGTACCATCAATGCCGATGGAGCTATTACCCCGAAGCGAATGTACGTAAGGTGGCCGAAGAATTCCGTAAAAGACAGATTCCATGTGATGCCATTTACCTGGATATCGACTATATGGACGGATATCGCTGTTTTACCTGGAATAAGCAATACTTTCCAAATCCGAAGAAAATGATTGCCGATCTTGCCAATGAGGGCTTTAAGACCGTGGTTATGATTGATCCGGGAATTAAGGTTGACGAAAACTACTGGGTATTTAGAGAAGGAAAGGAGAATAGATATTTCTGTCGACGGGGCGATGATTATTTTATGGAAGGATTTGTTTGGCCCGGGCGCTGTCAATTTCCTGACTTTACGAACCCTGAAGTTAGGCAGTGGTGGGGAACTTTATACCAGGGACTGGTGGAGGACGGAGTTGCGGGCTTTTGGAATGATATGAATGAACCTGCAGTTTTTGGTCGTGGGACATTTCCGGATGATGTCAGGCATCAATATGACGGCCATCGCGGCTCGCACCGAAAAGCACATAATGTATACGGCATGCAGATGGTGCGGGCTACCTATGACGGCCTGAAGAAACTGTATAAGAATAAAAGGCCATTTACCATTACACGAGCGGCTTATGCCGGCACACAACGTTATTCATCGGTATGGACGGGAGATAACTTGGCTAGCTGGGAACATCTCAAATTAGGGACTTTACAGTTGCAGCGCTTGTCCACCTCAGGAATGTCTTTCTGTGGAACCGACATCGGCGGATTTACAGGGGAACCGGATGGTGAACTCTTTACGCGATGGATGCAGTTTGGCGTTTTTTCACCATTTATGCGTGTACATTCCGCCGGGGATACTCGTGACCGCGAGCCTTGGAGCTTTGGTGAAGATTGGGAAAAAATAAATAAAAAGTTTATTGAGCTGCGCTATCAGCTTTTGCCATATATCTACACTTGTTTTTGGGAACAGACCAAATACGGCTATCCGATCTTACGTCCTATTTCAATGGTTGAGCAGCATATTCCGACCAATTGGCAGCGGGAAGAGGAGTTCTGTTTTGGCGATAAAATATTGGTGTCGCCAGTGTTGCAACCCGGCCAGAAAAGCAAGATTGTCTACCTTCCCGCAGGAGATTGGTTCTATTATTTCAATAACGCGGTATACGTGGGCGGCAAAGAACATACCATTGCAACACCTTTGGATGAAATGCCACTATTTATTCGCGGTGGATCCGTTATTCCGGAATATCCCGTCATGCAATATACCGGAGAAAAGAAAGTGGAGGAACTGCAATTGAATATCTATTTTTCGGAGGGCGTGCATCGTTCTTACGTGTATTCCGACCATGGTGATACCTTCGCGTATGAGCAGGATATTTATCTGGAGAAATGCTTTACGGTGTCCGGATTAAAAGATTCCCTGTCAATCAAACAGACCCGTGACGGATTATTTACGGAGCGGTACGAAGAATATAAATTGCAATTGATCGGGTTGCCGTTTAGGGTAAAAAAAGTAAAAACAGATGGAATAGACACAAAAGTACAACAAGATGAACAGGGGCGATATTGGATTAATGTCGCACGTGAATTTGATAACATATTGATCGAGGGTTAAACATGGCCAATCAAGTAATACCGCATAGTCTTTTTTCGGAATTTGATGTCGCACTGTTCCAGGCGGGCAGGCATTTCAAACTGTATGAAAAATTTGGTTCGCATGAACTGGAAGTAGAGGGTGAAAGAGGCGTTTATTTTGCGGTTTGGGCCCCAAATGCAAAATCCGTTTCCGTAACGGGAAACTTCAATTTTTGGGACAAGGGGAGTCATCCCTTAAATGTCCGTTGGGATACCAGTGGCATCTGGGAAGGATTTATTCCCGGAATAGCCAATGGTGAAACCTATAAATATTGTATTCAGACTTCATCGGGAGAGGAACTGGAAAAAGGTGATCCATTCGCATTCAGATGGGAGGTGGCTCCTAAGACGGCTTCCATTGTCCATTCGACCTGGTATGAATGGAATGATGGCAACTGGATGAAGGAACGCATCGTAAATAATAGACTGGATCAACCTTGGTCGGTCTATGAGCTGCATTTAGGGTCATGGGTAAGGGATCCGGAGAGCCCGGAAACGCTGTTAAATTACCGTGAGATCGCCGTGCAGCTGGTGGCTTATGTTAAGGAAATGAATTTTACACATGTGGAATTTATGCCGCTGATGGAACACCCCTATTATCCTTCCTGGGGGTATCAGATTACAGGTTATTTTGCAGCAAGTTCGCGGTATGGCTCCGCCCAGGATCTGATGTTCTTGATTGATGAATTACATGCTGCGGGTATTGGCGTGCTACTGGATTGGGTGCCTTCACATTTTCCGGGGGATGCCCACGGACTCTTTCGTTTTGATGGTACGAGTCTCTATGAGCATGAAGACCCGCGGAAAGGTTTTCATCCAGACTGGCAGTCCTATATTTTTAATTATGGACGCAATGAAGTGCGCTCATTTCTGATCAGCAATGCTTTCTATTGGTTGGATCGCTTTCATATCGATGGGCTTCGTGTAGATGCTGTGGCCTCGATGTTATACCTGGACTATAGCCGAAATGCGGGTGAATGGATTCCGAATGAGTTTGGTGGTAATGAAAACCTTGAGGCCGTGCATTTCCTAAAAGAATTTAACGAGGCTGTTTATGCTCATTTTCCAGATGTACAGACGATCGCTGAAGAGTCCACATCCTGGCCGGGGGTGAGTAAGCCAACTTATGCCGGTGGTTTGGGCTTTGGAATGAAATGGATGATGGGGTGGATGCATGATACATTGGATTATTTTAAGGAAGACCCGATCAATAGAAAATACCATCATGATCGCATCACTTTTGCTACAGTATATGCGTTTCATGAGAATTTCATGCTCCCTTTGTCACATGATGAAGTCGTCTATGGAAAACAGCCTCTGATTTATAAAATGCCCGGTGATGAGTGGCAAAAATTTGCCAATTTGAGGGCTTTATACTTGTTTATGTATACTTTTTCAGGAACTAAACTGCTGTTTATGGGGGGCGAGTTCGGCCAAACGTCTGAATGGAACGTGAATCAATCGCTCGATTGGCATCTGCTGGAATTTATGCCGCATCAGGGAATGAAAAAATTTGTGGCAGACTTAAATGCGACGTATCGGCAGCAGCCCAGTCTCTTTCAAAAAGCTTTTGATGCATCTGGATTTGAATGGATAGATGCCGGCGACCGGGAAAATTCGGTTTTGGTCTATTGGCGTAAAGCTTTTGATTCTTGGGATGACACGGTGATCGTAATCAACCTGACGCCTGTTGTCCGTGAAGATTTTCGAATAGGTCTGCCTTATGCCGGTGAATGGGAAGTGGTATTAAGTTCAGACGATCTCCATTATTTCGGTTCAGGAATCTGTAGCCAACATGTTGCAAGTGAACAACTGCATTGGATGAATCGAGCGCAGTCTGCTCAGGTAGATCTTCCACCGCTTGGTGGCTATATCCTCAAACGTAAGCAGGATCGGAAAGAATCCACTCCAGTGAAGTCTGCGGAACGTGTCCCTGTATAGGGCGATGCATCCATGACCGGAGAAGTTGGTGAAGTAAATTTTAATAGGATAGGTTCCATCTGAGCGATGGAAAAAAAATATGTACAGATGAAAGTATTTCATTTAAGTGTTGAATGTTACCCAATCGCCAAGGTTGGTGGTCTCGCGGATGTCGTTGGTGCACTGCCCAAGTATCAAACTAAACTTGGGGTGGAAGCGGCGGTGATCATGCCCTGGTATGATCGCCCATTTGTTAGGGAGCATTCCTTTGATGTAATTCAAGAGGGAACTTTTTATCAAGGGTCTGAATTATTGAACTATTCTGTTTTTAAAGAAAAGGAAAACACACTTGGTTTTGAACTCTATTTAATAAAAATACCGGGTAAACTGGATCGTCAGGAGGTCTACTGTTATCCGGACGAAGGAGAGCAGTTTATAGCTTTTCAGCATGCAGTATTAAACTGGTTCAAAGCGAAAGCAATCGTACCGGATATTGTGCATTGCCATGATCATCATGTTGGCTTGATGCCTTTTCTGATGAAGTATAGCAATGAGTATAATTTCCTTTCCGGCGTGAAGACTGTTGCGACAGTACACAACGGTCAATACCAGGGCTGGACGCATTGGAGCAAGGCAATTCTATTACCCGGATTCGACAGCTGGAAATGGGGACTTTTGGATTGGGATGGTCTGATCAATCCACTTGCCGCATTGATTAAGTGCTGTGACGCCTATACGACCGTTTCGGAGGGGTATCTTGAGGAACTCTATGTGGAGGCAAATGGTCTCCAGCATCTGTTTTATGATGAGCGTCACAAGTCCGTCGGTATCGTCAATGGAATTGATTGGGATATCTGGAGCCCGGATAAAGACTATACCTTGATTGAAAATTATGATCTTGCATCAGCCTTTGCCGGTAAACTTAAAAATAAGCAGGCATTGGCGCAGCAATATAAAATTGATCCGAAGCTCCCTTTGCTCGTCTTTATAGGACGTTTTGCGACCGAAAAAGGCGCAGATCTGTTGCCGGATATAATTTTGGATTTGACCGAAAATTTTTCGGACAGATTGAGTATATTTATATTAGGTGCCGGGGATCCGGCAATTCAGTCACGGGTAAAAATGCTCGTGGATGAAAAGATAGAAAATTTTGATGTGTTCTTTGGTTATGATGAAAATCTAGCGCACTGGCTTTATGCAAGCGCAGACTTTCTTTTGATGCCTTCGCGGGTTGAACCCTGCGGGCTCAATCAGCTTTATGCCATGAAATATGGCACTTTGCCGATCGTACACCGTGTGGGTGGTCTGAAAGATACAGTCATTGATTTGGAAAACAATGGGTACGGCATTGGTTTTGAGTCGCTTGAGGTGGCTGAAATCAGAAAGGCGGTTATCCGGGCGGTCGAATACTATGAAAATAGGATTGAATTTGAGGACAACCAGCACAAAATAATGAGTTTGGATTTTTCCTGGGATAAATCCGCAGCAAAATACATAAGTCTATATAACCAATTAATTTAATTTGATATGTCACATCACAATGTAGTAGCTATCGTTCTGGGCGGGGGAAGGGGCTCGCGTCTGTATCCTTTGACCGACCAACGGTCTAAACCAGCTGTTCCTATTGCAGGAAAATATCGCTTGGTTGATATCCCCATCTCGAATTGTCTCAATTCGGGATTCAATAAGATTTTTGTGTTGACACAGTTCAATTCGTCCTCCTTGAATTCGCATATTAAGAATACGTACAACTTTAGTATTTTTAGTAAGGGTTTTGTCGACATTTTAGCGGCTGAACAAACCAATGATGGTGACAAATGGTTTGAAGGTACAGCAGATGCCGTACGCAGATCCTTCAGGAAGCTGGCAAGCATAGATTATGATTATGTCTTAATTTTGTCGGGGGATCAGCTTTATCAGATGGATTTTGATGCGCTGGTGGATTTCCACGTACAGAATGAAGGTGATTTGACAATTGCGACCATTCCCGTCAACGGTAAAGATGCAACAGGATTTGGAATTCTTAAATCGGATGAGCACAACCACATTACCTCGTTTATAGAGAAACCCAATCGGGAACAGCTGGTGGACTGGAGTTCAGAAGTGAGCGACCATTTGAAGTCGGAGGGACGTGAATACCTCGCATCCATGGGTATATATGTGTTTAGTAAAGGTGTACTAAAACGTCTGCTGGAAGAAAACAGTGGGATGGATTTTGGAAAAGAGATTATCCCGGATGCGATTGAAAATATAAAAGTGCTCAGTTATCAATATGAAGGCTATTGGACAGATATCGGAACGATCGGCTCATTTTATGAGGCCAATATTGGACTGACTGATAATATCCCTGCCTTTAACCTATTTGATAAAAATACAGTTTTTACTCGACCGCGGATGCTGCCACCATCTAAGATCTCGGGGACAACCCTGCTTAACTCCGTTATTTCCGATGGATGTATTATCCATGCCGATAAGATCGACCGTTCTGTGATCGGTGTGCGTTCGCGTATCGGTATCGGTTCGGTGGTACGCGGGACCTATATGATGGGATCAGACTACTACGAGGACTTTTCGGATATGGACGAAGCCAAAAGAAAAAATATGCCTATTGTAGGAGTAGGAGAACGTTGCTATATCGAAAATGCCATTCTGGATAAGAATTGTCGTATTGGAAATGATGTTCGCATCAATGGCGGTCCTCATTTATTGGATGCTAACCACCAGACTTACACGGTTTGTGATGGCATCGTGGTTATCAAGAAAAATGCCGTTATCCCAAGTGGTACCACCATCGGGCTGACAACAGTATAAATTTATTTAAACAAGGGAGATAATATATTGTTATAATTGCGTGTTATTGTAATAAAAAAATGCAGTTAAAACAGATTATCTCCCTTCTTTTTGTGTTGATCGCACTGGCCGCCTGTGATACTTCCCTAATGGTGCAGAGTACAGGCGTTTTGCGGGATGCATCGCGGAAATTTGAACTCCATAACGGCGATCGTCGTATCATTTACATTCCGATGCGGCATTTAGGGACTCGCGTATATTATGATCAGATACAGACTGCTGTAGATTCTCTTCAAAAATCAGGATATGTCGTTTTTTATGAAAGTATCGCCTATCAGGTGGATAGCGCGGCACAACGCGACCTTTATGACCGCAAGTTTAGAAAATTGACCGGTAACCGGCTCGGACTGCAGCAGTGCATTGAGACTCCCGGAGATACCTCCCGCGTATTGAGAGCTCCTTTGTACCGGAAACTGGGACAGCGTATTATCAGCCAGCCGGATTATTCTTTTTTTCTGGTCAACTATGAAACTGCTGTCAACGCTGATATTCCTAAAAACAAATTACTTGATGATTTTGAATTCCGTTATGGTACCATACAGCTGGATGCCTGCGACTATAATACCCCACTAAATGCACCCTATAGCTGCAAACCGATAAAAACAGCGCTCAAAAACAAGTTTGACAAAGAGTTTGTTATGCAGCAAAGAGAAGAAAATCTAGCTTCCCTGGTGGCTGATGCCCCTCAGCAGAAAATTTTAATCTTATTTGGTACATCTCATTTTAAAGGCTTTTTGCGTAATTTGCAAGCCAGAGACCCACGTTGGATAAAGATAAAATAATATGTTGGAAAAGATTTTTATTATACTGCTCATACCAGTAGTGATTTATGTTGTCTATTACCTATTGAACCGTACGGCTAAAAATAATACGGCAATTAAACGTGTTTTGAGTGATGAGGGGAAAAACATCCTGGAACAGGAGGTGGCCTACTATCGTCACCTTTCGGTTGCCGATAAACAGGAGTTTGAAACGCGCTGTCTGGCATTTTTGGATACGGTCAAGATTGAAGGCGTGGGAGTAACCCTGGAATTGAAAGATTATATGCTCATTGCTGCGAGCGCCATTATTCCGATATTTGCCTTTAAGAAATGGACTTATCCCAACTTGACCAATATTATGGTCTACCCATCACACTTTAATGCAGATTACCAGTTCGAAGGACATGCAGACCGGAATATTATGGGCATGGTAGGTGAGGGCGCTATGAATGGACAGATGATTCTATCCAAATCGGCTTTGGAATATGGTTTTGAAAATCCAAATGACGGACAGAATACCGCGATCCACGAATTTGTGCATCTCATTGACAAAACAGATGGTACAGTAGATGGCGTTCCAACTTATTTATTGGATAAGGCTGCCATAATTCCTTTCATGAATTTAATACGGGAGGAAATTAACAAGATCAAAGAAGATAGATCCGATATTGACACTTACGGCATGACTAATCCCGGAGAATTTTTTGCTGTTGCTTCCGAATATTTTTTTGAAAATCCGGCAAAATTTCAAAAGAACCATCCCGAACTTTATACAGCACTTTCTAGAATTTTTGAACAAAGTTAAGTGGGGATAAATAAAATTTTAGTATTTTTAAAGCAAACAGAAAATGTTTGCTTTTTTTGTTAATTACAACTGTTATGCCTAAAACTACTATTTATTCTACTATTGCATTCGCATGTCTATTATTTTGCGGCAATAATCAGGTTTATTCTCAGGAGCGTTATGCCGTGGGGACAACTTTTACTGAAATGGCAGATCCGACAAAGGATACGCTTTCTAACTGGTCGAATGTTAAAGCAGGTCTGCATGCTTCATTTGTATCCATAGATAAACGTTATCCAAAGTCAGTGAATCCCAATGTTACTGTTCAGCACAGTGCTACATTGGATGCCTGGAAAGGAGAACAAGTATCTGCTCAGGTACTTCTATGGACCAATGCTGCAACAGCAGATGTTGTTGTTGCGCCGGGTGAACTAAAAGCAGGTAATGGAAAATCTATTGGTGCAGATGCAATTCAGGCACGATTCGTTCGTTATGTGATGACAGACGAATTTGCGAGTGGCTGTGGTCATCGTAAGCCTGAAGATTTTAAAGCTTCCCTTTCTGCGGATATGTTGGACGATCTGAAAAGTTATGATCTCGAAGCGAAGCGTGTCCGCCCTGTGTGGATTACGGTCAAAATACCTTCCGGAGCTACTGCGGGTCAATATAAAACGACAATTGCCGTTAAACAAAAAGGTAAGGTGAAGCAGAACTTGATATTGACCGTGAATGTTCAAAATCAGGTTTTGCCACCAGCCTCACAATGGTCATTTCATTTGGATCAATGGCAGCATCCATCGGCCGTGGCCCGTGTCAACAATGTTAAGATGTGGAGCGACGAGCATTTTGAAGCCTTAAAGCCAACAATGAAACAGCTTGCGGCAGCGGGACAGAAAGTGATAACGGCAACACTTAATAAAGATGCCTGGAATGTACAGACCTATGACCCTTATGCAGATATGATCAGCTGGAAGAAAGCGAAAGATGGCTCCTGGAGCTATGATTATGCTGTGTTTGACAGGTGGGTGCAATTTATGATGGACTTAGGGGTCAATAAACAAATCAATTGTTACTCTTTATTGCCATGGAATAATGAAGTTCATTATTTCGATGAAGCAAAAAATGAACTTGTGAATGTCATTGCGAAACCAGGAACACCGGTGTTTGAGGAGTTGTGGACACCTTTTTTAAAGGATTTTAGCAAGCATGTCAGTGCTAAAGGCTGGCTGAAGATTACCAATATCGCAATGGACGAAAGGAGCCGCGAGGAGATGGATCCAGCGGTAGCGCTGTTGGAGCGGGTGGCCCCTGAATTTGGAATTGCGTTTGCAGATAATCATAAAAGCTACCAACGCTATCAAAAAAGTACAGATATTAGCGTAGCTGTGGGCGATCCTTTTGACCATAATGATCTTATCGAACGACGTAAAAAGGGTTATATCACAACATTTTATGTTTGCTGTTCGGATGAATTCCCGAATCAATTTACCTTTTCTGATCCTGCGGAGTCTACTTATATGGCCTGGTATGCGCTTGCTGCAGGTTTTGACGGAGCATTGCGTTGGGCCTTTAATTCTTGGGTAGTTGATCCTTTAAGGGATTCGAGATTTCGGACATGGCCGGCGGGGGATACTTATATTGTTTATCCGCAGGGACGAAGTTCAATTCGCTACGAGCGTATGCTGGAAGGTATTCAGGATTATACAAAAGTCGGTATCCTGAAAGCGAAATTAGAAGAGGCGAATGATGCATCAAATTTAGCAAAATTGAATGCCAAAATTGCCAAATTAAATAAGTCCAAACGTTATGCGGACTGGAATAAAGACCTCAATGATGCGAAGGCGTTTGTCAATGCATTATCCAGTCAGATCAAATAAACAGCTCACAGGACATTTGGATGTACCGGCTGCCCCTTTATCGTATTGGGGCAGCTTTTTTTTTGATTTTTTTCTTTGAGCCCTGATGCTCAATTTGTGGTTTCGGTCTGAAAAACGGTCAGTCCGGCGCCATTTATCTTTTTCGCGCAATGGCAGAATATCCAAAACCATTGTTTCCCAATATTGTTGTTATAAGAAGGCGGTCGCATGATTAATACATCGTCGCATTATCAACTTCTTAAATCATTATATGGGTATGAAAAATGTAGCACACCAAATCGTTGGTATTTTAAAAGATGCGGGAATCAAACGTATTTATGCCGTAACAGGAGATAGTTTAAATTTTTTCAATGAGGCTGTTCATGAGGACGGAACCATGCAATGGATACATGTTAGGCATGAGGAGGTTGGCGCATTTGCCGCGACAGCGGAAGCAGATTTACATGGAATCGCCTGCTGTGCGGGAAGCAGTGGTCCGGGACATGTCCACCTGATCAATGGCGTTTACGAGGCGCATAAGACACGTGTTCCGATGTTGGTAATTGCTTCGACCTGTGCCACCTATGAGTTTGGTACAGACTATTTCCAGGAAACCAATCCGATTAAATTGTTTGACGACTGCTCTTGTTATAATCAGATGATTACCCGCCCGGAACAGGTGCAGCGTATGGTTCAAAATGCATTACAGCAAGCGATTTCCAAACGCGATGTTGCTGTCATCGGCTTACCGGGAGATGTTTCCGAAATGGAATCCGTTCATATGAATACTTCTTCAAAAGTGTTTTTTACACAGCCACAGATCAGACCCTCTGATCTGGAAATTGGCCGTTTGGCACAATATATCAATCAGGCAGAAAAAGTGACTTTATTCTGTGGTGTTGGTGCTAAGAATGCGCAGCAACAGATTGTTCAGCTCTCCCAGAAAATTCATGCACCGGTAGGCTATTCGTTTAAGGCTAAACTGGATATCCAACGGGACAATCCCAATGAAATCGGTATGACGGGACTTTTGGGAACTGCGTCGGCCTTTCAGAGTATGCACCATTCCGATCTGATCCTGTTATTGGGAACAGATTTTCCTTATAAGGATTTTATACCTACCAATAAAACGATTGTTCAGATAGATATCGAAGGGGAGAAACTCGGCCGACGGTCAATCGTGGATTATGGTCTGGTCGGTGATATTGAGCACACGCTGAAAGCTGTCTTACCATTTGTGGAGGCAAGAAGCGATTCAAGTTTTCTTGAAAAACAATTGGCAGCTTACGAAAAAGTAAAAGAGGATTTAATGATCTATGTGGATGATTCGGGCAGTGAATGTGCTATTCAACCAGAATTTGTAGCCCATATGATCGATCAAAAGGCAAGCGACGACGCAATATTTTTGCTGGATACGGGAATGTCCTGTGTTTGGGGGGCACGCTATATCAATCAGCGGCGGGATCGCAAGATGCTTGGATCATTTAATCATGGATCCATGGCAAATGCTATGCCGATGGCAATTGGTGCAGCATTGACACATCCTGAAAGACAGATTATCGCGTTCTGCGGTGATGGAGGTCTTTCGATGCTGCTCGGGGACTTGGCTACGATAAAACAATACAATCTGCCAATAAAACTGATCGTATTCAATAACCGTTCGCTTGGGATGGTCAAGCTGGAGATGCAGGTAGCCGGTTTGAAGGATCAGGAAACCAATATGGTTAATCCTGATTTTGCCCTGGTCGCACAGGCGATGGGAATTCGCGCATTTACCGTGACTCAACCCGAAGCGGTCGATGGTGTGCTCAGTGAAGCATTTCGCATAACGGATGAACCTGTGCTTATTGATATTTATACCAGTCCAAATGCCTTGGCCATGCCTCCTAAAATTTCCTTTAGCCAAATGAAGGGAATGACTGAAAGTATGGCGAAATTGATGCTTTCAGGTAACTTTGAAGAAGTCTGGGATACCATCAAATCAAACTATAAGCATTTGAAATCGCTCTGATAATGCTGAACAAAACGCTTAATCCATCATAAAAAAGCCTCTCCAA
This sequence comes from Sphingobacterium sp. DR205, assembly GCF_011064245.1. Lineage (NCBI taxonomy): Bacteria > Pseudomonadati > Bacteroidota > Sphingobacteriia > Sphingobacteriales > Sphingobacteriaceae > Sphingobacterium > Sphingobacterium sp. DR205. The sequence goes on along the minus strand of NZ_CP049333.1, from coordinate 4,511,092 downwards.
TGCAAATTATAGTTGGGGAGGCTTTCTGTTTCAAGAAAAAATGTTCGGACTATTAACTTAATGAATTAGAGATCAACACTGGCGCTGAACGAACCAAAGGCTTTTCAATAACTCTTCTTTACAGCGTCGAAGCTTTTCTATTTTCGATTCCGAAGAAATAGAAACGTTCTCTTTAACAATAATAGCCAAATCTGTTTCAATGGATAATTTAGTGAGGGATGTACACCCACTATCAAATTTCTTAAAGCTTACATCTTTCATACTAATATTGGTTAAGAATTCCTGAATTTTATAGAGTACAATTTACTAATAAAAATTAGCTTTACAATACGCTAGGGATAATTTTATTGTTACTAAATTGTTTATTTTTAATCTTTTATCGCATTATAACTTATAAACAATATTGGTGTGATTTTTGTTTTCTTAATTCCAAAATATTAAATGCTAGTTATTTAAAACAATATACTGTTTTGATTGCTATTCATATTAATAAACAAAGGTAGAGGATATAAGCTGTTCCGCAGTTTCGATCGTGGTATGAACAGACTTTCCCCAACGCGTATTTCATCAGCTTTAGCTGCATACTTTAAAAGAAATTATTCACATGAAAATAATCAATTTTGGATTGTCATTACTGGTTTTTGCCACTGCCTGTCAGCAAACCGGAAAAAAGCAAAGTGACCATGTACAAATGGGATCAGATACCACAAGTGCTACAGCAACAGTTGCTGAAAATGGAACTTATCAATACCTCAAAAATGGAGATACAATTTCGTTAACAATCGCTATTGATGGCGATAAAGTACATGGCGATCTCAATTACATCTGGAAAGAGAAAGACCGAAATATAGGACATATAGATGGTGTGCTTAAAGACAGCATTTTATTGGCAGACTATACCTTTTCCTCCGAGGGACAGCAATCCATCCGTCAGGTAGCTTTCAAATTTGGTAAAAACCGCGTCGTTGAAGGGTATGGTGCAATGGAAGATAAAGGCGATAAGATGTCATTTGTTGCTCCGGACAAATTGGTGTATGATCAGAAATTTGTTTTAGAAAAACTGAGACAATGAGCTCATTGATAGGAATTTTGGGATAAATATGATCAGTCCGATCAGCAAGGCCATTAGACTGCTTAGCAGAACCGCTGCCGCGGCAATGTCCTTGATTTTTTTGATGCTGGGATTTTTTTCCTGGCAGATAAAATCAGCGATGTGTTCGATGGCGGTATTAAGCAATTCACAAACGAGAACAAAACCGATGGAAAGAATAATGGCCAGCCATTCATAACGGCTGATTCGGAGCAGACAGGAAAGTATAATTACTAAAATTGCTGCAACGAGGTGTATCCTGAAATTATGTTCTTCTTGCCCAACAATTTTTAATCCGTTGAAGGCATGACTAAAACTTCGGATTCTATCTTTCCATGAAAAATTGCTCCTGGCCATATTCGTTCCTAAATTTAATGTAAATATAATCTTTCCCTTTGTCTTGCACTGTCTTAATTTATGTTTGCCACTGAAGTTGCTCTAATTAGCGGTAACTTTTGCCAATAGTTCACTTTACCGATCTGTAGTTTTTTTGCCGAGGGGTATGCATTGTGTTTTGAGCTGAATTTAATCATTTTGGTAAGCAATTTTTCCCAATGATTTTATTGGCAATACGTTCTATTTTTGAGTAAATTGCTTAATGATCTACAATTTTGATAAAATAATCGACCGTAGGGGCACCGATTCCGTAAAATGGAACCAGCAGGACTATGTTGATTTAATCCCGCTTTGGGTTGCTGACATGGATTTTTCTGTTTCAAGGCAGGTTATGGAGGCGCTGACCGAACGTGTTCAACATGGCGTTTATGGCTATGCGAAAGTTCCGGATGTTTTTTATGAAGCGGTATCAGACTGGTCTAAACGTAAACATGGTTTTCCATTGCAGCGCGAATGGATACTTCCGGTTTTGGGTGTTGTGCCGGCTCTGTCGGCTATTGTTGCAGCATTGACCGAAACTGGAGACAAAGTGCTTATTCAGGAACCTGTGTATCACTGTTTTTTTTCATCTATCGAACGCAATGGCTGTGAGGTAGTTTCTAATGACCTACGGTACCAAGATGGACAATATACGATAGACTTCGAAGACTTCGAAGCTAAAGCGAGCGATCCAAAAGTAAAACTTTTTATCCTCTGCAGTCCACACAATCCTGCGGGTAGGGTATGGACCAGGGCGGAGCTTGAACGCCTTGGTGAAATCTGCCTCAAGCATGATGTTCTTGTTGTCTCGGATGAAATCCATTGCGACCTGGTTTTTGAAGGACATCAGCATATTCCTTTCGGAACGATCAATTCGGCCTTCCTGGCGAATACGATAACCTGCATTGCACCAAGCAAAACCTTTAATCTGGCCGGGTTACAAGTTGCCACTGTCATTGTAGCAGATCCGCTGCTGAACAAGAAGGTGCAGCATGCTTTTCTGGTCAATGAGATTGCAAGTATAAGTCCATTTGCGATCACGGGGCTAATTGCTGCTTATCAACACGGTGAGGACTGGTTGCAACAAGTGCTGGCCTATATCCATCATAACTATTGTTATTTAAAAAATTTTATGGATGAGCATTTGCCAGCGTTGAAAGTTGTTCCGTTGGAAGGGACTTATCTGGTCTGGATAGACTGTACGGCTATGAAAATCCCTAGCCGAAAGCTGGGACAGATGTTGCTAGAGGATGCTCATTTACAGGTGAATGTTGGTGCCATGTACGGTAAGGGAAGTGATTTTTTTATCCGTCTGAATATTGCCTGTGCCAGGACTGTTTTACAGGAGGGGTTAAACAGATTGAAACAGGTACTGCTGAGTCTGCCAGGAGAATAACGTACTATTGAACTAAATTGGTTATATGCTGCTTGTAAAAAGCACCTGAACAATTGATTCAGGTGCTTTTTTATTGGGAGGTACTTTGCGGTGAAGTGGGTATGGTTATATACCCATTTCCTTTAAGATAAAATTTGCATTATCAATTTTGTCAGCTACCCAAAGCACATAACGGATATCCACACCAATGGATCGGCTATAGCTTTCATTCCAAGCAAAATCGTTAATTGTGGCATCGTAAGCACGGTCAAAGTTTACACCTATCAACTCACCATTTGCGTTCATGATGGGGGAGCCGGAGTTACCGCCCGTGGTATCCATATCATACAGTATATTGACAGGAACCGATCCTAAGTCTTTCTTGAGGTACGGACCGAAGTTTTTATTGAGATAAGCGGTCTTGATTTCCTGCGGATAGTCAAATTCGGGCAGACCGAGGTTTCCTTTTTGAATAATTCCTTCAATGGTCGTGAAAGGTTTCATATAGGTGGCATCTGCAGGAGCATATCCCTTGATGTGCCCATAGGTTAAACGCAGGGTGGAATTGGCATCCGGAACGAAGTTTTTGGCCTGAAAGATTTCCTTTACAGCAACATAGTCACCCATCAGTTTGTTGAGGACACCTTCACGTCTTTCCTGTTCAGCAGCGAAGATGACAATATCGCTATTCAGTTCATTTTGAAAAGCCAGCAGCTTATCATCAAATTGCTGTAAGGCGTTTGCATTGGCCAAAACTGTATTTAAAATATAGTTTTGATCAGCTAATTTACTGCCATTGATGATTTGTGTCGCAAAGTTATTGGCTGATTCGTTATTCAATTGAAGTTTTTGAACTGCCATAATCTGATTTTTTCCCTGAAAAGCGGCAGCGTCGGCAAGCATTTTCCCAAAAATACGTTCGTCAGCCTGTTTGTTGTAGCTTTCATAAGTTTCCTGGATGCTCTTTTTAAGCTGTTCAACATTGTAATCAAACAACTGTTTAGCCATTTGTGGAGATCGCTCTTTACGCATTGCAACTTTTAAGGTATTCAGATCCCGGGCGACTTTCAGTAAACTGGTGCTGTTGTAAATATTATTAATCCAGAGCTCTTTCAACGCATCTTGATCACTGACCTGGTAGTAGGCAGCGATATCGTTCAACAGATTGCCATACTTATCTTTAAGTTCCGGTTTGCTTAAAATAAATGCGGCTAGGGCCTCATCTTCTTGCTTTTTGGTTGAGAGAAGGTCTATACCACGCAGCCCTTTTAGCTTACCGCGGTAATTTTTGAGCACATTGGCGTTACGTTTGATCCGTGTTGCCAGAGAGAGTGCGATATCCGTATTGTCTTTACCTGCTTCTTCCATTTGCCTATTCTGGAAATCGTACAGATTAGAAACATAGGGTAATAAATAATCTTGTTGGTATTTGATATACTGTGCGGGACGGTGTCGGAATGTTTTGCCCGGATAACCCAAGATAAAGGTGAAATCATTTTCTTTCACGCCATTTGGATTGACTTTCAGGTGTTTTTTTGGCTGGTAAGGCACATTATCTTTCGAAAAGGGTGCTGATTTTCCATCTTTACTAACGTAGGCTCGAAGGAATGAATAGTCGCCCGTATGGCGTGGCCATACCCAGTTGTCGGTCTCACCTCCAAACTCACCAATATTTTGACGTGGAATATACACCAGACGAACATCTTCGATCGTTTTGTAGCGAAACAGCACGTAGCTCTTGCCGATGAACATTTCGGAGACTTCGGCTTTGATCGTTGGATCTTCTTTTTCGGCCTGTTTAACAAGTTCTTCTTGTTTTCTTTTGATCGTATTGATGCGTTCGACTGGATCGCTGATATTAGCTACAGCATTTAATATTTTGGCCGATACATCTTCGTATGAATCTGTAATTCTTATTTTTAATCCTTTTGCTTCAATCTCCTGTTCCTGATTTTGTGCCACAAAACCATTTTTAAGATAATTGTTGATGGCAGTACTGGCCAATTGAACGGCTGAAAACGCACAGTGATGATTGGTAATGATCAAGCCGCGATTGGAAACGAAAGATCCAGTACATCCGCTGACCTGAACCAAAGCGTCCACCAATCCAACTTGACCGGGATTGTAAATGTCCTTTTCACTGATCTTTAGTCCGGCTTTTTTTAATCCGGCTCTATTCAGGTCACTCAGCGGATACATCCCTTCGTCTGGATTTGCTTTACCAAGCGGGACATTTGTAGCGGATAACAATAGTGCCAATGCAATTGTAGTATGATGTCTAAACTTCATAGGATTCTTAAATGTCAACTGTTGTAAATCTCCAAATTTAAGAAAAGCTTTTTGATGATTCGACTTTTCTGTCAACTATTGTCATAATTACAGGACAATTACAGCTTTTTGGCAAGGTATTTATTGTATTATATGATAGCGCGGGCAATGGTCAAGTCTTAAAATATGGTGTATTTGCCATCGTTTTACAGGAGTATTCGTAATTTTGCGCTTTTAAAGATTTTAACATGACCTTAATCCAATTGGAATATATCATTGCTGTTGATACTTATCGTAGTTTTGTCGCTGCAGCTGAAAAGTGTTTTGTGACACAACCGACATTAAGTATGCAGATCCAGAAACTGGAGGAATCGTTGGGAGCCAAAATCTTTGACCGGAGCCGCCAGCCTGTCGTACCTACTGAAATTGGGGAGAAAATTATTCTCCAGGCTAGATTGGTCTTGACCGAGAGCCGGAAAATCAATGAGATTGTACAGGATAAAAAGGGCGAGATCGAGGGGACGTTAAAAGTTGGGGTTATTCCGACAATTGCGCCATATCTGCTGCCCAAAGTACTGGCAACTTTTATGGAAAAGTATCCTAAGCTACAATTGCAGATCTGGGAATATACGACCGAACGTATAGTTCATGAACTGAAAGTTGGTCTTTTGGATTGTGGTGTGCTTTCGACACCGTTAAATGATCCGGGCATATTAGAATCGCCTTTATTTTATGAAAATTTTGTCGCTTATATCTCTGAAAATAGTCCCTTGTTTTCAAAAAAAGTGTTAAGTGGTGATGATATTGCTGATGACAAGCTCTGGCTGCTCAATGAAGGACATTGTATGCGTGGGCAGGTGCTCAATATCTGTCATCATAAACATAATCAGGATCTCTCCGGACGTTTTGAATATAATACCGGCAGCGTGGAAACCCTCAAAAGAATGGTGGATATCAATGATGGTATAACAATATTGCCTGAGCTTTCAATTTCGGATTACGTGGACGAGCAGCTGGATAAGATCCGGTATTTCAAATCACCGGAGCCTGTGCGGGAAATATCTTTGGTCACGACTCAGAATTATGTTAAACGGCATGCAATCCAAGCATTGGAAAAAGAAATATTAGCAGTGGTACCCGATAAATTCAAAACAAAAAAGAAAAAGGAAGTGTTGAGCTTTCAATAAGAAGACATGGCAAATCTCAGTGTACGTTTTTTTAAGAAGATAGATCAGATCAATCAATGGCGGATGAAAAAAGTTTCGAACCGGAACTTTATTATTCTATTAGCTTTTTTAGTTGGTATAGTTGGTGGTCTGATGGCGTCTGTTTTAAAAAGACTAACGCATTTTATTGCGGCGACAATTCAGGATGACATTGATTGGAAGGTTAAGTATTCCGTTTATTTGATTTTCCCATTAATCGGGATATTACTGAGCGTGTTTTTTGTCCGGAAATTTTTGAAGGGCAAGAAGATGGAACATGGTATTACACCTATTATCTATGCCATCAGCCGCAAGGGTAGCCGATTGGATCCAAGCAATATCTATTCACAGGTTGTCACTTCGGCAATTACGGTAGGTTTTGGAGGATCTTGTGGATTGGAAGCTCCGGTTGCTTTGGGTGGTTCGTCAATTGGTTCCAATATTGCCCGCTTTTTTGGTCTGCAATATAAAGAGGTCACCATGCTTTTGGCCTGTGGGGCGGCGGCGGGAATTTCGGGAGCGTTTAACAGTCCCTTGGCGGGAATGATCTTTGCGATAGAAATATTGCTTCCCGAATTCTCCATTCCGGTTTTTATTCCACTTTTGATTTCTTCGGCGCTCGCTTCGGTCGTATCGCGGCTCCTGTACAGTGAGCCTTTGTTCAGTACATTCAATTCGGACTGGCAGATCTCAGCGTTGCTGTTTTATTTGTTATTGGCGGTATTGATCGGCTTGTATACGATTTATTTTGCACGTGTCTCCAGTACGGTAGGAAAATGGTTTTCAAGAATAAAAAATCCGTACAACAAAGTTTGGGTAAGCGGAATATCCCTGGGGCTTATGATTTTTGTCTTTCCTGCCCTTTACGGTGAAGGCTATATCACGATTCAGCAGATTCTCAATGGACAATTTAACTCGATTGTAAAAAACAGTTTGTTTTCTGATTATAAAGACATGGGATTAGTCGTGCTGGGCTATACTGTTCTGACCTTATTTGGAAAATCTTTTGCCGCATTATTTACATTGAATGGCGGTGGAAACGGTGGTGTGTTCGGGCCGAGCCTGGTGATGGGTGGCCTCTTGGGTTTTGCCTTTTCGTACGGTATAAATCTGACCGGAATTGCGGAATTAAATGTGCCGAATTTTGTGGTTGCTGGCATGGCGGGCGCGCTGAGCGGTATTATGCATGCACCGTTAACGGGTATCTTCCTGATCGCAGAAGTAACGGGCGGTTATACACTGATGGTTCCCTTGATGCTGGTCTGTTCCATTTCTTATCTGATTAACCGCGCTGTATTAAAACACTCGATCTATACAAAAGTATTAGCTGAATCGGGCGACTTAATTTCTTACGAAGACAAGGACCGTTCTGTGTTGAGCATGATGCGGATTAAATATGTTCTGGAAACAAATTTTGTGATTTTACGTCCTGATGAGACACCTAAAAGCCGACAGACAGATATCATCCATAGCAAACGCAATATTTTTCCCGTGGTGAGCCATGAAGGTAAATTTATTGGGCTTCTCTATAGTGAGTTTCTGTTTTCGGTTCTGCTAGGAGAGGTAGAAGGGGGGGATACTCCATTTGAAAAATTGGCTCAGAAGCCAAATGATACCGTTGGGATCAATGAGAATATGGAAATTGTCATGGCTAAGATGAACAAGGACGACACATGGATATTACCTGTACTTGGGGATGAAAACAAATATATGGGCTTTGTATCCAAATCCAGCGTCTTTAATAAATATCGTGCACTACTTATCCGTCAGGGACATTATCTGGAGTAAAACCCTATTTTGGACCGCTAATAAGGGCGCTAGCAAAATTTTTCACGGTTCTTCTCAATTATCTTGATGCATATCAGATACTTACATGGACTTATCCATTATTTGATATTAATCCATGTAAGTATTGCTCGGGCTGAATTAGCCGCGCATCGCCATAATTTTTGTGACGTATTTTCCAATAATATCAAATTCGATATTGACTGTCGAGCCTACTTCAACCTGCTGAAGATTGGTGTGTTCGAGGGTGTAGGGAATGATCGCCACAGAAAATCGATCATCACGGGAATCGACCACAGTCAAACTGATACCATTAACGGTGATGGATCCTTTCTCTACCGTGATATTCTGTTTGTTGGGATCGTATTGAAAAGTAAAAATAAAACTACCGTTTTCATCTGTCTTCTTGATACAGGTCGCGGTCTGATCGACGTGCCCCTGGACGATATGTCCGTCAAATCTTCCGCCAGCTAAAGTACATCGTTCAATGTTAACCAAATCTCCGGTTTTCAACTGTGCCAGATTGGTTTTTTGTAAGGTTTCATCAATCGCTGTTACCTTGTGTACCTGATCATCCAATCCGACGACCGTTAGGCATACACCATTGTGGCTTACGCTCTGATCTATTTTAAATTCATTGGAGATCGGGGAGCTGACATAAAAGTGGATGTTGCTTTTTTCATGTTCGATACGTTCGATTTTTCCTAAGGTTTCTATGATTCCGGTAAACATGCAATAAAATTTTGATTGAATCAAAGTTACTAAATAATCAAAGGAAACATTGTTTTTGTGGACAAAATAGACGCATGGATGACAGAATAATCTATCGTAAACATAATTCATGACCAAGATAAATACTGTAATAGAAACGGCATTAATAGGGTATGATAAATAAGGGCTTATTAGAAATAGCAAAAAGATTGTGTGTATAATATACACTTACTAATCCTTTTGTGATAGCTATGCCAAAACAAATTTATGGGAGTTGAAAAAAAATATTACAAAATTTTTGTTTATATCATTGGAAGCACTATCTTTGTCATAGGTTTAGGTTGATTGCCTCTTACAAAGAGGTATTTATAAAAGCTTAGCAGGTCGCCCGACCGGATGCTAAGCTTTTTTTATTTTAAAGTAAATCGTTGTTTTACAAGCGCTTGTCTTCTTTTAGTGTGTGTTTTTTCCCTTAATGGTATTGGATTCTATAGATAAGCGATCTGCTTAGTTTTTGAGGGTATGTAAAATAGACATTGAAATCAGGAGCAGGTATTCAAAATTCTTAGATTTGAAACGTTCTTTTAAGGCGAGTAGTGCTTTGGAACGGGCATAATAGATGTTTGACGGCGTAGTGTCCAGTGCTTTGCAGATTTCTTCGGTTTCCAGGCCTTCCAAAAAGCTCAATTTACATATTTTAGCTTGCTGTTTTGGTAGCTTATTGATTTCAGCCAGTAACAACTCAGTCAGTTCTGTCCTGAATATTTTTTTTAGAATATCGTCTTCCGGAACGGATAGGTTTTGCAGTATATCCAATTCTTCAGTATGCATTTTAAATCTGGCCGATCTTTTCATATCAATACAGGCATTCTTTGTGGCGATATACAGAAATGCTTTGAGGCTTTCATAGTTTTCCACCTTCTGGCGGTGATGCCACAGTTTGACAAATACATCAGATACAATCTCTTCAGCATCAGTTTTGCTTCGTAGGTAGGAAAAGGCAAAATAACGTAAGGGATGACCAAAATGATCCATAAAAAAGCATAATGCGCTTTCCTGTCCCTCTTTTAATGCGTTAATATGCGACTCTAGTTGAAGCATGTTTGGTTATCAATAGTTTTCTTTTATTGCCCCAAGTTGGACATGATGACAAATGTTACGGTGTTTATTGTTTTTCAATAGAATATTGCGCGTCAGTTTCCCGTTTCTGATGTTAACAACGAAGTTACATAAAAAAACTTGGGTTGTTATGGTTTCAATCCAACAACCCAAGTTTTTTAACCGTTGACAAATAGGGTTTGGTAAAATTTATTTTTTCACCAGTTTACTGTCTATAATTTCCCATTCTTTGATATGGGCAGGGCGATGTTCCTGTTTGACAATCTGATCAAAATGATCGAGCAGTTCGGGGTGGTTTTCAGCAATATTTTCTTGTTCCCAAGGATCTGTTTTTAGATTGTACAATTGCCATTTTGCCTTGGGATTGTTTTTCAGGTCCAGTTTGACAGCCTTCCATTGTCCTTCACGTATGGCTACCTGACCACCTTTTTCAGGATATTCAAAATATAGGTATGCATGTTTTTTCTGGTTGTTTTGTCCCAGCCAGGTAGGCAGCATGGATAAGCCATTGGTATTGCCGGGATCCTGTTGGATCAGCTGGGCAAAGGTTGCCATCAGATCATATTGCGCGGAGATAAGATCCGTTTCGGTATTTGCTTTAATTTTCTTGGGCCAACGGACGATCAGAGGAACTTTAATTCCGCCTTCAAAGACATCCATTTTTAATCCTCTGAGTGAATCGACACTCTTAAAAAAACGATAGTCAATACCACCATTGAAGCCTGTGCCATTATCACTGGAGAATAGGATAATGGTATTATCATCTAGACCCAACGATTGGATATGTTTCATGATCAGGCCTACCTGATCATCCAGGTAAGTAATCATACCAGCATAGGTGGCTCTTGGGTACGGTGTTGCGGTATAACCATTCTGTCCATAATACGGGCGATCATGAAAAAGATTCTTATACCGATCTACGTATTCTTGGGGTACCTGAAGGGAAAGATGGGGGAGTGTGTACGGAAGATAGAGGAAGAACGGATTGTTTCGGTTCTTGTCAATAAATGCCATCGCTTTTTCCGTCATGATTTCCGGAGCATATTGTTTGCCGCTGAATTGCCCGAAATCTTTAGCGGTTGCTTTGGTCGAGTCGAGCGGAATATGCACGAATTTTTCTTTGTTCTGAAGCGGGTATTTTTGCTCGTTTTCCCAAAGATGGCTTGGGTAGTAATTGTGGGCCTGCTTCTGGTCCAGGTAGCCAAAGAAGTAATCAAATCCCTGTTTGTTTGGGCTTCCAGTAGTATTTTGCATGCCGAGCCCCCATTTTCCGATAGCTCCGGTATGGTAACCTGCTTTTTTAAATAGATGCGCCATGGTATAGGTTCCTTCGGGTAGAGGCATTTGTCCAGCCTCCAGGCTATCGGCAAATCCACCTAATTCATAATTTCCCCGGATATAGGACTGTCCTCCATGTTTTCCGGTCAACAACATACAGCGTGCCGGGGCACAAACCGGTGTACTGGTGTAATGATTGATAAAACGAAGTCCTTCCTGTGCGAGTTTCCGTAGGTGAGGTGTTTTGATCAACTGTTGGCCATAGGGTTCCGTCTCGGCGTAGCCTAGGTCATCCGCATAGAAAAAGATGATATTGGGCAGTTTTGTCTGCACTTGCTTTTGTTGCGCAAAAAGTGCGCCCCAACCTAATAGGAAAAGAGCAAGACCTATTTGCTTTTTCATTTTTTCCGTTCTCCTTCCAATAACTGTTTTAACTCGGTCACTTTTTCGGGATATTTAGCTGCGACATTGTTTTTCTCACCGATATCATTTTTAAGGTCATACAATTGGTCTTCGGGGAGATTTCCGGTTTCGGTATCCGTCAATTTCATATAAGGGGTACCTTTACTTGGTGCAATATATTTCCAGTCGTCCTTGACAATGGCAAGGGTTTGGGCGTGCTGAACCATGGTGCTGCGTCCTTTGGGGTCTTCACCGGTTAAGGTTTTTAACAAAGCCTTGCTGTCTTTTGCTTCGTCAGCTTTTAATCTTACGCCTACAAGTTGTGCACTTGTTGCCAACAGATCCATTTGACTGATCAGTGCATTGGACACCTTTCCTTTTGCTACGCCCTGTCCACTGACGATAAACGGTACACGGGTTCCGCCTTCAAAGATGCTATATTTACCGCCTCTGAGCGGTCCTGCCGGCTGATGTCCATTGAGCTGTGCCACGGCACCGTCCACGTAGCCATCATCCAGTACAGGGCCATTGTCGCTGCTAAAGATAATAATGGTGTTTTTGTCCATGCCCAGTAGCTGTAATTGCTGTTGGATCTGTCCGACCGTCCAATCCAATTGGAGAATGGCATCACCGCGGTAACCGAGCTTGCTTTTGCCTCTAAACTGTGTGGCTGGCATACGGGGCACATGGGGCTCTGTCAAACAGAAGTACAGGAAAAAAGGTTTATTCTGATGTTGTGAAATAAAGTCCTGTGCTTTATGTAGAAAGGTTGTGGAAACTTCTTCGTCTACCCAGCGAGCACGTGTACCGCCGCTCATGTAGCCAATTCGTCCGATGCCGTTGACAATCGTCTGGTTGTGGCCTTGACCGGGGGAGGATTGCATTTTGAGTAACTCTGGGTGTTCTTTTCCGGTAGGATCATTCCCTATTTTTTTCTCATAATCGACCAGGATAGGGTCGTTTGCTTCGGCCGCAACAACCTGATCATTTTCTAAGAATACGGTCGGAACGCGATCTGCTGTTGCTGGAAAGATAAAAGAATAATCAAAACCGACATCGTTAGGGCCGGGTTTGATGGCTGCATTCCAATCTTTTTTGACTTCGCTCCCAAGTCCCATGTGCCATTTACCGACAATTGCTGTTGCATAACCTGCATTTTTAAAGACTTTGGGCAGTGTAATTTTGTCTGTCGGAACAATCAGTTTGGCATCACCGGGCAGAATCCCGGTTCCATCCTGACGCCAAGGATAGGTCCCTGTCATCAACGCAAAGCGGGAGGGAGTACAGGTCGCCGAAGTACTATGTGCATTGGTAAAGCGTGTGCCGCTTTGCGCCAATTTGTCCAAGTGGGGTGTTTCAATCTGTTTGGCACCATAGCTGCTCAAATCACCAAAACCAAGATCATCCGCATAGATATAGATGACATTCGGTTTACTCATTTTTTGGGCCAGTAAGGTCATGGGCAGGGTTATCGCCAGACTTGAGGAAAGAAGAATTGGAAGAAATAAGGTCTTTTTCATATTGTGCAAATACGTTGATAGGGATCCATCATAAAAATGACAGATCCCAATATACTATTTTAAATTTGGATTGATATCAATTTCATTTTGCGGAATCGGCCAATGGTTGTCCTGACCGGCTCTAAAGGATTTTTTTGTTACATACCAGCGGCTATAGCTGTCTCTGATGCCTCCGGACTTTACGCGGATATTTTTGGCATCGGGATATGGTGCGCCGTAGAAATCACCGTTTAAGACATCTTTTGCGGTATCCCAGCGCAGGAGATCCCAATAGCGAATGCCCTCTAAAGCTAATTCCACCCGTCTTTCATTCCGTAATGCAGAGCGAACTGTAGCGACACTAGCAACACTGATTGGCGGCATATTGACACTGCTGCGCCGTCTTACAGTATTGATGGTTTTATCCAAAAGTTCGGCCGTTAGAGGATCACCATTTTCAAGTTTGGCCTCCAGGTAGCTCAATAGGACTTCAGCATAACGGATAATGGGGAGATCAGTTCCGGAGTTCTGTAAGTTGCCGCTAAAATTTTCATCGTTAAATTTACGGAGGCCATAGCCCGTGCGTGTCGCTTGCTTGGTTGTTGTGAGCTGGTCAATGGACAAGGTTGAATCCGGATGTGAAATATAACGAAGGTTCTTGAAACGGTCTCCATTGCTGATGACTGTAAAGCCTAGTCTCGGATCCCGATTTTGAGTGATGTTCTGCGCGTTATAACGAGGATCCGTATAGGAAAACGCTGTACCATCCGAGAAGGAATAGCTCTCTACTAAGCTTCCCAATGGACAGTGCAGATGCCAACCGCCGGCGACTGCCGGGAAGTTATGTTGGAACATACCATTTCCGGCCAAATCTACGAGGTATTGTGTGGCAAAAATAATTTCTTTGCTGGACTCGTTGCTGCCGTTAAAAAGGCTTGCATAGTTAGGGTCAATACTATTTTCGTTGGCATTGATGATATTCTCATAGGTCTTAATCGCCGCGGCATAAGATTTTTCAGCCAGTTGTAAACGCCCCAAAAATGCATAAGCGGCCTGTTTCGTGACACGGCCCCGTTCTGCTGCAGGTAATTTGCCGTAGCTTGGAAGATCATTTGCAGCTTCTTGCAGTTCACGTTCGACAAAGGCAACCAATTCCTGTTTTTTATTTTTCGAGACATGATTGGCTTCGTCAGGTGTCAATGTTTTGGTCACCAAAGGGGCATCCCCCCAGTACTGTGATAGGTAGAAGTACTGACAGGCGCGAATAAAACGTGCTTCAGCCTTAAAACGGGCCAGCATTTCAGCTGAAACAGGCGTTTTGTCGACATTTTCCAAGAAGAAATTCGCACGGGCAATCCTTTTGTAGGAGAGTCCCCAATAGTCAGACAAAATGCCGATATTACTGGTGAGTGTGCCGTCTGATAATTTATTGAAGGCAGAATTATCCCCACGACGGTCATAGGCATTGTCAGAGGCAAACTCCATGTAAAGCAGACCATGATAAGACCACCAGTCTGTGGGACTGAATTCGGCAAGACCATTCATCTGGATCTCACCTTTGTAGAGACCTGTGATTGCAAGCCGTGTATTTGTTTCACTGCTCCAGAAAGTATCATTAGCGAATTTGTCCAGTGGGTTTGTATCCAATTGTTTTTTGCAGCTTAAGGTTAGACTGGAAGCAAAAAATATACAAAGGGCCAGTTTTATATTTTTATAGGTTATATGTCTCATGTTATGGTTATTGAAAGATTTAAAAACTAAGATTTACACCGAACGTGAAATTGCGCATAATCGGGTAGTATGCGCCGCTTGAATTGATTTCTGGATCCCAGCCTTTTCTATAACTGCTGCTTGTAAATATATTTTCGGCATTCGCGTAGACGCGCAAGCCTGATAATTTCCATTTGGCAAGAAGGCTTTTGGGAATGGCATAGCCCAATTGTACATTTTTCAAACGGATATAGCTTGCATCCAACAACCAATAGTCTGATAATTGTGTATTGGGGCTTCCGGTGCTCGGTAATTGCTCAAATCGTGGATACACTGCATTTCGATCTGGATTTGCGGTAGTCCATCGCCCATCGGCCTGCCAACGTTGGATATTACCATTTTGATTTAGCGCAAATCCGGCATAATTATTTAATAAACCCTGCACGCCACTGACACCTTGGAGTAGAAGACCTAAGTCAAAACCTTTATAATTAAATCCAAGGTTCATTCCATAGGTATATTTGGGGATACGGGATCCGATAACGGTCTTGTCATAAGTTGCATCCACCTTACCATCGGGAACCCCGTCAGGTCCACTGATGTCCTTGTACCGGATATCGCCGGGCTGTGAATTTGGATTGATACTTTTTTGATCGACCCATGAGGTTACATCAGCCGCATCAACAAATAAACCGTCGGTCTGGTAACCGTAATAAGTCTGTATTGGATAACCGATAAACAAATCAGATCCATTACCAATCATACCGTTGGATTGGTTGATATTGCCAACTCCTAGATCGACCACTTTGTTTTTAACCGTGGAGAAGTTCAGATTGATATTATAGGAGAGCTCATTGATCTTATGTTGGTGACCTAAAGTAAACTCCCAGCCTGTATTTCTGAGTTTACCTGAATTTTGTATACCCACTTCAAAACCCAATACCTTTGATACACTTGAGCCCGGACTGACCAAAATATCGTACGTAAAACGATTGTAGTAGGTGCTGCTAAAGGTCAATAGATTTTTAAATAATGCGATTTCGAGGCCGGCATCAGTAGTCCGGGTGGATTCCCAGCGTAAGTTTGGATCTACAATCTTGGTGCGTGCTACCCCGGGCGATATGGTATTCCCGAAGGGATAGTTATAGCCGGTATTTAAGATGTTTTGGTAAGGATAATTTGAAACTACTCTTGAGGTAAGATTATCGACAATATTTTGATTGCCTAAAACACCAAAAGAGCCTTTTAATTTCAATTCAGTAATCCAGTCAAATTTCTCTTTTATAAACGATTCTTCACTGATCAGCCATCCCGCCGCGAGTGAAGGGAAAATAGCATATCTTTTGCTGGTCGGGAAGCGAGATGAACCATCGTATCGGATGACCCCTTCGAGAAGGTATTTTTTTGCGTAGTTATACTGAATACGACCGAAGAGCGATTCCAATGCCCATTCTTCCGCCGTGCCCGAATTAGTTTGTCCATCTGGCGATCCAATATTTAGTTCTGTAAGCTCATTGCCCGGGAAGTTTTGGCGAAAAGCGGTGAGTCCTTCACTATAACCTTTTTCAAAGGAATATCCTGCAAGGATTTTCAGTGAATGGTTATTGAATGATTTGGTATAATCGGCCAATGCCTGAAAGGTCTTATATGTCGTATAAGGGGCGCTTTGGCTCAGCGTAGAAGGAGCAAGGGTGATTGCGCTATTGATCCGTTGTGAAGCGCGAAACAATTTGGAACGGCCATTGGTCTGCGCATAGCCACCGATTGCAGATAGTGTCAAATCGGATATCGGGGTCCAGTCGAAACGAGCATTTCCAGAGAGATCAGACACTTTCTCTTTGTAAAAAGATTCGCTCTCGAGAAAAGAAACAGGTGTTCCTTTTAAGTTATTTCCGGCTCCCCAGTCGCCATTGCTCATACGGATTGGAAAAGTCGCGGGATAGCGGATGACTTGGGAGATGATATCTGTCATTCGCGAAAAGTCAAGTGTCGCCGGTGCTGCGGGTTCGTCGGTGTTGGTCTGTATTGCGGAGACCCTTGTTGTTAATTTAAGTTTATCGTTCAGATTTGAAATCAGGTTAAGGCGGACGTTGTACTTGTCAAAATTGTTTTTGATGACAATACCTTTCTGATTGAGGTAGCCGGCAGATACGGTATACTGTATCTTTTCGGTTGTATTAGAAATATTTAGGTTGTGTCCGGTCTGGCTTGCCTGCGATTTAAATGTGCTACCGATGTAGTCGCTGTTGGGGTAATTGTCCGGATCGGATCCGTCCTTAAATTTCTGGATTTGTTCTTCGGTATACCCGCCGCCCCCAGTTGTGGTTTCATTGAGCATGCTGGCATATTCCCAGGAGTTGACAAATTCAGGAAAGGCTGTTGGTTTTTGAATACCAAAATAGCCGTTATAATTAACAGCGAGTTTTCCGGCTGTTGAACCAGTTTTCGTAGTGACGAGAATGACACCATTGGCCGCTCTGGCACCATATATTGCTGCCGATGATGCATCTTTTAAGACAGAGATGGAGGCAACGTCATTGGGGTCAATATCATTGAACGAATTGGTCGGAATACCGTCTACCAATATAAATGCATCGGTGGTGGCACCAAAGGAGCCAACACCTCTGATCTGTATGCTATTGTTGGCCGCACCGGGTTGCCCCGAACGTTGGATAACCGTCACGCCCGGCATCTGTCCAGTCAGTGCCTGCGCCAGCTGGGGAACGGTACGTTTTGCAAGCTGTTTGCCGTCTATCTGAGAAACTGAACCGATCAGCTCTTTCTTTTTGGTTGCTCCGTAACCGACAATTACCACCTCTTCTAACGCGTCAATCTGTTGGCTGAGCGCAATGTCGAGATAGATCTGCGTAGTTAAGGCGATTTCTTGTGGCTGGAATCCGATCATTTTAACGACAAGTGAGGCATTACGGTCATTGACATCAATCTGGAAATTTCCACTGATATCTGAGGTGGTGGCCTTGTTTGTTCCTTTAATGCTGATAGTCGCTCCGGAGATTGCGCGTCCTTGACTGTCGTGGACATTTCCCTTAACGGTTCTTGTCTGCAACATAAAGGCATAGTTTGTTGGACTAATGACAGCGGAGCTGTTTGTTTTCACAGCCGTGACGACCAGCATATTGTCTTTGAAACTCCAGCTAATGGGTTTGTCTTTTAACAATACTGACATAGCCTTTTCTAAGGGCATATTTTTTACATGCCCTTCGATTTTTATTTCGGCGAGTTCTTTACCGTTTAACAGAAAACGAACACCGCTCTGCTTTTGGATGGTTCGCAGCACTTGTATAAGCGATGTTTTATTTGCGTCTATGGTAATCGATTGTGCGTATCCAGCTGCTGAGAGTTTGACTACACATGCAAGCGTAAAAAAGGCGCTAAGCTTCATTTTGGTCTTCCATTGTTTGGGGATGTCCATAGCAATAGGTTTTCTATGGACAAGAAATTTAAAATTCATAAATTTGTTGAATTAGGGACATAATCTGTTTGTACACTGATTGGGTGAATCGGTTAAAAATGGGGTCGCTAATAGATTGGCCGATTAATGTTGGAAGCATTATTCGGCTTTTTTAGTGGCGCCGTTCCGTTTGGTTAAGTTGGCTTTTTCATCTGTATAATTTAATTATGGTTATATAATGGGTTAATTGGATATCAGGAGCTTACGGATACCATTTTCTTGGACCAATTCAAACTGGATATTACTTCTTTTTAAAATTTCCAATACGGCGGATAAGCTTTTTGTCCGCTGAATTTCCCCGTATAAATAGGTCTCTTTGATGGTGTTTTTGTAAATAATCTGTAGATCATACCATTGGCCGATTGTCTGAAGCGCGGTATGGAGGTCTGTCTCATTGAAATAAAATTTATTGTCAATCCAGGCAGTGTAATTGTGCGGGTCTACGCTTTTCTGGGAAAGTCGTCCTTCTGAGAGGATGGCCTGTTGATTGGGTTTGAGCTGTATTTGCTGTCCATTTGCCGATAAATTGATGGAACCTTCGACAAGTGTCGTACTGCTTTTTTGTTTTGAATAGGTGTTGACGTTAAATTCGGTACCCGTTACTTCAATCAATTGGCCATTGGATTTTACACGGAAGGGAACTTTTTTATTTTTGGCGACTTTAAAATAAGCTTCCCCATTCACTTCAACAAGGCGTTGGTCTTTAGGGAATTGCAATGGGTATCTGAATGATGTCTTAGCATTGAGCGTAACCTGTGATCCATCTGCCAGGGTAATTTGGAGCATGTTGCCTGCGGGTGTATTGACAGTGGCGACCAGATCTGTATTTGGATCCGTCGATTGAATCAGGGTACCATCGGCATATTTCAGTTCGCCAGATGTAACCAATGCGCCTTTTCCATTGTCCAGTTGGATTACTTTGCCGTTGGAGAGCCGTATTTCAGCATGGTTATTCGGTAATTCGACATCGTGTAAGACGATTCTATTGGTATTGGGCGCTGAAGGTTTCCAAACAAATCGGTAGATCAAACCAGCGAGAACAAAACTACATAAGACTGCAGCAAAAGGTATAATTCGCCTGATCCTACGGAAACGATTGGGGCTCTCCTGTGCATGGATCGATGCTAGGGTTTTTGTTTTGAGACGTTCAGTCCAATCTGTTGTATCAGATTCCTGAACAAGAATCCATTGCTTCAAATCTACCATCAGTTCTTCTTTTTGCAATAGATCATGAAGATAATTGCGATGTGCCGGAGATTCCGCTAGCCAGGAGGTCAAAGCATCTTTTTCGACAGGCGATAAATCGTCGTGCATGCATTTTACAATCAGTTGCTTGATATCCTCCGTTAGTCTCATGGTTTATAATTTTAGATAGATACGTAGCATGAAGAGGAAATCTTAGTAAAAAAATAAAAAATTTGTATTAAGTGTTCGAATAGGACATATCTTGTGTGCAAATAGTTAAATATGAGTTCTATATCTGCGAATGTTTGTTGTTGCTTTTTAATTTTTGGATTAGTTTGCACCTTTAGGAAAAGTTTATCTTTTGTACCGATCTGTTGTTCTGAAGGACAAAGAACAAAATCATGCATAAAATGGTTATGAACGTAGTATGAAAAAACAATTGGCTTATATCTTCTTAAGAATTACAGGTTTCAGTGTCTTGACGACCTTTATCTTGACGGCGATACTTCAGGCTAATAATGAATCTGCAAAACGGGCCCGTTGCTATATGCCTTTGTTTACTGAATTGCTGTTATCATTTAGTGTTCTGTGCATTTGCCTGCTTACATTGGGGATCTTTTTGAATAACAATTCACGCTTTAGAAGCAATCGCGTTTGTGTGTTTCTATCCTTTACTTTGTTGCCTTTTGGGGTGATCCTACTGTTTACTTATCTATTTATCACGGAAGATGGAAGTCTAACTTTATTTGGGTTCTTGCATCTACTGGCCACATCGGTGCCGGTCTGCAGTTTGATTTTGTGGGAGTATTATAAATTTAATAAATCATTGCGCGACGGGAGCTGAAAAAGATGCTCCATGTGCTTATCTTGAAAAACAACATGGAGCATCCTTTAATTATTTTCGGAGATTGATAACGGTGACCGCAAGTAGGATGAGCACTATGCCGGCCCACTGAATCCCTGAGACAGTTTCGTGCAGTAATAAGACTGCCGAGATGGTAGATATGGGAATCTCCAGGCTGGAAATGATATTTCCCAAAGCGATACCGGTCCTGGGAATACCCCGGGTAAAGAATAGGGGTGGAAGAACAGTGCCAAACAAGGCAATGATCAGTCCCCAAGGTAAGGCTTTCAGCGTCATCTGTTGAACAATTTGTATATTCCAGAAAATAATGATCAGGAGGAGCCCGCCGAGTACCAAAAACAGGCTTCGGACAGGACTTGGTAGCTGATTGGCGATATTGCTGGACGAAAAAATGGCAACGGCATAACTGATGCCGGCCCCAAAACCGAGTAATAGGCCTCTTGTGTCCAAAGCCTTTGTTTCTGAGAAGATATCGGTTGAAAGAGCGGTTCCCAATAAGACGGTGACAACACCTATTATTTTTGCTTTTGAAGGCATTTGTTTTTTGATCAGCGCTTCAACTATTAAGCTGATCCAAATGGATTGCATGAGTAGGATAATTCCCACAGATACCGGGATATATTGTATGGCGAGGTAGTACAGCGTTGATGTCAATCCGAGGGACATTCCCCAGGCAGTTAGTTTTAATTTTACGGGAAGGCTTGCTTGTTCCTGTATTTTTGATTTTGAAAAATAATTGAATCCCAGCAAAAACAGGAATCCTATCAAGAATTGCAAAAAAGTCAATACGCCTGTATGAATCCCCAGCTTATTGGCATATTTGACCAGTGTAGCGAGCAAACCGTAGCTGCAGGCCCCCGCGGCGACGTAAAGAATAGATTTATAATCTTTCATGGCCAAAATAATTTTGAAAAAGGACCAATTGATTGACTAGCGATTTATTCCAATAAGCGGTATCGTGCCCCCCAGGAGACTCTATGTACAGATGCTCTATATTTTTGTCCGTTAGCTGTTGATGCAAGGAGCGGTTCATTTCTAGCATTTGGACATCTTCAGTGCCACAATCCAGTATATATCGCTGCTCATTATGGATCATTTTATCCACATTGTTATAGATTCGGAAACTTGGGGATAGGTCTTTTAACTCGCCGAGTACTTTGTCCACTTGGTAACCTTGGTATCCTTTGCCAAAGCGGTTAAAATCAATGGCGCCACAGGAGCTACCGATGATGGAAAAGACTTTGGGATAAGCAACACCGATATGCAATGCACCATATCCCCCCATGCTCCAACCGAGTAAGCCTCTTGCATTTCTATTTTCCTGTGTGGGAAAGTTCAGATCGATATAACGGATCAGCTCATCTCCGATAAAGGTACTGTACTGCAGTTGTGCATCCAAGGGACTATCTACATACCATGAGTTATAATTTCCGTCCGGGATAATATAAATCGTTTGGAATTCAATTGCTTTTTGAGATAAATTAGGGATATCCTGTTCAATTGTTCTCGTGGGATTACCACTGTAACCATGTAAGATATACACGGTTTTATAACGTACACCTTTTTGGATATCAGGTGTTACGATGATCACATCTACATTTTTATGCATTTTGGCACTGTAGACTTTCCGATGGATGTTGTGTTGGGCACTAACGGAGAAGTAGAGTGCCAATAAAAGAAAGGTGATTCCTATTTTCATTGCTTAAGAATTTATTGTTGTACTGCAAAATTCTCAAGGATATTGTTTAAAAACATATACAAATGTTGATGGAATTATTGTTTTAATTCTTTACGAATACGACTTAGCTGGGTAGGGGTCACACCTAGGTATGAAGCGATATGGTGTTGTTTGAGGCGTTTAAAGAGAGATTGATTGCTGTAGAGCTCAAGGTAACGTTCTTTAGCAGATTCCCATTTCAGATTGATTTCAAGCGGCTCTTTTTTTACTACCCAGTTTTTTTCGAGATAGGCGATTTGGAAGATTGCTAAATCATGGTGTTGTATCACCAGTTCACGGAAAAGCCTTGCTGAATATTGCATCAACAGCACATCTTCAAGGGCAACAATATTGAAATTACTTGGTTTTTCTTCAATGATAGCTGCTGTAGATGCACAAAAGCTGTTTTCTTCAAAAAATAATTTGTAAATAATATTACCTGCTGTGTCTAATTTATAATAGCCTAATAGCCCGGTGTTTACGAAGTAATAATATTTTGCATAATCGCCAGCACGTAAGATCAGCTCATTTTTCTTAAAGCTTTTAGGTTGACAGATCTTTCTCAACGCTGCCATCGTCTGCTCGCTGAGCGGGAAGTATCTGTTCATTTCGGATAGCAGCTTTTCCATCTTAATTTCTCTGAATTTCGTCCGTATTGACTGGTTGATTTCCATCAATAATGGCTAAAGTTAACAAAATAAATGCTGTACTGTTGTCGATAAAAAATATCGTTGGATTCGACATTGTTTATTGATCCTGGCAATGGGCATTCATTTCTTGCCGAGCAAAAAAGCGGAAGCAGATCCCACAAGCAGCCTGTGCATTTAGGAACAGATGGAGCAACTGCAGGTACCACCTTTTTTGTTTATTCCTTTTGTTGAAAATGTCGTCAAACATGGCGCGCATCAGGCGATGGAAGGCGGGCAACATGTACAGATGGGTTTTTCGCTCAGGAAATAAATCTAATGGGTTTCTATTTGAGCTGAATACAGTACATATTCAGTTCCGTTGAGTCCCACATATATGTATTTATTGAGATCCCCACGATAAGCAACAAACAACGGATATTGATGTACCCGTAAGGGATTATTATAGTATTCTTCGATGGAAGCATACTTTGCTTTGATCAGAATTTCACCTGTTTCCTTATTTTTTATGCCCTGGAGTAGCGTTTGTTCGTTGGAAAAATAGGTGCATGGTATTTCTGTGAATTTAGGATAATAAATCAATCGAATCCCTTCGTCGATAAACATTTTATTTTTTTCTTTAAAGTCAGCCATGGACTGAACATCAGGGAATGCGATTTGACCCGTTTGATTGTTCTTTATTTGTTGAAATAGGGTAGTATCGTCCACTTTATTTATCGTATGTGATGTAGAATTTTTAAAAAGCTGAATGAGTGTTTCTCCAGTTTTAAAATCTGCGGCATCGTACTTGTAAACTGGATCGCCATGTTTGTTGATGCGGTACCGCTCACCATTACGTTGGACCCACGCATATTCAGCTGATCCATATTTTATAATTTCCGGTTTGTTGACATGGAAGATCTGGAAATTAAAATCTTCTTCAAATAGTTCTGCGCTTTCGTAAACAGGAGGCAGTTTTATGTCCAGAAGACTGTCACAGTAACCATATAGACTATCGTTTACCAAGACCGGAATTAAATCGGGGTATGGCAAATTGTTGATTATAGGCTTAGTTTGTGCATAAGTGAAAGCACATATTAATGTCAAAAGGAGAGTGAAAGAGGTGCGCATCTGTTTATGTTTTGTCTAATATATCAAAGATACGGCAACCTAAGCGGATTTAATATCCATGAAATCAGGGGTTTTTAATCTCTCTTTCGCTTACTTAATTATTTTGCCTCTGTCTTAAGGAACTGCACTTAAACTTTTATAACAGACACGCAAAAATTGAAATCGCTGATCAGCAATAGTTCGTATGCTATGGTGAGATTCTAGCAATTACCTGATCTCTTCGATTGGATAAAATGCCACTTACTTCAATCACTGATATTCCAAAATCGGCAATCCAGTTACGGATTACATGATCAACCTGTTTTCTAATTTTTGACAACTCTATCTGATGGCTCGGTATTAGATCTGGCTCTTCAATAGGAACAAACACAAAAAGATCAATTTCTGAAATAAGTTCCTGAACGGTCTGATAGAGCTGTTGAATATTTCTATCTGGATCAAGAACATGAAGATAAGCTAAGATGTCAATGACACATCGGTCAAAGATTACATCGTCTCCGCTTTCTAAAATCAGTTTGGCAGAACAGTTAAATTGTTCAAAGAAATCCTCCGGAGTGGGGGTTTCTAAAAATTCATAGCCTGAAAGTTCCAGTTGATAATATGGTTCTTGTTCAAACGTATATCTCGAAAGATTTTCCAGAAGCTCTTCTGCCAATGTTGTTTTGCCAACTTTGTGGGCCCCAAATATTGCAATTCTCATATTTCAGTTTAAACTTCTTCGATTTTTGTTATTGTAGATTTAATAAGATGTCACTCAATGCTTTACTGTCTAGTGCGCCTTGATAGAGCAACTTTCTTTCTCTATCCAGTAACATAACAAATGGATATCCTAGCTTTTTCGGCTTCCCATTTTGCACTTCTGGCAACTCCCAATCACTAAGGATGGTATTTATTGGAATAGCTTTAATCTTTTCTTTTGATACACGTCGATAATGCGAATAGCTGGAATAATACCATGTGTTTTCTTTGGGAAGTTGATGTCTATAAATCTACGAATATTTCGTATGAATAAAAAATATTTATTAAATAACTTAACAAATCTATTCGTCCCCAAACGATCAACGGGATTAGCCAATGTTGCTTTTATAGGCTGATAACTGATTGTAGCAAAAGAAATAAGTATAGCTGCAAAACCCCGCGATCACAAAATAATACCATTCAATATCGATCCGATATTCATGGTCCTTTAGCCAATTGTTCATCACCCACGCTGCAATTGGTGAAGCAAATAGAAAAGAAATAATAATCAATTACTGCGTGCCAGATCGACCAGTAATCGGCTTACCTGATTGTGCTCGTATTCGATCTGTATTTTTCTGATGCTCAGTGCAAACAGATCTTTCAAGGTCATGAGGATACTGAACGCCGAGCTTTCTTTGCCGAGTGACAATTTCTGCTGAAGCTCCAGGATCTTGTCGCGGGTATTTTTCTCCGCACGGAAATCCATGCTCGTGACCAAATGCTGATACACGGCCCGCCGTGCCTTGAGCACAGGCTGAAAAAAGGGATGGATATCGGTGTGCTGGCCAAACAGGATCTCGGGCTCGAAACAAAAACCATAGACCAGGTAACTGCCACTTTCAAGATGGACGATATGCGCAGCAGGGCTGAGCTGACTTCGCTGGAGAAAAATGGCCGGATATGGCTGATACGGCAGGAGGTCGAAGCGGCCATTAAATGGTATAGTGTGCCTAAGGGGAAAATATAAAATTTTGTGCGCGCCTCGGTTGCCGTAACCAACTGCTGGGGCAAAGAAATGTCGAAGAAATCGGATTGGCGAGGTACCGGTAATTGTTGGCGGTATTTCAATCTGCCGAAACGCCGGAGGCTCCATGACACCGTATTTTATAAGTTGCGCCGTGGATGCCCGACAGTATAATGGCTCCATATATTTTGATCAGACAATAGGATCAAAAGTGCTTATTGTCATATGACAACAAGCACAGGAAAGATTGCAAAAGGATACTTGGACCCAGCCTATCACCCCTGTAATAATAATTGCCAATATCTTCACAATGAATAGACGTGCTGTTTCCTGCAGCACGTCTTGTTTGGAATAACTGTACTTCCACTGCATATACACGAAGGTTTTTGAGCGACGGTAGCCGCCTGTTGATAGAAATCGGCCGGATACCTCTGGACGACAACCGAAAGAACAGCTGTGACAACAGTGACCAGCCACAGCATGATCAAGTCGGACCGGAGCACAGCAGTGGCCCGTGATACCGTTTCGGTCCGGGATGGCTCTACACGGTCAAGCCGCTCTCTTTCATGGGGGGACTGCGCCATGCATGTACCACCTGTGCATGGTTTATGCGTATAAATGATCACGTTCTTTTGCTCCAGTCAGCTGTCTATCTCCATATGGCATAACATTGTCGGCTGTTATTTTCTCCCCGGACTGTGGCGCTATCGCAGGAGGCGGAGCATAAGCATCTCATTCCTGCTTTTGGACAGGGCAACTAAAAACAGCGTTGCGGCCTTTTCCCGCTGCGGTATTACGCCAGCAATTGAGGGGACGGACTAGGGCGATTATTGCCGTCAAATATCATATAATGTCTGTTTTTTGCATGTGAGTTGCGTGGAAAATGACTTTGTTGCCAGCCCTTGTCAGTTTGTTGGCTATTGCTCTTTTGTTGGCTAAAATTTGTGTCATCCTACAGGAAGGGCCCCCTGAATAATAGGATACATGGATAAGCACTTGAAGTAGGTCGATTATTGAAAAATGGTATCAAAAATGAAAACCAGCTCAAGCAGGCACAACGGAGATTTTAAGGAATTTGTCAAAATTCTAAGTCATATTCATGTGAATGAATAAAGAGTATTCTACAACAATACCCATGTCATGCCTGCAGCAATAAATAACAATGATAGCAGGATGTACATTACCTGTGCGGTACGAAAACCAAAGATTTCCGCTAACCACGCAATGTTGAACATACCATCGCCACCCTCAAATAGCCAGCCCCAGCGCCTGATAGAACCATATAAAACGATGAGACCAACAGCAATAAACAGCCAGCCAAATTGGTTGGGATTTTGCTGAAAGTATTCGGCCAGTTGGTCTATGTAGCTTTTGTCTGTTGCTTGTTCCATGCTTTGTCTTTTTTTTAATTTGAGTTTTGAGGATTGATTTGGTTCGGTACGAACAGGAGCCAAGGCGGAGAAATTGCTATTTCGCTTTTAATTTTTCAAACAGTTTTTCAAGTTTTAATATATCATCATATTTTTGAGTTCGATCGGTATAAGTAAGCCATTAATCTAACAATATTTCAAAAATCACTTTCCCGTTTTCTGTTATAATCATTTCACTATTAAACGCTCCATCTGAACGAAAAGGAGAATAATTAAGTACCTTTTAAGCCGCTAAATTTAAATAATTACAATGACTCTTCTAAATATTCCTCAAATGAATTGCTGAGTATTTCAACCTCTCGATCATCAAAAAGATAAACTACAACTTTCCCCTCTTTTATACCAATAGGATTTCCAGAACAATCTGTTCCACCCGGCCCGCCCTTCTTTCAAATCTTAATCCCCTTAACAAGAAAAGCTAATCTTGCGATTAGCTTTTCCTCTGTGATCCCGCTGGGATTGGCTCAGCCCCACAGTTCCCGTACACATCCCTGAGCCTCCGACGGATCGAACCCGGCCCGCCCTTCTTTCGAATCTTAATCCCCTTAACAAGAAAAGCTAATCTTGCGATTAGCTTTTCCTCTGTGATCCCGCTGGGATTGGCTCAGCCCCACAGTTCCCGTACACATCCTTGAGCCTCCGACGGATCGAACCCGGCCCGCCCTTCTTTCGAATCCTAATCCCTTTAAACAAAAAAAGCTAATCTTACGATTAGCTTTTCCTCTGTGATCCCGCTGGGATTCGAACCCAGGACCCATACATTAAAAGTGTATTGCTCTACCAGCTGAGCTACGGAATCATACTTCTTTTAGAACTATTGTTCCTTGTTTGAAGTGATGCAAAGATAGGGTTAATCTCTATTCTACGCAACTATTTCTGCGATAAAAATGGGTTTAATGTGTTTAAACCTTCATTTTTAGTAGTTTATTTTTTATTGCTAGGACAGAAATTCGCGATCTTCATCGGATAATTTGGATTTTGGCTCTTCATAATCCTCTTCCGATTCATCAGATTTTGCTGTATGTTCCTGCTGTTGTTTCTTTTTACCGCCCTTTAACAAAAAAGCGAAAATAGTACCCATCACAAAAAAAGTCAGCAGGAGTTTCCATAATGTTATCTTGCCCTCCACAAAGAGATCAATATTGACAGTTTGTGAATTTTTGACACAAACCAGCGTCACGATGACCGACAAAAGTATTAAAAGTATGTTGCGCATAATGATGATAAATATATGTCATTAGGAATGGCGAATATAGGTAATTATCTATTTTTCGGTGCTATCAAGCGCTTTTCTTTTTATTTACTTATTATCTATTCCAATTGTTGCGCGGTTTAAACGTAAAGAATTTAAAATCACTGAAACGGAACTAAAGCTCATTGCTGCTGCTGCTATCATGGGGGATAAGAGGATACCGAAGCTCGGATATAGAATCCCTGCCGCTAACGGGATACCTAGAATATTGTAGATAAAAGCAAACCCTAGATTTTCTTTAATATTTCGGAGTAGCTTCCGGCTCAGTATTTTGGCTTTGGCAATGCCTATTAGGTCGCCCTGAAGCAAGGTCAGCAATGCACTTTCAATTGCTACATCTGTTCCTGTTCCCATGGCGATACCGATATCGGCTTGCGCAAGGGCAGGAGCGTCGTTAATACCATCACCAGCCATCGCGACAACATGTCCTTGTTCCTGTAAACGGTGTATTTCCTGCAATTTATCTTTTGGTAATGCATTTGCTTTGAAATGCCTGATCCCGACTTGCTCTGCGACGGATTTTGCCGTATGTGCATTGTCACCTGTAAGCATAATGACATCTACATCATGCTGAAGCAGGTAGTTTATAGCTTGTTTGGAAGAGGCCTTGATCTGATCGGAGATACTAAAATAGCCGAGTAAATCATTTCCTTTCGATAGGTAGGAGACGGTTTTGCCATGAGATTGGGCTGATTCGACAGCCTTGCGTATCTCGTCCGGAATGGTCACCTGCATGGATTCCATTAACAGCTGATTGCCGAGAGCAATCAATTCGCCGTTTATATCTCCCCTGACACCTTGTCCAGAAACGTTTTCGAAGTTGGTGACTTGTTGCTCTATTTTATTGCCTTCCTTTTTGGCCTTTTCAATAATAGCCTGTCCGAGTGGATGGGTACTGTTGCTGTTGAGGGAGGCGGCTAAAGATAATATTTCACTGATACTGCTGATAGGGGTGGGTTGAATGTCATCAACGGTAGGTTTGCCTTCGGTTATTGTTCCTGTTTTATCCGTTAATACAACATCAACCTGGTTCATTTTTTCCAAGGCACTCGCATCTTTGATGAGTATACCATTTTTGGCTCCCTTGCCGACACCGACCATAACGGACATCGGCGTTGCCAGACCAAGGGCACACGGGCAGGCAACAATAAGAACAGCCAATGCATTGGCAAATCCATAAGCTAGTGACGGCGCAGGTCCCCAGATCCACCAGACAAAGAATGTCAACAGAGCAATTACAATTACGATCGGAACAAATATTTCAGATACTTTATCGGTAAGGCGTTGAATTGGCGCTTTACTTCGGCTAGCATCATTGACCATCTGAATGATCTGAGCCAATAGGGTGTCCGAACCAATGCGTTCCGCTTTCATCAGAAAACTCCGTTCGCCATTGATTGTACCAGAGCTGACCTTGTCACCTTCCTGTTTTTCGACAGGCAGGGGCTCACCCGTCAGCATGGATTCATCAATATTTGTGCTCCCGCTGGTAATCTGACCGTCGACGGGAATCTTATCTCCGGGTTTTACTTTCAGGGTGTCACCGATCTTAATCTGATCGACTCCAATTTTTACGTCAACCCCATTTTCGACCCGAGTGGCATCTGAAGGACTGAGTTTAATGAGTTCCTTGATCGCTGAATTGGTTTTGGAATGCGCTTTGGCTTCCATCACCTGACCGAGGAGAACTAATGTTAGGATGACAGTAACGGACTCAAAATATAGAGCAATATAACCGTGATGATTTTTTAGGTCAGCCGGAAA
This sequence comes from Sphingobacterium sp. DR205, assembly GCF_011064245.1. Lineage (NCBI taxonomy): Bacteria > Pseudomonadati > Bacteroidota > Sphingobacteriia > Sphingobacteriales > Sphingobacteriaceae > Sphingobacterium > Sphingobacterium sp. DR205. The sequence goes on along the minus strand of NZ_CP049333.1, from coordinate 4,481,128 downwards.
AATCTGGGGAAAGAATAGACCGACAAGGCTATATACAAATGCTGCACCCGCGCCAAGGGCAATCAGGCTGAACATATTCAGACGCCAGGTTTTGAAAGAAACCCACCCACGCTTGAAAAATGACCAACAGGTGTAGAAGACAACAGGCAGGGACAGAAATAATTGTATCCAGCCCGACCAATTTGGTGGAATGACTTTGCCGATGGGATTGCCGGGAAGCATTTCTCCCATAGAGAGAATAAATATCGGAACCGTAAACAAAATAGACAGCCACAATTTCATGCGGAGATCTTTATATATTCTGTCTTCATCATCATCGCTCCCGCCCGCGATCGGAACAAGATCCATACCGCAGATGGGGCAATTTCCTGGCTGATCCCGGACAATTTCGGGATGCATAGGACAGGTATATTGTGTTGTTTTGTATAATTCGGGAACTTTCTCCAGGTTCATCCCACAAACTGGACAGTGGCCCGGTTGATCATAAAGTTTGTCGCCTTCACAGTGCATCGGGCAATAGTATTTTCCTGCAGAACCTGCATGATGCTGCTTGGACACTCCGGCAACGGACTGTTCATTGTGCTGATGCATATGCCCATGATGATCGTGCTCCTGTGTGGAAGATCCATGATTGGGGTGACGATTATGATCCTCTGCGGTGGTATGTCGCTGCCGTTCAGGCGCCGTTGTTTTGTTTGCAGCAGATGGTCCGAAATGATCCGAATGATTTCCATGACTGTGCTCGTGTTTGCTTTGTGCCTGTTCGACAGGTATGAGGTACATGCCGCAAACCGGACAACGCCCGGGTTGATCATATGTTTTCTCCCCTTCGCAGTGCATCGGGCAGTAGTACTTGCCCGAAGAGGACAGCTTCGATGAGTTAGTCTCGATTAAGGAAGGTGTTGGCTGACCCGGTTCGGTGATTTGGTAGTTACCTAATCTGGATAGGATTTCCCGTAGTTGCTCGACCGGTATTTCTTTCTGAGATTCTATCGTCAACAACGGTGGATCTAGTGAAACTTTAGCCTGAATTTCGGGAAGCTGATTAATCGCATTTTCAATAGTGGTTCTACATCCGTCACAGGACATTCCTGAAAGTCTATATTGGTATCGCATAGCATTTTATTGTAAAATAAATTTAAGGGTTATCGCTGGGCGAATGTTATACTTTTACACTGTTTTTTTGTAATATTTCAATCTGGCGTGTCCGTCGTGCTAATAAGAAAATTAGTGTATTGGGTAAATAATTGCCGTGATGTGTCACATAAAATAAACAAATAAAAGGAGCGATTTGTTTTATACGAATTATCCCTGTTGTACGCATGCTATGGGATATATTAGACAAGTTAAATTCATCCTCTGAGGAGCGAATAGGATGTGCTTCTTAGTCCGGTAGTTTTTTATTTAGGAAAGTAGCATGGCTTCGGGATGTTTCATTAAGCGCTGGATTGTTAATTGATTGTCGAGTAATGCCTCATAAAAAGGAGCGGGAACCATTATTTTAAACGTTTTACGTGCTGTTTTAACGAAAAAAAGCGCACCATGAATGACTTGCTTATCATCAATGATCAAGGTATGTTGCGTAACGGGCTGACTACTTAGCTTTTCCTTTTCAACGAGCTGTATGAGTTGTTGCATTGTATCAATATATTTTGCCAAAATTACCAAATACTTATCATTTTTTGTTTTTTTTTATTTCTCAAAATTTAGAAGATATCCACTTCTTCTGACGCTTTGTTATCTTTTTGTAGTTGGTAATCGTTTTAGCAAAAGAAAGTTTTCAAAGATATACGCAATCGATTGCGTATTTTGTCTGCTAAAGTTTAGCTGATTGAGGGGAGTGTCTTGCTAAAATCTATTTTACTTTTTTAGCTTTGTGAAACAAATATCCAATAAAACACTATTATGAGTGGTATAACAACATTAGGTCAATTTATTATTGAAAAACAAGCCGATTTTCCTTATGCAAAAGGTGAGCTGTCCAGGCTTTTACGTGATATCGGAATTGCGGCAAAGATTGTTAACAGAGAAGTTAATAAGGCAGGATTGGTCGATATTTTAGGAGATGCCGGGCAAACCAATATTCAGGGTGAAGGACAAAAGAAACTGGATGTGTATGCTGATGAGCAATTTATTAAAGCGCTTCAAAGCGGTGGCGAATGCTGCGTCGTAGCTTCTGAGGAACATGAAAATCCAGTGTACATGCAATCTGGAGTTTCAAAAAATGCGAAGTACATTGTTTGTATAGATCCCTTGGATGGCTCGAGTAATATTGACGTTAATGTTTCAGTAGGTACGATTTTTTCCATTTATCGTAGGCTTTCGGATACCGGAGTATCATGCAATAGCAACGATATTCTGCAACACGGTACCAAGCAAGTGGCCGCAGGTTATGTCATTTATGGAAGCTCAACCATGTTGGTATATACCACAGGCAAAGGGGTGAATGGTTTTACTTTAGATCCTTCCATAGGGGAATTCTGTCTGTCTCATCCCGATATGAAGATTCCAGAGGCGGGGCATATTTATTCGATCAATGAGGGAAATTACTCTAAATTCCCCAATGGTGTCAAGCAATATATCAAATACTGCCAAATGGAAGATGTGGCTACCCAGCGTCCCTACGCGTCGCGCTATATTGGATCTATGGTTGCTGATATTCACCGTAATCTACTGAAAGGGGGGATCTTTCTTTACCCGACGACTTCAGCACACCCGAATGGAAAATTACGATTGATGTACGAATGTAACCCAATAGCGTTTATCGTAGAACAAGCAGGAGGAAAGGCGACGAATGGGTATCAACGTATTTTGGATATCGAACCCAAGACGCTGCACCAACGGACAGCTGCATTTTTAGGCAACACGGCAATGGTGGAACTCCTTGAAGATTTCCTCCAAAAATACCAGTAATTCATTCCTGTAGTTATTCGATGACAGGGAAGATTCGTTTGCCAATAAGAATTATTTATCTTTGTCCCAGAAAATGGCTTCATTATTGCGAAGCCATTTCTTTTTCATTATTTTTAGTATGTCACGTTTTTTAGTTTTTATTTCCTTCGTTTCAATTGTATTTTTTTCTTGCAAAGAGAATCCGCCCACTTATGGTGATGTGCTGGCAAAAGGTTTTGAACAAAAATCTTATAAGGAATTTGATACAACAGCTTATGTAAAGGTGTTTCAGGAGGTATATAGTAAACAGAAAGCCAACCTGCATAATCCGAGCTGGATGAAGAAATTATCTGATTCTACGGCAGGAATGACTTTAATCGCTGAACATCTATTTGACGGAAGCATTGATACCCTATTGAGTTATTTTGAACGAAGTGAAGAACATGGGATACGTAGCAGTTACTACCATACTGCGGAGATTAAAGAAACCTTATTTTCCCTCCGGAAACTGAAACCAAAGGATGTCGCGGAATCTTACCCTCTTTTAGCCAAGCTGGACCTTTTGGGAACAGATGGTCTTGTGGCTTATGTCAGCAGCATGAAATATGGTGTGGTCAATCCAAAACGTCTATATGGAAGATATTTTGTGCCTCAGAAGCGCATGAATTATACAGCGGTTGTTCACTTGTTGGACAGTGTCAAGATGGGCCCCCTGATGGCAGAGATACAACCGAAAAACCAATATTATATTCAATTTCAGGATTTGTTGGAAAATGGTAATCTGAATAATGAGCAAAGGGCTAAAGTGTTGATGGTCTTGGAGAAACTACGCTGGATGAGGGAGGCTTTTCCAGAAAAGTATATTTTTGTCAATATCCCAGAACAGCGATTGCGCATCATGGAAGATGGTAAAACCAGTCAATTGATGAATGTATGTGTTGGAGAAACTGATAACCCTGCCTATACGCGCAAAGGTGAAAACCATGAAACGCCGGTCATGCAGGGTATTCTGGATGCAATGCAGGTCAATCCTGTTTGGAATATCCCCAGCAGCATTGTGAAAAAGGAATTGTTAGCGAGCGTGCGGAACAATCCGAATTATTTGGCTTCGCGTAATATGGTGGCTTATTATAAAGGAAAACAAGTTGATCCAAGTACGGTCAATTGGAATGCGGATTCGGTGGAGAAATTCCGGTTTAAGCAAAACCCTGGTTCGGACAATTCTTTGGGGAATGTGAAGTTTCTGTTTGAAAATGCCTATTCGATCTATCTTCATGATACACCTGCCAAACAAATGTTCGGGCAGACTAACCGTGCCGTGAGTCACGGCTGTGTGCGTGTTGAAAAACCTGTAGACTTAGCCAGCTATCTGGTCAATAATGAGAAGCAAGCCGAAAAGATCGCAAAAGAAATTACCTCTGACTCCATTTCCAAATCGCGTTGGGTAACGCTGAAACGTCAGATGCCTGTGTACCTTACTTATTATACCACTTGGCTTGATGATGATGGTAAAATAGTTTCTTTCCCTGATATCTATGGCTATGATCCTCGTCTAAAAGAGGCGCTGAAGAAATATTGGACAAATTGATAAAAGCCTTAACCGCGATTGGTTAAGGCTTTTTTAATATTCCGATTTAATATTCAGAGTTATAAGCGAGGGCTAAACGTATAAAAGGGTAGTCTTTATTCACATTTTTATGGTCTTGGTAATGCCCCTCCAACCTAAAATATCCTGAGTAAAGATTGACACCAAAATTTTTCCAGATCCGTACTGAAGCGCTAGTCGATGCGGTATGAAGATAATGATGGGATTTATTGCCACTGATGGTGACAAAATAGCCGCCGCGGTAGTCTATTCCAAATTTGAAGCGATTGAGCGTACTTAGGGTTGCCGATGCCCGAATATCTGCTCCCGGTCCATAGTCGTAGGTGCGGCTTTCGCCAAAATGAAGATACGGATCTGGTACCGCTGCCAAAACTACCGGGCCACCGGCAAGGACGGTGGTCAACTTGGTATGTTGGCCGATATTAAAATTGGAATAAATGTTATAGTTGATACTCTGTGATCCATAATAGAAGGCTTCATTTCGCAGAAAATCAAAATGAGCGGAGACGATTCCACGATGTCGCCCTGTTAAGTTGGATAATATACGGTTGCCATAAAGGGAGGCATAAACATTGACGGCGTTTACGACGGAACTATCGTCTGAACCAATCTCAAGATTCAGGAAAAAATCGTCAAATGGTTTCTTCTTGTCGATATCGTCATTGTTATATATCAGCTTGATGCGCGCATAAATATCATTTTTTCCGCGGCTTAAGACATTGTGTTCTTTGGCATCAAATCTCCGGATTCCCAATTCAACTTCCGTATGAACCAGCGAACTGTCAATGACTGCTCCCTTCGTGGTATTTCCCCAACGACCATCAAGCAGTCTGTTTAATCCGTTTATCGGATTGATCAGCATGGCTAATATTTCCTTTTTATTGCGTTGTCCTTTTGTGAGACTGGGCCTTGCCAGGATATGATGTGAAAGACGATGGGTCATCTCCCCAAGGATCGTTCCGCCAAAACTGGTGTTAATGATATCGTTGATCGAAGGCGGTTCCGTTTCACCAGCTGTCTCCCAGATGTAACTGCCGGCGACAGTAGCTAATGTAGACTGTAGAAAGGTAAAATTGTTGGACCGGAATGAATTGAAATAGAACTGACCATGGTAGGGGTGGGCAATCTGATTGGTAGCGAAGAGATTATCATCCCAGGTCCAAGCTGAAAACTTCAAATGGCTAAAGAAATTTTTGAATGAAATATGGGAGACCGGATCTTTACGGATGAAATAATTAACCGATGCAGGGATTGCCTGAATGGAAAACCATTCTATGCCCGCCCGCAAAAAGTTTTTCTTTTGATAATTGATGACACTATCAGGCAGTTTGGCATTGATCCGATCGGAAATCCATCTTGCCTGTTGTCTCGATACCGCCATGCTGTCTTTTAAATTTGCGCACCTTACGGTTAGAACGGCACTATCTACCGATGAAATCGAGTATGTCGCATTTAAGGAGTCATATTGGGGGCTATTTTGATTTGTTTGAACGGAGGCAATGACAGCTGACTGGGCTAAAACTAGGGGGCCAAAAACGGTAGTAAATACATTCAAAAGCAAAAATAAAATATAGCGATAAAACTTTGGATTTTGTTTCATACGGGTCAATATACTGTTTTGCAATAAAATTTGTATTCAATAACAAATATTGAGTAAAAGTGTTTTTACGATGATCATTTCTTTCTTCTTTTAGCTGCATTTAGGTTGCTGATATGCACGAGGGAATGTTACCTTTGCAACGCTTTATAACTGTTCAACTGATTTTGATATGAACAATACCTTTGAATTTTTAAACATACGGTCTGTCAATTTGAAAAACGAGCTATTTGCCGGTTTGACGGTTGCCATGACCATGATACCTGAATCGCTTTCATTCGCCATATTAGCAGGCTTGCCTCCTTTGACAGGTTTGTATGCCGCTTTCTTAATGGGGCTTGTGACTGCTGTGTTTGGAGGGAGACCGGGTATGGTATCCGGTGGAGCCGGAGCTACTATTGTTGTTCTGATGGCTCTCGCGGCAAGCCACGGTATAGATTACCTTTTCGCAGCTGTGGTCCTGGCAGGCATTTTGCAATTTTTGGTCGGTGTTTTTAGGTGGGGAAAATTTGTCCGTTTGATACCACAACCTGTTATGTATGGATTTCTAAATGGATTGGCGGTTATTATTTTTATGGCACAGGTTGTCCAATTTAAAGTGAATAGTGGGGACGGCGCGGTTTGGATGTCGGGTTCAACTTTATATATCATGGGCGGACTTACGCTATTGACTATGTTGATTGTTATCGGATTCCCGCGGCTCACCAAAGCAATCCCCGCTTCCCTGATTGCTATTTTGGTTGTTTTTGCTATCGTCTCCCTACTGGGGATCGAAACTAAGAAGGTGGTGGATATTGCCTCGGTCAGTGGGTCATTGCCGCATTTTCGTTTACCGCATATTGCATGGAATTGGGAAACATTGCAATTAATCTTTCCTTATTCCCTTGTTATGGCAGGGGTAGGACTTGTTGAATCACTTCTGACACTTAATATGGTCGATGAGATTACCGCGAGTAAAGGGAATGCTAATCGCGAATCCATGGCTCAAGGGCTAGCAAATATGGTCAATGGATTTTTTGGTGGTATGGGAGGATGTGCGATGGTCGCCCAGACTTTGGTAAACTTGAATGCGGGCGCCAGGACGCGGTTATCTGCTTTTATCGGAGCGATGACAATCCTGTTGATTATCTTGGTAGGAGCTCCTTTTATTGAGCAAATCCCCATGGCAGCACTTGTCGGTGTGATGATGATGGTTGCTATCGGCACTTTTCAATGGGTGAGTTTTCGGATTATCAATAAGTTTCCGAAATCAGATATTTTCGTTGGTATTCTTGTTGCCGGCATAACGGTACTATTGCACAATTTGGCTTTGGCAGTACTTGTCGGTGTCATAGTTTCTGCATTGGTTTTTGCCTGGGATAATGCGAAGCGTATACGGGCGCGAAAATATGTTGACTCAGAAGGTATAAAACATTATGAAATATATGGGCCTTTGTTTTTCGGTTCCACAGCTAATTTTTTAGATAAGTTTGATATTCAGGAGGATCCTGATCATATCATTGTAGACTTTAAAGAAAGTAGAGTAGTGGATATGTCTGCTGTGGATGCACTAAATAAAATTACCGAGCGCTATGCAGCACAACAGAAGAAGGTGGAACTCTGGCATCTCAGTGAAGATTGTCGCTCCCTCCTCAAAAATGCGACGGGAATTGCTGTCGTTAATATTAAGGATGACCCAACTTATCAGGTCATGCCCGGAAAGTAGGTTATTTTTGTCTTAATTCGATAAAAAGCTCGCTTCCTTGTCGCTGCGGTATACTATTGAAACAGGTCTCCATCTTTAAAATATCAAAGGCTGAATGAAACAAATGCTGATATTCCGTTTTGTTTCCACCAAATGGAGGCCCCTCTGACGGGAATTCCCTATCGAATAACAAACCTGCGAGAATACCGCGCGGTTGGAGCAATGAAGCTATTTTGCTGCTGTAGCTTTTTCGTAGGGCTGGATCCAATGCACAGAAAAATGTCTGCTCCAAAATATAGTCGTATTGTTGTTCATGCTGAAAAAAATCCTGACAGATAATCTGAAGCTGCGGAATTTCACCAAATGCTTTTTGAACCTGATCAACTAATGTCGGTGCGATATCAAGCAAGGTGATATTTTCAAAGCCTTGCTCCAGAAGTGCCTTAGCTTCGTGCGCGTTGCCACAACCGGGAATTAAAATAGATGCGTCTTTGGGAATTACGGTCTCTGCATACTTTATAATCGCTGGTGATGCATAACCAATATCCCATCCGATCTCCATGTTTTTATAGCGATTGTCCCAATAATCTTTATTCAAATCCAATATATCCATAGCAACTTACACCTGTTAAAAGCAAGTTATACAATTTAAGGAAATCTTGTGTAATACGGTGTTGTTTTTGTTTTTTACTTGAAACTATGTGCATAAAATTAATGAAGATATTCCAAAGGTGAATAAAAATAAATTACTTTATTTCAGTCTTTTAGCCTTTTGCTTTTAAAGTCGGTAAAACAAAAAGCCAATTCGTCGTAAATTCCAGAAATTTACTGTTTATTCCACTTGACTTTGATGTTTCTGGGATTCTTTCCGTCGCTTCTACCGAGATGGTCAATGGACTCTGCGAAAGTTTAAAATCTTTGGTACTGATCCTTAAAAATCATGAAAGTGGACATATTGTAAAAGGAATAGCGCGAATTGTAAATAAATCTATTATTGTGGCGGTAGTGAGCTAGCTTTATCCCAACAGACAGATAAAATAAGACTCGTTAGGCTTTGACAAGGGGCAATTTGAAAAATAGCCTGCTGTTAATCCAAAAAAGATAATTGTATATGAAACAGCCACTACAATCAGAAGCCTTTAACTTTGACCGAATACTTTTGTATAGCTTATATGCCGCTTTAATTTCTTTTGCTCTCATGTTCGCTAGCACACTACTAATTGGCAATATCCATCCCTTATGGAATGCCATTCTCGTTATAGGTTTCCCGTACTCCTTGTTTGTTTCGAAAATAAAAACGAGTGGCGATAATATGATTTTTGAAGAAAATCATATTGTTTTGAATGGAAATCGTATTGATTTTCAGGATATTGATTCTTATCATTTGTTTGACTCGTTGAAACTTTATTTTGTATTACGGATCAGGTTGAAAACAGGCCGACAGTATATTCATTATCTTCCGGTTGACGTAAAACAGGATGTCGAAAAATATTTTGATAAAGCAGAAGTGAGAAGTGATAAGAGGTCCTTTGATTTTATTGCGCGGTATTTTATCTTGTTATATGTCCTGCCTTTTTTCACCTTTCTAGGATTAGCCTATTCATTAGGTACGCGTTTGTATTATTTTTTACAGTATTGAGAAAATCGGGAAGACCATCAAATCCGGTAGAAACAATAGGGCATAAAAGCAATACCTTAAAACCTTCCAAAATGAACCAATTAACGTCAGCGCCTATTTGAAAATTTCGTTATTATAGACGGATATTCATTGTGCTCGGTCGAATATTAGACTGATCTAAAAGTAGATGACGCATATTTTATATTTGGTTGTTGGGTTAAATATCGGAATATTTTCCTGATAGCTACTGCGTTTATTTAGACACTATTAATTTCAATAACATGAAAACAATGAAAATGACAATCTTGACCCTGTTGGCCGGATCGACTTTAGCGATATCAAGCTGTGGTGCAGGGAAAGATCAGCCTGCAACACCGATTAATGCGGATCAGTTTGAAAAATTATATGAAAACAAAGACAATGACGGTAAACGATTTAGCTTGACGGGCTATCCTTATCTTAATAGCGATGTGACAGTTCGTAACGACATGGAAATTGCCGTTTCCTTGTTTTCTGAACCCAAAGGAAAGGGAGATTATATCGCCAGTATAGATTTGGGCTATAAGGATAATAAAAATGGGATGTATATTCCTGATAAGTTTACAGCCGACGATTTGCAGGTTTTTGATAAAGAAGGGAATATTCTTGGCGTAAACGATAAAATTACTATATCTTTCGAAATGGAGCTGGATACCAGGCGCCCGCCAAGAACAGGGATCAAAAAATTAGAAAAAGATGAAAATGGCCATCCTAAAATGGTTGAGCAGAAACCGGCGTATTATGGCGATGGACCATCTGATATTATTATCGAAAAGGCGAAATGATTGTTTTTCTTATTGAATCAGGCATAGGGGTGATACATGAGTGATATTAAGAAGTTAAAACTTGATTGTTATGCTGGCACTTGAAAATTACAAAATACTGCTGTTTGTATTAACGCTGCAATGCTGTGGGGACCATGTACAGAAAGCCGTGGACAGTACCATACATCTTACTGATGATGACAACGGAATTGTAAAATATAAAAGTGACTCAGCCAATGAATTGGTTTTAAACTTCCATGATCACAGTTATTTTTATAAGGAAACAAACTTACCTTTGAAAGCAGGAGAGGATGTGGGGTATGAACATCAATCCAGGGGTACATTTGCAATCAGGAATGATACGTTGACTTTTTTCTCTTCAATGCCGTCGCAGGTAGATGTTACAACGGATTGGTCTACGAATACAGAATTTCTGCCCTTGTATCAAACCCATGAGGAAATTGATGCCAACAGCGTGAAGATCTATTTTGATAATATCGCTGAACCGCAATATTATCAGGCGTTTGAGTTTAAAAATGGAGGATTTGAAAAGCTGAGGGTGAAAAACTGTGTAATAGATGGAGACTTTGGTTGGATAGAGGGCACAAAAGATAAGATCCCATTGCATCAATATTTACTTATTGAAAAGCCACAAAGCAATAAACTTTTAATTATTGACAGTCTGCAAGCGCAGAAAAGTTATTTTTTTGATTTTGATCATATCCCTTTTCGCTCATTTCACTTTTACACGCGAGCATATTGGAGTTATTACGATTTTACAGGCTTAACATTTGTCCGTACAGACAAGAAGCTTAAGCTAATTGACAAAAATAGGTTGGGGCGTTACCAGCATTCCGCTATGGATTTGATATTTTTAAAAAAATAGGGGATTAAAGGTGATAACTACCGTTAAAGAGATTATTCTTCTGCAAGAATGGGGAGAATCGTATAAATTATCTGGATAAAAAGGGTAGATTAGTCTATGAATAAAGAACACCAATATTTGGACATAAACCGAACATCCTGGAACAATAGAACAGATGCGCATCTTAATTCTGAGTTTTATGATCTTCCCAGCTTTCTGCAAGGGAGAAACTCGTTAAATGAGATCGAGTTAGGTTTACTTGGTAATCTGGAGGGTAAAACTGTTTTGCATTTACAGTGTCACTTTGGCCAGGACACCATTTCACTGAGCAGGCTAGGCGCGGAGGTGACCGGAATGGATCTGTCCGATAAGGCAATTGACAGTGCGCGAAAAATAGCTGAACAGACAAATGCCAATGTTCACTTTATCTGTTGTGACATATACGATCTACCAAATCATTTGGATCAGCAATTTGATTTTGTTTTTACGAGTTATGGTACAATTGGCTGGTTGCCAGATTTGGATAAATGGGCACAGGTTGTTTCCAGATTTTTAAAGCCGGATGGGAAATTTGTATTTGTTGAATTCCATCCTGTCGTTTGGATGTTCGACGATAATTTTGAGAAAGTTGGTTATAGGTATTTTAATTCTGGAGCGATTATAGAAACAGAAACTGGAACCTATGCGGATAAAAATGCAGCTATAAAACAGGAATATGTGATGTGGAACCATAGCATAAGCGAAGTGGTGAATAATTTGATCAAAAATGGACTCCGTATCACACAACTTGATGAATTTGATTATTCACCTTATAATTGTTTTAAAGGGACGGTTGAATTTGAAAAGAATAAATATCGGATTGAACAGCTTGAAGACAAAATTCCAATGGTATATGCTGTGGTAGCCGTAAAAGCTTAACGATTGGTTTTTTGTAATGAAAACGAGGGTAGTTATGATCAAAGTACCAGAAATAAGTCTGATGCGCCAAGTGCAACTGTCGCAGAATTTGCTTGTCGTTTGGTCAATCTATTGATTTTTATAGACTTGAAGGTCTTGAAGAGGATGATATATTATTAACGGCTAAAATAATTAGTATTTTGATGTTTTCTTTTGTATATTTACATGTTCCATTTGCACTATAATGCTATTGATCGATTTATTGTTAGATTGGTGGCAGCAATATATTAGGAACCCGTATTTGTTTATGAGCTTTAGATAAGCCGAACATTTTTTTGATAGAATAATAAATTTTGAGTTGCTTGTCATGGAAGAGACGATTGGACAGCTAGATACATCCTATAAAGGGCAGATATTTCGCATTACATTTAAAGAAAAGGATTTTCAGGTTCAGCTCTTAAAAAAAAGCCCTACCAAAGACGAAACAGCGCTAGAAGTATTGTTAGATGGCGGGCTACAAACACTGGTAAAGAAAAAAGAGAGATGGTCTTTTCTCCAAAATGATTTAGATCAGGATCTAGCAAATCACATCTGGCGGGCCATCTCTCTCCGATATAGGCTTTGATATGAATCAAAGTAAGGTTGCTTAATTTACTCCAGCGGCGATAAGTTCGGTTGTAAGGCCTAAAAATCGCAGTAAGTCATTGCTGTCAAAAATTAGCGTAGCATAATGCTTTCCTTTTTTAAAGGTGAGTTTTGTACCACCTGGAAATGTGCTTCCAGCTTCCATTTTTTCTGTTTTAGCAGCATATACGCTAAATTTTGCTTTGCTCTCCTTTAGGGTTGTTTTGTTGATCACAAGATTGAAAGGAAGCCCCGCTACGATGAGTGGTTTATCGTCCGGAATATCAAAAGATACTTCATTAATAGTATTATTTTTTCCAAGACTAGCATACAGTTCCAGTCCGGATTTTGTTAGCCATTTGGCATATTTTTCTTCATTTGCATCTTCGTAGTAAACGGTCTTCGTATTTAATGCAGTTTCAATCTTCTGTGCTGTTTGCGGAAAAATAAATTCTGAATTCTTATTTAATAGCGAATTTAAACCTGCATTGTTTTGCGAAAATGCGCTTAAGGTCAATAGCAAGAAGAACATATTCAATGTTAGTGTTTTTAGTGTCATAACGATCTTATTAAATTTTGAAAATATGATAATTAAAGATATTAAAAAATCAGTCAAATGAGCAAAAAGAAAAGAATGGCAAAATAGGCTGAGATTGCTCTCGATTCCAGTTGTTAACAATAACTAAGCCTAACCGTCTGATTTATTTTTGAGTACCACTATCGCTATATTGACGGGCTACGGGATATTTCTTTTGTCTTTAAAGCATTGAGATATATTCTGACATCCGCTTCAAGTTTTGTGGGATATTCATAGGTTAACTTACTTGCGAGTTCCCTGCCGATCGCTGCGACGAGGTCTACCATTGCAAATAATGCCTTCCAGTTTTCATTTATATCGCTGCCTGAAAAGGTTTGGATTACTTTCTCCCAGGTCTGCCGGGGTAAATATTTCTCAAATAGACGCCCGTGTTTATTGGTTGTGATGTTCCATCCATGCTGGCTGGCTATATCCCACTCAATTAATGGTACCAGATAACTGGTACGTATATTATCTTCGGACATAAATTTTGCATAAAAAATATCCTTTCTAACGAGACACTTGGCTACATAGGTGCAGTCCCACCAAAAGTCATTGAGCAGCTGCTCGAATTTTTGTGCTGTAGGCCTTTTGATGACTGATACCTGATATGTCGGTTTTTGGAGCGTCTGTGTTATGCCTTCCTTATCTATAAGTACTTTGTAGCCAATATCCCAGTCTTCAGGTAAGTGCTCTTGGTGAACCTCTTCTAAAAAATTTGATTTACTGTATAATTTAAAATCAACTTTTGTATGATCAGCGTACAAAACCATCTTCATTGCGTGTTTGTACTCGAAGTAGCTTTCATCCTCTTCAACCATGGCAATAGGGGTACCAAAGTTATTTATCCAATTCTTATCCAGAATATAGTTTGTATTGTCATCAAATACAAGTTCGATATCTAGATCACTTAATTCATCGATTGGAGCCAGAGGATTTACCAATGAACTTGTCAGGAGGACTGCGCAGATATCCGGATTGTTTTGCGACCAATCAATAATTTGCCTTAATTTTTCTTCACGTGTTTGCATGCGTTTAAATTTATTGATAAATACTGCCCTATTATTTGCCGATGGCATGTCGCTGATCTTTTTTCCAAAAGATTCGGAGCGGCGAATATCAAAAATATACGAAAAATTTGTCTGCGTGACAAAGTCATAACAAATCAGCTGTTCCAAATTTCTGCCTGATCCGATATTTGTTGAACCGTACGCCTTCAGATTTTACATGTAGTAAAATTGGCAATCTTTCTTGTATATTTTATAATTGTAGGTATACGACTTTCTAGATGCCTTGGAAAATACATTAGATAGCATATTTTTAGTGCAGATTTAACTATTTAATCTATTTACTTTTAGTAATTTAAAGGTTTGTGAGTAAGGTCACGGAAAATGCTATTTATTTAGAAACCGAAGAGTCCGCTGAAAATAACAAGACAATAGATTCCTATCACTAAGAAGAGATTGATGCATAATGCTGCATAATTCTTTTTAGCAAGCAATCGCATTGATTCTATCGCAGTATAAATAATAAGTGGTATTCCAAAACCGAGCAGCTCAAAATAGAGCAAATAACCCGCGCCCAGACGATCAGTTTCTTTATCTATAAACCATTGGGAAATAACGATGATCAGGGCAATAAATAAGAGGACACTCAATCTGACCAAAAGATGTTTTCTTAACTTTCTATCCTTTAAAATCGGTCTTTTGACAAGAAAGACCGTCCCTACGAAATACAGTATTAGGAATATAATCCCCAGAAATTGTCGGAATGCGTAAGATACATCAAACCAGCCATTCGTATAAAGTAATCCGATAATTAGCGTTGAAGAAAGAAAATAACCAATAGTTTTATAATTCATTTCGTGAAATAGCTGTTTTTTATGGTTCACTATAAAGCCTTTTTGCGGGAAAGACGTTGTTTATGCCAGTAATTTAAGGATAAATCATGATTATGGCAAAATAGTCCTCCAACATAAGGTGTAAAATCATTTTTTGGAAATCGTAGTTCTGGTCGGGGGGCCACATGAGTATTGTAATATTGATTTATATCAATTGTTCTATTGCTTTAATTTGCATTTTTTGCAATATTATGCAATAATATGCTTTATTATTGATAGTTTTGTGTACTGAGCCTAGACAAGTCTATCGCTATACTATTTTAGTTTATCTCAATTTATATGGAAATTAAATCATTGCACATTCGTCCGGATACAGCGCGAAATGCTGTTAGGTTTATCTTTTTTGTGTGCGGGCTGGGGCTTGCCAGTTGGGCGCCTGTCGTTCCTTATGTTAAACAGAGACTCGGTATAGATGATGGTGTGTTGGGGCTTTTGATGCTTCTTATAGGTGGTGGAGCGCTTTTTATCATGCCATTTTCGACCGTTCTTCTAAATAAGTTTGGAACAAGAAAAATTATCTTTATTTCGGGCATCACACTGGGACTGATCTTGCCAATGTTGTTAATAGCTAATTCCATAATCACCATGGGGATTACGTTATTCTGTTTTGGTATGTGCATGGGAGGAATAGAGGTTTCGGCAAACGCACATTCGATCCTGATCCAAAAACTTTTTGACCGGCCAATTTTATCCGGCCTGCATGGCATCTTTAGCGTTGGGGGATTAACGGGATCGCTTGGTTTAGGACTATTGATAAAGCTGGGATTTCAGGCAACTTATGCCATGTTGTCGATCTCCTTATTGATTGTTATCATTATGTTTGTCATGTACCGTAGATTGTATGCGCATGATGATGAAACGCGCATTAATAGCCATCACGACGATAAGGAAATGGCAGTGGGCCAGTCCAAATGGGCAGGTTGGTTCAATTTACATGTTTTATTTCTGGGTATGCTCTGTTTTTGTGCTTATCTCTCCGAAGGTTCGATGCTGGATTGGAGTGCCGTATTTTTGCATGAGGAAAAAAAAGCACCGCTTGAAATTGCGGGTATAGGATATGCGGCATTTTCTATCGCCATGGCCACAATGCGACTTTTTGGTGACATGCTTGTCGTTCGGTTAGATCATCGTGTTGTTGTGGTCGGAGGGGGACTCTTAGCGGTATTCGGTCTGTTGATAGCTGTTTTATCACCCTCTTATTGGGGGGCATTGGTAGGATTTATTCTTCTGGGTTTCGGGGCTTCGAATATCGTTCCGATTTTATTTAGTCATGCCGGAAATTTAAAAGGAGTAGGGGCTTCGGCAAGTATTCCGGTGATGTCAACCTTAGGGCATTCGGGGCAATTATTGGGACCTGCCTTGCTGGGCGGAGTCGCACAGTTTTATGGAATTTCAACTTCGCTTATGGTGGTGGCTTTTCTTATGCTTTTGCTTTCAGTTTCTTATTGGATCTATTGGAAATTTCAGACTGGAAAATAAAATCCAGTAAGCTATAGCTGGCAAATTAATCTTGCGATTGGCCAGCTGTAGTTTAACCGTTGGACGTCTTATTTTACAGATCAGCGGTAAAAAAACGATGTGCGTCCGTCCAGTTCTTCAATCTTTCAAACCGGTGCTCATTGACATTGTGAAATGTATCAAATAAAAGCCCTTTTCCAGAAAAGCTGTCTAAATTTTTTAGATGATCGTCAATGAGAAAATCGGTGTCTATAATCCCTTTACTCCCACAGAACACAATGTTTTTCCAAGAAATATATGGAAAATATTCCTGTAGCCATTCCCGTTTCTCTAAAAGACTATTTGGAAATTCCATCGCGGCGGATACAACAAAAATATCGTAATAATGCTGTAATTCTTTCACCACGTCTTGTGCATCTTGTGCAACGGGAATGCTGCGGAAAAAGCCCGGTTTATGCAAATATCTTAAGACTGCCGTTTTATCAGGTAAACAATCCGCTTCTTTTAGTCCCACGATATCGTTCTCATTTATCCGTATACCAGTTTCATCAAAATAATGTGAAAGATAATGCCGTTGGATGTCTGCGAGTACACCGTCCATATCGATGGAAATTGTCTTTTTTATCATAATTTTTATTTTTATTATGGCACAAATGTAATTATATAATTGCAAAATATTGCAATTATAGCAGTTTTTTGCAATTTATTTTATTCTGTTAAATCTATATATTTGTTCCTATGCTAAAGTACGATCGTCTACAAACCATTTTAGATATCACCAATAGGGAGGGGTCGGTTTCATTTCAGACCTTGAGTAAAAAGCTTTCGGTATCCGAAGATACCATACGGAGAGATATTAAGGAATTGAATGATCGGGATCTTCTTCGCGGGGTAAGGGGGGGGGCGCACAGCATTGTTCAAAAAAAATACCATTATCGTGATCGCGAGAAGGCGGGGTTGGAACAGAAAAGGATCATTGCGCAAAAAGCACTATCATTGATTAAAAATGATCAGGTACTTTTTTTCGATGGAGGTACATCCATTTTAGAGTTAACTAAAATTTTACCGAAGGATCTTAAGGTTACGATCATTACGAATAGCTTTCCTGTTGCGAGTGTGATTGAGGACCATCCTTTGATAGAAATAATATTTTTGGGAGGCAGGCTTTACAAATCGGCCTTTACAACATTTGGCAATACGACGTTGGAAAGTATCGCTAATTTTAGGGCTGATTTATATTTCTTGGGTGTTTGTTCGATTACTCCCGAAAATTTATCGTGCAATTATCAGGAGGATGCCGAAACAAAGCGGGCGATGATGAAACAGAGCGTCCGGATCGTTGGATTGTGTACATCGGATAAATTTGATACGGAGTCAAATTTTATCATTGATGAGACCAAAAAGCTTGATATCATCGTCACGGAGAACGATTCAACGAGCCCACAGATGAATAAATATATCGCACAGGGAATTGAATTGATTTAGGCAATCAATGATAGCTGGTTAAAAGAGGTTGCTATAACCTCTTTTGTTCTGAAAGTTATTTTGTGGCTTTGATCTGAATATCCAAAGTAAATTCGTCTTCAATAGCCCGGTTTCCGAGATCAGAGAAAAAGCTTGCCGAACGATATTGGATATCAAAATCCAGTCGATTTACTTTTACACCCAATGCTTCAGCGGAAAGCCCATCGGCGGTGCTAGTTACCTTTGCTGGAAAAGATATGGCTTTCGTTTTGTTTTTAATTGTAAGATTACCTGTGATTATTGGAGTAGTCTTGCTGTTATCCACTTTGGCGATAACGAATTTTGCCGTTGGATATTTAGGTACATCAAAGAAATCTTCATTTTTAAGATGACCGGTTAATTTCGGCGCATCAGTACAGGCCATAGAATTCATATCAATGGTAAATCCGCCTCCTGTAATTTTACCTTTATCAGTTTGGATCGTTCCCTCTTTCAAGGCTATGGTACCGACATGACCACCGACGACTTTCTTTGCCTCCCATTTGATCGTTGATGTTTGTGTATTGACTTTGTAGGTTGTTTTTTGCGCAAAGGCAAAGGAAGAGCTACAAATAATAGCAACGAATAATAAGGTTCTTTTCATAGAAATGATTTGTTTTAAATCAAATATACAAGAAACCGGACATATTTAAATAAATAACATCGTGATCGCATAGTTTATGGCTGCAGGTCACTGAGCGTAAGCCTTTTGAAACATAAAACTAACTCGAAGTATGCTTAACCGATATACATTTGAATCGCATAGTGCCTTATTTCTCCTGTCGAACTATTATTTTTTTAATAATCCAATATATTTATAGCTATTGATGAAAACGCCTGTAGGAGTTGCCTTTGAATCGATAAAAGCGAGTTTTTGCGCATTTACCTTGTCTGACAGTAAACGTTTGCCATGCCCCAACAGAACAGGGTAAGTAATGAGCACGACTTCGTCAACGAGACCTTGCTCAAGTAAAAGGGAGGTCAGTGCGGAACTTCCCACAACGATCAGATCGGGACCGTCTGTTGATTTAAGTGCATGAATAGCAACTTCAATGTTGTTGCCTAAATTTTTGACAGGCCCCCAGATTAAACTGTCGGGACGGTGAGTTGCGACGTATTTCGTAGCAGCATTTATTGCATTGGCCATTGGAAAATCGCCTGCATTGGGCCAGAAGCTGCTAAAGATATCATAGGTATGACGGCCCAAAAGAAGGTCAAAGTCCGAACCATAGGTCTGAAAGAGCATTTCCGCTCCTGCAGGACTTCTATAGGCTGTTGTCCATGCGCCATAAGTGTAATCTCCATCGTGTTCGATGACGCCGTCGAGCGAGATGTGTTCGAAAATTCTGATCTTTCTCATTGTTTCAAGTGTTTGCTTATTAATCCAAATTTAGCGAAGTTTAAAAATACGAATGCGGTGCAATCGCGACAATATAAGGGTGGAATGCGTAACTTTAATCCATAAGTTAGCTGTACATGTGGATTTGAAGTCTCCATGTGCTATCGGCAATTCAGCGATGTAAGAAAAATAATGCATATATGGAATTTTCACCTTTCAACAATGTTGTTAAACTTTGTCTTCAGGGCTTGAGCATGGAAGAAGCAAAACAGCCTGAAGAAGCCCTTAAACTATTTATGCAGGCCTGGAGCGGAGCTACCAACGATCACGAATGCTTTCTTGCAGCTTATTATGTAGCCCGGCAGCAAAAAACTGTTTCAGATAGATTGATATGGCTCGAAAAGGCCTTGAGCCATGCCTTAAAACTAAATGACGATACAGTTAAAAGTGCGCTACCGAACCTGTATCAGAAGCTTGCCAAATGTTACGGAGATCTGGGAGATAGCCAAAAATCAGCGGAATATGCTGAGTTGTCTACAATCCTGAACGAAAAACCATCGGATACTGGACCTTTTTACCATGGCACCAAAGCTGACTTGAAAGTAGGCGACCTATTGACTGCTGGCGGGAAATCGAATTATCAGCCTGAACTGACCATGAATCATATTTATTTTACGGGGCTAGTTAGCGGTGCCGGACTCGCTGCTGCTTTGGCAAAAGGAGAAAGAAGGTCGCGAGCGTGTCTATATTATTGAACCGACGGGAATCTTTGAAAATGATCCAAATCTAACAGATAAAAAATTCCCTGGTAATCCGACGCGCTCATACCGTTCCACAGCTACTTTGAAAATTGTTGGTGAAGTAGAAGATTGGGACAGACCGAGCCTGGAAGATCTTCAAAGATTTCGTGAGCGGCGGACCGAAGGTAACGGTGAAATAATTGACTAAATCTTTAGTACTTAATGTGTTGCCGATCTAACTTAAATAAACTTTCGTGCACCTAGAACTGGAAAATAGCTTTTCTATCGATCTGTATTTATTCTTGATTTTCTGTTTTTAACGTAAAACCTGTTCTTTTTTTAGTTTTTATACTTATATCTACCCATTGTTTTTTCTTCGTTTAAGTGGTTCTTTTCACTGGTTTTCGATAAGCGATACGAATGATAATTCGTTGTGTTTTTTTACAATTGATATCCTATTTCTAAAAAAGAGAAAATAGCATATTTCGGATTTTTTATCTTGCTTGTTAGGGGTAATTTTGAACTGTTGAAAATTATCGTCATGGAAAATATGGAATCAAGATTTTTGGACAAGGATTGGGAGTTGATCACCGAGGAATTGCATGATAGGGGCTTTGTGGTTGTACCTGATATACTGAATAAAGAAGACTGTGATGAACTGGTTGCAGCGTACGGTGCTGACAATAGGTATCGAAAGACGATCGTGATGGAGCGTTACCGTTTTGGTCTAGGGGAATACAAATATTTCCAATATCCATTGCCGAGACTGATCACGGCAATCAGGGAAATAGTATACTGTATGATCGCTCCGGTTGCCAATCAATGGATGCAGGAACTCAATATGGATAAAAGATTTCCGGCTTCGCATGCTGCCATGCGAAATCTTTGTCAGCAACATGGACAGCTGGAACCGACCGTCCTTATTTTAAAGTATAATGTGGGCGGATTTAATACATTACATCAGGATCTGTACGGTGAAATCTATTTTCCCTTACAAATCGTGGTGTTGCTAGATCAGGTGGATCAGGATTATACGGGCGGTGAATTTGTGATCACGGAACAGATACCGCGAGCACAATCGAAGGTCAATGTCTTAAAACCCAATCGCGGTGATATGATCGTCTTTACGAGTAATTTTCGCTCAGTGAAAGGAACTAAAGGCCATTATCGTGTCCATATGAAACACGGCGTTAGCCCATTGCACAGCGGAATGAGGCATAGCCTTGGCATTATATTCCATGACGGACTTAGCTAACGGATGCCAGGTAGGTAAAATAGACTATTTAGATAACAGGTATGCACACAATAGAAGAAAGATTAAAAACGAAACAATGGGATCTTATTCTTGACGCATTGATCGACAAGGGGTTCGCGGTTGTTCCCGATGTTGTAGATGATCAGGAATGTGCCGAATTGTTAGGAGAGTTTAAGAGTGAATATCGTTATCGGAAGACCGTTGTCATGGAGCGCTACCGTTTTGGCCGTGGCGTTTATAAGTATTTTCATTATCCATTGCCCGGTATCCTAACCGAATTAAGGGAAAACTTTTACGGTTATTTGATGCCTCTTGCCAACAGATGGATGGAGGTTTTAAAAATAGCTAGACGGTATCCGCCAACACATCAGGATTTTATTGAACAATGTAGGAAGAATGGTCAGGAGAAGGCTACGGCCTTAATCCTTGGGTATGGTGCCGGTGGATTCTGCACCATGCACCAGGATCTTTATGGGGAGATTTTCTTTCCGATGCAGCTTGTTCTTTTTTTGGATGATATCGATACAGACTATACGGGAGGAGAGTTTATTTTAACTGAAAATATACCGATGGCTCAATCCCGTACGCATGTCATTAAGCCAAAAAAGGGTGATATTATTGTGTTCGCTACTAATTTCCGTCCGGTTAAAGGGGCAAAGGGTTACTACCGCGTGACCATGAAGCATGGTGTATCGACTATTCATAGTGGCAATCGGCATACCTTAGGCTTGATCTTTCATGACGCTAAATCATAAAAAACTAGTCCTACACAATGGTCAGACATATAGATTTGGGAGAGACAACTGCCGATAGAAAGAAGTCCTTAAATTCCTTCATTCGAAAGGGCGAAATTACTTTGGGTGGCTATCAAAAGACGAGGATTTATGGCCGTTTAGACTGCCTGTCCGGTAAACGAATGAAAGTCGAGCATCGGATTTTCTTTAAAGATGAAACCGAGGCAATCAGCAATGGATATAGACCTTGTGGCCATTGTATGCGCAAAAGATACCAGCAATGGAAGGCTAATAAGCTGTAGGGACTGCACCTTTCGTCAAGTAAGTGCATATCATGCTCCGGAAATTTACAGCTAAATTTTAATTTGCAAGGCAGGGCAACTTAAAGGAAAAGTGGCAGTCGTGTAGTATTAACAATTTCTTTCATCACAAAATAGCTTTCCATATGCCGGATTCCTTTAATCGTCGCCAGTTTATTGAAGTTAAATTCATGATAGTGGTCGACATCCCTGACCATAACCTTGAGCTGGTAATCAAAAGCACCGGTCACGTGGAAGCATTCGACCACTTCCGGAAATTTCTGTATTTCTTCCATAAACAGCAAAGCGCTTTCGTTTGAATGTTTTTCCATACTGATGGATACAAGGACCATAAGGTTCAGATCGAGTTTTCGCCGATCCAGTAGATATACTTTTTGCCTGAGCACAGTTGTTGTCATCAATTTCTTAATCCGTTCGTATACAGGAGTCATGGATAAGTTGACGCGATCGGAAATTTCCTTGTTACTCATGTTGGCATCCTGTTGCAAAAGGTCCAAGATCATCAGATCTTTTTCATCTAATTTCATTGTCGTAGTAATTTAAATCTAAAAACAAAGGGGTATAAGCGTATCGTTAGGTTTTTACATCCAAAAATAATAATATTTTAATATTATTTTACTAAAATAAAGATAATGATAGGTTTTAAATACTATAATTTAAATTAAAGTAGTAAATTCATCTTGCTTAATATCAGTTGCCAACCTAGAAAAAGAATTATGAGTGATCCCCAATTAAAGAAAGTCCTTGGCCCCGTTATGTTATGGGGATTGGGTGTAGGGTATGTTATTTCAGGAATGTATTTTGGGTGGAACCTCGGACTGGCAGAAGGAGGGACATTGGGGTTAGCCATCGCAACGATTTTTGTTATTATTATGTACCTAACCTTTACATTCAGTTATACAGAGATGGCATGTGCCATACCAAAAGCTGGGGGAGCTTTTGAATATGCCAATCGAGGACTTGGAAAACACTTGGGATTTGTTGCCGGAATTGCTCAAAATATAGAATTTGTGTTTGCACCGCCAGCCATTGCGGCGGCGATAGGAGCTTATCTACATCTGCTCCATCCCGATGTTGACTACCTAATTTTTGCTATCGGAGCCTATCTGATTTTTACGACGATGAATATTCTAGGGGTGAAACTTGCCGCTTCCTTTGAATTGGTTGTTACGGTTCTGGCAGTTATTGAGTTGCTGATATTTGCTGGTGTGACACTGCCGGCATTTGAATTTTCCAATCTACAGCAAAATGCGCTTCCGAATGGTTATTCTGGCATTTTTGCGTCCATTCCCTTTGCCATCTGGTTTTTTCTTGCCATTGAAGGTGTTGCCAACGTCGCCGAGGAAACTATCAATCCACAAAAAAATGTGTTGATCGGTTTTGGATCGGCTATTGTCACTTTGGTCGTGTTGTGTATCATTACATTTTTATCGGCAGTCGGAGTCGCGGGCTGGGAAGCTGTCGTCTATCCTCCGGGCAGCACCGAAGCTTCGGATTCGCCCTTACCTCTTGCCATTGCCAACGTTATGAATAGTTCACACATCCTTTACAAACTGCTTATCGGCGTGGGTCTGCTTGGACTTATTGCATCCTTCCATGGAATTATCTTGGCTGGGGGGCGTGCTACCTTTGAGTTTGGACGGGTAGGGTATGCACCATCCATCTTGGGAAAAGTTCATTCCCGCTTTAAAACGCCGGCTAATGCATTATTGATTAATATGGCAGTTGGTATTGTTGCACTACTGACGGGTAAGACAGCAGGAATTATTACCATTGCCTGTTTTGGAGCAATCAGTCTATATATCATATCCATGTGGTCTTTTTTCGCCTTACGTAAAAAAGAACCCTCATTGGAACGCCCCTTTAAAGTTCCTTTATATCCCGTATTTCCGATGCTCGCACTGATCATTGCCGTGATCTGTCTGGTTGCTATGATATTTTATAACCCATTGACAGCCTTATTATTCTTTGGGCTTGTCATCTTATCATATCTTTATTTCCTAATCTTCCTTGACAAGGATAAAACCGTCAAATTATGATAGACAAAAAAGAAATTATTTCCAAATTAAAGACAAGTAAGAGTACACATGTCAAAGTCGCAGTAGCGGATATCGACGGTGTATTGCGTGGCAAATTTATGCATCGGGACAAGTTTATCTCTTCATTGGACAGTGAATTTGGTTTTTGTTCCGTGGTATTTGGATGGGATGTCAATGATCAGGTTTATGACAATGTAGAAATTACAGGATGGCATACTGGTTATGGCGATTTTCCTGCACGTATAGATGGAAACACCTTCCGTAAGATACCCTGGCAAGAAGATATTCCTTTCTTTCTTGCCGATTTTGAGACGTCAGAAGCTACAGACAAAAATGTCTGTCCAAGGGCACTTCTTAAAAATATCATTGCACAGTCGGAGGATTTGGGATACAAACCTATTTTTTCACAGGAATTTGAGTGGTTTAATTTTGTAAAAGTAACTAATGGATCTTCCCAAAATAGTTTTAAAGACATGACACCGATCACCTCCGGTATGTTTGGATACTCCATATTGCGGATGGCTGACAATTACAGCTTTTTTCAGGACCTGTTGGCGATGCTCGAACAGTTTGGTGTCCCTTTGGAAGGATTGCATACAGAAACAGGGCCTGGTGTACTGGAAGCTGCTATTCAATGTAGTCATGCACTTGAAGCTGCTGACAGGGCCACACTCTTTAAGTCAGCCGTAAAAGAGATCGGTAAAAAACATGGTATCGTTGCCAGTTTCATGGCCAAACAGACTAAAGAATTGCCCGGCTGTAGTGGACATGTACATCAAAGCCTGTGGGATCTCAAACAGGAGAAAAATCTTTTTTATGACGCAGATGACCAACGGGGTATGAGTGAATTGATGAAGCAGTTTCTCGCTGGGCAGCTATATTGTTTACCTGATGTTCTACCCTTATTTGCTCCTACTGTAAATAGCTATAAAAGACTCACGGAAGGGGCTTGGGCTCCGACGACCTTAACCTGGGGGATTGATAACAGAACTACTGCACTCCGTGTTATTGATGGTGGACCGAAGGCGACTCGTATTGAGCACCGCGTTGTCGGCTCAGACGTCAACCCATACCTTGCCATCGCCGCCTGTTTGGCCAGTGGGCTCTACGGGATCAAACACAAGCTATCATTGGATAATCCGAATACTGTTGGCAATGGTTATAAGGATTTACAACATGGTATTCTGCCGAGGAATCTCTATGAAGCTACCGGTCGGATGGCACAGTCTGAAATCGCTTCGGAATTGTTTGGAGAACGATTTGTTGATCACTTTTGCAAATCAAGGCTTTGGGAATGGCGTCAGTTTTCGGAACAAGTAACAGATTGGGAAACAAAAAGATATTTTGAAATTATTTAACTGCAAGATGGATACAGCTAAAATTTATGGCTTTAATTTTCCTACACCCATTCGTTTCGGTGCAGGAGCAATCAATGAATTACCGGATTATCTGTTGAATAATGGTCTTATTCGGCCTTTATTAGTAACGGATCCAACTATTGCTGAGCTTCCTTTTTTTAAGGATATCCAGCGTAAATTGATGAGCAGAGGAATTGATGTGGTCGTGTATCACGATCTGCACAAAAATCCCGTTAAATCTGATGTACTGCAGGGCGGTGATGTTTATCGGGACAACAATAGAGATTCTATTATCGGTGTAGGTGGCGGAGCAGCACTTGATGTTGCCCGTGCAATAGCACTTCGCGCGCATCATCACCGTGATCTTTTTGATTATGACGATCTTATCGGGGGAGATATCTATGTGACCAATGAGATCCCTCACTTGATCACGGTACCCACTACAGCCGGTACCGGAAGTGAAGTCGGCCGAAGTGCCATTATTTCCGAAGACGAATCCAAGAAAAAGCGTATTCTGTTCAGTCCAAGATTGATGGCGAAAATAGTCTTTGCGGATCCACTCCTTACCATGGACCTCCCGGCATTTGTTACGGCAGCAACGGGGATGGACGCACTCACCCATAATATAGAAGCTTATCTGGCAAAAGGATATCATCCAATGTGTGACGGTATTGCGCTAGAAGGGATGGCTATGGTAGCCGGGTCTATTGAAAAAGCAACCAAGGAATCTGATTTACAGTCGCGTTCCAAGATGCTTTTAGCTTCACTCATGGGAGCTGTGGCTTTTCAAAAGGGACTGGGTATCGTACATAGCCTTGCACATCCGCTTTCATCTTTGTTGGACACACATCATGGGCTTGCAAATGCCATTAATCTACCCTATGGCATGCAATTTAACTATGCAGGATTCGAAGATCGTTTTGATAAGATTGCAGTTGCGCTTGGTATCGGTAATAATGCTGGGGATAAAGTCGTAGACTATTTATTTGAACTCAATACACGTTTGAATTTACCGACGCGTTTATCCTCCATAGGTGTGCAAAAGCAACATCTTGCACCATTGTCGGAATTAGCATACGCAGATTTCTGTCATCCCTCAAATCCTAAGCCGGTTACAACAGAAGACTTTCTAGCTATTTATGAAACAGCATTTTAGTAAACATAGTATGATCAAAATAGGAATAAGCGCATGCTTTTTTTATCCCGACAAGGATCGTGCTGTTTTTGGGCCCAAATCGTTGAGCTATATGGAAAATGACATGGCACGCTGGATCGGGAAAAAGGGCATACTTCCGGTGCTGCTCCCAGATTTGGATGATAGCTTGTTGACGGAAATCATTGATCAGATGCATGGTATCATCCTCCAGGGCGGAAGTGATATCGCTCCGGGGTATTATGGTGAAGTTCCAATAGGTCGATGGAAAGGAGATGCTTATCGGGATCAGTATGAATTAAAAATACTGGATTACGCGATTAAGCAGGAGAAGCCAATATTGGGGATTTGTCGGGGTTTTCAATTAATGAACGTTTATTTTGGTGGCACGCTTTATCAGGATATTCCTTCACAGGTACCCGTTGCGGGAGTCCATCGATCGGCGGAATTATACGATACGATTAATCACCCTATTAAATTTGTTTCCGGAACCTTGTTTGGTGATCTGTATGGACATGTTTCTAACCCTAAGGTAAACACTGTACATCATCAGGCGATCAAACAACTGGGACAAGATTTGGAAGTATATGCTCATTCAGAGGATGGTTTTATAGAAGCATTTGGATATACCAAAGTAGCTGCCGGTAAAGTTATGGGAGTACAATGGCACCCAGAGTTCTCGGGCACGCAAGCTGGCGAGCTTTTGGATGAAGAATTGATTTTTAATGTTTTTCTTGAACATGCAAAACAACATAGAAATTAGAAACCCTGCCACAGGAGAGGTGGACGCTGTGATCCCTGCCATCACGGCTGCTGAATTGGATGTAACGGTTAACGTTTTGAAAAAAGGGCAACGTTTCTGGTCAAAAGTACCACTACAACAACGTTTAGACTGTATAATTGAATTTGGTCAGTTAATTCTGGCCAATAAACAGGAGCTTGCTGAAATCCTGACAAGGGAAACAGGAAAGCCTATAACGCAATCGCTGAACGAAATTGCGGGTGCACAAAACCGTATTGAGCATCTTAAAGCAAACGCCAGCCGATGGCTTTCGGAGGAACTCATTACGACGGAAGGGACAACACATGAAAAGATCGTGTATGAACCATTGGGAGTGATCGCCAATATATCGGCATGGAATTTCCCATATAACGTTGGATTTAATGTATTCCTGTATGCGTTGGCGGCTGGAAATGCCGTTCTTTATAAACCATCCGAGTTCGCTACCGTTACAGGCATACGATTTGAAAAATACCTATATCAAGCGGGGATTCCTGAAGACGTATTTAAATGTATTGTTGGAGATGGCCAAATTGGACAACGGTTGTTGGAGCTGCCTTTAGCTGGTTATTTTTTTACAGGTTCGTATAAGACCGGTGTCCATATTGCTACCACAGTGGCACATAAACTGGTTCCGGTTCAACTGGAGCTCGGGGGGAAGGATCCATTATATGTCACCGATGATATCGTTGATATTAAGAAAGCTGCGATTCTCGCCGCAGAAGGTGCTTTTTACAACAATGGGCAGAGCTGCTGTGCTGTAGAGCGCATTTATGTCTCGGATAAGATTTATGATCAGTTTGTTGAAGCCTTTATTGAAGAGGTAGCCTCTTATACTATTGGAGATCCGATGATGCAGGATGTATTTATCGGGCCGCTCACCAGAGCCGCCCAGCTTACTGTGCTTGATGCACAAGTAAAAGATGCACTCGCCAAAGGAGCGACGTTGCGCCTAGGTGGGCATGCACTGGAAAAAACCGGATATTATTATGCGCCTACGGTATTTGAACACTGTAACCATGAAATGGAATTGATGAAAGAAGAGACTTTTGGGCCATTGATCGGCATACAGAAGGTAACTTCAGATGATGAGGCAGTCCGTTTAATGCAGGACACCACATACGGTTTGACCGCGGCTGTGTTTTCCAGTGACGAAGAGCGGGCCATGACCATCCTCGAAAAAATGGATACGGGAACAGTATATTGGAATTGCTGCGATAGGGTAAGTCCAAATGTCCCTTGGTCGGGGCGGAAAAACTCAGGATTGGGATCAACCTTATCCGCGCAGGGAATTCGGGCATTCGTTCAGCCCAAAGCATACCACTTACGACCCTAGATTGATATACTAATATCCGAGGTAGGGGAGGCAGGAACGAATTTCGACATTTTAAGTAAGTCGTTTAGTCTAGCGAAAGTTTTTTATTGATAAAACTTTCTAATTTATATAAGGTGTGTTCCATAATTCAATATTTATGGGGCTACACCTTATTTTTTAAATGGAATATCGTGATCTCAGGCAGTATCCCCAATCTGCTTGGGTAATCGAGGTAGCCGAAACCAACATTGACATAAAGCGATTGATGTTTCTCTTGGTATAGGCCAGCCCATTCACGATATGCGTATTGGATTGGACTCCATTGATAGTCAGGATGGCTAAACCCAAATTGTCCGCCATGCGTGTGTCCGCTAAAGGTGACATCAATCATGGGGTATTTTGGTAATATCTCAGCTCTCCAATGTGAGGGGTCATGTGAAAGCAGCAGGTTGACTGCTGAGGAGGGATCCATTTTGGACATAGCCAGATCAAGATCACCATAGTTGTGCGGGTTGTTTACGCCCCAATTCTCGACACCGATGAGGGTGATTTTTTCGTTATTTAGGCTGACCTCTTTTGATTCATTGAGAAGGAGCTGCCAACCAAGTTTACGATGAATGTCTTTTACATTGACTAAATTCTCCTTCTTTGTCGAGGTATGTTTATTGTTGAAATGAAATCTATTAAAATGATAGTCTCCATAGTCATGATTTCCCAAAATTGAAAAAATGCCGAGCGGGGCGCTTAGCTTGTTAAAAATGGGGAGGTAATCATCCATTTCCTCAGCAAAATCATTTACTAGATCTCCTGTAAAAAAAATCATATCCGGTTTCTGTGCAAGCAGTAGTGCTACACCTTTTGTTACTGCATCTAAATTATAAAGGCTCCCGGCATGTATATCTGAAATCTGAGCGATAGTAATACCATCGAAAGATCTAGGAAGATTTGGTAAAATCAGGTTAACATGTTTGACCCGGTAATTATAAAGATTGGACTTAAACCCACGGGTCAACGCCACCAATGGAATACTGCTTATCAAAAGTCCACTTTTGATAATAAAATCAGATCTTCCCATGCGCGCGCTGTTACCATTTGAATCCACTACCATGCTGTTCTCTGTTGGCCGTCTAAAAATATTTATGATGAACGCCGATAGTGCATCAACGCCAATAAATAGAAACAGGATCGCTTTTCCCAATAACAGGGAAATAGGGAAGAACATGAAACAAACAGCGATAAAATTGCTCCATTCAAAAAATAAATTTAAGAATATACAGACATAAGAGGAAATACTCAATAGCCACCAGATGATGTTTGCAACTAATGGCTGTGATTTCCATACAGCCAGTCTGCGTAACCTTAAGTATATTAAAACGTCAAAAAGAAGAAATATAACGATAATTTTTAGGTAAGTGTATAACTGTGGGATCATATAAAATTTTACCTTGTTAAGGGATAAGTCGAAAATTGATTAATTATATCTAAAGTACTATTTTTTATGTTAATCCTGATATGGATTTGTCCTGCTACCAAAGCTAAATCTTGTCATAGGACAAGCGTTTTGACTAATTAATTTTACTATTTTGTTTGTGATTTAAGAACAAAAATATGAACATAAAATTTGAAGCGGGGATTAATATCGCTATAAAAATTCCCAAAAATAAATACGAAAAGACTGTTGCATTTTACAGGGATATACTGAAATTGGATGTGGAGGAGAAGCCAATCAATAACCCGACGGTTTCGAGGACACATGAAGTGAAATTTGGACACAATATCATTTGGTTAGATTGCGTGGATAATTATACTCATTCCGAAACTTGGTTGCAGCTTACTGTTCCTAATGTCCCGGAGGCAACCGATTATCTGTTATCAAATGGAGTGGAAACCTGTGACGAAATCGAGGAACTTCCAGAAAATATGCACTGGATAACTGACCCTGCGGGTACAGTGTTTAATTTGCAAAAAACATGATAATTACAAGTTAAGTGATGTTTGCAGCATCCTACCTTTTTTCTACTTTGATGGCTTTCCTCAAAAGATGAAAGTGAGATAATATGACAATAGGTACTATGATAGTTGGAAGCAAGACATATGGAAATTGTAGTACAGCAATATTGGGTTGATCAAATGCCATTGTTTGTAAAGGTAATGGCGATGATAATATACCAATAACAACGACTTGCAATAACGAACATATCCCTAAAATATTCCATACTTTGAAAAGTGCAGATGTCAATATTCTGGGATTTAGGCTACTGAATACTAAAAATAAAATGGCGGTGACACCAAAAAATAGATCATAGTTCCAACCAAGAAAGGTCATTTCGATGGGGAGCATTTTATGCTTGAAAAGTTGGAAAATGATGAATTCAATCGGGATTCTAATGATATGGATACCCAACAGGTAATAAACGTTCAACCTTACATTTTTTGATAATCTATAGTAGCTTATACTGAGCAGGAGAACACTCACAAGGATGAGCACAAAAGAAGGTGGAAATGATAGGAAAATATTAAATGATGAGACTGCTGAAAGTGCAAATGACCATATCATCATAGGAATGATGATCATTTTATTAGGGGACGCCAGTCCAAATAAAACGATACATGCTAAGGTGAAAACTGAAAAAAGAACGTGCATAGAAAAACAGATTTGTGTTATAAAACTAAAAGATATTCTGGTTTAAATACTTGTCCTAAGACAAGTATTTAAATGACTTATCTGCTGTCTTCTTTGAATTTGCGCTATCCAAACTTTACGCGCCAAGAGCGCTGACAATGAAAAAATTATTTGACTGAGGTATCAGCTTTTCAAAGTCAATAAATGAATACGGATGCGAATGGCCTTTAAAAGACGACCGTTTAAATTATATTAATTCCGGTGTATATAATTGTTTTTTCGTAAATGGTTTAATGCGAATTATTATTCGTATCTTTAGGAATAAGGTTTACTACTTACATAACCCATTCGTAAGCCAAATATGATAAAAGCTTCTTGTTTTATCTTTAAATTTCCCCAATCACCCAATCGCGAAATTTTCTGTTAGAACCAACCGCACATAATTTTAATCACCCGCTGCTAATGTTTTTATGGTTATCGGGTATCTTCACAATATAAATTTCATAGGTCATGAGTAAAGATCAAAAAAAGGAAAAAAGCACCAAAGAAAAAACGCAGTCTTCTTATCAAAAAGAGAAAGACTCGGTTTCAAAAGATTTAACAGATAATGTCTTCCGAAAGAAAAAGAAATAAGCCGTGTAGCAGATTGCTTGTCTTAAAATAATGGTAGATTATTAATTTGGAGCGAGTATAAAGGATGGAGTATTAGACCATGCTTTTGCTCGCTTTTTTATGTGCAAATTTTTTATGCTCGCCTCATTAATTAAACTTTTTTCGATTAAGGCCAAGTGTTTAAATTCTCTCCAGAAGAGGAATAAAAATTTCAGGAGTCATTAACACTAAAGCTTATAGGTAAAAGCATTGATATTCATTCCAGCACCTACCGAAGCAAATAAGATAATGTCATTTTTTTGAAAGGAATGACCATTCATTTTTCCCTGTCTGATTAAATCGTAAAGCGTTGGAATTGTTGCTACACTGCTATTTCCAAATTTATGAATAGACATAGGCATGATGTCTTTTGGCGGCTGCATGTGGTATAAACCATAGAATCGTGAAATAATAGCCTCATCCATTTTCTCATTAGCCTGATGAATTAATACTTTTTTTATTGCAGTAATATCTAAATTAGCTTTTTCCATACAGGCCTGCATGGCTAAAGGGACTTTGTTGAGTGCGAATTCATATATTTTCCGCCCTTTCATTTTTATGTAGCATGTATTTGGTTCGTGTTGGCTGTTAAAGGAATTGCCAAAATAAAGGTAATCGGATTCATCAAAAGTATAACTTGCACTCTGATAAGAGAGCAATCCTGCTTCCGAGGCTGTTCCTTCTACAATAACTGCACCCGCACCATCAGCATAGATCATCGAATCACGATCGTAGGGATCTACGACTCGGGAGAGAGTTTCGGTACCAATAATCATACAACGTTTGGCC
The DNA here is from genome assembly GCF_011064245.1 of Sphingobacterium sp. DR205. NCBI lineage: Bacteria > Pseudomonadati > Bacteroidota > Sphingobacteriia > Sphingobacteriales > Sphingobacteriaceae > Sphingobacterium > Sphingobacterium sp. DR205. Next base: position 4,448,007 of record NZ_CP049333.1, on the reverse strand, counting down.
ATTCCCGATTTGATAAATGCATTCGCCTGTATCATCCCTTCATTCCAGCCCGGACAGCCAAATAGAAGGTCGTAAGCGATACAGCCCGGATTTTTTATTCCTAATTTTTTCTTAACCCGAGCGGCTAAACTAGGTACGGTATCCGATTGAGTCTTTCCATAACGTACATCTCCATAATTATGCGCTACAATGATATAATCGAGTGTCTCTTGATCTACTCCAGCATTTGCGACTGCTCTTTCTGCCGCAATAAATGCAAGGTCAGAGGCCACTTGATTCTCCGCAGCATAACGACGTTCGGAAATTCCGGTAATATCTTTAAACTTGCCTATAATGGACTCGGGATATTTGATTGGCTCGCCTGTTTCATCCAAAAAAACACGATTTTCAAAATGTGTGTTGTTTATTATAGTGTCCGGAAGATAGCTGCCCGACCCAATAATTTTAGTATTCATAAATGTCCCTCCGTTTCTCAACTATTGAGTTAGCAATTGTATTTTATCTAGTGGAAACGCAGCGTTCTCTTTCGATGCCCAGTGATATATAGATTTCAATGTACACGTTTTTTTACTGAGCCTTCCTTTTTTTAATTTACTAAAATTATTTGTAATATTCCTACACAAAATAAATAAAAGAGGATTTTTTCTTTATCCCTGGTGTATATACCTTAAGTGTCAATCAAATTCGTTCTAGGTGAACTAATATACATTGAGAACTGTTCTCTTGAGAAAAAAGTCCGACATTTTAAATATTAAAAGAATGGTATTGGGCCATCAAAGTAACCAATTTGCATAGCTGCAACAGAGTAATTGTACTGTTGTGGGCATTAGGAAATGTGTCATAGACCAGCAAAGCGAAGATCTATCATTAACAATCGGAATTTTTTGTATTCTGACGAATAGCTAACAAAAGACCTATGTCGCTTATGAATTAATCTATGCTCATTGTATGATTTTAAAAATATAACAATGAAAAGACAAATTGTGGTTTGTGACAATGATATAGAGATCTTAAATGCATTTTCTATGATCTTAGAAGACGATCAGACTGTCGTAACAACGGTTGCTAACGCCTCGGCCTTAGCTGCTGTATTGGATGCTATAAAAGCTGACATACTTTTTATGGATATCCATATGCCTAACCAAGATGGCGATCAAATACTTCGCGAATTACGGGCTTCGGATAAACATCATAGGCTGCCTGTTGTCATGATTTCTGGAAGTCCCGATGGAAGAAGTATATCCTTGGAATGTGGAGCTGATGGGTTTTTAGCTAAGCCTTTTGATATCATTGATGTTGAAAATTATATTCGAAGATTTGTCTACGAACGATGACTTTAATTCTTGTTTTAGTAAGCGTATCCTCTATTTTGAGGCTTTATCGTTTGGTCGAAACACAGGATAGCAAATATGTGGGTACTACTGGTGATTTTGGTCATCAGATACGGTAATCAACGGTGATACTCCCTATAATAAGGCATTTCACCTAAAATATGACGGCCAATATGGAAAGACTGCTGCAAGTTTAAGCCTCTATTACGAAGATATGAATACGGTTTTTGAGACATATAATCAAACCTACTCTGACCATCAAGGGGCGAGGCTTAATTTTAACACTCCTTTTCAGCTGGGGACATCTACTCCGCTATCTCTGATCTATGGAGTAGACCTGCTGAAAGATCATACGGTACAGAAAACGATGAAGGATGATCTGGTTACCCCAGATATGAATATGGACAATATAGCTTTCTACTCAAAACTTACCTTTCTATTCTCGATCAACAATCTTTTCAATGCCAATTATTATCCAACTCATGCTGAGGTGCGCGGTGCTACCAATGAGGGACGCTACTATATAAAGGGCCGTGGAACTATGGCCAATTTTGGCGTACAGCTTGATATATAATCGCTGATCACCGAATAGAAATCTATTTATTTTAACGTGTTATTTATTTTAGGTACAATCATTATCATTGGACTTGTTTATTTTTTGCAAGCATTGTTTGCCCAAACACCAAAAGGAAGTGTTAGTGAAAGTCTTACAATGTAAATTAAGAGCTCAATTTATATTACTTCGCAAAATAAGAATGTTATCGTAGACTATCAATTGACAGAGAAGAATGTAGAAGCGCTACAGGAAGTAGTATTGTAACAGCATAAATGTATAGTATTATTCTAAACAAGAATAACTTAATGACTGGATAGTCTGTAGCCAGTGGGTGTTTCTCCTGTCCATTTTTTAAAGGCACGAACGAAGGCACTCGGTTCGGCATAGCCCAAAATGATTGATATTTCTTTTACAGATGAGGTCGTGTTCTGCATATAATGTATGGCTAGAGATTTGCGAACCTCCTCAACAATTTGTATATAAGAAGCTCCTTCATCTTTGAGTTTACGCTGTAAAGTCCTTACACTTACATTGAAATTTCCAGCTACAGCTTCTATGGAGAGGGAATAGAGGTAAGAATTGGCGATAAGATAGTTAAATATTCTTTTTGAAAGAGATCCCATCAGTTCGTTCGGGTTTTGTAATTGATTTATCCTGTTAATGAGCAAAGTCTGTATCTCGTAGTTGGCGGTAATTATCGGAAAATCCAGGTATTCCTTTGGAAATTCTACGGTATAATGTGTTGATTTTCTTGCCGAGCATCTTAAGATCGTTTCATAAGCCGAACTGCTTTCCCGCTGGAAGTTAGGTAGCCCTACCATGGTAGGGCTCAAATTTTTAAGGAGTAACCCTTTTAATTCATAGATTGTGAATGCTATTAAGAAATCTCCGAATTGTCTTTGGGTAGTAGGTAAGTGATCAAAACCTCCATTTTTATGGTATTCGATGACGCATGTTTTATGCTTTAAGTCTATTTCCATTGTATAAAGATCTGTGACGAAATGCATGAGCGATCGCACTTGAAGCAGTGCGTCCCTCACGGTACAGCTTGTTTGGATGATCTGTCCTACGATATTTAAGGCTGCTAGTTGCATGGTTGCTCCAAAATGCAGGCCTATCAGTTGATCCTTTGAAAGCTGTACAATATTCCTCCATACGTTTTCAATCTGCTGATCAGTGATCTCAAATTGGCGACTGTTCATTAACTGAGCAATTGAAAAACCCGATAATGAGACAATTTTAGTGCTATCCAAACCTCGATCCTCACAAAAAGCAATTAAGGCTTGCAACATAGTCTGTTTATAATTCATATTGTAAATGTACTGATATGTTTTGCAGCCTGTATCAAATTGTCGTATAATGTCAATATCTTGTCGTCTATTGGTAGCCCAAAGCCTTGTAAGCAGTTGTACTTTTGAGTAATAAAAAAAAGAAATTATGACACTAAAAAATGTATTGCTGACCAATGCGATCAGCTCAGGAATGACAGGCGTTTTATTGGCAACCATGCCTTCTGTATTTACAAAGCTATTTGAAACTGGAAATAATACAACATTTATCCCGGTAGGCGTTTTCCTCATTGTGTTTTCGATATTTGTTTTAGCCACTGCTATGAAGGAAAGTATCCCGATCAGCTGGACCAAGTTTATCATCACACTAGATATTACTTGGGTTATAGCTAGCGTCATCGCCGTTATCGCCCTGTTTTCTTCCATTAGCACGATTGGATCTGTTATGATCCTAGCGGTCGCGGGATGGGTCGGAATGATGGTTTATCTACAGCATAAAAATCTAAACAGAATTTAAGATGGAAAATATGGATCTATTGATAAATAATTTCTTAGGTTACTTACAACGACGGGAGTTAGAAAATTTAGTAAACCTTTTTGCGGAAGAATTTCAACTCGAAATTCCAGGTAATACGGCTCAGATAGAATGGTTGGGGAAGCGAAGCTCAAAGCCAGAAGTGGAACAGCTTTTCAAATTACTGTGGTTTGCGGTAGAACCGGTGACTGCGGTAGTTGAGACGATATTGACTAATGGAAATCAGGCTATTTTAAAAGGGAAATTTACCTCTAAGATGCTAGAAACAGGTAAGCTCGTCAGCTCCATATTCTTTATCCACATGAAGGTACACAATAATAAAATTATCGAATACACCTTATTGGAAGACAGCTATGCGGTATCAGAAGCTTTGCGATAAAGACTAAAATCTTAAATGCATAGGACCGCATGTGATGTATGCTAGCATGGTAACTCGTATGGATGCCTATGTAGGTCAAATTGTCGATAGACTGCGTCAAATCTTGCGGAAATGAGACTAGAGACTTATTTTACAGAAAGTAATGAGCAGTAACCCAACAGTAGAAATGTATGATCTCAAACAAGATCCAAAAGAACAGAACAATGTTTGCTAATGGCAATCCAAAAAAGGTGCATGAAATTGCGTCAGCTGAATTAGAAGGCCCATGTTGAAAGTGCAATTTTCCCATTGACGAATAAGCGCAGTTAGAGGTCAATCCATTCATGAACAATGTCTTTCGGGATATCCCGAAAGACATTGTTCATGAATGGATCAGCATATTTTTTCTGATATAAACAGGCCATTGCAGTATCAACTGACGATACTACTTTTTCTGTATATCAATTAATATTTTGACTTCAGTAGGATCATTAACCAAAGCTTCAAATCCCTCTGAAACGATATTTTCTAAGCTTATTTTGCTTGTCACAAGTTTTTCCACTGGCATACGTCCACTATCGATAAGCGCAATAACTTGTGGAAAGATGTTACGATAAGCAATAATACCCTTGATTGTGATTTCCCGCAGTACCTGATCCAGCGCATTCGTGGTAACCGGCTTGCCAAACAAAGCTACTAAAACCGCTGTTCCACCATTTTTTAAACTATCAATCCCTGTTGAATAGGAGGCCTGTACGCCAGCACAATCCAGAAATACGTCTACACCAAGTCCTGTAATGGACTTAATTTTTTGTGGAATCCCTTCCTCTTTCGCGTTGATGGTATGTGTTGCACCGATGGCTTTTGCCTTCTCTAGACGTTTGTCTGCGATATCCGTGACAATAACTGTTGTCGCACCTGCTGCAAGTGCCGCCTGAACACATAGTAAACCTATGGGACCAGCACCAGAGACTAATACGGATTCACCGATTTTAAGCCCGCTTTGGTGCACTGCATATACCGCGACAGCGGCAGGCTCCACCAATGCGCCTTTTTCAAAAGACATGCTGTCCGGTATTTTGTGTAGCATGTAGTCTTCAACGACAACATACGGAGCAAATCCGCCATTACTGGAAAGCCCGATAAATCCCAAGGGTTCGGACAAATTATATGCGCCATTTGCAATAAAGGGACTATCAAAGTTTTTAAAAATCGGTTCAACGACCACGCGGTCACCGGCTTTTACATGTTGTACACCTTCACCTACGGCCTCCACCACACCCGAAAACTCATGTCCAAGCGTAGTGACTCCCTGGTGTCCGTTTAGCGGGTAGGGTTGATCTACCGGGATTAATTGCGGGCCATGTACATACTCATGTAAGTCAGATCCGCATATTCCGGCGAAATGGACAGCTATTTTAACCTGACCAGCCTTTGGTTCAGGGATTTCTGTTGGTTCTACCCTAATATCTTTAGCAGCATACCAACGTGCAGCTTTCATAGTATTTGCCATGTTTGTCTTCTTTTTTTGTATATACTAAGGTAAAAAGAATGATCTGCTATCGATGTGATCTATATCTCCAACGTAAATGAGCTGGATCATTTCGCCGGGAGATTAACGGATTAAATCCTACAATTCAAAATGGCGATCATGATTAATATTCTGAGGATTTATTAACGAACTGTTGCAGTAAGTTGCAGCTTCAAATTCGCTGATACTCATTGAAAGGAAAGAGATTGAAGGAAGCAATTTTTTTAGTCTGGCAGTGATTGTTTTTGAAAGATTTGCTTTTTGTTCCATAGTTCGTCCTTCCATAATATACCCGAAAACATGTAAGAAATTAGTCTTATTATTTCCGAGTCGATAATATTGGTAAGGCTGAATTCTAACCTTTATGTCATTAGCAGCGAAAATTCCTGCAGCAGCAGCTGTCTCGTATACAGCTCCCATGAGCTCAGCAGGAGCGATTGTTTGAAGAATATCTTGCGAACAGTCTATAATAAAATGAGGCATTAGTAGTATAATCTATTCTCTAACTAACAGTATACATTCGAAATTGTTTATCCGGATATTGTCGTCTCCAAAAGTCGATGTCAATTTATGCGTGCGCGGAGAGCTTACACCATGGTGATTTTATTCAATTGTCTTCATATGCTCTTAAGTGACTGTATATGAAGACAATTGAATTCAATATGAATTCTGTATTCTAAGATCTAGCTTACATTGTGCTAATCATTGTAATGATTTTCGGTTGCAAATGAAAACTTAATTGATTTTTGAGGATAAGTTTCCATACTCATGCGGCTGGTATTTTTGATAATACTTTTTAAGCTGACGCGATCACCCAATTTAAAATAAGCTTCTACGGTTTGGTAATCTAATAGATAAGGGCCACAAAAGTAATTTCCATTTGCATCTTTTTCTATGACTCCTTGATAAAGTCCCGCTTTTGTTTCTTTTGGCATATGTGTTTAATTTGAAAACAAAGGTAGGAAGAGTAATCGGCAATTCGGTGGCAATTGTAATATTCTCTTATCGAGAGTGCATTTGAATGTGAATAATAGCTCTTATAAATAGTCTCAGGTGTCTGTTCTGAATAACTATTCCAAGAATTTTATTAGTCGATTTTAGACGCGATTAAAACAAGAAAGTTTGTATCAGTATTTGATGACAGCAGCTTTTTTCGTTGAAGATCTACTTTATCCTAAGTAAGAAATATTAAATTAGCTGTTGATAATTAGAATATAAATATATCAGATTAGAAGTAAAGTTTCATATATATAAGATGATTAATAAAATAAAACTGGAGCAGTTATCGGCGATATTAGATGTCCTGAAGCTGGCTGAAAAACTAAAATTCGAATTGCGGCATAGCTGGCTGTCTAATGGTCGTCAGGAGAGCGTTGCAGAACATACTTGGCGGATGTCGTTGATGGCCGTTTTGATTGAACCGCTTTTAGAGCAAAAAGTTGATCTCGCCCGCCTATTGAAAATGATTATTATCCATGATCTTGTTGAAGCCGAAGCTGGTGACGTATCGGTATTGGATCAGATCCGCAACCCAGAGATCAAAAAAATCAAACAACAAAATGAAGAGAAGGCAATTCTTAGAATTAGAGAGCTGCTTACAGCAAGTAATGGTCAGGAGATATATGATCTTTTTTATGAGTTTGAGGAGAAGAAAACCTTCGAAGCAAAGGTGGCTAATGCTATTGATAAATTAGAAGTTCAATTGCAGCATAATCATGCTGATATTTCTACCTGGGAGGAGATCGAATACGATTTGTCTTTTGTGATTGGTAGGCATGTCCAATTTGATCAGACCTTTGTCATGTTAAAAGATTTAATAGAAAAACAGGCTTCACAAAAACTTGAAGGTGCGGGATTGAATGTTTCAGAGATTCGTAATCGTGCAATTGCAACATTTAGCTAGTTGGGACAAATGCAAAAAATGTTCCTATATTTAATTGGAACAGTCCCGTGTAAAATATTGACAACATTATTATGATAAAGACTTTTTTTACCGTCGCCGCGTTCCTGGTTATATCATTTGTTTTTGCCCAACAGCCCCAAGTAAAGGTTGAAGAGGGTATAATGGAAGGAATTACGTTATCCAGCGGCGTGCAGGCATTCCGTGGGATTCCTTTTGCAAAACCACCGGTTGGCAATTTACGATGGAAAGAACCACAACCTGCCGATCATTGGACAGGGATCCGCAAGGTAGATCGCTTTGGAAATTCACCAATGCAGAAACCGATCTATGGGGACATGAGATTTCGCTCTCCGGGTATAAGTGAAGATTGCCTCTACCTGAATGTATGGCGACCAAAGGCTGGGTGCTCCGATAAACTTCCTGTTTTAGTTTATTTTTATGGTGGCGGTTTCAATGCCGGTGATGGATCAGAAAATCGTTACGATGGGGAGAGTTTTGCCAAGGAAGGCATTATTGTCGTTACCGTCAATTATCGTCTGGGCATATTTGGTTTCTTCGCGCATCCGGAACTAACCCAAGAATCACCAAAAAATGCATCAGGGAACTATGGTCTCCTGGATCAATATGCGGCATTAGCATGGGTCAAAAAGAATATAGCTGCCTTTGGAGGTGATCCTGATGAGGTTACCATAGGCGGCGAATCTGCCGGAAGCATGTCTGTTTCCGCCCAGATGAGTAGTCCGCTTTCCAAAGGGTTATTTAAGCGTGCTATCGGTCAGAGCGGAAGTGTTTTTAATTTAAGATATGGCACTATTTCCCTTGGGGAGCAAGAACAACAAGGTGTAGCATTTGCTACCAAAGTCAATGCAGGCAACCTTGACCAATTGCGTAAAATTCCCGCCGCAGAACTACTTGACCGGGCCAGTGAGCCGGGCGCCTTTATGACACGTCTGATCATAGATGGTTATTTTCTCCCCAAATCACCGTTGGAAATATTTGAAGCAGGGGAGCAGTCCAAAGTTTCTCTACTTGCAGGCTGGACGTCTACAGAGGCTCCTTATACTGCCTTCACCGGCAAGTCTTATCCATCACCGGACAACTATGAGAGATTAGTACGCGAGCAATTCGGTGCTAGGGCTGATGAAGTGCTCAAATTGTATCCGGGGAAAACAGAAAGTGAAGTCATCACATCGGCGACCGCGCTAGCCAGTGATAATTTTATTGTTTACAGTACTTGGAAATGGCTCGATTTGCAACGAATAAACAGCGGCCAACCTGTTTATGTCTACACCTTTAGCAAAGCACGGCCACCGATGAAAGCAGCTTATAACAATGTGGAGACAGGGCTTGCTGGTGGGATAAGAAAAAAATCTACCACTGCAGACAAAGAGAATCTGCCACCGGTCCTCCCGGGAGCGTTCCATGCCAGTGATATTGAATATCTATTAGGAAATCTGAAGAGCAACGATGTTTTTGCCTGGACGAAGGATGACTACAAAGCTTCACTACTGGGACAGCGCTACTTCATCAATTTTATTAAGACTGGTAATCCGAATGGGAAAAATCTTGCTGTGTGGCCAAAAACTACAGCAACAGACAAGGTGATGAATATACTTGACCTCAATATCGAAGCGCAGGCATCTCCAGAGAAATTCAGAGACAGATACCTTTTTCTTGATGGTTTATTTATTGGCAAAAAATAAAGAATTCTATGCTATTTGCGCATATAATGGTGTTCCACTTCCTGCCATTTATAGGAAATATCTATCTTTTCACTTAGGTAGGCTATTCCTGTTAAAAGTTGTGTTTAACAAAAAAAAGTAAAATGCGAGAGCGGCATTCCCTATGAAATACCGCTCTTGCAATATTGGACAAAAGAATACGGTTGTATTTGATTAATAGCCCGGATTTTGCACCAAGTTGGGCTCCACCTGAAAACTACTTTCGTGAAACGGCCATAAGTACTGATGGTTTAAGAACTTTCGGTCCTCAATTTTGAGTATTTCGGATTGTCCGCCTCCATTCAGACGCATATGACCGAGAGCGGGTTGATTAAGGACTGTTTCTGCTGTTTTCCATCGCAAGATATCGCTATAACGTAATCCTTCGCCAGCAAATTCCGTTCTCCTTTCGTTGCGGATTAGCGCTATCCATTCCTGTTGTGATTTTGCCGTTAAATTGACATCAGCAATGGTCATATCGAGTCCGGCTCTTTTACGAATCTGGTTGATACAACTTTTAGCCAGTTCATCTATATCATTCAACATGATCTTTGCTTCGGCATAGGTTAACAGGACTTCAGCATAGCGAGCCAAGGGAAAATGCATATTTCCGCCAGTACGAAACGCATCGGCTTGGTCGACAAATTTCTTGAACCAGTATCCTGATCTACTGCTACGTAGGTTTTGGTAATAAAAAGCACTTTTAGCATCATAGATATCTATTTTTTCATTGTTGAAGAGATCGCCATGACCGAATACACTAGCTTCATACCGTGGGTCACGGTTTAATTTTGGATTAAGCTCATATTCTTGTTTAGTATGTAGCGGACATTTATCAATTGATCGGCCCTGTAACGTCCAATAACTATCCACGAGCGCTTTTAAGGGAACAACATAGGATTGGCCATTTCCGGTTCGGTATTGTGGAGCGAGATGCTGAAATGACGCCGTTGCTGAATTGTTATGGCTCTCCATATCAAACTTGATAATAAATTCTTTGTTGGTTTTATCTGCTTGATAATTAAATAGATTGGCGTATTGGGGATGAAGTTGATACTTCCCGCTATCCATAATCTCCTTAGCAAGTCTTGCCGCCAGTTCGTACCTTCCATTATAGAGTGCGTAGCGCATGACCAATGTTTTAAAGGAATACTTGTTGAACATATATGCGTTTGTGGTACCTTCATTTTCTGGAAGTCTATTGGCAACATCTTCACTCATTTCAAAGAGCTTGTCAAGGATTTCGGCTTTAGGTGTCACCGGTGGTGTTGCTTCCTCCAGTTTGACAGGAGTTAGCACAAAAGGGACGTTACCCCAGAATTCTGTAATCCTGAAGTAATGCCAGATGCGCAAACCTTCGAGAATTGCTTTATACCGTTGTCGCGTAGATTCATTTTCGACATATGGCACCCCAACATTTGCCAGATAGGTGTTAATACGGCCTATATGCTGATTGTGTAAATTCCAGTAATAAACGGCCAAAGCGGAGTTACTAGTCATATTGCCATTGGCGATGATCATGTGATGATCTGTCTCAATGCGGGCATAAGCATTGTCCGAACGACCTTCGGTCATGTAAAAGAGGAGGCGACGTTCACCTGGCCCCATAAAAGCATCTAAATAACTACTGTAGACCACGCGACGCAAATCTTCTTCTGTGTTAAAAAACTCATCAAAAGAAGTTGCTGTTGGATCTCGTTTATCAAGAAATTTTTCGCAGCTACTGAGGGTTGCCAACGCTATTATAAGGGTAATAATTTTCTTTTTCATTGTGATGATATTAAAAAATGCTCGCGCTTAATCCAAAACTATATGTTGCCATCCGCGGATAATTTCCATTACCGCTTTCGATCCGCTCAGGGTCCAAACCTTCCCACTTTGTTATGGTGAATACATCCTGCGCGTTTACATAAATCCGTAAGTTTTTAACACTTTTGCCAATGGATGGAAAAGTATAGCCGAGTTGAAGTGATTTAACACGAAAAAAGGCTGCATTGCTGAGCCATACATTACTTAAAAGGGTATTGGGCGTGGAGCCTGTCCAGAGACGCGGGAAGCGGCTATTTGGATTTTCTGGGCTCCAATGGTCGGCAACATATTCAACACGTGGTGCCCCCAGGTCATTACTGTTTCCATCGACATAAACTGGATAAGCTTCCTGACCGGCTAATCGGCCAGTTCTTTTGCCCACACCTTGACCCAGTGCTGAAAAATCCCAGCGTTTATAATGTAGGTCCATATTGATGGCGTAATTGTAATACGGAAGTGGATCCGCGAGGTAAACGCGGTCATTGTCGTTAATTAAACCATCTTGATTTTGATCGACATAGCGGATATCGCCAGGTCTGGAATTGGGCATTTTCGCTGCGGTTTCATCAATTTCTTGTTGACTCTGAAAATAACCATTTGATTGAAAACCGTAATAGTTGTTGATCGGGATCCCTTTATACCATATCTGGTCATTGTTGCCTTTGAAAATCAATCGGTCATTTTCATTATAGCCAGCCTTGAGTATGCGGTTACGATTGTTAAAAAGCATTGCACCGACTTTATAGGAGAAATCATCTTTCTTGTCAGACCAGTTTACCGAGACTTCCCAACCATCGTTCTCTACCGCGCCAATATTTACTGCGGATACTAAGGTGTATGAACCCGTTAATGGTGGGACAGCAAATTGATCATAGATTAAATCATACGAATTCTTATGGTATACCTCCGCTGTAAGAGAAAGTCTATTTTTGAGCGCATTCATATCGAGGCCAAGATTCCATTGTTTTTGTTTCTCCCAGGAAAAATTAGAATTAGGGACGCGCATCGTCCATCCCCAGGTATTGACAGATTCCTGCCATAAATAAGGCGCTACATTTTCATTACCAATCAACCCGTATGACGCACGAATCTTAATATTGCTGATCGCCTCGGATTCGAGAATAGGTTTGAAAAAGCGTTCATTATGTAAATTCCAGGCAAAAGCTCCCGATGGAAAGAATCCCCAGCGACGACCCGGTGCAAATTTACTGCTTCCATCCGATCGACCTGTTAATTCAAATATATAACGGTTATCAAATGAATAGTTCAGTTTACCGAAAAAAGAAGCCTTGCTAATTTCTCTAAAATCAGTGAAGGTATAGCTCATGATCTCAGAACCGGCAGTGAGATAGATTTTGTCTTTATCCTGACGTAGTTCTTTGTTATAATTTACCAACGCCCTCGCGGTCAGCTGGCTCTCACTTACACCTTGTGAAGCATCCACATCGTTGCCCCATATGCTGATCGGAGCCCCTTTTTCATCAAAGAATTTGTAGGTTAACCGCTTTTGTTTGTCAGCAGATTTGTTGATCATGTATGACACGTTTCCTTCAATATTTAGATTGCTGTTGATATTGTATTTGGGGCGAAGATTAATGGTACTGCGATCATGCATATAGTTTTTGGTTCCCCCATGTTTAATCGAAGCTATAGGGTTAATGTTGTTATGGAGGATGAAGGGTTCGGGTCTGTCAGCATTATAATAAATCTGTTGTGTTGGATTCAGGCGCCAGGCTTGTTGGTAAAGCCCGTGACCATCGTCGTTTGCCATGAGACGGTCTACTTGCAAGCGATGCGCATAGAAGTCAGCCATGAGGACGAATTTATCAGCAATATTGATATTGGTATTGAATCGTGCCGAAAATTTCTGTGTTCCTTCGATGTTATTAAGTCCATTTTCCTTAATATGGCCCAACATAAGGTTGAAGGTCCCCACACCGCCGCCACCGGAAATACTGGCGTTGTTGTTAATTGCTGTGGAGGTTCGTTCCATTACTTCGTCCAACCAATTGACTCCTTTTATTTTTCCGCTGGCATATTGTTCAATTGTTTCATCCGAATAGATCGCAGGTTGTCCTTGTTGGACCAGTGTTTCATTTCGCAATTTCATAAAATCAACTGCCCCTACAAATTCAGGAAGATCTATCGGTTTGTTTATGGCATACCAATTATTTGTAAAAACCTTGAATTGACCCGTTTGCCCACGTTCTGTTTCGATGATAATAACGCCATTGGCACCACGTGAGCCATACATAGACGCTGAAGCCGCATCTTTAAGTACGGTAATACTTTTCACCTGGTTAGGATCGATATCGTGAATACTTTGTTCCATTCCATCCACGATGACCAGAGGATCGGCATTTTGTAGGGTGCTGATACCACGAATGGAAATCGTCCCGGGGACACTGCCGGGAAGACTATTTCCCCGCATCATTGTAACACCGGGAATTGTTCCTGAAAAAGCATCCTGCATTTTATAAATGGGCCGGTTTTTTACTTTTTCCATATCCATTTGGGATACGGAGGAAGCCAGGTGCTTTTTATCGACCTCTGAAAATCCGACCACCACAACCTCCTCAAGCCCGACTTCGTCGTTGTCCATGACGATATTGAGCTCAGTTTTGTTGTTGATAGGAATTTCAAGCTGTTTAAAGCCTACCGCGCTGAAAATCAATGTGCCCTTGTTCCCGTCTGGTAGAGAAAGCTGAAATTCACCCCTGGTATTTGTCGAGGTTCCTATGTTTGTCCCTTTGAGCAAAATACTGACCGCACTTAATAGATTCCCTTTTGTGTCATGTATTTTCCCTCTGATGGATCGTTGCTGATACAGCTTTTCGCTGCCTGACCGATCATCAGAGGCATCGTCCTGTTTTCTTTTTATGACTACGGTGCCACGATGTACCATGTAATAGAAGGCACTATTTTTAAATAGCTGATCAAGTGTTTTATTCAGGGGTGCATCTGTTATTTCAAGATTTGCTTTTTCATTGTTCAGTAAGCCCTCCATAAAGATAAAACGTACTCCTGTCTGTTTGGTGATGTTTTTGAGGACGGTTTCGATCTTGGCGTTTTTGGCGTGCAGTGTAATCTGAGCAGAGCTTGAAGCATAGGCACCCATCATGGATGTTGCCAATAATATTCCTGTCAGTTTCATTTTGATTAGATTGTTCAAAAATTTTCCCTTGTCTATAGGACAAAGAATTCCTTTTGAATAAAATAAATTATTCATAATTTGGTAGAGAATTAATAGTTTACGATCAGTTGTTAATTCAATCAGATGCAGGAGTATTGGAGTACTTCTGCATTCTTTTTTATACAATATTTAGGTATTTTTCTTCTTACATATTTTAAGCCCTCCTTTTCTTGGTTAGATAGTTTATTTATTTTTTGTCGACCAGCTTATTAACGATTAGTTTTTCTTTGTCGATTGTCAGCTGATAACCAGTCAGGTCTTTTAGTAGATTACAGACCTCTGCAAGGGTCACATCTCTTTTTATGCCACCTTTGTAACGTCTTTTATCCAATGAGACGTTGGAGTCAATTTTGATACCATACCATCGGCTTAGCTCATCGAGAATCTGTTGCATACTCTTATTTTCGAAATAGAAGTAACCATCTTTCCAGGCCGTTGCTTCTTCCATATCTGGTATCGGAAAGGCTACCAATTGACTGTTAATCATTTTTACCCCATTTCCTGCATCTATAAAAATCTCATTTTCCTGTCCATTGACTTTTAGGCGTCCCTCTGTAAGTAAAACTTTAGCATTAGGTTTATAGGAATTGATGTCAAAGGCTGTTCCTATAGCTTGGACATTAAGGTCATTGGCCTCCACCACGAATGGGCGCTTTGTGTCTTTGGCAACTTCAAAATAGGCTTCACCCTTTAATCTTACTTTCCGTTCGTTTTTCTCGAAATTGGCCTTATAGGTCAATTCCGATTCCGAATTCACCCATACCCGTGTACCATCACTTAGTGTTAGTGCTATGGTAGATCTTTTGGGCACAATTAAGGTGTGGATCGGATTAGACTCTTCGGTTTTGAGCTGTGAGTACAGCAATTTACCATCTTTTAATTCAATCCCCTGAGGAAGACTTCCGTCAACTTGTTTATTCATTAAGTTAATTTCGTCTTGTCCTTTAATCTTCAGGATAGCACCGTTTTCTCCGGGAAGAACATCATTTTTTTGTCCATAGACCTTGTCCGGAATAAGATAATTGACAGGTTTTAAATAAGATTTCCAGATCCAGACAAAAGTAAAGAGCAATAATAATGCGGCAGCAATTCTAATAGCGGGTTTCCAGTTCCCATTTAACCGATGATAATTTGGTGCAATTTTTCGTTCATTGTATTTGGTTTTTAAAATTTTCCACTCCTGATCCAGGTCAGTGGTACGTAAATCAAATGGAACATGGATATCTGTATTGGCAAGCCGGTGGCGTAAATTATCCTTTGCATCGGGATATTTTTCCAGCAAACGTCTTAGTTCATTCTCTTGTGCAGTAGGTAGTTGTCCGTCTTTCAGGAGTAATGAAGCTAATTCAGCCAAGACTATTTTATCTGTTTCTATCATAATTCAATAACTAAATAACTTGAGGAATCAAAATGGGTGACTCCAAATGAAAAAAAATATTTTTTTTAAAAATAGAAGGGCAAATGATCCTTAAAATAAAAGGAAGTTCAATACTATATTCAGGAATTTGGTTTTCAAAAGGTTTATTGCACGCATACGCTGCGTTTTTACGGTGTTGACGGAAACATCTAATTCCTGTGCGACCTCATCATATTTCATACCATCCAAATAAATTAAACGGCAGATCCGCTGACAGCCCTCAGGCAATTGGTCGAGTTCACGGTGTAATGCACCAATCAGTTCGGCATTGATAAGATCGTCTAAGATATTCCGATCGTCAGACTCCGGTATGGTA
The DNA here is from genome assembly GCF_011064245.1 of Sphingobacterium sp. DR205. NCBI lineage: Bacteria > Pseudomonadati > Bacteroidota > Sphingobacteriia > Sphingobacteriales > Sphingobacteriaceae > Sphingobacterium > Sphingobacterium sp. DR205. The sequence continues at coordinate 4,432,048 of NZ_CP049333.1, read as the reverse complement.
ATAGCATCCCGTATCTTATCAAATACCCTATCTCGCCGTTTGGCATTCATTGCCATATTTTTTACTGAGGTGTAGAGAAAGCTTTTGATAACACGTTCTCCCTTCTCCAACAGCTCTGGTTTATCCATCAAGACAATAAAAGCATCCTGTACAATATCCTTAGCTATTTCCTCCGAGTTGACCCATGGAAAGGCAAATGTACAGAGCTGTAGAAAATATGTTTTGAAATAATATTCGATGGATAACATTACCTAGCTATTTTTTTAAAATATAGCTATTATACAAAAATATTGGAAACAATGCGTGTATTTTATATAAAGTAGTCTTAGAGGCATTTTTGTCAATAAGTGACTGAAATACCTGTTGTTAAAGTTCGGTTTCTAATTGTTTTTCTGTGCGGCTAGATGTTGTTTTTGTCGTGTTAACTTTCCAACTGTAACAAATAAATGTTGCAAAGCGGCTCCCGTACCAAATTTTTATGCTTTCCAAAGCTGCTGAAAATCTAAAATTTCGGATACAGGGAAATATTTATTCGAGTGGACATCACATCAACTGGATTAGAAAAATCCGATTTGAAAAAGGAAAACAGTTTGGGCAATGCCATTACACTGCGTTATTTTGTTGAACTTCAGAGAAAGCCAGGTAAAGAAAATGCAAATTTAGCGGGCTATAACTATACGAAAGATGAAATCTACAAGATACCGCATAATGTCAAAATAATAAAAATTGAATCGTACGAAGATCGTAAAGAATATTTTATATTTACTCAATGGAACATTTATTATCAATTGTGATTGCCACTATTTTTATTTTGTTAGCGTTGCTTCATCTCTTTTGGGTATTTGGGGGAAAGTGGGGGATAAGTGCTACTATACCCACAGACCTCAATGGAAGAAGGGTATTTAATCCAGGCCGGCCCGGTACTTTACTGGTTGCGATTGGATTATTATTTTTTGCATTGACAAACCTCTGTGCAATTGGCGTTCTGAAAGGACCTTTTGATAACAACTACGCGGGTTATGGCATGTATATGATCAGTGGTATTTTCTTTGTTCGATTTATCGGGGATCTGAAATATGTCGGCGTATTCAAGAAGTATAGGAATACTGTATTTGCCTCACGGGACACCTATATTTATACTCCATTATCGCTGTTTTTGTCAATTTCCAATGGCATTCTAGCCGTTATGTTTTAAACTGATAGATTGGGAAATATACTGTTATATCAAGCACAAAGAGCAGCTAGTTCATAATGGCTACTCTTTGTGCTTTACTTTACTGCAAACTAATTAGAAAAGACCCCAAAGTCAGCAAGATGTGAATAAAAGAAATCACCCCAGGAATTCACCGATTCTACTTTAAGATAACGGGTACTGATCGTTGCATCCAGGTTAACATTGATCCAGGAACCGGAGACTTTGCTCAATTGGGCGGATTTAATCAAGGTCCAGCTTGTGCCATTTGTGCTGGTATAAATATTAATATCTTTCATTGCCCATTTAAATTGTCCCAGTTTCGAAATGCGAGTCCTTTTACCATACGTAAAGCAACTATATTCACAGAAAAGAAGTAAGGCTGCGTCGTTTGGGCCGAAGACCACGGCGTATGCCAAATTGTGCCCGGAACTAATTTTTATTGACCAAGCTTTTATTTATAGGCGTAATAACAGCTTTGACTGTAAAGGCGTTGTAAATTTGCTGAAGAAAGCCAGCTATATTTTTTGTATATAAACTGTTTAAATTGGTAGAAATCTACAAATTCAATTCCTGTATCGGAGCGAATGGGATTCTCGACTATAAAACGGTGTGCAATTTGATGTACTTTTTTGCAGAGAGCATTGCATTCCTCCAGTTGCTGCGGGAGCAGATCTGGAAATTTAGTAGCCAACCTTTCGTTAATTGGTTTTAACCAATTTTGTCCAAACTCCATAGATAGTTGAAGGCCATAGTTTAATATTTCAATTGATAAATTTATTTGAGTCATAAATCATAATAAGTTTTTTAGACTAGCTCTGTTTTGCTCGCTATAGATGTTTACTTGTGTCGGTATCTCATCCGTTTTTGTCCCATCCGGTTATTATATGCTATCGCTAAAATAACAATTTATCCTTAAAAACTTGGCTGTCTGCTGTACAACATTTTTTTTATAGGGTTAAGCTTGGTGGGCTGATTCATTCGTAACGGAATAACTTAGGAAGCCGATGTTAACTTTGGGTCATTAGTAAATCATTACAAAAGCGAATGTTGATTTTGCTGCGAATACCTTCGGGGTGCCGACTGAAGCAGCGAGCATTACGGCTAGGAACAAATGGTTGGTAGTGCTTTAATTTCGGAGGCTATTATTTTACCTGTAACGGATCCGAAATACTGGGTGATTGTTCTCTTCGCAATCACTCCTATATCGTCCCGGATGCAGTGTATGGTCGGTTTATGAAACAGATAAACAGATGCTTTAAGGATTTCTTGGATAATTTCCTTAACTAGTTCAGTTTATAGGCATGCACCAGATTGGTTCGGACCGTATGTATGTAAAGAAACGACTCTGTTTTACCTGAAAAATGGTTAATTTAGTTTTCGGGCCGAACATTATTATATTAAAAAGGCTATGGCAAATGGAATTGTTAATTATCCTTCAGACAATAAATTATTTGATCATGATAGCAAGCGTTCAGTTGCCGATATTGTTTTGATCAAATAAAAGTGATTCGAACTTATAATGAAATTTTGAATAACAAAAGTAATCCTCAGAATATTATGAATATTTTAATTGTTTACTGTCATCCGAGTGAGAGATCTTATACTTTTGAGATCTTCAACCATTTAAAGACCCTTCTGTCGGCACAAAATTGGAATATTGAGGTTTCCGATCTGTATGCTAATAATTTTCAGAGCAATATGACCGCAGAAGAATACTTGCGGGAAGGGCTTTCTCAAACATTATTGCCTATCCCAAAAGATGTGCTTGAAGAACATCGAAAGATAGGAAACGCAGATTGTATTATCTTCCTTTACCCCGTTTGGTGGAGCGATTGCCCGGCCATGATGAAAGGTTGGTTTGACCGGGTATATGCTGTTGGTTATGCTTATGGTCAAAAGCCAGATTTGCCAAAAATGAAAACAATCAACTATGGATTAGTTATCTGTACAGCAGGCCATCCTAACAACTTTTTAGAGGAAATCGGGATTGCACAAAGCATGCAGCATATTATGCTTGACGACCGATTGGGGCAACGCTTTAAGCACAAGGAAATGTTCATCCTTGGAGGAACTTTGGCAATAGACGATGTGAGAGAACACCATCTGCAACAGATTGACGGATTCATAAAAAAAATAGTCCGCTACTGTAGCTAAGGCTTTTATTATTTTGGAGCATTATCACAACAACAACTAATAGGCATGGATTTGATACCTTTATGTCTATCTTGTGCAATATATGGTGATCGTTCCAGCTTCATGTCCTATTTTTATTTTAATTGCTGTAACTTTAGATTAGGTACTGGTTATTGATCACTGAGAAGAACCTTTTTACAAGCGAACAACAAAAGATTAATGTAGATGAAAAAGATAAAAATACAACACACAGATTTAGAGATTGCTCCGATCAACTTTGGTGGTAATGTCTTCGGATGGACACTTGATGAACAGAAATCATTTGAGATTCTGGATAAATTTGTAGGAGCCGGATTTAATTTTATAGATACTGCGGATACCTATTCCTGGTGGGTAAACGGGAAAGGCGGCCAATCTGAAGAAATTATTGGTAAATGGTTAAAAAATCGCGGTAATCGCAACGACATTGTACTGGCGACTAAGGTTGGGTCTGAGACGAAGGAACATGGTTTTGATATTTCCAGGAAACATATTTTGAAATCAGCTGACGAGTCCTTGCAGCGTTTGGGGGTAGATCACATAGATTTATACTATACCCATTTTGATGACAACGTTACACCTGTTGAGGAGACCTTATCAGCCTACGATGAACTAATAAAGGCCGGTAAAGTTCGGTTTATCGCTGCCTCAAATATCTCTCCTGAACGGCTTATTGAAAGTTTTGATAGTGCGGAAAAAAATGGTCTACCCCGATATGTCGCATTGCAACCTCATTATAATTTGGTTGAGCGTAGCCGTTTTGAAAATGACTACGCTCCGATAGCCGAAACCTATGGTTTGAGTGTATTCCCATACTGGTCTCTTGCGGCGGGTTTCTTGACAGGAAAATATCGTACCGAGGCAGATTTTGACAATACCGCCAGAGGTGGCGGCATAAAGAAGTATTTTGATGACAAAGGTAAACGTGTATTGAAAGCTTTGGATGTGGTGGCTGAAAAGTATGATACTAAACAAGCTACAGTAGCGCTAGCATGGCTTCTGGCAAAGCCATTGGTCACTGCTCCGATTGTGAGCGCAACCAGCGCGTCGCAACTGGAGACCTTATTTGCTGCTCCGAAACTGCCATTGGATGCTGAAGATATTGGCCTTTTAAACGAAGCGAGTAAATAAACGACCACTTGTTGTCAGACCGCAGACGATAACCATTGTCCAATGTTAATGGGGAATGGCTCTTTATATGGATTATTATGTCGTAAATTTATCTTATGAAGCTATTCTGGTTTTAACGGGCGAATAGCTTCTTCATCCTAATAAATGAACGTATGAGCAGCACGAAACGAAATAGGGGATTTTTCTTCAAGCAATATGACGAGCCGTTCCAGACACCTTTTGAAAAATTATTTGATATTTTCAAAGAATTGATTACCCATACCTCGGGTGATTTTGATGAAGCCATTGATTGGCTGCGTGAACTGGATCGGGAGTTCAAACTGACCACTCCAGAATATACCATAGATGATTTCATCGCCGATCTGAAGAATAAGGGATATATCAGGGAAAAAATGGAATTTGATGGCAACGGTGGCGTAGACATTACCTCAAAGATGGAAAAGGCCTTGCGACAAAATGCATTGGACCAGATTTTTGGGAAGATGCGAAAAGGAAAGTCCGGTAATCATAAAACCAGCCAACAAGGCCAGAGTGACGAAAACATGGGCGATTTTAGAAATTATCAGTATGGAGATGGCCTCGAGAAGATTGCTTTGACTGAAAGCCTGAAAAATGCACAGATCAATCATGGTATAGGCGAGTTTGGTTTGTCAGAAAATGATCTGGTTGTAGAGGATACACAGTTTAAATCGCAGATGAGTACGGTGCTGATGATCGATATCAGCCATAGCATGATCCTATATGGCGAAGATCGGATTACCCCTGCAAAGAAAGTAGCCATGGCCCTATCGGAGCTTATCCTTACACGGTATCCCAAAGACACGCTTGATATTATTGTCTTCGGTAATGATGCCTGGCCGATAGCGATCAAAGACTTGCCCTATCTGCAAGTGGGTCCGTTTCATACCAATACTGTCGCTGGCTTACAGTTAGCAATGGATATACTCCGGCGCAAGCGGCATGCAAACAAGCAGATATTTATGATTACAGACGGCAAGCCGAGCTGTTTAAACATGCCGGATGGGACCTACTATAAGAATCCAATGGGCTTAGATCCATTTATCACCGGAAAGTGCTATAGCATGGCCGCGCAGGCCCGAAAATTGGGGATACCTATTACGACCTTTATGATCACCTCAGATCCCTATTTGCAGCAATTTATCGACGAATTTACGGCTTCAAATCAGGGCAAGGCTTATTACACAGGGCTTGGAGATCTGGGCGGAATGATTTTTGAAGACTACGAAGAAAATCGCAAAAAAAGAATACGATAAACAATTCATTTAGCGGCAATAAAATATAAATCTTGCGCAAGGTTTGCGCCTCATCATCAGAAGACATGGATTACACAAAGATTACAACATTTGGTGCACTGAAAAACTCAGGTTACAAGCCTAAGACGATAAAAGAAGAATTGCGTCAGAATCTGATTACAAAAATTAGGAAGGGCGAAACCGTGTTTACCGGAGTACATGGTTATGAGGATACCGTTATTCCCGAACTTGAGAGAGCTATTCTTTCCAAACACAATATTAATTTCCTTGGTCTTCGTGGCCAGGCAAAGACACGTCTGGCTAGGCTCATGGTTAATCTGCTGGATGAATATGTGCCTGTAGTAGCGGGTTCTGAGATTAATGACGACCCCTATAACCCCATATCCCGCTATGCCCTGGAGCTCCTGAAGGAAAAAGGTGACGACACTGCGATAATTTGGCTTCATCGAAGTGAACGTTTTGCCGAGAAACTTGCTACACCAGATGTGACCGTAGCCGATCTGATCGGTGATGTCGATCCGATCAAAGCAGCCAATTTGAGATTGAGCTATGCCGATGATCGCGTGATTCATTTTGGTATGATTCCGCGGGCAAATCGCTCGATATTTGTCATTAATGAACTGCCTGATCTTCAGGCCCGGATTCAGGTGGCACTTTTCAATATCTTGCAGGAAGGGGATATCCAGATCCGTGGATTCAAATTGCGCCTACCCTTAGATATACAGTTTGTGTTCACTGCAAATCCGGAAGATTATACCAATAGGGGGAGTATTGTGACGCCACTGAAAGACCGGATAGGATCGCAGATATTGACACATTATCCCGAATCAGTTGAGATCGCGAAGGCAATTACTGCCCAGGAATCCAACCTGGAGGCGGCACAGAAAGAGCAAATATACGTTCCTGAACTGGCCCGTGAATTAATTGAGCAGATCAGTTTTGAAGCCCGAAATAGCGAATATGTTGATGAAAAGAGTGGCGTCAGCGCACGGATGAGCATTACAGCATTTCAGAACCTATTAAGCACAGCTGAACTGCGCATGCTCAAAAACGGATCAAAAAAGACGTCAGTACGCCTGAGCGATTTTGTGGGTATTGTCCCGGCTATCACCGGAAAAGTTGAGCTCGTTTACGAAGGTGAACAGGAGGGAGCTGCTACCGTCGCGTTGCAGTTGATCGAAAATGCAGTAAAAAGCCTATTCCCGATTTTATTTCCTAAAATTGAAAAACTGGAAAGGGACAACGAGCGCTATCCTTACGACGATATTATTCGTTGGTTTTCAGAATCGGAAGGCATTGAGCTGTCCGATGAACTTACAGATGCAGATTACAAATGCCAATTGGACCAAGTGACAGCTATCCAAACATTGATTGAGCAATACCAACCGCAAACGAAATCCGAAGATCGTTATTTTTTGAGCGAGTTCATCCTTTGGGGGTTGGCGCTAAATAACAAATTAAGCAAATATAGGCTGGGCAATGGCCTTCAGTTTCAGGATAACTTTCAGGGTTACCTTCGAAACAATCTATAGGCGGAAGACGAAGTGCTAAGGATATAATTGCATCAAAAAAGCTGTAAAGAGACTCTTTGCAGCTTTTTTGATGTACCAAATATTTATTCATTTCAAAAGAAAGTTGATACTCATTGATGTGAAATCATCTTTCGCCCACTTTTTCCTGTTGCCTTCCCTTATCGTGGAGATAACGAGCTAGCACCTAATCCTGTTTGCTCGGATGCAGGTCGAATAGTGCGAGAAAGACGTTGTTACTGGGACCGCATTTAAAGGAGAGACAGTGAGGAAAAGGAAGTCACTTCTTATTCAGGTAGCGGCGACAGGCTTTAATCAATATATCAATTTCGGTAAAACTACAGCCAACTTACGCTTCCAGTTTCAACATCGTAATTGGCACCGACAATCTTGATCTTACCTTCTTCTTCAAGCTTCCGAAGAGTTGAACTTTGTCTGCGAATATCTTTAATGGCGTGTTTAATATTCTGCTGGTTTAATTTCTCCAGCAATACGCTATTTTTTGATGAACGTTCTTCGTCTTTATCTATCACTTCATTGATAATAGCATCAAAATGATTAACTAAATGGTTCAGGTTGTCCATGCCCAATCCTTCGATTTGTGCAGCATCCAATCCACCTTTCAGGGCGCCACATTTGGTATGGCCCAATACAACAACGAGTTTGGAACCGGCTACATTGCAACCAAACTCCATTGAGCCTAGAATGTCCTGATTGACAAAATTTCCTGCAATTCTGATGCTGAAAATATCACCCAGACCTTGGTCAAATATAAGCTCAGCAGAAGTACGGCTATCTATACAGCTTAATACTACAGCGAACGGCCATTGCCCTTCACGGGTAGCATTTACCTGTTCGAGAAGATCCCGGTTTGCTTTTAGATTATTGACAAAGCGCTGATTTCCTTCTTTTAAGAAGTCTAATGCTTTTTCAGGAGTAATTGTTGACTGCGTTTCGTATGTATGTGCCTTCATAAAATTTAAATATTTCGAGTATTAAAGATAGGATAAATTCGCTAAATTTTAATGACGGGCAAAAATTGAATGTATTTTTATGTTATCAATTTAATGTATGCGCCAATTGTTATCGAGGAAGAGTATTACTGAAGCAGTGAAATTTAGCTTATTCTGGCCTCCGTTTTTTAGCTATTTAATGAGTCAGGTATAGTTGGCAGGTCGCCAAGTTGTACAAATAGGTATCAATAGAAAACGTAGACGCTGAAATATGTATGAACGCTTAAAGTATCTTGTTTCGCCGCTTTTTATTTTTGTTCTTTTCCTGTTAATTATCAATGACTTTTTTCTGAAAGCGGCATTCCACAATACGTTTACCGGAAACTTTCCGATTTCAGTGGACTTTTTATTTTTCTCATTTTCTGATCCGCTATCTTCCCTAAACAAAAGTTATGTTAAGACCGCTTCCTATCTCGGCATTTCTATGGAAAGAGGAAACTGTATTGAATACATTTGCGATTTTCCTGTTAAATGCTGATTTCTCTGCCAGATAAAAATCCTTGCCAAAATTTAAATGACAAGGATTAATTTCCGATCAGATCTTTATATTAATCAATGGCAATATTCTCAATTGCTCTTTCCAGTGATGTCTCCATTATCCCGGGAATTGAAAGACCCTCTGCGCGGAAAACACTGATGTCAGAAACACCGTAAAATCCAAAGATATTTCTGATGTAAGGAATATTGGAGTCATATATTTGGTATGGGCCTTCCGAATAGATATTTCCAGAGGTAAAAGCGACGTAGAGCTTCTTGTCGTTCAACAGGCCCTTTGGTCCATTTTCATCATACTTGAAGGTATATCCTGCTCTTGAAGTAAAATCGAAATAAGCTCTCAGAGTCGCTGGAACTGAGAAGTTGTACATTGGAGAATCAATGACGATAATGTCGGCTTCCTTTAATTCCGTAATTAGACCTTCCGAATATTTGCTAATTGATTGCTGTTCTTCAGAATGATTTTCAGCGGGTGTAAAAAACGTATTTATATGTACCTCCTCCAAAAGTGGAACTTTACTTTTTGTCAGATCGCGTTCCTTTACAATGGTATCGGAATACTTTTCCTGAATTTTTTGAATAACAGCATTTCCTAATTTTCTACTTGCAGATACCTCTGCTCGTGGACTTGAAATAATGTGAAGTATATTTTTCATTTTTCTTTGTTAAAATTTCTTTAGCAAAATTATGTATATTTGCTTATTAAAAGTTAGTAGTAATCAAAAGGTTAGTAGTAACCTTTAGGTTAGTATAATGTTGAATCCCATGGAAAATACAATTGATTTAGCGGAGTCTATCACGGCTGCAAAATGTTCTGAAAATCTTTCTTCTGTTGAAGATGCAATTTATGTTATTGGCGGAAAATGGAAATTAAAGATTATTATTGTTTTGCAGGAAAGCGGGAATATCAGATTTAATGAGCTTCAAAGAAATATTAGGGGCATCTCAGCGCGAGTGCTTTCAAATGAATTGAAAGATCTTGAATTAAACGGTTTTGTCAAAAGGGTCGTGCACGCCGAGCAAACGCCAGTGGTCGTAGAGTATATTTCCACAGATTACAGCAGAACCCTTAGAAACGTTATTATAGCACTTTCGGATTGGGGGAAAATGCATAAACGAAATATTCGGACGGAAGCATTTTTAAGTCAATAGAAATTACACTGTCAGCTCATGATGAATATTTCCAAGCTGATTTAATTTTGATTCTTGTTTTTTTTACCAGCCTTCATGTGCGAGAATGGAACTTACTTTAATCAATTCGCGTAATCGTTCCTGTTTTTCGTCACCCCGTGCTTCCAATATAGAAATTACTGGAATTAACGTTTTGTCAAGTTCAAAGAGACTATTTTCCACTTTAGGTGGTAAGACAGGGAATATGGTGCAAAAGGAATGATGCAAGAAATAGCGGAGTGCCCAGGGATCACAGTTGAGGAGGCCATTCAGCAGGTAGTGAAAAGTTTGGGAAGTATATATGTTCACTCCAGCCATTAACTCAGATGGAAAGTGATACGGCGAAAGCAACTATATATTTTTTAAGGTGCGATAATTCCGAAAAAAACGCAAATGCCTACGAATGATAACCCATCGCCAGCGAATTATAATTTGTTTAATTTCTTATAGATTTTACAGTTAAATTTGAGTATAGAATAAAGCTGACATCATCAACTAATACATTCCATTTTAGAATAATTGTATATGAATAGACTATTATTAGCCATTTTACCCTTAATTTTTTCTTGTAAAAGTCAAGATAAAATAGATCTGGCGACCTTGAACTTAAACGAGCCGATTGAAAAAATCAGCAGTTTTGATGACGTATTATTGATCGGTGTAGAAACTGTAGAATATCCTTTTAGTTTGTTGTTGGAGGTTGAAAAATCGAAGGAATACAGTTTTGACGGAATTGATCTGGAAGGCCAGCGGATTATTTTTCAAATTGAATCGGAGAAACTGAAAACAGATAGCATTACACGATTAGGCGGTGGACATATCGATCTCAAACAGGCTAAAAATATCAATGAGTTATATGAGGTTTTAAAAAATTATGATGCTGAAAGCAAGATCTACGGCGTAAGAATTGAGTTGAAAACGCCAGAACTGCAGGCCAATATTTTAAAGAAACTAGAGGCTAAATACGGTAAGGGCACTAAAAATCCGAATACTGACAACGGTTTGTACTGGAATATAAAGGCTCAAAATAAATTTGTTTTTTATGCTCCAGATTACAGAAGATTAATCATTTTGAACAATACGGATCTGTCCAAATCGTGCTATTGGGATATTATGAATGGTTTAATTGATTTTGGCGGATGCGATAATGAAAAGTACATGGCAGATTTGGTGAAAAATGCAACCAGGCCAGAAGATGTTAAAGAGAAACCTACTATAAAAATTGATAAAAACTGGAACATTAATGGTTTGATTGTTGGTAAAACAACAGAAGAAGACTTTCTAAAATCAGCTACAAACAAGCGTTTTGAACGAATAGCAGAAATTGATGGGACCACGGCAAAAACAAATGAAATCTATTATCAGAATAACTATCATGATTTCTACTTTTACTTTGCTGTAAGCAACAGCAATCCCGATAATCAAAAGGAAAATTTCATTAACGGCTTCGCCATCAACGACTTTAGAAAGGTGGAGATCTCCTTTGAAAATGGCTTAAAACCGGGTTTAAAATTTGATGAAGTGCTCAAGTTGCTGGAAAAGCTCAAAATAGACTATCACCCAGTTGATTTTGCCAATTATATCGAAATTAAAACTTCACCTTATAAAGTGACCTTGAATTTTAATGATAATATGTTGCTTTCTGGAATGTTTGTTAAATAGCTTCTGATGAAAAAAGATCAGTTCTTTGGAAATGGGAGCGCGGTTTCCGTAAACATCACACCTGGGTTTACCCGATACCATATTTGTCATGATCATGTACGGTATTTTCCACAAAGTCTTTAACTATGAAAAAAATCCTTTTCATCATGTTGCCACTTGTTTCTACCACTTTCGCTCAATCGAAACAAGTGAATAATTGTCCGTGTACAATCCAATCGGATATTAATGTATGGGCACCTGAACTTGAAAAAGGCTACGATGCAGAAACCGATGTCAACAACTTTGCTTACAGTGTAAACGGTGTGTATCTTGCCGAAGACCGCGATTCGCTTTATCAGATCAAAATCATAGTCGACCCAAGGTCTTATTGTACTTTTGTTTACTATCAGCACCTGAGCTTTAGCAAACAAGGACTGATCAATAAACAGGTCACCCTCTGCGAAAGTTTGCCCAACGTACATGATGGCGGTTGGATCGGTACCCATATTTTCGCACCTGTAAAGGTAGTTAACAAACAATATGTGGCTTCTGATTTTTTTGTGGGTGAAAGCTATCTTAGGGTAGACAAGTCTCATTTTTATCGTCTATACAAATGTGAAAAAGAAAGTAAATTCGGTATTCACGATGTAGATAGCGAGCGTTTCTATAGGAAGGTTTATTGGAAACCTGAAGGGAATTTTACGGATATTTCACTTCGTATTTTTACATGGGCAGACGTGAAAAAATACAGTAAACAGCAACTTGCAGAAATGCGTAACGAAGTTTACGCCCGCTACAATTACGCTTTTAAGGAAGATGGGAAGTGGTATCAGCATTTCAATAAAAAACCAAGTTACCGCTGGAACCATTTTAAAGATGTAACACCTTTTATCACTACTGTAGAAGAAGAAAACATCAAATACATTATGGGGTTTGAGGGGGCGGATTCTGCCGGGGTCTCAAAAAAACGAAAATAGTTTTGCCGGAGAGATAAAGAAAACCGATTTTTATAAATTGTTGTAAAATCAAGCGTATGAAAAAGATTAAAAAGTTCCTTTTGTCGTTTATCATTCTATGCCTAATAGCGCTATTTGTTGTTTTAGTAACCAACAGCAACGTAAGGGACGAAACAGAAAAGCTGATTTTTACCGAACTTAAAGATGTGCCAAAAACGAAGGTAGCCATCATTTTTGGTGCCGGTATAAACGGCGATCAGCCAAGCAGGTATCTAAAAGATAGGCTGGATGCCGGGATTTCGCTGTACAAAAACAACAAGGTGGATAAAATATTGCTGTCAGGAGATAACGGTAGAGATGAATACGATGAGCTTACAGTAATGAAGTTATATTGTCAGAAAAATGGAGTCGATACCACAAAAATTTACATCGACTATGCTGGGTTTGATAGCTACTCGACCATGTACCGTGCAAAACATATTTTTTATGTTGATACAGCAATTTTGGTATCTCAGAAATATCACCTGAACAGATGTATTTATCTGGGCGATAAATTGGGAATAAAATCATTCGGTTATAGTGCAGATAGGGGCGTTTATCCAGGTTATAAATACTATGCATCCCGGGAAAAACTATCGGTTAGCAAAGCCGTTTTAGATGTGATAAGAAACAGAAGACCAAAGTATTTAGGTGAGCCGGTTGATATAAACAGAAAATCAAATTATACGAAAGAATAACTGATGAGATACCTTCCTTTCTTTGTATTACTTGTGTTTTTAGGCTGTAATCCTATCCCTAAAAAAGATAAACACCCCGATGTGCCTCAACTGATCGAGTTGCTAAAAGACGAAAGCAAGTTCAGAAAAGTTACCGATATGACAGGCTTAAGCAGTCTTGTTTTTTTAAATGATGACAGAATACTTTTAAAGCCCAGCAACAGTAATTCGCCCGTAAAAATTATTGATGTGGATAAAAATATTGTGTTTGAAAAGATTTACGACTGGGAACAGCCATTTTATATTGATACACAGGGGAATTTATATCTCAACAGAAAGAAGTTTTTCTATCCGGATTATAAAAAACAAGAAGATTTTAAAACGGTCGTTATCACAGATAGCCTGCGGAGAAAGTCGGAAGAATTGAAAGATCTGAACGATAGTCTGCAGATGAAAGCTTTAAATAGATACGAGCTGGAGATACTGCAGCCGTATGGGCTAAAACCTTGTCCTTACACGATCGTGAATACAGAGCGCTGCGATGTATTTAAAGTGATCAATCAGACTTTGGTCGTTAGACAAACAGACCTTTTTAAAAGCGAACTCGATATACCAAAAACTGAAATTCCTAAATTCGATGACGATGTTTTGATTGGCTGGCATAATGGCAAACTGCCCAGTCCGGATTATTTGGCTTATTACGAACTGAAAAAACAACGCTTTAAGTGCGATGACATGACCATGCCGAAAATCATAACATTAAAAGATAAGCCGTATTTTTTTGCTCCTGGTTTGGGTTTGTACCAGATCTTATTTTAGAAGCGGCAATTTAATCGAATACAATTCAGAGCCCCGTCCTCGATGGAAGATAATGCAATTCTCTTCGACTTAAAACCATCGAATGAGCAAAAATATATTTCCGACCATAAAGGCAAAATCTGCGCTATTATTTCAGTAGATTATATTTTGATCAGCGTGCTCATTGTTGGATCTATTTGAAAATTTATAAATTCATTCATAACAACATCTAGTTCGATTCAGAATTATTATTTTATTTTTATTAAAGTATCGAGTTGAATAAACAATTATTTAAAATGAGTAACTTCTATATTTATTGATATTAGCATTGCCGAATATTTTACTGGACATTGCTATTTGGCGGTTATAAATTTTCACTAGATACTGGAAGCCTGAAATGGCTGAAGACAGCTTCCTAAAGCTTATAGGTCAGTGTGACTGCCGCCATTTCAAATTCATACAATAGGCTGTCTCATTAAGTGTGTCAAATATAATAAATCTCTGTTGTTATGAGCTACATGATAACGTAGAACATCCTGCGGTATTGTTATAGCTGGACGGGCGCTTTTTGGAAAATTCCGGAAATAGTTCCTGGTATGGATGTTCTAATGCCTGAGTTAGTTTAACTAACATTTCTGTTTTTCCGCTACTAATTTCTTCGATACACTCGTAGAGTAGATAGTTTCTCAGTATAAATTTAGGATTTGTCGTTTCCATTAATTTCAGGGACTCTTGCTTTGAAATCGAATTCGAATGCAGACGGGATCGGTATTGTTCAATGAAGTCTTCAAGTTTATTGATTTTTTCTTCATTGAAAACAGTATAAGCGACCGGGCTGAAATGTTCATTTAAATCTGTATCAGGTGTTATTTTTTCCAATTGATTGAAGAATAACGTGTGATCCAATTGCAGCTCCTGCATTAAGCCCTGCCAGTTGGTGAAAAACTCTGCGTCCTCTTTTTTGAGCCCGTCAAATCCGAATTTTTTGCAGAGCATTTTATCATGGGCTTCCCAAAAATAAATTCCAAAATCATTTAACGTGTTTTCCAAAAAATTTTCATCGTTGATTATCGGTTGAAGGGCATTCGCAAGTTTCCATAGATTCCAGTGTGCAATCTGTCCCTGTTTCCCAAATGCATATCTTCTTCCAGGGAGATCCGTTGTATTCGGCGTGAAATTTAAATTATATTCATCCATCATGGAGTAAGGACCATAATCAATCGTTAAACCTAGGATAGACATATTGTCCGTGTTCATTACACCATGAACAAAACCTACTCTGAACCATTCTACCATTAGGTCTGCCGTGCGGGTACATACGTTTTCAAAAAAATCTTTATATTTCTGATGATCGGATGAAACAATTTCAGGGAAGTAGTTTTCAATCGTAAAATCAAGCATATCCTGCAAGAGCATGTGTTCACCCTGGGCAAACATCAGCTCAAAATGCCCAAAACGAAGGAAGCTTTCGGCCGTTCTTATGATTACGGCCCCTTTTTCGTACTGAGGATTGCCGTTATACATGATATCCCGTATGACGTCTTCTCCTGTAAAGGCCAGGCTTAACGCTCTAGTAGTGGGTACCCCTAAGTGATACATGGCTTCACTTATCAGGTATTCGCGTACCGAAGACCTCAACACGGCCCTTCCGTCGGCACGCCTTGAATAAGGGGTTGCACCGGCCCCTTTCCACTGGACCTCTGTTTTCTTGCCGTTTGCATTGGTAATTTCTCCCGCGAGAATAGCCCTTCCATCTCCCAGCTGGCCCGCCCAGTTACCAAATTGATGTCCGGCGTAAGCTGTAGCGTAGGTCTGCATATTGTTGGGAAGCTGAGAACCCACAAGAAAATTAAGATCTTTTTCCTCAAATTTTCCCAGTCCAATTTCCTCAGAAAGCGCTTCGTTAAAAGCAATTAAATGAGGCTTGTAAAACTCGGCAGGTTTAACCGTGGCAAACAAAACTTTTGGCGTATTTCTCTGTAGAGGATTATTGGAAAAATCTCCAGGGAATTTTTTGAGGAAAGGCTGTCCGATGTGTTCGATATTCATACCCCAAAGATATTAATTATAAAAGATAAGACCTTGAGCTGCGTATTTGAAATTTCTAAGGAAAGAATTTTCAAACTTCTTGTAGTTATCGATTTCTCCCTTGTCCTGAGCGTATACGCTATTGATCATGACATAGAGGATGAGCAGTATAAATTTGATTGTTTTCATTATTTAATATTTTATTCGTTTACCACCAAAAGGACAACGGGGGAAAAGCAAACTCTCCAAAAGCTTGTGTTCCTTTTAAATTATATAGAGCGTGAGATACTTTGCTCTTAGGATCTGGAAGTTCGGGTGGTGCTCTTTGTATTTTAATCATGATGGGTATATCAGGGTTTTCAATGTTAAGATCATCATATACTAGTTAAAATCTAATTTATCTTTAATACTTAACATCTCTTTAATCACGAGCGGATGTGAACCGTCAGAAAATCTAAGTTGTATTGCTTTCTCATTATACTGCACTTTTAATGTAAAGAATGATGGTGCATAGTTTCTTTTCTTGGCATTTGAAATTTTGTGATCAGATCATTTGTCATAAAGGAAACATGATTATTGCAAGATTGAATGATAATTTAGTCATCAAATATTTAATGGTCAGTTATATATGATAAATCATATTAGGTTAAATTTCAGCCTCATATACTGCACTAACGTTTTTTCATTCACGGCAGCATTTAGCCGAATTGAGCGCTATGATTTTTTGATAATTTATTTCCTTCCCACATACCGCATACATACACATTGTCTTCCTCGGATAGCCACATCATCAACCAGTACCTCGTCTTTGCGATAGCAGTAATTGGACTTTTCCAATTTATTGTACTAAAAGCTGCCCACTGAAATTTTGAGACGACCCGCTTTAAATTGCCCGTTGCTGCTTTGGTTTTCATTGATAGGGATAATCCGACCCTTAAAAAGCTGGCATCCCAGCTGAATTTGTCAAATTCAAGATTTTTATGAAAACTGAAAACTTATCATTTCCATAAAGCCGCTAGTTGGGTAGATATAAATTTCGTTATCTCCATATAGTTTTTTCTCCATCGACTGTGTCGAATCAGACGTTACGATTTCTCCTTTAAAAAATTGGATTAATCCGATGATATCAAATTTATGATAGACCATGATTGGCCAGCCTAAGCCCTGTTCTAGGGAACGGAGCATGAGACGGGATTTCTCCCGATTGCTTTCATGAATGGTTTCAAATGGTAAAACGTAGTCTAGTATGACAACTTTATTTCCATCAGCGGCAGCTAATTTTTCAAGCAGTGTACTGAACTTATCCCGGCTGATGTAATAGACAAAACCTTCCAATAAGAATATCGTCGGACTTAATGAATGATGCCCCAATCTTTTTAGTTCATCCAACAAGGGGTCAATATCAGTAGCATCATGAGTGATTAGCCTTACTTTATTCTGATCACCGATCAATTCCGTATAGAGAGCTCGTTTTTCATCCATAAATTCAATATCAACTTCAAAGATCGTTTCAATTTGATGGTCGTATTGTTCTAGTAGATAGAGTGAAATTGGATCGAGACCAGCTCCCAAAATACAGACCTGAAATTGTGTGAATTGATTAGCGTAATAGTCGAAAAGATTGCGGATATATCTCTTTCTCAGCACAGCGATTGATTCGGAGTGTTCGAAAATTTGTTTAAAACTCTTTAAAAGCAATTCCCCTTCTGATGTTTCAATGTTTTCTAAATATGCCTGGCATGTTTTTCCATCTTGATAAATTTCGCTTGCTAAACAAAGTACTAAGCTGGCTGTTGGTGAAATTTTAAATTTACTTTTTAAGCTGTTGTCCATAATGATTTAAAAGAAAGGTTTTAGATAAGGCTATAATTGTTTTGCCGTAAATCTCTATTTGCAATAATACGAGAAAAAAGGAAATTGTAAGTAATTATTTCATTATGTTTCTATAAATATTATCTTGTAGTTATGTTTATCTATTCTTGAAATCACGTTTCAGTTTTTCTCATCGCCTCGCTATTTTTAGAATGAGTACTTTTAGCCGCTCAATTTTTTACTGTCTGTGTTCGTAAACTAGATGTTCCGATAGAAGAAAGGATTGCTCTTCACATAAAATTTGCTCATTAAAATGCATTAGCTTTTATTTTGACTATATCATACTGCATTATCAATAAATTTAATTTAAGATTATTAGACGAAAAGTATTTTAAAACGTGTAATGGACCTTCTGGTCTTATCATTCTATCCTGTAAATAACAAGCATTGATGATGGATTGAGGTGGTGGGCTACAGCGTTTATGTAAACCAGCATCCATCCATAAGCCATTCTTTTTGAAATTGAAATATAGTAGAACAGGTTGGGAAATTTGGTGCCTTAAAAATATTGGTTTATCCGAAATCTACATAAACACTGAATATTAGCTAATATTTAATGTCTCTCCATTTAATGCCAGTATTGCTATAGAAGCAGTCTCCATCAGCTGCACATTGAGCAAGGATGATATTTCAATACTCGTATACTTTGACAGACCATTGATGCTGAATTCCACGACAGCGGCCTGAATTTGAGGAAGCAATATTTGCCCGATTCTTGCACCATATCCGCTAATAATCACTTTTTCTGGATTGATAATATGTATTAGAGTAGCAATACCTTTTCCAAGCATATAGCCTATCCGAGAGAATGAATTAATCGCTAGTTGATCACCATCTATAGCTGCTTCCATCAATTGGTTTAATGTGATTTTTCGTTCCCGTTGGTATAGTTCGCTTAGTATTGAGACCTCCCCGGTATCAAGTTTTAACCTGGCAGCAGGTCAGGCACGAATTGCTAGAATAACACTGTTGTGAAGCAAGCAGAAAATTAAGTGGAAACAGGACTATAGCAAATAAATAGGTTACTGAAACGAATTATAAACGATGACCCTCGAATATAAAATTGTAACCTGTTGTCTTGAGAAATACCTTAGATTTAAGCTGAATTTAGTTTTTGACTAACAGATAAATGAAACTGTTTCCAATAAAATGGGTTAAGGCAGTGGTATCAGAACTTTAAAGTTATTAGACACATAAAAATGAAACAAATTATTTTACTTACCATCCTGATTTTTCTTGGTATTACAGCTTATTGTCAAGAGGTGAGGAAACTCGATGATAGTTATTTTTTGGATTTAGAAAAATTTGAAAAAGGCTTCGGTATTTTGGAAATAAAAGCGAACCCAGAAAACCGTGAAAAGGAAATACTTACACTCAAAGAAGGAACGTATTTTTTACAGAATAAAAATCAGAAATTTTGGTTTAAAATAAATGGGAAACATCAATTTACGGAGACCGCCAAAGCCCAAATAACCAAAGGAGAGAAATTGTATACCTTGTATTTTACTTTTGAAAATGGCCTGGCAATTGCAACAGATCTGAAGGATACTTCAGGAAACCTTATCAGCCACTTTGAAACAAAAGACTCCGTTTTTGTGGTAAAACATTTTCGTCAAACTGGGAAATTAGCCAAAAAAATAGTTTTAAGAATGGGGGCAGGTTTGTCTGATGCTGTTGAGACGGCCTACTATGAGAATGGGAATATAAAATCGGAAAACGACCATATAAATAAAACGACAAGACTGTTTTACGAAAACGGGAAAGCAGAATATTTTTATCATTCTGGTTCAGAAGAAAAAATTTATTTCAATAAAAATGGACAGAAAACAGCACATAGCTACTACTCCAAGAATAAGGAATGGTGTACTGAATATTTTGAGAATGGAACTATTGTAAGCAAAAATTGCAATAGTGCAGATCATTCACAGAAGATACAGTATTGCTACAAAAGTGGGAAACTAGATTATTACGAAGTGGAGCTGCTTTCAACTGGCGAAATAAAAAAATATGATAAAAATAACAAGCTACTAGGTAGCAGAAAAGGTATGTATCCTAACACGGTACCCAATTCGACAAAGCCATGAATAATTTTTTTATAAATGAACTACAACGCCGAAGTCTGATTATTATTGCTATTATGTTGTCGATCAGTGTGATAATACCAGTTATCTTCTTTGTTGGGACGATGATTGAAACCGAATCTTATGGCAAAGCAGTGTTGGGTGAAGAACGCTATAATACAAGGGTGAAGGACAGTTATCTGTATGCGCTGATACTTTTTGGCTGTGTGATGTTGATGGTTATTCCAGCTATTCTTTACATTAGAAAATACACTGATAATTATCGGCGGTTTATTGGAACACTATCAGAAAAAGATATGGAAAAGCTGATAAAGTTCAACGATAAAGCTCCTTTCTACGAAAAATTCATGCCGCCCTATATTATAAAAGAAGATGCAGTCAGTTTTTTCATACACTTACGTCATACGACCATCGCTTGTAACAATATAGTAAGTATTCATGTCGCACAAACGCATTATAAAGGCTACAATGCTACCGTGACAATTCAAACAGCAGAAGAAACACATCGTTTTCGCTTGAGCGGAAATATCTTTAAAGTAATAAATTTCGTAGATGAAGCCCTGCAAAGCAACCCCCAAATAATAGTAAATAAAAATTGGAATGTAGCTTAAAATAATCCAGTATTCCCGAGCTCTTCGCGTGCCTGTTTGATGATATCATAAATATCGCCATTACGAGAATATAGTACAGTATACTCATCGCTTCGAACGCTTATGTGCCCATAACCAACCGTAGGGTTCATCCTTAATATTTTCCTTTAGGAGGTCAATGTACTTTTGCGTTATTTCTCGGTCCTTTGTAAGTTCGGCATTGGAGCATATCGGTACGCAGGCAATTTTGTAACTTCCTTTTGATAATTGTTTTATCAGCTTTTTATTAAAATTATGGCAATAAGCCCAGTCAAATATAATTATACCGTAAATTTGTTCAAGAAGTTAATATAATATAACGCATAACAAAAGAAATAACGGTAATGGATGCTATAAGTGCTGTAAATTAACTTTAACATCCTCAACAAATAAAGTAAGCTATTTTCTGGTGAGGCTCTTCGTTATTTGCCATGATTTTAATTTATGATTATAGGAGAGAACCCAAGCTGTTTCACGGGTTCTCTTCCCTTTTCCGTTTAAATATTCACCTACACGGACTGTTATCAGAGGAGTGGTATCTCTAAGTATTTCAGCATATGCTTTTTCACCAGTGCTAAGTTCTGCTATTGCCGGAATATTTTCTACACTTACTTGGGGTTCGAACAGAAATTTTGCCGTACACCCAACATTGAGACTTTTTCCTTGAAATATGATTCCGTTCATGATGATATATTTTGAAAGATGAGAAATTCATATTATCCAAAAGCTAGTAGAACATTCATACTCTTTTAAAAGTTCTATTGTAATAATAACGTTTACAAATAGTAATTATTATTCCTACGGATTTCATGAATTCAATATTACGTTCTACAACGTAGATCGGAATTGAATTTTCTCTCTAAACACGCAGTGTTTGATACGATACATTTCCCGCATCACCCAGCCAGATAGCCACTCCATGGCGCTGGCATCTATCTGACCAAAGGTTTTAGAATATGATTGTCCGTCTATCGCGGTATAAGTTGTGCAGAAATGTCGCTAGAATCCGATCCGAGGAGCAAGTAGCATGTGCCTTTTGATTAAAATGGTACACCCTCTGCGGGAAGAATTGTTCTTTCCTTGCCAGGACGGCGATTTGACAGAATTGGCGCATTGATAAAATTTAAGATAATGGCAATATGGATCAGCTTAGCTTATTTGAAAATGAAGGATATAATTTCCCCGAAGAACTCATGGACTTTGAGCCGGATTTTCTTAGACAACAAGAAGCTGATCAGCTGTTTGATCTCCTGCTCAAGGTAGTGCCATGGCAGCAAAGATGTAGAAAAATATACGATCGTTCGGTGATGACGCCCAGGTTGACGGCCTGGTATGGTGAGGAGGACACGAACTATCAGCTGGCCGGAAAAACCATAGTCGCAAACCAATGGCTTGAACCCTAAAAAGCGTTGAAGGAGAGGATCGAACAACAGATTCACTGTACGTTTAATTCGGTACTGTTAAATTTATACCGCGATAACAATGATTCGGCCGCCTGGCACCGCGACCGAGAGAGCGAATTGGGCAACAACAGGTCCGTAATCGGATCTGTAAGTATGGGCTAAGCGCGCTATTTTGATTATAGGAAAGTGGATGATCATAGCAAGAAGTACTCATTGCTAAATCATAGTTCATTATTGCTGATGAAAGATAGGCTGCAAGAAACTTGGGGACAGCGCAGCGCAAAATCCGCTCAAAAGATAAAAGCACGTATCAACCTGACATTTTGCCTTATCGGTGAAAGTGAGCTGTACCATTTCAATATTGCGTTAATCCAATACCGCAGTTATGTTAGGATTAATTACAAATTTTCCATTAACAGTCTCATCGATAAAATCTGATAGATTGATATCAAGCATCAAGGTATGCGTTTCATTCGGCATGAGCAGTTTATTCTCCGCGATATTCACGGCAATAAATTGTCCTTGTGGCATCTCTAAAGGATAGGGAGATCCATCTATCACTATTTGATTGCCAGCAGGTACTACTTTTAGCATAATTTCCTGTATGTTGCCATGGGGGACATGTCCCCCTGCAATGATGCTATCCTTTTGTATTCCTAGGATGTTTAATTTTTTATTCGCCTCGATTTTTCCTCCACCCGCAGATGTGCGAGTCCATAGTTGTAGGATGTTGAGATAGACTGCATCATACTGATCACCGTCACTTTTTACCTTGACCTTTAGGTGTGCCTGATCCGGTGCGGGGCTATCGTCTTCATGGCAACTGCCCAAAAGTATCAGCAGGACCACAGACATAAGATACAACATTGCAGACATCCCTCGGGCGGTTAACTCCATATATTTTGTATTGAAAACAAAGGTCATCATAGTTTTTGAGTTGAACACAAGAGAAGCCTTGATCGTTTGCTTTTTTTTAAACTAATTTCTCTACTCCACGATCAAAAGTAGCAAAGCTCTCTCCTAAACAGCCACCGTTTTACCAAAGAGCTTTTATATTCCAGAGAGACTTTCTTTTGCAGACTAAAGCTGATCAATTGTTTAATATCTCCTTTAAGGATGTATCTAGGTGCCAGACTTCAAAAAGATATACGATTGAATGAGGTTAACTATCTCATTATCAGTATGCAAACTGAACAAAGAAAGGTGATGGCGTACTGACGCTCCCTTTTGGTGTTTTGGAACTTTATATTCTTTTAAGGATAAACTTATCGAACTGTTTTGTGTGTTCACAGTACATTCAGAAATCAATGATCGCAACCTTATCCGATCATATGGTCAGATTATACGGATACTGGTGTTGATATAAGGATCTATTTTTTAATTGATGACAAAATGTGATATACATGTGCGATACACTTTCTCGTTATTTTTTCTTCAAATTGTAATATTTCTTCTGTCGTTTGTGACTTATATTTTGGGGCTCCATGAAAATATAACAAATGAGTCGATAAGGGGCAATCTTTCAACCAAGAAAATTGCCGAATATACCACTGTTACTGTTTTTAATCTTTGGATGTGTGATCGCTTATAATATTATACATACCGATCATACGGATGGTTTTCAAATATTTGATAGTCCCTGCATATTATTTTTACTGACTTGCTTAATTTCCTTAAAACTTGAAAAGCGGAAACAGGACCGCATAATAGAGGCATTGTTTGCTACGCTATTGTAATTTTAACAATGTCCATTTTTTAACGATTTAAAATTACAATACCTGGACCGGTCCTATAAGGCCGGTCCAGGTATTGTAATGCCAAGTGTAATTGTAGCTCAGCAAATTCAATGTTAATTTCTAAAAAGTATACCTAATTCCTAATTGGACCTGTGCTCTCGAATTGAAATAGTCTATACTATAAGGGCTACCCGGGTCACTAAAAGTGTATATCGGCCAGTTGCCGGTATGCTGCTGTGGCGGGAACAGTGTTGGAGTCAATCCCACCGAACTGGTCGAATTGAACGTATTCGGTGAGAAGTATTGTACGCCCCATTCCTTTGAAAGCAGGTTTGTTAGGTTTACGATGTCTGCCGAAATTGTTAAAAACTGCCCACTCTTCATCACGGGTAAGTCGTGTGCCATTCTCAGGTCAGCCTGTATGTTCCATGGGGTGCGGCCGGTATTCCGTTCGGTAAAACCCCCGCGTCTTGATGACAGGTATTCGTTGCCATCAATGAAAGTGTTGAAAGCTTGAGCTTGTTGCTGAGCGGTCAGACCACCCTCCACATCCTTGAAATAGTTTATAGCTTCAGCTTGTGACGGTATATATACCAACGACACCTGTTGCGGAAGCCCTTGTATGTTGCCATTCACGATTCCGTAGGTAAACGGCGATCCAGACTGGGCCGAAAAGAAAAGGTTGATGTTCGTACGGCCTGCCGATCTCCATTTGTGCGTATAACTAAAGTTGCTTACTATCCGGTGACGGATGTCAAAGTTGCTGTAAGCAAGTTTGGGATCATTTGGGACTAATGATTGGTTCAACTGCCAGTTGGATTCCATGGAGTTCCGAACACCATTTGAGATATCTTTTGACTGCCCGAAGGTATAGCTTGCCGTGGCGTTCAGCTCCTTGTAGTTTTTGGCGATTGTCCCAGTAATGCTGTAGCGGTACCCCTGACTAGTATTGGACAAGAGATAAACATTGGAAAAACGGTTGTCTACTGTACCAGTGTATACAGGCTGCTGTTTGCTTCTGTCGTATCCATACCAGAACGGGTTATCTTTAGTGTTCAATTGCTGAAAGATAACATCGCTGATGTTGCGGGTGTACATGCCCTCTATCGTAAACTTCCAGTTATCTATCGTTTCATAATCCACACCCAAGCTGGCACGGAGTACCTGTGGCAAGGTAAAGCCATTGTCCACCAGGTCCACTTGTGTTTTTCCACTATTGGGATTATCAACGATGGCTCCATTCTGCCCAATAAAATCCGCCAGACCATTTGGGCTAGGTTTAATAGCGTCCGAACCGGGTGTGAAAGCTTTTTGATCGGCACGTTGGTCAAATGCGCCATAGCTGTCACCCGTATTGTAATAGGCATAGGCTAGCCATGCAAAGGGAATGCGGCCGGTAAAGAGCCCGGCACCTCCGCGTAGCACCAGACGACGGTCTTCGGTAGCTTCCCAGCGGAAGCCCACACGTGGAGACAATTGTATACGGTTCAGGAAATCATTTTTAATGCGATTCAATGGGGTATAGCTATAAGTCGTTCCGAAATTCGGATCTGCCCAGATATCACTTACCTTCGCACTTAATGTGGGCATGGTCGGTAGATGGGCTAAGTCTGCACGCAATCCCGGTGTGATCCGCAACCGTTCACTAAGGCGGATCTCATCCTGTATATACAGGCTATACATGTTTACGTTAAAGTCTGCAGCTGGATTATCGAGAATATAGTCCCTGGTATTGTTGCTGTAGTTGTAGCTACCGCGCACACGATAGGGGGTGTTGCTGATAAAATCTTCAATGCTGTTATAATCCACCCGACCATTCCAGGCATTTACAAATCCATAGCGGATTCCGTATAGTTCATTGTGCGTGCCAAAGAGCAATTTATGACGTCCGATATTCCAGTTTAGGTTGGCTGTCAGCTCCCAGGTCTTTTGCTGCATGTCAAAGATGCTGGCCTCCCGGTCCGTACCGATATAGATGGTGCTCCCGGGGGTCCGCCCCTGAATCTGTACCTGCGGTAAGCTTGGATCACTCAATGGATCCCTGTTATCGTTGACAAGCGTATAGCCGACGACCGCATTTCCTGAAAGTGAGTTAGAAAAGCGGCTTTTTAATTCGGCGACGGTAGAACTCTGATTGTTTGTTTGTTTAAAAGCCATGCTGGAAAATCGGAAATCCTGTTGGTCACGGTCCATATGTGTCGCCGAACTGCGGATGGTATTGTTACGGATCCCCAGTTGGTGACGATCATTGATGTTCCAGTCCAGACGATTGAAAAATTTGACCGATTTTGACCAGTTAGTATACGATCCTGCGGTACCAGCATCAAAGATGTTACCGTAACGGCTCTGTACAGTGCCGGCGATATTGTTTGCATCCTCCGGACTCAGGATATGAAGGGTTTCATTGCTGCCTGTCACCAATTGGGCAGGATCCTGGCGACGGGTCAACTCTTCGTTGCTAAAAAAGAACAGTTTATCCTTAATGATCGGAAATCCAATGCGGAAACCTGCTTGATAGTCATAAAAGTCATTGTTCATCTTGCCAAGCGTGCCCACACGATCCTTTCCTATGAGGCTGGCATTGCGACCAAAACCATAGACAGAACCCTCCACTTTATTCGTGCCCGAACGGGTGACAGCATTGACTGATCCGCCAGTAAAGTTTCCGATTTTCACGTCATAAGGAGCTAGATATACCTGCATGTCCTGTATGGCATCCAACGAGACCGGATTGGTTCGCGTAGAACTCCCGGTCATACCCGAAGTACCCGTCTGTCCACCTAATGATGGGGAGAATCCAATGGCATCGTTGTTGATCGCACCATCAATGGTGACATTGTTGTAGCGAAAGTTGGTGCCTCCGAAACTATTGTCGCGACTTCCCTGTGGTGTAAGCCGCGTTATATCTGTCAGGGATCGGCTGACTGTAGGCATACCCTGTACCTGTCGGGCGTTGATATTCTTGCCCGTACCATAGCTATCAGCATGTTTACCAGCCACACGGGCCGTGACGGTAACCTCCTCCAAGGCCTGAGCATCATTGCCCAATACAAAATCGAGCAGCTGTGCAGCGCCTAAGCGGATATAGATATCCGATCGGATAGTCTGTTGCATACCGACTGTAGAGACCGTTAAGCTGTATGGTCCACCGATGCGCATGTTATTGATTGTATACCGGCCATCAGTATCGGCGGAAAGGCCATAGCGTGTGCCCGAAGGGGTATGTACCGCTAAAATCGTTGCGCCGGCAATGGCTTGGCCATGGGTATTCACTATCCGGCCCGTTAGTGATCCGGATGTTTCCTGCGCTGTCGCAAACAGCGTGTTCAGCAGCAAGAATAAGATCGTCATAATCGGATCGCGCCACCGTTTTAAATATATCGTTGTCATTTCGTTATTTTTATTTTGGGCTCACTATTTTTTATTCCAGCTATTTAAATATCACTTTACGGATGGCACTTCCTGTGACATCGAGCAAATAAATATTACCCTCCTTATCTATCGTTATATCACTAATGATACCCCATTTTGCCGAGCTCAGATCACCATCTGCAAAACCACGCTCTACCTTTGCGAGCGTACTTATCATCTGTTCCTGAAGATTCACTTCTCGGATAGCATTGTTATTGCTGTCCATGATGATCAAGTTACCTTGGGCATTCAACTTTAGTGCTGCCGGACCATATCCGATCTGGGCAGTAGAGATAGGCCCGTCCTGATAACCATAGCGTTCGTATTGACCGATCCAGTTGACGCCTCGACCACCGGGTAATGTTCTGGTAATCATTCCTTGATAGTCATCAGAAGAGTGGTAAATGGTGCCGTCGGCCGCGATTGCAATCCGACACTTGTCAGAAGCCCCACCTGTATTCATATTCTGCACCGTACCCGTAGGTAGTGTAACCTTAAGTATGCCATTCCAGGAGTTCGGATAATAGAAATTACCATTTTTGTCGACTGTAATGCCTCTGGGAGCAATAGCTGCAGTCGGAATGGTGGTCACTTGACCATTCAGCGTCACTTTCTTGGCAACAGTTGATTCGACAACATAGATTACATCATTCATGATGTCCATCCCCATGATACCAGTAAAGCCAGTTGCTAATATAGCACTTACGCCTTCGGGTGTAACCTTCATGATAGATGTGAGATTATTTACATATAGATTGCCTTTTGAATCGATGACTATTTTTGAATAGTTATAATCAAGGGTCATAAAACCTTTGGCTACGGTCGTTACTCCTGAACGACGGAATGCTAGGGGAGCCCGGGCAGATAGATTACCTACTTGTACATTAAGTGGACCTGTACTCAGCATCGGTGGAGCAATCACTTTGAGTACACTTTCGCTGGCAGAGATAATTTGTGCCCGGACACCATTGAAAGATACTATGTTGCCAAGTAAATCCTTGGAAAAGCCGCTTCCCTGAATGGTGATTTCTGTTCCTGCCAGACCACTTTCGGGACTTACCTTGGTAATGCCCAATTCTTGGTTCACAAATTCAGGGCCCACGACCTTCTGATCATTGACCAGTACTTCGATCTTTCCACTTCCGATATTGGCCGGATATCGGACCACAAGCTCTGTACTGGAGGGGTTCGTCTCCAGAGGTATTTCCTTGCCATTGATCAATACTTTGTTTTCATCTTTAACCGTACTGAACGTACTTCCTTTAATGGTGATAATGGAGCCAACTGGGCCACTTAAAGGCGATACCGCAGCGATCTTCGGCAGGGGAACCACACTAAAGATTGCCGCGCTCACCGTTTTCTGTCCATTGATAATAACAGAAGCCTTATTACTTTCGATTCCCTCCGGAGCGATTACAACAAGTTGCTTTGGTGTCGCTTCGATCACTGTAGCCTGTTTGTCGTTAAAGTAGACCTTATTATTTTCCTTTACGCTTTCAAACCCCTCGCCACTGATGGTAATCTTAGTGCCTTTGCCGCCAGTCAAGGGTTTGATGGACTTGATTTCCTGATACGTGAAAATCTCGCCTATGGACACCATATTATCCACAAAAACCTTGACTGCTCCGGTACCTGCTCCGGCTGGGACTTTTGCTACAATAAGCGTATCGGATATGTTGACGACCAAGGCGGTGGAGTCATTAATGGTCACTCTTGTAGGTTGCTGCAAGCTTCCAAACCCTTCACCCGCGATCCGTATATTGGAGCCGGCAGGGCCATTGGCAGGCCATACCCGCTTTAGACTCAGGCGCTGGTAAGTATAATTGCCGACCTCAATAGCCTGACCACCGGTTTTTACTGTCAATTTTCCGGTAGTGGCGGCTTCCGGAGCCACGACAACCAGTGATGTCGACTGCGCGGAAAAGACTTCAGCCCGTACCCCCGCAAATTCCACAATGTTTTCTTCGATATTTTCGCTAAACCCCGTCCCTTTAATGGTAACCAAGGTACCTGCTTTCCCACTGTTTGGGAAATAATGTTCTACCGACAGGTTTGCACTGACCTCATCACCGGGACCATCTTTCTTGCAGGAGAAAAATAGCAACAGCGCTGACAAGAGGGCAAGACTTATGATGTGTTGAATAGTATTCATTTTTGTATTGTTATTTTTTAAGTATCGATTTCCATCGCTATATATGAATCCGTTACAATTGATTGATCAGTTTAAAAGGACTTGGTCAATGATGTGCAGTACGCCATTGCCAGCCAGTAGGTTTTCTCTGGTTAGATTTGCTTCGGCTGTATTTCGGGTACCTAAAAGTGTTATTGTATTGTACAATCCTGTTCCGATGTTAAATATCAGCGTTACGGTGAGGTTATCGCCATCCAACATTGTTTCTGTTGTTTTGATATTGGTGTTGTCATCTGTAGGCGTTGTCAGCACATAATCATATAAGAATCTACGGTCCGGTACGATGTGGTAGCGCAATAGTCTTTCTAGCTCATCTACAGGTTTTTTATTAATGATTTCCAGGGTACCGTAACCCTGCTTGATCATCGCAGCATTATTGGGAGCGAAAACGGTATAGGCCCCCGGTTTTTGCAATAAACTTTTGACCGCAGGGACCCTTTCCAGTGCTTGGTTAAATAGCGTGATGTCATATTCATTTTTTAGGGCGTCGCTTAGATAGTCGAAAAGATAAGGTTCGAGTAAGCGGTTTATCACCTGTATTTTGCCATTATTGGCATTTTTCATCACTGGAGTAACAATAGCACCGTTGATGGTAAGGACAGTGTCCCGATCCTTTATCCATTTGGTAACAAACATCTTTCCTCCGGAGTAAGAGTAGATTTCCTGGTTGAACTGAAAAGGGATTTTGTTGAAATCGTACACCCCATTGAGTACATGATATCGCATGATTTTGGTCAGGCGATTTAACCCTGCCGAATTTACGTCGACTGTAAAGGCATCATCAGAGGGTGCAAGCTGCGTGAAAGGACCTTTCTGTAGCAGCATATCATATAACTCGGTCCGTTTATTGGCGGCATTTAATTTAGAGAGGTTTGCATTGTCTGCAATAATCATACTGATCAGATTCGCATCATACGAATAGTGATTAGTATCCTCTTTTTCGCAGGAGCTACACGTAAGGAAGCAAGTAGCGATCAATACGTATTTAATGATATTTTGCATAGTTTCTTAAAATTTGTTTGGTATAAACAGGCGGTCCACAAGATAGAGCGGTCCGTTTAGCGTTAAAATATCCTGCTCAACGACCGTAGCTGGCTCGCTTCCCTTTCGCGCATTTTTCAGACTTATTTTCAGCTTACCATTTTCGCGTGAAAAGCGGTAAGGACAGGTCATACGAGGTTGGCTGTTGGGATCGTAGCTCTCCATCTGCAGGATGTAATCGCCTAGGTATTCGTTCGTTAAGTCATTTGAAAAAAATACGGTGGAGAAACCACTGCCTCCGCCGTCTGTAGGATAGTAACGCTGGCCCCAACCGTGGTGATACGTCAGGACAGAATCGTTTTTGTGGAAGGTTCTGTAATTATAGGGAGCGCCATCCGAAAACCTGAGGTACTGCCCTCTATATTTCCAATGCGCATCATTTAATCGAATAAACTCTGCAGCAGTTTCATAACCGGCTTTGATAAAAGCCTCGTTGGTAGGGGCAAAAACAGAGGTTTGATGGCTGATATATGTAGCGCCCGGATTATACGGATCAACTGATAAGTCCAATTGGTTTTTCATGACCGCTTCTTCCATATTGTAGACAAACCAAGGATCTTCGTCCAAACTAAAAGATTGTGCATAGGAATCATCGTTCGCTTCCACAATTTCTAAAAACATGGAAAGCCTGCTGTCTGTTTTCATTGTTTGCCAGAGCGTTTTCTCTGGTTTTTTAAGAAAAGTATCGATAAAGATGACGTCAGCCTCTACCGCATTTTCTATACGATAATCCCCCACGGTCTTTCCATTAAGCAAAATTTTCTTTGCTGTAATGGCTAAATAATGGTAATAACTATAGGCTGAAGAAGCATATTGATTGCCTTGCCTTAGTTCTTTATCTTCTAATTTAGATTTCAACCGAACGCTTCCGTATGTGGCGTGCACATTTGCTGTATCTATTTTATCAGCTAACACATGGTAGAGGACGATTGAATCCAAAGCCGCAGTACTCATGTTTTTCAGTTTTTCCTGTGTCATACCCGCGGCCGTAAAAGCGGCATCGCTCGGGACTAAAAAAGTAAGCGGAAGGTTTTTCCATTCCTTATCCAATAAGGTACGCACGGTGCTTCCATCCAGTGCTATTTTGAACAAATGGCTTTTGGAATCCATCAGCAGTGCATCTAGACTCTTTTTATCTTTCTCCACATAAGGAACCTTTTCTCCATAAGGTTCGGGCATATATTCTTCCTGTTTACAGGATACCACTGCGATAAGCAGCAGTAGTAATGCTATGATTCTATTCATCGGTAGACGCTTTTAATTTCCAGTGTTTGTTAAAACAGCTTCATCCGGCAGGAACAATAATTGTTCGATATGATGTATTGTGCCGTTGTCTGTGAGGTAATTAACCTTATTATTGGCGGATAGTGGCGTGAACCTACCGTATTGACCGGCTTCTTGCGTCTGTACAGCAAACCAGCGGATATCTACGTTGTAAAAGATTTTTCGGCTCATTCGGACATCCCCTTCTATGGACGTTGCCAGAGATTGACCAGATAATTCCAAGTCCGTTAAGAAAATACGAGTATCAAACAGGTAGACGCCCATAAAACGATTGTAGA
Organism: Sphingobacterium sp. DR205; assembly: GCF_011064245.1. Classification (NCBI taxonomy): domain Bacteria; kingdom Pseudomonadati; phylum Bacteroidota; class Sphingobacteriia; order Sphingobacteriales; family Sphingobacteriaceae; genus Sphingobacterium; species Sphingobacterium sp. DR205. Next base: position 4,400,004 of record NZ_CP049333.1, on the reverse strand, counting down.
ATTTTCCGGGATCCATTCGGTTTATGCTATCGAGCGTGATGCCAGCTTTCTCAAATGCCTGATTGTCGGGTGCCACCACCGACCATTCGCCTTGCGCAAGCCGTTCCCAATAACCGAACTTTTTGAGGCCGGCAACAAAAACGCTATATTCAGGTCGTTTCGAAAGAAAATGCTGTACATTTCCTTCCTGATATTTGAAACAAGCGTTGACAATGTTCAATATACCATTGGTCAAGGCAATATCGATGCGTATTGCTTCTACACCATTGACAAATACCCGTGTCTTATCCCATTGGGAGGTTCCGGCATGTTTTGAAATGATGAGATCCTTGCCTGCCATATTGGGATATTTTGCATCGAGTGTCTTGACCGGAATCTCCTCACTAGGTAGTATTTTGGCCAATATGTGATATTGAATCATGGTTTTCAGGCTGTCCTGATTAAGCTTGTCGAAATCCGAGGCACGGTATATCCCTATGGCATTGAAAGCAGCGTTGGTGGGTGCATATACGGTGACCTTTTCAGTTCCTGTCACCGCTTTCAATAGATCGGTTTTTAGCAAAGCGGCATGAAATAAGCTCAGGTCGAAATTGTTACCGATATAGTCCCCCACGTTCCGCGTTTCCGTGTTTCCTTCATATACCATAAATTCATCATGACTACAAGCCTGCAAGAGCATGCAGCTCAGCAGAAAGAGGATATATATTTTAATTTTCGTTAGTTGCATCAGCTTAATTATTTATAGATAGGTGGATCAAACTTGCGTTGAATTGTAGTGAGATAGGCCTCTCCATTGACGACTTCTATGGTATTTACAGCAGGAAACGATTTAGGATTATTAAGGCCTGAATGCGTATTGATAAACATACTCGGGAATCGTGCTGAATTGCCTCTGCCGGGAAGTTGTACAAGTTCGTTGAGGCCATAGAAGCTTAGATGAGAACATAAGCCTTTGGGCATATTAGTTCCTCCGATACCCATTTCAATAAAAGTCAGCCCCGGTGCAAGGAAAGTGACCTGCTGTACCATATTGGTAGTAATGGTTTTTGTGCTGTCTGCAAATAGTGGAAAACTAAAATAATCACTTACGGTAGCCTCTTCGGTATCACGGTACAGCGGCTGAAGGAACCGCGCATGATATCCCGGTAACGCTGTTTCAACCGTATATGTGGTTGTTTCCTGTGGATAGAGGGATAGATAGACATTCATTTCGTCTTTAATACCATCTGTAAGAGTGATCATACCGTTGGGCTTTCTATCCTCGGAGGTTGAAAAGCCTTTGGCACTCATATTATAAAAATTAAGGTAAACCGATGAGTCGGAGAAAGGTAGCTTGTGGAAATTTTCCTGACGTAAGAGTAGTCCGTTCTCTTTCGTTTTAAAATCTTTCTGGACCACATGTAGCGTATAAATCTCCCGATCTTTCAGGTCATAGTTGCCTTCAGCGGCAACATTTTTTTTCAGATCATCGCTCAGTTGAAAAAATGGGATGTCATTGACAGGTCTAAAGTAGAAAACTATCCTGTGGGAGCCCGAAGGGATCTGAGCCCAACTGGAGAGATCAAATCCATTTATGATAGGACCTACCAGTACATTTTCCTTGCCCGGGTATTCAGGATTGTTTCGTTTGGTGCTTCCGGCACTGTGCGTAGGATAGGGAGCTGCATACCGTGCACGTTTGTCTAAAAAATCGCCGACGATAGCCGCCTTTACGGGGATACCGTTTTGATCAAATTCGGGATCAATAAGCATAGTTAAATAAGGTACGAGAAGCCCCTTGTCACCAAGGTTCACCTCATAGTTGAGGTTGTTGAATACCCTTAAGTAAGCTGGATTTTCGACCTCGTGATAATCTATCTTTGTACAGGAAACAAGAAATAAAAAGATAAAAAACAGAAAAAATGCTTTGCTTTTATAGCCTATTGGATTGCTGTTCATGCCGAACGGAGTTCCGTTTCCGGGTGCTTGCTTTTTTTTGGACACCAGGTTGTTGTTAAAAGTGTCATTGCTCATAACTACTTGTCTAAATTGTCCCATTTATTTGGTATGTTTAACGATCATCATTCTGGATTTGTAGCGCGGATCCTCCGTTTGCTTCCCGATAAGGGCAATGCTGTAGGAGCCGATATCGGCATTGGGCAATGCGCCCCGTACTGCGAAAAGCTCTGGCTTCGCAATCAGATCCTGGGTTGTATAGATGGCTACCTCGTCTGCCCATGATCCGGGAGTGGTATTTTCGGTGGCATGATAAGCCATTATTTTTTGTGTTTGTATTTTGGTGTTGCCGCCCATTTGTACTAATCTGACATAAGGATTAACCCAAGGAATGTAACCCGGGGTCAATTGTTCTGTAGATCGTTCATTAAATGCCCATCCGTTATTGCTGAACGGTTTGCCATTATCGGAGGTGAAAGTAGCATAGGGAAAAACTTTGTTAAAATTGAAAAAACGAACGTCAGTGTAAAAGTTAGTTTTAAACCGTTCGTAAGTAGCATCCTGTGTACCGCTTTGCCCACCAAAAGTGACACCAGATAAGTTGTTGTGCGATACGACCAGACTGTCTTTGCCCGTTGCCGTGCTATAAAGCCATACGGTATAGTTGTCGCCAGCTTTTACATCATAGTTTACAGCTGTCAAAGCGGTATTGTTGAGTACTGCCTGAAACTGAAGTTTCCCATGGATAGCAGGCATGTACGCTGTATGTGACCCAAACCCGACAGCTTCCGTGCTTTTATCACCAACCTTAAGGGATACAGCCCCAGCTTCAGCTCTGGCATTGACAAACTGAATACGTGCATAAGTATTGTTCACTGGCGGGTCCATATCTGCTATAATTTGGAATCCATTCTGAACCTGATTGTGCGTATACTCCGGGTCATTGATATTTGGATAATCAAAAGGCTGAGAGTAAACCACGACTGTATATACACCGCCGGGTTTAAAGTTGGCGATCGGATTGTAGGTGAGGTAAGTAGGGATGACCGCCGTTCTGTTTTCAATATAACTGATGGATGAGGTCATATAGTCCATTGTAAGACTTCCGGTAGAGGGCAATTGTCTTTGGTTTTCCGTAAGTACTTTAAGTTGATAGGTTCCATAAGGGATCTCCACATAGTCCGATACCTTGCCGACAGGGACATGGCTGAGCGCATTGTTGATTGCTGTTCCATCCGACCATGTCAGACTTACAGGCCCGTATAGATCTTCTATTGCTTCCTGTGTTACCTGGCTCTCACCCGGTTTTTCGGCGAAGTTGATAATTCGGATTTTGCAGTTTTCCGGGTTGCGTGGAGATTCTACACTTCGAGGCACTTCGATTACTTCGGGGAGCCCTACATTATAATAATCACCCAGCAACGTGTAATAATCTACCGAATTGCCTTTATCCTGTATTTTAAATTTCTTCTGGAGACCAATGCCAATTCCCTGATAGGCGACATAAGTAACCTCGATATCCGCACTGTTTTGTTTGTTAAGTAGGTCTTGGGGAACATTCCACAGCGTTCCGAGGCGACCATCTACGGGGAAATATTTGGTAGGAGGGTACTTACCAGCCATAGGATCCGTTTCTCCTTTTCGGATAACGAAATTGGTAATACTGTCTCCGTTTACGATTACCTGATTTGAACCGCCGAGGTTAACGATGCGCACATTGGAACTTTTGGAAGCCCCGGTGTTGTATCTGTTATCTACTTCTTCGACAAATTTGTCCTTAGAACAGGATACAAAAAGTTCGAGCAGGAGCAGGACAAATATTTTTTTACTACTTTTCATATGCTAGAATAGATTATAGGTAAAACCAAGCATCACTTCACTTCCGCGTTTGTAGCTACGGTTTATGTATTCATTTCCATACCATTTGCCACCAGTGTTTGGGTTGGCATATACGGTCTTGATCGCTGGGTTGAGAATGTTTTTGGCATAGCCCTTAAAGGTCAACCGGGACACTATTTTCTGGCTAAAGACAAAATCAAGCGTCGGTGTCGGCTGTGTATACAGATCCGGTTCCCCGGTCAGGTTGATCTGGATCAGGCGTTCACCAACCATATTGAATGTCGTGGTCAGGTCTGTTCCGGTTTTTTTATTGTTGTAATTTAGCCAGGCATTGATGGAATAAGGAGCCTGTTCAAACAAAGGGCTGTTGAGTGGAGCATGGCGATCGATAAATCGGTTTGCTGCAAGTCTTTCTTCGGATTTCTTGATTTCGCTTTGCGCAATCAACAGATTTGATCCCAAAAAAAGCACATCTTTTTGTCCCCAGAATTTACTCAGGTCTTTTACGGCTTCAAATTCCAATCCCCAGACTCGCCCAGTATTTTTATCATTTTGAAACTGTATGATCGGAAATTCAGGATAGGTCGCCGCGAGACCCTCCGTTTTCAGGCTGAATACCTTGACCAATTGATTGTCGATTTGTTTTCCAAAGGCAGAAATGGCAAATACTTCACCTGCCGCCGGAAACCATTCCCATCGAAAATCGAGGTTCTGCGTCTTCTGGTTGATCAGATCCCGGTTACCGACGATTAAGCCCATTTGATAAGGGTCAAATTCAAAGACGTTGGTAATCTCCCGAAGCTCAGGTCGTGCCAGGGTACTGTTGTAAGCCAGGCGAAAATTCATGTCTTTTCTGAATTTATAAGTCAGGTTGGCCGAGTAATACGGAACGTATTTCGTCTTATATACCGAGTTGGCATCTCCAAAAGGGGTGACTAAAATATTGCCTTCCTCGTCCACAGAGGCTAGTTTGGGATCCACGTAAACGTCTTTGGTGTCTACCCGTGTCTGAATATTTGTTTTTTCGACCCGTACACCACCCGTCAAGCGGATATTTTTGGGCAACTGTAGATCAAGCATGGCGTACGCCGCCCTGGTTTCGTAGAAACCTTTATAATTATTGGGTGATTTTTTGCTGTTGTACAAAAAGCCACCTACGGGAATTTCACCTTCACCAGTACCGCCGGAGGGTACTTTTATGCCGATTACTTCGTTGCTGACCATCCGGTTGAGGTTACCCTCCACATCAAGAAGTGTAATCCGGCCGAGGTCGTTGAAGTTAGAGCCCGGGAGAAAGAGAATATTTTCGGTAAAATGGCGCTCTCTATAAAGATAGTTAACGCCGGTTTTTAATTCTTGCTTTTGACCGAGAAAAGGAAAAGGAATGCTAAGATCCGCTTTATGGTTGTAACTGTCTTCGTTGAGGTTTCTCCAGCGTCGACCATTCGGCTCGGCCTGAATGGTTCCATAGGTACCAAAGCCGTTTACATAACCCGAGCTTAGGGCATAAAGATGTTCGGTGTACGCCCATTCGCTATTTGCGCCACCTGTCGTACCCACGATTGGTTTCAGGTAATAGGTGCCACCTACCGGAACATAGTCTATCAATGAGACATAGCGAAAATCAGGATCATTTTGGCTAGATTTAGACATGGAGAGATTATAGCTCAATCGTGGAGAATAGCTGGATTTTAAGAACTTGTGCTCCCCCTGAAAATTAAAAGTCTGCAAATCCCGTAGCGTTTGCTTCAAGGAATAGATGGTACTATAAACATCTCCGGTTAGTCCGGTATATTCATACGCTCCCCTCATGTTGGTAGCCTTTGATTCTCCCCCCCAGCTTCCCACATACTGTGCACTGATCTCATGACGGGGATTGAACCGGTACGTTAATCCGGCGAGCACACCATAATTGAGTGTCTCTACTCCCGTATTCTCCTTATAGGATTGATATTTTCCCATATATAAGCTGTTTGGTGTAATATAATTTGGGATATGACGGTAGCTGTAGATATCCGGATTACCTGTGACCACACCCTGGTAAATACTATACTGGGTAAGATCCCCATTGTATATATCCGTTGTGCGTCGGTAGTAGTTTCCGCCGAGTATCACGCCCAGGGTATGCTTGTCATCAAATAGTTTATATGAATTTCCAAACGTAGCAGAGTAAAGTTGGTTGAGGGGAGCACGTCGGTGCTTGGTCGTCATGACCGGATCAAAACTTTGCATGATGCCGTTTATCCGTTGTACCTCTGTTCTTGCTGCCGGACTGTAGCCACTGTTTGCAATCAGATTATGGATATCACCGAGTCCTTTGGGGTATTGAGTGGAAAGGTTCAGAAAATCTGATGTCAAGTTTTTATGATTGATCTTGGTACCGAGCAGCCCCATGTCACTGTTCCAGAAACTATTGTATTGGCCACCTATCCCAATATTGGAGTTGAATCCCGTTTGCGCGATAAGCTCAAAAGTCATGCTATCCGGTACTGACTTTGTTTTAAGTTCCACAATCCCAGAGGCAGCATCGGCAGGTTTATCGGGTGTAACTGTTTTGTATACCGTGATATTATCCAGCAGCGAGGCCGGTACCAAATCCAAGGGAATGGAGCTTTTGTCAGGATCGGAGGATGCGAGACGGACACCGTTCAGTTGGCCGATAACGGAGCGATCCCCCAGTCCGCGTACGGCGACATACTTGTCGTCTGTTACGGTGACACCGGTTACCCGGGAAAGAGCCTGCGTTGTGGTGATGCTGGCTGTGCGTTCGATCAGCTGTGCAGAGATGGCATCCTGTACGATAGAAGAATTTTTTCGCTCTTCGAGTACCGCTGCTTCCGTATTGGTGCGGCGACGGGCTTGTACACTTACGGCTACTTCCTCAAGTCTTTCAGACGCTTCGCTCATTTTTACAAGGATACTGTCATTGGGCCCGACCTTGATCTCCTGCGGCTCCATACCTAAAAAAGTAAATAGGAGCGAAGCTCCGGTTGCGGTAATCGTAATCGAGAAATTTCCATTTGCGTCTGTCGATGTAGCAGCCTGTGCACCTTTGACGCGTACCGAAACACCCGAAAGTGGTTTACCGCTCATATTGGTGACCCGACCTTTTACCTGTCGCTGTTGTAACCTTTCTGGTGTACTGGTTTTATTTTCAGGTAGTTTTGAAATGCTTACATATTTGTCTTTGATCAGGTATGTATAAGGTTGTCCGCTAAAACAAGCCTTTATTGCCTGGTCTAGGCTGACATTAGTTACACGAATATTAACGGGTTTTGCATTATTAAAAATAGCTGTATTATACAGAAAACTGAAGCCGGTTTGCTTCCTGATCTCCTCCAGCACAAGATATATACTGCTGTTACGTTTTTCCAGCGTCACACGCTGGGCATATGTAAAAGCACTTACCTGTACAAAAAAGCAGGTCATTAATACCATGGTGATTTTCATAACACGCATGATTTGATAAAAATTCATACTTTTGTTGAAGTTAAATTATCTATTGATGTTAGGACATTACTTTGGTAGCTTAACTATTCGGCCAAAGGTGGTGCAAACACCTTTGGCTATTTTATTAAGCAAGCTCATTTTTAGGGAACTAATCGCTCACTGTCAACCTCCTTCCTGCAATCTTTATTTTGACCTCTTTTGTAGACTCGATCATGTCTACGATAGAAGAGAGCGGTATGGAACGGGATATGATTCCGGTAAATTTAATTTTACTATACTGCGACGGACACTTAATTTCAAGATCATACCAGCGGGCGAGCTGTTTGAGCATCTTGTCAAGATCTTCGCCTTTAAATACAAATTCTCCATTTTTCCAGGCCAGTTGTTGTTGAATGTCTGCGGTATGTACAGATAGTTTATCCGAGAGTAAGGATTCTTGCCCGGGTTTTAATAAGACAGATGCACCATTCAGGGAAGATGTCACACGGACGCTGCCTTCCACCAGTGTGGTTCTTATAGTGGGCTCATCTTGATACGCATTGATATTAAATTGCGTACCTAAGACCTGAATCAGTTGTTTGTCGGTCTCAACGACGAAGGGCAGAGCCTCGTGGCTATGCGGGCGTTTTAGTTTTGCTACTTCAAAATAGACTTCTCCGGTCATTTTTACCCGACGCTCGCGCTGGTCAAAACGGGTCGGATAACTTAAGGAAGAAGCTGCATTCAACCAAGCTTTCGAGCCATCAGGGAGAATGATTCGATACTGACCTCCTTTGGGTGTGGACACCTTATTGAAGGCTAGCGATCTTACTGCTGCCTGACTTTCGCTGTGGTAGACAATTTCACCTGCAGCAGTTTTTTCGACATGTACACCGAATTGGTCGGCCAATTTTCCACTCTTGGCATCAGACAATGCGATTGTCGATCCATCGGCAAGAGTCAGTAACGCTTTGTCGCTACCCGGCACGATTTGATGACCTTTCTGCGCCAGCTTTTTCTGGTTTTCACTGCCGTTGTCAAGATGGAATAATAAGCCAAAAGAAACCATGATCAAGACCGCGGCCGCAGCTATATAGGGACCCCATTTTTTTGGAAACCCAGTCCTTATTTCTTGCTCAGACATCGGAATAGCATACTTCGTCTTGAAAGCCAATAACTTGTCATTCAACTCGTCCTGTTCGGTGTTTGTTTCAGGCAACAGATCTGGTATTAATTCGTCCATGACATCGTCAAACAAATTTTTATTCCCCGGATCGGATATCAAGAGAATTACTTCCTGTCTTTCCTGATCTGTTATATCACCTAAAAGGTATTTTTTTATCAGCTTACGCTGCCGCTGGTTTACATTCATCCACTGAAATTATTTCTCGTGCGCTATTAGGCAATCTTTAAGACGATTTTTGCTGTCAACAAAAGAATGCGTATACATAAACACAAACACATTTTTCTCCTGATACCACCCAATGGGCTTTAAAGTAAATTGTAGTATATTGAAAATCAGTGGAATAAAATAGTGGATGGCTGTCCGTTGACGGTTATCCTTCGCGCCGCTTGAGATCGAATAGCGGGCTGCCGGGGGGGCGATTAAAAAAAGAGGTTCAATGAAAGGATGACAAGTACTGAAACCAGTTTCTCTGCAAGTTGGCGGCGGCATATGGCCAAGGCGGAAACCATGTATTTCTCCACGACATTGATCGAAATACCCAACTTTTCACTGATTTGTGCATAAGTTAGGTTTTCTTCCCGACTCATACGGAAGACCAATTGTTTTTGAGGAGATAGATGATTGATTGTCTCTTCATATATCCTGATCATCTCAGCATCCAAGATATTTCCATCTACCGTGCTGCTTGATAGTAGCTTTTCTTCGGGAATATTATCTATGTGTACCGTTTCAGCCAACTTGGAACGGAAGTGATTATAGACCGCATTCTTGAGCGCCCGGCGGAGATAAAAGCTAAACTCGATATTTTCAGGCAATTTTTCTCTGTTTTTCCAAATCCGGAAGAGGACATCCATCGCTAATTCTTCACTCATAGGTTTATCCCGGATAAACTTAAAGCAATATTGAAAGGACGCTCTATGGTAACGCTTAAACAGCATATCGAATGCTCCCTGATCCCCATTGATAAAGCGGCGCAAAAGTATGGAATCTGACAATACGGTTAACACTTCCTTTTTCATAGTAATTATGCTATGGTAGTGCTACAAATATCGACGCCTCAAGTTAACTGAGTATTAGTAAATCATTAATTGTATTTCTTAAAATAATTTCTGTTCAATATAATCTAGCATGCTTCGTATTTACCGATGATGACAACCAGACAAATATTCGAATTTGTTAATCCTATTTCAGAACTAAAAACACTTTCCCAATTCTTTCCTAAATTGATATATAGCTTAGGTTATCATAATATTTAAAAATTAAAACTTGAGTGATATGACTAATTGGAATTTAATAAGAGGAGCGGAAGGAACATTGTCTGCCCAAGATATCAGAAGAAATATTCTATCTTACATTATCAAAAATCACCCTGCAAGCCTGATTCAGTGCATTGAAAAAGAGTATAATACTTACCGGATTGATATTCTGGGTAGTGATAGTCTACTATTCGATTTGCAAGGCCAATTTGTAAAAGCAAATATCAGAAAAATCAAAGGATAGACCTGCAGTGGCTAAGCAATTTCTAGCGTCCAGATTGATTGGAAAAGCTTACTGAGGGATCCTGTCCGGGTTGCTCTGTCCTTGTCGCTAAAGATGTGCCTTTGGCACAGAAGATGTGGGATAATCAGGATTAAACCGTAAATTCATCGATTAAATACCTTTAGCATGATATTTCTATACCGATGTCTTCGTTTGTCTGCGCTACTAGCGACATTAATATTTTCTACGAATGTTTTTGCACAAAAACAATCTAGTGTTGATAGCAATGCTCTTGCGCTTCAATTCGTTGACCGATTACTTCCTGAAGGCAACTATACCGCAGCGGTGTTGGGAACTCCCCGGCCGAATGCATCGCAGGTTGCAATTGTTCAGAAAATGAAACTTGCCATCAAAGACAATGAAGACTGGTTTCTCCAAGTCATGAACGAACTAAAACCCGGAGAGCCTATGCCATATCACAAAAATCTAGGCATTAGCGAAGAGGAGTATGCCGCTTTTATGCAGTTTTCGCAATCTATAAAAATAGACAAAGTAGGAGCGATAGCGCTTAAGGTCATCCGCAGGGACAGCAGTTTACATTTCGAACCCACAGATTTCGGAGATTATTTAAAATATCTGGTTATCGATTTAAAAGATCACAGGGTCATGGTTGATCGTCTGGGCTTGCCATACAAAGGGCAGATCACTATGGATGCCAAGCGGACGACACTGGTAGCTGGACCTTGGAAAGGATACTCCTGGCGACTCGAAGAATTTCGGAAAGAAGGACAATTAATTGCAGATCCGAATAAAGTAGATCCGACAGAAATGCGGGAAATGGATATAAAATCTGTCGAGGTTATTGTAGGCAAACTAGATCACAGCGATCAGTGTTTTCTTTATCTCAAAAGTGATATTGTTGATAAAGGACATGTGCTTGCAAAACAGGATATAGCCCTTTTATTAACCAAAGAATAAATTATCGAGAAGTTCAATAGAACCTTCACTGCGATGTATTCCAATGCCTAGCGGAGAAATACAACTTCTCCAAACCCCACAGTTGTCTGAGTTTATCTCCAACGAAGTATTGAAATTCTAATTAAGAGAGGGGTTACAGTAATTATTTTATTACTGCAACCTGGGTATCTCTATCACCCTTCAGACATTGCTAAGGTGAGGTTAGTCGTAAATTCTAGACCAGTGGTTGACAGCGCCTTTATTGTAACCTTATAGCTACCAGCTTTTAAGCTGTCGCTTTTTTTAGGGAAACTACACCTGTTTGTGTATTTACACTAAACAGCTTTTCGCTATCAGCAAATGCAATTCCATCTTTTTGTATTGAAACCAGTTCAAATGTAGATTTATATTTTTCCGGATATAATGTTGGAGCCGCCGAGACATAACCATTTGAAAGACCGATATGTATCAGGCTAAAGTCAATAGTAAGGTTTAGATCGGGATAATATTGTCCAAACAAAAATTTAATTTGTGGAATCAGAATGACCCTGAAGGTGGTGGAAGCGACCGGAAAACCATCTTTCCTCAGTTCGGGAGTCAGCTCGAACGACTTTTCAGCTTTCTTTTCCGGATCGCCAGCATCTTTTGATAACTTGATATGCGTACCCGACATTGAAGCAATATTTTCCTCTCCATCCTTTTTCATCAAATGAAAGCTAGCGCCAGCAATTGGGATACCAAGCGGGTCTATTTCAAAATCAGTAGACCGTACTTACCCGACAAAGGACGGAGTTAGTTAGTATCTTATGAGATGTTCTCCTTAACGTAGCAATTGAATTCATACCTTCTCAATCTTAAACAATATCCCAGTAATTATTGCGGCGATCGAATAATATATCGCCGATTCCATTGAGCGCACTGTTAGTGCCACTGTCATTGCAATTCCAGCCAGTGTAACGAGTATTAATGTCATTTTGATCCAATTAACGTTGAGTGTATTGTCCTTAAACCAGCTGAATGCCAATATATAACATACCAACGTAGGAATAGAATAAATCGCGCTATAGCATAACCAAAGTATAGAAAAGAATATTGTTTGACCAATACCGGAAGAATTTAACGGGTTCAATCCAGGGAATATGCTCACAAGTGTAGTACCCAATAGTAGAGTACCTATCCAGTGCTTAAAAATATAAGACCATCTTAGACTGTGCGACATAATCGGTGTTATTAGATTGAAAACTTAGAAAACAGCTTTCAAGTTTGTAGTAATTATCACTGCTAACAACAGGAAATAGGTTGATAATGATTCCATGATAATATTTTCTCAAGTCAACATGGCCTAAGTTTAGTAATTGACGCTTTTTTGTTAGACTTTTCATCGTTTGGTCGATTGATTTAACGAAAGTAATAATTTATATTAAAAAAATGCGCCATAGATTTTATATGACCACTTTTGGCGCCAAAGCCAAGCGGCAGCTCACTTTTGTTTGCCAATGATCAATGGGCTTTTGTAATCGGTTCTCCCGTTAAGGTAACAAAAAAATCATATAAATTGACCGGGGACTTTGTCCAACCAGGGATTGATTGCCGCTCTAAGCGGAAGGAATTTTTTCAGGTCTATTAAATCGCCTCTTGAAGGGAAGGGCGTCTATGGAACCCTTGAAGAAAGGGAATATGCCTCACCTGTTATCAAAGCGAATGAAGGTTTTTCAGTAGGTTCGTGGATCCAGGAATCTTTGTTGGAGTTTGGTGGTTTAATCTATGTCGTCCAAATTGTCGATAAGCAAGGAGATGTCTCAGGTGCGAGGCGAGGTTAAAGATCGGGAATTCGGTCAATAACGATGCTTATGTTAATGATTTAGATTTAGGGACGCTGGTCTATGTTAATGGATCAGCGACGGTCAAGAGACTTACCCAAAATGGTGGCACTATTAATCCGAATCTGTAAACACGCTCATTGTCGAACCGTCAGCGCAGCCGAACGCTGCTGGGACCTTTAGGATACGAATTTCGTATAGAGCGACATAGATATTGTAAAATTGAGCTGACAAGCATAGCTCTAACAGCCGATGCGGGCATCCTACAGGGTGTCGCATTTTTTTCTATATCAAGACTTTTCGACCCTACTGACAAATCAAGTATTAACTACTTCAGTTAACTTCCTATCTTCCGTCATGTTGGACAGCATTGTTTTTACCTGAGCATTGGCAACATCTTGTTTTTTGTGATGAAAGGCGCCTAATTTCCTTTATCCTTCCAATAGTATGTTGATCTGACTCGATGCGTATTGTCTGAAAAAATTAGAAGCAGTTGAGCATGTAGATCTTTATTATCCCAAACTGTTTTTGGAATAGATAAGTGTCTGATCCCCATAGTGATTTGACACTTTTGGGTTCTTTATCATCAGAGCTAGTCTGACCAAATATTTGGATCATGTTTTATGGACCTTATGCCATGCATTATTCCGTTCGCAGTGATTTTAATGGATTTGTTCGAGCTGCTCTATAAGATTTTAAACCGACAGTAGCGGAGCTAATGGCCAAAACAATTGCTATCGCTGCAAAATATATATCAAACCCAATATTTATCTTATACGCAAAATTTTCCAGCCAGCGGTTCATCGTCCACCATGAAATGGGTGCTGCAACAACAATTCCGACAAGGATTAAAATAAGCAATTCTTTGCCGAATATCCATAAGATACCCTGAACTTTAGCACCGAGTACTTTTCTGATGCCAATTTCCTTTGTTTTTTGAGCAGCCATAAATGAGATCAGCCCAAATAGTCCTAAGCAGCCAATTACGATAGCTATACATGAAAATATTGAAATGATATCTAAATACCGACGTTCCTGACTATAAGCCTCTGTGATCTGTTGGTCAAAAAAGCTATACTTATAAACATTTTCCGGGAATGTCTCAGTCCAGATTTTTTCAACGTCCCCCAATACGTGACGTAGGTCACGGGCGCTTACCCTTATAGCAAAGTTAAAATACCAAACATTGGCGCTAGTGATGGCAAGTGGAGATATTGGGGAGTGTAGAGATTTATGGTGGAAATCCTGAATTACACCAACCACCTTACCTTTATTTCCGTTTATGTACACTGTTTTTTCAAGAATATCAGCATTTTTTTTCAAACCAAGACTTTTGACGGTACTTTCATTGACCAGGTATTCCATGATTGTGTCGGAGGATATTAAGTTCCTCCCAGCTAGAATATTTAAACCAAATACTTTTACATACTGCTCATCACTTACCCTGTAGGAGATGGTAAATTTTTCATCTTCATTCCTGTTATCATACCGGATTCCGGCATTATTGGCCTCTTCCGATATCGGCGGTTCATAAAAAAAGGTACTTTTTTCAATACCAGCAACTGCAGCAAGACGGTTGCGCAATCGTTCAATAACTGCGCTAGTATTGTTAGGTATCGGGAAAATAACAAGTTCACTTGATTTAAATCCCAAATCTTTTTTCAATGAATAATTTATTTGCTTGGAAATAACCAATGTTCCTAAAATTAATAAGAGTGCAATAATAAATTGAATTGACACTAAGATTTTCCTGAGCGAAAAATTAGTATTGGTTTGTGGATATTTCCCCTTTATTGCAATTATCGGATTAAAACCACTTAAAATTATTGCGGGATAGCTCCCCGAAAGAAAAACTACAACTAATAGCAGAACGGGAACAAAGATAATAAACCTAATATCGGTATATTGTAAATTGCCTATGGAAATGTTAAAGAAAGCTGAAAGATAGGGCATTAATATCAATAGCAATCCCAAAGATGTCATTAGTGACACTAAACATATTAGGGCTGTTTCTGTCATAAACTGCCAAAAGATCTGTTTTCTATTTATTCCAAGTGTTTTTCTTATACCGATCTCTTTCGTTCTTTTCAAAGCTTGAGCGGTTGCGAGATTAATAAAGTTTACGCATGCTGTCACGACTAAAAATATTCCGATTATGGAAAGAACAATTATGTTTTGTTTACTAATTTTGCCACCCATATCGATGTTAAAATGTATATCGGAGAGTGGCTGAAGTTTAAATTTCCATATTTTTTGGTTTTCCGGGACGTAATATTTTTTTGTTAGTTGCGTAAGCGATTTATTGACGATTTCCGGTAGGATCTTTTCCTTAAGGACAATAAAACATTGCATATCGTCATTGACATTTGTCCAGTGATCTTTTTTTATCTGCCAAGGCTGAAGGGTTTTCAAGCTTTCAAAAGACACATAGACCTGTTCACGACGGTCAGTATTATTTGGCAGACTCTTTATAATGCCGGTAATCGTAACATCCAGCTTATTTTCAAGTCTCATTATCTGTCCAATGGGATCAATGCCAGCAAAATACTTTTTTGCAATATCTTCAGTAATGATTGCAGTGTTCTGCTGATTGAGCTGCGATCTCGGATTCCCCAAAATAATGGGAAAATTAAAAATATTAAAAAATTCAGAATCAGTAAATGCGACATCTTCTTCAAATTTTGAAATAGCATCTCCTTTTTTGATTGATATAACTTGTTTGCGTGCCGTGAATATTTTTGTTATGTTCGTAGCGAAGTCAAAATCAGTTCGAAAAGCGTCTGTCAGTGGATACGGAACACCGGTAATCTGTTTTTGTACATCCTGATGTAATTCAGTTGTTATACGATATGTTTTTGAAAAATTGGGATTGAACTTCTCATAGCTCAGATTAATATTCACCACAGAAAATATAACAATTGAGCAGGCAATGCCTAGCGAAAGACCTAAAATATTGATGAATGTATAAGTCCTCTGATGCATTAGATTCCTCCATGCGTATTTTAAGCTGTCCATTATCATGATACTTTTTAGAAGAAAAGTGCCAATTAAAATGCCTTAAATTTAAAGTGTTGTTTTTCAATTCCTTACAATTTATCTTGAATCGATCGTTGTTCAAATTTGGACATCTATTGTTCATTTTTGAACAATACACTAGTAATAAATGTCAGTTTACTAAAGGTACCTTTCTGATACTGTCTCCACTGAGAATAACTTTTTAATATCTTTTTAGCATTCTGAACCGTTACATCTGTCTTTATGTAATTTTGTATTTACGTGACATCAAGAGATTCTTTAAGCGGTAACCAATTACCCGTGCATTAATAAAGATAGCTAGAGACAACTACAGGAGCTTGTTTTATCAGTCAGCTCCATATTAGAGAGGCAAAAAAGTATAAAATATTTTTTGGAATGTTGAAGCTAATTGATCTACGATATCAGGTTAAGAATTTCCAAAATGTAATATTTGTTTTAGAAGGTTGTTGTATATTTAGCTACATCATTGAATATCCTTGGTGATATGATAGCTGATAAAACAAAGCAAATCAATGCGCATAAAAATTATGATATTAGCTTTAACATTAATAGCATTTTTTAGTGTTAAGGCCCAGCAAACTGTTAAAACCAAAAATCTTCAGGATAGTATTTATGATATTCAGGACAGCGTAATGATTCGGACAGAAGATGATACTGAAATATCAGCTATCGTGGTTCGGAAAAAAGGCAATTATGAACCGAAACCTACTATACTACAGTTCACGATTTATGTTCGTGATGGGGACCGTGATTTACAATCACTCAAGGAATCTGCAGACAGAGGATACATTGGCGTAATCGCTTACACACGAGGTAAACGCTTCAGCAGTTCACAAATCTATCCTTACGAGTACGATTCCAAAGACGCTTATACTGTCATTGACTGGATAAGCAGACAGCCTTGGTCTAATGGAAGTATTGGGATGTTCGGTGGCAGTTATAACGGCTTTACACAATGGGCAGCTGCAAAGAATTTACATCCGGCTCTCAAAACTATTGTGCCCTATGTCGCTAACCGTCCGGGAATGGGACTACCGATGGAAAATAATATTTTTATTAATCCAAATTATGAGTGGTCCTTTTATGTAGGAAATAACAGATACCTTGATCATGAAACGGGCGATAATCGTAAGCGATTTCGCGATTTGATGTTTAAATGGTGGGAGAGTGGTGCGCCCTATAATAAAATGGATAGCATTGATGGCGAGTCCAACCACCTTTTCCAACGATGGATAGGCCATCCTGATTTTGATATTTATTGGCAGAAAATGGCACCTTACAAAGAAGAGTTTGCTCGAATAAACATTCCAATTTTACTGTTTGACGGTTATTATAATGATTCCCAAAATTCAGGACTTTATTATCTCAGGGAGCTAGGCAGGTACAATCCTTCAGCGGCAGCATATCTAGTCATTGGACCTTACAGTCATTTCGGCACGCAGCTTGGGGGGCAAAAGATCGTCAATGGCTACACGGTAAGCAAAAGTGCACTATTTCCGATCAAAGATTATACCTATCAGTGGTTTGACTATATATTGAAAGGTGGACATAGACCGGGCTTTTTACATGATAAGATCAATTATCAGGTGATGGGAACAGATCAGTGGAAAAGCGCACCTTCACTTGATGCAATGAGCAATAAATCTCTTAAGCTTTACTTGAGCACCGTCAAGAAGGGTAACTTCTATAAAATGATCGAGAATAAGCCGGGTAAATCAGAATTTTTAACACAAAAGGTTGATTTTGCAGATCGTTTGACAAGCAACAACGATTATTATCCCGACCCCATTATCCGAGATTCTTTATCGTCAGGAAATGGATTTGCATTTGTAAGCCCGCGTTTAGATGAAGATATATTAATCAATGGTTCTTTCACAGGAAAAATTAATCTGAGAATAAACAAAAAAGATGTTGACATTGGAGTGACACTATATGAGTTAACAGCTGAGGGTAAATATTTCCATCTGTCGTATTATATAGGGAGAGCCAGTTATGCAAAAGATATGACCAAAAGACAACTTTTAGTGGCAGGAAAAAGAGAATCGCTTATTTTTAAAAACACACATTTAATAAGCAAAAAATTGCAGAAAGGAAGCCGTTTGGTAATCGTGCTCAATGTGAACAAAAATCCTTTTTCCGAGTTAAATTACGGAACAGGTAAAATAGTAAGTACAGAGAGCATCAGCGATGCCAGCGATCCCCTTGTCGTGGATTGGTTCAACAGCAGCTATGTTGAAATTCCTGTATTAAAATAAAAAAATCTGTCAAAACTTAATGTATTGGTAATTCCAAGTGGTTTACACCATCTTGCAGTTAGAGATTTTAAAGGACGGTATAAACGATCATAATAAAGCTAATCTAATGAAAGATTCAAAATCATGTATTTGGATTTTTCAATTATCAAAAATTAATTATAAGCTTTGGAATTATTAGTTGTAAAACTAGCCCAGATGTAAGTTAAATAATTACTCTATGATGCGCAAAAGGGGATTGACTTCATACTTTTTGCATATGGCGAAAAAAGAGTATATCATTGCTGCCCCGCTGGGCAGCCTCATGGGAGGGGAATACTTTTCATCGGAAAAGGAGACCACTTGTATAAAATCCATAAATCTCACTATCCGCAGAACTGGCTTCCCGAATACCGAACGATTGATCTTGACACGGCCCATTTTTCCCAATAGGGTATAGAACAAGGCTTTTGTAATGAATGTTGTTTTGGCCGGAGTTATTCCTTTTCAAAAAATGGCAGGAGTAGGGCGTTTAAAGGTTTTAATTAGGTAGTGGCAATTACAACTCAACGGCAAAAAGCACCGCTTTAAAGCAAGTGGCGCTTTTTATTTTTTATTTGAGAAGCTAATTATTCCCTTATCGCAGTTTCGTCTTTTAAGATTAGGTCTGCAATTTCGTCTTTCCGTTTAAAGCTTACGCCTTTGTGCTGCTGCATGTAACGGATAATCTGTTCAGTAGCATTCACCATTTGCGGCGTTCCGCCGATTCTGTCATGAAAACTGATCGACAGTTGTCTACGCTTGGTTTCAGCTTCTTGATAAAGCTGATCAAATTCCATTTTAACCTGACGTACAAATTGATCGGTTGAGTAATGTTCGCCGGCAATCAATTGGATATCGTTGCAGCGAAGGGTATAAGGTATTACAGCAAAGTCCTCGTTTTTTACTTTGATGATAAAAGGTTCGTCCCTGCTCAGATCATCAATATGATATCTGAAGCCCAACTCCTGTAGAATGTTTAGTGTATTCTCGCCACGTCGCAACCAGTTGGCGTTATAACCCACGGGGCGAAATCCGGTTGACTGCATAATGGCATCTACGCCATCCTGTATAAATTTCTTTTCCTCTTCGTAAGGAAGATTATACTGTTTACTCCAGTTCATCCCATGTGCTGCCGCTTCGTGACCTCTTTCGACAATTTCTTTCGCCAATTGTGGGTTGTTGAGTACGGCAGAACCGACCATGTGCGACGTAACTTTGATTCCGAGCCTGTCCCAGTTATCAAGCATCCTGGGAATACCTTCCTTATAGCCGTATTGGTACCAGGTTTCGGCGGGAAGATCTTTAAAGCCTTTTTCTATGTTCTGTGGAAACGGGCTTTCAGCATTGTCCGGCTGTCCGCCAGATTCAAACTGCATGGATATGGAGACGATCAAACGTGAGCCGTCTGACCATCTGGAACCAGGTTTTACTGGAGCGCTTTCTTGGACGTTACCCGGACTATTTGTAAAGGGCAATATACTCAACGTACCAAGGACTCCGGTTTGCTTAATAAATGTGCGTCTTGTGGTCATGGATTAAGGTATTGTAGATTGAAAAGTTTGTCTAAAGCCCATGAGTTGCTCTGAATAAATTGCAGCAGTAGGGCAAAAAAAGCAAGGTGCAGTAACTGGGAGGGCAGGGCTTCCCAGTTCTCAATCATGGCTGTGCCGAAAAGCAGGATCAGCAATATTCCTGCGCCCATGATTAGTGCAGGTTTTGTAAACAAACCAATCAATAGAAACAGACCCACTGTGAATTCTGCCACAGGTAGCACATAGCTGAACGGTAGTACCATAGCCTTTGGCAAAAAAGATTTTTCAAAACTGGCGATCATCCATTGGCTGAAAGCGTTTAATTTAGGTAGCCGTACAAGACCGTGGCCAAACATACTGATGGCAATGCCCAGCCGAAGGAGTAAGAAAACTGTTGTATCCATTATCTTATTTTAATTTTATTTGCTAATTCAAAATTGCATCAATCTACCCTCGGAAATCGGTATATTTGGAGGTATTATCGGTAAAAAACTAGGATGAGGTTAAAAACATTGCACAGACCATTTGAAATCGAGCTGCTCACATTAAATGAGTATACTGCCGTTCCTCATAAAAACACCTATTTCGAAATGGTTTTTATCCTGGAAGGAAGTGGTGTTCAGATTATCAATGAGCATGAGCTTCCCTATGATAGCGATAAGCTTTTTTTAATTTTCCCTCAGGATTCACATTCCTTCCGTATAGCCTTGACAACGAGTTTCTTCTTTATTCGATTTAATGAAAGTTACTTAAAAACTCAACATAAAGAATGGGTACAGAAGCTTGAATACATCTTTTACAATCATGACCATTTGCCCGGCTGTATTCTTAAAACGATTACTGATAAGCCAATGGTGAGAGCTTTGGCCGAGGCGCTGTTAAGGGAGCAGCAAAATGGAGGTCCCCATCATCAGGAAGTTATTCAACAGTTGCTGAACACGATCATTTCCATCGCCGCAAGAAATATTGCATCCATCCAAACAGCATATCCTTATCAACCAGCTCATCCGTTGTCAATGCTTGGGTATGTACACCAAAATATCAAACAGCCAGAGGCACTAAAGATTGAAGAGCTAGCTTCCTATTTTCATTTGTCGCCAAACTATGTGGGGGAGTATTTTAAAAAAGAGACAGGGGAGAGTCTGCAAAAGTATATCCGCAGTTACAGGCTGCAGATGATTGAAGCAGCACTTATACATACAAACAGGCGAATTAGCGAAATCGCGCTAGACTTAGGATTTACGGATACCAGCCATCTCAATAAGATGTTCCACCGAGAATATGGGGTAAGTCCAACAACTTTTAGAAAAAGACTGCAAAAAAAATAGGCATTTATAATTCGATTTGAAATCCCCGGCCTGGTGAATACACTTGTTATTCTAGCGTATACGATTAAGTCGCCTTGCTTAAGCAAGGGGAAGTCAAGCTCCGACATCTATATAAAAACTGCACTTGAGCTTAATCTCATGCCATCAAAATATATAATTTTTGAAGATTCGATATCAGGCATTCGAGCAGCCTTTGCTGCGGATATGAGCGTAATGGCAGTACCCGAATCGGAAAGTTTGATGACGAAGGACCCTAAGTAACAAAAAGCGCACCCAAAGTGCGCTTTTGTTTAATACGCTGTTACGGTTTAGAAAGCACTATTTTACTTGCCAAATAATTTTCTTAAAAGACCGTTTGTTGAGTTTTTATTAGCTTCTGCGATTTTTAAGTTTTCAACTGTCGTTGGCAAATTATTATATCTGATGGATTTTTTAAGGCATTCAATTGATTCATCATAGCGTTTCAGATCCAAAAAAGCAATGCCCATGTGTTCATGGATTTCAGCAATAACATCATCAGATACATTATCTTGCTGGGCTAGCGCCTGTATCGCCTGCTCACCATAATGTAGTGTTTTTTCATTATCTCCCAAATGGTATGTACAATGTGTCGCCCAATAGTAACACCAGAAGTCTTGATTTCCTGCGAATATACTACGCTCAAAACTATCGCAGGCCGCTTCATTGTTTTTCATAAAGGCAACTTGTAGATAACCCATATTATATAATGCAACCTGTATAGAACGGTCCTGTTTTTTTTCTTTCGCAAAATTTAGTGCATACCCATAACACTCCATTGCTTTGCTGTAATCGCCTTCCTCTATAAATGAATTCGCCCTGCTGATGAGCAAGCTTGGATTATCGGGCATGCTTTCTAATAATCGATCTGTTTCTTCCGAAATGACTTCAGTCTGGCTTTGTGTACCCAAGGCACTTTCAACCTCGGCTTTGTAAATATAGAAGTTTGTAAAGCAGCGCACCAGCTCTTGATCCTGGCTTATTGGATTGGTGGGATCGAGCTCATAATAGATTTCCAGGCCTAGGTTGATCCACTCCAGTGCCTCTTCATAGTTTTTCAATTCCATATGTAAGTCACATATATTATCAATTGTCGCGAAATAGGTCAGTAAATCCATTTGGTCACCAAAATCTTCGATTAGACATTGACCATCTTGTATAGCGAACTCCAAAAGCCCTGCATCCAAATAAGCTCCAAATCTATTTTGTAGGATGATCATAAAGGAAGATTGATTTATACCTTCGGTACAAATTTCAATCGCTTTTTGATGCTCTTGGCGAGACCGAAACTCACTGGCGAGATTGTTACAGCACATGGCGAAGGTATGGGGGGCATAATTGATGAAATCACCATTTTGCGCTACAATGGCATCCTTGTAGAGCTTATATGCATGTTCATAGCATTGGTATCTCATTGTGGAGAGTCGTTGTGCCTGCTGAGCTGGTATAGCAGTATATTTACCCAATAGGTAGTTGATCTCAACACCGGCATTATAAGCCTCCATACCCGATGTTGTAAAAATGTCAATAGACAGCGTAGCAAAATCAGGGTTGGGATTATGCTGGTTCTGCATGTTGAATAAGCGGATTTGTAAAACAGGAGAGGTAACCAACTCAGCCGCTTTTTTATAATATTTTTTTGCAGCCTCCCAATCTCTAAGCCAGTAAAGTGCCGATCCTGCGTGCCGGTTACAGTTGTAGTTGTCAGGGTCTATATCCAAGCCTTTCTTACTCCATTGTACGCATTCGATAAGCGCTTTTTCCCTGTCGCTTTCAAAAACTTCATTGTAATCAAGGGCTATAATACCGAGTATGGCATATAAATCCGGATTGGGGGATGCTTCAACGAGTGCTGAAATCTGTTTGAAAAGTGATTCTACAATAGTTGGATCCTGAGGCAAGGCATTGCCTTGAATCCAAATTTTGGATGCAGTAGCATAATCTCCTTCAGATAATGCCTTTTCGGCCTGCTGTTGTATATGTTGTTTCATATGATGGATTGAAAAAATAAATACTTTTATCCTATTGTTTTCCAGCTCTCGAATAGCTTTAATTTTTGTGTCAATAGACCAGAGACCTTTTTGTAAAGATCTTCGTCGAATACAATATCATTGAGAAACCGGTCCACGACCTCATAATTTTCCTCACTTAGACGTTCAAATGCATCTTTTTTATTTAGAGCGGATAAAATGATGTCACGGAAATAGAAAGATACGGGATTGCCTTCTGGATCAGTCAGCTTTCTATTGGTCGTGATGTTATACAAGAAAGATGATAAATATTCGACATCTGCTAATTGATTTTTCCAAAGATGGTTATTTAGGTGTTGCTCCACAAAATCTAAAATTTCTTCAGAATCAGGTTTCAGACCTTTTTTGTATAAATCTTTATCAATCAACAAAAGTTGGTTGTCAAATAGCCATTTGATAATAGCGGTGTGTCCCAATCTTAAAAAAGGGAAGTTTTCAAATTCATGGCTGCGATTAAAAAAATCTCTACTGATAATCTCCGACTGCTGCCTTATAGCGATCCAGCTGCTATAAAATGCATTTCCTTTACTACTTTGCGTATATTTTATGGTAATTATATTTTCCGTTCCTTCGGACATCGCATATGCTTTTTCAACCTCGTTTTCGTACGTTGGTTTTCCCATCAATCGCTCGACTTCTTCATGCGGAGCTTCAGGTAATGGCAGTACATCCCAAAAGTCCTTTGGTTTAGAATCGGGATGTTTACTCGAATGATCGACATGGGTGAACATAATACTGCATAAGTAGGCTACGAACTTGCCGCTATCATTGCTTGTGCTTATAGGTGGTTGAAAATGATCGTTTTTTATGTCGTATTTAAACCAAAATGAAATATTTAATGGTTTATAGATGATAGTTTTTGTGCTTTGGTTGGCTGTTATTGTTTTGGGTAGTTTCCCTAATGCATAACGCTCGAAGAACTGGACTATTTTAGGATCGGTGGAAGATAGACCTAGTAATGCTATTAGCTCGCTCTGTTTTAAGGTATTCATGCCTTTATTATAGTATGTTTTTTACTTAAGGAAATTTTATTTTAACGATCGCGTATTTAACCCTGTTAGAATTACACCATCAATAATTAATGATTTGCAACTAAGGTTCATGTAGGAGGTCTCATCATCGTTGACAAAATTGTCATTCATACCGTCCATCACTACCGACTTCAGTTCTATTTTTCGAGATGGAAGCTTACCATAAGAATCCGTTACTGTGATCTGACCGTTCAGGGTTGTGTTTTTTTTCATAAACAGACGTAATAAGGGGATGTCCAGCCGGTCGAATGTAATAACGATATAACAGGGATTGTAGTCATCGGCTACTTGCTGATTCACGGAGTCTTTGGTTGTCATTGTCGATGGTTTATTGAACGAGATAGAAACCGTCGTTAGCTTTGAAATGGTTGTCTCTTTGCCATCTTGTAATGACAATTCAATCTTCATTCTATTTCGCTCCCATTGTTGGGCATGGGCTACATTGACAAATAATATAGTGGCAAGGAACAGCAGAAGCACAGGCTTGAATTGTGTAGAGATTTTCATGTTTTTTTTAATTTACTATACAAGATTAAATATTCAATAACAGACTAGATCGTATTGATTTGTAACCGGTAGGTTTGAATATGTATTTGGCTTGTGTGGGTTTTTAATTATTTCTTGTCAACGTTTGTATATATATCTGCATATTCATTTATGGATTGGAAAACAAAATGCTGAGGGTACCGATTTCTACCTTTTAAGACTTTATTTATTAAATTAGCAGGGTCTTAATAAACTGAATGGAAGCAATTGTTAAGTTTTTGAATATCTATTTGGCTACCGGGCGAACAGCTTTGTCTATTCTAGTTCTGATGTTTATACTTCTTTGTACCATGAAGGTTTCTGCACAGCAACAGACTCAGATTGAGAAAATGGCTGCAGAAGGTTACGCGATGCGCTTCTCTGACACCATTGCAAGTTTGCGTATTCAGCAAGAAGCTCTTTTTCTTGCAAAAAAAAATAATAGCAGGGTTGATGAAGCCATATGTTATGCCTATTTGGCAATGACCTATAGACGTCTTCTCCAACTTAAGGAATTCACCCGGTATGCAGAGCAGTCCTATGGAATAGCTAACACAACAGCTGATAGCCGCGCGATTGCCTATTCCAATTGGGCTATGGGGCTTCTGCGGTCTTATATTGACGATAAGGCAGGCGCTGTGGATTATATGCTAAAAGCATATGGTTTATTCGCGCAGTTGAATGAATATTCTTATTGTGCTAAAATAGGAGCAGACGTTTCTTATCTCTTTTATCCAGGCTCAGAAGTTAACATGAGGAAATATGCTGACGAAGCACTCCGCTTTGCAGAGAAATCCAATGATCCGGAAAGTATATTACATGCCCGGTTGGCGGTTGGAAGCTATCTGCTGGAAAGCGCTTCTTCTAATGACTCGCTATTATGGAAGCAAGCTGTCTCTTTTTACAAAAAAACTATCCATCAAGCGGAGCAGGTTGAGGAATTCATTGTCAGTAAAAGCAATATCGGTATCGCTCATCTAAATATAGCCGCGTTGTATATGAATGCTCCTAAACTTATTGATGAAAAAGCATTTTTATCTCATCTGGAACAAGCGACCCATATAGGCAGAAAATATAACTTAAGGAATATTTATCGGAGTTCGCTGGGGCTCAGGGGACAATTTTTCATACAGAAAGGGGACTATCGGACTGCTGAAAATCTTTTTAAAGAAGGGATAGCCTATCAACAGACATTACCTTATAAAGATAACGATTTATTGGCTGCATTTTTTGGCTGTCTTAAGGAGCTTGCTTCCAAAGAAAAAGATTATGCCGCATACCATGAGTATGATATCTATTTCAATAAGTATAATAAGCTGAAGTATGATGAGGAGATGCAAAAAATATTGCAGAATACCGATGCCCGGTTTGAGTCGGAGAAAAAATTGGAATTGATCAAACAGTTGGAAAAGGAAAATGAACTTGAAAAAAAGAACAAATTTTTGAGCTATGGTATCTCTGGAGTTCTTTTGGCGGGTTTAGTATTTGTGTACAGATCTTATTATTACAGACAACGATATTATCAAAATAGGGAAGATATCCTGCAGCAAAAGCAGACTAATAGCGAGTTAAAGGTCCAGTTGATGGAAAAGGAATCCTTGGAGATCCTGGCGGATAAATTGTCAATCGAGCGAAGATTACTCCAGTCTCAGATGAACCCTCATTTTATTTTCAATCTTTTGGGGAATATCCAAAGTATGATTCTGAAAAATGACCGGTTAATAGCCATTTCCTATCTGGGTAAATTTGCTAAACTGACCCGACAGGTATTGGAACAATCGCGTATGGATCGTATCAGTCTGGAGCTAGAGGTTCAAACATTGAAGAATTATATGGATCTGCAACAATTGCGACTTAATCATAGTTTTGATTACTATATTGACATGGATGAAACAGTTGATCCGAATGTACATATACCGCCATTGCTCTTGCAGCCCTTTGTCGAAAATGCAATTGAACATGGATTGAAGCCTCTGGCCGATTTACGGCATGGATTTTTGAAGATTTCATTTCACCTCCGTATGGATGCTGATGTTCTTGAATGTACAATTACAGACAATGGTATTGGATTAGAGGAGTCAAGAAGCAAAAAAAAGAATGTACCACATACCTCCTTATCGACAAAGATAACAGATGAAAGGCTCGCTCTGCTATACCCCGATAATCCATTTGTCCAATTAAAAATGACTGATAGAAAGGACGTTGAGGGGGCAGGCTGCCACGTCTTTTTATCGATTCCTTTAATTTAAACACTATGTATAAAACTATTCTTGTAGAAGATGAATATTACCTGAGAGAAGCATTAACGATTTTATTGGAAATGGTAGCACCAGAAAAAATACAGGTCATCGGTTATGCTGAAAATGCTGAAGAAGCGGTCAAACTGATCGATCGGCTAAAGCCTGATCTGGTGTTTATGGATATCATCTTAAAACGAGGGACAGGTTTTGATGTGCTTAACCAGGTTACCTACAAAGCGTTCCAGTTGATTTTTACTACGGCTTATGAGGAGCATGCCATTCGTGCTTTTAAGTTTAATGCGCTAGATTATTTGCTGAAACCTATTGACTCCGAAGAACTCAAAGGGGCAATAGATCGGTTGGTGGACCGGAAAGCACTGAAAGAATTAGATGCCCATTTACAGCAACTCGCTACAGATTACAAAAAAACACCCGATAGGATTGTATTACCTACCCAAGAAGCTATGCATGTAGTCAAGGTGGATGATATTCTGCGATGTGAAACCTCAGGTTCTTACACCACATTTATGCTGGTGGATGGCAAGAAGATCATTGTTTCCAAGCCGCTCAAACACTATGAAGATATCCTTACTCTCCCTCAATTTATGCGCATACATCAGTCCCATATGATTAATATGAAATACGTAGTCAGCTATTCAAGAGAGGGTATTGTACACATAGAAGATGGAAGTTCAATACCCATATCGCGGTCCAATAAAGAAATATTTTTTAAACACATGAAGCCGTCATAAGTTAAAATGGGTGGCTACAACCGTGGAAATTTAAATCAGGATTTTAGATGCGAAAAGTACTTTGTATAATTTTAAAGGATTTCCAGGAATACAAAAAAATGTTGTAAGATCTATTTAGGACTAAGGGTTAAATCTGTAAAGTTTTTTTGGACGATACGAATCACAAATCTACGCTACGCAATCTATCTGCGTACTTTTATATTCCTGTGTAAGCTTCATTTTTTTTGAGAAAATTATCTTGCTGATAATAAGTGATCTACTGGTGTTTTTATTCTCTTTTTTTAATGCGCAAAAAGGCTTCAGTATCGTAATCAATCTTTGTGTTAATGAAAATTTAAAAAAGCACGAAGAAATGAAAGCACATATCATCAAGAAGCTAATGGAGATAGAAGCGAGCGAAGGAGTACGTATACTTTTCGCCTGTGAATCAGGAAGTCGGGGTTGGGGATTTCCGTCAATCGACAGTGATTACGACGTTCGGTTTATTTATATAAGAAAAGCGGAGGACTACACCCGCTTGTTTCCGCTGCCTACCGAAATGCGGTTTCCGATAATCGATGACCTTGATATCGCAGGATGGGATCTGTTTAAAGTACTCACATTACTGTATAAGAGTAATGTCAGTCCATTTGAATGGATCCAGTCACCAGTGGTCTATCACGAGTTTAACGGATTCAAAATAAGTTTTAGGACAATGATGGAAAATTATTTTGATGCACGTAGGCACGTCCATCATTATTTAGGGATCGTCCGCAGTAAACTAGGAGATCTTCAACTGGAAACGATGAAGCTCAAAAGCTTATTTTATATCCTAAGATCTTTACTTGCAGCAGACTGGAGTATGACCTATCGCAGTTATGCGCCCATGACATTGGCAGAACTATCCGTAGTATTGCCTGATGTTGTTATGAACGAAGTTATGGAATTGCGCCAGTTGAAGAGCCAAGTCGATGAAGGGTTTATATACAGCTGTTCAGCGACCATAAGGAGCTACATTGAAACAAGGCTAATAGATTTAGAGAATCAAGTAAAACAGGTTCCCGTGTCTATATCGGATAAAGAAGGACTGGAGAAATACTTTAAAATTCTATTAAGATGACTATAAACGAACTTCGAAAGAACGGGCTGATCCTGTTTGAGGCTGTTGTCGGCAGCCGGGCATATGGATTGGCCACAGCATCTTCCGACACCGATATCAGGGGGGTATTTTATCTGCCCCTGGAATATTACTTGGGCGGTCAATATATTGCCCAGGTGGCTAATGCCAGCAATGATGAAGTTTATTATGAGCTTGGGCGTTTCGTAGAACTCCTTTCAAAGAGTAATCCTAATATCATGGAGCTTTTGGCTAGTCCTGCCGATTGCATAGTATATAAAGATCCACTAGTTGATCAATTTAAAATGCAGGATTTTATCACGCGAGAGGCAGCTATGACTTTTGCGCAATACGCCATGGTACAGGTGCGGAAGGCAAAAGGATTGAATAAGAAAATCAACAATCCAATGGATCGTGAACGTAAAAGTTTGCTGGATTTCTGCTTTATCATAGCTGGTCACGGAAGTTTATCGTTGAAAGAATGGTTAAGCAGCCGGCAGTGGAAACAGGAAAACTGTGGTTTAGCAAAGATTGAACATGCAAAGGGAATGTATACTCTGTATTATGATCAGAGCCAGACTCTAGGTTACAAAGGTGTCGTGGCTACACTGGAGAGTAATGAGGTTTCTTGCAGTTCTATCCCCAGGGAAGAAACACTTTGTGCGTACCTCTTTGTTAATCACGAAGCTTATTCATCTTATTGCAAGGCCTATAATGAATATTTTAGTTGGGTGTCGGCACGCAATGAAGCGCGCTTTGAGGGGACAATGAATCATGGCCAGGGCTATGACGCCAAAAATATGATGCATACCATACGTCTATTGCAACAGGCAAAAGAGATTTTGTCGAAAAGGGAACTACAGATACAACGTCCCAATAGGGTAGAACTCCTGCGCATCAAGAATGGCGCCTGTAGCTATGATGAACTTTTTGACTGGTCGCACGAGCTCTTTGAGGAAATTCGAGAACTCTGCTTGCACAGTTTACTTCCGGTAGCGCCAGATCAGGTTAAGCTAAGGCAGCAATTGGTGGACATACGTACGCAGCTGTATCATGTCAAACTTTAATTTCTTATGCAAGGGTTTAGTCCTTTGTTAATGGTAAAAATCTTTTGAACAACTTTTTTGAACAAATTAAGAATTAAGTAAGCCTCGTTTTTCGAGAAATCATTGTGGCTTTCATCTTGCAATGTGATAAATTGATCAGTAGCCTTTAATAGTTTTAAGAGCTTAACAAAGGAACCATAATAGACCGCTGTATCCCTGTTGCCGTGAAAAATAATCACAGGACATTTTACTTTCTTTAGGAAAAAGGCATTATCAAAACTATAGGGAATATTGGTGGTGTCCAGTTCAGGAGCCACATCATTTGTCCAGTCTTTTTATATCCGGCAAAATAGCATTGGTGTGCCTGACCAGGTTCAAATTGAAAGGTCGAGTTTGAAGAGCTCGACCTTTTTTTGTAAGTGTTAAATATAATCTTTGCTAACCTTAAATTTTGAGTTACCTTGGCTATCGAAAATTACTGTACCGCACTCCTCGCAGGTATCATCAGTAAGTGATTCGCCCATTTTCAACTGCCAAACATTCATACTACCACAGCTACAGTACACCGTGTAAAGAACTTCTCCGGTTTGGCTTCCCCAGGGTCTGAAATTCCAAAAGTTATCACCTGCTTTTTTGATTCGTTTACTGTTCTCCTTTTCAATAACAGCTACGTAATAGCTATCGTTACCTAAATCAAGTAGCACTATTTCAAAACTTTTATTTTTAAGCTCATCATTTGATGCTTTCAGAAGGGCGGGAACGAAATCTCCGGGTGTAACGGCCTGCTCATTTGCCATCTGATAAGCTGGAGTAAAATCCATCGACGCCTCCGAGCCAAATGCTATTGCCCGGTCTTGTAAGAAGCTGCCAATCTCATTTAAATAGGACTCTCCCTTCCAGTCTATCTGTAATAGGATTCGATTATCCAGTAAATAATTCAGCATATCATCATCGCTAAATTTTTCGGCAGGCAAGTTTTGCTGTTCCTCAGCTGATATAATGTAAGAAAATGCAGTTGTTTTCATTGTTTAATTAAAGGATTGTTCAATTTACTTATTTTTCTGCTTATTTCATCGTTTTCATCGACGCATCAAATTTTTTATATTAAATAATCGATAGACGAATTTACTTCCTCATTTGCAACAACCAAAGGCTTTATCTCCGCTCTTGGAAAATCCAATGTACCCACAAGTTCCGGAAAGAGGAAATTCAACTTCTCATCATTCAGAATGCGCTATGTTAAAATATACTAAAAAGTATATTTTACTTGTTTTTGAAATATACTTTTTAGTATATTTGCAAAGTAAATTAAAAGACGATGTTAACAAAAGCAGAAAAAACGAAGTTATTTATCCTAGAGACAGCAAGCCCGCTTTATAATGAGAAGGGGATTTCTGGCGTAAGCATAGATGAGGTTTTGGAAGCGACCAAATTAACAAAGGGTTGTATTTATGGACATTTTAACGGAAAAGATGATCTATCCGAACAGGTAGTGGACTTTTCATTAAAAAAAATGTCACAAAAGCTGGCGGGTGTTGTTTCCCAGGGTAAAACCGCAAAAGAAAAGATTTTTTTATATCTCGATTTTCATAAGAACCCAATCGATACCTATATCGCTGGTGGCTGCCCGATTTTTAATACCGCTGTTGAAGCAGATGATCATTTTCCGTCTATTAAAAATAAAGTTGCAACAGTTCTAGAAACAGGAATGCAGGGGCTTTCAATTATTTTAAAGGATGGTATTGCTAATGGTGAGTTTTCAAAAGAACTCAATGCGGATGTTTTTGCTTTTAAAATAATGTCAGCAGTGGAAGGAGGAATTGTCATTAGCAGAACAATAGATTCTAAAAAATTGATGATCGAACTTATAAAAGATCTTAAGAAAGAATTAGAGCACTATTCGCTGTAATTTTTTTTAATATAAAATATACTAAAAAGTATATTTTGGAGAAATGAATTAAAAATAAGATATGAGTAACAAATTATTTGAAAGCTACGAGCTTAGCGGAAAAACACTCAATAACAGAATGGTAATGGCTCCTATGACAAGAGCCCGTTCCGCTAATTGGGGTAATGTTGCAACAGAGCTGACAGCAACTTATTACGCACAGCGTGCAACAGCCGGACTTATCATTACCGAAGGTACGTTTATCAGTGAGGAAGGAATCGGGTTTATTAACGTTCCTGGTATATATACAGATAAACAAGTAGAAGGTTGGAAGCTAGTGACCAAAGCAGTTCACGAAAAACAAGGCAATATCTTTGCACAGTTGTGGCATACAGGAGCGTATTCACATCCTGATCTGCATGAAGGAAGATTACCATTGGCTCCTTCAGATTTTAATCCTGAGCAGAAAGCTTTTACAGCTGAAGGTTTTAAGCCTACAGTTACCCCCCAACCAATGACGGTTGAAGATATCAGGAGAACGGTTGAGGATTTTAAACAAGGGGCTATCAATGCGATTGCGGCAGGTTTTGATGGGGTAGAGTTACATGGAGCAAATGGCTATCTTTTACAACAATTCTTTAGCAAAAATTCTAATTATAGAACCGATGAATACGGAGGCTCAGCTGAAAATCGTGCCAGAATTCTTTTTGAAATATTAGAGGCCATCAAAGAAACTGTTGATCTCAAAAAAGTAGGTGTCCGTCTTAATCCGTCTCTAAATGGAATCATGGGGATTTCTGTAGATGATGAAACCATTGCAACATATGACTATATCGTTACCAGATTAAATGATTACGGTTTAGCTTATATTCATCTAATAGAGCCTTTTACAGATGTCACAGGTAATGACAATGCCATTCAGGAAGTGGCAAAACATTTTCGGAAAATTTATAACGGCACTATTATTATCAATCGTGCTTTTAACAAAGAGACAGCAACACAGGTTTTGGAAAATAACGATGCAGATTTGGTTTCTTTTGGAGTTCCGTTTATTGCCAATCCGGATTTGGTCGAGCGATTTAAAACTGATTCAGCTCTTAACGCTCCAGATCAAGAAACCTTCTATACACCGGGAGAAAAGGGGTATACAGATTATCCTTTTCTTAACCAATAAATTATTACAAAAACAAAGTATCATACAATATTAAATAAATTCAATCAAAATGAAAACTACAGGAAATACCATATTTATCAGTGGCGGAAGTGCCGGAATAGGATTGGCAATTGCTAAAAAATTAAATGAGGCTGGGAATAAAATCATTATCAACGGGCGTAGCGAAGAACGTCTTCAAAAAGCTTTAGTGGAGTTGAAAGATGCAGTAGCAATTCAAGGTGATTTATCAGTGGAAGCAGACAGAATTCGTATTGCAGAAGACTTGAAAACGAATCATGCTGATGTTAATATTATCATCAACAATGCCGGAGCAGCTTTTGGATATCTATTGAGTGAAACCACCAATGCACACGAAAAAGCATTGATTGAAATGAACACCAACTATTTTGCAATCATCCATTTTACAGAATTAATGATTCCACACTTGTTAGGAAAAGAAGAATCTGCCGTAGTGAATGTATCATCCATAGCGGTATTTGGAAGTCATAAATTCTTACCAACTTATGGAGCGACTAAAGCAGCGTTACATAGTTATACAACTGCTTTAAGAAAAACTTATGAAGAGCAGAAAAACCTTCAGATCTATGAAGTTTATCCTCCATTGGTCAATACAGAATTTTCTGCTGAAATAGGTGGAGCGGCAGGAATTGAGCCAAGTGAAGTAGCGGATGAGCTATTGATTGGATTAGAAACTAACCTATTTGATATTCCGGTAGGAGATACCAAGATCTATGCAGATGCAATCGGTGAAGCTATGTCTAAATTAGCGCATGCATAAGAATTGGTAGTCGGTGTTACTCCGTTAAATTTGGGTATCCCGAGTGATAAATATTTACAGGGGGCTATTTATTTTCCTTAACCGAATTGCGCCGGATAAAGCCTATCAATTGGTTAATAAGAAAGAGCATTACCAATCTATCCAATAAAAACAAATTTTTTATGAAAGCATTTGTAGTTCAAAATTATGGTAAAAAAGAGGATCTCACACTCCGTGAGGTTAGCAGGCCGATTATAGGGGAGGCTGAGGTCCTGGTTGAAATCTATTCAGCAGGAATCAATCAATTGGATACTAAAATCCTATCTGGTGAGTTTAAACAGATATTACCGTATAAAACACCATTTATTCTGGGGCATGATTTGGCTGGTACTGTCATTGAAACAGGTTCAAAAGTTACAAAGTTTAAAATTGGAGATGAGGTGTATGGCCGTCCTTCCGACCATCACATCGGAACCTTTGCTGAATATTTAGCAGTCGGAGAAAAAGATCTGGCTTTAAAACCAAACAACCTTTCCATGGACGAAACAGCAGGTGTTCCCCTTGTGGCTCTGACCGCTTGGCAAGCTTTGGTAGAAATAGGGAAAGTAAAGAAAGGACAAAAAATATTTATACAGGCAGGATCCGGAGGAGTTGGTATTGTTGCCATTCAGTTGGCAAAATATTTAGGTGCTACTGTTGCCACTACAGCTGGAAAAGCAAGCTTTCCAATGCTTAAGGAATTAGGTGCTGATGTTTTAATTGACTATAAAACGCAGGATTTTGAAGCCGTTTTGAAAGATTATGATTTGGTCTTGAACAGCCAAGATAGCAAAACGCTTGATAAGTCGCTGAATGTGTTAAAAAAAGGAGGTAAGGTAATCTCTATATCCGGTCCGCCCACACCCGAATTTGCAAAGGAAATCCATGCATCTTGGCTTATCAAGATGATACTATCACTTATAAGTTTAGGCGTTAGAAGGAAAGCCAACAAAAAGGGGGTTAGTTATCAGTTTTTATTTATGAAATCCAGTGGCGAACAGCTTGAGCAAATTACAAAACTTATTGAAGATGGAATTATTAAAACCATAGTAGATAAGACTTATCCTTTCTCCCATACCAATGAAGCATTGAATTATGTGGCAACTGGAAGAGCAAAGGGAAAGGTTGTGGTGAAAATAAAATAGCATGGCTTACCACATCTTTACTACGTTGTTTATACGGAGCCTATATATCTCATTTTGGTCCATAGTTTCTTTATTTCGCAAGAGGAGATATACAAAGTCATGGACAAATTTTAACTATTATTGTATATGAAAATTTCTGATGAAATCTCGCCTAAAACATTTCAAGGCAATGGTGTGGAAAGAGGTAGACAAACAAGTGACTTAGATGAATTTCATATAGTTGACATCGGTGCAATAGACAGCACTTTGTTTCCATTGGAATATAGCCGTAAAATATTTTATACGGCCACCTTACTTCAGGGTAATTATATACTTGAATTTGAGGACCGGAACATTGAGATCTTCGGAAATTCTTTACTTTTCACTACTAACAAAATACCTTTTGGCATACACGCTATCGATGGTTATAAAGGACTTAGCTGCGTATTTAAAGAAGAATTCATCACCAAATCGAACAGTGGCTATCGTTTGCTTGAATTACCGATCTATAAGCCGGGGAGACAGAATATCTATTTTCTTACAGAAGCGCAGGCCAGAAATTTTATCACTATCTATACTAAGATAGATAACGAATCAAAAGCTGACAGCGACTTTAAATTCAATCTTTTACGAAACTATCTGCTTGAAATCATTTTCAATGCCCAAAAGCTCGAAGCTGCCAGCTCATTTGTGAAAACAAATAGTACGGCTGAGGTTATAGCTTGCTCTTTTATCAGATTGTTAGAATCACAATTCCCCATAGATTCGCCACAGGACATTATAAAATTAAGAACCTCAAAAGATTTTGCGGATGAACTTGCTCTCCATCCGAATTACCTCAATCGACAGGTAAAATTATCTAGAGGTAGAACGGTAAGTGATATTATCGCAGCACGACTTGTACAAGAAGCGAAAATTCTATTAAAGCTAACCAATTGGCAAATTGCTGAAATTTCATACGTACTAGGTTTCGAAGAGCCTTCTCACTTCAATCTTTTTTTTAAAAAACATGCTAATGCTTCTCCTACGCAATACAGGAAGCTAAAATAAGAAAAATTTGTTCGCAGTGAGACAGCATTGTAAGTTTGATTTTAGTAAGGATTGGTTTTAATTATACTAACTCCGATTATACCTTCGGTTCTACCTTTGCATAGTAATTTAAAAGATTTTATATGACAAAGATAGCATTAGTAACAGGAGCCAATAAAGGGATTGGTTTTGAAACAGCCAAAAAATTAGCACAACAGAACATCAAGGTTTTATTAGGGGCAAGAAATGAAAATGAAGGTAAAAGGGCAGAAGAGACACTTCGAAGCCTTTCACTAGATGTGACTTACATAAAACTGGATGTCAGTTGTTCGGCTGATATAGAAAATGTCAGAAATCTTATTGAAAATAATTATGGTTCATTGGATATTCTGATCAATAATGCAGCTGTATTTTTGGACAGCTCTTGGTTTGGAAATAACATTGAAACTGTTCCAATACAAACCCTTCGAAATACTTTTGATATCAATTATTTTGGTACAGTGGAGCTAACCCAGTCATTATTGCCGTTGATTAAAAAAAGCAAGGCTGGGCGTATTGTCAACATCAGTAGTGTTTCCGGTTCCTTCGCAGCCCATTTGGATGAATCCCATTGGATTTATACTCTGAAGCCTTATGCATACAGTGCTTCAAAAACAGCTCTTAACCAGTTTACAGTATTTTTAGCCAATGCACTTCGTGAGACCAATATAAAAGTTAATGCAGCGAGTCCGGGATGGGTACAGACTTCAATAGGCTCAGAGCAGGCTCCACTTACCCCAGAAGAAGGCGCTAAGACGGGTGTTTCATTAGCTTTGTTGGATGAGGATGGACCAACTGGAACATTTTCCCAGGCCGGCGAGCCTTTGCCCTGGTAAGAAAACTTGGTATTTCAATTATTTTTGAACTATTTTATTTTAAACCTTATTAAAAAAAAATGACGACTAATTAGTAGTCATTTTTCGATAGTAGTGTTTTCTTAGGAAAGTACTACTATTTTTTATGGATTCGGACTGAGATGGCGTAGTAATAATTCTATTGTTTCCACTTTTCTAAAGTCTCATTAGCCTCATATAAATTGATGACTTTTTTCTGGGCAGCTATAATAGCCGCTTGGTGTGCAATGGTTTCCTTTTGCTTTTTGATCTCTCGCGCTAGCAAGCTCATTTTATTATGTGAGATATCTTTATTTGTCAGATTATCTATAACGGATTGCTTAAGGCTGGTGAGACTTTTATGTGCCTTACCTAGACGAGATAAAATAGGGAACATTGCCAAAATGTTTAAAATTTCAATCGACTTATCCTGCGGGTTTTGGGTAGTTACAAATTGATTTTTAGTTATTCCTTCTTCAATGACGGAAGTAAGCCAATCAGCAAGAAAATCGTAAAATTTACCTACTTCCAATTTGATATTAGTATCTATATTATTCATATCTGAGGAAACAGAAACAATGGGACACATCTGTCCTTTATTAGCTAAATCCACATAAAAGTCGATCAGTAGGGAAAGCTTTTCCTGTGGATTCTTCTCCGATATGGCTTCAAATAAAGCGGCTTGTATATTTTGAGAATAATGTATTATTTCGACGATTAGGTCTGATTTGGTGGGGAAATAATAATGTATCGAAGAAGTTTTAATTCCGATTGCGTTTGCAATATCATGGAAACTGAATGCATTAAAACCAATGTTAGATAACATCTCTGCTGCTGTATTGACTATTTTCTCTTTTGTTGTCATAATCTATCTACTAGTAGGTAGATAAATATAGGGTTTTTTATTGCAAATAGATTAGCTGAATTTAATTTTGTTAAGGTCGTATTGTATGATCAATGTTTTATCTTCGAAGGCAGATTTTAACGATTCAAAGGTTTTAAAAATGCTGTAACCTAAATTAAAGCCAAAGGAATTCCAGGATTAATCATTGAACCGTTATGGGAAATTCTGTTGCCGTTGCACGGGCAAAATAACAACTGAGCAAGATAAAGCCTATGCGCATCGTTTTCGGAATTAAAGAAGAATCGCAAATGACATTTCTATTAACCCAAGTACTGTGGCTGAATTTGGAAGGTTAAAGCTTCGAATTAAGGATTATAAAGAAGATCCGAATGACTATGGCCTATGCGGTAAACTGTACGAATTTATTTGTATTTTTAATCCTGTAGGCACAGTGCCTGAGAGTGAATTTGTAAACCGTAATACCAAGTGTGTAGCTGAATAAGGAAACACCCAATAAATGAACTAAACAAGAAGGCACAAAATATGAAGTATATTTTTTATTTATTTTTTTTAATCTCGATCAACGCCAAAGCACAGGATATTGAGGTTTTATTGATAGGTGTTTCCCATGATTATAGTAAATATCCAACCCAGGATTTTTCCAGCATCCATCAAAAAAT
Source organism: Sphingobacterium sp. DR205 (assembly GCF_011064245.1). Lineage (NCBI taxonomy): Bacteria > Pseudomonadati > Bacteroidota > Sphingobacteriia > Sphingobacteriales > Sphingobacteriaceae > Sphingobacterium > Sphingobacterium sp. DR205. The sequence continues at coordinate 4,362,045 of NZ_CP049333.1, read as the reverse complement.
CAGAAAATTTAAACCTGACGCATTTTTTGGCGAGTTCTTGAGTAAAGAAGATGAGCGGTTGGTGATGGATTATTGGTGCAAGCAACCGAATATCAAACGGCTAAAAAAATTAAGGAGCAATCGCCCTATAAAAGAAGTATTACTGCGGCATACTATTGACAGTTTGAAGAAACGATCCAATCAGCAACCCAGTGATTATCGTGTAAGAGCCGATTTAGCGCATGCCTATTATCTTGATCAAGATGTGGCAAATGGGCATTATCAGTTTTGGCAAGTTTATAATCTACTGAAGCATCACCCTGATACTGAACTTGAAAACTATATAGAAAAATTGCTGAGCCCTAAGGTAGATACCACCGGGCGAAGTATGAAAAGGTTAAAAACTTCTGAATATGCTTATATAGCCTTCCCTATGATGCAAGAGCTAGGCATCGAGGAACTGATGTCCATGGATTGTCAGGACTATGATCTGAATTGGCAAGCATCTTGGGGAGCATTTGACGCAAGGTTTGTCTTGTTCAGGAAAGATATGGCTGACTCCTCTAAAAATTATTTGAAATCAGCTTTGACAGCTATTGACAATGGTTTTGAGAAATATGCCAAAATCGAAAAGTCTTCAAATACGATAACGGAATGGTTGAACACCGACGAGGCGGCCGGGATTTCTGCCTCGGGAGATTTTTACTTGCCCATTATGTATAACATGAATGGCTTTCCAAAAGAAGAAATGCTGTCAAAAATACATTGGTGGATCATGAGAAATGAGGGCATGTGCCATAATGTTGTCAACAGGGCTAAGATGGTAGGGGCTAAAAGAGTCGTAGTCATTGCTGGGGCCAATCATAGAAAGTACATGCAGGACATTTTCAAAACGATGCAAGCTGTAAAAGTGAGAAACATCAATGAAGTTGACTAGATCGTATCTGAAAACATTTTTCGGGGACACCGATGGCAATAAATCAGATTGCAAAATGAAATTGCTCAGAAAATGAAACTTGCCATCAAAGACAATGAAGACTGGTTCTCAAAGTAATGAAGGAATTGAAACCGGGCGAGCCTATCCCATATCACAAAAATCTGGGTATCAGCGAAGCGGAATATGCCGCTTTTATCCAGTTTTCTCAATCTGTCAAAATAGAAGCTGTGGGCAAGTTTGTGGAAAATTACAATGACAAACAATACCATGAATAACTGCACTAGATTCCTTGTCAACCTTAAAGAAAATCTGATTAGAAAAATCGATGAAAGATAAATCCCTATTGTTGCACAACAATCTTTTTGTGCTTCTTACCCCACTGGCTTAGTTTCGCCCATATAGGTATAAGTTCTTTGGCAATTATTGTCAATTCATAATCTACCCTTGGTGGTACTTCGGCATGAACAGTTCTTTTAACCAAACCGTCCTTTTCCAGTTCACGAAGCTGGAGCGTCAGCATACGTTCCGTTATTCCATTGATCTGATTACGAAGTTCACTGAAACGCAATTTCCCGTTTTCGAGCTTGCAAAGAATAAGCAATTTCCACCGACCACCTACTTTACAAACTGCATATGTCAAATCACAGCTTTCAACGATAAAACTTTCGTTCAACATATTGGTTGAGTTTTCCTTTCTTTTTCCCATTACTTACAAATTTGTTAGTACCATACAAATAGCTGTATACTATGCGAATTTAGTTATTACCGGGTAATTTTGTGTGTTCAATTCAAATAAATTAATGATGTACAGACAAATTTTAACTTTCATCGCCAGCCAGGTCATATTGACCAGTTCGGCACAAATACCTTTATTAGAAAAAAGAGTAGATGACTTATCCAATCGGTTAATTGCAAACAAGGAAGTTGCAGGAGGTAATGTTTTGCTGATTAAGGACGGCAAAACAGTGTACAATAAAGCCTTTGGTTATGCGGATGTGGCAACCAAACAACCCATGCAGACCAACCATATTTTCCGTATCGCATCACAGACCAAGGCCATCACGAGCATAGGGGTGATGATGCTTTGGGAAGAGGGGAAATTCCTCCTGGACGACCCTATTTCCAAATACATCCCGGCGTTCAAAACTCCGAACGTGCTGGACAAATTCAATCCTATCGACAGTAGCTACACGACTGTTCCTGCACAAAGGGAAATCACCATCCGTGATTTGTTGAGGCATACTTCAGGTATCGGCTATCCATCAATTACAGACGACAGCAGGATACAAGCCATATACAAAAAATCGGGAGTTTTATCAGGAATAGGCAGTAAGGCTCTGTTGAAAAATCAGATAGAAATATTGGCGAAAATGCCATTGCTGCACCAGCCCGGCGATCAATTTACATACGGATTGAATACCGATTTATTAGGCTTCCTCATACAGGTGGTAAGTGGCTTGCCGTTGGATGAGTTTTTCCATAAAAGGATTTTCGAGCCTTTGGAAATGAACGATACACACTTTACCATTCCACTGTCAAAAGCCAACAGGCTGGTTTCCATTTCAGAAAAAACAACTAAAGGCTTTGAAAAAGTCAATCATCCTATCTACGGAAACAGTCCTGTCAATTATCCCTTGGAGAAGGGCATTGTGTTGTCTGGAGGAGCTGGATTGAGTTCCACTACAGAAGATTATGCCAAGTTTCTGCAAATGTTGTTAAGCAAAGGTATTTATAAAGGGAAAAAGTTTTTAAGTTCAAAAACCATTGCGTTAATAACCACAAACCAACTTTCTGATAATACCATTTCTAAAGGAGACCCCGATTTTCGTTTTGGCCTCGGTTTTTGGCTAGTAACGGATGAAAACAAATTTATCCACTCTGCCAATGTCGGAACATTTTTCTGGGGCGGTGCATTTAACACACATTATTGGGTAGACCCAAAGGAAAATATTATTGGATTGGTTTTTACGCAGGAATATTTGCCGGCTTCCTATTGGGATTTGGGAACATTGTACAAAAACGTGGTTTATTCTTCCCTTTAGAATCCGGCATCAATGAATTATACAGAGAATTTTTAAAAAAGACTTTTAACAAATGAAAAAATACGCATATATAGGAGCATTGGGTTTTTTAGCGGTCATTACAACAGAATTTGGCATCATCGGTATTTTGCCACAGGTAGCGGAACATTACCATATCAGCATTGATAAAGCAGGGTATTTGTTAAGTGCTTTTGCTTTGGTAATTGCTCTTACGGGACCTTTTATGACCTTGCTGGCATCAGGGTTTGACCGTAAGAAAGTGATGCTGACGGCTATCTTTATTTTTCTTGTTACGGGAGTTGTATCTTCATTTTCACCGCCCTTTTGGTTGTTGATGCTTGTGAGGATATTGCCTGCATTTTTACAGCCTGTTTATATCGCAACAGCTTTATCCGTAGCGGTTTCGCAGGGCAATAAACAGAACGAGAACGAATTGATGAGTATCGTATTCAGCGGTGTTGCCATTGCAATGGTAACGACCGTTCCGTTCGCCACTTATATAGCCAGCCTTTTCTCTTGGGAATATTCGTTTATGGTGCAGGCAATTATCAGCGTTGTGGCTTTGCTGGCCATCTACTTTGTATTGCCACCTATGCCTGTAAAAGAAAAAAAATCCTATGGGAGCCAGTTGAAAATATTGACCAAACCAACCTTCATAGTCAGCACTGCGATGAATTTCTTTATGATTTCGGCGTGGTTTTCCACCTATAGCTACTTTGCCGATTATCTGAATAAAGCAAAAGGTATGGACAGCACAATGGTCAGTTATATGTTGTTTGTATTTGGCATTATCGGTGTGCTTGCCAACTGGGTGGCAGGCAAAATGCTGAACAAAAACATAACCTCTACAGCCTTATTTTTTCTTTCAGGGACAATCATAGTGCCTATACTATTGCATTTTTCGGGAGGAAATACCGTTGCAACGATTGTTGTAATCGCCTTATGGGGCTTTCTGTATTCGCCAAGCTTTTTGAATGCCTCTACCTATATGATTTCCTCAGCACCAGAAGCAATGGAGTTTGCGAATAGCCTGGCCACTTCATTTGGAAACCTGGGCGTAACCGTGGGAACGACCGTGGGAGGTTGGATAATTGTTTCTAAAGGCGTGCAGTTCACGCCTTGGATAACCATTGTATTTGGTGTACTGGCTTTTACAATGATACTTTTACGCCAATACGTGGAAAGAAAGGAATTGCTGCGGGTAGATCCAACGAATGTTGGAATACAACCATAGAAATAACTGCTGATCTCCCCCCCCCCCCCCGGAAATTCCCATTTCAAAGGAAATTTCATCGAAGCAGATCACTGGCAAATCAGTATTTTATTAGCGTGTTCTATTATCGCACAGGTTGCTTGCAGCATGATTTAAAGGTAATGATTTAAAGCTACCCTTATCAGTTTAACACAAGCTGTTCAATCTTTCATCATATTGTACGGCCTTGCTGTGCATTGCCAGCATCTTGTTTTGTGTGGGGAATAGGCCTAATTCTGTTTATCTTTCCAATAGTAAGTCAGCCTGACTCGATGCGTATTGTCTGAAAAGATTAAATCCAGCTGAGCATCTTGGATTTGCAGTCCCGCTTTTTTAAAAAGTGATTGTTCACCTCTGTAAGGTCAGTGGTTTTTCTATAGCAGATAACAACGCATCATATTGTTCTACAAGCTTATCTGTTTGTTCATCATCGTTCAGAGATCCATTGGTCATTCTGCCCATCGCCTTCAGTAATTAAACCCCGACAGTTATTTGACCTGTTCCAACACAATGGTTGTTGTATCGTTTTTATTGATAAAGCTGTAATTTACCCTTTCCCCGGATTGCCGTGTTACGGTGGGGATAGAGTCCACTTTGTAGCCAGCCTTATAAAAAATCAATGTACCCAACCACTGCGGTGTGCGGGCTAATTTAAAATAGCCATTACCATCTGTCTTTGTCTGAGCTCCCGTTTTCGTGTCATCCTCAGAAACAAGCACATTTTTCAGTGGCTTGTTTTGCTCATCAATTACTCGGCCCTGGTAGAAATCGTTTACATCATTACAAGACCCTACTAGAAGAGGGATCATGCCAAATAATATCTTCATCATAACTTAGCTTATTTGTATATGAAACTATTATTCCATCTAATCTACAGATATTTTGGCAATGACACAATAATGCAGAACCGGGCGCTATGCATGCCGGTGTGCTGTGTACAGCCCCATTATAAAGCCCGTTTTTCGAGAATAATGATATCGCCTTCATTGCTCATCTTCTGAAAACCCAATTTTTTAGCAAATTTCAGTGCTTTAAGATTCGTTATTTCCGTCTTTGCGACCAATACATTTACCTGGTACTTTTCTTTTGCCAATGCTATCAACAACTCAAAAGCTGCAGACATTATTCCCTTTCCCCAATATTCGGGCAGCAGAGAACCACCGATCTCAATTTTCTTTTTTTCCTGATTCCAGTGATGTAAGGCACAGTCACCAATAACTATATTCTCATTTTCCACAGTTCGTATACTGTAGAGTTCCTCACAAAGAGATAAAATATGTTCTGTAAACTGTACCGGATTCATATGCCCCTCATCGGTTGTCTGATCTTGAATGGCTGACTCATCTCCAAAGTACAATCGGTAAAATGACTCAGAATCTTTCACAGATATTTCTTTCAATATGATCTTTATATGGCCGCCGGCTGATTTCATGACCTCCATAAATTATGAATTTAATGTTTATTTATCAATAACTGCCGATCACAGATCGTTCAGTTCCCTTATACGATCTTCAGATCAGGTACCCTGTTCAGCTTTCAATTCGGCAACAGTTGTGCGCGGCGTGAGTCTTGACCAGTCGTCGGTAAACCTAACCGTGATATCGCTACCATTTGGAATGGGTAACGTAGCGTCTCCCTGGGCGGTGAAGGTTCGGAATGAACCAGTTCTCGGCATATTGGCCATACTGTATCTTGGAAGTCATCCCGATCCACTGTTATCACCACGCCACGAATATGGCCGTCTTCTATGTAAATGTCGTCAACGCCTTTAAGTTTCCTGAGTTTCAGCTCCTCGGTCTCGATCTTCCATCCTGAAATTCCCATTTCAACGGAAGCTTCATCGAAGCCGATCGCTGTCAGATCAATATTTTATTGGCGTGTTCTATTATCGCACAGGTTACTTGCAGCACAGTGGTTCAAAAGTCGTGAATTTTGTAAACTATCCCTATGAATGCATTATTAGATTGGGAAAAAAGTACTTGTTCACGACCGGTCCCTATTTATTCCTTTCCAAAATTAACTTTATTGAACTTAGGTAAGCCTCGTTTTTCGAGAAATCGTTGTGGCTTTCATCTTGCAATGTGATAAATTGATCAGTAGCCTTTAGTAGTTTTGAGAGCTTAACAGAGGAACCATAATAGACCGCTGTGTCCTTGTTGCCATGAAAAATAATCACAGGACACTTTACTTTCTTTAGGAAAGAGGCATTATCAAAATTATAGGGAATATTGGTGATGTCCAGTTCAGGAGCGACATCATTTGTCCAGTCTTTCAGATTATAATAAGGTGCTTGCAGGATCAGAAGATTCGGATTGTTCTTTGCGGCTATGTACGATGCGAGGGAGGTGCCCATGGATTGACCTAAAACGATGATCTGATTTTCCGAATAAGTTTCCCGGAGTTTATCATAAACAATTTGAATGTCCTGATACAGTGAATCCTCGTCCGTCACCTTACCTTGGCTCTTGCCATAACCACGATAGTCGAGCATAAATACATCGTATTCATTGGAGGTGTATATTGGCGCAATTTTGCCCCACGTATCCAAAGCGTTGTTACTTCCATGTAAATAGAATATAACACCTTTAGGCTTTTTAGCTTTAAAAAGTAAACTATGTAAAACTGTATTATCATTTACATTGATAAACTTCTCTTCAAAGGGGACGTCAAATTGAAAAACTGCGCTATCAGTTTTTTTACCCGGGAATAACTGTTCGGTTAACAAACGCGTCCAATCTTCGGTTGATAAGACTGTTTTGTTTTGTGCATTACTGAAACAGGGAAGCAGAATCAAACTAATGAAAAGATATATGCATCCGAAGGATAGTTTTTTAATACCTACTTTTTTTTCCATGTAATGTGTTTTATTTGCCTTCACTTCATGCTCACGCTCTTATGGCATAAAGCGAATGGAGTTATAAGTGTTAATGACCAATTGCGGTAATACAATTTAAAAAGAATATATCACATCCCTGGTATTTTTCGATTGCAAATACCGACTTTTCGGCATCCCCCACATAGCGCTTACATGCACCTTGTTTTCCACAGATAGCTACTACTTCTGCTAGCTCCGGTTTAATTTTTTTATCAGAGCTAGCAGAATAGGCCTAATTCTGTTTATCTTTCCAATAGTAAGTCAACCTGACTCGATGCGTATTGTCTGAAAAGATTAAATCCAGCTGAGCATGTAGATCCATATTATCCCAAACTGTTTTGCGGGATAAATATGTGCTTGAGTCCCATGGTGATTTGACACTTTTGGGTTCTTGATCATCAGCGTTTGCCTGACCAAATATTTGGATCATGTTCTTTTTTATTCGCTCGTATTCCTTATTATAGATGTCAAGTTTTTTATTCTCTTGTTTCCAGCCTTTAGCAAGCTCCTGCATCGATTTATTATATTTGGTCACCTCCCAGTCACAAGAAACTATTCGGAGTAATGAGTCTTTTTCTGAAAAAAAATATTCAACCGACAATGGCAAATAATCTACCGCTGATCGTTCTACAACTATTGGATTCTGGAGAGGGTACTTTTGGAGGTAAGGATAATAATCTGATGACATGAAAATATTTTGATTTAAAAATTTCGCATCTGGATTCAGTTGTGATTCGAATTTCATCGCGTCATTTACCTTGGTTTGATTTACCCAAAGTTTTTCCTGCCCAAAAGTGATACCACCTAAGGTAATTAGAAATAAAAGTATTGCCACTCTGTTCATAACATCTATCTTAAATTTTTTAATTCATCTAGAAGGCTATTCTGTTTATTCACGAAATGATCCAAGCTATCTTTTTGTAAAGGATTTGCATTTTGGTATTTTTCAATTTTTTTTGACAGATTCATCTATAAGTTTCATTAGATGATCGACTGTTTTATCTACCTCTTCTTTCTGCACGACTAATGTTTTTTTTTCTAGACCCTGAGGAAGAGAAACCTTGCCATTAAATTCAGGAAGAAACAAATTGATCTTTTCCTGATCCATTTTATTGAAATTAATAAAAGTCCATTTTTTGGTTTCGCCCTCTTTTAACGCTAATAAGTTAGCTGAAGTGATTGCCATTTTGCCTTTTTCAGGCATAGACATTACCAATACTTGAGGAATAAAGCAATACGCTATCCCATCAATTTTTGAGACATCTATATCGACATAATTGATCATGGAATCAATTTTAACCCCGTATTTTATAAGAGAAGAATAGAGTTCCTTGGTCAGTTTTGTTGCCTGATCTATCCCGCCCATGCTTTCAATTATGCGGGGTGATGTTTGACTTAGAATTCCTTCGATATCTCCGGAAATAGATGCTTTTGTCATGATAGACAGTGCTTCCCTGAGCTGTGGATCTTTTTGCGCAGAGCTTGTATGATGAAAAATAGTTAATAGTGTAATTAACAAAAATATTTTTTTTTGCTGGATGTATTTAAACAGGTAGAACCAATTGTTGCTTTGCATCATGGAAAGAGGTTAATTTCTATTGAATTTACAGGTTTTTATTTACAAATCAAATTTAGATAAGTGTCTCCATATTCCAAAAAGAATAGTGTGCTTAGGCGAATAGTTGTACTGCCTTGCTAGCCTTTTTTGATCGCTGTAATATGTTACGGCTTTACACTATTTAAGTGCATGTTGTGTTATCAGCCCCCTGTTTGGATAACAAAACTAGCTACTTTTAGGTACCTCCCACATACCATAGACACTTTTAGTTGCCTTATGCTACGCAATATATCTGCGTACTTTTATATCCCTGTGTAAGCTTCAATTTTGTATAAGAAAAGTATTTTCCTGATAATAAGCGTTCTCATTATATTTTTGTTCTCTTTTTTGAATGCGCAAAAAGGCTTCAGTATCGCAATCGATCTTTGTGTTAATGAAAATTTAAAAAAGGAGCAAAGAAATGAAAGCACATATCATCAAGAAGCTAATGGAGATAGAAGCGAGCGAAGGAGTACGTATACTTTTCGCCTGTGAATCAGGAAGTCGGGGTTGGGGATTTCCGTCAATCGACAGTGATTACGACGTTCGGTTTATTTATATAAGAAAAGCAGAGGACTATAGCCGTTTGTTTCCGCTGCCTACCGAAATGCGGTTTCCAATGATCGATGACCTCGATATCGCAGGTTGGGATCTGTTTAAAGTACTCACCTTGCTATATAAGAGTAATGTGAGCCCGTTTGAATGGATCCAGTCACCAATAGTTTATCACGAGTTTAACGGATTCAAAGCAAGTTTTAGGGCAATGATGGAAAATTATTTTGACGCACGTAGGCACACCCATCATTATCTTGGGATCGTCCGTAGCAAAGTAGAAGATCTTCAACGGGAAACCATGAAGCTCAAGAGCTTATTTTATATCCTTAGGTCTTTACTTGCAGCAGACTGGAGTATGACCAATCGCGGTTATGCACCCATGACATTGGCCGAACTATCCGTATTATTGCCTGATGATGTTAAAGTCGAAGTTATGCAGTTACAAAAGTTGAAGAGCCAAGTTGATGAAGGGTTTGTGTACAGCTGTTCAGCTATCATAAGGAGTTATATCGAAACAAAGTTAATACATTTAGAGCATCAAGTAGGGCAGGTTCCCGTATCCGTATCGGATAAGGAAGGACTGGAGAAATACTTTAAAACTATATTAAGATGACTATAGACGAACTTCGAAAGAACGGGCTGATCCTGTTTGAGGCTGTTGTCGGCAGCCGGGCATATGGATTGGCCACAGCATCTTCCGACACCGATATCAGGGGGGTATTTTATCTGCCCCTGGAATATTACTTGGGCGGTCAATATATTGCCCAGGTGGCTAATGCCAGCAATGATGAAGTTTATTATGAGCTTGGGCGTTTCGTAGAACTCCTTTCAAAGAGTAATCCTAATATCATGGAGCTTTTGGCTAGTCCTGCCGATTGCATAGTATATAAAGATCCACTAGTTGATCAATTTAAAATGCAGGATTTTATCACGCGAGAGGCAGCTATGACTTTTGCGCAATACGCCATGGTACAGGTGCGGAAGGCAAAAGGATTGAATAAGAAAATCAACAATCCAATGGATCGTGAACGTAAAAGTTTGCTGGATTTCTGCTTTATCATAGCTGGTCACGGAAGTTTATCGTTGAAAGAATGGTTAAGCAGCCGGCAGTGGAAACAGGAAAACTGTGGTTTAGCAAAGATTGAACATGCAAAGGGAATGTATACTCTGTATTATGATCAGAGCCAGACTCTAAGTTACAAAGGTGTCGTAGCTACACTGGAGAGTAATGAGGTTTCTTGCAGTTCTATCCCCAGGGAAGAAACACTTTGTACGTACCTCTTTGTTAATCACGAAGCTTATTCATCTTATTGCAAGGCCTATAATGAATATTTTAGTTGGGTGTCGGCACGTAATGAAGCGCGCTTTGAAGGGACAATGAATCATGGCCAGGGCTATGACGCCAAAAATATGATGCATACCATACGTCTATTGCAACAGGCAAAAGAGATTTTGTCGAAAAGGGAACTACAGATACAACGTCCCAATAGGGAAGAACTCCTGCGCATCAAGAATGGCGCCTGTAGCTATGATGAGCTTTTTGTCTGGTCGCACGAGCTCTTTGAGGAAATTCGAGAACTCTGCTTGCACAGTTTCCTTCCAGTAACGCCCGATCAGGTTAAGCTAAGGCAGCAATTGGTGAACATGCGTAAGCAGCTGTATCATGTCAAACTTTAATCGCTAATGTATGGTTCATTGTTTAATTAAAGGATTGTTCAATTTAACTAATTTTCTGCTTATTTCATCTTTTTCATCAACTCATCAATTTTTTTTTAAATAATCGAATGACGAATATAATTCCTCATTCGCAACAACCAAAGGCTTTATTATCTCCGTCTTGAAGGTTTTTTTCAAGTGTTTCTGCTGGGTGGCAAAAGGCTGCTGCGAAAGTGCTGGAAATGCGGAAAGTAGAAAGTAGAGAAACGAGGAGAGGTAAATTAATCGCATAGATAAAATTGCCTCCAAATAAATGTAAAGGATATTGTCATTAAAGCAAGAAATCATTTACACTGCCTATCTTGAGGCTCTCGGCAAACAGCATAATTGCCAACTTTGTTTAGAATAAGCTAAAAATAAAACGGTAAAGAAATTAAAGCCGTACATAAGCAGCTAACTGAATAATATTATTTTTGACATCCGTATTCTTACCATTTACATATTGATACATGTATCCGCATTCAAGGTCAAACTTTGGCGAAAAGCGCCATCCTAAAGACATGTATGCTCTATTCTGATCAAAAAATTTTCCGTTGGTCAAAGTTGGTGCATTATCGATATTCACAAAGATCTCGTCCTGCAAAGATATAAAAGCACCGTCGGTGAAGCTTTTGGTTTTAACTATCGGAAACACGCCTCTGACAAAGTAGCGCAGCCGGTGCGAAAACTCATAGCCATCAATCAGCATTGAGTTTTCGTCCGGATAAGTTTTTCCGATAAAACGTTGCTCCAGCCTGAACCGATGCTGGAGTGAGGTAGTATGATCGCTGATATCCAGATTCTGATTATAGATAAATTGCTCCCATATTCGGTGTTCGGGCAGCATATAAGCCGTTTCGTCTATAACACGGCGGTTTTTGATATAAGCATAGCCAATAGTCAAAATTTTATTGCCAGATACATGAAAATTCAGGCCAGGCCTTATTAGAAAACTCTGCAAATGTCTGATCTCATCTGTACTTCGCAGCTGTCCATCCAGATGTATGCTGAATTTTGGGCTGATTCTATAGGATGAAAAAACTGCGCCCCAGCCTGAGAAATTACGCTCGGTCTGGGCGGACAGCGAGAGGCTGCAAAATAGAATGATAAAAAATAAAGAATTCTTTTTATCCATAATTTAAGTTATAAAAATAAGATCTGATGTGTTCATAACATCTATCTTAAATTTTTTAATTCATCTAGAAGGCTATTCTGTTTATTCACGAAATGATCCAGACTATCTTTTTGTAAAGGATGTGCATTTTGATATTTTTCAATTTCAGGGAGCGTTTTTCTGATTTTAAAAGTGGTATAGAGGCTTGTCAAAGTCTCATTATTTTTGTTGATCAGATCAATCCGTTCCTTTATATTTTTTACGTTGAGATTGTATTGTTCAGAACTGGCCATAATTTCCTTTTCTACCTGTTGCCTGACTAATGAATCTGTGATAGATTTTGTCTGCTGATGAGCATCCTGATAATAAGAGGTAGAGGTGTTAAGTATATTTTTATAGACGGCTAAAGTTCTTCCGGTCTCCTCGAAGGTGTTTTCTATTTTGGTATTGAGCGCCGTCAGATTTTTATCATTTTTAATCAACTCAAAATAGATACGGTTTACGGTCAGCTCGTCGCCCCGATAGCTTTTAAGGGAACCGGAAGCTGAGGAGCCTGCATTATCTATTACGTTGTCTACAGGGGAATTAACAGATTTATTATCTCTGCAGGAGAGCAGAGATAAGGTCATGACAGAAGCAAAAAATATTTTTTTCATACTATATTTTTAGTGGTTTACAATTCATCATATCCCATTGACTAAAATTAATCATTTCAATGCTATCACTGGTAATTAAGGGATATAATTTTATTTAATTATCGAATTTTGCGAGCGGTTAATGCAGTGAGAAAATTTATTAAAATAACTTGCTATAATTTCATCCTTGATCCGATCTTTGAGATCAGATTTGTTCGAAATAACTGATCAGCGATTTCCGAAATTGTATGGTCAAGGCTTCCGAAATCTCCATGAATAGGATTATTGCATATCTTTGCGTACTAAAAAGTTTTAACGATGATAAAATCAATGAGACAACAAATTATTACCATTGGAATTATATCAATAATAATTTTAAGTTTGTTTGGCTGCTCTGAACGTATTCAGCAAAACAATAGTAAGCCATCAATCCAGACCCCATTAACCGAACACATCATTGATACGACTTCAGATGAAATGTTATTAAAAGTCGTTTATGATAATCTCTATCGTAAGTTATCGGCAGCATATGATAAAGAATATGAAATCGTCATGTCCTGGAACAAATCAAGACAAGCAATTTATATGATCGTCCAATTAGAAGCAGAAGTAAATAATGGTGGCTATAATCAATTTTATTCCAATTCAAGCGGTCAATTTGCTAAAGCGCTACCAGAAGCGTTGAAATTGGTCGGCGCAACTAAATTTGCCGATCTGACTGAGCGAGCAAACAACACGTTTGAAAAAGAGAAATCGAAAATAACTGAACATCAGGATGGCACGGTAGAAGGTTTTAGTAAATCCTATGAGAACAATCCGTTGAACAAATTTGACGATGAATTCTATAAACTTAATGACGCGAAAAACTTGCAAAAAATTCAGGTTGACTACATCCGAAAGAACAAGAAAGAGTTTACTGATTAAAGATGGGCCATTGGCGCAGAAGTTGGAACACGTTTAAATAGCACCTTCTATGATAATGAATAAATTTAAAGAGATAGTTGAGAACTATTTTAAACACAGTATTGACTCCTATCATAGTTGTATCCAAAACGAGGAAAATCGATATTTATTTCGTGAAATAGGTTTGTCCCACAGTGATGTTCAACCTGAAAAAGACTCGATAAAGATTTTGTATAATGATTCGCGCAGTGCATATTATGTTATTGAAGTCAGGCTGAATTTGAGGTCAAAACAATTGAATCTAGGCCATTATATATTGATCCTAAATGAAGAAAACCAGGTATTGGATGATTATCTAGTTTTCATTTAGGGAGAGTAACAAATTGAATAATTACGATCGAACGAGCGAGTTTATCGTATTAAATATTCATCCATTGAATATAAATAATCTTATTGAATTATTCATTCATGACATTTTCCAGTTGATGATAACTAGTGTAACGATTGAAAGAAAATTTTAGATAATTTTTTTACTGGCATGCATTTCAGTAAATTTGATTTATAACATAAACTTTAAGTAAGAATGGAAAAGTATAATTACGGGGTCATTGGTCTGGGTGTAATGGGAAGAAATCTGCTTTACAATATTGCCGATAATGGTTTTTCTACCGTAGGATTCGATTTAGATGAAGAAAAGGTAATAGAACTTCGTAAAGGAGTGGCTTCAGGTACAAAGGTTGTTGGGTCTGTTTCTCTAGAGGAATTTGTGTCAAGTTTAGACAGTCCGCGAAAAATTATTTTGATGGTTCCTGCAGGCAAACCGGTTGATGCTGTTCTTGAAAGCATAACACCGCTTTTGAGTCCAAACGATGTTGTAATTGATGCGGGAAATTCTTATTTCAAAGATACCGAGAGACGTAGAGCTGATTTAGCTTCTAAAAACCTTCATTTTATGGGAATGGGAGTTTCTGGAGGAGAGCAGGGCGCAAGAAGAGGACCGAGTATTATGCCGGGTGGAGACTTGGAAGTTTTTAATTTGGTGAAGCCTATGCTGGAAGTTATTTCGGCAAAAGTAAACGGGGAACCTTGCACCGCTTATATGGGGAAAGGAGCTGCAGGCAATTATGTTAAAATGGTTCACAATGGTATTGAATATGCCATCATGCAGTTAATCAGTGAAGCATACGATTTACTGAGAAAAGGAGCTAATCTTACCAATGAACAATTGTATGAAGTTTTCAAAAGATGGAATGAAGGCGAGATGAATTCCTTCCTTATTGAAATAACAAGAGATATCTTCCAGCAAAAAGATGATGTAACAGACGGTTTTCTTGTCGACAAGATTTTAGATAAAGCAGGAGCAAAAGGAACCGGAAAATGGACCTCCCAGGAGGCGATGGAAGTTGGGGTGTCTATTCCAACGATCGATATTGCAGTAACATCAAGAATTTTATCCGCTTACAAAGATGAGCGCGTGAAAGCATCTCAATTATATGCTAAAGAAGAAGTAAAAACGCCTGAAGATACAGAATTGTTCATCAAAGAAGTGGGGGATGCTTTATATTTATCTACTTTAATCAGTTATGCTCAAGGTTTGGCATTATTGGTAAAAGCTTCTGAAGAATATCAGTTTGAAATTCCATTAAAAGATGTTGTTAAAATCTGGAGGGGTGGATGTATCATCCGTTCTGTTCTATTGGAAAAATTTTATCTGGCTTATTCAAAATATGAGAACTTATCTAATATTTTATTGGATCAGGAAATTTCAGAAATTGTAAAAGATAAAATTTCGTCATTAAGAAAAACAGCTGCTTTTGCTGTATCAAACGGAATTCCAAGCTTAGGAATTCAGTCGGCTCTTGGGTATTTCGAAGCTTACACCACAGCATCTTTGCCTGTAAACCTGCTTCAGGCTCAGCGTGATTATTTTGGTGCACACACTTACCAAAGAACTGACAGAGAAGGAGTCTTTCATACTTCATGGCAAAACCCAAATAACTAGATCCTAACAATGAGCGACAATACAGTCCTGCATCCAACAACGATCGTTATTTTTGGTGCAACAGGGGATTTGGCAAAAAGAAAGCTTTTTCCTGCCTTTTACAATTTATATATCGATGGCAGAATGCCAAAAGGTTTTAATATTTTAGCTTTAGGAAGAGCCGAAAATACGGATGAAAAATTCAGCGCTTATATTAAGGAAAATCTGGAGACTTTTTCTAGGAAGACTGTAATCAAGGAAGATTGGGCTGGTTTTCAGGCTCACATCAGCTATTTTCAGCATCAGCTTGATGAAGAAAGCTCTTATCAGAATTTATATCAGAAACTGGAGAATTTCGATAAAGTGTACGGAATGAGAGGAAACAGACTTTTCTATTTGTCCATTGCACCAAACTTTGTATCGGTAATTTCAAACCATCTTAAAAATACGTCAATAGCATCTGATCCTGCAACAGATCGAATTATTATCGAAAAACCTTTTGGTCACAATAAAGAATCTGCCATTGAGCTGAATAATCTTCTTTCACAAACTTTCCAGGAAGAACAGATCTATCGTATCGATCATTATTTAGGTAAAGAAACAGTTCAGAATATTTTGGCGTTCAGGTTCGGAAATTCAATTTTTGAACCTCTTTGGAACCACAGACATATAGAATCAGTACAGATTACGGTTGCCGAGGAAGTAGGAGTGGAAACAAGAGCCAGTTTTTATGAGCAGACAGGAGCTTTGCGCGATATGATTCAGAACCATCTTTTGCAAATTCTTTGCATGGTTGCTATGGAACCCCCGGCTTCACTCGAATCGGGCGAGATCAGGGATCGTAAAGTTGATGTTTTAAAATCCATCCGTAGGATTTCTCCCGAAAAAGTAGATCATTATGCGGTAAGAGGACAGTACGGGCGAGGCAAAGTAAATGGATTAAAAGTAAATGGCTATCGCCAGGAAGAGGGAATTGCTCCTGATTCCAATACGGAAACATTTGTCGCTATTAAGTTTTATCTGGATAATGAAAGATGGGAGGATGTTCCCTTTTATGTTCGTACCGGGAAGAAGATGAAAGAAAAGCATTCTTATATAACGATTCAGTTTAAGCCACTTCCACATTCGACGTTTTCAGAAAGCACCTCGCTTCTGTCGGCTAACCGGTTGGTTATTAATATCCAGCCACAAATGGACATCAGATTGCAGTTTATGTCTAAAAAGCCAGGCTTGTCTTTAGCGCTTAAACCTGTGGAAATGATTTTCGATAATTTTGCCTGTCAGACCGATACGCCCGAAGCTTATGAAACTCTTTTATTGGAAGCACTTGTGGGAGACCTGACACTGTTTATGCGCTCTGATCAGGTAGAAGAAGCTTGGGATGTGATAAAAACGATCCAGGAAACCTGGGAAAAAACCAAAGACCCATCTTTCCCAAATTATGCTTCGGGAAACTGGGGACCTGATGACAGTGATGCACTGGTAGAGCGGCAGGGACATCAGTGGGTTTAAAATCTAATTAAAAGAAAATGAATATTACAATATTTGATAATCTGGATGCCTTATATAAAAAAGCCGCTGATACATTTGTTGAGCTTTCGAAACAAGCAATCCAGAAGCATGATAAATTTGTGGTTGCGTTGAGTGGAGGCTCTTCACCGAAAGCCATCTTTAGTTTATTAGCTACTCCCGAATATGCAGATAAAATAATTTGGGACAAAATCCATTTTTTTTGGGTAGATGAAAGATGGGTTTCTCTTGACGATGAGAAAAGTAATTTTAAGATGACTTTGGAAGTACTTTTGAATAGAGTTCCAGTCAATGAAAATCAGATTTTCCCCATGTATAAAGACGGAATTGAGCCTGGAAATTACGCTAAAGAATACGAAGCTCAAATCAGAAATGTTTTGGGCGCTGACGGTATTTTTGATTTCATCCTTTTAGGAATGGGGGATGATGGACACACAGCTTCTCTGTTTCCAGGTGAAAAGATTTTACAAGAAAAAGAAAAATGGGTGGATGCCTACTACCTAAAGCCACAGGAAATGTTCAGAATTACTTTGACTGAACCTATCATCAATAAGGCTGAAAATATTCTGATTGTTACATTTGGTAAATCCAAGAAAAACGCTTTGAATGAAGTTCTTAATGGTGTATATAATCCTGAATTATATCCGCTACAGTTAATTGAAAAGAGAGCAGGAGTCCAGATTTTTACCGATAAAGAAGCTGGAACTTAATGTCATTTCACTATCGTGGACATCTAGCCAAAAAGGCTCCCTTATCGATTGACAAGGGAGCTTAAGTACTCTTGTCAAGACAGATATAGCCCCTTAAGGAAATATTGGATTTTTTGTAATTGGAGGGCTGTTGTCATTACTTTATAAAGTATTTCAATTTCTTTAGGGGATATACAAACCTTGTATGCAGTAAGGATGAGACTATAACGTACGCCGTGTCAATAGAATGATCCATTAAGATTATTTATTATAGCCTCGCCCTATATTGCTGAGGTGACAGTCCAAAATATTCTTTGAATAGATTGGAAAAGTTAGGTACGCTTTCATACCCAATTTGATAGACAATTTCAGCGATATGCATATCCTTATTTTCCAATAATTGAAGTGCTTTTAGAAGGCGATGCTGTTTTATAAACTGGAATATGGTGATCTGCATTTCTTCCTTAAACTGTCTGAAAAGTGTTCGCTCCGATAGAAAAAATTTAGCGCTAATCTCAGCGATTGACAATTTATTGTCGAGGTGTTGGAGGATATACGTGCTCACCCGGATCATCAATTCACTTTTTGCCGGCGTGATTTGTAAAAGGATCGGTTTTGCCAATAGTATGGGGAGCATAGCCTTTAAGGCCTCCAAGGTAGCTGTTGTCAACATGTCGTGATCTTTCAGCTTCCAGTATTGCTGGCCAAAGGTCAAAAAATGATTCAACAATTCATTTGATGGATACACTTTAACTTCCTCGTGCATATTATTCATATCCAAAAAAATGGTTTTTATTGACAGTTGCTGCGAACGGGAAATGAGTTTGTGCGGGACATGTGCTGGGATATATACATAGAAAGTACTAGGTACACAGAAACTGGCTTTTTCTGTATAGATAAAGAGGGTACCATTTGTCGGGCTAAGTACCTGTACTTGTTCATGAGCATGCATTTCTGTATTGAATTGCCCGTAGTTGCGTAAGTCAATTGTGCCATCGCGAAAGTTTTTGGCACATTGAACGAAGGGAATGGTCGATTTTGGCATTATTGAATAACAATTGTTTTATTTTCAAATATATTAAATTCTGTAGTTCCGGTACTTTTGAACTATAAAAATAAGTTGAACATGAAACAAGTTAAGATTTTCGATACTACTTTACGCGATGGAGAACAGGGACCGGGCTGCCAATTGACACTAAATGATAAATTGGAAATTGCTGAAAAACTCGATGCAATGGGGGTAGATGTGATAGAGGCAGGGTTTCCAATAAGTTCGCCAGGAGATTTTAAGGCAGTAACAGAGGTTTGTAGACTGGTGAAAAAAGCAACAGTCTGTGCATTGGCCAGGGCCAATAGGAAAGATATCGAACAGGCCACTTTGGCCTTGGCTAAGGCCAAGGTGGCACGGATTCAGCTCGGAATCGGAACATCGGACATTCATATTCAACATAAGTTTAATACCACTCGTGAGGTCATCTTGGCGAAAGCTTATGAAATGGTGGCTTATGCGTCGGATAAATGTGATGAAGTACAATTTTTTGCCGAAGATGCTGGCCGCGCAGACAATGATTTTTTGGTTCAAATGACCGATACGGTTGTTGAAGCGGGTGCGAAAATTGTAAACCTTCCTGATACCAATGGTTTTTGTACACCCTTTGAGTACTATGAAAAGATCGCCTATGTGAACCAACATAGAAGGGAAAAAGAGAACGCCATTCTTTCTGTCCACTGTCATAATGATTTAGGTATGGCTACAGCCAATAGTATTGCTGGGCTAATGGCGGGTGCACTGCAGGTGGAAGGAACGATTAATGGTGTGGGCGAACGTGCTGGAAATGCTGCCCTAGAAGAAATTATTTTGACACTCATTGTAAAAGAAAATCTAGGGATTGCGACCGGAATTGATCCAAAATATATTGTCGAACTAAGTAGTATGATCGAACGGGCAATGTCAAATCCTGTACAGGCCAATAAGGCCATTGTTGGGAAAAATGCTTTTGCGCATTCCTCCGGCATTCACCAGGATGGCGTGCTGAAAGACCGTAGAAACTATGAAATTATTGATCCCCAAATCATAGGGGGGAAGTTGCCAGAATTGTTTTTATCCGCACGGAGTGGACGAGCAGCATTAAAAGACCGGTTAAAAAGTATGGAAATAGATTTCCCGGCTGAACATTTTGAAAATATCTATAACCGATTTCTTGTTTTGGCAGATCAGAAACGTTTTATTGAAGATAACGACCTCCGGAATTTGGTTTAGTTGGGAGCACTAATTACAATTATATTTTAAAAATCATGAATGAACATCCAAACTTAGTTTTAGTAAACAAATTTTTCAATGCATATTCGAGTAATTCAATCGATGAATTGCAGAAATATTCCATGCTGATGTAAAATGGCATATTCCGGGCAGACACCCTTTAAGTGGAATTAAAACTGGGGTTGGAGAGATCGTAGAATACCTCAATCAATTAGGTAAGTTTATAACTTTAGAGCCGAAGGTGTAGTATTAGGGGTAAGTGATGATTATGTGGTAGACTGTCACAGAAATTGGAGTGAACTAGAAAATGTAGACAACTTAAATAATTTATCTTGTTTATTATGGAAATTTGAAGAAGGAAAAATTAAAGAAGTGTTTAATTTCCCTCAGGATCAACACCTAGTTGACTCTTTTTTTAATGAAAATTTTAAGGATAAATAGCCATTGAGTTACATACAGATAGAAAGTGGGAGATCGCCTGTCTCCAAAACAATATTTGCATTAAAGATCAAAGCAGAAATTCTATCCGCTTTGATCTTGTATAAATACTCCTCGTGCAAGGGACTAGCAATCTAAAAAAAGCAATGATTCGTGGCGTCCGATTATACCGATTTCAGCTCAAATTGCTTATATTCGTATCACAGCCAAACAAACAAAGGATACCATTATGCGCCGGGATATTAACCTCCATACCTATATTGATATTATTTTTCACTTTGTCTAACGTTGTTTCGATATTCAAGAATAAATTCAGATTTATAGTCGAAAAGCTGTACTTGAATTTTGCATTTAAGCACGCTATATGCTTTCCCATGCGACAGCTTTACTTTATTATTAATTCCTTTTTTAGCGAATTTGTTTTAATCGCCTTTCGGCATCGGCTCATACGTTCACTATTTCCCTCGTTTGCAAGTCCTAAATCAAGAAAGATGCTATCTTGCAGTTTAGCATCGCCCCATTTCAGTTTTCTGTCTACCTTTAAAGCTCTTTCAAATAAATTTTCAAAATCATCATTAATCTTTAAGCCAAGCTTTTTGGCTTTCAGATAAGCTCCTGTTAAAACCATTAATTCAGTTTCCAGTTCAGGTTGCTTGAGTTCAGGATATTTTTCAAAAATTTGTTTTAATTCTTGATATTTACCTTGTTCCATAAAAGCCATTAAAGCATTAAAATAGAATTTAGAACCCAAATTTTTGTGTTGGCACAATGCAATAATTTGTTCTATCTCATTATTTTTAGCGTAATTTTTTACTAATAAACCTTTAGCTTCATTCACTTCATATTTATTGACAACGGGTTTACTTTGCTTGAAATATTTGAAGAAACTTTTATCATCGCCCTTCATTGCATAATGTTTGAGGATAATTAAATAGCCTGTATCCAAATTATCTTGTTCTTTGAAGATAATTGTTGGTTTGAAGTTTGGGATAAATTCCTCTGCCTTTTTTATATCTCCTAAAACTACACAATTGGTAATAATGTGTTTTAGAATGTGGTTGAACATTATGTTGTCATTCACAATTTTTTTTGCAAATTCAAGCATTGTATTTTCGTCGTAGTTTGCAAAATCAAATAATGTCAAAAGTGCATTTTTCCAAGATAGAGAATTGGTAATGCCTACATCTCCAAAGCGTTTTGACATATCTACAAAAGTGTTTCTGTAGTCTTCAAAACCATAATCCCCAATACCTAAATTTCTACCTTCATAAGATAGCTCTAAGGTCTTATTTAGAGTTTCTAATACAAATTTGTCATTTCCGTTTACTTCTTGACTCCCTTTATTTTTATTATTTAAAGCTTCAATGCAAAAGTTAATAGATTCTTCAAGTTCTTGTTTCATTGTCATTTTTGGTTGTTATCACAAGCTGTAATCTAAGGTCTGTTTATTGGTTTTATGCTGACAGCTAACGTTTCGGGCTTTGCGATGGCAGGCAAACCGAAGCCGAAGCCTTCAACTAATATAAAGATTGCACGAATTTAAATTTTCACATTTCTGCCAACGCCATTAAAAATGAACAAACTTTCATCTATACAAGCACTTTGATTTAAGATGTATTGGCAATTGTTCAAATGTAAAAATATTATTTTTTGCAGAGTAGACCATTTACAATTCGCCGAGGATCGCCTAATTCGTTAAAAAAAATCCATCAATGTGACTTGTTCCTGCAATCACTATTCTACTAAGTAACGAATAACGCAATAGTTATTAAAATGTGTAATAACCAAAATTTAGAGACAATTCTTACTTTTCGGTATCTCTCCAATACTGCTTACATACACCTTGTTTTCCTCCGCTAGCGTCCGTAGCAGCCATACTTTTGTTATACACATAAAAACACAAGAATATGGCAAATCAATTTTTAATTAAGGAAACGGTGGATGCGATGCGCAATTTATCCGCTACTGAAATCGCAGGATTGCAAGTAACTAAGGCCTGCGCATGATAGACTTACACTTCAAGGCGAATTAGCTCTCGGAGAAAAGTTGTTGAAAATCAGGAGGTGATATATAGAGACTTGGCTAATTAAAAAATAGCTATAAATCCGTTATGGGAAAATGATTCAGTTTCCGGAAATTTTGTGCATATTATACAACTTAATAGGGGATTCAAATGACTTTATCATAAGATTTGATGACAACAAGAGGGCTCCGAAGCTCATGATAAGTCGTATAAACTAATTTGGTAATTGACTAAGATCAATGTATAACTGTTATTTTCATAAATGCTTAATAAATAACCTCATAGTCAGTGATCTATATAATAACTATAAATAATTAAAAATGAAAAAAACACTTTTATTCTTTCTTTTGTCGGTTTTCGGCTTAAGTTTAACGTATGGACAGCAATTGAAACCTTTATATAGTAAAACTGATACTTTACCAAGAGTTGTTTACAAAGATCTTAATGAAAGACCTTCGCCTAAGCTAGAGATGCAAGGAAAAAATTACTTAGGCGATGGCATGCTGTCCTTAAAATCTGAAGGAGTTAAGTCAGTAGATATTAACAAAGAAAGAGGAGCAGTGGTAATTGAATTGACACCTGAATACAAACCTGTTTTAATGAGTTTGTCAGATATTATAAAAAAATATACAAACGTTAAATCTGAACACGTAATATTTCGGATTGAAGATAACCTTGTGCAGAACAACCCGAATGAAGTTCTTGTCGATGCAAGCAATATTATGCTAATTTCCGTTTCTCCTGTTAAGTTTATCGGTGACCTAGAAGATCTGTATATGGTGACATTAGTGCCGAGGACGGATAAGAATGTTGAAAAATTGAATCAAATCCGCATTCGCTAAGCATATTGAAGTACGCTTACAATAAGTCATTATCAAAAATGTAATGCTACAATAAAATCGATCTGTACCTATTCGAACCGCTTCCCTCGAATTAAAAGGGGGGAAGCTTTTTCGGACTATTCTGAGTATACCTAAGGAATGCATGGTCGAAATGCCGGGCTCCGGCTGGATCATATTCTTTTAAGCCCAATCGTTGCTCCATTGCTATTGGAAGGCGGGATCGACCGACAGGTGCGGGGCTGGGAAAAAGCCAGCGATCATGCGCCCGTCTGGATAATATTGAAAGATAAAAAATAAATATGGCTGCTAGTAAGAAATCCAAAAATGAGCTACTAAGAGAGGCACGATTGCAGGAACTTGAAGGTAAAACCGAAGATGCCATAAAAAGCTACAGCCGAGTTATAAGCAAAGCCCCATTACAGGCCGGGGCATACAATCGCTTAATGATCCTTTATCGAAAGCTAAAAGATTATAAAAAAGAACTGGCAGTTATTAAGCAGGCTATCGCCGCATATGAAAAAGATATAAAGGACGATCAACAAACCTGGAAGAAGGCAAACCGTAAATCTGCCCGGCTCAGCCTCAGCCTGGCTAAATCAATGGGGCTCCTCAACGACAAAGGCAGTTTATCATTATTAGGCCGTTCGTTTTGATTTGTTACGCACCAATAATCGGAAATTGGTTTTATAGAATTCCAGTGCTTCGGAGACATTGTTCTATTAAATATCTTTATACTAAAAATATTAGTATAGAAGTATTTTTTTACTTATATTTGCATTGTTAACCAATTTAAAAACAATGTATTATGAGTGAATTGAAACAATCTAAATATATCGATATCACGACAGATTATGGCTTTAAAAAAGTTTTCGGATCAGATACCAATAAAGATCTTCTCATCGCTTTCTTAAACGAACTCTTTAGAGGTCGCAAGGTTATTGCTGACCTGTATTATAACAAAAATGAACATGTTGGGGATACAGAGGATATCGGTACAGTTATTTTTGATCTGACCTGTACGGCAGACAATGGGGAACGGTTTATTATTGAAGTGCAGCGCACGTCACAGGTTAATTTGAAAAAGCGCATGCTCTACTACAGTAGTAAATTAATTGCGGATCAGGCACCCAAAGGCAACCGAAGGGCTTGGAATTATGAAATTAGTGAAGTCTATATTATTGTGTTGATGGATGGATTTGCAATGCCTGATGCGGGCGCAGAGAAGTGTTTTTTGCACGATATTTGTTTATGTTATCGAGATCATGGTAAAATATTTTATGAGGATCTAGGCTTTATATATATAGAATTGGTTAACTTTGTTAAAGCTGAGGCAGGGTTAGTTAATGATTTAGATCGTTGGCTTTACGTACTCAAAAATATGTCTTCGCTAAATGGACTTTCCACCTATTTGCGTAAGCCTATTTTTGAAAAGTTATTTCAGTTAGCAGAGTATAGCAAACTAAAACCGGAGGAACGAGAGATGTACAACGTAAGTTTAAGAAATAAATGGGATGCGGAGAGCATCCGAAGTAGTCAGGAAGAGCTATTGAGACGAGCGCGCGAGAAAGCAATGGCTGAAGGAAAAGCTGAAGGAAAAGCGGAGGGAAGAGAGGAAGGAAAAGCAGAGGGAGAAGCTAAAGGGAAATCAGATGTAATAAAAAACCTTTTGTCTCTGAATAAGTTTTCGATTTCGGAAATTGCCGAATTAGCAGACGTCACTGTAGAGTTTGTAAAGCAGATCGAGGCAGAGAAGGCTAAAAGAAAATAAAACGGATTACAATATAAGATTTTAAGGCCACTTGGATATTGTCTAAGCGGCCTTTTCCTTTTTTATACGCTGGGGAATAGGTTTTCTATTTACCGTCTCTTCCATGTGGAGTGAGGACGTTGATACCTGGATTAGGAGTTTGTATTGTGGGCAGCGATCTACAGCCCGTCCTAATATTTTTGATATTGATTATGTACTAGCCAACGTTGAAGAGCGCTATTTGTCAGAAAGTGTATTTATAGAAAGCGATTCAACCATTGTTATAAGAATCATTCCGGCCTTTTTTATAATATAAACCCTATTTTAGCCTTATGCTGTACAATCCCTTTGAACAAGTCACCAAAAGTTCGTTTCGCGAGCTCGTCGAGTCCGGCTATGCCGACTTTGTGTTGCAGCGCTTTGAGTGGCCCGATGTCAAGGAGAAGGCAGGCTTTCTACTCACGCCTTATGATGATCAGGAAGCAGCCAATCAGCATGCCCATCAACTGGGGGCAAAGGAAGGAAGAGCCCTGCAGCTGCCGCAAGATGCAGATAAGATCGAAAGCCTGCTAGCAACAGGATCTGGCTATCGTATTTTTCTTAACCGTATCAAGGAAGAGAACTGGGACAAGCGCATGCTTAAGCTCTATGAGAAAAATATTGTCAATTACCTACGTACCAAAACCAGGTTTCAGTGTAAAAATCCTATCGATATCCTATTCTCCTTAGAATATGGTCGGGTAGTAGCGACCATTACCGATGGACAGACCCAAAAGAAAGTATTTGCTATAGACATCCTTCGGTAGCCCCGATCTAGTCCGAACTGAAAAGCACAATTTTCTTGCCTTGGGCAATGACTATTTACGGTGCAAATTGCGTATATTCGTATCAAAGCCAAACAAGAAAGGATTCCATGATGTACAGGGATATTAACCTCCACTCCGATATTGAGATTATCAAAAAGACCTTTCCGCAATTGCGGGACGACTGTCGTCAATTGGATTACTACAATGACCGCCATGAAGCTTTCGACTGGGAAGGATTGCTACCCTTAGGAAGTGATACCGTGCAGACTTCGTTGTTTTAAATCATCCAATGGGAAGTTTAACGAAATATGTCTCAAAAAATGATAGCCCGGAGTTCGCGATTTATATCGAAGATGACGATAAGGTCTGCTACGCATATTTATGGAAAGAGAAAAAAATAGTTGGAGATATATGGCTGTATAATAGCGCTCCGACTCCAAACGAACCTGAATGGAATAACAAGGAAAATCTACCATTTTTAAATCCTGCTGAATTTGTCAAGGAGAATCTTGAACCATTCAACGCGTGGACGCCTATTGAAGTTACTTGGGATTTTGGCGAAGAAATAGTGGCTAATATATTTTTAGCGTCCAGATTGATTGCAAAGCTAAAAGAGGGATCCTTCCCCGGTTGGTCCGGCCTAGTGACGAAGAATGGACCGTTGGCGTTGAAACTGTAAGGTTTTTACGAAACTAATTTGAAACAGATAGAACAAATACGTAAAAACATAGACGAATAATAATGAAATACTTTTTAAGTCTTATCCTTTTGGCAGCAACGACTTTTACTAAAGCCCAAATAAAGCTTGATCAGAAAGACCTCAATAATTTAATAGCTATTGCTGAACTCTATTCCTATAATACAGATGCAAGAGGGGCTAAATTTGCCAAATCAATTGACTCATTACGGACACCTAAGCTGAATCATATTGTTGATGCTTTAATTGCGGTTGGCAAAGGTGACCATACAATTTTAGAAACGCACTTTCTAGCAAGACCAAATGATGAAGAGTTGGTATTATGGTATGTTATCCGCGAAATCCATTACAATAGGACAAACGAAAAAGTCAAGGCCAGGCCAGTTGTAGCTGTAGCAAATGAAGTACTTTCCAAGCAGATTGATAGTCGATGGTTGCTCGATAACTATTACTATCGTATCCATGGAGGTATAACTTCATTGTTTAACGAAGCTGATTTGAGCAAGTACAATTTCAATATGGACAGTTTAGGATTTAAGGACGAAACTGAAAAGGCAATCTTCTTTTTAAATATGATGGACGCTTTGGTTGGACCACGCTTCAAAGTTCTACAGATGATGAAGAACAATAAAAAGATACTTGAGTTTTGCGACAAGCTTCCAAAGTTTAATGGCAAGGAATACTTCTACTTTAAAAACTTTGACTATGCAGATTTTGATTGGATTGGATACGATAAAACAGTAGGATACAATGAATGGCACATTGGTGGGCTTTACAGCACATTGATTGCACAATTCAGTGCATCTGCCGAATTACAGGACAAGAAAAGGATGCAAGAAATTTATTTCAATTCTATTTTGCACGAGCCAAAATATTTTAAATTCACGGAATCAAAAGATGAGTTACAATCATTCTATGACAAATCCAAATAAATAACAGTCCTGACAAGCAATCCAATGTGTTCATTTTTCATTTAGTCCCCAGGTTTTAGAAACAGATAGGGAAGTTAATTATAATTATGGAGCATTGCGATTCAAGACTGGAATCGCAATGCTGAATTACCTTGCAATCTTTGCCGCACTTTGTTAATTTTTTGCAAGGCGGTCCGTGCCCAAATGAATTCGTTCAGCCTATCTATTTTTCACAAATTAACAAATCTTTGTAAAACTAAATGTGATTGGCTTTTGTCCTTATATTGGAAACATCTTGGGGTGGTTTGAAAAAATCTGAGAATATACCCATAGAACCTGATCCAGGTAATTCTGGCGAAGGAAGAAATGTTTCCTGGGGTTTTGGTTTCGGCCAAAACCCTTGTTGTTTATTAGTATTGCAAACTTAATTGTTTATCCTTTAACTGTCAGATCAGATCGAAACTATTTCACATGAGCGCCTGTCCCAAATAAACAGATGCTTGTTCTTTACATATTTGAAGGTATCCAGTTGTGAAGAAAGACACACTCCTAATACATTGTTATCGCTTTTATTCTTGAATAAGAAGATATTTTTTTAGCTTTGTTTTACATTCTGCCTAAATGCTTAATTATAAAAAATATAGCGACTATGATCTCTTGACTCTCTTCAATACCGATGATGAGCGCGTGTTAATAGAAATTTATAACCGGTACTGGGATAAGATGTTGGCTGTTGCATTTAATCGCTTGGGCAATTTGGAGGAAGCTGAAGAATGTGTGCAGGATGTGCTTTGTAAACTTTGGAAACTTCGCTCAACTTTCAGTTTGCAAAATGAAAAACTATCCAGTTACCTAGCACGGGCAGTCCGCAACCAGACCTTCAACATCATCTATCAGAATAAGCAGAAACGCCAAAAACTAGCAGGATACAATCTACAAGAGAATGTCATCGATTCGATTTCGCCAGAGCGGAAACTTATCATTCAGGAACTCCAACAACAGATTGATAATGCCATCAAAAACCTGCCTCCACAGTGTCAGCTTGTTTTTGTTATGAACAAAAATGAAGGTCTCACAACAAAAGAGATTGCTGATAAGCTTAATTTGTCAGAAAATACGGTCAAATCACATCTTAAAAAAGCGAAAAAAGATCTAGGAAACAATACCGAATTTCTTACGATCATTGTTTTTTTCTCAATTTACTTTCGCTAATAAAAAAAATTGTTGGGCAGACTCACCCTATCCGTCTTTTTTACTGTCTATTTAGATAGGAAACACCCTTACTACCAATTTTTAATTCATGCATAACGATCTTAGATATATAGAAGATTTAATAGTCAAATTTCAGACTGGTATAATTTCTCCACAGGAATTGGCCGAGCTTACGAAATGGTACAACAGTCATTTGGACGAGGAAGTGACCATTGTTACTGATGAGCCTTTGCAAAAGGAACAGATCCGTGAGCGTATGCTCAATGGTCTGCTCGCCAAGATCAGGATCGCCCAGCCAGTAGATAAAAACAATGTATATTGGATGCAGCCGAAATTTTGGGCGGCTTCTGTAGCCGTGTTATTGATACTTTCATCATTGGCATGGTTTGGAATTAACAGGAATAAGCAAGTTAAATCTCCGGATTTTGCAGTGCAGTCCTCCTCAGATGCTATTTTGCCCGGTGGGCCTCGGGCAGTTCTCCTCTTAGAAGACGGGCGAAAGCTCATGCTAGATACTGCGCAAGATGGGATTGTTGTGGATGGTGCGATTCATTATGCAGACGGAAGAAGCTTAGCTAGTAATGTCGATCTGGATAAGATGAGCGATTTACAATTGTATGTTCCCAAGGGTGGGATTTATCACATAACCTTATCAGACGGTACACAGGTCTGGTTAAATTCCGAATCACGATTACGTTATTCCGCAAAGTTCGCATCTACTGAGAGAGAAGTGGAGCTAGATGGAGAAGCATTTTTTATGGTAAAAGGACAGTTCAGCACTAAAGGAAAGCGTATTCCTTTTTTCGTAAAGACGGAACAGCAGACCGTGGAGGTCCTCGGTACACAATTCAATGTAAACGGATACTCCACGCAGTCATTTGTGAAAACAACCTTGTTGGAAGGCAAAGTCAATATCCATGCAACTGACCAAAAAATTATTCTGAATCCGGGGCAACAGGCTAGCACCCGAGGTAATCTGACAAAAATAAAAACTGTGGATGCGCAGATGGAAATTGCCTGGAAGGATGGCAAATTTAATTTCGACGGCAAATCCTTTGACGAGACAATGGCTGAAATAGGTCGTTGGTATGATTTAACGATTAAATATAATGGCAAGATACCAGACGTCGAATTGGTGGGGGATGCCTATCGCAATGAAAAAATTAACCTTGTACTCCGGTTGCTGGATGCCGCAAATGTTCGTTATCAACTGGATATCCGCAAGCGAGAGCTTATTATTTATTAAAAAACAAACTATTTACCTAAACAACGATCATGATGAAACAGACCTAATGACCATGAAGAGTGCCGTATAAAAGAAGGAAAGGACGGCCATCCTTTCCTTTGATTATCGGTTGCAACAAAGCCAAACTAAACAATTAGCAGATTTTGCACTAACCAAACCCACGTAAATTTAATGAATAAAAATTACTTATTAAAAGTGATGAGAATTACACTATTCTTACTATTGACTGGAATATGCGCTGTGAGTGCTAAAAGTTATTCACAACAAATTACATTCAAAGGCCGTAATGTTTCCCTGGAGGCAGTGATTCAAGCCATTCGCCAGCAAACGGGCTACAGTATTTTCAGTACCAAGCATACCCTAAGCAGTACTGTGCCTCTTACGATAGACGTCAAAAATATGGAACTGGATCAGTTTCTCAGCCTAGTGACGCGCAATCAGCCTTTAACGTATCAGGTAGAAGATCGGACGATTTCTTTTTATAATTCAGAAAAAAACAGTTCGAAAATCCAGTCCGGTACAATTTCTACTCAACAGCAACACATTACCGGAAAAGTCATCCATGCCGAGTCAGGTGAGCGCATTGAGAGTGTTACCGTACAGATAAAAGGAACAAATAGGGTAACTACCACCGATGCAAAAGGGCAATTTCAGTTGCTTGCTACAGGCATGCAACACGAAGAATTTGTCATACTGTTTCGTCACATAGGTATGAAACCTAAAGAAGTTGCTTACAGCGGTCAAAAGTTTATTGAAGTAAAACTTGAGCCCGCCGCTGCTACAGAAATCAAAGATGTCGTTGTTACAGGAATTTACCAGCGTGACAAAGAAAGTTTTACGGGCTCTTCATCCACTTATACAGCCAAAGAACTGAAGATGGTCGGCAATCAGAATGTTTTACAGAGTCTAAAGACCTTGGATCCCTCTTTTGCCATTGTGGATAATAACCAGTTTGGATCCGATCCGAATCGCTTACCCGATATCGAGATTAGGGGCAAAAGCAGTGTGATTGGCCTCACTGACGAATACAGTTCCAACCCCAATCAGCCACTTTTTATTTTAGACGGTTTCGAGAGTACCTTGGCCGTGATAGCAGATCTGAGTATGGACCGTGTCGAAAGCATCACTTTACTCAAGGATGCCGCCGCGTCGGCCATTTACGGCTCTAAAGCCGCCAATGGGGTGGTGGTGGTTGAAACAAAACGCCCTAAACCCGGACAGCTACGGATCAACTATACGCTCAATGGTAGCATTAGCTTTGCAGACCTCACCGACTATAACCTCATGAATGCTGAAGAAAAATTACAATTTGAGTTATTGTCTGGCTTCTATGGTATGCTCGATGACAAAGGGCAGATTATATTAGGGGCTAATCCCGTCAGTGAAGCAAATTATTTAGAGCGCTTAAAAGAAGTGCGTCGCGGTGTCAATACCTATTGGGCAAACGAACCCTTGCGCACTGCGATCAACCAGCGGCATACACTTTTTGCAGAAGGTGGCGACCAAAGCTTACGGTATAGCGTTTCTGTTAACCATGGGATTACCAATGGCGTCATGAAAGCTTCAGACCGAAAGGCAACTAACGGCAATATTCGTCTCTTGTACCGAAAAGGAGATTTATCATTTACCAATTCATTGAGTATTGACCATGTAGTAGCGAATAAAGAAGTTTCTCCTTTTTCCACATTTTCGAGGGCCAATCCATATCACCGCAAATACGATGAAAATGGAAATATCAAAATGGTATTGGAAGACTTTAGTGCGACCCGCTCCGGTTATGATCCAATTTATAGCCCTTTTTACGATCTCAACAATTTGAATATAAATACACAGGGGTCTGAGGGCTTTACCAATAATTTTGAGATCGAGTGGCGCATGCTGCCAGAGTTGCGGGCAAGGGGGCGTTTTGGCCTGCGCAGTTTAAATTTACACGATGAAATATTCCGCTCGCCCTTTAATGTGGAGTTTGTGGGTACAGACCAGTTACAAAAAGGATCCTATCAGGAAAACAATGGTAAGAATGTGAATTATGACGGTGATTTTAGTCTCACCTATGGGAAGCTCTTCGCAGACAGACATATGCTCAATGCGGTGCTGGGAGCACGTATGGAGCAGGCCACTACCAAACGTAGTAGTTATCAGGTCCGAGGGTTTATTGATGATGAGTTCTCAAACCCAAATTTCGCTTTAGGCTATCCCGAAGGACAGCGTGCAGACTACATGCAATCCAAGCGGCGTGGCGCCAGCTTCTTTATGAATATGGGCTATTCTTACGACAAACGCTACTTGTTGGATGCGACCATAAGATCTGACGGTTCTTCGGTATTTGGATCCGAACGTCAGTTTTCGACAATATGGTCTTTGGGTTTAGCCTGGAATGCACATAACGAAAGCTTTTTCAAACAGTTTCATTGGATTGATCAATTGCGTTTGAGAGCTACAATAGGTAATCCCGGCAATCAGAATTTCGACGATTATATTTCAATGCGTGTTTACCGTTATAATAATGACAACCGTAATCCTTTTGGGGCGAGTACAATTATCAGCAATATGGGCAATAGCGGACTCCGTTGGCAGACAACTTTGGACCGCAATTTAGGTCTGGATTTTACAACATTTAAAAACCGGCTTCGTGTCAATTTCGATTACTTCGTAAAGAGTACAGATCCCTTATTGGTGCTTGTGTCATTACCCACCTCTACAGGTGTAAATACCGTGGCTAAAAATATGGGCGCACAGGTTACCCATGGTTTTACGATAGCTGGTGATTATACTTTGCTTCGAAGAGAGCAATTCAACTGGCGTGTCAATCTAAATATGCGACAGCTAAAAGCAGAATATCAAAATATTGGAAATCAGCTGAGCAATTTTAACGAGGCCAATAAAAGCCGTAATCTCATCCGCTATTATGACGGAGGCAGCCCATCCGACCTTTGGGCCGTGCGTTCTCTGGGCATCGATCCCGCGACCGGACGGGAGATCTTCCTGAATAAAAATGACCAACAGACTTTCGTACACGATTATAGAGATGAAGTTGTTGTGGGAAATAGTGATCCCGACCTCGAAGGAATATTAGGTACCAGCTTCTACTATAAGGGGTTTTCGGCTTCGGTTAACTTGCGCTACAGATGGGGGGGGCAATCATTTATGCAGACACTTTTTGAAAAGGTAGAAAATATTTCGGCAAGGGATGTCGCACTTAATCAGGATAAACGGGCATTGTACGACCGCTGGAAGCAACCGGGAGATGAGGCAAAATTCAAAGCGATTTCCAATACAGACCAGACACCCATTTCATCGCGGTTTGTCGCGGATAACAATATGCTCGTCGGTGAAGCATTTTCGCTTGGCTACGAGACTACTACAGCCGGCTGGTTAAGATCCATCCGCGCCTCTTCGGTAACTTTTAGGGCGTATATGAATGATATCTTTCATCTTTCGACTATAACAAATGAGCGCGGAATAGATTATCCCTTCGCACGGTCAGTCTCATTTTCGGCTGGAATTCGGTTTTAATAATTAAAGATCTAAAAAATGAAAATACTAAAGTACATTATCCTGATTTCATGTCTCACCCTTGTAGCAAGCTCGTGCAGTAAATGGATTGATGTCAAGCCTGCCGACAGGCTGGGAGAGGAACAGCTGTTTGTCAACCGGGCCGGCTTTATGAAAGCGATCAACGGCATCTACGTCGAAATGGCCAGTACGGATCTTTACGGACAGCATATGAGCACGGGAATTATAGACGTCCTGGCACAATATTATTACATCAATGGTTCCACACATGTATTTGACAAATATAACAACTTTGTATATACAGAAGCGAGTGTCAAATCTGGCTTCGAGCAGATTTGGAAAAAAGCCTATGAGCTTATAGCCAATTGCAACGTCATTCTGGACAAATGTGGGAATGCTCCGAGTGAGATCCTTCCGCAGTCCTATTATGGAATCATCAAAGGCGAGACACTGGCCTTGCGGGCGATGATCCACCTTGATATGCTCCGGTTGTTTGGGCCGATCTATTCCGAAGACAATAAGGACAAGCCAGCATTACCCTATATCGACAAAATCAGTTATGACATCTCACCATTACTTGGATCCGAAGAATTTACCGAGCATGTTGTTGCAGATCTTGAAGCAGCTCTTTTATTGTTGCAAGACAGTGATCCGATACGGACAGAAGGTGTGCGTAATCAAGGTAGCCCGACAGGGGAGAATGATCTTTATTATCGGCAGTATAGGCTCAATTACTATGCTGTAAAAGCATTATTGGCAAGAACATACCTTTGGAAGGGCAATCGGACTGCAGCATTAAAATATGCCGAAGAGCTTTTGACCGAAGTACAATCGGCTGATAAGATGACTTTCCCCTTTGTCACCTTTGCAAGTGCTGTAAGTGTTGACAAGCCAGACCGGATGTTTTCGACCGAAGTGATGTTCTCCTTATACAATATTAACAGAAAGGAGATGTACAATAGATTATTTGATGTCAGCCTGCAATCAAATAACAAACTTTCTTTTTCCAACGGCGATGTCAACGATACACGCATAAGGGCCATTTATGATGACAACAATGATTTCCGTCGTCGGATTTGGCAAAGTGCTTCCAATGGGACGACCACCGCGACGACCAATATGAAATATGCTGATGTGATCGATGGGCCCGGGCGCTATATGATCCCGCTTATCAGACTGTCCGAGGTATTACTGATTGCGGCAGAATGCTCCCCCGAACTGGCCAAGGCGACTGCCTATTTCAATAGCCTGCGCACCGCGCGCAACTGTGTCTCGCTTGTACCCGTCGATCAGACAGCACTGAAAACCGAAATCACCAAAGAATTCAGACGTGAAATGTTGGGTGAAGGACAGCAGTTTTTTTATTATAAAAGGAATGCCATGCAGGCTTTACCTAATTCGTCCACACTCAATATCAGTCCGGAGAAGACCATGGTGCTTACGAATTACACTGTTCCGCTACCGGACAGTGAAACCTCCCAACGTTATTAATTAGTATACAATTATGAAAAGAACAACTTTTTATATCATGTTTTTTCAGCTGTTTGTACTATTTACGGCCTGCAAAAAAGAAATCATGTCCTATGAAGGTAAGGAAGGCGTCTATTTCGCGATGCGTCATGGTACAAATGAGTATCTTCCGGATCTATGGCCCTATCAGCCCTTTACCGATATAGACTTTGTACGCATGAGTACCGATGAAATTGATTTTCCGGTTAAGGTCATGATCACAGGTCCTAGCAAAACTTATGACCGGATTTATCGGGTGGAGGTCAATCCAGACTCCACTACCGCGATTTTGGGACAGCATTACGAGGCTTTGAAGGACCAATATATTCTGCCTGCCGGTGCTGTTTCGGCGCAAGTCAATGTGCGGCTTAAGCGCACGGCCGATCTCGAAGAAAAACCCGTAACCCTGGGCTTAAAACTTGTAGCCACCAAAGACTTTGCGCTTTCCTTTCCCGAATGGCATTCTATCCCTTCATTAAATTCAGGTACTGTAGTGCCACAATTTGATGCTACCCTGCATTCTTTAAATATCAATGATGTGATGGTGCAGCCCGCTGTCTGGTCCGGTTCATTGCAGCCTGGCAATAGGGAGTCAGGATTGTTTGGCGTTTTCTCCAGACGTAAAATGGAGTTTTTAGCGGAATATTTAGGACTCAAATATGAAGACTTTGGCGCCGCGGAGACTATGCCAATGGCTAGGATGATGCTTATCGCCAGCGATGCGACAAAGGTTCTGGTTAAGCGCTATAATGAAGGCAAACCTGTCCTCGAAGATGATGGCCGGTTGATGTGGATGGGCACTGTACCCTGGACCTCATATCTGGGCGTTCCGTGGGTTCCGGGCGGATAAGATAAAATCAAAAGAAGAGCGAAATCAGTAGGAATAAACAAGTTATATTGAAATGAAAACCTATCAATTAATCATGGGCGCAGTCTTCCTATTTATCCTAGGAGCCTGCAGCAAAGACCTTGGTAATTACGATTACCAGGAAATAAACGAATTGACAATCAAAGATATAAAAGAAGAATATACTTTACGGACGGGACTTGATACCTTAAGTATAAACCCTAACATTACCGCTTCTATGGACGGCAATGATCTCACCCGTTATACTTATAATTGGATTCTCAGAATTGACAATAAAGTTTTTGATACCCTCAGCAGAGCAAAAGATATCAATTATCCAGTTCGTTTAGCTCCAGGAGAATATGCTATTTTTTACCGGGTGCTTGACAAAATGACCGGTGTCTCCTGGGCAAGCAATGTCAAGCTCAAGGTCGTATCGCCTTATTCCAGAGGACTTTTAATCATGGGGGAGGATCCTGAAGGCTATGCTGAGGCAGAAATGCTATCCATGCAGAGCGATACCATTCATGTCAGGCACATGCTATCCGGATCGGGTTTACCTCGTCTTCGAGGACCATTGGGGATGGTACATACCGGCGGCTCGAGTGCATATGTTAGATTATGGGCGATGACCCGTGAAGGGTCGTACTTTTTAGACCGAGCATCCATGACTGCTACCTTAGACAATCATCTGGGACGTTACGTGTTTATGTCAGATATTATCGATCCCAAAACGCTAAATCCCGTCGTTATTGCACCGCAGATACGCACAGCAACCGGTGATATCGGTAGTACCCTTTATCGTGCCTTGGTAACCCAGCGCGGCGATATTTTTGCAAACGTACCCCTGTTCATGGCCGGTGACTTTTACAACAATCCTGTGAATAGGGTAACGGCGGCCCCGGACGAACTGATTCCCGCTGCGCCCTATTTACTATACCCTATCAATGGCATGAACAATGTCATGTGGTATGACACCCGTTATCAGCGTTTCCTGAATTATACCGGTATCGGATTGTCTACGACCTCAATGGTACTTGCGGATAAAGATGGCGAAGCATTCCCCTGGAATCAGCCCGCGGGCCGTACACTGGTGTATGCCGAAAATACCCGGAACACCGATGGAGGCTCCAATAATGGTAATTCATTTGCCTTGATGAAAGACAAAGATAATACTTACCATATCTACAAGTTTTATGCAAATGGAACGAATCCGGCAAAACGGGATGCTTATACCGTCAAATCCATTGCTACGGATTTTGATAAAGCAGAAGGATATGCCTTTTCATCAAATCGCAGTATCATATGCTACTTTGTGGGCAGCAGGCTATATGCTTATGATTATAATCCCGGTTTTGAAAAGATTTATACTTTTCCCGAACTGGGAACAGATGCGATTACCATGATCAAGTTTGATACCCAGATCGACCATTTGACCAATAGTCTCTATATCGCCAGCTATAAGGATCAAAAGGGCATTCTTCGTCGATTTAAAGTGGGCAATAATCCAAATATCGTTGAATTGCAGTTGCAGGACAACAGCACTTGGACGGATCTCATCAAAGTACAATCGATTAACTGGCGTGCAGTCAATTAAAAACTATTTATATATCAAGAAAAATGAAAATAAGAAAAATCATTACAACAGTTGCCCTGCTATTAGGAACCTATTCCGCATTCTCACAAAGCAGTCAGTTTATGGTTAAAGGAAAAATAGGGAAAGTCAACAATGGAAAGTATGTTAAACTATATTATCAACGCGACACGACAAAAGTCGTCGATAGTGTGCTTGTAACAGGTGGTGCCTTTGTCCTACGGGGCCAATTGACCGATCCCACCCTAGGTCATTTATCCATGGACAATATCGAATCCGGTGACCGTATCGATCTTTTTCTTGCGCAGGGGACCGTCCATGTCGAAACAAAAGATTCGTTGAGTTATGCGCGAATATATGGAACAGCATTAACTGAAGCACACGAAAAGCTGGCCCAGAAATTAAGACCTGCCGACCGAAAAGTGATAGACGGATTTGTGCGTTTTAAAAATATGCCTGAGGGCGAGGAAAAAAAAGCTTATATTACCGAGCTTCTCGCGGGCTTGGACCAATACACACGGTTTAAGCGGGAAACAATTCATCAGTTTGTTGAAGAAAATCCTGGATCCTATGTTTCCTTATACCATTTGGATCGAGTAGCAGGTGGAAATGTTAATTATGAGACAACCTATCCTTATTACGACAAACTTAGCCCCGGAGTGAAAAATAGTGCTTTGGGCAAGCAACTTGGCGACCGTCTGTCGGCGGCCAAAGGAGTCCTGACAGGGCAGCTTTATAAAGATTTTGTATCTACCACACCAGACGGCCAGGAGCTGAGTCTGAAAGAGGTGATCGTTAAAAACAAGTATACATTGCTTGACTTTTGGGCCAGCTGGTGTGGGCCTTGTCGAAAAGAAAATCCGCATGTTGTGGATACCTATGAGGCATTTAAAAAGCAAGGATTTACAGTGCTGAGTGTTTCGCTCGACGATGACAAGACTCGATGGACGGAGGCGATCAGCAAGGATGGGATGCCCTGGTACCATGTTTCCAGCCTCAAAGGTTGGAAAGAGCCTGCTGCAGCACTCTATGGTGTTCGGGCTATTCCCCAAAACGTGCTGATTGACAGCCAGGGGAAGATTGTAGCAACAAACCTACGGGGTGAAACACTTTTCAATAAAGTACAAAGTCTTTTGAAATAACATTTCAATAGCCAATTTCCGGCTTATATCCATTTGACAGAAAATTAAGTAAAAAAGCTTCCTTTTGGTTAAACAGAAGGAAGCTTTTTACAGATATCATCATTTTAAACGACTGGATATGTGATAACAATTATTATTGTCAATTACCTGCGTACCAAGACCAGATTTCAGCGCAAAAATCCCATCGATATCCTATTCTCCCTGGAATATGGTCGGGTAGTAGCTAGCTAAGCTCGTAAAAATTAATGTGGGTATTTAAAGATATAGCATTTCAATCACTTTAATTACTTCGTCAATGGATTTAACAGGACTTTTCTTAATATACAAATGAACTTCTGAGTGATATCATTAAAGAATTTTTATGTGTAGTCGTAAGTGTGTAATCAATTTTGATTACATTTGCGTTATGGAAAAAAGTATGGAACGTTTTAAAGGAATTCATCCAGGGCTTATCTTAGAAAGAGAGCTTAAGAGGCGTGCGATTAAGTCAAGTCCATTTGCCCGCTCTATAGATACACAAAGACAAATATTCAATGCAATCATAAAAGGTCAACGCGGCATTCCAGTACCTTTATCATTGAAAGTTGACCAGGCATTAGGATTTGAAGAAGGGACTTTTGCGTTGTTACAAACTTTTTATGAGATAAAAAATGCTAAAACAAACATTGGAAATATAAACAAGCCAGATTTGACTATTTTGCGAAAAGTTCTTTTTTGGGACACTGATGTCCATAAAATAGATTGGGAAAAACAAGCTAAAGCCGTAATTCATCGTACTTTCGAAAGGGGAAATCAAGAAGAGAAAAATGAGATACTAAGGTTTTATGGCAAGGAGCAAGTTCAGCAGGCCTTATCTGAACCAACAACAGCTCCAATGTTGTTGCATAAACATTAGCGCAAATAATTATGCTATATTATAATACTGTTAATGACCTATTAAGAGATACACTATTAACCCTAATGAAAGCGGATGTTTTTTCAACTTTTCGATTGGTTGGGGGAACCGCTTTAAGCTTGCATTTAGGCCATAGGGAATCTGTCGATATTGATCTTTTCTCGGATGTTCCATATGGTAGCTTAGACTTTGAGTCAATTGACAATTACTTGAAAGATACTTTTTCGTACGTCGATCACTTGTCCAATATTGCTCCCGCTATGGGAAGGTCTTATACGATTGGAAATGATAAAAACAACAGCGTTAAATTGGACGTTTTCTATACAGACCCGTTCATTCAAGAATTCATCGAAGAAGATAATATTCGTTTAGCCTCAATCGAAGAAATTATTGCCATGAAGATCGATGTGATTCAGCGAGGAGGACGTAAAAAAGATTTTTGGGATTTACACGAGTTATTAGATAAGTATTCGATTTCACAAATGGTTGCATTACATGAAGAGCGATATCCGTTTTCTCAC
This sequence comes from Sphingobacterium sp. DR205, assembly GCF_011064245.1. Classification (NCBI taxonomy): domain Bacteria; kingdom Pseudomonadati; phylum Bacteroidota; class Sphingobacteriia; order Sphingobacteriales; family Sphingobacteriaceae; genus Sphingobacterium; species Sphingobacterium sp. DR205. The sequence goes on along the minus strand of NZ_CP049333.1, from coordinate 4,322,055 downwards.
GATGAGAAAACGATCTTGATGAACTTAATCAATTTTGAAAACGCTGATAATGACTTCGATCCTGTGTGTTTAAAAGGTAAATATTGGGAATTTATTAAAGCTGATTTTGAGGAAGTAATAGGTAAGATTTAGTTGTGGGATTCAGATTGATTGCAAAACTTACCGAGGGATCCTGTCCCGGTTGGTCTAGTCTTGTGACTAAAGATGGACCCTTGGCGCAGAAGATTTAATGTCTTCACGAAACTAATTGGACGCAGATAAAACAAATATGCAAACACATAGACGAATAATAATGAAATACTTTCTAAGTCTTATCCTTTTGGCAGCATCGATTTTTACTAAAGCCCAAATAAAGCTTGATCAAAAAGACCTCCATAATTTAATAGCTATTGCTGAGCTCTATTCCTATAATACAGATGCAAGAGGAGATCAATTTGCCAAATCAATTGACTCATTACGGACACCTAAGCTGAATCATATTGTTGATGCTTTAATTGCGGTTGGCAAAGGTGACCATACAATTTTGGAGACACAATTTCTTGCAAGGCCAAACGAAGAAGAGTTGGTATTATGGTATGTCATTCGTGAAATTCACTACAATAGGACAAACGAAAAAGTCAAGGCAAGACCAGTTGTAGCGGTAGCAAATGAAGTTCTTTCCAAGCAGATTGATAGTCGATGGTTGCTTGATAACTACTACTATCGTATCCATGGTGGTATAGCCTCATTGTTTAACGAAGCTGATTTGAGCAAGTACAATTTCAATATGGACAGTTTAGGATTTAAGGACGACACTGAAAAGGCAATCTTCTTTTTGAATATGATGGATGCTTTGGTTGGAGGACGCTTCAAAGTTCTACAGATGATGAAGAACAATAAAAAGATACTTGAGTTTTGCGGCAAGCTTCCAACGTTTAATGGCAAGGAATATTTCTACTTTAAAAACTTTGACTACGCAGATTTTGATTGGATTGGATACGATAAAACAGTCGCCTATAATGAATGGCACATTGGTAGTTTTTACAGTACATTGATTGCACAATTCAGTGCATCTGCTGAATTAAAGGATAAGAAAAGGATGCAAGAAATTTATTTCAATTCTATTTTACACGAGCCAAAATATTTTAAATTCACAGAATCAAAAGATGAGTTACAAGCATTCTATGACAAATCCAAATAAATTACTATTCTGGCAAGCAATCCACTGTGAAAACTGTTTGAGTGGTGAAATAGCCTAACACAATGGAAAAAGAGAAGTTGTTGATTCTGCAGCTTTTCTTCTGTTGAATGCTTAGCAATTGCTTTTTCAATGTGAGATACGGATAATAAGAAAATTTAACAAATAACTGTTGCGACTTTTAAATGGGATATTTTATATGAAAAATTCTATATTAGTAAAACAAATCAGCTGCAGTAACCCCCATTCGATACATTTGCAGATAAATTCACCTACGCTTTTTGTTCCAGTCTTCCGAAATAGATTTTTTCGATGTGTCCTTACGGTATCTGGCGAGATAAAAAGCTTTTCAGCAATCTGCGGGCTTGAGTTCCCTTTGGCAACCAGGGATACGATTTCCATCTCGCGCTTGGAAAGTTTAGGTATATCAACTTGTGGAAGCTGTTTAGATAAGTCGATCTGACAATAATCATCACGCGAACCTATACCGGTAACGAGCACAATTTTATTGTTGCTTTGGGTGATGTGTTGTACGTCGGTATGGATATTCAATGCGGAAGTCAAACGCCCTAAATCATCTTTGGCCAAATGTATAGCTTGATGATGAAACAAGTGATAATCACCCTTGGCAACACGCATGCGAAAGCAATAGGACGTTTTCAAAAATAGTTGATGTTCAAATCCAATTTCCTTCATTTTGACTAATGTAGCTTCCTCAGCTTTTAGGACAAACTCCAGATCCTCCGGATGTATTTGGTCTATGATCTCCCTTATTGTCGTTGGTTGAGTAGCCAATCCATGGATACTTGCGATACTTTCTGAAACTTGGGAAAGCGAATAGTCAGCTATATTGATTACATAATGGTAATATGGACCAACTGCCAAAATATCCGATAGGTGATTCACAATACCATATGATTTTTCGGATTGAAAATTATTTGACAATGCATCAGGATAACTTTCCCAAAGGTCGGCAAGGAGGTGATGATGTTTCTTAGGTTCCATAGGCGCTCGGTCCGTAGTCAATAACGTGGCTTAATAAATAGGCTATTTATCCTTACTAAAATATAAAAAAAATTTAATATACCCCAATTGGGGTATATACCTGTCCAAAGCTTTGCTGTATTTTAGTATTCGATTTGATAAATAGAATTAATGAAAACTGAACGCTTTAATGATCAGAACAAGAGGTTGACCGACTTTCGGACAGAAGTATTGGTTGTCTGTCCAGCTTGTCGAAAACAAGCTGTAGCGAGCGTGGAGTATGAGAATGAAAAATCTCGTTTGCTATGCCCATCATGCGGCTATAATAAAGAAAGAACCACAGAGGCACGCTTGTTCGGTATACGAGGTCCTGTAGAGATGGCAGCAAATCTTTATTTTGATGTTGAACTGTGGCTGGTACATCCGTTTAAGGGGGATGTTGTTTGGGCCTATAATTATGCGCATCTCGATTATTTAGAAAGTTATATTTCGGCCACCTTGAGGGAACATAAAGACCGGAGCCATTTTACCTTGCTCGAAAAATTGCCCAGATTTTACCATGATGCCAAAAATCGAGCTGCATTGTTGAAATTGATCAATAAGATGCGGAAACGTCCACTCTAGCATTGGGTCTATGAAACGATTGTATGTAATTTTGTTTTTATTATTATTTGGATGGGTACATTTCGCTTCAGCCCAAACGACTCAGCCAAAAGATAGTCTCCTGTTGGCAAAGACCTATCTGCTCGATATTCAGAGATCCTTATCTAAGAAACAGGGAAGACAGCAGAAGATTGTTATGCTTGACAGCTTAATCAACAAAGGAAAAGCGTTGGACAAGGTCTTTCACCGCAGTCAATTATCTCACCTATCACGTTCATTTCAATTTATATTGCAGTCTTTGGTACTATACAAATCTGATCTCAAAACTGCTAGGGATAGCCCTATGGAAAGGCAGTATCTCGATGAGAACATCCCATCGCTGATCAAACAGATCAATAATTTTCGTACTTCTAAGCGATAGGCACTCAGTTCGATACCTATACACCAAACTCTTCCCTTAAAACTCCTGCATCTCAATAGATATTTTAAAAATACCCCATTTGGGGTATTTATACGCTTGAACCACATCATTAAATTTGTAAAGTACATTTAATAGTGCCTTAGAAAAAATAGTTTATTTAGTTCGTTCTCAGCTTATCTTCGAGTAGTTTAGATTGAAGGAAGCATCATTTAACTTATAAGATCATACCAGCTCTGACAACAATATCCAACATTTAAATAAAAAACAAATGAAAAAGTTCCTGATAATTTCCTTGCTCATTTTGGGATTAGGCAAAGTTGACGCACAAAATATCGAATGGTTAAATTCGCAAAATGATAAAGTGAAAATTCACTTTGACAACATTTTTATAATTCCCTCGTCTGATTTTCAATATAATTCGAGTGGTGTAAAGATTATACAAAGTATAGGTGAGAAAAAAACAATAAATATATTATGGAACCAAATTAAAGATATAGAAAAACAAAAAATTAGCAATTATATCCAACTTGAATTTAATAAGTCCAGTGACTATACTATTGAAAAAATCGGTATTGAGTTTACAGATGTCGCATTAAAAAATGAGTACTATAAAAAATTACTCAATTTAACGACAAAAGCAGGCGTCAAAATGCCGGAGAAGATTTTAACAATTGAAGGTAAATTGGAGGAAATTTTAGAAGGGAATTCCTATCAAAACAAATTGAATATTGAAACAACTGAAGAGGTTGTTTTTAAATACGGTATGTTTTATTGGAAAATGGGAATAAAAAATGATGGGAGTAAAAAGAAGTATTTTACCTATCAAGCTAAATTAAATGATATTAACAAAGTAGAAATTTTTAAAGAAAAAGATCAAACTTTTATAGCTTTTCATTATGTCCAAGGTGGAGGAATCAAACTTCCGATAAAAGGAAATGATAGTGAAAAAGCAACAACTCTATTCAAAGATATTCAAAACAAATATCGCGATCAAAAATATTGATGGAATCTTTTTCGCTATTTCTATTCAATGACCATAGATCCTGCAAACTAAAAACAAGCTGACGTATAGAACGTGTTTCCACCTAATGTAGAATTTTAGATCAAGAAAATGTGAGATGATCACAATCTATACATTTACAGATAAACTCACAAACAATTCATCACAATAAAAAAATGAAAGAATTTATCACAATCATTGCATTATTTTTTGCTTCTGGAGCAGCTGAAACTCAAAATGAAAAATTGAAAAGCAGTACTGAAAGTTGTTAAAATTTAGTAATGAGTTGAATAATGAATGTCAACGTAAGCCTAACATAGCATCACTCTGTACTGATTTGATAAAAATAACCAATCCTGCGATGGTGTATCCCACCAGTAATCGGGCCTAATGTATATGATAATGAAAACAAGTTTTACAAACTTTGGTTAACTCATGATTTGATTAGTTGACTTTAAGTAAATGTGTATCCTTGTATTAGTAATAGAAACTTATAAAAATTATGAAAAAGAACTTAATACTGCTATTTTTACTAGGTTGGGTAGGAATAGCGCAAGCACAGATTACAAAAGACATGTTATATAACCAATTAAAGTTAGATAATAATAGTATATCCGATGATATTTATAACCCTATAAATTTTGTAACGATTACCGAGCGAATGCCAAAAACAAACGGATATAACACCACTTATAAATTCATACTTGGAGCAGGGATGGATTATATAAAAAAAGGATCTCAAATACATCTCGACTTTAAAAGGAATATATTGACGCATTAGGAATAGATTGTGACCTACAGGTTTTGGCATATATTCAACGAAAGGATAAAACGATAAAACCCTTAAGTGTATTTGGTTTTACAGAAGTGATTGAAGAGACTAGTAATGAAGGGCTCATGAAAAATGCAAGTGATTCATCTGTACTACAAAGTACAGGAGTTCAATACGGATACAGATTAAAAACGGACAAAGCATCGGGCGAATCTTATTCCGGTGAAATCAATTTAGCTTGGGAAGAAATTGCAGAAGAGGATAAAATCATTCTTCATGTAAATAATAAAGCTAAAAATAAGACAGGTTTCACAATGACGTTAATATATGATGATTTTGGGTGGAAACAAAACCCAACAGGAGGTTTTAGTTTCGTTAAAATTGCAAAATCAGGATTTACAGAATTTACTCCGGCAGCGAGTATAGGCTATACATTTCGATATAAACCCCGCCGTTCTAGTAGTTTCCTGAGTCATTTTTTTTCTCCTAGTTTTGGACCGATGCTCCACGTTTTCCAAAATGGGGATAATACGACAATAGGTGCGGGTGTATCAGCCTCTACATTTTACAACATGGTAAGTGTCGGTTTTGGAAGTACTATAAACGGAGTGAACCATGGGAAGCCGTATTTTTCCATCGGTTTAAATTTTATAGAAAGCTATAATACATTGACGGGGCTCTTGAATAAATAACAATATGAGAAAATAATATTATTGTTTTCTTATCTATTTAATATTAATCGTGCGGTTTCACACTTTGAATTAATTAGCCGAAGCTGTTATTTGAATTACTTTTACCATTTCTTATGCGTTACACCATCCTGATATACCTACTATTATCCTTCCTGGGTCTATCCGCTCAGGAAAAGGTAACACTATACAAGGGGAAGAAAGCGCGAATTACTCCCATCGTTGAAACGCGGGATACTATCGGATTTGACCCTTTTGAAGTGGCCGAACGGGTAGAACTAATATTTTATACGAGCAATCGTATGTCTTGGAAGAATAGTGCAGGAAAAAATCTCGAAGAACTACTGTCCGATGGTCGGTTAAATGTCCCTACAGATAGTATTGCCGGACGGGTAGAGCTCGATCCCACTCAACGTGCCGATTGGCAGTATACCTTGTATCAAAGTCAGCTCTGTGAAGAAATGATAGTTGCTGGATGTTATGAACCCCGACATCTGCTTGTCTTTTACGGCCATGACAACAAGCCGTTTGGCTTTATTGAAATTTGTGTCAGCTGTGCCGGTGCATGGGTCAACGAAGGACTCCGGACTTTTGTTGTCTGCCCCGAACGAATGGCTGTTCTTGGGAGCATGGTGAATCAGATCGCAGGAAAGAACAGCATCAGCGCTACAGCTACTAGAACAAAAAGCGATAAACAAAAACGAAAGTTCAGGTAAACAAATCTTTATTTCTATCGGAAAATATAAGCATTAGGATCATGGAAAATAAAGAAAACCAACTGGTGACTTCATGGGACAATTACCCTGAGATATTTTCCCCCGAAAAAGGAGTGGAACAGCAGCTCAGTTTAGTAGACCTATTAGCAGATTTTCTATTCACAGGCAATTATTATTACTATACCATCGATATACTTGGTCAGGCGATTTCAAACCAGCATCCGAATATCCTCAAAATACATGGTCTAGCTGATATGCCTAAAACATTTAATGAAATAGTCGAATTGGTTCATCCAGATGATATGGGTTTTGTGATTCGGGCAGAAGAAGCGGCACATCGACATATTCTTAGTGTCGGCATTCAGCATATTCAATCGTTGAAATGCTGCTATTGTTTTCGTATGCGTGTGGCTAATGGTACGTACCGATTATTTCATCACCAGTCTATTTCTATTGTAGTGGACAGTAAATTCCGTATTGTCAAAAGCATCAATATTCATACGGACATAGAGCATATTACCAGCGTCAATAATCGTATTGTAACTGTGATGGGCATCCGAGGAAATAATGAATTCCATCAGATAATCGTAAACGACAGTAAAATGGTTACGTTTCCCGCTCTAAAACTCACTATAAGGGAGTGTGAAATTCTACGATACATTGCCAAAGGATTTTCGAGTGAAAAAATTGCCGAAGCTCTGGGTATCACAACCAATACTTGTAGAACACATCGTAAAAATCTATTCCGAAAAATAGGCTGTCATAGCGTTGCAAGTTTAATTAAAAAGTCAACAGAATTAGGGCTGTTGTAAAAGTTGTCTACTTGATCGAGAAAGCTCAATATTTTAAAAATACCCCATTTGTGGTATTTACCTTTATTTATCAAATATGTAAGTTCGCTTTACTATTTAACTGAAAAATAAGCTATGAAAACAATTGCAAAGATGATGTTTATATGTATGTTTATCGGTTTGGTAAACAAAATGCAGGCTCAGACAAAAGAAGAAACGGTAAATTGGTTCACGGAAAAGATGATGAAAGAATGTTTTCTGGAAGACGATAAGCTGAATAGAAAAGTTAGGATAGTGTCTGTGAAACTCGATGATAATTTTTTGACAATAGATGTGGAAATTAAAAAGGAAAAAGATGATAATTTTGGGAAGGCTGGCCGTATTTTACATCAAGTTAGAGTGGATTTAAACCATTTAGATTTAGGTTTTATTACGAAATTCGGAGGATTAGCTACGAATGGGAAGTATGTAGAAGTATCTGAAGGACCGTGGAATAAAGGTCTTTTAACATCTTATTATTTTTTCAAAATAAACCCCTCTTGTGAACCAGATATAATCAATAGGTTTAGAAGGTCTATTGAGCATTATATTTCACTGATACCCGCAAGAAAAGGCAACGAAATATTTTAATTCAAGGTTGATGCATATTCCGGAGCATCTTGACCCCCTTGGTTATTTTGATTTATTTGGGATAAGATTTTTAAGAGTTATTCCAATGGCCGGTAAATCAAGACCCATGAGTCAGATAAAACAATTGATAAGATTGAAACAGCAGGGCTATGCCATAAAAGCGATAGTACGTTGTTTATCAGTGAGTAAGAACACCGTAAAGACCTATCTTTTCAAGATCGGTCAGGCAAAGCTCAACATGAACGAGCTGCTGGAACTGAACGGAATGTTTGAAGACGACCCTAAGGAAAAATCAAAAAGGGGAAGACCCAAAAAGTCAGAAGATCAAGAAAATTATGAAAATAATAATGGTTTTTTTTGTAAAATTAGTGGGGGCATTCTGATGCGAACTAGTGGAGGCATTCTAATGCGAAGTGACAGGAATCATTAAAGATGAGATCATTGAGCGTTCCGGTGCTGCCTGCAATAAATACAATTCCAAACCGTTACGCCTGGTCCATTTTTGGGACAGCACACTGGTAATGAGTACCACTTTTTGACCAATAATACTAAGTGGAAGGCTTCTTTGGTGGCAAACATCTATAAACAACGCTGGCATATCGAAGTCTTCTTCAAGCATCTAAAGCAGCGCTTAAAAGTATCGACATTCATAGGGACTTCTGAAAATGCAGTGATGATACAGATCTGGACTTCACTGATCGGCATATTACTGTTAAAATACCTGCAAAAGAAGGCCAAATATGACTGGAACCTGTCCAATCTGGTAGCGTTCATCAGAATGAATATCTTCGTGAAAATAAATATCTGGAAATGGATAGATGATGGTCTTTTACCAAGTAACAGTTTATCTTTCAATGACGACTTTCTTGGTTCGTTTACGAATCTTACATTGGAGCCATTTTATAAAGTCGTGAGCGAAGAAATGAGGCCGACTGACCTCAGAACCATTTAAAAATTAGAAAATTTGGAGCTGAATTATTAATTTTAAATTGGTGAAGAACTAATGAAAAATCAACTTTCAAGATGAAAAGGCTGTTTTTAATACCGCTGTTTTTTTTGGTCTTTTTTTCTTGTGCAAAAGAGGATAAAAAAGAGGTACATATTATTTACCGCATAGGTTTTGGATATATCAGATTGTCGTTTGACGAATCTGGGCATGCTAACGCTAGAGCAGGGAGAGGAAATTCCATGGACGAAGACCATTTTGTAGCAGAGTCTACAATGGATAGCCTAGAATTTTATATTAAAAATAGTAGACGCTTTTTCAAAAAACTAGGTGAACTTAAAGAACAGCAATTTGACCATGCAAAGAGTTACACTCGGACCCAAATTTATTTAAATGATTCACTTTATTATGATGTTCAGAGATATTCATCCCATTTTTCGGATTTATATTCAATTATTTCGAATGAAATACCCGATGAATTTAATCTATTCAAAACCAGGAGATTTGAATAAGGTAAAACAAAACATGGCTGACGTGCTTGTGCAATGAAATCTATGCTTTTGGGAATTATTACTGTTTCGCTATTATTTAAACCGAAATAATAGATAAGCAAAAAGGCTAGTGATAAGCATCTATATGAACAACCTATTTTGGTAAATTCAGAGGGTGTAAAGTAAACTGTGTCAAATAAAGAATTTTTATATTAGACACAGCAAATGGAAAAAGAGGAATTTGATTTTAAACGCTTCAAAGAGGAAGCAATGAGAGGCCTTTATGCAGGCAAGAAAATGAGCGGTACGGACGGAGTTTTCGCTCCGATGTTGAAACATCTTTTGGAAAGTATGCTTGAAGGTGAGCTGGATCATCATCTACAGGAAAGTAAAGCTTCAGGAGAGGTTAACCGTAAAAATGGGAAGACAAGAAAGACTGTACGGAGCCTTCAGTCCGGACAATTTGAATTGGAGAGCGGTCGTGACCGAAACGGTACTTTCGAGCCTAAGATAGTCCCTAAACGTCAATTGATCATTACGGAGGAGCTTGAAGGCAATGTTATCTCCATGTATGCCAGAGGAATGAGTACACGGGATATTTCAAGCTATGTGAAGGAAATGTATGCCATGGATATATCTGCTACTGAGATCTCCAATATTACCGACAAGGTGATTCCTGCACTGAATGAATGGCGTAACCGTCCGCTTGAATCGGTATATCCTTTTGTATTTCTAGACTGTATGCACTATAAAGTTAAAGACAATGGCAGCGTTCAGACCCGTGCAGTATACAATATACTTGGCGTGAACCGAGATGGTCGAAAAGACCTTATCGGTATCTATCTTTCAGAAAATGAAGGCGCTAAGTTCTGGCTGTCGGTGCTGACCGATCTCAAACAGCGTGGTGTAGAAGATATCCTGGTCGCCTGCGTCGATGGTTTAAAGGGTTTTCCCGATGCCATCGAAGCCGTATATCCGAAAACCCAGGTTCAACTTTGCATTGTTCATCAGATACGTTCAAGTCTGAGGTATGTTCCGGAGAAAGATAAAAAAGCTGTTGTTGCAGATTTAAAACCTATCTATCAGGCAAATAACCAAGAGCAGGGCTATGAAAAGCTACTGGAATTTGACGAAAAATGGGGTAAGAAATATCCGTTATCTGTAAAGGGATGGTTGGATAATTGGGGAAATCTCTCTACTTATTTCGAGTACTCACCCGATATCCGCAGAGCTATTTATACCACAAATGCTATTGAGGCTATGCACCGTCAGATCCGAAAAGTGACCAAAACCAAAGGAGCATTTACTTCTGATCAGGCACTCTTAAAGTTGGTTTATCTCACGGTTAAGGAGATATCAAAAAAATGGACCATGCCTATTCGGAATTGGGGATTGACAATGCAACAATTACATATTAAATTTGGGGATAGAATTAAAGCCTTCGGCAACTCCTTTTAGGGTTCGCACTCGAGGCTTTCAGCCTCTGAGCACGAACCCTAAAAGGAGTGATGTGACACAGTTCAGTTTACACTACCTAAATTCATGAGCAGCTCCTCTGCAGGGACTTCTTTTATTTTTCCGTCAACTTTTACAACCAAACTTTCACCCTTTGCTGCACTTTCTTCTGCCAATTTTCGCAAAGCTTTCTGTACTCCTAAACGAATTCGTTCAGCAAGGTTGATATTTTCAATATTTACCTTATTGTTCATTGTAATACTTCGATTTTAGTGTTGACCAAATTTCGCTATTTGAAACGAGTTCTCCAAATCTATCACCCTGAGCAATTATTTCGGGTATTAAATCCATGTTGTCAAAGACCAACCATCGATCACATATAGGGATATAGATGTTAAACAAGTTTTCTAAACCACGATGATATCGTCTCTCTATCACTATTGTCCACATTTACAAATTCCCTGCAATCTAATATCTCAGGTAGTACAGTATAACTGGCAGTTGTTTTTCCTGCTCCATTGCACCCAGAGATAATATAAATATTTGGCATACTCGTTTTTTTGTCAAAATAATGAAAATTGCCTGCTTTTTCAATTTCTTTTTATAAGTTGATAATTATATCGCGGCGATCTGACTAGCTTTATTTGGTCAAATATGCTTTAACGAAAGTAATAATTTATTCTTTTTTTCTTGTGCAAATGAGGATAGAAAAGAGGTACATATTATTTACCGAATAGGTTTTGAATATATCAGATTGTCGTTGACGAATTTGGGCATGGCAAAGCTAGAGTAGGGAGAGGAAATTCCATTGACGAAGACCATTTTGTAGCAGAATCTACAACAGATAACCTAGAATTTTATATTAAAAATAGTAGACGCTTTTTCAAAAAACTAGGTGAATTTAAAGAACAGCAATTTGATCATGCAAAGAGTTACACTCGGACCAAAATTTATTTAAATGATTCACTTTATTATGATGTTCAGAGATATTCATCCCGTTTTTCGGATTTATATTTAATTATTTCGAATGAAATACCTGACGCATTTAATCTATTCAAAACCAGGAGATTTGAATAAGGTATTGTGGTTTGCTTAATCTGCTCGTTAGTAAAGACAAGTGATTTTTCTTCCTTGGGTTAATGGAAGTTTATTCCGATCCCTTCAAAGAATTGCAAACCTCGATTTCTCGGTATCTCTCCGATACCGATAACATACACCTTGTTTTCCTCAGATACCCATCGCAGCCGCCATACTTTTGCTATACACATAAAAACAAAAGAATATGGCAAATCAATTTTTAGTTAAAGAAACAATGGCAGCTATGCGCAATCTGTCCGCAAGCGAAATCGATGGATTGAAAGGAAACAATCCAGTTTATGCGGGAGTACAGTTGTTAGGCTATTACGAAAAGGGAGATACTCCGGCTCCGATTATCTATCACTACGTTGATCTTCAAAATGAACCTGATCCTGGAACGGATGATGGCGGCAGTATCATTGAAATTGGCAATAATAAATTAAGACATGATTTCAAGGGGGCCGATATATATGATATATATTTTGGATATAAAACAGGTGTATTTTTTACTAAAGAACAGAATAACTTGAAACTAAATAGCATGTATAATTCTGACGCTAATTCCATCGTGCATTCCCCCGGTGTTGAAGCAGATATTTCTGAATCTTTAATTATTGATAACGAAAATTTAAAAATTGAAGGAAATGGATTTGTCATTAGACAAGCGGATAATTCGAGTCTTATAACCTATACAGACAGACCTTTGATTGATATTATATCTAACGGAGTTATGATCGAAGACTTGGTATTAGATGATAATATACAGAACAATTTTGTTATGTTAGGCGCGAACAAAATACATGCTGCCAATCCCGGGGATATTCCGGGTGTAACTAGGACCGGTCATGATGTTTTAGTTATTAGAGCGAACAATGTTGTAGTGAGAAGGGTAGTAGTAGAAGGTGCCAGTTGGACAGGAATAAAAGTTACGTATGATCCAAATAATGTTGAGGTAAACAATGTTATAATTGAAGACTGCGTGGTTAATCAAACATTTAGAGATTCAATTTCAATAATGCACTGCCGTAATGTTAAGGTAAGAAATAATAAAATTAATAACGGTATACATCATCAAATTCACGTGTATACTAATACATTAAACACAGAGGTTTCGGGTAACCATTGTTTTAATAACTTAACGGATATTTTTCATTGGTACACTGGAATTAATTTAGAAAACTACGAAAGGGGATGTATCATTGTAGATCATGTCTCTTATGATAAGAAGACAGTTAACACAGTAATTTCAAATAATATAGTAATCTCCAATTCTCTATCTGACTTCAAAGCAGGGGTTGTAACTCAAGGATATCCAGAAAACGTTTCTATTAAAAATAATCTTTTTATAAGATGTACAAGGGGACTTTTTATAGCACGAGGGAACCCGGTAGGAGATATTTGTACTATTACTGGTAACACTATTTTAGGATCTGTCAACGGGGTGCACTTCTGGCCCGCCGCAAGTGGCGGAAACTATGGTGGAAAGACAACTCCACAACAAAGTAGAACTGTACTTAGTGCGAATAATATAGAATCATCAGACATAGCTATTAGGGTTTCAGGTTCTGTAGAAAACGTACAGAACTTTTATTCCTTATATAATGTCCTGTTAGAAGGAAATACTATTAACGGGAAGCCTGATCTAACATTATCACAGGAATTAAACTTCTCAGGCAATGCATTAGGTACTCATAAGATAATCTTGGACTTGCAAATAAAATCGGCAGTGCTAGTTAAGCAGCTTTTTTAATTTTTTGCTCTTTGTTATTAAATTGCTCAATTGTAAGATTTCCCAATGTGGAGTGACGACGTTCTCGATTATACCAGATTTCTATGTATTCGAATAGTTCTGCTTTCATCTGATTCCTGGTAATCAACTTATTACCGTAAATCTGCTCGGATTTTAGCGTTTTGAAGAAGCTTTCTGCTACTGCATTATCCCAGCAATTACCTTTTCTACTCATACTTCTTGTTATGATTTTATAGGAATCTAACGTGTTACTAAATTTTTCACATGCATATTGTACGCCACGGTCCGAATGAAAAATTAGACCAGGAGACAGTTTACGGTGCTTAATTGCCATTTTCCAAGCTGCCAATGAAGTTTCTTCAGTTTTCATCCCATCACTGATACTCCAACCAATACATTTGCGGTCATATAAATCCAGAATGGTGGTTAGATATAAAAAACCTTCTTTGGTATGGATGTAAGTAATATCAGATACCCAGACTTTTGAAGGCTCTGAAGCTTTGAAATTTCGGTCTAATACATTGTCCATTATTTTATGTGCGTGTTTTGAATCGGTTGTAGCTTTAAATTTCTTGCCTATTTTACTCCGTAGCCCCATATTTTTCATATACTTAGCGACTGTATTTCTAGAAACTTTAATTCCATCATCCAACAGCTCCGCAGTTATTCTAGGACTGCCATACCGTTGTTTCTTATCGAAATAAATAGCCTTTATCTTGTCCTCCAGATTGCTACATTTCCTGCTTTTTGTCTGTTGGGACCGTTTTTGCCAAGCATAATAGCTTCTAGATCCAACGCCCATAACTTTACACATCTTTTCAATCGAATATAGCCCCTGATGTTGCTTGATAAAACTATATATTACCGATCGCTCTTGGAAAAGATGCCTATGGCCTTTTTTAGTATTTCTAGTTCCAGTTCTGAGTCTTTAAGTTTTTTTTCCAAGAAACTAATCCGCTCTTGTTCTGGCGTTTGCTTCATATTTCCATTCCCAGGGAAACTTCCTGATCCAAACTCTTCTGACTCTTTACGCCACTTATATAATTGGGCAGCAGAGATTCCCAACTCACGAGCTAGCTCAGAAAGATTTTTCCTGTTTTTACTTAATTCAACTGCTCGCTCTTTAAAAATGCGATCGTACTTTTTACGGACTTTAATCATTATTTCAAAATTAAGATATTTTATTGTTCTTAACTTGATCTGCCGACTAAGTTAGCAACTCCATCTATAAAAACAATATAGAAGAACATATACCTAAAATTGCAAACAGTCAAACAGTAAAAAATTTTTTAAAAGGAACTTCTGAGGTGTATATCGATAAATATTATCCTTTTAAATCTCAAGATGCCATAGATATTACTAATACTGTCTCAGGTAAATATTATAAAGTATGTACTTTTATTTCGAAAACCTCTTATGTAATATCGGGATTAATTCAGATAACCGATTATAGGCAGGTTCCAGAAATAGCCGACATAAATGTTTATGTAAAAGGTCTTAATCCGCTAAGAACCAGCGTGAATCAATTAAGTTTAAGTACAAGTGCTGTTGATAATAATCTGACACCGAATAATATATTTTGGAATATTACTACTGATGCAGATAAAATCAAATATGAGTTATATATAAAAGCAAATGCCACAAATAGAGATTGGAAGATTAATTTCAGCGAGTTATATCTTAACAGTAATGTTATTAATAGTGATATTATTGTTTATAATCGTCCTGATCCAGAAGATAATCTGCCTACGGGAAGCAATATATCTTCAATTTCACCGATTAGATTAAGTTATAATGCTTCTACATATATTCAGGGTATTCAATCCGTTAATGCTACTAATCAGAGCGATTTAACTGCTATTACCCTAACAGATTTAGTTTCGCAAATAAACACATTACTTTTACCTAAGTTTAATGAAATAGTTACACTGGTTAATGAAACTAAGGCTAAGACTAACCAAAGTATAAGCACGGAAGTTGCGAGCGGCCAAAGGCGATCGTCTTAAAATATATTTGTGGATGCTTCCCTGTGCCCGGCAGAGGGAAGCATTTTTATTTTGAGGATTTCTATCATCTCCAGGGTTAACGAATTAGGGCCACTTTTCGGTATCTCCCACATACCGCTTACATACACCTTGTTTTCCTTAGATACCCCCCGTAGCAGCCATACTTTTGTTATACACATAAAATCAAAAAATATGGCAAATCAATTTTTAATTAAGGAAACAATGGCTGATATGAAGGATCTGTCCGTAGCTGAAATAGACGGATTGAAGGGCGACAATCGGACCTATGCAGGAGTTCAGCTATTGGGCTATTACGAAAGAGGGGATACGCCGGCGCCTATTATCTACCGCTACGTTGATCTTCAAAATGAACCTGATCCGGGGGCAGATAATGGTGGTAGTATCGTTAAGTTTAATGGTGTTATCCTGGAACATAATTTTAATGGTGTTGTCAATCTCTTGTATTTTGGTTTTAAGGATGGTCAAGATATCAGCATAAGCTATGAGAAAGCCCTCCCTTCGGTCTCTTCTGGTGATGTAATCATAATCCCATCCTGCAATACCTTTACAACCAAACCTTTATTGTTAAAAAGTGGGATACATATCAAAGGACAGGGAATACGAGATACCATTATTAGATCACACCAATTAGCGACGCATATATTTAAAAGTAGCAATATCACTTATAAAAATATTGACGATGTTAGATTATTAAAAAAGGTATTGACCGATGATAACACGATCTTTATCAGTGATACATCAAAGGTGGCCGCGGGGGATTTTATTATATTAAAATCGGATAAAATATTTACCAGAGAGTGGGATGGAGGATCGACCATACGTGATTATTATACAGATGGTGAACTGCTGAAAATCCTTGAGGTATATCAAGACCGAGTTATCATCGAAGGTAAGTGTTTTCTCGGTTTTGATATCGAAGGAACAACAATGAAAACCTTCAGTCCTGTGGGTATTGGCGGGTCTATTAAGGATTTGGCAATTGTAACCAAGAAAGATACGGGGACACTTTCTAACTGCTTATCGGTCGAAGGTTGGGAAAATCTATATCTTGATAATATTAAAACGGAGAATGCGAATAGCAATGGTGTTGGACTATATACTTGTTATAAAACAAAGTTAGATTGTATTGAAACGATAGGTGGTACTGCCAACCTGGGACTGAATTATGGCATTATGATCGCAGATGGAACAAAATATACTGACATTCAACATTTAGTAGCAAAGAAACACCGACATGGGTTAGCCGGAGGCGGGAGAGGGCTTGCAATACCCATGTACTGTAACCTTGAGAATGTTATCGTGACTGAATCCCAATCACATTCAGTAGACTGTCATGCAAATACAGCCTTTTTTACGGTGAAAAATGCATGCGTTGATAATTTTTATTCGATGTCCGGAATAGGGCATAGAATGGACCATATCATTTCTTCTGGACTTACATATGCGGCTTTTGCCTATGAGGGCGGCAAAAACCTATCATTGGGTTATGCCTATGTTGCAAATGCTGGCGATTGTTACGTGGAAAGATCTTGGGTCAACTTTGATATCGGTTATCTTGAAATCAATTACGGAAGCACAAGAGACAATTTCAGTTTCTTTAGCATCCCAAGCAATTCGAAAAATACAACTATTCGCACACTTCGAGTGAATAATACGCTTTTTGATTTAAACAAAACTCCCTTGGAGAATAAATTGGCTATTTTAAATAGCACTAAGTCAGGAGTTGTTCTTAGAGGTGATACGCTTATCGATACTCTTGAAATTACTGGAATGTCCAGGGGTGTTCATGTGCAGAGCGCGAATGTTATAATAAATCGTTTTGTAGCCAAAAACACTGGATGGGGAGATACTAATGATGTTAATGGAACCCATGTCCTTTCTTTAAGTGGTGGAGGTAATAATTTCACTTTAAACAACACGCTTATAGACAACAGTAGTTTGCCTGTAGAGTTTACGGTAAATACATTTATATTGAGTTTTAGCGGTGGAACAGCAGTTGCGACGATGAATACCGTAATCAGGAATTTAAGATATGCAGGGGGCTCGGTACGAGCTAAAATTGTTAAAAATAACTACTTCAATGATTTTAAATTCGACAATGTCAGGTTTGGAACTGTTACCGGCAGTATTCCCACAAGTTTGGGCGGGAGATTTATAGACTGCGATTTCATACAAGATTAGAAACGAAGTTGGGAGCAGACGTATAAAAATAGATGCGGTATTTAAAAGGTGCCGCATTTTTTGTTTAACATCATACCGCGCAAAACTTGCAGTGTGATAGAGTTTTCGGTATCTCCCACATACCGCTTACATACACTTTGTTTTCCTCAGATAGCCACCACCACAGCCATAACTTTGCTATACACATAAAAACAAAAGAATATGGCAAATCAATTTTTAATAAAAGAGACGGTGGCAGCGATGCGAGGCTTATCTGCTAGCGAAATCAGTGCATTACAGGCAGGAACTTACAATGGGGTTCAGTTATTGGGCTATTACGAGAAAGGGGATACGCCTGCACCGATTATTTATTATCTAGTCCCAACTACTCCTGATCTGGGTACAGATGATGGGGGGAGTGTAATTGAAGTTTCAGGAAACAAATTATATCACATTTTTAATGCTGACCTGGATGTTAGGTATTTTGGTGCAAGAAGCATGAATACCAACAATCACACTTTTATTCAAAATGCGCTAAATTATATTGCAGCAAATGGCACTTGTTCGCTCAGTTTACCTCCCGATCAAATTTTACTTATTTCTACTAAATTGCTCGTATCCTCCTCAGTAGTTATAAATGGTAACAATGGAACAATCAAATCAAATACTATTTCATCCGATCTGATTGAATTCACCTCTAACTATAACAAAATTGAGAATCTAACTGTCGAGGGAAGATATGTAACCAACCAATTAGGTGATCTGGTATTCCGGCAATCAAATAATAATACCATTACCAATTGTATTTTTAAGTCATCGAGCAATGCCGGAATTTTATTTGAGAAAAGCTCTGGCAACCTTGTCCACAATTGCCGATTTGAAGACAAGTCTTATGGAATCTTGTTAAGAGATTCCTTTAACAACAGTATAACCAGTAATTATTTTACAAGGGGATACAAGCGAGGCGTATTAAATGCCTCTGGATATGAAGTCGTCCCCTACGGAGATGGTATTAAAATGAGTTCGGGAGCGACCACTTTCGGCAATCTAAAGGGAGGTTATAAGACAGTTATCTCAAATAATGTATTTGATAACGTTTGGCGTGATGCGGTGGATATGTTTACAGATGGAGAGGACATTGTTTTTTCCAATAATATAGTTTTAAAACCCGAAGCGTTGGGAATGGACATAAAGACAATTTATAGAGCTAATCCTGACGATGGAACTTCAATAATGGGTACTCGACAAACGAAAAATGTAACTATCTCAGGAAATTATTTTGAGGATTGTGGACTTACAGACTCAGATTCGTCCGCCATCAGTATTAAACATACCGAAGAACGTGAAGGGGAACTGCATTCTATTGAGAAGGGGGTCCACAATATTACTATTGTCGGGAATCAGTTTCATAGAGGGAAAAAGACGGCGGTAATCATTGGATATTCTCAAAATGTACAAATCAATGGGAATCTATTTAAAGACGTCCCCAAGGAAAATATTTACATTTATCGGGAAAGCCGCCATGTTGTCATTGCCGATAATATATTTGACACGAGTCATTCGACGTCGTATCCTATCTATGCTACACAGAATGAGAATTATAAAAACATAAGTATTACTGGGAATATTTTAAAAAATACAAATGGTTCATTGTATGGAATCATCTGTTATGGAAAAGATATTCTGATAAGTAATAATAATATAAGCGGCTTTGCAACCAGTATTTATTTGGATAGGGCAGAGGATTTCCAGATTATGGGAAACAAATTATATGGTGCAACTAGCCAAGCCGTCAAACTTTCATCACAGAACTATACTGTCAAGGATATACAAATCTTTAATAATAAAATCGGAACTTCCGCTAGAGGTATTTTGTATAATTCGAACACTTCGGATATCGTTTCATCGGGAAATGTTTTTAAAGATTGTACCATTGGAACGGAGATAAATACCAATCTTGTCACAAATTACCAGTCGTTTGGGAACTTTACTGTCTAAAATTTATAGATAGAAATTAGCATTTTCAATGCTCCATTTAATTCCTATTTCAAGAGTTTACCGTTAATCAGTAAACTCTTAAAATAGGATGCTATTGATTAAAAAGCTGCTTTTTTCAGGTCACTCATAAGCATTCGGTAAGGGACTTCAACAGCTACTACAATAGATATTCCCAATAAAACAGTATAATAAGGGTTTGCATGTAGTAAAAAACCGATAACCATAACTGCACCACAGATTGCCTGTGATAAACGTACTGTCCATGCCATAATAATCTTGGAAACGGGATTAAAGACGGAGATAAAGCTTTCGGAAAGAAGAAATGTTCTTATTTCATTTGATAATAAAGAAAGAGAAATCATAATAGACAACTTCAAATCCGAAAGAAACTCTTTCCAATGATTTTTTGCTGATAGGATTATTGCCAGGATCAAACCGCCAATTACGGTAACTGCTACGTTTGAGAAAAAGACTTCTGTTGTGCTCATATTTAAGTGTTTATAGTTCTCTTTTAAGGTACTTAAATTTATTTTTTGATCCAATTTTAGGACGGGAGAAATTGCAATAAGCAAACTATTTGGATAGCTCAGAAATAGACCTGAAAGTAGAGTTGCCTTGAATATGCAAGCAAATTTTAATAAAGGACACTCCTGGCAACTCGAAGAATTTCGGAAAGACGGACAATAACTTGCAGACCCTAATAATGTAGATCCTACAGAGATCAGATATGAAGTGAATGAGATGATAGTAAAGTTCGAAAAGCAAAATTTAGTGAAATTATAATAACTGTTTTCCTCCCAATATAAGTACTATCCGTTATTCTCAATGAATAGCGGATAGATTTTATAATGACAGTTTATAGTTTCAAAACTGTATTCCAAACTTTAAAACTCATAGTGCTGTCCGTCGTCTGGAACAAGTACTTTATCCGAAATATTCTCGTCTGCTAGAAACTGCTTTAATTCTTTTCTGGATAAGGTATTATGGTTTACACCCTCCATATGGCTTACCACCAACGTTGCATCCGGAGCAGTCTCATGTACTTTTTTAATATCTTCCTTGCCCATAATCAGCGGGCCGCCGCCGACGAATTGATTGTCACCGCCGTTCACAACTACAACGTCAGGACGGTGTCTTTCGAGTTCCTGCTGCACGCCTTCATACCATACTGAATCGGTAACAAAGTATATTGTTTTTTCTGAGCCATGCTTCATAACAAATCCATGAACATTTCCTGCCAATTTTAATGTTTCGCCAAATCCGTGCTGTGCCCGGGTCTTAAACAGTTGAATTCCGTCAATCTCAATACCATCGATAAGGACTTCAACATTTGTAAATCCAGCAGATTCCACTTCTTTTTTATCTGTATTATCCTGGACATAAATTTTTATATGTTTGGGCAGGAATTTCTTTGCCGCGTCATCGTAATGGTCATAATGCAGGTGACTTAAAAAAACTGCATCCAGATCTTTAACCAGTTCATCTATTGATACTGGAAGTTCTACTAAAGGGTTATCACGCTCATCACCGCTTGCCGGATGTGGAAATGCAGGTAATGTGCCTTTATCGGCTAGCATAGGGTCAATTAAAAATTTCTTACCTCCATAATTGACAACCATCGTTGCATTCCTGATTTGTTGTAGTTTCATATCAATTTATTTAAATGTGTTTTACTAAATTATTTCTATTTAAGTGAATATAACCCAATCGTGTTATTTTCGCTGTCTTTCAGGAGCGCTGAAAAGCCGAAGTGGGGAAGTTGTGTTTTAGAAGCTAAAATCTCCACACCCTTTTTTCGGGCTCTGGCTTCTTGTACAGCACAGTCGTCACAGTTAAAGTAGATAATAGTTCCAATTGGTGAAGGTTTATTGAACTGCATCTTTACCAATGCCCCGCCTGCTCCGGGGAAGTGATCTTCCCATTCAAACATCTGCATCTGATTGTCGCCTTTTGAAAGGTCAATGAAGTTTACATCATCGAAAACATACAGGTAAAAATCCATCGCACGCTGCATATCTTCTACATAAATCTCAAACCAGCCAGCAATATTTCTTTTTGTTTTCATTATGCTGCTTATAAAATGTAAGGTTCAGTCTATTTCTTACTTAATATTTCTTTTAAGATCTGTTTTTCTTAAAACCGGTGTTCTTTTTAATCCGCATTACCTGAAATAAAAGTCGATTCCGGCCATTCAAATGATATCCAAATAGCATAAAATTTAATTCTACCTAATTTACTAACGAATTGGATTAATATTACTTGACCTAAATCAATATTTAATATTGATCCTGGTTAATATTAGATACATTCATCTCGGTTTAGCTATTGGAAATTAAACGAAATCTGCAGCTCTCCTTCTTTATTTTCAACCCGATCATTAAAGGGTAATTTCTGTCGCATGTCATCTGGATTTACAATAGGTGCGAGACTGTCTTTCATAAACACTGAAACATTTTGCTGATCGACCTGTCTCATAATGTTGTCTACCCATTCTTTTTTAACCGTAATCTTACCTTTCCTGTTCCCGGTTTCAGGCCCGATAACAATCCATTTGATATCGTGCAGGTCAAGCTCTCCAAGATCATTTAGCAATGGCTCGAATGTGAGAAAATAATTTTTTGATTTGATATTGCTTCTCAATGAATCAATCCTGCGTTTTTCATTCTTTGCCGTAATAGTAGCACCGATCCATACATTTTGAAGGTCGGTCTGGAAATGAATCCGCTCTGGGAATTTTGTAAGAAATATAAAATCGTGCTGCGGAAAATCTTTGATGTAATCAAAAACAATTGTTCTCCACTCTTCCTGCCAATCGGAGAAATCGCTCATACTTGTCATGAAGTAGGTTTGGGATTTTGTGGTTTGCCTGATCTGTTTTAAACGAAGCGGGCTGAACTCAGGGATTTCAAAATCAGCGGTGATTTTAAACCTGTTGTTAATTTTTCGTGCATAGCAATATACGCACCCCGCAGTACATCCATTTACGGGATTCAGGGTTTTTATCAGCTTACTTATATTAACAATTTCCATAATAAAATTATCTTTACTTTACTATGCAAATTTACGGACACAAGTAATCATCCTTCGCAGAACCAGATCAAGAAACAATATTGATCTAGGTCAATTTCCCATTAAAGGATTTCTAGCCCTTCGGCTCCTTAAACGACTGATAAACTCCGCTGAGACACCGAGATAGGATGCTATATGTACCTGAGGTATTCTATTGATAAGGTCTGGATGATTGGAGAGAAAATTGTAATAACGGTCCTCAGCCGACAAACTGATATTTTCCAACATTCGGTTTTGTAGGAGAACGAGGTTTTTCTCGGTGAGAATTCTAAAAATCCTGTCAAATTTTGGTGCGTTGAGATACAGTTTTACAATGTCCTGGCGACTGATTTGGAGTAATTCTGCATTTTCCAAAACATCAATGTTCAGCAACGATTTTTTTTCTTGGTAATAACTGTCCAGATCATTGATCCACGAACCTTCGGTAGCAAAAAGCAGGATATGCGGACTGCCATTTTCATCATCTTTATACATACGGAGACAACCGCAAAGTACAAAATTGAGATGCTGGCACACATCTCCTTCCTGAAGTACAAACATACGTTTCTTATAGGAACGCAAATGGAAGTATTGGCGGATCAATTCCTTTTCCTCTTGCTTTAACGGAATGATTGAATTAAAAAAATCAATCATTGTTGTAAATCTATCTTTCGTTTCCTGATACATAGGCTAAAAACTCCAACGGGTTAAACTTACATAAATGTACAAAATAATGGGGGATAATGTACTTCATGATATGAGGCATGTTAATTACCCTAAAAGGCATTAAAAAAACTGCTATCGTAAAAAGGCAGGCTCTTGATAAGTACGATAAGAGATTATTTCTTTACAGAAAAAATGCCAAATTGATGACCTGAATTGTCTTATGAACGCGCAAAAGTAATGTTAGAGTCATCAGTCACAGGTCCCCTGACAAGTGCGCCGCCATTTTCTAGCGCTATTTTTATTTCTTTCTCAGCATCATCAACAAATACATAAAAAACAGCATATTCCGGCTTTTTACCAGCGGTATGCATCATTCCTCCAGTAGGTATTTCATTTCCCGATTCAAGAATACCATCATATTGATATCCCTGGCTTTCCAGATCAGGATTTGTTTTGAAATCCCGGCCAAACAAGCACTATAGCTTCTCAAGATATCATCTAGAAATCACAATGTGCACGAAAACCTAAATCAATAGCACGCTTATGTAGATGTCAGAAATATATAGAGTGGTAACTTTGTAAGAAATTTTGGTACGACCCAATAGGAGGTAGGAATATAATTATAAATTGAATTTCAGATCGCCGTAAGTTGCTTTAGTTGAAGTGAACTTCTTAAAAAAAAATCCAAACAAGTAAATTTCTGAACAATGAAGTTCTTAACAAAAATTAGTTATGTTTTTATAGTACTGCTTTTAGTCATAAGTGGAAATACGTTTTCGCAAGAAAAAGCAGAAATTCCGGTATTAAGCCCTCCAATTAATACAGAATTATTAGGCAGCAACAGAGGACTGGCTTTTCAAATGATTATTGATAAAAAATTCAAGAGTATTCCCAGATTGGGCTTTTTTAGCGTAACGTCCTTGGTGGGTGAATGGGATAATGATCAAATCAACGACTACATGACACAAGCTAGCCTGACTTATGAAGTTTTGAAAGGCTTAAAACTTGCGGGAGGTTTTCATGTAACGCCTGTGAAAGGTATGCGCCCCATAACCGGCATAATTTATACGGTAGCCAACCCCACTTGGTTGTTTGTTGTTAATTCGAGAATAGATTTTTCTAAAGACACTAATGTTGAAGGCCTAGTTTTAGCTGAGTATAAGTCAAAGATTAATGACAAATGGCGTTTCTATTCACGACTTCAGGCTTTATATGAATACAATACCATCATCGAGATGCAAACCAGAAGTTATTTGATGGCTCGTGCCGGCTTAAGTTATAACGAATTTTCTTTTGGATTGGGTTCTAATATCGATTATTATGGTCCAGAGAAACATAATGAAAACAGCTTTGGCGGTTTCGTTAGCTTTTTGCTTTTCTAACGGCGATAGATAACAATCACAATAATTTACAATTAATAAAAAATGAAAAAAATCACTTTTGCCTTTGTGTTATCGCTGTTTAATGTTTTTAGTCACGCACAAGACTTTAAATCGGATAACGTTCGCTATCAAACCATTTCCTGGAGCAATTTTTTTAAACGGCTGGAACTTAATCCGAAGCTTGTTTATTTCGATATAAGATCTGACGGCGAAAGAACCGATAACGGAAAATTACCAGCATTTAATCAAGGAAAAATAAAAGGTGCAATAGAAACGGATTTTGGTGATTTTGAAAAATATTACCCCGAATATCAAAAGTATAAAAATGATACGATTTACCTATATTGCAGTCATAGCAAAAGGTCGAGGTACCTAGCCAAGCGATTGGCAGATAGTTCTTTTGTGAATGTGGTTAATATTAATGGGGGCTTATCGTATTTTAATTCTCTTTCTGAAAGCGAAATGCCTTATAGAAGCAAATATTATACGAGTAACCTTAAATATGCATTGGTTCCTCCAGTCGTATTTACCAAAGCCCTCAACAACGAAAAATTCCAGATAATCGATATCAGACCCGATAGCTTGTACTTAGGAATAGCCAAAGCGGAGCGTGAAAACTCATTTGGAAAAATCAAATCAGCGCTTCATATTCCCTACGATAAGCTACAACATAATTTGAAATTATTGGACAAAAGCAAAACCATTTTGCTGTTCGATAATGATGGAAATCAAAGTCCTATTGCGGCAAACTATTTAATTGAGCAAGGCTACCAAACAAGTGTTCTGGTTTTCGGGCTTCAAAATATAATTAGTTCTTATACCAGCATTGAGAGAGCATTTTTGGAAACAAAATATCGAATGATTTTGCCCGAAGAATTACTGAAATTGTCCAATCAAAACAGTAATACAATTATCATTGATGTTAGACCTGAAACGGAATTTGACGGCACGGATAAGGTTTTTTATAAAAATGTAGGACACCTGAGAAATGCCATAAATATGCCATTGGCTACTCTGAATAAGGAAAAAATAGCCAAATATGCGGGCAAGACTATTATCCTTTATGACAGGATGATGGAAGAAGAATTGTTTGCGTTTGCCAAGCGTTGCAAGGAGTATGGTGTAAAAGATCTGTATTTATTGACTGGTGGCATTTTCCAACTTCAAGAGGACATTTACGACCATCAAGAATTGGAATTGAAAAGTCTGCTAGATCAATAAAATAAAAGGGGCTGTATTATATATTATCGAAATAGCATAAAAAGGGCCAACGTCTTGATGAGTTTTTAGCCCTTTTTCATTTAAATCGAATGTGGTGTCGAAATTTTATTTGGCACGAAATCGTCAAAAGTACTTTTGATACATCCTCCTTATTCTGTTATGCAGATAGATAATCTTCGGTACTCTTTATCTCCGCATAGAAAAACGCTAATGCTGCTAAAAATGCGTGGTGCACATCATCGGCTTTTACCGTTTTACCGTTAATTTCCAAGTCTCTTGACGCACAAGTATCGCCGATAACCGTACATTTATAACCGAAGTCAAATGCCGCACGTGTGGTGGCGTCCACACACATATGAGTCATCATTCCGGTAATAACCACTTCGGTTACGTCATTTTCCTTTAAATAGTCTAAAAGCCCTGTGTCTCTAAAGCTATTTGGATAATACTTTTGAAAAACTTTCTCCCGAGCAAGTGGCTTCACATTTTCCTGGATTTCTACACCGGGAGTTCCTTCAACAAAAATCGGCAATGCTTCGGGATCAGCCGATACGTGTTGGATGTGTGCAATGGGTAAATTGTTTGCTCTGAAATGGTCCAAAACCTTGCGGGCATTTAGACTTGCCATTTCAGGGTTTACCAATGGAAGTGCTCCGTTTTCAAAATATTCATTCTGGATGTCGATGACAATCAATGCTTTTTTGCTCATAATCATTTATTTTTTGTATGACAAAATTAGCAAACACCGTTATGACCGATTATACCAAATCATTAAGAAATGATACCATTTTGATAATCGGCTAAAAATTCAGTTGTTGTCATCCCAGTTTGCTTCTTAAAAAAACGCATTAGATGGTTGGGTTCCGAAATATTGAGTTTGTAGGCTATTTCCGAAATGGTCAATTCAGAATGGATGAGGTAATCTTTGATTTCTACCAGCAATCTTTGCTTTAACAAATCTGTTGCTGTCAGATTGAACTGCTCTTTTACCGCCTTATTTAGGGTAATACGACTGATGCCCATTAGATCTGTATAATCGCTGATTCGCTGTTTATGTTCGATATTTGTTTCAATCAGTTTTTTGAATTGAAATGCATAACTTGTGTCTTGATTTTGTAATGATAATTGATGCTTTTCGGCATACACTCTGTTCAACTTCTGTAAAAGGTAATAGATTAGGGAACGGATGATATGCACACTGTCTATTCTGGTTTTCCGTAATTCTACTTTAATTTCTGATAACAAAACACAGTACATATCCATGTTTTCTTTCTCAATCTGCATATTTAATGGAAATTCCAACTGGTAGAAATAAGATAAACGGTAGGTAAACAGTTTGTCGGAGAAAAACTCATTTAGAAAATCTTCTTGAAAAACCAAGGACGTAAATTCCAGGTTATCTTCATTAAGATTCCATTGACGTTTTTGAAAAGGGGAAATAAATATAATACTATTGTCCTCGATATTTATTTTTTGGTAGTTAAGTGTAAGCTGACCGCTCCCTTTCTTGATAAAAATGATTTCAAAATAATCTGTATTAAACAATTTTTGACTAATATATGCTTCACCGACTTCATCAGAAGGAAGTACGTTGAGCAGAAAATCTACCCCACATTCTGTCTTGTTAAATTTTATTGTTTTCAACTATTTCTTTCTTTGATTATTAAAATAAAACTGAAATCACACAATTTCCTTTCCGCGTTTTATCAGTATAAAGATAGCTCCTTTCACGCTGCCTGTCAAAAATTCGCCAGGTGTGGGGGCATCTACCAAAAAAGCAACCACATTAATTGCTTCGGATACCTGCTTGTTGTCTGTGTTACTAGATAATGCTAAAAAAAACGATAACTTCTGTTTTAATAAGTACAAAGATGCGAAATGATAGACATTAGTTTAGCTACTTTGGTTAAATAAGCAAAAAGTAAGGC
The DNA here is from genome assembly GCF_011064245.1 of Sphingobacterium sp. DR205. Classification (NCBI taxonomy): domain Bacteria; kingdom Pseudomonadati; phylum Bacteroidota; class Sphingobacteriia; order Sphingobacteriales; family Sphingobacteriaceae; genus Sphingobacterium; species Sphingobacterium sp. DR205. The sequence goes on along the minus strand of NZ_CP049333.1, from coordinate 4,294,123 downwards.
GGAAAATTTCCGTCTTACCCGTATTTTTTTGGTTATTTCTTTTGAACGTTAATAAGTTACGGACTGGTCTCTTTGATGCGTTGGCAAAGAAATGCGGACTCAGCAAAGGCGGAATAATCCATCATTTCCCAGCTAAGGAAGCTATCTTTGTCACCTTAATCATAACAGATGTAGCTGTAATAAAGCTATCGTATAAGCTGTGCCTTTATATCAGCGACATCAAAGTGTGCACGCTTTTCATAGATCTTCCCATCTCTGATGGTAAGCAGCATAGATAACGAAAATCTGATCCTTTTGCCCGTTGGCTCTATACCGTAAAGTACTTTGCCGGTATGGCTCCCCTCAAATATCATATAAGCAGCTACCTTATCATTTTCCGCAATCATTTCGTGGATTTGCATAGTAAAACCTTTAAAAGCATCAAAATTTGCTTTTTCTGAAGCTACAAATCCCTCCGCACCCAGAATTGGATTGTCAACCTGAAAATAAAATACAAATTCAGGATGGCAGAGTTCCGCTACAGCACTATAATTCTCTTGTTCCAACAGGTTATAAAAATTACGAACCAATTTTTTATTATCCGTTAAATTCATAATAGTATACTATTTAAAAGTTAATTACCTGCCCATCCTGTGGAATGATCACTTTGTCAGCTATCCCCATCTGTTTCACATAATCCAGAAGTTCTTTCCGGGTAAGGATACAATGGTTAATTGCTTCCATATGTACCGCAATTATTGTGGCATCTGGCAATACTTGGTGCACCTTACTCACATCTTCTTTACCCATTATAATGGCACCGAAACCATTTACCTGTGCATAGCCTGTATTAAGAACTACTACATCAGGATTTAGTTTTTTTAGATTTGATTCGAAATCTTTTGTCCAAATGGCATCTCCTGCAAAATATACAGATTTCTGTCCGCGTTGGCTGAAAAAAACTCCCGAGGCGTGTCCCAGTATCTCTGCCATCTGCGGGTTTGCAAAGGCAGCATCCGATCCGTGCTGCGCAAAGGTTTTTTGTAAGCTGATATTCTCATAACGAGAGCTATCTGTTAGAATTCGGACGTCCTTAAATCCCTGAGACATGATCACTTCAGCATCCTGTTGGTCCTGGGCGTAGACTGTCTTTCCTTTTGGTAGCATTTTTATGGCGGCTTCATCCCAGTGATCCGGATGTGTGTGCGTCACAATGACAGCATCAGAATTAAGAAGGCTTTCTGCTGAAACAGGCAATTCAACCATGGGATTGCGCAAATGCGAATTAGCGGTTCCTTCAAAACCAGGATAGGCACCCTTTTCTGCCAGCATCGGATCAATGAGAAATTCCTTACCACCATAATTTAAAACCACAGTTGCATTCCTTATCAATTGGACACTTGACTGATCTACTTTTTTTTTCTGTCCATAAGACGATATTGCGATCAAACTCAATGCAATACCAAAAATCATTTTTTTCATATCTTCTACTATTTAACTGTACGCTCCACCCATTTATAATATCATAAAATCTATAGATGTTACATTGTGCAAAGATAGATAGGGAGCCTGTGTTGCTAACTACCAAGATATCATGAAAAAATACCATTTTGATAAGCAGATATGAATTGTCACGTAGTCATGCCCATCTGGTATCTTTGCCGATCAAAGCAGTAAGGCTCTGTTGATTCTTACGTGCGGCCGTGAATGACCTGTCATATTTGGTTTCATGTTCATGTTAAAAAGGTAATAGCTGCCAGCCGCATCTGACCTGCAACCGATGCTGAAAGGTGCTTTTCACCCACTAATTTTGCTGCAAACCGGAATTGCTGGAATAACTGCTGGATAACCTCATCTTCAGATTGCCCGACACTTAAAACCTCGCTGTTACTTGTTACTGCTACTGTACTATTATAAGGGGCAATGCCATTCTCGTGGTTAGATCTCCGTACACACCGGAAGGACCAATAATCATCTTTAAATATTATTTTTTTCAGAAATTTTATACGTACCCAGAGATATGATGGTGAGTTCAATTATAACAATATATCATGGGCCAATTCAGAATTTACCCGAAACCCTGCAATATTTCCAGATGAGACGGCTAATGAGACAGCGCGTAACGGACTGGAGTTATCTCCTACAGCATATATACCATCTACACTCGTCTTTTGTGAGGAATCTATTTTGACAAGTCCCGTTTCTGTCATTTCACAACCTAATTCTTGTGGTATGCTGCAATGTTGTCGGAATGGTAGGGGAGCATATACTGCATCAAAACTTTCTCTTGCGCCGTCAGAAAAAATAAGTTGATTAACATACCCATTATTATGTCCAATTTCAGAAATCTTCTTCTGGATTACGTTTATGCCGTTTCTATTAAGTTTAGCTATGCTGTCCATTTGCATGGAGGATTTACCAGAAGTTATTAATGTAACGTCATCCGTCAAATTTTTAATTAATGAAACGAAGTGCATAACCTTATCTCCATCAGCTAATACGGCTGTTTTCTTGCCTTTGAATTCATACCCGTGACAGTATGGACAATGTATTACAGATTTACCCCAGCATTCTGAAAACCCAGTTATGTCGTGCATGATATCTATTATTCCAGTAGCAAAAATTAATATCTTGCCTTTAAATGATTGACCGTCCGAAGTCGTTATTTGAAAACCTTCAGATATTCTTTTGCCATTTGCTGCCAAGCCTTTGTGAAATTCAATGCTCGGATAGTTGGATACTTCTTCCTTTGCAATCTCAGCAATTTTTCCAGGAGGCATACCATCTCTTGTTAAAAAATTCTGCGAATGTGGCGTCTGTTTATTGCAGGGATTCCCACTATCAATTACCAAGACATTCCTTAAAGAACGTCCTAGTGTCATGGCAGAAGCAAGTCCTGAGTAACTACCCCCTATAATAATTGTATCGTATAATTTTTGATTGCTTTTTTCCATAGCATTGCTTTTTAAAAATACAGAAGTAACTGAGATCGACAAAACTGCCAATGATCCGTTTTTTATAAATAGTCTTCTGTTCATTTCGTTATAATTTATATTAAACTGTAATTCTTTTGTACTAACTTAGCTAAGTGTAGTATGAAGTTCCCGATATTTTTTAGCACTTGTACCGACTTTAGATTTGAAAAATCTACAGAAATAAGATTGATCGCTATAATTGAGCTCATAGGCAACCTGGGTTATCGATAGTTCGGTTTGTATTAGTAACGACTTTGCTTCTGAAATCAGGTTGTCATGGATAAAATCACTAGCAGCACTTCCTGTGAACTCCTTCACCGTATCATTGAGATAATGAGGGCTGACATAAAGCAAGGCGGCATAATCACTAACTTGCCGCTTTTCCTTGTAGTTTTTTGAAACCAGTTTCTGGAAATTTGCTACAAGAAGCTCCCGACGTGGAACACCACTTCTACTAATCTCCGAATGGTGAACATGAAGACGCTCCGCTTCGAGTAGAAATATGTTCAGATAGAGTCTTACCATCAAATCATCATTATGATTTCGGCGTGAACAATATTCGTACTTAATTTTTTTAAAAAGTTCTGTAAAAATACCTACCTATGCTTCGAATAATTTCAGGCTGATATTGCCATCGGGCTGAAAAAAAGGATAATCATTGAGTTTTACCTGATTTTTAAGGCACAATAAAAAATAGTCAACATCAAAAATGCAATGAAATCCTTTCACATCACGGCTCCAATGCTCAATAGTATGAAGTTGATTTTCCGGAACAAAATATAAAGTATTAGGACCAAATTCATATCCAGTAAATCCTATCTTTTCCTTTATCGAACCAGCTGTCACCAATACAATAGTGAAAAACTTTTTTCGTGCGGCTTCAAACTGAATTCTTTTTTGAGCACCTTTTATCTGTTCGAGTGTTCCAACAATACAAAAATTATTTTCAGATTCACTATGCATCTCCAATGTCTCACACATAGAAACATGATTATGCTTTAAATATTCCTTATTAAAGTCGGCAGGGCCTTTGATATCCTTTACAGTATTCTTTCTCATCACTCGTTAAATTAATACCGTTTATACTTACAAAGATACCTAATTACAGGAAATGGATGTGGTACGTTGTGCTGATGTTATAGCACATATCGCCGTTTATTAAATTGATACGGCCATCATTCAATTGTTTTCATTTCGTTCCAGCTACCTCCTAAAGCCCTGTAAAGTTTCACCACACTCATCCATTCTTGTAACGCATCGTTTGTAGCATTCAATTTTGACTCTAATAGCAATCGTTCTGCTCGGAGAACATCCGTGTAACTGGTATTATAGTTATTGACCAATAATGATATTGGTGATTCTTTTTAAATTGTAATTCAAATGTAGCAAGGTCTATGCTTGAGGACTTTTGCTTATACCGGTATATTAGGTATAAACCGTGGTTTAGATTATTTCGAAGGCCTTTTTTCTCACAGATTGAATTTCAAAACATTTTGTTGCCTGCAAGAAGGTTGGCTAATGAAATGCCCTACCGGAACATCCCTCCACAGGCAATCCGTCTTCAAAAGGTAAAATATCGCTTGTATATATATTTAACATAGGTTGGTTGAAGCTACTTATGCACGAAAACCTAAATCAATGGCACGCTTATGTTTATGCTCGGGAATATATAGAGTGGTAACTTTGTGTGCAATTATTGGTATAATCTGATATAAGGGAAAAAATATATGCAGTCTTTTAAATTTCTTAGAGCATCGCTTTTGCTTTTTAGTATTTCTGTCTTTCATTCTTGCATTAACCAAAACAAGGACAAAGACGATCTTCCTATTATGGGTGAGAAGGAAATTGTTTTGGTGGAAAAAGATGGTAAAAAAGCTAACGACACAATATATCACACTATACCTGCATTCCGTTTTGTGGATCAGGACAGCGTGTGGGTTTCCAATGAGGATGTTGCTGATAAAATATATCTGGCAGATTTTTTCTTTACCCGTTGTCCAACGATATGCCCATTGCTCGCCAAAAACATGCTGATTATAGCAAAAGAATTTGAGCATGAAAAACGGTTCGTTATTTTATCCCATACCATTGACGATAAACATGATACGCCAACTGTTCTTCGGGATTATGCAAAAAAAGTTGGAGCGCCATTGAATTGGAGGTTCTTAAATGGCCCTCAGAATGCCGTTTATAAGATTGCAGGTAAAGAAGGTTATTTTTCTTATGCAGAGGAGAACCCCGATGTCCCCGGAGGATTTGACCATAGCGGCGCATTTACATTGGTAGATACCAAAGGGCATGTTAGGGGTGTTTACGACGGTACGAATGAAGAAGATACAAAAAAAGCAATAGTAGATATCCGGAAATTATTGACACAACTGTAAACGTTTAAACCAAATTGAAAAAGATCGTATCTTTCTTACTCCTTATTGTGCTTGCCTACCAATGCCTGGGAAGCATGGGTGTATTTGTGTGGTTTGAAAGTAACCGATCTTTTATTGCAGCAAATCTTTGCGAAAATAGAGCCCGACCTGAAATGCATTGCAATGGTCAATGTGTGCTCATGAAAAAGCTCAAAGCACTCGACGAGAAATCTTCTGAAAAAGACCTTCCACAAAATGTAAAATACGAGACTTTCATATGCCTGATGCAGGATTTCATTATAATGCCGGAGCAAATGTCGATCTGCGTGAAAAACACCTATGTAACTTATTATAACGCTTACTACAGCTTTATACATTTTAAAAACAACTTCCGCCCACCTCGATTCAAAGCCTAGTTGATTCACATAAAATTACTTGTGCTATGTTGACCTAAGGTGCATTATCCTGATGGCTGTCAACATAGCGATTTTGGCATTGAATAAAATCGAGAATGAAATCAGTTTACTTTGTAAAAGTATCCATGCTATTAGGCATTGCGTCTATGGCTTTGGTATACAGTTTAACCGGGTGCGGAAATAACACGCAAACCGACGAAAAAAATCCTGTCGACACGGCAGGTGCCATGGTGGACGTAACCACCTTGACTAAGATTGCGGATACGACCTTAGCGCAGAACAAGGTTAGCGTATTTGTGCAAGATAGCCTAACGAGCAAAAACGAAACAATTTATATTCAGGTCACCGACCTCGATGGAGATCCCACGACGGACGCCCATCTTGACTACGATGTCGTCATGGACATGGGAATGGTGTCGCATGGTGGGCCATATTACCCACCAGTCGATCTGGGTAATGGATTATACAAAGCCGAAGTTGTCTTTATTATGGCCAACATGAATGATATGGGTAAAGGCTGGATGTTGAATGCCGTACTTAATAAAAAAGATACGCTCTCTTTTCTCTTGCCCGTCTCAGAGGCGACGCCTGCACGGACTATTCCCGTAGGCACTAAAGATGACGGTCGTGTGTTCGTTAGTCTATTGTTACCTGATGAGGCAAAGACAGGTACCCAACCTATTGACTTCACGCTTCACAAGATGGATCACAACCATTTTCCGCCATTGGATAACTATACGGTCGAGATAGAACCTTTTATGCCCGATATGGGGCATGGCTCTCCGAATAATAAAGCCGCCACAAGCAAAGGTGATGGACACTATAGCGGAATGATCAATTTTACGATGAAAGGTCATTGGAAGATTAAAGTGAATCTGTTCAAAGGTGGAGAAAAGGTATCACAGGAAGAACTGGAATTTCCTGTTGAGGTCAGATAAAAAACGAATCAATTGCTACAATAATTAGAAAAATGAATAAGCAAAACCTATTTTTTGCAGCTTTGGCTGCGCTGATGTTCACATCCTGTGAAAAAACTGAAATTAAAGAAGTTGAAAAAATTGTCTACGCGGATCAGGCAGGATCTCTGGCCCTGACCTTTGATGCCCGGTACGGTGAGTCAGATTTTGAATTGAATAAAAGATATCCCTATCAACTCGTCAACGCCAGTGGGACTTATGATCTAGATTTCGAGTTTAACCGTCTCCGTTACTGGGTAAGCAATGTCAAACTGGTTGATAAAGATAATAAAGAACATGCCATACCGGATTCCTACTATCTGGTGGAAGAAACTAACGAAATAGTTGTACCACATTTGGTCAATGGAGAGAAGTATCCGGCTACCAAGCGCGAAGAAGTGATGATCAAGGAGATCCCTTTTGGCGAATACAAGGCCATTAAATTTTCTATTGGTGTAGATCAAAAATACAATGATAATATTACCCTGACCGCAGGGGAACTAGGTTCGCTGAACGGAATGGGTGTCAGCGATGGCTGGATGTGGTTCACGAGTTACAAATTCTTGACCCTGGCCGGTACTATACATTGGGCAGACGGTGCACCAACTTCGAAGGCAATGTCGTGGGAAACAGGTTCCAACGAACTGTTTGACGGCGCTGAAAAAACGATAGAACTGGCTACACTATTGAAAGTTGATGCTCAAAACTCGGCAAAAATCACTTTGGACGTGAATGTCAAAGAATTGCTATCAGCTACCGATCAGCCATGGACCAACAACAGCATCAGCCAAAGTAAAAAAGAACTGATGATAGCTTTTCGCGATACTTTCTTAAGTAAATCGTTAACATTCAAAGAAGCGGGTTCGGTTTCTGTGGAAGCAAATTAATGTCTGTAAAGCTAAGAAGTAAACATATCACTGGAGTCTTCGTCCTTTTGGTGGGGTTGTTCGGCGTATTATCCTGTTCAAAGGATGATGACCTACCCATTACCGGCGAGGAGGAGATTCCTTTTGCCTTTCGTCAGCCTGTATTTTTTCCCAAAGCAGTGGAATCCGCTATTGATCCCAAAACGGGTCTGCCCTCAAATCCTCTGACCAAAACGGGAGCTGAATTGGGCCGGAGACTCTTCTACGACCCGATTCTGTCTGCCAACAAGCAGGTTTCCTGTGCAAGTTGTCACCACCAAAGCAAAGGCTTTTCCGATGGAGTGGCTATTACCACAGCCGGTGTATCGGGTAAGCCTCTGGAGCGGCACTCACCTACGTTGATCAATCTTGCGTGGACAGACAAGGGCCTTTTTTGGGATGGCGGGTCGACCAATCTGGAGTCGCAGGCATTTGGTCCGCTGACACATGCAGATGAGATGGGTATGTACCTACCCGTGCTGGTGGAACGGTTGCGGGCAGATGCTACTTATGTGGAGCTATTTCACAAAGCATTTGGGGAACTGCCAAGCGAGCATCGAACAGCTATGGCGCTATCGCAATTCCAGCGGATGTTGATCTCGGCAGATGCTCCATACGACTTATACCGTCGGGGAGAGCAGCTGGACGCACTATCTGCCGACCAGCTTCGCGGACTGAATCTGGTTCGCCAAAAGTGTGGCTCTTGCCACGCAGGGGAATTATTTACGGATAATGATTTCCACAATAATGGGATAGACGATGATTTTTCGGACGGATCGCATGAGGGAATTTATTGGGGCAGATACCGTATTACCTACAATCCACTGGATTTGGGTGCTTTCAAAACCCCCACGCTGCGTAATGTGATGGTGAGCGCACCCTATATGCATGATGGACGGTTTAAAACGATAGATGAGGTACTAAATCATTATCGTTTCGATATTAAAGATACCCCTGTTACAGCTTCGGTATTATACCAGAACAATGACCGGGCCGGCATACCCATGACAGACAAAGAAGTCGAGGACATTAAGTCTTTTCTGAATGCGTTGACCGATGAGACATTTTTAAAAAACAGGGAATTTTCAAGTCCTTTTAAATAATTGATATGAAATATAAAATGATAAAAAGAAACTGGAAGAATATGGCGACCGCACTTATAGCATTTTGCTTTCTCCTATCGGCCTGTAAAAAGGATGACGATATTATTGACGAAACTAAAATGGGCGATTTCTCTATTGAGTTTGACCATATCGTTGGGGAAGACCGATTATATATCGACCCTAACTATCTGTACCGAAATGCAAAAGGCGAGCAATTCAGTATACGTATCCTGATGTACTACATCAGCAATATCAAGCTTTACAAAGCCGATGGAAGTAGTTATACCGTTCCGCAGGACGACAGCTATTTTATGGTGAATGGATCGGATAGAACGACCCGCTTTACCAAGGTCAAGGTGCCTGAGGGCGATTACACCAAAATTGAGTTTATGATCGGCGTCGATCAGGAAAGAAACATGATGCCTATGGAACGAAGAACGGGGGTGCTTTCCTTCAATCCGGGAGAAGGCCATGCGGGTATGTTCTGGACATGGAGCCAGGGTTATATCTTCTTCAAACTGGAAGGGAATAGTGACGTGGTATCCGATGATCAGCAAGGTGACCCTACTGGTAATAAACAATTCAAATATCATATCGGAGGTTTTGGTTACCCCTTTGATGATCCGGAAGCAATGAACAATATCAAAATCATTACAGTTGACCTGACCAAAACTAGTGGAGACCATTTGGCGCATGTGAGAGCAGACTTAAGGAGCAATGTCCATTTGATGGTCGACCTGATGCAGATCTTTAATGGCCCGTATAAGTTGAGTATAGCAGATAAACCTAACGTCATGTTCAATAAAGAGGATAGTGGGAATATCGCAGGTAATTTTGGCGTTCTGTTTACGCATGATCATACCGAAAACTATGTGCGAAGTGAAGAGGAGCTTTCCTCGAATTAATAAAACAAGGAAGAGATGAAGAAAATAATAGTTATTACCACGATTCTTGCCCTGATATGGGCCTGCAAAAAAGGAAATGACATCTTGGAGGACGAAGAGATATTCTTTGGGTTTGTACAGCCTTCCAATTTTCCGAAACCTGCCTATGACCTCACCAGAAATCCGGTGACAAAGGATGGTTTTGAATTAGGGAAAAAATTATTTTATGAACCAAGGCTTTCGCGAAACAATACAATCGCCTGTGGGAGCTGTCATATACAAGGAGCTGGATTTACACACCACGGCCATGACGTAAGTCACGGGATTGATGACCGGCTTGGGACACGTAATCCCATGCCGATTATGAACTTGGCCTGGCACAATGAGTTCTTTTGGGATGGCGGTGTATTTGATCTCGACTTGTCAGGGGTAAATGCTATCCATAGTGAGGTGGAGATGGACGAGACGGTACCCAACATCCTGCTCAAATTAAGGGCACGTCCGGAATATCCTGCGCTGTTCAAGAAAGCTTTCGGTACGGAGGAGATTACAGATGTGTTGTTTTTTAGGGCCTTGTCGCAATTTATGCTCATGGCTACCAGTAGTGATTCCAAATACGACAAAGTGATGCGTAAGGAAAAAGGTGCTTCTTTTTCAGAATCGGAAAAACGGGGTTATCTGTTTTTCCAGAATAACTGTGCGAACTGCCACAAAGAACCCTTGTTCACGGATCTTAGTTATCGTAACAATGGTATACGTCCCAATAGAAGTAATGACAAAGGAAGAGCTATCGTAACGGGTAACGTAAAGGACGAATACAGATTCAAGGTACCCTCTTTAAGGAACCTTTCCTTTACCGCGCCTTATACACACGACGGACGCTATCTGACCGTTAGCCGTATGCTCGACCATTATCGCCATGATATGGTAGATTCACCGACATTGGATCCACTGTTCCGTCAATCTAACGGCACATTGGGCATTGCCATGACCGAGGATGAAAAAACAGATTTAATGGCATTTCTGAAAACACTGGAAGACCCTGCCTTTTTGTCGAACAAGTTACTTTCAGAACCATTCGGGTCTGATTTTATAGTCAATTAGCTATTAGAATATGAGAAAGAGAATAATACTATCGATTTTTTCCGTTGTCGCACTTTTTGCAAACATACCCATGTCAGTAGCCTGTGATGTCTGCGGCTGTGGTGTCGGAAGCTACTACTTGGGCATCTTACCGAACTTCAACAAACGTTTTGTCGGTTTACGATACCAACAGAATAGACTACAGACCCACCTCGGCCCTAACGGTATCCGTACACCGAATTCAACGAATGAAACCTATCGTACGATGGAACTTTGGGGCGCATGGAATTTCGGAGAACGTTGGCGGGTAATGGCGATAATTCCGTATAGTTTTAATGAACGGACCATTGGTAACAACAGCTTGGAAACCGGAAAGAAGAACGGGCTTGGCGATATTGTTGTTATGGGGCATTACAAACTTCTGGATGATGTCCGTACGACAGGAAAGAACAAAATTCTTATGCAGTCCTTATGGGTGGGGGTAGGAATCAAGGCGCCTACCGGTAAATATGATACCAGCGAACAATCCAGTGCAGAGATGGGCGCTCCGAATAACTTCCAATTAGGAACGGCGAGTACAGATTTTATGATCAATGCGGCTTACGACATTCGTTTGATGGATGCCGGACTCAACGTCAATGCAACGTATAAGATCAATACAGAAAACAAGCATGATTATCGCTATGCCAACAAATTAACAATTAATGCACTGGGATACTATAAGTTCAATATAAAGAACAAAGTACGTATTTCTCCAAATGCAGGTGTGCTATATGAAACACAGCCAAAAGATCTGCTTTATAACCGCTTTGACGTTACCCAGTCTGGTGGACATTCCACGATGGGAATTGCAGGTGTTGAAATCAATATCGGGGCAATCTCTATTGGTGGAAATTTTCAGACTCCGATCAATCAAAATCTCGCAGATGGACGTATAAAGGCTGAAAATCGTTTTATGACCCATGTATCATTCTCCTTTTAATTTCACCAGTAAAATAAACAGATATATGAAAAGATTAAATATAATATTAGCCGTTGGTCTTCTCGTTACGGCTATTGCGTGCAACAACAGTCCGAAGACAAACAGTTCAACAGCTCCACCGGAGACAAAAGCAGACCAACCTAAAGAAATGGTCGTCCACGATTACCTTAAAGAAGGCAATAAAGGGATCGGACCTATAACGTCATTTACACAACCTGAATTTGACCAGACTGTTGCAGATGAAGGAAATAAACTTTTCATCGTGAAGTGTACGATGTGTCATGAATACAGCGAAAACAAGCTTGGCCCAGCTTTGAAAGGTGTAACGAAGAAAAGAACACCGGAATGGATACTGAATCTGCTATTAAATACACAGGAAATGTTTGATAAGGATCCAGATGCACTTGCCATAAAAGACGACTTCGAAAGTATGATGGTCAGTGTTGGCCTAAATGAACAGGAAGCAAAGTCTATACTGGAATATTTAAGACAGGAAGATGCAAGAACGAATTAGGAACTAAAATCCATTTATCATGAAAACAACAAATAGAAGAGATTTTGTTAGAGGTAGTTTAACACTGGCTACCGGTTTATTGTTAACCAATAAGACATTTGCAGATAGTACGCTAGGATCGAAGGTAACTAGCAAATTCAAATTTGAGAAGGCAAGCCTGAACTATTCCTATAATGAACTGGAGCCTGTCATCGACACGGCTACTATGGAAATACACTATGTGCGTCACTACGGGACATATATCACCAGTGCGAACGAAGCCATTATTTCGGAAAACGTATCGGCAGCTCATGTAAAGGATTTGTTTTCCCGTATATCGAACTATTCTACGAAGCTCCGCAATAATGCGGGAGGAGCATTTAACCACGAACTGTTCTGGTCTATTCTCCGTAAACCAACAGACAACAATGTACCAACAGGACAGCTTGACCAAGCGATTAGAAGCAGTTTTGGATCTTTCGACTCGTTTAAAGAACAATTTTCTAAAGCCGCATTAGGACAGTTTGGCTCGGGATGGGCATGGCTGGTAAAAGACGGCAATCAATTAAAAATTGGTTCGACACCCAATCAGGACAATCCTTTAATGAATGTGTCGCCATTCAAAGGTACTCCAATCTTGGGACTCGATGTGTGGGAACATGCTTATTATCTGAACTATCAGAATAAGCGGGCCGACTATGTCGATAAATGGTGGGAGATTGTAAACTGGGAGCAGGTGGAACATCTATATCGTACATCCAAATAAAATTAATTATACACAATACAATAAACAAATGATCAAAAAGAGTTTTTTTTCTATCGCATTATTGACAATGATGGCATCTTGTTCTAAGGACACAGAACTTGTGGAAGTAGTTGGTGGAAATCTTTCCATCGAATTTGACAATGTCGTAGGCAACGAGGATTTTGCGCTTGATAAGGCTTTCGACATTGATGGCAAGACCTATACATTTAATAGTTTTAGATATTGGGTAAGCAATATTCGATTACAAAAACAGAATGGTGAATGGATCGAAATCCCAAACTCTTATTACCTGATCGAGGAAACTAAGGACATTGCTATTCAGGATGGAGCTTATACCTACCCCGCCAGAAAACGGGAGCAGATAGACTTACAAAACCTGCCTATTGAAACCTATACAGCAATCGAGTTCGGTATCGGCGTAGATAGTGAACTTAACGACAATCTTAGTATAACCTCTGGTGAACTGTCCGCTATGACAGGTATGACAAATATCTCATGGATGTGGCACACAAGTTATATTTTCACTTCACTAAAAGGTCTGGCAGAGGACGGTACAACCAAGATTATTAAGATCGAAACAGGATTGAACGATAATTACCGAACGGTTAAAATCGACTTTAAAACTCCCGTTAATCTTGCACAGGAAACGCGATCGAAAATTGAATTTAAGGGTGACGTACTTAGCCTCCTTGGATCGTTCGACAGTTGGGAAACACCGGTCGTTGGAGCACAGCAACTGAAGCAAATGAAGACTATTTCAGACCATTTTTCGACTAATTTTTTTACATTAAAATAATTATATAGGCATGATGTTTAAAATTAATTCATACATCCTTACCTCTCTTGCGATAGCATTATTATTTATAAGCTGTTCAGAAGACAATCCAGTTTTAGAATCGGAACTGGAACCTAAGCTCTCGTGTCGTGTGAACTTTTACACGAGAAATTGGTATATGGGGGATCGATCTGGCAATCCTGCACAAACACCATTCAGTTATGATGCGCAAGGACGCGTTATATTGGCTCCGGTGGGAAGCAATCAGATTTCTTTTGAATATTATGAAGACAAAGTGATTCTGAAATATGCCGGAGAGGCTCCTAACACTGTAACCGATTATTACTCTTTGAATGAAAAAGGTCTTATTACTCACCTTAGGCGTAAATGGATGGCGCCTTGGGAGACAGAAATCAAAGACTATCTTGTACTGGATTTTGTATACAATGAACAAGGATACTTGACTCGTATCAAAGAAGAAGACAAAGAAGTTTTGTTTTCATATGAAGATGGGAACTTGGTCAATATCCATGATGGGCTCAATGGGAACGATGAGGATATAAAGCTTACCTATTATGCCAATACGGATTTCTCTAATCTACCTATACACAGCACAGCGCCAATTTATCATATTAATTCATTGCACAGGACCCCTACGCCAATATTTAATCCGGTTGGAATGGCCGTTCTTACATCCGGCGGATACTTCGGTAAGTTTCCAAAAAACCGTATTAAGACTATTGGTACATATGAGCTGTTATACGAATCAGACGATAAAAACAATATAAGTAAACTAACGGAGGTGAATTCGGCCGAATCAATCGATTCGGCGGTTTATCATATCGAACATACCTGCTTTTAATCTCTCTTTACATGGAGGGGTAAATGATCATTTTAAAAAAATGAGATTCACCAGGAAAGTTATTTCCTGTGTTTTTTGGAGAATTGGAGTAACCTGCCAGTTACTTTTTCAATATAAAGGACTCATAATATGAATTAATTAATTGTTTGAATTGGTTAATGCTAGTAAAATCTAACTGATCTAATACAAAATAACTATCATATAGATTGGTCATAAAATATTAAGTAAAAAATATTGGCGCGCAGACGCTTCAGAGCAAAGAAAACTGGTGATTTCTTAATGATACAGGGAAACAAGTGCAGGCCTGCACTTGTTTCCCTGTATCAGGTATTACCGAGATGATGCTCAACTAATTTATCCCCGAGATTATCCAGATCTGGTGTTGACGTTCAGAAACTACCTCAACCTGTTCGCCTGATTCGGCCTAATATGCACATCAAAGTCGCAAAATCTCTCCATATTACTTTATTTTTTAGTTCATTATAAATGATAATGAGGAGGGGCGAGGTGGCCGTCATTTTTATTGAACGCGATTAATATTCCCGATTTTTATGTAAGTTTGGGATATAAACCGAAATTTTTTGTGGACCTAATAACAATCTGGAGATAAATGTGCTATGGCATCTATTGAAATAAGTAAAGATGTTTTAGAAGCTATTGGCTATGGAGATCATAGTGCCTTTAATCTGTTTTACAAGGCCTATTACCCAGTTGTCTTACGCGTGGTTAAGCGGTACCTTAAAATAGATGTTTTAGTTGAAGACGTTGTACAGGAAATTTTTACGAAAATTTGGATCGAAAGAACCAAACTTATCCGTGTTGTATCGCTTGAATCCTATTTATTCATCGTCGTAAAAAATTATACACTCAACTATTTACACAAAATTGCAACAGATCGTATCAAACAGCAGCGTATTTTAGAAAGTTTTGAACTTGGTATCAATAGTGTCGACCAACATGTTCTTGATAAAGAATATCAAGTAAAGCTTCAGGAGATACTCAATAGATTGCCGACCCAAACAAAGCGGGTGTTTGAGCTCTGTAGAGTTGAAGGAAAAAGTTACGAAGAATCTTCCAGAATGTTAGGTGTCTCCAAAAGTGCAATCAAAAAGCATATGATCCGGTGCATCAATACCTTGAAAAAGTATTTACAGCATGATCTGAATTTACCCCTAGTCCTGTTTTTCCTCCTGAAATCAATTCTATAGAAAAAAAATGAAAAGAGGGGTGGCCTCTTTTCATTTTTTTTTGTCTTTACTTCTATAAGCAATTATGGAAGACCTCGATTTTTATAAAACATTAATATGCCGTTACCTCAGTGGGGCCGCTAGCCGTTCTGAAGTAACGCTATTTTTTAGACTATTGGAATCCGGTGAATTGGACCCTTTGATAGAAGATCAATTAAGGTATGATTTGAGGCAAGAGCTATCCACTATTCGTAAAAGAAACAAGGAACGACGGATACGCTGGCAAATTGGAATAGCTGCGAGTATACTGCTATGTGTTACTTCTTTGTGGTTTTTCTTGCCGCATAACGAGACCCCGAAAGCGGAACGTACAAACTTGGTATCCACTACGAAAAATGTTGCTTTAGGTCAGATCGATTCCGTCTTACTTTCCGATGGGACAAAAGTTTGGCTCAATGCCGGTTCAAAAATAGAATATCCCGAAAAATTTGATGGGGGGGAGCGAAAAGTTAAAATAAGCGGGGAAGCATTTTTCGATGTGACCCACAATGCAAAGGTACCTTTTGTGATAGAAACCGAACAAAAGCAAGTCAAAGTCTATGGAACCTCCTTTAATGTTAAATCATATAAAGATGAAAAATTTACCGTTGCGGTAAAAAATGGTAAGGTGGGTGTAAAAGAGGTTAATAGTGACAAAGAATGGCTATTAACGAAAAATGACCTGATCACTTATAGTGAAAAATCAAAGGCGATTTTGTTGAGAAACCAAAATTTAGAAACAATACTGGCATGGAAACAAGGTGATATCGTTTTTGATGGTAAAAGTCTTGCTGAAATCCTGCCTGCCATCCAACGAAAATACAATATTAAAATTAAGTTAAGTCATCCGAATATTGGGAAACTTCAAATGATCGGCCGCTATAAAAATACATCATTAAGTACACTTTTAGAGGCCATGAAGTTTTCCCTAAATATTGGGTACGAGAAAAAAGGGGAGCTTGTTTTAATAACCACGCAAGATCGCTAACTAATACACCAACATTATAAACCTTATTAAGATATGTAAATGCTCATTAAAATTAATGGCCGCTATTTTAGAAATAACGACCATCATGATTGGTCGCTGTTGCTTCTTTCCACGGGCACAACAGTGACGCTGTTCAATTTTTAATCAAACAATCTAATATAATGAAAAAAACTAATCAACGAAAAATTGTAATTATGTCGTTCGGGTTTGGATTGCCTTTATTTTTGATCTGTTTTTCGTTTTCCTTGTTAAAGGCAGAGATTGCTCTTTCCCAAACGGTGGCTTCCAAAAAGATCTGCATGGACGTGACAACCAATAATATTCAGGAAGCTTTTAATATGATTGAAAAGCAAGTCAACGTCTCCTTTACCTATAAAAAGGATTTGCTTTCCATACCATTGC
Source organism: Sphingobacterium sp. DR205 (assembly GCF_011064245.1). Lineage (NCBI taxonomy): Bacteria > Pseudomonadati > Bacteroidota > Sphingobacteriia > Sphingobacteriales > Sphingobacteriaceae > Sphingobacterium > Sphingobacterium sp. DR205. Next base: position 4,276,965 of record NZ_CP049333.1, on the reverse strand, counting down.
AAATAGCCCTTAATGTCAAGGATACTCCTTTAAAAACGGTTTTGGAAGAAATCCGTAAGCAAACTGACCTTGATTTTAAAGAAATAGATGGAAATGTAATTGCTGTTAGATATCAACCAGGTTCGCTCGGAGTGAAACAAAAGGCCGCCCGCCAAAATATCGTTAAGGGGTCTGTCGTTTCTGCCGGCGATGGGAATCCGCTACCGGGTATCAGTGTACATGTAAAAGGAACAAACAGAACTTCCGTGACAGACGACAGAGGGAATTTCACCTTGTCTGATATTCCGGGCGATGCGGTTTTGGTATTCACCTATATTGGCTATGAGAAGCAGGAGATTCCTGTAAATAACAGGGGATTTATGCAAATTAGACTAATCGAATCTTATACAGACCTGGACGAAGTTGTGGTAGTAGGGTATGGCACGCAGAAGAAGGTGAATCTAACCGGTTCCGTTTCGTCCGTTTCTGCTACTGACATTGAAGACAGGCCCATTACCCAAGCCTCGCAGGCGCTAGCCGGTTTAGCAACAGGTGTTTCGGTTTCTCAAAGCGCAGGACGTCCTGGAAATGATGCAGCTTCGATACGCATCAGAGGGCAGGGAACCTTTTCGGGAGCTGGAAACGATCCGTTAGTACTAATAGATGGTCTGGCAGCTTCGATGAATGACATCGATCCTAACAACATAAAGAGCATTTCAGTGTTAAAAGACGCTGCGTCAGCCTCTATATATGGTACTCGTGGTGCAAACGGGGTTATTCTGATCGAAACGAAACGCGGCACAAGCGGTAGACTTCGGGTTTCGTACAATAACACTATAGGCTGGCAGAAAGTGACAGAACTCCCCGATTTTGTAGCATCGGACGAATATGCGACCCTATTTAATGAGGCAAATACGAATGTTGGCCAAGCTTTAACCTATACACCCGAAGAGATTGATAAGTTCCGATCGGGTGTTGATCCCGACAATTATCCGAATGTACCGCACCTGAAAAACCTGCTTTCTTCGGGCTCGGGCTTTCAGATGAACCACAATGTTTCTTTTTCCGGTGGCTCAGATAAGAACTCCTACCTATTTTCCTTAGGCTACCTGGATCAGGATGGTGTTGTTGCCAAAAATAATTATCACCGCTATAACTTCATGCTGAATTCGGATAGTAAAATACTGGATAACCTTACGCTGAAGGTGAATATGACGGGTAACAGTGCACAAACCAATGAGCCAAGGCAATTCGATGGCGAAATGATGAGCATGATCGGTTTCGCTGTCAGACAGGGACCTATTTATGCAGGTAGAAAGTCGGACGGGACCTTTGGCTATCAGGACAATTTCAGTCCGGAAGCATGGCTTTCGAGCGAGTCTTTCGTAAACCGTGCAAACAAGTTTTTTTTAGGGGGAGCTGAGCTTGCCTGGGAAATAGTACCCGGGCTTACCTGGAGTGGTAAAGCGGGATACAATTATAATAATTTTACGAACAATAGCTTTGCATCTGATTTTATTTTTGATCAAAATAAGAAAGTTGGTCCCAACAATCTTACCGTTAATTCGGGCGACAACTCGTTATTAACGCTTCAATCATTGTTACAGTATAACAGGACTTATGGGAAACACGCAATCAATGCATTAGCAGGTTTCTCAGAAGAAAAATTCCGCTCAGACTGGACCACCGCTTTCCGTGACGATTTTCCGAGTAATCTGTTGCACGAGCTAAATGCAGGGTCATCAGCCAATATGCAATCGTCCGGCTCGGCGGCTGAATGGGCCTTGCGCTCATTCTTTGGACGGGTAAACTATATATTATCAGATCGTTATCTGTTTGAAGTGAATGCAAGGTATGACGGAACTTCCCGCTTCCCCAGCGAAGGACGTTGGGGGCTGTTTCCCTCTGTTTCGGCAGCCTGGCGGATCTCTGAAGAACCTTTCTTTAAAGAGCATGTGACTGGAGTCGATAACTTGAAATTGCGGGCATCTTGGGGAACGTTGGGAAATCAGAATATCGGTAATTATCCCTATCAGAATGTGCTGAGTTTGGGCAACAATTATCCGATCGGTGGTGTATTGCTCCCAGGTGCGCGCTTAACTACCTTGGCAAACAGCGATATTACATGGGAAACAACAGAGGTAAGGGGAATCGGTCTCGATTTCTCACTTATGAAAGGAAAACTTGCCTTCGTGATGGACTATTTTGATAAGCGTACACGGGATATTCTATATAATTTGACGGTTTCAAGTGTGTTGGGATTGACACCATCGGAGGTAAATGCCGCATCTGTACGGAACAACGGATTTGAATTTCTGATGGATTATCGTACCTCTATCGGAAAGTTGAATATAGGGTTCAGTCCGAATTTTACCTATACGAAAAACCGGGTAACAAAACTGGCGGATGGTCTAACGCAAGATATTGCAAAAAACTTGTTTGTGGGGCAACCATTGGGAGCTATTTATGGCTATGTAGCCGACGGCCTTTTCGTTGACGAAAACGATATTGCAGCCTACCCAACGCAACCCTATGCGGCGCAACCCGGTTTTGTGCGATACGCCGATATAAGCGGCCTCAACGGTACTCCAGATGGAGTTGTCGATCCGGCAAATGACCGAACAATTATCGGCAATACCGTGCCCAAGTTTAGCTATGGCGCCACCATAAGGTTTGATTACCAAGGTGTGGATCTTTCTGTTCTACTTCATGGATTGGCAGGTTTTGATCGTCAGATGGGCTCTTATCAGGCATTCGCATTTTATAATGGAGGACAGATTCAGCGATGGCAGGCCGATAACAGATGGAGTGCCGACAATCCTGATCGAAATGCAGAATATATTAAATTGACCAGTTTAAATATGGGTTCCGGAACGATTATGCCATCTACATTCTGGAATCGGAACGCAAGTTTTCTTCGCCTCAAGAATATTCAGCTGGGTTACTCTTTTCCTGAGAAAATTACCAGGAAGATGCGGTTGGACAGGCTGCGTATTTTCTTCAGCGGACAGAATTTATTTTCCCTGAGCAGCTTTTATCAGGGCTGGGATCCTGAGATGGGGCAGGGCACAGGCGATAACACACCCTTTTATCCGATAACCAGTGTGTACACTTTTGGCTTGAATGTTAATTTTTAACGGTAGATAATCAATAACATGAAGATAATAATGAAATTCATCACATATTTTAGCCAAAAGCGGTTGTGCTACCTGTTTTTGGCCGCATGCACATTTTTTGCAGCATGCAGCAAGGATTTTTTTAATAAGCAGCCCTTGGATGCGGTGTCGGATGCTACTTTCTGGAAAACAGAAAAAGATGCCCTACTGGCTTTGGTGGGCTGTTATAACACAGGAGCCGGATGGAAAGGCGAAGATTTCTGGACACCACGGAGCCTGTTGTACCTTGATCTTATGGCGGGTAACGGATCGGAAAAGGAGCTGATACCAGACAGAGTAACGGATGGTACATTAAACTCTGCTTATTGGGTAACGGAAGGATACTGGCGAAATTCTTATCAAAAGTTGACGGCCTGCAACAACTTTCTCGACAATATCGGCAAAGTGGAAATGGATGAAAACAAGAAAGCCGCTATGATAGGTGAGGTTAAAACCTTGCGAGCTTATGAATACTTTAATCTAGCGCTTTATTTTGGAGGTGTTCCATTGGTCACCAAAGTGTTGAGCATCGAGGAGGCAAATAATGTACTCCGCGCCTCACGTGATGAAGTTTGGGATTTTGCGGAAGCAGAGCTGATAGAAGGTGCGGCAGCTTTACCAGCAAGCAGACCTGCAAGTGAACAGGGGCGGATTACGGCGGGTGCAGCTTTGGCTATTCTTGGCCGTTTACAAATGGCGAAGGAAAAGTGGGCGGAAGCCGCAGCGACCTATAAAAAAATAATAGATTTTGATGTGTATCGTATTCACCCCGATTTTGCTTCGCTTTTCTCAAGTGGGAACGTTGCGACGAGCGAATTTATTCTTACTTCGCAATACCAGGAAGATGTGTACGGGCATGTGTTACTCCAGTACATGTACCCTGAAACCTGGGGAGGATGGCATCAGTTTTCGCCCTATAATGAACTGGTAAAAGCGTTTGAATGTATAGACGGAAAGTCGATTGAAGAATCCGGCTTATACGATCCATCCAACCCTTACGAAAACAGAGACCCTCGTCTTGATTATACCGTTTTGATCTCCGACAGAAGTGTATTCAAGGGGCAGACCTACATCGCGCGTCCCGGAACGACCTCTCCTGATAGATTCAACCGTTACAATTGGAGTGGTTACTGCATACGTAAGTTCATGGATGAAAGTTTCAATGGAAACCTGATGAACTTTGGGGGCAACTGGGCGATTATCCGTTATCCGGAGGTTTTATTGGGTTACCTTGAATCTAAGCTGGAAGCTGGCGACCCTATCGACCAAACTCTTTTGGATGCGACAATCAACCTGGTGAGGGGAAGGCAGAATGTGGCCATGCCTAAAGTTACCGCTACGGGTGTAGAATCCTTGCGGTCGGTGATAAGACGGGAACGCCGGGTTGAATTTGCATTTGAGGGTTTACGGTATTTTGATGTGCTGCGATGGGGTATTGCTGCGCAGGAACTTAATAGGCAGTTCACGGGGATGAAATTAACCAATAATCCTGCTGGATATAAAGACTTTCCTGTGGATGATGAGGGCTATCTGATCTATCAGCGACGCAACTTCAAGGCAGGTGTGAACGAGTTATGGCCCATTCCCCTGTCTGAACTCCAGATCAACGGAAATCTTACGCAAAACGTGGGTTACTGATTTATCTTGTATCCCACTTCATCCTAGTACAAACACGTTAAAAAAAAATACATGAAAAGAAGAACTGTAATAAAAACTTTGGGAATAGCTATTCCGTCGTTTTGGTTAAGTAAAACTATCGCGGGTTCAAAGATACATGCCAATGCGCCTATAGCTAAAGTAGACTTTAAACCAGATTGGAAATCGCTAGAGCAGTACGAGGTTCCCCAGTGGTTCCGCGACGCGAAGTTTGGTATTTGGGCACATTGGGGACCCCAGTGTCAACCTGAACGAGGTGACTGGTACGCAAGAGGAATGTATCAGGAGGGGAGCGATCAATATAACTATCATGTGCAAAAATATGGCCATCCCTCGAAATTCGGATTCAAAGATGTGATCAATGAATGGAAAGCAGATAAATGGGATCCGGAAATGTTGTTGGATCTTTACAAGCGTGCAGGAGCTCAGTACTTTGTTGCCTTAGCCAACCATCATGATAATATGGATCTCTATGATAGTAGCCATCAGCCTTGGAACTCCACCAAAGTGGGCCCAAAAAAAGATTTAATGGCAGGCTGGGCGAAGGCAGCCAAAAATCATGGTTTACGTTTCGGCGCGAGCGTTCACGCTGCACATGCATGGACTTGGTACGAAACAGCACAACGTGCAGACAAAAAAGGGCCTCTGAAAGATATACCCTATGACGGAAAAATCACAAAAGCTGATGGCAATAATAAATGGTGGGATGGCCTAGATCCGCAAGACCTCTACGCACAAAACCACCCCTTAAGCGAAAATAGCGGAGATGATGGAATGATTCATCGTCAATGGCATTGGGGTAATGGCGTAAACGTGCCTACCAAAAACTATTGCAATAATTTTCACGACCGGACCATCGAACTTATTGATAAGTACGAGCCTGACTTAGTTTATTTCGATGATACTGCATTGCCTTTATGGCCGATAGACGATGCCGGTTTAAGGATTGCAGCCCATTATTACAATGTCAGTCAGCAAAAGCACAATGGCAAACTGGAGGCTGTAATTAATGGGAAAATTCTCGATGATCAACAGCGAAAATGTATGGTTTGGGATATTGAGAAAGGGCAAAGTAATCAGATAGAGAAGGAGCCTTGGCAAACGTGCACCTGCATCGGTGCTTGGCATTACGATCGACGCATTTATGAGAATAAAAGTTATAAAAGTGCCAAAACGGTCATCCATATGCTAGCTGATGTGGTAAGTAAAAATGGAAACCTTCTTTTGAGCGTTCCGCTTAGAGGAGACGGTTCCATCGATTCGGAAGCCCTCAAAACAGTAGAAGGGATCGCCTCTTGGATGAGCGTAAATAGCGAGAGTATAATCAGCACGAGGCCTTGGAACGTTTTTGGAGAGGGGCCTGCTATGGAAAATGCTGCCCCCTTAACGGCACAAGGGTTTAATGAAGGAAAAAATAAGCCTTTTACCGCCGAAGACGTGAGATTCACTGCCAAAGGGAATGTATTATACGCTATTGTAATGGGATGGCCTGAAACAGGAAATGTTTTGATCAAAAGTTTAAATAAAAATAATTACCCCGCTAATAAAGTACAGCTTTTAGGTGCAAAGAATAACGTTAGGTTTGAGCAAACAACGAATGGTCTAGCAGTGACGTTTCCGGATACTATGGATAAAAAGCAACCGGCTTACGTGTTTAAAATCACATGAAAATGAGCCTGATTGATTTGAAAGATCTGGCTTGGGCAAACGCAAAGGATGAGCAATATTGTTCATCCTTTTTTCTTCTTGTTTCTTAGATACTATAGAAATTTCCTATGATCGTGCTCAATCTCGGACCTTGCTTAACAGAGATTGTTTTTTTATTCAACGAATCGCATCGTATGTGGTATCTTACTTATATACTAGGGTAACAGAAAATTAATAAATTCAGTTTAATAACCAATCTAAGAGCGGATCATATTTAAATTCCTTGGTGATGTTGCACCTTCGTTTGTGAAATCTCAATGTCAATAGAACTTCTTAAACAAGATCGATAGCTGAAAGTTTAATGCATATTATGGGAGAAGTTTTCGTATGAAAATTATGTGATTGTATGTACTACTGTTTATAGATTTACCAGTTTTAATCTAATCCGACCCAATTATTGTGTGATTTATTCAGGCTGTGACGAAGTTATACAAGACAAACCGTTGGAGGGACAACAAAAAAGCCCGATACTCAAAAAAATCTCGGGCTTTTTTTTAAAGATTTTTTAAACAGCGTCTGCTACTTTAAATATCATGCACTAACTAATAGTTTTACTTGAATTTAAAATTCAAAGTACAGTCGCTAGTAATTTTTTAGAGTTCAGTTTATGAGTTAAAAAAATATTCCTTATTATTTTTTGCCCACTCTTCTAATGAAGTCATTTTTACGGGAAGTTTCTCTAATACTCCACTCATGTCAGGATTGAATTTCTTAGGATACTCATTTGCATTTTGAAGACTTTCATAATAAGAAGCAACACTTGCTGCTCCAGCTTCACCTACAAATGGTGTTAAAATATCTTTAAACTCCTTTGGTGGCTGTGGATAATAGACAATGTTTTCTCCTACTCCTTTAGAAAAATTATCTGCTGTCTCATTACCACTTAAATTCTCTAAACCACTGATCTGGAAACTATCTGATGTTAAATCTTGATTATAAATTGCCTCAACAACAAATGCACTTACATCTCTGGAAGCTATCCAGCCTATTGGCATTGCTTCTGGGGTAGGATATGCCAACTTCTTTTCGTTTTTTATGAATGGTGCACAGAAACCTCCCATTAGATTTTCCATATAAATGGTTGGCTCAATAATCACATAATTTATTCCACTATTTTGTAAATAATCTCTAACATCAAGTTTCACATCGTCAACAGGTGATCCTACTTTTTCAGATTCTAACCAACCACTTGTATTCCATACGATTTTTTTTACACTATTTTTTTTTGCTGCATCGATTACATTCTTTGCATACTGTAAGCCGTCAAAGGGATTCTGTAAGGATACCGGAATCATAAAAGCGATTGCATCTATGTCTTTTGTTATTTCCACTATTCTTTGAGCGTCACTCAAATTTGCCAAAACTGGCGTAGCACCTGCCTGACTTAACTTCTCAAAACTCTTTCCTGAGCTCGTAGCTGCAATTACTTCTGCTCCTTTTTTAATACCTTCTGATATTACATTGAATTGTTGTGAGCCGGTAGCTCCAAATACTAATATTTTCATATATTTTATGTTTAATTTAAAATGTGTATGATTGTACATCTTCAGCAACATTCACTTTATCGCCATTCCTTTTTTAGAAAGAATTCTTTTCGTGTAAGTGTATGGTAACAACATGTTTAAAGTTTTCTTCTTTTACGCCTTCAGGCCCATCTGAAAGGACTGGATTGTAAGCCATAATAGCGCTCTGTCTGTTATTTTCTGTCTGCATCACCCTGCTTTATTTTAAAATAATATTGTACAAAAATATGCTATTTCTTACCTTTGTACAAGTACTTACCCTTTTGTTTGGTACCTACTAAATGGTTAGAATTACTGATTGTCAATGGAAAAAAACTTAAAAATAAATCCACCTTGCGATGATAGCTGTCCTGTGAGAGCGTCTTTAACTTTACTGGGTGGTAAATGGACATTAATGATATTGTTTCAGATCAACGAAGGTATAATGCGATATGGTGAACTGAAACGAGCTGTTACAGGCATCAGCGAAAAAATGTTGATTCAAGAATTGAATATGCTTGTTGAAAATAGGTTAGTCAACAAAAAAGTCTATCCCGAAATCCCTCCAAAAGTAGAGTATACGTTAACTGATTTAGGATTGAAGACTTTGCCTATTGTGGATAAATTGGCTGAATTCGGACTGGATAATTTAGTTAAAAAAGTCGGTCTAAACGCCAAACATCAATAACAGCCTATCAAGAATGACACGTACTTATAGTATTTGGTACCTATTGATCAAGTTATTATGTTTGTCTAAAAGTTTCAACAAATAGTATGGATATGAATAAAGTTGTACAGCCAGTCCAATATATCAGAATAATATATGCGCTTAAAAAAGATATTGAAGAATGGGCTGAAGCTAATTTGCAAGACCTATGGCCCGGCAAGTTTCAACTATCCTATATGCAGGTGCTGATATATATTGACGAGGAGGGGACTACAAATAAATTGTTGGCTCAACAGGCACAGATTTCAAAGCAGGCTATGAGCCGCATCATCTCAAATATGATAGAAAAAAATATCATTGAAGTACAGCCTGTTGAAGCGGATAAAAGGTATTCAAAAATCACTTTAACTGACCTTGGAAAGGAAATTGTCAGAGAATCCCATTTACGTTTTAGCAAATATATCGAGACTATTTCCGAAGGTGGTGACTGGAAATCCATTGTTGATAGCCTGACTGGTCTTTCTTCGCTTCTTAAAAAATAGCAGATCTTTTGGTCTTGTCATATTAATGTAATAACGCATTAATATAGTAAGCATTGTTGACTAATATTAGTCAACAATGCTTACTATTGTATAATTAATTTGTACAACGATGCCAAGAATTAAAATCAAAAGAACAGCACCAAGTGTAGATATGACAGCAATGTCTGATGTGACATTTCTCTTATTGAACTTCTTTGTAATGACAGCAGTATTCAAAACTCCAGAACCCATTCCTATAGATGTTCCTGCCTCAGTAGTAACGGAAAAAATGCCCGACGAAAATTTCGCAATGATAACCGTAAGTAATGACGGGAAGTGTCTTTTGTCTTTTGCGGAAAGAGATGTAAAACAACAAACTTTGGATATTATGATTGAAAAATACAATATCCGACTGACGCCTGAAGAAAAAGAAAAATTTTTAGCACTGGAAACTTTAGGTGTTCCGATAAGGCAGCTAAAGCAATTTTTGTCTTTATCTACTGATAAATATTTGGACAAATCATTTAATCCCGGTATCGCTGTCGATACGACAACTAATATGTCAAATGAACTTTTCAATTGGATTTCTACAGCAAGAAAAGTAAACTATGGTCTGCACGACAATCAATTGAAGATATTAATAAAGGCAGACGGTAATGTAAAGTTCCCAGCGGTAAGTCAGGTCATCGAAACATTACGTAATCAAAAAGCTAATAAATTCAGTTTTATTACAAGTTTAAAGAGTGAGGCATAATCTCCAACCGTTCAAATATTTTTATCTATGTTTGATTATATAATACGGTTCTATCGGATAATGACATTTTTTTCATTAGGAATATGTACTTCTGTGGTTCTGTTGTTTCTGCTTTACACTTATTATTTACAAAATTACACTGATTTTTCAAACGGATTGAAGCATGGTTTATCAATAGCAACAATCCTTATTATCCGTGAAACACATGTTTTTATGCGTAGACAATCAATATTGTTTGAACCTATAGAAATAACAGCTTGCATTGTAAGTTCTGAAAAAGTGAAAGGGCAATCAGTTCTGAAAAGTTTGAGAATAAAGATTATGATCTCGTCTGTCATAATCTTTATAATGGGTACACTGATTTTACTGAATGCATATCCTAAAAATTCATATCTCGAAGGAATAACAAGGGCCTTATTCACTTCTGCAATGCTGTTTTTACTGGTATCGACCATTCTTTTGGTAAAATATTCTTACTACGTAAGCAGGCTCTCCAAGTAAGGGAAAAGTTATCATAACTGATAATTTGTAAACCCTTATATATTGATAACCAGTTATCCTAACCAATTTGTGGGTATCCTACAAATTGGTAGGTACTTGTATGGAAGTGGATATTTCCTCAACTTTGGATACGTTCTGATCTTAAAATCATAAGAAAAGAAGAAGTAATTCGATAGTCAAACTATGGAAATTTTAAGGTCTTTCGGACAAAAGAAAATAGGCTATCTGCAATTAGATACAACGATTCCATTTGATAGTGTTTCGTTGCCTTGCCATAAATCGGGCGACTGTTACATTATTCTCTTTGCGGGGAGCGGAAGTACTGTTATTTCTGACTTTGTTGAGTATAAAGCGGAGCAGGATACCTTGTTTTTTTTTAATATCGGACAGCAATTTCAAATGGACAATAATACTGAAGGGGAACTCGTTTATTTCAATCCAGAATTTTACTGTATTGCCTTTCACGATAAAGAACTGACATGTGACGGTGTTCTATTCAATAATGTTTTCGAAACACCATCAATAACACTTACAGAGGACGAAGGCATTTCATTCAGAAAGGTTATTGCAGAGATAAAAGGGGAACTGAACAGGGAAGATTACTGGACAGAGGAAATGACAAGGACAAAACTTAAAGAACTTATTATTACGGCAAGCAGATCGTGGCTTGACCGCAGCCCCGAGCAGAAAGGCCCGAGAACAATGGAAGATGCGCTGAACAGGAAATTCAGCGAATTGGTGGAAACAAATTACCATAAGAATCACAGTGTTGCTGATTATGCGGAACTGCTCTTTATTAGTCCAAAGACCCTCAATCGAAAGATTGTACGTGAAAAAGGAATATCTCCCAATACCATTATCAAGAACAGGATTATTCTTCAGGCTAAGCGGTTACTGATCAATACAGATCTGAAAGTAAAGGAAATCGCCGCTCAGCTCGGCTATGATGATCAATCTTATTTTGTCCGCTTTTTCAGAATCCAAACAGGGAAATCCCCATTTGAATTTAAAAGAAGAGCAATTTCCGAATAGCAGGTGGCAAAATGTCCTATACATTGTGCCGTATGTCCATTGTCTTCAAATTTTTACACAGGTAACTTTGTACAGTTAATAATTTTAAACAATAGATTTTATGGCAATAAATATGAGAGCCGTTTGGAAGGGAAGTTTTAAGCAAGGAAACGGAAAATTGGGTATAGAGAATTCTGAATTGAATGGCGTAAGTTTTCAACCTTTTTTTGCAAAAAGTGATGGTAGCTTTACAAATCCGGAAGAACTGCTGGCTTCAGCTCACGCAACATGTTATGCGATGACGCTAGCTTACATCCTTTCGGAAAGCGGAATTTCTGCTGACAGTCTTGAAACGAGTGTTTCACTAGTAGTAGAAAACAATGTAGTTAAGAGCTCAAACCTTAATCTTGAAGCCAAAATCCCTGATATTGATAACGATCGTTTTCAGCAGTTTGCAGGCAAGGCCAAAGATATGTGTACAATAGGAAATGCGCTTAGTGTAGAAATTAATTTGAAGGCATCGCTAAAATAACGTAGAGAAAGTCGTTGAAAAGACGGCTTTTTTTAAGTGACATTTTTGTTCCTTTGTCGTGGAACCAAAAAGTCAAACATCTCGCAAAGCCACTCGCCTAATTTTCCACGTATATCATATTCTTTAGTTTTGATATGTCGACATATTCCATTTCACCATCAATTAGGCAGCGGAATAGTATACTTTTCATCGCTCTTTCTTCCACTTAATTTCGCCACGCTCAATCATTCCGATATATTTTTCGATATGACCCTTCGTCAGTGGCGTGTTATCGTCCAGGTGATATTCAAATTTCTTTGCAAATAGGTCATATTGAATAGATGCTACATACACATTGTTTACATAAATATGCCAAATACCGCCTTTCTTTACGCTTATACGGACAACATTGCGTTTGCCATTGCTGTAGAATAGCTCTGGCGAATCGTGGTCAAACCGACGAATAAGAGCGTCGATACAAGCCTCCCGAATATCGTATGCCAGCACGCCATATGCTAATTCCCATTCGCCCTGTGATCGTCTGAATATGTAGAATGACTTTCCGTTTTTGTCATACAAATAGTAATCCCGCATGCCCATACTCTTATCGTCTATGGTCATACGAACATATAGCACACGATTTCTACAGTGAACTTCAAGTGGTTTCATAAAATAAAATTACTAATAATGTTAGTAATTTGTCATGATAAATTTTCTATTTAACATTTTCCTCTTTTTTATGCAATTGGATAGCTGAGCTTTAGACTATGAAATGATTAATAGCCATTATTATGGATAACATACTTCGCAAACCCTTTTTCGATATGCTGTTTGATGGATTATTTACAATTGCATAACTTTTTCCACTGCCAGGGGTACCAAGCACGATTGAGGCTCTAAAAACGTTGACAACAGAGATCCAGGCCGTTATTCCATTTTCCTTTGTAATAAAACCTCGTAGACACCGGCTAACCATCTCCTGATGATTAGCCGGTGTTATCATTGATTTATTGACTATGTGTATCAGTAAAAACAGCAGCCCGTTTAAGATGTATAACTAAGGGTTTGTGTTCCCAAAATATCTCTTATTTCAATAGCCTTATTTATAGTTTGATCAGAGGTTTTCATTGCACCATTTAAATCGATTATTATTCCATTTTCAGAATCGTAGACTAGGATTGTATCAGGAAAATTATTCGCGATATTTTTATTTTCAAAATATGTTAAATATCTCACCCATAAATTTTGCCCGGCAGTCTTCACCTTACGCCTTAATTCATTCGAGATAATGACGACATATGATAAATCTCCTGACAATTCTATACACTTGATGAGTCTTAGAAGTGATTCTTTTGTAATACTAGCTTCAAAAATGACGGAAATTATACCAATCGAGTTTCAATTCCTTTTTGATATCTTCGCCTGCGATTGCGACTCCCTTTACCTTTATCGAGTCAACTGTATACCCTTCAATTTTGAGAATCATAGTGTTGCATCACTTATATTGGTCTCAGCATTCAAAGGAAATCGCACCCCGAAGTAGGAGAATTGTTGTTCCAGAGCAAGCCGATAAAGAGTATTCAGTTTTTTTTATAAAATGCCTACCTGTGTTAGATTATTATAAAACAGTGGATGAAAACCTGCATATTTCTCCGCGGAAGTTAGATAATCTCTTGATTGAAATCGCCAATCAATTTCTGCGCAACGACAAGTAAGCAGGTCAATTACAGACTTAAACAGTGTTTTTTCGAAATCACAAGACTTGAACAAATATAATTTTACCACCAATGAATGATGAGGTCATGTTTATAAAGTATGTTTTTAATTGATCTATTATATTGATGCCAATTCTGTTTACAACCGATACAATAGTTGTCTTTTTATTTTGCTGTTACAACTTTCCGATGGTTTACGCCCCAATCTTTCAGTGCGTAAATTATCGGTGTTAACGTATCGGCATAAGGTTCCAATTGATAGGAGACCTTAACAGGATACTCATCGATAACTGTTCGTAAGATTAGTTTATGCTGTTCTAGATCTTTTAGTTCTTTGGCCAAAACCTTCGGTGTAATGCCTGGAATACTTTCCTGAATATCGGTAAAGCGGTCATTTCCGACACCTATGGAAATAATAATCGGCAATTTCCATTTACCGTTGATGACATCTAAAGTATCGCGGACGGGCTTAATGGTCGCAAGGCAATCACAATGCATTTTTTTCTGTGCCATAATTAAGCTTATTGAGTTGCTAAATTTACATTAATTTCGTTCATCACCTCTGCAAATATTTGCGCTGATTTTATGCGGTCTTCAGCCGAATACATTGTTGAAACTGCAATCAGTTCATCTACATTAGTTTCTTCCAGAAAATTGATGACCTGCTTTTTTACGGTCTCTTTATCCCCAACAAAAGAAAATTTTAGCATTTGATTCACCTGTGGATGATTAAAGATCTCCCGCCATTCATCTGTCATTGCTGTTGGAGGCTGTACGTTTTGCATATTTCCAGTTAACATACCATAAAACATTCCGATCAATGACGTGAATAATTTTTCTGCTTCAGCATTGGTATCTGCCAGGATTACATTGATACCAGCGATAGTATAAGGTGCTTTTAAAAATTCAGAAGGTTGAAATTCCTGTTCATATATGCGGAGGGCATTGTACAGATGCGTAGAAGCAAAGTGACTGGCAAAAGCGTACGGCAATCCTTTTTGGGCTGCCAGATGGGCACTGTCAGTGCTCGAGCCTAATATAAAAATCGGAACGTCCATACCTTCAGCCATAGGAACTCTTACTTTGGCAGATTTGTTTTCCTCAGAAAAGTAACGCTGTATTTTCCCAATTTCATCTGGAAAAGAATGTGCCGCTTGAAACGAATCCGAACGGATAGCCTGCGCCGTTGCGCTGTCTGTCCCTACAGCTCTACCCAACCCCAGATCAATGCGGTGTGGATACAATTGTGCTAAGGTTCCAAACTGTTCTGCTACAATAAGTGGCGAATGGTTGGGCAACATTACACCACCCGAACCTACTTTTATGCGCTCGGTGTTTTCCGCTACATACCCGATCAAAACAGCAGTTGCTGAGCTGGCAACAGTATGCGAATTATGATGTTCGGCGAACCAATATCTTTCATAGCCGTTTTCTTCCGCTACTTTGGCAAGCGCTAACGTGTTATTTAACGTTTCTTTCACAGAGGTATTTTGTGATACTGTTGCCAATTCCAATATAGAATATTTTATATTCGTTTTCATTTTTTTATTTTTAATGATTATTTCAAATGCTGATCAGCATACCTGATTTTAAATTTTTCGGAATAAGGGTTTTTTCAGGTCCAGATTTCCTCTTAACGTATCTGCCTTGTATTCGCTATGGAAAATTCCCCTATCCTGTAAAATAGGAACGACCAGCTCAGCAAAATCGGCCAGTCCTGTCGGATAATCCTGCGTTACGACCAGCATATCCATGGCCCCCGCCTCATACCATTGCTGCACCTGATTAGCCACTCTTTCAGCAGATCCAAAAAACAACGGTGCGGGCATCGCTCTATATCGGTCGAGGGATACCAGTTCCATATATTTCTGCTGGGCTTCTGAGTCTGTCTTTCCAACAATAGCATTTTGCGAAGTTGCGATCACAAAATTCTCGGGAGACCTATTTTTCTCGATTAGTTTATTTCGTAACGCGGTAGCAGTATAAAGGGCGTGTTCCAAACTTGGCCCGGCTATAAAGGCGCCATCGGTGTAGCTTGTTGCGATATCTACAAAAGTGGTCGAAGAACCAGCCGTGTACAAGACCGGTCTACCTTGGACGGAGCGACTGATATTGAGAGGGCCGTCCACGGAGAAATACGCACCACGGTAATCAATGGTATGCATTTTGTCCGGTTTTAAGAAGACGCCAGTCTCTTTATTCCTTGGAAAAGCATCATCTTCATAGGTATCCCACAGTCCCAGCAGGATATCCAGAAACTCTCTATGCATCGGATATTGGTCAGACTTTCCCAAATGCCCACGGCTGAAATTGACCATTCCTCCGGGATTGGAAGTAATAGCATTTAAAGAAGCACGACCTTTACTTATTTTATCAAGTGATAATACCTGTCTTGCAATATTGTAAGGATCCGTGTAAGATGATGAAGCTGTAAAAGAAAGACCAATTTTACTGGTCTTCATTGCAATAGCAGACATGATTGTTGCCCCATCAAACATACTGAGATAATGCGGAATATTGCCTGGGCCAATATGGCTAACATCAAACAAAAAGAGTGTTTCAAACTTGGCAGCTTCAGCAATCTGCGCTTGTTCTATATAAAAGTCCACATTTTCCCCCGCATCGGCAGGCATATCTTTATGCATCCACGATGTATAGTTCCAACCTGTTCCAGCTATTCCTGCGGATAATTTCAATGTTCTATTTTGACTCATGATACCAATCTTATTGAAGCTGTTAAACAGCTAAATCTTAGTATGCAAAATTAACTGAATTATACTTACCAAAAGATAGTACTTTCCTAAAGGAAAGTAGAATTAGCTTCTTAAACGGGAAATCTATTTTGCTTTCCTTCGGGAAAGCACGTCATAAAACAAACAAAATGATTGGTAATTTTGTGACATCATAAAATGGTTAAAGGATGAAAATAGGAATTATTGGTTCAGGAAATGTTGGCAGTACGCTTGCCAAGTATTTAATAAATTTAGGGCACGAAGTAATCATCTCCAATTCACGTGGGCCCGCATCGTTGACAGAAGTTGTTGAAAAAACAGGTGCTATTGCTGGAACAGTGGAAGAAGCTGCTGCCGCGCGAGACCTGGTTATTATAGCTATTCCAGAAAAAGCTATCCCAAATCTTCCAGTTTCAATTTTATCTATATCAAAAGCGATAATCATCCATTCAGGCAATTATTATCCCTCAAGAGATGGCAGAAATATAGACATCGAAAATGGTTTAACAGATAGCGAATGGGTGGCAAAAGTAATCGGTCATCCTGTGATAAAAGCATTCAACAATATTGTTGCAGGAAGCCTGGTTGCAAAAGCACTACCAAAAGGGCACCCTGACCGTATTGCTTTGTCGGTTGCAGGTGACAATTTAGATGACAAACATTCCGTCATGCAATTGATTGATGAAATCGGATTTGACGCCATCGATGCTGGTGCGATTGCTTCATCCTGGCGACAACAACCTGGTGAGCCGGCTTATTGCAGAGATCTCGATAAACAAAATTTGATTGTTGCTTTAGGTGAATCTGATATCAACAAACGTACGGAAAACCTCGCGTTAGCAGATGAGATTGCTCGTCCATATTTCTAAAATATTGGAAGCGGATATACCACTTGTTCTTTTATCGCTACAATCTGAATTATGCTCTTTTGTTCCTTGGCATTGTTGAGAAAAATGAAACTTGCCATCAAAGACAATGAAGAATGGTTTCTCAACGTGATGAAGTGATTGAATCCCGGGGAACCTATGCTGTATCACAAAAATTTGGGGTTAGCGAAACGGAGTATGCTGCTTTTATGCATGGTTGACTATCTTAGGTGGAGCTTATGGCTTCCCTTTTAAAAGAGGAGAGCCTTTTATTTATAGTTACCCTAGCACCAGACTTTTCGGTATCTCCCCGATACCGCTTACATACAACTCGTTTTCCTCAGATATCCTCCGCAACAGCCATACTTTTACTATCCACATAAAAACAAAAGATATATGGCAAATCAATTTTTAATCAAAGAGACGGTGGCAGCGATGCAAGGTTTATCTGTCACTGAAATTACAGCTTTACAGACTTAAACTTATGAGGGTGTAGAACTGAAAATACTCAAAGAAAGGAAAATGGTCCTAATATCGTTATGAAATATTATAAAAGTTAATAGGTGTGTCCAGCATGTTGCGAATAGACTTACTTCTTAACCAGTCGAATCCTTGACTATCAATTCTTGGGGCAAGTCTAAAAGCGTTAGACTTGCTCCTTTTTTTACTGTGTAATTGGTTGTTGGCTAAACTTTACTTTAGATGTTGCTTAAAGAAAACAAAATGATGTTCTATGGATTTGCTCCAGTATTCCGTATTGTGGTCACCGGACTGGGTAATAAAAGTTACAGGAATTTTTAAGCTGTCTGCCAATGTTTTCAATTCTACCGTAACCGGATATAAAATATCTTCCGTTCCACAATCTATTAAAAAATCTTTTTTCGATTTATAACGTTTCAATATTTCGGAAATGCTGTACTGATTCCAGTCATTTTCCAAATAGTTGCCTAATAATCGTGTTAAATCGTCTGTTACCCTCGTATTGTTGAAGAATGTTAAACTTGTCTTTTTCAAATCCTCAAAATCAACATTCAATCCACCGCTTGTAGAACCTGCTGTATTGAAATAATCGTTGTGAAGCAAAAAGTACCGAAGCGCACCGTATCCTCCCATACTCAAACCACTGATGAAAATATTTTTGTCATCAATGTTAAGCATGTGATGCACTTTTGGCACAAGGACTTTGAAGAAAAAATTTTCCATCCTCGAGCCTTTGTCGATAGGGCTGTTTACATACCATGATACGAAGCCGTCCGGCGTCACGATAACCATTCCATATTGGTTGGCCAACCTCTGCAGATCCGTTGTCTGTGACCATTGCTTGTAGTTCTCACTGTACCCGTGTAAGAGATAGACCAAAGGGTATTGCTTTTGGTCATTATAAGTGTCCGGTTTAAACACCAGTACCGTATCAGGTTGAGATAGGTATTCGGATTTTAAAATCCATTTTTCCTGTGCTTGCAGCGAGAGGCTTGTTAACAATAAGCCAATCAATATACTTAATGTTCTGTTCATATTTTGTAATTTTGAACAAAATTCAGCAAGCATTTTGTCGTGTGCAATAACGAACAAAATTGTGAGTCACTAAAGGATAATACTGATGCGTAAAGAAAATTCCACCAATGCAATAAATGAACAATTTTTATTTCAAGTATGCGAACTGAACTCGGCAATCGCAATAATTGGCGGTCGGTGGAAAGCACAGATTGTCTATTCCATTTCGCAGGGAAATAACCGCTTCCATTTGCTGATAAAGGAATTGCCCAATATCTCGGAACAGGTATTGGGCAGACAGCTTAAAGAATTGGAAGCCCACGCAATCATCATCAAAAAGGGAATTCCCGACACAGTGCCAGTTGGAATAGAATATGTTTTGACCAGTAAGGGTTTAGATTTAGTGCCAATTTTGGAAAGCCTTTGCAATTGGGGGAAAATATATGCAGATGGGAAAGAAATATCGGCTCGCTTGGAATAGGTCGTTTTTTTAATAACAATGATCAGGATTAACATATTCCAATCAAACCTTATGTTTCCTTAGAATACAGTATTGACAAGCTTATTCTTGAAAAACTTGTTAATGCCACATCTAACATCTTCAATAGATAAATTTTAAGCCGATTAGAATGAAATATTATCCAATACCAGATGCTTTAATTAATTATGTGGAATCGATCTGGTCGTTTGAAAGCCCAGAGCAGATAGATATTAACGAACAAGCGACTATTATTCCATCGGGTCGATGTATTCTAATATGGAATTATAGCGGGGAATATGAACATATTATTCAAGATCAAACTTATCCTCATTCGAAGTTTGACCTTCACTTGGTTGGACAGCACCATACTAAAATTCTACTTAAAGGTAAGGTACCTGTAAATTCAATCGGTATCAATTTCAAACCATACGGGTATTATTCGATAGCAGGAAATGACCTTTCAAGTTTTCTCAACAAAGTAGTATCCATCTCAAAAAGAAGGCTCGATGGTTCCCAAGTTTTGACAAATTTTTCAGGAAACCTTAGGGAATCAGTAACTGAACTGACCCAACTGCTCATAGAAAGGATAAAGTTTGAACCAGATCAACGTGTCGTCCATATTACAGAACAGATTAACGCTCACAAAGGCACTATTTTAATTAAAGATCTTTTTGGTCATGTTTCTACTTCGCAACGACATCTCAACAAGCTCTTTAAATCTCAGACCGGTATTACACCAAAGGAATATGCATCTATAATCAGGTTTCAAGAGATATATAACCGCTACATAAGAGATAAAAAATCAGGGAATAAAAGTGAGCTGTACGATCTTTTTTATGATGAATCCCATTTCTTGCAGAGCTTCCGTAAAGTCTTAACATTACAACCAAGTCTATTTTTGAAAAAACCGAATAACCTGGGAAACGAGTTTATCAAGAAATAAACAGGTCTATTTTTTCCTATTACAGCCTACCTCTATACTGTTACTTTGCGGAAAAATCAGAACGATATGTTAAACAAAGTAACTGACACAGCAAGAGAGCTGATCACCTTTAAAGCTGAAACGACCACTATACCGTATGCAAACGAAATTGCGAAGTATTTCAGTATTGATAGTCCACAGGAACTGAAGTTAGATTTTGGGTTTTGGGCGAGTGTACTCCATTTTGAAATGCGCTACCTTTCCCTTGACTTTTTTCTCGAGAAGAATGTTTCTCCGGTAGTACTTGAATTGTCAGCTGGATATTCACTTCGTGGCTTGGATTACGCAAATAAAAATCCGGAGAAGAGCTATTTTGATACCGATCTAATGCCGGTAGTGAATGCAAAAATCGAGATGTTAAAATATCTGGATACCGCTATTCCAAGCAACCTTAAATTTCAGGAACTTGACGTTTTGAAACTCGACAAAAATCTGATTAGAGACCAGGAACTCCTTATTATAAACGAAGGACTGCTTATGTATTTCAATAGAGAGAAACAGTCTCAAATACTTAAAAATATACATTCGGTTTTGCAAAAAAATGGTGGCACTTGGGTAACAGCAGACATTTATCTTAAACATGAAACCAGCGCAGTTGGCAGCGATAAGGATAAAAAGTGGGGACGCTTTTTTAAATCAAATAATGTCAGCGGAAATTATTTTGATTCTTTTGAAGAGGCTGAGCAATTTTTTTATGACAATGGATTCATTATTGCGAGTAAATATGAGCCGGAGTTTGAAAAGTTCAGTAGTCTGCCCAATTTATTGCAGAAAGCATCGGCCCAACAGTTGGAGGATTTGAAAAATAAGGGAAATGTCCAGCAGACATGGCAATTTGCAATCAGATAACCTTTATCAGCACATCTTTATTCAGGGGATCACAAATTTAACCTCTTGCAATGAATATTACAGGGGGCTACTTTAATAGCCACTGTAATATTCAACCTGTTTTCGCGTTTTTCGTACCTAAATTAGCAAAGAAAGGAAATCTACGAAGATCCAGGCCGTCCTTGCTGGAAGAGTACATCACCTTCAATATTGAAACATTTTTAAGCAAAAAAATGCTACATTGAGGCAACACTTATATTTTTTGGGGTTTTTATAACAAGAACACAAATTTGTATTTTTAACATCCATTATATAGTAAAGAAATCGTAAAAGATGGCATCGATCCCCCAAGTTAAAACCTATCATTTTCTACCCTTTAAATATGGTTCAGAGCTATTATTGGATATCGGCCGTATTGAAACGTTGAAAAATTATGTATTAGACAGTACATTACATCAACTTAGTTTTTACGAAATTATTTTCATCAGAGAAGGAGCGGGCACATTAGCACTGGATGAAAGTATAGTTTCAATACACCCGCGAACCATAATTTTTACAAGTCCCGGACAGGTTCGCCGTTGGCAAATTGAAGAAGAAGTAAAAGGCTACACGCTGTTCTTTGAAAAAGATTTTCTTCATCTCTTTTTTTCTGATGAGCTGTTTCTCTATCGGTTTCAGTACTTCCATCAGTATTCGCACCCCGCTGTACTACAGATCGATGAAACATCATTCGGGAAATGTCAGCAACTTTTACAGGAAATAGAACAGGAGTTCGGACAGATCCAGAATGACAGCAATCATATGATCAGGTCACTTCTATATCAACTGCTTATCATTCTCAACCGCTATTATGCAGGTGCGTACCATGTTCAACGGGATACGTATATTCATGCGGATTTCTATAGATTCCGTTCGTTGCTGGAAAAAAGAATCTTACAGGACCAGACCGTTGAAGCCTATACCAGAATGCTTAATGTAAGTCCGGGGTTTCTTAATAAGATCTGCAGGCAGTTCAGCGGAATGTCGGCGCAACAAATGATCCATCATAAGCTGGTTTCAGAAATAAAGAAACAACTGTATCAAAACAAATCCGTAAAAGAGATCTGTTATGAATTGGGATTCTCTGATCCATCCAACTTCAATCGTTTCTTTAAAAAAATAACCCATATCACGCCCCAGCAATACCGAAAGAATATAAAATGACAACTTTAAAGATAAAATGACCTTTTTGCAGGCTATGGATGTTTGTAATTTTACAGAAAAAAAGGATATGATAAAGTCTGCAATACTCGGTCTTTTATTTTTGATTATGAACGTGCTTTGGATAAAGGCAGAGCAATTATATGTTGATTCCGGAACCAGCAATGATACCAATTCCTGAATAAAGACCCAGCCGTTAAAGACCCTTTCAGATGTGTTTTAAATAATATGAAAAATATAAGAATAATTTTGTTTCTCATTCTTTTTGCCGTAAAAAGTGCATACAGCCAAAAGATAAATTTAGACGGCAGCAATCTTGTGCCCAATAACGTTTATATGGAAATCGATGATTTGCAGGGGGAAAGTATTGTTAGAGTCGTAAAAGATTCTACTGTGAAAGAAGCGGACGAACCTACATTTGTACGGATCAAGAACACCAATTTTAAAAATGGCATTATCGAGGTAGAAGTTCTAAGCCGGCTTCTCCCTACGGCTTCTCCAACAGACCGTGGGTTTATCGGATTGGCATTCAGGATCGATGACATGAATTCCAAATTTGAATCTATATATATACGTCCAACGAATGGCAGAGCTGAAGATCAGGTAAGACGCAATCACTCCATTCAATACTTTTCTTACCCCGATTATAAATATGACCGTCTGAGAAAAGAGAATCCCGAGAAGTATGAGTCATATGCTGATATGGGTTTGAATGAATGGATCAAGATGAAAATTGAAATCAAAGGCAATCGTGCGAAACTTTTTCTAAACAAAGACAAACATCCATCCCTTATTGTGAATGATCTCAAGCAAGGAGCAGATAGATCTGGGGCTGTAGGTTTATTTGTTGATGTAGGGACAGATGGTTATTTCCGCAATCTGAAAATTACCCCATCAAATTGATGTATAAGGGCTCAATCCGGCAGTGCCATTGGTCTTAGTTTGGATTACGGAGTTTCTTCGTGACAGGGAATTGTTTTTCGGCCCTTCGAAGTCGTTAAATAGGTTTCCTTACAGTTGTCACCATTAAACTTGAGGTCGAGAAGCACGATATGAGGCCTATGATCTTCTATTAATGACAGGAAAGCTTCTTCGATATTGTTAACGACATGTAAGTCAAAAGACTTTTTACTCCTGAATCAGTATCTGGAAAATGCTGTTGCTTTCGACTATTTATTTGATTTTTTCTAGTTTTCTTTTAGCATCAATATTATCAGGTTGTAGTGATAAGATTTTTTCCTAGCATATTTTAGCTTTTCCTTTGAGACCTTTTACAAGATAGGCATCGGCCAAACTGTCCCAAACATTAACTGAAGAGGGATAGTTTTTTGAGTTTATTTCAAAGATAGCAACTGCGACATCAGGAATATTTCTGTCATGCAGTGCAATATAGCCGAGCGTGTTTACAAAGCGCTCATCTGATTTAATTTCTACTCCCATCTTTTGGGACATTTCAATATCATGCTTATTGATCAAGTCGGGGTTTTTACATACTTCGTTTATATCGAGTTCAAAACCATCAAAAATATAACGAAGTCCATAATAAGTAGCTGGTACTGGAACCGTCAGGTGTTTTTCATCTTCAAAATATCGAAGCTTCGCATCTAATTTGGTAGATGCACTGTTTTTCAGCAATTCATAAAATTCCTGTCCCCATTTATAATGCCTGTTATCTTCCTGAGAGTTATTGGCCAATGCGATATACACACGTGCGTTCAGATCAGTTTTTGTTTCTAAAACTTCTCTGGTTCTTTTTCCAATATAGTTATGATCCCAAAACCATGAAGGATCGATGAGGAGATAATAATTAAACAATCCGGGCGACTCCAATAGACAGTTGATAGCGAATAGACCACCCAATGAATGCCCGATGATCAAGTTTTTGGACAGGGTTCTATAGGAACTATCTATTTGTGGTATCAGTTCTTTTTCAATGAACTGCTTAGATGCATCTGCTCCGCCGCTACTGTTAAAAGCAGTGATGTTTTCTGCATCCAAATAATTCAGGGAATGAGTAGGGGTAAAGTGAAATATGTTGTTTATATGTGCAATAAATAGCCGCCTACTTGGTTGCTGTTCAGTTAAACGATTGTCTGAAATCCAAAGGCGAAATGTTTGTCTTGGTCTTGAATAATTTACTGAATGATTGCGGGTGTTCAAAGCCTAATTCGTAAGCAATTTCACTAACAGATAAGCTTGTGGTGGATAATCGTTCTTTTGCTTTTTCAATTAGTTTGTTGTGAATGTGTTGCTGCGTAGTTTGTCCTGTCAATGTTTTGAGCAAACTTCCCAAATAGTTGGGCGATACATTTAATGAACTTGCAATGTTTTGAGCTGTTGGCAATCCTCTCTGTATCAGGTTGCCGTTGCTAAAATAATCGTCTAGTATGTTTTCTAATCTTTCTAAAATTTGGTGATTGCTTTTCCTTCGGGTTATGAATTGTCGTTGATAAAAACGTTCGGAATAATTAAGCAACAATTCTATTTGTGCAATGATGATATTTTGGCTGAATTTGTCAATGTTGGAGCGGTATTCCCGTTGAATACTGTGCATAATATCTGTAATAATGATTTCTTCTTTTTCTGAAAGAAAAAGAGCTTCGTTTACAGCGTAACCAAAAAAATCGTATTGCTTAATACTTTTTGCTAGCGATGTTTTCCAAAGAAAATCGGGGTGAATCAGCAACAACCACCCTGTTGGTTTTACAGTGGAAGTATCGATCCCAAGCTGCATCAACTGTCGGGGGGCAATAAATGATAGTAAGCCTTCATCGAAATCATACTGTTGTTGTCCATAGCGAAATTTACCCTGTGGCATATGCCGTTTTAACCCAATTGAGTAAAAATTCTGAATCCAGCTGAATTCCTGTTCATCGGTTTGATACTCTACCAAACCATAATCTACCAAACTGACCAAAGGATGTTCAGGTTTTGGTAGTCCGCACATTTTGTGCATCTCGCCAATAGTGTTGAATGTATAAACTTTTTTACTTTCCATTATCTTTTCAAAATTACAAAAAAGCGATAGAACATTTATAGCTCTATCGCACCTATCTTAAAATTAAAAGTCTGTTGATTTACTCAACGCTTCGTTGGCCCTTAATTCATTTTGCAAAATTTCAATTTTGTTGTAAGCCATTGTAAAAGCATCACTACCCATAAAGAAATGCAATGGTGGATTTTCGCTTTCGGCTAACTGAATAAATGCAGTGGCTGCTTTTTCAGGACTGCCTAACTGCTTGCCGTCTATTTCGGTTTTGTGCAAGTGTTCAGAATTTCTTGCCGCTGTGTAATCTTCGATCGGGTTTTGCGCAAGACTCAGTGTACTTTTATCTAAAAAATTAGTGCGGAAATACCCAGGATATACTATCGTTGCCTTTACTCCAAATTCTTTTGCTTCTGCCGACAAAGATTCTGTAAAGCCAACCATTGCATATTTTGTGGCGCAATAAATTCCCAAGCTTGGAAATATTCCATTGAAGCCTGCAATGGAACCAATATTGATGATATGCCCCGATTTTTTATTGCGGAAATGTGGCATAACGCTTCTAATTACATTCAGCGCACCAAACACATTTACATCAAAGTTCTGACGAGTTTCACTGTCAGTCAGTTCTTCTAAAGTACCCCACTGTCCATAGCCTGCATTGTTAACAACCACATCAATAGTGCCGAATGTTTCCAGTGTTTTGGTAATGGCGTTGCTTACACTTGTCTCATCTGTTATGTTTACTTCCAACGGAAGGAAGTTTTCAGATGTTCCGATTTCTATTTCCAAACTTTCAACCGTTCTGGAAGTGGCGGCTACTTTGTAGCCTTCGTCTAATAATTTTTTTGCTAAGGACAATCCCAATCCTTTCGATGCTCCTGTTATGAGCCATACTTTTTTTGTGTTCATTTTTTTTCGTTTTTAACTAGAAATTTGACACTACAAAATTGGTCATACGCTAAGTGTTGGAAGTAGTCAAAACAATGGTTGTTGTAGTCAAAACAACGATAAAGGGATTCTGTTTTATTGAGAAAATTCGGTAGAGTGTGATTTTTGGTGTCATCTCTGGAGAGAGCTGCCTAAAAAAGCCTGCAAGAAATTACTATTGGGAAAGGAGCGGTGTTTACCATCAAATCTGCTGACAGGTTTTACAAATGTTTTAGCACACCATTAGCACTATATATTTATTTGAATTAGTCATGTGGGTTAGCTTCTAGTTTTTCCAGCGCGGCATAGGCTTCATTATCCTTGCTATCGTTTGATCTCACAGATTCCTTTCTTAAACTGCACCTCGTTGATCAGTGCGATCTTGGGCCATTCCACAGCCGGCTTGCCCACCCAGCTTGCCCTTTGCTGGGCAAAGCACCCCAGCGAAAGAGACATCAGAAACTGAAATAATAAGTTTGCCTTCATACAAACATTATCTTTTATGGGTACATCTGTTCGTTTACAACAACCAGACTTAAATTGTTTTTTCATTTTTGTTTCAAATTGAAAGCTAATAATATTCAAAAAAGATTCATAAAAAAGGGTAACAATCCACCTGCAGGCCTCCATTTTCTTTCAGCCTGCCATCTAGAGAATAAAGTTGAATAAAATAAAGGAGATGGGAAAATAACCGGGGATTGCGTATTAATCCGGGTATGCTCGCACAGGTGAAAATTCCGTGCCAGGATTCCCGTGAAGTAATCCAGATTCCGATAGAATGTATCATTAGTGACCACGCAAATACAAGTTTCATCGATGTTATAGATAATTCAACCAAGGGATCCTCTAAAGGTGGAGTCAGCCTGGGAAGAATATTGGGCTATCACATTGAATTTCTTTCCGGTCTCAAGGCACGAGACCGGAAAGAAATTCAATGTGGCCGCGTACCTATACAAAAAATGGAACAAAATTGAGCCTAAAAATGCATGGCAGTAACTACAAGATATGTTGAAAAAGGCCGTTAAAAAAATGATCCTATTCTATCCATGTATATGCGGAGGAGAGTAAAATTCTTTCCTATAGATCCGATACCGTTTATACTGCCTGCCTTTTATAGCGATGATGGCATTATTAATGAGGTGGTTGTCTTCCAGCGTCCAGGATGCTTCTGCGTATTCCAATTGTTTCTCCCGATACTTATTAATGATGGTTGCATAGAAACAGGCTTCGATGCCCATTTTGCGATACCCGTCAATTACACCGAGCAATAAGATCCTTATTCCCTTGATTTTCTTTCTGTTCAGTAGGATCTTTAGCAGCCCCGTAGGAAATAATCTTCCTCTCTTAACTTTTTGCAGAACCTGGTTAAAATCTGGAATAGCCAATGCAAAGCCCACTATCTTCCCGTCCTGCTCGGCGATCTGGCAAAAATCGGGATCAAGGATCATTTTAAGTTCACGGCCGATATGGTCAAATTCATTATCGGTCATGGGCACAAAGCCGGTGTTTTTATCCCAAGCCTTATTATACACTTCCCTTAAACTGATCGCTTCCTGTTTAAAATTCTTCATATCAATCTTCCGAATGGTTATACGACTGCGTTCCAGCCTCGCTGTCAGTTGCCCAAGAAGCCTGACTGATTTATCGTTATAACCTTCCGCTTCAAAGCGAAATGCCAGCAAGTCCAGCTTCTTAACGAAACCACTCTCTTCAAGCAGATGTTGATAATAGGGTGCATTGTAGGGCATCATAACTACGGGAGGCGATTGAAAGCCTTCTACCAGCAGTCCGCATGTTTCATTGAACGAAAAATTTACGGGACCGATCATACAGGTTGCTCCCCTTTCTTTAAGCCATTGGTGGGCAGCATCAAAAAGCAACTCAGCGACCTGTTTATCATTAACACAGTCAAAAAAACCGAAAAAGCCGTCTGTGCACTGATTATACTGGTTATGGTTATTATTAAGAATGGCTGTTATGCGGCCTAAAACCTTCCTCCCGCGATAAGCTAAAAAACATTGTACGGAAGAATGTTCATGGAAAGGGTGCTTAGTGAAGAGCTCACGCTGCGCGATGAAAAGTTCCGGTATATAGTAAGCGTCATCTTTATATAGATCGTGGGGAAAGTCAATAAATGCTTTTAATTCCTTTTTTTGCGTAACGGATGTGATCCGGATCATAGTCTTTGTTTTTTAGCGAGTGGGTACGATTAAATATGATGTTAATATCCGTTGGAGTGGTCCAACCATTTTTTAAGCTGGCCAGACTTTTCCCGGCTTAAGGTAACCGGACCGTGAACCGCCGGGGCCAGTTCGATCTTGACCTGCCCGTTAAAGGACTGGTAGATCGTTCCTATAGCGTTCAATGAAACAATGATCTGACGGCTCACGCGGAAGAAAGCCTCGGGATTGAGTTCTTTTTCCAGCATTTCAAGCGATTGGTCGGTTACAAATTGCCGGGAGTCGCGGGTAATCAGAAAGGTTACTCTATTTTCGGAGATGAAATAAGCTATTTCATCTACGGTGAGCAGCACAAAACGATCGCGGTATGTAATCAAAAATCGGGAACGGTAAATAGGTTTTTTTACCTGCATGCTTTTTACCAGCTCCATGAGGCTTTCCTGATCGCCGAGGCCTCGGAGTAATAGCGCTCTCGATGTACTTTTTTCCAACTTATCTGCTTCCAGGGGTTTCAGTAAATAGTCCACCCCGTTCACTTCAAATGCTTTGAGCGCGTAGTCATCGTATGCGGTAATGAATATAACGGGCGCTGTGATCGTTACATGATTAAAAATCTCAAAACTTAACCCATCGGTCAACATGATATCCATGTAAATGATATCAGGTTGTTCGTTTGAACGTAACCAAGTGATAGCATCTTTTACCGTTTGAAGGCTTTTGATAACAAATATGTTCCATTTCGAGTCGAGAAGCATTTTTTCGAGTCTCTCTATGTTCGGAAGTTCGTCTTCGATAATTAAAGCGCTGGGCATGACAATTTTTGTTAAGATTATTCCACGATTATTAAGGGTATTTCTACCCGGAATAGATGGTCATTTTCAACGATCACCGGTTCCGGTTGATGTAGGAGGTGATACCTTTCCTGAATGTTCCTGATACCCACCTGTGTGCCATCTTCTTTTTCCGCTTTCGGTGATCGATTGTTTTCCACTACCATCAGGTTTTCCTTCGGAAAGTCGATGTGGATATACAGTGGTGAATCGATGCTGAATACATTATGCTTGATGGCATTTTCAATGAGCAACTGTAAGGTAAGCGGAGGGAGTCCAAACCGAGCCATAGCACTACGGTGCTCGATATTGACTTTGATGCTGTTTCCATACCTGATTTCGTACAAGAACAGGTACGCCTCTATAAATTCCAGCTCTTTCTGGAGCGATATGGTATGCTCTGTCCGGTTTGCCAGCATGTAACGGTAAATGGAAGAGAGTTTGGTCACATAAAGGGTTGCTGTATCGGGCCTGCGGTCGATCAGGGCGGTAACGGTGCTGAGGTTATTGAAAAGAAAGTGGGGATCAAGCTGCAATTTGAGTGCTTCCAGCTGTGCCTTCGTACTATGCTGCTCCATTTCCATCGATCTCAACCTGGCGTCCGTCCACCGGTAAAAAAAATGTTCGGCAGCAAAGATCGCTGTGGTCATTAGGGTAAAGATGATTCCCACGATGATTGTTTGCCTTGTCAGCAGGTCATCATAGCCGAAACGTGAGGGAAAATCGATGGAGAAGAACAAGCGGATCAATAGGTAGAGGACACTTACCTGAACCACGAGCTGTATAGTGAAGCGACTTAGAAAATGGCGTTCCCAGCTATAGAACATATTGATGAGTTTATTGAGCTGAATACCGGTTTCAAACAAGGCGGCCGCGAATATGGTACAGAAGGTGAACTCCAGGAAGAAGTCCATCGCTACGTAAAACTTCCAACTGTTATAAGTCCGTTCAAACGGATTGAGCAGAATGAAAATCAGGTATAGCAGCAAACCGAAGGAAGGGTAGCCGTATAATCTGAATAACTTATAGCCTTTTTTATTCATGTGCTAATATAATAAATAAAGAATCATTTGACCTGCCCGTTCCGTTATAGAGCGGCCGCAGGGTGGTACTGAAACGGATTACAGTGGTGCTTTTATGCCGATAAGAGCGCTGATTCCGGATAGATGGGTCGCTGAATTTTTCGGAATATCCGGAATGGTGGCAGCCTGTCCTTCGAGGAAGAGGATAAAGGTCTTTGACAACCTATAGTTGAGGCCTGCACCTGCTATGACCTGCAGGTGGGTTCCAGATAGGGTTCTGTAATTGACCATGTTCTGTTCGGGGTCATAGAAAGCCGTTGGTGCATCTATAAAGGATGCACCCGCGCCGGCAAAGACATAGGGCTGCAGTCTTCGGAAACTGCGCTGATATCCGAACACCAACCCGAGGTTGGTGCTATTTGCTTTGGCGCTGATATCCGAATTTATTGTTGGAAAGGTGCTCCGATACTTAAAATCGACGGTTGTTTGCCCGAACTGGAGCCTGGTAAAGAAATGCTCGCGATAGTTAAGCTGCAGGGTGGTTATCGCATTTGAGCCGATGGCCGTTTTACTATCTTTAACCTGATCAAATGGAATGAAGACGCCAACCGACCCTCCGAAATCCAATGACCATTTACGAACTGGGAAATCACTAGCGTCTTGCGCTTTCGCACAGATACTGCTAAAGAGCAAGGCAATTAAAAGATTGTTTTTCATTTGTTTTGTTTTTATGGGTGCAGCTTTATTTTGCTGGATTGTTTAAGGTGTTTATGATAATATGGGCTACTACTTGCCGCCGGTTAAATTTCTAAGTTCTGCCAGGGCTAGTAAATTGGATAGTTTTGCCGTATACAGCTCTGCCTCTGCTTCTGCGAGCTCTGATTTTCGCGCAAGCAATGTTGTTTTTATATCCATTCCGGCAACTTGTTTGTCCTGTTCCTCTTTCAGGGCATCGCTTCGGTAGCTAACCAATTTTTTTGCCGTTTCGATAAGGACATCGCTTTGTTTTACCTTTCTCCATGCTTTATCAATGCCGGAAGTTACCTGTTGCCTGATGTAGGCTACAGACTCTTCTGCCTGCTTCAGCTGGAACATCCGTTGATTTTTCACCTGCCTGTTGGAAAAAAGGTCCTGTAGGTTCCATCTCAAACTGAGCCCGACATATGGACTGCTGCCCGGTAATATTGGATTACCGTGCTGAAGATTATAACCCGCTATTATTCCCAGATCGGGCAGGTTGCTCTCACTGGCCGCTTTTATCCCCAGGCTGGCTTTTTCCCGGTTTAGGCGTGCTATCGCTATCTCCGGGTTCTTTTCGGCAGCGCGCTTGTACACATCGACAGGTTGAAGGGCTGTTGAGTCAGGTTCGATCTCGCTAAGCTTTAATGTGCCTGCATCCAGATTGGTAAGCTCACTTAGGTCACTTAAATAATCCTGCAATTGCATGGAAAGCTTTAAAATATGCTGCTTCTCATAGGCAACTCCCGCCCGCAGGCCCGAAATATTTGCTACCGTTGTTTTTCCTGCTGCTAAGGTACCTTCTGCATCTTGGAGCTTCGCTTTGGTCATCTCCAGCTTGGCTCCGGCACTTTCGGTTTGTTTTTGGGTGATCATGGCAGCATAATACAGCTGCTCAATGGCCAACTCCACCTGAAGCGTGGCTTTTTCTTTTTCTTTTTGCCCCAGCTGTATATCGGTTTTATCAATTGCCAGCCCTGTATTTATCTTGAACTGCTGTGTTAGAGGCTGGTAAATACCGAAGCCAACAGCATACATACCCTTTTCTCCAACACGAAACTTACTGTCTGTTGCCGGTAAGGGTTGCGTAGTCCCATTTCCGGTCGGTACTGAACCGAGGGTGCCTGCAGGAATTACAAAATCGGGCAGTGTAAAGTTATACTGATAGCTTCCGTCAAGCGTAGCTGTGGGATAACGTTTTATTTCATCTTCTTTGAGCTTGCTCATCTTTTCCTGCACCTGGTAATCTTTTATCGTGAGCATCCTGTTGTTCTTTTTTGCCGCTTCAACAAGTTGTCGTAAAGAATATTCCCTGCTTGATTGAGCGGAGAGCCGAAATGAGCCGAAAAACAGAATGGAAAGTACCAACAGCGTGGTGGTTATATTAGGCTTCATGCTGTATACTTGTTTTATATTTACGGATAAGGTCTTTCTTGTCATCTTTTTTAATCATTGCTATGTACATCACAGGTACGGTTAACAGGGCCATGATCATGCTCCAGATCACACCAAAGGCCAATACGCTCGCTAATGGAGCCCACATAGGTGATTTGGAAATAATCATGGGAAGTACGCCAACTGCTGCCGCCATTGCGGTAAGAAAAATTGGGCGCAAGCGCCGCTGGGCCGCTGTAATGGCCGCGGTTTTGATGTCTATACCATCTTTAAGTAGAATATTAGTATAGTCGACGAGTATAATGGCGTTACGCACTACAATGCCCGATAGCGATATGAGTCCTATAAAAGCAGTGAAGCTGAAGTTGTTGCCGGTAAGGGCCAGCCCCAATATGGCTCCAAACAAACTCAATGGAATGGTTGCCATAATAATGAGCGCCTCTTTTATGTTTTTAAACTGAAATAGCAGAATCAGAAATATCAGGATGAGACTGATGGACAATGCTGCCACCATATCACTTTCTACCTCTTCTTTTCCGCCTTCTTCACCACCGTATTCTATTCGGCAACCACTGGGTAATTTCAATTTTTCTACTGCTGGTTTTATTGCTGCAAGTAATTCGGCCGGCAGCACATTTGGCATGACTTCACTTTGCACGGTGAGTGTTTTCACTCCGTTTCGGTGCATTATTTTACCGCTCTGCCATTGCGGTCTTAAATCGGCCAGTTGCCTTAAGGGTACCTCGGCATTGGTTAGTGGCGAATGGAGGTACACGTTTTGGAGGTCTGATGTGTTTCGGCGTGCGGCTGGTTCTAGGCGGAATACGATATTGATAGGATTATTACCTTCATATATGGTAGATATTGGCATTCCGCTAAATCCTGTGTAAATAGTTTGTGCGATGCCTTCAGTGGTAAAGCCCAATCGTCTGGCTTCTTCTTTGGGACTTATCTGAATGCCGTAATAATCTTCTGCGAAATCGGTTCGCACCTTGCGGCTGCTCTTTGCGTTTTTTATAATAGTTGTTACCTGCGCGGCGATCGTTTTCAGTTGCGCAACTTCTTCACCTATTATACGCACTTCTACCGGCGCTTTTAAGTCGTTACCCTGCTGCATTAATTTAACAAAGAAGGTACCATCAGGCGCAAGCCTATTAACCTTATCGCCAAGCTCTTCTGCCAGCGCTTCGGTGGTTTCGGTGCTGGTGGTATTAACGAGTATCAATGCATAGTTACTGGCGGGTACTTCGGGCGAGAAATTGTAGTAAAATCTCGGAGCCGATGTGCCTGTGAAGGTTGCATAGGAGGTCACTCTTTTATCTCCCTTAATGAGTTGTTCTGCCTTTAAAATGGCAGCATTGGTTTTTTCAAGCTTGGTACCGGTGGGCATCCACAATTCTACGACGAACTGATTGCGCTCGGCGGCGGGAAAGAAGAGTTCCCGTACACCTAACTTAAAGACGAGGCCCGTTAGCAGCAGAAATGCAACACTGGTAAGGATGGTAAGTCTGGGATGCTTCACACACCAGTTGAGTGCCGTATTATAGCCGGCTTGCATATAGCCCAAAACCGACTTTCTTTCTTTTTTTGAGCCGTTCCCTTCCGTATCATCAGTAT
Source organism: Sphingobacterium sp. DR205 (assembly GCF_011064245.1). Taxonomy (NCBI): domain Bacteria; kingdom Pseudomonadati; phylum Bacteroidota; class Sphingobacteriia; order Sphingobacteriales; family Sphingobacteriaceae; genus Sphingobacterium; species Sphingobacterium sp. DR205. The sequence continues at coordinate 4,243,005 of NZ_CP049333.1, read as the reverse complement.
GTTGGTGTAAGCCCTTTTTTATAAATGTATAACATAGCAAAGGCGTGAGAAACAGGGCGACAAAGTAGGATGCGATAAGGGCTACGGCAACGGTGATGGGCAAGGTAAAAATGAACTCACCCGTGGAGCCCTTTATGAGCACCATCGGAACAAAGGAGGCGATGATGGTAATGGTGGCGGCAAGCACCGGTATGAGAAGATCATGTGCGCTTCGCCAGGCAGCCGTCCAGCGTTGCACACCTTCATCCAGCAACTCGACATAATTGTCTGCAATAACAATAGCGTCATCCACCACCATTCCCAATACCAAGATGAGGCCGGCAAGCGATACCTGGTGAAGCTCAATACCCAATGCGTTCAGGATGGCAAAGGTTAATGCTACGGTCATGGGAATGGCCATGGCTGCCACCGAGGCGATGCGGAAAGGGAGCAAAAGGATCACCACTACAATAACGGCTACGATGGCCAGGAAAAATTCTTTGATAAAGTGGGAGATGTTTTGGTTTACCAGCTTAGGTTGGGATACCAGTGTCGTAATTTTTATATCTGAAGGGATAAGCTTTCGTGCCTCTTCAATCTTTTTGTCTACTTCCTTTCCAAAATCTACGATATTATTGCCTTCGTGCATCTGTATGGCCAGCAGTATTGCCTTATTTCCATTTACGGTAATGATACTCTCCGGTTCGGTGTAATCTCTTTTTAAGGAGGCAACATCGCCGAGTTTTACTGGAGAGCCGTTGGTGGAGGTACCTATAATCTGACCAGCTAGCTGCGTTTCTGTGAGAAAATATCCCTCACTGTACAAAGGTGTTTTATTGCGGTCTGTTTTAATCTCACCACTGGCACCGAGACTATTTTGCGCTTGTAATACACTCAAAACCTGGTTGATGCCAAAGCCATATTGGGCGAGTTTGCCTGATGTAGATGATACGACGACTTCTTCTGTCTGATCGCCAATACGCTTAACTTTTGAAACCTCTTTAAGGGTTCTTACTTGCTCCTCTATCTTTTGTGTATAGTTTCTAAGTTCCGCATAGCTCGCCTTGTCGCTCTCCAAAGCCATCACAATAGCCTCCGTGTCTCCAAAGTCCGAATCTACCATTAGTCCGCTCACCCCCGGAGGCATTTCAACTTCTTTGGATACCAATAGCCTGTGTCTCAATTTATTCCAGAATATTTCCGGCTGTTTTACATTTTCTTCGAGTTCTACATTGATTACCGTCATGCCATCTTTTGAAGCGGAATAGGTTTTCGTTTTGTCTACTTCCTCGTATTGAAAGAGATATTGTTCCAGTTTTTTTGTCACCTGCTCTTCAACCTGGGTTGAAGAGGCACCTGGAAACTGGGCTATTACCAAACCCGTCCGAATGGTTATTTTTGGGTCTTCGCGACGCGGCATATTTAAGAGCGACTCTATACCTACCGCAAATAACATCAGCAGGACGGCCAGTGTAAGCTGCTTGTATTTCAGTGCTGCTTCTATAAAATTCATAGTATTGATGTGTTTTCTGTTGGTCCTTATATTTTAAGATCTGTTTGGATGGCTCAAGACAATCGCTGGAGAAACTATTTTGAGAATTTTATTGGTGAGCCGTCCGAAAGCTTCGTTTGGCCGGAGATAACTACTGTCTCACCAAGTGACAGGCCCGACAGAATTTCTATTTTGTTGGCAATTATTTCGCCTAGACTTACCGGACGCTTGAAAGCCTTTTGGGACGTTTTATCAACCACATAAACGTAGCGCTGATTGCCCAGATCATTCATGATACACTCGAGCGGCAGTTGGATACTTTTCTTTTGATCCTTCCCGCCAATAATAGCCTGGGCAATCATTCCGGGACGTATCAACAATTGATCATTGTTTACCGTAATTTTTATCATAAAAGACCTTGAAGTTGCATCGGCCAACGATCCAACTTCAGTTATTTTTCCGTCGAAGCTCTTATTGATCGCGGCTATTGCAACCTTGGCTGCTTGCCCGAGATGCAGGCCGTTAAGTTCGTTTTCGGGTACGAAAGCGATCACCGTAACCTGTTTAATATCAGATACTACAAAAAGTGGTGTGCCGGCCGATATGATTTCGCCCACCTCTGCTTCTTTACTTAAAAGCACGCCACTGATAGGTGCGTATAAGCGGGTATCGCTTAGGTTCTTTGCCTCGAGCTTCTGTTGTAATTGCGACCTTTGGAAGGAAGCGGTCATTTTTGAAAAATCACTTGCGCTGAGGCTGCCTCTGTCGTGCAGGTATTTTAATCGTTGGTATTCGTCTTTGGCTTCGTTTACCTGCACATCTGCAAGCTGTTTATTCAACGCGTAATTGGTAGCGTCTAAGGTTGCAATGAGCTGCCCTTTGGAAACAAATTGGCCCACCTTTATTGATATACCGTTTATCTTTCCTGGCACCATAAATCCGGCTTTGACAGTGGTCATTCCTTCAATGCTTCCACTAAGGGCAATATCGTCAGCCGTTGTGTTTTCTTCTACTCTTGCTACATCAACGGATATGGCCCCATCAGTTTCTCCATGGGATGGAGCTTTTTTGCTATTGCATGCTACTAAAAATAATAGGCTCGCTATGCCTATCGGAATACTTCTCAAGAAGTGCCTCTTTATTGTTTTGAATTCCATTTTTCATTCTATTTACAGCAAAGGTGCAAGCGGCGGTTGTCATATTTTTTTTAGAGATACTGACCTGCCAGAAATGGCGACTGAGATGACATGGAGAGTGCGCGAGTTAGTAAGAGGGGGAGGGGAATATAGGTGATAGCCGGTGCATTGTTGCTGCCGGTACTCCGGAGTGGTTTCCACTGGAAGGGGGATGCGAAGGAGTAGATCGTGGAAGTATCTTGGTTTTTTTGGGTATATAGAGTATAGCTATTTTCAGGATGGGGTGTTTTATCAACAGGGAGCCCGGCCATAACTACCGGGTATAAGCGAGGATGGTCGTGTCAGAAACTCCGCCACAAGATGGACCCGCATACCATTTTGACTTCATCAAAATAATAAACAGTGAAAGATATGAGGGGAATGAGGTTTTTGATATAGCACTGATCCAATCTCACGAGCCGGGAGGGCCAACCATCATGCTCGGAAAACGTAATGGCTCTTATGATTTTATTCCCGAAAAGATTACACTTAATTACACAAATCAGTCTGTTCATGACAAGTTGGGAAATAGCTTCGGATGCAGATTACCTCTGTGAAAACTGGTAAAAACCCGGTATTCTGTCAGATGTAAGTGGACCGCTATCAAAGTTACTGTAACGTATGACACGGATAACTTCGGGAAGTCCTATCTGCTATCACATGTTGAGTTTATTGGAGCGGATTGATAGGCAGTATTTTTTGATTCCACATCAGGAGGGGGGGGCTGAACATTAAGGTTGATTGTTTGGATCAACCTTTTAATCCATGTTTTTATTTTTTCTTTTAAACCGAACCTTAATAAGAAGTTACCGAAGCTCATCAACCAGCATTTTCTCTATCAAATCTATCTCATTCATAAACAAGGACTGTTTCCGTTTGCAGAAATATAATGTATTCTCGATAGGTTTATAGCCTTCCCAGATTTTCAGGATTTTATGATCATCCATCGCTTCCCGGCACAGGAAATCAGGTAAAATAGCAAGACCGTTTCCTTCCGAAAGGCACCTGATAATGGAAAACTTGTTTGGCACGATATAATTGGGGACGAAACTGGGGCGTTCACCGAAATTGTTTTCCCAAAACAGGTTCAGAACCCCCATATCTGCTGCAGTGCTATACCACAGCTGCGATTTCATCCAGTCCTTCATAATGCCCTTATCCTGTAGCTGAAATCCTGAAATATCCGTGTTCCTGCCCGCTACAAGTATCAACCGCTCTACGGTATAAGGCCTGTCCAGCAAGTGATTTCCCTGCCTTGTCGAAGTGGTCAATATCAGATCAGCAGAACCATTTTCCAACGATTGTATCAATTGTTCGTTGCTGCCAAACTGCATGATTAAATTAAAGTTCAGGCGAGGTATATGTTTTTCCAGAACCTGTTGGAATGTTTCTACGCACATTCCAACACTTACGGTTGCCCTGTCTTTGCCCGATTTCCGTTGAAAGCGGGTTTCAATATCTTCCAGACAGAGCAGAGAGTCCAACATTTGCTGATAAAGTAGCTTGCCTTTTTCAGTCGGTATCATTTTCCGTGTGGTACGTTCAAACAGCGGAAAGCCGGTATAAACTTCCAACGCATTCAGGTGCAGGCCCACGCCGGGCTGTGAAATGTAAAGTTGTTTTGCCGCACCGCTCATTGTGCCTGTTTCATATATCGCCCGAAATGTTCTGAACCATTCAAGATTTGCTTGCATTATAATAAAAATTATAGTGGGGTCAAATTTACATTATTTTTATTAGAGTCAAAAACAAAATAATTTTGAACCAATATGAAGAGAAAACGAATGACAAAAATATTCATCATCAATGGTGGGCAGCACTTTGCCCATTCGGGCGGAAAATTCAATAAAACGCTTTTAGAACTTGATAAAACATTTTTCATACAAGAAAATGGATTTGAGTTAAAAATTACGGACATAAACGAAAGCTATGAACCATCCGCGGAAGTTGAAAAATATGTTTGGGCAGACGTAATTATCTGCCATTTTCCCGTATGGTGGTTTTCTATGCCGTATAGGTTGAAAGAGTATGTGGACAAGGTTTTTACCGCAGGGCACAGAAATGGAATGTTTTACAGCGACGGACGGAAAAGTGAAAATCCCGGAATAAATTATGGAACGGGCGGTACAATGCAGGGCAGAAAATATATGGCTGTTACCTCATGGAACGCACCCGAAACAGCTTTTACGCTTCCCAACGAATTTTTCAACCAGCGAAGTGTGGACGATGGCGTGCTGTTCGGTTTCCACAGAATGAATGCTTTTCTGTCGCTTGAACGAATTGACGGTATACACTTTCATGATCTGGAAAAAAACGTTACACAGGAAAGGGTGGACCGATACAAAGATGCATACGTAATGCATTTGGAAAAAGTCTTTGAAACGGAGTTTTCGTCCCCTAAAGAAATCAAGTTATCATCCCAAAAAATAGAACAATGAAAATTTATCTGACAGCAATTATAAAAAACAGACCCGAACACACTGCAGAAGTAGTACAGGTGCTTGAAAATATGGTAATACAAACAAGAAAAGAATCCGCCTGCCTCCAATATGACCTGCACCGGAGCATCGACGACAAAAACCTGTTCGTGTTCTATGAAATATGGGAGAACCAACAAGGATTGAACCTGCACAACCAGCAGCCCTATATCAAGGATTTCGGACAGTTGGCAGACGAAAAATTACAGGAGAAACCAGGTATTTATCTATTGGAAAAAAAATGAAAAAAACAGCATTGATAATAGGAGGCAACGGGATTATCGGACGGAATCTTGCATTGCATCTTGAAACTACCCAGCAATGGGATGTAATTGTTAGTTCCCATTCGCCATTAAGGTATCAGATCAGGGGAAAGTTTGTCCAAATGGATCTGAACAATCCAGACAGTTTAAAAGAAAATGAAGCAAAACTAAAAAGTGTTACCCACATATTCTATGCAGCCTATGTGGAAAAGAAATCGTTGACTGAACAGGTTGCAGCCAATATGGCTTTGCTGCAAAACCTGATGAACGATGCGGAAGAACTACTGCCCAACTTTGTACATATTACATTCATTCAGGGTGGGAAAGCTTATGGTGCACATCTCGGAATGTACAGAACACCTGCAAAAGAAACCGACCTGCGTTGCTTTCCGCCCAATTTTTATTACGATCAGGAAGATTATTTAAGAGAAAAAAGCAAGGGTAGAAATTGGAACTGGACAGCCATCCGCCCCGATATGGTCATTGGCTATACGGTCAATAATCCGATGAACCTCGGCAACCTGATTGCCGTATATGCCTGCCTATGCAAAGAGCTGAACGTTCCTTTTCGTTTTCCGGGGAGCCCGAAGGCGTATGAGGTATTGGTAAATGTTACCGGAACGGAAGTATTGAGCAAAAGTATGGAATGGGTAGCAACGGCAGACAATACCCGGAACGAAATCTTCAACATCACCAACGGGGATATTTTCAGGTGGAAAGATGCCTGGCAGAGGTTTGCCGAGTTTTTTGAAATCCCTTATGCAGAACCGCAAAAGTTTCCGCTTACAGATTATATGGCAGATAAGGCAGCATTGTGGGAAACAATGGTGAAAAAATACGGACTACAGCAGCACACACTTGACCAACTGGTGCAATGGGCTTTCGGGGATTTCATCTTCGGTACGGAATGTGATGCCTTTTTCGATGTAAACAAAGCGAGAAGATATGGTTTTCAGGAAATGTATCTCGACAGCATTGAACAGATGATTGCATATTTTCAGACCTTAAAGGACAATAAAATAATACCTTAAAAAACACAATATACAAGAGATGAAAGCAATCGTAATAAATAATTTTGGAACGCCGAAGGATACCTTTGAAACCATAGATTATCCTATCCCAACATTCCATCCTTTCCGGCAATCCTTCATGGAGATGTTTCTGGGATAGTGGAAAAAATAGGAGCCAATGTCAGGGGATTTCAGGTAGGGGACCATGTTTACGGTTGTGTAGGTGGGATAATCGGCATCAACGGGGCTTTGGCCGGATACACCAAAACGGATTATAGGTTATTATCTAAAATGCCCGGTAACCTGAATTCTATTTGTTATACACACATACAATTTACGTAATGAGGGCTTCAGACCTGAACCTATTATGCAAATTTACAAAAAAATTTATAACTCAAGTCGCGAATAGAAGCTATCTAGTAAGTAGATAGCTTTCTTATATATCGATTATGGTAGATTAATGTCTAAACGATCATTCCATGTGGATCGATTACGAATTTCTTTGCAGCACCTTTGTCGAAATCACGATATCCTCTCACCGAATCCTGTAAGGAAATCACTTCAACATTGACCGCTTGTGCAATCTTTATTTTATCGTAGAGGATTGCGTTCATCAGCTGCCGGTGGTATTTCATGACCGGGCATTGGCCGGTATGGATAGAATGCGACTTGGCCCAGCCCAATCCGATCCGGATACTCAGGCTCCCTTTTTTAGCTGCCTCGTCAACAGCACCGGGATCACCAGTCACATACAGACCAGGAATTCCCAGCTGTCCACCGGCACGGGTCACCTCCATGATGGAGTTCAGTACGGTAGCCGGTTGTTCGTGTCCACTGTCATGGCCATGGCCTTTGGCCTCAAAACCTACGCAGTCAACAGCGCAATCTACTTCGGGCACGCCGACAATCGCTTCGATTTGCTCGGCCAGCGTTGCATCCTTTTTCAGGTCGATCACCTCGCAGCCAAAACTTTTAGCCTGCACGAGCCTTTCGTCGATCATATCCCCGACGATTACCAGGGCCGCTCCGAGCAAATGGCAGGAAGCCGCACAGGCAAGTCCCACCGGACCAGCACCAGCAATATAAACAATGCTTCCCGGTCCCACCCCGGCTGTTACCGCGCCATGGAAACCGGTAGGGAATATGTCAGACAGCAACGTCAGATCTTTGATCTTTGCCATAGCCTGGTCACTGTCCGGAAATTTCAATAGGTTGAAATCTGCATACGGCACCATGACATATTCTGCCTGGCCGCCAACCCATCCGCCCATATCTACATAACCATAGGCCGCACCGGGCCGGGCCGGATTCACATTCAGGCAAATGCCCGTCTGGCCTGCCTTACAGTTGCGGCAACGGCCACATGCAATATTAAAGGGAACTGAAACCAGGTCGCCGACCTTAATGAACTCGACATCCCGTCCGGCTTCGATCACCAGCCCGGTAATTTCATGACCAAGTATAAGCCCTTCCGGGGCGGTTGTCCGTCCGCGGACCATATGCTGGTCGCTGCCGCATATATTGGTGGATACTATTTTCAGTATTACGCCGTGCTCACACTTACGGTTACCCAATGCAAGCTTCGGATATTCTATTTCTCTTACTTCTACCACTCCCGGTTTAATGTAAGCTACTCCATGGTTCTGACACATAAAATTAGATTTTTATTTTTATTTAATCGCCTCTGCACCGGCCTGGGCAACGATATGGTCGTTTTCCACCGAATCGCCGGAAACACCGATAGCACCTATAATAGCACCCTCCGAATTTTTGATCAGCACGCCACCGGGAAAAGAAATAAGCCCGCCATTTGAATGTTCGATGTTGTAAAGCGGGCCGCCGGGCTGAGAGAGTTTACCTATTTCACCGCTGTTCATATTGAAATACCTGGCCGTGCGGGCTTTTCTCTGGGAGATGTCAATGGATCCGAGCCATGCATCGTCCATGTGCGCGAAGGCAACCAGATTGGTACCGCTGTCCACTACGGCAATGTTCATTAACGTATTGATCTCAGTCGCTTTGGCCTTTGCCGCTGAAATAGCAGCTTCTGCCTGTTTTAAGGTAATGTTCATAATTTGGATATTTTAGTATTGGGGTATCCCAATACAATATTAGCGGTATGATTCGGGAAGATATGGAACGATCCTATTTTTTAATGGAACGATACTCTTGAAAGCAAAGAGGGTTGTCTAACTGGTATAATTTTTCGTAATTTTAGCATTGTACAGCTATATCTGAATATTCTTACCATTCAACATATGGATCATATTTGCCAACTTGCACCAATAAACCTCAGTGACAGCACAGCGCTGGATACACTGGTGGAGCATAGAAGGGTATTCAATCTGAAACATTGCGAGCTGAATATCTTTGAAACTTATCACAAGTGCAGCGATGTAATATTGTCTTATGATGGATTGGTTATTTCCAGTATGATGCGGGGACGAAAAGTTATGTCAGTTGCCGGTGACGATGAGTTTGTATTCCTGCCCGGAGAAAGCGTTATTCTCCCCCAGGGCATTTCGATGAAGGTCGACTTCCCGGAGGCAGATCTGAAACATCCGGTACAGTGTGCGACGCTTGCTCTTGACTGGGATATGGTCAACAAAAATCTGGCATTTCTTAACGAGTACTATCCAAATACAGAACCCCCGTTCGAATGGAAACTTAATTTCTCACGATACCACTTTTTTAATAACAGGGAGTTGGCCAGCAGTCTCAACAAGCTCATCAGTATCAGCATGGAAGAGAATACGGCCAAAGATGCGCTGGCAGACCTTTCCCTGAAATTTTTATTACTCAGGATCATCCAGACCCAGAACTTAGAAAGCCTCCAGGAGGGGCGGGTGAAGCAAGATCATCGCTTTATGCCAGCCATACAGTATATTCATGACCATCTCACAGAAAAAATCAGTGTCGATACGCTGGCAAAACAGGCATGCATGAGTAAGCCCTCCTTCTTTCAGGCATTTAAGGAAACATTCCATATTTCACCACTGGAGTACGTTATCAGACAGCGGATTGAATTGGCTAAAAAAATCATGGTGGATGCTACCATTACTACCACAGAAGCTTGCTATCAGTCGGGCTTCAATAACCCTAACTATTTTATCAAATTATTCAAACGACTGGAAGGCATTACCCCTAAGATGTACCGTGAGGCGCGATAGTCACTGGCGTGCGTATTTAGTTTCTGTTGCTGGTCCTAAAATGTATAAAGTGGATGGTGCCAGATGGATGAATGTTTTTTTGGAAAATACTCAACTGCTTCAGGTTATCCATGTGGATGGTGGAAAGTTGAAATTTGAGGCTTACAAAACCTCCCGAGAATTATTTGATGCTTTTTTCTCTGAAAAAATCAGGCAAAGACATCGCGGCAGAATTTACTGATATGAACCCTGCTGTTAAGCGGTAATAGCTCCACAAATGCCGCTAATGTCAAGCATATCAAAGAATATAAACACGAAAAAGAACTGACTTCTTTTCTTGATAAAACGCATTTAGAGGCGACAGAGATAGTAATCTGGACCCATCGCTTATCTCCACTATTATTTTAGAGAACATGGATTATCTGTGTTTATAGATGCACAAATTACAGATGACAACCCCGAAGCGTGGAAAGCCATTATGGATAAAGGAATTCAGGGTGTTCAGACCGATCATCCAGAAGCACTGATCAAATTCTTGCGAGCGAACAAAGACAATCATAATAGATAAACATGATCGCTGAATTTACATCGCTCCATTAAAAGAGTACGTATAAATGGAATGGCTTTATTAGTATGTAAGAAGCTTAGCATTTTTATACTGCTAAACTTCTTATCTGGAAGCGTTTGTTCTGATCGAAAATTATTCGTATATGATCGTAAAGTTCGATCAAAATCTTAATCCCACGGAAATATGGGGCTTTCCACATGAGCTTGTGCCATAAATTGGGCTATTTTTCTTGCAATGTCTGGAAATTCCGAAGCGATGTTATGCCTTTCCTGGGGATCAAGAGATAGGTCATAAAGTTCAATCGGCCCGTTCCTATTGCTCAGCACATTGAGCCTAACGCCTTTCCATTTTCCGTAACGTACAGCCTGTTTTCCTCCTTTTTTGTGGAATTCCCAGTAGAGATACTCATGTTGCGCTTGTGGTTTTTTACCGGAAAGTGCGTTGGCAAAGGAAATGCCATCGATATCTTTTGGTGCTTTTGTGCCGACAATTTCAGATAAGGTGGGAAGCATATCCCAAAAGGCACCTATAAAATCATTTTGCTGACCTGAGCGGACAGCAGCTGGCCATTTGGCAATAAAAGGAATCCTTATACCACCTTCATACAGATCGCGCTTGATGCCACGAAATCCACCTGCACTATTAAAAAATTCCGGATCAGCGCCACCTTCCATATGAGGCCCGTTATCGCTTGTAAAAATAACTAATGTGTTTTCTTCCAGACCTGATTCCCGTAACTTTTGCATCACCTGTCCAACATATAAGTCTAGGCGGGCAACCATAGCTGCAAAGGTCGCTTTGGGATACTTTTGAGAAACATATCCGGTGGGTTTCTCACTTCCTTTTTTATAATCAAAACCCTTGAAAGGTGTTTCCGCAAACCTACCTTTGTAGTATTGGAACAAGCTGTCATCAGGTACCAGTAGCTCTGCATGCGGCAGAATGTGGGGTAGAAAAAGGAAAAACGGTTCTTCTTTGTGCCGGCCTATAAAGTCGAGCGCCTGTTGCTGAATAAGGTCCGGCGCATAGTCTACGGTATGTTCAAGATCACCGTTTTGTTTCAGGACTACCTTCTCATGGTTATCCCATAGATGAGAAGGGTAGTAGCGATGAGCCAGGGATTGGCAGTTATAACCGTAAAAACGGTCAAAACCCTGCCTGTTGGGGTCACCTTCGGAACCGACCGGTCCGAGCCCCCATTTACCGAAAGCGCCCGTTTTGTACCCCGCATTTTTCAGGATTTCAGCTATGGTTAGCACCGAATCAGCAATCGGATACTGCCCTTCCGGCTTAACTCCTAAATTATCGCGGATGGAGGTATGCCCGGTATGCTTGCCGCTAAGTAAAGCAGACCTCGATGGAGCACATACCGCTGTGCCAGCATAAAACTGACTAAATATCATGCCCTCTTTGGCTAGACGATCAATATTTGGTGTTTTGATCAGTTTTTGACCATTAAAGCCTACATCCCCATAGCCAAGATCATCGGCTAGGATAAGGATGATATTTGGTTTTTTTTTCTGCGCTGCGGTATAACCTAAAATAGACAGGGTAAATAGCAGTAATAACAATAAATTCTTTTTCATCGAATAATATGAAAAGGTTTTTTAAGGGCATCAACTAAAGAATCATAGCTCTAAAAGGTAATGATACAAAAAAAGATTGAAATCTTTATATAGTAAATTGCCGACTGCGGGAACGGACAGCTCGTGTATGGGCGGAAGATGTGATATCGGATTGCCTTATATGTAGCAGCGCTCAAACCGGGAATACCATGGTGAGAGGGAGATCTTTAATGTCTTCTATTCTTCAATTACGTTAATATAAATAGTTCATTACGCAATTGCCTAGAAAACAACTCATTTTGTGCAAACCCATTTTCATATAAGTCTTCAATGCCGTGTAACTTGTTATTTATTAAATTTTCCCTTCCGTGGGTCCGGTGAGCAACTATTACCCGGGCATGTACCTTTATTTGCCAATGTAACTAGAATTAAAGTAGCTCCCAACAATGAAATGTAAGTCTCTTCGTCAATAATTCCAATGGTAATGAAAAGCATACCGAAGGCTAACTTAATCAGTCCAACTACAGGGAAATTTCTAAAGTAATTTATCATACTTTCTCTTTTGATATTTTTGCAGCTTTAGATAAGCTAGATAAGTAGTGGTTAATTCGTGTCATAGCTACCAGCAGTGCTTTATCATCAAAGCAGGTATAGACGATTCTAAACATTCCTCTTTTTGTGTGGCCGAAACCTATACCTGGCGTTAATAATACACCTGTATTTTTGTATAGTTCCTTCCAGAAAGCGGTTTCTGCGGCCAAAGTTTCATCTTCCAGAAATCTAGAAAAATCTACCCATACAAAGAGGCTTCCGTATGAGGGAACATACGGAATGTTTAACTTTTTTAGCTGATTCACAACTACAATATATCCCTTTGTTAGGGCTTGCTGCTGTACATGCAAAAAATGATGCATAAAATCATGGTCGCCCAGTAAGTTCTGCATTAACCATTGCGTATGATTTGACACCATGTGCGGCAGGTTTAAATTATTAAATGCAGTTAAGAACGCCTGATTGAGAGAGTACACCATTCCTACTCTCATTCCTGAAATACCAAGATCTATAGAAAGTGCATACCACTGGTGTAAATATGGGCTGTTCTTTTTGTGAATTATGGAGAGGAAAGAAGTAAACTGACGATGATCAGCGTAATCACCGGCAATTGCTGGATCTTTTGTATTTATCATCACGAGTCCGTAAATCTCATTAACGATAAAATGAATGTTTCTTTCAATACACCAATCGGCGATAGCTTCGAGCTGTTCTGATGTATATATTCCTCCGGTCGGATTATCGGGGGTCGTAAGGATTAAAAGTTTGAACTTCGTACCTTGAAGCTCAATGTCTCGTTTTGCCTTCTCCAGATGTTCGATGGAGAGGATCGGCCCATCATAAATACCATTAATATCATGGTGGGTGATTAGATCATATCTTTTCACTTCGGCTTTATTCATTATATCCCTGCTGTAGACGGGATATGCAGGTGCGGGAAATACGGCAACATCACCTTTGTCCGCCAGAATTATAGCCGATAGCTCTATTACAGCTGTAGCGCCAGCGGCAATTCCTATATTTTCAGGATCTAACTGTTGATTTGCTAAAAAAGTAGCTAAAAATACTGCTAATGTTGATCGAAATGTCTCATGGCCAAGCCCTGAAGTATATGCTGAAACCCAGTCCGGAATTTCCTGTGTCGTAGAGATATGTTGAAGATTATTACTTAATAGTGACCAATTGAGATTGTTATCGGCAACATTAAGCGGGAAAGTACCGTGGGGGTTATTCGACGCATCGTAAATATTTTTAGATGCTTCAAAGTAAAGTTCAAAATCTGGTCTTACGACAGTATTGTAAGCGCGGTTGCCTCTTAAAGATATATAGGATAATTCTGACATAAGATATTATTGGCTTAAATTAACTATTACAAAGTTAAGAGGTGGTAAATTCGAAAAGATGGACAAAACTGAAAATAAATGGTACTTATTGACAAAATAGCAAGTCATTGTTGACATATTGTGTGAGAAAACGGTTGTAGAATTACGACTGATTTTAAAAAGATCTGAATCAGAAAATCAAAGCAGTTCCCGGTATTAATTTATTGCTCGTGCATGTACTATTTAAGGTTTATTCTGGAATAGTTCTTAAAGTAAGTAAACATTGCATTTGGAGAGGTTCCCCCAAATGCAATGTTTTTATCTGGACATGTTTTAGTATTCTCTATATACCTCTTGTGATTCTAGAGGCTTCATCTACTACAGGAATTGCTACTATTTTTAAGTCTTTTAAAAATGGTAAATTCGCTACAATTTTTATTTCCGGTGTGGTCATAAAGGCATCCATGTCTTCTTTCGTTTCCCATAAATAGAAACTGGCAAACTGGGTGTCAAAATTTGCCATCCAAACTTTTGAGATCAGCCCTTTTGCCTTAGAGATGGTTTCCGCAAAGGGGTCTACGAATTGTTTAATATATTTTTCTTTAGAATCCAATTCGAGTGTGTAGGTGAAAATCTGTCCGTACTTCATATAAAAAATGTTTTGATATACGACAAAATTGGGGTAAAATACAATCCAAAAAAAAGAACTTTCACACTTTTATTTTGTGTGATTTGTCACATTTTTGCTCACGCGGCTCAACATTTCTCTTGACACACCGATGTATGATGCGATTAGATACTTGGGAATAGATTGAATTAGATTTGGATATGATTTGATGAAATGATTATACCGTTCCATCGAAGATAAATTTAACATGGCCAGTATCCTTTCTTGCGAAGCCACATAGCCGGCATTTGATTTGATGCGAAAGAAATGCTCCATTTTATGAAATTCAGCACTTAGTTTTTCTAGATCGTTATGACTGATGTACAGCAGTTCGCAATCTGTAATACAGTCAATATAGATGGTAGATTCTTTATTATTAAAAAAAGCATTATAATCAGTTATCCACCAGTCTGGCTGGGCAAACTGTACAATGTGTTCTTTATCATTCTTGTCGACATAATAAGATTTCAAAATTCCACTGAGGACAAAGTATTTATTAACTTTCTGCTGACCGGCTTGTACAAGAAATTGATTTTTTTTCATCTTTTTATAATGAAAATGTGAGCTTATATATTCAAATTCTTGATCTGAAAAGCTTACGATTTCTGCGATATGGTCTCTAAGTGTCATATTTATCATTGTATTTTTTCCTTTGCACTGTACATCCCATCGTTGCTAGACTATATTGGTAGCACCACTTATCATGTTGGCCTAAAATAATCAATGACTTCTTTTTACCAGTCTTGAACATTCAGTTTTGTGATTTCTTTTTTCAGTCTTTTAGATAAAACAGGTAATAATTTGTTAATGAAATGTTCATTAGCGGAATCGAATTTGGATGCGCCGGGTATACCGTTATTGCCCTGTAAATATAATATTTTTCCGCGTACGCGATTGACAATATAACGATCATCTTGCATAAACTATTGGCTTTGATGGATTGCGGACCCGATTTTATAGCAACTAAAAGTGAATGCACAGCATGACCTCGGTTATATATATTACTTAAAAAATCATTTTAAACATTTATTCTCTGTGAATTCCAGGTATCCCTTTGAACATAGCGGATATGAGTTAATATGGAAATACTTTTATATTTGCATAAGTAAAACGCTAATCATAATCTAACGTTATCACATGAAGAAGCAGAAACAGGAAGCTATTTATGAATATCATTTAAAACCTGATGCTCCGGGCCAGATGCAGTTTGAGATCCAGTCTTTACAAGATCTGATACAAGATCACAAGGAAGATATGGCCAAACCGCACATTCATAGTTTTTATCAGATTATCTGGTTCAAGTCGGGTAATGGGAAACACTTCGTTGATTTCAATGAATATGATGTATCAGAAAATACGATCTTCTTCATAGCTAAAAATCAAGTTCACGCTTTTGACAACTTTCCCGGTTATGAGGGATTTGTTATTCATTTCTCGGAGGATTTTTTGGTTCAGAAGGAAAATGACGTCGATTTTTTTCTCAAGTGCAGTATGTTCAATAATCCATATCAAATTCCCTCATGTTGTGTAGGCAGTGGAAATGAATATAAATTGGATGAGTATATCGTCCAGATGCAGACTGAACTTAAAGAACATGCTAAATATGGTCAGGAAGAATTACTCAGGCTTTACCTTAAAGCGTTTCTGATTCAGGTTCAGCGCCGTAAATATGAACTTGAAGAACTCAATAAGGGGCTTGCTCCTTTTGTTGTTGATGAGAAACGTGCCCAGTTGATCCATTTTGTCAATCTGATTGAAGAGAATTATACCAAAGGATTTCCTGCATCAAAATATGCGGAAATGCTTTTTGTTTCCCTAAGAACTTTGTCTAATCTTACTTTGCAACTGCTCAATAAAAAACCATCTGAAATGATCCATGAAAGGATTGTATTGGAGGCAAAACGTCTTTTGCTTCATTCAGAATTAAATGTCAACCAGGTAGCAGATAAAATCGGGTTTGAAGATTCGTCGTATTTTATAAGATATTTTAAAAAATATACCAATCAGTCGCCGACGGCTTTCCGAAAATCCTTTCAATAGTATATTCGGACGGGATATTCTATAAATTATGGCTATTGAAAACCAGCTCAATCAGCATCCCGAGAGCTTGATTGAAGGACTGGTCGGTTCTACTTTCGAGGAAAAAGTTAGCAATAGCCATGTTAGAATTTTACTTTCAATTGCCCAACTTTGCAGCGAATGAACGTTCAGCTGAAAGGGTACTGATTGTATCAATAAATACCATTTGTTTTCAGTTTTGTCCATTTTTCTGAAGCTTCCTAGCCAATACCTTTGTATTATAAAATTTTAAACAAATCAGCACTGATCATTGAGACAGTATATGATCGTATAACAGCTATTTTGCTGGTTATATAAAAAAAAATTAGTCTCAATAATTTCATCATTAAAAGGAGCATTAAACTCATCAGTAGCTGTACTTAATATCAAAAAAAATTATGATACCTATATCATTATTGGAATTGGCGTTCATATCTGAAGATAGCAATGCTCGTTTTACGTTCGAAAAAACGAAAGAGCTTGCCCAAGTGGTTGATACTTTAGGATATAAACGTCTCTGGTTAGCTGAGCACCATAATATGGCGCACGTTGCCAGTACCGCAACTTCAGTTTTGATCGGACATATTGCCGGTCACACGCAAAACATACGGGTAGGATCGGGTGGTATTATGCTGCCCAACCATTCACCTCTGATTGTTGCGGAGCAATTTGGAACCTTAGCGCAGCTTTATCCCGACCGGATCGATCTGGGTCTGGGAAGAGCACCGGGAAGCGATATCCAAACAGCTTTAGCTATTCAAAAAGATTTTTATGAGCAATCCCAGCGGTTTTCTCAAAATGTGGACGCACTTGAAATGTATTTTACGCATAGGAATCCTTATGCCAAAGTACGTGCTTTTATTGCCGAAGATACTCATGTTCCGATCTGGATATTGGGATCGAGTACAGAGAGTGCCGCTTTAGCAGCATCCAAAGGATTGCCTTACGCCTTTGCGGGTCATTTTGCGCCAAGACAGATGATGGAAGCCTTTGCATTATACCGTCAGAATTTTAAAGCGTCCGAAACGCTGAAACATCCTTATACGATAGCAGCTGTTAATGCTACTGCCGCAGATACTGATCAGCAGGCAGAAGTGCTATCGACCAGCCTGTATCAGATGTTTCAAAGTTTAGCTCAAAACTCAGGGAAATTTTTACAGCCTCCGGTTGAATCGTTGGCGGAGCTCCTGGACAGCATGTCTGAGCAAGTACGTTTACAAGTACAACAAATGACAGCCTGTTCTTTTGTGGGCAGTAAAGAAAAGATCAGTAGGGACTTAAAGGACTTTATAGCGCAGACAGGAGCGGATGAATTGATGATCCATTCTCCGATCTATGACCATCAGGAAAAATTAAAAAGTATGATGATCATGAAAGAGGTGATAGATGATCTAAATCGTTAAGATTCGCTTTCCCGTGGTCTGGTGGTGTCGGGATAGCATCATTTTTTAATGATATGAAAGATCGCTATTAGCAGGACGAATATCCTGCATTGCCTTAACATAACGCAATACAATACAACAGTTAATAATTAAAAAATATAAAAAAAAATGGATTTAGCAAATAAAATAGAATCGGAACAATTGACCATGGTTAATTTTCATGCGACCTGGTGTCCTCCATGTGTGGCCATGAAACCAAATTTAGATGAAGTGGTTGCAGAATTTGATGATGCTATTCACTATGAACGTGTGGACATCGATAAATTCAGGGATTTAGCAACCCTATTTGAAATCAGGAGTATACCTACTACGATGCTCTTCAAAAAGGGAGAAATGAAATGGAGATATTCAGGTATAGTATCATCGCATGAACTGAGTAAAATAGTAAAAGAGAATCTTTAACTGCACATAGAAAGAATAGAAATGAAAAAACTACTGCATATTATCAGCTCACCGAGAGAGGAGAAATCAAAATCAGGAGCCATAGCGCATGAATTTTTGGAACAGTATAAACTATTGAATCCGGATGCTATCATAGATGAACTGAATCTTTGGGATCTTGATATACCCACATTTGATGGAGACAAAGCCGCCGCTAAGATGACATTTTTTGGTGATGGAACCTTAAATGAAGAGTTAAAAACTTCATGGGATAAAGTTGTTGAGGTCACGGAGCGGTTTTCCTCAGCAGATGAATACCTGATCACTGTTCCGATGTGGAATGGTGGAATACCCTGGGTATTGAAGCACTATATCGATACCATTTCACAGCCGGGCTTAACTTTTGGCTTTGGAGCAGAAGGGTACTTTCCCTTGTTGAAAGATAAGAAGGCATGTGTTGTTTATACTTCAGGCGTATACGGTGCGGGCGTACCGATTGAACTGGGACTTGATTTCCAGTCCACTTATTTCAACTGGTGGCTTGGACTTGTAGGCATTACTGATATTCATTCAGTTAAATTTTTAGGAAATCTAGTGAATCCAGAGGCAGAAAAAGAGTTTTCGAAGGCCCTGGAATCGGCCAGCTGTATTGCAAAAGAGTTTTTTGCACAGTAGCTAATTGATGCTAATTTGAGGAATTAGCGCTTATAAAAGATTCTGAGAAGAGGTCAAGTGAGCTATTTATCCTGTTTTTATCCGAAACAAAATCAGGTCATTTTAAAACAGCAAAAGACCTCATGATAGAAAAGGAAGTTCCTCATAATTTTGGGGACTTCCTTTTTTGTAAGTGCAAGGTAGCTAATTGTTTGATTCTTCAGTCGAGTAGATTTGTATGGTGCGGTCTGTCTTTTTACCAATACATTTTACAAAGGAAATTTGACTGTCTAAAAAGGGTGGAACCGGATCAATAAGTGCTATTTGTTTTCAGTTTTGTCCATTTTCTCGAAGCCTTCTACCCAGTACCTTTGTAGTACAAAATTTAAAACAATCGGTTATGTTAAACAATGTAAATTTAGAAGCATTAGGAAATTATGTAGACGTAATTACTAACAAACCTGCTGAAGCAATTGCAGCATTAGGTGTTACTGCAACCTGGAAAGGCGGAGTAAATACTGAAATCACCACACACAGTAAAAAGATTGGAAGCGTTTCAGTTGAAAAACAATTCAAATATAATATCGGAGAACCCGCAGAACTGTTGGGCGATAACCTGAACCCGAATCCCCAGGATTATATTTTAGGCGGTCTGGCCGGATGTATGATGGTCGGTTTTGTTGTGGGGGCAACCAGTAAAGGAATAAAGCTTGACAGTGTACATCTGACCATTGTGGGAAATCTTGATCTACGTGGATTTTTAGAAGTCGACCCGAATGTTTCGGTTGGTTTTGAAGAGCTTCAATTCAATTTTGAAGTGAGTGGTAGCGGAACCGAGGAGGAGTATGCTGCTATTGCAGAACACGTACGTAAAATATCTCCGGGATACAGAACAATTGCAGAACCCGTTAAGATTAGTATCAATAAGGGCTTAAACGCTGTGATCTAATTTATTGCATTACAACAGTGATGTTCTTTATCGAAATGTTGCTGCTGTTCTCAATTTTAAAATATCAAAAAAATGAATTTAGCTAACAAAATAGAATCTGACCAACTGACAATGGTCAATTTTCACGCCTCCTGGTGTGGTCCATGTATCGCCATGAAACCGCATTTAGATCAAACCATCGCAAACTATGGCGAGGCGATCCATTATGAACGGGTCGATATCGATCAGAACCCGGGTTTAGCAGAAATATTCGAGATCAGAGGAGTACCTACAACGATGCTGTTTAAAAAAGGCCAAATGAAATGGAGACATTCTGGTGTACTCTCATCTCAGCAACTGATTGAAATCGTGAATGAGAATCTCTAAATAACTTTAAAAATAACAAGACAATGAAAATACAGGTATGGTCGGACATCATGTGTCCATTTTGCTACATCGCTAAGAAAAATTTTGAGCAAGCATTAGCAGATTCCTCCTTCAAAGATAAAGTGGAAGTGGAATGGAAAAGTTTCCAGCTGGATCCCACTTTAAAAGAAAACTCCGGTAATATGAAAATCAGTGCGTATATGATGAACCGTAAAGGTTTTTCGAAAATGCAGCTTGATCAGTTTCTGAGTCAATTGAAAGAAATGGGAAAAAATGCCGGAGTAACTTTTAATTACGATCAGGTAATTGCTGCGGATACTTTTCCTGCTCATAAGTTATTGCATCTGGCAAAAGAACATGGTAAAGCAGATGCGATGGAAGAAGCTTTGTTTGAAGCTCATTTTGTCGACGGAAAAAACATTGCAGACGTGGATTTTTTGGTTTCACTTGCTGAAGGTTTAGGCTTAGATCCGGCAGAGGCCAGCAAAGTATTGGCTGATGATGCGTATGATTATGAAGTAAAACAGGACAT
The DNA here is from genome assembly GCF_011064245.1 of Sphingobacterium sp. DR205. Classification (NCBI taxonomy): domain Bacteria; kingdom Pseudomonadati; phylum Bacteroidota; class Sphingobacteriia; order Sphingobacteriales; family Sphingobacteriaceae; genus Sphingobacterium; species Sphingobacterium sp. DR205. The sequence continues at coordinate 4,222,404 of NZ_CP049333.1, read as the reverse complement.
CATGGAGGCACAAAATATGGGAATCACAGGTGTGCCCTATTACGTTCTTGATGGTAAATACGCCGTCTCGGGAGCGCAGCCTGTTGAACTTTTTGCTAAGGCTCTTGCGCAGACCTACCAGGAAAGCATTGTCGATCTTTCGCAGGAATCCGGAGATAATATGTGTGGAATTGATGGCTGTAGCATCTAATTTCAATATAAAAGTAATCTAGTATTAACAATAAAAAATTCAAATAAAATGTCACAAATAATAGCAACTACCTACGAAGGTAAATATAACTCAAGCACAAAATCACCATTGAGCGCAGATCCGGTCAAAGTAGATCTAAAATTTGGTCCTATTGACCTTCTTATGGGGTCATACGCAAGCTGTATGCTCGGAACAGTAGATTTTTATGCAAGGAAAAAGGATTTTGAGGTAAACGGATCAAGAAGTGAGCTGTCTTATGAAATGTCAGCAGAGGGCGGACAAGTGGGAACGATCCATATCAAGTTGTTCTTTGACAAAGAATATACTGCGGAGCAAAAGGATATCATCGAGAACGCGGCAAAAAATTTATGTCACGTGGGAAATAGCCTTAATCCATCTATCGTTAAAAACTACGAGTTTTTGTACGGTGCAGAATAAAAATAGCGTACATCTTTTACCTGATCTGAAAGTTAGAAAAGATTTAGTTGAAAAGGAATGTTATGTGGTCACCTAGGGAGATGGGAACAGATGTAAGTTTAGGTGGTATCCGTATTAGCATTCTAAATAAAGATCAATTAGTATTAATAATAAAAATTTAACAACATGTCACAAGTAATAGCAACTACCTACGAAGGTAAATATAACTCAAGTACAAAGTCAACATCGAACACTGATCCGATCAAAGTAGATCTGAAATTTGGTCCTATTGACCTGCTTATGGGTTCATATGCAAGCTGTATGTTAGCTACAGTTGATTTTTACGCCAGAAAAAAAGATTTCGAAGTAAATGGCTCAAGAAGCGAGCTGTCTTATGAAATGTCAGCCGAAGGTGGACAGGTAGGAACGATCAATATTAAATTGTTCTTCGATAAAGCTTATACCGCAGAACAAAAGGAATTGATTGAAAATTCAGCAAAGGATTTATGTCACGTTGGTAACAGTCTTAATCCTGCCATCGTGAAAAACTATGAATTTACTTACGGAGCTTAGTCCGGAGGTAAGATCTTATTAAAAAAAATTAAACTATTTCCAGGGCGGAAATAAAACGAGAAATATAAAAAAATATAAAAATGGAACAAGCATTAATCGTGGGTGGTTCAACCGGAATAGGTAAATCCACAGCAGAATTATTAATTGGAAGAGGTGTTGAAGTGGCACTTGTAGGTAGAAGTATTGATAGCTTAAATAAAGCGAAAGAAGAGTTGGAAGCCAAAGGTGGTACAGTTAAGGTCTACTCGGTAGATCTTTCCGATATGGCTGCTGTAGTTGATTTTAACGCCAACCTAAAAAATGAACTGCCTTATTTGAAGTATCTGGTCAATGGAGCGGGACATTATAATCCAATCTCTTTCTTTGACCATACGGAGAAAGACTATGACAGCTTTCAGACCTATACCAAAGCTTTCTTTTTCATTACACAGGCGGCAGCTTTAATTATGAAAGAAAATAAAGCTGGATCTATCGTTAACATTGGGGCAGCATTGATGCATCATGCACTAAAAGCAGGACCGGCATCAGCCTACATGGTTGGAAAAGCAGGACTGGTAGCCCTTACAAAACAACTGGCTATTGAATTAGCTGAATTTAACATCAGGGTCAATTCGGTGAATCCGGGATTTGTGGTGACACCGATCTTCAAGACCTTTATGCCAGAAGACAAAATTGCGGAGAATCTATCTGCATTTGATGCCTACCACCCATTGGGCGGTGTTGGTCAACCGGAAGATGTTGCAAAGACAATCGACTTTTTGCTTTCAGACCAGACAAGCTGGGTAACTGGCGCGACCTGGACTGTTGATGGTGGATTATTGGCAGGACAAAACTAAATGCAGTCCATTTCATATGGAATAGCTAAAAAGCGGATGTACATTATATGTATATTCGCTTTTTTAGTAAGGTAAAACTGAAACTTTCCTTGTATACTTCAATAAATAGCGGTATTTTAGCAGATCTATGAACAGGACTTTGTCACATATTCCGAAAAATTATCAGCGGTACTTCCTTGTACTGGCTGCGATAGTCCTGGTTCTTCTTACCTCCTGTCCTGTTAAAAGCAGCATTAAAACTTTAGTCGGTCTTCCCGTTAATACGGAGCAAGGCTTGGCAAAAGGAAATGTGCGTATTTATGGGAACAGTTCGGAGAAATGTATCAACAGTGAAACTGCAGATACAAAAATCTCCCAGGATATTTCCTTGGATATAAACACTCTATCGCCGGTAATTTTATTTACGGCTACTTTTCTCTTTCTTCTTGCTTATTTATTAGGCGCAGAAAAATCACATCCCCGGTACGGCAATTTAAAAATATCAGGCCGTCTGCCTATCTTTCTGCAATACCGGAAACTCATCATTTAATACCCTTCTTATTTTCCTTTACACCTATTGGCTATCAGGTTCCAATGGGCGTATTTCCATTGTTTTTCATGTAATAAACGGTCGTTTCGGCGGCCTGTCATAAACTTATAAATAGTATGATAAAATATCATATAGTAATCACATGCATGTGCTTTACTATTGCTGCTGTGTTACCCTTATATGGGCAGCAGCAAAAAGAAAATACCTTAGGTACTTTATGGCCCAGGATAGCAGGGTATTATCCCGGTATTGGCGCCAAGCAATCTGCTATAGATGCGTCAAAACTTCATGAGCAAGCTGTTAAAAGCGAAATGCTTCCGCAATTGAAGGCGCAGATGCAAAATTCGTATGGCACTTATGAAGGCAGTTCCGGGGCCTTTTTTCCACAGCCGGGCTTTTTTAACGTCAGTGGTTCAGGAAGTCCGGTGGCAGGTAGCAGCACTGCTGCAAATAGTTTTGCTTCCACCACTGTTGAGTGGGAAATCTTTTCGTTCGGAAAGCGGCAAAAAGACAATGAAGCTGCCAAAAGCCTATTCCATAAAACAGTTAGTGAAAAAGATGCCTATCTGCTTCAACTAAAAAAAATATTATCTGAGCGCTACATCAATTTACTTTATAATGATGCAAAATTAAATCTTACGCAGCGAAATGCAGAGCGTCTGGACAGCATACGCAGGATAACCGCTGGTCTTTCGGCAGCTGGCCTCCGGCCTGCCGCTGACAGTCTGCTCGCGTCATCATCGTATGTACAGGCAATGGGAGAATATGACAAGTGGAATGGTGTTAAAAGTGCTTCTTTTATCAAATTATTGGAATTATATGGTGGCGATTCGGTAGATTTTTCGGCTTCAGCCATTCGTTTTATTGAACCATTAGGAAATCAACAAAATAATGGCAGCATCATTAAAACATCGCACCCCATATTTGAAGCCTTAGATCGAGAATCGGAATATTATACCCTTAGCGGTGAAGCACAAAAAAGAGCATCATTACCTTCCTTCAACCTTCTTGGAGGATATGCTTATCGAGGTACGGGGATTCAGCCTGATGGCAGAGTTTCGGGAAACTGGAAAGACGGGTTTAGCAATTCAACCAATAATTTTCTTGTAGGCGTTGGTATAACCTGGAATTTGACCAGTATCCGGACCAATCATTTTAAAGGAGAACAGCTTTTTAAGGAAGCTGAAGGAGTCAAACTGCTTCATTCGCAATATGAAAAGGAGATGCAGGCCAATCTTTCTTCTGCGCAGACCGAAATTTTGAATCAGTTTGAGCAGCTTAAAAAGACGAAACTGGCCGTAAAGCAGTCACAGGATGCCTACAGCATGTATCTGGCACGATACAAAAGTGGTCTGATCACGCTCAGTGAGTTACTGCAGGTCAGGACTCTGTTGGAACAGTCCGAGAATATCCATATACAGGCTTCGCGCGATTATTGGCTTCTTCTAGCTTCAGAAGCAGCGTTAACAGCTGATTTCGAATTTCTCTTTAACAACCTTTAATTCTTACGTATGAATTTAATCAGATTTGCTTTAAGGAAACCGATAGCCATTATGGTTATGGTCTTGGCAATTACCATCTTTTCTTATAGCGCCATAAAAAAAATAAATGTCGATATCTTTCCGGAGGTTGAATTGCCGGCGATGTATATCGCCATGCCTTATGGTGGACTATCGCCCTCGTATATGGATGGCTTTATGGCCAATGAATTTCAGAAAGTACTGCTTTTTGTCGGCGGGGTCAAAAATATAGATTTTAAAAGCGTGCAGGGGCTGACGCTGATGAAACTGACCTTTTATCCGGGGACGAATATGTCGCAGGCAGCAGGTGAAGTCTCCACATCCGTTTCACGGGCCATGGGATTCCTACCACCCGGTGCGGTTCCGCCAATTGTTGTCCGTTTCGACGGTAGTTCGCTACCCGTCGGGCAGCTGGTGTTTGAAAGTGACAAAAGATCGGTCAATGAGATACAGACGCTGGTGCTGACGAAAATCAGACCTATGTTTGTCGAGATAGCGGGGATTACTGCTCCGGCTCCTTTTGGGGGAAACATTCGGTCTATTGTTGTCAATGTCGACCCGGAAGCCATGCAGTCCAATGGTCTGAGCGCAGAGGATATCACCATGGCGATCACCAAGAACAGTCTGCCATCTGCGGCAGGAAATATCCGTATCGGAGAACAGAACCTGATGGCTCCGATCAATTCGATTGCCAGGGATCCGGAAGAGTTCCTGAATACCCCGGTGAAAACAGCTGATGGCCGTACTGTTTATGTACGGGATGTTGCCAGTGTAACGGATGGTGCGGATCAGACGGTTGGCTATGCGCTGATCAACGGGAAGCGCTCTGTTTATCTCCCCATTATAAAAAAGGCGGATGCTTCGACGCTGGATGCTGTTCAGAACCTGAAGAATTCGCTACCGATGTTGAAAAATCAATTACCGGAAGATGTGAATATCCGTTATGAGTTTGACCAGTCCACTTACATTGAACGATCACTGTCCAACCTGATCCATGAGGGGATTTTGGGCGCTGTTTTTACCGGTCTTATTATTCTGCTTTTTTTGGGTGATACCCGTGGAGCACTTATCGTTGTCATGACGATCCCGATTGCCGTTCTTTCGGCGGTTTTGGTGCTCTATCTGATGGGGCAGACCATCAATATTATGACATTGAGCGGTTTAGCGCTGTCCATTGGTATTCTTGTTGATGAAGCTACCGTAACCATTGAGAACATCCATCAGCATATGGAAATGCGAAAAACCAAGCAGCGGGCCATCGTTGATGCGCTGTTGGAAATCTCTACGCCCAAGTTATTGATTTTGCTCTGTATCCTTGCTGTTCTGACACCTGCATTTATTATGACAGGGATTCCAAAAGATATGTTCATGCCACTATCCATGGCCGTTGCCTTTGCGATGATCGCGTCTTTTATCGCTTCACAGACCTTCGTGCCCATATTGGCGAATTGGATGATGAAGAACAAACATAATGTGATTGCCAATACGCAACGGAAACGCGCTTTCTTCGAAAAATTTAGGGTAAACTATTCGTATCGGATGCGCAGATGGTCAACAAAATCAGTACTGTTATTTATAGGCTATGTTGTGGTGGCCGGTGGCGTGTCTGCCGTACTTTTAACGGCTGTCGGAACCGATGTGATGCCCGTATCCAACAGTGGCGATTTTCAGCTCCGCATACAGGCTCCGCAGGGTAGTCGATTGGAAAAGACAGAACGGCTTGTGCGCGATATTACGGATGAAATAAAAGCCCAGATTCCGGAAAATGGCATCAATATTACATCTGCCTTCGTCGGAATGCATCCTGCAGGCTCTCCGATTAATCCCATTTTTCTATTTACAAATGCCTCGCATGAGGCCGTACTTCAGGTATCTGTGGATCAATCTGTTTATGGTGGATCGATGGAAGAGCTGAAGGAAAAAATCAGAAAAGTAATTGTTCAAAAACACCCTGATTCAAAATTTAATTTTGAACCGACAGAACTGACCGAAAAAATTATGGGTCAGGGCGCAATGACACCGATTGAAATAAAAGTAGGTGCTGGCCAGGTAAAGGGCGCATTTTCACATGCATCCAAGATTGAGAGCAATCTGCAAAAAGTTCCCTATTTGCGGGATGTTCGTATTCTTGACCCCGTTTTCTATCCAACTTTGGAGATTGAAGTGAACCGTGATCTTGCCGGCCAGTTTGGCCTGACCATGCAGGATATTACAAAGAGTTTGGTTGCAGCCACCTCCTCGACACGTTTTACGGATAAGAACCTTTGGGTTGATCCCAAGTCAGGATTGGTATTTCAGGTTCAGGTACAGATTCCCGAAGGCATCATGTCCTCAGAGGAAAAACTGAAATCCTTACCGCTGAAAAAAGGAAGCATGCGACCTTTACTGGAAGATGTCGCTACCATCCGTAGGGTAACATCACCGGCACAGGTCAACCGAAAGGGCCCTAACCGGTATGTTACGATTGTGGCAAATATTTATGGTAAAGATCTGGGGACTGCTTCAGTTGCAGTTAAAAAAGCAATTAAAGATGCCGGGGAACCGCCACGTGGGACAACAGTTTGGACAGAAGGGACTTTACAACTGCTGGACGATACTTTAGGAAGTTTATTGGCAGGTTTAGGTGTTGCCATTATTGCCATATTCCTCATGCTTTCCGCATTTTATCAATCGTTTAAGGTTCCGTTGATTATACTTGCTGTTTTACCGGCGGTTATTGCCGGCAGTCTCATTATTCTATATCTGACAGGAAGTACGCTCAATCTGCAATCCTATATGGGGATGATCATGTCCATAGGCGTGTCGGTTTCCAATGCGGTCCTGCTTGTGAACCAGGCCGAATATTACCGAAAACAACTCGGACTAAAACCTTCCAATGCAGCACGGCTTGCGGCTTCGTCCCGATTGCGGCCGGTATTGATGACTGCTGTTGCCATGCTTGCCGGTATGTTGCCCATGGCAATTGGTATAGGTGATGGGGCTGAACAGGTTGCTCCATTGGGAAGAGCTGTTATTGGCGGACTTATAGCATCTACAGCGACTATTTTACTACTGCTTCCGCATTTCTATTCTTCGCTCATGTCCAGAACAGCTATTGTTAGCCCTTCGCTGGATCCTGACGACAAGGAAAGCCGGTATTATTTAGAGCAGACCCAATCATAATCATAAAAATCAAAATCAGATGTATCATAGAATTTCAAGAAATAAAAAGTCACCAGTGTCCCTATTGATCGGATGCTTGCTGGTATTGTTTATCGTTTCCTGTTCAGAGAAAGGAAATCAAAACGAACAGGGTACTAAAAGGCAAATTAAACCTAAAGGATATCCCACAGCTCCTGTCAAGATCATGAATCCCGAATATGAGCTATCGGTACCGGCTGAACTAAAGCCCTACGAACAGGTTGTTGTCCATGCACGGGTTGAGGGTTTCGTCAAGCAGTTATATGTAGACTTGGGCGATCATGTACGTAAAGGCCAGCTCTTAGCCGTACTGGAAGCTCCGGAAATGAATCAGAAGTATTTGTCTGACAGATCCACGGAGCAAAAGATTTTTAGTGATTATCAGTATGCTAAACAGGCATACGACCGCCTGGCAGATGCCGCTAAAACAACAGGTGCTGTCGCAGCGATCGAATTAGACCGGGCAAAAAGTCTGATGGAAAGCGCAAAATCTGCCTACCAGGCTTCAAAGGCAGGTACAGCGCAATCTTCGCAATTGCAGCAATATCTGCGGATCACAGCACCCTTTGATGGCGTGATCACAGCGCGGAATATTTCTGTCGGGGCACTGGTAGGCTCAGGGGCTGACAAACCTTTATTTATGATGGCGCAGGGCAATAAGCTCCGTTTGACACTGTCATTGCCAGAAAAGCATGCAGCATCGGTAAGTAAAGAGGCAAAGGCCGAATTTACGGTGAGCTCACAACCCGGGAAAACTTTCACGGCGCAGCTTTCCCGAACATCAGGACTGCTGGATCAGCAGGATCGTTCGTTAAAGCTGGAGTTTGATGTCAATAATAATTCAGGAGAGCTTCAGGGAGGTGACTATGCGCAGGTAAAACTGAAGCTACAGCGAAAAAATCCTTCCTATTGGGTGCCAGCCCAGAGCATTTTAAGTACGCAGTCAGGAACTTATGTGCTGACCTTAAACAACAAGACGGTAAAAAGAATCGGCATAAAAGAAGGTATTCAGCTGGACGGTCTGGTAGAAGTTTTTGGTAATCTTTCGGTGGACGATCACATTATTACGAAGCCATCTGAGGAGATTGAGGATGGAAAAATTAACTAAATCATTTTTAGAGATGAAAATACAAACAAATACACGGGCAAGAATTGTATCAACCTTTGTTATGGTTCTGAGCTTTAGCTTTGTGGCATGCAGCCAGCAGGGAAAAGAAAAGCAATCGAAATCTATCGGCGTAGCGGAAGAAATGACACTTGAAAATACGGAAGCTGCTGTACCGGATGTACTATTTACAAATGAAAATGGTGATGCAGTATCGTTAAAGTCACTCAAAGGTAAGGTTGTTTTTATTAATTTCTGGGCTACCTGGTGTCCGCCTTGTATCCATGAAATGCCCTCTATTGACAAGCTGAAGCAAAATTACAAAGGCAATGACAATATTGTGTTTTTGATGGTGGATGTGGATGGAACAATGGAGAAATCCAAAGCATTTATGGAAAAGAACAATTATGACCTGCAGGTATATATCCCCAAGAGCAGTATTCCCGCCAACTTTTTGGGAAGTGCAATTCCGACCACGGTTATATTGGACAAAAATGGAGATATGATCAATCGTCTGGAAGGAGGGCGGGATTATAGCAGTCCCGAAATCGTTCAAGCTTTAAATGAATTAATTGAAAGTAACTAGAAAAAAATATCCGTAATTATAAATATTATATATATGTCAGATAACAAAGATCTTCTCAACGAAAAGTCGGCAACAAGTAAACTTTTGGGAAGTATCAAAAAGAATGGTTTCACTATTTTTATGGGTATACTTATCGTTACGTTGTTTCTTAGCCCCGACGCGAAATCGTGGATGCTGCGGCAATTTATGAAGACCGGTATTTTTAATGCCAGTCTGGAAGAGAAAAAACCTGATACGATAGCAGAGACAACTGCTGACTTTGAGTTCAAAGATCAAAAGGGCCTTGTTCAAAATACATCCTCTCTTCGCGGTAAAGTGGTGTTTATTAATTTTTGGGCATCATGGTGTCCACCGTGTCGGGCCGAATTTCCTTCTATCGAGAAACTTTATACGAAATTTAAAGACCATCCAAAGGTTTTCTTTTTGACCATCAATGAAGACGAAGATCCTGCAATGGCCCATGCGTATCTAAAAGATGAAAATTCCTCGATACCATTTTTCAAAGTAACAGGTAATGTCCCCAATGTAATCTACAAAGGGGCATTGCCTACAACCGTTGTGCTTGATAAGAAGGGTAACATCAGATTTCATCACGAAGGTTTTGCAGATTATAGTTCTGATAAATTTATGAAACAAATAGAAGATATGATAAAAGAATAGGTTTTTAAGTGAACTGTGTCATTGCGTTAGAAATTACATTTTAGCGTAAAATGGATACAGTTCATTTTTCTTTTGAAGTTGTGCTGCATAGTTCCGACTATGATTTTATAAGCAAAAAAACAACATCTTTATTATTTTACTTTGTGTCCAATAGTACACGGTTTAGATATACTTCCAGCATTGTATAATCCGTTTTAGCGTAGTTATTACGGTCACTTGGCTCCACTCCGTACTTCTTTTTCCAGGTATCAGGCAACCATCCTTATCTGTATCTAGCGGCTCAGGGAGTGTTGCTAGCGAGGGAAGGCCTTTTACGTCTTTTGGAGAATCAATAAAACTTTTTTTGCAAAAAGTATACGTTTCACTGAGCACCTCCTGGGAGATTCTCTGATCGATCACATCTTTCATTAATGAAGCGCCCGCACCAGTAACAACTATAATGGATACGCGTCTAAGGCTATTTGTTGCGTTATTTAATAAGAAGTAATTACTAGTTCAGAATTTTTATTATTTAGTTACTTGAGAAAGCCAATCCAGAAACGTTGTTTTCTTTTCTTTACTGACGATAATCTGTGGGGAAAATGGAATGCTAAGATTTAGCGCGAGTTTACGGGAAAAGAAATTATGGGCCGAAGTAATTATACTCCGGGAAACTAAAAACTGCCGGTTAGCCCTAAAGAAATAATTCCCTGTAATTTTTTCCAGCTCATCCAGGCTTTTATTAGAAGAATACTTCTTGCCATCTAAAGTCAGTAAATAGATATCGTTTTCTTCCAGAAAAAAAAGAGCAATATCTTCCAGTTTAATCGGAAGAATTTTGTCTTTGATATACACGAGGATAGATGCCACCCTGTTTTCTTCACGGGGTTCGCTTAATAATTTCAGAATACCTTCGTAGTTAGGTGCAGAAGTGTTATTACTAAACAGTTTTCTTAGATTGTCGTATTTATCTAAAGCTTTTCTGATGGTTTCGGTCATAAAAGGCTTTAGGATATAGTCAATTCCATTAGCCTTAAATGCTTGAATAGCAAATTCGTCGTATGCAGTGCAAAAAATTACGGGTGATTTAATTTCTATTTGCCTGAATATCTCAAAACAGGTTCCGTCCCCAAGTTGGATATCACTAAAAATAAGATCCGGTATTTCCTCAGTTTCCAGATAATTTATTGATTCTTTAACGGAGTATACCTGAAAGATGTTCAGCTGTGGCCTGCCCTCCCAGATCTTTTTAATCGTGGAAAGTAGGTCGTTTGAAACAGCTTTTTCGTCTTCAATTATTAATATTTTCATTGGTCAGTAGTGTAAGGGTTACCGAAAATTCATCTTCAGTTTGTTTTATTTCAATGGCATTACCGGAAAGTAATTGATAGCGTTCGCTCAAATTAGCGAGTCCCAGTCCTGTAGAAACCTCGGGGTGCTGTTTCTTTCTTACGCTGTTTAAGACCGTAATCCTGTTTCCTTCGCTGGATATCCTGATCCTCAGGGGACTTTCATTGGTAAGTTCATTATGTTTAATGGCATTTTCGGACAACAACTGTAATGAAAACGTAGGAAGATAATATTGATATAGACTACTTTCCGGTACAATAATTTCGAACTGTATGGCTTGCCCAAACCTTATTTTTTGCATTTCCAGATAATCATGTAAAAAATCAATTTCTTCGGTCAACATTGCTATCTTCTTGTTCTGATTGGAAACGGAGATCCTCAGAAAATTAGCAAGATGGACAATATAAGATTCGCCGGCCAGAGGATCCTCCTTGTACAGGGCTTTTAAATTACTTAAAGAATTAAATAAAAAATGGGGCTGTATCTGCTGTCTCAACAATAAATTTGACGCCTCTACATTGGCTACTTTGAGCAACGATACTTCAACTTCTGCTCTGGCTTTTTCCTGTTGAAGAAGCAGAAAATGCTGGATCAGCAGTATAGCGGTATTTAAAATAATACTTGAGAGTGCCAGAGAAAAAAGTAAACTGAAATTATCATATTCCCATTTTATTTTAAGCAGCATGCTAAAAGGTGGCCAGCATATCAGATAAGTGGTTACGCCGGATAAATAGGATAACAGATACCATTCATATTTTTTATCGGGATCAATTCTTATTTTTTTTACGATATGAAAATCTACCGTACTGACGACAAATACAATAATAAATCCCATCAAAGGTAAGTAAGGGGAGAAATTATTTTTATCCCCCAATAGCTGAAAAAGCAGCACTACCACGCCAGCGACGACAGCAACCAACCAGTTCAGCATGGATGAAATTTTATAATTTGGCTTGTTGATCATAAGGCAAAGATAGAGATTAAGGATGACTGAATCCGTCTACTGCTCAGAAGACAGACCTAAATATGGGCAACAATGATACAGACAGTTTTACATAAGGACTTGCACCTGTTTTATTGTTGATAAAGTAGTCCGCTGAATTTTTTCCGACCTCAAAAGCCCGTGCCGAGAGCGGATTCTGAATTCCTCCATTCAGACTGATCATGATTTTTTTTGCAAGTCGATATTCAATACCTACTCCATTTTGAAGGGCCAATACGGTATAATTAAAATTCTGGGGAATAATATTTTGATCTGTATATTCAAAAAAAGTATTGGATACACTGATGGTCGTACCTATGCTTCCGGAAAATTTACTGTTAAAGTCCTTTCGGAGATAAGCCTGCTGTGGCAGGTTTACGTTGAGTTCCATGCCGTTTGAGAATTTCCGCCAGTAGGTAACAACTGGAAATACAGGAATATTTATTGACCTGTCAATATTCAGGACAAGTCCCGCAGATAAATTTGTTGTCGCCGTTTGTTTCAGGTTTATAATCACCGTTCCAAGAAAATTCACCCGCTGAATGCTTCCTGTTTTCCCCGTGACGCCATTGACATTGGCGGCATATACGACATTACGGCCGAACAGCGAATCTATCCGCTGGTAGCCGCCATTAAATCCGACCGTATTACGGCTAAATTTAGGATCCTGAAAAATACCCTGATATTCCGGACTGGCGGTTTTGACGTCCGACAAGCTGAATTCGGAATGTTCAAATAGAAGTGAACCGGTTATGGAGTTTTTCGCCCAGGAAGCCAAAGGGAGAGTAAGAAGGGCGCTTGTTCTGGATTGAGCCACTTTGCCCTCAAAAAGCCTGTTACCGTACAGATCACTTTTAATCGTACTATTTCCTGTAACCTCGGTAGATACGACGATCTGACGTAATATTGGATTTCTAACGGCTGCCTCTGTTATATAAGAAAGGTTTATGGAATCGATCTTCTCTTTTTCCAGCTGGGCCTGTTTTACCTGAGCGTAAGTGCTGATGCTCATTAAAAGACATACGGGCGATAAAAAAAAGCTTATTTTTGAATTCATTGCAATGAGTTATTTTAGATTATTTATTTTTTAATGTGCCAGTGTTAACTTCTTCTTTTGGAAGAGCGCATTTTAATTTTTTCAACGATCAGGTACATGGAAGGGACAACAAAAAGGGTTAAGATCATGGAGCTTGTCAATCCCCCGATAATTACCCAGGCCATGCCGTTCTTTACCTCGGATCCCGGTCCAGACGCCATCGCTATGGGTAACATTCCTAAAATCATCGCCAGTGTTGTCATTAGAATAGGACGCAGACGTTCTTTTCCTGCTTCATTCAGGGCTTTTTCAACAGAAAGACCTTCACCTTTTAGCTGATTGGTAAAATCCACGATCAGAATCCCGTTCTTAGCCACAAGCCCCATCAGCATGATCATTCCGATAATAGAAAATACATTGAGTGTTTCCATGGTCAGGGCAAGGGCTAGCAGCGCTCCGATCAATGCTACAGGTATGGAGAATAAAACCACAAATGGATATACCAGGCTCTCATATAAAGCCACCATGATTAGGTAAACCAGAATGATGGCAGTTAACAGCGCAATCCCGAGACTACCAAAGGCATCACCCTGATTTTTAATATCCCCTTCGTACTCTATGGCAATTCCAGTGGGAATTTTAGTTTTTGAAAGCTTTTCCTTCACTTCATCTGCGACCGTTCCCACTGGTCTTCCTACAACCTGGGACTGTACGGTAATGGAGTTTAACCTGTTGATGCGCTGTCTGACGGTTTCTCCCATTCCGACCGAGACTGTGGCAAATTGGGAGAGTGTGAAATTTTGGCCTTTATTGCTGGTGAAAGAGAGTTCACTAACATTGCTTATATCCGAGCGGTCAAATTGGTCCAGATTGATCAGAATATCATACTCATTTCCATTCTCTTTATATTTTGCATTTGAATTTCCACTAAATGCATTCTGCAGCGCATTTCCGACCAGTGAGGCATCCAGGCCCAAGACCGCCATTTTTTCCCGGTTCAGTTCCACTTCAATTTGCTGTTTCTGGTCTTTTACAGACAGCTCAACGGACTGGGTTCCCGGAACAGTGGCGATCAGCGCCTTATATTGTTCTGCAACTTTCCGGACTGTTTTCAGGTCTATCCCTTTTATTGTGACCTGAATAGCTGCCTGGCTTCCCTGCCCGGTGATGGAGGTTGGTGAAGCAGAAACTTTCATGCCCGGAATCGTTTCACTGAGCTCTTTTTTTAACTCGATGCCAAATTCTTCAGAGCTGACCGTTCTTTCTTTACCGTCAACCAGGGAAACTGTAAGTTCCGCCATATTGCTGTTATTTGATGAACCCGGTACACTTCCCGAAACAAAACCTATACTTGAGAAGACATTTTTGACTTCGGGCTTTGAAAGGATGATTTTTTCGACTTCTTCGGTCGTCATGTTGGTCTGATAAAGAGAGGTTGAGGGGGCCAGCTCCAAACTGACCAGTAACTCAGCCTGGTCTCCTGTGGGTATAAATGTGGAGCCTATAAATCCCTTTGCGACAAGCATTATAGAACCTACCAGCATCATTATTACAAGAGAAAATAACCATCTTTTTTTATGAAGAACCTTTCCAAGTACTTCACCATAATAGGTTTTCAATTGATCTATCATACCTTCAAATCCCAGATTGATCCGTCCCCAGAGTGTTTTTTTATCCAATTCTTCGATCTTCCCGAATCGGCTTGCCAATAGTGGGGTAATGGTAAAGGACACAAAAAGACTCATCAGTGTGGATATTACGACAACCAGAGAAAATTCCTTCAGTATAGAGCCGATCAATCCGCTTGAGAGTGCAAGAGGCAAAAAGACGACCACATCGACCAATGTGATCGAAAGTGCTGTGAACCCGATTTCATTCCGTCCTTCCAGCGCAGCAGTTCGCTTATCTTTTCCCTTTTCCAGATGACGGTATATATTTTCCAGGACCACAATGGAGTCATCGACCAGGATACCTACCACCAAAGACATCGCCATTAAGGTCATCAGATTCAGCGAAAACCCCATAACATACATCGCTATAAATGTTGGAATGATGGAGGAGGGAAGGGCTACCATCACAAACATTGAACTTCTGAAGCTATGCAGGAATGCCAGCATGACAATGCCAACAATAAGAACTGCCAATATAAGGTCAAACATGACTTCATCTCCAGCATGTAATGTATAGGTCGATTGATCGGTAGATATAACAAAATTGAGCTTTTTCGCAGCGTACTGCTTTTCAATATTATCAAATGCTTTTTTTACTTCGCGGCTTACATTGACAGCATTGGCATCGGACTGCTTAATGATCTGTACTCCTATTGAAGGCTGTCCGTTGATGTGGTTTATTGCGGTGGATTCTGCTGTAGCATCCACGACCTCGGCGACATCTCTTAATAATACATTACCTCCGTCGGGAAGCTGTTTTATGATTAAACTTCTCAACTGGTCAAGGGAAGATATATTGGCATCGTACTGAATGGAGAGCTGCTCACCCGCTGTCCTGATCTGTCCGGCGGGAAAGGACTGATTGGCCGCAGCTACCCCACTGGAGACCTGGGTAATGGTCAGCGCATAAAACTTTAACTTTTCCCGGTCGATGTTGATCTGTACTTCACGTTCGTCCCCACCGATGATATTGACCTGCCCCACACCATCTACATTTTGTAATATGGGGAGTAACTGCTGGTCAACTAGTTGGTAGAGCGCTTTTGGTGACATCTCGGAAGTTATGCCGGCTTTGATGACCGGTAATTCTTCCAGGTTTACCTTTTGTACGGTTGGTGGGTCCAGGTCCCTGGGCAGGTCTTTTTGGATCTGGTCGGCTTTCCTTTGGATATTTCTTTCTGCTTCGTCAATATCGGTCCCACTCTTAAGTGTGACAGTAATTTGTGAAACCCCTTCCTGGGAAGAGGAGGAAATCGTTTCCAGCCCTTCAATCGAAGCGAATGCATCTTCCAGCTTTTTGGTAACGGAAGTTTCCACCTCTGCTGCAGAGGCGCCTCTATAAATTGCACTTACTGACACTGTGGGAATATCCATCGTTGGCAGCAGGTTGTAGTTGAGTTTTAAATAGGATTGCACACCGAAAAGTGCAAGCACGGTAAAAATAACGACGATGAGTAAAGGCCGTTTTACGGCTATTGCTGTTATTGACATCTTTTGTAATTTTAGTGGCTGATTTTTATTCTGCTTCCCGACTTCAGGTTGATCTGTCCGGATACCACCACTTTGTCTGTAGCTTTAAGACCACTGATAACCTGAATCAGCCCCCCGGTTTCCCTCCCGGTTTTGATATCCCTTTTTTCAACCTTTCCCTTACCAACAATAAAAACTGAAGGGTCCTTTATGCTTGAAACAATAGCTTCCCTTGGAATTAATAAAGTTTTTTTGCTCTTACCGCCCAAGAATTTTAGGTTTATGTAAGTCCCGGACCGAAATAAAGAATAGGACTGGTTGTCGATTAAGATTTCTGTCTGATAGCTTCTTGTTTCATCTGCCTGGGGACTTATAAAATCTACGGTCCCCTTAAAAGTAATATTTGGGTGTACATCTGTCGTGATCTCCACTGATTGTCCTTTTCTGACCTGATAGACTTCATTTTCCGAAAGAAAAACCCTGGCCTTGGTTTTTGAAATATCAACAATGGTTGCAATTTCATTTCCGGAATTTACATACATTCCTTCTTCGACTTGCTTGATTGAGATCATTCCGCTTGCAGGAGCCTTAATGGTGGCGTCGGAAATGTTCTTTCTGATCACATTGACCTGGGTCATGGCATCCTGATAATTCGCTTTTATTTCATCTACTTTTTCACGGGTAGCGGCATTTCCAGATAGCAGTTCCGTATATGTATTTAGGTCCGATTTTAACTTTGCAGCATTCCGCTCTGCTTTTTGAAGATCCAGCTGCTCAGCGCGGTCGTCAACAAGAGCCAGGACTTGCCCTTTTGTTACATTGCTGCCAAGCGAGAACCGGATGTTTTTTAAAGTTCCACTTACAGGAGCCAGCGCCTTAGCTTCTGTGAATGGAATGATAGTACCTGTCTTAGTAATATTGAATTCCAATAGGCTGTCCTTTACTGTAGCTACTTTTACAGGGATATTGACTTCTGATACTGTTGTCTGGTTCTTTCTTGTATCCAGCTCTTCCTTGTTAGCAGCGAGCTTATAGGTGATTAAGCCACATATTATAATAATTGACCCAATAGCGATGTATTTGCCTTTCATACGATCTGATTATAATGAATTAAAAAATTTAGTAAGGGTACCTCTTGCTTTTTCCAGATCGACCTTTGACTGGTAATAACTATAAAGGGAAGAGAGATAGCTGTTCTGGGCCTCTTTTAGTGAATTTTGGGAATCGAGCCAGTCTTTCATATCGGTAACCCCTTTCTGATACTGAAGATCCGTAACACTGAAGATCGACCTGGAAAGTTCCATGTTACGCCTGTCGTTCTCCATATTGCTTTCTGCTTTGAAGAGCTTTGATACAGAATTTTCAAACTCTAACCGATACTTGCCTTCGTTGAGTTTGTTGGTTTGCAGGGCATTATCATATTTAAGCTGAGCTTCTTTATACTGAGAATTTCTTTTGAATCCATCAAATATAGGTACTGTCAATTTTAACCCGATGGATGAAAATGCACTGAGGGTGCTAAATGACTGTCCCAGATTGTCCCCAAAGCCATTCCATCCATAACGGGCATAACCCGATAGCTTTGGTAAATATCCGGCAAGTATGCGTTTTTCTTCAATTTTGAGAAGATCCGCACTGACCTTGTCTAAGCTGCGTTCGGTAATATTTTCGGGTTTAAAATCGTTTGCGGTGTCTAAAGGTATTGCTTTGCTTTCTGTGTCCAGCTTCTCAATTTCAAGTTTCTCCTGCATTGGAAATCCCATTTCGTATTTGAGCTGGTTTTCTGCCAATGTGATATTGGTTTCTGCTACGCGGATCTGGGAAAGAGTATTGTTGTAGTCAACCTGAACTTTGTCCCTGTCTTTTTGAAGTGCGACGCCTTTTTGAACTTTTAGAGCGACAATTTGTAGCTGCTTGCTGTAGGTGTCCAAATTCAGATTAAGAAGTTCCAACTGCTGCTGGTAGGTAAATATCTGATAATAGGCAGAACTTATATTATAGATGATCGTCTCCTTACTTTTCTGAAGATTTAATTCGGCCTGCTGATTTACCAATTTGTTGGCTTTTAGGCCAACAATCAATGACCGGTCAAAAATGGCCTGCTCTAACTGTAATGAACCTGTCGTATTAAATTGTTTGGTAAAAGCTACTCTGATATCCTGGTCTCCAAATAATCCAGCAGGAATAATCTGCTCTTGTACTTTGAGGTTATCATCAACTCCCCCCGAAAAACTGATGTTTGGTAAATAACCTGATAATGCCTCTCTTGCTTTAGCGTCTGCAATTCTTTTTTCATTTTGGGAAATCGTAAAAGACGGATTGCTCTTTAGTCCATATTCGATACATTGTTTTAGATTAAGTTTTTCTTGTCCTCTAACCTGATTGAATAGGACACTAGATAACAGTAGTAGTGAAAAAGATAACCTGACGCCCATTTTTATATTCTCCTTTTAAAATTATTATGCAAAAAGAATATTTATCCAGTTCAGTTTATATATTTCCTGTCGCGAAACGGACATATTGGCTGATGAGACGGCAAGAGATATGATAGTAATAAGTGAAGAAGTAAAATAGTTGCTTTTTCAAGATGGAAATGAAATGAAAGCTAAAGCCATAATAAATAAGATCGATTACTGAAGGCTCTTCTATTAAGCTATAAGCAGTATCTATTAGATTGATTAATTGGCCTAAAGCTGGGTAGAAGAGTTTAAAGTTGATATTGCGATTTTATGGTAGACAAGAAGTAAATTATTGTTATTTACCAGTGCATTGTATTTTCTTTTTCACATAAATTGTAGCGAGGACATTTATGAATATAACTCAGAATTTTCAAAATAAATTGCCTAGGAGAAAAATGTGGTTCGGTATAACAAATTCGCTAAATTTGTTCATTCAGACTGAAATATGTCAGATTTTACTTGATTGTTAATAAAAGTAATTTACATATCTTTTGCAAACAAACTTACAATACGTCTCTTTGCAGCCACCAGAGTGCTTAAATTTTCTCATTGAAAGTGTTTGGATGGTAAGCAATCTTTCAGAAGATCCCGTAGAAGGGATTGTACTTCCAGATGGAAAAATTGATCTGTTCCTTTATTTAGATAAGGATTCGAATTTTGAAATTTTTCTAAGCGGTATTTGCAATGCGCCTGTATTGAAACCTCCATTTCCCAAATCACAAATGTTTGCTGTAAGCTTTTATCCCTTAGCGGCGGAATATATTTTTAAACGTTCGTTTGCGGATTCTTTAAATAAAAAGATAATCGTGGCAGCGAATTTTATGGGGTTTTGCAGGGAGGATATGGATAATTTTGATGCCTTCTACAAAAAGACATGCAGTATGCTACAACATTTAAAACTTGATCCAATTGATGATTATAAAGTAATGCTATTCGACCTTATCAAGCGTTCTAAGGGAGAAATTAAGGTTGAAACTCTTGCAGCAACAACTGGATGGAATAGCAGGGAGATTAATCGTTACTTCAGAAAGTGGCTTGGCATCACATTAAAATCCTACATCGACATTATCAAGTTTTCGAATTCTCTTAAACATATAAAGGACGGTGATATTTATCCTAAATTGGACTACGCTGACCAATCCCATTTTATCAGGGTGGTAAGGAGATTTTCAGGATCAAAGCCAACTGTCTTAAAAAAAAATGAAAATGACCGATTTATACAATTGACAACTATATCCGTTGATTAACTTTGTTTTACAAATCATAAAAATAGAAACATGGAGTTAAATCATATAAATTTGGTTGTGAAAGATGTTGATAAAGCAATCGAACTTTTCGGAAAGCATTTGGGTTTTGAACTAATTACCAATCGTAACAGCAAGATGGCCGTTATGCAGAATAATAGAAGCTTTGCACTGGTAATTTGGGGACAAGTCATGAACAATGAGGAGAGTATACCGGATTATCCCGCCAACTTTCACATTGGATTTTACCAAGAAGATGAGAGTGCGGTCTGTTCAATCTATGACAAAATAAAGGACGAGAAATTTCTCAAAATTGATAGTGAGCCCAAAAAGATGCGCAATACTTTTGGATTTTATTTTTACATTGAAAATCTGATGATTGAAATAAGCGTAAATCCCTTCTAATATTTTAGAAGAAAAGAGAGCACACAGGAATTAGCCGCAACATAGCAGCTGATCGTTTTATTGTCGGGAGAAAATCGCTAAAATTATCCGATATCAGCAAAATCAGTCCTGTTGGATAAGTTGGACTAGAACTCTTCCTTTTCATAACCTTTATGATCAATTTTAATAGTAGGCTACTGTATTCCCTTTTCCAACTTTAAAAAAAATATTATATTTGCAAAATACTTGACTAATCAAATATAATACAAATATAAAATGGAAGAAATAAGTATAATTCTCAATATTTTAAAAGTTCAATCCGTCATTACGAAAAAGTTTGACGGTTTAAGCCTGCATGGTATTAGCCTTACTGACTATATGATCCTGTATACTTTAAGTAATGCACCTGGTAATCGTTTAAAAAGAATTGATCTTGCTGAAAATACGGGGTTAACTGCCTCCGGTATTACGCGGATTATTTTACCAATGGAGAAAATGGGACTTGTAGAGAAAGAAAATAGTGATAGGGATGCGAGGGTGAGCTATGTAAAACTAACTTCTGCCGGAGAAAGAATTTTTACAGAAGCTACCACTACAGCGGAGTACATCTCCAAAAAACTATTAAACGGAATTGTAACAGAAAACTTGAGTGTTTTCGCCGGACAACTGAAAATTTTAGGAGGTGATCTTTAAATTTAATGAATGCGCATGGACAAAAAGTACAGAAAGAAATTAAACACTGAGTTTTTAGAGATGAAACCGTTAATGGGTGTATTGACTATTCTGAATAATGCAGAAAATAAAATATTTATCAAAGAGAGTACTAATTTAAAAGCGCTTTCTAACAGAATACGGTTTGAACTGAACAACGGAAAATTTGATAACAGGAACTTACAGTCCGATTGGATCCGGCTAGGAGAGGAGAGTTTCGTTTTTGAAAATGCGATCATTGTTCCATGGGAAGAGAACAAATTCATAGACTATAAAAAGAAGTTGCAGAAAGCTAGAAATGATCTGCAAGAAGAGCAAATCAAAGCCAAAAATATATACTGATATGGGAAGCAACACCTATTTATATCCAACTTACGAAGCCGGCCGGGATCTTATGTTAAAAAATATTCAAGGAGCAATCGTAAATTTAAATCTGATACATTTAAAGGAAATTGCTGATTATTCCGAATTTCCTGAAATTGCACCTGCCAGCGAAATTTCGGGTTACGAAGCTTTTATGCTCTATATAGACCTTGCCAAACCTTTTGTAGAGCAGGGTGGCGGAGAGATTCTTTTCATTGGAAAAGGAGACCGCTTTTTGATAGGTCCTCAGGACGAACAGTGGGATATCTGTATGCTGGTCAGACAAAGAAGTGTATCGGATTTTTTTGCTTTCGAGCAGAATCCGGATTATATGAAGATTACAGGTCATCGTGTCGCTGCCATATTGGATTCAAGACTTTTACCCTTAGAGATCACACTGTAGTAAATTATTTATGGGATATATCGAGCTAAAAAATGCTACCATCTATTATGAAGTATTTGGAGCTGAAAACAACGAAACTATCGTACTCATCAGTGGGTTAAACACACAAATGACCCGTTGGGAACTTCCATTTTGTAATAAGCTTGCAGAAGAAGGATTTCGCGTGATCTGCTTTGACAACAGAGACTGTGGAAAAAGTACTTTTACTACCTATGATAGCAACGACAGCTATAGCTTTTCCTTGAATGATTTTCTACAGCATCCAGAAAAATATCCTGCCCCTTATTCTTTATTGGTTATGGCAGATGATATAAAAGATTTGCTGCATTCACTTGGCATCCGGAGCGCAAATATTGTAGGGCGTTCAATGGGTGGCATCATAGCACAGCTATTTGCATCACGGTATCCGGAAATGACTCAGACACTGACTTTATTGATGTCTTCAAGCTTTAATCCTGCTCTTCCGAAGCCTGATGATGCCTTGGTAAAAAAAATGACCAGCTCATCTGTTAATTTCGAAGATAACCGGGAAGCCTATTTGAAAGAAAAAATAGGCTTCATGAAAGCTATTTACGGCAGCAGATATATCCTCAATGAGGAAAAAGAGCAGGCGCTAATTATTGAAGATGAAATCCGAAAATCTTCTTCGGTAAGACCTTATCGCCAAATAGTCGCCCTCGTAACTTATATATTTAATCCGAATGTTCTTATTGATATTCAGGCGCCTACTATAGTGATACATGGGAACGAAGATCCGCTTTTCAGTATAGAACATGCGACCGATTTAAAAAATAATATATCCGGCTGTCAGCTGATCATAAAAAATGGTATGGGACACGCTATACCAGATTCACTGTTTCCGTCGCTGGTGAAAGACATTTCAAATTTTATTGCTAAAACATAATGAAACATCATTATCAAAATGTAAGTAATAACGGTGAGATGTATGGTTTGGAACCCATTGCCATTGATCATGATATGTGTTACTATACTATTCCATAGGTTGGTCAGAATAACTCCTGGAGAAACGGCATTTACTCTTATTGGGGCAAGTTCCACAGCGGCTGCTCTCACCAGACCGTTGATCGCACCGCATATTCCTTTAATTTCTTTTGTTTTTTCAATTTTGATAAAGTAAATACTAAGAAAACAATAGAATTGTTAACTTCAACGGGGCCAATAAGTAGATTACTAAATTAAGGTTTTATAGTGAGCAAATTTTTGGATTTATTATTGGAACTATAAAAATAGAGTTGGTCTGTAGCCAACTCTATTTTTTGGACATACGAGTTAGTGAAGGTGGTGATATCTACGCATATTCGAACTATCCTTTTCAATATTGCATACAAGCTCGGTTCCGAATATATTGAAATGACTGCCATGATTCTGCCATTTATTTTCAACGAACAATGAAATGCCTATAGCATCGTTATTCTAAATAGTTATGGTATCTGAAAAGTTATCTATTTTTACTTAAAAATAGTATCATCAAAACTAATTATGCATTTTACTATCGCTTTAACAATGGACACTCGGGCTGAAACCAAGTCCCATATTCTAACGAATCTTTCAATCTATTTGAATGAATCTTTTAAAGACAAAGATTATGGCGCTGATCTTCTAAATTATACATTGGGTTTTACCAGTGTTTTAGCTCCAGAAGGATATGGGCATTTCTTCGAGAAGAAGAAGCCATTATATGTTTCGGATAGAACAACGAAGAATAGATTTACAGGCGAGAAGCATCATATGTACAGACTATTCATAGATGGTATTGTAATTGGGCCTGATGAATATGAAGATTTTGTCTCGGGAACTGATCCTAATAGTTTGGAAATCATTAAAGCCAAAATATTAGAATCTTTATCCAGTTTGGACCAACTACCTAAAAAGGTGAAAGATTTTGATAAAGAAAGATTCAGAATAGATATGAAGAACCTACTTGAGCACACAGATGATAATCATATCATTTCTTTTCGACCTTAAATACCAGACCGCAAACAATCGCGATAAAGGAATATGTCAGTACAAGCTCAAGGTGAATAGTTTTCAAAATAAGATAAGATAAGATGTTAAACAATTGCCAATAACTGTAAGAGATATCAAAATAGGTTTTACCCATTTTATATTCACCCTGTAATTGGACTTGCAAATAAAATCGGCAGTGCTAGTTAAGCAGCTTTTTTAATTTTTTGCTCTTTGTTATTAAATTGCTCAATTGTAAGATTTCCCAATGTGGAGTGACGACGTTCTCGATTATACCAGATTTCTATGTATTCGAATAGTTCTGCTTTCATCTGATTCCTGGTAATCAACTTATTACCGTAAATCTGCTCGGATTTTAGCGTTTTGAAGAAGCTTTCTGCTACTGCATTATCCCAGCAATTACCTTTTCTACTCATACTTCTTGTTATGATTTTATAGGAATCTAACGTGTTACTAAATTTTTCACATGCATATTGTACGCCACGGTCCGAATGAAAAATTAGACCAGGAGACAGTTTACGGTGCTTAATTGCCATTTTCCAAGCTGCCAATGAAGTTTCTTCAGTTTTCATCCCATCACTGATACTCCAACCAATACATTTGCGGTCATATAAATCCAGAATGGTGGTTAGATATAAAAAACCTTCTTTGGTATGGATGTAAGTAATATCAGATACCCAGACTTTTGAAGGCTCTGAAGCTTTGAAATTTCGGTCTAATACATTGTCCATTATTTTATGTGCGTGTTTTGAATCGGTTGTAGCTTTAAATTTCTTGCCTATTTTACTCCGTAGCCCCATATTTTTCATATACTTAGCGACTGTATTTCTAGAAACTTTAATTCCATCATCCAACAGCTCCGCAGTTATTCTAGGACTGCCATACCGTTGTTTCTTATCGAAATAAATAGCCTTTATCTTGTCCTCCAGATTGCTACATTTCCTGCTTTTTGTCTGTTGGGACCGTTTTTGCCAAGCATAATAGCTTCTAGATCCAACGCCCATAACTTTACACATCTTTTCAATCGAATATAGCCCCTGATGTTGCTTGATAAAACTATATATTACCGATCGCTCTTGGAAAAGATGCCTATGGCCTTTTTTAGTATTTCTAGTTCCAGTTCTGAGTCTTTAAGTTTTTTTTCCAAGAAACTAATCCGCTCTTGTTCTGGCGTTTGCTTCATATTTCCATTCCCAGGGAAACTTCCTGATCCAAACTCTTCTGACTCTTTACGCCACTTATATAATTGGGCAGCAGAGATTCCCAACTCACGAGCTAGCTCAGAAAGATTTTTCCTGTTTTTACTTAATTCAACTGCTCGCTCTTTAAAAATGCGATCGTACTTTTTACGGACTTTAATCATTATTTCAAAATTAAGATATTTTATTGTTCTTAACTTGATCTGCCGACTAAGTTAGCAACTCCAGTGCCGTCCTTTTTGATAAAAGTGCTGTATCTAATACCAATCAGGCCGGTATATCCATACGGGGACGCAGTACACTATTTTCCAATGACGAGCCGCTGATCATTTTGGATAACTTTCCTTACTCAGGGGATATCAATGCAATCAATCCTAATGACATAGCATCGATATCTATACTCAAAGATGCTGGCGCTGCTTCGATATGGGGCGCGCGGGCGGGGAATGGTGTTATTGTAATCTCCACAAAAAAAGGAATAAAATCCACTGTGCCGCAGATTAATTTTGTAGCTAATTTAGCTTTAACAGCGAAGCCTGATCTTTATTATCCTGCACAGATGACCTCGTCAGAATTTATTGATTTTGAACGCTTTCTATATGAAAAAGGTCGGTACAATACAATTATAAATAACGGCTATGGAGAGATTT
Organism: Sphingobacterium sp. DR205; assembly: GCF_011064245.1. Classification (NCBI taxonomy): domain Bacteria; kingdom Pseudomonadati; phylum Bacteroidota; class Sphingobacteriia; order Sphingobacteriales; family Sphingobacteriaceae; genus Sphingobacterium; species Sphingobacterium sp. DR205. The sequence continues at coordinate 4,196,922 of NZ_CP049333.1, read as the reverse complement.
CGCCAGTAGTAACACTGCTTGAAAAGGAACGCAAAGGTGAAATTTCGCAGTCTACCTTAGAGCAAAATCTGCTCGATCTGAGCAAAATCGATTCCCGAAATGATCTGGAACGTTGGTACAGGGCAGGACTAAGGCAGCAATATGCACTAAACCTTCGTGGGGGATCGGATCGGTATACTTATTTCGGTTCATATGGCTACGATCGGGATCAGCAAACATTGACCACAGATAACAACCGCAGGCATAGTTTTAATTTTAACAGTTCATTGAAATTGGTAGATCGTTTGCTCAACTTGACCAATTTTATCCAATTCAGTGATCAACTGAGTAGAAACAATAGCCAATCATTTACGCCTAACTATCCTTACTTGGATCTGATCGGAGCTAGTGGCGAGGCACTGGCTGTAAGCGACGGCACACTAAATATGGCTTATGCTGCCAATCCCGGTAGTAACCAACTATTGGATTGGTCATATCGGCCTTGGAACGAAAATAATGCCAATTACAGCGCCGCGACACAAAGTATACGGATTGGCGCTGGCCTTGAAATAAAACCTTTTGATTGGCTGACCGGTAAAGCTGAATATATGCTACAACGCAGCAATAGCCAGAATGAGCTCTTATACGGGAAGGATTCATACTATGTACGAAATATGGTTAATACCTATAGTCATTTAGATCCTTTAAAGAATACCCTGATAAGACCTGTTCCCTGGGGAGATATGTTGGATCAGACTAGCTTGAATACAGTTTCTAAAAGTTTTAGGACTTCATTGACGGTAGATAAGTGGATTGGTAGAAAGCACAGTATCAATGGGATATTAGGCTGGGAAATCAGGGATGATAATGCCTCACGGTATAGAAATTATTTTTATGGCTTTAATGAAGAGACAAGAGTAAATCAGAATGCAGCCATAGACTATGTTTCTACCTATCCTTTTTGGTATGGAAATGGAAGTGGCCGCATTCCAAATAACGATAATAGTATAGCAAGTGTAGATCGCTTCCTGTCTTATTTCTTTAATGGTAGCTACTCGTATGACAACAAGTATATACTCTCCGTCAGCGCAAGAAAGGATGAATCCAATTTATTCGGCGTAAAATCTAATCAGCGGGGTGTACCACTATGGTCTGTTGGTGGACGGTGGAATGCGATCAATCACTCGCGTAGTGAAAGAAAACTGCTGAGCCGACTGGCGCTCCGGTCTAGTTTTGGCTATAGCGGTAATGTCGATCGTTCGCTTTCTGCTTATCTAACGGCTCAGCCCTCGGTGGGGCTGACTCCTTGGAACGCGAATAATCTGACCGTAGTCAATCCGCCAAATCCTTCCTTAAGATGGGAAAAGGTTAAAAATTGGAATATGGGACTCGACCTGGCCCTATACAATGATATTCTGGAATTGACAGCGGACTATTTTATCAAGGACGGACTGGATTTGATGGGGACATCGCTGCTTGCGCCGCAGACAGGTGTTACGCAATTTAGAGGAAATACGGCCAGCACACGGACGCAGGGGCTGGATCTCATATTGAAGTCGATATTGAATTTTAATAAAGTGAAATGGACAATGAGCCTGCAGCCGAGCTTTATGCATAGTAAGGTGATTAAAAACTACGTGGGCAACCGAACCAACGCATCCATTGCTTCCAATAACAGAGAAAATCCACAAGAAGGCTATCCTTATTTTGCCTTGTTTTCTTTTCAATGGGCAGGGCTTGATGGCATGGGTAATCCACAGGGTATTAAGGATGGACAACCAAGTATTGACTATGCCTCATTGCTAAATGCGAATGATCTCGGGCAGCTGATCTATCATGGTTCGCTATCACCAACCAGCTATGGAAATTTTATGCATACCATCAATTATCGCAACTTTAATCTGTCTTTCAATCTGGTGTATAAGTTTGGCTATTATTTTAGACGGAATAACGTATTTAACGGAAGCAGTGTAAGTTATCGGCAGGAGGGATTCTCGGACAGATGGCAGGAACAAGGGGACGAAAATGCAACTTTCATTCCCTCGCTCAGCTATCCTTTGAATAATAATCGCGGTACATTCTTCAATCTTTCGGAAAGGCTGGTTGAGCCTGCAGATCATATTCGGTTAAAGGATATTCGAATTGGCTACAGTTTTAGTCAGCTTCCTGCGGGAATAAAAAGCCTTGAACTGTTTGGTACGGTGACCAATGTGGGATTGTTATGGAAGCGTACTAAGGTAAGGCAAGACCCTGACTTTAATAATATTATACCAGCTCCTAAGATTATTCTATTGGGCGCTAATCTGAACATAAATTAACTTTTAATGCTATGAAAAAGCGTTTTATATATCTACTGTTTAGCCTGATCATGTTTTCATCCTGCCGCAAAGATTTTCTTGATATGAAGCCTAGTTCTTCAATCGTACAGCCAGCCACATTGGAGGATATGGAAGGGCTGCTGGAAAACTACGGCGTCATGAATACGATAACTCCAGCTTTGGGACAGCTCTCTAGCGATGAATATTTTATCGTCGATCAAAAAGCTTGGGAAGGCACGCTGACACAAACCGAAAGACGGGCCTATGTCTGGGAAAAGGATATTTACAATGGTGATATCAATATCATGGATTGGAATAAGCCTTATGCTGCTATTTTTTATGCCAATAACATTATTACACAAATGAGTAAGCTGTCTTCTGTAAAGGATACTAGGCGCTACAATAATTTACTGGGTTGGGCTTACTTCGCTCGGTCGTATGCTTACTATGAGCTTTCACGTAATTTCTGTAAGTATTACGATGTCAATACAGCAAATGGAGATTTGGGCCTTCCCTTGAAGCTTTCGCCCAATGTGGACGAAGTAGTACAACGATCTACGCTAGAAGAAACGTACAAATTGATATTGACTGATCTTGAAAAAGCAACTCAGCTATTGGATGCCAACGATTATATTGCTAAACGAAACCATGCTTCAAAAGCCTCGTGCTACGCACTCGCGGCACGGATAATGCATGCGATGGGAAATTACTCACAGGCCTTACTATATGTGGATAGCACACTTTCTATCCATAATAATTTGGTGGATTACAACACGGTAAGCCTAAGTAGCCAAACGCCATTCACCTATGTCATGGACGAAGTGATCTACTTTTCAACACAGGTAAATAATTATGCCGGTACAACGGGCTATCTCAACCGTACTGCAATAGGAGTGGACAATCAGCTTATCGGAATGTATGAACCTGATGACCTACGAAAAGAGGTTTATTTTATGAAAAACAACCTCGGTAATTATAATGTTAAGCGTGGTTATCTCGGAGGCGGATCCTATCCGTTTACGGGGCTGGCTACAGATGAAATGTATCTCATCAAAGCTGAGTGCCTTGTGCGGTCGGGGAAAGATGAATCTGCAATTGAAGTGATGAATGACCTTTTGGTCAAGCGCTACTCAATAGGCAAATACAAAGCAATCGAATCCACGGATAACAAATTATTGTTAGCACTGATCTTGGACGAGCGAAGAAAAGAATTGGTGTGGCGTGGGCTGCGCTGGACTGACATCAAACGCTTAAATAAAGAGGGGGGAGGAATCGAGCTCAAGCGACAACTGGGGGATAAAAACTACACATTATCGGCCAATAGCAGCCGATACGTATTTCCTATTCCAGACGATGAGATTGCTTTTAGTCACATTATCCAAAATGAACGTTAAAAACCATGAGAACGAGGAGAAATTTAAATATATATACCTGCATGTTGATTTTATTGGCATCGGTGACTGTCGCAAAAGGACAGGTGAAATTTGTCATCCCACAATTTACATCTACGCAGGCTTCTGATTCTATCATTTTATATACTGCTCACGATTACCTTACACGGGGTATCGAGGAACCGTCGAATAAAAAAGTCTGGAAATTGTCCATAGGGAATAAGTTTTCATTGGATCTCGGTCAGGAATACAGTTTCCTTGTTATCCAAAATGAAAGATTTACAAATAGGAACAGACCATTATTGGTCAAAAATGGTCTGGAAATTTATCTATCTATTGATTCTACGGGTAGGATATCATTGGCAAAAGGGCAGTCTAAATTGGTCGAATGCCAACTAAAATTTGAACAACTGTCGAAATATCCTAGATCCAAAAATATTAAGTCAACGAAGAATGATGTAGACAATCTTCTTGACGCAAGAAATTATAACCGTAGTCGAATGGATTCTATTCTAAGTGCCTACGCGCTATACCTTTCAGAAGCGGAAAGAGAGATGTTAAGGGGAAATTGTGCTGCGGGTATCGATTTGGCGCTTTTTTCTTTTTTGGGCCACATAAATTCTGACAACGATATAATAGCATATGCATATAACATGTTTCAGCAAATTGTGCAAGACAGCATTGGGACACATTACGAAGAAAAGTCATTTTTTCCAGCTTTAATCGGCTATTATAATTTTGTCCGTGAGGTCAATGATCTTAAATTCAAAAGGAGCTTATATGGACAGAAATTTATCTTTAAGGATCTTTATAATCAGATAAAAGCAAAAACAATAGGGGTCGTCAGGGATCGTGCAGTGACGGAATGCATACTTAAGGAAATCCAGTATGATCAGTTTCCAATTGATTATCTGGATAGCGCGCTCGTGTTCATGAAAGACAGTGTAAGTAGAATGATGATATTGGCTCAAAAGGAAAGTAGGGCAATAGGTAAAAGGATATATCCTTTTGCGTTTGAAGATGTCAAAGGCCGAAATATAGGGTTGGACGATCTCAAGGGAAAAGTTGTTGTGATCGATTTTTGGTTTAATGGATGCTTGGGCTGTGCAAAATTAGGAGAAGCAATGGAGGATGTAATCGAAAAATTTCATGCGGGAAATGTAATTTTTCTGAGCGTCAATGTTGATAAGAAGAGAAATAATTGGATAAAAGGTATAAATACTGGAATATATACTTCTCCATATAGTCTAAATGTTTATACCAATGGACTTGGAAAGAATCATCCATTTCTATTGAATTATAAATATCGGTCCTTTCCTCAATTGATGATAGTGGACCGACATGGTAAATTGGTAACGACCAATGCAACCAGGCCATTCGGAGATGAAAGGAGAGAGGAATTAATAACGACAATTGAAAATCTTTTGAAATAATACTTTATGAAAAATCGTATTATCGGAACAAAGCCCAGCATTAAGCTGGGCTTCGTCACGTAATTACATACAGTAATTTCGCGTTTAAACCAAATTAGCGCGTATAGCTACCGGAATCGTTGCTCTCGTAAGTAATCTGGCTGCTGATGCTGGGATCATTTTGTGCATCATCCCAAGTAAATCCGTCTGGAATTGGGTTGTCTGTTCCGACAACACATTTTGGTTCCATAAAAGATTCACAGTTGGCAGTTTCATCTAATGGCCCGGTTATTTCGAGGTAAGTTTGAGAAACCTCGTCGTACCCATAAAAATGATTTGCCAATTTTTTATCAGCTTTAACCGCTGTTGTAAACGACTGCGTCAATATCGCGCCGCCTAGCAATGCTACTCCCAGTAGCAACTTCCCATATTTTTTGATTTTTTCCACGGGATTAAATTTTAAAATGTTTATAATTTTGTTCTTTTCAGAGCATAGAGTCCAGCTATCAGCCATATGATATTAAAGGCGATATGCGTTTTCCAGCCCATTGATTCGATAACACCACCACAATGACAAAGCTTTTTCTCTGCAAACATGACCATCAGACTAAGGTATATTGTAAATACACCCATTAATAATGTCGATGCCCACAGTGCGGAGCGCTTTACCCAATATACAGGGATAATTAACAGTACAGCCAGCGCAACCTCCAAAGAGGGGATGCCATAGCCGATCGCTTTCGCATACTGACCTAGATGGGGGATCTTACTATTGCCTTTAATGAAGGTGGCCATATTCATAAACTTGGCCCACCCCGTGTACATATACATAAAGACATAACCATAGATGATCATATCAGGCAAGCGAAAATAAATCCAGCGTGCAGTCCGGCGGATTAAACTACCGCGTTTTGTGGAGCTCGTAGGGTGATCCTGTTGATATGCTGAAATATTGATGCGCTTTTCCATAAGCTTGTACGTATTGCTGTTGTATCTTTTTGGTGTTCTGCGGAGCCACCTGCCCATAACAGATGGGTTTCCTGGTTAGTCTTGCTGCTTACCGGCATCGCGGGAATAAGGCAAATTTTCTTTTGTACTGTTTCATAACGTTTGTTTTTTATTGGAGCTTTCGGATGGCAGCCTCACCTGTACATGTTACTTTCTTCGATTAAGCTTGATGGCATTGATCTGCTGCATCCAACCGCTATTACAAAGTTCTAAAGCAATACCTGTTATATTTTGGGATTTGGAGCACTATGTTTTGGAATTGAAATACCAATATTTTGGTATTTCAGTCCCAATAAATTGGTGTTCAAGTCCCAATAAATTGTACTCGTTAGTATTCCCTTTCACGCAAAATACGTCTCAGCAGTTCGATACTGATCCCCATAAACCGTGCAAGCTCTTTTTGTGTAATGTGCGAAAGTATGTCAGGGTATTTGTCAAAAACAAAATCGTACTTATCCTCATTATGGATCGAAAGCAGCTTGTGCCTATAGTCGAGATAGACCTGCTGCTTTTCCTTGAGATTGGCGTAGAGGTAAAAGACTTTGGGGTTGTGTGCATTAATTTCCTCGAGTTGCCGGAGCGAAGTGCGATAGGTGCGGCAATCACTTAGTGCTGTAAACTGATAAGCGTGCCTTTGGTTGGGGATCATCAGCGATTCGCCCCCGATGGCGTAGCGCACAGGGCAGGTTTTTTCATACTTTCCAAAAATTCCGTCAACGATCAGATACAGGTCGCCCCAGTCATTGATCAATTGCTCCCCCTTAATAAATCGCTCTTCTTCAAAAGCTGTTTTTAGTTCTGGAATTTCCTTCTGCCAGTCGGGATAAATTTCTTTAAAAAAGGGATTTAGTAGGTCTTCTTTACTTCTCTTCATTGTTTAGTTTATGTTGGCATTTTTACTATAAAAAAAGAAATAGGCAATATACGGATTCTCGACAGGCATATTTTTCTTTGGGATATACGACCTAAATGCAGGGGTGAAATGCACAATAGGGTGGTGAACGACACTTGTGGCCATGATACTGAAGCGCATTGACTTTGGAACCCTCTTTTTGGCTCTGTCTCCCATAAATTTTTTCTGCTGGCGAGATTCGGCATCTTTGTTTATCAGCTGATGAATGAATAACCCGATCGTACGATGGAACAGGAGAGATTCGACCTGTATCTTTCGAATCAAAAAAATCAATTGTAAAATGGAAAATGAATTGCAAGTAAATGAAGCAACGATTTTCGAAGGTTATACAGTCTTTGAACTGTTTGCTGACGAACCGATTTTTGGCGACCTTGAAGACGATAAGTGCTGGATCGGATCGCTGTAACCTCAATCATTAATCTCTCGGCCCATCGGAATAACCATCTATGGGCCGATACTAAGCTTCATTTATGAATAATCAAAAAAAAATCGAACTGCAGCGTCTTATGTGGATGGCTAATGTGCAGGCCTTCTATCCCGATAAAATGACGGCCGAACTCCAAACAGGATATCAGCGTTGGCAGGAGCATAGGCAGACCTTCCAGCGACTATATGTCGAGCAGCAGCCCGAGACTAAGGAGATTGTGGTGGATAAGCTGGAAACCTTGCACCCCGGGATTTTGTTCACTTTTCATTTTGGCCCTTATAGGCTGCTGCCGCGCTTACTGGTGGCTGCTGGATACCGCCTAACGCTTTTGGTCTCTGCTACGGTGTTGGAGCGCGAGCAGGAGAGCTATCGGTTGATGCTTAGTCGAATGGGACTATCTCCTGAACATTTCGAATGCCTGGATGCGGGTGACCCGCTGGTCTTGCGCAAGTTGTTACATGCTGTGGCAATGGATCGGATAGTGCTGGTTTTTCTCGATGCCAATGAGTCATCAGTGAAAATGCAGGAAAAGGAGCGCGCAGGCCGTTTGCGTGTGCCTTTTGGCGGTAGTTACTTTTATTGGCGTAGCAATCTGCTCAAACTGGCACATCGTTATGACCTGCCTGTACAAGCGATCCATCTCAAACCCGATGGAGCGGGTACAACTCAAAGCTGGCAGTTAGCCGAACCAAAGGTTATTTTAAACGGTGGCAGCAAAACTCCGGAGGCTTTGCTGGAGGCTCTTACAAGTTTACAGCAGACTTTTCAGGAGATGATCGATCTAGATTGGACAGCTTGGGAAAACTGGGCACTCATACATCATTATCTGGAAGCTGACAGTAAAAATACACGGGGATTAACCAGACAAGGCGGGTGGATGTTTCCTTTTTCTTTTACAGATAAAGCTTATCTGTTTGACTTGTTTAATAAGAGATTTTACGAAATTATTGCTAATAAGGAAAAGTTTAATTAATTTAGTTAATATACGAACCTTTACCGTGATGAGTGTATTTTCTTTTCAATCTATTTCTTTTAGGAGTCTTTATGTCAGATGGTTTGTCGGAATCATCGTATGGCTTATTATACTGTGGTTTGCCGAATTTAGGGTGTTAATACATCATCCAGCTTATATCTTCTTTCTTTACGCGTTGCCGTATTTGTTCTATTACAGCGTATGCTTTCTGATTTTTCACAACATTTGGCGGCATGGGTATGGAAAATGGCTTGTGCTTTTACCATGTATGGTCTTGCTGCTGGCGGTATACGATATTGTAAAATTATATTTATATGATCTTCTCCCCAGTTGGGACGTTGTATTTTTCTATCCTTGGAAAGAGGGGGACGAGCAGAAGCTAATGCGCAAAATTGTTCGGGGGCTATTACTTGCCACTATCTACCTGCTCGTCGATCATTTAATTTCGCGTATCAGGGTAAATGGGACCGAAACCCAGCAGCTACAACGCACGTTAGATAATATTTCGAATAGTAATTTGCTCTCTGGTCATTTTTTGCGCCGATTATTTGATATGGCCGTACAGGGTAAGATAGCTTTTGATCTAAAAGTGATGGACTTTTTTCAATATGTAATCAACAAGATGGCACTGCGCGACACTCTGGTGAGCCTGGACGAAGAGTGGCGCTACCTCAGACAGCTGATAGAAATGTCGGTACACCACAGATTTGAAATTAAAGGTGTTGAAAATATACCGGCCTGGCTTTGGAACAGGTCGGTACCGACACTTACTTTGATGACCTGGATCGAAAATGCAACAGAGTATAGCGCCAAAAATCAACTGATACTGCTCGAGTGGACCGTAATGGAGCATGCGGTGATCTTAAGAATATGTAACCGCATGGATAGGGAGTGCGTAAGCCGAGGTACAGGCCGGGGACTGGATCTTGTAAATCGTCTTTATGAGCCGCTCCGCCACCAAGGGTGCACCCTGCAGTATCGCATTGAAGATGAGGCCTGTTTTGTAGTTGAATTGAAATTTGATAAATAATTATGCCGAAGTATAGTATTGTGGTCATTGATGACCATAAAGCCGATTCTCAGAAAGTTGTTGAGCAGATCCTTAAGCTCAGGGAGATTGATCATATGGGTAATTTTGAGGATATTAAGGTGTTTAATAAAGGAAAAGAGGGACTCAATTATCTATTGCGCAATAAAGTTGATATTTTATTTCTCGACATCGAGATGCCGGATATTTCAGGCATGGAGCTGTATCGCATTTTACCTGCCGAGCTGCAGCCAGCATTGGTATTTGTGACCGCACATAGTCAGTTTGCCGTGGAGAGCTACAGGTACGATGCCTGTGACTACCTGATGAAGGAGGTAAGTTTTGAAGCAGTATTTCATGCATTGAACAAATGCCTGAAACGCTTGGGAATGCCGGTTATAGTAGCTCCGGAACTACAACGCGATTATTACACTTTCGAGATTAAAAATCTTCGCAAAAAGCGGATCTTATTCTTTAAAAATATTATCTATATGCAGTGCATAGACAATTACGTAGAGATCACCACAAGGGGGGAGCGTTTGACAGCTAGGGTCACTATGGAGGAAATAGAACAAAACATGCCACCCTCTTATTGTGTGCGCATCCATCGAGGATTTATCGTGAATCTCAACTTTGTACGTGAAATATCTGGTAAATATGTATATCTCACTGAAGGTACAGCTGAGGGATTGCCAATCGGACGGTCTAGACGGAAGAGTATAGCTGGTCTGACAAGAGAAAGAAGATGAAAAACTTTTTATAAACCCTAAATAAATCTGTATGCGTAAAAATCAGTACCTCAGGGGCTTTTCCATAAGCTCCGGGCATTCCTTTGTCCAAAAATTGATCTTGCTGGAACTACTGGCAGTAAAACGTCAGCTGGCTACCTATCTCGACTTGCGGGAGCAGCTAGAAGCGGAAAATGTCGTGCTTCGCGATGCGGAGTATGTCAAATCGCATGTCGGTATCTCCACCGAGACACTCTATCGGCTCCAGCGCGATGGCTATATCTGTGTGGCCAGACGGGAGCGCAATAAGCGTTATTATCGGGATGTGGATGTAGAGCGGCTGCGGCTTAGCTACCGAGGGTTGTAGTACCGCTCGATCAATTGATTTTTACCTGTACGCGGATTACTTTCTTCGGACGTCTCTCTTCTTGGGGAGGCGTTTTTTTGATTATACAATCGCTGTGCATTCTCCTTTGAACAGCTGGGCTAGGAATGAATATTTTTCTGCAATGGGGGCGGTATCTTATAGCAGTTCTCAAATAAACTATATTTTTGTAAATTGACCAATCAAATGCTAATGATGGATAGTTTAATCGATTATATCTTGCGATTTGGTCATCTCAATACGTCAGAGATCGCTTTAATCAAAGCAAGTGTTACGCAAATAGAATTGAAAAAGGGGGTATATTTTTCGGAGGCTGGGGCGATACCCCGGCAGGTGGGCTTTGTCGTGCAGGGCGTGCTAAGGGGCTGGTATTATAATCAGGACGGAGAAGATATCACGCGCTGTTTTATTGCAGAAAATAGCCTGGCGGCGGATTACCTTAATCTTGAATCGCACCAAATTTCGACCGAATATATTCAAGCTTGTACGGATTGCAAATTAATTGTTTTTTCAAAGGCACAATGGGAGGGATTATCCCATAGCATAGCCGGATGGGACATCATAAAAAATAAGATGGTTCAGCTATGTATGTATCAAAAGTCAAGAAAAGGCCCTGTTGTATCGCAGGATGCTTCTTCCAGATATCTTGAATTTTTGAAGAATTATCCAGAGGTCATGCTGCGGGTTCCGCTACGCTATATTGCCTCCTATCTGGGGGTGACGCAGCAATCCTTGAGCAGAATACGTAAAAATATCAGTTGATGCATTTTTTACCATTTGGTAAAGAAATTTTTTGGGGACTGTTATAATATTGCTTTCAGATTTTAAATATAAAAAAGATGAAAAAAGTACTTATTACAGGTGCCAACAAAGGCATTGGATTTGAAACAGCGCGGCAATTACTGGAGCAGGGGTTTTACGTCTATTTGGGGAGTAGAAGCTTACAAAATGGGCTGGATGCCGTAAAAAAGTTGGCTGCATCAGGACTTACACATGTCGAGGCTATTGCACTGGATGTGACCAGCCTGCGCTCAGTAAAGGCGGCACGTGACCAAATCGCTGAAAAGACAACTGTACTTGACATATTGATCAACAATGCCGGGATTAATGGGGATGCGCCCTACACCGCCTTGGAGGCTAGCGAGGATCAGTTTTTGGCGACTTTTGATACCAACGTCATTGGCGTATCCCGGGTTACCCAGCATTTCCTTCCCTTACTGCAACAATCGGATCAACCCCGTATAGTGAATGTGAGTACCAGTGTAGGCTCGCTTTCGTTGCAAAGCAATCCGGAATGGCCTGCCTACGACTACGCGAAGTATGCCGTCTATGCTGCCTCCAAAGCTGCACTAAACATGTATACCGTACACCTGGCCTATGAGCTCAGAGATACAAATTTTAAGATCAATGCCGTATGCCCGGGGTATACAAAAACGGATTTCACAGGCTATAATGGGGGTGAAGTTGGGCTCGCGGCTAGCCGGGTCATCAAATATGCACTGATTGATGAACATGGCCCCTCCGGCAAATTCTTTAGCGAGGAAACGAATCCAGGTGCTGGTGAAATACCTTGGTAATGTACGCCCGATAAAAATGTTGCTTGGATGCTTGTATATCCAATGGAAAAAACGCTTGAAGCGGTCTCACTGGCAGGAGAGACGTTTTTCTAGCGTTTTTTTTCCATAACATAATTTGTCAACTGAACGCCGTTTCGGGTCACTTGTTGTTCTTTGACAACGCCATAGCCACGGCGCTCAAAAAATGGTTTTGCCGTAATGGAGGCATGTGTACTAAGATGTGTGCTAGCGGTCGCAGCTTCAAGTTCATTGCACAGGGCGGTGGCAATACCCTGTCCCTGATAATCTTTGTGCACGTAAAGGCGGTCGAGGTAGCCGTCCATAGTGATATCACCAAAGCCAGCAATTTCATCATTGATGACTGCAACTAGTGTGTAATGCGCCAAAAAGGAGCCGTTCCAGGCGGCCAGATCGAGCTGCCCCGTCGCCCATACGTCCAACTGCTCCTCGCTGTAATCTGCTGCATTGACCGTATGCACCGTATCGTAAAACAACTGGCTGATCTGTGCCAGATCGGAGGGGCGGTATCGTCGTATTTCCATCGTTAATTTTTAAGGGTTTCAAATTTACGATTATTCACCCGATCACCCAATATTCTTCGAACTTTCTCCTGACCAACTTCTAGCTTTCCGGCGTTCTTCTTCGAATCGGCTTCGGGATCTCATCGGGAAAATAGCATCAGCACCCGATGCCGACCCGATGAAAATACCATGAAAAGCAGGAGTTGATAGGGAGTTAATTGCTGGCTAATCCACGAAAAAACCGGTCGAAAATTCGCTGTTATTTTCTAGGTTTTTGCCTCATAAAGTCCAAATTTTTTAATTGAACCCGGTCTGTGATCGGTCAACTTTGCAATGCCCGTCGGTCAGTTGTCGGTCTATCATGATGTGTCTATTTATTGTTGATTTAAAGTGTTTTATGTTTGTTATGTCAATCAAATGTACCGGTATGAAAAAGGATTGATTTTAACACATGGGAACTATTGTAAATGGAGCAAATGGAGGCTTTAAGGGTAAAGCCGGCTCAATAATCGGAAGTAGTTGGAAGAGCATCAACTATATTAAAGGGCTCTATAAAAAAAGATCAAAGCCCGCATCGGAAGCACAGATGATGCAGCAGGAAAAATTCAAAACGCTAATGCGTTTTCTGCTGCCCATCAACTTCTTTTTGAAGATCGGCTTTGGCCGTAAAAATACCGAAAAATTGACACCGATCAATGCGGCGTTTCAATTTAACCTGGACCAGGCCATCACGGGTATCTATCCGGACTATACCTTGGATTATTCCAAGATCAGTATCTCGGATGGTAGCCTGTACGGCGGCGGAACTGTTGGTGTGTCGTATGACGCGGGAGACCTCTCTTTCACTTGGAGCACAGATGATAGCGAGACGTTCGAGACTTTCTCAGATGACATGGTCTATGTATTGGCGTATCACCCCGAGAAAGACGAATTTATATCTACACCTACGCCAAGTACCCGTGCGGCTGGTACGGTGTCATTCACGGTGCCCGAGCATCTGGCAACAGGTGCTGTGCATACCTGGCTGTTTTTGTCAAACCGGTCAAAGACCAAGGTATCCAAAAGTGTGTATCTAGGCGAGATACAGCTAATCTAAATTATACAGGGTTGGGCCATTCTGGCTCAGCCCATATTTACAACACGTATTATGGCTAATAAAACTATCAGTCCTGCTCAGCAGCGGGTACGGGCTGCATTTAAAGTCGGACAGGCATTTTTAGCGCCCTTACACGGATTGATTAAAAAAGGATTTGCCGAAACGGCCAGGCGAAAGAGATCTCTACCTGCCGGACTGGCGCTGGGCTATACGCTGCAGGTGGCAATAAAGCACGAAGCAAAGGGGCCGGTGGTGGACCCATCACTGGTACGCTTAAGTGATGGATCCCTGCCCGGTGTAAGGATGCCCGAACTAAGGCGCTATGCCGATCGCATTGAGCTAACACACGATAGTGACAACGCAGCGCTATTTGGAGAGGATGATCGGCTGACCCTGTGCGCCTACCAGGTTGAAAAAGGCTATGCCTTTGTCAATGAGCAGATCTGGAAACGTCGCGAAGGGAAAGTCATCGTTCTGATACCTGAAGGTTTTCGGGATGATGGATTTCACCTTTATTTGCTGGTTTCAAACAGAAATGGGTTAAAATATTCACGCTCAAATTATTTGGGTTATTCAACAAAATGAATACAAAACATATCCTGCTGCTCCAACGGAAATATGGAGCAAATGGAACTAACGGCACCATTATGTATCAGGGCGAAGAAATCTGCCATACGATTGAACTCCCTGATAGAAATAATGTTCCCCGGATCAGCTGTATCCCGATAGGGCAGTATAAACTAATAAAACGGCGCTATCCAAAGCATGGGGAGCAGATCGGCATCCCAAATGTGCTGGGACGCGAAGCGATCCTGATCCATGCAGCTAACAATGCGCTGAAAGAACTGCATGGCTGCATCGCACCCGTAACTACGCTAACCGGTGAGGGGACAGGTGATTACAGCGGTAAAGCGCTGGCGAAGCTGAAGGCATTGGTGTATAGCCTGTGGGATAGGGGGGATGAAGTGTATTTGAATATTCGATAAAGGAAGGGCCGGAATAGGTCATTGCTTTCTTTGATGTCAGCTTTTTAGTTATCTGGCGATATGAATCAAACTCGCTGTGCTCAGACAGTGATTCATATTTACACCAGATCCCGTCAAAGCTTGACAGTCAGAAAGCTATATTTTCTATCCCTGGCCCTTCATATTTATCGAGGTGAGTTGTTGGAGGGGGATTGAAGTCGGAACGCCATGCTTTCAATTCTTTGTCCTCCTATATTGCTCGAATAAAGAAGGGGAAATGATTGGATGACGGTCTACCGCTCTATTCCTTGGTGCAATTGCTTTTGCCCAATGGCTATATGAATTCAAACTCACTTCGTTCAGACAAGAATTCATTTTTAACGCCTTTGGACTTCATCAATTTGCAGTCGGAATATTAGGCTTTGACCGTTCATCCAATCTATTAAAAATGAATTGGTATGAAAAAAATCTTAAACAAAATCGGGCAGGTGCTACAGGTGGTCCTCGCAGCGCCGCTCAAACTGCCGGGAAAGGCCTCGAATATACTGAAATACATTGCACTGGGCCTGGGAATACTGGAAACGGTCCTGGAGGAGGATAAGCCGTCGCCTGAAAAGTCTTTTGATGAGGGCTCCGACCATATATCAAGCGGCGAATCTACCGGATCCACCGGGTCTCTGGTCGATGATGACGAGCTAGTGGCAGAAAGGAGCGACGTGGATGAAAATAAATGATATCCGCATCTCTGCCCTCGGAGGCACGATCTGTTCCATCTGGGCCAGTATATCGCTGGGCGATGTGTTACAGACGGTGCTGACGGCTGCGCTGGGTACACTCGTAAGTTTCGCGACCAGTAGGTTGCTTGGGCGATACTGGAACCAGAAAAAATAGCAGAAGTAAGGTGAGAACGTCTCCCAGTCCGGGGGACGTTTTTTTGTCGGATTTAAAATTGTTGTCACGAATTGTAAATATTATTGTTAAATAACATTAGAATTGTGTTTTATTGTTTTTACTTATCACATTTTATTGATTGCATTTTTATGAAAAGTATCACTACAATGCTATTTTCACTTTTTTCACTTTTTGGATGTATGGCTGTCCATGCGCAAAAGATTAAGGTCGAAAATAAAACGAAGACCAGTTCCTTCGTCAGTTATCCCGAAGAACCATTTTCCTATGAGTTTTTGGAGTACAAGCTCCAGATCAATCCTGACAACACAAAAATCAATTTTGTGATGGAAGGTAAAGAGCTGACATCGGTGGATATTACGGCAATGCGTACGGAGAAAATACGGACAGATGCAAAAAATAATCGTTTGGTAGTTGGTAATCTCCAGATGACGCAGAAAACAGGAGCGGGTATCCTTTTGTGCCAGGTGGAGTTTTTACCGATGACACTAGAGGGCATTACGACGAAAAGCGGGAACGCCTGGGAGAACATTTTTAAAAATTCTTTCGTGCTAAATGTTCCGTTAAAAGTAACCTATAGCAATTCCTTTGATAACAAAGTTATTGAAGAGGATACAATTGTGGCTCAATATGTTGATAGAGGACTCGCGGATCTGATTGTTGAAAGAGAGCAGTTAATGGCTCAAATAGCGACTACTTTTCCAAATAAAAAGGATGCGATGCTACAGTCGCTGGCGTTCCTGAAACAGAATTATACAAGCATGACGCTTAGTATTTTCGATAATTTAATCGGTCATAACCAGATTGCAGGCTTCTGGAACCGGAACATGACCAAAAAACAAATGCGATTCCAAAGTACAGGAAGTCTTTTCTTTACAAGGTTTAAGGATAAGAATGATCCCAAGCAGCTTGAATATAATGAGCAGATCGATAAGCTGATCTTACTTGCTGACGGTATCAATAAATCTGCCTACGATAAAAACAAAGTTGACAAGTCCAGTTTTGCGGCAGTCGCTCAGATCGCCGAATACCTTGAAAAGGAACTGACAGGAGTTGCCAATGAGGATATCAAGATTGCTTTACAGACAGATCTCTTGTATTGTTACCTGATAGCCAGTAATTTCGAAAAAGCAATACCAGTAATGGAGGAACTGAAATCGAAAAACAAACTCAACCTTAAGATGAACGGGATCTGGGAGCAGTTACCTGTGTTGGCTGAGGCGAAGAAAAATTTTGAGGAAAACAAAGGAAAGCTTTCCGCAACATATTCCGATGCACTAAATAAAATGATGAATTAAGGATTTTTTATAACGTGGAATTTAGCCTTTAGCGTACACTTTTTTCACCTAGCTCACGCATCCAAGTATTGAAATCCGCATCGGAAGGGATATCAAATTTTTTACGCAAACGATTTTTTCTTACCTGTACAGCTCTAACGGTAACGTATGTATATTCGGATATATTTTTCGTTGAAAAGTTCAGGAAAGCCATGGCACAAAATTCTAATTCTGTGCTTCGCAGATTGGGGTCATAAGTTTTTAGTTCCTGTATAAACTGTGGATACAGCTCTGTAAACAAGGTCAGGAATTCCGGGTTGTTACTTTTGGCCAGGTCGATCAGGTTGTTGAATTTGTTGTCACCGATCTGCTCAACGAGCTCTCTATTTATTACCTCGGTTTCCTGAAGTGCCTCTTCTTTCTGTACAATAATTTTTCGATTTTGCCTTACACGCCATATGAAGAAGACGATTGATAGTATAAACAGCACAAGGACAATCATTGAGATCCTTGATGATTGCGAAACTTTTTTTGCTGCCTCCTTGTCTTTCGAATTCAGAATACGGGCTAATACCATATCCATGACCTGTCTATTTTCTTTTTCCAAGGAATCATTGAGCCGGCTGAAGGCGAACTCATATTCCTGCGCTTTCGCATCCCCTAGTTTGTAATACGCATAGTAATCAGCTAAAAATCTGTAACTGTTTCTTATAGCCTCTCTGTTTCCCACTGCTTTTTTATTTGCAAGACTTTTCTCAAAGAAAACCAACCCTTCTTTGTAATTCTCTTTCTCTTGCTCCAGATTCCCTAAATAAGTCATGGTATTATAATAGACTGGAACTTTATATTTCTCCACCAGTTTTAGCGATTCTTTAAGATAGTACGCAGCTTTGGGAAAATCTAGCTTTTTAGTATAAAAGCTTCCCATGTCGTCATAGACACCAATGAAAAGAAGTGCATTTTCCTTTTTATTGAGCCCCTTTAAGATTTCCAGCTGCAGCTGGTTATATTTCATCAGAGAGTCCAGTTTATCCGTCCTGTTGAAAATAGTGCTTAGATTCCCATATGCATAAACGGAAAGTTTTTTTTGTTTTTCATCTTCAAGTTTCTTTGCCGCGGCTAACTGTAGCTGAAACTCCTGAATTGCCTGATGGGTTAGCCCGAGGTACATATAACATTTCCCTTTCATGCCATGAATTTCGCCTTGCATCTGCGCATCATTTTGGTAGAATTTAGTCGTTTGTAGGCTTTCAATGGCCTTAAATGATTCTTTGAATAATCCAATGTAAAGAAGGGCATCAGCAATCCAGAATTGCGCCCTTGCTTTTCCTTCATCATATTCATATTTAGTGGCCAAATCCAGAGCCTTCATTGCACAGTCAAGCTGTTGTATTAGGTTGACCGAGGCCTGGAAGTCTTTTGCTTCGTTTACAAGTGCATCAACTTCTTTCTTATTTTCATCGTTAGCTAGGGCCGTAAATGTAAACAAGCATAAAATAAAAAACAAGAATTGCTTTTTCATCACATTAGTAGGTTGCAGTAAATTAATATTTCTTATAGCCCTGTTCGGGAGATGTAACAGGGGCGAATATAATAATTAATCTCTTTTGCAGGTATGGCTTAAAATTTATTGGCAGATTTTTCAAGACAAAACCTTGGACTATAGCTATATTCTTTTCCTTTAAACAGATTGATTTGCCTCATATTTTAAATTATACTAATGTACCGTATTTTTGCGCTCATTACCAAGGTAATTTACCATCTTCTCCAAAGAACTTTCCGGTAGCCCGTTCTCATCAAATATGCATATTTAAAATATAGGCATTCTGAGTGTTATCAATAAAGAATACGATCTATAACGGTATCAAATATATCTTTTTTTGACGGATCATTTTAATTTACAAACTCTTCACCCCATTTAAAGAGTTCTGTAAGGCTGGGTTCCAGCTTTCTTCCTTTTTCTGTGAGTGTATACTGTACCGTTGGCGGTACAGTAGCAAATACTTCCCGGATAACAATCCCATTTTCCTCCATATTCTTTAATTCTTTCACCAACATGCGCGTATTGATGTTGGTGACTAATTTCTGAAGCTCGTTGAATCTTTTGGTGCCATGTAGAAGAGCAAAAATAATTGACATGGACCATTTTCCTCCGATTATATCCAAAATTTCCTGAATAACACATTTACCTGAAACTTTTTCAGAATTTTTTTCGCTCATAACGTTTTGATTTGCTGCAAGACTGTACTTTTTGGTATTACTTTACATTTGTGTAACTACTTTCAAATGTAAAGTATTGGATTTAGATTTACAACATCATATTTCAATTTAACATTATGGCAAATTCATTAGAAGGAAAAATTGCGCTCGTTACGGGCGGAACAAAAGGTATCGGAAAGGCAATCGCCGATAAGCTCGCACTAGAGGGGGCAAAGGTTATCATAACAGCGCGGACTAAACCAGCTGTGGAAACTGAACATTACTTTATAGCAGGTGACATGAGCAGACCCGATGCTGGCCAGATCATTGCGGACGAACTTCTGGAAAAATTCGGTAAAGTGGATATTGTGGTCAATAATGCCGGTGCCAATACCAGCCCTGGCGGGGGATACAGTACACTAACGGATGAGGACTGGAATAACGAGATACAACTGAATCTGATGTCTGCCGTTAGAGTCAATAAGGCGTTGATTCCGAGTATGGTGGCCCGGAAGGAGGGTGTAATCATCAACATCTCTACCGGCGCTGCACTACAGCCTCTGTGGAAAATGACCATGTCCTATTCGGCTTCAAAGGCAGCGTTGAATGCCTATACCAAAGCTTTGGCAAGCGAATTGGGGCCGCAAGGGATCAGTGTGAATGCCGTGTCTCCGGGATTGGTCAAAACACCGCTGATGGAAGCTTTTATCGCTGATATTGCAGCAAAAAACGGCAGCTCTGCTGAGGAAACATTTCATGCTATCAAAAATGAAATTGGCGATCTTCCAATGGGCAGAATGGCAGAACCTGAGGAGGTAGCAGCTCTTGTCAGCTTTTTGGTTTCACCCCAGGCAAAATACATCACGGGAGCAAATTATAGGATTGATGGAGGTGCACTTCCTGTTGTATAGATTGGCTGGAATTTCGATGAGCTTATATTGGATATGCTCTTACAGAATTGGAGAATTTGCGGAACAAGAGGAATAATTTTGAGGTTGCAACACAACAAGGATAAACGAGCATAAGCAAATGCTTTCTGGCTTCTGCCTATGCTCGTTGCAGTTAATAATGCGTAACCACATGACATTACTGAAATCTTAATTATTGCAATGGGTACACATTTTGGTAACCTATTAATATCTTATTTTCAGTGCAATGGGACGTAACTCGGGATTTGGTATTTCAGAAACATAGCATGTTTTTCCTCCTTTTTCATTGATCAAAAGTGCTAATAAGCTACTGATGTCGTCGACGGTGCTTTTGCCCAAATTGCTGTCCACAATCTCAATCTCAATATCTGATATTATTTTAGCAGACTGATGGAAGCTTTCCTGTACAATTAAAAAATCAGCTTTTCCTTCCTGGCAGGCTCGATATATTTCCTGAAGATCTGTCAATACCAGGCCCTGCCCAATAGCTGCCTGAAGCTCCGCAAAGTATTCTTCGTTTTTACGCTCCAACGCTTCTTTCATAAATTCCCAGGCGCGGGCCTGCAGTTGATGCGGTAGCTGACCAAGGATTTATCCACTCTGTTCAGATATTCTCGCAACAGATCATCGAGATGTTTCGCATCACTTGCTTTATCCGGAAATGTATTGTAAAATGTATTCTCACCAATTGGAAATGCATCATTTTGGACTTCGTTCTCAATGAGTCCATTTAATGCCTTATACAGCTTGACACTGTTTTGAGATAAGAGCATGATCAGATATTGCGTCTGACGACCAATCTCTTTAATGACCGGCCGAACAGCAAAATTGGTGCTGATGTGTACTCCTTCCTGATTGGTTTCCCATGAAGAACTGAAAATTTCTGATACATTGTCGGAAACGAAGAGATGTAGGCTCTCCAGATTATAATTAACATCGATCGACTGTTCTAATTCTTCCAGTTTAACTACCAGTTCTGACACCGTTCTTTTATCGTACTTTTCCAAAAGGCGGTCGATTGCTTCTTTGGTAAAGTTCTTAATCTTTATTCTGTCATTCAGATTATCAGGATGTGTGCGGTGTGTGTTCACAGAAATAGTCACACAAATTTCGTCTTGAGTTCGTATTAATGTTTGTAATAACTTTTCTTCTGACATAGTTTTTGAAATAAGTTAATAAATATATATGCAATAATTCCTTATTTTGCTGATCAATCCAATGGCTATTTAACCCAACTGTTTTTAGATGAAATAACCTAGGATGATTTTATTGGATTATAGTCCGATGAACTTAAAAGGTTCTACTTTCTTAAGGTGCGCATTGCTCAATCCAGTATAGGTTTTGTTTTGCTCCACATCAAGTTTAAGAACTTTACCTTTCTCGCTCAGATCCAGATCTTTTAGATTTATCCAGAAAGTTCCTGGAGTGGTCACTGTTTCAAAATAGTATACCAAATCTTTGTGATCCGCTACAGAACGCCATCTTGTAGACGAGATATTAGGCTCCTCCTTGGAAGAAATGCCATAGGGAACAGAA
Source organism: Sphingobacterium sp. DR205 (assembly GCF_011064245.1). Lineage (NCBI taxonomy): Bacteria > Pseudomonadati > Bacteroidota > Sphingobacteriia > Sphingobacteriales > Sphingobacteriaceae > Sphingobacterium > Sphingobacterium sp. DR205. The sequence goes on along the minus strand of NZ_CP049333.1, from coordinate 4,175,352 downwards.
CAATTTCGAATCACGCTAAAGACACTGGCAATCGATGTCCTCACATCATCGGTCTGAGGAATCGCATCGATATAAAAGGATGCCCGCACAAATCGGTCTGCAGCACGGTTTGTCCCAGGGAGCATGATGGTACCGGGAATTCCCCGCCAATAATTATTGAGTGCCAGCTGCTCATCAAAAACTGGCGAGTTCGTCATAACGACATATTTCGGATCATGGTGTATCACGAGCCGGCCATTGATGTATTCAAATATGGCATTATCACCAGATTTATCAGATAGTGACAGATGAAGTGTTGTAAATCGTTCAGTGCCTGGGATATAGTCGCTTACTAAGGCGAATGATTCTCTTCTAAGTGCCGCTACAGCTTCCGCGACCGAACCATAATTGTCCAGCACATACTGTGCCCATGCCGCAATACTCAGCCCGGGCTTCTGTCCTTTTGGATCGAATTTGGGATATTGGGATTCGGCGAGCCACAGCACATTGGCAACAAGACCGGCCTCATTCAGACCATCTGTTGTAGCCATGTCCCAGGCGCTAGCAATGACACTTCCATATTTCGAAGTCCATTTGACAGAACTGGGGCCAACTTCGCCATTCCGTTGCATCCCCTTTGGAAATACCCATAAATTAACGGGTATTTCATCCCGCCAGTCCATACTCCTTGCGGTGAGCACGGTTTGATTGGGGCCTTTATATACAACCCTTGTGCATGCATCGGTTTTGCGATATACAAAGCAAAACAGAAATAGCAAAACAATAAAGCATCTTTTCATTTTTTATAAGTTTTATGTTTAAAAATATTTACCTTCTGTAATTCATATAATTTATTGTTTCACACAGCGTATTTGATATGCTGTATTTGCCTCAGCTTGGCCAATATTAATTCCATAGCCAACGTCACCTGCGGCTCCGGTGAGGTGTAGTTCGCGATAACCGCCATCTGTTCCGCTCAATAAATAGTTGCCTTCACGGCCAATTGTCGGTCCGGGTGTGTTTTCGTTGTGATATGCACCGGCATATACGCAGAACAAATAGTCGTGTCTGGTAGCTCCCGGGTTGCCTTGAACGCCAAAAAACATACCTAAATTGGTCGCGGAGGTACCCCCGTCAAAAGTGTCAACATAGCGTGCGGGATCATAGGCATTAATATTATGGGGATTGTCAGCGCCATTGGGCCCTGTGCGGTCAATTAACTGTGTTGTTTCAGCTTCTGTAGGCAAACGCCATGTGCCGGCCGGAGCTACAAGGGCACATGGATCGCCGGCTGCGCCATTGATTGTTGCATCGGGGCCCTGATTGGTTCCGTCCAGCAGTTTCGGTAGCGTATAACCTGCAAACCAATAGTCACCATAATCATTGTCTGATGCCGTAAATCCATATCTGTTGTCTGCCGCGTCATAGACTAGATTTCCTCCTGACCAAATTTCATTGCCAATATCGATCCCTGCAGCCTGTATCACAAATTCCAGTTTATATTTCACACCGTCCAAGAGAGGTAGGTTGCTGAGCGTAAGTGGTTTGGTAATATCGCCTATCTGTAGATTTGCTATTGCGATGGAGGCTGCAGCTGTATTGTTGGGGAAAATAAAAACCGGATTGGACACAACAACCTCACCTGTACTATTGGCAAAAGTGAAGTTTTTGGAGCCGGAAGTCGATGTTGGTGGATAACTTAGGCTGCCGTCAGCCAAGGAAACGCTGAGGACCGAATAATTTGGTGTTATAGTAGCCTGACCAATTGATCCAACTTCGCCTATAGCCGCGGTATTCAAAGTCAATATAACTTGTGTAAAAAGATGTTTTAGAACTACATTTAACTCATTGGTTTGGCCTGACTGCACCGCCATGGTTTGTTTAAAATACATAAAATCCATGTCAGCATTCTGTACATCTAGATTTATATTGGACAGTGGCTGATTGAAGTTTATCGTCGGAAGGGTATTGCTGCCCGAGGCAACTACGATAAATTGATAGCTTCCAGGTGTTAAACTGAGTTCTGGAATCTGCCCGGCTGAATAGGTGTAATTTTGATGCGTTACATAGGCCCCGGTGCTGCTGTATGCAGCGATGCTGTACATTGTTCCGACGGGAAGAGGAGTGAGCACCGGTGTGGCTGCCATTAGACCATCTTTGCGGCCAGTAACGGCGCGATTGACTAGGGGCTCGTTTTCAGGCCTCCATGTAGCCACGATATCAAATTTATCTGTAAATGGAATGATTAAGTGATCCAATCGGCTGGCAGATTGTTGGGTATTTCCCTTTTTCACCACATCGGTACCAAAATTGGTTCCGCCCATATTGATTTTTACAATAGTCTTCCCACTTTCGATTGGCGTGTCATTTTCTTTAGAACACGAAAAAAAAGTGGCAACTAGTATGACAAAAATGGTCCAAAATCCAGTTCGGATATTTTTTTCAATAAAGTATTTTTTCATAATTAAACCGGTTAATATTAGTTACCATTCAACGTTTTGGGATCGACTTTCTTCTGTATGTTCTTGTTGCATACTTGTACCTTGTACTGTAGAACCAGCCGCGATACTGTTTTCAATTGCTACGGTAACAATCTCTACTTTAGGTGCCAGATAATTTTTTAATACTTCTCGATTTTTGTTTCGTTTTGTTTTCATGACCTTGTTTTTAAATATTTGATGATTATACTTTTTAATAGGCTCATTAAACACAAATTAAGAGTTAGGCTTTGGCTTTAAAGTATACTCTATTTTTGTTAATAAGCAATAAATAATTATGAAAAAGAACCGCTATTTGTCAATAAAGAAAATTGACATTTTTGTAATAAACCTTTTATTGTCGTTTCTTGTTTTCGAACTAAATAAAATTAAATTTGATTTAATATTTAATTTAATGCACTTTGAACAACAACAAAGCCGTAGCTTCATTGAAGGCATGTCAGAAAAAATCCAATAATTGGAAGAATAAGCTTTGAACGTTTTAAAGAGTATGAGAAGCTTTAGCATTTCCGGATACCGTCAAGGTATATGAGGATAAATTCAATGCGAAGGTGTCAGACTAGCCGAAACTAAATAACGTGTCCCTAGGTAGGGAGACGTTATTAAAGATCTATGTTTCTTAGGCTTCGCGCACATAGAGTGGCGATACTGAGTATTTATTTCTAGTTTTTATTTATTCCAATTGAATATCGAATTCGTCAAAAGATTCTTTGCGCCAGGCCATGTCCTGTATGGAGGTTGAAAGTGCAAATAAAGGCGAGAACGTTTTTACTTTTACGGTTTTGCCATCCGGAAGAAATTCAAGGACCCGTAACCAGGCATCGCCTCCGCTGCCCTGATGTCCGCCGCCCAGTGCCTGGGCATTAAAGGTCATTTGGTTTACCTTTTTGTCAGCGGAATTTTTGTCAATGCGAAAACCGATGTGCTTTTTTATATCATTGGCAGCGCCGATATGGCCCGAAAATACCAGCGCTATGTTTTTGGAAGGTTGGACTAGTTTTTTCCAGACGGATTTGCCATAGTTGGCATCATCAAGATCATATTTTTCTTTTTCAATATGCTCGTTTTTATAATTTAAATAAGAATGTGTTAAAAGGACGACTTGATGATTGCTGTATGCTGGTCGGTTAATTATTGATCTGGCCCATCCCAATACCGTGTCTCTTGGAGCAAATTCTAACGATAGAAAAAGAAAATTTTGTCCATGTGGCGAGCGCCATTCTTCTGTTCTCCGCTGATGCGCGCCCGCCAGACTGCTGAGATTGCATCGGGTGCTGTACATGAATTACAGGTGGACAATAGATTGATCGAAATTGATTTTGGACAATGGGAAGGAAAGTGTTCGCCTGATTTTATTGCCGAGGATCCTCAGGCTTGGGAAAATTGGTTGCAGTCACTAGAGGATTATGCAGCAGGAAGAGTAGGAGAGACCGGACGCCAGGTGATTGATCGTGTCAAAAGTTTTTATGATGATATCCTACAGCGCTACGATGGTAAAACTGTTTTGATCGTTGGTCATAATGGAATCAATCGGCTGTTTTTAGCGTATCAGCTTAGGATGCCGCTGGCTAACTATCGACGAATTGTCCAGGAGAATTCTGCTTTGACACTATTTACTTTAGATAAAGTGGCTGGTTTTAATTTATTAAAATTGAATGCCTGAACTTTTTTGTGAATGGATCAGTTGTCTATTAAGGAGCACAACGTATTCATCCCATAGAGCAGGTCTCTCAGTGTGAAGCGATATATACACAAATTTTTAACCGTTAAAAATCAGTTAGTGATGAGAAAAATAGGTTTTTTTATCAGTTTGTTAGCGAGTACGATGGCATTGGGGGAACTGCAGGCGCAGGAGCTTCATACGCTTGACTTTAAAACCTGTAAAGCGATGCGTGCATATTTTCGCTATTCACCTGGTAAAAAGATAATAAGCGGCCATCGTGGTACGATCGAAAATGGACTGCCTGAAAATTCGATCCCGGCATTTGAAGCAGTGCTGAAAAAAACGCCTGCTATTTTCGAAATAGATCCGCGTTACACAAAAGACAGTGTTGCCATACTGATGCATGATGCAACGTTGGAGCGGACAACAAACGGAGTTGGCAAAGTTGCTGATTATACTTGGGCCGAACTTCAGAAATTGAGGTTGCGGGACAAGACGGGCAAGGTGACCCCGTATGGAATCAATACACTTCAGGAAGTGATCGATTGGGCCAAAGGTAAGACCATACTCAATCTGGATAAGAAAGACTTGCCATTGATTAAGACTGCTGAAATCATACGCCAAAATAATGCGTATGCCTGGGTCTGGGTGACGGTGCATAATGTCGAACAGGCTAAATATTACCTTGATCAAAATAAAGATCAGTATTTGTCCATGCATATTAAAGATCGGGCAGCTTTAGCTAAATTTGAATCCTCGGGGCTACCCTACGACCGGATGATTGTTTATATCGGTTCTGAAATTGTGCCAGCAAATCAGGAAATGTACCGTTTTTTTAACAACAAAGGGGTGATGTGCATGATATCAACTGCGCCTAGCTACGATAAACTAGCAGAAAAAGAGCAACGTTACGAGAGCTATAGCGCTGTATTCGAAGACGGAGCTTCTGTTTTAGAATCTGATTTACCAATAGAGGTAAGTCGTGCGATCAGCCAGAAATAAATTGCCATAAGGAGTTGCAGACCGAGCCGAAGCTACGCTGGGCATCATCGTAAGCTTTGCGGCAAGTAGGCTACTCCGAAGCTGGCGACCTAAAGGCCCAGAGAAGTAACAAAAGGCTTGGTTTTAATAACAAAGGGTATTAATAACAAAGGGTATTCCTATTGCATGAATACCCTTTGTAATCCTATAAAATGAACCATACGCTCTTTGTTGCTAGGCTTTTAAGTTGGGCGTATTTGCCAAAGAATGTCCATATATACCCATATCTTTACGCAGGTCGTCTGCAATCAAAAACAATACTTATCTAACTGTGATTTTACATCCATCGATGTTAGAAAGCAATTACCTACGAATGGGCCTTCATGGATGAGTACCTGGAGAAGATTAGCATCAGTTTTACAGCTGAATGATAAGTATTGATATCTTTTTGTGGGATACTACAGGAGCGAACATCAACAAGAACGATTACCTCGACGGGCTGAGCAGACAAGCAGATTACTAGGGAGTGCGGAATAAGAACAGTGAAATTGGCGCTGACTCCTAGAATAAATTAAATGTTTGTTTTACATTTAATTTATTCTTATTTTCGATTTACATAACCAATGGTGTAAACTAAAGCAGCCACGATGTTTATATTCAGTTTGAGCGAAAGACAATTTTTTTTAAGCTGATAAGTGTTGTTTTGACATTTAAAATGAAGCTTTGGTAGCTACACCTTATAAATAAACTTTTTATGAGATCAATTAATTTAACGAAGAAACGGATCAATTGGTGCGGATTGATCGTTTTATCCACGGCACTGTTACCTTGCCCAGGGTATGCGCAGGAGCAAGTGGCATTGAAAGGTAGGGTAGAAGGCCAAAATGGCAAGCCTTTGTCTGGGGTTACGATCTATTCGAAGACCACAGCCAAGGGTGCTGTCACGAGCAATGATGGGGAGTTTACCATTCCATCTGCTGCTGCAGACACATTGACATTTAGTTTTATCGGCTATGATACGCAAAAAGTAGGCGTCGGAGGAAGATCCAATCTTGTGATCAAATTAATTCCTAACAACGAACAGCTCTCCGAAGTGGTCGTTATCGGGTATGGCCAACAGCGAAAAGGAGATTTAACGAGTTCGGTTGCGACGGTGACATCCGAAAATTTTGTAAAAGCTCCTGTTCAGGATGCCGGCCAGTTGTTGCAGGGTAAAGTGGCCGGATTAAGCGTAGGGACAACAAGTGGAAACCCGACGGGTGGAAGCCAGATCCTACTACGCGGAAATACAACATTGTTTGGTGCAAATAGCGACCCATTAGTGATTATTGATGGAATCCCAGGAACATTAAATACCGTAGCCCCCGAAGATATTGAATCCATCGATGTGCTCAAAGACGGCTCGGCTGCGGCGATCTATGGCGTACGGGGTACCAATGGCGTCATTATCATTACAACAAAAAGGGCAAAAGGCCAGGAAACAAATGTCATTGACTATGCGGGGTCCGTAAGTACACAATCCATATTGCGCAAACCGCAGCTGCTGACAGCCAGCGACTATCGCCAGCAGATCAGCGAGGGGATAAGGGATGCTTCCTGGGATCTGGGCTCGGATACCGACTGGCTAAAAGAAATTTCACAGACCCCACTGACACATATCCATAATTTGACATTTCGTGGCGGAAGCAGTAAAACAAATTATCTGGCATCAGCGAATTACAGGTATTTGGAAGGAATTCTGAAACGTTCCGATAATGAAACATTCAGCGGAAGAATAGATGTTAACCATACGATGCTGGACAATAAGCTTAAATTCAATCTAAGCCTGCTCAATCAGACCAATAGCTTTACGCAGACACAAGATGGGGGAACTTTTAATGGATATACCTATAGGCAGGCACTGATATTTAATCCGACATCGCCCGTATACAATGAGAAGGGGAAATGGTTTGAACAGCCTAGTAATTTTAACTATGAAAATCCCCTCGCTCGTCTTTATGAGAGCGACGGTCAGACCCGTAGCGTAAATTCTAGGATGGCTGGTACGATCACCTACAATCCGATCGCTGATCTGAAATTAAGTTCGCTCTTTTCATACTCAAGAAATAATATCACGGCAGGCTATTCCGAGACCAAAAACCATATTTCCAACTTAAGAGATAGTCGGAATGGTTATGCTGCGCTCGGGAATAGACTGATCATTGATCGTCTGATGGAACTTACAGCGGAGTATACCAAGACCATCGGAAAGCATCGCGGTAGTATTTTGGCTGGTTATGGTTACCAGGAAAATGAAAATTCGAGCAGCTTTATCCAAAACTGGGATTTTCCGACCGATGTGTTTGGTTACAATAATATCGGGCTAGGCAATGCAATAAAAGATGGTAAGGGTGCCATCGGCAGCGATAAATTTGAGACCAACCTGATCAGCTTTTTCGGCCGGCTGACCTATAGCTACGACGATCGCTACCTGTTACTGGCAAGTGTCCGCCATGAAGGGGCAAGCCAGCTCGTCGGTGCAAAAAGTCCATGGGGTACATTCTCGGCGATTTCTGGAGGTTGGCGGATCTCCAACGAATCCTTTATGGAAGATCAGACAGTCTTTGATGACTTAAAATTGCGCGCCGGATATGGGGTAACGGGAAATCCGCCATCTAACCTCTTTTTGGGACAGGCTCAATTGGGTTACGGTGGATATATTTATTCCAATGGACATTGGGTACAATCGCTTGGTCCAACTTCTAACCCTAACCCCAATATTCGATGGGAAGAAAAACGGGAAAGTAATTTTGGACTAGATTTCAGCTTGTTAAAAGGACTTGTAAGTGGTAATATTGACTATTATATCCGGGATATTAAAGGCTTGTTATATGATTATCAAGTGCCGAGCCCCCCAAACTTGGTTACGACAACAAGGGCTAATGTGGGAACCATGCGCAACAACGGTATAGAGGTGCTGCTCAATATAGCGCCCGTGCGTAAGCCCAATTTTGAATGGAATACCAGCTTACTGTTTTCGACAAATACCAATAAGCTGAAGAGCCTGTCCAATGAACTGTACCAAACGACAAATGATTACTTTACAACTGGCGGTACGGGCGAACCGATACAGACCTTTACAAATATTGTCTATATCGGTCAGCAGATCGGTGATTTCTACGGATTTAAGGCCGTGGATATCGACGATAATGGAAAATGGATCTATGAAGGTGCCGATGGTGCACGTGTAGCATACAACGATTTCGGGCACACCTTTGAGGATAAAAAAGTACTCGGAAATGGCCTCCCAAAATACTATGCAGGCTGGAACAACAATTTCCGCTATAAAAATATTGACCTCTCCGTCACCATGCGCGGTGCATTTGACTATCAAATTCTTAATTTCCAGCGTATGTATCTTGAAAATCCTAGTCTGCAGAATTATAACCGCTTGGCATCGTCAGAGGATTTGGTATTTGGCAAAGCAAAATTAACGGCTCCGCTTGAGTTCAATAGTTATTACATTGAAGACGGAGACCATTGGAAGATAGACAACATCACGTTGGGCTATACTTTCCGAAATATGAAAAGCAAGTGGCTGAATAATGCCCGTATCTATGCAAGTTCGCTGAATACTTTTGTCATCACAGGATACAAGGGCATCGATCCTGAAGTAAATCGCTTGGGATTGTCGCCGGGTAATGATGACCGGGATAAATACCCAACAACACGCACTTTTACTTTTGGTGTTAACGTTAGTTTTTAATTCTTTAAAGATGTCAATTATGAAAAGAAATAATTTAGCAAAGATCTTATTTGTCGGCTGTGCTTTTCTTTCGGTCAGCAGCTGTACAAAATTAAAAGATGATTCCTATACAACTATTATCTCCAATAAATTCCAGCCGACACAAGATGACCTGGCCTCACTTTTGGGAACAGCATATTCCAACTGGCGCTTTTTGCTACTCGATTGGGATGGCTTATGGCGGGCCCAGGAACTCAGCGGTGATCAGGAAGTCATTCCGGCAAGACCGAATGGATGGGTCGATGGCGGAGTATATAAACGTATCCATCAACATACTTGGACTGCTGATGAAGGCATAGTGGTGCAAACTTGGAACAGAACGTTTGCCGGAATTACAAACTGTAACCGAATCATTTACCAAATCGAATCCGGTATGATTCCCGTAGCGGAAAATAAGGAGGCTGTCATTGCAGAACTGAAAGTCCTCCGGGCAGCTTATTATGCGATTTTATGCGACGCCTTTGGCAATGTCCCAATTGTAACGCAGTTTGACCTTCCCGAAGGCTTTCTTCCGAAACAAAATTCCCGTAAGGAGGTGTATGATTTTGTTGTCAATGAAATCGAATCCAATAGCAGTTTGCTCAGCGAAAAGAATGACAAAAGTACGTATGGTAAATTGAATAAATGGGCAGCAAATGCGTTGTTGGCGCGTATGTACCTGAATGCCGAGGTGTATAGCGGTACGGCACAGTGGCAGAAAGTAATTGCCACCTGCGATGCAATTATCAACTCAGGTGCAGGCTATATGCTGGAAAATAACCAAAAGAACGTATTCGTTACCGAGAACCAGAATTCGAAGGAGATCGTATTTGCCCTGCCGTTGGATGAAAATTATACCAATAACTGGAATGCATTTGACCTTCATATGCAGTCACTTCCTTCGGAAAGTCAGGCGACCTACAACTTGCTTTCGGCACCATGGGGCGGTATGTGTGCGACACCTCAGTTTATTCGTTCTTTTGATCAAGATGACATTCGGAATCAACGTAACTGGATTCAGGGACAGCAATATTCTTCTTCTGGACAAGCACTCGTCGTAGGGCTCGGGGCATACAAGGACAAACCTTTGCACCTGATCAACGAGGTTCCTTCGATTGATGCCTCCGAAACCATCCACGGTTTCCGTTTGGGTAAATTCGAAATTAAGCAAGGGGCGGCGGTACAACTCAGTAATGATTATCCGATCGTCCGGTATGCCGAGGTTTTGATGATGAAAGCGGAGGCACTCTTGCGGTCCGGTAAGCCCGATGAAGCTGCGCAGATTGTAACGACAGTAAGGCAGCGGGCTTTTCCCGATCAGCCTGCCAAAGCAATTGTTACGGGAAGCCAGCTACAGGGGGGCAGCACCTATGATTACGGTCAGCGTGACAGTGATGGAAGTACCAAGGAGGGGGGAGCCGATATCAAATATGGCCGATTTTTGGATGAATTGGGCTGGGAATTCGACCAGGAAGCACACCGGCGCACAGACCTGATCCGTTTTGGCGTTTTCAGCACGAAATCGTGGCTCTCACATAAGGCAACCAAGAATGCAACGCGCAACTTGTTCCCAATTCCACGGCCGGCTTTGAACACCAATTCAAACTTGGCTCAAAATCCTGGATATTAGTAATAAAGGTGAAACGGAAAATGAACGTTAAGATGAAAAGACTAACATGCTATGCAGTACTGATTTCGCTATTGGCGACTGCATTTTTTGCCGAAGGTCAGGCGCAGACTAAAGAGGCTAAACAATACGATTACCCAATCGAACCTGTTTCTTTTGTGGATGTAAAGTTTACCGATAAATTTTGGGCACCTAGACTTAAGATCAACCAGCAGGTGACGATCCCCATCGCACTCCAGCAGTGTTACTCCACCGGAAGGGTCGATAACTTCAAGAAAGCTGGCGGCCTGATGAAGGGATATTTCAATACAGAATATACCTTTGACGATACAGATATTTATAAGATAATAGAAGGAATGGCCTATTCGATACAGACCAATCCGAGTGGGGAACTGGAAAAGCAGATGGATTCACTGATCTATTTTATAGGAAAGGCGCAGGAATCTGACGGTTACCTGTATACCGCGCGTACAGCTGCCGAGCCTGGAAAGCTACATCCATGGACTGGAGAGAATCGCTGGGAGAAAGATCCTGATCTGAGCCACGAGCTATACAATTCAGGACATTTATATGAGGCTGCCGTAGCGCATTATTTGGCCACTGGAAAGCGTACATTATTGGAAATAGCCATTAAGAATGCCGATCTCCTGGTAAAGGACTTTTTGCTGGGGGGATTGAAATATGAACCCGGGCATCAGATCGTAGAAATGGGCTTGGCAAAGATGTATCGTGTGACCGGAAAAAAGAAATATCTTGATCTGGCGAAATATTTTCTTGACCTGAAAGGAAAGGGTGTTCGGGGTGAATATGCGCAGAGCCATAAACCGGTCATCGAACAAGACGAAGCTGTGGGGCATGCCGTACGCGCAGTTTATATGTATTCGGGTATGGCCGATGTCGCAGCACTTACCGGCAATAAGGCCTACCTAAATGCAATTGATAAGATATGGAACAACGTGGTTGATAAAAAGTACTATGTTACCGGCGGAATCGGTGCACGGGGACATGGAGAGGCATTCGGTGATAACTATGAACTACCGAATATGTCCGCTTATTGTGAGACCTGTGCGGCAATTGGCAATGTGTATTGGAACCATCGCCAATTCTTGATGCATGGTGATTCGAAATATTATGATGTAATCGAACGTACCTTGTACAATGGTGTACTCTCAGGTGTGGGGCTCTCAGGGGACCGTTTCTTCTATCCAAACCCCTTGGCATCTGAGGGGCAGCATACACGTGCCGAGTGGTTCGGCTGTGCATGTTGTCCGAGTAATGTATGTCGTTTTATACCTTCAATACCAGGATATACCTATGCGCACAAGGACAATGAAATCTATGTCAATCTTTTTGTGGAAAGTGAAACGACAATCGACCTGCCCAAGAATAAGGTCCACCTTTCACAGAAATCGAATTATCCCTGGGAAGGCAATACGACAATCAGTGTTACTCCGGAAAAAACTGCGGCATTTGACGTTTTGGTAAGGATACCGGGCTGGGCTTTGGAACGTCCGGTTCCGAGTGACCTCTATACCTATGTTAAGCCCGAAAGAAAAGAAGTGGAGATCCAGATAAACGGTAAGCCGATTGAATATACCGTCAGGGCAAACGGTTATGCCACGTTAAGCCGTCAATGGAAAAAAGGTGATCGCATCGACATCGTATTCCCAATGGACGTAAAACGTACGATTGCGCATGATCAGGTGAAAGATGATAAAGGAAAGGTGGCGTTGGAACGGGGGCCAATTGTATACTGCTTGGAATGGGCAGACAACGATGGTAAAGTCTCGAATGCCGTGCTTACCGATGATGTGCTGGTTAAGAGCAGCTATCAGCCCGATAAACTTAATGGTATTGTTAGCCTGGCAATGGAAGGTAAAAGTACCGCTCGGGACGGGCAGAATAATATGGTAGAAAAGGACAAAAAGCTTACGGCAATTCCTTACTATGCCTGGGCCAACCGTGGTGCTGGCGAGATGGAAGTCTGGATTCCCAGAACAACCGAATATACAAAACCACTGCCTGCTATTACAAATTCGACACGCGCAAAAGTGACATCTTCCAAAGGTGAAAATGCTTCATTGGCGAAAGTTAATGATGGCTATTGGCCGAAGAGCTCTTCGGACCGTGATGTCTCTTTTTATGCATTATGGCCAGCGAAAGGAACGCAGGAATGGATAGCTTATGCGTTTGAAAAACCAGTGCAGATTTCCCAGGCAAGTGTCTATTGGTGGGACGACCGACCTTGGGGCGGAAGCAGAATTCCGGATAGTTGGCATATAGAATATCTTGACCCAAATGGCAATTGGGTGCAAGTAAAAAATACGACGGCTTATTCCAACGAGCAAGACAAGACCAATACCGTTACTTTTGAAACCGTTTCGGCACAAAAAGTCCGGTTAAAGTTTCAGATGGGCAAAGATGTATCCGTAGGGATCTACGAGTTTGAAGTCAAGTGATGTTATCCTGTACAACAACATAAATAGGTGCTTAAGGAAAAGGTATCTATTTTATTTAGGTGGTTAAAGAAAGCCGTGTCAAATTCATTTTTGGCGCGGTTTCTTTTTTTAATAAGCTTTAAGACGATGGCCCTATTTTACTATAATTTTTTCACTCCCGGCGGTACACAGGTTCATGAAATTGATGCAAGCGATTATCACGACCGACGGAATGTCTGACCAGCTGTACAGTATCGGTGTATTAAAAAGGAGGGCGGCCGAGCAGCAGAATATGAGGTAATGTAGTGCATACTAATGAAAAGGGACCGTACAGCATAGCGTTACTGTACGATCCCTTTTTTCGTTATAATGGAGACCATCTGGGTCAGGCTACTTGTTTTTCACACAACGTATGGCAGCCCAATTATTTTGATGAATATTCACGATCGAGACGCTGGTTGCTGTCAATATCAATGCCGGCTTGGAATTACCCTGTACGGTCGGGCTTGCCCAATATACCCCAAGAGCATTAGTTGGAATATCGTTGTTACCAGAACCGGATCGGGTAAAATCGTTGTCAGGCAAGAACATGTAATTGTCCAGATTGCTTGTCGGCAGTACAGAAGTGCCTAAAAACCATCCGGTCTGCCCATTGTAGCTTCCGCGTACGGTACCTTTGTTGATCAAAGATTGATACTCAGTTTGCGCTGCCGTGCGCCAGCCGGTACCAATGGCCGTCTCACAATAAGAGGCAGAACCGTTACCACTGTAAACACTACCTTTCAAATATTGGGCAGCAGCCAGGGTGATAGGCGCGGTACCGGTCAAATTGGCTGAACTCCAATAATAATTGGAATTAGGTACATCTATTGCTCCTTTAGGGACAAGGCGCAGTTTTAAGTTATATTTGACGCCTTTTTGTAAGTTCAGGTCCGACAGGTTGATCAGTCCGGATCTTACTCCATTCTGCACTGCATTTAAGGTGACCGTCCCGAAGCTGACTTTACCGGCGCTAGTTCCCTCGGTAATGATCAGCGCAGGGCTGCTTGTCCATAGGAGTCCTGATCCACTGAAACTGATACTACGGGCAGTGGAAGAACCTCCTTGTGTAAAATGGCCGTCAGACAAGTGAACGTTGGCAGTACTGTAGTTTGGCGACATGCTGCTACCAACGATGGAGGTGATATTGCCCACCACATTGGCTGATGTGCTCTCCAGAGTAGCCTGTACCTGCGTAAATAAATGGCTGAGGATAAGATCCAGAGAGAGGGTTTGATTTGCGGTTACGCTGGCGGTCTGTTTTTGCCAAAGTACATCCGTGTCTGCACCTGGGGCATCAAATGTGATGTTGGCAAGGTTCTGGTTGAAATTGATATTCGGAAATGTCTGGCCGTTTGCCACAGCGACGGCAACGAATGTGTAGGCACCCGGGGCAAGCGTAAGATTCCAGTTTGTACCACTCCCAGTATAGGTGAGTACGCCAGAATCTTTAACATAATCGCCGGCGGAATTATAGGCGGCAACCGCATATTTGGCGCCGGTGCCCAGTGGCTCGGGGCTGGTCGCCATTTTAAGTCCTGCTGAAGCGCGCAAAATATTGGATAGATTGGATGTCTCGGGCGACAGTGTCGCCAGTACAGTTAGTTCATCTCCAAATGGGATAGAAGCTTTCTGGATAGCTATAGGACTGTTTGTATTGCTGGTATTGGATAGTTTTAACTTGGGGTCCGTGCCCCCGTCAGAATAGGACACGCCTCCGATTTTGATACTTACTTTTCCTTCCGTTCCGACAGGATCCGGGCTTTCATTTTTGCTGCAGGCAGTAAACAGTACGGTAAAGAGCGCCAATGCTTGAATAAACTGATTTTTCATTTTCTTAGTTGGTTAAATTAACAGCGAATTGAATGACTACCACCAGCCGTCATTCTGGCTGTGAGTCTGTGATTCTTCGTTATCCCAGGTCTGTTGGATATCACCTGAGGCCTGCGCGTTGGACCCCGCAGCGATGCCATTTTCCAATAATACCTCAGTCACCCATATCTGAGGTGCCTGGTAGTCCAGTTTGCGTGACTGGAGTTTGATAGGTTTCTTTTTCATAATAATATGTTTTATTAAGGGTAAATACTATGCACTATCGTTAGCTCAGCATGAACTTAAACTTTGGCTCAATCCTAAGCAGCCGCATCGGATGTGATTGGGCCGTAAACTAAATTCTGATGTAAAAAAAAGGCTTTATGGCTTCAAAACGATAGCGTGAAAGGGAATATCACCTGTTTATGCGATTGTTTGGCTTCAATATCGCATGAATATGCGATGAATGTAGTTTTTGAGCTACAGCAATGCAATAACACGCTGATATGGTTATATCAAATGATTAGATTTGTTTACGAGATTAATAAAAAGCCAATATTATGAAGACCTCTAGGCATGCAGTCATCTTAGATGATCAAAAGATTGTCGCCTTCTCGTTTGAGCTGTTGCTCAAACGTGAATGTCAAATAGATCTGGTCCAATCCTTTAACAGGGGTAACGACTTATTTCAATTTTTGTACGCTTTCGGAAAGGAGGAGCTGCTTGTTTTTCTGGATTATTACCTCCAAGATGAAAATGGACTCTCCGTACTGACAGAAATAAAGCGTATCAATGGGTCCGCAAAGGTTATCTTTCTGACCGGGGCAACCGCACCGGCTGTGTTAGCCAGTATGTTGCAATATCGTCCGGATGGTCTACTGAGCAAATCCTGCGAACTGGCGGAGATACAGGCCTGTTTGGCAGCAGTAAATAGTAGGCAGACCTTCATCTGCAGGGAATTCGAACATATCTTGTCCAGCAACGACAAAAGAGTGGAAACCTTTACGCCACGGGAGATCGAAGTGCTGCAACATTTCTCGAATGGCTACAGTGTGGCCGAAACGGCTTCAAAAACCTTTTTAAGTCCACATACAGTAGTGACACACCGTCGAAAAATGATGGCTAAAGCCGGTTGCCAGACGATTGCACAAATGCTAAAATATGCACGCGAGCACCATTTAATATGATGCGCTGAAAAACATATGCGCATACGATATTATTAATAGCGATGTCGAGCGCGCAACGTATCGCCGAACAGGACAAGTAGAACACGCTATTTTATCACCAAAAGCTCGTGTGAAATGAATAGTGTTTTCAATGTTTTTTGAGATAAATTGCAAGATGCTTAAGTATATTGGATAAAGCGCACTGCTGTAGTGCGCTTTAAAGTGTGGCTGCTGAACTGGACTCCAATGAGCCGATGATCCGATCGAAATTCCAGTTTGCTAAAACCCTTAAATGTGATTACCCATTAAAGATAACACCGTCGTAACAGGCATTATAAATGGCCTTGAGATCTTCCAATACCGGAACCCGTGGGTTGAATCCTGTACATGGATCCAGCAAGGCGTTGTTTGTCATGTAATCGATATTTTTCTCCCAGTCTGCTTTGGAAATTCCAAATTCTTTGATGGACGAAATATTATTTACCTCAGCACGTAGCGTTTCAATGGCCTGTGCCAGTTCCTCAGCTGTTTCTTTGCCGATCACTTTCGCCAGATCAGGGAAACGCGCGGAAACCTTGGCGTTATAACGGATGACATTGGGTAAGAAGATCGCGTTTGCAGCACCATGCGGAATACCATACAGTGCGCCGACCTGATGGGATAGGGAGTGCACGATACCTAACCAGGCATTGTTAAATGCCAATCCTGCCATAAAGGATGCGTCGTGCATGTTTTGACGGGCTTGGATATTTGTCGGGTTGTTGACCGCTTCCTTTAGATTATTGAACACAATTTCTAAGCCACCCTTAGCCAGTACATCGGCATAATTGTCATCGATGTTGGATACATAGGCTTCCACACAGTGCGTAAGGGCATCCAGGCCCGTGTTGGCTGTGATATGGGCCGGCATTGACGCACAGACTTCGCCGTCAACAATAGCGATATCGGGTGTCAGTTCATACGAAACAATCGGGTATTTGACGCCTTTTTCGCGGTCGGTGATGACAGCCAGACCAGTTGTCTCGGTACCGGTACCACTGGTGGATGGGATGGCGATAAATTTCGCCTTGTTGCGCAAAGTAGGTACCGTAAAAGGTTTGACCAAAGCATCGAAATCAGCCTCTGGATATTCGTAGAATACCCACATCATCTTAGCAGCATCAATCGCTGAGCAACCGCCAAGACCGACGATCCAATCGGGCTGAAACTCACGCATCGCTGCTGCTCCCTTGAAACTTGTAGCTGATGATGGATCTTCCTCTACGCCATCGAAAACAAATGTTTCAAGACCTGCTTCCTGTAGAAATGCAATTGATCTATCCAACGTTCCGCTTTGACGCATCGAATTTCCCCCTGTCACGATAAAGGCTTTCTGACCTTTAATATTCTTCAGTTCTTCAAGGCTTCCCGCGCCGTGGAATACTTCTCCTGCAATAAATAATTTGCTCATTGTTGTATCTTTTATTTAATGCTTCAAAGATAGCGCGGCAATGGGCCTCGATTATTACACAAACAGGACTACGTGTTATACATTTGAGCCAACTCATTTTGGAGCTGGGTCGGTGTTTCATTGAGCTTTGCTTTCACAAATTTGTTCAGCGCTGCCGGGGAGTTGAATCCCAGGTCAAACGCAATTTCTTTGTGTGTGATGTCTGCAAACATGAGCTGCCGCTTGATTTCGGTCATGATCCGGTTGTGGATGGTATTGATCGCGGTGTCCCCACAATGTTTTTTGGTAATGGCGTTGAGCTTTTTGGGTGTGATGTAAAGCTGATCGGCATAGTATTGTACCGATCGCTCTTCTTTGTAGTTTTCGTTGAGCAATTTTTTGAATTCGATATACAGGCTTTGGTCTGCCGTTTTAGTTCCCAGAACGGGGTGCTGCCCATGTACGGATTCAATGAGCTTGAGCAACAGGATCTTGATGTAAAAGCGTGCTTCTTCTTTGCGGACCAAACTTGGATTTTGATAAATATCCTGTATAAGCTTGATTGTATGGATACTCTCGGCAAATTCGTCGGTTGACAAAACCGTATTGTTGAGTTGGGTTGACAGGTTGATATTATAGGGGCTCAACTCATTTTTGAGGATATCCGAACAGAATAACACCTCTTCAAACAAGATGATTTTGCCGGCCACCTGACCAGAAAAAGCCTGTATGGCATGCACCTGATCCGGGAAGATGACCGAAATCCGGCTGCTGTTCAGGATGTACTGTCGGTCTTCGATCTGTAGTCGTAGTTCGCCTTCCTGAATCACGAAGATGCAAAAATGGTCTTTTTGATGTGGCGCTGTGTAAGCCTGTAAATGCTCGGCATCAAGGTCAAACACACGGAAAGATAGTTTCTTGTCTTCTATTTTGTTGATCTGCTTTTTAAGGTATAGTCGTTCCATCAATTCGTTTCTGCTGTTTAAAAAGAAAGGCAAAGGTAGCCATTTAAATTCGGCGACGATGTGCTATTTAGGTTTTGTGACAAGCAAAATACAGCACCAGGAAAAAATGCAACTATTTCAATCAGCTAGTTTAGCGTGTCGCTATTTTTTTTGGACCATAGTTCCATGTTCGGAAAATTAAACTTATCGTTGTTAAAAATCGGATCTTTCTTGGCCTTCTGCTGCTCACGATAGTCATCATAAATGGCAAGTACTTTTTTGTGGAGCAATAAAATTGCGATCAGGTTGAGCCAGGCCATGAGTCCAACGCCAATATCGCCCAACGTCCAGGCAGACTTTGCCGTACTGATGCAGCCTACATAGGTGGATACTAACATAAGCAGGCGCAAAACCCAGATAAGTATGGTCTTGTGCTGTTTTTTGCGACTTACAAAACTGATATTGGTTTCGGCAATATAATAATAGGCCATGATAGTCGTGAACGCGAAAAAGGCTAAGGCTAAAGCGACAAAAGCGTTCCCAATGGTAGGGAAGTGATGTGACACGGCCTGCTGCGTAAAGCCCGGTCCCATTTCCGTAGCGGGAAGGTGCTGTACGATAAACCCTCCGTTTGGATTTTCCACATTATATTGTCCCGTAAATAGGATCATCAAGGCTGTCGCAGTACAGACAAACATGGTATCGACATAGACTGAAAAGCCCTGAACCAGCCCCTGCTTGATGGGATGAGATACTTCGGCGGCGGCAGCAGCATGTGGCGCGGTGCCCTGACCGGCTTCATTGCTGTAAATGCCCCGTTTTACGCCCCATGAAATTGCCATACCCGCCACAGCACCAAAGGTTGCCTCCAGATTGAAGGCGGCTTTTACAATCAGTGAAATGACGGCCGGTATCTGTGTAAAATTGAGACCGATAATGACTAATGCCATCAGAATATAGGCTCCCGCCATAAATGGAACGACATACTCAGCGACGGTACTGATCCGCTTGACACCGCCGATAATAATGATGGCGAGTAAGGCCGCTATGCTCAATCCGGTAACGCTCGGCGACAAGTTGAAGGCTGATTCAACCGCCGCACCGATGCTATTACTCTGCACGCCGGGGAGTAAAAATCCAGTACTGATGATCGTGACGATAGCAAATGTCCAGGCAAAAGCCTTGGAACGCAACCCTTTCAGAATATAAAATGCTGGCCCGCCCCGGTATTCTCCGTCATTGACCTCTTTGTACATCTGGCCGAGCGTAGCCTCCACGATAGCCGATGCACTGCCCAAAAAAGCGATGACCCACATCCAAAAGATAGCTCCGGGACCGCCCATGGCGATGGCTGTTGCAACACCGGCAATGTTGCCTGTACCCACACGACCGGAGATAGCGAGCGAGAATGCCTGAAATGAGGAAATTCCTTTGTCCGAACTATTGCCATCAAAAAGCAAACGGATCATTTCCCGAATTTGCGTGAGCTGCGGGCATCGGAAACGTATCGTAAAATAGATCCCAGTCAACAAACATAAGTATACCAGAGCATCACTCCAGATGATGTCGTAAATTTTATTGATTATATCGTTCATATTTTAAAATTAAATCTTTAGGCGCACTAAAAGTAGGTAAAAAGCAGCTAAAATATAGTATACTTTCCTGAATTTCGTATAGATTATAGTGATTTGATTGAAATTGGCGATAGAAATTATGAATAATGCGATTATTTTAGTTTTAATATGTGTTATTTGTACAATATGGGGTTAAAAAAACATAGAATAAGTATTTTTTTTTCAACAAGATGCGTAGCTCGGCCGATTTGTTTCAATAATGTTTTGGATATCGCTTGAAAGTAGGTCATAAAGACAGCAGACCATGGCTGCAAAAGTACTTTTGATAATTTAAGCCATGGTCTGCCGTATGCGGTTGATGAAGCCTTAAAATTTAACTGAAATTGCGTGCTGCCATGAGCATGCGCAGGTCGTCGGATGCGGGCAGTTCAAACACCTGTAGATGAAAGTGTTTAATGGCGGCCAGCAAATGGTCAAATATATCGGCCATGGTATCTTCGAAATAAACCCATTGTGTCCCCTTGGTAAACATGTACAGTTCCAACGGAATGCCGTATTCATTTGGTGCGAGCTGACGCACCAATAGGGTCAGTTCCTGATGGATATTGGGGTTGTGCTTAGCATAGGCAAGTACATAGGCCCTGAATAGACCGATATTGGTCATCCTTCGGCCATTGACAGGCGAGGAGCTGTCGGTATTCCAGGTTTTGTTGTAATCGGCAATCTCACGCTCCCGTTTTTCGATATAGGGGGCCAGCAAGTGGATTTTTTTTAATGCTGTAATTTCCTCAGCACTGAGATAGCGTACAGAAGACATTTTAATGTTCAAAGCCCGTTTTATCCGACGGCCGCCCGTCTCTTGCATCCCGCGATAGTTTTTGAATGAATCACTTAGCAGGGTATAGGTCGGTATGGTGACGATGGTCTTGTCCCAGTTCTGTATCTTTACATTGTTGAGGTTGATCTGCAGTACGTCGCCGTCAACACCATATTTGGGCATTTCTATCCAGTCACCTACGCGGACCGAGTCATTGGCCGATACCTGGATACTGGCCACAAAGCCTAGAATAGTGTCTTTAAATACCAGCATGAGGATGGCGGATGCCGCCCCCAGCGAAACGAGAAAAGACCAGGGCGAATTGCCGGTCAGCAGCGACACGGCCAGTGTGCCGATGACGAAAATCAAAAAAATCTGTACCACCTGCAGGTAACTGTCGATGGGCTTGTCCTTGAATCCTTTTGACGTACGAAAAATATCCCTGCAGGTTTTTAACAGGCTGTTGATGAGATGATAGACTGTAAGCAATACCAACAAATCCAAAAATTTGACAATCGCGGCTGTCAGTACCGGAAAGCCAAGAAAGATGACCGGAAGCAGCTGCCGGGTGAGCAGCGTCAATATGGTCCGGCTCAGCTGCACATGCACCTTATTGGCCAAAAGAAAATCATCCCATTGGGTCGAGGTTCGCCGGGCAATTTTGTTCAATGCCGAATAGAAGATGTTGCGCATCAGGTAATCCAATGCATAGAGTAGCAGGGCAAAAGCCAGAAGTAAACCTACTGCCGTACCCATATGGGCCTGCTGTTCGGGTAAACCTAATGTCGTAAAGAGATTGAAGATGTACTGATAAATTGAACTTGATTGTTGTTCACTGAAGTTGAGCATGTCTAAATTTTTCATATGAACAGACAAATTTACGAAGAAATATAAAAACGGGTTTTTATGTGGTAAATACCCTTTAACAACGGCTTTTCTGTGTTTTATTTGCTTATTGATTAATTTTTATGTATATTCGTAAATTAATAGATAACCAGATGGCGAAAACTTTCTGTTTTTGCGTCTTAAAACCCCCGACAATTTGAATGAGATTAGTGTGATAGGTGGTGGGAGTTGGGCCACGGCCCTGGTTAAAATTTTAACAGAAAATAGCATCCATGTCAACTGGTATATGCGGCGTTCTGAGCAGGTGCGCTCGATAAACCGTGATGCTGTTAACCCTGACTACCTATCGTTTTTAAAACTTGACAATACAAAAATTTATGCCTCCGATCAACTGGACGAGATCGTGGGTCGGTCGAAAGTAGTTCTTTTCGCCGTGCCCAGTGCGCACCTGCACAATGTTTGCGCTGCAATTCCCAAAGAGGACCTCGCCGAAAAATTTGTGATCACCGCCATAAAAGGGACTGTCGGTCCTGACAATCTACTTCCTAGTTCTTATCTCGCCCGGTATTTTGAGCTGAAAGATTTTCAGCAGGCGATGATTGCGGGTCCTTGCCATGCCGAGGAAATCGCACGGAACAAGAAAACCTATATGACCCTATGCAGTTCTAATGAAACCTTTATCGGCAAGATCTCAAACTGGTTTGCTTCAAGTTATATGCAGGTAAAGTACAGCCCGGATATGGTGGGGGTGGAGTATGCCGCCATTTACAAAAATATTGTGGGCATTGTCTGTGGCATGGCCGAAGGACTGCATTACGGCGATAATTTTATGGCGGTGCTGGTGTCCAATGCCATCGACGAACTGGGGCTGCTGCTGCGTGCCGTTGGCACGCCCGATGCCCGGCTGGGGAGCTCTGCCTATTTGGGCGATTTATTGGTGACGGGTTACTCCGCACATAGCCGCAACCGCGCGTTCGGTAAATATCTTGGCCAGGGGTATTCGGTTTTCGAGGCGCGTCAGCTCATGGGCATGGTCGCCGAAGGATACTTTGCAACCAGGGGGCTGATGGCGACGGTAAAGCGCCTCGGGCTCAATTTACCCCTGTTACAGACAGCCTACCGGGTGCTATACAACCATATGGCTGCAGTGGATGAATTTAAACTTTTAGAAAGGAATATAAGATAATATGCTATTAGCAACAGATTTAGACGGAACTTTTTTAGGCGGTAAGATGGAAGACCGCCTCAGATTATATAGACTGATCAAGGCCAGCCCGAACGTGCAGCTGGTTTTTGTCACCGGAAGGGGACTGGAGTCGGTATTGCCGCTGCTGAGCGATCCGCTCATTCCAGTGCCGGACTTCATTATTGCGGATGTGGGTGCCACGGTCGTTAACGGCCATAGCCTGGAAGCGATTGAGCCGCTGCAGAGTGAGATTGAGGAAAAATGGCCGCAGACGTATGCGATCCGGGCAGCACTGGAAGAAATCCCGCAGCTGAATTACCAACATGTGCCACAGCAGCGCCGCAGCTCCTTTTATTATGAAGCTGGGGTAGACCATAGCTTGGTACAGCAGGTAGCCGACAGGTATGAATGTGACATTATAACATCGGCCGATAAATACCTGGATTTGCTCCCCAGAGGGGTCAATAAGGGGACTACATTAAAGAAGCTGGTTGAATTTCTGGCGGTCGATCCGGATGATGTGATGGTGGCCGGTGATACATTAAATGATCTGGCCTTATTTCAGATCGGCTTTAGGGGTGTTGCCGTCGGAAAATCCGAACCAAGTCTGCTGCAAGCGATTGCAGAGCTGGATACGGCTTATAACGCGGAAGCCGCCGGAGCGGGCGGTATACTGGAATATATGGGCAAGCACCGCCCGTTTCAGCAGTTGATCCGCGGGGAAAAAAAATTAATACCTCAAAAAAGAAAATCCAAAAAATCCGATCAGCTGGTGATGGTATACCATCGGCTGCCTTTTGAAAAGGAATCGGTCAATGGTAACACGGTACGGGTAGCACCCAAAAGTCCGAATGGCATCATTCCCTCGCTGCTGGGCCTATTCGAAAAGGGAAGGTCTGGCCTCTGGATCGGAGAGGAAGTGATCCAGCAGGACGGACAGCCGGTTCCAAATCAGCTGGTGGATGAAAGCCGGTACCCTAATCTGGTCGCCTCCACCATATCGTTGTCAAAAGAGGATATCGATAAGTTCTATCGTGTATTCTCCAAGGAGGCGTTCTGGCCGACGATCTTTTCCTTTGTGGACCGGGCAAAGTTCAACCACGAGGACTGGGCGCATTACCTGATGATCAACAAACGCTTTGCCGAACGAATCGCCCGCGAGGCCGACGAGGAGGCGCTGGTCTGGATCCATGAGTATAATCTGTGGATGGTGCCTTCTTTTTTAAAGACCATGCGCCCCGATCTGAAAATTGGTTTTTTTCACCATACGGCATTTCCGGCAGCAGATATTTTTAATATTATTCCCTGGCGCAAAGAGATCATCGGCAGCCTGTTGCTCTGTGATTTTATCAGTTTTCATATCCCGCGTTATGTGGAGAATTTTGTAGATGTGATCCGCAGCCATACGCCGTTTAAAGTAGTCAAAAAGGTAGATGTCGCCAACCAGTTCCTGACCTACAGCTGTGCCCTCGGGGTCGATCAGATGACAAAGATCATTGAGGTGGATGGCAGACAGATCAGGCTAGGGGCACAACCGGTCGGTGTCAACAGGGATCATATCGAGCATATTTTGACTGATGATCACATTACGGAGGAGATCAATACACTCAAAAAAAGCAAAGCGGAATCGGAAATAATGCGTATTATATCCATTGAACGCCTGGACTATGTCAAAGGGCCATTGGAAAAAATTCAGGCTTTTGGTGAATTTCTTGCCGAGTATCCCGAATTTCGGGGTAAAATCGAACTGGTCAATGTCTGTACACCGCCATCACAAGGAATGACGATTTATGATGAGATCCGGGATCAGGTGAACCAGGCTGTGGGTGAGATCAATGGTAAATACGCTACAATGAACTGGACGCCTATCCAATATTTTTACAGGGCACTGCCCTTTGAGGAGGTCGTCAAGCATTATGCGCTGAGCGATATTGCCTGGATCACGCCTTTGCGTGACGGGCTGAATCTGGTCGCCAAGGAATACATTGCGACCCATGGGCTATTGGAGACCCCGGGGATTCTTGTGCTTTCGGAATTCGCGGGAGCTTCGGTCGAATTGCCTTATGCCATATTGACCAATCCCTATGACCGCAAGAGCATGAAAGATGCGCTATTAAAAGCACTGGTCATGGAGCCTGGAGAGGCTCAGGTCAGGGCGCGTAGGCTATATGAGCATATTGAACACTACGATATCCATTATTGGGGTAAGGATTTTGTCAAGGAGCTTGAAAAATCCGGTAAGCGGCTTTGAACAACAATTGCGGGGGCTCATATTTAGCCCCGCAATTGTCCAATGGTCTAAAATGTCAATAAGCCAACAGTTAAACTGGCCATATAGCGCGACTGTCCTTTTTCAAAGGGGCCAGTTGCGCCAGATAGGGCTGTTTCCAAACTGCCAGGTCCCTTGACATAGAGCTGATTATTATTCTTCCCGAAACTGGCAAGCCGGTATTGTATACTTAAAAAACAAAGAATATCATGGCAGGCTTTTCGAAAAAATAGGTCTTTATGCCGCTTTTGGTCTTCGAAGCGGGCAGCTTACTGCCCACCACCACCGGAACCTGAAAAAGCAAAGGAGTTCTCCTGAAAATGTCCCGCTATGGACTGTCCCCCGGAAAGTGGCTAACTTTCTGGGGCTATGCATTATCTGGCGGGACGTTTTTTATTGTCCTGTGACCTGTTTCTTTTGAAAATTTCTTTCACGCCGCCTTTTGTTAAAATAATCGCATTGTAGACACCTGTTCTGTCCCGCACAAATTCAACTGTTCTGTCGTTATCGTCTGATCTGAAAAATTTTGTGCCGGACTCGGGGATAAGTTCCCTTTCCATATCATTATAATACAGTTTGCCATCCACCTCTAGGATCTGAATCGCATCGTATTGGCCCACATAGTTTTTGTAAAACGCGGTATCTGACCCTACGCGATGATGCCGGTAGGGAAGTTCTACCTCTTTTCCAAATGCAATGGCCGAAAGCCCATAAGCGATGATATGAGACTGCGATTCATTATTGGAAAGGACGGTGATAAAAAGTTTGTCATCCGTAAAGCGATTAAAGGAACTCATGCTGCCGAAAAAGCCACCGTCGTGCGCAATCAATTGATGCCCGTGGTTATAAAAGGGGTTGATGATAAATCCGTAGCCCCAGTTTTCGGCGTTATGGGGCGTAAACATTTTTTTCTTCATTTCAGCGGACAGGATCGTGCTGCCATAAAGTGCTTTGTCCCACAATGCCAGATCTTCGACAGTCGAATAAACGCCATCATGGCCCAGATTGATGTTCCAGTTGATATAGGGATTATGGATAAAACTATCTGGGGCACGGCGATAGACCTTGGCCTTTTTGGACACGATCGCATCATTGCTGCTGACGCCCGTATGCTTCATTCCGACTTTTTCAAATATATTTTTCTTTAGAAAAGCAGCATAGCTGTCGCCTGAAACTTTTTCAATGATCCGGGCCAACAAATAATAACCGATGTTGCTGTAGGCAGTATTTGTGCCGGGTGAAAATGCATAGGGAATCTGTTTGATGGCCGCGTAGGCGGAATCACTGCTGATAGTGGACAAAACGATTTCTTTGAAACCCATGGCCATTCCCGAACTATGCGATAGGAGCATATGGATACTGACACTGTCGGATTTGGGATAATCAGGGAAAAATTTACTGAGTTTATCATCGAGGGATAATTGGCCCCGATCGACCAGTTGTAGGATCGCTGTGGCGGTAAATTG
This sequence comes from Sphingobacterium sp. DR205, assembly GCF_011064245.1. Lineage (NCBI taxonomy): Bacteria > Pseudomonadati > Bacteroidota > Sphingobacteriia > Sphingobacteriales > Sphingobacteriaceae > Sphingobacterium > Sphingobacterium sp. DR205. The sequence goes on along the minus strand of NZ_CP049333.1, from coordinate 4,148,855 downwards.
TTTGGTCACTGAGGCCAGCTGAAATTTGCTGTCTACGGTATTGCTGATATTCCATTCGTAATCTGCCATGCCATAGGCTTTTTTGAGTAAAGGGATACCGTCTTTTGAGACAAAGACGGTTCCACTAAAGTGATTGATAGTGGACTGCGCCTGCATGTAATTGGCCAGTTTTGCCGCTGTGCTCTGCTGGCCGAAAACTAGAACCGGACACAGGAAGATCAATAGAATAAGCTTCATCATATTGTTGCATAAATGAATGATGCAGCAATGTTACCATAAAAAAAAATGCGGTCATTGTATTTTTGTAAACCCGTTAAATAAAAATCCACTTGATCTCGTTCCGCTCAAGGGCTGCTATTCTGGAAAAGAAAACTTTTGGTGTAAAGCCTGTTAATTTTTTGAAATCCCGGATCATGTGTGACTGGTCAAAATAGTCGACATGATAGGACTGGCCGATGTTGTTTTTATCGTCAAGATGGCTTTGGATGGCCGCCCGGAACCGGACTATTTTTTTGAATTGGGACGGACTTTTACAGATATGCTGATCAAAATGCTTATTTATCGTTGTCCGTGACCGCCCGATTTGATGCGATAATTTGGTCATGGATTGATTGAGGTTGCCAGCATCGAGCATTTCGCGGAGCACATGTTCCAGCAAAGGATCGGCAAAAGGGCGTAGTTTTGAGATCCAATAGGCTTCCAGGGCCTTGATACGCTCCTGATGATCCCTGATGGAAAGAATGGCCGCCATAGCCTCTTTATAATCGTCGTGGGGATTGAAATCGGGAAATGTTCCGCTGCTGTAATGTCGCAGGTCATGTGGTATAAAAGCATTTAAGCCGAGGGGCTTGAAGTATGTTGTGATTTCATCTATTTTCCCGTCGTAGCTAATCAGCACCGGCTCGTTAAAATCGCATACAAGGTTGGTTTCTATGGATGCATTGGGACAATGTTTTGTGATTATTTTGTCTTGCGTGACAAAAGTGCTGGTCTGCGCACTGATGGTAACAATGCTATAAATACCGGGGAAGGTAAAATAAGTGACGGGCCTCTCGTTTGCGGATTTTTCCAGGATATAGAAACACTCAATATAACGCTTCAACAGGAGGCTCTGGGGCCGATAGATTTTTATGATCATTTTTTATACACCTATTTTTTTACCTATTAGTGAGCAGAGGTAGTCACATGACTTTTTTAAATTGGTATTCGAACAGGGCGTTAAGTTACGCTTTTAATCGGTGAGGACAAACAGGGTATCAACGGTATTTGTGAAAACTTAGACCTGTCGGAGGGCAAAAAATAGGGCGCATAATCAGTAAATAAATCAATTAGCTGCGTAAATTTAACAAAGCCCGATCAGCGCTCTTCAGCTGGATGAAGACTTCATTTAGGGCTCCTATCAGACTGATCAAGGCCCACTGGTAAAGAGAGGCAGGCAAACTGCAGCCTGGAATATATCGTTTTTTAAGGTACTCCTCAAGGAAGTGATGCGGCTACCGTGCCATTGCTGTGCCCTGAGTTTCCAAAGAGTTGCCGTATTTTCGTTTTTAAGCTGAAAAAAGTATTGGCAGGAAGGCGCGCCCAGACAGGCGCGCCTTCCTGCCAATAATTAATTGTGAATCCCGTTAGTCCAAATAGAAGAAAAGCCGGCTGAAGGTTTGATTCGGTACTTTGGGTGCAATAAAATAAGGCTGAACCTTTCCCTTATCGTTCAATTTTGGGAAAAAGAATCCACCTGCAGGCAATTTACTTTTTGTCTCGTCGCCTTCAAAAGCCCATTCATCTGTATTGGCCTTTGTGAAATGGACTGTAGCACTCATTAGATCGGCGTTTTTGTCAAAATCCTTGGGCGGCAGATAATCGACATAGAACCATCTTCCGGGAAGCACATTTTTTGCAATGTACTCTTTACGTACATCGCCCGAAGTTGCATTGACTTTTTGTAAAGAAATATCAATCGGGAAATCTATGCTTTTATCATAAATGTAAAAGCCCAATTTATTGACATTGGGGTCGGCAGCGGGCGGGGTTAGCTCCTGTACCTTTCCGTCAAAATAGAGGTAGTTGAAATTTACTTTGATGGTGTTTTCAGGCAATTCCGCGCTATAAACTACTTTCTTGGTCACTGTATCGGTCAAAGTAACCAGCCGTTTTTTGGGTACCTTGTAGCTAAAGGCCGTTGTAAAATGGATGTTGCTCTGGGGCTTGATAATAAATGCTCCCTCTTTGTGATCAAATACGGTGGTATCAATCGCCACGACCAAAGGATGATCACCGCCATTGTAGCCATTGATCAGAATATGCATCGCACGTTCGACCTCAGGGGTCTCTTTGTTGCAGGCGCTGAAAAATAAGGGGCTTCCAAGCAGCAGCAGCGCAATGGATAGGAAAAATGTCTTTGTCAATAGATTTTTCATAAATTATAATTCTAAAACCTTATTAAACTGTATGATATTATTCACCGGAGCTTCGTTAATGATAAACAACTTGGAAGCGGCCTTTGTGGGTGAGGGTACCGGAGCAACCGAGGTAAGCGGGTTGAATTCATAGGACGTTCCAGCTGTATAGGGGATGTCTGTACCGGCTTTATAAATATGGGCCCGAAACAGCACCGGTGTTTTCTGCCCATTATAATCCTGTACGCCCAAGGGAAAGGGGGTAAAAGATATGGGCTGTGAGAACTCATTGGGTTTTAAATTTTTGATGCGGATGACCTCTTCAAACACTTTGGGAAGAAAGTAGTATTTCTTGAATACAATATCCACCGGTTCACGGTAATTTAAAATATTGGACTGGAACATATAGATCAGTTGGACCTTGCCCTCCACGGGTTCAGGAATCGCGGGGAAATCGCCTACCTTTCCGTTCATATAGATTACATTGAGGTTTGTCTCGACTGTCGTTTCGTTGGCCCTGATTTCCCGTTCCAGCAGGATTTTATCGGTCGCTTTGGACTTCATGGTAAATTTTAAGTGCTGTTTGCCCGGGTCATTGAAATTGTAGGTGGCTCCAAAAGCAATTTTGCTGAACGCTGGCGTCACGGTGGGGGAAAAGGTGTCCAATTGAAGAATAAGTTCCTCATTGCTGTTATTATAACCGCTTAAATTGATCAGATGTATATCGGAATGATACAAAAGCTCTTCTCCGCCTTTATTGCACGACAGGAAGGTGAAGAGCAGAAAAAAAGTGATCGCTGTGGCTGATAGGATTATTTTCGTTTTCATATTGGCTGATTTAAAATGTATATCCAATGGATAGGCTAAAGGAACTGCCCACTTTGCGGTTAAAAGTTTCTTTGTCGCCTATGCGCATCTTTTTGGTTCCGTCTGCTGAGGTTTCGTAGTAACCTTCCTCATATTTTTGTGAAAAGCCGAATTTCCACTCGTAGATCTCATCCCACTCCTGGGTTGGCCATTCGGAGTTTGACAGGCCTTTCCATCGGTCCTGTATCTTGTAGGTTTCAGGCCTGTTCACATAAAAACGGAAGGGGCTATTCAGCAGATTGCTCAGGTTCAGTTTGAGGTCCAGATTTTTATTTTTCAATAATTTGTAGCTCAGCTGTGCGTCCAGCTGATTGCGGGGACGCTCGTATTCAATAAGGTCTTCGCTCATGGCTGTCATAAAGGTTTTGTAGCCCATATGGTTGAAGGCTACGTTGGCACCTAATCGGTCTCCGGCATACTGCAAGGCCGCATTGTGTACGACGGGTATCTGTCCATAGAGCGGGCGCTTGCTTTTCAGAAACTGTTTTTCCCGATATTCAAAGGTATTTCCATACTTATCCGTGTCGATGCCCTTGGCCCTGAATTCGGCCGATTGTACTTCGGAGCTTTGAAGCGTGATGTTTCCGCTGAAATTGAAATCCTCCAGCAGGGAGCCCGGAAGTATAAATCCAAGGTTTTTACGGATATCAAACTCCAGTCCTTTTACTTTGGCCCATTCGGAGTTGTTCGTCGTGACATAGATACGGTGTGAGGAGTCCATCATCTGCCGGTACAATTCGATCGGGTTCTGAAAATATTTATAGAAAAATCCGATGGAGATGACTTCCGCGAGGGAAGGATACCATTCCAAACGCATGTCATAATGGTCTATGACGGTAGACAGTACACCTTCATTCCTGCGGTAAGCTCCGCCCAGTGCGGGATCCTGGCGTACCATCCTGGAGTTTTCGATCAATGCGGGGCGGACTACCGACTGCGAATAGGCCATGCGGATATTGAAATCCTGTACGGGTGTCAATGTCAGGCTCGCCGAGGGCAAGTAGCGCCAGGTTTTCTCTTCGGTCTCGGGATCTGCCGTCATGCCCACCAGTTTGCCGGTTTTGGGATCGACAAAGCGCTGCTTGCGCATAGCAATGGTGCGTGCATCCATCTGTAGGTCGTTGTCGCCGTTTTGCAGGCTTTTATACTTGAAGTATTCGGCACGCAATCCCCAGACCAATCTGATCCAGGAGTTGAAGCGGTTGTCTAGCATGGCATAGACTGCCTGGTTGATATTTTTCCCTTCATAGGCACTGATGGAGAAGGCGGCAGGATAATAGAACATCCCATGTAAGGGATCTTTAAATTCAAGGTACTTCGACCAGGTATTGACGGGGGAAAAGGTATTTGCACCGACCGAAACGATGGGCAGGGAGACCCATTCGAACAATCCATGCCGATCCATAAACTGATAGCCGCCTTTCAGGGCCTGCTTTTGCCCCAGCCAGTTCGTCTGATAGCTCAATGCAGCCTCAGCAATGCTGTTGGTCTCCGTATAATGGTATTCGGAGCGTGTAAATGTCCCGTCACCGGCATTGGCATAATGCGAAGGGACGACATTGTATAGGGTGTCATTCAGGGTGCCTCTGGATTCGAGCCAGGCCTCGGTCGCATCTTTCTCCAGGTTGTTTAGCCGGTTGCGGGCGATATTCCATTCCACTTTAAAATTGCCGAAACGATGTTCCCCATCCAGCCTGTTCTGGAGCATATCGATAAATTTGGGGCGGTCGTACTCCCAGATAGCCGGTCTCGAGCCATACCCAATATCGTTTCCCCAACCTTCGATTACGGAAAACTGATTGTTGAACATGCGGGAATAAAAGTTGCGGGAGGTTATTTTATGATTTTTGCTGTTCCAGCCTAAATTGACCAATCCGCTTAAGCTCGAATTAAAATTATACTGTGTGGAGATGGTCGGGTTGATTTCTTTTCCGGTGTTTATATCGTAGGTGGCCCCGTCTGTTTTTTGCCAGTTGCCCCGCTCGAAATTGGAGATGTGATCAATAGACTGTTCATTGCGATAACTGAGCGAGCCTACAAAACCAAAGATGCCTTTCATGGTATTGTAGCTCCGTCCCAGGCTGAACTGATAGTTTTGTCCAGGTAGTGCGGTATATTTTCGTGTACCAAGACGTTCCAATCCACCAATGCGTTTGTTCTGTGCCGCGATCATTTCGGGGGTAAAAGGCGTCACACCTTCGGGTACAGGTTTATAAGGGTTGGCAGGATCATAATTGATGCCGTTGAATACGGTCAGATCCCGCGGGAACTTGCCCCGTGTGCCATCGTCAAAGGCCAGGTAGTCCCAGCTGCCACGGCCATAGCCCAGGAAATCTTTTCCCGTTGATCCATTGATATACTTGCTGCCCACCGAAAAGGAAGTAAAGTTTTTCAATGGAATGGCCAGGGTGTTGATCTTGACCAATCCACCGCCAAAGCCAAAGCTCAGGTCTGGCGATGCGGTCTTGTGGATAATGACATTGTCGATCAGGTTGCTCGGTACGATATCAAATTCGAAGTCCCGGACCTGCACGTCGGTACTGGGGAGGGTAGCACCATCCATCATGGCAAGGTTGTAGCGTTCGGCAATACCACGGATCACGACCCGGCGGTTGTCATTGGTGCTGACACCCGCGATGCGCTTGAGGGTTTCGCCTACATTTTTGTCTGGTAGAACGGCGATTTGCTCGCGGCTGATGCCGTTGGAGATCGTCGCTTCATTCTTTTGTTTGGCATAGAGCGAAGCAATACTTTCCTGTTTATAACTTCCGATGACGACCACCTGCTCCAGACTTTTTACGGCATCTTTTAAAACGATGCTGAGGCTGGTCTGCTTCCCGGCATGGACAACGATGTCAGTGATCCTTTTTGTCTGATGGGAAATGTAACTGACCTCAATGGTATAAGTTCCGGCGGGGATGTTCAACGTATAGCTTCCATCGGCTTTACTTTTTAAGGACTGGCCCGTCTGGAGCACGCTGATACTGGCATCTGCGAGCGCTTCACCATTTTCGTTTGTAATTCTTCCAGTGACCGTTCCCCGTTGTTGCGCCGCCATGTTCGTTGCGTCCCAGGATAGTGAAAGGGGGCTGGGGGCTGTCTTTTTTGCCGAAACAAGCACGGATTGGTCCCGTAGCACAAAGGTCAGGGGCTGGTTTTTGAAGATGGCCGCCAATACCGTATTGATATCGGTGTTTCTGGTTTCTATCGTGACCGGTCTGGACATTTTAAGCAGGCTGCCCTCGACTAAAAATCCATAGCCTGTCTGCGTACTTATTTTTTTGAATACTTTGGCCAGGGAGCTGTTCTTTTCGGAGAGACTGATGTTTTGTCCTACCGCCCCTAGGCTGATCTGTAGCATGCCAAAAGCTGTCATGAAGGTGGTGAGCTTCATTTTCAATACTATTTTTGTATTTTTTTTATACATTTGTTAAGCTGAAATATGTGTTAAATCGGATCGAGAAATTCATTTGCCTATTCCGGCTATCGGCCAGTAGTGTTACGACCACTATTGGCTTTTTTTTGGAATAGGGTATCAGGTTGTGTATTATTTTGTTTCTACAATAAGCCTCCTTCCTTGCATTTCTACCTGAATGCTTTTAAATGTTTTTAATAGATTCAATACTTTTTCAAAAGGCCAGGAGCGTGGTATTCTCCCTGTAAAGGTTTCTTGTGTTGCGGTGCCCTTATAGTGGATGTCAACATTATACCAACGGCCCAGTTCGTCGATAACGCTACCAATATCCGCATCCGTAAAATCAAAATACCCCTCTTTCCAAGCGATTACTTCAGCCGGATCCACATTTTTTATGGACATGGACCGGCCGGCTACAATACCCTGTTCACCGGGCTTAAGGATGATGCGTTGATGTATATTGGTCAGGGCGATAGAACCGCTTAAAAGGGTTGTTTTGGCGATGGATTTAGCGTTGTAAGTATTGACATTAAAGTGTGTGCCCAGCACTTCGATCCGTTGATTTTCGGACTTCACCCGGAAAGGCATGGCAGCGTTGTGTGCTACCTCAAAGTATACTTCGCCGGTGATGGTCACTTCCCGTGAAGAGCCACGGAAGGCTGAAGGGTAGGTGATCGAAGATTGGGCATTCAACCAGACCTGGGTGCCGTCAGCTAAGGTCAATTGGTACCTGCCGCCACGCGGGGTAGAAAGTGTATTGGAATATACCTTGCTGACCTTCTTACCCGCCGTATAAACCAGATTGCCCGGTTTTAGCTTGTTGATATGAATGTTTCCTTCGGCAGTGAGCTCTCCGTTTTTGGAGTCATCCAGTAGAATCTTTTCGCCATTGCCGAGCGTTAAGGTAGCTTGATCCGTTCCGGGGCTAATCGTATTGCTTTGCTCTTTTGCGCTGACGGGCAGCTTGTCGGACTGCTTCTTGAAGATGTATAATGAAACCGCACAAAGGAGAGCTAAGGAGGCAGCTGCTTGCCATATACTATTGCCCGGATTTAGAAAAAATCGCTTTTTTGGCATTTCTGCCCTTGAGGATGTCTCCCGATCAATCTGATCGAAGATCTTCTCCTGCAGTTGTATTTTTCTGACCGCGCGTTCTTCGGAACTTAAATGTTCGATGAGATCCGGATTGGCTTCAAATGAAGCGTACCAATCTTCAAGCAGCTGAAGCTCATCTTCGGTTATTGTTCCTGCTTCGTATTTAGCGAGTATATCTAGTATCTGTTGATTTTGATCGTCCATTTCCTTTGCTTTATACTAACTAGTACCCTAAGTATTGGAAAGCGGGAACAGGAATTTCAAAAAAAATAATTTTGCTTAATTTTTTTGCATATATAGCAGCAGCACCAGATAGAAAATATCCATTTGATGCTCTTTGATTTCAGAGCGCATGATATTCATGGATTTGGTAATGTGCTTGCGGACCATCGCTACAGAAATGTTCAATTGGTCGGCAATATCCTGATTGGAGCGTTTTTCGAAACGGCTCAATAGAAAGACCTCTTTGCAGGTGGCCGGCATTTTTTCGGTGATCTGAAAAATCTCTGCATGGATTTGCTTGGCCTCGAGTATATTATCGGGCTGAATAGGAGCGGTATACCCGCTGTAGGATACGGTTTCGATATATTTATCCTGGATTTTTTGCGCCCGATAGGTTTTAAATACCTGAAATTTTATGGCCGTTTTTAAATAGGCCGCAAGGGAATGTTTAACCTGGATTTCTTTTCTTCGCAAGTAAAAATCCACAAAGACGTCTTGAACGATTTCTTCGGCCATAGATAGTGAGCTTGTCCTCTTACCTGCAAGATTGATCAATGGCTCCCAATAGCGGTTATAGAGTTCGGAAAAGGCTGCTTTATTGTCCTCGAGTTGGACCAGGCCCACCAGTTCCTGATCTGTAAGTGTTATAAATTCACAATTAGCCATGGTAGTTATGCAAAAACCAAATGTAAGTAGGCAATTATACCTGAGCGTGTTACGAATATTAATAAATTATTAATATTTACTTCAGTCCTTTTTTTGCTGCGACATCCATGGATGTGGGGAAAGACTTTAAACCCTGTTAGGATTGGTCGGCGGAAATTGCATGCTCTTTTCAGAGCATGTTGCCTATCATTTACATCAGCGACGTAGAATTAATTTATCTTTTTACTCCTGACTATTTTTGTTTATTGGTCAAAAGTTTTTATATTTACTGCTGCAAATAAATAGTTCGTCTAGGGTGATCGGAAAAACCAGCGTGCAGCTATGGATTTTGCAATGGATCAAAAATTCCGTGGAATATGAAATATTACCTACTTACCTTTTCTGTTTCGGCCCAGGTGCTGACCAAACGTACTGAGATCATAAACTATCTGAGTCGGCATATTGCTGATTTAAAATACATTTCAGCAGATTTGCAGGATAAACTATGTACGATCACGTTTAGATCCAAAAGACGCGATGAAGCCGCTATTCTTAATCTTATCGCGATCAGAGGGTTTAACGCATCGTTTTTGTCAGCGACTGAAAGTTCTTAACTGCAGTCGCTGTTCGATAACCAAAAAGACTTTGACTAATAAGTAGAAAAAAAATCTACTAAATTAGTATACATTATTTGTTTTTATTCTTACATTTGTATTATCGTAGTTTCAATTGGCGTTGGCGACGATCTAATCATTATCTAAACAAAGTAAAAATGAAACAGCATTATCTAAACCATCCTTTCAACGTAAGTAAACAAATTTTTCTCAGATACACATGTAGCGTTCTCTGCGCAACGAATGTGTTGCTAGTACTTTTTCTCCAATTTTCCAGACAACAAGAGCGATAAGCTATTTATTGTTGCTGTCTCGGCTATAAATAGGTTTATGGCCTGCACATCTATTTTTTTAATTAATCTATTCTACCTATGAAAAAGAGAAGAATACTGCATTATTCTGCCTATCTATTATTGGCAGGTCTGGCTGAAATGCCATTTTACACATATGCACAGGATTCCCCAAAGACAATTATCAATGCCTCCTTCAGAGGACTGGTTATTGACGCCGAGAATGGACAGGCCATTGAAGGTGCTACAGTCAAGCTCTATGGTGTTACGCATGCAGTGACGACAGACAGAAAGGGCAACTTTGCTTTCGTGACCGGACAAAAGCTACCGGCACGCGTCGTCGTATCCTCCGTCGGTTATAAAGAACAAATAGCACTGATCCAGGAGCAGGGGGACACCGTACGTCTGGTCCGGGAGGACCGGGCACTGGAAGAAGTTGTCGTCGTGGGCTATGGTACACAGAAACGCAAAGATTTCACAGGTGCGGCTGCCAGTATCGCTGCTGATGCAATCAAGGATGTTCCGGTACAAAGTTTTGACCAGGCTCTGGCCGGCAAGGCTGCAGGAGTAAGTATTTCCCTGCCGAATGGCCTGCTCAATAATCCTCCGGTCATACGGGTACGGGGACTGAATTCGATATCCCTCAGTTCATACCCCTTGATCGTCATAGACGGTATTCCCGTAAATACCGGCAATATCGGTTCGTCCAACGTGGCCAACAACCCGCTCGCTGATATCAATCCGTCGGATATCGAATCCATTGACGTCTTAAAAGATGCGGCTTCGACTTCCATCTATGGTTCGAGGGCTGCAGCAGGTGTGCTAATCGTGACAACCAAAAAGGGAAAACAGGGACGTGCAAAAGTCAGCTATGACGTATGGGGATCGGCCGTGACAGCAGCACGATTGCCCAAATTGTTGAATGCTAGCCAGTATATAGCGATCAAAAATGAAGCTGTCCTGAACAACAAGATTTTGTCGGGCAATGCAAATAACGACAAGGTGGCCAGTGAACTTTTCTTTCCGCAGTACAGTGCAAATGGCAATCTGGTGGAAACTAGCTGGTACGATCATGTCTATAACACGGGATATAGCCACAACCATAGTCTCTCAGTGAGTGGGGCCAATGTAAACACGCAGTACTATTTTTCGGGAAATTATTCGGATCAAGAAGGTTTTTTTGCAAAAAATAGCTTTGACCGCAAAGGCCTGCGCTTTAATATCGAACATAAGGTAAACGATTGGTTTTCTGTAGGGAGTAACCTGACCTACAACAACACTTTCAATGATGCCAAAAATTCGGGTTCACTGCCTAGCAGCCAGCTGCTGTTGATCGGTGGCGCACGGCTGGCACTTGTATTACCGCCAAATGTTTCGGCCTATAAGGATGATGGTACCTACAATTTAAGTAGTACGGGGTTACTGGGGCCGGGAGCCAACTTATTTACCAATACATTATACAATCCCGAAGCACTTTTTGCCTATAGTAAATATACTACCGGGAATGACCATATCCTGGGCAATGTGCATGCTTCGGTCAACTTGCTAAAAAATTTGAAATTCACAACCACTTATGCTGTCGACCGCAATCTGTCCACCACCAAGACGTATCTGAGCCCTAATCTGGGCTCATCGGGATATACGAATGGTGGATCGGTAAATAATGTGAGCAGTCTACGCAACAATTGGAACTTTACAAATAGCTTGAGTTATGATCAAGTGTTGTCTGAAAAGCATGCGCTATCCCTTTTACTGGGCTACGATATCCAAAAATATGACAACGATAGCTGGAATGCATCGCAAAATAATGCATCGGATCCGTTTTTTGAAAATTTTCAGGGCAATTGGACTACGCTTTCCGGGGCGGGAGGGAGTATTTCCGAACGTTTCTACCGTTCTACATTTGTGCGCGCCACCTACAATTATGGCAAACGCTATTTCCTGACCGCTAATTTTAGAAGAGATGGCAATTCGGCCTTGGGTGCCAACAATAAGTACGGTGATTTTGGTGGGCTGTCCTTGGGCTGGTCTGTTTTTGAAGAGGACTTCTTTAAAAATAGCCGCCTCGCAAATGTGCTGGGCGACTTACGCTTCCGGGGGAGCTGGGGTAAAGTGGGCAATGGCAATCTCTCGGCTTATGAATCGCTCAACCTGTATATCTCATCGCTCTATGGCACGGTGCCCACATGGAGCATTTCCCAGGCAGGTAATCCGGATCTAGGCTGGGAGACTTCCGAACAGACCAATTTTGGGTTGAGCCTGGATCTAGCGCAGAAGCGTCTGCATGTGGATATCGATTACTTTAGGAACAATGTGAATGGCCTTATTCTAGATGTGCCACAGTCGCCATCAAAAGGTATTCCGGGCAATAGCATCCTCAAAAATGTCGGCAGCATGTATAACCGGGGTATCGAGTTTGCCATCAGCGGCGACATCCTTCGAAAAGGAAATTTTACATGGAATTCATCCTTTAATTTCACGCATGTAAAAAATAAGGTAACATCCCTGTCTGAAGGAAATGCGGATATTATCGGGTACACGCATACGACAACAGAAGCCAATAACATTACTCGGGTAGGCTATGCTGTGGGCAGTCTGTATGGTGCTGTCACCGATGGGGTAAACCCGGAAAATGGTCAGCGGGTATTTATCAATAAAAATGGTGAGCGGGTACAATATAGTGCCGCCGTAGCTTCAGGGCAGAGTAATTGGACTTATCTTGACGGCCGTGTTGCCAGCCCGATCACGGTAGCGGATTATCAGGTGCTGGGGACGGCATTGCCGACCTGGTATGGCGGTTTTAATAATTCCTTCCGTTATAAATCTTTTGATGCGGCGGTCAATTTCACCTTTGCCGGCGGGAATAAGGTAATGAATGGTACAAGGGGTACGCTGCTGGATCAGCGTTTTTACAACAATTCAGTCGAGGTGCTCAACCGATGGACCACGGCTGGACAACAGACGGATGTTCCGCGATTGGTCTATAACGATGTGATATCTAATGGTTCTGCCGGATTTTCCATTGACCAAAATGCCGAGAAAGCTGATTTTTTACGTTTGCAACAGCTTACACTTGGCTACACGTTCCGTGGTAGCCTGTTTAATACAATCGGTCTTTCCAGCATCCGTATTTATGGTCAAGCGTCGAATCTTTTCCTGATAAGTGGGTATTCGGGTACCGATCCGGAGTCTTCTTCGAACGGAAATTCCAATACCTCGATTGGCATCGAAAAGAATTCTATCGGGCAGGGCCGTACCTGGACGGCAGGTTTAAATGTCTCATTCTAAATAGTTGTAAACATGAAAATTAAAGCAAAGAGAAATAGCTGCCTGGTCAGCGCATTATTATTGGTATCCACGCTGAACTCGTGTAAAAAGGAAGACGGATTGTTCCCGGTTCCGACCACATCCATATCGGATAAAAACGTATTTGATACCCCTGCCCGGATTGAAGGTGTGGTCAATGGTATTTATAAGAACTTGAAAGCGGCCAGTTTATATGGTGGACGTTATCTCCTTTACCAGGATGTCCGAGGGGAGGATTTTATCAATGTCACGGCCAACAGCTATACAGCATATGAAAGTTGGAACAATTCCTACAGTTCGGGATCCAATGATATCAACAACCTGTGGTCTGCTGCATACACGACTATTAATGGCGCAAATATCCTGATTGATGCGCTTAGCCCAGGTACTGCAGTCATCAGCCAGGATCTGGCTAAAGCCTATATCGCTGAAGCAAAGTTGCTGCGTGCAGTGTCCTATTTCAGTCTGGTGACAGTATTTGCACAGCCCTATAACAAAGATCAGGGTGCTTCACCGGGCTTACCGCTGCGGTTGAAGGCTGAAGTCGACGGTAATAACAATGACCTGGCCCGGAGTACTGTTGCCCAGGTATACACACAGATCTTGAGCGACCTGGATGCGGCCGAAAAGGATTTGCCGGAAAATTATTCCACTGCGCTGCTCAATACGACACGGGCACATAAAAATACGGCCCGGGCTTTCAAAACCAGGGTGTATCTGACGATCAATAACTACCAAAAGGTACTGGAGGAAGCGAAAAAGATCGTCCCGCAGCAGGCCGCTCCATTTAAAGCGCAACAGGGCGTTGCGCATGAATTGCAGGCAGATATTACCGCTATCTTTGGAAGTAATTATACCACGACTGAATCTATTCTAAGTATGCCCATGAGCACAACGGATGCGCTTTCGGGGCAGTCTGCGATAGGTTATGTTTATAATATCAATAAAGAGTATTATCTTAATCCCACCGGTATTTTAAACGACGCCCAATGGGATCCGGTAGACAAACGGCGTGGCCTCCTTCAAGCGAATGGGGGCAAACAATATTTAAAAAAGTACGCCAAGGCCTCACCCTATGTTGACTATATTCCGGTAATCCGTTACGCTGAGGTCTTATTAAACTATGCTGAGGCTGCAGCACAGGTTGAACAGCTTTCGATTGCCGGGGCGCTTTTAACCGCAGTCCACCAGCGGTCAGATGCAAGTTTTGTATTCCCGGGTGCATCCCTGACCAGCAAAACGGCCATCTTGGAAGCAATTGGCAAAGAACGGCGTATTGAGTTACTCGGGGAGGGATTGCGCGGACATGATCTTCTGCGCCACTTAAAAGAGTTGCCCGCTAAAGGGGATGCCAGTATACAGACACCAAGCGTGCCTACAATTGCTCAAAACTATATTTTTCCGGCGCCTAACACAGAATTGGCGACTAATAAACTTTTTAATTAAATCAGTTGAACATGAATAATACAACTAAACTCATCCTCCCTTTGCTGCTGACCAGTGGGGGATCCTTACAGGCGCAACAGCAGACATTGTCACTCCAAGGTACGGTGAAGAACGGGGCGGTAGCTGTTGTCTATCTGCAACGTTTTGAAAATAAAATTTTTACGGTCATTGATTCTGCCCAGGTCAAAAACGGCGGATTTTCCTTCCAGCGGCAGCTGCCGCTTCCTGAATTGTATGGTATTTCTACACAGCGGGATGTCGTGCCAAGCTATGTGTTCCTGGATGCTGGCGATAATAAAGTGACGATTGATGCAACAGATGAGAACAGGCAGAAGGTGTCGCTATCTGGTTCAAAAAGCCAGCAGCTCTTTGAGGAATATCGGGCACAGCGTAAACCGGATATTCGATCTTTTATTCAAAAATATCCGAATAGTATTGTTTCCAGTTACCTTCTTTACAGGGAATGGTCTTATCGGCTGTCTCCCGAAGAACTTGAAGTCAATATCGCATTGCTTTCCGAGCGTCAGCAGCAATCGCGCTACATACAGGACCTCCGAAAAATTATTGCGGTCATCCGCCAGGTCGCTGTAGGAAAAAAAGCCCCAGCCATCGTAGCTAATGATCCCGATGGCAATCCTCAGGCGCTCTACGATCACTTGGGCAAATATACACTGATTGATTTTTGGGCTTCCTGGTGTCCGCCATGCCGCAAGGAGAATCCTAATATTGTGGCCAACTACCAAAAGTATAAATCCCAGGGTTTTGAGATTTATGCCATTTCACTGGATAAAAAGAAAGAAGCTTGGCTAAAAGGTATTGCGGATGACCACCTGATCTGGCAGCATGTCTCCGAACTGAAATACTGGAATAGCGAAATTGCGGCTGATTATGCAGTGCGTGCAATCCCAGCTAATTTTCTGGTGGATGAACAGGGGACCATTATTGCCAAAAATGTCCGCGGAGAGGAGCTTGGCAAAGTTTTGGACAGCCTTTTTAATCAGGAGAAAGTGGAGATCGGGGGGCTGAAGAAGGATTTTAAAGGACAAAATCCCATTAGCTATGAGTCCACAAAATCCCAGGATATTGTGAAGCAAGAACGCGGTATTTTCTCGGTGGACAAACGTATTTTTTTTACGAACGATTATGACGGAGCACGGTTGAATGGGGTACAGAAATCCAGTGATGGCGTGTATCATGTGCAAGTGGCCCCGGAACGCACGCCGATCAATCCAAGCCCGTGGTATGGTTTTCAGGTCTGGGCTGCCCGGGATACGACGATAAGGATCCAGCTTGATTATCCATCAGGCGTGCACCATCGTTATGATCCAAAAGTGAGCAAAGACGGAACGAGCTGGAATAAGCTGAGTGGTGCTTCTTTTGATTTGCCGGTCTCCGGTGAGCGCACCTGGGTTTCGGCCCAGGCAAATGTTCCATCCAAGGCGGTATACCAGTGGATTGAGCAGGTAAATCCTGCTGTCCAGCTCCAAAAAACGGAAGCAGGTAAAACGGGCTTGGGCAAAGCACTCAATGTATATGTGGCGGGGAATCCTGAGAGCAAAAAGAGTATTGCCGTCTTGGGAAGACAGCATCCTCCCGAAATTACGGGGCATTATGCTTATGCTAGTTTTGTCGAATACCTGCTCGGCAACAGCGCGGATGCAAAGGAATTTCGGGAGAAATACCGCATTTATCTGATCCCTATCGTTAATCCGGACGGTGTAGATTTGGGACACTGGCGTGCCAATGCGAATGGTGTGGATCTCAATCGGGACTGGTCCGAATTTAATCAGCCCGAGACCATTGCCCTGCGCGATTACTTTAAGAAAGAAATAGGGCAGCAAGGCCGACAGCTCTATTTTGCGATTGATTTCCATTCGACCGGGAGTGATATTTATTATACAGTCGATCCTGCATTGCCAAGCCGATTTCCGGGTTTCATTCCCAACTGGATAGCGAGTGTCAAAGAAGCAATTCCGGGGTATGAGCCCCTAGTGAAACCCTTATATCTGGGTGGGCCGACCTTCACTGCATACAGCTATTTGTATAAAAACTATAATGCCGAAGCATTGGTCTATGAAATTGGCGACAACACGAATTCCGATTTTATCCAACGCAAGGCCCGCATTTCTGCACAAAAACTAATCGAAAAACTGAATGAAAGCTAGTAGATACATAGGTTGGAAACATCAGTTTATCTGTCTGTTTCTGATGGGAAGCATTTTTCCATTTTTTGCCAGGGCAGGTGCAGATGATAGTTTGATCGTTGCAAGCGATCTGGTACGAATAAAAAATATTGTTGATCTGCAGGTGAAACCAGATGGTAGCGAATTGGCCTATGCCGTAAAGGGAACTGTGGCGGATACGGCCAAACATGCGGGATTTCGCTATGAAACGATTTGGTATGTGAATAAAATAGCCTCGTCAGCAAGGGCTGAGCCGTTGAAAGGAGATCTTCAATTTACCCAAATCCTATATAGCCGGGATGGACGTAGATGGGCTATTGGCAAGGACAGCAACAAACGTGCGCAACTGTTTTCATTTCCGGCAAGTGGCCAACCGCCCTTACAGATAACGACATTGGCCCAGGGGCTGGGGACAGTAAGGTTCAGTCCCGACGGTTCGAAAGTACTTTTGTCGAGTAGCTACAGCCTTGGTGATCTTGCAAAAAGTAAAGATTTCAACGCTGCGGGCATGTTGCCGCCATGGGCATCGGAAAAACCGGGCGATCGCAATCACGCATCGTTGTTGGGCGAGCCCGCGCAGGAGGATCCGGATGGAGATGTCGCCGGGATAAACGCCTATCTCAAACACGATGAACGGGAGGGTATTGCCAAAGTGACCAATAAATTGCAGTTTCAAACAGAGAATTCAACGACAGGTGAAATCCGTTTTACTCATTGGTATATCCTGGACCTCGCCGCAAAAACAGAGCCTATGCCTTTAACGCAAGGCTTTCGAAGCTATTCCGGTGCTGAATTCTTAGGGAATAATAAGGTTCTTTTGAGTGTGGAGACCGAAAATGGCCTACATCCGGATCGTGTTGTATCTACTGATCTTGTCCTAGTGGACCTGAACTCACGAAAAAGGGAAACTATATTGAGTGACAGTATACATCGCTATCAGGTTGCTGCAGTATCTGCATCGGGAAAATGGGTGGCGGTGAACCGTGGACGGCAGAATTCGCTGACGGTGGGTGAACTTTATCTCTATAATGCCCAGAATTGGAAAGGTTTCAGCCTGGCCGTAGATCGTAGTCTGACCAATGTGCAGTTTTCGCCTGATGAAAAATCGGTTTATTTTATTGCATCGGATCGGGGTGGTCGGACGATCAACCGTGGTGATTTAAAGACTAGAATTATCCGCACCTTAAGTTCGGTAGAAGAGGGGATCGGTGAGTATTGGGTAAATGGCCAGAAAGCCTTCTTCACCAAAACGACTTTTGCTAATCCATCGGAACTGTATCGGGCGGATGCCAACTTTAAGAATGCGGTTGTAATCAGTGACATCAATTCAGGCTGGCTATCGGGAAAAAACATTGGTATTGCACAGAAAAATAATTTTCGAAATGACAAGGGGTTGGAGGTCGATTATTGGTTATTGAAGCCGGCAAACTATCAGGAAGGAAAGCGCTACCCATTGTTGGTAGAGATACACGGTGGCCCCGCATCGATGTTTGGACCTGCGGATGCCAGTATGTGGCACGAGTACCAGTACTTTCGTGCACGGGGCTATGCTGTTTTATTTTCCAATCCCCGTGGTTCAAGCGGTTATGGCGAAGCGTTTTTGAAAGCTAATTTTAAAGACTGGGGTGCGGGGCCATCACGCGATGTCCTGGAAGCAGTCGACCGATCGCTTGCGACAGGTACTGTGGACAGTGCGCAGCTGTTTATCACCGGCGGCTCCTATGGTGCTTATCTGACCACATGGATTTTGGCGCATGACAGTAGATTTCGTGCGGCATCGAGCCAACGGGGGGTGTATGACCTCTACGTCTTTTTTGGTAGCGCCAATGTGTGGCCCATGTTGAAGCGTTATTTTGATGGATTTCCGTGGGAAAAGGGTATGCGCGATATCCTTTTGGCACAGTCTCCCACCACCTATGCCGAACAGATAAACACACCTTTACTTATTTTTCATGGAGAGCAAGACAACCGCACAGGTCCCGTGCAGAGTGATTTTCTATACAAGCAACTCAAATATTTGAGCCGCCAGACAGAATATGTCCGACATCCAGGTGCGGATCATGAGATCACACGCTCGGGCAACGTCGGCCAGCGACTCGATCAGCTGCTGCGGACTTATGAATTCTTTGAACGGTATCGGCATTGATCCTGCTGCTTGAGGCTTGGTCGGCAAAGCGTACACTTGTACGCTTTGCTCAAGCAACAGATTTTGACGATCATTATGCATTATTTTGCTATTGAAACGGTAATCCATAAAAAATGTTTAAAAAACATTTATCTTAGCGGCAGTAAATCATGATTGCGCGCGTTTTTAAATTAGGCACCATAAGTTTGCTATTGCTTTGCATTCTCCTGCTAAGCTTTAGCAAAGTATTTATTGTGGTGAGTTTTTATGCAAACCAGACTGATATCGCCAATAGATATTGTATCAATAAAAATAACCAGTCGTTACACTGTGACGGGAAATGTTTTTTGATGCGTATGCTCAAAAAGGAAGCACAACGGGAAAAAGACTTTCATGAAAACTTTTCCAAAACACCGGTCATGTTCTGCGGACATTATTTTCCTTTGATCGTAAACAAAGCGTATGTCCCGGCACTCCGTAAAGAACATCATACGCTACGCAATGTTGCATTCCGCAAATTTGATGTCTTTAACAAACTGCTCAGACCACCCAGCTCAGCAATAGCATAAATTCGTATACTTTAAGTATCGCTCCAGCGATTTATGGGTAAAACAAAATTGTAATAGCGATAACAATTGTTTTACACCTTTTCAGCTGGATAGTCCCCATTTTTCAAGATAGAAATGATAATCTCTTGCAGAGCAACCAAGCAATGGCTGGAATTTGCTGTACAGGACCTTGTCGGGGGCGAGTAAGACTCATTCATTGTTGATCAAATTTAGTTTCTAATGCTATTGAACACCCGCTATTTAACACCTTTTTTAATTTTTACACTGATATTTACAATTTTTACAAGCACTGTACAGGCCCAATCCAGGGATACACTATTGCCAAAACAGCTCGACTCCGTTTTTATAAGATCACATTTCAGGGCGAAAGACAAATCGAGTTTCCAGTCTGCGCGAATAAATATTCGTGATTACGAAAACCCACAGGTAACGGCCAGCGTGGGTACCAACCTGACCAAAAATAGGAATTACTTTACACAAACGACCATGCTGTCTAATGCCACAGGTGTAACACCCAGTTGGGCCGGGGTGGCCCCCTACTTTACGATCCGCGGATTCCGGACGCGAAGTAATTTTAGAAATGGGCTGAATGCTTATCTGCAATACAGCGACGAAAATAGCAACATCCAGCAGCTGGATGTTATCAAAGGTCCGAGCGGCACCTTGTTTGGCGGCACCAACATGGCTTTTGGTGGACTGATCAATGTGCTCACTGCTATTCCCCTCGATAGTGCCTTTACAAATTTTTCTCTGGCTGCGGGTAACAATGCGCTCCATCGCACCAGTATCGAAGTAAACATGCCGCTAGATTCCGGTCATAAAGCACTGTTCCGGATGTTTGGTACGTATACGTCGAGAAGGAGTTTTCAGGATCAGGGTTTAAATAAAAGCCTTTTCCTGGCACCAAGTTTCAGCTACCAGCTTACTCCGGATTTAAAGATTAGAATGGAAGCCGAATTCTTAAACCGGAACACTACAAATAGCCCCTTATTCACACCTGCTAATCCAAAAACGGCTGCCGGACCGGATAATGTACAGTATTCAAGAGGGCTTGAGCTGGACTACCGAAAATCGTACACGGACAACAGCCTGTTGTGGAAGACCTCTTCACTGAATTTTTACGGAAAGATAAGTTATGCGATTTCGCCGAACTGGCAGTCTGAAACGAACTTTGCAAGTACATATAGTACCTCAAATGGCGATTACCAAACAAACTTGTTGGTCAACAATAATGCTGCTGTGGCTCGGAAGGTACTACGCTATGAAGCAGAAGACATGAGCAATAATCAGGTACAACAAAACTTTATCGGAAATTTTAAGGTAGGTAACTGGGACAATAAATTGCTTGTTGGCCTTGACTATCACCGCTATAGTTATGCGGCAAATTATAGGAGTGCGGGCTATGTAGACACGGTATTAATTGCGGGGCACTCGGCTGCAGCAAATTTATTTAATGCAGACCTTGTCCGGAATATCGTGCTATCCAAACAACCCAGCAACTCGGTCGCTCCACAAAATGCGTACTCGGCTTATGTTTCGGACGTCATCAAGCCCAACGATGCGTTGACAATCATGCTGAGTGCGCGTTACGATAGGCTGATCAACTTTGGAACACGGGATGTGCTGACGGCCATCACAACGGCTGACTATAAGCAATCTTCCATTACTCCTAAGATTGGACTGACCTATCAGCTTATTCCAAAGACCGTTACATTTTTCGGGAATTATATGCGGGGATTCCAAAATATAGCACCAATGAGCAGCAATGGTATCTTATATAATTTTAAACCCCAATATGGAAGCCAGTGGGAATCGGGGATTAAAATCGCCGTACCCAATAACGTACTGGATCTCACCTTGAGCTACTATGATATCAGTGTAAGCAATACTGTGACTACGGATCCGAACGATGCCACAAAATACCTACAGCGGGGGAAGCAGTACAGCCGTGGCGTAGAGCTGGATGTACAGACTGAGCCTCTGCAAAATCTTTTTCTACACGCTGGTACAGCCTATAACAACAGTAAAATAACGGTTGGCGATGCCGCCGTCCAAGGATTGAGGCCTGTGAATGCTGGTCCGAAATGGTCTGCGACCTGGTATGCTAGTTATGAAGTTCCGGTGGATAAGGTCAGTAAATGGAACATCGGTTTCGGGGGCAATTACGTGGGACAGGACCTAATAATCAACAGCACAAATGCTGGAAGTTTTTATACGAATGCCTATACACTTTGTAACGGTAATATAGGCTATACGTATCGACAGCTCCAATGTCGTTTTACAGCTGAAAACCTGTTTAACACCCACTATTATTATGGCGGAAGGGGCTTTATTACAGCAGGTAGCCTGCGGCAGTGTATCTTGTCGATGGGGCTACATTTTTAATGGATTTGGATGGTGATCGCTACCAGTAAACTGGCTGGTGGATTTGTACAGCACATATACACGGTTAATTTAGATGTGCTAATCCACCAGACCAATTAGCATATCGGCTAATTTTTATTTTATTTGTTCTTCGCAATTCTAAATCCGAGGTCGTCAATTTTAAATTTTAAGGGATGGCTCCGTCGGCGGGTCGTTGCCATCACGCTTCTTTCTAGGTCACAAAAACCGCCCCCACGGAAAATACGGTAAGAACCATATACTTCTGTATCGTATAGGTCTGAACACCATTCCCAAACGTTGCCCAACATATCATAAAGCCCCCAGGGATTTGGTGTTTTCTGTCCAACGGCATGCGTTCTATTTTCTGAATTGTCCTTATACCAGGCGATCTGATCCAGTGCCCCATACCTAATTCCGGTTGTCCCGGCTTTACAAGCATATTCCCATTCGGCCTCGGTGGGTAAACGAAAACCATCCGCTGATTTTTTAAAACCTATGTTTCCGCTTTCATCCTGAATGATATAGCAAGGTGTTAAGCCGTTTTGAATTGAGAGTTTATTGCAGAAAATCACAGCTTCTTTAAATGAAACTGTTTCCACGGGAAGTGACTCCCCTTTGAAAGTGCTCGGGTTTTCATTGGTTATGTTGAAATATAGATCCTGCGTTACCGGAAATTTTAAAAGAAAAAAGGGAGCTATTTCAACAGTCCATTTCTCTTTTGTCCGATCATCGCGTAAATCAATTCTTCCGCTCGGTATATCGACCATTTGTTCTAAAATCGTTGGACTCTTCCGTGTGCTGTCTGGATTCATTGGGCTAAGGTAATTTAGTTTTTATTTCTTCCGTGGATGAAGATACTTAAACTTTTGTTAGCGCCCAGCTTTCCTTCGATATAGACTAGTGTGACCGCCCAATATTTCAATTGCTATGCATCTGATAATATCGCTCCAGATAGCGATAAATCATGGTTAATGAAAAATGAAATCGATACCCGAACCAATTGCAAATACCGACAGCATAAATGTGATAAAGCCCAACATGTAAGCGAAGAATGCTTTTAAATAATTTGACAGCTTCGTAGGATCAAAGAACTGTCCGACGGACCAAACGCCGTACAACAGCGCCAAGATACTGGCATAGGTCATTACGCTTTGATGAGCGATACCTTCAACCAGTGCAAATAGTGCATAGATCAACATGCTCATTCCTAAAACGAAACATAAGAGAATAATGATCTCAAAGAGATTAAACCCATATTTTTTGAAAAAGAGTTTTGTCCACAGGGCAATAAATATCCCGATGATAATGTTGGCATAGCCATAGTGACCTTGAATCCAAAGGAACATCTTACTCGTCGTGGAATGTTGGGATTCATAATAACTGATATATTTATCTTCAATATGAAAAAAGTGGCTTAAAATTGAATAAATAAGTGAAGTAACAATAATAAAAATAATAGGCTTGACCAGACGGCTTCGATTTTCGGAGATGTAGTGCCGTACATTTTTTCCTGGCGTGGTAATGAGCTCGCGAATCGTGTACAAAATACCACGCTCAAAGTGGAGCACATGTTCTATTTCATGGGCAATATAATGGGCGTCGATTCTTTTAAGCACAGCTGGATGGCCACAATTGGGACAGAAATTAGAATTGATCGCAATTTTACAGTTTTTGCAAGTTGTCATTTTCAAGGAGTTCTATAGGTAATTCAAGGTTGTCAATCCATGGCGTTCGCTGCCCACATTATTGGTGGTTTTTTGCTTCTTATCGATTGCCAATTTGCTCAAAAATAGAAGAGTTTTTGCGAATAAAAGCTACACCTAAGTGTAGTTTTGTTTAATTTCGAAGCATAGAATTTGAACATGGATTTCAAAGATTTATTTTCATCCCAAAATGTGGTCACAAACCTGTCGACAACAGATCTCGAGCAGGCTAATAATTACATCGAACTTGTGAAAGCCTTCGCGCGTATTACTTATCAAAGTATATACATTATCGATTATCAGCGCAAGGCTTTCGAATTTGTCTCTGACAATCCCTTATTTTTAGCCGGGTTAACATCAAAACAGGTTAGAGAAATGGGGTATAGCTTTTACCAAAAATATGTTCCCGAGGCAGATTTTCAAATGCTTATCCAGATCAACAATGCAGGCTTTGATTTTTATCAAAAAATCCCCTTGAAGGAGCGCAAACTATATGTAATATCTTATGATTTTCAAATACAGGACGCGAATAAAAAGTACATTTTGATCAACCATAAGTTGACGCCGTGTTTTCTGACTGAAGACGGAAAGATATGGAAGGCCATTTGTATCGTATCGTTGTCTTCAAACGTATCCTCAGGAAATGTAACCATCGAAAAGCTTCATGCTGATCAGCTCTGGGAACTTGACCTGCAGACTGATCGATGGAGTGCCCGAAGAAAAATTAACCTCAGCGAACGTGAAATTGAAATATTACGCTATTATCACCGAGGGCTGACCATTCACGAGACTTCTGAGAAAATATTCGTTTCAATAGACACGGTGAAGTTTCATCGCCGAAAATTATTTGAAAAATTGGGCGTAAGTAATATGAATGAAGCTTTGCACTTTGCGTTAAATAATAGACTATTATAGTGTTAGATCGTTTTAGAATTGTTATATTAAATTTAAATGAAAATTCCAAGTCCAGAAAATATCAAGCAGATCTTTGACGCTTATTATCCAGTGGATATTAAGTTTTGGATCGAATTTTCAAAAGTAGTGGAATGTCGCACCTTTGCCAAGAATGAAGTTGTCAAAGCCTATGATAAAACCGAAAGGTTCATTAATATTTTAATATCAGGTTCTGTCGGTCATTTTGTGCCTTATCAGGACAAAGATATTTGCATCAATTTGTATTATGAAAACCAGGTATTTAGCGATTATCTTTCTTTTGTATCTCAAAAACCTACGGTCATCAAAACCGAGTGCATAGAGGATGTGGAGCTTTGGTCGGTAAGTTATAAGAATCTGCAAAGCCTATACGACAAATCTGACCGCTCGCTTCTCATTGGCAAAGCTATTTCGGATATTATGTTTACAGCTAAACAGTCAGAACAAATAAATCTCCTTACACTGTCACCTACCGAAAGATATCGGAAATTAATAAACGAACGACCGAAGATTTTTCAACGCACCCCACTCAAAATTATCGCATCCTACCTGGGTATTGCCCCGGAGAGCCTGAGTAGAATAAGAAAGAAGATTTCTTAACTTTCGTCAAGTGTTTTTGGCTTTATTGCAATTATTTTTGCGCATTGCAAAAATGCGAAACACATATTATGAAAAGAAAAATCAACTTTGGGGCCATTGTCACTTATTACATTATCGCGATAGTCTGCCGCTATTTCACCAACAAAACAGAATTGCTAAGCAGTTTCGAAAGCCCATATCTAAAATCTATCCTTACCGGAGTTGGGCCTGCTATTGGTGCTACCGCAGTATTTCTAATATTCAATATTAAACCGGTGCTGTCGCTCAAAGGTAATTATAAAAATATGCTGATCCCAATGGCTCTTTATTGGGTATTCCCCATTGCTTTAATTAGTATGGTGTCATACGTTACACTTGGTAAAATACCCTATTTAGCAATATCTTCAGTTTTGATCTACGGCTTGTTGGAAGAAATAGGTTGGCGTGGTTTTCTCTATCAGGAATTTAAAGCGTTGAAACCATTATATAATATACTTTTATTGTCTGTGCTATGGTTTTTATGGCATCTGAATTTTGATTTCACGCCTATACAAATATCCTTTTTTGTGATTTTGGTATTGGGAAGCTGGGGGATAGGTAAGGTCGCCGACAGCACGGGTTCCCTTATCGCTGTCAGTGCATTTCATTCTCTTAATAATTTCTTCCCAACCATGAATACCAAAAGTGGTGCAATTTTGGGCATCTTGCTCATTGTATGGATTGTCAACTTGGTATTGCGGAAAAGAAAGATGGAAAGAGGCTAAATCCGCCGATGATCACTGCTGAACGATTGTAATATTAAAAATACGAAAACGTTGTAGTTAAATTACGAAAACGTTGTAGTTAATTTTTGATCTGCTATTTTATATAGGATCTTGTAGCTCAATTTGCCTATCTTATTCGACTATGCTTAAATTTTTATATTGAAAATCGGGTTATTGAGACAAAATAGTAGTTTTTTGAGACAATAGGGCCCTGTTTTTCTTAATGTTAATCTTCACTTTTACAGTTAAAATTCCTCCATTAGAGGAAGCCAATTATAAAATTTCTAAATAACTCGAAGTGAATATTGCTTTATGAGAAACAATTGTAAACTAAAACAAAACGGCTTTTTTGACTCTGGAAAGCGTACATGGATGCCCTCTCCCTGGTTAATGTGCCTGGTTGCTTTTGGTAGCCCCATCGCAGCGTTAAAAGCCAATGAATCAACACAATCAATCCATCGATTGAATGTTCAAAACCGTGAAATTACGGGTAAAATAGCGGATAGCAACGGCCAACCGCTGTCTGGTGTTACTGTAAATGTGCAGGGAAGTAGGATCAGTGCAGCCTCGAAGGCGGACGGTTCGTACCTCATCACGGTACCCCCCGGGGCAGAAAAGCTTGTTTTTAAGCTTATTGGCTACATAACTCAGGAGGTTCCGATTACTTCGACGAAGGTACTGGATGTAGTCTTGACTCCATCAGCAGATGCGTTGGAAGAGGTCGTGGTGGTGGGCTATGGCACCATGCGTAAAAAGGACCTGACGGGTTCGGTGACGCAGATCCTTCCGGATCGAATAGCCAATGAAAACCCAAAAACGGTGCAGGATATCTTGCGCGGTACAGCGGGAATGAATATCGGCTATGACGCTTCGGCAAAAGGAGGCGGCTCGATCGAGGTGCGCGGTAAACGTTCGGTTTACGATAGTAACAGCGGCCATAATAATCCGCTGCTTGTGCTCGATGGAATGATATTCTATGGTGAACTTTCGGAAATCAACCCGGACGACATTGAACAGATCGACATTTTAAAAGATGCCTCCGCCGCGGCGATTTATGGTTCCAAAGCGGCCAGTGGCGTGATTATCATCAGTACAAAAAAAGGCAGACAGGGCAAGCCGACAATTAATATGACGATGAACGCCGGTGCGACGCAATTGAGCAACTACCGCAAAAGATTCAGTCCCGCCGCTTACATGCAGCATCGGGAGGATTGGTATACGAAGAATACCTATGGCATTAACCCCGAAACAGGGCTATATGAAGCTTATCAGACGCGTGATGATAACGGAAACTTAGCGGTGCCTTATGGGTTTTACCTTAATCCGGACCAGCTACCGTCGTCTTTATCGCTCGATTCCTGGCGTGCGCTTTCAACAAATGAGAATGGGGAGTCTGATCAAAGTATCTGGGGCCGCCGTTTGGGGCTGCAAGGTAATGCCCTACAGAATTTCCTGAACGGAAAGGCCGTGGACTGGGCCGACCATACCTTTCGCACGGGTTTCAACCAGGATTATAATGCGAGTATCAGCGGCGCGAGTGATAAGGTGAACTATTACCTGTCCATGGGCTATCTTAAAAATGAGGGTACCGTCATCAGTGACACCTACAGGGCCGTCCGGGCCAATATGAAAATCAATGCGCATGTAAACAAATGGCTGGAGCTGGGGGCCAATGTAAATTTTCAGGATCGCTCTGATGGAAATATAGACATTGATCTGGATCAGACGCTGCGCAATAGTCCTTACGCAGATTATGCGGATGCCAACGGCACCCCGCTGCAATATCCGCTGAGTGAACAGTTTAGCCAGCGCGGCTATAACTATGATTTTCTGCAGAACTATCTTGAACTGGATAAGGGCTACACGGTATTGAATTCCATCTTCAATGCGAAAATAAAACTGCCGTTCAATATCACGTATTCCTTTAATGCATCGCCCCGTTTGCAATATTTCCATGACCGCTATTTTATGTCGGCCGAACTCCCCGGATCGAATCCTGCCGATCGGGGAGCCAACCGGGAACAAACCAAACGTTTTGACTGGTCGCTCAACAACACGATCAACTGGGAGCAGACCTTTGCGGATAAGCACCGTCTGATGGTGACCCTGGTGCAGGAAGCTGAGGAACAGCAATCGTGGAAAGACCGCATTGAAGCGCGTAATATTTTACCGTCGGATGCGCTTGGTTTCCACAATACCAAAAATGGATCAAAGGAAAATAGCAGCTTCGATAGTTACGATAGCCATCAAACGGCTGATGCCTTGTTGGCCCGTTTGTTTTATTCTTATGATGACCGTTATATGCTGACCACTTCCATCCGGCGGGATGGTTATTCGGCTTTTGGTACTTCGAATCCTTATGCTACTTTTCCCTCGGTGGCGCTGGCCTGGAACTTCTCCAAGGAGAAATTCTTTAAATGGACGGATGTCATGGATTATGGTAAACTGCGTGCTTCCTACGGCAAAAATGGGAACCGCCAGCTTGCAGATCCCAATCTGGCGCTTGCGAACCTCTATGCCGGTAGTGGAAAAATGCATGGCTACCTCAACTCCGCCGGCGAACTGGTCCAATACCGTTACCTGATGGTTGACCGCCTGGCCAATCCCAACCTGCAATGGGAAAAGACCACTGCATGGAATTTTGGTCTGGACTTTGGATTTTTAAAAAACCGGATCTCCGGGAGTCTGGAATATTACCTGATGCAGACCCACGATATGATCATGGAGCAGAAGCTGCCGAACTTTACGGGCTTTAGCAGCATCACGACAAATCTGGGGCAAGTGGACAACAAAGGAGTTGAACTGACATTAAATACGGTCAACCTGCAAAAGGACAACCTGAAATGGTCTACCACCTTTAGTTTCTCGTACAACAAAAACCAGATTGTGCATCTTTATAAGAACTACGAAGATGTGTTGGACGCAAATGGAAATGTGATAGGCCGCAAGGAAATGGACGAGATTTCGAATGGCTGGTTTATCGGTCAGCCCATTGGCGCGATCTGGGACTATCAGGTGACGGGTATCTGGCAGGCCTATGAAGCTGCGGAAGCGGCGAGATATGGGCAGGCACCGGGCGACCCCAAGGTAGCCAATCCCTATACCGCTGATGATGTGGTGAATGCCGACGGAAGAAAACCTGTTTACAACAACAACGATAGAGTGTTTTTGGGACAGACAGACCCGCGCTTCCGTTGGGCGATGCGCAATGAATTTATCCTATGGAAAGACCTGAGCTTTTCATTTAACATCTACTCTTCGATGGGCCATAAAAGCCTATCAGGTAATTACCTGAACAACGATGATGATGGGGGCCGGATGGCCTATGGCCTGGCCAATCTGCCGGCCAAAGAATACTGGACACCGGACAACCCAACGGATCGCTATGGCCGGATCGAAGCCAAAGGACCTGTCGGGGCAGAGGGTGCCCAGCGGCTTTACGACCGCTCTTTTATCCGGCTGGACAATATTTCTGTGGGCTATACACTGCCGGCATCGCTGACATCCAGGTATCACTTAAACCGGGTGAAACTATATGGAACGGTGCGCAACGTGGCTACCTGGACCAAAGACTGGGAATATGGTGATCCCGAAACATTTCATCCCAGCAATAACCCTCAGGGATGGGCCTCTCGTGTATTTACCTTCGGTGTGAATTTATCTTTATAACCTGATTAATTGATAGCTATGAAATATACAATAAATACAACCGGATCAATCAGCAGGGGTATCGTCCTACTGCTTGCCGGTACGCTTGCAGTAAGCAGCTGTTCGAAAGAATTTCTACAGCCAGACCCGCTGTCTATCTATTTACCCAATGAGACCTTTAATACCGAGTCGGGACTGCTGTCGGCCATGGCCATCTGCGACCGTCATCTGAAAGGGTATTGGGCAACGGATAATAATGAAATGCTGACCCTGGGGACAGAATACATTTTCTCCGAATTGATGGTCGCAAGTAATACGGACAAACGCAGTATGATGGCAGACGTCGCCAACATGCTGACGCCGACCAGCGACAACTCCACCCTGCAGAATCTGGACCGCTCAAATAGTATGTGGTATTTATGGCAGGAAACCTATAAAGGCATCAGTTATGCCAATACGATTATCAAGTATGTGGATCAGGTGGAGACCTTGAGCGAACAGGATAAAAATGCCTACAAAGGACGGGCTTATTTTCATCGTGCTTTTCGGTATATGGCATTGGTATTTCAATACGGTGACGTCCCTTTGGTCACGACTATTATTGATGGGCCAAAACAAAACTACCGCAGTACCAAACGCGACGCTATTCTGCAGCTGATCACCAAAGATCTGGAATTTGCTGTCCAATGGGTGCCCGACCAAAAAAATATGAACCTAATCGGCATGATCAATAAGGGGGCCTGCCGTATGCTGCTCACAAAATGTTACCTGGCCCTGGGAGAATACCAGAAGGCGAAAGAACAGACGGATATCCTGATTGATCAATCGGGTTATTCCCTAATGACCGAAAGTTTTGGGACGTTTAACGATGGGGGTGAGGCGCAGACCTGGCCCATTAGCCGCAATGTCATCTGGGATATGCACCGCCCCGAAAACAAATTGATCCCGACCAACCGGGAGGTGATCATGGGCATGCCCAACCGTGGTGCCGATGCGGAGTCTTTTGTCAAAATGTTGACCATGCGCATTCTATATCCATTCGTATTCGATAGCCGGATCCAGACCACCGATGGGCAGCAGGCCTTGCTGAATATTAAACGGAACAGTGGGGATTATAATGCAAAATATGACTATATGCGCGCTTTCGGCCGAGGTATCGCAACATTCCGGCCCACGGCTTTCCAGTCAAAGGGGGTATGGTCTGTCAACGGTAAACTGGATGATGGCGACTTGCGCCACAGTTCCAAAGTAGGGAATTGGGTGCGCATGGAAGATTATAAGGTAAATAACAAAGCGTCAAAAGATTTCGGAAAACCGATCACATTGAACGATCCGGAAACGGGCAAATTGTTATGTACAGATTCCATTCGCCGTTGGTACGACGTACCGCATTATAAGTTTTTTCTGGATGATCCCGTCAGTGAGGCAAATATCAGCGGATCGGACGGCTCAAGGGGCGCAACCAATGGTAGTATTGCCGACTGGTATCTATACCGTTTGGCGGAAGCTTATCTTTTGCGTGCTGAAGCAAAATATTATATCAATCCCGCCGATGGAACGATAAAAGATGATCTGAATGCGGTGCGTCAGCGGGCAAAATGTACGGAACTGTATCCGGGCGCCGTAACTATCGGTGATATTATGAATGAAAGGGCACGTGAACTCTATTGGGAGGAATGGCGAAATGTCGAACTGAAGCGTGTATCCCTGTGCTTGGCCCGTAGTGGTAAACCCGATGAATGGGGGAACGTATATAATCTGGAAAATTTCGATAAACAGAGCGGTACAGATGCTACCGGTGGGAGCTACTGGTACCAACGTATCGTGCATTACAGCCTGTACAATAAAGGTGTCATTCATGTGAATGCTACAGGCCTCAGTGATATCAACTACACCATGGATAAAAAGAATATGTACTGGCCAATTCCGAATGTGGCAATTACCTCCAACATTAAAGGGCAATTAAAGCAAAATTATGGCTACGACGGCTATAACGCGGCAACTCCAGTATGGGAAAAGTGGGAGGATGCAGTTGCGGATGAAGCCAAGGCAGAATAGTCAGGCGTATAGGGTCCGAGCTGATTTGCACAGACGCGAATCGCTCAGGCCTGTTTTTGAAAGTTCAATAGATTAAAAATCAATACCTTTTGTTATGATAAAAAATGTGTTTTTGTTTTTACTTTTTCTTCCGTTTAAATTTTGTATTGGACAAACGGAGCTAACAAATTTTCCTGCGGGAGCAGACCCAAAGGAAGTAGGCTATCGGATTGCGCACCGTTTTATCACGGGCAAACATATGCTCCATGCGGGTAAATGGATCAGCTATCCCGAGACTTTTTACTGGACGGGTGTCGTTAACTACGCCCACCTGACGGGCGATCAGCAGCTGACACAGGCGATGAAAGACCGCTTTTCTAAATTAACGTCAGTGGAACAGAACTTGTTGCCGATCAAAAATCACGTCGACCTGAATATGTTCGGAAGTCTCCCTTTACGGTTTTATCAACTCACTAAGGATAAAAGTTACCTAGATCTGGGGCTTCCTTACGCTGATACGCAATGGGAAGTACCGCAAAACGCCAGTCAGGCTGAAAAAGATTGGGCACAAAAAGGGTATTCCTGGCAGACGCGTCTTTGGATTGACGATATGTACATGATTACAATTGTACAGGTAGCGGCTTTCAGAGCAACTGGCGACCCGAAGTATCTGGATCGCGCGGCCAAAGAAATGGTACTTTATCTAGATGATTTACAGCGTCCCAATGGCTTGTTCTATCATGCGCCGGATGTCCCTTACTACTGGGGGCGGGGCAATGGATGGATGGCAGCAGGTATGACGGAATTATTGCGGATGTTGCCCCGCGATCACCGTGATCGGCCACGTATCCTGAAAGGCTATCTGAAGATGATGAAGAGCCTCAAAAAATACCAGTCGAAAAATGGTTTATGGAATCAATTGATCGATCAGCAGGATTGCTGGGCGGAGACTTCCGGATCGGCAATGTTTGCCTATGCGATGATATCAGGGGTTAAACAGGGCTGGCTCAATAGCAAACAATATGGCGCAGTAGCCCGGAACGCTTGGTTGGGCTTGACAAAATATGTGGACGATAAAGGTGCCGTATCCGATGTCTGTGTGGGGACCAATAAAAAGAACGATAAGCAGTATTATTATGATCGTCCCCGCCATACGGGCGATTATCATGGACAGGCACCTTATCTATGGTGTGTCAATGCACTGCTGGAAGACGGCGGCAAGTAGGTCATATGGTTTAGTTCGTCTGTTGCTAAGTGCACTGGTTGCAATGTACTTAGCAATAGACTGGTCCAAATAAAACGATTCGCGGGAGGTCGACGATTTCGTCGGTTAACTGCCGCCGTTTGCTATTCATCCCGCAGGCTATCCACCGGATTGACCATCGTCGCTTTGATGGATTGATAGCTGACCGTGAGCAGGGCCAGTGCCAAAGCGCCCGTTCCGGCAATAAAGAAAAGATCCCAGGTCATCTGAATGCGATAGGTATACGTGCTCAGCATACGCTCAGTGATATAATAGGCGATCGGAAAGGCGACCAGGCAGGCTAAAAGCACCAAAAGAACAAATTCCTTTGACAGCATCCGCGTGACAGAGAAGATGGAAGCACCCAGCACCTTACGCACACCGATTTCCTTGGTTCTGTTCTCAGCCATAAAGGCGGTCAGACCGTATAAGCCCAGGCAGGAAATAAAAATGGTCAATAAAGAAAAGAGGCTGGAAAGCTTGCCCAACTGCTGGAAATCTTTAAATTTTTCGGCATACTTGGCATCCACAAAGTAATACTCAAAAGGATAGTTGGGATTGTATTTCTTGAAAATTTCCGCTATCCTGGACAGTGCGTCCGCTGTTTCGATAGATTTGTTTAACCGGATATTCGTGACATTGGAGCCCGAAAAAGCACCCTGAATAACAAGCGGTGTGATGGGATTAAAAGGAGATTCTTGTACGAAATCTTTGATGACGCCGATGATATGCCAGTTCCTGCCATCAACAATGGTCTTGCCGACGGGATCATCAAAATTGAACACCTTTGCGGCAGACTCATTGATGAGCATGGCGGCAGAATCCGTTGGGAATTTGGCCAGGTCAAAGTCCCGGCCACGCACTAATTGCAAACCAGCGGTACGGACCAAATTGTCGTCTACACCCATACGCGCGAAAATGGTGTTGTCGTCTTTGGGCTTACCATCCCAGCCCATGGAGTTGTTGCTCCAGTTTTCGGTGAGCGGAGAGGAGGTTCTGGCGATATCCGAGGCAATGCCAGATTGAAGCAGCGCATTTTTGATCAGCGTCCTGTTTTTACGGATATCGCCTTGATCAACGACATGGATAAGCTTGTCTTTGTTATAGCCTATTTCTCGGTCCTGCGCATATTTTATTTGTTTCCGGATAGATAATGTTGTTATAATCAGTGTGATGGCAATACAAAATTGAGCAATAACCAGTACTTTCCGAGGATTAAATTTGCGTTGGATATGGAGCAGCTTGCCTTTTAACACTTTTACGGGAGCAAATGCCGATAGATAGAAGGCGGGATAGCTCCCCGAAAGAATGCCAGTCAGGAGTACAAAGCCCATAAACACTGACCAGAAGAGCATATTATTAAATGGTATGGATAATTCTCTTGAAATTAAATCGCTAAAGGAAGGGACTGCGATCTGGGTGATCAACAGTGACAAGAAGCCCGAAATAAAGGCAATCAGAATGGATTCGGTGAGGAACTGCCCGATTAATAATCCTTTATGGGCACCGATCACTTTTCTGACTCCAACTTCCTTCGCTCTTTTTTCACTCTGAGCCGTACTTAGGTTCATAAAATTGATGCAGGCGATGATCAGAATAAAAGAGGCAATAGCGATAAATGAATATACCATCCCGATGCGTTGTGAAGTCGGTTTGCCCATATCGGTAAAGTTACTGTAAAGCCATTTATCTGCAATAGGGGCGATAAAATTTTCCACTTTGGTTTCGGTATGCCGCTGCATAAAACCTTTTATTTGCTGCAGAAATTGGTCGCTATTGACATTTTTGTCCAGTTCAATATAGGTCTGTACAGACTGATTTCCCCAGTAATCATCCGAATAACCTATTTTTTCCATTAATGTCCAGGGGACCAGATAAGCTGTTCCTTTCATAAAGGAATTATCGGGGATGTCTTCAATGATGGCCGAGACTGTTGAAGTCTGGGTGCTGTCCAGTCTGATGCTCTGGTTGATGGGATCGGTATCACCAAATAAGCGCGCTGCCAAAGATCTGGTCAAAACGATCTGGCCGGGATTTTTCAGCGCTTCGGCGGGATTGCCTGCGACAATTTTATAATCAAATATTTTTAAGAACGTACTGTCTACAAAAACACCTTGCTCTTTTGAAAGTTTGGTTTCGCCCCGCGTCAGTAGAATCCGGTACCCTTGTTGACCCTCGTAACATGATTGATCTCCGGAAAGTCTGTTTTCAAAGCGGCAGCCATTGGCTTGGGGGTGTAAAAATGCTGTACAGGACTGCCTGCCCAAACATCCTTTATGCCGACGGCATAAATTTGGTCAGTCCTTGAATAAAAACGATCAAAGCTAAATTCGCTTTTTACCCATAGCATAATCAAGATCGCTGCAGCCATTCCCGTCGCCAACCCGACAATGTTTATTGCTGTAAAACCTTTGTTCTTCAGGAGATGCCGAAAGGCTATTTTGAAATAATTTTTAAGCATAGGAATCGGTTTTTTATTCCTAGTGCTACCAATTCGTTTGCCAATCGGGTAATGTGTTGAAAATAAATTATTTATTATCTTTGTGCATGCGGAATTTTGTTCGATCCCGAACGGTTTTTGTACGGAAACGGACAGTTTTGAAGTGAAAATAGTTATTAAATTCAGTAATTTAATAACTATTTTTATAGGGTATTCGCTTATTATTGAACCGAGAGATGATAAAAATAAAAGCCATAATTGCTGTTGTCGCGATTTCTTTCTTTTCCTTGTCGCTTACAGCACAGGTGGACAACGAAAACATAACTAAGAAACTCGATAAAATTTATAAGCAATCATCATTTCCAGGCTTTGCTGTTGCCGTGATCAAAAACGATTCCATCCTTTTTACCGGTGCCTATGGGTATGCAAACCTGCGCGAGAAAGTTAAATTTTCCGAGAATACCATTATGCCGATCGCGTCGGTAAGCAAAACAGTGATTGCTTTTTCACTGGCAAAAGCTTTTGAACTGGGTTATTTCACCGAACAGACCCCCATCAATACGATTCTTCCTTTTAACATTAGCAATCCACACCATCCCAATGATACGATCCGTGTCGAACATTTATTTACACATACTTCGGGAATAATTGATGATAAAGAGACCTTTATCAGCGGCTATCAGCTTTCAAATACACCAACTATTGCATTGGGTACTTTTTTGGAGGAACATCTGGATGCAAATGGACGATCCTATAGTCCCAATAATTTTGCCAGTGAACCGGTTGGAACCACATACAGCTATTCGAATATTGCAGCGGCATTGGCGGCTTATCTGATCGAAGTAAAAGCGAAAATGCCCTTTCATGCATTTACCGAAAAATATCTATTCAAACCGCTTAACCTGCAAAGTACCAGCTGGTTTTACGATCAGGATAAATCCGATCGGTATGCCAAACTCTATGAAATCAATGTGCCGGATTTACCCTATTATAAAGCACTGATGAATGCAGATAAAAGCCTGAAAGATTATTGTTCGATTACCTATCCCGACGGAAGCCTGAGGACATCCTTGGTTGACCTGACGGCTTATTTAAGTGAAATCATGAGCGGCTATCAAGGTCGCTCGAAGCTGATGTCGAAGGCTTATTACGCCCCTGTTTTTCTAAAAAGGTCCGGGAAAAATGGACAGGCCATTATGGACAAGGGGATAGCGCAGCAAGCGATGTTCTGGAACTATAACAACAAAGGACGTTTGACCCATAACGGGAGTGATGCGGGGGTATTTGCCGTCGTTTCCATAGATGTTGAGCACAATATCGGTAGAATACTTTTGATCAATGCCAACATCGATACGGATAACAACATCAAATTGATCAATAGCATCAAAGAAATTTCGGGTGTTTTGGATACCATCTACTAAAGCTTTCCTAATTCATCGCTCTTATGCTGCATATCGCCTGCGGAGCACACAAATGCAGAATGATTTCTATACTGAAACAAAAGCATTATTTCGAAATTTAGGGGTTAATATATTCTTTACCTGGCCTTAATATTGGATTTGTATTAAACTTTGATCTTTACGGCAGGAAAAGAATTATTAGATCTACAAAATATGCTTGTGAAAACCATTGACGCGGTACTCTTACAACGTCTAAAAAATGTAGATTACGGTGCTTTTGATGAGATTTATGCGCATCATTGGCGTACACTTCTTCCTATCGCGTTGTAGAAGCTGGGCGATGTGGACCTCGCGATGGATCTTGTTCAGGATCTCTTTGTAGATCTGTGGCAAAGACGGCATATGATCGATATCCACAGTGGATTGCGGGCCTATCTTATTTCAGCGTTATATCACAAGCTTTTCCAACATTTTAGAAAGGCTGGCATACATGAAAAACATATCGAGCAATATAGTCTGATGATTCAGGATGGCCTACAGGATATGTTTCCGCTCGGTGGCTATGAAGAAAACTATACTGAAGTGTTGGTCGCTATCGAACAGTCTATCCTGGAAATGCCAGACCGGATGCGTGTTGTGTTTAACCACAAATATCAACGTAGCCTCAGTAACCATGAAATCGCGGAACAATTGGGTATTTCACTGCAGACCGTCAAAAATCAATTGAGTAAAGCTCTCCATCTTGTGTGGCAGCAGATGCGCCATCAGCAACTGAATCCCACTGTTCTCTTATCCTTATCTTTTCTGCTTTTCTTTTAGGGTCTGGTGTTCGTTTCCTAAACCAATAAGATTCCCCGCTTTGGGCAATAGTTTCCCGGGGCTTAATTGCCACAGCTTTAACAGAGTGAAAAAACTGCTAACCTTTAGGAATGCAGCCAACATCTATTACGCTTTAAGTTGTCAAACCAGTGAATTATTTCTTAAATTTAGTGGCTCAATACTTCACATCACATGCTACAAACACCTCAATGATGACCAGATCTTTTTTATTGCTATGGCTGCTATTATCTTCGACATTTTCGTTTTCGCAAGGTTTTAAAAATGACAGCGTAAAATCATTTATCGATAAAACGATTGAACTGATAGTAGCCAACTCAATCCATACGGAAAACCTCGAGGCCATAAAACGTGATCTATACCATAAATCATTAAACCTAAACTCCATTGATGAAACGGCACCCTTATATGAGGATGTATTTAAACAGCTTAATGATTATCACGGCGGTTTAAAATATAAAGGAAAAACATACGGATGGGACAATCCCGATGTAATGACAAATGCCTATTTAAAAGGTAAGTTAAAAGTTGAAAAGAAAACATGTAGTAAGATCATTGATAAAAAAATAGGATATATCCGGATTGTTGGAAACAGTGATTTTGCCTTTCTGAAAGTAGATAGTCTGGCAAACGATATCGTATCGCATATCAATTCTATAAATTCCGCGCAAATCAAAGCCTGGATTATTGACTTGAGATTAAATACCGGTGGGAATATGTACCCGATACTATTGGGTCTCAAGGAATTTATCGGGAATAATATCCTATTCGGTGGGTTTAGGAATGGGCAAGATCAACCTACGGGCAATTGGGAAATCAAAGCAGGGAAATTGTTGATTGATGGAAATGTGCTGGAAAGAAAAACAGCTTTGTTCCATCCGATACAAACGGATGTTCCATTGGTTATTTTAACGAGCTGCTACACAGCAAGTGCAGGCGAAATGACTGCGCTTTCTTTTATCGGACGGAATAACACATTTATTGTAGGGGAACCAACAGCCAATTATACCACCGCAGTACAGGGCTTTGAAATAAACGATCATGCAGGAATTAATCTGTCAACAGACTATGTCGTAGACCGAAATTTAAAAGTCTATAAATCCAATATTTTACCTGATGTTGAAGTCCTAGAAGGCGATAACCTGGAAGATTTAAAAAAAGACCGAAAAATAATAAAAGCACTGGAGTTGTTCGGTAAATAGGCTTCTCTTCATAAATTATCTGCTATGCCTTTTAGCTAAATTCCGGCCGTCGCTATGTATTTCCGCACATGGACGACTTTTGGAAAGCTTGAAAGAACTCCTTTCTATAAGAGGACCCGATGGGAATCGTATCTGTTGAAACTTTAACAAGGCTTTTTTCGACATAGGTAATATGCCGGAGTGACACAATATAGGACCGATGAATTCTACAAAAGCTATCGGCGGGCAACTGTTCGATCAGATCTTTGAGATTCATATAGGTAATGATCGAGCCTGTCCTCATATAGATACGGATATAGTTGTCTAGCCCCTTGGCATAATAGATATCCTGCAGTTTTACCTTAAAATACTTCTGTTTGGCATCGCCTTTTATCAAGATATGGCCTTTCTCCAGAAGGCTATTTTCTTGACCAGCGAGCTTGTTGAGCTGATGAAATTTGACAATGGACTTTTTGAAACGATCAAGCGTGATGGGCTTGAGTAGAAAATCAATGATATCATGTTCATAGCCATCGATCGCATACTTGGGGTAGGCTGTCGTAAATATAAATTTGCATCGATTCTGGCAGCGTTTCAAAAAGTCCAGTCCGCTCATCGCAGGCATTTGTATATCCAGAAAAACGAGATCAATTGCTGTTGTTTCAATGATGTGCAGGGCTTCACAAATGTCGGTTCCTGCATATGCCAATGTGATTTCAGGAAAATGCCGTAGGTGGTTTTCCAATATTCCCACCGCAAATAACTGGTCGTCAATAATGATACAGCGTATGTTTTTCTTACTTTCCATCATTTAAATATACATCAAGATGAACTGAATAAAGCATTTCGTCTTTTGAGATATGAAACGAATGACTCGAAGGAAATAGAATTTCCAATCTCCGTTTTACATTAGCGAGCCCGATGCCATGACCGGAATCTTTCAGCTGTTGATTGATATGATTTTTGACCTGGAAGGTCACCTTTTTCCTTGTGGATACCAAAACAATTTCTAGGGGAAATTTTGGGTCACTGACTATTCCATGCTTAAAGGCATTTTCAATAAACGTAATGAGCACCAAAGTCGGATATAAGATATTATCGTCCTGAATTTTTTTTGTAAAGCTATAATATATACCCTGCTCAAACTGTGTGGACTGCAGATCAATATAGTTTTGGATAAATTCGACTTCATCGATCAAAGGGGTCATCTGAACGTTGGATTGCGTCAGGGTGTAGCGCATTGTCCCTGCTAATTTCCTGATGGTCTCGGATAGCTTTTCCGAAATAGGCAAAGAAACAGCATACATGTAATTGAAAATATTATAAAGGAAATGGGGGTTGATCTGAGATTTCAAAAAGCTCAATTCAGCCTCTTTCGCTACAGCTTTCAGTTCGCTGTTCCGCTTTTCGATAGCAATGGTTTTAAAAATCAGAAAGGTAATGAAGCCTAGAAAGAAACCGGGTAGTGAATAATAAAAGTTGTCATAAACATAAAATAGTGGATTTAAATCTTTTGTTTTTGGAAACCCCAGATAGCGAACGAAGATAATTTCTTCGATTGAATAACGGATCAGTACACACAGGAGATTCAAACCGACAATCGATGCGATGATCAGTCCCCACCGTTTTCTTTCCCAATTTTTAGGAAAAATATAGACCGCCGTCAATAAGATAATGAGCAGTAGGATCACCTGCGATTGCGTTATCAGGGCAATTCCCATAAATGAAGCTTTATTGAATACAATTGCTCCAACGATCAGGTAGACAGAAGATAAAAACCAGACGAGTATTATAATTTCATACATTTTTCGATTCATTACGCAGATATAATTGTTAAGTTGTTCATCGTCTTTTCCTGTTCTAAAGATTCACTGCTACAAAATTGAACATAATTTTAATCCTGTTATAGCGGTTTGTGTAAAATACGGGACCGTTTACGTAAAGAATTTATGATTTCCATCCGGCGGTTCTATTTTTAAAGAAAAAAATGCTTAGCAGAATTATACTTCTTATTTTATGGTCTTTTCTTTGGCCATTGTGGTCGTCCGCACAGTGGACTATAATTCCACAAAAACAACTGCTTCTGTATGGACAGATCAAAGATTCAATCACGGATAAGCCCATCAGTTTTGCCAATGTGGAGGTGTTTCGGAATGAAAAGGAAGGCTTGGCCTTGGCAGCAAACGAAGCCGGAAGATTTGAAGTAAAAGTAGATTCAGCCTATATTCTCAAACTAAGGATAAGTGCCATAGGCTATGCAGAGAAATGGCTTGAACTTATGGAAAGGTCCAATTCCAATAATCAGAAACCCATAGATCTGGGTACTATTTTTATCGTACCCGGCAACAGATTGGAGACAGTCGACATCACAAAGAGGCTTCCGGTCATCCAGAACATGGTGGACAAAATAGTTTACCATGTTGCAAATGAGCCATCGCTAAGCGGGGGCACAGGAGATGAGGTTTTTAGGAAACTTCCGATGGTGTCCCTTGGTTCTGATGGGAAAGTAGCGCTACGGGGAAATCAACAGGTAAAAATATTGATCAACGGCAAGCCATCGGCTATCTTTACAGGCAATAGCGCTGATGCATTGCGCATGCTTCCATCAGATCAGATTAAATCGGTTGAAATCATGACAAACCCATCTGTTAAATACGATATGGAAGGTGCTGCTGGCATTATCAATATTATTACCAATAAAAGATTTGTCGAGGGGTTAAATGGCGGAATGGTCAGTTCGGTTGAAACACGTAGAAGCAACATCGCGGGAAATATTGCGGGCAGAATGGGTAACTTCGGCCTTACCGCCAGTATCGGCAGCTCCTGGAACTATCCTATTGCAAGTGTCATCCGGTCGGAGCGTTTATCTGCCTCTGGAGAAGCAATATTCTCCCAGGTAAATCAGAGCCGGAACCGCAGAAAAGGCCGGCAACTGGCGCTTGCGATGGACTATGAGCTGGATTCGAATAATTTACTGGTGTCAAACCTCAACTTTAACAAGCTTACAGTCACCACAGACAATCATATTGAAAGTACCTATACCAGTGATTCCACCGCGATTTTGGGCACCGTCGACAACAAGCAGCCGGCAAGCAACCTGGATATGAGTATAGATTATATCAGAAAACTTGGAGCTCCGGGAAAGGAACTCATGCTGTCGGCTCAATATGTAGAGGGGAACAATGGATTGGCTTATAGCTCGGATTACAATAGTCGACGGGAAGTTGGAAAAAACCAAGGTGCAAGCCATGAATACACGGCACAATTGGACTTTAATTATCCGGTCGGAGCCATAGCAATGGATTTTGGAGTAAAAATTGTAAAACGCAATGTCAATGCGCTTATTGCCATAGACAGCTTGGATCGTTGTGCAAATAGAATGGTTGCTGACGCCCTGCGTAGTTATCTATTTAAATATAGACAAGATATCTTGGCGGGCTATGTGGCGGCGGTACTGCCGATTGGGAAGTTATTTAACCTGAGTACCGGCTTGAGGTGGGAGAGAACAAACTGGGGTGGAGCGGAGACAAATGGAGTATCTAAGTTTTCGAACAGTTCGACGGATCTATTTCCGAATTTGGCATTTTCCTATACCTATGCAAAAAATGCAACCTTCAAAATTGCATATGGTAAACGGATCCAACGCCCGGGCCTCTATTACCTAAATCCTTTTAAAAATAATACCGATGGAGCCAATCAGATACAGGGGAATCCAAATCTACGCTCGGAGATCATGCATCAGCTGGCAATTGGGGGAGATTTTAACTTTAACCGGAATAATGGGCATGTCGGTCTATCAATTTATTA
Source organism: Sphingobacterium sp. DR205 (assembly GCF_011064245.1). Lineage (NCBI taxonomy): Bacteria > Pseudomonadati > Bacteroidota > Sphingobacteriia > Sphingobacteriales > Sphingobacteriaceae > Sphingobacterium > Sphingobacterium sp. DR205. The sequence continues at coordinate 4,106,725 of NZ_CP049333.1, read as the reverse complement.
TAAAACGATCAACAATATGATCGAGCAGGTCTTCCGGCACCGTCTTGAAAATAATAGGACGATGACCTTGCAGACCTTTGGCAATATTGGTAGCAATAACAGCTTGGGGACCACTATATATGGATCCTATACTTTGTTCGAACGGATTGACTTTAAAGGCAATATAGACCTCTATACTTATTCCAATAATTTGAATAGCGACTTTTTGAACGCCAGCTTAACAAAAGATCGTGTATATCTGTTGTATAAAACTTTTGTCGGGATAACGTTGGCAGTGGGAAAGGGCTTCATCGTTGATTCTAATATTTTCTGGGATTCTCCACAAAGGACATTTCAGGGTGAATTTGCCGCTTTCAATCTCTGGAATATCACAGTGAAGAAAAAGCTGTTGAAAGAAACTGCGACAATCGGAATAACAATGACTGACCCTTTCAATAAGATAAAGAATTTAAGCAGCTACGCTCAGACCTCCAGTATGATGCAAAAAAGCAACTTTTCTTTACCTTTCCGCTCTTTTGGACTCTCTTTATCCTGGCAATTCGGAAAGGGAAAATATGGTAGCTATCGATCGAAAGAAAAACAGATCAATAACGACGATCAAAAATTATAAGGAGGTTCTCTTGGATAATAATGTGTCACTACTTGTCAAGTGGGGGAGATTAAATTTTAGCCAATCGATTGCATGCCTATTATTTTTTTTTACTTAATTAAATCTCCTATATTTCATAGTCCAATTTGTTAGATAAACCATGAAATTTAAGTTATTGTTATGTGCCCAAGCCTTCGTCCTAGCGCTGATGGCCCCAAATAGTGGATCTGCGCAGCCTAAGTCGCAAGATTGGTTAATCAGTAAAACTGCACAGTATCAATCCCGCATTGCGGTCGACGGCAAAAATATTGTTTTGGAGAATGGACTCGTGCGCCGCTCTTTTTGGATCAGGCCGAATGCCTTTTGCTATGATTTTACCAACTTAACCACAGGACAGCAGCTGATTCGAGCCGTACAACCCGAAGCCCAGCTGCAGCTCAATGGCAAGTGGTATAATGTCGGTGGGGTGGATGGGCAAAAGGAGCGCGCTTACCTGCGACCGGAATGGATGCCCACATTTACGACAAAACCCGAAGATTTTAGTTATGTAAAGCATGAAATCAGTGAACTGGATCCGCTGCTACCTTGGAAGGGGGATAAATGGTGGTCTACACATAAGGTTGCCGGAAAAGGGAAGGTGCTGACCTTTACCTATGCCGCTCCGGCTGCCGTCCCATTATCTGGAATTGAAGTAAAAGTGCATTACGCCATCTATGACGGGATCCCGCTGATCAGTAAATGGGTGACCGTGAAGAATACGGGCAACCAGACGGTGCAGATCAACCAGGTGATCAACGAGAAGTTGGCGCTGGTCGAAGAGGAAAGTGCCGTAGTGGGCTCAGTCGAAGAGATGAAGAAGCAGCATGGCCTGTATGTCGAAAGCAATTTTGCTTTCAACAATGCAATGCGCTACCACCTCAGCGATCAGTCGCTGCACTGGAAAGCGGATTCTACCTATACTTCTCAGGTGAACTACAACCTAAAAACACCGGCGATCATGGAGGTTTACCCCACTGTGGGTGTAGGCATCAAACTTGCTCCAAAGGATAACTTCAGTTCCATCCGATCCTGGGAGCTGCTCATGGATAGTTATGACCGCGAACGCCGTGGCCTGGCCATCCGCAAAATGTATCGGACCATCGCACCTTGGACAACGGCCAATCCGATCTTTATGCACCTGGTCAGCAAAAAGGATGAGCAGGTTTACACCGCCATTGACCAATGCGCTGCCACAGGATACGAAGCGCTGATCCTCAGTTTCGGCAGCCACGTAAATATGGAGGATACGACGGCTGGGAACCTTGCCGCACTGAAAAAACTGGCGGATTATGCGCACAGTAAAAATATTAAAATAGGTGCCTATTCTTTGTTTAGCTCCCGCAAGATCAGTGAAGCGGATGATATCATCAATCCGAAGACGGGAAAGACAGGTGGTACATTTTTCGGCAATGCCCCTTGTTTTGGTTCCAACTGGGGCATCGGTTATGCCCAACGGATCAAGACATTTTTTGAAAAAACTGGATTTGATATCTGGGAAAATGATGGTCCTTTTCCTGGTGATCAGTGTGCCTCGACAAGTCATCCCGGACACCATGGACTGGAAGATAGCCAATGGGTACAATTTAACATGCAAAAGCAGCTTTACCATTGGCTAAATGCCCGCGGTGTGTATATCAATTCGCCGGACTGGTATTTTCTGGATGGTTCTAACAAGACAGGAATCGGATATCGGGAAGTGAATTTTTCATTACCTAGAGAAAACCAACGAATACTCAACAGGCAGAATATCTTTGATGCGCTTTGGGAGCAGAACCCGTCCATGGGCTGGGGATTTGTCCCATTGACTGCTTATCAGGGCGGGGGAAAAGAGGCGGTACTTGAACCGCTAAATGAGCATCTGGAGGATTATCGGCAGCTGATGATGCAGTATTACGGTGCCGGTGTACAGGCCTGTTATCGTGGTCCCCGTCTCTACGATACGGAGGAGACCAAGCAGACGGTGATAGATGTGATCCAATGGTATAAAAAATACCGCGATATCCTCAATGCTGATCTGATTCATTTACGTCGTGCGGATGGCCGCGACTGGGATGGCTTTTTGCATGTCAATGCAACGGCACCAGGGATCAAAGGATTGGGCATGCTGTTTAACCCCTTGAAAACTGAGATCACACGTACGCTGGTGCTACCACTTTACTATACGGGTTTGTCGGGCTCCGCAAAACTGACTTTTGATGATAAAACTGTGAAAAAGATGTCCTTGGATCCGCTTGCTAAAATGACAATGACCATTACCATCCCGGCCCAGAGCTACCGCTGGTTTACGGTGGAATGATCCGTCCCCAAAGTACACGGTTATGAAACTTTATCGGTGTGTAGGAAACATCGACAGAAAGGGATTATTCGTTTGAATTAGGAGTAGAGGGGGAGCAGCTGCCGGGTTTGTTAATTTACCTTAATGTTTGTTAAATGTTTGCCTTAGCCTGCAAACATTTGCAAATTAAGTTGTTAATTAGCTATAAACGGAAATAAAATGGTTTCTGAATTTATTAAAAATAAACATTTGGCGAATCGTGCAGGATTTGGAATCAGCCTTGAACAGATCTCCGCCTTCGAACGGCTGTCTACCGCCGAAGTTTGGCAGACGTATACTCGGACACGGGATTTCGAACAGATACGCTTTAACGACACGGACACGGATGCTGATTACGTCACGCTTTCAAAATTGAACGCAGGAGCGAAAAAACAAATACAGCAGCGTAACCGACAGCAGAATATAGAAATCAACCTTAATTTTTTGACAGCTATGGTTCACTCGGAAGATCAGCTGCGGGAAAAGATGGCTTTTTTCTGGCATGGGCATTTCGCAAGCCGCGTGGTCAATTCAACTTTCAGCGCGCATATTCTCAATGAGATCAGAAAAAATGCACTGGGAAATTTTCGGGATCTGCTGTTTGCTGTTTCCAAAGCCCCGGCTATGCTCAGCTTCCTCAATAATCAGCAGAATAAAAAAGGACATCCGAATGAAAATTTTGCAAGGGAGGTCATGGAGCTGTTCACGATGGGACGTGGTCATTATACCGAAGCGGATGTGCGTGAAGCTGCACGCGCATTTACGGGTTGGTCCTATGATCGGGATGCCCGATTTATGGAAAGAAAGAAGTTTCATGATCCCGGTATGAAAACATTTTTAGGAAAAACGGGAAATTTTGATGGAAATGATATCCTGGATATCATCTTGGAACAACCGGCAACGGCAAGATTTATTACAGCTAAACTGTATCGTTTTCTGGTCAATGAACAGGTAGACAATGAACTGGTCAATAGGCTGAGCAAACAATTCTATGATTCGGGGTACGATATCAAAAAGTTGTTGGATCATATATTTACCGCATCCTGGTTTTACGAACCTAAAAATATCGGCAGCAAAATAAAATCACCAGTAGAACTGATAGTTGGTATTATGCGTATGTTACCGATGAAAATAGAAAATCCCGAACACCTGATTGTTTATCAAAAACTATTGGGACAGTTATTATTATATCCACCGAACGTAGCTGGATGGCCTTCGGGAAAGGCTTGGATCGACAGTTCCACACTTTTGCTCCGGATGCAGATACCGCAGATATGGAGCGGCCTACGCCCGCTTGATCGCTCCCCACAGCAGGACGACGACCTTGACATGGGCTTAAAACAAAAGCGGAAGCTGAAAGGATTCAAAAATCCGAATATGTCGATCGCCTGGCCGGAGGTTGAAGCAGCATTTGCAGGCAAGGAACCAATACAGTTATTGTTGCAGAAGGAACCTTCTTTTAAACAGCATATACTTGAAAAATACGCTGCCGGAGACATCAGGATGTCGATTATTGAAACCATGAGTATGCCCGAATATCAGCTCTGTTAACTAAAAAAATAAGACCATGATCATCAAAAGGCGTGAATTTCTTAAAGCAGGTTCCCTGGTAACGGCATCTATGCTGCTGCCCAATTTTTTAAAGGCAATGACTTTGCCCGATGCCCTGGAAAGAGATCAGAAAATCCTGGTCATATTACAGTTGAGCGGCGGAAACGACGGACTTAATACGATCATCCCCCGGCGCAACGATATCTATTTTCGCGAAAGGCAGACGATTGCTGTGACGAACGCGCTTCCCCTCACCGACGAAGCTGGTATTAATCCTGCTTTGGGCTTTTTCAAAGAATTATATGACAACGGTGAAATGGCGGTGCTCAATAATGTGGGGTATCCCAATCCCGATAAATCGCATTTCCGGAGCATGGATATCTGGCACAGCGCAAGTCGCAGCGACGAATATCTGGAAAGCGGATGGCTGGGAAGATACCTTGATGAAGCCTGCTACGACTGTACCCATCCCACACAGGCTTTGGAAGTCAATGATATGCTGAGCCTTGCCCTCAAAGGAAAACACAAAAAAGCTTTTGCTTTTAAAGATCCCAAAAAGCTTTATCAAACCAGTCGTGAAGAATACTTCAAGTCGCTCTATGAAAACCATCAACATGAAGATGAGACAGTAGGCTATCTCTATCAGACATTGGGAGAGACCATCAACAATGCGGATTATATCTTTGAAAAAAGCAAAGCGAAGTCTACGGCGGCTCCTTATCCCGATTCGGCATTGGGAAAGGATTTCAGGACGGTCGCCTCCCTGATCAAATCGGATATTAATACGCAGGTGTATTACCTGCAGATCGGTAGTTTTGATACACATATTAATCAACGGCAAAGGCAGGAGGGGCTATTCCAGATCATTAACGACGCAGTTGAAGCCTTTGTGGATGACCTGAAAAAAAATGACCTTTTTCAGCGGGTCATGTTGATGACTTTTTCAGAGTTCGGCCGTAGGGTAGCACAAAACGCAAGCAATGGTACGGACCATGGAACGGCAAATCAGCTTTTTTTTATTTCAGGAGGTTTAAAAGGGAAGGGCCTGCGCAATGCGCTGCCTGATCTGGAGCACCTCAACGCCGGCGATCTGGTGTATTCGGAAGATTTCAGGAAAGTGTACGCCACACTATTGAAAAACTGGCTAAATGCGGATTCTTCTAAAATATTGGGCTGGAAGAACGGTATTTATGATTTTATTTAAAGGTTTGCGATTATTACTTCATTATGGCCTGCATTATCTTAAGGGGTGCCAGCATCAGGTATTTTTCCACGTTATTTATCGAGATTTAAGTATTTTTACGTGATTTATGGCTGTTGCATTGTTTTTTGGTTTTTTATCTACATCTTTAAAGCGTTATAAACGTGAAATTTGAGTCCATTACACAACCTTCCTGAAGAAACCTTGATTCTTTTGCTGAAAAAAAAGAACCAGCAGGCCTTTAGTTATCTTTACGATAACTATGCGGATGCCCTCTATGGGGTGGTGTGTCGTATTGTAGCTTCCACTGAACATGCCGAGGAAGTGATTCAGGATGTATTTGTTAAAATCTGGAAACATGTCGATCTTTTTGATTGTGAAAAAGGCCGGTTATACACCTGGATGATCAATATTGCACGTAACACGGCGCTGGACTACCGCAAATCCAAGGGTGTGGTCAACGAAATGAAAAACCAACCGCTCTCAAATATCGTAAATACAGATGAAGAACGGGATCAGAGCGGGAGCGAACAACATACGAAAGCAGATTTTATTGGATTCAGAAATATTTTGGATAAATTAAAGCCTGAATGTCGTATCTTGATCGAGATGGCCTACTATGAAGGATATACGCAACAGGAAATTGCCGAACAGCTTGATGTTCCTTTGGGTACCGTAAAAACACGGACCAAGGCTGCATTTTTACAGTTAAAACAATTATTAAAGGACTATCGTTAATTTTGGATATCGCAGCATACATATCGTCAGGGATTATTGAATCGTACGTTTTGGGGCTTGCTTCCGAAGAGGAAGTTAGCATACTGAACTGTATTCGAAAAAATAATGTCGAAGTGGAACAAGCTATCGCCGAGGCCGAAAAAGCGCTCGAGGGATTAGCCGATATCCAAGCGATGGCGATGCCTGCTGCCTTAAAACAGGATATCTGGAATAGACTTGAAGCTGAAAATCTGGTTTTGAAGGATGATCAACCAGATGGTCTGTCGACGGACGAAGCCATATCCCATGATACTGTTGTCCAGGCGCCAATATTGAACACTGAGGAGCTGCCTAAGCGGATTGTACCGGCTAGATCCTATGGCTGGGCCATAGCTGCCAGCATATTGTTCGTACTCAGCGTCGGCGCAAATTTATTCTTCTATCAACAGCAAAAGGAGAATAAGGAAATGCTTGTCCAGGCAAATACCACGCTAGATACGCAAAATGCTACATTAGCTATTTTACAGGAGAAATGGAGCTTGGTGCAGAACCCGGCGGTAAAAACCATTGCACTAAAAGGTGTTGAAAATAAACCTGATTTACATGCACTCGTATTTTGGGATCAGACTTCAAAGGCGGTATACCTCAGTCTCGAACAGATGCCAGCTGCGCCAAAAGGTAAGCAGTATCAGCTCTGGGCGATGGTCGATGGTCAGCCTGTGAGTGCTGGTGTATTCCCTCTGAATGTCAAAGAAGCCATGGCGAGCAAGATGCTGGATGTTTCTAAAGCACAAGCCTTTGCCATTACGCTCGAAGATGAGGGTGGTAAGCCAGTACCTACCCTCACCGAACTATGTGTGATGGGCAGCATCTAAAAAGGTACTTCCCGTATTTTCTTATCTCGCCAACAGCAACCTCTTATTTACGGTTACAAGTGCTTTGCCGATATTCAAAGATTTCGATAATGGTTTCTGCAAGTTCCTTTCCATAATGTTGCTCCACCAGATAAAGCGCAGCATCTATTCCTGCGGTTATACCTGCTGTAGTAATCAACCGTTTCTGGTCGACAAACCGTACTCCACGTTTAACAATACTTTTGGGATTATGCTTTTCTAAGGCATCCAGCAACATGACATGGGTCGTTATTTCATAATGATCCAATATGCCTGTTTTGGATAAGAGCATGCTTCCTGTACAAACGGTAAAAATAATTGTGCCTTTGTCATAGTAGTCTTTTAACCAGTTTATTAACGTATACTGGAAATCGTCATCCTGCAGGTATGCCATAACACAGTCTGGATTGGCACCGGGAACGACAATCATGTCCGGTCGGGGTGCAGTTTGTATTGAGTGCATTGGGATAATTGCCATGGTATCCGCTTCCATTTGTACGGCTTCTTTGGTCTTCCCGACCGTGTAACAATTATAACTCCCGGGAGCTATAACATTTGCCTTGACAAATACATCTAGTGGGCCGTTGAGGTCAAGTGCCTCTATCTGATCATAAATAAAAAAAGCTACGTTCATGCTCTTGTTGTTTTGTTTCGGATTCATCATGATATACTATTAGTGATCGTTAAATTGAGATATAGTTTTCCCTGCCGGTGAATGAACACCAGCATTTTTTTTGTTTTTAATTTGTAGAAATGGATTATTCGGTGCCTTTACAAGTCTTCCGATATTGGAGCGGGGAGATGGAGAGGTACTTTAGAAATAAGCGTCGAAGAGAGATTACGTTTCCAAAGCCACATTTCTGTGCGATCATCTCGAAACTCATATCGGTATATTCTACCATGTTCTTTGCCTGGTCCAGCCGCATTTTTTCGAGAAACTTACCCGGAGTCATGCCTGATTCTTTTAAAAAGACCCTGGAGAAATTGCGGACACTCATATTAAGTGATTCAGCCATATAGTCTATACTGATTGCCTGGCCCAGTTTATCTTTGAGTAAATCTCTGATCGCTTTAGTGAAAGGGGTTAACAGGTCATAATCGGTAATCGCATCACCGAACTGGGACTGCCCCCCGGGTCTTTTTAAATGCAAAACGAGATGTTTGGCTACTTCAGAAGCCAATGGTTTTCCACAATCTTCCTCCAATAAGGCCAAGGCAAGATCTATCCCTGAGGAGACCCCACCTGAAGTATAAATCCCCTGATCGTGAATAAAAAATGGATTGACATTAACATCGAGGTCAGGATAAGTCCGTTGCAGGATAGCGGCATATTTCCAATGGGTTGTGACTTGTTTACCCTCCAGTAGCCCAGCTTTTGCTAAAACAAAAGCACCAACACAGACTGAGCCTATACGCCTTACATGTGTTGAAATACCTTGCAAATAATGGTAAATATCAGGGTTTACTTCGTCCAGCAAATTAAGGTCAGTACCAGCAACGAGTAGTGTGTCTATTGAGCAATTGTGATCATAAATGGAATGGCTGCAGGTGAGAGGTATTCCAGCATTTGAGTATACAATCCGATCAGGTGTACTGGATATCAGCTGAACTTGGTACTTCGGTGCATTATCAACTGGTGTAAAAAAGTTGGCCGACATAAATACATCACAGGGGCCGGCAACGTCCAATAACTGAACCCCCGGTAATATCAAAAGTGCAATCGTTTTTATTCCTGTTTGTTTTTTTGTGTTTTCCATAGCTCACTTGTATGTTACAAATGTACTAAGATGTCGATATGGCTACAATGACAAATAATAGACAGTTTCGGCCATTCTAAATGAGGCCAGGTAACTTTTTACCATGGCCTCTGATAAGGGAATGCAATTCGATCAATTTTATTGATGTACTTACCGTTACTTTTTAACCAATAATGGTAGGTATTTTTCGTAGCCTTTATTCTTCATGTCTTCTTTGGGAATAAACTTGAGCGAAGCACTATTGATGCAGTAGCGGAGCCCTCCTTTATCCACTGGACCGTCGTCAAATACGTGCCCAAGGTGTGCGTCGCCGGTTTTGCTCCGTACTTCCGTGCGCCGCATGCCATAAGAATTATCTGATAATTTTTCTACCAGGCTATCGCTGATCGGTTTGGAAAAACTTGGCCATCCACAGCCGGACTCAAATTTATCGGTCGAGACGAACAGGGGCTCACCAGTAGTGATATCTACATAGATACCTTCTCTAAACTCATCATTGTATTCGTTGGCAAAGGCCCGCTCGGTTGCATTGTTTTGTGTTACATCATATTGCAAAGGGGTAAGTTCCTTTTTCAAAGTCTCCTTGTCAGCCTTTTTATAGCTGCTGGAAGGAGCGGAGGCTGCTTCTGTCGTTTTCGGATTTGCCTTGCGCGCCATTTCAAATAAATCGGGGCCGATGTGGCAATAACCACCCGGGTTTTTGTCGAGGTATTTTTGATGGTAAGCTTCTGCATCGTAGTAGTTCTGCAAAGGTTCTAATTCCACCACGATCTGGTTGGGATATTGTTTGGCCAGTGCGGTTAGACTTTCCTTGATCACAGGGATATCAGCTGCATTGGTATAATAGATGCCGGTGCGGTATTGTGTACCGATATCATTGCCCTGTCTATTGAGTGAGGTAGGGTCTATTGTTTTTAGGAATAGGTCAACCAGCAATTTAAGGTCAATGACCTCCGGATCGTAACTTACTTTGACCGTTTCTGCAAATCCGGTTTTCCCAGTTGAAACCTGGGTATAAGTAGGATCCTGCAAGTTGCCGTTGGCATAGCCGACTTCTGTTGCAGTGACACCGCGAACTTGCTTGAAGAAATGTTCGGTCCCCCAGAAGCAGCCGCCGGCGAAATAGATGACCTGATCGTTGTTGTGTATATTATCCATAGTATGTTGTTTAGCTGATTTTGATCCTGCGGCTTTCTGTGAAAAGCCGAACTTGCTGACAATGAATAGGCCGATGCCCAAAGCCAGCAGCACAAATAACTGTTTCATATGACCTCCCTTTTTATTCCCTTGTCTTTTTATCCGGGCATGTTGATTTTAATTCGTTTTGAATTGCGTGAATTCATGCTATTGTCGCTCTTTTTATTGATGCAAACACCATTCCCTTTCCATAGCTTTTTGCCGTAAAAATGGTTATTTGGGGTCTTTAGCAATTCCTTTTTACACTGGACAGACAAAGCCGTGCCCTATATTTTTTAATCCTGTTTTTTTGACTAGAGTTCCATGTTCTGAAATTTGAATTTGGCATTGTCAAATAGCGGGGCTACTTTGGGTTTCTGCTACACTGGGCTTCTTATTTCAACAGTTAAAGCTGTCGTTGACAATCCAGATTATTCTTCCGGTATTGTCGTGGCAAGGAGATAACCGCTTGGGGTGAGCCCTGTTTGTTTTTTAAAAAAATTACAGAAGCTGGACTCATTCTTAAAACCACATTCTATAGTGCTCATTTTGATGGAACGGTTTTGATGGAGACGGGCTTTAGCTTTTTTCAGCAATTCTTGATTACGGTATTTCATAATCGTAATTCCAAAGCGTTCTTTATGAAGATAACTTAAGTAGGCTGGTTGAATATTTAGCGCGTAAGCAATATTTTTTATCCTTACCAGATCATCACTTTCGGCGATGCATTTGGAGATAAGTAGACGTGCCTGCTGTACTATCAGATCAGGATCATACAATTGTCTTCCGGCTATTAATAATTTATCTTTGCAAAGGTAAAGTAGATCCTCAATTTTTCGTAAGATGCGGATCTTTGGAATAAGTGGTTTATTGCCAAGTTCGATAGTAAGATCGCGAAGAATTCGCCGGGTGTGCTGTGAAGCTATAAAACCGATGCTAGCTTTATATTGCCGGGGCTTTAATCTATTTGTGGCAATGATTTCGGTTAAAAATCCAAATTCGGCCAGTTCACCGAATTCAATTAGGTCGACAGGCAAAGTAAATCCTTGTATATGGTAATTTCCTGGCTCAAAATATACGTTAATGATAGTCTCGGGAACATAGAGGAATACACCATGTTGTGGGGGGAACAGATATTCCTCACGGCTCTGGCATTGGCCGTATCGAACAGCCTTACGCCCGTCAATATGGTAGAGCAAATGGGTTTGAGGATTGTGGATCTGAAAATTGATAGCTGTGTGTGTCGCGACTTCAATGGTATAGCTATAACTTTCCAGATTTTCGATACTTAAATATTCTTCAAATATTTTTATGCTACTGTTATAAAACAGTCGTTTACGACTCCCTGGTAATCTTTCCTTTATGGATTTTGTTGGCGTACTCCCCGCTAATAAACACATATTTGCTTCGATCAAATGAAATGATTTGGACTGCATACAACTGTTGATTTTTTTTGAAATATTTCAGGTTATTTAGAAAAACTGGTTTGTTGTAAGAATTAAAACTTCTGGACAAATAAAATAAAGTATAAGGGGTAAAACAAACGGATTAATAATAAAAAGTTGGAATCAGTAATATTTTACGGAAAGTGTAATAGTTAACAAATATATAATTAAAGGAAATTTTGTAAATTTGGGTTGGCGGTAATTTTTGTTTTTGATTTAATGAAACGAATCAATGTTTGCTCCGTAGCGACTAAAACTTTATTATACCGTCAAATTTGGTAAAAGCCAATTATTGATAAGATACCAATAGCTGTCTGAAAAATTTCAATAAAAGATATTTTATGTTTTACTTTTCTTATGAAATAAATAATGAATAAAGTTGAAGAAAGAACTGAAATTGTAACTGATGAAAAAAGGATGCTAATGTCCCCAGATAAAAGGTCAAACATTCAGAAAAGACCGTCTTTTTTCCAAATGGATAAAGAATTCCCGCTGGAACCTTTGGTGACTCTTTGGAAAAGAGAACGGGATTGTTCGGCATTAATGGAATATATTTTGCGAAGAAGTGATAAATCTGAGCTGAATAATCAAAAAAAGATAAAATGCCTTCAGGCTGTAATTGTTGTGAAAGGTCCACGTAAATCAGATGTATATATGCAAGATGGTACTATCTCTTATATAGAGGTTACTACAAAAGTGTTGATGTCCAATCCTTGGTTAGTAAAGGTCAGTGCAACGGTCTACTTAAATATGCTGTATTTTAGAGTGTATTTACATCGTCCGGAAGAGCTTAAACTTAATTCTCAAATAAAGAAAAAATTAAAACGCTTGTTGCCTGATGAGAAACTCAAAAAAATGACTACACCTTCACGTGACCTTAAAAACAACTTAAATATTTTTTGGGGAGCATTGCAAACAATCGATGAAGGAAGGTTAAATGATGAGTTTGATTTAATTTAACAGGATATTAATGCGAATTGTAAATATTGCCATATTGTATCTAAGCAGTTTGAACTTTAAGTAAAACAGTTATAAAAAGCTGTTGTTATTACAGTCTAAACCAGTGTATCACATTGAATGCGTCAAAACACCTTATAATAGAATGAAATGGCTCATAAACAATACTGACGTACTGTTGTCGCACTTTCTATTATTTTTACACGATTAGCGAAGATACGGGCTGTGTTCGTTTTAGAAGCGAAATGCGAATCATGGCCAATAATCGGGACCTGGAAGTACAAAAAAAATGAAATGAATAGCGCACAACAAACAAAAGATATACAGTTCATCAGCATCCATACACAGGCGGAATGGCGGCAGTGGCTGGTAGAGAATCATTTTGTCAAGCAATCCGTGTGGATTATCTGTAATACAAAGAATTCGGGGCGGCCTGCTGTCGCCTGGAGCGAGCTGGTTGACGAAGCCTTATGTTTTGGCTGGATTGACAGCACACGGAAAACGATTACGAAGGGCACTTTTCAGCAGTTATTCAGTAGACGTAAACCCCGGGGAACCTGGTCGAAGATCAACAAGGAAAAAGTCGAGAAACTTATAGCCAGTGGAAAGATGACCGAAGCGGGACTCGAGGTAATCAGGCTAGCCAAGGAAAACGGTTCATGGTCCGTTCTTAATGATGTGGAGGAACTGCTTATCCCGGAAGATCTGGACAGGGCATTGAAGAGTTATCCAGGAGCCGAGGCTTTCTTTGCCGGTTTGAGCAGATCAGCAAAAAAAATGCTGCTGCAATGGATTGCTCTGGCAAAACGTCCCGATACCCGAAACAGGCGGATCGTCGAGATTGCAGAGCAGGCTGCCAGCCAAATGAAACCAAAACAATTCCGATAATTTTAAAGACTTGAGCAAATAAGCGGCTTGTTGTTTGCAATTGTGCTATATAACACTTGTCGTCGAGATGACATAAGTACTTAATTTGTTAGTTGGCTATTTCGTCTGCGTGTTATCGGGATTCTTACAATAGTAGGGGGGGACAGTCGGGGTACATATCGTCAGCGTATCAAATGTTGAATTTTTAGGAATTTAATCGTGATGCCCATCTGCCCCAGGTGATACATGTCATGGTGGATTAAACCAGTTAACAGATACTTATAATCGTGTGGAAAAGACGGAACTGCATGTGGATAAGTCGTTTGGAGGAAAGTGTCATCTTTTCCTTCCAGAAAAGAAATAATATCTTGCTGTGCTGTGTGAAGATCTTGCATTATACTCTCCCAGCCACGTTTTCTTAGCTCATTATTGTTTCGCCAGTTTGCGGCATCACTCATTTCAAGTCCTCTCGGGTTTCCTTTTAATCGGCTTAATACTTCTCTGCGCCATTCGATTAAATGTGATGCTAACTCTGCCATGCTATGCATTTCGGGGATAGGACGTTCAAAAGCAGTCGTGTCATCCACCTGAGATAGCTTCTTTTCAAAATTTTCATCAATCCAAAGGTCCGCTGCTTCGACATCCCTCAATTGTTGTTTAATATCTCTTATTAAAATATCTTTCATCATGCTAAGTTTTAGATCTTTCTTTTTATGGGGGAACAGTTGCCGGAGCATAATTGTTTAAACCTTAAAGGACAAGTTTGTAGCTATGTACGTCGACATCAAATCTAAACACTTATAAAATTTGGGGTTGCAGTTTAGGAGGAATTGTACCACAATCGAATGCTAAGACAGATGAATTGACCTATTCTCGGGGGCGGGGGCGGGCTGGCCAGTAGTCACCAGTCTGAATCTATCGAAAACCTTTTTCTGGGATGCAGTGTGAAAGTTTTATATAAGGTTGATACCAAAAGTTACAGATGCGACAACCGTGATAGGCAAACTCGATGGTATGCAATTTGACGAAAAGGAAAAGTAGGCTGGATCTTTATATGTTGTCAAATACCGGATTCTAACTAATCTGCTGGGGCGTGTTAAAATATGGCTTTTTAATATTATTGTTGTTTGAAGTTTAATTTGTTATGATTTTTATATAAATAAAAAGTGTACTAATAATAGTGGGTCGATATAACCATTGGTTATGGCAGTATTTCTGGGTTTTTTTATGAATTTCTGGACTTTTAGAACCTTGTTTTGCCCATTGGGGAAGTTGGCTATTGCTGTGTACAAAGTTGTTTTGGCTAAGGTGTATGGCGGGGACTAAGGAATATTTGTGCAGATGCGGTCATCTACATAGCATTTCAGTGTGATATCAGCTGACATGCTATGTAAATATGAAAGAAGTTATTATAGTCTAACCAATGCAGTGCTGCATTGATGGATGTAGATGTATTAATAAGGGGATTAGCGGGAGGTTTGCCCTTTCGGCCTAGAGGAACTTCATTTTCGAAAGAAAATTGAACACAGCGGCTAATTGGGCTCTGGAATGGATAGTGCTGTGGTGTCATTTCGAGCGTTGCGTGCGTATTCGGTTTATATGGGATGACGCCATCAGTAAAAATCATTGTTTTCTCCATGGCACTGAAAATCATTTACTAGTACAGCCTGTGCAAGCGATGCTTATTTCTAGCCTTATAGCGAGAAATTTGGATTTATTATATTTTTAACATGTTGTTTTTGAGTTATTTGTTTTGTTTTAATTATAGTAACTATTAATGTTTGTGTCGTGCTTTTTTTGCAGAATATGCGAGCATGGTGAATTTTTTTTCTGTTTTTTCCTGATCTTTTGTTCCCTGATCTTTTGTGTCTCGAAGAAATTTTCCCTTGACCATCCATACTTCGGTTTGATCTGAATATGCGTTCGTACTCGTAACCGCAAGGATTGTATCATCGCTTAGTACGGTGATGCTATTCCAGAGACAGGATTTATTTTGCGGGATGACAAACGGGACCGATTTGTTTTTGAAATTCATTGCCCGTTCATTTCCGATCAGCACTTTCATATCGGCATAATCCATTTTGTTGGTGCGGCCCTCTGTGCTCTGATAGGAAAGTATCGTCTCACCTGTGCTTAACTGTCTAATATAGGGGGCTCCAGCATAGACTTCATTAGCAATGGGATCATGTAATGCGTAACTGCGATCAGCACTCTTGCCGGAGATGGTATTTGCCCAATTTTTTTGAAGTGTATTGCGTAGTATATAGGGTTTAAAAGTACGAACGGCATTGTCTTCTATGGCTAGAACGATTTCTTTTTTATTCCTCAGCAATAGTGGTACAGGCATCCCGTCCCGTTTTCCGGGGCGAAAGCTGACGATAGATGGTGTTTTGCTCCAGCTAGCTCCATGGTCAATGGATCGCAGCATAGATATATTTTGCTCATTGCTTTTTGTGTAGGGTCCTTCATTAGCAAAAAAGAGCTGGATTTCGCCATTTGGTAATTGGATGGCCGATGGTTCCCAGCATCCATTTTCGAATTGGTGCCCAGCTTGGTAAAGTATCTGTTCAGCTTCCCAGCTCTGTCCGCCGTCCGTGCTTTGTCTAAGATGGATGCCGAACTTTCGGCTTGGGGAAATGTCATAAGGACGTGCATTATAGAATGCGAGAATACGCTGATTGTCGAGTTTAATAAGGTCTGGTACGCACATTTTGACGCCTTTCTTCGCTGCTGAAATAACGATGGGCTCTGACCAGCTGTCACCAAGATTCTGA
The DNA here is from genome assembly GCF_011064245.1 of Sphingobacterium sp. DR205. NCBI lineage: Bacteria > Pseudomonadati > Bacteroidota > Sphingobacteriia > Sphingobacteriales > Sphingobacteriaceae > Sphingobacterium > Sphingobacterium sp. DR205. The sequence continues at coordinate 4,090,445 of NZ_CP049333.1, read as the reverse complement.
CTTTTGGCAGCAACAATATTTCCGTCTGCTTCATAAACAGCGAGCAACGATTCGTCCGATAGCTGGATAATTCGCCCATAGCCGGAATATCTGGCGAAATTGGGTGAGGAGATTCGACGTCGGCTGGAATCGTCCCATTGGATGGTCCCGTTCTGTTTTATGTTGTTTACGGTTGCCGGCTTGAGGACTTGTCCTTCTGAAAAAAACGGCAGGGAAAGGAAAATAAAAGTTAGTACTGAAGCTGGTTTAATTAAGTATTGGTAGAGCATATTACAACAATTAAGGTCTAGTGGTCAATAAGAAATCGTTCTTTATATGAAGTTACGATTATTTTCTAAATGTTGTTTCTGATAAATAACATTCCGGTGAGCCAAATAACTATGTTCCACGGATGCCGCTTTTTTCGGAGGCTTATGCGAATCTCGCCGCAGGTTTTAATATTGTTTACTTGCTGTTTTTTTGTGTTGCTATTACTCATTTTTAAAAGCCTACAGCACATGATACGTTCGCAGATGCTTAATCTACATTAAGTTTTACGCTTAAGCTAGGTTATTGGTTTGTATCTCCTTGATGGTGTAAATTTGACTATACAAAAGCAAGCAAGTGCACTGTTGCTGATGTATAGATTCATAAGATAGGAGTACTAAAAATGAAAAAATCAATTGAAAAAATATTCCCTCGTCCTTCAAAACCAGGTATGGTAGGTGATGGATTCCGCGTGTATAATATGGTTCCCGGTAACGGAATTACCAAAAGGCGGATGAGTCCATTCCTTTTGTTAGATTTTAATGCGGAGTTTGATTTTGGTCCATCTGATCATATCCGCGGAGTAGATGTTCATCCGCACAAAGGATTTGAGACCGTAACAATTGCTTATAAAGGCAGTGTAGCGCATCATGACAGTTCGGGCAACAGTGGTGTTATTAATCCCGGTGATGTCCAATGGATGACAGCTGGGGCAGGAATATTGCATAAAGAATATCATGAAGAAAACTTTTCTAAAACTGGAGGTCCTTTCGAAATGGTGCAGCTTTGGGTTAATTTACCGGCAAAAGACAAGTCTGCCACAGCACATTATCAGAATATAACCGCGGATCAGATGGGCAAAGTACTGCTACCTGATGGGGCAGGTGTCATCAACGTCATAGCCGGTAAATTTCAGGATACAAAGGGACCGGCTGAGACATATACGGCAGTCAATCTCTTTGATATAAAATTGGAAAAGTTACACCAGGTAACATTTAGTGTTCCACAACATCATAATTCTGCTATTCTGGTCGTCAATGGAGAAGCAGAGGTAAATGGGCAGTTGGCCAAAGAACATAGTTTCGTGCTGTTTGAAAATAATGGTGAGGAAATAGAGGTCAAGGCCAATGAACAAGCCGTCTTACTGTTTATGAGCGGAGAACCTATCGACGAGCCTATTGTGAGTTATGGCCCTTTCGTGATGAATACACAAGCGGAAATCTATCAGGCTTTTGAAGATTTTCAGGCTGGTAAATTCGGCACACTTGAATAGGTTGTTGATTTTAATAACGGGTTTGTGCTGTTTTTTTTGTGGGATTGTCCACTGTAGGGTAAGTGGGTAAGCCAACGGTAAAAATGGAACCTTTGTGGGGGATACTCTGTATATCTACTACACCCTTATTGCGTTCGATCAGGTCTTTGCATAATACGAGCCCCAGACCCGATCCGGGCTCGTCTTCCGTACCGAATGATTTGTGCTGGATCACATTGAACAGCAGTGCGGATTTGGAAGGATTAATTCCAATGCCCTCATCCTGGATATGAATATGGGTGTACTTTTCATCCTCAGTACAATAGATGCTTATTTTTCCAGCTACATAGCTAAATTTGATGGCGTTGCTAATAAGATTTCGGAGAATAATGATCGTATGATCCCTATTCGCGAGTATATGAGTTAATTCGGGTATGTCAATTTCAGTCTTGAGCTGTTTCGCCTGTATCTGATCAGCAAATAGGGTTATGATATCATGAACCAATGGTTCGATTACTACCAATGTCGCCGGACTGGTAATTCCGCGCATACTACTGCTGCCCCATTGAAGAAAATCGTCCAGTGCCTGGTTTTGATGCACAATTTGTTGATACAGTTGCTGTATATATTCTTTGGATATATTATTGTTGAGTATTTGATCTCGCAGCATCAATACCAATGCTTCGAGACTGGCAAACGGGCTTTTGATGTCATGGGCGACGATGGAAAATATTTTTTCCTTGTCACGGTTCATGGATTCCAGTTTGCGACGTTGTTCCTCGATCTTCTCTGTATTATTATAAATAATCTGTAGGAAGAAATTAACTGCGATAACGATAAACGCTAGCGCATTACAGATATTGAAGATCAGTCTGAACTTAGGCACACGTTGAGCCAGGGGGACAATCGTGGGATAGAAATAGAGTAAAGTGATAGCAATAGCAGTTGCAAGGCAGAAAATAATATGGATGCGGCGGTCGTCATAGAGTAATATTGATGCAATTAACGTACACAGCAGAAAATACTCGCCTCCATTTTTAAATAATATAGCGCCTAAGAAGAAAAAAATAAAATTACTGACCAATAACATTGCTTTTGCAAAATTATGTTTACCATCATATTGTAAAAAGAGCACAGAAATCGAACAGATTGAATTGGATAGGTTGATGGTTGACAGCAGATAGCGCTGGTCCATGGTGTTAAGGACAAAAAAACAGAGTGTGGGCAATAAACAGAGCATGGCAATCAGATTGACCATCTGTATCCTTTTGAGGTTAACATAGGACATATCCGGATGCGTACCGATATTCGTAAGTATGTTCCAATATCTTCGGATAAAGCTCATAATTTTATTTAATCTGCTAGTGAATATGAATCTGCTAAATTAACATAAATAAGGTGTTAGAGCGATGCTTAACGAAAAAAATGTTCGCAAAACTTTAGTTAACAGATGGCTGGGGCAGCTAGGGATGTCTGTTATCGTTCAACTGATTTAAGGCCTTCTTGAAAAGCCTTAAATCAGTTGTTGGGGAATTAGTTATTGTTTGGTTGCAGCCAGATAACTTTTTGGGCCGATTTATGTTGTCGGCCGATAATCTCTTGATATAACTCTGGCCTTCGGGCGTTGATATAGCGATGTCCACCAGCCTGAATTAGTTTTTCAGGTGTAATTGTGGTAGTGACAAAATCGTCTTCAAAGGTACGGCATTCGGCCAGGATATCGCCGAAGGGGTCTATGATCATCGAACAGCCATTCTTTAACTGGTCATCATCCATTCCGATGGGGTTTGAAAAAACAACGTAGACCGCATTGTCGTAGGCTCGCGCGGGCAACCATTTCATCAACCAGCTACGTCCTTTCATTCCGTCAAATTCCAGACGTAGTGAAGTCGGATCGTTTTCGCGGTTATGCCAGAGCCCCGGATCCACAAAACCTGCGCCCGGTCTGGATGAAGGTGTGCACATGGTCACATGTGGCATAAAGATGATATCTGCTCCCAATAATTTTGTCGCTCGTACATTTTCTATGACATTGTTATCGTAACAGATTAGAATACCACATTTCCATCCTTTAATTTCAAAAATAGTATAGTCTTGTCCTGCTGTTAGATGTGGGCTTATAAAGGGATGTAGTTTACGGTGTTTGGCAATTAAGCCATTTTTGTCTACACAGATATAAGGTTTGTATAAATTGTCATTTTCATCTTTTTCAAACAGTCCCGCGAGAATGGTAATGTTGTATTTGGCGGCAATGGCGATCAGCTTCTGCGTACTTTCGCCATCCGGAACAGGTTCGGCAATGTCAAGCATCTGCTGCCTGTCTAAATTTCGCGCAAAGGTATAACCTGTAATGGAGCATTCGTGAAAGGCAATCACCTCGGCTCCCTGCGCAGCAGCCTCTTTAGAGAGTCTCTCTATAACGTTCAAGTTATAGGCTTTGTCCGCACTTCTATGCTCGAATTGTGCAGTAGCAATTTTTAGCTTTTCCATATTTCATTGATTGATCTATGGACAAATCTAGCCCCGGGCAGTTAAGATAAATTGTACAAACCCGACATTGGGTCGTGCATGTCGTTAAACTCCATAAAATTGACGGCTAATCTACTTGTACCGTTCAGATATTCGGAAGGTGTGATACCAGTGTATTTTTTAAATGCCCGAATGAGGTGAGATTGATCAAAATATCCACTTTCATGGCAGATGGTTGTCAGACTGGTTATATCGGATTTACTGCGAAGCAACTTCAAAAAAGTATGGAGCTGGACAATGTTGGTGAATTTCTTGGGGCTCATTCCGATCTGTTCAGCAAATATTCTTTCCATGTGCCGCTCGGTATAGCCAGTATATCGGACGAGTTGCTCAACAGAAAGTAGTCCCTTGTGTTGATTAATATGTCTTAATACTGAGGAAAGTAGGGGATGACCGGAAAAGTTACGTTGACTCATTAAATCGTAAAAAAAAGCATTTAATATCTGTATCTTATCCGTTGGTTGTTTGCACTGTACGAGAGCCTCATGGAGTCTTGTCGCTGACTGTCCAAAAATATCTCGGGTATTGACAATCTGATCTTTTAATTCACGGGCTGAGATATGAAGTAACTGGTATAATCCATCGGGTTGGAATACAGTGATAATAAAGGATGTCTTTTCGGCTAAAACGAGATCTTGAAAATGACTTATCTGACCATACAAAAATGATGATGGCAAGTAAAGACTATTATTCACGGATAAACGGCCCTGACGAAGCAGAAAAACCATTCCGGTATTACCATCAGAGAATAAACGAAGTGTTTTTTGCTGAGCAGCATTACTTTCCAAAAAAAGATAGTGCTTAATGTAGGGCAATAATTCTTTTGGAGGGGGTATCTGCATGACCTGATCCGTGAGTTGATTTATTTCAAATTTACATATTTCCTTTTGCATGGAAAATTAAAAAAGGATTTGATATTTGGAACGATCAACCTTAGATGTTAATACTTCTGACCGCTTGCTTTGGGATATACGTTTTTTCTCTTATCCTGCTTTCATTCGTCCATTGTAAATATAATTCCTTGACAAACAAGGGGCAAGTGAAAGTCCTCTCGAAATTAAATGACAGGGGAGAATCTCTATTCGCTGAAAAGAACATTATTCAGCGCTAGTATCCCGTATATTGCATTATCGTTTGGAAGATAATACCAGTATCGTCTAAGAGGTTTTCATGCCTCGACAGAGACCAAAAAAGAGAAATTACCGAATTGATCATTATCGGAGGAACCTTATTTTGGTAAAAAGGTGTAATATGTTGTATTAAACCTATTCCAGGTATAGGTGTAGCTGCGTGCTTTGTAAATATTAGTTCTCCATGGACTGACGGGATTTGATTTCTTTATTAATTTGTGTATGATTTATATAGATCGGTATAAAAACACAGAATAGAGAGGCTGAAATGCCGGAGAGTGCATATTTTTTGGTCTTAATAGAAAGATAGAGTAGCACTACAATGGCTATGAATATAATAATACCGAAGGATATCATGACACTTAAAGATTGTTTTTTCTTGTTGTTTAACTCATCGATAGTTAATTCGGATAAAGTTTTATTTTTAGGCATGGCTCAATTGGGTTAGTTACTATGGGCTCATTTCTATTAAGTAAACATTTTTTATAGGATATTGGCAGATTTAAAGAAGAAAAGGGATATAAAAAATATCAAACGCTTTCGCCTTTTTGTTGTTCTTTATTTGAAATGGTATTACAACCAAATTTTGATCGTCTTTGCCCGGATGTTTACATTGGTAGTAATACGATTGAATATATCATAAATAACCAAAAAACAGTATAGATGAAGTCAACGAAATATATTGTGCTCAGTTTTCTCGAAAGTTTAAATAGGGAAGATTTTGCCGCCGCGTATGAGTTATTGGATAAGGATATGGTCTTTGAAGGAGTATTGGGGAGTCGACATACGGCTGATCATTACATTGCGGATATGAAGAAAATGAAATTTAAATATAATATCAAAGAAGTGATGACAAACGGTAACCATGTTGCAATCTTCTATAATATTGATATGGGAGGGAAGGAGATCTTTAGCGCCGGTTGGTACCAGGTTGAAAACGAACTTATTCTTAAAGTGAAGGTAGTCTTTGATCCACGGCCATTGATAGCAGATAAATAATAGCCCAGGGGGTTGTCGTTCTGGGCTTTTCAGTAAGTTATTCGGCCCTTTGTCTGAGATCTTCGGCAGCCCCGGTTTTACGTGACTGAACTGATTTACTGGATCCAAAATTATAGCTGTAAGATAAGGTCAGGATACGGGGCTCTCTTCTGCTCTTGAAATTTTCCTCGTAATTATTGTAGACAGTCAGTCCCTTTCTATTATTGCTGTTAAACGCATCGGTAAGGGCGAGTTTCAGGCTGTTCTTTTCCTTAAATTTCTTCTGCAGCCCAATATTGACATTCCAGTAAGGGGAGATACGGGCAAAGGCATACACTTCTGTAGCTTTATAACTAGCCGCCAGTTCGGCGACGAAATTTTTACCCAGTTTAAGGGTATGGATGCTATTTATATCGAGGGTAAAATTACCAATGTTGTTGATCTGTGTGCCCGAGACGTTACCCGTATAGGAACCATAATAGAAGTTGGCGTTATTGTTTATATCCCACCAATTGGTCAGCTTGAGCGGCGCGATCAGGTTGAGCGAATAATAGGCGGCTGATTTCAGGTTTTCCTCGGTCTGAACGGTGATATTTTCTCCATTTTCGAGTATGGGTTTTACAACAGTCGTGATGTTGTCGCTTATTTTACTATAACTCAGGGTAGCTATATATTTACCTTTGAAACTATATGTCAACTCGTAGTTTTGTGATGTCTGCGCATTTAGATCGGGATTGCCAACACGGTATGTCGTCGCATTGATATAGTACTTAAAGGGATTGAGCTGTTGATAATTGGGGCGGTTGATACGACGGCTGAGATTAACTTCGAGATTATGGTCTGCTGTGAACTCATAGGAAAAAACGACACTTGGAAATAATTGCATGTATTTCCGCTTATTAATTTGGTCGGTAGTGAGCTGTGTTCCGGTAACATTGGTGTTTTCTATGCGCAGGCCGAGTACAGTTTTCAGCTTATCCCACTTTTTGGATACATTGCCATAGGCTGCGTGGATGTGTTCCTGATAGATGTAATGGTTGGATTTATTGCTGTCAGGCACTGCAGGTGATGTACTATGATCATAAAACTTGATATCGTTATCTGATTTAACATAACTCGTTTTAAAGCCGGTCTCCAGTTTGAGACCCCTTGGAAGGATCTTGATCCAGTCGCTCTTTAACGCATAGATATTCAAATCACCGTCAGTCTTGCCTTTTAAGAGATAGGGTGTACCTATAGGAGCACCGTTATTATCGCTGGTCCTGGTATCAAAACTTTGATTTGATGCGTTGATATAGCGAATGAAATCGAAATCGGTGCTCAGTTCGGACCCAAGGGTATCCATACGATATTTATGATTGAGGTTTGCTGAGATGTTTTTTGTAATATTATCAGTCTGACTTAGTGTAGCGGTATGGTTGAGTGGTTGACAATCGGAATCCATTAATGTTGTTTTGCTATCGCCGAAAGGTTTAAATACATTACTTGTGAAGCTGACAGAGGCACCCACTAGGTTTTTGTCCGTCAGGTTGTAATCGAAGCCAATTTTACCATTGTGGTTGCGGGAGCTGAACTTAAAGAAATTATCCTGAATGAATGTTTTCTCTAAATGACCTTCCTTATAAAATCTTCGATCGATCATAAGATCATTATAAGCCTCACGATAGCCAAAATTATAGTTGGCAAAAAGGTTGAGCTTATCATTACGGTGATTAATACTAAAGCTGTTGTTATTTTTAAGGTATCTGGCCGCACCTATTGCTGTAGAGAAGCTGCCATTGGTCCCTTTATTTGTTCCTTTTTTCAGTTTTATATTGATAATGGCTGTTCCGGCAGCATCGTATTTTGCGGAGGGGTTGGTGATGAGTTCAATTTTATCTATGGCAGATGCGGGGAGTCCGCGCAGGTAATTGGCGAGTTCCTCACCGGTAAGCGGCGAATTTTTTCCATCAATCTGGACAAGAATATTACTTTTCCCCCGCAGAATAATATTGTTATTCTTGTCTACAGTGACACCGGGAGCTTTTTCAAGTACTTCCAGCGCTGATCCGCCTGTATTTTGGAGACTACTTTCCACATTTAAGATCAGTTTGCCATCGTGTCGTTCAATATAAGGGCGTGACCTGTTGATCACAACAGTCTCCAGCCGTTGTTCGTTAATGCGAATTTCTGGCAACATAATATGCTGTTGTGTGACTTGGATCACCTCGGAATTGTAGAGGTCTGCTTGACCGCGACGAATTTTGAAGTAATAGGCTCCTTTGGGAAGTGCTTCAAAATTGAATTCACCCTGCTGATTGGGGAATTCGGTCTTGATCAGCTGGCTATCCGCATTGAATAGGTGGATTTCCAGTGCAGATATTTCTGTATTCGCTATTTTTCCCGATAATGTAAATTCATTTTTCTGAGCTTGTTGGGCTAAGAGCCGAGTTGCCAATAAACACAAGGATAGGCTTTTGAATACCACTAAAATGGATCTTTTTATTGAATGGCTGAGCATGATCGTGCATGGGTTCCGTTGGGTTCGCATTTTCTTATTTTATATCACAGCGTATGTTTCGCTGTTAGGTGTATGTCGCAAAAGCTATTCAGATGTTGCAGATTAATTTGATAGGAGAAAATAGCTGAATATCCTCTTTGTTGCAGACAATTATTATTCGTTGGGATTAATTTAAGATTCGTCTAGTGACGGCCAAAAATAACTTGATATCTTTGAGTCAACTTAGTTCATTTGATATTGAGCTTATCTAAGCTCGTATTGGAAAAAGTCTTTCTTGGAAAAAGGACAGAAACAAGGAGTTCGTTGGCTAGTTACAGATCATAAGACAAAATGTGTTAAATAATCTTAAAAATGCATATCATAGAAAAAATACCCCTGGTCATACTATGCATCGGAATTATCAGTTTAATCGCTGGTGTATGTTTATTGCTGCTGTATTTGGGACTTACGATTATATCGGCAAAAGGTTTTGGGAAAGACCGGATTGAAAAGGTATTTCGCTTAGCATATAATGTATTGCACGTAGGGATGCTCATATTTCTATTAGGATTGGCTGGAATGACGGTCTGTATGGCTATTGAGGGGCTAAGAAAAGGCGAATATAAGTTGAGATTTAGCAGAACCGGAGGTGGCTATACAAGGATAAATTGGACAGACAGACCGATGCGGTTTGCTTTCCAGACCTTAGCCTATATCGGTTTTTCTAGTTGGCTGATCTATTTTTTGGTCAAACAAATACGATCTTTTTCAAGGAAGAAGGGATAGTGTAGCAGAAAATAGTGAAAAATAGCACTGTGCTAATAGTCTGATAAAAATAGGTCTTATGAAAAAAGTTTTTACATTGATTTTAGCAGTTGGGACGATATTACAATCCTGCCGTTATAAAACCCAGGATCAGGACAGGGAAAAAAGAGCTTCTAAGTTAATAGAGGCTACTATCCAATCTGATTCCGTAAAAAAGGGAACTATTTCTGCCGCTTCTTTTATTGGTAAAACAACCGATCAATCCGAGGTGTCGAAGATGCATACCTGCCTTGGGGCAATGTTAGCGGCGGGCGTATCAAAGGATAAATATGCACTTTCACAGTATTCAACCAGTGTTGATCATTGCCAGCGGGGGCAGAGCAAATTTGTGATAGAGCGATTTTTACGCCATGAACCAAACGGAAAATCTGTTTTTTTGATTGTAGACGAACTGGATGTGGTGGCCGATTATCCAAGGATCTGTTATAGCAAGTTTCAATTAGCGATAGAAAATAATACCCAGGGAGATTATCTTGTGGAATTTTATGACACTAATGCCGAAATCATTACGCAAGTCAACAAGATATGGCGCATCGATCTGGAAAAAGAAAAGTTTGTGGAAATTGCGAAACCCAAGAATTTAACATTAATGAATCCAGATTATGTTGAGTCAGATGAAGATTCCACATTTACATCTTCTCCTTGATTTTTATGGACTTGCTGGGGTACAGTGCAATATTTAACCGAAAATATTTATTCTATTATCTCAATGATTATGGACAATGAAAACAAAGATGGTATAGCTCGAAACAATGGGAGATACAGTTTTACGATAAAGAAAAGCATTGTTATTGGTTTGGCTGTTGTAACTATACTAACCTGTGGTTGGCTTATCCTTAGTCTGGTGGATTCCTTGGATATTCCGTCCAATAAGAATGATCAGTTTGCAAGTGAGCAAAAGTGGCAGGTGGATCAACGGAGTGATCTTGATTCCTGCGAAAAACAAATGATCAAAAATCAGATAGATCTGAAACGTGTCAATGAAAGACAAATTTCGGGGAAGGCTTTTCAAACCCAACTATTCGCGTTTTTGATCATTGTATTGCAATTGATATTAATTGTTTTCGTGGTATTGATATACCGAAAGCCCTATTCTTCACGACAGATTTCCTAATATGCGATTATTGAAATTTATATCTGTTGCGGCAATAATAATTGCCTGTATTTTTTGTCTTGTTTCGTTTTTGAAACCGATACGTTATTCTAATAGCTGCGGAGAGGATAATCTCTACAGATACCGTATGGGTATCTATCAGATACAAACAAATACTCTCAAAGAAAAGGAATTACAGAAACTTGGTGGGCTGTTGTCGTTTACAGGAATCCAAAATATTAGATGCCCCAATGAGCTTGAGAGACAGCGGTACAAAATGCTGGCACAAGCAATTGATAGCACAAATAGGAGCTTAAAATGGAGACTTGTGAAAGATGATCTGTGGATTAATAAAAAAGGAGACATCGGATTAAAAGAAGTGATCGCTATTGGAAGTGAGGGTTTTACTTTCGTTGATAGTTATCTTACAAGAATGGGATTTAATACGGAAGAACCATTGAATACAATTATTGATACCAGTACATTTCAAAAGCTAAACAGTGCATTTTATAAAGATAAAAAACATATTTATCGCCATTATGCAATGGCTTACGGGGGAAGCTTTTCTACTTTTGAAGAAGCTGACCATGCGACTTTTGTAGCTCTTAGTGATTGTTATGCGAAGGATAAAAATCATATCTACGAAAACCGTGAGGGGATTTTAAAAAATGTAGACTATAAAACCTTTAAAGTAAAAAGTACGGTGTCCGGTTGTTTTGCTAAAGATAAAAATGGCTATTTGTCTTGGAGTGATAGGATTACAGGGGATGGACTCAATGATGAATATGTAAAAAAGGCGATCAGCGAATTGGATAAATAATAAAAGTACTCCTTTCCTTTGGGTCAGATCTGGTTAAGGAGATTTATCGGCTGTTTTCACCCATTTATAAAATTCACTTGACAGGATCAAACATCCTGGTTTCAAAAAATAAAATATTATTGGTTGGAAGGGCAAATAGGGGGCAAATTGTAACAAAACAAACCAACTATATTAAAATCTCTTACAAAATTGATGTCTATGTAAGTTGTTGATTAGTATATTGTTGGTTTGTTTTTTTTGTATATTTACTTGCCGATACAGAAAATGAACCTACTTGATATCCAGGTGTCTAACAATTACTGGGGACATTTGATCTCCAATCTTAAACAAACTGATAATAATTGAAGCAAAGTTACTCTATTTGAGAGATTTGGCAAATAAATTTAATTTTGAATTTTAAGTATTTTCAAACTTCTATTATTTGGCTTTTTATTATTCAAAAGATTGGGATGAAAATTCTTACTGCAGGTAACGTCCAACAAATAAATACGATCTAGGGTGGAATTACTAAATTTTATATTAATCCTGTCAGGCGAACTTGGAAGGATTATCATCGAACCGGCTGTTAGTTGATTTAAGCTGGATTTTGCGTATATGTGTCTAAAAATAGTGTTTTATGAAATTTGAAAAAAGGTTCGAATCCTTTTAAGATAAGGTGAAAGGCGTTTGTTTTCGAACCCTTTCATTTTAATATTATTTTTATTAGATGTTATCTGTTTGATAATTAGTTGTTTACGTGATGTTTAATGCGGTTCGAATCCTGTGATCATATGTATTAGCTCTCATATAACTTTATAAAAACTTGAATACAATAGAGTTGGCAATTAACCAGCTCTATTGTATTACATCATGGTATACTATTGTTGAGCCCAATAAGGTGCGTAAAATTTAGAAATTCAACCGTACTTTTGTATGCGGGATTATAGGAGGGAGTATATTTTATATATCCAAAAATTTGAAGTTGTTTGAAGTATTTATGATAGGTGGGCATGGTTAAAATATGAGAGTGATACATTAGTTTACTTCTACTTACATTTATAGAATCAGTTTCATTTTGGTCTTGTATGTATGCTAGCTTGAAAATAGCTAATAACAAAGTAAGATGATAGACATTAAGACGTTGATCCTGACTAAGTACAGTCAAATAGTCCAACATGATATCTCTTCTATGCTTTTCCATTTTCAAATAAGTTTTTTAAATCAGGGAAGTTATAATAGTATGATCCCAAAACTTTTTTAAACTGAATTTTTCCGGTTATCCGGAGATTCTGTAAAGTTCCAGCAGATATGTTCATAAACTGACGAGCCACTTTACTGCGTATCCATTCAACATCTGAATTATTCGTGTTTGGAATAACCGTCATTTTTTCGTCCAGCAGTTTTTCAATTTCTTTAAGTAACTGTATTTTAAACTGCGCAAGGTCTGCTTTAGTTAGTAATTCTAATGTTTGCATATTTCCATCTGTATATTGAATTTTCAATAAGTAAAATATAAGTTGCTTCCGATTTGGTAATTCAATTATTTCCTTACTACTTCTTGATTGTTTTTTATACAGCAATAATCAACATAAGTATTGACTATTTTTTATTGTACCAATATTCGTGAATGTTTGCTTTATATTTGTTGTAGTTTAGGAAATTCATTGTATAAATTGTTGGTGAATTTAACATTCTGAATATTTCAACAGTTTTTTATATCATTACGATATTTAAAAATCCGTAAGGCTCAAAATTCTAAATAAATTATGGCAGAGTAGGCAAACGTTCTTTTGGTTTCCTATATTTTCTTTCAATGGCCCTCTAGCGCATGTGTTGGTTGGAACATTTTTCCACTTTGTTGTTATAAGTATCCAATAAAATTTTTAAAATTTAGATGTAATATTGACTATATTTATGTAACCATTAAAACTAGTAATTTATGAAAACCAATTTTAAAACCAATGTGTTTCTTGATAGCTTCAAAGGGACTCAAGTAGGTGATAATGAAAGGAAATTTGCAGATAAGGCTGTATTATTGTTGACTGAAATTGTTAATAATAAAGAATTTGTAAAGAGTATCGAAGAAGCTAAATTCTCCTATAGTACGTTGTATGATGATAATGGCAAATACATTAAAGTCAGTAATGAACAAATTCTTGAGATAATCAGATCCGGAAAAGAAAGAAAAACTTTACCAGATTCTATTATAAATCTATTAATCATCTTGGATGACTCCCTCGGGGGAAGCACTGTGGGTAAAGTTATTCCTGGGGATCCAACAATCAGGACAAATGTGTTATTTTTCAATTATTGGATTAAGAAAAATGATTATTTATCACTTGCAGCACATTGGGTTCATGAATGGCTCATGTTGCAGGTATTTATCATAAGGGGCGTCGTGTAGATGCTAATGATGTAAATTATACAGTAGGAAAAATAGCCGTTGAGATTGGTAAATCAATTATAATAAAAACAAAAAGAAGTAGGAAGAAAAATATAGAAGTACTTGGACAAGGCTATATAGAAGCAATGGAGAATTTCTACAAAAGCCATAAACAATCAACAGATAAAAGTGAAATTGCCATTGCTCCGCCCCAGAATTCTCTTCGCCTGGGATTTGTTGATTTAGGTACGGATTCCAGACCTGTAGTAGGTAAAGCATATGATATAATCTCAGCGGGAGATCAGAAATTGGAAGGTTTACAATTTCCTTCCACGACCTTAAAAGCCCTGAAACTTGATGTAAATGCATTTTATAATGATCGTTTACCAGATTTTTGGGGAGGAACAAAAGAGGGCCTTTTTAAAATCTCTATCAATACGAGAAATCCGACAGCTCCAGCTTCTGCTGAAACTAAGCCTCCATGGAAATACAATAGTAATTTAGACTTGTTATTGTCGTAAATATGTTTAATAATGTCGTCAATTTCTTCTGGAGTTGAATTGTAAAGCGGATTATCGTCAGGAAAAAATGTACCCTTTTTTCCGACATGCACACGGTGGTGCTTATCTAGGTCAATTTGTTGTAATGGCATTAGTTCTATGGTTTTATAAAACAATATAGTGATTTTTTTTACTACCAAGCCTTTTTCACATTTACTTTTTTGGTCTGGTAATTTTTATGATTTTCAGCATGGAGTATACAAATAATGATTTGCTTGGTGCAATTACTCGAAGGGAGTTATAACATAATTTGGAAATAAAATATATAAGGGGTGCAAGGTATAGACAATCGACAGTGCTTTTATACATTATATTATAGTGTCGATCTGTAGAAGACTATGTCTGTTTTTATAATACCGAAAGAAGATACAAGCCGGCAGAATAACGCAGATGCTAATTATCTTACAAGAAATTTTCGCTTTAATTTCTTGTGGATTAGACGTAGTTAAGAAAATTTATTTTTTAGTAGATTTGAAAAATAATCATATTATTTTGAAAAGAATACAAATTTTAAAAGCAGGGCTCAAACTATTTGTTCTTCATGGTGTACATGCCGTAACTATTGCTCAGATTGCTGCAGAGGCCAAAGTGGGAATAGGTACCGTATATCGATATTTTACCAGTAAGGAAAATATTGTACAACAGATATGGATCCAGCAAAAATCAGAAGAATCTGCTTATATTTTCAAGAATTATACCCCGCAAGGGAGTATCCGAGAACAGTTTGATTATCTCTGGAAGAGGGTGATTTATTATTTCTTGGAGCATCCATTGGAGTTTCAATTTTCCTATCAGTTTGCAGCATCGCCTATTTTGACCAAAGAAATTCATGAAATAGCAATGAAAGATTTTCTTGCATTTGATGCATTATATGCAATTGGTTTGAAAGAACACATGTTCAAACCTTTATCGGCCCGGCGCCTACGTCTTTTTACTTTTAGCACTATTAACGGATGGATTTTGTGGGCCCTTGACGAAAAAATGGACATCAATGAAGATATTGTCAATATGTTCATCCAGATGTGTTGGGACGCCATCAGTATTTAATATTTTTTTAATAGAAAAACTGACGGAATATTCCGTCAGTTTTTCTAGATTTGTCTTAATAAAATATATTTTTATGGAACACAATGATTTAAAGGGCAAAGTTGTCCTGATAGCCGGAGGAGGGAAAAACCTCGGCGGTTTATTGAGCAGAGATTTTGCTGCAAAGGGCGCAAAATTAGCTATCCACTATAATAGTGAAAGTTCTAAAGCTGAAAGTGAAAAGACTTTAGCAGAAGTGCAGGCTTTAGGAAGTGATGCATTTTTATTTCAGGGTGATTTAACCAAAGTGGAAAATGTTACCCGCTTTTTTGATGAGGCTATTGCTAAATTCGGAGGTATTGATATTGCCATCAATACCGTAGGAATGGTACTTAAAAAACCATTTGTCGAGACTACTGAAGAGGAGTATGATGCTATGTTTGGGATCAATTCCAAATCTGCCTACTTCTTTCTACAGGAGGCGGGGAAAAAAGTAAATGATCACGGCAAGATATGTACCATCGTTACATCGCTGTTAGCAGCGTATACTGGACTGTATTCAACTTACGCAGGAGCAAAGGCTCCTGTAGAGCATTTTACAAGAGCTGCGTCTAAAGAATTTGGAGCAAGGGGCATTTCAGTAACAGCCGTTGCTCCGGGCCCAATGGACACGCCTTTCTTTTATGGGCAGGAAACCGAAGATGCCGTAGCGTATCATAAGTCAGCTTCCGCATTGGGAGGATTGACCGATATCAAAGATATCGCTCCGTTGGTGGAGTTTTTAGTTACAGACGGATGGTGGATCACAGGTCAGACCATTTTTGCAAATGGTGGGTATACTACGCGATAATTCAATGATTTTAAACAAATGGGTGCGTTGATGCATCCATTTGTGTCTATAAAAAATATTATAAATGAATAATGTAATCAGAAAACGCGGGCAGCATAGCTATCCGAAGAAAAAAATATTATGCCTTGTTTCCAATACGGCAAGTCTTCATGGCATGGAGGTAGGCTTTTTCGCTGAAGAAATGACAAGACCTTTTTATGATTTTATCATTGCAGGTTATGATGTGGATGTTGCCTCACCCAATGGAGGGGCCGTTAAATTTGATGGGCACAGTAATCCCGAAAACCCGGCGGGAGCCTATCCTAACGATCTGATAAGTATTGGTTTTGTGCACCACAAAGAATTTGGAAAGTGGATGCAAAACACCAAACCAATCTCCGAAATTAATGTAAATGACTATGATGCTGTTTGTGTAGCAGGAGGTGGTGCTCCTTTGATAACCTTCAAATATGATGCAAAATTGCATAAGCTTATTGCAGATTTTTATGAGGCTGGTAAAATTACCTGTCTGATCTGTCATGGAACATCATTGCTGTTGTGGACGCGTTTAAGTGATGGCGCTCTTCTGGCTGATGGAAAAACCTGGACGGGCTTCGCTGACAGCGAAGAAGCAATGATCAACCAGATGTTCGGGATGACAGTGAATGAGTACACTATTGAAACTGAGGCCCGCAAAAACCCAAATACTACCTTTGAAGTAGCGGGAGCATTGGAACCTTTTGCTGTACGGGATGGCAGACTAATCACCGCCCAGCAACAGCATAGTAGCTACCTGGCATCGCAACTGGTCATCGAAGCCTTGTCAGAATAATTTAGCTCATTCTAGTTGTTGATGAGTAATACTTTAAGAATCTGGATGATTAACAACCTTAATTATAGTTGTCCAGATTTTACTTCTAATCATCATATAGATCAAAAATGGAAAGTATTCGCGGAAAAGTTATCATGGTTACAGGGGCATCCAAGGGTATCGGTGCTGATATTGCAAGAGCACTTGCCTTAGCAGGTGGCATATTAGTTATAAATTATGCACATTCGGAAGCTGCTGCCGAAGATCTGGTCTCCGATATCAGGAATAACGGGGGAAATGCCATTGCCGTAAAGGCAGATGTGAGCAAGTCTACAGAGGTTCGACTTCTTTTTGATACGGTAATCCAGCATTTTGGAAAAGTGGATATACTGATCAATAATGCCGGTATTTCAATTTATAAATTGATAAAAGATACGACCGACGATGATTTTGAACATATTTTCAACATCAACGTGAAAGGTACATTCAATACCATGAGGGAAGCCGCAAGTCGGCTTTCTGACAGCGGAAGAATTATTAATATTTCCAGCTCGGTTACCCGGCTGATGCTGCCTACCTATGGTACATATTCTGCTACAAAAGCAGCAGTCGAACAGATGACCAAGGTTTTTGCAAAAGAGATGGGGCATAGAAAGATAACCGTTAATTCCATATCACCGGGACCCGTAAATACAGAACTTTTCACCCAGGGTAAAACCGAAGAAACCATTGCAAGGCTGGCTTCGATGTCAGCCTTTAACCGTATCGGTGAAACTGCGGATATCGCCAATGTTATCTCTTTCCTGGTATCCGATGCAGCACAGTGGGTAACGGCCCAGAACATCGGAGTTAATGGTGGCTTTGCATAAAAAGAGCTGGATTGTTTGCACAAGGGACAGTATCAATCGAAAGATTAATAAAACACAAATTATGATACTAAAAATTATAAACTCAGTACTGATCCTTATAGCCGTATTTATGGGAATTAAACGGGGATATGCCATGCTTTCCGGAAAACCTGAAATGATGGAAATGTTTGGTAAATGGGGATTTAACAAGACTAAGCTGGCGATTAACGGGGCTATTACTATGATAGCAGCTCTACTGATCTTATTTCCCAAAACCTTTGTGGGGAAACTTTTTAATGGCCGCAGGAATTCTGCTCATCATCTGTCTGCATCTTCTGGATAAAGACCTGAAAGGAGTTCTTATTGAGCTTCCGTTTTCGCTACTGAACCTGCTCATTATTTACCTGCAATACCCTTTAAAAAGCACATAATGAAAAGCATAATAATTACCGCTGCAATATGTCTGCTCGGCTTTGCAGGCTGCGGACAGCAGAACTCCCCTAAAAATAAAAAGATAAATAAAACACAACCAAAAAATTATAAAATGGATATCAGCAAATTAACAAACAATACCGTAAAAGAAGCCTTTGAGGCATGGCAGAAAGGTGACAGCCAGAGCTTCTTATCTTACTTCACAACAGACGCAAAACTATTTGATGACGGAAGTCCGAGAGATTTTCAAAAATTTGTAAAAGATGCATGTGGTCATGAGCGATTTACAAGTATAGATACGGTAGAAAATGAGGGAAAGGATATTTATGGGAATTTTCATACAGAAAGCTGGGGGGATTTTAAAACCTATTTTAAATTTCATTTCGATGCAGATGAAAAAATTTCTCGTCTTGATATAGGTCAGGCCAATTAAAAACCAAAACTTAAAATGATGAACAAATATCAGTCAATTTTTGATGTACAGAAAGAATTTTTCTATACAGATGCCACCAAAACCTATGAGTGGCGGATAGACCAGCTCAACAGACTGGAAAGAATGCTAACCGAAAATCAGGAAGTATTTTGCCAAGCATTAAAAACAGATTTCAACAAACCGCCATTCGAGCAATTGTTTGAAATTACGGTTCCCCTGGGCAATATCAAATATTATAAAGAGAATATAAAACAACTGATGGCTCCCGAGCAGGTTGCCATACCTGAAGGACTTGAAAAAACAGGGAATAAAGGAATCGTTTACAAAGAACCCTTTGGAGTTACATTGGTCATAGGACCTTTTAACGCTCCAATCTTATTGCTTTTAGACCCTGCAATCGCAGCACTAGCCGCCGGAAATCCGATTATTCTTAAACCTGCCAATACAACGCCTGCCGTGGCCAAGCTCTTTGCAGAACTTATTCCCAAGTACTTCGAACCGGAAGCCGTTAATATAGTCACCGGGGGAAGGGAAGAAATCACCGAACTGTTAAAACTTCCTTTTGATTTCATCTTTTTCACAGGAAGTTCGGCTGTAGGAAAGGTAATCATGAGGGCCGCTGCCGAAAATCTTACCCCTGTTATTCTGGAATTGGGAGGTCAGAATCCTACTGTTGTAGATGAAACGGCTAATCTTGACATTGCAGTAGACAGAATTGCATGGGGACACAATGCTATTTCTGGACAATGGTGTATTGCGCCGGGGTATGTATATGTGCATGAAAGTATTGCAGATGTTTTCATAGATAAACTAAAAAAATCAACCATAAAAATGTATGGTGAAGATCCGCAACTAAGCCCTGATTTTGCAAGGATGATCAGCGAGCACGACGCAGAAAGGGTAGCTTCCTATATTATCCCTGAAAAAGTGGTTTTAGGTGGAAGGTATGATATTAAGGACAGATACGTGGAACCAACGATCCTGTATCCAAGCACATGGGAAGATCCTGCTTTGCAACAGGAGATTTTTGGTCCGGTTCTGCCTGTAATGGTGTACTCCGATTTTAAGGAAATAGTAGATATTATTAAAAGAAAACCTAAATCGCTTTCCGCTTACATCTTTAGTAAAAATCAGGAAAATATAGATTATTTCCTGAACTCTGTTTCATTTGGGGGAGGATGCATCAATCAGACCAATCTGCATTGCTGGATAGACAGTCTTCCTTTTGGAGGAGTAGGTTATTCCGGGATGGGAAAATATTATGGAAAAGCGGGGTTTGATGCATTAAGTAATACCAAAGCCATGCTGATCGGGAATCCGGACCTTGAATTAGATGTTTTTCCACCGTATGATGGTAAAGATATTGCTAAAAACCTGAGTGTTTTTGGATAATTAAGGCAGTATTTCTATTCTTGATAAAGACGATACAGTAAATGATCATTCGCAAGTTACAGGAAAGGAAATATGAGATCCTTTTATTGGCCCTGATGCAACATTTGTTTGTAGGAATATTTCTTACAGATATGGATTTTTATACCCATGTTATATGGCCGGTCAACATGCTGGTACTAGGTCTGGGCTCTATCTTCCTGTTTACAGGAAAACACAGCTGGAGGCATTGGTTCAGAAACCTGCACTTTATTCTTATTTTGCTGCTACCTGTTGGTATTCCGTTTTTTAAGGACGTTTCCTGGTATTTTACAATATTGAATATCAATTATGTCATATTTTTCTGCTTTCTTTTAGTGGAAGTGCTCAGATTTCTGATAAAACCGGGATATATCAATACAGATATTATTACTGCTTCCATAAGCGGATATATGCTGCTGATAGAAATTTCGGTTTTTTCACTGCAGTTTTTCCAGTACCGTGACGCGGCATCTTTTAAAGGAATTGATATATCATCACCTGCACTAACCTTTATGGATCTGGTCTACTTCTGTTCCATTACTTTTACAAGTATTGGCTTTGGAGATATCACTCCCAATACCCATGTTACTAAACTGATTACTGCTTTCGTGGGGATTGCCGGCCAGTTTTATACAGTGGTCTTGGTCGGTATCCTGATCAGTAAATTTTCATCAAAAAATTAAAATTATTCATGAATATAGGCTCACATTATAAACTTTACCATTTCATTCCTTGGACCAGGACGAAAATTTATAAAATGCTTATTTTAAGTATCGTTCCAACACTGTTGTTTTATTTTCTGGGCTGGAAGTGGCTGGCCATTCCCTGGGTCCCGGTAGCACTGCTTGGGACAGCAGCGGCATTTATTTCTGGATTCAAAAATACCCAGACCTATAACCGAAGCTGGGAAGCACGCCAGATCTATGGGGCCATCATCAATAACAGCCGCAGCTTTGGCATTCTGGTAAAGGATTTTATAAGGATGGATGATAAAGCAGAGGAAGCAGCTTTACATCGACAGATCATCTACCGTCATTTTGCATGGCTTACGGCATTGAGGTTTCAGCTCAGGGAAACAAAGAGCTGGGAACATGTAAAAACAAAAAGCTATAACAAAGAATACCTGCAATACTACAAGGTTCCTGAATGGGAAAATAAGGTTGAAGATGAACTCAAAGCATTCTTGAGCAGTACTGAGCTTCAGTATGTACTTTCTACCAAGAATAGGGCGACACAGATTATTGCCTTGCAGTCTGCCTAGTTGAGAAAATTAAATGAAGAAGGTAAAATTTCAGATTATAATTACACTGCCCTTGAAAACCAGTTCAAAGAATTATACGATCAGCAGGGAAAATGTGAAAGGATCAAGAATTTCCCTTATCCAAGACAGTTTTCAAGTATCAATCTCTATTTCACGAATGCTTTATGTTTTTTGCTTCCGTTAGGTTTCCTAGGAGAATTTTCAAAAATGACTGAGAAATTTGGCGACAATATCGTGTGGCTTACCATTCCGTTCAGTGTACTGTTAGGCTGGGTATTTCTGGTTTTGGAGCAAATAGGGGAAAGCACGGAAAATCCGTTTGAAGGAAATGCCAATGATATTCCTATCACTCAGATCAGCCGGAATATAGAAATTGATCTACATGAAATGCTGGGTGAAAAGGAACTTCCTCCTGCTATACAGGCTGTGAATAATATTGTCATGTAAAACACAAAAATAAAATTATGAGTTTAGAATCTGTAAGAAAATGGTATCCAAAGGCTTTAACGTCCATTGATACGGTTAATCGGTTATTAGATACGATTGAAAATCACCTGGGTTTAAAGCCCAATCAGTTAATGCATGCAGATAGTATGTGTTGCGATGATGTTAATGCCATACAATATCCGCCAAGAGCCTATGAAATGCTTGGTCCGTTTCATTTGGGAGGGCTTGACGGTTTCCCTTTTGCAGGACTTACGGGAATGGGAGCTTTTGCCCATCATGTTCCGGAAGATGGGGCGGTGATCATCTTTTATGCTCCGCACATTGGAATCACTAAAGAAGGGCAAATAGGAGAAATCAGCAGGATAGGACAGAGTAGTAATTCAGCCTGTTGCGGTGCTGCAAAAGGAGCACTTGGAAAGCTTGCAGCAGGGAAGATCATAGAAGGAAATGTTACCTCGCTGGATTTTCAGATGAATACCATCGAGCAAATTTTTCTCCACCATAAAGAAAGAATCCTGAATGCGGAAAATCAAATTTTTGAAGCGACAGAGATCATGTATGAAGCCATAGATGAACGGATCGAGGTACTGACCAAAGAAACCAGCTATCCATGTAAATATGTAATTCTAGTAGGCGGTATTTTTATTAACGGAGATAAAGATATGGGATCTTTCTGCCAATATAAAAAGTTTGAATATATCAACCTTGAAACTCACGAGCGAAAAAGCCTGATGAAAGAGTACTTTGATGGTTTGTAAAATCGAAGTATATCGTAGAATATTGGATAAAGAAATAAGAGGTTCTGTATCACTATTAATTTAACTGCAGAAAATTGTTTATCAGCTGGTTTTCTCATTGGAATCCATTATGGCAGCAGCAAAGACATTATCGTATTGAATTGTCTGTCCAAAGAATGTCAAACAGAAATATAACAAATTTAATAATAGTTGATTAGCTAAGTATTTCATTGATAAAGACCAAAATAAGTTTCTTTTCTTTTTCAATAATGGAAATATTAAATACCCTAACATAACTAATATTGTCTGTGCATTGAATAATGGTTTTGCACAATGGTATCTACTTTGTTTCAAGCATTATACAATAACAATCTAGAAAGAGTTGACAACGGTCAACTCTTTCTTGTTTTATTAAAAGATTCCCGGGGATTTTTCTAGTTTGGATCTGCATTAATCATTTTTCACTCTTGAACGAAAAAAATGATGCTATAGCTCCTACTGCTGCGCATAGGCCATAAATTTGGAAACTTTCGTTGATACCCAGATTTATGATCAGACTAAATATCAGGCTCCCTAGGCCATATCCCATAAACATGACGAACGCAAATAGACCGATAGCAACTCCCTTGTGCTCAGAAAGCGTAGTGATAATTGCTGCAAACAGGGGATGTGTCATATCAAATGCTAACGAGAGCGTAGCGATCAAAAGACAGGAGACCAACAAGGAGTAATGCATTGAAAGCAGGAGAACAGATATTGCTCCGATTGTGATTCCTATTGGAATAATTTTATTGCGACCATAGCGATCAGCCATCTTCCCTAAGAATGGTCCTAAAATAAGTCCTGGTATACCGTATCCCAATAGTGCTAATCCTACGCCTTTTTCGTTAAGATGGTAATTACTAAAAAAGTAATATCCTGTCCAGGCAAATATTCCACTATGAAACATGGAGTTCAGCAGCACAAAGATATAGGTTCGACGGCCCCTTTGTGTTTTGAGTATGCAATAATACTCAAAAAAAATACTTTTGAGTATTATTGCATTGTTATTTTGTTTCTGTATGAAATTTTGTCTGGTATAAAGAAAGATAACCAAGATGAAAAGTCCCATTCCAGCAACTATCCAAAATAACATTCTCCACCCAACGAAAGCGGTCAACAATGCACCAGCACTTGAGCCAAATGCTGTGCCCGCAGCCATAAAGCCAAAAAAAATGCCTAGTGCGTGCCCTCTTTTTTCGTACGGAAACCGATCGCCGATCCAGCCGATAGTTGTTGGTGCTACTCCTCCAGCAACTAGTCCAGTCAATAACCGTAGAAATATGAGATTGCCGATAGTGTCAGTACAAGCGGTGAGGGCTGTAACTATTATAAATCCGGAGATCGAAAAAATAATCACGGGTAAACGCCCATATTTGTCTGACAATGGCGCATAGATTAACGTCGAAAGACCATAGCTTAAGAGATATGCTGGTTCGATGAAACTGACATGCTGGATTGAGACATTAAAAATAGCTGAAAGTTGTGGGAGTATGGGAGCAACCATGAATCCCTGAAAAAAGACAATGAAGGTACCTAGAGAAAGAATAGCGACCAAAATAAAGGGGGGCATTTGTGCATTTGAAGACCTGTCGTTTTTACTGATTTTATGATTTGTATTCATTTTTATTATTCAATAGTAAGGCTCAAAATTAAAAATATTACATTTGCAATACAGGTACAGTATTAATAAAAATAAGCAATACAGATGGCGGGATATAAGTTCGAGATATTCACTAGTGAGATTGAAAAAAATATTAAGGAAGGCATCTTCAAGCCCGGATATAAGCTTCCATCCGTTAGAGCAATCAAAGAGAAATATCAGATCAGTATAAGTACAGTTCAGGTTGGATAT
Source organism: Sphingobacterium sp. DR205 (assembly GCF_011064245.1). NCBI lineage: Bacteria > Pseudomonadati > Bacteroidota > Sphingobacteriia > Sphingobacteriales > Sphingobacteriaceae > Sphingobacterium > Sphingobacterium sp. DR205. The sequence continues at coordinate 4,066,043 of NZ_CP049333.1, read as the reverse complement.
GAGCACCTAATCCTTCGTGGGTTGGTAGAAAGTATACCAAAATCAGGTTATTATGTTTGTAACAATATTCAGATTATGGTGGAACCTTTAGCAATTAAGCACAAGCTAGTTGTAAGGGATCCTATTTTTAGTAATCATCTGGCGCTTACAACCTCGCTGAAAAAGAGCAGGAAAATATCGGAATTCAATGTGGCTGCTCCTGGTAACCTGGTTATTCCCCAAAAATTGTTATTACGGACAATGCAGCAAGTAATCAGGGAGAAAGGGGCACGATTACTCCAATATTACCCCGCGGACGGTCTATCGGCATTAAAGGAAAATATCGCAAAACGTTCTGTTTCTTATAAAACTAGGATCAATACGCACGAGTTATTAATAACTGATGGAGCTTTACAGGCTTTATTTATTGCATTAAGCGCAGTATGTAGTGCAGGGGACGTGATTGCATTGGAAAGTCCATCTGTATTTTCCGTATTAGAGGTTATAAGAATTCTTCGTTTGAAAGTTATTGAGATTCCTGTGGATTACAAGATTGGGTTTGATGTTGATTTCTTTAGAAAGGCATGTGAGCAAGGTTCGATAAAAGCGCTTGTCATAACTCCTAATTTTCATAATCCAACAGGAATTATGTTGAGCGATGAACAAAAAATGATGTTGTTAAACATTGCTCAGAAACACAATATTGCTGTTGTGGAAAATGATATATATGGGGATTTATATTTCCATGGACAGAGGCCCTCCACGATAAAGAGTTTTGATGAGAGTGGGCTGGTACTAACTTATTCGTCCTATGCCAAAACTTTAGCCCCAGGAATAAGATTGGGCTGGTTGAGCTCTGGTCAATTTATGGCACGTACTGAACAGGTGAAATTTGCTCTAGGTAGTACGGTTTCTCCTTTATATCAAGAAGTTGTCAGCCGTTTGTTAGAAGGCAGCAGTTACGACCGACATGTAAGGGCTTTTAGAATTCACTTGGCTAAGAATGCGCAGCTTGCGATTAATTTACTGTCTACTTATTTTGGAGAAAATGCTTTCGTGATAACGCCGGCTGGCGGATATAATCTCTGGGTTAAAATGGCGGAAAAAACCGATATGAACTATTTCTATGGGCAGTGTGAGAAGATAGGTATAAGATTTACACCGGGCTATACCTTTTCATTTTCTTCCGCGTATGATAAATATTTCAGACTTGTTTTTGTTGACACTTTTGATCCAAAAAGTATTGAGGCGATCAAGCTGCTCGGTCAGCGGTTGGCCTGATTCAATAATGGTTGGACCTCAGAAGAGTCTGCTCGAACCCCCCAGACCCTGGTGTTAAAGTTCAAATTTATATGTCAAGAACTGCAATCGAGCCACATATTTATACAAAATATTGCAGCCTATTTTCTTTCCTTCCTATCTAGAAAAATTGTAAGAATATGCCGCTCTTGGTGGATAGTAGCTGCCATTTGGAATTTAATTTTACGGAACCGCTTAAATCAAAATATGGTATATTTTTCTGATGCTGACCCGTAAATTAAGGATATTAATCTATCTATCTTAAATAACCAGCTAGTTCAGCTGGAGTATTAAAAACAGAATCTGTAAATTGGATTGAGCTACTTATCTGTACCGGTCATAAAAAAATAAGCTGTACTATCGCTGTTTGCGTTATAGGCTATATCTTTGTTTTAAGTTATATCACATGACATGAATATTGTTACAAAATTTGCAATAGCTACAGACGAATCCACAGATATTCTATTGCATTTGACAAAAGAACTGGCGACAGAAAAGTTTACCACTATTCTTGATACTTCTAAATTGATGAAGTATACTGATGAGCAATTTAACAGAAAATATCTCGTCAGTGAAATGAATAATATTTCCAATCAGTGGCTTGTAACGTACGTTGATAGTATAGCTGTCGGATATGCTAAGATTACGTCCAGAGGAAAAGTTCCTCCATTACTTGATGGGAAAAGAGCGGTTAGGATAGCTGATTTTTCAATTCTTCAACAATATCCAGCATTAGAAATTCGGGAATCACTATTTGCAAAATGTCTTTCTCTATGCAGGAATACTCAGGCTATTTGGGTAAATGAATATATTGGTAATCCAATTATTGATTTTTTCGAAACAAAAGGATTTGTTCGACAACGCAATAGCTTTGAATTTGATGAAATAAAATTGGAATCTATCTGTTTAATTTATCAAAATGAAGGCAAATAATAATAAGTGGTCAATGATCGAAGCTGTAATCTTCGATATGGATGGTTTACTAATAGATTCAGAGCCGTTCTGGAGAATAGCAGAAAAAGAAGTCTTTGGATCTGTGGGCATTCAGGTGACCGCGAGTCAAGCATCTTTAACGAGTCGCATGACAACAAAAGAAGTTACCGAGTATTGGTTCAACTTTAAACCATGGAAAGATAAACGTTTGGCACATATTGAGCAGCAAGTCATAAAAAGAGTAGGTGAGCTCATTGATTGTGACGGACAAACCCTTCCGGGAGTCATAGAAACGCTGGAACGTTTTAAACGTGCAGGGTGTAAAATTGGACTCGCCACAAATTCACCTGCTGTACTTATGTCACAGGTACTTTCTAAATTAGAGATTGGACATTATTTTGATATTACACTTTCTGCAGATCATGTGCGCAAAGGTAAACCAAGCCCAGACATCTATCTAAAAATGGCTTCAAGCCTCTCAGTTGATCCTTCTAGGTGTATCGTTCTGGAAGATTCAACATCAGGTATTGCGGCTGCCCGCGCGGCAGGCATGGCTGTCATTGCAGTTGTGGGACAATACTTTTATGACAATATTGAATTTGATATTGCTGATGTTAGAATAGGCAGCCTTCTTGATTTTTATGATGATCAAATAAACATTCTAAATAAAATGTTGAAATATCGAGCATGCAAATAAACTTAATCGATGATGCCAACTCATTTTTTGTTACAGTAGGGTAAGTTATCTATTTACTTTTTTTGCTGAGAGCGTCTACAGGCTACAGCTGAACACGAACCTTTACTCGCGAATGTTAATACTATTAGAAGAACCCCCAAAACCACTATATAAGTTTCTCTATCCATAAGTCCGGTGGTAATTATTAATAGCGCAAAAGTCAATTTTAACAGACCTGCGACTGTGAAATTTTTTAAAAAATTTAACATATTTCGTTGATACTTGTATTATATTATACCGAGGAATAAAATCTTCTAACAAGACTATAGAAATTGAGAAAGGCACCATGTATAATAATCCCCTTTACTTTTAAGTTCTTGCTTACAGTGTTCGTAGCTGTCCAAACTGTAAAAATTCGTAGCTGGTTTTTAAGATTTTGACAAACTGGAAAGGTAATCAGCGATTCTTGCCATCGCTACCAATAATGCTCCATCATCAAAGCAGGTATAGACAATTCTAAACATACCTTTTTTTGTATGACCGAATCCAATTCCTGGCGTTAATAAGACACCCGTATTTTTGTAAAGGTTTTCCCAAAATTCCATTTCACCTGTCAATGTTTCTGTTTTTAAAAATTTCGAAAAATCTGCCCATACAAATAAACTTCCGTAGGAAGGAACGAATGGAATGTTTAGTTTTTTTAACATCTCAACTACTACAATATATCCTTTGGTCAGGGCTTGCTGCTGTGCATCCAGGAAATTGCGCATAAACTTTTGATCTCCCAATACATTCTCCAATAACCATTGTGTATGATTTGAAACCATGTGTGGAAGGCTTAAATTATTAAAAGCGCTTAAGAAAGGTTGGTTAAGTGAGTATACCGTACCGACTCTCATTCCTGAAATGCCAATATCTTTAGAAAGGGCATACCATTGATGTAAATATGGGCTGTTCTTTTGATGAATTATAGATAAGAATGACGTAAATTGATGTTGGTGTGCATAATCAGTAACGATTGATGGGTGTTTTGTGTTAATGGTTACGAGTCCATAAATTTCATTGACGATAAAGTGAATTTTTCTTTCGATACACCAGTCGGCGATAGTTTCCAATTGTTCTGCGGTATATAATCCTCCGGTCGGATTATCCGGATTGGTAACTACCAGAAGTTTAAAATTTGAACCTTGGTACTCAATATCCTGTTTGGCTTTTTCCAGATGTTCAATCGACAGAATTGGTCCATGATGGATAGCATCACTATCATGATGCGTAATTAAATCATATCTTTCTACGCCTGCTTTATTCATGATGTCGCGGCTGTATACCGGATATGCAGGGGCTGGAAACACGGCAACATCCCCTTTATCAGCAAGAATGATAGCGGATAGTTCGATCACGGCGGTAGCTCCAGCAGCGACTCCTATATTTTCAGGATCTAAAGGGCGATTTGCTAAAAAATTACCCACAAACTCTGCTAATGCTGCTCGGAACGTTTCATGACCCCGTCCAGAAGTATAGCCTGAAACCCAGTGAGGAATTTTTTGTGTAGCGGATATATGCTGAAGTTTTTTACTTAGTATTGACCAATTGAGATTGTTATCCGCTACATTTAAAGGGAAAGTGCCATGTGGATTATCTACCGGATGATAGATGTTTTTAGATGCTTCAAAGTACAATTCAAAATCTGGTCTAACAACAGTGTTGTAAGCTCGATTGCCTCTTAAAGATATATAGGATAAATCTGACATGGGATGTTGTTGATATAAATTAAATATCCCAAAGTTAGGCTGTGGGTATCTTCGAAAGTATGGACAAAACTGAAAAAAAATGGTACTTATAGACAGCATTCGGGTTTGTTCCTGATCATTTACGGAAGTAAAGATTTAAAATTCTGTATACCTGATTTTTTGGAAATGAATTAAGTCATGCAGGGAGCTGCTTTTTGTATGATCTACAGGTCTGATTTGTCTGCGCTTTTATCTCACTAATTTTGGTGAAATATATAGTGTTCAATACATCTTCTGTATGAGTGCATAATTGCATATCATCATTTTGGACTTTAATTATTGTTATCTCATCTGCAACATGCTTTTTTGAGCTTCGGGAATGTGAGTGAATCTGAAATTACTTCTATATTTGCATAAATATTACGCTAATCATAATTTAAGAAATCATATGAAAAAGCAGAAAGAGGAAGCTATCTATGAGTATCATTTAAAGGCTGATGCTCCAAACAAAATGCAGTTTGAGGTCCAGTCTTTACAAGATGTGATCAAAGAGCATCAGGAAGATATGGCCAAACCTCATATCCACAGTTTTTATCAGGTTATCTGGTTCAAGTCAGGTAATGGAAAACATTTTGTTGATTTCAACGAATATGATGTATCGGAAAATACGATCTTCTTTATTGCTAAAAACCAGGTTCATGCTTTTGATCATAATCCAGATTACCAAGGATTTGTCATCCATTTCTCTGAGGATTTTTTGGTTCAAAAGGAAAACGATGTTGATTTTTTCCTCAAGTGCAGCATGTTCAATAATCCCTATCAGATTCCTTCATGCTGTGTAGGAAGTGGAAATGAGTACAAATTGGATGAGTATATTTCCCAGATGCAGACTGAGCTTAAAGAGCATGATAAATATGGTCAGGAAGAATTGCTCAGGCTTTATCTGAAAGCTTTTCTGATTCAGGTTCAGCGCCGTAAATATGAACTTGAACAACTTAATAAGGGACTTGCGCCTTTTATTGTGGATGAGAAACGTACCCAGTTGATCCATTTTGTCAATCTGATTGAAGAAAACTATACCAAAGGACTTCCTGCATCTCAATATGCCGAAATGCTTTTTGTTTCCCTAAGAACTTTATCAAATCTTACGCTGCAACTGCTCAATAAAAAACCATCAGAAATGATCCATGAAAGGATCGTATTGGAAGCAAAAAGACTATTGCTTCATTCAGAGCTCAATGTCAATCAGATTGCTGATAAAATAGGTTTTGAAGATCCATCTTATTTTATCAGATACTTTAAAAAATATACCGGTCAATCACCAACATCTTTCCGAAAATCCTTTCAATAGTTGTCCGGGCGGGAGATTCTATTACGATATGGATATTGTAAAACACATCAGCCAGCATACCCGGAACTTGATTGACGGACTGATGCATTCTTCCTTGGAGCAAAGAAAAAGTTTAGCCATAGCCCTATTAGGATTTTATAGTCAATTGCCCAACTTTAAGGAGACTCTGCATCAATACCTCCATATCAACATAAAAAAACGGCAGTTAATCTCCGATATCCGTAGTGGGCATCTTCAGAATTACGTAGATGCTATTGAAAAAAGTAATGCTGAGGCAGACGTGTATGCGGACAACTATGAAGAGCCGGAGCCAATCGAACTCTTGATCTTAGATGCATTTGCTGGTATCACTTCTGACTTGAAATTCTCAGCATCTTTAGTTCCACTTTTAGTTGGAATAATTGACACCTTGGACTATTATGAAAATTTTTCTGATCGTCCAGAGTTTTGGCACCAGCTATTAGAGAAAGAACTACAGTTTCAAAATGAAATCTTGATTCAGCTCCGCTCAGAGCAAAATTTTCACGCTTCGATCTATGAAAAAAGATATGAACATGTAGAGTTTACTCAACTATGATTTGAGTTCTGAATAGCTGGTACCTGGGGAATTTCAATTAAGTCCTCAAGTAATTTGATTTACCCCTGTTTCTGATCTACCTAACCCTAAATCTTTGATTATTTATTTCTGGACAATAATCTGTTAGGGGAGAAGAACGATCATCATCAGGAATCCTTCAATAGTCAAAATTCATCTATTATTAAGTCTTAGGTATTCGTTTTAAAAAAAGCAGTATTCCATATGCAACAAAAATTCGGCCACTCAGCTTGATTTTGTCCTCTTATTATCAGTTTATTACAAAGTTATCGCATGGGAATTTGAAAGTGTAATCCGATCAATAAGTACCACTTGTTTTCAGTTTTGTCCATTTTCTTGATGCTTTCCAGCCATTACCTTTGTAGTAGGAAATTTAAAAACAGATGGTACTGATCTTTGGGACTATATATGTTCTTCCTTACTTGTAGATTGATTGTCGATAAAAAACTAAAATTTAATCCCAGCAATTTCTAAAGCAAAGAAGTATTCAGTAGCTGTCATTCATATTTAAAAAAAGGGAATTATGATACCTATTTCATTATTAGAATTAGCGTTCATTTCTGAAGATAGCAATGCTCGTTCTACATTCGAAAAAACTAAAGAATTGGCCCAATTGGTCGATAATTTAGGATACAAACGTCTCTGGTTGGCTGAACACCATAATATGGTTCATGTCGCCAGTACTGCAACTTCAGTTTTGATTGGACATCTTGCTGGCCACACTCAAAATATACGAGTAGGCTCAGGAGGTATTATGTTACCTAACCATTCGCCTCTGATTGTTGCTGAACAATTTGGAACCTTAGCTCAGCTTTATCCAGATCGGATTGATCTGGGTTTGGGAAGGGCACCTGGAAGCGACATCCAAACAGCTTTAGCTATTCAAAAAGATTTTTATGAGCAATCTCAACGGTTTCCTCAAAATGTGGAAGCATTAGAAATGTATTTTTCTCATAAGAATCCCTATGCCAAGGTGCGTGCTTTTATAGCCGAAGATACACATGTTCCGATCTGGATCTTAGGATCTAGTACAGAGAGTGCAGCTTTAGCAGCATCCAAGGGATTACCATATGCTTTTGCGGGTCATTTTGCTCCAAGACAAATGTTGGAGGCCTTTGCACTGTACCGTCAGAATTTTAAAGCTTCTGATGTTTTGAAACAGCCTTACACGATAGCAGCTGTGAATGCTACAGCTGCAGAAACGGATCAGCAAGCAGAAAAGTTATCGACCAGTCTGTATCAGATGTTTCAAAGTTTAGCACAAAATTCAGCGAAATTTTTACAACCTCCAGTGGACTCGTTAGCAGGGCTCCTGGACGGCATGTCTGAGCAGGTACGTTTACAAGTGGAGCAAATGACGGCCTGTTCTTTTGTTGGAAGTAAGGAGAAAATCCGTCATGACTTAAAGGCCTTTTTAGGGCAGACAGGTGTGGACGAATTGATGATTCATTCGCCTGTCTATGATCATAAGGAAAAATTGAAAAGTATGATGATCATGAAAGAGGTGATGGATGATTTAAATCGTTAAGATTCCCTTTTTCCGTAATCAGATAATGCCTGTTTAAGATCATATTTAATGACTCACATGATCATTATAATCAGAAAATATCCTGCATTTCCTTAATACAATACATTACAATACAATACAACTGTTAATAATTTAAAAATATAAAACAATGGATTTAGCAAATAAAATAGAATCAGAACAATTGACCATGGTTAATTTTCATGCGACTTGGTGTCCTCCATGTGTGGCCATGAAGCCAAATTTAGATGAAGTGGTTGCGGAATTTGGTGATCTTATTCATTATGAACGTGTGGATATCGATAAATATCCAGATTTAGCAACCCTATTTGAAATCAGAAGTGTACCGACTACGATGCTTTTCAAAAAAGGAGAAATGAAATGGAGACACTCCGGTGTTGTGCCCTCTCATGAGCTTGGTCAGTTGGTAAAGGAGAACCTTTAATTCTATAAACTTGAACTTAACATGAAAAGATTACTGCACATTATCAGTTCGCCGAGAAAGGAAAAATCTAAATCAGGAGCCATTGCTCAGGAATTTATGGAACACTATAAACTGTTGAATCCGGATGCTGTTATAGATGAACTGAATCTTTGGGACTTAAGTATTCCTACCTTTGACGGGGACAAAGCTGCGGCCAAGATGACTTTCTTCGGTGAAGGTACGTTAAATGAGGAATTAAAAAGTTCATGGGATAAAGTTGTGGAAGTAACGGAACGTTTTTCCTCAGCAGATGAATACCTGATCACGGTTCCGATGTGGAATGGCGGTATTCCATGGGTATTGAAGCACTATATCGATACCATCTCACAGCCGGGCCTGACTTTTGGCTTTGGAGCAGAAGGGTACTTTCCATTATTAAAAGATAAGAAGGCATGTATTATTTATACCTCAGGCGTATATGGTGCAGGTGTACCGATTGAACTGGGATTAGATTTCCAGTCTACCTATTTAAACTGGTGGTTGGGGCTTGTTGGTATTACTGAAGTTCATTCGGTTAAATTTTTAGGAAATCTAGTGAATCCAGATGCTGATAAAGAGTTTTTAAATGCGCTTAAATCAGCTCACGGTATTGCAAAAGATTTTTTTTCAGAGTAGTTCATTGATGCTAACTTGAAGAGTTTAGCTCTTATAAAAGATTTTGTGAAGAAGTCAAGTGAGCTATTTATCCTTTTCTTATCTGAAACTAAATTACTCATTCAAAACAGCAAAAGGCCTCATGATAAAAAGGAAGTTTCCCAATTACGGGTAACTTCCTTTTTTTTGTAAGTGTAAGGTATCTAGGTGCTTGCTTTTTTTTATTCAAGTATATTCGACTGGTTTCATCTGTCTTTTTACCGACACATTTTAGTAAGGAAGTTTTACGCTCTAAAACCGGGGAATCGAATCAATAAGTGCTATTTGTTTTCAGTTTTGTCCATTTCCTCACAGCTCTCAACCCAGTACCTTTGTAGTACAAAATTTAAAACAATTGGTTATGTTAAACAATGTAAATTTAGAAGCATTAGGGAATTATGTAGAAGTAATTACTAACAAACCTACTGAAGCAATTGCGGCATTAGGTGTAACCGCAACCTGGAAAGGTGGTGTGAATACTGAAGTTACTACTCACAGTAAAAAGATAGGAAGCGTTTCGGTTGAAAAACAATTCAAATATCAGATCGGGGAGCCCGCAGAATTGTTGGGAGACAATCTGAATCCGAATCCTCAGGATTATATTTTAGGCGGTTTAGCCGGATGTATGATGGTGGGTTTTGTGGTAGGGGCTACCAGTAAAGGAATCAAGCTTGACAGTGTTAACTTAACGATTGTAGGTAATCTTGATCTGCGTGGCTTTTTAGAAGTTGATCCGAATGTTTCGGTTGGATTTGAAGAACTTCAATTCAATTTTGAAGTTAGCGGTAGCGGAACCGAAGAAGACTACGCAGCTATTGCGGAACATGTTCGCAAAGTATCTCCGGGATACCGGACCATTGCAGAACCCGTAAAAATTAGTATCAATAAGAGCTTAAAGGCTGTGATCTAATTTCGTGTATGACAATAGCGATGTTTTGAAACGGAATATTGCTGTTGTTCACCATTTTTAAAGATCAAAAAAATGAATTTAGCTAATAAAATAGAATCTGACAGGCTGACCATGATCAATTTTCACGCCTCCTGGTGCGGTCCTTGTATCGCCATGAAGCCTCATCTTGATGAAACCGTTGCAAAATATGGAGTGGCCATTCACTATGAGCGGGTTGATATCGATCGGAATCCGGGGTTAGCAAAAATATTCGAGATTAGGGGAGTACCTACCACGATGCTGTATAAAAGCGGTAAGATGAAATGGAGACATTCCGGTGTTCTGTCATCTCAGCAGCTTACTGAAATCGTCAATGAGAATCTCTAAATAACTTTTAAAATAACAAAGCAATGAAAATACAGGTATGGTCGGACATTATGTGTCCTTTTTGCTACATCGCTAAGAAAAATTTTGAGCAAGCGTTAGCAGATTCTTCCTTCAAAGATGAAGTAGAAGTGGAGTGGAAAAGTTTCCAGTTGGATCCTTCATTAAAAGAAAACTCTGGGAATATGAGTATCAGCGAGTATATGATGAATCGTAAAGGTTTTTCTAAAGCTAACCTTGATCAGTTCTTAAATCAATTAAAAGAAATGGGCAAAAATTCTGGAATAACTTTTAATTACGATCAGGTCATTGCTGCAGATACTTTTCCTGCCCATAAGCTATTGCATTTTGCAAAAGAAAATGGTCAAGCTGATGCCATGGAAGAGGCTTTGTTTAAAGCTCATTTTGTCGACGGAAAGAATATTGCCGATGTTGAGTTTTTGGTTTCCCTTGCTGATGAACTGGGTTTGGATCAATCAAAATCACGAAAAGTATTATCGGAAGATGATTACAATTATGAAGTAAAGCAGGATATTATGGAGGCACAGAATCTGGGTATAACAGGTGTACCTTATTACATTTTGGATGGTAAATATGCCGTTTCGGGAGCACAGCCTGTTGAACTTTTTGCAAAAGCCCTTGGACAGACCTATCAGGAAAGCATGGTTAAGCTGTCCCAAGAATCTGGAGACAATATGTGCGGAATTGATGGATGTAGCATCTAATTTCAACATATAAGTCATTTCGTATTCACAATTAAAAAATTAAATAAAATGTCACAAATAATAGCAACTACCTACGAAGGTAAATATCATTCAAGTACCAAATCACCGTTGAACGCTGATTCAGTTAAAGTCGATTTGAAATTTGGTCCTATTGATCTACTTATGGGTTCATATGCAAGCTGCATGCTTGGAACAGTAGATTTTTATGCAAGAAAAAAGGATTTTGAGGTCAATGGATCAAGAAGTGAGCTGTCTTATGACATGTCAGCAGAAGGCGGACAAGTTGGTGCAATCCATGTGAAGTTGTTCTTTGACAAATCCTATACGGCAGAACAAAAAGAAATCATCGAGCATTCGGCAAAAAACTTATGTCACGTAGGAAACAGTCTTAATCCTTCAATCGTAAAAAACTACGAGTTCTTTTACGAGGCAAAATAAAAAGAGTAAATCTTTTACTGATCTGAACTTTAGAAAAGATTTATTTACAACTGAATGATATGCGGTCACCAATAGAGATCGGAGCAGATATAGCGTAGGGGGTGTCCGCATCAACATTCTAAATCAATACAAATTAATAACAAAAATTTAACAACATGTCACAAGTAATAGCAAGTACCTACGAAGGTAAATATAACTCAAGTACAAAATCAACATCGAATGCTGATCCGATTAAAGTAGATCTGAAATTTGGTCCTATCGATCTTCTTATGGGGTCATATGCAAGCTGTATGTTAGCTACAGTTGATTTTTACGCCAGAAAAAAAGATTTTGAGGTAAACGGTTCAAGAAGTGAACTGTCTTATGAAATGTCAGCAGAAGGCGGACAAGTAGGAACCATCAACGTTAAGTTGTTCTTCGATAAAGACTATACAGCAGAACAAAAGGAATTGATTGAAAATTCAGCAAAGAATTTATGTCACGTTGGCAACAGTCTTAATCCTGCCATTGTAAAAAACTATGAATTTACTTACGGAGCTTAATCCGAAGGTAAGATCGCATAAATATTAATTTTAATTATTTCCAAGGCGGAAATAACATAACGAATATAAAAAATATAGAAAAATGGAACAAGCATTAATCGTAGGTGGTTCAACCGGAATAGGTAAATCCACGGCAGAATTATTAATCGGAAGAGGAGTTGAAGTGGCAATAGTAGGAAGAAGTGTTGAAAGCTTAAATAAAGCTAAAGTGGAATTGGAAGAAAAAGGTGGTATAGTCAAGATTTACTCGGTAGATCTTTCCGATATGGATGCTGTCGTTGATTTCAATAGTAACCTAAAAAATGAATTGCCAAATTTGAAGTATTTGGTTAATGGGGCAGGACATTATAATCCAATTTCATTTTTTGATCATACGGAGAAAGACTATGATAGCTTTCAGACGTATACCAAAGCTTTCTTTTTTATTACACAAGCAGCGGCTTTAATTATGAAAGAAAATAAAGGTGGATCTATTGTTAATATTGGTGCGGCACTGATGCATCATGCGCTTAAAGCAGGACCTGCATCAGCCTATATGGTTGGAAAAGCTGGATTGGTAGCACTTACGAAACAATTGGCTATTGAATTAGCTGAATTTAACATCCGTGTAAATTCTGTCAACCCAGGGTTTGTGGTGACACCAATCTTCAAGACATTTATGCCAGAAGATAAAATTGCTGAAAATCTATCTGCATTTGATGCATACCATCCATTAGGAGGTGTTGGTCAACCGGAAGATGTTGCTAAGACAATTGACTTTTTACTTTCAGACCAAACAAGCTGGGTTACCGGAGCAACTTGGACTGTTGACGGTGGATTACTAGCAGGACAAAATTAAATTTCAGTCCATTTCATCTGGACCATATAAAAGGCGGTTGTAAAATAAATGTACAACCGCCTTTTTTATCAACTAAATCAGACAATTTTTTGTGTACTTCAATAAATAGCAGTAAATTAGCAGATCAATGAACAGGATTTTGTCACATATTCCAAAATATTATCAACGGTACTTAATTGTATTTGCTGCGATCATCTTGGTCATGCTTACTTCCTGTCCTGTTAAAAGCAGTATTAAAACTTTAGTTGGCCTTCCGTCTAATACGGAACAAGGCTTACCTAAAGGAACTGTCGGGTATTCCGGAAACAGTTCTGAGAAATGTCTTACTAGTGAAACGGCAGAAATACGAATCTCAAACGATCTCTCACAAGATATTAATCATTTTTCGCCGGTAATTTTATTTACCGTTACTTTTCTTTTTCTTCTTGCTTATTTATTAGGCCGAGAAAAATCACATCCCCGCTACGGAAATTTAAAAATTTCAGGAAGTCTACCAATTTTTCTGCAATACCGTAAACTTATCCTATAATACCTTACTTATTTTCTTTTATACCTATTGAACCACTTGTTTCAACGGGGAAACTTCTATTATTTTTTTACAGTAATCGGTCGCTTGGCGACCTATCATAAACTTATAAATAGTATGATAAAATATCATATAGTAATCACATGCATGTGCTTTACTATTGCTGCTGTGTTACCCGTATACGGGCAGCAGCAAAAAGAAAATTCCTTAGGTACTTTATGGTCCAGGGTAGCAGGATATTATCCTGGTATCGGCGCTAAACAATCTGCTGTAGACGCGTCAAAACTTCATGAGCAAGCTGTTAAAAGCGAAATGCTTCCGCAATTGAAGGCACAGATGCAAAATTCGTATGGCACTTATGAAGGTAGTTCTGGAGCCTTTTTTCCACAACCAGGCTTTTTTAACGTCAGTGGTTCAGGGAGTCCCATAGCAGGAAGTACTACTGCTGCCAATAGTTTTGCTTCCACCACTATCGAGTGGGAAATCTTTTCGTTCGGAAAGCGACAAAAAGATAATGAAGCGGCCAAAAGCCTAACCCATAAAACAGTGAGTGAAAAAGATGCCTATCTTCTTCAACTCAAAAAAATATTATCTGAACGATACATCAATTTGCTTTATAATGATGCTAAATTAAATCTTACACAGCGAAATACAGAACGTCTCGACAGCATCCGCAGGATCACCACAGGTCTTTCTGCTGCCGGTCTTAGGCCTGCTGCAGACAGTCTGCTTGCATCATCATCATATGTGCAGGCAATGGGCGAGTATGACAAATGGAATGGTGTTAAAAGTGCTTCCTTTATCAAACTATTGGAATTGTATGGAGGGGATTCGGTAGATTTTTCGGCTTCAGCCATTCGTTTTATTGATCCCGTGGGAAATCAACAAAATAATGAAAGTGTCATTCAAACATCGCATCCCATACTTGCGGCCTTAGATCGACAATCGGAATATTATACCCTGAGCGGTGAAGCACAAAAGAGAGCATCACTACCTTCTTTAAACATTCTGGGAGGATATGCCTACAGAGGTACAGGGATTCATCCCAATGGTACAGTTTCCGGGAACTGGAAAGATGGATTTAGCAACACAACCAATAATTTCCTTGTAGGGGTTGGTATAACCTGGAATTTGACCAGTATGCGAACCAACCATTATAAAGGAGAAGAGCTTTTTAAAGAAGCCGAAGGAGCCAAAATGCTTCATTCTCAATATGAAAAGGCAATGCAGGCTAATCTTTCCGCTGCGCAGACCGAAATTTTGTATCAGTTTGAGCAGCTTCAAAAGACGAAACTGGCCGTAAGGCAGTCTCAGGATGCCTATGGCATGTACCTGGCAAGATATAAGAGCGGTCTGATCACGCTTAGCGAATTGTTGCAGGTCAGGACTATATTGGAACAGTCCGAGAATATCCATGTAGAGGCTTCACGCGATTATTGGCTGCTTCTAGCTTCAGAAGCAGCGTTAACTGCTGATTTCGAATTTCTCTTTAACAACCTTTAATTCTTACGTATGAATTTAATCAGATTTGCTTTAAGGAAACCTATAGCCATTATGGTGATGGTATTGGCTATTACCTTTTTTTCTTATAGCGCCATAAAAAAAATAAATGTAGATATCTTTCCGGAGGTTGAATTACCTGCGATGTATATCGCCATGCCGTATGGTGGGCTTTCTCCTTCATATATGGATGGTTTTATGGCCAATGAGTTTCAAAAAGTACTACTTTTTGTCGGTGGGGTCAAAAATATTGATTTTAAAAGTGTTCAGGGACTTACCCTGATGAAGCTGACCTTTTATCCGGGGACGAATATGTCGCAGGCAGCAGGAGAGGTCTCCACATCTGTTTCAAGAGCTATGGGGTTCTTACCGCCGGGAGCAGTTCCACCCATAGTTGTTCGTTTCGATGGTAGTTCGTTACCCGTTGGACAGCTGGTATTTGAAAGTGACAAAAGATCGGTCAACGAAATACAGACGCTGGTGCTGACGAAAATCAGACCCATGTTTGTCGAGATAGCGGGCATCACTGCTCCCGCTCCTTTCGGTGGAAATGTCAGATCCATTGTTGTCAATGTAGACCCCGAAGCAATGCAGTCCAATGGTCTAAGTGCAGAAGATATCACCATGGCAATTACCAGGAACAGTCTGCCGTCTGCAGCCGGAAATATTCGTATTGGAGAACAAAACCTGATGGCTCCTATCAATTCGATTGCCAAAAGTCCGGAGGAATTCCTGAATACACCGGTTAAAACAAATGAGGGTCGAACCGTTTATGTACGGGATGTTGCCCATGTCACTGATGGCGCGGATCAGACCGTTGGATATGCCCTGATCAACGGGAAGCGTTCTGTTTATCTACCCATTATCAAGAAAGCAGATGCTTCGACGCTGGATGCCGTTCAGAACCTGAAAAATTCGTTACCGCTGTTGAAAAACCAATTGCCGGAGGATGTAAATATCCGTTACGAGTTTGACCAATCCACTTACATTGAACGATCACTATCCAATCTGATCCACGAGGGGATTTTGGGTGCCGTTTTTACAGGACTGATTATCCTGCTTTTTTTGGGTGATACCCGTGGAGCACTGATCGTTGTGATGACGATCCCGATTGCTGTTCTATCGGCAGTTTTGGTGCTCTATCTGATGGGGCAAACGATTAATATTATGACGTTGAGTGGTTTAGCGCTGTCCATTGGAATTCTTGTCGACGAAGCTACCGTTACCATTGAGAATATCCATCAACATATGGAAATGCGAAAAACCAAGCAGCGGGCTATCGTTGATGCGCTGTTGGAAATCTCTACGCCCAAGTTATTGATTTTGCTCTGTATCCTGGCTGTACTGACACCAGCCTTTATTATGACAGGGATTCCAAAAGATATGTTCATGCCACTATCAATGGCTGTTGCCTTTGCGATGATCGCTTCTTTTATAGCTTCGCAAACTTTCGTTCCTATATTGGCCAATTGGATGATGAAGAACAAGCATAATGTAGTTGCTAACACGCTGCGAAAACGTGCGTTCTTTGAAAAATTTAGGGTGAATTATTCGTATCGGATGCGTAAATGGTCTACCAAATCATTGCTGTTATTTATCGGCTATGTGGTTGTGACAGGTGGAATCTCAGCCTTGCTAGTAAAGACTGTCGGAACCGATGTGATGCCCGTGTCCAACAGTGGTGATTTTCAGCTCCGAATACAGGCTCCGCAGGGAAGCCGATTGGAAGAGACAGAACGTCTTGTGCGCGATATTACGGATGAAATAAAAGCTCAGATTCCGGAAGATGGAATCAATATTACATCCGCCTTTGTCGGAATGCATCCTGCAGGTTCTCCGATTAATCCCATTTTTCTATTTACAAATGCCTCGCATGAAGCCGTACTTCAGGTATCGGTCAATCAATCTGTTTATAGTGGATCGATGGAAGAGCTGAAGGAGAAAATTAGAAAAGTAATTATCCAAAAACACCCTGATTCCAAATTTAATTTTGAGCCGACAGAACTGACCGAAAAAATTATGGGTCAGGGAGCGATGACACCGATCGAAATAAAAGTAGGTGCCGGTCAGGTAAAGGGTGCATTTGCCCATGCATCGAAGATTGAAAGCAATCTGCAAAAAGTACCTTATTTGCGAGATGTACGTATTCTTGAACCCGTTTTTTATCCAACATTAGAGATTGAAGTCAATCGTGATCTTGCTGGTCAGTTTGGTCTAACCATGCAGGATATTACGCGGAGTGTGGTTACAGCGACCTCCTCCACACGTTTTACGGATAAAAACCTTTGGGTTGATCCCAAGTCAGGATTAGTATTTCAGGTTCAGGTGCAGATCCCCGAAGGAATTATGTCCTCAGAGGAAAAATTGAAATCATTGCCACTGAAAAATGGAAGCATGCGTCCAATACTGGACGATGTTGCTACCATCCGTAGGGTAACATCACCAGCACAGGTAAACCGAAAGGGGCCCAATCGATACGTGACGGTTGTCGCTAATATTTATGGTAAAGATTTGGGTACGGCCTCAGCTGCGGTTAAAAAAGCCATTCAAGATGCCGGTGAACCCCCACGTGGAACTACGGTTTGGACAGAGGGAACTTTACAGTTGTTAGATGATACATTAGGAAGTTTATTAGCAGGTTTAGGAGTTGCTGTCATCGCCATCTTCCTGATGCTTGCCGCATTCTATCAATCGTTTAAGGTACCATTGATTATCCTTGCTGTGTTGCCCGCAGTTATTGCCGGAAGTCTGATCATTTTATTTCTGACGGGAAGTACACTTAATCTCCAGTCTTATATGGGAATGATTATGTCGATAGGCGTGTCGGTATCGAATGCGGTTCTGCTGGTGAACCAAGCAGAATATTACCGAAAACAACTGGGACTAAAACCTTCGAATGCAGCACGACTTGCTGCTTCGTCTCGATTGCGGCCGGTATTGATGACCGCTGTTGCCATGCTTGCCGGTATGTTGCCTATGGCAATGGGTATAGGCGATGGGGCAGAGCAAGTTGCTCCATTGGGCAGAGCAGTTATTGGCGGACTGATCGCATCCACGGCAACCATTTTACTACTGCTTCCGCATTTCTTTTCGTCGTTAATGTCCAGAACAGCTATTGTTAGCCCTTCGCTGGATCCTGATGACAAGGAAAGCAGGTATTATTTAGAGCAGACCCAATCTTAAACATAAAAAATAGAATCAGATGTATCATAGAATTTTAAGAAATAAAATAGCACAGGTGACTACCTTAATCGGGTGCTTGCTGATCTTACTGCTGGTTTCCTGCTCAGAGAAAGGAAATCAAAAAAAACAAAGTACGAATAAAGAAGCAAAGGCTACTTCATACCCCTGGGTTGCTATCAAAATGATGAATCCCGAGTATGAGCTATCAGTACCAGCTGAACTGAAACCCTATGAACAGGTTGTTGTTCATGCACGGGTTGAGGGTTTTGTTAAGCAGTTATATGTAGACCTTGGAGATCATGTTCGTAAAGGTCAGCTATTAGCTGTACTGGAAGCTCCAGAAATGAATCAAAAGTATTTATCTGATAAATCCACGGAACAAAAGATCTTCAGTGATTATCAGTATGCAAAACAGGCCTATGACCGCTTGGCAGATGCAGCTAAGACAACCGGTGCAGTAGCTGCCATTGAAATAGACCGGGCAAAAAGTGTGATGGAAAGCGCAAAATCAGCTTATCAAGCTTCGAAAGCCGGTACGGCACAGTCTTCACAATTGAACCAATATCTGCGGATAACAGCACCGTTTGATGGTGTGATTACAGCACGTAATATCTCTGTTGGGGCCTTGGTGGGTTCAGGGTCTGATAAACCTTTGTTTATGATGGCACAGGGCAATAAGCTCCGTTTGACCTTATCCTTACCTGAAAAGCATGCATCATCTATCAATAAGAAGGCAGAAGCCGAATTTACGGTTAGTTCACAGCCTGGGAAGACTTTCACGGCGCATCTTTCCCGCACATCAGGACTGCTGGATCAACAGGATCGTTCGTTAAAGTTGGAATTTGATGTCAATAATTCTTCAGGGGAACTGCAGGGAGGTGACTATGCGCAGGTTAAACTGAAGTTACAACGGAAAAATCCCTCGTACTGGGTACCTGCTCAAAGTATTTTAAATACACAGTCCGGTATCTATGTAATGACTTTTAACGATAAGATTGTAAAAAGAATTAGTATAAAAGAAGGTATTCAGCTGGACGGTCTGGTAGAAGTTTTTGGCAACCTTTCTGTAGATGATCACATCATAACTAAGCCGTCTGAGGAGATTCAAGAGGGAAAAATTAACTAAATCATTAAAAGATATGAAAATGCAAAGAAATATAAGAGCAAAAATTGTATTCACCTTTGTGATGGTGGTATGCTTTAGTTTTGCGGCATGCAGTCAGCAAGAAAAAGAAAAACAATCAGTAAACGCCGTTGAAGGGGAACAAGTAAGGGAGGACAACACATCGGCTTCTGGACCGGATGTCACTTTCACGAATGAAAATGGTGATGCAGTGTCATTACAGTCCCTGAAAGGAAAGGTTGTTTTTATTAATTTTTGGGCTACCTGGTGTCCGCCTTGTATACATGAAATGCCTTCTATTAATAAGCTTAAAAAAGATTATGAGGGCAACAGCAATATCATATTTTTGATGGTAGATGTAGACGGAAAAATGGAGAAGTCAAAAGCATTTATGAAAAAGAATAATTACGACTTACAAGTATATATCCCTAAGAGCAGTATTCCAACCGAATTTTTGGGCAGAGCAATTCCTACAACAGTGATACTAGACAAGGAAGGGCAAATGATCAGCAGGATCGAAGGAGGAAGGGATTACAGCAATCCCGAAATTGCTCAAGCGCTCAATGAATTGATCGAAAGTAACTAGGAAAGAATCCCTAATTTTTAAATATGAAGTATATGGCAGATAACAAAGATCTTCGAAAAGAAAAGCGACACACAAATATCCTTTGGGAAAGCATCAAAAAGAACGGTTTCACTGTTTTTATGGGCATTCTCCTAGTCACCTTATTTGTTAGCCCTGATGCGAAATCATGGATGCTTCAACAATTGATGAACACTGGAATTTTCAATGCCAGTTTGGAAAAGAAAGAAGCTGCTGCGATAGCAGAGTCGACTGCTGACTTTGAGTTCAAAGATCAGCATGGGCTTGTGCAGCATACATCCTCCCTACGCGGAAAAGTGGTATTTATTAATTTTTGGGCTTCCTGGTGTCCACCTTGCAGGGCGGAATTTCCCTCCATTGAGTTCCTGTATTCCAAATTTAAAGACCATCCACAGGTTTTCTTTTTGACCATTAATGAAGATGACGATCTCGCTGCGGCCAATGCCTATCTCAAAAAAGAAAAGTTTTCGATACCGTTTTTCAAAGCAACAGGTCCTATTCCCCATGTTATCTATAATGGGGATTTGCCTACAACAGTTGTACTGGATAAGAACGGTAAGATTAGGTTCCATCACGAAGGTTTTGCAGATTACAGTTCGGATACATTTGTAAAACAACTGGAAGAATTGATAAAGGAGTAGCTTGTAACATGAAATTTGGCAGTTGGTTAACTGTTAATTCCTTAACTTTCAATTGACATGGTTTATTGAGGTTATGGATACGATACCAGCTGGAGATTATTATTTCGCAGCACTTATTACGATGCTCTTAAGTGATGGAGATCCACAGCAAGCTTTAGATTTTGCGAGCGTAGAGGGTGCTATTGAGGCAAACAACCCTGGAGCCAATCCTAAATTAAAACCTGCTGCGATAGCCGAATTTTTAACAAAAGATGCTTCAATAATCATATTTAATAAAAAAGACTGCTTAAAGCAGTCTTTTTTATTAAATATCCTTGAAATTATTTTTATTGGATAGGAGGTTGTATATGTTTGCACATATCCGATGTCAGGGTGATCTGGCAAATAGACATTACCGCGCTTTTCTTGATCTGATACGACTTAGAGTCTCTTTGGTAATCCCTAAATAGTTCGCCAGAAGATGTTGTGGTAACTTCAGAACGCTCTCTGGCATGGTATTCATAAGATCCTCGTAGCGTTTCTGTGGAGAATGATACATGAGAGATATGAGTCTTTCATGATGCCTACAGAATTCAGTTTCAGCAATTGTTCTGCCGATCTTCTGATAAACCATATCCTGATCGAACAATGCCAGTACTCTTTCGGTTGGAAGGCAGGCCACCCGGGAAGACTGGTTGGCAATAATTTCAAAAGATGCTGGTTTGGATTGTAAAATACCATAGTAATCTGATATAAATTCATTTTCTACGGAGAAATCAAATGTTCTATCGTTGTCATCCATATCCATGATATATCTAAAGCTGCCCTGAATTACAAAACCGATAACGCTGCAGGGATCTCCTTTCAAAAGAAATTTTTCATTCTTTTTATAATTGCGGATTTCAACGAGTTCCGCAATTTCATCTCGGTGTCTTTGATTCAGGGAGATCATGCTTTCAAGGACATTAAAAAGTTCCATAGCGTGTTTATTTCTTTAATTATTGATTACGATCAACGTTTGGTGCAGATTAAATTATCCAAATTTGCACCGCTAGATCAGTATTGCCCATTCAGCAATACTAAAAAGGGCCTTTGGGCAGATTGATAGCGCAAAAATAAACGATTTTAAGTATAGTCAAATCTATGAGCGAGAAAATAAGATGCATTCCGAAACTACGAAGGAGTAAAATATTACTTTTGCTCATCTTAGTCCCACTTTATGTCGATGCTCAGGAATCAGAGTTTTTCTCCTCAACTTATTCCAGTGTAGCAAGATCAAAACTCGAGCATGGTGATCAACTGGGTGTTGGAGTTGTTGATATTAACTTGATAACGCCGACGATCAAAATGGGTGAACACACCAAGCTAAATAATATGTTTGCCTATAGATCTCTGAATTATAATCAGGAATCACGCAGTGAAAAAGGTCTCCATTTTCCAGGTAATCTTAGTGATATTCAATATGCTTTACTGATCAGACAAAAGCTAAACGATCGCTGGAATCTTGTTGTTGTCCCTCAACTTATTGTCCGGTCTGATTTTAAGAGCAGTTTTGGAAGTCGCGATTTTTTTCCAGCGCTGGCTGCGGTGGCTATGCATCAATCGGGAAAACATGAAGGCTTGCAATGGGGATATGGTGCTTCTTACAGCAGAGATTTTACGAAAAATACATTTACACCGCTTTTTGCAGTTACTTATTCCTCTTCCGACTATCGAATCGATATGATGCTTCCCATTAAAGCCCAATTTGTCATGACGCCCAGTAAGTCCTGGGAATATGGGATTGATGCCAATTTTGAAACAGGCATTTACAATATAGGTACAAAAAATGATGTTGGTGCTCACTATGCAAGGGTGATCAATATACCGGTTGGTTTGACTGCAGCTGCAAAAATATCGGGCATGTTTTGGGTCAAAGCAAAAGTAGGCATGCAATTTATGAGGGAGTATGATTTTCTAGATAGCAGTTATCAGGTCCTGAAAGGTCAGGGAGGCAGTATGGAATCGTCAGCATATGCCTCTATCGGGATAAGTTTGCGACTGAAGGAATAGCTTCGAACTTGCTACAAGCTTACCTGGTGTTGGACAACAATTCATTGAGGTATACCTCCAGCATGGTGTAACCTGTTGCAGCGTAATGATTTCGGTCATCTGGCTCATTTGGATCAAGGCTATTTTTCTTTTCCCATTCATCAGGCATGCCATCCTGATCGGTGTCTAGCGGTGGAGGGAGTGTTGTGAGTAGGGGAAGACCTTTTACATCATTTGGAGAATCAATCAAACCTTTTTTACCATATGTATAGGTACCTGTCAGTACCTCTTGAGAAATTCTCTGATCAATGGCATCTCTAGAAAAAGAAGCTCCTGCACTGGCAACAACTAATGGATATGCTTTTAAAGCCGTTTGTTGTGTTATCATTGGAGCAGGGAAAGCTGGAGATTTCGCCCTGTTTTTTACTTCCGATGCACCATTTACAAAGTCAATGCCACCTGCCCAATTATCCTTGGTCACATCTGGCGAGCCAACAACAAAATTCCCTTCGGCATAGAGTGCGGTTTCATATACTTTGGAATCCTTTGGTGAATTATTTTTGACATCAGCTATTTCTGCATCGCTTAATTGAAAAATCCGTTGCGTGACCTTTTGTTCTGTTGCAGGTCCAGGCTTATAATAATTGTTGACCCAATTCATATAGGATGCTGTTCCATCATAACAGTTGTTAAATCCCCAGTTGTAGATGACATTATTTCTAAAGTCCACCTCACAATGTCTGCGACCCGTTACTTTTGGACTTCGGGAACTGTGATGGGCATATAAATTGTGGTGAAAAGATTGACGTGTAGCACCAATGATTCCACCATAACCGTGAGAACCCTTTTTATGGAGGGAATTTTGAAGACTCTCCGAGATGATGCACCATTGAACCGTCAACAAATCTACGTGATCACTCTGACAGGATAAGGTCTCATCTATAGACCAACTTGCCGATACATGATCCAATATGATATTTTTGCCGCCAATGATACTGATTGCATCTGCCTGCTGACCGCTTTTATCTCCGAATCGTACGCGGATGTAACGAATGATAACATCGTCAGCCTTTATATAAAGTGAATTGCCTGCCAGGGTGATTCCACCACCTGGCGCTGTTTGGCCTGCAATGGTAAGATTAGAAGCATTAACAACGAGTTTTTTGGATAATAGGATATTACCTGAAATGTCGAAGACAATGGTTCTTGGACCTCTAGCCGTTTCCAGACCATACCGCAGGGAGCCAGAACCATCATCATGGAGATTGGCTACATGATAAACATCTCCCAGTCTTCCTCCTGTGGCAAAACGACCATATCCTTCGGCACCGGGAAAGGCAGGTAGCTGGGCATTTGCAAAAAAAGAAAGACAGCATAATAGGATGATCAAATAAGTTTGGGTGGCTATGGAGGTTTTTATCATTTCAGAATGTATAAGGGGTAATGGAAATGCGGATTACAGGTATATCAATCATTCAGATCACGGTCTTAACACACGAAAATTACTTATTTCATGCCTAGCGTGTGTTGATCTGAATCCGAAATAACCTTTTGTTAAAAGTTCTGGATCTGCAAAAGAGAAATACAGGACTCCATCTACTAAAAAACGGGTCATGCCGTTCGCGACTTCTATTATGATATGGTAGTTATGGTTGGGCTTGAGTAGATGAGATTTATCGGTATATTCATGTAATAATTTACGTTCACCGTTTCCCTGATATTTTCTGAATCTTGTCGTGGTATTTTTATTTCCACCCATACCAATATAATAAAGACTTAATGAATCGTATTCAGAGAACTTTCCTCTCCGTGTGAACAGATCTTCATTTCTAGGATCAGTAGCCATCCAAAACTGATTCAGATCTGAGAGTCTGTCATTTATGCCATCGGCAATGACTACTTTCCAATCATACTCAATTCTAACGGGACCTGTAAGCTCATGCCTAAACCAAACAGTAACACCATAAGGTGCATTGATAACGAGTTTTTGATTTTCAGTAATTACCTTTGCTTGATTTCCCGGAAGCATTTCGACTTTCCAGTTCAGTGTATCTAATGGTTTATCAAAACTATCTTGGTAAAGTATAGTTTGTTGCGCATTGCAAAGAAACGAGGTAAGGAGCAATAAAACTATTGATAAAGGGTAAGTAGAGAACTTAAACAAGCCGGAGGGAAATGTCGTTTTATTTCTGTGTGTACCGTTTAAGTGAACCATAGTGAAAGTTATATAAAGCAATTTACAAAATTTATAAATTGATCTGTTTACATAAATATAGTAAAAGCTAAAATAAATTGCTATTGTGATCACTTTATCATCCACCATAACTCTTGATTCATCTCTCGTCTTGTGTTGATGGTATACTGAGAAACACTTATTTATTGTAATTTTATATGAAATATAATCAAAGGAGTCTTTTGAACATTTGATCAATAAATTGAACGAGGTTGAGCACGGTGTAGTGT
This sequence comes from Sphingobacterium sp. DR205, assembly GCF_011064245.1. Classification (NCBI taxonomy): domain Bacteria; kingdom Pseudomonadati; phylum Bacteroidota; class Sphingobacteriia; order Sphingobacteriales; family Sphingobacteriaceae; genus Sphingobacterium; species Sphingobacterium sp. DR205. The sequence goes on along the minus strand of NZ_CP049333.1, from coordinate 4,040,972 downwards.
TTTGAAGATAGGGCATGTAACATCTTTTTATAGTAGAACCGTACCCGAATGTTTTGATATTGTTTCAGATTTAATAAATTGTGCGTATCATTAAGACCGATTGACTGCTGTGTTTATTATATTTTTTTTGCGCAGCAATCCAAGAACGTAATTGAGATTCTCTTTGACTTGGCTTATAAATTAACTTTTATTGTGTTGAATTGTCCTTTAATAATTTAATTAATTTAATTTTTTGCTGTATTTTGAAAACTGATTTGGAATATATCTCTTTGCCACCGCAAGAATGCCTGAGCCACCTTATTGAAAGTATATGGATGGTAAGAAATCATTCTGAGGACCGTACGGAATCCATAATTCTTCCTGACGGAAAGATCGATCTTTTCTTATTTCTGGATGATGGTGTAAATTTTGAAATTTTTATAGGAGGAATATGTAATAAACCCATAGTAAAACATCCTTTTCCCAAATCGGTAATGTTTGCCATCAGTTTTTATCCCATGGCTGCGGAATACGTATTTAAGCGTTCCTTTTCAGACTCCCTTAATAAAAAAATTATTTTACCACCTGGTTATATGGGCTTCTACAGAGAGGATATGCAAAATTTTGAAGGCTTCTACAGGAAAGCATGTGTTACCATGCAGCGAATAGTAACAGATCCGATCGATACTCGTAAGGTCAAGCTGTTTGATCTGATTAATCGTTCAAAGGGAGAAACTAAAGTTGAGGCCATTGCATCAGAAATCGGATGGAGTAGTCGAGAAATAAACCGATACTTCAGGAAATGGCTAGGGATAACTTTAAAAACCTACATTGACATTATCAAATTCTGCAATTCACTCAAACAGGTAAAAAGCGGACACTTTTATCCCGAATTAAGTTATGCGGACCAATCACACTTTATAAGAACAGTGAAGAAATTTTCGGGAACTAGACCAACTGTTTTAGGAAAAAATGAAAATGACCGATTTATCCAATTGACAACATTATCTGATGATTAATTTTGTTTTGTAAAATAAACAAGACTTAATTAAAATGGAATTAAATCACATTAATCTGGTTGTAAGAGATGTCGATAAAGCTGTTGAACTATTCAGTACACATATGGGCTTTGAACTTATAATCAATCGCAATAGTAAGATGGCTGTTATGGAAAATAACAAAAAATTTGCATTGGTAATTTGGGGACAGGTAATGAATAACGAAGAAAAAGAACCGGATTATCCGAAGAATTTTCACATTGGATTTTATCAGGAGGATGAAAATTCAGTATACCACGTTTATGATAAAATTAAAGATGAATTATATCTAAGAGTTGAAGATGTCCCAAAAAAAATGCGGAATACCTTTGGTTTTTATTTTTATTTTGAGAATCTGATGATTGAGATAAGTGTAAACCCATTTTAGTTATCAAGTAGAATTGAATCCTTATTGTCGGGCAGGTCGGATTAGCCGATCCTGTCCACTTGGCACTTAGAAACATACATATAATATTAATAAATATGAGATGTCAAGATCTCCTATGATGCCATAAAAATTTGTATGTCCATTTTAAATGGAGAGTTAAATGGGTGCAACCTGTTACTTTTGGACTTTGTGAACTTCTATGGGAATAGAAACTATCGAAAAATGCTTGTAAACATGCACATTTTGCTAAGTATATTACGGCTTCAAATCGGCTTTTAATATATTTTAAGCCGATTTCGATTATTTCTCTAAACTGAGTTATTTTTTGAGATTTTTGATATTTCACCCAATTATGGGTAACAATTGGTTAGCTGATCTTGTTTAGTATTAGAGATACGACCCAGGATGTCGGATCGCCAATCCTTCAAATTTACCTGATGATGGAAATCCTACAATATGCTGTAAATCTCCAGGGGACTGGGTTAAACTAAATCACGCCTTTTTTCTTTTCCATATCCATTCTGATGTTAAAATGAAAACATCATTAAATGATATCGAATAGTTGTCAAGATGTATTAAAGCGGGTTTACGAAATTAGCTATAGCTGTTGCACGTATAAACAAAATGCTTATATTTGCAATATACTTGACTAATCAAGTATATTGCAAATAGTAGAATGAAAGAAATAAGTACAATTCTGAATATTTTAAAGGTTCAATCTGTCATTACGAAGAAGTTTGACGGTTTAAGTCTTCATGGTATTAGCCTTACCGACTATATGATCCTGTATATTTTAAGTAGTGCACCTGGTAACCGTTTAAAAAGAATTGATCTTGCTGAGAATACAGGTTTAACCGCCTCTGGCATTACGCGGATTATTTTGCCAATGGAAAAAATGGGACTTGTAGAGAAAGAAAATAGTGATAGGGATGCGAGGGTGAGTTATGTAAAACTCACTTCTGCCGGAGAAAGAATTTTTACAGAAGCTACCACTACAGCAGGATATATATCCAAAAAGCTATTAGAAGGAATTATAACGGAAGATCTAAGTGTTTTCGCCGGACAATTGAAAATTTTAGGAGGCGATCTTTAAATTTAATGAATGAACATGGACAAAAAGTACAGAAAGAAATTAAACGCTGAGTTTTTAGAGATGAAACCGTTAATGGGTGTATTGACTATTCTGAATAATGCAGAAAATAAAATATTTATCAGGGAGAGTATTAATTTAAGAGCACTTTATAACAGAATCCGGTTTGAACTGAACAACGGACAATTTGATAACAGAAACTTACAGGACGATTGGATCCGGCTGGGAGAGAAGAGTTTCGTTTTTGAAAATACGATCATTGTTCCATGGGAAGAGAACATCATAGACTATAAAAAGAAGTTGCAGAAAGCCAGAAATGATCTGAAAGAAGAGCAAAGTAAAGCCAGAAATATATATTGATATGGAAAGCAAAACCTATTTATATCCAACCTACGAAGCCGGCCGGGATCTTATGTTAAAAAATATTCAAGGGTCAATCGTAAATTTAAATCTGATACATTTAAAGGAAATTGCTGATTATTCCGAGTTTCCTGAAATTGCACCTGCCGGCCAAATTTCTGGCTACGAAGCTTTTATGCTTTATGTAGAACTTGCTAAACCTTTTCTAGAGGAGGGTGGCGGAGAGATTCTTTTCATTGGAAAAGGAGACCGCTTTTTGATAGGTCCTCAGGACGAACAGTGGGATGTCTGTATGCTGGTTAGACAAAAGAGTATATCAGATTTTTTTGCATTTGAGCAAGATCCGAATTATATGAAAATTACAGGCCATCGCTCGGCTGCTATATTGGATTCCAGACTTTTACCTTTAGAAATTGTACTGTAGTAAATTATTTATGGGGTATACTGAACTAAAAAATGCTACCATCTATTATGAAGTATTTGGAGCTGAAAACAACAAAACTATTGTACTCATCAGTGGGTTAAACACACAAATGACCCGTTGGGAACTTCCATTTTGTAATAAGCTTGCAGAAGAAGGATTTCGTGTAATCTGCTTTGACAATAGAGATTGTGGAAAAAGTACTTTTACTACCTATGATAGCAACGACAGCTATAGCTTTTCCTTGAATGATTTTCTACAGCATCCAGAAAAATATCCTGCCCCTTATTCTTTATTGGATATGGCAGATGATATAAAAGATTTGCTGCATTCACTTGGCATCCGGAGCGCAAATATTGTAGGGCGTTCAATGGGTGGCATCATAGCACAGCTATTTGCATCACGGTATCCGGAAATGACTCAGACACTGACTTTATTGATGTCTTCAAGCTTTAATCCTGCTCTTCCGAAGTCTGATGATGCCTTGGTAAAAAAAATGACCAGCTCATCTGTTAATTTCGAAGATAACCGGGAAGCCTATTTGAAAGAAAAAATAGGCTTTATGAAAGCTATTTATGGCAGCAGATATATCCTCAATGAGGAAAAAGAGCAGGCGCTAATTATTGAAGATGAAATCCGAAAATCTTCTTCGGTAAGACCTTATCGTCAAATAGTTGCCCTCGTAACTTATATATTTAATCCGAATGTTCTTATTGATATTCAGGCGCCTACCATAGTGATACATGGGAACGAAGATCCGCTTTTCAGTATAGAACATGCGACCGATTTAAAAAACACTATTCCTTACTGTGAGTTGATCATAAAAAACGGAATGGGACACGCTATTCCAGATTCACTTTATCCGTCACTGGTAGAAGACATTTCAGATTTTATTGCTAAAACTGAATGAAACATCATTATCAAAATGTAAGTAGCAACGGTGAGATATATGGTTTTGGAGTCCATTGCCATTGATCATGATATCTGTCAATAAAACCTATTCCTGGCCAAGGAAGATGGGAGGCGCAAACTAGCAATTTTTGCTCATGACATTGTTCCAGTATATTTTTTCGGGTGTTGATCCCCAAAGAAAAATCAACATCCCATTGTGTACCCCAAACCGGATTAGAGATCAATACAGGACTATGAACCAGATCAACCAGATGCGTAATGGATAGCTTACCCGAATAAACCGTAAATATAATGTGTCCGGGAGTATGTCCCGGAGCTGCTTGCGTTTTAATACAGGAAAATAATTCATCACCTGCATCAAATATTTCTAAACGGTGGGTAATGGCTCCTAATATCTGTTTAACCATTGAAACAGACGCATGTCCAAACTCAGGCCTCCTGCTGTTGGGAAAATTAGGATGCTGTGTAAACCAAAATTCCAGTTCAGTCCGTGAAATATAGAATCTTGCATTTGGAAATACCAGATTGCCATCTTCGGTTAATATGCCTCCAATGTGATCCCGATGAGCATGGGTTATCAATACATCGGAAATATCACTGGCTCCGAATCCGGCACTTTTCAGACTGTGTAATAATTTTCCTGCATTTTTTTTATCATAAAAGCCTTCTCCTGTATCTACTAGTATTAATTGTTCATCCTTTCGGATAAGCATTACATTAATAGGAGCTTCGTAGATATCGGCAGGTAAATGCAGTCGGCTTAGCTCTTTTTGAAGATCTGCAGGTGCTGTATCCGTCGCAATAATGGGTTGATATGATCCTATATCAAAATATCCATCGGAAAGAATATAAATTTCCAGGTTATCAAATGGAATCTTGAGGTGACTGTAGTTTGTTTGCATATTCATTAGAGTACTGCGATTTAATTAGCATTTGGTTTTGTTTAAAAAAGGAAATATTCGTGGTGCTAATCCAGCCAAAACATGTCCCATTTCCGGAATGGTTATTATGGTAAAGTCGTCGATAATATTTTGAAATCTAGCGGCAATTTCCTGAGTAGAGCGGATTACATCCTGTTCTCCACCGATGAATAACACAGGCATTGTCAAACGGCTGAGTTCATCATCTGAAAAAATATATTCTTTTTCTATCCTCGCATTAAAATTGGTTTGTATTAAATCCATAAATGCTACAATTTTTTGATCCACACGCTGGCTTCCCAAGACCAATCTATTAATCTTGATACGACCAGTTGCTCCCAAAAGGGAATAGAGTAGGGCTTTCATGATAAATGTTGTTTTGGTAGGAACAACTCCTGCAGGTGTCAGCAAAATCAGCCGGTCGACTAATTCAGGAAAGCTTGTTGCAAAGCGTAATGCCAACCAACCGCCTTGCGATAATCCGATTATATTTGCCTTGCTGATATTGAGCCTGTCGAAAACCTCTTTTAGCCATTCAGCGAAATCTTTTGTTTGATAAGAAGGTCTGGTTTCTGCGCTATTTCCTGCCTCTCCGATAATATCTATTGCTATGACTTTATATTGTTTTGAATATTCAGCCATGTCTGATAACCATGACGTCGCGTTAGAAGACGCGCCATGCAGTAAGATGACAATTTCTTGGTGTTGACTTCCATCCTCCAAAAAATGGGTGTCCCCATAAGTTGTTTTCAGCACGCCGGTTTTCAAATTCAATGAAGCATTTTTTATTGCATCGTCGTAAGCCCGGATAATTTTGTCTTTTCCTTCAGGGCTTTTAAAGATTGATTTATTCATGAATGGTTTGTATAAAGTTGTAATTGAGCATTGGATTAACGTCCTGTCGCTTTAACACCTCTTAAAGTCATGACCGTACTTGTTATCATAGCGGCTTTTTTACCATCACTGCGGAAAATATCGCATTGATAGTGACTTAAATTTTTTCCACTATGTAAGGGGGATGCTTTGGCAGTGAGTATATCCTCGAAAACGGGCCGGTAAAAATTGATTTTCAATTCTACGGATGTAAAAGTTTCGCCTTCCTGAATAAGGGTCGAATGTGCGGTTCCGATGGCTGCGTCTGCCAGTTCACAAAGCAGGCCTCCGTGAATTGTTCCCTGCTGGTTACTGTGTTTTTCTTTTGTTGTATTGATTTGTACAGTTGCTGTACCTAAACCGACTTCCATAATGTCTATGCCCAATGTTTTTGATATTGGTGTTGGGTAATGCATGTGCGTATGCATGTCATCGGTAGTTTCACTTTTTATCAATTTATTTAGGTAATCTAATATCGATAGTTTTGTCATATACGTTGTTATTATATTTATAAAAAAATAAACCAATCGTTTTTTTTTTTGGCTAAAAAATTATATGTTTTCCATGCTTCCTATTATAGACTGTATGGCATGCAAATGGTGCAAATCATGCTCAGCAACAAAATGCATCAGGTCAATGATATTCATTGGTTGATGTAATCTCGGATGCATACTTGTCTTCAACAAGTCTTCTTCACTCATTTTTTGAAGCATTGCAATTGTTTTGTGTCTTTCGCTGACCAGGTTCTTAATAAGCTCTTCAATCAACATGTTGTTGAAAGAAGACTTATCGGTTGCTGTATTGTTTAAATCGGCAGGGGACAGATCTGGTTTTCCTTCCTTTATATCTCTAAAACGGATTCGCCATAGATCTTCTAAAAGGATTAAATGCCCTATATTCTCATTGACAGACCATTTATCTCTCATTTTGCGGGTTGAAACCTCTGTAGGACAACTTTTCAGCAGCTTATTTAGAACAGCCGGAAAATGTTCAAGTCGTTTTAGAAATTCGTCAAAATATTCCGAACCTGTGTTTGAATCAAATTGCCGATCGAACCATCTGACAAACGATTGTGGCTTTACTTCTTTCATTAGTATCAATTTATAGGTTATTACTATTGATCCATGCTTTGACAGGTATTATCCACTCATCTAATGCCCTGAACAGAAAGCCGTGTTCCAGACCTGTGTTGAGGGTAATTTCCTTAAAAGATTTTAAACCAGAATTTTTAAGCCTAAGTTGCCTTGATAATAACTCAGCGCCGACATCGGTTTTTTCGTTAATCGATAAAACCTTTCCGTAGAGCCTGAACTTTCGATCTTCGTTCAACGAGTCATTTTTAAAGCTTGCGCCAATAATTACAAATTTTAAATCTGGATTTTTGGCATAATAGGAGATGTATTGAGCTATATAACCTCCCTGAGACGTTCCGACAATTGCAATCCGGTCATAGGGAACTCCGAATCTGTGTAAGCTGTCAATTTTAAGGATCACCTTTTTTGCATACATCTTAGGATCAGTGCCGGGATTTCTCTTTTCAGATATTAGTACAGAATTTGTGGATCGAAGTTTTTCTAAAATAGCTGTATATGCCGCTGGTCCGTATTTAGGATGGGATTCATTTAAGGAATGTTCTTCCAAAAATTTATTATGCAAAAAAAATACATACTTTTTTTGAGTACTATTTTGAGCATTAATAGCAAACGGAAGAAATGACAGATAAAGAAATAGTAACCTAAGAAACATATAATTTGAATAAACAGACTATTTTAATTTAGAGACAACATCAGATTTTATTGTTCCTTATCCATAAGATGCCCTTTTGAGGCTGTCAATGCATACACCATAGGGATTTTGTCTCCAAGATGAGCAATTCTGAACTTACCGGGTTCAAATTCAATTGAATTATTGAAATTATTGTATGGTGAATAATCAAATTCTTCAATGGAATTCATTTCTAAACCATTTTGCATCAGATTACTTATTACTTCAGCTAAGCCGTGGTTCCAGCCAATTGATTTGACTTCAAATTCCGCTTCTTTATCTGCATAAGTTCCTTTTTCAGTTTCTATAATGGCTCCGGAATTAAAATATCTGTATTCAATCTTTTTAAACCCCGAATCAAACATCCAGACAACCGGATGAAATTCTACAAAAACAAACGTACCACCGGGTTTCAGGAATTTCGAAATTATCTTTGCCCACCGATCCAGATCCGGAAGCCAGCCGATGGTCCCATAACTTGTAAAGACAATATCAAACTGACGATCCAGATGATTGGGAAGATCATAAACATCGCTGCAGATAAAAGTTGTTGAAACATTACTCTGTTTTGCCAGTTCCCGTGCTCGATCTATTGCTACATCCGAAAGATCAATGCCGACTAAGTCCGCTCCCAGGCGACTTAAAGAGATACTATCCTGTCCGAAATGGCACTGTAAATGCAATACGGATTTTCCTGTCAAATCTCCAAGTAAATTAAGTTCTATATCTTTTAATGAATTTTTCCCATTCAAAAAGGCATCCAGGTTATAAAAATCAGAATTGATGTGAGCTTCTGTTCTGGTATTCCAAGATTCCCTGTTTATTTCCAAATAATTGTCTTCTATGTTCATATGTATTTATCTAATGAGATGAATTGATTTTTTGCCATTCCTCGTAGCTAAGTACGCCAAGCTCTGGCTGGTTTTTACCGTTCAGAATATGGATAAACTCCAGTTGATTTCCGTCTGGATCGTCAAAATAAAGAGCAAGTGCGGGCATCCAGGCAAAAACCATTGGTTCATTGCTGCCATTTTTGAGAAAATTATAAGCCTTTAATCCGTTTTTCTCTAAAAAAGTATTTGCATCTTTTAAAATAAAATCTTTGGAACAGCTGAATGCAAAATGTCTTTTATGGAGATTACCTTTTTGTTCCCAAAGTCCGAGCATGGCCTTTTTATTTTCTCCGAGCCAAAGAAATGCGATCGGCCTGGTTTCATCATAGTGTGCAAGCTGCAGGCCCAATATTTGAGTATAGAAATGCACTGCATTTTCCAAGTTGCTTACCTGGATGTGTGTCTCATATAGTCCTTCAATCATTTTTATGTATTTTATTCTTAATAATTAGAGTGTTGTGATAATTATGACCATTTCATTTTAGCATATGTATGATCGGATAATCTTTACCAGAGCCGTCTTTTTCTGATCTTCCTGCTTTTCTGAACCCTAATTTTTCGTAAAATCCGACGGCCTGGTAATTTTGTTCATTGACATCAACCTTTGTAATGTCTTTCGTCTCATCCATAAATTGAAATAGGCGCTTTCCATAGCCTTTACCACGGTAGTCATTGTGAACAAACAGCATTTCTAAGCTTCCTTCTGATACCGATGAAAATGCTATTGGTTGGTTTTGCAGCATAAAAAGGTACTTCGAGATTGGGCAGATAATCTTTTGGGATGGCTTCTTTAAAATAAGTAAAATCTTCTTCGGCAAGAAAGTCATGTGTAGCTTTGACCGCAGATTCCCAGATTTCCATAATTCTTGGATAATCTTCTACGGTTGCCAGCCTGATTTGTTGTGACATAATTCTAAAAAATAATAGCTATAAATATTTAAATATTCAATGATGGTCTTCCTGATGCTATCGTATAAGCTTCTTTCATTACCTCGGAATAGGTTGGGTGGGCATAACTCATTGTAGCCATATCATTAGCTATTACTTCATATTCCAAGCCAACAACAGCCTGTGCAATCAGATCTGCTGCGCGGGCACCGATGATATGCACTCCTAAAAGTTCGCCGTACTTCGGATCGGAAAGCACCTTTACGAAACCTTCCGTTTCCATTCCGGCTCTGGCTCTGGCATTCACGGCAAAAGGAAATGTACCGACATTATATTCAACTCCCTGTTTCTTTAATTGTTCTTCGGTAGAGCCTACAGAAGCCACTTCCGGCCAGGTGTATACGACTGAAGGGATACGGTCATAATTGATATGAGGTTTCTGACCATTGATTCTCTCCACTACAAATACGGCTTCTTCCTCTGCTTTGTGAGCCAGCATCGCGCCACCCACAACATCTCCAATCGCATAAATGTTTGGAGCTGAAGTCTGAAGCAATTCATCGACTTTCACTGTACCATTGTTGTTCAATTCCACGCTGGTATTTTCTAAACCCAGACCGGTTACATAGGGTTTTCTGCCGACAGCAACTAAAATATAGTCGGCGGTGAGCTCTTGTTCTTCTCCTTGTTTATTTTTGAAAAAAACCTTAGCCGTGTTCCCATGATTTTCAGCTTTGTAGACAGCCTGCTGAAGTTTGATTTCTACACCTTCTTTGGTTAAGATCTTCGATAGAGCTTTACCTAATTCACTATCCATTGTCGCAATGAGATTATCCGCATATTCTAAGATAGTCACTTTGGTTCCGATCCTGTTGAATATGGAAGCCATTTCCACACCGATTACGCCGCCGCCGATAATCACGATGCTATCGGGCTTTTTCTGCAATTCCAGCGCTTCGGTAGAAGTGATGATCCTCTTTTTGTCGATAGTAATGCCCGGAATTGTAGCGGGTTTCGATCCTGTAGCAATAATAAACTTATCTGAATTAATTACAGTTTCAGCCTGATCATCGTGTACAATTTTCAATGTTTCATTATTGACAAAAGAACCTGAACCCTGGAAAACTGTGATCTTATTTTTTCTCATCAAAAAATCCAGACCTTGTGTGTTTTTGGCCACCACCTCGCTTTTTCGCTTAAAAAGCTGTTCAACATTGAGCCGCAGATCCGAATATTCAATGCCGTGTGTTCCGAAACTACTGAGTGCATCTGCATAATGATGCGTACTGTCCAGCAGCGCTTTTGTAGGAATGCAACCTACATTGGTACAAGTGCCACCCAAAGTATTATACTTTTCAATGATTGCTGTTTTATAGCCTAATTGAGCACTTCTAATAGCTGCTACATACCCGCCAGGACCTGACCCTATTACGGTAATATCAAATGTTTCCATTTTATTGTTTAAATATTTTTAATAATCTATAAATAAACCGATCGGTCTTTTTGTAAGCAAAAAAATTATGCTTTCAAATTTCTGATCATTTTCTCTAAAAAAGACATCGCTATATTAAGCTCTGTCATATGGTTGTTGACCTTTGCCTGCATAAATGCACCTTCGATCATCGAGATCATTACTACTGCAATTTCGATAGGATCGGTATCTGCTTTTATTTCATTTCTATCTATGCCGCGTTTGATTTGATTTTCGATAGATGTTTTCCAAAAGTTCAGGGCTTTTTGTACACGTTTCTGGAGTGATGGATGTGTATCATCAGCCTCCGTAGCTGTGTTTAAAATCGGGCAGCCTGCCTGTAAATACGGATATCTGAAATAGTTTTTGTATGTGTGGGGATAAACAAGCAATCTTTCGATAGAATCATTAGTTGCTAAAATACGTTCTTTCATATGCTGTGTTACTTTACCAAAATTGTAGTCAAATACACTTAATGCAATTTCATCCTTATTCTCAAAATTACCGTAAATGCAACCTTTCGAAAGACCGGTTGCACTCATTACATCATTTATTGAAGTACCCGCATAGCCTTTCACATTGAAAACGGTCGAAGTTTTCTCAATGATAAGCTGTTTGGTATTTTCGGATTTTTGAGTTTTCATCAGCAATAATTCTTATTCGGGACAAAGTTAAATAAAAAAATAGAACAATCGGTCTTTTTAAAAATAAACGATAAGATTTTATTTTTTAATCATTCGTTATTTGATTATTATAACTTATATTAATGGCTGCTTTAGAGGACTAAAATATAATGCAAACCGCTTTGGAGAATTATAGTTTCAAGATGTCAAATTTACAGATATTACAAAAAATAGCGTCAATTGTCTCTAGTTGGCGCCATTTGGTTGTTTGTGGCTTGACGAGTGAATCTTCAAATACTTTTATCTATGATTTTGTTCATTTGTGGCAGCTAAGAAATAGTAATGGGGTTCAAAAAAAATACAATATATATAGTGAGTTTATTTAAAATAAATAATTAGTTTTATTAATGGAACTGAATGATAATACAAAATCATTTTTCGTAATTTAAGAGTTATAAAACTTCGTGAAAATGCCAAGAGAAATTCTCTATCTTAAAATCGCAAAAATTTTAGAAAATCAGATATTAAGTGAAACCTTGAGGACTGGCGATAAATTACCCTCCTTACGTTCATTACAAAAAATTTACAACGTTGGACTAAATACTGCACAGCAGGCCTACACTTTGCTTGAGAGTAAATCTTTAATAATTTCAAAGCCAAAGTCAGGATATTTTGTCAGTGGAACCTCTAAACGAAAGTTGGCGCTTCCATCAGTAAGTAACCCGATTGTGACCGCAACAAAAAATGAAACTGAATATCTAACTTATAAGGTTTTTGACGTTTTGAGGGATAAAAGCGTAAGACAATTTTCCTTGGGCGTTCCTGATGAAAAACTTTTGCCAATTTCTAAACTTAACAAAGGAATAATAAAAGTTATGCGGGAACTTGATGGCAGCGGCACTGCATTTGAGCCCGCTCAGGGGAGTTTGAATTTGAGAAGAAATATTGCTAAATGGTCTTTAGCGAGGGAAGGAGAGCTGAGTGAAGATGATATTATAACTACCTTGGGAACAATGAATGCGATTTATCTATGTTTAAATGCTGTAACTAAACCAGGAGATACTATTGCCACTGAGAGCCCTGTATACTTTGGAATATTGCAATTGGCAAAGTCGATGGGATTAAATATTCTTGAATTGCCTACACATCCTGTTACAGGGGTTGACCTGGAGGCATTAAAACAAAATATTAATAAAATTGATCTTTGTTGTTTCACCTGCAATTTCAATAATCCACTAGGAAGTTTGATGCCGGATGAAAACAAAAAGGCCTTAGTGGAACTGTTAACACATTATAACGTTCCGTTAGTTGATGATGATCTTTTTGGGGTTCTTCATTTTGGTGAGACACATCCAACGTTGTGTAAAAATTATGATGAAGCAGGAATAGTGATGAGTTGCGGAGGCTTCTCCAAAACATTGGCGCCAGGATATAGAATAGGATGGATCGAACCAGGCCAATTTAAAGAAAAAATCCTATGGAATAAACTTGTACAAACTGTTGCGATGCCTTCATTGTTACAGGAAGTGATCGCAGATTTTATGGAAAACGGGAGGTATGATCATCATCTCAGGGTACTTCGCCATACGTTATATACTAACTGCCTCAAATTCCAACAAACCATAGAGGAACATTTTCCTGATAACACTAAAATTTCCCAGCCTCAAGGGGGATTTTTCTTATGGTTGGAGCTGGACAAAAAAATTGATACCCGAGAACTCTATGATATTGCTATCAGGCAAAAAATAAGCTTTGCTCCCGGAAGCTTATTTACTGGTCATAATCAGTTCAACAATTGCATGAGATTAAATTTTGCATTAAAATGGGATGAACATGTTTACCAAGATCTCAGACGTTTAGGAAATATGGTCAAAAGACAGATCAATCTGTAGCCATAAAAAAACATAAATCTATATCTGTATTTGTTTATTGTAACATCCGACATTTGTATTGAATGTTGAAACAATATAGTTATGAATAAAAATCTAGCTTTCGGGCTTTTATTATTAGGGATGGCTTTTATGGGCGTTGCTTTTGTATTTGTTAAAGACGCTGTGACATCGTACTCTCCATTTGTATTTCTCTTTTACAGATTTTTAATTTCCACAGTCATTTTATCTGTTATATTCAGCAAAAACTTAAAACAGATTAACATCAGAACATTCGAAGCTTCTTTCCTCTGTGGAATTCCCCTATTTTTTAGTATTTTTTTTCAAACTATTGGTTTACGCTATACGAGTGTTGCAAACTCGGCCTTCATCACTGGAATGGTTGTTCTACTTATTCCGATTTTTAAACTGATATTTTACAAGAAAAAAGTGAAATTTATCATCTGGATCTCTTGTCTGGTTGCAGCAATAGGTTTGTTTATAATTACATTAAAGAACGGGCTTCAGCTTAATATAGGTGACACATGGACCTTTGCATGTGCCATAGCCCTCGCTTTTTACGTGCTTCAAACAGGTAAATTTGCTGAGGCTCCAAATCCGATGGCCCGCGTCACGATTATTATGGCCATATGCACTATAGGCAGTTTATTTGGTGAAATGATGACCGTTGACGCAGAGTGGTTTCCATTAGATTTCAATTTCTGGAAAGGTGTTATTTTTTCGGCAATTTTTGGAACTGTATATATGTATTCGGTGCAAAACTATGTTCAACGTTTCATTTCTGAAGAAAAAGTAGCGCTTGCTTATTTAACAGAACCCATATTTGCAACAGTTTCAGCCGTTATTCTTATTGATGAAAAAGTGAATATTAATACATTCTTAGGTGGTGGCTTGATTTTACTTGCAATGTTTTTATCCGAGCTTAGAACTGCAAATCTCAAGAGATTTTTAAATAGCACTAAAATTGTAAAATCTAGCAGCAACAGTTCAAAAATTTAATGAAATTTCGATATAAAGGTGTCTGCCTCTATGATCAATAGAGAATCATAGTGTACCTGTACGCGTAATCATTTTGGTATGTAATATATTTTTGATATAATAAATTTTATAAGTATGAAAATAGTTCTTTTAGACAAAAAATACTTTCTCTCAGATTTCCCTCAAAATGAATGGGGCGCTGTATGGGAAGAATACGATGATACTCCGGAAGATAAAATTCTAGCGAGATTATCAGGTGCTCACATTGCTTTGACACATGGTGTTAAACTTAACCGTGAAATAGTAAGTAAGCTTCCTGACCTCAAAATGATCTCTGTTAACAGTACTGGTTACGAACGAATTGATGTTGAAGCTTGTAAGGAATTTGGTGTTACTGTTTGTAACATTAAAGATTGGTGTACAAATTCCGTAGTGGAGCATATCTTATCTTGTATGTTTGCTCTTAACAGGCTCTTACCTTCCTATCATAGTTTTGTAAGAAACGGGAACTGGAAAGCAACGCCTTATGAAATAGCTTTTAAACCTGCGAAGGAGCTCAGGGGATCAGTTATTGGTATCGTTGGATATGGTATGCTTGGTAAGCATTTAAAGAGCGTTTGCCAAGCAATGGGTTTAACTGTGTTAGTGTCTGAACATAAAAACAGGACTAGTGTACGTAATGGATATACGCTCTTTAACCAGGTTGTAAGGCAGAGTGACTTTCTTGTGATCCAAACACCTTTAAGTAATGAAACATACCATATGATTTCGACTGAAGAGTTTGAGATGATGCAAGATGATGCTTACCTGATCAACTGCGGTCGTGGTGGGCTAATCGATGAAGGTGCATTACTGAAAGCATTAGAACAAAATAAAATCGGTGGAGCGGCACTCGATGTATTGGAAGCTGAAACATTTGAAAACAAAGCGCTACTTCATTATAAAGGCTCCAATCTTATTTTATCGCCACATATTGCCTTTGCCAGTGTACAGTCAATCAAAAAAAATACAGAGATGGTTTTGGACAATGTCAGGCAGTATATTAATGGCAGTCCGATTAATGTTGTTAATTAGATCATTACCAAATGATATAGGCAATAATATTCATGGTCTCCTTTCAATAAATAAATGTAAATAAAAATAGAAAAAATTATATGAACCTTACAATTTATCAAGTAGATGCCTTTGCCGACGAAGTCTTCAAAGGTAATCCAGCTGCAGTATGTCCTTTAACAGAATGGCTGGAGGACGAATTGCTTTTAAAAATAGCAGCAGAGAATAATTTATCAGAAACTGCTTTTTATGTGCAGAAGGATAACCAGTTTGATATTCGATGGTTTACACCGAGCTCAGAAGTGGATCTTTGCGGCCATGCTACTCTCGCATCAGCATTTGTAATTCGTAACTGCGAAAATTATCAAGAACAGCATATCAATTTTTATTCTCCAAGAAGTGGAAGTTTACCGGTTACCGTTTTACAAGATAAATTCGTACTGAATTTTCCTACTGATCAATACATAGAAGTTCCATTATCTGATGAGTTACTTGCTGTAACAGATAAACAGCCTATTGCTGCTTATAGAGGTAAAACTGATTTTATGCTGGTGTTTGAAGACTCGGCGGATATTGCTAGCATGAAACCTAATCTTACAGTCATATCAAAGATTGATGCAAGAGGAATTATTGTCACAGCAAAAGGTATAGATCATGATTTTGTGTCACGATTCTTTGCGCCTGCCGTAGGTGTAGATGAAGATCCTGTCTGTGGTTCTGCCCACACCACGCTTGCTCCGTATTGGGGACAGCAATTGAATAAAACGAATCTGCAAGCTTTTCAGCTGTCGGCGAGAAGCGGTCAAATTTACTGTAAGTTGCTTGGTGACAGAGTTGAACTAGGTGGTACAGCAGTGCTCTATTTAAAAGGGGAGATTTATATTTAGCTTTGTGACGCGAATACATTTTATAAAAAAAGAGATGATATTCATCTCTTTTTTTATAGGTTTTCTTCGACAAGCCTGCTTATTTCAGAATCAGGTATAATACCTGACTGTCTCCATTTTATTTCACCCCCTTTAATTAGTATTGTAGTGGGTACACTTCGGATCTGAAAAATCTCAGCTATTTCTCTGTGCTGATCTATATCTATACGCCCGTAAAATATTTTCTCGCCAAACTTATCCCTGACCTTTTCCAAATTCGGTTTCATCACATGGCAAGGACCACACCATGTAGCATGGAAGTTCAACAGCGTTAGTTGATCCCCTTTAATCATTTCAGACAGATCCATCACTATCATTTTTATTAAACATTCAGTGTATTATAACCTTTGTCTTTAAGCTGGAACATATAGATCCATGAATTTTTAGTTGTATAAAGCCGCTTGTCAAGTTTTTCCAAAGGTATATTGAAATAGCTAAGGGCATTTTCACAGACAACAATCTTAGCACCAATCTTTTCGCTGGCCGCAATGTCATCTAATAAGGAAGGATCTTCCACAATATCCTTTGCAAGTTCGCCTGCTACAACTATCACAAAACTATACTGATTGCCTTTGACGTTCATCTCATTAGCAGTAAGTATGGAGGCCCTGAAATGTTGTACATCTGTAACCATCACTGCAAATTTGGTAGAATGCCCCTCGTACTTAGAAGCAGGGGCAGTTTGCTTTCTCTCCTGTGCAAAACAGGAACCAAGTAGCGATAATAACAAAAGTAAGGCGAACAAAGCTCCTGTTTTTAGCTTCATATTTACAGATATTAATCGTTTTTATAAATAAACTCGTAGTTTTTTTCAATTGCGGGATCTAAACTTTTGCCAACATGACATTTAGTTTTTGCCGCAGCTTCGATCACAGCCTTTTGTTCGGGTGTATAATCATTTTTAAAGAAAATTTTTATATTCATCTTACCCACTTTAGATCCATCTTCACTCATATCATAAGTAATTTCACTTCTGGATTCTGTAGTTTCAAAATGTTCCTTTCGAGCCTCCCAATCAATTGTTCCTAAAATACAACTGCCATAGGCACTAGCCAAAAGATCTACCGGGTTAAAACGTGCAGCATTAACTGCAATTCTTTCTTCACTCAAAGGTGTTTTTGTACTTGATCTGTACTTTCCTTCGTAATTTGTTTCTATTAATATTGACATTTTGTTAAATTTTAAAAGGTTTAAAAATGCTGTTACAGTAAACGTATTATAACAGCATTTTGCATTTATTTTATTTTGAAAGTACTTCAGCCAATGCCTCGGCAAGCGGAGCTGCTGATGCTGGACTCTGTCCGGTCATTAATACGCCGTCAACAACTACATTAGGCTCCCAGTTCGCAACACTTTTGTAGTTAGCGCCTCTTCTTTTTAGTTCTTGTTCCAATGAAAACAACAAGTGTTTATCCAGTTCTATTTCATTATCCTCTGCATCTTTGAACCCTGTAAGATTCAAACCTTCAACCAGATATTTTCCATTTGATAATTTGACATCTCTCAGAATAGCTGGTGCGTGACAAACCATTGCGATTGGTCTGTTTGACTCGTAAAAATCTTTTATCAATTTGATAACGAAAGAGTCACTGGCCAAGTCCCAAAGCAAGCCATATCCACCAGGAAAGAAAACGGAATCAAACGTGCTGTAGTCAATGTTTCTGAGTTTTCTTGTATTTTTTGCTGCATATAGTGCAACCGGATCTTCTAAGAAGCGTTCTGTGTATCCTGTTGTGAAGGGTTCTTTCATACTTAGCAAGTCTATCGGAGCATCACCTCCATCCGGAGAAGCAAACACTACCTCATATCCCGCTTCCGTAAGAATATAGTATGGCGCGGCTAATTCTGTAAACCATGTTCCTGATTGTTTTCCGCTGATACCCATTTCATCAACTGATGACATTACCAATAAAACTCTTTTTTGAATGTTTCCTGTGTTCATAATAATAAAATTTAAATGTTAATATTTTTTTTATTTGTTACTAAGACTGAAACATTTAAAAAAGATGCAAAGAAAAATTATTTTTTTTAAAAATTATTGTAACTAATTGATTTACAATGTTATTTTTTGCTATTTTCTATGCTTGCCCGTTCGTTTTTAAGCAATGTACACTCTGATTTGATATCAAAAGATATCATTTCACCGGTCTCTCCAAAGCTGACTACGCAACACTCCAAGAATTTTTCTTTTAGTTTTACCCGTGCTCTTTGAATTCTTGATTTTGTGTTAGGAAGTGTCAGCTGCAGTTGTTCTGCTATTTTCTTTTGATCATTACCTTCTATATCGTACAGGTAAAGTGGCTGAGCATATTCCTCAGGTATCAATTTCAACAGTACTTTAATATAATCAGAAGCTTCTCCCAGGACCGATCTTTCCTGCTCGTCTTCTTCTATTTCGAAATCCAGAGCATCTCTTTTATTATTCTTCTTATAATAATCTATTATTGCATTTTGCGTCACTTTATAGAGCCAGGATTTTAAGTACATGACATCTTTTCCATTTGAACAGTATTGGTAGCTCTTAAGTAAGACTTCCTGTAGGACATCCTTTGCATCATCCTGATCGGTAATGCGTTTTTTGATGAAGCCTAATAAAGAAGATTTATAATCTTCCCAAACTTCAAATATGTTACATTGTGCCATAGTATTGTTATTGCTTAAGGTTTTTATTATTTACAGGTCAGACCGTATAGTTGTTAAGCCTTTCCGAATAAATGTTGTTTGATCTCTTAATCCTCTGCGGTATTCAGCAATAAAATTTCCAGGACAGATGGCAGTTCAGTCACCCCATCAGTTTCGAAAAAGTGACCTTTGTCCTGTTCGATCAGGATGGATGAGTCCAGATAATCCCGGAAAAATTCAGTGTAGTGAATTGACACAAATGGATCATTGCTAGAGTGCAGAGCAGCAAAACTATTAGCACCGGATTTAATTTTTTCCCACTTAAAACAGTTTTGAAAAAAATTACTGAGATCACAGATTCCTAAGTTGGAGGTAAATCCTGCCACAAATATAGCTCCTCCGATTTTTTGTTTATCTTGAAGTTGCTCCAGATATCTTAGTATTGTGGCGCAGCCAAGGCTGTGCCCTACTAAATAGAGATCCTCGGAGGGATTTCCAATGGTCTTGCTCAATGTCTGTATCCATTCATCAAGTTTTGGCTTGCTGGGCGATGGCATAGAAGGGACTATAACCTGGAATCCATTCTTTTCAAGTTCATCTTTTAACCATGGTTTCCAGCCCTCTTTTGGATCACCATTAAAGCCATGAATTAAAACAGCCTTTTTCATAATGTACTAATTAGAATTTAATAGAATTATTGCCAATGAGTTTCAATCGATTATTATTTTAATTGTTTCATATCGATCACAAAACGGTAATGAACATCGCCTTTCAGCGTGCGCTCAAATGCCGTGTTTATATAATCCGGTGCAATAATTTCAATCTCTGATGTTATATTGTTTTGAGCACAATAATCCAACATTTCCTGTGTTTCGGGAATTCCACCAATAAGGGATCCTGTAATATTTCTTCTTTTAGAAATGAGGTGATATGCTGATAATTGTGGCATCTCGGGAGGCACTCCCAAAAGAATCATAGTTCCGTCTTTTTTTAATAAATTAAGATAGGTGTTATAATCATGTTTAGCCGAAACCGTATCTATAATAAAATGGAAAGACGAAGAAGCATCCTTCATTTGTTGCTGGTCAGAGGTGACTATGAAGTGATGGGCTCCTAAAGCCATTGCACTTTCCTGCTTTGATGGTGAGCCACTTAAAACTGTTACTTCAGCACCGAAACTTACCGCAAATTTTACCGCCATGTGTCCCAGGCCACCCAGCCCTAGTACAGCAACTTTATGTCCAGGACCTATTTTCCAATGTTTAAGTGGTGAGTAGGTTGTAATTCCTGCACAGAGCAATGGGGCTACTGCAGCGGGATTTAACTTTTCAGAAATGTGTAAAACGTGGTTTTCATCTACCACAATAGTTTCACTGTAGCCCCCTTTAGATACTGTACCATCCGGAAGTTTGGAATTTTGAGTAGGTACAATGCCTCCGTCACAATATTGCTCTTCGCCAATAGATCCGTCTTCGCAGTTTTTGCAGGAATCAATAAAGTAACCTACGCCCACCATTTCACCTACTTTAAATTTTTTGGCATTACTTCCAACAGATTTTATTCTGCCAACAATTTCATGCCCCGGTACCAGCGGGTAAATAGTTCCCCCATATTCATTTTTTGCCTGATGGATATCTGCGTGACATATGCCGCAGTATGATATCTCGATAAGTACATCGGTATCTTTTGGTTCACTTCTTTCAAAATTGAATGGCGCCAGTTCTGTAGTTGGACTGTGTGCTGCATATCCTTTGGTTGGTATCATTGTTTTATAGTTTTTTAAATATTATACTATGCAGAAATGCTGTCATCTAGAGAGATGACAGCATTTCCCTTGTTTGGAAAATTGCTTACAGTACGCTGTAAATACGTACATCAGGGTTGTCTTGCAGATAAGGTTTTAAGGCTACGGCCACATCCTTGTTAAAAAGGTCACTTGAAAGATAGTTTTCAGCATCTTGTGTCGATTCAAAACCATGCAGTACCTGTACGTCTTCATCTCTGATCAATAGTTCTTTGGATGTAGCACCTTTGATTTGTTCCAGAAATGGAGCTTTATACTGGTTGTAAACACCTGCTGCATTTGCTCTGTCTGCATCATTTATTTTCAGACTAATTTCTAAATACGCTTTTGCCATGATATATAAATTTATTTTTTACAATACAAAGTTCCGAAGAAGCATACAGTGCTAAAATGGACAGAAAGGAAAAAAGCTGGTAGAAATCGGAAAATGTGGTGGTTTCCGTTATTTAAAACATTAGATTTTAGAGTTTTAATATAAACAACTAAGCAATGAGCATTATATCGAATACCAAGGTCAATTGATTATGATAGCCGTAAGCATTGAAGTCAAGTTAAAGTGAGCCCAGCTACGGTGAAATTTTATTCGACTGTTTTTATGAAACAAAATCAGGCTTTACTTCAAATGGACAGTTACATCATACCAATCCGGATATGGGGCATTGAGATGATAGATATGATGCATATGAATTAATAACTATGAAATAGACCTTCTAAATTCAGAAGGGGAGGAGCCGACGTGCTTTTTAAAATATTTAACAAAATATGATGGATCATCAAAACCCAGTTTATAGCCTATCTCATTAATATTAAAATTTGAATGGACCAACATTCGTTGGGCTTCCAAAACGATTCGTTCCTGTATAATTTGCGAAGGTGTTTTATTTAATGTTTGGCTAGTAATGTCTGATAAAGTGCGAGTCGAAATATGCATCTTTTCTGCATATTCAGCCACGGAGTAGCCTTTGGTATAATTTTCATCAAGAAGGTTGACAAACTGAATAAGTTGTGACCTTTTATCGTCCAGAGCAAAAGGGGTCTTTCCTTCATTTTGTTCAAATTCAATTTTTCTGCGCTGCACCTGGATTAGAAAAGATTTTAAATAGGTACGGAGTAATTCTTCCTGTCCAAAATATCCTGCACCACTGAGAAGTTCAGTTCTGATCAGTCTGATGTACTCCTCTAAAATATACTCAATACCGTAGCCAATGCAACAAGAAGGAGTTTGATAAGGGTTATTGAAAAGACTGCATTTTACAAGAAAATCGATTCCATTATCACTATGCCCTAGAAACAGCTCACTAAAGTGGAGCAGATAACCTTCGTAATCTACATTCTCATCAAAATAATGAACCTGATTTTTGGCAATAAAAAAAATGGCATTTTCAAATATTTCATATTCTTCAAAGTCGACAAAATGTTTTCCTATTCCGCTTTTAAACCAGATGATCTGATAGAAATTATGGATATGAGGCTTGGTTGTATTTCCTTGATGCTCTTTCAGGTAATCTTTTAGATCATGAACAACAAATTGAGCCTTCTCAGGTTGATGAAGGTTAAGATGGTATTCCTTAATTGTTGATGGTATTCTCTTTGCCATTCTACTATACTGAGATTAAAGACATTATTTTTATTGCATTTTAATATTATTATAAACAAAAAATCGTCGACCTACAGATTCACACAATGCTTTACAAAAATACAAAATACAGCACAAGAAAAAGTTAGATACACTTCAAATGAATAGTATTTGCTGATTACTACCTGACATTTTCTGATAAGTACCATGTTTCTTTTCTTACAAATTATCAATTTCGTACCATGGAACAGAAAGAAGAAATTGTTATTATTGGGGGAGGGCTCAGCGGCCTGACCTTAGCTTATCTGCTGTCAAAGAGAAATATCAGAACTACAGTACTGGAAGCTGCACCACGGTTGGGAGGTAGAATTCATACAATTGAGGGTACATTGGGAACACCTCTTGAATTGGGGGCAACATGGTTGTCGGACATGCATACTAACCTAATTAATCTTTTAGAGGAGCTTGGGTTAAATAAGTATCCGCAGTATTCAAAGGGTATTTCTTTATTCCAGACTAAATCATTTGAACCGCCGCAAAAGTTTGATGTCCCTGAATCGGAAAATCCTTCTTATAGGATCGCAGGCGGAACGCAGGAGCTTATTAATGCCCTTGCTCAAAAACTTCCTACGAACTCTATACACTTAAAAAATAAAGTCACTTCTATAGTTGAAGAAAAAGATTATCTGATTATAGAAACTACTAAAGGCCATAAATACTTTTCCACTATGGCTGTTCTGTGTATGCCTCCTCAGTTGATTGAAAATCAAATCAGCTTTCTACCTGAATTACCGGTTTCACTCACTAATATTTTATCGAAAGTCCATACCTGGATGGGGGGTGCACTTAAATTTACACTTGAATACGACCGACCCTTTTGGAAAGATAACGGATATTCGGGAATGTTGTTTAGTCATTCAGGCATCATCACAGAGATGTATGATCACACAAATTTTGAAGAAAGTAAGTTTGGATTTACAGGTTTTCTAAATGGTAGTGCTGCTTCTTATCTTCCCAATGTCAGAAAAGAAAATGTGGTACTCCAGTTAACGAACTTATTGGGAAGTCAAGCCTCAAACCCGGTATCTTATTTTGATAAAATATGGACTGATGAATTTATCCTCGGTGGCAGTCAAATAATTCAACGCCCACATCAGTTTAATGGGCATCCTTTATTGCTAGAGCATTATTTGAAGGACAAGCTGTTATTTTGTGCTACAGAAACTGCGACAGAATATGCAGGATATATGGAAGGAGCAGTAGTTGCTGCCCAGAGGGCGGCAGCACAAATTTTATAGTTTTTATACTATTAAACTTGCTTACAAAATGGGAGGCTTTGGTTCCCGAAAGAAAATAGCTGTTTGTTATATTCAGAAAGAAAATTAGCTAAATCATGTTTATCTAGATGTGAACTTTGAGATTGGGGAGAAAGCATATTGTTTTTAGAAATTTCATTCCACCGCGGAGTATTGACAAATAATTCCTCCAGATAAACTTTGTCCAATTGGTTGCACTTCAATTTATTAATTTGCTTCACCTTTTAACAGCAATACATTCAATTTCGATACCTACACCTTTAGCTCATGAAGAGACTTCAACCGTGCTTCTTGCCGGCAAACTATTCTTAAAATAACTGCCATAAATTTTGTTGACGGTTTCAAACTGTTTTATGTCCTTCAAAAAGCTTGTTGTTTTGGTAATATGCTGAAAATCGGATTGATTATTTTCCGATACAAAATCTGAACGCCCCTGATAGTGAGGGCGCTGTGTCGGGCGAGGGGTAAATAGGGGGTAACTAATTTCCAGTTAATAATAACTATATCAAAGATACTGATTTTCAGTAAACAAACCAAATCGAACTTAACCAAATTCTTTTAAAAACGAGCAGATTTTCATAGGTTGAAATGTTAGCGGAAATCTTTTGTAAATTCTCCCAAAAATTTCTCCGCTTTTAAATTAGACAAATCGATGCAATAAAAAACAAAAGCTATCATCTTTAATAGGGTTAATAGTAATATTAATTGCGATGAAGATGTAGTAAATTTAATACCATATCAATTGCCCTTCACAAAAACGTATAACATCTGGATGGATATTTTCGCTTAAATATCTGATATATGTTAACCCCCGACCAGTTTCTTTTACAGTTTGACTAAATTGAGCTATTCGTTTGAAATCCGGTGTTGTCATCCAAGCTGTTCCATTTTCGTCAATCTCAAATCGATAAATTCCATCTGCTATTTTTGCAGGAACATTGTATTGTATTTTTTTACCAGTAAACTTCTGTCGTTTCCACTTTTTTAATTCTGGTTGAAGCATTTGTTTAAGGAATTGTTTCCAGAGTGGAGCTGTTTCAATAGAAGGCCAATCCGGCTCCAAGCTAAGTTCTTCAACTTCATCGCTTTCTATCCATTTTCTCATTCCTAACATATCATCAAAATCAGCATTGCTATTCTCTATTGCTGCCATGGCAGCAAGCCGCGAGGGGAGGCCAGCTCGGATAAGCATTGCTTCCATAAGTAATGGCACACCATTCTCAGCACATGCCGCTGCACCACCAGTAATATATTCGGGTTCCCATCCCGTTGCCAACCGTCGCATTTTAATCGCTTCAATTGCCCACACTAGTCGGTAGGCAAAAAGTTCCTCAATATTGCTTACGTTTCCTGGCCCAATAAGATCAATGGAAATACCACTTACCCATTTCGCAAGTAATTCTTTCCAATTTTCTGGAAGACGTTCTGGTTTAAAAGGCTGTATTTTAAATAGCGGCTCGGCCAATCGTACGAGCGACTTATGAAGTTCATCAACATTTCCCGTTAGTGCAGCATAGTCTGCTTCATCTAAAGCATTATTTAATTCTCCTTCCAATTCATCTAGTAGAAGACCTGTATCTAGTCCTACGCCCATACAAAAATGCTCTTTCCGCCGCTGCGCTGTAGTGTTAGCCCATATGACTCTAGCCCTTGCTCTAAGAAGATTCATTTGTCTTTCCCTGAAAGAGACACTTTTACGTGCAATCTGTCTTTCCCAAAATGAACCTTTAAGTGCCTCATCCAACAGTGAAGGTAGTTCTTCTGATTCGCTATCTAATGCTTCAATTAGACTAAGAATCATCGAGTCAAGTTTATCAATATCACTCTCTAGTTCGGTTATTTCATTTGCCGGGTCTCCGTTCGATTTGGTGAACCAAGCTTCGCGAGAATTGGCAAGATATTCAAATGCATCAGCTCTATTGAGCACTCCGCCTGTGGCAAGTCGTTGTATGGCTTGTTGGATAACCTGCATAAGACCGCTTGTAAGCATTCGGTGCCTTGCTGCGTTTACCACTTTGTTCCATGTGCTCTTTCGGTATTCATGTTTATCATATACAATGTGTAAAACAAGGCCTTCTACGTCTACAAAAGCTCGCCCTGCTCGCCCTGCAACATTTGCGAATTCTTCACCCTTAATTTGTTCACCTGCACGGGTTAAGTAAGGTACCAATAACACGGCTGCATTAATGTTCAAACCTTGAGATAACGTAGGCGATGCAATGGTAATAGTTATCACATCTGTTGCTATAAGTAATTCCAGTTCGCGCAGAAAAGGGTCTGGCAAACCACCGTGGTGAATTGCCATACCTATCTCTAGGCACTTCACCGCTGGATGTGTAGCCCCCAACCATTCTTTGCCCACTGCGATGCACCGGCTTATTTTGTCGGTTTCTTTTAATAAATTTGGTAAATATCCTTTTGCTACAAGATCTAAGGCTACCAATCCGAATTTCTCTACCCAATTAGCCTGACTAATAAATACTAAAGTTTTTTTGCCTTGTTGTGCAAATGCCCAAGCTCCGTAAATCGTCAGGTCATGCATACTTGAGGGGCGTGCAACTGCCTGATTAACCCCATTGCTTTTTTTTACGAAATTCAAAATAAAGGGTTGATCTTTTTTATGATCATAAAAAAGTGTTGCGGCGCCGTTACGCCACTCCAATGTACCAAATAGCTGACGTGTTGGTCGCCAAGCTAATTTAATAGGGGTACCTGATTCATCATTACGCATCCATTCGGTAAGATCCGAAAGGTTTTTGCCGTCTGGAAGAATTGCTGATAAACATACGATTCGTCGCTCACTGGCATCACTTCGCTTGAGTAGTCTTTGTACTAGAATTTCAAAACGGATCTCCCGCTCAGTCTTACCTATCATATGACCTTCATCGAGAATAATTAATCCAATATCATTCAAAATATTTACATCATTGCGAAGTGCAAAATCAAGTTTTTCTGGAGT
The DNA here is from genome assembly GCF_011064245.1 of Sphingobacterium sp. DR205. Lineage (NCBI taxonomy): Bacteria > Pseudomonadati > Bacteroidota > Sphingobacteriia > Sphingobacteriales > Sphingobacteriaceae > Sphingobacterium > Sphingobacterium sp. DR205. The sequence continues at coordinate 4,014,230 of NZ_CP049333.1, read as the reverse complement.
CGCAATAACTATCGAACGACTTTTAAGGGCATCCGCATCCATACCGGACAATCCTCCCGCTCCATATAGGGAGGATACGCTAAATCCTAAAGGGCTGAACGTTTTGCGGAATGAGCGTTCGGTTTGTGCTGACAAAGCACGGAGTGGTGTGACGATCAGCACGCGTTTTTCGGTTGATAAGGTGATCAATGCAGCCATCTCGGCAATGCGAGTTTTTCCGGCACTAGTTGGGAGTGCTACGATTAAGTCATCTGTGATGTTCCCGCAACGCGCTGCTGCTTCAAGCTGAGATGGCCAGAGTTCAACTTCTGCAACTTTACGGCAATATAATTGTGTGATAAACAGATCGCGTAACTTAGGATAAAATTCCTCGCCATCTGCTGGTGGGTCAACAGGCAATCTAACGTGGAGAGTCGATTCCCACAGTTCGTCCATTAGACCAGAAGCCAGCTTAGCAATCCACCATAGTGTGACAGTGGAAGTATCTGCTGCAAGTTTAACCGCAGCACCCAATATACGCCGACCTTCATCAAATAGTCCTTTTTCACCAGTTGCCAGAGCTAAATCAAACCATGCCAAACCTTGGCAAATACTGTTGTTTAGAATATCACTAACCACATCCTCCAATTCAAAATCACCTGACTCAAGCAATTCTGCTAATGCCGTGTCATCTCCACCAAGCTCTAAAGTTACACGAATATGATCCCTAAGCCTATCCAAATCGCGCAAGATAAGCCAGATCAACGCTATCTCACAAGGCGCATTGTTTTCCTCTTCGTTAATACGTTTGTTTAGGATTGAATAGGCAATTGCAGAATAACCGGCTAAGTGATAACTCGCACCTGAGATTACACGGAAAAAACCGATATTAGGATCCCCCTCAAAAGCATTGCGTACTAAACTTTCAAATGCCTTTCCAGCTGCGTAAAAAGCATCTTGAACGAGCTTTTGCTCGCCATTTAGTTCTTTTAACTTCAAACCAGCCCTCAAAATAGAAAAACCATATTCTGCGAGATCAGTTGAGATTGATCGCCTAAAGGCAATTCCAGGAGGTGGAACACCGTTTTTGCGCATCATCGACCAAGCAGTTGCACTATCTGCTAGCCCATCACGGAAATCATTCCTTAACAAATCAATAATAAAAGCACTAATTTCTTCAATCGTTTCCAAGGTGTTCAAGGTTATTATAGGACTCTGCAATGAAGTCCTGGTGATCAGTAATATTTAAATTAATTGAAGTTTGTCGACGTGTCCCATCTGCTGCATTTAAGTCCGCGCGCAGAAAGGGGAGAGGGTTATTAGCTGTCATTGTAAAAAATGCATGCTCAATTCTGTTCGGTGGTAAGCTTTGAACTGCGACCTCAGTTTTAAGCAATCGGCCTAATTCCAGCTGAGTAGCCGATCCATCCATAAGTCTGTCAGCAATAAAAAGTAATGCATGTGGCGTACACCGCCCATTGTCTCGGTCTAATGCTGTTCTAGCATTCTTAATCGTAGTATTGGACAGGTTCGATGCACTTTTCGATTCCCCCTTTAACAGCATTAAACCCATTTGATTGTCGCGGCGGATACCGATAAAATCGTCACCCCTAAGTGCCATTTCTCTACCATCTTTGTATCGGAGCCTCCTTATCGGCACCTCATATCCTAATGCATATTCGATATACTCGGTCGCAAGAATCTCACCTAGGTCACCAGAACGGGCTCGTCTTGTTTGCGGTAAACGTGCTTTAAGTACTGCCGACGCATTTTTATATCCCAGATGCTTTATATCGTCTGCGATAAGAGCCAAATCGTTATAATGAGAACGAATGATTTCCTGCAAATCCCCAGCAATTCGAGAGCGCGTCCCTGCAATTTCAGTGCATATGTGTAATGTTTTACGGTTGTTGAGTTCTTCTTGGCGATCAATCCAAGTATTGAAAATTGACATTTGGTTATGATTTATACACTTTAAATCTAAGAAATTTTATTCAAATGCTGTAAACCATGATTTTTCCAAAGGATTTTAAAATGTAATTCCTTTAAATTATTTTGTGCGAGAAATTTCTTTACTGCCTTATACTAAATTCTCAGCTAAAATTTCATTTCCATTTTGGAAAAAGCGAATTTCGTATGTGCCTGTATTCTTTTTGGTTCCAAAAATTAGCGCAACACCCAATTTGTAATTGTAATGATTTCCTAAATAATCAATGGTTAGATGTTCAAGCTTTATAAGGTCGAATTCTTTGTGTTTACGTGAATGAGAGTCCTTTTTAATTTCGATTACTACCAAGTTATTTTCATTACTTTCTCTTGTGTGAATAATTATATCGGGAGTTATTCTGTAGTTGTTTTCATCATTAGGTTCTAGTCCAATTTCAAGCATACGGTTTTTTGCGAAAACAAGAGCTTTCCTATCGTTCTCCTTATCGATATCACCATTGTATTCGGCATCAACATTATAATCTTGGAAATAAGGTTTTAGGTAAAATGTCAAATGTGTGGAAATATTTAGCTCAGATAGACCTCGAAGAAGATTACCAGCTTCTTTTTCCAATAATTCAGTGATTGCTCTATTAAGATTTTGTAAGATTAAGTTAATATTCATATTTTCATTAATGTTGGGTCATGATTGGTTCCTGCTCGATATTGACATGAAATAAGTATTAGGATCGTTTTACTAATTAATATAAAGATGCCAATTAATGACCATTTTGCCGAAAAAAATAAACTACTTTAAGCCTTTTCCTTTATTTTGCTTAATCATACTTAACAATTCAGGTGTTATTCCCAAATAGGAAGCTATTTGCTTTTGCTTTACTTTTTCTGCAAAGTCCGGATATTTGTTGAGAAATATTTCATAGCGAGCTTCCGCCGAAAGAGAGAGGTTATGAATCACGCGCAGCTGTTCCCTTACATGGGCATTCTGCATCAAAATTCTAAAGAATTTTTCAAATTGTGGAATAGCTACATTCAAATAATCTATATCATTCTTTTTTAACTGATAAACCATACTGTTTTCTATAGTCTCAATGGTTAGCATGGCTGGTTTTTCATTAATAAAACTGTACATGTCTGTAATCCACCAATCTTTAATGGCGAACATTATAGTAACCTCTTTACCTGATTCATCAATATAGAATGCACGTAATGCGCCCGACTCAACAAAATAGATCTTCTCACACAATTGTCCTTGACATAATATTGTCCTTTTTCCAGGTATTTGTATTTTTTTTAACCGAGATAAAAATACCAATAATTCAGTCTCATTCAAGGTGATATATTGATGTATATTTTCTTGAATTCTTTGATGATTCATACTGCTTTACTTGAAAATATATGTGGTTTTCCTCTTTAAAATTAATGTAATAAGATCTTAAATATAGTTATGATATCTACTATTTTATAACTCCAAATTTTTTAAAAAAAGCTTCTCTGCCTTTTTTGTTATAAACGTAAGGATCAGAGAATCTTTTATCCCAATTGTCCGTAATTGATTTAAAATCGGTTCCAATGAATTTTTCAAGTTCTGCTTTATTTACTGAAATTTCATAAATTTCTTCCTCATAAGGTAAATTGATATTTACTTGGTCTACAAAGTCCAGTTTTCGCATTATTCTAACAGAACCATCAATAAGTGCTTTTTCAATTGCATCTCCAGAATCCCAATAAGCTTTCAATTCTGATTCAGTCAAAGATGATTGCGGATTGATTTCTTTGTATTCTGTAAAGTTTGACACATAAGTTATTGTCGCTTTTTTGTCGATTAATTCTACACTTTTAATTGAACCTCCAGCCCTTAAGCGTGATGCTTCAGTTTTAAGTTCCTCAAGTTTGGGGTCGTTAGTAGCTGTTTTTGTATTAGATACATTTTCCTTTATTTCTTTCTTTTGTTCACCATTTCCACAGCTAAGCAAAATACAAGATATTGCTATTACAGTCGATATTTTAATATTCATCTTTTTGATTTTTAAGTTTGTTTAATTTTCTCCATTCGTAAGGAGAAATAGCATTTTTATCCTGCCACAATCCTAAACCATTGAATTTGGCAGCTTCTTGTAATTTTCCCAGCTGAGTATTTTTTGAATATTGATGATACCACCATCCTAATCCTGACTTTATGATTTCTTCAGATAGATATTTTCCTGAATCATAGTATATCTTGGCAATAGTTCTGCCGTATCTGTCTTGATCTGTTTCATAGAAAACAATATCTTTTCCAAATATCTCGCCTGAAGTAAATTCTTTAGCATTTTTTCCAAATGGTTGTCCGCTCTCTGGGCAATCTACTTCTGCAAGACGTAAAGTCTTTTGGATATCTCCTTCTAATAAAGCAGTAACAGTATCACCATCTTTAATGCCTATAATTCGAGCTTTAGTTTGTGCACAAACAACTTCCGAAAGGAAGAATATGGATATAATAAATATATATTTCAAGCTTATCGTTTTCTGAAGTATATTTTTGTCTTTTAATGTTTTCATCGTAGGAGAGGGAAGGAGCTTAAAACACCTCTGTTTAATTATATAATGGTAGCAGATAGTTTAAGGTATAATTTCAAATTTACAATCTTAATTATCTTTCAGCAATAGCTTGTTGATGAATGCTATAATTCTTGTACTATTTGAATATCAGGTAAATTAGAAACAAGATTAAATCTCGAATGTTCAAATGATTTGTCTGCGAATGCTTGAATTATTATTTCTGTGACAAAATCAATCTTTAAAGCAAGTAAGAATCCTTTGTCTTTGTGATTTTCAGTCATAATTCCTACAAGATAATATTTTGGAATGCCTCTTTCATCTTTATCATCAAAATCCGGTACATACCAAAGTCCACTACCACTAATACCTTGAATTTCTTTTGTTATTTGAGCATGTTTGGAACCGAAAGCTTGGAGTTTTCTACGATAGTGAACTAAAATGAATTGTTCTTCATCATAACCTAAAGTAGCATATCTTTTTTGTGGAATAGATTGGGTCGTGAGCTTGAATGGAATTGGATCAAAAACTGCTTCACCCACTTTCTTCTTAACACCACTTATAGGATATCCTGCTACAAAATAATATCCATTATAGTCAATACTATGATTTACAAGAATTTGTTCCTGTGAAATAAATTTCCATTGATCATCTGTGAAATGTTTATTCATTCGAGCTGAAAATCTTAAGACGGAAAAATCTATATCAAAATTGTCCAAATTTTTATCGTAAGTAGTCGCTAGAACTCCATTTAACCATATCACTTTATCACCTCCAACTGGTGCAACAAATTTTTTCCAATCTTCAACGTTTAAAAGATGTCCTGCACTTATTAAGTACCTTGCAGAATCTGTTCTTAAATAAATACCACAGCCAACAGCTTTCGCAGAAGGAGGTTTGGGTAAATTTATAATCGGAGTATGTGTAAGTATGCTATTACAGATAGCTCTAGAAAGTTCTGGTATATTCTTCAAAATTTGTGTTTTGTCAATAATTACAAATAAGATCCAAATTTATGTATTGCATAAATACTATGTTATTATTAAATTCTCGATCAGGGTAAAAAGGATTTAAAATTACGCTATTTCTCAACTATCATTTTTTGAGATTATCTTTTAAGATCTACGACGATAACCTAAACTAATTCTATAAGTATTCGCTGTGCTTTTTGAAACTCCCAAAACTTTTGCAATACCTTCATCTGATAATTGAGCTTCATCAATTAAAAGTTTTGTTGTTTTTTTCCTAGCTTCTAAATAGACTTCTTTTCTCGAATTAGTAGTGAAATCTGACCTATTGAGCCCGGTCTCAGATTCTACAACTTTTAAAATCTCATCAATTAATTTTTCACCCATTGTTCATTTTTATTTTGAAACTATTTTATTCTATCATATTCTGCAGTGTATTGAAAAAATCAGAATTATCTTCATTTATCATTGAAGCTTCATATATACTTTCTTTCAATAAGTCTATATTTGTCGTGTTATAGTATTGAAGAGCATACAATAACGATGCAAGTGCTCTAGTTTTACCAAACTCTATCATTGCCTCTTCTCCTTGGCCATTGTCATCATAATCAAAGTATAATTCATCGTGCCTTTCCATTAAATCTGAAATGGTTTGAATATCATCATCTGAAATTACTTCTTTATTTTGCAGTTTTGAATTTATTTCTTCAACAATTTTGTTATCTGAAAGATTCCCTTCATTTATAGCAAAATCACATGTATTTAAATTTATCCTATTTAAAATTGTCTCATTAGTTGATCTATCAATTTTTTCAGACAGATCTTTATTTATCGTTTCTAATCTATTCATTCTACTTTTTATATTGGAGTTGAAATGCTTGCGTTGATAGGATTAATTGCATTATAACAATTTTGACTAATAGCTCTTGCAATAAGTCTGCCTTCTTTTTTCTTCTAAAAGATTACAACTAACCAAGATTTAAAATAAAAACGGAGTTTTTATACTGAGTAGATTATATTTTTATATAGTTATTCAGTCGGAGGAGGGGTCGTTTCTAAAATTGTTAAAAATTCACTAAAAGTTTCGCAGATAAAATAAGTATTTAACTCATCTGTTGATTGAGAAAAAAAGTAAGAATGATCATAATACCAAATACCATTATTTTCTCCATCATTAACTAGAAGAATCCACCCACTTCCTGGATCAGAACCTATTAAAAGAGAATTATCAGGAATATCATCTCCATATTCTTCGTTTTGGTTAATTAGTCCAATTTTTTTATTGTCCGATTCTACACCATAAAACCCTCCCATCAATATTTTCTGTTCTAAATCTTTAACATAAAAAATTCCATCCACAATATCCGCACCATTATACTTTATCAAAAATTTTTTATAATCCTCTGGTAACAAGATGTCAAACTTTTTTTCTATTTCATTGACATTTTCTAAACTTCCTTTTTCGTAACCTATTATTTTCATCACTCTTCTTAATACTGCTTTCCCATTTGTCTATACTAAATATCATAAATACTTACTTTCAATATCTTCTCCCAAGGCACATTCTAATATAATTTGAAAAAAAAGTTCATCATCTGTAGTTTCAAACAATGTGGTTTCAAATCTGTCTCTTGGATGAAAACTAAATAATTTGGTTTGAAGATTTTGAACAAATAAATACTGCTCTGAATCAGCATAAAAAATATATTCTGCAAAATCTTTATTTGTATGCCATTCTTCATTAGCTTCTATTAAATTTAAATTACTTTTATCGCATATCCCATATAGAAATAATCCGTTAAAATTCAGGCCATTACTTAAATACAGTATTTCTTTATAAAATTTGGATATACCAGATTCATAAAGACTTTCAAAGTAGTTTTTTAATTCAAAGAATTGGGTTTCTGTTATAGGTTTGTTTATTTCATATCCAATATTCTTTTTAAGTGCTATAATCTCGTCGATTAATTTTTCAATTTTGCTCATAATAAATTAGATTTTAAGGGTAAATATCTCCTGGCATAGTATACCATGGGAATTCTTTTACATCACCTGCTTCCATACCTTTAGTCGCATTGTTTTGATAGACAGTTAGAGCCTTGTGATAAGGATCGTTTTCAATTAATACCAAATTATCAGTACTATTAGTTCCACTATCATCCAAAGGATACTTATGGTGTACTTGATATCCCTCTGGAACGTAACCATTTTCCATGGCTTTTATATCCGCATCTGAAAAACCCTTACTTCTTAATCTATCTTTATCCTTTGCTAAGTTCTGTAAAAATTTCTTTCTTTCGGTATTATTAAATGCTTTTCGCAATTCTGCTACATCGTCAGCACTTCTTTTTGTGTAAGTAAAAAGTTCTTCCACTATATTTTTTAACTCAATCAATCCTCCTTTCAGAGGCAACATTATGGTTTTGGTTTTTTTACCAACCTTTACTACACTCAGCACTCCCTGCTTTAATGCGTTAGCAAATTTAGAAATTTTTGATGCAAGGGAGGCTACTCTATCTGCACCAATTAAAACTTTGGCTCCAGTACTTAACCCTTTTACCACCAATCCGGCTCCTTTGCTTCCAGCTACAGCTTCTACCACAGCATAATAAATTTGTCCTACACTTTCACCTACTTCTCCTGTTTCACCGCGTTTTACATCTTCCCAGGCATTGCTTGCGGCATCACTCACACCGTTAACCATAGCATCCTTTGTCTTAACAAAATCAGTTCCCAAAGCTGAATCTAGCGATCTTAGGTTTGTTTCACCCATCAAGTAACCCGTTGGGCCGGAATAAGCTGCACCAATAACTACCATTTTCCCGAGACCTTTCCAGGTATCTGCTTTCCACATATCATCAGTAAGAAAATTCCATGTGCCTTCCATTCCTTTTTTAAAACCTCTGCCAACCCCTTCAGTAAATTTTTTATCATCATCACAAAATAGATCTACAATAGCTCCAAACGGGGTTGTGAGCGCCTGACCCAATATGTTGGATGAAATTTCTTCGGAAACAAAGCCACTTTCATTATTGTTCTCATTCGCTAAATCGGCTTCATACTTATCGAAAAATATTTTTATTTTTCCTTGTCCTACAGCACAAAAAGCTTCTGAATCTTCTAATAACAATTTCTCGTTGTTAGCAAAAACATTTCCCGATTTGGTTTTCGTCCATTGTACACTTGCGAATGCACACGGACCGCCTATTTTTTTGCATGCACCAAAAGGAAGGACATTGACCGTAAATTTATTATCTGCATCGGTGGCCATCATTGGGCCATATAGATTTACTTTTCTTGGGGTTGCAATGAGCTGAGACGGTGTAGCTCCCATATCGCAGACCAAGAATACGCCTTCCGGTACGTATTTTTTATTCTCATCGCTCATCACCCGTTTTTTTATAGGATATTTTGTCTTTTTTAAAATGAACACCTCTGACCTCAAAATATTGATCGATTTCGCCAGTAATGCATTCTAAAGCACCGGACAATTCATATTTTTCCTTTGCATGAAAAGTGATGTCGTCCATTTCAATTTTATCGCCATAAAGCATTTTAAATGCCCTAATAAATTCTTCTCCGTTTTCAATACTTTCAATATCAAGAACAGCATCAAGGTTAGCGATGAATAGTTGATCACTAGTCCTTATGGTCAACTCTTCTTTTACAGGAATTTTCAATCCAAAATAAAATCCATGTAAAAATCTTTTTCTCATGAATTTTTTTTGTTCAATCGGAGCCTGTAACAGTTGTTTAATTCTTGGAAAGAATATCTGGGCAATGCCAGTATAAAATATACTGTTACGCAGCTTCTCTTCATTTTTTACACTGTTTTCATAGTTGTTTAAAAGTTCTTCTACATCGGGAATTGACTTAAATTTTTCTTTAAGGCGTGTTCGCTCTGCTTCCCATTTTTGAATAATCTCTTTATGATTTAAAATACCTGTTACTTCAAAACCCTCATTAATTTGCAATTCTAAATCGGCTGTGAATTCATTAAAGCATTGTGCAAACTGGAAAATCAACCCCTCACAGGATTGTTTCAAATCACTAACCTTGTATCTGATTTTTTTTTCAGAAAGGTCTTCACGATAAATAACATCAGCGGAAAAATTATTTTCAATAAAGCTTATGCCATTTCTGGTTTGGCTAAAACCAGTAACAGCGTAAACATCATCCTCATGCTTTTTGCTTTTCGAATGTTTTTTATCTTCCAATGGAGGGATACTATAAAAACTCATATCTCATTTATATTTACAGTTCCACCGGTCATATTCGTTACAGAACCTCCGCCCAGATTTGTTTCAATTGAACCTTTAATACTTGCTTTAGCAGCAGAGCTTTCAACTTTTACATCACTTGTTAAGCTTTTGATAATAATTTCTCCTGTTTCTGCTGTCGATTCTATTTTGCCTTCTTTGGCAATTGTAACTACTCCTTCTTTACTTATTTTTATTTGGTTTCCGCCTACAAGAAAAGTAATGCTGGTTTTGGCATCAATAATTACATTTCCTTTACTGTCTGCTTTTATGATGGATTGTGCAGGTTGATCCTTATTGGCTCCAACATTTATTACCGAGGTGCTGCCTGCATTGACCGTGTAATTCGTGTTGGCATTAGTGGTGGCATTTCCTTTTCCGTCAAATTTCATATTAGCTCCGCCCTTATCTTTAAGGTTCATAGAACCGGCTCCGTTATCGTACTTTAGTTCAGCACCGCTACGCCCGCTAAAACTCATCAAATTATTGTTCTGTCCGCCACCGGCACCAACCTGGCCATGAAACATGCCGCCCATTACAAAAGGCCGGTCAGGATGAAGATGTACAAAGTTTACAATGACCTGATCACCGACCTCCGGTATTGACATAAAACCACGGTTCTTACTGACCTTTTCGCTGCTACCTGCATCTGGTGACATCACACGGATAAACTCAGTCGAGTCATTACCTCGTTGCCAGTCGAGTTGCACCTTCACGCGTCCCTGATTGAGTGGATCGCTATTTGAGATAACCTTACCAAATTGAGGTTCCGCGGTGGGAACGTCAAATTCAGGTCTTGGAATGAAGCCTGTATCGGCTGCAATAGCTTGAAATGATCCATCATAATAACCTCTGGCATCAACTTCGTGGATTACTTCAATAAGCATCAATTTTGTAAAATAGGAAGTCTCGTTGCTGTCAGCTTTCCGCATTTCTATATCTGCAATACATCCCGGATATAGAAAAGGAACAGTCGTGTTACCGGAAGTAACAAACACCTCCGCTGCTTTGCTCCCCGCCGTGCCTTTTTGTGAAGCATCAATATCCATAAAGGAGGATGCCTTTATAGGGGCAACCCTTAAGGAAGGTGTATTAAAAGTTTTTTCAGATATTTCATAGGCTCGCCTTGCAATATCTGATGTGTGATTGATCTTTGTATTGCCCCCTTCTAATTTTTCATTTTTACTGCTGTTATATCCGTAAAATGACGGATTAACATGTTGGGCTTTCATTTTGATCCTAACATCCGTCAGATTACTGCCATATGTAAGCGTTACAGGCTGCTCCTGTGGCGGAAGCTTGCCGAAATGTAATACCTCACCGTCGTAAAAGAATTGTTCGCCATAAGCCTCTGCTATCCTTGCCAGGTAATTGTAATGGGTTTCTTCGTACTGGCAGCTATAGGGTACGCTTCCGTATGTTGCATCCACCCTAAAATCATATTTCCCTTGCCCCAATCCTTCCTTAATTACCGCATCGGCAATGCTGTTCAAACTAATGGGCTGTGTACCGCCAAAACTCTGAATATGGGGGGCGGCATCTAATAATATAGTGGGGCTCTGGCCGCACATGACCAGATTACCCAGGCTGCCTTTGTCCTGACTAAAACCTACTTCGGTAATAACGCCGACAAAAGTTCTCTCAGGACCCTCTTCGACATCTTTGTATTTAAAAACGACAGTTATCCTCTTTCCTAAGAAATTTTGGGCTTCTTCAAGGTTATGATTTTCTGCGGTGCCTAATGTATCGTGAGCGAGTGTAAGCTCGAACCAATGGTGTTTAACAGCACTTTGAGAAAGCTTAAAATGTTTAAAATATTTGATGGGTTTGCCTTCTACATGAATATCCAGTTTTACTACCCTGTTAATTCCAGTTATTGCATTTTCCGCAATTGCGGCTGCATTATATATTTTTGATGTGGGTTGTTTCGCCCAGTTTTTCTCCTGAATGATTGTTGGTTCATTGGGTAATAAAGGTTGGCTCATAAACCGTTGCCCGGTATCAACAATACTCTTTGCATCGTTAATAATTTTTTGTTGTTTACCAGGAATGTTTGTGACATTGTTAAGAGCTGCGTCCTTCAATGAATCTAAAGGGTTTTTATTAGATGAATCTAATCCCTTATTGGGCAGATTATCTTCTTGCTTGAACATGGTGACATAATTTTTTTCGGTTGTGTGGTTTTAATAGGATTTTCACCTTTTGCTGGAATGAGACCATTAAACTCACAGAGCCAATCGTAATTTGCACTGGTCTTCTGGGGGCAAGATTACACAGCGATTGTTCCGAGGTCGGGCAAACAAAATTTCTATAGATTCGAAATTCCTCTTTGGGCGTAAGGCTACGCTATTTGTTTAGTGATTTTTTTTTTTCATAACTTATTAAAGTGATTTTGGTTAAACCAAATTATCAACTTAAGAATAGACAACAAAATGAATTAGGTGTTATTTTAATAATTGTAGTAGAACTACGATTAACATAATATTTTCTAAATCGACCGATGGCTTTCGATCTTTTTATATTGATCTCCTGAATATTAATCCTCAGAAAGCAAATACTATGGTGTTAGTGGGGTAAGAACCATTGTAAATTGTTAAACAATAAATTATTGCATTTGTTGTTTAAATCTTAAATGCACATAAAAACTTATATGTTATGGAAATAGATATTATAGAAATGCTGTTACATGGTAAACACGGCAACGAATTTCAAGACTACAGCGAAAGATACTTTGACGCTATATATGGGGTAGACTTTCAGCGGGTAGCCCACAATGGTAGGAAGGGTGATGGTGGTAAAGACGGGTACATTTCGCAAAACAAGGAATATTTCGCTATTTCTTCCCGAAGCGATGTGGAAATAAAAATCAGGCAGGATTTCGTAAACTGTGTGACTAAAAATTGGAATGTTAAAATTTTCAACTTTGTTACCAACCGGATTTATAATTCTGACGAATTAGCTGTCGTTGATAAATTAAGAATGGATAATCCGGGCATTAAAATTAATGTGATGACCCATAAACATATGGCTGCTAAAATACGTGAGATGCCTAAACAGCGGATGATGACGATACTTTGCAGATCTTTGGATGATAAGGATGATAATACGGTTTTTTTTAAAGTAAATGAAAAAAAGCAGGTATCATTTCCTTTCTCGCAATCAATTAAAGATTCTTATCCCTATTATTTAATGGTAATAACTATTTTGGTGTTAACATTTGGTATTGGCATATATTATATATATTCTTCAAACGAAAAGGTTTGGAAAATTTCTATGATGGGACTGCTTTGTTCAATTCCCCTGTTATTTTATTTTTTTGGCGAAAGACTCAAAAAGACCAAATTTCCGCATAAAATTTTGTACCTGGTTTTGGGTGAAAAATTGCCGGTAGATCGGGAGGTTTTGTTTAATGAACAGGGACTTTCAATTCGCAGAAATGCACCGTGGCATTTTACCTTTAACAATAGGTCTGCTGACTGTATTAAAAAAGGATGCTGTGGAAAGGTCTACTTATACAGATCTGAGAAATATGATCTTATGGGTAGATGTGAATTTGATAAGGTTAACCATGTTTATAAAGTTGATCGTAATTTTTATGGTGAGTTGCTATAGTCTGAGAAATTGATTTATTCTGATGTCACCTATGTGATCAGTTTAAGGTGTCCGAATCAAAATCGGACACCTATTTTTTTGGGTGCTATCTTTTGATCTGAAAAATATGACAATTGTATTTTTTATCTCCGGATTCCCGGAGATTTTTTTATATGAAAATGAACTTGTTAAAATTGTCCAATCTGGTGTTAATCGCTCTATCGTGAGGGCGTGTCTTATTTTGACCTCGCTTTTCGTTACAAGTCCTCGCAAGCTGTGGGCTTTTCTCTTCAATCGTTCACGCAGTTTCCATATGCTACCAAACGCACAGGCTAAAGCACATTTACTTCGGCAGTTGTCACAGCCACAGTAAAAGAGCTTTAAGCTTCCCTATAATTAGCGAACTGCAAAACGGAAGCCAATGCGCAGTCTCGAACTCTACCATTTTCCATTCCCTAATCTCCGTATTTATCGCTCTTGATGGATATATATATGAATATTCATTTAATATCATTTTTCCAAAGAAAAGGATAAAAAGGCAGCCAAGTTACATCAGCCAGCCGTCGCACGATCCCACCAATAAAAAAAATGAATGAACGGTTTCCCCCCAAAGGACCCCCCATTAAATCATTTTTTTTCTTGGTCTCAGCAATTGCCAGATGTAGTTGTCTGCTTTCTTTTTTTCCTTTTTTTCTTTTGAAAAAATAATATCGGGGCAGAGCCTCGCAAGGACTTGAAGAACATAACAGAATCGTATAACACTTTAAAACAAAAAGTTATGAACATCACAGGACGAATCACAAGAAACGCAGAGGTCAGTACAACTGATAGCGGAAAAGCGGTAGTCAATTTTTCGGTTGCTATCAATGACGTGTACAAGAACAAACAGGGCGAGAAAATTGAAAATACCGCATTTTTTGGTTGCTCGTATTGGAAAAATACCGCAATAGCAAATTACCTGACACAAGGGCAATTGGTGGAGCTGTCGGGGAGGGTCAGCGTAAGGGCTTGGCTTGGGAAAGATGGCGAACCAAAGGCAGGACTAAATTTTTACACTTCCGAAATCAAGTTACTCGGTGGAGGTGCTAAAGGACAGAATGACAGCAAAAAGGTTGCAACCGCAGAAAACACCGACAAAGAGGACGACCTACCATTTTAAACCGTAAAAAGAACAGTTATGAAAAATTCAGTAGAAACACAGATACAGATACCCGATAATATTTCTCAGATAGCCCAAATCGTTAAAAATGACTGGAAAAAGGTCTATTTCGGGGCAGTACCCTATTTAATTGCAATGCAGTCACTCAATACGATACAGGACTATTTTTATGAGGATTCGGGAACTTCAATTGTCAACTATTTTCTTGCTAACGCCACAACATGGCGTGGAGAAACAGCACGACAGGTTAAAGCCAAACTAAAACAATTGGTCGAACGACAAGGCAAAAATTAATTTCTAAACCCCTAAAATTTAACATCATGGCAACAAAGCAAATAAATATAACAGAAGCAAGTGTTTACGTAGGAACTTACGCCAAATATAATGACGGTTCAATCTTCGGAAATTGGCTCAAACTGTCTGATTATGCAGATAGGGAAGAATTTTACAATGCTTGTGCAGAGTTGCACAGTGACGAAGAAGATCCCGAATATATGTTTCAGGATTATGAACATATTCCCAAAGGTTTAATAGGTGAATCATGGATTAGTGAAAATGTATTTGAAGTTCTGGAAGCAATTGGCAATCTCAGCGATAACAATCAGGAAGCTTTTTTAATATGGTGTAATAACGGTCATGCTGTGCTGTCTGAGGGTGATATTACTGACCTTATCAGCGATTTTGAGTGTGCCTACATAGCCCATTATGATAGCGATGAGGATTTTGCAAGGGAATTGATTGGAGAGCGTGCAGACCTCAACGATTTTGCAAAGCAATATTTTGATTATGATGCCTACGCAAATGATCTTTTTTGCGGTGACTATTGGAGCGAGGACGGACACGTATTTTATAACTAAACATTAACCACAGGCGACTGTGAAAGCAGTCGCCTTTAATTCCCAAACATTGGTACTGCAAACATTCAAAAGTACACGTAAACATCATTTTAAATTTATTGCAATGAATATTGGCGTAATAACCTATAAAAAGTACGACGAAAATGTGCTACTGAATGCACATTTCAATATTGATGAATTATTTAGGATCATCCTGCACGACAAAGATTTTGTACGCTTTGAAATCTTCGACAGGGAGAAAAAATTACTTGCATCCACCTATTACCCGAATGTTGACGGAAAGGGGCTGTATATCCATCCGGTAAAGGTGTGCAGGAACGAGGAACTTAAATGGATAGATTATTACGCATTTAGGTCGCCTTCCACAATCAGGCATTATAAAGTGACTTGGAAAGTAGATGGTGCGGTTTTCCGAACAAGGATAAAAGCCACTGACTACGCAAATCTTGTCAATAAAAGGGTCTCTTGCAGAATTGAACCTTTCATTGACCGAAGTACTTACCACAGATCGCAGAACTGATTTTTACACATCAAAATCTATCAAAATGAAACCATTGGACGAAATGAATAATATAGAAAGGGCGTATGTATTAGCCCGATTATTTCCTGAAAATTTAAAAGACCTTATCAGCTTTGTTCAAAAGGAGATAAGCCATTTTCGGGAAAAACAGGAGGATATTAAACAGGCTTGGCAACCCCATTCCCTGATTACAGCGAATTATTGGTACAGCCTGATCGCAGAAATTGAAAAGGTGATTGAAAGTTTCAATGTTCAGCTTCACAGAAACCCGAAAATATTTTCCGAACATCTTTTTTGGGGACACAATTCCATTTTTATGACACACTGCCTAATACGCTTTGTCGAGTGCGAAAATCCCCACCATAGCCTGAAAGTGGCAATAGAACTGCTTTTCGGCGTGAAAGAAGTAGTCTCCATTGAATTTAAGGAACAAACGGAAGAATAAAGTTTAATCACAGGTGGCTGTGAAAAGTCACCTATAAATACAAACAAAATGACACAGGCAGAATTAAAAGATAATTTCAGAACCCTGCTCGCCATAAATCCACCTCTTAAAGAAATCGAAGAACTTTTCTGTAAGGCAGTACAATGCGGTGCTTTAAACTTTGCAGACGAAGAGCAGGACAGTTACAGGTCAGCAAAGATTATATATCATGCTATCCTTTGTGCAATGGCGGATAATTGGCAACCATTGGCAAAAGAGAATAGGGAACATGCCGAAAACCTTAAAATATTCCTCTAATACTAAAATGGATGAAATGAAAACATTAAACCAAATGGATAACACTGACAAAGCCTATTTGCTCGCCAAATTATTTCCTGATGAACTTCAGGGAATGACCGAGTTCATCAAAATAGAAGCTGAACTATTTATCCGAAACCGTGAGCAGGTTTACAGGGAATGGACGGTAACGCACATTGATGCCAACCGTTGGTATGACATGATAAGCAATTTTGAGCGCAGGTACTACAAAAATGGTACAAGACTTTATAAAAATAAAAGGACTTTCAGAGACCAGCTTTTTGACGGATATGATGCGCTTTTCACGCTTCAATGCCTAATTGAATATGCAGAGGGTAGGCATTGTAATCAACAATTAAGACAGGCAATACACCTGTTTTTCGGAAATCAGAAATTTATAAAAATAACCTTAAACGATAGATAGTTATGGCTAATTGGTGTAGTAATACGGTTGTATTCGAGGGTACTCCCGAAGCAATCGAACAGGTACAACAGCTATTTAAAGCAATGGCTGAAAAAGAAAAAAAAGAAAAATGCGGACAGCTCCCCATCTTTCTAAAGGACTTTAACGAAGGATTTTTCTTCGACATCTACCAAGAAGATGATGTGACAGGAGTTTTTCAATACGAAACCCAATGGTCACCCAATATTGAAGCAGTATACAAAATAGCCGAACTCTGCAAAGTGGATTGCACACTGGACTATCAGGACTTAGGTGGCGGAGTATATGGTAGGGCAACTTTTATTGACGGAATACGCACAAATTATTTTTTAAAGCACGAAGATTTTGGACAATTAGAGTTTGACCAGGAAACAGATACCTTTCATTTTGAAGGCAAAAATTATGACAGTGAATACGATATTTTGGAAACCATCTTAGAACGTAAAATTCAAAATCATTTTAACAGTATTAAAAGTCTGAACAATGAAATTATCAAATAAACCAACAGCACATATTTTGGTTAAAGCCTACACCAATAGCGATTGGGATAATTGTGAGTTTGCAATTATCCACCTTTCACAAGATTGGAAAATGGAACAGATGGAACGGATGGAATTGATTACACCAATAGAAGGCAATTATCACTTCTGCTCAATTCACTACTATGATACGGCTGTGGATTTTTACAGGACAGGTCAAGACGACAACCTGAATATTGGGGAAATGCTTACCGAAAACGAATGGGTATTTGTCGAGCTTGACCAAGAGGAAACATTTACAGTTCCCGAAAATTCTTTGGACTGTTACAGGCTTATATTGAGCGCAAACGGTATAGGTCAATATAGAGCCTACGGAAAACATACCAGTGAAGAATTTTGGACTGAAAAGTTTTCATTAACCCCAATACTTATACAGTTATGAAAATAACGGATTTGAATGGCTGTGAATTAAAAGTAACTGACCTTGAGAAAGCCATAGAACAGGCAGAGAATTTTAAGGATATGCACCATATCCCGAAAGACCCAACAGACGGGGAAAAACAGGAATATTGGAATGACATTTACAACAAACTTTTAGAATTAAAAGACAAATTGAATCATGAGCAACTTAGCTGATAAAACGGAATATCGGGCTTTATCAATCATTGCCCGAATGGTAAAGGAATTTGAAAGACTGCATTGTTTGAATATGACCTCAACCGATGATTGGGATGCAACAGGGGCAAGAAACCTCTTGCAAGGAATTATTCAGAGTAATGGATATAAAGTGAATTATGATTTCAGGGGTAAGGGGTGTAAACCACTTCTTAAAGATGGAACACCGAAAGCAAATCGTATTTAAATCAGGTATAATCAATAAATAAGAAGTTATGGAAGCGAATTTTTTTAAACAGTTGTCAAGAATGGACATTCAAAGCCGAATGATGCTCACGATTGCCAAAGCAACAGATGATACAATGATTGTCTCAATTTTGGTGCAGAATGATGGATGCGGTGATAAAGCAAAAAATATTATTCCTCCGCTTAATCTTAAAGGTTCAGCGGAGGAACTCGATGCCGGTTTTTTTTTAAACATCAAAAAACCGATGGAAGCTGTTTCAGGGCTGATGTCCAATATGGAATCTTTTATGAAACAGTTGGAAGAAGCCAAAAAACAGTCTGCTATGGAGAAAGAAAAAACGGATAAGGAGAAAAAAGAAAAGGATGCAAAAAGCAAGAAATATAATGATGCAATGGTGAAAGCCGAAACGCTTGAAAAGGAGAAAAAATACAAGGAAGCTTGGACAGCCTTACCAAAAGCATCGGAATTCCCCGACCACGCAGAAACGATAGGGAAAAAGCAAGAATTATATCAATCCCATTTTGCACCTGACCTCTTTGCCCCACAGGAATCGGAATCTGAACAGACAATAACCGAAGTAAATGTTTAACCATAAATCGATAGATCATGTTATTAAGTGTTGAATTAGCAAGAGTATTTATACTCATGGAAAAAGGTGAGAAAATTATCCTGAACGACCCCGAACCACGTTGGAGCGTGGACGCTGTACTGAATTTTTATGCAAATATCTATCCGATATTGACGACTTCCAAAATTTCTGCACCTGTAATACGGGATGATACAGTGGAATATGTCTTTGAAAGTGTAATGGGTACTAAAGGCTGAATCCTAAAATTAAAAAACAATGAACAATGCAGGGACATATCCAATCGGGAATCATAAAAAGCCCCGAAACAGAAAAACAAATGAGACTGCACCGCAGGTTGGTGGAGTTCGCAGAGTGGATGCAAAAACCAAAGGATGCACAGGAAATTTTGAAGGACAAAAGAAAGTCCGTACCGATAGCCATGCTACCAATGGTATTTTGAGAACTTCATTTTTACCTAAATTCAGGGAATCGGAATCGATGCAGGCGTTAGGTAAATCTACTAAACTTGAAAGGGATTTTTCTGAATCCCTTTCAGGACTTACAGAACACTATGCAATAGAACCCTTCACAATAGAAAAATTTGAATTTCCTTACAATGTTAATCTTGCCTTGTCGCACACAAAGGAACAGCTAAAAAAATCTGTTGTGCATTGGGATAAGTTGCGACTGATAAAAGATAGCAACAGGGTGTATTTGGTGACAGAAGAACGCTATGATACAGGTACAACGCTTTTTTATATCCCTGTTTTTCCTCTTTTTAAGATGCTGAATGATAGAAAGTATAAAAAAGCAGCACACTTGATGCTCTCTGTATTTTCCTACTTATACCATATTGCGGATATTCCTTACTATACACAGGAAAACAGTTATCTATATTGGCAATATGAAATGCTACAGGATTGGATTCTTGATGATAGTTACACCGAAGATGATGAGGAAGATCATCGCATGGATGAAATAAGCATGGCTGAATGGGTAGGAAAAAAGATGGAACGGAAAATCTGTAATATGAACAACCTGATTTTTTTTGAAGAACGCCTGAAAACGTTCAGACCAAATGACCAATTTGATGAAAATTGTTTGGTAATGGCAAGAAAAGTCTTGGCTCTTTATCGCAGCTACCCGCAGGAGAATATTTTCCGTTATGCAAGTTCAATCATTGATGAGACAGGCGAAGATGTGGACGACGACATAATTCCAATGGAAAAATATATTTCTTTCTATGCGGACAACAAAGGTTGGTTGGCTTCGACCTTATATGAAACGGTAAATAATGAATTTCAGGAGTGTTGTGAAATGCAGCAACCTGTTATCCTAAAGTATTTTGATGGTCGTCATTTTGAAAGTATAGACCTTTCATTTGAAACTCGACTCTTTGACCTATTACATGATATTATTGATTTGTTGAACGATTACAGAAACTTGAGCAATGAAAAGTATTGATATAACACAGGATTTTGAAAACCTCTACTACCCGATATGTGCATTGGTGGTCTATCAGACAAAGGGAATTGAAACCGATGTCTATGTTGAACATTTTGATATGGATGCTAATGGAAATCCAGTTAATGCGCACCCACTAACTGTCAGGGAAGCGGACAGTTTGGCAAAATCGCTTCGCATTGAACAGGAAAAAGAAAGTGCATTTTTAAAACCAAAAACTATCCTTCCAAGCAATGTTTTGAGCCTTGATCCAAATACGGAAAAAGGAACAGTCATTTGGCATACAAAAGCGCAGGTGAGGGATCTCTTTTTTATTGAAAGTCTGGGGATTCCAAACGGTAAAGCTTATGTTCCGCCCATGCTATGGAAAGCAAGTAAATCCAGTCTTACGGTATTTGCACTCAAAAGCAACAGAAGACCTACCCTAAAATCCAAACTCCAACACGCACCTTTTTTTAATGTATATGAAGATGGAAAGGTTTGTTTGGGAACGATAAAAATTGATATTAAAAATTCTACCTCAGTTGAGGAATTTTTACAGGCTTGGGAACACTATTTCTTCCACAGCTATTTTAGCCATATGATAGCCGCAGGAAACAATGTCGAAGGAAATTGCGTAACACTTTGGAAAAGCCTCGTAACAGAGGGTACTGAATTTCCCGTTGCAGTTCTAAAGCCTACTCATTTAACCCTTAAAAATATATTGTTATGAATAATATGGAGAAAACTAAGATACATTTTGTGGATAATTACCTGTTAGCCCCGACAAATCCAATCAGCGTAAACCTGATAGGGGCAGGGGGAACAGGCTCTAAAGTACTGACGGCATTGATGGAAATCAACGAAAGTTTATTGGCGTTAGGGCATACAGGACTGCAAGTCAGGTTATGGGATGATGATGTTGTAACCTCTGCCAATTTAGGAAGACAGCGTTTTTTTGAATCTGAGGTAGGATTGAAAAAATCAGTTGCCCTAATTAACCGTGTTAATCGTTGTACAGGGGCTAATTGGAAAGCGGAAACCATAAAATTTGAACGGGATAACGCAGGAAACCTCCCGAAAGAAGCAGGTGCAATAATTACCATGACCTGTGTGGATACCGTACAAGCAAGGTTCGGAGTTGCTGAAATCCTTACCGAAATTTATCAAGGTAGGTCGTATTTCAGGGATTTTCCACGTTATTGGATGGATTTCGGGAATAGTAGATTTGTCGGACAGGTCATTCTATCAACATTGGGAGATATTCGTCAGCCAAATTCTGAAAAATATATACCTGTAGCGAATCTGCCCCTTGTCACCGAAGAATATGGGGAGCTTCTGAAACAGTCGGAAAATGAAGATAACACGCCAAGCTGTTCACTTGCAGAAGCATTCGAACAGCAGGATCTTTTCATAAATGCTTCACTCGCCCAATTGGGATGCAAATTATTGTGGGGCTTGTTCCGAAACGGAATGACCAAATATAAAGGCTGTTTTCATAATCTTGAAGATTTCAGAACTAGCCCGATATTGATTGACTAAATTATATCGGGCAAAAAGACGTTTCCATACCCGAAACGTCTTTTTGCGTAAAGCGACATAGCCGCTTTAAAATATGCATCATTAAATGATGCCCCCATGTTAGGCTTGATTATGGCATAACTTCTTTTCTTTTCGGATGGACGACCAAAGAAAAGAAGCAAAAGAACGTCGCCTGATTAAAATATGTAGATTTTAATTTCTTCTCGTATTTAACTTCGCAATAGATTATTTCCGAAGTAGCCTGATATTTTGATAAGTTTATTACCGAATTATGATTTTAGCTTAGAAAGCTCAGATTTGATTTCATTGAACATTTTGATAATAGTCTCATTATCCAAATCTCCACTGCTTATTTCAAGTTCTTCAGTCGATATACTGCACCTAAATTCCCATATTTCCAAAATATTCTCTTTTGCAATTTCGTATGATTCATAGAATTTGTTATCAGCAGAAACTTTAACCTTTGCAGAAGATTGATCTTCCAGTCTTTTGTAAGTAATTCCTTCACGCGTTATAAAAACATAGGTTTTTCCTATTTTAAGATCACTGAGAGTTTCAACATATTGGCCAATAATATAATTTCCGTCTTTGTAAGGTGGCATCGAATCACCCTCAACTGGAAATGCCCTATATTTTCCATTATGAAGAAATGGCATTGACATGGTTTGGAGATTGTCAATATATCCAGGATCGGAATGGCCTATTAAATACCCCATTGATGCTTTATAAGGAATAATTTCAATTTGATTTTCACCCATTGCATCTGTTTTTATCGGAAGCAAGATCCTGTTATCTGGTAGAGTAAGCATCTCTTCCAATTTATATTTTCTTAGATCAACAGTTAATAATAGGTCAGTACTAATGTGATAAAATCGGGAAATAGCTAACAATACATCCAAAGGTGGGGTATACTTCGCTGTTTCATATTTTGCGTACGAATCTCTGGAAATTAATAATTTCTCAGCAATTTTTTCTTGTGAGAGGTTCGGTACCTGTTTAAGACGCAAAAACCTTATGTTATCCGCTAGAATTGAGAGTGTTGACATTTTGTGACAATTTATCACAACAAATGTAATGTAAATTGTGATAAAACTTACCAATTTTGCTAAATAAATTAGTAAAAAAATGGAGCGCTCGATAGTACATTTAGATTTGGACACTTTTTTCGTGTCATGCGAAAGGCTGGTAAATTCCGGTTTAAATGGTATCCCATTAATTATTGGCGGTGGTGATAGGGGGGTAGTTTCTTCATGTAGTTATGAAGCCCGGACATTTGGCGTAAGATCCGCCATGCCAATGAAAATGGCATTGCGTCTTTGTCCACAAGCTAAAGTGGTGAAAGGGGATATGGAACTTTATTCTAAATTGTCCCACAAGGTTACGGAGGTGATTGAGGAGAGTGCTCCGGTGATGGAGAAGGCTTCCATTGATGAGTTTTATCTTGACCTTACGGGAATGGATAAGTTTTTCGGCGCGTACAAATGGACGAAAGAGTTGGGTGCAAAGATTGAAAAGGAGACAGGTTTACCGATTAGTTATGCGCTTTCTATCAATAAAACGGTCAGCAAAATTGGTACGGGCGAATCTAAGCCTCACGGTCATCGGGAAATACCACCTGTTGGTGTTCATTCCTTCTTGAACCCATTGTCGATAAAAAAGATGCCAATGGTGGGGAATGCAACATTTCAGCTCTTTTCAAGAGTAGGAATCAGAACCATTGGTACTTTAGCTGAAATGCCTGTAGAAGTTCTCCAACAGATGATCGGAAAAAATGGAACTGATCTATGGAAAAAAGCAAATGGTATTGATGACACGCCTGTTATTCCGTATTCGGAAAGGAAATCAATATCTAAAGAACGCACCTTTAGCAGTGATACGATGGATGTAAAGGAAGTCAAAGGTCTCATTGCAGGTATGGCAGAGCAACTTGCCCATCAGCTCCGTCATGAGAAATGGCTGACTTCAACTGTAGTGATCAAGATCCGATATTCCAACTTCGATACGGAGTCTAAACAATGTAGGGTTTCTTATACATCTTCTGATCATACGCTAGCAAGGGTTGCACTGGAACTTTTCGAGAAAGTTTACACAAGACGGATGCGTCTTCGTTTGGTCGGTTTAAGATTTACTGATCTTGTCCACGGGAATTACCAGATGGATCTATTTGAAGATAATGCTGAGCTTATCAGCTTATACCAGGCGATGGATAATATTAAGAAGCGATTCGGTAAAGATGCGGTAGGCAGGGCTGTTGGTTATAGCTTTTTACGTTAGAATATGTTTTTAAACTGTCATTCATATCATAGTCTTCGCTATGGTACGCTAGCGATCGACGACCTAGTGTGCCAGGCTTCGGCATTGGGTATCAAAGAGCTTGTGTTAACAGATATAAATACGGTTACGGGCATTTATGAATTCAAAAATAAATGTGAAGAAAAAGGTGTAAAACCCATAGTTGGGGTTGAAGTTCGTAAGGGAAGTGAGTTATATTATATAACCATTGCTAAAGAGTTTAAAGGGCTGGCAGAAGTAAATAGAATGCTGACTTCGTATAATTGTGATCATATTGAGCTACCGTTGCAACCCAAATTGCCAAATAATTTCATCATTTATCCTTTAACCAATATCCCAGAAATCCTGAATGAAAATGAATTTATAGGCATTCGTGAAGAGGAACTAAATCTCTTGATCCGGCCACAGTATAAAAAACTTATTTTCAAAATGGTTATACTTCACCCGATAACCTTTAGCACTAAAAAAGAGTATAATCTCCATCGTATTCTCAGAGCAATTGATAACAATGAATTGCTTTCTAAATTACCGGAAAGTGAAGTGTGTTCCAAGAAAGAATATTTTCGTCCGCCGCAAGAAATTTTGGATGCCTACAGGAATTATCCACAAATCATCGACAATACCAATTCATTACTTTCGCAGTGTAGTTTTGACTTTGCTTTTGAAACTCCACGGAACAGAAAATTTTACACAGGCTCAAAGAAGGATGATTTGCAGCTTTTAACAAGGTTGGCTTTCGCAGGGTTAGAAAGGCGATATGGAAGAAACCATGAAGCTGCAACAAAACGAGTTGAAAAAGAATTGAAAGTTATCGATGAACTGAACTTTAGCGGTTATTTTCTAATTACCTGGGATATTGTACGATACAGCAACAGTATGGGATTTATGCACGTCGGTCGTGGAAGCGGTGCAAATAGTATTGTTGCATTTTGTCTTGGTATTACAGATATATGTCCTTTGGAGCTTGATCTTTATTTCGAACGCTTTTTAAATGAAAATCGCAAGAGTCCGCCTGATTTTGACATCGACTGGTCTTGGCAGGACAGAGATATTATCTTAGATTATATTTTCAATAGGTATGGTAAGGAGTATGTAGCATTCTGTGGTACGAATGTGGAATTTAAGTACCGTTCGATCATCCGTGAAGTTGGAAAGGCCTTTGGTTTACCCAAAGAGGAGCTGGACGAATTAAGCAAATATCCCGAAAGAGTATTTCGCGATGATATCGTAAAACAGGTGCAGAAGTATGGAAAATTATTAGAGAAATTTCCAAACCAACGCTCCATGCACTCTTGTGGCATTATTATTTCAGAAGAGCCGTTAACAAATTTCACAGCACTCGAAATGCCGCCCAAAGGTTTTCCCATTGTGCAATGGGATATGCACATAGCAGAAGAAATTGGTTTCGAAAAGTTTGATATTCTATCACAGAGAGGATTGGGTACAATCAACGATACGGTTAAGTTGATTGAAGAAAAAAGAGGGATCAAAGTAAATATTAAAGATACCACCATCTCAAAGGACGAAAAAGCATGTAATGAGTTTTTAAGTCAAGGCCGAACAATCGGATGTTTCTATATAGAATCACCAGCAATGAGGGGGCTTTTAAGAAGACTGAAATGTGATAACTATAAAGTCTTGGTTGCTGCATCGTCAATTATACGCCCGGGAGTTGCTCAGTCTGGGATGATGCGCGAATATATTTTTCGCCACAACAACCCTGACAAGTTTGAGTATTTTCACCCTGTTTTTGAACAGCAGCTGGGTGAAACGTACGGCATCATGGTATACCAAGAAGATGTCATCAAGATTGCACTGCATTATGGTGGCGTATCAGCTGCGGATGGTGATATCCTGAGAAGGGCAATGAGCGGAAAAGGTAGGTCTTTAAGTGCGCTTCAAAAAGTTAAGGATGATTTTTTTGCATCTTGCAAGCAACAGGGACACCCAGAAGCACTGAGTGCAGAGATCTACCGGCAGATCGAATCTTTTGCAGGGTATTCTTTTTGTAAAGCACACTCAGCGTCTTATGCGGTAGAAAGCTATCAGAGTTTGTATCTCAAAGTCTACTACCCCTTAGAATTTATGGTGTGCGCTATCAATAATATGGGGGGATTCTACAGAACCGAAGTATACGTCCATGAAGCAAAGATGTCCGGCGGCAAAATTATGAATCCATGTGTTAACAAGAGCGAATTTATTACTACCATATACGGCAATGAGATCTATTTAGGTCTCATGCTATTGGAGAAAGTTGAGTCAAAACTTGCCCAATTAATCCCGCAGGAACGACGAGCGAATGGAGACTATAGGTCGATGGAAGATTTTATAAAACGAATTCCGATTGGCATTGAAACTTTGCAGACATTGATCTTTATTGGAGCATTCCGTTTTAGTGGGGTTCCCAAGAATGAACTGCTACTCAAAGCCCGGCTTTTATTGGGAGAGTTTAAACCTGAGAAAAGGTTTCAGATGCTATTTGAGGAACCTATAAAGGAATACAAGTTTCCGGAATTGAAGCGGAATATTTTTGAAGATGCGTTTGACGAGATTGAGATATTAAGTTTTCCTGTATCGTGTACACCATTTGATCTGCTGCAGACGAAATATCGAGGTACGGTCATGGCCAAAAATCTTACAGAACATCACAAAAAGGAGGTAAAGATGCTTGCCTATCTGATTTCAAGGAAACATGTTCCTACAAAAAGGGGAACGATGTATTTTGGAACATGGATAGATGTGGACGGAAATTATTTTGATACCGCCCATTTTCCTGACTGCCTTGAAAAATATCCATTTCAGGGAGGAGGCTGCTATTTGCTGCTCGGCGTTGTGGAAGTAGATTTTCATTTTCCTACGATAACCATTACAAAAATGGCAAAGATGCCCTTTATTGCTGATCCAAGATACGCTCACGATGAGGAAAAGAAATATGAGGCACAGCAGCGAATGAAAGAAGATGTCAGTATGACTTTTCGAGCCCCTTATCCACAGGAGCATGAGATTGGACTTCCGAGAAAAAAACTGTAGATCTAAATACTATTGATGATTTCTCGCTAAATGATATACCAAATGCGGTTTATACAAAAAAAGTGTAGAACCTTGTTGGAACTGTGATATGATTTAAAACTACAATTTTACAATCGGCAAAAAGTAAGGATTGCTACAAATCCGTCAAACCTCATATGTTAATTCTGGAACCTCTGTATAGACAAATGCTTTAGTTGGAGTTCCCGTTGTTTTAAAATCCTTTTCTATTGTATATGCTTCCATTTCAGATGCACTGATTTGATAAGTTGCAAGCTCGGTAATTCGTTCCTCACTAAGATCTTCCATCATCCATTCCCAAGCTAATTCATCTGGGAGCATTGTAGGCATGCGATTTTTTGAGTTATGAATTTGTCTCATTAGAGGATTTGCCTCCGTAGTTACCAGAGCTACCGTATCCACTGTTTCTCCTGTGTCCTGGTCAGTCCAATTCTGCCATATTGCAGCTATAAAAAAATATTCCTTGTTTTTGAGACCTATATGATAAGGAAATTTATCGGCAGTTTTTAATGGTTCGCCAGTTCTTTTGTTCAAACGAAAGATATGACGCCACTCATAGAATTCACTGGAAAGAATTAAACAGCGACGTTCTAAAGCCGCCTTGCGAAACATTTTTTCCCTTCCCGTGTTTTCGTCCTTAAGTAACAATTCCTCTCCCTTAGCATTAAGAGTAGTATACGCCGGATGCCATTTTCCTTTTCCATCTTTATAACCAAAGCGCATTTTCTTAACATCCTCTCTGTTTTTTACATAGAAAGGTATAAAACCCCATTCCATCTGAACGATGTCAAAATTGCATTTGTCCGCAGTTGGTTTCAAAACAGCAATATTTCCGTAGTTAAAACCTTCATGGATTTCTTGATCTAAAAAATCATAATTCATTACCGCCTTTTCCAAATCCATTAGACGAATAAACTCGTCTCTTGAAACTCGTTGTCCGTTGTAATAACACATATAATTACTTTTTTAAATGTTTAGTTATCTCCTTACCGAATAGTTCTGCTTCTTTTTGTCTTCCCTGTGGGATACTTGTCCACAGATCACCAGCCCACGTTTTGGCTAGTGTAATTACCAATGGGGCTCTTTGATCATCAAAAACTAATCGAAAAACCTGCTGATCCTTCAACCTATGTTCAATTACAGCAATTTTCAAGCCGTCGATTTCAATTTCAAACTTCTTGTTATCAAAGAGATTACCCATGTGCTTGAAGGATTATTGATCTTATATAAATTTACCATTTTTAATGGAAAAATGTGTCTTTACTAATGTTAAATATAGTACCAAAAGTTATATCAAAATAAATGAAATAAGGGCTGTTTTCGATCGAAACAGCCCTGTTATTGCAGTTGTTATATTCTATTATATTATAAGAATTATCGTACCCTAAAATCCTAATCTTCCTTTGTTTTTTGTGGATTTCCTCGAATATTTCACGTTTGAAATTTGTTTCGCTTGCCTATGATTTTTTTGCTTAGACGATCTTTCATTCTTATTTTCATCGCGCACCTCATACTTTTTTCTATTCTTATTTGTTTGGAAGCTTTCAAACATGTTTTTTTGTTTATGATCTATATCCGGCTGCTCATTTTCAGATTGTTCAACCCACAACAGGGTTGTAAGGGATATATCAACTAATCCGTCTTTACATATTAATAAGGTCTCATCCTTTAAAGCGGCAGCCATCGCCTGGCATGCAGATGAAATTGATAGATAGCTGAACACATTATCCCCTGTTGCATTTTCATAGCAGAACTCCTGAGCTTCATATGCTGTAGTGAATGTTTTGACTGATTCTGTATTTACTGGAGAATGATCTTCAAAGGCAACATATTTTTCACCTTCTGAACGCACTTCTTTTAGAAATTCGAACATTTTATTAAAATCGTTTTTCTGGATAATCATTTTATTTATTTTGGTTTTAAACTTTAAGAAAGAGGCAGTAATAGTTCAGGTGCTGCCTCTCGCATATTTAATCGATATTGTTAAATTGAAAACTGACCTGTTTTTCGTTTCCAAAATTGTCACTTATCCATACGTTGAAGGATTGGGATACGGTAGATAAAGACGTATAATAAAGTCTAAATTCTCTGTCGGGGATCAGATAAACATCATTGGGTTTGTAGGGCGGATCATTGAAATACTTTAGGGTTCCCTTGCCGTCA
Source organism: Sphingobacterium sp. DR205 (assembly GCF_011064245.1). Lineage (NCBI taxonomy): Bacteria > Pseudomonadati > Bacteroidota > Sphingobacteriia > Sphingobacteriales > Sphingobacteriaceae > Sphingobacterium > Sphingobacterium sp. DR205. Next base: position 3,984,834 of record NZ_CP049333.1, on the reverse strand, counting down.
AATTGAAAATAGCGCAGATAATATTCTCCTTCATTATAGCTTCCGAGCTGCTGGATATCGATCCTTATCTCAACTGTTTGTCCATTTGCGACTTCTTTTGGAACTGGAAGTATTCTTAACTCAAATGGAAAATTTTGTTGTACCTCCAGTTCCTCACTATTGCAAGAAACTAGCGTTAAGCACAAAGCAACCAGAACTAACCTTACAATTGCTTTTATTTTATTTTTAATTCTTTTCATTTTTTTAATCTTTAAAAGTTGAACCTTAAACCAATACCCGCTGAAGGACGAAATAGCTTCAGGTCGGTTCCCCATATCAGCTTTGAACGTCCATGAAGCAGAAATACAATACGATCGGAGATGTAGGTTTCCAAAGACAGATCGAAACCAGCTCCATAAATAAAATTGTCCTGACTAAGGATTTTTGCTCCGTCGAATAGCAAACTATCTCCTTTATTAATCATTTCATATCCTGCAACAGCTGTAAGTCCACCATTTAAGGCAAGGTTTTTTCGGGGATTACTTAGTAATTTTATACTGTAGCCAATTTCACCGGTATACGTTTCCAGGGGAATTTGCAAACCCCTATAGTCTGAAAATTGATGGTTATATTCTGCCCGCCAGATCCAGTAGCTACCACCTTTGGTATGCACTGATAAGGTGATGTTGTAGAAATAGTCCCTTTTAATACTCTTGGATAATAAACCACCGCCAATTTCAAGGCCTTTTTGCCCTGATAACATACGCTGTGCCTGTGTTATGTGAAAACTTACTATAGTGAGAATCACAGCAATTATAAATTTTTTCATAGCCCTAATTGTTTGATTTTCAATTCCATTTCTTTTATAATCTGCGCATTAACCAGATCTGAATTTTCAACTTGTAACGTCTGTATACGCCCACCATTTTTTTCGAATATTTCAATGACCAAGGCTTTATCATCTGCCACTGTAAATTGATCTAATAAAAAAATATTTTGGCCGGATTCTTTACTTTCAATGGCTGTCAATGGCTTATATGTACGCAGGGGTTGAATTGCCCTTTCCTGTATCACCGTGCGTTTTGCCACTTTTTTGTCTATGATCTTGAAGGTTATAAAATCAATCTGATAGGGGACGCTACTCTTATTGCGTAACTCAGTATGGAAATAGTATTTACCATTATGGACATAGATCCCCTTTAACAGAAACTGTATTCCAAAACTTTTACTGCCAATATGTTTGATATGACGTTGATCTTCTTTAGAAATTGTTTCCATAATCAGGCTTGCAAAGGATGGTGAGTCTTTACCTAGATCTTCAAACAGTACATCATTTCCCTGTTCCCTGTCGGATGCCCTTTTCATGGTCAGTAGGTCATAGTTCAACGATTCAGGATAGCCACTATAAAAGACGTTAAAATTATAGAACCTGCCGTCTTCAGTAATCACCGAAAAGTTGGTCTCTTCTTCGAAATCTTTCACTGCAGCTTTTATCCGCAATACATTTTCGGCATCATCGGCTTTTCCGGCGATGAGATATTCGCTCCCTAGGTCTACGTAGCGGATAGCTGATGGAAAGATAAGATGTGTGGTCTTATTATAAGTAACAGTAAGATGATAAGGTTCAACTTTACCCATATCAAGCTGTTCTGTAATTGATGCACTTTGTGCCTTTAAATTATTACAGATAAGGAGTATACAAAGAATTACAAATATGTTATTAATGATCGTTTTCATAATTTTTAATTACATTTAAGAGTTATTTTTTTGAAATAAGAAATACCTGATGGCCAGCTTTAAGCATGACCTTTGGGGTCCGCATTTTCTTTGAAAAATATCCGGAAACTCCCTGTATAGCACCGCGGGACAAGTCACTTGCGATTTGCTGTCCTGCGGATCGGGTCATCATAATGCTTGTTCCAGAGGATTGACTCATGTTGGCAGCGATTTCAGTTAATGCATTCATCTCAGGTGAATAGGGGACATTCAATCCCAACTGTCCGTCCAGATCATAAATACTGATATCAACAGGAATGATATTTCCCTCGGATTCGATGGAAGAAATCTTTAATTGCAGACGTCCACCATTGAATTTTGCAGCAGCAGTAACGATCGTGCCAGACGTAATAGTGAAGCCAGCCGTTTTTGCAGGTTCCAATAATCGTAATTTAACGGAACCATCGATGGTAACAGTTGTCGTTTCATGGATGCTCGCACGGATACTGTTTTTTGGGGTTGAAATCTGCTCGGTAAGCCCAGCAGTGTAGAAACCCCGGTTTCTTTCTCCATTTACATTGTCCAAAAATTCCTTATCCGTGGGTTCGCGATATAGTGCTGACACTGCGTTCGAGTGGAGCGGTGCAACGGTTGCGAATGATTCCTTTTGAAGCGAATGGTTCTTTCGGTTTGTGCTATCCGTTCCGACCGACCCATTGTCACTCCCAGTATTTGGTAGATATTTTGCTGCCATCTGATAGGATTTTTCCATTAACTGCAATTGATCATTAACAGTAAGTGGAGCAGGACTTGCATCCCTTTCACTTAACTGTTGCTTTAACCCCTCAATTTCTTTACGCAATGCGTTGGATTCATAACTTTCATTCGAATTATAAAATGAACCAAGCGTTGCCTGAGCATTACGATAACTATTTAGTGCAGGATTCGCACTCGGAGAAGTTTTTTCTAATGTGTAGGCTTCCTGGCCTCTGTTTGGGAAAGAATCGTTCATCTGCTGACTTTTGTCTTCAATCCAATAATCAGATAATGAGGTAAGCATGTTCCTTTTTTCCTGATTCTTCTCATCTATCAGGGCTTGTTCATAGGCTTTTTGCTTATCTGACTGCATGCCTATTTTTGTGGCCTGTGGAACAGCTCCATTTAAACCACCATCTTTCTCTTCTTTTGCCTTGCCCATCGGTTTAAAGATCATATACAGACAGCCTAGAAAGACAATGCCCATAAGTAGGTATATGATCGGTTTTTTAAACTTTTCCAATTTGGACTTTTCATTACCGTTGATTAAATCTTCGGATTGCTGGTCAGGCTCTTCGACCAGGATACTAATCCTCTTGTTTTCATTATTTTCCATGATTATTATTTTTTAAGTTAGTAGAAATGCTGTCCTTCGTCTGTTGCGAGGACTTTTCTTTCTTTGAAACTGGATTTTCAATATGTCTGATTGCTACCTCTTCTTCGACTTGGCCAGTTTCTACACATACCTTCGCAACAACTATTAGTGTTAGAATGGTATAGCATAAAAAGAAATATACCGTGTATTTTCGCTGTTTCTTAACAGGCAGTTCTCGCCAACGGTCATCAAGATCGTTTATGCGATTCTCAATCTTTGTTCTTAGATTCATAATTGTTATGATTTAACGTTCTACGACTTCCAGATCCTTATTTTCAACTACAGCAAACTTTTCGATGTTGAAACCCTGGGGGTTATTGTCAGATCGAACCGAGTTGAGCAGATTACACGATGTAACCAGATTTCGCTTAGTCAAATTGCTGGAACGAATGATAAATTGGGTGGCATATGTTCTTACGGAATAGGGATAGGCATCGAAGTTACAGACTACACTGTCGACTTCTATACGTTGCTGAACATTACCACTGATGATGCGATTATAATACCCCTTCTCAGCCAAATCATTGTAATAGTCAAAAACGCTCTTGTCTGCAAGATTAAACGCCCGTTTCATATTACTTTCAATAGCATTTTTGTCCGGAGCCAATGTGAAAAATAGCTCATGAAACCGGCGGACATGCTCTCTCGCCTCGACGGGGCGATTGATACTGGCATCTTGAGAAAGCGCCAGCATCAATGATTTCCCCCCATCAAGAACATAGATTTTTTCCCGTTGAGTTTCGGCAAAAGAATAGGATTTCCAAATAGCAACACCTGCAACTGAAATACATAATACCGCGAAAATGATAGCATATAGTCTAATTTGGCGGAAGCTGTTCTCAATATTTCTTAGGGTTTTAAATTCCATGTTTTCAATTTTATAGATTTGTTATTTTTTTAATAATCGACCACCAATATTTCCCGCAACAGCACCTGCACCGCCGCTGACCATACTTCCTGCCTGTTGAATATTACGGGTGAAGTGTCCGGCTCCGGATGACTGGATGATCCAGCCCGTGACCGTAGGGACAGTGAAATATCCCACAATACCAATAATCATGAATATGATGTAGACCGTATTGGTCGTGTCCGGAAGGAATGAAGGATCAGATAGATTTTCGATATCTCGTTCTAAAATCAATGACTGAATCCGCGCAAGGATCGCACTGAACAAGTCTGCAACAGGAAGCCATAGATACACACTGACGTAACGGGTAAACCACTGTGTTAATGTTGACTCAAAACCTGACCAGACACTTATCGCAAAGGCAATTGGACCCAAAATGGAGAGAACGATCAGAAAGAATGTCCTGATGGTATCTATCACCAGTGCTGCGGCATTGAACAATATCTCCAGAAATTCCCGGAAAGCGTCTTTTACTTTTTCTCCCAGCTTGAACATTTCCCGTTCAAAGTACATGCCCGTCATGGTAGAAAGGTCACTTGGTGACCAACCCAATTCTTCAAGTTTCTTGTCAAATTCTTCATCCGAAACCAAATAGGCTTTTTCAGGATTTCGTATCATGGCCTCGTATTCCAACTTATCCTTCTTTTCTTGCAAAGCATTCAGATCAATGACCTGATTTTCAAGCATCGCATGGGTTCCCTTAACCACTGGACTTAGTACCGCATTGATTGATCCTAAAACAATTGTTGGAAAGAACATTATGCAGATGCCAAGTGCAAATGGTCTCAATAATGGGAAAACATCAATTGGTTCGGCTCTGCTGAGTGCTTGCCAGACTTTTATGGCTACATAGAATAACGCGCCTAAACCAGCTACGCCCTTTGCCACCCCAGCCATATCAGCAGAAAGTGGGATCATCTCGTCATAGAGTGAGCGCAAGATTTCGTGTAGATTCTCGTATTCCATGATATTACCAATATTTTTGATCTGGATTTCCATAGAGCTCTAAAACTCGTTTGGTATTGTTCTTCTTCTTAGCACGTATGATACTTACCGAAATGTTTTTGTTGGTGAAGTATTTGACAAGTGCATGGTATTCTTTGACCTCCTTATAAACCTGGTCGATAACCTCCATTCTTTCCTTATCATTGAGGGAAAGACCATTAGCAGAAATAATCTGCTTGAGATCTTTCAAAAGCTCTGTGCTTTCGTTCAGTAGTGCAGAATATCCGTTTGCGATGGACGCTAATTCATTGGGTTTGAAATTGGGGTCATTCATCATTTTGTCAAAATTGGTAACGTACATTTCTGAAACATCACCTACCAATAGGACAGTCTGTTGCACTTTTCTTGCATCCTTAACCAGGTTATTGACTGCTTTCAACTTGTCGTAGTATTCTTTCCCTTGTTCGTAAACCCGTTTGACCTCATTGAAATTTTTGACAACATTGGAAACAGTTGATGACGTCTGTACGATTTCATTGGCGCTGTTGACAATTCCTGAAGCCAGGTTGGTCGGGTCAGTAACTACCCATTGGGCTCTTGCTTGCGGTGAGATAGCAAATGTGAATACCATCATCACCATGAAAATGAGTTTTTTCATTGTTCTAAAAATTTAAAATGATTAATTATTATGTTGATTTTCGGTCTTTTTAAGGACGATACGTTTGATCGCCTGTTCGACGTTTCCGTCGAGCTCCTCAGCTAATTGCATAACTTCGAGCTTTTCAGTTTCCTCTGTGGTATAAGCATAGTATTCAGCCATTGAAACTTCCGTCGCATAAACTGCTGAATGTGTACCCCCAAGTCCGATCCAGACCTCCTTGTATTTTCTGCTGGGATCGTTGTTCATATTGATGGAGAGAATTTGGGATTTCTCTTTTTCAGTCAGGCCGAGCATGGCTTGGATATCATCAAATTTGTTCATGTACTTACGCTGATCGAGAAGGATCTTGCAATCTGAATTGTTAATGATGGTCTCTTTAACCACTGGTGAATGAATAATGTCATCCACCTCTTGTGTCACGACAATGGCCTCCCCAAAGAATTTTCTAACCGTCTTAAAGAGATATTTTATATACTCGGCGAAGCCCTCTTTTGCTATCGCTTTCCAAGCTTCTTCTATTAAAATTAGTTTTCTGATACCCTTTAACCGCCTCATTTTATTAATGAAAGTCTCCATGATGATGATAGTTATGATCGGAAAAAGTATCTTGTGATCCTTAATCGCATCAATCTCAAAGACAATGAACCTCTTATTGAGTAAATCAAGCTCCTTCTCGGAATTTAACAGGTAGTCGTACTCACCACCCCTGTAGTAGGGCTCCAGAACGTTTAAAAAATTGGCAAGGTCAAAGTCCTTTTCACGGACTTCTTTTGCTTTCAATATTTTTTTATACTCAGTTTTGACATACTCATAAAAGCCATTGAATGAAGGCATAACCTCACTGGTTTTAATGTGATCAATATATCCACTCACGGCGTTGGACAATGCCACTTCTTCGGAACGTTTCGGAGCTTCATCGTCTCTTTTCCAAAGCGTTAAGATCAATGTTTTTATACTCTCACGTTTCTCAATATCAAATACGTTGTCGTCGGTGTAAAAGGGATTAAATGAGATTGGATTATCTTCGGTATAGGTAAAATAGACACCATCATCGCCCTTCGTTTTTCCCTTGATCATTTCGCAAAGTCCCTGATAGGAGTTTCCGGTATCGATCAGCAGAACATGGGAACCCTGTTCCCAATATTGTCTAACCATATGGTTTGTGAAAAAGGATTTTCCTGAACCAGATGGACCGAGAATAAACTTATTTCGATTGGTAATTATCCCACGGCGCATAGGTAGATCTGAGATGTCCAGATGTATTGGCTTTCCTGTCAGGCGATCCGCCATCTTAATTCCGAAAGGTGACGGTGAATTCCAATAGTTTGTTTCTTCTGTGAAAAAACAAAGTGAAGGTTCGATAAACGTGTAAAAACTCTCTTCACTTGGAAAATCACCTGAATTGCCCGGCATACCCGCCCAAAAAAGCGTAGCGACGTCCACCGTGTTATGTCTCGGCTTGCATTCCATTAATGCCAATGCACTACCGGTATCATTTTTTACCCGTTTGAGTTCAGATGGATCATCTGCCCACGCCATGACATTAAAATGTGCTCTTATCGAAGAACGACCAAAGGAGTGGGCTTCGTTTAAATACTTCTCCAGCCATTCTCTATTGATTTGATTGGATCGGCTATATTTTGCCAAGGAATGCATGTTGCGGGCAGATTTCTCAAATTTTCGAAGATTATCATCTGAATTATCCAAAAAAAGATATTGGTTATAGATGTGGTTACAATTTAAAAGTAGCCCGACAGGTGAGGCGAAAGATAATAAGCAATCACTGCGATCCGTAGACAACTTCTCGTAACGGGTATCTATCGAGACCGTACTTGGTAGATCATCCGTATCAGACAAGGTGTGTAAACAGAGCCTTTTATTTCCGATACGGACTTCTTCATTTCCCAAAGAAAGATCCTGTAAAGGTGCATCTTTATCCCTCGAAAGGGTAAAGTATTGATCCAAAAGTCCTTGCTGGTCATCTGAGCCTGTTATTTCTTCTGCAGTAAGTCTTTCAACTTCTATAAAACCACTATCGTTCAATATCCTTTCAAACTGCGACACAGATTCCATAAAGCGATGGATATTTTCTTTGTCACGTATTTCTTTAGGAATCAATACTCCTTTGCAGAGTGAACTAAAATTGCTCTGCATTCTCATCCTTTCTTTTGTGGTTTTTGTTAAAAAAAGATAGCAGTAATGGTTCAAAAAAGGACGTTCGTTAAAGTGCTGCTGATAGGACTTTCCCAAAAAACTAAGTCCGTCCTGGGTGATATCCGGCTCATAATTTTCCTTGATAAACCAGTCTTGTTTATGAATGATAGAATAATCAGGAAGGGTTTTTATTGCCTTGTACCAAGCCGAGTGGATCGCTTCATATTCAGCAGATGCTACCGTAAAAAGTTCAGGTAAGACCACTCTAAAACATACTGTAATATCTGCATCTTTTGAGATGATACAATTATCTTCTACTGCGAGCAGGGGGAACTTTGATTCTAAAGTCATTGTCTTTAACATATTTCTCATAATTGGATGGATTTGGAATTCAACTTTGATTTTAAATAGCGCCTGATTGGTTTGCGATTTACAATGAATCGTGGATGCCTTTTTTTTGAGGCGACTTTCATTAACCCATGTTCGCCATATTTACCATTCAGGGCGAATGTCTGCCAGATGATAAGAGAGGAACCCGCACTTCCAAAAAATAGGCAGATGTATGAATTAACACCCATCATATACAGGATCATCACAAAAATCAATGCACCGAGAAGCCCACCGGCAAAAATGAATAGATATTGGGCCTTAAGTCCTTTGAATTCAACTGAACGTCCAACACCTTTATTGATATTAAAACTTTTCATAGATGCTGGTTTAGAGGAAGAATGACCTTAAAATGGTAGCTGCTACAATAAGGAAAATGCATGCGCCAAACCAGCTTGCCGCAGTCTTACTTGTGTCGGGGTCACCGCTGCTGAACTTGTTGTAAACTTTTACACCTCCAATTAGCCCAACTACAGCGCCAATGGCATATACAAGCTTGGTCGCCGGGTCAAAGTAACCTGTGATCATCTGCGTTGCTTCCTGAATGCCGCCCTGTCCGTTACCCTGTGCAAATGCACCAACTGTTGATAGCATTAATACTGCTGTCAGCCAAATTCTTTTTCTTTGTTTTTCCATGATTTAAACGAATTTTTTGTTATTCTTTTCCTGCACCTTGCAGGCTTACATGGCAAATGTGAGATAGAAATCAGGGCGCCTATTTAATCTGGAAATCAGAGGCGTTATTTGGCGTTAAGTGGCTTTTTGTTTGGTTGGATTTGTCAAAAATTCTAACAATCTTGGCTAGTTAGAATTGGTATCTGTTTTTCGTAAAGTATTTTTTGAGTTTAGTAGCCCCATAAAATCTTAAAAAATAAAAAGTGCCAAATCTATGATTTGGCACTTTATCAGTTATTTTAAAGTATAGCATTACATCTTTCTTCCTTTGTTCTGATTGGTGGGATTATTCTTCTTGTGATTATCCTCTTTCATTTTACGTTCCTCCTTATTGTCATTGATTATATCAACAATATAAGTCTGCTCCCAAGGTATGACCTTCGCAATAAAATGACTCTTAACACCGATCCATTTTAAATCGTCTTTTAGATTATACCCCCCTTCGCGGTTCCAGCCAATAGGATCTAGTTTTGTTTGAAAGGGAAACTCAACAGCAATAAGGTCAGTAGGAATATTAAAAAGATTATCGTAATCTAATTCTCGAAACTCTCTTTTTTTGGGGTCATAAGGTATAATATAGGCATCTCTTTCTTCTGAATAATAATGATCGATGTCATCAAAATTGATTCCCTTGGAATGAAAATCACTTGCAGAACGTAGCATATTCATCCGCATATCTACTGTAAATGTATGACCGTCAAGGTCAATTGTCGGTAATTTACCGTTCATCCGCAAATTATACGCCTCTTGATCAACCATAAAATGAAAATCATCATGTGCCTGAACTTCCTGAATGGAGACATTGTATTTCTTTGCCATTCCTTCAGGATCTAACGAAACAAATTCAGGAATTTCAAATTCTTTACGATTGTATTTAAATTTATAAGCGCTGTCACATTCACACATTTCCGATAAGGGAATCACATTCGTCGGGTCATGTTTGTCGCGCAGCTCAAACTTTTGTATATCTACTAAAAATGTCGTGTTGTCAAAATGTAGTTCAGATTGTCCCAATGCATTTTTGTATACGTTGATTTCTTGGTCAATTTCATTTTTGCTAATCACAAGATCATGATGCATATTTAAATTGAAATAGGGAAGACCGAATCTGTCCGGTAAATTTGCAGCTCGATTTTTACCTATTGGATCAAGGAATGCAACATCTGGCACGATAACCAATCTAACACTATCATTTCCTATATGTCCTTCATTTAATACATCCAGTGTTTTTCCAGTTTGTATATCATAGAAAATATGATATTCTAAAAGTTTCGAATCATAATAGTCGCGTAAGTTATTGAGATTGATATCTTCCTTACCATTTGTAGATATCAATATATTGTGAACCGGATCAATCTCAAAGGGGTTGCCAGCAATTGAAACTTTAACGGCTTCACCACCGGTACGCCTTCTAAAGGCATCTTGGTCAACCATCAGCTCAAAATCTGTTTTTTCCGTCATTTCTTTAAATGAACATTCATAGCGTTGGCTAAATCTTAGCGGATCTAGTTCTGCGATACGTGGAATCTCAACCAGAATCGCAGGATCATTAAGTTTATTGGGGTTAAAAATTACATCTAGGATTTGATCTGTATCTAAGCTTTGTCTGATAGAATGATGATTCTTTGATACAGTACTATAATCAAACGAATAATGAGTTCCATGATCTACCATATAAACTAAGCTAATCGTATTGCTTGGTTTTTCTTTTTCTATAAAAACCAAACCCTCAATGTCAAATTGAAAGATTGTTCCTTCAATCTCTATTTCCGGCAGTTTTGTATTTTTCTGTTCCATAATTTATCGAATTATTTATTGTTTTATTGGCAAATGTGATCCGATATTTAATGGCTCGAAATAAAGATGAATTTTGTGGAATCATTTGGCGGTGAATGACATAATTAGGATGGTTTTTTGATCATCCACTACACTAAATACAATGTTTTGAATTGTAAAAAGACATCGGGAAGTTCAAAGGAACTTCCCGATGTCAAAATCATTACTATTCCCAGTGTCAGTGGATTCCGGCTCGTCAGGCAGATTCTTATTCAAAAGATCTGCTATCTTGCGCGATGTACCATCCATAGAATTTTCCATTAGGTGAAACAGCTCGGTACCTTGTATTTTATGAACTAATGCTACCGCTTTCTGTCTTAAAGCAGGTTCCAGTAAATCGTTCTGTAACAACTGCCCCGCGTAATTTAGTTCTTGAAAGGAAACTCCTCTGGCGTAACCTCTGCGTTTCAATGGAACTCCTGTATTCTTAAATTCTTCTTCTTCTTCCTCAAGGTCAATGTTATCCTCTTCGGTAATTTCAGTTGAATTTTTTTCTGGTATAGTATCTTCTAAAACCCCTCCCTTGGTTCTTACTTCAAAATTATCCTCTTTATTTTCTGTTTTATCTTTTTGGCTTTTAATGGCATCAATTGGCATTGAAAGGCATTCGACATACTTAGATTTACCTATTAAATCCTGTGGATTATTCATTTTGGGAATGTTCGGATTCTTGATGATTTTATTGATCACAACCTTATCCTTGACCAAAAGGATAATTATTATTAATAGGCATGTTAAAATTAAAACGTCCATTATAGAATTGGTTTATAACGTTGGTTATGAAAATCTGTAATATCCAATCCATATTCTTTGAAATGCAAATCAAGAACATTATCGAGATAGGAGTAAAGCGTTATTTTTTCTTCCTTTGTTAATTGCACGATTCGCAACAACCTTTCATGAAATTCTGGTCTGATGTAGACCACTTTGCCCTTCTGTCCCAATGGAAATCTATTGTTGAGAAATAGATGTTCGTAAAGCTCCCGGCGACTTTGATTATACGGGTTTTTCTGTTTTTTCTTCATAATAGTATTTAAAAAATAGGCTTAAATTTTTCATTAAAGTTCTCTGTAATGGCCTTTTCAAATTCCTCGAAATGATGCTCCAAAATATTGTCCAGATAAGCGTAAAGTGGTATCTTATCATCACCAATGACTTGAACGATCCGTGACAACCTTTCATGATATTCTTGCCGTAGGTAGATGCTTTTTTCACCTCTTCGATTCATTGAATGATTCTTAAGAAAGCGTTCACCATACGATAAATCTGACTGTTTCTTGCTACGGCCTTTTTCTTTTATTACCGGTTTTTCTTCTACAGATGGACTGTCAGTCTGCGTCTGTTTTGGATCCCGGGTTCCTTCGGCCATAACCTGCATCAAATACTCTTCATCCACTTTGGGAATATTATTTTTTTTATCCATATCCTTACAGTTTGATCGTTTTTAAAAACTCTTCGATAAACATATCAAGCTTGCAGGACTTAATAAGTCTTTTGTCCGGTGGGAGCAGAGTCGACCGAAAGACTGTCTTGGCTTCAGACTCACTTTCTTTACGAAATCGTTTACTGTCTGTAACTCTAGTTTCCATCAATGTTAATCCTAATTCATAAATTATTTTATCGTAATGGTCGTAAAGGACTGATTTTTCTCTTCCATCAACCTGATTCCAAAAGAGTCTAATTGTTTCAATTGATGTGTGTCCGGTCTTAATGAGAACATTGGTCATAACATCAGTAAAAGATAGCGTACTTTCGAGAACAACACGATCTGCGGTAATCGGAGAAAATATATGGTTCATTCCTGCTAATGTACTTAGCAGTCCCGGTGTGTTAACAGTTCCAGGAAGATCAAAAAATACGATGTCAATATGGACTGGTGAGGTTTGTAGAAATTGTTCTGCCTCTTTTAATGCTACTTCTGGTTTACACTGGAAAATGGGGTATACTTTCTTATTAATCGTACTAAACTGCTGGTATGCCAACTTCTTAAAAATTTCATTTTGCATAATTGCAGTTTGATCCCTTTGTCTCATTTGAGCCAAACTATGTTGCGGATAATCACAATCAAATACAGCAACATTAAAACCGTTTCTATAATGCAAAGTACTTGCTAAAATAGCTGTAAAAGTACTTTTCCCGACTCCGCCTTTTTGACTTGAAAAGGCCACAAATAGTGTTTTTTTCATTTTTTCCATTTTTCTAATTTTTATATTAATTTTTTGCAATTGTCTGTTCATTATGCGGCAAGCATGCTGGACTTATTGATTCCATGAAGGCAATCTTATTATCTTGCTTGCAACGCTTCTTTTCGGACGGCTTGCTAAACTGACTCACAGCCAGCAACCATTCTGATCTGATGCCAATTAAGCAGTCATTCCCGCTTTAAATCTCTCTGTCTTGAGCGCTTTCAAGATATTTATCTAGTGCACGTCCTTGTTTTCAGAGAAGCGTGCAAGGTAGATTGCCTATTTGTTTTCTGACCTGACCGAATCAGAGCAGTTCAGCCGTCCGGAATTCTTGCTCCCATCTGAGCCTGCAATAATTTTCATCGGATAGCCAGCTTGAACTCATGCAAGCTAGATGACGTGCTTGTTGACAGTTCATCATGCTTGCTGACACAAAGAAGAATCAATTTTTTGTTCATTAGTACTCAGTGGAAGTGATTGGCGATGTGTGGCACTTTTTGGCTTTCCGCACTATAATAGGCCTTTGAAAAAGTAGTCATTACTTTGTAAGGCATTGGAAAGCATAACATAAGAAACGTTCGTTTTAAGTTTCAAAGGATATGAAAAATAGAATGTCTTTTTTGGTTTTTACTTCATCCGCCATTGCTGGCGGAATCCTTTCATCGGAAAGGAGCAAGTTATCTTTTGAGCAGCTCGAAATATATTCCGCAGCTCAAAACAACTTGCCCTGGCGGGGCTTTAAAAACTCTCTCCGAAGTCGAGGTTTTCATGCATAACATAAAATTTTTGAAAATGGATAATCAAAAGAAAAATCAAATCATAAGGTCAGGCCGTAAACCCAAACATGATCCTGCCAAACATCGGTATTCCATAAGTTTAAATGCAACGGAAAATGAGCGTTTTTTATCGTTGTTTGAGAAATCGGAAATGAAAGTGATGGCGCATTTTATCACAGCTTGCATTTTTGAAAAGACAATAAAAACAGTGAGAATTGATATGAATGCCGTGGAATATCACACACGGTTAACAAATCTATATGGACAGTTTAGGGCTGTAGGTGTCAATTATAATCAAATTGTGAAGATTCTATATCGTAATTTTTCAGAAAAAAAAGCTGCTGCCTATCTATTTAAATTGGAAAAGGAAACGACAGAACTTGCAGAACTCTCCCGAAAAATCATTGATCTTACATTGGAATTTCAGAAAAAATATCTAGAAAAAGAAGACTGATTATGATTGCAAAAATAGGAAAAGGAGCAAATTTACATGGGGTAATTCTATACAATTTTCAAAAGGTTGAGAAAGAAGATGGTCAGATTATTTCCTTAAATAATATGCCGGAAAGTTTAAATGGAAAATATTCCGTAGGCTACCTGAGCAAATGTTTCGATCCTTATTTGTCTGCAAATCGGAAAACGGAAAAAACAATTCGGCACATTTCCTTAAATCCAGACCCAAAAGATACGCTCTCAAATGTGGATTATATTAAGATTGCGAATGATTACATGGATGAAATGGGGTATAAGAATCAACCCTATGTTGTATTCAAACATACGGATATTGAACGGGTACATTTACATATTGTGACTACATGTGTTCAGGCAGATGGTAAAAAAATACCCGATTATAATGATCATAAAAGATCAATGGATGTCTGCCGTAATCTTGAAAATAAATATGGTTTAATTCCTGCCACTGAAAAACAACATACGGGAAATGATAAAATTTTCAGTCCAGTCGAGTATAAGAAAGGGGATATTAAAAGCCAAATCTCTGCGGTAATAAGGTTTATCCCAAATTATTACCACTATCAGACTTTAGGAACCTATAATGCTTTACTATCCCTCTTTAACATCTCCGCAGAAGAAGTAAAAGGGGAGATTCATGGCCAATCCAAAAGTGGTCTTGTTTATTTTGCCCTGGATGAGAATGGAGATAAAGCAAGCAATCCTTTTAAGGCTTCATTATTTGGGAAACAGGCAGGGTTGCAATCCTTACATGATCATTTTGAAGTCAGTAAAACGGCAATGAAAGTTACTCCTGCAAAATCTATATTAAAAAATACCTGCTCCTCTGTTTTGCATCTGACAAAAAATGAGGTAGATTTTAAGAATCAATTGGTTGAACATGGAATTAATGTCGTAGTCCGCAAAAATAAAGAAGGGCGTATTTATGGGGTAACCTTTATCGATCATGAGAATAGAACCGTATGGAATGGTTCTCAGCTTGGGAAAGAACTTTCTGCCAATGTTTTTAATGAATACTGGAAGGAAGGTTTTGTGCATTCCCATGAAGATTCGGAATTCCACAATTTAGAATTAAATCAAAATACTGAAACTGCAGATTCAGATCATGTCCTACATCACTTATTTGATTTTATCGATGGGGGAGTACTCGAAAATTTAACAGAAAGTTTTATAGAGGGTATAGGTTCATTAATTCCCAGCAGTCATGGTGATGATTATGAAGAGATGGCATTTGAGAATAGGATGAAAAAGAAAAAGAAGATCAAGAGAAAGAAAATTTAAGCTTTAAACGAATGAATTCTTTCCTTTCGATATTTTATTCAACGCGCGTGCAAATATCTATTAATTGTATGCATGCAAGCTAATTTTTACGCTTTCCTAAAGACATGGAATTAAGAACAGGGCATTCGGAAGATTAATCAAATCCCAAACTTTTTATTACTATACATCCAAAGGAAATTGATCTATAAAAAGAGATTTACGAACTGTTTCGATCCAAAAAAATAATCTAATCTATCTATTTTCTTTTTTTAAACACGTCAAGTTTTGTCGTTTGTCAGATTTATTTTCGCAAAATAAATTCAGGGTTTTCCCTGAGAAAAAATTGTAACCATGTGTTTAATTTTGCAAAAATTTTTACTTAAAATACGAATTATGAAAAAGCTCTATTTGAGTATAATGCTAATCGGTAGTGTTTCTTTACTCTGCGCTCAGGATGTAGTATGGCAGAAAGATATTAAGTCCTCTACTCAGGATTTTCTCTCACAAGTCACCACAACGGTCGATCAACAATACCTTATTACTGGAAGCTCGATTCAATCTAAAAAAATCAGTTCCGAAAACAAACAAAACAACGGCTATGATTTTCATTTAGTCAAACTCAATCAACAAGGAGAAGAGGTTTGGGAAAAGTATTTCTCGGGACAGAACCATGACTTTTTATCGGCAACCGTTGCTACGCAGGAAGGTGGATTTCTTTTGGCAGGGACATCGCATTCAGGAAAAGGTTTAGATAAAAAAAATGCTTCTAAAGGAGGATCTGATATCTGGCTGATCAGAATTAATGAATTCGGGGATGAACTATGGCAGAAAACTTTAGGAACATCTCAGGATGAAGAAGCAAGATCTGTGATTCAGACTGCTGATTTTGGGTTTATGGTGGCAGGAAATATTCAAAATGCTTCCAATGGCTTCGGATCGAAAGATGTGACGGTGACAAGGATTGATAAAAACGGAAAAGTACTTTCAGAATTAGTTTTAGGTGGAAAAGGATTAGATGAAGTAGAAAAGATGATTCCAACACCAGACGGAGGTGCCTTATTGGGTATTTATTCGAGAAGCAGCTCGGCTACAGGAAATAAAAACGCTACGAGTGATGATAAAGAAAATTCTGTTACAACACAATTTAACGCAAAAACTACTGCGAATTTCGGCGAAGGGGATTACTGGGTAATAAAGCTTAGTAAAGACAACAAAATAGAATGGGAAACGAATTTTGGAGGTAAAGGTGATGACCATTTGAGAACAATGGCTTTTACTTCATCGGGATATATCATTGGTGGAGAATCTAGATCTGAGAAATCAGGAAACAAAACCGTTGGAATTGAAGAAGGAACAGACATCTGGCTAATCTCTTTAAACACAAAAGGTGAAGAGCAATGGCAGAAATCTTACAACTTTAAGAATCGTGATATCCTGATGGGAATGAATGTGATCAACACTGGAGATGGAAAGAATTCGAAAGGAGTTTTACTTGGAGGCTACACTCAGGCAGAAGGAAGAATTGAAGCTGACGATGAAACATTCTGGATGCTGTATATCGACAATGACGGAAACGAGCAGTGGAGAAAACATGTAAAAGGAGAATCGAGAAAGAAAGAGGAAAGGCTTTCTGATCTGAAAATGAATAAAGACGGTTCGATCGTTTTGGCAGGAACAAGTGCGGAAGAATTAGGAAAAGAGAACTGGAAGATCGTAAAACTTGGAGATCAGCAGATTGACCAACTGATCGAAAAACAGAATATAAAGATCTATCCTAATCCTGTTTCAGATTATGCTTATGTAGAGGTAGGGTTTGATTTTAAAGAAGCTGATATTGTTCTTTATGATATGGGCGGAAGGCAGCTTCAGAGTCTGAAAACCAAGAACAAGGTAACGAAGATCAATACACAGAACCTCATTCAGGGAGCGTATCTGATTGTAATAAAAACCGATAGCGAGAAAACGGCGAATGCGAAATTGATTAAAAAGTAAATATGATGAAGAAACAAATTTTATTATTTTATGTACTATTATGCGGGATTATTTATGGGCAATCTACAAATAGATATGCTCCAGTAACATATCCAACATCACCTGATGTTACTAAAATACAAACCTATGGTCAAGTTCCTGTAACACCTTATTCTGGCCTTGCAAATGTTTCCATTCCAATATACACTATTAAAGAAGGTGATTTTGAATTTCCTATTTCTTTAAATTACAATACCCGAGGAATCAAAGTAAAAGAAGAAGCAACACGAGTTGGTTTAGGGTGGAGCTTGGGATTTCCTGGGCTTATTAGCAGGTCTATGATTGGACAAGATGATTTTATTGGAAATCCGACATCTTCTGCCGTCGGTAGTGTTAATGCAAACGGTAAGTATTTTAATGCAAGAGCAAATAATGGAAGTCTGGTTCCAGATTTTACAGGTTATATGCATGGTCCTCAAAGCCAGTTAAAACTAGGTTTGGACACTCGGATTATGCCCACTGACTATAAACTGGATGAATATACAAACAATAGCTATTACACTAGGGAAAATATCGATTTTCAGCCTGATAACTTTAGCTATAGTATTCCAAAATTTTCAGGGAAATTTATATTCGCTAGAAATAAAAAACCAATTTTGGAAAAATTGGAAGATAATTTGAAAATTGAAGTTTTAGATTCTCTAGACTATTTAGGCCAGGCTACTATGAAAAAAATGAAAATTATAGATAAGGAAGGCACTACCTATACATTTGATGATTTTGAAAGATATCATTACACAGGTTTATTTCCGACTTATATTGATAATGCTTGGTATGTAAGTAAAATTAAAACCAGAACAGGTAATGAGATCAAATTTACTTATGACATTCTGGAAACAGTTCCATCTTACAATTTATATGACTATGCAGGTATGCCCGTTAGTCTATATAACGACTGTGGTGGTTTAAATGGGCTTTCGCCTTGTGGCACATTTCCATTTGGTGAGAGTAAAACGTATGAAGGTCTGCAATATTTTAAATCTAAATTAGTTAAGAAAATACAGTTTCCTCAAGGCATCATAGAATTTGAATATGAAAACAGAGAAGACATTTATCAGGATAAGAAAATATCAAAAATTTTCATAAAAGATAATAAGAACGCTTTGATTCAAACAATCAAATTAAATTATGAATACTTTGTTGCAAATTATAATTCGGTATTGACTGATTTAGGTGAGTGGCAACAAAACATGAACGGGTTTGCAGAAAGACAAAAATATTTGAATAATAGATTAAAACTTACTTCAGTTCAAATATTGGATAGAGAGAATAATCTAATAAGCTCCCAAAATTTTGAGTATTTTGATCAAAATGTACCTGCTAAGAACTCGACAGCTGTCGATCTTTGGGGCTATTTTAACGGAGTAAATAATAATCCACATCTTTTTCCTGATTTTGATTTGACTGTACCTAATTCTAGTGGTAACTCAATTGTTACTTATTATACAGGAACTGAAACAACAGTCCATATACCAGGAAGTAATCGAAATGTGAATCCATCAGTAACCAATTCAATGCTTCTTAAAAAGATTATTTATCCTACAAAAGGATCTTCTGAATTCATATATGAAAGTAATACGTATGATCCCGTAACATCTTTCCAAAATGACCTCAGTGCATCAAAAATATCTTTTTTTATGAACAGTACTAATAGCTATAATTATGCGGGAGGTCTACGAATAAAATCGATTATTAACAGAGATAATGAAGGAGGAGTCTATGCAACAGATTATTCTTATCATGATGAGAATAATCCAAATAAATCATGGGGATATCTAACAGAAAGACCAAATTTATTTGATTTAAGAAAAAGAAGTAATGGGGTTCCGGGTTCACAATTTTATGATCCGGCGGATATAAATGGTATGAATGCTTATATATTGATAAGAAACCATGCTCTATATGACGATAATTTTATTGGTTACAAAAAAGTAACTGAAACCCAGCAAAATAATGGTAATATAATAAAAAAAGAATATGAGTATAATGTTGCTCCGACCCTTGTCTACAGTCATGTTTTTGCATTTGGAAGAGGGCTTGAAGCTCCAACACCTACTTACACAGAACCTCAATATTTATTTATTAAAACCTCGATGAGGGCAGAACCCTTTGATTTTAGGCCATATCATACTGAAATTACAAGTTCTCAACAATCCATACGCTATAAGAGAGATTACTCTTTTCATTACAAACCATTTGAACTTAAAGATGAAAGAGGTACATATAATGGATTATTATTATCAGTTAAAAATTATGCTCATGAAAACCAAATTTTTAAATTAGTAGATTCGGAAGATTATGCATATAATATTTATTACAATCAAAAACAATATTGGGGAGTAATATATGGACATGCTGTTCATGAAAGATTAGGGAGTTCTTCAGATTGGAGTTTTTCATTTCACAACCCTTTATATTCAATTGTACAGCCTCTATACTACCCAGTGGTGCAAACAAAAGGGTATAATCCCGGTCAATATAACTTAACCTATAAAGCCATATTATCATTATATAATCCAGGTCCTTCAAGTATTGTTAAAACAAAATTTTTTGGGGGGCAGGCTTTTGTCACAACAACTGATTATTCTTATGGTAATGTAACTCAACCCGATCCTATAGGTAATTTAACAAGTCAAAAAACGACTTTTCCAGATAACTCCAGCCAAACTAGTAAATACTCATACGCAATTGAAAAAGGAAATCAACTTTTGATCAACAGGAACATCATTAGCCTTCCATTGGAAACAATAAACACCGAAACTATTGGAAATACAACTGAAACCTTGTCAAAAATAGAAACAATCTATCCAACAGCTTTGCCAACTGCTCAAACTGGAAATTTAGTGCTGCCTTTATCTGTGATCTCTTATGATGTTCAAAATACAGCCTCAACAGAAGTTATTTATGACCAGTACGACTCTAAAGGAAATATTTTGCAATACACAACAAAAGATGGTATTGTGACATCTATTATCTGGGGCTACAATTCTACCCAACCTATCGCAAAAGTAACTGGAGTATCATATGCTGTAGCAAATGCGTTGGCAGCAGATATTATTTCAGCATCAAATGCGGATATTGATGCGGGTACCGAGCAGACTTTGATAGGTAAATTAGATATTTTCAGAAAAGAGTCTTCATTACAAAATGCACAGTTAACTACATATACTTATGATCCATTAGTAGGAGTAACAAGTATCACTCCACCATCGGGGATCAGAGAGATTTATAAATACGATTCTGCCAACAGATTACAAAACATCAAGGATGTAACAGGTAAACTGTTGAAAGAATTCAACTACAACTATAAACCCTAAAACATCAATATGAAAAAAATACTCATTCCTATAGGGGCTTTATTTTTATGTGGCTCAACACATGCACAGTTGAGTCCTACAGAGAATTATGTCTATTCAAAAATATATCTTGATTATGATGCAAATAATCAACCCACTAAAACCTCTGAAACTGTTCAGTATTTAGACGGTCTGGGAAGACCAAAACAAGTCGTGAATGTCAAAGCATCTCCTACAGCGAAAGATGTGGTGACCCATATTGAATATGATGCTTTCGGAAGACAGGTAAAAGACTATCTCCCCGTTCCACAGTCCAACACTTTGAACGGAGCCATTGTCTCCAATCCTCTTGCTAATGCTACTCAACCTTTTATATATGGATCTGAAAAGATCTATGCTGAAAAAATATTTGAAAATTCGCCATTAGACAGGGTTTTAGAACAAAAACAGGTTGGTATAGCATGGAATGATAAGCCTGTAAAATTTGATTATGACGCCAATATTGCTGGAGAAGTAAAGAAGTTTACCACTCTAACAACTTGGGAGAACAACGCGACTAAATCAATTGCTTTTAACGGTGGAACTTACGGTACTGCTCAACTCTATAAAAACACGGTTACGGATGAAGATGGCAACAAAACTATTGAATTCAAGAACGGTCGAGGTCAGGTACTTCTTGTAAGAAAGGTACTGAGTGCTACTGAAAGCGCAGATACTTATTATGTGTATAATAAATATAATCAATTGGCCTTTGTGGTTCCGCCAAAAGCGATACAAGATTTAGAGAAGGAAGGTTTTGCAGATGGTGAAGAAATGTATTCGGGTGTTTTAAGTCATTTATGCTATGAGTACCGTTATGATGGCAAAAACCGTCTGGTGGAAAAGAAAGTACCTGGAAAAGGCTGGGTACATATGGTGTATGATAAAGCAGACCGATTGGTAGCAACACAAGATGCCAACCAGGAGCCTTTTAAGAAATGGCTTTTTACCAAATATGATCAGTTTGGAAGAGTTCTGTACACGGGTATTTCAATTGATAATGGAGACCGCAATGCTGTACAGAGCTGGATTACGAATAACTACGGAATCAATACAGAAACGGCTGGAACATATACCCAAAGCGGTATGCAGATACCCTATGGCAATACCGCCTATCCTCAAAATATAGAAAGTATACTCTCAGTTAATTATTACGACACCTATCCTTCTGGAACTCCTTCATTTACGCCAACACTTAGCAATGCAGGGTTATTGACGGACAATCCAACTTCTGAAGTAAGTACTAAAAGTTTAGCTACAGCTTCTTATGTAAAAAATATTGAAGAAGACAATTGGACTAAAAATTACACTTGGTATGATACGAAAGGAAGAGCAATCGGAAGTCATTCCATTAATCATATGGGAGGTTATACGAAAACAGAATCTGAGCTCGATTTTTCTGGAACTCCAAAGATTGTAATTACCAAACACAAAAGACTAGATAGTGATACCGAAAGAGTGATTACCGAAAACTTCACTTATGATCATCAGAACAGATTATTAACCCATACTCATCAGGTAGATAATAATCCTGTAGAATATCTGGCTCAGAATATGTATAACGAACTTTCGCAGTTAGAGTACAAAAAGGTTGGTGGTGCAGTTTCTGGAAGCGGGTTACAGCAAATAGATTATCTGTACAACATTCGGGGTTGGATGACGCAGATTAACAATCCTAATGATTTAAGCGGTGGGGATCTTTTCGGGTATAAAATAAGATACAATGAAAGGGAAGGTCTGGAAACTCCTGATGCTTTAGACGGTACGTTACAGGTAAAGCCCAAATTTAATGGAAATATTGCTGAAGTAGATTGGAAAACAGCTACACAGGAAAACGAGCCTTTAAAAAGATATGGTTACGTATATGATGGGCTAAACAGGCTGCAAGCAGGGTTTTATCAGAAGGCAGGTAGTGAAGCATCTAAAGAATATTTTGAAAAAATAGAATATGATCTTAATGGCAATATAACCCGACTAAAAAGGTCTGAAGGTGTTCTGCAAAATGGCACAGCTCAGCAGGTTGATAACCTAAAGTATGATTACATAGGAAACAGGTTGGTTAAAATCGTCGATGAGCAGCAAAATCCGTCAGGCTATCCTTATTTCGTGAATCCAAATGTTATTGAATACGATAATAATGCGGCAAACGGAAATGGCAACATGACAAAACATTTAGATAAAGGTATTTCATCAATTCAGTATAATTATTTAAATTTACCCAAACAGATTAGCCAGAATGCTCAATTGACCAATTATGTTTACCGAGCAGATGGAGTAAAAGTAAAGAAGCTCTTTGGAGATATCGAAACCAATTATCTGGATGGTTTTCAGTATAAAAGTACAATGCCATCAGAAGTAAATTCAGATGGTGGTGTAGTAATTATAGATCCCAATGAAGTTGCTGAAATGAAGCTGAGAATTATCCCAACTTCGGAAGGGTATTTTGATGCTTTGAGCAATAAGTATATTTATAACTATACCGATCATTTAGGAAACGTAAGACTGAGTTATAGCGATACGAATAAGGATGGTATTGTTCAACCAAGACAATATCATGTAAGTGAATGTAGTGGCAATTGGAATCCACCATTTGAATTACCTATATGTATAGATTACTGGAAGCCTGGTGAAATTGTACAAGTCAATAATTATTATCCTTTTGGATTAATGCATAATTATACAGTTACAACTCAGAATGCTTATCAGTACAAGTATAATGGTAAGGAACTGCAAGAGACTGGGATGTATGATTATGGGGCAAGGTTTTATATGCCTGATCTGGGAAGATGGGGTGTTGTAGACCCACTTGCTGAGGAAACACGTAGATGGTCACCTTATGCATACGCATTCAATAATCCTATTAGATTTATAGACCCGGATGGAAGGTCAAATTCAGATTGGATAAGACTACAATTAGGAGAGACCGTCTATGACAGTAGAGTTACTAGTCAGTCAGAAGCAGAAACTGCATATGGGAAAGGAGCTAAACATATTGCTCCGGGTAGTGCAGAAGCTTCTTATACTGCATCTGATGGTAACTCATACCAATTAGGTGACCACGGTTTTGTGCTGAAAAATGGCACTGAAATTTCTGGGGGTGTTGATTTCGCTGATTATAGAGTTGATACATCAGGCGAACGTTTGAAAGAAGGCTTAGTTTATAGTTCTCTGACGTTAAGTCGTGGAGCCGGCAATCCTGCCTTAGCAGTAGCAGCACTAGGAACTCTTGGTATTTATGCAACAGCATCGGTAATAGAAAAAATGAAGTTTGAAATGACCCGTATCGATGAAAGACCTGACGGACCAAGTGGCTACCAATATGCACTAACAGCAAATGCTTCAGGTGAGTATCCAATTTATAGCTCGGGTTCTTCTGCTCCTACAGGAAGTATGCATTTAAATGAAGGTGATGTGTGGAAATATGGAGAAACTACGTCAACAGGAAGATATACAGACGGATATAAAAGTGGTATTGGAACAGGAGGTGTTACTGAAGTTCCACAAGTCTATGGTACTCAAAGACAGATTAAAATGGCTGAAAAAACTAAAATATATAATTACTTTTTTCAAAATGGACACTTGCCACCGGGTAATAAAATTTTTAGATAATTATGGAGTTTAATATAGAAAAAACAGTTAGTGAAGAAGCTAAAGAGAAAAATAAAGTGATATTTTCTTTGGAAGAAGATGTAGCGAAGTATCTTAGATCTAAAGATTACGGAAAGGATATAAAGACTTATACAATAAAATTGAATTGTGTAAATCCGCCCAAAGGTTTTGAACACTTATTTAAGTTATTGCCTCCTAAATATATTGATTTAAAAGTATCAAAAAATATTAGTACGGGACAAGAACAAGAATTTAAGAAACATTTTTTTTGTTCAATAAATCTTATTGGGGAGTACTATAATGAATTTGTAAACTCTTCAGATGAAGAAAGTAAGAAACTTTTAGGAAGAGAAATAATAAAGTCTTTTTCTTACTTAGATAAGCTTCCGAAAAAACTAAAGGATTTTGATAAAGAAAAGTTCAAGATAGATGTTGAGAATTTTTTCAAAGATGTAGGGATAATATAATCAAAATTGAAATAATGAAAGTTTTAAATAAAAGTTTCGTGTATAGATTTGTTGTGCTTTTCCTACTTACCTTAGCTGTATACAGCTGTAATAAAAACATAGATAATAATACAATGAAGAAAGTAGAAAGTCTTGAGAAATTGAAAAAGGAGCCAAAGTTTATTGTAACGGCCTTTTATCCTGGTTTGGAAAATAAAGAGAATCAAAAAGCTCTATCAGACTTATTTGACAATACTATTAATGAATTTATTAAAGGTGCTGAGAACAATTTTAGCGATGTTCAATATCAAGATTTGATGAAAGAAAGTCTGAAAAAGTTCGACATTTACAATTTAGATACAGAAGATAGAGAATATATCTGCGGATACTATGAAAAGATAATGGATGCGATAGAATTAGAAAGTTCTGGGGGTGTATTAAATGAATGGATGTATGGGTTCGATGTTTAAAGCCGATGTAGTAAAGTTCTTTAAGGAACAGTACTTAATAAACCATGGAAGAATATAAAACTTAAAAAAAAATTCAATGGAAAATTATCCTTCCGAAACCTGTAATTTAAATACGAATCCCACATATGTTGGCTAACAAAAGGCAATTCTCAAAATGAGTCGGTTGAGTTTACATTCCAAACATTGATGCAGCTACACTTAAATAGGTAGCTAAATAATTAAGTAAAAAAGAAATGTGGTAAATAAAATAAATGCCTTTTGGAAATGGTTTGTAAAAAACGCAAATCATTTTCTACCAAAATCAATTTCAAATGAATACGTAGAACTTTTAGATAATGAAATTGAAAAATTTGGTGATTTTGGATGGGAAATTGGTTTTGATAATAAAGTAAACAAAAATTTTTTAACAATTTCGCCGGATGGAGATCGTGGTTTATTTGAGCTTTCAAAGACTATAATAAGTCAATCACCAAATCTCGAAGATTGGATTTTTTATTCATCCAAACCTCCTAAGCAGTGGAAATTAATATTCCAACTTTTAATAGATGATGAAAAAGTCGAGTTTAATGCAGATGAATGGAAATATGTTCTTTATAAATATCCTGACAATGTTTATGATGTTGTAATAAAAGTTCCTATTTCATATAAGCCTTATGAAAAGTATTTTTATGAAATTGGAGATATCGCAGTCACTGGCGAACTAGGAGAAGGATTTGTAATTGAGTACGTCAATGTTATTGAATTAGTATATGATTTTGATAATGTGGTAAAAGGAAAGGATTTTGTTTATTTAAAAACAGAAATATTAATGTGATAAAAATGAAGTAGCTGATAGAGAGGTAAGAAAATGAAAGATTAAGTTATCTTCATAATGGCAGCAGCATAGAAGTTCTTGAGGAAAACAACTATTATCCTTTTGGGTTGAAACATGAGGGATACAATGGTTTAGAGGGAAATCCTAGCTATAAATACAAGTACAACGGAAAGGAAATGCAGGAGACGGGAATGTACGACTACGGATGGCGTCAATACATGCCGGATGTAGCAAGATGGATGCAGTTAGATCCGTTGGTTGAAGATACAGAAGATCCTTATGCTTATGTATTTAATAATCCTATTAGTTTAACTGATCCTGATGGAAGAGCTCCCGATGGCGTACTTGAAACAGATTGCTGTCCAGATTCTTCATTACCTTCTGATGATATGGAGTTTGAAAATACTGCTTTCGATTTAACTACTATTGGTCTATCTGCCGTAGGCGGACCAGAAGGTGTATTGATGAGCCAAGGAGTGAAGCCTGCTTATTTAAAAGCTTTTGAATCTGTTAAAAATTTTCAAAAAACGAGGCAAGAGCAGCAAGACTAAATAAAGTTGGACGAGAAGGAAAAAACTTCACTAAAGCAGGTGAGGAAGTAGTAATAAAGAAAAATGAAATAAAATACGGAAAAGTTCAATGTGAAAATTGTAGTGTTCACTAGAAAAGCATTAAAAAAATATGAACAAAAAAGTCATTTTAACATACTACGATGTTGAAGAAAATTTAGCAGAAGAAGCTTTATGGATAGAGCCTTTAGAGGACAATAAATATCAGGTGAAAAATGTTCCGTTTTTTGCCCCGAATATAGCTTACAATGATATAATAACTGTTGAAGATGACGAGGGTAATTTGTATTTTGAAGAACTTGTTAAAGCGTCCGAACATAGTACAATACAAATCGTAATTTTTAATGAGCGAGAAGCTAATGAAATTATAAAAAATATTGAACATTTTGGATGTTCTTGGGAGGGAATGGAAAATCAAACTATTTTAGCTGTTGATGTTCCCCCATCTGTAAATTATAGCATATTTAAAAAATATCTAGATAAGAATTTAACTGAAAATATTTTTGATTATAAGGAGGCCTGCCTTTCTGAAACCCATTTAAATTTACGGTAAAGTCCTCACAAAGGTACGAATCCTTTCGTGTGGCAGATAATAAGTATCAAGGGCAGGAGCTGCAGGAGACCGATTTTTATTCGTTCAAGTGGAGCAATTACATGCCCGATGTTGGTAGGTTCTTTAATATTGATCCTCTTGCTGAATCCTTTCCATACAATAGTACCTATGCTTTTTCTGAAAACAGAGTTATTGATGGTATTGAACTGGAAGGATTAGAATGGGTTCCTTGGGTTGTGAAGGTTGCTCCATTAATGGAAAATGCAGCTGTTCGCCCAAATCCTGTTGTAGAAACGGTTGTTAAAACAAGTGAAACTATTAGTAAAACAACACAGGAGCATCACTTAATTGAAGAAGGAAGACATGCAAATCATACTAAGCTTAACGAACAAATAAAGGACTTGCTTAATGAAATTCCAAAATCAGAGGCATTGAAAGGGTTAAGAAATTTAAGAGATAAGACGAAAGATGCAATTAATAATAATCCTGACACCAAGCTGAATGATTTAAAATTAAAAAAAGCTTTTCCTGTTAAAAACAAGACAATATTAATGTTACTCATAACCCTCCACTTGTTATAATGCCTGTTCCAAAACCAAAAGATCCTTGTGCGGGAATACCTTATTGTGCGTAAAATAAAAATATATTAGAAAAATGAATAATAGCGCAAAAATCGAAGAAGACAATATTTATAAATACAATTTATATAAAGCTGAAAATACTTTATGGTATTTTAACGACTTAATTAGAAGCGGGTTTTCAGGGTATAATTCTGTTAAGTTTGAAAATAAGGAAGGTGTTTATGTATGGCTGGAAAATGTTAAAATTGAAGAAAACTATTATTTAGGCAATTTAGCAGAAAATGGTACTACTCAAAAAATTATTATGAATGATATTATCGATTGGATGATTATTGAGAATGGAAGGCTAATCGGTGGTTATACCATTCGTCATTACAGAGATAATATCCTTGATGATGAAGAAAAATTGAATTTTGATATTGATTTTGGGGTTGTAATTGATGATGGAAATGATTTTTTTAAGCCTGATTTATCAACTCCAGAAGGCGCAATTGTTAAAATTGAAAACTTCTATTCTGCCAAAGACTTACAGGGTATATTGTCGTGTAAAAACTTTACCAAGGAAGCTGAAAATTTATTAAATGAAAGAAATTTATTAATTACTGAAGATCTTGTAAATGAAATTGCAGAAACTTTAAAAGTTACTTTCATTCAAGATTTAAAGGAAAATGGATATCCTTATTTTAAAGATATTGAAAGAAACTTTAACCTTAAAGAGGAAAAGGAGAACATGCAATTAATTGAAGAAAAAGTTGTTTATCAAGATGGAAGCGTTACAGTAAATAATTTATGGGTGTGGCATTCAAAGGAAGGAGAATGGAAAATATTAAATCTTGTTGAATAATTTAATGGATAGCAGTATTGAAATAACAGTTAATCTTGAAGTTAAAATGGAATTATGGAAAGAAAATGGTGATTCAAAATGGAATGAATGGGGCTAAAGAAAGAAGTAAAGTTGAAAATGACGGTAAGGTAGTTTGTGCAGATTGTGGTACTAAAACAACACCTAGTAAAGAACAGACAACCAAAAGATACACGAAAAGAAGTATTGGATGATTATAACGAAGGAACTCGTTTAAGATGTAAAGGTTGTAATAGAAGTGATAATCAATGATTATGGAAATAATAAAACATATTGAAAAATATTTGGGTACTATTACAGAAGGTGAATCAGTAACCCTTGAAGATTATGGGAAATTAACCCTTCTAAAGTTCATAAGGCAACCTTTTGAAAATGTAACTACCTATGTAACGCTAGGATTAAGTAATCATATTTTAAATATCAAAGAAAATAAAAATGTGAGAATGGAAGTTTTAGCTAGTGTGTACACCAAGCAGGAAAATAACTTTATTAATGATCTACTGATTTATATATCAAATAAAATGCTTATAAATCATAAGGCTATTTTGAGAGGTCAAGTAATATCAATCCCCAAGAAAGTTTTAGGAAATAATTTATTTGATTCAGTATACGTTAGCATTCCTGTTTTTTTTGAAGAAGAGTTT
This sequence comes from Sphingobacterium sp. DR205, assembly GCF_011064245.1. Taxonomy (NCBI): domain Bacteria; kingdom Pseudomonadati; phylum Bacteroidota; class Sphingobacteriia; order Sphingobacteriales; family Sphingobacteriaceae; genus Sphingobacterium; species Sphingobacterium sp. DR205. The sequence goes on along the minus strand of NZ_CP049333.1, from coordinate 3,955,556 downwards.
GCAAGTATTAAAGGAACGGATCCTGATATTGTTTTTGCATGGATTTTTCCAATATACAAAAGCGAAGCTGATTCCATACATAAAGATGGTTGGTGTAAGTTTGAAGAGTTTCTTGAAGAAAATGAAATAGGTAATTTGTGGGATTTGAATAGAGATAAGTTCCAATGGTGAAACAATTGAAGATGATTGATTAGATATTATCAAAAGTAAATAAAAGTATTATGTCATACGATAGGATAGAATGGCATTCAGAAGGGGAAGGCTTTCCTAAAGAAGCTAAACCTGAAGATGGAGGCACACATATAGGTATGTTTTTAACTTGGATTGTCCAAAATGATTTAATTGGGGAACTTTATATAGAAATATCACAGGAAGCAATAAATAAGGTTAAGAGTCAAAAAATGACAGGTAGAGACTTTTTAATTGAGGAATGTGATAGTAAATTTTATAATGAAGTTCTAAATGATGAAGGAAATGAATTTGTAAAGTATTATTACGATGATGATGGGAACGAAAATTACTTTGGTGACTATGCAAAAGTCTTTGATGAATATGATAATGTATATGAAGTAGAAAATTCATGGGAAAATTATGATAAGATAAAACCAATTATTGAAATGCGTTATCACGAATGGAAAAATAATAATCATAAATCGCTTACTCTTTGTAACAAGAAGATGAAAGTCAATGAAATAGCACAGGAAATAAGTGATGGCGTTCTAGAAAGTTTTCAAAAACACGGTTTTAAATACCGAAAAGCGCAAAAAGAGTTTGTCCGAAAGATTAAAGAAGCGGATCAAGTTTTTAGTTTAATGTATACAAAAAGAAATGACGGAACTATTACTGTAAAACCTGAGCTAATAATTCAGGTGAAAGAAATAGAAGCTATTTATAAATCAATAGCTCAAATAAAATCAAGACCATATTTGACATTGGGAAATTATTTTTTGCATTTAAGAGATTATGATGGGGATGATCTTAATTATAAAAAAAAGCCAACGAAGGAATGGCTAATTGAAAATGATGCAGATGTAAAACACTTAATTAAAATTATTCCCGAATATCTTGAAGAAGATATTTTGCCATATTTCGAGAGCAACTCGAGTGTGAGCCGAGTAGATGAATTGCTAAACAAATATCCTGAAAAAATGAGTGTTCATAATTATTCATATCCTCTTAGGACGAATATCGCCATAATAGCCGCAAAGCTTAATAGAAATCCTAATTATGACGATCTAATCAAAATTTATGAAAGAGAGCTGGAAGATGCAGAGGAAAATTACAAGATTGAGTTTTATAAGTTAAAAGAGTTGTTGGCTTCAAATCTAATCAATGACAAAAAAATATGGGATGCAAAAGGAAAAAAGTAAATTCTAATGAAACAACGGACAGAGTGACAAGATGATGAAAGTAACTGAAATAGTACAGCAAATTTAAACATTATGTGTGCACAGGCAATTACCAGTAAGGATTACAAAATTCTATGTAAAGAAGAGGGGCTGAAATATGATCTGAAAAATATGAAAGCATATAGGTATCCAGATTATAATGAAAGTACTTCGCTTTTCATTGATGATAAAACATTGTTTGTTTTTCCAAATATTATGGGGGGAAGTGCTATAATTGTATCGAAGGAGAATTATGATAAAATGTATGCTGATAATTCATATCCTTTATTACCTGAGAACGATACACCTTACCTTTTGTACAAAGATCTGATGAATAAAGAGGGTTTTGTTAAAGAAAATATGATTAAAATTCTGAAAGATCTTGGGCTTCAATATAACGAAGAGACATTCTATAAAGATGCAGAAAAATTATCAAAAGTTTTATCAGAGCAAAATAAGAAAAAATTAGCGATCCCAATGCTATACTTCATTGGCGAAGATCTCCACAAACTTTGCCCCGAAGCAGAATGGAGCTATAATACAAGGCGATATTTTCATCCATTTAATGAACCTATATTGTATTATGAAGATCGTTCTTATTCTTTTTATGATTTAAATATTTTATTGGAGGAGAAACTTCTTAAGGGAAAGAAAATAACACTTAAAAACATTTATAAAAGAGTTGAAGGTTACTATGTAAGGAAAAAATGGTTATGGGAATAATTAAAGTTTCTAAGATAGAATTCTGAGACTACAATAAACAAAAGCAGGAATTCCTGCTTTTAGTTCTTACAAATTTACGTGCATGGCTAACCTAACCAGTACCAACTTACCGTAAATAATTTTTATAATATGAGAAGGGTATTTTTTCTAATTTTAATAGCAAATTTAAACATTATGTGTGCACAGGCAATTTTCAGCAAGGAGTACAAGGTCGTAACTGAAGAAGAGAGATCAAAATATAATCTGAAAAATATGAAAGAATATAGGTATCCTGCATATAATGAAAGTACTTCACTATTTATTGATGAGAATACACTATATGTTTTTCCAAATATTATGGGCGGGAGCGCTATAATTGTATCGAAGGAGAATTATGATAAAATGTATGCTGATAATTCATATCCTTTATTACCTGAGAACGATACACCTTACCTTTTGTACAAAGATCTGATGAATATAGATGGTTTTGTTAAAGAAAATATGATTAAAATTCTGAAAGATCTTGGGCTTCAATATAACGAAGAGACATTCTATAAAGATGCAGAAAAATTATCAAAAGTTTTATCAGAGGAAGATAAGAAAAAATTAGTTGTTCCTATGCTATTCCTCATTGGCGAAGATCTTCACAAACTTTGCCCAGAAGCAGAATGGAATTTTGAAACCAAACGTTTTTTTCATCCATTTAATGAACCTATATTATTCTATCAAGATCGTTATTTCTCATTTTATTATCTAAATGTCTTATTAGAAAGGAAGCTTATTGAAAATAAAAAAATGACATTTAAAAGCATTTATTCCAAAGTTGAAAAATATTACGTGAAAGAAAGCTGGTTTTGGCAGAAACATTAAAGTTTCCAAGATAGAATTCAAAGACTACAATCAACAAATGCAGGAATTCTTGCTTTTGTTTGTAATAAAAATTAGCATATGAGAATATTATTAAATGTCCTAACGATATTTAGCTGTTTATTATTTTATCAAGTTTGTAACGCCCAGTCAGCTATAAAGTATATAGAGATCGATTGGAAAAATGGAAGCGAAGCAGCAAAAAAAATTATGGTAAGTGATTTTTACTATAATCTAATAGACGCTTGGTCTCCCTTCGGTAGCGATAGAGGGAATGACACTTATTATTTGTATTGTGATTGGAAGAGTAAGCATCCAAATGAGAATGTAAAAGGGTTTATAGACGAAGAGCTTATTGCTTGCGGTTATCCCGGATTTGATCTCTATCTTGATGGGAGTGATCCTAAGAAGTTGAAAAGTATCGTCAATACGATGCAAAATCAATATATTTCTTTAAATAATATCAATATTATTGTTATTTCACTAGCATTTTCTCAGTTATTTTTAGAGGGGCGTATCGAGCCAGAAGTAAAAAGATGGGCAGAGGCTGCCTTTAGCAGAGAAAAGGTATTTCTCAATTTTTGGGGAGAAGATGGAGAAAAAGAAAGAGTGGAAAGAGAAGAAAGAATGGATCAGCTATTAAGCGATCTACGTAAGGGGTAGGCTATATTTCTTTTAATTTTAATGCGGACCCCCACATATGTTGGCTAACAAAAGGCGATTCTCAAAAATGAGTCGGTTGAGTTTACATTCTAAACATTGATGCAGCTACACTTAAATAGGTGGCTAAATAATTAAGTAAAAAAGAATCTTTAATAAATAAGTTTATATGAAAAGGAGCCAAGGGCTCCTTTTTTTGGTTTAATAAATGCGTAGTTTCAATCTATGCCATAATGTGATGTTTATATTTAATTATGTTGACTAATTGCAAATAAATAAGGATATGTAAAATAATGCGACATTTATTTAATCAATTATTAAATAAATATTAAATTTGTTTTTATAACATCTATCATGTGGTCTTACAATAGACATAAGAAAAATGACGAACAGATCTTTCATAGTCTTGTTCATCAATACAATCCATTGATATATTCTCTCATTTTCAAAAAAATAAAAACTAGAGATGATATTTTCGATGTGTTTCAGAATGTCCTTATGCATTTATGGGAATACGAGGATAAGTTGCATGTTGACAATGTAAAAGGAATTATTATTAAGACCTGCATACAGGAAATTGCAAATTTTTATCGAGTACGAACGAAAATCGATGCTTGCGAAATACCTAACATAGAAAAAATAGATTCTGGCTTAGAGGATTTGTCTTTAATAGAAGAAAAAGAAAAATATCTTATAGCTATCGAAGATGCCATTGAGGATTTAATCCCGCCGATTCGACAGGAAATATTCAAAATGAATAAATTAGATGGAATAACACAAGAAATGATTGCAGTCAACCTGAACATTCCGAAACGAGCAGTTGAAAATCATATTTCGAAATCCATAATTTTCCTGAAAAATAGAATTAAAAAATCTTAAAATGCGTTAAAGTTTCTTAAATAACGTTAATTATTCATATTCATCGTGTGGTTTTTTTTCATTTCCTCATATATATAATAAACAAGCTATTATGGAAGAGGATGAAAATATTCCTTATCTGACCAAAGAAGACGAAAAAAAAATCTGGGAAGACTTTTTCACTTCTGTAAGACGGAAAAAAGAGCAAAAACGATTAAAGCAGATTCGAACTTATACCGGTATTGCGGCTATAATATTAGTAATCTTTTGTATAGTGGGCTATAATCTGATGTTCAAACCTGACATCTATATTGCGAAAGACAACGATACTCGTATTATACTTTCTGAGGGGTCGGAAGTCATTTTGCTAAAAGGAGCAAAGTTGACTGTTGAAAAATCTTTTCCAGCAAACATTAGAGAAGTAAACCTTGAAGGTGACGCAGTTTTTAAAATATCTAAATCAAAAGAGCATCCTTTTATTGTCCACGGAAAGAACTATGAAACAAGGGTATTAGGAACTGTCTTTAAAATTTCCCAACGTGGAAAAACTTTCAGTGTAGATCTATATGAAGGGAAAGTCGAAGTCTATCAAGCAGGAAACCCAAAGGAAATATTTGAACTTAAGCCCAAAGAAACATTTTCTAATATGGGAATTGCACAGGTAGGGACGGTTTCAGTAACTGATAGAATTGACAAGTCAAAAGTAGAACATCTGCCGAGTCTATCGTTCAATGAATGCTCCCTTGGAAATGTAGTAGAAGTGCTAAAAAAAACATATGGCGTGAACATCATCCATTCTGCAGAACTCGAAAATATAAAAATTACTATAACAGCTAAGGACTTAACGGCAAAAGAACTGCTTCAAACCGTCGCATTACAAACTAACCTAAATCTTAAAGAAATAAATGATCAAACATTTGAACTGGAAAAATAAGCTTTGGTGCCTAATCACACCAGCAATGATACCACATCGATAGTTCAGTTTCATACAATGAAAAAAACCGACGGTTGCCTCCGTCGGTCATGTACAAAACTAGAACAGATTTTAAATTGAGTTACTAATCTTAATACTTATGCAAAAATATGAAAAATCTTTGCACAGCTACCATATTCTTTTTATTAGGGATAAATTCCCTTAGTGGTCAGCAACAACAGACACTCTCTAAAATGAGGGTGAAATATGAAGCTGGAGCTCTTTCAGCACCAGAAGCTATTGAACGTTTTCTATCAGAGAACAAAATTAAACAGTATGCATACTCGAAAGAATCTTTAAAGGGATATAAGGTTTCGGGTACAAAGTGTGTTAATGAATCAATTATTGACTGCCTTGGCAAAATGCTTAGAGATATCCCTTTCGAAGTGCTGATCTACAACAATACTGTTATAATTCGAGAAAAGAAGACCACGACCTCTGCTAAATCAGATAATGTGGATATTATACCAGTATTAGACACTTTACGATCAACAAAAGGTACAGAATCTATTGCAAATAGAGAAGCCACAATTGAAGAGGTTACATTAAGTGCAGGCTATTATTCTGTTAAAGCCAAAGAGCGAACTGGGAGTATATCAAAAGTAACAGCGAAAGAGATTGAAAATCAGCCAGTCTTAAATGTGCTGTCTGCTTTACAGGGGCGAATGACAGGCGTAAACATAAGCCAGAACTCAGGAGTAGCAGGAGGCGGATATAATATTCAAATCAGAGGTCAAAATAGTCTTAGAACAAGCAGTGCAATAGGATTGGATGGAAATATCCCTTTATATATTGTAGATGGTGTCCCTTTGAGCAATGCACTAAATGATTTCTCCAGCACATCGGTATTGGCTATTCCAGGAGGTAGAATGAATCCTTTAAATAGCATAAATCCAAATGATATTGAAAGTGTTGAGGTTCTAAAGGATGCTGATGCTACCGCAATATACGGTTCAAAGGGAGCTAATGGTGTAATTTTGATTACTACTAAAAAAGGTAGATCAGGTAAAATCCGAACAGAATTCACGACAAGTTACGGTATAAGTGAAGCTTTTTCAAATATTAAGCTTATGAACAAAGAGCAATATCTCTATATGCGTCGAAGTGCATTCGCTAATGAGGGGATAACTACTTTCCCCATTAATGCATATGACCTGAATGGAACTTGGGAAAACAATGAAGTGGATTGGGTTAAAACATTGATTGGACACAAAGCTACGTCTAGCGATACACAGATTTCACTAACAGGGGGGAGTGATACAACTAGCTTTTTAGTGTCTCTGGGGCACAATGAACAAACCACAGTCTATGCTCAAGGATTCAAATACATAAGTAATACGATCAATACAAATTTATCACATCGTTCGAAAGACAAAAAATTGCAAATTAATATTTCGAATATGTTTTCCAGCCAAAAAAATAATGTCGTGAGAGCTGAAATTGCAAGCAGAGCATATACGCTAGCTCCCGTTGCTCCCGACCTTTATAAATCTGATGGGAGTTTAAACTGGGCTGGTACTTCCTTTACTAATCCCCTTGCAGCTTTCAACGCAAGCTACACCAATGATAGTAAACTTTTCCAAAGTAATGCCAATGCTGAATATAAAATATACCGTGATCTAAAATTTCGACTGAATGCAGGTCTGAATTATACTACTGTTGACGAATTATCCTTGATGCCTAATACGATGTATAATCCTGCTATAGCTGTTGCAGCTACAAGTGCCTATTCCCAAGCAGCAAAAAGAAACCAACAGATTTTCTCACTGATAACAGAACCTCAGCTTAGCTGGATGAGAAAGTGGAAAAATCAACAGCTGGAACTACTGCTTGGAGGAAGCTTCCAGAGGAGTGTCCGCGACACTGATGAATTATCAGGTGTAGGATTTGAAAGTAATAAATTTATCACAAATATTGGAGCTGCAAAAACTATTACAGTGGGGGATCAATCTTCAATTGAATATCGTTATGCTGCAATTTTCGGAAGGCTAAACTATCAATTTAGAAAAAAATATATTATAAATATTACCGGAAGACGTGACGGAAGCAGCCGATTCGGGACAAATAACCGTTTTGCTAATTTCGGAGCAGTTGGGTCAGCTTGGATATTTTCAAATGAAACTCTTTTTGATAGATTGAACTGGTTAAGTTTCGGAAAGATCCGTGGAAGTTATGGTGCCGCAGGAAGTGATAATATTGGTGATTTTCAATACCTGGATAATTATACTGTTTCTCCTACTTTGATATATAATAACACAACAGGTCTGATACCTTCTCGTTTATTTAATCCGAATTACAGTTGGGAAAAAACGCGTAAGCTGGAAGCAGCAATTGAACTTGGGTTCCTAAAGGACCGAATAAATACAACCATCGCATGGTACAGGAACCGCTCATCAAACCAATTGGTTGGCTACCAGCTTTCTGCTGTAACTGGTTTCAGCAGTGTAATGGCCAATCTTAATGCAACAGTTCAGAACACAGGATTAGAAATCGAACTCTCGGGAAAACCGATTATCTCCCATAATTTTAAGTGGAACAGTTCCTTCAATATCAGCTTTCCAAAAAACAAACTTATATCATTTCCAGGATTAGAAGGTTCATCATACGCTAATCAATTTGCAATTGGTTATTCAACACAGATTGTCAAACTTTACCAATTAGAAGGGATTGACCCCAAAACGGGGCGGTATAAATTTACAGATTTCAATGGGGACGGGAAAATATCTTCACCTGATGATAATAAAATAATTAGGGAAATCGGTGTTAAGTTTTTTGGGGGCCTTAGTAATACTTTTCAATATAAAAATTGGGATTTATCTGTTCTATTTCAATTCGTGAAGCAAGATAGAAGTAATTTCAATGCGGCACTTGCATTACCCGGTGGTATGACCAATCAGCCCACAGAGGTTTTGGATGTATGGTCATTAGGAAACCCAAATGGTACTTATATGCCATATCGGACTACCGATAGCGATGGTAGCCAAACACTCTTCCGTCGTAGTACAGCAACCGTTTCAGATGCATCTTTTATTAGGCTAAAAAATGTTCAGGTAGGGTATAGTCTTCCTTTAAAAAGTTCAATCTTTCAAAATGTCAAAATATATTTTCAAGGACAAAACCTAGTAACATGGACCAATTTTTTCGACATAGACCCTGAATTATTCTCTTCCAGCTCACTACCACTTTCAAGAACGTATATGTTCGGAATCCAGTTTAATCTATAAAATATAAAAAAATGAAAAATATTTTAATAATACCAATATTTGCACTGTTCATCTCATGTGAAAAGCTAATCGAAGTAGATATTCCAAATAATCAGATTGATAGGGAGGAAGTGTTTTCGAATGTGCAAACAGCAAATTCAGCGTTAGCGGCACTGTATGCCGATGTAATGGTAAATTCTCCTATATCAGGTGTTAACCTCGATGCCACCTTGTCACTTTACACTGACGAACTTGACGAATTTAGTCCCACCATAACACCTAATCAAGAACTGTATCGCAATCAACAGATTGATACTAATCTGATCGTTTACAATATATGGGCTAATGCATACAAACATATCTATAGCGCTAATTCAATCATAGAAGGTGTCGGGAACTCGACTGGCATAAGCACCAATGATAAAAAATACCTGATAGGTGAAGCTATATTGATCAGAACATTAATGTTCTTTTATTTAAACCAGTTGTATGGTGATATTCCTCTTCCTATTACAACGGATTATAATGTTAATCAGGTCATAAAAAAAACACCATCGCCAGAAGTACTCTCAAAAATGGAAAATGATCTTAATCAGGTTTTAACGCTCCTTTCGGACGATTATCGAAATTCTGAACGTATTTACCCCAATAAAATGGTGGCAAGACTACTTTTGGCAAAAATATATATGGCTAAACAGAATTGGGGAAGCGCAGAAACGCTTCTGAATGAAATAAGGCTATCGTCATTATACCAAATAGAAACAGATATTACAAAAGTTTTTCAAAAGTCAGGCAAACATATATTGTGGCAATTGAAACCAGCAAACAACAAATCTTTACCGCAGGCAACAAATTACTATTTTACCAATGCAAAACCTTTCTTGTATGCATTAACTACAAACCTTGTAAACACATTCCAAGATTCAGATTTAAGAAAACAAAACTGGATGGCGAAAGTTACCTATAGCGGGCAAACGTGGTATAGAGCAGAAAAATATAAGATTCGCGACAACTCCAATACCAATGAATATTCGATTATATTCAGACAGGAAGAGGTTTATTTACTTTTAGCTGAAACACTTGTCCAGCAAAATAAGTTGACAGATGCCCTTCCATACATTAATGCAATTCGCCAACGATCAGGAATACCTTCTACGGTTGTTTCAAATAAAAATGCAATGTTGGATGAAATTCTACTGGAAGGCAGACGTGAATTCTTTACAGAGACAGGACATCGCTTCCTTGATCTTAAAAGAATGGACAAGCTGAATACTCTTTTAGGAGTAAAGCCAAACTGGAAAGATTTTCATAAACTTTGGCCGATACCTCAAAAGGAAATTTTGCTCAATACTAACCTCCAACCTCAAAACCACGGTTATTAACATGAAAATAATTTTGTTAAGATTATTGATGATCTTCTCTGGTTCTGTGCTGATAGCAGCACAGAACCAGAGTGATACAATATATGACTGGAAATCAAAATTTGTCTCCTTGGCAAAACCTCACATATCGGCAAGTGGAAACTGGGTCGCTATAAAAAAACTATACCGACAAAAATCTGACACGATGTTTATCATAAATATCAAGAATCAGGCATTGCAACCAAAAAAAATTCTTTGTTCCGCAATACCTATTTTCATTGAAGATCAAGCAGTCTTGGGTTTGAGTAATAACAAAGCAGAATTTTTAAATCTACTCAGCAATAATAGATATGTATATGACAATGTGTTATCCGCTTATAAATTAGACAGAATAAATCGATTTGCTTTACTTACAAAGGATAAGAAATTGAAGTTTTATAATCTTTTGGGACAGAGTATATTAGATGTTCAAACAGATGATGGACAAGTGATTTCAGATTCAAAAAATATGGTGTATTATTTGCAAAAAAATCTTACTGAATGGAGGGTTATGCAAACTGATGGCTCACATACTAAAAAGATCTACTCAACGACCAATAAAATCTCAAAAATAGATTTGACATCTTCCGCGAAAGAGTTAATTATCATCGAGAGTGGAAAAAATGGAGAAGATAATTTAACTGTAATTAATGTTGGCGAATCAAATAAACAACTGCTTAAAATGGCTGTCGCAGAAAAATCAGAAGTAAAATTTGACGAAATCCAAGGTGGTAAAACTTACCTGATAAAAGCAACAGCCAAGCCTACTGAAAAAGAAGATCCTATCCTTGATATCTGGTACGGCAATGATCCATTTGTCAATGAAAATATGTTGCGATTTAAAAAGAAAAATTTTTGGATATGGAACAACGGGGATAAACCAAAAGAGATCATTGTTCCTGAACACAATGCGGAGATTCAAAATATTAATAGTGAGCGTTATTTTTTATGGTACATCCCCCGCAAAAGACACAATTTTATCACCAGTGCACCAGAACTCAATGACGCGTATATCTATGATATAAATACAGGTATCTCTAGGAGCTTGGGCGATCTAAAATTAATGAAACAAACAAAGAAAACCGGACGAATGAGGAAATTGGGTGAAGAAATCTTCTGCTCCCCAAATGGAAAAAGATTTTTGGCTTCCAATGATGGCATTAGATGGACAGTGTTTCTAATGAACGGAGATAAAGAAAAAGTAATTGATTCTTACGGTCTTGAATATCCTGTTTTTTCAAAAAACGGAAAAATAATCTATTTTGAAAGTTCCACTGGTATCTGGTCTTACGATATTGAAATGCGTACGATTGTGGCTCTTCCAACAGGTAATTCCAATGTGCAAAAAATAGAAAATCTATCTACAATTAGAAATGGTTCGGTAGCAATCTCGCAAATGCAAACAAATTATATATTGGTGGAAAACTACGATAAAGAAAGCAATCAATCATCCTACAAAATTTTACAGAATGGAAACTGGAGAACATATATAAAAACAACGACAAATTATATAAAAAATATTGTTTTTACTCCGTCACTTGCCCATCTAATAACAGTGGAAGAAAATTTCAATCAGCCACCAGCTTTATATAAGTATACATATGATGGAAAAAGAACGCTTCTATTCGATGGTAATATACGGGATAAGAGCGCTAAAGCCATCAGACAGCAGATTTTAAGCTATTCAGCTGTAGGAAAAGATCTTCATGGGACTCTATACTATCCGCAAAACTATAGCTCAGCAAAAAAATATCCGATGGTAGTTCACATTTATGAAATGCAAAGAAATTTCTCCAATGAATATTTATCTCCCAACAATGATTTTCCCGTTGGATTCCAAATACGTACCTTAATAGAAAGAGGTTATTTTGTTTACTTACCAGACATAACTTATGGAAAGGACGGCCCTGGTATTTCATCCCTTGAATGTGTAAATAAAGCCTTGGATGCTGCATTGAAAATTCCCACTATTGACAGTACTAAAATTGGTCTAGGAGGTCATTCTCATGGTGGATACGAAACTAACTTTATTGCCACACGTTCCAATCGTTTCGCTGCATACATTTCTGGTGCTGGAAACAGCGATATTATTAGATCATACTATTCCTATAATTATAATTTTGGAAAACCCTTTTATTTTCAGTTTGAAAGTGAGCAGTATCAAATGGGAACATCTGTTGCTGCCGATAAAGAACTTTATTTCAATAATAGTCCAATTCTTAACGTACAGAACATATCTGCCCCAATTTTGCTTTGGGCAGGTAAAAAAGACAAGAATATTGCATGGGATCAAGTGATGGAATTTTATATTGGGCTCCGTCGATATCAAAAGGATGTAATAGCTTTATTTTATCAAAATCAGGGACATGCTTTTCTTAATGAGACTCCTGAAGAGAAAGATCTTTCCATCAAACTATTACAATGGTGGGATTATTTTTTAAAAGTCAATAATGACATACCTTGGATCAATAAGCAAATGAAAAAGGATGCAGGTGCATTGCCCCCAACAATAATGTTGTAGGGCATTGCCATTTCCTGCATACTTCACCAAATTACTTAAAACTTCTGGTTAGCTCTTGCGAACATTGGGTTTCGCTCATTTGCACGCGGTGCAACGCTGAACCATCACCTGCATCCCATTTACATACAAATGATCCACCTTCGTCACAATCCTGATCTACAGGAACACATTGAAGAGTTTGTGCATCAATACGATAAGTAGGAATAGCCTTAGACGACTTACTCACAAGATTGCCTGCAAAAGCAGCTCCTGCTCCCATTGCTACAATGAGAGCTGGCAATAATATCTTTTTCATATTAAGAGTATAATGGTTTATGCCTAATCTTTTCAAGGTTTTCGGCAATCCCTTTTTTTGTATCCTGATCCGCAGGCTTCTCCCTGAGTAACCTGCTTCGTTTAGTATTCAATTTAAATGCACCCGTCCTTATTTTGTAACGGATTATTTCATTTCCAATGATAACGTACAGAAAATCATCACCAACAATCATTGATGTCATCTTAAGATTATTTTTATTTCTAAGATAAAAACTCCCAATATATTGCTGTTCATCTAAACTATAGACATCTATTATTGTGGAATTTTTCCACGATTCAGTAGGCTCATGTTTCCCTTTTAAACTGGATTGGTTGAATAGTAAGTTACCACTTATCACCGAGCCTTTGTTTACGCTAAATGGCGGTGCGCTCATTTTATTACTGCCATTAGACAACCTCGTTATAGAAATTTTTGCTCTGCTCGTAGTGTCAATCGTGTTAAACCTGTTTAAAACGTTTAATGTACTGTCTAAAACGATATATTGATTTCGATAAACGTAGGTATATACTAACTTGGATGAATTGTTATGTGAAGCTAAAATTCCATCCACATCGAAAACACCGTCAAGCTGTTTTTCCAAAATTGAAGGCCTTAACTCCAATTTTTTTTCTTTGTTCAGATCCAATGAGGCCAGGGTGTATTGCTTATCTGATGTCCTTTGCGTTCTGATGGCAAACTTCATTGAATCAAGGATGGCTAATTGTTGAAAATAGGCATCTCCAAAACTAATCGTGGAAGCAAGAGAATCCATCAGATATCCCCTATATATTACAGGTACGGTGCCATCATACAGATAATAGAAAGGAACTCGTACCTGTAACTTCAGATTCTTAAAGGAGTGATCGCGCTTATCAAGCTTAGCCCTTACCGCAGATGTTTTAATCAGTCCCGTGTCAATTTTAGTAATAACTAAAGGCGCAGATTTATTACCCAAGTATATATTACCTAGATCCATACCTGCGAAATAATAAGAATTCACACCAAGGTCAAGGCTTCTGTCTTGAATTATTGGATGCAGCAAAAATCGTCTTGTAAAATTATTTTCTTTTTTTATAATATGTTCTGAACGTAAAAAGAGCGCTACCACAATGCCGCAGCTAATAATGATGGTTGAAAAGCTAGTTAAGAAGTGGAAAGTTAGATTTCGTTTTTGATTTATTTTTCTTTCTTTATAAATGATCGCTGTAAATGCAAGAATAACGAATATAATATTAAAAATAAGATGTTCGGTCCACCCTAATTTTTCTAGTATTCCACCACATGAGCAAGGAATAAAGTCGCTGTACTTTAGAATAAGGTATATGTAAATAGTAAAAGCAGACATAAGACCAAGCGAGCCATAAAGAGCCAATTTCTGAGTGTTAGGGAGACAAAGTGAAATTGCTAAAGCTAGCTCCACAATAATAACAGCAAATGAAATTATTCCTGCATAGGCGCTTAAAAGTGGGGATTGAGCCAACTGCACTTGAAAATTTTCAAAATCTAGTATCTTGCTCATCGCAGCATACACAAACAATAGTGCCATTAAAATAGCAACGATATTTGCATAATCTTTTAGATATTTAAGAAAATTATTCATCACAATCTGTTTATTGATTATCTCATAAACAAATTTCAGAAACCTTTTAAGAGAAAATATATCTAATACCAGAAAATGTATATCAAAAAAAGACTTTATTATTGTCAAAAATTCCCTTTTATAGGAAATTAATTGTAGAAACTAAAGCATATGCCTGAATCTTGGTATATCAACCAAAGATATTTTGTAATGTTGGCTGAATACTCGATACATATTTAAGTAATCATTGAACCGATTATTATAAGCAACTTCTTTAAGGGTCTTGTCGGTAAAAAGTATATCACGGTTTGCTCCAATCATTTTTAATTTCATGTAAAACTGGTAAAAAGTATCTTCTAAATAGACCTTACAATCCTTTTGAAGTTGTTTGTAGTTTTTATTAAACGAAGCTACATACTCCTGTAGGGATGGTTCTACTTTTGTTTGATACCCTTCTAATAGACGATGTATATAGACTAAATCCCTCGGAATAATATTTATGATCATCTTGGGTATTACAAATTCATGTAGCATAAAAATTATATTTTTACCACAAGGATCAGTCGCTGCAATACCAGTCAGTAAGGCAAAATTTGAGGCCTTTGAATATTGGAGATGAATAGGAACTATCCGATTGCGAACATTATCTGAAATCTGATCAATTACAAAGGAGAATCCCGTTAAAATTTCATCCTGTTTGGGTTTTTTAAAATCCTTTATCCTCCGTTCAATTACGCAAGAACTTTTAAATAAATCCATTTCTTTTGGCAGAAAACCAGTTTTTTGAAAAAATCCAATGTAGTAATCCATTAGTTTATTTAACTGAAGCTGCAGTACATCAATTTGGCTGGTATGAAATGCAGGAAAAATCCAGGGAAGTTTTGAAAACTCTTCGATCGAGTCCTTAACGACTTTTTCTACCTGTGATAATAAGTATGTGTTCATAAATCGGTCACCTAGTGTAACAAATTTCTTACATGAAAGAAAATCCAGTATTCTACTAAGTAATGAATTATTTTTGGTTTTCTAAAGAAAATGTAAAATTATTGTAAAACGTAACTATCATTAAATATAGTGATAATCAATATATTCTGAGCGGCACTTATGGAGCATTCTTATGAAACACTATTCCTTTTTTAGTAAGTGAGCTAAATCTGGGTCATTTGAGATTCTATCTATTTCTTTCTCAATTATCCCTAGGATTTCAAGTTTTATCTGTCTGTAATTCCTCTCAATAACTTCTTTCATACCATCGCATCCATTATCATCCGTAAAGGACAAAATCTCTGGAATCTTTTTATATGCCTTAGTCTCAGCAGCGACTTTTTCATTGTCAACTACAATTTCTGCGTGAAAGATTTTTTGAGCTATGCGCTCATCAAAATTATCCGAAACTGCTCCTACAAACATTCCTTGTGTAAGGGTTGAAATTTTTGAAGCAGGAATGAGACTGTCTAATTGTGTTGATATGGATGTTGATTTATCGTTACGATTAATGGTTATGCTCTGCCGTTTTTGTAGAACTTTTCCGAAACGGTCAGAAAGATTTTTTGCAGTTTCTCCAACTACTTGTCCGCTGAAAATATTGCCAACCGTATTCTGTATTACTTTAGCTTCTTTATCGCCATAATCACGTATTAACTGTGAAAAATCCTGAAATCCCAAACAAACAGCCACCTTATTGCTACGGGCAGTGGCTATCAAATTGTCTAAGCCCCTAAAATAAATTGTTGGCAGCTCATCTATGATTACTGAACTCTTTAATTGTCCTTTCTTATTAATGAGTTTTACAATTCTTGAATTGTACAAACCCAATGCGGCAGAATAAATATTTTGCCTGTCTGGATTATTACCCACGCACAAAATCTTAGGCTCTTCGGGATTGTTGATATCCAGCGAAAAATCGTCTCCGGTCATTACCCAATATAACTGTGGGCTTATCATTCGTGATAATGGAATTTTTGCCGATGCTATTTGTCCCTGTAACTGGTCTTGTGCGCCGCCTTGCCAGGCATCCATGAAAGGCGACAAATAGTTTTCCAATTCGGGGTAGGAGGTGAGAATAGTAAAAACATCCTCATATTTTTTATTAAGCAGTTCTATAGCGTGTGGGAAAGTGCAGTATTTGCCATTATCATAGATTTTCAGAAACCAGATAATGGCTGCAAGTAAAATAATTGGTGATTCTACGAAAAAATCCCCTTGCTTTTGTATCCACGACCTATTGAGGTTTAGCATGATTGTATAAGCGGCTTCATACGCATCTGATATATCAGTCATAAAGCCTGGGTTAAGTGGATTACAGCGGTGGCTTCTACGGGGATCATCAAAATTAATAACATAGAACTTTGGTTTAACCTTATACTTGCCGCTATGTTTAAGAAGGTGGTTGTATGCAATTGTTGAAAGGTCGTCGAACTTGAAGTCATAAATATACATCGCAAAACCTTTTTCGATGTGTTGCTTAATATAGTTGTTTATAAAGGCATATGATTTACCAGATCCTGGGGTACCTAAGACAATTGAGGCGCGAAATGGATTAACCACGTTTACATAACCATCGTTCCATTTGCCCCCGTAGTAAAACTTTGTTGGCAGATTTACAGAGTATTCATTCTCAATCAATTTGGTTTCTTGCTGAAAACTTTCATTCTCATTGTTGAATACATCCTTCATTAAGTCATTCTTCAATAAACGACTTACCCAGATTCCGGCAACCATCAATGCGATAAAACCGAGACTTGCAGATAAGATATATAGAAAAAAACCTACATCTGGAGAGAGCTGCAACAGCGGTGTATTAAAAAAGAATAATATAATTCCGCTGATAAGAACGATATTGATATTCACCCATTTTATTTTTTCATTCTTGACCCCTTTTGTTCCTAAACAACTAAGTGCTAATAAAACAAATGAAAATACTTTACTATTAAGAGGATGTGAAAATAGCCCAGCCGTCCGTTGAAAGTTAAATAATATCTTGTTAATTATTTCTAGTGTCCAGCCCTTGTCAACAAAAGCGCTGTAACAGAACCAGTAAAAATGCATTAGCATCAAAATGATGCTTACAGCACGCATGAATGCCATTATTTTTGCTAATCCCCTTAAATCATCTTCTCCTTGCATATTGATAAATTTGATTGAATGTGAATTTATCGGATTAGCTGATCTAGTTGTCAAATAGGAATTTAATGTCTTAAAAAGGCATTATTTGGCGCTAACATTTAGATAATGTTAAAACACCTCTTTTAGTAAATGATAAAAAGGAAATAGAGAGGAACAAAGGTTATTGATAGATAATTGCTGTAATGTATTAAAGACTGTTAATCTTATTGTTTTGTATTAACAGTCTTTTTTTATTCAGTACAATCTTCATTCGGAAGATCATGAATTTTCAACATTATCATTTTTAATCCAACATGAAATGAACTCAGACAGTTCATCATATAACAGGTCGTAATCTGTTGTGTATAAAAAATCATCTGAGATTTCATATTTAAAAAATACAGGTTCACAGATATTCAGCATGTTCAATGCAAAAGGTCTTAGTTCTTCATCTGCCATCATGGTATCAAATTCATAACTGACAACTTTGAAAATACAATCAAATTTGGAGAAGTAAAGTCCCTCAAATAAGATTGAATCAGCAATTTTTTCACATTCCTCTTGTGGGTTTCCGCCGGACAATGCTCCTTCATATGCATTAAATGCCCATTGAGAACGCTGATTAATAAATTTGTTGTTGTAGGCTTTTTCGGGAAAACTTGTGTTTAATAATTCCTGAAGTCTTAACTTAAAATAAGACACATTTTTTTGTATATCCATAGCATAAAATATTAATGATTCTAATTAATGAATAAACTTAATACAGTAATAAGTTGAAGTTTTTGATTTGACTGGGTTTGGCTCCAAATGGCCTTCAATGGCTTAGTTGAATCATTTTTAACTGCTGCAAAGTCATGATGGCATAAGGAAAGCTGTCAGATACGGAATCTATAAAAACGTGTTGTGAGTAAAAGACCTATTGAAAGAATTTAGAAAAACTTGCTTGTCGAGTCTTATTATGCGGAATTTGATAAGATACCATTTCTCGATTTTTTTATCCTTGCTCGAAGGTAGGTATCAAAAGATGGATTATTCTATAGTATATTTTATCCATCTCAGTTCGTGGTATATGCATTGCGCACTGCATATATACGAACTAAAAAAATTAATTTTGAATTTTCCATTGCCCGCCGTTTTTAGGGGGCGGATCTGTTATAATGTTTCCATTTTCATCATATTCACTTTGAAATGACGTTTGTTGCACACTGTCTGCATGCTTTTTAATTTCTTTCCCCATGATTTTTGTGCTGTTCATTTGCTCATCATAGTATTGCTCATCTTCCTGTTGTCTACAGGAGTTCATAAAAACAATTCCCGCCAAAATTGGAATTATTGAGATAATTTTTTTCATTGTAGTTGGTTTTAAAAATTATCCAGGTCCCGGACATTAATAGAATTCTGACGACGAAATTATAGGTCTGAGCGGTGGTAGAAAACTGTTACCTGCGCTCATTCAGGAATGCGCACGTGCTAATTCACCAATTGACACAGCATATTAAATGCTAATGATATTGGTTATGTGATGGTTAGTTGGTAATAGTAGCATTACTGATGACCGTAGTCGTAATTGGGGGAATTTTTATAAATTTAAAGGTAAACTTACCAAATCACATGAAAACCAAGGCCTGCTATTATACTATTATCCTATTAACCCTGTTTAGTCAGTGCCTTTTTGCGCAAAAGAATGAAAAATACAGCGATTATTATCTGATCAGAAGAAATTATGAGGGGCTCACAGAAAATGACGCGAGCGCAAAACCTTTTATTGAAAAATATATTGCTAAGGCTAAGAGGGAGAAGGACTATCAAAGACTTGTGCGGGGATATCTTGACGCAATACTATATTCACCCGCTCCTAATGATAAACTTAAATTTGCAGATAGTACAATATGGGCATCGAAAATGACTGGAAACAATGAACAAATTAGTTCCGCTTATCTTGAGAAAGGTGTGGTGTACTATTTCCAGTTTAAGAAATATAAATTGGCTTTAGACGAGTACCTTAAAGCTTATAAGTATTCGAGAAATGGCAAAGATAAATTTTATCAAAATCGATTATCTTACCTTATTGGGGTAGTAAAGAGCTATTGTGGTTATTACGAGGATGCTATAGAATATTTTAAGACGACAAGTGCTTTTTTTCAAACAGAAACAAAAAAAGAGATGCACCCAAACATCCTATATGCCAATGTTAGGGGATATTATAATAGTGTTCATCAAATGGCAGTCTGCTACCGGAATCTTGGAAATTATGAAGCTGCAGACTCCCTTATTTGTATTGGTCTTTCTGGTACCTCCGGAAGTAAGGAGTATATGCAGGAATATAGTTATTTCCTGAAGGAAAAAGGAATTGATGAATACAGGAAAAAGCGATACCAGAGTGCTATATCTTCACTAAGATCATCCATTGGATCAATAGATGCAGTGAATGATTTTGCTGGAGTAACAGTCTGTTACTCTTATCTTGGCAAATCCTATCTTGCTTTGGGTAATAATGCTGTTGCGGTGGCTTATTTCCAGAAGGTTGATTCAGTGTTTCAAAAACACACTTTCATATTACCTGAACTGAGGGATAATTATGAACTACTGATTGACCATTATAAAAAGGAAAACAATATACGAAAAGAGCTCTATTATTCGGAACAGCTACTAAAAGCTGATAATGTTTTAAACAAAGATTTTACGTACTTATCATCTAAGATTCATAAAGAATATGATACAAAAACGCTGACTGACGAAGTGGTTAGACTTAATAACGAAAAATCTAGGGGTTTTTGGATGAGTATAATTATTGCTGTCTTAGCATTGTTTACTCTGATTTTAATCATCATAATACACAAAAGAAAAGAAAAAAAGATTCAAAAAAGTTATAAAGCATTAGAACACATAATCCTCAATAATAATTTGTTCTTATCATCACAAAAACCTTTAAAAGAAAAGGAACAGGATACCCAGGATATCGAGGAAAACATTAAGCATGAAATTTTAATCAAATTGGAAAAGTTTGAAAAGGATATTGAATTTATAGAAGTTGGGTTAACAATTTCTAAATTAGCAACTAAGTTTGGCACCAATTCCAACTATCTATCTCAAATAATCAATGAGTATAAAGGCAAGAATTTTAATTCCTATCTTAAACATTTGAGAATTGGCTATATCACTCATAAACTTTATACAGACCGAAAATTTCTGACCTACAAAGTCGAAACCCTCGCCGAAAAATGTGGTATTGCCTCCCGATCTAATTTCTCAAAAATCTTCCAGGAAATAAACGGTATCCGTCCAATAGATTTTATAAAAAATCGACAAAAAGATTTAAACATGCTTACTAACGAGGATATTGAACCTTCCGACCAAGCAGATTAAACAAACCTTTCATCTTTTTTTGACCATCATAATTCATGTTCTTTTTTATATAATAATTGAGCTTATGAAAAATAATCTGTAATTTTATATTACTTGACCCCTGAATGATGATGAACTCGGATAATATGACGCAGGATTTTTTGGCGCTGAAATTTGCAGAAGGGGATCGTCATGCATTTAGCGAAATCTTCCATAAATTCCAACCCGCCCTTGTTTTTTTTGCCAATAGGATGATCTTTCGTTATCACCTCAACGATGCTGAAGAAATCGTGCAGGACATCTTCGTAAAGCTGTACGATAAAAGAGCGTCTTTTAAAACATTCGAGAGTGTAAAAGCTTTTCTCTATATATCTGCAAAAAATGCCTGCCTGAACAGGATTGAAAAAGAGAAAGTTCGTCTTCGTCGATATGACCACTATATAGCAGCATTTGATGAATCCGAAGATAAAATTTTGAACGATATGATCTATTCTGAAGTGGTTCGCGAAATCAGTTCTGAAATTGATTTACTCCCAACAAAATGTAGACAGATTATGAAGCAGTTTTTTGAACAAGATAGGAGTACAAAAGAAATTGCAGAAGATCTTGAAATAACTGTAAGTACTGTGAAAGCTCAAAAAGCCAGAGCGATTTCTATATTAAAAAAGAGGCTCAGTGGCGCTGGAATCGCATTTTTGTTAATTAATTTATAATTTTTCAAGTTTCTTTTAGTCCAACGATACCCTTTTCCTGTTTCTATATAAAAAAGGAACAATGAATAGGCAAGATATCAACAATAGTTTCGAGATTATTAAGATACTCAAAAAGGTTCTTCAGGAAATTCCCCTGACGGACAATGAGAAGTCTACACTTGATAATTGGTTACAAAGGGACGAAACCAACCGCACTTTTTTTGAAAATTTGAAAGATGAGGAGACTCTTGCTGACGCAATTAAAGAGCTGTTTCCTACCAATACAGATTCCCAGTTTAAACTTGTTGAAAAAAAAATCAAACAAAAAAGAAGAATTAAGCTTATTCGAGTTGCTGGAATTGCGGCAAGCCTTGTTATAGCGTTCGGTACTGGCACTTGGCTTTATATCAATCATACTAATGAAACACATCAAACTCCTGTTATTGCTCTTGATGATATTCTTCCAGGTTCAAATAAGGCAACAATTAAACTTTCCACAGGGCAATCCATCAATCTAGATGATCATCAGGGAATACGCATTAATGATTCTGGGTTTTCCTATGACGACGGAACGAGTGTTCTTAATACCACCAACGCTGAATATGCAACATTAATAACTCCACGAGGTGGACAATATCAGATTACCCTTTCTGATGGAACGAAAGTATGGCTTAATGCTAATTCGTCGCTTGAATATCCATTGGTTTTCAAAGGCAAACAGAGAGAAGTAAAGCTCAAAGGGGAAGGATATTTTGAAGTTGCCCATAACCCAGCAAATCCTTTTATTGTCAAAACAGATATGCAGCAGATCAAAGTGTTGGGAACAGTATTCAATTTACGCGCTTATTCCGAAGTACAATTCACAACATTAATACGCGGTAGTGTCGCCGTAAGATTAAACCGTTCCGAAATACCTGAAATTTTGAAACCTGGTCAACAGGCAATTGTCGAAGATCATGCCGTTTTGGTACATAAAATTGATGTAAATGAGTATATCGGCTGGAAAGACGGTATGATTACAGGAACAAGCGTAGGTCTTGAAGATATTGGCAGCGACATAGAAAATTGGTATGATGTAGATTTTATCTACCCAAGAAACTTTAAAAACTGCGAAAAGGCATATATCAATATCAGCAAAAGTGAAAAGCTTTCATCGGTGCTGAAAGCGATAGAAAATACTTATGGTGTCAAAGCCGAAATTCGGGGAAGGGAGGTATTCATCAGGTAAAGACGTTTCATATGTGTTTATGCCCGTAGTACTTTAAAAAGATACCGTCCCGACTGGAACTCGGGACGGCTACGGGTTAAATTTGATTTTATAAAAGCTATTAACTAACCCTAACTCAAATGTAATGAATAATACCATTATCGACAATGGTAAACTGCGGTCTATTCGCATAATTGATCGTCAGTACCTTGTCACACACTCGAAAAATAGACAAGCCATGAGAACGGCAATCTTCTATATTTTTTTACTGATATTCTTAGCTTGTACTAAGGTAACAGCACAGAAGATTGTTCTGATCTCGAAAGACACACCATTTAAAACTGTAATTCAACAGGTACAGAAGCAATCGGGATATTCGTTTGCAATAAACGATAGACACATGCGGCTTGCTAAAACGGTTACTATTTCCGCACACAATAAAGACCTGAAAGAAGTTCTGAATGAAATTTTTAAAGGCCAACCTTTTGATTATATCATTGACGGAAAAGTAATCATTTCTGTAGATAGGAGTAAAGGAAAGGAACCCCAATCTAAAACTTCTGCCGAGAAAGAACAGGAACTTATAAAGGGAAAGGTAAGTAATGAAAAAGGAGAAGCACTTGCCGGGGCATCTGTTAGGATCAAAGGAACAGCATTAGATTTTTTTACGGATGCAAACGGAACGTTTGAAATTCCTGCAAAGTATAATAATGCAATATTGGAGGTCTCATATATTGGATATGCAAAAACTGAAGTGCATGCAAGCGAGTCTGCCGCAATTTTTTTGAATCCTTCCAATAATACCATCGATATCGTAGATGTCGTATCTACTGGATACCAAAATATTCCCAAAGAGCGGGCAACAGGGTCATTCGTCCAAATAGATAATCAACTACTAAATAGGAGGGTAAGTGCAAATATTCTCGATCGTTTAGATGGTGTTACCAGCGGCTTGAGTTTTAGTAAAGCTTCAAGTTCCACAGGGCTTTTGCCTTCAAATTCTAAAACTGGTATTTCCATAAGAGGAACAAGTACGATTGACACCAAAGTAAGCGCTGATCCATTGATAGTATTAGATAATTTTCCATACGAAGGCAATATCGATAATATAAACCCGAACGATATTGAAAGCATAACTGTGCTTAAAGATGCAGCGGCTGCATCAATTTGGGGTGCAAAATCTGGAAATGGCGTTATTGTAATCACAACAAAAAAGGGTAAAATAGATCAGCCTTTAAGTATTGAATTTAATTCAAATTTTACGATGGGGGAAAAACCAAATTTAAAATACTCCCGAAACTATATTCAATCTGCTGATTACTTAGACATAGAAAAATATCTTTTTGACCAAGGTTACTACGATTCTGATATTACAAATACCATGACTTATCCTGCGTTATCGGGAGGTGTAGAGATCTATTCAAAACAAAAGTTGGGGATTATCACTGATAAGGAGGCAAATGACCAATTATCCATATTGAGGAATTTGGACGTTCGTGATGAAATTTCAAAATATTTTTATCAGAAAAGCTTTAATCAGCAATATGCATTAAATCTGCGGGGAGGTACACAAAAAGCAACCTACGCCTTGACATTTGGTATTGATAAAAATAGAAACTATATGGTTAATAGTGACTATAATAGGACTAGCTTCAGCTCTACCAATACATTCAGACCTATAAAGAATTTAGAGTTGTCTGCTGGTATTATCTATAATCGGACAAATAATGTTCTTGGATCAGGTTACAGCTCTAATTTGCCTTATAACAGATTGGCAGATCCAAACGGTAACCCATTGAGTGTTCCTTACGTTTATGCTGATTCTTATAAAAGAACAATGGAAAATCTGGGCTTTTTAGATTGGTCATATCGACCGTTAGAGGAGAGAGCGCTTTCGAAGAATAAAACAACCTACAGTAATGTATTATTAAAAGCTGGTGCAACCTATACATTTACAAATTTCCTGAAAACTCAGATTCAATACCAAATGGAAAATGAGACTGGTAAAAACTCTAATTTCAATAGCTTACAGAGCTATTATGCCAGAAATCTTATCAATACTTTTACTCAATATGATAAAACTAATAAAGCATTATCATATCCATTTCCCAAAGGTGGTATTCTTGGAAATGTAGATATGGAAACCAAAGCAAATTCATTTAGATGGCAGTTAAATTATGATCAAAGTTTTAAAGATAAACATGAAATTAATGCTATTGCAGGAACTGAAATCCGTCAGGTAGTTACGAAGTCCAGCACAAATATGCTTTATGGATATGACAATGAATTGGGAATTCCAGTCACAAATTTAAATTATGATACTTATTATAGTATTAATCCAGAAGCTTATGGAACTCGATTGCTCCCATCTCCTGACGGCGATGTTGATCCAACAGAATTTACAAATCGTTTTGTTTCTTATTTTGCAAATGCATCATATGTTTATGATAAAAGATATATCGTTTCATTGAGTGGTAGAAAAGATGGCGCTAATATTTTTGGTGTCAACGTAAACGATAAAGTAACGCCGCTGTGGTCTGCCGGTTTAGCATGGAATATCAGCAATGAGTCATTCTATCATTTTAAACTTTTGCCTTATCTAAAATTGCGTAGCACCTACGGATTTAATGGTAATGTATATAACGCATCTGCATATCTAACAGCAGAGTATTCTACCAGTCCTTTAACACGTGCCAGGATAGCCACAATTAAGAGTCCCCCAAATCCAGAACTTCGCTGGGAGAAAATCAAAAACTTAAATTTTGCAATTGATTTTGCTTCAAAGAATAATCGAGTTATCGGCACAATTGAATGGTTTGATAAAATTGGTGATGATCTTATCCAAAACACAATTCTGGCTCCTTCAACGGGATTTACAAGTTATAAGGCAAATTCCGCACAAGTAGAAACGAAAGGTTGGGAAGTAAATATTACCTCGCAGAATATAAAAGGAAAGTTTAATTGGACAACTAATTTTATATTTAATTATATCAAAGATAAGGTCAAAAAATATGATCTAAAGTATTCAAATGGTGAATTAGCTTTATATAATTCTCTTTTAGCCTTTAATGGGGGGATTTTTCCTGTAGAAGGAAATTCTTTATTTGGCCTGTATTCTTATAAATCGGCTGGGCTTGATCCAACAAATGGAGACCCACAGGGTTATCATAATGGTGAAATTTCAAAAGACTATGTGAATTTAATCAATTCCAACGATAATAGCCTTCTTATTTATCACGGGTCGTCAAGACCAACTACTTTAGGCTCGTTTAGGAATACGTTTTCTTATGGTGATTTCTCCATTTCAGCGAATATAATATATAAACTGAATTACCATTTCCGCAAAATTTCTTCTAATACAAATTATATGGAAACGTTAGGTTTTGTGAATAGTGATTATAGTTCTCGCTGGCAAGTGCCAGGGGATGAGATTAAAACGAGCGTTCCTTCCTTAATTTATAGTACCAATACTAATAGAAATAGCTTTTATCAAAGTTCTGAGGTACTCGTTGAAAAAGGGGATCATATTCGATTACAGGATATTTCGCTTGCATATAATTTTTCTAATAATTGGTGCTCTTCGATTGGCTTAAGATCTTTACAATTGTACAGCTATATTAATAACATAGGCATCTTATGGAGAACAAATAAATCAGGTATTGATCCTGATTTCAACCAAAATCTTTTCTCAGGTTATACAGGAAATATTGTTTTACCTCGAACTTATGCTTTAGGCATTCGGGCGAACTTTTAATCTTTCTATATGAAAACTTTAAAATTAATCTTACTTATGGCTGTTTCAATTGTTAGCTGTAAAAAACAAGATGAATGGCTAGATAAGAAATCGAGTAAATCAGATGTTGTACCCTCAACTTTGGATGACTTTCAGGCAATATTGGATAACACTGATATTATGAACGATTATTACCCCTACTTGGGACAAGTTAGCGCAGATAACTATACAATAAGTGACCCTTCATATAATTCTATTAAGGATTACAAAGTAAGAAATCTTTATTCATGGCAATCGGACATATATGAGGGCTCAATTACAACTTCTACTAGAGAATGGTCAGCTCCATATGAAATTATTTCGTATACTAATATAGCACTAGAAGGTTTAAATAAAATAAGTATTACTGAAAGTAACCTAAATAGGTGGAATAATATAAAGGGTTCTGCTTTATTTTTTAGAGCTTATGCTTTTTATAACCTTGCCCAATTATTCTGCAAGCCATATGATTCAACAACTACTGCGATTGACCTTGGAATTCCCCTAAGACTCAATTCTGACGTTAATGTAGTTTCTGTTCGATCAACTATAAAAGGCACATATGATCAAATTATTAATGATTTGTTGCAAGCGGAATCGTTATTGCCGGATATGGGGCAATATAAAACAAGGCCTTCAAAAGCAGCGGTTTATGCTTTACTTGCTAAAACTTATCTAATAATGGGTGATTATCAGGATTCAAAAAAGTATGTAGAAATGGCTTTAAAAATAGATGATACACTAATTGATTATAATGATTTAAGCACTTCTAAGACCTATTCTTTACCAAATTTTAAAACTGGTAATCCTGAAGTATTATTTTTCTCTTTTGCGAATGGTTATTCAGTAGTAAATTCACGAGCAAATCAAATTGTTTCTTCAGAATTATATAAGTCTTATGATGATGGTGATTTAAGAAAGAATATCTTTTACCGTGGATCATTTCCAAATATTTCATTTACGGGGAACCAAACTGGAAATGGGGGGAATTTTTCTGGATTGGCAACTAACGAGCTTTACCTGATAAAGGCCGAGTGTCTGTTCAGACTTGGAAATATTACTAATGGATTGGAATTCTTGGATCGTTTATTACGGAAACGGTGGAATAAGAAGCTAATTTATAAACCCTGCTTAGCAAAAAATGAAGATGAAGCATTGAAATTAATTATTTCCGAAAGACGTAAAGAACTACCTTTTACTTCAAATCTCCGTTGGGAGGATCTCAGGAGGTTTAATAAGGATAGTAGGTTTGCAATTGCATTAACAAAAATAATAAATGGAAAAAGCTATACCTTACCTCCAAACGACCCTAGATACGTCTTTCCGATTCCGCCTATAGAAATTCTAAAGTCAAATATTCAACAAAATATACGCTAAAGATGAAAAAGTTTATTTACTTAATAATCGCCATTTGTACTTTAAATTTCGTATTCGCAAAATACAAAGTAAAACCGATTTATATTGATGTTATTTATTCCGGCGTGCAAAAAGATACATTAACAATTGAATATCAACATAACGGTACATCACTTTCCGCTTTGGAAAAAGTTAAACTGAATGATCCTGAGCTCAATAATCATTTTGAAGTAAATCCGGGACTACAGGATAAGATAGTCTATTTGACTATTGGAGGTAAGAAAGAATATCTTATAATTCAATATTTAGCAGAACCAGGAGATAGTATTCAAATTTATGTGACCTCTGAAAAATTAAAATTTAGGGGTAGAGGTTCAGAAAAATACCAGTGTAGGTATGAAATGGATAAAATTAATAATATTTTTCCTTGGGAAAGTGTACGAGTAAAATACAATTTAAATAATGGTGAATCAGTCTTAGACTCTTTGTATTATACAAATTACATTCCAGATAGCTTTAGTATTCTCAACCGTCAATATGCAGCTTCAAAATGCAGTCAAGAAGTATTGAATTGGTATAAAGGTAGGCTATCGGAATTTATCTATACTCTATTGCTTGCTAATTTACTAGCAGATACCGAAGAGAAAATTTGGAGAAACTTTACATCATGCTTTACTAAGTTTGATTCGTCCGCTGATCTAGTTCAAAAAAAAGATATTAGAGATTCCTTAATGAACATTTATCTGAATAGAAATAGTCCAGGTTTTAATATGATTTCAGATTCTGTATTGGCTTATTCACACAAGTATTTAGCATACGTATCTAAAAAAACTTCACGCAAGAAGCACGGGTTTGGTGAAGCATTAGCATTTCGGAACGATTCTCTTTTGTTAAAGTCTGAGGTGGAAACTTTAGCTGAAAATTATAAGGGAAAATTACGAGATAAAATCATAACTCAATTTTTACTCACCAACTTCACGGATTTACCAAATATATCAAGTCTTATTAGACAAGCTCAAAAAATTGTTATTGATCCTGAGTGTAAAAGATTGCTGGTTTCTTTAAGTCTCACGAATACGCAAGGAAGTAAAGCCTTTGCATTCAACTTACCAGACTTTAGTGGCAAGATCAGGACATTGGACGAGTTTAGGGGTAAGGTTATAATTATGGATTTTTGGTTCACTGGTTGTGGAAGTTGTAGAGTAATGGCGGAAAATTTAAAGCCGATTGTGGAACATTTTAAAAATAATAATAATATTGTTTTTATAAGTGTTAGTGCCGACGAAAATATTAATACTTGGCGCAACAGCATTATTAAAGAGATTTACACTAATAAATACTCGATCGACCTTTTTACACAAGGAGAGGGTACAAGTCATCCAATTATAAAAAATTATAAAATAGAAAGCTATCCTACTTTATTAATGATCGGAAAAGACGGTAAGATCATTACAACTTCAATTTTACAACCAAAAACTGAAAGGGACAAGCAAAAACTAATATCATTCATCGAAAAGTATATTTAACAAAAAATTGGATTGATTCCTTGTCAATCCAATTTTTGAAACCTTAATTTAAATCAAATTTGTTTACGAAAGAAAATTTGGATCATTTTTTTATTGATTAAGATCTTTCTCAATACTTTTTTTGATAATAAAAAAGTGTAAAATATTCCATAATATAGGATTTTATGGCTTGTAAAATAAATGTATCGGGTAAAGCACGCTCAACCCGATACTCATGAAAAATTATGATAAGATTTTAAGGTTCATATCGCGCATCCATGCGATTAGGTGTAAAATTATCCGGATTTTCATATTGATTTGGATGTTCAGGTGTTGTGGCCGAGCCTACCTTGGTATAATCACAAATGCTACCTGCTTCATCCCTACATAGTCCTCCGTCTTTAAGCTCCCATGTATCTCCATTCAATACATATTCTCCAGCGATATTATTGTTTGCTGTAAATGCACTCCCTACAGCAAATACAACAGCTGTAGCTAATAATAATTTGAAATTTTTCATAATAAAAAAAGTTTAAATTTGGTGCTTACTCTATTTGAAGGTTTTCAGCTTCCCCTTATTTTGGACCCGATAATTTTGATTCACTTAGACTGATCTTAATTATGGTATTTGATTATATGTAAAGTGTTCATGTTCAGTTTTTTTTGATAATCTAATGGAAATGTAAGTGATCACAACAAAGAATAGATTAAATATCAGGTGCTGTGGCCAGGTAAGATGTTTTATCACTCCTCCACAACTGCACGGAACATATGCGAAGATGTGAAACAATACAAGGGCGGTATAAAGCGTAAAGAGGCTCATTAAAATAAATGAAGCGTATAATCCTAATAGCCTAGTTTTGTCGAATAGGAGGGTTGCGACAATAACTATTTCTGTTAGTGGAATCAACCATCGTAATACCGGTGTTAAACCATTCGGAAATGGTTGATTATTCAAGTCATTTGTAAATCCTTTAAAATCTACAAATTTGCTAACTCCCGTATATAAAAATAATATGACCAATAGGAGTACAACAATTTCAATAATCAATCGCTTGTTTTTCATGGTTTAGTTTTTTTGTTGTTACATTTCGAAAGATTTTGATTTTAATTATTTTCTTTCAACTTGATTTTAAAAACAGAGATGCTATAAAATCCCATCATGAACAAGACAAAAGTAAAGTTGTAATGCGTTATAAAACAATGTTTTATGGTGCTAATTCGCGAATTAGCACCGATGTGTTTAATCTGATGCTTATTAATATTAGTTTTTAATTGCTACTAAAATTTCATCAGAAATAAAAAATGGTGACTTTTTTGCCACCAATTCTATTTAATTTTTTACCTTTTTTTCTTTTTTACAAATTCAAATGAAGTTTTTCCGCTATCATCAAGCACGATATATGCATCAAACTTATTTCCTGCTCGACTTTTCAGACCTTTAAGAAGTGATGTCTTTTTATTTTTTACGAGGTTCTCAATTTCTTTATCGTTGAGTGGTACTTCACATATTATGCGGAACTGAAACCAACCGCAGCTGTTATCAGGGCACTTAACCGCGTTATTATTGAAAATTAATTTATGATCCTTGCATTTAGGACACGCTAAATCTGGTATAATAGATTTTATATTTGCTTCAAGGAGTTCTTCAGTGATATTATGCGCATATGCTTCCATTTTCTTTTGAAAAATTTCAGCTCTTAAGGTTTCATTTTCAATTCCTTGAAATGCAAGTTCCCATTCAGCAGTCATAGAAACATTTGAGATCTTTTTATCCTTTACAAGTTCATAAACCTGAATGCCTTTTTCCGTGGGAATGAGATTTTTCTTTTGTCTTATTATATAATTTCTGTCAAATAATACTTCAATGATAGCGGCTCTCGTAGCGGGAGTTCCAATACCAATTTGATCTAGCGACTTTCTTTCCTCTTCGTCTTCAATTTGCTTACCCGCTGTTTCCATCGCAGATAAGAGACCTGCTTCTGTAAATAGGGCAGGAGGACGGGTTTTTTTCTCTACAATATTTGAATCATTAATTTTTAATATTTCCCCTTCTTTTAAAGTGGGAATCTCAATTGGGGCTTCTTCATTCTTATCTTCATCATAAAAATGATTTTTGATTGCACGCCATCCTGGATCTATAATTTGGCAACCTTTTACTCCGAATTCATAATGCAGGAGTTCAAGTTTGATATCTGTTATTTCTTTTATGCAGTGGTGGGAAATTGCTTCTAACAACCTAATTGCAATCATGTCATATATTGCATTTTCTTTGTTAGAAAGGGCTGATGGAAGCTTGTCGGTGATCAATAGGGCGTGGTGATCTGTAACTTTTAAGTCATTGACAATTCTTTTATTGAAACGGCCCCATTTAATGTGGCTTATACGTTGCTTGAAATCTACCCTTTTTTCTAAAGTCCTAACTAATTCCGGGAGTTCAGGCCAAATATCATTTGAAATATACTTGCTACCAGTTCTTGGGTAGGTTATGAATTTCTTTTCGTAAAGTGCTTGTGCTATGGAGAGCGTTTCCTCAGCTGTCATATCCAGTTTTTTATTCGCTTCTTTTTGCAGTGAAGTAAGATCAAACAACAATGGTGGTTGTTCATTGACTATTTTGGAGA
Source organism: Sphingobacterium sp. DR205 (assembly GCF_011064245.1). Classification (NCBI taxonomy): domain Bacteria; kingdom Pseudomonadati; phylum Bacteroidota; class Sphingobacteriia; order Sphingobacteriales; family Sphingobacteriaceae; genus Sphingobacterium; species Sphingobacterium sp. DR205. Next base: position 3,923,504 of record NZ_CP049333.1, on the reverse strand, counting down.
TAGTAGAAACGACTGTGGCATTTCCCGATCGTTGAATCGATTTTAAAATTTCACTGGCTTTAGTTTTATCAGCCCATTTTTTTTGGGATAAACTTGAGAAGTTTATCCCATCCTTACAGTATTTAGCTTCAATTTGCCAATATGTTTCAATATTGAAATTCTTATTATCAAAATATCTTTTACAGATCAAACTAAGAGTAGGAGTTTGAACTCTGCCTAAAGAATAGATTCCATTTCCTGCCTGAATGGAGAGAGCTTGGGTAGCATTTATCCCTACGATCCAGTCAGCTCGGCTACGGGCCTGTGCAGCTTGAAATAAACCATCAAAATCATTTCCAGGTTTTAAGTCTGAAAACCCTTGATTTATGGCTTTCTCTGTTAGAGAGCTAATCCACAGTCGCTCAAATGGCTTCTCACAGTTTAAATAATTGTATATATATCGAAAAATAAGTTCCCCTTCTCTTCCTGCGTCTGTAGCGACTATGATACTTGTACTAAGTTTAAAAACCTGTTCTATAACTTTTAATTGTTTTAATGCGCCTGGATCGTCAAGATATCCTTTATCTTTTTTTATTTTTCGTACGGTTAACAAAAATGGATCTGGTAAAATCGGTAGGGCTCCCCGTTGGAAACCCGTTATTCCATAATCTGATGGCATACCCAAGGTCACTAGATGGCCAATCGCCCAGGTAACATAATATCCATTCCCCATAAGATACCCATCTTTTTTTTCGTCAGCTCCTAAAAGACTGGCAATTTCACGGGCTACACTTGGTTTTTCAGCTATTATTGCTTTCATACTTTAAAATTTTTAAGATTATACTTTTCGCCCTTTCCTTCTCGAAGTGGTTGAATTTTCATTTTGCTTCTGTTGCTGTTTCCTATTTACAGGTGTTGTCTGTCCAGATTTTAGAGGTTCCTTAAGGTTTTTTGTAGCTTCATTTGTCTTTCCTTCGGTATTCACAGCCACCTGTGTTTTGTGTCCTTCTGCAGGTGTAGCATGCTCTTTAATTTTATTCGGGTTTCTAAAGTTGAAATCCATTGTATGGGTTTCCTTATTAAATGAAACATATCCTGGATACTCTTTACCAGCTGCGTCTTTGAAATCGGAAATATATATAGTGTGACCTGTTGAGAGTTTAGTATATTGGTCATAAGTAAACTCTTTTCTCCTGAAGACCTTTGGAATTTCCCTGTTTTCAGTTTCAGTATGTTCTTGATTTAAACTGTTTGCATTTCCTTTATTAAATTGAAATTCTATATGACCTTTAAATGCATTGAATTGAATTTCTCCATTGAATAAGGTGTCTTTTTTGGACAGCATACCTTCGAGGTACAAAGGTTTGCCCTCCAGTAGTACGTTTTTTTGTTCTGGCGAAAGGGTAATACCTTTGATAACATCGTCTATACGGATGTCGGCAGTAGGATAGGATATGAATTGTTTTGTTGCCCTATCCAGGCTGATTAAATGGGGTATTTTTTTATTGTCCTCCATTTCTAAATTCACTGTCCGTCCCATATTTCCTGTTTGGAGTAAATTTGCTTTATCTTCTGCGGTGAATTCATGCCCATGAAATTTCTCATCCCAGTTAATCTCTTTTTTGACACAGAGCATTTTAAATTCTGCATTGCCATCTTTGCCCTGTTCAAGCCAGAGCTTTGCTTCAGTTGCAAATTCTTGATTGCCAACTTTCAGTGAGATTGGAAGGAGATCATTGGTTTTATAACCTTTCAAAAGAGAATCAAGTAGATTACTTTTCTCAAATTCTTCACGTGTCCATCCGAGATCGTTCAGTGATTTCCAGTCGATCTTGTCTACAGAATAACGATTGCTATTCTCAGTACTGTTTTGTTGTGTTGCCATAGTTTGTTGATTATTTTGCGGGTTGGCGATTGCATTTAGTCCTTTGATTAGTTCTTCACCCTTAACAGTAGCCGTATTGACGAACTGTTGCATTTTTCGGGCTATTGCAACCGCTGTTTTTATTGGTACTTTAAAAAAATTAAAACGTGTGGGATCATCAAGCTGACTAAAGAAATTTTTAAAAAAATTGGAAAGAAAATCATCATTCTTATTTAATTTTAAAAATGAATTTTGATATTTCTTAATTGGTTCAACAGTCTCCAGATCGCCTTTTTCCGGATCTGAACCTCCTTTGTTTTTTTTAATTCCTTTTACTGCCCTGATCTTATTTTTCTCTTTATCTAATACCAAGAGTGTATCAGATAGCTCTTCAGGTTGTCCTGGATTTTCTTTTTCAATGGTGCTCATAGCTAAAGTATTTATTGTTATATCAAACAAATTATTTTATATAGCAATGCTGTAGGGCAAATTGGAAGTTGAAGGCATCATTTGTCGCTACTTTTCCTGGTCTGTTTATTTGGAGAGTTAAAAGAATCGCGGATGAACTGGTGTACATCGGATAGTTTATAATAGAGCTTTCCGCTGATTGTATAATATGATAGTTTGCCCTCCGACCTATATCGCTGTAATGATCGGTTGCTGATCTTTAACATATGTAATAAGTCCTGGTTGTCTAATAATTCTTCACCATCAATAGCACTTTTACCTCTTTTGATCTCTCTCACATTTTCTGAAATCAGGTCGAAACGATCCATAATACGTTCCATCCATGCGATAAATTCCATTCTGTCTATGTTCATAGCATTACTTTTTGATTATCATTTTTATTTATTAACCAAGGTCGCTGGCAAAGTCTGTTTATACTCAGATGCTTGATCTGATTGCTTAATTTTGCTTACATTTTCCTTTCATGCTTTTGTAGATCCTTAAGACTTTCTAACATAAATGCCGCTATACAAAATTGAAATGTTTCAAAGAGTTTGTTTTCCGATATCTGTCTATCAAAAAGGTATTTTTTATCTATTTTTTATAATTGCGTTAACTTGTTGTTATATAGGTTGTTATTGGTGTTTGGCTATTTTTTTAGTTGTATCCACACCTGTTTTACCCATAGACACATATAGGCAGACAAAAAAAATAACAGCATTGGGAATGCTGTTATAATTTGATGATAAAGAAGAACTAATTAAAAGCTATCTTCCTTATCCATATATTCTTCTAGTGTGTGTTTTAGTTGGTCAATAAATAATGTTCTGGAGCCTGATCGGGCCTTCATTCGATGAAAGCTATTGTGTAAATCATTAAGAGAAATTCCGAATAACATTTGAAATACTCCGCTGATTTTTCGAATGCCTAATTTTCCATGAGAAATGGCATCGGCTGCATGCAGAGCGTAAATCAATTCGATTAGGGCATTCTTTGTATGCGTCCAAAGAATATCTTTTGCCTCACCGACTTGTAATAAAACTTCGTAATTGTCTTCAGGATTCAACCTTCTTTGGATGTAATTATATAGAAGCTCATCGGCATGAATATGCGCTACTTTATAATCGTAGTAAGTGGAAGATTGCGGATCAATCTCAAAAACATAACTATTAAGCCCCTCCAGAATATCGATTTGTCCTAATCTAAAGTACTTTTCATCCAGGTCTGTCCGACCAGATTTAATATATCTGAAAAAATCTGAGTCAATAAAACGCTCTTTGAATTCATAATTGAGTTTTTCCTGTTCTTCCTCAAAATATCTTATGTAGATATCGCCCCCTTTAGCGGGGCAGGAAGTTTCGATCCTATAAACTTTATTATAAAAGATTAGCCTTCCGAGTATTAAGGGTTTTATATTCTTAAAGTAAACAATCTCTTCATTCTTGTCCTTAAATCCTCTTTCAAAAACTTGGTTTTTTGCTTCGTTTAAAAGCTCTTTTAAAACAATAGTCATCTGGTATGCTTCTTCAATTACCTTTTCTTTATTTAGCGTAATGTTTTGTTCTTGATTTTCAATACGTTTTACAAAAGTCTTATAAATTGATTCTATCATGTTAAAAATATATTTAAAAGGTTCTTTAACTATCAGGTCCAGTGATATCAGTATCTTAAAAATAGAATATTTTTTTACCTTACCGCTAGATTTATTGTATTTGCTTGTTATTTATTCAATACGTAATTTAATTGCTAATAAAATTCAGATTAAATATTCTTATTGGATAAAATTGTTTGAATATTTATAATTTGATTGTAAGGCAATTTAAATTAATGTTAGATATAAAATATTGCAAAACAATTTTCGCACATGCTTAATCAATATTTGCCCGTGAGACCTAGATAATCTTAGTAAGAAAATCACTAACAGTATGTTATATATATACTTAGGCATAGTTGAAACGCTAAGATTGACAATTTAAGGCCTATTCGATTATAATTTTAACTATATAGTTAATTAATTATTAAATTAAAGGTGGCGGAAAAAACTTTAGAAAGTAAGATTATGAATGGAATAATAGCGCTGGATCTTTTCAACTTCCTAACTATGGATGAATTAAAAATAGATAAGCAGTAATGATCAACATCATTTCTGCTTACCTATTTTTCTTGCTATTTCTCGTGCTTTTTCGTTGATATCATCGATAGTCTTGTTTTTGCCTTCTTGAATCCACTCAATTAGCTCCAGTTTCGAAAAATGAAGTCGATTTCCTTTCTTATAAAAGGGAACCTCCCGAAGACTCACCTTTGAATAAAGCGTAGCAAGAGATATCTTAAGTATTTCACATGCCTCATTTGCGCCGATGAAATCCATTTCCGGTGCCTCTTTTTGAATGCGATCTATCAAAATGTCCTCAATGATATCTAATCTTTCGTCAATTCTTTTTAGAATGTTTGGGATCTGGTCAAATGTATATCTCATAATTTGTTTTTTCAATTTTATGAAATAGCAACCAATGATTTCTAGATTGGCATTCGATGTCGTATTTAGGCTTTAATTGGCATAGTTATAACTTTTTAAAAACTCTTTTTAAGGATTACTATTATGCATTTTCTATTCTGTTGCGTCGTCAGGCTTTTGCCTTTTAGCAATCTCTTTACTAATATCATAGAAATTGATTTTAATCTTTTCGGATGCTTTCTTTTTTAGACTATCCACTATTTTAGCATATATCTGCGTAGTTTTTATATCCTTATGCCCTAATAATTTGGAAACTGTGTAAATTTCTGTACCCGCAGCTATTTGAAGTGTGGCAAATGTGTGTCTGAATCCATGAAAAGTAAAATGCTTCTTTATTCCTGCATTGAGCAGCCATTTTTTTAAGGCATGCACAGTTTGATCATACTTTAGTCCATCAAAAACTTTTGCTTCCGGTTCTCCAGGATGTCCCAATAATTTAATGGTTTGGTCAGACACAGGATAATATTCGGCGCTACCAGTTTTTTCTTGATTATAAAGGATATAATAGTTCCCTTCGGAGCCATGGATTTCTTTCCATAATAATGTTTCAACATCAGAATAACGAAAACCTGTCGTAGCAGAAAACAAACCAGCTTTTTTAACTATTTCATTTGGACAATATGCATTTGCCAAGCTATCCAACTCTTCCATAAATAAGAAAGGTCTATGTGTTTCCTGTGGGCTTATGCTTTCTATAATTGATGCTAAGTTCGTCGGAATGTAACGCTTTTTAAATGCTTCTTGTAATGTAAGCTTAAATCTTCCAAAATACGCAACAGCTGTATTTTTTTTAATTTTAATTTTGGATCTTCCTAGAGAAGGTCCATCTAGTAGATAGTCTGCATATTCTTCACACAAGGTCTCATTTAGTTCTGTAAATGGGACTTTTGAACCGGCAAATGATTTGAAATATCGTACAGACATCTGCCAGTTATAGCAATTTTTTCTTTTTTCAGCTTGCTCTTCAAAAAAATCAACAAAGTTTGATTTCATGTTTGATTCTGAAATGAAATCGAATTTTCTATTCTGTAAATCAATTTGCCGTTGAGCTCTAATATGTTCGGCTAATTTTAGCGTTTCCTTATTTAGTTCTCTACCGACTGAAGTCTTAGCACTATTATCTATATAAAGCTTTAAATATTGTTTTCGTTGCATTATACCCGTTTTAGGATTGTAAATCGGGGGATAAATCTCCAAATATAAAGATTGTCTATTGTTGGAAATAGTCTTCCTTCTTAATCTAACCTTTGTCATAATATTGAATTTTCGAGTTAATATTAACATTGATAAAATGCATCAAGTATTTTATGTACTGGAAGGCATTATTTGGCTGAGTAATGCCAATTATCATGATGTTTTAAACTATCCGCAATACTCGTTTAGCAGTATTTTATTTAAAATTGGCTCTATTAGATTTTTAGGAATGTAAACGAACTTACCTTTTTGGAATTTTGGAATGTTATGCCTTATGATTAGGCTACGTAGTGAGGTTTCGGAAAGCTTATAATCATTGAGGATTTGTCCGATTGTAAAGCAATTTTTCAACGGAGTATTTTCAATTTCAACTCCAGTAGCTGGAATAGTGTCTTCAACTTTTTCCGGCACAACGAATAGTAAGTCTATATCTCTCTTTAGTATGCGGATTCTTCTGCTTGACAAATTCGCTGATGGGAGTCTTCCAGATTTGACTAATCTGTAAATGGTGCGGCGGTCACAATTCAATAGGACTGCTGCCTGTTGTACTGTTAAATAATCAAGTGTTTTAAGCTCAAAGTAGGAAGCTAGGTTTTGTTCTGATTTAGTTTCTTTTGCTGTGGTTTGCTGATCGGAATTGCTTTGCTGAATCTTTAGTTCCCTGGCATTCGCTTTGTAAGCTCGCTGCGCGCACTTAAGGTTACAGTATTTTGTTACTGTCGTACGGGCAATAAATTCTTGTCTGCAATGGAGACAAATCTTCTTAATTTTGATGTTTGAACTCATAATATCATATTTTTGGGAGATCAAACACACTTTACAGTACAATAAGGTACGATAAGGTACAATTAAGTACAATAAGTTACATTAGAGTACCTTAAGTGACATAATCTCTCCCGAGTTTAAAAAAATAAAATATTATTAACTAGAGGGGCAAATAGGGGGCAAATTGTTGCAAAACAAACCAAAATCACGCAAACTCTTACAAAATTGGTATTTTTGTAATGTGTTGATATGTAGCTTGTTGGTTTGTTTTACTTTGTTCTATTTTACCTATTTACTTGCCGATACAAAACTTCGAAAAAATATTATCCAGTAAATCGTCTGTTGACACAGTTCCCGTGATCTCACCAAGGTGATATAGCGCCTGACGGATATCCATCGCCAAAAAATCCGACGTGACCGGATTATCAATGCCGAAAAGTACGCGCTCAAGTGAGTCAGATGTTTTCTGCAAAGCTTCGACATGTCGGATATTAGTGACCATGACATCCTCTGTATTCAAATTTCCGAGCTGCACTCTATTGATAAGTTCTTCTTTTAATTCTTCAACACCGATTTGCTCTTTAGCCGAAATATAAAGGGGATTCAGTGAAGCGTATTCATCTTTTTGCTGGTCAGATAATAGATCAGCCTTATTGATGATGGTCAAAAATGGAATTTGAAGGTTTTGAATTTCCTGCAACTGTGATTGCACTTCGTCTACTTTGTCCTGTAGCGGATCAAAGAGATAAATAATAAGTCTCGCTTGCTTCATTTTTGCACGGGTGCGCTCAACTCCCTTTGCTTCAATAATATCTGCGGTCTCACGAATACCTGCGGTATCAATAAATCGAAAGGTCACCCCATGGATATTAATTTCATCTTCGATGGTATCACGTGTAGTACCTGCAATGTCCGACACGATAGCCCGCTCTTCATTTAAAAAAGCATTTAATAAGGTTGATTTGCCTACATTTGGCTTACCGGCAATGACCACGGGAACGCCATTTTTTAACACATTTCCCTGTTCAAAAGATAGAATCAATTTTTGTACAATTACCTTAATTTTATTGATTAAATTCTTTAGCTGGTCTCTATTAGCAAATTCTACATCTTCCTCCGAAAAATCCAATTCGAGCTCAATGAGGGAGGCAAAATGAATCAAGTCTTCGCGAAGGGATTTAAGTTGATTGGAAAATCCACCCCGCATTTGTTGCATGGCTATTTGATGTGATGCTGCGGAATTGGAGGCAATCAAATCAGCGACAGCTTCGGCTTGTGAAAGATCCATTCCGCCATTTAGGAAGGCACGAAGCGTGAATTCGCCAGCTCGGGCTGCCCGGGCGCCTTGTTTGATAAGCAAATGAATAACACGCTCAATAATGTATTTGGAATTATGCGTAGATATTTCTACTGAATTTTCTTTGGTGTAGGAATTGGGCGCGACAAATAAGGATACCAGTACCTCATCAATAATCTCATCACCGTCACGGATGGTTCCAAAATGAATCGTGTGGGAGGCTTGCTGACTGAGGTCTTTACCCTTGAAAATGGCATTGGTAATTTTAATTGCTTGTTGACCTGAAACGCGAATTACAGCAATCGCACCATTAGCTCCGGAGGGTGTCGCCAATGCGACAATCGTATCTTCAGTAATATAACCTGTATTGGACATGTTGCAAAGATACGTTAAATTGACTGGAATGAGAACGGATTCATATCCGGACAAATTAATTTTATGGGGATCAATTAAACCTTTGTTCAAACACGAAAGTCATACCAATAGAAACGCTTATAAAAAAGTGAAAAAATAGGCGATAGGGTACTTGATTTACAAATTTAATTGTGTTGTTATGAAAAAGATATTATACTTCGCATTGGCAATAGGAGGACTTGCTTTGATAACTCCGAAAGAATCGTCAGCTCAACACCGCGGAAATGATAGAGAATGGAAGCATGATAAAGAGTATAGAAAATACGAGGAAAAAAGGGATAAGGAAGAACGCAAATATTGGGAAAAAAGAGAAAAGGAAGAGCGGAAGTACTACAATAAAGTAGCCAAGAATTACCGCAAAGGATACCGACATGGACCTCCAGCATGGGCGAGGGCACATCGATATGATAATAGACACCACGTTTACTTTAGGGATTATAAAACATTCTACGACCCTTATAGAAATGGATATGTTTATATGAGAAATGGACAATGGAGTTTTTCTGCAAGTGTACCTTCTTTTATGTTGAATGTTAACCTGGGTGCAGCTAATATACGCGTGGTAAAAGATGTGCCTATCAGCAGACACCCCGAAGATTTTTACGATGACTACCGTTGGGATTAAAAATATAATTTATCTTGTTGTTTAAGCTTAAAAGCCTCACTCTTGACAGAAATGAGGCTTTTATTTGTGCCATTAATCTTCTTCGAAGCTGACTTTACCCACTTCCAAAGATTTTATGCGTGCTAAAGATTCTATTCGGATATCGGATAATTCCCGTAATCTTTTGCCTCCTTCCTGAAAGGACTTTTCAATAATAAAGCCCATACCCAATAATGTTGCGCCAGACTGTTGGATGAGATCTAATATGCCAAATGCTGCATTGCCATTGGCTAGAAAATCGTCAATAAAGAGCACTTTGTCATCCGCCGCGAGAAACTCTCTGCTTACACATATATCGTAGGTTCGGTTTTTAGTAAAAGAATGTACTTCACTAACATACATATCGCCCATAGTCTTGGGCTTAGCCTTTTTGACAAAAACAACAGGGAGTTCCAAGAGGTATCCCAACATAATAGCCGGTGCGATGCCACTGGCCTCAATCGTTATGATCTTGTTGATGGGTAGATCTGCAAAACGACGGACAAATTCTACCGCAATAGACTTCATCAACACGGGATCCATCTGGTGGTTGATGAAATTATCTACTTTGAGTATGCCCCCAGCGAGGCTTTTGCCGTCATTAAGGATTCTATCCTTTAATAATTTCATGTGATACTTTTTATTGATAATTGCGAAAATACATTAAAGTAGGAGTGATTGAGATCAATCGGTCTCCATCTGATATAGATTATTGAATTCTTCCTGATGATGTTCGAGAATGACTTTACGTTTCATTTTTAATGTCGGCGTCAGTTCGCCATTTTCAATCGTGAATTCATCTCTTAGAATAATAGGTTTTTTGATTTGTTCCCAGTTGCCGAAATGCTGATTGGCGCGACGCACTTCCTGATTCACCTTTTTGATAATGACTGGATTTGTCAGAAAGTCCTCTTTGGTCATATCGGCGAGTTCAGGTGCGTCATTTTTGGCCCAATCCAATAAGTGAGCGTAATTGGGCACAATAAAGGCAGAGGCGAATTTCATGCCATCACCGATAACCATGGCCTGTTCAATAAATTTGGATTCGACAAGTTTTGTTTCAATAGGTTGTGGAATCACATACTTGCCACCGGATATTTTGAACATTTCTTTTTTGCGGTCTATGATTTTCAGGAATTTCTCGTCTTCCCATTTGCCGATATCGCCGGTATGCAACCATCCATCAATAATGGTTTTGTCAGTCTCAGCTTTATTTTTGTAATATCCTATCATCACATTGGGTCCTTTGACCAATATCTCGCCGTCCTCCGCGAGTTTGATTTCTACAAAGCGCACGGGTAGCCCGACTGTACCAATACGGACTCCTTTCATGTAATGGTTGACAGAGATCAAAGGCGAGGCTTCGGTCATGCCATATCCTTCGTATAGCGGAATACCTGCCGCCAAAAACGCTCTTGTCAGCCTGTTATGTAATGATGCTGATCCTGAGGCGACAGTCAAGAGTTCGCCACCGAGTGCTTCATACCATTTATTGAGCACAAGTTGTTTGGCTAGTTTAAGCTTCATTGTATAAGCGAAACTTCTTTTTGCGGGATTCGGATCATATTCTTCTGCAACGGTTACCGCCCAATCAAATATTTTTCTTTTGAATCCGGTGAGTTCATGTCCCGTTTTCATGATTTTTTCATAAACCTTCTCAAGAATACGGGGAACCACAGTCATGATATGCGGTTTTATTTCTTTTAAATTATCACCAATTTTGTCAAAAGATTCGGCAATATGTATGGTAAAGCCTAAGTAGATGTAAGTATACAGTACCATTCGTTCGTAAGCATGACAGGGAGGTAGAAAAGTGAGACCCCGGTCGTATGCTTTACATGGAGTAATTTCAGCTGCACCAAGTACGTTCGAAAAAATATTATTATGGGAGAGCATGACACCTTTTGGCTTTCCTGTGGTGCCGGAGGTATAGATCAGTGTCGCCAAATCATCAGGCTTGATCTGATCACGCAATTGCGTTAATTTTTCATTTGGACAGTCGCCCCCTAGGTCGTTGAGCTCATTCCAGCTTCGTGTAGACTCCTGATCGGAAATACAGAAGATATATTTTAAGGTATAGATCGATGTGGTCAGGTTCATCAAACGGTCAAATAAGCCCTTATTGCTGACAATACAAACCCTGATTTCAGCATCATTAAAAATGTACTGATAGTCAGCGTCAGTAATATTGGGATAGATGGCGACAACTACTGCACCGATTTGTTGAATTGCGAAATCTATTATATGCCATTCAATACTGCTGCCCGCGATAAGACCAACCTTTTCGTTAGGTTTGACGCCAAGCTCAATCAGTCCTTTGGAAAGATTGTCTACTTTTTTAAGAAAATCAGCCGTTTTGATATAGTTCCACTTGCCATCCAGTTTATGTGCAAACATGTCAAGATCGGGATATTTGCTGATCTGATGACGGGCAAGATCAAATAATCTAAGTTTTTCCTCCATTTCAAATATATATACTTTGTATCCCGTGGGGACACCTTCTTCCTATGAACTTTATTTTAAGGGAAAAGTTTGCAAACATAAATAATTGTTTCAATAATTGGGAATCAAGTTGTAATTAGCACACTTCGATACGGTAGACTGGAAAGCAGCTCTATTTCAGCTATTCGCAAGCTCTTGGGAGTAAGGGAGCCGTGACGCTATCCGGATTTGCGAAATAACGAGGATCTATTGCAGGTTAAAAAAGGCAGAATTTAATGGGAAGCAGTAAAAGAAAAGCTAGTCGTTATCGACGACTAGCTTTTCTTCTTTGTTTTTCCTTGATCAAAAGCCCGAGCTCCCGGCCTGTGGCTCCGGCAACAGAGGTATTTTCCTGTGCTCTTCGGAAAAGGTATGGCATAACAGCCTTCACTGGTCCGTAAGGCATGTATTTGGCAACATTATAACCATGTGCAGCCAAGTTGAAACTCAAATTGTCTGACATTCCTAAAAGTTGTGCAAAATAAATACGGTCTGAAGATCTGTCGATACCACGTCTGTCAATTTCCTTGGCCAATAACATGCTACTGTCTTCGTTGTGCGTGCCAGCCATCAGTCCAAAGCTATCCAAGTGATCCAGTATAAACTCAATTGCATCATTATAGTCTCTATCAGAAGCCGCTTTATTCGGCTGGATCGGGTCTGCATACCCCATTTGATTGGCACGGGCACGTTCGATTTCCATATAGGCACCACGTACTATTTTTGCTCCCATATGGAAACCCCTTACCTTGGCATATTCAAAATCAGCTTTTAAAGAAGCTAATTTATCGCTGCGGTACAGTTGATAGGTATTATAGACAATAGGTTTTTCCATATTGTATTTCTCCATCATCTCGCGAGCGATATCGTCAATAGCATCCTGGATCCAGGAATGCTCGGCATCGACCAAGACCTTTACCCCAGCTTCGTGACAGGCTTTACAGATGCGGTCCGTACGATCCAACATACGTTGGTATTCAGCTTGTTCCGATGTTGTTAATGTTTCTTTTGCATTCACCTTCTCGAACAATTCAAAACGACCTAATCCTGTTGGCTTAAAAACTGAAAATGGGATATATTTATTTTTGCTTGCAGCAATGACCGTACGTAACACTTCATCACAGCAGGCATCAAATGCACTTTCTGTCTCTTCACCTTCAACTGAATAGTCCAGGATGGTTCCGACGCCATTTTCACCCAATTCATTGATCGCTGTTTCGCAACCCGCGATGGTTTCTCCTCCACAAAAATGTTTGAAGATTGTACTTCGGATGATACCTTGGATCGGCAGTCCAATATTCAGCGCAAAGTTGGTCATGGATGGACCTACTTTTGTCAAAAAGTTATTCGCTATTATTTTGAATAACCAATACGCTCTTTCTAAATCCTTATCGCTTTTACTTTTAAAAGCAATCTCTGTATTATCAAAGGACAATGTTCTGGGCTCAGAATTCTCAATCATAATCTTTATTTGCAATAAGGCAAATGTAGCAATTTAGTAAACATTAAAACGATGATTATTCTTGTATTCCTCGCTTAAACCACTATTTTTGTGAAATGCAAGAATTTAAAATCGAAGGGGAATATATACAGCTTATTCAGTTACTCAAAGCTTTAAATTGGGTGGAGCATGGTGCTATGGCTCAGTGGGTTGTTGCTGAGGGTTATGTGAAGTATAACGGTCAGGTTGATTATCGCAAAAGACTGAAATTGAAGCCCGGGGATGTTGTTGAATTTGATGGGATGGAAATAAAATTGGTGTAATATTAAACAATATTGGTAAATAGAAAACTTAAACCTTAAAGAATCGTAGAATGGAAGTCATAGAAAGTTTGGGCTATCAGGTATATTTTGATGATACGTTGGTCTCACTGGAGACGTTTTTATCGGAACGCAAATATTCAAAAATTATCGTTTTGGTAGATACCAATACCTTAGACAATTGCTTGCCTTTGTTTCAACAGGCCTTACCTAATTTAACGAACTATGACGTCATAGAAGTAGATCCGGGCGAAGAGAATAAAAATATAGATTTTTGTATTGGCGTGTGGCAGAATATGCTTGATTTTGGCGCTGACAGGCATTCGTTGCTGATTAACCTTGGTGGCGGTGTCGTCACCGACATGGGCGGTTTTGCAGCATCCACGTTTAAACGCGGAATGGACTTTATTCAGGTTCCGACCACCTTGCTTTCGCAGGTAGATGCCTCCGTAGGGGGGAAGACGGGGATTGATATGGGTAATGTGAAGAATATTATCGGGACATTTGCACAACCACAGGCCGTATTTATTTCGAGTCAATTTTTAAAAACATTGGAACAACGGCAATTGATCTCTGGGTTTGCCGAAGTCATTAAACACGGGCTGATCTTTGACCGGGATTACTACAACCATGTAAAAACATTAGCTATTACTCAAGTAGACAATACACTGGTGAAGCATTCTGTTTCCATTAAAAATAAAGTGATTTTAGACGATCCCAAAGAAAAAGGTATTCGCAAGATCCTCAATTTCGGACATACAATTGGCCATGCCATTGAAGGATATTCGTTGCTGAATGACCGTAAGCCTTTGCTGCATGGGGAGGCAATAGCTGTGGGGATGATCTGTGAAGGTTATCTTTCACATAAATTGAATGGACTTTCGTTGGATGAATTAAATGACCTGATTGCTACTTTCAGAAGATACTTTGACGATTATTCGTTTACTCCCGCCATAGATACAACTTTGTTGGATTTGATGCGCAATGATAAGAAAAACTTGTCTAATCAGATCGGTTTTGCACTACTTGATAAGATTGGTAGCTGTCAGTATGATATTTTCGTCTCTGAGGAGGATATTATCGAAAGTCTTGATTTCTATCGGGAGCTAACAGCACGATAAAATTTTGAAAAAGCCGTGTACGGGGAGAGTACATGGCTTTTTCTATCATCAAATAACTTTTAAATGCATGAAAAAGTGCAGTGATTCAAACTTGTAGAAAACCTAAACTAAAATTTAATAATAACCAACTATATCATGAATAAATTCTTCATTTTTCTGTTTTTCTTTTTTGCGGTGAGCATGACCGCCATTGCACAAAAAAGGGTGCTGATTTTTAGTAAAACGCAAGGGTTTAGACACAGTAGTATCGAAAAAGGTGCTCAGGTGCTGAAACAATTGTTGGACAAGGAAAAGATCGCCTCTGATCATTCCGAAGATGCGGCTCTTTTTACGGATCAAGGATTAAAAAAATACGACGCGGTCATTTTTTTAAGTACCACAGGTAATATTTTGGACGACACGCAGCAAGAAGCGTTTGTCCGTTATATTCAATCAGGCAAAGGCTTTGTGGGGATCCACGCGGCAACGGATACCGAATATGATTGGCCTTGGTATAACGGTTTGGTGGGAGCCTATTTTACCTCACATCCCGCCGTACAGCAAGCAAAGATAGATGTTCTCGACAGGAAACATGCGGCCACCAAACATCTTGATCCCGTCTGGCAGCATAAGGATGAATGGTACAATTTTAAAGATGTCAAAGATGATTTACACGTGTTGATGAACTTGGACGAGAAAAGTTACAATGGCGGAAAAATGGGGGATAATCACCCGATTTCCTGGAGTCAGGATTACGATGGCGGAAAAGTTTTTTATACAGGACTCGGGCATACGGAAGAATCTTATGATGAGCCCAAATTTCAGAAACACGTGATCGGCGGCATCTTATCTGTACTTCCCAAAAAATAGTATGGTCACCATCGACGATTAGTGTTTCGTTTTTAGGGATTTAAAGAAATATGCCCCTTAAATAGCTGTTGTTTTAAGGGGCATATTATGTATATAAGCTTTTATTTCGCTGGAAGTGCCTTGGTTTCTTCTTTAGCGTTTTCCTCTTTATAAGATAGGTCTAGTACTTGAATTTATATTTCGCTCCGAGACTAAACCATCTTCCCGGCATTGGTACCGCTGCGGCTTCAATATAACTCTTGTCAAAAATATTTTGTATATCTGCAAAAACAAGAAGGTCAGCAAACTGATAGGAAGCTCTTAAATCGGCAATAAAATAGTTTTTATAGCTGATCCGCTCGTTAAAACGATTGGCTGTTGTCAGCATCCAGTTTTTATGATTTACCGTAAAATTAACTATAACCTGATGTCTTAGATTTTCGATCGCATATTTGGAACGGAGTCCGTCTTCAATTTTAATTTTGGGATTCAGGTAGTTATAACTCACTGTCGTGTAATATCGGGTGGCAGCCGAGGGATCGCTGAGTTGGTAGCGGAAAGATGTATTGAAGCCATCGACTGTGTTCTTGCCAATATTGGAAGGTTTCCAGGGAACTACAGTTCCTTCAGCAACGGCTCCGTCGGTTTTTTGCCAGTCTATGAAATCATTTATATTTCGGTGGAAATAGCTTGCCTGAGCAACAATACGATTCGATAAATACTTGATGCCACCTTCAATCTGGTAGGCATTTTCCGATGTCAGGTCCGGGTTTCCGATATTAGCCGTTTGATTGGTATATAGGTCCGTAAATGACGGAATGCGTTGAGCGGATCCTGCACTGAAGACAAATTTCCAGCGTTCGGTTATCGCGTAGCCTAAGTCAAGTCCGGGGAACACTTGCCATCCGAACTTGGAATTGTAATTTACATACGCTCCCGCATTAACCATGAGTTTGCTGATCGCTTCGGTCTTAAATTCGAGGTAACCGCCGTAATTTTCCCGATTATGTGAGCCAATCGCCGTGCTATTGATTCGTTCAAATCTGCTTTCCAGTCCAATTCCAAAGGAGCCATAATGCTTTTCCAAAGCCGCATTTACCTCAGCTCCGAAGACGTTGCTATAATGTTTTGATCTTCCTTTGGTCGTTTCCTTTCCCAAATACCAGTATTCGTCTTCGTTGTATCGGTTGCTGAGCCTCGGGCTGATTGAAAATGCAGGACTCAGCTGATGTTTCGACTGTATAGATGAAAATGCTGTTTTAACTTGCTCATAAGCTTCTTTATCTGTCGGGGCAGCATAATATCCATTGGCACCAAACTGATTGTCAATGTAGCCAAAGTTTGCTTTTATTTGATTGGATTCATTTGGCTGGTAGGTACCGTCATAATACAATTTGTTGTTATTGGAGGCTGTATTGTAACGCTGGCCATTGGAATCTTCATGGCCGAGATAGAGACCATGACTTGTATGCCCGTTGTTGAACTGTGCCGCCAGTTGGGCTCCTTTTCCATAGTATTTGCCCGAGCTGGCCTGTTCATTGCCTTTAAATGAAGAACCGCCATAAGCCTGTGCAGTAATCAGATTGGATTCCACTTTTTTGGTCACGATATTGATTGCGCCGGTCAGGGCATTTATACCGTAGATACGCGAAGCCGGTCCCCGGATGATTTCAATACGTTCAATTGCTTCCACAGGTACGGGTAGATTCATGTTATGGTGTGCACTCTGTGGGTCCGTAATTTTTACACCGTTCAATAGTATAGCTGTTTGTTCAAACGAACCACCATCTATACTAATATCTGCCTGCGAGCCAAATGGTCCTCTCTGCCGCACATCTACGCCTGGAATATTCGTTAGTAGCTCGTTGATCGAACGGTTGGGAAGGCGCTGAATATCTTCCTGTGTAAGGATCTGTATATTCTTACTTTGTTTCGAGAAGGGAATCTGAAGTCTATTCTGATTGATAACAACCTCATTCAATGCTGTTGTATCTTTTACCTGTGCAAAGGAGGTGCCCACAGTCAGCACGATAGCAAGTTTTGTTAACGCAGTTTTCTTATTCAACATGATTTATCTAGTTGCCCTATTAAATCCGAACTAATTGAAAGTAAGGTGGAGCTATAAGTTCGCATCATTACTTTTAATTAATCTGTACCAGACCGTTTTCGTGTCATTCTAAAATTACGGTCGGGCCATTCATAGGTTTTATGCCGCAAAACTAGTGCAGATGAATAAGAAAGTAAATACTCCGGTATCAATATAGTGTGTAGTCCGGTTGTATTTATCTGCTCTTATTACATCCATTCTTCTCGGCCAATCGGTTTTTTATCCTTGATGATAATGCTATCTGCCTTATTTTCGAATTTTATCGTTGTGGAAAGCTCGGGTTGTCCGGATTCAATCCAGGCAGAATACCAGTACGAAGCTACGCGCAGGATCGTTCTGCGCATTCTTCGTTCCACCATTCCGTTCAAAGCCTGATGGTAAGCCTTTGCATAATCGTCCGAATAGGTCCATAATAACTGATTGTTTCGCTCAATAAACGAGTTTTTTTGTGAAGCTTTAAATTGTTTGTTGAGCAAAGACTCCATATGAAGTACGGAGTCAACGAGTAGGTTACTCTCACGGACAATATTCCATGCTTCACTTAGGGGATCCTCGATATAAATCGCCTTTCCGACGAGGAGGTTATAGCTGTCGGCGAACATTTCGGGTAATCGGCTTTCCCAAAAAGCATGAATTCCGATCTGACCGGTTAATTGTCCGTTGTAATTTTTGGTTGTATGTAGCGGAACGTGGGCATCGGCGATATAATGTCCAAGATCTGCCGAATGCCTGATGATTTTGTCGTAGTCTTTCGAGTGGAAAGCTTTTACAAGTTTGAGATAAGTAAAGTGGATCTGCCAGGGGACGATGCCATTTTTGAGTAGCTGTCTTTCTTGGAATTTCTCTTTGGCCTGTGACCAATGGATGGGTATTGAATCTATTTGTCGATCTTCCCGATAATCTTCAACGTCTATAAAATGCCGTGGCCCTTCCGCACTGTCAATAAAACAACGTTTATCGGGATCAACAGCTTTCTCTGTAATCAGATCGATATTGGGTTTGTAAAACTTTGCCAATTTTGCAGGGAGTGCAAAAACTGCATAATGGTTAATTTTTTTATGTGCAAAAAATCCCCAGGAACTAAATGTGAGCAGAGCCACAATGGAAAGTGTCCAAAGGAGAGGATACTTTATCATAGTAAATTGGTTATTAAATAATTGTTGGTATTAAATATACGCAAAAAGAAAGTAAATGTGTATTAACTGGATTGGTTTATTGTGTTAATTTATATTTTCTTAACCCAACGAAACAATAAAATAATATTGAAATTCGTTAAAATTCATTAATTTGCCGACACAAAATACAATCGTTATGAAGATATTGTATGCCGTACAAGGGACCGGTAACGGACATCTAAGCCGTGCTATGGATATTGTTCCCTGTTTGAAAGCCTTAGGAGAAGTGGATGTTTTGGTCAGTGGGATTCAGGCGGATCTTTCGTTGCCTTTCGAAGTCAAGTATCGCTTTCATGGTTTAAGTTTCATATTTGGAAAATCCGGGGGGGTGGATCTGTGGAAGACCTTTATGAGCTCAACCATACGTAAATTTACCAACGAGATCAAGAGTTTGCCGATCGAAGATTATGATCTGGTTATAAATGATTTTGAGCCCATTTCGGCCTGGGCTTGTCATTCTAAAGATCTCCAATGTATTGGACTGAGCCATCAGATCGGTGCCTTGGACCCCGCGAGCCCTAAACCAGAAGAAAGTGACATGTTAGGGAAGTTTATTATGAAAAATTATGCTCCCGCAACGCATTCTTATGGCTTTCATTTTAAAAGATATGCCAAAAATATTTTTCCGCCAGTTATCCGGAATGCTGTTCGCGATCTAAGTGTTACGGACGAGGGGCATTATACGGTTTATTTACCAGCATACGATGATGCACACTTACTGAAGCATTTAATGAAATTTCCTGATGTGAAGTGGGATGTATTCAGTAAGCACAATTCAAGACCATTTGAAATGAAGAATGTGACCATAAGACCCATCAATAACCAGGCTTTTATTGATAGTATGGCATCTTCTTCAGGAGTTTTATGCGGTGCGGGTTTTGAAACCCCCGCAGAAGCCTTATATTTGAAAAAGAAACTGTTGGTCGTCCCAATGAAAAATCAATATGAACAGCATCTGAATGCCGCATCATTGGAAGAAATGGGGGTACCGGTAATTTCGAGTTTAAAACAGAAAAATATGCTAGCCATAGAAGCTTGGCTAAACAGTAAATCAAGGGTTGAAGTTGATTACCCTAATATAACTCAGGAAATTATTGAAGAAATTGTGCAAAAGCACCGTTAAGTAAACATGAAATACATCGCATTAGCCCTATTGTCTCTGACAACCGTGACTGGATTTGCCCAGCAGAAAAAAAAGACCAGTTCGGTCAGAAAAAAAACGACGGCAACAAAACCTGGTTCAACCAATGTGTTAACTAGCAGAGCTGACTCCGTATCGTATGCATTTGGTATGGATATTGGAAAATCGCTAAAATCTACTGAAGTAGACTATTTAAAAGCTGATGTTATCGCAAAAGCAATTACCGCTACTTTAAAAAACGAGAAAACCTTATTGGAAGATGGACAAACAAGAGAGGTTATCCAGAAAGCCATTATGGACATACGCGCTGAGAAAGAGGCCATAAGTCGCGCCCAAGAAGATAAGTTCTTTGCTGAAAATGCAAAAATAGCTGGGATGAAAACAACAGCCGAAGGAATTCAGTATCTTGTATTAAATCAGGCAGAAGGTGCAAAACCTAGCACCAATGACGAAGTTACCGTACATTATAAGGGAACTTTATTGAACGGGAAACAGTTTGACAGTTCTTATGATCGCAATGAGCCATTAAAACTTTCGTTGGGTCAAGTGATTAAAGGCTGGCAGATCGGTATTCCATTGATGTCAAAAGGGGCTAAATATAAATTTTTTATACCAAGCCGACTAGCTTATGGTGAAAGAGCTACGGGTGAGATTCCAGCCAATAGTACCTTGGTGTTTGAGGTGGAATTGCTTGATTTCAACACAAATGAAACAACGTAAATTAGGTAACAGTGGCCTGATGGTTTCGGAAATTGGTTTGGGCTGTATGTCGTTAAAAAGCAATCAGCCCAAGCAATCCAAAGATATTATCCAAAAGGCTTTCGATATAGGGATTACATTTTTTGATACAGCGGACCTTTATGACAAAGGTCAAAATGAGATGGCTGTCGGTGATAGTGTACAGGCTTTTCGCAAACAAATTGTATTAGCCAGTAAAGTAGGTAATCTCTGGCGGGCGGATGGCTCGGGCTGGGACTGGAAAGCATCAAAAGATTATATTGTCAAAGCTATTGAAGGGTCACTTTCACGATTGAAAACAGATTACATCGATCTCTATCAGCTGCATGGCGGTACTATTGATGATCCGATAGATGAAATAATTGAAGCTTTTGAACTACTGAAGAAGCAAGGGAAGATCCGTGCCTACGGACTGTCGTCCATTCGTCCTAATGTCATTAAAGAATTTCTGTCAAAATCTGCAATTTCGTCGGTCATGATGCAGTATAATCTCCTGGACAGAAGGCTCGAGGAGGAGATGGATACATTGTTGACCGCAAACGATGTGTGTATTCTGGCCCGGGGCACATTGGCAAAAGGACTTTTAGTAAATAAACCTGTGGAACCTTATCTTCAATATACGTCGGGAGAGGTGTCACATCTGCTCCGTAACCTGGACAAGATGGTGAAACAATCGGGAAAAGACAGAACGACTGAAGCTTTATCCTACGTACTTTCCAATGCTGCCGTAGCGACGGCGGTGGTAGGGGTGAGCACCAGGCTACAACTCGATGAATTGACGGCGACAAAACAGCAGCTTGCCCAATTGAATGCGCAGGACAAAAAGAAATTATTGGACGGTGTCCGGTCTTTGCTGTATACCGAACACCGATAGGTCGCAATTATTTGTTAAAAAATAACTTTAAAATCTTATCAAGATCTTCTTTCGTGTCCACAGCAACAGTTTCATGTGTGGTCACTGCGGTTTGTATTGCATACCCGTTTTCTATCCAGCGTAACTGTTCAAGTGCTTCAGCTTCCTCAAGACCCGAGACTGGTAGCTGGGTCAATGCCCTTAACGTATCCACTTGGTAGGCATAAATTCCAATATGTTTGTAGAATTTCTGCTTCTCAAGCCATTGCTCCTGATTAACTCCTCTTAAAAAGGGGATCGTTTGCCTGCTGAAATAGATGGCTTCACCGGAGACGTTTCGGACGACTTTTGGAATATTCAGATTGAACAATTCTTCCGATGTTTTGATCTCTTTTACTAAAGTCGCTATTTTGGTCTGTGGATTTTCAAAACAAGCTGCAAGTAAATCAATTTGTTCAGGGTTAATAAAAGGCTCGTCACCCTGAATGTTGATGACAACATCATACTCCTGATCATGGCTGATGACTTCGGCACAGCGGTCTGTACCCGATTGATGCGTTTCGGAGGTCATGACCACATTACCGCCAAAAGAGCGTACTTCGGATGCGATACGTTGATCGTCTGTAGCGACAATTACTTTGGTTATTTTTTTTGATTTTTTTACCTGCTCGTAGACCCGTTGGATCATGGTCTGACCTTCAATATCAACCAACGGTTTGCCGGGAAATCTACTGGAAGCAAATCGCGCTGGAATAATGCCTAAAAATTTCATGATACTTTGTGAATTTTTACGTATTAAAAAGCCTGTAAATGGATGATTTTACAGGCTTTTGTCTATTTGTTTTCTGCGATTATTCAAACAACCCGAATAATTCAGCTTCTATTTTTTGTATAATGCCACCCAGATCTTCGGGGTTAGAAGTAAAGTCAAGGTTATCCTTGTCGAGGATCATCACTTTTCCTTCTTTATAATTATTGATCCATTTGTCATATTTATCATTCAGTTTAGATAAATAATCCAATCGGATTGCTGATTCATAATCACGCCCTCTTTTTTGAATATTGTTTACCAAAGTAGGGACAGAGGCTTTCAGGTAGATCAGCAGATCTGGTGGTTTAATGTAATGAATTATACTTTGGAAGATGTTGCTATAGTTTTCAAAGTCACGTGCACTCATTAAGCCCATATCATACAAGTTTTCAGCGAAGATATAAGCATCTTCATAGATCGTGCGATCCTGAATCATATCTATGTTTGTTTCCTGAAGCTTTACGATGTGTCTAAAGCGACTATTTAAGAAGAAAATCTGAAGGTTGAAGGCCCAACGTTTCATGTCTGAATAAAAATCTTCCAGATAGGGATTATTGTCTACCGCCTCAAATTGAGGCTCAAATTTGAAATGACTCGCCAATAATTCCGTTAGCGTTGTTTTTCCAGCACCTATATTTCCTACGATAGCTATATGCATATTCTCTTTCCTTATTTAATAAAATCTTTTGATACCAATGATCTCACGCACTTCTTTCAGTGTTTTGCGAGCAGACTCTCCCGCCTTTTCAGCGCCTAATTTTGCAACTTTTGCGATATAGGCATCATCGTTTGATATATCCTCGATACGTAGGCGTACATCATTTGTTGCCAATACCATATCTTCTGCCAATTGCTTCTTGAAATCGCCATAACGAATCTCACATTTATTATAAAGCTCATCAAAGTGCTGTAATGTGTCAGGCGTAGAAACTACTTTCATTAAATCAAATAGATTTTGGATTGCTTCAGGTTTGGCCTGGTTCATTTCAGTCGGACCTGAATCAGAAACGGCACGCATTACTTTTTTGCGAATGGCATCGGCGCTATCTGAAAGGTAGATACAGTCGGCTTCACCATTGGATTTGCCCATTTTGCCCTGTCCGGCTAATCCCGGTATTTTAACCAATTTGTCTGAATAGGAAAAAGCAAAAGCTTCTTTAAAATAATCGACATTATATAAACGGTTAAAGCGATTACCAAATGTACGCGTCATTTCCAGATGTTGTTCCTGATCTTTGCCGACAGGAACTTTCGTTCCGTGGTGAATCAGGATATCGCAAGCCATCAATACTGGGTACGTGAGTAAGCCGGCATTGACATTATCCGGATTGCTGCGTACTTTGTCTTTAAACGCGGTAGCTCGTTCAAGCTCACCTAAGTATGCATTCATATTCATGTAAAGGTAAAGCTCAGCAACTTCCGGAACATCAGACTGGACGTAGATGGTTGATTTTTCAGGGTCGATTCCAGCCGCCAAATATTCAACAATAACTTGACGTACAGTTCCCTGGAGGCCATGTGGTGTAGGGTGTGTCGTCAACGAATGTAGATCCGCAATAAAAAAAAAGCAATTATATTCATTTTGCATTTTCACAAAATTGCTCAATGCGCCATAGTAATTTCCTAAATGTAATTTTCCGGTACTTCTGATACCACTAACAACTGTTTCCATATTCCTGCGAATTTACGGATAAATTTGACAAAGTAGAATTAAATTCCATGAGTCGCCCACCTTTTAATGGATAGTTGTTATTTTTTTAATTTTTTGGCCTCATTCCAATAAACGTCCATTTCTTCGAGACTCATATCCTGAAGTTTTTGATCGTTTTCGGCAGCCCTCTGCTCCAAATAGGTAAACCTTGCGATAAATTTCTTGTTGGTGCGTTCCAACGCATTTTCAGGGTTGATACCGATATGTCTGGCATAATTAATTAACGAGAATAAGAGATCTCCAAATTCGCCTTCAGCCTTTTCGCGGTCAATAGCCTCGGTTGTTTCGATATTGAATTCTGTTTTAAATTCAGCAAGTTCTTCTTCAACTTTTTCCCATACTTGTCTTTTATCTTCCCAGTCAAAACCCACACCTCTTACTTTATCCTGAATGCGATAGGCTTTGACAAGGGCAGGTAGTCCTTTTGGGACACCTGCAAGAACAGATTTATTGCCCTCTTTCAGCTTGATCGCTTCCCAGTTGGATTTGACTTGATCTTCCGTGTTTGCACTTGTGCCGGCATAGATATGAGGATGGCGCGTAATGAGTTTATCACAGATTGCATTCAGGACGTCAACGATATTAAATTGCCCTTCTTCTTCTGCTATGCGGGCATAAAATAGGAGGTGCATTAAGACATCGCCGAGTTCTTTTTTTATTTCGGGATAATCCTGTTCTAGGATGGCATCCGTCAACTCGTAGAGTTCTTCCATCGTTAGATGACGTAGCGATTCCATCGTCTGTTTCTTATCCCAGGGACACTCGAGTCTTAAGGTGTACAGTACATCAAGTAAACGCTGGAAAGCAAGTTGGGGTGTATGTTGATAAGCCGGAGCTGCTAGATTTGCCATATCATATTTCGTTTTGGTTCCACAAAAATAGAAATATGATCTTGAATAAACTATTTGAAATTGAGGAAAACAAAAACGGTTAAATAATCGTTTTATAATAAAAATGGTGATAACGGTTAAACAAAGAAGATTCAGTTATGGAAAGAATGCATGGGTATTCCTCAGCTAGTGTAGCATTGGCAAAGTTAAGTGATATGGGCTATACAATAGATTACAACATCGAATTTGATGATCTATTGGCAGATGCAGACCAGTTTAAAATTGATTATTTGTTTCGTTATGAAGGGGCCTCAGATCCGGACGATGAATCTACCGTATATGGCATAAGTAGAAATTCTGGGGAAAAAGGCGTTTTTGTGGCCGGTAATTTATCTTTGATCGAGGGCAAAAAACGGGACATTCTGCTACAGCTTGAACTTAAAGAAAGAGAGCATTAGCAATATGCAACAAAAATGACGACTATTTAGCACATAAGCAATGGAAGGGAATAGTTTTACAGAATCAGAAAGGCTCAAAGAACTTAAGACCTGGGCCTTACGTCGCGATGGAAAACCCCTGGATGGCGGGTATTCCGATTTAAATGCTGATCGTCATCTGCAAGTGTACCGCAATGAAGCGCTCAACTTAATGAAGGCAGGAGCTTACAACAGGGGTACGGGGCTTTTTGAGTCTTATGTTGAACGTCATTATCCGCAAGAGCTGGAGAAACTCATTGGTAAATTGGAACGAAGTTACGATAGTCTTGAAAAGTTCAGTCCTGACTTGCTCGAAGAAGGGTTTTATAACCTCGTTTTGGGTGATCTTCCGCTCACGATGAAAGGAACGATAGTAGTGTTGTTACGTGCAAAGGAGTCGGAATTTCCTTCCATTTATAATAATGATCAAGATGCAGATATGCGTAGTTCACCAAATTGGTTATTGAAGCAGTCTTACGGCGATATCTGGGTAGATATGCATCAAACGGCATTAAATAATATTTATTATCCGGATCGGATACTCTGATTTGGCAAAATTTTTGTTGTGAACTATCACGGTAAGGGGATACTGAAAATCAATATCCTCTTTTTTGACGCTAAATTTATTTGTGAACTATTAACCAATTTCTAAATTATAAATCATATGATTTTATACATCGGTATTTTTGTAGTGATTGTGGCAGCCTGTGTTTTTATCTCTATCATTATGATGAAAAAACAAAAAGAGACCGCCCGAAAGTATGAAGGAGAGGCCGGGATTGCTTTGGCCTCTGGGGTTAAGGATGAGTTGTTGGGCCAGGAGTTTCAAGAACTAAGCAAGCAGATGAATGGGGCACCGATTGAGGCGTTTACACAGTGTGCATACATTGCGACGGTCGGGGATAAAGTAGCTTCGGCTGCGAAAACAGCCGCTAAGACAGTGGCCTGGGCGGCTGTAGGGGTCAAAGCACGTTACCACGAGCGAGACAATGCATCTTATCTTGTCCTTAGCAATAATGAATTGCATTATGTTTTTTTTGATGACGGCGAAGCAAAGGACCATTTGGTCTTTGACCATGAAACGTTATTGAATGCCCGGCCTGCCCAGATCAGTAATTCGGAGAAAGTTACCCGGATGGGATCTATCATGGGATTGAAACCTAAAAAGATGCATCTTGACATTAATGGAAATGGGCTTGATATAATCTATTATGGTGCTGTTCAACGAATGCCAGATGGCATGATATCTCCGGGCTCGGGTATGTTTGAAACGCAGTCAAAACTTCAGTTGATGGGTCGTTTTTTTCTTAACCGACTGTATCAAAAATATCCCCAGCTCCAAGATTAAAAACACTTAGCGCTAAGGTAGTATAGCTCCATTGTTCGTAGCAATGGAGCTATTTTTTTGCCTAGGTTGAATGCCGCGGGAATGTCATTTAAGTTTCTTTTTTTTGTTTTTTTGGGGCGCAGTTTGGACAGATTGAGTTAAAATTTTGGTAAATTGTATATGTCATAAAATTTATATACTATGGATATTTTAGCAGATAAAGTTGCTTTGGTGACAGGAGCTGGCTCCGGTATAGGGTTAGCAGTTGCTTTGGCATACGCAAAAGAAGGAGCGAAAGTAGTGGTATCGGATATTAATGAGCAGGCTGGCCTGGATGCGGTGCAACAGATTAAAGCATTGGGAGCTGAGGCCGCTTTTTATAAAGCAGATAGTTCATTGGCGGAAGATAATGAAGCCTTGGTGCGTTTTGTAGTAAACACCTATGGGAAATTGGACATTGCCTGTAATAATGCGGGTATCGGAGGTGAGGCAGCATTGACGGGAGACTATAGTTTGGACGGTTGGAAAAAGGTGATTGATATTAATTTCAATGGCGTATTCTATGGCTGCAAATACCAGCTTGAGGCCATGGAGGCAAATGGTGCTGGCGTTATTGTCAACATGGCTTCGATTCATGGCACAGTTGCCGCTCCTATGTCAAGCGCTTATACGGCGGCAAAACATGCTGTGGTAGGCCTGACTAAAAATATAGGAGCAGAATATGGTCAGAAAAATATTCGTTGCAACGCAGTAGGCCCCGGATATATCGATACGCCCCTGCTCAAAAATTTGGATGAGGAGCACGTTCATGCGTTGATTAGTAAACACCCTATTGGTCGTTTAGGGAAGGCCGAAGAGGTGGCGGAACTGGTGCTGTTTCTGAGCTCCGAAAAGTCATCTTTTATGACCGGTGGTTATTATTTGGTTGATGGCGGTTATACTGCAGTTTAATTACACGATAGATATGCAAGGAAGCGGAATTGTCCATGGAGACAGTTCTGCTTCTTTATAATGAACCTATTTTTCGATCAGATTTTCTTTGCGTAATTGTTGTTGAAATACCGGCCGATTTTCATCATCGTCGCCCGCTTCGGTTTTCAGTTTAACGAGTTTCTTTTTTAAGCGACTAATTTCTTTTGCATATTGCTTGTCATGGATTGCATTATGTGTTTCCATCGGGTCTTTTTGCAGGTCGTAAAACTCCCAGGCTGCTGCTGTAGACTTTTTGTCGCTGCCGGTCATTTCCAGCGGCTGGCCATAAAAATAAATCAGTTTGTAACGTTCATCACGCACACCCAGGTGGGCGGGACGTATGGGGTCATGTTGCCAATAACGGTAATACATGGAAGAGCGCCAACTACTTGGTGTATTTCCTTTCAGATTTTTACGAAAGCTTTCTCCTTGTATGTAAGACGGCTTTTTTATGCCGGCATAATCCGCGAATAATGCAGCGAAGTCAATATTTAAAACCATATCATTCAGCTTACTGCCAGCCTTTATTTCTTTGGGATAACTGATGATGAAAGGCATGCGTAGCGACTCTTCGTACATGAGGCGTTTGTCCATAAAATTATGTTCGCCCAAAAAATACCCTTGGTCAGAGGAAAGGATGACAACCGTATTTTCGTCTAGTTTGGCCGCTTTAAGATAGCGCATGATTTTTCCGAGATTGTCATCTATGCCCGCCACACAACGTAGGTAATCCTTCATCAATTTTTGATAGATTTTTTTTCGTGCGTCGATCGCACTCATCCCCTTGGTAGAGAAGGGAAGATCAGGGTAGGAGGTCCAGAAAGGTCCTGTTGAGGCTAGCTCATAACGATGGCCAAGTTCTTCAAGTGGCTGGCCTTCAAAAGACCTCCCTGTGGTTGTTGCGCCAGAATCCAAAAATGTTGCTGGATAAGGAACTTCAATATCCTGGTATAAGTCCTTGAACCTGTCAGCAAAGTCAAAGGGCTCATGCGTTGCTTTGTAATGGCAAAGCAAAAAGAAAGGCTTTTCCGGATTGCGTTTGGATAACCAGTCAAGACTCAGGTCTGTCGTGATGTCATCGACATAGCCCTGATAGGGAGTGCCAGCCTCTTCATTGTCATTCCAGTTATCTTTGGATAGAAATGTAGGGTTGTGATAAACACCATGTCCCGGTAATACGTTGTACTCATCAAATCCCGACGGTCTGTTTTTGAGATGCCATTTTCCAAAAACAGCCGTTTGATAACCTGCATGTTGCAAGTCTTTGGCGATATTTTCTTTATTAGGGTCTAATGCATCATCAAGGGTATATACCTTGTTTTTGTTGCTGTACTGTCCGGTAAGAATAGCTGCCCGGCTCGGCGTGCAAATGGAGTTTGTACAGAAAGCATTATTCAATATCGCACCCTGTCTGGCAAGGCTTTCGATATTTGGATTTTTTACAATATCTTTTAAAATTCCGCCATAAACACCCCATGCTTGCGCCGTGAAGTCGTCGGTCAGTATAAAGACAATATTTGGACGTGTTTTGCTATTGATTTGTTGCTGGGCCTGTGTCAGGAATGGCAGTAGGCCACAGATGAACAGGAAAATTTTTTTATTCATGTTACGCTCCTTGTGTAAAATTAAGTGTTTTAATGCAGTCGTACGGGATGTACCGATAGCACGCATAGTGGTTTAGACGCTGTTTCACAACGCAGATCAAAGTTATCAAATTTTGCTCATATTATATGCTGCAATCACCATAAGTTCACTTCCCATGTTGAGCCTATCTTTCTGGACTGAACCTATGCAGTCAGCTGTAATATTACATTGCTTGCCCAGCGTATGACATTTTTAATCGTCTATACCTTTTCCATCCAAAATGTGTTGATAGTACTTTTCGATTCTTGATTCACGTGTTTTTGCTTGTTTTGCCTGATTGAAATAAAATAAATATCCTTTCTGACGGCCCGGTGTTAAAGATGAAAAAGCAGCTTTAAGTTCTTTATCCTCATTTAAGGCTCTTGCGAATTCGTCCGGAATCGGATAATCTTCAGTCTTTCGCATAATGACTTTTGCTCCGGATTTTTCAACGGTTATGGCCTCTTGGATATAATCAGCTATTGTCTCGCTCAGGTTTATAATTTGTTCAATACTGGTAAATCTCAACTGTCTGCCGGACTGCACGTTTTCAGTTTGTTGAATTAATAGTTGTTTTGGATCTTTTAGCAGCACGCCTTTGTGAAATAATAAGGCGCAGTAATCTTTAAATCCATGGATCAGGACAACATTCTTCCCCTCAAAGGTATAGCAAGGGTGCATCCATTTGTAATCTTCCACGAGAGCCTTGTTTTCGGTGACTATTTTTCGTAATAAATTGAATTCTTCGTTCCATCTCGAGGCATTTTCGAAGAAATGTGCTGCTTTTAGGTTCATTTGTTGCTTTGGTTTAGTGAAAATTTTAGATTTATGCGAGTTTGGACACCATATCCTGAAGTCTGTTATGCGCCATATTAATACCCTGAGCGAAAGGCATCCGGAAGAGCTGGTCGCGAAACTCAATGGATTGAAAGACAATATGCATGATCAGTTTGCTGCTCGTGTCGGTTATCTTTTCGAAGTTTAGGTATTCTAATTGGACAGGGAAGGGAGTACCTTCCATTTCAAAAGTTCTAGTGATTTTCTCGTTGGGTATAAATTCGTGTATCGTTCCGTTGGCTTTGAAGGCGACCATATTGTTGTGGAAGGTTTCAAAAGCAAAAGAGCCATGTCGTTTATTCTCCCATTTTGACACCTTGGTCCCCATCCATTGCTCGAAGATTTCAGCTTCTTCATAAGCTTTGAATAGCAAATGAAGGGGTAAGTCAAATTCTCTGGTAATCAAAATTTCCTGTTTACCATCTTCGGCATGGATTTTTGTTTTCTTTTCCATTTTATTTGTCTTTATAGTTTTTCATAATTTCTTCCAATTTATTAAAACGGTCATCCCACATGCTACGGAACGGCTCTATAAAATCTGCTATTTCTTTCATTTTAGGTGCGTTGAGCTGGTAGTAAATTTCACGGCCATTTTGTTCAGATTTAAGCAGTTCACATTCACTGAGTATCTGCAAGTGCTTGGACACGGTCGGTCTTGCGGTATCAAAGTTTGCGGCAATAGCCCCTGCCGTCATTGATTGCGAAGCCAAAAGAAGGAGTATTGCCCTTCTCGTTGGGTCCGCAATGGCTTGGAAAACATCTCGTCTTAAATTCATTATGAAGTTATTTAGCTACAAATATATGTGTCGCTATTTAACTACGCAAGTTTTTTTTATTTTTTTATGTGATATATGGGAGTTATTTGTCAATTATAAAATCAGTAACAATGATATTGCATAGGTTTAACTTGGAAATAGGTCGCCGAAATACGAATAGAAGTTAAACTTCAACGAATTTAAAATAGTCATGGGCGAATTGGAATTCAATAAGAGATTTGAAGAGATTAGTTTTAATTTAGAGCGATAAATTATACGATAATATTATGAATGCAAATTTATCTTATATTAAAAAGTTAACTGTTCTGGCAACAAAAACCTTATTTAAGTGCTATATGTTAGCTATTCTGTCAACAGTATTGTACCTCATAGTCGGATACCTAGTACTCAGAAGCAATGCAGATGGTGCCTTCTTTTCAATGAACGGCTCCGTACAGACCGTTGGAAAGTTCCTCTGGTTGACTGGATTGATCCTTTTACCGATACTTCTTTTCTTATTTAGCAATAAATATGTTTTCTCGACGGTGGCCGGTAAGGTAGTGGAGGAAAGACAGGATGATCTTATCATACCAGCATTGGACAAAGTACTATTGGTTTTTCAATCCAACCAGCCTGACCTCGTTCAAAATGCGGGTGATTATACTTTTGCGAAACTCAAGTTGATCAACGAAGTGAAAAACACAAAGATTGAAAATCCATGGATCAAGCGCATTGTGGTGTTTGGCTTGAACAAGATAAGCTTTGACAGCTTAGATCTCGACAATAATAACAACTTTTATGATATTGTGAAGTCCAAATTTATTGCTGTATTGGAAATGCTGACAGAGGCTGACAATAGACCTTTTTGGGTCTGTATCGCTATTCAATGGCTGATTATTCTGTTTGTTTGGTTTGCTGGTTCGGATGCATCTTTGGTCAGCGGATAAATTGACTGTGAATGATGTATAAAATGTTTTTAGCGAAAATAGCACATGGCAAAGTTGTCTGCCGAATCGGGCGGGAGTTCAATAAGAGGGAAGCGTTAAGTGTAAAAAAGTAAAATCGTATTATGAATGAGATTATTATAGAATTTGATAATAAAAAGCGGCTGAAATTAGTATGCTTAGGAGTGGTGTTCACCGTGGCGGCGTTGGCCTTTGCTTACTATATTTTCTTTGTTGCTGAGAAAATAAGAATTGCTCACGGTACAATGATGTTAATGTTGGGATGTTTGGGAATCTATTTTATAATTGTCGGTCTAAAAAGCTTATTTGACAAAGATCGGACTGGTCTTATTTTGAATTCGGATGGTATACATTTTAAGGGAACACCCTTGGGTAAAGCGATAGGCTTAATAAAATGGAATGCGGTGCAGTCTGTATCGGAGGGAATTGCCCATCGTTCTCCATTTGTCTCTTTGAAATTGCGGAATCCAGAAGATCATATTCAAAATCTTTCATCGCAATTGCAACAATTTGTTATCAGCAATGGAATAGCCGTGACGGCCGATCAATTGGCTGTTGATTTCAATGAACTTAAAAGTCTGATCGCAGATTACCACCAACGGTATCGCCAATAATGGATTGCGTGATTCGTCAATGCTGGGCAGTAATCTTGATAAAATAATAGCTTTAGAAAATGAAAAAGGTAATTGTAATCATGTTATTCTTGCTGTTCGTCCAGGCTGCGCTGCGGGCAAGCGAATGTTATCATTATCATACAAAGAGAACTTATAAAATTGTTCTTGTAAAAGGTAGTCCTTTTTTAGAGATTACTGTTATGGATCCTAATGGTATTAGCATGGAGCATCAACGATGTATATCCATGTTGCAGGTAGGTAACGATGTGAAAATGATAAATCGAAATGGGGATAACATGCTTCTGATGGATGATGATGCTTACTATTTACTTGCGGCCGAATTCTCTGATGTTAATCAAGTAACGCCTGTAAAAATTGCAGATAGAAAAGATGTGCAGGCTACATTTGATGCAGATCTACTTTATATGCATGGAAAATGGTTTTCTTTTTCATTTGATCCATACGCAAAAAAAATAACCAAGACAGCAACCAAGTTGTTTCCTGACAAACCTATTGTACTCGCCCAATTCCAAAACCGTAGATACCTGCTCAAGGACGATAAACATATCTATTGCTATGAGGGGACACAGTTAACCGCTGAAATAATAGAGGGGTTGAATCCCGCGACCATCCAATGCCTCAAACTAGAAAATAATGAGGATAAATATTTGCTTACGGATGGGAATACTGCATACATTTATGATGTCAGTATTTTTGAACAAATGGATGTTACCGAATCGCTTCTGAGTTTTGATCTGAAACGGCCGTTTACAGTTAAAGAGGTAGCCCGAAACTGGCTGAATTCGTTTGTTGATTTTAATGATGGAAATATCTGGTGCTATATTTCGGCGGGACTGGATTTGCAGGACGGTACAACTGCTTACTTGTATCCAGTAAAAGCACGTTGGCTGAATGCGCAGCATGAATTTATCAATAAAGAAGGTAAGATATATTATAATGGCTGGGATTTAATCAATGATCAGCCGCCAATGAACCTGAAAGCTGTTGCACAGCCAAGGTTATTGGAGATTACTGCCTCAGGATTCTATTTTGATGGCACAGCTTTTTATAAAGACCAAGATGGAGAGGGAGCATTGGAGCCTGTTACCTGGCTCAATAAAGACAGCAAGTTTGTCAATGGAGTCTATTCCTACCAAAAAGGAATTCCCAATTTCTTTGATGATGGTAGGCAATTGGTATTTGATGATAATAATACCTTGGCGAAGAAAAGAACAATAGCACATCAGTCCGCTTTAAAAGATCTGAAACTTGCCTACGCTTATGACGACAAATTGCTGATAGAAAATAAAGAGATCCCCAATAGTGCAGATCGGGAGAGCATGGAATTGCTTGGTTCTACAGTGGATGTCATTGAAGGTTGTGATGGTGGCAGGGGACAGATACCCGTGGTGATTGAATACAACTATTTTTTTCGCGATAAAAATCATATCTATGGTTACCACTCCGGTGATCAGGCATTGACACTGATTAAGACTGTCGTGCCTCATACCATAGAAAAAGATAATTACGAGCAGTTGAGGGAATTAAAGAAAAAAATGCTGGATTGACGCATTGCCACTCTTATTCTTTATTTTGAAATTCCACCATTGCTAAATTGGTCTAGGATAGGTTGACTTCTTTAGGTTATCCAATTGTATTGACTTAAAAAAATTGGACGTTATTTATTCGAAGCCTATTTTAATTAAAAATTGCGAAATAAGAGCACTCGTAATTTGAGTATAGGATATTCTAGAAGCTTTTTTACCCCGAGGATAAACGCGATAGCGTAGCAATGCAGTATTAGATAGTAACGGCAGGAAATTAAGGTAAGAATAGAGTGAAGTAGGACTTGGGTATGTCTGCTGTCAACCTTCGGCTTGTATATGGACTAGGTGGGGACCAAGTTAAGACCAAATTAACACCAAACTCGCCCTGTAGGCAGGTTCAGTGCACAGTGAGTCCACCTTGAGTCCACCTTTTAAGGTGCTTTCACGGTACGTGCACATTTTTTACAAGTCGGGAGCAGGGCGAGCATGGGGCGAACTTGCCCATAAGCTATTTACAACAAAGTCCCTTGAAAACTGCAATATTTATAGTTGTCATTTTTACTCGAATTTGAAATTTATTAAAAATGAATAAAATGCTTGACATCAGGGTTTTGCCGTCGTATCTTTAGGTATGGGGATAAATGATAATTAATTTATCAGAGGCCAGCTTCGATTCTAGCTGCTTTTTGGCTACACTAAGGATATGGTGAACAGTATCTATCTAATCTAGAAATATTTGTCTATGGATCTGATGATTGGGATTGTAGCTTTAGAGATTTCAAACTAAAAGATTTGAATTAATGTAGCGTAGAGAAGGGCTAATGCTCTTGTGATATTGGATAATGAAATTAATCAAGCTTGAATGTTGTGGAAAGCTTTCATTATATATTTTAAAGTAACATGAATTATGATAAGATATTGGCTTACATTTAACTTGGAAAATTTTGCTGATCCTCCTTTTGGGATTAAATTAGGTTGTGGAGTTACCGCATTATCTAAATACGATGCCCTTAAAATAGTGGAAGAAAAGATCTTTTTTAACACAGCTATACCTCCGATATCTTCAATTATTGGTGATATTGACGTATCTAGTCTCGATGAAAATCATATTATCCCAAATATGTCATCTCCTACTATGCGAGGAATTTGGTTCCCGTTAGGCTATCAATAGTTTGAAGTTTTAACTTTTTTATGAGAAATAGAGATTTGTTTATTGAAGATTTTATACAGTTGTTTCTTGATTTGAAGGAAGAGATATTGGACTAGGATCATGATTTTTCTATAACCTTACAGATGGGACTTGGGAAAAATTTATATAATGCAAACGAGGAATTGATTAAAAAAAATATTGAATTATGGAAAAATGGGCAGTCATATAAAAAGTTTGACTAACGTACGTTTGACAGTAACGTTAGTTTTTTTTCTATTTTTCTTGTTAAACAGTTTTGGACAAGGAAAAATGCAAAATAATATTTCAGGAAGCTATGAATCATCAAATAAAAAGTATTTACTTCATTTAATACAAGTAAATCCATCGTCTTATTACTATGAATTCTTACCGAGAGATATTAATGATTCAATTGCAATTTCGAAAATTAATAATGGCGTTTTGGATGAGCAGTTAGAAGACGATTTTTTTATTACAAGTTGTACGGGAGCATTTCAATCTGGTTTTGAATTTAGATATTCAGAAGACGATATCATGGTAGGTATATCTCGTTTTAGTTATGATTATAGATATTCAGACCTAACAGGAAAATATTCAAAACTTAAGAATGATGAAATGCCTAAGCCTCATTATGATATGTTTTATAGTAAAGATAAATATCAGATGTATAGGGGAGCTGTCAAATCTAAAGAATTATATTTGTGTTATTACCCTTCTACTTCCACAAAAGATAAAATGGTAAAAATCAATAAAATGACCAAATTGAAATTATTTACAACAGTATTTAATTTTGCACTTGGTGATATGTCATATAGATATTATTATGTAGAAATGTCGAATGGGAACAGTAAAGAATTTGGTTGGTTAGATTATCGTGACCTGAAATATTTCAAGTTCCTTAGTAAAACATAAATCAGCTGGATTACATGGCGAGATTCTATGATGCGGAGATCGGTCGGTGGAATGTGGTGGATCCGTTGTCGAAGAAGATGAGAAGGTATTCGCCATATGATTGTGCATTTGACAACCCGATCAGATTTATAGATCCCGATGGCATGTATCCATTTCCAATATTGAAATATAATGGCTATGGAAGATATAGTTTTAAACCCGCTACAACCTTTTTACTAAATGCGACTACTGGTGTGGATATTAATTTGATTAAAAAATCTGGTGATCCTTGTATTGGACGTCATAATAAACCTGAACCTCAGAAAACACGAAAATCAAGAGATGGAAGAAATCTATAAAACACCTAATTAATAGGTGCTTATGACCTTAAAAACGTTGAGGAAGGCCAATATAAAGAATAAAAAGCTATAGACGAGCACGGTGGTGTCGATAAATTGGATAATAAGCGTAATGAAGTAAATAAAGACAGAATGAAAGAACTGAAAGAAAAATTTAAAAAAAATGATAAATAGCACTGAAATCAAGGAGTTTTGGTCATGGTTTGAGGAGGTATATAGTGAATTTGAAGAACAACTGGATAATTCATTTTTAATCAGTGATTTAGATAGTAATGTTTGTTCATTAGGTGATTTCACTTAATAGAAGTGCGAAGCTCGGGGACTTCGCATTTTTTGTGCACCTGCATGTGCGATAACTATAGGTGTAAACTTCGCGAACCAGCCATTCCAGTAGGCAGTGTTAACCGAAGATAGGGTGTAAGTGCTTCATATTGAGGTGCAATTTGAAGCACTTTAATTGCCACACCTAGCTATCTTCGGGTAACAATTTTACAGTTGTTATTTTTTGTACAACTGCTCATATAGGTCGATAACTTTTTTCTGAAGTTCGATAATTTCGTCGTCACGTTGTTGCAACTTTTGCTTAATTGCGTCTATCTCGTTGACATAGTCTTTAATCTCTTCTGTGTCAGAAGAAGATAAAAGCTGTAAAACCGAGACATTAAATAACTTTGAAATTTGGATTATCCGAGAGAGATTAATATCTGTGATTCCTGCTTCAATCTTAGAAAATGCTGGAATTGATATATCCAATTGTGTTGCAGCATCCTTTTGGCTCCAGCCTTTTTGGTGTCTAAGTAATCTAATTTTTTTTCCTAATGTGCTCATTTAAAAATTAATTAAAGTTTAAGATACGGAAAATATTCTTTTAATTAGAATATATTTGATTTTTTAAAATTTTAATGATTATGTGGAGAATACATTATGACAGAGGTTAGATAGGGTCTTCGCATATTGTGACTTCATAAAGCTGAATACTTTACCTACGATGTAAACGGTAACGGTGTTACAAATTCAAGGGGTGAGATTACAGAGACAAATTAGCAAAAATTATGTTTTGGGTTAGATAAAGTATGACTGGTACCATTTTTAAATCATACTTCGAAACTGACTTGGAGAAATATGCTGCCTTTTCTTAAAAAAAGTGCTGAAGTGGGAGGGTCCCTCAAACCCCAAGCTATAGGCAATTTCAGAAATCGCCCATGAACTATGCTTCAACATTATTTTTGCCTCCCGAAGTATTCTGTCAGAAATTAGATCAGAAGTAGTTTTTTGAGTAGTATCTTTTACGGACTTATTAAGATGATTGACATGGACAGCCATTTGATCAGCGAATTCTGAGGCACTTCTGAGTCGAAGCCCATCCATGGTATTTTGGATCGGAAATTGATTTTCCAAGAGATCTAAAAATAAGGTAGTCAAGCGCTTTGCGGCGTTGTTTTTCTCAGGGAGAAAGTATGTGGAAGGTCGCATCTTCATGGCAGAATGTATCAGTTGCAAGATGTGACTTCTAATGGAATCATTTTTATACTCAAAATTTGACTTCTGTTCTTTCATTATTTGAGCACATATCTGTATAAGTGAATTTTTTTCGTTGCTTGTTAACTCATATACAGGGAATCCTCCAGGCTGAAAAACAGGATATTTCTTTATATTTCCGAATTCGTTAAAAAAAGATTCCGTAAAGATACAGCTAAATCCAAACTGCTTTACATCAAGCGGTTCCCAATCATAGGGAATAGATGGGGTAGCGAATAGCAGACCGTTTTCCATGATCTCAAAACTTTTATCCGCATAATGGATCTTACTCTTACCAGAGACCACACATATCTTAAAATAGTCCTTTCTCCCATAAGTGACGGGTTTGGCATACTGGGGAGAAAGTTCTTTTATTTCAAAAATATTAAAATGACCTTGTGGACTATTGAGGTCGAATGATTTAACAAATTCATGCCTGGCATAATATTCTTCCAGTGTCTCGGGTTTTGTCATACTTAAGCGCCTTAAAAGCTTGATTGATTCTCTTAAATGGCCAAAAATACTGTTTTTTTTCATAGTATATCTATTTAAAAAGATAAGTCCAAATAGCTAAACTACTTGGACTTTATTGCTGCATATTTTACGCTTGTACAAAGTCTGCAAGAGGTGCATTGATCGATTCAAGTGCGACCATTGGATTCCAAAAGTCGACATATTTCAGAATCTTACCTGCTGTATCAGTGGTCACCACCGAAATATATTTTTGGATATAGGGCTTACCTGTAGATAATGCATATCCATCACTCGTAAACTCTGCTATGACAAGTGTCGGCTCTTCGGTCAGATGAAAATGGAGGTTTTCGAATTTGACTTTGAAGTGTTTTGGAAAATTTTTCATGTAGTCAAATAGTTCATCTTTTCCGCTCACTTTCGTAGGGAAATCCTTTGGCCCATATGGAAATTCCAGTACACCCCTGCCGTCGAATAGGTCTACCCATTTTTCGATCTGACCTGTTGACAAAAATTCCAAATGGTTTTTAAATGTCTGTTGTGCTGCATTTCTGATTTCTTCTTTAGTTTTCATTTTTTCTAATTTTTAAGATTTAACAAATACCGCTATTCAGCAGTTATATTTTCTGATACAAAATTAGCCCAGAAAACAGGCTCACTGTTTTAAGAAATCAAAGGAATACTTTAACAGATCAATCATTATGGGCAGCGAGTTGAAAATTTTAAAGTTTAAGAGGGTCTCTGTTAGTAAATTTAAATACTTTTAGTAAATTTCGGATTGGATTACAGGTGATAACAGTGGTGGAGATGGGTAAAATTCTAATATAAAGAAAGGTTACTATTCTCATTACAAATTCAAACTCAAAACAGAGAGCTATATCAATGAAATAAAATATAAAAAATCAAGCAACAATCTGGAATGAAGTTAATTAATTATTTTTCTGATCCCAACGAGGCAGTTTTGACAACATCATTTGTCTTGAATAAGACGGATCAAATAACTAGAGTGTATCATCATCAAGAGGATGGAATGTGGGAATTTATTAGTGAAAGAGCGGTTGAAGAATCGGACTATAAAGTTATTTCTATGGAAGAGATATTGAACATAGATGAGGGGCTGTTGTCTCTTTCTGATATGGAGCCTGGCTTTTTTGCTTATAGAAAAGAACCGAATGTTGCTTTTGAGATAAAAATAATAGAAGAGTAATTTTTTTTGTTTCAGCGCCCAATCTTTCTCGGATTGGGCGTTGTAGATAATGTAAGCGCTACGATGCGATTGGTTGATTTAAGGGAAAACAATGTTGCATCACAAAATATTTTAAGTGATGCTCTCAATACACTTGGAAAAGTAAATGATGGAATATCTGGTTTAGCTGAAGGATTAAAGACTAATGGTTTTAATAGTGCAAAGTTGTATATTGGCCAAATACGGCCAAGTGTCGCATATGGATTTAGAGTTTACATGAAACCTGTAATTCAAAGTAACATTGGAAAAAGTTTAGGCCGTACAGCGAACATCGCTGGCATTACAATTTCTGCTGCTACCGTTGCAAATACTTATTTAGAAGAGGGATATCGAGGGCCAAAAACTACAATGGAAATGGGAAAGGCGGCAACAGGAATGGCAGGGGCATGGGCAGGGGCCAGAATAGGAGCCGCCGCCGGAGGTGTCTAAGGTTCATTCTTTCCAATTCTTGGGAATGGGGTTGGCGCTATTGCCGGTGGTATTATAGGAGGAATTGCTGGAGGAATAGGGGGAAGTTTAATTGCTGAGGAAGTATATAATTAAAATGGATACAATAAAAATAAACTTTAACATTAAAAGAAAAATATTAATTATAATAATGATGTTAGCCTTTATTATAATTGGCATGTGGCTGCTGCTTAATGCCGAATATCTTTCAACGAAATGGATAATTCATAATTATTTGGTGATTGAAATCATAGGGGGATTAACTATTTTTATTTTCGGATCAATGCTAGTTCTCTCATTTAAATTAATGATTAGAAAAACTGCATTGATTATCGAAAAAGAGGGATTTACAGATTTGTCGAGCGTAGGAGGTGAAGCTGGATTTATAAAATGGGATGAAGTTAGAGATATTCAGCAAATAGAAATAAATGGTACAACGGTAATCAAAGTATTATTAATTGATCCAATCAGTTTTATAAATAGAAGACGAAGTCTTTTTTCCCGTTTATCTTTGAAAAGAAACTACTCTACTTATCGAACTCCAGTGATAATACCGATGTTTTCATTAAATATTTATGTTGATGACCTGGAGAAAATACTGAGAGATTATTGGGATCAAGGTAAAAAAATGTAAATTGTGTTCAAAATTTTGGGTTATAAGTCTGGAGGTGGAAAAAATTATTCCATATTTAATTACACAGTAGGTGCACATATGGGACCAAAGGCAGATATTGTGGCGGTTAACGGAGTAAATAAAAGACCATATGAAAAATTTTAAATGGGATTATATTGTGTATTCAGGATTTGTCATTGTGATAGGAATAATATTTATTCGGAGCTATTTTAGACAAAAGGTAGAATTTAAAACAGATTATAATTTTGAAGTTACGGATGTAGAGATTACCGCGAAAAAAGGAATTATTCTTTATGACGGTGATAAAAAAGTTATTTTTTCTTTGTTTTCATTAAGGGATTATGAGGGAGTTAAAAAAGGAGATTTTGTGGTAAAGGAAAGCTATTCTCCCTATCTCTTTATCTATAGAAAAGATAGCTTGGGTGTAAAACAATTGTATTTAAAAGTAAAAGGATATAATACCTGGATGTTCCATGGGTTTGATGATTAGGATAGATGCTTAAAATAAGAGTAAGACCGGATAGCTATTGGCCCCGCTGTCCTTGCGGCACGTCTGAGCCAATAGACTAAACATAGAAACCATCAGAGCTAATAACATTACACCAGCATGGTATACCGCGGGTGGGTCATTGGGATTTCCTCTCGGTGGTGGAAGTGTAGGTGGTGTTAGTCAAACTTATCCGGTAACCCCTTCACAATTTAAATAAATTAGAAAATGAAAAATTTTAAGTCGAATTATTTTGATAGCGGTGACGTTAATTCGTAGTTATTTTAAAGCGGGAATTTAGAACAGATTATAATTTTGAAGTTACTAATTTGGAGATTACCGCGAAAAAAAAAGTTACATTGTAAAGCGGTGATAAAAAGATTGCTTTTTCTTTGTTCTCTTTCTAATTTGGAAAGTAGCGAGGTTTGGTTTTGATACATATCAAGGATATAAATCCGGGACAGTTGGAATGGATATGACTTTAGGAATACCTATACCCTACATAAGAAGGCAGCCTGAACCATCTACAGGTCGTATTGTAACTGGAGGCGATCCATTGGATCTGAAAGGAACTAAGCCGATTTTTGTTCCACCATCTTTTCAGACTGGTAATTATGAGTTTGATAATCAAGGATAGTTTTATGTTGTTTGTTTTATTGATTTTATTAAATCTTAGCTCTTGTAAAAATATGATTAATGAGGATGTATGCCCTTTGGATTTTTATACCCAGTATAGACAATTTTATTTGACTGATGGGGCTGATGAATTTCCTGATAGTGACCTGTGGACAGAGCAAACTCATCATGAAAGAATGGCTGTAAATAAAGGTTTTTTAGCTGTAGGTACAGAATGTTATGGTCCAGTAAAGGGGCAGTTGGAAATAAAGAATGATGGATCTAATATTGAAAATTTAGAGGAATATGATCATGTTGTTGAAGGTAAAATCGATATTGAGAAAGGTGTTTTACAAGTTCAGGACTGTCCTACATCAAGTGTAGTTCAAGAAGTTGAGCTACCATCGGGATTGTATAGTGTTCGGGTTTATTCAAAAGGTTTGACGACTGTTGAGGGGGATGAAGGAGATGATTTTTATCGTATAGTTATTTGGCCAGCTACGAATAATGATAAGAAAGTAAAGGTCTTAAAACAATACACTCCGTAGTTTCGATATTACTGAAGACTAGTATATAAACAGCGGTGCCAATCTTGAAAAAGGTTGGCACTATTGTTTATTTATTGTGAAGTAGTCAAGACTTAATCTGACAGTTGCAATAAATTAACAACTGTAAAATAGATTAGAGTTATGACAACACAAGAAAAAATCATCAAGAACAAACTGGGTGTTTTAGAACTTGCCCAGCATTTAGGAAATGTATCAAGAGCCTGTAAAGTAATGGGCTATTCCAGAGACAGCTTTTATCGATTCAAAGAATTGTATGATCAGGGAGGCGAACTTGCGCTTCAGGAACTTTCTAGAAGAAAGCCAGTGTTAAAGAACCGAGTAGAAGAACATATTGAAAAAGCTGTTGTGGATTTGGCATAGACCAACCCGCTTTAGGTCAATTACGGGTATCTAATGAGTTAAAAAAGCAAGGGATATTGATATCATCTGGAGGAGTTCGGAGCATATGGATGCGCCATGATTTGCAAACTTTTAAGCTTCGATTAAAGGCTTTAGAAGCAAAATCGGCACAGGAAGGTATTGTTTTGACGGAAGCCCAGCTTATAGCACTGGAGAAAGCTAAAGAAGAAAAAAAGGCACACGGCGAAATAGAAACGTATCATCCTGGATATTTAGGAGCGCAGGACACTTATTATGTTGGAAATATTAAAGGAGTCGGGCATATATATCAACAAACTTTCATAGATACCTATTCCAAAGTCGCTTTTACAAAACTGTATGATCGGAAGAATGCATTAGTTGCCGCAGATATGCTAAACGACCAAGTGGTGCCATTTTTCGAGCAACATGACATAAGATTGTTAAGGATATTAACAGACCGCGGAACAGAATACTGTGGTGTAAGAGATCAGCATGAGTATCAGCTCTATTTAGCAATCGAAGATATAGATCACACGAAAACCAAAGCAAAAAGCCCTCAAACAAATGGCATTTGTGAACGTTTCCATCGCACAATTCAAGATGAGTTTTATGCAGTTGCATTCAGAAAGAAAGTATATCGTAGCATTCAGGAGCTCCAAAATGATCTAGATCGTTGGATGACTTACTATAATCAGGATCGTACCCACACTGGAAAATACTGCTTTGGGAAGACACCTAGGCAGACCTTCGACGATACAATTTATTTGGCAAAGCAAAAGATGCTGGAAACGCTAACACAAGATCAACTTGTTACTTATCCAATACAGGAGAATAAGCAACAAGTCACATCTTTAGATTTTGAAGAAACATCACTATATTCGAATAGGCAATCTGACAATTTTTAAGAACACCTAACTGTCAGATCAAGTAGTGGCTATTACAATGATCCGGCAGTAGGACGTTGGCTGACAGTGGATCCGATGGGGCAATATATTTCCCCTTATGTGAGCATGGGGAATAACCCTGTAAGCATGTTTGATCCTAGTGGCGGCTGGAGTTGGTTAGGGGCTTTTATAAGAAGAGTAGATTCCTGGATAGCGGGAGAAGATCCTGGAGAATTGAGAAAGTTCGGTGACGAATGGGGATATAATACTGTATCCAAATCTAATGATTTTACGATTACGTCACATTTCACTGGCGGAAAGTCATTAGGTAGACAGTTTTTAGATGGAACCCCTGTTGTAAATTATGCTCTACGCAGTGGAGATCAGCTTGTTGCGAAGGATTATGCTGGAGCAAGTATTAGTTTGCTTACTGGTCTTACTGAGGCCTTTACATTTGGATATAGCACATTATGGAATAAACCTGCACAATTTGCTTTGTCAACTACAAGTGCTCCAATTGTTGAGGATGTTGCCGCTAAGACGGGATATAGTATGACTTCCTCAGCCGTGAGGTCAGCTTTGGCTGATAGAATTGGTAAAAGAGGATTTACAGAAGTTGGATATCAATTTCAAAAGCATTTTGGTAGAGGAGGTTCTTGGGGAGATGCAATTTCTCAAGGAGCCAAATTGAATCCAGCTACTTTTAATGAAGCTGGGTATAAAACATTTCAAGAAATTTGGAAAGCTCCAGGATTGTTTCAGAAAGTTGGGGGATTTTTAGAGAAAAGACTGCCAGATGGAAGGGGTATAAGATTGCAGGACAATTGGATGTTTAAAGGATTTTTTGATTAATCAATTTGATATGGTAACATCAACATTAATTGAAATAATTTTTAAGGGTGTATTTTCAACTTTGAATATTAGCTTTTTATCGGAGTTATTATTTGGAG
The DNA here is from genome assembly GCF_011064245.1 of Sphingobacterium sp. DR205. NCBI lineage: Bacteria > Pseudomonadati > Bacteroidota > Sphingobacteriia > Sphingobacteriales > Sphingobacteriaceae > Sphingobacterium > Sphingobacterium sp. DR205. Next base: position 3,879,114 of record NZ_CP049333.1, on the reverse strand, counting down.
CCAAAGAAATAAGGTTTAACCTTCCTGAACTTTCATCTTCCTATGAACTAGAAACGATCATTAAAATCTTCAATTTAAACAGTTATGTAGATCTAGTAATTACTACTGACAAGTTGAATGTAAATGGAAGAGATGTTAAAAATGTGTTTGTCAACATAGGACGAAACGACGATGACTTTGACCTGTTATTTTATTTTGATATTAAAGATTTAGATGGAAATAATTATAAGTTGAAAGTTGATCATTTAAAAACGTGGGCTAATAATTTCTGTGATAGGTATAATTTTAATTATTTCATAGGTCAAATGGATAATGCCAATGATGAGGAATATTACTTCGATAGTAATGGTATAGGACCTCTTTATGACAAGATAGGCCGCTAAGACGGGAATTGCAAATTCTAAAGCAATGGGCAGTGCTATGGAGCAGGCTTTAGGGATGTCGAGTTCTAAAACTGCAATCAATATCGGTGGTAGAACAAGATTTCCAGATAGATTAGCGAATGGGTTACTTGAGGAATCTAAGAATGTTAAACACCTCAATTTTACAGAACAGTTAAGGGATTATTTGAACTATTCGCAATAGAATGGTTTACAGATGATTTTGCATACTCGTCCAAGTACTACTTTTTCCAAACCACTTAAACAATTAATTGATAACGGAACTATTATTCACAATAAAGTTGTAGGCTTTTAAAATATTAATTATGGTTGATATAGAAATTTTAGAAAAGCGATGGGCAGAGTTGGCAAGCAAGCCAAAGACAAAAGAAGAAATAGAAGAAACTCTTTTATTAGCCAAGCAGATTGAGTTAGAACGAGCAAAAGAATATCAAGGATTAATAGATGAACTTGCTGTTTTAGATATTAAAATAAATTCTATTTGGGATTTAGTAAATACTAAAAGCAAGTACCCAAAAGCTATTCCTATTTTAATGAAATATTTACCGTTAGTAAACTATGTCAGAAATAAAGAAGGTATAGTCAGAGCTTTAACTGTTCCTGAAGCAAAAGGTATTGTAGTGCCTTTGTTAATAAGGGAATATTTGCAATTATCCAATGACAAGGAGAATTTAAAATGGGTCATTGGAAATGCTGTAAATGTAACAATCACAAAAAGTGAAGTGGCTAATATTTTTCCTATAGTACTAAACAAAGAGAATGGCTTATCAAGGCAAATGTTTGTATCTGCCTTAGGTAAAATAAAAGCAGAGAATGTAAAAGATGTATTACTTAGGTTGGTCAATGATGATGATAAGGTAATCAGTGATGAAGCAAAAAAATCATTAAAAAAAGTATCCTAACAGCGAGCCACCTAATCGGTGGCTTTTGTTATTTAGCGTATGTCTGTTTATTTGTAAAATCCCTGATGAGTGCATCAAGGGGTACGAAAATATATTCCTTGTCCTTATCGGAGAGCTTGGTGACTTTCTGCACCCTGTCGAGCGTGGCCTTGTCGAGTTCGAACCCCGAGTATGTAGGTGTACCCGGACACGAACACGGTGTTCTGTTTTAGCGGTAATTGCTCAAAGAATGGTAAGGCAATGGACACGATACAGTTTATCCAGGACAAAGAAAGCTGCAGCAAACACGAGGCTCATATAGGTCGATTACTTTTTTCTGAAGTTCGATAATTTCATCGTCACGTTCTTGCAACTTTTGCTTAATTGCGTCTATCTCGTTGACATAGTCTTTAATCTCTTCTGTGTCAGAAGAAGATAAAAGCTGTAAAACCGAGACATTAAATAACTTTGAGATTTGGATTATCCGAGAGAGATTAATATCTGTGATTCCTGCTTCAATCTTAGAAAATGCTGGAATTGATATATCCAATTGTGTCGCAGCATCCTTTTGGCTCCAGCCTTTTTGGTGTCTAAGTAATCTAATTTTTTTTCCTAATGTGCCCATTTAAAATTTTAATGATTATGTGGAGAATACATTATGACAGAGGTTAGATAGGATCCTCGCATACTGTGACTTCATGAAGCTAAATAATTGGTCTAATCTGAATAACTTTACCTACGATGTAGATGATACCGGTAATACAAATTCATGGGTCGAAATCACCAAAAGCGATTATAATTACTTAGATTTACCTGTAAAGCTAGTCAAAGGCACTGAAAACGTCTTGTACAGTTATGATGCAATAGGCAGGAAGCTGATAAAAACATTAGAATCTGCTGTAATGCAGACGTTGACCGTATCCAGTACGAGAATGGAGTATTGAAGTTTATTCAGACCGAGGAGGGCAGGATTCTTCCAAATGGCAGTTCTCATATTTATGAATACTTTTTGAAGGATCATCTTGGCAATATACCTGTCGTGGTAGACCATAGTGGGAAGATCAAGCAGATCCAGTATTACTATCCATTTGGTATGGAGATGAATCAGGGGAATGCATTGAGTAATTCTAACCCTTACAAATACAATGGCAAAGAGAAACAGGTAGAACTGGAGCTGGATTATGTAGGAGGCTACGGTTTTTAATAGTGGAGTCCAATCTAAATTTATCCTGGATATCGTTATCCTTCCGAAAATACATTACGATTGGAACAGGGATTAAAACCAAGAGTAAATTATTTGAAATTTTATCAAGTAAAAAATGAAAGTATTGCGTCTAATACCGTTGTTGTTTTTATTTTCATTTTGTAGACAACAAAGTGAAAGTAAAAAAGAAGCCAATATTATTTATCGAATAGGTTTTGAGTACATTGAACTGTCATTTGACGAATCTGGCCAGGCAAAGGCCAAGACAGGTAGATCAAATTCTATTGGTGAAGATAAATTTTTAGCAGAGTCAACGACAGACAGTACGACGTTTTTTATAAAAAATAGTCCACTTTTCTTTAGGAAACTGGAACGATTGAGAGAAAAGCAAGTTGAAAGTGCAAAAGGTTATAGTAGAACTCAGATTCTTCTAAATGATTCTCTTTATTTTGACACTAAGATGTATTCTGCTGATTTTTGGGATATTTATTCAATAATATCTGATGGTATACCAATGGATTTTAACCCTTTTAAAACCAGAAAATTCGAATAAATATTACCAGTGGATTATGGAGCGAGGTTCTACGATGCGGAGATAGGAAGGTGGAATGTGGTGGATCCGCTGGCGGAGATGCATTATAATCTTAATGGATACAATTATGTAATGAATAATCCTATTATTTTTAAAGACTTATTCGGTCTTGATACAGTTTCATTAAATAATTTAGTTATGAAGAACTATAAGGTAGATAAGGATGTTGTACAAATGGAAGAGGCAGTGGTTACTCGAACTTCTTATAGTAATTCTAGAAATTTCAGATTGAGTTATGCTATCTCAAGAAATGTGGACAAATTAGATATGAAGGGAGTAATTGTAGATTCCGATTGGGAGGCCGTCAAACATTATTATAATGGTAATGGACAGTCGGTAACAATAGGAAAGAAATCCTTGAAAAAAGTGCTCCTGTCACCTGTTTTTATCGAACTACATAAACAAATTTCAAAAGGAAGGTTTAAAACAAATACAGGAATTAATTTTACGAAACATTAATTTTACATTGGGAGGACTACCGTTAATATTTTTGCTGATCCTTTTAAGAGAGAGGTAACATATACTTTATTTGAAGGTGATGGATTTTGGGATCCAGATTTTATTGATGAAAAATATTATCAGGGTCACAGGCTGTGCCAGATGGGAAAGGTTCAAATTTGGAAAGAGGGGGAGCTCCATATGATTATAATCCAACAATAATTACTATTCCATTTTATTAATATGAAGGATGTCCTAACGATTATATCAGCTTTGTTAATGACTGTCATTAATTTTATTTCAGTAGGATTTTGGTATGATAATATTAAATATTCAATTTCTGAATCTAGCTTAGAAAAAAAATATTATATAGCACATGATTTGAAAATAGATTATTGGGGCTACGATATTTCAGCGAATAATTATGGAGTTGTGATTACAGATAATTCTGGAGGCTTGGTTCTTTACAAAGGAATGTCAATCGAAGGAAAAGGTGTTATTTCAAAACTTCTTGGATATTATGTGAGGGAAAATAGGTTTGTTGTTTTAGTGGAATTAGAAAATAATATTAAAATCATAGTTGAATTTCGATATGGTAAAATTTATAAAATCTCCCCAAAACCTATGATTGAAAATGATGATATTTATAATTCCTTCGATAATAAAGAATTGGTTCGTTGGTTGAACTATAAAAATACCTATCATATTCCTCTTACATTATTTTCATTCATATTAGGAGTAAGTGTGATTATTAATATGGTTTTGATATATAGAATAATAAGAATATTAAAAACGAACCGATTCCCATCTCAAACCTGAGAGGGGACACTATAATATCGATCTAGAAGCTTTGGAATCAGCGTGATTATGGGGCTAGATTTTATGATGCAGAGATAGGCAGGTGGAATGTTGTGGATCCGCTGGCTAGTGAAGCTTACGATTGGTCTCCTTATCGCTATGGCTATAATAATCCAATGAAGTTTATTGATTCAACAGTGATGCTTGAAGATGACTACACTATTGATGATTTTGGCAAAATAAATCTTGTTCGTAAAACTGACGATAATTTTGATCGATTAATTAAAGTGGATGACAATGGAAATGAGGCCAACACTTCCATTATCTTAGATAAAGGCATTTTAAAAGAGACACCGGGATCAAGGTAAAAAAATGTAAATTATGTTCATAATTTTGGGTTATAAGTCTGGAGGTGGAAAAAATTATTCCATATTTAATTACACAGTAGGTGCACATATGGGACCAAAGGCAGATATTGTGGCGGTTAAGGGAGTAAATAAAAGACCATATGAAAAATTTTAAGTCGAATTATCTCTTTTATGCCGCGTTTATTATTTTGATAGCGGTGACGTTAATTCGTAGTTATTTTATTGAAAAGCGGGAATTTAGAGCAGATTATAATTTTGAAGTTACTAATTTGGAGATTACCGCGAAAAAAGAAGTTACATTGTATAGCGGTGATAAAAAGATCGCTTTTTCTTTGTTCTCTTTAAGAGAACGTAATGGTATAAAAAAAGGAGATTTTGTAGTAAAGAAAAGCTATTCTCCCTATCTCTATATCTATAGAAAAGATAGCTTAGGTGAAAAGCAATTGTATTTAAAAGTAAAAGGATATAATACTTGGGTGTTTCATGGGTTTGATGATTAGGATAGATGCCTAAAATAAGAGTAAGACCGGATAGCCATTGGCTCCCTGTCCTTGCGGCGCGTCTGAGCCAATAGACTAAACATAGAAACCATCAGAGCTAATACCATAAGAGCTCTGATGCTCTTCAATGCCTTAAAAGAAAAATTAGGTGATTGAAAAACTAAAGCCAAGCATGTCAGCGACATGCAAAAAGTATTTTTACAACTCACTTTTCGGTAGATAGTTTTTTTATATCGCGGAATAAATGAAAAAGGAAATAAATGGAAAAGTTCACTTAAAAAGAAGCAAAAGAAAGACTATGGCTGATGCAAACCAACCCGTTTCTAGGGCAACCAAAGTGGTAAAAATGATCTTGAAAATTTTACTGATAAGTTTTTTAGGTTTAATTGGATACATGATTATTGACGCCTTAATAAGTCTATCACCAAGATCCGTGTATTGTCTTTCAGATAATAAATGTATCACTGTAATGAATGGAAAAGATGATGAAATCTATTTTATCCCTGGAAAATATACAGGTGAAGAAATTCCTTCAGATGACTATGTGAAGGTAACGAATTTGGGCCGAGATTTTGCAAGTGCGGTTTTCTCAAAAAACAATGTTGTGCTAATTAGAATTGATGGCAATCCAAAGGTTATTCAGCGATCTTCTCGTGGGGTGATTAAATTATACAATGATGATCTAGCAAACAACGATAGTTTATACACTTGTTTTGATGGACGAGACTCGGTGTACAAAAAAGGAGTTCATTTTATAAATATGAATCTTAAGGAAAATTATGCTTGGAATTCAGAGGGTAAGCTTAAATAGATTTTTGTTTATAGAATCAAAAGCTTATGGCTTAGCATTTGATCTTTCTATTTACGATGCTCATAAATTAAGTATACGATATTCTAGAAGCAGTTTTGGAATATCCTTTGGTATTGATAGCATTACAAAATTCTGATATGAAAAAGACTGCTTCTATTAAATTTTTTTTATTAATCCCACTTTTACCTTTATTGTTTAATTGTGCAGATTACAATAAAAGGCAATGTGAAAAGTTTACTGGATTTTATAAAGATGTACAATTTGACGTGGTAATTTTAAGTAAACCAGTTGCTGAGCCTAATTATTACCGGTTTTCTGTAAGGGATTTAGCGTCAAAAAAAGATTCAATATTGTCTGTTGATAGAGAACTCGTCTCACTATCTCCAATATGGAATATAGGAGACACATTAACAAAGAACCAAGGAAATACCATCGTAGAATTGAGGAAGCAAGATTCAATATTAAATGCTAGGAAGTTTTTAATAGAATGGACATGTAAAGGTACTTTCATTAATGGTGAAGATGGTAATATATGGGAGAGAAGGTTGGCCTTCGGGACGTTTTAGTTTTCTTGTGGTATTGATAAAACTATAAGATTTTAGAAGAAACGTATATTTTTAATTGTACGTTTGTTTATCGATTAATAATGAAAAGATGAAGTTAAATTCTAAATATAAAGGCTGGAGATTTGCATGTATTGTTCTTGTTATTTTTTTATCTAGTTGCCTAACCGAACAAGGCTGTAAAGAAACTGTCAATTATTACAGTAACCTTGAACTTAATGTTGTAGTAGAAGGTCCTAGATCTGCGGAACCCAATTATTACGAAATGGAGGCAAAGGATATCCTTTTAAATAAAAGCAGTAAAGTTAAAATAGACCGTGGCCTTGCTAGTATTGTTCCTAAATGGTCAATTGGAGATACTTTGGTTAAAAACAAAGGAAATACCATTGTTATGTTAAAGAAAAGGAAAGCTGTTTTGGGCACGAGAATCTTTCTCTCAGAGTGGACCTGCAATGGAGGTACGATTAATGGTACACCCGTGGATACTTGGGTAAGCAAGTTTAAAGAATCGGGTCTAACAGAGGATTCTTATGAATAACGATTCCGTGAATTTTTGACTTATTTGTGAGGATCATTGCTTTGTAGTTTACTTAAAAAATGGAAGGCGTTACAAGTTTTAGCAAAGTAATTAGCGAAATGGAATTAAATGATTTGGAGACTAGTTTGAAGGAGTTAAGCTTGAATCCACTTGATAGTTTGTTTAATAGCATTGACTTTGAGGAGTTTGAACAAGTTTTATATAGACTTGCTTATAATCCAGAAAACGGAGATGTTAACTTTTTTATCTATACTTATATGTTAAGACTTTTAGGGGGTAAAGAGAATGATTGGCGAATACATTTATCCATCAGTAGGTTGATGGGGGGCATTTTAAATCATATTGATGGGTGTGAATTGATAGGTCTATACCATGCGAAAGAAGCGGATAAACTAAAGCCAATGGATGCAGATATTCTGGAGTTTATTTTGTATTATAACCATATTCCTGAAAAAATATTGTCGGATGAAGAAGCTCTGGTTTATTCTCAAAAGCTGCTTGTGGTTAAACCTGATAGTGACATAGTAAAAAGAGATATCTAGTAGAGAAGGCCAACATGGTATGTGTTACACTATGATGAAAAACGCTATCGTGATGAAGAAGGAAATTTGATAAAGTGGCTGAAAAAATCTTAAAGGACAGCATAAGCACAGATTATGTCAGAGATCTTCAAAGACAATTTAAAAAGCCTCCCATAAACAAATCAGTAAAAGTTAATCATGGTTCATTGGTAAATCCTACAATTACTAACTTAGAGTTAGATGCTATTCGCTACCAACGATCTGTGAGAAGCTGGCAAAATACAATTGGAAAATTTGAAAAAGGTACAAAAGGTTATGAAAATAAATTTGCTTTTTAATATTTTAATGATAGTTATCCTATCTTCATGTCAATCTGCTAATAAATGTGAGGATCCAATTTGCTTTAATACTTCAATTGAAGAAAGCAAGAATAATTATGTTGTTAAACTTGAATTTGAATCAAAAAAAGATACGATATTAAAATTAGATGCGAGAATGTTTACGACAGGTTGCCCTGATTATTGGGAAGATCCAACGGAGTTCTATAAAAATCGAAATCCCAATGTTTTAAAACATAATCATATTATTGTTAAGAATACAGATAATGAAGTTAGGCTACTATCGAGACAGTTTTTTCCAAAAGGAAAACAAATACCAATTGAATTACCTAACTGTGCCTTCTTGGAACAGTTTGATTTGATATTGAAAAAGAATAAAGTAATTTCTTATAATTTTTTTGTTGGGAAGAATCAAAATGAGCTAAGAGTGTCGACCTCAGATCGAAAAGTCAAATTACACTTATACCTGAAAAATAACGGACACGGTACTATTATAAGCTCAAGTAACTGGATTGATCTGAATCGGTACATTTCTGAGTAAATATATCATTTCTCATTCATTGATTAATAATGGAGAAGGTTCTGGTCAAGCTTCATAGTAGAGGTTGGCCTTTATAGACCCACCATGGATGATAATTTGACTTTATATGGAAATAATAGGTTCAGAAGTAGCTTTTGGGGAAGTGGTGAGTATAGGCTTGAGCCTGGTGTATTCACTACTAAGTTAGTTTTAATAAACTCAGGAAATACTGTGGCGAACGAATTGTCTGTTATCCGGAAGAATAGTAAAATAGTTATTATGCTGGACGACCTTTGCGATCGGTACTACGAAAAAGAAGATTGATTTGAATTCCAGCTGTATAAAGATGGCACGTCGATGTAGTAATACAATTGGGATATTTGGAAAAATAACAACTATTTTATATATAAATTTTTGTTATGATATTATCTTCGTGTATTGGGCAGTGTGGCGATATCATGGCCCTGGGTAGAGCTAATCTTCCAGGCCACTTCCATAAGCGTACAGTCCTATGCATCCATTAAAAAAGTATGAACAGGAAACAAAAGAAAGACTATGGCTAATGCAAACCAACCCGTTTCTAGGGCAACCAAAGTGGTAAAAATGACCTTGAAAATTTTACTGATAAGTTTTTTAGGTTTAATTGGATACATGATTATTGACGCCTTAATAAGTCTATCACCAAGATCCGTGTATTGTCTTTCAGATAATAAATGTATCACTGTAATGAATGGAAAAGATGATGAAATCTATTTTATCCCTGGAAAATATACAGGTGAAGAAATTCCTTCAGATGACTATGTGAAGGTAACGAATTTGGACCGAGATTTTGCAAGTGTTGTTTTTACCAATGATAATATTTTACTTATAAAAATTGATGATTATTCAAAGGTATTTCAGCGATCTTCTCACGGATTAATTAAACTTTATAATGATGATAAATATCACAACGATAGTTTATATATAGATTTTGAGGGTACAAAATCGTTGTACAAAAAAGGAGTTCATTTTATAAATATGAATCTTAAGGAAAATTATGCTTGGAATTTAGAGGGTAGACTTAAATAGATTTTTGTTTATGTAAGTATGTTTTTAAAAAATGGTGAACACCTGAGGGGTGTTTATAATTTTATTCGTTAATATTCGCGTTCCATTTGAATTCGGGCGTAAAGTAAACCTCCTAATTTTGTTCATTAGCGCATTAATTAAGCAGAATCAAAAGCTTATGGCTTAGCATTTGATCTTTTTATTTGCGATGCTTCATAAATTAAGTATAGGATATTTTTTTATTTACATCTTCCTGTAAAAAATTATAAGAGAACAACTAAATTTTCAGATGATTATAATATAAAACATAATATATTTACTAAAAAGGAATCAAATACATATCAAACTTATCTATTTTACTCTAAGTAATGAAAAAAACTAGAATTTGGCCATTCTTATTTATCTTGTTTTTATTTGCTTTAGCAATCGCGTATTCAAGGTTAATTACTCACCCAATGGCATTAGGGAAATATTATTTCAAATATCATGAATGTGGCGCTATTGGGGAACTTCCTGATAAGGATGATACGCTTACTTTACTTGATGATAATAAATATAGAAGTTCTTTTTGGGGGAATGGAGAATATCGTATAGAATACGGGATTTTTAGAACACTATTAGTTTTGAGTTATTCAGGTGGTACCGCTTCATACGAACTTGAAATAAAAAAAGTAGGCAATAAGATCACTATTGTTTTGGATGGTGCTTGCAATTTTTTTTACGAAAAGATTGAGTAATTGCAGTTAGAGGATGTAGCTTTTATATTTACTGAGAATTACAAAAAGGTCATTATATTATTGTTATGCAAAATGTATTGATTTTTCGTGTGAGACCTGTTGTGGCTAGGTAAACATATAGTTGATCCTGCCGAGCGTAGCGGAATCCAATAGTGTATCAGCCTTTCCTGAAAGATAATACATCGACACGTCCAGCAATTTAATCGCCGAAAATAGTTGTTAATTTTTACATTAGATAGGAATTGATTTGTTTAGATTTAGGAAGATGAAGAAAATTGAATTTTTAGAAAATCCGATGGGTTATTGCAACGAAACCGAGTACATTGCATATCTCCCAAAAGTAAAAGATGAAAATGACCTATTTAGAGAGTTGAATGATATTCTTGCATTTCCAGATTATTTTGGAGATAACTGGAACGCTTTATTTGACTGTTTAAGAGATTTTAGCTGGATTAGTAAGCGGGGAGTTGCATTAGTGCATTTAGAAATTCCTATACTGTCTGAGGAAGAACTAATGACTTATTTTGAAATAATATTTTCTGCAATTGAAGACTGGACAGATACTGATGATCATTATTTTAAAGTAATTTTTTCCAAAGAAGATGAACCTAAAATTATGAAATTTATTACCGATCTGGAACGATAAAAAAGATATTTAACTCACGAGAAGCTCTAGTTGGCGGGTGAAAGATAAAATTTTTAACCCAAACCCAAGTCGCCTTTCCATAGTTTAATTACTTATTTTGATGATCAAAGAGATCATGAGATGGTTAATCAAGGTATTCAATATTGGAATAATAATTTAAAAAATAAAAAATGAGACAAGTATTGTTTTTTCTTACAGGATTTATCTTGTATGGATGTAGTGATTATAAAATTAAGTATACATCAGAAGAAATGAGAAATCTTCAAGAATGTTTAATTAAAATTGAGGAATTGGAAAAGAAAATTGATCGTTTGACGCAGAATCAAGAAATGTATCCTTCTTTTATTTCAGGCGACAACAGTATATCTTTCGATTATACTGCAATTGGTGAAGATGAAATAAATTTTAATAACAGAAGTAAAAATCATTCCAATCCCAGAGAAATAACTAAGCTGGTAAAAATTCCTGGATTATCAGTAACGGAAACCTCGGAGCTAAAAAAATTAATAACTTACATTCAAAATCGCTATAATATACATTCCCAGTCATATGTTATTTATGATCCTCGTGATTTTTCTGGTGTTTATTTATACGAATATATTTACGGAGACTTATATACTGATAACCCAGAACAGGTTGGATACATTACAGTCTTAAATGAAAAAAAAATTAATACTAAATGGTTTTCAGATCACTTTGTTATAGAAGATAAAAAAGAAGGTTTATTCTTGGTACGGAATAAACTTTAGTATTGATTATGAATCAAATTTTATTTTGGTAATAAGGTGGGTTGATTAAATCTTATTGTAATGATTGAATATAACTTATAGAAAAATATATTTGAAATGAAAAAGAAAAAGAGATTTAGTCTTTTCTTGAGTGGTGTTTTACTACCTTTTTTGTCTGGTTGTATGACTGAAGAGAAATGTAGAAAAATCATGGAATATAATAGTAACATAGAATTTAACCTAGTGATCGAGGGGCCTACAACTGCGGAACCCAACTACTACGAAATGAATGCAAAGGATCTTATTCTTAATAGAAGTGGAAGAGCCAAGGTGAATCGTGGTTTAGGAAGTATTGTTCCAAATTGGAGTATTGGTGATACATTGACCAAAAGTAAAGGAAATTCTATTGTGATTTTGAAGAAGAAAAAACCTATTCAGGGCACAAGAATATTTGTTTCGGAATGGACTTGTAATGGTAGCTTTAACAATGGCGAACCCATTTGAAATCTCTGCATCTAAGTTTAAATAAGCAGTTCTTAGCAATGTTTCCTTCGAATAGTTGTTTGCAGATAGCAAGAATTTTAATAGTATGATTCAGCTTTTAACAATTATATTTTCTGCAATTGGTATTTCTGCAAAACCGCGGATTGAGAAAGGATAGGATAGGAAGCAAAAGCAGCCATCAAGATTGTTTTATAACAAATTTGATTGACTGCTCCTTTATTTTTACTTAAATAGACCAGCTACAGGACTTAGCTGCGAAAAAAAATACCGCCAGCCATACAAGTCCCTTTGCCAGGAAGAAGATAAATGCCCCCATGCCGGCACGCTTCAACCATTTTGATTTATTGTCTTTTTGCTCCATGTGAAGTGTTAAACAATATTCAGCCTATTTAGTTTGCACTGGCAATAGGCGTGAATACTTCACCAAAGTTATAAAAAGTTTGGTTTGCAATTTCTACCGAACGGTCAAAAGTTGCAGGATCCGCAGCATATTTGTTCAATACTGCTGTAAATCCAGCCCACATCTCACGGCTATTGTCACCGTAGCCTTCAAAGAAAGAAGTTCCCTTGTTGACGCCATATTTGTTCAGCATCTGTACGATGTAGGGGCCACCCATGATCGATCCTTCCAGTACATACAATGACGCAAGGGCTTCTTGTACATTGGTTACCGCCGGAGCTGTTGCTTCTGGAAGATTCTCCACGTTACCGCCCAAGGCTTCAATATCACTTTTGATATACGATGAGTTGCGGCGTTCCGCAAGATCAGGTAATACTTCGGATGTAACAAAAGGAGCGATGCTATCTTCCACTGCACGGAAATAAGCATAAAAACCTTTTAAAACCTCTGCATAATCTGCTTCGGAACGAATATTTTTCAATTGGCGCACGATCGTTCCTTCTACGTTTTGGTGAGCAGCGTGCGTTTGCTCTTTGATATGTTGACTTAACATGTTCATTCTTTTATTTATAACGATTCTATACAAAGATTCGTATTTATTTCCAATTTTTTATGCTGTTTTCTGATTTATCATCTATGAAAAACGACAGGATTTTACTCCACGATTTTGATTGGATAGGCATGATAAGGAGTGGTTTGTGTGAGAAGACGATTGAATACTACACGTATGCTAATACCACTGCTTAAATCTGAAGTAAGTCCTATCGGCGCATCTTCGGGTATCTGCACTTTAATGGATTTTAAATCATCAGAAATACCGAGGAAAGTCAAAGGCAAGCTGTTGGCGTTACCCTCTTCGGTATATTTTAAATTTACAGCTCGAATCTCAGATGCTTTGGTCAAATGTCTTGCGGGCAGATTTATAATTTCACCTCTTTTGACCAGCCATTCTTTTGTATGGCTAAAATAAACATAAGGAAGGAATTGGCCGGCAGGAACGGTTACAAACTTTTTACTACTTTTAACAGGGATGCCGAATTTGTTGATCACCTGCGCGTAGTAATCACCGGCAGGAATACCTGAACCATCTTGCTGATCCACATAGAAAGTAGTAAATGTATTCAATATAAGTTTATAGCTTTTATTCTGATCGTCGACGAGGTAGAGATTATCGCTTCCATCCAGCGCAAGATTATTCATTCGGATATAAAAACTGCTTTGGCCGACAATTGCCGTCACTTGGGTTTCTTCGTCTTGGAAGGAGGGAAGAAGCGCACCGTTTGACAGTTTTATGGTATAGGTTTTGAGGGTGCCGTCCTGGGCTTTAACCTGATATTGCAGTCCGTCTTTGAGCGCAATGGCTGTTCCAGAAGCAGGGCTTATACTTGCATTTTTGGAAATGTTGATAATGGGAGCAACTGTCTCGGGAACAGGCCATTCGGTAGAGCCAGGCCAGGAGACATAGATGGTTTCGCCATCCACTGCTGCTACGATGGTATCTTTACCCGCGTTGTAAGGAATCTTAAATGAGGTGATTTCGGTGTAAGGTGTCGGCGCAATTTCATACTCTTTTTTGCAAGCCGAGAATAGTGTGACTCCCATAGTGAGCAACAAAATGGGAACACGGTATAATGTGTTTCTTTTTTTCATGGTTGTGGTGACTTTCTATCGTCAAAAGGCATGTGTAAAGGCGAAAAGCAAATGCATTTCATCCATAAGCTATCAATGTATAGTTAGTTGTTGTAAATAATTCGAATCGGATTTTTTAAGGTTTCCTCACGGCTGTAGTAACGCACTTTGACATAGTAATCACCCGCTGCTGGCACTTTGTTGTATACCGGCGCATTGGCCGGGCCTGTCAAACGTCCTTCAATATTATTCAGGCTAAGATTCATATAAGCACTTGCAACAGATGGGGGATTTGCCGTAGAGGCTTGTTTAAAAGGATATTCTTTTCCATCTTTATCCACTAAGCTGGCACGTGCTAGTTCCAAATCACTCTCATAAGTAGCAATATAGGGGTAGCTAATGAGGTTGTTGTAAATGTAAAGAGTATTGGTGGTATACCAGTTAGATTGGTCATATATAACTGGTGCGTTTGGATCTGAACTAATCTCTTGCACATGGAGTGCCGGCTGGTCACTCTTGACGATCAGCGTATAGGTCGCTGTACTACCATCAGTAGCGGTAACAGGGTATTCAATCGTACGCCCTTTGGCAAAATAATCAACCATATTTGTAATCAGGGTATCCGTACCTTGTTTTAGCGTAGCACCTGATGCGACTTTTATTTCGGGTTCTAGACTGGTCATATAAAGTCCCTCTGGAAGGGTGACCGTAATGGTCTTGGTTTCATTGTCTATGGCGCCGATGATTTCTTTGCTCGTATTGACAATCTTGAAACTGCTGATCCGGGCCTTGCTCTCCTGCTCGAAGGGCTGAGTCTCGGTTTTTGTACAGGAGCTTGCCAATAAGCTGCTGATGAAAACGCTCGAGGCGATGACAAATTTGTGTGTGGTTAATAACTGATTTTTCATTTTAGTTGAGAAAAGAACTGGTACCAGCATGGCTGGCACCGGATTTAAAATTTACAATTCTTATTACAAAATAAGGGTGTCAAGGCTTGTTATAATTTCTTATAATCAAAGCTCATAAACGGAAAGTTTGTTGCTGCGAAACCCGAATTTGGAGTTTCATCTTTGTACACACTATTTAAACGCAATTTCCATAATTCATGGGTTGTTTTATTTTCCAGAATATATGTCCTTGGGCCATAGCTGCTCATAATATGATTGCTAATGTTATAGATATACCAGCCAGTACTGCTCGGATTGCCCGTTCCATTTGTACTGTTGGAAGCGGCTGTACCGTTTGAAATTAAATTTGCATCATCAGGCAATGTTGTCACCGATTCAAATGCGGTGTTTACGTAATACAGGTCATATTTCGTGGTATTTACCGTCAAACTTGCATTTGCTGTACCACTAAATTGAAAATCATAACTAGTAGATGTACCACCATCATTGGTAATCAAGCTGTAGTAATAGGTGCTTGCTGGGTTTTTCCATTGTGTTGTGTCCACCAAATCAGGCACCGTACCTTGGTGGAAATTCCGAGCACCATAGGTGCCTGTAGCGATGGTTTTTAAATATCCTTTTGTACCGGTTGCGGTAAAGTTTACCGTACCGCCAATTGTCGTCGAAGGCGTAACAGCACGTTTGCTGAGTGATTGCTCTTCAATATTAGGAGCAAGTGAATTGTCTTTACTACATGATGTGGTCATGCCAATCGCGGCAAGACCTAAGGCAATGGATAAAGTTGTGAATTTGATTTTCATTTCTTTTTCGTAATTTTGCCACTTCTACAGTGGGCTAGTTAATAAATATATGTTAATTAGTCAATTTGTTACCGGATGTACCTCGACCGTATATCCGGTTTTTTTTTAAGAATTGTACTGTTTAAGGCTTTATCTCAAATGTTTTACTGCCTTTGGGCACAAGGACATAATCAAAAGAGATAAATACATGGGGAGAACTTTTGAACCATTGTTCAGGTTTTAAAAGATCCTTATACATGGATAAAGGCTTAATCTTGGCGTAGTTACCTTTTGCCGTACGAACAATTAACGTCCGTGGTTTAATTACTTTTCCGTTAAGTAATGTCAGCCCATTTCCAAGCGCATAAGCAACATGTTCAGTTTCCCTGTTTGAAGTATGTTGTTTGACTAAGATTCCAAAAAAATCGTATAAACACCAGCCTACACCATTTCCCTCATCTCCATTCTGATCCATCCCGATCGCATCGCCGATCACCTTGAATTCAGCATCAGCTGGCACTTCCGTTACTTCGTCGAATGCTTTCTCGACGATTAGGATACCACCAGTAGCGTTGTTACCATAACCAAAATTACTGTTGTTTGCCCCATTATTTCCAGAAACATGGCTGTTGAAGATATTGCTGAAGGCAATGTCCCAGTTACGTGTTTGTCGGTGGGTTTCTGGTATACCTTTGTTCGTCTCCAGGCTATAATAGACAGTAGGAGCGGCGTTGTTACCATCGTTTTTGTCTGTGGCGGCAAAATCGCGTACTGTAATCAATTTATTGTAAAGTCCTGTATTGCTTTCTTCTTCTTTTGGCGGTTCAACAACAGGTTCTGTTGTCGGATCTGACTTGCTGCAAGCGGTATTGATTGCTAGACCAATGCAGAGCAATGCAATGTACTTTGTTCTGGTAAGCTGTCTTGATATATTCATGTGTTATATTTATATTTATTTAAAATCATTCTAAATAATAGTAAAGGTAAAGAGTTTAGCTTATTACTTGTGTATGAAAAATGATATTTTATATATTAATTTTGGTTTTAGCTGATTAACAATAAACAGGCAATAGGGAGATTTTCCCTGTTGCCCATTGTCTTATTTGAATTCTTGGTAATCGATGGAATAGAAATAATAGTTTCGCGGAGCTATTTCTTGTTCGGGCTTTTCGTTTTCATAGACACTATTCATCCTGATTTTGAAAAAGGGCCTATTATCTTTTGATATAATAAGTGTTCGGTTAGCAACCGCTAGAATCTGATGATTTGGACTACCTGTATAATTCGACCAACCAATTACATTCGGCCTGCTTGCCATTTGAAGTCCTAATAAATTATTTGCAGCCGCAATGAACTGGTCGTTGGCTTTAACCTCGTCAAATGCCTTGTCTATATAGGACAGTGTATATCCTTTAGTGCTATTGGTGACGAAGTCTACATTTGTCCCCTTTGCATTTATGGAAACTACAAAATCTGCCGCGGAAAGTCCGTCGTTCTCTTTAAAATCAAAATAAAATGTTTCTGCTGCAGTAGTAGTTGCTTTACCATCTTCACCAATCGTAAACTGTCTAAAATTGCGCAATGAATAAGTTTTTCCCGTACGTTTGATGGTCCCCTGTGTATTGATCGTTTTGGAGACTTTGGTCAAATCGACAGTTTCACCGTCCTTTACCATCACTTTAGCTTGATATTCTGGTTCAACTTGCTCTACCTTATCATCATCCTTGTTACAAGAAGTAAACCCCAAACTCAATGCACATACAAGTGCTGCTGTTGTAAATAATTTGTTCATCTTTAATTTAATTGTGTAATTTTTCCTTATTTATAATGTGTTTGTATTTAAGTTTTTACTGCCATCTTCCTGCACATAATATTTAAAAGTGTAGTAGGGGGCAGGCCAGTTCATATTGGTCACTGCTGAGGGATTTCCCTTATAGGCATTGATCAATTGTAATTTGGCATATTTGCCATCGGGCAGGCGAATGGCATAGGTACGGTTCGGCAGGGCCTGCATAATATGCGTACTCAGGCTATACTGAAACCAGCCCAGCGATTCAGAGTTGGACGCCCAGCCGATTTTACCGGTGCCGCTTTTATTGAATTCTTCATCCGAAGGGGCGACCGTAAGGCTTTGGTAAGACTGTTTTAAGAGCATAACAGCTGTATTGTTGGCTTCACCCTGATAACCGGGATTGAATTCATCCACGGCATTATTGACAAAGACTTCGGAATTATAAGGCCCTGTGAAAGCAATATCCCAGTCTTTGGTCTTCAGCCATTGGGCGGAATCCGCCTTTGTCTTGATCCAGATTTGCTTTTGATCTTTAAAGCGAAATAGAAAGGTGTAGAATGGCCGTTTTTCCTTGCCCTCGGCTCCATCTCCCATGGCAGCGTCGGTATCGCCCGCCAGATCTTTAATCACGATGCTTTTGCCATCTTCCAATCCAATCGTATAGTCTTTGTCCTTCCCACAGGATAGGAGCATCAGCGCCAGAAAACCTGAAAAAATACAGCGTCCGAGCTTATGAAACGAAAGCCATATACTACATTCTGCTATAATGATGTTAATTGTTCTCATTGTTTGTCTACTTTATCGTATTTCTCTTTAACTTTAATCTCCAATCTCCAATCGCTAGTCCTTCATCCATCGGTAACTCACTCCGCCCATAATGACCCGTCCGGGCTGTCCTAAGAGATAACGGCTGGTGAAATTGAATAGGTTATCGCCGATCAGTCGGAGGGTTAATCTCCGGTTCATCAGACTTTTTTCGATCGTCATATTCAGGAGTGTATGGTGGGGGATAAAGATGTCGTACTTGTCAATAAATTGATTCCCGTTATATTCCTGAAAGGGGGTCTTTCCGCGAAAATTAATACGGGCATTGACGTTGACTCCCCAGGGCTTGTATTCGTACTGTGCTTTGAAATTGACCATATGGCGCGAGCGATTTTCAATACCCCAATAATCTGATTTTTTGCTTTGCCGATAAAGATCAGTGGCTGCATCATTGATCTGATTATAGGGGTAGTTGCCCGCTGCAATGCTATCCAATACACTGAGATCCTTTGCGATCAGGTATTGATAACCCATGGATAATTGCAGATCCCTGGTTGCCTGATAACTCATCGAGACTTCAAAACCTTTGTTCATCGCCTTCGGCAGGTTTCGGTAACTGTAGATCTGGGCGATACTGGTACCATTGCCCACACTGACCGTATTGATCTGATTGTTGATCCGATGATAGAACAGGGAGAGATCTGCCTGAAATTTGCCGGAAGGATTCCAGGTCAGCCCAATATTGTTGGAAAGGCTAGTTTCGGCCTTGAGGTTTCCTGCAACTAAATTCAGCATATAACTATTTTTATAGCTCAATTCACCCGCTTGGTCCATGGCGGCAATAACGTCGGCTACCCGTTCGCTTCCCACCACAAGATAGTTGGCGGCTGGGTTGAAGAAGACCTGATAGCGCATCTTGTAGTCTGGCGCTTTGAATCCTGCACCAACCCCGCCTTTAATCAATAGGGTTGGACTGATATGGTATTGCAAACCTAAACTTGGACTCAAATGCCCATTGTACACATTGGTGTGGTCATAACGTAGACCTAGTGTCGTAAGAAGACGATCAAAGGGTTTCCACTCGGTTTGGAGGTAGGCAAATGCACTATTCAATGAGCGTTTGGCATCCAGGTCCTGATTGTCCATTTGCTCCACACTGCCGCCTATTCCACCGGTGAACTTAAGTTGTTGCACCGGGCTGTAGGCAAACTGCTGTTCGATGCGGTGTACATTTTGGCCAAACTCCTCAGCGCTGGCCAAAACCCCTTGTTGCAGCCACTGTGCCGCAATCTGCGAATGGAATCTGGAAAAGTAATATCGTGTCATGCTGCGCAGACCCGAATCAAAATTGTGGTCGTAGCTGGCCGATAGATTAATGTCCTGATCTTTTTGTTTATCCTGTAGCGTTCTATCCTCCGACCAGGCATTGATCATTTCGGATTCACGCGCTGCAAATCGACCCGTGATGCCCAACGTCCCCTGTTTACTGGTGCGGTAGCGTACCCGTCCCTGAAAGCTATAGTTGGTATAGGGGGGGAAGGTTGTACTCTTTGAATCCAGATACTGCTTGTCTGTATTGAACCCATCCGTACGGTAATAGTTGCCGGAGACAACAGCGCTGCCCCGTTGATTGGAAAATGGTGTTTCTCCCTCCAATGTTGCATCAACAGTATTTAATGTGCCGTAGAGTAGCGAAGCATGTGCTTGTGGGGTAATGGCGCCATGACGTGTGATGATATTGATGGCACCGCCAAGTGCATCGCTGCCGTATAAACAGGAGGATGCTCCCTTAATGATCTCAATGCGTTCGATATTGGTCACTGAAATACGCGAAAGGTCAAAATTACCGCTATTACGGCCAAGCATAGGCTGCCCGTCGACCAAGACCATGACATAGTTGCTGCTAAACCCCTGAATTTGCACACCTACAGCTCTTGAGCCACCTGCAATATCGTTTACAACGGCAATACCGGTCTGCTCTTTCAGCACTTCGTCTAACCTCCGGCTCCCCATAAGTTCAATCTCCCTCTTGGTAATGACCTTGACCGGCATAGCTGCGTTTTCAGCTTTGATCAAGTTATCAACGGCTTCCAATTTACGGTTGACCTCGACCTCGTCAATCTGGCGGTTATCGGTTTGTAAAGTGATGGTGAGTTGCTGGTTTTTATCCGTCAAGTCTACAAATTGACGCAGTTCCTTATAGCCTAATGCTTGTGCGACAAGTTCATAACGGCCGGCATAGAGTTTGTTAAATTGAAATCTCCCTGCGGTATCTGTTTTAAAAGCATATTTATCTGGATAAAGATAGACGGTCGCATTGGCGACGCCTTTATTGGATTCGTTCTTTAATACACCCGAGATTTTCCATTTTTCTTGTGCTTGCACAGTGTAGATCTGGCAGGCGCATAGGGCTATCAGGGTGCTTGTTCGAATAGAAGAGAGGCTTTTAAACACTATTTTTATTTTTAATCATTCTAAATAATGTTACAAAAAAAGGCAATACTATTGGATTTTTCTATATGCAAATTGTCATAAATTCTATTTAATTCGATTTTTATTATCCATAAAGGGGGCGGTATTGTGTTTTATTTGCCTGTTTTACAGTTGTATATCTTATTTTTCTTGCTGTTTGTGTTTATTTATAGGGATTGAAAATAATTTGTATTTAGACTGATTATTGATTTGTTTTGTAGTCAACTAACAGTTGCTGTGCCGGAAATTGGAATCAAAATCCTGTGCAGTTTTAAAGAAGTTAAAGAAAGAGATGCGTAGAATTTACTTATTTATGCTATGTTGTTTGCTGCATACTGTCGGATGGGCAAACGCGCAGCAACGGATTATTACATTGAACAGTTCGCTGACGGAAACAATTTATGGGCTTGGTTTAGGTGATCGCATGATCGCAACAGATGTGACCAGCATCTCCCCAAAAGCTGCAGCGGCATTGCCACGGGTGAGCAAAAACCGTTCTGTCTCTGCCGAGGGATTATTGTCTTTTAAACCTACGCTTGTTCTGGCAAATGAGGGGGATGTGGCCAATGCGGTCATTCAGCAGATCCGTGGTGCCGGTGTAAAGTTTATTGCGGTAAAGCCAAATTATTCTGCTGCTGGTGCTTTACGCTATATACGGGATGTGGCGGATGCGGTCGGAGAGCCATCCTTAGGGAAATCTTTGGCATCACGTACGAAATTAAGTCTGGATCATACGCTAGCATTGGTGAAAAAAGAAAATAAGGGTAAAGCAGTTCCGAAAGTATTGTTTTTGTATGCGCGCGGAACAGGGACAATGAGTGTCGCGGGAAAGGGTAGCAGCCTGGATGCGATGATCAATTTAGCCGGTGGAAAGAACGCTATACAGGAATTTTCGGATTTCAAGCCGTATACGACAGAAGCATTGGTGCAGGCCAATCCAGATATTATATTACTGTTTGATTTTGGTGCGAGTAGCTTAGGTGGAAAAGAAGCTATTCTTAAATTGCCGGGGATGCGTATCACGAATGCTGGCAAAAATGAGCGTTTACTGGTGATGAATGCCTCTTTACTGGTCAACTTTAGTAACAGGTTACCTGATGCGATCTTGGAGCTGCACCGTGGATTTGGAAAAGTAATGGATTCAAAATAGGTCAGGTGCAGAAGAAACAAAAGTTAATATTGCTGGCTTTGAGCCTGATATTGTTTATTACATGTATTGTTGCATTAGGTCTCGGAGCTTATCATATACCTCCGGGGGATATTTTATCCATGCTCATGCAGAAGCTGCATTTGTCTGCAATTTCTAACCAGGACAGCATGCATGCCGACGTTTTATTTGAGATCCGCATGCCACGTTTATTACTGGGGCTTTTGGTCGGAGCCGCCCTGGGTATCTCGGGCGCTGCCATTCAGGGAATTTTTCGAAATCCGCTCGCAGAGCCCGGGTTAATCGGTATTTCTTCTGGCGCCTCCTTGTTCGCCGTACTGATTATCGCATTTGAAACGTTTCTGCTGACTTCGCTTTCAGCGTGGCTAGGTTATTATATTTTGGCTTTTGGTGCTTTTGTCGGTGCCGGGCTGACCGCATTTTTGGTGTATCGTATTGCCAGTAAAAATGGCCGCCCCAATGTGACGACGATGCTGTTGGCGGGTATCGCCATCAATGCATTTGCGGGCGCGCTTACAGGTTTGATGACTTACATGTCTACAGAGCAGCAGCTCCGCACCATTACGTTTTGGATGCTGGGCAGTCTAGGGGGTGCAACCTGGGACAATTTATTGGCCATAGGTCCTTTTATAGGTATCTCCCTGTTTATTCTTCCATTTTTTGGGAAGTCTTTGAATGCATTTGCCCTGGGCGAACTTCAGGCTGATTTATTGGGGATGCGCACTGATCGTGTAAAAAGATGGGTGGTCATTTTATCGACTTTGGCTGTCGGTGCCTCGGTGGCGGTATCGGGAATTATTGGTTTTGTAGGACTTATTGTCCCGCATACGGTACGTCTGATGGGAGGACCAGATCATCGTTTTGTACTTCCGGGCTCACTGCTTTTAGGGGCTCTGGTGCTGACGCTGGCAGATGTTATCGCTAGGGTATTGATAGCGCCGATCGAATTGCCTATCGGTGTGATTACGGCCCTGTTGGGGACGCCTGTATTTTTGTATATTTTAATCAAGGATAAATAGCCTTCGTTCGGATGTTTAAATACTATTTTTTATGTTGCGTGTAGAGAAAATCAACTATGAGGTGAAAGGCCGAAAACTACTGAAAGACATTACCTTTCAGGTGCGTAAAGGGGAGATTTTAGCTGTGCTTGGAGCCAATGGCGCAGGAAAGTCTACCTTGATGGGACTCCTTTGCGGCGAAAAGAAGCCTGATTCCGGGCAGATTCATTTCAATGGTAAATTGTTGTCTGCCTATGACGCTGCGACATTGTCCAAATGCAGGGCGCTCCTGAGCCAGCAGCAACAGATGACATTGAGTTTTAAGGTGGAAGAGATCGTATTGATGGGGAGGTATCCGCATTATAAAAATACGCCCACAGTACGTGATTACCAGGTGGTGGCCGAAACGATGGAGCTCTGTGGTGTCACGGCATTCGCTGACCGGGATTTTTTGAGCCTTTCGGGTGGGGAGCAACAACGTGTTCATCTCGCGCGTGTTTTGGCACAGATCTGGGATAGTCCCGATTCGCTCCTGTTACTCGACGAACCTATTTCAGCCTTAGATCTGCATTATCAGCAAAAGGTGCTGGCGATTGCTCGTGCATTGGCCCGAAAAGGATTTATGGTTATTTTGATTGTGCACGATGTCAATTTTGCCGCAATGTATGCCGATCGGATTTTGATGCTCAAACATGGACGTAAGCTTTTTCACGGTACACCGGTGGAGGTGCTGGCCCAGAAAGAAATCTATACAATTTTTTCGGTGGAATCAAATGTGATCATGAACCCCCGCACATTAAAACCGTATGTACAATTGGAAGAGATGGAGATTGATCTGGAATTATTTAGATAGATTATAAATAATTTTTAATTACCATCCTAATTTGTTAATTTTAACTGCTTCGGGCTTATTTGGATTGAAATCATGTTGGTGAAAAGTAAAATAGTTGAGTTGGCTGATTGGCTTTTTGAAGAAGAAATTCCAGACGGCTATGTGCCTGACAAACCTTTGGTAGAAAATAAAATCACAATCCATACGGAGCCTGTTCACATGGAAAATTTTCAGCTCTCAACCTCGGGCTTGTTCATACTGCATTCGAAAATGCAATTTGACCGGCCTGTTCAGATATTGACCGAGATCGAAGGGGAGACCATTACCAGTCAATTTATATTCTTTAAACCGGTGGACAGTAAATTGCCCTACGGTATGAGCAGGCACAATATCCGGTATATACCTTCGGTTAAATCGGTTCATCAAGTGGAGCCGGGTATTGAGTATACGTATTTTATTGCTGTGATATCCAAGGAATATTACCTGAACCTTATTAAGCGGGATTCGTTGTTGCACCAGCAGTTTGTGCATGAAATAGAAAAAGGGGAGTATACATCGTTTTCAGAAGAAGACCTGATGGCAACTTATGAGATGCAGCACACCATAGCCGAACTCATCGAATCGAAGAAAAAAGGTGAGATACGTCGGCTGCATACCGAGTCTCGTATTGTTGAATTGCTGATGTACCAATTTGAGCAGTATAACGAGAAAAATGATCAGGCCGTTTCATTGTTCCATGACGAAGACGTGCAGCGACTGGAGCTGGCCCGGCAGATTCTCGAACAGCGTATTGCCAATCCGCCGACACAAAAAGAACTGGCGGCAGAGGTGCTGACAAGTGAAAGCAAGCTGCGAAAGGATTTTAAAGAATATTTTTCAGTGACAATCCACGATTATCTCACCCGAATCCGCATGGAAAAGGCCAAAAGTTATCTATTGGATGATAAGATGACCGTTTATGAAGTGGCTTTGCTGACCGGATATGGTCATCAGAATAACTTTAGCAGTGCGTTTAAAAAATACTATGGAATCTCACCGGGTGAACTTAAAATGTAATTAGCTGTTCTTTAGCGGCAGGATTATTTCATCGTGTAAAGCATAGCAATCATACTCCTGCGGCATTCTTCGGCTATCAAGTCCCGTAAACTTGCTAAATGCCGGTAGAATAATCTGCTGTGTGGAGACCCAGAAGCAGGGCAGACGGAGATGTTTATTGGGCGGAAGCTTGATACGGATGCCCGGATGAATATGTCCACTGATGGTGAAAGCCGACGGATCTATGATCGGTTCATGTACAAAGGAGATCTGCTCCAGCTCGAATTTGTCGTGGTGATAAATCAAATCAACCTGCTCAGCTAATTTCTCCACCTTTCTATCATGGTTACCCACGACCAGATGAAAATTGAGATCAGCATATCTTTGTTTAAACGCTGCAAGCAGAAGGACTTCCTGATTGATTCCTGCATGAATCAGGTCGCCGACGACCAAAACGTTCTCCGCCCGGTAGTGATCAATTAGCGCAGCTAGTCTGTCGAGATCCCGGCTAGATGTATCTGAAGGAATAGGAATTCCATGTTTACGGAAATGTGCGGCTTTACCAAGATGAAGGTCGGATAGAATGAGGGTGTTCTGCTTCGGCCAAAAGATCGTACGTTGATTGTTAAGGATGAGTGTTTGTTTATTGAATGTAATGTGCTGTTCCTGTATATTCATTTTCTTCGTCCACGTTTTGATTTATTTGCATGCTCCATGCGTTGAATCCGTTCGATCAACGCTTCACTAGAAAGGGACTGACGTAAACTGTCCACTTTGATCGGAAAACTCAGCGGTGTATATTCCTCTGCAAAGGTATAGATGATTTGGCTATTGTTTATTCTTTCAAATGCTTTTATCAGACGGTATTCCTCCAGTTGTTGGTTGAACACTTCGGTGAAGGCCTGCTTTAACAATAGATTGTCCGGATCATGATCCATTAAAACACGAAATATAATACCCGAGGAAGCTTGCAAGGATTTGTTGTTTTGTTGGGTTCCGGGATAGTTTTGTATCACCAATCCGGAAATTACAGCAATATCGCGGAATTTGCGGCTTGCCATTTCAGCGGAATTGATGCTACTGATCACGTCCTGCATAAGATTCTCCCGGCTCAGTACCTCGGTTAATTGTGCGTGATCCAATTGAATTTCTTTGTCGGAATAAAGTTCGAAGCCATAGTCATTCATGGCCATGGAAAAACTAATGGGATAGCGTTTGCTGATGCGGTAAGCGACGAGGGCAGCCATGACTTCGTGGATCAATCGCCCTTCCAGCGGATAGAAAAACAGATGATGCCCTTCTCTGGTCTTGATGTGTTCGACAAGAAATTGTGATTCATTGGGCACGGCCGAAAGGCTTTGCTGCTTCTGGATCAACGGCGCCAGGAAGCGCAGTTCTTTTTCCGTGTTGTCGGGACTTATTGCTTCTGCAAGTTTTTTACGCAAAAAATGGCTCAGGTTGGAAGAAAGTGGTAATCTGCCTCCCAGCCAACTCGGTGTGATGGCCTTACCAGATGAATTTCTGACAAATACAGTCATATCCTTGACCATAACAAGTTCGAGAATCCGGCCAGCAAGGTTAAACCGTTCGCCTTTCTTCAATTTACTGATAAAATATTCCTCAATCATACCAATATATCCGCCCGAGAGAAACTTTACGCGCATCATTGCATCACCAACAATAGCACCGATATTCAGCCGATGGAGCAGGGCGATGCGCCTATTTTTTATTATCCAATTGCCATCATTGTCCTGTACTACTTTGTGAAATTCCTCATAGCGTTTGCCAATTTTGCCGCCTGCGGTGATAAAATACATACACCATTGCCATTCCTCATCTTCCATATAATGGAACGCATGGGTCCGGGCAACGATCTGATGGAGTTCTGTTGATTGGAAGCCGCCTCCGAGCGCTATTGTGACCATAAACTGTACTAACACATCGAAACTCTGGACCATGGGGTCGCGGTTTTCTATCGTTTGGGTTTTGACAGCTTCCTTTAAAGCGGCAACTTCGACGAGTTCCAGGGAATGTGTCGGAACGAAGTAGATAATGGATGTTTCAAAAGGGCTGTGGCCACTTCTTCCGGCGCGTTGCATAAATCTGGCGACACCTTTGCTGGATCCGATTTGAATCACGGTGTCCACGGGCTTAAAATCCACACCCAAATCCAGGGATGAAGTAGATACCACTGCTTTTAGCTTTCCACTGCTCAGATTTTCTTCGATCCATTCGCGGATGTGTGCATCTACTGAGCTGTGATGCAGCGCAATCTGTCCCGCAAAATCCGGATGCGCCTGTAGTAATAGCTGATACCATAGTTCACTCTGGCTACGGGTATTGGTAAAAAGGATCGTACTCTTGCTTTCCAGTATAATGGGGACAACCTGATTCACGAGATTGCCTCCAAGATGCCCGGCCCAGGGAAGGAGCTCTACTTTGTCCGGATAGATGGATCTGATCGCAATTTTCTTTTTCTCCTTTGCGATAATCTGTACGCTCTTTTTTGCTGCCGGTAACAGTACATCCATCGCTTGGTCCAGATTGCCTATGGTGGCGGTGATACCCCAGATCTGGAGATCTTTATATTTATATTTTAAATACGACAATGCTAATTCTACCATGACACCGCGTTTATTTCCAATAAGTTCATGCCATTCATCTACAGTAATACATCGGATATTCCTGAAATATTTGTCCCGCTGTTTTTGAGCGAGCAGGAGATGAAGGCTTTCCGGAGTCACCAAAAGAATATCAGGCATCGCTTTGGTCTGTTGGGCTCTGATCTTTGGATCGGTGTCCCCATTCCGTACCTGTACGATCCAATCTAATCCGATATCGTCTATAGCGGTCTGCATTGCTCTGGCCAGATCCTTTGCTAAGGAGCGCAAAGGCGTGATCCATAGTAATTTTAGTCCTTTTGGGTAGCGTTGGGGATGATTCATGTAATCGATCAGGACCGCCATAAACACCGAAAATGTTTTGCCAAATCCTGTTGGGGCAATGACCATTCCGCTGTATCCCAGCATGTATCGGTCCCAGGTTTTAACCTGAAAGCCAAAAGGGGTATTGCCCAAGGATTCAAAATAACGATTGACGATCTTGAATCCTTCACTGTGTATTATCTTCTGACTCAACTTATGGTATTAATTTTTTGATATTTTCCAATGTGTCTATATCGGTTGCTTTTTTGTCCCTGCGCCAACGCAAAATGCGGGGGAAGCGCAGGGCGACACCCGATTTGTGGCGTTTGCTATAGCCTATTCCTTCAAAGGCAATTTCAAATACAAGTTCGGGTTTAACAGTTCTTACGGGTCCGAATTTCTCCACCGCATTCTGCCGGATATAGCGGCTAACCTCAAGTATTTCTTTATCTGTAAGTCCCGAATATGCTTTTGCGATGCTCACTAAGTGATCGCCGTCTTTAACGGCAAAAGTATAGTCCGTATAATGCGCGCTTCTGCGCCCACTGCCTTTTTGCGCATATATCAACACGGCATCGATGGTCATGGGATTGACTTTCCATTTCCACCAGCCACCTTTTTTTCGGCCAACATAATAGATGGAGTCTTTCTTTTTAAGCATAATGCCCTCACTGTTCAGCGCACGCGAGGCCGCTTGTAATTTCCGTAGGTCGGACCAATTTTCACCATGAATAAGTGGAGACAATTGGATTGTGGAGCCAACTTGACCTTGGCACAGCTGTTCCAATAACTTGCGCCTGTCCTGCAGGGACTCCGACCGGAGGTCTTTACCATCCAGCTCCAACAAATCATAAAGGTATACAACAATAGGGACTTCTTCACGTAAGGTCTTGGAAATTACCTTGCGATTGATCCTTTTTTGTAGTTCATTAAAATTCAATATCTGACCATCTTTCGACGCCAGAATTTCACCATCCAAGACAAAGCTCCCTTGCCATTGCCTGAGCGCATCGGTGATCTCAGGAAACTGTACGGTGACAAGTTCCTCACCTCTTGACCAGATATAGATTTCGTCGCCTCTTTTGATCAGCTGTCCGCGTATACCGTCCCATTTGTACTCGCATTGCCATTCCGCAATCGGCCCAAGTGCTTCCACTTCCTTTTCAATGGGGTAAGCCAGACAAAAGGGATAAGGTTTTGAAAGGTTGGTATTGCTATATTCGCCGCGAACGAGTTTGTCAAATGCGTAGTCATGGGGATTCCACTCGCCCATAATACTGTGGGTGACAATGCTCGGCTCGATCTGGAAATGTGCCGCAATGGTATTTATCAGCCCCTTGGACGATATTCCCAAACGAAAGCTGCCACCCAGCAATTTGTTGAAAATAAAGCGTTCAACGGTATTGAGCCTGTTCCAGGAAGCGAGTACAAAAGCTTTTTTTTCTTCCATTGAAGCATTTGCCAACAGCAGGATGTCTTCCATCCATTCACTGAGACTTTTGTCTATTTTTTCGGATGCGGGAGGCAGTAATAAAGCTAAGGTTTCGGAGAGATCACCGACAGCGGCGTAACATTCGACAAACAACCATTCCGGGATATTGGTAATTTCCATTACCCAAGTTTTAAGTTCTTTGGTCGAAATCGCACGCCTAGGCCTTTTGCCGGTCATTAAAGCGAGAAACCAGCGTTTATCTTTCTCAGGCGCAACGCTTAGAAAGCGGATGATCGCTTCTTTTTTTAAGCTGGCTTTATTGGAGCTATCCAGCGCATTGATCAATGTTGCGAATTCTATCATACGCTTAATTCTTCTCCGTAATTTGTATTTACCTCTTCGGCTTCAATACCTATTTCATTCAGATATTTGCTGAATGAGGCTGTCTGTCCATGCGTGACATACACTTTTTCGGCGCCACTTTCCTTCACTGCCTGCAGCAATCCATTCCAGTCCGCATGATCGCTGATGGCGAAACCTGCATCTGCACTGCGCCATCTTCGTGCACCACGGATTTGCATCCAGCCGGAGCAGATCGCATAGGCAACATGTGGTATCTTTTGGAGCAGTTGCGTATCAAGTAATGCCGGTGGTAGCAATACGATCTTGCCGTCGAGCTGTTTCATGTCCGTCATCGGGTCGATAATCTGGTAGGATGGTAATTTTAAACCTGCATCACTGTAGGCCATATTTAGTTTAGCGATGCTGTAATGCACATATATTTCGCCCATATCCTTTACCGCATTTAATATCCTTTGGGACTTGCCCAATGAATAACCAATAAATACGGATGTCTTTTTGTATCCCTGATTGTGTGTGATCCATGCTTTCAGTCGTTGATTTTGGATTTCAATACTCTCCCAGCGATAGATCGGCAGACCAAAAGTGCTTTCGGTAATTAATTCATGACATTTTACAGGTTCAAAAGGGGTGGAGAGGCCATCATCCTGGATTTTGTAATCTCCCGTAAAAACGGTGACTTTACCTTTGTATTCCAAGCGTATTTGCGCTGAGCCAATGATATGTCCTGCAGGATGTAAAGAAATTTTTACACCGTTGATCTGGATCGTCTGGTTGTAAGCTAAGCCTTCAACCCGGATATCAGGTCCAATACGACTTTTCAGTATACCGACGGTCAGGTGGTGACAAAGATACTTTTTCATGCCCGGGCGCGCGTGATCTGCATGTCCATGTGTAATGATGGCAAGATCAACGGGTTGCCATGGATCCAGGTAAAATTTGCCGGGAATACAATAAATGCCTTTTGATGTGAATTGAATCATATCGAATCCTTGTTTTTGAAAACATGACTTCCGTATAGAGCATGTTATGTATTCAAACAGGCAGGCATAAGTTAAAGTTTTGTTTATTTTTTAGTGAAAGTCGATCCTAGTGATTAAATTGCGGGGGTAAGGAAATTTTTTGCCTGAAGAATGGATCCGGTTAATTTTTTTACATTTGTTTACTTTGATTCTTAGTTTAAGCGCTCTATGATATTAATAGTCGATGACAACCCAGATAATATTTATTCATTACAAAAGTTATTGGAATCCAAAAATTTTAAAGTCGATACTGCCCATTCCGGTGAAGAGGCTTTAAAGAAGATTTTAAAATATAATTATGCTTTAATCATATTGGATGTGCAGATGCCCGATATGGATGGTTTTGAAGTTGCTGAGAACATTGCTGGATTCAGTAAGACTAAGGAGACGCCGATTATATTTTTATCTGCTGTCAATACCGATAAACGTTTTATTACGAAAGGTTATGATTCAGGAGGACTGGATTACGTCACCAAACCCGTCGATCCGGATATTCTGATGCTTAAAGTCAAAACATTCTATCGACTGTATGAGCAGACCCAGGCCCTCAAGGATATCCAGCAGGCTTTGGAAATGGAAGTGGAGAGAAGGAAACAGGCGCAATTGGAACTTCGTTCGAAAGTAGACTACTTACATACCTTATTGGAATCATTGCCACAAATTGCTTTTACCTGTGACCATCTTGGTAATATTGGCTTTGTCAATGGCCGTTGGTTCCAGTTTTCGGACAGTGAGAACACATTCCCGCAGACGCATCCTGATGACCGGTCGATCATGGCTGAATTGCAGGAAAGTCTTGAGTCCGGTAAACCTTTGGAAATGGAGGTGCGGGTTAAAAAGCGGGATGAATCAGGGTATTCGTATCAATTATTAAGGGTCTGGCCAATTTTGGAGAATGGCGAAAATAATTGGGTGGGGACATTTACCGACATTGATGCGCAAAAGAAAGCAGAGCAGGAAAAGGATGAGTTTTTGAGTATTGCGAGCCATGAACTGAAGACACCGCTGACAAGCATCAAAGCTTATATGCAGCTACTTGACCGTAAGTTGAGTCTTGACAAAAACTGCCCGGAGGCCAAGTATGTTGGCCGGGTTCAGGATCAGGTTGGAAAGCTCAACAGTTTGATCACGGATTTGCTCGATATATCAAAAATTGACAATGGTAAACTGCGGATCAATAAAAAGGTATTCTCGCTTGAACGTATGGTACAAAATGCCATTGATTCCATTGTGCAGACCCATGATCAGAGCAATATGGAATTATATAGACAGGGAGATATCTCGGGACTCATGGTCTACGGTGATGAGATACGCCTGGAGCAGGTTCTTGTTAATTTTTTAACAAATGCTTATAAGTATGCTGCCGGGACAGAGAAGGTGATCGTCGATTGCAGCGTAATGACAGATGTCGTAAAAGTCAGCGTGATAGATTTTGGAATCGGTATACCTGAAAACAAACTGTCGGAGGTTTTTGACAAGTTTTACCGTGTAGAGGAAACTTCCTTTGATTTCCAGGGGCTGGGAATAGGCCTTTATATTTGTTCGGAAATTATCCGTAGCCATCAAGGTACCATTGCCGTTGAAAGTTCAGCCGGTAAGGGGGCCACATTTTATTTTACATTACCATTAAATCTGCCTACAGATGCCGAATAAAACACTTAATAACTTATCTATAGGAATTGGTTTTTCACTACTGGCGCTGCTGGTGAGTTCTACAGCATCGTATCTGGGGATTAAAGAACAGAATAAACACCGTCAGGAGCTGGCCGCTACCCGAAAAATAATCAGTTTATCAAATGTTATCCTTAACTCTCTGCAAGGGGCAGAAACGGGAAACAGGGGGTATCTGCTCACGGGGAAGGAGAATTACCTGGAACCATTCAACCAGGCTTTAGCGAGCCTGCCGGTTGAGCTGAATGAAATAAAGGAGCTTACGAAAGCCGATCCTGAGCAAAATGTTCGGGTAGACAGCTTATTTACAGCGGCCCAGCAAAGGTTAGCTGTATTAAAGGAGTCGGTGAATGTCAAAAGGAATGGCGGGACTGTTAGTCTGACGCAGCTGGACGAGAGCAAATCCGCAATGGACAAATGCCGTAGCATCATTAAAGAAATTATTCATTACGAAGATGATGGTATCGATCAAAAATCCAGCAATTTAGATAATTCTTCGTTTATAACGACCTTATTTATCGTGATCAGTGCATTGCTATCATTGGTGATTACGACATACTTTTATTTTCGGCTAAGGGCAGACTTTCTTAGACGCCTAGCGCTGGAAAAGTCACTCCGTGAGAAGGATGAAGGGATTGCCCGCAGGTTAAATATGGTTCAGAAGATCACTAATCGTATTGCGCTAGGGGATTATGATGTAAAAGCCGAGGACATTGAGGAAGACGACCTTGGTGCGATTGCCAAATCCGTTAACCGGATGTCAAAAGCCTTAAAGAAATCATTTGATCAGCTTAAAGATAACGACTGGCTGCACATGGGATATGCCGATCTTTATACCGGATTGGTCGGTAACAAAACCGAAAGGGTACTTACCACAGATTCAGTAAAGGGATTAGTCAATTATATAGGCGCTATTACTGGAGCGATCTATGTTTTTAATGAGGAAAAACTTGAACTATCTGGTGCTTACGGATTGGACCCAAAGGCACAGCAATATTTTCTTCCAAATGAAGGTTATGTCGGACAGGTCTTTGTTGATCGGGAAACGAAAATCATAAATAATATAAACACGGAAGACTATATCGTGAGTTTTGCCAGTGGAAAGGTCAATGTACAGCACCTTATTTTTGTACCTATTGTATGGGCTGATCAGGTGTTGGGTGTGCTGGAGATCGGGCACCGTCAGCCATTTGCGGAAATTGAATCAACATTTCTGACGGAATGTGCCAGACAACTTGGTATCGCTATCGCTTCGGCGAGGGGCCGTGCTAAAATTCAGTCACTTTTGGAAGAAACTCAAGTACAATCTGAAGAATTGTTGACACAGCATGCGGAGCTGGAGAATCTGAATACGGAATTGGAAGCGCAGACCTTGCGTCTGCAGTCGTCCGAGGAGGAACTGAAGGTGCAGCACGAGGAATTGATGCAATCAAACCAAGAACTGGAAGAACGTTCAAAACTGTTGGAAGACAAAAACTTATTGATCGCCGAACGTAACCTGGAAATTCAGCAGAAAGCGGAGGAACTCGCTTTAAGTACCAAATATAAGTCTGAGTTTTTGGCCAATATGTCCCATGAGCTGCGTACACCGTTAAATTCCATCCTGCTACTTTCGCGTTTGCTATCTGAGAATAATGAACACAATCTTAGCGCTGACCAGATCGAATCGGCTAAAGTGATCCAAAGTTCGGGAACGAGCCTGTTAACCTTGATTGACGAGATATTGGATCTTTCAAAGATTGAGTCTGGTAAAATGACATTGGAGTATGCGACACTGAATTTAAATGATATCTCGGCGGATCTGAATAATTTATTTCTTCCGATTGTCAATGAGAAAGGCCTGGCTTTCACAATCAATATTGATCCCGGGGTCAATAAAAATTTTCAGGGCGACCGACTTAGAATTGATCAGGTGCTACGGAATCTGATTTCAAATGCGGTTAAATTTACAGCAGCCGGTGAGGTAAGACTGGATATTTACGAAGATAGCTCCGATAAGGATAAGCTTGTTTTTGCCGTGATTGATTCGGGTATAGGGATTCCCCTGGAAAAACAGAAGATAATTTTCGAGGCTTTCCAGCAGGCGGATGGTTCGACAAGACGAAAATTCGGAGGGACAGGACTGGGTTTGTCTATCAGCAGAGAGATTGCACGCTTGTTGGGCGGTGAAATCAGACTGGAGAGTGAGGAAGGAAAGGGAAGCACATTCTTATTTATCATTCCGAATCATCCGGTAGATCCCGGGGAACAGCGTACGAAAGAAGAGTTGCTTGTAGAAGAGATTCATTCTGAAATAGAGGAGGTGCGTGAGCTTGTAGCGGATGACGTCTATAATCCTGCCACAATACGTATTCCGGAGGAGTTACCTGATGATCGGGATAGCATTGTTGCGGGGGATAAGGTTATTTTGATTGTCGAAGATGATATCAATTTTGCGAAAGCATTATTGAAATACACGCATAGCCAGCACTATAAGGGTGTTGTTGTTGTACGTGGGGATCATGCATTGCCGGCGGCCAAGAAATATCATCCACAGGCGGTTTTATTGGATATTCAATTGCCGGTCAAGGATGGATGGGCTGTGATGGATGAGTTAAAGGGGGATAAGAGCACAAGGCATATTCCGGTACATATCATGTCTTCACTTGAAGTGAAGAAGCAAAGTCTGTTAAAAGGTGCAATTGATTTTATCAATAAACCTGTCGCTTTGGAACAGATGACATCGGTTTTTCAAAAGATAGAATCTGCTTTGAGCAGGTCTCCAAAAAAGGTGCTCATTGTTGAAGAGAATCCTAAACATGCTAGTGCATTGGCTTATTTTTTAAGTAGTTTCAATATCTCACTTGAAGTAAAAGATAATGTTGAAGATAGCATCACAGCATTGGGGACCGCTGAGGTGGACTGCGTGATCTTGGATATGGGTGTTCCCGATGAAATGGGCTATAATACCCTGGAGGCCATCAAACAGCATGAGGGACTTGAAAATTTACCGATTATCATATTTACGGGTAAAAATCTGTCAAAGTCAGAAGAGCTGAAGATTAAAAAATATGCAGATTCTGTGGTTGTTAAGACTGCACATTCTTATCAACGGATTTTAGATGAGGTGGGTTTATTTCTACATCTGATCGAGATAAACAGTTCGGATGATGTGCGACGTAAAAACAACGGGCTTGGCGCATTAGCGGATGTGCTGAAAGGAAAAAAAGTGCTGGTGGCTGATGACGATGTGCGCAATATATTCTCAATGACGAAAGCATTGGAGAAATTTCAGGTAGAGGTTATTCCGGCAATGGATGGTAAGGAAGCACTGGACGTACTGCGTTCGGGAGAGTCGATTGATATCGTGCTGATGGATATGATGATGCCCGAAATGGATGGGTATGAAACAATCAGGAATATCAGGCAAACACCTCAATTTGCGACATTGCCCATTATTGCGGTCACTGCCAAATCAATGATTGGTGATCGCGAAAAATGTATACGGGCTGGTGCTTCGGACTATATCTCCAAACCTGTGGATATAGACCAGCTGCTGTCGTTGTTGCGCGTATGGTTATATGAAAATTAATTAAGGCGGTTAATGAATCAAAATAAAGTGATATTAATTGTTGACGATGACAACCGGAATATTTTTGCACTCGGTTTGACCTTGAGAGCGAGAGGATACCAAGTTGTCAGTTGTACTTTAGCAAAGGATGCAATTCAACTTTTGGAAGAGGGAAATGGTATTTCATTGGTGCTAATGGATATGATGATGCCCGAGATTGACGGTTATGAAGCGATTCGTTTGATCCGGGCTTCCACGGTTATCAACGATATTCCCATCATAGCTGTAACTGCCCAGGCAATGCCCGGGGACCGGGAGAAATGTCTGGCATCGGGGGCGAAGGCTTATATTTCAAAGCCGATTGATGTTGATTTGCTGTTGACCGAAATAGAACGATTGATATCGTGATGTTGGGCCATAATATAATTAAGGACGAGGAGATCGATATTTTATTGGAAGATATCTATCAGCGCTATGGCTACGATTTTATACAGTATAGCCGGGCATCGATTAAGAGAAGGATCAACCGGATCATGACGAATGACCGATTTGCGAGTTTTGCGGAGCTCCGATTCGCATTGAAAGACGATCCGGAGTTTCTGCAGCATTTTGTCGAGGAAATTACGGTGAATTTGACGGAGATGTTTAGGGATCCTTTATTTTTCCGACAGCTGCGCGAGGAGATCTTGCCGCAACTGGGTACCTATCCATTGATCCGGATCTGGGTGGCAGGCTGCGCCAGTGGTGAGGAAGCTTATTCTTTGGCTATTTTGCTTAAGGAAGCCAATCTCCATCACAAATCGTTAATTTATGCAACGGATATCAATCCACGTGTGCTGGAAATAGCACGCAATGGTGTCTATCCACTGAGTCAGATCAAATCTTTTTCGGAAAACTACATCGAATCTGGAGGAAAGCAGGATTTTTCGAGTTATTATACAGCAAATTACGACTGGGCTAAATTTGATCCGGAATTGAAGCAAAAAATGATCCTATCAACCCATAATTTGGTTTCAGATACTTCTTTTAATAGTTTTCAGCTGATTTTGTGTCGCAATGTATTGATTTATTTCAATAAAGATCTGCAGGACCGTGTATTTAGATTATTTGACGCAAGCCTGGAAAATCTAGGTTTTTTGGGCCTAGGTAGTAAGGAAACCATCCGTTTCTCAAGTATTCAACAGAACTTCACCGCAGTGGGTGATCAAAAAATTTGGAAAAAACTCTACCCACAATAAGATGGTTTTATTTGGCACGATATTCAAGCCTTAATAAAGCCATGTATGGGAGATAAACTAAGCGATATGAGCAAAAGAAAAACTGTACTGATATTTGAAGACGATACCATTATATTGGAGGTCATAACAGTGGTGCTGACAGATTTGGGTTTTCATGTTGAAGTCTCCGAAACATCACATGATATCATTCAAAAAGTAGAGTCTACGGAACCGGACCTTATTTTAATGGATAACTGGATTCCAAATATTGGCGGGGTAGAGGCTACCCGTCTCTTAAAAGCCGATGATAGGTTTAAACATATTCCGGTTATTTATGTATCTGCCAATAATGACATCGAATCGTTGGCTGTAAGCGCCGGTGCAGATGATTTCTTATCCAAGCCCTTTGATCTGGATGATCTGGATGATATTGTTAATAAGTATATCTAATAATTGATTGAACGAGGATCGTGTTCGAACTCCGGCCATCCCTTCTGGTTCGAATCCATATGGAATAAAAAAACCTTTCATTTCTGAAAGGTTTCTTATGCGGAGAGTGAGGGATTTATCGCGTCCCTTATCCCCATGCTGCTAATACCCGCGATGATAGTGTTCGAACCCCGGCCAGCCCTTCTGGTTCGAATCCATATCGAATAAAAAAACCTTTCATTTCTGAAAGGCTTCTTATGCGGAGAGTGAGGGATTCGAACCCCCGAACCTGTGACAGTTAACGGTTTTCAAGACCGCCGCATTCGACCACTCTGCCAACTCTCCGCGACAAAAGTACGAATTTTTGCTCTCCTGCCAAATTTTATTTTAGAAATAGTTCCTATTTAGCTTTTATAAACTGTATATCAGCGCTAAATTTTACATCGTCACTTACCATCACGCCACCTGTTTCCAAAGCTGCATTCCAGTTAAGTCCAAAATCTGAGCGTTTGATCTTTCCTTCGACGATAAACCCAGCTTTAGTATTTCCCCAAGGATCTTTTTGAATACCCGCAAATTCCAGATCAAAAACTACAGCTTTGGTCACATCACGGATGGTCAGATTTCCTTTAATTTGATCATTTTCTAAGCTTGTTGCTTCAAATGTTATTGCAGGATATTTTTCTACATCAAAAAAGTCAGCGCTTTTTAAATGTCCATCACGTTGCTCATTTCTGGTGTTGATAGAAGCAGTATCAATAGATACTTTTGCAAGTGCATTCTCAAAAGTATCATCTTCTGCATCAAGATCTATTTTAAAACTGTTAAAGTTTCCTTTAACATTTGTGATCATCATGTGTTTTACTTTGAATTCTATTTCGCTATGTGCAGCGTCCAATTCCCATTTTCCTTGTGCCATAATTTTGTGTTTTTTCTTATTTGTTTAATAACACAAAGGTAACAGCGTTATTTGTCTTTTTGTTTGACCTAGATCAATAAAATAATCTTGTTGAAAAGCAATCAGTTATTGAAAAACCATAAAAAAAAGCAAGTGATATTTTGGAATTGTTGAACAAATGTCTACTTTTGCATTACCGAAAGCGACGCGCCAATAGCTCAGCTGGATAGAGCATCGGTTTTCTAAACCGACGGTCTCAGGTTCGAATCCTGATTGGCGTACAAAAAGCCCCTTTGTTTAATACAGAGGGGCTTTTTTTATACTGTGCTCAATTTTTCCAATCTGTTAGCTAATTGGGGCTCTACACCAAAATTTGGAGACAAATAGTGCTCGGTCGAAAATATTCAAAGCGTTTCTCTATGTATTTTGGTTAGGCGTATAAAAATTAGAGTTACTATTTTAAGTCGCAAAATAGGGGTAGGGACCGTTTGTCCAACTATTGTAGTACATGAATTTTGCTTCATTGGAAATAGTCTATTATACTTGATTTTTGTACCTTTAGAAAACGTTGAATTGTAGTTTATTTAGCTTATAGACAAAAAGAATTGGTAATACTTTGTGGTTAGCTAGATAGAGTTAAATGGTGTAATAACATCTATATGGATGAAATATTTAAAAAACAGGTATACGAATTAACGAGACTAATCCCAAAGGGGCGTGTTTCAACTTATGGTGCTATTGCTAAAGCTTTGGGATACCCAAATCACGCTCGTCATGTTGGAAAAGCAATGGGCGGTTGTCCCGGAGATGTACCTGCTCATCGGGTGATTTCCAGTGGTGGCGTACTGTCCGTTCCGGAATTTCAGATTAAACTGGAGGGCGAAGGTATTGTGATAAATAATCTTAGGGTCAGGGATTTTAAGAATTTATTCTGGAACCCGATAAATGAACTTTAAAAAATGGATAAATGATAAAATATTGTGCATTTCTACGGGGAGTAAATGTGAGGGGAACCAATATGAAGATGGCCGATGTATGCCGGGTATTTAAAGATACGGGCATGGATCATGTTAGTTCGGTGCTGGCTTCCGGAAATATAGTTTTTTCATCGGATAGCCCTGTGGACGAACTTAAAATCGTTTTGGAAGCTGCTATGTCCAAGTCTTTTTCCTACGAAGCTTTTTTGTTCATTAAATCGGAGGAAGAAATTACGCTATTCAGGCGTAATATTCCTTTTGACATTCGTCCTGATTTTCATATTTATGCTTTTGTAGGTTTGCCAGGCGTAGAAGAACTGCTCATGCAAGAATTCAATAACAGTGCGAAAGCAGCTGATGAAAAAGCCAAAGTGATTAATGGGGTATTTTATTGGCAGGTGCCCAAAGGAAATACACTGGATTCAACATTCGGAAAAATATTGGGTAAGAAAAGTCTGAAGGATAAGTTCACCAGCCGCAATGTGAACACATTTGAAAAAATTCTGAAGATCATGCAGTAGGCTATTATTGTTATTGCATGCTAACATCAAAAAAGGCGTAATGATTATCGAATGATAGCCAGTACGCCTTTGATATTAAAATAATTTACAGATTGATCTAGCTTCTCTCAATCTCTGCGGATTGAGCCCATATATTAATATGTCCATCTTTTGCATAGAGATCAATCTCATGGATTTCTTCTGCCGTAAATGATAGCTTTTTGAGTGATCCGACACAATCAATGACCTGTTGTGGTCTCGACGCCCCAATAAGTGCAGAAGTCACCTGTTGTTTTCGAAAAACCCATGCAATGGCCATTTGCGCTAAGGTCTGTCCTCTACGTTGTGCAATGGCATGTAGCGCCTGAATATTTTTTCGATTTTCTTCACTGAGAAACTTGGTCTGCAAGGATTTTGATTGTGAAGCCCTGCTATTTTCAGGAATATCATGTAAATATTTATCGGTTAACATGCCCTGGGCAAGTGGAGAGAAAACAATTGAGCCAATACCAATCTCGCCCAGAGTGTCTAATAGACCATCCGACTCAACCCATCGATTCAGCATGGAATAACTCGGTTGATGGATAACAAAGGGTGTTCCCAAGGATTTCAGTATTGCATAGGCTTCCTTGGTACGTTGCGAATTGTAGGATGAAATGCCGACATAAAGGGCTTTTCCGTTTCGCACGAGCTGATCCAGGGCCATCATAGTTTCCTCCAAAGGCGTGTTTGGATCGAAGCGATGTGAATAGAAAATGTCAACGTAATCTGTTCCTAAGCGTTTTAAGGACTGATCACAACTGGAAATAATATACTTTCGGCTGCCCCATTCGCCATAAGGACCATCCCACATGTGATAACCTGCTTTTGAGGAAATGATCAGCTCATCGCGATATCCCGCAAACTGTTGCTTAAGAATTTGTCCGAATGCAATTTCCGCGCTACCCGGGGGCGGTCCATAGTTATTGGCTAGATCGAAATGCGTGATTCCGAGATCAAAAGCCGTTGTGCAGATGTCAACCTTGGTTTGATGTGCCGTGTCATTTCCAAAATTGTGCCATAAACCTAAGGAAATAGCAGGTAACTGAAGTCCGGATTTACCACAACGGTTGTATATCATCTGTTGGTAGCGGTCGGGATGGGGAGTGTATTGCATAAAATTGAATTGTTTTATTCCAAATATAAGTAATAAACAAATTTCCGCGAATTGAAATTTAATGTATTTTTATGTCAAATTTTGCATAAGTTGAAGCTATAAAAAACATGAAGAAAATCACATGGATCTTAGGGGTGTTTTTGTTCTGGGCAGGCGGTGCCCAGGCACAGTCGAAACACCTATTATTTAAAACCGCATTTGGGGAGTTTAAGGTCGTACTTTATGATTTTACACCACAGCATCGTGATTTGATGTTAAGGTCGATTAAAGATAGTGTTTATCAGGGCGCCCTGTTCAATCGCATTATTGAAAATTTTGTTGTACAAGGAGGTGAACACGATATAGATATCGAAAAGAAGGAGGCAGCAGATCCTTTACACCGAAAACCTAGACTGGCGGCGGAATTCGACGAACGTGCTTTTCACAAAATGGGGGCATTAGGAGCGGGACGTGACGGCAATCCGGAGAAAGCCTCCTTCCTTGATCAGATCTACTTTGTAGTTGGAAAAAAGATCACTGCGGCAGATCTCGATAGCTTGGAAATAAAAAAAGGGATTAAATATAGCAAAGAACAGCGGGATGAATACCTCGCTCATGGTGGACAGCCCAGACTTGATCAGGATTTTACAGTCTTTGGTGAAATATATCAAGGGCTAGATGTCATCATGAAGATAAGTCGGGTGAAAACGGATAAACAAGATTTTCCTTTGACAAAGGTACCCTTTAGTATTGTGGAGATTAAAGAATAAAACCATCTTTCAAGATGGTTTTGTTCTTTAATTTTTCAATCGATGTATTCAATTCCTAGCTATGACCGTTTTTATCGCAATAAATGACCGGGAAAATAAAACGGTCAATGCGAGAAAGGACACAAAAAGCCCCATTAATTACTTAATGGGACCTGACATATATAAAACTGATTAAATTTGGCAGACGAAAAATATTAAATCTTTCCTGTTTCTTTCAAAAGTTTGTAATATGCATACACAATATTGATTTCAGCATTTGTATATTTCAGTTCCGCTTCAAGTTTTGAATTGGAAGCGTCCATAATATCGACTATAAGTGCCAGTTGGTTCAAATACTTTTTTTCAATTATACGATAGTTCTCGTCTGCAAGTGCTTTGTTGTACTCGAGCGCATTGCGCTGTGAGTAGGCCTCATTGTATTTAATGTATGCGGTATTAACAGCCACACTGGTCTTTTGTTTCAGTGCTTGTTCGTATTTCTTGTTTTTTTCAATTTGTAAATCGTTTAGTTTTAGCTTTTTGTCCGTTGTATATAAAGAAGAAATGTTGTAACTCAATGAGACGCCCACATTCCAGGTATTCATATATTTATCAATGACAGGCATGACATTGGTGATCGGTTTGACCAGATTATTTCCAGCGAAAAGGCTGAGTGCGGGAGATTTCTCGGATTTGGTAATATCTTTTTCGGTGTAAAGAAGCTCTGTTTCTTTTGTGGCGAGCTGGACATTTGGATTTGATATGTAAGCCTCTTGTTTTAATGTTGTTAGATCCCGTGGTTGAAAGTGGGCCTTTAGAATACCGTCGTCGGGTGTGATGCGAGTGTTTTCCGGCAGTCCCAGTGCAACGACAAGTTCATCATTCAGAATACGCATATTATTTTGGACGACTTCTTTGGCGAGTTGCAATTCGGAGATCTGTAACTGATTTCTTATGACATCATTTTTGGTAATCATCCCTTGCTTGTATAATTTTTCTGTAAGTTCCAGCCGCCTTTGGGCCAATTCGATATTCTGATGATAAACCTGCTCTTGATTGCCGAGTTTAAAGAGGTCCAGAAAGTATCCCAATACCAAAATTTTGATGTTTTGCTCTTCATTTAGGTGGTCCAGTTCCGCTAGCTCTTCTCCCAAAGAAGATGCTTTAATTGAATTCTTGATTACTCCGCCTTTCCAGATAAGTTCCTTGGCCTCCAAGGAATAGTTGTTTCCGAAATGGGGCAGAGGAACCTTCTCGGAGCCCGATAGGTTCTTCTCGATCAGCGCCGCATCACCAAGGTAAAACGCTGAAGCTGATGCACTGATCTCCGGTAATGTTTTCAATTTTGCGACTGCAGTTTTCTGCTTGGCAATATCAACTGCTGTCTTTGAAACAGCAAGGTTGGGGTGATTGCGTATGGCGAGCGCAAATAATGTTTCAATATTGATCTTTTTGGTCGAAATGCTATCCTGACCGTATGTTAGATTGCTAAAAATTGTAAAGAAACAAACGACCAAGTACAAACCTGTTTTTAGTGCGCTTGATTTAATATTCATGGTATATTTCTTAGTGCTATATATGTAATACAAAGTTACATACTGGTATGATGCCAAGAAATGTCTATTTAATGCTTTGTGATGTTCAATTGGTAACAGTTGTGGCTTGTCGCTCCCGGAATATATTGGGGGTAATACCGACGTGTTTTTTAAAAAACTTGCTGAAAGCGTACTGATCAGAAAAGTGAAATTCCTGAGATAACTGATTGATTGTTTTATTGGAGACAATCAATTGTGCCCGAGCTTCGCTCAGTAACCAATTGCTCAGGATCGCGGAGGGAGAGTCTTTGGTGATT
Source organism: Sphingobacterium sp. DR205 (assembly GCF_011064245.1). Taxonomy (NCBI): domain Bacteria; kingdom Pseudomonadati; phylum Bacteroidota; class Sphingobacteriia; order Sphingobacteriales; family Sphingobacteriaceae; genus Sphingobacterium; species Sphingobacterium sp. DR205. The sequence continues at coordinate 3,835,485 of NZ_CP049333.1, read as the reverse complement.
TCCCTGACACATATAGAAAGGTATTTGATAGAAATATGGAGTAATTCCGCATAGAACGCCAAATCCCGATGCTGTTTATAATTGTCAGCAACAAGTTGTAAAAATTGAACGGTAATCTCTTCTTTTCGCTGATTACGGATTGTTAAATGACGCTCTCCGGCATCATAAATCACAGCGGCCAGTAAATAAATGATTGCCATAAAAATATTAACATTTGCTTTTTGAAGAAAATCCATCCCTTGATTTTGCGCTTTTTTTCTATTTTGATGTAATGTTGAAATTAATGTCCAAATCGTTTCAAAGTCAGTAGCCGTGGGGCTGAATGGAACGGAACTATTTGCATGGATAAGACGGTAAGCATCATATTTGCTAATGGAGAACCGGATTCGGTTGGAGAAATTTCTGTCGTAATTCAATACTTTGAATTGTGCATCTTGGCTGATCTCCGAAAAGCAATAGTACTTATTATAACCGATAAAGAAAATACTGCCTGCCTGCAATTGGACCGGGCTGCCGTTGCAATCAATGGCAACCGTCCCTGTATGTACGAGGATACAGGTCGTGTTAAGCGGGTGGTAAATATATTCACCTACTTTTTGGAGGAGCTCCGATTGATCTATAAGCTGTATTTTGCTCATCACCGGTATTATGCTAAAAAACCATCCTCCAGCATATAAGCACTGGAGGATATGGTCTTTGTGATTTAAAATGCAACTTTTTTAGGATCAGATCCAGAGAAACCCATCGTCGGCAATTCGCTAATTGTCTGTATATCTTCTTCCGTGAGATCGAAGTTGTCAACCGTTAAATTTCGCTTGATATTTAATGGATTGGTGGACTTTGGTAGCGGTAGTATGCCTTGAGATAAAGCAAATTTAATACAAATCTGTCCGACGCTGGTGTCTTTTTGTTCCGCTAGAGCAATTAAAGTCTCGTCTTGTAGGATTCTCCCCGAACCTAGGGGCGACCAGGCCTGGACTAAAATGCCATTGGATTTGCAAAGGTCAACGGTCTCTTGTTGGAGGTAACCCGGATGAAATTCAATTTGGTTGACGGCCGGGACGATTGTTACGGTTTCCAATAATTTGGCAAGGTAATCTTTTGGAAAATTGCTGACTCCGATTGCCTTCACCTTTCCTTGTTGATATAAATATTCAAGCGCTTTCCATGTTTCAGCGTTGATAGTTGCCCAGTTTTCGAATTGTGATTCATTGGCCGGCCAGTGAATCAAATAAAGATCAATATAGGCCAAACCCAAGTCTGTGAGGGATTTTTCGAATGCAGCAATTGTTTTATCATAGCCGCGTTCGGTATTCCAGAGCTTGGTCGTTATAAATAATGTATCACGCGCTATTCCGCTGTCTTTGATAGCTCGGCCTACACTTTTTTCGTTACCATATATGGCTGCAGTGTCAATATGTGTATACCCGACTTTCAATGCTTCCGTAACGGCCTGGTATGCCTCTTCACCTTCCGGAATTTGCCAAGTTCCAAATCCAATTGCTGGAATATCAATTCCATTGTTCAATTTGAATGATTTCATGCTTAATCGTATTTTTTGTTTGACTAAATTAGGGTTTCGATTGTATTATCCCGTCACTGAAATGTAAAGAGGGCTGTCTTTTCGAGGGCGGAACCCAAACTTATTCTGGATTGCCAAAATATATTTATTTTCACAATTTTATTGTCAAAAAGGTCGGATTAACGCATGGTTTATGGCATTAATTCTTATCTTTAGGCGAAATTTTGAAAAATTTAGATTTTTCATTGATTTCGCATAGCATTAAAAATTAAACATATTTCTAATAGATTACTATGTCAAACAAATCAAAAATTGTTTGGACAAAAACAGATGAAGCACCTTTGTTGGCGACTTACTCGTTTTTGCCTATTGTACAAGCGATTACAGCTACAGCTGGTATCGATGTTGAATTGAGAGATATCTCTTTAGCAGGTCGTGTTCTTGCAAGCTTTCCCGAATTTTTAAAAGAAGATCAGAAAATTGCCGATGCTTTGGCAGAGTTGGGTCAAATGGCTACAACTCCAGAAGCGAACATCATTAAGTTACCGAATATTTCAGCATCTATTCCACAATTAAAAGGCGCTATTGCTGAGTTGCAAAAAGCGGGTTACGCTATCCCTAACTATCCGGATGAAGCAACCACGGAGGAAGAAAAAACAATCAAAGCTAAATATGCAAAAGTACTGGGCTCTGCTGTAAACCCTGTATTGCGCGAAGGTAACTCGGATCGTCGTGCACCGAAAGCGGTCAAGAATTACGCGAAAGCAAATCCACATAAAATGGGGGCTTGGGCAAAAGATTCTAAAACAAAAGTTGCATCGATGACATCCGGTGATTTCTATGGTTCAGAACAATCTGTAACAGTAGAAAATGCGGGTCAGTTCAAAATTGAATTTGTAGATGCACAAGGGGGCGTTACTGAATTAAAAGGGCTTTCGCCATTAAAAGCGGGCGAAGTAATTGACTCATCGACATTAAGCTTAAATGCATTAAAAGGTTTTGTGGCTGACGCGATCGCTGAGGCGAAAGCGGCTGGCGTGTTATTGTCTGCGCATTTGAAAGCAACGATGATGAAAGTTTCTGACCCTATTATCTTTGGTGCTGTTGTTGAAACTTATTTCGCAGACCTATTTGCTACCTATGGTGAGTTATTCAAAGAATTGGGTATCAACAAAAATAACGGTTTAGGAGAAGTTTACGCTAAAATTGCAGGTCATGCAAAAGAGGCGGAAGTGAAAGCTGCCATCGATGCTGCTATCGCGCAAGGTCCTGCTTTGGCGATGGTCAACTCAGATAAAGGTATTACAAACTTCCACGTTCCTTCCGACGTTATTATTGACGCATCTATGCCGGCGATGATCCGTATTGGCGGTAAAATGTGGAATAAAGATGGTCAAGAAGAAGATACGATCGCCATGGTTCCTGATCGTTCATACGCAGGTGTTTATGAAGCAACAATAGAAGACTGTAAAGCGAATGGCGCTTTGGATCCCAAAACAATGGGTTCTGTTCCAAACGTTGGTTTGATGGCTCAAAAAGCGGAAGAGTATGGTTCTCACGATAAAACTTTCCAAGCTGCAGGTAACGGTGTTATCCGTGTGGTGGACGCCGATGGTCATGTGTACATGGAACAGAGCGTTGAAGAAGGGGACATTTTCCGTATGTGTCAAACAAAAGACGCACCGATTCAAGACTGGGTGAAATTAGCTGTAAATCGTGCGCGTTTGTCAGATACTCCGGCAATATTCTGGTTAGACAAAGACCGTGCGCACGACAGAGAGATCATTAAGAAGGTAGAGAAATATTTACCTGATTTTGATACGACAGGTTTAGATATTCGAATTCTATCTCCGATTGAGGCAACTAAGTTCTCGTTGGAACGTATCCGTAAAGGGGAAGATACTATTTCTGTAACAGGTAACGTACTACGTGATTATCTGACAGATTTGTTCCCTATCTTAGAAGTTGGAACCTCGGCCAAGATGTTGTCTATTGTGCCATTGATGAACGGTGGTGGTTTGTTCGAAACTGGTGCTGGTGGTTCTGCTCCGAAACACGTGGAGCAATTCCTGCAAGAAGGTTACTTGCGTTGGGATTCATTGGGTGAATTTTTGGCTTTAGGAGCGTCATTGGAACATTTGTCGCAGACACAGAATAATCCCAAAGCATTGGTTTTGGCTGAAACGTTGGATGAAGCAACAGAGAAATTCCTTGCAAATGACAAATCTCCGGCACGTCGGGTAGGTCAGATTGATAACCGCGGGTCTCATTTTTATTTGGCATTGTACTGGGCTCAGGCCTTGGCTGCTCAAACGAAAGATGCTGAACTGGCGAACCGTTTTGCCGCAGTAGCAAAAGAATTGACAGATAATGAGGCGAAGATTAATGATGAATTGATCGGCGCACAAGGTCAGGCACAGAACATCGGTGGTTATTACTTCCCGAATGACGAATTAGCGACAAAAGCAATGCGTCCTTCTGTGACATTAAACAATGCCATAGCGCGTATTTAATTATTACCTGATGTTGCAATAAAATAAGAAGAGCCCCGGTCAATGATCGGGGCTCTAATTTTTGGGTCTAGTCGTTGTATGCTCTTACTTTATCGAAAGGAATAATCTATTTTAGCGGATATTTTACACCTTTAAAAGTCATCTTGACAGGTTGAATATGCCCCTTTTTGTCAAATTTCATTTCGTCGATGCAAGTGACACGTTCATTCGCACCTTCCTTGCCCAATGGTCTGCGATGATAAACGATGAAGTATTTATCTTTATTAGGAACTTTAATGACTGAATGGTGCCCAGCGCCGACGGCAACTTCTGGATCACGTTCGAGGATAGTTCCAATACGCTCAAATGGCCCAAACGGAGAGTCGGCAATCGCATAAGCGACTTTATAGTCAGGACCAGTCCAGCCGCCCTCTGACCACATAAAATAGTATTTGCCATCTTTGATAAACATAAAAGGGCCCTCGACATAATCCTTTGGTGTAATTTCCTTGTAATAAGTTCCGTCATCAAAAGGGAGCAAGCCCGTAAAATCCGGTTTGAGTTTGACCATATTGCAATGTTTCCAGCCACCATAATACATATAGAACGTACCGTCTTTATCTTTAAAAACAAATTGATCTATGGGTTGCGCGCCGTTGATAATATCATTTATCAATGGTTTTCCTAGGAGATCTGTATAAGGGCCTTCAGGTTTGTCCGCTACAGCCACGCCAATTCCGCCGATTTCCCCTTTATGTACGTCGTTAGCACTAAAGAACAAATAATATTTACCGTTATTTTCAAGTACGGCGGGCGCCCACATCGCTTTCTCGGCCCATTTTACTTGTGTATTTTGGAGTACCCGCGGATGTTTTTCCCAATGTGCTAAATCCGAAGAAGAAAATGCATCAAAAAATAGCTGTTCTTCATAGGGGGCTGAATAGGTCGGGAAAATCCAATATTTGTCATTATAAATAATTCCCTCAGGATCGGCATAATTACCATTTAAAACTGGATTCTTTTGCGCAATAAGTGTCGTCGCCAGAAACAAAGATGTTGTCGTAAAAAATGTCTTGATCATCGTTATGGTTTAAAAGCTTAAGATAATACATTCTATTGGAGCATATGGCTGATAAAATATCATTTTTATGCTGATTTTTCTCAATATTTTTAAAATGTTAAAATTATGTTAAAATAAGGCTGAGCTTTCGAATCTTTCCGCTTTATTTCACATATTTGTTTATGTCATTTCCAAATGGCATAAATACTTTTCATAAAATAGGTTAATAATATGGCTAAAATACCCGAAGTCCCCCAGGCTTCGGGTATTTTCTTATTCACGCTCCAACCCGAAGATCATAACTAATTTTCCATCAATATAAAAGTTTAATGTCTGCTCGGCGATGTCAAATTGAAGCTGCTTTTGCTCCACCACTGCAAAGAAATCATTTTCAATATTGGCTCCGTTGCAGGATTTCATCGTACTGGCGAGATGCGGAAAGCTGATCAAATTGCCTTTAACACTAAAATTACCCCAAAAATTATTACATCCGGTCGATCCGGCGATGGTGCCATTTTTTGCATCGAAACCAATGTTGGCTTTGTTGTTTGAAACATCTTTGCCATTTAATTGCAGTAAATTCCACCGGAATCTGGCGAGAAATGAAGCCACACTGGGTAGCCCGGTGACCTTTTCTTTGGAAATAATATCAAGTAATTCATATTGCATACTGTCGGTGTCTCTTGCTTTCGTTTGCTTTACTTTGATACGGTAACGATATTGCTCTTGGTAATCAAAACCGAGGATCGGATTAGAAATATATTCCCATTTATTTTTTTTAGTGGATTTCACCTGGAGGCAGTTTAATTTTCCCGAAGTTGGATTATTTACATAATTCTCGGCAACATCCCAAATGGCAATTTCCGCGTTTTTGGTTTTGGATTTGCTGATGATTTTCGCCAGTGAATAGATTGATTTGTGCGCGGTCTGCGTTTTTTTTACCCGAATCGTGTATTCAAAGTTGGCATTGTAGTTAAACTGTTGTATTTCTGCATAGAATTTTTCCCAGTCTTTGCTATTGTAATACTTTACGAGATAGGGTGGTGTACTTTCTAGCCCAGATTTAACTTTTATCCGAAACGTGCTGATTTGTGCATATAAACCGTACGGGAATAGAAATAAGAGGATAAAAAATAAGCTGGATTTCAGGGATTTCTTCATAATGGGCATTAAATATCAATAAAAACGTATCTTTAAACATGAATATTGCACGAACAAAAGTACTGTTAGTCATCGTACTTTTTCTGTCCGGCTTTCGGATATATGCCCAAAATAACAAGGATTATTTTAAAACACAAGTCCCGCTAGGTGAATTGACGGATCCGGGGCTAAAAGAAGTGTCGGGTATTGTAGCCGCCCATGAGGAAGGAACATTTTGGGTTCATAACGATAGTGGCGATGGTGCAAACATCTATTTGATCGATCGTCAAGCAAAGTTGATCAAAAGCTTTTCACTGGAAGGAATAGATGTAATTGATTGTGAAGATATTGACCGTGTTAAAATTGCAGATAAAAATTACCTCGTTTTAGCAGATATTGGAAATAATCTCGGGAAGCGGACTTGGGCGTGCCTTTATGTGTTTCCTGAACCTTCAGTTAGCGATTCGTCACTGATATCAAAGAAAAATATCAAAACCATATTTGTTAAATTTCCGGGGCAGAAACGGTTGGATGCGGAATCTATCATGGTTGATCCAACAGATAATACCTTGTATGTGGTTTCGAAGCGCGAATTTCAATCGACTGTATATAGCGCGCCAGTTTTCCGAAATAGAAAACAACAGTATTTCACGTTAAGTAAAGTGGCTGAACTCCCCTTTACTTTCGCTACAGCGGCGGCGATAGACCCTACAGGAAAAGAGCTGCTTATCAAGAACATTACAACTATTTTTTATTGGAAAAGGAAGCCGGGTGAATCATGGGGCGAAACGCTTCAATCGAAACCGATTGAAGTGCCTTATTCGGTAGAACCTCAGGGGGAGGCCATCGCATTCGATAAGGATGGGACGGGTTTTTATACCATCAGTGAGCGTCCATTCGGTTTAAAATCCTATCTTTATTATTTCGGAAAAAATCCTAAATCAAATGATAAATAACAAACTTTTTTTAGTGAAACAGATGGGTGCTACAGCACGGAATAAATGGGATAGAAAGAACAGCCCAGTTCATTATTTCATGAATTTAAAACAATTATTAGTTTTATCAATTGCCTTATGTTGTTTTTGTATAGCCAGTAAAGCTGCAAAAGTCGATACTTTAGCGATCCGAAGTCAGCGCATGGACAAAGTTATTAAAACTGTCGTTATTCTTCCCAAGGGATATTCGGAAAGTACCAAATATCCGGTACTCTATTTACTTCATGGATATTCGGGTAATTATAGCAATTGGGTGAAGAACTCCAATGTCGCTGCTCTGGCTGACCAATATGGATATATGGTTGTTTGTCCGGATGGGGGATTTGGAAGTTGGTATTGGGATATCACAAATGATCGAAATTATCAATACGAGACATTTGTTTCCAAAGAACTGATTGATTATATAGATGGACATTACGCCACAGTTCAGGACCGAAGAGGAAGGGCGATTACAGGACTTAGCATGGGGGGACATGGAGCCTTGTCACTTGCAATTAAGCATCAGGAACTTTATGGTGCTGCAGGCAGTACCGCCGGCGGAGTGGATTTCAGACCCTTTCCCCTAAACTGGGAAATTAAGGACCGTATCGGGAATTACGCCGATTCGACCCAGGCCTGGGATGATCGCGTGGTGATCAATATGATTCCCAAATTAGTGAACAATCAACTCCGTCTGATTATTGATTGTGGAAAGGAAGATTTTTTCTATCCTGTCAATGTTGCACTTCACGATAAACTCATGTACCACAACATTAATCATACTTTTGTTACAAGTGAGGGGGGGCATAACTGGACGTATTGGTCACGCTCCATCATCTATCAAATGGCCTTTTTTAATGATTTTTTCAGTCAGCCAGAAAAAAAATAAAAAGAAAAATAGATAAATATTTGGCTTAAATGAATAAAATACTATTTTTGTTTCTAGAAGATCTTGACTAACAAATTATAAACTTATTATTAAGCCTTACAAATTGTAAGGCTTTTTTATTATTTTCAACAAATTTTTGAATTCAGTCTGCTATGCTTAAACCTATAAAGGTTGTTTTTTATTTTTCTTCTATTTTGTTTTGCGCACAGCAATCCTATGGTCAACAATCTAAATCTATATCAGGATTTATCAGAGATAGTATCAGTGGTGAAAATATCATCGGTGCTTTGGTCCGTAATGAAGCCGAAAAAAGATCTACGGCTTCCAATAAATATGGATTCTTTAGTTTATCCTTACGTGGACAGGATACTTTTCTGGAAGTTTCTTCCATGGGATACCGAACAAAAGTTTTGCCCGTTCAGGTGGGGAAGGACTCCACTTATATTGTGCAACTGGTGCCGGAAGAAAGCCAATTGGCTGAGGTTGTTGTCACCGGAAATCGGAGAAAATCAATCAAAGACCTTACGCCGGGTCTGACACAGTTTAGCCCCAAGGAGATTGAAAAAGTACCTGTATTATTTGGCGAAAAAGATATTTTAAAGACGATTCAATTGTTTCCGGGGGTGACAAGCGGCGGAGAAGGAAGTAGCAACTTTTATGTTCGTGGCGGGGGAGGAGACCAAAATCTGATCTTGTTGGATGAGGCTCCGGTTTACAACAGTTCGCACCTTTTTGGTTTCTTTTCGACATTTAATTCGGATGCCATCAAAGATGTCAATTTTTATAAGGGCGGTGTGCCGGCGCAGTATGGCGGCAAAATCTCCTCAGTCATGGAAATAACAACACTGGATGGGAATAATCAGCATTTTAATGTGGAGGGAGGATTAGGGCTGATCGCGTCGCGACTTAAGGTCGAGGGTCCTATACAGAAAGGAAAAAGCTCTTTTATGATCTCTGGCAGACGCACCTACGCTGATTTATTCCTGAAACTTTCAAGCGATGAAAATATTAAAAAGAGTGCTTTATTTTTCTATGATCTCAATGCCAAGCTAAATTATCGGGTCGACGATAAAAATACCCTTTACTTATCGGGATATTTTGGTAAAGATGCAATGGCCTATCATGATTTATTTGATTTCAATTGGGGAAATGCGACGGGAACCATGCGTTGGAATCACGTTTGGAGCAATCGCCTATTTAGTAATACTACATTGATATTCAGTAAATTTAATTATCAAGTGAAGATTGAAGACGACAATAATTTTAAGATTCGTTCCGATATATTCAACTATAATTTTAAACAGGATTTTCAGTACAGCCTTTCGGACCGTCACAATTTAAAGTTTGGTCTGCAGGCAGCGTTACAGGAAATCCGTCCGGCAAGTATTGAAGCCGGTGAAGATTCTAAGGTAAATTCATTGCGTATTCAGCATCGCAAGGGGCTGGACATTGCTGCTTATATCTCTGATGACTGGTCGATAAATGATAAGCTTAAATTGAATTACGGTGTTAGAGCAACAGCCTACGCAACTTTAGGACCCGGCACCTTCTATACATTTGACAATGCCGGAGAAGCCGTCGATTCCACTTATGTTGGCCGTGGGGAGATGGGAAAAAAATATATCTATCTGGAACCCCGTATTTCCCTTAACTACGCCTTGAATGAATCGACAACATTCAAAGCTTCGTATAATACGAATGTTCAGTATTTGCATCAGTTGAGCAATACAACAAGTAGTCTCCCGACAGATCAATATGTATTGAGCAATAATACCATCAAACCGCAGTTGTCTAACCAGTATTCGCTGGGCTATTTCAGGAATTTCGTGTCCAATCGATATGAATTTTCTGTAGAGGGTTATTACAGAGACCTTAAAAATCAGATCGACTATAGGAATGGGGCCGATCTCCAGGCCAATGAACTTTTGGACGGGGAGCTCTTATTTGGAAAAGGCAGGGCGTATGGTGTCGAGTGGTTTATAAAGAAACGACTGGGGCGGTTGAATGGCTGGATCAGCTATACGCTATCCAAAAGTGAAAGACAGTTTGAACAGATCAATGATGGGCAATGGTTTAACGCGCGTCAGGATAAAACTCATAACATCGCTGTCGTGGCACAGTATCAATTGAATCCCAAATGGAATCTAAGTGCAAACTTTGTCTATTATACTGGTGATGCCGTAACAATGCCTGCCGGAAAATATTTTGTTGATGATAGGACGATCTTCTACTATGATAAGCGAAATGGCCAACGTATGCCTGCATATCATCGTTTAGACCTTGCTGCGACCTATGATATCAAACGTACAAAAAATACGTATTCCAGTTTATCTTTCGGGATTTATAATGCCTATAATCGCAAAAATGCTTATTTGATTGACTTTAGGGAGAAAGAAGGACAATCCAATATAACCGAAATTTATAGGATTGCATTATTTGGCACAATACCTTCAGTCACCTGGAACTTTAAATTTTAGCACAACATGAGAAAGATATTGGCATTAATAGCCTTAACCTGGATAACCTTGGTCAGTTGTGAAGATAAAATTGACCTTAACCTGCCCGAAAATACGGGGCAGATTGTAATTACGGCGGACCTAATGGTGTCAGACCAACAACATGAGATCAGCATACAAAAAGTAGTCGGTCTAAAGGAATCTATGTTGACTCCCATAACAGACGCGGAAGTCTTCGTAAGAAGCCTGCAAAATAATCGGATTTATACCTTTTCGCCCGGTGCAAATGGTGTGTATACCAATAAGACATTGCGATTACAGGAAAAAGCCAGCTATCAACTGTATGTAAAGACGGCCGATGGAAAAGAAATTGAAGGAACTTCGACAGTGCCGAGCTATGTTGATGTTGATTCGATCGGCCTATCGGAGCGCATCATATTTACGGATACCATTTATTATCCAACTTTAGTCTTTAATGATCCGCAGGAAAAGGGAAACTACTACAAGTACAAGATGTCCGTAAACGGAGGAGAATTACGTTTTATTGATGTATTTGATGATAAGTATAATAATGGACTGCAAGTACAGCACGATATTATTGATCGGGATAGAGATCTTAAACTCGGAGATCGCGTCCGTATTTTGCGTCAATGCATTGATGTCGGTGCATACAATTATTGGAATAGCTTCCAGATGATCAATCCCGGAGCAGCCTCACCTTCGAATCCAATTTCAAATCTGTCTAATAATGTCTTGGGATACTTCAGCGTCAGTGTCGGAAAATATTATGAATCTGAAGTGGTGTTGTCAAGAACCAGACCATAATCTTCATTCGAATCTTTCTATTTGGTATTGATTTGCCAGGAGAAATTCGATCGTTTTAGGTAGCGCATATTCAACACGGGGAATGGCTTTGATATTGTCATGAAAGATAATAACAGAGCCATTCTGTATATTGGGAATGACGTTCTGAAGGCATTTTTCGGGACTTAAACTTTGATCAAAATCTCCGGACATGACATCCCACATCACCACGCGATAATTATTATATAACTTTTTGAGCTGTGATTTTTTTGCTTTGGCATAAGGAGGCCGAAAGAGGTCCGTTTGTGTTAGTTCCTGACATTGAGCTACATTATTAATATAGGAATCATCATCTGTATCCCAGCCTTTGAGATGATTGTAGGTATGGTTGCCAACTTGATGTCCTTCTTGTAAAATTCTTTGGAACAAATGTGGATTTTTTTTAATATTTTCACCAACACAAAAAAATGTTGCCTTGACCTGATATTTTTTTAGGATATCGAGTATAAAAGGTGTAATTTCAGGAATTGGACCATCATCAAACGTGAGATAGACTTTTTTTTCCGACCTCGGCATATGCCAGATCGATCTGGGATAAAGCCAACGCAGGAAAAAAGGGGATTTGACAAAATACATAACCGATAAATGAAGTTCAAATCTATAAAAATAGTATGGTTCTACATATGAACATGAAAAGATTTTATTATTCTGCAGTAATTTTTACTGGTTTTTTTCTGGGAACGAACAACCTGATCCAAGCCCAGCAGGTCGTTGGGGTAGCCGAGGCCATACGCATGACATTGGAACGTAATGTCCAAATAAAGCAAGCCGAGTTGAGCAAAGATCTCGCTTCGCAGGACTTGTTTCAAGCCAAAAGTAATTTATTACCAGACTTAGGTGTCTCTGTTGATCAAAATTTCCGTTACGGCTTTGCCTTCGATTTGACTTCGGCGCAAATTGTCAACAATGCTTGGACCAGAACAACCAATGGGTCCATAGGATCCCAAGTGAACATATTTCAGGGTTTTCAACAGGTCAATCAAATAAAGGTTAATAAATTGCAGTTGGAGTCTGCTGCTACACAGGTGGATAAGATTAAAAATGACCTTGTTTTAAATGTCTTAGTGAATTATTTGGAAGCCATTACAAACCATGAGTTGATGGTGGCTAGTGAGGATCAGATTGCCTTATCGAAACAACAATTTTTGTTAGATTCTATTCAATTTTCTGTTGGAAATAAGACTATCGCTGATCTCGCAAAGTCAAAGAATCAGGTTGCTTCAAACGAATTGAATAAAGTCAATTTAAAGAATTCATATGAAATGTCGCTGTTAACTTTGAAACAATTGATGGAAATGCCTTCTGAAACTGTTATTTCTCTCGAACGTCCAAGTTTAGAAGCTGTCTTGGTGAACGCAGAAGATAAAAATGCCATGGATGTATATCAAAAAGCATTAACGCGACAACCAGATATCCATAAATCTGCTTTGGATAAGGATGCAGCATTAAAACAAATTGATATCGCCAAAGGGGGGTATTATCCAGCACTCAATTTGAGTGTGAGCTATGGTACAAATTATTCTTCGGCAACAACTAGGCAAACAGATCCATTAGATATCAAAACGAGATACCGTGTACCTTTTAGCACACAAATATCGGAAAACAAATCATTTTTTACCGGCTTATCACTTACTGTTCCAATTTTTTCCAAAAACCAGAATAAGGTCAATGTTGCAAAAGCTAAGATTGGCTTAAAACAGGCTGAAGCAGCTGAACAATTGGCAAAAAATAATTTAAATAAAGCTGTTAACCAAGCAGTATTGGACGTCAATGCTGCCAAGCAAAAATACACTTCGGCAACGGCGGCATTCGAAAGCGCCGAAACAGCTTACAAAGCAACTAAAGAACGATACGATATTGGTATGGCAAATTCATTGGAACTGTTTACCGCGCAGACAGAACGTAACAAAGCTGAATTTGACTTAATTCAGGCAAAATATAACGTAATATTCAGATCTAAGATTATTGATTATTACTTAGGAAATCCAATTCAATTCGACAACAATTAACCTATTTGATTAACAAAGGCAATGGCAAAGAAAAAACGTAGTGTAGTAAAGATTCTATTAATAGTAGTAGCGCTTCTGGCAATTTTTGTTTTTGTCGGCTTTAAGGCCGGCTGGTTTGGAAAAGGGGATATAACCAAAGTCGCTGTAGATGTGGTAAAAGATATGGATGTGGATGAATTGGTATCTGCCAGCGGGAAAATACAACCTGAAATAGAAGTTAAGCTGAGTTCTGAGGTTTCGGGTGAGGTTGTAGAACTGAATATCAAAGAAGGTGACTTTGTAAAAAAAGGACAGGTACTCTGTCGGATCAAACCGGATATCTTGCAATCTGGATACGATCGCTCTGTGGCAGCAATGAATTCGCAGCGTGCGAATCTGGCTGCGGCACAACAACAGCTCAAACAACAGGAGGAAAATTTCAAAAATGTAGCGGCAACGTACAAGAGAAACCAGGAACTTTTTGAAAAGAGAGTTATATCAGCGGCTGAAATGGATAAGAGTTCTTCGGAATACTTTTCGACTCTTGCAGCTATCCAGGCACAAAGGGAGACTGTCCGATCGACCAGATATGGTATCGATCAATCTCAAGCCTCTGTCAAGGAAGCGCAGGACAACCTCAACCGAACAACGATTTATGCACCAACGGATGGTATTATCTCTTTATTGTCCATAGAGCAAGGTGAACGTGTCGTTGGAACGGCGCAGATGGCAGGTACTGAAATTATGCGTATCGCCAATATGTCTTCGATGGAGGTAAATGTGGATGTCAACGAGAACGACATCAATAACGTGAGAGTGGGAAATCAAGCCGAAATCGAAGTGGATGCTTTTCAAGATAGAAAGTTCAAAGGTATTGTTACGGAAATCGCAAGTTCATCAAAAAATATAGCAACGACAACTGCAGCAACATCTTCTACAGATCAAGTCACAAATTTTAACGTAAAGGTTCGCATTAGCGCAGAATCTTATCAAGATTTGGTTAAAGAGAACGTAGCTTCTCCTTTCAAGCCGGGATTATCTGCTACTGTACAGATTTTCACAAAACATGCGAAAGGTTTGGTCGTGCCCATACAGTCTGTTACTGTAAGATCCGATGATAAAGATTCGACCAATACAAATAAGAAAATACAAGAATATGTATTTATCTTAAACGGTGAAGCTGTCAAACAAGTGCCAGTTAAAACGGGGATCCAAGATGATAAGAACATTATTATCCTTACGGGGCTGAAAAAGGGAGATCAGGTTGTTTCTCGGCCATTTGACGCTATTTCCAAAACTTTAAAAGATGGAAGTAAAGTGGAAAAAGTAGATAAATCGGCACTATAAAATTATAACGGTATTAATATTTAACAAAGGGAGGTGTTTTTTAAACATCTCCCTTTTTATTTTCCTTCTAATTTATTAAATTTATAAAACCAAACCATTAACGGCTTATGAAAAGGCTATGGACTTATTTGAGATTTAATAAAACAGAGCAAAATGGTTTTTTTGTTGTATTGGTGTTAATCATTTTGTTTAGTATTGTGTATTCTTTGGTTCGTCGGAATGATAAAAAGGATCCAATAGCACATCAGGTGCGGGTTTTTGAACAGTCCTTTCATGACTCAACCGGTCTTGTTGATTATCAAAATAAGAAATATTCTGGTGCCGATGTTGATTTGGAAAAAAAAGTAGCTGTCGTAGAACCGGGGGCCGAAAGTAAAGAAAGGAGTACGAAGCTATTCTATTTTGACCCCAATAATTTACCTCCGGATGATTGGCAGAAACTCGGACTGTCTGCCAAGCAAATTGCAGTGATCAAGAATTACGAAAGAAAAGGTGGTCGTTTTAGAGAGAAAAGCGATGTCAAAAAGATGTACTCGATCAATGAACAACTGTATAGCAAACTTGAACCATATATTCGTATAAAAAAGGAAGCCGCAACAGAAAATGGAACAGATAAAACGACCTTATTGTATGATAAATTTGAAACCAATAAAGCTGAACAAATAGATATCAATACCTGTGATACAAACGCATTGATGAGTTTGAAGGGGATCGGGGCTATCCTTTCTAAGCGTATATTAAAATATAAGGAAGTACTTGGCGGTTTTTGTCGTATAGAGCAATTGAAAGAAGTGTATGGTGTCACTTCCGAAACATATGACCTGATTAAGGATAACGTTATGGTGTCTAATTTAGAAGGAATCAAAAAAATCAATATTAACCAGATTGATGCGAATTCATTGGGCAAACATCCGTATCTTAGCCCGAAGGATGCGAAATTAATAGTCAATTACCGTGATCAACATGGTAATTACACTAATATAGAGGATCTTACCAAGATAGGTACGCTTTCAGATCTTGCTATTGCTAAAATCGCGCCGTATTTAATATTTGAGAATGATTCAAGATAAATTGAAATTGGAAATCCGGGATATAGTGGATTTTCCTAAACCGGGTATTGTATTTAAAGATATTACCCCCTTGTTGAAAGACGCTGCGCTATGCAATGAAATGATCGACGCGATTATTGACCAACTTCAAGGAATAGAAATTGATGCCATTGCGGGTATTGAAAGCCGCGGATTTCTTTTTGGATTTTTACTGGCCAACCGATTGGGCTTACCTTTTATTCCGATCCGTAAACAAGGCAAATTACCCTTTAAAACGATTTCTGAATCTTATGCACTGGAATATGGTCAGGCAACCATTGAGATTCATGAGGATGCCTTTGAGCGGGGGAGTCGTATTTTGATCCATGATGATCTTTTGGCAACAGGGGGAACTGTTGTGGCGGCTAGTAAGCTTATTGAAAAATTGGGCGGAGTGATCGCTGCCTATAGCTTCATTATCTCATTGGACTTTCTCAAAGCAAAAGGCCGGTTATCTCGCTTTAGTGATACAATCTGTTCACTAGTGAGCTATTAATACAGAATATAACTGTTGATTTAGACGATATCACATGATACTCTTCGCAAATGCTAAAATAAATATTGGACTGCAAGTGATTGCCAAGCGGCCAGATGGTTACCATGAATTGAATAGTGTATTCTATCCGCTACCGCTCTATGACATTATAGAGCTGCTGGAGACAGATAAGCAACAATCGACATTGACAGTTCAGGGGGAACGTATCCCCGGAGATCAGGCCGACAATCTCTGCTTACGGGCTCATGCGCTGTTAAAAAAAGAATTTGATATTCCTTCCGTCACGATTGATTTAATCAAACAGATTCCGATCGGAGCTGGGCTTGGAGGAGGATCTGCAGATGCATCTTTTGTTTTGAAAGGGCTTAGTGAATTGTTTAAATTAAACTTAACAGATCTACAATTAAAAGGATATGCAGCACAATTAGGCGCGGATTGCCCATTCTTTATTGGAAATACGCCTGTATTTGCGACTGGAATCGGGACAGATTTTAAGCTGGTATCGCTTGACCTAAGTGAATACTATATCGCCGTTATTATGCCTGATATTCATATCTCAACTGCTGAGGCGTACAAGGGTGTGAAGCCAAAGGCTTCGGATGTCAACCTGGAGGAAGCGATCCGTTTACCCATTCAGGAGTGGAAGTTCCTGATTCGAAATGATTTTGAAGATGATATTTTTGATAACCATCCTTTATTGAAAGAGATCAAAGAAGCATTGTATCAGAAAGGGGCGATATATGCCTCCATGTCCGGCTCCGGTGCTGCCATTTATGGTATTTTCTGGGAAAAAACAGATCTAAGTGAGTTTTCCCGATATGGAAAGATTTATTATCCGGTTGCGCTAACGCAATAATATCATTTTAAAGAAAAAATAAGCCATACCTAGCGAAATGTATGGCTTATTACTTTTCAGCTTGATGCTATTAATATTCTTCTTCTACCTTATAGTCTAATAATTCACGGGCTTCTTTAAGAACTTTTTCTTTTCTGTCTTTGTTGAGTCCTAGAAAATCAAGTTTTTCAGGATTGTTTACAATATCTTTTACGAGGATCACCTGATTTTTTAATAGCTGCTGTTCCTCCAGGTCCGAAAGCGTCGTCAAACAGGTGATAGGGTAAAAGACCGCCTTGTCGACTCTTCTTTTGATACTATTTTCTTTCGGATAATCCCAGGATAGCAGATTGATGCCATAATACTCTGCAAAATCAATGGAATCTGTTGTAAAATAGGCGTTCGTAATCAACCAGCCTTCCTGAAATTGCAATTTTTTACCGAAAAACTCGTAATCAATCCCGCTGATATCTTTAAATCTTGACAGGTAATACATTGCTGTGGTGACGGAAATCTTAGCATCAATATCATTTCTAAATTTACATTCTGCTGTCATTAATTTACCATCCTTATACGCGACGACATCCAACTCGTGGGAAACGGCATGCCCCTGTACCGTTTGTCCGGTGGTGCTTTCGTAACCGATGGAGCGCAGCAGATGTGCAATATATTTTTCAAAATAAAAACCCTCTGGTCCCAGATCGCGTAGCGCTTTCTTTAGGCTGTAGCGTGCAGCAAATGAGCTACGAACTGTTTTCAGCGTATCGAATGCCAGTTGATACAACTCTCTCGTGGAAATACCATCATATATTTCACTGATAACACGAGCGTATACTTGGTTTACCTGCTCCATATTTGCTCCCGAACGGGAAAGGGAGTGCTTTAAGGCCTCACCGTTAAAAGGTACTAATTCACCGGAATATTTTTTGACTTGCATGGACATTGAATTTGATAAATACGAATATAAGCGATGTGATCGGAGAAATCACATAAAAAACTATTATTCTATATGTAAACTTTTTTGGGGCATCATTTGTTTACATTAAGAAACAATACTTAAATATAGATAATTATGAGTAACCTATTGACATTTGCATTTGACAAGATTAAAGCTAAGATAAAGGATGACTGTATTGAAGAGAATATTGGAGCTTCCGAACGTGTATTATCTGTAATTGCCGGTGGCTTTATTTTAGGGTTGGGAGTTAAAAAGCTTTTTAAATCACCACTGACGGGGATTTCGGGTTTGACACTTGGCGGGACACTAATTTATCGTGGCGTGACGGGGCATTGTGACGTAAAAAAAATGCTGGAAGATAAGGATGTTAAAAAGGTGGAAGTAATCGAACATCGTTATTTTGTTAAATAGCAATGGATGGCGGGTTTTTCGTTAAAAAAAGCTGAACAAGGATTCGTGAAGTTGCAATGCACATGGATTCACTTTTGTTACAGCTGAACGATAGCAGGAATGCCGGATATGAAAGAAAAAACCGGAGTTCGAAAAGATAATTTCGGACTCCGGTTTTTCCAGCCTCATGAATTAATCAGCTAGTTTTATACGTTAAAACGGAAGTGCATAATGTCTCCATCTTGCACGATATAAGTTTTTCCCTCTACGGCTAATTTCCCAGCCTCTTTTACAGCACTTTCTGAACCTAAAGTAACAAAGTCGTCGTATTTGATCACCTCAGCGCGAATAAATCCTTTCTCAAAGTCCGTGTGAATAACACCTGCTGCCTGAGGGGCAGTAAAACCGTTTTCAATCGTCCAAGCGCGTACTTCCTGAACACCAGCAGTAAAGTAGGTAGCTAAATTCAATAGTGAATAGGCCGCTCTAATCAATTTGTGAACACCGGATTCTTCCAAACCAAGATCATCCAAAAACATCTTGCGTTCTTCATAGCTCTCTAATTGCGCAATTTCAGATTCAATTTGCGCGGATATGATCAAGACTTCGGCTTTCTCATCTTTGACCGCTTCTTTTACACGCTCCACATAAGCATTGCCTGTATTGACAGATCCTTCGTCGACATTACATACATACAGTACAGGTTTCGCTGTTAATAAAGCCAAGTCTTGAATAAATTCAAAATCTTCGGCTTCAATCGGAGCTGTACGGGCTGATTTACCTGATTCCAGATGTTCTTTGACAACGGAAAGTATATCAAAAGTCTTTTTTGCATCTTTATCACCGCCAGTTTTTGCCATTTTCTCTACTTTTTGGATACGTTTTACCACAGTATCCAAATCCTTTAGCTGCAATTCTGTATCGATGATTTCTTTATCTCTGATCGGATCTACAGAACCATCCACATGAATGACATTTCCATCGTCAAAACATCTCAAAACGTGAATGATCGCATTGGTGGTACGAATATTTCCTAAGAACTGGTTCCCTAATCCTTCTCCTTTTGACGCTCCCTTCACCAATCCCGCGATATCGACGATTTCAATGGTATTGGGAACGATACGTTGTGGATTGACTAACTCAGCTAATTTATTTAGACGGGCATCCGGTACGGTAATTACCCCAACATTTGGTTCAATTGTACAAAATGGAAAGTTTGCTGCCTGTGCTTTCGCATTCGACAGACAGTTAAATAATGTTGATTTACCAACGTTTGGTAAACCTACGATACCGCATTGTAAAGCCATATATAGTGCAAATTTTTGAAATTGCACAAAGATAGAAAATTCACTGTAATTTTTAACTATCTTGTGGTATGCTTCAGTGGTACAAAATTGATGAGGCCCAATTTTTAAAGGATAAGGGGATAACC
The DNA here is from genome assembly GCF_011064245.1 of Sphingobacterium sp. DR205. Classification (NCBI taxonomy): domain Bacteria; kingdom Pseudomonadati; phylum Bacteroidota; class Sphingobacteriia; order Sphingobacteriales; family Sphingobacteriaceae; genus Sphingobacterium; species Sphingobacterium sp. DR205. The sequence continues at coordinate 3,815,554 of NZ_CP049333.1, read as the reverse complement.
GAACATAAGTTTGGCGGAAAAACCATTTGCCTGACTTGGTTTGAAGAGCAATTGCATGCATTTTCCAGAAAATGTCCGCATGCGGGAGCTCCTTTGAAAAACGGCTGGTGTGAGCGGGGCAAAGTAATCTGTCCCTTTCATCGGCATGAATTTGATCTTGTGACGGGAAAAGGGGCCCCTGCTCAACATGACTTTATTCATATTTATCCTATTAAACAGGAGGGCGGCGCCCATTTTGTAGGCATTGAGAAAGGTTTTTGGCAAAATTTTCTCCCTTCTAAAAGTAACTAAAGTATCATATCTCCCGATGTAATCGCATATCTAAGTAGTAAATAAGTATATTTGCTTTCGAAAACAAATTAAAAACATGCAGGGGAAAAAGATTGGTATAATAGGTAGCGGGAGCTGGGCGACAGCGATGATCAAGATGCTATGCGAAAATGACCAAGACAAACATATTTTTTGGTGGATTAGAAAAGAGGAAGATGCAGAATATATTCAAAAGTTTAAACACAACCCAACCTATTTGAGTGGCGTTGCTGTCGATTTGAGTATTACCAGCATTGATACCAATGCAAAAAATGTAGTTGCCAATTCAGATATTGTTATTTTAAATACGCCGGCTGCCTATTTAAAAGATGCATTGAGTGGTATCACCAAGGAAGATTTCAAAGATAAAATAGTAGTATCAGCCATCAAGGGGATTATTCCTAAGGATAACTTGATCATCGGTGAGTTTTTGGAACAGCGCTATGACATCGATATAAGGCAGATCTGCGTGGTAGGTGGTCCTTGTCATGCCGAAGAAGTGGCGCTGGGTAAGCTGTCTTACCTGACATTTGGCTGCAAAAATCTCGATAATGCTGCCTTGGTTGCTTCGCTTTTATCTTCTCGGGTTATAAAAACGATCCTTTCGGAAGATATTATAGGAATAGAGTTTGGAGCCGTATTAAAGAATATTTATGCCCTTGCAGGCGGTATATGTCATGGCTTGGGCTATGGCGATAACTTTCAGGCGGTACTGGTTTCCAATGCCATTCGGGAGATGCGCCGGTTTGTCGCTAAAGTAGATGGGGACACGTCCCGGGATGTCAATACCTCTGCTTACTTAGGCGACTTGTTGGTCACAGCATATTCACAGTTCAGCCGCAACAGAACATTTGGGAATATGATCGGCAAAGGATATAGTGTGCAATCTGCCCAACTCGAAATGAATATGGTGGCTGAAGGTTATTATGCTTCGGCCTGCATTCAGGAATATGCAGAGAAGTATGCTGTGGAGTTACCTATTTGTGATGCCGTATATCAGATTTTATACGCACATCAACCCGCATCCAAAATTATTCAAGCTTTGAGTGAAAAATTAACTTAAACGTAGCGATAAAGTAAATGATAACAAAAGAAGCAATTGCTTTAGCTTATAAAGAAATTCAAGATGAAATATGCCAGGCGCTGGAGCGTTTGGATGGTTCGGCCCGATTTGAGGAAGAACTATGGGAAAGAGAAGGTGGGGGCGGCGGCCGTACGCGGATTATTCAGAACGGAAATATCCTGGAAAAAGGTGGAGTCAACTTTTCTGCTGTGCACGGGAAACTACCTGAGAGCATAAAGAAGGCTTTTGGCGTAGACGAAGATGATTTCTTTGCCACCGGAGTTTCCATTGTTATTCACCCCAATAATCCTTGGGTACCGATTATTCATATGAATATCCGGTATTTTGAATTGAATGAGGAGATGCGCTGGTTTGGCGGGGGGATTGACCTGACGCCACACTATGTGAATGAAGCGGACGCCCAGTTTTTTCATCAGCAATTAAAAACGGTCTGTGATAAACATAATCCAACTTTTTACGATGAATTTAAAAAATGGGCCGACGAGTATTTCTTCATTCGCCACCGACAAGAAACCCGTGGAATAGGCGGGGTATTCTACGATAAGTTAAATACGGCGAAAACAGGAATGTCAATGGCGGATATTTTTGCATTTTCCTGTGATTTAGGGCGTAGTTTTGCACCTACTTATACCACATTGGTCGATAAAAACAGAAATAGGGCGTACGATGAGGCACAAAAAAATTGGCAATTGATCCGCCGCGGGCGTTACGTTGAGTTTAATTTAGTCTGGGATTCCGGTACTAAATTTGGACTTGAGACAAATGGTCGAATAGAGTCCATATTGATGAGTCTACCATCCCAGGCCAATTGGGTATATGACCATCAACCTGAAGAAGGCTCCGAAGAAGCCAAGACCTTGTCCTTACTGCAAAAAGGTATTAACTGGATTTCATAAAATCGAAAAAAAACTACATGGTTTCATACCAAAAATTTACATTAGAAAACGGACTTCGTGTATTGATACACGAAGATCATAACACGGCAATGGCCTGTGTGAACATATTATACGATGTAGGCGCACGCGATGAGTCTCCGGAGCAGACGGGTTTTGCCCATTTGTTTGAGCATCTCATGTTTGGTGGTAGCGTCAATATCCCTAATTTTGATACCGAACTGCAGAAAGTCGGCGGAGAGAATAATGCCTTCACCAGCAATGATATCACCAATTACTATATTACGTTGCCTTCTTCCAATCTGGAGACTGCACTGTGGTTAGAATCCGATCGTATGTTAAGTCTGGCATTCTCACCACAGAGTCTTGAAGTGCAGCGAAATGTGGTAAGCGAAGAATTTAAACAACGCTATCTCAATCAGCCTTATGGTGATGCCTGGCTCAAGCTGCGCCCTCTGGCTTATAAGGTGCACCCGTATCGTTGGGCTACTATTGGGAAAGAACTAAAACATATCGAAGATGCAACCATGGCGGATGTCAAGGCCTTCTTCAAACTACACTATAATCCGCAGAGTGCGATTATGGTGATTTCGGGAGATGTTTATTATGAAGAAGTAAAATCTTTGGTTGAAAAATGGTTTGCCGATATCGAACCCGGTCAAAAATATCACCGCCAGTTGCCACAGGAGCCTGTACAACAGGAATTAAGAAGGGAGACCGCTTTTGCTCCGGTACCTTTAGATGCGCTCTATATGGCTTTTCATGGTCCAGCACGACTTGAAGAAGGCTATTTTGCCATGGATTTACTTTCGGATATCCTGTCCAGAGGCTCTTCATCGAGACTGTATCGCAGACTGGTGAAAGGGGAACAGGTTTTTAGCGAATTAAATGCCTACGTAATGGGTAGTATTGACAATAACTTGTTTGTGATCGAAGGTAAACCATCCGAAGGAATAACATTGGAAGAAGCGGAACGTGCCGTATGGGGAGAGCTCGATTTATTGAAAAAAGAATTGGTATCTAAGGCAGAACTGGAAAAAGTAAAAAATAAAATCGAGTCGACAAATGTGTTTGCTGAGCTGTCCATCTTGGATAAGGCAATGAATTTGGCGTTCCATGAATTGCTCGGTGACGCCAACGGTATCAATACAGAAGTATCAAAATATCTGGCTGTAACGGCTGAGGAGGTGCAGCAGCAAGCAAGAGCTATTTTTAACCCTGAAAACGCATCAATATTAATGTATAAAGCACAAGAGGAGGAGATACGTCATGTTGGATAGAACAAAAGCGCCCGAATTCCGCGAAATCGCTCATATAAGCTTGAAGCAACCAGTCAAAAAACAGTTTGCAAACGGCTTACCTGTATATGTGTTTCATTCGCCCGAACAAGAACTTGTCCGTATTGAATGGATTTTTGAGAATAAGTATCTAGATGAACAAAATGAAAATCCGCTACTAAATAGTGCATTATGTGCATTGCTCAAAGAGGGGACAACGACGATGTCAAGTGCGGAGATTGCTGACAAGGTCGATTTTTATGGTGCGTTTCTTGTTCCCGAATATTCTTTCGACGTGACGTCTTTGTCGTTGTATACATTGAATCGACATAGCAAAGTGTTGTTACCCTTAGTAAAAGATATTTTAACGGAAGCATCGATTCCGCAGGAGGAGCTCGATACTTACCTTCGTAATAATAAGCAAAAGTTTCAGGTATCTATTCAAAAAAATGACTACCTGGCGCGACGCAAGTTCTACAACCTGATCTTCGGTGAAAATAATCGTTATGGACGTACACCAAAACTTGACGATTATGACGCCATTAACCGTGAGCAATTGACGGCACTGTATCGCAAAGAAATCGTACCTAATAATTGTACCTTGATTGTTTCAGGCAATGTTTCTAATGACCTCATCAACGAGCTGGAACAGATCTTTGGCTTTGAGTGGCAAGGACCTGAGGCAGCAGCTCTTGCTGCGAGTCCCATATTGATTCAGGAGTCAAGCGGTTTAGCTTACGAAGAAAAAGAAAATGCGTTACAATCGGCTATTCGTTTGGGAAGTCAGACAATTTCGAGAATGCATCCGGATTATCCGGCACTACAGTTTGTTAATACACTGTTAGGCGGTTTTTTTGGTTCAAGGCTGATGCGCAATATACGCGAGGAAAAAGGTTATACCTATAGTATCGGATCGGCTGTGGCCACGTTAAAACATACGGGTTTCTTAACCATTGCTACAGAAGTTGGTGTTGATGTAACCAATGCAACTTTAGTCGAGATAGAGAAGGAGATCAGTCTGCTGAAGACCACACTGGCTTCGGAAGAGGAAGTGGATTTGGTGAAAACGTATATGGAAGGATCTCTATTGGGATCATTGGAGAGTATATTTTCTCATGCTGATAAATTCAAGAGTGTTTTGTTGAACGACATGAGCCTAACGTATTATTCTTATTACATGGAGCAAGTTAAAAATATGACGCCCGAAAAGGTTCGTGATATTGCTGATAAATACCTTGATTTTGAGCAAATGGTAAAGGTTGTTGTGGGTAAATTCAACCAATTCGAACCGATTCATCAAGCGGTTGTAAATTAAATTTCACAGACTACAAAAATCAAATCCAACTTTGTATTTTTGGTTTTTGTTAAAAAAAGCATACGATCCAGCATGGAATTAAAATTAAAAAGACCATTGGTATTTTTCGATTTGGAGACGACAGGAGTTAATGTTGCGACCGATCGAATTGTAGAAGTATCATTTTTGAAAGTGATGCCCAGTGGTGAAGAAACAGTATATACGAAGAAAATTAATCCAGAAAGACCGATTCCTGCGGAATCAACGTTTTTTCATGGCATTCGTGACGAAGATATTAAAGATGCGCCAACATTTAAAGCAATTGCAGTAGAATTGGCCGCTTTTATTGGTGAGTCGGACTTGGCAGGATATAATTCAAATAAGTTTGACGTGCCCATGCTCATGGAAGAGTTTTTACGTGCAGGCGTAGATTTTTCTTTGGAAGGGCGTGCCTTTGTTGATGTACAGAACATCTTCCATCAAATGGAACAACGTACATTAAAGGCAGCCTATAGGTTCTATTGCGATGAGAACCTTGAAAATGCACATACCGCCGAAGCAGATGTGCGCGCTACCTATGAAGTGTTGAAAGCGCAATTGACTAAATATGAGGGCGCCGCATTCGAGGACCGTCATGGCGTGGTTTCATACCCCGTCGTCAATGATGTGGCTGCATTACATGAGTTTACAAACTTAAGTAAGCCTGTGGATTTTGCCGGACGGATTGTATATAACGAAGACGGATTGGAAACCATTAATTTTGGTAAACACAAAGGTAAGGCCATTGTAGAAGTATTTGAGCAGGAACCTAGTTATTATGCCTGGATGCAGAATGGTGATTTTCCTTTATATACCAAAAAAGTACTGGAAAATATCTGGATAAGATATAAGAAAGAAAAAAGTGAGCAAAAAGCGAAAGCGGCACCTACCCATTCGGTAGAGGATAAAAAAACTGCTAAAAAGGAGTTCAATCAGCAAAAAGAAGAGGCACCCCAAAGTATCTCGCTGGACATGCTGAAAGGATTGCAAGATAAATTTAAAAAATAACTTTATTAATAGCTTAGAAAAAGGATTATGGAATTCAAACAAGAAGTGGAGCATGTACAATGTTTGATTATTGGTTCAGGTCCAGCGGGATATACTGCAGCAATTTATGCAGCTCGTGCGGATATGAAGCCGGTAGTTTATACAGGTATTGTACCGGGGGGGCAGTTGACACAAACAACAGAAGTGGACAATTTTCCGGGATACCCAAAAGGGATTACCGGTCCAGTTATGATGGAAGATTTACGGGAGCAAGCTGAACGCTTCGGAACTTCCGTGCGCTTTGGTTATGTGACAAAAGTAGACTTTACAGGTGATGTACATCGTGTAGAAATAGACGGAACAGTACAAGTTACAGCAGACACGGTGATCATTGCCACAGGAGCAACGGCGAAGTGGCTGGGCTTGGAGTCCGAACAAAAATATAACGGTTTTGGCGTATCAGCTTGTGCTGTGTGTGATGGTTTCTTCTTTAAAAATCAGGAAGTTGCGATTGTAGGTGCCGGCGACACTGCTGCAGAAGAGGCAACTTATCTCGCAAAATTATGTTCGAAAGTACATATGTTGGTGCGTCGTGATGAATTCAGAGCTTCCAAAGCGATGGTACACCGTGTAATGAACACGCCAAATATCGAAGTACATTATAACTCCGAAGCAAAAGAAGTTTTAGGTGACGGTCAGGTAGTGACTGGAATCCGAGTGATCAACAACAAAGACCAGTCTGAAAAAGATCTGGACGTAACAGGCTTCTTCGTGGCAATCGGTCATAAACCCAATACGGAATTATTTACAGGAGTATTAGATATGGACGAAACAGGATATCTGATTACTAAGCCAGATAGTACCGCAACGAATATACCAGGAGTATTTGCCTGTGGAGATGTACAGGACAATATATTCCGTCAGGCAATTACTGCGGCCGGTACCGGTTGTATGGCAGCGCTTGAAGCAGAAAGATATCTTGCCGCCAAAGAAAGCGGAGAATAGAATGGTGAAAAATAGGGAATTCCGAATGGTAGATGTCCCCGCAAAAATAAACGGATTAACATATCTGTAGTAATGAGCCCGATTTAACATCGGGCTCATTTTTTTTCCATACAACTATTCGATTAGATGGATTCAACTTGTAAAAATAGTTTTCAAAAAGACTACTTATTTGGTAGTCTTTTTGAAAACTATTTTTATATTTGTATTGTCGTTAACAATTGGCGTTGGCAACGAACATAAAATCTAGACTACAAATTTTGAACAAGTATGAACAACGACTATCTAACCGCTTCTGTAAGCAACTGGGAAACTAGCCCGATTTCTAATTCCTTCCTTTTCATTTGTCGAATGCGAATGTGCCGTTGAGCACTTTCTTTTTTCTTGTTTATGCTTCATTAAACAAGTAATCCGAGTTTTAAAAAACAAAAGTACCAATGGCGTTGGCACTTGTTTTCGTATTCACATTAAATAGAACTGACAATGAAAAATTTCAGCGTACTCTCGTATGCTATTTTAGCCGTGCTTTTGCTGTATACCTTTGCGTCGGTACAAGCACAGCAGCCTCAACCGATCATCAACGCGTCCCTAATAGGAACGGTAATAGATGCGACAACCAAAGAGCCCATTGAAGGAGTGACCATACAATTGGAAGCTGTGACACATAGTGTAAAAACAGACCGCAATGGTAAATTCCAATTTGTCACAGGGCAGAAACTACCTTTTTCGCTTATCTTAACCTTTGTTGGTTATCAGAAGAAAAAGATCATCGTAAATACCTCACCAGCCGTTATTGAGCTTTCTCCTTCATCGGAGGATCTGGAGGAGGTCGTGGTCGTGGGTTACGGAACCCAAAAACGCCGTGATTTGACAGGAGCGGTGGCATCCTTGCCGGAAAATCTGCTCAAGCAACCTGTGTCTTCTCTTGATCAGACCCTGAAAGGCGGGATTTCTGGGGTTCAGGTTACGCAAACTTCGGGGCAGCCCGGAGGCGGCGTGAGTATCCGTATACGTGGCGGTGCATCCGTTCAGGGCGGAAATGAACCGCTATATGTCATCGATGGCTTTCCTGTCTATAATCAGACGGAAAGCACGGGCGTTGGGAGCGGAACCCCCGTGAATCCCCTGGCCAGTATTAATCCTGCGGATATTGAAAGTATTGAAGTATTAAAAGACGCTGCAGCGACAGCAATATATGGTTCACGTGGGGCAAACGGCGTCATTTTGGTGACCACCAAAAAAGGAAAAGCCGGACATGTACAGTTGAACTATGATGGTAGTATCGGTGCACAAAGTGTGCTCAAGAAAATTGACGTCTTAAATGCCCATGATTTTGCCGTTCTTCGAAACGAGGCATTGTATGATGCCAACCCTAGTTTGGGTCAAAATCAATATCGGAAACAGACAGAGCTGGATCAATTAGGGGAAGGAACAAATTGGCAAAAGGAGGCCTTTCGGACCGGGAAAATACAAAACCATCAATTGTCATTGTCCGGAGGAGCTGAGAAAGTGCAGTATTTTCTGGGGGCAAATTACTTCGATCAGGAAGGCGTCATTATAAATACAGATTTCAGACGTTTGGGATTCCGTTCGAACATCAATGCAAATCCCTTCGATCGTTTGCAGGTAGGAGCCAATTTATCGATTAATAAGACAAATGCCCAAATCGCTCCATCAGGTATCGTAAATGCACTGCTGATTATGCCGCCTACGGCTACAATATACGAGCCCAACGGCGATTACACCCTACGCAATCCCTTTGAGAACATCTTTGCTAATCCTATTGCGACATTGAAAGAAACCACAAACACATCAAATGGTTTACGTGTCTTAGGTACTTCCTTTGCACAGTACCGTATTCTGAAAGGACTACAGGCGAAAGTGCTTCTTGGGGTTGATCTTAATAACCGTAATGACAAATTCTATCTTCCGTCCTATATCTATGAAGGTGCGGGATCAAAGGGTGAGGCAAGTTTGGGAAATTTAAATGGCACTTCTTGGCTGAATGAGAATACCTTAACTTATACCGGAGTTATCGGGCAACATAATTTCAATGCGTTGCTGGGTTTTACACAGCAGGAAAATAAAAATGAAGTGTTCAGCGCCGGTGCACAGAATTTTGTCACAGACGATTTGCTTTTCAATAACCTGCAGAGTGGCTCTATCCTCACAAGACCAACCTCGGATACCTATAATTGGGTGTTGCATTCCTATTTGGCGCGGGTCAACTATAATTATGCAAATAAATATTATGTTTCGGCGAGTGTACGTCGTGACGGCAGCTCCAGATTTGGCGCTGACAATAAATGGGGAAATTTCCCCTCATTGGCGTTCTCATGGCGTATAATAAACGAGCCCTTTTTTAAACAGGTTTTCCCCGGTATTGATGATTTTAAAATACGCACTAGCTTCGGCACAACCGGAAATCAGGAGATAGGACAATATCAATCACTTTCCACCTTGTATAGTTTAAATTACCTCTTTGGAAATAACGTGATCACAGGATTTGCGTCACAACGGGTGCCGAATAAGAACCTGGGCTGGGAGACTACCTTTCAATATGATGCCGGTTTTGACCTTTCACTTTTGAGAAATCGATTACAGTTTACTGTCGACTATTATTATAAAAAGACAAAAGACCTCTTATTGAATGTGGAGATTCCCTGGACCTCAGGTTATGCCACTTCACTACAAAACTTCGGTTCTGTTTCAAATAAAGGTCTAGAGTTCGGTCTGAAATCAAAAAATCTACAGGGAAACCTCAGTTGGAATACAGATCTAAATGTCTCATTTAACCGAAATAAGGTGTTAACTATCGGTGAAGGCGCCGCGTCTTATGTTGCTGGAAACTACATTATTAAAGTTGGAGAACCTTTGGGTACTTTTTATGGGACTGTTATCGATGGTATTCTACAATCGGGTGAAGAGAATGGTAAGGGGGCGTTGACCGGGAATGCAAACCCTAAAGCCGGCGATCGCCTGTATAAGGATATCAATGGCGATGGCCAGTTTACCACTGCCAACGACCGGACAATCATCGGCAACGCGCAGCCTGATTTTATATTCGGCATCAGTAATACGCTTTCCTACAAAGGATTTGACTTATCTTTCCTGATTCAGGGAACAGTTGGCAACGACCTGCTGAATATCAACCGCCAAAACCTCGAGATGTTTACCGGTCAACAGAACGCATCGATTGATGCGCTAAACCGCTGGACAAAAGACAATCCAAGCCGGCTATATCCTAGAGCCAAACTTGACCCTGCTCCGGTATTCTCGAATCAATTTGTTGAAAGCGGAGCATTTGCGCGGCTGAAGTCGCTGCAATTTGGCTACAGCTTTCCGAAAGAATGGTTGAAAAATGCACATATTACGAATTTGAATCTATACCTGGTTGCACAAAATCTATTGACATGGACTAGCTACAGGGGATTTGACACTGAAGTAACCTCAGGTAGCAACGTACAGATTGGTACGGATGCTGGAATTTATCCGGCTGCTAAGTCTGTTTCTGTTGGTATATCCTTAACGTTCTAATTTTTACAGATCCCAATGAAAAAATTATATTATTCTATTTCTTTATTGTTCGTTTTGTTAACAGGAATCTCCTGTTCAAAATTGACCGAGAAGCCCGAAAGTGCATTGGTTTCCGAACAATTTTACCTGAATCAAGGACAAGCAGTGGCCGCAGTAACGGGTACTTATCGAAAACTGTATGAGACGGGGCAATCGTTGTACAACAGCTTATTCCAGATCGGCGTGGAGATGGCAACAGATGACTATGAAGCAGGACCCCGGGCGCGAAATGCCCATGTGCGCGCCATCAGTAATTTAACCCACGACGCCTCAAACGATCGGATGGAACAACTCTGGAAACAAAGTTATGATGCCATTAACGCGTCAAATCTAAATATCGTTAATATCGAAGCGATGAACCAAAATCAGATCGATGCCACGGTACAACAACGCCTAGTCAACGAAGCTAAATTTTTGCGTGCATTACATTACTTCAATCTGGTGCGCTGGTTTGGCCCTGTTCCGCTTGTCATACGTCCCACAGAAGGCTTATCAGCACAAGAATTATACGTGGCAAAAGCTTCAGAAGACGAAGTCTATGCACAGATTATAAACGATCTAAAAGCTGCCTCCAGTCTCCCGAATTATAAGAATTATGGCGATGCGGACAAAGGTCGTGCTACATCCGGTGCGGCTAAAAGCCTCCTGGCCAAGGTATATCTGACCCGATTGGATTGGACTAATGCCAAATTGTTAGCCAAGGATGTGATTGACAAAGAGGGATATGCACTTTTTCCGGATTTTTCAGATGTCTTCAATATCGATAAAAAAAATGGTATTGAACATATTTTTTCAGCACAGTTTAAAGGAAATAGTGGCTATCAAGGGAACTCATTGGCCAGTCGTTCCGCTCCGGCAGATATACCCGGTATCAATGGGGATTATGCCGATGCCCTACATGCTGAAGGTGGCCTGTACAAGAGCTTTGCGCTGACTGATAAACGTCTTTCCGTAACATTTACAACTGGCATGATATCACCCACAGATGGAAAATACTATGCACTAACCAAACCACAATTCAATAAGTATTATGACCAGACCGTAGTCGGCAACCAGGCGCAGTCTTCAAAGAATACCCCCATCATACGATATGCTGAGGTCCTGCTTATTTTGGCAGAAGCGGAAAATGAGTTAAATGGGCCAACGCAGGAAGCGCGTGATGCGATCAATGCCGTCCGTATACGCGCTGGCGTTGAAAAGCTGTCCGATACGGAAAGCAAAGATAGCTTTCGGGAACTGGTATTTGAGGAACGACGCAAGGAATTGGTCTATGAGTACCAACGTTGGTTTGACTTGGTACGTCGTGGAGCAAACTATTACATCACAAAACTAAAAACTGCGGGAAAAACAAATGCTGCAGCGCGACATCTCCATTTTCCAACACCGCAACGGGAGCTGAATTTGAATCCAAAATTGGTTCAACATCCAGACTGGTTGGCTAAATAACGGATGGTATCGCTGTTATGGAACACTCTATTTTTATTCGTACTACAAAACATCATAAATTATGAAAACAATATACATTCTTATCGCACTTTGTCTAAGCTGGACGCTGAATAGGAGTATTGCACAGGACAAACGACCAAATATTGTATTAATTCTGGTTGACGACTTGGGTTTTTCAGACATAGCGCCTTATGGCGGAACAGATTTTCATACCCCAAATTTGACGGAGCTGGCAAAACAGGGTACACGTTTCCAGGAGTTTTATAATAATTCGATCTGTGCGCCGACGCGAGCAACATTATTGACAGGACAATATGCACATCGCGCGGGAATGGGGTATTTTAATGTTAACCTTGGCCTGCCCGCATACCAGGGCTTTTTAAATCACGAGTCGCTGACGCTGGCGGAAGTACTAAAAGGAGCGGGCTATTCTACGATTATCTCCGGAAAATGGCATGTTGGCGATGATTATGACCAATGGCCTGCGCAACGTGGTTTTGAACGCTCCTTTAATTTTGTGGGTGGGGCTTCCAATTTTTATGAAATCAATGGACCTGAAAATCCTACCGTGCCTTTGTATCGAAATAATAAACCTTTCTATCTACCGCAAGGACGTTACCTCACGGACGAGATTACTGATCAGGCAATTGGCTTTCTGCGTGAACAAGAGCAGGATAAAAAACCGTTTTTTCTGTATCTCGCCTTTAACGCACCACATTGGCCTTTACAGGCTCCGGAAGAAGAAACCCAAAAATACAAGGGCGTATATCGGCAGGGCTGGGATAGTCTGCGTGTGAAACGTTATGAAAATGCGGTTCAAAGTGGAGTTTTTCCGAAAGGACAGCCTATTTCGACAAAGGATTCAAGTGTACAGGAATGGAACAAGCTCACCTATGACGAACAGCAATACTGGCAACGTCGACAGCAGGTGTTCGCTGCCATGGTCGATCGCGTCGACCAAAGTATCGGAAAAGTGCGAAAAACCTTGAAGGAACTGAAAAAAGACAAGAATACCATTATCATCTTTTTGTCCGATAACGGCGCACAAGGCGGTGATCGCAACCGCATCTATACCTCGCGGAATACGGAGACTGTAGGGTTGCCTGGTTCCTATGATATGCAAAATAGCAATTGGTCACAAACGGGTAACTCGCCCCTGCGGAGCTATAAAGATAATCCTTATGAAGGTGGTATCGGTGCGCCGTTTATTGTCTGGTTTCCAAAGGAAGTGAAAGCCAATGTTGTTAAGAAAGGTACGGGACACCTGATTGATATCGCCCCGACATTATATGATTTTGCCCAGGCAAAATATCCGTCAAAAGAGGGCAACTTACCCATCAATCCCTTACCAGGCATTAGTCTGAGAGCCTTATTGCATACCGATAAAAGTCAGGTTGAGCGTCCGACTCCATTATTTTGGGAACGAGCCGGCAACAAAGCCGTACGGTATGGTAAATGGAAACTCGTGTCTTTATTCAAAGAGGGGAATAAACCACAGCTGTACAATATCGATGCGGACAGGGGTGAAAACAATAATGTCGCAGATCAATACCCGGAAATTGTTGAAGATCTCGAAGCGCGTTATAAGCTTTGGGCAAAAGAGAATGGGGTAGTGGACTATAAACTGCTGAAAATAAACAGTCAGTTTCGCTAGGCATAAAAGATAGGCTATGAAAACCCTGATGATGTATTCGTACCGAGTGAAGAGAGTTCATCTTTATCGTGGAGACTAAACACATATAAAAATACTTATCAAATGAAAAAACTAACACTATGTATTGCCCTTATTTTTGGTGGTGCAAGTGCTCTTGTGGCACAAAGCAACAAGCCGAATATTATCTTGATTCTTGCCGATGACCTCGGATACTCCGATTTGGGTGCTTATGGATCGGAGATCGCAACCCCCAATCTGGATCGTCTGGCCAGCGAGGGAATACGGTTAAAACAATTTTATAATAACTCCATCTGTGCGCCAACACGCGCATCCCTGATTACAGGTCAGTACCAGCATAAAGCTGGCGTGGGGTATTTTTCCAATGATTTGGGCTTACCGGCTTACCAAGGTTATCTCAATGCTGAATCATTGACGATTGCCGAAGTTCTTCGTGCCAACGGCTACGTCACCGCGACATCAGGCAAATGGCATGTGTCTGGTAAAGGCAAGAGCCTACCTTGGGACCGTGGTTTTGATTTCGTTTTTCCAAGAGAAGAAAAGAATTCAGATTCAGGAGCCCCGACATTTAAAGAAGCAACAGATGCTGCAGGCTACCCCTTGGAAAGCTCTTTTTCTACGGAAGTGATCAATCGGAAGGCCGAAGGTTTTCTAGATCAGATCAAGGGTCAGGATAAACCGTTCTTCCTATATTTAGCACATACGGCACCGCATTGGCCTTTAGTGGCTCTACCACAGGATATTGCCAAGTATAAGGGATACTATGATAAAGGTTGGGAGAGCATCCGTAGGGCACGGTTTAAGCGCCAAAAAGAACTGGGGATAGTTGACAATACGACCACACTTTCCATTGCTGACGAAGATATCTACGACTGGGAACGCTTATCCTTTGATCAAAGACAGCAGTGGGCCAGAAAAATGGAAGTTTTCGCTGCGATGGTCGACCGCCTGGATCAGACAATCGGTAAATTGTTGCAAAAACTCAAAGAAAATGGCCAGTTAGACAATACCTTAATTGTGTTCCTGTCGGATAATGGTGCACCTGCAGAGGACCTCGTCCGTTGGTTCCATGGCGCCCGATTGAACAGTGGGCCAGTGGGTACGGTAGGTTCATTTGAATCACAAAGTAAAAATTGGTCTTATGCATCAAATACGCCGTTCAGGGCATTTAAAGATTACACCTACGAGGGTGGGATCAATGCTCCATTTATCGCCTGGTTTCCGGGGAAAATCGCCAGTGGCATCAAAAAAGGAACTGGCCATATCATCGACCTGGCGCCAACCTTCTATGAACTTGCCGGAGCCATTTATCCCAAGGAATATCAAGGCCATCAGGCAAATAAGCTTCCCGGAAAAAGTTTACTTCCGGTGCTGTTCAATCAGCAGGATACCGTAACGCGTGAAGAAGGTCTTTTTTGGGAGCGGGCTGGAAACCGTGCTGCACGGATAGGGAAGTGGAAGTTGGTGTCCACCTGGCCATCCTACAAGTGGGAACTATATGATCTGGAACAAGATCCGAGCGAACGAAAAGATATTGCGGCACAACATCACGATGTAGTATCGCGCCTATCTACCGCTTATTTTCGTTGGGCCAAGGATAACGGGGTGGTGGACTTTGCTGAATTAGAAAGCAAGGAACCGAGTAGTATGAAGGAGTTTCGGGAAAGTAAGGTGCAGGAGATCGCCGCACCAGCATTTCGTTTTTAAGAAGCAAACCCTTTTTCAATGAAACAAACGTTTTAGGCTTCGGATTGATTGCGGTTGAACCGTTTCACTTTACATTATTTTATAAAAAAGGCACCAAGTTCCAATGGATCGGGTGCCTTTTCGCTAACTGGAGCAATATCCAAATTTATCTGCCTCATTTCTCAATATCGCCCATTGAATTTTATCTTGCTACTTGTTTTCTTCGACTTCAAATACTGTGTCGATTTTCCAATTGGACTTATCTTTGGATGCGGCCACAGCTAAGCGGTCACAACGTTCGTTTAAGGGATGGCCAGCATGGCCTTTTACCCAAACCAATTTGACCTTATGTAGTTTATAAACATTCATCAAACGCATCCAAAGGTCTTTATTTTTTTTGCCGGCAAAGCCCTTTTGGATCCATCCGTATACCCATTTTTTGTCAATGGCATCAATGACATATTTGGAGTCAGAGTATACTGTAACCGGTTGGTTTAAGTTTTTTAATGCTTCGAGCCCTACGATGACGGCCATCAGTTCCATACGGTTATTTGTTGTTTTTCTATATCCTCCTGAAAATTCCTTTTCAATTAATTTTCCCTTGAACGCCTCATTGTCGCCTGTATAGATAGTCCTTAAGATAGTTCCATACCCTCCCGGACCTGGATTTCCACTAGATGCCCCGTCTGTATATAATTCGATCATACCCGCCAAACTTAGATAAATTTGCGTTGAAATACAATTATAATTGTGTGCTGCAATGCTATGTTCTGAGAATCTGCCTATCATATCAAGGAGTTATTCGGTTTAGCAAGAGCGTCTTCGCTGTAATTTATCGCTTACACAATGAAATTCTAATGATTTATATGTATTTTGCTGGCTTAAACTCGTTATGTAATCGATAATTTAACTCTATGAAGTTTCAAAAGGTTTCTCTTTTTGTTCTTTTAGCGTCGGCATGTTTCAACGTCAGCGCTCAGAACACTATTTCAGCTCAAAAAATGGATTGGTTTGAAGACGCCAAGCTAGGGATTTTTATTCATTGGGGGATCTACTCCGTTGACGGGATCTCCGAGTCCTGGTCATTCTTCAATAATTATATTAACCACGATAATTACATCAAACAGCTCGATGGTTTTACAGCCAAAAATTATAAGCCAAAGGAGTGGGCTAAACTTATCAAACAAGCAGGTGCAAAGTATACGGTGATTACAACGAAACATCATGATGGGATTTCCTTGTGGAATACTCAGGCGGATAAAGCGATTACCACCCTAAAAGATGCCGCTGCCAAACAGGACGTTATTACACCATTTGTTCAGGCTATTCAGCAGGAGGGACTGCATACAGGTCTCTATTATTCTCTGCCGGATTGGAGCCATCCTTATTACGATGTATTTACACGTGCAAGAAAACGTTACGAACTTGTCAAAGACCCAAATCGTTGGAACCGCTATGTCGAATATTATCAAAAACAACTCAGCGAATTATCCCAGCAATATAAACCTGAATTGATCTGGTTTGATGGCGACTGGGAGCATAGCGCCGAAGAGTGGAAGTCCAAGGAAACATTGTCGCTTCTACGTAAATACAACCCGAACATCATTATTAATTCGCGCTTGAACCACCATGGCGATTACGAGACTCCTGAACAGGGGATTCCTGTAAGCCGGCCAGATGCTAAATTCTGGGAACTTTGCTATACCATGAACGACTCTTGGGGGTATCAGCCTTTTGACAAGAAATACAAGTCACCCAATATGATTATCCGTACTTTGGTAGACTGTATTTCCATGGGTGGAAACCTCCTCCTGGATATCGGCCCAAAAGCTGACGGTAGCATCCCCGAAGAGCAGATGAATATTTTGAAGCAGTTGGGAAGATGGACGAATAAACACGCGTCGGCAATATATGGTACAAGAGCAGGTATTCCATTCGAAAATTACAACGGGAAGTCCGCTTTGTCAAAAGATGGAAAAACCCTCTATCTCTACCTATATGAACAAAAACCACAATTGCAGTTAAAGGGGGTGCTGAATGATGCTATTCAGGCGGTTTCTGTTGTTGGAGATGCTGCGTCTAAGGTAACTGCAGTATCGTTGGATGAAAAAGTCCAATTGGACCTGGCAAAAGTTAACTTTGATCAGGACGTCACGGTATTGGCCTTGACATTCAAAAACAAGGTACAGTGGCACACACCTCGGGAAGAAGCTATTAGTTTACAAGCTGTACTTGACAACAAGCAAACCAATACCGCATTAAATCAAATCGCATCAGTGCTCCATAGTGGAAAAAATATCTTCGATCATTCCGGTTTAACTATAGATGGTATGGAGTCAAAGCTTCCTGTGGGAAATTTGACAAATCCAGCCGTTTTAGATTGGGTTAAGAAGCATGCAGAAGCACTTTATGATACTGGAAAGGGACTACCTGAAGGACATTATGAAGGTTTAAGTGCGCTTTCAAAGGATCGTCAGACCCTTTACCTTTTTGTCGAAGGGACGCCAACAGGCCCTATTGCGCTCAAAGGAATAAAAAACGGTATTGCTCGGATTCGACTGGTGGGTGAAGGATCCATGATTAATCATGAGATTTTCAATAAACTTTACTGGAGCAGTATTCCCGGGATTGTTTATATTCAGGCACCAAAGGAACGCTTGGATAAAAATATGACTGTTATAGCGGTGTTATTGGATTCGCCTTTGGCATTGCATCGCGAGAAAGTTGGCGCCATTGAAAATAATTTATGACATCACCGTTATGGCGGGAATTATTTTTATACTAAATTAGACGGATGAGTCTATTGCATACTTTTCTTGCATCCCTGTCTGTGGTCGCACTAAGCGTGTCCTGTGCTGCCGGAGATGGAAATAAAATGGAACGACAACGTGCGGATTCGCTAGCGAATAAAGTGGTTGAGGGAAAAATAAATCTGGAATGGCTGGCCAATTCAGATGAATTTATGTATTTCAATGAGAAATACTTTCACGAGGCGGCTGATTTGAAAACGATACCGAAGTTTGACAAGGTACAGATTCAAATTGTAACCTATCGTATTTATAAGCATGTCAAGCTGTCGGATAACCGTTATCATTTTGCAGTAAAACAGGCAAAAGATCTGCATATACCCAATAAGGCCTTTGTATATTACCAGCGTTCTTTCGATGAGATGAACCGAAAGGCCGCCGCTAGCAAAGATTCCATTCGG
The DNA here is from genome assembly GCF_011064245.1 of Sphingobacterium sp. DR205. Taxonomy (NCBI): domain Bacteria; kingdom Pseudomonadati; phylum Bacteroidota; class Sphingobacteriia; order Sphingobacteriales; family Sphingobacteriaceae; genus Sphingobacterium; species Sphingobacterium sp. DR205. The sequence continues at coordinate 3,797,081 of NZ_CP049333.1, read as the reverse complement.
CTGGAGCTTCCTGATAACTACGCTATTAAATTGATAAACGAGTAAAGAACTCGTCTCTTGTTAAAAAAGTTATCCTTTTGAGCTCAATAGATTCATCAGATTTATTTATTTTTAAGGGACTAAGCAAGCACATGGAAAAGAAAAATATCGTTGTATTAACAGGAGCTGGGATTTCTGCCGAAAGTGGCATACCTACTTTTAGGGATGCAAATGGACTATGGGAGGGACATGATGTGATGGCTGTAGCCTCTATTGAAGGCTGGAAAAAAAATCCGGCGCTTGTTCAGGAATTTTACAACCTTAGACGGAAGGCTGCGCTAGCTGCAAGGCCAAATGCGGCGCATCTCGCGTTACGTCACTTGGAATCAGCCTATCAGGTCACGATCGTCACACAAAATGTCGATTTGTTGCACGAGCAGGCCGGCTCTACAAAGATTATACATTTACATGGTCGGTTGGATCAATCCAAGTCATCCATTGACGATCGTTTGATTTACCAGGTAGAAGGCGAAGAAATAAAAATGGGAGATCTTTGTGAAAAAGGAAGTCAACTGCGACCGAATATCGTGTGGTTTGGTGAAGCTGTTCCGGAGATTGAACGCGCAATGTCCTATGTTTCAAGAGCAGATATCCTCATTATTATCGGAACTTCCTTACAGGTTTATCCAGCCGCCGGGCTGCGGCAATTTGCGCCTCATTATTGCCGGTCTTTTTTGATCGACAAGCAAATTCCGAACAGTACAACATTAGGTCGGATAAAGTGTTTTGAGGAAGCAGCCACCGTAGCGGTTCCGATCTTGGTCAAACAGTTGCTTCAGGAGGCTTCAGTTAAAGATTAATGTAGCAGCGGATTATAAACTTCAAATAAACCTCATCCTGAAAAATGGAATTAAAACAAAAAAAATGAAAAGAATAATAGGACTGATTTGTAGTTCAGTATTGGCTATCTCTTGCCACAATAACGCAGAGATCAAGGTAAATAATAGTACAAATAATGCCCCGATACAATTGGATAGTGCCCAAGCAAAACATTTGCTTACATTGCCATTGCATTGTATTGAAATAGAATATCCGAACAAATTGGGACAAGTACTCGGAAGTGATCAGGATTTGAAGGGACCGCGTACATTACATCCGATTTTTTACGGTTGCTTTGACTGGCATTCCTCAGTCCATGGTTATTGGTCAATTGTACGAATTTTAAAGCAATTTCCTGATTTGGATAAGTCCGGCGTAATCCGGAAACAGCTGAACAGGAATATCACTGCAGAAAATGCGGCAACTGAATTAGCTTTCTTTCAGGATAAGAATAATAAAAACTTTGAGCGCACCTATGGTTGGGCCTGGTTATTACAATTGCAGAAAGAACTACTAACCTGGAAAGATCCAGATGCGGAACGCTGGGCAAAAATTCTCGATCCGATGGTAAAACATATCATGAAAGCCTATCAGGAATATTTGCCAAAATTGGTTTATCCAATTCGAACCGGCTATCATGATAATTCTGCTTTTGGCCTATCGCTGGCATTGGATTTTGCGCGAGGAACAAATCAGGTTGCTTTCGAAAAATCATTAATGACAAATGCTGTAAGGCTGTATAGCCATGACAAAAATTGTAATATCTCCTTTGAGCCTAGCGGAAGCGACTTCCTTTCACCCTGTCTTGAAGAGGCACTTTGCATGAGTGCGGTTTTAAGACAGGATGAATATCGAAAATGGCTGAAGGATTTTCTGCCTGATCTTTTCAATCCGGATTTTAACTTGGAACCCGGCATTGTGAAAGACCGTACAGACGGGCACTTGGTTCATCTGGATGGATTAAATTTTAGCCGGGCGACTTGTCTAAATGGTATTGCAAAGGCACTTCCTGAGCTAAATCATCTGCATGGTTTAGCCAATAAACATCTAAAATATTCACTGCCCAATATTACTTCCAAAGACGACTATATGGGTTCACATTGGTTGGGTACTTTTGCGCTCTATGCACTTTCCAAAAATTAATGCCCACAATCAAGTGAAAGCCGTGAACCGAGGTCTGGAGCAACAATAACAAAATAGAGTCCCTGTATATTCAAACACAGGGACTCTATTTTACATATTTGTCTCACCCCATTCATCCATAAGGATTAAAATATTTTCCAATGAGCGTCCCAATGCTGTTAGTTCATATTCCACCTTCGGGGGGACTTGTTGATAGACAATACGGTTGACCAGTTTGTCCTGTTCAAGTTCCTTCAGTTTAGCAATAAGCATACGCTCTGAAATGCCGACGAGCCTTTTTCGCAATTCACCATAACGTAGTTTGTCCTCATGCAAGAGATAAGAAAGAATATTTATTTTCCATCTTCCTCCAATCGCAGATAAAGTGAAGGCAATGCCACAATGATCCTTCCAGTAGCTTTCGTTGATCGTGTTGGTGGAGTTTTCTTTTCTGTTATTCATACTTACTTTTCTGTTCGTATCATACAATTTCGTGCGTACTGTTATTCATGCAATTTAATAAAGAAATTTGTAGCTCACCTCATAAAGTATAAAATGGAAACTATAAAATTTGTCGTTCATTGGTTGAGTTATGCCTATTACCTCTATGTATTTGGATATGCCTCATTATTCAAAGTTTTTCAGAAGCAGTCCATGATGCAAAGCATGGACTCTTTAGGTTTTAATAAGACCGGGACACTAGGTATCGGCGTAGGCGAGTTGCTAGGGGTTTTACTCCTTCTGATTGGTTTGTACAAACCAGAATTCAAAACCGTAGGGATTTTACTTTTGTTTCCATTTGCAATAGGCGCTTTTACGGCACATATGGCTCATGGAGAATACCAACATTTTTACAATTCATTGGTGATGTGTATTCTTAGCGTTGTTTTACTGGCAACGGACAAAAATTTTAAAATTATTATTTAGCGTTTTGATCGCACAGATCAGGAATGTTTTATTTTATTGAAATATTCCTGGTCTGTGCTATTTTTTTAATTCTTTTTATAGAAGGAATAACTTTTATGAAAACAATCATTTATGCCGCACCGCGGATAACGCGCAACAATACCACTATAATTGCGATAACCAACAATGTGTGAATGATATTTCCTGTCGCATACCCTCCCAAAAAACTAATTGCCCAAAAGATGACTAAAATAACGGCGATAATGTATAATAAATTTCCCATAATTTTGATGTATTTTTTTATTAATAACAGTAGCTGTTTAATGATTGTTTTGGAATAAAAAACAAACTATGTTCCGTTGGCTATTGTTAGCCTGTTAAAGATCACCATTGTGAGAAAGTTTAATCATTAAAAAAACTAATACCATGGCAAAAGCTTATTTACAAGTAACCTTAAAAATTAATAATAGCGATAAAGGTGCCGTATCAGGCATATTTGACAAATTTAGGGACTCGTTTATTGATCAGATAAAAGGCGCAACTTCGATAGAATTGCTAATTGGGGATGGTTATATCCAATTATTACATGTTTTTGATACGGTTGAAGACGCACACGCATTTTTATCAACGGAGTTGTATAATAATAACATTCTTTTTGCCCTGAAATCCCTAATGGTCGATACACCTCAGGTCAGTATATATGCTGTCTTATAGTAACGGTTTTAAGGAAACAACGAAATAGGATCTGTATTTCAGGGAGCGCAAATCTAAAGGATATGAACAAAATACAATTTTTCAAGGCACAACTTAAACAGATTAGAAACTCGCTCCTGATTCAGCGTGAACGTTTAGCAGTAGCAGAGAGCGTTACTGCTGGCCTGCTACAGTTTGCCTGTGCACAAATGGAAAGTGCGATGGATGTCTATGGGGGAGGAATGACAGCATACACCCTAGAAGAAAAAATCCGTCTATTGGATGTTGATGCAGAGGAAGCCCAAAAGTGTGACTGTGTGTCACCGCTTATCGCTGAACAAATGGCGGTAAGGATAGCGACTTTATTTCATACGGAATGGGGAATCGCGACGACGGGTTATGCGACTATCGTGCCCGAATCAAAAGGGAAATTATACGCATTTTTTTCAATCGCTTACCATGAACGGATTGTTCATACTGAAAAAGTGGAACTAGAAGCAAATACCAAAGCCGAGGAAGCGCAAAGGATTTATGTCATTAGGGCACTTCGGGCATTTTACTTGGCTCTAAAGAATCAGAGTAGATCGGAAATTATCAGCGTATAAATAGAAACGTCTCTCTAATTGGAGAGACGCTATTCCTTATGCTTCCTGTTTTAAATCAAAAGAACGGTAATTCTTGTAATGTACTAAGGATCGTATCGGCGTTGATAGGCTGGATAGTACCTCGAGATATACCTTTGCAACCATTTTCCAGGTTGTCTGTTCGCCGTAACTACGCGCTTTGAAACGATGCCAAGCAAGCAGTCTTCGAGATTTATAAAGCAATTGGATATTCTCGCTCATTGTTTGAATATCGTTGAAGGGAGTGAGAATTCCCCGCTCGTCTGTCAAGAGATCTGTTGCATGCCAATATGGTGTCGAAATGACTGCTGCACCCGCACCGACAGCAAATGATAATGTCCCGCTACTGATTTGTTGTTCATGTTGATAGGGGGATAAATAAATATCACAAGCTGTTAAGTATTCTTTCAGTTGCTCATCACTTAAAAATTCATCTACAAAAACTACTTTATCTTGTAATTTCAACTGAGCCACTAGGCTTTGTAATTCAAAACGATAGGATTCACCTTCGTGAGCCAGAACATTCGGATGTGTTTTGCCCACGATCAGGTATTTGAAATTTGCTAAATCCAATCCTTCCAGGGAGCGGATTGCATATTCAAGTCCTTTGCTTCGACCAATTAAGCCGAAAGTCATCATCACAAAATTATCTTGAAAACCTAATCTGTATTTTGCTAACCCTTGGTTGTAATCAAATTGTGGCACGCCGTGAGGAATCACTTTAATTTTTTTATCGTCAACCATAGGGAACAGTTCCATTAACAATTCACTTCCTTTTGGTGATAAGGATACCACAGCCTGCGATTTTATGAGGAGCGATTCCATAATCTCCTTTTGACGCAATGAGGGAGATTGCAATATGGTATGAAAGATGGTTAGCAAGGGTGTATTTAAACTATTGGCAAGCTGATTAATAAATAGGCCATCAGCGCCACCAAATATACCATACTCATGTTGAATAATACAGTAGTTATATTCTTCATTGATAATATGAGCGGCTTGAATATAGCTATCCAATCTTTCCTTGTCAATAACAAAACGAACAGACGGATCGAATTCTTCAACGCCGGATCTGGATACAGCGATCACATCTATGATGGTATTCCCGTCCGCACTCATGCCTCGTTTAAGATCTTTTGTGAAAGTTGCCAATCCACATTCCTGGGGTGGATAGGTACTTATAATAACGATTCTTCTCATACACTTAGGCTTTTTTGCTGTCTTCTTTCTCGTTATCAACAGGAATATCCAAAATAGCCATCAATAATAGATAATATCCCTTTTCTAATCCCATTTTTTTTGCTTTTTGATCTATATTTTCCATGTTAAGTATTATGATTAAGGTGTTATAGTTTTTTTTCCTTTCGTAAATCAAAAGCTGTACCCAAAAGACCGTATTTATGACATATCCGTAGTTTTCAAATGTGTAATCCGTATAGTATGGTGTATTTGCCGCAAAAAAACTTTTTGACCAGGTATTTTTCCCCGAGTAAGAAATTTATTCCATCGCCTAAAAAAGTATTTGCCACAGCTATTTATTTTTGCCTTCATTCTAAACAATATGCGCCGGCTTATGGTTTATCTACGGAATTATAACAAGGGCCTTATGAAGAGTCCTAAAAATGTATTTTATTAAATATGATGGAAAAGAATAACTCTAAATAAAATCAATGATCATTTGCTAACGATCGTACATTCTTAGCCTGGATAACCACGAGTTTGGGTATCATCCATTAATGCACAATTCAAAAATGACAATGGATATTGAACATAAGAATTCTGGGGCTTTTGGTATTTCGATTATTATTATCGGTTCTGTTACCGTAGTATTGGCATACATCCTGCTCTCTCATTATTGGCCTTCTTCAGGTTTTTTTGCGAAATTTTTGGTAAAATAGTAGATTTAGTGCAGGCTTTGCCTCAGCTTACTAGCTTTTCATATTCATTCTTTCTTCTTGAAGGTCAAGCAGACGTAAGTGTTTTCGGATAATTTCCTCATCAAGCAAAAGCTCTTCACGATTTTTATTGATCAGCCATACCCGTTGAGTTTCCAGAATGTCAATATAGATTTTTCGATATTCAGCGTAATTAATGATGATTTCCGAACTCATCAATTGATTTTCATATTTCTGCAATTGGTCCTTCAATGTAGGGAAGCTATCTACTTTGTCTGCATAGTCCTGACGGATTTTATCCACTGCTACCTGAGCGAGCTTGTTTTGAATTTCGTAATCTATTTCCTTTTCCGTTCTCACAAAATCCCGGTCTACAAGCGGGAATTTTTTCAATAAAAAGGGAAGGGTAAGTCCTTGGACAAGTAATGTTAAAAGAATGGTGACAAATGTGATAAAGAGAATCAGATTTCTTTGTGGAAAAGGTGTGCCGTCAGCCAAAGTCAAGGGTATTGAAAGTGCGGCGGCCAAAGAAACCACACCCCGCATTCCGGTCCAGCCAATGATCAGGGGAGTTTTCCATCCGGGAGACTGCGCATCCGCCACAGTGATGAAATTTCTCATAATTAATGTGGTAATTACCGCCGCATAACCAGCGAGAATTCGTACAATAATTAGTACAGCGGTAACCGCCAGGCCATAACCGATTGCTGTATAAATATCAGTGTCGCCCAATCCATTAACAATTTCGGGTAGATCCAAACCGATAAGCATGAAAACAATTCCGTTAAGCAGAAAACAAAAGCTTTCCCAAACCGTTACAGTACGAATTCTGGAGGCGCTACTCAAAAAGTCGTGACTTCGATAAGATAGAAACAAGCCACCGCTTACTACCGCCAAGACCCCAGAAGCGTGAAATTCTTCCGTAACCAAATACATGGAGAAGGGCGCAATGAAAGTCAATAATATATCTGTATTTGGATCGGTAGGCAAAATCTTGTGCATTTTAAGGAAAATATAGGCCATTGTGATTCCTATACCTACGCCGCCTACACACATCCACACAAAGTTTCCTGCCGCTTCATACCATACAAATTGTCCTGTTGCGGCTGCAATCATCGCAAAACGGAAAATTATTAACGAAGAAGCATCATTCAACAAACTTTCTCCTTCAAGAACGGAAGCCAATCTTTTCGGCACTTTTACAAATTTCAAAATTGCACCTGCACTTACTGCATCGGGAGGAGAAACAATTCCACCCAATAAAAAGCCCAAGGCCAAAGAAAATCCGGGGATAAAATAGTTTGCGAAAATCGCTACCGATAATGCTGTAAAAAACACGACAACAAAAGCGAAGCTGAAAATAATTCTGCGCCATCGCCAAAGCTCCTTCCAGGAGGTTGACCAGGCCGCTTCATACAGTAAAGGTGGCAGAAAAATAATAAATATTAATTCAGGTTCTATTTTTATGGGTGGTACTCCCGGAATAAAACTTATTAAAAGCCCAGCCACCACAAGCAAAACAGGATAGGCGACCCGAATTTTTTTTGCCAGCATAATAAGCATGGTGATCAATAGAACCAAAAAAAGATAGAATGCGAAATTTTCTAACATGTATAAGTTTTAGATACATAAATATATATTAAATTTTTAAAAACATGTAGGGGCTTTCTAAAATTTAGGCCGACCCTAAATGTTGTTCAACCCGTTTCGATAGCAATGGTCAATTGACCTTGAAACTGGAGTAACACCCTATCAACAGGCAAAACAGGCGGGCTGCACACATGGATTGCTTGCGAGCGAAAATCTATATGATAGTTTAGCTCAAGCTTATTAGAAAGCCGGCCAGAAAGTCAAGGCGAAGCAGCGTTAAAAAAAGATGCTCGAAATTAATTCTAGGAACGACAAAGCAATTAAGACTTTTTTTTTCCTAATTTGCGACATGTCAATGCAAGCAAATACGTATCAATTATTTTCCGACGGAATTCTGTCCATCTGGAAAAATCAAGGAGTATCCTATATTAAGGTTGAGGAACTATCTACAATAGAGGGGATCACTTTTTTTGAGCTGATACCCGATGCTGAACTTTTGGATGGCGGTGAGGTAGATACGCTTTATGCCATAGGTTCTGAGGATGTGGATGATATGCTATTATTTAGTAAAAATGTTAGGTTTGTCGTTCACAAGATCTACTTAGAAGAAGATTAGGTCGAATATTTGTGTAAAATAAGAAACGGCATTCTGAAAATTGAATATTAGTAATAATGGTAAAGCTTTGCTTATAATGCGCTTATTCAAATGACAAAAACGAGATTCAGTGCTGGAATATTACTGTATAAATTTCAGGGAACAGAAATTTCCTTTTTTCTGGTTCATCCCGGCGGTCCCTTCTTTGCAAAAAAAGACGAAGGATGGTGGACCGTGCCCAAGGGGGAGGTGGAAGACAATGAAAGTGACCTGGAGGCAGCTAAGAGAGAGTTTCAGGAGGAAACTGGGTATTTGCCCCACGGGAATTTTATACGATTAAATCCTGTTAAGCAAAAAGGTGGAAAAATTGTACAGTGCTGGGCTGTTGAGAGCGACATCGACACAAACGGTCTTGTAAGTAATAATTTTGAGCTGGAATGGCCACCAAAATCGGGTAGGACACAGACATATCCGGAAATAGACAGTGGCGCCTGGTTTACAATGGAAGAGGCCAAGAGGAAAATCAATGTGCAGCAAATTTCTTTCCTTGAACAAATAGCGGCTATTTTTTGTTGAAATAAGGGTTGAATACCCGAATCAGAAATCGGTATCGAATATGTTTGGGGAAAGGAAAGAAAGAAACTACTACAGATGGTTGGTCCGCGGAACTTAAAAATAATATCTATACCGAAGATTGGAATTTATCATTTTTGCGAGATAAGATCTTTTGGGTAGGGAAGGAAATTGAACCGAGCTAAAATAATATGTTAAATAACAAAAGGTCGCGCATTTATACGTTATGAAAAAAACTATCTTTCAATTTTGGCTGGTCAATATTCTGATAAGCATTACCCTATCCGTTCTGTATAGAATTGCTATCAATGACCTGAACTCCGCTGATAATACCCTTTTTGAAAGGTTTATGAGTATATTGGATCTATTGATAAATCTGGGGCTATCAACGGTGTACCTTGTTGTGATCGTTTTTAGTTCCCTATCATTTTTTCTCAATCAAATTGAAAAAATCAGGTATAATTATCTTTTGTCGTTTTTGACATTTTCAGGGATACCCTTCTTCTGCGTTCTTGTTCTGGGAGCTGAGGTTTTGATCAACTATTATCGATATGATATCATACTTCCGCCGCTAAAGCTGCTGCTGCTCTTTTCAATAGTTTATTTAACATGCACAGTTGTCGAATTTTTGTTATTCAGGAAAAAAGTAGAAAAGACATATAGCTGATTTTTTTAGCAAACCAACAAATCGCTATTGATATCACATTATCAATAGCGATTGTTTACTGCCGGGAGCATATCGGCGCTTAGGTCAGCACTTCATCGATTATGCCGAATTCTTTTGCCTCAGCCGCAACCATCCAATGATCTCTATCGCTGACATCATGGACCTTCTGATAAGCTTGTCCGCTATGTTTGACGATAATGTCATAAAGTTCTTTTTTTATTTTCAAAACTTGATTGGCTGTAATTTCAATGTCCGAGGCTTGCCCTTGGACACCGCCTAAAGGCTGATGTAACATGACCCGCGCGTGTGCCAGGGCACTCCGCTTGCCCGCAGCACCACCGCATAATAAGATTGCGCCAAAGGAGAGTGCCATACCCGTACAGATTGTTGCGACGTCAGGACTGATTAATTGCATGGTATCATAAATGCCCAGCCCCGCATAAACTTCGCCTCCTGGAGAATTGATATACATGTGTATATCTTTTTTGGGATCGACAGATTGTAGAAATAATAATTGAGCCTGTACAATGTTGGCGATATTGGATTCGACAGGTGCCCCCATAAATATAATACGATCCATCATCAATCTGGAAAATACATCCATTTGCGATACCCTTAATTCGCGTTCCTCAGTAATGTAGGGCGTCATCGCTAAAGGGACATTATTGCGTTCAACGCTGCTTAAATAATTATCTACCCGATCTTTTGGGACATAGCAGTGCCCGACCGCAAATTTGCGGAACTCATTTTTATCAATATTCATGATTTTTTTGATTTATATTTTTTTGAATAGCCGCCTTATTTTTTGGCTAAAACGGATATGTTGTGGCTGTGTAAACAGTATTTGCTGTATTGCTTCAATTTCTTGTTTCAATTGTTTGCGACCAAACTGTTTTACGATTTCGTAAGCTTTTTGCTGTGCGATTACTTTATCAGCCAATTCATTGTCTAGCAACAAATGTGCATCAAATAACAGTGCTTCGCCAGGATTCGCTGTCCCCAAGAGATGGGTTTCTATCTGTTTGGTCTCATTCCATGAAGTCATCATATGCTAGCGATTTTTCTCTGATGGTCTCTCTTATTTTCTCCAGGCATTTATACTTCTGAACGGTGGCACTCCGTGTTCCTGAATAGCCAAATTCATCTGCGATTTCCTGGAGCGATAGTCGGTCATAATAAAAGCTTTTTAATAAATTCATACATTTGCGCCCTGCAGTTTCCAAAAAGCGCAACAGCCGCCCGCTGGACGGAGACTCTTCATCGGTTAAAGGGATCTCCAGATGGTCCAATGGCAGATGTTGGCTTGTTTGGTAATAACGTTTTAACCACAAATTCCTCGCCGTACCGATAAGGTAACCAATATCATTTTTCAATGCCGTAGGACTTAAGATAACTTTTTCATAATAAATGATCAAGGCATCCTGAAATACATCCTTCGCTTCGTCAAAGTCGCCCCCCATACGGCTTACATATTTGGCCACCGCAGGAAACGCACTTTTATAGAGATCCATAAAAAGTGCCTGTCGCCTCATTGCTTGATTTGAATTACTAACACCTTGCATATATTTATCTTTTATAACAATGTACCAATTATGGTCAAAGTATCACCTTTTATTTTCAAAAATAATTTAAATAATAAAAGCTTCCCATTACAGGAAGCTTCGAAGCTTTAAGTTTTTAGCAATGCTCTTCTTGACTAGCTTTTTCTAAGGTCAAGTACCACTTGGATCTTACAGCGTTGATTCTCCAAATATAATTTCGCCGCTCCCAGAGTTTTCGCTTCCTTAATAATCGCACGCCCCAGTATAGCACCTACACGTTTACCTTGTGCTTTCGGGGAACTGCCATTTTTGCCAATTCGTAATCAAATGCAGGCTGATCCATTTTGATGGGCAAACAAACGCCCAACGACTCATTATTATAAAGAGCAACCAGAATTTTTTCTCCTTTTGCTAAATTATATGCTTCAGGGTTGTCAATCGTTTTGTTTTACGACGGTATCCAGCTTTGTCAGGTAGTAGATAAACCGTTTCTTTTTTTGATTGCCTTGGCCCTGCATGGCATAGGCTTTTACGATAAAGGAATTATCATCTAACCACCTGATATCATCGACAGCCCAATCCTTGGTTTGAAAGCTCATGAGCTCTGAAAGACGTCCCTTTTTTCGGTTCCCTCCATCCTGTATTTTAAGAAGCCCTATAAAACAGCTATTGCGTTCATAGTCATAATTGTAGTAGTAAGTCAAAAAACGGCCGCTAGGAGAGGGAATAGGGAGCTCAACTGCGGCATCACCGACGGAAATAATGGTATTTTGTACCGCACTATTGCTGTCTATCAATACCAAGTCGCTGAAATCTAAATGTTCCGAAACACTATGGCTGATCAGGGTGTAACATTTTAGGATGGGAAAATAGCCTTCGTACTCCCAGCCACGGAATCCATCCGGCTGATTCGGAGAATCGTTGTATTTTTGCAGCTTGATCTTTCCTTTCCCTGTAGGAATAATAATGTTGTTCCTATTGATAGTGGGAATAGAGCGGGTAAGCTGATTTACTGCACTTGACTTTTTATAATCTTTTTCCTTAGCTGTTTTAAAATGAATCGTAGGAAGATTATCATAGTTGTCAGCATAGCCAACAGCAAATTCCTTATCTGCTTGACCCAAAGCGGTTCTTATTAAAAGGAGAAAAATGATCGTTATTGCTACGCTTATTTTGGACATAGGTCGCATTAATTTAGGGTACGCTATGAATTGATCTTTTATAACCATTGAATTTACAAAATTGTCGTGGGAAATGAAGCATCACGGCTATATCTACTTTCGAAGAAATGAATAGTATGCTTGAATGTTCGAGAAACATGCTTTGGTAGAATAGGCTGGACTTTGTTTAATAAATTGTCTATTTTTACTATAGTAAATGGATATGATGATTTTACCCAAGAAAAGCCTTGTAGCTTTTATCGCGCTGTTAAGTTGGATTGCGATTATTGCGCAGTTTTTGATTAGTATGCGTGATGCTACGGTTTCGATCGGTGATCTGGTCGTACGATTTTTTAGCTACTTTACCATTTTGACGAATTTAATGGTCGCAATTTGCTGCAGCAGTGCCGTACTTTTCCCCCAGAATGTCATCGGACGATTTTTTGCCAAACCAGCAGTAGTTACAGCGATAACATTATATATTCTGATTGTCGGACTCATCTATAATACAGTTTTGCGCTACTTGTGGCAACCGGTAGGGATAACCAGGGTTGTTGACGAAATGCTTCATTCCATTATTCCTATCTTGGTTTTAATTCATTGGTGGCGCTCGCTTGATAAAGCTGTCCTACAATGGCAATCTGTTTTTAGCTGGTTACTTTATCCATTCTTTTACCTGCTATATACTTTGTGGCATGGCTCATTTTCTGGATTTTACCCCTATCCCTTTGTTGATGTTTCCGTGTTGGGAATGAACCATGTACTGACAAATAGCTTGGTCGTAGCTTTGGTTTTTGTGTTTATCGGATTACTTTTAATTTTAATAAATAGACGACTTGTTAAAAACCGGTAACAAGGTTATCTCCGCGGAAATCAAGATCAATGTAAATATCATGATTGCAATTACTTCCATATTATTGACGCTATGCTAGGTAATGCGATTTGGCTTTAAGTTTTCGCTGTTGAACAATAACAGGCTGCGCGTGGGAAAAGATCTTGCAAAATATGTTGATGAGAATTGATTTCAACGCTTTGGAAATTGTTGATATAAACCCGTTAGTTATGTTTTTACAATCGTGTCACCATAGTGAAAAAAAAGAAGTATCGAACTTTTTTGATAAGCTAAAATAGCAGGAGTAAAAAAACTGTTATGCTGGAACAACTTTTGCTTTATTATTTTAATAACTGAACATATATTTTTATAAACCTATACACATGACTAGACTGGTAAATATAGCTATGAAGCGGGCTACGGCAATCAACCAAGAGTTTGCTACTGCCATGTCTATTGTTGTTTTGTTTATGGTACTGATTTTCTATGCATTTACGGCCAGTGCATCACGGAACACGATCGAGTATAAGGGTATACAAAAAAATACACAGTTCCATGTATTGGCGAGTGTTTATGTGAAGATGGTACCTCTTGATTCAATTGTGACAGAACGGGGCTATCAGGACAAATACGGTAAAAATATGCTACACGTAAAAGTCACAAATCCTTGTAATGCAGATTCGTCCAGATTTGATGGTCTACTTAGCCATATCGAGGTCCGACTGAAAAACAATAAAGGCAAGACTTCGGTAACCTATAAGCATCCCTATCCTCAAATGTCACTCATCCAATTTATACAGGAAGAAATACATATTAAAGATCTTGGTGGACGTAAGGCGGTGATCGTTCCTTTCTACTACTGCGGGGGATATGAAAGTTATGACATGAAGGTGTCGTATATCGTTCTTTATGAAAACAAAAGCTATATCTTCCACTTGGATTACTACTGTGGAGAGGGCATGGAATGTAAACCCGTGCAAACACTACAGGCCACACTGAAAAACCTTCCAAAGGATATTCGTACCTATCTGATCAGGTATTTAACCAAGAAGCATAGGTCCAGAGATAGTTTTCATCAAGAGTAAAGTTTATAAGGCCATTTCAGTAGTTTATGGATTCGTTGTTTTCACTTATTGTAATATAGAATACTATTTTAGGGTATATGCATAAAATTAATATCGTTTGTTTTGCTGTTTTGCTTTTCCTTTGCTCTAGTTACAGTAAAGCTCAGACAAAAAGGAACGTACTAGATACTGTGGTACATGCCGCGGTTAAAGAAGCAATTTTCTTTAATACAAATAAAGCGGATCGTATAACATTACCGTTTGGGTACTCAGCGATTTCAAAAGAACTAAGCATCGACTCCATTCTGTCGATGGTAGAAAATGATAATATGATAAAGGAAATCAATGCATTAAGATTTGATCAGCCAGTCAAAAAAGACCCTGTGTTGCTTCCGGAAGAATACGATGTTTTTCTGCCATTTAGCAAACATGTCAATGAAAAGTATGACAATATTAAAATTTCTTCCCGTTTTCTGTATTATGGAACATATTCAATGTATTTTATGGCTGTTTATAATACTGTCCGCTACACCGACCCATTTATTGAAAAGATGTATTTAATTTCAACGAAGGAAGGCCAACTTATTGATATAAAGAGAATCTTTCTACATCATGAAGGAGAAATGGGAAATACAAACTATACATTATTTAATATAGACAAGAATTATATTATTTCTCTTCGGGATTATGAATTTAGTGAAGATCCGTTTCGTATAAAAGCATTGCATAAATACTGGATTCTACCCTCAGGAAAATTTTCCAGATACTATGATCATGATGGTTTCTATAAAAATGACGAAGAACAGGGTATGGTGAAAAATCATAGTAGAGAAGGGAGGTGGATAGAATTTAAATTAAACAGCTGTATCGATTTAAAAAATTATCCAACATTTACGGATCCATATACCTATTTGGAAGCAACCTATAAAAATGGTTTGCCGGTTGGAAAATGGAAATTTTATAAATTATTGCAGAAATATAATGAAGAGACCGGATTGCCCATATTAAACACTCGCCAAAAAGGACAATTGATTTATACTGAAGTGTACCGGGAAGGGCTGTTGGAAAAACGGGAATTTCAGGATTAATCAAAAACTGAATATATTATCTGCAATTATTGCGCAGGTGTAATGACAGCAATTATAACTCCTAAGTTTCCATCGCTTTGGATCCAGTTTTATTCAGGCAGATAAGCTCTGGATACATATCCGTCTAGTTATAGGGCATTTACGCACCCTGATTGCTTGAAAAACTGTGCAAGACTATAAAAATTGATCTTTTCTTTCTTTTTCCCACTTAATTCACCAAATGTCATTTTGCTTTAATTTTTCAAGATTCGACAAGAGTCGTGTACAGGAGCTTATCATTATAAGGATTGGACAGTATTGTTTATGGATGCTGGTAACCAACTTCCTACTAACTGGATAGCATATTCGATATTAAATGAGTTATAAAAGTAATTTAACAGAGATATAGTAGTGAGTTAGCATGGATTTACCCCTGTTATACCCCTGTTAACCCCCTGTTAACTCCTAGTAATTACCTTATTATTATAAAACATGGTATGAACCAATTGTTATTTTGTGCCGAATAAATAGATGCTGGTTAATCCAGTTTTCTTATCAGAATTGATATGTAAATGATGATGGTTATGATGATCTGTTGCTGCTCGATCTGCAGAACAGTATGTGGGATAAATTGTTATTCTGTTAAATAAGCAATCCGTTTTATAGTTGTTATGTAAAGTAATTGGCTATTTTTGCGTATTTAATAAACCAAAATTATGGTGAAACTGTTATCAAATCAGATGGCCAAATTGGTCTAAGCTTTGATTGATAAAATGAGATATAAATTATATAGGGAACAGCAACTGAAGTGCGATATCCAAACTGCATGGAATTTTTTTTCTTCCCCGATGAACCTTTCTGAAATAACGCCAAAAGAGATGGGCTTTGTTGTGGTCTCCGACCTTGGTCGGGATGAAATTGTTGAAGGTCTGATCATTGATTATTTTGTATCACCGATCCTCGGAATTCGGTTGAAATGGAAGACAAAAATAACACAGGTCGAAAAAAATAAAAGTTTTACGGATTTTCAAGTTCATGGTCCTTATAAATACTGGAACCATTTCCATGAATTTATTCCAAATGGAAATGGAGTATTAATAAAAGATACGGTCGATTATGAGCTGCCTATGGGAATTTTAGGGACAGTTGCCCATGGGATTTTTGTTAAAAGAAAGTTAGGGCGAATTTTTGACTATCGTTATCGGGTTTTGGAAGAATTATTTAATCAAACAAAAAGCAAACCATAGCGTTTTATTACATCTTGCTATTTTCATGAAGCCTCACTAAAATAGGTTCGGCTGAAAAGTACCTTAATGGCGAGACCATTCGGCAACCAGCAATAATTTCGTATATTTAGGAATATATTAATCTCAAATTATCCAGAGTATACGCTATGGCTGTACCAACAAATAAATCAGAACTGCAATTGGCAATCAAAACGAATTATGATAAATTAGTGAAGGAGTTAATTACAATCCCTCACCAACAGACTACGGTAGTTGAACTGGAAGGGCATAGCAAGGGTACATGGATGAGCATTAATAATCTGTTGGCCTATTTGATTGGGTGGGGGGAACTTGTCCTAAAATGGAATCATGACAAAGATAGTAACGAAGTGGTATACTTCCCCGAAAGAGGCTATAAATGGAATGAACTCGGCAAGCTAGCTCAAAAATTTTATCAGGATTATAAAGACTTCGATTTTAAGATGCTTCTACAAGAACTTGATAAAACCGTATCTGCTATTTTAGATTTGGTTGCTCAGAAATCAAATGATGAGCTTTATGAAACCGCTTGGTACGAAAAATGGACGCTCGGCAGAATGATACAGTTCAATACCTCCTCTCCTTATTCAAATGCGAGAAACAGGATAAAAAAATGGAAAAAAGGAGTTCATGTTTTATCGATCAATCACTGTTGAGATTTTTTCCGCTAAATGGATCCCTAAGTGTATGAAACGATTTATTCTCTCAATTTTTGTATTTATGCCTGTGCTGGCTTATAGTCAGCTGCAAGGCACTCTTGGACTGATAAGTCCAAAAATAGAGGATTCCATAATCGTCAGATCCGATTTTAAGCGGTATTTTGATGCGTGTGAGGTGGATGGTTCAATTGCTATTTATGACAATGCCAGAAAGAGTTGGATACTGTCGGACACCCTGGGTACAAAGCAGCAAGATCTTCCAGCCTCCACGTTTAAGATAATCAATATGCTTATTGCTTTGGAAACTGGAACCATAAAAGATGAGAATGATATTGTTAAATGGCCGGGGAAGACCGATACAGTGAAATACGGATATCGGCCAAGTATCTATCATGATATAACTGTAAAGGAAGCATTTGAAGTGTCTGCTGGCTGGGCTTTTGTCGAGTTATCCAAGCGAATAGGAAAAGAGAGATATAAGTCTTATCTGGCTAAATGTCATTATGGAAATCTTGATCTTTCCCAGACTGATCCGGATTTTTGGAATTATGGGAAGTTTGCTATATCACCGATAAATCAAGTCACTTTCTTAAAGGAACTTTATGATGGCATACTTCCTTTTTCGAAAAGGAATATGGATATTGTGAGGCGGGTCATGCTCACCGAGCAACAGAAAGGATACAGTATCCGGTCCAAAACAGGATGGACAAGACAGGACGGAATCAATACTGGCTGGTGGATTGGTTATTTAACAACGAATGACAATGTTTATTTCTTTGCGACCAGACTGCGACAATATCGTAAAAATAATAAGCCGTCCTTTGGCAATTGTAGGAAAGAGATAACACTGTCGGTGTTAAAGGATCTTGCGGCATATCGCCAAAATTAATCGCCTCTTTATACTGTAATCACAAGTATTTATTAGCCCAAATAACTGTTAGTAGCCTGAGGTTTTCATCATCAAAACAAAGTATTGTGATTTGTTTGATTGATGTATCGGATTGTAGACAGTCATTTATGGTTTTAATTGATTTCTGCGCCGCCAAATCCTTTGGGAATCTATAGAATCCTATACTGATATATTTATCGCGAGAAATGCACAATCGTGGTTTACTTTCAAATAGGGAGTGCTGTATCATAAAAATAAATTAAATTAGTAGAGCCGTAATCAGGGTAATTTCAGCTGGTAATTAATAATAGAGTAGAAAGAGTGTCAGGCACATCATAAAATTTAATGAAGAAAAAATACATAATCATCATAGGAGTTTTAGCATTTATCGCTGCATTAGGAATAGGATATCTCATTTTTCTTAGTGCTTTGAGCGGAATTGGAAACCCGACCGGAGGACGAGGGCCTGATTATCCTTATTTTATTACAACCGAGTCAGTAACGGTCAAAAAAATTGCTGTTCCTAAAGGAACAAAGCTGATCTACGAAGAACAGTTTTTTAAGAAAGGACAACAGGACAAAATAATGAATGAAAAAAAACTTACCGATATCCATTTACCCGAAGGAAAAACAATAGAGTGGGGAGGTGTGCCTGTTTATACGATTACTAAATTTTTCAATCCTGAAATGACGGGATACTCGGTTTTCGCCGATTTTAGCCAATTGAGAGATGAACAAAGAACCAAATTTTCCGAATTATGGCGGCGTTGTGGGGGCGAGTTGGGCGTGTTGGTCAAAGACGCAGATGACTGGACTTTTAATACGAAGAACATTACTGATATTGCCGATTGCAGCGTGAACTATCAGCGTTATTTTAAGGAAGATGATAGGCAGCAAAAGTTTCTTGACAGCCTATATAATGCACTGGGAAAGCAAGTCAAAATCAAATAATATGAATAGAATTAATAAATATTTTTATCGCTGCTTTATATTCATTTTAATTTCAGTCCCAATGATGCTATTCTCTCAGAGTATTAAAAATAAAAACAATTATACTTATCAAGTTAGAGAAGAAAGTGGGGATCTAAATCATGATGGCAAAATGGACAAAGTAACCGTGAAAATGGATACCGTAACTGAAACAAGGCCGTTACGATTGCAAATTTTCCTGTCTCAACCAAGTGGAAAGTTAACATTGGCGGTATCCACAGATAAAATCATCGAACCACAGTATCCTGCTGAAAACGGAGGCAAGTTTAATGGTTTTCAAATTCCTAATTTTTTTATAGAAAAAGGAATTTTAAAAATGTGGAGCGAGATTAAAGGCGGAAATATTACCTACCACTTCAAATATAATAAGGGCAGTTTTGAATTGATCTATATTGATAAGCTCACATACGACGCAACTAAAGGTTACATTGATGAAAATACCATATTTACAGAAACTAAATTTGACCTGATTACAGGGATTAGAACCGAAACCGATGAAAGATTAGGTTTGGATAAAGCATTGAAAGTAAGGAAGAAAAGAGTTTTAATAAGACCTTTACCCAAAATACAGGATTTTAAATTTTCAGATAAAGATCTGTATTGATTATGATCCATCTTCTTCGTCCAACGGAGCTATCATTTGTTTTATAATTATCTAATGCTTTTTTAACTGTTCCGTTTCGATGCGGTAGACTTGTCATTTACCGTTTTTTTTTCCCGCGAGTATACCGACCTGTTTTTAATAACTTTCCATTTTTACCATACCAGTTCCATTGATCGGTCTTATCGCCGTTGGCATATTATCCGGTGATTTCTATTTGCCCATTGTTGTGATACCATTTTCGGCTGCTTCCGGATGACGATTTTCGTAGTAATATTTCCATTCTCCGATCGCTTTGCCGTTGATTGAATTTCCAGTTTTGCTTAATTGTCCGTTTTCATAATAAGATCGCCATTGGCCTGTTTATCGTTTATTTTTCTTTACTGTAGTGTAATTGTGTAAGGCCTGTTTCAAAAGCTTTTGCTGTTATTAGCTTAAGTGTTTGTTCAGGTCTACCGTCTTTGAATAGCCTTGTTCCATTACCTAATAAAATTGGTATTACAGAAATTACAAATTCATCTATTAAATCCTGCTTTAACAATTCATTTATTACTTCTGCTCCGCCGTCGCAATAAATATTTTTTCCATTTTCGGATTTTAGCCTTTCGATCAATTTTGTCAGATCTCCCGTATAAAAGACGGTTCTTCCCACATTTGGTCTTTCAGTTCCTGTAATGACATAAACGTCACGATTTCCGTTGTCATAGTGAGAGGAGCCGATATTTTTAAGGACATATTCATAGGTTTTCCGACCGACGATTATTGTGTCAATTGAATCGGTAAATTCGGCATAGCCATAATCTTCACCTTCTTTTTCCACAAGGTTTAAAAAACTGAGGTCATCATTGGGCTTTGCAATGTAACCGTCCAGGCTCATTGCAATGAAAATTGATATTTTTCGCATTTATCTTAAATTTTAATGATACTACAAAAGTAGTGTTAAACAGACACCCGTTCCTTGTAAAAATGCGACAAAATTAAATTTGTGAGGGCGGGATTCCTGTATTCCTCTTGATTTCATTGCTGAGATGTGAATGGTCACAATAACCACATTCAAAAGCGATATCCGATAAATTTCGATTTTCATCTGAATTTCTGATCATGCACAAGGCATGTTGAAAACGAATAATATTTGAATATTCTTTCGGTGATAATCCAATATGCTTCTTAAAACTTCTTTCCAGTTGCCTAACAGTAGTAAAATTGCGTCTGGATAGGTCAGGCACGCTAATTCGTCCGTTTGATGCATGTATATCATTGATGGTGGCTTGTAATTGATTATTCTTATTTATTATTCTATCCAAATAAAAACGGTTAAGGTAATCGAAGGGATTATGGAGGATCTTATCAACGTCAAATGAACTGGATTTTTCAAATTCAATAGTATTATTGGTTAATACCTGTTGTGTCTCATATTTATAGAAGTTGCCAAAAGTGGCCGGTTTAAAACAAACACCGATTAAATAGCTGTCGCTTTCGATGAAGCTGTCTTTGAAAGTCGTCATCGCACCCACTACATACGTTTTTCCAAATTCTATCGAAACTGAGCCGTTGTCTGTTAAACAGTTTTCTCCCAAATTTAAGAAAATACCCGCACAGCCATCGGGAAAGACCCGCTCACATTGTTTGCCCAGTTCACTTCCTTTCAGTTCCCAGTAGAAATGGATGAAGGGTTCTAATTCTTTGTGAGGTTTGCTTTTTTTGTATTCCATCTATTATTACAATTGATTCGTCAGCCGATGATCATCCGGCAGATCATTATTTGTGAAATTACTAAAGCATATTGTAAAGGGCAAATTCTTATTTCTTTGTGCTGCTCTTGAGCGGAAGGCTCTAGGTGCAATTGACAATATTAACGGACTCACCTCAATTTGAGTAAATTTGGCAAAAAAATAACTTTGATAAATTAAAGGAATTGCTATAGGAATGACAATGTAAAGACGTAAGTTTGTGATTCACCAATACTAAAATTAAGGTTATGATATATTTAGGAATTCTAATTTTCTTCGGACTTATTACATTATTCGCTTCTTTTTATACCGTAAAACAAGAATCTGCAGCTGTGGTCGAAAGGCTAGGCAAATTTTTAAAAGTAAGCCACGCCGGACTGCATTTAAAAATTCCGTTTTTGGATCAGATCTCTAAACGTCTGAATCTAAGGATAAAGCAATTGGATGTCATTATAGATACTAAAACATTGGATAATGTTTTCATAAAGATGAAAGTTTCTGTTCAGTATCAGGTCATTAGAGAAAATGTAAAAGACGCTTACTATCGTTTGGAAAATCCTGAAAACCAGATTACATCTTATGTTTTTGATGTTGTACGTGCTGAAGTTCCAAAAACAAAATTAGATGATGTTTTTGTAAGAAAAGATGATATTGCAATTGCTGTAAAAAGTGAACTGCAGGAAGCGATGCAAAGCTATGGATATGATATTATCAAAGCTTTAGTGACAGATATTGATCCTGATGAACAAGTAAAACACGCCATGAACAGAATTAATGCTGCAGAACGTGAAAAAACCGCCGCAGAATACGAATCTGAAGCTCAAAGAATTCGAATTGTTGCTGTTGCAAAAGCCGAGGCTGAATCTAAGAAGCTTCAGGGACAGGGAATTGCGGACCAAAGAAGAGAGATTGCAAAAGGATTGGAAGAATCTGTAAAAATGCTGAACGCTGCCAATATAAACGCTCAGGAAGCTTCTGCCTTAATCGTGGTTACCCAACATTATGACACACTGAATGCTATCGGAGCCAATAGCAGAAGCAATTTGGTTTTACTTCCCAACTCGCCAACAGCAGCAAGCTCCATGCTGAATGATTTGGTCGTTTCAATGGCGGCAGCACAAAAAATGGGATCGGATAAGGAGCAGATAAAATGATTATGCCTGTTTTTCTTTTGCTCTTTTTATATGTTATTGTTTTTATGAAGCCGAATGATATTTGCCAGTTCCTTTAGGTCATAGTGTTATATGGCTTGCTGCTTGAGGGGATTCGTTTGGTTACGATTATAAAAGAGGAGGGGCGAAGCAACCGATATTTTTTTGCATAATGATAAAATTCGACAGTAAATTGAAACAGAACGGCTAGTGTTTTTTCTGTTTTTGACGTACTTTTCGAGAACTTGTGTAAACCTTTAAATTATATTCCATAATGCTTAAGAAAAGCATTAAATAATCACTAAAAATTTAAAAGTAGGCAATTCAGTTTTTATGGATTGAGCACATTATTTTGCGAAGGTTGATGGGTAAGCAAGAACTCGTCCCGGCAATAAAAAAAGGAAAATCATTGATAATCAACTAATATCAACATAAGCCGAAAATGAAGAGAAGAACATTTTTACAGGCCTTAAATTTAGGTATAGCATCAGCGACATTATATCATGGTGCGGGAAATGCAATGTCCTTAACAGCTATCTTAAGCGGCAACATTCAGGATAGGGAACTCTCGTATCACCGGATACAGGAAATAAAATATTCAACCGTTCAGATGAAATATCCCCGCCTTGTGGGGAAAAATGCCCGACTGAACCTGCACGGCTATGGGCCCAATGTAGAAATCTGTGTGATCAAAACGGACAAAGGTGCCATGGGCTGGGCTTCGTTGCGAGGGTCCAGAAAAGATGCGGAGCAGATTGAAGTGGAACTCATCGGTAAAAAAGTATCTGAACTTTTTGCTTCCAATTTTGGTACTTTGAATGACAGGTATATAGCTTTTGATATTGCTCTTCATGACCTTGCAGGGATAATCTTGCAGAAGCCAGTTTATGAAATACTTGGTCGTAAAAAACCTTATGTCACTGACTATTATAGCGGTATGATCTATTTCGACGATTTGGAGCCATCAGAAAAGCCATCAGGAATAGCTCGGATTCTGGAAGAATGTCGATATGATTATGAGGTGGGGTATAGACAATTTAAGCTTAAGATCGGTAGGGGACATAAATGGATGCCGTTCAAGGAAGGGCTCCAGCGTGATATTGACGTAACCAATGCAGTAGCCAAGGCCTTCCCTGACTGTGACATTTTAGTTGATGGGAATAACGGTTTTACAGTGGATCAATTCATTCAATATCTAAAAGGTATTCCGTCGGTCAACTTATTCTGGATAGAAGAACCTTTTCATGAAACCGTTTCCGATTATGAAAAATTGAGAAATTACATAAAAACAGCAGGTATTGGCACTTTATTGGCAGATGGTGAAGCTGATCCCGATCCAGCTCTGCTTAAGGAACTCTTTGAAAAGAAACTACTGGACGTACATCTGACAGATATCGAAGGACTGGGTTTCACGAACTGGAGAAGATTGATGCCAGAGTTGAAGAAACTCGGGGTCCAAGCTTCCCCACATGCCTGGGGCTCACTGCTTAAGTCTTACTATACGGCGCATTTGGCAGGAGGGCTGGGCAATACGATTACCATAGAAGGGGTAACGAGCACGTCAGAGGAGGTTGATCTTTCAGGCTATAAGATCCAGGGCGGCAAACTGATCCCACCGCCAGCAGCAGGTTTTGGGATGCCTCTTTTAAAGAAAATATGATGAATGATCGAAAATAAGTTAATTATGAAAAAGACGCTCTATAGTTTGGTCATCTTCATATCCACATTGGTTATTTTTGACGCGAAAGCTCAAGCGCAAAAAAACAATAATTATGATTTTTTTGACACTGTGGTAAACAACCATAACCAGATCTTTCCGCCTTCAGGTATTCCTTCAGCTATCGAAATGGTGCTGAAATATTGCAAAGCAGTGGATTTTAATTTTTATAACTTACAAATTAAATGGCAAAATAAAACGGATGGTTCTTTTCGTGACTTTGACAAGAAGGAATTATACGGAATTACTTTTTCCCAAAAATTTAATTTGCCCCGGGATGAAAGCTTTCCAATGGATAGTCTTTTTCAAACGATAGAAAATGAATTGAAATCTGGTAAAAAGGTAATTATCGCACTTCAGGTCGAAACAGGCTGGTCTATTTTTGTCGTCTATAAACAGACTCCGAATGGAGAGTTTGTTTCTTACAGTAAACTAGGAAGCCATACAACGATACTTAGAAATACAAAAGAAATTGTGAAAAAGTCTAACGGTACAGAAATCATGACGTACAGCATTCTTTCTCGTTCGTAGCAGGATACAAGCAGCTTTCTGTAGCAAGGTTCAGACGGTCAAACACTGTATTGTTGGCTTTGTTTATAAACAAAGAATTTAAATTATGAAAAAGATTCTCTTCAGTTTAGTCATATTAATATTCACATCGCTTATTTTTCATGCGAAGGCTCAGACACAAGAAAATGATAAGGACGATTTTTTTGACACTGTGGTAAATAATCATCATCAAATCTTTCAAATGTCCTGTATTCCATCGGCTGTCGAAATGGTACTGAAGTATTATAACCTGGTAGATTTTGATTTTTATGACTTACAAAATGAATGGCAGAACAAAACTGATGGTTCTTTCCGCAACTTTGACAATAAAAAATTATACGGCATTACTTTCTCCCAAAAATTTGTTTTGCCTCGGGATACAAACTTTCCGATAGACAGCCTTTTTCAAACGGTAGAAAATGAATTGAAGTCTGGGAGAAAAGTGATTATTTCACTTCCGGCAGACGCGGGCTGGCATATGTTTGTCATCTGCAAACAGACTCCAGATGGAGAATTTGTATCCTATAGCAAACTTGGTGATCATACTTTAATACTTAGAAATACAAAAGAAATTGTAAAAAAGTCTAACGGAACGGAAATCATGACTTACAGTACTTCTCCGGGATTGCATTCTCCCCAAACATCTGCGGATTAAGATAAATCCTAAACGGAAGTACAATGAATAAAAAACTGACATTATGATCTATTTTTTATTTTTTTTAAACGAGATCCTGTAATTTTTTTCTTCGACGCTTTTGCTGACGGATTATAATCAAGACATATTTTGATCCAGTACTCAAAATCATCAGATTTCTGAAATCCGCTGGGTTCTACATAACAATATCCTTTGAGCTGCTTTCCTTTCATCATCATCGGCAAGAAGCCTTTTTTTTCGGAAACCTCATCTTCTAGTTCAGCGTTATAACGGCACATCAGATTATCGTGGCTAATATTGATACACATTTTCCCGTTAACAAGAAAAGATAATCCACTGAACATTTTCTTTTCCTCAACTTCCATATTGTCTTCTATTGAAAGTCTTTCACGGACACGGTTGACAAGTTCATTATTATAAGCCATCTCTTGGGTTTTTCTATCAGTTACAATCTAAGTCCATTTCCCTTTTTAACAGATTATTCTTGGTATTTCTTGGAGTAACATCGCCACAATAAAAATGTTTTGGAAAGGACGTCAATTTCTATCGGAATTCATCTTATTTGAAGATAAGAATACATATTCCAATGAGTACGTGTATGATGAATTTGAAAAGAAAGAGTTTAAAAATGGTAAACTTCTGAATACAGAATTGACCAAAATTGAATACTATAAATGATTTTCAGACGCTAGCGCATATTCCTTTTCTTTACCTGTTTGTCAAGAATTATTGTAAAATCACTTCCGCAAAAAAGCAACTGCTTTCATTGTTAACTATCATTGCTTGTGGACTTATAGGCTGTGTTATGAGAGCGATTTATCTAAAATATGAAAATGCTCAAATAAGAGACCTCTTGAGAAG
Organism: Sphingobacterium sp. DR205; assembly: GCF_011064245.1. Taxonomy (NCBI): domain Bacteria; kingdom Pseudomonadati; phylum Bacteroidota; class Sphingobacteriia; order Sphingobacteriales; family Sphingobacteriaceae; genus Sphingobacterium; species Sphingobacterium sp. DR205. The sequence continues at coordinate 3,770,828 of NZ_CP049333.1, read as the reverse complement.
AGTCGAGTTGGCTGTGGATGGCGATATACCCGGTGTTGGCTTTCAGGATATGCATCTAGAGTTCTATCTCTTGGCAGGTTTGTTTGCGGGATCACTATTTTGTATGATTGTTTTTAGAATATCTTTAAATCGTCAAAACGGAGAGCCAAATGTAAAATGTTAATCAATTTAAGATTATTATACTTTTACGACCTTTGGTGCCAGCAATAGCGGAATATTTTCAATTATTTTTGTCCAATATTTCTTAGCCTCCTCACGTTGATTGTCATTTTCTAATTGATCAACATGAATAGAAATTGTCGTTTTATCACTCTTTTGGGAAGGAATAAACCTGATTTGCAAGTTTGCGCTTTCCTTAAATCCAACGTGTTTCCATTTTGTACGTATATGAGAGTATTCTTTAAAAGTTGAAAAATCCTGTTCAACTCCTTCGGACCAATATTTTAAGCCTTCTTCTGAAAAGAAGAGTTTCCATATACTTTCTAAATTTGATGGGAATGTTTTTCTGATTCCGAACTGCCAGCCTGAATCTTTTGTTAATCCAATACGTTTTATCATGTTTTTATATACTAAGAAATTACGCTCTTATTGATCTTTTTTAAGCAAAATTCAAACGCTTTTAAGATACCATTTGTTTTAAATATGAAATTACTGAACGAATATTTTCTACCGCATGCAATTAATCAAAAACTTGATTTACACAGGGTGGTTTGCCGTAAGTTATATTGTTGTGATTTCATTCTTACACTAATATAGAAGTATTATTTCAAATTTAGTTTTTGTACGAATTGATATTTTTCCCCTTACATAGTATAAACCAGAGAACAATCGGATATGAAAAAAGAAAAGAATTTAAAAACTGCTGAGATTGATCAGCGTTTAGTAGACAATATTGAACAGATTATGACCACCAATGATGGTGTGCCTATTTCTGATAACAACAATACATTGAAGGCAGGTGAGAGGGGACCATCATTACAGCAGGATCATATTTATTTTGATAAGTTGATGCATTTCGACCGAGAGCGTATACCAGAACGTGTCGTTCATGCCCGCGGATCAGGTGCCCATGGTATTTTCGAAGCCACTGCTGACTTATCCCAATATACAACTGCAGCATTTTTAAAAAAAGGAACAGTAACTCCTCTTTTTACGAGATTTTCTACTGTTGCGGGTTTCAAAGGCTCTACAGACCTTGCCAGAGATGTAAGAGGTTTCGCTGTTAAATTCTATACCGAAGAAGGCAATTACGATCTCGTGGGGAATAACATTCCAGTTTTTTTTATTCAGGATGCGATGAACTTCCCAGATCTTGTCCATGCTGTAAAACCAGAGCCGAACAATGAAATGCCGCAGGCGGCATCGGCACATGACACCTTTTGGGATTTTATATCGCTGATGCCCGAGTCTGCACACATGATCATGTGGACTATGTCAGATCGTGCGATACCCCGAAGTTTCAGGATGATGGAAGGTTTCGGCGTTCATACATTTAAATTTGTGAATGCCGAAGGAGTAGGTACATTCGTTAAATTTCATTGGAAGCCGAGATTAGGTGTACATTCGGTCGCATGGAACGAAGCCCAAAAGATTTCAGGATTTGATGCTGATTTTCATCGAAGGGATCTTTATGAAGCTATTGAGAACGGAAATTTTCCGCAATGGGATCTCGGTGTTCAGTTGATTCCAGAGGCAGATGAGCTGAAATATTCGTTTGATATTCTTGATGCGACCAAGATTATTCCAGAGGAGCTGGTGCCAGTTCAGATTATCGGAACGATGACACTGAACCGCAACCCGGAGAATTTTTTTGCAGAGACCGAACAAGCCGCTTTCGACCCCGGAAGGCTAGTGCCGGGTATAGATGTTTCGGATGATCCGCTATTGCAAGGACGGATATTTTCCTATATGGATACCCAAAACTATCGATTAGGTGGTCCTAATTTCCATGAGCTTCCTATCAATCGTCCAGTGACGGGTAAGCATAATAACCAAAAAGATGGTTTTGCGCGGACTGAGATCCCCAAAGGTGCTGTGAGTTATTTTCCTAACAGTAAGGCTGTGGGCTGTCCTTATCATGCAATGCTTAATGATGGTGTAGGGTTTGAATCCCACAAGCAGCCTATCAATGGTTCAAAAGTTAGAGCTCGCTCAGATTCCTTCGCAGACCACTTTACACAAGCAAGACTGTTTTTTAATTCACAGAGTCCAGAAGAACAGGACCATATGGTTAATGCCTTGAGCTTTGAGCTTTCGAAAGTTAACGATGTTAATATACGAACGCGAGAACTGGCAATTTTGAATCAGATCGACGAAGAACTAGCAAAAAATGTCGGTACAAACCTCGGACTTATCCCACCAAAAGAACTTGATCCCTTAACTCTCAAATTTGCACGCCAGAACCACCCCGAATATCCTCTTAAACCGGTCGAGCCAGAAGTTGAAAAGTCTGCAGTTTTGAGCATGAAAGTAAAAGATGGCGAGGGAACAATCAAAACCAGAAAGGTTGCTTTCCTTGTTGATAATGGAGCTAGCAAATCCTCCATAGATAAAATGAAAACTGCTCTTGAAAGGGAAGGGGCACAAGCCGTTCTGATTTCATCTCATGTAGGAAAGATCCGGTTCAAGGAAGGAACAGAAGAAGATATTCAGCATTCATATCTTACTGAAGCATCTGTTTGTTACGATGCATTCTTTACACCAGCAGGTGAATCGGTAAAAGCCCTTGCGCAAAATGCCGATTACCTCCAATTTATCAATGAAGGTTACCGGCACTGTAAAACGCTCGCATTTGCACAAGATGCTGAAGAGTTAGCTGAACGATCATTTATTAAAAAAGATAAAGGTGTTATTTTCGAAAGCAAGGATAATCTCACCGAGGATTTTATAGCGATCATGAAAGGGCATCGTGTTTGGGAGAGGGAAAAATCAAGAAAGGTACCTTCCTAACATCTAGCATAAAGCAGATAGCCGTTTGAAAGGACGGCTATTTGGTTTTTACACATTATGGAAATCGCATATTGTTTGTCGTTATTCAAAAGAAGTAGCATGGAAAAAATAGCAAGTAAAAAGATCTGACCTTTGCAAAAAAGCAATCCGGATTGGAGATAAATATGATGCCAGTTCCTAACACTTATCCATTAAAGTACGATAAAGAAGGAAAATTAAAAAGATAATGCTGTTGAATCTGCATCCTTCGATATAACAAGTCTGTCGATAGTTGATATCATTTTAGCTCGCTAAAAACTCTTTGATCAATTCAGCTGTTTCAATTGGTTTTTCAGCAAGAATAAAATGGCCACAGTTTTCGATTTTTTTTAATACTAAGTCACTTGTGATCTCTGGTAATGAATGATGAAGTAAGTCATAGCCACTTGCACCGATTGCCAGAACCGGCATTTCCAATTTATTATAGCTCTCATAGTCTTTAATATCTTGCGGAAAGGCCTGATACCATGCATTAGAACAACGAATACCATCTTTATTGTCATAAGCCTCACTATAAACGGATTTATCAAATTGGCTTATGCTATCTTTATTGACAAGAAGGTTGTCGAATAACCAAGAAATGACAATTGACATGCGCCCCTCAAGTAGCTTTTCGGGCAATTCTTTTACCTGATTGAAAGCGAGCCACCAGGGATATAGATAACTGGTCCCCAAAACAGGTAACATGGGCAGCTGATACATGTTTGGGTCTGGATGTGGTGTATCCAGCAGTACTAATTTGCAGGTTGCTTTAGGGTAATTACAGGCAAAACTAAATGCAACATGTGCACCGATATCATGACCGGCGATAGAAACTTTGTCAAAACCCAAATAATTGATTAGTCCATATATATCCTTTGCTATGTTCTTTTTTTCGTAACCATTTTCCGGTTTATCCGAACTGCCCATTCCCCGGATTTCGACGACAATTACCTGGTAAATTTCAGCCAATATCGGCATGATATGATGATATGCCCACCATGTTTCCGGATAACCGGGAATGAGTATTAAAGGTTCCCCTTTGCCTCCGCTAACATAATGCATGGATATATCATTTATTACCGTATAATTGTTTGTGAAGCCGGGTACTAGTTTAATAAGCTCTTTGTCTGAATATGCTGTTTTCATGATGAAAAGATAACTTGTGACTGCGATTGATTTTCTATTGACAAATTTAACCTGTATTTTTACAACCCACAAGTATGAAGTATACTATATACTTGTGTTATTTGTTGTAAATAATTGATTATCAATGAAATTAATTAGTCAGCTGTCTCGGGAAGCAAACATACCTATTGGAACTATACGCTTTTATGAAAAGAGTGGCCTTATTTCGGGGACGACAAAGCAGGGTGTTACATCCAATAACTACGTTTATTATGACGATGAAGTAACCGAAAAACTTAGGTTTATAAAAATGGCCAAGGCTGTAGGCTTTACCTTAGCAGAGATTAGACAGGTTATTGATGCATGGTATCAAAAAGAGCTTACTAAAGCCAGTAAAATGGAAGTGCTTAATCTTAAATTGGAACAGATTGACACCAAGATAGGGGAACTTAAGGCAATGAAAAAACAAATAGCACGATGTAAATACAATATCGAAAATGGCCTAAGTCAATAACTTGGTTGTAACGGTCTAAGGCCGTGATCTGATTATGTAAAATATACTTCACATTATCCCTTGTTGCGCCATAAAAATTTTTGCCAGATCATCACGCAGGATGTCAAGTTGTTCCGAAGTCTGCATTTCCTTTTGGAAAAGATCTTATGATTTGAATATCTTTTATTAACTAACCCCGTACCTATCCATATTGCATTTGTCGTGATTGGATGAGAGAAAGACAGTGCAATTTTTAAAACATTAAAATATTCTTTTATATTTTAAAAAATAAACGTTAATTTGACACTAATTAATTTTGTCTACCATTATGGAGGCATCAATACGAATGGGAAAAGTTATAGCCGATCGACCTTTATAAACAACCTGGAGTATCGCGCAGATGGTACTATAAGATGGATTAATACAACCACGGAAGGTCCTTTTAATGAAATAGATTGATAAAAGGTATGAAATATAAAATTAATTTATTGACCATAAAGAAACTAACAACTCTTAGTGCATTGTTGACAATGCTATTTTCGGGTCTACGTGCACAGGAATTGCGGGTAGCCGGACCGGACGGAAAATTGGAGGTCAACTTATCGTTAGAGAAGGGCAAACTTTATTATCGCGTGAACCTAGCTGGACAGGAGATGTTAGAAAATTCGCCCTTGGGCTTGCTGGGCGACAAGGTCGATCTTGCCAGTAATCTCCAGTTGGTTGCTTCCGACACAAAGACAATCGACCAAAAGTATGAGGAACCTAAAATCAAACGTAGACTGGTACGTTATCAGGCAAACGAATTGCTTTGTACATTGGAGAATAACTTAAAACAACAGCTTGTTGTGATTTTTAGGGTCAGCAATAATGATATCGCTTTTCGCTATGGTATCCCACAGGTGGCGGAACCCGCAAATTTTCGGGTCGAGGAAGAAATAAGCGGTTTTAAATTTCCCCATTCAACCACCACCTTTCTCACCTCACAAGCTACACCGATGATCGGCTGGAAGAAGACAAAACCGAGCTATGAAGAATCCTATGTACCGGATCAGGCGATGGGCGTACCGTCGAAATACGGCGTTGGTTACACCTTTCCGGCGCTTTTTCATGTAGGGTTCAGAGGTTGGGTACTGCTTTCGGAAACTGGATCGAATGGCAGTTACTGCGGCACCAAGCTCAGCGAAGGCACAAAATCGGGTTTTTACAAAATTGCCTTTCCCGAGAAAGGTGAAAATAATGGCATTGGCGACCGGGGCCCGACGCTAGCGCTACCCGGCTTTACACCATGGCGTACAATCACTGTGGGCAGTACGTTAAAACCTATTGTGGAGACCACGATTCCTTTCGATGTAGTCGAACCGCAGTACAGGGCAAGTAAGCCTTATACCTTTGGACGTGCCACTTGGAGCTGGCTGGAGTGGCAGGACGGAAGTATTAATTTCGAAGATCAGAAAAAATTTGTTGACCTATCTGCTGCTTTGGGTTACGAATTTGTCCTGGTGGACAATTGGTGGGACAAGGAGATCGGGCACCGTAAAATCGAAGAGCTTGCGGCCTATGGACGAGAGAAAGGTGTGGGACTCTGCCTTTGGTACAACTCAAACGGGTATTGGAACGACGCACCACAGACACCTAAAAATCGGATGAATACGGGTATTGCGCGAAAAAAGGAAATGGCCTGGATGCAAGCTGTCGGAATCAAAGGAATCAAAGTCGATTTTTTTGGTGGCGACAAACAGGAAACACTGCAGCTTTATGAAGATATTCTTGCGGATGCAAATGATTATGGGCTGACCGTGATCTTTCATGGATGTACCTTGCCCCGGGGTTGGGAACGCATGTATCCTAACTTTGTGGGAAGTGAAGCGGTATTGGCATCCGAGAACCTCATCTTTACACAAGACGCCAATGATAACGAAGCTTTCAATGCTACTTTGCATCCCTTTATACGTAATGCTGTAGGGGCCATGGATTTCGGTCCTGTGCTGCTCAACAAACGACATAATCGTGAAAACAATGGGGGCACGGTCCGTAAGACAACAGAAACATTTCAGTTGGCCACGGCGGTATTATTCCAGACTCCCGTACAGAATTTTGGACTAACACCCAACAATCTACTTGAGATGCCCACGCATGTGATCGACTTTATGAAACAGGTCCCCACCGTATGGGATGAGACGCGGTTTGTGGATGGTTATCCCGGAAAATATGTGGTGCTGGCGAGACGCAAAAAAGAGCAGTGGTATATTGCTGCTGTGAATGCCGAAGGGAAGGAAAAGACGATTGAGGTGACCCTGCCCATGCTTTCTGAAAACGTCGTGCAATGCATCAGTGACAATAAGTTGCGCGGGTCGGAGCAGAAAACGATCAGCCTAAGCCGCGAGAAAACAGTCAGATTAACCTTGCAATCGAGTGGTGGGGCCATATTGATTGGAAAATAGGTTTTTTATTTCTCTTTTTTTTGCCTTTTTTTGTTGTCCTATGAAGAAATGGCTGATAGTTCTCATCTTAATATGGCAATGCCTACCAGTATCTGGACAAACGGATCGGACTCATTTTTTTTCGCTACGCGAAGGCCTTACAAACCAGCAGGTACTTGATATTGTACATGATGACGAAGGCTTCATGTGGGTTGCGACAGAACTTGGATTGAACCGATTTGCAGGAAAGTCATTTAAGCATTACTATGCTTCTAAAAGGAAAGACGGGCACACTGTCAATAGCAACGAGATCAATACGCTGCTCCATGACGATAAAAAGTTGTATATCGGTACGCGCGCGGATGGTTTAAATGTCCTTGATTTAACGACAAATAAATTCAGCTATTATGTGCATGATCCAGCTGATCCAAAATCCATTGCTACAAATGATATTACAGATATGATTCGTGCAAGGGATGGTGGCCTATGGTTAGCGACCTATCACCAGGGGATTCAGCACTTCGATCCTGTCAGAAAAGAATTTCAACACCTCAATAAAAGTAATTTACCGGATTTCCCTGAAAACAGTATATGGTCATTAGCCGAAGACCGAAAAGGAATGCTCTATGTCGGCCATGTCAAAGAGGGAATGACGATCCTGAATCCAATACGTCGATCTTTAAAACGCTTGACTTACCAAAATTCCGGAGCTGAATTACCTGACAACGAGGTTAAAGTCTTATTTTGTGATCAATATGACAATATCTGGATCGGCACCCGGAAAGGGCTTGCCGTCTACCATACCTCGAGTGGTCAGCTAATGCATATATCTCTGGCTGCGTCGTCTAAAAATGGAAATGAGCCCTTTATTTATGCAATTAAGGAATTTGGCGGTAAGCTTTGGATAGGAGCAGAATCGTCTCAGCTTTTTGTAATACAACTAGGCTATGGATACGACAAAAGGGTCGAGGGTGTCCGGCAAATACAGCTTTTTGACCTGGGAAAGGGAAATAATTCAATGGTCCAACATATTACACCGGACAAATTTGGGAATCTCTGGCTCGCGCTATACGGCGGTGGTGTGGGGGTGATCAGCCATATCAAACCCTTTTTTAATGTTTTCCCGACAGGCGCATTATTGCCGGATCAGCTGGCAACAGTGAGTAATATTATCGTCAGGGGTACAGACGTGGTCTGGTTGACGACAGAAGGCTCCGGAATCGTAGAGATGGGCAAAAATGGCAGATTACTCAAATGGATGACACAAAAGAACGGCAGTCCTGATGATTTTATATTGGCTGCATTTAAGGATCATAAGCAGCATGTCTGGTTAGGTTTACGAAAAGGCGGTGTTGCAGTTTGCTATGCCGGATCCACAACATGGCATACGATAGATCTTGGAGAGCCAGTGTCGGAGGTTCGCGCAATTTATGAAGATCACAGCGGTGTAATCTGGATTGCTGCATACCAGGGTCTGTTTATCTATGACCCGCACAATCATAGCGTGCAAAAATTGCTGATCAACAATCCGATGCTCGGAGACTATGCTCCTCGAGCGCTTGTCGAGGACGGGAAGCATAATATGTGGGTAGGAACGTATGGACAAGGGTTGTATGTGTATAATGATAGTCGGCAGCTGATTCGGAAAATGGATAGCGGAAATGGATTGAGAAATAATACTGTCAACCATTTGCTATGCGATAAAAATAATAATATCTGGATTGCGACAAATCAGGGAATAGCTTTACAGGAAGCTCAACGCGGAATAGGTGAACTGAAAGCTTTAATGCCTCCGGGTGACGATGCCTGGCTGTTTGTCAATGGCCTTTCAGAAGATCAAAATGGGCATATCTGGTGCTCTACAAAGTCAGGTATACTGCGCTTTTTACCCAAAGAAAACCGCTTTTTACAATACGATCAGTCATTCGGCCTACCACTGGGAGGTTTTATAAATGGAAGTGTGGGGCGGGATTTGGCAGGACGCCTGTATTTCGGGATGCAAGACGGCATATGTTATTTTGATCCGAATGAAATCCCCTCAAAACTGCCAAAATCTCCGATTCGGCTGAGCCGATTTATTGTTTTCCGCTCCGGCGAATCGAATGCACAGGAAGACAAATATCTTACATCATCCGATGAGATCAGGCTTGATCATAACGAGAATAGCTTTCGTATCGAGCTTGCGGTCATGGACTATGCGCTGGATGGATTGGTCGAGTTTGGATACCGGCTTCAGGGACTAAATAACGACTGGATTTTCCTAGGCAACGAAACTAATCTTGATTTTCGGAATGTACCCTATGGAGATCATGAACTTTTGATTCGCACACGCATGAAAAATGGGCAATGGTCTCAAACCTGTCAACGTTTACTGATTAAGATCAAACCACCTTTTTATCTAAGTCTGCCCGCAAAAGTTACTTATTTTCTGATTTTTATGCTGGTCATTTATGTGCTTATTTTCTTTTACATAAAAAGAATAAAGGCTGAGTCTGAACTGAAGCTGAAAGAACGCCAGCACCTTCAGGATGAACGCTTGCATAACGAGCGCATGAATTTCTATACCCATATCACGCATGAACTCCGTACACCATTGACGCTCATATTGGGACCGCTGGACGATTTGTCTCACGATGAACAATTATCTCCTAAAAACAAAGGATTAGTGTATACGGTTCAAAAAAGTGCCAACCGGCTTTTTACTTTGGTTAGCCAGCTTTTGGAGTTCAGGAAGGTGGAATCGCAGTTTAAACCGCTTGTACTTGAAGCTGGGACCTTGAGTGACATGCTTGTTGATATCGTGGATAAGTATCGAACCTTAAATAACAAACCAAACGTTGAGATATATGCAAATTTGCCCGAAACAGATTACCGTACTTTATTTGATGCAGAGATCATACAGTTGATCGTAGATAATTTGCTTTCTAACGCCTATAAATATACCGATTCGGGCCATATTAGGCTGGGCCTTAAGTATGAACAATCAAATTTAACCCATGGGGCAGTTTTATCCATTGAAGACACGGGTCGCGGGATTCCGGCGGACCAAATGGATCGAATTTTCGATAAGTTCTATCAGATTCCCGGCAGGGGAATCCACGGAACGGGCATAGGTCTGGCCCTGGTCAAAGAATTGACGGCGATTCATCAAGGTAAGATCGAGATTAAAAGCACAGAGGGAATGGGAACGACGGTATCAGTCCGGTTTTTAGCAAATAGAGTCGACGTTGATACTCCAAAAGCAGTGGAATTGATCGCGGAATCTGATCAGGTAGCTATGGATCTCAGTCGCCCATTGATTCTTTTGGTCGAAGATGATCCTGATTTACGCGCCTATCTGGGAGATGCCTTATGCCCAAATTACGAAGTTTTGCTTGCTGAAAATGGAGCAGTTGGATTGGACATTGCACAAAATAGGATACCCGATCTTCTAATAAGCGACATTATGATGCCTGATATGGATGGTTTTCTGCTAGCTGAAAAATTGAAGGATGAGCGTTCGACAAGCCATATACCATTAATCCTGTTGACGGCGAAAGATACGGATCTGGACAGGCAACGGGGGTATGACCTCGGAGTAGATTCGTATCTCACAAAACCGATCGGTACAGCTTTATTGCTCAAACGTATTGATAACCTGTTGCGCAAACAGAAGGCCATGAACAATGCTATTTTACAGAAAATCAAATTGGATCAGCCAACGGATTTTGTAGAAAACCGGCAAACCGAAAAAGATGAGTTATGGCGTGAAAACGCATTTGTTCAGGATTTTGTGGCAATCGTAGAACAACATATGCAAGATGAGGTATTGGATGCCGCTACACTGGCAGAGAAAATGAATATGAGCCAATCAACCTTATATCGCAAACTAAAAGGTATTACGGGGAGGAATATCAATCAACTTGTGCGTAAAATACGGATACATAAAGCTGCTGAGCTGTTACGTTCGGGAGCGTACAATGTGACCGAAGTTTCTTTTATGGTCGGCATCAATAGCGCTATTTACTTTCGGCAATGCTTTAAAGAAGAGTTCGGACAGCTTCCTTCGGAATATCAAAAGTCGGGAGCGAAGAGCTAAGGGGCGCATCATCTGACCTTCTTTCTGATGTTAACTACTCAACAAATATCTTGTGGAACATTCGCGATATAAGTGATCGTGACCAGGGCTAACGGATGAGGTCATGAACCGAAAAACATACTTATTTTTGTTGAAAAGCCGCTTTTTGACCGAAAACTATATGGTATTTGACGGATTTGTATACGGTCTGAAGCTTTAAAATCCCCTAAGTTTGACAGTATAATCAATTATAAATCTCGCAGGAAGTGGCAATGCATCTGATGTAACCTATGTAAACCATCGCTTATCGTCTTCGCTGTCTATTCTGGCCAGATTGTATTATTTACTGTTTAATTCGTATAGAAATTTATGAACAACCTAAAAATTGTTTCTTTGTATACGGTGTTGAGCGTTGCGCCAACATTGTTATACGCCCAGGGGAAAATTTCGGGACAGGTCTTGAATAAGGCCAACGAGCCTATCGCAGGTGCGACTGTGATTATGGAGGGCGGAGGTAAGGGAACTTCAACAGACAAATCGGGAAAATTTGAACTGAATGCCACTAAAGGTGTGCTTGTTGTCTCTTTCATCGGCTACATGACCTACAAAGTCCCACTAAACGAAACCACAAATCTGATAATTCGGCTTGAAAAAGATGAGCGCGTTCTGGAAGATGTCGTGGTGGTGGGGTATGGTACACAAAGAAAAGCGACGTTAACGGGCTCTATTTCTGAAGTGAAAGGCAAAGATATCGTAAAAAGTCCGCAGCCTAATTTATCCAATTCGCTCGCCGGACGTTTTTCTGGCGTGGTAATCAACAACCGGAGTGGTGAGCCCGGTTATGACGGTTCATCCATTACGGTGCGTGGACAGGCAACTACAGGAAGTAATGATGTATTGATTGTCGTAGATGGTGTACCCGGACAAATAGGCGGCCTGGAGCGTCTGGATCCAAACGATATTGAAAGTATTTCGGTTTTAAAAGATGCCTCAGCGGCAATTTATGGTAACAGGGCAGCAAATGGGGTTATTTTAGTCACGACCAAACGTGGAAAAAGCGGTAAACCTTCGATCACGTATAGCGGAAATCTCGGTGTCAGTTCACCGACACGGTTGCCTAAAATGGCTGATGCCGCTACTTATGCTATTTTAAGGAACGAAATTGCTTATGGAAATAGTTCTTCCGGAGGAATGAACCAGATTTATTCAGCAGAACAGATTCAAAAATTTAGAGACGGATCTGATCCACTGCTATACCCCAATACCGATTGGGCAGATGTCACCTTGAAAAAAGCGGCAATACAAAGTCAGCATAATCTGTCTGTCGCTGGTGGAACCGAGGATGTGCGATATTTTATGTCTCTGGGTTCGGTTTATCAGGATGGCTTATACCAAAAGGGGGTAACAAAATATAAGCAGTATAATTTCAGAACAAATCTTGAAGCCAATGTAACTGATCGCTTTAAGGTCGGACTCTCTCTCTCGGGAAGACAGGAAGACCGTAAATTCCCCATCGCATCTGCCGGAGATATTTTTCGCTCCATGTATAGAGCGTATCCTACGGTAAGCGCATATTATCCAAATGGCTTACCGACGCGGGGCATTGAAGGATCCAATCCCGCCTTAATGGTCACGGATATCGGTGGGACCGTGAATAATCCCAAACAGGTTTTCAATGGCATACTCAAAGCAAGCTATCAGCTTCCTTGGGTAGAAGGGCTATCCGTTGATGGTTTTCTTTCGGTGGACAAATCCGCAAATTTTAGCAAAAACTTCAGTGTGCCCTACGTGTTAAATGCTTATGACCAGGCAAAAAATACTTACGAGGAATCTATTGTCGGCGGAAATAACAATAAGGCTACATTGACCGAATCGCATACCAATGAATCCTTAATCACAAGCAATATAAAACTGAATTTTGAACGTACCTTTGGTGCCCACGCAATCAATGCTTTTGTCGGTTATGAGCAAAGTAAAAGGCATTTGGAATATTTTGACGCGCAGCGTTTTAATTATCTCTCCAACCAGCTGCCTGAATTATCACAAGGTGGATCCGCTGCGACAGATTATCTTAATTCAGGTTATAGTTCTAATTATACGAGACAGAGTATCATTAGCCGGATAGCTTATAATTATAATGAAAAATACCTGTTTGAAGGACAGCTCAGGGCAGATGGTTCTTCCATTTTCCCCTCAGGCAAGCGATGGGGATATTTCCCTTCCATATCCGCCGGGTGGCGTATCAGCAAAGAAGACTGGTTTGCAGACAAGATCGGATTTTTAGATGATCTAAAACTTCGCGCCTCTTATGGTACCCTTGGTAACGATAATGTCGACGGATTCCAATTCTACGATAACTATACGTTGGTAGGAAATGGTCTGGTTGCGCTTCTAAATGATAAAAGCCAGATTGAACCCAATGTTAAATTGGCAAAATTAGCAAATCCGGCGATTACTTGGGAGGTGTCCAAGAAGCTAGATGTAGGATTAAATGCACAATTTCTCAAAAATTTTACGATAGAGGCCATTTATTTCAAACAAAAGAGATCGGATATTCTAACGGAAAGGAATGCGTCGATTCCGGCAACTTCAGGTATTGTCAATCCATACAAAGAGAACAGCTCCAAACCGCTGGTCCCTTCGGAGAATATTGGCAAGGTGAATAGCGAAGGATTTGAAGGAACTTTGTCATATCAAAAACCGGGCGATTTCAGCTGGGGAGTATCCGGTAATTTTACCTTTGCCAAAAGTAAAATTATCTTCATTGATGAGGCCAGCGGTACGCTGGATTATCAGCGCCAGACATCGAGACCGCTGGGAACCTATCTGCTCTATAACGCCATTGGATTAAACCGGACCGAAGCAGATCTCGCTGCGGCGCCACAGGCACCCGGAGCACAGGTCGGGGATTTAATTTATCAGGACTATAACCAAGATGGTAAGATAACGGCAGATGATATGATACGGACAAAATATGGTAATATTCCCCAGATTACGTATGGCTTTAATCTGAATGCCGCTTATAAAAATGTAGATATTTCCATTCTTTTTGCTGGGCAGGCTAAAGTAAGTCAGCACGTGCTTCCGGAATCCGGAACAGTAGGAAACTTCTACAGTACCTGGGCCGACAATCGATTTAATGAAGTCAATAATCCGAACGGAAACTATCCGAAAGTACCTGAACGCGCCTCTTCGGCTGTGAGCGGTGGCTTGTATAATAACACCTTTTGGTTGAATAATGCGTCCTTTTTGCGTTTGAAAAATGTCGAGATAGGCTATACATTGCCTAGTGAGGTCTTATCGAGGCTGAAATTGGGCGGACTTCGGTTTTATGTCAACGGATTTAACCTATTGACCATCACAAAAGTGAAGGATTATGATCCAGAAGGGAATAGCGGTAGCGGTCAATTCTATCCGCAGCAACGTATTATTAATGTAGGTGCAAATTTAAAATTCTAAAAAGGAACTTAAGCAATGAAATTTATAACTAAGTATATTGTGCCTTTGGGCTTGGGACTGACAGTCTTCTCCGCCTGCAACAAAAATCTATTGGATGTTACGGCGACAGACAGAATATCGACAGAAGCAATTGAGACAGATACAGCTGTATTGGAAGCTTTTATTATCAACAGATACATCGGTGAAAAAATTATATCAAGTGAGGCTGACGGGACTAATCCGGGGTTTGGACGTGGATTTGAATACGCCCTTTGGTCTTCACTGTCTGATGAATCCATGTATACCAATGATGATAATACTTGGCTCATTATCCGGGGGCAGTTATCGCCTGAAAATTTAGGCGCCGCCGGATCACTTTGGGCCCGTAGCTACCGCAGTATCCGTGAATGTAATTATGCAAAAAAAGTACTGACTACTATTCAGATGAGTTCTTCACATAAACGGCATCTTGAAGGTGAGCTACAGTTTATCAGGGCATTTCGGTATCACGATCTCATTCGGAACTTTGGCCGGGTTGTCTTGATGGGCGATACCGTGTATGGTTTGAAAGATGACTTAAGTACTGCAAGCCTTTTTGAGCGGAAGTCTATTCAGGAAGGAATGGATTATGTGATAAGAGAATTGGACGAAGCAATTGAAAAACTGCCGCTGGATAACAATGACAACAGCTGGGTTACCGGCCGGGCTACCAAGGCTGCCGCAATGGCATTAAAATCAAGACTACTGCTGTATGCAGCGAGCCCTCTCTATAACGTGGGTACCTGGGCTGCCGCGGCTCAGGCAGCACAAGAGTTGATTTCGCTAAATAAATACAGCCTATATACGGGCGGATACCAGTCCCTATTTTTGACTGACCGGAATCCGGAAACTATCTTTGCCCGTTATTATACCAAAAATGCCAATCATGTGCATTTAGAGATTGCAAACGGACCGAACGGCTATGGGGGTTGGGGTGGAAATACGCCTTACCAGAATCTGGTGGACGCTTATCAGATGAAAAATGGTCTAGCTCCCTTGAATGAGGATGGAACTGTAAACACTGCTTCAGGATACGATCCCAATAATCCCTATGTCAATCGTGATCCACGCTTTGAGGCAACAATCCTACATAATGGTTCGATGTACAGAGGACGCGCGGTTGAAACATTTATACCGGGCGGACAGGATAGCAGGGAGGGTAGGGATAATTGGAACACATCGAAAACCGGTTATTATCTGCGCAAGTTTATGAATGATGCGTATCCGTTGGAAAATCCTTGGGGAAATGCGGGATTTCAACCGTGGAATTATTTTCGCTATGCTGAGATCCTGTTAAATTTTGCAGAGGCGGCTAATGAGGCCTACGGTCCGGATATGCTACCCGCAGGTAGTAGTCTTACAGCTAGACAGGCATTAAATTTAGTTCGGACAAGACCTTCTGTAGAGATGCCTGAAATCCCTGTTGGACAATCGAAAGATGAATTTAGAAAACTGTTGCGCTACGAACGCCGGATAGAGCTGGCCTTCGAAGAACACCGCTTTTATGACGTAAGAAGATGGAAAATCGCCAACATAACAGAGAATATGCCAGCCTCCGGAATGACGGTGACAAAGGGAAATAATGGGCTTACCTATACGCGAAAAGAAGCATTATCGGGCCGTCGGTTTGAAGAGAAACATTATTGGCTCCCGATACCGCGTGCAGAGATTTTGTCCTCGAACGGACAACTGGAACAAAATCCCGGTTATTAATGTTAATTAATCAAAAAAAGACTTACTCGATGCGCTGGGACCCTTTTCGGAACCAGCGCATCTTTGTCAGATCAAGCAACCTTTACTAAATTATTTTATACATGCGATTTACGGTTATAGCATTTTTATTGATGAATATTGTGGCATCGGCATATGCGCAGGAATATAGGCAGGGCCCGACCGAAAAGGATTTTGCCGGTTATTTATTTGCTTATTTTAAGGGCAATGCTGTAGCCGATGAAGCTGTCTGTTTTGCCATTAGCACCGATGGTTATACCTACCGTGCGTTGAACGGTAATCGTCCGGTACTGGATTCGAAGACCATCAGTAAAACCGGAGGTGTCAGGGATCCGCATATTCTCCGTGCTGAGGATGGAAAGACATTCTATATGGTACTGACCGATATGACCTCCTCCAAAGGCTGGGATTCCAATCGCGGTATGGTCCTGCTAAAATCGCAGGATCTGCTGCACTGGTCGCATCAGGCCATCGACTTCCAGCAGCGATTTAATGATCAAAAGGATTTGAAGCGTGTATGGGCACCACAGACCATTTTTGATTCGGCGGCAGGAAAATATATGATCTATTGGTCTATGCAACATGGAAACGGTCCGGATATCATCTATTATGCTTATGCGAATAAAGATTTTACCGATTTTGAAACGGAGCCAAAAGTGCTCTTCGTACCTAAAAACGGTAAATCTTGTATTGATGGCGATATTATCGAAAAGAATGGCCTGTTTTACCTCTTCTACAAAACCGAAGGGCACGGCAACGGGATCAAACTTGCCATGACCGATTCCCTGACTTCGGGAAAATGGATCGAACAGGTTGGGTATAAGCAGCAAACAAAGGAGGCCGTGGAGGGATCAAGCGTCTTCAAGCGAAATCAGTCGGATCAATATATCCTGATGTATGATGTGTATGGTAAGGGAAAATACCAATTCTGTATTTCCGATGATCTCGATCGTTTTAAAGTGATCGACCAAGAGATTGATATGGATTTTCATCCCCGACATGGAACCATCATACCCCTTTCCAGAGATGAGCTGATCCAGTTGACGTCTCATTGGGGCAAACCCAAGGATATACCGCTTGCACTGAAAAGGAACCCAATTCTGGACGGCTTTTATGCAGATCCCGATATTCTTTACGCCAACAAAACCAAAAGATATTATATCTATCCAACAAGTGATGGATTTGATGGCTGGGGCGGCTACTATTTTAAGACCTTTTCTTCGGCCGATCTTATCCATTGGAAGGATGAGGGTGTCATCCTGGATCTTAAAAAAGAGGTTCCCTGGGGACCACGCCATGCATGGGCACCAGCGATCACCGAGAAAAAAGTCAAAGGTGACTATAAATATTACTACTATTTTACGGCGGCGCAGAAAATCGGTGTCGCCGTAGCGGACCAGCCAACGGGACCATTCAAGGACTCGGGCACACCGTTGATCGATTTCAAACCTCCCGGCGTAACTGGCGGGCAGGAGATCGATCCGGCGGTGTTCAATGACCCCAAGTCAGGTAAAAGTTATTTGTATTGGGGAAACGGTTACCTTGCCGTTGCCGAACTAAATAAGGATATGGTCTCCATCAAAAAGAATACAATGAAGGTATTGACGCCTGACAAAACATTTCGTGAAGGGGTATATGTGATCTTTCGCAATGGAATATACTATTTTCTTTGGTCAGAAGATGATACCCGCAGCGAGAATTACCGGGTTCGCTATGGGACATCAACCTCTCCCTATGGTCCGATCCGGGTGCCCGAGAACAATCTGATCTTACAAAAAGATCCGGCGAAAGGAATCTACGGTACTGGTCATAATTCGATCTTGCAAGTGCCCGGAACCGACGAATGGTATATTGTCTACCATCGATTTAGTTACCCAAATGGGATCAGGATGGGGGATGCAGCAGGTTTCCACCGGGAAGTATGCATGGATCGGCTTTATTTCGATGCGAATGGCCAGATCGTCCCTGTCATTCCAACCCATTAATATAAATCAAATCAACCTAAACCATTATATAACATGAGAACAATTATTAAAAATATAGCGATGCTTTCTACGGCAGTTTTAATTGGGCAGAGTACCCTCTACGCCCAGCCGGGGTTTGGGTTCGCTCAGCGGATCAACGCAGACTGGCAGTTCCAGTTAGAAACCGCAGGAGCAGCGCAAAGTGCAACAGCACTAAACGAGCAGGCCTGGAAATCGGTCAGGTTACCACATGACTGGGGCGTAAAGTATCCTTTGAGTCCAAACCTCGCCAGCGCCACGGGATATTTACCCGGGGGTATAGGGTGGTACCGAAAACAACTGTCCATACCTGCTGCAGACCAAGGAAAGAAGATCTTTCTTTATTTTGAAGGTGTTTACAACCGCAGTGAAGTTTTTGTCAACGGCAAATCTGTCGGGAAGCGACCCAACGGCTATGTATCATTTTCCTACGATATCAGCCCGTATATTGAATTCGGAAAGGAAAATACCATAGCTGTCATGGTAGACCATAGCAAAAGCGCAGATTCGCGCTGGTACACAGGCTCCGGAATCTACCGGGATGTTTGGGTCGTCAAGGCCGATCAGGTGCATCTGGATCAATGGGGGGTATATGCCTATCCGGAACTTAAGGGTGGGAAAGGAATACTCCATACTGAAATTACGGTGGTCAACAGTTCGTCATTGCGTAGCCCAGTTACCGTGCAGCAGGAGCTCATCGATGCCGAAGGCAGGCTCATTGAGAAAAAATCCGGGCAGCTTACTATCGCTGCTGCAGATAAAGCACGCCTAGACCTGAAATTGACAGCATCAAATCCAAAGCTGTGGAGCTTAACGCAACCTATACAATATACATTGCGGACGACAGTATGGCAAAAAGGCAAGCAGATAGATCAGTCCGAAGTAAAAACCGGTTTTAGGACCTTTACCTTTGATCCAGATAAAGGCTTTGCCTTAAACAACCAATGGATGAAAGTGAAAGGTGTATGCTTGCATCACGATGCCGGTGTCCTCGGTGCCGAGGTTTATACCGAAGTGTGGAAGCGTCGCTTACTCACTTTAAAATCGTTGGGTGTTAACGCTATACGTACAAGTCATAATCCGCAAGCTACCTCACTCTATACTTTATGTGATGAGCTTGGTCTGCTGGTTATGGATGAAGCGTTTGATGAGTGGGAATTTCCGAAGCGAAAGTGGCTACAGGGCTGGAATGTCGGTGTACCTGGTTTTGAAGGAGCTTATGACTTTTTTGAAGCGTGGGGGGAGCGGGATTTGGCCGATATGGTCCAAAGGGACCGGAATCACCTTTCAATATTTGCCTGGAGCATAGGCAATGAAGTGGATTATCCCAATGATCCCTATTCGCATCCGATTTTGAATGGCGAAAAAAAAGAAGGTGGTTTTACACAAGCTTCATATGGTGGTTATAAAACAGATGCGCCGGATGCCATGCGCTTGGGGGATATTGCCAAACGTCTGGTTGCTGTGGTAAAAAAATACGATCGAAGCCGAGCGGTAACGGCAGGCCTCGCGGGTGTGGCGATGTCCAATGAAACAGCCTACCCCGGAGCACTTGATATTGCGGGATATAATTACACCGAAAGCCGATATCAGGAAGATCATCAGCGTTACCCGAAGCGCGTAATCTTTGGAAGCGAAAATAGGCATGATCTTCCTGCATGGCTGGCTGTACGCGATAATGCGCATATATTTGGACAGTTTCTTTGGACGGGGATCGATTATCTAGGCGAATCGGGCCGTTGGCCTTCACGCGGTTTTTATTCGGGCTTACTTGATTTTGCTGGCTTTATCAAACCCAGGGGATATTTTCGCCAATCTCTGTGGGCAGAAAAACCCATGGCTTATTTGGGAACTTATCCATTGGCAGGAGCGACCACGAGGACGGATGTGTGGTCAGCTTCGGAAACTGAGCAGCAACAACGAAAAAACGAAAAACCCTCGATGGATGCCTGGCCGATCTGGAATTATCAGGACGGTCAGCTGATCCGGGTGGTCTGCTATACCAATAGTGCTGCAGCCCGGCTAGCACTGAATGGGCAGACCGTGGGTGATGAGAAAAAATACGATGCAAAAACAGGAATTATCTTTTGGGATATCCCTTATGCCACTGGTAGGCTGGAAGTGATCGGGCTGGACAGCAATGGAAAAGAAGTTGTCCGCCATGCGATTCAATCCAGCCAACGGCCGGCATCCATTCAGACGGTGCTTGTTGGGGATCCGTCGATTAAAGCGGGTGGTCTGCTGCAGCTAATGGTGCAGCTTGTCGATGAAAAGGGCATTCCCGTGGTTCTTTCGGAAGATGAAATTACCTGCGATATTACCGGAAATGCACGTTTATTGGGTATGGAGGCCGGAAACAATGCCGATATGGGTGATTATACGGATAATAAACAGCGGGTCCATCAAGGCAAAATGATCGTATATGTACAATCAACGGGCAAATCGGGGGACCAGATTACCATTCGGCTGACCTCACCCTGGCTGAAAGCCGCCACGGTATCCTATAGCTTTAACTGATGGGCCTATTCATCTGAGCGGAGTGTCCGTATTTCTAAAATTTTATGACTGGGGGACGTTGATGTCCCCTTGATTTTTACCTCTATTGTCGACATAGCGGTACTTCCTTTGGGAAGCTTTATGCGCGAGGTTTTAACAACAGCACTGCTATCAGTGCTCTTTAGGGTTTCAACAAGGATTCCATTGATCCAGATTTCGCTGGTCCGCAGCGCAGTATCTGTCATATACTTCAGGTATAGTGCACTAGCATCTGTATTTTTTAGCTGGTAACTGAACCAGCCGCTGGCTTCACGCCAACGCGTATCGTCAGTGCTCCCGGCCTTGCTACTTTCTTCCCGAAAGAAATGATCCGATTCCGGCTGTTGTTCTCCAGCAATAACCTTGTCCACCGTGATTGCAGTGAGGGCAAGGCTTTCGCGTTCATCCCTTTCAATTTTATCCTGCAGCTGTTGAAGTTGGGCAGAGGTTGCTTGTGGCCAATAAAGAATATACCTACTGTCATGAATACCATAGAAAGGTTCAAGTTCCATTTTTAGTGTGTCTTTTCCTCGGTGAAGTCCTGTGAGTGTAAAATGCAATGGTTTGGAGGAAACAGGATGGATAAGCGTTGGGATGGCCTTGGGATCACCTGTTAGGATAGGGATATCGCGCAATGGGACCTGCTTTCCAGATGCAATATGGCCCATCCGGCTATCGTCGGCCTTGAGTCCCGTTAAATCATTTGTTCCGGAGCGTGCAGCGAGGACAACAGGACCATAGGATATGCAATAATAATTACTTTGGTCAGGCAACTGTTCGGCCTGGATTTCCATTGGTAATTCCATACGCAGGCGATCTCCAGGCTTCCAGGTACGTTTTATTTTAATATGTGTTTCCGTGGAATCCGTAATGGGATAAGATTTTTCGTTTATTGATATAGTTGGCTTAGTCTTCAGCCATTTAGGTTTACGTAGATAAAGAGTAAATTCATGTTTATTTTTTGAATTAATGATCAACGAGGTATATGGATCCTTCGGGAAATTGTTGTCCTGAATGATCTCGACTCCCTTTTCTTTCCAATTTAGTCGAGAGGGAACAAAGAGATTGATGTACAAGTCATCCTGTGTATGTGCATAAATCATTTCGCCATACTTGGCATGGTTTTCCATTCCAGACCCCACGCAGCACCACATACTCGTCTGTGGTTGGGAGTAGACGCGATAATGTCCCGGACGGATTTGCGTGAAGTAGACAAGTCCACCGTGTTCGGGATGTTGGGTAGATAAAATGTGATTATATAATGCCTTTTCATAAAAATCCATATACTTGGCCTGTTGATCTGTACGGTACAGCATTTTTGTGAGCCTGAGCATATTGTAGGTGTTACAGGTCTCGGGGCCCTCGATGCTATGAACCATCTTCGAAAAATCGTTTGTAGGATTAAAGTGTTCACTGACACTATTCCCACCGATGGCAATGGATCTATGCAATACTACATTATCCCAGAAGTAGCGTACGGCCCCGGTCCATTCCACATCCTTGGAGAGTTCTGCAATTCGTGCGAAGCCCAGAACTTTCGGGATCTGCGTATTGGCATGTAATCCCGTTAATTTATCCTGATGTTGTTTTAAGGGGACCAAGATGGATTGGTGAGAAAATTTTCGCGCAAGATCCAGGTATTTGGGGTTTTGAGTAATTGCAGCGACATCTGCAAAAATTTCATTGAGACCACCATGTTCACTGCGCAACATATCCTGTATTTGAGTCTCAGACAGTTGAGAAACCAATCTAAGAGCCCAATCAGTCATCTCAATAAGCATGGTTTTAGCGGTTTGATTAGCCGTCAGCAAGTAGACATCGCGCAATCCGGCGTAGGTTTTATGAATATTATAAAGCGGAACCCACTTTCCATTTAGACTAAAAGTGCTTGAATGGATATTACCCATATGAATTTCTTCCCAGATGCGTTTACCTCCCGGGACACCGCCAATATAGCCATTTCCATTTGCTTGCTGACAGTGCCGCAGGGTTATAATCATATAATCAAGTCGTTCTTTGATCCGCGGATCGTCAGTAGAAGCGTACATATGTGAGAGTGCAGAAAGGTAATGACCGCCGATATGACCGTCCAAACCAGTGTTTTCCCAGTTCGTGTAAGATTCTTTAATGACAGGTAAGCCAGCTTCCCTTAAAAACGGAGCAAGTAGACGATCAGGATCCATCGCCAATAGGTATTGCAAATCAAGCTGTTGTGCATGATAAAAGGGGCCCGGTAATAATCGAATATCCTTTAGATCGAAATAGTTTAGCTGTTTGGGTGACTGTGCAAATAAAGATGAACAAAAAGCGAATACAAAGATTATTTGGGAAAGACTACTATTTAATTTCATTTCAAATTTAAGGTATGTAATCAGCTGCATGATCAAAGTATGCAACAAGTTGGTTATTGGATAATTCGAAGTATTGTATCGTTAAACCAAAGATATAAATTACAAAACTATTTTTAAATGTTTTTTTAACATTTATTATGTTGCTATATTTAGATGCCTGTTGATCCTTTGATTTGAAGCAATTTTATCGGAGGAATACCGCCGTACGTCTTATTGATGTTATATTGATTATACCTCCTGCGAATCGAAATTTGGAAGAAGGGTCTGAACTTGTATTGAAGACACCTGGCATTAACCTGTTAATTTATTGGTTTTAGACATTTTTACCCTTCTTTTAATTATTTGTTGCAAGGTCATTTTTTCGAAACCTATAGCTTTGCTTAATAACCAATTGGCGAACCGCTAGCGCATTCTTATGAATGATCCGAGAATGGGAACAATGGATTTTTAGCAATGCATCTTGTATTCTTTTAGTGCCTACAGTCAGTATGCTAGTAACAACCAATTCGTGTAAATAAATAACCAGGTACTCGCCTCTAGGGGCAATAAGACATTTATCTCAAATAAGATTATGAACAGAAATTATGTGTCTTCTTTCTTTTGTTTTCCTAAAGAAAGGAACAGGAAAGTAAAATGGTTGTTAATGGCTTCCATGTTAATGTCCATAGGGCGACTGTCTGCTCAAGAAAAAGTCATTCACGGAAAGATCGTAAGCGATCAAGGGAAACCGATTATCGGGGCATCGATCAAAGTGAAGGACAAAACCCTCAGTACATCAACAAATGAGAAAGGCGAATTTGTACTCAAGCTCAATCCAGGCGAAACCATTATTGTATCCAATGTAGGATATAATCATGTCGAATATGTAATCGGTAATTCTTCGGAAATCAGTATCCCGCTTGTGGCTTCAGAAATTGCGGTAGATGAGGTTGTGGTGGTGGGCTACGGTAAGCAGAAGAAGGTCGATCTGACGTCTTCTATTGCTGTTGTGGATACCAAAGATCTTGTGAAAGTCCCCGGAGGAACGATTGCCACGCTTCAGAGTGCTGTGCCGGGGGGGCAGGTAACCAATGGTGCCATCCGTATCCGGGGTGTTGGATCCATTAACGGAACTGATCCGCTTTATGTGGTTGACGGAATGATCGGTGGAGCTATGCCCGACGAAAATAATATTGCCAGCATCCAGGTTCTGAAAGATGCTGCTTCAAGTGCCATTTATGGTGCCCGGGGGGCCAATGGTGTTATTTTGGTCACCACAAAACGGGGTAAAGCAGGGGATGTGAAGCTCGATTACAATGCTTTCGCCGGCATCAAAAATATTTCTCACAATGTGCCCCTCCTGAACGGTCAACAATTGGCCGAACTGATTAATGAGGAAATGTACAATAAAGATCCTTCGCGCCAAGACTATCTAGCCGCTTTGTCCAAACCGTCCGCCATCGGGCAGGGGTATAATATGATGAATGAATTGTTGCAGACTGGCAATTACCAAAGGCATAATCTCTCGGTTTCGGGCGGATCTCAAAATGCCAATTTTCGGCTGAGCGGTATCTATGCTACAGACAAATCCATTATTATTCAGGATAAAAACAAGTATTATGGGGCCCAATTTATCTCTGATTTTACCAAGGGAAAACTCAAAATAGGTGAAACACTATCCTTGGGCTATACCCGTCGTAACTGGAGCGATAAAAATATCATCGATGCACAAAAGTGGTCCTCGACATTACCGTTGTACGATGCGAACAGCAGCACAGGATTTGCAGGAGCAGGGAATGGAACAGATGTACAGAGTGCTTTGGCAAATGCTTATCTCAACAAAAATGTCAATGACAATTTTTCGGTAAACGGCAATGCCTGGGCTACCTATGAAATCATAAAAGGACTGGTTTATAAATTTAACATGGGAATAGACCTTAGCCGTGTGCGGAATGAGGGATATATCGGCAACTACTCGGTCGGTCAATATCAAAACCATAGTCCTGATGAGCTCAATATATCCAGCAGTCAGAATAACCGCTGGTTATTTGAAAATACGCTGACTTATGAAAATAATTTTGGAAAACATGCGATTTCTGCTTTGGCAGGGATCACCTCGGAAGAATCGCGATACAATGCTGTAAACGCGGGTGCCCGTGGTTTGCCCAGTCCAGATGTTTTGATCCTCAATTCGGCTTCCTTGGCCAGTTCCCGTCTTGTGGGATCAGGTGTAGGGCAATCGGCCATGTACTCGATGTTGGGTCGGATCAACTATAATTATGACAATCGTTACCTGTTGACATTTAATATGCGAAGGGATGGATCGGCCAACTTTAGCAACCAATATCGTTACGGCAATTTTCCTTCGGTATCAGCAGGCTGGCGGATCAGCCAGGAATCATTTATGAAAGCCTTTCCTGCGATCAGCGAATTGAAACTACGCGGTAGTTATGGGCTTTTGGGGAATTCGGATATTGCACAATATCAATATCAACGGACGGTTAGTTTCGATCATGTCTGGTATTACCTGAACAATGTGATGGTCACGGGTGCCCTGCCACAGACGCCCTCCAATCCGAATGTAAAATGGGAAAGTCAGTATTCAACTGACCTTGGTCTCGATCTGGAACTCTTTGATCATAAGTTGGCACTGACTGTCGATTACTATAATAAAAAGACGGAGGACATGCTGATCAATGTACCCATTTCGTTTACCGCCGGCTATGTCAACAACTTTCCCGTGCTGAATGCCGGCAGCATACGGAACCGGGGCTGGGATATCTTGGCATCGTACAAAGATCAGGTAGGTAATTTTGGCTATCGTATCGGCGCCAATATTTCTTTTGTGAAAAACCGTGTGCTGAGCCTGGGCAACAATAATGAAATTTTATGGGGAAGTATCTCGCCTGGGGGAGAAAATGTCACAAGGACGGCCGTTGGCCGTTCAGTGGGGGAATTTTGGGGCTACACAACCAACGGTTTATATACTAACCAAACGCAATTGGATGAAGATAAAGCTTTTGCGCCCAATGCAGCACTTGGGGATGTACGGTTCAACGACCGAAATGGCGACAAGGTCTTAAATGATCAGGATAAGGACTTTTTGGGAAGCCCAATACCCGATTTTAGCTATGGTTTCAATGCTGATGTTAGCTATAACAGTGCTATAGGGATGTTTGATCTGTCGATGATGTGGCAGGGAAGTCAAGGAAACGACATCTACAACAATAGCCGCTATTGGGGCGAGGGGATGTACCATTACTATAATAATTTTGCTTCAACGCTGGATCGCTACCGTGCAGAAGAACTTATCTTCAAAAATCCAGTATCCGGTGAAACGACAGTGTATCCCAAAAATACAGATACCGATATTCCACGTGCTGTACTTGGTGATCCTAATCAGAATTTAAGGGCTTCGAACAGGTTTGTTGAGGAAGGTTCTTATCTGCGGCTCAAAGTCGTCAATATTGGTTACAGCTTTTCTAGCCCGACGCTTGATCGCTGGAAGATCGATCGTTTGCGGTTTTATGTAGGCGCAAAGAACCTGCTGACCTTTACCAAATATTCGGGTTACGACCCAGAAGTTGGCTCGGGTGATACACGTTCTAACTTAAGCCGTGGAATAGATGGACAAACCCCATGGGGACTGAGTTTCCCTAATTCTAAGGAGTATTTTTTTGGTATTCAAATTTTATTCTAATTACTAAATAGAAATCATGAACAGACACTATATTAAACTTGCTGCTGCTACTCTGTTATTACAGTTTTCGAGCTGTAAACCAAATTTGGATCTCTCCAACCCGCAGGAATTGTCGACAGATACTTATTATAAAACAGCAGATCAATTGGAAAATTCGGTTATACCCGCATACCAAGCACTGATCGGGCGTACGCAGGGGGGATATGCACGTAGTTTGTATTACGAACTTTTGGCTCCCGGGGACGATTATAACCATACCTTTAAATGGGAGCCCATGTATCAGGATACGTACAATACTCCTGCTAGTGATGGGATGGCAGCCCTTACCTGGAAAGATTTTTGGAACGGGGTTTTTGCGGCGAATTTGGCCATCGACCGTATAACAAATTTTGCAGGTGAAATAGAGCAGAATAGAAAAAATAGACTTTTGGGCGAAGCTTATTTCCTGAGAGCGTTGCATTATTTGCATCTCGGAATACTTTTTGGAGAAACCATTCCGCTGATTAACAAACCGGTGGAAACAAACGAAGATTACTATCCGGGCAATTCACAGGCAGGTGCTGTGTACGCACTGATCGTAGATGATTTTAAAAAAGCTTCGGAATTGTTGCCAACGCGGGCCGCACTCTATGCCGATAGTAAAATGATTGGTCGGGCAACAAAAGGTGCAGCACAAGCTTATCTCGCCAAAACTTACCTTTATAAACCCATTCTGGCAAAAGGACAGACGGCGGATTTTGCAAATGCTGAGATTCAATTAAAAAGTGTTATTGATAGTAAGGAGTACCAATTGATGTCCTCCTATAGAGATAATTTTTTGGAAACGAAAGAGAATAATCAGGAGTCTGTTTTCGAGGTACAACTCTATAATGGGCCAGGTTGGCTCGGGGACGATATATCGAGCTCGTGGCGATGGCAGGAAATCGGCATGTTTGACGGCACCGGTGGCGCTTGGTGGAATCTCGCTCCCAATAAAATGGCACATGATGAATTTGAAGATGGAGATCCTAGAAGGTTTATGACCTTATGGTGCGAGAATGGCGCAAAGTTTACGCAATTGGATGGTAAGGTCACCACTTATACGGACTGGATGAAAAATCTGGCGACCAATAAGGATCTCTATGGTACAAGAAAATATTGCCCAGATGTGCAGATAGCGGATTTTGACAACGGCAATAACGACCGCATTTTTCGGTATAGTGACGTCCTTCTTCTTTATGCGGAGTGTCTTAACGAACGAGGTGATATAGCCGGTGCCAAGCTATATATCAACCTTGTGCGTAAGCGTGCCAATAATATCGTTCCTGATGAGCAGCCTCACATGTGGTATCAAAAATCAAATGGAACAATTCCCGATGTAGACGGATTGATTGCGCAGGGTTTAGTGAAAAACGGTATTTCGTTGACCACCATTAAAAATATTATCGTGCATGAGCGATTTGTTGAATTTTTGGGCGAATATCAACGATATTTTGACCTTTTGCGGTGGGGTATGGCCGATCCCGCCTGGCTGGAGCCTTTAAAGAAAGGGGGCTGGTCGCCAAAAGCCATGTATTATCCTTTCCCTCAAGCAGAACTGGATAATAATAAAAATTTAAAAGGTAATGAGATGAACAATTGATCTGAGAAAGTTATTGGTTATTTATTCATAGTTAGTGTTAGGTGGAGGTGCCCTTTTTAGGGCACCTTTTTTGGGAATCAACTGAACAAAAAGAATCCGGTGTCGATATTGTACTAGTATTGATCGATTATGTAGTTTCTTTCCTAGGACAATACAGTTATTTTTGATTTTAGAGAAAATAACAAATTATAAACCGAATGATTTTGTCCGGCACTTTGGGCTCAAAGCATTCCAATCGAAGTTCAGATTACAATGGATAGAAGAACAGCAATTAAATGTCTCGGTGCGACTATTCCGAGCCTTTTCCTGAGTAAATTTAGCCCTGCCCAAACTTATCTGGGAAAAGCTCCTTTTCATCCCGACTGGCGTTCACTAGAAAACTATCAGGTACCTGAGTGGTTCAGGGATGCCAAATTTGGTATCTGGGCCCATTGGGGACCACAGTGTCAACCTGAAAGGGGTGACTGGTACGCACGTGGCATGTATCAGGAGGGATCGGATCAATATCAGTATCATGTCGAAAAATATGGACATCCTTCCGTTTTTGGATTCAAGGATGTGATCCATCAATGGAAAGCTGAAAATTGGGATCCAGAGGAGCTGATGGAGCTCTATAAAAATGCGGGTGCACAGTATTTTATGGCTTTGGCTAATCATCATGATAATCTGGATCTTTATCGCAGCAGCCACCATAAATGGAATAGTGTGAATGTTGGTCCCAAAAAAGATATTGTTGGCGGCTGGGAGCGTGCTGCTAAAAAGCGAGGGCTCAAATTTGGTGTGAGCGTACATGCGGCCCATGCCTGGACCTGGTATGAACCGGCGCAACGAAGTGATAAAGCCGGAAAGTTTGCCGGAGTACCTTATGATGGGAAGCTGACAAAGAAAGACGGTGCAGGAAAATGGTGGGCGGATTACGATCCGCAGGAACTCTACGCTCAGGATCATGAACTTAGTTTGGATAGCAATGACGACAATATGGTTCATCGGCAGTGGCATTGGGATGTCGCCTCCGGCGTGAGCGTACCTAACAAAATGTACTGTGAAAATTTTAAAGCACGTACCCTTGAACTGATGGACAACTACAAACCCGACATGGTTTACTTTGACGATACTGTGCTGCCACTTTATCCAATAAGCAATGTTGGACTGGAAATAGCAGCCGACTTTTATAATAAGAGCATGCAGGCGAATAAGGGCAAGGTCAATGTGGTAATCAACGGTAAAATCCTGAATGAACAGCAACGGAAATGCCTGGTATGGGATATCGAACGTGGACAGAGCAATACCATTGAACCGCAACCCTGGCAGACCTGTACCTGTATCGGTTCGTGGCATTATGATCGACGGATTTACGATAATAATCATTATAAATCGGCCAAAACCGTTATTCATATGTTGATTGATGTGGTCAGTAAAAACGGTAACTTATTGTTAAGTGTACCCTTGCGCGGTGATGGTTCTATCGACGACCGGGCAAAGGAGGTCGTTGAGGGAATAGGAAGTTGGATGGTGGTGCATAAAGAAGCCATTTTTGGAACACGTCCATGGCATATTTTTGGCGAAGGACCCGCACAGGAGGAAGCGCCTTCACTGAGTGTACAGGGCTTCAATGAAGGAAAGGGAAAAGCTTTTACCGGCGATGATATCCGTTTTACGACAAGAGGAAATACATTGTATGCCTTTATCATGGGAACAACGACCGAAAAGCAAATTACAATTAAGTCATTGGGACGCATTGCCGCCCATACGAGAAAGGTCAGTCAGATACAGTTACTCGGGACTGATGATCGGATTTCCTTTCGGCAACTGGACAATGCCCTGCAAGTATCCCTACCAGACGGCTTCGTTCAAAACAATGTCTCTACGGTATTGAAAATTACCTAATAATTTTCACTTTTCGAACTACTGATTAGATGTTGCGCTTTCGATAAAACGTCCAGAATTGTATCTCGAGGGATAGCAAGGCAGGCTGTATGACTAAAGCGTGCGATATTGAGTCCTATAAAATTGCCTTTGCTATCGACGATCGGACTTCCACATTCGTCAGCATGAATGCGTGAATCGTGGATAAATACTCGCGGAAAATTATCCCTTCGCAATGACTTTCCTTGAGGAATGTTGTTGGCCGGATGTGGATTTTCCCGAAGGTTCCATCTGGAAAGAATGATCTTCGTATGTAGCTCGGTCACCCCGCGTCGGAAGTGAACCTGGAGTGTATCACCTGCATAAAATTGTTGCATCGCGGCATTGATTTTGGCGGCGCTTGCCACATCATGACCGTTTAATGCAATCATTCTGTCGCCAGCAAGAAGTCCGGCTCGGTCTGCAGCACCCATGCTGTCCACTTTTGTTAATGTTGGAAAGCCTTGGATTTCCTGCATCTGTGCATCGAACGTTCCCGGGATGGGAATTCGTGGGAATGTTTGGGGCCACATGCCGAGGACACCGGTTTTACGCTGATTGGCCGCAAGCAGCGACCACAACTTTATTCCGAGTAAGGAATCAGGAAGGCCTTGCCCGGCTATCTTCGATGCAGTGACTGCCGGAAATTTATGGTCACTCACAAGTGCTATTAGGTCGTTTTTTTCATCTCTGAACAAGATCTTCAAGGCATAGTTTCTGTTGTGAATTGTGGCGATTGGCGCCGCACCAACCTGGCTGCTTTTGGATAAAATTACCTGCTTATTGTTTGCCAGGTTAAATGCAGTACCTAATATACGCGTTCGATATCCGTTTAATGTACTACCGATGGGGATGGGCTGAACGTTTGTTTTCGGATCTTGAGCTGGTTTTTTGAGCCCCAATTCCGCGAGCTTTTTTGCTAAGGGATCACTACCGATTGAATCGGGATCAGTGGGGTAACTGCTGATCGCAGTTGGATGAGTCAGCGACCGCCAATAGATGCGATAGCTGTTTACAGGAACCTCAAAATTGCTACCCTCCGCAGCGTCAATACGGCTATGTAGACCTATTACGCGGCCTAGGGCATCAAACAAGGGGCCTCCGGAATCACCGGGCTCCATGATACTGCTGCTTTGAATGAAACCATAGTCATCCATTTTTTTTAGAATGCGTCCAGCGCGAAGAAAGGGAAAGTTGAAGGGCAGGGTTTCGGGATAGGATAGCCCAAAGCAGCGTTGTTTTTCAGAGATGGATGAGGACCAGCCCATCTCGGCGAAAGGCCAGGGGCCTTCGCCCTGCATCTTCATCATGGCAATATCGGGCAAGTTGCTCTGTTGGTCGACGACAAGTCGTCCGAGCGCTTTGGCAAGACCCTGCTTGCCATTAGGAAAAATCACACGATAGAAATTGCCCGGCTTCGTGGAATGCGCCACAGTGAGGATAGATCCATCCGTGCACACGATGACTCCACTGAAAGGCGCACTGTTTTGTTGACCGCTCACACTGTCTATACCGAACATTTTTATGGAAGCCGCTAGCGCCCGGTCAATAATAGATCTCGGTATCTCGCGGTCAGCGGTCTGCTTGCTCTGTGCTAAGCAGCAATTGTAACACGTGATCAAGCACAAAATTGTCCAAATAATGAGGTATTGGAGGAGGGTGCTTTCAGAAAATTTTTTGGAACAAGGTATCATACTGCAAATAGGTTGATTTATTGGATTAGGTTTTGCTTTACAAAGCCACAGCTCAAAGGTAGCGGATTTGTTAACAGAAAAACAAGGGTAAAGAAACAGTTCTGAATAAATTATTGACCTTAGCTTGTTTTTAATGCGGTTTGCTGAAAAATTTATGGCTTAATACAGAAAAATTAAGAAAAAATAATAGGAAAAATCTAGAAATAGGTCGGCCATAGGAAGTATCCATTCTTTTTAGTTATCTTTATCCACGAAAAGATTAACTGCTTGCTAAACCGATCTACCGATGAACTATACGAGCGAAAAAGAGCTGCTTGAAGACTTCCTAAACGGGGAGGAGCAGGCTTGCGCGCATGTATACAACCGTTATTTTAGTCGCATTTGTTTATATGCATCGAGTTTTGTGGATGAAAGTAAAGAAGCTGAAGATATTGCCGAGGAGGGATTTATCCGCTTGTGGCAGAGCAGGCGGCGCTTTGAAAGTTTATCACATCTGAAGGCAGCCCTTTATCAGGCTACGCGTCATGTAGGAATCAATCACCAGACCGCCCGGAAGCGAAGATTAAATCGGGTCGATAGTTACGTGGCGCAACAGGAGCCGGATCAAAAATCCCATTTGCATGAGGTTGTCTACGCTGAAACAATGGCCGAACTATACGATGCCATTCAGAAGCTACCTCCAAAAGCACGTGAAATTATTCAGCTAAGCTACCTCGAAGGCAACAGCAATCAGGAAATTGCGGATCTATTGCAGCTAAATATTCAAACGGTAAAAAATCAAAAATTACGTGCCCTAGGCCTGCTACGCCAACATTTGAAACGCGATTCCTTTAATTATCTGCTCTCGTTGATCGTTCTTTTTGGAAAAATTTAATTTTTTTTATTGCCTTTGGTACTTTTTTAAATTGGTGTGGTATCTATAGATGAAATAGTTCAAAATGGATTCTAAAGAAGTAGAAAAACTTATTCGTATCAGTTCGCTTGTCCTCCACGAAATGCGGGGAACGCTTAGCGACGGAGACCGCCTTTTTCTGGAGAGCTGGCTACAAGAATCCGCAATGAACAAACAGATCTATCAACGTTGTCTGGATGAGGCACAGCAGCGTGATGGGTATGCTAGTTTGCAGCATTTTGAAAAGCAACGTAATTTTGAGTCGATAAAAGCTAAGCTTTCCTTCCATTCTTCAAAGAAAAGGTCTGGGCTACTGAAGCGTTTATGGCCTTATGTTGCCGCCGCCAGTGTGGTGTTGGCCCTTTCTGTCGTTTGGTACTGGAATCAGGATAACAGTCAACTGGTTCAAACGCAGCGGGTGGCTGTAAATGACCGCCTTCCGGCTTCGCATCAGGCGATTATAACGCTCTCGGACGGCAGACAGTATGCCTTGAATGGGGGCGAAAAACAAGTCGTGATCGATGGCAATGGCATACGTTATGATGACGGTCATGAGGTTGCGTCGATCAACGCCGCAGTATCTGCCCGGATAGAAACTCCGCGTGGTGGTACTTACGAAGTCACTTTGCCCGATGGTACTCTGGTCAAACTAAATGCAGGGACGATACTATCTTACCCGACAGTATTCGCGAAAGACAGACGCGAGGTCAGTCTCCGAGGCGAGGCCTATTTTGAAGTTAAAAAACGGAAAGATCAACCTTTTATAGTCCACACCCAAAATCAGCAGGTACAGGTACTTGGAACACACTTTAATCTCAATGCCTATCAGACAGCAACAGAGACAAAAACAACTTTGCTGGAGGGAAAAGTGGAGGTAAAAGAGCTGATCAAAGGCCAAAAAGTAACCTTGCTGCCAGGCGATCAGTCGGTCAACACCGGAACGGAGCTGACCAAGCATCCGGTCAACGTACAGCAGGAAATCGCCTGGGTATACGGAAAATTTAACTTTGACGGAAAATCACTTCGGCAGGTCATGGATGAACTGTCCCAATGGTATGCGATTGATGTGGTTTATAAGGGCGATGTACCTGATGTTTCCTTCTTCGGAGGAACATTCAGAACGAGCAAATTATCAACCATCCTCAAAATATTAAAAGACCAGGATCTGTCGTATCATTTGACGGGCGATGGGAAACTCATCATTGAAAATAATAATCCTAAAGCACAGAAAGGAGGGCAATAAAGAACGAAAAATTATACATTACCATACAATATGAATTAACAAATTGGGCAGTGGATCCTATCATCTAAGCAAATGGATCCTGCAATCTAACCTAACTAAACTAACTAGAATTAATGAAATTAAGTTGTTTTTCACAAGCGACCAGACCCCTTTTATGGCTAGTTTTTGCTGTCTTAGTCCAGCTGGGCCATAAGGTAAATGCGCAGACCGTAACCTATGCCGGGCGCAATATTCCGCTGATGGATGTGCTGCAGGTTGTCAAACTTCAGACGAACTATGAGGTGCTTGGAGCCAAAAAGATGTTGGAATCGGCAAAGCCAATTTCCATCAAAGCGGACAAAATGCCCCTTAGATTATTTCTTGATAAAATTTTAAGTCCGCAGGAAATCGGCTATACAATTGAATCGAAGACAATTTTCCTGGAAAGGAAAGCAAGTCGACGGAAAGCTGAAGCCAAAAGCCTTCCGCAAGGGGAAAAATCATTCCAAAAACAGATCCGGGGAAAAGTCCTGGGAAAAGACCGGATGCCTCTTTCCGGAGTGAATATTTCACAGCTAGGCAATACCATCGCAGTGGCCGATCAAGAGGGACATTTTTCCTTTGTTGGTACAATGCAACCGCTTACATTAAGTCGGGTTGGTTATAAAAACTTCAGCCTTACTTTGGTCGAAAATAAAGAGGAGTACAACGTACAGATGGAAGAAGAGGCGAATGCACTAGAGCAGGTTGTTGTTACCGGTTATCAGGTGCTAAAAAAAGATTCCTACACGGGAACAGCAATTACCAAAAGCGGGGAGGAGCTGCGGCAGGTAAATCCGCAAAACGTCCTACAGGCCATGCAGGTATTTGATCCTTCTTTTAAAATTTTGCCCAACAATTTAGCTGGGTCTAACCCCAATGCGCTTCCTAATATTAATGTGCGTGGTTCCTCAGCGTTACCGAGTGGAAGTACAGATGTGCTGCGTCGTGATAATGTCACGACAACGATGAATTTACCAGCTTTTATCTTGGATGGCTTTGAAGTTAGCCTGGAAAAAGTAATGGATTTGGATATGACGCGCATTGAGAGTGTCACCACGTTGAAAGATGCGGCGGCGAGCGCTATCTACGGTTCACGTGCAGCTAATGGCGTAATGGTAATCGTCACCAAGGCTCCCAAAGAAGGTAAATTGCAGGTAACCTATACGCATGAAACTAATGTCAATATGCCAGATTTGTCAGGTTATAATCTATTAAATGCAACGGATAAGCTTGCTTATGAGAAGCTTGCAGGGCTCTATGATGGTGAGAAACAACGTCAATCGCAGGACATATTGGACGAATTATACTATCATAAACTGGCAAATGTACTTGGGGGAATAGATACCTATTGGCTATCGCAACCGGTACGCACAGCAGTTGGGCAAAAACATGGCGTTTTCTTGGAAGGTGGGGCACAAACTTTTCGCTATGGTGTGGATATGCGTTACCAAACGCGGCCGGGGGTGATGAAAGGTTCTGGCAGAAATCAGTATTCTGGCGGATTGAATTTTAGTTACAATCCAAAAAATAAAATTCGTTTTCAGAATGAGCTCTCCATTACTGTTGTCGATGGCCGTGAATCTCCTTATGGTAGTTTTGAAAATTTTGTTAAAATGAATCCTTATTATAGACTGAAAGATGATCAAGGTAACATCACACAATTGTCGGATCGTTGGATCAGGGTAGATCCTTCAGGAAATAGAAATGAGGAGTATGTGCTTAATCCTGCATATGATGCAACATTGAGCAGTTATAACAAATCGGGCTATACCGAATTATTGAATAACCTTTCAGCTGACGTTGATCTCGGTAAGGGGCTGCGCCTTCGGGGATTGCTTTCTTTGTTGAAACGGATGAATACGGGTGACGATTTCCGTTCGCCTTTGTCTAACGAATTTTATTCCTACGAAACTTCTAGGGCAGATGAAAGAGGAAGCTATGGAAGTTATAGCAACGACGAGTTGTATTGGGATGGAAATGTACGTTTGAATTGGGACCGAAATATAGGAAAGCATTATTTCAATATGATCGCTGGTGCCAATATAAGAACGGAAAGTTATGATGAACGCTATTTCAAAGCAATTGGTTTTCCGAATGACCGTTTTACTGACATTGGTTTTGCGAAAGGTTATGAAGAGGGAAAAAGCCCCGAAACAAAAGTAGGCGCTTCTCGTCTATTTGGTTCTTTCTTAAGTGGTAATTATAGTTATGACAACCGCTATCTGTTTGATGCGACCTTACGCATCGACGGTTCGTCAAAGTTTGGTGCAAATAAGCGGACTGCACCTTTTTGGTCGACGGGAATCGGCTGGAATATGCATAATGAAAAATGGTTTGCCACCAAGGTAATTAGTCAGCTACGCCTTCGAGCAACTGTTGGTTTGACGGGTTCAGTTCAATTTGACCCTTATATGTCGCGCGTTACTTATTCCTATGATAAAAACAATTGGTATTCGTCGGGATTAGGAAGTACGGTGCGTAATTATGGCAATGAGAACCTTGCTTGGCAGAGGACGCAATCGGTGGACTTGGGTGTAGATATCGGCTTTTGGAGTAACAAATTAACGTTTTCACTGCGTAACTATAGTAAAATTACGAAGGATATTTTGGCGGACATCAATATTGCTCCTTCAACAGGATTTGGTTCCTATAAGGAAAATCTGGGCGATATGGAGAATAAGGGAATCGAGCTTGGGGTCAATTGGCAGGCGATCAAAAGTGAGAAATGGACATTGAGCTTGCTGGCTAATCTGGTACAAAATCGTAATAAGATTGTGCGTATTTCCAACGCATTGAAAAGTTACAATGAACGTGCAGATGAGGAGCAGCAGAAAGATGAATTTAAAGCTGTGCCCTTATTGCGTTATGAGGAAGGACAGTCAATGGATGCCATTTACGCAGTTCCATCGTTGGGTATAGATCCTGAAAGCG
Organism: Sphingobacterium sp. DR205; assembly: GCF_011064245.1. NCBI lineage: Bacteria > Pseudomonadati > Bacteroidota > Sphingobacteriia > Sphingobacteriales > Sphingobacteriaceae > Sphingobacterium > Sphingobacterium sp. DR205. The sequence continues at coordinate 3,733,680 of NZ_CP049333.1, read as the reverse complement.
GACGGGAAGTCTTTGTGAAACGAGATGGTAGCCTGACCTATACCTGGGATCCACGGGATATCGCGGTAGTTGGTGTAGCTACACCAAAAATGGAGGGGTCTTTCGGGGGCACCTTACGTTACCAGCAGTGGATGTTGGTCGCCTATTTCCAAACGCGTATGGGGGGCAAAACCTATAACCAGACCCTCGTAGATCGCGTGGAAAATGCAGACCCACGTTACAATGTGGATGCCAGAGTGCTTGAGGAACGATGGAAAAATCCAGGAGATCACACGTTTTTTAAGAGTATTGAGGATTTGGGACGAAGCGAGTTATCTTCTCGTTTTGTGATGCCAGACAATCTATTAACACTGCAATCCCTGAATATCTCTTATGATGCGAATCAAGCTTTTGCCAATCGCTTGGCGCTGGCGAGTTTGCGCATAGGCCTGATCGGCAATGATATTTTTCGCTGGTCTAATGTGAAGGAGGAGCGCGGCATTAACTATCCTTTTGCACGATCAGTGACCTTAACATTACAGGCTAGATTTAAATAAGGTTTGCTAAGACCAAGAATGTAGATTGATAACAATCTTATTCTTGAAAATTGCTTGATACAAACGAACTAACATATGAAAAAGAAAAATATATTTATCCTCTTACTTTGCAGTATCTTTCTGTTTTCCTGTCAGAAGTGGCTGGATATACAGCCACAGAGTGAGGTCGAAAAAGACCGGCTCTTTACTACGGAGGATGGTTTTAAGGAAGCACTATTGGGAATCTATACCCGCTGTGCTAACGGCGATCTCTACGGTAAAGAATTGACAATTGGCACACCTGAAGTCCTCGTACAGAATTATACCATTCCAAACAATGATCCTCTTCGTTATCAAAAGACCGCGCGATTTTTATACGATGACGGTGACTTTAAAGATCGCAAAGACAATATTTGGAAAGGTTTATATCATGGGATAGTGAATGCTAATCTTTTATTAGCCGAAATCGATGGAAAAAGAAATCTGTTTGTTGGAGACAACTATGCTTTGATCAAGGGTGAGGCGCTGGCTTTGCGTGCGTTCCTTCATTTCGACGCCTTACGTTTGTTTGCTCCAGCACCTATCGTGAATGCGCAGGCAGATGCAATTCCCTATGTTACAAAATATTCAAATAAAACGACGCCCTTGAGCAAAGTGTCCGCAGTGCTGGATTCTGTCATTGCAGATCTGACGATCGCGAAAGATTTATTAAAGGTAGATCCAATACGCGCGGCTTCTTATGTGGTAGGTTATCCAACAGAAAGGGACACATTGGCGAACTCGGAATTGAGCAGTAGCAGTCTCTTTTTGCAAAATAGGAGACATCGGCTGAATTATTATGCCGTATGTGGTGCGCTAGCCCGGGTGTATCTCTATAAAGGAGATAAATCCAACGCTTTAGCAAATGCGCTGGAAGTCGTTGCGTCCAATAAATTTCCTTGGACAAATAACACTGATTTTCAATCCGTCAAGGAGGATAAGAAGGACAGGATTCTTTATAAAGAGCTTTTATTTGCCTGGTATATTCCCGGAATGAACCTGGAGTATAATCAAGAATGGTTTAGTACGGGGCGGATGAATCTGGATAAAGAAGAGGGACGGACAATTTATGAAGTTGGTGGAAACGGCGGCGGTGATCTTCGTTATACCCAATGGTTCGGTTCGGTGAGTGTGGGCACTACGGCTTTAAGTTCGCTGGTAAAATACAATAGAAACACATTCAGTGATGATTTTGAGGCTAATCTGCATTATCTAATGGCGCCAGCGATACGCTTAAGCGAGCTCTACTATATTGCTGCTGAATGTAACTATGAAAGCAACCCTACTGTAGCGGCACAATATCTGAATCAGGTGCGCATACAGCGCGGTATAGGAGAACCTGCAGACGTATCGACGGTGACAAAATTCCGCACAGAATTACTCAAGGAATACCGTAAGGAGATGTATGCCGAAGGCCAGCTTTTTTATGCTTATAAGCGTTTAAACGCTTCTATTATTGGAGAAAAAGGCACCGTCATTCCAGCAAACCAAAAAATCTTTGTATGGCCATTGCCGAGTGATGAAATAACTTATGGACAACGCTAATATAAAATAGAATGAAAAAAAATAGTTATATACTGCTGCCATTTGTTTTATTCCTGTTCTTTTCTTGTCAGAAAACAGAACTAAAAACATACGACGCAGCTGCTAATGTTTATTTCGATCTGAGTTCACAAGCACGCGATAGTATCGTATATACTTTTGCCTATGAAATGACCAGAGCATCGGATACACTTTATATCCCTGTTCGGTTAATGGGCAATCGGATGGGAGATCAGCGCCATTTTCAGGTTTACGTGGAGAAGGATTCCTCCACTGCACGGAGTAGTGAACATTATGAAGCATTGTTCGCAGAATATCCCTTGGAAGCAGATCGCGGAATTGGCTATGTGCCATTAATTATCCATAATACCAGGGATTTAGAACAAAAATCAGTATCGCTTATCTTAAAATTGAAAGCAAGCCCAGATTTCGGTATTGATGATCCACGGCTGATACGAACATATATCGTTCTTTCGGCACAACTGGAAAAACCAAATTGGTGGGATAATTGGTCACCATTGGGTGAATATTCAAGGGTAAGGCATCAATTGTTTTTTATAGCAACAGAACAACGGCAGCTGTCCACCGAGGGATTGGATGCTCCAAAGAACCTCTACTTTGCCAATTTGTTGACCATTATGCTTAATGATCCTTTTAAATGGGTAGCGGACCATCCTGAAAAAGGCTATGTGTTGGAAAGCAGAGATAATGGTCAAAGCTATATCTTCTACCATAAGGACAATCCCAATCGACCAATTCAGTTGAAAAAAAATACTGGCGTGGGTAAATTTTTCTTTATTGATGAATCAGGAAAGGAGCTTAGATAAAATGAAAAAGTTGATAATAAGCATTGTCGTATTGAGTTTGTTAGCGGCCTGCTATAAGGACAAAGGAAATTACGTTATCGATATGCCTGAGTCACCGGTGTTACAAAATTTGGATACGCTCTATGAAGCAATGACAGGCGATAGTCTTATTGTACAGCCTAAAATTACAGGTATAGCTACCGAAGATCTGGAATGTGACTGGCGTATTGATGTTCCGGAGGCCCTTGTGCCTGAAGCCAACCATTATAAAGGGAATGCGCTAAGGATAGTTTTTGGTCTAGAAGCAAAACGTTATACCGCTCGGCTTACTGTAACAAACAAAGCTAATGGGATGAAATATTTTTACCCTTTTAAAATCCAGGGGGTGACAGAGTTTTCTAGAGGTACTTTGGTCTTATCTCAGGATCAGGGTACTGGTAAACTCTCTTTTATTAAACCTGACAACAGTGTTCAGCCTAATATCTATGAAGTTATTAATGGGCAACCTCTACCGGTAGACCCTTTGCAGTTGCACTATGTAAGGAACCAATTTACGGGCAATACGCCGTTAGGTTATTGGATTATTTCGAAGCAAGCCGGAGTTCGCTTGAATGTTAATACCCTAAAAAAGGAGAGTTTAAAGCCTGGGACTTTATTCGATAATTTCTTTTTAGCTCCTTCGACCATTAAGGTTGGGAATCTTCAGGCGCATCCACAAGGGGTTCTATTGGGTGTAATCAATGATAAATTCTATGGTGGAGCAACAACAACATGGGATCAGTCGGCAACCTATGGGATGTTTGGTACGTATGCGGATGGGGAGTATGACTTGGCTTCGAAATTTGTGCTTTCGACAGCTAACAACAATTATACGGTCATTGCTTTTGAAAAAAATAAGAAACAATTTGTCCGCATTAATCTCTTTGGGTCACCGATGTATTTTGGAACGCAGTATAGTGCGATTAATTCAGCTATTTTTAATCCTACTAATGTAGGTATGGACTTGTTGCAGTTGGTGCAGATCAATAATGCGGACACCTACGCTTATGTGAAAAATGCAACTGGTCAAATCTATGAGTTGATGTTTAATGTGAACTTTTCGGGGCCATTTAACTTCACTTCGGGTCATAAACGACTTTTTATACGGCCAGAATGGATCACCGCTGATACAAAAATGTTGGCAAGTCGTAGTGGGTATATTTACGTTGCAGTACAAAATCAAGTTTTTCGCTACAACCCCTTGAGTGAACAAGTGCAACTATTAAAGACGGCTATTAAGAGCGAGGTCACTATGCTCAAATTGGAGGATGATGAGAATACTCTTATTGTTGGATCAGTAGGAACACTCTATTATCTCGATATTCAAGTCGGTAAAAATGGCGAGCTTGTCAAAAAAATCGAGGGTATTCCGGGAAATCCTGTTGACATGACCTGGCGTAAGTAAAAAGAATAAAAATAAAATCTAATCATATAAACATGAAAAATTTAAAAATAGCAGTTTTGGCACTGGCATTTTTACCCGTGGCATCATTTGCGCAGCAAGCAAATTTCCAGATCAATGGAAGTGTACCAAAAGCTTTCAATGGTAAAAAAGTGTATCTGGATTATACAAAAGATGGATTTCCGGCATCGGATTCGTCTGCTATTGTGAATGGCAAGTTTAGTTTTAAAGGGACAGTAGAGGAGCCTGCTTATTCAAGAATGGTTTTTGATCAAGAGGGCAAAGGAAAATTGATCGCACAGAATATTGGTGACCGTTTATACTTTTATTTGGCCAATGAGACTTACAACATGACCATCAAAGATTCGTTGCGTACCGCTACGATAAAAGGGTCGCCGTTGCATAACGCGTATGTCGCTTATTTAAATGAAATTGGCGGTGGTTTCATGGATATTATTGATGCTGGAAACAGGGCTTTTACTGCGGTAGATAAAAATGCAGCTGACGCCAATGAACAGTACAAAGCGATTCACGAAAAGTTTGAGGCAAAGTTTGAAGCACGTCGGGTAAAGGAACTGGCATTTGCAGCAAAAAATCCGAGTTCAATCTTTGCGGTGGACGCTCTTATTGATGCGGCCAATAAACGCAAGCTCAGTGAGATTGAACCTTTATTTTTGAAGCTGTCCAAAGAGGTGCGTCAAATGACGAATGCACGGCAGCTGGAAGCACGCTTTCTAGCTGAAAGGAGTGTGAAAATTGGCAATAAGGCTCCTGATTTTTCCCAACCGGACACAAATGGGAAAATGGTCAAAGTATCCGATTTTAAAGGCCAGTATGTGCTGATCGACTTTTGGGCAAGCTGGTGTAGTCCTTGTCGTGCTGAAAACCCCAACTTATTGAAGGCATACAAAAAATATAAAAGTAAGGGATTGGAAGTGCTCGCTGTATCCCTGGATGATACAAAAGGGAAAAATGCCTGGATAAAAGCGATTAAGGATGATGGATTGCCTTGGGTACATGTCGCAGATCTAAAGGGCTGGAGCAATGAGGCTGCAGTATTATATGGCGTACGTGCTGTGCCACAGAATTATCTGGTGGATCCGAAAGGAAACATTGTTGCGATCAATATTAAAGGAGAACTGCTGCATCAGGAATTGGCCAAAATTTTTGGAAACTAAGGAGCTAGTGCATGTTCATTGACCCGTGAACGGAATGATGCCGAATATGAAAGATACATACATTGATGATCTTCAATACGACGGGAATATATTATAGCTAGGGATTGAATCCCTAGCTTTTTTATTGCTGTGTTTTCTTCAGAATCTTAACCATGCTGGTCGCATAATTTTTGCCCAGTTGCCGATATCCTGCCGGACTAAAGTGCAGTCCATCGCCAATGCCGGCACAGTCTGCTGAGGAGACGATATGGGCTGTCGGTACAGTGGCAGGCAAGGTCTGGATGATGCTGTTCATGCTTGCGCATTTGCCTCCGGCTTCGGCCGATAGGAGTTCGCCTGCAAGTAGGGGCACTTCGTCTGCTTTCAAGTGCAAATCGCGCAATAGATTTCCATATACTTTTTTTACTTTATTAGGCCATCCGCGATCGCCCGTGTTAGATTCGCCCTGATGAAGTAAGATGCCTTTGATTACACCTTTCTGTTGTGCTATTTTGGCTAATGCTACAAGTCTTTGATACGGGTTATTGTCATAAGCTGCAAGCATGGATTTCATCCACTCCGGTGCCTTTGCCACATAGCTGGCCGTGCTGTCTTGATCAAATAACTGAATATGGCAACCACCTACCGAAACGTTGATGACACCTATCTCGATATTTTGGGGAAGATTTTCTGCAAGCATTCTGCCAAAATAATCTGCAGGTGTAAGTCCCGTATGACAACGCGTGAGCGGTGCACGGGCGGGAGACCACTTGCCATACTGCCTTCCCAATTCGGGGCAGTCTACTGCCGCAAGTACGTGGAACAGACTATTGGTGATGGTATCCTGTGGTTCGAATTGGCCATGGCCCTCCATATTGGATTGTCCAAAACAAAGGTATATATGAAAGTTTTTGTCTTGGGCGAAAGCTGCTGTTGCAGTTAAACTATAAAATAGAATAAGAAGCTGCAAAATGTTAGAAAATTTTTGTTGCATAATGAATTTTGAATGTTTTTGTTAAAAAAGGTATTCGCGGTAAGTATTACCTACCGCGAAAAAGGATGTATGTAAGGGATTTGGAAAAAATAAGTGTTTCGTTTTAGTAGTTTATGATCTATCTCTTTTGCATCAAAGCTTCAATAACAGCCTGGTAAGCGGGCTTTCGGACAAATCCTTCGGTCCATAAACCAATTGGCTCTCCGCGACGCCAGAATGAACTCTCATGATCGGGGCTATCCAATGGGCTCCATATGGTAATACCGTACTGTTTATCTTTTGGAATGATTTCGAGATATTTCTCAACGACAAATCTGTACAGGTCAGCTTGTTTCTGATACATCTCAGCAGTGGCATTGCTAGTCTTGATGCCATTTCCTAAGCCAATATCAAGCTCGGATACTTTGACCATCTTACCTGTGGCGGCCAATAGATTGAACATACTGACGATATTGTCTTTGCTGGTATGGATATCGATGTGCATCTGGGTGCCGATCCCATCCACTTTAACACCTTTGCTTTCGATGTAGCTGACATAGGCGATCAGCCCCTTACATTTGTTGCCACTGCCTTCTAAGCCATAGTCATTGATGAATAGGAGATCGTTGGCATTGCCATATTTGCGGGCAAGCTGGAAGGCTTTTACGGCATAATCTTTCCCTAAGTAATCCTGCCAGTAGAATTCGTCATCAGCCAGATCGGTTTTTCCGATTCCGGTCTTTAAGGCATATTGGTCTGGCCAGTCGGACATCGGTTCGTTAACGACATCCCAGGCTTTGATATAACCTTTGGTTTTTTCCAGCATACCAGCAATAAATGTCTCCAGCGCTTTGGTGAGTATGGTTTCTTTCTCTTCCGGTGTTTTTTCAATAATGTAGCCTCCAGGACTGCCATAACCCTCACTATCTGCAGACTGTGCTCTAGTAGAGTTATTTCCCCAGCCACCCCAGCCATCAATATTGCTTTCAAAGTCCCCGTTGGCAATCAGATTGGCTGAACTACCTGTTTTTGTGAGCACGACCTTGTCGATAAAAATAGTGCCGTCGTATTGGCCAAAATTGATGATGAAGTTATTTCGTGCATCAGTCGTTGTTACTTTAAGCTCGTAGGATTGATAGCCTGTGGTCAATGCCAATGACCCCATATTGTCCCCTGTATATTCGGGGGTGCGCTGCAGATCAATGCTAATATTACCTGCTTTAGTGCCCCGGGCAACAATCTTCAAGACATACTCTTTACCCACCTCGGTGGGATTAATGCCATAAGCTGTCTGTGCTTCCCAGGGATTGACAACAGAAGGGTTGCTCATTTTTAAAGCATGACCAGCTAGTGCCGGGCCACCCGAACCTGGTATAACAACAGGAGCGATTAACTTATTCAGATAGGCGGCATTCTGTCCCGAATGCCAGCACAACGTATGCCCATATAACGCCATGTTGTTTTCCTGTGCGGCTGTGATCAGCTGTTCTACACCTGATAGATTCAGGCTTCCGTCGGCTTGCACAATGGAGCCATGCTTCATTTCATAGCCCATGACCATCTCTTCAAAATTGCGGTTTGCAAGTCGGTACAGTACCCCTTTGTTGAAATAGTCATTCATGTTGAGTGCAACGCCAAGTTTAAACCCTGGATTTGCCTGTTTGTCTAAATAACTTTTTAGGGGATTGTAGGCGTTTATATCTTCTTGTGCGAGTACTTTTTCCGGTTTATCGACTGTATATTCCGGAGCGTGATATTTGGAACAGGAACTCCAGACGGTGCCGAGCGAAAGTAGGATGACGATAGTTTTATTGATTTTTTTCATGGTTTTTCATGATTGATTTGATACTACTTTTTGATTGGCGTAAAAGTTTCCATTTTGACGGATCTGTCCCGCATCACCAGCGTATCTTTGCTTGTAACACTCATTTCTGTCATTTCAATAGCATAGGATAGATAAAGCGCATCCCTGTCCGCATTTCCCCAGCTATTTTTTTCGCCCCGTTTGACAAACTTTCCTGTTCCCGTAACTGAAATCCCGGAACTGGCGGAGCTAATGCTGCAATTGTTTTCGTCATCAAAGGTTAAGTTTAGATTGACATTGATGTCTACATCATCTGCTCCCTTAAAAGCGAGGGGCAAGATCGACCTCTTAAGTGCCGCTGTCGTGAGGTTTTTGACTTCATCTTTTTCGACATAAGCCTGGCGCCTGACAACATTTTTAGTCAAGTTGCTGTTAGCACCTTTGCCAACGATCTGATCGGTGCCGCGACGAAGGTAATTGCCATGCCAAGGATTGATATATTTGAGGGCATAGAAGGTAAAATCTTTTGGTACGGCATCCCAGTCGGATGCAATTGCCCTATTGGCGGTCTGTAAGGAAGTTTTACCGGATAGTATGGAATCGGCATTGACAACCTTTGTCATCCTTAACGGTAAGACGTAATATGTTTCCAGCGACTTGGGATCGGCAAAAAAAGCATCGGTCAGCTGTACCTCCACGCCGCCCGTAAGACTACCACTCGGAATGTTGATCTGGTTGCCTGCGAGCTGATAGTAATCGGTCGGCAATGGCGTGATCGGCTGCCCATTAGGGTAGCTGAGTCCATGTGTAAGGCTATTGTCAACAACAAAATCGATACGGATATCTTTTCCGTTGTTGTACACACCGCCAGTGGTTGCCATGACTTTTACCTTATGTTGGTTGTCGAGACTGTTGTCAAAGATGTCTTCGCCCAGAGTCACTGTTCTGACGGGTGTCTGATAGGCGAAGTATACTGATTGAAATTCGAAGTCCGGGAACTCCCAGTCGTTATTTTTGCAGGACGCCAGGCTTACTAAAGCCATCGCGTACAGGAAATTGATCTTTTTCATCGTGTGTATTTTAAATTTAATTCCAGCCTATATTTTGTGCAAGATTGCTGTATTTGAGTACCTCACTGTAGGGGATTGGACCGTAATTCATATAAGTTTCATAAAGCCTATTTTCTACAGGAATTTCTGTATAATTGTTATTGGTGATACTTATTCCTGTGGCGGCAACATTAATATCCATTTTCCAGCGGCGCAGATCCCAAAACCGAAATCCTTCGAAGCAAAGCTCAAGTCGGCGTTCGTTTCGAATCAGCTGCCGCATTTGATCTTTATTATTTTTTACCTGCTCCAGGTAAGGATCGCCATTGTTGGTGCCTACACCTGCACGTCTGCGAATAGCTTTGATGATATCATAGGCCGAGAACGTAAAGGTCCCCATACCCGTAGGTCCCCAGGCTTCATTAGCCGCTTCGGCATAAGCCAGATACATTTCGGTCATCCGTATACGAGCATTGAAATGCATCTGTTGGGTAGAAGATGATGGATTTAAATTCACATCCTGGCGTAAGAGCTTTTTTAAATAATAGCCTGTTCGTGTAGATGTTTCGACTTTGTTCAAGCCGTCATTTGTCGGACTATTGGCTGTCGTATTGATTGCTGTAGTGCCGACACCCGCCGTCGCACCATTGACAATGATATAGGCCTTCAACCGGGGATCCCGTTTATCGTAGGGGTTGGCTTTATTGTAGGTCGAATTGGCATCTGCAATGGGATAACCATTTTCCATGGGGAAGGCATCCACCAGGTTTTGCGTTGGGTTGAGCCGGCCTCTGCCAAACAACGTAGGAGGAAAGTGATCCTGTTCTATGCTGTTGCTATTTCCCTTATCGGTACGCCATAGAATCTCCGCAGGATTAGATCCGGAGGTTAAGCCATCGACTACATCCTTGATGTACCAAGTAAACCCTTTAGGATCGATTCCAGTTGGGCCACCTTTTGCCTGGATGACCTGACCCGCATAAGTAGCGGCTTGCTCCCAAGTCGTTTTACTGCCTTCACTATAGGCCGGACTTGCTGCTAATAGCGCTGCTCTTGCACGAATAGCCTGCGCGATACGTTTGGTCATCCGTAACTTGAAAGTGGAGCCAAATACACGATTATAGTCATTGAAATTGATTGAACCTGCATATTTAGCTGGAACTTGGCTATCGTTACTGATATTTTCATAATCCATCGGCAATAAATCCTCCGCTTTTTTAATATCATCGTACAACTGTTGCATACAGGCTTCAAATGAAGCCCGAGGTTGATTGAAATCTGAATTGACGGTCTCGGGAGTCAAATGAATTGGTACACCCAGTATTTCTCCTGTGCTTGACTTACCGGCATGCGCCTGTAGGAGATGGAACATAAACAGCGCACGAAGGCCATAGGCTTCACCCTTCATCCGGTCGTTGAACAGGATGCTGACTTTTGGTTCCATGGCCCATTCGACCTGATCCGTTAAGGACAGAAAGTTGTTTAGATACTGTATGGCTGCATAACTGTTGCGCCATTGATCGAAGGGGTTGTTTATGCTTGTCCACTGTCCAGTTGCCGATTTTAGATAACTATTGTTCTTATCGTTGCTCACCGCATTGTCGGTCGCGACGTCATCAAAGCTGTAGCTATTGCTGGGAATCCGGTTGTAACCGTTCAGAAGCAGTCCCTGTGCATATAAAGGACGGCTATTCGCTGTCTCGAGTTCGAGATTATTCTCTATTGCTGGCTCAAACATATCTTCACAGGAAGAAAACACTAGGCTGGCCAGGATAGCTATGGTTAATATTCTTTTCATAATTGTCTCCTTAAATATTCATGATTAAAATAGGGCCTTGAGACCGACGTTGAAAAATCGTGTCTGTGGTGCTTGCCCAATATTTAGCAGCATTGTTTCTTTTTCCTTTGCGATGGTCAATAAGTTAGCTCCATTGGCATAAATCCCCAGTTCATGAATAAATTTCGAATTGAGCATGCGTTTGGGGAAATCGTAGGATAGCTGCACTTTAGACAGGTTGATTCGATCGGTCTTATAAAGCCAAAAGTCTGAACTTCGAAAGTTGTTATCACTATTGAAAGTCGTGAGGCGAGGATAGGTCGCAGTTTCCTTGGTCGATTCTGTCCAGCGTTCACGTACTACCACTGAATATTTGTCCTCCGCATCTACCCAAAAGTACGAGCTGTTTTTCATGGCTTTGGCACCGAACTGTCCAGTTGCAGCAGCAAATAGTGTGAAATTGTTCCATTTTACCGTCAGATTGAGGCCCAGTGTAAGTGGCGCACCGGCCCATCCGCCTTTGCCCAAATAGACTTCGTCGCGCGTATCAATGGTGCCGTCCCCATTTTGGTCTTTATACTTGATATCACCGGGTTTTACTTCACCAAATGAAGACAAGGCTGAATTGTCAATATCGGATTGGCTCCTATAAAAACCATCATGCTGTAAACCCCAGATCGCATCCAGCGGTTTTCCTGCCCTATTTTGATAGGCAAACTGATAGAGTTCGTCCCGTTGTACTGCCTTGGTTGAATAATACATCCCATTGAAGCCTAACGATACAAAAGTTTTGTCGATCTGTTTGTTCAAGTTAATGCCAAAATCAACACCTTTTCGCTCGTCACTGCTATAATTGATATAGGGAAGATCCGAGTAAACAGGCCAGCCTGTCATAAAGTACATCGGATATTGTGTTGTCGCTTGTACCAAACCGCCAGTCATACGATTGAAAAAGTAGGAGGTATTGAAGGTGATCAGGTTGTTGTATAACCCGCCTTCAAGGTTGATGTTGAATTCCTTGCGTTTTGGGAATTTCATATTTGGATTGTCGCCCCTGCGCCGATCAAAAGAGTGTACTAATGCGCCATCCGCCCAACTATACCAGGCCCCATTGTTGTAGGTATAATAGCCTTGATACAGGAAATAATCGCTAATGTCCAAGTCGGTATTCAAGATACCTGCTGAAGCAGATAACCTGAGGTCGTTGACAACTTTGCTGTTTGCCATAAAATTTTCTTTTGAAAGACGCCAGGCAACAGCCAATGTAGGGGAGAGGGCCTGTCTGTTTCCTTTCGGTAATTTCGCAGAATGGCTATAAGCGCTGCTAAAGTCAACATAATATTTACCCAAATAATTATAGCCTAACTGAAGCCCCAAATTGGCATTACTGGTTTTGTGATAGCTGCCAGATGCTCCAATTTGGTAAGCATTGGCCAAGAGAATTGCTGACAGGTGATGCTTATTATCATATATGCGGTTAAAGTTTAAGGATCCATTAAAACCAATGGTTTGTCGATAGTTACTACCGCTGATATTTTGTACACCAGATATACGGTCATCGCCATATTTTGTTAAGCTGCTAATTAGATCATTGCCGTTATAGTTGTTCCAAGAAGCCTGATAGACCGCATAATTGTTGTTATAGGATTGACTGTAATTGGAAAGGTAATCTACTGCGAGGTTGGTCTTGAAAACCAGGCCTTCCAGGATATTTTTCAAATCAAAATTTAAACCTGTATTAAATTGAAACTGCCGGTTGAGAAGACGCGTGGTACCACCGGCGTAAACATTCGCAAAGGCATTGGTCTGGTCCAGCTGACTTCCCCCCAGCAGGTATTTGCCATCAATGAGAAAACTACTGTTATTGACATAGATCATCGAGTTGGTATCACCGTCTTCAATCATGTCAATCGGAATAAGCGGAGAGAAGCGATGGGGACGCATCGTAGCGGCAGCCCCCCAATAATCAGCGTTAACGCCCTTGGAAATATAAAAACTGGCTGCTGCATCTACATTTAATGAGATGAGGTCGCTGACTTTGACGTCGATGTTGCCACGCATATTAAATCTATTGGCACCACCATTTTTCTTCGCCTGTCCAAAGTTGAGCATAGATCCTTCGGACCAAAAACCAAAGTTGGTATAATATTGTGCCCGCTGATTTCCTCCTGAGATTTCGGCCGTGGCATCGTAGCGATTATAATGGTCTTTGATATAGTCCGAAGAATAGTAATCGACATTTGGGTATCGGAAAGGATTTGTTCCGGCTGCATGCTGGTAGATGGTTTCGGCGCTGTAGAGTGCCGAGAGACCGTCATTTTGCCGGGCCTCGTTGTATAGCGTCATATATTCGGCAGAGCCTAGGTATTCTGGATAACTGATTGCCGTATTGATACCGCTATTGGCCCTGATTTTTATCTGCTGACCGCCAGCCTCTCCGCGTTTGGTGTTAATACTGATGACACCTTTTGCCGCCCGACTCCCATAGAGTGCGATGGCATTGACTCCTTTCAGTACACTGATTTGATCGATCTCGGTCGGCATAACGTTATTGGCGTCGCGCGGAAAACCATCCACTAAGACCAGGTAGCCACTCATCCCCCAGATATTACCGTTATAACCGGGAATAAAGGCATCGAGATTTTCCAAACTGAAGGTGTTGTAGCTCTTGTCGAGCAATTGCGGGATGTTGATGGATTGGACATTGCCCATGAGATCTTTTTTCTGAACTTTCTGGAAAGCAACTTGTACAAGTGTGGCACTATCTGTGCCGATACTGTCCTGAAGACTGCCAACCGATAATATTGGGGTTATATTTTTATATTGTCCAATGGTTGGATGAAAGGATTCTTTGGCTATACTTTCAGCAATAGCCATCCAGCTCAATCCAAGACATAGTGCTATTCTTAATTTTTTGTACTTCATTTTTTTGAATGATTAAATGAAAAACTTGTTACCAACCTGGGTTCTGATAGAACTCGTGATACATGTTGACATCTTTGACTTTTAGGGGCAACCAATAGTGCTTGCTTGTAAATTTGCGTTCCAAGAGCATATTTTCTTTGAGATTGACAACACGGTTTTTGGAAGGATCTATCGTGTTGAATGTCCCGCTCCGGTCAAATGAAACTGATTTTTTTTGCGTATATGGAGCCTCAGTTAATAAAAGCCAACGCCGTAAATCGTTAAAACGGTGCCCTTCGAATGCAAGTTCCACAGCACGTTCGCGACGTAGCTCGGGGAGCAGGGATGCTGCGGAGCTGAGAAATTTGCTGTCTACATGGCCCACACCGGCGCGGTTGCGTACGATATTGATGGCATCGACAGCTGTTTTACCGTAATTGTCGGCTTTGCCCGTGGCCGAATTGGAAGCCATCATGGCAGACTCGGCATACATCAGATAGACATCAGCAAGGCGCATGTAAGGGACGTAAATATGAAGATTGGTTCCGTAACTATAGGCTTGATCATATTTATTGGATGTTAAAGGGATAAATTTGCGTAAGACGTAGCCCGTCTGACTTCCTGTACGAATATCCCGATAGCTTCCGCCTGTGAATAGATTAGCGTAGCGGTTTTTTTCTTCTGATGCCGACATATTTCCCTGAATCACTTTTGTGCCATCAAAAATAATATCCTTGTAAAAACGTGGATCACGATCTTTCCAGGGATATTCGGCATTGTATCCCGACTCCGCATCGGACTGGGTAATGTCCTTGATCGGCAGGCCGTTTTTCATGCCATAGTAATCTACATAATTCGCTGTTGGGTTAAACTTGAGGTCGCCATCACCAACTTCCAGGGGAATATATTGCTTGCTTGTTCCCCAGTTAGATACCCATGCATCAATATAAGGCCCTCTAAAAATAGCTTCTGTGCTACCAGGCATGGCCCAGTTTTGTCCCGTTGTGTAAAAATTTAAATGGATATTGGCCATGGGAACAAGGGCATAGTTCGTCTGTCCACTCTCGACAAGGGATAGCAATTCGCCAAAAGCTTGAGCCGCTTTTTTGCAATAATCAGCATGATAGGTTTTACTCCCCGTGGACTGTAAATTCATCAACGGACTTCCAGCCCAAAGGTAGTTTTTGCCAAGATAGGCTAGCGCCATGATTTTATTGATGCGCAACTGGTTTTTCCCCAGTGTACGCTTCCCAGCGGTCGTATTGTCCCAGTCGATTGGTAGCAAGTTGGCTGCTTCCCTAAAATCAGCGGCCGCTAAATCAGCGCAAGCCTGATAGCTCAGTCTCGGTAACCGAAGCTTTTCGTCGCTAGGCAGTACATAATTAATATAAGGCATACCACCAAAATATTCCATCAGTCGGTGGTGAAACCAACCCCGGAAAAATAATAATTGGCCCTTTATCAGGTCCTTTTCTTCCTGTGTTGCTTCGGTCAGTTTGTCGATATTCTCTAAGCCAAGGCTTATTTTCCGCAGACCAAACCAGGAGGCGCTCCAAAGATCACGAAAGGCACGGTTGGCAAATACGTCATTGTTGTTGGTGGTGAAATCTCCTTGATCCATCCAGCCCGCACCCCAGCCGTCCGATTCTCGTTGCCAACCCCAGAAATTACCTTGGTCTATTTTGTTTACGAAATGAAAATTGTTCGCTGTGGAGGTTATTTCATCCTCACCCCAGTTCCAGGAATTAGTCCAGTAGTTGTTGCTGAAATTGACCACGCAGTTGTACAGCTCTTCGGTATAACCTTGGAAATTAACAAAGTTTTTAAATGCTTCTTTGGGTGATATATTGGACTGTTCCTCTTTGTCGAGATATTTATTGCATGACAGTAGGGATGTAGACGACCAGACCATGCTAGTTATTAAGATTACCTTGAAATACTTTTTCATCTTTCTAAATTGCTTTAAAATGTAATGTTTGCACCTAGATTAAATCGCTTTACCGTAGGATAAGCTCCTTGGGAAGCCCAACCTGTGCCCGCGTAATTGGATTCTCGGTCATCGGGCATTTTGGACCAGAAAACCAAGTTGTTGCCATTTAAGAAAAGGCGAAGATTTTGAAGACCCAGGCGTTTGATCATGCTGGATTCGCGATTAAAATTGTAGGCAATTTCAGCGGTTTTCAATCGGATGTATGAACCATCAAACATATATCTGTTACCAGAGGCATAACTACTTGATTGAGATAGCCAACGTGGTAGTGGTACATCGGCATTGCTGTTGTCTTTTGACCAATACGAACCTTCTTCATAGGCCAAGTTAAGCTGACCTGAAAAGCTATTAAACACAACTTGGCGGGTGACATTATTGACCGCATACCACTGGGTCATGACACTGAAATTTTTCCAGTCGAATCCAATCGTACAATTGTATGTGTTTTGTGGAACCGAGGGAAAGGCATAAGGAATATTGTCCTTGGTATCGATAATACCATCACCGTTATAATCCAGTATATGATAACTGCCGGGCAGCTTAGCAAGGTCATTGCTTTCATGCATGGTGCTGCCATAAAGTTCATCCCAAGTATTGTAATATCCGGAGCTAACATATGAATAGGTCTGATTCACCTGTTTATTGTCTGGTTTCTGATATTCGGGCAACAATTCAGGAGCATCGGCATTGATGACTTTATCTTTGGCATGGGTAAAATTGATATCTGCCCATATTCTCCAATTGGTATTGAGTTGCTTATTGAACTTCAGTTCGACCTCATAACCTTTATTTTCTACCTCTCCAAGGTTGGCCGTTGGGGCCTCTACGCCAAAATATGATGGAATAGATCTTCCACCGCCGGTAATAAGCACATTCGTCCTATGATCCTTAAAGAAGTCAACCTTTCCAGAAATCTGTCCGTTGAATAGGCCAAAATCCACACCGAAATTTAACTTTTTAACTTTTTCCCAGCGGATATTTGGGTTTCCAAGCACATTTTCTTTATACCAGACGTATGGGCTGGTATTTCCATCGGAGTAGGAAAATCGCCCATCAACACCCATCCCTGAAGTACCTCCGTAGGCCCATTGTGTTAAATAAAGAAATTGCCCGCCACCGCTATCATCGCCAATATCACCGTAGGAAGCACGTAGTTTTAACATATTGACAAGTGAAAGAGGTTTCATAAAACTTTCTTCCGAAACTAACCAGCCAATACCTCCTGAATTAAAAAAGGCAAATCTGTTTTCGGGTGCGAATTTCTCTGACCCCGTATAGGCACCGTTATATTCGAGCATATACTTATTCTTGTAATTATACGTTGTACGGAATACCCAGTCTTCCCGATAGGAGGGGATTGTGCTACCTCTTCCATATTGATTGCGGTTGACCAATCCCATCGCCGAAATATTATGGTCTTTGGCAATAGTAATTGCATAATTTAATTGCAATTGATAAAATAATCTCCTGTACGTGAGTGCGTTGTTTACTGTTCCGGCTTCTGTCGTCCAATCAATGCCTTCGGCAAAATCGAATCTATTGGTTCCATCGAAAGGAATTTGGTAGGTTGGAAGTCCTGTTTTGGGGTCTATCCACTTGCTTTGGGTGTTATTGTTGGCGTCATTGATACCACGTCTGCCTTCAACAAATGTATTATCCAGCGAGATTGTCCCGCGCAGATTAAGACCTTTTGTCAAAAATTTGAGGTCTTGCTCGAGTGTAAAATCTGTTGTAATGCGGCTCGTGGTAATGTACTCGGTTCCACTGATGGCCAGTACACGGGCCGAGTTTATTCCAGCATTTGGGTTTGGTGCATTGAACCCCCAGGTGCCATCTGAATAACGTGGATAGATAACATCCGGTGCTACGGTGTAGGCTGCAATCCAATAGGAATAATCGTTGCCACCACCAAATGGGCTTTTTCGGACACCACGTGAACCCGCGAGATTTGTTGAGAATTTGGTTGTTGGCGTAAGTTGGAAATCCAAATTCGAACGCACATTGAGACGATTAAACCCGTAACCGGCTTTATAGCCTCTGGCGTTTTCAAACTGACGAAATAGATCTCCTTCATACAGATAATCTGCATTGGCAAAGTATTTGACAAATGGTGTTCCGCCGGCAATATTGATACTGCTGTTTTGTGAAAATGCTTGGCTTCTAAAGAGTTCTTTTGCCCAGTCGGTATTAACATAACGCTCACGTTCGGTTTGGTCGGCCGGGAAACGGTATTTATTGATAATATCTTGTGGCGAATAATCAGCCCAACTTGCGGGGTTTATACCCAACTCATACTCAATCACTCTATTGCGAAGCATGAGAGCGTCGTAGGAATCCATTTTACCTGGGAGCTGTGAAACGGTCTTAACGACATTATTAACAGTACCACGTATCAACATGTGGCCTTCTTTACCACGTTTGGTGGTGATGAGAATAACACCATTGGCTCCTCTCACACCATATACAGCTGTTGCTGATGCATCTTTGAGCACCGATATGGTTTCAATGGAACTGATATCGACCGCCGATAGTGGTCTCTCGACCCCATCGACCATGACTAATGGATCCGTATTATTCCATGTACTACGACCCCGGATGACAATACGAGGGTCTTCTTCTCCGGGCATGCCCGTACTGGCTGTCGTGATTACCCCAGGAACATTGCCTGTTAAGGCTGCGCCCACACTGGAGACGCCACCTGCACGCTCTAGAATTTTTCCTGAAGTCTGGGCAATCGCACCTACGACAGTCTCTTTTTTCTGACGGCCGTACCCTACAACGATGGTTTCTTCTATTTCAATAGATTTGTCGGTTAATTGGACTTCTATCGTAATTTTCTGAGCAACATCAACCTCGACCTGATTATAGCCTAGTTTGGAAATGGTCAGTAAACTTTTATCTTCAGGTACTTGAAGGGTGAAACTTCCGTTTTCATCACTGGCCGTAGCCAAAGATGTACCCTTTATTTTGATCGAAGCACCGCTTATTCGCTTGTGGTTGCTATCAACGACGCTGCCTTTTATTTGCCTTTTGGCCTGAGCATGTAGCGTTGACTGTCCAAAACAGATTAGGAACAGCAGTAAGGTGAATGGCCTAGCTATACCCCATAGCTTTTTCCAATGCCTTACTAATGTGATTGGAAATGTAATCATCATAGCATTTGTGGATTAATAAATAGGTTTAAGAATTCTTGGTTAAATTTTCTTTAATTGGCTAGATACGATTGTACCTGTATTCCCTTTGTTCATTTTGATTAAATGAATCGCCAGTCATGGATCATCTAGTGTTGTCATGTTTTGCAATAATAATTGGTTAAATTTTTGATCGTAAAAACATCGCAACCGGTTGCACGATTAAGATGTAGTTCCTCCACGAATGGAGATGCCTTTCAAAGCAGTTTATAATTGTAAACCAAAACTAGCCAATGCGTGGCTGTAATGATAGCAAGAATGTTTAAATGAAGGATAAGAATGTCAAATACCGCCGAATATAGGGTATAAATTATGTCGATATTGGTTTGGTCAGGATTAATTTAATAAATTAGTTGGCTGTTCACAGTGCTGTTTTAAATAGCGAAGATTACACCTGAATATATGATACGGATTTCACTGATATTAACCTGGACGATGTTGACGTTTTTTTCTTACGGGCAAAATGAGCCTGTCACGTTCCAACGTTACTCCTCGAAAGATGGGCTTTCCTCCAATACGATTTATAGCATTTATCGAGATAGCTACGGCTTTCTTTGGCTGGGAACGGAAGATGGACTTAATCGATTTGATGGCCGCCATTACAATGTCTATCGTTATGATGCCAACCAAGAGAATAGTTTGATGGCAAATCATATTTCGGCACTTTGCGAAGATAAAAAGGGGCGGATATGGATTGGCACAAATGGGGGAGGACTAAGCTACTACGACCGGGAAACTGACCGTATTCGTTCATATAATCTTACTCCGGATGGCAAATGGCTCAGTACAGCAATTAATGCAATTGATAAAGATGCTGATGGAAATATTTGGATCGCTTCTTATGGCGCGCTAGATATTCTCGATGTCAACGATCTGCGCAAAAAAACGGACCCCAAATATAGACATATCATTGAGACTTTTGCCGGTAAAGTGACGAGTTGCGTATTTCGCGACAGGCAAAACAACATGTGGGTTTCTTCGGAGAAGAACGTTTTTCGAATTTCAAATGACTTAAAGACAATAAAACGTTTTGAAGTGCTGTCCGAACAGGAGGGCTATGGAAATGGAATAGAAGTGACTTCTATCGTAGAGGATGATAAAGGCCGGATCTGGATAGGTTCAATGCTTGGACTTAAATACCTCAATAGCGGTGAGGCATATTTCAATAAGTTTATAGCAAAGCAGGGTAAAGGAAACCTGAGTAGTCCGCGAATTTATTCTTTATGCTTTAACCATCAGCAATGTCTATGGGTTGGAACCGATAACGGACTCGATGTGCTCAACACCGGGGATTTAACCATTCGGACTTTTAAACCCGATCCAAGTAATGTACATAGCTTGTCACATAAGTCTATACGATCTATTTTTGCAGATAACAGTGGTATTTACTGGATCGGTACTTTTCAAGGTGGGCTGAATAAGTACGACACGAATTTAAGTCAATTTAGGTTAAAAAGTTTGGACTTCTTAGAAGGAATGACAGGTGATCCTGCCATAGTAACTTCTTTTGCTGCTTATCAAAATAAGATTTTTCTGGGCGTTGATGGTGGTGGTGTCTGGCAATACGATAAGGAGGCAGATAAATTGTCTTCGGTTAACTTATCTACCAACCTGCCTTCGGATCTAACCGTTTTGGCCTTGGAGAGAAAGCTTGAGCAACTTTGGATTGGCACTTATCAGCAAGGGCTACTTTGTTATGATCTCCTTACGGGAAATTTAAAAAGATATGCAGCGGGAAATAAGGAGGACAATTTAAATAACAACGATATATTTTGTTTAAAAACTGATTTTCAAGGAAATATTTGGGTAGGAACCAATGGTGGTGGTATTAATATTATCCAAAAAGGGACTGGTATTGTAAAGAAATATAGACGAAATGAGGCGGGAGTAGATGGGATCCAGCTGCCAGGAAATTTTATACGGGCTCTGGAAGAGGATCACACACAGACGATGTGGATAGGTACTTATGGTTCAGGGCTCGTCAGGTATAATCCCCGGACGAAAGGTACTATGGTTTTTGATAAAGCAAACAATAAACTACCTAGCAATTATATACTGGCCATTCATAGTGATAAAAATGGAAATTTATGGGTTGGAACCAATGGCAATGGAGTAGGAATTCTTCGAAAAGGAACAACACAATTTGAGACCCTTTCTGAGAAAGATGGTCTGGCTAATGGTGCCATACAAAGTATTGTGGAGGACGATAAAGGACGGATGTGGTTTTCAACCAATAAGGGGTTGAGCTGCTATTCTCCATCGGAAGACAAATTTAAGAACTATTCTACAGCGGTAGGATTACAGGAGGGGGCTTTTATGCTAGGCGCATCTCTAAAAACTGGCGATGGGGAAATATATTTTGGAGGACAGAAAGGTTTCAATCATTTTAATCCGGCACACCTAAAAACAAATGGTAATCCTGCTAAAGTAGTTCTGACCGACCTAAAAATTGACAATGTTATCATTCAACCGGCAGAGAAAGGACCGATACAGCAGTCCTTGTTGACAGCGGATCGTATTCATTTAAAGTATAAACAAAAATTTCTCAATTTCTTTTGCAGCATTAAATCTTACGGTGCCAGAAGATAACCAATATGAGTTTCGGCTTGTCGGTTTTGATAAAGACTGGATTAGGAACGGAAAAGAGAATAGTGCTTATTATACAAATTTAGATCCCGGAGATTACACCTTTCAGGTACGTGCGAGTAATAATGATGGAATTTGGGACAAGGAAATCAAATCTATTATCATTCGTGTTGCTCCTCCATTTTGGCGAACGATCTATGCTTATATATTTTACGTCATTGCAGTTGCTGGAGGATTGTTCTGGATCAGACATCGCGGGATCCAAAAGTTAAAACAAAAATTTGCACTGGAGCAGGAACGTATCCAAGCTAAGCAGTTTATCGAGCAACAAAAAAGGGATGCGGAAACGAAGCATCAATTGGATGCGATGAAAATCCGGTTCTTAACAAATTTAAGCCATGAATTCCGTACGCCAATTTCATTGATTATGGGACCTATTGATACCTTAGTAGCAAAAAATAAAGATAGCAAATTGGGAGATCAGCTGAATTTAATCAGGCGCAACGCACGAAGGCTGTTAAATTTGGTCAACCAATTGCTTGACTTTAGGAAGATGGAATACCATGAATTGAAGTTGCAGGATGAAGATGGCGAATTGGTTTCATTTGTGGAGGAAGTCTATCGGTCATTTCAGGATATGGCCTTGCAAAAGGGGATCGACTATTCTTTTTTACCTTGCCAGGAAAAATTATATTGCCGTTTCGACCGTAATAAAATCGAGCGTATTCTATTTAATCTAATCTATAATGCCTTTAAATTCACAAAAAAAGATGGGGATATAGCGGTGAGTATAACATCCGTCAGCATGATGGACAAGAAGCTACATGTGCGCTTTGAAGTAAGGGATACGGGAGTTGGAATTCCCGAACAGTTGCAAAAATCCATATTCGAAAGCTTTTTCCAATACGACAACGATGGTAAGGTTGCTAGCCAAGGTTCTGGCATCGGACTGTCGATTGCACAGTCATTTGTTGAGATGTATAATGGCGAGATTTCAGTCGCTAGCCAACCGGAAAGGGGCAGTGTTTTTAAATTTGATCTGTGGTTGGATCCGGCGGAATCAGATCATGATATGTTGCCTGAACAGGAAATAATAACTTCCGATCAATCGTTGGAGCCTAGGCAGACCCCACTTGTCCTTATTATAGAAGACGACGAAGATTTTAGGTATTATCTTAAGGAATCCCTAAAAGAATACTATCAGATCATCGAGGCCACTAATGGAAAAGATGGTTGGCAAAAGGCACTTTTTCATCATCCCGATCTTGTCGTGAGCGATGTACAGATGCCATACCTCAATGGTATGGAATTTTCACAGAAGCTTGCGCAGGATAAACGGACCAAGCACATCCCCGTCGTATTACTGACCGCTTCCCAAGTGGATAATGGACTTGTTTGCGGATTGGAATCTGGTGCTGTGGGCTACCTGACCAAACCTTTTGATATGCATGTATTGATAGCAAAAATCAATAGTTTACTTCATTTGAATCAGGCGTTTAAGGAAGTTTATAGCAAGCAGGTATCTATCGTAGCCCCTGAATTGACCATTGTATCCGAAAAGGACAAATTTTTACAGAAAGTGTTGAACTATGTGCACGATAATATTGATAACCCACAATTATCGGTCGAAGTATTAAGTGCGCATACCTCGATGAGTAGGGCTTCTTTGTACAATAAATTGCTGGAACTTACCGGAATGTCACCTGTAGATTTCATCCGGTCTGTCAAATTGGAAAAGGCTGCTAGCTTATTGGAAAAAAGTGATAAGTCTATCTCTGAGATAGCCTACGAAACGGGGTTCGCAAATCCAAATTATTTTACAAAGGTATTCAAAGCAAAATATCAGATGACACCTAGTGAATATATTCAGGCTCAAAAAAGTATTTCAGTGTAGTGCGGGGTATAATAAGTGTTGTTTAAAAAGGTAGTTTTAGCTACTATTTTTCGGAAGGGTGATCTGTTTTATACATTTTTACCCTTCTTTTTTTTATTTGTTGCAATGCTATCCTATTGAAAATTATAGTTTTGCCTTATAACCAATCGCTGGGGATCCGGCGAGTACTAAACTAATCAAAAAAAAATATGAAGTTTTTTATCGATACAGCAAATCTCAGTGAGATTCGTTTGGCTCAAAATTTAGGCGTATTGGATGGTGTAACCACCAATCCTTCATTGATGGCCAAAGAGGGAGTCACAGGAACGGAAAATATTAATGTGCATTACAAAGCAATCTGTGCGATTGTCGATGGAGATGTGAGTGCGGAAGTAATTTCAACCGATTATAGCTCCATGATTGAGGAGGGTTTACTATTGACGGGCTTAGATAGCAAAATTGTTGTTAAGGTACCGATGACTGAGGATGGTATTAAAGCAATCAAATATTTTAGTACACATCAGATTAAAACGAATTGTACCTTGGTCTTTTCTGCTGGACAGGCACTTTTGGCCGCGAAGGCTGGCGCGACTTATGTATCGCCTTTTGTCGGAAGGCTTGATGACATATCTGTTGATGGATTGGCGCTGATTCGTGAAATACGCACGATCTATGATAATTATGCTTTTCCAACGCAGATTTTGGCCGCTTCAGTACGTCATAGTGCCCACATCTTAGGTTGTGCCAAAATCGGAGCAGATGTAATAACTGCGCCACTACAGTCCATATTTTCTTTATTGAAACATCCGCTGACCGAAAGTGGGCTTGCTCAATTTTTAGCTGATCATAAACGCGTTGCTGCACAAAGTAATAATTGAGATGGTAATGACTAAAAAAAGTATACATAATTTAGAGGCTATTGTTCAACAGGTTCGAAGAGATATCGTCCGTATGGTTCATGCATGTCAATCTGGACATCCCGGTGGGTCATTGGGCTGTACAGAATTGCTGGTCTGCTTATATTTCGAATTGATGCAGCGAAAGGAACAATTTGACCCCAATGGCTTTGGAGAGGATCTATTTTTCCTTTCCAACGGACATATATCGCCCGTGTTTTACAGTGTGCTGGCGCGCGCTGGGTATTTTCCCATAGGTGAGCTCGCAACATTTAGAAAGCTCAATTCACGCTTGCAGGGGCATCCAACAACCCATGAAGGATTGCCGGGCATACGTGTTGCATCGGGCTCACTAGGGCAAGGTCTTTCGGTAGCGATCGGTGCTGCTCAAGCAAAAAAGTTAAATAAAGACAATCGGTTGGTATATGTGCTTATGGGAGATGGCGAGCTGCAAGAGGGGCAAATCTGGGAAGCGGCCATGTACGCGGCACATAATAAAATGGACAATCTGATTGCTATTGTGGATTATAATGGAGCTCAGATCGATGGCGCCACCAACGATGTACTTTCATTAGGCGATTTACCGGGGAAATGGATGGCATTTGGTTGGAAGGTCATAGAGGTTAGACGCGGAAACGATATCGGTTCCGTTATCGCTGGTCTGAGAAAGGCTCAGGATTCTACCGCAAAACGAGTTCCCGTGATGGTATTGTTGCACACCGAAATGGGGAATGGTGTCGACTTTATGATGGGGTCGCACAAATGGCATGGTGTAGCCCCAAATGACGAGCAATTGACATCCGCGTTAAATCAGAATGCAGAAACTTTGGGAGACTATATTGCCTAAGAAATCATAAAATTTCCAAATTGATTAACATGAAAAAATATACATATACAGAATCGAAAGATACACGTTCTGGTTTTGGTGCTGGGTTAGTAGAAGCGGCAAAACAAGATGAAAATGTGGTTGCTCTCTGTGCAGATCTGATCGGTTCACTCAAGATGAATGAATTTATCAAAGCTTTTCCGGATCGTTTTTTTCAGATTGGTATTGCCGAAGCAAATATGATGGGGATTGCCGCTGGGCTGACCATTGGCGGTAAGATACCTTTTACAGGAACATTTGCTAATTTTTCGACGGGAAGGGTCTACGATCAGATTCGCCAATCTATCGCTTATTCGGATAAAAATGTAAAGATCGCGGCTTCCCACGCTGGCCTTACTTTGGGTGAAGATGGTGCGACTCATCAGATCTTAGAAGATATCGGCTTGATGAAAATGCTTCCGGGGATGACAGTTATCAACCCCTGTGACTATAATCAGACCAAAGCGGCAACAATTGCGGTAGCCAGACATAAAGGGCCTGTTTATCTGCGTTTTGGACGTCCCGTTGTTCCTGTTTTTACACCTGATGATCAAGATTTTGTTATTGGAAAGGCAGTGATGCTCAATCCTGGGACTGCGGTTACCATCCTTGCGACAGGACATTTAGTTTGGGAGGCAATCCAAGCAGGTGAGGAATTGGAGGGGCTGGGAGTTGATGCTGAAATCATCAATATACATACCATCAAACCTCTTGATGAGGAAGCTATACTGGGATCGATCGCAAAAACGGGTTGCGTGGTGACAGCCGAAGAACATAACCGTATTGGTGGGCTTGGCGACAGTGTCGCGCAGCTATTGACCAAACAAATGCCTGTACCTCAAGAATACGTTGCCGTAAACGATAGTTTTGGTGAATCGGGAACACCGAGTGAACTCATGCACAAATATGGGTTAAATGCCGATGCTATTGTGGCCGCTGTACTTCGAGTACTAAAAAGAAAACAAATCAAATTGTAAAACAAAGGGGGCATCCCATATTTTGACTACTAATCAACCAATTGTAAAAATGAGAAAGATTATTTGCACAGCATTATGTGTTATGTCGCTCAACCTCTTGTTGCATGCACAAGAGGTTGCACCAAAGGGATTTGACGTTGAAAGGAAACTGGTATCGATTGGAAAGATAGATTCTATTATTTATCCGTCAAAAACGGTAGGGGTATCCAGAAAAGCGCTGATATATACACCGCCAGGGTATAATCCTAACAAGAAATATCCTGTTCTGTACCTATTACATGGAATCGGAGGTGATGAACGCGAATGGGTGAGGCATGGAAATCCACAGATTATTTTTGACAACCTATATGCCGAAGGAAAAATGAAACCCATGCTGGTGGTCATGCCCAATGGTCGTGCCATGAAAGATGACCGGGCCGGAGGGGATGTTATGGCGCCGGATCGGGTAGCTGCTTTCTCGACTTTCGAAAAAGATCTGCTGGACGACCTGATTCCCTTTATTGAAAAACAATTTCCAGTTGTCGGAGACCGCGAGCATCGCGCAATTTTTGGACTATCCATGGGTGGCGGTCAAGCATTGAATTTTGGACTTGGGCATATGGAAACATTTGCTTGGGTAGGTGGATTTTCTTCTGCCCCCAATACCAAGATGCCGCAGGAATTATTACCCTTTCCAAAGGAAGCTAAAAACAAGCTAAAATTGTTGTGGATTTCCTGTGGTGATCAAGACGGCCTGCTCAATATTAGCAAAAGAACACATGAATATCTTTTAGATCACGAAGTGCCCCATATCTACTATTTGGAACCAGGACGGCATGATTTCAATGTGTGGAGAAATGATCTTTATAATATTTCCCAATTGCTATTTAAGGAGAAGAAGTAGGGAAGTAAATAATTTTTAAACAATATCAAAATAGATAATGGAAAATGCCATTGTGAAGTGTGTAAGTGTATTGTTGACCATTTTATTGATGAATACGACAGTATTGTTTGCTCAAAAGAGATCCGAGCTGATCATGTGGTATGACCAGCCTGCAGATTCCATGATCTGGGAACAGGCTTTGCCACTCGGAAATGGAAGAATGGGAGCCATGATTTATGGAATTCCAGCCCACGAGAAAATACAGCTCAACGAAGAGACGATATGGGCTGGAGGGCCTTATCGCAATGATAATAAGAAGAGTGGAGCTGCTTTAAAAACAATTCAGAACGATATTTTCGCTGGTAGATTAGCTGATGCTGATAAACTTGCAAACGAAACTTTTTTCACAAAAACACATGGCATGCCTTATCAAACTGCGGGAAACATCTTACTGAGATTTCCGGGCCATGAACAATATCAGGACTATTATCGTGCTCTTGATCTTGAGCGTGCTATCTCCTTAACGCAATATACCGTAAATGGAATTACTTTCACGCGCGAAATTTTTGCCTCCTTTGCCGATGATGTGATTGTAATGCAAATCACATCGAGTAAAAAAGGGGGGATAAACTGTGAATTGAGCTATGAAAATGAGTCGCGACATCGCGTTTTCAAAAGTGCACGCTCATTAGCCCTGGAGGGAAAGGGAAGTGACCATGAGGGGATCTCGGGACAAATTGTCTATCAAACGCACACAGCCGTTCAAAATACAGATGGGGTAGTCGATATTTCAGATACTAAAATTGAGGTGAAGGGAGCTAGTAGAATTCGGATATATGTATCAATTGCGACCAATTTTAAACATTATAATCTTTTGGGGGCTGATCCTTTTGCCAGAGCTGCTGATCGGTTGCAAAGTGCAATGTCCCATAGTTATGAACTTGCATTGAAACATCATAAAGAGATCTATGCAAGGCAGTTTCAGCGCTTCAAGCTACAACTGGGTGAAGAGAGGTATGCAGAGAGCCAGCCGGTACCGACCCGTATAGCTAACTTTACACAAACACAAGACCCTAAACTTGTGGCTCTGCTGGTCCAATTCGGACGTTATTTGCTGATTTGTTCGTCACAACCCGGGGGACAGCCCGCCAACCTACAAGGAATATGGAATAGGTCTAGGTCACCGGCGTGGGACAGTAAATATACCATCAATATAAATACCGAGATGAACTATTGGCCTGCGGATGTGACCAACCTCTCGCATACGCTGCAACCTCTATTTGAGATGATCAATGAGCTTAGTGAAAGCGGAAAAGAGACTGCTCAAACGATGTACAATGCCCGAGGTTGGGTTGCTCATCACAATACGGATATATGGCGCGTAACGAGCCCAATTGATTTCGCAGCGGCTGGAATGTGGCCCAGTGGTGGATTATGGCTATCTCAGCATCTTTGGGAACATTACCTGTTTAGCGGAGACAAAGTATTTTTAAAGCAAGTTTATCCCATTATGAAAGGGGCCAGTGAGTTTCTGCTTTCGGCACTTATACGACATCCGGGGTATCCCGACAAAGACTGGTGGGTACTTTGCCCTTCTATATCTCCGGAACAGGGGCCTTTGTCTGCAGGTGTGACAATGGACAATCAGCTCTGTTTTGACATGTTGACCCGTACGGCTAAGGCGGCAGAAATCCTGGGTGTAGACAACCATTTCAGAGATAGTCTGTTGGTAACGTTAAAACGTATTCCACCCATGCAAATCGGCAAATATAGCCAATTGCAGGAGTGGCTAGAGGACCTGGATGACCCCCAGAATCAGCATAGGCACGTGTCGCATTTATATGGCTTATTTCCCAGTAATCAGATTTCGCCTGTTCGTACCCCCGAATTGTTTGAAGCAGCGCGCAACTCATTAATGTACCGCGGTGATTTTGCAACGGGGTGGTCTATTGGTTGGAAAATCAATTTATGGGCACGGCTATTGGATGGAAATCACGCCTACGAAATCATAAAAAAGATGTTGACAATATCTGATCAAAATCATCCTGATGGAAGAACCTATCCGAATATGTTTACTGCTCATCCTCCCTTCCAGATCGACGGCAATTTTGGATTGACAGCAGGTGTAGCGGAAATGTTGGTTCAAAGTCATGACGGCGCTATACATCTGTTACCGGCTATTCCAGATCGCTGGAAACAAGGCACGGTAAAGGGGATTAAGGCACGAGGTGGTTTTGAAATTGAACTCTATTGGGAAAATGGACATATAAAAAAGGTAATTGTGTCTTCATCACTTGGTGGAAACTTGCGATTAAGAACAGCATCAGCACTGCGAGGAAAGGGTTTGCAAAAGGTTAATAAAGTACAGCCTAACCCTTTGTTAGTTCCAGCAACAACGCCCGCAGCCATGATTTCGCCGGACGCAAATTTGAAAGGAAACAAGTTGCAGAGCTATTATGAATATGACGTGCCCACTGCGCCTGGAGGAAAGTATACTTTTACTGGTCTATGGAATTAACCCTATTATTTAACCTGATCAACAACTTAACAATGAAAATTATCGTGCTTGCTCTATCTTTTTTTGCCCTGTTTACAATCGCTTCAGCGCAACAGGCGAAAAACCCGATCATTTTTGCCGATGTACCTGATATGTCGATGATACGTGTTGGCGATACCTATTACATGAGTAGTACAACCATGCATATGAATCCCGGACTTCCGATTATGAAATCCAAAGATCTGGTTAATTGGAC
This sequence comes from Sphingobacterium sp. DR205, assembly GCF_011064245.1. NCBI lineage: Bacteria > Pseudomonadati > Bacteroidota > Sphingobacteriia > Sphingobacteriales > Sphingobacteriaceae > Sphingobacterium > Sphingobacterium sp. DR205. The sequence goes on along the minus strand of NZ_CP049333.1, from coordinate 3,703,680 downwards.
ATTGGTAAATTATGCGTATAACATTTTGGGAGATACCGAGGAACTAAATCTGTCGCAGCATAAAAATGCATATGGACATGGCTCGTGGGCAAGCAGCTTGCGTTTCCATGATGGTAAATACTATGTCAGTACATTTTCCGCAAATACGGGAAAAACGCATATCTACACAACAAGAGATATAGAAAATGGTCCATGGGAAGCAAAAGAATTTATGCCAATGCTGCACGATCACAGCTTATTCTTTGAGCATGGAAAGACCTATATATTGTGGGGCGGGGGGCGTTTGCATATGGCCGAATTGGCACCAGATTTTTCAGGCATAAAACCCGGGACGGAGCGGATACTTATCCAAGATGCTTCTTTGCCAAGCTTGCCGAAAAACGGAAAAATGGGCTTGCCTGCCGAAGGTTCACAAATGTTCAAGATAAATGGTATGTATTATCTTTTTAATATTTCTTGGCCAGCAGGGGGAATGCGTACGGTTATCGTGCATCGTGCTACCCGACTTGAAGGACCTTACGAAGGCAGGGTAGTCCTACAGGATCAGGGGGTAGCACAAGGTGGCTTGATTGATATGCCGAACGGGCAGTGGTATGCTTATCTTTTCCAAGATCATGGCGCAGTTGGTCGAATTCCATTTTTAGTGCCTGTCGACTGGGAAAACGGATGGCCTGTACTAGGTGTTCAGGGGAAAGTACCAGTTGAATTAAACCTTTCAGCTAATCAGTCTCTTATACCGGGTATTGTCAATTCAGATGATTTTAACAGAAAAAAAGGCCAGTCAGACTTGCCTTTGGTATGGCAATGGAATCATAATCCGGATCCTAAACTATGGTCGGTAACTGAGCGCAAGGGCTTCTTGCGATTGAAGACCGGGGAACTTACTGATGATTTTTTACGAGCCAAAAACACTTTGACGCAACGAACTATTGGACCTTTATGCAGTGGCTCTATTGCTATTGATGTGTCGGAGATGAAGGATGGTGATTTTGCAGGTTTGTCCCTGTTGCAGAAGAACTATGGTCTTCTGGGGGTCCTTATGGAAGGAAACAACAAATCACTGGTAATGGTCAATGCTACGACAGGAATTCCGGAAGAAGTAGCCAAGATTAGCTTGCAGGAGCAACGTATATTTCTGAAAGCGAGCTGTGATTTTACCAATAAAAGAGACATTGCCGAGTTCTTTTACAGTACGGATGGACAGCATTGGACGGTTATAGGCAGTCCATTGAAAATGAACTATACGATACCTCATTTTATGGGGTATAGGTTTGGAATTTTTAACTATGCCAGTAAGGCAGCTGGTGGCTATGTTGATATTGATTATTTTCAAATTACGCCAAATTAAAACGATATGAAAAGACTTTTTTTTATGCGGGTAATTTTCGGGTTTTCGATCATGCTTTTCGTAACAATTAATGTATTAATGGCTCAGAATCCGATTGTACAAACCGCATATACGGCAGATCCAGCACCTATGGTGTATAATAATCGTCTATATCTCTATACAACACATGATGAAGATGAATCCACCTGGTTTAATATGAACAATTGGCGTGTATATTCTACCAATGATATGGTCAACTGGACCGATCATGGTGCGATCTTGTCCTATACCGATTTTGAGTGGGCCAAAGGTGACGCTTGGGCAGCGCAATGTGTAGAGAAAAATGGTAAGTTTTATTTATATGTTCCCGTGATCTCCAAATTGAATAATCGAGGAGCAATTGGGGTGGCAGTTGCGGACAGTCCATTGGGACCATTTCATGATCCTTTGGGAAAACCGCTTGTGCAAAGTGAATGGGGGGATATTGATCCGACTGTATTTGTTGATGACGACGGACAGGTACATATGTATTGGGGTAATCCACAATTGAAATATGTAAAACTCAATGCAGATATGATCTCCTATCAGGGTGATATTGTGGAAGTTCCCATGACGGCAGCATCATTCGGCAGAAGAGAGGGGGATCCCAAACGCCCCTCCAATTACGAGGAAGGGCCCTGGTTGTACAAAAGAAATAGTCTATATTACCTTTTTTGGCCGGGAGGACCTTTACCCGAATTTATTGGCTATTCGACCAGTAAAAAAGCGGAGGGTCCATGGAAATATGGTGGAGTGGTGATGCCTGCGGAAGGGAGGGCTTTTACCAATCACCCAGGTGTGATCGATTTTAAAGGAAAGAGTTACTTCTTCTATCACAATGGCGCCTTACCGGGAGGGGGAGGTTTCACGCGCTCAGTCGCTGTTCAGGAATTGAAGTTTAATCCTGATGGTAGCATCCTGCCCATGAAAATGACTGCGGGGATTGCCGAAGCTCTTACCCATGTGGACCCTTATAGCCTAATACAGGCCGAAACAATTTCCTGGTCTGAACATGTTAAATCGTTCCAAAATAATAAAGTGGGCGTTTTTATTAAAGCGCTTAAAAACGGTGCTTATACTTGTATAAAAAACGTTGATTTTGGCGACAAGGGAGCAACGACTTTCTTCGCACGGGTAGGCACAACACACAATGGCGGTGTCAGTATGGAGGTGAGGTCAAACGCGGTGGATGGTCCTATCCTAACGACGATACAAGTTCCAATGACGGGTGGAGACGACAGATGGACTACGATAGACACTTCGCTTTCCGACAAGGTGTCAGGTGTCCATGACTTGTACTTTGTCTTTAAAGGTAAGGCTCCATCCAATATTCTTTTTTTCGATTGTTGGAAGTTTGGAAAATAAAGGAAAAAGTATAGTGTGGCGCTGTTCATTGTTTTGTTACTGTTATTGCTGCCAAGTTTTGGTAAAATACGTGGCCCCTACGATATGGAGATCAACGAACTGGTCATAAGGGATATTATGCTACCAGTTGTCAAGGACGGACGGCATGCCAAGTTGTATCCAAATATTAAACATCCCCAAGCAGTGCGCTATGCTTAGGGCAATTATCCTGTAGACGCAAATCTGATCAATAAAGAGGGACTATTGGCAACACCTTTCCGTACCGATAATTGGTAGGATAAATCTAATTTAATCAGATAAGTCAATTCGAAAGAGTAACGAACAATTTATAATTCAGTAATTTAAATAACTAATTTATTCAATTTTATGAAGGGACTAAATATTGTCTTAAAAAAAAGGGCAATGGTATTTGTATTATCCATCGCAGGAATTTTGTCGACGACAATGGTGGTAGGGCAACAACAAAATGTCGTGAAGGATTTAAGTAAAGGTTTTGTACATCAATCTATCGGTAATCCCTACTTGCCACTTTGGGAGCATCTTCCTGATGGCGAACCCCGAGTTTTTGAAGATCCGGATCGGCCCGGAAAATATCGTGCTTATATCATTGGTTCACACGATCTGCGTTTTACAAGTTATTGCGGACCCGACATTCGGATGTGGTCGGCACCTATTGAGGATTTGACGAGCTGGCGTGATGAGGGGGCGATTTTTACCTATCCGATGGATGGCAAATGGGACGTCATGTATGCGCCGGATCTTGTTGAGGTCAAACAAAAAGATGGAAAGAAAGAATATTATTTGTTTCCACATAGTCGGGGCGAACATCGTGAAGCCATGGTCGTTAAAGGAGAAAGACCCAATGGTCCATTTAAACCGGTGAATCTGACTGCGGACGGTAGGCGTACCTTGCCGGGAAGTATCTTGGGATTTGATCCCGCAGTATACATTGAGTATGTTACCGATCCGAACGATCCCGATTTCGAAATTGGCTTCCGAGCTTATGGGTTTTGGGGATTTCAACGATCCATGGCAGCGCAGCTGGATCAGAAAACAATGTATTCGCTGCGACCGGGAACTGAGATTATTAATTATCTATTGCCGGCAAGTGCGCGATATGGTGAGTTACGTGATCCCAAAGGAACTTCTTATCCCAATATTTTTTCCGGAGAAGATTTGGGTACTTTTAATTTCTTTGAAGCCTCATCGATTCGTAAGGTCGGAAATAAATTTGTCACAGTATACAGTGGCTATTCTGGGCCAGAATATGGTGTCGGTAGTTCCAACTCGACTTTACGCTATGCCGTCGCGGATTCACCACTAGGGCCCTGGAAGAGCGGTGGCGTATTGGTCGACTCCCGAGCTCCAGTATTGAATCGAGATGGCTCGGGGATTGAAACCAGTAATGCAGGTCACAATACGCATGGCAGTATTGAATTAATCAATGGACAATGGTATGTCTTTTATCATAGACCGCCGCGGGGATTTGGTTTTGCCAGACAGGCTGTGGTAGAGCCTATTAAAGTGCAATGGGATGAAAAGTCTGTAAAAGAAGGTGGAATGGTTTCCATTCGTGCCTTTGACCCTTACCATGCAAACCTGACCATTAAGGATAAGCAGGGAAAGGAATATAAAGGCGCGGAGGTTACATCCGAAGGGTTCCATTTTTATGGGTTAGATCCTTACAGGTACTATTCTGCCGGATATGCCTGTTATCTTTCAGATATCAGCCTACAGCGGGATTCATGGGATGTCTGGGACAATCATATGCCGGTGACTAATATGAAAAATGGAAATATTGTCGGTTTTAAATATTTTGGCTTCGGTGGTCTTGATCAGGATAAGTTTGGATTGAAAGCTTTTAGTGGTACGAAAGTAGGAAATCGCACCGCTTTCGATCTGTTTATCGCTCCAAAAACACGAAGTGCGTTTAAAGTCAATGTGTGGTTGGATGGTCCTTGGGAGAATGATGTCTGGAAGGGGAAAAAGATTGCCCAAATAGCCATTTCGGCTAATTCCAAACCTGAGGTAACACAAGTAACAGTTGATGTTTCAAAATACGTTGATCACCTGGAGGGCAAGCATGCGCTATATCTGGTGGCCGAAGGAGAGGAAGGAAAACCACTCTTTGATTTTATCGGACTGGGGTTTAGTTCGAAAGATAAGAAAATTGTACGTCCAATATCGCCAACGGTCGATATTATTGTAAATGGCAAAAAACTTGAATTGCCTTCTATACCAATTCGGTCTACGGATGAGAATGGCATCATTGGTTACAATACTTACGAGGTCGCATCTCCTATTGAAGTTAAAGGTAAAAATATCCCTATTGTAAAAGCATCATCAGTTAATCCTGAAGTGAAAATTACGGTCAGACAGGCGAATTCATTGGCAGATCACGCCCAAGTTGACTGTGTTTACAAAGGACAGATGAAAAGCTATCTGATAAAATATATTACAGAGTAAATAGATCAATGGTAATTTGCCGAACTTGGAGTTCAGTGTAAGGAGAGGGGATCTAGATTCCCTCTTTTTTTGTGCCCATAAAACGCTTGGGTAACTCTTGTCTTTGGTAATTTCTTGTATAATATGTTTTTTAAACATTTTTATTGGTATATAAAACATTTGTATCGGGTGCTGACAGTATAGTACTTGTAGTTTTACCCTGACAATTAAACTAATCGAATAACCAATTATATGGATCAATGCATCACAGAGGTAAAGCCCGTAAAAGGCTTTTACAAGCTTTCAATGAAACAAAGGATGGGATTTGGTGCTGGTGACCTTGCTCAGAACCTTATCTATCAGACTGTTTCCATGTATCTATTGATTTTCTATACCAATGTGTATGGAATTTCAGCCGCTTCGGCGGGAATTATGTTTCTCATCGTTCGTATAGTCGACGTCATATGGGATCCCGTTGTCGGTGCATTTGTCGATAAGAACAGCCCTCGTATGGGAAAGTATCGGTCATACTTGCTTTTGGGCGGAATTCCGCTTACAGGTTTTGCAATCCTTTGTTTTTGGAATGGGTTTTCGGGATCACTGACATACGCGTATATCACCTATATAGGGTTATCCATGTTATATACATTGGTTAATGTCCCTTATGGAGCTTTGAATGCTTCCTTAACCCGAGATACGGATGAGGTAACAAAGTTGACATCTACCCGTATGTTTATGGCCAATATAGGTGGGCTGGCTGTGGGATATGGTGTACCGCTTGTGGTGAAATATTTCTCACCCGATGGAAAGATCAATTCGAAGGATTCGGCTGAGGCATGGTTTGTGACAATGCTGATCTATGCTTTGGTCGGCTTAGTGCTTTTATTCTTTTGTTTTTCGCAAACAAAAGAACGCGTTATTATGGATGAAAAAGATACCGAAAATGTCAAGGTGTCTGATCTTTGGCAGGAATTTAAGCATAACCGACCATTGCGGATACTGGCATTTTTCTTCATTACTGCTTTTTCGATGATGGCGATCGGAAACTCGGCAGGGTCCTACTATATGATCTATAACGTAAATGCACCTGATATGCTTCCTTATTTCATGGCTTTGGGATCAATACCGGCATTTATTTTTATGCCGCTTATACCAGCTATTAAACGTGCGATCGGAAAGAAGCAAATGTTTTATGTTTTTTTGGGAATTGCAATCCTGGGCATGATCATGTTATACGTTATTTCAACGAACGAAGCTCTTAAAGGAAATACCTGGCTGGTGTTGAGTGCGCAATTTATCAAGTCTACGGGTGTTATTGTTGCGACGGGATACATGTGGGCGCTTGTTCCTGAGGTAATATCCTATGGTGAATATAAAACCGGCAAACGCATATCCGGGATTGTTAATGCATTGACAGGGATTTTTTACAAAGCCGGTATGGCACTGGGTGGGATCGTTCCGGGATTGGTACTAGCTTATGTGGCATTTGATAAAGATAATGTTGCGACACAATCGGACATGGCAGAAAAGGGAATTCTATGGCTCGTAGCTGTTATTCCTGCAATACTTTTATTGTTGGCGATGTATGTGATTTCCAAGTATGAGTTGGATGATGCCACTATAGATAAGATCAACAGGGAAATAGAATCCAGAGTTAATTACTAATCAAAAATAAATCATGAATTTGCTAAAAACTATCGTTTTGGCCGTAGTAGTCCTATTGGGCTTTAACCCTATCTCGGCAGCTATGCGAGGGATGAATCGAGAGCCTGATTCACTGACGTTGAAAGAGGCTTTTAAAGATAAATTTTTTATAGGCACAGCCCTTAACCTTGATCAGATATGGGAGCGAGACAGTAAAGCTGTAGCTGTCGTCAAAAAACAATTCAATTCCATTGTTGCCGAGAACTGCATGAAAAGTATGTTTTTGCAGCCTCAGGAAGGGCAGTTTTACTTTAAAGACGCAGATCGTTTTGTCGCATTTGGAGAACAGAACAAAATGCAGGTTATTGGTCATACATTAATCTGGCATTCGCAGACACCAGCTTGGTTTTTTGTTGATAAAAAAGGAAAAGATGTACCTCGGGAGGTATTGATTGAACGCATGCGTAAGCACATCCAAACTGTCGTTTCCCGCTATAAAGGTCGCGTTTTTGGCTGGGATGTTGTGAATGAAGCTATATTGGATAATGGCGAATGGCGTAAAAGCAAATTTTATCAGATTATTGGGCCAGAATTTATACAATTGGCTTTTCAATTTGCCCATGAGGCGGACCCCAACGCTGAATTGTATTATAATGACTATTCAACGGCCATTCCCGAAAAGCGAAAAGGAATTATGGCTATGGTACAACAGGTGAAGGCAGCCGGCGGACATATAAGTGGGGTTGGTATGCAGGAGCATAATGCGTTGGACAATCCGTCGCTGGAAGAAGTTGAAAAGACCATTTTGGGGTTTGCAGACCTTGGTGTGAAAGTTATGGTAACCGAGATGGATATTTCGGTGCTTCCACATGTGCGACCCAACATGGGCGCGGAAATTGGAGAACGCTATGCCTACAGTAAAGAAACGAACCCCTATGAAAAAGGTTTGCCTCCGGGCAAGATGGCGGAACTTGGCAAAAGATATGTTGCCTTTTTTAACCTATATCTCAAGCATCAAGATAAAATATCCCGTGTGACGTTGTGGGGCGTTGGTGATGGCGATTCGTGGAAGAACGGCTGGCCTATTCCGGGACGTACAGATTACCCGCTTTTGTTTGATCGTCATTATCAGCCCAAACCATTTGTAAAAGATATTATAGCATTGACTCAAAAAAAAAAAGTAATAAAGAAAATGAACAAAAGTAAATATTTATATCCAAGGGACTACATGGCTGATCCATCGGCCCATGTTTTTGAAAATAAAATCTATATTTATCCATCTCATGACCGAGAGAGTGGCATTCCTGAAAATGACAATGGCGATCATTTCGACATGCAAGATTACCATGTGTTTTCACTGGAAGATGTGCAGGACGAAGTCTTTGACCACGGGAAAGTATTGGATGTAAAAGATATTCCTTGGTCCGGCCGGCAACTTTGGGATTCGGATGTTACTGAGAAAGATGGCAAGTACTATATGTATTTTTCCATGAAAGACAAAAACGATATTTTTAGACTTGGTGTCGCATTAGCGGACAAACCCTACGGTCCATTTATACCGCAGGACGATCCGATCAAGGGAAGTTACAGCATCGATCCCTGTGCGTTTAAAGATGAGGATGGATCCTATTATCTCTATTTCGGTGGCATCTGGGGTGGGCAGCTTCAATTTTATCGAAATAATAAAATTGTTGTACCAAATGAATTGCCTAAGGCAGATGAACCGGCATTAACGCCAAAGGTCGTTAAGATATCTACAGATATGCTTGAATTTTCCGAGCAACCGCGAGATCTTGTCATCTTGGATAAAAATGGTATGGCCTTAAGACAAGGGGATACCGAAAAACGATTTTTTGAGGCGTCCTGGATGCATAAATATAAGGACAAGTATTATTTTTCTTATTCCACGGGTGATAGCCATTTAATTTGTTACGCAATAGGAGATAATCCTTATGGACCATTCACCTATCAGGGTGTTATTCTATCACCAGTTGTAGGCTGGACGACGCACCACAGTATTTTGGAGTTCAAGGGCAAATGGTACCTTTTTTATCATGATTCCGTTCCGTCGGGTGGAAAAACTTGGCTAAGAAGTATGAAAGTTGTTGAAATTGAATATGATGAAGATGGACATATCAAACCTATACATGGTTTATCTTCCTAAATAATCTTGACGGTACCATAGAACGTGGTTATACCGGTTATTCGCTGTGGAACTAGGGAAAACAGTCGAAACAGCTTTCTCCCCGCTATGAGCAAAATGCACGCGCTAATGTATCCATAGGAATAAATGCCACTGTATTGAACGTCGGTGGAAGTAACAACAGATCTTCCCAATGAATCGGGAAGATCTGTTGTTTATGCTCCGCTTTAACTAATTGAAATTGTTGATGAATTGATCTGCTACAATGTGCCAAGCCTTCTTTTTTTCTCCCCGATCAGATAATAATCCTTTTCTGTTCCATCCCTTTTGATAAATGGGATGGGCTCTCCCCGGAGAACGAAAATCTACTAGGAGCCATGGTGTTGCTCCACGTAGGAACGGTATGTTCTTGAACATTTTAAATTGGCGCATATAAATATCCGCCAGGTAATCTTCGCTCCAGCTGCTTGCCCGATTTGGGTCGATATTGTTTCCGAAAACTGCTTCACCACCAAATTCCGAAAAGATTAGCGGTTTATTGAATTTGGATATCCATTCGACTTCTTTATCTGTTTCGGGCCATGGTTTATACCAGCCGAGGTATTGATTGATCGCCATGATATCCATCAAACTATTGAGTTTATCTTCAATATAGGCCTTGTTGCCCTCAAAGCGCATATTATTAAACGCTGAGGTCACGAGACGGGTATTGTCCAACGATTTTGTCAGGTAATACAATGCTGTGAGCGAACTGTCTCTTGACGGCGAAGAGTAGGTTTCATTCGAGAGGCTCCATATGATGGTTGCCGCCCGGTTTTTATCCCGGGCAATCATCTCTTTGAGCATCAAGTTCATTTTTTCTTTCATGCCCGTATTTGCAAAGTCTATTCCCTGGTAAATGGGCAATTCTTCCCAAACCATCAAGCCCATTTTCTCCGCTATTTTTACCATCTTTTCATGATGCGGATAGTGTACCAGGCGCACATAATTACAACCCAGATCCTTGGCCCAGTTCAAAAGCATTTGATAATCGCTTTCACTATAGGCACGGGAGCGACGCTGAGGAACTTCTTCATGAATATTAATCCCTTTTAGAAAGATTGATTTGCCATTCAATAAAATATTTGTTCCATCAACTTTGATTGTTCGAAACCCAATTTGTTCCTTTATATGATCCGTTTCGGCAGAAACACGCACTTCATATAACTTTGGATTTTCCGGTGTCCACAAAGTCTTCTTCCGAAAAGGAAATTTGAGTATAGCTTTTCCCTCTTTATCTGTTCTGGATTTAAACCTGACATGCAATTCCGGAATGTTTATTTCTATATCTTGTTCTTTTGAAGGGCCATCAAGGGAGACGTATCCGTCAATGATATTTTCATCATGCTGTGCCAGTTGAATAAAGTAATCCTTTATATAGGTTTTTGGAGTTTCTATGAGGTCGACATCACGCGTTATCCCGCCATAATTGAACCAGTCGAAGCCAAGTCCGGGTATCCCATCCTTCATGCGCTGATTATTTACTTTCACGATAAGGCTATTTTCTCCGCCTTTTAGCAGGTCTGTTACTTCAAATTGGAAAGGTGTAAAACCACCTTCATGTTCACCGATTTTGCTGCCATTCAAATAAACTTCAGCCTTATAGTTTACTGCTGCGAAATGGAGAAAAAATCGGCGATCTTCAGTTTTTTGTACGTTAAATGTGCGCTTGTACCAGATGCTACTTTCATAATAGTTGAGCTCAAGAAGTTGGGAGTTGAAATCTCCGGGCACATGGAACTGAGGACCGCCTTCAAATGCGGATTCGACAAAGTCGGAGTTTTTTAAAGGCTTTCGATCTTTATAATAGGCAGCCCAATCTCCAGACCCGGCATCGAAGGGATCTATAATCACATTCCATAAACCATTTAAACTGCTGCTTTGCCGCCCTTCGATATGGATCATTGCGGATTGAGCAAACGATAGGAGCGGAAATAACTGTAATAAAGCTAATATAATTTTCATGTTGCACATAGTTTTAATTTTCTAATTTCTCGGCGATGTCCGAAGAAAGCCTTGCTGTATTATTTTCTAGTCCGAAGAAACGGTTTAATTAATCTTCAAAACCAGCGAAATTTGGTTTGGCTTCTCCACCGGCAAATTAACGGAAAGCGCCTCTTCATTTTGATGGAATATCAGTTTTCTCTTATGGCCCAATAGCGATACGGTTTTAACGCGCACTGAAGGAACTGTTTTATTTTTCTTTCCTAAAGACTTTATCAAAATTCTTCCATCGGTTGGCCAAGCCATGATATGAGCATAAATGGCGCCTCCTTTCTGCACGAAACGGATATCTTCTGCGGTATAGGCATTGTCCTTGTCTTCATTGAACCCAGCCGCATTCAAAGGGCTTTTTTCCGTTGTACTGGGACCCTCACCATATATTTGCCAGGGACGGGTATCAAAGATTCCTTCTTTATTGATTTGCATCCAGTCGCCTATTTCATGCAGAATTTTCTCTTCTTTTTCGTCTATGCTACCGTCTCCCTTGATCGGAACGTTAAGCAGCAGGTTACCATTTTTACTGACAATATCAATAAGCATATGGACGACCTTTTTACTGGACTTGTAAGTGTCGTTTTCGTAGTCATTTTTATTATAGTGCCAGCTGCCCAGACAGGTACATGTCTGCCAGGCTTTTTCTTGAACTTGATCGGGCACGCCACGCTCGACATCCCATACCAAACACTCTTTTTGTTGTTCGGATAAAATTTTTCCGAACAGCACTGCATCGACCTTTCCCTTGTTTTTCTTGGCGTTACTATTATAAAAATGGGCAGCAATATCGAGTCCAACATTACTGATAGGCCATAAGGGGAGAGTCGTATCATCAAAATAGAGCAGGTCAGGTTGATAGGTGTCGACCATGTCGACTGTCCGTTGATAGAAATTATCGATATACTCCTGCGTCGGTATGGAGGCTCCATTATGCCAATCCCATTGCGCCCATAATGATTTCACATCCTCGCTTCCCTTGCTAAGGGGGTGATTTTGACGGTAGAGCTCTTGGGGGTCATAGCCTTCCCACCATTTACCTTTTCCATCTTCTTTTGTTATGTTGCCATCATAGGGAACGCCTTTGAGCGAACCTGATTGGTCCGCTCGTTGAGCTGTTTCATACCATGTCCATGCATGGGAGGAATGGATGCTTACACCGAAGGGAAGGTTATTTTTTTTTGCGGCCTTTGACCATGCGGCGAGGATATCACGTTTGGGTCCCATATTGACCGAATTCCATTTTTGATATTTGCTATCCCACAGATCGAAGTTGTCGTGATGGTTTCCCATCGCAAAGAAATATTGTGCCCCGACCTTTTTGTACAATGCGACAAGTCTTTCAGGATCCCATTTTTCGGCTTTCCAGGTATTGATAACATCTTTAAATCCAGCCATAGAAGGATGACCATAATTTTTTAGATGCGAATTATATTGCCAGCTGCCTTCATCATACATGCCACGGGCATACCAATCGCCTTGTTCGGGCTGACATTGAGGTCCCCAGTGTGCCCAGATTCCGAACTTGGCATTGCGAAACCATTCAGGCGCTTCATATTGCGCCAGGGATTCCCAGGTAGGCTGAAATTTATCCGAAGAGGAGGCTGTTTCTCTTTTTTGTTGGGCGGATGCATTTAAAGCCGTTCCGAGGACTGTAAAAAGTAATAGTATTTTAAAAATATTCTTATTCATCGTATGCTGTGTTTTTATGTTGAATAATATGTTTAATCTGTTGATGCTACTGTGGTTTAATAACCGCGGCATAGCCGCCACCGTTGACCATTGGTATTTTTATTGACTTTCCAGCCTCAAATACCAGTGTTTTTTTATCGATTTTTGTAGGTGTTGTTGCCGCATCCTTTGCATCCTGCCAATATTCCAGCACATATTTGCCTGTAGGCAGAAAATTGGTCGGTATCGCAATGGTGCGGGCCATGTTGTTGGTCATGGCACCGATAAACCAGTTTGTTCCCGAACGTTTGGCCATCACAATAAATTCACCGGGGTAACCGTCTATGAAATGTGTATCATCCCATACTGTGGGTACGATCTGCAAAAAATCACCTCCAGGTTGGCCTAATACATGCTTTGGGTGGTCACAGAACACAGTCAGGGGACTTTCATATAGTACAAATTTGGCGAGTTCGGCACAGCGGGTATTCATCATCATGGTCGGTGATTGCTTCTTAAACCGGGCTGGGCTCACATTGAGAAAACCACCTGGCGTATAATCCATAGGCCCTGCTAGCATGCGCGTAAAAGGTAAAGTAACGTTATGCGTCGGGATGATGCGGTCAGAAAATTTGGCGTACTCTTCACCCAGTACACCTTCACGCGTGATCATATTGGGGTAGGTACGTTCGATGCCATCAGGTTTGTAGGCACCATGGAAGTTGACCATCAGTCGGTGATCGGCTGCTTTTTTGATCACTTTATGGTACCAGTTTACCATCTCCTGATCGTCGCGGTCCATAAAGTCTATTTTTACGCCAGCGATCCCCCAGCGCTCATACAGGGCAAAAGCTTCTTCGAAAGCATTGTTGCGGTTGGCATCGGTGCTGTATAGCCAAAGCCAAATCCGTACATTTTTCTTTCGGGCATAGTCAAGTATTTCGGGCATATTGATTTGGGGGGCGGGTTTGGTAATATCGGCTTGAGGTTGGTTAAACGGTCCATACCACTGCCAGTCGATTAGCATATAAGGCCATCCCTGAGCAGCGGCGAAGTCAATATATTCTTTGATAACGGCAGTCTCCATTTTTACTTCGCCGCTCCACCAGTGGTCCCATGCGCAAAGTCCCGGTTTTATCCATGTGGGGTCTTCGATTGCGCAAGGTGGGTTGAGCGATTGAACAATTTCGGATTCGATAAATCGTCCGGGGTTATCGCCTATCATCACCACACGCCAAGGAGTCTTTATTTTGTCTGCAAAACGCGCTTTGATACCGTCTTCTTTTTCACCCGGCAAAGGGGAAAGTTTGGTTGTGAGCAGGGCCTGCCCCTTAGTAGTGGAGCTGCTACCGATATAAAATCCGGGATAATTGTCTAAGTTCGCTTCGGTGATGGCCAGATAGTTTTCCTTGTCTACTTCGATCAATAAAGGAAGTCCGGTCAAGGTCTGATCGCTGAATCCGGCCAAGGGAACTTTATTGAATTCGCTTTCTTGGCTAGAGGTGTAACGAGGCTTATATGTTGCTGCCCAAGCGTGAGCCTGACCGGCGACTGAAAACCCGGTCATCTCGCGGCTGATGGCTCTGTTGCCTATTTTCGGACTGCTATACAATTGATAGCGAAAGGCTATCCCATTGTTATAGGCCCGAAAGAAGAGGTCCATCCGCCGTTTCTCACCTTCCTTTTCAATCAGGGCAAGATGAGTTTCGTTCCACTGCATGTCGATATGGGCGTGTTTATTCTTCACGACCGGTGTCCAAGAATCGCGTTGACTGCTGGTTTGAGGAGTGCTTAGCAAGGTAAAGCCTTTATGCATGTCAGGTTCATCTTGTAGTTCAAAACCCATTGGCGAAGGGTGTATGACTTGTTTGTCCCTGTAGGATACAGAGTAGGAGAGGCCATCGGATAGGTCAATGTCCAAACAAATTTTTCCATCGGGCGATTTTAATGTATAAGTCTGCGCCGAAAGGCTAGATGATATTGCGAGAAATAGAATGATAATAAATGCTCTCATGATAATTAGTGAATATGTTGATAGGGGTATGTGAATTATTTTTCTTCCATGATGTACACGTCCCAAGGGTCCAATACGATCTGTTGACCTGCTCGCACCACATTGCCCGAAATAAGTTCTCTCGCTGGAGCACCTGTATATGTAATTTGTTTTGGTTTGGCACTATAATTAAATAGGTAACGTACCGCCTTGCCCCATTTATTCGTTCCCGAACGCTGAATGATTGGGAAAGTATAGCTGTCGACTGCGGTAACTTTAGCTGCCCTAGCAGTTTCTCGGATGATCGCATTGAGTAATTCCTGTGAAGGGTAGGTTCCGATATAGGTTAGCTTTCCTTTGCCGTATGTATTTTCTGTGATCACGGGCCACTTTCCAAAGAAGGGGTGTTCGGCATAGGCTAAGGGTTTGGCTGTCTCGGTTACCAAAAATTCGTACCAGTCGCCTATTTGGTTCTTGTTGGTCAATTGAAAGGGATTATCTTTCAGCTGCATGTCGCCGATTGTGGAAAACTCTTGATAGTAGAATCCACAGGCTTTCCGCAATGGTCCAGGCGCAGCCGTGGCCCTAACGGCCGAGTGCTCGTTGCAATAGCCGCTTTTGTGCATCATGACGACATGGCCGCCATCTTTTACAAATTTATCAATCGCCTGAAGCAGTCCATCCGTAGCGACATAAAGTGGAGGGATAACCAACATGGCATAGCCGCTAAAATCGGAAATTTTATCGCATGGGATAATATCGGCTTCGATATTTTGAAAGTAGAGCGATTTGTGGACCATGTCGATGGGGTAATTGTTTTTATAGGTATACGGCATAAAGTTCAGTGCGTGGTACGAATCGTGGCTATACAAGATTGCTACTTTATTTTTCTTTTTCAAGTTGATAATATGATCCCCGATTCTTGCGAGCTCTTCTGCTGTAGTTTTAAACTCATGGTATATTCGATTCGGCTGCAGATCGTGTCCCAATACACCGCGCCAATAGGTTTCCTGACCATAATGTAGGGTAGACCAATGCCAATATTCCACCATATTGGCACCTGAGGCATAATGGGCGTACACGTTTTGCCGTAACTGTCTGTCGTAGGGAGGATACTGTGTCCGGGCATTCCAACCTATGCCCTGGGCGTTGGTTTCCATTACGATGTAGTTATTTTTGCCGACAGTGCGCACAAAATCACCCGCGTAAGCTATGCGCTGGCCATCTTGTTTATCCTGTACGTCATGGTAAATATTGATGGCTGGATATTGCATCTGACGAAAACTTTCCACCTGATCTATATTGTGAAAATCAGGCATGAAGCAATGGGTTACAAATTGGTCCTTGCGTCTATATTCATTTACAATGTCGCATTGCCAGTTGAGAAAGTCAGCGACCTGTTTGCGATTGTACCGTTCCCATTCGTTTTTATAGGAGGGATTGGTGACACCATCGCGGGTATAGAATTCTTCCCAAGTACGAATATTCATTCCCCAATAGTTCATACCCCAAGCTTTGTTGAGTGAATCGAGGTTGTTGTTAAAGCGATCCTTAATGTAATTGCGGAATCCGATAAAATAATCAGGATTGTTTACACCACGTGCTTCTGTTTCATTGTCTACCTGATAGCCAATGACCCCGGGGTGTTTTGCATATCTTTCCATTAGCTTACGGATGATACGCTCACTGTAATATTTAAAAGTGGGATTGGTAAAATCTATATTCTGCCTGATCCCATAATACGCTTTATTGCCGCCCTGATATTCTGCCAATACCTCGGGATGTGTGTGGGCAAGCCATGCGGGAATGGAATAAGTAGGTGTTCCAAGTATCATTTTAATACCTGCCTGATGCATTTTGTTGATAATCCGGTCCATCCATTCAAATTCAAATACGCCTTCCCGTGGTTCAAATAGACCCCAGGCAGATTCGCCTATACGGATGACGTTGAGCCCTGCATTTTTCATTAGACGGATATCTTCCTCAAGGCGCTCGCCCGGCATGTACTCGTGATAATAGGCTGCACCGTAAAGGGGGCGATCAAACTTGTATTGTGCCTCCAAGGACAGGACTGCGAAGAACATCAAACAGAGGAAAAAAATGTTTTTTGGTGTCATTGGTTTTGGTATATCGTTAAGTTAAAGGTTAGAGACGTACATTGTACGTCTCTATGGGTCATTTATTCAAAAGATTCCTTTACACTGCTTCCCTAAGTTGTGTATGGCAAACTTTACTTTTGACTGCGCGGATATTTAGCCGGTATTGCCATCATTTGCTCCAAAAAGACGGGGTCTTTAAATTGACTGGTCGTTCGGTCGTATTGCCCAGCTCCCTGAACATCCCAGAGCATAGGACACATGCCACGTGAATAAATGGCTTCGGTTACCGAAACATTAAATAGCCTGACCACATCCTGCGTTCTATTCTTGGAAGAACAGGCATATTCGCCAATAACGACAGGTATCCCTTTGTCAACACAATTTTTCTTTAGCAGATCCATATTGTCGTTGAGCTCTTTAAATTCTTGTGCTGTACCCCAGGACGGAACGCCAACACCCCATCCGGCATCTTCACCGTTGCCCAATATGGCAAATAGTGGCGGCGTATAATAATGGACGGTCAATGCAAGATGTTTTGCCGGATCAGTTGGAATTTTGGTCAGCGGGTCGAAAGCATACTCCAGACCAGTATTGTAGATTTCGACCAAAAGATGGCGTTTTGCATTGTTGCCGCCTGATTTCCTGACAATGTCGACAAAAAGCTGATTCAGCTCATTGACATAACCGAATGCTTTTGCTTTTTCGGTCTGTCCGCCGTTCCAGGGCGTCCATATCTCGTCGTAACCGATTTCATTCATGGGTTCGAATAGCAAGTGATCACCATATTTCTCAAAACGGTTACAGAGCTGCTCCCAGATGGAAGTGAACTTTTTCTTCGCTTCATTGTCTGTCGGAACTTTCTTCACCCATTCATTCTCATGGTGTACGTTTATAATGGCAACCATACCACAATCAAGTGTCCAATTTAAGATCGATTCGACTCTATTCAGTAGTTCCGGATGGATCCTGTAATTTTCCTCGTTTATCATCATATTACTCCAGGTGACCGGAATGCGCAGTGAAGAATAACCGGCTTTGGCATATCCTTCGATCATTTCTTTTGTAATGATCGGGCTGCCCCATGCTGTTTCGTAATTAGCGATGCTGCTTGGGTTGATCCAGTCGCCCGTGGCGTCTAATGCATTGCCGAGGTTGATCCCTAAACCCATTTCGTCAACCAGCTGGTTGGTGCTGAAGTTGTCCCGTATCAAGAATTTGCTATAGGTAGGTTGTGGCTCTTCATTCGCCTCCGGCGTACTGAGCTCCATGTTAGCTTTAATCTCCTTACTGCTGCATGCTGGTAGCATCAACAGCATGATGATATAACTTAAGAATGTTTTCATCGTTCTAATTTTTATCGTTTTTTTTATTAAATCATGTAACTTATCGTTGTAGCTTTCGATTACTCATTGCTAAAAGGTACGGCAGGTAAGCCTTCTTTATTGAATAAATTGACATCGGGATTATTGCTCCACGCATAACGGACAAATACAGGGTTGATAATCTGATCTGCCTGAACAATAATTTTATTACCTTCAATATGAGCCCGGGCCCAAACAAATTTTTTATCTGCTCCAGCTAGGGCGAATCCTTCGACATAACCATATTTGTTATTAACCACGAGTCCTCCTCCGGTAGCATCAAAAGAAATAATGAGTTTATTGTCCGCCTTTACCAGCGATTTGAACGTTGGCCCAGAATAAACGCGTTCTTTTTGACCGTAATCTTTGGACAGTGCAATTAAAGCAAGCCGCCGGCCCACTTCTTGTTTGTTACGTGGGTGGATATCATCTGCTTCACCAATGTCCGTGATCACAGCCTGCCCCGT
Source organism: Sphingobacterium sp. DR205 (assembly GCF_011064245.1). NCBI lineage: Bacteria > Pseudomonadati > Bacteroidota > Sphingobacteriia > Sphingobacteriales > Sphingobacteriaceae > Sphingobacterium > Sphingobacterium sp. DR205. The sequence goes on along the minus strand of NZ_CP049333.1, from coordinate 3,685,092 downwards.
ATGTGCAAGACGGAGGGTCCGGGTCTGTGCATCTCTCAATTTTGCCCAGTCGCTGTCTTCCGGTGATTTTTCCTTGGCCATATAATTGGCCAACTGGACCCAGTAAAATGGAAATTCTTGATTCCAATGCGATCGCCAATCTTGTATTAGATTGGGGAAGAGGGTGCGGTAATCGTAAGCCTGGCCGGCATTATGTTCGCCTTGGTACCAGATGACACCCCGAATGGTATAGGGGATAATGGGATTGATCATGGCGTTAAAGAGCAAGGACGGAAACATATTTGGCGAAACTTCTTTATAGCCGTGTTGCTTGGTTGTGACGGCCTCTTTATAATTCCATTCGCCATCAAGGGGGAATTTCTCACCTTCAATTTCGAGATATAGCTGTGCAGGGGTCCCGTAAAATCCGCCGCCGCCTCCGGTATCCATAATTTTTACGGTAATTATATTTTCACCATCTTTTAAAACAGTTTTTGGGATATTGTAGCTCCTAGAAAAGGTATATCCTTTTGTTTCGCCCACTTTTACGCCGTTGATCCAACAGATATCATCGTCATCAATCGTCCCAAGATGGATAGAAGCCGACTTGCTGGCACTACCCTTTGGAAGATGGATACTGCGTTTGAACCATACAATACCATCAATATTATCCAATTTGGGTTCCCATAATTGTGGGACATTCATTTTTCCCCATGTTGATAAGTCCGAATTGTTTTCGTACCATTTCTGGGCTATCCCCGGATCGTTCACTAAAGCTTGTTGATAGGCCTGTTTCTTCAATTCGTTTTCGCTCATAAAACCCTTTAGATCGCCTGTGAGCGCTTGTTTGTAGGGTTCGTTGAAATGTGCGGGCAGTTTATTAAAGCTGTTTCCACTGGTCCAGGTTTCGACACCGGTACCACCCCAGGAAGAATTGATTATTCCGACAGGTATACCTAATTCCTGATAGAGCTTAAGGGCAAAGAAGTATCCTACAGCTGAAAAATCGCCCACGGTGGCAGGTGAGCATATTTCCCATTTCCCGTTAAGATCTTGTTTGGGCACATCACTCATATTCTTTTCTACATTGAATGACCGAATGTTCGGATAATTTGCCCGGCTGATTTCGCTGGCGGCATTATTGGAGTTTTTTACGATCCATTCCATGTTAGATTGACCGGAAGCAAGCCATACCTCACCGACCAAGATATTTTTTAAAAGGATCTGTTCCTTCCGGCCTTTTATTTCCAAACGATAGGGTCCTCCGTGTGAAGTAGGGGCTAAGGTGAGGTTCCATTGACCATTTTTATCTGCCTTTGCCTTGAGGTTTTGCTGCATAAACTGAACATGGACCGTTTCATTTTTTTCGGCCCATCCCCATAGTTTTATGGGACTGTCCCGCTGTAGGATCATGTTGTCGCCAAATATAGTGGGAAGCCTAAGCTCGGCTTTTAATAGAAACGCATGTAAGAAAAAAGCAATGAAAATTGGGAGATGTTTTAGATTCATATTTTATTGTGTTTTATAGTTGAACCAGTCAAAAAATACTTTTGCATTACTCGGAACACCATTGGAGGTGCTGTAAAGCCCTATCATTACGCCAGTAAAACCGCCAGCAACTTCGGTTGCCAGATAGCGTGTGTCCAGTTTCCCGATTTCGCTGTAATTTTCACTGTCGGGATTTGCTACCGAAAAGATATACTGTTGTGGAGTTCCTTCTATTTTTAATTTTTGTTGATTGCCCTGCACTATTTTTTCGGCAGCGATGTAGCTCAGTGATCCTACTTTTACGCGTAATTGAATGATATTCTTTCCTTTTTGTTTTTTGATCAATAGATCATAATGATGGTTGTTGTTTTGGATTAATGTTATTCCAGCTTCTTCATTGTCCTTTGAAGATTCAAGTTGCAGGAATGTGCTAGCCGTAAAATTGTGTTCCGTTTGTCTTCTGAGGATAGCTGAGATCGGTTTGGCATCGTTCAGCGTATTTGGAGTAGCCTTTATCCTGAGCCATCCCTTTTTTTCGGATAGGGAATAATTGTCCCGTACCGGATTTCTTAAATATTGCCATTCAAGGCCAAGTTGTTCTGTATCAAAATCGCTTCGGGTAGCGGGTTTGCTGAATGGCTTGAGCGGCAAAGTAGCTGTTTTCATATCCAGACTGATTGTTCCATTGCCATTGACCTGTGGCCATCCGCCCTGAGGCCAGTCCACAGGTGCAAGAAATGTTTCGCGACCTAGAATATGGTAATAGCTGTAGGGTTGTGTAACTCTGAAACCAAGGCAAACCAACCACCAGCTACCATCTTTGGCTTGTACTAAATCTGCATGTCCCACACCTTGGATAGGATTTGCCTGACCAATTCTATTGGCATGGGTCAGTATGGGATTGAGTGGGCTAGATTCGTATGGACCTAAGATATTTTTGCTTCTGCCAATTGTGGCACTGTGCATGTATTCTGTACCACCTTCGCCCAAAAGCAGGTAATAGAATCCATCTTTTTTATAAATATGCGGCGCTTCTGGATATCGGCCACCGATACCGCCCCAGACCAAGTGCTCTGAGCCAATAACCTTTCCGGTTTTGATATCAATCTCCGTCACCCGAATCCCTTCATTTCCCTGCGTGACAAAATATGTTTTACCGTCCTCGTCCCAAAATATATCGGGATCGATACTCTCGATGGCCACATGGATTGGATCACTCCAAGGGCCAGTGGGATCAGTCGCCGTACAATAGAAATTGCCACCTGATGATACATTGGTGCAGATGACATAGAACAGGCCATCGTGATAGCGGATCGAAGGAGCAAATAAGCCGCCTGAAGCAGCAGCCTTTTCCAGCGGTAGCTGGGCATCCCGGGTGAGACAGTGACCTATCTGCTCCCAGTTGACAAGATCCTTACTGTGATAAATCGGGAGGCCCGGAAAATATTCAAAGGACGAAGTAACTAGGTAATAGTCATCGTTTACACGACAGATACTTGGATCCGGATTGAACCCCCTGATAATCGGATTTGAAAAGCCAGTTTGTGCAATGACATAATGAAAGGCAATGGAAAATAGGCAGGAGATCATGACGTAAATTGACTTTTTAAATTTCATGTGTGTGTTTGTGAAAGATGATTGGTTACTAAAGGCCGGCATTGACGATCGCTCGAGTATCCGGCCTAGTGTTAAAGTGCTTATTTGTTGTATACGGGTTTAGTTTTTGCTTGTGTCTATAATTCTAAAATTGTCGAAATAGATGTCCACCTTGACATTGGCATTGTCTGCTTTATTTTTCGTAAAAATGCTCAGTTCTGAGCTGGCTATGGCAGCAAAACGTCCGTAGTCGGCAACTGTCGTAAACCTATTGAAGAGGATGTCACAGGTCATCCATTTTCCAAGATTTGTTTTGTTGCTGTTTCGATCGCGTGGCACATAATCTGACACCATTTTATCCCCGTTGCCTTTGAGCTGTAGGTCAAATGTCGCCGTCGCCAGAGGCTCATTAACGAAGCATTCAAAGCGCAGTACAAGATTGCCAATAGGCGTATTGGCAGGTATTGTATTTATGGTAGGATAGCTGCCTTTGTTGGACAGGTTGCCCCACCAATATTGCCATGCGCCCGGTGATCCGAAGATGCGGTAAGCGGTTCCCGTTGTGAAGTAAGGTGGCTTGGTGCCGTCTGCCATTACGGGCATATTGTTGTCTCCCCATTCATAATGGCCTATTTCGTCCCAATTCAGGACAAGATTTTCAATAGGATAAAATAGCTTGGTAGAATTAGATTGCCCGCCAGCCGCATGGACCGTAATTGTACCGGATTTGGTAGGGGTTTTTGGAAGTCGATAATAGATGGTATCTTGACTTTTGGCCACCATAAGATCTTTATCTGGAACATCAAATTCTCCATTGATATTTAGTTTGGTCACATTGATGAAGTTGGCGCCGGTAATAAACGCCTGATCGCCAATAATAGGCATATCGCTGCTCCATGATTTTATTATTGGCGGCGAAACATGTGTTGTGAAGGCTATGCTGACCGAATCTGTTATGCAGTAGACTGCCAGACGACCATCTTGAACACCTGATGGGATCTTTAAATCGATTTTATCATAGTCCTTATCGACTTCATATTCGGTAGCTGATACGCTACTGCCTGTTGCGGTTTCGAATGCTATTTTTTTTACTTCATAAAAATTTAAACCGTATATACTGAGCTTTTCGCCAGCTTTGGCTGGATAATTTAATTCGATACGGCTGATCTGGGGTGCGGGAGAGTAGATATGGAAATTGAATCTCGCTTCACCGTGGCTCGTTTCTATCCGAATCTCATTTGGGAGATCTGGATTGGTGCCAGTCAGTAGCAAGTCGGCAGGAATGGAAATAATGGCGCTTGTTGACGTGCAGTAATTTGCATTAAATCCGATCGGCTGGTCATTAATATAAATTTTTTGTATACCATCTAGATTTTTTCCGATAACAGCAACCATTGTGCCCGGAAATGCACCTACAAAGGTACTATCTGCTTTTTCAGGATCTGTCAATCGCACGTGGGTTATCACTGGAGTCATTGTCAGATCATTGTTGCGGCTACAGGATGGCATATTCAGCATAATAATTGCTATGAACACAAATAATAAAAAGCGATTGTTATCGTATATTGCTTTCATAATTCTCTATTGATTATTAAATGGATAAAGCTTTTGGTTCTTCTTTTAACCTCGGATTCTGTATGAGATCATTCTCAGGATAAGGAAAGAAGATGTTGTTTGCTGTTACGACCACAGGTACTGCCGGTGCTGTGGGGTCTTCAAAAATAAGATTCCCGTCTTCATCCTTCGTAATGGAGGCCGTCGACCAGCCCCGTTGCTGATCATTAAAGTATTTGAGCATTTTCTCCGGCTTGTAGCAATACCAGCTGACCATATCATACCAATTGGTATACTCCATTGCAAATTCGATGCGTCGTTCTTTGATGATGTCATCCAATGTAATTGAGGTTTTTCTCCCGATTTTGGCCCGATCCCTTACTTTGTTAAAGTAGCTTAATGCTTCACCACCGCTGAGTGTAGTATTATTTCCCAGACTAGCTTCAGCATAGGTTAAGTATACATCTGCCAAGCGTAAAATGTAGGTATTGAGTGGCGAACTCATCGACTGTACAAAGCCATCATTATCGTCATTTGGTCCGCCGATTACCCCTTTTTTTATGGATGCTCCTGCATTAGGATAAGAATAGCCACCTTTATCAATGGCGATATAGGGATAGAGGGAGTGCTGGGTAAAATAGGTGGCATTTCTTCGGAGCGTATCAGCGCGTTCGTATTGTTTGAGCATGTCGATCGTTCCGTTCAGTCCGCCGCCCCAAACATTGACACCACCCGTCACATCGGATGAAAATGCCAGATCAGCTAAGAGCGTATTGCAGACGCCCCAGTCGCCAAGTGGTACCCATTGCATGGCGATAAGCGATTCAGGATTATTATTATGTTTGTATTTGAACAGATCTTCATATTTTGGATACAGTTCCAGTCCGCTATTTACACAGACATCCTGTGCGTATTCTTTTGCTTTGGCCAGATCGGCTTCATTTCGAGTGCCACCGGTTTTCCAGCCCGCGCGGGAGAGGTATACCTTGGCGAGCATACCTTTGGCGCCCCAGCTTGTTGCGCGCCCTTTATCCGCTTTATCTGGAAGGTTTTGAACGGCAAAGCTGAGATCATCGATGATAAACCGAAAAATATCTTCTTCCCGATGCCTTGGCTGCATAGGGTCTTTGATCACGGCATCATTGTTTTCGATCAATATAACAGGCCCCCAAGTTCGCAAAAGATAAAAATATGCTATACCACGCATAAGTCGTGCTTCTGCGATAGCTACGTTTTTTTGTATTTCAGTGACATTGATTGCCTTGTTTTTAACAGCGTCGATAATGGCATTCGACATCGTTACGACACCATAGAATGATTTCCAGGAATCCGAAAGCCCATCGTCAAGTGATGTCACCGTGAATAAGGTATAGGAGGGATTCATATAAGGATTATAGCCATCATTTGCCCTTAAGCTTCCAATGGCGACAGCAGGTCGCTTATTATAGTCAAACCATGCCCTGTTGTAGAGTGGGGCTGTGGCTGCTTTCAATGCCTCGGCGGATGTATAGAAGGTTGCGTCCACATAAGCACCTTCAGGCTCCCGTTCAAGAAAGCTTTTGTTGCAGGAATGTAGAACAACGGTAGCCATCAATGAGGCTATCAAGAATAGCTTTTTCATAATTCAGTATTTAATATTAAAACATGAAGTTTAAACCGAAGGTATAGATACGCTGTGAAGGATATCTCGCATAATCTATTCCTTTCAATAAAACATTTTGGTTGTAGGAACCTATTTCCGGATCATAGCCCGAATACTTTGTCCAAGTGAAAAGATTTTGAATATTGACGTATAACCTGAGGTTTTCAATTTGATATTTTTTCAAAAGCTTTTGTGGGAAAGTATAGCCCAGTGAAATATTTTTCAAGCGCAAATAGGAGCCATCTTCGATAAATCTATTGCTCATACGGCTATTATCATTCGCATCACTGATGGTAATACGCTGAATGCTCGCGTTGGGATTGGAAACCCGTACATTGGCAATATCCTGGTCGGAACCGCTAGGATCAATCGTTTCGATATGGGCAATTCCCGTTGTTTCTTTGAGCATACCCGAATTGTTCATTGGGTTTGTAAAGTCTTTACGCAGTTGATTATAGATCTTATTGCCGTATACAGCGTTTAGAAAGATGTTCAGGTCAAATCCTTTGTAGGCTAGGTAATTGTTCAGTCCGAAGATAAACTTCGGATCCGGATTGCCTATAAAATCGCGGTCTTGCTCATCGATTTTACCATCTTTGTTTTTGTCTTCGAAGATAAAATCGCCAACCCAAATCTCGTTGATACCTATATTTTTGTCTTTGGGAAGAGCCACAGGTATTTTTTTGCCATCTTGATCTAACACCGGGTTATTGTGACTATCCTTGCTGTAAAAATCACTTTCGTTTTGGAACATGCCAATCACATTATAACCATAGAATTGGCCAACAGGATTTCCAACCTTAGTCATTGTAAAGGTTTCGGCTCCTATTTTTCCTTGAATCGCAGCAGCGTCGGTATATAGGTGCGTTACACGGTTTCTGTTCATGGAAAATGTCAATCCCGATTTACAGAATAACCCATTTTTATTGATATTGACGGTATTTAAGCTGATTTCAACCCCTTTATTGGTCATCGAACCAGCATTAACCCAGGGGGCGGAAATAAGGCCGCTGATATAGTCTGGCAATACAGCCTGCATCAATAGATTGTCGATTTTCTTTAAATAAACCTCGGTCGTCAGTTCAATCCTGTTTTTAAATAGGCTGAGGTCCACACCTAGATTATAGGCGTTGGTCTTTTCCCATTTCAGGTCAGGATTGGGAAAATTGGAAGGATAGAATCCCGTGCCCCAGATGGATGCAGCTGAGGCCATTGTCACGCCATAGGCATATGAGCTTGCCGCCTGATTACCGACAAGTCCCCAACCTAACCGTAGTTTTAGATTATCGATTGTGGAATTTTCCTTTAAGAAAGATTCATTTTTAATCTTCCAAGCTGCCGCAAGAGAGGGAAATGTTCCCCAGCGGTTGTTGATGCCAAATTTATCCGATCCGTCTCTGCGAAAAGTAGCAGTCAGGAGATACCTATCGTCAAATCCATAATTGAAACGTCCGAAATAAGATTCAATGGCGCCCGAACTTCTTGAACTGCTATTTTTGGCTGTCTTTGAATCGCCGGCATCCAGTTCATGGACAGAATTTAAAAAATAATTAGTTCGGCTTCCAGACAATGACTCCCATCTATTTTCCTGTGCCTCATGCCCGACCATAATCGAGAGATTGTGTTTTTCGGAAAAATATTTATTATAGGTCAGATAAGTCTTAAAGTTTGTAAAAGAGCCATTACTTGCGAATCTTGCCCCTGCAGATTGTTGTTTGAAATTGCCATAATCATACGATGGCGTGAATTGGTAGGAATTGGAATAATTATAGTTTCCATTGCCTTCGATCCGAAGTACAAGATCTTTGATGGGAGAGATATCCGTATAGGCGTTGACACTGATTTGTGAACCTTTCGCATAGTTTTCCCGGGTAAGCGCTTCTTCCAAAGGGTTAGCGAAATAGGTACCATACATATTTTCCTGTTGTGTCCCCCAAGTGCCATCTGGATTTTTTGCGGGAACCTCCGGCAATTGTCGAATGGCGAGTGAAATGATTCCACCATTGTCTATGGTGTTCCTGTTTTTTGTTTTCGCCGTATAGGCATTGATGCCAACTGTCAGCCATTTGTTGATTTTCGAATCGAAGTTCATCCGTAAGGAATAGCGCTCAAAACTGGATCCTTGTGCGATGCCCTGTTGATCCAGGTATCCGCCGGTGATCGCAAATCTATTTTGCTCGGTTCCGCCGGAAATGTTCAATTGATGGTTGTGCATCAATGAAGTCCGAAAGATTTCCTTTTGCCAATTCGTTCCTTCACCTAACAAGGATGGATCTTTAAATTCCTCCCGATCGCCAAAACCGATAACTTTGCTGCGCAGATTTTGATACACCGCATATTCGCGTAGGTTGAGGACGTCCAATATATTGGGCAGCTGTTGAAGACCCACATATCCTTCATAGCCCAATTTGGTTTTTCCGGCTAAGCCGCGTTTCGTTGTAATCAGCACAACACCATTTGCTGCTCGGGTACCGTAGATGGCGGCAGCTGAAGCATCTTTCAATATTTCCATGGATTCTATATCTGATGGATTTATGGAGGAGAGCGCACTGGAATTATCTCTGGTATTGCCATCTATGGGAATTCCATCTATAACATATAAGGGCTCATTACCGCTGAACGAATTTGTACCACGGATGCTGACCGATATTCCGCCCCCCGGTGCTCCAGAATTCTGCGTCACAGAAACACCTGCAGCACGTCCCTGTAATGCTTGATCAAGTGAAGTACTGACCGATTTGCTTATATCGTCTGCCGTTACAGAGACGACAGATCCGGTTAGGTCACTTCGCCTCATTTTTCCATATCCCACGACAACGACTTCATCCATTTCGTGTATATTTTCCGTTAGCTGAATATTTTGCTGATTGTCCATTACTTTTATTTCTTGAGTATGGAATCCCAAGTGATTGAAAATGAGTACACTTCCTTTTTCTACTGAAATGGTATACCTGCCGTTTTCATCGGAAGAAGTTACCCAACTTGTTCCCTTTAGCTTAACTGAAACATTTGTTAATGGTACTCCGGTGGCCTTATTCGTAATCAATCCAGAGACATTGATTTTTGTTCCCTGAGCCTGTAAGGAGTTGATAAAAAGGAAAAATAAGGCCATTGACATGAGATACTCCCAATGTCGTAATTTGGGCCAAAAAAACTTTTGAGATCCGTTTTTTGATTTCATGGTTAATTTAAGTTTATAATTTGATATTGGTTATTTTCCCGAGAAAGGGATGATTAAAATTAGGAATAGCAAATTGTATTAATAGGGTTCAAATGTTGCAGATAAGAGGGTAAAATGTTTATAAAACTAGGTGTATTAGCGATTGTCGAGAAGGTGCGTCCGGTAATCCCGATGAATCTTTTTCAGGAAAGTAGGTTTGGTAAGGTGTCCAAATGTTTCAGGTTAGGGTATAAAATGATTACTTATGCTGTAAAGGTTTGATAAAATCTGTATTTTAACGCTTAGTTCTTGAGACGATAACCAATGAAACATCTATTCTTTCTGATTTTACTTTTTTTTACCATATCCAGCTTTGGGCAAGCTTATAAATTTGCGCAATTAAATACGCGTAATGGAATTGTTGGAAATGAGGTGGTTGCTATCCATAAAGATAGTAGAGGTTTTGTATGGTTTGCAACCAATACTGGTCTAAATAGATACGACGGTGAGCGAATCAAAGTATTCAATCGGAGCAGCGATGCACTGGCGGATACCCATTATGATGCAATGAAAAAAATTGTTGAAGATGAAAAAGGGAATCTCTGGATGCAGGGCAATAAGTATGTGATGTTTGACTGGCGTAAGGAGGTTTTTGTCAACAATACGGATTCGATTCTTGAACAGATGGGTCTTCCTGCAAATCCCGTTTCGATTCAGATAGATCAACTTAAAAATTTCATTGTTGCCTATGCGGATAAAGGGGTATATAAATTTGAACCAAAAACGAAGAAACTTGTTGCCTATAAACCGTTAAACGATCCAACGACCATCTTATCTACTGAGATCGTCGAGATCGCGGTAAAAGGTCTATTCGTGTGGATACTCCATAAAGATGGGCTACTGGAGCGTTTAAATTGCAGCACCGGAAAAGTCGATTTACGTAAAAATCAGCTGACGCGTACACCGATAAACTCTTTGATTCCCAAACGCATTTTTATCGATTCAGACAATATGGTCTGGATATATCCCGGGCTGAATAATAAGGGGGCAGTTTGCTATAATGAGACAAACGATCAATGGCAGCAGCTCGATATCGACAGTAAACCGGCACTTTCCAATTCATTTGTCCGCGGAATCATATCGGATCATCAGGGATTATTATGGATTGCAACTGATCATGGGGGAATCAATCTATTTGATAAAAAAAAGAACACAGTCAAGGTCATTCAGCACGAAGAATACAACAGCAGTTCACTTGGTCAGAATTCCATCGTCAGCCTGTATTGTGACCCCGAGGGAATCGTTTGGGCGGGTACTTATAAAAACGGGGTTTCTTATTATCATCCGGATATGTTCAAGTTTCCAAGTACGGCAATAGGAAATGGATCCAGTCGTGGAAATACTATTTTTGATTGTAGCAGCATCATCAAAGACAAAGATGATAATCTGTGGTTAGGTACCAATGGTAAAGGGCTTATCAAGTTAAATGAACAAAGTGGAGAAAGCCATTTTTTTAGGAATAAACGTGGCGACGATAGCAGTCTATCTTCGGATATTGTAACTGCTCTTTTTGAAGATCATACAAAAAGAATATGGGTGGGAACATTTATGGGCGGCTTGAATGTGTATGATGGCCAGAGATTTACGCAGTATAAAGTGGAGGGGAAAAATAGAAAAGGCCTTTCTAACCTGAGTATTTATGGTTTAACGGAAGATTCGGGTCATCATCTATGGATTGCGACGCTAGGAGGAGGGATTGACCGATTAGATCCCAGCCGCAGTATATTTAGTAATTTTAATAGAGAAAATAGCAAGTTACGTTCTGATTTCATGTTGTCAGCCGCTCAGGGTGCGGATGGCATGATTAGCTTCAGTTCGGATATCGGCGTGTATAAAATTGGCTCTGATCAGACCATATTACCCTATTTCTCAAATCCTGATTTTCAGGATAAGGCATCAACCGTGCCTGTGTACCAGCTTATGAAGGATTCTAAAGGACGTATTTGGCTGGCAACAAAAAGGGGAATAAAGATCTTCGATGGTAATCGAGGCGGCTGTACTATACTGACACTGGCAGACGGTTTATCCAGTGATGACGTACGCTCATTGGCCGAGGATCAAGATGGATATATTTGGGCGGGTACAAGCTATGGACTCAACCGCATACAATACATGTCGAGTGAAGGGGGCAAACATAAGAGCATTGTTTTGGCCTTTGATCTGAGCGATGGGCTGACAGGTATGGTTTTTAATCCCAATGCGGTATACACGGATAAAACAGGTAAAATATATATGGGTACCACGGAAGGCTATGTGGGCTTTTATCCAAGAAAGATTCCTGTCAATAAAAGTGTTCCCCGTGCACGCTTCACTGAGTTGTTATTGTCTAATGAACTCATAAATCCCGGTGATAAAAGAAATGATCACTTGGTGCTTCCCCGTTCCATTGTAGACCTCGACCAGATCGTCCTCAAATATAATGAAACAAATTTTACCATTCGTTTTTCGGCATTCAACTTTATACATCCTGAGAAAAATAGATATAGGTATAAATTGGAAGGTATTGATAAAGAATGGATAGAGACATCCCGTAGTACCGGATTTGCATCCTATTCTAATCTTAATCCAGGCCATTATGTGCTTAAGGTCTATGCAGGCAACGAGGACAATGTTTGGTCACCGACGGCCATAGTGATGCATATTATAGTCAAACCGCCTTTTTGGTTTTCCTGGTGGGCGATCGTTTTTTATATCATGGCTTTTATCGGGCTTGTCCGCTTTTTTATTCGGTATCGTTTAAAGCGAAAACAGGATCAACTGGACCAAAATGCACGTATGTTGGAAGCGGATAAACTGCATGAAATTGACCAGTTAAAATTGAAGTTTTTTACTAATATCAGCCACGAATTTAAGACACCCTTGTCACTGATCATCAGCCCGCTCGAGATGTTGCTGAAAGATTCCACTTATCCCGAACAACGCACAGTATTGGGGGTGATGTATAAAAATGCACAAAAACTGCTGACAATGGTCAATGATATATTGGATTTTAGAAAACTCGATCAGGACAAAGCGAGGCTAAATATATCGTCGGGCAATATCGTCGAATTTGTAAGAGAAATCTGCACATCATTTCTATCTATAGCTGCTGAAAAATCTATCAAATTGACATTCACGGCCAATTATCAATATGTTGATATGCGATTTGATAAGGATAAAATGTATATGGTGTTGTCAAATCTAATATCCAATGCTTTTAAGTACACAAAGAACAAGGGACATGTGGATGTCCATATTGATATATCCGAGATGGTTGTCGATCATCAGATTGACAAACAGTTGATTATCCGTATTTGTGATACTGGTATAGGGATTGCAAAAGAAGATTTGGATCTTATTTTTGACCGTTTTTATCGAATCGAGTCCAATGAGACGCATGGTATAGCAGGGACCGGTGTTGGACTTCATATTGTCAGTGAATTTGTGAAACTGCATTCTGGCACCATCGAAGTTGAAAGCGAACTGGGTAAAGGGACAACCTTTACAGTCTATCTGCCTATGCCAAATGAATCTTATAGCGTAAACAAGCAAGACGTAATCTATTCTGGTGCTGAAATAGAACAATATGATCAGGAGATCGCCGAAAAAGAGAAGGAAACGTTTATGGACGCAGGCTCTGGCATCTACACGCTGCTGATTATTGATGATAACGAAGATTTTCGTTTGTTTTTAAAGGACCTGTTTAATCGCGATTACAGGATTCTGTCTGCAAAGGATGGACAAGAGGGATATAATCTTGCTGTTGAACATATTCCGGATATAGTTCTTTGTGACGTGATGATGCCAAATGTGGACGGATATGAGTTTTGTCGAACGATTAAGCAGGATATAAGGACTTCGCATATCCCCGTTGTGCTTCTCACTGCAAAGTGTTCGGATGAAAATCAATACCAAGGTATGGAAGCAGGTGCTGACGCCTATATTTCGAAACCTTTTAATATCGATATTCTTCGTGTCACCCTCGCCAACATTGCTAAAATGCAAAAGCAGCTTCAGCAGAAGTTTAGATCGAAAATTGATATTTCGACAACGAAGCCCGAGATCGTTTCAATGGATCAGAAGTTTATACAAAAAGCTGTTTCCATTGTGGAGGCCAATATTGCAAGAACAGATTTCTTGGTTGAAGATCTATGCCAGGAAATGGCGATGAGCAGAGTGAATTTCTATAAAAAGATCCTCGCTTTGACGGATAAAACACCATCGGAATTTATTCGTTTTATTAGGCTAAAAAGAGCGGCGGAATTGCTCGAAAAAAGTCAGATGTATGTGAATGAAGTTGCATTTCTAGTCGGATTTAATGAAACCAAATATTTTAGAAAATATTTCAAGGAAGAATTTGGAATGACGCCGAACGAGTATAAGAAAGTCATAGCAAATAATATACAGGAGTCTGGAAATTGATTTCATGAGCTCGAGGAAGGAGGCCATTTTGTCGCAAAAGACAGACAGACACCACCGACCATTCAGCAATAACAAAAGATGCAGTATTTCGGATCCGGCGATATTATCGCCCTATGATATGGAGCGTTGGTCTGACCATCCGTGCAGATGCGATCACTGGCTGTGCAAACTCAGTGATCTTTATCTCTTCGACCGATGGCGTTAAAGTAACGAAGCGTCGAATCGAGATGTGTAGCAATCGTTCCTGTAGGAGGAATTTGAGTCCTAGCGTTTATCAATGAGACTGAAAAATAGAATAGCTTAGATAGGAGCGGTTTACTCCGAATGGATAGGCATCCAAATTAATGTGACATTCATAATGGCAATTAGAAAAATTTGATAAGAAATCTGCTACAAAAGTTTCAAAATTAGCTTCCATTTTATAGTCGCTTTGGCGTTGTTGTTTAATAGATTACGAAATCTACTGTCTTTTTTCGGTATTGTTTTTTCTATAGAATAGTTTAGGCTAAAATAGTTTTCTATTTCCTATTTTAAAGTTTATTACAGTAATTTTAAATACGAAATCGCAAAAAAAATCAGATAAAAGAGTATGAATCATCAAATAATCCAAGAAAACATCAGTAAACATATAACTTTAAATGAGGCGGAATTCTTGGTGTTTTTATCTCGGTTAAAAAAAATACAAATACCCCGAAAAAGTATAATATTGAGTCAAGGACAATTGTGTGAAAATATCTATTTTGTTGAGTCAGGAGCATTACGTGCTTTCTTTCTGGATGAATCCGGTAAAGAAGCCACTATTATGTTTGCTATTAATGACTGGTGGGTAACTGACATGTACTGTTTTATTAATCAAAAACTGGCCATGTTAACTATTGAGGCTATAGAAGATAGTGTAATTTACCAATTAAAAAAGAGTGATTTAGATTATTTGTATATAGCCATACCGCAATTTGAGAAATTTTTTAGGATTCTGATGCAAAACGCATACATAAGAGAACAGCTGCGTGTAATTCAAAACCTTTCGTTATCAGCGGAGGCGCGCTATGAAATATTTGTTGGCAAATATCCGGAGGTCGCAAAGAACGTAAAGCAAAAGCAAATAGCTTCCTATTTGGGAATTACCCCCGAATTTTTGAGTATGATTAAGCATAAAAAGGGAAAAGGCTTAAAGTAGTTTATTTTTTTTTCAACGAAATGGTCGTTAATTTGTGTCTGTAGACTAATAAATAAAACGATGCTTATAATGATTTCAGGTCCATATCGAGGTGGGACCAATGATGACCCAACATTAATAAAGAATAATCTAGATAAATTGGAGGAGTTCGCTTTGGACATTTTTAATAAAGGACATGTTCCTATAGTCGGCGAATGGCTTGCACTTCCGTTAATTAAGTTAGCAGGATCGCAAAAGATTGGAGATGAACAATGGGATAGAATTCAGTATCCTGTTGCCCATCGGATCCTAGAAAAATGTGATGCCGTTTTGCGGATCGAAGGTGAATCAAAAGGTGCAGACCAAGATGTTAGGCTGGCGAAGGAAAGGGGGCTTAAAATCTACTATCATATTAATGAAATTCCTACTTCTGAGCAGGCTTAAGCTTACATTATATATTAAAAAACTAAATAGATAGATAATCAATGAAATTAGAATTATTTCAGATAGATTCTTTTACAGAAGAAATTTTCCACGGAAACCCAGCCTGTGTTGTTCCATTAAAAAGGTGGTTGCCTGATGAGTTACTTTTAAAAATAGCCAAAGAAAATGCTGTGGCTGAAACTGCGTTCTTTATTGACAACGGTAGTACCATCCATTTGAGATGGTTTACACCTGAGATTGAAATGGATCTATGTGGACATGCTACCCTCGCCGCAGCACACTGCCTAATTTCACATTTAAATTATAATAAAAGCCGAATTATATTTGAAACGCAAGTCGGAGAATTAAACGTTGATATAAAAGATGGCATTTATTATATGGATTTCCCATCAAGAATGCCGGAACCCTCAACTCTTCCGGATATTATAATCAAGTCGCTTAATATACAGCCTATGGAAATCTTTAAGTCAAGAGATTATGTTCTATTATATAAATCTGAGGAAGATATAAAAAATATAAAAATTGAAAGATCCGTTTTTGACCTTATCAACCTGGATCCGGGAGGAGTGGTTGTGACAGCGACAGGTACCGATAGTGATTTTGTTTCAAGATATTTTACTCCACAATCAACAATTCTTGAAGATCCGGTAACAGGATCAGCATATTGCTCACTTATTCCGCTTTGGTCATCAAGATTAGGAAAAAATAAGCTTTTCTCCCGCCAGCTTTCAAAAAGAGGAGGCCAGCTCTACTGTGAGGACAAAAACGAAAGAGTAATTGTGGCTGGTAAAGCCAGAACTTATTCAATGGGACACATTTGGATAGAATAGAAGAATGATATCCATAGTTGATAAGTTAGCAAACTATTAGGAAGTTTAGGAGTGCATAATCTCTAATTCTGAAATTGACTTAAAACGTTACGTAAAGGGTAATTTTACAAAAAAATAAGAATGGATAATAAGATAATAGATAAAGTTGCTTTAATCAATATTTTAGATAAAAAAGTATTGGTGGCACTTTCCAAATTTAAATTAAAACTTTATTTGCCAGGTGGTAAAAGAGAGTCCGATGAATCCGATATTGAATGTTTGAAGAGAGAAATAAAGGAAGAATTGAATGTAGAGATTAAAGAAGACTCGGTCCGTTATTTTGGTACATTTGAAGCTCCTGCCGACGGAAAGGATGCTGGGATCATGGTTAGGATGAAATGTTATTTTGCTGATTACTCAGGTGTGCTGGAAGCTGCAAACGAAATCCACTCATTTGAATGGATAAATTATACTGAAAAGCATAAAGCTTCTGCTGTAGTAAACTTGATATTGGATAAACTGAAAGAGCAGGATCTGATTGATTAGTTTAAAATCTGTACTGCTTTGCATAGTAATAAAAAAATGTTTTAATTTATTGGGCAAGTGAATATTTAACTATTTATGCCCGTGAAGGTGACTGCTTTTCAATAGATTTCGCATGCTCCTGTAACGACACTTCTTATTTGTATCTTGATATTAAGTTTGAACAACCAACAAATACCAAAAATCAATGCAAAACATCATTGGTATGCTATTATTGTACGGATCGCAGCGATAGTATTGATCGTTAACAAAACAAAGGGCTAAATCCAGACAATGCATAACATCACTCATCCACTGAAATATATCTAAAGATGTAAGAAATAAAGAGGCACAGAAATATACCGTCGATACGCATATATCTCAAATATATCACATAAGTATCTCTATGTTGTTATTTATGGATAAACAGTGCTTAATTTGATTCGTGCCTACTGTATTATGAATATTGTCCGCTTAAATCAAGTTCCTAGTTGCTAAGGAGTGGTAAGTACCGATCAGACCATTTTTTCCAACGGAGGCTACACGAATTGATAAATTTGATGCCATAGGTAACCTAGTTACATTTAGAGTTGCACATTCTGCATGATGTGGGTCCAATGCAAAAGCTTACCGATTGGGTTTTTAAATTTTGAGGTGGTCCATGACTAATTCTTTTTTTGATTATCCGCCGAACATTTGCGTAGTTCAGGATAGTATATTTGGTTTAGCCCGACATGAACAAACGTGTTCTGTTGGGCTCTTTTTTTTCTAAAAGTAGAGGTTCCGGTTAGATTAAGGGCTAAAATATAGTGCCTTGATAGGATTATTTGGTTGGTTGTTTTGATTTATTTGGGATAAGATTTTTTAAGAGTTATTCCAATGGCCGGTAAATCAAAACCAAGCTTGATTACTGTAAACATGAAAATTAAAGTGTCAGCAAACTACTTATAGGTCCATTTTGGATACAACTGTCCCCAATTTGGACACGTTGAAGTTTTTATTTCCAACGACATTTGTACTATTAAAATATCAACAAGGAAACAATGTCAAAAACAATTTTTATTACAGGAGCTTCAACAGGTTTAGGGAAAGCTACTGCCAAATTATTTCAAGGCAAAGGGTGGAACGTAATAGCAACAATGCGGACCCCTGAAAAGGAAACAGAACTTAGTCAATTAGAAAACGTAACTATTTTACCGCTTGATGTTACTAATCCTGATCAAATCAACGAAACTGTAGCTAAAGCTATCGAACTGTACAATATCGACGTGGTGTTCAACAATGCAGGATATGGACAAAGTGCTGCATTGGAAGGCGTTTCAGATGAGCAGATCGTAAAGATCTTTGATACTAACGTCTTGGGGACAGTACGTGTTACGAAAGCGTTCATTCCCCATTTCAGAGAAAAGAGAAGTGGCTTGTTTATTACCACCACATCTCTAGCCGGAGTGGTCGGTTTTCCTCTGGTGTCTGTCTATAATGGGACTAAATTTGCCTTGGAAGGTTGGAGTGAAGGACTGTCTTATGAATTGTCTATGTTCAATATTGGTGTAAAAACAGTAGCTCCAGGTGCAATTGCCACAAAATTTAACGATAATATAGACAATGTCATCCACCCGGCATATCAGAACTTGGAGAAAAAGATAACTGATGTATTTAGCGGAATGGCAAGTGCTGCTTCAACTGCCGAACAGATTGCTGCAGTAGTTTATCAGGCAGCTACTGATGGCAAGGATAAGGTACATTATGTGGCAGGTGCAGATGTAACTGCAACAGTTGCAAGACGTGATGAAATTGGTTCAGAAGAATTCAGAAAAGAGCTTAGCAAACAGATTTTGGGATAATCTATTTTTGTATATTAGTGTTATATTTTTTGTTATGTATCATATCAATTCTATATCAGAATATCTCAAGCTATTGTCTTTGCCAGAACCATTGCATCCACTTGTAAGCGTCGCTGATGTCTCCAAAACACGACTTGTTGAAAGTGATGTATGGAAAAAATTTTCCTTAAACTTTTACTGTATTTCGTTAAAAAAAGATATCGCTACAAAGCTGAAATACGGACAGCGATATTATGATTTTAACAAAGGTACGATGACCTTTCTCGCACCGAACCAGGTCCAGTCGCTTGAATTTGATGAGGTTAAAATGATCAATGAAAATTGTGGTACAGGATATTCTCTGCTGTTCTACTCTGATTTTTTGCAAAAACACCCATTGGCTAATATCATAAAAAACTATGATTTCTTCTCCTATGCAGTAAATGAGGCTCTCCACCTTTCTGAGCGGGAAGAAAAGAATATCATTGAGATTTTTCAAAAGATCGCCACAGAATACCAACATATCGACCAGCATACACAGGATATTATTCTTTCACAAATTGATTTGCTTCTGAATTATTGTAAGCGGTTTTACGACAGACAATTCATTACAAGAAAGGCTGTGAACAACGATTTGTTATCGCAAATGGAACAGATATTAAATGATTACTTTGACAGTCAAGAAGGTTTGCGGAACGGACTTTTAACAGTAGATTCGGTTGCCAGCAAACTCAATCTTTCACCTCATTATTTGAGTGATATGCTTCGCTCTCTTACAGGACAAAATGCCCAACATCATATTCACGAAAAGTTGATTGAAAAAGCAAAGCAATATTTGATTTCAAGTAACTTATCTGTCTCTGAGATTGCTTTTCAGTTAGGTTTTGAATACCCGCAATCTTTCAATAAGCTATTTAAAAAGAAAACAGCGATGTCCCCTTTAGAATTTCGTCACACATTTAATTAGTGTTTAGCCGAAGCAAAACCTGAATACAATTTATCGTTGCCACACTTATTTTAAGGGACACACTTCACTGAACTACGGAAAAATTGAAGTCAACTTATTCATAAGGGGTCTTGTAAATAGTATTGTAAGCCAGTTAAAGTCCCAGAATTTTCGAAACTGGATTGCCTGGTATATGTTATTATATTTGTCTATATAGTAAAAAAGATATGAAGTTGACAGAGAAGTTAAAAACATATTTGCAAGATAAGGTAGATGAAGTTTTGCCTAAATATCAGGAAGAATATAGAAGTGTTTTGCAGGCTTTAGGGTTCAATTCAGCAATAAACGGAAGCTTTGTTGAATTCATGAGCGTATATAGTGATGAACATTATGGTAAATTAGGACTGATTCATGATATAATGAATGATGATCTGTCAGATATTGAAAATGGAGTGTCAAAACAACTTTGGAATAATAACAGTCCTGAAAAGTACATCTCTTTATAATCTTAATAACAAAGGCCTTAAACTATCCATTGACGGCCATATTGACAATGAAGGACCCACAGCACACAACATGCAGCTTTCACAACAGAGAGCCGAAGCAGTATTAAAAAGTTTATTGGCAAAAAATATTGCTAAAGATCGTTTGAAATCTCAGGGTTTCGCAGCTGAAAAACCTTTGGCTGACAATAATACCGAAAAGAACAAAGCAAAAAATCGCCGAGTTGAATTGATTAAAATGTAAGTACAGATCAAGTCATGTCTAGAATTGTGATAATTTTCGAAGACTCGCATAGCGCGAGACTAAGGTAGGCCAAATACAAAATAGAGAAGCCATTTGGCTCCTCTATTTTGTGATAAATCAGATTATTCGTCGATTAAATCATCTAACAAAACTTTGATATCAGGAGCAGCGTAATCTCGCCCTCCTTCTATCCGCTCCTTAATTTCTCCATCCTTACCCAAAATTACGGTTGTAGGAATGGAGTTTCCTAAAAATGTTGGTGGTATAGGTGTTTCTGGCATATAAACAGTCAGGTCATATTTATTGTCTTTCATGAAAGAGACTGATTTTTCCAGGTCAGCATCTACATCGACCATGAGGAAAACAATATTTTTATTTCTTTCGTACTGTTTCTTTAAATCATTGATCGATGGCAATTCTTTGATACAAGGAGGACACCAGGTGGCCCAGAAATTAATGAAGACGACTTTTCCTTTCAGATCCATCGTCGAGATAGACTCTCCATCTTCGTTTTTAAAAGATACAGGATCTGTGTTTTCATTTGTGGTTGTGATCATTTCTTTTTCCGAAATATTCGTATTTTCATTTTTTGTACTTTTTGAATTTCCGCAGGCTGTCAGTGCAAATAAACAGGTCGCAACGACAATCATCATTAAACTATCTTTTTGATGTACTTTCATTTTTTTATTCATTTTATTTTTTAGCATTTCTATAAAAATTAAATGTTGTTAGCTGTATTTACTTTGCCTTCTTTGGTTTCTTCCGAAGGATTGAGTAAAACCATATCTTCTTGTTTCAGCTGACCGAATACTTCTGTTAAGCTATTTAAACGAATTCCTTCTTTGACAGCGACTTTCTTTATTTTACCCTGGTTTAGTATGAACAAGAATGTTCCAGATTGTGAATTGATGACACTTTTCTCTGGTACCCAAAAGGTAGGGTTTGTCCTTTTCAAGCGAAGTTTTACCTGTGCATAGTCGCCGCCCTGTAATCTATTTTGACTATTGGGTACGTCAAACTCTATTTTAAGCGAACGATCCCGTTGATCCAATAATGATGCAGATCGGGAAAGTTTTGTGCTAAATGTTTCTCCGGGTCTGGAGCTTACAGTAAAAGTCGCAGGCATATCCTGATGTATGGATGCCGCATGTTTTTCAGGGAGTGAGAGTGTTAGCCTAAGACGGTTACCCTGTGCGATCATGAATAGTGGAACATTGGTAGTGGTGCCTGCCAATGCGCCAACAGATACGTTTCTGTCCGTAATGACACCATCAAAAGAAGCTCTGATATTTAGGTACTGCCGTAATTGTGATGTGCCAGCAGTGCCAGCTTTCGATGCATTATAAGCGGCTAATGAGCTTTCCATTGCGCTTTTGCTTCTCTCAAGCTCAATGTCGGCAACAGCTCCTTCAGTACGGGAAGCTTCCTTGAGCCGATCAAAAGATTGCTTGGCAAAAAGATAGTCACTGTATAACCTCTGTTCCGAAGAACGATCAGCATTTAAGCGTTGATCCATTTCCGGCGCTTTTAATACCGCGAGTAGCTGTCCTTTCTTTACAAATGAACCTCGGTCTACGAACAATCTTTGCACAAAACCGGTGACTTTGGCATAGAGCGCTACTTGTTCATAAGGACGCAGTTCTGCAGGAACCGAGATCTGATATTCAGGATTATCAATTTTTATCGCAACAGTTTTCGGTAAAGCCTGATCATATTGTATGCTTTTTTTAGCATTAGCTGGAGTTTGTTCCCCTTGCCCACAGTAGGAAAAGAGCACGATTGTTACTAACGATAGTGATAGTTTTATTGTAAGCGAGTTATTTACTTTTTTATTTTTCATTTTAATTAGAGGAATTTATAGGACTATAATGTTGACTTTCCTCATCATCTGGATCGAGTGATGGACTGTGTATTTTTGTACGCGAAAGAAGTGAGGAGAAAAAATGCGGAATAAGTAACAAAATGGTTGCCGTAGAGGCTATCAGCCCTCCGATAACGGCTCTCCCAAGTGGTGCAACCTGCTCTGCGCCATCTCCAAGACCAATAGCCATAGGGAGCATTCCTGCAAGCATGGCGGCGGCAGTCATCAGGACAGGCCTCAATCTTGAGGAAGCTGCGAGCCTCGCGGCATTTGCCGGCTTGAGGAGGAGCCCTTTACGGTAAAATTCAGCCTGATTTACAAGTAAAACGGCATTGGATACCGATACGCCAATGGACATAATTACCCCCATATACGACTGCAGGTTCAATGTACTATTGGTCATATAAAGAATGATAAGACTTCCGGCGATTACAGCAGGCAATACTGATAAGATAATAAGCGGCACTTTGAACGATTGATAGTAGGCTGAAAGCATCAAAAAAATAACTACGATGGCTACTGCCAGTCCAATTAGAAGACTTCCCCGTGTTTCACTCAGTAGCTGCAGTGTTCCTTCAGTCCATATACTAATCCCACGTGGTGGAGTTCCAGCATCTGTAATGGCTTTGCTGACGGCTTTGGATGCAGTTCCTAGATCTTTACCGTACAAATTAGCCACAACGGTAACATAGCGGTTTGGACCTTTACGATTGACCTGTGCAGGCGCTGTAACTCTTTTTAAGGTTGCAACATCTTCAAGGATCGGTCTTGTATTTCCTTTTTTTAACGGTAAGGATCTTAAAAATTCTTCTGACGATACGACTGCTTCAGGAATTTGCACTTGAATCTGGAAGACGAGACCAGATTTGGGATCTACCCAAAGATTTTTGTCCGTAAAGAGAGTTGAGGAAGTCGCCACAACAAGACTTCGTGTAATGTCCTGCATGGTTAAACCAAACTGTCCTGCAAGGTCACGATTCACTTCGATTTCCAAAGTTGGGTAAGCTGTTGGTTCGGTAATACGTACATCACGTAGATAGGGGATCTGCTTGAGATTATCTTCAATCTTTGAAGCAAATTGAAAAGCACCTTTAAGCTGTGGAGCGCCTACTTTTACCTCTATTGGTGTCATGGCTCCCTGTCCCATGATTTTCTCAGTCAGCTCCATAGGTTCAAAGTTAAAAGCTACCTCTGGATGTTTTGTTTGGATTCTCGTCCTGATTTTTTCCTTCAACAGTTCGATTGATCCTCCGTATAGTTTCTGATCTATGGAAATCTGTAAAACAGCTTCATGTGAAGAATTGGTAAACAGAAAAATCGGATTGATGGGAGAACCGGCAGGTTGGGGGCCTACAAACGCAGAGGATATGGTAATACCGTTTTCTGGTATTTCTTTACCTATTTCTGCCGTTATCTGTTTGACGATTTTTTCAGTCTTTTCTAAACGGCTGCCTTGCGGCGCCTGGATTCGGATCTGGAAATCTCCACTGTTGGAAACAGGCATCACGTCCGTTCCCACCACTTGTAGAAGAATAACAATAACAGCCCCACAAAGGAGCATATACATTGAAAATAGAAAAAGGGAGCGTGGAGCCCATTTGCGCATTCTGTAGGAATAATTGACCCTGAATTTTTCAAAGAAGGCTCTTTTTTTCGATGTATTGGCCTCTACATTGTGTTTAGTCTTCATCATCCAATTGGCTAAAATAGGCACTAAGGTCTGCGAAGCAATAAATGAAGCAATCATGGCAAAAGCTACCGCCATTGATAATGGCATAAACATGTCTTTGGGTATACCTGTCATGATAAATGCAGGTGTCAGTACGGCAAGGATACACAGTAAGATAAGAAGCTTGGGAATTGATATTTCTAATAAGGCATCCAAGATTGCGCGCGGTTTGTGCTTTCCCATTTCCATGTGTTGATGAATATTCTCTATGGTTACTGTTGCTTCATCAACTAAAATTCCGATGGATAGAGCTAGCCCGCTAAGTGTCATGATGTTAATGGTCTGTCCAAAAAGATACAGTACCATTACGGCAGCGAGAATGGCAATTGGTATAGTCAGCACAACAATGATTGCTCCACGAGTATCACCTAAAAATAGAAGGATCATCAGTCCTGTAAATACTGCCCCCAATATACCCTCATGGATCAGGTTGGAAAGTGATCGCTTAATGTATTTTGACTGGTCAAATTCATAATTGATCTTGACATCTTCAGGAAGCAGGTTTTTAAGTTTAGGTAATGATTCTTTCAGGTTTTTAACAGCTTCAAGCGTAGAAGCATCCGCCTTTTTGATAATAGGAAGGTAAACTGACCTTTTTCCATTGACCAGCGCATAGCCTGTTGTTTGATCAGCAGCATCCTCTACTGTCGCAATGTCCCGAATATATAGTGTTCTGCTATCTGTAGAACGGATTGGGGTATTTAGAAATTCTTCCGGCCCCCTGGCGATTGAATTTATCGGAGCCATGAGATTTTCATCGCCGATACGAATATTTCCGGCTGGCGAGGGCAGGCTGTTCTTTGTGATTGCCGCTGTAATGTCCTCTGGACTCAAACCATTTGCCTGCATAAGCTCTGGATTGACATTCACTACAATCGACCTTGCGTTTCCGCCGAACGGCGCTGGCGCAGTGATGCCAGGTATTTCCACAAACACTGGTCTGATTTTAGTGAGGACAAGGGTTTGGATTTCGTTAATTGATCTTTGATCACTCTCAAAGACCAATTGTCCCACGGGTAGGGAACTACCGTCAAACCTGACCACAATTGGCGGTACTGCTCCGGGGGGGAGAAAACCCATTGCTCTGGAAACGGAGGCCGAAACTTCCCCAGCTGCCTGAGACATGTTGGTACCCGGATAGAAAGTCAGTTTCATCATGGTTAACCCTTGAATGCTCTTAAAATCTATATTTTTGACACCACTGACAAACAACAATACCTTTTGAAATTCGTTGGCCATAAACCCGTCCATATAGGACGGCGATAAGCCTCCATAGGGCATGGCGATGTACATTGCCGGAAGTTCAACCTGCGGAAATATATCCACATTTATTTTTTTTATGGTACTATACGAGAAGAAAACAATAGCAAGCACGGCCACCATGACCGAAATCGGCTTTCTCAACGCAAATCTGATGATATTCATTCTTTTAAAGGATTATAAATTATTGAATAGATATTCAAAATCTGTTGTCAATGCAGATTCATAGGCGATCAACAGCCAATACTGTTTAGCAGCTTCAATATGATTGTTTTCGGCGCTTTCAAGTAACTGCCTGATCTGAAGTAATTCACTCAATGCGATTAAACCGCTCCTATATCTGGCAAGATACATTTCATAAGCATCCTCTGCTTGTTCCATGGCTGTGGAAGTCTTTTCAAGCTGTTTGTATTGCTGTGAAATCTTCGTATAAACTGCGCTAAGGTCAGACTGCATGGACAACTCATACTGTTGGTGCTGATAAAGAGTGCTTTGAGCATCTTGCAGATAGGCATGGCTTTTAAGGCTATTGGTTTTGAGATTGGTAACATTCCATACCGCACCGATACCGATGAGATAATTTCCGGTGGTATTAGAAAATCCATCTTTCCAGCGGGCAGATACTTGTCCAGACGGATTGATTCCGCTACCTCGGACAGCATACCCACCTAGTATACGTATGGAAGGGAGCGAAGCCTTTTTCTGTATTTCGCTATTATAGGAATAGTAAGCCGCCTCATTTTTTAGACCTGCTAAGAGCGGATGACTATCAGCAATTGGGTTGGTCGTGTTTCTGCCCAAATTTCTTGGTCGGTTAAAGTGCGAAAGAGATAAGGAATAATCAAGATCTGCATCGCCACTTAACTCCGTCAGCTTGATCAATGATGCATTTTTGAGCCCTACAAAACGTTCGTTATCACCAAGGGACTGGTTATACGATGAAAGTGCCAACAAGCTGTCAGCTGCCGGGCGGATACCAGCTTTGGAAAGACCCGTTGTCAATTGTCGAATTTCATTGAGCCGCCTAACATTTTTACTGTTCCAGTTGAGTTTTGCCTGATCATACAATAAAATAACATAACGTTCAGCGAGTGTTTTTTTTAGTGTCAAAATGCATGCTTCCTGCTCATTGATACGTCTTTCGGTAACTGTTTTTGCAGCTTCATATTCTTTCATCAGTTTTCCAAAAGAAAAAATTTCCCATTCAACTGTCGCTGAGCCAAATGAATTGGCAGCAACGGCAGAACCAGACGTTCCAGTAGTATTTCCTGAAACATTGAAAAATCCAGGTTGTGGAAAAAAGGCACCTGCGGCACCTTCAAATGTTCCGAAAGTATTTTGCGCCTGTGCTTTTATTTGTGGAAGACGGTTTGTTTTACAGCTTGCGCATTGTACACTGCGGCTTCGATAGCAGAGCTTTTTACTTTAAGCCCTGAATAAGTGCTTTCTACCTTTGGCCAAAGGCTGCCCAAAGTTTGGGGTCTCGGCTGTCCATAACTGGAAAATGCAAGACCAATGGCTGCAACGGTAAATAGCGCAACCAGATGATAATTAATCATGCTAATATAATTGTTGGATTTTGACCGAATGAATCGATCAATCTGAAAAAAATAATAAACGCAATCAGCCCATTGGAAAATCCAATAGGTACTTAAGATTTGTTACGAATTTTAAATGATCAGTTTGCGGTCGCGCAGAAAGATAGGAAGGGGGGCAATAATTTTAATCCTCCGGTACCGAGGACAAATTTCATCTCTTGATCCAAAGGTGCAAAAGATGAATAAGATAAAGGCAGTTAGAATGGCTACAGGAAGCATATTATCGCTGTGTAGACCGGATTTTTCCAAGGTTATAGCATCGGTCATGATCGAGCTTGAGCAGCTTTCATGATTTGCTCCGATAAAAGAACCTTTTGCACCCGCAACCTGTTCAACTTTTTGAGGAAGGCCCATAAGCGTCTTAATCCCCATTTTGATGGGACAGGATGACAGAAACAATAGAATAACCGCCCCCAAAGTAAGTAAGTTCCTTACGATGAAATTCATGCTATTTTTTCTTTTTTGATCCATGAGTTACGAATTTATACATCTTCATGGAACAAAACAAACTGACTATTCATTAATTCTGTAACAATACTGCCATTAAAAATGGTGTCGATAGAAGTACAGGTTGAATATGTTTGTCAATATCAATAACAATGCGGTCACCGTTTTTTAATAAACCAATTATCTCCATAATGGTCTGAGTACTCCATTACCCTTAATATATGCTTGGAAAAATTCTAAATTTGAAAAATAAAAAGCACTGCGGCTCAGTTAACCAAAAGTAGGCTCATGATTCAGCTTTTTCCTGCTGCACAATTGTAACACAAATAAAATGATACTAAATCTTATCCTCCACAATCATTCTTCGATGCTCTCTACCCCAGTTAATCATTTCCGAAATAATATTCCCGAAAGTCCTGCAATATTCAGTGGGTTCATATTCAATCAAAACAGGAGTTTCGGGATAAACAGTTCGTTTAACCAACTTATTTAATTCCATATCTTTCAGTTCTTTTGAAAGCATTCTAGTGGTAATTCCGGGGATACTTCTTTCAATTTCGCGAAAACGTCGGTTGCCGTTGCAAAGCGAATTAATAACAGGGATTCTCCACTTACCTCCAATGAAATAAAGGGTGTCCTGCAAAGCTCTAAGTTCTTCTGTCTGATCTCTTTCCATGGTTGTAAAATTAAATGATATAATTGATGATACTGATATACTTGGTTATACTGATAACAAAAGTATATCATTTCCATATAACTTTGTAAAAAAATCAAAGAAATGAATAAGTTGAATAACAAATTAGCCATCGTGACAGGTGGAAACAGCGGAATAGGATATGCAACCGCCAAAGAGTTAATCGCAGAAGGAGCAAAAGTAATTATCACCGGCAGGCGAAAAGAAGCCATTGAAAAGGCTGCGCAAGAGTTAGGTGCCATTTCTTTTGTGGCGGATCAGGGGAAATTGGATGACATTGACAATTTCAAAACTGAAGTTGAAAAGCAATTTGGAAAAGTTGACATCTTGTTTATTAATGCAGGAATCACCGGAACTTTAGGTTCGATCGAAAATATGAGCGCCGAAAATTTTGACAATGTAATGAGTATTAATTTCAGAGGAGCTTATTTTACTTTAAGCAAATTTATTCCCCTATTGAACGACGGTGGTTCGGTGGTGTTCCTTTCATCCAACGTTGCAACAACCTTTAAACCAAACAGCTCTATTTACCAAGCAAGCAAAGCTGCATTGAATTCCATTGCAAAAACCGCTGCTGCAGAATTAGCTCCAAGAAAAATCAGGGTAAATTTGGTAAGTCCGGGGCCTACAAAGACTGAAATTATGACCAAAGCGGGATTGGACGAAAAAACATTGGAAAGTCTTGATGAATGGTTAATCAGCGGAATCCCTTTACAAAAAATGGGAACTGTGGAAGATGTTGCCAAAGCTGTTATTTACTTGTCAGATAACAATGTGGCAAGCTTCATGACCGGAACGGAAATCCTTATGGACGGCGGAATGGTTTTATAATTCGAGCTTTATTTTTTGGATGCGATTGCTGGAAGTTTAAAAACTTCTAGCCGTCGTATATTCTTAAAATACTGTATTTACCTATATATACGATAGAATTTTGTGACCATTCTGGAGAAAAGAAGAAAAATATGAAACTGAAAAAGCTCACTAATACTTCCAGCTCATTTCAATATATCTGCTTTTAGTCACTTATGTGATTTAATAAAGTCTTTGACATTGCTAGTATTCTAGAGACTGTAACGCAAACCGTGTCAGTGGAATACAGTCTTGTAGCCATCAGCCGTATAAGATTTATCGGCCAATATGATGATTTCTATTCCATTAAAATGTTCCTTTACTTGATCTGGAAAATTTAGAAAATTTTCAAATGTTTTCAATCCTATCAATACATTTCCAACCGTCTTACAGATTGTATATAAAATTCCATTGCTTCCGGTGGCAACTTATGATGCGGATTATCGGATACCAAAATTCTTCCATTAGCCGAAATGTTTGCGATTATTGTTACTTTCATAATGATTTTTTTAAAATTTCTGTTCAACAAAACTATTGGATATCCAATATATATTTACTATTCATTACCTTTAGGAAAGTAACTATCCTATGAGCGGTAAAAAACGTGATATTGATAAAGAAACTATATTGGCATTAAAAGATGGCATTGAATTGCTCAGTGGTAAATGGAAATTTTGTATCCTGCACAATTTGCAGAAACACGGCACAATGCGGTTTAAAGATCTGCAAGAAATGGCTCAGGGAATATCCCCAAAAGTTCTATCCAAAGAACTTCAGGAATTAGAAGACAATTTGCTGATTAGCAGAACCGTTAATGACACCAAGCCGGTGACCGTCTCTTATGCGCTTACCGCTTATGCTATAGAAACGGAGGAAGTGGTCAATGCTTTAATTAAATTTGGTCTAAAGCATAGAGATAAAATAAAAGCAAAATGAGGTTTCTATTTTAAACCTCCAATTAGCCATGACTTTGCCTAATCCTGAAATAGATCCAGATACCAAGACACATTTGCCTTTATTTGTATGTCCATTTTAATTGATTTTATGCTAGGAATGTTTTTTATTTGGTGCATATCCAAATGCCTTTTTGTAAGCAAAGGAAAAATGGGAGAGATCCTCGAACCCCAGATCCAAGTACACATCGGATGGTTTTTCTTTTCGTTGTTCGATCATGAAACGGGCGGCATCCAGGCGCCTCTGCAATAGCCATCTGCCTGGGCTGGTATGAAACTGCTTCTCAAAATCGCGTTTAAAACCCGAAAGGCTGCGGCCGGTAAGAAAAGCAAAGCGGTCTATAGATACATTATATCTGTAATGGCTGTTCATAAAAGCTTCAATGTCTATCTTACCCGGCTCATTAAAATCAAACAATATATTTTTAAATGCAGGATTATGTTGAATAAGCAGCAAAACAAGTTCTCTGATCTTTAGTGTAACAATGCGTTCATCTGTTTGCTGCTGCAGATAGGGAGCCAAGGAATCTATATAACCTTTCAGCAGCGCACTAGACTGTATCAGCAGTGTTGCATTCGGATTAAATACGCCATCGGCTTTCAATCCGTACTGTTCGCTCATTTCCTTTAAGGTATACTGATCGATATGCACCGCTATGGACCTGAAACTTCCGTCACTGGTACTTTTTACATATTTGGTCAGCTGGTTGCGTCGGAAGAACCGGAAGTCTCCTTCCCAATAAGCATACTTCTGATCGGCAAGCCAGAGATCCTGTTTACCCTGGAGGATATAACTGAAGACATGATCTGCTAAAAAAGCTTCTCCTTCGATCGTATTGCCAGAATAGGTATTCAACACTATTCTAGGTCCTGTAGCGGCATCTTTTGCTTCTTCGGAGATATCATTTTTGCATTCCATAGTGATTAGCTTATAATTACTTTTGGCTCTAATTGTTCTTCGAGGCCATATATGCCGCCCTCTCTTCCTAAGCCGGATTGTTTAAATCCGCCGAAGGGTGCCAGCGCGTCATGATAGATCGTATTAATCGCAACCCTGCCTGCATTGATCTGTGCAGCTACTTTCTGCGCCCGCTCCATGTCTGAACTACTTACATAGGCATGCAGTCCGTATATGGTATCGTTGGCAATGGCAATGGCATCTTCTTCTGTTTTGTAGGTAATAACAGATAATACCGGTCCGAAAATTTCTTCTTGAGCAATAGTCATCTCATTACTTACACCTGTAAATATAGTGGGTTTGACATAAAATCCCTCCTGTAATCCATCCGGCTTGCCCAGTCCACCCGCTAAAAGTTCGGCACCCTCTTTCATGCCTAGCCCGATGTAATGTTGTACACGGTCAAACTGTTTCTCACTGGCCATAGGACCTATGACCGTACGTTCATCCGATGGATCACCAACAGTTTGTGTGGTCATCGTTTTAAGCAAGATGTCTTTCACCTCTGGCAGTACAGCTTCCGGCACTAGCAGTCGGGTGCCTGCAATACAGGCCTGACCACTATTCATAAAGGCCGCATTTACAGCCATGGGTATCGCAGTATTGAGATCAGCATCATCGAGAATGATATTGGGTGATTTACCGCTAAGTTCCAGCGTGACGCGCTTCATTGTGTCCGCTGCATTACGTGCAATTATCTTACCTACGACAGTAGAACCGGTAAACAGAATTTTGGACACAGCTGGATGGGTAGACAATACTGTACCCAAAATATCTCCGCGACCATGCACCATATTAATTACGCCGGCAGGAAGGGCTGCACGCTCGAAGCACTCAGCTAGCACTTGGGATTGTATCGCACTCATTTCACTGGGCTTGATCACTACTGTGCAACCAGCTGCGATCGCAGCCGCCAGCTTCACACTTATGGATCCGGAATTGGCATTCCAAGCAGTCATGATTCCAGTTACTCCGATCGGCACCATAGCAATTGTGGACTGACCGATACGGCGATCGAAGGAAAAATCTTTAAGGATGTGTTTAAAATAAAGGAAGGTTTCTGCTGCATACTGATTTGACCACCGTGACCTTTGTACTGTTGCACCGTATTCTATTGTAGTCGCTTCCTGAAGGTCGTCTAGACGCTCCATCAGCGCATCGTGTAATTGCTGCAGATAATCCATACGCTGCTCCCTGTTTGTTTGTGAAAAGGATGGTAAAGCTGCTGAGGCGGCAATTATTGCCGCATTCATATCTTGCTCATTGCCTAATACAACTTTGCCGATAAGGCTTCCATCCGACGGATTTATTATATCCATCTTTTCTGTACCTGTCGAGAGACGAAATTGTCCATTGACATAATGCTGATTGATTATTTTCATTTTATTATTTTTTAAACTTAGCTAAAGAGCATCGTTATTTACTAACACAAAATTACTTCGATGCTTCTTTAGGAGCTTTGTTAAAAAGCCCAGATTTCTTTGTTGAGAAGCCCATCAATCCGCCGGTTAACCATTCATCGAGACCTTCCAATGTTTTTCGTCCAATCTCGCTTTGGTCATAATTTCCGTCTTTGTAAGCACCGTGCTTATTAAATCACTCTGATTTTTTTGCTAATTCAACTACAGCAGTTTTTACAATAGAATTCAATGCTGCTTTGGTTGGTCTAATGATATGTTGAAATCCTTTTTGTAAGGTAAAAACAGTTATAGTTGCATTGGATTCCGGTGAATGTGTTTCTTTCGAGTGCAACTTCATGTAGTCAAAACCATAGTCAATCAGGCCATTAATGGCCCTGTACATAATAGTTATATAATAAAAATGAGATCATCCCATTTCGAAGCGTTGGATTTCAATTGTTTTTGATCAGGTGAAAATATGAATCAAAATAACAATCTCTATTAAATATAGAAGTAATTATCAAAACTCATCTTAGCTATTGTGAGCTTGTGGTAGTGTCACAATAACTTTACCATGGAATGGAACGAATACCTCCGGGAGTTTGCGAGAAATGCCCTTTTTCCTATGGAAATCCTATCGATTTTGGGGAAAAGATTGCTAACGATTCCGAAATGGACGGTTTTTTAGTATTTGCTCCCTCCATTTTCAGAGACAAAAGTAACTATGAAAATATTGATACTGGTGCTGGGTATAATATTTATATTAAAGGTATTTACCCGATTTATGCAGCTGAAATTGATGTTATCTCCAAATTGGGGTTAGAAAAGTTTTGGAAACATCCTGCATTTGACCTTTATAATATTCATAGAGAGCGAATTTCTGTATAAAGTGTATCATTAGATTATGGCAAAAAATGGATTCCCATAATATATTCATCTCATAGCTACACCAACATCTATTAAAACAATATATCAATTCAGCTTTTAACGAGCTCTAAAAAAAGTGAAATAGTAGTTGTTGGATGAATAACCAACAAAATGAAATCCCAAATCTATCCGTTTTAAAATCACTGGAAGTTTTGATACGGGCAAACTTCAAAAAGACTGAAAATATCACTTTTGTAAAAGTCACACCCATGAAGCTTTTAGAGGCCAAACAGTTCTGGTTACGAAGGACTATCCACGGTCGCGAGATTGGATAGTAAAGCTTTAGCACCCTTTATTCACAGATAACTGGAAAATGATAGCGGATAATAAATACAGTTTAACGAATTATAAAACGGTCTTTCATACCAAAAAGACCGGCCGTATATTTATACAGATAGGATGAGTCAAATTATAGGCCGTACAAGAAGTGAGCGGTGCTACTGTAAAAATGGTTAATTGAACGCTGGTGTAGCTTTAGTGAGTCTACATATTGGGGTCATAAAAAATACTATATGAGAAAAAAAATAACGGTCTTTACAACAATGTTCTTACTGTACACTTTTGCTTTTGGACAAAACACTCCGAACACTAAGCCTCAGATAAAAACAGAAGAAATAACCTACCATGGAATAGATGGACAACCTATTAACAGATTAGACAAGAAAGGTCTGGATGAATATAAAGAATACAACGTAGATGGTACCATTTCGAAAATATATATCGAAGAATTTGATAAAACTAAGGGTAAAACTAGCCGAAATTTGAATGAAACATATGTCTATGAAAAAGGCAAACTCTACAAAATAGAACGAATTGGTTCCATTACAGGTGATAAATATGAGGAGATTTTGTTTTCCTATAATGAACAAATGCAATTGACTAAGAAAATTGAAAATCAGTATAAAGACAATCGGTTAGATCTGAACCAATTGAGTGCGTACACGGATTATTTTTATTATGGAAATGGCGAAACAGAAAAACGTTATGAATATGACGGAACAAAAAGGGAGTTTTTGTTAGCTTCTATTCTTACTAAAATATTTGATTCCAATAAAAATATGATTCAAGAAAAGACTGAAAATTTCGATGGCAATATATCAGGGATAGTTAATATAAAGTATGATAATTTAAATAAGCCCATAGCGTTGGAATCCTCTTATTTTAAAGAAACAACAAGTTATAAATACAATTCACACGGTGATTTAGAAGAAGAAAAAACCAAATCCGAAAAAAGTCCCACAATTGAAATATCACACTATTCATATGTATACGATGATTACGGGAATTGGATTGAACAAAAACAAATAATTGAAAGAAATCCTATAGACGAATTTGAAGGAGGACTTTTAATAAAAAGAAAAATCGAATATTATGAATAAAATTGTCGAAAATTGATTAAAATCTTTGTAATTAGTAGTTGGACACATGAAACCCAATTATTGATTGTCCCTTATATTTATTTTGCTGATATTTTAGTTTCTAGGTTTATTGCTATGTAATTCGCTGATAGACAATTGTTAAAAATTATGAAAAAGATCAAAAAAACACCGTGATAGGAACGTAGATCCACCTGTTATGTTATCATTCCTGCTAATTCTGATTTTGCTGATACAATTACTTCTTTAGATTCAAGAATAAAAAAACATTAAATTATCTCCAATCATTCAATCTTATTTTTCAAAAACCGCCCTGGAGAAACACCAAACTCTTTTTTGAAAGCGGCAGAAAAATGATTACTGCGCAGGTAGCCCACGCGCCGTGCTATTTCTGAGATGTTCCAGTGGTTAGCATAAGATTCGGTGAGTAAATGATAGGCCAATTGCATTCTTTTTTGAACGATAAAGTCATGTATAGTATGTCCGAAAAGCTCTTTGAATCCTGCCTGAAGTTTTGTCCGGTTCATCATGGATAAATAAGACAGTTCTTCGATTGTATAATTTTTTGCTAGATTGGATATGAGCATTTCTTTTATAAAATGTAAGTTTTCGATATTTAACTTGGACAGTTTATTGAGCTGATTTATGTTTGCTATAGCATGCACGCCATGGAGCTGATGCGCCAGCAGCTCCATG
The DNA here is from genome assembly GCF_011064245.1 of Sphingobacterium sp. DR205. Classification (NCBI taxonomy): domain Bacteria; kingdom Pseudomonadati; phylum Bacteroidota; class Sphingobacteriia; order Sphingobacteriales; family Sphingobacteriaceae; genus Sphingobacterium; species Sphingobacterium sp. DR205. The sequence goes on along the minus strand of NZ_CP049333.1, from coordinate 3,650,017 downwards.
AGTTTTGCTTCTAAATATAGGCGTTTGATATGGCCAGTGTACGGACATTCGTAGAGCTCACTGATTGTTTTAGAGATCTGTGGCGTAATGATATGAGCTTTACCTCCCAGTAGACTGGGTCTGTGCGCCGCAATGTCATCGACAAAATTCATGGTTAACGAAGAGGCATCGCCAATATGTTCCCTTATCCAACTTTCTGAAAATTCTATTTCGACAGTTGTGGCATTTTTACAGGGTGGATCGATCAGTTTCCCGTCTAAATAGGGGACGTAAAATGTGTTAAACTCGCCCTTTGATGTAAGCACTGCAAACTTTTTATTTTTATGATAATAGTAGGCAGATCCTCCCGAAATTTCAAAATGCATTTGTATATAGGGAGCATCAGATCGTACCCAGATTACCCTTTCTTCTGCCGATGACCGCTTGTAGAAGTTGATATAAACCCCGTCCAGATGTATGCGCTTTCGCTCTTCATAGAGTTCTTTACCGTTTTTGAAATCCAGGGTTTCTATGATATTCTGTTCCTGTGGTATCAGGTAACCCTCAGGTTCCTTTAGTGAAGATATAAGCTGTTTTCTATCGCTATTCAAAAATTCAATATTCATTTGGTCACTTTTTTCTTGCTAATAGGCACGGTCGCAATTCATTCTTTCACCCGGTAGATAGATACGCCTCATTGATCCGGTAATACTGCAAAATCTGTACTTATTACTGCAATTTTCGTAGACAAATATAGATACTTTTGTTTCTAATTTAAACTAATTCTAAATAATAGTTTCAATGAAAAACAATTACCACAAGTACACTATTGTATTTTTTTTGCTTTTTGCCGTTTTGCAGCTGGTTACGGGCCAGACGAAAGTTGAATATTTAAAGGGAACAGTCCATTCTGAAAATGGAACCCCCATTGCAGCGGCGACAGTAGAAGTGGTGAAAATGAACATTCGGGTGATGACGGATGAAAAAGGAAACTTTTCAATTCAGTTGCCTGTAAAAATGGAATACAGTATCCGCGTGAGTTACTTAGGGGAACAGTCACAGATCAAAACGGTGTATGTATTAAAAGATAATGCGAATCGAGTTGATTTTGTGCTCACAAAGGATTCGCGACTGTTGTCTGAAGTGAAGATAGTCGGTCAAAATGATAATCAAAAGGCACGGAATGAGATCGTGAAAGCTGAAATTGTGGATACGAAAGCTGCTCAAGCTCAAGCAGTGACCCTGGTCGAGCTGATGAACAGATCGGCCGGGGTACGTGTACGCCAATCTGGTGGATTGGGAAGTAGTACGAATGTGATGCTCAATGGTTTTCAAGGCAAATCAATTAAAATGTTGAAAGATGGTGTTCCTACTGATTATCTGGGAGCGGGCTATAATATTTCGGCAACACCGGTCAATGTATTGGAAAGAGTGGAGGTCTATAAAGGTGTACTGCCGACAGAAATTGGTGCAGATGCATTAGGTGGTGCCATCAATATGGTATCCAAAACAGAATCCAACCGCTATGTCGCGGTCTCTTACGAAATAGCATCCTTTAATACGCACCGTGCTTCCTTAAATTTGAAACATAAGAAAGAAGGAAGCAACTTATTCTGGGGATTGGATGCATTCTATAACTATTCAGACAATAATTATAAGGTTACAGCTAATATTCCAGATCCTGAAAAATCAACGGTAATCCCAGGCGTAGTCAAACTTTTTCATAATCAATATAGACATGCTTATGTTGAATTGTATGCCGGACTGACTGGTCTGTCATGGGTCGATGAACTGCGGGTAGGGCTCACAGCATTCACGATCCATCGGGATAACCAGTTTGCAGGACTGATGGAAAAACCTTTTGGTGCTTCTGTCGCTATGGAATATACACCAGTAATTCCTACCATACGCTATAAAAAGCAATTTTTAGACCATAAACTTTCTCTAGATCAGTTTTTGGCATATAGCAAGATCAAAGGAAGTCAAACGGATACATTAAGCGGTTTTTACGATTGGTATGGCACCTATCACGCACCTGTTGACGTGAACAGACGTGGCGAATCTGGAAATCCGACGCTATTGACATTTACCACTTCAAATTTTACTTCAAGAACGGGATTGTCTTATCTGCTTTCAGATAAACAGTCTATTGCACTTAATCTCGTTATTAACGATTATAGCCGTACGGGTAAAGATCCTTATGGACCGACTTCTATCGGGGAGCATCCGGTCGATCTGCAAAGCTTGCCAGCTGATTATATGAAGGTAGTGACCAGTCTAGGTTGGAAAGGGCAATTTGCATCAGGTAAAATTGAAAATCTTTTCCAACTTAAATATTACAGCGCAAAAACAAGCGGACAGGAAGTAAATGTCAATACCGGTTATTTAAATCAACAGACTTCAAAAGCCAATACGTCAAAATTCGGTATTTCAGAAGCGTTGAAATACATGTTGTCAAAGCGTACCTATATCCGATTGTCCGGTGAGTTGGCCACCCGCTTACCTGAGCAATCAGAAATCTTGGGCAATGGGTCCTATGTGCTGTCAAACTTTAATATTAAACCTGAAAAGAGCAGCAATGCCAATTTGGGATTACGTACCACTCCTTATGACAAATTAGATATTGAGATCAACAGTTTCTACCGTATTACCAAAGATCTGATCCTTTCAACTCCTGTCAATTTGATTTACGCACAGAGTGTGAATGTCGAATCGGTTAAAGGGATCGGTTTTGAAGCTGATATTAGGTATAGACCTTGGCCATGGCTGGTCTTGAACGGCAATAGCACGTATCAGGATTTTCGTCTTTACCATATCAAAGATCCGCTAATGTCTTATTTGGAAGGCGCACGACTGCGCAATACGCCTTATTTCTTCTCTAACATCGGAGCTTCTCTACAATTTGATGACGTGCTTTCTAAGACTGATAAGATACGGGCGTATTACAACATGAGCTACGTACACCAATACTTTTTAAACTATATCCCCAAGAATACTGAACCTGATGGCTTCTTGGGGCTCTGGGGCAAAGCAAAGGTAGATGCGCCCAATATAATTCCCTCACAGACGGTTCATTCGATCGGATTGTTGTGGCAGCCGAAGTCTACACTTCCCGTTACCGTCAATATCGAATGTAAAAACCTATTTGATGCGGCGGTATACGACAATTTTAAAATACAGAATGCCGGTCGAAGTTTTCACTTGAAATTAAATTACACAGTCAAATATTAATAAATAACATCAAAATGAAAAAGCAAATTTTAAATGTCATGACCATATTGTTAATGACATCTACTGCATTTGTTTCATGCAGTAAGGATGATAAACAAAATGATCATGGAGAGACTCCAGCAAACGGTAAATACATTTTGCTAACTGCAGAGTGGGGTGTGGCAGATGGTGCAGGATACTATGCTGCATATGATAAATTGCCAACGGGATCTGTGGACAATATCGGCGGACTTTCTCTTCAAGCTCGGAACTACGGTGGTTTTAGGACTTACAAGAACTGGATTTTTAACCGCCAGACGCTATCGGGTGAAACTGGCGTGGTGCAATATAGTTTGTCTGCCAATGGAAAATTTGCTCAAAGCGGTTTTATCAAATGTGGTACTTCTGCTCAGCATCTTGTCGTCAATGAGAAAACAGGCTTCTATTATGATGCTGACCGGGGGAAAACCAAAATTCAGAAATTCAATCCAACCACGATGGAACGGACCGGTGAAATTGACCTCTCTTCTGTTATTGAAAAAGGGGCGGGGATAAGTACCAATGTGACAACTGGAGAACAGACGATCATTTCAAAAGAAGGAAAGCTTTATGTGAATATCACTTATGCGAGCGAAAAAGTTAATGGCAGTGCTGATAATTTGCGAAATTACCGCTTAGCAGTGATTGATATTTTAACGGAAAAAATTGAAAAAGTCATTGTTCATCCTAAAGCTAAAAACCATGGACGTGCAAACTCCGAATTTCCGGCTTGGATACATGGCTCGGACGGTGCTCTGTACCTCTTGACCACAGGTTGGGATACCAATGAAGATCGGGTGATGACTCCTCAAAATTCTTTTATTTTTAGAATTAAAGCTGGAGAGACAGATTTTGATAAAAATTGGGAACTGTCTGCTACGGATCTAGGTCTACCTGTTGGTGCTCTTTTATGGAGTTTCCGTGAACTGAACGGAAAATTATATGTCGATGCCTCACAGGACAAAATTATCTTGCCTGCTTTAACGAATCTGAACACCAATATCTACAAGTTTTTTGAAGTTGATATAAAAACTAAAAATGTCAACCCTATTACAAACGTGCCTCTGACTGTATTTGGTCTATCTACGGGTAATGTGGAAGTAGTCGACAACCAAGTTTTCTTACGCGTTGTGGATAGAGCAAAAGGTTTAAATGGTTACTATAAAGTCAATCTTGCAACACATGTTGGCGAGCCAGCTTTCAACATTACCAGAGGTGGAGAAGCAAGTGGGTTTATCAAGTTGACAGGTGAGTAACTTATTTTTCTATAGTTAAGAAGTGAATAATCTAATGAAAGATAAGGGCAAAACTCAGCCGGCTTGGAGGCGCATAAGTAATTGGTTGCATTTATGTTTAGGCCTCAGCTCGGGTATTATTGTTTTTGTGGTCTGCTTGACGGGAACGCTATTTGTATTTCATGAAGAAATCAATGATTATAATAATAGGGAGGTTCGTTTTGTTCAAGTACCGGTATCGGGATCAAAAATCGCGATCGATACGATCTTACAAAATCTTAAGAGAACATATCCTGATATCGTGGCCTCACAGTATACAGAGTATAGCGATAAGAATAAGGCTGTGGTTTTTAGAGCTATGAATATAGGCGTTCCTGCTTATAAAAGCCTTTGTTCTGTATATGCTGATCCTTATACGGGTGCGATTCTAAAAGTTGATCATACTTATGCTTTCTTTAGATTATTGATAGGTATACATATCAATTTGCTTCTCGGTAATGTCGGGTCGCATATCGTCCAGATAGCTACCGTTATCTTTTTGTTTGAATTAATATCCGGATTGATCTGGTGGTGGCCTAAACGGTGGAATAAGTCGACGCTGACTAAAAGTTTTAAGATCAAACGGAATGCGAACTGGAAACGAATAAACTTGGATCTGCATAATGTATTAGGCTTTTATGTCATTCCTTTTGCTTTGGTTTTGACGGTTACAGCGTTAGTGATCAGTTATGCTCCTGTAAAAGAAGCGGTATTTAAGATCGCTGGCGGATCGGGAAAAGAGAAGCCTATTTATAGGCTTAAGCACCCTGTTGATAGTACTAAAAATCAATTGCCTATGGAAGATCTTATTGCTCCATGGCGACCGGAATTACAGCATTTAAAGCAGCTGACTTCGACCTTACCTTCGTCACGTACAGGAGCTATCTTAGTCCGTCTAGAGAAAACGGCGACTTTACTCACTTTTGAAGGCTACCAGCAATTTGTGAACTCGTATTCAGGAGAAAAAATACCGATTTCTGATGCAGTGAGCAAGGATGATCACCTGCTCAATACCACCATTTCTTTGCATATAGGCGCTTGGTGGGGTATCATAGGAAAAATACTCACCTTCATCGTTTGCCTGATTTGTACGAGTTTACCCATTACTGGATTTATCATCTGGTACAATAAAAAGTTCAAGAAAAAGAAGTTTAAAAGACTAGAATACACAACAGAAGCCCTTGAGGCAAAAAATAAAAATTAATCATTTATGGAAATCAGAAAGGTCAATCTACTGTCTGAGGTAGATCAGTTAAAGGAGTTTTGGAAGTTGAAAAAAGTGGCCGATGTCAATGACCATGTGGTCAATATCATCAAAATAAAAGGCGAGTTTGAAATGCATACTCACGAGCTAGGCGATAAACTGTTTTATGTATTGAAGGGTACTTTATTTATTAAATTTATCGATGGTTATGTGTCTGAAGTAAACACTGGTGAATTTGTTGTCATCCCCAAAGGATCGCAACATAAACCCTATGCGTCGGAAGAAACAACTATTTTATTTTTTGAATCGAAGTAGAATCTAGCACCACTATAAGTAAAAAATGAAATGCCTCCTATTGCGACAACGATAGCAGGCGTTTCTAATCATGTAGATAATAATGATCCAAATTTCAAAAAAATGTCCTTTTTACCCCTATAAGCGCGTACTCGCCTTATCATTATTGGTATTTTGTCTACTTGTGGCCTCGTCTATCTCTTTAACGATCGGTGTAGAGTCTATAGCGTTAGAAAAAATATTTTACAGTGATTCCAAAGAAAACGAGCTATTTTTCATCAGTCGGATTCCAAGAACAGTAACCTTGGTATTAACAGGAGCCGGACTTTCCATTTCCGGAGTCATATTGCAGCGTCTTACGCAGAATAAATTTATCTCGCCAACAACCTCAGGTACATTGGACGCTGCCAAACTGGGCATTCTATGTGGACTTTTATTTCTTCCAGAAGCAGCCTTACCGACCAAACTGATTTGCGCTGTTCTTTTTTGTTTTGTATTATCGGGAATTTTTACGTTTTCAATCAGTCACATTGTCAAAAGAAATACGATCCTTATTCCTGTTTTTGGAGTCATGTTTGGCTATACATTAAATGCTTTGACAAATCTTATCGGTGTACAGTTTAATATTATACAAAACATGGAAGGATGGATGGTGGGCAATTTTTCCAAGAGTCTAAAGGGGCAATATGAAATTATTTATATCCTTATTCCACTCTTTACATGTTGTTATCTCTATGCCTATAAGTTTACCATTGTGGGCTTGGGACGTGATTTTACCAAGAATGTGGGAGTGAATTATCGGCTTATCGTAAATATAGGTCTCATGCTGACCGCAGTCATGGTAAGCACCACGATATTGGCGGTAGGATCTATTCCTTTTATTGATTTGGTGATCCCTAATGTCGTTTCCATGATACATGGAGACAATATTCGTCGCAATCTTCCCTTTACGGCTTGTTATGGCGCGATCACGCTGGTGGTCTGCGATCTGATTGGCAGGTTGATCATATTTCCGTATGAGATACCTAGTAGTATGATTGTGGGTTCATTGGGCGCCTTTGTTTTTTTGATCATGTTAATTAAAAAAGGCCGATGAAAAATCCGTTAGTTTTCCTGTTTCCAACAGTTGTCTTGCTGCTGCTGCTGTTTGTTTTCTTTGATGTACCGTTGACTAATATGTTTATTTTGACAAGCAGGCTGCAGCGGGTGTTGGCATTGGTGCTCATAAGTGCTGCGATCGCCTACGCTACACTGGTATTTCAAACAATAGCGAACAATAAAATACTCACGCCATCTTTAATGGGCTATGAGCATCTCTTTGTTTTATTGCAGCTCGCACTTTTAATCTTATTTGGTGGTAATAGCCAATTTTTCCAATCAAAAGTACTGAGTTTCTTATTATCAACAGCAGTAATGATTCTGTACTCTTTTGTGCTCTACTTCGGATTGTTCAGAAGCAGAAAAAAGCAGATTTACTATATCTTGTTAATCGGCCTGGTACTTGGCGTTTTTTTTAATACCAGTACGCAATTTTTACAAATGACGATCGACCCCAATAATTTTGCTTACGTACAAAACGCGATGTTCTCGTCTATAGGACGGATCTCTTTGGAAACCCTTATGCTCGCTTCGTTTCTGATGGTATTGGTCTTTATCTACCTAGCCCGCTATCGGAATGTTTTAGATATTTTGAGTTTAGGGAGGTCATATGCGTTAGGTCTAGGTGTCGAATATGATAAAGTAGTACAAAAACAATTGCTCGGAATATCGATTCTTGTTTCTATTTCCACAGCACTGATAGGCCCGATAACATTTGTTGGAATATTTGTCTCGGGTATCACCTATCAGATATCCAAGACGGAAAAACATCGGATCAATCTTATCATAGCTTTTGCTGTCTGCATGATCTTGATGATCAGTGCCCAGTTTTTAATTGAGCATGCCTTAAATTATAAACATAACCTGAGTGTTCTTATCAATTTGCTCGGTGGTTTGTACTTTTTAATACTAATCCTAAAACTGCTTCGAAAATAAGATGATTGAAATAAATGCACTAAACAAAACATATGGTCAGCGCACGATTCTTAAAGATATTAATCTGAAGATACCCAAGGGCAAATTGATTTCATTGATAGGTCCGAATGGAGCCGGAAAGTCAACCCTGCTCGCTATTATAGCTCGTTTGGAAAAAGCTAATCGAGGGACTGTCACGATTGACGGTAAGGAAATCATGCGGTATACATTAACAGATTTCTCCACTAAATTGGGGTTCCTAAAGCAGCGCAATAATTTTGAACTGAAACTCCGTGTAACAGAGCTGATTGCTTTCGGTCGGTTTCCGCATAGTCATGGCCGACTTCAGGATACCGATTTCGAAATCATTGACCAAACGATTGAACAGATGAATCTTTCATCTATCAGAAATGCTTTTATTGATGAAATAAGTGGGGGAGAACGACAACGTGTTTTCTTGGCGATGGTCATGGTACAGGACACAGATTATATCCTGTTGGATGAACCACTTAATAATTTGGATATGAGGCATGCTGTTGAAATCATGCAAGTAGCCAGGCGCTTGGTAAATGAATATAATAAGACGGTGATTATGGTGGTGCACGATATTAATTTTGCAGCCAATTATGCAGATGTTATTATCGGGATGAAGGGTGGAGAGATCTCTTTTATGGATACAGCTCATATCATGATGCGGGAAGATATATTACAGACTCTATTTGACATTGAATTTAAAGTGATGAGAGACGACACTCATATCATCTGCAATTACTATAACCTATAAGCAACAATAAATATTGAAGACCATGAATAGAAAAAATATAACAACATTATGTACTGCAGTGCTTCTTGCGCTGAGTGGTTGCAATAATCCTTCGGAGGAACAAAAAAATATAACTGCTCTGGTTACGGTGATGCATGAGCTTGGTCAAACAGAAGTTCCTTCAAAGCCTAAGAAGGTGTTTGTCTATGACATGGGGACATTGGAGAACCTTCAGGAATTGGGAATTCCGATCGCTGGTATTCCCAAGGATTTTGTGCCCCCACATCTCCTTAAATATAAGGATGACCTGGAGGTAGCAGATGTGGGTTCTATACTGCAGCCCGATCTCGAAAAGGTAAGTTCTTTGAATCCAGATCTTATTATTATATCTGCTCTACATGCAAATGATTATAAACAGTTATCGTCCATTGCGCCAACTGTTTCTCTGGGAGTCGATAACAATAATTATAAACAGTCTGTTTTCAATAATCTGAATCAGATTGGTGAAATTTTTGATATAAAGGAGAAAACTGATCAGAAGATTAGTACGCTGGAAAAAGAGATTGAAAATGCAACAAAAATAATTACAGCTCAACAGAAGAAAATCATGATTCTGCTTTATAATGCCGGCACTTATAGTGCTTTTGGTTCGAAATCGAGATATGGATTTGTTTTTACAGAACTGAAAAGTGAACCTGCAGATGAGAATAAAGAAACAGATATCCATGGAACTGTGGTTTCAAGTGAGTATATCAGTAAGGTAAATCCAGATGTCTTATATATAATCGATAGAAATGCCATTATGCCAAATTATAAGTTTAATAAAAATGAAATAGAAAATGTACTTGTAAAGCAGACAAATGCGTACAAAAATAGGGATATCTATTATTTGGATCCCAATATTTGGTATTTGTCCGGAGGGGGTATTTTTTCGATGAAACATATGATCGACGATATTTTACAAGGTTATAAGTAGTGTACTAGAAAATCGCACCCTCGCTGGTACAGCTAAGTGCGGATTTTATGCTGTGTCGAATGTGTGGGATAATAGTTGTTATTGAGCCCCCATCAGTCTGGCACTAAAGTATTTTTCAGAAATCTGAAAATTTCTTCCACGTAAATATAAAAATATATAAACATTGGAAAAGATAGTTTTGACGACATCATTCGTCGGTCCTTAGAAATCAGGAAAAAATACCAAGAGCTGGATTTAATAAATCAATCTCCTTCAGCGCTTCCTCATGAGATAGTAACTTGGCTTTTTTTTGGATTAGTTTTGTCCGTCTCCTTTCTGTCGAGCTGAAAGAAGGGGAGAAATGCGATGAAAACGGTGTCATAATAATTTGAACGTAAATTTTATTTAGGGCGATACTATCACAAAATTATAAAAATAATTTTGTGAGGATTTTTTTAATTAATAATTTGAATAATATGAAATTATTTTTATATTAAACCAACCAAAAAAACATATAAAATTATTATGAAAACATCTTTAACAGACGAAGAGTTTTATGCGGGCTTATTGCAATTGCCTAAACCTACATATCCTTTTACTAATTTTATTCATCCGGATTTCGAAAAGCTACGTCAGGAATATTATAATTGGATTGATACAGAATATATCATTCATAGCAAAGAAGCCCGTGAAAAACATAAAAAGCATCATTTATGTGATATTGCTGCACGTGGCTGTCCTTTTCTACACGCTATTGATGAATTGTTGCCTCTTGCGAATTATACGGCAAATGGGGCAATGATGGATGACTATTTTGATAAATGTTCCCATGAAAAAATGCATAGTGTAATGAATAGCGCTTATGCATTATTAACAGGGGATGATCCAAATGAGCCAAAAGAAAATGGAATATTACATTTATTTTGGGTGCTCAGACAAGATGCTCTTAAGGTTGAATTTCCGAAACATTTATACAAAAGGTTTATAAGTTCAGTTAGGGATACTATTAAAGGTTTTGCGGAAGAAAAAATATATTACAGAACCAACTCAATTCCTCCGCTTGCAGTTTACCTGCTCAACAGAGAGGGCACAAGCGGAGTTTTACCATACTGTGATTATGTGGCAATGCAAAAAGATTATCGTCAGCTTCCTGATGAAATCTTTGATCATCTTTATATTAAACGTTATCGAACACTTTGCTGTTTAATAATCGCCATTCATAATGATATTATTTCCTTGCCGAAAGAGCTTCACAGGGAAGGTGATACTTTAAATCTAGTCAAAGTATTAAAACAGGAATACGGAATATCAATTCATGAGGCTTACATGAAAGCTCTTGAACTTCATAATGATTATTTAAACGAATTTTTATTATTACAGAATCATTTGCCTCCATTTGACGGTTGGGACAATATGGTATTAGCATACATTCAGGATCTTGGCGTAATGATATCGGGGATTTATGCCTGGCACACGCATGATACTTCCCGTTACGTTAACGGTGGTTATGTGGAAGGTGAATATACAAATGGTGGCGGATGATCTTCACAATCCTCCAGGAACAGATTACTGCCATGATTTTGGCTTTATTAGCCAATTACAATGAATTGGTTCTAGTATTTTTTATCAAATAACGTTTTTATGAACATACCTCTCAGACGGCAGGAGTGGACGGCAAGATAATTTTGATTCCACCATTGCGCTTCTCGACCGCATTTTCAGGAATAGGAGTTTATTATCCTGATAAAAGGGAAACGCAACGAATAGATATTGTCCCCGATAAGATGATATATCTCACAATCGATGGAACCTGAAAGCATCAAGATGAGGCACTACAGGCAGGTATTGATTTGATATTTAAGAGATAAGTCTTTTATCAGTTTTTTGGATTGATATTATAATGTGTATGGTTCTCCCTAATTTCTTGGTAAGCAATTTTGTGGTTGGTCTAGATATCCCCAAAGTCAGCTTGTTGACCTATCTTTATTGTATATTTGTAGTATACTTAAGTACTAAATGGTTAAGATAACGATTACCTATCCATGGATATCTATACTATAAATAATATTGTGCTATATCGTAAATTAGATTGGACCTTGTCAGATGATTTCTTCTATCTAACACACATACCTACGGCCTTCGAGCCCTTCACGATACATCCGAACTACTATTCATTTGGCATCATCCACCGGGGTTCGATGAAGATCGAGATAGATAGCCAACAGTACAACATCGTTCCGGGGTCGTTTCTGATCTATCGTCCCGAACAAACCCTGAAAATAGTAGAAATAGAAGCAGAAACAGAGGGGGCATTTATACTGTTTACCAGGCGATTCATTCAAAATTTTCAGCCTTCTTTTGATGCATTTTTTACCAAAACCTTTTTACATAAAAATTTCGATTCTCATTTTATGATCGATAAAAACGATCATGATCAGTTGTCTACCATGTTTGGCAAGATCTTCGATGTGCTGTCTTCAATATATACCGACCGTTGGGAGATATCTGCCAGAAGTGTTATCTATGCTTTGATTAATGAAACCGATCTCATTCTAGAAAAGTATAAAAATTTTCTAAATCCCACTTCCAAAAAAGAAAGTTTAGTCATAAATAAGTTTAAACTCCTGGCGAAAGAAAATTTTTCAAATCGACTTCCAATCACATTTTATGTTGACAAGCTCAATTTAAGTGCGAGTCAATTGTATAAAATTTTTAAAAGAAAGGGACATATATCCCCATCTTCGTACCTTAATGAACTGTTGCTTCAGGAAGCAAAATTCCTTCTTTCCGATTCCGAGAATAATATTGGTGAAATAGCCGATAAATTGTCTTTTAGCGACATACATACGTTCAGCACATATTTTAAGAAGCAGACAGGCCTTTCTCCATCAGCATTTCGTTCTAGAGAATTCGATCGTACACAAAAAGACAAAAAATAAGTAAGTTTGAACAAACATTTTACAGCTGCGACTATCTAACTTTAATTATTAAATTGAAAAACAAAGATAGATATGAGCAGACTAAAAGGAAAAATTGCCATCATTACTGGTGCTTCTCAAGGTATGGGAGAGTCACACGCTAGGGAATTTATAAGAGAAGGAGCCAAGGTCGTGTTGACAGATCTTAATGAACAACGTGGTGTAGCGATTGCAGAGGAATTAGGAGAAAATGCAATATTCATTAAACAGGATGTTACCAAAATTGAAGATTGGGAAAAAGTTGTTGCCGAAACGGAAGCTAAATTTGGACATGTGAATGTTCTTGTAAACAATGCGGGTATCCTAGGGCCTATCAAAACAGTTACCGAAATATCCGTAGAAGACTATTTAAAAGTAATAGAAATTAATCAAAACAGCGTTTTCTACGGAATGAAATATACGATTCCTTCAATGTTGAAAGCGGGCATTGGTTCAATTGTAAATATTTCGTCTGTTGCCGGAATAGTGGCGATTCCCGGGTACCCAAGTCTCGCGTATATGGGCAGTAAGTTCGCTGTACGGGGACTGACCAAAGCTGCTGCTGTAGAGTATGGGAAGAGCAATATCAGGGCAAACTCTGTACACCCCGGCTATATCAAGACTCCGATGATGGTCGAGGCGACTGATGAAGATGGAGGCGGTGCTGGAAATGTTACACCTTTGGGTAGAATGGCGGATGCCAAAGAGGTTAGTGATCTTGTCATATTTCTGGCTTCCGATGAGTCTTCTTTTCTTACAGGTACAGAGCAGATTATAGACGGTGGTATGAGTATTCAATAAAAAGCTTGTTAAGTATTTACAAAGCCGGATAAGGTAATAAAGCTTTGGTTGAACAGAAAAAAGGGTGGGTGGCATATCGTATCTGCCCTTTTTACCGTTAAGCCCAACATATAGTATAAAAGTACTAGATGTCTGAGTCGTTGTAAGGATAAGTTTTCACAGTCTTACACCAAACCATGTACTCGAGGGCGGGGTGTTGACAAGACCCCATAGAGAATGCAATCCTTCCACAAATAACAAAAAAGGGAGAAGAATTGCTAAAAGTTGTAGACGATCTTTATAAATGGGAACTCAGGTATCAATTGACCTTCAAAAAGCTCTCGATTTGAGCCAAACTTTCGGGGTCTAGTAGACCAAAAATATATCGTTCGTAAATTTCAAGACTCTCCATGACTGCCCCATTTCCCTAGGATTACCTGAATTTTGCTTTACAAAATTGAAATCATCTATTACGGATGGCATATGGTCAAGCCATCACATCATAGTTGGTTGGAATAACCGGGAAAATGACGCAAAAAAATATTTCTGACTACAACATAACCACTTTTGGCTACACTTATCAGCCCTTCAGGCCTGAACTTTGTTTCATAAATAATTATTCGACATGAAAGTATTTGTAACAGGCGCTACAGGATTCGTAGGAACAGCTGTAGTTCAGGAATTATTAGAAGCCGGTCACGAGGTTCTGGGACTGGCAAGATCAGAAGAATCTGTAAAGAAATTAATTGACGCGGGAGCAGAGCCCCACCATGGTGACTTGACAGATTTTGAAAGTTTAAAGTCCGGAGCCAGACTTTCCGACGCTGTTATTCATTTGGGCTTTGTGCACGATTTTGGCCGTTTTCAGGAAATGTGTATTTTAGACGGTGAAGTGATCGGAGCTATTGGAGATGCTCTGATTGGAACTGAAAAGCCCTTTCTTATCACTTCGGGTACTGCGTTGTTTTCAAAAAATGGAATTACCACGGAGAAAGACCGACTCGTAAATCACCCACATCCAAGGATTGCTACCGAAAATGCGGCGGACGATCAGGTTACAAAAGGTGTAAATGTTGCCGTCATCAGATTATCTCCTTCTGTGCATGGTGAGGACGATAAAATAGGTTTTGTTCCACTGTTCATTAGAATAGCAAAGGAAAGAGGTGTTTCAGCCATCATTGACGACGGGAATAATCACTGGCCAGCTGTGCATCGCTTGGACGCTGCGAGGCTTTACCGCTTGGCTCTGGAAAAACCTTTTGAAAATGGAACCAGATATCACGCAGTAGCCGAAGAGGGGATTCAGCTTAAAAAGGTGGCTGCTGAAATTGCCGAACGTCTGCGTATACCTTTGGTTTCTTTGAATCCCGAAGAAGCTGAACAGCATTTCTCCTGGTTTACACATTTTGCAAAGCTGGACAATCAAAGCTCTAGCGCTCGGACCAGGAAAGCGCTGGATTGGAACCCGGTTCATCCAACTTTACTGGAAGATTTAAAAGGTCCGTATTACTTTTTTGAGTATCAATAATTTGTATTTTTGTACTTGTGTATTTTAAATATAAAATCTGTAAAATAATGTCCAATACTACACTGATAAGACTAAAGTCCATTTCCGAATTTCATAAACTTCGGGGTCTGTCGGCACCAAAGCATCCACTGATCAGCGTGGTCAATTATGAAGATATGACCGAGCAAGCCAAGGTCGGAAAACAGAGCTTGCTATTCGATTTTTATATGATTTCGGTCAAACGGGATATGGACCATAAGTACAGGTACGGACAAAAAGATTATGATTTTGACGAGGGTGTGATGTTCTGCATGGCACCGCATCAGGTGTTAAGTATAATACGCGAAGAACACGGAAAGAATCCTTCCGGATGGATGCTGATGATCCATCCGGACTTTCTCTGGAATACGCCACTTTCCATTTCGATCAAAAGATATGATTTTTTTGATTATTCGGTTAATGAAGCACTGTTCCTATCAGAAGACGAGGAGCTAAAAATGGAACAGATCATCGAAAACATCAAGCAGGAATATCAGAGCAATATAGATCAATTCAGCCAAGACATCATCATCTCGCAATTGGAGACCATGTTTAATTATTCCCAGCGTTTTTATCAGCGACAGTTTATCACACGGAAGAAAGCCAGTCATCAGTTTTTGGAAAAGCTAGACATCTTTCTTAACAAATATTTTGAAGGAGAATATATCATTCAGAATGGATTGCCTACGGTACAGCTGCTATCTGAGAAACTAAATATGTCAACACAATATATGCGGGGCCTTCTCAAATCGCTGACAGGACAAACTACGCAACAGATAATCCACGAGAAAGTGATCGAAAAAGCAAAAGAGAGACTTTCCACAACTGAGCTTACCATAAGTGAGATAGCTTATGAGCTGGGCTTTGAACATTCACAATCATTCAATAAACTGTTCAAAGCCAAGACCAATATTTCACCTATGGAATTTCGCAAATCTTTTAATTGATAGTAACAAGGCTTAAAGAGTCGTGGCTTAAGCTGCGCTCAAAGGGCATATTAACACAGGACGGTCTATTTATTGGACTCTCTGCATGGACGGGATGATACATATCTAACCAAAAAGGTGACTAATTTTTTACAACCATTTGGTGACTTTCTTTTCAGAAGCACCAAATGGAATGCCATGAGAAATTAAACTATTTCTCATGGCATTCCATTTCTATTTTTGATCGGCTTGCTACCACCTACAGTCGGCGCTTTTCCAAATTTCTTCTTAAAGGCATTAGAAAAATGGGACAGGCTCTCGAACCCAAGATCGAGATAGATAGCTGATGGCTTTTTGTTCTTTCTTTCAATTAAATGCCATGCCTCATTCAACCTTTTATCTTGCAGCCACTTACGTGGCGGCATGCCGAAGGTCTTCTGAAAGTCCCTTTTATACCCTGAAAGGCTCCTCCCAGTGAGTTGTGCAAACTTTTCAACAGGGACATTAAAATAAAAATTGCTCAGCATAAATTTTTCCAGATCTATTTTATAAGGCTCCGAGAAATCGAACAAAAAGTCACAAAGCGCTGGAACAGCTAACAGCATCAATTTAATTCCTTCTTTCACCTTTAAAAGTCCCATTTCGTCAGTCATTTCATCACCAGAGCTTCGGGCATAGGGAATGATCGACTGAAAATAGCCGGTGAGAAATGCATTATTGGGGAGGCATATGTTCGGAGGTCCGGTGTATTTACCCTGAGCTTCCATTTTTTCCTCCAACGCGATCCGGCGCATCAAATCTTCCTGCAGCGATATGACGATAGTTTCATAATGACCACTTGGTCCAGGTGTTTTAGTTAACGTTCCCAGCTGATTTTTCTGGATTAGCAATACTTCTCCGGCAGATATGTTTACATTCTGCTCTGAGGTTTCGAGAACCATCTGACCTGAGACCTGCAATACCAGGGTGTGATGATTCCAGACGCATGCTTTCTCTTTCCGTTCTGAAGAAAGGTAGGAGTAGAATATCACGCCGGGAAGAATTTCTGCTGGACTTTCCATTTATCTTTGTAGGTAAGTACCGCCTTTGATGGCACCCATTGCAAATGTACTATTTAAAATGTTCATCTCCTGTGGTGTAAACACAATTTCCATTGCGGCGATATTTTCAGACAACCTTGATCTACGGCTCATACTCACCAATGGCATAATATTGTCGCCCTGTTCTTTCACCCACGCAATCGCAAGCTGTGTAGGGGTGACATTTTTAAGGTGAGCGATTTCTTTTAATACTCCAACTTTTTCAAGATTATGGACCAGGTTATCACCCTGAAAACGGGAAAAGTGATTTCGATGGTCATAGATAGGAATTGGAGCTTGCAGATTGCCGGTTAATAGGCCTTCAGCCGTATTGGCAAACGCTACGACACTAATCCCTAATTCTTTAGCCGCCGGCAACAGATCACTTTCGATCTGACGGTCAGCCAAAGAATAACCGATTTCCAGTGCACTGATGGGATAAATGCTGTTGGCTTTACGAAGCTGATCAGCGGTGATTTCTGATACGCCAATATGACGTACTTTACCTTCCTCTACCAGGCCGGCAATCGTTCCGATGATATCTTCTATTGGCACGCTGCCATCCATTCTGCTAGGCTGGTATAGGTCGATGGTGTCAATGCCCAGACGAGTTAAAGAATAGTTGACAAAGTTCTTGATCGCTAAAGGATGGAGATCCAAGCCGATCCAATGGCCGTTATGGAAAATAGCACCGAATTTGACACTGATAAAAGCATCATTCCGTCTTCCTTTAATGGCTTTCCCAATAAGCATTTCGTTGTGGCCTGCACCATAAAAATCTCCGGTATTCAGGAAGTTAATCCCGCTGTCTAAAGCCTGTTGGATGGTTGCAATGCTTTCGGTTTCATCAGGCGTAGGCCCGCCCCATATTGATGACATCCGCATACATCCCAGACCAAGTTTTGAAACCGTAGGTCCATTTTTACCCAATTGAATTTTAGTGATTTCTGACATTTGATTGATTATAATGTTATAAGACAAAGGTCTCTATT
Source organism: Sphingobacterium sp. DR205 (assembly GCF_011064245.1). Classification (NCBI taxonomy): domain Bacteria; kingdom Pseudomonadati; phylum Bacteroidota; class Sphingobacteriia; order Sphingobacteriales; family Sphingobacteriaceae; genus Sphingobacterium; species Sphingobacterium sp. DR205. The sequence continues at coordinate 3,632,006 of NZ_CP049333.1, read as the reverse complement.
TAATAATCAAGTCGCTTTCTTCTACGGTTCAATTTACTTGCCTGTATGGTTCATTGGCAACTTCGCAGCTGTTTTCTTTGAGATGTGTTAGCAGCCCTAGCTCTTCTTCGATTTCCGGTTTTGTCCTCCAATTGTGCTTATAAACCTTAAATACATAAAGTTTAGCCTGATCCTCTACTGCATATAAGTGATTCATTGCAAGCCGGATTATGGCACATTCCGACATGTCGCTCAGTCCATATTGTGCTTGAATAAATTTGCAAAGTTCATTTGGGGAAAGTGTACTGTTTATTGTCGGAAATTGATCGGTCATGTTTTCTTTATCTGTCTGTGCGCAAAATAAAGCCTTGATATGCAACTGAATGCCAAATATAGGTAATTTCCAAATAGCCCTAAAAATTGTCCATTGCCTTTTCCCGAAATTACAATACTCAGTTCGTAATCGAAGAGATGCGAAAACAGTAATACGAAAAACAAAAAGTACTTTTCATCGATTAAATATGAATATTATACCATTGTAGATAAGCTTAAAAGGCAAGAGCTATGTGGAACGGATACAAACGCATCCTACTTAGTCTTTTTAACATAACTATAGGTGAATGCGATTTCCGGAATGGATAGATCCCAATTGGAAATTTCAGCTGTGATTAGATCAGGATATTTTTTCGCAATATCCCTTAAAGAATTTCCTGTAGATTTTCGAAGGTATTCACTTGAATTGCTTTTATTCACACTGATCAGGTCAATGGCTTTTTTGGGATTATCTTTAAAATAGGGTCTACCCGTCCAGATCCGCAATCCTTCAGTTACAGCACGACATACATTGGGGTCTGCATCATTTATCCATTCTTCAATCTCACCCAAAGAATTATCATAACCGTTATCTTTACAGTATTGATCAAAAGCTTTTGCGATTATTTCCTGAACCTGCCAGCTCTTATCCGAATGTGCCTGATTTTTCAAAATTTCAAGGCAGGTTGAATCTTTTACAGCAAGATAGCCCAATATAAAAACTGATAGGCACCTGACTTGGTAAAATTCACTATGCAATAGCCCGAGCGCAATTTTTTTGCATTCCTGGGCAGTATGACTGTCAATAATTTTAATAGCTTCCTGATCGAATGGCTTAAAACCATGTTGGACCTTTTTAATTCTTTCGATTATTTCCTCCATTTATCAAGAGTTGTTATTATAGATTTCCAAGGCCTGGATTAGCGATGTATTAGCTCCTTTAAGACCATATACTAACTTTATCGATGAAACCCCAAGCAGCCTTTTTTTCCTAAACCTCATCTTCCAGTTTAGCGTTATAGCGACACATTAGATTTTCATGACTTACATTGATATACATTTTCCCATTTACAAGGAAAGATAATCCACGAAACATGCTCTTTTCTTCAACTTCAATATTTTCTTCTATGGCAAGTCTTTCACGGCCCCGGTTGACAAATTCATTGTTATGAGCCATCTCTTCAGTTTGTCTGTTATTTAAAGTTACTTAAAAACTTTGGTTGTCTCGAGATTCTTCATTATAAGGATTTGAAGAATTATAAAAAGACAAGTTTGTTGATACTTACCAGAGAGAAAGTTGAAATTGAGAAGGGAAACTTGAAAAGCAGTTTACCGCAAAAGTAGACCGTTTTATTACATTATTTTGCTTCTACGCCTGTTATTTCTATAAGACTGATGATCCGGTAGGGGACACTTGAAACTTTATAGATCTACCACAGGAAAGGGATAATGCTTTTAAACCCGACTTATCCTTAATTTTTATATTAAATAAACAAGTTCTGATGCTATGCTATCAGAAAATTAGCCTTTTTTTAATGATAATGTTAAATTTGCGAGCTGGAATTAAGTAAGCTATAGTGGCAATAATAAAATAAAAAGGACAAAAAAGATGGTGCATGACTGACATATTAATAAATTACCTTTCCTCAACGAGAGCACTCTCAGAAGCGGAAATCAACTTTTCAATACAGTTCTTTAAACCAGCTCATTTAAAAAAGGGAGCGTTTTTTATTCGTGAAGATGAAATCTGCAATCATATTGGATTTATCGCTAGTGGTGCTGTCAAAGCCTACGCTATTGACCAGCAAGGAAAAGAAAATATAACTTGCTTCAAATTTGAAAAAGAATTTACCGGCTCTTTTCCAGAGTTTGTCACGCAGGAAAAATCCAGAAGAAGTATCCGTACTGTTGAAGATAGCTTAATCTATAAAATCAGTTATCCTGATTATCAATATCTACTTGCCCAGGTGACCGCCCTAAATGGAATTTTAAAATCAGTGATTGAACAGGAGTATAAACAAAAGGAACGTTATCTACTAAACTACAATAATAGGTCAGCTTTGGACAAATACCGTCAGGTTCTTTCTTGCGACCCTACGCTCGTCCAACGTATACCGGTGCAAGACCTGGCATCATACCTTGGTATCACGCAACGGTCGCTCACAAGAGCGAAAGGACAAATCTCAAAAATCAATGTATTATAGGACAAATGTCCTTTTGCTTTAAGGATCGGTGAGCTAGATTTGTATGCAAAAACTATGTTACATCAAATAGCTACTGAAGTATTCCATATTCCGCTCATGCCAAGAAACAGTATCAACTGTTATATTATCGAAGGTGTATTGGTAGACTCAGGAATAAGGAGTTCATATTCGACTATAAAGAAAGTGCTTCAGGAAATAAACGTTTATCAACATGTACTCACACATGCACATGCAGACCACCAAGGGTGCAGCGATCAGATATGTGCTGAATTTGAGATACCTTTACTCTGCCATCCCAACGAAGTTTTCAGAACTGAGACGGGGATGGTAACCATGGACTATCCAACGCAGCACCATTGGATAGCAAAACTTCAACAAAGATACTGGGCAGGCCAGGGACATAAAGTTGGACGGACAATCGTTGAAAACGATAAAATTGGAGACTTTCGGGTAATAGAAACTCCCGGACATTCCGCAGGTCATATCTCTTTATTCCGTGAGCGCGATGGTGTACTGATAATGGGAGATACGGCGGTAAATATGAACCTCATCACAACAGCAGTCGGCTTACGGCTTCCACCAAATATGTTCACAACGGATCAGCAGCTTAATATCAAATCGCTCCAGAAGTTAGCACAGCTGACCCCCGCTATGATTTGCTTCGGGCATGGACCGGTTCTGCGAAATAAGGATCGGAAGTTTGAGCAATTTGTGGCTCAATGTAGTTATCATCACTAAAGCGCCTTACTTTTCTTTAGATAAGATCCGTTCGACAGCGGGCTAGTGCTCGTTACTGAGGCTTTATGTCAGCAGGAATTTTTGATTATCAAAAATTCCTGCTGACATAAAGATTTTAGAAATGGCAACTTAATCCGACGCCGACTTTACATGAAAAACCATTAAGGTTCAGTTAGCTGGTGATGCCTTTATGGAGTTCGCACTTGTTGATGTAATCCATTCTGTTCAATAAGTAGAATCGTTTTTCGACATATTAATATCGTTGAAATTCTAATTTGGTACTCCTTTTAAAAAATCTTCTTCTACCAGCGCGTTATTTAAAAATACACCTGTATTATTGCCCGTTGAGACAGCATATGATACAGCACGTAGCGGATTAGTATTGTCTCCACAAGCGAATATATTATCCACTGTTGTTTTCTGAAATGCATCTACTTTGATAAGTCCCTGTTCTGTCAATTCACAGCCCAATAATTCGGGAATTTTACAATGTTGTTCAAATGGAGGTCTAGCATAGATGACATCTAATTTAAAAATTGAATTGTCTGAAAAAGTTATTTCTTCAACTACGCCGTCTGTATGTTTCAACGAGGCTATCTTCTTCTCAACTATTGAAATATTGTGTCTTTTGATTTCATCGGTCTGCTCTTGTGTCAGCTCCGATTTTCCATTCGTAAATATCGTTAAATCCTTTGTCCAGTTATTAATAAGTCGGGACAAGTGAAATGCACCATATCCATTTGCCAAAATCCCTGTTTTTTGATTTTTTACTTCATATCCATGACAATAAGGACAATGAAGTACTGTGATTCCCCAGCATTCAGAAAACCCCTTAATGTTTAGCATTTTATCTTTTAAACCTGTTGCAAAAACAAGTTTTCTAGCTGAAAATATTTTACCTGATTGCGTGGATAGCTCAAAGCCCTTATCAGTTTTCGTTGCACTAACAGCAAGGTCAGTCAAGAATTTTACAGTGTCGTATTTTAACACTTGATCTTTTGCCTTTTCCCCAATAACGCTTGGTTTTTCTCCGTCTTGCGTCAGAAAGTTATGTGAATGAGGTGTTTGTCGGTTACAGGGCAAACCGCTATCAATAATTAAAACATTTCTTAATGCTCGTCCCAGAGCCATCGCTGCCGAAAGTCCTGCATAGCTACCGCCAATTATGATTACGTCAAAATTTTTGTTATCTGTCATTTCATTAAAATTTAAAATGATGTTTATCCTTTATTTTCAACGGTCTACTTAGGCCGTGGGTTTCAGGCGTCCCATCGCTTATCTGATCTTCGCAAAGATTAGCTATGATCTCCCTATTATTTTCTGGTCTGTCCGTCTCCATACTTGTAATATTTATTGGTTGCTAAATGTTCAAAACCAATTCATCAATTGTTTATTTGTATTAAACAGTGTTCAAATGTAATAAAAATCTATTTGTTTTAACAAAATAGATAGATTAAATTTTTAAATAGCTCAGGCTGTAATACACAATTTTAAACTAAATAAACAACTGAATTACTTCAGTATATGGCATTTTACAGCAGATATCATACTGAAGTGTAAAAAAAAAAATTGGATAATTGAACAGTGTTTAATAGATTTGCATCATAAAATTAATTTCAACATTTAAGAAATGAAAAAAGCATTAATAACTGGAGCAAGCGGAGGCATAGGTTTGGAAATTGCCAGACGTCTTTCCCAACAGCATTACCAATTGACCTTAGCGGCAAGAAATGAACAGAAATTGAAATCTGTTCAGGAGCAACTTGGGAGGGAAGCACATCAGATTCTTGTAGCAGACCTTACCATAAAAGAGGATATTGAGAAAGTCAGTAAGCACCTTACTGAAAATAGTTATGATCTTCTTGTTAATAACGCAGGAAATGGTTCTTATGGAAGGTTTACAGAGATACCTATTGGAGAACAGTTAAATACCATGACATTGAATATGGAGGCATTGGTATCCTTGTCTCATGCATTTTTAAGCAAAGCAGTATCAGGAAATGCGCTGATCAATATTGGGTCACTACTAGCTCATTCATCTTTTCCTGGTGGAGCCGTGTATGCAGGAACAAAAAGCTTTGTTGCCAACTTTTCGGAGTCACTCTGGTATGAATATAAAAATAAAGGTATCTTTGTATCAGGCTTTAATCCCGGTGCTGCAGATTCTGATTTCCATTCGAACTCGGGCAGTGACACAAGTGCATTTCCAAGTTTTGTCGTATCTAGTGTTTCTGAAGTTGCCGACGAATTTATGAAGGCATTGGCAGCAAGAAAAAAGCCAAGAGTAATACAAGGATTTAAAAACCGAATGATGCTATTTGGGTTTAGGTTTCTCAGCAGGAAATCAACAATTAATATAATGGGTAAAATTAGTCCGGGGCTTAAGGCTTAAATTTTAAAGCCAAAAAAAAATTAAATGAGTATAGCAGAAAGAAAACAGGAAGAAAAACAGGAAATGCACCAGCGTATCTTAAATGCGGCACGCAAAATATTTCTTGAAAAAGGATATGAAAAGACCAGTATGCGCAATATTGCCAATGAGATCAATTATAGTCCTGGCAGTCTCTATTTTCATTTTAAGGATAAAACCGAAATTTTTCAGGAGCTTCAAAAAGAAGGATTCACGTTGCTTCTAAACCAATTGAAAGTGCTGAACAGCGTAGCAGATCCATTTGAACGACTTAAGGCATCGGGACGTGTGTTTATTCAATTTGCGCAGGAAAATAAGGATTACTACAACCTCATGTTCATGGTTGAGGAGACCGTAAAAAATCCTACCGAAACCAGGTTCACAATTGCGCAGGAAGCCATAAATCATATGTGTTCTATGATCCGCGATTGCCAACAACAAGGTAAATTCATAGAGATGGATACAGACTATTTTACATTTATGGTGCTTTCCGCAATGCATGGAATTTGTGCCTTGTTTTGCAAGGACCGTACAACAAGTTTTATAAACAAAACAAATGAAGAGCTGATGGAAAACGGCTACGCATGTTTTGTTGCTTTGCTCGAAAAGAGCTAGGCACTTTTTTTTATTATTTTATTGAACAGTGTTTAAATTTATTACAGTGATTAAATTATATCAAAAACCTAAATTACTATGGTCGATTTTGTTGACCATGGTATTGATCACTGCCCATCAGAGCTGGGCGCAGGGTAGGCTTGACCTATACATACAAGAAGGTCTGGAATCAAACCAGAGTATAAAACAACAAAATTTTATGTTGGAGAAAAATGTTTATGCACTCTCGGAGGCGAAGAGTATGTTTCTACCAAATATTGCCTTTTCAACAACCTATACCAAAGCCGATGGCGGACGGACAATCGATATTCCTGTGGGCGATATGATGAACAGTGTGTACAGTACACTAAATCAGTTAACAGGAAGCAATTCGTTTCCGCAATTGCAAAACCAGCAGGTATTGATAAATCCCGATAATTTCTATGATGCAAAATTTCGCATAACCCAACCAATTCTGAATGCCGAGCTCAATTATAACAAAAAGATTAAGACAAAGCAGATCGGCCTCCAAAAAGCGGAAGTGCTACTTTATAAAAGAGAATTGGTAAAAGAAATTAAAGTAGCCTATTATAATTATCTGAAAGCGACCAATGCCGTAAAGATCTACCAATCTTATCTAGCATTGGTTCGTGAAGGGGAGAGAGTGAACAGGAAGCTATTGGATAATGGTAAGATTAACCGGACAGCCTGGGTCCGAAGCCAAAATGAGGTTTCCAAAATCGAGGCTTCGATCGTGACTGCTATAAAGAAGCAAGAATCGGCCAGGTATTATTTTAATTTCCTTCTTAATCGCCCACAGACAGAAAGTATTTTAATAGATGAAATAACCGCCTTGCCGGATCAGACCGCTCTAATAGGTGAAGATATCGGTAATCGCGAGGAGCTTTCCAAACTTAAAATCGCCAAGGGTATCAATGAAGACCTGACGGGACTTGCAAAATCATACCTCGTTCCAAAGGTGGGAGCCAGTTTGGACCTGGGTTCGCAGGCATTTGACTGGAAATTCAATAATAAGAGCCGCTATTACCTTCTTGGCGTTTCTTTAGAGTGGAACCTTTTCGGATTTGGGAGAAACAGCAGCCGCATCAAACAGACCCTTGCCGAGCAGCAGGCAATTTCATCCCAGACCGACTATGTGCAACAACAGCTTCTTACAGAGCTTAAAGTGCGTCAGGCCAGTATGGAGAGTGCTGTTGCTGAATTTCGGGCAGCCCAGAGCCAGTTAAAGACAAGCCAGACCTATTACAATGATATATCAAAACTATATAAGGAGGGGATGGCAATATATATTGAAGTGCTTGACGCCCAGAATCAATGGGTAGATGCCCAGCTGCAGGCCAATATCGCTCTATTCGATACATGGATAGCATTTACTGCCATTGAACGCGCCAACGCTAGTTTTAACATACAATAATTTTAAAAATGAAAAGGATACAATTTACAGTAATTTCGGCAGCCCTATTGCTGTCATCGTGCAAAGAGCACCCCAAAAATACAAATCCGCTTGGCGAACCAGATATCATTGCCGTAAAGGTATCCCCTGTGTCGTCCTTCCGTGTTCCTACCTCGGTACAGGTAAGCGGGTTGGTCAGTACAGAAGACCAGGCAAACTATTCTTTTAAAATAGGCGGTGTCATCAGCCGTATATTGGTCAATGAAGGAGACTTTTTCCGCAAAGGACAATTATTGGCAACGTTGAATACGACCGAAATTTCAGCCGGGCTTTCCCAGTCAAGCCTAGGTGTGGATAAAGCCCAACGCGACTATGACCGTGCAATGAACCTTTACAAAGACAGTGTCTTTACGTTGGAACAGCTGCAAAATACAAGAACTGCACTTGATGTCGCCAGAAAAGGAAAAGAAGCCGTGGCGTTCAACGAGCGCTATGCAAAGATCTATGCCGCCTCGGACGGCTTTGTCTCAAAGAAGGTCGCAAATGAAGGAGAAGTGATTGGGGGCGGAATGCCGGTGTTACTTACTAATACCATACAGCAGAATGCCAGCTATCTTCTCAAAGCAGGTGTAACAGACCGTGAATGGTCAAGTATAAAAGCAGGACAGGCTGCAAAAGTTACATTAGATGGTTTCCCTGATCAGCTATTCGAGGCGACGGTATACAGAAAATTGCAATCGGCAGACCGAGAAATAGGCTCTTTCCAGATAGAACTAAAATTGAAACTCCATAACGTTGCTCCTCCCGTAGGCATGTTTGGGAAGGCCGATATTGAGATAGATGAGGTGGAGAATGCAATCGTGATCCCCTATAATGCATTGGTCGAAGCGGACGGAAAAAAAGGATACGTATTCACTATTGTTGGCGCAGACAAGGTAAAAAAGATTCCTGTAAACATCATGAAGTTTGAAACGGATAAAGTGTATCTAAGTGACAAAATGGACGGGATAAACCAAATTGTCATTTCCAACAGCGCCTACCTGAACGAGCAATCCGTAGTCAAAATTATCAAGTAAACCCACATCATAATGAAAATAACAAATTTTGCCGTTAAGAACTATCAGTTCACCCTGATCATGTTCGTTCTTTTCGCCGTAGTGGGGTTGCTCACGCTGTTCACTATGCCGAGATCGGAGGATCCGACAACGCATCCGCCGCAATATGTGATCACGGTCATTTACCCGGGAACCAGTCCAAAAGACATGGAAGAACAGGTGGTAAAACCGATTGAAAATAAAATATACGGGCTTGAAAATATAGAAAAGATACTTACTTCTGTTGAAGATGGTGTTGCCGTAATACAGCCTAAATTCAAATATGGCGTCGATGTCGACAATAAATACCAGGAGATATCTACCGAAATAAATGCGCTAAAGAACAGTGAACTCCCAAAAGATATCTATCTGATCAAAACGGAAAAAGTAGCATCCTCCGATGTAAAGATCATCCAAGTGGCTTTGGTTTCCAATGCTGCATCAGCTAAAGAACTTAGGGACAAAGCCGATCTGCTTAAAACAGCGCTGGAAAAGATTACCGACCTTAAGGAAGTTAAGTATACCGGAGTTCCTGAGCAGGAGATACGCATAGACATGCAGCTGGATAAGCTAGCCCAGCTAAGGATACCCTTAAATCTTGTTGTCGGGAGCTTGCAAAGCGAAGCTGCCGATATCCCTGGGGGAAGCGTTAACCTCGATACCAAAGTTTTCAACGTGAAGACCAGCGGCAAATTCAAGAATGTCGAAGACGTCGCCAATACAGTTATATATAACGCCAACGGGAAGATTATTTATTTAAAAGATGTCGCCGAAGTTAGCTATAAGGATGGTACCATCAACCATATTACCCGCCTTAATGGTCACCGCTGTGTGCTCGTGACAGCAGCCATGAAAGACAATGTCAATATTAGCAAGGTCAAGGAAGAGTATATGCCAGTGTTGGAAGCATTCCAGAAAGGACTTCCGGAAAATATAAAAATGATCAAAAACTTTGACCAGGCGGACATGGTTGCCCAACGTTTGGGACACCTGGGATTTGATTTTGCGCTGGCGATCGTGCTGGTCGTTATCACGTTGTTGCCACTGGGATTCAGGGCATCATTGATTGTTATGATCTCCATTCCGTTATCACTCGCCTTGGGTTTGATAGCGATGAACATGCTGGGCTATTCACTCAACCAATTAAGTATTGTTGGCCTGGTGGTGGCATTGGGGCTGCTGGTAGACGACAGTATTGTTGTCGTCGAAAATATAGAAAGATGGTTAAGAGAGGGGTATTCCATTAAGGATGCCGTGTTAAAAGGGACAAGGCAGATAGGTAATGCAGTTGTAGGATGTACGGCTACTTTGGTCATAGCGTTCCTGCCGCTTGCTTTTTTACCTGATGCGGCAGGCGAATTTCTCCGAAGCTTGCCGATGGCGGTAATGACAAGCGTATTGGCATCCATGCTGGTTGCGCTTACCTTGGTTCCATTTCTTGGCAGCCGTATATTAAAACCCCATGCACATAGCGGCGGTAATTACTTCCTGCAGAAGCTACAGCAGTTTTTGAGCTATTCTTACCGCAGTATCATGCCAATCGCACTCAAATGGCCAAAAGTAACCGTAGGGATCTCAATCGCGCTTAGTGTTTTTGCATTTGCCCTCTTTCCATTGGCAGGATTCAAGCTTTTTCCAACATCAGAAAAGCCAATGTTCCTGATCAATATCAAACTGCCATTGCAGGCAAACATCCCTGAAAGCGACCGCGTCACCAAACTCGTGGAGCAGGAACTGAAGAGCCATAAGGAAATCGTGTATTATACCTCCAATGTCGGCAAAGGTAATCCGCAGATTTATTACAATGTACACCAGCAGGACATTAAGCCCGATTTTGGACAAATATTTGTTCAATTGGGCGACGATACCGGCCCAAAAGTCAAACAAGAACTGATAAAGACCCTTAGAAAAAAAATCATTGATTTTCCCCATGCAAGAATTGAAGTAAAGGATTTTGAACAGGGCACACCGATTGAGGCGAACATTGTTGTCAGAGTTTTCGGGGATAATCAGGACACCTTGCGATCCCTATCTTTTAAGGTAGAGGAAATTTTAAGGAAGCACCCCGGTACCTTCTTTGTGAACAACGAGCTAAATTCGTACAAATCAGATGTCAAGGTTTCAATAGACAAGGAAAAAGCGCGTACCCTTGGTGTATTGACCAGTGATGTAGACATGGTTATCCGTATGGCAGTAGCCGGCGTAAATGTTGGTGACTATATCGACGACCGCGGCGATTCAAGGAATGTGATCATTACCCTACCACGAGAAAAGTTTTCAGATCTCAATGTGCTCAAAGGACTTTATGTCAACAATATCCAGGGAACACCGATACAGGTTGACCAGATTGCTACAATAGGTTTTGAAACATCTCCGACGGCAATCAACCATTTTAACAAATCGAGGTTTGCCAAAGTGACATCATTGACTAAAGACCACGTGTATGCCAATGATATTTTAAAGGACATCGTTCCACAGCTTGACAGATTAAAGCTTCCGCCGGGGTACTATTATAAATTGTCGGGTGAGGCCGAGTCCGAAGGCGATGCCCTGGGAGGCAACTTTCTTTCGGTCATATTATTAAGTGGCTTCCTTTTTATTGGCGTGCTCCTTTTACAGTTTAAGAATTTCAAGGGGATTATTATCGTATTATCCATTATCCCGTTGGGTATATTGGGCGGTGTTATAGCGCTCCTTTTAACCGGCAATCCGATGTCCTTGGTTTCGATTATCGGTTTTATCGGGCTGTCGGGAATACAGGTCAAGAATTCGCTGCTCCTCGTGGATTTTACAAACCAGCTTAGGGTTGAGGGCCACTCGTTGGATGAAGCTATCCATATAGCGGGTGAGACACGGTTTTTACCTGTTGTGCTTACATCTATTACCGCTATCTGCGGATTGATACCTATTGCATTAAATCCCAATCCGCTTATTGCCCCCTTGGCGATTGTACTTATTGGCGGGCTTATAAGTTCAACAATCCTATCAAGGATTGTAACACCTGTAATGTACAGGCTCATCCCACCACAGATCGAAATTGAGGAAGATACAGAAGATAACGAAAAGTAATGAATACACTTTTCAAAGGCAATGCAGGAGGCCAGTCTCTTATTTAGTTCATATGGGGCTGGCCAAATGTTTCTATCGTACACTTTGTTTTTAGTTATACTAGCAATTCTTTGTCGTCAAAAAAATAGGCTGGTTATTATTACTCTATAAAAGTGCAGAAAAATAAAGGCTGTTTCTTAATTAAATGATTTTCGAAATTCTGAGGGAGAAAATTTGGTTTTAGATTTGAATATCCTACTAAGTGATTGTAAATGCTCAAAACCTAATTCGTAAGCAATTTCACTGATCGACAGATCTGTTGTTGAAAGTTTTTCTTTGGCTTTTAAAATCAATTTGTCGTGAATGTATTGCTGAGTGGTCTGTCCAGTCAATATTTTAAGTAATCCACTTAAATAATTAGGCAGTAAAGCAGAAGAGGATACATACAAAAAACAAAATATTGGAAGGAGAAATAGTCCATGTATGCTCACCTCTGAATTGATGGAATTTCGTAAAGATTTATTTGATGAATAAAAAGTAAAAAAGATCTGAAGGATATTCCATGTCGTATTTATACTCCGCTTTGGTGAAAAAGTATTCAGGGAGATATATTTGCGCTTTCGAGTAATCGGAAAATAATCAATATTGATTATTTCATTTATGTTTTGAATATTTGAAGTAGGAGCTAATCACTGGATAGACGGAGTACTTAAAAATCCTGGACCTCCACCTTCATATGTTGTTGTAGATGCAAAATATATACAAGCTGGTCCCAATACATTAGTTGATTGAACTAGACAAATATCTAATCAATGGATTAGCGATAGATCGGCAAATACGATTTCCAGACAAGCCTAATATTACGCAAACAGCTTACGGAAGGATAACAGGAAAAGTAGATGCAAATCGAAAAACTGTAATTGGATATTTCAATTTCGACAGATATATCACTAGAGAAAATGCTGGCAAATAGCCTTAAAATCAAATAAGACAAGAAAAAAATATGAGAACAAATTTAAAAGATAAGGATTATTTTGATAGTTATATTACGCTAAATAAGGAAGATATCGAATTTTATGAAGAGGGATTAAAGTCGGGAGCGACTGCAAACGATAGAATTCCTGCGGTGAAAAGACAAATTTTTACAACGGGGCTTCATACAGTAATTGCTAAATATTCTGCCGGATATCCTGTTCAGGAAGTTGAGACTGATTTTATAAAAGTTATCGAATCTTTAAAAGAGGGCTGGCAAGGCGAGGGCAAAAATATACAGTTTGATGATTATATTTTGATGCTATGGATGCTTTCAGTGGCAATTCTTTTAGACATCGATGATGCAGAGTTTAGAAAAATAATTACGGTTTTAGAGGAAAGTGGTTATAAAGACGGTATTTATGATATCATTATTTCGTCTAAGTTTTCTGACAAGAATACAGTTTCAGACCTCACTTATCCCAATGAATTTGGTTTTCTGAAAAATTTTTATGCAACAAAAAATATAGAAGATCTAAAAAACTATTTGGACAAAGCTTGGTACAAAAAAATGAAACCTACATACTGGTTTGATAATAATAAAAACAAAAATGAGGTTTTCTTCGGATATTGGAGTTTGGAAAGTGCAGCTTTTGTGAAAATATTAGATGTAGAAGATTCGTCTCTGGAGAACCAACAATATTACCCTTACGATTTGGTCCACTGGAAAAAATAGCTATGGAAACTTACAGACAGATCATCAACATTATTGTAAAAGATTCAGGCGACAGAGAAATTATTATGAAAAAACTTTCTGAAGTTACTGCTGATCCCGCCTTATACGAAGATTTCTTCTTCAGAACACCATATGAAGATCAAGATATCACAAGGTTACAGATGATCGATTTGCTTATTGAAAAAGGATACGCATTTGAAATCGACTGGAAAGAAAATTATACAACGGCCAAAAAAGAAATTCAAAAAATATCAACTAAGCTTGATGTTTCTCTCCCTATAGAGGACGATGAGGATCTTTATGATTTAGAGCCGGAAATCTTTTTTTTGAGAGTTAGTTCATTATTGGAGCGTAAGGGTTATTCAATTTTTGATGTTGATATTGACAGTAATAGTTATGTCATCATTCTTGCTGATTCTGATTTTGCTGAAACAATTACATCTTTAGACTCAAGAATAAAGAAATATTAAATTATGATAGAGATACATCAAAAATTTTGGTTAGTCTTCTAAACTTTATATGTGTGATTTATACAGATCCTTTGAAAATCTGCAACATTCAAAAGTTAAAGGACTTCAGTCAAGATTCAGATATCCCTAATTTGGTTCATTGCATTAAAACAGAACTTCTCGTACTATGAGATTTATTTTCAAGATGATGTTCCCGAGTCTGTTGTAAATCTGAAAATCCAGATTTGAGATATCATCATTGATGAATTCCCACCTAGCGGCATTAGTTGATTTTGTAAAGAAGAATTATCTCATCATCGAAAACTGTCTGAAAAGTTTTAAGCGGGAGCAGTGTCTGTGTTCAGTAAAGGTCAGAGAAAGCGGAAAGCCAACATTTGGACATTTACAACAGTTTATAAAAGAACAGTGGATTGATTATATCATATCAGAGAAATGTATGAGTTTTGATGGACTAACAGATAAAGAGAGATTATCTATTAGCGGACTAGTATTTGAGTATGAGAAGGCTTTAATTGACGATAATGCAAAAGCGATAAAAATTTTGAAAGCATTGAACTTTGATAAACCTTCGATTGACATAATTATTGGATAAATAAACATAACGCTAACCAGCACCTATGGAATTAAATGAAATAAAAAATATACAAGATTTCCAGCGATTTCTGTTTCAACAAAAGAATGAAAATTTTGTTCAGCCTGATGATCCCAATTATTCAAGAACAATTTGTGGAACCGATTTCAGATCTGAAATTCTGTATGTTCTACCATCAACTGAAACATAACTAAAGAATGCGTTTGAATAAAATTATTGGACCCTTTCAAAATATTTAGACGAAGACAAATTTTTTGCAAAATTCTGCCCTTGATTTGGTCGGTTTACTGTTATTAAAATACATCCAAAAGAGTGTAATTTACAAATGAAATTTATCCAATTTCGTTAGTTTTATAAGAATGAACATATTTGTGAAAATTGAATTTGGAAATGGGCAAATGATCCGTTCACAAAGGATAAAATACCAGATAAAAATGGACAATTCGATGTCTTTTGAAAATAGTAGAGGACACGTTATTATTTTTTTGTGAGATAAAATTTCTACTAAAACAACCGTAGATAAGAATTGTATTCAGAAAGTGATAAAATAAAATTTACGCAAACGTTTGTTTTGGGGGCTTGACTTTTAATGCGAAAAAAATCCAGTATGTTTGATTGGGAACAGCAATGTTATAGCTAATTAAACCAGCAATTAAATTATGAAGTCAAAATTGTTGATCAAAGATATTTCAGATTTTGAAATGTTGGTGAATACCCATACCAACAAGCTCACACAGACTGCTTTCCTAAAAATTGGAAATCTGCAGGATGCGGAAGATCTCGTACAGGATCTGTTTATCAATCTCTGGATCAAAAGAGAGTCCATTGTTGTTCATGGCCCAGTCTACAATTACCTCCATGTATCCCTGCGGAATAAAATTATGAATTATTTTGCGAAGGCTAAGCTTCGTCAAGATGTGAAAAATAGGCTTGCGGTAAACCTTGAAGTCGTAGATCTCTCCTTGGTCAATCTTTTGATCGAAAAAGATCTAAACACCTTGTTTTCGGAAATTTTGAACGAGTTACCGGATCACATGCAAAAGATTTTTAAACTACGCAATGAAGATTTTACCCTCAAGGAGATTGCTGTCGCTTTAGGATTGGCTGAGCAGACAGTAAAAGGATACAGTGCAGAAATGCATCGTCGTATTAAAGCTATGTTAATAGAGCGTCATCCCGAATTCGCCCGTTCACTGACAGTAATGCTCTCTTTTTTGCTGATCAAATAATTTTTTTTAATTCCTTACATACTTTTGATTGTCACCAGCTGTCTTACTAGAAAGAAAACATCTAGAAAGAATTACCAGTGGATCAAAACCAGTTAAAAAAACTAATCAAGAAGTACCAGGAAGGTAGGGCGAGTGCTGCGGAGAAATTTGTTGTGGAATATTGGTATGAATCCTTGGGGCAGCAAAAAACCAAAGATTCAGATATAGATTTTATTACAGACCGCAAAGATCTCAAGCAGCGCATTGTTTGGGCTTCTTCTGTATACGCAGATAAGCGATCTACTAACCGACGACGTTTTATATATGCCGCTGTTGCGAGCGTCGTGTTGTTTATGTTTTCAACCGTTCTATATCATCAATATTTTTCAGAATCGCAGATTGACAGTCTGATCAAGCCAATCAAAATAGTATATCTAGATAGAGGAACCATATCCACTGGTACTGCTGAACGGAAAACGGTCGTTCTGAACGATGGTACGAAAGTGATCCTGAATGCCAATTCAAGTTTAACTGTAGGTGACTATGACCAGCTGCGGGATGTGAATCTCTATGGTGAGGCTTTCTTTGATGTCAAAAAAGATCCATCCAGGCCATTCACTGTGCACGGCGGTGGACTACATATCAGGGTGCTGGGTACCAGTTTTAATGTCAAAGCTTATCCTGATATCCACAATACATCCGTATCCGTGCGCACGGGTAAGGTTCAAGTTGACAACAACGAGAAAAATCTGCGCACACTGATGCCAGATGAGAATATAGTCTATGATCGCAAGTCTAGTGGTTATAAATTGACTAATGCTGAGTATGCTTTAGAATCATCCTGGTTATCCGACCATGTTAAGCTAGATCAGGCCAGCTTCGAAGAATTGAACCAAAATTTTAAGAATTTCTATGGATTCTCACTTAGTACGGCCGATGAGAAATTATTGAAGGATCGTTATAATATAAATTTCCGTCAATCCAAAACAATGACCACCGCGTTGGAAGAGATTCAGTTATTGACCGGAAAAAAAATCAGTATTAAAAATAAGCAGGAGGGTAAAGAGATCATTTTATACTAAAAATAAAAAGGGCTCACATAGTGTAAGACCCTTTACAGAAAATTATGGAATCTATCTGACCCGATTCCATAATCGGTTTCATGGATGTAAAACCTTTAATCAATACAAAATTAACAAATGATTAACAAAAAACTAATAAGAAAAGAAAAAAGAAGCAACAAATACCTTTCCTTAAGTCTTGGTGGAGCGCTGCTATTATTATCCGGCACTTTTTCCTGGAACAGGACATATGCACAGGAGAATGCTAGGATCTATAACCAGAACTACCAAAAAACAACGCTGCGTGATGTTATCCTTGATCTACAAAAGAGATCTGGCTCAGATATTTCGTTTACGGAGAGCTTGGGTCTAAAAAATATAAATATAGTTAGATTCGATACCAAAAATGAGTCTTTAGACCAGGTTTTACGGCGATTATTATCTCCCTATGGTATTCAGGTAAAGAAGACGGATAGTGGCTTTGTTTTAGCCCGGCAGCCGCAGCAAATGGGAAGATCCATTTCTGGAAAAGTCGTTGATCCATCTGGTATGCCCATTTCTGGCGCTACCTTAAATTTAAAGCGTGCCAATACAAAATCAAAAAGTGATGATAAGGGGGGATTTTTGCTCCATTCAATTTTTCCTTCGGATACCTTATCCGTGCATTTTATGGGTTTCACGACAGTAGATACCTTGGTGACGAATGAGCACACAGAGGATCTCGTGATCCGTTTGGAAACTGGCATGGCACGTGAACTCGATGAGGTGGTGGTGGTCGGGTATGGTGTCCAAAAGAAAGTTAACCTGACGGGATCTGTTGCTGTTGTTGATGGAAAACGTTTACAGGATAGACCGGTAAACAACGTATCCCAATCGCTTTACGGAACCGTAAGTGGCCTGACGATCACATATGGCAACAATGGTTTTGAACCCGGCGCTGCACCGTCGGTACAGATCAGGGGCCAAGGTAAACCCTATGTCCTGATCGACGGCACCGCCGGAGATATTAATACGATTGATCCGAATACTGTTGAAAGTGTTTCTATATTAAAAGATGCAGCTGCTTCGGCAATCTATGGTGCCCGCGCACCTTATGGGGTCTTACTAATTACGACCAAATCAGGAAAGGCTAATCAGAAACCACAAGTCGATTTTTCAATGAATGGCGGGCCTACAACCATTATCAATAAACCAAAGATGGTTGATTCCTACACGTTTGCCCGTGCCATGAATCAGATGCATGACAACCAAGGGGTTGCCAGATTGTTCTCAGAATCGACGATCGACAGGATCATCGCGTATATCGATGATCCTACATTACCTGAGACTGTGCCTGATGCCAACAATCCGAGGAAGTGGTCCACCTATCAATTCTCAAACGGCAATAATGACTGGATAGATATCCATTATGGCAATGGACGCCGGATGCAGGAAAATTTATCTGTCAAAGGAGGATCTAAAGACATGGCCTACTTTCTGTCGCTGGGACATGCGTCCGAAAAAGGGGTGTTGAGAATTGTGGACGATAAGTACAAACGCTACAATTTTCAAGCTAAACTCGATGCCAATATTACAGACTGGTGGAAGATCAGTTCGAATACAAGGCTCACAAATGCCGTACGTGATAGACCTATATATAACGGTGAGGGTGAATATGGCATGATTATCCATCAGATTTTCAGAACACATCCCGAGGTTTTTCTTAAATCGCCAAATGGATATTACTCGCAACTTTCACGTGTTCCGCAGATGCAAGCCGGTTATCAGAAGTTGACAAATAATACACTGGTACAACGCTTGGCGACCGAAATCAGTCCGCTCCAAAACTGGAAAATCAATGCCGACTATTCGATAGATTATCAGATTTTTGACTATGCCGGTGTTAATCAGGTGGCTTATGAGGATGAAGTAGATGGTACCCTTGTGCCAATAGCACTTACCGTCCCTCCGTATATCGAAAAGAAAAAATCCAATACCACCTACAAAGCGCTTAATATTTATACAACTTATAATTTAGATCTAGGAAAGGATCACCATTTTACGGTACTGGCCGGTTTTCAGAATGAAATCAGTAAACTGGATTCGATGAATGGGTTAAGAAGGGAACTCATCGTTCCTGATATCCCATCTTTTACAACAGCAACAGGTGAAATGCAAGTGGGTGATGGTCTGACGCATTGGTCTACCTTAGGCTATTTTGCACGATTAAATTATAATTATGCAGACAAATATTTGGTCGAGGCAAATGTCCGTTATGATGGTACATCCAAATTTGCCCGTGGCAGACGCTGGGGAGCATTTCCTTCTGTATCCGCAGGATGGCTGGTTTCTAAGGAATTGTTTTGGCAGCCTCTACTGGATTATATACCATTTATGAAACTTAGGGCATCATGGGGGAAGCTGGGTAATCAGAATGTTGCCGCCTATCAGGACCTTGCATTATTGGGCGTCAAAAGTAATTTAGGTTGGCTTATTGATGGCATGCGGCCCGCTTACACAACAGCACCAAACCTGGTAAACCGCTATCTTACCTGGGAGTCATCACGCTCCATGAATACAGCCATTGAAATGGGATTTTTTCAAAACCGCTTGCATGCTGAATTTGAATATTATCAAAGGCTGACTTATGATCGTCTCGGACCGGCACAGGCATTGCCAGCAGTGTTGGGTGCTACTATTCCGAGGGAAAATAATTCGGAGCTCAAGACCAAAGGCTGGGATTTTAGTTTGCGCTGGAATGGAAAAATAGGCTCGGATTTTAATTATTCCGTAGCGGCCAATGTTTTTGATTACAAAAATATAATTACAAAGTATACCAACCCAACGGGTATCCTGACAACGGATTATGTCGGCAAAGATCCCGGTGAAATATGGGGTTATGAAACTGTGGGATTAATCAAAACCAAGGAACGTGCCGACGAGATCAATGCATCAGGCTATCAAAAATTTATCAACGGCCAGACCTGGCAGACGGGGGACGTTGAATACCGGGATCTCAATGGGGATGGGGTAATCAATAACGGCAAAAACACCATAAATGACCATGGAGACCTTAAAATCATTGGTAATTCGACACGCCGTTACCAGTTTGGACTTAATTTAACCGCCAACTATAAAAATGTTGATATCGCGGTGTTTATCCAAGGTACGGGAAAGCGTGATCTATGGTTGGATGGCAATGTATTCTGGGGTTTTAGGGCCTGGAATCAATCCTCCCTGTTCCCGCACCACATGGATTACTATCGGGATGTCGAAGGGGACCGCTATTCGGGGCTTGGTATAAACACTGAAGCTTATTTTCCGCGGCCTTACAGTAATACCACCCAAGATAGCAAGAATAAGCAAATGCAGACACGCTACCTGCAGAATGGTGCTTATGCACGGCTTAAAAATCTACAGATAGGCTATACCATTCCTGCATTGATGCTCCAGAAAATCGGATTAAAACACGCCCGTATTTATTTCTCCGGTGAGAATATCTACACCTTATCCAAACTTCCTCGTGCATTTGATCCTGAAACAGCAATATTGGGAGATTTTGGGAATGGCAAAGGCATGTTTTCGCAGGCAATTTGGGCATTCGGGATGAATATTTCGCTTTAACAGCATTTGATTTGAATATAAAGGGAGCTACTTAGGTAGCAAAGGAGAATATATCTAGCAATTAATAACCAATGAAAAAAAACATAATCTTATTATATACGACAGTCATTTTACTGTTGGTCGGTTCCTGCTCCGAGGATTTTTTGGATAGGCCGCCATTGACACAGATTGAAAACGAAAGCTATTGGAAAACAGCCAAAGATCTAGAGAATTATACGATTCAATTCTATACGGTATTCCCTGCTTTTAATACGGTAGGTAGTTTTCTTGGTGTGATCGGTTGGGATGGTTCCCGTGGATCCGACGTGCAGATTTCCAGTTCACCGAGCACAGTCTGGAATGGTACCGAATCGCCGGTTGCATCGGGCGGAAACTGGAGCTGGAGTAATATCCGTAGTGTCAATATCTTTTTTAAGAACTATAGCAAATGCAAAGATCCTTTTGAAAAATATAAGCAGTTTTTGGGAGAAGCACATTTCTTTAAGGCCTGGTTTTATTTTGAAAAAGTCAGGCTCTACGGTGATGTTCCTTGGTATACGGATCCATTGGAGATGGACTCTGAAGAATTATTCAAAGCACGTGATTCACGTACGACTGTAGTGGACTCAATTTTGGCACACCTGGATAAAGCGATAGAATATCTGGAGCCTTTGGCTACAGTAAAAGGTAAAAACAATCGACTTTCCAAACAAGCTGCTCTGCTCTTCAAATCCAGAGTCGCCCTATTTGAAGGCACCTGGCAGAAATACCACAAAGGTACAGCATTTGGTACAGCGGGCGCTGATCCCAGTAAGTACTTCCGACAAGCTGCTACCGCTGCCGAAACGTTGATGGATGCAAAATATGGCATGTCCCTGTATAGCAATAATGATCCCGAAAACGATTACTGCAAACTATTTTCTCTGAAAGATCAGCTTGCCAATAAAGAGGTGATTCTCTGGAAAGCTTATTCCGTCAACCGTGATCTGTCACACTCTTTTCAGATCTATGTATCTGACCGTACTGCGGGGATATCCACGACTTTTGAACAGGTACAGCATTACCTGGGCCGGAATGGTCAGCCATATGATTATTTCTCCCTTGGTAAGACGGTGAAAGGCAATGCTTTTTTAGAAAAAATACGGTCCGATTGTGATCCACGGTTGTCCCAGACGATCTGGACGCCAGGAGCCTTGATGTGGGACAATACCTTTGGGAAAGCCACCTTTAAAAAGCCGTTTCTGGATAAATCCGGTGAGGCCTTGAATAATACCGGTTTTCAGATTCGAAAAGGGAATGATCCAAAATCTGCTCTCGCTGGTGGTGGTGTTTCCTGGAGCTCAAGTGATGAAACAGGTGCCATTATCTTCCGTTATGCCGAAGCGCTATTGAATTATGCCGAAGCAAAGGCCGAACTTGGCGAAACAGTCGACCATGCCAAATCAATCAATCTGCTCCGCAAGAGATCAGGTATGCCTGAATTTGCTGTCGTAAGTGATCCCACTAGCAGTCGGTATGCGGATTATGGCTATAGTCTATCAGACCAGTTAAAAGAAATCCGTCGCGAGCGTACCGTCGAACTGGGGGCCGAGGGATTTCGCTATGACGATATCCGGAGATGGGCAGCGCATAAACTGTTGAAAGGGAAACGTCCCAAAGGTTATCCATTTGCGGCCTCTGACTGGACCGGTACCAAAATCAACTATAAGGTTGATGCCGACGGTCTATTGGACCCCTTTGTAACGCAGTTGCCGAATGGCTATGGGTTTAAGGAAAACCGCGATTACCTCGAATGCATACCATTGAATGAAATCACCTTGAATAATAACCTAAAACAAAATCCAGGATGGGAGTAAATGTATTTTTATCATTGCTATTTACACTGTTTTATAGCATAGGCGAGGGACAATCCCTTGTCAGGATCGGTCTGATTGCAGATCCACAGTACGCGGACAAAGATACCCATGGCAGTCGTTTTTACCGAAATTCACTTGGTAAATTAGATTCTGCCGTGCTGGCTATCAATCGGGAAGGTGTAGATTTTACAGTTACACTCGGCGATTTGGTCGATGTCGGACCGAAAGATCTGCAACCTGTACTCCAGCGACTTGAGAAGCTCAAAAGACCGGTCTACAATATTTTGGGAAACCACGATTATGTAAATGTTGAAAATGGAGCCGATTTATATAAGGCTTATAAAATGCCGCACCCATATTATATCGTAGAGAAGGGGCAATGGCTGCTTATTATGCTCAATACCAATGAGCTGGCGGAGTATGCTACTCCAGCGGGGTCGGATCAGCGCCTTGCCTGGCAAACGCTAAACGATGGATTGAAGGCTGCAAAAAGAAAGAATGATCAGCCCTGGAACGGCGGGATAAGCGTAACGCAGCTCAGCTGGATGGAAAAGCAACTTCAAAAGGCGAAGTCATCCAACAAAAAGGTGATCGTTTTCACACATCATCCCTTGTATCCCGAGAATGGCCTTGAAGCACTGAATAACCGGGAGATATTGGCCCTTATCGAAAAATATCCGGTTGTAAAGGCGGTGATCTCAGGCCATCATCATCCCGGTAATTTTGCAACCTATAAAGGTATTCCGATGATTACACTGGAGGGTATGATCGAAACCGCCGACCAGAATGCTTTTGGTGTTTTGGAGCTCAATGATCATCAGCTGGATCTTCATGGAGAAGGACGGATGACAGCCCGGAAAATTGACTTTTAACGATAAACTTACTATTTAAACAATAAAAATTATGAGAAAAGAAATATTCATGTTTGGCAAAGCAGTCTGTATGTTTGCCTGTGTGACTTATCTATCTGTGGGTTGTCAGAAAGATATTACGCAAATTCAGGAAAATGCGCCAAAAAAAACAGGTAAAGTCAATACGACATTGGCTGGACCCACTTTTGTAAGTGCACATCGGGCAAACGATCTGATTAAGGTTGATGAGATTATCAACGAGGGAATCAATAGCCTAGAGGTAGATATCTATGTTGCCAATAAAGACGGTCAACCAACCTGCCTGATCGGACATGAAGCTGGAACAGCGCCAGGGCAGACATTGGAAGAGTATTTTGCAAACCTAAATCAGAAGCTTCCGGGCTATACTTCGCTTTGGTTGGATTGTAAAGACCTGAGCAGTGCCACAAATGAACAATTATTTTTAAAGACTTTGAAAAAAATGGATAGCCTCTATTCCATTAAAAATAGAGTATTGATAGAAAGTATGTATCCACAGCATTTGACAGCCTTCAAGCAGCTTGGTTGGAGGGTAAGTTATTATTGTAATTGGTCAGATTTGAGCGGCAAGACAGCTGCGCAGCAACAGGTTGTAATGGACACGATGTACAGCAAGCTGAATACCTATGGTGTGGATGGAATTAGTTACGATGCTTCTGTCGATAATGCAATGAAATCTTACTTCCCGACTAAAACTGTTGGTGGTGAACGTGTAAAGATGTACGCCTGGGCATTATCACGCTATTATGGTGAAACTGATCTGGCAAGTAAACTGGCAGCCTATTCGCATCTCGATATTTTATTGATTACCTTTTATTCGCCACAGGGTATACTGATCAACGGAGCCAATTACAAGATCGCGTCTGCTTTGACAAAAGAACCGAGCAAACTCGTTGATGTTAATGGTAATCCACCAATCAATGGTGAAGATGTGACGCTTTGGACGTATAACTATCCAACATCTTCCAATCAGGTCTGGAAATTGAGAAGTGTCGGAAGTGGATATTATGCCTTAAAGAGTGTGGCTGATACGACTAAAGTATTGGAAGTACGGGGCGGTGGATCTGCAAACAGCACGCCTGTTCAGGTGGCCACATTTGCAAACACTTCGGCACAACGGTGGAAGATCACCTATGTGGGAAGCGGTAACTATAATCTAGAGCCAGCATCTGCGCCAGGGAAGAACTTGGATGTCAATGGATCAAGTACAGCAGATGATACGCAGATACAGATCTATTCTGCGCATACAGGCAATGCGCAGAAATTCAGATTGGTTAAACAATAAGAAACTGCTATCATGATACAAATTGAAATGGTAAAAATCAAATATTTATATATTTATATCACGGTTTTAAGTTTTGCAGATTTTCTGCTTCAGAGTTGGGAACATGAAAATATATTGCCACCTTTAAGGGACCGGCTATTTCGACCTACATAAAAGGTGCTTACTACCCTAATATAGATCTTAGTAATTTGCTCATAAATTAAAAAAAATGGTAGTTAGTTGGGTGTTCAATTGGCGCAATGTAGAGATTATTTCACGACGTTGCGCTTTTTTGTTGGAACGCTTGAGGATAAGGTAAAGATTTTTCAATAGTAATCAGTACAGATGAGGTGTGTCATTTTCGCTAGTTCGAAAATAAATTTAGACCCATTATGGAAGCTACTAGTGGTATAAGAAAGAAGACTCTCCAAAAACCGATAAATTTCAAATTAATTATTACCTTAGTATGTTATGATTTTCTCTCTGGACATATATGGTGTCGTGGTGCGCCACAGCGTAAAATAACTGCAAACAAATAGAACTCCCGTTATAATGCTTAACTGCTTACGTGAGGAGGTACTTTGGTATAAACAGATCATTATGGATACAAAAGAGCGGAAATAATATGAAATTAAAAGGTTTTTATAC
Organism: Sphingobacterium sp. DR205; assembly: GCF_011064245.1. Taxonomy (NCBI): domain Bacteria; kingdom Pseudomonadati; phylum Bacteroidota; class Sphingobacteriia; order Sphingobacteriales; family Sphingobacteriaceae; genus Sphingobacterium; species Sphingobacterium sp. DR205. Next base: position 3,606,934 of record NZ_CP049333.1, on the reverse strand, counting down.
AGATACCAAAGAAAGCATTGAGAGGCATTTTAGTTTCCTCAAAGCTTTCGGTTTTTCAGCATTTGAAGAAAAACAATTGGCCTATGAATATCATTTTGAAACGAAAAACGATGTTGCTTTAATTGATATTTGGTTTGAAGCTAATTCTTCTACGCCAATTTGGATGACTGTAAATGGCTATTATGTGGATCACCTAGAACTTGAAAACTCAAAATTAAAGGCTTATAAAGTTGCACTAACAGAAAATTATAACAAACCATTTGAGCAATATCTGGAAACCAATCAAGCTATTTTCTTAAACCAAATTGCCGAGCAATACGCCATGAATGGGAAAGAAATCAACGATAGCTATTTAAACGAACTCAGTGAAATCATCAAAAGGCACATCACGGTATTAAGCGGAAATCTTGAAGTTTTAAGAACGAATACCGAAATTGTACAAAAAGCATTTGAGGCAGAAAAAGCGACAGAACGAATAAAAAAAGGAATCTACACGCTTGAATATCAGTTTTTCAATACTAATGATTATGATGCTTACGAAGAATTTGATGATCTCAAGCAGCTTGAAATGTATTTGTCGGATCGGAAGGAAATTGAGAAATACAGAATTCTGGATTGTAATATGAACGAAATTAGCTTAAAGTAATGAACAACAATCTTCCTACGATGTTCTTGAGCGACCATATCTTCATTATGTTTATTTCGTTTGTCAGTTTGTATTTAGCAGATTGCATACATTGTGGGATTTTGGTTGAAACGGTCCTACGAACCGTTAGAAATAGAAAGAGATAAAAAGATAAACATTCCAAAATCCAAAATTTTACCTTCAAAAAAAGAATTGCCAATCTTTTTCAATTCGGCAGTTGTTCTAAAACAAATAATTAAACGGCTTAATTTTTGTATTCTTTTTTACCAAAATATTAATCCTTTTTAAACATTAGATCATGGCAGATAGCAAATTCAAAAAAGTCAAATCCGACAGAAACTAAGTCAGCGGATCAGAAAATTTCGAAATCCACGATGCTTCACATTTACATTATGACTTTTGCCTCGAAATGGATGGTGTTATAAAAAGCCAGGCTTTGCCGAAAGGTCTTTTCCATGGACTCAAAAGTTAAAAGACTAACGGTGATGGTGGAAGATACTTTATATGATAAATCTTGTTTGTATCGAAATGAATCTCTGGAACAGTCCGATCGAGAAACCAGAACATCCTACATTTTGCATAATAGGCAATTGATAGATTTTCGAAATAATATTTTAAAAACGAGCAAGATGCTCCAATAACAACAAATAATTTTAGCGCATTTTACTAATGGATTTTACTGTAGAAATTAAGGATATGATCGCGATGGTTGTCTCAATATTATGTGGTGGGGCAATCGGTTTTGAGCGTGAATACAAAAATAAGTCTGCTGGTTTTCGTACAATAATTTTAATTTCACTCGGGTCGACCATTTTTACGATAGTCTCTCAGCATGGCGCACAGACAGACGACCGAATTTCGGCAAATATCATAACAGGGATTGGTTTTATTGGTGCGGGTGTCATTTTTAAAGATAAAATTTCAGTACATGGTTTGACAACTGCTGCGGTAATCTGGACTTCGGCGGCAATTGGAATGACAGCTGGGATAGGTTACCATGCCTTAGCACTTTGTCTGACACTTATTACACTTGGAGTTTTGTTAATGGTTACCAGGGTAGAGCGAATAATTGCGCAGTTACAAAAGGAGCAGTTCTTGAGTGTAACTTTTCGTGATCCCAACTTCCATCAAATTGAAAATCTTGAAAGTGTTTTACAGGCAAAGGGGCTTATTTTAGAACGTATAGAAATTGCGAAAGACGACGATCATTTGATAGTAATATTTAAAGTATCTGGTAAAAAAGAGCTACTGGTAGAGATGAGTGAAACACTTGCCACGCGACCGGAAATCATCAGTTTTTCTTAAATGCTCTTAGTCTGGGTATACTGAAGCGTATTGACCCTTCAAAATTGAATTAGATTTAGGTTGATGGCTGGAAAACCAAAACGAATGAGTCAGATAATACAATTAATCAGATTGTACCAATGACGTTAGCAGAATAAAAACCAGCGCGATTCCATACCGAAGAACTTCTTAAACAGGAAGATCCTCTGTTGGAAAAATCGTTCCATGCAGGGATTCCTGCTTACAAAGCAGACAAGTTTGAGTTCCTAAAAAGTCGTCTTGACTCTTAGGTGTAAACGCAAAAAGCTGAGGTTTATACTTCAGCTTAAACTAATTAGTACATCGCAGCTAAGTAGTTATTTTCAGGTACTTAATTTGGCCGTTAGACAACTTGAAATGATATTTTAAAGCAACAGGACTACCGGGAAATGTACCTGAAATCTCCGCTGATAAGATGTTTTCGCTTTCATTAAAATCTAATGGCGTCATAGTTGCCCTGTATTCTTTGTTGGCTATATTAATCCAGTTTTCAATTTCAATTTTTCCATTGTGGGTTTTTCCCTCATCAAATACTTTTGCATCTTCAGTAAAACAATTTGCGTAAGCCGCATTGTCAAATTCGTTTTGCGCCTTCACTAGTTCGCGGATAACGATTGGTAAATTCATGTTTTCCATTATTTAGATGATTATTAAATGGTCGGTACTGTTCCACCGTCAATTACATATTCTGTTCCTGTGAGATAACTTGCTCTCGGGGAAACAAGGAAGCCAACAAGTTCAGCTACTTCTGCAGGTTCAGCAGGTCTACCGAAAGGAATTCCTCCCAATGCATCCATTACGGCCTGTTGCGCTTCTTCTACGGTACTATTGGAGTTTCTTGCAATATCGCCCAACCAGGCCTCTGATGCAATGGTATTTATCCAGCCGGGCGAAACCGTCAGTACACGAATGCCTTTAGGAGTAACTTCGTTTGATAAGCTTTTGCTATAGTTTCTCAATCCTGCTTTTGCCGCTGCGTAAGGTAACGTTGAATCATACAAAGGTAGTTTGCCCTGAATAGAAGCAATGTGGATGATCACTCCGTTTTCGCGTTCTATCATTTGCGGTAAAAAGCCCCTGTCCAGACGAATTGGAGCCAAAAGGTTAGCCTGTAGTGTAGATTCCCAATCCTCATCGCTGAGCACAGCGAACCCGCCTACAGGCGTAGAAGATCCACCAAGGTTGTTTATCAGGATATCTAGTCTGCCATAGCTCGAAAGCACTTCGCTCACCACTTTTTTTGCTCCCTCTGCTGTACTCAGATCGGAGGCAATGAAATGCAGATTGCTGTTTTCTAGTTCGGGTGCATTTCTGGCGGTAATGACAACTGTTGCACCAGCCTGTAGCAGCCTTTCCGCAATAGCTCTTCCAGTACCTTTTGTACCTCCTGTTACCAAGGCAATCTTGTCTGATAACTCATTGTTGAAATTAAATTGTTCCATTTTTATGAATTGTTTATAGGACAAAATTGGGGTATAAAAACAGCCTGTACAAGTACGGAGTTACGATTCATATAGGGATAAATTTATCCCCTATTGTACAAATCGGAACATACCTTTAATTTTGAAATATGTATGAGAGAAAAATAACTCCGAATCTGAACTGCGGTCTTGACTTGATAGGTGAAGTGCTTTACGGCAAATGGAAAATACGACTGCTCTGGTTTATTGAACAAGGTCACAAAAGACCCAGTGAATTGCAGCGTAAAATACCGGATGCCTCTCGACGGGTACTGAACATCCAACTGAAAGAACTGGAGGATCATGAGCTTGTCATGAAGAAAATATATCCAGTCGTGCCACCAAAAGTAGAATATTCGCTCACAGATTTTGGGAAGAGTTTGATTCCGGTAATTTCCGCATTGGGACACTGGGGTGATCAACACGAAGATAGACTGAGGAGAGTAATCTTAAAAAGAATTCCAAGATAAGTGGAAGGAAATATCGCTACAGCCATTTCACGAATGTACCCATTATGATGATGCGTCATTAGACTTAGTTCCTCAAAACCCGTCATCGTTTCAACATTTTTTCGTTGTGGATATATGGACGAAATATGTATTTAAGTTTCATCCTCTTACAACTAAAGTGACCAAGCAACTTTAGCCCATCTTTATTTAATATTTATAATACCTTAACTTTAACTTTAACTTGATGGATTACTTTTGGGCATGCAACATATAAAGCCTATCAAATCTGCTGATCAGAAACGCTTCAATATCGTATTTGAAAAGTACCATCGTCAGATCTACGGTTTCGTACAAAAACGGACACAATCAGACTATATTGCACAAGAAGTTACCCAATTGACCTTTATCAAACTGTGGAATCAACGGGAAAAGCTCGATGAAGAACTGAGTATCCTGGTGCAGTTGTTCGGTATGGCGAGACAGGTCATGATAGATCTCCTACGCAAGGAAGCTACACGTTTCAAATATGAAGGCCAAACGGCATCCACTCCCTTTACAGATAGTCTGATTCGTGCGATAGAAAACAAGGACCTTTTACGAATGATGGAAAAAGATATTCAAAATATGCCAACCATGCGCCGCAAGGTGTTTGAACTGAGCCGCAAAGAAGGACTTTCCCACAAAGAGATAGCGGCACATTTTTCTATTTCTACAAAAACAGTGGAACAGCATATCAGTAAGGCGCTTCTTCAACTCAAACAGCACCTATATTCGATTACGCTGTAAGTCCTCCATGTTAAGGATTAGGTTCTATTATTAAATAATTATTAAGTAGTAAGGGATATCGTGCTGGCCTGCGTAATAGGAGTATGAAGCATGATAAAAAGAAAAATCAGATCCGTAAGACGATCTGGAAAATGCCTTTTTTGGTCGACGAGCTGTTTAAGGATGAAGACTGGAAAAAATACGAAACTACCGATCTAGAGGAAAAGGTCCCTAGCGAAGAGATGAAACTGCTGGTCCAAACCGCAATTGATAATCATGAGCAGTGCCGTGACCGCAAGTTCCGCCTTAAATATAAAACCATACGATATCTAAGTTATACCGCGGCGGCGGCGGTTCTCTTCTTCTTTTCCTTCCATTTTATTACCTGGTGGACAAAAGACAAGTTGTTGCCGTCATCCAGTAAAGTAGCTGTTGTGGCAAAGCCTAAGGCTTTGAAAGATACCAGCTGGACATTGATCGAAAATAAAAACCGACAAAGTGTGCTACTCGATCTGCCCGATGGGTCCCATGTTCGTTTATTTGGACAGAGTTACATTCGTTATGCAAAGGATTTTACTGAAAATGCCCGTGATATTGAACTTGTCGGTAGAGCTTACTTTGATATAGAGTCTGATCCTAAACGTCCTTTTTTGGTGATTGCTGCTGGAACTAAGACAACCGCTCTCGGGACCTCTTTTACGATTAATACGCGATTGAAGCATAAAACTGTGACTGTTACCTTGCATACAGGCAAGGTGCTGGTGTCCTCTCTTACAAATCGTTTTAAACAAGTCTTTCTTGACGGCCCGGGCCAAAAGCTGCGAGTGGATAAATTGGGATTGACTCAAGTGGACAGACCCGGTAAGGACGTCATAGCGAAAACTTCGGATTTGGCTTCGGCTGACTTACTAAATCTGAAAAATACACCAATGCCGGCTGTTTTACAGGCTTTAGAAACAGCATTCAAAAAACAGATTCATTTGGGTGACAACAGTATAGCCGCGATTCATTATACAGGTGAAATCGATGTGCGCAAAGACAATTTGAGAGATATCCTCACAACAATCTGCTTAATCAATGAATTGCGATTTGTCGCGAATGAGGATGGCAGCTATACCCTTTACAAACAAGAAAATACCATTACCGAACATCTAAACAACTAACAGATATGCTCAGAAAAACAAATCCACGAAAAAGGAATCTGCTAATTTTTGCGTTGCTTTCCGCCGGGCTTTCCCAGGCATATGCGCAGCAACAGGTGAAAGGAGCTGTACAAAATGAAAAAGGGGAATTCCTCCCGGGTGTCAGCGTGAAGGCAATTCAGGTCAACGGTAGCCAGCGTGTGACCACAAGTACAAATAGTCGGGGTTTATTCCAATTCCAGAATTTAGTGGAACATGCAGGCTATCAATTTGTGTTTTCGGCTGTAGGATTTCAGTCCGATACACTATCGGGTTATGTCGTCGAAGCAAGAAAACCTTTGTCGCTAAGCGTTAAGCTTCAGCAGAGTTCGGTTAAATTGGACGAAGTTGTCATCGGTTACGGTCGCGTATCAAGAAAAGATGTGACAAGCTCGATCACGACCGTTAAAGCTGAAGACGCCAATGTAGGGGTGTTTACTTCACCTGCGCAGATGCTGCAAGGTAAAGTTGCGGGCCTAACGATTTCGACAAATAATAGTAATCCCAATGCCACCCCTTCCATCAGTCTAAGAGGAGCATCAACATTGCGCAGTGGTGAAGCCATGGAACCTTATTATGTGATCGATGGGGTGCCCGGAGCTTCCCTGGCATTGGTGGCCCCTGATGACATCGCATCCATTGACGTGCTTCGAGACGCCTCAGCAACTGCTATTTATGGTTCCAAAGCCGCTAATGGTGTTATTATCGTCACAACGAAGCGCGGGAAATCGGGGCAAACCAGCATCAATTATAATGGCTATTTGGCGATCGACAAGGTTGCTAAGCATTATAAGATGATGAATGCAGCGCAATATCGGTCGTATGTCAATGACAATGGCTTTTCGATGGAACCTACTGACGACTTAGGTGCAGATACCAATTGGGAGCGTGCGGTGGAGCGAATAGGGATATCCAACAATCATAATATTTCTATTCTCGGGGGTGGCGACCAAACTCAGTATAGTATTAGCCTCAATACCATAAAAAATAATGGCGTCATCAAAGGTACTGATATGGGGCGCCAAATCGCCCGTGCATTTTTGCAAACAAAGGCGCTCAACAACCGCCTGACAGCTTCTTTCAACATCAATGCCAGTATCACCAAACAACATGACGTACTTGCTTTAAATGACGGACTCAGTGTATATGATGCTATGTATTATTATCTGCCTGTCTCACCGATCAAAAATACCGATGGGTCCTGGTTTGAAAAATCAGATCGCTCCCAATACGCTAATCCGCTTTCACTGATTGAAGAAAATACAAATTTCTCCAAGAATAAAGTCATTCAGGCACATGCCAAGTTGGGCTATGAAATCCTAAATGGACTGACATATAACATGGACCTGTCTCTACAGAACAGACAGTTCAACAATGCACAATACTATTCAAGTTTATCAATGGCAGCCCGCAACCAAAACGGGAAGTCCATTCGTGCTGCAGTGGAGGATGAACGCAGGGTAATGGAAATGAACTTAAGGTATGAAAAGACATTTGCTGGAAAACATAAGTTGTCCGCGCTGGCCGGCTACTCCTGGGAAGAGAATAATAATAACGATGGCTTCCAGTTGACAACGTCGGATTATTACAACGATGATCTAAGTTATTATAACCCGGGAATGGCCAATGTAGTTGATCTACTCGGGTTTGGAAATTATTATTTGTCTACTTTGCGTATGATATCGGTCTATGGTCGTGTAAATTATGCTTACAATAGTAAATACTTGCTGCAGGCAACTGTAAGACGTGATGGCTCGTCGGCCTTTGGTACGAACAACCGTTGGGCCACATTCCCTTCGGTATCTGCGGCATGGAGACTATCTGATGAATCTTTTATCCGTGAAATGGGGATTTTTGACGATCTCAAGCTACGTGCAGGATATGGTGTGAGTGGTAATTCGCTCGGCTTTGACGCCTTCACCGCACAGAGTGTACAAGGGGCATCCTCTAAGTTTTTTGATTATGTAAGTGCGGCGGGCCTAATCAGTCCATTACGTACGCTGCAGGTACTGCGCAATAGCAATCCTAATCTCAAATGGGAGACGACCAGCATGGTCAATCTCGGAATGGATTTCAGTGTTTTAAGCAATCGTCTGACAGGTTCGTTGGAAGTGTATAAAAAGAAGACAAGCGACCTGATCTATGACTATCAAGTCAGTCAATCAAAGTACATCTATCCGGTCTTGACAGCAAATGTCGGAGAAATTGAAAATCGTGGAATAGAACTGACGATGAATGCGAAGGCGATAGATAAACAGTTTTTTAAATGGAATACCGGACTGGTTGTGTCGCACAATACGAACAAGGTTGCCAGTATTGCCAATGAACAGTTTACTAAGGATTATATTGAGCTTTCGGATCTTGGTGGGGCAGGACAAAGTAATTTATTTCAGCAGCGTTTGACTCCGGGAGCTCCGATAGGACAATTCTATACATGGGAATGGGCGGGGTACAATGATAAGGGGATTTCAATCTTTTACGTTCATGATAGCAAAACCGGTGGGAGAACCGGTGAGACAACAACTACGCCACAGAAGAAAGATCAGGTAGTCACGGGAAGTCCCCAACCCAAGTTGACTCTCGGTTGGAGTAATGACCTGTCTTACAAAAATCTTTCATTGACCGGAATGTTTCAAGGAAGTTTTGGTCAAAAGATCCTGAACGCCACTCGAGCGCGTCATTCGAATGTGGTCGGGAATGCAGGGCAGAAAAATGTGCTTGCCAGCGTGTTGGAGACAGAGCGCATGACGGATATCAATGCTCATTATCTATCAGATCGGTATTTAGAGAACGGGAGTTTTTTGCGGTTAGCTTATGTGACCTTAGCCTACCATATTCCGGTCAAAAATATTCCTGTTAAAAACTTACGTGTTTATGCGACGATGAACAATGTGTTTGTCCTAACAAAATATAAAGGTATTGATCCAGAGGTAGGGCTCGGCGGACTGACGCCGGGAATCGACAACCGTCAGACTTATCCACGTACACGTACGTTTATGTTTGGACTTAACTTTAATTTATAGCGGACCAGGTATTGGACGAACCTGCCGTTTCCGTAAATGTATAGATGCTACTGTGAAAATTGGGTATTTCTGATTAAAGGGAATCCTAAACTTAGTGGGTTCATGAGATAAACAAAAAGCATTTATGAATCTAAAGAAATAAATACAAATGAGACATTATTTACATATGAAATCAAAACTTATCATCCGCTTATTTGCGTTGTCGGTTCTAGCCATTTCGCAATTTTCTTGCACTGACTTGGACGTTGATATAAAATCACAACATACGGAGTTTCCAAACACTGAACGTGCTGCCGAAGCCATTTTGGCTGATGTATATGCTGCCTATCGCGAGGCTTTAGGTCGTGATCATTGGATGATACAGACTTTGTCGGCCGATGAGGCGGTCAGCGTAGCTATTGGCACCGACTATTACGATGGTGGACGTTACCGTGAATTCCATGTGCACAACTGGACTGCGGATAACGGAATGCTACCGAGCATCTGGAACGCTGCGTCTACAGGAATCACATTGGCCAATAACGCTATCACGCTATTTGGATCGGATAAAGAACAGTTTACAGCACCTGCGCGAGCCATCCGTGCCTACTATTATTTTATATTGATGGACAATTTTGGGGCAGTCCCATTGATCACAGGTCCGATCGACGCTGTACCTGCGCGAACGGACCGCGCCGATATCTGCCGTTTTATTGAGTCCGAATTATTGGCTGTAAAAGATTTGCTGCCAACAACAGTTTCGGTAGCAACTTACGGGAAAGCAACGAAGTATATGGCTGAGGCTTTATTGGCCAAACTGTATCTCAACTGGAATGTATATACGACGGCTGATGTCGCCAATTACACATCATCCATGCCAAATGAGAAGTTAAATGCAGTGGTAGCAATGTGTGATTCGATCATTGCTTCCGGTCAATTTAATTTGACTAGCCATAAGTTTATGGAGAAATTTCGCCCAGACAATGGCTACCAAGTGAAGGATTTTATCTTCGCTGTACCCTATGACCGCGAAAAACAGCAGGGCATGACCTATGCCAGGTTCTGGATTCACCGCAGTGGACAAAACCAGTTTGCATCATTACCTCAAAGTGTAGGCGGGACATTTCGGGTATTGCCCACCTATTTGGACAAGTTTAGTTTAGAAGGTGACGAGCGAAATGCATCTTACATCGGTGGTAAACAATATTATTGGTCAAATTATGTTGAGGACAAAAAACGTCCTTTCATGATTAAGACCTCCAAACGTGGTATAGACCAAGATTATAAAGGTGCTGATGCTGATGTGCAGTTTGACTGGCAGCTCGAAACCACCAGAGAAATTACCTTGCGTCCAGATGGTGCGGCCACGTTGAATGCAGGAAACGACCAGAAGGGGCGTTCGATGGGATACCGTTCCATCAAATTTTATATGGATGTTGCAGTAACGTCGGCCAATCAGCGGAATCAGAGCAATGATGTTCCAGTATTCCGCTATGCGGATATTCTACTGATGAAAGCTGAAGCTATACTTCGTGGTGCTACCGCGACCAATGGTCAGACTGCACAATACTTGGTTAATGAGATTCGTAGCTATGTCAATGCACCGGCACTGACGGTGGCTCCAAGCCTACAAGATGTATTGGATGAGCGTGCAAGGGAGTTTGCCGACGAATCCTGGCGTAGAAATGACTTGATCCGTTACGGCAAATTTGAAGATAACTGGGGATTCCGATCGCTTTATCCGGCAGGCATGAGCGAGAAGTTCCGTCGGATCTTTCCGGTGCCAACGACCGTTTTAAATGTAAACACCCACTGGCAACAAAATCCTGGCTATTAAAAATCTATCGATGAAACGCAGAACTTTTATGAAAAATTCCCTGGGCACGGCGATTGCAGCCGGCCTTGGCGGAATTTCGCTCGACAGCTTTGGAGCCGTAAAACCGACCCAGCTAGAGAGCGAAGATATACAACAGTTTTTGAGACCCAAAGATGCCTTTGATCTTCATTTTTTAGTTGTAGGAGACTGGGGACGCAACGGTGCCGACCATCAGTTGGCTGTAGCGGAGCAGATGGGCCGATGGGCCGATCAGCATCCCAATGACTTTATCATTTCTACCGGTGATAATTTTTACCCTTCCGGTGTGGTCAGTGAACATGATCCCCTGTGGCATTATTCATTTGAAAATATCTATACCGCATTTTCGTTGCAATGGGACTGGTATCCAATCCTAGGTAATCACGATTATAAATCAGATCCCGACGCGCAGGTGCGCTATAGCGGTATCAGTAGGCGCTGGAAGATGCCTTCGCGTTATTACAGCAAGACATTTACGCTCAAGGACGGGAAAAAGGTACTGATGGCTTTTATCGATACCAACCCGATGATCCCTGAATTTTACAGCAACAGCGAGTATGGACCACATGTGGCGGGGCAGCAGCCCGAGAAACAGCTGGCCTGGCTGGATCAGCTACTGGAAGATTCGGATGCACATTGGAAAATTGTCGTCGGCCATCATCCCCTGTATACGGCAGGACCGCGTACGGCGAATTATGATACCCTGGCAGTGCGAAAAGTCTTGGAGTCTCTCTTTGAAAAACGGCGGGTAGATATCTATCTTTCAGGGCATGAACATTCGTTGCAGCACTTAAAAGTTGAAGGTAAGATTTTTCATCAGTTTATTTCGGGGGCGGGATCCGAGGTAACACCGGTCAAAACTGACCTCCCGTACAGCCGTTTTGTGAAAGACCAGTATGGGTTCTTCTATTTTTCGATCAGTTCAGATGAAGTTAAATGTCAGATTATTGATCACCAAGGGCAGGAGTTATATCTTTTTAACATTTTTAAATCTAGTTCTTAGGATCCTTCAATGTTATAATAAATAGGAAGAATTATAATTCGGTTCAATTTAGCTGAATGCTATAATCTATACATTGTAAGGATAACATAATTCAGTTTTAATGCATTTGGGTGAATGTAAAATCTTTTTTATTTTCAATCGTTAAATTTAAGACATAAAGCGCAGCCTAATCTACTGCGCTTTTGTTCTAACAATTGAAAATTCAGCCCTTACAGACTTGATTCAGAAAAACCCGAAAGCGATGTTGAATTTAGAGCCTGCTATGGAGGAACTTAAAAATCAAGCTTGCATTCTTTTCAGAAAAGACAAATCATAATGAACTGCGTTGGACAGGAGCTTTTGGATATTACGATCTTTCACTTTCATCATAGGATGCAAAGCCCGTAGCTGTAAACGAACTTATCCAAAGTTTAAATCCGGAACAGGCTATACTGGCGTTTTAAGAAATGGTGCTGAACCGTCGTAACCCAGCAATGAATGAATTTGAAGTATTAGATAGTCTCCGTAAATCTGGTCTGGCAGATACAGCAAATTATCTCCATGCATCACTTTAAAAATCCCACGAAATAAAATAATACCCTATCGAAGCTTTTTAACTCGTCAAGAGTGCATGATTCGGCATGAAATAGAAAATTGATATAACGAGCGCAGAAGAAATAACACAAAATCTTCGGAATCTCTGTAATGGCCTTTACACTGTCTAGGGTAAACATTATACTCGATGATCTATTCATGATTAGTATATTTCCGAGGACTGATAAAAATGTTGAAAAATTAAATGAAATACGCATTCGCTTTATTGGTCTGCCGAAGTAAGGATTGGGAATTATATCTTTTGGGATTTCTCCCTTTTCACTGATGTAGCCAAAAAATTCTCAATCTTTTTTTTAAGCTAAAATTCTAGACCTTCATCTCAGTAGTTTGAAAATCCGACTACAACATTTACCAATTGAACTACTTTTTACAGAGCAGCAATAGGGAATTTTGTACTTGAGAATTAATTCAATTAGATTTCTAGAAAAACAACTAGATAAATAAAAATGAATAGCAATGCAAAGTATTAAAGGAAAAGTAATTGCCATTACAGGAGCCAGTAGCGGAATAGGTAAAGCCATTGCGCTGGAGTTAGCAAAAAAAGGTGCAAAGGTTGTTTTGGGCGCAAGACGAACAAAACAATTGCAACAACTGGTAGAAGAAATCAAAAATACAGGTGGTGAAGCCATTTTTGCTCAAATTGACGTAAAGTATAAAGCTGATTTGGTTCGGTTGATCAATACAGCAGTTGATAAATTCGGAACAGTAGATGTCATCATAAACAACGCCGGTGTCAGTCAATTAAGCCGTATTGACGAGTTAGATACAGATGGCTGGGAAGAAATGATAGACATTAATCTGAAGGGTGTCTTGTACGGAATGGCAGCTGCAATTCCCATTTTCAAACAACAAAGATCGGGACATATCATCAATATTATATCAACATCAGGAATAAAGATTGTTCCAATGCAGGGTGTTTATGCAGGTACAAAAAATGCGGTAAGAACCATCGCAGAAGCATTTAGGCAAGAATCAGATGGAACGATCAGGATTACTGGCATTTCGCCAGGTGTTGTGAAAACTGACTTTGCTGACAATATAAAGAATCAGGAAATGAAAACGATTATCACGCGGAATATGGAAAATTTGGCCATTAGCCCCAATGCCATCGCCAAAGCGGTTAGCTATGCTATTGGTCAACCCCAAAGTGTGGAAGTTGGTGATATTGTGATTCGTCCGTCGAAACAAAATTGATTAAATTCGTAAACGAAATGCAGCAACAGCCTAACATCTATCAAATTAAAAGTATATCGCAATTGATGCGGTTATTGGAACTTCCTGCGCCCTTACATCCGTTGATCGCATTGGTAGATTACTGTAAGATGCCGATGGAATCTTTTCTCAAAGGGCAAAAACTGAGTCTTGATTTTTATAAAATTTCGTTTAAACATACATTTACAGGAAACATCAAATACGGGCAGGGCTACTACGATTTTGAAGAAGGCGGATTGGCATTTTTGAAACCGAAACAAATCGTTTTCTCACCAGAAGCAACTGAAAGCTATGAAGGGTTCGCTTTGTATTTTCATCCGGACTTTATCCGAAATTACTCACTAGGGAAAAGAATTCATCAATATGGATTTTTCTCTTACAATGTTTCTGAGGCCCTGTTTTTATCGGCAAAGGAAAAAGCTATTGTAGCCAATTTATTTTCTACAATAGCACATGAATTATCAAATAACATTGACGGTTTCAGTCAGGATGTTTTAGTATCACAATTAGAGTTACTTTTGAATTACAGCAACCGTTTCTACAACCGGCAGTTTATTACAAGAAGGACTGTCAATCATGAGATCATAACGGCGTTGGATAAACTTTTAAATGATTATTTTGAAGATGGGAGTAGTTTAAAGGAGGGTTTACCGTCTGTGAAATATATCAGTTCGGAACTAAAGCTTTCACAACGGTACCTCAGCGATATGTTACGCTCATTCACAGGGTTAAGTACACAACAATATGTTCAGAATGTAGTCGTGGAAAAAGCAAAAGAAAAATTATCAACAACAAATCTGTCCGTTTCAGAAATTGCCTATGAATTAGGTTTTGAGCATTCACAGTCCTTCAATAAACTTTTCAAAGCAAAAACAGATTTTTCTCCGTTGGAATTTCGACAATTATTTAATTAAATGGGGACACTGTATCATAAAATGTATTTCCTGTAATTCCTTTTTTTTACGCTCGATATAGGCCATTTCGGTATCTGTCTGTGAGCTTAGCGATACATATTCACCAGCCGCCATGGATAAGGCTCCAGCAATCAGGCCAGCTACTGTAGCCAATACGATAGGTTCCCTTGATATGCTGGCCGTGGCGACCCCGATAGCTAAACTGGAAATTGAGATAACACCATCGTTCGCGCCAAACACAGCGGCTCTGAGCCAATTACCAGGGTGGAGATTATCAAGATAGTTATCGATCGTTATCAAAATTCTTATTTTATTAAATTGACTTAAAAAAAGTGATGTATATGGCACTGCAGCAAATTACAAGAATGTACTTCAATCTATTTGTATCAACTTTTGATTTTCTTTAGCTGTTGATTAGCTTATATTAAAAATACGAAATAAATTCTGCCCAGCTATCCTTTTTATGCCATGTAAATGAAATTATATTATCGATATTGACCTCTCCCAAAAAAAACTGGGCTATTTAAAAGTAGAGAATTCGGTGAGGAATTACTAATTTTAAAAGTGAGGAAAAGCGATGAAAAAATCAAAGTTTACCCAAGTTCATAGACATGAGCGCGCTTTAATTTATAAACATTAAAATAATGATACAACAAGCATTTGCATACAAAGCAAAGGAGATTTTAGAATCAGACGACAATGTGATCGGTTTGGCAATTGCAGGCTCCTGGCTTACCAATGAAATAGATGAATTTTCAGATCTTGATTTAATTTTGGTGACGAGACAAAGAATTTCTAGCGACAGAAATCTTATGTTGGACTATGCTAAAAAGTTGGGGAATTTTGTATCTGGATTTACTGGAGAGCACGTCGGAGAACCAAGATTATTGATTTGTCTTTACGACGCGCCTCTTTTACACGTAGATATTAAATTTCTAACAATTGATGAATTTCACGTCCGTATTGAAAATCCAACTTTGCTAATCAATAAAGATAAACAACTTGAAAAAATAATTTCTCAGACAGTTGCAAAGTTTCCCTATCCAGATTATCTGACAGTAACGTGATCTTACATAGCGACACAGACAAGAAAGTAATGAACTATTTTGAAAAAATCGAAGGCAGAAGATAAACTAGGACTTGAATGGCGTTTAGACTTAACTTTTTTACGCTCGGTCATGTTTAGTGCATTACTTCACACTACCAATCCTATCGAAGGAAAGTAGATTTCCAAAGATAATGTGTGTAAGAACTAATATGCAATAAAAAATCTAATTTAAATATTAGATGCAGCAGCTTTTCCAAGAGTTTTTTAAGGTTTGAAGCAGAACACATCCTACGGAAAGAGTATCTATTGAGCGAAAAGCTCCTCAATAATCCCTACGTTGACATCTGACTTTACTTGGCGTAATGCCAAACTTTTTCCTGAAAGCATTACTGAAGTGCTGTAAGGAACAGTATCCCAATTCAAACGCTATTTCAGTTGCTTGCTTATTGCCCTCCAACAGATCATTTTTTGCCCGATCTAAACGTAAGTCAGATAAATAGGAAAAAGCAGTTTGATTAAATATTTCCTTAAACCCTCGTTTTAGTTTATATTCATTGACACCAACTATTTTTGCCAACTCTATTAGTGTTGGTGGAGAGTCTATATTTTTAACCAGATAATCACGGGCGTATACAATTCGCTCTTTATCATAATCATGTTTTATGTATCTTGATTTTGAAGATTGCAGGTTATTTAAAGACTCTGCCTGCAAAACAAGTAACTCAATAGTTTTCGAAAGAAGAAACAGTCTCTTTAATCCACCGGAATAATCACAACTCAAAATCGAATGGATACAGGTTTGAATTGGCAGGTCAATATTTAGACTAGAACTTGAAAAAGCAACCGGAGTTCCCGAAATTATTTTATCAGCAAACTGCTTTAGGGATTCGTTTCCATCTTTTGAAATTGTTAAAAAAGAATCTTTTTGAAATTGTACCATAAATGACTTCATCTGCAAACCATCAAATTTCATTTTACCATTAGCCTTGGTACCATAGAATAAATTGTGCTGATTACCATTTAATTCAAAGGTATTGCTCATTCCGTCCTGTATTATTGAAGTTCTTCCTTGCAAATTAAAGTGCATGGTTACCAGCTCTGAATCTCCTTTCCAATCCAATTCGGTCGGTTCATCAAGATCAGTTTCGGAATATAAGATCTTAATACCGTCAAACAGCCATTGTTTAGCATTTAGTTGTCCAAAAGGAATATTCGTTTTAAAGGTATTTTCTTTAAAACCATGATCACCAAGGTCATTTTCATCAAAGGCTACTTTAAAAGCCTTTTTTTCATTTTTCAATTCAAATCCCATTGCACCCTAATTTACCAGTTTAACTCCTTTTTTTGCAAGTGTATTTTTTGATAGCGCGGTACTTTTGCCAAGTGCTGTAATGTAAGAAATAAATTTAAGAAGTTTAGACAAATGAGAAACACATACCAATACCCAAAAGCTACCCGATGGCTATTTTATTCAATCTGTGCTTACTTTATTATGAATGGAGCCCAGTTGTGGGAAACTGCTATAATGGTTCCTGCATGGACAGCAGCCCCACCTTCTTCATTTATTTTTTTTCAAAATCCTTACGGATTGGATTTTAAAATGTTTTGGATAATAATCCATGGAATTCATGAAACGGTATTTATTACAGCGTTGATTTTTAACTGGAGGATAAAGAATCGTAGAAAATTAATGTTACTGCTTCTTGTTGCCCATATTGTAGTTCGGATATGGACATTAACTTATTTCGCGCCTCTTATCACGGAATTCCAGCAATTACCATATAGTGATACCCTTGATATAAACTTACAGGAAAAAGCAGCTCAATGGCGCAATTTAAATTATGCGCGCGTGGCCATTTTTTTTGCATTGAACTTTCTACTGATATTTGGATTAAAAATAAGAGAGGAAAACAATGGATAAAAAAGTACTCGTTATTGGTGCTGGGGTAGCCGGGCCCATACTAGCTTTACAACTAAAGAAAATAGGTTTTGATGTTGAAATATTTGAATCGAGATCAGAAGATAATGCCAAAGAGGGAGCCTTTTTGGGCCTTACACCCAATGGTTTGAATGTATTGAAAGAATTTATTGATTTAAAACTGCTCAAGGAAGATTATACCCCGGGATCAATGAAGTTTTTCAATTCTAAAGGAAAGCAAATAGCAAAACTCGATATGGCCTATCAGAAACAACAATACGGTATAGAAACAATTCAGATCAAAAGAGCAAACCTCAATAAACACGTTCGGTTAGCTGCTAAGGCAGCCGGGATAAAAATATGGTACGACAAAAAATTTGTCAGATATCATGAGACTAATGAACAGGTAACTGCATATTTTTCAGATAGAACAATGGTTACTGGATATATTATATTGGCCTGTGACGGAATGTTTTCCGAAGTTAGAAATCAATTATTCCCGAATGCCTCTGTCATTAGGTATACGAAAGTCATTTCTACCGGTGGTTACGCAAATCTTCCAGAACTTTCCGAACCCTTGGATTCCATACGAATGAACTTTGGTCAAAGGGGATTTTTTGCTTATTCAGTTTCCGACAAAGGTGAAGTTTGGTGGTTTAATAACTATTTTAGGGAGCAAGAACCGAAGCCAAGGGAAATAGAAAAAACACTACATACCGAAATTCGAGAATATCTAGCAAATATTCATCAGCATGACGATCCGTTATTTTCCAAAATAATCAAAAATAGCCATCAAATTATTGCATATCCTATTTATGATGTACCCAAGCTTTCGCAATGGTATAAAGGTAGGGTTTGTCTTATTGGAGACGCGGCACATGGTATCTCTCCACATATTGGGCAGGGAGCATCATTGGCATTGGAAGACACGGTTGTAATTGCTGAATTATTAAAATTAAACAAAGACTATGCACAAGCCTTTCAGCTTTTTCAGGCCGAACGTCAGTCCAGAGTAGAGAGAGTAATAAGAAGTGCAAGGAAAGTAGGGAATACCAAAACAAAAAACAATCCAATAACAGCTTGGTTTCGTGATCATTTAATTTGTTTTTTTATAAAAAAACAAATTAAACAGCTTGACTGGATATATGGTTGGACCTTTTCACCTAAGAATAGGAGTTTTTGAGTTTTTCATCAGTCTCCTCCCTTTTAAAATTAAAATTCTTTTTTGTATTTTGTTATTGCATAACCGTCAAATCTTATTAGTTCTAATTCTTCTTTTCCTTTTGGCACATTGTAATAAAAATTATAAAATTGAATAACCTTACCTCTAGGTGAATTCTTGGTTGTAAATTTCGAAGTTATCGCAGATTGCTTGATAATTTCCAAATTCTTTTTCACAAGAGTTGCCATTTTCCCGTTTCCATAAATTTTGACTTCACAACTATCTTTTGGTAACAATGAGAAAGTATTTGATAAAAGCGCTTTTCTTTCGTCCAACATCCATTCTTTTTTCATTCCTCGTAATTGTGCTACTTCAAATTCAGCATTTTGGATAATTTTCAAAACATTTTTACTGTTTTTAGCGTTTAAATCCTCCGTAAGTTTAGCAAGAGCATTATAAAGTTTATCAAATAATTCTGGTGAATTATTCAATTGAACCGAATTATTTAAGGAAGATAGTTCGACAGGAATTTTAGCATTAAAATTTATTATTTTCAGAAAGTAGCCATTCTGAATGTTTTCTTGCGTAATATCTTCATCAGATAACTCAAAATTTACTAAAATATTTTCTTCAGGAAAATCGGTCTCGTTCGAAATAATAGATATTCCTTTAGCTGACCGGATCAAGAGTATATTTAAAATTGGTTTCCCTTGCTTTTTGTAATTTGCCAAGTCGATTAGAATTTTTAATTCTTGTTCTCCACTTTTGTTAATCCCAATGTCAATGAAATTTGGAATTGTATTTCCAAAGAATTCAAGACCTCTAAAAACCGGATAATCATTTATTGATATTTCTGTTGGATAATAAAAAGTTGGTTGAATACCATAGTTACTCTTATCCGCATTGTATTTTAGTTTATCCAAAAGTTCTGTCTTATTTTCCTGGCCTTTGCAAGAAATAAAAGTCAATAAAACTATTATAAATAAATAATATTTTTTCACAAGTCAATTTTTTAGATAACGTTTTGAGTATTGCCGAAGGTGGGGATTCCGAAACCGAACCTTTCAACTAAAATACAAATTTCTATCGGAGTACAAAATGTAGATCATAAAATGCAGAGAACAGAAATCTTAACTCAAAATCAGGTTATCGGATTAATAGAATTTATTCTTTCAGATTCTAAAAATGAACTTTATGAATCTTATTCCGATATGGAAAAAGAAATTATTAGATTTAGTAATTCAACAGAATTTTATGATTATCTTTTAAAAGGAATTTTAAATAATGTAAGAAATTTCACATTTGGAATTTATAATCCAGCATCAAAAGGTAAATTTAATATTTCAAAAATAGAATTAAATCCTAAATATTGTAAGGGAAATACTTATCGCTATAGAATTGATGGCTGGGCTATAATCTTCATAGATTTGAAATTAGTAACAAACTCAAATGATGTTGAATGCCGTGTATCTGTAAATTCAAAAAAAGAGCTGAAAATTGGTTACATACAAATCCTGAATTATGGGATTGGAAGAATGTTGAAAGCATTACTCGAAAAATAATAAATAAATTAAAAAACTACACACAATCATAATCTGTCTCGTGATGACTTCAACAAACGCTTAATGTACGGACCAAAAGTGTCTTAGACCACAAAGTCCAATTTGCAAATAAGCTTATTCCGACGTCGCGAGCATCTCTAAACCAAACAGTTCTAGGCGAAAAAAATACTTGTTAATTTTTCGGTTGTAGATCGATTATAACACCGGTAAATTTGTTCTATAATCATAGGTAATTGTATGGAATTAAGTTTTGAGCAAATGTATCAGGCAATACTAGACAGAGATATCAAGTATGAAGGTGTGTTTTTTACTGCCGTGAGGACAACAGGTATTTTTTGTCGGCCTTCTTGTACCGCAAGGAAACCAAAACCTGACAATATCGAATTCTTTAAATCGACTAAGGAATGTATCCTTCGCGGCTACCGCGCATGTAAGGTATGTCATCCACTTGAAATGTTGAGCGAGACGCCTTCCTATATCAAAAAGATTATCACCGAGTTATCCGCGGATCCAAGCTTAAAATTTAAGGACTACGATTTACGTCAGCGCGGTGTCGAGCCCCATCAGTTGAGACGATGGTTTTTGAAAAATCACGGCATCACATTTCACGCCTATCAGCGAATGTTCCGGATAAATTCAGCATTTAAAAAGATCCAAAACGGTGAATCTGTAACAGACGTCGCTTTTAATTCAGGATACGAATCACTTAGCGGTTTTGGGGATTCTTTCAAGCATATTTTTGGAGTTTCTCCTAAAAATAGCAAGAAACAAAACATAATTGATCTAAAAAGAATAGAAACTCCCTTGGGTACGATGTATACCTGTGCTGTAGCCGAGGGAGTATGTTTACTTGAGTTTACAGATCGAAAAATGTTGGAAACAGAGCTTAAACATTTAGCGAAAACGTTGAATGCGACGATTGTTCAGGGGGACAATCCCCATTTTACTTTGTTGGAAAGGGAACTTAAAGAGTACTTTGAAGGAAATCGCAAAGAATTTACAGTACCGCTATATAGCCCTGGAACAGACTTCCAAAACAGGGTATGGGAAGCGCTTAAAAATATTCCCTATGGCGAAACCAAAACCTACAAGCAACAGGCAATTGCCATAGGCAGCGCAGATTCGGTACGGGCGGTCGCAAACGCGAACGGATTGAATAAAATTTCGATCTTAATACCCTGCCATCGTGTTGTTGGAACAGACGGAAGCCTGACTGGATATGGAGGCGGTATCTGGCGTAAAAAATGGCTTTTGGAATTGGAGAGCAAAAAATCCTAGGCACTCCATTTATCGATCTACAATACTAATCCTTTAATCTTATGAAAACTGTTAACAAATGGTTTGCACTTTGCGTAGTGCTTACTGCACCCTTGCTATACGTAATTGATATCTTTATTATCAATATCGCAATTCCGACCATCAAGACAAGTCTAAACGCTTCTGATGGTGAAATACAATTAGTAATAGCCTCATATTTGTTAGGAAGTGCCTGCTTTTTGATAACGGGAGGACGAGCCGGCGACTTTCTAGGTAAAAAGAGGGTTTTCTTATGGGGAATGCTGGCGTTTACAATCACATCTTGCATTTGCGGATTATGCCAAAATGCGACACAATTAAATATTTCACGTTTTTTTCAAGGCGTTAGTTCCGCATTTATGGTAACTCAATCTATTTCATTAATTCAAGTTCTGTTCACAGATAGTAAGGAAAGAGCAGTTGCAATTGGGTGGTATGGTATAACATTAAGCATAGCTGCCATTATTGGACAAGTTTTAGGGGGATATTTAGCAGAGACAAATTTCGTAATCGAAGGCTGGCGATTAATATTTTTCATTAATTTCCCTGTTGGCATATTGTCTTTATTAGCAATACATTTTTATCTGACCGAGACACCACTATTGAAAAAAGTGAAGTTTGATTACAAAGGAGCTTTGTATCTGACAATCGGATTGGCTTGTATCATCTATGCTTTGACTGAAGGCAGAGAGAATGGATTTCCTTGGTGGTTCTATACGTTAATTCTATTGTCCATCATATTTCTGGCTAGCTTTATTGTCATTCAACAAAGAAAACTTGCACGCAAACAAGATCCTTTGATTGATATCTCATTATTCAAATTAAAAGATTTTAAGGTAGGATTATATGCCGTACTGTTTCATTTTATGCTTCATACTGCTTATTTATTGATTGTTGCTGTTTATTTACAAAGTGGATTGGGTATATCAGCTTTAGCCTGCGGTATGTATTTTGTTCCCCATGCTCTTCTATTTATGATTTCATCAGTCTTTGCGGGAAAACTCCTACCTCGATATGGTAAACGTGTTCTTCAGTTAGGACTGTCTATCATCTTAGTATCATTTGTTTTACAAATAATATTCTTTTCGCACAGGGACCTTCCATTCATTTCTATGCTCTTGATAGGAGTGTATGGATTAGGCAACGGTTTAGTTCTTCCATTTCTATTGAATGTGGTTTTGGATAATATTGAGGAAAAAGATGCAGGTGCTGCTTCTGGAATATTTTCTACATTTCAGCAGACAGCTTCCGCATTAGGAATAAGTATCATCGGTGGAATTTTTTACTCGATTCTGGAACATGAATACTTCAGGAATGATTATCTTTTTGCTCTGCGAGTAGGGTTGTCGGTAGGCATTTTTTTTCTGATCATGGTGTGGTGGATGTTATCAAAATTACCTTATTCTTTTAAATCTGAAAAAGTATCCTTACATAAATTAGAATAAAACCATCGAAGTAGCTCAAAGCACATGTAGATTTTAGCGCAATGTGAATTCCTGTAGAATCTGATTTTTACGATATGTCAAGCCAAAATATCGAGAACATCAACGTTTTGAAAGGAACGGCAGCTTCATCTTTGTATGGATCAAACGGCAAGTATGAGTTTTGGGATGGTGCTGATGGGGGAATCTCTGATGGCGATATGACCTGGGGCCCGAAACTGAATTCTGGAATAAAGGTGGCTCAATGGAATAGCCCTATTCGTGATAAACAAACTGGCGAGGTGATTCCTTGGTGGGGAGATGTCAGCGGAACAAAGTATAACGATAAGTCGCGTTATGAAAGGGTACCGATTGACTGGGTGGCATGAAAAATATGTAATCGTTAAGACGATCAATTTTTTGATAACCATTTGGTACTTTTGAGAAGAAAGTCACCAAATGATGCTTGGAAAAATTCTAAATTTGAAAAATAAAAAGCACTGCGACTAAAATAGTATTGGCTAAACGCATGTGAAAATCTTGAATTTAAAGTTCAGTATTTTTATGATGGTCTCCCTGACGCAATGTAGCTTTTGGCCAAATTTCGGAATGAAGCCAAGAGCTAATTCAAGTTTTTAAGACATCAATTTATGCCAACTAATATAGAAAAAGATCGTAATAGAATTTCTTTAACTATTACAAAACCTTTTTTCACGGACATAGTTTTCAAACAACATCAGGTAAGAATCATTAGTCTCACCAACAATCTTGAAACCAACATTTGAATATAGATTTTTAGCTTTATTGGTCTTCAGGACACTCAATGTTATCGTTTTTTCTGATTCAATAGCTTCTGTTATAAAATCATTTAATATTCTCCTACCGATTCCTTTGCCCTGATAGGAGGCAGCTATCTGAATTTGTATCAGCTCGATATTATCCGCTCGCCTCACTATTTTTAATAGCCCAATAGGATGTTTATCTATCTCAATTATTAGGGCGTGTTCAAAATGATAGTTAATTCTTTGCAAATGAGCTTCGTCTGAGACCGGTAATGAACTTGCTGTTAAATGTGCATTCATCGTCTGTATCCTGAGATCCAACAGGAACTCTAGGTCACTTTTTAATGCAGGCCTGTATTTGATTTCCAGTATCATGTGTTTGCAAATTTAAAAATATAAGCCGGAAACTATTGGCCGAAAGAATTATATAAATGCATTTGGCAAAAATTTATAATTTTGTTTTACGAGATTTAGTTCTAAGTATATCCTTATCCTAAACAAGTATGGTGAATATTTTGTATATTTAGACGACGGAGGTTATTATGGCATCAGCATTAGAAATGAGAGAAGAACGCAAAAAGTTAAATCAAGCAGCGAAACAGGCTTCTGAAATTGCGAATAAGGAAAACCGGGCTTTAGATCTATCGATCCAGGTTGTCGAGGACGGATATGTCGTTGAAAAACGTGTGGACGGGAGCCGTCAGATTATAAAAAAAATAGATCGGATAAAGAGTAAAATTAAATTAAAAAAAGGTATTGTTCTATGCCTAGAGCCAAAAGGTTAAGGGTATTTGCCGGTCCAAACGGTTCGGGTAAATCAACTTTATACAAACAGATCAGTAGCCAGTTTAATACTGGCTATTTTGTTAATTCGGACGAGATTGAACAGGAGATTGGTAAAACAGGCTTTATAAATCTTAGTCGCTTTGGATTGAAGCTTACTCAGGAAGACTTGGATCAATTTCTTTGCCAGGATCAATCTATAACCTTATTACAAAAAGCCGAAGAATCTGGACATCCTATATCCATTGCTGTTCGCGAAAATATGATCGTGGACAAGTCTAGGGATACCCATAGTTATGAGGCTTCACTTATTACCTCTTTTATACGTTATCATTTACTCGAACATGGTATCAGCTATTCATTTGAGACAGTAATGAGTCATCCATCCAAACTGGAGGAAATTGATGAAGCAAGTGAAAGAAAATTTAAGTCCTATCTTTATTTTGTTTGTTTGGATGATCCATTGATTAACATTTCCCGGGTTGAAATTAGAAAGGAAAAAGGCGGTCATGGTGTGCCAAAGGACAAAATCGTCGACAGATACTATCGTACACTTACTAATTTATTACCTGCAATTAAAGCTTGCGAAAAAGCTTACTTATTTGATAACTCTGGTGAAACAATGGTGTTGATAGCGGAAGTATTGCACGGCGGAATCACCATTTTATTGCCGGAAAACAAGCTTCCAAATTGGTTTATCAAATACGTTGTCAATAAAATTAATGAATAGGCTTTCCGCTATTTGGCTTACTAAGGACAAGGTTATCTTTTGAACTCTACGTGGTGGCAGAAACTATCTGTTAGTACCACATAAACGCAAAAGCCATAAAACAGCCCTTATAAATCTCTTGCATTTTATCCATAATCAAACGACCAACTCCTTTGCCTTGATAGGAGGGTTTCCAATTTATAAGTTTTGATCTTTACCATCCATTAGGAATTATATCTTTTGGGATTTCTCCCTTTTCACTGATGTAGCCAAAAAAGTCCTCAATCTTTTTGGGGGCAGGCTGAAATATGGTTATCAAAGTACCAGGATTATTTTCAATGGGATTGGTAACGGTATGTAAAGTACCTCTTGGAATAAAAGCAGTATCACCCGACTTTAATGAAAAGTCCTCCCCATCTATATGTACAATAAATTCGCCTGACACAATGTAAATTATTTCATCTTCGTATGTGTGGATATGTGGTGGTGGACCACCTTTACGCTCAAATACTTTTGGCGTGGAAGTTTGGATGAACAATGCCTCGTTAGTATCTGCCGAAGATAGCTTACAACGCAGAAAGGCATTTTCAGGCTTCGTCTGTATACCGTGATAACGACTCTCATCATCCCGAACTACAAAACCTTTTTTATTTGATTTGCCGATATTTTTTTTGCTTCGAGGCTTCAAAACCTGAGCTGAGGAAAGTAAAGGAATTCCCAGCAATATTGTCGAGATAAATTTTTGTCTTTTCATAATGTGATAGATTTATATGGTTCATTTGTGGATTATTTTTTATTAAATAAAGTAAAGTAAAATAAATGAGCTATCAAAAAAATATACAGATGTGATACATATACATCTGTTTGAAAATGAGCATTGCGGAGTAGGGAAGGATTTACGCGAATACCATTTATTGGATATCCCTTCATTCAGCATGAATTTCGACGATTATGAATAACTTAGGTATTTGATTGTAACCTAATATTCCATTCATTTTTTATAATTTGGCGTCCTACTATAGAATTGTAAACTAGATATGGATTTTGAGATTTTATATGATAGAGCTATGAGTTTTTGGCCAGGCGAGATATCTATCGAAGATGGTCAATTCATCGAGAATGGCGTGCTTTTCAAGAATTTATCATTTGTATGGGGTAATGTCGAACAGAAGACCAATGATCTAGATGAATGGATGTCACCCATGACTTGGGTATTGTTTGCCGAATTCCATAGCCAGGCAATTTTAAACAACAAGAATGGCACAGGGTATGTTGATAAATATGATATTAATAAGGATAATGTTAAGAAAAGATTGTTGGAAAATTTGAAAGCTCCGGATTACCTAGATATGTATGAAGAGTTCATTCGCGACAACAAAGTCTGATATAACCTGGCCTGACGGGCACACTGAAATGCAAATCAAATCTTTTTTAACGAATTTTAAACCAGACCCGACGTATTGTAAACTGTTTGCTTTGCAATGCCCAATATTTTTATATTTGAACAATTGGAATAAACTTCGCCAACATATCTTAAAATGGTATATGCGAAAGTTTGTTTCGCATATAAATTAGGTTGGCAAAGTCTAATTTCTTCATTCTGTCTTGTTTGCTGTATAAAATGCCAATTAAAAAATCTTTTTAATTAAATTAAACCCTGTTTCAGGCTATAATTGTTATTTTATATCTCAACGGTATATTCCCAATAATGTTCTGTCTTGTCATTACAGAGAAAACCCTCAAACAAATCACTAGCGATAAGCTGATCCATTTTTTTATGATCCGTTGCGATGAGAAAGAAGAAGCTATCCCACTCAATGGTAAACAGAATTTCTTTATCAGCCGAGTACAGGTAATAATCTTTGCCGCCGATCTCATCACAGAATTCATATTCAGTTAATTGATCAAGATCCACAGTTGTGATATTTTCATAAAACTCGTCCGTTATCATGATCAGATTCTTTTCCAATAGTTTGAAAGCTTTATAAATGACCATCTTTGAAAGCATGCCAAACGCACCTTCAGTCGGGTGGTAGATACTTTCGCTGTCTGTATAATTATTAAGCTTTTCCATGAGGTCCGGTCTCGTAAAATTTCGGTTTAGCCCACCTATAGAAGTCCTTAGGGCTGTATTGAGTTCCGCATAACCTGCAAGACCAGAACCTTTCACGATATTTTCCCAAAGTATTACTTTAGCCTCCCTAAAAATATCTTCATCGGCAGGGTATCGGTCATTGTCGTAACTATAGATTTCCCTATTCGCTTCGGGAAGTTTTTTTAAAAAATCAATTTTCTTCAACGCCTCTTCATGCGATAGTAGCTTAGCCTTTTTTAGATTACTTTTATCAGTTTCCTCTCTGTCAAGTTGAAAGAAGGGGAGCAATGCAATGAAAACGCTGTCATAATGATCTTCGAAATGCTCTTTTATTGCACCTTCATAAGGGTATAACTTTTCCTCGTCAAATATGTTGCACATAAAATATTGGTTAAATATGAATAGCTTTTATTTCAAATCCAATATATGTAATTTTATGGAGAGCTGAAAATTCGTTAAGACCGTTTACGCCAACTGCTGAAGGCAAACAGTTTAATCAACTCCCTTTGTACGCATTGGGAGGCAATAAATTGCTGTTGAAGCTGTGATAAATAGGTAAGTCCGATCTTTGCCACCAAAACAGACATTCGATGTCCATGGTTCTTTTACGTCAATATGTCCTATCAGTACGCCTATTGGACTATAGATAGAAACACCTTTCCCCGTAAGGTAAATATTTCCGTGATTGTCCAATGTCATCCCATCAGAGCCTTGGTCGATGACTGCCCTCTGTCCGCTGAGCTTACCGCTAGATTCAATGGTATACCTGTAAGTTTTATTTCGCACCCTATCTGCTACATATAGGTATTTTCCATCGGGCGATCCTACAATGCCATTAGGCTTAGCTACATCATCAGCCACCACAATTGGCTTTTTACCTTTTCCCGAAGGGAGGTAATAAACTTTTTGCGCTTCTATCTCTGGTTTTTTTCTGGTCCAGTAGTCACGCTGGTAGTAGGGGTCTGTAAAGTAAATTCCACCTTTCTTATCTACCCAAAGATCATTTGGACCATTCAGTTTCTTGCCATCTACATCCGACAGCAGGACCGTAACCTTGCCATCTTTGCTTATTGACCAAATTTCGTTTTTTTCGTCTGCGCAGGCAAGGAGCTGACCGCGATGGTTAAAGTACAGTCCATTGGCACGGCCGGCTGAATCTTTAAAAAGAGAAAGATGACCTTCCGTGTTGTATTTCCAGATTTTGTTATTGGGCTGGTCGGTAAAATAGATATTCCCGACCTTGTCCACTGCAGGCCCTTCTGTAAAGGCAAACTGCCGAGATATTAATTTCAGGCTGTCCTGATTAAACAATTGCGCCCTTACATCTAAGCACCTTAATGAGAAGAGTATTATTAGCAAGAATGCCGGATAGTACCTGCTGGAATTAATTAAATGTAGCATAGTAAAAGTAATTAACTAAATTATCGTTATCCCAAAAAAATCAAGGAATGGTATTCAAGTATGAATACTGTTTAATTTTAGAGGAGATTATATTTGACGGACGGGAAATTAAAAACTGTCCATTTAGTAATCCGATTGTTCAAAATCGGATATGACCTTTTTTATGACAGGTTGTAAGAATTCAATCCAATTATTGAGATCTGTTTCGTCAAAATATACAAACCAGATATCACTAGAATTTGTGTAGATGTTATCAACTTTCTCAAATTTTTTCTTATACCAACGCTGTATATTTTCATCCATACCAAAAATATAATGGGTATTAGGAGGCAAACGCAGTTTGTCTTTAACTTTATTTTCGAGTTCGGTTACTTTGACTAGATTGTCCACTGTCAAAAAGAACGGGATTCTTTCCCTGAAAACTGAAGGAGAACCGATGTCATTGGTCTTGCTAATCTGTACTTCAAAGACGAATTTAGAACCAGCATAAGCGTCAAAACCATCTTGTGAACACTGAAACCAGCATACAAGATAATGTTCCTTTAGTTCCTTAAAAAAGCCTAACATTCCGCTTTTAGTCTTTTTAAACCCTAAGCTTTTTAATTCGGGAAAGATAATTTTATTGATTATTCGATATACTTCCGTTGATTTCATTTTAGCTCAATATAGTTTTCTGAATATTTAGCCTCTAATTTAAATAAATTAGTCCTGCTTTTCACTAATAATGGACCAGAGTTCGCCTTCTGTATAATTTTCTATAATAACACTTTTGATCTTAAGATAATCAAAGATAGTAGGATTGTCCAGCCAATGTGATTCCCGGAGTCCATCAATAATTGTTTTTAGATAGGTAACACTGGGTTTGCTCGAGGGCTGTAAATCTTGTCCATTTGAACCTAAAACATTTGAAATTGGTTATTTTCGGTTTGACAATACGGAAATGGCCAAGAGACTTTCGTTTTTAAAGCAATTAAAAGAGTTTATTATCGATAATATCAAATATGAAAATAACTAACTAAAAGCGCTTGAATGAAATTATTGGACTTTTATAAAATATTTAAACGAAAGACAACCGCACGAATTTTCTTTGAAACAGAAGGGAGACGATCATGCAAAAAAATACATAGATATGATCCAACGCGGCGAACTAAAATGGAGAAAGGATGATATTCGATAATTTTTGCTGATACGTTAATTCCTAGTTGAGCAAACAGGAAGCAGATATAATGATAGAAGTGATTGAATTAGGGCAAGTGTGTAATACAGGATATAAAGGTAGTGTAAAGTAAACTGTCGTACGTTTGTAATCTAACAATAAAGGCATGGATTAAGACCGATAAACTGTTGGTGCATGACACCGTGTGACACGATCTGTCCCCATGCGTTTGCATGTCAATACTGAATAGTTCGTTAGGCATAAAGCCTGTGTGTACGACGATAGTGACCGAGATGTTGTTTAAGCAATGTATTATCTGATTAAATTAACAGTTCAGTCTCTTTTAACGGTAGTGTAAACTGAACTGTGTCACATCACTCCTTTTAGGGTTCGTGCTCAGAGGCTGAAAGCCTCGAGTGCGAACCCTAAAAGGAGTTGCCGAAGGCTTTAATTCTATCCCCAAATTTAATATGTAATTGTTGCATTGTCAATCCCCAATTCCGAATAGGCATGGTCCATTTTTTTGATATCTCCTTAACCGTGAGATAAACCAACTTTAAGAGTGCCTGATCAGAAGTAAATGCTCCTTTGGTTTTGGTCACTTTTCGGATCTGACGGTGCATAGCCTCAATAGCATTTGTGGTATAAATAGCTCTGCGGATATCGGGTGAGTACTCGAAATAAGTAGAGAGATTTCCCCAATTATCCAACCATCCCTTTACAGATAACGGATATTTCTTACCCCATTTTTCGTCAAATTCCAGTAGCTTTTCATAGCCCTGCTCTTGGTTATTTGCCTGATAGATAGGTTTTAAATCTGCAACAACAGCTTTTTTATCTTTCTCCGGAACATACCTCAGACTTGAACGTATCTGATGAACAATGCAAAGTTGAACCTGGGTTTTCGGATATACGGCTTCGATGGCATCGGGAAAACCCTTTAAACCATCGACGCAGGCGACCAGGATATCTTCTACACCACGCTGTTTGAGATCGGTCAGCACCGACAGCCAGAACTTAGCGCCTTCATTTTCTGAAAGATAGATACCGATAAGGTCTTTTCGACCATCTCGGTTCACGCCAAGTATATTGTATACTGCACGGGTCTGAACGCTGCCATTGTCTTTAACTTTATAGTGCATACAGTCTAGAAATACAAAAGGATATACCGATTCAAGCGGACGGTTACGCCATTCATTCAGTGCAGGAATCACCTTGTCGGTAATATTGGAGATCTCAGTAGCAGATATATCCATGGCATACATTTCCTTCACATAGCTTGAAATATCCCGTGTACTCATTCCTCTGGCATACATGGAGATAACATTGCCTTCAAGCTCCTCCGTAATGATCAATTGACGTTTAGGGACTATCTTAGGCTCGAAAGTACCGTTTCGGTCACGACCGCTCTCCAATTCAAATTGTCCGGACTGAAGGCTCCGTACAGTCTTTCTTGTCTTCCCATTTTTACGGTTAACCTCTCCTGAAGCTTTACTTTCCTGTAGATGATGATCCAGCTCACCTTCAAGCATACTTTCCAAAAGATGTTTCAACATCGGAGCGAAAACTCCGTCCGTACCGCTCATTTTCTTGCCTGCATAAAGGCCTCTCATTGCTTCCTCTTTGAAGCGTTTAAAATCAAATTCCTCTTTTTCCATTTGCTGTGTCTAATATAAAAATTCTTTATTTGACACAGTTTACTTTACACCCTCCTTTTAACAGGTAAATCACTTTTGGAGCTCAAGCAATTTTTCATTTCTCGTCTGGTAATTAATTTCACAATTTGGTAGCCATTTTTTTAAGTTGTCCTTGTCCGTCTGTGTTAAGTAATCGTCATCTATCCGTATTGACTTCAAATTTTTCAACTGGGATATTTTGGGTGAAATATATTTTATGGGGTTGTTCCAAATTTCAAGCTTTTCTAAATTTTTAAGATCAGAAATATTATCAGGGATGCGTTCTATTTCGTTGTCAAATAGCAAAAGTTCTTTTAAATTTCCTAGAAATATTGTTTCTGTTGAAATGTTTTTGATCTTGTTGGTATATAAATAGAGTATTTCAAGCTTCCTTAGTTTACCATCGATAAATGAAAGATCCGAAAGCTGGTTGTCATTTAATGATAGCCAAGTTAGCTTTGGTATCGACTTAATTAGTTCTGGGAAAAGTGTCAGTTCATTCCCTGACAAGTCAAAACGTTCCAAACTATCCAATTGAGAAAGATCGCAGTCGACTTGTTTAATCCCTGTCTTTGCAAATGAAACACTTTTAAGGTATTTTATTTGTGTTATTTTGCAAGGAAATTTATTTATCGGATTATCAGCCATAATCAAGTCTTCAAGGGATTTAATCCGGAAAATTTGTTCTGGAACCTCTTTGAACTTATTACCTGACAATATCACCTTATAAAGGTTAAATTTTTCAAGACCGTTAGGAAGCGATGTCAAACTATTTGAGTTAAGCCATAGATACGGCCCCCTGCTGTCTGTTTGTATCGCAGAACTTATACTTTTGTAAGCGCTTGTCTTTTTCCTTGATGCTATTTCATTACACAAAGAAGTCATAATATCCTTAACCGCTGATCCTTCGCTGCCTGTATTAAAGAGCCAAGTTTCTATTCTACTATCACAAACAATACAGTCTATTCCAAAGTTAGGATCCCAATTGATACTGGTATTATCGGGTTCAGGACTGTCGGCATAAGCATAATGGAGAGTATTTGGAATATCTTCCATTTTTGTCGAAGTGATTAGGACTCCATCATCAGGCATAACAATTGTTTTTTTCCAAAACTTTGTTTTGGGCAGCTCGGGATAACCTGCTATTCCAAAAATAATCCCTGCCTGACCTTTAAAGTTTTTCGGAAAAATGATATAATTGTGTCCTTGCCATTTCATATAGGTCACAAAGCCAGAAGATATATACAGGATTGTAAAAATGGATTGCAATGCCCAAAAGGATTTCCAATCCTTCGAAAATCTTTTAATCCCATAATCAATGAGGTATAGCATCAATCCGACTCCAACAAAGATCAATGCTAAAACAATGAGGTAACCATATGTGAAAACTACAATCAGCAATCCGAGTAGGATTGTCAATAAACCAAGTATTTTCAAAGGTGAACTTATGAGTCGTTTCATTATTGTCTTCTTTTTAATACTCCGCAACATTCCGCCACAGTACAATATCAAAGTCAGTCAACAGCTGACAAATTTTCACATCACTGTCCCTCCCAACGTAAGTAGCATAAAAACCGTCTGCATACCCGTGGAGAAAAAGATTGACTTTTACGCTATCTTTGGACATAGATAAATTCAACTTTATAGTTATGAGCTAGACACTCGAAAATTTCATCCTTAAAAAAGAAAATATAGTGTCTCTTGTTGTCTAAATCATCACTTAACTGTACAATCGGTTCAGGCAATTTCCTATCTAAGCCGCTAATTATTTCGTAGAATTCTCCCCATTCAAGTTGCTTCCAATCTATCCGATATTGTCCATAATAGTAACCCTCGTCATTACAAGAGTTTAAAGAATACGTATAACAATTTTCAAAAGTAATACGTGCTTTGTCTCCCTCGACAAACCTATCGAACATATAGTGATTAATATAAATCTCCATTATCAAATTTTTATCCGAGATTTTTAGATTCACTTCAGGTGCTACAGGATCTGCATTCCAATCGTTTGATAGCTGGATAGAATCAATAACTTTTGCCATATTGTTTTTTAGATATAATTATATCGTTATGAAATTATAAACTTTCACTTCGATCAGTGATCTATTTTCAATGTATCATTCAATATTTGTAAGATCTTTCCTGTACCGATCACACGTGGCCCTTCGCGAAATTCAAATGACATACCTTCGGCTAGTCTTCCTTTAAAATATATGACACCAAGTATCCGGATCGTTGCTTTGACTTGCTCTCCGGGATACACTGTATCTTTATCGATAAATGTTTGTTCACCTGACGTTTGCATTTCGTCAAAATCAAATTTGATCTGAGGTCTATATTTAGAGAAAGCAGGTGTCTTTCTTCCTCCTTCTTTTGTTGTTCTATATTGAAGCTGCGCTATGAAATCAGACATATATTGAGACTTTTTCTAAAATTAGTCAATTTATTGCAGTCATGCGTTGTCATCGGAATTGTACTTCCGGCGGTGAATGCCCGATGCAACTCCAAATCCAACAATTGAATACCATATAGTGATGATATTCTCACGCCCATCTAGCGCAACTAATTTAAATGTTGGATGTGCGTGCATATAATCTGCTATCGGCCATACCAGTAAAGATAGTCCAAATATAATCACCATTGATAGCCAGAACTTTGGAAAAGGAAGGAGTATATTTGTAATAAGTGCAAATAGTATGGCAGCTAAAGCCGAACCAACATACATGGCATGTAATCCCATTGGGGAAAGGATAAATACGGTGACACAAATTGTGATGACAAAGATAACCATACTCAAAAACCAGTGTAGCAGTATGCCTATCAATTTCTTAGGAAAACTGATCTTGTCAAAATTGCTCAATGAGACAGCTAATGAGATTAATGTCGGAATAAGGATAAACGACCAATCCCAGTTGATGAAAACTGAAGAAATAAAGCCCGCCAAGATGCAGCAAAATGATGTCAATCCTATTCTGAACATTTGCTTAATATACAACAACAGGATATTTATTCAGAACATTTATTTACAAAGTGATTTCAGCTTTTCAAAATCTTCATCTACCTCAAAATGGGGATCTTTCTGGAGGTTTAGGGACAATGCTTTTTTAAAATCTTTGCAAGCATTGCTTTCATCACCAAGATCTAAATAAATGGCAGCTCGATTAAAGTAACCTATGGCATAACTCTTATTTAATTTTAAAGCTTTTTCTATTTCCACCAGTGCATCTTTAGGCTTATTGGTTTCTCTATAGAGATTCGCTCGATTGTTATAAAGAATATGAAGGTTAGGCTGATTAGGAAATTCATTTAGTATTTTATCATAGTCCGCAAGCGCTTCGTCAAACAGTTTTAATTCCTTTTTGACGTTTATCAAATTTGCAAGCGACTTAAAATCTTTTGGAGATATTTTTAATTGTGATATTAGGTCATTTTTTGCATTCTCATAATCTTTTAATCTGATATAAGAATATGCTCTGTCAAAATAAATGTCTGGGTGTGATGGATTTATTTCAATTACCCTCGAATAGTCAGAAATTGCTTTGTCAAATGCTGCAACTTCTTTATAAGCACCTGCTCTAGCATAGAGCACATTAATGTTATTAGGGGATAAATCCAGAAATTTTGAATAATCAGCTATTGCAAGATCGAAATTTCCACGAAACCGGTAAATGTTGCCTCTATTTGCATAGGCTCCGGGTGAATTAGGATACAGATTTATTGCTTTCTCGAAAGCTGAAAAAGCTTCGTCAAATTTTTCTTTTTTAGCATGTTTTATACCAATCGCATTTAACTCATCTACAGTCTGGGCGCTTAAACTTTGACAGAACAAAATTATAACTATGAGCGATACTATTTTTTTCATTTTTGGGAATATATAAAGCTAGATATTATGGTTTTACAAAGCTAATATACAAAAAGTACAATATGTTAATGCGCAATGCCACTAAGTTTGCCTGATCTTCAGAGTTTTCTGCCAACATCACCATTAGAAGTAGTTCTACAGAATCGAGTTGTTACGGCGATAAGACTTTCAATGGACTATTGTTTGGAACAGAACAGAACAGAACAGAACAGAACAACTCCGAGAATAAATGAAAGCTGGAAAGTTTTAGATTGCTTTACCGTCCCGAAAAACAGTTCGTGTTTCTGAATACCAAAGGTAATACCTAACCAAAGAGATATTTTTTTCTGGACGACTTGCATTTCTGGCCTATAACTAATAACTTAGTTGATGCATGTCTAATTCAAAATTATGAGAAAATCAACATTACTATTAGCTATAATTTCATTATTATCAATTCCTTTGGTCATTATAGGGCAGAGTAATAGCAACTTTACGATCCAGGGGAAGATCGACACCGTTCCGAATGCGGAGTATAGGATCATCTATAAAAATAATGAAAAGGTAATTCATGATTCTTTACAACTATCAGCTGATCGAACTTTTACTTTTAGTGGCAATATCGGTGAACCGACACGTATTAATTTTATTATTGACAATGACTTCAATCCACGATTGGTAAAAGATCAAATTGTCTACTCGTTTTGGGTCTCACCGGGGGATCGGTTAGACTTTCATGGTCTAACAGGTTGGCTCTCGGGCCCTAGAGAAAATTTGAATATTGACAAGAACAAATATAAATTGAATGGTTCTGCTTTAGATAAGTCGGCGATAGCTTACAATGAAAACCGAAGAGCCGTATATCTTGCAAATAAAGACCAAAAAAATACGACGGAGTTAGGAGATAGCATTTTAAGCAAATTTATCCAAAGTAACCCTAACAATTTCTACAGCCTGGATCTTTTGAACCGATCCTTTCCCTCTTTGAAGGGACAACCCGCCTTGGTCAATACATTATATAATGCGCTTTCAAACGAACTCAAAAATAGTTATACAGGCAAGCTATTGAACAAAAAGATAATGGCGCATCCTCATCTTATAATTGGTAAAGATCTTCCCACATTTGAGCTCTCCAACGCTGAGGGCGATCTCGTTAATCTTGAAGATTTTAGAGGTAAATATGTTCTGGTGGATTTTTGGGCGAGCTGGTGCGGTCCGTGCCGAGAAGAGTTTCCCTACCTGCGATCGCTGTATAACGAATACAAATCAAAAAAATTTGAGATATTGGCCGTATCCATTGACGAATCACGGGCGGACTGGCTTTCAGCTATTGACAATGATAAGCTATCATGGACTAATGTATTGGACACAGGAGGCTTCAGCGGTGAACTTTATCAGGTTTTTGGCTTAAAAGGAGTTCCTGACAACTTTCTTTTGGACAAAGAAGGGAAAATTGTAGCACGAAATCTTAGAGGTAGTCAATTAAAAACAGTTTTAGATAAATTGATTCTACAAAATAAGTAGGGATTCGTCTATTTACGATTTTTTTGCCCTGTCCTAGTAAATGTAAGTTATAAAAAAGTGAAGCTTGCCCGAACTTCACTTTATAACACGCCGTAAATCCTGCAAGATCTATTTAGGACTATGGTTAAATGGAATTCCCTGATTTTCCACCTAAAAAGCTTTCTAATCCAGATGCTGTATACAAAATGCTTAATATAATGAGTGAGAAATTGGAAGTTGCGTAATTAGACTTTGGCCTAGTGAAGTATTTAAATCAATGCTCTCATTATTGTTCCATTTTGGATAGTAATTTTCTCATCATTAAGGTCGTGAAAAAGCTCACCTTTCTTTTTTATCCTTTTCAAAATTTCTTCCATAGTAAATTTATATCTATCAAGACCTGGTTTAACCTCTTTCCAGTCCAAAGGCGTACTTACTAATGGCAGATGATATGGCCTGATGGAGTACGGAGCTGCCATGGTATCCCCATAATCGTTCAGATTCGCATCAATATAAACCTTGCCTTTTCGATGATTAATTGTTTCGCTTCTAGTGCCGATATCGGGAACTAATTGATGAATTTCATCAGCCAAGTTATTTGCGATAATCCTCGTCCGCTCAAAAGAAAATCCGCTGCAGGGAATATAGATGTGCAGTCCGATTTTACCTGATGTTTTTACGAAGGCCTTTAGTTTATGCTTGTCCAGCACAGCCTTTGTCGCAATTGCCACTTGAATAGCCTGTTCAAAACCATCATCCTCTGTTTTCTTCGTGACTGTCGGATCGAGATCAAGCCATATATAATCCGGCTGGTCCGGATGTTGAAGTTGAACAGTACAGTGTTTCATAGTGAAGTCGGTTACTTCTGATCCTCCAAAAGACTCATCGACTCGCTGCCAATTACTATCCTTGTTTAGATATCTTCTTGTGCTTTTCTTCGTTTGGGGCTTCTTTGGATTTGATTTTGCAACAGATTTTTCTTCTGCTACTTCATCCTCAATTACATCTGTCGATTTTGGAACTTCCCTTACAACTTGTTTTGGTTTCTTCTCCAACCTGAAACCCAAAAATGTGGCCGGCTTAAGGATTCTCCCTGTCTTCGTCCAGGTGGCAAACTCAAAGTTGGCAACCAGCTGAGGCTTTACTCAGTGTATTTTGGCTCCCTTAGTATCTAGTACTTTATTTACAAAAGGAGATTCTTGGGTTTCTATGGCTTGTAGCTTTTTAAGGATACTCGGCATTTCCTTGTCTTTGAAACCGCCACCGCTGCGACCGATCCAAGTGAACTTTCCATTTTCATAAGCACCAAATAAAAGACTTTTGAAAGACCTGGCTTTATCAGATTCTGCCCAACCGCCGATCACAAATTCTTGTCGCTTGCGGGTTGGTGTTTTCAGCCAATCGTTGCCCCGGTCACCTTCGGTATATACACTATCTTTCTTCTTGGCAACGATTCCCTCTAGGTTTAAATCCAGCATTTGCTGATATAAAGCCGGCCCATCATCAAAACTTTCACTGTATCGGAAAACATCATTGTCCTTAACCAGTATTTTTAAAAGCTCTTTTCTTTCTGTTAGCGGAAATCCTCGCAAATCCTGACCGTCCATCCATAACAGGTCGAATACGCAATACTTGATTGGCAATTCATGCCCGTTATAGAGCTGCAAGGCATCAAAATCCGGCTCCTCTTCTTGATTGAATACAACTACTTCGCCATCAATAATAACGTCGTGTTTTAGGCTTTTAAGCTCCTTTTCAACCAAAGGATATTTGGAAGTATAATTTAGCCCACTTCTTGAATCCATGTGTACTTTTCCTTTTTCAACGAAGGATACAATACGGTAACCATCCCATTTCACTTCATAGAGATAATCGTCTCTATCTATTGGTTTTTAATAAGTGTACAAAGCATTGGTTTTATGTGGGCTGGCATCTTTTTCATAAAACGACTTTTTTGGTAAACATAAACCACGTGCCTTTAGTTCTCCGAAAGCCTGTTTTGTTAATATCTTAAAAGCTTCAAACGCTATTGGTCGGCGCTTGTTCTATTCCAAAAATAGTTATTATGACAGACAATGAAAATAAAAAGGATGCAAAGGACCGCAATCAGGCAGCTATCACCACATTTACAGGCATTCCAGTGACCAATAGCCAAGGGGAAGAGAAATACTTTGATTTTGAAGTTGGCCAGGAGGGAGGGTATGGACAGTATGCACGAATTACAATGGATGGCTGTCAGCTGATTTTAGATGAACATCTTGCTTACGTTAAAGGAGATCTTGCGGAAGAATGGCGGGAGCCTGCTATTGCCAAACTCATTCTTTTGCTGGAAGTAGAGCTAAACCGAGATGGCAGCTTTCAATAACACTAAATGAAAATAGCAACATACAACATCAATGGTATTAATGGGAGACTACCTGTATTGCTTCGATGGCTAAAAGAAGAATCTCCGGATATAGTTTGCCTTCAGGAATTAAAGGCTCCACAGGAGCGCTTTCCGATAAAAGCCATCAACGACGCAGGTTACCAAGCAGTCTGGCATGGAGAGAAAAGCTGGAATGGCGTAGCTGTTTTATCGAAGTACGAGATTACCGAAGTGACAAGGGAATTACCTGGCGATAAGGAGGATAGCCATAGCCGGTACCTGGAGGTTATTATCAACCAGATATTAATCTGCTGTCTATATCTGCCAAATGGCAATCCTTATCCAGGGCCTAAGTTTGAGTATAAGATGGCTTGGATTAAACGTTTGATGAAACGGGCAAAGGCATTACTGAAAATGGAGGTTCCGGTGATCATTATAGGTGATTTTAACATTATCCCGACAGAGCAGGATGTATACAAGCCGGAAAAGTATGTTGAAAATGCGCTATTCCGGATTGAGGCCCGAAAAGCATTTAAACAGCTTATTGGCCAGGGATGGATGGATTCGATCCGAACACTTTTTAAAGATCAGGAAGTTTATACCTTTTGGGATTATTTTAGAAATGCCTATAGCCGGAACGCCGGGTTACGGCTGGACCATATATTGCTTAGCCCAATGATAGCACCACGGTTGTCAGAAGGAGGAATAGACCGTCATGTTCGTGGATGGGAGAAAGCAAGTGATCATGCACCGGTATGGATAATGTTGGACGATAAAAAATAATTATGGCTGCAAGTAAGAAATCAAAAATGAACTGTTAAAAGAAGCTGGATCACAGGAACTCAAAGACAAAACGAGCGATGCAAAAAAAAGCTATAGTTGATATTGCTGGATTTGTACGCCGATGAAAAGGCGGGTTTTATTCAAAAGCCATATAAGGTGTTCTTCATGGATTTACTCGAAACTGAAAAGTAGATTTCCCGAAACTCCCGTCATCTGATATACCTTCGACAAGCCCGTAAAATAGACTATTAATATCAGAGGTATAAAATTGAAGGGTAGCTTCGCCATTCTGGTCCGTAATGATATTCGGAGCCCAAAGCAGTGTATTACGATAGTCCGGCGCCGAATCTTGTTGTTTATCATAATCGGGTTCGTAGAACGCCTTATGTCGATAGTAGCCTTTTGTTCGAACTATTCCGAATTTTTTCATTAGTTCCGCTTCACTGTATTTTGGAAACTCATAAACAATACGTTTTGTGTTTGTCGAATTAAAGCTAAAAGGGTGGGAGCTGGGCGGATTAGGACCATCCCATATGATATATGTTTTTCCCTCGACAGGCAATTCGTCACCATCACCGGCTGGACAATTTAACCACGCGCCATGAGCTCGATCAGTATTATTTTGGTATTTGGCCAAACTGTCCAGGTACCCGATATATTTATCACGAAATGTTTTTTGCTGCCGAGCGCTAATAAGCACTTCTTCCAATTTTATCGAGCGATTGGACAGACCTGGCAAGGTGCTGTCTTTGATAATGGTATCCCTAAATGATTTAAATGGATATTCAATGCGTTTCCAAGGTTGGATTTTACGTATTTGCTGAAATGGATCGAGGATCTTCAATTCCATGTCCTCCGGTTTGCCAAAATGTTTGATATAGACATCTCTACCAATCAGCATATTCTCGGGCGAAATTTGAAAGATATGGCTGTTATCCACTTGTACCAATTGGCTTTCTCTCCGCTCGGCATCAAAAAGCATAACCGCTTGCTGGCTTTCTTCCTTTCCTTTCTTTACGTGAAGTAGCTGACCCGTGACAATTTCAGGAATTATATCATTAATTTTTAGATTTCTATCAGAGAGGGATGATTCACTCCAATTATAGGAACGCCATCCCTGAGTAAGCAACAACAAATCCATTGCTTGGTGCCGGTCAGACTTGCTCGCGTCAAAGTAATAGCTCGGGTTATGAATTTTGCCTCTTATTTGATTGGAAATCAGATAATGTGTCTGTATATCTTTTTGATCTGAGGGGTCATTGTATAAACGATCATAGACCATAGCGCCCAATTGAGCAATGACGGGTTTCCCATGCTGGTCTTGAGCCTTAATTTTTAAAGTCAATTTATTCCTTCTACAAGCGTTTTCATTAGAAATTTCTGTGGTGACGATAACCAATTTATTGGGTTTTATATAGACCAATCTTTCGGCGATGGGGACAATTTTGTTGTTAAAAAGTGTTGCTTCTGAGATACCTGCTGGTACATCGGTCAATGGCAATTTTATTACAGTACTATCTTTAATTTCACCGGAAGCCATTACAGCCGGAAGACCACGGTTCTGCACCTGCAGATAGAAGCTTTGAGGTCTCCCTACATTGTAAATCTGAAAGGCTAAACTGTCTTCTTGGTTGGCAATCAATGAAAAAGTCATACCTTCCTGAACAACCTCGGGCAATGAAAAGCTCTTTTTGTTATAAGGGCTTTCTAGCCTAACGCTATAACTTCGGCCCGCTGTCGGTGTGATCTGAAAACGACCCATCCCATCATGTATGCTTTTAAAGGAGCCTATTATTTTATCATCCTCATAGATATTTCCCGAAACGTTTATTGGATCTCCTTCTATAGCTGTTGCTTTAAATGCAACGGTATTCCGAACACCGGCAAGCAGAAGGCCTGCTTCTGGAAAAAGGTTGAATTCGGCTATTTCTTGAAGTGGGGTCTCTATTGCAGTTTTTTTCTTATGTACTTCAAGTTCCTTTATGCTTTTGATGATCTTAATTTTCCGGCCATCTATAAAGCGTTTGGATTCCCCATTCAGTGAATGGGAAGTATATGCACATAACCAATAAGTGCCTTCTCTCAATGCGTTATCGAGATAAATATGGCCGGTACTAATTCCCCCCTCGATTGGATATAGCTCTTCCCAAACAACACTGTCCGTTTCCATCTGTACCAATTGTACATATAAGGACTTATCATTTGGGGATAGCAGGAGATGCTTCTGGTCAACGGAATAGGCTTTAAACCATAGATCTTCCATGGTCTCATAAATATCTTTATTGGTACGCAGGTAAATCGAGGTGCCATTGTTCTTCGCAGCCAAGCTCTCCAGTTTCTTTGCCAAGGAATCTATTACAGTTCTTGAATCTTGTGCATAGAGTAAATGAGCAGAAAACTGCCATATAAAAACCAGAAAAATGATCAAGTTTCTTTTCGCTTTATTCATTGAATTCAGTTTTAGGCATATAATTATTGAAATTATTTGCTTTTTCCTACTGTTATTGGCTTCTCTATTGTATTCTTTTATCTATTCGAATTTAAGTAAATATTCCTCCTCATTATTGATTCGCAAATCTGGAAACTTAAAATTACATAAAGTGCCCAATTCCTCGCCAAAAGTTAGTTCTAGCTTTGTGATTTCCTCAATTTTAGTGATCATCCCCAGAATAGATCCACATTGGCTCTGTTTGTCCTGCTCTTTCAAAGCCGTTCTCTTTTTATAAAAATCGATAGCCTTTCCGTCGGCAGTAAGCATCTGCATATGAAAGTCTCTATAGATTTCTTGCATCTTATCCATGATTAAGCGACCAACCCCTTTGCCTTGATAGGAAATCATATCCATAACTGAATGTCTCGGAGATTCGTGAGCGCGCAATCTCAACTTTTAGCTAGGAGAGGAGCTTACTTGTCATAGAGGGTAATTA
Organism: Sphingobacterium sp. DR205; assembly: GCF_011064245.1. NCBI lineage: Bacteria > Pseudomonadati > Bacteroidota > Sphingobacteriia > Sphingobacteriales > Sphingobacteriaceae > Sphingobacterium > Sphingobacterium sp. DR205. Next base: position 3,564,102 of record NZ_CP049333.1, on the reverse strand, counting down.
TTTTATTTTCAATATCATGATAAAGAAGGATTTTCCATTGTCCTTCTTTTGCTCTTTTCTTCCAAATGATTCGTTCTTCCATCGCTTTTTTGCCATCATAATCAGTTTTAAATGCTATTTGATAGTTTAAATATCCCATTTGAGGAAGATTGTCCGCACCATAGAAAGCTGTCTCTCCATTATCTTTAACCCAGAAAACCTGATGATAAGGGGTGTGTCCGCCGGTAACTTCGAAATCAATTTCTGAAATAATACTTCCTTTATCAGAATCCATCCAGATAATATTGGCATTCTCAACAATGAACTTCAGAGCATCCAAATCAAAAGAAGGACTCCCATCTTTTGAAAGTGCAAAATCATATTCACGTTTTTGTATATAGACTTCCGCATTTGGAAAATTAAGCGTCCAATCATTTTTCGCTCTATTCACAAGTCCGTTGATGTGGTCTTTGTGCAAATGAGAAAGCATAGCTAGCTTTACATCTTCTGGTTGAAAACCTGCTTTTATAATGTTAGTATGAATTTTTGGAATTCCGTTTTCCATCCAGCCTAATCCTGCATCTAGCAATACTAAATTACCAGCTGTTTCAATAAGGAAAGGCTGCACAGCAATTTTTAAATTTTTATCGTTTCCAGTATCTTCCAGATAGGTGAAATTTTTATTCTTATCGACACTGAAATCACCGTCTTTTAGAGGATATATTTTCATTTTTACTATTATATTAATTTCACATATTCTGCTGATTGATAACACGTAGAATAACAAAACTACGTATCCAAAAGCAAAATACTATATCCGTGTTTTTGCGGATATCAATATAAGGAAAATCTCCATTTTATAGAATTAATTACGGTTTCCCGTAACTAACCATTCTTTTAACCTTATATCTTTAGTCTCAAAAATAGTATGTAACCTTCTAGATAGTTAATTGATGGTATAAAAGATTTTGCCGCACCAACTAACGAATCTGTAAAGGAACTTGTTAGATTGCTAAGTAATATTAAATCATAGCTTTAGCGGATGGCGTTTTAAATGTTAATTCCAAGATTAGTATGATATACCTAGTGGATAACACTAAGTATATCATAAACTACGCATATTTATCTGCGAATGGTAACACCGCCATCTACCGCCAGATATGAACCTGAAATATAAGAGGCTTCGTTTGAAGACAAGAAAACAACTGCGTTAGCAATTTCTTCAGCTTGTCCGATTCGTTTCAATGGAACTGCTGCTGCTATGGCATTTTTTATATCTGCAGGCGTTTGCTGATTCATAGGTGTATCGGTCAATCCGGGAGCAACCACATTTACCCTGATTTTTCTGTCTGCCAGTTCAGTAGCTGCGGTACGTGCAATCGCATCGACTGCACTTTTTGTAGCTGCATAAGCACCCATTTGTGCATACCCGCTCACAGAGACTCCAGATGAGATAAGAACAATGGAAGCTCCTTCTGATAAATGAGGGATTAATTTTTGCAAAGTAAAGAATAGTCCTTTGACATTGATGTTGTACAGATCATCAAAAACCTCTTCGGTTGTATCTTCAATTGAATATTGCTTTGCTATTCCTGCATTCAGTACAAGCACATCCACTTTGTTTCCGCTAGCTGCAACTGTTTCTGCCAATAGCGCAATATCTGCCAGTTTGGACGTATCTGAAGACAAGGTCTTCAGTTTTGGGCTATTAATACTTTCTGATGCTGCTTGCAGGGTATCGGTATTTCGGCCTGTTATCAATAAGTTTGCTCCTTTCTCAATAAATGTTTTAGCGGTCGCTAATCCAATTCCTGCACTTCCTCCCGTAATTACTACGTTTTTATTTGTGAAATTCATTTTTTAAAATTTTAATGATTGAAAATTCATTTTTAGTCAAGACTTTTTAAACTGTTTGTTTTTGAAATCGATTTCTTTAACTATGCAAAGTTAAATTGATTAAATTTATTTTAGTAACTTTGTAACTAAAAGTAACAGTAACTTTTGAGTAACAAGGTAACTTATGACGGAAATAGAATGTGTGAATAACGACACAAACAGAAAACAGATTATGGCTGTTCACGATGCTATGGATGTGTTGAATGGCAAATGGAAAATTTCAATAATATCGTCTGTTTGCTATTACAACAAACGGCGTTTTTCTGATATTTTAAACGATGTGAAAGGGATCTCCAATAAAATGCTCAGTAAAGAGCTGAAAGAATTGGAAATGAACCAGCTCATTAAACGGATCGTTCTCGACACACAACCTGTAACGGTTCAATATCAACTAACAGAATACGGTTTGACGTTAAAAAAAATCATCAATACATTGGCCGAATGGGGAACCGAACACCGAAAAGTGATTGTTGGGAAGTAAAAGACATTTTCGGCCTGTAGTTATTCAGTTTTCTTTTTTAGGTGCAATTGGAGAAAACCGTTTTTAAGTTTCTGTTCTTTATAGGTGAACTTTGAATTTAACTCTTTGTTGTTTCCTAAAATAGCGCCAGTTCCAGTGATTATAGGGCTGACGTTAAAATGAATAGCTGTAACCAAATCTTTGTCCAAAAAAGCGTTGAAGGTATTTGCTCCACCGCCAACGGCTATTTCCTGTACGCCTTTAGCAGACATGTATTCAATAGCCTCTTCGGGGCTTGCTACAGTCTTGTAGCCATCAACCGTATAAGATTTATCGGCCAATATGATGATTTCTATTCCATTAAAATGTTCTTTTACCGGTTCGGGAAAAATCAGAAAATTTTCAAATGTTTTCAATCCTATTACCACATTTCCAACCCGTCTTACAGATCGCAGGTAAAATTCCATTGCTTCCGGTGGCAGCTGGTGATGCGGGTTATCGGAGACTAAAACTCTTCCGTTTGCTGAAATGTTTGCTATTACTGTGACTTTCATAATGATTTTTTTAATTTCTGTTCAACAAAACTATAGCATATTCAATATATATATACTATTCATTACCTTTAGGAAAGTAACTATCTGATGGGCAAAAAACATGATATTGATAAAGAAACTATACTGGCATTAAAAGATGGCATTGAACTGCTCAGTGGCAAATGGAAATTTTGTATCCTGCACAATTTGCAGGACCAGAGTACAATGCGGTTTAAAGATCTGCAAGAGATGGCTCAGGGAATATCCCCAAAAGTTCTATCCAAAGAACTTCAGGAGCTGGAGGATAATTTACTGATTAGCAGAACGGTCAATAATACCAGGCCTGTGACCGTTTCTTATGCCCTTACGGCACATGCTAAAGAAACGGAGGAAGTTGTCAATGCTTTAATTGAATTTGGACTGAAGCATAGATATAAAATTAAAGCAAGATGAGGTTTCTATTTTAATAGTTCATTTTTTGATTTTAGACCTTATAGGATGGAGTATATGCACGATTCCTGTGAGTTATTGCAATGCCATTCCGGCAGTTAACCGCTAGATCTTAGCGTATTCAACTTTAATGAACTTAATTGATAATTATTAATCTGAAAAAGGGGCACTTGTAGGATCAGCATTTTAAGAATTTCCATTTCAAATACAATAAAGAAAGGACTACAAAATTCTTCAATCGCCATTTTGCAGCTTACAAGTCTTAAGAATATAGTTAAAGAACGAAAATAAAAAATGAAAAATATCGAGATGTTTAAATTCTACCGAGCTATAATTTTGTTGCTGATTTTAAACAGCTTCTTTTTTTCTTGTGATTTCATTGCTGCCGGTAGTAATCTAATGGCAGAAAGGTACAAATTTGAGGTTTCAAAAGATTCACTGATGCACAGGATTATATTGTTTAACGTCTCGCAAGACTCAGAATCGCAAGATTATATATTCAAAATTGATAAAAATAGTCCATATTTTTATAAGGGGTATATCTATGATAATAAGAATAGCGAAAGCTATTTAGTGTTAATTCCAACTCCGTCTGAATCAGACACTGAATTATTACTGATTTCTATTACAGATCGTGAAGGTCAAGTGATTGGAATCAATCATGAGCCTGAAAATAAAGAAGAAATTAAAGTAAGAAAAACGGTGATAAAAAACTTTGAAGATCGAATTTTAAATAATCTAAATTTGAAATACGTTCGTTTAGGAAACGCTATGAATAAAAACTATTAGCTCAATAATAATTTAAGTCAGTTTATAAGGTTATAAACTGCCGAAGATAGGTTACAACGCAGAAAGGCATTTTCAGGCTTCGTCTGTATACCGTGATAACGACTCTCATCTTCCCGAACTACAAAACCTTTTTTATTTGATTTGCCGATATTTTTTTTGCTTCGAGGCTTCAAAACCTGAGCTGAGGAAAGTAAAGGAATTCCCAGCAATATTGTCGAGATAAATTTTTGTCTTTTCATAATGTGATAGATTTATATGGTTCATTTGTGGATTATTTTTTATTAAATAGAGTAAAGTAGAATAAATGAGCTATCAAAAAAATATACAGATGTGATACATATTCGTAATTCTAAAATTTTTACATAAATTTAAAGCTTACTTGTAACTATAAGATCTATTTAATCCTTTTTAATGGCAACAATACGGATGATTTCCAGCAGTATACTGACGGGCAGATTTACCTTCCGCGATCTGCTCATCTGAATCTCCAAGGTCAACTTTCACTTTTAGCTTTTTTACTAATTATTTTAGCTTTTGTTGATTTGATGTTGTATATTTGATCGAAAACCAATTAATAAATATTATGGCTAGATCAAAAAAACACTTGGGTAGATATGTAGATCCACGTACCGATTTCGGTTGGAAATTTTACTTTGGTAGAGAGGACAACAAAATCTTACTAATTGAGTTTCTCAATAGTCTATTTCATGGAGAGAAGATAATTTCGGATCTAAGATATAAACCTGTAGAACAAGATGGCGATTATGAGGAAATGCGTCGAGTTGTATTTGATTTACATTGTATCGGCAGCGATGGTGAGGTTTTCATCATTGAAATGCAGCAGCTCTTTCAAGAATTTTTTAAGGACCGCGCAGTGTATTATACCTCACGTCTCATCAATAAACAATTAGCACGAGGTAAGAAGGGGAGTGATTATTACCTGCCGGAGGTTTACTTTATCGGTATTTTGGAGTTTGACATGGACAGAAATGGAAGTTCTGAAATATCCCGTGTCACAGAGCGTCCTTATTTTTATGATGTGGCGCTCTGTGACAAATTGACCAAAGAAATATTCTATGATAAATTGGGGTATAAGATGATTTCGCTTCCCTTGTTTAATAAACAGCCAGAAGAATTAAAGACAGTTATGGATCAGTGGTTGTACTTACTTAAACACTTGAGTACCATGGATAGGTTGCCATCATTTTTGGATAAAAGAATATTTGGTCTTATCTTTGAGATAGGAGAGATAGGTAAATTAACGGAGGAGGAACTAATGTCATACGAAGCAAGTTTAAAACATAAGCGCGATGCTGAGAGTGTGTTCAATTCGGCCAAGAAATCCGGAGAAGCTTTAGGCCATGCTAAAGGTCTAGCGGAAGGTAAAGCGGAAGGTAAAGCGGAAGGTCTAGCGGAAGGTCTAGCAGAAGGGGAACGCAAAAAAGCTCTTGAGACTGCTAAAGCATTTAAGGAAATGGGATTACCTATAGCTGATATTGCTAAAGGCACAGGGCTTTCAGTCGAAGAGATCGAAAAACTCTAAGTTTCACTATTGTTGGACTGTCTCACTAAGTGTATAAATAAATTACGGAGTTCAGCTATGTTCCTTATAATTGGACTCTGTTTCCATATAAGGTTAAGAACTGATTTAGCATAATATATTGGTATTAAACTGATAATTCCCTGTGATGAGTACACACGATACAAGTATTATCAACCAATCAATGCTGGCCAGAATATGGAGATTACCTTCCTATTTCTTTGCGCCTGTAAGTATCCTGAATAAATAAGTCCGGCAACTTGCGATCCAAAAATAATCAAGTTAAAATCTAAACTCCCCGTAAAATACCTCAGCCAATCACCGTCTGTGAATGTTGCATATAATGTCAAAGCCATAAAACAGAGATGTACAAATAGGGGAGCGTTATCGCAGCGGAGGAAGTGCATTCTTCAGGTGTATTCTCTGTTGTATGTGGAGGTTTATTCCTATCCGTAAGAAGGCATCAATGGCTTAAGACCCCTGAATCACCAGGCATTACTTTCTGAAATTAGATTTAGAGGAAGAACGACTACGGATTGAATAATTGAATAGGGATTAAAAAACAGATGTTATGTAATATCTGTTTTTTTTCTTATGTACTGAAAAGGCGAATTTTGCTCGTATTTTTTTTGGTTATGGAAACTGCAATTTCGCTGTTTGCTTAGAATACCACAAATTTAATTATATTTATGATTGATTATCGATATAAAAAGATTCAAGTTAAAATGATATCAACAGAACAAAATAATAATGGATTTTTTCAACCATATTAAAACAGTGATAAGTATCATTTTGGGCTTAAGCATAGGAAGCCTTCTTAATGGTACAGTAAAATTTATTCAACATCCGGGGAGAACGAAGCCATATTGGATACACTTGTTATGGGTATTGTATTTATTTATTCAGATGATTCATTTTTGGTGGTGGGAGTACAATTTGAGGGACGTAAGAGTTTGGACCTTCACCGAATATATTTTAGTGATTACCTATATATTGATGTACTTTACACTTTGTCAGTTGTTGTATCCATCAGATGTCAGAGACTATTCAGAAAGTTATAAAAATTATTTTTTTTCAAGGAAGAAGTGGATTTTTCTTGGATTAATTATAATTTATGCGGCAGATATTTTAGATACTCTACTAAAAGACAAGTTTATCTTGAAAATTTGATGCCTATATATGGTGTAAAAATGATAAGCCATATTTCATTATGTTTAATACTCGCTTTTTCAAAAAGTAAAAACTCAATCTGGTATGCTCTAATGATTATATTTTTTATTGTTTTCGAACTATATTTCATTTCGAGCAAATATTATATTGACTAGATCGTTAATATCTTGCTATTTAGCAATGTTTTTCAAGATTGCAACTATGAACCGCTAGCGTATTCGGGCAGAATCATTTTCCAGAAATTTTAAGCTAACTCCCGTCGGATAATAAGGGAACCAGTGCGTATTATAATGCTTTAGAAAACCTTTTAAGATTTGATCCAGAAGACTATTTGAAACCCTTTATACTATTCTATTCTTTTGATAATCTTACTATTTCATCGTGCAGTTCCTGATCCCAGATAAATTCCATATTAAATTTGCCTTGTGCATTTAGATTAAAAATGGCTTTATTCCATTTATTACTATCTCCTTCTGTCGTAATATCGTGTAATTCTCTGATCCAATTTCGAATATCTCTAGAAATATTTCTTACAGATATGTTTTTTACCTCGTTATTATCCGTTATATATTCTCCATTGTAGCTTACCACACCTGTTCCTACAACTTCGATATTTAATTTTGCCTCACTCCAACTTTCACCCTCTATAGCATTTACTATGCTTTGTCCAATGTTTATATAAATCTCATCTACTGTCATAATATTTTAAATTTATTATTAGGGAAAGTTTTTATATATTCTTTACCATCTATTTTATAAAAAACTTCAATTTCAGAGGGTCTTTTACTTACGCCCTCATCACCCTCATCACCCTCATCAAATCCTTTTGTTCCATCTTTTAAAGTTACGGATTTTGCTTGTTGATATTCATTTCTGCCAATTTTTCCTAGTTCCCGTAACCAACCTTTCTTTCAAACCCATACTTTAGAATTAGGCCTGGGTATTCACCTTGCCCAATTGAAAAGTAGCATGCCATGATAGTAACCACGACCAATTCCAGTTTTCCAATAGCTGCCAATGTTGTCATCGGCACCAATATCTTTAGCGATATAGGAGCGAGCTATGTAGATTTCCTTGGCGGTCGCTCTACTGGCTGTCCTCCCTCAATCTTTAATAATGGCATCTATCTTAAAGGTTTTCTGTCCTCTGTCTAGCATAACGGAATTAATTCTATTTGCGAAAAAGTCCTTAATTAATTCCCAGTCACTTATATTCATGCTACCATTCCCGTTTTTGTCTAGGTGGTCAATAATATTTAAAGTACCAATAACTTCAAAATTGTCTCGAAACTTCATAAAGTCTTTTCGGACAATTAAAAATCCGTAAGAACCTAAAAAGTACGGTTCAGTCTCAGGATGAATTGACCACATCTTGTTAAGTTCATTGTCAGAATATTTGAAGTAGTCACACTTTCTATTTCCTATTCCAAAGAATTCGATATTATTAATGTTTGAAGTCGTAGGCTTGTCGAAACTGTCGTAGGTCAATGCCGAGAAAATAAAATATTGTGGGCTTCTCTCCTTGGAAGTACTCGTACAAAGCAACATTTTAAATCTATTGTCAGCGGCTTTGAATGTTAACAAGTCTCCTTGATTAATATCTGTTATTTTTGCCATAGAATGGTTTGTCTCTGCATTGCAGGTAACAACTGTTTTTGTGAAACTAATATATAAAAAGTTACTAGATTTTGCCAAGCCGATGTTATCTGCTGGCAATTTTTAGGTTATCTTCATAAGTTTTGTCGGCATCAAGACCAAAAGCTTTAAAGATGTCTTTTTTGATTTCGTTATTTGCCGGATTTCTCAAATCTAATTTTCTGTCATATCTTTCGTCCTCACATTCCCAATACGGCAAGTTAGATTTTGTTTCAATACATTTTTGGAGTGTATCAGTACTTAATGCATATCCTGTACTTTCTTTTCGGTATGGATTTTCCTCATATCCCAAATAAAGAGTTTTATCATCATAACGTAGATATTTATTAAACTTCGAAATATCAATTTCTTTGTAAATAAATCCGTATTGAAGATAAACTTTATGATAATTGTCACTGTTTATGCTTCGGCTGTAGGATATAAGCATATCATATTCATCATTTTCAAGTGGTTTATGACCAATAATAGGATTTTCGCCATAGAAAAAATGATTGTCCATAATTACCTGCGACGGTAGTGCGATTGTTTCAGAAAGTTCTTTCAAATCTACATTCAAGTCGTTGCTTATTTTGTGATAAACTTTTACAATGAGCGATTTTCCCATCAAATTGGTTAATCCATAGTGTTCATCTCTTTGGAAATTATTTGCCTTGATTGTTTTTTGAACATCAATTAAAATTCTTCCAAATCCCCATTGTCTTCTGCCAATTTTAAATGCAAAAAAATCACCTTCCTTATACTTATAGTGTTTTCTTTCAGCATTTTTGAAGGTATCTATTTCTTGCAAATCTTTTTCTGAAGTTTCAGCAATCCACTTATTTAACCAAGTTTTTAGGAAACCCAAATCCTTGTCTTTAAAACGTTCTGCATAATATGTGATTTGAGTTGTAAAGCTTGAAATGGTTAGGTAACTATCAGAAAACGCAAAATAGACATCAGCTCCTCTAAAAGCTTGTGTGGCGGTAAAATTTAGTTTTTTAGGTTTTCCTTTCTCTGTTTTTGGTAGCAGGATAGTTCTGTTTTCTGCTGTTTTTTCATAAAGATCACGTTCAAAGTAAGACTGTTCTGAAACGGTAATTTCTTTGCGAATGATATCACCATCAAAGTAAACATGGTTGTCAAAAAGTTTCACAAGTTCCCAATTGTTTTCAACTGGCGTAATGCCTAAATATTTTCTTTGTTCGTTCGTTAATTCAAATTGTGGTTTTTCCATTTTTGTGTTTATATCTGTAAGGACGAGAGGTTTGATTTGCTTGCAGATGACGGTTTCGAGCTTTGCGTTAGTGGGCTTTTGAAATCGTAAACTCTCTACCAGCACCAGCTTTTACTAATGGCTCAAATGTTTTTATTTGAACTGTTCGCCCACTAATGTACAAAAATGTCTCATCCAAATCCAATACCAAAAGAGTTTTCTCCATACTATTTTTTACAGTTTCATTTGCTGGATTCTGCTTTAATATCCAAATTCTTTAAAGTTGGCCCGGCCCATTTCTATCCAACCATCCCAATATGACCGACCAGTAGACCCAGCACCGTCTGGATCGATTGCATAAAAATCAGCGATTACTTCAAAATGTTTTCTTGTATTAGTTTCGTTTAGGAAATGAGTTAAGCATGCCAACATCTTGTTGAATGACGAAAAGATAATTTCGCTCAATCCCTCAAGCTCGCCATCATATTCGTGGTCATACACTCTGATCGGATAATCATTTTTTTCGACGGAGCCTCTCGTATCAAATACCAGTGGTCCAGTATCATTGCCTTCACTCGCAAAAGGAATCAGGCCAAGGGGGATAAGTTGTTCAGCGATGTACGAGTCAAGATTGGATATTATTTCCGCTAGCGGTTGGGCAGGCAAGGAGTGAGGAAGTCTGGCTATTGAACAGTCACACTCAGCAAAGAAATAACGCTTATGCCATTCAATAAAGCTAACAGGCAACGAAGCACCAAATTCTGATTCGAGCTTTTTATAATCATCATCAGTCAATGATCCGGGGATAGGTTTCCATTCATACCAGCCATCTTCGTTTACCTCGGATGCCATCATTTCTTTTGGAACATCTTCTGTGTAAACGGAACTTACATCTCTGGTCAAATACGCATTAAAAAATTGTTCGATCTTGTCGGTCATGTGCAGTCAGTTTTATCGTTTTAAAAGTATCACTTTGCATCTAAATATATAAAAAATACTTTTTGGATTGGTGGAAAAATTTAGCTCGAACCATCTAAGAGCTCAAAAGTAATCTCTCCAGCATGATGCTTTCTTAATTGGTCAATTAATGGGATACAAGACTCATCATAAGCGATATGTGTTAGGTTTTTAAAAGTTAATATTTCAATTAAAAGATTTGGAAATATCAATAATATGAGCATTTTTAAGAATCAGTGTTTTTAGGTTTTGTATTCTAAGGTTGGTCAAACCACTTAAATCAAAATGATCCAAGTACAAAAAGCTCAGATTCTCGAGATCATTTATCCACAATGGAATCTCATAAGGACGATTTTCTTTTACTCTTATGCTACTATAATCACCTGTTAAAAACAGCTTTTCAAGCTGGTAGAGGTTTTTTACGTGTTCATTTGGCAAGGTATTTTTGTCAAACCTAGCAGTTGTATATAAGGCAAAGGGAATACTACAAATTCCTAATAAGACCGTGTCCCCTTGGAAAAATAGTACTGATCCATTTTTCTCGTCACCCCAGTTTACACGAAGAAAACCGCTTCCTTTTATGATACTCCTTCCTTCATTGTTATCCTTTTCCATGATGATTAAATATGGGATCTTACAATCGCCAGGTCACAGTTTAATTTCTCCTGCAACTCAACTATAAATTCAGGTCTCAATTCAGGCCAGTTCCAAAATGTAAATCCAAGATTGCTGAACCCCCACTGTGGTTCAAAAACATATTGCTGGATATCACTTTCGGTGGTGCATCGGACACAACAAATTATCGGTAAAACCCTGGTACCAGGAATCCAGATCCCATTCATTGTGTACAATATTTTCCGTACAACTGGGGCATATGATACGATCGATGCCATTTTGGCCGGTATCAAATACAGTGCGCTCACTTGTTATTTCCAGACCATTTATATCAAGTTGGTATGGAAGGAACTGAGGTTCCGACACAATGTATTGAGCACCATCAGAAATTGCATATCCAAGGTTACCGAGTATGCAATCCGATAATTCAGCTTTGACGATATCTTTCGAGACTAAGCACTTTAAAATATCATTTACAACAACTTCATCAAAAGCGTACCTGGACACTTTAGGCACAAGCGAAATAGTATAGTCACTCATAGACTAAAAATAAAGAATAATTGGAACAATGTTCTAAGGGTTTTATACAAATTTTTCTCCAAATAGCTGGATTAGTTCGGAAACAAAGCATTCGGAACCTACGAATTTGCCTTTTGATAATGTTTGTAATGCCTATTCTTACTTAAGTGTCCATTTTATTGTTGCAATTCCAGGCATTGGGTGGTATCTCAAGATTTACATTTCAGATGGATAATCCAGGACTGAGCAAGGACGATATATTCAGAGCTATTGAATTAATCGGAACAAAAGTAATTCCTTTTGTAAATCAATCCCGATTATTTTTTGACTGCCCGGGACCTGATTCTGCTCAGCGTTTCTTTTGTAATGCCTAGATAAGATGCAATCAGCTGCTGTGTAAATCGCTGTGTAAATTCAGGATAGCTATCAATAAGCATATTATAGCGTTCTTCTGCCGTCATACTTAGGGCAGCATTGATTCTTTTTTGGCTTGCATAGGAATAATTTTCGTCCAACCGCCGTGTAAGTTCATTCATGATTGGAAGGGAAAATACCTCCTCTGCGGCGTTCTTGGTCAAGATAAGCAAATCAGTATCTACACAAGCTTCTATATTGAAGGCGGAGGGTGTGATTTTTGCAAAACTTTCACGATCACCTACCCACCAGCCTTCAATATAAAGGCTCATGATGTGCTCGGTGCCTTTAGCGTCTATACTGTATTTTTTCATAGCACCTTTAACAAGAAATCCCATGTAATTACTTATTTCACCTTCCTGCAAAAATGCCTGACGTTTTTTGATTTTACGGTGGACAAAATTATTTTTTAGGATCTCAATTTCATCTAAGGCTAGGGGTCTGGAGACCCGCGAATTGATATAGTTGATTAAAGTATCGTGCATTAGTCATTGTTTTACCTGACACAAAAGTAAATATACCTTCTTTTATTTTTTTATGAAATTTTATTTGTGTGGAGTCTTCGGCTTTGATTGACTTTTCGAAAATTGTTTATATTCGTTAATGTTTATTTATCAATTAGATATAATAAAATAATTAAAAAGTGGAACAAATTAAAAATAAACCTATGTGGCAATATTATATAATCCTGGGAATAGGTATAGTGTTCCTTTTACTGGCAATATTTAGCTTCCGCAATACAATGGTATTTCTAAAAAATGGAGAAAAAACTATTGCAACTGTTATTGACCTTCACAGGTACGAATCAGAAGGCGAAGTATTTGCGCCGATCTTCACTTTTCGTACTAAAGATGATCAGTTAATTACTTACGAATTAGCCGAAGGAAACGATCCGCCAACCTGGGAAATAGGGGAGACAACAATTGTCATCTATGATCCTGCCGATCCGTCGAAAGTAGTTTTGTATAGTTACTTCAGAGTATTTATATGGACATTGCTTCTGCTATCAATAGCACTTCCATTATTAGTTATTGGGGGCGGGTATTTTATCGCAGCAAGATTTATTCTTTAATACCCAAACTATTCCGATAGCTTTATTTAAGGAAAGTAAACCACTTTCCGTTTAAGCTCTGAAAAATTATAAACTTTTTTCCTATGCCATTTGAAATAATACCATACTAATCGCTTAATAAAGCTTCAACATATTTTGCAAGTGTTTTAAACCTGACGGCGAACCATCCAGCCATATGAGCGTACATAATAAGAATTTGGTAATTTTAATGGTACCAAAAGGGACTTCCTTTAAAAATTAGTAATTCATCACCGAATTCTTTATTTTTAATATTCCAGTTTTTTGGTAAAAGGTCACAAAAATAGAATTATGCATGGATATAAATTTAATCAAAGAGAAATTACGCTTTCTACAGGATAACCCGAATAAATTAAATAAAATTACACCAAAAGAGTTTTTTCTTAATCCTCCTATTCCTGAATCCGAGGTTTTTTATATTGAACGCAATCTAAGGATTAGGTTCCCCGAAAATTATAGAGACTTCATTACCAAAATAGGGAATGGTTGCAGTGGGCCAAATTATGGGCTTTTGTCCTTAGAGGAATCAATGATAGACTTTAAACTTAAAACAAAACCTACTATTGATCTAAACATAACATAGCCAATCAATACGCCGGAAAGAATAACATAAATGCATTGAGCTTGGAAACCGTAGTTGAGATTTAATAAAAAAGGTATTTTCTCAATAAGATCACCGATTAAAATTTCATAGCATATATAATAAGCTTCTAAGATAATCCACACGATTGTAATTCCGATATTTTTATTAAACTGATAATTTCCCGTGATGAGTACACACGATATAAGTATTATCAACCCAATCAATGCTGGCCATAATATGGAGATTACCTTTCTATTTCTTTGCGCCTGTAAGTATCCTGCATAAATAAGTCCTGCAACTTGCAATCTAAAAATAATCAAGTTAAAATCTAAACTCCCCGTAAAATACCTCAGCCAATCACCGTCTGTTAATAATGCATAAAATGTCAAAACTACAAAACAGAGATGCACAAATAGGGGAGCGTTAATTCTCTTCATTATCTATATTACGTTTGTAGAATCTCAATGTTTTTATCGCTTTAAGAAGATCCTCTTCTGTTTGCGCTTTTAGGTTTGATCCGTAAAGATTAAATCGGACCTTTGAAGAGTCTCCCCATAGGTTGCTGATGTATATCCCAGTCGTACCTTTCCCGGATATCCTAGGAAATACGATTTTGGCTCTTCTGCTATCAATGGTATCCCAGGATACATTTTGTTTTCTGTACAGATCGGCATCGAGATCAAAATCCAGTATCGGCATATCTTTTACAATAATATAGTCCGAAGAGTCTGTTGCGCTTTCCTCCATCATTTGTCTGGTGATAACTTCTATGTTATGCTCTGTCAAACTATTTGAATACATACCCAGATCAAAGTAAAGCGTATCCGTGTTGTCTACAGCAATAGCGCCTACATAACTGTCCATTCCGTTTTGTTTGACCTGCTGCCATTTATAAGGAACTTCAAGCGTAAATAGACCAAAATCCATTGTCTTTGTGCGCGATGGATCTTTGCACCCAACAACGAGGATAGTAAGGGCAGAAATGTGGTATAGTTTTATGATCTGTTTCATGCTATGGCTTATGCGTTGAATTTACAAAATTAGGCTGGACTATCAATCTATAGCTAATATTTATTATTAAATCGCAAACGGGTGGAGTAGAAGTGCCAAATTAATTAATTAGCTTAGTGCCCTATGATTTTCTTTTTAGATATAGACGGTGTTATGGTACATGCCAATCCATATAGGCATGTAGAGCAGGCAGCCGATGGCTTCTATGTATTCAGTCGTGCCGCTGTAGAGACATTTAATACTATATTCATTGCAAAAGAAGATCAGGTGATTCTCTCCACCTCACATCGTTTTAGATATAGCATAGTAGAATGGAAAAAGATATTTCTTGATAGGGATATTCGAATAGATTCGCTTAGTTTGTTGGATAATGTTAAACAACACTTAAATCATCGCTTTACTCGGAAAGATCAGGTATTGGGTCAGATTATGCGTCAAGGTCTGCAAACTGAAGAAATAATCATTATAGACGATGACAAATCATTAAATGATTTACCGCAAGCATTAAAGTCAAGGTTAGTATTGACATCTTCTTATATCGGATTGACTGAAAAGGATCTTCCCAAATTGAAGACCATACTCAATAGGTAATTTCCCATTAATAGTTGTCGCATTCATTATATAGTCAATCAGATAAAAACTGGAAGGTAGGATAATCTTTCAATTTGATAAAATCAAATCTGTAGTAACAATTCCAATAGCTTACTATTCTACTTCGAATTGCCCTTTCGTATGATATGTTTTCAGTAAAGAAGTCATTTATCCAAAGTTTTTGCTGTGAGGTGATCTGTGCGATAATGGTCAAATGGATTTCCATAACATATTCTCCCAATAGCTGAACAAAGTATGGTACGCTTTCTAAAGGAAAGAGTCTCATTAATCTTGCTATAGCTACCTCACGAATATGTCCATCATGATGACGGGTCATGAGACTTAGTTTCTCAAAATCCTTCATTGTTTCAACGTCGTTTTTCGTTGCGGATTTATATATCCGATATGGAAATTGATTAACTTTTCCCTGCCATAGGACTTCGATTTGTTCCATTCTCATTGTTGTTTTTTATTCATATCTCTATAATAAGATTATTATTAAATCCGTTATAAGCTTCATTAATATAACCATGCGGGTTGCAAATGATTTCGGTGTCACCTATTGTATAGCGTGCCGGATCATGTATATGACCATGAATCCAATAGGAGGGTTTATGCTTTATTATAAAGTCTTCCATCTCTGAAGCGTATGCGGAGCTGATGGGATCGTCTAAATATCTCTTAGGAAGGGATCTTTTACTTGGCGCATGGTGTGTTACTACGATATCATGTTTCGCTTGGCTGGTGCTAAGACTTTTCTCGAGCCATTGTCTGGAAGTTTGATGGATCTTAAACGTATCAATACTTCTCAACTTAGCATAATTGTCACCTAATCTGATCTTCTTATAATCATTCATTCGGTTTTGGCATAGGGATCCATATACTGCAGGATTGCCGTTTAAGGAAAAATCAGTCCAGAGTGTGCAGCCATGGAAACAAACGTGGTCTATCTCCAAAGATTCATTTTCCAGCACATGGATATTTGAATTGCTCGCAGCGTCCTTGATCTTAAATAGTGTTTTCGGATAGGCTCCTTTATAATACTCATGATTGCCCAGCACATAGATGATCGGTATATCCAAAGAAAGTGATTTGAGCCAATGAATTCCTTTTACACCTAAGTCAATATCGCCAGCCAATACAAGAACATCAGCTACACGCAGGTTGAAATCGTTGTATCCAAATTCTCTATGGAGATCGCTAACAATATGGATTTTCATTTTAGATTAAGTTAGTCAATTCAATGCCAGTCGTAATAACAGAAGCGACATTGTTTTGCGGTGGGTGTCCTTGCCAACTTTCCACAATTAGGACAGTAATTAAAAAATATTTCCGAAATATGATCCCGTATAATACGTCTAGCTGTATTTTCATTAAATTTTTCTAGACCATTATCTAATAAACTTAATGCACTTTTATCTTTGGTCAGCCAGCCAGCTTTAAAGTAGACTCTTTTTATTTTATCAATATCTTCATTTTGATCTATTTTTAAAAGTGAATGTGCATGTTTATAAGCAAGCTTTTCTTTTGGGGACATCAAATGAAGGTAATGGTTTATGATGTAATCTTGTTTATCTTTTTCCATAACTATAATGGCTAAGTTTTCTTTTTCCAACTTAAAAAAAATACAATTGACAGCTGTTACTAGGGCAGTGAACAACCAAATGATTAATGAGTAAAATAGCACACCTAATGATGCTCCACCTTGAAAATTAACGGGGTCTATATATAGAAAAATATTAAGTGTAAGGCTAATGGACACAATACATATCAGTCGAACTTTTTCACCTCTGCCACCAATTACAAGCCTATAGATGATATAGCAAAATAGCAGTATGTACAGCGCGTATACCATTGTGAATTCATGATCTATGGGAAACATAATGGATATTATATACTGTTTTGAAACATGTTCTAATATTGCCTACATATTCTAGTTCATAAGTCTTCATTCTTTTGAATCAGCTCAGCGATATAACGATTATAAGCGTCTCCCATGGGCAGCTCCATGTCCACGGTCAATTGTCTACGGACCACCTCAACTGTTTCATTCGAAAGTGGATTGACACCTGTTGATTTTACATTTTCCCAGTATATCCCGATCCCTCTTTTTTGCCAGTTAGGCAGGTCGTTGAAATTTATACCAAAGGTATGCAGCAATTCATTCTTCATCGAAACATTGAGACCTTCAATTTGTTTGGTAGCTTCATTTTTATTAAGCCCATCTCGCCTTAGATTCCAGTAGCAATGTGCATTTAATGCATTCCGATGAGCATCTTCATTCCGCCATCTGAAATAATCCTCCACAAGCAGCGCATTTGGCAATTCGGAGATTCTACAATCGAAAGCAGCGACATCACCCAGCATAGATGAGAATTTGGCACTTGCTTCACCTGCCAAGATAGAAATCAATTTTCTGGTTTTTCGCCCGAATGTATTCTCATGCAAGTGGAATAGCAAAGAGATTTCATCACTTTCTGTAAACCCATATATCATATTAAACCCGCAGCACATGAGGTGCTTGGCGGTTTCGACCATCATATCCCTAAACTTCTCATCAAATGGTGCCTGGAAAGCATGTTTTTCTTTTGTCAGTTTCGTGAAATTCCGACCGTCTATCCGTGCTACGATATACATCCCAGGTAGGACCTGCCTGTCCTGATAAGTCTCATAAATACTAGTTTCTTATCTAAATCATCAAACTTCATTTTGCCAGTCTTTAATTATAAATCCTTCTTCATTTAATGACACATAATATAATTCGTGAAAACCTTCCTCGAGAGCAGGTATCTGTAACTTCTTATGCGTTCCCCGGATGCCGATATCAGGAATTCTTTCTTTATTTATCCTCATGCTATTTCTTTCCAGCGAGGACTCCAGGCTAGAGCTAAAATAGTAGCCGATAACTTTGTATTTATAAGCTTTAGCTATTTCAATATACTTTGTCCGTTCTACCTTTGTTGGATTTGTATTATCTACTACAAAGGCTTGCTGGGTTTCCAGACACGTTTTGATGAACCTATTTTCCTTATTGCGTGTATTCAGAAGATCCATCGAAATCCGCACATGGCTATTAAAGTGATTTTCTTTGTAGAAAGAGCTCTTTCCGCTAGCCTGGATCCCACAATAAATGATCATTTCCATCTCATAAAAAATAAATCTCTCCCATAGTGAAGCATTAAATAATAGTCTTTTTTAAAGGCCATCTCTTAACTTTGTATGGGATTTGACTAACTACTTGCTGAATTTACAAAAGAGGTTTTAAATAGACAAAATATATAACTCCGTAGCTATAATTTCCATGACTATTTTGTATCTTGATACAAAATGATTAGTCTAATTATAAGGAAAGTATTGAATGATTATGTCGCTTTCATAGATGACTTCAGAAATCAGTTCTCTCCAAATATGGATGAATTTGAACAAAGGAGCAACCGGAATCGTTCGGGACATATTGGTGGATTCAATTACCAGTTTCATGGTGCGGGCTGCCGTTTAGAGAAAGACGCTATTGTATGTGAATTTGATTTTATGCCTACCAATGAATACCCCATTAAGTTTTCGACATGGGAAATGAGGGAATTTATTTTGACCAGTAAAGCATATGGAATAGATAAATTAGAGGAATCGGAATTGCATGAGCTGCTACATCCGTTGGTTGAAGATGGGACTCTTGTCAAATTGGTATTGGGTGGTGTAGTTTGGGAGATATACCAGGTTTAAAGCAAATTCATATGTTTACTTATATTTAAAGCTCCACATGAAGCCATTAGAAGAAATAGATATTTTTATTTTTGATACATTAACAGGTATTTTATTTGATAAAGTATCGGAGTATAAGGAAATGGTTGAAATGGGAGAGGATAGTCGTTTCTCAGATCGTTTGACGTATTCTTTTATGAATGAATTTGCGGTATATCTCGGTGGCCAGATCATAGCTGATCGCACAAGCTCTTTTGTTGAAAGTTCCTTTGATTATATCAATTATATTGGGCAAAGCCACAACTGTGAAATCATCAATATCGTACATGTCGGTATCCTCGAAATATTATACACGGAGGAGGGAGTTGATCGGGAATGGGTCAAGATGAATCTGAGCGAGAAGTTACAGCCTTATTTTGAAGCCTGGTCAAAATATTACAGGTAATTATATTGTAACAAACGAACCAAAAAAATATCTGGTAGAATTACTTTTTCCCATAGTAAGACATTCACTTTTAAAAATATAATGAGAAAAGTAGTATTTAAAGACATAGACGGCAAAACAAAAAAACTTATGCTTTGCCAGACAAAAGGCGGAGTTTATCTTTTTGGATATTACAGCTTACAGGACAGTTCTGCAGATTGGGATCACTTCTTTTGCACTATGGAAGACGCGAGTGAATGTTGCATTGAAGAGTATGCTATTAATGAAGAGGATTGGATAATAATTGCAGACCAACCTATACATTGTCAACAGGACTTTATTATTCCAACAAGGATAAAAGGTAGGGAAGTCGGAAAGCCTGTTTTTGGACATCTACAACGATTTGTTAGAGGACAGTGGGTTGACTATGAAATACCAGAGAAATGTATAAGTTTTGACGGACTTACAGGTGACCAGAGATTATTTACCACCGGACTTGTATTTGAGTATGAGAAGGCTTTAATTGAAGATAAGGCAAAAGCAATAAAAATTTTGAAAGCATTAAACTTTGATAAACCTTCGATTGACATAATTATTGGATAAATAAACATAACGCTAACCAGCACCTATGGAATTAAATGAAATAAAAAATATACAAGATTTCCAGAGATTTCTGTTTCAACAAAAGAATGAAAATTTTGTTCAACCTGATGATTCCAATTATTCAAAAACAATTTGCGGAACAGATTTCAGATCTGAAATTCTGTATGTTCTACCATCGACTGAAACATTGGAAAATATCAGGTTCTATGACAGTCTGAAGTTTATCACCATCAATAACTATAAGATTGATAGTAAAAATCTTGATGCATTAAAAAAGTATAAGGATAATTTAATAAATGTTAGCCATTTACATATTTGGAACATCAAACAAAATGATCTGGATTTAATTTCATTGTTTCCAAATTTGACACATTTATTAATTTCACATGTCAAAAAAGCTGACTTTTCATTTAACCGCTTAGACGAGCTAACGAATTTGAACACGCTTTGTCTTTTAAGTCTAAACAAAGTAGCAGACTTCAATTTCTTGCCAAACGCTACAAAATCTAGAATTAAAAACCTTTCGTTAACTTATACATCAAATCTTAAAAGTTTGAATGGGATTGATAAGTTCGAAAACCTTGAACACTTATCGCTCTTTGCATCAACAACAGAAAGTAACAAAAAAGTAAGCCTTGACGATTTATCAGGAATTGAAAACCTAGCAAAACTTAAAACATTTGAAATTGCTTATTTTCGGTTTGACAATAGGGAAATGGCCAATAGACTTTCGTTTTTAAAAGAATTAAAGGAATTTGCAATTGATAATATCAAATATAAAAATAACTAACAAATACGTTTGAATGAAATTATTAGACTTTTTCAAAATATTTAAACGAAAGACAAGGGTAGTCTTTTTGAAAGTATCCTTACCTAAAATCAGGCAAACAAATACAGCTGATCCTCTTCATCACTTAAAAAATGATCCTCATTGCAGATGGTGTCAATCTCAAAATCATATAATCTGAAACCAGGTATTTTTAACGGATCGACACATTCTAGCTTTTGATCTTTGAGAACATATTTTTCGCGGAGATCCATCCAAAGCCTACCAAGGTAATTGCTTCCGACAAGATCACCATTTCCCATATTCTTTACACCCCAATATTGATCCTTATGAGATAATTCTACAATTGAGTTACCTGCTGTTTCCTTTAGAATTGGAGATAATTTATTCCAATGTTGAGAGAGCTTCACTTCTAAAACCCATCGCATTATCTTTAATTTAATCAAATCCCAGTCTTGTCTCGTATAATAAAGATATTTTTTGCTGATCATTTTAGCCGTCATAGGGCTTTTCTGAATTAAGATCTCATTTTGGGCCTTTGGAAATAAAGAATATCTCATGGCTTGATAGAGGGCCTCACTACTTGGAATAATGATATCATTAATAAAAAGAGGAAATTTGGAAGACATATTTGATAATTCCCCAAACTCTTCATTTGTTTTAGAAAACATAACCACACTATCGATGTGATAAGTATTATATTTATTTGATTCCATTGACATTATCGCACTCCTCTATTTTTTAAAACGAATAACGGTCTCCAATTATTATTTCCCCACCAAAATACTATAGGAGAATTATTGGGAATATTTCTATATGTGAAGAACAACGTTCCAAGGCCAAATGTTTTATGTGATTTCACAGTGTAACCTAAAGGTCGGATTTGCTCTACTCTTAATTCTCCTACTCTGGAAAGGATTTCGATGCCTTTTGTCAAAAATAAGATTTCTAATCTATTTCTGGCAACAGCAGAAGAAAATAAATTTTCTTCATGGGGTTGAGTAGACAGACGAAACGCATGTTCCGATTTGCTAACAGCCTTAAGAGAATTCAAATACTCATGTATTACAGGGTCTTGATTATCAACGGGAATCATGTTGTTGAGTTTTGGGTTATATTGTTTAATATTATTTTCAATTATATAGTACGCCTGGATGTGGAGAATAGCTTCGACTTCAATGCCAATATTTTTGATTAATCCATATTTGGTATTATAAATACCCCAAGAGTGACCACACAGCAGGCATACATGAATTTTGATTTGCTTATCTTTGAGGTAATGAAAGTTAGTTTTCGTTTTGTCGAACTCATTTGATAAGTTAAACCATTCATTGAAGTTTCTACCAATAGTTTGACCAGTTGAAGCAACTACGGTTTCCCGTAACCAATCTTTTTTATAAACCACTAGCTTAGCCTTACAAAGTGTGTAATAATCTAGATAGTTAATATTGACAAACATATTCATTCAGCATAAATAATGTATAATAGGTTTGGATATTAACCTTGCCCGATTGAAAAGAGTAAAGCCATGATAGTAACCACGACCAATTCCATCGAAGGGAGGGAGATTTCACGATATAATCATCCAATAGTAACCAATGTTGTCATCGGCACCACTGTCTTTAGCGATATCGGAACGCGCTATGTAGGTTTCTTTGGAGGTCGCTCCACCAGCTACGAGAAGAAGATGGAGGAAATGTTTAAGCCATCACACTTATTTCAATGGAAATTTGGTAAGTTTAGAGCTAATAAAACAGCAACATATGCATCAGTTGTTTCTTTGTAAATTTAAAGGAGAAGAGTATGTATCAATCAGTAGCTTAGAAGATATGATGGCTATCGTGGAGCGTTATAAACCAGAAAACTGGAATGAATTTGAAAGATACCTACGACGTAATGATGCTCCAGGCTATAATGAGTATCTTGCTGAATTGTATGATGTAAGCTTGCCGTTCAATAAAAGAAATTTAAAAACATTAGTAATAGATCGTTATAAGGATAAGGTTTTTGATAATCGTTTGTTTGAACAGTTGAAGCGCCTTCAATTTCAAAAAATTAGCTTCTCAGAATCCTTACTGGATATTGAGCTGCCTAAGAACTTACTGGAGGTAAGACAACTCTACTGCAGTGGGAAATCGACAAAGGGAACCATCGATTTAGGCAAATATAGTATGCTAGAGGAAATCCATATTTTGGATTTCAATAAGAGCATTAAATTCGAAAATCACAGTAATTCTGTAAAGCATATTACATTATGGTATTTCAACCCTACAAGCAGATCCATTGAATCGATCGTAGATGCTTTTCCAAATGTGGAAGAAATATTGGTCCATCATACTAATGCGCAAAGTTTGGAAGGTATCGAGAAGCTCAAAAATCTAAGAACACTTCGTATCGACTATGGAAGAAACTTACGATCTGTAAAGGAGGTAAACCAGTGTGAATTCATCGAAAAGGTTATTTTTAATAATTGTAGAAAAATAGAAGATTTTGAGCAGATCGAAAAGAGTCCAGGTCGAATTGTTCAACATGCCAGATTTTCCGGTTAATTTTATCAGTTTTGCACCTCCAATCTTTCGTCCAACTTTTTCCGTTCATCACTACCGGTCGTATGACATTGAAGTGGGATGAGTGCCAAAGCGGTAAATGCTGTACAACCTGGTTAATTATGCTCAGCATTCGCGATACACTAATTTTGGAATGATTTAATGAGATATACTAAACAATAAAACGATGGCAACGATTGATAGAAACATAGCCCCAATAAAGCAAGAAGTTGAAAATTTTTTGAAACAGATCGATTTTAAGCTTCCAGAGGGATTTATTGAATTTTTTAAGGATTCAAATGGTGCAGATATCAGTTCAGATGAGAACTATATAGTTTTATGGGCTTTAACGGATATGATACAACTTAATAGAGATTATAACGTTGACGAATATGCTCCTGATTTTTTTATTTTTGGTTCCAATGGTGGTGGTACAGCCTATGCAGTTAAAAAAAGCACAAGTGATATTTATGAAATACCATTTATTGGAATGTCAAATGAAGAAGCTGTTTTTAAAAATAAAACCTTTTCAGAATTTATTGAGGGGCTTACCTAATGTTTAGAAACAACTTAAAGTTTAGTTATATGGATAAATAGACATAAGTTAACAGGAGTTTTAACAGAATATCCAATTGACGAAGGAGTGTCCAACAATTTATTTCTGCAAAAAAGAGCTTATGAAAGAAATCAACAAACATCACAATATGCGCACGCTAGCCATTGCACTATTTTCGGTGGTATTTATTTTTTCGTGTATCTCTTGCACTTCCATATCGCCCAAGTATTTGGCCCAAACTGCTGCGGCACATAGCGTTTCGAAGGTAGAAATGAAGAAGACATACATCTTTGATAATTATCCCCAGAAGATAATAGGCCATAATCATGGCAGCCAGGAGAAGAGTGCAGCCTATAATGAATATTGTCTATGGAACTATATTGAACCTAATTATTATAAAACTGATAGTCTGCACTATCTTTACAAAACTTCATTGGAGCTCACCAAAAAAAATAAAATCCATTTCAAACTAATTGATACCTTGGGAAACGTCGTGCGTGAAAGGACGAGGAAAGTCAAGTCCGAACCGCAAAACTTTGTTTCTTTCAGAAATACAGACCTTGACATCTATGTATTGGTCAATAGATTCTTTACCCAAACTATTTGCTTTGCACTAGATAATCATGGGGATTTAGTCGTGCCGAGTGAGTCGACAGCAGGCGGTTTTCTTATTCTCTTTCCGCTCGCCGGCGCCCTTAACCATGATGTATATACTTATTGTCGTGTGGATACAGTGGCCAATTGAAAGGATATGTCTGAATTCCGTTCCAACTATTGTGGTGTTGTGCTCGATCTTATCGGGGACGGTAAAGACCTTTAAAAGCAGATAGAAGCAGGGGAGGACTGCCGGGCCTTTTATGAATGCGAAATGGCAAACCTTCAGGAGATGCAGTATCCCTATAAATCCCGTTTCAATCAAACCAATACCTTAGCTAAAGTTGTCATCGGCACCAATTTGAGTTGAATATAGGAGAATCCCTCCAAGCCATTATATACCCCATAAAGCAAATATAAATGTTAGGGCCAAGCTCCCATTGTTTTGATCTAAAGCATAGAGATAAAATTAAAGCAAAATGAGGTTTCTATTTTAACAGCTCATTTTTTGATTTTAAACCTCATAGGATAGAAGATAACGAAAAGTAATGAATACACTTTTCAAAGGCAATACAGGAAGCCAGTCAGACAGACTACGAAAAAGTTGTGGTGACCAGTAGGATTACGGAACACGATTCTATGATTCCGAAATCGGAAGATGGAATGTTGTTGATCCGTTGGTGGATATGGGAATGCAGAAGCCGATGACGGCTTTTCTCGAGACTATACTTACGAAGATGCGTTAACTTACCATCAACAAGAGGGAGGGAGCAGAACGCCATTTCAAAGACAATTTAAAGGTGGAACATTTGTAGCATTCTCCATAAAATCTATTTGTTAATTTGGTGAATTGCGTATATTTAAGAATTAGCGGTCAGGCTAAACAGACACTCCGTAACAAACAGAAAGAATAAAATTGGGACTACTTGATATTTTTAAACGACAAGACAAATCCAAAAGTGAAACTGAACAATCAGTAACACGGACAGATTTTAAAACTCAACTTGACATAGTTGAGAAAGATATTTATGCTAAACTAAAACCAGTCGGCTTTAAAAAAAACGGTAGGACGTTTAACAGACGGCTTGACGATGGAATAATTCAGGTAATCAATTTACAAAGTGGACAATATCCCATTGGTCAGGGGTATGAAATACCGGGGTTACGGGAGAATTTATACGGAAAGTTTGTTGTAAATCTTGGAGTATGTATCGAAAGCCTTTACAAATTTCAATCACCGACAGAAAACAAAAAGTATTACAAGGAATATGATTGCCAAATCAGGGACAGACTTGGAACCTTATTAACAGGACAAGACTATTGGTGGACTATTACCGACGACAACAATAAAATCACACAAGAAATTATTGAAGGAATTGAAACGATAGCATTTAAATGGTTTTCAGGTTTAGAAACGAAAGAAAAAATAATTTCTAATAATGGACATTTGCCGTATGACGCTACACCAAGAGCAAAGTTGGACATAGCACTAATTGTATGGTTTGACGATAAAGCGAAAGGTTCTAAATTATTCAAAGATTATTATCACAGCATTCAACCAGCGAAATCAGCACATAAAGAGTATGTCAGAGATTTAGCAAAAGAACTAAAAATTGAGCTTTGACGACAAAAGCCCAAACCGTTGTATGCAATTTTAAAAAGACTTCCCTATATTTTATGACTCTTGAAGAAATAATTAATCATCATAGAAATACCTACATCAATCAATTAATTTCCTTTTATGGAAACAGAGGTAATGGTGCAAAAGAAATATTACTAAAATTAAGTTCTGATGAAGAAACCTTATTATTTAATTTAACAAGACCTGATTTTTTGTCAAATAATGATGGAAATTATGGTATCGAAGAATTATACCCAGATACATTTTCAAATCATCAGCCTATAAATTTTGTATATAAAAATTTAGATATCGAATTACACCCTATATTTTGGCACGGAGTTGAATTTATTTTGGATACAAAATTTGCAGAATTTGAGTGGTTAAAAAGTTGGACTACTACAGCTCTGAAAGAGAACAATGATGAATCTACTAATGAATTAGATTTGCTTGAGGCTATACATAATGTATCTATTCCCAGTATTTCGGAAAAATCAACGATTTTCACAGTAGATTTTGGCACTTCAACATCCGAAACATTTTTCGCGTTGTTGGATACTATTAACGAAATTGGAGCTAAAAACATTATAATAAATTCCTTTGAATTAATTGAAGAATAAAAACTGGATATACTTGAACAAGCTGACCCCTCAAAATTGAATTAGATTTAGGGATGCGTAGTGCGTTTAAAGCTGTTATTCAACTGCCATACTGGCTGATGTTGACCCCCTAATTCATTTTTCAGTTCATTGCGCTGGAGCATGCTGACCCCTTAGCAAGTAGTTTTTGTTACTTAGTGATCAAACAATTCGGATCACTGATGGCTGGAAAACCAAAACGAATGAGTCAGATAAAGCAATTAATCAGATTGTACCAGAGCGGTAGCGGAATAAAAACAATCGCCCGCATCCTTGGTATGAGCAAGAATACGGTGAAGTCCTATCTTAAAAAGATGGCCGACGGCGGTTTCAATACAGAAGAACTTCTTAAACAGGAGGATCCCCTGTTGGAAAAGTCGTTCCACGCAGGGAATCCTGCTTACAAGGCGGACAAGTTTGAGTACCTAAAAAGCCGTCTTGACTATTATGAAAAAGAACTTAAACGTACCGGAGTTACCAAACTGCTGCTCTGGCAGGAATATATAGAAAGTGATCCCACGGGTTATAGCTATCCACAGTTCAACTATCATTTAAGGCAACAGCTTATCTCGCGCAAGGGCAGCATGGTGATTGAACATACCGCCGGTGATAAACTATATATTGACTTTTCCGGAAAAAAGCTCCATTATATTGACAGGTCCACCGGGGAGCTGGTCGCCTGTGAGGTATTTGTGGCCTGCCTGCCCTTTTCAGACTATGCATTTGCCATCGCTGTACCATCTCAGCAGACCCCCGACTTTTTTTATGCACTGAGCAGCTGCCTGGAGTCCCTTGGCGGTGTGCCAAAGGCCATTGTCCCCGACAATCTCAAAGCAGCTGTCATCAAGGCCGATA
The DNA here is from genome assembly GCF_011064245.1 of Sphingobacterium sp. DR205. Classification (NCBI taxonomy): domain Bacteria; kingdom Pseudomonadati; phylum Bacteroidota; class Sphingobacteriia; order Sphingobacteriales; family Sphingobacteriaceae; genus Sphingobacterium; species Sphingobacterium sp. DR205. The sequence goes on along the minus strand of NZ_CP049333.1, from coordinate 3,536,335 downwards.
AATATGAGCCGGTCCTGAACCAGTCCATGGAAGACTTTGCCAATCACTACGGCACAGCTGTGGTTCCGGCGCGTGCAGGCCGCCCAAAAGACAAATCATTGGTAGAAAATCAGGTAAAAATGATCTATACCCGTGTTTTTGCACCACTGAGAAACAGGCAGTTCTTTGATATCCATACGCTCAATGAAGCTATAAAGGTCTGTATGTTAAAGCACAACCAGACCCGGATGCAGCAAAAGCCATACTGCCGGGAAGAGCGGTTCTTAAGTTCCGAAAAATCAACATTGGGCGAACTTCCCAAAGAACGCTTCGAGCTGAAGAGCTACGCTGAACTCAAAGTTGGAGATAACGGACATATCTATCTGCAGCGCAATAAACACTATTACAGCGTACCCTTCGCTTATATCGGAACAAAGGTAAAGATCATTTACACACGTAATATGCTCTCGATCTATTGTCGGGGCAAACAGATTGCCGCGCACATACGCAGTTACAGGGAAAATGCGTACACCACTCTGGCGACACATTTAAAGTCCGAACATCAGGCGTATAAGAACCGCTCGCATGAAACGTACCTGACAAGGGCAAAAGCACACTCTGCAGAGTTCGCCAAACTTCTGGAGATACTCTTTGAGCGGGCGCATTATCCCGAGCAGTTATTCCGTACCTGTGACGGACTGTTCAGGCTAAAACGGGACTTCCCGGCAGAAGAATTTGACAAAGCATGTAGTTACGTACTAAAAAATAAACTATATACCTACTACTACTTTAGGAATGTACTTGAAAACGGAACAGCAAACAATCAGGAAGAAACTTCCGTAAAAAGCTCCCTGCCGGAGCATGCCAATATCAGGGGAAGAGCGTATTATGCAGGCAGCCAGCCGACACTGTTTGATCAGTCAAACGATGGACCCGCAATATTGTGATGGGCAGGAATGAACAGAATAAAATAAACAAATAATAAAATAAGATGAATATTGAAACACAGATGAGAGCGTTACGCTTACATGGTATGGAGCGTAATTGGAAAGCATTGAATGAAACCCGTCGCAGTACAGAACTCACCCTTTCCGAAGGACTGTCCCTATTGCTGCAGGCAGAATCAGATGAAAGGGATGAAAAAAGGTTTGAGCGCCTCAAACAGAATGCCGGGTTCCGCTATCAGGCTTCGATAGAGGAGATAAACATGGTCGCTACCAGAGGTTTGGACAAGGGATTGATCACTACGCTGGCTACCGGCGAGTACATCAAAAAAGGAGATCCGATACTCATCAGCGGTGCTACGGGCTGTGGGAAGAGCTTCCTCTCTTCAGCATTGGGCCATCATGCCTGTGCCCAAGGGTATAAAGTCCTGTACTTTAACCTGCAAAAACTACTCCTAAAGACTAAAATGGCCCGCCTGGAAGGTACACTGCATAAGCTGATGGACAGGATATCAAAAACAGACCTGCTTATTGTCGATGACTTTGGCCTGGTAAATCTGGACCAGCAGCAAAGGCTGGATCTGATGGAAATAATTGAAGATAGACACGCTAAAGCCTCGACAATAATTGCCAGTCAGCTACCTGTGGCCAGTTGGTATGATGTAATCGGTGAAGATACAATTGCAGACGCAATACTCGATAGACTGATCCATGGATCTTACAGAATAGAACTTAAAGGCGAAAGTCTAAGAAAAAAGAAGTAATATTGTCAGGTCATCAGTTGGACTGAGATACTAACTCGTTAGAGGGGTCAATATGTCCAGCGGAGGGGTCAACATCAACATTATATCCAAAAACTGCATACAACATCGTATTGGCAATTTCTAATTCTATTGGGCATTTGTTCAAGGTTCAACTTTAGTTGCGCTGGTACATAGGGACCATACCAAAGTTTCCAGTACCGTACACATTGCTATTTATTCGAATCGCATGGTTGTTTCCAATACGGGTACGCTTCCAGAAGGACTACGTATTGCAAATCTTAAAAGAGAGCATACTTCCATTTTGCGTAATCCGGACATTGCCCGTATGTGTTTTGTACATGATCTAATTGAAATGCTAGCTAGGTAGTGGAACACAACGGATGGTGAAGGATTGTAAGACTTATGGCCTAGCAGATCCTAATTGGAAAGAAGACGGCGATCATCTTGTACTTGAGTTTCCTGGGCTTGGAATAGGTGAGGGTGTAAGTGAGGATGTAAATGATATTGTTATAGATGGTGTAAGTGAGGGTGTAAATGGTGTTCTTAGCAAACTTATTACTCTTATAAGCGCTACACCTGGTATGAATGCAAAGCAACTTGCCATTGCTATTGGTAGAGGTCATTCCACTGTTGAACGTTATCTTAAGCTACTCCGAGAAAATATGTTAATTGAATTTCGCGGTGCGCCAAAGGATGGGGGATATTTTATTTTAGATAAATAAATAGATCGAGGGAGGCTTTTTGTTATTAGACTTGGGTATTAACTATACAACAATTAGTATAAAACCGGATATTTATTTATAATGTTATTTAACTTCTGAACGATTGGCTTGATATAAGTCTGGTCAAAATTAAGTTCGAAATTCAACATAGCAGTGTTGATTTGATTCCAGGATCATCACTACAGCTTATTTCTGCATTGATGTTACCTAACCCATTCCCTTTAATTTTCATACATAAATAACCTTCCAAATCTTTAAATTCAATCTCGGAATTTAAATTTTCATATAGCGAATTCAGATCCTTTAAAATTCTCAAAGTCAAATGTTGTTAGGTCTGCATCGTAGGTGCCACCGAAAGCGCCAGCCCGCACTGAGATTTTAGTCCTTAACCAATTCTTATCCCAGTTGCTAGCCGCATCAATAACTAATAATCCAATTACTGTAATTGAAATTGATTGGCCCCCTGAGTGCAATCCAATCGTAAAATCATCAAGCTCGTCCATTTGCGACTGTTAAATTATATTATCCATACATTACTTTGACTCCGATTCATTCCATTGTGGGCTACCGATAAACATTTCATTTATAAATTGCTCAGTATATCGCTGCATCCCAGCTTCCTCCTTATCAAAGTAAGTCTTTATTTTTGAACAAACTTTAGCATTGTAGCAAAGTTTGACGCGGAGGTGTTCAACCCATTCCGCCCGGATTACAATCGTAATTAACCTTTTTGTGTCTCGGGCCAACCCAATTACCGTAATATCTTTGGTCATCCCTGCAAACCAATCGATAATATATACTTTGGCTCCAGGACTAAACTGTTTCGTACCGATACGGGTTTGTCGTTTCCCTTCACCATAGCTAATTTCCCGTTTTATGTTAGCTACTAATGTCCATAATGGTGCAGGCTCCAAATGATTCATATCGATGCTAATTAATCCAAAAGAGTTGACTGAATTTGCTTTTACGTAACCTTTGGACATATATAAATTAACCCTATAGTTATCTCAAATGTAATTGGATAGTCCCTTTATTATTAAATTAAACCCTGCTTTTCTGCATATTCTTTGAGTCTTGCTATTTGATATTGATTATAATTTTCTTTTGATATTTTCCTGTATTCAGTTCTGGCTTTATCCAGGAGCTTTAGCTCTGCGAAAAATGTCATTTTAGCGGCGGTGTGCAGTAAGGTATGTTCGGAAGTTTCCAGTTCGTTGATAAGCTTTTGTTCGGTGTTTAATTTTTCCAAGAATGGTAAAATAAAGCTTGAAATATTGTATTTCATTTCGACAATTAGTTCTTCAACATCTGTTGTCGTTGTTATATTATACCAAGTATCAGGTAGACCTCTCATACAGCCAATTCTTTCTCTTATCATACATTCAGGTTCTGTGGGAAATGCCGGAACATCTTTGTTACTATAGTTAAAGCGCGCTAACCAATACTCGGGTGAAAATATCCCGACATTTATGGTGAAACGGATATCGTCTTTGGTGCTATAGTAACTTTTTTGAATATTTATGATGTGACCGATTTTATCAAGCGGCAGATAAAAGTTGTTGGCCTTCTTTTTAAAACCAAGCGGTTTTAAGATTTCAATAAAACTTTCTTTTATGATTCTGTCAAATTTTTCCTGGGTTTCTGTTTTCATATATGACTGTTGTACTATATTATACTAAATTTGTTTCAGGCTATAATTCTTATTTTATATCTCAACCGTGTATTCCCAATAATGTTCTATCTTGTCATTACAGAGAAAACCCTCAAACAAATCGCTAGCGATAAGTTGATCCATTTTTTTATGATCCGTTGCGATGAGAAAGAAGAAGCTATCCCACTCAATGGTAAACAGAATTTCTTTATCAGCCGAATATAAGTAATAATCTTTGTCGCCGATCTCATCACAGAATTCATATTCCGTTAATCGATCAAGATCCATGGTTGTGGTGTTTTCATAAAACTCGTCGGTTATCATGATCAGGCTCTTTCCCAGGAGTTTGAACGCTTTATAGATAGCCATCTTTGAAAGCATGCCAAAGGCACCTTCGGTCGGATGGTAGATACTTTCGCTATCCGTATAATTGTCAAGCTTTTCCATGAGGTCCGGTCTCGTAAAATTTCGGTTTAAGGCACCTATTGAAGTTCGTAGGGCTGTATTGAGTTCCGCATAACCTGCAAGACCAGAACCTTTCACGATATTTTCCCAAAGTATTGATTTGCCCTTCCGAAAAATGTCTTCATCGGCAGGGTATCGGTCATTGTCGTAACTATAGATTTCCCTATTCGCCTCGGGAAGGTTTTTTAATAAATCAATTTCCTTCAGCGCTTCTTCATGCGATAGTAGCTTAGCCTTTTTTAGATTAGCTTTATCAGTTTCCTTTCTGTCAAGTTGAAAGAAGGGGAGGAATGCGATGAAAACACTGTCATAATGATCTTTGAAATGCTCTTTTATTGCCCCTTCATAAGGGTATAACTTTTCCTCGTTAAATATGTTGCCCATAAAATATTGGTTAAATATGAATAGCCTTTATTTCAAATCCAATATATGTAATTTTATGGATAGCTGAAAATAGGAGAAGGCCGCCCGAATCTTTCTTTATTAATCTTATATGCGCTACATGACGATTGAAATTCATGGTCCGCCAAAAGATGGAGGATTTTTTGTTTTGGAAAAATGGAAAGCAGGAACGTCTATCAAAATGAAAATTTCTCGCAATTGAATATGTTCACGGCCCACCATAGCCGACCAGGCTTAAAAAAGGAAAATAATGAACTGGTTAGTGCCACTACCCAACTGAAAATTGTTGCTCCAGAAGGAAAAAAAAGAATTGGCTTATGTATATCACCACTTATCATTTTCGTTAAGTCGCGATAAGTTTTTAAATTTGCTATATGCAATCCGATCTCACATACGACAAAGCGAAATTGCGAGAATTGGCTTCTTTGGTGTCCCATGCGTCATTCAAGAAGCTTTCAAGCAGCACCAATCAGTCTTCTTATATTAGGAAGATGAAAAAGTATGTGGGCTGGTATGAGATGACTGGAGATAAACCCACGCAATTAGGAGATCTGATCGCATATTCTTATCAGATTCTGGAGCAGAATTACAGGCACGAATATATCTATAAAAATAAGTTGCTCAATGAATATGTCCTGAAGCATTATTCGCTAGACGACACCATACTGCTCAACGAGTTTCGGGTAGGGCAGTCCATTGCTGATACTGTTTTAGTCAACGGGACAAATAAAGTTTTTGAAATCAAGACAGAGCTTGATTCTCCTGAACGCTTAGAAAGTCAGCTGAACGACTATTATAGAGCTTTTACCGAGGTTTATCTATTTACGCACATTTCCTTGCTAAACAAATATCTACGAATACTTCCTGCTTACGTAGGCATATTGATTTATACAGAAGAAGGAAAGGTGTCTGAATATCGGCCTGCGGTCAAATACACTGCATCTCTTGATGCCAGCTATATGATGTCGTCCTTGCGAAAACCTGAGTATAGCCGGCTTGTAAAAGAACTGGTAGGATTTCTACCAGATGTTACACCTGTATTTTATTATCGGGCATGTTTGGAAATATTAGCGGAGCTGCCAATTGAGGAAGTCCAAGCGATGTATTGCCATATCCTAAAAAGCCGTATCGATCGACAAACTAATTTATATTTGACTCTTGGTGATGTACCTTCATTCGTCAACTTCTCTTTTTATCAGGCGAAATACAATAAAAAGTCGTATCTTACTATGATTAATAATCTAAGTAAGAACCTATTATTATAAAGTGCTTATGTATTTCCCTTATCTTCGAGGTAAGCAATTTGAGTTAATTGCATTACGTGAACTTGTAGGACTTCCATTAAATCCAGAGCGGATCATTCCTATCATTGAACCTGTAAAGAAGAATGTCTCGTCACTAAAGACAGCGCTTAAAGCTTTAAGCGGGGCTGAAATCCGTGTACAGTTGGTGGTAAATGCTGAGCATGGAGAATTAAAAGGTGATAGTGAATCCATTTTTACTTTAATTGAAGAACTTAAAGATCTAGGTGTCACATCCATTATACCGACCTATTTAATTAAGACGGATCGTGATAGCTTCTTTGCGCAAGAAAGCATTAGGCAAAGAGGCTTTTCCGATAGCGGTTATGCATTGGTTCATCTTAATAAAACGAATGATATTCAATCTTTAAGCGATTTCACAAAGAATACAGCCTGTCTTTATAATACCATTCATATAAACAATCTTTTTGGTCTTAAGCGGAAGTATGATAACAGAGCGTTATTGAGTGATAATTTCAATAAACTTACTAAGAATACGGACTACATTGCGATAAAAGAAGAAGTATTTTCAACTGATTACCTTTACTTTCCCGATGAGGGATGCATCGCTTTTTCAGATTACCAAACTATCGGAAGTGCTTACAGTGAGGGCGGAGGTCCTGCTTATGCGGTCGCCATACATCTAACCTATAAATTGGAAGGAGATGAAGATATCCGTATTGCACACTTTGTATCTAAATCAAATGATGATGCATCCGATCCGGCGAGGAAGTATTTTGAAGCCTTAGAGGATTTAATACAATTTGTTGACGAAAAGAATATCCCCGACACAATAGCATTAAGAGAGTTTCGCAGACATTACCAGCAGCAATCTTTTTCGGGTTTGGGTGTTGTCAAAAAGCTTTCCATCATGCACCACATCGAATTGATCCAAGGGTTAATTTCCTAATCTCAAAGCTATGAATTGTTGTGTAAACTGTTTCGCAGACCAAGGGTTGCGGAATAGGATCGAAGCGGAATCCAATGGAAAGGGACTTTGTGATTTTTGTGAGAGCAAAGATGTTTTTGTTATAGCCTGTGAGGAACTATCTGATATCTTTGATGCACTTTTCGAACTTTATATCAATCATCCAACAGCTGCATTATCCCTCAAAGATGACAGGCCGGTTTCAATGCATGAACATTTAATCTGCTATTGGCCTAAATTGTTCGATAGCAACAAATTAAAATCCAAAGATGTAAAACAGTTACTCAACCAGATTGGTCGGGGTTGGGTAGGATTCAAGGAGTCATTATTTGAGGAACCAGTAGAGTTGCAGATCTACCTCAATGGAGAAGCTAACGACGATTCCCATCGGATGCAATGGGAGAAATTTGCATCCGAGATAAAAGAGGAGAACCGATTTTTTATAACCAATACCTTAGATTTAGAGCTGCTGGAATCCACCTTTAGCCGATTTGCAAAAACCTATCCTGCAGGAACGCATTTTTACAGGGCAAGAATCAGCGATCGCCCACTTGAGATCGATGAGCTGGGTAAACCACCCAAGCAGTTTACAACACCAGGCAGGGCCAATCCAGTTGGCATTCCGTATCTATACATCTCTGAAAGTGAGGAGACGACCTTTTATGAAACGCGAGTTTCTTTGCATGAGTCCATTAGTATCGGCCGTTTTACATTAATAGCCCCTTTACAGATCATTTCATTAAAAAATATTGAAGACTATGGACCATTTGAAATTCAGGATCGAGGGTTTGATATCGAAGAGTTTATGTTGGTTCGATCTTATTTATTAAAACTAGAAGAAGAGCTGTCAAAACCAGTTCGGAAGCAGGATGTAAACCTTGATTATCTGCCTACTCAATATCTTTGTGAGTATATTAAGTCATTAGGATTCCATGCGGTAGAATATCGAAGTGCGATGAAAGTCGGAGGCTATAATTTAGCTGTCTTTAACGATGCTGACTTAGTTTGCACGGGAGTAAAACATTATCATGTAAAAGGCTTAAAATACGATTGGTAATATACACATGTCCAGCTTTTTAAACATAGATTTAATAAGGGTACGGTTTCCCGTAACCAACCTTTATTATAAACCACTAGCTTAGCCTTACAAGTTTGTAATAATCTTGAAAGTTAATATTCACAAAAATATTAATTCAAAATAAATAATGTATATTAGGCTTGGGTATTAACCTTGCCCGATTGAAAAGTAGCATGCCATGATAGTAACCACGACCAATTCCAAACTTCCAATGCTGCCCATGTTGTTATCGGCACCAATGTCTTCGATATAGGAGCGAGCTATGTAGATTTCTATGGCAGTCGCTCTACCGGCTATGAGATGAAGATGCAGTAACTACGAAACAATACGTTTGTGCAAAAAATGATATTCCACACTAGGACGGTCGAAGTTATCAAGACACTAAATGTGGCATTTTTCAGCGAATCTTAATTTACTGTTCACGGATTTTAAATTGGAGGACATAGGTATTGCCGAATACTGTATTTTTATTTTGGAAATTTAGAGATTAACCCACATAAAAATGGAAAAAAATTAATTAACATAACTGTCAATGAAATAATACAAAGAAGTTATTGCTATGCATAGTCCTTAATTCTAAATAAATTCTTATGAAATCAATTAGGAAATTTCTTGAATGGTCGTTGGCCGCGGCCTTTATCTTTGCCATCGTTTTCTGGGGCAACAGTTACCGTTATTTTATTTATGCGCTAGTATGCTCTTCCTTGCTTTATTTGCTTTTGCAAAAATTAATCCTTAGCAAAGTAGCTAACCGGTATGGCCGGGTGGAAGTCCGATGTGATGTGAATGGAAAACGCATGACAACGCAAGGTGGCAAGAGGATTGTGTTTGTTGTTCTGTTGGCAGCTGTTTATGCTTTGACAATTTCCGTTTTTTCTGTAAGTCCATCTTTGGAGCGCAAAGAGTTTGCATTGACTCATCCGAGCTGGGCTGCAACAGCACCTTATATCATAAACTTTGAAACTAAAATACATAGAGGAAAGACAAAATACACGTATGTAGATATCGAATACCGATATGCTGCCAATGGACAGCTGTACTCGCGGAAATTAGATAAGGCTGAAAAGCACTATGCATTTTTACCTATTATGAGCCGGCGACGTTTTGAAGAAATGCGGGCTGAACTGTTTGACAGAGTAAACAGAAAAATAGCTGATAAGGAATATGTATTGTTTTACAATCCACAAAATCCTGAGCAGCAAACGTTTTTTCTGGCAGATGATTCTTTTTATTTGGAAGGATCTATGCTCTACGATATATTGTTTTTCTATTCATCATTGTTCTTGATCATTGTAATTATAGCGCTGCTGTTTAGAAAAGACTATAATAATAGGATGAAGAAATTTAATTCGACCATTCATTATTACCGTCGCACAGATTATTATGAAAATAGATAAAGTTTGCATACCACAGGATTTATCTTAGAATATTTCTGCTGGTATTTGTTTGGCGGTTTCTGTTGAATGTAAGCAAAACTGCTGTAATATTACTACTAAATCCCGTTGGAATCCTGAGTCTTAAAGATTCTTACGGTTTCCCGTGGGAGTGTAACACCAACTGTGTTATAGGATTAAAACTTAAAAACCTCTTTCGAGTTTGAGCCTATCTCGGAGATCTTCCTCATGTTTGCCTTTACAAAGCGAGGTATAGCAGTACCAGCATTGTATAATGATCATCTTTAAGCGGATTTTAAATTTTGATTTGTTACTCATCAAGCTAAAGGAACGCAGGGATTTGTAGTTTGACCCAAGATGCCGTTAAGTTTGACAAATGTTCGAAGCAGTGTCTTTCTCTATCAAGGTTTCGGCAAGGAGGGACTGCCACCGCTGGGCAGTAATACAGTACAGAGATCTCTTCATTTTGAATTGGCATCTAATGGCAAGTTTAACAATATGTCTCAACCGATCGACCAGCATTCGTAGTACAAATGTTTCCTTTATAAAAAAAGAATAAAAGTTCGAATTTTGATGACCATTTCTCATCTCATTAGGCGAAATACAATAAAAAGTCGTATCTTAAGCTAAATTAAAACCTATTATTTTCAAGCGTTCACGTATTTATATTATACTAAGTACCGCTTTAACTTTATTTTTATTGCGAATGAAAAGATTTCCTGATTTTGATCTTTTGCCTTATCAACCTATAAGTGTTGAAGAAGTAATTGCCATATTTTTTTCATTAAAAGACGAAGTCCCATCTATAGTTAAAATACTGGGAGCAAGATCATTTAACGAAAGTATTTTTAGAAGAGACATAAATTTTGTTCGTGAGAAAGACGATTTATCCTATCTGATCCATTACGATCTTTCGCTTTCATCACAGGACCCAAAGCCCGTAGCTGTAAACGATCTTAACCAAAGTGAACAGTTTATCGCACGTATTAGCAGAGATAAGAAAATAGCCCCCGATACTGACAATAATGAGCAAACGGTTTTATATATTCTCACAAAGATCGTTACAGAAATCAGTTTTTTCTGGAACATGGTCAGTATCCATCAAATGAAAGTCACCATTTTGGACGAAGATGTATATAAAGCACTTTTCCCGGTATTCTTAGATCAGGATCGTATTGCTTTGGGTAAGGATTTGCGCGAATACCATTTATTGGATATCCCTTCATTCAGCATGAATTTTGATCTGGCTATTTTTTACAGGGCAGTTTTCCGGGCCTTAAAAAGAATAGGATATGAATTTGAATTCCGTTCCAACGATTGTGCCGCTATACTCGAACATATTCGGGAATGTAAAGACCTTCAACGGCGGATTGAAGCAGGGGAGGATTGTCAGTCCTTTTATGAAAGCGAAATGGCAGAGCTGCGGGAGATATTAGATAGCTTTAAGATCTCTGACATTGATCCATTGGATGAAGAAGCATTTTGTGCTGCCTTGAGCGAAGCATTGCCAAAAACAGAACTTGCCCCTTATTTTGATGTGTATGGTAAGTATCCCTATAAATTCCCGCTACGGGCCAGCGATTATAAACCAATATCGTAGCCTAACAAAGTGTGTAATAGTCTAGCTAATTAATAGTGACAAACATATTAATTCAGCATAGATAATGTATATTAGGCTTGGGTATTAACCTTGGCCGATTGAAAATTAGTATGCTGATTAGGCTTTATTCGCTCAGATGCTTGTTGAAGAATGTTCTTTTTATCGTTTTTATTGTGTCTTCCGAAGTAAAAGTTTTTAAAGGAAACCTAGGGAAAGATTATATGCCCAAACCCATTCTGAAAATGAAAAAAAACAGCGGGCACTGGGAATAGCTTCGTTAAGCCGAACATAGAGTCGTCCACCAAACTTGTTTTATAAATCTAATAACAAAGAAAAGTGATTAAAGTTATTACAACCGCACTTATCGTACTGCTTTTTATTGCTTGTAGAAACGGACAAAAAAGAGAACATGTTATCCATAAATCACAAAACAAAGAAGATGTCGGTGTAAAAACAGTTAAAAATATTGAAAGAAGCTATGGAAAAAAAATCAATGTTGAAGACTATGTTTTGAGCCAGGACAATGACATGTTTTTTGAACGCATATCAACCATTATAGTATTTGGGAAAACCACAAGCGGCAAACTATTTAAGGGACCTGTTATGTGGTTTACAAACTATTTTAAGGAGAGGGACGAAAAAAAGAGCAATTTAAGTACTAGTTTTAGGGCGATACTAACTCAACCACAAAAAGAATATACCATTAAAAAAATAGTTGGAGAGGATGGGATTTTTCGACCTGATCAGGATATTCTTTTAGACAGTGTTAAATCTTTGGACTATTTGGTTACCAAATTTTTAGAAAGGGAAGATAAAACGGAAAGACTTTTGATCAAACCAATTTTTTTGAAATCAACCCATATAAAAAATACGATAGGGTATCTTTTTTATTTAAAAGGTTATGTAATGATAGACGATGATTATGAACCTGAAACGTTCTTTGTTCCTATTGGGTAAGTGTACTATCCTGAGTAAAGTTCATCCAACCATCCCTTCAACAAAGGCGACGGTCTTTTCTTTATTACTCACATTAATAGAATGGAGGTAATTTTCGGCGGCACTGGCAATGGTCTTGAAGCAATAGATCCACCAAATATTGATGAGGATCTTTTAGTTGAGATCGCATCTAAGATAGATTCTTATATAATGTAAAGAATCTCTAAATTCGGGAGCCGGCAACAGTCCAATGTGGGACAGTCGCCCATTTCAATTACTTAGAAGCATAAAAGTAGAACGAATGAAAAAACGTTATATAGTTACGCCAAAAGATAAAGAGGCCGCAGATTTATTGGATTATAATAAGGCTACTGATAATGACTTAATTGAACTCGTCTTGACAGAGGAGCAATTTAATACATTAAATTGCTACGGTATTTTTTCTAACTTAAATGAAATTCTAGGAAGCAGCATTGATGATTTTGAAGACGAGTCGATCACTGACGAAAGACAGCTTGAGATGGGCGTGAATTACCTAAATGCTATAAATGTGAATGACGAAGTCGCCAGAAAACTACTAGAAAAATTGATTTATTTGTTCCAAGAAGCGAGAATAAGGAAAACAGGTGCTTACTTCTACTTTTGACTATAAAAGCTTAGGCATTTTGTGCTTATGTTATATAGAGTTTAGTGTAGATATAGACGAAATCTCAGGAAAGGGGATTCAGATGTTTATTTAGCAGTTATGAAGTATAAAATATAGAGCTACCAATCCTAATATAGACAACCAAGATATGAAGATACAATTGACAATGATTGTCCTACTGACGACATTAACATTGACCAGCTGCGGACAAAATAATGATCATAAATCTGTACATAGCTCGGCAGACAGCACTTTTATAAAATCATTGAAAGAAAGGCAATTAGGGGAAGGTAAGTATTCTATTTCTTTACCCATAGATTATGCTATAGGTGAAACCAATGGAGAAGATTTTTCCGTTTACTATTTTAATCCTGCTGACACTACAAATCATACTGGTTTTTCGGGAGGCCTATATTTCGGTAATCATCCTAGCCAATTTCCAGCTAAAAGCAAAAGTTGCAAAACGGAGCATCTGAAAAATGAAATATTTGATCAAGATGTAAGCTGGACCATCTATAACTGTAATGGAGACTATTCAATTCAAAGCATAATCTATAGTAAAAGCGGCGAGGGGTGGAATGAAATGATTCACATGTTTGGCAATGCAAAATCAACTAAAGATCTGGACAAATTGCTGTTTATTTTTAAGACAATGAAAAAAAAGGAATAATATATCGAAGGAACTAAGTCAGGTGCTTGTCATTGATATAGCGTATGACTGGTTTAAAGTTTCTGTCGGTCAATATGAAGGTTGGTTAAAAAGCTCCTATGTAATAGCGAAGCCCGAGAATTTATATACTAGGATTAATCTAAATACTGGAGACTCGCCCGAGTGTGATAATATGGCTTGGCGGTATGACTATGGTGCCCAAGGATCTCTTGAAATAACAGTTGGGGTGGGAGCAGATTTTGCTGTAAAAGTTATGGAACGGAACACAGGGTTATGTATAAGAGCATTTTATATAAAGTCTGGTGAATCTATTAAAGTAAAAGATATACCCCAGAATACTTATTATTTAAAGGTTGCCAGCGGCCGGGATTTTAGACAGGGGATTAAAGACGGGCAATGTATTATGGTTTTTAATCAAAGTGCTCATTACGAAATTGGAGAGGAAATATTAGATTTTAATATGGGACCGAAACGCATTGAAACAATAGATGGAAAAAGATATGAAGTACAAAGCGTACCATCTTATAGTCTCCGACTGGCTGTCCGAAGTCAAGATCACTCGCTTAAAGACAATTTTGACACGAAGACAATATCAAACGAAGAATTCAATAGATAGATGACTTGCAATAGGGTAGGGAAGGTTGATTTACTCGATGAAATAAGTCCGAAGTTAGATCAAAGCAGCAATTACCGGCATATAAGTTGTGAACCATTCAGGCAATTCGTCTTTTTCCACCGAATACTCTATTTTACCGTCGGATAATTTCAATAAGATGTTATGTTTAAGATCTGAAGTGTCAACAATAGTTAATTCATCGATGAAGTGAAAGTGATCGTTTAGCTTTTCAAGATTTCCAAAAAAATTATTTTCCAATGTTTGAGGATCTACATAATGTCCACCGTCAGTGACTCTTTCCGTTACACGGAACTGAGAAAGTTCGGTATTTTCTAAACCAAAAAACAATAAATTTATTCTATAACCCGACTTCTTGAATAGCTTGGGCGTTTCCCAAGTTTCGTCATTTGTAAAATGTCCTTCATAGACGTAATCTAACCGATTTTCTAATGCATGTTTTGTCTGTTCTTCAAATTGCTGTACTACATAATCCAAAGCCTCTTTTCGAGCGTATTTTGCTGAAGGAACAATTTTTGGGAATATCCGAGATAGTTCCTTCGTATAGAGTAAATCACCATCAAAAATAATATTATTACTCTTTATATGCTCTGGAAGATATTCTGCACCTAATGTAGATTTCCCGGCACCGTTAGAACCCGTTATTATGTAAAGATCAGGCATTAGTAAATATTGAGTTCTCTCAAGATATCTTTTGATTGACGAATATTAAATTCCTGTACTACATCAAAAGATCGTTTATCAGAAGAAACAATCACAATTTTAACTAAATGATTTGGGTATTCGATGTAGCTTTGATTTTTGGGTAATTTGCTAGATCTTATTAAAAATGGTTGCCCTTTATCAAGCTTTTGTTTGCGCAACTTGAGAACAATGCTGTTGCTAACTTCTTTTAAGTGCTCTAAATTTCTCATAATACCACATTAATACTATCCAAAAATAGTAATTTTTAAGGAGAAAAGCAATTGTTCGACCAGTAGAAAATGACTCTTTTTGTGTTATTGCTAGCTATATTTAAGAATTAAAATGCGATGAAAGGCAGAAATATACGATTTGAGCAGTAAGTGTCATTTCACTGTCGAACTCGATCCTAAGATACTACAAGAAAATATGCTTTGTGAATTTCGTGGTACTGGAGTTGCTAACTTAGTCGGCAGATCAAGTTAAGAACAATAAAATATCTTAATTTTGAAATAATGATTAAAGTCCGTAAAAAGTACGATCGCATTTTTAAAGAGCGAGCAGTTGAATTAAGTAAAAACAGGAAAAATCTTTCTGAGCTAGCTCGTGAGTTGGGAATCTCTGCTGCCCAATTATATAAGTGGCGTAAAGAGTCAGAAGAGTTTGGATCAGGAAGTTTCCCTGGGAATGGAAATATGAAGCAAACGCCAGAACAAGAGCGGATTAGTTTCTTGGAAAAAAAACTTAAAGACTCAGAACTGGAACTAGAAATACTAAAAAAGGCCATAGGCATCTTTTCCAAGAGCGATCGGTAATATATAGTTTTATCAAGCAACATCAGGGGCTATATTCGATTGAAAAGATGTGTAAAGTTATGGGCGTTGGATCTAGAAGCTATTATGCTTGGCAAAAACGGTCCCAACAGACAAAAAGCAGGAAATGTAGCAATCTGGAGGACAAGATAAAGGCTATTTATTTCGATAAGAAACAACGGTATGGCAGTCCTAGAATAACTGCGGAGCTGTTGGATGAT
This sequence comes from Sphingobacterium sp. DR205, assembly GCF_011064245.1. Taxonomy (NCBI): domain Bacteria; kingdom Pseudomonadati; phylum Bacteroidota; class Sphingobacteriia; order Sphingobacteriales; family Sphingobacteriaceae; genus Sphingobacterium; species Sphingobacterium sp. DR205. The sequence goes on along the minus strand of NZ_CP049333.1, from coordinate 3,520,507 downwards.
GGAATTAAAGTTTCTAGAAATACAGTCGCTAAGTATATGAAAAATATGGGGCTACGGAGTAAAATAGGCAAGAAATTTAAAGCTACAACCGATTCAAAACACGCACATAAAATAATGGACAATGTATTAGACCGAAATTTCAAAGCTTCAGAGCCTTCAAAAGTCTGGGTATCTGATATTACTTACATCCATACCAAAGAAGGTTTTTTATATCTAACCACCATTCTGGATTTATATGACCGCAAATGTATTGGTTGGAGTATCAGTGATGGGATGAAAACTGAAGAAACTTCATTGGCAGCTTGGAAAATGGCAATTAAGCACCGTAAACTGTCTCCTGGTCTAATTTTTCATTCGGACCGTGGCGTACAATATGCATGTGAAAAATTTAGTAACACGTTAGATTCCTATAAAATCATAACAAGAAGTATGAGTAGAAAAGGTAATTGCTGGGATAATGCAGTAGCAGAAAGCTTCTTCAAAACGCTAAAATCCGAGCAGATTTACGGTAATAAGTTGATTACCAGGAATCAGATGAAAGCAGAACTATTCGAATACATAGAAATCTGGTATAATCGAGAACGTCGTCACTCCACATTGGGAAATCTTACAATTGAGCAATTTAATAACAAAGAGCAAAAAATTAAAAAAGCTGCTTAACTAGCACTGCCGATTTTATTTGCAAGTCCACCTGATAAATTTTACAAAAAATTCAAGAATAATAATAGAGATAGTTAGTCAGTACCTGATATATATCTTCTGATTTTGTATATCTTATCATACAGTAAAGATTCAGAAATTTTACATTTAAAGTCAGAATAATGAACCCTTTATAAATTATAAATAAGAGATTTTTTTAGTAAATTTGAATTATGCAAAACTTGCCGTTATATACAATAGGACATGGAAATAGAAAAGCTGAAGATTTTCTAAGAATACTAAAGTTGTTTAGTATTGAATACCTTATTGATGTTCGTTCTCAACCTTATTCAAAATTCAATCCCCAATTTAATCAAAATGAACTAAGATTTCTCTTAGAGAACAATAATATTAAATATGTTTTTATGGGGGATAGTATTGGAGGAAGACCCAAAGATTTCAGTTGCTATGATGAGGAGGGTAAAGTAGATTATGAAATTGTTAAAACAAAAGATTTCTTTATCGAGGGAATAAAAAGATTAAAAACTGCGTATAACAAGAAGATCAAGGTTGTAATAATGTGTAGTGAAAGTAAACCCTGTGAATGTCACAGAAGTAAATTAATTGGTCGTGTTTTAAAGGAAGAAAATATTTCCCTTAAGCACATAGACGAAAGAGGAAAATTAAAGGACCAATCTATCGTAATTAGTGAATTAAATAAGGGACTGGGAGAATTTGATCTATTCGGGAATTCAATTAATACAACATCTAGAAAAGCATATTTATAGGATCATGGAGTTTTTTACGATCGGAGTATATAACTCTAATGAAAAAGAATTTTTCCAAAAATTGCTCGAAAATAATATTGACACGTTCTGTGATATAAGACAAAGAAGAGGTGTTAGAGGAGCAAAGTATTCATTTGTAAACAGCAATAGGCTTCAAAAAAAGTTAAAGGACTTAAATATAAATTACAATTATATTTCTGATCTAGCACCAACAAGCGAAATAAGGGAGCTACAAAAAAAAATTGATATTGAAAAAGGCAACCAAAAGCGAGATAGAAGGGAATTAGGGGAAATATTTGTAATTGAATATGAAAATAGAATTTTGAAGAACTTCAATTTTGATGTTTTTTTTGCAATACTTAAAGAGATTGGCGCTAATAGAATTGTGTTATTTTGTGTAGAGGAACATCCACAGGCTTGTCATCGCTCAATAGTGGCAAATAATTTACAAAATAGCTTTAACTATATTATAAATCATCTTTGATAATGGAAATACTAATCCTTTCTAAAACTAAATATGGAGTTACACAAGCCTGCGTAGGTGGAATTTGCATAGAAAACAAACAATTTGTTAGACTTCTAGATTCCCAGGGACGTTATCAGTCAGAAGATACTTCCTTTGAAATTGGTGACATTTGGAATATTAACTTTACTCAAAGTTTACATAGAAGAGAACCACATGTGGAAGACGTTATAATAAATAATCAAGCTTTTGTTAAGAAAGTTGATACAATGGAAAGTTTCATAAAAGATTTAAATGTCACTATTTGGGAAAATGATATTATGAATATTTTTGACGGCAAAATGTTGTGGCAAGTAAATGGCAAAGGATATCTTTCTGAGAACACGAAAAATTACCCTACTAATAGCGTGGGGTTTTGGATTTCGGATGTGGATTTAATATTTTCTAATGGTTATTATATTTATGAAAAAAATGGTTCTTCAAAACCGATCGTGTACAAAGGGAGTGAAGCACCTATCCATATTATTCCAAAAGGTAAACTTATAAGATTAAGCTTGGCAAAATGGTGGAAACCAGATGGTTCAGAGAATGAGGAGAGATGCTATTTACAGTTGTCAGGATGGTACAGTAATAAACCTGAATCAAAATAAACAGGATTAAATAGAAAAGATCTATAAATACACAAAGAATAAACTGTCTTTTAATAGCAATAATGCTATACTGAAATGCTCGTATTTGGCCTTGGAAGAGAACTATTTTTGACGAAACTACCTGAATGGATCAATCAAGTAAGAGCTTGGACTTATTAAGAACTAGGCTTATATAGGACATACGTAAAATATTCAGACGACAAGCTTTCAAATTGACACTCAAAAAAATGATAAAGATTTTCTAACCGACATCTACAGTCGACAATTGGTAGAGTTATATGTTAAGACTGGTGAAAATAATAAAGCTCTTGAAATCCTTGGAGGCATAATAGAAGTGACAGATAACCGCAATATTGTAAGAGATTGTATTGAACAACTTTGCAGAATAATTATTAGAACAAACAGCTCATCAGACGAGACATCTAAGAAATCATTGTAAGTTTGTAAGTGTCCCAAAAACTCCAACAGCTTAAAACTGGACATAAATGTTTAGATTTAAGTAATAAGATGAAAAAGACACGTTTTACAGAAACACAGATTGTTCGAGCACTCAAAGAGGGCGAAGAAGGCAGAAAGACCGAAGACATCTGCCGTGAGCTGGAAATTAGCAAGGCCACATTTTATAATTGGAAGAGTCGTTACGGAGGTATGGAAGCCTCAGATGTCAAACGCCTAAAGGAACTTGAAGAAGAAAATGCACGCTTGAAAAAGATGTTTGCCGAACTGAGTATGAACCATGATATCCTAAAAGAAGTCATCACAAAAAAAGGTTGGGGCTCCGGCAGCAAAAACAGTTAACTCAGGAGATTGTCCTAGATCACGGTTTGAGTGTAACCGGAGCCTGTAAATTGACAGGTATGTGCCGTTCACAATATTACTATGTTAGTAAGAAAGATGACAGCGCTGTCATCTCTGCATTAGATGAACTGTCCTCCAAACATCCTGTATATGGATTCCGAAAACTTTACGCTTATCTGCGCAGAGCGGGGAAGCCCTGGAATCATAAAAAAGTTTATCGGGTGTATAAGCTACTAAATATGAACAAGAAGAGGCGTGGCAAACGTCGTCTACCTGTTCGGGAGAAACAGCCTTTGGAACAACAGGTCAGCATTAATCAAAAATGGAGCATGGACTTTATGAGCGATAGCTTGGCCAGCGGAAACAGGTTTAGAACCTTTAATGTGATGGATGACTGTTCCCGTGAGATATTGTGTATCGAAATAGCTACTTCAATTTCTTCTTTGCGGGTAACTCGGACACTTGAACAAATCATAGACTGGCGGGGCAAACCGCTCTGTCTACGCGTAGATAATGGTCCTGAATTCACCAGTCATCATTTCGAGCTCTGGTGTAAAGACCAAGGCATCGCTATTCAATTTATCCAGCCCGGTAAGCCTATGCAGAACGGTTACATCGAACGGTTCAACCGAAGTTATCGCAAAGAAATTTTGGATGCTTATTATTTTTCAACTTGTCAGAAGTAAGAGAACATACCCAGCTATGGATGGATGAATACAATAACAACAGACCCCATGAAGGTCTTGGGAATCTTACACCAATGGAATTATCAAAAAATATTAGACACAAACAACAAATAAATCAATTAGTAACGTAAATTAGAAAAGTCCAATCCCAGCTGTCGGAAAAATGGGGTACTTACATATAGTGTGAAATCCTCACGCTAAACATTTGTACGATTAATTGTTATTTGTTTCGGATTTTCCTTTTTCAGTTCGGGACTGTCCCATCAAGTGTGTAAATAAAAAATACGGAGTTCAGTTATGTTCCTTATAACTGGACTCTTTTTTCAAATAAAGTTAAGAACTGATTTAGGATAATAGCCCAGTTACGAATGGGCATTGTCCATTTTCTAGAGATTTCTCTCAAAGCCAAATATACAGATTTCAGTACGGCATCATCGCTGGGAAATGACAGTTTATTCTTTGTGTATTTGCGGATCTTCCCATTCATGTTTTCGATGATATTGGTCGTATAGATTATTCTTCGGATCTCAAGTGGAAAGCCGTAAAAGACGGTCAGTTCGTCCCAGTTTTCCCTCCATGATCGTATGGCATAAGGATATTTGGATTCCCATTTATTAGCAAAATCAGTCAGTGCAGCTTCTGCTGCCTGTTTATTGGGAGCATCATAGATAGGCTTCATGTCCGCTGTAAATGCCTTTTTATCCTTCCATACAACATATCTACAAGCATTTCTGATCTGATGGACAACACAGACCTGAGTACTACACTCAGGAAACACACTTCGTATAGTAGCGGAGAAACCATTAAGGTTATCGGTCGCTGTAATCAGCATATCCTCTACTCCCCGGGATTTTAGGTCTGTCAGGATTCCCATCCAAAAACTGGCACTTTCATTCTTGCCCAGCCACATGCCAAGAACTTCTTTATAGCCATCCCGGTTTAGGCCCACAGCAAGATAAATGGTTTTATTGACCACTTTGGAGTTCTCCCTGACCTTAAAAACAATGCCATCCATCCATACAATCAGATAGACGTTGTCCAGCGGGCGGTTTTGCCAGGCGATCACATCACCCGCCACACGGTCGGTAATCCGGGAAATCGTCGATTCAGAAAGGTCAAATCCATACACATCGCGCATCATATTTTCTATATCCGAAACACTCATGCCTTTGGCATATAGCGAAACGATCACGTTCTCAACTCCGTCTATCATGTTCTTGCGTTTGGGAACGATGATCGGATTGAATGTACCATCGCGATCTCGGGGAACCTGAATCTCCAGATCTCCCTGATCCCCACGAACCTTTTTGCTCGTATGTCCGTTGCGGGAATTGCCCTGACCGCTGCGCTCATGCTTTTCATAGCCAAGATGGCCGTCCATTTCTCCTTCAAGCATTTGCGATACTGCCCGTGCCTGTAACTCGCGGAAAAACGATTGCAGCTCTAAACCGTCCTTAAAACTCTTTAAGAACTCCTTGTCGTTTAATAGTGACTCCTTGTCAATCATACTCTTATAAAGTTAATAAATAAAAAATGCGAAGTCCTTTTAAACTCCGCATTTCTATAACTTACACACTTTATGAGACAGTGTCTTCAGTTCTAATATTTACTTAAGAAAGGTGCTTACTCTCAAACCTTTGCTTTCTTCTTTCATTTTAGAAATTAATCCAATTGATATAAGGCTTCGAAGTAGAGTTCTATTATCTACTGTATCTGGAATAAGAGGTCGCTTCCCATTTATGACCATCTCGCTATAAGGTTCTGGCCAGGTTTCAATTATTTTTATAGCTTGTTTCTTATCTAAATTTTTAGAATTTTGATTGTATAGTCTGATGCTTGGAGTGATATCTAGTTTTGATGTTAAAAGCCGTTTTATAATTGACTCAGAAATTTTAAATTCATTTTCTGCAAGGGAACAACTTAATATTGCTTTTAGTAGTGAAATATCTGTGAATATTACTTCTTCAGACATTGAATCAATCACAGCACTTTTGTTTTGTGAGCTGAATTTTGATGATCTTAATATCAGAGTAGCCTCTCTTGTTTCAATATCAAATTGAATTATTTCAGGCACCATAATTTCAGGCTTTCTTTCAGCAAAATGAATGTGTTGGTCATTAGCCATTTCCTGTAAAATCGCATAGTTCTCAATATTATAACTTAATCTGTTCATTTTGATTAAAAGAGTGACCTTTTCTTCTGAGAGCCCCGATAAAAAGTCGGCATTATCATATGCATATGGAATACCCTTAATTAGGTCTGAATATGTTTCGTCGCTAAAACTGTTGTTCTGGAAGATACTGTAAGCTAATTCCTCTAGAACCTCCCTATCGTATTTTAGCTCAGAATTGTTTAGGTATATTTCTGACAGTAATTTATGGTTGATATCTATGGATAGATATTTAAATAAAACTTCATCAATTTCGTTTTCAGAGTCCAAAAAGAATTCTATGACATTATCCCAAGTTGGTAATATTTTATTGCTGTTTAATAGTGAACTAAAAAGTTCCTTTCTTAATTTATTTAATTCTGAGATTTTCGTTTCTGTATTTTTTATAATTATATCAGCGTGATCTTCGTGAATTTGTTCATTATTTAAAAAAGCTATCAGAAACTCTTCTTCTTCATTCACATTTTTTGGAAGTAAGGACCAGACGTTCTTAAAATAATTCTCAATATTATTATCAATATATTCTATTACTTCTTTAGGTGCATTTGCTTTCAAATAGGAATAATTTTTAGTCGTAAATTCCTCTTCTAAATATACATTGTTATATTCTAAGATATCTTTGAGCATTGATTTTGTTATAACATAATGATTCCCGTTTAGTACCTCATCTATCAAATATTTAGGAGATTCTTCGAAGTCAATTTTATTAAATTGGATGTTGAGCTTATAAATAATTTCATATGATTTTTTATAATCTTCCAGAAGGTTTAGGAATTTTGGGTAATCCTCAATGTAAGATTTTAATTTTGTAATCGCAGCAATTTCCTGTATTGATACAATATCGAGATTTTTAAGGATTAGCTTTAAGAAATAATTTATACGTTCTTCCGTTAATGTTGCTTTTGTCGCTATGTAGTTCCAAATTTTTGGCCAGGATGAGCAGATTTCTTTTATAAATTTTCCTTGGTAATTTGAAATATCTATGTAGCCATTAATAAATTCCCAACTGAGGTCGGATTCGTTACTCAATGTACAAAGGATTCTTTTCCGCTGGGATTTGAAGGAAGATTTAGAGAACAAAAAGTCTAGGAATGAGTAATTCAGAACAAATTCCTGGTCATATTCTATATAGGGTATTTTATCTACCAATTTATCCACCTTAATTAGCTTCAAGTCAAAATTAGTTTTGATATGGGCTTTTACATTTAGTAGAAATTCTTTATCTATTCTTGATATGCTTCCTTCGTAAAAAATTGATACATAATCCAAGTAGCTTTCATCAATATATCCAGCTCTTAGAAGTATGTTGATTAACTGCTGTTGTTTTATTGAATCAATTTTTACCGAATAATCCTGCAGTAACAATTTCATTGGAGTATTTCTTACCTGCATTTTTTGTTCTTCAAGTTTTACAATTTCCAATTTAAGTTCTTCTGACTTTTTACCAGTTGAGTCGGCAATTAAATTGAGTCGTTTTTTGTAATCTAATTCCGGATCCACTAATTTTTCAATCTCTTCAAATGAGGCTTTCAAGCTCATCAAACCTTCTTGGTAGGTGGTTTGATAGTAGTATTCAACCTCACCATTTCTAAACGATTCAAAGAATTGAGGTTGAATTACCTGGGAAAAGGTTAGATCTACGTCATTGATTCGGAATCTCTTAGCTTGAGGATATTTATTGAGGTATTCAAAAATATATAGTTTGCGTAATTCGTTTTCTTTTTTTATCGTAACTGATTCTATTTGTTTTATTTCCTCTTTTATTTCTTGGATTAAAAGGTCTATTTTCTCTATTTTTTCTTTTACAATCAAAGGTTTGCTCTCCATTATTTCAAATAGTTGCCCCTCACCGTTGCTAAGTGCCACAAAATCATTTGGATATATGTTTTTATAAACAATTATAGCGAGCATACTATTTTGATTTAACATATCTAGTTGTACCTGATAAAGGTGAAATTCGTTCATAATATTGTAGAGTAAACGCATATCATCTACGAAAAGTGATATATCGTCTAAAAGATCTTCCTTGATATTATAATTGTTCTCATCTTTTATCTTTCTTAAAATTTCATTTGAGTTGGATGAGTTTATAATAGGGATAACAGGAATTATAAAATCGAAGAATTTTGTGCGGTCTTTATCTTGGAACATGTCATCGCGCACAGCATAAATAAATGTGACATCTTGCTTTATTTTTTTTGAATAATTAATTAAGTGATTGAGTTCTCTAAGCTTTGTGAAAATTTCAGTTTGTTCGAAACGGTCTAAATCTTCGATTACAACGACGGAATAATCTGTGACTTCAAAAAAATATAGAATTTCATCAAGATGATCATTGAGGATGGACTTACTAACATTATCATCTACTCCAAATTCGACATCCTGAAAATTGAACTTTTTGAGTCTTATACTTCGAAGGGGTCTTATCGAGCACCATAAAAAATAGAAACTAAATACTATAACAATTGCGAGTGTCAAATAATGGATGGAATATTCCAGCCAAATGGGAAAAGGGACACGAAGTTTTTCTTGAAACAAATTTGGAAAGAGCTGATTTATCAGTGCAAAAGAAAATATTAAAATCAATACAGAAATTGCTGTTACTTTCTTATCTGGGAAATTTCTTGTTTTTTTAAACCGTGTATCGGGGATAGTATCATCTTCTTCATGGTAGAAGATTTGCTGAAGAATACTGAGTTCAATCAAACGGAGCAGATTAGAGTCTTGAGCTTTTTTTTCTCTCAAGTCAGCTTGGACATCTAATTCTTTTGAATTATTAGAATTTTGGTATTTCTCGTCTTTGAATGTAGCCAAAGATATATTTAAGAAAACAAGATTTGGATCTTCGTTATTATCTTCAAATGTTTTGAGGATACTACTTTTACCGGATCCGAAAGGTCCAGTAAGTGCAATATTTTTTATGTCATTTTTCTTACGATTCTTTAATGCCCATGACAGTGCTGCACAATAATTCCCTTCGGGATCTGCAGAATTTATAGGTGAAAGCGGACGGTAAGGAAGGGGAACATTAGGTTTATTGCTGTCAATATTTTTTTGACTGTCACGATTTTTATTATTCATAAAATTTGATCAAAATAGCTATATCAAATATAATGATCTTGTCGTGCAGTTTCTATTTTTTTTTATTTAGCTTGATAATTATATCTTGTGGATAATTTCGTTTTATATTATACAATATTTCCTGCAATTATTAAAAGATTGACTGTTGCGCAGTATCACTTCCCAACTAAATAGTTTATCGCAATATATACAGGCGAATCTGTCGGAATATCCCCTTAAAGTATAGACAGGAAACTAGTCTAGATTATCTCTTGATATCTCAAATTGGAAAATCGGTTTCATTTCCTTTTCGGATATATCTTCGACCCATTTTCTTCCCAGCTCTTGAGGCAGAATGAGGGGGGATCCTGTGTTTATTTGGACCGTAATTATGGATTTTACCATAGCTTCATTGGTGTTCTTGTCAACATTCCAAACGAGCTAATCCGTTCAATTATCCTATCCTTATCAACAGATTCAGCCCATTGGTACAATCCTGGAATAAATTGCTATTATAACAGCAAGATCGTAGACCTTCCGTTTTTGGCAAAATGGTTTAATTTTATATACTATTTTTCACCCATTCACTTTGATAAAGCAAATCTCTTATATCCACTTTTAGAAATTTAGCAATATCATTTAGAGTATTTAGGGTTGGTTGTTGTTTATTATTTACCCATCTGGAAACGGTCTCCTTTTTAACCTTTAAATGGTCGACAAGATCGTTGTTTTTAATTCCTTTTTCCTCTAAAACTTCGGATATACGATTGATTTTATATATAGGCATAAATTATTTTATTTTTATTGTTGATTTTTAAAGTCAACTTTTATATATTTGTGTATGATTTAGTATTGCTATATCATAAAGTTTGAGCAGTAATTGGACATTGTCTGATTAAATAACGAGTCTCTGACTTCTCAATTGGCACCTGGGATGGGACGGTAAGGTTATGCTCATTTCCTACAGATATTATTATATTTGTAAATAATAATAGCGTAGGGGTGGGCCTTACTGTGCAATCATTTTCAGGTGCCGCCTAAGAGTTTTCTTAGGTCTGACCTAGGGCTTTGCCTTAGTGAGAAGAATGATTAAACGTAAGGTTTCACCCTTCGTTATTATAGAGCTCGTTCACATAAAAACCAAAAACAATTATGAGAACGAACAGTACAAACACCATCCATCACCCGCCGACGATCACAGATCGCTTCGCGAGGTATTCCCGCAAATCACTTTTAAAGAACATATTCCGCGCACCCGAATAGGTTGCGCTCAATCTAAAACAGGCTGTAAAGAGCAACAAAAAGGGGAGGTGTTCCCTTCCTTAAAATGAAAGGGCAGCTGAACGCAGTTCAGTTTAATTTCCCTCTTTAGATGCCTGTCACCGACCTACAAATACCGAGAATTGCATAAAAAGGTACTATTGGCCAATGATACAGCTTGATTTAATATTTGCACCTTAAAATTAAGCAAATTTTCATTTAGTCCAAACTTTTTACCGTCAGTTTTTATTGCAATCCAATATTGCTGTAGGTCGGTATTTACTTCTTTCCGGCAGGGAGCGCCATAATTAACCCTATTTATGCCTTGAAATTGTATCTCGGCGCTTTTCGGACTTTTAATATTATTTGTCCATTTGGCATAGGTCGCATTCGACCCGTGCGATGACAAGCCTTTTGAACGCGAAATTTTCGCGAAAGGGGAAGCTATGCTTTTATCTCAGCCAACCCTCAAAGGTTTGTCATACTTGATAAAACTAAATTATGAACCAACAATCAAACAATCTGCTACCCTTTGAGCTAGCATGTTATGAAATATACGACAATGGATACGATCCATTAAATACCATTCGGGAGTTCTGGTCCCAACATACCATTACCGAATTACAGGAAATCCTGTGGGTACTCTTTGAAAACTATAGAAAGGGGACCGTACAGGAAGATGTTGCCGATGTGAAGCAGATGCATACCTTTTTGATGAAAGTGTGCCGTGTGCTGATGGCTTATTTCCTGGTGCACTTCCGCAAGATCGGTATCGATGCGGTGCCATTTGCCTTTGCTGAACCTGCTGACGTCATTACAGCCGATCTGGAAGCCAAGCAAAGGATCTATAGTTTTTTTAACCGAATTACAGAATAATACTAATCCATAAGCAGATGATAAAAAGATCTAATCTATGCGCTGCCTTATTGGATAAGGTAGTCAATATTCCAGTTATACAGATTACAACCTTAGTAATCTTGTTCATCTTAGTTTTTCAATCCTATTTAACTTGTTTTTTAAAGGCATTGAAGAATACAACAATGCTTTTGACATGCATTGCTGTATTTCATATGTTTAGTTTATCGGCTCAGACGCCCCGCAAGGACAGCGGGGCTAATGGGCCTTTAACAGTATCTGGTACAGTGGCTTCAGTACTAGATGGTAAACCGATACATGGGGTGTCGGTTCGTATCGAAGATGAAAAGGGGAGAGCATCCTCCAAAAGTGACGGCTCCTTCTCAATGCCAGTAAAAGCTTCCAAGGGAACCGTCAAGTTTAGCCATGTCGGTTATAAGCCTCTAGCCTTACCTTACTCCGCTGGAGTATCGTTAACAGTAAAATTGATACCACTGGAGAATCAATTGGAAGAGGTGGAGGTGGTCTCTACCGGATATCAAAAGATACCGAAGGAGCGGGCAACGGGAAGCTTCGAATTTGTAGATAACAAGCTGCTCAACCGTAAGGTGTCAACTGATTTTATCAGTAGGCTGGAAGATGTAGTGCCAAGTATATCGAGTGGAAAAATGTTTTCCGACAATCGTGGGGCGCTTATGAATATCAATGTACGGGGAGTAAGCACGCTCGGTAAAAATATCTGGCCGTTAATTGTGGTGGATGGTATTCCATACGAAGGTAAGCTTGCAGAATATGGTCTTGGTAATTTTAATAATATTAACCCCAATGATATAGAGAGTATTTCAGTGCTAAAAGATGCTGCGTCGGCCTCGATCTGGGGAGCACAGTCTGGAAATGGGGTTATCGTAATTACGACAAAGAGGGGGAAATTTAATGAAAATACACAGGTTTCCTTCAATACCAACTTTACACTGATAGACAAACCCGATCTTTATTATTATAAATTGATGAATACATCAGATTATATCGATGCACAAAAGTTTTTGTTCGATAAAGGCAAGTATAAATCTGTTTTTACCAAATATAACGCGAATCCTGAACCTATTTTGTGGTTATTCAAAGATCATCAGGCTGGTAAAATAACACAAGCTGATCTAGATGCTGAGTTGAATAAATTGCGAACCATAGATAGCAGGGATGATTTCTTGAAATATATTTACCAGAAAGGCTTTAATCAGCAGTACAATGTTCAGCTACGTAGTGGTGGTGAAAAGGTGAATACACTATTTTCCGCTGGTTATGATAACAATAGGGGGAATGTGACACGGAATTCTTATGAGCGCTTGGTGCTGAAATCTACCTCACAGATTAAACCTGCCAAGAATTTACTTCTGGATCTGGGAATTACATATACGGATGCCCGAAATAAAAAACCAGTTGACCCCGTCGAATTTCAATATATGGGCTCCGGGCTGACCAATTACCGTTACATGAGATTGGTTGATGAAAATGGAGATCCTAAGAGCTTAAATTTCAGTGGAAAGAATATAAATTTTATTGACACCGTGGCCAGTGGGCGCTTGCTCGATTGGTTTTATACCCCATTAAAAGAGTTGGATGCCTCGAGGGAGACGCAAAAAGTACAGGAAATAGTCGCTAATCTCTCAGCTGCATACAGTTTTAATTTTGGACTGTCTTTAAAAGGGCTGTATTCTTTTCAAAGGACCAACAATCCGATTGAGCTATGGCGTGGACTTGGATCCTATACCACGCGGAACGAGCTTAATTATTATGCAAGCTGGAATCCAGCTAAAGTGACCTGGGCATTGCCTGTTGGCGATTTTATGTTGAATACGATCAACGAAAGCAAAGCGCATCAAGGAAGGCTAAATGCCGAATATGGGAAGAGGTGGCAGGACAAACATGAACTAAATGTATTGGTCGGCTATGATATAAGGCAATTGAGGAATCAAATGCAGGTGTCACAGTATTATGGTTATAATCCCGAAACAGGTAGTTTTCAATCTGTACAATATGGTAAATCTGTTCCCGTCATGAACGGTAAGATGGGGACAAACAACCTGATTGATCGGAATAGATATGAAGGAACAGTGAACCGTTATGTATCCTATTATGCCAATGCTTCCTATAGCTACATGGATCGATATGTGTTGAGTGGAAGCTATAGAAAGGATGCTTCCAACCTTTTTGGGGTGAAGTCCAATGATCGTGGTCAACCGTTTTGGTCAGCCGGTACCACATGGATATTGAGTAATGAACAGTTTTTACAGTCATTACCATTTCAGTTTTTAAAACTGAGGGCTACCTATGGTTACAATGGCAATGTCAATAATACGGTCTCTGCTTATCCTGTATTGAATATCTCAAGTGATCCACATTATATAACCGGACAAAATTACGCGATGATGAATAAACCGCCCAATCCATCTTTGAAATGGGAAAGAGTAAGCAATTTGAATTTTGGTCTGGATTTTAATTTGAAAGGCAACAGATTAAATGGAAGTATAGAATACTACCATAAAAATAGCCAAGACCTGATCTCAAATGCACCTGTTGATCCAACTTCTGGTTTTACAACGTTAAGTGTCAACTATGCAAACCTGAAGGGGAGAGGTTGGGATATTTCCTTGCACACCATTCCGCTAAAGTCTACAAATTGGCAATGGGACAATAACCTGGTGTTTTCCTATAATAGGACCAAAGTTAAAAAAGCATACGCTGACCCCTCAGATCTGTCTTTTCTATATATTGGATGGCCGGGAGGCCAGGCGAGCACACCTTTTGAAGGAATGGATCTTTATAGTCTGTTGACGTATAAATGGGCCGGCCTTGATCCAATAGATGGCTCCCCACAAGCGTACTTGAATGGTGAGATTTCAAAGGACTACATTGGCATCACCTCTCAAAGTGTAGACGCGTTGGAAAATATGGGATCTGTCAAACCATTGTATTTCGGTAGCTTTCGAAATTCTTTTCGCTGGAAGGATCTGGAGATGTCCTTTAATATAAGCTATAGTTTGGGCCATGTTTTCCTAAGGGAATCTTTTAATAATGCTGATTTTATTAATAGTTACTTAGGTCATCAAGACTATGCTAAAAGATGGCAAAAGCCGGGAGATGAATTGTGGACCGATGTCCCTGCGTTTGTATATCCTGCAAATAGCTCTTCAAGTAATGTATATAGACATTCTTCGGTACTGGTATCCAATGCTGGGCAGATTAAACTTCGCGATATCCAGCTAAGTTTAAATCTGGATATCTTAAAGCGATATGGTTTGAAAAATAGTAGGATATACGCTTATACGCAGAACATTTGCAGCATATGGCGCGCGAATAAATTTGGAGTTGATCCAGAATACGGGGCTTCATTACCCGATCCGCGTACTTATTCGATCGGATTAAACTTTAATCTATAAAATATTTATGATGAAAAAGAATCTATTAATTTATTCGCTGTTTCTGTTGTTGCAGGCCAGCTGTACCAGCTTTTTGGACGAAAAGCCTGACATAAAATTGGTCGTTCCCAAAAGTTTGAATGATCTGGAGCTTTTGATGAACGATTATTCAACAATGAATGCAAACTATCCAAATTTTGGAGAACTTAGTTCGGATGATTATTATCTCACAAAGGACCTTTGGGAATCTGCTTCGGTGTTGGATCAGAGAAATGCCTATATATGGGCCGATCTACCGTATGAGGATGCTAGTCAATGGCGTGCAGCGTACAAAGTGGTAAATAATGCTAATCAAGTCCTAGATGTATTGAAAACGCTTGAACCGATGAATGATAAGGCACAGTACAGTAGGTTAAAAGGGGAGGCTCATTTCTTTCGTGCTTTTGCTTTTCAGCAATTGGTAGGTACATTTTGCAATGGCTATAGGGAATCTGGCGCTGCCGCGGAACAGGGCATTCCATTAAGGCTTAATCCTGAGGTCGATGAAAATGTTTCCCGGTCATCGCTAAAAGATAGTTACAAACAGATCCTAAGTGATTATCAGGTAGCTATTCGTTGTCTTCCAGTCGAAAACCCTTACATCGGAAAGCCTTCTTTGAAATCTGCTTATGCAGCGATGGGGAGGGCGTACTTGGATATGGGGAATTTTGAAAAGGCTTTTCTATATGCAGACTCGGCTATTGCACTATATCCTGATCTGATAGATTTTAATACGGTCAATCGTACAGATGAGCTTCCCTTCACTCGTTTTAATAAAGAAGTTTTGTTTCCTGCAGTTTGTAAATCTGTTGGTATCATGAGCTCTAATGTATCTTTTGTAGATTCAGTATTGTGTACATCGTATGAATCAAATGACCTACGCAAAGTCCTATTTTTGGATTCTTCTACGATTAAAATTGGGGCTAAGCATTTTAAAGGAAGCTATGATAGCTCTACCGGAAATCTATTTGTGGGGCTAAGTACGAGTGAACAGTATTTAATCAAGGCCGAAGCGGCGGTCCGTTTAGGTAAGATAAATAATGCACTTTCTACCATAAATACTTTGCTTAAAAAGAGGTGGAAGACAGGCACTTTTGTGGACTGGACCGAAACGAATGCGGATCAATTGCTGCCCATGATTCTAGAGGAGAGAAGGAAAGAACTATTGTACCGCGGCCGGCGGTGGTCGGATCTAAAACGACTCAACCTGGACAATAGGTTCAAAATAACATTAAAGCGCATATTGGGAAATAATATTTACACGCTCGAACCCAACAGCCCAAAATATGCTTTTCGATTACCAGAAATTGCTGTAAACCTTGGAGGAATTCCACAAAATCAAAGATAGTTATGAAAAATAGAAAATATATTTGTCGAATTTTATTATGTGTCCTATACTTCTATAGTCCTTATAAGGTGTATGCTCAAAACAATAGTGTGGCTACAAATCCATTACATATTGGAGATCAATTCAATGGATTTGAAACCGGGGATTTAATGCGCGGTATTGAAAAAAACTTGAACTGGGATGCCGTCAAAAATAAGATAGTCATTTTAGATTTCTTTGATACTTATTGTACTGTGTGTATTGCCTCTATGCCTAATATGCAAATGCTGCAAAACAAGTTTTCCAAAGATCTTCAAATCTATAATGTTGCATGGCAGGATAGAAAAACACTTACAAAGTTCTATCACGATAATGCCTTTTTAAAGGAGAAAAAAGTCTATTTGCCCGTAATTTACAATGATAAGTATCTGAAATCATTGTTTCCTCATGAGTCTGCACCGCATGTGGTAATTATTTATAAGGGGAAGGTACAGGCCATTACTTTTCACAGGGTAGTGACCGAAGAAAATATCAAACTCCTTTTGCAGAATGGACATATTGATTTACCTATCAAAGATGATTATGGTACGGTAGATCTGGCAAAGGATAATGCCAAAGGTACTTTGGGGGTTTGGCTTTCCGGATATCAAAATGGCGTGAAAGTGCAAGCTTTGAAAATCGTAAAAGATAGCTTAAGCAATAATGTAAAGACATCTTTCTATAATCGATCTATATACAGGTCTTTAATTAATGCATGGAACAAAATCCAACGCTCAAATTCCATTTTGCGTAATTCACAGATTATATGGAAAGTAAGGGATTCCAGTATATATGAAAATTTTACTAAATCAGGAGAAGCTTGGGATGTAAAAAATGCTATAAGCTATGAAAGAGTGGATAACATTCAATATCCAGATTCGGTTATGGGCAGATTGGTGCTTGGCGACCTCCACTCATTTTTAGGTATAAAATCATATTGGACTACCAAGAAACAAAAATGCTTATTATTGGTAGATTGTCCGCCTGTAAAAATGAACAAAACTATTGAAAATAAGATGCAGTATGCAGGAACTGATGTTTTCACAAAATTTATGTCAATCAATGAACAAATGCCCTTGATAGCTGATCAAAAGAAGTCAGATAAGATTTTGGAAATAGGCAGTTTTAAAGATATTGACGAATTGAATATGCAATTGCGCCAATATGGATGTGTTTTGGTAGAGGGTGAGGCAGATTTTGAGGCTATTGTTATAGAGGAGTTTAAATAATACGCAATAAGGGTACGGTTTTGGCCGTACCCTTCTACAGTTGGCGATTGCCTATGTTCTTCTATTATCTATCCTTCAGCTTGACATTGTCAGAGGGAGTCTGATCATGCAACGCATCAACCATTTCTGCATATAATGCAGTTGTGATAACTGGTTTATTGTTGCTGTCGGCACTTGCTTGAATGGCACAGATCTGTTCTGTACCAGGACAAGAAGGCTGAGCCCCCTGTAATGTATAGCTATTTGGATTAGAAGCTTGTGATCCGGTTAATGAAAACCATGCCATTTGACCTCCTTATTCTATATCATAATTTATTTAATTGGTCACATCTCACTTTGCAGTTTGATGGCCCCGGCTTTCGCATAGAAAGCTTGATGGTACTGGCGGGGACTCCTTATTTGCCAGACCAATATCTTTTGTACCCACCATCGGGGGAAGAGTGCAAACTTACGTCTATACCTTGTCAGGGCAGACTCTTTGCGAACTCTTTTTTCCATCACACACAAATACAGCTTGGTAAAATCCTGTCCCCATTGGGAATTGCCAGCTCCGGAATAGCGGAGTACGAGCACTGCGATATGGATTGACCGTACTATTTGTTTTGCGATATATTTAAAGTAACTCACCATTTTTTTCTTTTGTAATTGTCTATTACAAAGGAGCGGATACTTTACAGCCTAAAATCGGGTCTGGCGGTAGTATTTTACTTTTTTTTCCAAAACGCCCAATTATACCAGACAATTTCGGTGATGCCCTTGAATGTGTACCCACCCTTAATTTGGTTAGACATTCCCTCAATTCGACTACAATTAACGCTACTCAGATCAGCAACTTTGTCTTATCAAATTCTAAATAAATTAAATATGAGGACAAATGAAATTAAAGTGGCCCTTGTTACAGGTGCCAATACGGGTGTCGGTTTTCAGATTGCCAAAGCTCTTGCTGACAATGGATATAATGTATTTTTGGGATCACGAAATTTACAAAAAGGAGAAGATGCAGCCAACAGAATAGGAGGTTCTACACAAGCTATTCAGCTGGATATTACCGACCCTGCATCAATCAAAAATGCTGTAAATAAAATAGAAAGTGAATTTGGGTATCTTACTTTGCTGGTCAATAATGCGGCAATTTCAAATGCAGGGGTTCCCGGACGCACAATGTGGGAAATTCTTAGTGCCCAGAAGGCAAGCATCACATCAATAGATGAAATGCGTCAGGTCTGGGAAACCAATGTCTTTGGCACCCTTGCCATCACTCAGGCGCTATTACCATTACTGCGGAAAGCAAAAGAATCACGGATCGTAACGGTTTCAAGTTCACTAGGTTCACTTACCCTTAATGCTGATCCAGACAATGCCTTTCGGAGCGGATTTGATGCGGTATATGGTGCTTCCAAAACAGCCTTGAATGGTGTTTTCCTTTCTCTTGCAAATGAATTGGAAAATACAAATGTTAAGGTTAATCTCGTAAGCCCCGGCTTTACAGCTACCGCGCTGAATAACTTTGAGGGTACCGATACGGTGGAAGAAGGATCTCTCGAACCTATACGCGTTGTGCTGGCAGAAGATATTCCGAATGGAAGTTTTACCGGACCGGCCACTTACCGTACAGAACAAGGCGGTCAAGTGCCGTGGTAAAATCTCCCTGACTATAAAACCTGTAGCAAAAGCGTTGCAGGTTTTTTTATAAATTTATAATATGAAAAAGAAAGATGACAAGTTAAGACGCTTTATATCCATATCTGAGAGCCATGAGGCTTTTGGCCTGCCAAAACCTCAGCATCCCTTGATTAGCTTGGTCCATTTCAATCAGGACAATCCATTCAATACCGATATGGCACCAATCTACGATATCTTAAGTTTCTATAAAATAACCTTTATTACAAAAAACAGCGGAAAACTTAAGTACGGTAGAGACTATTATGATTTTAATGACGGAAGCATGCTTTTTTTTGCTCCCAATCAATTGGTTGGCAGCACAGAATATAATAGCGATACCTATGCTTATCTGCTGCTGATTCATCCTGACTTTTTTCTGGGTTATCCCTTAGCACATAAAATTAAGAAGTACGGCTATTTTTCTTACGCTGTGAATGAAGCCTTGCATTTATCTGATCAGGAAAGGGAAACTATGATCGCTATCCTGAACATCATGAAAAATGAATTGGACAATCGGATAGATGAATTCAGCCAAGAAGTGATTATTTCGCAGATTGAGTTGATGCTGAATTATGTCAACCGATTTTACAAGCGGCAGTTCATTACCCGGAAAAATGTAAACAATGATATTTTGCAGAAGACAGAGGCTCTTTTGGATGATTATCTGAACGGTGGGAATTCGGCTAACCAAGGTGTTCCCACGGTACATTTTCTTTCGGAACAATTGAATATTTCTGCAGGGTATCTAAGTGATATGCTACGTTCTCTCATTGGTCAGAGTACCCAACAGTTCATCCACAATAAACTCATTGAAAAAGCAAAAGAGAAGTTATCTACGACACAACTTACCGTAAACGAAATCGCTTATGAATTGGGTTTTGAGCATGCGCAAAGTTTCAGCAAACTGTTCAAGAAAAAAACCTCCCAAACACCATTGGAATTTAGGGTGATGTTTAATTGATATCAGCAGACGGGGGAGTTCATAGTCGCTTTTTGCTTTCATATATTGTCTTTGGGTTGATATATAAAAATTGGCTCAGCAGCTTATTGTTCAAACTGAGGAATAGCGCAGGCATCAGCTCTTTGAGTTTTGCATACCTGTCAAGCGCTTCCTGCGCCATGATTAATCCCTTTTTATTGAAAAAGTCAGATTTACGCTGCCGCATGATACTGACAAAGTGATGCATGCTCGGATACTGATCTTGCAGCTCCTGCAATACAGTCAGCGGGATACAGGCAATGGTGCTTTTTTTGAGAAATTGAATATTCAGGTCCTGACTGTTAAAACTGTACTCATGCTTGGTACCGGTAAAGTAATGTCCTTCGGTTGCGATCCAGTGGAGATAGGGCTTTTTGAGTTTCATCTCATAAGCACCGACCCTGCCATCAAGCACATAGCACCAATAGGGACGGCTTTCATCCTCCCGACAGTAGGTTTGCCCACGCTTCCCCTGGCGTATTTTGGTATGCTTTATGAGTTCATCGCGACATGGATCATCTGCATTGAAGTAGGTATTTAAATGTTTGGTAAAACGTTTCACGGTTAATATGGTGTAAATGAAGAGTTCATGAAAAGAAGAAACGCCATGAGAGAGATATGGCCCATGGCGTTTTTGTGGGACTGTTTTAGATAGCCTATAGAAGCGTGTAGTAAATCCTGACGATTAAATGCCCTTCCAAACGGCGACTAAAGATCGCATTTGCTTCAGATTCGACGGGGATTTCCGGCGTATCTGACTGGATCTTGTTTGACTCGTATTCCGTTACCTTGACCGAATCCCGGGGAAAGGTGCTGGTGTTGTTTTCATTGGTCTGCTTATCCAAAGTGATGTCTGCCTGATTATTAATGGCAAAAGCAATCTGTTGTGCGAGATTGTTTTTGAAATCGGCGGACAACGATAGCATATACTCCAATTGTTCTTCAGAAAGTTCAAAGCGGGAATTAAGCCAGCTGTATAGACAGAGCAGAATCAACTTTTGCTCAGACATCTGGAATTCAATGGTCGAGTTGTACAAGTTCCGGAGCCATCGTTTGACTCCTGGGTCATCAAGTGTGTATTTGTTCATTTTTCTGTTTTTATTTTTTTAATGCCCCACAGCAGATAGTGGCATGGCTGTACTATAGCTTTGTTAATTGCGGCGCACATGTGTTAAAAATTAATTTATTTTATAATTCGATCGAAGAACGAAGCTAAGGCCTAATCGTTAAATAGTGAAGAAAATGAAGACCCAAATCGACGAGATTGAAATCCTCTTCGGCGAAGCGAAAGTAAAACACGTTTTAAAGCCGTTCAGGACAGTTTTGAAAACCATGAAGGATTAAATAAAATCTACTATAAAAATGTAAAGGAAATGTTACCCGTATTAATTATATATTTTATTAACTTGTGGATTAATTATTACCAACCTATTATGATGATATTCAAACCTTTCTTTCGGTCGTGGTATGGGAACATGTGGATTATATTATTATTTGCAGGTATTTCATCTTGTTTCATCACTTTTTATACAACGTACGAGTCTTTTTTTTCGAGTATAACCATGAAAAAACATGGTGTGATATTTCTTTTCAGTTGGGTATTAATGCTACTGGCGATAACGCCTATCGCCTACATTGTATACAAACTGGATACGAGTACTCTCTTGGGGCAAAACGATAAATTACGTTATCCGATCCAGTTTGTAACCCTTGTACTTCTATTGGGAGCTATTGCGCTCCGGGTAGTGTATCAAATCTATTTAGCGCTATTTGGTGTGGATTTGCAAAAGCGGGATTATTTTGAACGGGATTTTGTCGTCGTTATGTTCTGCCTGATCATGGTTCAGTTTTATTATGCTTTCCGAAGGGAAAGAAAAATTAATAACTATAGGAAGAAGCGGGGAAAGGTAATGCAAAAATGGCTCTTGCAGAAAGATGAACAGATAAAAGCGCAGGAAATAAAGAGTAATGAGCTACTTATGCATTATGAACATGAACTGGCGGAACTGAAAAGCCGGAAACAGCGATTGCGTGCAAACCACGATCGTTTAAGCAGCCATGAATCCAGGTTGAAAGCTTGCCTCAAAGAGGCCACCCAACAGTTTGAGGTAATGATAGGAGCTGTAAGTGAATCTGTCAGAATTCCCCAGGTTGCGTATTTCCACCTGAAGGAGGGGTCTGCCAGATCTAAGCTGGTCGACGTTCGCCTACTGGATGGCCGCGAGGGTACCGTCGATATAGATTCGCTAGCCAAAATTGAAAAAATGTGGCCCAACTTATTTTTCCGTGCTGGTCGGGGGATGCTGATACAACATATGGCGATCAAAGATCAATATAGAGATGAGAATGATTATATCGTTGAACTATTTGGCGAATCCAATGAACGCCTAAAAGTATCAGGGGAAGCATACGATAGGTTCTTGGAGATCAAGCGTGAATGGATGCTAATATTGCCCGAGGATAAGGATTAAAATCAGGGGACGGTAGGCCGTCCCCCTTATCTATATAGCTGTTATGAGACTCAAAGTCTTTCGATGACTTCCGCTAGCGGTAAGTCGTAATAGGCTGCAAACTCCTGTACAGTGAGGGGCTGGTGCCTGGCTTTTCCATAGGCATCTTTTGCCTGTTGATATTTGCGCTGCGCCTGTCTGGGGCTAAGGTCGAGTACGGATGCGACATCCTTTGCACTGATACACAGTCGGTATTTTTTAGTCATTGGAAATAGGGCTACGGATTGTCGTTGGGCATAGCATGAGCATGCCGAGGACAATACCTAATGGTACCATGATTCTCCTGTCAGCTGGATACCTCTCTGTCTATAGCTGCACAATACCTGCTTCTAAAGACAGCCCTTAAGAAAAAAGTTAATAATCTACATTTAACGTTTGTGCAATTGTTTTGTTTTAAATAATTGTATTATAATAATTTGACCAAGGTTATTTGATCTATTACATAGGGTCAGAAACTGATATGACGGCACATAGATTCTTCCGATATCCCGGTACTTGGCCTTCGTCAGGTGGATACGGTTCATTCTCATTTTACATACTGATACGCTACTGATTACTGTAGCTCTTTGGTAGCTTTTTAGTAGCTCTTCAGTACCTTTTTGGTAGGGTATTGGTACCTTTTCAGTACACTCCCGGTACACTCCCCGTACCTTTGCTCTGTCTTTTGATGGACATTTTGTGCCATATTCTGCCGTTCTCAGCCCTATGCTGTCTATTTAAGCCATGTTGGCCTTATCCGGCCATTTTGGACAGGGATCAGTTTGCTGCTCAGCATCTTTGTCATGTCATCAAAAACTTAATATCATGGCAAAACAAGAAAGTTTAATCAAGTTTAGAGGCAAGGTCGGGGACCTTTCCTTTAGCAAACACCGCAACCGCGGTTACGAGGTCCGCATGAAAGGCGGCGTGGACAAAGCGAGAATCCTAAATGATCCCAATTTTCAGCGTACCCGGGAGAACATGTCCGAATTTGGTACTGCTGCGGGCACAGCCAAACTATTGCGGATCCAGCTGAACAATCTGCTGCGCACATTTGCAGACAATAGCCTGCGCAACAGGCTGACCTCACTGATCCACAAGATCCAAAAGTCGGATTCGTTGAGTGCGCGTGGCGAGCGCATTTTTCTGGAGGAAAATAGTGCCATGCTCAAAGGGTTTGAGTTCAACCAGGCCAGTAGCCTAAAAATGCTGCTGGGTGAAAAACTGGACACGGCCTATGACCGTACCGCTGGCGAAGCGACACTGATCATTCCAGAATTCAATCCGCAGAAAGACGTCATGTTGCTGCCGGGGGCTACACATATGCTATTCACCCTGGCTGCCGCAGAGCTAAGTGCCGAGGAGGTTCCGCCACGTCCGGTCATGGAAAAATCGGGATATATTCCGCTTATCGGCGTGCATGCCGAGCAAACTATCCGGGTGCCGTTAGTGGTGGATCCTACAAAGGTCGTGTACATCATCGTGGGGATCTCGATGTATCAGGAGGTCAATGGGGAATTCTATCCGCTCAAGAACAATCCCTACAACGCGATGACTATTGTCGAGGTCGATATTCCATAGTAAAGCCATGAGTAACAAACATACCCTCAAGCTCCTCCGGAAATATGGGGCTGAGGGAACAAATGGAACAATTACTTTCGACGGCGAGCATATCTGCCACACGATCGAGCTGCCGGATCGCAATAACATCAAGCGGATCAGCTGCATCCCGATCGGCCAGTACAAACTGGAGAAGATCCGCTACCAGCGGCACGGGGAGCAGATTGGTATTCCGAATGTGCTGAACCGCGAGGGGATCTTGATCCACGCGGCAAATAACGCTAAGGACGAACTGCTCGGCTGTATCGCCCCGGTCATCAGCCTGACCGGCGAGGGGCAGGGCACAGAAAGTGGTAAGGCCCTGGCCAAACTCAAAGCGCTGGTGTATTGCTTGTGGGATATGGGTGATGAAGTGTATTTGAGTATTCGATAGCAATGGGGAGGACATGAATTGACTACTGCATTCCTTTGTGCCATCTTCTTAGCAAGCTGACGGCATAAATCAAACTCGCTGCGCTCAGACAATGATTTATGCTATCGTCATCTTGTGTCAGCGATAGGCAGTCGGAATGCGATGCTTTCAATTCTTTGTCCTCCTATATTGTGCGAATAAAGTGGGTATGAAGGAGGGCGGGAATAATCATTGCTTTCTTTTGTGTCATCTTTTTAGTTCTCTGGCTATATGAATCAAACTCGCTGCGCTCAGACAGTGATTCATATCTACGCCAGATCCCGTCAAAGCTTGACAGTCAGAAAGCTATATTTTTATTCCTTGCCCTTCATATTGATCGATTTGGTTTGTTGGAGGGAGATGGAGAAAGAATGCAAACAAAATGAAAAAAATCTTTAACAAAATAGGACAGGTGCTGCAGCTGGTGCTGGGGGCGCCTGTTAAACTACCGGGTAAGGTGGGGAATGTATTGCGGTATGTGGCTATTGGATTGGGAATATTGGAGACAGTACTGGATGAGGAGGAGCCACCGCCAGAAGTAAATAAGCCATCTGTCGATAGTCCCCCTGACTTTAGCGAAGAAAGGAGTGGTGCCGATGAAGCTGAATGATCTCCGTATCTCCACTATCGGTGGAACAATCTGCTCCATCTGGGCGAGTATTTCCCTCGGTGATGTACTGCAGACTGTCCTTACGGCTGCTTTGGGTACACTGGTCAGTTTCGCGACAAGTAGGCTATTGGCGAAATTAGGTAAACGGAAAAAATGAGTTGGTTAAAAAGGCGCACAGGGTCGTGCGCCTTTTTTTAAATTGACTATCGACTACTGACTCTGATATAAAAGATCTTTAAACAGACAAATCAGTTGAAGACACAATTTTTTGCCTGTGAAATTCGCCCCACTTACACATTGCTGTAATTAACTCTGATAGTGTCTTACTGTATTCCGTCAGTTCATACTCAACGGTGATCGGTTTCGTATCACAAACTCTTCGATTAATAAGACCGTTAATTTCCAGCTCTTGTAATTCTTTGGATAATATCCTGGGACTTATTCCAATCTCCTTGGATATTTGATTGAATTTTTTTTTACCATCAAAGAGTACAAAAAGTAAAATCAATTTCCATTTTCCGCCGACGACATCCAGTGTATCGCGAATTGATGTCAGGGCATGTTTACAGGTCTGTTCCTCCTTCACAATCTTCTCTTTTTTCATTATTATATTTTTAATAGCTACTATCCTTTTTGTAATAGATAACAAAAGTATAGTATTTTTCTAATAGTTTTGCTAAAGAATATGAACAATGATAATTATAATAGAAAATTAGCAGAATTAGGCATTTGTTTAAGATAATGAGAGAAGAATTCGTGTAATGTATATTATAAACAGTTTAAACATTTTAAATCTATTTGTTATGGCTAAAAGAGAGGCTAAAGTACTCATAATTGGAGCTTCCGGACGTGTGGGATCTCATGTTGTTAAGGAGCTGCGTAAGGATAGTACGGGTGTGAGCGTAAGGCTTTCAACGACGCGAAACGATTTGTTGGAGAAATGGAAAACAGAAGGTAATGAGGCCGTAATACTAGATCTTGATAGGCCTGAAACTTTCTCAGCGGCATTAACTGGAGTGGATAGGGTATTTTTATTGACAGGTTATACCTCAGATATGCTTCGTCAAAGTAAAATGCTTGTTGATGCTGCAGAGGACGCAGGAGTAAGTCATATTGTGCACTTGGGGGTGTTTACTTCCCGTCGCGATCGTATACCACACTTTATCTGGCATGATCTTATCGAAACTTATATTGAAACTAGTGGAATTTCATGGACACACCTTCACCCTAATGTTATAAGTGACACTACACTGGTGGTTGACCCTCCCATCACTGAAGTAGGATCATTTTCGATTTTCTTTGGTGAGGCCAAACAAGGTTGGGTGTTCGCTTCTGATATTGCTGAAGTTGCGGCAGCTGTCTTGCGCGAAGGACCACAGAAACATGGGGGAGCTAACTATTTCTTAAGTACAGAAGTGTTGACTGGACCAGAAGTAGCAAACATTTTATCTAAAGCTACAGGAAAAGATATAAAATGTAATGTGCAAGGACCAGAAGCTTTAAAAGCTTATATTGAACAGATCCCATCGGTACCAGTGAAAGCTTATATGGAAAGTGCACTCATTACCATGGAGCTGGCAAAAAGCGGTAAAATGGAAGCTCAGACAGTAGTTAAGGATGATGTAATGACGGTATTGGGACGCCCTGGGCTTACCATGGAACAATGGGCAAAACAAAATTTGATTTGACATTAGTATAGATCAACTGAAATTGTATTGCTAAGAAAACAAAAGGGTTGAATTTTGATAGCGATCAATAAAATCATCGCTTTTTGCAATGGCACCATCTGCTCCATCTTAGTATTTCGCTGGGCGATGTACTGCAAACCGCATTGACAGCTGCCCTGGGTACGCTGGTCAGTTTCGCAACCAGTCGTTTACTGGGTCGTTATAGTAAGCGAAGACGTCCATAATGGATGACAAGGCGCACCCAAACGGTGCGCCTTGCTCATTTAGATGAGGTCGGTGATGGATATATATATGAATATCACGAATCGTGATTAAGAATTGAAACCTTAATGAAGGAAGGCGTAGTAAAGACATTTGCCCGAAGAACTGATTTGGCAAACCTTTTGGATGATGATTATTTGGATAAGAAAGAATAAAGTTTACACAATAGATATTTAGGGTGCAGCAATTCCAGTTCGCGATATTTTTCTCTAATTTCCATACTGCGGCGAATGATTTCATCAAAATTTTCTATACTCATATCTTTACTATTGTTTAGTCCACATTGGATTTGTTTCTAATATAGTCATAATCCGTAGATAATTCTCACCGTTAGTTTTGAAACTAATTCAAAAAGTGTTATACTTATTTTTTACTAAAAATATTAGTTTTATTAAATTATTTTTGCGATATTTACATGCAACAACCAATTATTGAATCTATGAGCGAGCCAGTTTATATAGATCTAGTTTCAGACTATGCTTTTAAGCGCATTTTTGGATCCGAACCCAATAAGGATTTATTGATTTCACTATTGAATGGGTTATTCCGTGGACGGAAATCTATTGTCGATTTATTGTACGAAAAGAATGAACATGTAGGAGATAGCGAGGAGATCGGTACCGTGATCTTTGACCTTATCTGTACTGCTGATAATGGTGAGAAGTTTGTGATTGAAGTACAACGTACTGCACAGATAAATTTGAAAAAACGTATGCTTTACTACAGCAGTAAGTTGATTGCGGATCAGGCTCCCAAAGGAAAACGGCGAGCGTGGAATTATGCGATAACCGAAGTATACATTGTGGTACTCATGGATGGATTTACTTTTTCACAAGCAGAAGAATCCAGCGCTGTTATTCACGATATCTGTTTGTGTAACAGGGAGACAGGTCGAGTTTTTTATGAAGAGTTGGGGTTTATTTACGTTCAATTGCGTAACTTTACAAAAGTAGAGGCAGAATTAGAAAATGATCTTGATCGTTGGCTTTATGTTTTACGTAATATGTCAAAACTGAACAAGATCCCGGTCTATCTGAAGAAGACTATATTTGAAAAATTATTTAAAATAGCGGAATACGCAAAGTTGAATAAGGAGGAACGAGCAATGTATGATGTAAGTCTAAAACGTAAATGGGATGCTGAAGCTGTGCGCCAATATCAGGAGCAACAGCTTAGCGAGGCTATTCAGAAAGGCCTCGAAACAGGTATTGAACAAGGTATCGAAAAAGGTATCGAACAAGGTATCGAACAAGGTCTTAAGAAAGGGATTAAAGAAGGAATTGAGAGGGGTGCTGAGGCGAAAAGCTATGAGGTAGTGGAAAATTTGATTAATGAACTTAAGCTTACCGATGATATTATTGTGCGTGTTGCTGAGGTTTCGCTTGATTTTGTACAGAAAGTACGGGCTGATCTAGCCAGAGACAAAAAGTAAGTATTCCCAATATAGACGAAGACCCGATTTGTAGGCAATTGTATCTTTTGGACCTACAGGAAGAACGCCTGAAACTACGATAGGGGATCGGCCAAACGACTGGGAGCCAATCCAAATTGCTTTTTGAAAGCAAATGAAAAATGGGAGAGATTTTCAAATCCTACCTCATAACAGACTTCCAAGGGCTTTTTTTTCTTTTCTGTAAGCTGATAATAGGCAAGTTCCAAACGTTTACGGGTTAACCAACGTTGTGGAGTCATGGTGAAAGCCTTCTTAAAGTCCCGCTTAAAGGTTGTAAGACTTCTACCTGTGAGGTAACCAAATTTTTCCAGTGGAAGATTGAACATAAAATTCTTTTCCATATAATCGACAAGGTTGATTTTTCCGGGCTCCTCAAAATTAGCAAGCACATGATCGATCTCTTGATTCAGCGTTCGGAGAATACTGATGGCTTCGGTAATTTTAATGGAAGCAATATCCACAGGGATATCCTTCATATCGAAATAGGGGATAAGCGATGCCAGGCAACTTTCCAGGAGCGGGTGATTATTGAAACAAAAAATCTTCGGTGAATTTTTGGGTTGGGGATTTATATTCTTGCCTGCATAGAAATTCCTTAAAGTCTCTAATGATAGATGCATGACAACAGTTTTATGAGGCTCACCGTCTTTAGGATAATTAATAATAGTCGCCAACTGATTTCTGGGAATTAGAAAAATATCCCCTTTTCCAAATATATAGGTAGCATCAGCCTGTACAATCTTGGTTTCTCCGGAAAGAAACCAGACCAGCATATGCTGGTCAAACATAATATCTGATTTGAAAAACTTGTCTTCGTAGCTTGAAAGCTTTATATCTTCGGTAATGTATCGGGCTTGGTATTCCATGATTTTTGCTTTTTTATGAAGGAAATTAATAACTTAAAGATAAGAAATAATAGCATTTACTTTGTTTAAAAGTTCATTGCGAAATTGGGGCAAAATGCAAATCCTGCCCCAGTAGTAAGCTGATTTACGGATTGAAGCGAATACCCGTCATCTCTTCTGTCAGTTTCCATAGTTTCTTCGCATTGGTTTCATCAAGTGAATAAGGATGTACGCCTTTTTGGTCGGTCATATCTGATGATAGTATTGCAATGTCCCCATCCTCACAATAGACTCCTCCAATATGCTCAAGCAAAGGGCTTGTAGCACACCATACTGTTGTAGCTGCTCCTTGTGGGATCGTTTTTAATGATGCCGCTACCTCAGGCAACATATGGCCATCAGCATCCACAAAACCCATTTTCTGAAATAGTTCCAGGGGAGCTTCTCTGCCTAATTCAGTTCCACCAATAGAACCTGGATGAACGGCATAGCTTCTGATATTGTAAGATTGTCCCCGCACATCCAGTTCCATTGAAAAAAGATTGACAGCGGTCTTGGATTGTCCGTACCCCTGTAACGTTTCATATGCGCTGTGGAGGAAATGGGGATCATCAAAATTAAAAGGCGCAAAATGATGACCGTGGGAAGAAACATTGATCACGCGTGCTCCATTGGCTTTTTTTAGTGACGGCCATAATCTGGCACTGAGCTGGAATAGGGCTAAATAGTTGGTCGCCAGCTGGGATTCTATACCCCGTGCATCTCTGCGAAGTGGTACCCACATAATACCTGCATTGTTGATCAGTAAATGTAAGGGCCTTCCTGAGGCAATAAAATTTTCCGCGAAAGCATCAATAGATGTGGGAGACATTAAATCCATTGCGACAATTTCGACATTTCTAATTCCTTCCAGATTCTTCCTTGCCTTTTCAATATCGCGTGCAGGTATGACTACTGTAGCTCCGGCTGCGGCGAGAACTTTTGTGGTTTCTAACCCAATTCCTGTGTTGCCGCCAGTGACAATAGCGATTTTTCCGGTAAGATCGATGTTTTGAATGACTTCATCAGCTGTTGATTTTGCATTGAAGCCCGAACCGATAGGCTGTTGTTGAACTCCCTGATAATTATTCTTTTCCATTTTGAATACGTTTAATTGTTATTACTGAGACAAAATTAGGACGGATTAACATGCGCCGTTTTGTTCAAAAGTCCTAATTAGCTTTGTTCAAAAGGGCAGGTGATTTTATAACAATACCAGTAGTTCGTTTTTCTTTGTTTTGGTTAGGATAATCCTCATTCTGGCAACGTAAGATATAGCTATTTAGGAGCAACTTTGCATTAAGATTAATACAATTAACAAATGAAAAATAAACAGAAAGAAAAAGTTTGGTTCATTACAGGATCTTCAAGAGGATTTGGAAAAATATGGACAGAAGCCGCCTTGAAGCGTGGAGACAAAGTGGCAGCTACAGCACGTAATATCGATAGTATTTTCCCATTAAAAGAAAAGTATGGCGATCAGGTTTTGATTCTCGAAGTGGATGTAACTAATGCCTCGCAAGTGCAAAACGCTATTAGCAAGGCCAATGAATATTTTGGAAGATTAGATATTGTATTCAATAATGCCGGATATTCTTTGGTAGGAACCATTGAAGAGGGCAGTACTGATGAGGTAAAAGCGATGTATGAAACCAATATTATAGGCCCTATCCATGTAATTCAGGCAGCATTACCTATATTGCGAACTCAAGGTTATGGCCATATTTTGGGGACGTCGAGCGCTGTTGGTATTTATAGTAATCCTCTTATTGGGTATTATTGTTCTTCAAAATTTGCGTTTGAAGCGATATACGATAGTTTATCTAAAGAAGTCGCGGCCTTTGGCATCAAAGTAACGCTGATTGAACCGGGGGCTTATCATACTGAATTTGGAAGTGCTGAATCCCTAAAAATAGCCAGCAAAAAATTGTCGGAGTATGATGCTTTAAAGAGCAGTTTGATGGAAAATTTACAAAAGCTGGAACGAGGAAATCCTATTGCCACTATCGAGGCTATATTTGCTGTTGTAGATGATCAAAATCCACCATTGAGATTACTACTGGGTAAAAACGATTTGCCACATATTCAACAAATCTATGCTGAACGCATTCAGGAATGGGAAACTTGGAAAACTATTTCAGAAGCAGCCCAAGGTTGATCCACTATGATGTTTTTGACATGCTTTTATTCGCTTTTCTTTTTTATGAGGAAAAGCGAATATTGCCTAACTTGTAATCTGGAATTTTTATAACATGGCTTCAAAAAAATCGAATCATTCCTTAAAAAGATTTAATACACTGGCTGAGGTAATGGAGGCATCTGGTTTTCCGCCCCCAAAGCACCCTTTAATCGTTTTGTTAAACGGTGTAGACAAACCACTTAAAGGTCGTGCACCTAATAGATCGCACGTACTGAATTATTATAAAATAGCTTTTAAACCGGAGGCTGGAGGAGAGTTAATGTATGGTCAGACTAAATTTGACTTTAAAGAGGGAGGTTTGTTTTTTGTGGCTCCACAACAAATTCTCTCTTCAATAGAAGAGAAGGATAAAGAGGAAACTGTGGAACAAACAATACTTAGTCCGCAGGTCACACTCCTTATAGATCCTGACTTTTTACTACAATACCCACTGGCACAAAAGATCCATCAGTATCACTTTTTCTCTTATGCGACCAATGAAGCGCTGCATCTTTCGACCAAAGAAAAGGAAACCATGCTTTCGCTATTCAGAGCTATAGAAGACGAGCTTGAAAGCCGTATAGACGACATGAGCCATAATGTGATCATCTCCCAGATTGAACTGTTGCTAAATTATGCCCAACGATTTTATAACAGGCAGTTTCTGACCAGAAAACAAAATTATCCTAGTCTTACCGACAGTATAGATCAGTTGCTGGAAGGTTATTTTAATAGTGATAAGGGCATGAATGCCGGAGTTCCAACCGTCAATTATGTAGCTGATCAGCTGCATATGTCAGCAAGTTATTTAAGTGATCTATTACGAAATCTTACAGGGCAAAACACGCAGCAAATTATCCATGATAAAATGATTTACCGGGCTAAAAATAAGTTATCTACTACAGCGCTAACTATTTCCCAAATTGCGTTTGAATTAGGTTTTGAACAGCCCCAATCCTTTAGCAGATTATTTAAATTGAAAACAAACCAGAGTCCACAGCAATATAGAGCTCAATTCAATTAATTTTTTACAGCAATTGATTTTGCAGAGGTTCAATAACCGAGGAGCACACTTAATAGGAATTATTCTTGCCGATAGACCAGGTCTTTGCTGATGCAATGTTCTTCCCAGGGCATTTCTATAAGCCGGTTATGCGCGTTTTGTGGAATGATACTTTTTGATGTCGGCAGGTAAAAATGGTTTTTATTTCCACTTCTCAAGGTATCGCGTAGATCTGAGATCTTTTTGAGGTTGCGCTGCAAGGCCGCAAAAAATGCTTTTGCGGATTTGTTAGCTTGCTTCATGATCTGCCGCAGGTGGATGATTTCTCTTGTCTGATCAGTTTCATAGCCACCGCTTCCTGCGATTGTATATTCGGCCACAGGCGAATCGTAGAAGGGACCAGAGCTTGTTATATCCTCCTGATCTGAAAAGGGATAAGTGGTTAGGAAAAATCCATAATAATCCGTAGATGAAAAGCTTTCCAAAAATTCCGACTGATTTTCCTTGCTATATTTCACATAATTCCGCTTGCCTGAACGACGGTTTATCATTTCAGTATAGGCGTGTGCATGATGTTTTTCCATCGTTTCGCCGCAATACTGAAAAAACAGCTGTGCAGGTATTGCAATCCAAAAGTATTGACCCATTTTCTTTCTTATATTTAATTTACGTATATGGCGTTCTTATCGTAAAGCTTCTATCCAGCCACATCCTTTTTCAGCTTGGCAAATGCGCGTACAGGAAATGTCCCCACACCTTTAAACTTCGGTGGAGCAGCCGTAAACGTAAAGTTGTCATCAGGCAGTAGGTCCAGATGGCACAAATGTTCGACAATCAGGATTTCTGATCCCAGAAGAGTGGAATGCACCGGACGTGATCGTCCACTGGTATCATCGATATTGTGTGAATCAATGCCCACCAGTTTAACACCACATTCCACAAGGTATGTTGCTGCCGCTGCGGTCAGGTAAGGATGGTTTTCATAGTAGGCTTCGGTATTCCAATGGCTATCCCATCCGGTATGGATCAGTACCGCACGGTTTCTAATCTCCCTATTTTTGAGCTGCTGATCGGTAATGGCCAGTCCATTGCGGTAGGGAACCCTGATGACAACGGCGTCCAGATCCACAAAAGCCTTTAAGTCCATTTCGGCGGTATCCTTGCCATGTTCATAGCGGTGAAAAGGGCAGTCAATATAGGTACCGGTATTACTGACCATCTCTATTTTGCCGATCTGAAATTCGGTACCTTCATCGTAATAGCTCCTGGAGTCTGCTCTGGATAGGTAATCGCAGATAATCGGGGCGGGCAGCCCTTTGTAAGTAACAAGGCCATTTTCGATCGTATGGCTGAGGTCAATAAGCTGTTCCGTTGCGGTTTCTGCCGGCGCAACTTTACGCTTATGGGCTTCTTCAAATATTTCCTTATTGAGGATATTTACTTTTCCGGCCATCAGCAGCCGGAGATCCTGAATAATATAGTCGGCGAGCTCCGTGTCGCTAATCGTATCGCCGTTGATATCCAAGCGGAAATCTTCGCCCTTGAGGCTGCCACCATTGGTAAAGTATACTTCAAAATCAAATTTTACGCGTTTATCCATGTTGGTCTGTATGCAAGTTGATAAAAATAAACGGAAATGTTAAGATAACGAAGTTAATGAAAGTACGGTTTATTTTTAACAGGAGTGTACCAAAATATTTTGGTCTCCATTTGACGGTGTCATAATTTTTGTTGACTTATGCTAGCGCTGAGTTGTTGTGGAATACGCTCAATTGTTTGATTTTTGTAAGCTATTGTTTCTATTTTGTTAACCCTGCCGGGCATTGAAGTGCTAATTTTGTCCTATAAATAAGTTTAATATGAAGACAAATAAAGTATGGTTTATAACCGGGGCCTCCAAAGGAATGGGGCTATCGTTGGTGAAAAAGCTCATCGAAAAAGGGTATAGCGTAGCAGCAACAAGTAGAAAATCTCAACATCTAATTGACGCCGTCGGGCATTTTGACGAGCAACAGTTCTTACCATTGGAAGTGGATCTGACAAGTGAGCAATCTATCCGTGAAGCGTTTGAACGTACGGTTGCACAGTTCGGGAAAATTGATGTGTTGGTAAATAATGCAGGCTATGGGATAGGTGGTGCTGTGGAAGAATTAAGTCAGAAAGAAATCAAGGATAGTTTTGACATCAACGTAATGGCCGTTATCAAAACGATGCAGGCTGCGATGCCTTACTTCAGGCAACAGCGATCGGGCCATATTATCAACATTTCATCTATTGCCGGATTTGCCCCGGGAAAGGGCTGGGCAATGTATGCGGCAACAAAATATGCGGTAACAGGGCTTTCAGAGGTGATGGCAGAGGATGTGAAAGAGTTTGGTGTTAAAGTAACAGTGGTGGCACCAGGGGCATTCCGGACGGAGTTTCTACAAGATAGCTCGCTGGTTTTAGCTGAAAAGAAAATCGACAGCTACACTGCGATCACAGCCTCTCACGAAAAATATGCAGCAATGAACGGAACACAAATCGGTAACCCCCAAAAGCTGGCTCAGGTGTTTATTGATCTGACAGAGAATCCGAATCCCCCTGTACGGCTATATCTCGGAAGCGATGCCTATAAAAGGGCAACGGAAAAAATTAAGTTGCTTTCAGAAGAACTGGAAAGCAACAAGAATATTTCTTATTCTACTGATTTTAATTAAAATCTTAATCCAAAAACAAAAAGTGTTGCCACTCCCGAGTGACAACACTTTTTGTTTGATTTTCGTATATTTATCCTATGGAAAAAATGCAGTCGCTGGAGGGATTTTACCAATCTAAATTTGACCAGATCCCCGAAAATATCCGAAATGGGGTGGGGCATTTCAATGTTTTTAAAATAGATGAATATATAGGTAAGCATACCAAGCCTGTGGTCTACAGCAGGAAAGATTATTTTAAAATTACCTTGATAATCGGCAGAAATAGAATACATTATGCTGATAAGGTCATTGAAATTAAAAAGCAGGCCTTATTTTTTACAAATCCGCAGATCCCTTACAAATTTGAATGGATTGACGATTATAAAGCTGGATTTTTTTGTGTTTTTACAGCATCATTTTTTCACCATTTTGGCAATCTCAACGACTACGAAGTTTTTAAACCCAATGCCATACCTGTTTTTGAGCTCACCGATGAGCAATTGGAAGATATAAAGCAGGTGTACCTCAAGATGCAGGATGGATTAAATTCGGATTATGAACATAAATATGATCTGCTGAGAAATCTCGTGTTTGACCTGCTGCACTATACCCATCGGATGAAAACGGCTTCAAAAGTTGAAAAGCAACAAACGAATGCTTCCCAACGGATCACCCATATGTTCCTGGAACTCTTAGAACGTCAGTTTCCGATTGAAGATGTGAGGCAGCGGATTAGCTTTCGTTCGCCCTGTGAATTCGCAGATCAGCTCGCCGTTCACGTCAACCATCTAAATAGGGCCGTCAAGGTGACCACAGAAAAAACAACCTCCACGATTATTGCGGAGCGTTTGTTGCAGGAGGCAAAAATATTACTGAGACATACCGAATGGAACGTCTCAGAAATCGCTTACTCTTTAGGTTTTAAAGAGGCTACTCATTTTAATAATTTCTTCAAAAAAATGACGCAGATGGCACCGATCCGCTTCAGGGAGGTGAATGGGCTAGCATAAAATTACAGGAACATGGACCGGTTACTGAATAGGTTAATAGGGCCATGATGAAAAGCTTTCCAGAAATGCCGACTGATTTTCCTTGCTATATTTCACATAATTCCGCTTGCCCGAACGGTGCGATTGTGCTGTTTGCTTTCTATTGTATCAAGCCTTAGCAAGAGGGTATGTTTCATCAATAAATTCTAACCTGAGTCGAAGATATCCAAAGCCAGATACATTTGGAAAACTGGACCGTCTTGCCGGCAACGATTGCGTAAATATGTCTAGCAGTTTGTATGATAAATACTTAATTTCAAAATGCAAGCGGTTGCACGACCGCAAAGGGAAATAATTAAATTATAAACTTAACAACCTTATGAGACCAAAGATTGAATGGGAGAGTAGGATCCTACTGCCTACTGCCCTAAGCGCGATGCTTGTTTTGTCCGCGCCCAACGCATGGGGACAGGAACAAAGTGTCAAAGGGACAGTGAAAGATTCCCAGGGGAAGCCGCTGTCTGGAGCGACAATTCGCTCGGTGGGCAACAACTCTATATCGACATCATCGGATGCCAATGGAAATTTTTCACTTAAACTGCCCAAAGAGGTCAAACAACTGTCTGTCACCTATCTGGGGGCAGATGCCCAGAATGTGGCGATCGTGCCTGGAAAAGCACTCTCGATCGTCCTCCAGTCAAATGATTCACAACTCGATGAAGTCGTTGTCGTAGGCTACGGTACGGTTAAGAAACGTGACCTGACGGGCTCTGTTGTCTCGGTCAAGGGGGACGAAATTGCCAAAGTACCATCGGCAAATATGCTGGAGTCCGTCCAGGGCAAAGTCTCAGGGATGGATGTGACCCGCAGCAGCGGATCGGCATCCTCAGGCGTCAATATCACGATCCGGGGCAACCGCTCCATAACGGCTCAAAATGGCCCTTTGTATATTGTGGATGGGATCCAGTACAGCAATATTCAGGATATCAACCCAAATGATGTAGAATCGATGGAAGTGCTCAAAGACGCTTCTTCTACGGCGATCTACGGTTCCAGGGGAGCCAATGGTGTGATCATTATCACGACAAAAAAGGGTAAAACCGGAGCTGCACAAATTGCTTTCAACGCATACGCTGGTATATCCAAGGTAGCCCGCTATCCCGAGGTCATGAACCTCGACCAATGGGTGAAACTTCGACGCGAGGCTTATCGAACAAATACTATAACGGACGAAACAAAAATTTTCAACACAGCCGAGCTTGAGGCTATAAAAAACAACGAGTACATCAACTACTTTGATCACTTGGTCAAAGAGGGTTTTCAACAGAATTATCAGGTCGGAATCAACGCGGGGACGGAAAAAACAAAAGTTTACTTCTCCGGAGATTTCCTAAATGAAAGGGGGATCTTTGAACAGGATAAATCCAACCGTTTTGGCGGCCGGCTGAATATTGATCAAGAACTAGGTACCTACTTTAGGGCGGGGATGCAGTCGCAGGTGACACATTACAAAATTCAGGCAGCCCGCGATCCCTTAAATCAGGCCAATAAGATCAGTCCGCTGGGAAAAATCTATAACGATGACGGCAGTTTGATCCTCTATCCATTAAATGGCTCGGCCATCAATCCGTTGGCCGACCTCGAGCCGAATGCATATGATGCGCAAAATATCGTGACCCGTACCCTCATCAATGGTTATCTCGAGCTAAAGCCCTGGAAAGGA
The DNA here is from genome assembly GCF_011064245.1 of Sphingobacterium sp. DR205. Taxonomy (NCBI): domain Bacteria; kingdom Pseudomonadati; phylum Bacteroidota; class Sphingobacteriia; order Sphingobacteriales; family Sphingobacteriaceae; genus Sphingobacterium; species Sphingobacterium sp. DR205. Next base: position 3,482,479 of record NZ_CP049333.1, on the reverse strand, counting down.
TTTTCGGGTAAATCGACGATTGGGGTGACACTGAATAATAACCGTGAAGGTTCCTTTGCCGGAATGTACACCATTGACCGTAATGGATCGGCCTCCAAGGCTACTTATGGCACCGAAAATAGCCATTTAGTCAATTGGGAAAATGTATTGTCGTATCAAAACTCATTTGGCGACCATAATTTGACGGTCACGGCGGTCAATAGTATCCTCTGGAACAGATCTGACCACATTGATGCATCGGGTGAAGGCCTCATCCTGGATAGTCAGCTTTTTTATGCCTTGGGCAATGCGTCGAAAAACCTGGCCACCACCACAGGATATAGCATGAATAATTTACTTTCTTTTGCTGGACGGGTCAACTACAGCTACAAAGGAAAATACTTGCTTACAGCCACGGGGCGCTCTGACGGATCGTCCATATTGGCCAAGGGGAGTAAATGGGCCTTTTTCCCATCAATCGCTGCGGGATGGCGCATTGTGGATGAATCGTTTATGAAGAATCAAACCTTGTTTAGCGAATTAAAAGCCAGATTGAGCTGGGGTAGAGCAGGTAACTATGCGGTGTCGCCTTATTCGACACAGAGCAACTTAAGCCGGGTCGCTTTTGCCTACGACGATGCCTCGGCAACGGGATACACCTTTGCGCCTCAGATCGGAAACGCCAATCTGGGCTGGGAGATTACCGCGACGACAAACGCGGGATTGGACTTCGGCTTCATGAAAGGACGTATCTCCGGTACCATCGATTATTACGACTCCAAAACATCGAAATTATTGCTCGAACGAGGACTTCCGCCTTCGACAGGCGTAAGCAATGTGATCCAGAATATTGGAAAAACCCGGAATCGCGGTTTTGAAATAACCGTAAACGCGGATGTTCTGAAAGACAGCAACTTGAAATGGAACACCTCAATTTCTTATACACGTAATAAGGAGGAGATCGTCGAACTGGTGACCAATGCCGATGACATCGGAAACGGCTGGTTTATCGGCCAGCCAACGACGGTATTCTATGATTACGACAAACTAGGCATTTGGCAGTTGGGACAGGAGGAAGAAGCTGCCAAGTTCAATCAGAAACCAGGCGATATCCGTGTAAGGGACGTCAATGGTGACGGAAAGATAGATGCGAGCAATGACCGCGTTATCATAGGTACGCCAAGACCAAAATGGTTCGGCTCCTGGGACAATACCTTTAGCTATAAGGGCTTTGATCTCAATATATTGCTTTTTGCACGTTGGGGCCAAACACTACAGCCCAATTTTTTGCGGCGCTATGATCCGCAGGGGCTAGGGCAAAGTACAGCTATTATCGACTATTGGACTCCGGAAAATCCGACTAATGCCAATCCTAGGCCAAACTCAGGGCTCTCACTGGCGAGCACGCTTTACTCCAGCTCCCTGGGTTATGTGGACGGGTCTTACCTGCGCATCCGGAACATATCACTGGGCTACAATTTTCCGCAATCCATATTAAAAGATGGCTTTATCAAAAAATTAAGGGTATATGGTACGGCCAAGAATCCTTTTACCTGGACAAAATCGGATCTGCTGAACTCATACGATCCTGAAAGGGGTGGATCGGAGAATTTCCCGATGACCAAATTGTTTGTTTTCGGTGTGAATGTTGGATTTTAATTGCTAAAAAAATGAAAAGAACTATTAAAAATATCCTGTTAGCTGCTGTGGTCGTGCTCGCTTCGTCGAGCTGTTCAAAAATCCTGGATGAATACAATCCGAGTGGGCTGACCTCAGAATCTGTTTTCGCGACGCCCGAGGGCTTTGAGTCGCTGGTAAATGCTGCCTATGCCTATCAGCGCTGGTGGTATGGTAAGGAGGAGGGCTACAGCATGTCCGAAATGGGCACGGATCTTTGGATGAGCGGCGCCGGCGACACCTTTCCGGATCTGATGAAATATATTAATCTTCAGGGTAATAATGCAGCCCTGGAGACCGAATGGAAAGCATTGTATTCGGCTGTCAATGTCTGTAACGCAGGTATTGGCCGTATTGACGCTGCTGGTCTAGCTCCGGACACCAAGGCTATTCGACTGGCCGAACTGCGTTTTCTACGGGCATTTTACTATTGGCATATCCTGCAGACCTGGGGCGGTGTGCACCTGAGCACCACGGAAACCGCAGGCATCATCACGACGGCTAATAAAACGGCGCCCGAAGAGTTTTATGCCCTGATTGAATCCGACCTGCTCGCAGCGATCAAGGATCTACCTAACACAAGCAAAGATTATGGCCGCGTGACCAATCCTGCTGCCCGCGCTTTTTTGTCGCGCGTATACCTGTCGGAAGGGAAATATAAAGAAGCCAACGACTATGCATTGTCGGTCATCAAAGGCAACTATGGTTTTGAACTGCTCAAAAACTATGCGGATCTCTGGAATATGGCCAATCTGAAAAATAAAGAAGTGGTCTATACAGTCAATTATTCGACTGACCTGGCGTTAAATGATAAAAGCGATGAAATATTGAATCCCCTCGGACACAACCGGGGCAGCAACAACGGGCACCTGCTATTTCTTATGAAATACGACACGGAGACGGGCATGCAGCGCGACCTGGGAAATGGCCGGCCATTCAACCGGTATATGCCAACACGTTTTCTACTGGATCTGTACCCCGAAGGGGATAGCCGATACGCAGCATCGTTTAAAGAGGTCTTCTATTCGAATAACCCGACGGCAACCGTCAAACTGGGCGATACCGCCGTGTATGCTACGCGCCGGACGGTAAGCAATGTGGGCAAAGCCTATAAGGTATACGACCGAAACTATATTTATGCCAGCGACGGCAAGGTAAAAGATCAATTGCGGTATCCGACACTGAGCAAATTTTTGGATCCGACACGCCCCTCGTCCAATGAAGCGCAGAGTGCGCGGGACGTCTTCGTGATCCGTTTTGCCGAGCTCTATCTCAATGCGGCCGAAGCACAGTTGCGTCTGGGCAATAGGGATTCGGCAGCACACTGGGTCAACATCATCCGTGCCCGTGCAGCACAATCCGGTAAGGAAGAAGACATGAAAGTCACAGCACCACAGATGACGCTTGACTTTATCCTGGATGAACGGGCAAGGGAGTTTGCCGGCGAACAGATCCGCTGGTTTGACCTCAAACGTACCGGAAAATTGCTTGAACGCGTGAAAGCACACAACCCCGATATCGCCACCTATATCCAGGATTACCATCAGGTAAGGCCGATACCGCAAGCGCAGCTGGATGCCATCACCAATAAAGATGAGTTTACACAAAACCAGGGTTACCAATAACAACAACAACAGAAAAAGGGTCTATCCAAGTTGGATAGACCCTTTTCTGTTTCATAGACAATAGGTTGGGAGTTAGCTGAAAAAAATCTTCTTTTTTATAACATGCTGATGAGTTTTCTGAATATTGTATCGACTAGTATTAATATTTCTATAAATTTTATTGTTTTTAAGCTTCTACATTGATAATTGTTTGGTTAAAGTTTAATATTGTTGAAAATATTATTGCCAACTATTATCAAGATTATGTTCGCTAAATTGTTTATTTATGAATAGAAAAATGAAAACAGTAGCTTTCCTTTCGCTATTGTTTATAACGACCGGTATTCAGGCGCAAGTCGGGAAATATCAGTGGAAAGAGACCTCAGAGGGGGGCTATACCTATAAATATGTGACCAACGACCCGGTTCAAACGCGGTTTTACAAATTGAAAAACGGATTGACCGTTATTTTAAGCCCCAACAACAAACAGCCTCGCATACAGGCTTATATCGCAACTAAAGCTGGGAGCAAAACAGACCCAAAAGATCATACCGGACTGGCACATTACCTGGAGCATATGCTCTTTAAAGGAACCGACAAGTTTGGTAGTTTGGACTGGTCCAAAGAAAAACCACTGCTGGACGAGGTCGACAACCTCTATGAAAAATACAACCATAGTACAGATGCTAATGAACGCACGGCTATCTATAAAGAAATCGACCGTGTATCGGGGGAGGCATCAAAATATGCCATTCCGAATGAATATGATAAACTGATGAGCAGCATGGGCTCCAAGGGTACGAACGCGTTTACCTCCTTTGAGCAAACGGTCTACGTGGAAGATATCCCCAGCAATGTCATTGATAAATATCTGACTGTACAAGCGGAGCGATTCCGCAATCCCATCCTCCGATTATTCCACACAGAGCTTGAATCAGTCTACGAAGAAAAAAATATAAGTTTAGATAACGATAACAGAAAGTCGATCGAAGCTATTTTTGCGGCCATGTTTCCCAATAATAACTACGGCAAGCAAACCGTTTTGGGATCTGTGGAGCACCTTAAAAATCCATCGCTCAAAGCAATCCGCGAATATTACAACACTTATTATGTTCCGAATAATATGGGTGTGATTATGTCGGGTGATTTTAATCCCACCGATGTGATTAAGCGCATAGACAAGGCGTTTTCGGGCATGCAATCCAAACCCGTGCCGGCATATACCTTTGAGCAAGAGCAGCCCATCACAAATCCAATTTCAAAGACTGTCAAAGGCCCTGCTGCTGAATACGTCTTAATGGGTTTTCGTTTCCCGGGGGCAGCACATCCGGATGCGCAGATCCTCAATCTAATGGCTAATGTACTTACCAATGGATCTGCCGGTTTGATCGACCTGAACCTTGTTAAGTCGCAGAAATTATTGGGAGCAGGTGCATTTCCTTATGTTCTAAAAGATTATTCGATGCTTATTCTTCAAGGTAACCCAGGCACAGGTCAGAGCCTTGAAGATGTCAAAAAACTGTTGTTGGCTGAATTGGACAAATTGAGAAAAGGAGATTTCTCTGCGGACTTGTTGACATCTATCATCAATAATGAAAAAAAATCACAGATTAAGCTCTTCGAAAACTACTCCAGTACCGCCGAGCAACTGATGTCAGGCTTTAATTCTGAGTTGGATTGGGCAAAAGAGTTGGCTTATACAGACCGCTTGTCTAAGATTACGAAAGAAGATATTGTTCGCTTTGCCAATAAATATATTTCTGACGTCAATTATGTGACCATTTTCAAGGAAAAAGGGCAGGACGCCAATGTAGATAAAGTAGTCAAGCCAGCCATTACGCCTATTACGGTCAATCGGAATGTGGAGTCTGCATTTTTGAAACAGATTAATGCTATGCCGGAGCAGAATATCAGTCCTAAATGGTTAGATTTTGATAAAGAGATTTCCAAAGCAAAACTGAAGGATTTGGATGTATTGGCTGTTCAAAACAAAAATAACGAACTATTTACCCTGACTTATCATTATGATTTTGGAAGCTGGGACAACAAGTTACTGGGCTTGGCCGTCGGATACCTGGAATTTTTGGGCACGAAGAATAGGAGCAGTGAAGAGTTTAGCAAAGCATTCTATAAGCTGGCCTCAGACTTTTCAGTTTCTTCCGGAAATGAGGAAAGCAGTGTTTCTATTTCTGGTTTGGGCAGTAATTTTAAGGAGTCAGTCGGTCTGCTGCAGGATCTGATGCATAACTGTGTAGCGGATGAGCGCGCATTTACCGCATTCATTGACCGTGTTAAAAAATCCCGTACCAATGCCAAGGAGAATAAAGCTTCTATCATGGAGGGGCTAAAAGCCTATGCGCGTTATGGTGCCAAAAACCCATTTAATTACACCTATACCGATCAGGAACTGGATGGATTGAAAGCGGCAGACCTAGTCGCGGTATTGCATAAGTTAGCGAATGCGAAACACCGTATTCTCTATTATGGACCGGAGCCTGTAAATACGTTGGTGAAAAATCTTACACCGCTAAAAAATAACAACACGGCCTATGCAACCATAGAAAAGGGTGTAAAATTTGTAGAAAAGCCGACCGACGAGAACAAAGTATTCTTTGCACAGTATGGTATGAAGCAGGTTGAAGTATTCTGGATCAGAAATTCAGGATTATTTGATAAAAACCAACTGCCGACGGTTGCATTTTTCAATGGCTACTTTGGTGGCGGTATGGGCAGTATTGTTTTCCAGACGCTTCGGGAATCCAAAGCTTTGGCCTATACGACATATGCCTACTATGCACAACCACAAAAGAAAGAAAACCATGGCATGGTCGGTGCTTATATCGGCACGCAATCGGATAAGTTTAAAGATGCTGTAGGTGGTATGAATGAGCTTTTGAATGAACTGCCAGAATCAGCTGTAGGCTTGGAATCGGTACGTACGAATTTATTAAAATCATTGGCTAGTGAACGTATCACGGGGACCGGTATCCTTTCGAGCTATATGGCGGCACAACGCCGTGGACTTACCGAAGATTCAAGAAAAATGATCTTTGAAAAAATTCCTCAATTGTCATACACTGATCTTAAACAATTTCACAGCGATAATATCAGCCGCAAACCCTATAGCTATTGCATTGTGGGCGAGGAGAAGGACCTGAATCAGGACCATATCACCGCACTTGGTAAAATCACTAAGCTTAGCTTAAATGAAATCTTTGGATACTAATCCAAACGGAAGAGATATTTTTAATAGTTTATAGTTTTATTAGGGACCGCGTTGGCATACGTCGGTCCCTTTTTTATAAGTGGCTTATTGCTTAGCTCATGTATTGGGTTCTGAAGGTATTGTATTCCTCTCTTCAGACTTCATGTCGTACCATTCAGCTCTACGGCGGGAAATTACCTTTAAACGCAAAAATAGGAAATCAAAAGAACCCCTGAGGAGAGGTCAATTAAACAATTGTCTGAATGCTAGAGGTGAAACATTGGTCTTCTTCTTAAATAGTTTGTTGAATGATTGTGGATGTTCAAAACCGAGCTTGTAGGCAATTTCTGCCACTGAGAGACTTGTCGCCGTGAGTTTTTCTTTGGCTTCCTCAATTAACTTGTCGTGAATATGCTGTTGGGTGTTTTTACCCGTCAGTGACCGTAGTAAATCGCTTAGATAACGTGCTGAAACATGGAGATTTTCTGCTAAATACTCTACCGTCGGAAGCCCCTGCTTTAATGTTTCTTCGCTGTCGAAATAGGCATCCAGCAATTTTTCCAATTGTGTCAGAAGCGCATTGTTAACAGCTTTTCGTGTGATGAATTGACGCTCGTAAAACCGGTTGCTGTATTGCAATAGCATATCAATTTGTGACAAAATAATACCTTGGGTATGTTTGTCGATATGTTGATACTCTTTTTCGATTTTAAGAAAAATTTCTACAATGTCTTTTTCTTCCCGTTCGGAGAGATGTAATGCTTCGTTAAGGGCATACGAAAAGAAATTGTAATTTTTTATTGTGCTTGCAAGTGTGTGCGTATACAAAAAATCAGGGTGAAACATAAGCATGTAACCTTTTCCGCATTCAATGTTCATTTTTCTGATTTCAGAAATCGTTAACGACTGAATCTGTCTGGGCGCTATAAAGTTCATGGTTCCTTTGTCGAAATCGTAATATTGTTGTCCGTACTTTATTTTTGCGGTAACATCTTTTTTGAGGGAAATGCTATAGAAATTGACACAGAACTGCTCCCAAATGTTGCTTTCATCAGGTTTTATTCCAGCGACATCAATTACACTGATGAGCGGATGTAACGGCGCCGGCAATGACAATTGCTTATGAAATTCGGATATGGAATTGATAATGTACATCCTGTTTTTGTTTTACAAATTTACAAAAAACAACTGCCCGTAAAGACAGTTGCCGATTTAAAAATTATGCCTCAAATTGTTTCGCGATTTCTTGCCTGAAAGCTTCTTTACCGATTGTTAGACGTCTTTCATATAATGCATTTGCATCTACACCCGCCAAATAGCGTACCTGATCTTTATTGTCCGTTGCGGCTTCATACACCACCTGGGCAATTTGCTCTGCCGTGGATGCGTTTTGCATCATCAGATCCATTTGTTCTAACAGTTTGTTTTCGATGTCTCCATAGTCGGATGATCGATTCATATCCAATGAACGACTTACAAAATCTGTCGCAATTCCTCCTGGAGCAACAGTTTTGATCGCTATCCCAAATTTTTTCAATTCAAAGGACATACTTTCGCTCCAGCCTTCCAAGGCGAATTTTGTTGCATGATAGATCGAATTTAGCGGGAATCCCATAAATCCACCAATTGATGTGGTCGAAATAAATAAACCACTTTGCTGTGACCTAAAATATGGGATAAATGCTTGTGTAACACGCAATACACCCAACAGATTGGTGTTGATTTGACGAAGTATTTTTTCGTCGCTCAAGGTTTCAAACGCGCCCATCAATCCATAACCTGCATTATTGAAAACTACATCGATTTTGGCCAAAGAGATTGCTTTTTCAACAGTTTCTTTGATCTGTGCAGGATCGGTTACATCTAATTTTAATAGCGTAACGTTTTCGATTTCGGTAAGCTCGGTTTCATTTTCGGGATTTCGCATTGTTGCGATAACATTCCAGCCCGCTTGTTGGAATAGCTTGGCAGTTGCTTTCCCTAACCCGGAAGAAGCTCCTGTAATGAAAATTGTCTTTCTCATAGTGTTATTATCTGATTCAATAATACAAATGTCTAAAGAAGGCATAGGGTATTTGTTGCCATATTGAGCTTGGTTGTAGCCAAAATGACGAAATCAAAATGGGTAAAAAAATCATCGACTTTGGCACGATTATTTGTTGATATTCGTTATAAAAATTATGCACTGTTAAGCTGATTTTTGCTCGATTAGTAACTTTTTAGCGTAATCATATTGGCGTAATTGCTGTATTTTAAAAATTTTAGAAGATCTATATTTATGCAAGGCACGATTGACGGGATAAGCGGCGAGCCACATCGTTCACAGGTGTTCCGTTTAACTTACAAAGGACAGGATTATCAGCTGGTGTTGTTGAAAAAGTCTTTATCAAAGCTCGATACGGAATTGCCAATTTTGCTCGACGGAATTGATCAAAAACTAGTAAAAAGGGGCGACTACTGGTTTTTTGAAAACAGGCATTCGGATCAGCACTTTGCGACAGAGATTTGGCGTAATTTATCTCTTCGATATCGCCTTTAAAGCCAAAAATCATACCGTATCTTGGCCCGCACTCCATGAGATTAGAGGGGCCACGTAATGATATTGAGATCAATACTTAAGGATTGCATTTTCATTATAAATCATAACGTGTGAATGCTTATTTTTAAGGTTTAGCTATCCTGTTTATCATGCCCCTGAATATAAAGCCATGAAATGGCCATACAGCATACCAATAAAGTCTTCCAGCAATACCTAAGGGTCTAAAGGTCGCTGTCTGTATCAGGATATTATCTTCGATTTTAAATTCTAGCCATGCTTCTCCCGGCAGTTTCATCTCTGCATAAAGCAATAATCTTTTTGTCTTTCTATCTGCTATTAGCACGCGCCAAAAATCAAGTGCATCGCCGGCAGCCAGATCGCTTTTGTTTTTTCGTCCCCTTCGCATACCCACGCCACCGACTAATTGATCCATGAACCCACGGATTTTCCAGAGCCAATTGCCATAATACCAGCCCGAATTTCCGCCAATGGACCAGATTTTGGTCAACGAAGCTTCACTATCTTGGAGCGGAGCCTGACGGATATCCTTGAAGCAACCATAACTGGGTACTTCGAGTAACCTGGTGAGTCCCCCAGATAAAATTTTACTGGTCTGTGCATCTTTCCAGCTAGACACCACATTGTCGCTTTCAATTTTTTGAAAAGCTAATTGTATCGATTGTCCGTAATTGATCAACTTAATACTGAGCTCATCCGCTAGAGTATTGGGCTTACAGATCACTTCGACTTTCATGCTATCGACCAGGTTTTTCGCCAGATTATAGGAAGTCGAAGTAACAAAATAAAGCCAGTAGGAGGAGAGCCTCGGTGTCATCAGTGGGATGATATAAATCTGTCGCCTCAGTTTTCGTTCGGCAGCGTATTGCAGTAGCATCTCTTTATAGCTCAGGACGTCAGGACCGCCAATATCATAGCTCTTGTTAAATGTATGCGGATTAGCGATGACACCGATCATAAATTCGATCACGTTGCGTATGGCGATGGGTTGACATTTGGTTTGCAACCATTTGGGTGTAATCATAATGGGGAGTTTTTCGACCAGATCTCGTATGATCTCAAACGATGCACTTCCCGAGCCAACGATGATACCAGCCCGTAGGGTGGTGATTGGTATCCGTCCGCTTGCCAATATACTTTCAACGTTTCTCCGCGAGTCGAGATGTTTGGATAATCGATCGGAATTGATTATTCCACTCAGATAGATAATCTGTTGCGCCTTGGTTTTTTCAATAAAGTTGCTAAAGTTGGTCGCGCATTCGGCTTCCATCTGTTGGAAATCACCTGATTGCGTAGCCATCGAATGGATCAGGAAATAAGCGATATCTATTTCAAGCGGAATATTTTTTAGGCTTTCCTTATCCAAGAAGTCGACTTCAACGACTTGAACATGATCCGAGATTGCCGCTGGATCAAAACGATCCTTATCCCTGACACAACAAATAACTTCATGTCCCTGTTCCAACAACACAGGCAAAAGACGTTTTCCGATATACCCTGTAACACCGGTTAAGAGAATTCTCATATCCTGAATTGTTTATTGCAGATACATATTGTACATAAATATACTAAAATAGCAACTAAATTGTTTTATTTGGTGCAATTTTATTCCATTAAGACAAAATCATACCTTTGAAAAACTAGGGGTAATGCCGTTATGAAACCTGAGTCAGTATAATCAGAAGTTACTCCATAATCGCGGATCCCTTTTTTTAGTTTGCTGCTGAATCATAAATTTGAATGGTCAAGTTTTTAAATTTCCTAACTTAGTTATTGAAAAAAATAATTCTTATATGCCAAATAGTATTGTGCAAAAAAAAGTGGCTGACCACCTCGCTAACGAAAGGACATTTTTGGCGTGGATCCGGACAAGCTTGGGTATTATGGGCTTTGGATTTGTGGTTGTTAAGTTTTCGCTTTTTATTCGTCAGATCGAGCTGGTTCTGAAAACCGGAGCGGTCACTCAATCACATCATGGCTATTCGGGCGTTGTAGGTGTATCCATTGTGATCATTGGCGCATTGACAGTTATATTGGCGTTCTTTAAGTTCCGTAAGACAAAAAGGCAAATCGAAGATGAAAGTTTTGCTCAGGGCTCTTTCGGGATCACTATTACAGCAGTATTGATTTTTATTATTGGAGTTATTCTGAGTTGGTATCTTATCGATAGTTTGTAAAAAATAGTCATTCAAATACATCATGACTTTTGTCCAATTCATCCATAGTTTATGATAAATGCCACGAATAATCGCCATTCGTGGCATTTATATAATAAACACTTTAAAACTTGACTTAGCTTAAAGGGTGGCAACCAATAATATTATTTCAATTTGTCTTTTACAGCTTTACTGTGCTCCAAATGTGTCCTTAAAGTCGGTAGGGTCTTATCCACAAATGTCTTTAATTCGGCATCTTTCAGATTTTTACTGGCGTCCTCAAAAAGCTTGACGTCTTTTTCGTGATCCTCCACCATTTCATCGATATAGGCTTTGTCAAATTCTCTTCCTGTCTTTTTAGCCAAATCATCTTTTACTTTTTGCTGTTCAGCGCCTACTGTAGCAGGGACAGTAATGTTTTTTGCCTTGGCGAGTGTAGTCAGTTCGTCATTGGCCTTGCTGTGATCTTTGATCATCATTTCTCCAAAAGCTTTGACATCGGCATGCTGTGCTTTTTGCTGTGCCAACTGCCCGAGCTCTACTTCAGCCATACCGCCATTTGCCGCTTCGGTAACAAATTTAGCATCCTCTTCGCTGACGGATAGAGGCGTCGCTGCGACCTGATTATCATCCATATTTTCAGGCGCCTTTTCTTCGTTGATACTGTCTGCCGTTTCCTTACTGTCATTCTTTGCACCGCCGCCGCAACTTTGGACGGCAACAATCGAAAATGCAATTGCTAGGGTCAGAAATATTCTTTTCATATGCTTATGAGTTTGATTTCAAAATAAACAGTACTCAAAACAATATGGTTCAAAAAAAGTGATTATTGGCTGGGAACAGTTTTCTCAGCAGTCTGTCCATCATTACCAATAAAATAAAAATTAACTGATATTATATCTTTTATATTCGTTTATATTTCAGAACTTTGTAATAAGTTGATGATTTCACTTCGAAGGTTTGGCCATCCGAAGATAAATACAGCGATAGAATCAGGTCGGTATTAAAATTTAAACAAAAAAATTTGATATCATGAAGGCGCTTTCATATTTCGTCGTTATTTTATTCGCTGTTTCCTACACGGCGACCTACCCGCAGGATGTAAAAATAGGTACGGAAATTACCACAGCGCTAATGGACAATACCTATCTTTCGAAGCTGAATTATCCAAAATCGGTCATCAGGTTCTACACGGACAACTATTCGGGGGATAGCTGGACTGATAGTCAGCATGGCTGGGATCAATCGGAAATAGCCCTCGCGCTGCTGGCACAGGCCAACCATTATGGACTCTCGCTGTCCGATTATCATTTAGAAAGCCTTTCATTTAAAAAATTAAAACAATGGCGGGATTTTCCTTCCGAAAAGAATCAGCAGGAAAGAGTACTGTTTGATATACTGCTGACCGATGGCCTGATTACCTTTATTAATAACCTTCACTTTGGCAAATATAATCCGTTATACGATTCGTCTCGCATTGACAGCAGTAGGACAAATGGTTTTTGTGCGGATGAGATATTGTCTGTCGCACGGTTGCAGGCAGATTTTCAGGGCGCTATACTACAGGCCCAACCAACGATCAAAGCTTACCGTGATTTTCAGGCCTATCTGGATAGATTTTATGCAGTGAACAAGGGGCTGCCTTCTACAGCGGAAATGGCTAAGATCATCCTAAATATGGAACGCCTGAGATGGATCAGCACGCAAGGTGAAAACTATATCATGGTCAATATCCCTTCCTATATGTTGGAATTTCATCAGGGGGATGAGGTGTCCAACTTTAAGGTAGTGGTCGGAAAGCCAACGACAAAAACACCCGTTCTGGAAAGTGAGATCGAATATTTTTCAACAGCACCAGACTGGCGGGTACCCAGCAGTATTTTCCGCAATGAAATACTGCCCGAAATTTTGAAAGATCGGGGCTATCTCACTGATCACCATTACACGGTCTATGACGCACAGGGCAATGAAGTCGTCGTGAATGCATCAACACGAAGAAAGATCAGGAACAATCCTACTAAGTATAGTGTAAGGCAATCATCGGGAGAGGACAATGCCTTGGGTGCCGTCGTATTTAGATTTCAGAATCCGCATGCGGTATATGTTCATGATACTCCGCAGAAACAATTTTTTAAACGCGGGAAAAGGGCGCTCAGTCATGGCTGTATACGTGTGGAAAATGCGGATCGCCTCGCAGCTATGCTATTATCATATGATGATTCCGAATACAGAATTTCGGAGCTGGAAGATGCAATACAATCTTACGAAAAGAAGGATTTTATCCTGAACAAGCCTCTGCCCATTATAATTACTTACCTGACCTGCCTGATAAAAGAGGGAAAGCCTATTGTGTACACTGATATTTACCAATTCGACAAATCGCTGGAAGACGAGTTTAATCAAAATTAAGAATGGCATAGGGACAGCAGAGTATCGTTGCTCAGATTAAATGTATTTAAATCATTGTTAATTTAGCAGATCCTCCTGGAGAACATATTTTGAAAAATATTGTTTCTTATACAGTCAGTAGATAAAGGAGAAGATCCGCTGTTTTCAAATTAGATGGTATCTCTGCTGGAAATAAAGTGATGAGGATCATAATATCCAATAGCAATGATCATGACCTGAAAATTAGTATAAATCTAACTTTGACGTATCAAACCATAACATAAATTTATTATGAAAGCCAGAGAAAACTCCAGTCAGATCGTTCAATATTCGCTTTTATCACAAGTCGAAGGCCTTGTCGTACAAGGGCTCCATTAAAAAGATGAAGATGGAAACTATTTTTATAAAATCTCTCGGAGGGGCCGGAACAGTGACCGGATCAAAACATTTATTAAAAACTCCCGAACTTACCATATTAGTCGATTGTGGCTTGTTTCAAGGCATTAAATCCTTGCGTGAACAAAATTGGGAATCCTTAAATATTCCGATAGGAGAAATTGATCTGGTCATTCTTACCCATGCCCATCTGGATCATTGCGGCTATCTACCTTTGCTCATAAAAAACGGATTTAGAGGTAAGATCTACATGACCGAGCCTACCGCGGAACTGGCAAAACTGATCTTGCTTGATAGCGCGAAGTTACAGGAAGAGGATGCGAAAAAGGCTAATCAGCATCATTATACCAAACATCATCCTGCAAAACCGCTATATACTAAACTGGATGCCGAACAGGCTTTCGAGCATTTTTATACTGTTCAGGAAAATACCAGTATTAAGCTAGGCAATCAGATTCAATGCCAGTTCAAGCCTTGCGGCCATATCATTGGCGCCTGTTCGGTAGCAATTACCTGCTTTGACAAAACGATCGTATTCTCGGGTGATATCGGACGAAGCCATAGCGAGATTCTGCCTATCCGTGACTTTTTTACCGAAGCGGATTTTTTGGTCATGGAGTCTACTTATGGTGACAGATTGCACGACAAGACAGATTTGTATGATAGTCTGGCACATTGGATCAACCTTACGGTTAAAAATCACGGTAATATCATTATTCCTAGTTTTGCTGTGGGTAGGGCACAGGAGCTGATCTATATGCTCTTTCGTTTAAAGGAACAAAACAAAATTCCGCACGATCTGCCGATCATCCTGGACAGTCCTATGGCTGCTACCGCTACAAAGATTATGGTTGATTATGCCGAATACACCAGTGTTGATAAAAGAAAATGGTTGAAAATTGTTGAAAGTATTGAAATTAACAGAGATTATATGAATACTGCGGAGATTATTCAGGATAAAGCGAGTAAAATCATTATTGCGGGCAGTGGTATGATCACCGGAGGAAGGGTGCTTGAATATTTGAAACATGATATAGGAAATAGCCGGAACACGGTATTGATCGTAGGATTTCAAGCCGAAGGTACACGTGGCAGGGCTTTGCTAAATGGGGCTCACGAGTTGAAGATTCATGGCAGTTATTATCCGGTAAAAGCAAATATCGTAGAATTGACAGGTTTATCGGCACACGCTGACCAATACGAACTGCTGGAATGGATCAAAAAATATAAAATTCCTCCTCAAAAAATCATGCTGGTACATGGAGAACCGTGTGCATTGGAGGCATTGCGCGTAAAGATTCAAACAGAACTAGAAATTCCCGTAAAGATTTTAGTCAAAGACGAGCGATTTGCGCTCACGCATCCCCCTAGGTTCTAGTTTTAACGATCTAATATCCACTTTATGACATATAATATCCCCAATCATCTCAAAGGTCTCAGCCAGGAAGAAGTAAATCAGGCGAGGGCCAAACATGGGTATAATCAGTTGGCGGCAACGCATAAAAGTACCTGGCTGGAATTGCTGCTGGGTATTTTAAAAGAGCCTATGCTGATCTTGCTGATTGTTATTTCACTGATCTATGTGATTGTGGGCGACTATGCTGAAGCAGCTTTTATGATGGTGGCGATCGTGGCGGTCACGGCGATCTCCTTTTATCAGGACAACCGGAGCAAGAAAGCGTTGGAAGAGCTTGAAAAACTCAATGAGCCCCTGAGTGTGGTCATCCGGGATGCGCAGGTGGTCAAGATTCCTACGCGGGAAATTGTCGTAGGCGATCTTTGTATCACAGAAGAGGGGCGCATGATTAATGCGGACGGAGTAATTGTACACAGCAACGACTTTTCTGTCAACGAGTCATCACTCACAGGAGAGAGCTTCTCCGTGTTCAAGGATAGTACGACTACAGATAACGTCGTTTATAGCGGCACAATAACGGTATCGGGACTTGCTGTCTTTCAGGTGCAAAAGATAGGCAAAGAAACGCGCGTAGGCAAAATTGGCGAATCCATACGAACGATTAAAGAGGAGATCTCGCCCTTGCAGATCCAGATCCAGAAATTTGTCAAAGCAATGGCAATCGTCGGAATTGTTATTTTCCTGCTGGTCTGCCTGTTCAGTTACCTCGATACGCGCAATATCGTAGTGAGCCTGCTCAATGGGCTGACCTTGGCAATGTCTGTACTACCCGAAGAGATTCCTGTCGCATTTACAACTTTTATGGCCCTGGGGGCATGGAAGCTCATGCGCGAGGGTATTATCATCAAGAGGAGCAGTATCGTAGAAACCCTGGGGAGTACCACGGTAATCTGCACCGACAAAACAGGTACCATTACTGCCAATATCATGCAATTAAAAAACCTGTATGATTATCGTTCCGACAGGGTGTATGCCGAAGGTGAATTTGAGCATGAGGCACTTCATGAGCTTATTGACTATGCTATGTGGAGCAGCGAGCCCGTGCCTTTTGACCCCATGGAGATCACGTTACATAAAGTATACGAAAAAACACAAAAAAATGATTTAAGACGGAGTTATCAGCTGTTTCATGAATATCCGCTTGAAGGCAGGCCGCCAATGATGACACACCTTTTTGAAAATAATGAGCATGAGCGGATCATCGCGGCCAAGGGGGCACCCGAGGCGATACTTAGCGTTTCACAGCTCTCCGATGCCGATCGAGATAAGATAAGGGCGGTGATTAAAACTTTTGCTCAGCAAGGATATCGGATTCTGGGGGTTGCCAAATCACATTTTGAAGGAAATGACTTCCCTGCAAAACAGCAGGATTTTACGTTTGAGTTTTTAGGGCTCACGGTGTTCTATGATCCGCCCAAAGAGGGGATAAGGGAGGTCTTTCAGCAAATCTATGCTGCCGGAATCAAGGTAAAGGTGATTACGGGCGATAACGCCGAAACAACAAACGCGATTGCATTGCAGGCAGGAATTGTCAATGATACGCCGGCTGTAAATGGTAGCGAAATCATTGGGAATACCGAAGATGACATCATAAAGCTGGCTGAGCGGACCACGCTATTTACCCGCATGTTTCCCGATGCCAAACTTGCGGTCGTCAATGCACTGAAAAAGAGTGGTGAAGTTGTGGCCATGCTCGGAGACGGAGTAAATGACGGCCCGGCGTTGAAAGCAGCGCATATTGGTGTGGCCATGGGAAATAAAGGAACCGAGATTGCCAAATCAGCGGCGGCACTGGTCATCACCAACGATGATTTGCAGAAACTCATCGTCGGCATCGCTGCCGGCCGCCGGATTTATACCAACATCAAAAAGGCTGTGCAGTATATTATTTCCATTCACATTCCCATTATTCTGACAGTATCCTTGCCCTTGTTTTTGGGCTGGATCTACCCGCAGATATTTACCCCTGTACATGTGATCTTTCTGGAACTGGTCATGGGGCCTACTTGTTCTATCGTTTATGAAAATGAACCTATCGAAAGAAATACGATGAATCAGCCTCCAAGGGCGATGGGGAAGACTTTTTTGAGTATCAGTGAACTGGGCATAAGCATCATCCAAGGGGTAGTGATCACGCTTGGGGTCTTATTTAGCTATCAATTTACTGTCCAGCATGGCGGGAGCGAAGAAAAAACAAGGGCGATGGTGTTCTGTACCTTGATCTTTGCGAATATATTGTTGAGCTATGCCAACCGCTCGTTCTATTATAGTATCATCGAAAGCTTTAAGAATCGTAATTTCTTATTGTTCGGGATCTCTTTAGTTGTGTTGATCTTGCTATTTGTCATCTTGTATTGTGGGCCAGTTGCTGCTTTCTTTGAGGTAACAGCACTCAGTGGATCTGAATTGGCGATTGCTCTTGCCGTTGCAGGTGTATCTGTACTTTGGTTTGAAATTTACAAGCTCTTGAGGAGAGCATAGATTGAGTTTTTATATAATTTAATACGAATCATTATGTTGGGAGAATTGAGTAAAAGAGAAATTATCACTTTATTGGAGAGCCAGTTTATAGGCCGGATAGGCTGCCATGTCAATGGCGAGACGTACATTGTCCCGGTTAACTATGTTTACCAGAATAATGCGATATATGCTCAGGCAGGAGAGGGTAAAAAAATTGAAATGCTACGCGCAAATCCTCGGGTTTGTTTTCAGGTTGACGAAATTGACAGCATGTTCAAGTGGAAAAGTGTCATTCTGTGGGGAAATTTCGAAGAACTGAAGGATGTGGAGCGACAACAGGTTATGCAGGGCTTGATCTTGCGCATTATGCCCAATACAAATGAGCCGGGACGAAATCCTGCCCATGCAATAAATCCACAGCTTCATGATTCGCTAATCGTATTTCGCATCAACATCGAGCAAGGAAGCGGACGCTTCGAATCGCATGACGAATAAATAGGACGCTGAAATGTGGTCAGTTGTGCAAAAAAGTTGGAAGGTGCCCGTTTCGACACCTTCCTGCATCGTTTGTGATCTTTAGCGAAGTATATTTATTAGAATGTCAAAAAGCAGTTAAAACCTGCCTTATTCGACTGATAATATGGCAGGATGACTGTCTTCTTCCCCATGTTACGCCCTAACAATTTTGACACTGGGGGAAAAGACCAGTAGGCAATTTCAGTTGACAATATCCCTATGCCCGCACCAGCGACCACGTCGCCGACCCAATGTTTATCGTTGAACGTACGATACGTACCCGTGAATATTGCAAAAGGATAGCCGAGCAAACTTAACCAGAGATTATTCCCACGATATTCGCGAAACATGAAATGCGCTGTAGCGAAGGCTGTGGCGGTATGACCGGACGGAAACGACAGGTTATTGGAACCATCGGGTCGCTGCTCTTTGACCAGCTGTTTGGTAGGTGTCACAATGGCTGTTGAAATCAGCAGTGAGGTTGCCAAAATTATGCTTCGATCTTTAAAGCCATGTTTACCCTCTAAACCGAAGGCATTTAATCCATAGACTAATGCTCCGGGAATAAACTGCGTATAATTATCAGCTTTAATACGTGAAGGACTATGTTCGCCAATTTCAAAACGTGTGGAATTATTCAGTTCTTTTAATCGGTCGTCGGTGAGGCTAAGCACACCATATCCGATACCTATCGCTGGGATAATCAGCTTTTTGTAACTAACCTGATAAATTTCATCCACAGAATTTTCCTGAATAAGGTTGTTCCTAAATAGCGTATCTCGATTCGGATTATCGGAACTTCCAAATGCTAAATTCACGAAAAGGGAAAATATTGATGCAATTATGGTTACTATTTTCATCTACTTAAATTTAATATTCAATGATAATATCAGAGGTCATTCCAATTACTCTTCCTCTTCTGCTGTGTTTTTGAGCTGCATCAAAAGGGTATAAGCATTTTTACTCACGATTTGCTTACCCTGGAAATCCTGAAAATTCAATACCCTAACCAGTCCTTTTTGAGGTTCCTCTATGGATATACTCGTCATCCGATAATTCCTATTTCCTTCGGAGACAAACACAAAGCTTTTGCCTTCAAAGTCCACGATACTTTCTTCAGGGAGGGAATGTCCAAATGTTGCAGTTATTTGAACCTCTGCATTCATATACAGCCCGGGGATCAGGTCCCGATCATATTGATCCAGATGACAGTGAACATCGGCCATACCACTTGGATCAATATCCTTACCGATCAGATGGACCTTTCCATTGTATTTTTTATTGGGGTTAATATTGGAGTAGGCCAATAGGGGCTGTCCGGGACGCATCTGCTCGAGGTCTTTTTCGTAGACCCTGAGGTTGAGATGGATGTTATTCGGATTGATCAGTTCGAAGAGTATATCCGACGGGTTTACATATTTCCCGATATTGACATTGACTTTGCTCACATAGCCATCGATACTACTGTACACAGGTGCACTTTTACGAATATTGCCGGTAGCAATTGTACCGGGCGGGATATTGACAAGCTCAAGCTGTCTGCCAAGTGCATTCATAATGATTTGCTGACTGTTCATCTCAGCTTGGGCCTGCTGCATTACCTTATCACTACTCGCTTGGTTGTGGTTGAGCTCTTTTTGGCGTATGTAGTCAAGCTGGGCAAAGTGTAACCTTGATCGGGCAGCGAGATAGTCCTGTTGGAGCTGTACAAACTGTGGATTTTCTACAATTGCAATTACTTCGCCTTTAGACACTTTCATTCCCGGAAGTAGTTGCGTACGCTTGAGATATCCGCCTAGCGGGATACTTACAGACACCATATTCTGTGGTGGGACATCTATTTTCCCATTCAGTTTTAGGAAGCTTGCAACAGCTTGGTCCGAAAGTGTCACTGTTTCGATTTGAACGTTCCGGAGCTGGGCAGCCGTTAAGGAAACGAGATTTTCATCCTTTGGATTGCTGGCGGCCACTGGTTTGTTTTCCTTATTTCCACGACAGGAAATATTGACACAGAAAATGACTGCCAGTAGACAGATCATATATTGAGATAAAAGATTTTTCGTTTTCATTTTTATTGATTTAGCATGATATAATGGAGCTGAATGGCACTTTCGTTGAGCTGCCACAACGCATCTGCATAGTTGCTTTTTAGCGAGATTGCCTGATTGACCAAAGTGACAAATTCGAGGTAGTTAATAGCACCGTTGGAAAATTGTCTTTGCGCCGTTATAAAGATCGTATCTGCATTTTTGAGTTCGGATGTCTCATATTGGTCGACAATATCGAAGCTGCTCTTATAGCGATGTGAAAGCTCTTGTTTTCGTCTCTCGAGTGCAAATTCTGCATTTTGATATTCATCTTCTGCTATTGCTTCGGCCAGGCGCGATGCCTCCACCCGGGCCTTCTGTCCTTTGGAAAATACAGGTACAGCAAGGCCGATCTGCACGGAATGGAATCTTGGGCTTGCATCGTATGTGTTGTTATCCGGACCTACCCCCTTAAAACTGTTCAGATTATAGCCTAATTGCAGCTGGGGGAGAAGCTTGGATCTTTCAACCGCGGTAGCTTGTTCGGCGACTATTTTTCCTTGTTCCAATACCTTAAGCAAAGGATGGTTTTCTATCGAAGGTGGGTTGAAAACGACTCTCCCGGTTGTGGCAGGAATATACATGATGTCAGTATTCAAAAGCCATTGAAACTGGGATTGAAGCACCTTTATTTCAGCATCTACCTGTCTCAATTGGATTACAATGGCGGTCTTTTGATTTGCGGCTGTAGCACTTTCCAATGCATCACTTTCGCCCGCTTTCTGACGAAGAATAGTTTTATCAAGAAAACTGCCATATAGTGAAAGGGCCTCGTTCAATAGCTCTTTTTTTTGCAACCAATACAAGATATTGTAATAGGTAAGACTGACGGCTTTTTTCAGTTCAAACTGTTTGAGCGTGACATTCAGCTGGCTCTTTTTCCACTCTTCGTTATACCGGGCGCGTAGCTTACGGTAGACAGCCGGGAAAGCAAAACGTTGTACCACGCTGAGCTTAGCGTCTTGGTAGGCGCTATTGATCTGACCGTAATCCAAGCCGATGTCTGTCTGTGGAATATCTGCTGTGGATGTATTGATTAGTGCTTTGGCGTAGGCAGCTCGTAATTTTTCACTTTTCAAACTACGGTTGTTTTGTAGGGCGAGAACAATGGATTGATCCAACGTGACGACAGTCTGAGCACTTGAGTTTTCAATGCTTAGCAAGGCAATGACAAATAATATTGGAGCAATAACCTTCGGTTTTAGCTTAGTACCTTTAAACCCCTTTTCTAGCGCTACATAGAGCAGTGGAAGTACGAACAGCGTTAATAGCGTAGCGATGAGCAGGCCGCCGATGACCACTGTCGCCAGCGGACGCTGTACTTCTGCTCCTGCACCATTACTCAATGCCATCGGAATAAATCCCAAAGAAGCCACTGACGCAGTCATCAAAACGGGGCGTAAACGATTTTCGCCTCCGTCCACCACTATGCGTACGATATTATGTATGCCACTTTTTTGAAGTCTATTGAATTCCGATATCAGTACAATGCCATTCAGGACAGCAACTCCAAATAGCGCAATAAATCCTACACCGGCACTGATACTAAAAGGCATTCCGCGTAGCGCCAGCAGAAAGACTCCACCAATAATGGAAAGTGGAATAGCACTGTAGATAAGCAAGCTTTCCTTAACTGATTTAAATGCAAGGAATAGTAGGATAAAGATCAGTGCCAATGCGATAGGAACAGCAATAAGTAAGCGTTGTTTGGCATTGTTGAGGTTTTCAAAAGAGCCCCCATATTTGATGGAATAGCCTGCCGGCAGTTTGATCTCTTGATCGATCTTAGCTTGCAGGTCGTGTACAATACTCTGCACATCTCGATCTTTGATGTTAAACCCCACTACAATCCTACGTTGCGCGTTTTCGCGTTGGATCTGATTAGGTCCCTGAACGATCGCTACACTAGCCAACTGCGAGAGTGGAATCTGATTGCCAGTAGGCGTAGGGATCAGGAGATCGCGGATATCGGTCATATTCTTCCTGTCACTGGCGTCCATACGCACCACCATATCAAAGCGCTTTTCACCTTCAAAAACCAGACCTGTAGGCTGTCCTGCGAAGGCTGTATTGATCGTCCTGTTGACCTCAGCGATGGAAAGATGATGTTGTGCGATCATGGGACGATTGTATTGTATCACGACTTGCGGAAGTCCGGCAATAGGTTCGATATAGAGATTTTGGGTACCTTGGACCGTTTCTATAATTTTGCCTATTTTCTGGGCATGTAGCGCCAGAGAATCCAGATTGTCACCAAATATTTTGAGGACGACATCCTGACGGGCGCCTGTCATCAGTTCGTTGAACCGCATTTGTACGGGGTACTGAAAACCGGCTGTAATACCGGGAACATCCGCCAATGCTTTGCCCATTTTCTCGGCGAGCTCAGGAAATGTGCGCGCTGAGGTCCATTCTTTCTTGTCCTTTAGGATCACCATCATATCTGAGGCTTCCATGGGCATGGGGTCGGTCGGAACCTCACCGCTACCTATTTTAGTCACTACTTTTTCTACCTCTGGAAAACGGCTTTTTAAAATCTGGGCGGCCTTCTGGGTACTTTCAATCGTTGTCGTTAGATTACTCCCGGGAAGGACACGTGTATCTACCGCAAAATCTCCTTCCTCCAGTGACGGAATAAATTCGCCTCCCAAACGGCTAAGAATGATGATAGCCAGAATGAAAAATGAAATGACAACTGCAAAAATAATTCTTGGAAGCCGAAGTACTTTGAGCAGTACATGAACATAGATCTTTTCCAGCCTTTTCATCAGCCTGTCCGAAAGGGAAGGCTTGCTACTTCTGGTCCGTAGTAATATTGCGCTCATCATCGGAATATAGGTGAGCGATAGGAGGAACGCGCCCAATAAAGCAAACGCGACCGTTTCGGCCATGGGCTTGAACATCTTGCCTTCGATTCCCTCCAGCGTCAGGATAGGAAGGTACACGACCAGAATGATGATCTGTCCAAATACGGCACTGTTCATCATCCGGCCGGCAGATACGGTAACCATATTGTCCATTTCTGCTGCCGGCACTCTGAGTAGGCTTTTAAATCGCTGCTGTTGCAGGAGCTGATGCATCACGGACTCTACTATGATTACCGCTCCATCAATAATCAACCCAAAATCCAGTGCTCCCAGACTCATTAGGTTGCCACTGACACCAAACAGGTTCATCATGCAGATGGCAAAGAGCATGGCCAAAGGAATGACAGAAGCGACGAGCAGTCCAGCCCGTATATTGCCCAGAAATAGCACCAGTACAAAAACAACAATGAGTGCGCCTTCCAAAAGATTTGTCTGCACGGTACTGATGGCATTGTTGACCATCTTGGTGCGGTCAAGAAATGGCTCTATGATGACTCCTTTGGGCAGTGTTTTTCGAATTTCTTCCACTTTGGCTTTTACATCAGCAATGACCTGGCTGCTATTGGCCCCTTTGAGCATCATCACAATCGCACCGGCAACTTCACCATTGTCATTATAGGTCATTGCACCGTATCGCGTTGCATAGCCAGTCTTTACCTCAGCAATGTCACGGATAAAAATAGGGCGGTCGTTTTGTTTACTTGTGATGGCAATATTCTGGATATCCGCTACGCTGCCAACAAGTCCTTCGCTCCGAATGTAGAGGACTGTCGGTCCCTTTTCAATGTACGCACCACCTGTATTCTGATTATTGGCATTAAGTGCATCGAAGACATCGTTAATTGTGATTCGATAAGCATGAAGTCTGTCCGGCTTTACTGCAATCTCGTATTGTTTGAGTTTTCCTCCGAAACTACTGACTTCAGCAACGCCTTTGACACCGAGCAGTTGCCGTCTGACAATCCAGTCCTGGATGGTACGCAGCGCTGTCACATTATATTTCCGTTCGTACCCCTGTTGGGGGCGAACGACGTATTGGTAGATTTCGCCGAGACCCGTAGAAATAGGCCCTAGCTGAGGTTGGCCTATGCCCTGTGGAATTTCCTGCTGTACCTGCTGGAGCCGTTCGGCAACCTGCTGCCGGGCCCAATAGATATCAATATTATCTTCGAACACAATGGTTACAAGGGATAGCCCAAATCGGGAAAAACTCCGGATTTCCTGTAATCCAGCGATATTGCTGTTAACCTGTTCAATCGGGAAGGTAACCAGCCGTTCGATATCTGTCGCTCCAAAAGAGGGCGCAATGGTAATGACCTGCACTTGATTGTTGGTAATATCGGGAACGGCATCAATAGGCAATTTAGTCACCTGGTAAGCACCGACACCAATTAGGGCCAAAATCAATAATGCAACGATGAGTTTGTTCTTGACAGAAAACTCAATGATTTTCGTAAGCATAATAAATAGATTCTGTTAAATCGTAAATCCTTGATGAAGATAAATGCCTATACAACGATGGAGCAGGGGCGATTAACCAATAAAGGGAATTGCGCTCGTACCGATAATAAAACGTTGTATAGCGGATTCTTCATCCGAAATAATAAGAAGAGGGTCTGATTAACAGAATTTTGGCGGCTGCCATATTGAATTGAGGAATGTATCATCTACAAACTGATCATTCCGAACTGGTGTATTATCAATTTCTTCAGGTAGGGACCTGTTTTCAATTTCGATCCTGACCATTGGCGGGCATACAAAAACAACACCATAGGATGTCGTGTGCATCATAAAGGGAAGCCGTTGGTCTTCGTCATAATCATCATCATGTGGATGGTTTTGCAGATGATCGCCATTGTAGTGTACTTTTAAAAATTCAACTACAGACAGCGCCGGGTTCTTTTCCTTATGCTCAAAATAATGCTCTATCAGCAGCGGAAATCTCAGCAGTTGCGAAATTTCAGTTGCGGACGCGATATAAATCGTCAAAAAGCATATAGCAAGCAATCTTTTCATCCTAAACAAAGTTATTAAAAATAATAATTCATTGCATCGGTACTGTCTGAAGTTTTTTGTTTTTCTTTCGTAGGAGAGAGTTGCTGATGGCAACCACAATTATTACTATTGGTGGGTGTAACAGGGAGGGCGGACTAGAGCCGTTCGCCCTTTTCAGCATCCTCCAATAAAAGCTTTCCCCAATCGTTCAATTTCCAAAGCACCGCTACTAATTTTTCGCCCAGTGGTGTAAGTGAATATTCGACACGTGGTGGTAATTCATTAAAGTTCTTTTTACACAAAATTCCGTCCCGCTCCAATTCTTTCAAATGCTGGTTTAAGACACGTCTGTCTACCTTGGCGATACCCCGTAGCATCTCGCTTGGTCTTTTCTCGCCTTCATTGATTCGCCATACAATCGGGATTTTCCATTTTCCGCTGATCGCATTAACGGCAAATTCCAATGGACAGATTTTTTCTTCTATTGCTCTTTCCTCCAATTTCATAAAATTGACTTTTTTATCCCATAGGGATAATTATATGCGGTATTGTGGTTTTGAATTTACTTTCAAAACTTTGCAAAAATATAAAACAATATATGAAAAATTTAAAACAGCAAATTGAAGAACTGAACGAAAACTTGATAAATCAACTACCCACAGAAGTTTTAGCGGTATTCTCTAGATCTATTGCGGATTTGAACATCAATAATATCGAGGAAAATAGTGCTGGCATAAACGATATATTTCCTGATTTTAGTCTGCAAAATACCGCCCACGAAATTGTGGAACTACATACGCTTTTGAGGAAAGGAAAAGTGATTGTAGCTTTTTTTCGTGGCAGTTGGTGTCCGTATTGCAATCTCGAATTGAAAGCTTTGCAACACAATCTGAAACAGCTTACAGATAAGCAGGTAACCCTCGTCGCCATCTCCCCGCAAACAACAGCGTATAACAACGAGTTAAAAGGCAATCATCAATTGGATTTTGAGGTGTTAACGGACGAAAACAATGCCTTGGCCAAACGGCTTGGTATCTCGTTTGAGCTTCAGGATTATGTGGTTCCTGTTTATGGTGATTTGGGAATAAAGCTGTCGGATTATAACGGAAATGATACTAATGAACTGCCCGTTCCGGCTGTTTTTGTCATAGACACAAACGGTAGAATTACCTACAAATTTGCTGATACCAATTATATGAATAGATTGGATATTCAGGAATTGATTGAACAAGTGTAAACAACATGAAAAGAAAAGGCGCAAGAAGCACGAAAGATATTCCAAAAGATATTTTGGACCAATTAAACCGAGGAGAAATGGAGACGGTCAACCTCGTGGAATGGCTAGCTGTAGACCAACAACTTTTATTGGAGAATTTACTTGCACAAAATGGAAGATCAGCTTATTTAAGCCCTCTTCGCACAAAAATTGATCAGCTGAACAAACAAACCGTAAATACGATAAACGAGGCTATCGGGATAGGGCTTTTTGAACAAACGATGCAAAATAATGATAAAGAGTTTTTAGCAATCCTGTCAGATCATCGTGCTGACCTTGTTCGCTGCTGGGCAACATATCCCATCGGAAAAAGTAAAAATCTGAACCTTTCCGAAACGCTTAAACAGATTCAGCCATTTGCCGCTGATAAACATTTTGGCGTAAGAGAAATCTGTTGGCTGGCCGTGAGGGCCAAAATTGCTGAAAATCTTGATGAAAGCATCAGTCTGCTTTCCGGTTGGACATCAGATCAGGACGAAAATATAAGAAGATTTGCAACAGAGGCAACCCGGCCAAGGGGAGTCTGGTGCGAACATATTGAAATGCTCAAACAACATCCTGAATTAGGCCTGCCCATATTGGAACGGTTAAAATCCGATAAAGCTAAATATGTACAGGATAGTGTGGGGAATTGGTTAAATGATGCAAGTAAAACGCAACCCGCATTTGTTCAGCAACTTTTCAAACGTTGGGAAGAAGAGAGTGATAGTAAAGAAACAAAGTACATCATTAAAAAAGCATTGCGGACGATCAATAAGCAATAGACGATATGCATTGGTTTTGTCCTTGGCGCGCGGTATATATCGGAGGCGCCCTGAAAGATGCAGATGTAAGTCTCTCGATCACGTACAAGGTAGTGGCCATCGGATTGCTCGTGGCAGCACTTTCGCTGCTGTTGGTGAAGGTAAAGAACAATACAAACAAAATAAAATAGATGAAAAGAAATTAGGATTGTACGCTCCGAGACACCAAAAGAGCTATATTTGTGGTGGTTGGTAGCCAAAAATAACGAAAGAATATCGTTAAAAGGTCAGGATGAAAAGAGACAACAAACATATTCCCATAAATAATTTAACCGATAATCCCCAAGTGGGGATACTGGTAAAAAGAAGGAAATTTCAAAAGGATCTTCCTGATGACAGTGAACATATAGCGCATCGGCATGACGAGCACCTCTTTTTGGTCATTGAATCAGGGGAAATACAGCTTGAATTGGATTTCCAGCAGTATACACTCAGACAAAACACTGTCGCCTATATCCACCCCAGCCAGGTGCATCGGATTTTGGACCTTCAGCACTCGTCATTCGCAATTATCGGCATTTTGAGCGTACATATCAAGGATGAATATTTCAATATCCTGGAACAGCTTTTTTTACCGGCCAAACCGATTTTTGTCTCAGGAGAGCATGCCAAAATATTGTCAGGTACTGTTGAGCTGTGTGAAAGCATATACAACAGTACGGTAGATAGAGCCTATAGTTCCCTATTATCCGATTATCTGAATGCTTTTATTGGTCTATATGTATCCCAATACTTGCGGAATGTACAAAGTTCGGAGAAGTCAAACCGATACCAGATCGTCACCAAAGCATTTCGGGAACTGTTGGAGAAACATTTTTCGAACATGAAAAAGCCGGGAGAATATGCCAATATTTTGAATATCTCCCCATCGTATCTGCGCGAGTGTGTCCGGACAGCAACCGGAATGTCTGTGACGGACCATATCCAGAACAGGATTATATTGGAAGCCAAACGGCTGCTTTGCCATTCGAAGAAAACGATCAAGGAAATTGCTATTTACCTCGGTTACGATGACCATTCTTATTTTTCAAGGTTTTTCAAAAAAGCAGTAGGCATCACGGCTCATGAATTTAGGAACGAAAACCACCTTTTCTGATCGATCGGCCTGATTTTCTGACAATAACACTCGTGATGTATAAACACTTCGATTTTATACATCGTTTTATCCCTTTTTTATTTTTTATACACGGCTCTTTCTCCCAGTTAATCTTCAGCATAGGGATCCCAGCATCGTTTCGTCCTATAGATACCGCTTTATATCCAATAAAATGACTTCTTCTATTTCGTTTCTTTGTGCTATAGATTTGAACACAAGAAATTACAATTATGGAAGATATCAATCAAGAGACCGTACACCGACATGATGCCGGATGCGACGGTCACGGTCACCATCATCACGATGGAATGCATATCCATCCCGTAGCAAACAACATGAAAGTAGCGCTCGCTCTCAATGTCAGCTTTACGATCATTGAGTTTTTTGGAGGATTGTTTACAAATTCGGTGGCCATTATTTCAGATGCCATTCATGACCTGGGAGACAGCTTGGCCATCGCTTCGGCACTTGTGCTGGAAAAGGAATCCGAAAGGGGCAGAACAGCGACTTTTACTTATGGCAAGCGCCGGTTTTCAACTTTAGCGGCGTTGATAACCTCGCTGATCCTTGTCGTAGGATCGGTTGTGATCACAATAAATGCGATACCACGTTTTTTCCATCCGGAAGAAGTGCATGTTCAGGGGGTGCTCTGGCTGGCCATCCTTGGACTTCTGTTTAATGGTGCAGCGGTATTGAGGTTAAAGAAAGGGAATAAGAGCTCACTGAACCAAAAAGCAGTAATGCTTCATCTTATGGAGGATGCTCTGGGTTGGATCGCTGTTTTGATTGGAGGTATCGTTATGTACTTTACAGGCTGGTATTGGATCGATCCATTGTTGTCACTTGGAATTGCTGCATTTATCCTTTTTAACGCTGTAAAAAACATCAGTAATGGCCTCTCTATTTTTCTACAGGCAAAACCTCAGGGGATTGATGAAGGTAAACTGCTCAATGAGCTCCTTGCGATACCGCATGTATCGGATATCCATGATCTTCATATCTGGACAATGGATGGAGAAAAGCATATTTTGACTTCCCACATTGTTGTACCGGCAGATAGTGATATTACACTCATGCGCCGGGTACGGGAAGAGGTCCTGCAAAAATTGAAAAGTTTAAATATTCAGCACCCCACCATTCAGATCGAAACATCAATGGAAACGTGCCGGTTTACAAACTGTTGATGCAGATAGATTATGGCTTTGCCAAATCCCAATAATCGCAGTTGCTGAAATGCCATTAAACAGTACACCCGTGGTAAGTAACAGTTTGGTCGAAGCGGAAAAAGTAAATCCGTAAATCTTGCAAATCAAACAAGAAATTGCACAATAAAGCGGAGCGCCCTGTGCCTAAATTTGAAATATAGATCTGTATTACTCATGTCGCAATTGCGATCATGACCGTGCCGTGAATGCAAAACTTGAGCAAACCGTGAAAAATAACAAGTATGATCTATAACTAATCTTAAATGAAGTAAAATGTTTAAATCGTTTAAAGCACCAGTACTAATATGTTCACTCGTTGCAGGGATATTTTTTACAGCCTGCAACAATATAGAAAAAAAAACTTCAGCTATGAAAAATCATCAACACAGCAACAGTGACAGCGTTTACACCTGTTCTATGCATCCCGAAGTTAGAGGGAAGGAAGGCGACAAATGCCCTAAATGCGGAATGGATCTAGTACCTATTTCCGATGAAAATTCTGTAAAAATAGACGTTAAGCTCCTGACGGATCCACAAACGATTAAAGCAGGAACAGCAGCGAAGCTGATATTCGCTTTTCAGGAAAACAACAAAAACATACCATTGGATATTTCGCATGAAATGATGGTGCATCTAATGGTTGTGGATGAAAACCTTTCGTGGTTTCGTCACATCCATCCCAAAGAACAGGCAGATGGCTCATATAGCATCATGGAAACATTCCCTGAGAGCGGTAAATATCTTCTGTTTTCAGATTTTAAACCACATGGAGCAGCGCCGGTAGTGGACAAAAAGGAGATTATCGTAAGCGGGAGCGGGGGGAATGACAAGATGGATTTTTCAACTAAATTTGTTTCCCTGGTCGACGGCTATACCGTTACACTAGAAAATGGCGATGATTTAAAAACCAACAGGTCGCAGCCGCTGGAAATATCGATTGTAAAAGATGGTAAAAAATTAACGGAAAACGACATAGAACCTTACTTGGCTGCTACTGCCCATATTGCGATGATTAGCAAAGAGGAGAAGGAATTCCTCCATATTCATCCTGTATCAGACAAACGCTTCCCGATTTATGCTGAAACACATATTAAAAAAGCAGGTATTTATAGAATATGGGTTGAGTTCCAAACCAATGGAAGGATACATACTGCTGATTTTACGGTACATACAAAGGCGGGTGAAACAACTAAAAATGGTAATGGACACCATGATCATCATGCGCATTAAAATGGAACAGGATAAGTTAACAGCTATGGTTCACTCATTTATAATGCTGATTCGCTCATCGGTACAGTATATATTCTAAAAAAAAGAGTAGATTTAGTTGAGATTAATTTATTACGCCAATTATGATTCGAGCGATAATAATTGATGACGAAGTGAAGGGAAGTACTTTACTTCATCATAAACTAAAGGATTTTGCCGAAGACCTGATCGTTGAGCACATTTTCAATGATCCGTTAATTGCGTTGCGTGAGATTACGGCACTCCAGCCGGATGTGGTTTTTTTGGATGTGGAGATGCCGGTAATGAATGGCTTTCAATTATTGGAAAATATTGGACAGTTTGAGTTTGAAGTTATTTTTGTAACAGCCTATCAGGTATATACCCTGGAGGCTCTCCGGGCCAACGCATTGGATTTTTTGTTAAAGCCCGTTGATCCTGAAGAATTGAGCTGCGCCGTTCATAAACTTAAAATTAAGATACTTACTAAAAGAAAGCTCGCGGCCACAACAACCCGGTCCGGTACGAATCACATGAAAATTTCGCTGCCCACGATAGAAGGCATCTATTTTGTTAAAAAAAGTGATATCATCAAGGTCGAAGCCATGAGCAACTATTCTGTATTCTATCAGGTCAATGGAACCAAAATAATTGTTTCCAAAACCCTGAAAGAATACGAACCGCTATTGGAAATGGACAGCTTTATTCGGGTCAATCGGAGTGTTATTGTCAATCTGGATTATGTGTTGCGCTATAGAAAAGGAGACGGGGGAACTTTGGAACTCGAAGACGGCTCTGAAATCGAAGTCTCTTCTTCAAAAAGAAGCCTGGTCATCGAACGGCTTACCGGACATTAAACCTGATGGTATGAAATGGACATCTCTTATAGCTTGCTTGTCTATTGCCCTGATGGTGTTCTCAATTTCATATGCCCAACAGAGGACTTATAACCTATACAATTTTTCCTCGGGATCAGGCTTGCCGAGCAATGATATTCGGGGATTGGCCGTAGATGCACAAGGTATCGTCTGGATATCAACCAACAAGGGATTGGCATATTACGATGGTACGCAAATACAGCATATTCCATTCAATCAGGCGGCCTTGGGATTTACCAATGATCTCGGAAAGATCGCTGTAGATGCCATAGGACGGGTGTGGATGGCGACTGACAATCAGGGCTTATTGTGCTATGATAAACGCAGACCGCTGTCCAAGTCCATTACTTATTTCCCCGTCCGCCTGGACCGGTCGATACTTAAAAATGAACTGTATGAGGTCTTTGCAAGTAAATCGGGATTGATCTATTTCGGTGGACAGGAAACGGATCTGCAGGTGCTGGATCCAAATACGGGCGAAATAAACCAAATTAGATTTCCACTGAGCAAAAAAAATGAAGTCCTGAGTATTTATACGATTACCGAGGATAACCATGGTATATTGTGGATAGGAACACGCTATGAAGGCTTCTTTAGCTATGACCCGCGCACTAAAATCGCGAAAAATTTTAACTTGAAGCAAGCGGATGAAAATGCAGTATCCAGTTTTGTTTTTCGAAAAGGCGAAGTCTATTGCATGTATTATGACAATGATCTAGTCAAATATAATCCAGCAAAAAATGCATTGCAGACCAAACTGCTCGGCGAACAAAAAAGCAAAAAATTTTATGACAATACTTACCCGTGCATGATATTCGATCCGGTTAGGGATGAAATCATCGCTGGCCATGTGTCCAGGGGAATCACGGTATATCAACCTGCAACGGGACATCAGCAGCAAATAAAATGGAGTGAATTATGTCCTAAATGTGAACTTCCGATCAAAGTAAATGTGATGCTGAAAACAGCAAACGGGTATTGGCTGGGTACCTCAAACGGGCTTTTTTGGTATGAAGAATCGATGAATAAGGTTAACCGGCTGATTCCGGCCGATAGCGATCCCATTATCCATGTTTTTAAAGTGGGCGATGATCTCTGGTATAGGACCCAGAATAATTTTGGCCGATTGAGTGCCGATTTAAAGCGGAAAATATCCACTTTTTCTTTAAATGGTGTTAGTATGAGCCAAGTCAATGTGATTGATCAGGTCATTTATTTCTCCAGCTATTATAATGGATTATTTTATTTTGACACTACGCAAAAACAGGCTATCCGCTCCCTGGCAATTGCTGGCGATAAATATGGTTTTGACGTGGCCGACTGCAATACGGTATTGAAAGACTCAATCGATGGTAAGCCTTTTTTGTGGATTGGCACCTGGAACAATGGTTTATATCAGTATAATATATCCGGTAAAACCATTATCCGTTACGACAAAAGTAAGGGGCTGCCCAGTAACAAAATTATTAATCTTGGCAAAGATGGAAACCAGACCATCTGGATGGGATTAGATGGAAATGGCTTGTTGCAACTATTGGACAGGAAAAATTTTCGCTGGCGGCAGTTTACGCAACAAAAGGAGAATGGTGGCCTGCGGTCCAATAAGATTGTTGCTTTTTCGCAGCACAACACGGATACCCTCTGGTTCAGTACGGGCGGCAGTGGATTAAGTGCTATTACCCAAAATCACAGGAAAATATTTATTCAGTATTATCGGGACAACAATGATTTTCCGCATAATTCCATTAATGATATAAAAAGGGATCAGCAAGGGCGCCTGTGGCTACGCAGCAACGATGGATTTATGGTATTTGACCCCCGGACAAAGGCTTTTATCCAGTTGCATAGTGGAAGGGGGATAATCCCGCCATTGCCGACAAAGACCTATGACTTATCGCTGATCGACAACAATTTAATAATATGTACCTCGGTCGGTCTGCTGTGGACGGATGTAAGCGGGCTGGATTTTTCCGCCAAACTTTCAGAAAAACCAATATTTAGTAAATTTTACATCGCCAACAGGAACCGCAGTGACCTGTTATTTGGTCCTGCGACGATAAGGCTGCAACCCGAAGAAAATAATTTTGTCATTGATTTTTCGCATCCCGCCGCCGCCTTGCGGGACTATATCTTTGCCTATCGTATGAAAGGGGTAGATCCGGACTGGGTAGTGACGAAAGAAGATCCACAGGCCGTATACAACAATTTACCGGGCGGAGATTACGTATTCGAAGCTAGACTCGGTAATAAATATGGACAATGGTCTCCGCAGATTGCAACCTTAGGTATCCATCTCCAATCAAAATGGTTTCAAACCACTTGGTTTAAAGCCTTGGCCCTGTTAGTGGTCATCGGTACCGTGACCGGTCTATTTCTATATCGACTGCGCCAGCAGAAAAAAATCAACGCTCTCCAATTGGCCTATACGGATCGGTTACAGGATGAATTATCTGCGAATGAAAGGAAGATCAAAGAACAGACTAAGATTCTGGAAAGGGAAAAAGAGGAGAAACTGGAAGCTGATTTTAGAAAAAAGTTGATGGAAAGCGAGCTGAAGGCCATCCGTTCACAAATGAATCCTCATTTTATCTTTAATGTATTTAACTCCATCGAAGCCTATGTCATTGAAAATGATTCGAAAAGCGCCAGCAGCCTTATCCATAAATTTGCCACCCTGAGCCGCATCGTATTGGAGAATTCGCGTTACGCGCTTGTAGGAATTTCCTCCGAGCTTCATCTGATCAAATTGTACCTCGAATTGGAGCAGGACCGCTTTGCATACAGCTTTTCCTTTGAGATAGCTGTTGATCCACAGCTGGATATCCATAACATGAAGATACCCTCTATGCTGATACAGCCACTGGTGGAGAATGCTGTCCACCACGGTATCCGCCATCTCGTCGATCGCCCGGGTATGATCTGTATCAAACTGCGGCAGACTGTGGCATCTCTTGTGATTGACGTATTGGACAATGGTGTTGGTTTTGAACATAAAGAGACGTCAAGACTGCAAAACTTCAGAACTACTTCCTTTGGCCTAAAAGGGGTGCAGGACCGGCTCAATCTACTCAATGATAAATCGCCCTATCCCGTAGCTTCGTTGACCGTCCGTTCTTTGCCTGCTGCTGAGGAATTTAGTACAAAGATCAGCATTACTTTACCTATTATTGGCTTCGACCGGGATGATAGCGATCTACAAGATCGTGGACAGATCTGATTTTTAATGTGCAACCCGGCTGTCACTTACTCAAAAATGCCCTTGCTTCACTCATTTTAAACCCCTCCTCACTCATTCTCCAAAAATGGCGTGGATTAAATTATTCTATTTGTTTGGAAATACAATTGGCCGAGGCCACTGAGTTTATCACCAATTAGTAACTATAATTTAATCATATATGAAAACGTTATCAGGTAATCGATTTTTTCTATTCAATTTGATATTGGTCTTTTTGCTTTCCTGTACCAAAGAAGGAGATGTGGGACCACAAGGACTGGAAGGTCTCAGTGGGACCAAGATTTATACCGGCAATACAATTCCCGCAACAACGCTGGGCATCGCCGGGGATTTCTATTTTCAATTGACAAATAGTGATTTTTATGGCCCCAAGACCACAACAGGATGGGGTGATCCGGTCAATCTGCGCGGTGCCACAGGAGCTGTTGGCGCTACAGGTGCACCGGGGACTCCCGGAGTTCCTGGAATACCTGGTTCTAAAATACTGAACGGCACTACCGCACCCACCGCTAACTTGGGACAGATCGGTGATTACTATCTCAACCGGAGCAACACGGATCTCTATGGCCCCAAAACAGAATCAGGCTGGGGAATTGCACTCAATCTAAAGGGCGCCAATGGTACTAAAATCTACAATGGCACCGCCGTACCCGCTGCGGGTATGGGGATCAATGGTGACTATTATTTCCAGACCACGACGGGGCAGCTTTATGGCCCCAAGACGGATGCTGGCTGGGGTACTCCCATTAGTTTGATCGGTGCCAAAGGCGCAGATGGCACAGATGGTACCAATGGTACGAACGGGGCTACGATCCTCGCCGGTACAACGGTGCCAGTAGCTGCCATCGGCAAGTTGGGGGATTTTTACTTTCGGAGCAATACAGGTGATTTCTATGGACCTAAAACTGCAGCCGGCTGGGGAAATGCCACCAGCCTCAAGGGAACCAATGGACTGAATGGTGCTCCGGGATCGCAGATCTTGAGCGGCATCAACGTGCCTGATATAGCGCTGGGCCGAATCGGTGATTTTTATTTCCGTACCAATACCAGCGATTTTTACGGGCCAAAAACGGCCACAACCTGGGGTACACCCGTTAATTTAAAAGGTGCAACAGGCACCGCGGGAACCAATGGTACCAATGGTGCGGCAGGATCCAAAATCCATAATGGCTATGGTACTCCGCAGGATACACTCGGCAGGGTAGGCGACTACTACATCAGTATCGCTACCGGAAATTTGTATGGCCCCAAAACCACAACAGGATGGGGGGATCCCATTATGAACTTAAGAGGTCCTGCCGGACCACAAACGGATGTTATCTACAGTGAATGGCGGACGCTATACGGCAGTTACCAGTCGCCTAGCTCGGGAAATATATCCGGAGATTTTTTTGTACGCGAATTTTACGATAACCCCAAATTACTCGATGAAGCCGCGGTACTGGTTTACGTACGGGAGGATGTGGGGACGAAGGGCTCTTTTATCAGCCAGCTCAATTGCAAAGGACGCCTGTACGACTGGGTGGACTATAGCTTCCACCTAGATCAAACGAACGCACTGATCCGCATATTAATCTCAAATACGGGATTCGATATCGGGCGGAAAGAGGTGGAGGAAAATTTACTGTTCCGCTTTGTGATCATTCCCGGAAATAAGAATGCCCAGGGACTGGCCAAGGCATTGCCGAAAGATTACAATCAACTTAAAGTCATGTATAAGATCGCTGATTAGCATGAAAACCATCATCCATTTCGTAATCGTTGTCTGCTGCCTGGGGATGTTAAGACCTATACAGGGACAAGAGCTTAGTAATATTACCAAGCAAAAACCGTTTCGGTTTGACGGAAATCTGGAGCTCCGGGGCATGTTTTACCATGCCTCCGGAATAGCCGACCGCATGGAACCTGTTAATTATCTGATTAGCGGAAGTCCAACGATTTCATTGTATGGATGGAGTATTCCATTTAGCTTCACATTGAGCAAAAAGCAGAGTTCCTTCCAGCAACCTTTTAATCAATTTGGCCTCAGTCCGACCTATAAGTGGATCACCTTGCATGCCGGATATCGAAATATCACTTTTTCGCCCTATACACTGGCGGGGCATACCATCTTGGGGGGCGGGGTGGAGCTTAATCCCGGTAAATTACGCTTTGGGCTCATGTATGGACGTTTGAATAGGGCAACGGTCATTGATACGGCCTCGATGTCGCTGGTGCCTTACTCTTTTACCCGCAAGGGACTGGCGGTAAAACTGGGATACGGCACCAACGCCAATTTCTTTGACCTGAATCTGCTCCACGCCAAAGATGACAGTAGCTCAATCGCGGGGATTGTCAATAATACAAATCGAAAAGTAACTCCGGCGGCCAATTCTGTGCTCGGCTATGGTACCCGGTTTACGATTTTCAAACAGCTCTATATCGAAAGTGACGGGGCCGTAAGCTTGCTGACACGCGACATCAATTCAACCTTGTCGCTGGATTCCATAACGGACAAGACGCTCCGAAAGTTAGGTAAGATGTTGGATATTAATGGTACTTCCGAATGGTTTTTGGCTTTTAACGCCGGCATTGGCTATCAGGCCAAAAACTATGGCGTTAAGGTAAATTATCGTCGTGTGGAACCCGGATTTACCTCAATGGGCGCTTATTACTTTACCAATGATGTTGAAAATCTGACCATTATGCCCAACTACAGTCATCCTTCGGGCAGATTTCGTTTTAACGGAAGCCTAGGAATAGAACAGGACAATGTCCGGTTGCAGAAAGAAGCAACCTCCAAACGTGTCATCGGTACAGCAATGCTAACGGCCGAATTGACAAAACAGCTCGGAATTGATCTCAACTTCAGCAATTTTTCCAATAATCAGAAACCAAATACGCTGCGCTTTGCGGATTCCCTCAAAATAGTACAGACCACCAGAACATTCGGTATCATGCCGCGATTTACCCTATCTAGTCCGACAAGGGTACAAATGATCCTGCTTTCAGTCAATTTCAATAGCATGAATGACTATAACAGTTATTTTGATGCAAACAATGCTCCGAGCAGGGACATCAACTCCAGTCAATACCTGCTAAATTATACCTTGTCACTTCCACAGGAAAAACTCAGCTTTAACTCGAGCCTGAGCTATACCATGCTAAAATCCAGTGGCAATCGGAATAGCTATAAGGGGATTTCGGGCGGCGCTACCTATTTGATCGCCAACAATAAACTCAGTACGGGTACCAACCTGAGTTACATGCGGGGTAATAGCAATGGCAATAAAAGCGGCATCTTCAATGGCTCTCTAAACCTATCCTATACCATTAGCAAACTGCAAAGTATCCGGGCAATGGTCTACTTTACCAATAATAATCCGGGGTCTGTTGTGACGGGGGTAAATCCGTCATTTTCGGAAACCCGTGGAGAAATTGCTTACCAATTGAATTTTGGATTATGAAACCGATCGCATCTATCAGACGAAATGTATGTATCCTACTTGGGCTTTTGCTCCTATGCTTTGCTTCAAAGGCGCAGATACAGATCACATCGCACGTGTTGCCTCCTTATTTGAACCGCATAGCTGATTATTCTTCGCACCCCGAACTGATGGTCGTGACGGTGACCAATACTTCCACGGTCGAGTTGTCGATACAGCTTACGGCCAAGGTAACCGGGGATAACGGGATTTCGGCCTGGGTCAAACCCGGCTACCGTAGTCCACGCCCGATCATCATTGGGGCGGGTCAGACAGTCAATCTGAACGGCAATGACATTGCGGCTCTTTTTGACATCAATAAAATTGACTATACGGGCATCAGCCGGGCGGATATGAACCGTGGTGTTGGCCTCTTGGAGGGTAACTATATGTTATGTATCCGTGCTTTACAATACAATAGCCTGGAACCGATCAGTCCGGAACAACCGCTGGGCTGTACCAGTTTTCGGATCTCAGACCTGGAGCCCCCGCGCATTATCAGTCCTTTTAATGAACAGAAGGTGGACGTCCGAGGCGTACAGGCTTTGCCGATCACCTGGACGACACCGCCCGGATCTTCGCCCTTTACCCAGTACAAACTACGCATTGTCGAGCTGATCGTCCCACGTAATCCCAATGATGCTTTTTTGTCCAGCAGACCCCTATTTGAGGAGACACTGGGATCCAATATGCTATTATATGGACCCGCACATCCTGCCCTCATACCCGGCAGGCAATATGTCATGGGAGTACAGGCAACGGATCCAACAGGAAAATCTACTTTTCGGAATCGTGGCTGGTCAGAGGTGAGCTCCTTTATCTATGCCGGAAATATGATTGCGGCCCCATTGATCGTGAGCCCCGAAAATCAAAGTACATTTAAGGGCGTAGAACAATTTAAAGTGGTCTGGAACCCGATCTTGAACGCTGCTCCAACAACAGAGTATACAGTCAATTTTTATAAAATCAGCACAAGCAAGTCCAGCAAGAATTTAAGTAGCACATTACCGATGTATACGACCAAGATCATCGGAAAAAACGAGCTCCTATATGATTTTGTAAAGATGCCCGAACTTAAAAAAGGGGCGCGCTATCAGGTACAGGTGATTGCCAATGACCCCATGCAGCAGCAAATTTTCGAAAATCAGGGTAAGAGTATCCCGGTAGATTTTCTGTTTGATGCCAAAATACACCGCGATACCACCAAGATCAAAGGACGACTGGTTTACCAATTTAAGGATGATGCAAAAGGAAACGTATTTCCCATTGCCAATCAAAAAGTCTATCTCTCAAAAGTGTATGCCAAGGTGGCCCAAGATAGCAACGGCGTGGCACAAAAAACAGAATTGACAGGCAATATCGCCAGTTTTTTCAATAAAGAAGATGTTTTTGGGGGACAATATGTCACCACAGATAAGGATGGAAATTTTGAAATCACCTGTTTCTTTTCATCTCAGGACAGCAGCGGTATGATCCCCGACGACAAATGGGATAACAATATCGGCGGCCAGGGCGCTTCGGCGATGCCTGCCAGTCTGCGATATCATATCGAAAATATGAAAGGTAATGTTGGGCTTTACTATAAAATTGCTGTGCTCAATCCGCATTTCAAAGCAAGCAGCGAATTATTTTCCTTTAAATCGGGCACTGAGCAAAGCGTTAGCCAGATTACCTTGGATGCCAATGCTTATAGCCTGAAAATCAACGTTCGTGAGATCTTTAATAACCTTAAGGGGGATTATGTTGAAAATGCCAAGATCAAAATCTATAGGCAAAAGACGAACAAAGAAAATCCGCAATACGGAATCCCACGATACGAGGGTGATCTCCTTAGTGAGCGTTTGTATGAGCAAGCAATACAGGGCGATAAAATTTTAATCGCCGAGCGCACAACACCACAAATAAGGGATAAGAAAAACGGTAACGAAGCGTATGCAACGATCAATTCCTTATTTAAAAATCTGCCCTCGGACAGTTATAATTATAAGATCGTATTACTCAATGGCAGCACCGTATTGCGAGAAGTGTCGTATGGCACTATCGCTGCCGGGCTCACTGTCAACGGAAATAAAAACAGCAGCAACTTAAAGCTGAATGATCCAGAGCTGGTCAGCTACACGAATGGAAATGCGTTTGAGCATGCTTTAAAATCGCAGGAGGGATCTGCTAAGTTGAAAATGCTGACCGACAATGGTCTCAAAGTGTCCAACAAACAAGTCAATGTTATCCCAGCTAAAACCGGCAATACGAAAAAGGGCGAACAGCTCGCAGGTACAGATAAAAATGAACCAGGACTAAACCTGGGAAACAGTCTGGCCAAAGGGGGATCGCTCTATGGCAATGGTGTCACCAAAAATGTGCTCGGCAAGGACAAATGGACAGATTACCGGTACAACGACCAAACAGAAGAGGCTTTTCTGACCTTGGAAAAGGAATTGGCAGTGGCACCGCGTACCAAATTGACGGGAAACTTAAAGTATGCCTATAAAAATAAAGCGGGACTACCCAAACAGCCTTACGCAAATATGCCGCTAAAACTGGTGGTTACCTATGATTTTGTGGAATCGAAATCTACCGCCGGAACTATTCCTGATATGCAACACGGTGCCAGATTAGCTTCGCAAAACGGCGGTCCTCGGGCAGAAGCTGTTGACGTACCTCTTGGAACCGGAGCCATGTCGGCTATGCGCAATGCATCGGCAGTACCATTGCCGCCAGATCAAACGGCTAAGGCTGGCTACGTCGGAGCTATTTCCCCTATAGGAAACTACTACAACAGCATCAGCACGCAGCTGGCAAGCTTTGGATATACCAATTTTGCAAAAACAGAAGTTGTAGAACAAGGGATATCCATCAATAGTGACAATGGCAGTGTACAGGACAACTACAAAGTATTGCAAACTGTGATGACCGATCAGGATGGAAATTTTGAATTTGATTTTCCGAATGCGGACGCCGCCGGTCAATATGTTGATGGAAGCGTAACAAGGGGGGAAGGCGATCTGGCCGCTACCCGTGATGGAAAATTCAGGCGGGTCTTTCGTCTGGTACCCGATGTAGCTTTCTATTGTGCACCTGATGAGGCCATTGTGGTACAACCTTGGGAGAGTAAAGATATCGGTGCCTATACCTCTTTTGTAAAGACCCAAAACATTCGGGTACTGGTAGGGCGTGTGGACCGGGCAGAACAACCACAGACAGCAATTTCATTTGCCAATGTACCCGTGAACCTGTATTATGATCTGAGCAATAAGGACC
This sequence comes from Sphingobacterium sp. DR205, assembly GCF_011064245.1. Lineage (NCBI taxonomy): Bacteria > Pseudomonadati > Bacteroidota > Sphingobacteriia > Sphingobacteriales > Sphingobacteriaceae > Sphingobacterium > Sphingobacterium sp. DR205. The sequence goes on along the minus strand of NZ_CP049333.1, from coordinate 3,440,733 downwards.
ACCGTTATATGCCCAGTATCCCGGGACTGGATAAAAATATAAAAAAGAATATCAATACCTCCACGCCCAATTCGGGATACAATAATTCCGCGACACCGATTGCCGCAGCTGGGTCAGGTATGTCCATCAAAGGAATTGCTGCCAGCAACTTAAGCTATACCGCCAATATAGGAGCCAACTATTCCGGTGTATCGCTCAGCAATGGAGCTGTGGTTCAGTCGAATAATCCGGCCTTGGATAATCAATATCAGAATATATTGATGCGGGAGGGAGATCTCAGCAACGACGGTGGTTATATTGAGTTTAAGGATGTGCTTCGCCCGACAACATTGAATATGGCCGGTACGCTGAACTACATTTTGGAAGCTGACGACCGGGGCCGGGAGAACGACGTGGCCTTCTATAAGGATTACTTACTGAGCAAAACCCATGTATGGACCAATCGCAGGGTAGCGGCAGATGGGCCACAGGGTATCGAAGGCTTTATTCCCGAATCGGATATCCTGTTTAACAAGGATCTGAATCCCGATAATGTGGTCGAATATAAATTTAGGGTCGTTCCCAGATCTACCTTGATCAGAGGCCGGGTCACTGATGATTTTACCACCCTGGGTATAAAAGGGGTACAAGTCAAAGCTAGCGTGATCTTAAACGGGAAATCATACAACAATCAACGTTATAATTTCCTTTTTGAAGAAGTTGCGACCACGGATGATAATGGTTATTATTCATTCCCCACAATAGAAAAACGGATCGAATCTTTTAACCCTGAGACGATTAATTCAGGAACGGTCTCTACACAGACCAGCAATGTGGTCAAAATACTCTATGCGCCCGGTTACGAGACGCAGGAGGTGGATATCGGGGCGCTCGAACCCGGCCTGTCCGGACGGCAGATCGTGCGCAACTTTGCCATTAAACCGCTTGGAAGAGGAGCTTATGGCTATGTGATGGATGCAGAGAACGATGCGCCGGTAACTGCGCGGGTCAAGCTGAAAATGAATGGAAGATGGGTGGATACCGAAGGTGCGCTAAGTAGGAAGGGGGGTACGGGAGCCTTGAATCATTCATTAAATCAATTTGCACTCAATAATTTTCAAACTTTGGTCGATCGGACAGTAAGTGATAAAAAGGAAATTTTGTTTGGCACCAGTGGCAGCAAGATACAATCCACCAAGAATGCCAAAGGCGAAATCAATACGACAGTTTTTATAGCAAGCAAAGCAGATCTGAATACGGGAATAGTGGCTGCTGCCACCCAATCCAAGACAAAATTTGGAAATAATGTCAATTTCGTTTACGCAGCAAATGCGAAAACAACAAACACAGCGCTCACTTCGGGCATCAGTAAAGAAATTCAGCCTATATGCCTAAAACTGCGGCCGTATTTGCTCAGGAACCCAATGCAGATCTTGGAGACTTCAAACTGACCCGCAGAAAACATCGGATCAATATTGTCGTCAAGACGAAAGACGGCTCGCGTGTGACCAATGCGAAGGTCTATATTGAAGGAGCCGGTGATGATTTCAAGCGGACAAACACGCAGGGTGAGGCACGGTTTGAATTTGTCAATAATTCGAAGACCAATTTCAATGTTTTTGTCACCAATGATATTGCAAAATATAGGGCTAAACCTAAGGAAAATTCAACAAGTCCGATCGTCGGTGCACAGGCTGGTATCGCCTTTATGCCCACTAGCCTCAACAATGTAAATAGCGAAGACGATCAGGTACTTCGCACGGTTGTGGTCGAAGTGGACCGTGCTAATCTCTTAGCTGGAAAGGTTACGCTAGCAGCAGACGGAACAGCCCTTCAGGGGGCACGCGTCTACCTGGAGCAGGGAGCCGGCGCAAATTCAGAAAGTGAAACGGAGACGGATGCCAATGGTGATTATTCCATTTTGGTTCCTCAACCAAGAGCGGCAAGTCCACTGTTACCTGGCAACGCACTGAAAATCAAAGTGACGGCCAGTTACCATGCACAAAACCGGACTTTTGTGGGCGAAAGCAAATCTATTGCCGTGCAAAGAGATGTCACGGAGCAGACCCTCGATTTCAAGATCAATGAGCTCAATGATATCGACCTCAGCCAGTTGTATGGTTTTAATGTTCGAATCAATAAACTGGAGCAACGACAAGAGGGGGAATATCTTGTTTCGGGCGATCTTGTCGATCTGCCGGAAAACTCTGATTTCAAAGACGATAAGTTTGGAGGGCAGGAGCTGCAGCTGAGGTTTAAAAATATTGTCATTAAGAAATCAGGTCTGGTCAATAACCGTCAGGTCGCTAAAGGGGTACCAGCAGATGAAAAGATTGACCTGTTGGAAAAGAATATCCGGATAGCCGCATTTAAGTCATATAAAGCACAATTGCTCGGAGCCGAACAATTTATCAGCATACGGCGTGGCGAAAACGATACGACAGGTTCGATCGAAGGGAAAGTTCGGATTGTCGACAACTCGTTCAACTTTCCAAGTAGTTATATGACGATCAGCAACCAGGATTTTTATTTGGGCAGATATGCCGACGGCAGTCCTGCAAAGATGAATATAGAAGTTTTCAGATCGAACGCAAGCACCAAAGGACGAAAGTATACGATCAGTAAAGATCAGGGCAAGGCGATACAGTTTAAATATTTGGGTTTTGATGGTGAAAGTGGCATTGACGGAGCTAGGGAGTCCTATATGAAAGATGATAGTATTCATCTCTTCCTTACCTTAAAAACCACGATACAGGGTAATATACCTCTGCGTATAATTGCAGGGAAAGCCATTATTACCAAAGATATGCTGTTGCCTGTCCGTAGCAATGAACCCTTGGAATTTCAACTGGAAAAATGGAAGGTGCAGAGCAGATCTTGGGTCTTGGCGCCCAACTCGGGCGGCATCGTGCTGAATGAAGGTAAAATATTTACCAATAAAGCAGACCTGAATATGCGGAAGATGTCGATAATACCGGGGGAACTTATTTTTGACAAGACCGACAATGTATCACAGCAGCTGACTGTAGGTGGCAAAGCCAATATACCACTTCACCTCAATCAAGGTACAGAGTTGGTATTTTCCTACGATGCCGATGTGGGCAATATCCCGGGGAAAGGTCATTTTAAATTTACCTTAAGAAATGACAACGGTGAAGCTGCTTTTCTGGAGAAACTTCCGGGAATGACACATCAGGGTGACCGCATTCAAATCGGGTACATATCCGTTTTGAGTAATGATGAGGAAGTCTTTGGTTTTAGTCAATCTGCAAAGCCCATTACATTGCAAAGTCAATTGTCTTTTACTCCGGGATCTTTCTTTAGCAAACCTGATGGCTTAACAATGAACGGAACTGTTAACCTTCATTTACCCAAGCTGTTGGATAATATCAATGGAAGCATCAGTTATACCGCAAGTGAATCCGGTGTACCTAAATTATCTATTGCTCCTTTGAGTTTCTCCTTTACAGGAGACGGAGGGACGCGTTTCAAAACCATCGCGGCAGCGGGAGGGCAGCTTTATGGCGGCCGTGGACTGGGGATTGCGGGAATGATACAGATGCCGGGTACGGATATTGGTATCAAGGCGAATCTGGTTAGCATGGTTACATCTTCGGTACAAGGGGAAGGAGCACCAGCGGGAGTGGCAGGTGAGGCTAAAGCCTTTGCAGAAGCAGTTGTCTCACAAGCCGCAGACGAGGCCAAGAAGCAGGCGGAAATTGTTATTGGCGAATACCGCAAACAAGGAGAGGAGTATGCTGCCCAGCTATTGGACGAAGTGATGAAGGATGAAAATGTGCGGCAAACCCGGGAATTTATTGAAAATAATCTTAAAACTGCCAATGACACCTATAATGAGGTGATGAAATTGGGTCAAGATGGAAAACAGTATTACGATCAGATCGCTGCTAAGATGCGGTTGGCGGGTACCGGAATGAATGCCATCAACTCCATGATCGATGGCAATCCAATCGGTGGATTTTTGCAGCTCAACGGTGTTCTGCGCGGAGCGCTCGGTATTGATATTGTCGATGTTGCCAAGCAAAAAACCAAACAGGTCGCCATGCAAGCGGTAAAAGCCATACAAGAGGAATTGCCGGTCGATAACCTGGCCGATGGAATGGCAAAGAATGGCGGTGGTTTCTCGGGAGCAAAATTTGACTATGATTTCAAGACCGGACGTATGTTTGGTGCACTGAGCATGCCAAGGTTGGTGGCCGGAGCCGTGATCCTAAGTAAGGTGGAGCTTGAAATGCTTTTTGAAAAAGAAGGCTGGTACTTTTTCGCAGGAGCGGATGTCCTGGCACCGGTACCATTGATTTTCCCATTGGCTGTCGGTATCGGCATCGGCGATCATAATACGGTCACTCCACAGATGGAAGCGAAGTTTACAAGTCAGTCTTATGTGAAGAAACTACCGAAAATATTTAAGGAGAATGGCTTTCACGGATTCTTGTTTACGGGAAGAAAGGACATTATCCCCGAAACGCATTTTGCGGTCAATTTTGTTGTAGCAGATTTTGAAGTGGGATTCGGCGCTGGTTTTGATGCCCGTATCTATGGCAGTTTTAACAAGGCAAGTCAGGAGATCGGTGTCGGTGCGATGTTATTTGCCCATGCTTATGCACGAATGGCTGTCCTGGGCGGTGTCTGTGGCGTGAGCGGTTCGGTAGATGCTGAGGTAGGCGTGAAGGCCAAGTTTGCCAATACCGGTGGCGACCCAAGTTTTCAGGTGATGGGCTGCTTTTCGGCCAATATCGGGGCAAGGGTATGGTGTGCCTTCGTGGATGAAAGCATTGACATTGGCGTGATGGGCAAACTGACCCTATGTGCGGGATCGAGCTGCAATAAAGGTGTTGAATTTGAATTTACAAGAAATAGTGGATCTTGTAGCAAAGATCCTGACTTTGATTATTAATAAACGGATTATGAAACATACCGCATGGATTCTTTGGTTATTGCTTGTATGCAGCTCGTCGTATGCACAGCAGGCAAAAGTGGCTATGACAGGCACACCAAAGGGGATTTATATTGATGTCAATGATTTGGAAATGGCAAAGCAGGGCTATCTCGTCCTGCGAAAAGGAGCCGGGGACAAGGAATTTTTGCCCATCCAACACATTAGTGCCCTGCAATCGCTGGAAACTGTTCGGCAGCGGATAAAAGATCTCCTGTTTATTTTTCCGGAATCGGGTAACCTTTCGGATAGTTTATCACAGGGCCTGTGGCAGGCTTGGGAAGATCCCCTGAAACAGCAACAGTACCTGACCTTACAGATTCCGCAGATCCGGATAGGATTTGGATTGGGACTTATGGATACCACAGCCGTACTGGGCCAAAATTATAGTTACAAAATAATCGCTACGGATGGGAGTGAATACAATGCAACGATGACCTATAGTTTACCTAAAGTCGACTTTGCAGCAATCAAAAGCATTGAGGTAGACCCCGGCGAGGCCTATCCGATACTCCGCTTTCAGTCGGCAATCACGCAGGCTGCCCCTCTGTTTGAAATTTATAGACGGGTGCGTGGCTCGGGCTCAGATTTCAGGCCCGTATACAGTACACGGGGGTTGAGTGGGAATAGCCAGAATGATTCGGTCATTTACTACCTTCAGGATACCACAGCATTGCAATCTGTCCGTTATGAATACTATCTTATTGGAAAGGATCTTTTTGGCAATCAGGGCACGAGTTCGGACACCGTTACGCTTCAAGTTGGTGGCTTTCGAAATATCAACCGTGGATTTAATGTCCGCACAGCAGCAATAGATGGCGGCATAAAGATCTATTGGGAACCATTGGAGCAACGATATGCCTTACAAAATATCTTGTTGTATCGCAGCGATAATTACGATACAAATTATCGGTTATTAGCTACCGTTCCTGTAACTGATACCCTCTATGTCGACCAGTCCGTTCGTGCCGGGAAGAATTATTATTATCAGTTGCTGATGCAAGGGGAGTCTGCCATCTCCTTTCCCACGGCACGGGTTTCGGGGATCGCGACAGGAATTGTCAATATCCTGCCGCCAACACAGGTACATGCGTATATGAAGGGTAATTTGCCGACCCTGGAATGGCAACATGTTGATAGCCTCAATGTGGCGGGATTCTATATCTACCGAAGCTTTGATGCAAATGGAGAACTGCGTCAAGTAAGCAATTTTATCCCTTATCAAACGAAAGAACAGTTCTATCACTATCAAGACAGCTCGGCAACCATCGGCGATGTCATCAGCTACTATGCCATCGCTGCGGTATCACATACCCAGTCATTGAGTCCATTATCTGAGGTCGTTAAACTATCTATTCCCAAGGGACAGCAGGTGGAGATCGCCTCCCCCAAGCAATTGCGCTATCTTTGGATGGACAAAGAAAAGGTGTCTATTACCTGGTATGATATGGACAAAATCGTGAATGGGGTCAATTATTATAACGTGTATAGAAAATCAAAAGACGAACCTGCATTTCCGACAAGTGTATTTGCCAAGGTAGAAACCAATGAATTTGTGGACACATTGCGTCGGGCAGGTGTCTATGACTATGCCGTACAAGTGGTCATCGATTCGACCAAGACCAGTGCCTTGAGTAGCCCTATTCAGGTAGAAAGAATACTCGAAAAGCCTTTAGCGCCCCTGAAAGTTCGGCTATACGCTGTTGATGATACCAGGTTGCTCATTCAATGGGATCATAGTGCGACAGCAATGAAAGCTTATAATATCTACCGAAGTTCAGGTAAAGCTGATCCACAATTATTAAAAACGATCTTGGGCGATCAATTTGAATATGTGGATACAGAGCTAATAAAAGGAAATAGTTATTACTACTTTGTCACTTCAATAGATACGAACAGTACAGAAAGCGATCGAAGTCAAGAGGTGTTCTATAGCGAATAGCCAATGGCGGATCAACGCTCGGGAGTGAAAGTAAAAGGTACTTGACGTTGATTTTCTTCGTTCTACACCTTTAAACAAAAAACTCCGCTACCGAAAGATTTTATTTTATCATTCGGTAGCGGAGATCTGTCAGAGTCCGGAGGCATAGGCCGTACCAGAATTTATTTACGATTGTTTAGCGGTTCTGATATAACCAACGACTATTAAAATGGCTACGATACATAAGAGTCCGGCTGAGAAAAATGCTGTTTGAAAGCCTGCATTTAATGCGTCGGCATCGGAGATAGCAGCCATTTTCAAGGTATTGGTTTTCGCCGTGGAAACAGCAACGATAATGGCCAACCCCAAAGCCGATCCAACCTGATAACTTGTATTTACCAGCCCTGAGGCTAGTCCTGTCTCATCCGGCCCGGCACCTGAGATGGAGGCTATCGTCCCGGGGATATAGGCCAGGGACATCCCCAAAGCCGCCAATAGAGAAGCCGGCAGTACATCTCGAAGGAAAGAACCATCTGTCGGAATCGTGCTAAATAGAAATAGTGATCCCGCAAGGATAACCAGTCCCGCTATAATATTGGTTTTGAATCCGAACCTAGTGACCAGTTTTCCAGTAAAACCTACCATCAGGATCATAATGGCTATGGTCATCGGCAACAGGGCGAGACCGCTGTGGAAGGCTGAATAATGCAGGATCTGCTGTAAGTAAAGGTTAAGGAAAAACCATAAAGGTATCCATGCCGCAGCCAATAGCGACATCATCAGGTTACCCGCGGAGAGATTAGGGACCTTAAAAATAGCCATGGGTACAAGTGGATCCCTTTTCTTCTTCTGCAGCATAATGAACACCATAAATAATAGGATCGATATGCCCAGCAGGCTTATTGTCTGTAAGGAATCCCATCCGGCATGCTCCGCAGATACAATGGTGTACACCATCAGCACAAGTGCGGTGGTGGCCAGCAATGCGCCGGCAAGGTCGATCCTTCCTTTTTTCGTATCGCCCTTGAACAACAATCGCTTGCTGAACAGCAGGACAATAAGTCCAGCAGGAATGTTAATCAGAAATATCCAATGCCAGGAAAGCCATTCGGTAATCACACCGCCCAGAAAAACTCCGGCCGACCCACCGGCTGCTGCTGCCGCGCCCCAAAAGCCGAAAGCGCGATTGATCTCTTTTGGGTCGGTAAATTTGGACATGACGAGGGTCAGGGCGGCAGGCGCAATCAGGGCCGAACCCAGTCCCTGTAGCCCACGGCCAATATTTAGCGCCAGTTCAGACCAGGCGATACCGGCCAAGAATGATGCCGCAGTGAGAATACCAAATCCCCACATAAAGATCATACGCGCCCCAAAGAGGTCAGACATACGCCCTCCGAGCAGCAGGAAGCCGCCAAATAGGATAACATAAGCGTTGAAGATCCATTGCAGGCCAGATTGTGAATAGCCTAGATCGGCCTGAATTGCCGGCAGGGCAACTCCGATAATGGAGGTGTCCATAATGACGATAAACTGTGCGGTACAGAGTAGGAAAAGTGCCGCCCAGCGTTTTGGATAGGGCACTGTCTTACCCTTCGGTTCTATTGATTTCGTATTCATTTTGTACGTCTTCTTTTAATGATCTGTGTAAAATTTAATGGTCTGTTTTTGAATGCAGATCCAGCAGTCCCAGGGCATGTTGCATCTCGGTATGGAGCATTCTCAGGTTGTAAGTGGCCCGTAGCCGATTTATCCGTGCCTGTGTCAGCGCTAGGTCGGCATCCGTCAGCTCAAGGCGTGAACCTAAGCCATTTTTGAAACGGTCTTCATTCATCTGATAGTTAAGTTCTGCTGAACTGACGGTTTTTTTCTGTATTTCCAATTGCGCAATGGCTTCTTCCCATTTGCTGATGATCGTGGCCAGCTGGGTTTTGATTTCATCTCTAAAATCGTCTAAGCGTATCTGTTCCTGTTTTAATTTAATATTTGCCTGATTGATTTGCGATCGCGTCCTGTTGCCGTTGAAAATCGGTATGGAAAGCTGCAATCCCAAGAATGACGTCCTGGGCCAGGCATAGTCTCCCAGCCGGATATTATCTGCCTGTGCCTGTACCTGATATTGACCTACCAGGGCCAGTCTGGGCATTAGCCCTGCCTCATTGGCTTCCTTTTTTTTCTGTTGAAGATCAATGAGCAGTTGTTTGATCGCGAGATCCTTCCGGTTTTGTGCGGCAGTTTTCAATAGCTCGTCCAACAGATAGGGTTCGCGCTGGCCACTAAATTCCAGTTTATCACTCAATACAATACGTTGGGATTCATCCATTCCAATTAATCTTTTTAATTCGATAAGTGAAACATTGATACTGTTTTTTAGATACGAAACAGATGACTTGATGTTTTCTACCTCGATAAAGCTGCGCAAAGTATCGGATTTCAGTGCCCTGCCTTGTACAAATAGGGAGCGGGCATCATTCAGGGATCTGATATTTCGGAGCAGATTTTGTTCAAATAAAGCAAGCTGTTCATTCATAATCAAAATGTTAAGATAATCTACCGAAACCCGAAGCGCAACCTTGCTTTTAAGGTCGGCTGTTTTTTGACGTTCGATCTGCTCATTGATCAATGCTGTTTTCTTTTGTCTATTGAGATCGGCCGCAAAAATAGGTTGATATAAGGTTAGCATGCCGTTAAATGCATTTTTCCCACCAACAGCTACATCTTGCACGGGTTTACTGGTGCCGGCAAAATAACCCGGTAGAAATATTGTTTGTCGGTCAAAGTAGTAGGAATAGGATACATTTGCTGAAATGGTAGGCAGCAGTGCCCCTTTACTCTCCGCTGTAAGTGCTTTCGCGTGTATTTCCTCCAATAGCTGTGCCTGTACTGTTCTATTTCCTTTCTCTGCGATTTCCAGTGCAGCGGACAGGGATAGCGCTTTATGCTGTGCATGCAGCTTGCCCCCGTACAGCAGCAGCGTGATAATACATGTATATACTGTTTTTCTCATGGTAATGAACTTTGGAATTGATAATTAGTGCGTTGCGTTTTCATGTAGGCTTTCGGTATCTGCTTCAACAATGACTTCCCTGCGCTTATTGCTTGACAGGTAGGAGTAGACGGCCGGAATAATGAATAATGTGAGTATACCGGAGAACACAAGTCCGCCGGCAATGACAATACCCAGAGACTGACGGCTGTTTGCCGTCAGCGCAATAGGCAAGGCACCGAATATCATGGCCAGTGAGGTCATCAATATCGGACGAAAACGTTGTTCAGCCGCAGTAATCGCAGCATCATACTTTGAAAGACCGGTATCTTTGAGGTGATTGGCAAATTCAACGATTAGAATACCATTTTTGGTGATGAGTCCAACGAGTGTAATGATGCCGATCTGGCTAAACACATTTAAGCTCTGACCAAACCAATGTAGGCTGAGGATCGCTCCCGTTACTGCCATCGGTACGGTAAGAATAATGGTGAGCGGATCTCTTAGGCTTTCAAACTGGGCGGCCAATATCATATAGATGAGCAGGAGCGCCAGTATCAGTGTGAAGGTGATATTGCCCTGACTTTCACTGAAATCGCGTGACTGCCCAGCTAAGGAGGACTTGAAATTTTCACCCAACACATCGGCTTTTATTTTTTCGATCTCCTGTATAGCCTCAGCAAGGCTTACACCCGGCATGGGTGCGGCAGATATGGTAGCGGAAGTGTATTGATCGTATCGGTAAATAGCCGCCGGGCTTACGGCTTCTTTCGTGGTAATCAGGTTACTCAACGGGATCATCTGCCCGTTTGTTGAATGCACATAAATACCATTTAAGTCATTGATATCATTTCTGTAAGAACGTGACAGCTGTCCGATCACTTCATATTGTCGATCGTCGCGTAGGAAATACCCATAACGTTGCCCGGAAAGGGAAAGCTGTAGGGTACGGGCGACTTCTTCGATGGATACGCCCATCAGCGCGGCCTTCTCCCGATCTATCGTTATTTTTACCTCCGGTTTGTTTATTTTAAGATCCGAATCGGCAAACATCAGTTTTTTGCTCTGACGTACCGCACCCAAAAATTTAGGCAGCACAGCGGTCAGGCTGTCCAGATTTTGCGCCTGCAATACAAATTGGACGGGCATACCGCCGCCATACCGTGTGCCGATGGTTGGCGGGAGGTAGGGAAATAGGAGGAAGCCCCGGAAATTGCCTGATGCGGCGCCATATTGGTTATACAGATCCTGTATTGACGCTTTCCTTTCTTTGGGGTCTTTTAGATAAATACTTTGCACCGCGACATTCACCGGGGCGGGAGCAGGGATAAAGGAAATGGCCACCATGGAGTAGGTCTGATACAAGCCATCGGTGGAGTCATTCACATATTTTCCAACCTCGATCATATTCTTTTTCATGTACTCGAAAGAAACTCCCTCCGGAGCGACTGCAATCAGGTTCATATTGGAACGGTCTTCTACAGGAGCAAGTTCAGATGGCAATTTTTTACCAACGAAATAGATCAGTCCTGTAGTAACGGCCAGAAACACCCAGGCGAGCCAACGTACCCGCATAAAAAGAACCAGCAATTGCGTATAACCGTTATTTAAACGGATGAAAAAAGGTTCGGTCACGCGATAGAACCAGCCCGGACCGGCTTTCTTTTTGAGGAAATATGCACTCAGCATCGGCGTCAATGTCAAAGCCACAAAAGCAGAAACCAAGACGGATCCGGAAACGACGATTGCAAACTCGAGAAAGAGCTGACCGCTGATACCTCCCATAAATACAATAGGTAAGAACACCGCCGCCAGGGTAATTGTGGTTGAAATCACGGCAAAATAGATTTCTTTGGAACCTTTAAAGGCAGCCTGAATCGGGGACATCCCTTCCTCAATTTTCTTGTAAATATTCTCCAGTACGACAATAGCATCATCGACCACAAGTCCTATTGCAAGCACGAGTCCCAAAAGTGTAAGTATGTTGATGGAGAAACCAGCAATATACATAATGAAAAATGCAGATAGGATAGATACCGGTATGGCCAATACCGGAATAATGGTTGAACGCCAATCGCGAAGGAAAAGAAAAATTATAAGCACCACCAATCCAAATGCTATAAATAGGGTTTCTTCTACCTCTTTGATGGATTCGCGAACAGAGCGCGTGAAATCAAATCCTACAATAAGACGATAATCGGAAGGTATATCTTTTTTGAGCTGGGCCAGGCGCTTGTAAAATTCGTCCACCACCTCTATGGCATTGGCATCACGTTGAATCTGGATCGCAACACCGATACCGACACGGTTCAGATTGCCCGTTTCATTGATAATGGCGGTACGTTCATTCATTTCACCGAGCTCTGCCACACCGATATCCTTCAGCTTGATAACGCTATTGCCGGTTTTTTTGATCAGCATCTCATTAAAATCTGTTGCACTGTTGAGCCGTCCGAGCGTCCGGACGCTCAATTCACTATGATCGCCTTCGATTCGCCCCGAGGGCAGATCAATATTTTCTCTGAGCAAGGCGCGTCTCACATCTTCGGGGGTAAGCTGATAGGAAGCTAATTTAACTGGGTCGAACCGGAGCCGCATGGCATATTTATGCTCACCGACGATAGCGACGTTATTGATTCCTGGAATCGACTGCATCCTGTCTTTGATCACTGTGGATGCAATGTGACTGACCTCCTTGATGTCTTTTGTATCACTTTCTACTTCAAGAAAGGCAACCAGGTTGTCTGCGGAAGAGGCTTTCTGCACAATGGGTGGATCTACATCTGCCGGCAACTGCTTCCGGGATTTGGCCACTTTATCCCTGACGTCATTCAACGCATCCTCAATGTCTGTCTGGCGGTTAAATTCGACCGAAATAACGCTCACTTGCTCACGCGATTCCGAAGAGATCGTCCGGATCCCGCCGGCTTCGGCAATAGACTCCTCCATGGGACGGGTAAGTTTAGATGCAATGACATCCGGACTCGCACCTGGATAGAACGTAATCACGGAGATGACAGGAGGTTCGGTCAGCGGGAACTCCCGCACGCCCAACTGTTTCCATCCGACAATTCCCAATATGACCAACAAAAGAGAAAATACTCCCGCCAGTACGGGTTTTTTTATACTTAGTGACGATATACTCATGGCATCTTATTTAGTTGGAATAATGGCTTTTACGGGGGTACCATCCGTAATGCGCAACATATTGGACACGATAATACTGTCTCCGGTGCTCAGACCGGATGTTATAACGGCATCCGCTTCCGTGCGGTTACTGATAGTGACTGCAACAGGCTTTGCTTTTCCGTCGACGATAACAAAGGCATTGTATCCGCCGTCACCGGGCATAAGGGCCTCTGTGGGTACCTTGACACCTTTAGCATCCTTGCCATTGCTGTCAAAATGTATTTTGGCGGACATACCCGGCCTGAATTTTTTATCGGAATTATCCACGCGTGCCTGCACTTCCAGGCTGCGGCCCGAAGCATCCAGTCCCGGCTCCGTGGCGAGCACGGTCGCCTCGAGTTGTGCTGCGGAAAGGGCAGTGGTGAAGCGCACTTTTGTCCCGTTATTGATCAAAGGCAGATGCTTCTCGGAAATGGAAAAGTTAATCTTGAGGCTGAGCTGATCCTGCAGGGTAACCAGCGCTGTACCGGGGATGACATAGGCGCCCACATGCACTTTTGAGATACCGATTTTTCCGGAGAATGGAGCTCGGATTATCGTCTTGGCCAGTTCGACACGAAGCAGTTCCTGCCGGGCGGTCAAAGAACGAAAATGCATAAGTGCCTCGTCGTATTCCTGCTGTTTTATCGTTTCGGTTTTCAACAGGTTCTGTAAACGCTCTTTATTCAGTTTTGCGAGCTCCAATTCAGCGCCCACCTGATTGAGACGTGCCCTGATATCGGTATCATTCAGGATATAAAGTATCGATCCCTGCTCCACGTAGCTACCATCCTGAAATGCGACCCGGGCAATTTTTTGATGCAGTTCGCTCACAATGGACACTTCCCGATAAGGCATCATGGTTCCTATGACGGTCTCGTCCTGACGGAGTTCCTCCTCCTGCGCGATCAGTATATCGACTGGTAATCGGGTGGCATCAGCCTTGGCGCCGCTCGATGCCGCAGCTGTTTTTTCGGGCTTGCTCTCACAGGCTATTAGTATAATACCCAGTAGGGGAACTAACATGCCCGTTCTGGATTTTGTTAATTTGTATAACATGGTCTTGCTTTTTAATTGTGCAATAAATGATTGAACGCTACTATCTTTATCAATTGATCATTGGAATTTCCCCGGCATTTCGCCGGTGGTTTACCCAAATACAAAATTGACGATACTCGTGCAGGCGCAGCGTATGCAACTCCTTATTCGATTTATAAGATTTACTGATTTTCACGGCAATTCTGATACCCTCGCGAATGCTGTTAGATGCTACACTCTATTGCCCGCGCATCAGATGGTAAAGCTCTCATTGTCGCCAATAGATTAAATGCGCAGGTAGGGTGTATAAACGTAGGGAAGTATAAAGGTAAAGGGGGATAAACAAGGCGAGCTACTGGTGTTTCAGTAGCCCAGTTGAATTTCTGGCCTGTTTAAAATGGCCAGACGTGAAGCCTGTGTATTTTTTCAGTTGGTTGGATAAGTATGCCTGACTACTGTACCCCATGGCATAGGCAATTTCAGTCAGGGACATTTCGGTGTAAATCAACAATTGCTTTACCCTTTCGAGTTTCCTAAAAATAATGTATTTTTCAAGCGTTATCCCCTCAGTCGACGAAAATAGGGCACTCAACGTATCGTAATGCTTGTTTAGCTCATCGCTGATCAAGGCCGCAAACCGGGTCGGAACCCCACTCGCCAGCTGCATGTCAATACCTTTTTCAACATACTCTTTTATGCCATTGATTATCTTCTGTTTCTTTTCGTAAAGCAATTCGAAGCCGTTTCCTTTCAGCATCAGTTCCATTGTATCCATCTTTTGGGGAAAATCATCTGTAGCCTTTAGTACGACTTGCCCCAGCATAATGTCCAGTACCTCAAAACCCAGAATCGTCATTTCTCTTTCCAGTACATATATACATCTATAGCACACCATTCCTTTTATTAACAGAGTCATAGTTTTCATCATGTATTTGTCCCTCTTTTTTATATTCGGATAAAATTCAGCATTTGTGCTAAATATGATTATATGATATTCCGTCTTAGATTTGCGAAATTTTAGGTTATTCCTTTTGACTACGTAAAATGTTATAACATAAAGGGGGGAAAAATATATAGCCGGTCCCATTGATCTTTCGGAACTTTGAAACAGATCATAATAGGTTAGCAAGATGAAGAACAGAGCAAGTAATGAACATCAGATCAGCAAGGTGCTGAAAGACTATAATTCGGGAAAAAGTGGCCTGGAGCTTTTTGATAAATATGGGGTATATGGCGCAACGGTTTACGAACTGAAAGATAAATATAAAGATGTCGCAACGGATATTCTGGCCATACTGGTAAATTTGAACGAGGAGAACAACAGGTTGAAAACGATGTATACGGAGCTGTGTCTCCAGCATCGGAATCTTAAGGAACTGTTGAAGGAAAATTTTTGAGCCGTATGTGTTACTGTAGCGTAACACATACATCCCCGTTTTGGGGATAACTTTGACAGAGCAAAACTATTCCCGCTGCAATATCCTGCTCGGGCAACGCATCATGACGGAGCATATGAATTGTACCCATTGTTTTGACCGCCCAGCATGTACCGCAAGTTCCGTTGTTGCAAGAACTTGCCACATTGATATCATGTATCTTCATGGCCTCCAATATCGATTGCCCGGATTTAACGCTGATAAGGGAAGTACATTCGAACGTCTGTATTTCATCACCGACATAGGTATCCTCGAAATGTGTGACAATAACCTCATTTGTGCAGCCATCGTTTTCAAAATTGACCGCATTTCCGGATATCGCATTGAAATATTCCATATGGATATTTTCCTCCGGAATTTTTAGGCCTGTCAATGCATCCCTGTAGAGATCCATCAACGCAACCGGACCACAGATATAATATTGCGTGTCATTAATTGCCGGAACAAGCCTTTTGATAACTGATCGGAGCACAAGTAAGGAAAACCTCCCGGGGATATGGTTCATTTTTGTGGAAACAAATTCCGGATCCGTAAAAGAATAGCAAATATCCAGCCTGCGATCCGCTTCAAGTGATGCTAATGAATTCTGGAAAATAGTCTGTTCCGGTGATTTGCTACTGTAAATCAATAAGGGATTATGTTTTGTAACGCCGATACTCTTCAACATCGAAAACAATGGTGAAATACCGCTTCCCCCTGCGAGCAGAACAACCTGCTGTTGATCTGCTATCTTTTGATCCAAAATAAAATTCCCAAATGGCCCCTCTATATTCCATGTCCCAATATTCGCTGCATGATCTACAATATAGGAACTTACCTTACCGCCTTCAACCTTTTTAACCGTAATCGCCGGATAGTGATCCGAAGGTCTGGAACTCAATGAATAAGACCGTATGAGCGATTCGCCGTTGAAATTAAACCTGACATTCAGGTACTGTCCGGGCAGATGGGTCATACGATGCCCTCCTGTATCGAAGTATATTGTTACAGTATCGTCTGTTTCCTTTACAATTTTATGGGTATGCCAGATATATTTTTTCATGCTATGATTCCTTGTGTGACAATGCTCATAAGTGTCAAACAGCTATATTTTGTTCTGTTGCCGACTGATGTTCTCAAGTTTGATTTTTCGGATACGTTTGAAGTGTGCCGATGTTAACCCGGTATAGTGCATTAATTGCTCCGATAGATCATTTGACGTTTCGTAACCTAGTGCTTTTGCGATCTGTGACAGTGGCTGTTCAGTATACACAAGCAGCTCTTTTACCTTCTCGACAATCTGTTTTAGAAAAACCGCTTCCAGACTCATATCACATCGGGCAAGGAACAGACTGTTCAATTCCTGATAATCTGTTTTTAGTTCGTTGCTAAGTTCCAGTGCGAATTGGACGGATTTTCCGGTTTCCAATTGCGATTGAATGATCTGCTCCGCTACGCGATAAACTTTCGTTATCATATACGGCCATTCATCTGAATTGTACATATTTATCATAACTTTTTTATAAAAAGGGACTTTTCGCAGAAATTCCTATCAGAAGCGTAAAGAAACAGGTAGTCTGCTTCTTTACGTTTCTGGGCACTACCCACAGCAACCTGTTGTGCAGTTTGAAGATTTTTCATCACGCTCAGCCATTACAGTATAACCTGCGTTCGTGATCGCGGACAGCAGTTCTTCTTCGATTTCATTGCGTCCAATTGAGACAGTAAGCTTTCCTGCTTCCAATCTTTCGATTTTGACGTCTTCAAACGTGTTGATCACAGCGTTCACTCTTGCTTGACAGTGTGTGCTCTGCATATCGGGTATGCTCAATGCTACATTTTTCATCTTGAATTTATTTTAGTCCTACAAATTTCCTGATTACATATCGGGGAATTACTATAGTATTCCGTGAAAGAGTTGTGAAATTTACTGATATGCAAGGATAGCGACTATTGGTTAATTGTCTTATCTTGAAATAATGGCAGTAGTTTTATCGGGCTGGGGTCAGCTGCCATATGATACTTTTGTTTTGACAAGATACTCATATACAGTTGCTGCTCCTTTGTTGTGATGGCCTGTATTAATGTACCATATCTTTTGGGAAGGGAAAATATGCCGTTGTAATAATTATAAAGTATACTATTCTTCCTGAAATAGATTGCCCGAAGAAGATTGAGCTCGGCTATCAGATGCGGATTGTCCGGACCTGCCAAAAGAGTACGCGCGATAAGCTCGTAACTGCGCTCAAGCTCCTCTGAGATGACCAGTTCCAAAATGATATTCATATTTCCAAAGAATCGAAAGAACTTACTTCTGGAGAGATTCAACGCTGAAATAAGATCGGATACTTTGAGCTGTCGTATTTTTCTGGTTGATAAAAGATCCTTGGTATGTGCAATTGACTTCCGAACGAGATTCGTGTTTTTTATATCATTTTTATCCATAAGAAATTTCCGTTAGTACAGTTGAAATTAATCCTGTCAGAAACTTGGGGTATAACAAGTTTAATCACAGGTAAAATTCGCAATATTAACATAATTGCGCCTATGGAATTGTTGAGGTGATTTGTAAGATTTTGTTTTTGGGAAAAATGTTTCTATGTCTTTTGGCATAGCAGCGGTAGACCTACATCGGAAGATACCGCTAATCTATCCTATGCCCGGAACCCCACGCGGATGGCTTTG
Organism: Sphingobacterium sp. DR205; assembly: GCF_011064245.1. Classification (NCBI taxonomy): domain Bacteria; kingdom Pseudomonadati; phylum Bacteroidota; class Sphingobacteriia; order Sphingobacteriales; family Sphingobacteriaceae; genus Sphingobacterium; species Sphingobacterium sp. DR205. The sequence continues at coordinate 3,422,587 of NZ_CP049333.1, read as the reverse complement.
AGACCGATCAGACCCTGTAAATCCTCCACCTCAAATTTTTCGATATCATCGTTTAATAAGCCTTTGTGCTGCAACAAATTGATATAACCTAAATACTCGGTTTCTTCATGTAAATGAGAATAGACGATAACCAATTTCCCTTTTTGGGTAATACGCTCGAAAGACCCTTTTATTTTGGCTTTGTCGATGCGTTTTTTAGCAATTTCGTAACGTACGTTGTAGGATCCGTCGATATCAAACTGTTTTTCATCCATTTTGAAACGGATGGAAATCGGGGTGGCGAAGACCAGAACTAAGGAGGTCACCTCCAGCTGGTGCGGGAGCTGGGGTTGCAATATCCTAAACTGACTTTCCATTTCGCACATGACCTGCAATTGCCATAAACGTAAATTTTTGAGGTAATATAGCTCAAAATTTTTATCGGGTGCAATGGAAGCACCGATATAAAGGTTATGCTCAATGCCGTCGGTCTTATAACGTTCGTAATAATGCGGGAAATACTCCTGTGCTTCAACCTGCTTTTCGTCAAGAATAGTCACCAGCTTTTTATTGATCAGCGTGATCGAGTTGTCGTAATCCTGTCGTGCCTCATAAAATCCGCCTATGGCAAGGTTTATACGTTCGAAATAGGCATCAATCGCCTTTGCAATGTCGCTGTTTTTATTGTTTTTACGGAAGTTGTCCAGAATGGGATGCACATCCAGATTAAAATGATCCAGGATGACCTGTTCGGTATCGGTTGTGAGCGTATGATCAAGCGTTTCCAGGTTTCGCTCCAGGTCAAAGATTTTCTGTTCAAACAGGGGTAAGCTGTGCTCTTGGTTGATGGCGGTAAACAATGCGATCAGGTCGGTCGCCTGATTGATCAGATCCTGCTTAATGGCCTGATTGCGGGATTCCGAAGAGCCTTGCACGTCAATCTGACCATAGAGTGGATACACGTGTTCAAAGATGATCTCCTGTAGGGTATAATCCTTTCCAAAGGCTCTGTCATTCAGGTAGTGGATTGCCTCTTCCTGAAAACGCCATTTGACACTGGGGTGGATTGACGTATATTCTCTTTGAATGATCGCTTCAATCTGGTTCTCCGTTTCAGAAAATGCTTTGGATACTTTGTCCTTGATAAAAGGTAAAATAAAGTTGAGTTTGTTGGCATTGACCGAATTCAGTGCGCGGACTTTGGAAGAGGACATTTCCAAGATGCCGAGCACTTTATCATCTTGTATCAAAGGGGCAAAGATAAAGCTCTTGACCTGTTGCTGTTTGAGTTTGTTGATAAAAAACTCTTTTTTCGGATCTAACGTGGGCAACTGGTCAATATCCGGAACAACCAAAAGCTCCTGGGTTTTTAGCATGCTTTCTAAGGTTTCATTACAAAGCATTTCTTCACACTCGGCTATCGTAGAATCGTAAAGCAGGTGGCTGTACAGCTGTTTTTCGACGATTCTCAGATTAAAGTCTTCCTTGATTTTTTCAAATGAGGTCAGCCCGATCCGCAGATCGTCTATTCTGTAAATGGATCTGAAAATGTCCCGAATTTCTTCCAGCTGGGCAGGCGTATCTTCACGTAGCAAGTTGCTTTTGAAGCTGGATACAGCGTTCTCCGTCGTTGCATCGAAAAGGGTCATCAGGGAAAAACCTTTCATGATCCAGCTCTGTTCAGGAAATTTAGATTTCCACAGGGCGATATCCGAAAAATTATCAATCAGCTCAATAATGTCCTCCGAGGAAAGTTCCAATGCACGGTCCGTAGGAATAATATCTACAAAATCAGCATTGAACAGCACCCGGTAATGATGCATGATGTTATTTTTATCCGGAATATCCAGAAATATCGGCATATCCATGGCATCTACTTTAATGCCATAATACTGACTGATGATCATGCAGCAGTTTAGAATATAGTAGGTGTCCGGAGAGAGGTCGCGGTAATTAAAATCATAATGATCACCGGCATCGCGGAGGATATTGTCCAGGCGTTCAGTATGATTGAAGGTGTATAGGTAAAAGGGGATCGTAACAGCCTTGATCTCATTCCTGGTCAGCGACCTTGGAAAAAGATCCGCCAAAAGGACTTTGATAATAGGCTCATATTGACGTAAATCTTCCTTTTTTTCGATCCCATCTGTCAGCATTGGGTATTTTTTAATTTCTTCCAGTAAAGATCGGGCATAGCTAGCCTGAAAATCAACTTCGGACAGCGCCGTCTCCTCAAAAGATCCGATAATCTTATGAAAGGCGATAAGAATCTTAAAAGGACTGGAGTCAAAGTTGAAGTTAAATTGCATAATGCGTTTTGCTGACTAAAATGTGCTTGTTATTAGATTCACACAAAAGTATAAAATAATCGGGTATTGCAGAGCTACTTTTTTACAGCACCCGGTTTTTCCTAGGGATTGAATTGATGTTATGTATAATATTTATTATTTTCGAATGAAACAGATTATGCAGCATTCATTTCCCGTATACTATCATTACATCGCACGCAACAGAAAACGGATCAGCTGTTATCTGTACGAAGATAGCATATACTGTAAGGTGCGGACAAAAAATGGGCTGACAGAACAACATAAATTCCGGTATGAAGACATCCATAAAATTCATTTGGGGCTTCAGGATATCTCATGGCATACCATCGATATTTATTTTAAAAACAGGAAACATATCCATCTCAAAAGCGTGACGTTCTTTATCGAAAGGAACGGAGAAGAACTAGAGCGTCCTAAGACAAACGAAATAGATATTGCCTCGGTAAAAGCCAATAGGATAGCTTATAGTAATTTTGTGACGGCTTTACACGAGCGCATCAGTAGGTATGGCACAAGTCATTCCATTATCTTCACCCATGGAAATCCATGGAAAAAAATTCTGATCTGGATCCTGATGTTGGTCATCCTTATTTTGTTGCCGCTTACCTGGAAAATAGGATTCTATGGCTGGAGTCTATTCTTCGTCGTCAGTTTCCTGCTACTCTTGTTATTTAGCTGGAAGATAAACTTCAAAAAACAATATAGACCTGATCAGCTGCCCGAAAAATATTTGCCCTTTTAAATTCTTATAGGAGATATACTGTGGTCCGAATAGTGCGATACAAACTGAACTATTTTGCATCGCCCGATGTTCTTCAAGTAATCCGCCTCTAAATGTACAGGAGGTTGAGAAACTAATACAAGATAAAATGAATGTATTTAACAAAAATATGTTAGGTGGACTAATAGGAGCGATAATCCTCAATGTGATCCACAGCGCAGCAAAAAGATTTGATACCGAAGCGCCAGCAATTGATGAAGTGGGCGAGGAGGCAATGAAAAAGACGGTGCAAGCTGCCGGATTTGAACCACCAAAGGGAAATGCATTGCTGGCGGCTACCTTTGGTGCCGATATTGCTTCAAATGCGATGTTATACACCATGATCGGGTATGGCGGCGATAAACATATCCTTCTCCGCGGGGCGCTGCTCGGGACTGTCGTCGGCCTGGCGACATTGACAATTCCCGAGCAAGCCGGACTCGATGCCAAGCCTATAAAAAAGACTGAACGCACAAAAATAATGACCGTCTCCTGGTATATTATCGGCGGAATGGCAGCGGCGCTGGCCATAAAAGCTATGCGGAGAAAAGGATAAATATTTCGGAAATCTGGATAAATGGAAACATTCTTTTGGATTATACCATCCATCCGGTTTTAATTCTGTACATTTATAAAACCTCCCTACGTGCAGCACCTTGTTCAAGATACAAGACGATCGTATGCAAGGACTTCACATAAATAATCGACGATGATTTCAACAATGAAAAGAGGAATTGCATTCCTGTCAACTTTTCCCCCTCGCGCCTGCGGTATTGCCACCTACACAACAGATCTGATGAAGGCTATTTCAAGTAAATTTAGGGATTCATATGAGCTCATTCCCATACCAATTGTAGCACCTCAAGGTCTTACAAATTATGACAAGGCGCCTTTAGGTCTATTGCAGATTGCCGATCCACTTGCTTTTGATACGCTATTTGAAAACATTCAGTTCCAAAGGAATATTGATTTAGTCTGTATTGAACATGAATTCGGTTTATTCGTCGGTCAGGAAGTGAAATTCAGATCTTTCCTTTCCGAACTCAATGCGGCAAAGATCACCGTTGTGATCACTTTTCATACCATATTGCCGAGGCCAGATGGCAGGTTGCTTGAACAGGTAACTGCTATTGCGGCGTACTGTTCACAGATTATCGTCATGACACAAAGTTCTGCTGATATTCTTATGAGTACCTATGGGATCTCCACAGATAAAATCACGATGATTGCACATGGCACGCATCTGGCTCCCGCAAATAATAAACAAGAAACACTGGAGCAGTATAATCTATTGAGCAAAAAGGTCCTGAGCACTTTTGGCCTTTTGGGTCCAAGCAAGAGTATCGAAACAACATTACATGCGCTCCCGGCTATTATCAGACAAAATCCTGATGTGCTATTTCTTATTCTGGGACAAACACACCCTACATTGCTACTTCAGGAAGGGGAGGCCTATAGAAATCTACTGGAAGAAATAATTGAGCGGTATGAACTTTCGGATCACGTCAGGTTTGTAAATGAATTTCTTTCGATCGAGTCGCTGTTAGCTTATCTATCGATCACGGACGTCTATCTTTTTACGTCAAAGGATCCCTTTCAGGCGGTCAGTGGAACCTTTTCTTATGCGTTGAGTTCGGGTTGTCCCATTGTTTCGACGCCGATTCCCCATGTCAGGGAAGTTCTGAAGGCAGACATGGGAACAATGATCGATTTTGAAGCATCGGACCAACTGGCTGAGGCTGTCAATCAAATTTTGGACGATGCACCGAGGCTGGAGAGAATCCGTCATGTGAACCTCCAAAAAATGGTTAAAACTTCTTGGCAAAACGTGGCTATTGCCCACGTCAATCTATTCGAACTGCTCGTCGACGAAAAAAGGGACATGATGTATTCTATGCCACCGCTCAATCTGGACCATATGTTTCGGATGTCAACGGAGCGTGCGTTTGTCCAATTCGCGGACATCAGTATGCCCGACCTTAACAGCGGTTATGCGCTAGATGACAATGCCAGGGCCCTTATTGCGATGTTACATCACTATAAGTTATATGAATCTCAGGAAGACCTCGGACTGATCAAGAAATACCTGGATTTTATAGGCTATTGCATGCAGGAGGATGGTACATTTTTGAATTACGTGGACAGTGACGGTCATTTTACCGAACAGAACGAGCAGGAGAACCTGGAGGATGCCAATGGACGCGCGGTGTGGGCTTTGGGCGAAGTGGTCGGATTAGCGCATCTTTTACCGGAGCGAATAGTCAAACCTGCGATTGAACTTTTGGAACGAGCTTCCGCACATGCTTTGCTTTATTATTCAACTCGGTCAATGGCCTTTACAATAAAAGGCTTAAGTTTTATGAGAGGCAAAAATTATCAAACTATCGTAACTGTACTGGCGGACCGTCTGGTCGCGATGTTTACGCATGAAAGTAGGGGCGATTGGCAATGGTACGAATCCTACTTGACCTATGGCAATAGCGTAATTCCAGAAGCATTGTTGGCCGCTTACGAGACAACCGCTGATACAAGATATCGCGACATCGCTTACCAGTCCTTCGACTTTTTGTTGAGTAGAATCATTGTTGATGATGAGATCCATGTTATCTCCAATAAAGGCTGGGCGCAACGTGAACAGCCGCGATCTGAAGCCAAAGGCGGAGAACAGCCCATAGATGTGGCCTATACCATTATTGCGCTGGACAGGTTTTACAGACATACAAAAGATGAGCATTATAAAAACACGATACGGACAGCGTTTGAATGGTTTCTGGGACGCAATCATATCCAGCAGATCGTTTATAATCCGGTGACAGGTGGTTGTTTCGATGGTTTGGAAGAGCGTACCGTAAATATTAATCAGGGAGCAGAATCGACCATAAGTTATCTATTGGCAAGGCTCAAGATGGAGGCTTATTTGCCTGAGCATGTAAGCTAGCCTATAGCACCCTGATGGAACTGGGATACCTATGTGAATTATCAATCTCGATCTTTTTCATTTTAGAACTTTGCGCACGCGTACAATGTTCTTGGGGAATCAAATTTTCTATTTGGCGGACAGCTTGGAATTGTTTATCCTTGGGGATGAGTTATTGCTGCCGTTTTAATCCGGAAAATAAATGTCAATGGTAAAATTCAAACAAGGTATACCCATTAAAAAAGATATCCCCGTCAGGACGCTACCCAAAGAATTTGGGAATGGTATTGCTATCGCAAAAGTCTCACCCGATTCTTTCTGGGAGGACGAGGAAACGATGCAGGCCCATCGACACGATTATCATTTTTTTGTTTTGCAGAAAAGTGGTGTCACCGTCATGGAAGTAGATTTTAAGCAGTACCGCACAGATAAGCCCACCATCCATTATCAATCGCCCAACCAGGTACACCGCGCATTGAAGGTGGAAAACATCGAAATGTTTATGCTGATCATGAGCAATGAAAATATTCCCGCCGACTACCTGAATATTTTGCAGAGCATCTCGCCTCTAGAGCCTCTGGAGATCGGACCGGAAGATCTTGAGATTATTGAGAAGAGCTATAACCTCTGCGTTGATTTATATGAGCGGACGACGGACAAGCTGTATCCTTCTTTGCTGCGCGACAGCTGCAATGCATTGATCGGGTTACTGATTTCCATACATCTAAAATATACCAAATCGGCGGATTCACTTTCGCGATTTGAACGGATCAATAAGGCCTTTTTCCTAGCCTTGGAACAAAACTTCCAAACGCTGAAACGTCCCGCTGACTATGCCACCAAATTTAATATTTCTGTTTCCTATCTCAACGAATGTGTAAAAAATGTAACCGGCTTTTCGGTTTCCTACCATATTCAGCAGCGCGTGATTCTCGAAGCTAAACGATTACTATATCACTCAGACAAATCGGTTAAAGAGATTGCCTTTGAATTGGGTTATGAAGATTATCCTTATTTTTCCCGTCTCTTTACCAAGATATGCGGCATGAGTGCTAAAATGTTCCGTAGCAAAAACCACGATTAGTCCAATCAATACAGCTGTCCATTCTTTTTTTTGCTGCCGCTGCTGGCTTTCTTTGTATTGAATAAAAATAGAAGATTATGCCAAGCGCTCCAAAATGGGTTTTTGATACCCTGAATCTTTTCGTACCTCAAATTCCCAATGTACGGGTAAGCCAGATTGAACATTTATCAAGTTCTCTCAAACGAATCAGTTTACAGGGGGATTTTGAAAAACTGCATTTTTCGGTAGGTGCTTTTTTTGACATACGCGTCTCTGATACAGACGCCCGAAGATATACCATTGCCGAAATAAACAACGAAAAAGACAACTTAAAATTAATTGCACATATCCATGGACATGGCCTAGGCAGTGACTATATGAACCGGCTACAAATAGGTGATCGTATCATGCTCAACAAACCACGGACAGAACAAAAGTATTACGACCATTCGGCGGAGAAAATCGTATTCTTTGGCGACGAAACGTCACTGGCATTAGCCTGCTCTTTTTTGCCGGTGATGCAAGAACAAAAAAAGCAGTATCTGTTTCTTTTTGAACTGGATGCTGAGAACAATATTATCCCTGAGCTGCTGGGACTGGAAAACAGTATCATCTTTCCAAAATCAACGGTATTCGCTCATCTCGAACAGATCAATGACTTACCCATTTTCAAAAATGGGGACTGGTCCGATGCTTACTTTGTGCTTACAGGAAATGTGAAATCGGTACAAAATTTTAGAAAAGTGATAAAAATACATACGAAAGCGCGGATCAAGCACCATGGCTATTGGCTGCAGGGAAAAAACGGACTTTAACCTTGAACAATGCATTATTTAGTAATAGAAAATAAACAACTGGAGGAATTGACCTATGACATCGTAGGCTTTTTCTGGGACAATGGAAACGAAATATCCATACAGGAAGGGTATACAGGTAAAAACAACAACTACCAGCGCATAGATTTTATTGTTTCGTTGGACAATTGCTGCTTTTCGGAACCACATATCTTAAAAACAAAACAGTTTATCCATTTTTGTAAGGATGGGGTGTACTCCAATGTCATTCCTTTTCCCTACAGGATATTTGAATTTAAAGACCTGAACAAACATACACTCGCGGCTTTCTTTTCCTGGAGCAAGCGTCTGAATCTTTTTAAAAGTAGTCGAGAGCTATAGCTGTAAAGAAAATACACTGATCTTAAAATAGATCAGTGTATTTTCTTTCTGCCTCAGGCATCTAATCTGTTGTTATTAAAGAGCAGCTTTGATTGCAGCCAAACAGTCAGATTGATATTTCATGATATTATCTTTTTCCGTGGCTGTTATTTTTCCATCGACCGCGTTTTTGTCGATCTCATTTTTAATATCTAGCAACGCTTTTTCCTTATCTACTGCTTTCTCATGTGAGTCGGCATTGATACGGTCCACCCAAGTTTTACCTAATTTCGTATAAAGCTCTTTCGCTTTGTCAGTAGTTAGGGTTGGGGCAGGTACCGATGCAATAGCTGCATTGGCAGCAGCCTTATTTGAATAAACAACAGCTTCAGCATCTTTAGTCGCTGCATCTTCTGAAGTTTTCATCGCTTCTTCAGTCGCATCAGCAGCTTTGTCCTCTGCATGTTCCATGCTGTCGGCTGCTTTTTCCTGTGGTGTTTGATTGTTACATGAAAATAAGATTGCTGCGGTCGCTAATGATGCGAAAAATGTTTTGTTTAAATTCATATATATATATTTGTTTAGTGAAACTAATTAAATAACAAGTTACTTTGAGAATTCGTTTGTTATAATTTATTTTTTTACTTATCCAAACTTATTCTTCTATTCTTTTGGCAATTTTTGAACTAAATGAAATTATTTCAAACAGTTTTTAGCTGGGTATTGTTGGTTATATATAGAATGCTTGTCCATTCATGAAGAATTTTTTTTAAAAGCTAGGCTCCTTTCCAACCTGGCTTTTTTTAAGTTTAAAGGCTAGTGAGGATTACCATTGGAATAGGAAAAGCAAGATTTTGAAAGATAATAGGATTTAAAACAATCGTTTAATTTAACTCAGATAAATATTTTTTTGATATATTTAGCGATCAATATGATTTGTTTGAAGAGGGGTGCAGGATTTAACTATTTGTGGCAAAATATCTCTTGGAAGATTTCCTATGATGAGCAGATTTAATTACTAAAAATTAGCATTATGCGGCAGATAGAATGCCATGAAGAGGAGATTCATCTATGTGGTAAGATTCAGTTTTTTGGTTTCTTATTTATTTTTGATGACAGTGGATGTATCGCCGCAAGTGAAAACCTAGTTGAGCTCCTAGGGACACCAATGAAGAATATTTTGGGATTGCCAATGAACAGGGTACTCCCGCTATTGTCGACAGAGGTGGAATGGAATCTCGTAGAGATTGACAAGCAGATCAATGGCGAGATATTCGTTCGTTTTGTGGAGCGGATACGTGTCAAGGAAGTGGATTATTACCTCAGTATCTATCGATATGACAGGAAAACATATCTTGAAATCGAAATATGTAATGAGGATCATTTAAAAGCAACCCGTTTATTTTACTATGCCAAATATTTAGAAGAGCAGCATGGCAATGCCTGGCAGTCATTAACGGTGCTCATCCGACAGATCATTGGTTTTGACCGCGTTATGGTCTATCGTTTTGAGGAAGACAGTAGTGGCCAGGTCATCGCCGAATCGTTGGCCGACGATATGGACTCGTTGATCGGTTATCGCTATCCGGAATTTGACATCCCGTCCCAGGCAAGGGCACTCTACACCAAGTTTCTTGCGCGGCATGTAGCGGATATCGATGCCCCCACAATAGCTGTGCAGGGACGTGATGCGGCCGAAATTGATCTGACCCGCTGTAGCCTAAGGGCACTATCGCCTGTACATTTGCAATATTTACGCAATTCGGGGGTACTTGCCAGCGCCAGTTTTTCCATCGTTATTGAAGGTAAACTTTGGGGATTAGTTGCTTGCCAGAATCGTAAACCGCTCAATGTGGATCTAGCCCAACGACATTTATGCGCGTTTTTGACACAATATGCAATAAATTATTACCTTTCGGAACATCAGAAGGAAAACCTTGTTGCACAGACGATAATGGGCGTCATGGAGCGCGATTTAAAATCTGAATTGCTCGTAAATCACGATATAGCAGTGGTGCTGGAGCGCTTTGCTCCGCAGATCATGGAACTCGCGGTAGCCGATGGATTGATGATCAAACATGACCGTGGTTTCAAAACTTGGGGCGATGTTCCAACGGAGCAATTTCAACAACAAATTGATCGCCATCTGGATCAATTGGGAGACAACGAGCTATTCGCCACATCAAATTTTGTTTATGACGTAAATGAAGCGATGGAATCCACCATATTCCCGGGGATTATTCGAATAAATATTTTGCCGAGCAATACCTGGTACATTTATCTTTTCCGAAAAGAACATGTATACGAGGATGTTTGGGCAGGCAAACCGGAGAAGATCTATCAGTATGATCCCGAACGAAAAGTAGAATTCCCGTCACCACGGACTTCCTTTGAAGCGTGGCGTGAAATTATGAAAGGTAAATCCACCAAGTGGAGCAGGTCCGAAATTGCTTTTGTAGAAAAAGTTGCACAAATAACTCAACAAGCTATCGCACAGAGAGGGGGTGAGATCGCGCAACTCAATAAGGAACTAATGCGCTCGAATAACGCATTGGATACCTTCGGGTATACATTGACACACGATCTTAAAAATCCATTGTCATCCATTAAACTTGCGGCGCAGATGATGCTTTTAAAGGATGATCTGCCCAAAGATCTGCTGCGTAAAATGGCAAACAATATCATGGATGCCACAACACTGATCACCGAAATGATGGATAAGGTCTATCAATTGACACAATCCAATTCTGTTTCTTTTAAATTGGAGTTGATAGATCCTCAAATAAAAATCATGAACATCGTGGAAAGCTGCAAGCAACAGTTTGGGGTGACGCATCTAGAGTTTGTCCTGGGGCAAACTTTACCGGTGCTAGCCGAACGGACCCTGCTGTACCAATTGTTTTTAAACCTGATCGGAAATGCGATTAAATATAGCAGCAAGAAAGAGCAGCCATTGGTGGAGGTCTATAGTGAAAAACAGGATAATTCAGTCTGTTATTATATCAAAGACAATGGGATAGGCATGGATATCCAGGATAAAGCAAATATCTTCGAGATTTTTAAACGTTTGCCCAACTCACAGGCATTTGAAGGATCGGGTATTGGCCTTTCCATCGTGAAGCGTATAGCCAATCGACTTTCCGCAAAAGTATCCGTAGAAAGTGAGCTGAATGTAGGCACGACGTTTTGTGTTAAATTCAAAGGATAATAAGAGCGGTAATTCAAAACGCTATCACCGGGACTGACGGGCCATGAACAATAAACGTGATGAAACGGTCAGGAATTTTTCTTGACGACATCAACCATATGATCGAGATCAAAAGGTTTTTCGATAAAATCATCTGCTTTGCAGGCGTTTGCTTTCGCCGGTAAATCAAAAGATGTAGAAGTTAATACCGCCGAGATATCCTCGGTGTCCGGATCCGATTTCAGTTCCTCGATAACTTTGGCTCCTTTTTTAGTGCCCTTGATATGCTCATCAACAATGACGAGATTGGGATCAATTTCGTCAATTTTTTCTATGGGCTCGGTGGTCAAAGATGAAGTGACGTCATAGCCTTCGTCTTCCAGCACTTCATCCATAATATTTAGAATATCTTCGTTATCCTGAATAAGCACAATCTTTTTCTTCTTCATCATTTTAAAAATTTGTTCAAATATATAAAATAAGAACACTTGTTTTATGTGAATTTTTCAGGTCACTTTTTACATGATAGACCAACGATTTTGCCCTTGCTTTTGTTATGTATAAAGTTGATCCGCAAGGCTGATAAAACATTAATTATTCAAGTATAAAATTATGGGTATAAATAACAATGGTCCTAAGAGAGGCATAGAGGATGCAAAGGACGAAGAAAAAGAATTGAAAAAAGAAGGTAATGCTTTTGCAAATACACCCGATACACGGCCTTTGTCCAAAGCTATTGTGAAGGAAAAGAAAAAAAGAAACTAATATGCTCCATGGGGAAATATTTTCTGAGCGACAAAAAAGGCATAATTCTTGCTAAAATGAAAAAAGTTTAACTCAATAAATTATAATAAAATGGATAAGTATAATCAGCTGAAAGCTCTTATCGAAGGAGCAGAGAAAGATGCAGAAGCATTCTTTAACAAAAACAACAAAGCAGCAGGCACACGTTTGCGCAATGCGCTTCAAGAGACAAAAGCTCTTTCACAAGAGATCCGTAACGACGTTACTGCTAAGAAAAACGCAAAATAACTCCCCATTAGTTTGTTACATGAAGCCTGTTCTCCAAATGGATATAGGCTTTTTTAATTTTAATAATTGTCCTTTTCATCTTAACTCCGCATATAGGTTAAGCAATAACCAGCTTAAACCCCTTGCCGCGGATATTGACAATTTTAATCGTGGGATCTCCTTCTAAAAATTTACGCAGTTTGCTGATAAAAACATCCATGCTCCGGCTATTAAAATAACTATCATCCCCCCAGACATAGTCCAGCGCCACCTTACGGTCGAGTACAGCATCCTGATGATCAACCAGCAGCTTCAACAATTGGGCTTCCCTATAAGAGAGCTGCTGCTGCTTATTGCCGATGGTGAGATGCAGATTTTTGAAGTTAAAATGGTATTTCCCGATAGCATATTCTTCAGCCGTGGGGCTTTCAGCACGTTTTAGGGAGGATCGCCTATTGAGAAGGGCATGCATACGAATAATTAACTCTTCCATGCTGAATGGCTTTTTGATATAATCGTTGGCACCGACCTCAAAGCCCGTGGCCAGATCCTGAATCGTTGACTTTGCCGTCAGAAATATAATTGGAACTTCGCTGGTTAGTCCACGTACTTCCTGCGCCAAGGTAAATCCATCCTTGTAGGGCATCATCACGTCAAATATACAGATGTCAGGCCGCACCACACAGAAGGATGAAAAGGCCTTAAGACCATCAACAGCCCAGATTACCTCAAAATCACGGAGCTCTAGGGCTTCCTTGATCAGCTTACCCATCATGGGCTCGTCTTCGGCCAATAATACTTTAATTTTGTTCATACGATGATAAAGACGGATTAAAATTTAAGAGGAATGTGAAGGATAAACGTGGTCCCCATGTCCAGCTGACTCTCCACTCGGATTGTCCCCCCGTGTAGCTCCACGATTTTTTTAACATACGATAAGCCCAGACCAAAGCCTTTTGTTGCATGAACATTGCCCATGGGCACCCGAAAGAACTGATCAAATATACGGTCAACATAGTCCTTGGGAATGCCGATCCCATTATCGCGAAAGGACAGGCTGAAATACTGTTTTTCTAGGCTAACAAGCAGCTGGATATCCGGTGCCTGACGGCTATATTTTAGGCTATTGTCGAGCAAATTATAGAGAATGTTTTCCAAATGAGTCTTATCCACCACGACATTCGGAAAATCGTCAGCAACTGTGAGTGTCAACGTTCCTTTCACTTCATCTAGTTTAGACTTTGTCTGGCGCTGAAAATCATGCAGGATCTGACTGAGATCTGTGGGCTCTTTTTCCAAAATATAAGGATCATCCTGCGCCAGCCGAAGTACGGTTTCAATCATGCTGGATACACGTTTGAGTTCAGCTCCACAAATATTGAGGTATTCATCGAGTTTTTCAGGGTTGTCCTTTATCCCAAATTTGCTCATCAGCTCCACAGCCAGGCTCGCGGTGGCGATCGGTGTTTTGAATTCGTGAGTCATATTGGAGATAAAATCGTTCTTGATCTCGGTCATTTGCTTCTCACGATTGAAGGAATTAATGAGTGCTAACGCGGTATAAAAAAGCATGCCCAAAATAAGCAACGACACGAAGAAAAGCCATTTCATACTTTGTAAACTTGTCAATACATCGGGCTTTACAGTAATTTCGGCATTATACACGGGGCTGATGGTACTCCGCACCAAAAGGTAATGATCGACGGAATCCAAGCGCTGTTTTGTGCTATCTGCAAGAGCAGAAAAGGCAACTTTAAATTGATTTTTAAACTGCAAATTCTCAAAATTGGTCTTAATCAGCGAGTCCAATAACCGGCCAATGGCTAATGTATCCATTTCACTTTTTGTGGATCTGGTATCATTGGCGTAAACCTTAACCGCAGGCCGGGTCGATTGCGCCATTGATGAGAGTTTTGTCGGCTGAACCTGTTTTTTTAAACGGCCTGTATTAGCAGATCGCAGCTCCATCTTGTGAGCGCTGCTCGAAGGGATCTGAACGAAACTGTCTTTGACGAGACGTGTGCTGACTTTGACATTCTTGGGCCGCTTGCCCCCGGAGGTGGCCGCTAAGACTGAATCAACCAGTTTCTTCTCCATATCCTTGTCGCGTTCGGCGATATCCATTCGAAATTCATGTGCAGTCTTTTTCGGGGCGGCCGCACAGGTATCACAGTTTTTCTTTGCCGTGGAATCCTTTGTAATCTGCCGCCGGATCTCAACACCTTTCAGCTCATTATTGGAAACCTGATCGAGTATGCCTCCCATGGCACGCAGAATCGAGGACTGCTCTTTAGAAAGAGAGCTGTCAATACCAAAATATGTTTTGAGGCGAACGACATCTATCGCATCTTTGACTGCCCCCTGAATCATAATCTTCTCCTTTTGCTGATTGATACGAAAGGCATCGGATAGCCAAAATACCTGCATCACAATAACAGCTATGGTACTGGCAATGAGCAAGGTAATGATAATGCGTGTTTTCCTGTGTGTGGTCATTATAAAATTCTCAGCTACAATGCTAGCTAAAATCTGTGAAAAACGGGGATTTGCTAACAGTTCATAACACTACTTAACAGTAATTAACAATCCAGCATCTGGTTAACAGTATTTAACAAAGCGATTATAAAGAGCGCTGTTCCGCCCCGTTACTTTTGATGCATTGATAAGATAAAAATAATAAAAATGAGCACAACAAAATTTTTACTGACCGTTACTATCGGTCTTTTTTTCTTCGTACAGAAGTTATTTGCCCAAGACAATCAGGTAAATATGTTTATTAAATATGATCTTGAACATATTGCTGACAGCACAAAAAAGGAGAACCTGATTAAACGTTCCATGTACCTATATATCGGTAATGGAGGTTCCTTCTATTCGATGACCCCGATGGAAAAAAATCAGGAGCAAGGTGCACTCCATATCAGTATGGATGCTGTCGATCAGTCTGACGCACTGGTCAATCTTTATACGCCCTTCGGAACAGACGACAGTCCATGTTTAGTGACGATGCTCGGTCAATTGTATAAGGTGTATCCCAACAAGAATTATAAAATAGATTGGGCCATCACCGAAGAAAAACGAGATATCGGAGGATATGCCTGCATAAAGGCAACAGGACAATTCGGTGGACGTAAATATGAGGCTTGGTTTACCGAAGAAATCCCTTTTCCGGTCGGCCCTTGGAAGCTGCATGGCCTGCCAGGTGCCATCCTTGAAGCCAGCGATGTGGCCAATGAAGTTCGCTTTCGTTATGCCGGACTGGATAAGGTCACAGACAAGATGCCTCTGATGGAGATCGACAAATTACCCGAACTTCCCTACGAAAAATATCGCAAAGCACTTGAAAACAGCAAAGCGGACAAACTAGGAGCGATGATGGCTCAGTTACCGCCCGATGCTACAGTAAAATTCAAGACACAGGACGGAAGGGAAATCACGCGTGAACAGGCTGAAGCGCTGATGAAGGAAGCTGGAAAAGACAAACAAAAATTTCAGCTGAATAACCCGGCTGAACGTAGCATCAATTAAGAATCCCGATGAAAGAAATCTTTTGCAGTCTATGCCTGTCCATACTGTCCACACTTGTTTTCGCACAGGAGAAAATCGATGGTATCGTCAGCAGCGACAAGCAGCCAGTAGCTTATGCAACCATCGTAATCGGCTATGCCAACAGTAGTCTCCATACGGTCAGAAGCAATAGTATGGGCCAGTATACATTTCATCTGACGAAAGAAGAAATGTCCAGGGTCCAATGGATCGAGGTGAGTCATATCTCCTATGAAAAAGTCCGGAAGGAATATAAAGACCAGAACCAGAAAGTGAACTTTGAGCTGGTCAAAAAGTCTATTCAGCTGGCGGATGTCACTGTCAGGAGCAGACCGTTGGCCGTACGTCGAGCCGGTGATACCACGCGTTACGCAGTCACTAACTTTGTCTCCGCCGAAGACAGAAATATCGGGGATGTGCTGCGACGCATGCCCGGCATTGAGGTGGACGAGAATGGTGTCATCAAACACAATGGCAAGACCGTCAGCCGCATGTACGTGGATGGCGATAATATCTTTCAGAATGGCTATGGCGTCGGCACCAGGACAATACAGCCCAAAGCGATAAAAGACGTGGAGCTGGTCCAAAATCATGAACATAAAAAAATCAAACAGGGGGTAAGCAACTCCGAAGATGTCGCATTAAATCTCGTTCTGAACGAAGATGCTAAAATGATCTGGTCAGGGGAAGCTACCATTGGTATTGCGGCGCCAATAGATGGTTTTATCAACGGGAATACCATGAGCTTCAAAAAGAAGTATAAAACCCTGAATACGTTGCAGTATAATTCTATAGGAGAACGCATAAACAACGATGTGGAATCCATTGCGTCATTGAACCTGACTGAACCGATTGCAGCAGCTACTCCTTCTGTACCGACAAATAAGTATTACAACAACAGGTCTTTAGCCTTTAATACCAATCAGTTTTATAAATGGACCGAGGGCTGGAGCTCCAGCCTCAATGGTAATCTGTGGGCCGACAGGGAGCGACTCATAAGTGATGGTACGCAAAGATATCTGTTGGCCGATGGCAGTGGGGTCACCTACAATAATTATTATAATACCACAAAAAAGCCTTTTTTTGGGCGAAGTAGCTTTACGCTGGAGGGCAATGACAATCGTTTTTATTTTAAAAATACCATCGATTATAAAGCGGAGAACCACCATCACCATACCTGGCTGCTGGATGATGAAGCACGCTTTGATCAACGGGGCCGGGATCAGCTGAATTTTATTTCCGAATCCATGGAATATACGCCCAAGTTAAAAAACAAAGACCTGATCACCTTTAATCTGGATCTGGAACGCAAATGGCATAAAGACCGGCTGGAAGTATCTCCCGGTGTGATGTCGAATTATTTAAATGAAAATCAGCCCTACGATGCTGTTGGGCAAGCCGTTTCTTTACCACAGACCAATGGAAATATTCAGGTCGCCTATACACGTAACAATACACGCTTAAAACGGACATATTTTGCTCGTTTGAATTATCTCGATAAGGAGCTGAATTCAGCATTGAACTTGGTCACAGGTGGATCCGTATTTGATAACGAAAGGTTTCCCGACAACAATTTACGCTGGAAACAACAACAAATGTCTGCTGGTGTAAAGCTGGACTGGAAAAACAAGGATTTTATCTTCTCCGGAGCTTTTCCTCTGACCTGGAATGGATGGGATATTGCTGATCGTCTGCTAGGATCAGCGACAACAACAAAGAAATTGTTGTTTACACCATCTGTCTCCCTGCAAGCTTACCTGCCCAATAGGGATTACTTCCTGTTATCATTCCGTTTTAATCAGGAAAATTCGGACCTCGATCAGCTTTACCCGAATCCAATCCTGAGTAATTTTAGGGAAATAAAAAGTTTTGCTGCACCGTTGTATTTCACTTCCAGTCAAGCTTATGTATTGCGCTATAACATCGAACGGCCAATCAGTTTATTTTACCTGAATGTAACAGCTTCGCATTTACGTACACAAAATGATTATCTAATCGGTCAGGATATAACACAACAGGGGATCATCAGCAAATTGCTTCCCTATGATAATCAGGCAACGACCAATAGTCTGACACTGGGTATGTCCAAATCCCTATTGAAAGAGGGGATTTATTTGGGGTTCAATGCAAGTATAAATCAAAATAGATACAATCAACTTCTGAATGGTCAATTTACGGCAGCCACTGGTACTACGATGACCTTAAGTCCGCGGCTTGAATATAAGGGAATCTCCCATACGGCATTGACCTATCAGTATAGCTATAGCAGATTTTTGAATAAGGTTAGCGGCGAACAAGAACAAAATTCCAACCGCTATACCTCAAATACCCATAGTCTAGGTGTACTTTATGTCGTTGGTACCTACCTCTTTGTGAAAGGAACCTGGAGCTATGGCACTTATCAAAGCAGTGCGCTTGATCCCATTACCAATAGCTTTTTGGACGCCTCCATTCGGTACAAACCTCTTAAAAGCAAACATAGCTTGGAACTCAACATTAATAATATCCTCAATAAAAAATTATACTCCAGTTACAGCTTGACTGCGAACCTGGAAAATCGGCAAACCATTCCGTTACGTGGGCTACAGTCCGTATTGAAATACAGTTTTCTGTTTTAGGTTAACGTGTGCCGCGGGCCATTACGGATAGCAACAACCTCAAGTCGGAGCCGGATAGGTATCCAATTTGATTTGAGGTTCATCTGAATGAGATTGGATCAGCTGTGGTTCTCTTCCAAAAAAACATCGTTATGATACATGGATTTATTCCCTATATTGCAAAAAAAATAATCGGTAGGAGATGCACGCGAAGTTTATTGAACTAATTACACAACGGGTCACACTTTCAAGTCTGGAAAAGGATTTGTGCCAACATTATCTGGAACCGGTAAAGTTTCCTAAAAACCATATCATCGAGGAGGAGGGGAAGGTGCCCGCTTATCTGTATTTTGTTGTATCGGGCTTTGTCCGATTGTTTCATTATAATGATAAAGGCGATGAGGTAACTACACATATCAACTGTCCACCGGGATTTATCACTTCTTTTGTAAACTTCAATAATCAAACCCGATCGGATGAAAATCTGGAATGCATCACAGAATGTGAACTACTGCGAATCGGCAAAAGTAATCTTGATCTTTTAACGGAACAATCACCCGCATTTAAAGATTTCAGTATCTATGTGTTTCAACTGTCGCTATCCTACAATGAGAAAAGATCAAAGGAACTGGCTACACTTACAGCTGAAAAACGTTATCTGAAATTGATGGCTGAGCAGCCGGAATTGCTCCATAACGTACCGATGCAGTATATTGCATCTTTTCTGGGCATGAACCCCAAAAGTTTGAGCCGCATCCGTAAACGGATCATTAGGTAACATTTGTGAAGTGATTTTAAATCGCAAGGGCAGAACTTTGTCTTAACATTTAAAATCAACGCACATGACAACTAAAAATTTGGTATTGGTGTCCGGAGCAAACGGACATTTAGGTAATAACCTTGTCAGATTACTGATAAGAAAGGGCTTTCAAGTACGCGCCTCGGTGCGGAATATCAGCCGTAGCGACAGTCTAAAAGGATTAAACTGTGAAGTCGTTCAGGCAGACATCGAGGATAAAGCCGCATTTAAAAATGCGTTACAGGGCGTCGAAACCTTCTATGCTGTGGGCGCCGCTTTTAAACTATGGGCGAAAGATCCACAAAAAGAGATCTACGAAGTGAATATGCAGGGGACACGAAATACTATTGAAGCTGCCGCTGAAGCAGGTGTCAAAAAAATCGTCTATGTAAGCTCCATAGCCGCGCTGAACTATAGTCACACGCCCACCAAAGAATCCAACGGTTACAACCCGGATCGCAGGGATGCCTATTACAATTCGAAGAATGACGGGGAAAAGCTGGCATTCAAACTGGCGGAAGAACTGAATATCGAATTGGTCTCCGTGATGCCCGGCGCCATGATCGGCGCTGAAGCTGCTCTTCCCCTGAATGTCTCCTATGATATCCTAAAATTGATATTAAACAAACAGATTCCCGTCGACACCGGTATTGCCCTCAATTGGGTGGATGTCAAAGACGTCGCCGAAGGCTGTTACCTCGCTGCTATGAAAGGGAAATCGGGGGAGCGCTACATACTCGCAAACGAAAAGTGTATGCGCATTACTGATACCACCAAAATAGCACAAAAACTATACCCTGAGCTCAATTTACGTATTCCAATGTCAGTGCCCAAGTTTGCGCTCTATGGAATTGCTGGACTGATGCAGTTGTCAGCGAAGTTAAAAGGGAAACCACCCATAATCACGACAAAAGATATTGCAATGTTCTCAGGTCTTCAACAGGATTTCGATATTTCTAAGGCAAGAACGGAACTGGGATTTAACCCCAAAAGCAGCGAACAGGCAGTCACCGAAGCATTGGCCTATCTGATGGAACACAAAATACTGCTTTAGCGTTTGCGCGGAATAAATGCATCATAAATTGATTTATGATGCAATTTTTATTGTATGATGCATAGCTTGTCAACATATAGCCAACAAGCTTGTCTTTATATGATAGAGCTCTTAAATTTTTATCTGCGGTATATGTTTTTTTTATAAGCTATCTTAAATAAAGATGCATTGTTCGCATTAAAAAAGCATATTGGGATTTGCTGGATCTGCTCAATTTTTTGTATCATTGGGGAGATCATAACCAATGCAGCAGCTTAAGTCTTTTTTATACGCGTATATCCACCTCTTTTTTCTCCTTTTGTTAGGGCAATCTTCGGCTTGGAGCCAGGTCAATAGCTATGCTTTTAAAACCTTAACTTCTGACCAAGGCCTGGTTCATAATCACGTCAATTGTGCACTCCGGGATAAGTATAATTACCTTTGGTTTGGTACCGAATCGGGCTTGAGCAGATTTGATGGTGTACAATTTACAAATTTTCGTTATGCAGCCAGTAAACTTACAGGACTAAGTGGCAATGTCATTTCTGGGCTCTTTGAAGGGCCCGAAGGAAATGTATGGATTCGTACCGCGAATCGGATGAATGTATATGATCAACACTCGGGCATCATTATCCAACAAATAGATTCCATATTGACTGCCCTAAAGCTACCTGTGATGGATGTCTATTCCATCAGGCCTATGGATGAGCATTGCTTTGCACTTTTGTATAGCGATCGTTCTCTGATCTTGTTCGATTATCTAAAGAAAACGTATCGCAAGGTGCCGCAGTTGACCAAGGACAGCAGAATCACCGATGTAATTCCCGGCAGAGGCCAAACCATCTGGGTAATCTACGAAAACGGCCTACTTGGCAACATCGATACAAAGTCACTGCAAAGTATAAAGACCAGCAGGCTGCCAATGCCGAACAAACTGATAAATTATAACCTCTTTACCGACCGCGATGGCGCAATCTGGATCTTCTCAAAAGATATTCCGATCGGCGTTTACTGGCTTGATCCCAAAGACGGACAAATTCATCATCTACAAAAAGAACTGTCCAATCCTTTCGTGGGTAATATTGTTCAAGACGATCAGGGACAGCTTTGGCTGGGCACCGATCATGGCGGCATCAACATCTATGACAAGAAAAATAATAGCATCCAGCGAATTGGCAATGATAGATATGACTTAAGGAGCCTGCCTTACAATAGCATTACGTCGCTATACCGGGATAAATCAGGAATTATCTGGGTCGGAACATATAAGGGCGGGATCAGCTATTATCATCCCAATTTGTTGTTGTTCTCCCTAATCAAAAATTATCCCGGACTCCCCAAATCGCTCCCTTTTGATGATGTCAATAAGTTTGTAGAAGATCGTAAAGGCAACCTCTGGATCGGAACAAATGGGGGTGGATTGCTCTATTATGATACCAAACAGAAGACTTTTACTCAGTATCTCCATGATCCGGCTAACCCAAATAGCCTGAGTAGCAATGTGATCGTCTCCTTATTTTTGGATGCAGACAATGTACTCTGGATAGGAACTTATCGAGGTGGTATGTGCCGTTTTAATGGCAAAGATTTTCAGGTTTTCCACCGAGATCCGGCTCCCGGAGGACTAAACGACGATAGTGTATGGGAGATCTATGAAGATAGTCAGCATCGTTTTTGGGTAGGAACACTGAGCTCGGGCCTTTATCTTTTTGATAAAAAAACGCAGCGCTTCGCAAAAAAACATACCCGACGGGGTGAAACTGTCAATAGCAATTATATATCGGTGTTGTTTGAGGATTCAAAAAAACGCCTGTGGATCGGTACAGCGACAGGTCTGGCGCTGCTGGCGCCTGACGATGAGATCAGCTATATCAGCACCGTTAGTTCTCCGCTAAAACTTCGTAACGATTTAATTTATGATATAAAGGAGGATAAAAAAGGGCGTATTTGGGTAGCGACACAAGAGGGATTGCATGTGATAGATGAAAAAAAAATTAGCTACCTGACACAAGCAGATGGACTCAGTGAGGATGCGATCCTGGCCTTACTGGTCGATAATCAAGGTGATATTTGGGCATCAACCAATAAAGGACTGTCAGAGGTCGTCGGTACGGGGCAAGCACAAAAATTTATTATCCGCAACTTTACACAGGAACTGGGCCTTCAAGGGAATGTATTTAATGAGAACGCTGCGTTAAAATTGCAGGATGGAAGACTTGTTTTCGGCGGGCCAAAAGGATTTAACTTTATCGATCCTTCAAAAATCAGGGACAAAAGTGAACTGATACTGCCGGTTTTATCTAATCTCTACTTATTCAACAAACGCGTAGCAGTAGGTGAGGAATTTGCGGGTCGTGTGATTTATGGTCAATCCTTAAATAATCTCAAGAAGCTGACTCTCCCGTACACCCTGAATGCCATCTCCCTGGAGCTCTCCACCTTTGATTATCTGCAACAGCATAACGGTCTCTACCAATATCAGCTTAGTGGCCTAAGTGATAAATGGTTTGATTTTGAACCGGGGACCATGCGCGCCAATTTTACCAATCTGGACAGCCGGACCTATAGGTTGTACGTCCGGCATGCCATCGCTTCGAATAGCTGGTCGGAGGGAGTGCTCCTCCTAACAATCGACGTACAACCGCCGCTTTGGCGTTCAACATGGGCCTTCCTTTTATATGGAGGCCTGATATTGGTCGTACTTTGGACGTATATTTATTTAACCAAGCTGCGTGCCAAGACGCGCAATCAACTCTACCTGGCGCAGGAACAGGCCTCACAAGCCAAAGAACTGGATGCCTTAAAAACGCGATTCTTCACAAATATTAGCCACGAGTTTCGGACACCGATCAGTTTGATTCTGACACCAACGCAGCAGTTGTTGGATGGCGAACAACATCCGGATAAAAAAGCAGACTTAAACTTGATCAAGAAAAATGCAGACCGTCTACTCAAACTCGTCAATCAGCTCCTGGACTTCCGAAAGCTGGAAAAAAGTGAATTGGAACTGAGCGAAGAATATGGAGACCTTATGGGTTTTATGCGCGAACAGCTCGATGCTTTTATAGGACTGGCACAGAGCAACCAAGTTATATTGCAGGTTAGTCTCGCCCCACAGGTGTATTCGGTCTGGTTTGACAAAAATAAGCTGGAAAGCATTATTTTCAATTTGATGTCGAACGCAATCAAATTTAGCCCACTATCCGGCATCGTGACATTCAAGGCCAAAATAGGTGAAGAAGGTATGGCAAAGATATTGTCTATTGAAGTCCAAAACCTAGGGACAACAATTCCCGAAGCCCTTCAATCCCGTGTTTTTGAACGCTATGTTCAACTGGACGTTCCTAATGGTAAACTGAACCAGGGTACAGGTATCGGGCTTTCTATCGTCAAGGATTATGTAGAGTTTCTGGGAGGTAACATCAGACTGAACAGCAATGCGGGACGGACAACATTTTACGTGGAGTTGCCTATACACAGCGTGGAGACGAGCAGCGATAGCAACGAAAGTAGCACGCGGGATAAACCTTGTATTTTATTGGTCGAAGATGATGCTGACTTTCTTCACTACCTTGAGCGAATGCTCAGATCAACCTATCTAATTACTTCTGTACAAAGTATCAATGAAGCAAAGCTGATTCTAAATAAACAACAGGTTGATCTGGTGATCACTGATTTTAGCTTGCCCGGCGATACTGGATTGGATCTGTGTCGCTATATAAAAGCTCATACCAAGCTGGTCCATATCCCTGTACTTATCATAACCGCCATCGTCAATCAGAAAACTGAACTGGAAGCCCTACAAGCTGGCGCCACAGATTATATCAACAAGCCTTTTAATGTGAGTCTGCTGCGTTCTAAATTGGCCCAAATACTTAGTCAGCAGCAGACCTTGGTGAAACGGTACAAAAAACAGATTAACGTACAGCTGACGCAACCCGATATCGAGTCTGCCGATGAACAGTTTATCCGTACGCTTGTAAAGGAAATTGAACAGGACATCAGTGACTCGTCGCTTTCTGTCGAACTGCTAGCCAAAAGAATGAATATCACGCGCGTAGGACTTTATAAAAAAGTGCTTGCCATTACAGGCTATTCACCGATGGAATATATCCGTCATATCCGGCTTAAACGTGCTATGCATCTGGTTCAAAACTCAAAATTATCGATGGCCGAAATTGCGTATGCAGTCGGATTCGGAAATCCCAAGCAATTCAGTAAATATTTTAAATCTGCTTTCGGTAATTTGCCTTCATTCTACCGTAAACAGCTGTAAAACTACCATTTAAGTATAATCAATGCCCTGCATTATATTTTGTATGTTAACAAAACAACCCCTAAAAGTTAACAAATCATAACCTTTATACAACCGGTTGCACCCTATATTTGATTTGTTCTTTCGATGGGAAAGGACACGTAATAACCAAGGGAAATATAGTAACCAATAATCTTATTTTAAATGCGCAACTTAACGTATGCTTTAAGTGGTTTGATGCTCTTCGCAATGCTGCAGCAAGGGCTCGGACAGGCCAGCAAAGCTCATTATGAAAAAACACCAACTGGTATCAAAGTCAGCTTCAAAAATTCGGAAACTTCCATCGATCAAGATGTCTATTTGGATGTCGTAACGGATAAAATCGTGCGTGTCACGGCAGTTCCGGCTGGTGCCACCTTTCCAAAACAAACGAGTATGGTGATTATTGATTCATTGCGTCGGCAAGTGAAATCACTGGTTGTCAGTTCAAGCGATTCGACGGTAAATGTGCAAACAGCAAATATAAAGGCAGTCGTCTCCTTGGTAAGTGGCAAAGTAGAATTCTTGGATCTCACGGGGCAATCCATCTTTAAAGAGGCGAAGCGGAATTCAAATTCCTTTTTATCGAACAGTTATCAGGCTGATGCATTTTATCAGATCAACCAAGACTTTATCGTCAATTCCGAAGAAGGGATTTATGGGCTTGGCCAACATCAGAATGCCGTCATGAACTATAATCGTGGGAAGCAAGTTTCTTTGCTGCAATACAATACGGAAATCGGGATCCCTTTTTTGCTATCAACCAATAACTACGGGATCTTATGGCACAATTACTCCATTACAAAGGCGGGTGACGTCAGGCCATTGCTGCCCTTAAATGCCTTCAAGCTTCTGTCAAAAGAAGGTGAACCGGGCTGGCTTACCGCGACCTATGTAAATCGGAACCAGGCCGACGAAGTGTTCGTATCCCGACCGGAATCGATCATCGATTATGGTTATCTAACGGATCAGCACAAGTTTCCAACGGGGATAAAGCTGGCTGACAGTAAAGTCATCTACGAGGGCAGCCTTGCTTCGCCCTATACAGGCAAGCATGTGCTGCATTTCAAATATTCAGGTTATATGAAAGTCTGGATAGACGGTGAACTTGTAGCCGACCGCTGGCGGCAATCCTGGAATGCAGGTACTTTTGAAATCGAAAGGAATATGAGCAAAGACCAGCCGCAGCAAATCCGAATGGAATGGATACCTGATGGCGGTGAATCTTATTTTACCTTAAACTGGCAGAGCCCTATTCCCGCAGCGCGTGAAAATATATTCTCTTTTAATTCGGAAGCTGGTGATGCCATTGACTATTACTTTGTTCGGGGTACATCGATGGACGAAGTCATTTCGGGCTATCGCCAATTGTCCGGTAAGGCACCTATTATGCCACTTTGGAGCTTTGGGTTCTGGCAGAGCAGGGAACGTTATAAGACCCAGGAGGAAATTGAACAGGTGGCTGCGGAATTCCGGAAGCGTAAAATTCCGATTGACAATATTGTTCAAGATTGGTCTTACTGGTCTGAAAACGACTGGGGGAGCCAAAAATTTGATCCGAAACGCTTTCCGGATCCTCAGGCAATGATCAAAAAATTACATGATCAACACTTTAAAATCATGATTTCGGCATGGCCCAAAATCAATGAGGAGTCTACAGTATACCAAGAATTTAAAGCCAACAAATGGATCTATCCACGCAATATCTATGATGGCCGTAAAGATTGGATAGGAAAAGGGTATACGTCTACTTTTTATGATCCTTTTAATAAAGGAGCGCGCGATGGATTTTGGAAGTTGTTGGACGATAACCTCTTCAAAATTGGAATTGACGCCTGGTGGATGGATGCCAGTGAGCCGGACATCCATTCCAATATCGATTTAGATGAACGCAAATCGGTCTTTCAACCCAGTATAGGATCATCTGTTCGCTACTACAATGCATTCCCTTTGCAAAATGCCAAGGGTATCTATGAGGGGCAGCGTGTGACAGACCCCAATAAAAGGGTTTTTATTTTGACACGATCCTTTTTTGCCGGACAACAACGCTATGCTGCGGCAGCCTGGAGCGGTGATATTGCCTCCAGATGGCATGATATGAAAGATCAGATCGCTGGGGGGATAAATTTCTCGATGTCAGGCACGCCCTATTGGACAATGGATGCAGGCGGCTTTTTGGTCGAAAACAGATTTCACAAACCGAATGCAACTGATCTGGAAGAGTGGCGCGAACTCAATAGCCGATGGTACCAATACGGCGCATTCTTACCTTTATTTAGGGCCCACGGACAGTTTCCATATCGGGAACCGTACAATATTGCTCCCTCGGATCACCCTGCTTATAAAAGCATGACTTATGCAATCAACCTGCGTTATAAATTGCTATCCTACAACTACAGTCTTGCGGCAAAAACATTTTTTGAAGATTATTCGATGATACGTGGGCTCGCCATGGATTTTCCACGGGACAAAAACGGCTTTAACAGCAACGATCAATACCTCTGGGGGCCATCCTTACTGGTCAATCCAGTCACCGAAAAAGGAGCGATATCCCGCAAAGTACATTTCCCGAAGGGTACGACCTGGTATGATCTATATCATGGCAAGCAGATCGAAGGAGATCAGGACCTGATTGTTGCAGCACCTTATGAACGCATGCCAGTCTATGTCAGAGCGGGCGCAATACTACCCATTGGGTCGGTCATGCAGTATACAACAGAGAAAAAACAGGATATACTGGACCTTTATGTCTACGATGGAGCAGATGGTCATTTTTCACTTTATGAAGACGAAGGAAACAATTATAATTATGAAAAAGGGAAATATAGCCGCATAGATTTCAACTATGACAACACGACAAAAACGCTGTCCCTGCAAGAACGTAAAGGTGATTTCGACGGGATGCTGACCAAAAGGAAGTTTAATATCATTTTTGTCAGTGACAAGAATGTAGTCGGGCTGGATGTACCATCAAAAAAATCAACAGCAGTATCCTATACGGGTAAAGCTGTACAGATCAAATTAAAATAAATAAAAAACCAACTTATAAATCAAGACGTATGATAAGCAAACAATTGTTGAGCAGGGGCGTGGCCGTCGTGGTCATGACCAGCGTGACCTCTTTGGTCTGGGCACAATCCTTCACAGGATCGGTTGTTTCGGCTGATTCAGGCTTGCCAATCGGGGGAGCGAGTATCAAAGTAAAGAATCAGAAGATTTCAACAAGTAGCGATGAATCGGGCAAATTTTCATTGACGGTCGGTACTGGAACAATTTTAACGGTCTCTTATGTGGGGTATAAAACCGAGGAAATTACAGTGACCGGTCCCAATATGGTGATCCGTCTACAACCACAAGCTTCCGATCTCGAAGAAGTAGTTGTCATTGGCTACGGTGTGCAAAAGAAAAAATTGAATACAGGAGCCAATTTGAAGGTAGAGGGTGAAGAACTGCAGAAACGCAATCAGTTGAACCCCCTGCAATCGCTTCAGGGGCAAGCGCCGGGGGTATCCATCACCTCCACTTCCGGTCAGCCAGGAGCAGATATGAAGGTCGTCGTCCGCGGACTGGGAACAATCGGCAATTCCGGTCCTCTATATGTCATTGATGGCGTCCCCGGTGGCGATATTTCGGTCTTGAATGCCGCCGATATCCAATCCATTGATGTTTTAAAAGATGCCGCCTCCGCAGCCATCTATGGATCGCAGGCAGCAAATGGGGTTGTCCTCGTCACCACAAAGATGGGGGCCGCAGGTAAAAATGTACTTTCGTTCGATGGCTATACAGGCATTCAGAATGTTTCGCGCAAAGCGAAGTTATTGGATGCAAATCAATACAAGCTGATCATGAATGAGCAATCGCTGAATTCGGGTGCGTCGCCGATCAATTTTGATGGTATGGAAGGCTTAGCTAACACAAGATGGCTGGATTACATGTTCAAGGACAATGCAAAAATGGACAATTACAACGTGGCGCTTACGGGCGGATCGGAAAAATCCACCTATGCCTTGTCGATGAACTATATTGGTCAAGAAGGAATAGCAGGTGGTAAAGAGGTGTCCAATTACCAGCGTTATGGTTTTCGAACAAACTCGGAGCATAAACTCTTTGATAATTTTGTAAAAATCGGCCAGCACCTCAACTTTAACTATATAAAAAATCGGGGTATTGGTGTCGGCAATCAATACAACAATACGCTACGCGGCGCATTTGCCACGTCGCCCTTGTCACCGGTCTATTCGGACAATGGCCTATATGGCAGTCCTTTCAATGACACCTCCAACTCGCCCTGGTATAATGGGGACAGTAATCCATATGGTGTCATGATGACCAATTCGAATAACAATAACGATGGTCAGAAATTGCTAGCCGATATTTTTGCAGAGATCGAACCGATCAAGGGGTTAAAAGTCCGCTCGCTATTGGGGTTCAACTATTATGCCTCAGAATATCGGAGTTTCACGCCTTTGTACCGCTTTTCGATTTATACCTACAACCAGGATCATACGACTACCTCGCAGAATATGAGCAAGGGGCATACGCTTACCTGGACAAATACCGCATCCTATGACTTTGATATCAACACAGACCATCGCTTTTCGGCCATGCTGGGTATGGAGTCGTTACGTTATCAGGGAACCTATCTGTCAGGATCCAACTGGAACTTGCTTTCCCAGTTTAACGATTTTGCGCATGCTTACCTTGACAACACCACAGGGCAGGCGCATTTGGATGAAAAGGGTAATGTCGTGGAGACCAGGACGGTCTCGGGAAAGCCTGAAAATATCTCCCGAAGGGTTTCATATTTCGGAAGACTGGGTTACAATTACAAGGAAAAGTACCTACTGAATGCGACAATACGGGCAGATGGGTCCTCCAAATTTTCACGTAGCAACCGCTGGGGGTATTTCCCTTCGGTGTCGGCTGGCTGGGTCATTTCTTCGGAAGATTTCTTTAAGGAGAATTTAGCTGGCGTAAACTTCTTCAAACTGCGTGCTTCATGGGGACAGGTGGGCAACCAGGATATTGCTGATTTCCAATATGCAGCGCCCATTAGTACCTCAACAGGTATCACCTCATCCAACCCCGGAGCGCATTATGTCTTCGGAACAAGCAACAACAATATTGCTGGCGCCTATCCAAGCCGTTTGTCCAATCCAAATTTGACCTGGGAAACCTCCGAGCAAACCAATATTGGGTTTGATGCCAAATTTGCGAATAACCGCCTGGATGTGGTTGCCGACTTTTATGTCAAAAAGACTAAAAATTGGTTGGTTACAGCTCCAGTCTTGGCAACGACAGGAACACTGCCTCCATTTATCAATGGGGGTGATGTAAAGAATACAGGTGTGGAGCTTGGGCTGAATTGGGCTGACAAGATCAATGAACTCAAGTACCGGGTGGGGGTAAACGGAGCCTACAACAAAAATAAAGTTGGCCAGATCCCTACCGAAGACGGCATTATTCACGGACAGACGGCCATGTTGTACGATAATTCAGAGGAATTCTATCGTGCTGAAAATGGCCTGCCCATTGGTTACTTCTGGGGATATAAGACCGACGGTCTATTCCAAAATCAATCCGAAATTGATGCTTGGCGAGCAGCTGGAAAAGGTATCCTGCAAGCGGATGTAAAGCCTGGCGACGTAAAATATGTAGATCAAAACAACGATGGCATTATCAATGCCTCAGACAAAACAAATCTGGGAGTAGGCATGCCTGATTTTACCTATGGTTTTAATATTGGTCTAGATTATAAAGGTTTTGATTTATCGGTGAACGCCTATGGTTCCCTCGGGAACAAGATTGTACAGTCCTACCGTAATCATACCAATAAACAGGCAAACTATACAACGAGAATACTAGATCGATGGACCGGGGAAGGTACTTCCAACAGCATCCCGCGTGTCACCGAAACGAACGTCAACTGGCAGTTTTCAGACCTTTATGTTCAGGACGGGGATTTTCTGCGGATCAGCAATGTTACCTTAGGCTATGATCTTTCCAAACTTATCAAGTGGAAGTATGGCAATCAGATCCGTTTCTATGTACAAGGACAAAATCTGCTCACATTCACCAAATACGACGGTATGGATCCCGAGATTGGCTATGGTACGGACGGCTGGGTATCGGGCATTGATCTGGGCTATTACCCAAGACCCCGGACAGTTCTATTTGGCCTAAATGTTAAATTCTAAATCAAGAAATCATGAAAAAAACGAGCTATATCTATCATTCCATGTTATTGGGATCCTTATTATTAGGGTCATGTTCTTCCAATTTTTTAGATGTCGAACCGATGACAAGCGTTTTGGAGAGCAATTTTTATAAAACAGTGGCCGATGCTGAAATGGCTTTAGTCGGCTGCTATGACGGTTATCAAAGGACGACGTCCAACGGCAGCCAAGCCTTTTATATCACGTCGGAGATCGCCTCGGACAACTGTTTTGGCGGTGGGGGGACAACAGACGGCCGAGGGTTTCAAGCAATAGACCGTTTTGATATTGCACAATCCCAATCGGACAATAATATCTTTGACGGCACCTGGTCAGATTACTATGCCGGTATTTTTAGATGCAATACGCTACTAGGGAAATTGGATGGCACCGACTTCTCGGGAAGCACAACCGCCCGCGCGCGAATTGAAGGTGAAACCAGATTCCTACGTGCCTTAATGTACTTTGATCTTGTACGCCTTTTCGAAAGAATACCTTTGTTAACGAGTCCGACCAACGAGAATATTCCACAATCGGATCCTAAAGCGATTTATCAATTGATTGTTTCGGACCTCAAATTTGCGGCTGCGAACATTCCGGAGACAGCTTATCCGAAATCGGCAGCCGCCACCAATGACGGTCGGGCTACGACATTTGCTGCAAAAGCGCTCTTGGCCCGTGTTTATCTCTTTTATTCGGGATACTACGGCAGCGAGGACATCGGCGTATCCAGAGCAGAAGCCCTGACGGGGTTGGAAGACGTGATCAGCAGCGGACAGTTTGCCCTGGTGGCAGATTTTAAGAATCTATGGCCAGCAGCAAGTTATATTCCAAATGCCAGCAACAATACACTAGATATTTCCAAATATGCCGGCAAGGGAAATTCTGAGGTTGTATTTGCGCAGAAATTTAACAATACCTCTAACTACAGCGGGTATGTCGATGGTAATCGCTGGGTAGTATTTCTAGGCCTGCGGGGCAAAAATTGGTCGCCCTATGGACAGGGATGGGGTGTATGCACAGTAAGTAAAAACTTCTTCAATGAGCTTGACAATAACGACACACGTAAGACGGCGTCCATCATTGATATCGAGGGCGAAAAAATAACGGGTTTTGACCTCAAAGATCAGCGCGAATACACGGGATACGCCGTAAAAAAATATGCACCCACCGCATTGCCGGATGGCACCACGAATACGGGTGGGGATAAGGATATGCAATTATCACAGGATCAGGATTACTTTGTGATCCGCTATGCCGATGTCCTGTTGATGGCAGCCGAACTGGGTTCCGTAAATGCCCAAAAATATTTTGACGAGGTGCGGAAAAGGGCTTATAAAACCAATTTTGTAGCGCTGCCCGTATCAAAAAGCAATATTCTAAAGGAAAGAAAATTTGAGTTTGCATTTGAAGGTATCCGCTATTGGGACGTGCTGAGACAAGGGCTGGATATGGCAGCAACCACGCTACAAACATCAGAAGATGTGCTTAGTGGTTCGGTGCCTGAGAAAGTTATTGTAAACCGAGAGCGTTTTTTGACAACAAGAGGCTTTATGCAAATTCCAAACAAGCAGATCACCCTTTCCAACGGTATATTGAAACAGAATGCTGGATGGAATTAAGCGTAAACACCGTACAATGGACTATTGGTTTAACTATAATAAATTGATAAAAATGAAAAAGATACTAACAGTTATCATCTGCTTCTTTGCGGCGATGGTACTCTTTGGAGCCTGCACTCCGGAGAACTATACACTGGGTGACATCGATGTCACATCGACACAGTTGGAGAAGGGAAAAGCTTTTACCGTTGAACATGATGCTAATAATCCCAATATTGTGTATTTAACCAGTTTAATGGATCCCAAATATACGCCTTTATGGGAACATCCACAGGGACGCAGCCAGGAAAAAAAGGTAACGCTGAAAATGCCTTTTCCCGGGGAATACACGATCAAGTTTGGCGTCGAAACCCGAGGGGGAATTGTCTACGGAGAGCCGGTGTCATTTAAAATCGATCAGATGTATGCCGAATTTATCAGCGACGAGACCTGGACTTTGCTGACGGGTGGCGCAGGAGAGGAGAAAACATGGTATCTGGATCTAGACGCAGATGGCATCTCCCGCTACTTTAAAGGCCCCCTATATTTTTACGGCACAGGAGACTGGTGGGGAACGATAAACAAAACCGGTGAGCCGCTCAATAGTGACAGCTGGAGCTGGGAGCCCGATTGGAAAAGCAACAGCTGGCTTATGCCCGCGGGTGACTATGGTAGCATGACTTTCGACCTGAAAGGCGGGGCAAACGTCAACGTGAAGCACGCGATGTTGGGTAAAGTTCAGAAAGGGACTTTTAATATTGATACCGAAAAGAAAACCATGCGTATGACAGGGGCTTCACCTTTGCACGGAAAGCCGCAAGATGGGATCGTCGTCGACTGGGGAGATGTACGTATTATGTCGCTGACGCAAAATACCATGCAACTGGCGGTACTACGGGATCCGGTGCTGTCGAATGACGGTGCCGCCATGCTGACCTTCAATTTTATCAGTAAAGCCTATAAGGAGAGTTTGACTGAAAATGGAGCGGAAACCAATAACGATAAATAAGATAATTGATCCTGACTATTTACCTAAAGCTTATTCAATACATACCATTTGTACGATCTATCACCATCAGGATAGGTCCATGTAAGTAAATATGCATGAGACAAATGACTATATGATTGATCAAATTTGGTGCCTACAACGGGAGATAAATTTATGTGGAAACGACTATTTTATAAAGGATATTGCCAAATAATGGGCCTGCTGTTCCTAACATTGGTAACAACAGGCTCTTCCATCGGGCAATCCAGACAGGTTATTAATTTTAATCCGGGCTGGTGGTTTAAACTGGACAGTAGCCAACAATATACCGATGACCGAAGTGGAGAAGGCTGGCGCTACGTCGACCTACCGCACGACTGGAGCATTGAAATGCCATTCAGCGCAAGCAGCCCTGCGGCTAGCGGCGGGGCTTACCTCGATGGTGGAATTGGCTGGTACCAAAAATCATTTAAGCTGCCTAAGGCTGAAAGGGGACAACGGATATTTATTGCATTTGAAGGGGTGTATGAAAATAGTGAAGTATGGATCAATGGGCATTTCTTAGGCAAAAGACCCAACGGTTATATCGGATTCGAATATGAAATGTCACGCTATCTGTTCCAGGATGGCAGGGAGAACCTGCTTTCGGTCAAAGTAAATAACAACAACCAGCCCAACTCGCGTTTCTATTCAGGTTCCGGGATTTATCGGGATGTAAAATTAGTTGTCCGAAATCCGATTAGCGTAGCCAGCAACAGTACCTTTATAAGAGCCTCACAGCTCAATGAAAAGCACGCCGTCGTAAACCTGTCGCTGGAAATTGAACAGACCCTTAAGGAAGCAAAAACGATCACGGTACTGACACAATTGCTTTCGCCAGACGGCCTGTCTATTGCAAGTGAACATACGATTTTGTCAAAATTAAAAACGGGGCTTCACCACATCCAGCAGCAAATATCCATTGACAATCCTATTTTGTGGAGTATTGAAACGCCGCGGCAGTATACGGCACGCGTACAGTTGATTGCGGATGGCCAGGTGCTGGATGAACAGAATAACAAATTTGGTTTACGTAATTTTAACTTTGATCCTCAACAGGGTTTTACGCTAAACGGGAAGCGTCTTAAAATCCGAGGTGTGTGTCTACACAGTGATCTCGGTGCACTGGGTATGGCATTCAACCGTTCTGCAGCATTACGTCAACTACGATCCATGAAAGCAATGGGTGTCAATGGGATACGTACATCACACAACCCTGCAGCACCGGCATTTTTGGATCTCTGTGATAGCTTGGGTTTTGTGGTGATGAGCGAAACATTTGACGTTTGGAAGGGGCACAAAAACCCGTATGACTATCATTTATATTGGGATCAATGGTACAAACGGGATTTTGTGGACCATGTTAAACGCGACCGTAATCATCCGTCGCTGTTTATCTGGTGCCTGGGTAATGAAGCGCAAGAACAGTGGCATTCAAAACCGGATGGAACAGCTATTCCAATCGCTCTGGCCTCGATCGTCGACAGCTTGGATGGAACCCGTCCGACTACCATTGCAAACAATGAACTTTCCAAAGCGAATCCGGTGCTGATGAGTTCTGCAGTGGATCTGATAGGCTATAACTACAACCATAAAAAATGGGCAAGTTTTCCAGAGGATCATCCTGGCAAAAAGTTCATCGTAACGGAAAGTACCTCTGCATTGGAAAGTCGTGGACAGTATGATTTGATTCCTTATGATTCCGTTCGCATGTGGCCCGAAAGATGGGATATCCCTTTCGATGGAGGCAACAAGGATAAGAGTATATCGGCTTATGACCATGTATTTACCCCTTGGGGGTCAGACCATCAGACGAGTTTGAGGTTAATGGAAAAGTACGATCATATCGCGGGCATGTATGTATGGACGGGATTTGATTACCTTGGTGAACCCACACCTTATACTTGGCCAGCAAGAAGTTCGTACTTTGGAATTGTGGACTTAGCAGGCTTCCCGAAGGATATATACTATTTGTACCAAAGCGTATGGACATCGAAGCCTGTCCTACATGTATTGCCTCATTGGAATTGGAAAAAAGGAGATAAAATAGATGTGGTGGTTTACTTTAACCAAGCAGACCGGGTAGAACTTTATCTCAATGGCAAAAAGATAGGCAATAAGAAAAAAGATTCCGACCGTTACGAACTCGTTTTTAAGGGTATAGCATTCGAACCCGGCACGCTTGAGGTTATCTCTTATCAGCAGGACAAAAGAGTGTTAAGTAAAATAATCCGTACAGCAAAAAAGGAACAGCGGATAGCACTGATTGCAGAAAACGACTCACTTAGTGTCGCGACAAATGAACTTTCTTTTGTACATGCCTATGTTGTGGACGAGTTTGGCACCCTTGTTCCCGATGCAGCAAATAAAATTGATTTTGAGGTGGAGGGAGATGGGGCAAAAATTGTGGCGACGGATAATGGGGATACAATAGATCATACGCGTTTTCAGTCGACATCGCGACGGGCATTTCATGGTAAAGCGTTGGTTATTGTCTCAAGTAAAAACAAAGGCCAAATTGTCGTAAAAGCAAAAAGTAAGGGGCTTATTTCGGGGGATATTCGCATCAAGGTTGAATAGGGGAATCAGCCCTATTTTTGTTGGACTGTCGGCAATGCCTTGTCATCGTACGAAGCAAAGCATTGCCCACTAGTCCATTCGAATAATCCTGTTAATTACTTAATATTGTATTGATTTTGGAAGTAATCTCATCCAGATCAAAAGGTTTAGCAATAAATCCATTGGCACCTAAATCGTCTGCAATGACAGCTCCATCGACACTCGCGGAAAGGATAAGAACTGGCAAGTCTTTCACTTCAGGCGTATTTCGGATAATTTTTATGACCTGATCACCCGATAGCAACGGCATCCATAGGTCCAATAACAAGAGATCTGGCCGGTGCGTCGTGAGCTGTTTAATCAGGTTGGTACTGTTGATCTCGCATATAACATTAAATCCTTCTAATTCGAGAAATAGCTCAAGCATCTCTACTATTCCTTGATCGTCATCACAGATCATTATTTTTCTACGCTCCATGGCTTTCGTCGTTATTTGTAATTGGTAATGTGAAATTAAATGTAGACCCTTCTCCGGGTTCACTTTCTACCCATAGCGTTCCATTATGATTGGCAATAATCTCATGCGATACATAGAGCCCGATCCCTAATCCGGGAAATTTTTTCTGTATATGGCTAGCCCTGAAGAATCGTTCGAATATTTTCAGTCTGTCCTGATAATTGATACCCATGCCGTAATCTCTTATGGAGATTTTTACAAAATTGGCAACTTTGTGCATCCTTACTTCCACCTTATTTGAATCGGGTGAGTATTTAATAGCATTGGATAATAGGTTATTAACTACTTGGATGATCTGTAGCTCGTCCCCGTGGACAATGGCGCCTGTAGCACCTGATAGCTGGATTTCATAACCGGGCACAGCGAGCGTAATATTATCAATTGCCTCGCGAATTGTCTGATCAATATCAAATGGCTCCATATGCAATTCAATATGACCGGACTGTATTTTTGATGTATCCAACAGTTTAGTGATTAAGAGATTCAAGCGATCGACATAGGCCGACATCTTATCGAGCGTGCTCACAAACTTGTCATTCGAATGATCTGGGCTCATGCGCTGTAAAATTTGAACCAAACCTTTAATCGTCGTTAGGGGCGTCTTGAGCTCATGGCTAGCAATGGACAAAAAATCGTCTTTTCGCTGGTCTTGCTCTTTTTTCTCCGTAATATCTTCGAAAGCAATCAATATGCGAT
The DNA here is from genome assembly GCF_011064245.1 of Sphingobacterium sp. DR205. Taxonomy (NCBI): domain Bacteria; kingdom Pseudomonadati; phylum Bacteroidota; class Sphingobacteriia; order Sphingobacteriales; family Sphingobacteriaceae; genus Sphingobacterium; species Sphingobacterium sp. DR205. The sequence continues at coordinate 3,385,302 of NZ_CP049333.1, read as the reverse complement.
CTTTGTAATGCCCTTCAAATTCAATGCGATAAGCATTTAATAGCATCACTTTACGGCCTATATGGGGAAATATATTGTCGACCTCGTAATCAATAACAGGATTGTTGGTTGGTAGAATCTGGGTCAGGAGCTCTTTCAAAGATTTGATATTCCACTGTTGCATCCCAAGTTCAAAGAGAGGTTTTCCTAACGTTTCTTCGGAGGAAACCTTAAAAGAATTTAAAAAATGTTTATTCGCACTCAACACGATATAATTGGCATCTAATACCAATAAACTCTCCCGGACAGTTTCAATGATACTGGAGAGAAAAATTTCCTTTTCCTGTAATTCTTTTGTTCGTTCCTGTATTTTAAGTTCGACATGCGCTTTCTCTTCCCTAAGGTCGTACTCGGCTTTCTTGCGCGCCGTTATATCATTTTGTACACCTATAAAATGGGTTACCTGTCCCGCTTCGTTTTTAACTGGAGATATAAAAAGCTCATTCCAAAAAAGTGTACCATCCTTGCGGTAATTACGAATTTCGACTTTACATTCTTCACCCCGCTGGATACTTTCTTTTAAAAGCTGGCGTTGCGGCTGTGAACGATCCTGAGCCTGCAAAAAACGGCAATTATGCCCAATAATCTCGTTGTGCGAATAGCCACTGATAGTTTCAAATGCTTTGTTGCAATAGATAATCGGATTGTCGTATTGCATATTATCTGTAATAATAATGCCTGAATAGGCGGAATTTAAGGCTTTAAGATAAAGATCGAGATCATTGCTCGAATTATGAATGGTATGTTTTGATTTATCAATATACGTGTTTTTTTCTTCCATATACGTTTAAGACCCTAACGAATTAATGTCCTACAATTTAATTTTTAATTTGAAAACTAAATGCAAACCATATGCCTTTTCTGTATTGACCGTATTTTTTTAAACAAAATGGGTATTTATCCCTATAAGGCATGTGAAAGAGCGGATCAGAAGTTAAGCCCTTCCAGGTGTTCTTTCTGACGAATTCGGCCAGTGACCTCATTGACAAGGAACATTGACTACACGCCGCTTAGTGATGCCGATTTCCTTTTTGATGGTAGGGTACATGCTGAGGTGAATTTATCACTTGGGCATGTTTGTTGTCGATGACCACCTGCGGATCAGCATGCTGCAAGGCAACAATATCTGGATTAATTTCCGTAGCCAGATCTTTAAATGGCCGATAACCGATGGGTTTATTTTGTTGTTTACCTTTTGATTTATTTTTGGCTTTCTTTTCCTGTTCTTTATGTTTAACTTTTTCTGTATGACGCTTGAATAAAATCAATGCTGCTCCAGTAATCAGGGCAATAGCAAATTTGAATTTGAGATGCATAATAATTCTTTTTAGTTGATCTTTTCTGAATGAACAAAGCCAGGACATAAATCGTTTACCTTTTAACACAGGCATTCCTTGAGGCAAAGTTGTCTATAAATCACAAAGAGCGATATGGTTGTAGCCATATCGCTCTTTGTGATTGGAATATTACAAGACACCCTTACCCGGAATTATATAGCTATGGTAGGGTAGTGAAGTCAATTGCAGGAGCGGGATTACCATTGTTGACCGTAAATAAAGTGCCCGGGCTAACAACAGTATTGAAAAATCCACCATTTTTAAGGAAGAAACTGCTTCCATTGGTACCGCCCATGGCATCTATACGCTGGTTGCTGGAATAGGTGCCGTCTACGGTAAATTTGGCCTGAACCACCGGCAACCAGGTGCCGGATGCGGTGCGTACCCATTGATTTTTATAATCCGCCGAGCGTCCAAGATAGCCGTTATCCGCATTGAAATTTTCCAAAAAACTGTGGAAATTGGTCAGATAAGTTGCTATTTTAGGTCGTTTCCAGCTTGCAATCAAGGTCCAAGTATTTACCGTCGGATCATTGAACCAGGCTGTAAAATCGGTCGCGCCGTTGCCATCGGGTTCACCCTTGAGTAGGAATTTATAGTTCTTGCCGCTTGTCCAACCATACTTCATATAACTTTGTCCGCCGGAACCTTCACCGCCAAATTCGCCTGTTGTAGTATTTGCCCCCTTACGGTTAAGGGTAATGCGGTCCTCAACAGGTATTTCCGCCGGATTGTCGGTGCTGTAGGGACTCCATACCGAAAACAGAATGCGGCGCTCGCTGGCCGAATTAACCTGCATGCCAAAATAGCCCTGACCAAATCCATTGGCCATAAAGTAAGAACCTATTTTGTCTTCGCCCGTAGGAACATTGATTTCGCTATAGTAGTAGGAAACCTGCTGGTTGGTCGGCACCGAATAACTTAAGTGACAGGAAGGCCCGCGTCGTGACCAGTAGTAAGTATTGTCGACATTATTGTCGCTATAGATGGTAGTTCCGCTAGTAGCGCTTCCGCTCAAAATAAGGTGCGAAACATCCGCAAAGTAACCCCCAGTCTTGGAGACACCCTGAAGGTCCATTTTTACGTAACCAGCAGCATTTAATGTGTAGTTGCCCACTGCATAATCCTTCACGGTACCGCCTTTTAGACTAATTTGTTTGCTGACGCCATTAATGGTTAGCTTGACCACGCTACTGTCCCCATTTGGCAAGACTTTAGCCCTGATTTTTACGGTTAATGTACCTGCCTGCGGCAGCTTGGCGTAAGTACTTACGATGCTATTGGCATTGGTCCAGTTGGCTAGGCCATTGCTATTGATCACTTCAGCAGCGCCGATAGGTGCCGATGTGACAAAGGCATTTCCTCCAAGGGGAACTTCATAACCGTTAGGCCCCGGGGTGGCCGCCCGCAGTGATAGTTTTTCTTCGGTCTCCGTTTTCTCCACAGTCTTTTTGCAGGAAACAAAACAGACCAATGCAGCACCGAGCAGTGCTAGAAATTTGATTTTTCTCATAATTTATTTTTAATTGTTCAGTATGAATTTATTAAACAACTTTCATATTGTGAAAATGAATTAAATGCAATCGATTGTGCTATTTACTTTTGTAACAGAATATACAATTCAGGGTAATTTACAGACAGCTGACATTTGCGCAGTTCATTGGATTGCTGATTTTTGTATATTGCACTAGCCGCTATTAGCCCAAATTTAAGCGGATATCATTACACATTATAAAAAAGCATAAGGAATGGATTTAAAAATCAGACAGGCACAGGAACATGAAATCGATGTATTATTGGAATTTGAACAGGGAATCGTGGCGGCAGAACGCCCGTTTGACGATACATTGGAAGAAGGTGAAATTCACTACTACGACCTGCTGGAACTCATAAAATCACCAGAAGCAGAAGTATTGGTCGCTGTGGTCGGCAGTGAGCTTGTCGGATCTGGCTATGCGAAAATAGTCGATGCCAAGCCATATCAAAAGTTTGCCCGATATGTGCATTTGGGATTTATGTATGTTAAACCAGATCACCGTGGGCAGGGGATCAATAAATTGATTCTGGAAGCATTGCTAAGCTGGGCAAAAGAAAGAAATATCTCGGAAGTGAGGCTTCAGGTTTATGATCAGAACGACAGTGCAATAATCGCCTATAGTAAAGTCGGGTTTAAGCCCAATTTATTGGAGATGAGAATAGAAATTTAGAGATTCCCCCGACCAGAAGTGCCAAGGGAAGATATTAAGGGGCTTATGTTTTTCTTTTCATTCAGGACGGGACCAGAAACAGAAACAAAAGAAGTACAATACTGTTATATCAGGCATGAAAGTCTTGATCAGCATATTTTTTATTTTTCTATACGTTTCCGTTATTGGACAGACGGGGACCTATCGGCTTGTGACTACCACTGGTGCTTCAAGTACGATGGTGATCAGATCCATGCAATCCACTGTAGTTGCCGATGTTTTCGCCTGGTGGAATATTCCTTCTGGCACCCATGGCACTTTCTCAGGGAAGGGTACCTGCACTGGCAATAGCTGTTTCTTAAAAGAAAAGGACGATCAGGGCTGCACACTGAAATTGACTTTTGTGGGAAAGCAGCTTAAAGTTCAATTTTCGGGTTGTAACAGACAGAATATACCCGAGGATTTTTCGGGTAGTTATAATCAACTGACACTACGAACGCATGGCACCTATCGGACCAGACCGGCTAAAACCTATTTTTATAAATATCCAAGACTTACTAAAACACGGAAAAATTATCTCCGGAAAGGGACTACGGTCCAAGTGAATATTGAAAATATCGTCGACGACCGTTGGGTTTACATCAATTGTCGTGACAACCTAGGCAAGGTATCCAGCGGTTATATTTTATGGTCCAGTCTAGGACAATAAAACACTATTTGCTATTGTAACGTCTGCTTTCAAATCGGCCCGTATCAACCCCGTGCTTCCCAAAGTTTGTTAAGACCAGCATTTTTATTTTTTCGAACTGTTGTGCAGAGAGTCCATCCTGTTCTTTGGCAACCATATAAAAATAGGTTCCTTTGTATTTCTGAAGTATAGAACGGACGGAAGCGAAGTCCATATTATCGAGGATTTCCGATTTCGGTTCTCCAGCGCGCGGCATTGCAATTGAAGTACTATACCGGATGGGTCTAAAAGTCGAATCTACGGCTTGCTGGCCAAATGGAGTAGGCAGAGATTCTTTGGGGTTATAGACTGTGAGGTAAATCGGTATGGCTAAACTATCATCGCGGCTAAATATGCTCTTATTCATCACGGCGTAAAATTTTTCGGCTGGATTGACTACTGTCAGATCGTAGTTTACACTATCTGGATGTTGGATATACTGTTCCAACAGTTTATTATCTTCGACATGCCGCAGGCCGATCACATCGATTTCGGCACCGTAAGGATCCTGGGGAATATCGGGGCTAAATACCACAGTAGCGCGAGGGTCATTGGTCCACAAAAATATAGGGCCGAATGTAAGTCCGTATTCCGCGGCCACATTTTTGGCTTTTTGCACATTGTTTTCGTAGTCTGTTTCTATGCTAAGAATCCCATCTCGAAAACCTGCCATTTCTTTGTCCCGTTGTTGCTGAATAAAATCAGCGCCACAGGTGCGAATGAGCATGACGAGTGCAAATACCGCAGATATGGGTATTGCAATGTATTTGTAGTCACGTTTTTTAGATTCTTCGAGTTGGGAGACAAGCGCTTTTGCATTATTTTTTTGCTTGCTACCTACGGCAACACCGCTGGTAGCGATATTCTCTTTAAGGTGTTCATTCTGCAGCACTACAGCCTGCTGTCCAAGATGACGCAAAAGCTCTTCCCTGAATGCAGTAAAGATAATGATGTCGGCGGCTGATTTTGGATGATCAGGATTGAACAGCCAAACCAGCTTTTTACCATTATTGAGTTTGATCCGCATAGATGGTGGGGGAGCCTGAAGCAGACCATAGGGTGGAATACTATGAATATCTTGGTAAAGAACACGTCCATAACTGTGGGATGTAAACCCATTCTCATCCAGACTGATGGTATCCGTTGCCCTAGATTTCTTGACAAAACGCCAGACACCAAATCCCATCAGGCAAAGCATAAGTACAATATTAGGCCAAAAAATCCACTGCACATAATTCATAAGCCATACCGTCGGCAGAATAATGCCGAGCGGTATCCCAATGAGAACCAGTATTAGATAGAGAAGTCCGCTGTTATTCTGATATTTGAATGTATATTCTTTCATTGTATGTCCTTTCCCAAGTTACCTGTCTATTTTTGTGGGGTGTTTCCCCAAAACTACGACAAATAACCAGGCAGAAAAATCCATGAAAACAGGGATTTCATAGTCTAATAGGGCCCAAAAATACCTGATAAAACTCGGCTGAATAGCGAAATGTAGGAAGTCGATCGACTTTAAAACCGATACCCTAAGGATAAGGCGGTACGAATTCCAGCGAATGGGCCTTTCGTCTTGAGCGTGACTCCTTCGGAATCAACTTCTTTTTTGAGGTCTAACACATCAATGTCAAAATCCTCCAACTGTTTACGCAGTTCCTCTTGTTCATCGGAATTTAATTGGGTTTTCCCCTCAAAGGTGCCGTTATTAAATCCGTAGTTGGGACCAATAATTCGCCAATCTAGATAGATATGCTCGCCGAGACGCCATTGGCTACCAATAGCTAGTCCAGCTGTCAAGGCATTCAAGGCACCCGAAATCGGAACTTCCTTTTGGTAGTCTGGCTCTTCAACCGACAGTATGGTGTTAAGGCTATAACGCGCATATTTTACGAAAGGAGCAAAGTAGAATCCTCTGAAAGCATCATTATTACCGAGATAAAAGCGCATTTCCGGTGTAAAGGAAAATGCCCCAAATTTCGCTCCACCCAGAATGTCACTTGGATCATCAATAGCAGATTCCCATATCGAGCGGAAGGGAAGACCAGATTTAGGACGAAGACTTAATGTCGCATTTAGTGATAGGCGTTGTTGAATCGCCTTTTCATATTCGAACGCAACATTGCCAACCGCCAATGGCAAGAGATTTAATTTAATTAAATTGGTATTTTCCTGTGCTTTTAATCCCGACATCGCCAATATTCCGATGATAAGTGTAGCTAGGTAGTGATGTTTCATATTGATATTTTAAACTGATCCGGCCTATTGGCGTAGATGAACAAATCCAAGCTGTAGCATGTATAAATTCCTCTACCCCAATAACGTTATTTAGTAGGATTTATTTTATCTCATTAAGAACATCAGAGGTCGATATAAGGTTTTACTAAAGATCTGCCGATCTAAGTGAAATTTTAGCCAAAGCATTGGGCTTGCTGGACAATCTTGGTGAGCCGATCTATGACGACCCTCAGATGATGACCTGGCGAAAGCGCCTACGGGTAGTGGAACAAAAACTGAAATAATATATTGGCCAGATTCGGCCAAATTTAGGCCAATTATATAAAATCCCACAGCATCTTTCCCGATAACTTTGTCAAATAGCGTTAAACAAGGTTATCATGAAAGAAAAAGTACAAAAAATTATTGCGAAAGTCGTCCATGAGAAATCGGCTGACCCGATTGCCGATGACGATAGACAAGTGAACAGGCTATACTTCAACTACGCAGGTATGTATCTATTCCCCCTATTTCCTATGGGGGATCTGTCCGTTGTTCTCCATGAATTGAGGCGAACCTGGAAGAAATATGCCGAAAAACGGCATAGCGCCAAGCAACAGCATGTTGTTTTTAAAGGAGTAAAGAAATGAGGCGGGATCTTTCTTTTGTTTCTATTGCTGTGGGCATATTTTTCTTTTTACGGTCCGCCAACGGCCAGGTAAGAGATACAATACAGCCTATGAACCTGGTAAAAATATGGGAGTCGATAGCCTCCCATAACCACCAGCTAAAGTTACAGGGTCTCAAGGGTGTAGCTGCTTCACTTGCCATTATTGAGGCGAAAGATCAGTTTTTACCAACGATTTCTCTCAACGGGGATTTTAAACTCAACACTAAATTCCTCCTGTATCCAGAAGGACTGTTCTCTGCTCCACAGGATGTGCCGGTATCCGGTTATGGCTATGGGCTGGGTTACAACCTAAACCTCAATCTTTACAATGGTGGCCTCGATAAAAGAAATATTCAGCTAAAAAAGGAAGAAAAGTTGGCCATGCAATTTGAATACGAATTGCAGCACAGCAATCTAAAGTATATAACTGCTGTCGCTTATTATGAACTATACAAATTCATGAAATTCAAGGAATTTATTTCTGCCGAAATATCCGCTGAACAACGCCAGCTATCGACAATCGAACATCTCTACAAGAATGGAATTGTCTTAAAGAGTGATGTGCTGCGAATCGCTGTTAAATTGGACAATTTAGAACTCCGCCGGTCTGAAGTACTCAGAAGAATTGACCTTACGAAACAGAAACTGAATGTGCTCATGGGCCGCGGCGAAATGGAATCACTCCAGATAGCACTTCAAGAAGACTTGAACCCTGATCTGCAGGATGTACATACATACGGTGATTATGTTGGCATTGCCCAACAACAGTCTCAGGAATTTAAAATCATTGAATCCACGATCAAAACCAGTGAATTAAAACTAAGACAGGTGAAATCTGCCACACGGCCAAAGCTCTACTTATACTCGACCTATAGCTACACCTATCCGCAGATCTCATTCTATCCATATAGCAATAATTTATGGGGATTTGGACAGACAGGGCTCAAAATGCAATGGTCTATTGACAATGCATTCAAAAGTAAACATGCTGTGGCACAGGCCAACATACATATTGAGGAACAAAAGTCAGTCATGCAGATCAAACAGGAAGAAGTTAACCTGAAGATCAGACAGGCATTCCTGCAGCGCGAACAGGCCCAACAACAGGTAATAACAGCTGAGAAAAACATCGCGCAAAACACCGAAACTGTCCGTGTCATCAAAAACAGTTACCTCAATCAAGAATCCTTGCTGACGGATCTGTTAGAAGCAGAAAATGCATTGCTTGAAGCCAAGTTTAACCACATATCTGCGTTGGTCGAATTAAAACTAAGCCACATCCAATTGTTGGCGATAACAGGGATACTTTAAAAAGATATCAGATAATGAATAAGAATAAAATAGATAAGGTCGTGGTCATCTCCACGAAGTACTTTGGTATTGTCTTCCTTACGGGCATGCTGGGTTGGGCTGTGCTATACCTATGGCGAAATTTACAGTATGAGCAGACAAATGATGCACAAATAGATGCTTACTTATCGCCCATAAGTGCCAAAGTGGGTGGATATATCAGTAAAATTTATTATAACGATAACCAACAGGTACACCAAGGCGATACACTTGTATTGATTGAAAAAGATGAGTATCGACTCAAACAGAAGGCCGCTGCAGCCGAGTTGTTAAGTTCGCGTGCGAAACTGCCGATCTTGGCGGCAAGTGAAGAGACACAATCCAAAAACATTGCTGTAATCAGTGCACAATTAATGGGGGTCCAGGCAAAATTAGAGCAACAACGCAAAGAGTTTGAACGATATAAAAGCCTGCTGGCAGATGAATCGACCACACAACAAAAGTTTGACCTCGTGAATACAACACTCCTGAGCCAACAATCTGACTATGCCCAGACAATAGCTTCTCTGGAGGCCGCCAAATCAAGACTCAAGGATATACAAGCTCAGCGGGCTGCAATTGCCGCTGAAATAAATATCAAAACGGCGCTATTGGAGCGACAAGAACTTGATCTTCGGTACACCGTAATAACGGCACCTTTTGATGGTCGTATTGGTAAGAAAACCATTCAACAAGGACAGCTTGTGCAACCGGGGCAAACATTGGCTTTTTTGCTCAATGAGGCCGAAAAAAAATGGGTAGTCGCCAACTTCAAAGAAACACAGATCAAGTCATTTCATATAGGCCAGCGGGTTGCTATAGAAACAGACGCTTACCCCGAAGAAGTATTCTCTGGAGTAATCGAATCGCTTTCGCCAACGACAGGAGCACGTTACTCGTTGTTGCCACCGGATAACGCCACCGGTAATTTTGTAAAAATCATCCAACGCATCCCCGTCAGAATTAAATTGACCGGTAATTCGGAGATGCTATCTAAGCTCTCGCCCGGAATGAATGCCAATGTTTATGTTTTAAAGAAATAACTATGCAAGCACATAAAATACCTTTATTTAAACACTGGGTCTCGGAAGGTCTCGCACGGGCAGTCATCTTTGCGATATTGATGACATCACTTTGCTGTTTTGCCTTATATAGCAGTCCTGTAACCATTATGGGATTTTACGGTATCGATGCTACGGCCATGCAATACGGAATGGTGGTTATTTATGGCTCGACCGTAACTTTCCTGGCGCTAGATGTGCGCATCGTAAAACGCTTTACTTCGCGAGGCTATTTGCTCCTGGCCCTCGCCATCAATGGGATATGTGCCTTAATCTGCTTCTATAGCAGAAATTGGACAATCTTTATAATCGGCCAATTTTTACAGGGGATGACATGTGCTCTTTTGTCCGGTATCGTACTCAACCTAATCTTTCCACGGCTGGAGTCGACCAGAGCAAAGGTAATTGGCTACACAATTTTATATGCTGGTATACAGATTTCAGTGCCACTATATGCCATATTCTGTAGCGCTATCTTGTATGTCAGGGATTTCAATTGGCTATTTTATGGTATTATCATGCTACTTATACTACTTGGGCTAAGCGTATTGATTACTATGCATCCAAACGCCAGGCTTCATAAAAAGCTACCGTTATATCAGGTCGACTGGATCGGTTATATCTATTACACCTACATTACCTTAGCTCTTGGATATATTCTTGTATATGGGCAACAGTTGGACTGGCTGGATAATCCGTACATTAAAATACTAAGCCTTATTTTAGGTCTTGTGCTTATTTTATTCGTCTTACGGGAAATGCGACTGAAACGACCTTTAATTGACCTTCGCATTTTTGGAACCAAAAACTTTGTATTGGGACTATTATTACTAGTGATTTTCTACCTCTTTAAGGGAAGTACAGGACTGACCTATAGCTATGTGGAGAATGTTTTGGCCACCGATTCCCTACACACAATCCCGCTCTGGCTCGCCGTGATTGCAGGAACCTTACTAAGCATGTTTGTGACGGCCCGCTTTGTCTTAAGTGGGACGAATCTGATGCAGCTCATGCTTGTGGGATTTATGATTATGGCCATGTATTACGGCTATATGCTCCTGTTTGTCTCCGTGGCAGGGGAGACCTTAGATTTTATCCTACCCATGTTTATTTATGGTCTTGCCACTGGAGCGCTGTTTGTACCAATTGTTTTTTTTACAGCTTCGGCAGCGCCACAAGGGATGGCACTATACGCCTCCCTATTAGGTATCTTCGCCCGATTCGTTGGATTCTGCAGTAGCATTGCCCTTAATAACCAGCTACAGCTCTATACAAAGGGAGCTATCCGCGAAAAACTACGCGAAACACTGACCGAAACAAACCCGCTTATCCCTTCGCTGTGGCAGGATATTCAAAATACTTATATAAATGCGGGGAACGATATGTATGTGGCTAAAAATGCATCGGATTTTCTTTTTAATAAGTTAATCAAACAGCAGTTATTTGCACGAGCGGTGCGGGATTATTATGATGTAATGCTTGTTATACTGCTTTGTATCATAATCGCCTTGTTGTTGGTACCAAGGATCCGCAATATTGTCCTAAAGCTTGGAAAGAATAATATCCCTTATTGAATTAAGATAGCCTTGCCTTACTTTAACTTAGAACGAAAATCTGAAGGGCGGATATTTGTCAGTTGGAAAAAAGTATTGCTGAAAGCCGAAATATTAGAATAACCGACCTGATAGGCAATCTCACTTATGGAAAGACTCGTATCTTTGAGTAGTTCCATCGCACGTATGACACGGAGCATTTTGAGATATTGAACAAAGGAAAGGTGTAAACACTGTTGAAAAAGCCGAGTCAAACTGCGGACACTGAGACCGAATTTTTGGGCAGACTCTTCCAAGCTTAACGGCTCGCCAATACGATGGCGCATATCATCGGTGATGGCACGTATACGGCTATCGTCTGTGATAGGTAGTTGAATAGAAAATTTCTGCAAATTTTCATGTGCGAGCAGCTTTTTCATGGTAGACATCAATTCATACTCCCAGCAGCCAGCAAAATAATTGCCCTGCCAGGTCTCACTAAAGGCAAGCAGTTCAAACAATAACCTGCTGACGGGATAGATGCCAAGTTCTTTGTAAAAGGCCCCATCATCAGCCGCGGGGAAATAGATATTGATAATATGAAGATCTTGTGCATTATACATCAGGTTGTGCGCATAATCTGCTGGGATCCAAATATAATGATTCGAGGGAATGTAATAATCACGCTCCAGAGTTTGAAGATAGGCTATACCACCAAATACCAGCAGCAACTGTCCTTTGGCATGCTGATGGGCCGGCAATTTCTGCTCCATCTGTTGACGCATCACTAAAATGGATTCGGGATACTGGTCAATGGTTTTTGAAAGCTCGTTTACGTATTCCATCAATGGCTTAAATTTATCTTATACTGCTTGATAACCTGTATGTAGAGTTTTGATCTATATGCTATCAATATCTTGATCATCCGGTTGACTTAGTTTAGAATAATTATAAAGAATGTACAATTATACAGCTTTGTAACGAATAAGTCAAACGACCTAATTTGACTGCGCACAAAACCACGTTAAAAGCGTTTACATTTTTGTACAAAAGATATGGATAACGTTTTTTGTTTTTTCACCCTAAAAACGTACTTCTTACAATTTCAATCCGATTTATTACCTAATCTATTTTTTTTCCTATTCAATTAATTTTTGAACAATATGAAATAATTTACTCGAAAAGGGCTTTAATAGTACTTGTATAACCATTCTCAGCGAGAATACGTATTTCTACCCCTGCCACCAGTATAATTATTTTCGAGGTAACACCCATTTAAAATTAGCATTCTTCTTGTTCTACGCTATTAGGATCAACTTTAAACAACAAAGAGGATAAATTATGAACAACTACAATTTAAACGTACTAATTAAGGAGAAAAGAGGGTTGCTAAACCATTTTGCTACTAAATTTACAAACGACCCAGATGAAAAAGAAGACTTGATCCAAGAAACGTGGATCCGGGCATTAAAATCTATTGATAAATTTGTGCATCACCCCAAATTAATGAGCTGGTTATATGTAATTATGAAGCATACATATATTAATAAATACCGTAAAGCTAAACGTGTGGGGGAAATACAAGAGACCTATATTGACCTAGAACGTTCCAATAATACTGTTCATAATAGGGGAGTAAGCAAATTTGTGGCGGAAGACATCGAAAAGGCAATGTGTAGTCTGACGCAGGATAATTATGAGATCTTCCGATTATATTTAGATGGGTACAAGTACCATGAAATTGCCAGTTACTTTAACATGCCGGAAGGAACAATAAAAACAAGAATTCATATGGCCCGCAAAAAATTACAGAAACAGCTTAAAGCTTATAAATTGAATTGATCGTACACTATTTTTTATAATTATATCCAGAGCCAAACGGAATCTCCTTTTGGCTCTTTTATTTTTACCTTCCATCGTGCACGTTGAAATGCTCATGAAGCAGGACCGAGCGAGCGACAAAAGTACTAGCCAGATCAAATTAAATAAATAAGCGCACAGACTTTGTGCGCTATATATAATCCTTCGCAGTTTACCAGAGATAGAGTGGCTATTGCGTTGTCTTTTTTAGCTCTTGCAGTATTGACAATTTTATATTGCAATTTTACCGCCTGTTACGGCGATAGTGGCTCCAGCAATGTAACTGCTTTCCTCTGATGCCAGAAATACGTACGCAGGGGCAATTTCCGCTGGCTGTGCTGGCCTTTTAATTGGACTATCCTTACCAAAGTTCTCAGGTTCGGGCATTGTGGATGGAATTAAAGGTGTCCATACTGGACCAGGGGCGACGGCATTGACGCGAATTCCCTTATCCTGCTCAAGCAGCATCTGTGCAAGATTGGCTGTAAAATTTTGAATGGCACCTTTTGTGGCTGCATAATCCAATAGCACGGCGTTGGGATGGTAGGAGTTTACGGATGCTGTATTAATAATGGAACTGCCTGGTTTCATATAAGGAACTGCGGCTTTACACAAGTAGAACATACTCCGTATATTGGTTTCGAAAGTACGATCCCATTCTTTGGATGTAAGCTCCTCCAAGGTTTTATGAGCCATTTGATAGGCCGCATTGTTAACCAGAATATCAATACCACCTAGTTCCTTGACACAGAGAGCAATCAATTCGTTAGCATAGGCTTCGTCTCGTAAATCACCTTTGGAAATAATGGCCTTACGACCTTCGCTTTCAACAAGACGTGCAGTTGCTGCTGCATCCTCATCCTCGATATCATAACCATAGTTAATAACCACATCTGCACCTTCACGGGCAAAAGCGATCGCTATCGCACGACCTATTCCGGAATCAGCACCAGTGATGATGGCTTTAGCATCCTTTAATTTTCCCGTGCCAATATAGCTCTCTTCGCCGTGGTCAGCTTGTGGCTTCATTTCTAGTTCTACTCCCGGTACTTCTTGTTTCTGCTTTGGAAATGGGGGCACCGGATATTTTGTGTGTGGATTTTTGAATTGTGTCATAGCATGAATTTTATAGTGACATTAAATATTTCTTTTAAGTGGTCCAATGTTATAGCAAACATCCTCCCGGAAACAATAACGGTTGAAGTATTTATAACAATTTGCCTACTGATTACGGTGCGATTTTTGTATCTATTTTATCTTTCCTTTACACTTTTAGAGTGTTTAAGGAATGTAAAAAGTTTTCTTCATTGCTTTATGAATTAGTTTTTAAACTGAACAGTAGTGAACCGCGTATCGTTCAAAAAAAATAACGATATACCTCAACTGATCGGTATAGATAGCGTGAAGATAAACCTCAACATTCTACGATCGCCAGCCGTTTACGTTTCCCGATGGCTTCGGTTTTCACTTAAAATACAGCGCACACCCTTTCGGTAGGCAACTATTATGGCGGTAGCGTTGTTCAAGATACAGTTAGAACCTGTTTAATATCAGGACACAAGTAAAAACAACAAAACAATGATCACTATAAAGCATATCTTTTGTACAGCCGAAACACCAAAAGGTTCAAATGCCAAATACAATTACGATCCGAATTGTGGAGGATTTGTACTTGCTAAGTACCTACCTCTGGGATTTGTTTTTCCCTACGATTTTGGTTTTATTCCAGGAACGGAGGGTGAAGATGGAGACCCACTGGATGTTATTATAATAGCTGAGCAGGGAACTTTTCCGGGCTGCATGATGAAATGTAGAGTCATAGGCGCAATAAAAGCTGTACAGCAGGAGACCGGTGAGATGGTGGAGAATGACAGGTTTCTGGTCGTTCCTGAAACTTCAATGATCTTTGGAAATATTCATAGAGTGGCACAATTGCCCGACACGGTGCTAGAAGAGTTGCAAAATTTCTTTATCAGCTATAATAAACAGGAAGACAAACTCTTTCGGCCCCTCAAAATAATGAGTGCGAAGGATGCCCTTAACGCAATAGAAATAGCAAAGAAAAAAATGAAACCGGCCAAAAAGATTGAGATTTTTGTACCGTTAACAGACAGAAAAGGAAAGCCTTTTCCAAATTACCTTTATAAAAATATTAAGAAGCAACTCACAAAAGATTTTGGTGGGATGACCGCTTATATACAAGCTCCCGCCGAAGGAATATGGGCGGATGAGGGGCAAGAAGTGGTCAAGGATCGTATGATTGTTTACGAAGTCATGGTACCTGTCGTTGACCAGTCCTATTGGCGGGAGTATAAGCACAAATTAGAATACCAGTTTGCACAGAAAGAACTGGTGATAAGGCAAAGTGACATTGCCGTGTTTTAAACTTTCGGGACTGGCCCTTACAATATCTAAGACCAATGGATGCATGATGTACTTAAAAGTATGTAGTACAGCTGCTAGATGCCATTGTTCAAATCATAGCAGGCTAAACAGCTTACCAACTTATTTTGATCATTCCTGCAGCGTCCAACGCGAAATGCCCAAGGCTTATCGCCTTTATCTCCCGATATGCTGACTTAATTTTTTGTTTAACTTTGATTGTTGATAAGACCGTTTGAGACAGCATAAGAAGCTGCATTTCTGCTTGGAGCAGGTGACTGCCCTCCATATGGAAGGTGGCTGAGTTTTTTCCTACTCTAAATCCGGTAATAGGATAGTTGACAAAGACAATCGCACCAAGCCCTTGAATTGTGAAATATTGTCTCGGTATAATTCCGAATGCAAGTCCTGCACCATAGACTTCCTGACCAACTGACCCACTTTTTTCCCATCCGTCATGTATGTCTTCCAGCGGAACCCAAAGATCTTTCTTGATTTCACCGGTCTTGATTTCATCGGCGATCATCTCATCAGGTAGAAGGGGTGGATAGTAATAAGCTAATCTTCCGATTGCATATTTGATAAATTCAGGTAGCAAAACTTTTAGGGAAGGCAAAATCGCCATATCTTTAGCGACTTCCAAATAATGATGGAGGGCAGCAAATACTTCTAGTTCTTCATAAGCCGCGGTGTAAGGCGCATCGTTCAAAGGGAACACGGCGAAGAAATAAGGAAAATTCGTACCATGACCGTAATTGCAATCCCATAGCTGACAATTTTTAAAAACCCCGGCTAGACAGCAATAACTAAGTTCCAAATAATGTTTTTCTGCTGTTTCGCGATATAATTCAAGTAGGGCTGCTGCTGCAAACGCGGTATTATTTGCCTGATAAAAGATGTCGAAAGCCAGTCCATCAAGACTTTTAACTGCTTTTGCAGCCTCATTCAAAAATCTCTTTTCCTTTGTCAATTGCCAGGCCATGAACATTACATGGGCATAGCTCCCGGGAACATCCTTTTCGCCACCCTTGCCGGGTTCGGTTTCTGCTTTTAAAACCTCCAATGTAGTCATTTTATAGAACACAGGCCAGTTATAATCGAAATGCTGAGCCCCCCTAATTGTATAGTCTATTGAATCAAGAAACAATTTTTTAGCTTGTTTATCGCCACGCAACGCTAATCTAGATAGATTTAAAAGGGGATGGTGAAGGTACCAGGAATCCATTACCATTTCGCGCTTCTGCTCCTCCGATCGATCTAAACCGTGTTGCAAAGCTGGATGCCATCTGACAATACTCTCTACGGTCTGATCGTAGAAGGCCTCGAGACCACTACTTATGTCTTCATAAAGCGGATGCGCTTTGCCTGTCCAGCTTAGATACTCATGCAGGGGCAACAATACTGCAAGCTGTACCATAATCTCAGAAGGTGTATCATAATCACTTACATAGGCATTGAGATAGGGGACACCACCTGTTTGTGTCCAACAACCTTTGTTTCTATAGAGATCTATCAGCACTTTCTCAGCCGTAGACAACCAATCGTGCTTGGCAGGTGCTGGCTTTGGCAACAATAAGTAAATATTTGCAAGATGTTCAAGGAACTGTGTTGTAATAGCCAGATCGCCACCAGGTATATCCTCACGCAAGAGAACAAAAGCATCAGAAATTATAAATTCGCGATTAGCAGGCAGTGGCTTTTCAGCATTGACAGGAAATTGAAAGCCGATTTCGGGCCATTCCCCTCCAACAGTGTCACGCAGGGAAACTTCGGCAGCTTGACAATACGAAGACATGGCACTTAAATTCTGAAAGTAAAACACTGAGCCGACCTGAGGCTTTGTCATACTGAAAAAGAGCTGGCCGGAGCGCGCCCCCACTTGCTTCGCATGGATCAGTCCATTGGTATTTTCTATTCTTCCTTCTTTGGTAAGTGGAACTATATCCCGCGGCCAAAAGGGTATAAGCAACGGAAACTTAACTTGTAGTGTCACCGTATAACGAAAGATGGTAGCTGGGCTTTGGGGGATGAACAGAATAATACGATAATATGCTAACCGAGTTGAAGCGGTGACGAGTATCTCATCTGTGGCTTCTGTAATCGAAGCTTTTTCAAACTGACTATTCATTCCAAAGGCAAGCCTGAAAGCTATGCTTCCCCCTTCCGGCCATGAGACTACCAGCCAAATGCTGTCGCCAATGTTATAAAATCGAAGTAAGTATGCCTCCATAGCCATCTCATAGATAGGCTCGCTGTCCGAAATGTCGGATTGGACTGTTACGGACCAGGGTGTGACCGCGTTTATCATATTCAATTGTTGAATTAGTTATCAAATAGCCTTTTAGGCCTTAATATGCTAGTAACTATAACCGAAAAAGTTGTGTGACTGACCAATAGTTTTACAAATGTGTGAATTTGCTATACTTCGATAGAAAAGTATTTAAAAAGCCTGTCCGTGACGATGGCACATGCACGCTAAATAGGAGCGCGAATGGACTTTTGAGATTGGCTCGACAAGCTAAAAATAACTGTGGCATTTTGCTGTTTCTCTTATCGATGAAAACAGTTGGGCTGGATGAAGATCTGTCGATAAAAAAGCTTTAATATAGTTTGTGCATCGCTGGGCCTCTTTGAAGTGTTGCTTGTCAACTATAAGAAAAATGGGTGTTCGAGGAAAATAGTCGTTAAGTAGAGAAAAAAAAAGCGCAGTATTATTCAGCACGAGGCGATAATCTAAAAATAGGAAGTCAATTTTCCCCAAGCTGTCAATCTTGCCCCCAAAGGTTTCAATTGAAGGCCCTTCAAGAACTATCCTTGCAGGGCTTTGAGCATCTTGATCAAAAAGTATCCGGTAGGCACATCTTAGCTTACGAACGTTGGAAATTATAGCGATATTAACCTTTTCCATAGGAAAGCAATTGATTCATTTCTGATTTAGCAGACCACAAAAAGATTGAAACTATAAGATCATTGACGAATTTTGTGTAATGCCTGTGCGTTTGATTGTATCTTTTCGACAGCAAAAATATTTTGCTTCTTTTGGAGTTCTTTTTCACTTACCATTTCACGTAATGACTGGCTCGAAAAGCGATTTTTGCGCTTAGTATATACAATTTCAATACCTTCAGCGATACAAAAGTCTCTTCCAGCAAAATCCAAGGTCTTATATTCCTCGCTGACGAATAGTTTGTGAATTGGTAAGGACTGCAACATATCTGAGAGATCATCTTCAGACTCATACGGAATAATTTCGTCTACAAATTTACACCCTTCCAATTTGATAAATCGCTCGACCATCGTTTGCGCAGCAACGTATTCCTCTGTTAATTGGGTATTTGAATCCGTCTTAAGCCCTACAATTAAATAATCACATTGTTGTTTTGCTTCCTGCAATGCCACGATATGCCCAACATGCAACATATCAAAAATCCCAAATATTATTCCTATAACCATATCCTGTCTGTTTTAAGCATTAATCCTTTTTAACTTATAATTTGTTTCATCATTCAATTTAACAATGGCACCTTGTGGATTTTCCTGTTTTTTTGCAATGATCTTGCGCAGTGAAGAACTTGAAAATCTATTTTCGCGTCTATTAAAATAGAGCTCGATACCTTTCTCCTCACAATATTTACGTCCAGTGAACGCCTTATCAATATAT
Source organism: Sphingobacterium sp. DR205 (assembly GCF_011064245.1). Lineage (NCBI taxonomy): Bacteria > Pseudomonadati > Bacteroidota > Sphingobacteriia > Sphingobacteriales > Sphingobacteriaceae > Sphingobacterium > Sphingobacterium sp. DR205. Next base: position 3,366,304 of record NZ_CP049333.1, on the reverse strand, counting down.
TCATCACCCAGAATGCGAACATGTATTTTATAAGACCGAAGCACGTCTTCCAAATCCTGCTCAGTGGCATAAGGTATGATCATATCCACATGTTTGCAGGCCTTTAATTGCATATAACGTTCGAAAACACTCTGCGTTGGTTTATTTTTCTCTGGCCTGTCTAAAGTGGGGTCTGTCTGAAGCCCGCAGATCAAAAAGTCACATTGCTCTTTAGCATCCTCCAACATTTTGACGTGACCAGCATGTAAAAGGTCAAACGCGGAAAATGTAATTCCTATTTTTCTCATCATATTACGAATAAACTGTTTTTAAAATTTCCATTGTTATAAGCAGAACGTCCCTTAAAATGGAATGGTTTTAATTTTAAATTATTTTTTTACCAAATTGTGATTTCATATTTTGTGTATTAAATTTTTTGAAGACAGACAGAACTAATTTTATCGAGCAGCGTTCTGATGTAAATGAAATCAATCAACACCATGCACACAAAAGGACTTAGAACGATATGCCCGCATACTTTACCACATACAACCTATAGAATCCAATTTCATAAAGATTTTAATTTTAATGCCTTAGAATCTATCCTACCATATTTGCATGAATTGGGCGTGGATACGATTTATGCATCTCCGATCCTACGCTCAACACTGGGAAGTATGCATGGTTACGATGGTACAGATATGCAACAGATTGATCCTGAACTCGGGACTGTCGCTGATCTAAGACGGATTCGAAAGCAGCTCAATCTGTACGGTATAAAATGGTTGCAGGACATTGTGCCTAATCACATGGCCTTTCACCCAGACAACGCTTGGTTAATGGATCTACTCGAGTTTGGTCCCTCCTCGACTCATGCTAGTTTTTTTGACACCTGCTTTGTCGGAAATATGTTTGAACCTGGGAAATTAATCGTCCCTATACTGGCAAAGGAAGTACATGAGGCTATCGATGACGGCGAAATAACGATAGCATTGGTAGAAAGAAGATTATATTTAAAGTATTTTGACAATTGCTATCCATTAAGCCCAGAGTCATATTGTACCGTCCTAGAAGACCAACTCAGAAAAGTAAAAAATGATTTTAGCGGATTTTTGGTTCGAGTAAATACCGCACAAGCGAACGGAAATCAGCAAGAGTGGCAAACAATTCGTGACGAAATACTTGCTGATATTTCTGATATTGACCTCCAAAATTATTTAAACAATGTAAATAATATAAAATATAAACTCAAAGAACTTATTGAAACACAGTTTTATGAACTTTGTCCCTGGTGGACTACTAATCGTCGTATAAATTACCGCCGTTTTTTTACAGTTAACGGATTAATCTGCATTAATGTCCAACATCCGGAGGTGTTCCGGGAGACACATCGGTTTATCAAAGAACTTATTGAAGAAAAGCTAATTGATGGGTTGCGAATTGACCATATAGATGGGTTATACAGCCCCAATCAGTACTTGAAGGATCTGCGTGACTATATTGGACCTGATATTTATATCGTGGTGGAGAAAATATTGGAAAGGAATGAAGATCTACCTCAAATATGGCCAATACAGGGCACCACAGGATACGAATTCCTGTCGGCCTGCAACAATCTAATAACCTGCGCGAAAGAAAAGAAACAATTTAATTTTTATTATAATCAGCTAACAGGAAATAAGCGTCCCCTTAAAAAGCAACAATTAAATAAAAAAATGCAGATCCTTACCAAGTATATGCAAGGTGATGTTGATAACCTCGTCAATTTGCTTGTTCGATTAATGGACGATAGTATCGGCGTGGATCGCCAACATTTAACGGCTGTGCTGCAAACTTTCTTGGCAAACTTTCCAGTATACAGAATTTACGATGAAAACTTTCCTTTATCAGCAGCAAGTTATCGAATGATTGTAAATCTCTTTGAACTATTAAAAAAAGACCAGAGCTTAAATAAGCAGGCTATAGAACAGTTTTTCTGTCTTTTCAGCGACGCGCAAGAAGGAAGGAATCCAACTAGAATCCCAGAAACAATTCGGTTATTAAAACGTTGTATGCAATTTGCCGGGCCGGCCATGGCCAAAGGGGTAGAGGACACGTTGATGTATACCTACAACCGGTTTATAGGCCATAATGAGGTGGGAGATCACCCGGGTAATTTTGGTATTAGCATTAAAAACTTTCATAGGCTGATGCAAAAAAGGCAAACGCAATGGCCACTCTCACTCAATACGACGGCGACACATGATACAAAGCGCGGAGACGACACACGCAGTCGTTTAGCTGTGCTCACAGCAATGCCCAATAAATGGGTTAAGCAGGTACAAATATGGCAGGATATCGTCTGGAATGAATATCGAGGTGATCTCCCACATCCCAATGACGAATATTTTATTTATCAGGCGTTATTAGGATCTTATCCACTTGGCTCTCAAGAGAACGCCCAGGACAGTGAATTTGAAACGCGTTTTTTGGATTACCTGATCAAATATCTCCGTGAAGGAAAAGAACGTTCTAGTTGGGAAGAACCGAATGAATCTTATGAATCTGCGGTGCGCAATTTCGCAGGTTTTCTCCTTAATAAAGAACGCCCTTTTTTCACGAGCTTCTACCAATTTTTGCAGCGTATTTCTGATTTTGGAATAATCAACTCTTTAGCTCAGCAGTTACTTAAATTTACTTGTCCTGGAGTGCCTGATATCTATCAGGGGACTGAACTATGGAACCATAGCTTTGTGGATCCAGATAACCGCCGCGCAGTAGATTATCGACGTTGTAAAGAACTCCTGGCCCAAATAGCAAAAATTCCCGAGAACGTGATAATTAAAACATTGTGGCGCGAAAGGTACGATGGAAAAATCAAACTTTGGATGGTCAACAAGCTAGTGAAGCTGCGCAAAACTCATCCTGCGTTATCGTTTAGTAGCAGCTATATAAAGCTTAAAGTAAAAGGTGCTTATAAAAAAAACATCTTGTCTTTTGCACGTAAATATGGGGATGATTGGCTCGTGATCGTCATTCCGCTGCACCTTGCCGAACTCGGAAAATTTTCACAATTTATTCCGGGCAGCTTTGCATGGGAGGATACGCGTATATTATTGCCGACCAACCGTCCTTTAAAATGGGAGCATTTACTTTCTAATGCTGAAGGCGAAGAAATTGAAATCGGCATTGACAAGTTATTCAGCGATTTGCCCTTGGCAATTATACAATATAAAAACGAGCCTAAAAAAAGGAGCGCAGGCATATTAATGCACATTAGTTCATTGCCCTCTCCATATGGCATCGGTGACCTGGGCAAGGAGGCCCGACGCTTTGTCCGCCGACTGCAGGCAAGTGGACAGTCCTGGTGGCAAATGCTTCCGCTGGGTCCAACCGCAGAGACCCAATGTCACTCTCCTTATAGTACACTGAGTGCATGGGCTGGAAATCCTCTATTTATTGACCTAGAAGGGCTTGCCAAAGTAGACTTATTAACGGAAGAGGAATTGCAAGCCGTAAAAAGGCCCTATTCCACCGAAATTAATTTTCAGGAGGTAAGCTCGATTAAATATAGACTGTTGAAAATGGCGTATAGTCGATCCTCGGTTGAGGAAGAAACGGCTTTTGTAACGTTTTGCAACGATGAATCCAACTGGTTGGAGGATTTTGCTTGCTTCATGTTATTAAAGGAAAAACATGATAATCTTCCGTGGTATAAATGGCCCGAGAAATATAAATTGAGAGATAAAGATGCACTCAATATGCTTAAGAGCGAACATAACGCTGATATCCAAATGATAAAATGGTGGCAGTATGTATTCTATCATCAGTGGCAAGAGTTGCATCATTATTGTGGGGATCATGGTATTAGACTATTGGGCGATATTCCTTTTTACGTGAGCTATGATTCAGCAGATGTGTGGGCGAATCCACAATTTTTCACACTTGATCAAGCTGGCAACATGACCAAAACCGCCGGCGTACCCCCGGACTATTTCAATGATCAGGGGCAGCTTTGGCGTATGCCTATATATCAATGGGAAGTACTCAAAAGAGATGACTACAGGTGGTGGGTAGCCCGTCTGCGACATAATTGTAAATTATTCGATCAGTCTCGATTAGATCATTTCCGCGCCTTTTCTAGCTTCTGGCAGGTGCCTGCAGAGGAGCAGAGCGCAAAACATGGTGCATGGTCACCTGGGCCTGGGGCAGATTTTTTTGAGCATGTAAAGAATGAACTAGGACATATGCCATTTGTCGCTGAAGATCTCGGGGATGTGGATGCGGCGGTTTATGCTTTGAGGGATCAATTTGGGATACCAGGAATGAAAGTACTACAATTTGCTTTTGGGGAAGACATGCCCCGCTCGCCACATATTCCGCATCAATACGGTCAGAACTTTGTCGCTTATACAGGCACACATGACAACAACACGTTGCTCTCCTGGTATAACCAAGATGTCGATCAGACTACAAGAAATAGAATAGATCACTTTTTAGGTATGTCTATTGATCCTTCAAACATCAATAAGTCATTTATGCGTCTCTTGTATGCTTCTATCGCCGATACAGTCATCATTCCGATGCAGGATATTTTGGAACTAGATGGTTCATGCCGGATGAATAAACCCGCAAGTACCGCAGGAAATTGGCTGTGGCGTATGAAAAAGCAAGCATTTCAAAAAAACGTTCAAAAACAATTATGGCAATACACGCAATTATATAATAGATAATACACAATGGAACCAAAAATTTATACTGGAACACCTTACCCGCTCGGCGCTACATTTGATGGACAAGGGGTTAATTTCGCCTTGTTTTCTGAACATGCTGAAAGTGTAGAACTCTGTTTATACAACGATACCGACGAGGAAGTTGAAGTCCTAAAAATCAAAATAAAAGAAAAAACACATCAGGTATGGCATATCTATCTAAATGGAATAAAACCCGGACAACGTTATGGCTATCGTGTACATGGACCTTACCGTCCTCAAGAGGGGCATCGGTTCAATGCGAATAAATTACTGATTGATCCATATGCTAAGGCAATTTCTGGTACAGTGCAATGGAATGACGCGCTCTTCGGCTATCGTATTGGAGCGCCAGAAGCGGATCTTAGTTTTGATGACGCAAACAGCGCTGCATATGTACCCAAGTCAGTTGTGGTCGATAATCGATTCGATTGGGGAGAAGACCAACCGATGCGCATACCTATGCATCGCAGTGTTATCTATGAAGTCCATGTGAAAGGCTTTACTGCCTTGCACCCCGATATCCCGGAAAACATCCGAGGAACTTATGCTGCTATGGGTCATCCAGTTACTATTGCTTACCTCAAAGAATTAGGAGTCACTGCTGTTGAATTATTGCCCGTTCACCATTTTTTAAGCGATCGCCACCTCATCGATAAGGGGCTTACTAATTATTGGGGATATAACTCAATTGGCTTCTTTGCACCTGATATACGCTATGCTTCAGGTGGGACTCAGGGTGATCAAGTGACCGAATTCAAAACGATGGTCAAATCTCTGCATGCAGCAGGAATCGAAGTGATCCTGGATGTAGTATATAATCATACTGGCGAAGGAAATGAAATGGGGCCAACACTCTCATTTCGGGGTATTGATAACGCATCCTATTATCGCTTGACAGAAGATGGCCGTTATTATATGGATTTTACGGGAACGGGAAATACGTTGAATGCACGTCAACCAAATGTATTGCGAATGATCATGGATAGCTTGCGTTATTGGATCCAGGAAATGCATGTGGATGGATTTCGTTTTGACCTAGCATCGGCGTTAGCGCGGGAACTCCATGATGTCGACAAATTAAGTTCCTTTTTTGATGTAATTCATCAAGATCCAATAATTTCGCAGGTAAAATTGATCGCTGAGCCTTGGGATATTGGCGAAGGAGGTTATCAAGTGGGGGAATTCCCTCCGGGATGGGCGGAATGGAACGGAAAATATCGTGACTGTATGCGTGATTTTTGGATTGGTGCTGACAGCATGATTGGAGAATTTGCCAACCGACTGACCGGATCGTCCGATCTTTATCAGGGCGACAACCGGAGACCATCGGCTAGTGTTAACTTTATCACAGCCCATGATGGTTTTACCCTTCAGGATCTTGTCTCTTACAACGACAAACATAACGAAGCTAATGGTGAAGATAACAATGATGGGGAAAGCCACAACCGTTCATGGAACTGTGGTGCAGAAGGTCCGACCGACAACATTGAGATCAGCCACTTGAGAGCAAAACAAAAACGGAACTTGCTCACCACATTATTCTTATCTCAAGGTGTGCCTATGCTGCTTGCAGGCGATGAATTTGGGCGAACACAACAGGGAAACAATAATGCCTACTGTCAAGATAATTCGATTTCTTGGCTTGACTGGAAAAACATGGATAGTTCATTGCTGACTTTTACCAAAAGCCTTATCGCATTTCGAAGAGAGCATCCCAGTTTGTGCCGGCGGAAATGGTTTCAAGGATTACCCATAAGGGGTACTGGTGTTGAAGATATCGTATGGTTTCTTCCTGATGCTACTGAAATGGATGATTTCCATTGGGAAGATGATTTTGCACGTTCCTTAGCTGTTTTTTTAAACGGCGAAGGGATAAGATCAGTAAGTCAAGATGGAACAAAAATAACAGACCATCATTTTTATCTGCTTTTCAATGCCTATTGGGAAGACGTCGAATATCAGCTCCCTGATCAACGCTATGGTACGAGCTGGATTAAAGTTATCGATACAAACTTGGATACAATATCCGAGCATGCTATCTTCGAGGCAAACAGTAGAGTTAGTGTTCCCTCGCGTTCAATTTTGGTACTCATGTCAAGTTAGGAAACAGCAGATTTAGTTCAACATTATGCAGAAAACTGGAGTTACACAGCTCGGGGTACGCTGGGAGGGGGACTTGGCGCAGATACGAGTATGGGCGCCAAACGCAAAGACAGTAAATTGCGAGTTAAGCAAAACGTACCATTCATTGCCGCTCGAAAAACAAGAATATGGTTATTGGTATACCGAAAGTCGGTTGCCACAACGGAGAGATTACTATAAAATCATCATAGATGGGGTCCCATATCCCGATCCAACATCGCGATCCCAGCCAGAGGGCGTGCATGGGCCATCTGCTATGGTCGATCTCGCTTATCCCTGGACCGATCAAAGATATGTGCCGCCATTGCAACGTGATTTAATCATTTATGAATTACACGTAGGGACATTTAGCACAAATCACAATTTCGCAGGTATAATTGAAAAAATACCCTATTTAAAAGATCTGGGGGTAAATGCGATCGAAATTATGCCTATAGGGCAATTTCCAGGTGAAAGAAATTGGGGTTACGATGGTGTTTTCCCTTTTGCGGTGCAGCATTCTTATGGAGGAGCCCATGAATTGCAGCGACTGGTGGATGCATGTCACCACGCAGATATTGCGGTCATTTTGGATGTTGTGTATAATCATTTTGGACCTGAAGGAAACTATCTCTCTTATTTCGGACCGTATTTGACAGATAAGTATCATACTCCATGGGGCCAAGCTATTAATTATGACGATCAATTCAATCATGGGATTCGTGATTTTGTAATGTCAAATGTACGGATGTGGTTTGAAGATTTTCATATCGATGGCCTACGCATGGATGCGGTACATGCAATAAGAGACTTTGGTCCTATACACATTCTTCAAGATATACGCAAGGAAGTGAATGCAATTATCAATAGCACTAGAAAACAAAGATACTTATTTGTTGAATGCGATCTTAATGACCGTAGATTTCTAGATCCTCTAGAAAAGAATGGATTTGCAATGGATGCACAATGGCTAGACGAGTTTCATCATGCTTTGCGGGTAACAGTAGGTGAAGAAAGAAAAGGCTATTATAAAGAATTCGAAGGGATAACTCATCTTGCCAAAGCCTACGAGCAGGCTTACGTATTTGACGGTTGCTACTCTAGTCATCGTCAAAAGTTCTTTGGTACTGATGCCAAAGGCATCTCGGGAAATAAATTTATTGTATTTAGTCAGAATCACGATCAGGTAGGTAACCGCATGCTAGGTGAGCGAAGCGCCTCGCTCTATAGCGATGAAAAAATAAGATTAATGGCTTTGGCAGTGTTCCTATCGCCGTATATTCCCTTGTTGTTTATGGGAGAGGAATGGGGAACTAAAAAGCCCTTTCAGTATTTCGTCAGCCATAGTGAGCCTGAATTGGTGGAAATGGTGAGAGCGGGAAGGAAAAGTGAATTTGCTGATTTCCAAGGAGAAGGACAGTTTCCAGATCCACAGGATCTAGCTACATTCGAACGTTCAATATTGGACTGGAGCGAACAGCATCATATTTCCAACCAACAGCATTTGGCTTACTACAGGGATTTAATCGCACTTCGTAAAACCCATCCCGCCTGGAGTAACATCCAGCGCGAAGACTTAACAGTTGACTGCTTGCCAACACAGAATACCTTGATTTTACGTGCCGGAAATAGTGCGGCCAGGCTCCTGGCAATTATGAATTTCTCGAATGAAATACAGCATATTTCTATCAATGAACACCAAAAATGGCAGTTAGTGTGGGACACGGGAGATGCGAATAACCATAAGTATGAGCTGGGATCTGGTCTGTTGACCAAAACGTGCTCAATACCCGCCCTGAGTGGACTCGTTTTTTCGACAATATGATCCTATTAAATGTAGTTCAAATGAATGGAAACTCAAAAAGGTTAAAAAGTGAAATGATACAAACTAAGTCCTTTCATAGATTGTACTTAACCAAAGACTGCTTGTCCCAGTCGTGAAGAAAGTTTTTTAAAAGCTAGGTTCCTTTCCAACCTAGCTTTTTATTTTATACATTAAGTGTATTAGCCTACAAATTTATTTTACGAATATTCTGCTTATTTATATAAAAAACAAACGATTTGTACTATGGACTAGTTCATAAAATAAACTTAAGTTATTTACATTTCTAAACATTGAATTATGAAACATGAAAGCGGAACTACCGCTAAGTTCAAAACTAAGACACTTTTAAATGGAGAATCGTCATTGCAAGAGCTGTTTTTGGATGGGATTATGGATTTGTATTGGGCAGAAAACCATTTGGTCAAATCTCTTCCAAAAACGATAAAAGCTGCAAATTCGTCAGCTTTGATAACTGCTATCGAAAATCATCTCAAGGAAACCGAGCAGCATTTTGTGCGATTGGAGCAGATCTTCAAGCTAATGGGTAAGGAAGCCTTGGAAAAGAAATGCGATGCGATGGAAGGATTGACCAAAGAAGCAGAGGAGATAATAGGAGGTACCGAGGCCGGCACTGTGGCCCGCGATGTGGGCATAATCTTAGCTTCGCAAAAAGTAGAGCATTACGAAATTGCAAGCTATAGTGGATTACTTCAGCTCGCCTTTACACTAGGTTTGCAAGAAGTCGCCTCGCTATTGGAACGGACCCTGGAAGAAGAAGAAGCCGCTGATGCATTGCTGTATGAGGTCGCAGAAAACCAAATCGAATACACTGCTCCAGAACAATAAATTTTAATCTTATTACAATGAAAAAGAGAGACACACAAGTTAAAATGGTTAAACAGCCAGAAAATGAGAAAATGAGAAAATTAAATCAACATATATCCGATGCTAGTGGTGAACTAATGACAACAGATCAGGGAGTTAAAATCAATGATGATCAGAACTCACTACGTGGCGGTGACCGGGGCGCTACATTATTAGAGGATTTTATTCTGCGTGAAAAGATTACTCACTTCGACCACGAACGTATCCCCGAACGTGTAGTACATGCAAGGGGATCTGGCGCACATGGTGTATTTAAATTGTACAAACCATTAGGTGAGCTTACAAAAGCGGCCTTCCTGAATGATACAGAAACGGAAACGCCGGTGTTCGTACGCTTTTCAACTGTCGCTGGATCTAGAGGGTCTACGGATCTAGCGCGTGACGTACGTGGATTTGCTGTAAAGTTCTATACACAGGAAGGTAATTTCGATCTGGTCGGGAATAATATGCCCGTTTTTTTTATACAGGATGCAATGAAATTTCCAGATTTGGTACACGCAGTAAAACCTGAGCCTGATAATGAAATTCCGCAGGCGGCATCCGCACACGACACTTTTTGGGACTTTATTTCACTAATGCCTGAATCTACCCACATGATAATGTGGCTCATGAGTGACCGCGCTATTCCGCGCAGTTACCGTATGATGGAAGGATTTGGAGTCCATACTTTCCGATTTATCAATAAAAAGGGGGAAGCACATTTTGTGAAGTTTCATTGGAAACCACTATTGGGCGTGCATTCCGTCGCATGGGATGAAGCGCAAAACATTTCTGGAAAAGATCCCGATTTTCATCGACGCGATCTTTGGGATGCCATTGAATGTGGTGCATTTCCGGAATATGAATTGGGTGTGCAGATTATCCCTGAAGCTGACGAATTTAAGTTTGATTTTGATTTATTGGACTCAACTAAAATTATTCCAGAGGAACTAGTTCCCGTTCAAAGAATCGGTAAAATGACGCTTAACCGAAATCCAGATAATTTTTTTGCTGAGACTGAACAAGCTGCTTTCCATATTGGGAATGTTGTTCCTGGTATTGACTTCACAAATGACCCCTTACTGCAAGGTCGTTTGTTTTCCTACACAGATACTCAATTGATTCGATTGGGTGGTCCTAATTTCCATGAGATTCCAATTAATCGTCCGATCAATTCTTCCTATAATAACCAACGTGATGGATTTATGCGACAACGAATCGATCGCGGTAAAACGAGCTACGGTCCGAATTCACTTGGAAACAATGATCCAGCACAGGTGAAAGAAGCTGAAGGCGGATTCACCAGCTACCAAGAACGCATTGATGCACGAAAAGTCCGCGCTAGAAGTGATAGCTTCCGCGATCACTTTAGCCAGGCTAGATTATTTTTTCACAGCCAGTCGGAACCCGAAAAAAACCATATTATCGATGCTTTTAGCTTTGAACTTGGTAAGGTTAAGGCGGTAGCAATAAGACAACGGATGGTCGGCATCTTATCCTTAGTGGATAAAGGGCTCGCGGCTGAAGTTGCTTTTGCTTTGGGGATTGAAGTACCACAACAGCTCGAAAAGCCGATTAACCGCAGCATCCCTGCTGACGGTGATCCTTCAGATTATGAACCCATCCAAGTTGAAGGAAAGTTAAAAAAATCAGATGCGCTGAGTATGATGAATACGACTAAAGAGAGTATTTTAAGTCGAAAAGTAGCTGTGCTCGCTGCCGACGGTGTGAATGCGGCCACCCTACAGGTAGTCCGTGATGCCATACTGGCTGCTGGCGGAATAGTCCATGTAATTGCGCCAAAACTGGGCGAAATAATTGCATCGGACAATACCGCTATTCCTGTGGAAGAGAGTTTTTTGACAGGGGCCTCTGTACTTTATGATGCTGTGTATGTACCAGGTGGTAAAAATAGTGTGGCCACTCTGGAAGCGGAAGCAAATGCTGTTCATTTTTTGAATGAAGCTTTTAAGCACTGTAAAGCTATCGGAGCTGATACTGAGGCGAGTCAAGTGTTGAAAGCCACCTATTTCTTTGATAAATTACCTGAAGAGTTTTCAGAAGAAACTGTACTATCTGAAGGAGTTGTCATCGCGGAGAAACCGTCCGAACTAGCAGACAAATTTATCAAAGCGATTGCACAGCATAGATTCTGGGAACGCGAAAAACCTAGACAGGTGCCCGCTTAGAATTACTGAAATCTCAAAAAATTAAAGGAAAGCCTGGCAATAGCCGGGCTTTCCTTTAGTTCATATATTGTTCGCTTTGAAGCAGTGATATTGCTGCTTCGTTGCCCTGTTGTGCTGCTAAGTCCACAACGGAGAGTCCACGACTATCGACCAATGTTCTATTTGCACCGCTTTCGAGTAAAAGTTTTAAAACGTCATTTCTACCAAACATCGCTGCAAACATTAGGGCGGTACCACCATTTCCATGTTGCAGATTCAAGTCAGCACCATGGAGAATTAATAATTCGGCAATATCCTTGTACCCTTTGAAGGCGACACCCATTAATGCCGTATTACCGCCGCTGTCCTGTGCATTAACATCAGCGCCAGCTTGAAGCAAAAGCTTTGCTGCTGCAAGCTGATTGTTGTAACAGGCAATAATCAAAGGTGTATACCCCTTCACGTCACGTGAATTCAAATCTACGTTTTGTCGGATGAGCTCCTGTAACACTTCAAGGTTGCCCAACCGGGCAGCGTGAATCATGACTTCTGTCGTTTGTATCATAAATAATTTTTTTAAGAGATTAGGTTACAAAGTCTTACTCGTGGATCATCTAAATATGGTCGATTACTCCAGACCGATGGCATTAGGTGGCAGGGTTTGCAATTTTAAAATAGAATGCCCGAGGATTCGGGCATTTCTAATACTATGATGCAGATTCATTTACACCTGACATCGCAATTTCTGTCAGAAGACTATCAGTCTGTTTTTCCTCGTCTAAAGTTTGCTGAAGTAATTGCTCGGCCTCACTATGTTCCATAAGTTTTGCATAGGTCACCAAACAACCATAACTGGCAATTTCATAATGCTCTACCTTTTGTGCGGCCGAAATAAGTGCAGCATCCAACGCTGGGTCACCTTCAAAGCTCTCAACGATTTCGTCAGCTTCTTCAAGAAGACCTTCCATAGCTTTGCATTTTTTACCACGTGCGCTCATTTCCATCGATGTAAATACTCCTTTCAGGCGCTCAATGTGACCTTCAGTTTGGCTATAATGTTGCTCAAATGCTTGTTTTAACTCGTAGCTTTCAGCTGCCTTACTCAGCTTTTTCAAGCCTTTCAAAAGTTGTTTCTCTGCCCCGAGCATATCCTTTAACTCGTCTATAAATAATTCATGTAAATGCGCATTTGGCATCTGTTGATTGTTTTGCTTTGATGTTGCCATAATTTTGATTTTTTTATAAGAAGAACAGCAGTGGAAATGTGATGGTTTGAATGTTTTTTAAAAGTTTTGCGATTATTTCAATATCTTCATTAATGTCTGCCCATTATGCGGCGCGTAGCCGTTTTGATCATTATCAAAATAGAAATAAATATCCTTTCCTTCGTCTTGCCAATAAGTACATTTTTCTACCCAACTGATCAAATTATTTTTTGTATAGCTGCCTTGATATTTATTTCCTAGACCATGCAAACGTATGTAAACAAAGTCTGCCGTGGTAATAACTGGATTCTGGTACCCGGCGAGATCATAAATGCAATAAGCACAATTATAATGTTCAAGTAGCTTATAAACTTCCGGAATGTTCCAACTAGAATCGCGAAACTCAAACACAAATCTATGGTCGGTAGGTAACATCTCAAGAAAGTTATAAAGCCTTTCGGTATTAACATGCCATCTTGGCGGCAATTGAAATAGGATAGGACCCAGCTTTTCTTTCAAATGGGCTGCCCGTTGCATAAATTGATCAATCGTATCGTGATCAACATGCAATTTCTTTACATGTGTGATGAAACGGCTGGCTTTTACAGCAAATATAAAATCCTCTGGCACTTGTTGATACCAATTGATAAACATATCGTCAGTGGGGAGCCTGTAAAAGGAATTATTGATTTCAACCGTCGGAAAAATGTCGGAAAAATACCTCAATTGATTATCATTTTTCAACTTTGCTGGATAGAAGGTTTGTTTCCAATGCTTATAATGCCAACCAGATGTCCCTATATATATCTTTGCATTCTTCATATTATTTTGGATAAAACCTACACCAAAAAGAACAGCGACATGGAGCGAATGGTTGACAAAATTCAGGGGATGCCACAGGCGGTTATAAAAACAGCGAATGGCCTGAAACGCAAAAAAGGCAAACCATTTTACTGATCTGCCTTTTGGGTAAGTAATCGGGCTCGAACCGACGACCCCTAGAACCACAATCTAGTGCTCTAACCAACTGAGCTATACCTACCGTGATTTTGATGTCACAAAAGTAGTACTATAGGCCATATCTTCCAAATGTTTTTTAAACTTTTTGATTAACCGATTGTCTATCAAATGGTATATTTTTGCCGAGCGATATTAGAAAGTAGTATAAGACAGTGTTCGTACAACATTTTCGGTCCAAATATCTATAATTGCAGCTTGGTCTATTATTTGTATTATAATATTTATGGGAAAATTTTTAAAATTTTTATTGATCGTGGCCATTTTGGCAGTAGGGGCTTGGTTTGTCTATCAAAAATACAACAGCGGGCCTAAAGTAGAAAGCAAGCACCAGCTGCTGGTCGATCGCATTGAAGCGATGGGTAAATTGGAGCTTGTTAAATATCGTTATAGTGATGTTGTTGAACATAAAAACATCAATACTTTTTTGCCTACAGCAAGCGTATTACTCATTGTCAAGGCAGATGCTGTAGGTTGCGTGAACTTGACTAAACTGACGCCTGAGGATATCAAGGTAATAGGAGATTCTGTTTCCATCAAATTACCGGCGCCAGAAATATGTTATATTAAGATCGACCATGAGGCATCAAAGGTTTATGATACCAAAATGGCATTTCTTAGAGAGGCTGAACTGGTTGATGAAGCCTATAAAACTGCTGAAAAAGCGGTAGCAGATGATGTGAAAAAATCGGATATTCTGCAACAGACCAAAGCAAATGCGACCACGGTCTTTAAACCTTTATTACAAGGATTGGGATTTTCAAAAATCAACCTGACATTTGAATAAATTCATTGGTAGGTGGGCACAATAAAAAAGCTAGACACTCAGGTGTCTAGCTTCCTACAATAAATCTATCTCCGGCCGTCTCCCGACGGGAGAGCACATAATTATGCTATTATCACAGGATGAACAACAATCAACACCATATCGTTTTATTTTTTTGAAGATGTGTCTGGTTGAGGTGTAGGAGGAATATCACCTCGCGATTCACTTGAATTTGTATCTCTATATTGGATTGTTGTCGTGTCATTTGGTACCGAATCCCGCATTAATTCATTTGATTTTTGTTCATTGGTTTTACCATTACATCCATACATTGCCAATAAAATGGATGTTATCGCCATAAGGGTTTTCACTGTCTTCTTCATAAGCTAATCTTTATTTAAATTTTCTAACAGGGTTTAAATCCTGTCATTGTCTTTAATAGAACAGTTTCGACTTAAGAGTCGTTTAACTTTTTAAATTTAGTTTTTTTAGTTACCTATTTGACAATGTCCATCCTGACGCCCACTGTTAACGATATTGTTTTGTAAAAAACTTTTTACAGTTTACTTATGTTCCTATTAGTATAGACAATAAGTTCATGTAAATTAGAAATTATGATACAGTTAATGCTTGTGGACGACCATCATTTAGTGAGAAATGGTTTTCGATTAATTTTGGAATCTCAAAAAGATATGGCTGTATTGGCTGATGTCGAGAGTGCAGAGGGGGCTTTGGATATGTTGGCACAAAATAATCTACCGGATATCATTTTAACGGACGTTAAAATGGAAGAAATGAATGGCATTACATTCATAGGACGTCTCAAGGAAAAATATTCGCAAATCAAAGTGCTTGCCCTTTCGATGATGAATGATATACAGACTGTTTTTGAAGTGTTACGTGCTGGTGGAGACGGTTATCTCGTCAAAGACAGTTCCGCTGATGAGGTAGTCTTTGGAATCCGCCAGATTGCGAACGGAGAAAAATATCTCAGTGTTTCATTAGGTCTTTCCTGTATAGAGAATTACAGACTATACATAGAAAATAATCCGGATAAACGTATTATAATGACTAAATATGATATCTCAGAACGGGAATTGGCCGTACTTGAATTGATTTCAGAAGGTTATACCAATGCCGAGATCGCTGATCGTATATTTTTAAGTAAACGTACAGTGGAAGGGCATCGGCAGCGCTTGATCGAAAAAACGAGAACAAGAAATACAGCTGAATTGGTTAGATTCGGTTTTCATAATATGCTTTTACATTAATAAATTAAATAATTATGGCGACAAAAAATGAAAATAGATTGGTAGGAAAAGAAATGGAGAAAAAGAAAAAAGTTAAACTTGGCACTGATGGTGAAGTGCTAAAAGATGTAGGTCATAAGGATAGGGGTGATGCTGAAGCGGGTGTGGATCCACAGGTTGACCAACTCAATGATATGCCAAATGATCCCACAGACCGGCCCAAAGAGAAAAGGAAATAAAGAAAGTCGCTTTTAGTAGGCGACTTTCTTTATTTCCGTTCTAGTTTTTCCCTTGCTTTTCAATAGCCTTGATCAGCTCATCCTTGGTCATATCATGTCGGCCAGTGATTTCGAGTTTTTTGGCCATTTGCAAGAGTTCATCTTTTGTTTTACTGGCGTTGCCATTTTCGGTGCTTCGTTGAGTCGATGAACCCTTTGTGTTACTTTTATTCATACTTTTTGCTTTGTCGGTGTTACCATGTGACTGTCCTTTGGATGTGTTACTGGCAGTACGTTTTGCTGTGTTCATAATATTTTGATTTATGTGTTACTTATTAGCTGAACAGCTTCGTGAGTCTAAACGTTGACCGATTTACTACGTGAAGATCGTGTACTTCTACGTCTTTTATAGGAGATCTATGTCCTTGCAAATACATTAATAATTGCTTTATTGAATGCAGGTAAATCTTCAGGTGTGCGACTACTTATCAGTCCCTCGTCAATAACAACCGCGGCATCTTCCCAAATGGCGCCTGCGTTGATTAAATCTATTTTTATCGCTTCTACCGAAGTCATTTTCTTACCTCTGACAAGATCTGCGTTGATTAGAAGCTGAGGACCATGACAGATGGCGGCAATTGGCTTATTACGCTCCCAAAAAGCGTTAATCAATGCTATGGCGGTTTTGTTGGTGCGAAGTTTATCGGGATTGATGACGCCACCAGGTAACAGAAGGGCGTCGTATTTATTTTCCTCGGCCTCCTGAAGCGTGACATCGACAACATATTCTTTAGACCATTCATCACCTTTTTTTGAGCGAACCTTAGTTTTCGAAGGTGATATAATATGCGTTTTGGCACCTGCATTTTCCAATGCTTCTTTCGGACTGCTCAATTCGATTTCTTCAAAACCATCGGCAACCAAGATGGCGATCTTTTTGTCTTTTAATTTTTCCATGTAAAGAAATGTTTTGTTCTTATATTGAACGGTTGTCCATTATGGAAAGTTTGTATTAATCTCAAATTAAGCTGTAATTCCGCAAACTCTTTCTCCATTAACATTGTCCATTTATAAACCATAATATAATGCATAAAATCGCTGTTTTCCGCGCGCTTCAATTGGGTGACCTGCTTTGTGCAATGCCGGCAATCACCGCATTAAAGTATAATTATCCTGAATCTACGCTATATTTTATTGGCCTTCCGCATATGGAGGCGCTGCTGGAGCGCTTCGATTGCGTGGATGAATTTATACCCTTTCCCGGACATCCAGAGCTGCCGGAAATACCCTGTAATCCATTGGCTTTGGCGGATTTTATGAAACGAATGCAAGCCGAAAAGTTTGATCTCCTCCTGCAGTTGCAAGGAAATGGTACAATCGTAAATGATTTCTTAAAGAATTTTGGAGCCAAACGGTTGGTTGGCTTTCGGCCGAGTGGATCACCGGGTGACAGCGACTGGCTAGAATATCCCGATAAGCTGCATGAAGTAGATAGGCATCTGGCACTTATTGATTTCTTGGGGCTCCGGATAACAAATAGGGCCATGGAATATCCTTTATTTAGCTCGGATTGGGCTGACTTCGAAGTAATAAAAAATAGTCTTACTTATCCTTTTGTTATTGTCCATGTTGGAAGTCGGGATACAAAGAGGCAGTGGCCGCTTGAAAAGTTTGTATGCTTAGCCGAGTATCTTCATGACCGGGGGTATCAAATTGTGCTTACAGGTGTCTTGGGAGAGAAGCTACGGATTGCCGAGTTTGAAAACCTGCTGCCCTTCGGTGCGCTCAATCTATGTGCTCAGCTAGATTTGGGCGTCCTGGGCTGTCTTGTCCGGCAAGCTTCCTTGGTCATCTGTAATTGCACGGGAATCTCCCATATCGCGGCTGCCTTAGAAACCAGAAGTATTGTGATTAGTATGGATGGCGAACCCGAAAGATGGGGACCCCAGAACAAGCGCCTACATAGAATCTTTGACGCAAAAAAATCCATTCAAATAACCGATATTTTTAGTGCAATTGATTCCCTTCTTGAATTTCAGTTTCCCGTCGGCCGAAACGCAGCAGCAAATCCGAAAATTTCTGAAGAATAGCATCCACTGTAAACGGAGCATGCTCAGCCTGACTATATTGCTGATCGACAAAAATATTGATCGAATTTTTTGACTGTTTGCCAGCACTAACTGGGTATAGAATAAAGGCAGATTCCTGCGACCAAGGGATATGTTGAGGATTTGTTTGCGCATAAAGTACAAGGGTGGGCGTCTTTAAGGCACACGCCATATGAACCAGCCCGGTATTGACTGTGATCACGGCTCTGGCACGCTGGACAAGTGATAGTAGATCTGAGATAGATGTTTTACCGATCAGGTTGATCAATTGCCGTGATTCGATATTTTTTTGGCACGCAGCTAAGTAGTCGTTATCATTCTTACCCACCAGTAGCACCGGATAATCAAGGCCGAGTAACTTTTGTATAAGTTCCTGCGCGATTTCCACTGGGACTCGCCGCTTTTCTTCCGAAACATCATAATTAAGGACGATACAATGGCTTAGTGGGGCTGATAATTCCAAATTCCAGGGGTGATCCGGTAGTTTTAAATCAGGCAATCGATTGGTATGCGATGAGATCCCTAAATGGGTTAAAAGCCCCAGATCTCGTATAATTTGATGCTGCACCTGAAATAGTGGTTCCTGGTCTGGCACCCAATCAGTGAGTAGGGAATAGGGGTTCTCCCGCATATAAGCTGCCCGTTTGGGAATGCCCGCCATATATGCAAGAAAGATAGCTGCCATGGGGTTTTGACTATAAACATTAAAAATCAGGCAGCCGTCAAAATGCAGGGCTTTGATGACGTGAATAAGGGCTTCGGTACTTGCTGCTGAATCTTGATCCGCCAGTTTCATCCAAGGGGCATCGTATTGGATATAGTCATCTATAGTCCCCAGATAGGGTATAATCGGAATGGCCATTTTTGAGGCAAGCAACGTAATTTTGCAGGATGGCATTTGATGTTTTATTTCCTGCAGCGCTGCATTGTTCATAATAAGATCACCCATATTATCGAGGCGAATGACCAACAGGTTTCTACAATCTTTCCACTGTCCCATATTAACTTATTTTCTTTAATACTTGCTTATTTTCCTGTACGCGCTGGATGATTTTGGTTGTTGACTGTTGGTGAACATGTTCAACATACACCAGCTTGGTACCCAAAGTGTCTAGCAATCCCTTTTCGGGTATGTCTTCATCTCGGTAAGCTTCGCCCTTTACAAACACATGTGGTCTTACTTTTTCTAACAGTGGGATTGGATTATCCGACCCTGCATCCCCAAAAGGGACCACATAATCCACGGCTCCCAGTGCGCAAAGTACCTCAATGCGATCCTCCAGCCTGTTCACCGGGCGCGAAGCTCCTTTCAATCGGCTAATACTATTATCCGTATTGATCCCTACAATAAGAATGTCCCCCATTGTTTTTGCCTTGCCCAAATAATGGGCATGCCCAGCGTGGAAAATATCAAAACAGCCATTCGTAAAAACCAAGCGATGTCCTTTCCGAAGCCTATCGCATAGTGCTTCTAATTCGTTCAAATCAGCAACAACTTTATTGTCTGATTCGCTGATCTTATGAGCCAGCTCCTGGCAGCTACAAGATGCAGTTCCACTTTTCGCTATTCCAATATGTGCTGCTTTGATACTCAGGTCAATAGCGCTGTCCTGATCAAGCCCATTAAAATAGGCGAGACAGAGCGCAGTCAGAAATGTATCGCCCGCACCCGAAAAATTACCTTCTTTTAACTCAGGCACAGTATAGTGGATAGGGGGATCGTTCCTTTTAAAGAGCACAACACCATCTTTGTCTAACGTAAGGGCTACCCAATGTGCATTAGCGAGTTCAGCTAACTGCTGCGACCATTGCATCCCCTGATGTACGCGATCTTCATCCTCGTGCTGGCCTAATATCTGGCGTGCCTCTTCATAGTTAGGTTTGATCAGATCCGGACGAAGGCAACTGTATTTTCGGTAATCTTTGCTATCCACCACAATTATTTTAGGATGCAGTTGTTGCTCCTGATAAAGCATCTGAATTAATTTGTCAGGAATGCTCCCCTTATCATAATCTGCAACGAAAATAATATCAACTGACTGAAGGGCATCTTTAATCGCCAGAAGGTAAAGTTGCAGCATATCATCGTCAAAACTGTATTTTTGACCGATATCATAACGTAGCAAACATTGCTGCTCCCTGCGCAGTCTTGTCTTGGTAAGTGTCTGGCAATTTTTACTATACAAAATTCCAGTGGTTTCTATTCCTTTTTGCTGCAACTCATCGGCAATAAGCACTGCATTAGCATCGTCTCCAAGTACGGTAACGACAGATACCATCGCCCCCATGTTGTGCAGATTAACAATGACATTTCCGGCTCCACCTAGGCAATGCACTGCGGTCTTTACATCAAGTACCGGAACGCCTACGTCTGGTGCAAGCCTTTTGCATTCACCGTCCAGATAGATATCCAGCATACAATCCCCAAGAACCAAAACCTTTGGTTTGTTAAATCCATTTTTTATCAATTCATTTAATCTCGTATCCTTCATAATGTCTGTTTTTTAATGCGATAAGCTGATTGAGCTCAAGGAAATCGTCAAGAACAAAATCGGGTGTAAATTTGGGATTGCTAATCTGGTCGTCTAAACGTTCTCTTTTGCTTCTATCCACCAGAATGGTTTGGCAGCCAGCTGCTCGTCCTGCGGCTACATCATTGAGAATATCACCGATCATCCAGGATTTTTTAAGGTCAATATGGAGTTCGCTCGCTGCTTTATAAAGTAAACCGGGCAGTGGTTTACGGCAGTTGCATTGCGCCTCTGCCGGTATATCCGAATGCGGACAGTAATAAATCCCGTCCAAGATGATATGTTCGGTTTTCAGCTGATCCCGTAGTTCTGAAAACGCGATTTCCAGGTCTGCTGCGGTAAAATACCGTTTGGCAATGCCAGATTGGTTGCTGATGACGACTAATTTATAACCTCTTTTTTGCAGTAGCCGGAGCGCAGGAAAAATATCAGGGTAACATTTGATACGTGCAGGATCAACGTTATAAGGCACATCCTTGATGAGCGTTCCGTCTTTATCCAGAAATATTGCTTTATCCATTGTTTATGCGATCAGTTTTTTGTGAACGATATGATGTTGCTTGGAAATGGAACCCATGTTCATCTGTTGCTCGACAAGGGCACACAGCTGATGGATGATATGGAGCTGTACCTCCTGAATGCGTGCGGTATTCTCGGAGGGGACAATCAGATTGTATTCGCCATAGGCTGTGGCCTGCCCACCATCTTTTCCGAGAAGGTTGACACAGGTAATGTCCATCTTATTGGCCTCTTTAAGCGCATTGATAATATTTGCCGATTTTCCGCTGGTGCTCAGACAGATGAGCATGTCGCCCGACTGTCCCAATGCTTGAACTTGCCGTGAAAAGATACTGTCGTAACCGAAATCATTTGCCCATGCGGTCAGGACCGAAGAGTCCGTATTCAAGGAAATAACCGCATACCCGGGCCGATGGGGAATTTCAAAACGACCGATCAATTCCGCCGCGAAATGTTGGCTTTCAGCGGCGCTTCCGCCGTTACCACAGATCATGATCTTTTTGCCATGACGTAAGACATCCACCATTTTGTAAGCCAGTCTGGCAATCCCTCCAGCCAAAACTTCGGCAGCCAGTTCAAAGGTTCGGGAGGAGCCCATAAAAGTATCCTTAATCTGCTCAATCGCTTCTTTTTCTCGCTGCATGGGTATACATTGCTCATACACTTGGGCAATACTTTCACTGATTTTGTTCCAGGTAAAGCTTCGCACATGTTTCAGTGCATTGACTGCAAATCTGATACGTTTTCGCTCGTCAGTAATTAAATCCACTATCGCAGCGGAAAGCTGTTGCGGTTGCTGGGGCGGTACCAGGATTCCGGTTTCGCCATTGCGTACGGTGAATGAAATGCCCCCGACGTCTGCACCGATCACGGGCGTACCGCAAGCCATGGACTCTAAAGGAGTGATACCAAAAGGTTCGTACCAGGGCGTGGTAATAAACAATTCACTTGCGGCATAATAATATTTGAGCGTATCACGTGTTTTCTGACCAGTGAAAATCACCTTGTCGCTTACATTCAGCGCGTTACAAAGGTGTTCAAGACGCACAAATTCTGCGTGATCATCCTCGGCCTGAAGGTTCCCGCCAACAACCAGCAACCTTAATTCGGGGAGTAAGTGCTGTGCATGGGAAAAGGCTTCTATAACATTGTCGATGCCCTTGCGTTTCACCATACGCCCAAGCTGTAAAATATAGGTAAATGCTGGATCGAGCCCCAACTTTTCTTTTGCTTCTGTTCGGTCTAAGGGGTGGAAGTCCTTGGGGTTATAACCACATGGGATAATTTCTATTTTGTCCTGTGGGGCCTGATAATGTTGAATTAGATCCTTTAGATCATTTGGGCATTCAGCAATAATACGCTCAGCCTGCCAAATGATATCTTTTTCGATTTGTTCCCGTACTTTAGGAAACTTATCTGAACAACCCTGATGTAATCGACGGACAGCACCTAGGGCATGAAAAGTTATAACAAAAGGTATTTTAAGTTGTTTTTTTAACGTCATTGCTACCATCCCCGAAAGCCAAAAATGGGCATGGACCAAGTGATAGCTGAGCTCGTTACATTGGATAAAGTTGACCATTGCAGAACTGAATTCGTCCATGTACCCATAGAGTTCCTCTTTCGGAAGTATACGGACTGGACCAGCTTCCACATGTATCACACGAATTAGCGGTTTCCAATACACAATCTGCTCCTGCTCCTCGCTTTCCTTTCGTGTATAGATATCGACCTGATAGCCCTGCAAAGCAAGTTGAACGGCAACCTCCGCAACATAAACATTTTGCCCACCACTATCTTTACCACCTAAAGTGGCCAGTGGAGAGGCATGATCACTGATAAAAGCTATTTTCTTTTGCATGATATTTTGAGTTAATTAATTTTTTGATGAATGAGATAAGTCCATTGTTGTGCGAAACGCTGGATATCAAAAAGTTCAGCGGCCTTCTGCCTGGCCTGTTCACCTAAGTGCTGCGCATGCGTTGGACTGTCAAGCAGCATTTTCATTTTTTCAACCAAGGCGTCAATGTCCAAACCTATATATCCCGTTTTGCCATTTTCGATAATTGTTGACAGTTCAGTTGTCGCCAGACCAACGATGGGCAAGCCTACCATCATTGCTTCGCAGATTGCCAGTCCAAGACTTGTGTATCGGATTGGATTGAAAAAGAAACGGTAGTCCTTAATGAACTCAGGAAGTTCGGGATGCAGTACCTCCCCAATGCCCCAAGGTTCATTTCCCATGCCGATCAGATCCAACGGCACCTGTTTTTGAACGCGCTCAAATAAGTCACTGCCCAGCATGCGACCGCGGGATGGAAGGTTGTTCACAACCACAATCCCTCTGTCGAGAAGCCCTGTATATTTAACGCCATGCACATCGACACCATGCGTGATGACCCGTACGTCCGGAAGATCCGTTTTCCACATCAATTTATTGAAATGCGTCACATGTACCAATGTTACTGCGGGATTGGTCACGGGATGCACCTCGTCACAGGGCTGCTGCCAGGGTGGGTCATGCTCAATGTAAATACCGGGGAGTTGACGCTGCTCGGACGATAGGATATCATATTGATCCTGAAGATAATTTTCATCACATTGAAAGAGTATAAGGTCGAATTCAAGATTCCGTACTTCGCTTGCTGGAATCTCGATCACATTTTCTCCAAAAGGGAAGGTGCTACCTCTGCCGACATATCTGGGGCCGTGTTCTGGCGTATAGGGGACATAAAGAATGTAATCCCCCTGAGATAAATAGTATAAATAGGAGCCATGGATGTGCCAAGTGAGGACGCGTGGTTTGTGTGCCATAATTTTCTTGTTTAATAAAAAATAAAAGATCAACCATACTATCGAGGTCAGGTTCGTCCCTGCTATAAGCGTAATCAACTTATCTTTTGATTAATGAACTGCTGACGGAGGCAGTTGGTTGAATGGACTAATACCCTTTTAAAGGAATGAAATACTTTATCTTGCGTATAAAAACTATATTTTAACTTTTGAGCAACCAAACTATGCGGGCAGGCGTTACATCAGAAAACCCTATGGACATCAAGCCCAAGTTGCATCTGGAACCAGCAGAAATTAATAGAAGTCTGCGTATGGTCATTATTGATGGCTTGTGTTCTGAAGTGGTTGTCTGTTTGAGCAGTGGCGCGATTTTAGTCGGCGCGGCACTGCTGCTTGGTGCAAGCAACTTCCAGATTGGCTTACTTGCCTCGTTCCCTACGCTCTGTAACTTGGCACAACTGCTCACCATTCTATTGATACAGCGTTACCCCAACAGAAAGTTAATTACGGTCTTAGCGGTATTTCTGGCAAAGATGCCGCTGTTGATTATCGGAATCGTGTTATGGAGAAATACACAGCTATCTTTTAATATTCTGCTGGTTTTTATGTTTATTCATTATTTCCTGAGTGCAATTGGTGGGGCCGGATGGAATGCCTGGATTAAGGATCTTGTTCCCGAACAACAGTTGGGAACTTATTTTTCCAAACGCACACGGCTCATGCAGCTAACAAATATTGCTGTAAGTCTGGCTGTGGCAGCATTGGTTGATTATTATACCAAATACAAGGGGGATGAATTACCCAATCTGTATGGCATTTATTTTTTTGCTGCCGGTCTGATAGGCGCAATTGGCGCGTTCTTCCTCGTACAGGCCACCGAGCCCAAACAAGAAATATCTGGCGGGAATTTAGGCCGATTATTACTCGAGCCACTAAAAAATACAAACTTTAAGAATCTACTTTTCTTTAATGCCGCCTGGGTACTGGCGATCAACTTAGCGATTCCCTTTTTCACGGTCTTTATGCTCCAAACCTTGGGGCTGTCGATGAAAGTTGTTATTTTGTTGACCGTGGTCAGTCAGATAGCCAGTGTTGCCGGTCTTCCTTTATGGGGCAAATTATCGGATCGGTATAGTAATAAAAGTATAATTTACCTTACGGCACCAATCTATATCTGCTGTATTCTTTTATGGATATTTGTTGGCATTTATTCCCGGGCACTACCCAATCTGATTCTTTTGGTCATCCTCCATATCATGACCGGGATTTCGACGGGAGGTATCAATTTGGCGCTTACAAACATTGGCCTGAAACTCGCGCCAAAAACCGATGCTATTATATATATCACTGTAAAGAATATGGTAGCCTCATTTTTTACTGCCCTTGGGCCTATATTAGGTGGTTTAATGGTAGACTACTTCGCGACACGAGAACTTCAGATCAGCATTTCCTGGAAGAGTCCGAATTTGGAATCTGTTGCAAAATTGATTTATCTGCATGAATGGAATTTTCTCTTTCTATTGGCTTCAATACTGTCTTTTTTTTCGCTTCGCTGGCTTGGCAAAGTCCAGGAGAACGGGGAAGTAAGTCACCAATTGGTAAAGCGCATTATGAAAAAGCGGTTTCGGGCCGGGTTAAAGGAGCGTCTGCTTGTGGGGAATATTATTACTTTACATGCGCAATTAAAACAGATTTTGAAACGAAAAGAGCTACCCACCAAGGAATAAGTCACGACAACATAATCACCCAAAGTGAGCACCTCACTAGATATCGATAAGGGCAAAACTGGTATCATCGCCATGATGCGCCTTCAAAACGGGAACGGCCACATTGTAAATGGGGATGCCTGCCGGCGATTGTGCTTTAAATTTGCCCGCATGAGCATGCCCATGGAATGCGGCTGTAACATTTCGGCGCTGAATAGGTTCCATCAGATGTGTTGAGCCCAAAAAAGGATAAATCTCTTTGGGTTCGCCCACTACGGTATCCGCGATGGGGGCGTAATGGAGCAAGGCCACTTTTTTTATGTCTGTATATTCCTGCTCTAGCCTGGCAAGAGCCCGATCCAATAGGAGGGATTCATTAACTGCTTCCTGAACAAAACTTTTCATTGCATCTTCGCCAAACATCGAGAGCATATAGCGGTCAAACCCCCCGCCAAAACCCTTGACGCCAGCAAAACCGATATCTGCTACGACAATAGCCTCCCCATCCAGGACGGTAACTTTGCTATCGGTTAGAATCTGACGAATCTGCTTTTGACGGCCCTTTTCATAATCATGATTCCCAAGGACCGCAATCACCGGAATTTGTAAGTGTTTTAATTCCGTGACGAGCATTTCCGCTTCTTCTTCATCTCCGGTATCTGTCAGATCGCCACATAATAGCAGGACTTTGGCTTTGGGAGAGATTTCCTCAAATATAGTTTTCCATTTTCCCTGTTGGCTCTGATTCATATGAATATCACCTATTGCCGCAATTGTTGTTTTCCTTGCCATCGCTATACAGTTTTTATAGTATATGATTTATAATCCCATTCTTTAATATCAATTTGATATTGCGTTTGATCGATCAGCGGACCCAAGCACACTTTTTCGAGACAGGGGGGAAGTTCATACTGTTCCTGTGCGCGTTTGATCAACTCGTCAAACAGATCCCGTGGAATGATCTCGCGATAATCATGTGGATAAGTAAACTGGAATATAATCAGCTGCGCCAATAAAAGATGCCAATGTTGGTCCATGCGCATCAATAAATGATTCCAGTCAAATTGTTTTCCATAGCGGAGCCACAAATGATTAATGTCAGCGCTATCATGACGTTCCCTATTCTGTACATATAATTTGCACCAGACAAGTTCTTCTGCCGGAACATAACGTACGGGCGTGTCAAATAATATGCCTTCGGGCGCACGATCGTACCAATCCTGTTCAATGGTGCAATTATGATTGACACTGTCGAATATAATATCAATAAAATAAGGTGCTTTATGGATTTTGGCAAGCCACCGGACATCGGTCAATTCAGTCTGGTAACCATTGGCTGCGAAATGTTTCAGGATCGCGGGATACGCACTGCTCTTACAAAAAATATCGAGATCTTTAGTGGGCCGAATAATCCCCGTATAATGAAACATAGCCAGTGCACCACCAACCATAAATGAGCTGCCGCTGGTATGTAGCAGCTGTAACGTATCCTTAAAAAATGAAATGCACTCTTCAGGGGGATTATCAAGATCGATCATAGTATCGTTTTTATTTTTACATAAAACAGCCTTAAAATCGTAGTAGTTTGGATTCAGCAGGTGAAAACGTATTCCCCACATTTAGCTCAGGTATAAGTACTTGATTTCCATTCTTAGGCAAACCGCTTCAACGCTTGGAGACGTTCTATTCAAAGCAAAAGGAGCTGTTTGTTCACAAAGGATTTAACCACAAACAGTTTACCTCTTGTTTATCGGAAAATTAAACTAAACTTAAAAATCATGGAAAGTTTATTCGGCTCGGGAGAGGATCTCTCGATGATTCAGATGGGAATCCGCGCATTCATCATGTTCATGGTTGCCCTTTTTTTAGTTCGTTTGGGTGGAATCAGGATGTTGGGCAGAAAATCAGGAGTTGATTTTGTTATTATAATCATGTTGGGCGCGGTATTGGCACGGGGGATTGTAGGGGCTTCACCTTTTATGTCGACCGTATTTGTAGGAGCTGTAATGATTATGGTCAATAAGATCTTGGTGCAAGTATCAGCTCGCCTTCCTTATTTAGGTAATCTCGTCAAAGGAAAACCCGCTGTATTATATAAAAATGATCAGATTCAATGGGATCAGATGGATCGATTAGGAGTCAGTCGAACAGATCTATTGACGAGCTTGCGCCTGGAAACCCACAGTATACATCTCGATGAAGTTGATATCGCACTCATGGAACCCAATGGCCGGATCAGCTTTACCCTGAAAACAAAAGCATAATATTTTATGATAAAATAACAGTTATGAAAACAAAAGAATCTTATTCCTTTTTATACCGGAATGGTTTGAGCCTGGTATTCTTAACCCTTTTTATTTTTGCACTCGGCATGCAATTTATCACAGGTTGGAAGGTGCACAACGAGGAATTACAACAAGCGGAGCAAGTACCCTTGACATTAGTTTCCTACCTCAGAACCGGACATTTTATTTCGGCCACTTTTGAAAATTTTGAAAGTGAATTTTTACAGATGGCGCTCTATGTCATGCTTACCGTGGGATTGCGCCAATGGGGATCCGCTGAATCAAAAAAACTGGATGAACCCGAGGAGGTGGATCGTGATCCAAAGCCGAGCCCGGATGCACCTTATCCTGTTCAAAAGGGAGGATGGTTGCTGCGTATATACAGTTCTTCTTTGTTTATTTGCTTTGCGCTGCTTTTCCTGATCAGCTGGGCCGCACATTTCTATGGAAGCTGGCGCCAGCATAATGTGGAACAATCACTCGATGGTTTGCCGCCTGATGCTGCATTAGCTTATCTGCTGATGCCTGAATTTTGGTTTGAGACGTTTCAAAACTGGCAGAGTGAATTTTTATCTGTACTTTCTATTGTATTTTTTACAATTTTTTTAAGGCAAAAGGGATCACCGGAATCCAAACCCGTAGATGCGCCCCATGCACAAACCGGAAAGAACTGATCTGTTAACGATTAAAAATTTATCAAAATAAATCGGACAAGAAATGAAAAAATCGAAATTAATGATAGGCGTTCTGGGTGTAGCATTCACGCTGCTTGCATGTAAGGATAGAACGAATAAAACCGCTGACGATAATGTAATCGCGACCGATAGCTCAGAGACGAGTCATGGTGTGCCGCTGGATAATATTCACCGTAGCCGCCCCGCAGATACACTTCAGGACAGTAGCGGTACCAAAGATCAGGCTGTTCCTTTGGACAATCTTGACCGGGAAAAGGACGGCGAATAAGTTTACGTAGTTCTACCTGTTATTGTTAGCAAGTACTCAAATTGGAAGTTAGGAGAACTTTTCCATTTTTGATAACGTTCAACATTCAAATAGTTTGAACACTTAAACACTTGTATATGAAAAAAATCAGTCTTTTAGTCGTATTACTTCTTGGATTGTGGGGATGCGACAACAGTAGCAATAAGGGAAATAAGGCAAACGGTTCTTATGATTCATCCATGACACCGGACGAAGGGCAGACTCCTCCAGCTGGCAGGGATACGCTTGCTTCAGATAGTACGGATAGCCTACAACGTCAGCCATCTCCGGCGAAACCACAATAGCGAGTCTGAATACAAGTTATGGTGGTTGGAAGAAGAATTCTATCAAAATGCAGCATTTGGAGGCTGGGTAGCTTCGTTTACCTGAGCCTCTTTTGTGCGCTGCTGTATGGGCAGCCGCTAGATTCAACTAAGGCTCCTTTAGATTCAGCAAGTTTAAGGGACTCGCTACCGGAGAGCCCCCTTATTACCTTAAGAAATTATGCCCATCAATGGCGGGCACAGCTGGATCGCTATTATTCCGAACTGGACAGCGTCAAGCGTACTATTGCCTGGCAGCGTCAAGAACGTAACCAATCTATTCCACTGCAGGTACAGCGCTATATCACCCGAACCATTCCACCGGTAAAGGAGCTAGGGAATAAAATCAAAAATGCACAGAAGCGAGTCATACTGCCTGACTCCATGGCTTCAGCATGGAAAGGTGTGCAAGATAGCGTAGCTACTTTAGCCACGGAGGCCGAACAGTTGCTTGTTGACTTATCCGATATGGGCGCGAAAGCAAAACAACAGCAACAGGTCGTCCGGGCAGCGCAAACAGGTACGTTTTGGTCACATTTACAAAACGTGATACGCAATAATCTCGAACAGGATGGATTATCGCTACACTATTACGATACTGCCTGGGACGGTCGATTGTTGCTGGTACTGGTGAGTCTAGCCTATTTGTATTGTTTATATCTGATGCGGCGGCGAGCCGTAGGGGCCGGGGAGGAGCTACCACTTCACCGTAATCAACCCTGGTGGATTCCCTTATTAAAATTTGCGGTTTTCTTTCTTCTTATGTTGCCCTTAACATCATTCCGCATCCCAGTGCTGGTACTCGAATTAAGCTACCTATTACTATTTATCTTTTTATATATTCTGCTTCATGTCGAACTTTCGGTCGAGAAAGTTCGTATTATGCGCTTAGTTTTCCTTTATTATATTGCCTTGTTAGTGATTCACCTGGTCGTGGGCACGGATTTGCTGACAAGGGGCATTGCTGTGCTGGTGAATTTGGCTGGTCTACGTTTGGTCTGGGCTTTGGGAAAACATACCGATGAAAACAATCCTTTTGATCACCTGCATTATTTTATGCGATGGATATTGCTTTTGGTAGGCATACTAGCCATTTTATTTAACCTTTTTGGTTTTCTAAATCTAGCACGGATATGCAGTATTGCAGTAGGTATTGGCCTCCTGCAGGCTTTATCTATAAGGGCTTTTCGGGATATGTTAGCACATGATATCGTCAATTCTTATGAAAAGGCAAGCGAGGAACGTTTCATACGGCGCTTCGATAAGACGAAAATGGTCCAGACATTGGGCCGAATTGTTGGGCTTTTCGCCTTTATTCTTGTCCTGATTGTTTGGACAAATAGCCTGCACCTCACCAGTGAGGTGCGCCGCCTGTTGGATAGCCTGCTAAATAGTAGTCACAGTATAGGAAGTATAACCTACACCTATGGTGACATTCTCCTCGCAATTGCAGTAATTGCCCTCGCAAACTGGCTACAAAAGAATTTGAAAGACTTGCTGGATGACCCCAACTCCAACAAAAATCCGCGTCGGACAGCTCTTCTGCCCTTGGTCCGTGTATTTATTTTCATTGTCGGCTTTCTGATAGGTATACGGATTTTAGGGCTTAGTATGGATAAACTTACGGTAATCGTAGGAGCTTTGAGTGTTGGTATTGGTTTGGGCCTGCAAAACATTATCAATAATTTTGTATCAGGGGTTATTCTGGTTTTTGAACGGCCATTTAAAGTCGGAGATTATGTAGAGCTGGCCGATAAAAAAGGGCAAGTATTGCAGATCGGTATTCGATCCAGTATTTTGCTTACTGACCAAGGGGCACAGGTCATTATTCCAAATGGCGATCTACTCTCCGGGCGTTTGGTCAATTGGACATTCGGTGAAGCAGATATCCGCTTAAATCTACAATTAACCTTTATTACGAAAAGGGCTGTCGCGCAATGGAAGCAATGGCTCCATGAGATAATCCCTTCCTTTGATGAAATTGATCCGGGCATCCCATTGAAAATATTCACCAAGGATATAACAGCAGAAGCATATATTCTGTCGGTGCAGGTTGGGATTCAAAATGTACAACAGATCGAACGTTTCAGAAGTAAGTTTTTGGAGACTGTCAGGATTGAAGCGATTAAATACGATACGAAAGTTAGTTCGGCCTAGCGAAACAATGCACCCTTACCATTAGCATTTTTTTTCAGACCGATAATAAAGCCAACCTTGTAGATTTTCCAGTTCCTCGGGCTTACTCAGATCAACAATTGTATTGAGTGCCAATTCGAGCGATTGTAGACTATCAGCATTGAGTTCATAAATCGGATAGAATATCGCATGTTCGTTGGGCATATCGACATTTCCCTGTAACCATTTGTAACCTTCCGCATGAAGATTATCGATCAACGTATCGGTAATGGCATTTAGATAGCGCATCATTTTTTGTATCCATAGGCGCTCATCATCAATTTTATCTGGATAATGCTCCAGGGTAAAGTCTAGGATCAGTTGCTCCCCTTCATCATTCATGCCCTCACGGATCATAGCAAGGCCCATACTTCTGACTTCTTCTTGATAATAATCCTCTCCATAGTTAAAACTGATTTCGCCGGCACTTGGGCTGGCTTCAATTTTCGCCCGGAGGGCCATCTGTCTATTTAAAAGTTCATGTATATAATCGAATGTCTGTTGCATAATTATTTTGTTTAAAAGGAGAGGACAAAGCCGATTGCTTTGTCCTCAACATTGGAAAGTTGGAGTATAAAAACTATTTTAAACTGGGTCTGACTGGTTTTAATTTGGTCGGACTAGGAGCGCCCGGGCTCGTATTTTTTAATGTATCTTTTGTTGTAGTATCTGCCGCTGGCTGCATAGTCTTTAGCTGATCGAGATGTTTCTGGAAAGCCGGAATTTTGTCGGTTGCAA
This sequence comes from Sphingobacterium sp. DR205, assembly GCF_011064245.1. Lineage (NCBI taxonomy): Bacteria > Pseudomonadati > Bacteroidota > Sphingobacteriia > Sphingobacteriales > Sphingobacteriaceae > Sphingobacterium > Sphingobacterium sp. DR205. The sequence continues at coordinate 3,333,999 of NZ_CP049333.1, read as the reverse complement.
ATTTACGCAGTTCTGCGTCTGTAGTGGCAGTGCCGGTGCTGGCATCCTTGAAAAGGGTAATAGCATCCTGGTGGCTTTTGGCCATCAGATCAACATAAGTACGATCAAAATTGGCTGGGTCCGCATTGTTCAACTGCTCGATTGATTGCTCGTAGTTTTGATTATCGGGCGTGCTCAATTGCCAGTTTTTGTTTTTAACCAATGTTGCCAGTTCGTTTCCGGCGGCTGTATGATCATCGACGATCATTTGCGCATATTGCTTAATGTTTTGATCCTGCGATTTTGTCAGCGCAATATTTGCTGCCTGGATTTCAAAGTTATTGCTTGCTGTCGCTTTACTAGCAAAGTCTATATCCCCAGTTTGTGCTTGGGTCTGACTAGTATCCTGTGCGTAAATGACCATTGTCCAGGTCATTATGGCTATACATAAGCCAACGATTTTTAAAATGATTTTCATAATGCAATTATTTAATATTTAACGATTCTCTTTGTCGCGTGTGTCGCTTTTTCTATGGCGATAATTTATAATAATATAAGTGGCTACCAGAATAAAAACAATACCAATAATAATAGATGTAAACATAAGCTCTTCCTTAAATAATGTATTGCTTTAGGAACACAGCCCAATAGACTAGCGTTTTGAAAATCATTATTTTAGGTATTTAAAGCAAAATTTGTGGCTGATACGCAGGCTTATCGTAAAAGTCCGTTTCTGCTATAAAATAAATTCAAAAAAAACTATTCATCTATCAGGGTTGTTTCAGTAAAAAAACAATTTATTCATCTTAAATCACGAAGAAAAACAGATAGCTATGGCACAGTTACTTTTAGTAGACGACCATGCACTGGTACGTTCAGGTTTCCGATTAATTTTAGAGACTCAAGAAGATATAACTGTAATTGCTGAGGCAGAAAATGGTAAAAATGCCTTGGAGTATCTTGTAGATGCTCCTCAGCCGGATCTCATTCTTACAGATCTCCATATGGATAAAATGGATGGTATAAGATTTATTAAGGCAATAAAAGCACGCTATCCTGACATCAAAATTATTATATTAACCATGGATAATGATTTTCATCTCGTAGCTAATGCATTTGATCTTGGTGTTGATGGGTATCTGCTCAAAAGTTCCCACTTGGATGAGATTCTATTTGGTATCAGACAGGTTCAACGTGGCGGGCGTTATATCAGCTCTGCACTTTCATTTGATCTGATGGATTATTCGGCTCAGCATATTCCAAAGGAGGTAAATAAAACTGACGTTATGACGAGGTATGATCTCTCTGAACGTGAACTATTGGTATTGGAACGAATTGCTGAAGGTTATACCAATGCCGAGATAGCGGATCAAATATTTTTAAGCAAACGTACTGTGGAAGGCCATCGGCAACAGTTATTGGAGAAAACAAATTCTCGTAATACAGCCGGATTGATCCGATTTGGATTTAAAACCAAACTGTTAAGTTAAACGATTCGCTGCCTTAATGGCATTGTCAAACCAGATAAATGGGCCGGTATTGAAATTAATACGGCCCATTATGAATACCTTTTTTGTTAAATTGTTGTCTCATTTAAGTCCGAAGGGGGATTTCGAGGTTCTACGGGAACACCTTCCGCATCGTTGGCGCTTTCGTCGATTTCTTCTTCATTTAGCTCAGGAACTTCTTCCTGTTCACCAAGGTCTAATTCTTCCCCTGTGTCCAGATCCTCCTGATCGATTTCGGGTTGATCATTGGGATCATTTTCCGGTAACTCTTCTTCGGGTCGATCCGGTATATCCTCCGGAAAATCATTTGGACCACCCTGAATGACGGTGAATGCAATGATCGGTATACCTTGATACCTTTCTTGCGTAATCAGATTTCTGTTCATTTATTTTATATTAGTTTCATACGACGAACAGATCTATTCTGCAAATAGTTAGTAGAATTAGTACGATTTCGGGGACGATTAGTACGTAAAAGCAATCATTTTATACAACGCGGTTTTATCGCTTGAATATGAGGTTTTTACCTTTTATAAGGATTATATGCTTGTTTTGGAGATTTCTAATCATCTATGTGAACGAATAAACTTTTGAAGCTGTTTAGTTAAATGAACCGCTCTTTGAGCATAAACATTTAGCATTATGGCACTAACAACTGGAAACGAGGGTGAAATCACCAAAAAAATTGAAAAACAAACTTCTAAAGTCCCTTCAACGGTATTCTTAGGGGCAGCTTTACTCGCAATGGGCGTATCAGCTGCGTTAAAATGTATGATGCAAGATAAAACGGCATTGTTCGTTGGACAATGGGCTGCACCATTTTTATTATTGGGTATCTACAACAAGATCGTTAAAACTGAAGGCCACGACTAGGATCTCTGTTCTTCTAATTGAAGGAAAAGGAAACAGGATTGTCCAAATTCTTTGGACAATCCTATTTTTTTGTTTAAAACTATTGCTTAACAGATTTTTAGGCCCGCTAATTCTTTCCCGCTCTTGGGATAAAGAAATATGGATTAAGCGATAAGCTTGATAGCATACGCAATTAAATTAATTGGATTACGCATTTTTGCTCTTAAGTCCTACTGATGTTTCATCTCGGAACTACTATCTTTTCGTTTTTGACGCTGTTTATTTTTGAAATCATGGTTTTCTTGGGCTGCATCAATGGAATGTGTATGCGTTAGATCATTCTCTTTGAGGGCAAGTTTCGCGATATGCGCGTAAAACTTGGCAAGCTGGTCCAGTTCCTCCTCACTCAAATCCTCTAAACTCACCATCCGGTTGCTCGTTCCTTCATGGGAGGCAATCAACTCATTGAGTTTTAAATGGAGTGCTTTGGAATCTTTATTCTGTGATTTTTGGATTAGAAATACCATGAGAAAGGTAATAATTGTGGTACCCGTGTTGATCACCAGTTGCCAGGTTTCAGAGTAATCAAAGATAGGACCGCTTACTGCCCAGACAATAACAGTGGACGTTGCCAAAATAAATGCCGCTGAGCTTCCGGTTGCGTGTGTAGCCCAGTTTGAAAACCGTTCGAATAAATTTTTCTTTTTTTTCATGCCTTCTACTTTGATCATTTAATCATTTGATGCCTTTTATCTAGGCTTGATGCCATTTTATATAATTTGACGTAAAGGTTTTACCTGCATACTTACGACTGAGGTACGCTCAGGTTGAGATAGCATAAACACAATGGACCGGGCGATGTCCTCCGCGTATAGCATTTCCATCGATTCAATTTTTTTGCGCTGCTCTGTTGGAGAGTAGGGTTGCATGTCGGTTCCAACAGAACCTGGTTCGATAAGTGATATCTGAATGCCCTTGGGGTTAGCTTCCTTCCGCAACGATTCTGTGAAGGCTTGAATACCGCCTTTGGTACATACATAAACAGAACTTTGCGCTTCACGTATGTCTGCGCTCATAGACCCTACATTGACGATGTGCCCTGCACCCCGTGGTTCCATCCGGTACAAGGCTGCTTGAGCACAGGCAAGGTACGCAAGGACGTTGGTTCGTAAAATGTAAGCCTGATCGTTATAACTGCCATCTTTGACAGATTGAAAAGCGATCGCAGCATTATTAATAAGGATATCCAATTGATCATACATCTGGTCAAACTTTTCAAAAAGTTCTCGTATGCCATCCTCAGTGGCTAAATCAATAGCTATTCCTGTCAGTAAACCTGGGGCATTCAATTCTTCAAAATCGCGTAAGGTATCGTGGAGCTGCTGTTCATGATGACCACATATAAAAACGTCGTTGCCCAAGGCTGCTAGAAGTAGTGCCGTGGCCCTTCCAATACCGGTCGTACCTCCAGTAATCATTATCTTCTTATCCTTTACCCAGGGTGGGATAACGGAATTTACATAATCGTTAAAATTATTCGTCATGGTCCTTTAGTTTTTATCTTCCTCTTTTTGGGAAAGAACATTAGTGGTAATTGGATAGTTTGCTTCTATATACGACGACGTATTTCTTCTTTTTTTTCCGTATTTAATCTTAAAACGATTAGTTCGGGTGTTGGTTCTTATTGTACAAATCATAATTAGTAGACCACAAAGAACTGGAAACCTAAGTTCCCAGTCTTTAAAATTGAATCGATATGAAACGTGACGGTAGCAACAAGAGCTTTTGGCAAACTGTCGAAGAGCAAAATTTCTCAACGGATTTCAGCGACCTAGAATTTGATACCATTATTGTTGGGGCGGGTATCACTGGTGTGACGCTTGCAAAGGAACTTCAGGACAGAGGTCTGAAATGCTTGCTTTTGGATAAAGAAAATCCTGGTTTCGGTACCACAGGCGGCACGACTGCCCATATCAATAATTTTTACGATGCCTCGTATGATGAAATTATGCATAAATTCGGAGAAGAATCAGCACGGTTGTTAGTTAAGAGCACGAAAGACACATTAGATTATATCAAGAAAAATGTGTTGAAATATAGCATAGATTGTGATTTTAGTACATGTAATTTTTTTCTTTTTAGCGCCGAAGATACACAAAATGAAAAGCTTGATAGCATTCTTGCTGCCCATCAGCAATTGGATGTAAAAACTACTCCAAGTGCTACACTGCCGTTCAACCTTCCTTTTGCAAAAGCTATCCGTATTGAGGGACAGGCACAATTTCATCCGCTAAAATATTTAATTCGGCTTTTGGATGCTTATAGACAAGCTGGGGGCGCCATATTGACAAACCAATCTATTGTTGAATATCAAAATCAAGAAAACGAAATTAGATTGAAAACAAGTGATGAACGCATTTTTACAGCAAAGAATATCATCTGGGCGACCCATATACCACCCGGAAAAAATAGGTTTGACTTGCTGGTGGCTCCCTATCGGAGTTATGTGCTTACGTTGAAGCTCCGGAACCCTCCAGAAATACTGGCGCAGACAGCAGATTTATATGATCCATATCATTACTTTAGATATCACCGGGATGGCGACACTTATTATCTCATTGCAGGGGGATTCGACCATAAGACCGGGGATGAAAATAATACGGAAAAACATTTTAATGATCTCAAAGAGCGGGTGGATAAATATTTTGAATACGATGAGTTAACTGCACAATGGTCTTCACAGTATTATGTTTCAGCAGATGGTTTACCCTATATTGGCCGCATGCCCCATGAGCCCAACGTCTATATCGCAACTGGCTACGGCGGAAATGGAATGACTTTCGGTTCAATGGCTTCTCTAATCATTCCTGATCTGCTCCAGGGCAAAGAAACATCTTTATCCAAATTGCTATCGCCAGCCCGCGTTAAGCCAGTTGCAAGTGCTAAAAGTGTACTCTCGGAGGGATGGAACGCTACACAGCACTTTATCATGGATAAATTGTCTGCTAATAAGATTAAAGAATTTGAAGATGTGCCGCTGCTGCAACAGGGTAGTGTGGTGAAATATCAAGGCAAAACACTTGCCGTTTACCGTGATGAGCACGGAGCTTTGTATTGCCTAAGTTCAATTTGCCCACACATGGGCTGTACAGTAAGCTGGAATGCCGCTGAAAAATCTTGGGACTGTCCCTGCCATGGATCCCGTTTTGATATTGAAGGTAAGCTATTAAATGGCCCTGCGGTTTCGGGCCTTTCGCGCGTAGACACATACTGATTTTTTGTTCAGCAGAGCATTATACATTAATGAAAGTCATCTTTTTTCCTAGGTCTGTATTTGCGCTCTATACATACTCGGTGTAAGTCCTTTAATAGATCTAAAGATCTTATTAAAATTAGAAAGGCAATTGAAACCACAGGCAAAAGCAATGTTGGTAATCTGTAATTTGTTTTCAGCAATCAGTCGACATGATTCACTGATACGTACTTCGTTGACAAATTGCACAAAGGTTTTTTGTGTACGGGATTTAAAATACCGGCAGAAGGAGTGCTTGGACATATTTGCCAAAGTCGCAGCCTCACCCAACGAAATTTCTTTTGTAAAGTTATTGAATACGAACTTAAAAATCCGGTCAATTTTATCATTATCCATCGAACTATAATTGTGTGTATACCCCGGACTGGAGAGACATTTATATTCATCAGTTGTAATCAGCAATTCGATGATCTCAAGAAGTAAAATTGTTTTTTGAATACCATAATCGATATGGATCATCTGTTCCAGTTTGCGTTTCAGTTGTTCTTTCGTCTCGCCCTGAAATAAAAGCCCCCGTTTGGATGCGGTAAGAAATGCCTCTATTTTGTGTGTTTTAAAAAGATGTCCCAATACCTCAACCATTAATTTAGGTTCGATATAAAGCGCCATTGAACGCGACACCTGTACCGAATCCCTATCCGAGCGATCATTATGCCATACATGGGGCAGGTCAGGCCCTAAAAAAGTCAATTCATCGGTAGAATAGCTGTCTATACTATCACCTATAATTCGCTTGCCTTCACTTTGCACAATGTAGGTCATCTGACAAGCACGATGGAAATGGAATTCGGTGGAAAAAGATGGCTGACAAACTTCCTTCGTTGCGAATGTCGCTATCTCTGATCCCTCTAATATTTTCGTGAAAACGGGTTTCATTTACTTGGTTATTATTGTTTAAAGGAATTTAAATATAGACTATTTTATCTCTAATATAAAATACGAGGTCAAATACCGCTAATATAGTGTCAATATTGAGCAATCCAAGCACAGTTTTATTATTTACAGAATTGTAGTTTAGCAGATGTAAATAAAAGTAGCATTAATAACTAAAACACCTAAATATGCCATCGAAGAATTTTTTTCCTGTGAGGCTTTTTGTGCTGTTACATACAATCACATTTTTAGCTGTGGGCTGCGGAAGACAAGGGAAGCCTGAATCGGTCAGGCGCTATGCCTCCATTACAGGGTTAAAAACAGATAGATTGGGCTATTACAAAAAACTGCATGCCCAAGCATGGCCAAGCGTGCTCCAGAAAATTAAGGAATGCCATATTCGTAACTATTCTATTTTCTTGAAAGAAGTAGACGGAAAACATTATCTATTCAGCTATTTTGAATATACCGGAACAGATTTTTCGGCCGATATGAAACGAATGGCATCGGATCCTGAAACACAACGCTGGTGGAAAGAAACAGACCCCTGTCAAATGCCACTCCCGGAAGCCCGCGCAAAAGGTGTTATCTGGTCCGATATGGAGGAGGTGTTCCATACCGATTGATTAAAGCAACATATTGAAATAAAAACCTATACGAAATAAATGATGAAACAGCAGTTATTATTTTGCTTAACCCTTTGCCTAATGGGCGCAAAGGTGTTTGCCCAAACAAAAGCCATTGTGCCTACAGCCGCTGATAAACCTAACCGATATCAGCAAGAGCAGATTGACCGCAAGTATGGCATGTTCATCCATTTTGGCATGAATACTTTCCATGATCAGGAATGGACGGATGGTTCGAAACCTCCGGGTTCATATGCTCCTACGGCGATCGACGTAAAACAATGGGTATCAACTGCAAAAGCTGCCGGCATGAAATATATCATATTGGTCAGTAAACATCACGATGGTTTCTGTCTATGGGACAGTAAATATACAAGCTATGATGTGGCGAGCTCAGCAAATAAGACAGACGTTGTAGCGGCATTGGCAAAGGAATGCCGAAATCAGGGAATTCGTCTGGGACTTTATTATTCCCTATGGGACCGTAAACAAAATGGAAATGTAAAAGACCTGACAGCAGACAAAGCTTATAATACCTATATGCTTAACCAATTGAGCGAACTGCTCAATATCACCCAAAAATATACGGACATTGTTGAACTCTGGTTAGATGGCGGGTGGGAAAAGGAGAATTACAGGTGGCCGGCACAGGAAATCTATACTTTGGTCAAAAGTAAAGCACCTCAGTGTCAGGTCGGCATCAATTGGAGCATTGGCACCCCTGAAAATGTGGATAAGCATATGGTGCTACCGAAGGATCAGCAAAACCTATTCCCGATACGTTACTTCCCGAGCGACTTCCGTTTGGGAGACCCGTATTTACCTGCCACACCTGACCCTAAACTCTTTACCTCACAAGGTAATACATACTACATGCCATTTGAAACCACGGTGGTATTGGGAGAGCGCTGGTTTTATAACACAACAGATAAAAAATACAAAACGTTGGGAGAGCTGGAGCAAATCTACCGGACAGCAACTGCACAGGATAATATCCTGATCTTAAACGTCGGTCCAGACAGAGCTGGACGTATCAGAGAGACGGATGTTGATCTGCTACTCAAGCTAAAGGAAAAATTGAAGCTATAATTTTATCGATCCAAAAATTTCAAAAACAACGAACTAGAATGATTACAACCTATGATATCCAGGACCGCAGATTTCCTTTAGGTACCGGAGCAGGGAGCGATGCTGTACACAAAGACCCTATATATTCCTATGCCGTCACACGTTTGAAAGATGACAAGGGACGTATCGGAACCGGACTAGCTTTTACGATAGGCGCAGGAAATGAATTGGTCTGTCGGGCGGCATCTTTTTACGCCGAACGCCTCAAAGGAATGCCGATCGAAGAATTAATGGCAAATTTCGGCGCGATATTCAACACCTTGAGCAATGAACAGCAATTCCGATGGCTAGGGCCACATAAAGGTATTGTGCACCTGGCATTGGCGTCTGTCACAAACGCCTGCTTTGATTTATGGGCAAAAACGCGTGGTATTCCGCTTTGGAAACTTTTAATAGACCTTTCACCCGAAGAAATTGTCAACACGCTGGATCTTTCCTATCTGGAAGATGAGCTTACGCGGGAAGAGGCCATTACGTTAATTGCCGAAAATTGGCAAAGCCGCCAAGAAAGAATGAATATAATCGAAAAGGGCTATATCGGTTATGATACTTCTGTCGGTTGGTTTAACTATTCTGATGAACAGGTTCGTGAAAACTGTAAACGCGCAATCGCCAATGGTTTTACAGCCATGAAACTGAAAGTGGGCAGTGAAGATCCGCTCCGTGATATCAGAAGAGCACATATTGTTCGGGAGGTTGCAGGGGATCAGGCTACTGTCATGTTGGATGCAAATCAACAGTGGACGCTACCACAAGCGTTGGCAATATGTCAGGATCTCAAAGCGATGAATCCTTATTGGGTGGAGGAGCCTACCCATCCCGATGATATTGTTGCACATAAAATACTAACTGAAACCATTGCGCCCATAAAGGTTGCCATGGGTGAACATGTACCCAACCGCATTGTATTCAAAAATTATTTACAGTTGGGTGCTGCGGGTTTTGTACAGGTGGATGCAGTCCGTGTGGGGGGTGTAAGTGAGTTTATCAGTGTCAGTCTCCTCTGCCGGAAATATGGTATCCCTGTGGTTCCGCATGTGGGGGATATGGGGCAACTGCACCAGCATTTAGTACTGTTCAACCACATCAGTCTTGGTCATCAAGCATTATTCCTTGAACACATCCCACATCTAAAATCTCATTTTGCACAACCTGTGCGGATTGAGAATGGTGTTTATCGGACAGCAATGGAACCTGGAAGTAGTTGTGAGTTAATATAGCATAATAGTATGTTAGGAAATATAGATTTAGGTATTGCTATCGCTTATATCGCTCTTATTTTGATCGTGGGTATTGTTGCAGGCATAGGAGGTAACAAAAGAAGTACAGGCACGGCAGAAGGCTATTTTCTCGCTGGAAAAACCCTTCGGTGGCCAGCGATCGGACTCGCGCTGTTTGCCACCAATATATCAACTGTACACCTTGTAAGCCTGGCCCAAAGCGGATTTGATACCGGTTTGCTCAATGGTAACTTTGAGTGGATGGCAGCATTTACATTGATCCTGTTAGCCCTGTTCTGTGGTTTTCTCAAAATTTTACCCGTCTTTATATTCGTACTACCCGGACTGTTTGCTTATACCCTGTTTAAAAGTGGACAGCTCGATCTTCATAGCTTGGGGGTAGATGCTGCAGGCAACGTGAATTCCAAAGGAATATATACATTGATGATAACGCAATTGTTACCTTCAGGTCTGATCGGTGTACTTGTAGCAGCGCTGCTGTCCGGTCTGATGAGCCAGATTTCGGGCGCGCTCAACTCTATCTCGACCATGGTTAGTTATGATATCTTCAAACAGCGGAAACCGGAGGCTACAGACAAGCAGCTGATTCGTATCGGAAAAATATCCGCTGTGATTGCCATGGTCTTTTCTTTGTGCCTATTGCCGTTATTGGATAAGTATGAAAGCATTTTTAATGGTATCAATGATGTGATCGCCCATATCGCCCCTCCAATAACCTGTGTTTTTCTTTTGGGGGTATTCTGGCGGAAAGCCTCTGCGGTATCTGCAAAAATGACTTTATGGATCGGATCATCTTTAGGTACAGGTGTTTTTATGATCAATAAGATCTTTCCACATTCTTGGATCGGACAGACGCCATTTATGATGATGGCCTTTTATCTTTTCTTGGTCTGCATGCTTATACAAATCATCCTATCGTATCTTTATCCGGTACAGCACAGTACTGAAAGCGAACTGCTTTACTGGAAAAGTCCATTGGAGCCCCTCCGCGGAGCAGCATGGAAAGGAATGGGGAATTATCGTGTTTTAACCGGTATATTACTTGTTATTGTCACAATGTTATATGTAATTTTCAAGTAATTGCTTACTTGTCGTATTTTAGATTCCTGAATTAATTGAATAACCTTTTATAGATTTATTTTGAACGCATTAAAGGATAAAGTGATATTGATCAGCGGTGGTACTGCTGGAATTGGCCTTTCATGTGCTCAGGCCTACGCAAAGGCAGGAGCGAAGGTTGTTTTTATTGGTCTGGAGCAAACGTCCGTTACCGCGGCAGGCGAGCTGCTGGGGGCTCCGCATTTGGGTATCTGTGCCGATATTTCCCAAGAAGAAGATGTAAAGGCAGCCCTCGATCAGACCATAGCGACTTTTGGTCGGCTGGACGCCATTCACAATAATGCAGGGCTGGCGAGTCCATCCAAACCTTTACATGACACCACTGTACAGGAGTGGGGCAGGCTGTTTGATGTCAATGTAAAGAGTATTTTACTGACGACCAAATATGGCTTTCCCCATCTAAAGGAGTCCGGCGGATGCATTTTAAATACAAGCAGTCTGGTGGGAGAGATTGGCCAGGAAAATCATGCTGCTTATGCTGCGACAAAAGGCGCTGTCAATGCGCTGACCAAAGCGATGGCAATAGATTATGCGGCACTAGGAATAAGGGTGAATTCGGTTATGCCGGCAGCAGTCATGACCCCTATGCTTCAACAATGGGCATCCGAGCAACCGCAGCCCGAACAGATTTTTGATTTTTTAAAAAACATACACCTTCTGGGTTATTGTCCGGAAGGGGATGTCATTGCAGATGCATGTATCTTTTTGCTGTCTGAAAGCGCCCGTTTCATCACAGGGGTGAACCTGCCTGTCAGCGGTGGCGCTGAGCTCGGCTACCGACGGAATACTTAGGATATTATTGGATAAATATCAAACTATTTTCAAATTATATAGTATATTTGGCGCGCAGATAATTCACTGCCAATATTTAATACATCAATCATGAGCCAAAAATTTACATACAATACGCGCTATCCTGCTGTTGAAGATCTAAGAAAACAGGCAAAGAAAAGAATCCCAAAATTTGCATTCGACTATTTAATAGGAGGTGCTAACGAAGAGCTGAATCTCGCCCGGAATGAAAATGATTTTGATCATATTTTATTAAAGCCGCAATATCTTCAAGCGAGCGATGAAATTGATATGTCCGTAGAGCTCTTTGGCCGCCGATATAGTGCTCCGTTTGGGGTTTCGCCAATCGGTCTGCAGGGCTTGATGTGGCCCAACGCACCGGAAATTTTGGCCAAAGCAGCCGCAGAAAATGATATCCCTTATATTTTGAGCACAGTGTCAACAAGCAGTATCGAGCGTATCGCTGAAGTATCGCAGGGCAAAGCCTGGTTTCAACTTTATCACCCAACAGAAAATAAGTTGCGCGACGATATCCTAAGACGTCTGACGGAAGTGGAATGTCCCGTACTTGTGGTTCTGGTCGATGTTCCTGCCTTTGGACTTCGGTATAAAGAGATTAAAAGTGGTTTGTCCATGCCTCCAAAGATGAATATTGCAAATATTCTACAGACATTTGCCTGTCCAACCTGGGGTATTGAAACCCTCAGACATGGCATCCCGTCTTTTGCAACGTTAAAGCCTTATATGGAAAAGGGTCTGGACCTTGCCCAACTGGGACAGTTTATGAACAAAACCTTTACCGGAAAAGTAGATGTCGAAAAAATCAAAGCCATTCGCGACTTATGGAAAGGACCACTGGTATTAAAGGGGATTGCAACCGATGAGGATATGCAGGCTGCCATCGCACTCGGGGTAGATGGTGTCATCGTTTCCAACCATGGCGGAAGACAGCTTGATGCCAGTGAATCATCCATCAATTCATTGATTCATCTTGCAGGCAATCCGGAATATAAAAACAAAATCAAGATTATGCTGGATGGTGGTATCCGCTCCGGTGTAGACCTAGCCCGTGCACATGCTGTTGGGTCCGAATTCAATTTCATGGGAAGACCATTTATGTATGGTGTTGGTGCCCTAGGGAACGCAGGCGGTGAACATACGATCAATATGTTCAAGGCACACCTGTTTCAAGTGATGAAACAGCTCAGCATTTCAAAAATAAGCGAATTCCCAAAACGTTTGCAGAAGGTATTATAACCACTTTTTACAATCAATAAAAGGCCGAATTAAACACCATTGTCCGTGTTTAATTCGGCCTTCTTACATACCGGTAGTGCTGATTTTATTACCAGTCTATTTTACGGTTGTCATCGTCACCAAGGCCCCATTGTTCACTGACGCAAGACCATTGCTATAGTCTTTAGGTTTATGGGGGCCGACAAAGAAATATGCTATTATGATAAAAGAGTAAATTTTTAAAATATTTTTCTAAATTTGTATAACAAATGAGGTTAGCTGTTATCATACTGATCACCTATATTTTGGGACTTTCCTTTGTCCCATGCAGTGATGCGAATATTCGCACCGAGGGAGCAGCTATGGAAACACAATTGAACGAATCGCATAATCATAGTGAAGATACCCCGGATGCATGTTCAATTTTTTGTTATTGCAACTGCTGCAGTGGAAATATTACGATATTTGAATATCAGTTACCAAAAATTGCGGGTATTCCGATTTCGATTTATTTTGACAATCGCATGCCGCTTTTAGACACACCCATTCTATCGAACTACTTCGGAACTATCTGGCAACCGCCCAAGGTAGATGCTTAATTTTAATTTTTATTAGCCTTCGGTAAACATTATTGGAAAATTTTTTTTCTAATCAGTGCTGGCCGTGGGAATTAGCTGTAGCATAATGCTACATGGAAATAGGATATTCTATATATCTATTATTTAAGCATTAATCAAGTATATTGTGTTAGATAGTATAATTAAATTTAGCATCAAGAATAAGATCATTATCGCCTTAATGACCTTGTTACTTATTATATGGGGCGGCTGGAGTGCAACAAAGCTGCCCATAGACGCCGTTCCCGACATTACCAATAATCAAGTACAAATTTTTACTTCCTGTCCTACCTTGGCAGGTCAGGAAGTCGAACAATTGGTTACTTTTCCGATTGAACAGAGTATCGCTACGGTACCAAAGATCGAGGAAATCAGAAGTATATCACGTTTTGGACTTTCTGTGATTACTGTTGTTTTTGAAGAAGATGTAGACATTTACTTTGCACGGCAACTGATCAGCGAACGTCTAAAAGACGCCGTAGACCAAATTCCTCAAGGTATTGGCAGGCCAGAGCTGGCCCCCGTTAGTACGGGCCTAGGCGAGGTATACCAATACATTATTCACCCCAAGAAGGGCAGCGAAAGCAAATATAATGCAAAGGATCTGCGGACAATGCAGGACTGGATCGTGGCCCGTCAGCTCTATGGCACCCCGGGTATTGCTGAGGTAAATAGTTTTGGCGGTGAATTGAAACAATATGAGGTAGCTGTTGACCCTAATCGTCTCAGAGCGATGAATATCACGATACCTGAAATTTTTACCGCGCTGGAGAAGAATAATCAAAATACCGGTGGCGCTTATATTGACAAAAAGCCCAACGCCTATTTCATTCGTGGCATCGGGCTGGCAACATCGTTGGAAGATGTAAAAAATATCGCAATCAAAAAATCGGGTGCTGTTCCAATTTATGTCAAAGATGTCGCCGATGTACGTTTTGGACATGCTGTCCGGTACGGCGCCCTAACCTATAACGGCGAAGTAGACGCCGTAGGCGGTGTGGTGATGATGTTAAAGGGTGAAAATAGCAATGAAGTCGTCAAACGTGTGAAGGAGAAATTACCTACTATCCAAGAATCCCTACCCAATGATGTGGTCATTGAGCCCTACCTGGATCGTACAGATCTGGTCAACCGGGCAATAGGCACTGTAGAAAAGAACCTCATAGAAGGAGCATTGATCGTCATCTTTGTATTGGTGTTATTTTTAGGTAATCTCCGTGCAGGCCTCATCGTGGCCTCGGCCATTCCTTTATCACTGCTCTTTGCATTAGGGCTAATGAATGTGTTTGGTGTGAGCGCCAATTTAATGAGCTTGGGCGCCATAGACTTTGGACTTATTGTCGATGGTGCAGTCATTATTGTTGAAGCAACGCTCCATCACCTGGGGCTACGCAAGTCTACCGAAAAGCTTACACAGTCCGAAATGGACCATGAGGTGTTTGAATCGGCGTCAAAAATACGGACAAGTGCCGCTTTTGGCGAGATTATCATCCTGATCGTTTATATCCCGATATTGACATTAGTCGGTGTGGAAGGAAAGATGTTCCGTCCAATGGCGCAGACAGTAGGTTTCGCGATATTTGGAGCGCTGATTCTTTCGCTGACCTATATTCCAATGATGTGTGCCCTATTCCTGCCTAAAAAGCATCATGATAAGAATACTTTCAGTGATCGCCTGATCGAAAAACTTCAACATATGTATGCACCGTTGCTGCAGAAGGCAATCCGCTTTAAATACATCATTGTCAGTTTGGCGGTAGCCTTTTTTGCGTTATCGGTTTTCTTCTTTAAAAACATGGGTGGAGAATTTATCCCACAACTACAGGAAGGGGATTATGCCTTTCACTGTATATTGCCTCAGGGGAGCTCGCTTTCACAAAGTATAGAAACTTCGATGCAAGCTTCCCGTATCATTAAGGAGTTTGAAGAAGTAAAAATGGTTGTGGGAAAAACGGGAGCTGCGGAGGTACCGACAGATCCTATGCCGCCAGAAGCGACGGATCTGATGGTGGTCCTCAAACCACAGGAAGAATGGAAATCAGGGCGGAGCTATAGCGACCTTGGAGCTGCTATCCTTGAAAAACTAGAGGTAATACCGGGTGTTTTCTTTGAGAAGAACCAACCTATTCAGATGCGTTTCAATGAACTGATGACGGGAATCCGTCAGGATGTGGCCGTGAAAATTTTCGGCGAAAACATTGACTCGCTGGCTTCTTACGCCAATATCGTCGCCGCACAGATTCAATCTGTTAAAGGAGCTACTTCTCCTCAAGTGGAGCGGGTATCCGGACTTCCACAGATCAATATTGTTTATGACCGTACACGTATTGCCAATTATGGACTGACTATTCAGGAAGTAAATGATGTGGTAAGTACAGCTTTTGCCGGTAAAAGTACAGGCCAGATCTATGAAAACGAACGTCGTTTTGATCTTGTCGTGCGTCTGGACACGACACATCGCAATAGTATAGATGATGTACGTAATCTGATGATTCCAACAGACACCGGCATCCAGATCCCACTCTCACAGGTAGCAGCGATTGACTACAAGCTTGGTCCAGCACAGATCAGCAGAGAGGCTGGTAAACGACGGATTGTCATCGGCTTTAACGTTGTTGGAAGAGATGTTGAAAGTGTGGTCAAGGATATTCAGCAACAGCTATCAACAAAGGTTAAGTTACCGGCAGGCTATTACTTCACGTATGGAGGTCAGTTTGAGAACTTGCAGAAAGCGAGCGCACGTCTAATGATTGCCGTACCGGTTTCGTTATTACTAATCTTTATGTTACTATATTTCACATTCCATTCGTTTAAGCAAGCAACGCTGATCTTTACAGCCATCCCGATGAGTGCAATTGGCGGTGTCTTTGCGCTGATGCTGCGTGGTATGCCTTTTAGTATCAGTGCCGGGATCGGTTTCATTGCCCTTTTTGGCGTTGCCGTACTGAATGGCATTGTTCTGATCGGTACCTTCAATCAATTGAAGAAAGATGGCATGGATGACATTTTTCAGCGCGTCAGAGAGGGGACACTCACCCGGCTACGTCCTGTACTGATGACAGCCACCGTAGCATCGTTAGGCTTTCTACCGATGGCAATCAGCACAAGTGCCGGTGCGGAGGTGCAAAAACCATTGGCTACAGTCGTTATCGGCGGACTGGTAACAGCAACCTTCTTAACCTTATTTGTACTGCCACTATTGTATATCATTTTTAACTCAAAAAGGAATATGAAAAAAGGAAATGCAGGCAAAGCCATTGCAACAGTATTGGTTTTCCTATTTTCTGCCTCTGGATTTAAGGCCTTTTCACAGGAACGGATCGGGATCGATCAGGCGCTCAGTACCGCGCTAAAAAACAACCGCCAATTTCAGGTTAATGAAGCTGAAATTGCTGGGGCGACCTATACGGTCAAAACAGCCAATGAAATCCCAAAAACGGGTGTCTTTGTGGAAAACGAAGATTATCGGCCCAGTGATAAAACAGGGATCATGAAAATCGGAATCACGCAGAGTATCGCATGGCCTGGACTCTATTCTGCCCGCAAGGAATATTTTAAACAACAGCTAAAGTATGCTAACCTGAACACGGATGTGCTCAATGCGAATATCAAGAGAGACGTACGCACAGCATATTACCAACTTTGGTACCTTCAGGACAGACAAAAGCTTTATGTGAACCTGGACAGTATCTATTCGGCGATGTTCAAGGCGACTGAGCTTCGCTTTAAAACCGGTGATGTTGCCGCCCTGGATAAAATAGCCGCAGAAACGAAATTAAAGGAATTACAGGCGCAGCTGTTGCAGAATAAAAAGGATATACTGGTTCAACAACAACAATTGATGATGCTCCTGAACCGCAACGACTGGTTATTGCCTGTGGAGCGGCCGCTGGAAAAGGTCGAAATGGACGCGGACCTACAAAATCCTTCAGCGGACCCCTCACATCCTGTTTTAGCACTGCAGCAACAGAATGTCAATATTGCATCATCTAATATTACGGTTCAGAAAAATATAAATAAGCCAGAATTTTCAGGTAGATTCTTCTCGCAACGTCTTTGGGGAGCAAAAGATCCTTTTACCGGTTTCTCCGTATCGGCATCCTTCCCCGTATTTGGGCTCGGTGCTTACAAGAGCAAGGTGAAAGCTGCAAATGCTGAAATGGAGGCGCAACAAAGACAACTGGAGTATGACACTCAAGTGTTTCAGACGGAAAAAGGAAACGCGCTGGCCAGCATTGAGAAAAACAGTGCATTATTACAGTTTTATGAGTCTTCTGGTCTTCAGCAGGCGGATGCCATCATTAAGGCGGCGAGCCTCGGTTATAGAACCGGAGAAATAAGTTTTGCAGAGATGAGCCAGTTTTTAAGTCAGGCGATCGGTATCAGACAAAATTACTTAGATGTGCTCAATCAATACAATCAATCGGCAATACAATACAATTACTTCAATAATAAATAAGTCAACAATGAAAGTTATCATAAAAATATTCTTTGCACTAGCGATTTCATCGGTTTTATATAGCTGTGGATCAGATTCAAAAGGCGCCGGCGAGCCCCAGGGAAAGGAGGAAGGGAAGGGAGCCGCCGAAGAAGGCCATGAGGAGGGGCCAGTGACGGTCGCTGCGCTAAGTGAGCAACAGATCAAAGCCGTGGGAATTGTCTTCGGAAGCATTGAAGAAAAAGAATTGACAGCAACTATCAAAGCCAACGGCTTACTCAGCGTGCCCAACAACAACAAAGCCAATGCGACAAGCTTATATGGTGGTGTAATTAAGACTTTAAATGTGCAACTAGGTGACATCGTGCGCAAAGGCCAGGTTATAGCAACCATTACGAATCCGCAATTTATTCAGCTTCAGGAAGAATATGTCGCTCTGGCAAGCAAAATTACGCTTGCAGAACAGGAGATGGCAAGACAGCAAGAGCTCAATGAGGGCAATGCCGGGGCGAGAAAGAACTTGCAATCGGCGACAGCAGAGTTTAATAGTCTTCGCGCCAGAAAGGCATCCCTGCAACAGCAGATTCAGTTAATGGGTATCAATCCAAACAGTGTCAATCTTTCCAACCTGCGCTCGTCACTTGTGGTTACAAGTCCAATTAATGGTACTGTAAGCAATGTTTTCGCAAAAATAGGCAGTTACGTAGATGTTTCGTCTCCGGTTATTGAGATTGTGGACAACAGCCTGTTACATCTCGATCTACAAGTCTTTGAAAAGGATCTTCCGATGATCAAAATCGGACAGATCATTAATTTTCAGCTAACGAATAATCCGGATAAAACCTATGCGGCTAAAGTCTTTACGATCGGATCTTCCTTTGAGAATGACAGCAAAACAATCGCCGTGCATAGTACCGTGATCGGCAGTAAGATTGGTCTGATAGACGGAATGAACATCACTGGGATGATCGGAATAAATAATGTGACGACTCCGGCTGTTCCCAATGACGCGATTGTAGAGGCTGATGGTAAGTTCTATATTTTCGTAGAGACAAGTAAGCAGCCCGAAGAGCATGAAGAAGGGCACGATGATCATGGTCATGCGCATGATGAAGGCGAAGCAAAACATGAACACAAAAATGAACAGGAAGCCGCTAAGCATGCCACAGATCAGGGTAAAAATATAAATTTTGAAAAAATTGAAGTTCAAAAAGGTGTCTCGGCAATGGGGTATACAGCAATTACACCTGTACAGGAAATCCCTGCACAGACCAGAATTGTAGTAAAAAGCGCATTTTTTATCAATGCAAAGATGAGCAATACCGGCGGACATGAACATTAACTATTCGCTCTTTTTTATGCGTAAAATCATGGCAAGTTATGGAACACAAGCATATTTATGATGCACAAGGTAAACAGCTTTGTTGTACACAAACCGAAAAAGTTTATAATCAGGCAGGCGCCCAACGTTTAATACGGGGCGCGCCTGCCCAGGATCCGGCGCGTAATCACAGTGATGATGATGGTCATGATCATTCAATGGCGGAAGGCAATACATTGAAGCGCTTTCTGCCAGCGATTATTTCATTTGTACTGCTGAGTGCAGCTATCGCAATGGACAACTGGGTGCCTCAGGCCTGGTTCAAGGGCTGGATCCGGGTATGTTGGTATGTCGTCGCATATATTCCCGTTGGATTTCCCGTAATTAAAGATGCGCTGAAAAGCATCAGCAAAGGGGAAATATTCTCCGAATTCTTACTGATGAGCATCGCCACCATTGGTGCTTTTGCAATAAAAGAATTTCCCGAAGGGGTTGCCGTCATGCTTTTTTATGCGGTAGGGGAAGTGTTTCAGACATTGGCTGTCAGCCGTGCCAAGAGCAATATTAAAACGCTCCTGGACCAGCGCCCGGATGAGGTGACCGTTGTTAAAGCAAACAGTAGCCGGGTGATCAAAGCTGAGGCTGCAACAATAGGTGATGTCATCCAGCTGAAGCCCGGGGAGAAGTTGGGCTTGGATGGGGAACTTATCTCCGATACCGCTTCCTTCAACACGGCGGCGTTGACGGGAGAAAGTAAACCTGACACAAAGACCAAAGGTGAAGTTGTGTTGGCAGGAATGGTCAACATGAATACCGTGAGTCTGGTAAAGGTGACAACAGCATACCAAGACAGTAAATTGAGCAAAATCCTTGAGCTTGTACAAAATGCGACCTCGCAGAAGGCTCCTACGGAGCTCTTTATCCGGAAATTTGCGAAAATCTATACGCCAATTGTTGTGCTTTTGGCGATAGCGATCTGTCTGCTGCCTTACTTTTTTGTCGGACAATACGTATTTAGCGATTGGCTTTATCGAGCGCTTGTATTTCTCGTGATTTCCTGTCCATGTGCCTTGGTCATCTCGATTCCATTGGGTTATTTTGGTGGCATAGGTGCTGCGAGTAGAAACGGTATCCTGTTCAAGGGAAGTAACTTTCTGGATGCGATGGCAGCGATACAGAATGTTGTCATGGATAAAACCGGTACGATGACCGAAGGGGTTTTCAAAGTGCAGGAAGTTCGTTTAGAACCAGATTTTGATGAAGCGACAATCCTCAGGTTGGTCAATAAAATCGAAAGTCATAGCAGTCATCCCGTAGCAACAGCAATCAGGGAATATGTGGGTGAGGTCGATGAATCTGTTAATCTGACTGATGTCGAAGAAATACCGGGACATGGACTGAAGGGTAGTGTGGACGGCAAGGTATTTTTGGTTGGTAACTTTAAGCTTTTGGACAAGTTTAATATCAGCTATACCATCGATCCCAATACAATCGTTTATACCACAATAGCCATTGCATTGGATAATCGCTTCGTTGGATATATTACCATTGCAGATAGTATCAAAGAAGATTCCGCACAGACCATACAACTCTTGCACAAACTTGGAGTGAAAGCGACTATGCTAAGTGGTGATAAGGGGACGGTCGTCGCTTATGTAGCGAAGGAATTGGGTATTGATAAAGCCTATGGAGATCTTCTTCCGGAAGATAAAGTAAATAAAGTCAAGGAGATAAAAGCTATTGGTGAAAGTGTGGCTTTCGTTGGTGATGGCGTCAATGATGCCCCCGTAGTGGCTTTGAGTGATGTTGGTATAGCCATGGGGGGACTGGGCAGTGATGCAACCATCGAAACCGCCGATGTAGTCATACAAGATGACAAACCATCTAAGATACCAATGGCAATTAATATTGGTAAACAGACCAAAAAAGTAGTTTACCAAAATATAGGGTTGGCATTTGTGGTCAAGGGAGTTGTTTTAATCCTTGGCGCCGGGGGGCTGGCGACCATGTGGGAAGCCGTGTTTGCAGATGTTGGTGTTTCTCTTATCGCGATACTGAACGCGATCCGGATCCAGAAAATGAAGTTCTAAATCAATTTTTAGTTAGGATGTGCTTACCCTTCAAGTAGAAATATTGGAAGGGTAGGCATAATAAGTTTGGAATAAAGGCTGTAAAGTCATTTTAATAAACTTTTTATACACTAATTTCTTGTAAAAGAGCTCATGGTCGGCTGTGATTCGGGTATCTTACTGGATTTGGTCGAACCTGGGTGCAGCTTTCGTCTTACCAGCTTCGGACTGTGTCCACTATGAATCCGACGTGAGTCCGTGGTGAGTCCGAGTTAAACACGGTCTGATGGCAGTATGACTATGTGTTCATTATGATCTTATATCGACTGAGGGTTGAAGAAGGCCATATCCTACCCCGAATCGAAGCCAAACATATGCCGAATGAATGGTAAAACACGGACATCGTTCCGAAAGTCTAAAAGAATTGCATGTTAATCATTTAAAATGTATTATATATAAATGTAATTATATAGCTATTAAATATAATAAAATGGAAAAACTGGATTTATCAATATATTAAGTGTAGATTTTATATATTTTATTTGGAAGATTGCTGAATTGAAAAGAGCTGAGGTTTATTTTGCCACGAGCTTTTCATAGAGTGGCCAGAGCTCCGCTAGGTCATCATCTGATTGCGCTTCTGGATAGTGTTCATCATGAAGATTGCGGATTTCAACACCCTGTCCCTGATCATTTACCACAACCGCGGCCCGAAGTTCGTCAGTTCCATCATAATAAATGCCCACACCGACAAGCTCGTCATTGAGAATAATTTCACTGACAATATACTTTCTTGCAGCCTTACCTTTGTGGGTACTATGACCACTAGAAATCGTGTTTCCTTTGTTATAATTTCTTTCCATAAGCATAGAACACTGGAAACATCAATTTGTTGTATTTTTTAGCTATTTTCTACCTTCCGATCGGTTGCAGTATCTATATTGAACCTTGGTTATCTGGCAACAGCGCCTGATGATGAGAATAATCTGGAAATCACCACTCAAGAAACAAATAGCGATCTTATTCCATTATCGGATGCCATTCAGGCGTTAAGATTTATTATCTCGACATCAAAAGCAAGTTGTGTGAAAGAGATTCATATGCCGGCAATGAATGACAAGAACGTGTAATAATACCGCCGCAGGAGATGTAGATCTCTACTGTTCTAATGGCCAGTTACAAACTTCAATCCAAGAATAGAGGCGATTAGCGTACCGATAAAAAATAGACGCCAGAAGCTTACGGGGTCTTTAAATACAAGGATTCCAATAATGACTGTGCCGACAGCTCCGATACCCGTCCATATTGCATAAGCGGTTCCTAAGGGGAGTCCCTGTACGGATTTGATCAATAAAACCATACTGACGATGAGACATAATACGAAGATACCGTACCAGGCATAGATAGCACTGCCTGATACCTCTTTTGTTTTTCCCAGACTGTAGGTGTATCCTACCTCAAACAATCCGGCGATGATTAAAATTACCCAATTCATATTTTATTCTTTTATACAAAGATCAGTAATGATATCTTTTTAACATTTTACAAATGTTAAAAAACAAGGGGCTAATGATATTGATTTATATTCCTGGTATCCTGCATTATATGATCAACGATTACTAATATTATCGTAAGGATAAATATAAGTAGTTTCGTAGAACTTGGCTTTAATTTTTATGGCAGTAAATAATTTTTACCAAAACATTTCGAATGCGGGGCAAAAATCATTATTTCACTGCAGATTTGTTATACTTGTTGCGATAGGCTAAAGGAGAGAGGCCGGTAACTTTACGAAATATTTCGGCTGCACATTATTATTCCATCATGACGGCTGGGCTAATTTTAGCGGAGAATTTGCTTCCTGTAGTTATGATTGGGCATTATTCTTTCGAAGTTTAAAATTCTTCTGTGAAACAGGAAAGGGATTTCCATACCCTGACTTCAATGTATAGCGACCAGATGCATTATTGAGTAGCCTATGTAGCTTGGTTATCTTCCGTGCGTCGACTATTTGATCCTTCGATCTATAAGCTCAAGGCTGATACCTGGCAAGTTCATTATTCAGTGCCCGAATCGTTAAATCCTTATCATTAACGGCAGCACTTCGTTTATCAATTTCACTTAGGATCGTTGTCTTCAAGTCGAAGCTATCCTGACGGATGATCAGGTCGGTATGTTCGATTCCAAATGACGCCATGGATTTTTTCAAGATGGCAATAGCTACTGTTTCAAGTGCACGGGGGATATCAACATGGCACCAATAATGACCGCCGTTGAATTCACATTGAGGCAAACCGAGGCAATAACAATGGCACAGGCCAAAATCCATGCATTGGCTCCACGGAATGAAATATTGTTGATGACATTCTCAAGTACAGCCTCTTTACGCTCTTCGCCCGGATGTAAATCAAAAAATCGAATTATTTTATTCATATGGATCGTTTCTTTCTATACGAATATACACAAGAGAAATCATTATTCTTAAATGAGAGATTTTACTGACTTAAAATAATAAAATAAGTAACGTTACATACAGGTATACTTGGCACACTCTTGTTAAAATGTCCCTGCAGCTTAACCTCCAATTCGTTCCTTAGTCTTACGTCTAAAAGCTGAATACACAATAATCACACTAATAGTCATTAAAATAAACGCCAGAAAAAATGGGGCTCCGGAGAATTTAAAGGGTGCCTTATCGTGTGTAAAATAGTAAAACAAATTGGTCATCATCGGCGGACCTATAATGGATGTCGCACTCATTAAACTGGTTAATGCACCTTGAAGTTCCCCCTGTTCATTTGACGGAACATTTTTGGTAATTACAGACTGTAGTGCCGGACCACAAATCCCGCCCAGGCAGTAGGGGATCAGGAAGACAAACATCATCCAGCCCTGATTGGCAAATGCAAACAGCAATAGTCCTAAGGCGTAAAATATCAATCCATAATAAATGCTTTTTTGTTCACCGAGTTTTGGTGTTGTCCAGCGTATCAGAACGCCCTGGACCAAGCCTATCAATAGACCAATAACACCAAGAGAGATACCGACCATTCTTTCTGTCCAGTCAAATTTATACATGGTGAAAAAGTTCCAGTTGCTCTGTACAGCGTGACCCGCGATATAGATCAATATCAAAGCTACAATTAAGCCGGAAATTTCAGGATGTTTTCCTAAGAATCGAAATGACCCGATTGGGTTGGCACGCTTCCAGTCAAATGCACGTCGCCTATCTTTATCCAAGCTTTCAGGAAGAATAAAATATCCGTAAAGAAAGTTCAATAAACATAATCCCGCAGCAGCGTAAAAAGGAACCCTTGCGCCATAATGTCCGAGTAATCCGCCGATTACAGGCCCAATAATAAAGCCCAATCCAAAAGCGGCCCCAATGAGCCCAAAATTTTTCGCCCGGTCTTCATCCGTAGAGATATCCGCAATATAAGCACTGGCTGTTGTGAAACTTGCGCCCGTTACCCCAGCAATCACCCGTCCTAAAAATAACCAGCCGATCGAGGGAGCAAGGGCGAGAAATATATAGTCCACCGCAAAACCGAATAAGGAAATTAAAATAATCGGTCTTCGTCCATATTTATCGCTCAGATTTCCCACCACCGGTGAAAATATAAATTGAGTGAACGCATAAGCAAAACCAAGCCAGCCACCATACTTTGCGGCCTCACTGATATCACTGTGGATAAGTTCCTCAATAAGCTTGGGAACAACAGGAATAATGATACCCCATCCTGTGATGTCAATAAGTAGAGTAATAAATATAAAGCCTATGGCGGCCTTCTTTTTCGAGCTGTCAATCATGGCCTAAAAATAAAAAAAACCTGAAAAAAATTCGCCTGAATTTTAAAAACTTAATTTTTGATAAACTATCAGCTCAAAAGAGAAAGTCAATTGATAAAAGATCGAACTGGATACAATCTGTTTCAGTCGTGCTGAGAAACGAATTCTCCGAAACAGTTATTTTTTGTCAGGAGACAGAACAAACTGCATGATGTCGTACGGGAAAATTACAGGAATTGGCTATAAAACAAAGCCGATTCGCTTCATGATGTAATGATAACGCCAAAACGATCTTTGCCGGATCAGATATACTGACCTCTGGATATAGATCAACCTGAACAAACCGACCGCTGCCGTCGGGACTGGTTTCTAAAACTGCCTCGGCATTGTCGGTATAGGAAATTACTTCAATGTTATTTTTAGAACAGACATATAGGTAAGACATCATGTGGCAAGAGACGAGACTACTCAGCAGCAGATCCTCAGGATTATATAATGTCGGATCACCCTTAAAGGCCTTTGCTGCAGAAAGCTGTAAATCCGTTTTGCCCTGGATAGAAATCCGGTGACTCTTAGGATATAACTTTGCGCCTGATGCAGGCTGTTGTTGATGAAACCATCTTAAAGTAGCCTTAAAATAATGTTTGAAAGCCATGCTATGAAAATTTTGGGTATTATTAGTTTCTATTGCTGGAGTTAAGTTTATGTCCGAACGAAAGAAATGTAATCGGTATTGATGGGATCAAGTCCATTCCTTCGCATTTCCAAAGCGATTTGTGCTCGATGATATGTACCGTGATTAAATACATGTAACAGAATATCTCCAAAAGAGTTCTGGAACTGCTCATTCTTGGTATTGGCATAGTTTACGGTTTCCATGATCTTGCACTCATCAGCGTAGACCTTTTCTGTAAACCCCGAAGAAGCTAACTGATGATATTGTTCACAGGTTAACAGGCTGTGTTCATCCCATACCCCTACAGGAGGTTTTTCGCCATTCAGCCGGTATAGCCATATCAACTGTGCATTCATAATATGACTTAATAAGCGTAAACAGCCCGCAGGAATACGTTCAGCGTCCTGTTTCATTTTTTCGATCAGCAAATTATTCGCCCAATCGTTATATAACCATAATTGTACTAGCGAATTTGACATTGCGAATTACTTAGTTTGAGCATTAAATATACACAAGAATATGCAAGTAAATACAGTTGCGCTGATTAATTTTGTGACAAGCCGGTTATCTATATCCCTTCGAATATCATTTTTTAGATGGGGAGCATGCTAAAAAAATTCAGGAAATACAACGGACGGTGCGGTTGGCAGGTAGATGAATAGTTATATCCAGGAATATGCTTATCGAACTGGCCAGGGGCCTTGCGATGACGGGAACTTTGGTAATCGGCATTACGATATTGACTGTAGGCTATCAGTCTATACGCGCTTCTCTTGCTAATCCGGTAGATTCCTTGCGGGATGAGTGATAGATGAAATGATTATCTTTACAGCTCGTTGAATCAGCATGGAAAATAAAAGAGTTTATAGAATCATAGCTTACAATATTTTATACGTAGCCTTCAATCTTTTCATGTATTATCTGTTAAACATGAAGGAAACCGGATTAAGCTTTTGTGTAATTGGCACCGTGCTGATCAATGTGTATTATTTCATGAGCTGGTTTGAGGATACTAGAAAAAAGAAGTTTATACAACGTTATGAAATTATTCATCAGCGTGCGTTAAGTAAAACCACAATAAATTATAAAGTAACATTTACGGTAAGCCCAAATATATTATTTACGCTTATTTTTGGTTTGGTCATTTGCTTTTCCGCGATTGGTATACTTCGTGAGCAGTCAATTGCTGGTATTTTTGTTCTCTTTATTGGTATAAAGTTTACTTTGATGCCACTCAAAGAGAAAACAACAATCAGATTAGCCCCTAACGGGATATGGACAAGCGACTACCAGTTTATCTTTATCAATGATATTCAGGAAATTTGTTTTAAGCGTTATCTTGGAAAAAATAGTTCCAAAATGAGTATGAAGATTAAAGACCCAACATTGTATGGGATGAAGGATCCCTATTTATCTGTACCAATCGGCGGGCTGAATCAAGTTACGCAAATGATCCCTATCGTAAAAAGGCTATTTTCAGATACACGGATACTTCAGGACATTTAGTTATTGATCAAATTGCAACAAATCTACTATTTTAGTGAATATATTGATTAATAAACCTAAAGATTTCCTTAGATGATGCCGCGCGGAAAGAAGCCTGGATTAAGGCTCTCACATAGACAAGCTGCTATGGCCACAGGTCTCATCAGGTTTGGGAGGGTGGGACAGAGGTCCTGACGGTAAATAATCGCACGAAATCTAAGGGGCGAAGATCTGCAAAATAAATTGAAAACAATCTTCACCCTACAAGCAATTCAGTAATATCCCTATCGTCTGTCAAAAATGTCAGCAAATTGTGTTTTTTTTGGCCATGCTATATTGTTCCAAAAATAAGTGTAAAAAATTGCTTGCAATTGCGGCTGATTTTCTATCTTGCGCCTTTAATTAAAGATCACATAGCTTTAGGATATTTGGACTGTAATCCAATTTGATCGGTGCAGCGTACTTTAAATTTGGAGTGAAAGCAGATTGTTTTGTATTTGATATTATTCGACTTATTTGATGGATGTTTTTTTTGAATTTTTAAATAACCTCACAAATCCGGACTGGATTGTTAACCATGGAGGTTTATATCTGCTGTTGTTTATTATTTTTGCCGAGACAGGTATCCTCATTGGATTTTTCCTTCCGGGTGATCCGATTCTTTTCATTGCTGGGATGATTGTTTCTAACATGACAATTCCGCCATCAGAACAAATACCGACATTGCTTTATTGGATTGTACTCGTGTCATTGGCCGCAATTCTGGGTAATTTTGTGGGCTACTGGTGCGGAAAGGTCTTTGGAAAAAGGATAATGAGTATGGAAGATAGCTGGTTCTTCAAGAAAAGTTATATCTATAAAGCACAGGAGTTTTACGAAAAAAGAGGTGGTGGCGCTATTGTTCTTGCAAGGTTTCTTCCTGTTGTTCGAACTTTTGCACCGATCGTTGCGGGCATCGTTGGCATGGAGTTCAAAAAATTTGTATTGTACAACGTGATTGGAGCAATTGTCTGGTCGGGAAGCCTAGTTACTCTCGGTTACTTGTTAGGTGAGAATGTTTGGGTAAAAGAAAATCTAGAGCTCGTCATTATCGTTATTGTTCTGATTGCGACAGCACCGGTCATTATAAAAGCTTTTGCATCGAAAGATAAGGCAAAAATTATTCAATAAGATCTGATCAAATATTTAGTCAGAAACGGCCCCCATCTTTTATATGCCCTAACAGACATTACAAACGAAAAGGATTATCTATTTGATTTCATGGCTTTTACTTTTTTAATTTTAGTATCATTCAGAAAATTGAGGTATTCCTTTGTTTCCATTCCATAGAGAGCTACTTTCCCTTCATGATCACTATGGATGCCAAAGCCATACTTTTTCGTAAGAGGGGAGGCACGCAGGCAGGCTTGTCCTTTTGAAAAGAATATCCTCCTCGCTTCTTCATATACCTCCTCAGTAAGAGCGTTACGCTCCGCATAAATTTTAAAAAGTAACTCATCGGAAGTATATTTATAGGGAAATTGTGAAATAATTTCATATTGAATTTCTGCTATAGTCTTTCTATCCCTTTTTGGAGGTATATTCCCTTTAGAAACTCCTGTATCTTCTGCGACTTCTATAAATGTGTCAATGTAGTTTGTCGTATGGATTTTCATACCATTAGTTGATTACTTTGTCAATAAATATAAAATCTAAACACCTGAAAGACCAACGCAAAATAGGTATTCCTAGTGATTTGCCAAAATATCTAAAGAAATTATTATCCATATTCTCACTAATTTCACCTGTGTTTTAAATATTTTTTTCACAGAAAAGAAATATTTTGGGGTATTTTTCTTACATTTACAGCACTATTACGGAGCACCCTACAGTATACCTATCATAAATGGCTACAAATCAATAGATAAGTAGCCATTTTTCTTTTCATAGCCTATAAATACCTCGGCGTAAACTACATCGTTAATTACTTTAAAATATAGCATAAAGTAACAATTAGTACCCCCAAAGGTTGATATCCTTCAAATTTATAATAATAATTTACAATATTCCTTGTTTTGAGAAAATTTATTATTCAATATATCTAAGATCCGCTATTTTCTTACAGGGATGAAAAATATAATAACTATAGTTTTAAAGAGGAAATAGCAGTTAGCAATGTTTGCTGTATATGGGGTCCACGGCTCGAATTACACATTTTTATTATTTTTTTTAATTTTACCCCATAAGGGAAAATTATTTTTCTATATTTGTATATCATTGAGGCGTTCTTCACTTATTCAGCTCTGATAAACTGCTAAGTGAGCTTATAAGGATGTATTTGTCCTATAAAAATGTAGATATGATATGTATACTGTAGGTAGGTGTATAATATAACAGGGGTAGCTGTAGGGGCTACCCACTGTTGTTTTTAACAACTTCTTTTTAATACAATGACGTAACTTAACCGCCCTCCGTTGAAGTTAAAGCTTTTGTTAATGTACGTTTCTTTTTTTATCATTTATTAGTATAATCCTCACTGTACATATACCGATAGCCAACACGAGATTAACATTGTCCTATACCTTGGAAAGGTCCGTCAGGAAATTTTTGTAAACGAATGTTTAGTAAGATGAGCAATCTAATTTTTACTTTATATTTATGGTATTATTATGAATACCTAACAAAATATCTATGGAAACTAACCAACAAATTGATTTTGCGACAGCAAGTTTTAAAGAATTTGAAAATATTGCTGGTTTTGATATGATGGATACTGCAAAGTATTTCGATTCCTATATAAATTACATGAAGGAAAATGAGCATCTTAACTTTAGATTTATAACGCAAGGATGTGGGCCAACGGCTATTGTAACTTCTCCATTTTTAGCTAAACCGACTGAATGCATAAGTCTTGTATCAAACGATTATCTTAATTTTTCTCAACATCCAAAAGTGAAAGCTGCTGCAATAGCTGGAATTGAAAAATATGGTACGGGAGCGGGAGCGTCTCCGTTAATCGGAGGACATCATGAATATCATGTGGCTTTAGAACGGAAGCTGTGTGAATTTTTCAATCGTCCTGAGGGATCGAGTATAGTTTTTACAACGGGGTATACTGCAAATAGCTCGACCTTACTAAGTTTATTGAAGCAAGAAGACTGCGCTATTGTTGACATGGAAGTACACGCAAGTGTATATGAAGGTTTGCCAAATACAAATGTCAAGCGATTTCCACATAATAGCATGATTCATCTTGAACGTGCATTAGTTGAGGCGCAAAGCAAATTTAGAACCAAATTAGTTATCATTGATGGTGTATATTCTCAGAACGGGGATTTGGCGAAAATGGACGAGATCTATGCGTTGACAAAAAAACATGGTGCATATTTAATGGTCGATGATGCTCATGGTATAGGTGTAATGGGTGATCGTGGCAGGGGTGCTATTGAAATCTACAACCTGTTGGATAAGGTGGATATTATTGCAGGCACCTTGAGTAAAGCGTTGGGTCATATTGGAGGTTTTATCATTTCAACTCCGGAGATCATTAATTACCTTCGTTATCAATCCAGACAACAGGTATTCTCATCTACGTCAACTCCAGCAAGTTTTGGCTTATTAAAAGCAATTGATCTAATTGACGAAGAGCCCTTTTGGCGCAACAGACTCAAAGAAAATGTCCGCTATTTTAAAGAAGGGCTACTGTCACTCGGCGCAGATATCGGAACATCATCCTCTCCAATTATTCCGATAAAAATTGGCGATCCTATTCGAACCGCTCAGGTATCGCGGATGTTGTTACAAAGTGGGGTCTATGCTAATTGTATCGTGTATCCCGGTGTAGCAAAAAAGGATGCCCGTATTCGTACAAGCCTGATGGCTACACATACAAAAGAACACTTGGATAAGGTATTAAATGTATTGGACGACATCGGCAAAGCCGTAAGTTTAAAAAAATCAAGATAAAGAAATTATATAATTTTTTATTATTTATTATATTGATCTGAATCATTAATTTTAGAAACTCAGATCAATACCATATCGACAACAGATGCGCAAAACTTATAAAGGAGAAAAGAACGATAAAGAACGTACCATGAACAAACTTATTTTGTCTGTAGGCAAAGTACTTAGAGATAAAGGGTACACAGGATTGACAATAGCAAATATTTCTAAAACTGCTGGTGTTGACAGGAAACTCATTTCACTTTATTTTGGTTCGATTGACAATTTAGTGGAAACATACATCAGAAGTAAAGATTATTGGGTATCTGCGACTCTCGGTGCTGTTGAATACTTCGGTACAGCACCAAAAGAAGGATCAAAAGGTTTTTTGGAATCGTTGTTATTAAACCAAATGGACAGTTTTTTGAAGAATACTGAAATGCAAAAAGCAGTTCTATGGCAAATAAGTGAGAAATCTGAGATTATGTCTCAGATTACCAGAGAACGTGAAAAGATGAGCGCGTTGTTTTTTGCATTTGCTGATCAGGAAATGAAGGATAAAAATGTTGATTTAAGGGCTATTAGTAGTATTTTAACCGCAGGAATTTATTATTTAGTGTTACATTCAATAAATACGGATAGCACCTTTTGTGAAATTGAATTAAATGAAGACGGATTAAACAGAATACGTAATGCGGTTAAAACAATTCTCTCCTGGGCATATGGAGAGCAGACAACA
The DNA here is from genome assembly GCF_011064245.1 of Sphingobacterium sp. DR205. NCBI lineage: Bacteria > Pseudomonadati > Bacteroidota > Sphingobacteriia > Sphingobacteriales > Sphingobacteriaceae > Sphingobacterium > Sphingobacterium sp. DR205. The sequence continues at coordinate 3,302,274 of NZ_CP049333.1, read as the reverse complement.
GAAGCTTCATCCTGAGAACAATCCACTTAAATAAACTTGTTTCTTAAATATAATGCTATGGTACAACAGAGCAAATTACTGAGAATGGACAATATTGGTATTGTCGTAGAATCCCTAGACAAAGCCATTTTATTTTTCACGGAACTCGGTCTAAAACTTGAAGGACGCAGTATAATTGAGGGGGAGTGGGCAGGCCGGATTACAGGCGTCCATGGGCAATCAGTGGAAGTTGCGATGATGGTTACACCTGATGGTCATAGTAGGTTGGAACTATCTAAATTTCTCACTCCATCTGTCATATCTGACCACCGGACCGAGCCAGTGAATTCTTTAGGTTACTTAAGGGCTATGTTTACCGTTGACGATATTGATGAGCTATTAAGTAGACTTTTCAAACATGGTGCTCAACTTGTCGGAGAGCTTGTACAGTACGAAAATGCTTATCGTCTTTGTTATATTCGTGGTGTGGAGGGACTACTCATAGGCCTGGCTCAGCCAGTTCATCAGTAATAATCAGCGGTAGCCCGCCAATGATCAACGATTTCTTATTCATACCTGCTATTATGAATATGTATCAGAAAATGACTGTCTGTATGAGATCCAGTTGCCCGGTGGCATAAGGAATCGCTCTTTTTTCTTAATCCAGTACTATTGCAGCGCATGTCAATCTGTCAATTATCCCATAGGAATCATGTGATTACAGCGCCAATTGTCACACAGAAATCAAGATCTCATGCAAGAAGCCATTCATTTTCTATCTGGCTATTTTTGGCATATCTTTCGCCAGCTAAGCTTCAAACGATTCAAAAATGGCAAAGAGACTGTTGTTTATATTCATGGTATTTATACTTGGCGATATTTATTTTTTTCAAGCATTTACTACTGTTTTTCATACTCCTTTTTTACACAACGCATATTGGTGTATAGATTTGTTATTGCTCATTGGTGTCGCAACACTGATTTTTCTCCAACGGCAGGGTAAGGATATTCAGCGGCAGGCAGGTGATTTAATTACCTTTTTTTTAATTGTGTTTATACCGAAACTGGTGGCCTTGCCAATTTTATTGACTGAAGATTTACTGCGTATGGCACAGGGCTTTCCACCTCGAAATATATATCTAAGCGAATTTGTTCTTATATGTGCCGCCCTGATCGTACTTGTTATCGCTTTCGGTCTTACAAGAGGAAGACATTATTATCGGGTCAGGAAAGAAATCTTAAGTTTTCCGGATCTGCCAGATGCATTCGACGGGTTTAAAATCACACAAATTTCAGATATTCATTCCGGCAGTTTATCCAACGTTGATGGTGTGCGCAAGGGAATAGCCTTGGCAAACGCACAAAACAGTGATCTCTTACTGTTTACAGGAGATCTTGTTAATAACAAAGCTGCCGAGATGGAAGCATGGATTTCAGATTTTACACTTCTAAAGGCACCATTTGGTAAATTTTCGGTACTTGGGAACCACGATTACGGAGATTATACCCGATGGGATAATGCCGAATTGAAGGCATCCAATCTCGACAGATTGAAAGAAATTCATCAGGAAATGGGATTTAAGCTCTTGCTGAATGAATCTATCAAAATTCAAAACAAGGGAGCGAGCATCGCATTGATCGGTGTGGAAAATTGGGGAAAGGGTGGTTTTCATCAATACGGAGACCTCGGTAAAGCGACGTCCGCTTTACCAGCTGAATCCTTTAAAATATTGATGTCACATGATCCTTCACATTGGGACAGGGTCACCCTGACGCATGATCAACATGTACATCTGACACTAGCCGGACATACACACGGCATGCAATTTGGAATCGAGCTCTTTGGGTTTAAATGGAGTCCGATCCAATATTTTTACGAACAGTGGGCCGGATTATATCAAAAACAGGGTAAATATCTGTATGTTAACCGTGGTTTTGGCTATCATGGACTAAAGGGTAGAATCGGCGTATGGCCAGAGATCACTGTCATTACGCTTAAAAAGTCTGTTTCTTAGTTTTTATGCCAATGGCCCAAATGTCCAAAACAGTTAATGCCTCTTTTAACTACTCAATTTTTAACATTCACACGCCTCTCTTTTCCTTCGATCGTACGCACAAAGGACTGCGGGCTATATGCGCCTGGACTTTTATTGACTGGCCTAATGAATCAGATATGAATTGGTATTTATACGATTCTTGCACAGGTCGTCATTAGTACTACCACACATAATACCAATAGGACAATAACTGTTGTAGTATAAGGTGTTCTTCTCATGATCTTTTTTTTATTTATTACTTATAAATTTTAGTTGGCAAAAGTCATGCCCCAATATAAAAGTGAGTCTATCGGTAGCCAAAACTGTAGTTTGAAGACTACAAACCCTTGGGATGGTATTTTTAAATAGCTCCGGTCATCATGGATATCCACGGTCTTTGAGTCGTGTCGTTTTTTCTAAAGGTATTGAGAAAATTAAGCTGGACCAGCTAACGCTCAGTTTTGTTCACGGCTTTCTGGTTTATAATAAATGAGTAATGCTCCGCCATTAAAAGTTTTTGTTTTCAGGTGCTTGAGCACTATCCGCTGGTTTAGGTTCATAAATAGCGGTAAACCGCCTCCAACTATAACAGGATGGATGCAAATTTGGTATTCATCTATCAGATCGCAATTTGTTAATGCCACGATTAAACTTGGGCTACCTACCAAAATATCCTTACCAGATTGTTGTTTTAACGCCATAACTTCATCCAACATATTTCGGTGCGCTAACCTAGCGCTACTCCAATCCACGTTATTAAGAGTTCTCGAAAACACGATTTTTGATATTCTGTCCATAGCATGGGCAAATTCATCCATGGATCTGTTACCACTAGGCTTTGTCAAAAATGGGCGCCAATATTCCATAAGCTGATAGGTTATCCGGCCATATAGTATGGTGTCAGCCTCAGATAATAAGCTTGTATAGTGCGCATGAATTTCATCATCTGCAACCACTGAATTATGGTCACAAAAACCATCCAAGCTCATATTAATTGCCGCAATTACTTTTCTCATATCTTGCTTATATCGGTGTGCAACTTGAATTTACGAAAAAAAATCGCGAAACAGCGTATACTATTCGTCGATAATTGTAAGGTTGCCAACAACTTCAAATGTTGCCACATGGTAATCATCGGCAAAAAACAAGCTATTAATATAATGCTGGATAGGATAGAAGAGGTCTAGCGGGATGCCCTTATAGAAAGTTTTGAAATCATTTGGAATAGAGTAAAAATGACTGTACTTTCCTTTTCCAAGACTAATACCGCCAATTTTTTTCAGGTAACCCGTAATTCTGTGTTGATAGGAATTTGAGAACTTTTCACTTGTTTCCACAAAATAATCCTCAATATAAAAGTTTCTGATATCTTTTAGTTTGATCGGAGAAGTTTTATCAGGTTTTATCCTACGGGAATAGGATATATCCGTTAAAATACAGCTCGCTTTCTGAACTGTAGAAACATCGATAAAATAGTCTCCATCAACCAGTAGATGTTTGCTATCCTTATAGATTCCCAGGATCATCTCATTGATTTCCCTATCGGAATAGTCCATTATATTTGAAGATCTCCCAAACTTTTCGAATTGCAGTCCGCTATCTTTAACATTTTTCCTGATTTTATTTAGCTCATATTGCTGAAAAGTTCTTATTTTTTCCATTTCTGTTGCTCATTATATTTGGCACGTTAAAGATAATTTTAAAACTTCGCTTTCAGTCTCTTTATCAGGATCTAATTGCAATTTGAATCGAATCTAATTTAACACTAAGATAATTTTAATGAACATTCCCTCAGCCACTTTTTTTACTCGCGAATACTGACTTTGTTGATCGGAAGACGATTAACAAAGTCAGTATTCGCATAATATAATAGAAATACTTGATCATTTTCATATAGGTTTCGATACTTATGCATGCATGCATTCATTCGTACCAAGCATACTTTGCTGCTCCTAATGCAAAGCTTATATCAGTTCAAAATCTGTCATCAATGTTTCCTCTCCATTGACAATAATGGAAATTTTGTGTCTACCCGTGTAAAATTTTCGTGTGGTAATCACTTTAAATGATTGGTTTCGTTGGATCCGATTAATTTCAGATCCCTGGTAGATTCGCTCACTAATTTTGAATACTTTGCGTGACAATAAGCCATTTGATTTTTGGTAATACAGCCCATACTCCAGGCGGAGTGCTTTGGGCTGCGGCTGAGCATTTTCAATCTGAAAAGAGAAACTGACCTGCCCACCAATTTTTACGACCGGGGTTTCAATGTATAAATCGGTGATCTTGAAATCTGTGGCATCCAAACCATAATAGTGCAGAATATCGGGATGCCCTCGCTTGAGCAATGTACGGCTAGCATGTTTGATAATTGCGTCCGTATCTCTACTAATCCCTTTCCAATGCCGGGCTATGTCCAATAAAATAACCGGATGGTCTTTCGAGATATCATTTAAATTATTGGCGACACTTCTTCTTACACTTTCAGAAACATCATTTTTTAACAAGTTCAGAATGGGTAAAATTGGCGCCGGATCTTGCTTCAAAAAGGGGATAGCCATTGCCCAGGGCAATCGTGGGCGAATACCCTCACTTGCTAAACGACGAACCGCCGTATGCGGACTTTCAGCCCATTTTTCCATAACAGCGATCATCCGCTCTCTGTATTTGATGATAAAGGGACGAACCGCAAATTCACAGGTTATGAAGGTGGTAACTAATTCAAATGACTGTACCGCCAATTCAAAATGGTCAATGCCGTAAGTCTCAATATAGTCGGGAAAAATAATATATTCGAGACCAGCAGAATGGCCTGTGGCAATGAAATTTTTGACAACCTGATTGATCAATTCAACCGCTTCCTCAAAATCGGGTGGCATAAACTCATGTAGGGTCTGTGTGCTGTGTTTTGTCCGTTCCTTCCATTCCAAATCATTAAAATTAGTGCTAAAAATTCGCTTGATAAATTGTTTACCATCGAAATCAGGCTTTATACCGCTAAACTGATCTGCTAGTTGTTGGTAGAAGCTGATGGAATAGATATCCTTAATAAGACTCATAAATACGCGCTATATAGTTTAAATATATATATCCTGAATTGCCAAGTCATCTCCAAATAAGTTGGAATTTCATTGTATAAAAATTTTATTGCTAAACAAAGTTAGATCATAGAACTGACAGCAGAATGTCAACATAAAAAGATTATGATTTAACCTCGTTCTACTTTACAACTTGTATGACGCGCTGCAAAAGTAGCGTAAGTGTTTTCAATTCATTATCTGTCAACGATTTTGAAACTTTCTTTGCAATATTCTCCCTAAAATTTTCCGAATTATCGATGATATACTTGCCTTCGTCGGTCGCCCTTAGATCAAAAAATCTACGGTCTGTCCTGGACTGCTGCTGCTCGATAAGCTTATTTTCAACCAAAAATTTAAGCTGTTTGGAAATAGCAGCCTGACTGATTTGAAACGCTTCAGCAATCTGTTTTCCAGTTACCTGACGGTTTCTATATATATACTCAATAATATTATAATGCGTAGCAGTTACACCATGCACATTGCCCTTATTCATGTGTGCCAATATATAGCAATGTAAGTCTGTAAAGACATGGTAGAAATCAATTTCGTTCTCATTCATAAAACAATACATTAGTTAACTTTGTTAAATAATATACTTAACTTAGTTAAGCAATAAATACCAAAGATAATTAAAATGGAGCATATCGTTGTTATAAATGCCAAGCAGAACAATCTAAAAAATATTTCGCTTAATATTCCCAAAAGACAGATTACAGTTTTCACAGGTGTATCCGGTTCGGGCAAATCGTCCTTGGTGTTTGGAACTATCGGAGCAGAAGCCCAACGTCAGTTTAATGAAACTCAAACGAGCTTTATCAGAAATCGATTACAACATATCGGGGTACCAGAAGTGGATAAAATTGACTATTTAAATGTCCCCATTATCATCAATCAAAAAAGGCTAGGTGGGAACGCCCGTTCTACTGTAGGCACCGCAACAGATGTTTATAGCTCATTGAGGTTACTTTTTTCTAGAATGGGAACACCTTTCGTGGGCTATTCCAATGTGTTTTCATTTAATAATCCACAAGGGATGTGCAAGGAATGCGAAGGTCTTGGTTTTGTGCAGACCATAGATATCGGGCAACTCTTGGATAAGGAAAAATCCCTAAATGAGGGCGCAATCAAATTTCCGACATTTCAACCCGGTGGATGGCGCTTAACCCGATATACACTATCGGGGTACTTTGACAACAATAAGAAATTAAAAGACTACGACGAGAGGGAATGGCAGATGCTCTTAAATGCGACGGAACATAAACCCAAACATCCTGATAGACAATGGGGGAAAACTGTAAAATATGAAGGATTAATCCCCCGCATTGAAAAGGCATTCCTAAAGAAAGATTCGAAAGAGCATGTCGCACGGAAAGAAGTCCTCAAGAAGATCATTACCACGACGGACTGCCCTGTATGTAATGGTAAAAGACTGAATAAAAAGGTGCTATCTTGTAAAATATCAGGAAAAAGTATAGCCGATTGTGCGTCGCTCGCAATAGATGAGCTTCTCGACTTCATAAACACCATAAGATCAATCACCTATGAGGTATTATTAAACGAACTGATTAGAAAATTACAACATATTGTTGATATAGGCTTGCAATATTTGTCGTTGGAACGACGCACAGACACCTTGTCCGGTGGGGAATCCCAACGCATCAAGATGGTACGTAATCTCGGCAATAGTTTAACCGATTTGCTTTATATTTTCGATGAACCGAGCATAGGGCTGCATCCCAAAGACCTCCAAAATATTGCTGCTATTATCCAACAGATTAAAGCAAAAGGAAATACTGTGTTAATTGTTGAACATGATCCGGATCTGATCAAAATTGCGGATTGGGTTGTTGATATGGGGCCCGGATCCGGAAAAGCGGGCGGCGAAGTTGTATACCAGGGAAAATTTGACACACTTCCAGATTCAAAAGGGAAAACAGGAACCTATTTTGTAGGTCATTTTGACTTCAATCGAAGCCCTCGCCAAGCGAAAGGTTATCTGGAGATAAGACAAGCGGACTTACATAATTTGAAAAACATCAATGTTAACATACCAAAACAGGTTCTATCTGTTGTTACAGGCGTTGCTGGTTCGGGTAAAAGTACCCTAATCAACAAGGTTTTGCCAACATTTTACCCTGAAGTTATTGTAGTCGATCAGACCTTATTCGCCGCTAATGTGCGTTCAAATTTACTTACTTATCTAAATTTATCGGATGTAATTCGAAGGCTCTTTTCGAAAACCAATAACGTTTCTGAGAAACTATTTAGTAGAAATAGTCTTGGCGCCTGCGAAAATTGCAAAGGATTGGGTATTGAGAAGATTGATCTTGCTTTTATGGAAGATATTGAACAGGCCTGCGAACTTTGTGGTGGTTCGGGCTTTACGCCTAAAATGCTAAATTACCATTATAAAGGTAAAAATATAGTTGATATTATGAATATGACAGTGATGGAGGCCGTCAGCTTTTTCCCCGAAGAGCCATTTTATTCCACCTTTGATTTATTATCCAAACTTGGTCTTGGTTATCTTAGCCTAGGACAGCGGCTGGATAGTTTTTCAGGTGGCGAAAGGCAACGGCTGAAACTTACACGCGAACTCCATCAAAGCAATGGTATTATTGTCCTTGATGAACCGAGCACCGGATTGCATCCGACTGATACGGAAAAGCTATTGAACTTTATAGATATCCTTGTAAAAAATAAGAATACGGTTATTGTAATCGAACATAACCTGGATGTAATCGCGCAGGCAGACTGGGTAATAGACATTGGCCCAGGGGCAGGTAAATATGGAGGTGAACTACTTTTTGAAGGGACAGTGGCCAATCTATTAAAAGACAAAAGGTCGTCAACAGCAGAATATTTGCGGCAACATTTAAAAATGACATGATATACTTGCTTATTGCTCCGGCACCTTGTTGCACTTAAATTGTGCTTTCAAATATTGAAATTTCCTGGTCAAACAGGCCATAATCTTACAAATCAATCCCATAATTCCATAAAGATTTCAGAGCAGTTTGTGCGCACATTTGTATTGTAAGATTAAACATACAGATATGGCTACAAATAATTATAAAGAGACAATTTACATTCCCTTGGAAGATGTCGAAAGCGAACATTGCGCATTAATTGTTGAAAAAGAACTGGCCCTGGTGAAAGGGATTGAGAGCCACAACGTAGAATTAAATAACCGTAGGGCAGCTATTACTGTCAAGGACAACCAAGTTGTTGCCGCTGCTGTAAAAGCTGTCAAAGACCTTGGTTATGGCGTATCTACGATAACAAAGACTTTTCCGGTATTGGGAATGACCTGTGCTTCCTGTGCAAGCAGCGCCGAGAGTATGGTTAAATACGAGCAGGGGGTAGTTAATGCTTCCGTAAATTTTGCCACCGGAAATTTGACTGTCGAATATCTTCCAAATATAACCGATGCTACGAAAATCCAGAAAGCTGTTCAAGCTGGCGGCTATGATTTATTGGTAGAGGACGAAGCCACACAACAAGAAACCTTAGAGTCCATTCACGCTGAAAAATTCAGAACGCTCAAAACCAAAACAGTGTGGGCTGTCATCCTGTCCCTACCAGTGGTGGTAATTGGCATGTTCTTTATGGATATGCCTTATGCGAACCCGATTATGTGGTTCTTTGCAACACCTGTCGTACTCTGGCTGGGAAAAGACTTTTTTACCAATGCATGGAAACAAGCAAAACATGGTTCAGCCAATATGGATACCCTGGTCGCGTTAAGTACTGGGATCGCTTATATATTTAGTGTTTTCAATATGCTGTTTGCCAATTTTTGGCATCAACGCGGCTTGCATGCGCATGTCTATTTTGAAGCTGCCGCTGTGGTGATTGCTTTTATTTTGCTCGGGAAATTGCTGGAAGAGAAAGCCAAAGGCAATACCTCATCAGCTATAAAAAAGCTGATGGGCTTGCAACCTAAGACAGTGATGGTAATACAAGCAGATGGATCTGAAAGACAGGTTGCTATAGAAGCGGTCAATGTTGGCGATATCATTCAGGTAAAACCGGGTGAAAAAATTGCTGTTGACGGGATGGTCATATCGGGCGATTCCTACGTGGATGAAAGCATGTTGAGTGGTGAACCTGTACCTGTTCTGAAAAAAGAAAATGAAAAAGTTTTTGCCGGTACGATCAATCAAAAAGGCAGCTTCCAGTTTCGCGCCGTAAAAGTGGGTAAGGAGACCATGCTAGCTCAGATCATCAAAATGGTTCAGGACGCCCAGGGTAGTAAAGCTCCCGTACAAAAAATGGTTGATAAAATTGCCGGTGTATTTGTTCCGGTGGTCATCGGCATTGCACTATTCACCTTTGCCATGTGGCTTATTTTGGGTGGGGATAACGGCTTGGTACAAGGTTTGTTGGCCGCTGTTACCGTACTAGTTATCGCCTGTCCCTGCGCACTTGGCCTAGCAACACCTACCGCAATCATGGTTGGCGTAGGAAAAGGGGCGGAGCATGGTATCTTGATCAAAGATGCGGAAAGCCTTGAGCTTGCCAAACGCGTCAATGCGATCGTATTGGATAAAACCGGAACAATAACGGAAGGAAGACCACGGGTAACGGGTATACAATGGTTAAACGATGATGATGCCACAAATGGTATCTTATTGAATATTGAGAAACAGTCAGAACATCCGCTGGCGGAGGCAGTAGTCAATCATTTGGAAGGTGTAAGCATCACGCCGATAGCTGCATTCGATAGCATAACAGGCAAAGGAGCAAAAGCGAATTATGGACCGGAAACTTATTATGTAGGAAATAAGAAACTGCTGATGGAAAATGGGATCAGCGTAGCGGCAGAATTGCAGCGTCAGGCAGACCAATGGAGTGAAGAGTCCAAAACTGTTATCTGGTTCGCAAATAGCACAAATACACTTGCGGTAATTGCAATTTCCGATAAAATCAAAGAAACCTCCGTGTTGGCCATTCAAGAAATGCAGGCCATGGGTATTGAACTTTATATGCTGACGGGTGATAATGAATCTACCGCTAAAGCGATTGCCGAACAAACCGGTATTAAACATTACAAAGCGGAAGTCATGCCACAACACAAAGCTGACTTTGTAAAAGAACTTCAACAACAGGGAAAAGTGGTGGCCATGGTTGGCGACGGTATTAATGACAGCACCGCGCTGGCAACGGCTGACGTCAGCATAGCGATGGGTAAAGGAAGCGATATTGCTATGGATGTGGCAAAAATGACCATCATCTCCTCGGATCTAACTAAAATACCCCAGGCAATCCGGCTGTCAAAACAAACGGTGACCACGATCAAACAAAATTTATTCTGGGCTTTTATTTACAATGTGATCGGTATTCCGCTCGCAGCAGGCATACTCTTTCCGATCAATGGCTTCCTTTTAAATCCTATGATCGCCGGAGCGGCAATGGCCTTGAGCAGTGTTAGTGTAGTGAGTAATAGCTTACGTTTAAAATGGAAAAAATAGAATTAGTAATATTAAAATTAAATAACATGGAAAGCAAAAACATTCAATTCAAAACAAACCTCAACTGTGGAGGCTGTGTAGCCAAAGTTCGTGCTGATCTGGACAATGCCGAAGGGATCTGCGAATGGAATGTCGACACATCGAACAATGATAAGATTCTCACCGTGAAATCAAACGGTATATCCGAAGAAGAAGTTATGGAGATTATCAAAAAGAAAGGCTTTATTGCAGAACCGCATTCTGCATAATTAACTGCAATCATCAAGGAAAAGTCGCCCGTTTATATTGGACGGCTTTTCTTTGTTAGTTAAATGAGGTAGTTTTTTAAAGCCTATAGTTGGCATTTTGGTAAGGGGGTGCTTGCTATAGCGACTATTTTGAATGCTATAGCAAGCACTTTAAAGTAAATAAAATAGCTTCAGTCACTTGTGTGCTTGCACAATTAAGCTTATTTTAGCCATTGATGGGCTACATTAAATCTGATATTTTCAAAAACTACGGACAATACGTGATGACTTTACTTATGTTGGTCATCGTATGGTTCACATCCTGCCCAATAAAGAGTGGAATCAAAAGTCTCATCGGGCTAACGATAAATACTTACCTATCTTTCTCCAATACCAGACATTGCGCATTTAGGATTATCTTTTTTTCAAAAGTTTGTGTCTTCTCAACAGAACGGCAGCAACTGTATTCACATTTTTATACAGCTGAAGGTTAGCAAGGTAAAAAATTAAGGCAATAAATTTCGAATATAAACTATAGTAACTTACACATACAATGATGAATATAAGATTTAACAGTATAACCATGCGTATTGGGCTTTTTATTCTCGCGGCAGGTGTTTTGACTGCCTGCGGAAATACAACTCCGAGTAACAAACCCGAAACGGAAAAAGAGCAGCCTATCCAGGAGATGCAAACACCAAAAGTAGCAGACGTTTCTTTTAAAGATAAGTCTGGAAATGTCGTATCGTTGAGTGCTTTAAAAGGGAAAGTTGTGTTTATCAACTTCTGGGCTACCTGGTGTCCTCCGTGTATACATGAGATGCCGTCCATAAATACCTTAAGACAAGGATTCAAGGGTAATAAAAATATTGAATTCCTGATGGTGGATGTAGATAATGATATCGATCAATCGGCAGCATTTATGGAAAAGAACAATTATGACTTGCCTTTATACACTCCCGCAGGAGAAATCCCACCTGAGTTTTTAGGTGGATCAATTCCTACCACAGTCATTCTGGACAAAAATGGACAGATAATCGAACGATTAGAGGGGAGTAGAGACTATGCTGCTCCAGAGATAGTAAAAGCATTGACGGAACTTACAAAGGCAAATTAACACACGAACAAATAGTTCAAGTGAAATGTCTTAAGAGAGCTAAATGGATTTTAATCTATTTAGCTCTTTTTATAATACGATAAGATTTTACGATACTACACTTACAGCCTCTTTGATCAATGCTGTAATTTCATTTGGATGGGTAGCCAGGGAAGCATGACTAGCTGCTAAATGAATGATTTTTTTTGCGTTGATCCGCTCAGCCATTTCTATTTGTGTTGCAGGTGGTATCATATGATCATTGTCTGATACCTGGTACCAGCTAGGTTTTGTTTTCCACGCCGGTTCATCAGCCTCAGCGGCGAAAATACTGCCATGAGTTGGCTTTTGAGCCAAAGACATCACGATTGCATCTTTTTCGCTTAAATCATGGGCAAAGCTTTCATGGAATTTATCGTGCTTGATCCAAAGAAATCCTTTTGCATCAGGAACAATACTTGCTGCGCCAGAAGGCTTCTCTCTGCGACTGAATATCCCGCCTAAGCTTTCGCCCTTCTCCGGAGCAAAGGCAGCAATAAACACTAAACCCACAACTTTTTCATGATGCCCTGCTGCCGATATAACTGCTCCGCCATAAGAATGCCCAACTAACACAACTTTACCCGTCTGTAAGTCAATCAAATCCTTCGTTTTCTGAATATCATCTTCGATTGACGTCAGTGGATTTTGTACGCTTCGAACAGTATATCCTTCCGCATGAAGATTTGCAATAACATGTCGCCAATGGGACCCGTCTCCCCAGGCTCCGTGGACTAAAATAATTGTTACATTTCGATTTCCCATATTCGTTGAAGTTTATAAACAAATATATGTTTAAGTTGCTATTGAACATATTAATTTAAGTTGACCTTTTAAAACCCGTCGACCGATTCTACTCAACCATGGCCGGTTGATCTTGAGATAGTTGGCAATATGTTTTTGAGCCCAAACCCTGGACTTTATTTATCTTGGGCGGGATCATTATCTAGAAAGAAAGCTCTTTTCGAATCGTGATGAAGAAGAGCGGGGAGACCGAAGCCTAATGCTAATTAGCGTGTTCGTATATAAAATAATGCTGTTCGTATAATTTTGTCAATCTGTATTTATTTTTCTTTTAGCTTTATCCCAAATAACAGCTACTTCTCAAAAAATAGTTTTTTGTAAGCATTCTCCTGCTGTTGATTACGAACTTTGGCTGTATGTCAGCAGGTATTCTGTTGTGTTGACAGAATTATCAGGAGAAACTCAAATAGTAAATGACATTGTATGCCAGACAACAAAAGGAAGAAAATCGTATTTGCCGTAACAGTAATTTTTGGACTACTGTCCATACACAAAGCTTTAGCACAATTCGGAATGGGCATTCGGGCAGGAGGCAATCTATCAAGTACAGATGGCTCAGCCTTTCGCTCAAATAAGAGAGTCGGTTTTCAGATCGGAGGGGATCTTACTTATCGTTTCAATAAAAACATCGCTTTACAAGCTGAACCAGTCTATAACTTGATGCGGATCCGAAATAATGACCAGACAGCACAGCGTGAGCACGGTATTGGAGCCGGTACCAGAAAGTTAGCCTATATGAGTGTACCACTCTATTTAAAACTAAACTTTACCCGTACTATTGCAATTATGGGTGGTCTCGACTTTAATTTTTTACTCAATGATGACCACTATAAATTGAACAATGGAGACAATGCATTCCGTAGTAGACCAAGAACAGGCTACAGTTTAGGTGCAGAATTGGGTGGAGTTTATTTTCGGTATCGAAAATTTAATAGAACAAATAATATTATTGACAATTGGACTGCGGATATTGAACAATATCAACTGGGATTCAAATTTGAATTATTTTAAATGAATTTCGGTGCAAAACCTGATTGTGGAAGACTTTGCTGAAAAGTTAGTTTTAATGCATAAAAATTGATATTGGCAATATTAACAGGAGGGAGCCATCCCGATGTAATCGGGATGGTTTTTTTATTATATGTTATCCTATGTTTCCGCCGATAACATTTCAATCTGCCACCTGATATGGTCTATTGTAATCGGGTATTCAACATCATTAATAAGATTTTCATAGATAGCATTGAATAATAGATTATAATCTCCTTTATGCGGGCGAAGGTAAGATATATGCTTTTGATTTGAGCTATCGATGGTCACAAGTTTTCCTTCGCTGCCTTCCGGCTCCATGCCATATATCGAATTGTTGGGAAGCATACCATCTATTAATTGTTGTTCCTGTACATCAGCCATCGTTTTAATAAAGCTCCCCTTTGTACCGTTTAAAACAAAAGCGGGTAAAGGTTCAGCAACAGCGAGACTTCCCGTTAAAAATACATTCAAGCCATCCGGATAATGCAAATGATAATGAAAGTAATCCGCGACTTGGGAATCCGGTCGGTTGATTGAGGTTGTTTTACTGAATTTTAATGGTTTACCAAAAAGTGCGATAGCCTGATCTATTATATGAGGCCCTAAGTCGTATGTGAGACCGCTGGAGATGTATTGATTATTTTCCTTGAAATATTTTTGACCCAATTCCAGTTTATAGCGGTCGAAGCGAAAAGATACTTCAACCAGTTTGCCAAGATCACCGCTTTCGACAACTTTCTTTACATCAAGGAAATGACTATCATAACGTCTGTTTTGATAAAAGAAAATCCGCTTCCCGCTTTTCTTGCTGACCTCAATAAGTTCGTCGAATTGAGCAATATTTTCCACTGCTGGCTTCTCGATAAGGACATGTTTTCCTGCTTTTAGCGCATCGATAGCGAACTCAAAATGGGTATGGTTTGGTGTATTTACAATCACAAGCTCTATTGTATCGTCAGCCAATAATTGAGCTACACTGTCATAACTAATAATTTCTGGATAAAGTTCCTGCGCTGTTTTATTTGACCGCTCTACGACAGCGGTTAAGTTAAAATGTGGACTAATATGGATGAAAGGTGCGTGAAAGACACGCCCAGACATGCCAAAACTTAAAATTCCGGTGTTGATTTTGGTACTTGTCATTTATATCTATTCTTGTTGTAGCGATGTTGTCCGAAATTGAATATTCTTCCAAATATTCATGACATTGTCTAACCTAGGAAAGACCTAAACATAAATATAGAAATATCCCGCTTATTTTAATGAATCCCCTTCATTATTTTGATCGGATTTTCAGGAAATAACACATATGATCCGTGCCAACCTTACTTTATCCGATTACATGTGTATCGAAGAATACATTCTGAAGAAAGGTTTTGATTTATTTTGGAATAAGAAGTATATTTGGTTAATCGACAAAATCGGTTTTGCTTTTTTGTCAAACTATAACCAATTCATTTACGTCAACTAGCAAAATAAATTTGATGTGTATATGGGGATGAGCATTAGAGATCGTTTCGGTCGTAAGAAATTATTGCTGACAGGAGCAGTTGGAATGGTTTTCTTTTTATTATTATCAGCTTATGGACTAAAGGGTGCCCACGCCGATTATCTCTTATTTTTCATTATCGGTTTTATTGCTGCCTTTGCGTTATCGCAGGGAGCGCTGGAGGAAAAAAATAGGCTTTATGAAGACATTTATTAGACTTTTTATTATTATCCAATCTGTTATTTTACAGGGATGCAGTACACAGCATGGAAAAAACTGGGTAATGGGTGGATTTGAACGGCCTACTGGCATTAACCCCGTTATTGCACCGGACAGTAGCACCAGCTTCTACGATCCTCTTAGCCAAACGACCATCCGCTGGGAGGATAATGACACGTTTAATCCGGCGGCCGCTGTCATTGGAGACAGTGTCTATGTCATTTATCGCGCTGAAGATAAAACAGGAGTAAAAATCGGACATAGAACCTCCCGTCTAGGACTTGCCGCGAGCGGGGATGGGCTGCATTTTGAACGAAGCAAAACACCAATATTCTTTCCGGATAAGGATAGTCAACAGGCCAACGAATGGCCGGGGGGAACTGAAGATCCACGGATTGCCCAGGCTCAAGACGGAACCTTTGTCATGTTCTACACACAATGGAATCGCAAGGTTCCCCGATTAGGTGTAGCCACCTCCAGCGATCTAAGAAACTGGACAAAGCATGGACCTATTTTCCAAAAATCCAACAAGTTGCCCAACCTTGTTAACATGGCGCATAAGTCCGCATCTATTCTCACAAAATTGGTAGGAGATAGGCAGGTTATCACTCAGGTAAATGGTAAGTACTGGTTATATTGGGGCGAATACGGGGTGTATGGAGCTACATCAGACAATCTGATCGACTGGGAACCTGTAGTGGATAAAGATGGAAGGTTGCAGGCATTTATTTCGCCACGCGAGGGCTATTTTGACAGCTCTCTCACCGAATGTGGTCCACCCGCGATTTTGACAGCGAAAGGAATTCTACTCCTCTATAACGGCAAAAACCATGCATATAAAGGGGATCCAAGATTCAATAAAAACACCTATTCAGCAGGGCAGGTGCTCTTTGACAGGAAAGATCCCACCAAAGTATTAGCTCGTCTGGATACACCATTTCTACGTCCAATGGAAGCTTTTGAAAAGAGCGGACAATATGTCGATGGGACTGTATTTATCGAGGGCTTGGTATATTTTAAACAAAAATGGTTTCTATATTACGGCTGTGCTGATTCACGCGTCGGTGTAGCAGTTTTTGACCCGCAAAAGCCAGCTGTGCTAGATCCTTTACCTGATTGATGAAAATAGCATTTTTTACTTGTATTAACATCAACAGACACAAGCCCTATGCATCCCGTTTCCACAAGTTTTGAAACTGATGGCCCATTTAGGGGATGCCACAGGCGGTTATAAAACAACGAATGGCCTGAAACGCAAAAAAGGCAAACCATTTTACTGATCTGCCTTTTGGGTAAGTAATCGGGCTCGAACCGACGACCCCTAGAACCACAATCTAGTGCTCTAACCAACTGAGCTATACCTACCGTGATTTTGATGATACAAAAGTACAATTAAACCCTATTCCCTCCAAATAATTAAATGAAAAAAAACAGCGATTAAAGGCAACTAGGTGAAGGTTAGTTTATTAAATTTTAACAAAAAAAGAATGCAATAGTCAGCGGATGGAGATTTGGTATTTTTACTCATGATAATGTCCGTTTTTTGCTGAATATTTGAATAAAAAAGCGATTACCCGAATAGAGTAATCGCTTTTTTCTATTTAGACTATAGTCTTATTAGATCATCTCAACACTTCTTTTTACGAAAGACGTCAAGTCTGCACCTGATAAAAGACCTCTTGACAAGAGTGCTAAATCAAAAGCCTGTTTCGCCAATTTCGCACCTTCTTCGTCAGAAGCGGATAAAATCCGTTTGATCAAAGGGTGATTGCCATTAACCGTTACCTTGTAATTGTCAGGCAGTGAACCATAGAAGTTCATACCACCACCAGTTTTGGCCATATCTTTCATACGACGCATAAACTCATCGATAGTGACGGATACTGGCAAGTCAGCTTCACGGAGCGCATCCACCTCAACCTTCATATCTTGACGAGAAATCGCTTTTTCAAAAACCTCCAATGCTTTTTTGGATTCCTCTTCGGACAACGAAAGTTCTATTTTTTCGTCTTTTTGAATAAGCTTGTCGATTACATCTGCGTCTACACGTTTAAGCTGTACTTTTTCGCCACCCTTTTGCTCTAAATAAGAAGTAAAGTGCGTGTCAAGCGGGCCGTCGAGCACCAATACATCATAACCTTTGTTTAACGCTGTTTGGATAAAGCCATCTTGCTGAGCAGCATCGTGTGTATAGAGGTAAATGATATTACCATCTTTGTCGACTTGAATGTCTTTTACCTTTTCGTAATATTCTTTGATCGTAAAGCTTGCATTGCCTGTATTTTTCAAAAGACAGAAATCACTAGCTTTTTCTGCAAACTTCTCATCACTTAACATACCGTACTTGATAAAAAGGCCGATATCGTTCCATTTTTCTTCAAAACCTTTGCGGTCAGTTTTGAATATTTCATTTAATTTATCAGCAACTTTTTTGGTGATGTAACTATTGATCTTTTTGACATTACTATCAGCCTGCAAGAATGAGCGGGAGACATTCAATGGGATATCAGGTGAATCAATTACACCGTGCAGTAACATTAGGAATTCTGGTACAATATCTTTCACTTCATCAGTGATGAATACTTGTCGCGAATAAAGCTTGATTTTGTTACGTTGGATTTCAAGCTCATTTTTCACCTTGGGGAAGTAAAGTATACCAGTCAAATTAAATGGATAGTCTACATTAAGGTGGATCCAAAACAATGGCTCGTCCATCGAATAAGGATATAGTTCGCGATAGAAAGCTAAATAATCCTCATCTTTTAATTCAGAAGGAGACTTTGTCCATGCTGGATTTGTATTGTTGATTATATTATCAACTTCTACAGATTTATATTTTGGCTTGCCTTCCTCATCTTCACCATCTGCCTCAGAACTTGTCTTGGTACCGAAACGGATTGGAATAGGAAGGAACTTCGCATATTTGTCCAAGATATCCTGCAGACGTGCTTGGCTCAAAAACTCGGTCGACTCGTCATTGATGTGCAAAATGACATCTGTACCACGTGTTGTTCTAGTCCCTGTTGAAATTTCGTAAGAGGTACTACCGTCACAGGTCCAGTGCGCCGGCTCAGCTCCATCTTGGTAGGATAATGATTGAATTTCTACTGTATCTGCCACCATAAATGCAGAATAGAATCCTAATCCAAAGCGACCAATAATCTCGTTTGCATCGTTCGCTTCTTTGAATTTCTCCATAAATTCCGTTGCTCCCGAAAACGCAATCTGATTAATATATTTTTTGATTTCTTCGGCTGTCATACCGATACCATTATCCGAAATCGTAATGGTCTTGGCCGCTTCATCAAACTTGACGTCTACGATTAACTCACCTGTTTCGCCATTGTATTGCCCCAAAGAAGCCAAACGTTTAATCTTTTGGGAAGCATCAACTGCATTAGATACCAGTTCTCGCAAGAAAATCTCATTATCTGAGTATAAGAATTTTTTGATTACGGGAAATATGTTCTCCGTGTGGATTGAAATACTACCTTTTTCTGGATTCATAATTTTGTATGTTGCTATTTAATGTTATGATTTTGGTGATCCATGCACAATCAATGTTCCAAATACTGATAGTAGGACAGGATGGCAGAAATTCATTCATTTTGTCATAACGTTCAATATGCCCTCGTAATCGAAATTAAAACCTATGTCAAGATAGCGTAGACAGAAGAATAGTTCAATTTAACTCTGGGCTCTGTGGAAAATTGGCAACATGCGCATATTTAGGACCTAACCCAATAATGGCGTCCTTCCAGAGCAACTCGCCGTTTCCTTCAAAAATAATTTGATGATGGTATTTATTTTGAACCGCCCAGCTATTCTCATTGATTTCCTTGTCCAATTGACCGGTCGACCAACCTGAATAGCCGATGAAAAATTTAATTTCATCAGTTTTAATCTCATGCTGTTGAATGGCGCTAATAAGCTTTTCTTCGTCACCGCCAAAGTAAAGATTGGGAGCAACTTCTTCACCGCTTAATAAAAGATCGAATCGGCTATGTACAAAAAACAAGCTTTCTTGTGCTACAGGCCCGCCAAGATAAATTGGAAAAGTACATGTCGATATCGGCTCCAATAATTGACCAATCTGAACATTTGTCTTATTATTCAAGACAAAGCCCAAACTTCCTTCGCTGTTATGGTCACAGAGTAGTATGACGGACCTTAAGAACCGGGGATCCAGCATAAACGGTTCTGAGATCAATAAACTTCCTTTTTGTGGGTCTAATTCATTAAACATAGGACGTAAGATTAAGTATATGTCGAAATATATCCATTTTTTATTTAACATATGCGAGATCTGTGCCAAAAAAACGTTTTTGGTAATTTCTACTAAGTTTATAGAGAAAAAGCAATGATTTTAGTAAGTTTGTAAGAATATAGAAATAGGTTTATATGTCCATTCAACATAAAGATATTGCAGCGATCAGACAAGATTACGTTTTAGGTAACCTATCTGAATCGGATGTGGATTATGATCCCGTCCTTCAGTTCAAAAAATGGTTTGATGAGGCCATTCATAGTGAAGTCATTGAGCCCAATGCAATGGTACTGTCTACTGTATCATCCCAACATTTACCCTCCTCAAGGATTGTGTTGTTAAAAGATATTGCAGATGGGGGTTTGGTATTCTTCACAAATTACGAAAGCCGAAAAGGGGAAGATATGAAAGCCAATCCGCATGCAGCGCTCTTATTTTTCTGGCCCGAACTACAACGACAAATTCGTGTTGAGGGTGTAATTGAATTTGCCAATGAATCCAATTCGGATGAGTATTTTCAATCGCGCCCCAAAGCAAGTCGTATAGGTGCTTTGGCATCGCCGCAGAGCCGCGAAATTCCAAATAGAGATTTTTTGGAAAGTAGAGTAGAAGAGCTTCAGAAGCAATATACCGACGATGTACCCGTACCTCGTCCGGCACATTGGGGCGGCTATATCTTAAAACCCATCTATTTTGAATTTTGGCAGGGGCGCGCAAGCCGTCTTCATGACCGTATTGTCTATAAAAAAGTATCAGATTCTTGGAAAATCACGCGTCTAGCCCCATAATATGACATTTGAAGAAATTAAATCAAAACTAGTTTCCGCATTGGGGGGCTCAATAATACTGAAAGAAGAGGTCACTGGATTACAACCAGCTTTGTTTATTGCCTCGGAAGATCTACTACCTGTCTGTTCTTTTCTTCGAGATACGGAAGGACTTTATTTTGACTTTTTGAGCAATATAACGGCGGTAGATTACGAAGAGCACTTTACCATTGTTTACCATCTTAATTCCCTGCCTTATCAACATACACTTGTTTTGAAAGTGGAATTGGAGGCGAACCGGTCTTTGGACGAACTACCGGAGATTGCATCAGTAACATCCGTTTGGCGTACAGCAGATTGGCATGAAAGAGAAGCATTTGATCTGATGGGAATTTATTTTTCAGAACATCCTGACCTGCGACGAATCCTTTTACCCGATGATTGGGAGGGACATCCATTACGCAAAGATTATCAGGACGCTGAAAAATATCATGGTATTAACATTAATTGATCCCTATGGCGAATCCAAAATATAGAGAAGCATTAGCGCGTTATGAAAAACATTTAACGGAGATCTCGACACAAGAAATGGTGTTGAATATGGGACCGCAACACCCGTCGACACACGGGGTATTACGCTTGCAACTGATTACCGACGGCGAAATTGTGAAAGAGGTCGTTCCACATTTGGGATATCTGCATCGATGTTTCGACAAACATGCTGAATCATTAAACTATGGTAAAACAATTCCTTTCACCGATCGCCTGGATTATCTTGCATCGATGAATAATAGTCATGCGTTCGTCATGGGTGTAGAACGTATGCTGGGTTTGGATAGTAAGATTCCCAAAAGGGTAGAATATATCCGTGTATTGGTATGTGAACTGAACCGCATTGCATCACACCTTATTGCTATCGGTACATACGGCATTGATATCGGTGCAACAACTCCTTTTCTATGGTGTTTTAGAGACCGTGAGCATATCATGAACATGTTGGAATGGGTATCCGGTTCCCGCATGTTATATAACTATATATGGGTTGGCGGGCTTTTCTACGATTTACCCGTTGGCTTTGAAGCACGTTGTTCCGAATTTATAAGTTATTTTAAACCAAAACTGGTTGAGCTTGATGAGATATTAACGCAGAATCAGATATTTATATCCCGAACAGCTAATATAGGAGTCTTACCCGCTGACGTTGCGATCAATTATGGTGTTTCTGGCCCTATGCTGCGAGCCTCGGGTATTAAATGGGATTTGAGACGGATTGATGGGTATTCCGTTTATCCGGAAATAGACTTTGAGATCCCGGTGGGACAAGGAGCCATGGGCAGTATCGGAGATTGCTGGGACCGCTATAAGGTTAGGGTAGATGAAGTACGTGAATCTGTACGTATCGTTGAACAATGCCTTGAACGGTTACAAAAAGATTTTAAGCGTACCGCAGATTTTGATCCGCGTGCTTTGGTTCCCAAAAAAGTAAATTTGAAAGCACAAGATTACTATGTGCGTGCGGAGAACCCGAAAGGAGAACTTGGTTTTTATTTTGTAACGAAAGAAAAATCCGATATTCCCTTAAGAGTGAAATCAAGAGGACCAAGTTTCAACAATCTTTCTGTCATTTCCGAATTGGGAAAAGGGGTTTTAATTGCCGACCTCATTGCAATACTAGGGTCAATTGATATTGTCCTGGGCGAAGTTGATCGATGAAATTGCAGTATTATGCGTATTATCAAATGTTTTTGACAAAAACTGAGATATTGTATTGAAAATGTTGCATAAAAACGCATTAAAATTTGCATATATAAGCAATATTCACCATATTTGCAGTCTCATAATTTAAGTTTATAATTGGTTAATGAAAGCTCGTTACTCCCATAGTAACGGGCTTTTCTTTTTATCACTCGGCTATTTCATCGGCCAAATACTTTTATTTGTTAAAAGCAGGCGACATCAAGCTACGTTCCTTCAAAATATCCTTTTTGTAAGGATTTCATCGAAATTCTTAGCAGAGAATTTAGCTTAAATTGTTACCTTTACTGGTCTTAAATAAAAGAAAGTGGCGGAGAGTTTAGTTATTATTCCAACATATAATGAAAAGGAAAATATTGAAAAAATCATTCGTAAAGTTTTTTCCTTATCACATGCATTTGATATTCTGATTGTTGATGACGGATCGCCTGATGGAACGGCAGATATCGTAAAGCGTTTACAATTAATTGAATTTCAGGACCGTTTATTTATAGAGGAACGGAAAGGTAAATTAGGTCTGGGAACTGCTTATATCCATGGATTTAAATGGGGGCTCGCAAGGGAACATTATCAGTACATCTTTGAAATGGATGCGGATTTTAGTCACAACCCTGAAGATTTAGTCCGATTGAGACAAGCCTGCGTGGATGGTGCCGATATGAGTATCGGCTCCCGCTATATTAAAGGCGTAAATGTTGTCAACTGGCCTATGAGCAGGGTATTGATGTCATATTTTGCATCAGTATATGTCCGTTTTATTACCGGAATTAAAGTTCAGGATGCTACAGCTGGTTTTGTCTGTTTCACGCGGGAGGTACTGAAGACTATTCCTTTGGACAAGATTAAATTTGTTGGCTATGCTTTCCAAATTGAGATGAAATTTACGGCCATTCAATATGGATTTAATGTTGTGGAGGTGCCTATCATATTTACCGATAGGACCGAGGGCACATCTAAAATGAGTACAAGTATCTTCAAGGAAGCTTTTTTTGGTGTGATCCAGCTTAAACTGGGAAGTATCGGAAAAAGTTATAAGAGAAATTAATATTATTGGTCAATGAATGAGAATTTAGATCCAAACCCCGAACGTTTGAGCAATACCGATCGCGATATCGAACGGGCATTGCGCCCCCAGGCTTTTGAAGATTTTACGGGACAGGCAAAAATATTGGAGAATCTAAATATTTTTGTGAAAGCTGCGCGACTGCGCGGAGAAGCGTTGGATCATGTATTGTTGCATGGGCCTCCGGGACTAGGTAAAACAACACTATCCCACATCATCGCAAATGAAATGGGTGTAGGTATAAAAATCACCTCCGGCCCAGTCTTGGATAAGCCCGGAGACCTTGCCGGGCTGTTGACAAATCTGGAGGAGGGGGATGTGCTCTTTATCGATGAAATCCATCGTTTAAGCCCCTTGGTTGAGGAGTATCTCTATTCGGCAATGGAGGATTTCAAAATTGACATCATGCTGGAGACGGGACCAAATGCCCGCTCTGTTCAGATTTCATTGAATCCTTTTACCCTAATTGGTGCAACAACCCGTTCAGGCCTCCTGACAGCTCCGCTACGCGCACGGTTTGGCATCAATTCACGGCTTCAATATTATGATGCAAAATTATTGACCACGATCGTACTCCGTTCTGCACACATTCTGAATACGCCGATCTCTGACGAAGGAGCGTACGAAATTGCACGCAGGAGTAGGGGAACCCCACGGATTGCAAATGCTTTGTTACGCCGGACACGAGATTTTGCCCAGATCAAAGGAAATGGAAGCATTGATCAGGAAATAGCGAAATATGCACTTCATGCGCTTAATGTCGATGAAAATGGTTTAGATGAAATGGACAATAAAATCTTGACCACAATTATTGATAAATTCAAAGGTGGTCCGGTTGGTCTCAAAACTGTTGCCACTGCAGTAGGAGAAGATGAAGGTACAATAGAAGAGGTATATGAACCTTTTCTGATCCAGGAAGGTTACATCATGCGCACCTCCAGAGGACGTGAATGTACCGAAGCTGCATATAAGCACCTCGGCCGCACACATAATCCAAAAGGAAACACATTATTTTAATTACTAAGCTTAAAAATATCCTTCCAATCAGCTACTTTGAAGGATTCGCTTCGTGCGGCTCAGCAATGCGGGGCTTGGTTTTATCTTCTGAAAATAACTGATCTGAGCAAAAAGCTCCTCTTTTATCCATGTATGTTTCTTGCTCAGATTATTTAAAATATCCAAACAATTGACCAGCACAGCTACGGGACATTGTTGGTCAATCAGCCATTGAAAAGCATATTCAATAAGCGCTTCTTCAGTCTTTTTATCAAGATAGTAGCTTTTATTCTTTTTTGATGTTAAGTACATCAATATTTTACTATAACTCCTAAGGCAACTCCAGTTTTTTTGTTTTTTCAGATTCTCAAAGAATTGTGGCAACAACCCTTGAAGCAGGGCCGTGTCCTTTAAAACAATTGTCTCAAACACCCAGGCAGCACGAAAAGACAGTGTTTTATCCTTCTCCAGCGAAATGTTGAGCAAATCCTGAAGGCTAATACCAGCAAGCATATCCAAAGAAAAATCCGTTACCTCAAACGATCTTAAGGTAACGGACAAAAACTTTATTTTTTCATGATAGGTCATAAACCTGTTATTTTAGCGGCTTCTCTCGATTCATTTCGGTCATATCAACTTCGTTCATCTTGGAATCTCCCAAAAGGTATTGACTAAAATAATCACCCATCTTCCAGAAGAAATACTCTGTCATATCGCCGAATCCATGCCTTTGTCCCGGTAAGAGCAAGAAGTCGAACCGTTTATTTGCTTTGATCAATGCATCGACCATCCGAATTGAGTTTGCAGGATGCACATTGTTGTCAATATCGCCAGTAGCGATCAAGAGTCTTCCTTTTAGGTTTTTGGCTATTTCCGTATTTTTATTGATCTGATATGAAAACGTTGTATCACCTTTTGCCGAAACCTTTTCTGTTACACCATGGTGGCGTTCGCTCCACCAGCGGTTGTAGATCTGATTTTCGTGGTTGCCCGCTCCCGATACGGCAACTTTAAAAAAGTCGGGATAAACAAGCATTGCCGCTGTCGACATAAATCCGCCTCCGGAGTGCCCTGTAATGCCTACACGATTGATGTCAATAAACTTATAACGGTCTGCGAGTTGCTCTGCCGTCGCCTTTTTATCTTCCAATCCATAATCCCGCAGATTGCCATAACCATAGGTATGGTACCATTGTGAACGGGATGGATGTCCGCCGCGATTTCCAACAGTAACCACAATAAAGCCAAATTGGGCTAATCGGTCTATCCGGTCCATGCTCCGTCCAAAAGATTTATTGACAGCTTCTGTCTGCGGCCCCGGATAGACATATTCTACAATAGGGTAGGTTCTTGTACTATCAAAGTCAAAGGGTTTGTACATGACACCATAGAGATCTGTGGTACCGTCGCCAGCCTTTACTTTAAACGGCTCAGGGAATTTATAACCTGCAGCAAATAACAGCGACAAATCTGCTTTTTCAAGCGTCATAATCTTCTGTCCGTTGCCATTTAATAATACAGATTCGGGTGTTGTATTTACTCTTGAAGAATTGTTTACAAAATATTTGGACGATTCACTCATCTCGATCTGATGATCAAAATTACCCGGATTCAGCAGTTTAATTCCATTTCCGTTTAGATTGACACTATAATGGTGAAGGTAATAGGGATCCTCATTTTTCTCACGACCAGATGCAGTAAAAAATAAGGTCTGGGTGGTCGGATCTAACCCCGTAATTTCCTCACAGTGAAAGCTTCCCTTAGTAATTTGGTTTATAAATTTACCATTGGTGTCATAGCGATAATAATGACCCCACCCGTCTCTTTCGGACCAATGAACCAATTGTTTTCCATTTTCGAGCAATAGAGGCTTTTGAACATCCAGATATACATTGGAACGTTCCTGAATAATGGGATTTACTGTTCCGTTCACATTTACCTTTAACAGATCTATTCTTTTTAAATCACGGCTGGAACGGGAAATATAGAATTCTTCGTTATTACCCAGCCAGTAATTAATGTAGTAATCTTCTTTGTATGAATTTCTGTCTGGTGTTTTGGTCCAGCTGGAAATGGTCTGATTTTTAAAAGCTGCGATATTTATTCTGCGCGGAACCTTTGTTGCTGCCTCAAAGATATAGAATTCAGTCTCGGTTGAGTCAACCTCACCCGGCATCTGGTATTTATATGTCTCCAGGGTAGGTCGAGAAGAACCCACATTATTGATCACCCACAAAGGTCGCAACGATCTATTGTCTTTTCTTGTCAGCGTAAAATAGCGACCATCAGGTGACCAGCTTATCCATACACGTTTGCGTTTCGTTTCATTATCTTTATCCTTTTCGTCACCCGTAGTGGTACTATATTCATCGCCGCCCCAAGCATAGTATTGTACTCCGTCTTTTGTAATCTGGTGTTCGACAATAGTGCTATCTTTCTCATTTTTGACTGCTTTGAGATAATTGGCTTTGTCCATCCAATACAGATTAAAGTCTTTGGCAAAATACACCGTATTGGTATCCGGGGAGAAACTTGCCCAGGACAGGGGAGTTTTTACTTTCGTAGAATCACTAATTTCAGATACTATCTTTGATGCGAAATCATATTCCAAATAGAAGAGTTTCTTTTTTGTCGAATCGGATTTATTTTTAAGTTTTTCGATCTCATCTTTGGACTTTACAGTATCTTTCGTGCTCTGAATCTGAAATCTGATTTTTTTTTCATCTTTCGTAAATCTTAAACCCTGTAATTCTAGATGTTGGGCATCAACAGGATTTTTGACAATTTTAGTAATTTGAGCAGCGAGATGCTCACTATCAAAAAGAGTCTCTTTCTTTTTGAGTGCTGGGTTTACGATATACCAATTTTTCCCTTGTGGGCTGGCATAGTCATACCAAAAACGATCCGAAAAATTGATCCAGTTTGGCTTAATGGTCGTAGAGAAAATCATTTTCTTTAATTTCTCCGGCGAAAATTTGGCAGCCAACTGATAATTCGGTTTTACCGGAGGCTTTTCAATCTGTTGTGCAGCACCAAAGTAAGGCAATAGACTAGCTGCAAAGATAAAATAGAACTTATGCATCAAATAAATATAGATAATTGTGTAATCTTGGTTTTGGTCGCTAAAATATTCATTATTACACAGTCAAAAGAATGATTCGTGTAATAATCCTATGATGGATAGAAGTTTTCATTAAAGTTTACCAAAAAAAGTTCCTGCGTAGCCCGGGTAACACCAGTATATAGCCAGCGAAGAAATTCAAGATCCAACATTTCATCATTGAGATATCCCTGATCAACGAAAACAATGGGCCATTGTCCCCCTTGTGCTTTGTGACAAGTGATTGCGAAAGCAAATTTGATCTGCAATGCATTGTAATAAGGATCTTTCTTAATAACTTCAAGTCGATCCTTTTTATCCAGGATATCCGCATAATCCATCCCGATCTCTTCGTATAGGTTTTTCTGGCTTTCATACGAAAGGTTAGGTCCTTCTGTATAGAGACTGTCTAAAATAACGCGACAGGTGATGGGTTCTATTTCATCAAAATCCATAAATTCCAGCGTAACATCAGCAAACCTGTAACCATGCTGTTCGTGGATATTACTCACTTTCCTGACTTTGGCCATATCGCCGTTTGCAATAAAACCATCGCCCATGTTGTTTTCCTGTAGCCAAAAGTAATTGTTCTTTACCACCATGATATAGTCGCCGCCGGTCAACTCCTCATCCCTAAAAAGGATTCTGTTGCGAATGTTCTGATTATATAGGTTTGCCGAACGGTTTGAACGGCATATGATCATGGTGTTCTCTACACCATATTTATCATATGCATAATTTATACCTTCAATCAATCGTTCACCAGTCATACGATAAAGGTCTTTAAATCCTTTTGTTATGAACTTAGGAAACGGGAAATCAAGCTGTCCTTCCTCAGCGGATATAATCTCATTACGTATTTTAGTCGCATTGTACAATATGCCCGAATCCTGGGACTGCCTAACCACGGTAGTCAGTTCATAAGGATAGACACAGAGGTGAAATTCATGTTCGAGATAGCCGGGATTTAATGCCGGACTGTCCAGTAGACCAACAGGCGGCAATTGGGCAGTATCTCCCACAAAAAGCAAGCTACAATTCTTGCCGGATTGCACATAACGAATCAGATCATCCAAAAGACTTTTTGAAAACATATTTACCGCTTCATTGGAGATCATTGAAGCTTCGTCAACAATAAAAAGAGTATCTTCATGTAAATTTTCTGCAAGCGTAAAGTCCATTTGAAAAGAAATGGCAGACTTTTTCCGGTAAATCTTCTTGTGGATGGTTAAAGCTTTTCGTCCCGAATAGTAACTCATCACTTTAGCGGCCCTACCTGTCGGAGCGAGGAGTACGGACCGTTTCTTCAATGCAGGAAGCACTTTGACCAATGCAGCAATTAGTGTTGTTTTACCAGTACCGGCATAACCTTTGAGAACAAAACAGGACTGCCTGTCAAAAGCGAGCAGAAACTCTTCCAATAACTCGAATGCTTCCAGCTGCTGTGCAGTTGGTTGCCAGGGAAATTGTTGTATTAGCAGATTTTTGATGAACACGCCCAAAGTTATTTAAAAGGTTTGTCTTATCCTCTAGAAAAAGCTATTTTTGCTTTAACAAGTTTTTATTTTTACAATTCAGCGAATGAATTATATTTCAAAACAATTTAACATTCATTACTTACCTGAGTATAACCTTTTGGTAAAAGCTGGCTTCCAAAAAGATGTGTTAGCGGTAGTCGATAAGAAGTCAGTAGCACCGATATTGATCGAGTATCCCTCAGAGGAGCCAATTTTAGATGCAACAAGAATAATGAGTCTGCCGTTTCGATTCGTTCGGATTGTGATCCCACACCAGAGTTTTACATTTATACCCAAAGAGGTTTTTCAGAAGGATAATATTGCACAATACCTGCAATTTTTGTGCACTTCAGATCTTGAGAATACATTTATTTACTATTTAGATAACCTTGGTTTAGTAGCTTTATATCAGTTCGATAAACTTCTTTTAAATCGTTGGCGCAGATTATTTCCTGACGCTGTGATTCTTCCTGAATTTGCCGTTGTATTGGACCGTGCTCAGGAACGTATATCCATCAGAGGAACTGCGTTGGGATTACATTTTGTAGCTGACAACATGGTTGACTTTTATCTATTCAAGAATGGGGGTTTTCAGCTTTATAACAGTTTTGAAATTCATAACCTTGATGATATCAGCTATTACGTCTTGAATATATTGACACAGTTCAGTCTGGGTGATTCCATCGATAAGATTCTTCTTTCCGGTGAAGTTCCAAATGATTCTTATTATAAACGGATTGCATCCTATGCGGGTGACATCGAAGTCTTGGAGCTAAAAACAAAAGTGGTCTTGGCGGATCAAGAGATCGAAAGCAGCTTAACACCTTACAACATACTATTTGATTCAATATTATGCGAATAATAGGAGGTAGAATAGGTGGTTTAAGGCTGAACCCGCCGACCAATTTACCGGTCAGGCCGACCACAGATATTGCTAAGGAAGCATTGTTTAATATTTTGCAGAATCGTCTGGAATTTGATGGGCTCCATTGCCTTGATCTTTTCGCGGGCACTGGAAATATTAGTTTTGAACTAGCCTCGCGCGAAGTGAAACAGGTAGATTCTATTGACCTGCATTTTAAATGTGTACAATATATTACCGAGACTGCAAAAAAAATGAAACTTGAACAGATCAAAGCAAAGAAAGCAGATGTCTTTAAGTTTATTAGCAGCTGTAAAAATACGTATGACCTAATTTTCGCAGATCCACCTTACGATATTCCGAAACTGCCCCAATTGCCAAAATTGATCTTCGATCACAATCTATTGAATCACAACGGGCTTCTTATTGTAGAACATCCTTCTACAAGGCAGATGGAGGAACACCCGAATTTTATAGAAACCAGAAAATACGGTTATTCATCTTTTTCATTTTACACAAATCCTCAATAGTATGAAAATTGCTGTTTTTCCGGGCTCGTTTGACCCCTTTACTTCAGCTCATCAAGATCTGGTTGAAAGAGCCCTGCCACTATTTGATAAAATCATTATTGCAGTAGGTTATAATGCGAACAAAAAAGGCATGTTGGACCATGAGGAGCGTGTCAATTGCATACAGCATCTTTTTAAGGGTGCTCAAGCGATAGAAGTGGTAAAGTATAGTGGTCTGACCGTAGATTTCTGCCAGAAAGTCGGTGCGAAATTTATATTACGCGGTTTACGAAACACGGGAGATTTCGAGTTTGAAAATGCGATAGCTCAAAACAACCTGTTACTAAACCCCACGATCGAAAGCTATTTTTTGATGAGCAGATCCGGGAAGGCCCACATATCGTCAACTATCGTACGGGATATCTGGTTTAACGGGGGAGATGTTAGCGCAATGGTACCAACAGAGGTCCTTAGCCTATTGAACGAGAAGAGACCGGCAAACCTCTGATTGTTCTATTTACAACAATAAAACATAGAAAATATCCTGACAAAATAATATTTTGTCAGGATATTTTTTGCATTGAATTACAGAGGTTTAATACCCTAAATATAAAGAATTAATTCATAAAAAATCCAGTTATCAAACCTTTTACGGCCAAACTGACCAAATAATATTCTGAATAGGGCTTAATTTTATTTTAAAAACCTATATACCAACAAATTAAAACCAAACACGCATTAATTTTCTTCCCATGTGCTAGCTATATTTAGCAGGGACATTTCTTCAGTGGACAACTTTATTTTGGTCGCTTTAGTTAGTTCCTCAAGTTGTTGTAGGGAAGTGGCACTGACAATAGGTGCAGCGACTGAAGGTCGATGAAGAATCCACGCGAGTGCGATTGTTGACATAGCGACCTGTTGATTGTGGGCTACCTGGGCTAAGGCGTCCAGAATACGAAGTCCACGGTTATCAAACCGGCCTTTTAAGGCATCCGATCGCTTCACATCTTTAATATCCGCCACCGACCTATATTTTCCAGAAAGAAATCCGCTTGCAAGGGAATAGTAGGTGATTACACCCAAGTGATTTTCAACCGCGAGTTGCTCATAATCTTTCTCATATTTTGAACGGTCGTATAAATTATATTCGGGCTGGATGGCAATATAGGCAGGGAGACCATTCTTCTCCGCGACAACCAATGACTCCTTTAGGCGCTCAGGACTTAAATTAGACGCTCCGATCCATTTTATCTTACCAGCATGCACCAGTTGCTGATAAGCCTCCAAGGTTTCATCTATGGCCGTTGAAAGGTCATCGTGATGCGACTGATAGAGATCTATTGTATCTACTTTCAATCGCATAAGTGATTCGTCAACAGATTTGATAATATGTTCTTTTTTCAAATTGGGCTTGTCATTACCGGCATGACGTCCGCCCACCTTCGTCGCAATCTGAATTTTATCCCGCACATCCCGTTTACTGATCCATTTACCTATAATGGACTCGGACTCTGATCCAGTGTGGCCTGGTACCCAATGAGAGTAGTTATTGGATGTATCTATAAAACTAAAGCCCATATCGACGAACGCGTCCAAAAGAGCAAACGACTGTTGCTCATCTACAGTCCAGCCAAATACATTCCCGCCGAAAACGATCGGTTTGAATTCAATTTCACTATTTCCTAACTTTACCTTTTCCATGATTTGCCTAATATTTCCAGCTTAAAATTAAGAAAAAAATGCTAGTTAAGCCTTTGAAGCGGTATTACAAATAGTTTTATAAAAAATTTCTAATTCATTTTCAGGCAGTTTAGGAAAAGAAGTAGCAGATCGTTTGGAAAAATAAAAACTTTCCTTACTTTTGCATCATCCCAAACGGATATGCCCGGATGGCGGAATTGGTAGACGCGCTGGTCTCAAACACCAGTGGGAAACCGTGCCGGTTCGACTCCGGCTCCGGGTACAAAAAGGGTCTTAGCATTACACATGATAAGGCCCTTTTTAAGTAAAATGCCCTTTTGGGAACATAGAACCACTCCTTGACATGGGTGATTTAGTAAACAAGCCGAAAAATTTGTAGACATTTTGTAGACAAGAATTTCGGTCATAGATAAACCTATATCATCACCCAGACACATGTTCAAAATTTAGGATGAGTTTCAAAACCTCTGGACTAAGCGAAACAGCAATAACTAAGAAGAATAGGCAACAAAAAAACACCATAAGAGAAACCTTACGGTGTTACATGAATATATAGTTTGATTAGTTTCTCGCTATTACCATTTCTGGTTCTTCCTTGCCGCCATGACAAGTTTTACAGGAAATTGCTTTGGCCGGTGAGTTATCCCAACTACGATTGAAATATTTTTTGTTGATCTTTTGTGTCATCTTGATCATTGCCCGACCAATTTCCTTTTTGTGATTTTCATCACTTGCAAAATCCATCTTTTTGGGATCCTCTTTTGAAGGCGCATGACAAAATCCACATTTTACACCCAACGCGACGTTAAACTCTTTCATTGTCGCGATCAATTCGTCATGTGAGATATTTTTCGGTAAAACTTTTAAATTTGTAGGCTTGGGCTCTTCCTGAGGTTTTTCCTGCTGGAAGCTAAATCCACTCAAGGCGATGACTATGGCAAATACAGAAGCAATTGCTCCAATTTTCTGGATATGTTTCATTTCTCTTTTCCTTATGCTTGGCTAAATATAGTGATAAGGAAATACATTCCCAACGAAAAATGAAGTTATTATGACAATTTAGATTGATTATTATTTACGAATCCCGTCATCCACAATCCAGCGTTGACTATTTAATTGGTAGTTTATTTTAAGAGATTTGCCCTCTATGGTCACCTTTTTTAGTCCTGTTGTATCATTCGAGATCCAGGTGCTGTCATTATCCTTATTAAAGCGAACTCCCGTGATATTTGGCACCCCTGTAAAGAATTCAATTTTAAACGATTGGTTGCCGCCGTCAGGTAGAATGCGGATCAATCTATTTGACCGATCAACAGACAATGAATTGTCCTGAAATTGAACCCTGCCAATAAAACTTCCAGAAATACCGGCAGCCGCACCAGCATCAGGTGTTTCATTTTTTTTACATGAAACA
This sequence comes from Sphingobacterium sp. DR205, assembly GCF_011064245.1. Taxonomy (NCBI): domain Bacteria; kingdom Pseudomonadati; phylum Bacteroidota; class Sphingobacteriia; order Sphingobacteriales; family Sphingobacteriaceae; genus Sphingobacterium; species Sphingobacterium sp. DR205. The sequence goes on along the minus strand of NZ_CP049333.1, from coordinate 3,268,848 downwards.
ATGGTAATAAAGCATAAAACGAGCGCGACTAAGAGTTTGAACGACTTCATGTGTATAAATTTTGGACTAAAATACGGTTTTTAGCTTAAAAACTCAATTGATAAAACCGGAAATGATATTGATAGTCAATGCCACCACGAATGTATTCAGTGCAAAGGATAGCAGACCGTGAAACAGCGCAACCCGTCTGATTTTCTTTGATGAGATGCCTACGTCGGATACCTGAAATGTACAACCCATGACAAATGAAAAATAGGCAAAGTCCATATAATCCGGCTTATCATCGCCCGGAAATTCTAGGCCACTTCCATTAGAATCATTTTCATAATATAAACGCGCATAATGGAATGTATATATAGTATGGACCAAACACCACGATGCAAGCATAGCAAACATACATATAATGATAATAAATGAATTATCAAGCTGTTTTTCCTTAGTCGATATAATGATCATTAGCACAGAGATAAAGCAACTAAGCGTAACCACTATTATAAATAGGGATACAAAAAGTTGGCTACCGTCTTCCTGCTGCGCTTTCTTGGCAATTGTGGTCACCGGCATGGTATAAAACGTATACCAGGAGACCAATATATAGGAAATACAAAAGCCAAGCCAACACAGAACCAAGCTTAACAAGGTCAAAGTTTCAATCGGGGAGAAGAGATATACAAGTGTAAAAACGCAAATTGCAATCAAAGCCCGATGAATGGACTTCATTTGATGCAGAACTATTTTTATTTTTTCCACGATCGCAAATTAACAATCAAACTGTTCATCTGCCTCGAAAACCAATGGTTTTCCACCATTAGAAAGAAACAAAAGCAGCGCTTCTTCCTCATAGTTCCCCGGATTGGAAAAGATAAAATCCAATTGCCCGTCACGATCTATATCCCCAACAAACTGTGTGGACATAAATACATGTTCATATTGATCCTTTTGAAACAATGTCATTTCATGCGTTCCTCCAAAGACGACATTGAGCTTATAATGAGCTACTTCATGAAATATCTTTTCATGCCCTTTTTCGTCAGTTTGTACTTCGGTCGATTTAATATCTCCCAACCCTTTCAGGATAATATGCTGTTTTCTGAAATTATATTCTACGGATTCCTTGGGCCATATCTCCGAATGTTTTATCTGCATATTCTCCAAGGCCCCCGGCTTTAAGCCCTTTATATTCAGAAACAAAAGCGAGTTTCTTTTAGACTCGACACTTTTAGAAGGGACCTGAGCACATTCGTCGTAACCATCTTTAATTTCATAATCCACTTTCTCTAAATAATATTTTCCCTCGCGCTCATAGAGATCAAACCAATCCTTATTCAATACAGCGGTGGGATCCTCTTTTTCCCAGATGCGATAACTGCGCACCAAAAAAATCTGCCCTTTTGAGCTATCGGCCGACGCAGATCTCAACAAGTCCGTACTGTCTTTTGACAATAAAGTCGAACTATCTTTCGTGGCAACTGAATCAATCGAGGTATCCTCCCTTTTTGTCATGGGACTATGACAAGCTTGGATGAGTAATAGCCCAAACAGTATGGTAAAAGCAGAATAGCTGTTCATATATTGTGAATTTTTATTTAAATATATAAAAATTCACAATATATAATCCCTAGGCCGCCTTAAGCAAGTGCTTCCTTAAGCAAGGAAAATGATCGCAGGCATTTTTCGTCGTCAAAAATATAGGAAGTAGCCATAATTTCATCGACTTTATGATCTTTGACAAATTTTTCTATTTCTGGGGCGATCTTGTTTTTATCCCCCACAAAAGCACAGGAGGCCATGCTCTGTACAGCTTGTTCAATGGCTGGAATTCCTTTATAAATTACTTCGTCTGTCGGCGGAGATAAGGGTCTCCTTGTGTTCGTTACAATACCAGCGAATAAATTAAAGAAGCTGGTAGACAAAAACTCGGCTTCTTCGGTAGTTTCTGAAGCGATAACATTGACACAGGAAATAAAATAAGGTTTATCCAACACCTCCGATGGCACAAAATTCTGATGATAGATCATACTTGCCGAGGCAAATTGGGCCGGAGCAAAGTGTGTCGCAAAAGCGTAGGGGAGCCCTAAACTGGCCGCTAAATAAGCGCTATCCGTACTAGATCCCAGAATATAAAGAGGGATTTCCAGCCCCTCACCGGGAAATGCACGCACTTTTGCATCATAATTATCTATGCTGAAATAACGTTGAAGATCTTTGACCTCCTGCGGAAACTGAAATGCAGTATTTAAGTTATTTCTTCGCAAGGCCATTGCAGTCAATTGATCAGTACCCGGTGCCCGACCTAAACCAAGATCAATTCGCCCCGGAAATAACGTTTCCAATGTACCAAATTGTTCCGCGATCACTAGGGGAGCGTGATTAGGCAACATGATACCGCCCGAACCCACTCTGATCCGGTCAGTATTCGAAGCAATATGTTGTATAAGTAGTGAGGTTGCCGAGCTTGCGATATATTCCATATTATGGTGTTCGGCAACCCAGATTCTTTTAAAATCCAGTTTTTCGATATGCTGGGCAACCTTTACACTGCGAGCGATGGCACTGGCTGCATTTTCTCCCTTTTTGACAGGAGCTAAATCTAATGCTGATAATACGATTTTATCCATACATTAAAATTACGGAGAAGAAACAGGACAATTGTAATCAAATTGTCTATTCTAGAATTCGCTGCGTATGTATGACAATAAGCTGATCATTCAGCACTGTTGTGAAGAAGCTGAAGGTGTCACCGGCGTCTTTAATCTTAAACTTCTTTTTGATCGCCTCTGTTTTTAACGGAAAATTCTTAGCGATAATATCAGCTATCAGCGGACTTTTCTTTTTCTTAAATTCTGTAAAAGATTCCACCTGCTTAATTACAAATACTTTCCCGGGAAAATCAGAGATTTTCTGATCGGAGGTATACAAATGGGTGCTTTTGTGTAATTTTTTTAACCCAAAACGACTGGCAATTGTTTTAAACGCTCCAGCTTTGGTCAGGGCCACATCAGGTTCGTAGAGATAGGATAGGGGGCCACTATAATCCACAAGGGTTGCACGTTCTTCTGTATAGGTGAAAGAGACTATCTGCTGTTGCTCTCTCAGCAGTCGGACAGCATGAATGACCGGTTCGCCTTCATAGCCTTTCTCTTGAATAAAAACAAGCTCTTTACAATCATTTTGCAAGGACACCACATATACATCCTTTACATGAACTAACATACTCAATGCCGAAGAAATATCCAATAATGGCGCGAGCTTGCTGATAATAACATCAGATCGTTCAAAAAAATCGTTTTGCAGTGCAACCAAATTGGGCTCACATTCGTCCAATAAAAACACCTTTTTATTTTGAACCCTGCGCGAAGGATCCAGATAGATATAATCAAAATGCTCCTGCGAACGGTTAAGTATGTAATCTACACCATCCGCCGCTACAACGCTGATATTTGTTGCGGACAATATTTTTGCATTATACGAAGAGATTTGCGCAAGATCGGGATTGAGCTCACATGAAATCACCTGCTTTGCCCGCATTGAAAAATAAAAGCTGTCAACACCAAAACCACTGGTTGCATCAATTAAATTTGTACCTTCCTGAATAAGCGAACTTTTAAATAATGCCGTTTTTTCAGAAGAACACTGTTCTAGGTTTAATTTAGCAGGAAAATAGACACCTGGAGTCGCTGCCCATAACGGAATTTTAGTCCTTGCTCGTTGTATACCATCGAGCTGTGCAGCCAGTTCAGAAGACGATATTCCTTCAAAAGGAGATTTCTTTAAAGCTATTTTGACAGGAGATTCATCCAGGTTTTTTTCCAAAAACAGCTGCACCTCCTTTTGAAGAATCAATCTATTCATTTATATTTTCTTAACGAGAAGCTGGCAAGTATATCTATCCTTTAATTCACTGATCACTTCCTTATCGACCAAAACGCGGTCGATCGTTTCCTGGTTATAATAACGTATCGTAATTAATTCAAGACCAGACTCGTGGGTAACTTTAAATCGTTGCTCAAGATCGTTAATTAAATCCACCAGGTTTTTACCGGTATCATCCACTGCGACGGTGAAATTGATCGCCGTATTGTGCATCATATTGATTTTGATGCGATGTTCATGAAACAGGTTAAAGATATCCCTGAGGTTATCTTCCACGATGAAAGAAAAATCCCGTGGCGAAATGGAAATAAAAATCTGATTTACTTTAAATATAAACGAAGGAACCGGTAATGTCTGATTTGTACTTCGAATTATCGTTCCTGGAGACTCCGGATCAACAAAAGAACGCACATTTAAGGCGATTTTTTTATTCTGCAACGGTTTGATCGTCTTCGGATGAATGACAGTCGCACCGTAATAGGTAAGTTCGATCGCATCCGTATACGATAGTTCGGGGATCAATTCGGTTTTTTCAAACCATTTGGGATCAGCATTGAGCACCCCCGGAACGTCTTTCCAGATTGTTACATTTTCAGCATTTAAACAAGACGCAAATATAGCTGCTGAATAATCGGAACCTTCACGGCCTAAAGTTGTTGTGAAATTCTCCGAGGTGGATCCCAGAAAACCCTGCGTGATGACAATATATTCGTCTAATATGGATGGAAGTTCAGCACGGATTTTCTCTTCTGTTTTGCTCCAGTCTACGACAGCCTCACGGTAGGTATTATCGGTCAATATATAATCACGAGCATCTATCCATTTAACTTTCTCCCCAATAAAGGCAACATAGGCAGCGACAATTTTCGTCGAAATCAATTCGCCCATAGACACAATCTGGTCAAACAGGTAATCGTAGGAGTCCTGCGGATCCTCTTCCAAAACCCATTCGATTTCGACGAAACAGTTGGCAATTTCATCGAATATAGGATGTTCACCTCCAGGAAATAGGTCCTGAAGAATTTGAAAATGAAATGCTTTGGCTTCTTCAAGGGTCTGAAACTGCAAGCCCGTATTATTATAATATTCTCTGGTCAATTTCTCCAGAAGGTTTGTTGTCTTACCCATGGCAGAAATAACGACCAACAAAGCTTCACCTTTGTATTTCGAAATAATCTTTGCTGAATTTCTGACACTTTCCGCATCCTTTACTGATGCACCTCCAAATTTAAAAACCTGCATTTATTTTATTGAGTTTAGTTGATTGCTAATTGATACTATTGATATAATGTAGTCCTTTTTCTGACATCAGATCTTTAAAAGTTGTGTAGGGAATACGCAGCTCTGTACCGCCTTCTGCGTAAGATTTAATTTCGTAGATATTATAATAAAATAATAATTCGTTTTTTTCAAATGTAAAATTATCCGCAAGCGAAAACTTACCATCTTCAAAAAAATATTTTCCATTTAAGGAATCATCCTTATGCAGTCCCTCTTGTTTACGAAAACACTGTTCGGCGATTGTGATAAACTTATCTTTATCTTCTTTGCGAATAATATCGTCAATTGTAATGGGACTATTAGACTGCCTATCAAAGTTTGAATATAAGGTTACATGGTCGCCATGAGCTCCGCCGGTATATTCCTCCTGTTTTGTTCGTATGGCGAGATACATGGGCGTATTTGCAACTACATCTACCTGAAGATCCCGGTTCCAGGTCGCAGTAGATTTACCATTGTTATCATCCACATATTCATTATAAGCATTTATAAAACGATGGGCGGCTTCTTCCATGCTGGTATCTCCTTCAAGATGAACAATAGATGAGACAAGATCATTGATTTTTGCTTCATCGAACACCGGATAGCTCGCCCGGAAATAAGTAGTATCCAATTGATCTTCTCCTTTTAGAAAATAATTACTGTGCTCATCAACCATTTTTTTGTGATAGGAGAGTGTATCCCCAGTCTGAGCTAAGGAAGGTGCTACACTTTTGTTTTGACATGAGTACAACAAACAGCCTAAAAATAAAATTTTCAAAAAAAGATAAAACCGCATTGAATTGATTGTTTCCCCTCTAATTTAATAAGTGATCGATACATTGATCCACTCCGGATCAAAATCAGCTTTATACCGCTCGTAGAATTTGATGGCAGATTTGTTCCAATCCAAAACTTGCCATACCATGCCATGGTAACCACATTCTTTACCATAGGCAAGCGTCCTGTCAAAAAGTTGCTTACCCATTCCCAGTCCACGCATTTTTTCGGTAACGATTAAATCTTCCAGGTAAAGTCTTCTTCCTTTCCAGGTGGAGTATCTGACGTAATATAATGAAATTCCAACAATTTCTTCACCAACTTCCGCTACAAATGCACCCCAAATAGGATTATCGCCAAACCCCGCTTCTTCAAACTCCGCGAGGGAAACCGTTACTTCATCCGGAGCTTTCTCATAGATCGCCAACTCTTTGATTAACTCAAGCATTTGTGGGCAATCAGACTTAATTGCTGCGCGTATAATTGGTTTAGTCATTGTTTTTATAATGTTTAATTACTCTTTTACCAAAGATTGTGCTTCCGATACGAACCATAGTTGATCCCTCTTCAATCGCCAATTTATAGTCCGATGACATACCCATCGAAAGTATGTTAAAATAATCATCTTTCCGGTAGAAGCTAGCTTTAATCCCATCAAATAACATCTTTAATTCGTAAAACTCGGCTTTGATCACCTTTTCATTGTCGGTATTGGATGCAATTCCCATCAGGCCACAAATTCGGATATTCTGTAGTTCCAGGAATTCTTCATCACGAAGAAGCTCGATCAACTCCGCATGGTCCAGACCGAATTTGGTATCCTCATCAGCGATATAAACTTGCAATAAACAATCAATAACACGATTGGCTTTTAACGCATGTTTATTAATTTCTTTTAATAGCTTTAAGGAATCTACGGAAGCAATCAAGCTAACGAATGAGGCAATATATTTCACCTTATTCGTCTGTAGATGGCCGATCATATGCCACTGAATATCTTTGGGTAAAAGCTCAGCTTTCTCAATTAATTCTTGAACATGATTTTCGCCAAAAATACGTTGTCCAGCCTCATAGGCTTCCATGATTTCTGAATTGGACTTTGTCTTTGAAACCGCTACAAGTTGAACGCCTTTAGCCTCAGTTTCCAATCTTAAAGCTTCTAAATTACTCGCAATACTCATTTCCGATATAGTTTGATGATGTAAAAAGTGCCAAATGTCGGTCCTTTTTGTAAATTTGTACAAAACTACGAAATGCTACGATTAATACTGAATCTACTTGCGGTGATTTTTTTATTTGGTTCCTGTGTCAGACCAGAAGAGAAGGATATTATCTCACAAAGCAAATTTGTAAATGCTTTGACAGAAATCCAATTGACAGATTCGTATCTCAATATTTTGCCCATTGATAGTGCACGCAAAGTGATGGTGCCTTTGTATCAGGTAACTTTTGACAAATACGGACTGGACTCCGTATCTTTAAAAAAAAACCTGAACTATTATGGTAAAGATGCTGAGATCATGTCGGCCATTTACAAGAAAGTGGAAGAAAATTTGACTAAGCAGAATAAGTTTTATACGGATATCGAACGTAAAAAGCAAGACTCTATCCGCACGCGGGATTCGATTATCAATGCGCGGATTCAGGATAGCACGAGCCGTATCATGCGACAACAGCAACAGTATCAGGAAAATATCGATGCGCTTATCCACTACAAACCAAGTAAGGAAAAATTCAGCTTTAAAGAGGCATCTTCACTGTTTAACAAAAATTTCCAGCAGAAAACAGGCATTAGTTTGGACAGCTATTTGATGAACCAACTTTCTACAGTCAGTTCAAATATTCCAGCCGGTTCAACAACACCTGCATCCTCAGGAAATCCTGCGTCCCCAGCGACAACACCTGGCATTTCAGCTAAGGACACAGCAACGTTACCAAAAAAAATGGAGCAAAGGCTTGAGAAACCTATCCTTACTCCACCACAGGTGTTAAAACCTGTGTCAAAACTTTAACCATCAAAGAATATAATTTTATGGTATATCCATTAAATGCGATAGATAAACTCGGTTTTTACGAGATAAAAGATAAAATAAAACAAAAGTGCCTGAGCGAGTCAGGACGCGAACTGGTTGAGAAAATTCAGCCACAAACTCGCTTTGATCAGATAGATCGTTTTTTGAGGCAGACGAGCGAATTTAAAGATCTCCTTGTCAACGATGGGGCATTTCCCGTCGAGAATTTTTTTCCTTTAAAATCCATTGTTGAAAAGGCTAGGGTCGAAGGTGCTTTTCTACTTGAAGAAGAGTTTTTTCGTGTCTTGTTGTCGTTGAAAACTGTTTACGCCATCATTCGATATTTTAACGAAAGAGAGGGGCTATATCCAAATTTGGAAGTGCTATTTGAGCATTTACCGATAGAGAAGGGAATCATCCGTGATATTGAAACAGTCATCGACGAGCGTGGAAAACTCAAAAATAATGCTTCCCGCCTGCTACTAGAGATCACCCAGCAAATACAACGTGCGGAACAAGATGCGCTCAAACGCATAAATAGTATTTTCAAAAATGCCCAGGACAGCGGTTGGACTGCGGATGGCAATTTGACCGTACGCGATGGGCGTCTATGTATCCCCATCTTGGCGGAGAACAAAAGAAAGCTCAAAGGATTGATCCACGACGAATCAGCAACAGGACAAACAGCTTATATTGAACCAGAAGAGGTATTCCAGCTTAACAATAAGATTAGAGATCTTGAATTTGAGCGCAGGCGGGAGGTTATCCGAATTCTTGTGGAACTCAAAGATAAAGTACGTCCACATCTCCCATTATTGCTGTCTTATCATGGTTTATTGACCAAGGTAGATTTTGTTAGAGCCAAAGCATTGTTTGCCCTGGATATTGAGGCCGAGATGCCGGAACTATCCAAAGAAGCGGAGATCAATCTCATCAATGCGCGCCACCCTTTACTCATACTTAACGAACACCACAAAGGCACCGTCGTTCCATTGAATATACAGATCGACCAGTTGCAACGTGTAATTGTTGTCTCCGGACCAAATGCCGGTGGTAAGTCAGTCTGTATGAAGACGGTAGGTTTGCTACAGATCATGGTACAATCGGGTTTATTGATCCCAGCTGAGCCAACGACGAAAGTAGGCGTATTTAAGCAGATATTTGCTGATATCGGTGACGATCAATCTATTGAAAGTGATCTCAGTACATATAGTGCGCACTTGTCGAAAATGAAATATTTTACGGAATTTGCCAATGGACGCACCTTGGTACTCATTGATGAATTCGGTACCGGAACAGATCCTTTATTTGGTGGACCTATTGCCGAAGCCGTGTTGGAATCGTTGAATAAAAAGCAGATTAGAGGTGTGGTGACCACCCACTACTCAAACTTAAAGGTGTTTGCGAGCAATACGACGGGTCTGGAGAACGCCTCCATGTTGTTCGATAACCGCGAGATGCGCCCCATGTATATTCTCCAGATCGGTAAGCCCGGTAGTTCTTATGCCTTCGAAATAGCACAGAAAATAGGATTGGGAAAAGATATTCTGGAGGCTGCCAAAGGGAAAATTGGTGTACAACAGAAAAAAGTAGATACCTTATTGATCGACCTCGAACGGGAAAAGAAAGAGGTGTTTGATACGAAAGTTGCCATCAATAAAAGGGAAAAAGAACTTGAATCTCTTAAATCGGAGTACCTGGAATTACAAAGTTATCTCGAGGAAAATAAAAGGGTAATACTGAAAAAGGCCAAAGAAGAGGCTCAGGAAATCATCAAGAACTCCAATAAATTAATCGAAAATACGGTTGCACAGATCAAGTCGGCGAAAGCTGATAAGGAGAAAACCCGTGAACTGCGCAGCAATCTGGATCAGGCTTTGAAAGCCGTTTTGCCAAAAGAACAGGCGGCGAAGCAAGTCATCAAAGAGAAAATAACGGAATCTTCCGAACTGACCGTAGGTGACTGGGTACAGATTATTGACAATGGAGCTGAAGCACAGGTTGTTGAAATAGCTAAAAACAACTTGATCCTTGCCATGGGAGAATTGCGCACAGTACAAAAGCGGAAGAATGTCCTTAAGCTCGAAGGACGGGAAAATAAGAAATCCGCTAAAAGTTTATCTAAATCATTGTCAGCTGGAACTGTTGCGGATTTTAATCCGGAAATAGACCTGAGAGGAATGCGTACCGAAGATGCATTGAATGAATTGGAGAAGGTACTGGATAGGGCTGTTATGGTAGGCTATCCTTCACTAAAAATTATCCACGGTAAAGGAGACGGTATTCTGCGAAAATTCATTCGGGATTACTTACGTAAATATAGTCATGTCAGCCGATTTGAAGACGAGCATCAAGATCGTGGTGGAGACGGAATAACTTACGCTTATTTATAACAAGAATATGGAACTCCATTTTTTCCAATTGGAGTTCCTCCGATATCGTTAAACAGAATTTAAGATGGAAAGCATTATTGATTTTTTGAGTAGTGAGCCTTTGCTAAATGCCATAACTTCAATTTTTTGCGGCAGTTTAATCGGTTTTGAACGTGAATACAGAAATAAATCAGCTGGATTCCGTACGGTGGTGCTGATCTGCTTTGGCTCTGCCATGTTTACGATTGTATCCTGTCTATTTATTGGCGATAGTACAGATCGTGTAGCAGCCAATATCGTTACCGGTATTGGCTTTATTGGAGCAGGAGTAATATTTAAGGGTAAATTGTCTGTAAGTGGTCTGACTACCGCTGCCGTTATATGGGCAACAGCTGGTATAGGTATGTTTGCTGGGTTAGGGAAATTAGTTTATGCTATTTCTTTTGCGATTTTTATGGTTATGATCCTTGCGCTTTTCCAACGCATTGAAATTTTCTTGGCACGTTATTATCTTATCCGTTCGCTACATATCAAATTTAGCTCAAATGAATTTTACCATTTGCATGAGTTTGAGCAATTAGCATTAGATTACAAAATTAAAACCACGCGTCGTGTAATTGAGAAAATCAATGGAAAATTGGAAGTAATGTACGATATATCTGGAAAAATAGCTGATTTAGACCGTTTTAATCAACAACTTGCTAGCACGCTTGTAATTGATGAGTTTTATTATAACAAATAAAACCCATCAATTTTACTGCATAAATAGCTTTTAGATTGCTTGATCTTTGCCACCAAAGGTGATCATCACCATACCTACAATGATAACAAACATACCGACAACTTGCAGCCAGCTCAGTGGACTTTTAAAGTAAAATGCCATTGCCAACTGAACCGTCAGAAAAGTCCCTCCTGAACATAATGCTATAACTATAGGTTGAGAGACATTCTTAAATAATTGAATGAGAAACCAACTTGCTGAAAGCAAAATAATATTCCCAACAATCAACGCAGCCCATTTATACTTGGGGTGAATACCACCCAGTTTAAATAGGATAGAGGAGACAATTTGGCAAGCCCAAAATGCCGCAAAATAAAGGTAGTTTAACATATTGTCGCTATTCGTATCTACTGTAAGCACCGTTAAAAGATTGACGCATTAAAGAGAACTGATCTATTACACTTTTAAGAAATTCCTCATCAAGCAATTCAAAAACACCATTTACGCCGCCTATGATGTCAACCTCTGCAATTTTATAGGATTGCTCCAGATTTCCTTGTTCAAATTTGATGATGAATTTTTGATTCATTCCAAAGATGGAAATCTTGCAATCAGGATGGGGGAGTTCCGCTATTAATCTCATGTAAATCTCTTTGTTTTAAAAATTACCATAAAAGTATAAAAAAACGCCCAAATGAAATACATTTGAGCGTTCAGGATTATGATATGATTAGAAAAAGGCTGATTATACAACTCCCTGGGCTTTCATAGCATTGGCTACTTTAATAAAGCCGCCAATATTGGCACCTTTTAAGTAGTTAACAAAATCACTTTCTTTGCCGTATTTAAGACAAGTCTCGTGAATGCTTTCCATAATTGTTTTCAGACGGCTATCAACTTCCTCGGTACCCCATTGTGTACGGATCGAGTTTTGGGACATTTCCAAACCACTGACAGCAACTCCACCTGCATTTGCTGCTTTTCCCGGAGCAAAACTAATTTTGGCATCTAAGAAAACCTTAATTGCTTCGGCCGTGGAAGGCATATTAGCACCTTCAGCGACACAAATGCAGCCATTCGCCACAAGTGTTTTCGCGTCAGACTCATCCAGTTCATTTTGTGTTGCACAGGGTAATGCGATATCACATTTAAACTGCCAAGGTTTTTGTCCCGGCAAAAACTGTGCATTTGGATAACGGGTAGGGTATTGATCTAAATTTCGTCCCAAAGTTGCTCCAAAAGCCATCTTCTCAGTATCAAAGCCATCTGGATCATGCAATGTGCCGAGGCTATTAGAGACAGTAATTACTTTTGCACCTAATTGCATTGCTTTTTCAACTGCATAAAATGCAACGTTACCAGCACCTGAAACTGTTGCTACTTTACCTTTTAAGGATTGTCCTTTATGTTTAAATATGCAGTCAACAAAGTATAACAGTCCATATCCGGTAGCTTCCGGACGAATATAGGAACCACCCCATAATTCACCTTTACCCGTTAAAACACCTGTAAAGTTATTCTGAAGACGCTTAAATTGTCCGAATAAAAAGCCAATTTCGCGTCCACCAACACCGATATCCCCAGCAGGAACATCTGTATCCGCACCTATATGACGATATAATTCCGTCATAAAGCTCTGGCAAAAACGCATGATTTCATTATCTGATTTACCTTTAGGATCAAAATCAGAACCGCCTTTACCACCACCGATCGGTAGGCCCGTTAAACTGTTTTTGAAAACTTGTTCAAAAGCAAGGAATTTCAAGATGCTCTGATTCACAGAAGGAGCGAAGCGGAGACCTCCTTTATATGGACCTATAGAACTATTCATTTGTACACGGTATCCACGGTTTACCTGCACCTGATGATTGTCATCTAACCAAGTTACACGAAAAGAAATAATACGTTCAGGTTCGGTAAGACGTTCAAGAATTTTTTGGTCGAAAAACTCAGGATGATTGTTGGTGATATAAGGAAATAAATCCTCTGTAACTTCTTTTACTGCTTGTAAGAATTCTGGTTCATTTGGATTGCGTTTCTCAACGCTCGCAATGAACTCGTTAAAATTTTTTGACATGTTTTAATTAGTAAAATTTCCCTTTGGCTGGCACTAATTTATGTATTTTTTAACAGAAAACCAATTTTTGTTAATTTTTTACAAATTTTGAGCAATTATAATGAAATTTCGAATTCTACAATATATAGGCTTATTTAGGTTGATTATAGCGAATTGTAGCCAAAATCAAATCATCCCTGTATTTTATTCGACATTTTGAATAAAAAGAAGAATCATTTTCGTTTTTATAATAGAACGGGCTAAACGTAATGATTTACGTAATTCTAGTCTTTATAAATTTTGATATTTATAAGGCTGTCGTGGATTAAGATTGCGATAGCCTAATGAGAATAGCACTAAGCTATTATATCATACATATTGTTGTGCAGAGGGGTGGATTTATAAATTGTTATTTAACATAATATAAATTATAACAATTATATGAATGGATGAAAACAGCGGCTTTTAAAACAATTATTGTAAATAAAAAAGGAATCCGGGCGTAATGCCCGGATTCCTCAATAAATATTTAGGTTGAATATTTACAGATAAAATTATTAATCAACAGCTTGAATCATCAGCGCGCCAACTGTTAGATTAGTCCGTGGATCAATCACGATCGCTTGCGAATTCGCGGCATTTTCTGCCTGCAAATCGAATACAAGATTTTCAGCAGATTTGATCGCGATCCGGCCAATATCATTGAGCTTGATCGTTTCGTCAAAGACTTTTTCCTGTGTATTGATGTCAAATTTATAAAGCACATCAACAATTTTTATTTTTGTCAATTTACTATGGCTCTGTAGCAAATAGATCTGTTCGGTATCCAGAGGTTTATTGTCAAACCAACATACATTTGCCTGTATATTGCGCTCAAATTTTGGTTGTTTTTCAACATTAGCAATCGTGTCGCCGCGACTAATGTCCACATCGTCTGTTAAATGAAGAATAACTGACTGTCCATTTTCTGCCCGATCAAGCTGCAGACCATTAAATTCTATGGCCTTGACAGTGCTGTATGTTTCTGAGGGATAAATAATTACCTGATCACCTACCGTAAGCCCCTCTCCTAACACTCTGCCTGCATATCCCCTATAATCATGGAGATCATCCGTTTGTGGCCTGACAACCCATTGTACCGGGAACCTCCAGTTCGCTGCCTGATTTTCGTGAATTTCAACATTTTCCAGGTAGTCCAACAATGATTCTCCTGAATACCAGAGCATACGCTCAGATTTATGAACAATATTGTCACCTTTTAATGCGGATACAGGGATAAAATCAACGTCCTGAAGCCCTAGATTGGCAGCCAATTGCTGATAGTCATTTTTGATTTGTTCAAAAACAGCAGCGCTATAATCCACCATATCCATTTTATTGACACACACCAATACCTGCTTCATTGCCAGTAATTTAGCAATAAATGAATGCCTTTTCGTTTGTTCAATCACGCCCTTCCTTGCATCTACCAAGATAATAATCAGCTCAGAATTAGACGCGCCTGTAACCATGTTTCGCGTGTATTGGATATGGCCCGGAGCATCTGCGATAATATATTTTCGCCGATCGGTCTGAAAATATTTGTAAGCAACATCGATGGTTATTCCTTGTTCGCGTTCTGCTTTTAATCCATCCGTTAATATCGCTAAATCTACTGTTCCATCATCATTTTTTCGATTGGCACGTTGTATCGCTTCCAATTGATCGTCCAAAATAGAATTGGTATCGTATAGCAATCGACCTATTAACGTACTCTTACCATCATCTACCGAACCAGCTGTTATAAATTTCAATATATTCATTGTTGTCAATATCAAGTATTAGATTTGAGGAATTAAAAATACCCCTGTTTTTTGCGTTCTTCCATTGCTGCCTCGGATACTTTGTCATCCATCCGGGCCCCACGTTCACTGACTGTTGATGCTTTGATTTCCGCAATGATATCATCCAAAGCAATTGCTGTGGAATCTACTGCTGCCGTACAGGTCATGTCACCCACGGTTCTGAAACGAACGGATTTAGTTTCGATAACATCATCCGCATCCATATTTAAAAATGGTGCGGCTGCCATTAATTGTCCGTTACGCGTAATTACCTCCCGTTCATGGCTAAAATAAATGGATGGCAATGCAATTTGTTCGCGTTTGATATAATTCCAGACATCGAGCTCAGTCCAATTTGAAATCGGAAATACCCGTACGTTCTCGCCTTTGTTTATCTTACCGTTGAAAATACTCCACAGCTCAGGTCTTTGCCTTTTTGGGTCCCATTGTCCAAACTCATCCCGCACGGAGAAAATACGTTCTTTTGCCCGTGCCTTCTCCTCATCTCGGCGTGCCCCTCCGATACATGCATCGAAACCGTGTTTCGAGATTGTCTCGAGTAAGGTGACAGTCTGAAGTGCATTACGACTTGCATTCTTTCCTTTTTGCTCAACGACTTTGCCCTGATCTATACTATCTTGCACATAGCCTACAATCAGCTTTTCTCCGATCTCTTCAATAAGGCTGTCACGGAAAGCAATAGTTTCCGGGAAATTGTGTCCGGTATCAATATGAACCAGAGGAAAGGGAAATTTACCCGGCCTAAAAGCTTTTTTTGCCAGATGAACCAATGTGATGGAATCTTTTCCGCCCGAGAATAATAATGCCGGTTTTTCAAACTGTCCGGCGACTTCTCTTAATATATATATTGCTTCCGCTTCTAAATGATCTAAATAGTCCATTCTTTGAAATAATAAATTTGATTTAATGAATTCGGGTTTACACTTTTTTAGGATTAAGATTTAACAGCATGTAAACCACATTCTTTTTTACTCTGATCTTCCCACCACCATCTTCCGGCCCGAAAATCTTCTCCTTCCTGAATAGCCCTTGTACAAGGTTGGCAACCAATGCTCGGAAATCCTTTATCATGTAAGACATTATAAGGAATATACTGTTCCTTGCAATACACTTTTACCTGTTCAAAGGTCCAGTCAAACAGCGGATGGATTTTTATGATATCATTTACTTCGTCATACTCCACAAAATCCATATCATGTCTATTGACCGATTGTTCAGACCGGATGCCGGTAATCCAAATTTTTTTTCCTTTGATAGCGCGCTGCAATGGTTCAATCTTCCTGATCCGACAACATTCTTTACGATTTTCAACAGATTCATAGAAAGAATTAGGTCCCTTTTTGCTGATAAAATCTTCCAGCAATGCTGTATCCGGTGTATATGTCTTGATATTCAGCTGATAACGTTCCAATGTACGACTCCACAAAGAGTACGTCTCTTTAAACAATCGGCCGGTATCTAAAGTGAAAATCTCGATGCCGATATTATTTTTGCCGATCCATTCGGTGATAATCTGATCTTCTATCCCAAAAGAAGTCGAAAAAACAACTTCTGAAGGATATAGTGACGCAATTGTCTGCAGCATCTCCGCCCCCTTTTTATCGCCGATAATTTCTTTAATTTCCTTAACGCTCATGACGTAATATATTTTTGGTATGTTCGTTCAGCTTCTTTACTTTAAATTCAAAGTCCCCTTTCAACTGTTCACGATATTCGCTCATCAGCGAAAGCGTTTCGTCAATTTCGTCCGGTAAAAGATCGTTGAGCAATTCCTTCACTCTTTTTGCAATCGTTGGTGATTTGCCGTTTGTGGAAATCGCAACTTTTAGATCGCCCTTAGTAACAATAGATCCCAAATAAAAGTCGCATAGATCTGGCTTATCCGCTGCATTGAAAAGTATATTGTGAAGTGAAGTTAGCTCACGAAGTTCATCATTCAGTTCCACATTATTCGTTGCCGCAATTACGAGTTGCTTGTTTTCGATATCTTGTGTTTCAAAAGGACGTATATGAAGTCGAATATGAGGATAATTGACGAGCAATTGTTCGAATTCAGGAACAATTTCCCTTGCGACGACAGTTAGGTTCAATCTCTCATCATTTGTTATCAATGCCTGGAATTTTTCCAACGCAACTTTTCCACCGCCGACCAATAAGGTCTCGATCTGATCCAGTTTAACGAATATGGGAAATAACTTATTCATCCTTATAATGCAAGTGCTTTTTCTTTAATCTGTTGAAATGACCTGTGTTTCGCTACCACTTCACCTATGATGATAATAGCAGGTACCCCGACTCTCTTTTCAGTAGATTCATCCAGGATATTGTCTATTGTGCCCAACACAACCTTTTCATTAGGCAATGAACCATTTTGAATCAAAGCGATAGGTAAATGATGAAGGTTTTTCTGTTGATAGATGGACACGATCTCCGCTAATTTTCCATATCCCATCAGGACGACCACAGTCGCATTGGATTCCGCAGCTAAGTATAGATCACTAGATAAACTGCCGTCAGATTTTGATCCGGTTATCACCCAAAAACTCTCGCTGATCCCCCTATAAGTCAGAGGAATCTGCTGTAACCCTGTTAGGCCAATTGCGGAGGAAATACCCGGTATGACCGCTGTTTCAATACCATACTGTGCCACATGATCGATCTCCTCACCACCGCGTCCGAAGACAAATGGGTCCCCTCCTTTCAAGCGCACCACATGCCCATAATTCAAGGCATAGTCAACCAATAGGCGATTAATTTCATCTTGAGAGGTTGAAAGCTGTTCGGCACGTTTTCCGACGTAAATTTTTATACAATCTGCTTTCGCATAGTCCAACAATTCATCATTGACAAGCGCGTCATACAAAATAACATCCGCTTTCTGGATTGCTTTGATCCCTTTGAGGCTAATCAAGTCTGGGTCTCCCGGCCCAGCGCCTACTAAAGTTACTTTTGCTTCTATCGACATTCCGTTCCCTCCTAAGCCAATACAGGCGTTAAATTTTTACGTTGATAAACCTCATTGATAAATTTTGTGGCCTCTTGCAGATAGCCGGTTGCAAAGCCCTCAGTAGGTTCATTTTTACTGATTTGTAAGACAAGCTCCGGAAATGACTGATCAAAGTTATATTCCCCGGACTCCACAAAATGTGTCTGGAATTCGTTGATCACTGTATTTTGCGTGCTTGCACTGATACCTTTATCTAATAGCAAGGCTTTCGCCGCCTGAACAAAGGCATTGTATGCATGATAGATAGCGTCTGCGAATTTTGCTTCCCCGAATGTCTCATTTGCCCATTGTAGTTTTTCCTCCGCCTCATAAATCAATGTTGCCACTAAATCAATCACCACCCCGGCACACTCACCCACACCTATCGCTGTTTGGAAAGTCCCCTCATGTCCCCAATCCACAAACTCATCTTCCGCAAGCGTCGTCAGATCCGATAGTGGTTTTAATAGATTGTAAAAATAATTTTTACCCTGTCTGTCGTAATACGCATGGAAATTCTCGGTCTCTTCAGCATTCTTTTTATAATCGTTCAATACGAATTCAACCACATGCAATACCCTTTTGGTCGGTACTTTGATAATTCGCTCGGCTACACGGCCTTCACCGTCGCCGATGGTACCGCCACCAAGCATAACCTGAGCAGCGGGAACTACCTTGCCCTCTGCTTTAACCGAGCTGCCATGGAAGCCAATATGCGCCAGCCCATGTTGACCGCAGGAATTCATACAACCGGATATCTTGATTTTCAAGTCTCTGTTGAAAACAAAATCCTGGTGAAATTCGGCTATATACGATTCGATGACCCGCGCCATTTCGGTACTGTTTGAAATACCAAGATTACAGGTGTCCGTTCCGGGACATGTGGTCACATCTGCAGTACTGTCAAAACCTACCTGTGCAAGATCCAATGATTTGAGCAATTGATAAATATGAGCTAGCGTCTTTTCGGTTGCATACTTCAGCAACAAACTTTGGTTTTGCGTTATCCGGATATCATCCGCAACAAGATCTTTTAAGCCAGCGACCAAGGACCGCGCTTTATCGGTACCGATATCCCCTGTAGAAACACGTACATAGACACCGTAATAACCTGCCTGCTTTTGTTCAAATGTATTCGTATTCTTCCATACCTGATAGTTTAAGTCTGTATCCAGATCAAGTACGGTAATTTGGCTGTCGTCCGGTGGCAGCGGTTGCTCAATTTTGGTTCGATCAATAGCGAAAGTTTTTACTTTTGTAGCAATCTTTTCCGCTTCGATCAGATTTAACACCTCTTCCAGGCCAAGTTTTTGAATAAGATATTTAAAACGGGCTTTATTTCGGTTGTTACGCTCGCCATATCGGTCGAACACTCTTAAGGTAGCCTCTATGTAAGGAATAAGCTCATCTTCCGGAAGAAATTCATTTGTTAACGATGCTAAAAATGGTTGCGACCCCAGTCCGCCGCCTAGCAGCACTTTGAAACCACGTACTTCCACACCATCCACATACTTCAATTTTGGAATAAAACCCAAGTCATGAATATACGAAAAAGCGGTATCCTCTTCACTTGCAGAAAAAGACATCTTGAATTTTCTGCCCATCTCCGCACAGACCGGATTACGTAGAAAATATTCAAACGTTGCCTGTGCATACGGTGAGACATCGAAAGGTTCTTTCGGATCAATACCCGAAGTTGGTGAAGCCGTTACATTACGAACAGTATTACCACAGGCCTCCCTTAAGGTAATATCATCCTCTGCCAATTTTGACCAAAGTTCTGGCGTACGATCCAGACTAACGTAATGGACCTGAATGTCCTGACGCGTGGTCAGGTGCAGGTTACGACTTGCATATTCATCAGATATTGCCGCTATTTTGATTAACTGTTTAAAAGTAACTTTTCCAAATGGAAGTTTGATACGAACCATTTGAACCCCTGGTTGTCTCTGTCCATATACTCCCCTGGCTAGACGCAATGACCTAAATTTTTCATCAGCGATCTTACCTTCGTGAAATAATCGAATCTTTTTTTCAAGTTCAATAATCTCCTTTTCCACGACTGGATTTTCTAATTCTGTACGGAAGCTTTGCATAAAACAAATAAAATCTATTGATTTAGTATTCTTTTCTCGAGTCAAATGTAAAAATATTTTTTTAATATTCTATAATATCTACCAAATTAATATATATTTGCCGTATAAAATTTAATATACTAAACCTGTAGACTAATGGGTGTAACGATAAAAAGATATTTTATAATTCTGTTTTTTAGCTTTATAACCGTATTTAAGATCACGTCCTGCGCACCAAAAGTAAAGAATGGATATAGTAAAGAGCGTGGATTTGAAGGCAATATTTCACTTTCAGGGGCCTTTGCACTCTACCCTTTGGCCGTAATCTGGAGTGAAGACTTCAAAAAAATTCATCCACATGTCCGTTTTAATATCTCTGCAGGCGGTGCAGGCAAAGGGATTGCCGACGTGTTAACAGGTATGGTAGACATTGGGCTGGTATCGCGGGATCTGCATCCACAAGAAGTCAAAAAAGGCGCAGTCCCTATTATTGTGGCCAAAGATGCTGTGATATGCACATTGAATCCTGCTAACCCGAATTATAAAGCATTACTGAAACGCGGCTTAACCCGGGAGGAACTTGCGGAGATTTTTGCCAGTCGAAAATTTAAGACATGGAATCAAATTGATCCACAATTTACTGCAGATCCGATTAATGTTTATGTACGTTCGGATGCCGCCGGAGCAGCAGAAACCTGGGCCAAATTTTTTGGACGTAAACAGGAAGACCTGCAAGGTGTTGGAATCTTTGGTGATCCCGGTATTGCCCAAGCTATTAAAGATGATAAGTTTGGCATTGGCTTCAACAATATCAACTACGTATATAATTTAAAGACAAACAAAGTGTTTGACCATATCGATGTACTGCCATTGGATTTAAATAAAAATGGACAGATTGAAGCCGACGAGCAATTCTATGGATCGCTGTCAGACCTGACCGGAGCTGTTGCAGCAGGCAAATATCCCGCGCCTCCCTCCCGCGATCTGACATTTGTCACACGCAATAAGACAGAGTCCCTGCTCCTGAAGGAATTCATCTCTTTTGTGCTGCAGAAACAGGCGCAGTCACAGTTGCTTGAAAATGGTTATGTACCATTGAGTGAAACACTGATCAATGACGAACTAAATAAGTTATAGCATGCTAAATACACGTCTAGTTAAAGATACCTTAGTAAAACGGTCCACATTTTTGTTACTGCTGATTTCGCTATCAGTTGTCGTTATTATTGCGGTCGGTTTAACTGTAAAATCCATTCCGCTATTTGAATACAGCAACATATTTCAGCTATTGACAGATAAAGTATGGGCACCTATGAAGGGCTCGTTCGGATTTCTGCCTTTTATTGCCGGTACACTCGCTGTTACATTGATATCGCTTGCCATCGCAATACCCCTGTGTATATTGACGGCAGTTTATCTGACTGAATACGCTTCCGATGCGCTAAAAAACATGATGCTTCCTCTTGTCAATATCTTGGCGGCCATACCACCGGTGTTATACGGTGTTTGGGGTGTATTATTTATCGTCCCGCTGATCCAGCTTTATATTGCTCCGATTTTTGGTGTGGTGACATCCGGTTATTCAGTATTAGCCGGTGGAATTGTATTGGCGGTCATGATTTTTCCGATCATGATTTCCATTATGGTGGAAGTGCTTCAAACGATTCCGTATGAATTAAAAGCCGCTTCTTTGTCTTTGGGAGCAACAAAATGGGACACCATAAAACATGTTATTCTCAAAAAGGCAAAACCCGGCATTATCGCCGCCATTGTCTTATCGACCTCACGGGCATTTGGAGAAACGATTGCAGTACTAATGGTTTGCGGGAATGTACCGAAGGTGCCTACATCCATATTTGATGCCGGTTACCCCATCCCCGCTTTAATCGCCAACAATTTTGGTGAGATGATGTCCATCCCTCTTTATGAGTCTGCTTTGATGTTTTCAGCGCTATTGCTATTTGTCATCATATTTATTTTCAATTTAATATCACGTCTGATATTGAGACGACTTGAAGGAGGTTTAGATGGATAACACCAAAAGAAGATTAATAAGTGAAAAGATCGCGAAGGGTTTCATGCATCTATCCGGAATCACGGTAACCGCTTCCCTGTTTTTTATTGTAGGTACGATTCTCTATAAGGGACTTCCCTATCTCAATTGGGAAATGGTCAGTCAGTTGCCCAAAGGCGGATTTTACATCGGCAAAGAAGGTGGAATCTTAAACGCCATATTAGGTTCACTCTATCTAGCAGGGGTAGCGACTGCGCTATCTGCTTTTATTGGTATTCCGATATCACTTTACCTGAATATTTATTTGGGTACAAAATCCAAAGTAACACAGTTTTCGAAGTTGTTGTTTGATGTGCTTTACGGGGTACCATCGATTGTGTATGGTGCTGTCGGCTTTGGTATTATGGTCTATTTTGGCATTAGAGCATCACTACTGGGCGGCATACTAACAGTCACGTTATTGACAATCCCTATTGTGGTACGTACAGTAGACGAGCTGATCAAAACGATTCCTGAAGATCTGAAAAATGTCACCCTTTCCTTGGGTACCACACGCTGGGAGCTTGCGAAAGTCATGTTGCGGAGTATTCGTGCCGGGTTATTGACTGCCATTCTATTAGCATTCGGAAGAGCAATAGGTGATGTCGCCGGCGTATTGTTAACAACGGGGTTCAGTGACAATTTGCCTAAATATATTGACGAACCAGCAGCAACACTTCCCTTGGCTATATTTTTTCAGTTAAGCAGTCCAATTCCTGAGGTACAGGGACGAGCATATGCTTCGGCCCTGGTTTTAACTATCATCATTTTAATTATCGTAGTATGCACGCATATCCTTCAATCGAAACAAAAGAATCGTCGTTAAACAGTCCTTTGACTGATCCTCACATTCAGATCAAGGATCTCAATGTATATATCGATGGGAGACATATTTTAAAGAATATTAATCTTGCCTTGCCGAACAATAGCGTAACCTCCATTATCGGACCTTCAGGCTGTGGCAAGACCACATTGCTGAAAACCCTGAATCGCCTGGTCGACGACACAAAAGGTGTTGAAATAACGGGATCTGTGCTTGTAAACGGTGAGGACATTTATGGCAAAAATGCCGAAGTAACGCATATCCGTAAAAAAATGGGGCTTTTATCCCAAAAACCTTACCCATTGCCGATGTCCATCTACGACAACGTAGCTTATGGGCCGCGTATACATGGCACGAAAAATAAAAAAGAACTGGACAAGATTGTCGAGACACAATTGCGCAATGTAGCCCTATGGGATGAGGTTAAGGACCGTTTGGGGCATTCCGCCGCCGGCCTTTCGATTGGACAGCAACAACGGCTCTGCTTAGCGCGGGGACTTGCTGTCGAACCCGAAATTATACTTGGTGATGAATCAACTTCCGCATTGGACCCGCTATCCACAGCAAAAATTGAAGAATTACTCATCGAACTAAAGCAGGATTACACCATTGTTCTGGTG
Source organism: Sphingobacterium sp. DR205 (assembly GCF_011064245.1). Taxonomy (NCBI): domain Bacteria; kingdom Pseudomonadati; phylum Bacteroidota; class Sphingobacteriia; order Sphingobacteriales; family Sphingobacteriaceae; genus Sphingobacterium; species Sphingobacterium sp. DR205. The sequence goes on along the minus strand of NZ_CP049333.1, from coordinate 3,245,373 downwards.
ACACACATTCTACGACAAGCCCGAAGAGTGTCTGATTATATCATTTTTGTTTATGGTGGTGAAATCCTTGAATTTGGTCCCACTGAACAAGTGCTGTTAAATCCACAGCATGAAATCACAAAACAATATGTAAAAGGTTTTATCTCCTGATAGATTACCTGCCGTTTATAAAAAAGCCGAAGATTCTATGTCTCATAAAATCCTCGGCTTTTATCTTTTATTGCAACTTCGCTATCTTAGATCAAATAAATCATCAACGCCCAATATTTTTTTAGATGTAAATCCTTCAGCATACTTAGCCTGGATGTAACGGCCAAATTCCCTTGCTCTGGCGGCGGTAGATTCCATAAAATCCGGATTGGAAATATACGTTTGTGGCTCGTCAGGATTGATATTTTCGCCTGTATAGAACTGTGTTTTATAGGCCAGGATTGATTTTTCCTTCAAAGCATAGTAGTCCGTAATATCAATGACTACATCGGGTTTGATGTAATAATCCTGCACAAATTGCAGCACTAGACGTGGACGGAAGGCTTCCTGGATATGATTATTTTGGTCTCTGGTTTCCACCTTTCTTAACCCCGAAAGGAAGCAGGCTTCATTCACAAGCTGCCCTGCTCTGCCATGATCCGGATGACGGTCAGTAATCGCGTTGGTAATAACGATTTCAGGCTGGTATTTCCTTACGGCACTTATAATGGCCATTTTTTCCTCGATGGCATTTTCAAAAAAACCGTCTCTCAAACCGAGATTTTCACGCGCTGCCAGTCCGAGAATCGCAGCTGCATCTTTTGCCTCTTGTGCTCTGGTCTCCGCAGTACCTCGTGTACCGAGTTCACCCCGAGTTAAGTCTACAATTCCTACTTTTTTTCCTTCGGCAACATATTTTGCCATTACTCCGCCTGCACCCAATTCTGCGTCATCGGGATGCACGGCAATGACAAGTAAATCTAGTTTTAGCATATTTATATCTTCTTTTTCGTTTATGGCTTCCAATATCAGCAAAATCGGTAAAATCAGTATGTTACAATTCACCACTCCATATTGCCGGCTTATGTTGAAGACAGCCGGCACATACAGGTCTTACTGGTATGAAACCGAGGCCAAAGGTAGGAAGTTTGTAGGTTACTCCTCCAAAAGTCGTTCGATATTACGACAAATTTTACCTGACAATGGCGAAGTCGTAGGATAATAGAAATCCACAACTTCCCCCTGCCTGTTGATCAAGTATTTATGAAAATTCCAGGAGGGCTTGCTATTTATATGTCCGTTTTCCGCCTTATTTGACAGGAAACTATACAATGCCGTCGTGTAGGTGCCGATGACATGGCTACGTTTGAAAACCGGAAAACTGACCTGCTGGTTTATTCTACAGAATGTCTCCAATGTACTGCCGGTCAGTGGTTCTTGATTCCGAAAGTTATTGGACGGAAAGGCCAGTACCTCAAATCCCCTTTCTTTATACTTTTGGTAGAGCTTTTCGAGCGATTTAAACTGTCTTGTGAATAGACACTGACTCGCTGTATTGACGACCAACAAAACCTTTCCTTCAAAATCTCCCAGAGATTTCATGGTTCCATTGAATTGCAAAGCATCAAAGTCATATATCGTTTTCATATTGTCTTAATTTAGGTATTACATAACGAACCCGATCCTAGTTAAAGTATCTTCGTGACTTATATATACTAGTATATATGGGGTCCTACATCACCGGTTTGGGCCTCGACCGTTCAAATTCACGGATGATATTTTCGATTTCGAAGTCCTCTTTTGGATCGTATGCTGATTTCAAATTATGCCCAAAAATTTTGGCGACTCCCTGATAAAAAAATGCGGAGATCCCACCTTTCATTTCCTTCACCATTTCATAGCTCGTATGTCCGGTATAGCGATCGATCAGCTTTATTAGGATTTTACCCTGGGAAATGGTCATATTTTTAATTTCCCTATTAAACATTTGCTTCACATCGTTTTCACATCTTTCCACCAGCGCTTCATGTTCTTTTTTATTGGATGTCATAGCCAGATCCCGATCCAGTTGATCGTATCTTTTTTGAGCATATATGGCATAAGGGAGCACTTTCAGTACATTTCTTCTGAAACGTAAATATTCCCTGCGGGCTTCCTCACTTGACCAGACTCTTTTCCTGACAATAACCACTTCAGGAATGGGAAACCAAGGCAAAATCTCACCCGAAGGCAGCGTTGTTGTCATATAATCAGTCACTGTCTCCTGGGCCCCTTCACCGTATAAAGGAAGGACCAGAGACTGAGCCTTTGCCACGCCTGACAAAGTCCCAAGAAGAAAAAACAAAACACATACTGTTGTCTTCATCTGAACGACTATATAACTCTTTTAATTTGTCAATGCTATTATATTTTGGTAAATTTATTACAAAATAAGTTAGCTTGATAATTGTATTCAAAATACATTAACTAAATTAAACAAAAATACTCAAAAAAACATCATTTACCTGCAACGTTTATGAAAGATTATGTGATTGATATTGAAGCAGAAAACAAAGAGATAAGAAAACGTTACCGTGCATTATTGCGTGCCTGTAAGCCTACTTTGCAGCGCGGGGACAAACAAGAGATTCGTAAAGCTTTTGATTTGGCCCTGGATAGCCACAAGGAGATGCGCCGCAAATCAGGAGAACCCTATATTTATCATCCGATTGCGGTAGCGCAGATTGCCGCCGAGGAAATTGGTTTAGGGACGACCTCCATTGTATGCGCTTTGCTCCATGATGTTGTTGAGGACACTAATGTAACCTTGGACGAAATTGAGGAAATGTTTGGAAAAAAAGTTCGTCGTATTATCGACGGATTGACAAAAATTTCCGGAATATTTGACCCCAATAGTTCGATGCAGGCTGAGAACTTTCGTAAAATGTTGCTCACGCTTGCCGATGACGTACGCGTTATCCTTATCAAATTGGCGGATAGGCTGCATAATATGCGGACGATGGAATTCATGGCAAGAGATAAGCAGTTGAAGATCGCCTCAGAGACCAGTTATCTTTATGCCCCCTTGGCGCATCGTTTGGGTTTGTATGCGATCAAATCCGAATTGGAAGACTTGTCCATGAAATTTACTGATCCGGATACCTATAAATTTATTGCGCGAAAACTGAATGAAAAGAAGGCAGAGCGGGAAAAATTCATAGGTGATTTTATCGGTCCTATTAAAGAAATTTTAGAAGAGCAGGGAGTTAAAGCCGCCGTATTTGGAAGACCCAAGTCGATTCATTCGATTTGGAACAAAATGCGCAAAAAGTCAATTCCATTTGAAGAAGTATATGACCTATTTGCTATTCGTATCGTTATTGACGCGGTGGATGAAAAGGAAAAAACCGAATGTTGGAAAGTATATTCCATCGTAACGGATCTATATCGTCCCAACCCGGACCGTTTACGCGATTGGATCTCTTCACCCAAAGGAAATGGCTACGAATCCTTGCATACAACGGTAATGGGCCCCAAGGGGCAATGGGTGGAAGTACAGATTCGGACCAGACGGATGAATGAAATTGCGGAAAAAGGATTTGCGGCACACTGGAAATACAAAGAATCCAATTCCGATTCAGGATTGGATCAATGGATCAAAAAGGTACGTGATGTACTCAGCAGTCCTGATCAGAATGCCATGGATTTTGTGGATGATTTCAAGATGAATCTGTTCTCGGATGAAATTTTTATTTTCACACCCAAAGGCACCTTAATCCAATTACCCAACAATGCAACTGCATTGGATTTTGCTTTTGAGATCCACTCCGATATTGGCGCAAGTTGTATCGGGGCCAAAGTAAACCATAAATTGGTTCCACTTAGCCACGTTCTACAAAATGGTGATCAAGTCGAGATTATCACCTCCAGCAAACAGTCGCCAAAAGAAGACTGGCTCAATTTTGTGGTTACCGCAAAAGCGAAATCAAAAATCAGATCTTCCCTCAAAGAAGAAAAACGACGGGTCGCAGAGGATGGAAAAGAGATTCTCGAGCGTAAATTGAAGTCTTTGAAAGTCACCTATAATACCGATAATATCAACAAAATTGCTAATTATCTGAAGTATCCAAGTTCCCAGGATCTCTTTTATAATGTGGCCAAAGGTATCGTTGATATCAAGCAATTGCGGGAGTACGTGGCCCATGAAAAAGCGGTTGAAATCAATGCAGGATCTTCTTCGGGCAATCAGTTCAACAGTCATATTGGCGGGTTGGTTGAAAAAATCAATAAAAAGGAGTTTGACACCATCCTGATCGGTGATGATATGCAAAAAGTTGACTATACCCTAGCGCCTTGTTGCAATCCAATTCCCGGTGATGACATTTTCGGTTTTCTGACGGTCAATGATGGCATCAAGATTCATCGCACCAGCTGCCCCAATGCCTCCAAATTGATGGCGAATTACGGGTACCGTATTTTGAAGGCACGCTGGGCATCGACGAAAGACTCTGCGTTCCTGACCGGCCTGCATATTGTGGGTATCGATGACGTCGGATTGGTCAATAAGCTTACTACGGTTATTTCCCAAGAGTTTGCGGTCAACATACGCTCCCTATCCATATCGAGTAACGATGGTATTTTTGACGGGAATATTATGGTATATGTCAATGATACACAACAATTGGAGAGCTTGATGAAAAACCTTAAACAAGTCCGGGGAATAACAGGAGTAAATCGGTATGAGTCCGAAAATTAATCAAATGAATATCACAATTTAGAAATACTATCAAATGTCAATCTAAATTGGTAAATTTGTACAAGAATATTTTTACTATGAATCAAGCTGAAAATTTTGCAACTGTAAAAAAAATCTTTGAAGCATACTTAGAAAATAAAAATCTAAGAAAAACTCCGGAGCGTTATGCTATCTTGGAAGAGATTTATTCACGTACTGATCACTTTGATGTTGAGTCTTTGTATATCCATATGAAGAACAAAAAATACCGTGTCAGCCGTGCTACAGTTTATAATACCCTCGAACTTTTGGTTTCTTGTGACTTGGTTACCAAACACCAGTTTGGCCGCAATATGGCTCAATTTGAAAAATCCTATGGCTTCAAGCAGCACGACCACGTGATTTGTATTGAATGCAATAAGGTTGTAGAATTTTGCGACCCACGTATCAACCAGATCCAAAGCCTCATGGGGGATTTATTGAAGTTTGACATCAAGCACCATTCTTTAAATTTATACGGTGTATGTCAAGATTGTCAAGAAAAAAATAAAAAAGAAGAAACCGTAGCTCAGGAAGCTATTTCAAATTAATCTTATATTTTTGTTAAATATAATAGTACATTTGTTCAGGAATGTTCAGGAGAAAAATTCCTGAACATTTTTATTTTTTTAATGAGTCTATTTTTATTAATAACATTTTAATTACTATACTTTAAAAGCTATGCAAGTTGATGTGCTTTTGGGCTTACAATGGGGTGACGAGGGTAAAGGTAAAATCGTAGACGTATTTTGTCCAAAATACGATTTAATCGCTCGTTTCCAAGGCGGCCCTAACGCCGGACACACGTTGGAATTTGATAACAAAAAATTCGTGCTCAACACAATTCCATCTGGTATCTTCAATGAAGGTACACTAAATCTTATTGGTAATGGTGTCGTTATCGATCCGATTATCCTAAAAAGAGAATTAGACAACCTTAAGACAGCTGGTTTTGATCCGGTGGGTAAAGGCAATTTGGTATTAGCACGCAAAGCACACCTTATTTTGCCGACACACCAATTATTGGATGCTGCTTCGGAATCGAAAATGGGCGCCGGCAAGATCGGATCTACATTGAAGGGTATCGGTCCGACCTATATGGACAAAACTGGTAGAAATGGCTTACGTGTAGGTGATACGACCCTTCCCGACTTTCAGGAGCGTTACCAAAAGTTGAAAGAAAAGCACTTGAACATTCTTTCTCACTATGGTGAAATTCCTGATTTCAGTGAAAAAGAGCAAGCATTCCTGGCTGCGATTGAATTCATTAAAACCATTCCGCATGTCGATTCAGAGCATTTGGTCAATCAATATCTGAAAGAAGGCAAACGCGTATTGGCTGAAGGTGCCCAAGGTACTCTTTTGGATGTCGATTTCGGTTCTTACCCTTTTGTGACTTCATCCAACACGACAACTGCTGGAGCTTGTACAGGTCTTGGTATCGCACCGAACAAAATCGGTAAAGTATACGGCATTTTTAAAGCCTATGCAACACGTGTGGGTGGAGGCCCCTTCCCTACTGAACTTCATGATGAGACAGGAGAAAAACTACGTCAATTGGGTCATGAATTCGGTGCTACAACGGGACGTGCACGCCGTACAGGATGGATTGATATTCCGGCACTGAAATATGCAATCATGCTCAATGGTGTAACGGACCTTATCATGATGAAAGCTGATGTATTGGATACTTTTGACAAGATCTACGCATGTACACATTATAACTACAATGGTGAAGTGATTGATTATATGCCGTACGAGATTATCACACATCAGGCAGAGCCAATCTTGGAAGAAATCCAAGGGTGGAAACAAGATTTGACAGGTATCACATCTGAGGCTGAGATTCCTGAGGCATTAAGTAACTATATTTCTTATTTGGAGAAAGCGCTCGAAGTTCCGATCACGATTTTATCAGTAGGTCCGGATCGTAAACAAACATTGGCTTTATCAAAGTAAAATATGCGGATCGAAAGTTTTGATCTTCTCGATTCTAAAGATAAATTTCATCAGAAAGCCCTGCACTGGTCGGGGCAATTTGATGAAATTTCTTTCTTTAATAGCAATGGGTCGCCAGACCAATGGGGAAGATTTGAGAGCATGCTGGCGGTGAAGGCCTTACATTCTTTTTGTGCAGATGAAAATGTACTCGATCAATTACAGCAATTCTTATTGCAACATCCGTGCGATGTTATTCCGGGATTTCTATCCTATGACCTCAAGAATGAGATTGAAGAATTACAGACCAGCACAACGGATAAGCTTGGCTTTCCATCAGCCTATTTTTTTGTCCCGGCGATTACGATAAGCATCAGCGGTATGCAGGTGCGCATCCAAGCCGACGATCCAGTTGCCGTGTATCAATCCATCTGTGAGACGACAGCTCCGCAAGCTAAAGCTGCACTAGATCTGCACGTACGCTCACGGTGGACAAAAGGAGAATACTTTGATGCCTTTGATAAAGTGCAGCAACATATCCAACGTGGTGACATATACGAGGTAAATCTCTGTCAGGAGTTCTTCGCAGAAAATGCAGATATTTCTCCGATTGAGGTCTATCTAAAATTGAATGCAGTTTCACCTACCCCATTCAGTAATTTTTTTAAAGTTGGACCTCATTTTATTATGAGCGCTTCTCCAGAGCGTTTTTTGACCAAGAGAAAAGGCCGTTTAATCTCTCAACCCATCAAAGGCACAGCTAAAAGAGGCATCACTGAGCACGAAGACCGGGATATTATCAATCGTATGCTCCAGTCGCAGAAAGAGATCGCCGAAAATGTAATGATCGTAGATCTTGTTCGTAATGATTTAACACGGAGCGCGCTTCCCGGAACAGTTGAAGCCACACGTCTATTTGAAATCCAGTCTTTTAAACAAGTACATCAGATGATATCTACAATCAGCTGCATACAGGATCCCAACGTGTCCAATATGGACGTCTTTAGACATACATTTCCTGCTGGCTCGATGACGGGGGCACCCAAAATTGCTGCCATGCGCATTTGTGATCAGATTGAAGGCTCCAAAAGAGGGATTTACGCAGGTTCGGTAGGCTATTTTGATACTATTCGTGATGAATTTGATTTTAACGTCGTCATCCGTTCCCTCCTGTACAATCAACGCGAAAAATACCTGTCCTTTCATACCGGCGGAGCCCTTACCAACCAAGCATTGGCGGAGCAAGAATATCAGGAATGTCTTTTAAAGGCTTCCGCAATCTTGCAGGCACTCAACAGCAAGTTGGAGCAATAAAACTATACTAAATTTATAGAGAATATTTTTTGCTTCAACTATTTTTTCGACCTTTGTCCTTTGACAATGCAGGTTCCCTATATCGACATACATACACATCGGCTTGATATGATACAGGACGGTTTCAACCGATCTGTTATAAATATAGCATTGAACCATAATGAGACTATCATTGACGGAGACTGCTCTATCGGCTTACATCCATGGTACATCAACAGCAATACGGAAAAAGTGTTAGAATTGATGCAAACAATGATACAAAGAACGAATGTTGTGGCAATAGGCGAATGCGGTCTGGACAAAAATAGCGCTATTCCTTTCGAAAAACAGCAACAGGTTTTTGAGCAACAGATTCTCTTGGCCATTGCTTTTCAGAAGCCGCTGATTATTCACTGTGTTCGTGCCTTTCAGGAAGTTTTGGCATCTTTGGTAAAAGCTAAATTTCATTTACCGGTTATCTTCCATGGCTATCGCAAGAATTGGACTTTGGCCAAACAGCTTATGGATAAAGGGTATTACCTTTCGATCGGTGTCCATTGTTTGGATGGCAGCCAGGACGAAGTCGTAAGAAATATCCCCCTTACACATTTATTTTTAGAAACAGATACCTATACAGCAACAGAAGTTGCCACCCTATATCAATATGTCGCCCGAGTCCGATCTATTCCAGTAGAGATGTTAAAGCAGGCATTATATCATAATTATAAGATTGTATTAAAAAAATGAAAGATTTAAGTTGGCTGTCACGCACCGAGGCACTGGTCGGTAGGACAGCTTTGGAAAAATTAGCGAATTCACACGTGATGGTTCTGGGCCTGGGCGGTGTGGGTTCCTTTGCGGCTGAATTTATCTGCCGTGCGGGGGTCGGTAAAATGACCATAATAGATGGTGATACTGTAGACCCCTCCAACAGAAATAGGCAGCTACCGGCTCTTGCAACGAACCATGGTGAAGCGAAAGCTGAAATCATGAGACAGCGCCTTTTAGCCATTAATCCAGAATTGGAATTGACCGTGATCCAAGACTTTATTATCCCTGAAAAAATTCCGGCTTTATTGGAAATGGCGCCCGACTATTGTGTGGAAGCCATCGATAGTATTACACCGAAGTTATTCTTCATCAGGCTGGCACTGGATGCAAAAATGCCATTTGTAAGTTCAATGGGTGCAGGTGGCAAAGTTGACCCGACAAAAATTGAGATCGCAGATATTAGCAAGTCTTATAATTGCAAACTGGCTCAACATATTCGTAAGAAGTTGCGTAAACATGGTATCCGTGAAGGTGTTAAAGTTGCCTTTTCAACTGAGCTTCCGGATAAAAGCTCCTTGCTATATACCGATGGGAGTAATTTTAAAAAGTCAGCCTACGGAACAATGTCCTATCTACCCGCAGCATTTGGAGGTGCCATTGCCTCAGTCGCTATTCGGGATTTGATGGAAAATGTTTAAATTAGGGGTAAATAAACATATGCACAATAGTAAAAGCTACCCATCTGTTGATGCGTAGCTTTTATATTTCCATTGAAATGCGAAAACTAACGACTGGTAACTCCTTTCATATCAACACCTTTAGGCTTAATATGTTCCAATCTTTTCTTTAGGGAATCCATTCGTGTTTTTTCAATATTACCTGTTACAATAATAATTCCTTCCTTTACCTGTGCTGTAATGGTCGGAAAATCTTCCAGTACCCGATTGACATCTCTAGTGATCGTGGAATCGACCGCTCCCTCAACTATTTCATGATATTTTTCACGCGCATCTTCAGGTTCAGGAAGATTGACCATGATATTATTGTGGATGGATTTAACATCTTCACCTCCCGCGGCCTTTGTTTTCTCTTCAACCACTTGCTTTAATGAATCCGATCCTAATTGCCCGTTCAATGTAACATTACCCTCTTCTACATCCACTGCTATGCCCTGGTTATCTATTAAAGCTTCTTCAATTTTTGACTTTAGCTTATCATCGGATTCTGGTGACCGGCAAGAGTGAACAAAAGGTAAAACACCGAATGAAAATATCAAAAGTAATCTGTTTAATTTCATCGTATCGTTTTATTTTCGTTCATAGTGAAAACAATTATGAAGGCATATTGTTTAGCTTTCTTCTTTTTCGGCAATTAATAAAGCTCCAATATGGTCTGATTTAATCTGTTAAACAGAAAACTCTCTCCTATTTTTCTACCAAGGAGCAACTGCCCTATAGGCGATGCCGCTGAAATGACAAAAACATTATTATCGCCGATTTTTATTGCACCAATACTTGTGGCGATAAAATAAAGTCCCACATTTGTTTTGACAAGGCTTCCCAATTTAACAAAATCAGTTTTATCACCCACCGCTGACGTAATATTCGTGAGCTGTAATAAATCTTTATTCGCCTCAACAAGCTGCCCTTGATACCGATTGATGTCTTGCTGGATCATTTCCCTTGAGGTTTCATACTTATCTCCGGCGCTACTTTTCGTATCATCATTACTCGAATCCCTAGCTGTTTCCAATGCCGATTCGATCATTGCGATCCGGTCATTTGTTCGCTCGAGGGCAACTTCCAAAATATTCTTTTTTATGTTTAAATAAGTATTTGTCATACTGAAAAATAAGAAATATGTTTTATTCAAAAAAATATAAAAACAATGCGCTTATGATCAATAGCATAGGAAAAATCGTTCTTAAAAAAAGCTGCTTGGTATTGCAATAACGCAAAAAATTACTACATTTGTGCACTGAAACACGGAAAGGTGTCAGAGTGGTCGAATGAGCAGTCCTGGAAAGACTGTATACGGGATGACTGTATCGAGGGTTCGAATCCCTCCCTTTCCGCCGAACGAAGAGCAACTGTAAAAAGTTGCTCTTTTGCGTTTAAAGGCACTTTTCTCTTCTTCATATGATATAAATTTTGATTAAATATACGGCTTTTGGCAGAGTTTTGACAGAGTTTAATTTTATTTTTAAAACTAAATGTTAATGAATATCAATCAGTTAAATTTTTAATGTGTATTTATTTTAAACAATGGATGTAGTACGGGCACTGTAATACTTCATGACGTCGTTAATCTATGGTTATCTTTTATGATTCATATGTGTCCTGAGAATATTAATCGAGATTAACAAACTATTTGTATATTTATGGTATTGCCATCGTATAAAAATTAACTTATTAAGAATTAAAACAAACTTCAATACCATAATACAAATGAATATATTTATTTCTCATTCTTCTAAAAACTCAAAATATGGACAAGCTATCGTAGATTTGCTAGTCTCAATAGGTGTTAGTAGTGATCAAATAATTTTCACTAGCAATGATGCATTTGGAATACCCTCAGGACAAAATATATTCAATTGGCTAAAAACTAAAATCACGGAAAAACCACACGTGATTTACTTATTATCCCCTGAATACTATAAAAGCATAGCATGCTTAAATGAAATGGGTGCCGCATGGATAGTCGAAAATGAACATACTATAATTTTTACTCCTGGATTTTCTCCTTCAAGCTCTGAATTTCAAAGTGGCGCACTTGACCCTAGAGAAATAGGATTTATGATTAATAATCATGATAGAATAACAGGTTTTGTCGAATCTTTAAGATTAAATTTTCCTATATCAAAACAAGCCATTTTTGTTAGCCAAAAGATAAGAGAATTTGTGAAGGAAATTGATCTGATCTCTTCCAGTAATCCTGTATCTAAAGAGAGCAGTCCAAATGAATCAAGAAAAGTGCTTAATGCTGGGAATCAAAGCTCAATAACTTTGAATTTAAATTCCAATCAGATAGAAAATTTGTCAAACTCAAGTTCCAGCCATTTAGATAAATTTCTTAAAGATTTACAAGAAGGTCGGCTGAAGAATGAAGAGATTCTAATTTTGCGTTATGCAATTGATACAGCGAGGTTCAATCTTGGGGTAGGTTGGAAAACCACTGGGGAGATTGAAAATATAAAAACTTGGGAGGACGTTAATTCTCTTAACTCAACTCTATCTAATAAATATGATGATCTAATGCGTCGTTTAGGGTTTAAAAAATTGACGGAGGTATCTGAATTGACGAGCAGTAATAATCCTAGAGAAGTTGTGTTCATTCATCCATTAATAGACGTATTATTAGATCCACCGCCTTTCCTAATTGAACAAATCGATAAAGTTTTGAGTGAAAACATACGAAGTTTACCAGTCTGGGATACGCCTGAACAAGAAGATTTACCATTTTAAACAAACGCCAGTAAATGGCCTTACATTTTAAATGTTTAAATTTTATAACCTTAAGAATCTGATTGTAACTCTCGAATTTCTAAGAGAGGTTTATTTTCTCAAATTCTTGAGAATAATCTGATTCTTCATATCCTGTTTTTTCTGCTCTTTTACTTGATCTTTAGACTTAATAGGATTATTAAATAAACATTTATAAATGTCATTGATCTGTTTATTCTGGTTAATAATAATCTCTTGCATAGTGGACATCATATTTTTCAAATCAGAAATCTCATTCCGCAATGCAGAGAGTTCTGATGATTGATCGATATGTTTGTTGTCCGTTCTCATTATAATTATGATACAATGATACGGGTGTTAAAAACCGACAGCTATTACTATTAATTTTTTATATCGCTGGGATCAATCTATATTCGCTCGCCGTCTGCGAGTTGAGCGAAGGTCGCTGAAGAGAAATGCGTTAGCATGATTCAGCGATATATACGAAGTATACGGAAACTGTTGGCGGTATTTTTGACAGCGTGGGACTTAGCCAAAGGCCATTTAAAAAATAGTGCCAACATTGGAGCCTGAGCGATCAGCAGGCGAGCCAAACTCTAAAAGCGGTTGGATTTTGAATGTGCATGAAATGCTTATTCAAAAGACAAAGGAGTTTTTATGACGTGGAGGGATTACTAAGGCATCAAGTATGACGAACTGCAACGCATTAAAAACGAATTTGGATGCAGTCCGATTTCGTTTTTAACTTGGTTTGGCATATCTTTATGCTAGTGATTCCGAAACGGAATGCCATATTTCCAACCTTTATATTAATTATGACTCAAGAGGAAATTAATCAGTTTAGACAAAAGGAATTTGAAGAACTTCTAGCCCGTACAAAAAATATTGAGGGATGGGCGGAGATTTTTGCAGAATCTGGAGCTAGAGACAATAAAAATACTGACGATAGAGTTGCCAAAAATATTTATGTTGAACATTTTTTAATGTCTTCAATAATGGAAGCTTTCATGTTTAGAGAGTCTCTCAACTTAAAGGAATTATATAAGATAGTATTAAGCTCTAAAGTGCCTGAATCTTTTATATGGGATATACCAATTGAAAAACTTAATTTGACTATAATAGAAATGATTAAGCTTGGTTATATGGAAACGTATCAAAAGGAGAAGACAATCGTGCCAATTTTTCAAATAACTGATTTAGGCTTTAAAGTCTTACAAGATAGAACTCTGCAAAACTTGGCTCTCACAAGTTTTTATAGTTATCAATCTCAAAAATTAAATGAGCGAGCGATTGATCTAAGTAAGCGAGCTGTTAATTTGAGTTTGGTAGCAATTTATATATCTGTTCTCTCCGTTATTGTTACGATAATATTAGCAATTGTCTTTACGCCTTCATGAAAGAAAGACTGGAAGCATTATATAATTTCACAATAATAATTGAATACTACTTAAATTTAGACATATATTATGATAAAAGAATTGATCGAAGATCTAACATTCGATAAAATAACAGTAACTCAAGCTTTAACAAGAGCAAAAATTATAGCTTATAAAGTAAAAAATAATGATTTTAAAGATTGGATCTACCATGAAATAAATGGGTATACAGATGGAACTTTACCTTCTTATAGAGTGATTAAATGCGAGGTTTTTGCCGATGTATATCATCCCTTTCGTGGAACAACAACTGTTCCTTTTGATGTAACAAATTTAGATAAAGACCTCAACTCTGAAATGTCATTCTATAAAATGAGAATAACTCAGAGTGTAGGAACTCTAGAATCAAATCTAAATGCATCGCAAGATCAGAATTTTGGATTCGAGCTTTTGCCACAAGGTTTAGTGACAACATTATCCCAAATGAGTGGTGCGGAAAATGAAATTACCGCTGTAAAAAGAAGAATTCAATTTAGTGAATTACGGCATATTTTGGAGTTAACCAAACAGAAACTACTGGATACTCTTTTAGAATTAAATGATGCATTCCCTGATTTTGAAAACTCGTTCTCAAAAGAAGGAAAAGATAGTGAGCAACGGGTTCAAACTATCATAAACCAAAATATTTATGGTAATAATACAAACTCAAATATTGGTATTGGTGAGAATATTGAGCAGAATTTTAATAGCACTAATACGTTTGAAAAACTCTCGAAAGAATTAAAGAATATTGGTGTTGAAGAAACTGACATTGGCGATTTAAAGAAGCTTATAGAAAATGAGCCTAAAGAGAACTTAAGTAAGAAGATATTAGGGTGGGTTGGAAAAATAGCAACTAAAGCTATAGAAAAGGGTGTTGAGCTCCAAGTTCCTTTGTTAATAGAAGTCGTGAATAGGTACATTTAAGCTGTAGCTTACAGAGTTCTTATTATGTATAAGCTATTAAATTTATTGTTCACATACAAAGGTTAAATTCTAATGAGTAAAGGAAAGCAATATGAGCTGTTAGTTGAGAGGCTATTTAAACAGCTTGCACCAAATGCTGAAATCAAACAGGATGATTACATTCTTGGTAAAAATTCAAATACTAAGAGGCAGATTGATGTATCTATCAGATTTCAGAATATGGGCATATCATATTTAACAATTATTCAAGCTAAAGATTATTCACGACCAGCGGATATAAAAGTAGTAGATGAGTTTAAATCTGTTATTGAAGATACGCTAGCTAATAAAGGAATATTAATTTGCAATAAAGGGTTTACAAAGAAAGCCAAGGAATATGGGAAAAAAGTCGGTATAGAACTACTTTCAATACATGAAGCTTCTGATAAGAATTGGCAGACTTTAGTATATATCAGAATTAAAAAGACCATTTATAAAATAAAACTTGATGCAGAGCTAGGGGTCGGCTGGTACAATAATACAGGTAAGACAGCGACATTACAACCTGATCATCCTCCGATCTTTTCCATTAACATGAAAGATCTATTTAGCACACCAGAATTATTCAGGCAAGAAGTGTTAAATAAGAATTTATGGGCTGAAATAATTAAAGGAGTAGACATCACTATTGATTTAAAGAAAATAAGTGCATATGTATTTATGCATGATCGGTTTCTTGATCCAATAGTTGGAAAGCTCACCTATAAGTATCTGAGAACAGAATCTAAAAATCTATTGGTGGAACCAGACAATTACTTATATCAGGTAGACCACATTACAGGAGAAGGCAAGTTACATAATCTGATATTAACACCAACGAAGTTTGATGAAATAGTTAATCCACATTTCAAGTCTGAGGAATACTTTGACCAAACTGAGCCACACTTCGAGTTCATAACCATTGAAATCATTAATAATGGATACTTTAGCTTTTATTTAAGTAATGTTCAATTCGAAATTGATGGGCCAAATTTACCAGACGACAACCCAAATATGCAACGAATCAACAGGTATTCTGAAATAGGAAATATGATTAAACAAGGGGTACTACGGAGCAATACATAATATTTAATAAATAAATACATGATCAATTGTAACTAAATCCCACTCACGAAACCCTCCAAATTTTCAGTGAGTGGGATGTTTAGATAGATGTAGGATGTGATTCTATTCTTGAAGCGAGGTCATTTTAATAGCTGTTGCACTGTTTTTCCTATAGGGTCATAAAGCTCTCCGTCGGTGAACTCGTAGTTTCCAGAGAATTTGTCGAGTGTCAATGATGCTTGATACATTTTATCGCCTGGTACATAAGAGTACCCATTATATACTCTTTTCTTGACACGGAAAACATATTCAACTTTGCACCCTAAATTATCTGATAAATGCCTAGAAATTCGTTCTATTATGTGAAATTGGTTTCTATCCAAGAACTCTATAGCTTTAAGTTCAGCTAGTTCAATATTACAATTGTCATGTTGCTTTTCAATCTGCTCTAGACGCTCTTTTTCTTCTTGCATTTGTATTAATCTTCGCTCATTGTTTGCTTTAGCAATTAATTGATTCCGAGATCGCTGATACCTAAAGTAAAAAAGTATACTAAGGATTACTAATCCCAATATTAGGTGCTGCAATCCATTAGTTTTCTGTTCGAAAATCAACACAACAATACCTCCAAAAGTCCATAGAAAACCAATGCACAAGGCAATTATCCCGATCCAATGTAATTCTTTGAGATCGATGTTTGAAACAATCTCCGAAAAGCCTATATTTTCCATTACTGCTTTTTATTTATAAAAGTTATCTAAAGCTGGCCCCCACACAATCTTAGAATTTGGGGTATAAAATAGTTGACCACTTCTTAATTCATACACGGGTTGACTAACTTCTGTATTTTCGTGATAGGTTTTGCCGTTATAGTCGGAGATAGTGAACTTCACTTTAAATTCCTTTCTTTCTTTAGATGATGTAAACATCGGATTCATATTGTTCAAGTAAAAGGTGATAGCTACTGCATTTTTAGGTATGTCAAAATATTTAGATTCCCCTTGACCTAAACTAAAAGAGCTTTCTTTAAAATGATTTTGATTCTCGTCCATAAAGGAAAATTCTCCGAGCACTTTTATGTCAAGGTTTTCGACCTTAACTCTAAGCTGTTTTTTTTCCATAATTTGTTGCTCCTGTTCCTTTTTACAGGAAACGATCGAAAGGCTAAGTACAATGATTAATAATGGGGCTAACCAAATAAATTTTTTCATAAAATCTAATAGAGTCTTGGAACCGATCTGTCCCTATTCGGTTGGTTAATAATAAAAAAGCGTGGGACGTAACCTAGAGCTGAATTGCTGAGAGAGGTACCTAGGAGAACCCTGCACAAACAAAACAGATAGGCACGTCCCACGCTAATATATAGCGTAGAACGTCACCTTATCCGCTCTTGTTGTGCAATTGAAAATTTCCTAGGTTTTCTCTTTCACAAGAACATTAAGCTAACGCTTTATTTCTTCAATATGTCTTTGTGCAAATATATTCAATAAACCGTTATCAATCCAGTAAAAACGAAAAGAATCCTTCACATCAAGCGGAAACCGCCAGTAGTTTCAAGCGAAGATGTTATGGATTCTCCTGTCTATTACGATCGTTTCAATAGAGCGTTTATCGTCAGCACAATGAACCCAATTGTAAATACGGCCAACATAACAATAAAGATAAATGACAATACAGCACTGATTACTTTTATAACGATCTGCATAGCAACAGCAAATGCTGTGATCGCTAATGCCCATCCAATTATAGATATTACCAGCGATCCAAATGATCTTGTAGTTTTCATAATCATATATTTTAAATGGTTAGAAGTCTCCGTTATCTTTCATACTGAGGTATGAATGTGAAGTGAGGATAATATGATCGCAAACTTCAATGTCCAGAACTTTGCCTGCTTCCAAAGCCTTATTCGTAACCAGACGGTCAGCCGAGCTTGGAATAAGTTTGCCTGATGGATGATTATGTGCTAAGATAATTTTGCTTGCAGAAGCTGTTAGTGCAATAGAGAAGATAACACGCATATCCACCATAACTGCGCCTTTCCCTCCCATTGCAATATTAACTATACCCAAAACATGATTAGCGTTGTTCAGGAGTATGATTTTAAACTCTTCCAAAAATTGCATTATTCCTGTGTCCCATTGCGATAATAGCAATTTATAGGCATCTGATGATTTTGTAATAATTGGTCGTTCTGAGAGCTTAAAATCGGGTAAATATTGGATTTTAATCTCTGATACTTTAAAGATTTCAAATGGTTTTTCCATGACATAAAAAGTTTGTTAATAAAATGAATCTGCTCAGGATAGTTGGAGGGGGATCGTTGATGGATAGGCTGTACTTTCCTGAATATATAGACCTAGGCACTATCAGAAATTCATATTTTAAAAAATTATATAATTTATTAAAATCAAAAATTTTCGGACAGAAAAGTCATTGCAATGTCACCGAAGGGTTTAAATTGAACTTGTCGGAGATTAGTTTTGATGACATTTCTATTGGTTAAAGATATATTTCATTAAATCAGTAGGTTACCCCGTGTGTGGGCTAAATTGCACTATCTAGAAGTGCTCCGTAGGAGCACTATGATCAAATAGATAAAGATGCGCGAGGATCGGGGAAATTTTAGGCAGTTATGGTAGTTTTTATAAATGTCGGGATATTTGGAGTACATCAACATGCGCTGATATTTTCTTTAAATTTGCATTTGTACTTTACAAAACTTTTACCATTTAAAAGAACGTCTCAAAAGTTGTTAAAAGGGTAATTGGCTTCACCTATTATTTTAGATGGGTAAAATTTGGCAAAATTTCAGACAGGTTTCCGATACAATATATTATATACCGAAAATCTGTCTGAAACTATTTGGGTTAAAATAGCTTCTCAAGTAGTAGATGCCCTTTTACCGACTTCCCATTTAGCCTTCTTTCTGTACGTCTGCTCATTACGAACAGCTTTTGCAAAAACTTCTTGTATTGAACCGTCGAAAATTTTAAATCATATTTTGATATAAGATACTCTGCAACACTTTTTAAATGCCCCTCGGAATAAAAGGTATTTAATTCTAAACTCAATTCAGCTTCTTTGTGCAAGTCAAAATTTGAATAAAAACCTTTAGTCTGCCTATGAAGCAATATTTCTCTTGATATCTTCGATTTGCTCGTGCCTATTTTAATTAGCTTATCTTTTCCCAGCAATTCATATGCTTGAATTATATCGGGATATTCCCTTTGTAGCTCGGCTTCGATTTCCTCCTTAAAAATGGTTATTGTTGAACTTTCTGCTTTCTCAATCGCTTTAACGACATCTTTAACAATATCATTGAACTTCTTTTTAAAGCGTGATAAATATCCATTTTTCTCATCAGAATGGAATGTAACGACCTTTGGATTGAAATAGTGATGCAACATGTTTTCCTTCTTGAATGCTTCAACCCAATTATTTACATAAGCATAAATTGCAGTGAGTTTATTCTTGTAACGAAAATTGTCAATCATATAGTGGTTTTCGATGTCCTCAGTCCTCATAAATTTATCATATGGTAGCGTCTGTAGAACCTCCGTGATCACATCTTGATCGGTTTCAAATATTGAAATATCTTTTCTGTCTTTTATAACGTTATAGGCATACTTGTTGAATTTGAGATATTCGTTAACCTCACATTCCGTTCTGTAGAAATTTCTATTTGTATGATTTGAAATACAGGTCAACGTTTTGAGATCGATATTCCGAAATCTTCCTTTGATCTGAACCACGTCAGTACTGGGATTAACCATAGTATGTGGAAATCGTAAAACGTCTGACAAAATAATTATATGTGGGGACTTCTTGACTTCAATATCAATAGCCGTATAGAATCGGGATGTAAGAAAGTTAATTTTATTTAACTTGTTAAAGTCCATTTCCGTGAAGATATGTTCCAAATGGGAAGTTCCTTTTTTTATCTTACCCCGTGAGGTGGATGAGCAGAAAATTGAATACCCACTCTTCAACTTCAATTTTTCGATGGCTGTTAAAATCCCTCGGACAGAGTCAAAGAAAACAAATATTGGAGCATCATCTTTAAGCGCTTTAATTTCATTGTACTTTTTTTTAAATGCCTGTACAGGATTATTTGTTGCGATAAGTTCCACGTCAACTGAAAAATCAAACTTTGGATTGATAATAATGTGCTCAAAATTATGTTTCACAAATCGTGGATCACTGGGCTCGATTGCCGTCGCCGATATTATCGCCTTATTTTCAAACGAGAAGAAATGCCACATAGGATCACTTATGCTTTTCCTATAGTGAGAATCCACTATCATCTTGTCACATTCGTCTATAAGCAGAAAATAGTCTTTATACATGTCAATGTCTAACAATTCCATAACATCAACGATCACATGAAACGATTCGGGTGTCGTCATCAACTTTTTAACTTTGATCTCATCATTCGTTAAATAATTTATGATCGTTTCCTTTCGTACTCTATTTTTGACGGCCATGATGTCAACCACACCCTTATGCGCTTTTACTTTCCCTAATATGGCGGGGACATTTGGCACAACAATAATTGCATTCCGAAATGCGTTTAATAATTCCATGGTCGTTGCGCCAATACCCGTTAAACCTTTGTCGATCAATTTGTCGCTCGGAATTTGAGCAAACAGGTCTTTTAGCCACTGGCCTTTATGTAGGTCAATGTATTTTTTTCTTAACATTTGTTTGATTTGATTTAGGGAAGGGAGATGGCGCCTTTCTCTCTTCCCTTGGTTAAAAATTACTTGGATGTCTCTGTAGTTACCTCGGATTTCGCAGATACTTTTTTACGACGACTAGTCGTATTTGCCAATATTGTATTACAGTGACTGAGTAGATCTTTGATGTTAAGGTCTATCTTACTGTTTGTATCATAGTAAACCGATATAAGTTTTTTTACCAATCCGATTGCAGGCATTTGCTGTCTTGTAGGCTTGATCCCTTCTCTTTTATGATAGATGATAAAATCAAAGTATTCATATCCCTGATCGCTTTGTGACATGTATTGTGAGATTTTAAAAGATCTATTCCCGTCACTGATAATTTCACAGAGACCTAACAGCTTGTTTTGACATGATATTGGCAACTTAGTGTACTCACGCAGAAATTGGCGTTGCTCATCTTTGTTTTTAAAGATATTGAGATGGGTTATAAGTTCTGTAGCCTGATTAGCTGATGTTTTAGCGTTCATTTTACCATTAGTTTTAACTGCCCTTCTTAAATTTCTATTTCGATCTACTGTAGTCGACCCTTGATCAATTGCTTTCATTTTTGTTGGTTTTTTTAAATTTGCCATTGTTTTAAATTTAATGACAACGACCTCTGTTTTCTGCAGCAAACAAAAAGCCCCTGTCTGTTTTATCAAACAAGGGCATTAACGCTCGTGGTTAAATAACTTCCCTTGTTTGTTGAGACAAAGAAAGCCAAATTGTGCACCAGCACTTTTTGCTATTTTTTTATTGAATCACTGGGAACTGATTAAGAGTGAGTAAAATTTTTAAGCAGCCCCTCTTTAGAAATAAGATTCATCCTATTGGGCAGAATTGGGGTATCAGTCCATTCGGGAAGCGAGTCCATATATTTAATTCGGCTATCCCTGTCCTTATGGCTATTAACGAGATCGAGGGAAATAAATCCAAACCAGCTCAATAACATATAGGCGAGCAATTGGCTTTCCCGCTCGTCCAGTTCTTTTTCATTGAATGTTAATTTTTCATCCTTGACGTATTGTCTAACGAGCTTGCTGATCAAACCCTTAAAAACAGCTTTCTTACTCGGCTGTTTCCCCTTTGTTTCTTTTTCCACTGAAGGACGGATTTTTTCGAACTCTTGATTTACAAATCTATAACTGATGGATTCGGCAGTAAGCGTTGTAAACTTCAACGAGTCTATGTAGGCATTGGGTATATGTAAGATATCATCCAACAGCTCATCTATAAGTATATCCGATATCTTTCTCATTATAGAAGGATCTTGTATCTCCACTTGATTTTCCTTTACTAAATAGCTTTTCATTTTTCCTTGCCCAATATCACGCTGATCGGTTTTGTCGATCGTGATTTTGTTGTTGTCAAATCCTTCCTCTCTAAATAGTAAGAGGTTCTTCAGATCCTTTAATAGGTCGTAAGCCCTTTTAAGAAAAATTTCATCGTGATCATTTGCTCCTTTGTCCGACATATTTTCTCCTACGTGGCGTGCAAAGTAGTATTGGTAGTCATGGATACAATACTGATAGACGATACCGGCCAAAGTTTGAACTGCAATTCGCTCGGTGCTGTTTAGGTTGTCAAGATTAATAATTTCTAATACCTGTGTAGGATTATTATCGCTGTCAAATTTGACAAATTGGTTCGTGACGATGTCCCTAAGGATACTTATCTGTGCATCGTTATCCTCGCTTATCCGTTCGACTTCTTCCATAAAGGTTGGGTAACTGTCTGGAGGTTTCTGTGAATTAAGGGCTTCTGATATCTTGTGGTATTTGTAAAGGATATTTTCAATGTACCCTAAGTTCATTTTGAATTGAGCAGGTGCATATCCGTCCTGTTGTGTATTATCTTTCATAAATTATGCGAAAGGGTGAGATACAATCTTGCCTAAATTATTACAAATTGGCTCACCCTATATTTTAAATGGTTGGTATTGGCTTTTTGGTTATGTCAACAAACTCTAACAGATCTTTTAGATATTTTTCTGTCTGTTCAATTGAGGCATGTCTATTTGCTTTCATTATTTCGGCAACTGTCCATCCTGATAAAGATTTCTTCACATTACTAAAGTGCTTGAAACTATATAAGGTGTAACCTTTTTTGTGTAAATCGAGTTTCTTTAAAATCGACATTAACCTTTTATATGGCCTATTTGGATGATAAGGAATAGTGCCATACAGTTGATCATCATTACAGAAAAGATGGTATTCACCATCTATATCACGAAATTGTTCTAATAATTTCTTAAATTCATCTGCTATATGTACGAAGCCATCTTTTTTATTCTTACTTATATATGATGGTACGAGAATTTGATTTTTGTCTAAATCATAATGTTTACGCTTCAATTGCATCAGTTCCCCTGGACGGATACATGTGTAATAAATTGATCTAGTAAATAATGCAAGCATCTTATCCTTATTTACGGCTTCCATTATTAGTTTGAAGTCCTCATCTGTGAATACTCTATGACTTTCTGTCTTAGGGACAAATTTAGTTTTGATTGACGCAAAATGATTTTCGCTTACATACTTTTCTAATTTTAAAAATTCATACAGCCCATAATAGATACCTTTGGCATTGTTGAATGTTTTTGGAGCCCACTTGTTTGAATTAGAAACTTCGTTCATAAACTTAATTATGTCATTGTCCTGTATATCACATACTTTCTTTTCATTGAAGTAATTTGATATGAAAGCGAGCTTAGAGGAATAAGATTGAATCGTTTTTTTTCGACTTCCTTTAATTTTATGATATTCAACGAAAGCATCTACCGCTTCAATCATAGATATGTTTACCACACTCCTACGAAGCTTTTCATTTCCAACCTCATCAAAAGGATTCCATCCTCCCTCCAACAGCTCCCGATACGTTTCGCAAAGCAACTGAGCGGCCTCCTCTTTGTCATTGGGATCTTTAATTCTGTTGATATCACCAGTAATGCGTTTTCTTTCCATTGAATTTGACGATGGATTGAACGCTTGAAAGCTAATGTACCATGTTTGTTTAGCTTGTTCCTTTTTTTTAGTACTTCCTTTGGGTACTTCGGTGATTTGCTTACCTCTTTTAATCTCGGGATTAGTATATTTGAATTCCATTTTCTCAAATATACCATCATTTTTTGAAAGTGGCAGAGTTTTGTCAGAGTTTGTCTTGTTTCTGTTTTCAAGTGTCTGATTTACAGTTTCATTTTTGATATGGGTTGCGAATCCCTCCCTTTCCGCCAAGACATAAAAAACGCAGTTTGGAGTGCATAAACAAAGATTGTGGCAGAATCGTGGCAAAACGATTAAACAACAGTCGGAAAACAGTGCTAACAGGGTCAAAAACAAAATAAGTTCGAATCCCCTCCTCTCTGCTAAGAAGAAAGCATAAAGCTTTCAAAATCGTCAAAAAAGCTTTAAAGCCTGTAATTTTTAAGAATTACAGGCTTTTTTTGTGGGTTTTGGAATCGCAAAATTTTCAAAAACACTCCTAATTTTTGTGGCAGATTTGTGGCAGTTTTACAAGTCAAAAAAAACTGCCACAAAAAGTGATTTAAAGCACTGTAAATCACATTAACGACTTGACCAAAGAGCAACATATTTCGAACTTTAACTTAATAAAATTTGGATTATGCTTGAAAACAGTTTTGGTGTAATGTTCTTCTTGAAAACACCTGAAAAAAAAGAAAGTTTAAGAGTAGTGTATTTAAGGATTACCGTTGATGGTAATAAAACTTGTCGGAAGATTTATTCTTCCGACATTTTTATTTCATATCTTGAAAGATTGAACGGGAGTTCAAAATTAAAGACTTCTCTTACAGTTAAAGAAAGTGAAACGATGTCTCTGAGTTCCACATCATAGTATTATTCTTTATATCCCCAAGACGACAAACCGTCTAAATATTCTTTGTACTTAGAGGAGTTTCTATGCAACATAAGAATTCTTAATTTTTTTTCATTCTTAGTAACGTTATTTTCGTCAATAATAAAATAAGTTACTGTATTTGATTTGTTTTTCAAGACTTGAACTGTTTTTTCAATATGATCTGTTTCTGGCTCTCCATTTTCATTAATTGTTATAGGGTGTTCTGGAGTATTTATGGTTTTATTATAAAAACTAGGTTTTGAATTCAGTTTTTTTGTTATATCAGCAATAACTTTAGTATTATTAGCTTGATTAAATAGCTCAATATCACACAACCAAACTTTTTTACTCTCTTTGAAATAAAAAATTTTGGCATCAGATTTATTAAAGTCTATTATATTTCCAGCTATTAGAACATTTATTTTCTTGTTTTTCGGAAAAAAATATTCTTCATAATCCATGTTTGTAGACCACTCATTCACTATTGGTAATAAGCCCGTTCCAATTAAAAAATCTTCGATGTTTTTTCCAAATTGAAGATCGATTAAATCTAAATCTTTTTTAGTAATCAAAGAATTTTTATTTTCATGATTTGGATGTTGGCTGTTTGCTTTGTTTAAAACTTTACTGTTATTATCATTTTTGTTTTGACAACTAATTAAGGTGAAGTTTAATACAATTAGACTTAAAATTACTATTTTCATTTGATAAATTGTTATTTTCTTTTATTTCTACACGAAACAAATAATTCACTCCAGCTTTTAACTCAACAATGATATTAGAAGCCAGATAAAAGTTCATTTCTTTACCATCCTTAACTATATTATAATTTACTTCTGCCTTACCCTCAACCTAGCTTTACTTGTAAATGCACTTTTAGATGGGTGCGTTATTCTGTAAATGTAGCAAATTATCATAATTTCCATAACCTTTAAAAAAGAGAAGGTGAGCCAGTCATATTATCTTATTCAGCATTTGGCTCCAAACCTATCCCAACTTTACGAAAATTTAAAAACTTTGAAAGCATCGTATTTCTTAAGTAAAAATTCGATAACGAAGTGAAATTGCTCTCCAAATGTCATTTGCAAGTTCCTCATCCTTACCGTGATCAAAGCACCACTTATTATTTTTTTTGATCATTTTCTGCACAGAACCATCAAGCAGAACGCTAATTTCCGTTTGATTCTTTTTAAGATCTGTTTTTAATAAAACAACCTGGTAATCCTTCGATTTGAAAGTAATTCGAAAAGTTTGTTTATCAAAAGGACTTTCCGATTTCCTATTATGTCATCCATACCTGTTCTGGGCCCCTACTATTTTTACTCAATACCTCCACACAAAATAGAAATATTTTTGAAACTATTCAATCAATTTTTCAAAATATCAGTACGTCAGATTAAGATATAATAGGTAAAACTATTCACGTAATAACCCTAAAACAAAAAAATGGCGCTTCGCTCAATATCTATGCTGAAAATTCTCAGCTATGCAAGAAGATGATTTGAGAGGACTCGCAAAAATAATGGCCTTTATGAGAGCCGTGAGCATCCTTTTGGTTTTGATGAATTTCTATTGGTTCTGCTATTCTATTTTTTATGAACTGGGATGGACACTTGAAGTTTTGGAAAGGATTTTAAAGAATTTTCAGAGAACATCCGGTCTTTTTAGTAACTCTTTATACAGTAAGCTGTTTGCATTGATCTTATTGGCGTTAAGTTGTCTTGGTACAAAGGGTGTTAAGAACGAGAAAATCAAATGGAAAAACATTAATACCTGCCTTGTATCAGGTTCATTACTTTACTTTCTAAATTTCCCTATTCTTAAAATTTCCAATTTACTATACATACTCACAACTTCTGTAGGCTTTATCCTGCTTATGGTTGCCGGTTTATGGATGAGCAGACTGCTTAAGAACAGATTAATGGATGATCCTTTCAATAATGAAAACGAAAGTTTTATGCAGGAAACCAGGCTTATCGAAAATGAGTTTTCGGTCAACCTTCCAACAAAATTTTACTATGATGAAAAATGGATTGATGGCTGGATTTCGGTAGTGAATGTATTTCGTGCATCCATGCTTTTGGGGACTCCCGGAAGTGGTAAAAGCTACGCCATTGTCAACAATTATATCAAGCAGCACATTGAGAAAGGCTTCTCCATGTACATCTATGATTTCAAGTTCGATGATCTTTCGCAGATCGCTTATAATCACCTCCTGCGGCACAGTGACAATTACAAGATTAAACCTAAAATATTGGAACCACCAATTTAACGGCACATGACAAGGGTTTGGCGTAATGGCGGGTTGAAGTGCAAAAAACGCTTTTTACGAAACGTAATCGAAACCCAGCGAATTGTAAATCGTTTGCCATTGAAGCATAAAATACCTTAATTTTAAAACGGTAGCAAACGGCAGTAAATAAGTAAAAACGACAAAGTTGCGCCAATCTGCAAGTTGTGCGTCACTATACCGACACCGCTTAGACCAAAATAACTAATTAGAAATTATGAATATAACAGAACTTATAAACTTAATCAAGCAGGACGAGAACTGCGAGGTCAGACCAGCGAACAAGGAAATTGCTTTACCGACAAATATTCCTGACGACTTAAAAGAATTTTACGAATTGACAGACGGAATTAAATTGTTTGAAAGCAAACCATACGGAATAACGATTGTAGGAAGAGAGGAGTTTATTCCGACAAATAAATACTTATACCCAAAAGATGATGTTATTTGGGAAGAGCTTGAAGGCGAAGTTTGTAATGGAATGGTATTTGATAGCAAAAGTTGATGAAATGAGCCAATATATCAGCATCGACTTGACAAACGAACGAAATGGACAATGTTATGACAGCTTCTACGAAACTCATTCATTACAAGGCGACTCTGCAATTGTTGCGAAAAATTTCACTGAACTATTGAAAAATTTATACGCAAATAAAGGAAAGCATTGGTATTGGCTACCAGAAGACTTCGAAAAATTAGGAGATGCTTATGACGAACCAATTATATAAAACCAAATTTCGGTGGACAAAAAAGCGAACGGCTAACAAGGGTTTTGCAATAGTAGGGCGAAACCAAAGTTCAACGGCAGTTTTTCAATTAAACTTTATTAATAAATTCAGTTTTTGTGCTTCGACTACTCCACCATCGCAAAGCCCCGAAACGTTAGCGGTAATGCTTGACCGACCGCAACCTGACTAACAATAACACAAAATGAAAACAGAAATTTTAGAAAAAATAAGACAACTTGGAGGAAATATTGACAACGTTAAAGGAAACTCATTAGCGGAAGATATTCTTTCCATAACTTTTGACACTGTACTTTATCAAAAACCAGAAGACACGCCTTGGCAAACAGCCGAACAAGCAGAACCAATTTATGGAATTGGGGCATTTATCAATGAGAACGAAGAACTATTTAACAGAGACAAACAAGCACTTTATGACAAAATTATAGAAAAATATTTTTGTTTGACAAAAGAAGGCTACGGACAAATATTTTGGCAACCGAGACTTTTTACACCTTTTAAAGAAGGAACAGACGACTTTGAAGAATGGAATATTGATTTCACCGACGAAGAAGAAACTGATTTAAGTGAAATAATAAAAGTAACTAACGACAAAACACCAGACTTTATTGAACTATTTTATAGTTATGGTTTTCCAGACAATTATTACATCTGTTTAACAGACCCAAACCCAGAAAACCCAACTCTCTTTGGAACTGACCACGAAGTATTTTTTAGAGAAGTAACTAACGAAGGAAATCTGGAAGATTTTATAAATACATTTATGACAAAAGACGAACTTTTAGAAATTGTGAAAAAACGAATTGAAAAATAGCACTACCGCCAACAAGGGTGTTGCATCAGGCGGGCTGAAGTGCAAAAAACGCTTTTTTTACGAAACGTAATCGAAACCCAGCGTTTGCCATTGAAACATAAAATACCTTAATTTTAAAACGGTAGCAAACGACAGTGAATAAATAAAAACGACAAAGTTGCGCCAATCTGCAAGTTACCCGTAACTTTATTGACCAACAACATTGAGTAACCAATATGACAACAAAAAAATACGCAGAAGAATTTTATAAGAAAACTAAAAGTATTCGCAACATAATGGTTGAGAAAATGTTTAGTGACTATGTTTTATATAGAAATGGGAAAAGAATTGGAGTTCTTTTTGACAATAAACTATTATTAATTTCAACAGAAAATTTAAAAAAAATATTTCCAAATGCAATTGAAGAGAAAACTTTCGATTGGGGCTATTACAAACTAATACAAATTGAATATAATGACAATTTTGAATTGTTAGAGAAAGCCATTATTACTACTTATGATGACTTATACTTTCAAAAAGACTTTGTAACTGACATTTCTTATCTTTTTAAAGTTAATAGAAGTTATCAAGACAGCATTATAAAAATATATAATTTACACATCACGTTTTTACGGTTTTGTTATGACAAAGGACTTCTGAAAATAAACCCACTTGATAAACAAGACAGAATATTGCATATGAACTTTTTAAATAACGACCTGACAGAAAGTGGAACAAAAATATTCTACGAATTATACAATAAATGGCTTGTTTACACAGACAAAAATGATGATAAAACAGACGAACGGATTATTAATACAAAAATGCTTGAAAAATATTATTTGGGTTTAAATGACAAAATGAAAATCTAACTAATAACAAAAAGCTGCAGGTAACAAGGGTTTTGCAATAGTGGGGCGGAACTGCAAAGCGCCGAACCGTTAGCTGCCATTATTGACAGAGAGCCTTGCGTTAGATGGACTGATGTTTAAGCGTGAGTATCCTGCGGAGTCCCACCCTAACGCCAAGCCAGAAATACAATCAGTACATTAAGCACAAAACACTCAAAAATATAATGACAGCGTTTAAAGAAATAAAACAACTTTTTGATATCACTGAAAATAACGGTTTTTCGGAAGATGAAATTTCTGTATTTAAAAATATTTGTACCAGCATTCCCAAAATGCTGTTTGATTATTACCTACAATTGGGGAAAATAAGAGAACTTAATCAAACCCAAGACAGACTTATTGAACCCGAAAAATTAAGGTTTTCTAAAAATAATGATTATCTGATTTTTTACGTCGAAAACCAATGGGCTTGTGTTTGGGGAATTGACAAAAATGACTTGCATCTCGACAATCCGCCAGTTTATATGAGCTACGAAGAACAGGAATGGAGTAAGGAAACCAATTCTTTAACTGATTTTTTAAAAGCAATGGCAAATCTGCAAGCAGTTTTTGCGCTTCAATTTAGCTCAGAAGAATTTACAAACATAAATAACGAAGAGCTTAAAATTATAGAAGAGAATTTTAAGAAAAGAGAATTTTCATTCTCAAAATGGATTGGTATCGACTTTTTCGGAAATCTCGAAAACGATGTAATTGCAATTCAGAAAAATGACAATTATTACGACTTAATTTATGCTTCAAACAACGAAGAGCAATTTAAAGAAATGAACAATATATTGAGCAAGCTTGGAAGGTAAAAAGCCTTACGGCGGACAAGTATTTTACGTAAGGCGGGTGAAACTGCAAAATTCAACAATAACTTGAAAATGTTAGGATGTGATACTTGTTACAGACTAAGTTCTTTTTCTTGTTTGTTACTGATTAAAGTATTTTCGTTGCAACTTGCACTCTTTTGCCTTGGAAAAGAGTAAATATCCGCCGTAACCTAAGTTCATCAAGAATAATAAACCAATTGGAATAAGCATTCGAGGTTTCCATATATTGTAAACTTTTATGTAAATCGAAGATTGTGTTTCAACTACGCCACCATCGCAAAACGCCGAAAATTTAGCCGCCCCAAGTTTTATACTTGATCCATAAAATACTAATACTTTCTCGGCCTTCCATAAAGGTAACTTTTTTCCGTTTCCTAAAATTGCTAGCATCTGATAAAAATTCAATCCAATAAAAAAACCGTCCCAAATTTTAGTATTGAGACAGCTTCTTTTTAATATATAGAAATCTTGGAATTGCAACAAAAAACTGGAGATTATTATTGCATTTTTTTAATCTTTAGCTTTTTTTTTCACTTTTTTGTCGAAAAGCAAAATATATAATAATTACACTAATAAACATTAAAATGGATGCTAGAAAAAATGGTGCTCCTGAAAATTGAAATGGTGCTTTATCATGAGTGAAATAATAAAATAAGTTTGTCATAATTGGAGGCCCCAAAATAGAAGTAGCGCTCACCAAACTTGACAATGCTCCCTGCAGTTCACCCTGTTCATTGGCAGGAACATTTTTACTGATTATTGATTGAAGTGCGGGCCCGCAGATTCCACCTAAGGAATAGGGAACGAGAAAAACAAACATCATCCATCCTTGATTAGTAAACGCAAAGAGCATTAAACCTAATGCATAAAATAGCAACCCAAAATATACACTTTTATGTTCTCCTAATTTTGGAGTTGTCCATCTAATTAGAATTCCCTGTACTAAGCCAAGCAATAAACCAAGAATACCAAGCGATAGACCTACAGTTCTTTCCGTCCAATTAAATTTATACATAGTAAAAAAATGCCAATTGCTTTGTACAGCGTGGAGGGCAACATAGACCAAAATTAAAGCAATGACGAGATTCGATATTTTTGACTGTTTTATCAAAAAATTAATTGCTCCAATAGGGTTTGCACGTTTCCAGTTAAATGACCGACGTTTATCTTTTTCTAAACTTTCTGGTAGTATAAACAGGCCGTAAAGAAAATTCACCATGCATAATATAGCAGCGAAATAAAAGGGAACTCTTGCTCCATAATGTCCAAGTAAACCACCTACTACCGGACCTATAATAAACCCTAATCCAAAAGCTGCGCCGATTAAGCCAAAATTTCTAGTTCTATCTTCATCGGTAGATATGTCAGCTATATATGCACTAGCTGTTGAAATACTAGCCCCAGTAAGACCGGCAATAATTCTTCCAAAAAACAACCACCCAATAGAAGGCGCTAGTGCTAATAGTACATAATCAATAGCAAATCCAAAAAGAGAAATTAAAATAACTGGGCGTCTTCCATACTTATCACTAAGATTACCAACTATAGGTGCAAATATAAATTGCGTAATAGCATAAGTGAAGCCAAGCCAACCTCCATATTTTGCCGCTTCGCTAAGGTCACTATTAATAAGTTCTCCAATGAGTTTAGGAACCACGGGAAGTATAATTCCCCAACCTGTAATATCTATCAACAACGTGATAAATATAAATCCAATAGCTGCTTTTTTACCTGTTTTTTTCATGTTGTAAAATTAAACAGAGATAAAATGCAAGTATTGACAATTTAATGGTGTTTACGTACAATCTGAAAGCTAATAATGTTCAGCTATCCGTAAATAGTTTAGAAATAAAGAATACAAATTATTATTCGTTTCTATAGGTTTTTGGTGACACTCCCACTATTCTTTTAAAATATCTGCAAAAGACACTTGTTTCTTCGAAATGAAGCTCATTGCTAATTTCTTTAATTGATAAATTAGAAGATTTCAATAGAGTTTTAGCATTTAGAATTGTGATATGATCAATCCACTGTAATACAGATTTTCCAGTTTTCTGTTTCAGGAAAGTGGAAAGATATTGTGGTGTTAAATGTAGCTTTTTAGCATAAAACACAACGCTTCTTTGTTGGTTAGCATGCTTTGAAATTAGTAGATAAAAATCATCTATAATCTCATGTGTCCGGTTTTTCACCAAGCTTTTGCTATTCGGTAAAGAAGAATATACTTCAGAAATCATACTAATTAGAACCATAACAAGATGTCGAAGCATTTCCGTTTTATTATGGCTAGGTTTTTTATTGTAGAAGTTCTGTATAAGCGTCAATAATTCATTTTGCAACTTTATTTCTTCAGGCTGAAGTCTGATAATTGGCTGCCATCTGATTTGGTTGTTCATTATAAACTCACGTAAAATTGGAAATGCTGTAATAAAATCTAAGGAAAGACCAATCGTTACAATTTTGGCATCTTCACTCAATGATTTTGTGTCGATCATCAATTGCGGCTGTAAAATAGCAATATCACCTGCGTTTATTTCATATTCTAAAAAATGAATCTGTGCTTTCATGGATCCTTGTATCAAGAATCCAAGCAATAAACCATCAAATAGACGGCTATTAGTTGTATATTTCTTTTTTGGATCATTTTGTTGATTGAGAATAACTATTCCTTCCGTCTTTTTTGAAGAATCAAGATTGTACAATTTATAGACATTCTCTAAAGTTATAAATAGAGCCATATGCAAATATCTAAAAAATGAAATCATATAATAAGTTAATAAGATGCTAAATCAGGAGTATAAGGAAAATTACCTCATTATCAGCAACATAAATCCAAAATACTTTCTATATCAGTAAAAAAAAGAGTTTGAATAACATACTGTCAAATTCACTAGACGGAATCCGGCGATTTGATTCAACGTTAGAAAAAGACTAAAAGCTGATAGTTGGCAAAAATTTTAGACCTACCCATGGTTTGCCCAGCACATCGAAACATTAAAAAACAGTAGCTTTTCAACTGAAGATGAACTAATAAATATATATCCAGTAAAGAAATTCTTATTTTTATTGCATACAAGAAATTGATCTACAATGATTTCTATGGATAAAATGAAAAATAACGCTCTTAACAAGCTTACCGATGCGGGTGGTATAGTATTTCTTGTACTATTCCCCCACCTGGTCCCCCTGCCGCTTTATTCTTATTCTATTGTTTGTCTGCTGATGATCTGGTTTCTTCTTCGGAAAAAAGGCAGGACTTTTCGCGATATAGGTCTTGCCAAGAGATCTTTTACAAGAAAAGCAATTCTGATCGGTATAATTTCAGCTGTGGTATGGGTGGGTTTTATGCAGTTTGTTTACATTCCATTGATAAAAAATCTCTTCGTTGTTCCAGACTATACAGAATATAACTTTATAAGGGGCAGTATGCAAAGATTAATAATGTACATTAGCATGGCATGGCTTGTAGGCGGGTTTTACGAAGAGATTGTATTTCGTGGCTTTATCCAATCCATATTCGAAAAAACGTTTTTCAAAAATTCAAGTATAGCCCTCAGTATTACTGCAACCAGCCTATTATTTGGCCTTTACCATTGGCAACAGGATATTTATGGGATAGTAGCAGCGACATTAGGAGGATTTTTCTGGGGATTTCTATTTAAGAATTTTGACAATAACCTTTGGATAGTTATTTTATC
The DNA here is from genome assembly GCF_011064245.1 of Sphingobacterium sp. DR205. Lineage (NCBI taxonomy): Bacteria > Pseudomonadati > Bacteroidota > Sphingobacteriia > Sphingobacteriales > Sphingobacteriaceae > Sphingobacterium > Sphingobacterium sp. DR205. Next base: position 3,211,924 of record NZ_CP049333.1, on the reverse strand, counting down.
GCATGCAGTATTCGATTCCATTACCTTAGTGCTTATATATACCGGAACTTTGGGGAACCTTCTGTAGGTGGAAAACAAGTCAAAAGAAAGCCGCAAGCTTTGATGTTGATAAGCATTCGAGGTTTCCATATATTGTATAAAATCCATTCTTTTTAAATTTGCGAGGTAGTTAAATCAAATTTTTCTTTGAACGAAGTATAAAAATGAGACAGGTTTTCAAAGCCTAAATCCAGATAAAAATCGGCCGGTTTTTGCTTTTTATGTTTGATTAAATAATGAGCTTCATCCAGACGTTTTGCCAGCAACCATTGTTTTGGTGTTGTGTTAAATGTTTTGGAGAAGTCTCGCTTAAAGCCCGAAAGACTTCTACCGGTGAGCTTAGCAAAGGATTCCACCGAAACATTGAACATATAATTTTGGTTCATGAATTCTTCCAAATCCATTTTGTATGGCTCAGAAAAATCGAATAATATTTGTTTAAAATCAGGGTTGCTCTGTAGTAACAATTCTATCGCTTCCCTGATTTTTAAATCTGCTAATCTTGGTGTTGCTTCTTTTGTCTTATTGATATAAGGTGCTAATGAAATGAAATAATTTTGTAGAAAATCATCCGGTTCAAAAAACAATTTCTGTTTACCTGAATATTTTTTATCTACCACAACCTTATTTTCCAGAGCATATTGTTGTAGCGTTTCCTTGTCCAAGGTAATCGATAAAAACTGATATTTCCCCGATTTTGCAGGATACTTAATTGTCCTTATTAATTGGTTTTTCCGAACCAATGCAATTGTATTTTCTGGAATTATCGTATTTCCATCAGCGTGGAAAGCATGCGTTTCTCCCGATAGTTGAAACCCTAAAAAATGCTCGGGAATAAATTCTTCATTTCCTCTGTGTTTTTCAAAAACACAGGAATAAACCAACTTATCAAAAATGATTTCACGCTTTGCTTCCATACTACAAATATCTTAAATTTTAATTGATAACAACTGCCCCTGCATTTGCAATTTCTTTGTCTTGTTGCGGCGAACCACCCGAGGATGCGATAGCTCCGATAATATTGCCTTCCCTATTTTTGATGACAACACCACCTGCAATGGTCAATAATCCGTCATTTGAATTCAGCATTCCGTATCCGTGAATGTCTGCACCGGAAACGATTGTTCCCATTATTTCGCTGTCGACGCCAAACATTACGGCTGTTCTTGCTTTTTTCACCGCAAAATCAATTACACCGTAAACACTATCTAATCTTGCAAAAGAAATCAAATGTCCGCCTGCATCAACCACGGCAATACTTACTGGAATGTTTAATGTTTTTGCTTTTTCTATCGCAACGTTCAATGCTTTTGTTGCTTCCTTATAAGTGATGTTCATTTTATTTCTGTCTAATGATTACTGTTCTTTTTATCGTCAAATAGAGTTGACGGCAACCCGATATTCACAACCCGACTTGAGCGGAGCTCTTTTGTGGAGCAAAGCACAGATCTTTCGTCCGTGCTTTCCGGAATTTCATTTAGCTTTTTGCTGTCCAGGCGTCTGCCTGCAGTTGTTTTACAAAATCTTCGGTTTCTTTTGGATGTACATTTCTGAAGTTAGAATTCTCATCCAAAGCCACATCTACGATGCATTCGGCCATTGATTGAGGATCTAACTGGTTTGCCAAAGCTTCGGCTGTCCCGTCAAAAGCTGATGGAGGTGTGAAATTGGTTGATGGATTGTACCAACGTGAAATAGTGTCCACGCCACGGTCGTTGAAACCAGTTCCAAAAATACCGGGATTACAAGTTGCAATTTTGATGTTGAATGGTGCTAATTCTGTTTTCAAACCTTCGGCGATGGAACCCATTGCGTGTTTCGAAGCACAATATGCGGCAACGTAAGGAACCGTCCATAATTCGCCCATTGACGTTGTGAAAACAATTTTGCCAGGCCTTTTTTCGTCAATGAATTTCTTGATGAAACCTTGCGCCAATTGCAATCCACCGAAAACATTGACGTCAAACATCGAACGGATCAAATCTATGGGTTGCTCTGCAATTGGTCCGCCTTCCATAATTCCGGCGTTGCTGATTAAAATATCGATGTCGTATTTTTGGCTGACGTAAGCGATGTCTGCTGCATTGGTTACATCTAATTTATCCACGGTCAATTCTATTCCTTGCTCCTTGGCTTCTCTTATCAGGTCGCTCATTTGCGGGTAAACCTGTGCTGTTGCTATTACTTTGTGTCCTTTTTTTGCTAAATCAAATGCAGCAATTTTTCCAAATCCACTTGCAGCTCCTGTAATTAAAATTCTTTTGCTCATATTTTTATATTTAAAAGTTATAGAGCAAAGTTGAGCTAATTAGCTATAAAATTAATTGGTGAAAGGTCCAAATTTATATTGGCAGGAAGTTCATTAAAATAAATACAGCGAACGGGCGTTTGTTTCTTTTTTAAGTAGTATAAATGCATAACATGAAAATATAATCAGGGTAGTAAATAGTCCCGCCTTATAACATTCTACTTATTATAGCCTTTTAACACGTTTAAAAATTCTTTGAACCTTTTGAGCATCCTGCGATTGAAGTCGTTTTCCATTTGCGTCCCAAAGAACCGGTGTAGCATGCAAATAAAGTTTTTCATTTATTATTTGTAATTCAATCTCATCATTTTCATTTTGTACCGCCGGAATGAGCAGGAGTTTTCCCTTTATATTAGCCTTAAGTGTTTTTGCGGGAGCCATACCTGAACCTATATCGGTAAAAAGTGCATAATCCGTTCCCGGTTCAAAATGTATCTTGACGGTATTGGTCTGATACTTCGTTTTATACTGCCAGACACCTGCAAAGGCTAACTTTACGGATTCAGGAATGCTTTGCGCAAAGGAAAGTTGAACGGCAAGCAATAGAAGGATGATCTTTATAAGTATTTTCATGTTTGGTCATTTTTTAAATATCCATTCTGCACAGCGCCTCCTTCAACCTTTTTATAGTTTCTGGCGTTTCCAGGCACTCTATGGGGCTCAGGCCATCAAGAGCAGGAACTCTGCGATATACCCAATCCAAACTTTCTTCTCCCAAAAGTGCATATAACACTTTTGCAATATCGGTATGGTTATTCAATTTTTGTTCCAAAAGTTTTTGACTTTCAGAATACGTCCAGGAGGTCTCCGTTGCCAATTTCACAAGAGTATCCCAGCCCCTGCTTGCGCTACTGTCAAAATATTGTTCAAGTCTGTTCATTTTCTTGTTCATAATCTTTTCCTTTATTTTACATCTGCTTACCATTCTGCTTCATGATACCAAGGGTAAACACGGCATATACGATAGATATCTATTCCATTAAATTCAATTTCTACACTCCCCCAGTCTATTTTCATGATTTTCATTAGCGTGTTTTTTGTTTTTTTACTTTGGTCAGGGCATGCTGTGGAACATCTATTCCTTATTAAATAAAAATTCATAGTCAATGATGTTTTGGATGTAAACTTTTTCTTATCCTTTCTTAAAACCGATGCTGTTTATTTTATTATCCTCCAATATTTTTTTGAGCTGCCCGGACACAACAATTTTATTATTTTCTGCCGAACGGACGATATGATATTGGTAGCTATATTCCTCCAACGGACCTGTTTTTAGAACTGTTTTGGAGAATTTATAAGAGCCATCAACAGGATGTTTGCTGTAAACAGATTGATCAAGGTCGTAACAATCTACTTTATTGAATACGTTGAGTGCAAAATAACTGGTGTTTTTCTGCTCCTTATAGATAAATGCTGTTTCAAAAAGTTGCACATCGGTTTTACAATGCGCTTCAATAAGTTTTTTAAAACGTTCGCTGATCAAAATGCCGCCGCCCACGGTAGTCAGCACATCTAGTGTGATCAGGCTTTCATATGCGACTTCACTGTTTTCAGCATCTTCATAAATGAGACTTGTCCCTTCTGCATCTGCGATAAATTTACCGACAGCTAAATAAGAGCCGTTGATCTGGTTCGTTAAACTGTACTTAAACGGTAAATTTGGCTTGCTCTTTACCTCTAAAAAATAATTCATTGGTTATATCTTTTTATTTACGTTGCCGCACCCACTTGTTCAAATTCCAACCCTTTTATACCATTTACTTCAATCAGGGTCTTGAAGCCCTCAGTACAATAATAGAAAGTGATGAGCTTCTTATCTCTGAAAATCTGTAATTCTCCTATATGTGCTTTGATAAATTTGATATTGTTGCTTTTCAACATTTCCATTGATTGTTGATAATCCAGATTTGAAAAATCTATTGCTTCTACGATATCCAGTACATTAAAAAAGGAAAAGCCGGGTTCTCCCGATTCTATTATAATCGGCAATAACTCTATATTCATTTGGTTAAAGAGACTATCAAATTCATTCTTTATAAAAAGCATGTTCCCGTAGCTTCGAGCATCAAAATCTCTTTTCTTTGTTTGCTCACTGTTTTTTTCACTTTTTACGTCCGTAACATCTTCTAGCAGTTGAAACTCTGGAACCTTCCACATTCCGGCCAGGGTCTGACCTTTGAAATCCTTAAATTGATTGATGGTCACTTCATCCTTTGCAGAAATATTCTTATACGAATAGTCAGTTTGGATTTTATAGATATTCATTTCAATTGGTTCTTCTTTATTTATTTTTTTGTTTCTGTTTTTCTATTTATTGGGCATATCTGTTTTTGTAGATATCAGCAATTACCATGGGTTCATTTTTTTTTATAGTTTGCCCGTCGTTTTGCGTAAATTCAATAGAAGTATTATCCGAGATATATTTATGATTTTCAAATTTTGCGGGAAAATCAAAATCTGTGATACAGTTTATATCCAAATCGTTTTTCTTGCTATCCATTAGTTCTTTGGTAATTTTTTTGAATTCCTGGACAAGGTAACATGCAAACATATCGTACACAATTCTGGCATAATCTACAGGCGAAATATTTTCGTTGAATAGGGTTGAATTACATGCTATCTGAGTATCCTTATATTCCTTCCTATTATATTTTGCTATCCTAAATTTTGAATTATCCGAATGATAAGGGTTTTCCTGGTGGAATTTGTGTATTTCAGGGTTATAAATACCAAAAGCCAAGCAAAAATGATGCTTTCCTTTTTGTAAAACCCGGTTCGGCTGCAGTATCTCGGTATCTATAAATTGAAAAACATATTCACTAACCCGGTAATCAATTCGAGGCCTTTTGAACAACAGCTCGATATCCGGTTCAATAGATAGCGGTTTGTTAAAATGCCAAAGCCTGGAAATTGTAATTTCTCTTGTGTTTGTCATTGATCTTGTATATGTTAATTATTAAAATAATTCCCCTACTATCTTCATTTCCATCGCATTTAATATGTGTACTCACTTTTTCAAACCCTTTTAAACTGCAATCGAACCATAAATCCTTGAGAACATTCGCTTAAGTCTACCTTATTTTTGGTTGAAGGACATTTCTGAAATTTATTTTTGAATGATTTAAGATATTTCAAATAAATTGATATCATCCGAAAGTAAGTCGCTTTTTCCAGCATTTTCTAATTGCTTTTTTATTATCGTATAACGTTTATCATGCCTGTCCATTAATCGCATTTGGGCTTTTTTTAGTGTTTTGATTTTCGTTAGAACTTCGGAAAAAATTTTTGCAGGCACTTTATCTGCGCTTAGCAAGACAAATAAATATTCGATATTTGAGGTAATAAGTGTTTCGATTTCGTTCAGTTTGTGCATTGCGTTGATTTGTAATACCCTTAATTTTTTATTTTTACTAAAATCAGGTAACGCCGTTAATGCGAATTCATCTAAATATAGTTTTTTTAATCCTGTCGCATTTGAAATAAAATCAATGTTTTGAACTTTTTTTATTCCAGAAAGTTGCAAATACTCCACACTGTTAGATAATAACACCGGAAAATTTTCGCCCGCCTGACAATCACTAACAACTAATGTTTTTAATGAAATGCCATGTAAGACCGAAAAATCAATTTGTTGAAAATCGGATATGCTCAGTCCTTTTAAATTTTTTAGCCCATATAATGAAACTATTTCGGTGAATTTGCCTTGCAAATGGAGGTAATTTATATTAGGAAACTTTTCCAATAAACGCAGATCAGATTTTACATCCACATAAACGTACAACTCTGTTACCAACTCAACCATAGAAAATTCGGTGAAACTTTGTTGAGCTGCAATGGAGACACCTAGTTTCCCCACATTTTTCAGTTGCGATAATGTTTCAAAATCTTGTTTGGTATATGCATGATATTTATTGGATTTCTCAGGGTCTTGAAAAGGTAAGATAATGAGCTTTATATCGGGGCGTTTTGCGAACAATATTTTGTCTAAACTTTGTAAAAGTTTATCGCTGTTATCATTTAATCGAAAATAAAAAATTCCGTCTTTGTCAATTGCGTTGCGGGCGTGTGTTTCTGAATAGGATTTGCATAATTTTTCCCATTCCGAATAATTAATTATAGAAAGATATTTAGTTGCTTCCATTCTTTTTTTGCATAAAAGTTCAATTGAAAAATTACCGTCCCAAATTTTGCAAATCATCTCGCCTGACACACCCAAGCCCTCACCGAAGGTATTCCCTGTTGGCGGTATTTTTTTTATCTTTTATAATTCGGTTCTTCAAGTAAAATCGGTATCGGGTTAAGGAGTACCCACTTTGTTGCAAGTTGGCATAAATAATTAAGTTCGTCCGTTTCTGCATCTCCAGTTTTGCGAATGTCTTGTACAAGTGAAGTTAGTTTTTCAAGTTCTTCAACTGACAAAGCGTTATTTGAGGCTAAATGCACGAGAAATGCGTCCAGCATCTTTTTAAAATAAAGATTCCAGTTCCCACCACCATTTCTGTATATTTCATCTCTTACTTTTCCTGCAATTCGCACAACTTCTCCTTGCACTGTTTTGGCAGATCCTTTGGATGGAATTAAAAGTTCCCACAATTCTTCAAATTGTTTTTGCCAAGTAGTTCCACTTATAACAATTGGCGATACACCATCGTGCATAATGCGTTTTTTTACTGGCGGAACATTATATATTTCGTAAAGTTTGCTTAGCGCTTCGTCAGTTTCTTGCAGATAATCTTTGTTAAAATTTTCACGATGAAATTCAAAATTTTCTCCGATACGGGTAATGTTATCTTGCATTTTTTGAGTTATCGCTGCGTTTTTCAATAGGATATTCGATATTTCTACCAAATTTACGATGTCGATATTACTTGCACGGTTCAGCGCTCTTTCAAGAGGTGTCTCCCTATTTGCATTCAAAGCATTTGTATCAGCTCCGTATTCAATCAATTTTTTTACCGAAGTAACATTAAAACTACTTCCTGCTGCAAAATGCAAAGGTGTATCTCCATATTTATCAACTGCATTGATATTTGCCCCAAGTTCTAAAAGTATCGTAATCTTGCCACTTCGGGTCATTGCGTGTTGATGTAGTGCCGTACGTTCATAATAATCTACAGCCTCAATGTCTGCTCCGTTTTCTACCAGCCAACGAACTAGCTCGTCAGGAACATTGAAGAAACTAAGGGCAGTTGCTTTTCCATAACCGCCTCGTGCATCTAATTCACAGGTATCAAATACCTTTTTGAGATTGTCTATATTATTTTCGTTAATTAAATCGTCAAAATTTTTCGGAAGTGTTTTTTTCTTTTTTGCCATTTTGTTTCTCTTGGTTTTGGGGTTCAGTAAAATTGCTTACAACGTTGCAGGGTTTCTGCTCCGGCTCAAAATCGAGGCACACAAGCTGATATTATTACTAAAGTTCAATAGAAAAACTACTGTCGAACGTTGAAGTTTCACCCCCTATTGCAAAACCTTCGTTATCAGCAGTAGATTTCTCACTTTTTTATAATGCTGTTAATAAGGGTAGTTCATTTAAAAGTTTTTCTTTATTTCCATTTTCCAAATATCTTGGTAGAATATACAGTTTTTGCAATTTTTTAAGTGAACATAAAGCTGTGATGTCGTAATTCTTCTTTTCTACATTAAGTATAAAAGCAAGATATTTCAGGTTGGTCAGTTTTGATATTGGCTCCATACTTTTGACAGCTTGTCCCGTTCCGCTCATTTTTCCGTGGTCTAAATAAAGTTCTTCTAAATTCACGAGAGAAGATAATGGTTCTAAATCAGACATATTATTTATCTCGTGGATATACAACGTTTTAAGGTTCGTTAAACCTCTAAGAAAATTGATATTATCTACTTTCTTGATACTGGAAAGAATTAACACCTCGAGATTTTTCAAAGGTGTTAAGTCTGGAATTTCATTTTGTTTGTTTATGCTTATATGAAGATATTTTAAATTTGGCAATGTTGAAAATACACCCACTCGCTCATCGTCAATTTCTCCTAATATTATTGCTTCAATATTTTTATTTCCGTTTAACGAAGAAAGGTTTGTATACGTCAATTTGAACTTTTTCAAAGGCGTTGACATTTCCAAAATCTTTGTGTCAGGAGGAATTGTAGATAAGTCAAAAATTCCACTTACAGCTCCTTTGAAAACGCCAAGATGTGCATAGTCGGCAACTGGGCTTTTCTTTTCTAATAAATAATTATTCCAATTCATATGTTTTAGCGGTTTTTCAAAGTTGCAGTTACTCAAAGATTGGGCAACTTAGTTGTTTTTAATTATTTACTGTTGCTTGTTACGTCTTAAAATTAAGATATTTTATGGTTCAATGGCAAATCATTTACAATTCACCGGGTTTCGTTTATGATTCGTAAAAAACGTATTTTGGACTTCAGCCCACCTAATTGCAGAATCCTATTGGCAGTAGTTTCTTATCTTTTATAATTCTGTTTTTCAGGCAACTTACCAGAACAGATGTACATCACATTTGTATTATTTTTTTGGCAGCTCATTTATTTTACTTTATTTCATAAAAAATAACCCACAATTGAACGATCAAAGACGGAAGATGAGAGTCGTTATCACAGTAGACAGGCTAAGCCTGGAAATGCCTTTCTGCATCGTAAGCTCTCTTCGTCAGGTGAAACCAAACGAGTAGTAAAAAAGGAAGTTTTGACAAACCTAACAGCAAATATGACCATTACATCGCATGATATGATTAGCGAGAACTACCTGCGGCTTAACATTAGCTCGGGCGGCCTCTCCAGAGGTTCTATTGATTTTATTTCGGAAAAGATCAATTTCAATATTAGTGGTCGATCTTTTTTCAAAGGGATGACGGCTATAAACCAACTCGAATTGGAATATAGCGATGGAAAATTGATTTTTATATTTAAGAACAAAAAGAATTTAGAGTTCAATTGCAGTTTAAAAGAATTTGAAAAAGTAAATGCACATATTCAGACCCATGGATATCGTAAAACATATTAGAAAACATATAGATTAACAATAATCTTTTCCCTAAAGATGCTCAAAAAAAAACAATTAATCTAACTGATCAATTAGTTTTTGATTATGTAGGAATGACCTAATAAAGTCCTCCAATGAATCCGATATTACCGAATCTGTGTAATAAATCTTATTCTTCCCATTCTCATCATCCTTGTCAATAGCTAAATAAACACCTTCGTTTACTTCGAAAAAAAGAAGTTTTTCACCATGATACAAATCGTCATAAACCTCTAAATCTGGATCTGCTTCGAATTCATTCCGTTTTAAATTTACCTGAAATAAGGAAGTTGTATCTAACAATCTATTAATATCCCCTTTAGATTTGTGGAAAAAGCCATAACCGATCTGCATATAAAAATCTTTTAATTCGGTCGGTAATTCATATCCAAATTCAGCCTCCGCTATTTTAACATCATCTTCTGATAATGGGTAGAATATACTATCCAAATCATTACTTCGGGTTTCATTTTGGACCCTATACTCATTTACAAAAAAGAAATTACTCATATTGTAATTTATAAAATCTAATCTTTAAATTAAGATAAAATTAGAAATCGTCCGATGAAGCAATAGATCATAATTCAGGGCTTCGTCCACCTTATCATCACCTTACTACGCTATTACAATGATATTCATACTGTTGATTTTAGGACAAAATGTTAATAAACACACATCCAGATGCACGATATCTAAAAAATGATCACTATTTCCAATGGCGACTACATAGATGTCACTGTCAATCTCCGCTGTCAATGGTTACAAACGCCATGTCAAATCCCTATTTCACCCAATCTTTCCCACCGCCTGTGCTATCAAAGAAATATGCACTTTTAAATTTACTTTATCTAAATTTTCAGGTTTTTCAGTTCCCCCTAATCCCAAGGGCGGAACATAACCAAATGATTCCTCAAAATTTAGATCGCCTAATCTTTTTTTAGCCGGTATAAAATTTTTTCCAAGCAGGTCCGAATCAACATAAGATGAATCCGTCAAATCTTCAAAAAGATACTTTAATCCCGATTCTAACACTTGTGATGTCCCGTGTCGATAATCCAGCAGAACAGTATGGTTATTTTCCCAAATAATCAAATCTGACAAACCCGTTGCAAACATCACAATTGGATTTTGATATACTGGACTATAAGATTCGCTTAAAATTGCAGAAAATTCATCTGGGTTTACTGCTTTTAAATAACCACCCATAAATGATCCAAAACCATATTCTTTCCAAAAGGCAATAAGTCCTTCAGGTAATTGACTTTGATACTTATCGATGATTTCATCCGCAGGTTTTTCCTGAATGTTGTAATCAGGATACTGGTTAAAAAATTCTTCAAACATAAATTTCTTAAAATAATGATTCTGTGAACATTAATTTTTCCCTTAAATAAGGTTTCCTATGTCTCCACGCATAATTATTAACATTGCTAAGCAAAGTCGATAATTTCACCTGCTGCTTGACCTATGACCTCAATATAAGCTTTTATAATTAATTCGGGAATTTGTTCCTCTAAAAATACGTTTGCTAAAGAGCTCCAGTCATAACCGTTTCCTTCAAAGCCTTCCTCTTCCCGTAGCTGGAAAATTTCAATTTTATATTCTCCTACATTCAAACATACCGAAACTCTGAATTGCATTCACTTATGAACGCCTAAAATAGATTTGCCCGTTTCCATCAAGATGTAAATATTTATGTAGATACATCTACATGCACATGTGTAAAGGTGAACTTCCTGCTTTGATGAAAGCAATGGGAATCGAAAAATTGACTATTTTTAGTGGAGGAAATTCAACACCTATGGTACTGAATGATCTTGAAAATTTTGATTCATGGTAATACGCCTATTTATCCATAACCAATTATTTTTGTATTAGATCAGAGATAGTAATGTAAAGTACTGACTAAACTTGGAACATAAATTTATAAGGACTTCTATAGCTGGATAGCTCATTGTTTATGTCCCCGAATGTTTTCGGCTAATTTTTGCTGTGCCTTAGAAATAGATATAAGTGATATCATAATAGTATTTATCAATCAATAATGCCTATTACTAACATTATAGTAGTAGAAATATAATAAAATATTATTGCATTACCTCAATAGCGGACAACAATGTAACACCAGTCATTCCCATCGTTTCAGGATCACCCATCGAAAAGGAACATCCTTTTAAAATGGGGTACCTTCGATTGGTATTACTATATCATAAACAAGAAAGGTTGAGAAGGCTGTGGAAAAGATGAAGAAGGCCTATCACGAGAAACGGCCACGGGTAAACGGAAAAAATAAGAAAAAGCACCCGAAGGTGCTCTTTCATTTACTTTTTCCGTCTGGCCCATCTTCCGAGCAACTGGCTTGTCGCAAAACTGACCAGCGTTCCCAGAGCAGCGGTCACCAAGGTCTGCAGGATATCACCCAAAGATATACTCGCCCATAGCGAACATAACGTCCCGCCTACCGCTCCTATACGGATATCATTGATCTTCATCCTTCACTCCCCCTTCCCTGTCGCTCTTCTCCTTCTCGATCTCCCCTTTCTCATCCATGACAGATTCGATAATCCCCACACCAATGGCGAGGTATTTGATAATATTCAGTGCCTTGCCCGGCAATTTGACAGGGGCCAGCAGGATCACCTGCAAAGCCCGTCCGATTTTATTGATTACCTTTCTCATTTCTATTTTTTTATGTCAGTCAGATCCTCAAAACCCGATTTCCAGCCAGACTTCTCCTTGTTCCAGCAGTGCCAATACTTTTTTATAGAGGGCACGATAGGCGGCTTTAGATTCAAAGATTTCATATTCACCGCTTGTTTTGACATAGCGTTTCTCAAAACCAACCAAAAGGCAGCCCGAAGTATCCCCAAAATTGTTGCCGATATGGATATAGACATACGAATAGTCCGGGATCTCCGTGATCTCCAGCATTCCCCGATGTAGCTTGGGAAAATGCTTTTTATAACGTGAATTCATGCCACCATAGGTATTCAGCCTTATGGGATAGGTACCAGCCGGTATCGCCGTGCGCCCTTTGATCTTCTGGTCGCGAACGGCATCCTCCAGGCCATAACAGAAAAATTCCCCATTAATATAGACTTTGGAAAGCATGCTGTTGCTGGCCGCTTTAATCCGTCTGACTTTTATTATTGCTTTCATATTTACAGAAACATTATCATGTGTTACTAAACCCAGTTTAAACGATATGAACAGTAGTGGGGATCAGGGGCCAATCCATGGCTCCCGATCCATCTGACCACTAGCGTACCATCAGCGATACAGCTTCACACCAATCTCCGATCCCCTTTCCGTTACGCGCCCGCACGCGGACATAAACTTTTATGCCCGGATCAGCTATGGGCAGGTAATTGAGCCTGCTGGTAGTGGTGCGCATCAGTTCGCCCCATTCCGGTAATCCTGCCGCATCCAGCGAAGTTGCTATCTGATATTCATATTCCCAGGCATTACGCATCACATTGAAGGAAAAGCGTGTCTCGCCGCTCACCCGGCCATCCGTAACCTGCAGACCGCCCACGATTCCCGGATACCCCACCGCCTTTGGTACCGGCATCAGCTCAAAACCCGAACTCGCCAGGATCTGTTGATCGCCATTGGCAACGGTATTGACATAAAAGGCCATCTGCTTCATCAGTTCGAGCAGAAGATCACGTGCATTGTTTTTGGCCGCTATCTCCAGGGCACTCCCCCGCCGGCTTGCGATTTCATGCTTTTCCCTAAAATCATTTACCGCAGCACCATATGCCGTAAGCTCAGGCGCGGGTGTAGGGAAATGTGTGTTTCCAGTAATGAAGGATAATGTCCTTCCTGCGAGCGTCGCCAGTGAGTAATCGTCCCAGCGCGCATAATTCTGATAAACTTTTGCTTGTCTCATTTTAATAAAATTTAAAATCCATGTATCCTATTGTTCAGGAGGGCCCTTCCTGTAGGATGACACAAATTTTAGCCAACAAAAGAGCAATAGCCAACTAACAGGCAAGGGCTGGCAACAAAGTCATTTTCCACGCAAATTACACGCAAAAAACAGGCATTATATGATATTTGACGGCAATAATCGCCCTAGTCCGTTCCCTCAATTGCTGGCGTGATACCGCAGCGGGAAAAGGCCACAATGTTGTTTTTAGTTGCCCTGTCCAAAAGCAGGAATGAGATGCTTATGCTCCGCCCCCTGCGATAGCGCCACAGTACGGGGAGAAAGTAGCAGCCGACAATGTTATGCCATATGGAGATAGACAGCTGACTGGAGCAAAAGAACGTGATCATTTATACGCATAAACCATGCACAGGTAGTACATGCATGGCACAGTCCCCCCATGAAAGAGAGCGGCTTGACCGTGTAGAGCCATCCCGGACCGAAACGGTATCACGGGCCACTGCTGTGCTCCGGTCCGACATAATCGAGCTGTGCCCGGCCACTGCTGTCACAGCTGTTCTTTCCGCTGTCGTCCAGCGGTATCCGGCCGATTTATATCAACAGGCGGCTACCGTCGCTCAAAAACCTTTGTGTATATGCAGTGGAAGTATAGTTATTCCAAACAAGACGTGCTGCAGAAAGCAGCACGTCTATTCATTGTGAAGATATTGGCAATTATTATTGCAAGGGTGATAGGCTGGGTCCAAGTATCCTTATGTAACCTCCCCTGTGCTTGTTGTCATATGACAATAAGCACTTTTGATCCTATTGTCTGATCAAAATATATGGAGCCATTATACTGTCGGGCATCCACGGCGCAACTTATTAAATACTGTGTCATGGAGCCTCCGGCGTTTCGGCAGATTGAAATACCGCCAGCAATTACCGGTACCTCGCCAACCTGATTTCTTTGACATTTCTTTGCCCTAGACAGTTGATTGCGGTAACCGGAGCGCGCACAAAATTTTATATTTTCCCCTTAGGTACACTATACCATTTAATGGCCGCTTCGATCTCCTGCCGTATCAGCCGTATCCGGCCATTTTTCTCCAGCGAAGTCAGCTCAGCCCTGCTGCGCATATCGTCCACTTTCCAACGCGAGATATGGAGCATATGTGCAGCCTCCTTAATTGTTACCAATTCATCCGGGCGGTAGGCCTCCGGATCAGACCCCTTAAATCCGGTCTGCTGCTGCCCGTCCGGCGGATCGGAAGTCAGATCCGCGGGATTCGCGGCGACCATACAGTCCCGTATGTCATTGACCAAGCCGATAAGCTGGCTATTTTGCTTCAATAAAGTATGGATATAATGTTGGTGCTGTTCCATCAATTCGTTTATTTTTTCCATGAGCTGTAACATGGCAATTTCTTTATACCGGACACCGAAACGCATATCGATGGTATGATTGCTACACCTATCAGATTACTGTCCAGCATGTTAAAAAATCCGTTCTTTGCCTACGGCTAAATGTTGAACCGTTCCAGCAATCGAGATTCATCCATTTTACGCAGGTTGTTATAGTCCCAAAAACCAATAAAATTATCTTTCAGCCGGCGCGTCGATATCAGCCAGCCATCCAATTTAGAGCAGGTATAAACTTCTTCCAAAGATGTACGGTAAGGCGGACGCAGCTGCAGCAGCTTATTACCCTGTCTATTAGGTATGCCAATGAGCTCTTTTTTACAAAAAAGCATATTGACAAGAACGTTTTGACTTGTATTGACAAACCATGGATTGGCCAGCACCTTTAATTGCCCCTCTCCATTCAATAACATTTTCATCCCATTGACCAGTATCACAAAGTAAACACCTTCGGATTTTTGTACCAAAACAATATGGTACATACAGAGATCGCCCTCCAAATCTGGGAGATACTGCAAATAAGCCTGTTGGAAATACGTAAAGAGCACATCCACCGAGCGCTCCTGTCGCCATAGCTGCAAGACCTCACTTTCTCTTGATTCCAGCACCGACAATCTGGCGGAAAGTACTTCCTTTGTTCTCAGCAGTTCATCCCTTTCATTTCTCATCCGACGTTTGGCGGCAGAAAGATCTTCACAAGTTGTAGTCAGGCTACCGATCTGCCTCCTGAGCACACGCTGCTCCTCTTCGAGCACCCGGCTATTTTTAAATGTAAAGAGCGCATTTAAGGGATAGAAATACAGATAGCTGCAATAACTAATCAGCGGGATGGCAAAAAACCAAAAATCCGCTGCGAAGTAAGCCGAAGAAAACAGCGATTTCGCCGAAACCGCCGTAAACGTAAAGTAAAGTACCAGCAGATGGCACAGCCAAATGGGCAATGCCGTACAGCTGACAAAGAAGACGAGGCCAGTTCCATCCCGTTGTTTGACAAATCTATTTCCCGATGATCGCAGCCTGTGGCTGATCAGGGCAATAAAATACAGGTATAATACGGTCAGTGGAATTGTCGCAGCTATGGTGCCCGCCATAATGGGATCCCTTTCCAGCCGTGACATGGGGTAAGGCCAGGCGCTGCCCAGATTAACCATAAGTGCAAAAATAAATATTCCGATAAAATAGTAACAGTTAAACAGGCTAATCAACTTCCCCATAAGCGTGTTAAGTTAAAAAATTAATGACAAAGCAGCCCTAAGTTAACAAAAAACAGCATATAACGGTATCTTAAAAAATAATAATAACGCATGTTTAGCTTAAAAATAAATTTAGAATAAACTATTTTACAAGTTATTTCATTTTTTACTGAAACAAAATGTACACAACCAGGTACATTACCTATTTTACCTCATATACAGCTTGATTTGCGATAAAAATCTGTTTTAAATTTGTACAGCCGATAAACTGTCGCAGCAGCAGTTTACATTATAATAAAATAAATATACTTCCCTTACGACCCGGGTACACGGGTTATGGGACATCATTTACACTCAAATAAACAAACATGAAAAGCACATTTGACAATGCCGGTGTAGGCCAGTTTCAGTACAAGTTTTTGCTGTTACCGTTAAGCGCACGCGCTACCCTCATTCATTCCGTCCGGAGCAACTTTCCGCTGTTTTTGCTGGATAATTTTGAATTCAGTCCGAGTCAGCAAATGGAGATCCAAAATATGTCCGCTGCTTTTGCGAGCGAGGTTTCGGAAGGCATCGCCAATACCTGGGAGTCAGGACAAAGCGTTATTTTCCAGAAGGATGCCAAACCCGGAGAAGGCGAACATGTCAAGGATCGCGTTTACCACAACCCGAATTCACCCACCCAACGTCAGGCAGGGACAGCCTGGCTACCCGTATCCATTTATATCAGGTATCATTTGCCGTAGGTACCCTTAGCGAAATATTGGACCGAACCCGATCCCTTTCACTAATATTCCCATATAACCAATATAACCTATTATGCAATTATATTTTGAGATTATGGATCTTTCTCCAGCACTGACCAGGCACGCAGGTCCGGTCAGTGCTGGATCTGTCAAGCTTTCCGGCGCTCATTCCAGCCATTGGAAGAGCGGCGATGACTGGCTACAGCAAGAGATTTTAACTACCCTGACGGGGACGGTCTATTGTATACAGGCGCACATCAGCAGCCCCCTGACGGTGCGCGTAAAAGTCAACCATCCCTTTATCCAACTTTTCTATATGATTAAGGCACAATCTAGTATGATTTTACAACAGCATGGACAGCAGCAACAATACTCCATGCAGCCTGAGCGCGCGGTCTACATGTATGCGCCCCCTGCCGACTATACAGTCCATCTTGAAAGTGGCAGTTACCTGGTCTATGGTTTTTGTTTCGAGCCCGAGATCCTGTTTGGCCAGCACGCCGATATCCATCCCTTTTTTCAGCCTGTGCTCAAGGCACGGCGGGCCGTGTATCAGCATCTGGTCACGAGCATAGATTTCCGTGCGGAGAAAAATACCCGCGACAAGATCCTGGAGCTTCAGCAGAAATTGTCACTCGGCAAAGAAAGCTCCGCGTTCAATATCCTTATGACCTTGAAAGATCTCTTTGCACTGAGCATCAGAAAAATACAGATCGAATACGAGCACCATCAGGCAAGCCGACTACTGGTCGATCTGGCACGCAGTAATATCGAACAACATTATAGGGACAGCGATACCGGTATCAGCATAGACAGCATAGCTGACGCGCTCTGCCTTTCCAAATCACGCCTCAACAAGCTACATCGCCTGCATTACGGCTGCACGATCAGCCACTATTGCAAACAATGCCGGCTTGCAAAAGCCAAAGCCCTTTTGCAGCTTGGAGAAAAAATAGTCGCCGTGGCACTACTATGTAGTTTTAGGGACGAGACTTCCTTTCACAAATATTTCCTGCGTGAGACGGGAATGACTCCTGATGCTTACAGAAAAAGCCTGCTCTGAGCATCGATATGCAAAAAATTCATTTTGGACAGTCTTTTGGATCAAAATGGACAGCTTTTTCGTTTGATCCAGTCCTTAACTTTGGTATAAGATGATACGACGGATTATCAGGGGTTTTATTTTATGTTAGCGTCAATCATCATATCAGCAAGGGGTGAATTAAAATAACTATAGTATGCACAAACAGCAGCAACAGACAAATGGCAAAGGACAGGGTAATGGCGGAGGCTCGATGATGCGTCCGATCGTTGTGGACAGCGATCCGAAGTGTGGCGATCCAGCAAAGCTGCAGGAGCCTGCCGCCTGCCCTGCGGGGGATCCGTGGATCCTGCCGGATAGCTGTTGCGGCACAGGTCTGACCGTACGGCGGTACAGGCGTAAGTTTGCCGTATTCCCGCGTTGGCGGTAAGAGGAAAAATGGTCTGGCAAAATAAGGAGTCCCACCGCCAACACCAAAGAGTCCGCTAAGCGCGGACTCGGGGCCAATGTGGTATCTGTTTTACCAAGGTAGATACCGGCATTGTGATCAGTTCATAAATCTAAATTAGGAAATTTAAATCATACAATTATGGCGTGGTTTTCATTAAATCCAAGCGGTAACCCTACGATTCCTAACGACTATACAATTCAGGGAAGCCAACCTTCCTGTGCTGGAACAGATCAAATCTGTGCTGTGCAAGCTACACCGGATAGCAACAACAAGCCACAGTTAACAGATGCGTTGAAAAACGAAATGATCGTTGCATTGCACAACAGGACAGCTTCTACGAATGTAAGTCTGAAGGATTAGGGGCTAACGTCAGAGTTTATGCTCAAACGGAAAAAGGGGCGTCAAAAGCGCCCCTTTCTGATTTAATTCCTCTCTCTAAACTCCAGTACATCGATAAGACATTCTTCTTCGACTATTTTCAGTCCATAATATCCTAAAATTTGGTTTAAATCATTAAGTGAGCCAAATTCAGGCAAAATAATCTTATCCTTAATCTTGACTTGATCAATTGCTACGGGATATTTATCGGCAAGATCAAGTATAAATGCCAAAACGCCAGTTCCTTCGAGACTCTGTCCTACCAATTTTTCTCTTGAAGGTTTATATTTTCCTTTTATCACCCAAGCCATTCTCTTGCGTTTTGTCCATTTCACATCAATATTTAATAAATTATTAAGATCGTTCAGCACAATTTTTGCCTGTATACTATCATTTCGCTGATTCCGATCAAATCGTTCATAAGAAATCCCGTTTTTGGATAACCATACCTGCCCTGTGCCCGGACCACCAAAGTTTTTATATCGGTTAGAGTCCGAAACTGTCCACAACAATCGTTCAGGCTTCAATAAAAATTCAGGTTTTCGGATCTTACTCCATATAGCTGTATATGCCGCAAATATGGGCTGATTTATAAATGAAGAACTGTAATACCCGGTCAGGCTATCCAATTGATATTTATAGCTACTAGCTGGCCTTCCATCCTGAAAATGAGAATAGCGGATTATTGTGTTGTAAATTCCCGCAGAATCCAAAGACCTCATATCTGGTTTTTCATCAACGAAGTCATTCTTCAATGGTAGTTTAATATCCCCTTGTTGGTACAGGGATTGGACATTTTCTGCTGTAATAAAATCTGAATGGGTGATAGCACGCACCTTTTCTTTAAAAATCCATACGGCATGAGGAATGGAACGATGGGGAAAATAGCTTTTAAGCAGGGTATCGGCATATAATATAGGCAGGTCAATACGATGTTCTTTGATAAATGCATTTGTCTGCCAGAACTTCGATATTGTTTTTTGATCCTGCCAAGTTACTAGAATAATCTGCGTTTTATCGCTCATTTCGTTCTGCAATTTTTTTAATTTGGGTAGCGACGCAATACACGCTGTACAGTAGGTATCAAAAAAATCCAGTAGCACTACTTTATCCATATTTTTGAGATCAACATTTTTACCCATAATATTTTCCGGATTTATTAAATTAAAAATAGGAATGGGATCCCCTACTTTTAATTGTTTGTTCGAGGTGGTCGAATATGACGATTGCGCTTTTGCGCCAATACTGCTTATGCAATAAAAAACAGTAATTGTGATCATTAGATATATTTTGTTCATTATCTTGGATTTTGGGACATTCCTGAATAGTCAATCACCTTTTTAGGTATCTTGACCGCATATTTCAATGAGTTTGGTTCCAACTTATATGTTAAGTTGCTGATCGTTCGCGTTAAAGGCGTTTTAAAACGTTGATCAAGATTCAGCCGCTTGAGGTCAGCCCAGCGAAGCCCTTTGAATAGCAACTCCTTTCGTCGCTCCAAAAGAATTATTTGCAGCAGATTGTCGACATTGTTTTCAGTGACCGGAGAAAATTCGCCCTGTGACCAACGATTTTCCAGCAATTTGTTTAGCGACGACAGTGCTTCAGCTGTCTTACCTATTCTCACGGCAGATTCGGCATGTATCAGTAAATTTTCTACGGTCGTCAGGCCAACAAAAATTCCACCATCGCTACCATCGTATGATCCTTTGAATAAATAGCTATTGTTATTTTCAGAGGCTGCCTGAAAAAAGACACCTTTCCTCAGATCACCGGGTAAATATTTTTTGACCAAAATGCTGTCTACCCGACAATTCGTCTGACTGAGGATGGAAGCAAATGCCGTAGTTGCGGAAAAAAGAACTTCCCTATTAAACCGAGCAATAGGCTGTGAACTAGCCGGATCGAGTTCATTAAAGTCCATGATCAGACTATTCAGTCTCAGTGCCGAGTCAGAATAAGCATATGCGCGCATATAATCCTGCATATCCAAATAAACCCTAGCCAGACCTGCATATGCCGCAGCTTTTGCCGGCCGCCCCAATTTTGTTTCACTTATAGGTAAAAGGGCTGCTGCCTCTTTGTAATCTGCCACGATCTGTCCGTAAGTTTCTTCAAGCGTTGCTCTAAAGGAAGCTTGATCAAGATCTGGGTCAAGCCGCAGCGGTATACCCAAGGATCTGGTTGCCCCCTCTTCTGTAAAAGTTGCAGCATGAACTACCGCCAACTGATGAAAAGCAAACGCTCTAAAAAAATAAGCGCCACCTTTAACGCGCGCATAGGCTGCATCCTTAAATCTGCTATTATCCAGATTCTTCAAAATTTGCAGTACCTGGTTGGCCTGATAGATAACCTTATAAGTATTTTGCCACTGCACCACTGAAATAATATCATCATTGGACCAGATATAGACTTGCTTTTCATCTGGATCAGAAAGTGACTGCCAATTATTGGCGTCCACATAATAGTCGTCAGATGCAATGCTTCCCCATACCGGATAGGACATATTCATTGTAGTATAGTCATTCAGCAGCAGATCTGCATGCTCTAAAGTCTTGGGGACTGCCATTTTCTGATTTGGCTTTTTGTCCAGAAACTTGTTGCATGATATACAAAGCAACAGTAACATAAAAAATAACAGTTGAATATTTTTCATTGCTATATCTATTATTAAAAAATTTTAAAAACCACAATTTATACCAATGGAATACATCCGCGGAATCGGCATGTTGGTACCAAAGTCTGGGTCTATACCCCATTTATTAGCCCGCCATATTGTACAAATATTTTGGACGTAAGCATAGATCCGTGCACTTTTAACTGGCATTTTTCCCCTTTTTGGCAATTGCCAGCTAAATTGGATATCTTTCCATTTAACTTGGCTAGCCGAGCTGACCAGGGCCGAAGAAGCACGATAAAAATCGGATGAGAACAAGGCATTTGGATAATTAAATGCGGGGACATCAGTTTTGAGCTCGTCACCGGGATTCTGCCAGCGTAACGTATAATCCGCATGGCCTATACCCTGATCAATAAAAAATTGATTGTCGAATGAACGTCTTAAAAATTTATGTCCCAGTTGAAAACCGATGTTAAAGGATAGCTCAAATCCTTTTAGGGCGAAGGTATTCCGTAATGCTCCAAAATACAGAGGCATCCGGCTACCATGGTTGTCGACATCATCGATCTTGGTGTCGTACACGATAGCCGAGTAGTCTTTTGATATCTCACCGTTCACATATCCCCGTGGAGCACCGTTATCCGGATCAAGCCCAGCCCAACGGTATGTCAAGAGGCTATAGAGATCCATTCCTTCGATCGGAGTCATTACGGAAGCGCCTATACCGGCAACATAGTTGCGCGCTACGTTGTTGGCGATGTAGGATTTACTTACTTTTGTCCGGTTGTACGAAAATACCAGATTGGTCATCCAGCTAAATTGCGTACTTTTTACAGGTGTGGTATTCACCGTGATATCTACGCCACGTCCATCCAGGTTACTGCTATTAACCGTTAATGAACCAAATCCCGACGTTGGATCCACTTCGCTGGCGGCGATCAGATCTTTGGGCTTCTTAATATAGTACTCCACCGAACCTGACAGTCGGTTATCCAGAAGATTAAAGTCCGCACCAAAATTCCATACCCCTACCCGTTCCCATCGCAATCTGGGATTAGGGGGAGATTGAATACTTCCATAGTTCTGGTTGGTCACATAGTTTGGCGAGGTGGACAGATAAATAATCGGATAGGCTGCCACATTGTTATTTACATTCCCGTTATAACCATAAGTTGCACGGACTTTCAATAGCTGAAAGACCGAATTCTTCAGGAAAGACTCATTTGATAAAAGCCAGGAAGCGCCGACTGACCAAAAAGGCTGCCCTTTGTCATTGGATTTTACGCCGAACATATTGGAAGCATCTTTTCTCAGGCTTGCGCTCAATGTATACTTATCCTGATAGGAATAAGCCGCATTCGAAAAATAGGAAACATAACGGTTTTGGTATTTTTCAATCTGGCTAAAATCAATCAGGGTGGTTGATCCTGCTATCCCGTTCAGGTAAGGTACGCGTTTGCCATACTCCACAGACTGAAAAGTAAGTGACTCTGGATCATAGCCGTAAAAGATGGATGAAATCATATCACTTGACACTGTTCTGATCTCAGCACCTGCTATCGCGTCAAGGCGGTGCCTTTCTTCCCACTTCCCGCTCCAGCTCAGCTGAACACGCCCCTGTTCGGCCTTATTTGTACGATGCAGTTTGTTCAGATAATCACCTACCGGATAATAAAAGGTCACGCCATTTTTATCCCATGAAGTATGATAATTTAACCACTCCCGTTGTTGTACCGCCCCGATCCCACGCCATGTTTCCGTAGGTTGGTAAGCCCTTTGATAGGCGTACAGGGCATTTAATTTCAGTGACGGGAGCAATTCGTAAGCTGCAGCGATATTTGCAAAAGTTTCCCGCACGGTGGTATTCTGATGCGTCTGGCTGATTTCATCTAATGGATAATAGTGCCAGTCCAGTAATCTCCTGCCTGCTACCGTATCTCTGAATATCGGATTTAAAGCAATTGCATCGACCTCCAGCGCATTACCTGCATCATCTGCCAAGCGCATGTAAGGGTAGTTTCTGGCCATCATATTGTATCCCATCGGAATCGCGCTCTGTTTATTATGAGATTCCGTATAGGTCAGACCTATATCAACTGTAAGTTTTTTTACGGGATTAAATTGGGTATTGTTTTTAAGGGTAAACCTATCGTAAGAAGCAGTTACCAAGTTTTCCAGGTTCTTATCGTAGCCAAGGGAAAACATAGTATTCAGGTTTTCGCCGCCGCCCCGCATCTGTAGGCTATATTGCTGGCTGGCAGATGGCCTGTACATGTATTTCGAATAATCATACCTTGAATCAAAGCCCCTTAGTCTGTCGAGCTCCTTTTCGAGGTCTTGTTCGGTAATGCTATTTTCTTTAAACTTCTTCAGCAGTTGGATGACAGGGCTCATATTACCATTGTAGCGCTTGATGCGTGATGTCCAATATCCCTTATCAAACAGGAGCCTTTCCAGGTCTATGTAATCAGAGCTGTTCATCTGTCTCATATAGAAGAGATCAGGCTTCTCCCCAATGGTCAGGTTGGCGTTAAAATCAAGTTGTATAGGTTGGTTATATTTACCACGCTTGGTCGTGATTACGATAACACCATTCCCTGATTGCGCACCCCATATGGATGACGCGGCTGCATCTTTCAATACAGTTACATTTTCGATATCATTGGGATTGATATTCATAAAATTCCCATTGAGCAGGTCAAAATTATTAGGATATGGGATGCCGTCTATAACGACCAAGGGCCAGCTTTCTGAATTAAGTGTACTCAGTCCCCTGATATTGATATTAAGCAATCTCCCTTTATTTTCGGAAAAGAATTTCAAACCTGAGATACTCGGCACCACATCCTCCAGACGGCTCACAAAATCCGTGGATACCTTCCGGTTGAATAGTTTATTGTCCACGAACTCAAAGCTTCCCGTTGCCCTTTCCTTGGGGATCTTCTGATAGCCCGTGGAAACGACCTCCACTTCTTCCAGTTGATTCTCCAATGGCATCAATTTTACTGATAATGATACACCAACAGAATATGGCATCGTTAAGGGCTTATAACCGACACAGCTAAACTCGACACTTCCTTTAGAAGCTAATACGGGTACTGAGAAAGAGCCATCACTTTTGGTGGATGCTCTCCCCTTTTCATCTTCGATTCGAACCGATACGCCCTGTATCGGTTTACCATCCAGTACCGAAACCACTGTACCAGATACCGTTAAAGACCCATTGGCCCCGCTGTCCTTGCGGGGCGTCTGAGCCGATAAACTAAACATAGAAAACATAAAGACCACAAATAATGAAGCCTTTATATTCTTTAATGCCTTTGAGAGGCAAATAAAATCATTTAAAATATTAAGAGCCTGTTTACTGACAGCTCCCAATAAATAGGCAATACGCTCCCCGTTGCAAAATTTTTGCATGTTAAAAATGTGTTGTGCAAAGGCCATAACTATGGCTAGTGCTGATCCAACAATAAAGAATTAGCTTATCCGAAAAGCGCCGTCAAAACGGTTACTAGGCATTGATTAGGAATAATTATGGCGCTTCCTACCGGAATAAAAGACAAACCGACCCATAGCATACTATTGTATTACAATAAAAAGTAATGGTAAAAAGTTTGGACTCAATGAAAATTTGCTTAATTTTAAGGTGCAAGTTCAAATCAAGCTGTATCATTGACCAATATTACCTTTTTGTGCAATCATTAAAATGTATAGGTCGGTGACAGACATATAAAGAGGGAAATTAAACTGAACTAGGTTCAGCCGCCTTTTCATTTGTAAGAGAAGTCAACACCTCCCCTTTCTATGCTCTTTACAGCCTGTTTTCGATAAGTGCGCTCTATTCGGGCGCACGAAATATGTTCTTTAAAAGTGATTTGCGGGAATACCACGTCATGCGATCTCTGATCGAATGCGGATGATGGATGGTGTTTGTTCGTTTCGTTCTCATAATTGTTTTGGTTTTATGTGAACGATGCTACTCCTAGGATATATGTATGGCCAATAATGAATAAGGTGGCCTCACAACTCCAGAGCCAAGGGGACCAACCCTCCTATAAATTACTTTATAGTTACCATCTGAAGTTAACGTGAGAACCACCCTATAACTTTATGTAAAGGTATAAAACTTTTTTAAGCATAGGGCGATTTCACGGTCTCCTCATTGGTAATTTGGTCTTTTTGGCACGAGAAAACATCGTCAATCAAGGCAATATAGCCATGAATTTCAATCGCTAAACAAAGATAAACAATTAAATAGAGTTTACAAAATATTATAGTCTATATTATGAATATTGAGGAGAAATATAAAATTGAATTTGGGAAACAGATAGCCAAGTACTTAAAAAAATCAGGTTTGGACATTAATGATTTTGCCCGATTAATTAAATCCAATAAAGATAATGTGAATGATATTTTAAACGGAAAAGTTGGTCTCACGATTGGCAAAATGATAGCTATTGCAAATCTTTTTGGACAAGTGTATTATGATTTTGCAAATCCAAACTATCCAATTTCAGATAAAGAAGTACTTGTAAAAAATATAGAAGAGGTATTAAAAAGGAGAAAATCCATAGGAAAAAAGACTATTGATAAAGATAGACTCTTGGCAAACGAACTAGATCGTCTTATCTTGGAAGGTTATTTAAATAAGCCAACTACAGCGAAGCATCTCCATGCACAAATGGATAAGAAACTCACGAAAAAGAAGTTTACCGAAATCACGAGTCTACTTAGCAAATCTCCTCGTAACAAAATAATTGTTTCGCTTTTCGAAAAAAGTTCGCCAAAGATTTTTGTACATAGAGATTATGCTTCTGAATATGAGAAAATGACGAAGGAAGAGATCCTGGAATTAATTCGAAATAGCGAATTGGAAGAAGAAAAGAAATAAAGTTGTAATTGTACAAAGCTCTAGAAACGGCTAGGTTTTAAATGAGTGAAATTTTTTTGGTTTTAGATGTCGCTAGCTAGGGGAAGATTACAATTTGTCGTGTACTATATAAAATAATATGAATTTGATTCATGGTAATACGCCTATTTATCCATAACCAATTATTTTTGTATTAGATCAGAGATTGTAATGATTTAGATTAGCTTAAAAGGTCATTTTACAATAGTTAGGGTGTCTTTTTTCCAATTTTTTATTGTAAACTTAACAAAATGAATGATAATATAGATTTGAACTATCAAAAAGCTAATGAAACCGATAGTTTCAAGGCACATAATGACTTTCTGAATCAGCTCCTTCTTGATACCAGTAATGGAGGTATTGAAAAGCATTATCAATTGTTCCAAGACGCCCCGAATAAAGATCTAAAAAGAATTCTCGGAAAAGGTTTCTTAAAAAGAGGTGAAGCTGGTTTGAACTTTTTAAGTGAAAAACTTAAAAGTGAAAACGATACAACAAAAAAATCAAATGTAATTCATCTTCTAGGATTATCCGGTGCTAAGAAATATCTCAGCGATATAATTCCATATCTGGACAGTAACAATTATGACCTAAGATATAAGGCTATTATCACAATTGGATGGTTGGGAGATACAGACATGATAAATGTTTTACAAAGTCATTTTTTAACGGAAAAAGACCTGGATCTTAGATGTTTTCTGATCACTGCACTACGTCAGATATACTTCAGAATTCCAGCTTCCAAAGACATGATATTACCTTTCCTTTATGAAAAGTTAAAGTCAGAATCAAATGAACAGCTAATTGCTGTAATCATTGTTGTAATCCAGGACCTGACAAAAATTAAATATGGTCTGAAAGAAGACCCTAATTCAGGAGAGATTTCAGGAAACGTGGTTGGTTCGAAAAATAAAATTATTAAAAAACTTAATTTATTATGATTAGGACATTCTATTATGATTCAGCCTCAGACGAAGGATGGCGGATATTCCCGATCCACAGAAACGGGGCTCATTCCATAAAGAATGTGATTATGATCAATGTGTAGAATTAATTAAATCTGCTATTGATAAACCGAATTGGCAAATTCCAGATGGCTTTCATTTCGTAAGCTGGTAGTACATAGACTAGATATGTTCCACTATATTCAATTAGCTTTCTACAACAGGGAATTTAGCCAATCATTGGATTGATTTATATACCGTTGTTGACTGCTATTTCCAACAAAAGGTTAAATTAGAAGAAAAATAGGGCAACAAATGCAAAATAAGCAGAACGAAGCAATAGCTGAATTAAAAGAATGGGTTCAAAATCCAATATCCATTGAAGATTATACAACATATGGAGTGGCTAAAATAGAAGAAAAATTAAATGAAGTAAAAGTTCCCAAAAGTATTCTGAATGGATTTGAGTCACTTGACAACTGGTATACCAATCATTTTGTATACGAAATGTTAGTTGATGGAAAATCAGAATATAGGGAGACCGCAGCAGCCAATGGCTATCACATTTTGTTTTTAACAAATAAATTTGCTGAATTATACCCGGGTAACCCACCATCTTTGTCTTTTGACAGAGCCACTTACTGGCTTGCAAACTGTCTACTGCAAAATTGGTATAATGAGACCGAAATTCTTATTCGCATGATCAATAATGCTTTTTCAACAGATGTGTTGGAAGGAGGATGGGAAATAAAGTCTGCATCCTGGTTTATTGTTGAAATGGTAAATAGAGGATTTAATATTGAGTCTGATCTTTCGGGCTTTAATTACCCTGAAGATATGGGAGATTATCAAGCAGCAATAGAAAATTGGAATACAAATGATCTTCAATTGGTCGACCATATTGTTACTAAATTATGTG
The DNA here is from genome assembly GCF_011064245.1 of Sphingobacterium sp. DR205. Classification (NCBI taxonomy): domain Bacteria; kingdom Pseudomonadati; phylum Bacteroidota; class Sphingobacteriia; order Sphingobacteriales; family Sphingobacteriaceae; genus Sphingobacterium; species Sphingobacterium sp. DR205. The sequence continues at coordinate 3,184,064 of NZ_CP049333.1, read as the reverse complement.
ACTTTCATTTGGAAAACGCTACTTATGAGGACGAGGAAACTTCACCCGAGATCCAATTCGGAGATTCTGCGTGGTTTGTTTATGCTTTTGAAATCTTAACATGGTTGGCAGTAAGAAAGAAAATAGGATTAGAAAATCCCAAAGAATTCACGCACCCACTGATGCGCTTGAATATAAATCAACTCCAGAAGCTAAAGTTTGAATTTCCTGAAAGTGACCTATTTACTAAAGTACTGACTAAACTTGGCTACCTGTTATCAACGAACTGGGAAAATGGATCTTCCAGGAAATAAAGAACACGCTCCCAAAAAGTCAGATCGGTAAAGCAATGACGTATGCATATGCCCGTTGGGATGCCCTGTCAGCATATTTGTATGATGGAAATCTGCTCATTGATAATAATCAAATCGAAAATGCCATCAGACCTTGTTGTTTGGGACGCAAAAATTGGCTGTTCGCAGGAAGTCATGAGGCAGCACAGCGATCCGCAATGATCTACTCATTCTTCGCTATATGCAAAAAACATGAAGTAAATCCTTTTCAATGGTTAAAATACGTCTTACAGAATATAGCAACCATAAATCATAAAAATAAAAAGGATCTGTATCCGCAGAACTTCAAAAAATCAGCTAACCTGTAGTTCGTAGGACGGATACCAACAAAAAGCAAAAATTCATCATTAATAACATGAAAAATATAGAATTTAAAAAACAAACCGAAGTAAATTCCAAGTCAGCAAGAATTGGAGGCAAGTCTTTCATATCTAGCAACTTATGGCCAAAAGACGAAACCGGTAAATTTATGACTTTAGTTTTTTGTTTACCATCTGAGCTTGTATCGAGGATATTAGGTATAACTTTAGAAAATAATACTTTTTTTTCAGTTTTCAGCACATACAGTCAGGATAAAAGCTCATATTTTTTAGATAAGGTTATTTATAATACGATAGATGATGAAGAATTAGACATAATTAAAAACAATACAACTGTTATTTATCATACGAAAGAAAATAACGGCATCAATCTTTCAGAATACGAAATACCTCCTTATGAAATTACTGAAAGTGGAAATGAAGATGAAGAAACCTTTTGGGGTGGGCAAGCTAATTTTTTACAGGAGGAAATGAAATTTGAGGAGTATGATTTTTTTATGCAATTTTATGCAGGTAACTTCCCGGATGATTACAAGAACATACTTTTCTTAGCTGATGCAATCGGATATATTTTTATTAAAAAAAATATAAACATTAATGAATGCGGTGGTTTATATTTCGGACAATCAACTTAGAGTATGAATGAGCTACAATAATGAAATTTTAAGATTAGGAGGAATGCGCGAGCTATTCCCTGAACATTCTACTAAATTAGAAAACGAAGACATATCTAAAATAGAAACTATTGTTAATGGTAAAATACCTCAGGAAGTAAAGGATTTTCTTTTGAAATATGGAATCTGTGATTTTGAGGATGAAGTTGAATTTAAACCATATTCACCCACGGCAGAATATGTGTACTCTCCTGAATCTGAGCAACCAAATTTTTCTTTTAATGGTTCAATGCTGGGTGCTTTTTTCGCTCGTGATTCTGGAAGAGGGAATGCTTATGATATTTTTGAAAATATCAATACTTACAAAGAAAGAATTCCTAATAAATTTGTTCCACTCGGTGATGATGGAATGGGTAATCTGATACTTATATCACTTAATGATAATGGTAAGATTTATTTTTGGGATCATGAAGCAGAATGGGATATTGCGGATTATGAATGAGATTCTCTCGTGCGGGGCAGACCGAGCCAATGTGGATCTATTCCGGTGGTGACCATTAAAGCTGAATTGTAGGGCATTGAATGTAAATTTTAAATATTGATTGGATCAACTATACACTAATTGAATATGGAAAAGAGCTATGGCTTTGAAGTATCCTTGAACGGGAACAAAGTAACAAGAGCAGGTATCTCAAAAAAGAACTATGTGGTCAATTGCATTATTGACTCAGTCCATCGGAAAGATGACAGTGGGGGGTTATATATGCAGGTTAGCGGACTTGATAGTGATCTGGGTGTGCATGTCAATTGGTTCGGTGGGCAACTCAAAGTTGGTGATAAGATCTTAGTGGAAGTTATCGATGACGGCTTTGATGGACCGAATTCAACATATAAGCCATTCTCCGAAGAAGAAATCAGAGAACAAAAAATGAAACATTACCTTCAGCTGAAAGAAGAGCTGAAAGATTTTTTACAAGAGTGATCCAAATCTTAAATTATGGACGGGTAAGTAAATTATATTGATTATCAATTGCACGAGCTGAAAGTTGCAGACACGCAAATGTTTATCAAATTTTATGACTTACTTCGTATGTTATAAATTTACATTATAGCCTAATAAAAAAATCGTTTATGTATAAATTACTTTTAATCACTTTTCTTACCGTCTGTTGTCTAAATAGTAGTTCAGCACATTATCCTACTAACGCTGTAGCTAAGATACAAAATAGTTATTCTTATGCGTATATACGAGTAGAAGGAAAATTCCTATCAAAAAAACTAAAGGTGAAAGTTGATCTAGGAGATTCGGATGAGCAGATCGCGGATGGCGAAAAGCTGTCCGAAATATTGACCAATAAAAAATCTTATGCCGCCGTATTGAATTATATGTCGAAGATTGGATTTGAATTAGTCAATACTTTCGATTTAACGGATAACTATAATGGCTCAGGCGGAACTTCTGGTATTATTTACGTTATGAAAAAAGCTGAGGAGAATTAACGATCACTCTTGACATGCAACTTAGCAAACTTATTATTGCCGCAATTATAACTATAGCAGCTGGGCTATATAGTTATTGCTAACACAAAAGAAAAATCTGACTATACAAAATCAGAAGGGACAATCGAATATTTGGCATTAGAGTACGACCGCCATCCGCATAACAACCATGGCAAATACAGATATCTCAAAATAGATACCTACCCTTATGTATTTGAAATATACGAACCGAATAGTATCCAAACGGAGCACACAATTGACGACCTAAAAGTTGGAGACAAAATAGACATCTACTATTATGAGATCGCCGATACACATGAAATTGAGCTAAATAGATTTACACAGTTTATCGACAGTAATGGTTTGCCTTATTTTATTCGCAATGGGTTTATGAAAAATGCGGGTTATGTTGTTTCTGTTTTGGGTGTAGGGTTAGCCATCTTGGGATTGATATTAAAGAAAAAAGGAATTATTAAAAATTAAGATTTCGTTTTACAGTTTATAGAAATTCAGTACCGTCCTAAATAAATTTTAAGGCCATAAAAATCCCTATCTACTGTTGTTTCCATGCAGATTTTGTTGATACTTTCGGATTTGACCCTCCCTTTGCGTTTCAGAATAGGTTAAACTGTCCATTTTGATCGGGTGGTTTACCCGAAATAAATGGGTCATCGGCCCATTTCCACAAATCAATCTTCACAAAGATATTCAGCCTTATGAAATTCACCAGATTGGATAGGTTCCAGCTATATTTCGCCCGTTTTTGAATGTACTTGAAGAGTAGTATCCCGATCAGCGCTGTCCAGATCTGGATGTAAACGGCATTCTCAGAGGTGCCTACAAAACTGGAGACCTTCAACCGCTGCTTGAGGTGTTTAAAGAACGTCTCGATCTCCCAGCGCTCTTTGTAAAGTGCAGCTACCGTGGCCGCCTTCCATTGAAAATGATTGGTCAGGAACTCGTATTCCACATTTTTGATACTGTCCCAAACCCGGACAAGACGCATCTTCTTATTTCCGTACCGAGCTGCTGAGAGGCTATCCAAGGCAACAACTTGATCTTCAATTACCCCAGCTTCTTTCAGTTCATCGCTTTGCCAAGACTTCAATACCGTATATTTCATATTGGATTTGCTCCTTGTTACGAAAAAGCAGCCCTTGCTGTCCAAAACGTTCATCCAGGCGTAATCGACATAGCCCCGATCGACCACCAACACACATCCTTTGGGAAAGGATAGGGCCTTTGCCACTGTGGATTCATGTGTCTTGCCATCGGTAATATGCACGAAGCTGGGCATACAGCCATCGTAATCCAGTATCGTATGTAGTTTAATCGCACCTTTGGCACTTCGGAACCTTGCCCAATCAAACACCGAAAGGCAAAGCGGGATCACTGTGGCATCCATCAACAGCACTTTGCGTTTCAACATGCGCAGTTCTGAGCGAAGATGCGTCTGCTTCTGCCAGAGGATGTCCAATAACCGTACATAAAGGTCACGAAACAACACATGCTTACGATGCGCATTCATGTAGGATAGATTGGACTTACTGGGTACCCTGCTGATACCCATATGCTGCATATTGCCCGTCGTGCTCCGCAAGCCGTTGCTGATGTCTCTAACCGAATCTGCAGACGATAAATGGCAGAAAAGCATACTTACCAAATGTGTCCAGCTATTGATCCCTTTGTGGTGTTTGTCTGAATCATGCTTACGTACCAAAAAATTGAAACCATCGCGGTCGATAAGCGAGAGAATCTGAGAAAATACGTTTATATTTACCATGGTGGTGATTTGTTTTAGCGAACTAAATATAGCATTCCATGCTATATCATTCACCACCACTTTTTAAATCACGTTTAGGACGGTACTGATAGAAATTGTATTTTTGAAAATTGTGCCTTTACAACAAACGTTTGGATGGAAAAAGGTTGGGCGACTCGTTTGGATGAAGAGCACGGAGCTTTTTGGGCTGGACATTTAGAAAATGAATTTGTTCTTGAAGTTCACAAAAACTTTGATTTGTTTTTTGTTTATGGAGAAAATCAAGACGAACAAAGACAAACCAAACTTGACAATTGGAAAGATGTAAAACACTTCTTCAAAATGTATTTTAATTGCCGGTTTGAAAAACTAAAAAAAGAAATTGAGTTGTGACCGTTTACGTACAAAAATTGACCAATGGGTAGTAACTATTTACCAAAAACAGAAATTGAACTTGAAAATTGGATGAGCGAAAATTGTTTCAATTTCAACAGTTATTCAATAAACGGAAACAGTATTTATGAAGGTTTTGGAATTGACAAATCAGGTGGACTTTTTATTTGGTATTACGCGGAACGTGGAAAAAGAGATAACTTAAAATACTTCAATTCAGAAAATGAAATAGTAGAGTACGCTTTTAATCTAATTAAGTCTGATAAATGGGCAAAGAAACATTGTATTGGCTTTTCAATCGACGTAAATAAAATTACAGAACTAAAAAGCGAACTACAAAAAATGAATATAGAATTTTTTGAAGATAAAATACCTTATTACGGAGTAGACAGACCTGCATACAGAGTATTTGTAGTAGGTTGTGACATTCAAAAAACAGAATATTTAAAAGAAAAATATTATACAGAAAAATAAAACTGCCATTAACAAGGGGTTTGCAATAGTAAGACGAAACTGGAAAATTCAACGGCATGCTCGTCCTTGAAGCGATTGAAAACAGAGATTGTGCCGGAATTTGGGTGCATATGATCCAGATTATGCATGAGATGCTTGATATTCTAATGTGTAATAGCCACTACTTGATCTGACAGTTGGTTGTTTTTAAAAATTGTCAGATTGCCTATTCGAATATAGTAATGTTTCCGCAAAATCTATAGATTCAACTTATTGCTTATTTTCTTGCACCGGATAAGTAACAAGTTGATCTTCTTTTAGTGTTGTTTGAGGACTTTTTGCTTTGGTTTTTGTGCGATCTATATCTTCGATGGCTAAATAGAGCTGATATTCATGCTGGTCTCTTACCCCGCAGTATTCCGTTCCTCGATCTGTCAATATCCTTAACAACATTAAGTCATGTTTCTCGAAAAATGGTACGACCTGATCATTTAGCATATCTGCAGCAACTAATGCATTCTTACGATCATACAGCTTTGTAAAAGCGACTTTGGAATAGGTATCAATGAAAGTTTGCTGATATATATGTCCAACTCCCTTAATATTCCCGACATAGTATGTATCCTGAGCACCTAGATATCCGGGATGATGAGTTTCTATCTCCCCGTGTGCCTTTTTCTCTTCTTTAGCTCTTTCCAGAGCTACAACTCTTTAAAACCGCAAACTTAGTATTGTTACAGTTGTCTATTAGCCAACTTTATCACTTCTAAATTTAAGAATAATACTGAGGTAAAACGCAATAATCAAAGGTTTCGAACCAAGCAGCATTGCCATAATTTACTATTTTCTATCAAATTAACAATCTCTTTTAATGACAGTTGCAATAAAAAAATAAATATCATTGAGTATTCATAAATTTTTTTAAATTTGTTATGAATGAACATTCAGTTATGAAAATTATGGAGGGAGAGAAAGTAGAAAAAAAAACTAAGATTGTAGAGACAGCATTACGGTTATTTTCCGAACAAGGTCTCCAGCAGACATCAATGGCACAACTTTCAAAAGAATCGGGAGTTGCCGTAGGAACAATGTATTTACATTTTAAAAGTAAGGATGAATTAGTTGAAGGGTTATTTCTGCATATTCAAGAATCATTCGGTAAAGCAATTGATCTTTCTGACGCAGAGATGAAAGCCTCTTACAAGGATCGTTTTTTTATCTTAGGCAGAAAAGTACATCATTATTATGTAAACAATCCTACTCATTTTTTTGTTGTGAATACACTTAATTATTCACCATATATATCAAAAGAAATTACAGAATTGGGAAGAACACATTATCAGCAGTCTGTAGATATTATGGCAGAGGGACTTGAGAACGGATCATTTAAACCTATTAATATTATATTGTTAATCCGGTTTATTTATAATGCTGTAATTGCATTGGTTCAGGTACAGCTCAAGGATAATATTGAGGTTACAGAACATATGATAGACCAAAATATTGAAAGAATATGGAAAGCTATTTCGTAAAAAAAATTTAATACAAAAACTGAATGAATATTCATTTAAAAGTGGATATCATTAATTAATAATGATTTAAAAAAAATTAAAATGACAGCACAAGAAGCTTTTAATCAGTTAGACCCTAAGAAATGGGCAGAAACTTCAGTAGTGGAAAAACTACATCTACTGGAAGAAGTACAGAGTAACCTGAAAAAGTATGCAGACGATTTGGGCGCCTCTGATCAGAAAATGAAAAACACCCTTATGGGTGAAGACATTTACACACATGCCGAATCAGTATTTGCAACGGCAGTTGCATTAGCAGGAAATGTTTCGGCCTGCATCCACCTTTACGAATCTATTGCAAAGGGTGAAATGCCAAGACCGTTGCATATTACCAAAGTGGATGATGACACCTATGATGTACATGTATTCCCAATGGATGCCAAGGATAAAGTGCTAAACGGAACACAAAGCGGACATTTGCGTGTAAAAGGCACTCCGAAGCAGGTAAATCCTTTAGAAAAGCCAGCTGGGGTAACTGCCATTTTGGGAGCCGGAAATTACAGTTCATCAGTTGAAATGGTAAAAGCTCTTTTCTATGATAACAAAGCTGCTATCCACAAGCCGCATCATCTTAACCAAGAAACCGATATGATCTGGGAAAAGATTTTCCAGCCTGTTATCGATTTTGGAGCCCTGCGTTTTGTTTCAGCAGACCAGGGAAAGGAGCTTACAACAATTGAGGGTCTAACGGCTATTTACTTCACAGGCGGAACAGGTACGGCAAAAGCAATTATGAGCAATACCCGTACTCCCATGGTAGCAGAGTGCGGCGGAAATAACCCCTGCATTATAGTTCCCGGTGACAGACTCTGGACAAAAAAAGAAATGGAACATCAGGCCAATCAGATTGCTACAGTTGCCAAACTTAATGGGGGTGCTGTATGCGGCCGTCCGCAGACACTGGTTACTTCCAGACACTGGGAACAGAGAAATGAATTTTTAAATGCACTGAGAAAGGCTATTTCTGAAGATACTCCAGCTGCCGGTGCCTATTATCCGGGCACAGATAAAGCAGAGGAAGGTTTCAAGAAAGCCTATCCGAATGCAGAAATCTTAAAACCTGAAAACGGAAGATTCAAGCATGCAGATTTTATGCTCATTACAGACTGTGAAGAAGACAGTTATGCTACACAAAATGAAGCATTTTGCCAGATTATGAATGAAGTACCGTTAGATGTCCCGGCTAATGCCAAAGACTTTTTACCGAGAGCTACAGCATTCTGTAATGATAAGCTGCTGGGCTCATTGGGATGCATGCTTCTCATAGATGAAGACACTAAAAAAGCCCATCAGAATGAATTAGACACGGCAGTAACCCATCTGAAATATGGAGGGATAGCAGTAAATACTATTCCTGTAATTGTATTTTTAAGCCCATATCTGACTTGGGGAGGAAATGAGCAGGGTAAGGAAATGGTATCCGGTTCCGGTAATTTCGGAAATCTGTTGGGATTTGAGAACATTGAAAAATCAATTGTTTACGACAAATTTGTATCTCCGGGACATATGCTCCGTACCAATCAAAAGGCTTTTGACCATCTTGCTAAAAACATGGCGAGCTACTCTATGGATCCCACTTGGACGAACTTGGCAAAAATGGCTGGAACAGCCGTAATTGATGGTTTAAGAAAAAAAGATTTTTAAATTTTTATTGATATAATTATGAGAAAGACAATATTTATCACTGGATGCAGCAGTGGCATTGGACGCATTACTGCCAAACATTTCCAACAAAAAGGGTGGAATGTGGCTGCCACTGTCCGCTCTAATCCGGAACAAGATACAGAGCTTAACAGCTTAGATAATGTACAGGTCATAGCACTGGATGTTACTAAAGAAGATACCATTCAATCTGCAGTACAACAAGCCGTTGAGCGGTTCGGAAAAATTGATGTGCTCCTCAACAATGCAGGATATGGTTCCTATGGTATCCTGGAGGCTACACCTGAACAGGCAATGCGGATGCAGTTTGATGTCAATGTGATCGGTACCTTACTTGTGACCAAAAACATAATCCCGATCATGAGAAAACAGCAGGAAGGAATTATTATAAATATTTCTTCCATGGGTGGTAAAATTACCTTGCCTCTTGGCACCTTGTACCATGGTTCAAAATTTGCCGTGGAAGGACTCAGTGAAGCGCTATCTTTTGAACTTGAACCTATTGGAATCAAGGTAAAATTAATTGAGCCAGGAATGATCAACACTAATTTTGAGGATACCGTGATGAAGAACCTCAATATAGATCCATCACAGACTGAATATGCTCCATTTCTGGAAAAAGTAATGATTGCAATACAGCAGGCAGGAAGTGGAGCTTCAGAGGCAATTGTTGTGGCTGAAAAAATCTATGAAGCCGCTACCGACAACAAAAAACAAATGCGCTACATCGCAGGGGCTGATGCCGAAGAAATTATCGCAGCCCGTAAACAGTTGGATGATGACAGTTACTTATCCCTTATCAAACAAAACTGGGGTTTATAATATGGAATTTTTGCAGGAACTTAGTATATGGACAAAAGGTGATGCGCTGCAAGGCAAAATAATGGTAGGCATAGGACTTATTTTAGTGCTGTGCCTGCTATTTGGATTCAAATATGAAAATCCTTTATTAAAGGGGATGTTCATTCCTATTTGCCTGCTAACAGCGGCTTCTCTGGGGTATGGAAGTTTTCTTACCTATTCCAGAGCAAAACACCTCAATACGGTGACAGAACAATACCGGCATAACCCAAAAGAAACAGTAAAAATGGCCTTAGGTAAAGCTCAATCCGACCATAAAATTTACATTATTCTAAAAATTGTTTGGAGTGCTTTGCTCATTCTTTCTGTACTTATTTTTTTATTTACTGTAAAAGAATATTACAAAGGGCTTATTCTCGGATTATTCTGTTTATTCGTTGGATTTTTATTGATAGAGACATTTTTACACAGCCGATTAACCCATTGTTTTGAAAATGTTTCACGACTTGATAAGGTGAATTGAGAACTCTGTTATTGGCAAATAGCGTATGATAACGATTTCAAAAAATTTTCCAAAAGAATTAAAAATTCTATTTAACGCAAGATATTAAAAAAATAGCACAAGATTTTTAGGGGAAACATTCGATACATCTTAACAAATATTTCGTCATTTTGGTATTTATTTGTCCCTAAAATTTTTGATACAAATTTTAAGGTACAGTTGAGAAGGTGAATTATTTATTTTTCTATTATAATTGGTTTGGTTTCAGAATATTTGTAACTTTATTATCGTTATTAATAGTTGGAAAAAATTAAAACCCTATTTACCCCTCGTGGTGAATTAAATTACTGACAGTCAAGATTATTCACTTTTTGTATCGAAGAATATTCTATTACAGAATAAGAATCAATCAGTTTAAAAATGCTACAATTAAAAGAAAAGTTTAGCAAGATCGGTAATACAAAACCAAATCCGATTTATTTGTTTTTGTCATAGTACAAAGGTAAATAAAACTTTTTATTAGCAGAAATATTATTGTTGATGAAAAGGTTGTTTTTTAGTAAAATTTTACTTCTTTACGAAAAAGTTTATAATTTGATATTTCTAATAATTGCCATTTAAGAAAGCAGAATTTTTCCAACCCATAATCCAGTTGTCCGCTACCAACTGAAAGAGTTCATCGTTAGTTTTAGCTTTTAATGTTTCTAAACCTTCAGCAACATCTTTTAGTAACCAACCCTTACTATTTAATGTGAGCCATGCTTCCTTCAATTGGTTGTTTAATATATAATTTTCAAACAATTGTTTTTTATCTGTCTCCTTAATTAACCATTTTGGTGTATTAACCCTACTCTTTATAGTTTCATATGCAGATGGTGAAATTTCAAACAAGCATGAGTTTATAACTTGAGATTCATTAAGATTGTCATATGAAGAGGGAAAATCCCCCTTATATGTTCTCATATCTTTAATTATATTTAGGGGCAAATTATTTTTGAAATAAACTAATTCATCAAAATAATCCGTATTATCTCCATATTTATTAGAAAAATCATCCAATTCCTGGTATTCATTAAAATTTATTTTGCCAGCAAATTCAATTATTTCATCGGTAAGACCTTCATCAGACATAATCATTGGTAAAATCAGGTATACGGAGAGTTGTTTAAAATTAAATGCAGTTTCAACTATAGAACCATATTCTAAATCTAATTCCACAAAAGTATTTTTTCTGTCAATAAAAAAATGATTAATGATCCCTTTATACGATGCGCCGTAGCCCAAAAATAAAGGAATCAGACAAGGAGGATGCTGATACCAATATTGATCAACAGAATTATAATCGTCATGATATGGTATGGCTACCCTTTTAAAAATTAAATCTTGGAGATTTATATCTATATTTAGTTTATCTACAATTTTCTTTAACAATTCCATCGAATTATTCTGTTTTAATTTTATGCAAAATTTGAAAACTAGCTTCCATTTTTAAGGAGTTTTTGGGCATGGCTGTGGTGCGTCACTAATTCTTCCTTCTACAATTCTTGTCTCAAACGCCCCCTCTACCGCAGATACATCATCCTGTTTTCTGATACTTGAACATCTTTCACAGTTCTCGGCATACAGCGAAATTATATTTTCTTTTGCATCAAGATTAAAATTTAACATTTCACCAAACGCCTTTCCTTTTTCTCTGGAATAATGCTTCTATGCCAACTCCAAATACTATTGATACTACTGGACGAGAAATTGTTGAACAAGTCAAAATGGAATGCCCTCAGGGACTCATGTTCAATCCCCAAATTACCGCATGTGACTTTCCTTTTGAAATTACTGATGACTGGGTCTCTCCATTTTTTTGGTATATTCTATATAATGATGGCAGCGACGAATATTTACCTTATGCAAATGAGCTTGAGGAAGTTGTCGTTTACCCCCCAGATAACGGCCCTCCCAATACAGTTGGTGGCGGAGGAGGACTTCCCGTTCGACCTGGTAGGTAGATCAAGAAACACCAAATTATCCTTTAAAAAGGAAAAGGCTGCTTTTCACTCCCCTTTACCCTCTATCTAGAGCTTCTCGATCTCTTCGGCGGTAAGTTTGGTACAGCGTATAATCAATTCTAATGCAGCTCCCTCCTTTTTCAATTCCCGAGCAACCTCAATAGATTTCTTACGCTCCCCTTCTGCCAATCCCTTCTCCAATCCTTTTTCCATGCCCTTCTCCAATCCTTTTTCCATGCCCATCTCCATGCCTTTCTCCATTCCTTTCTCCATTCCTTTCTCCATTCCTTTCTCCATTCCTTTCTCCATGCCTTCTGCCAACCCCTTCTCCATGCCCTCTGCAATTTTACGTTCTTGCTCCTCAATCTGCCATTGACGAACAACCTCTGCATCCCATTTGCGCTTTAAACTGATGTCATACATAGCCTGATCCTCCTTTGATAACTTTGCGTAGCGTGCCAGACGAAAAAAACGTTGGAAAATCGAACTGTCCATGATCTTCGGTAGTTTCTTCAGCGTCGACAGATTCTTTAACATATAAAATACCATGTCAAGATCAGTTGACAACTCCGCTTCGCTTTTCACAAAATTAATCAATTGCAGGTAAATAAAACCAAATCCTTCGTAAAATATTTTTCCATCACCCCTGTCACACAGGCAAATATCGTGAAAATAACAGCCATCGTCCACGCCCTGCATCTTAAAATTGTCCATAACAACAATGGTATAAACCTCCGGAATGTCATACCCCCATCCTGCTCGGTTGCCCCGTGGCGCTTTCTCAGAAACTACATTGCACCCATAGTACAGCATACGCTTTTTAAAGTTCCTATGATTGCTCGTCTGCATCTCGATAATCACTTCTTCGCCGGTGGTGGTCTCTACGATAAGATCAAATATGACCGTTCCAGCCTCTTCACCACGCCCTATTCGTTCCGTATTGCGGTAGGTAAGGTCAACGATTTCTTTTCTCCCCTGAAAAATGATGTTCAGAAAATTCAGCAGATTCCGCTTGTCCCCAAACAGAATCTTGAAGCCAATATCAACCGTAGGATCGATAAACACGGGCTTATCCTGAAAATCAGGATGATTACTAAAATCCAAATTATCCATAATATTATTTAGTCTACTGGTTATATATAAGCAAATATAACAATTAAAACCTATAAATACTAAAATAATTAGCTAAAAACTCCTTTACCTGACCATTAAAGATATATCAAAGAAATGGACTATGCCTATTCTAAATTGGGGTTTGACAACGCAACAATTACATATTAAATTCGCAGATAGAATTAAGGCTTTCGGTGATGTGACAGTTCGCTTTACACTCCCAGTTCAGCCAAAAAAGCAGAATTACTAATGAAAGCCCTCTCAAATTCGCATTCTTTGGTTACTGCTTGGGATGGTACTACATTAGTGGGGCTCGGAAATGCCATTTCCGATGGGTATCTGGTGGTATATTATCCGCACCTACTTGTGCTCCCCTCCTATCAGAATTTCTACAAAAATAATCTCTCCATTGAAGACTAGAAACACTTTAAAACAACAAAATCCAATCGGACAAAGATTGGGCTGTGCTGCTGATAATCTATAGGATCACACAAAACTCTTTAAAATCGTCACATATTTCTCCATGTTGGTTAATCTTTCCAATGAACCAAATCATAAGGATAATACTGCTGATCTTTCAAACTACTATCATCTAAACCTAGAACTTTTACCAGCACGCCGCTCTCAAAACTCCAATATCCGGTATGAATATTCCATTTAGATTTATGTGCATCATACCATCCGGTGTCCGAATGTCCTTTATACCAATCTTTTTGTAAATAAGTTATTAAATGTTTTAAAGCTTCATCTTTATCGCTTTTAGCCAAATCAATTACTTCCGTAAGTGCTTTGTATGGTTTAGAAAATTTAAAACTTTTATGAACTGACCAGTTTTCCACTCTACTACCTATTAAAAAGTCAACTAGATAATCGTTAAGGTTTTCATTTTTAACACATTCTACAAGTTTAAAGAAATCTTTTTGTTCAATATTTAGCATAATTCCGATTGAAAGCATCCAAACCATCTGAACATAGCTACTGGCTTGCTCCCAATAATGTGTAAAATATTCTAGTGTTCTGATATATTCTTCTTTGATCTTAGATATGGCCTCACCTGCGGAATATGTGGCGACCATATTATCCACTGAGTATTTGCTTAAATTTTTATATGTTTCAGAGATTTCTTCTGTATCCTCCGAGCCATATCCTGATAGGTCCTCTAACTCCTCTTCGATATACTCATTTTGTCTAGTGATAATCTCCATAAAATTTTCTCTGGAGTTTAATTTGCCTCTTGTATTCATAAAATTACTCCCTAACGTAGTTTTTGACAATCTTTAAATTAAAATGGACAGATTGACGCTCTCACCATTGGGTGGCATTAAATAGGCTGCATCACCGATAAGGGTCATCAAATTTCCTTGATTAACTAATTCGCACATTTTCGTGCATGCAACCTCGGGATGGTCTATTTCGCCTTGAATGATTGCTGCTCCGGAATAAATTTCCTATAGTAAACAAATTGTTTTTCATTCTCTGCTTTTTTTCCAATAGGTTGCTGTTAAATCGAATTTTTTCGTACCCGAGTTAAATTTGTAATTCATCGTATTTCCTTTCAGACAATTTTGATGTTCTCGTTCTTTCAAATAACTTGAGTTGCTGATTACTATATTTGTAGTTTGGCTAAAATCGTATTCAAACCCAATTAAGCTGTCTTCTAATAAACCCTCGCATTCATCTTTGTCATTTATCAATAAGTTGGAAAAAAAGTTGTTGTCAAACAAATTCACAAAGTTAATTTCGCTTAATTGTCCGTCTTTATATTCAAATGCGTGTAAATCATTTCCGTCTCCTACAATATCGTCTGTTATTGCGATATAATTATTGGTTTTTATCTTATAAATTGCTAACGTCCAATATCCGTCCACAACTTGTATTCCTATCGTATTTGCTCCAATTAAAGAAAATTTTGAAAAATAAGGAGATGAGCTCAATGCAAAATCATTTTTCTGTATGAATTTCACAAATTTAATCCGTTCGCTCTCACTCCATTTCCAGCTTTCCATTGTATGTGTAGGCAGCTTTGTCAAAATATCAAGAAGATTTTTATGTTCAGAATATTTGATTTTTAACTTGTCTTTATTTTCAACACTTGTATCAATATCCGTGCTGCTTTTTTCAGCAGCTTTTGTTATTTGACTTGGTGTCTCTGTTGCTTTCTTCACCGTTCCGCTTCCGCAGCATTGAAGAAAAAAGACGGTTGTGAAAAGGAGTATTGTTAATTTTCTTATAGTTATTGATGTTGAACAGCAAAGCGATTCTCCTGAAAATAGTATGATTGGTTTTTTCATTAGTTTTACCTTTATAAATTTTTGCCCAACTCTTTAGAGATATTATCTTTAAATGATGCCCCCCCTCATTGGTTCAAGCAATATAATTAAAAAAATCATTAAGGGCAGTTGAATGATGTAAATGGCACAAGGAAGTATACCATCTAGAACTAGGTTATATCAGATGGGAATATCTGAATTTTGGCTCGACATCCAAGAATTGTTTGAAGTGAAAGCGTATACTAGTCACTTTTCCTGACCTGCCAGTGCATTGCTTTTCGCATTAGTTGTGTAAATTGCTCGTCTTATCTCTGGTGGATACTCAAAATAAGTGGAAATTCACCCAATAACGTAACGAAGACTCGTATGGATCTGGTGTACAATATAGAACTGAATCTGTTTTTTAGGATAAACAGATTCAATAGCTTCTGGAAAGCCTTTTAGTCCGTAAACACAGGCGACAAGAATATCTTCCACACCACGCTGTCTGAGCTCGCCTTTTTACCTTCTCTATTAATGCCCAGGATATTATAAACCGCACGGCTCTGAACAGAGCTGTTCTCTTACTTTAAAGTGTATACAGTCAAGGAAAATAAAGGGATAAATAGGCTCAAGGGACGGTTGCGCCACTCGGTCACAGCAGGAATAACCCTATCGACATACTCAGTATTTTCAGCCTTTACACTCCCTCTATCTAGAGCTTCTCGATCTCTTCGGCGGTAAGTTTGGTACAGCGTATAATCAATTCTAATGCAGCTCCCTCCTTTTTCAATTCCCGAGCAACCTCAATAGATTTCTTACGCTCCCCTTCTGCCAATCCCTTCTCCAATCCTTTTTCCATGCCCATCTCCATTCCTTTCTCCATTCCTTCTGCCAACCCCTTCTCCATGCCTTCTGCAATTTTACGTTCTTGCTCCTCAATCTGCCATTGACGAACAACCTCTGCATCCCATTTGCGCTTTAAACTGATGTCATACATAGCCTGATCCTCCTTTGATAACTTTGCGTAGCGTGCCAGACGAAAAAAACGTTGGAAAATTGAACTGTCCATGATCTTCGGTAGTTTCTTCAGCGTCGACAGATGCTTTAACATATAAAATACCATGTCAAGATCAGTTGACAACTCCGCTTCGCTTTTCACAAAATTAATCAATTGCAAGTAAATAAAACCAAATCCTTCGTATCATAAAACACCAAATTATCCTATAAAAAGGAAAAGGCCGCTTGGATAGTATCCAAGTAGCCTTAAAACCCTATATTGTAATATGCTTTATTTTCCTTTAGTATCCTTCTCCTCTGCCTCGATTTGCTTTACAAACTCTACAGTGACGTTCGCCAGTTCGGCTATATCCGAAATCGAAAACTTATCCAAAGACAACAGGTTTTTTATTACTTTGGCTTTCCCCTCTGCAATTCCCTTAGCCTTTCCTATAGCTTCACCTTGAGCTTTCCCCTGAACAATACCCTCGGCTTTCCCCTCAGCCATTGCTTTTTCGCGCGCTTTTCTCTGTACTGAAAATATGATGCAAGATTTATTTCCATGATAATTATTCTTCTCGCCATTCAATTCCGGGATACATTTCTCCTGTTAATAAGTAAAATTGCAGTATTTCTAAACCATCTTTATTATCAACAAGCAATGCCGTAGGGTACTCATCCCTTTGTCCATTTGTCAATATAAAGTCTTTCATTTCAATAGTTGTCCCTTTCGAATTATGCGTAGTGCACCCAGCATCGCCGTTGAATCGGAAATATATTGCAAATGAATGAGTTGAATTTCTCAATAATATAATTGTAGTTTCATCATGTCCGCTAAGAGTATATTCAACAAATTCGGTTTCATGAAATTGTGCAACTACAGTTTTCAATTCTACCAACGTAGTGACGAAAAACTCCTTTCCATTGGCAACCAAACTTAGCGCTGTGGGTGGATTTGGTAAAACTTCAATTCCATTGAAGACACTTGAAACATTTTCCATTTGTAATACAAAATTTTGGATAGCAATTTTTTCGTCCTCATTGTCAGTGGTGCCACTTATTGAAATCGCGTGGTCTGCTGTAGCGGAAACACTCAGATTACAAATATGAAATGAGCCCGAAATCTTATCGCTGATTTCTCGTGCTTGAAGAAAAGCCTGTCTGGATTTTATAATTTTTTCCTTAAGTTCATCAGGTAAATGGTTGAATTCTGTTGTATCCATAGTGTCAATATTATTTTTTCGCAATTTCTTTTAAAAAGGTTAGGAAGTTGTCTGCATATAATTCAAATTCCCACTCACCACTCCCGTGTATACTTGTATAAATTGGTGCATCATTTTCTGTTATTTCATTAATATCTATGCAATACGGGTCAGCTCCTGCGTCAGCAATTACAACAAAATTCTTTGGCCAATCGGCAATTGATTCGTTGGTTACCGGATTAAATGAATAGCCTTCCTGTCTATTTATCAGGTCAGAAGCTCCATACAAATGCAAACCTTGAAAGTATTTTTTGTTGTCAATGAATACGTTTAAAGGCGAGTAGTTTTTGAGGAACAACAAATAATTTTCCGGTAATTTCCATTTTTTCTCTATGTTTAAAATGTCGGTTTCGTCTGCAATAACGAGCCAGTTTGTCGGGTTTGATAAGTCTCGGTTTTTAGCTCTTTGTGCTTCGAGTTTTTTGTTAAGTTTTGAAGCAATTTTTTCAAGTTCTGTTTTTGGGTTTTCTAGCGAAATATGCGTTTTCGGTTCTGGATAGCCTCCACCGTCTTGAAAACCATTTTTCTGCCAGATCTCTATTTCTTCAATTCTTAAATCTGCTTCTTTCCAATATCCTGGATCTTTAGGTAGTTCTCGGTCAAAAGGTTGTTTGCTAAATAATGAGATACTTTTAATTGCTTTTGCACGGATTGAAGTATTAAAACTTTGGTTTTTTATAATTTCAATTAGTGCCGGAAATGATTTTTTGCCGCTGGTTTTTAATAGCCCGTCAATGCCCCAATACGTTAATTCAGGCTGAGTGATGCACCATTCGAAAAAGTCAGCGTAGTTAGCTTCATCTTCGTTTACAAGTTCTATAATATCAGTCAGTAGAAAATTTCGCCAATGCAAAATTTGTCCACTCCTTGCGTAATCTGTTAAGATATTCAAAACATATTCTCTGTCAGTTGATGAATATTTTTTCAATAATTTTTCTATCAGTTTGGAAAATTTACCCCCATCTGTTTCATCAACTATTTGTTGTCTTAATTTTTGTAAACTTTTGTCTGTCATAAAATTACTATCAAAGTTTGGGAAGTTTTTTATAAGTTGTAAATTATATCCGTCTCGTCGTCTTTAAAAATAATTTGTATAGGATTTTTTATTCAATCAAGTATATACAAAATAAAAATGATAATGTTATTATATTTACAATCCGCTGGGTTTCTTTTCAGATCCGTGCGTATTCAAATATTAAGCGTTATCGAGAAAATACCATATTCAAGGTGTAACTTTTCACTCAGATTAATCTTGCCCCAATGCCGATCAACTCCCTTCACCATGTATAATATTTCAAGGATACCAACATGTCCGATATTGATGATTTCACAGTTGTGGTTTTGCCCAATCTAATAGATATAATCAAAGGAACTTTCAACAAAAAGCTCAGGTAAATTGATCAGATGATGTAAACATTTGTCTACCATTTCAATATGTTAATAACTTTATGCCCAATATTTAATCATTGTTTCACAATAAAAATAATTTTATACGTTATCTTTAATGGTATAATAAAGAATCACATTTATCACATAAAATTTATAATAGAAAAAAATGGGAAAATTTGTAGTGAAAACAAGAAAAGATGGTGAGTTTCAGTTTAATTTAAAAGCAGGAAATGGTCAGGTAATTCTGAGTAGTGAGGGCTATAAAACCAAGGCAAATTGCTTAAATGGCGTTGAATCGGTAAAAAGAAATGCTCAGGACGATGATAAATTTGACAGAAAGACTTCGACAAATGGTAAACATTACTTCAATCTGAAAGCGACCAATGGTCAAGTTATCGGAACAAGTGAAATGTACGAAAGTGCAAGTGGAATGGAAAACGGAATTGAATCCGTAAAATCAAATGCACCCAATGCTACCATCGAAGATCTTGATTAAGATGTAAAACTTGATTTGCATAAGCAAATAATAAAAAGCCCGAAATTTACGCTCGGGCTTTTTTGTTTTAATTGGCAATGCCCTAAGTTTATTGAAAAATCAATATTTTAACATGCATTTAACGTTGTGGGATAGTGTTGATTCAAATATAAAACGTACCTTCACATCAGCCAATCACTTTAGATTGCAAATTAAATACGAGAAATATCTCCACCGTCAGAAATCACATGTCCCAGTCTGTTAAATTCGACAATGTTAATACATTGTTCTCCAAAGCGTTAAAGCAAAAAATCAATCATTATTTTAATAACTCGTTAAAGCAAAAAACCGGCAACCGAAGGATATTTTTGAAAGCCGCTATTCTTTTGACCACTTTTATCCTTTTATATATTCTCTTGGTCTTCGTTCCGCTTCATTGGAGCATTGCTGTCGTGCTATGCCTTATTTTCGGGGCCAACTTGGCTGCGATTGGCTTCAATATCATGCACGATGCCGGACATAATTCGTTTTCGGATAACAAACGTCTGAATACAGTATTGTCCTATACACTCAATCTCTTGGGCGGCAATATCTATTTTTGGAAACTCAAACATAATATCGCCCA
Source organism: Sphingobacterium sp. DR205 (assembly GCF_011064245.1). NCBI lineage: Bacteria > Pseudomonadati > Bacteroidota > Sphingobacteriia > Sphingobacteriales > Sphingobacteriaceae > Sphingobacterium > Sphingobacterium sp. DR205. The sequence continues at coordinate 3,164,039 of NZ_CP049333.1, read as the reverse complement.
CCATACGTATACCAATATCGATGGTGAGGACCACGATATTGAAATTAAATTTATGCGTATCCACCATGATCAGAAGCTGAAAAAACACCACCGTTATCAACGGTTTTACTTTCCGCTGTTATATGGTATCTCCTATTTGGCCTGGATTTTTTATCAGGATTATGAGAAATATTTCCGCGGCCGCATGGGAAATCAAACCGAGCGTTTTCATTTTCCGGTCAGGGAACGTGTCATTTTTTGGCTCAGTAAGATTGTGCATTTCACGCTATTTGTGGTTCTTCCCATTATCTTTGTCGGTTGGCTTCCTACCCTCTTTGGCTTGTTGATCGCTGGCGTTGTCTGCGGAATGAGTCTGGCGACGGTATTTCAACTGGCTCACGTTGTTTCCGGAACTGAATTTAAGACAATCGAAGGGGCGCGTGTGGAAGAAGAATGGATGATTCATCAGATCCAGTCCACGGCCAATTTCGCTACAAGGAGTAAGATATTGACCTGGCTGCTCGGTGGACTTAACTTTCAGGTAGAGCATCATCTGTTTCCCAAAATAAGCCATGTGCATTATCCCGCGCTCAACCGTATCGTAAAACAAACTTGCAAGGAATATAAATTGCAATACAACGAATTCAGGACTTTTTGGGCAGCGTTTAGGTCGCATATCGGGGTTATTCATGCAATGTCAAAATAAACTTAGTCGAGTGATCCAATATTGTCCTGCATAGCAAAATTAAAAACTCCTTCTTCTCCACTCGTAATTTGTATCGGAAGAAGGAGCTTTAATGCGATATAAAGGCAGTAAATGAATTTATTCTGAAAATAAATCACAAAATATACTATATACCAATAATTTATACCTATACTTGTATCATAATCAGGTTCCGCCTTTGCTTTTCTGAAATCGTCAAGTATCCCTTTCCGCTCAGTTTTTGCATTTCCAGAAGCTAATTTTGTTTTCAAAATAATAGTGAAGTACCTTTTTGAACTTGCATAAACCCCAAGCCCATTAAATACAAAACATCATTTCTTGCAAACAAATGGATTATTTCTCGTTGTTGGGGCAGCATCCTTTATACAGCGTGTGTAAACAGAATAATTTAATACTAATATATAATACAATGCAAGAAGGAACAGTAAAATTCTTTAACCAGACAAAAGGTTTCGGTTTTATTACACCAGCTGATGGTGGTGAAGACATTTTCGTACATGTTACCGGTCTGATCAATGAAGTACGCGAAAATGATAGCGTAACATTTGATTTGGAAAACGGAAAAAAAGGCATTAATGCCACAAACGTACGTATCGCTTAATTAAGTAGAATAGTCAATCTGGGAGTTGCATGGCGCATCTTCTAAGGACGTGTAGCAGATATCTGCTACACGTTTTTTTTTGTCCATCGATTGCCTCCTATCTACGCCAGGTGTTTCAGATTCAAGCAATTTTTCTAAATGACTATCGGATGTCAGATTTTAGCGTATATTTTTTATTAAATTGGCATTAGAAAACTGATGAGCACGGACCAAGAAACATATCAAAGCTATAGGATACCCGTTCCGGAGGAATTTGAAACGGTATTTTCCCATTTTTACTTTGCAGCGAATACATCAAAAAACACTATTACAAAAACACTGTTACCATCATTTCAGACTATGATGGTGTTTAATTTCGGGACACCGGCCTTACTTATCTCCAAAGAAAAGGCTAAAATCAGCATTGGTAACTGCATTGTACTCGGCCCAGTTAAACAGGCCTTTTCTTACACTTTACTCCCCGGGACACAGCTATTGATCGCCAATTTCAAAGCTGATGCTTTTTATCGTTTTTTTGGTAGACCACACCTTTCCGGGCATCAGACCATGGATCCTGACGAGCTCCTGTTGGACAATTGCTTTCACTATTTATGGCAGCAGCTAAATGAAATCGACGATGTGGCAGAAAAAGTAAAGTTTATCTTAAATTTTTGTAAGCCTTACTTGAGGTCGCAGGATGATGTTGCTGCTCTACTTTTCCATTTTCAATACGGACCACTGAATCCTGTTAAATCTGTTGCTGAGCAAATCGGACACAGCGAAAGAAATATCCAGCTTATCCATAAAAAACATTTTGGATTCAGCGCAAAAGAATTGAGTCGATATGAGCGTTTTATCAAGGCGATTGGATTCATCCAACAGCTAGCCTCGTCAACAGAAAAGGTAAATTGGTTTGAAATAATCGAGGAATGTGGCTATTATGATCAAAGCCAGTTGATTCACGACTTCAAACATTTTATCAATACTTCACCTAAAAAATTTTTAAAATTTCAGCGGGATGTCTGCAGGGCATCTGATGGATAGACCTTTTCGTTTTCTTACAATTTTCCCGATTGCATTCCTGATAGATTTGTTCCATTCAATCAATTAAAAATAAAAAAATGAAACATCTCATCATCTATGCGCACCCAATTGACGGTAGCTTAAACGATCACTTTAAGCAAATTGTTAAAGACACCTTGCTACAAAATGGACAGGAAGTCATCGTAAGAGATCTCTATCAATTAAATTTTAATCCGGTATTGTCTCATGATGATATCAACGGCCAGCGCCGGGGAATTGTGGATCTGGACGTAAAAAGAGAGCAGGACTATATTATCTGGGCCGATGCCATTACTTTTATATATCCCATCTGGTGGACAGGTATGCCTGCCATTATGAAAGGATATATAGACCGTGTATTCAGTTATGGATTTGCCTACAGATATGATGCCGGTGTTCAGAAAGGCCTGCTGACCGGAAAATCCGCATACATTATCAATTCTCACGGTAAATCAATGATGGAATACCAAGAAACCGGGATGGACAAAGCCCTACAATTGACCTCTGATAACGGTATATATAGTTATTGTGGTCTTGAAATCAAGCGGCACTTTTTCTTTGATCGGGCTGACCGTGCAGACGATCATACGGTCAACGCATGGGGATCACAGCTCAGACAGGTCTATTTAGAAAATGAACTAGCTGTTTAAAATAAAAATCTACTGTACTGACTAAATCCGGGAAACAGTGTTGTTTCCCGGATTTTCCGGATTCTTAAGCTTGCATTGCTACACGTCCTTTCGTTTTTCTGAATTCTGTCAGGCTCATTACGTGTGTCTTTTTAAAGAATTTATTCAGATGGCTCTCATCTGAAAAACCAAATTCGGACACAATTTCATTGATCCGCATATCACTAAAAAGAAGTCTATGCTCGATCAATCTCATTTTATAATTTAATATATAATGCTGGATGGTTTCACCACATTGCTTTTTAAAGTAGCTGCCAAGATAACTTTCAGAGAAGCCAAATTTATGAGCGATTGAAGATACTTTTAACAATGCCGGATCATGGATATTTCCCTGAATATAATTAATAATGTCTAACACCCGCTTATCTGTATTGGATGCCACATGGGCTACTCTCATCTTTGAAATGTTCCTTGCCGCAATGACAATCAATGCATTCACATAATGTAAGGTCAGTTCTTCCTGAAAGAGGTCCGGATGATTGATGCCATGGAGAAGCGAGGAAACAATCGAATCAACCAGAATAACATCGGGTTTATTCTGTAAAATGCACCCGGACAAATAGGAAGCCCCATATAATAGACATTCCATCGAATTTATGCTATTCCACTTATAGTCTTTTACGTATCGCTCGCTGAACTTAACGAGCAAAAGTTCTGTATGTTCGATTACTTCCAAGTTATGCTGATCATTTGGTGTAAGGAGGATGAGACTACCTTTGCTGTATGAAGCGGTATTGTTGTTAATCTTAAGAAACCCTTCCCCACAAATGACATATATAATTTGAAAAAAGGAAAACTGGTTATCTTTTAAAGGACAGCTTACCACCTGATGGTATTCCACTTTGACCAATTGATCTATATTCTCTCTTCTCATAACGCAAAAATACCTATTTATCATTAATAAATACTGATTTTTTACAATATTTCTGTTCAAATTTGCTACATCAAAACTTTAGATAGCAATGAAAAAATCAATCTACGTCCTGGCACTGGGTGCATTTGGCATAATTACAACTGAATTTGGAATAGTTGGAATCCTTCCGACAATTAGCCGCGAGTTCGGTGTATCATTAGATACTGCCGGATGGTTACTCAGCGCTTTTGCGATAACGGTGGCGGTTTCGTCACCTTTTATCACTTCCTTCACGACCAAAATAAATCGGAAACTTCTCCTATGTCTGGTTATGAGTATATTTGTCCTTTCAAACTTAATCTCCGCATTTTCTTCAAATTTCACTATGCTGATGGTGGCCCGCATCCTGCCAGCCATATTACATCCGCTATTTTGGAATATCTCTATCGCTATTGCTTTTAAAAATAGCGGAGCAAAGGGTGTTTCTACAGTCATGTTGGGTCTCAGCTTAGCGACTGTCCTTGGAATCCCGTTGACAACCTATGCGGTAGATCTATTTAATAATTGGCAGGCTTCATTTTTCCTTAGCAGCGCGATCAGTCTAATTGCTTTTATAGGTCTGTTGGTTTTTATACCTTCTATTCCTGCAGACAATACAAAATCCACGCAAAATCAGATCGCGGTACTGAAAAGTCCTCTTTTGTGGCTCAACCTGATTTCAACCATTTGTACACTGGCGGCGATGTTTTCCAGTTATACCTATCTTACCGCCTATCTTGAACAAATTACTAAGATGGATGGTGCGCAGATCAGCATTATGTTGCTGTTCTTCGGTGGCATGGGAACGCTAGGAAATTGGCTGATGGGCCTGGCGTTAAACAGAAACGTGCTATTAACAGCGAGATTCTTTTTGGCTTCTTTAATCGCGGTACAGGTACTCGCTTACTACTTAGGCGGAATATTTGCCCCAATGGTCATTATAGTCTCTATCTGGGGAATGATTCATACGGGTGGATTTCTGGTTTCAAATATCCGGACAACTCAGTCGATTCCCCATCACGCTCTTGAATTTGTGAATAGCTTACTTACCTCATCCTTTAATATCGGAATTTCCCTGGGTGCTTTTCTCGGTGGGATAATAAGCGTCTACTATGGTGTACATTATGTTTTATGGGTAAGTATCTTGCTATTAGCGGTAACATTTGCGATGAGTTTTGTCACTTTCCCAAAAACGCAAACGGATGATGAGGAAAATATAGCAACAAAGCTTGCTCCATCGGTCTGTAAACAAGCTTAGGAAATCAGCTCGCATAATAAGCTTAAATAAAAATATCCCTTTTGCTGGGAAGGGATATTTTTATTTAAGTACCACCAGCTTCTTGATGTATCACTTCAAAGTTATTCTGAGCAACCGGCAAAAAGTGGCTTTATATACTATACAGTATAAATTTCCTTTTCATAACAATTAAATATTCCTTTTCGGAAAGAGACCGTTCCGACAAATTTATATCCTTTTTTAAGATACACGGTATTAGCCTGATTATTTAACGAGAAAGCATCAAAACGTATTGATTTATATTGATTTTCCAAAGCATATTGTTCGGCGTAACGAATCATTTGGCTCGAAATCCCTTTCCCTTGCGCCGAAGGCTTTACGTATAAACGATGAATTACAAGAAAAGGAACCGGGGTTTCCCAGCTCAGATCATTATATTCTTCATCGTGGCGCTCATTAAGTGCCATATATGCGAGTATCTGACCTTGATCGACATAAACAAATCCTTCTTTTCGCTCGATGTCAGCCGCAAGTGTATCCTTATTTGGATACTCCTGATCCCACTGATCAATACCTTGACTAGACATATGTGTTTTTACTTCTTCAAGAACATTGTCCGCTTGGATCAAGTTCGCCGCAGCTGCTCTTACAATCATTTTTTTCTTTAAAAATACTATTTTTCAGCTATAATCCCAATCATGACATCCTTTGCCCGAGAATAAAGGGGCTACCAAAAAGTGAAACTTTAACGCTGTAAGTTTTGTTAATATTTAGTGTATTATAATCAAATTAATGTTATATTTATGTTAATTCTCAAAACAACAATAAATTATGGTTAAGTCTGCAAAAATTCAATCTCCTAAAAAAGAATTAAAAAATAAAGTCATCACTCATTTACAAGATACTATTTCTTACTTACGTGATCATTTCAGCGAAAAGGAATTTAGCAACAGAATTGAAAAGGCTGCCAAATTATTGATTGAGGGTCTTAAAAATAAGACTTTGGCTAAAAATAACAGTACTGCAGCTAAGACGCAGCCTAAAGCTACGCCAAAGAAAACAGCAGCGGCACCGGCTGCTAAAACAACTGTAGCTGAAAACACTGTGGTCAAAGCGGCTCCGGTAGCAGCCAAAGTTGCCAGCACGTCAGCTGAGCCGCAGCCTAAAGCTACGCCAAAGAAAACAACAGCGGCACCGGCTAAAACTACCGCAGCTAAATCAACCGTAGCTGAAAACACTATAGCCAAAGCGGCTCCGGCAGCAGCCAAAGATTCCAGCACGCCAGCTAAGGCGCAGTCTAAAGCTACGCCAAAGAAAACAGCAGCGGCACCGGCTAAAACAACCGCAGCTGAAAACACTGTAGCCAAAGCGGCTCCGGCAGCAGCCAAAGATACCAGCACGCCAGCTAAGGCGCAGCCTAAAGCTACGCCAAAGAAAACAGCAGCAGCAGCGGTTAAAACACCCGCAGCTAAATCAACCGCAAAAAAAGTATAGCAACCAAAGTTGCTCAGAAAAACAGCCGCAGTACGGACTTATAGAACAAGATATGGCGCATTAAGGCACAATTCTAAAAATCGGATACAGTAGGTGTGATTTTTCATAATAATTCGAATGCTTATATACCCAATCCAATTGGGCCTTTCCGTCAGCTGCAAATTTTGGATTACCTGCTTTTTCTTTATCAAAGGCAGATTTTAAATCCTTATTTTCTTTCAAAAGTTTGGCTGCCGTATCTTCAAAAACATAGGCAGAGTAATATTCTTTTTGTCCAAGGATCGCATCAAAAAAATTCCAGTTGAAATAGGAATCCATCGCTTCGGGTTCCAGTGTCTCCATAAGATACTTTACGCCATCCTGATCCAGCGGAACCAAAAAGTCTCCGGCCCTGAACCTCACTTCCTTCATTTCCCTCAACACATCGGTATCATAATGGAGATAATGCCCTTCATAAGGTATAGAAGTCGTCTTGAAATCGTTGATTCGGTATTGTTCCACAACAATGGTAGAATCTCGTTCAATTGCATTCATTCTGATCTGATTGAGCTTCAATAAGTCAATAACTTTCCATTCGGATTGCGGGATTACATAATACTTCGGAATAGTAACTTCCTTGGTTGGAAGGTAGGTATTGTATAGCTTAACCTGTTTTGAGAATTTGGAATTTCGGTCGTACCACAATCTTTTTCCGGAGGAAACATCACTTGGTTTATATTTTGCCTCAAACCCTTTAAAATCAATATTTTCATATTTCGTCGTATCGAGTTTCCATGCAATGGAATATTTGCTTCCGATACTATACTGTTTTAAATTGTCCGCTCTCTTCTGTTGAATAACCTTATGATTTCGCTCAATAAAATCGAGTGTATTTAGCATATAATCATACGTTGCCTTTACACGCTCTTTATAGGGCTTCAACATATGTGTTTCGACCACCGTTCCAATGACGTTGAAAAGACTCGTATAACCTGTGGCATATCTGGGTGAATCCATAAAAACTGGGAAACCAAGATCTGGAACATCATTGTGAATATTGACATAGGGAACAGAAATAAATCCATTTTTTTCAAGATCCTTTAACAGTGTTTTTTGCATTTCGTCATTAAAATAGTCCCCTAAAACTCTCCCCAAGCGTTCCTTGTTGGTCGAGATATAAGTAAACGTATATTGATAATCTGCGCCATTGCTGACATGGTTGTCAATAAAAACATCTGGTTTTATCCATTGAAAAATCTGCTGAAAACTCCGCGAATTTTTCGTGTCTGTTTTGATAAAATCTCTATTGAGATCATAATTTCTTGCGTTTCCACGAAAGCCATATTCTTCGGGTCCATTTTGATTTGCTCTAGAAAACCCGTTGCGATTTAGCATTCCGCTGACGTTATAGCTGGCTATCGCAGCTATAATAACATGCTTAGGTGTTTTTATTCTGCCTGTTGCCAGATCTCTCATAAGCATCATGGTTGCATCAATTCCGTCGGGCTCCCCGGGGTGAATACCATTGTTAATAAACAGTACCGATTTATTTTCTCTTGCTTCCTCCGGGCTTTGTTGCGATGGATTGAATATAACAACATCGATCGGGGCCCGGTTGTCATCTTCTCCCTTTGTTTCATAACTGATTGCGGGAAATTGATTCGCCAATCCCTGATAGAATTTGCGCATTTCCGCAAAAGTCGTCGACTGATTACCATTACCTTTCTCGTACGGTGAAAGGTTTTGAGAATAGCCCGCACTTGAAATCAATAAAAAGAATAGAATTGGAAGTTTTTTCATAAGATCAATTTAATGTTCTAATTTAAAAAAAACTTACTAAAGTCGGTTTCTTTCGATCAGTGCCTGTACCAAAACTTTCTATGATGCACTCCCAAATGGGGATATCCACATTTCTACCCTCGAAAATTTTATTGGAGCTTTCGAGGGTAGATGAAACAGGGCTCATTTTGCCAAGAACTGTTCACTTATAGGGTTTTAACAAGAGAGAGATCTACACCTAAACCCTTGAGCGAAGCAAATGTTAGCTTGTCCATCATTGCCCCGTCGAAACGAATTGTTTGGAGTGTTTTATAATATCTGTTTGTTAAGACAGAACTAGATCGAAATGAGACATTTCTAAATGTCGCTCCCTGAAAAGAAGCACCTGTCAGCGCGACACGATCAAACATTACATCAATAAAGGTCTGTCCATCTAGGTTGATACCGCTCATGTCGCAGGATTTAAATGTCGTACCTTTAAAGGAACAATTTTCAAACACTGCTTTTCTAAGATCAATGGACGTGATCTTAACATTGATCAATGAAGCATCCGTAAAATTTGATTTGGTTAGCTCGGATGCATAGAACTCTGTATCCGTAAGAATAGTCTTATCAAAGCTGGTGTTTGTGAGATTGTTTGCGGAAAACTTGCAGCCTCGCAGATCGGTTTCCTTGAAATGTGCGCCGGATAGATCACTTCCTTTAAAGGTACTACCGTTGAGATCGGCATTCGAAAAATCGGCATTCCGTAAATCACTTCCCAGGAATTTGCGTCTGGGGGCATGAACACCGACAAAATCAGTTCCTGCTAAAGCGCTGCCGCTGAAATCAGTCAGTAGCGGTCGTTCCGTCCCAGTGGCTGGCTCCGAGTCGCTGGTCATTCCTGCTAAGCTACCCTCACCGTTGTAATCCGTAAGTTTTGGAAGCTCCCGGCCCCTCTCCTCCTGGGTACCGTCAGAAAAATAGTCCAGTCCCACAGCAAAAATATCGGCTAGCTGATTGATTGTCATAAAATCAGGGATCGATTCTCCTCGCTCCCATTTTCCGACGGCCTGCGGACTAATAAATAAAAGTCCTGCGAGTTGAGCCTGAGACATGTTTTGTGCTTTTCGGGCATTGGCAATTCTATTGCCCAATATCTTTACGTCCATAATTGTAATTCTGTTTATGTTTGACTCTGCAAAGATACACGGAGCCACGGCCAAATAGGATAAAATAACGGCTACTTCTAGTTGTTATTGCACTACTTATAGTTGCAATTATCAACCCATAGTTGTAAAGCAGCATATACTGCATGGGTTAAAGACAAATCGCTACTACTTCCTGACCTTTTTATCGGTAAGCGCAAATTCTTCCCATAACTTGTTAATTGCTATTTTTGACAACCTTTTTTTGTTTGATGCAATGAGAATACGATACCGAAATGTTACTGAATTGCCCTTTTCCAGTCTAAAATTCAGGACTTCATTTCCCTGGCTAAAAACTTTTTGTCCAAGTGGATTGGCGGCAAATAAGCCATAGCCCCGTGCATGCCAATAAGTCGGATAGCCGACATTGTCCGGATCGTCCATAATCACTATACTAATGGTATCTTTTCCCTTTTGTCCATAAAGCATACACCATTTTCCACGGGAGCCCCAGGCATCGTCTCCTGTTTTATCCTCACTGGTTAGGTATTGACCTGTAACATTATGCTCAGAATTGCCCTTAACTGTCGTCGCTGAACCGTGGATATCTGTAAACTGCCGTTCTTCTTTGGAAGGCAATTCCAGTTCGTGTGCGACACGTAGACCCAATAGCCCATCCTTGACATCGGCAAAAGATACCGCCTCCATCGCAGTAAATGTTGTTGTCCGGTCGATGATGCGAAGATTCGTTGTTGCCGTAAAAGTGAATGCGGTATGTTCTTTCAACAGCACATGTTTTTTGATGTCGCACCAATCTGCCCTGTATTTTATGACACCGGATGTCCCACTTTTAATTTCGGAGATGGCCGTTGTTTTGATCCAGCCATAGTTGTTTTTCTTAATTTCTGGTATGGCAGACGAATTATTCCAAAAATCAAGGCCATTGACACTTTCATAGTTCATCCACAAGCCGATATGATGTGGGTGATCTGTGGGTTCACCCGGACGTGGAGCCAGTGGAAACCCTCGGGTAATAACCTCGCCATTGGCAGCAAAAATCGGATACAATGTCGGTTTTTCCAAATTATCCGGATAGATAAATGCGGTAAAAGGGCTATCATCTGCCGTAACAATAATTTCCTTACGCGCGCTGTCTTGCCGAACAGTTATAAACTGTTTTTTTTGAGCGGAAACCAGGGGTATAATGACCGCTAACAATAGAATAAGTAAGAGTAGTTTTTTCATTTGTCGGATTGATCTGAATTAAATCTGGTTAATATTTGAATGCTTTCCCACCTGCAATCACTTCTTGTCGTTTGTCATCAAAAATAACCTTTTCTCCTGTCCTGTAGGCTGCATTTGCCATAATAACCGCAATTGAATGGTTGTACCCTGCTTCAATTGGCGCATTGGGTTCTTTACGATTACGGACGCATTCCATCCAATTGCGTATATGTGCCATTGTGACAACATCCCCGCCGGTATTCGCCGCCGTACCGACCCGGATATTATTCAAGGTGATATCCGGCAATAAATTTGCCTTCATTCCCATTGCACTAGCGTACGCTTCAGTCAGACCGCCCGTAGCCGATATTTTATTGGTATCCAAATTGAGCGTTCCGCCGTTGCTGTAATAAATTTCCTTCACCTCCTCTCCGTTCAGGACGCCTGAATTTGTCTGTCTGGATTTAAACAATACTTGAAATCCTTTAGTCAGATCGTCTAATGGACCGTAATCAAATACAGCAGTAAAGGTATCCGCATTTTCCCTACCATCTTTCCAAAGGTAATTCCCTCCATTTACTGCTACACTACGGGGGTGCGGGAGACCTGTAAACCAATGCACTGTATCAATCTGATGGCATAACCATTGTCCGGGAATACCAGATGAATAAGGCCAGAACAGTCGATATTCCAGATAATGTCTGGCATTGAAAGGCTCTTCCGCGCGATTGAGCAAAAATCGCTTCCAGTCGGTATCTTCTTCTCTTAGTTTGCCCACTAGATCAGGTCTACGCCATCGTCCCGGCTGATTGACGTTCCAGGTGAGTTCCACCATGACGATATCTCCAAATTTTCCGCTTTTAATAAAATCATTTGCGGCAAAGTAATTTAAACCGCTCCGACGTTGTGAACCGATCTGCACAATCTGTTTGCTATCCTTCACCGCCTTTAATACCGCACGGGCATCTTCCATTGTTTCGGCCAGTGGCTTTTCGACATAAGCATCTTTACCGGCCTTTACCGCTTCTATCGCATGTAGCGCATGCTGAAAATCGGAGGTCGAAACAAATACCGCGTCGACATCCTTGATATCGTACAAGGCCTCATTATTCAGGCAGGGTTTAATGGCATGTCCCAGCTTTTGTTTCCAGAAATCCACGCCTTCCTCCCGACGCAGCTTCCAGATATCGCTTACAGCAATAATATCAAAATTCAGCTCTTTATAGGCCGCAAGAAATGAGGGAGCATGTGCTCCTTTATGTCGATCTGAAAATCCAACCACCCCAATATTAATTCGGTCATTCGCGCCAATAATTCGTCGATAACTTGAAGCACTGAAGGCATGTGTTCCTGTATAGATACCTGCAGTCAACAGCCCAGCTTTTTTTATAAAATCTCTACGTGAATTAATCATTTTTTAAGTTTATCTAAGTTTAGTTACTTACTAAAAGAATATTTTTGATATTTTGTTTTCTTTTGACTACTTATTATCGGTTCAGCAGCAAACAAAAAGCATTTTTTGCGGCTAAAGATCTTTCATTAACATTGCCTCCATACTTCCGGAAAATATTTGCCTACATACAAGTTAACATCTTCCCGATGACTACGATAGCTGCTTCTTTTTTATTTCGGGTTTCTAACGACGGATATCTTTACACCTAAAATATTCGGCAATTCAATTATTTTATGTTAATATAATTTTAGTATTTAACAATATCTGTTTATATTTAACTAGCAATCGCGACAGCAATTAATTAAATGCCAAATGAAAAAAATAATTCAAGAAGGGGAACTAATCACGGTTGGAAGGATGCAAAAAGATCCTTTTATTATGGCTATGGAAGAAAAAACAGCTTGGAAAAAAGAGCTAAAACAGAAAATCCGTAGTTACCTCTTTGCCCGACAGCGACCTTTGATTTACCGGAAAAATGGACAGATGGTTGCTGAATATCAAGATGGAACAATTCAAAGCATCTAAATATGGCAACTATATATATCATAGCCGGCCCACCTAACATCGGTAAAAGTACCTTCGGACCAGACTTTGTTCCTGAGGGCATAAAAATCCTTGATCCCGATCTTATCGTGCAGCGTTATCGCGAGCTCGGCATCAGGAGTGGGTACAAACGATTTGAAAAAATGTTACAGCATGAACTTTCCGCCAACCGGGACTTTGCAATAGAACTCAATTTAGGATTGAGAAAACATTTCGACATGTTGAGAATGGTCAAAGCTTTTCATTCCGATAATAGAATAGAAATATTATTCTTCTACACGGATCATATCGATATTTGTTTGGCCCGGGCACAGGCTCGAAAAGATAACCAGGCCCACCGTAGTATGGAAACTATTGAAGATTTATACATTCGGGCCCTCCCACTGCTCAAACGAAATCTGGATATCTTTGATACGCTAAAGGGTGTGGACGTAAGAGAAAACTCCATAGAGCCTGAAATCATTTTTCATTATCAACAGTCCTCAGCCACTATCGAAGTCTCTAAAGAGCTACCGCGATGGGCAGGTTAATAAAATTAAAAAAATAGTTGTGCTCCAACTGAAAATTATCCTACCTTTGCAATCATCAGATGATATGACTATATGAAAACGGAACACATTGTAAGAAGATCTTTGGCTGAGGAAGTCGCTGCCGCGATTGAAGAAAAAATTAAACTGGGCAATTTCCCGATTGATTCGAAACTCCCCACTGAGCCGGAATTAATGAAACAGTTTGCGGTAGGAAGATCAACAATTCGTGAGGCCGTTAAATATTTAAGTCAATCTGGTTATCTGCATGTACAACAGGGGCTGGGCACTTTTATCAAGAGTGTGACCGGAAATCACGCGCTTGACGCAAAAATTGAAAAGGGTAATTTTAACGATATTTTTGAGGTAAGACATGTCCTGGAACTGAAAATTATTGAAAAAGCAGCAGTAAATCGAACAGAAAAAGGCCTAAAAGATATGAGCCTTGCACTTAAAAATAGAACAAAATATGCGACCGAAGGAAATCTTATTGCTTGTGTGGAAGCAGATATCGCTTTTCATAGCGCTATTGCTGAATCTTGCGGCAATAATATTCTGACAGCCTTATATAATACCTTATCGGCTCACGTGAATAAATTTTTCATGGAAATTTATAAGGATACCTCCCCTTTTCTCGCTTCACAGAAGCAGCATGAGGATTTAATGCAAGCAATTAAAGATAAAAATATCCAGCAGGCTCTTGCGGTGGCAAATCAAATTATCCAACAAAAATAATTTTCTTAACCCTTTGTCCTTTACGATCCCGACAATCAAATAATAATAAATCACGAAACAAAACATCAGATGACCTGATGTATTAATTTATGAAAACAGAATCTTTAAAAGCGGATGGTTCTTGGAATAGTTCCCAGACCGTCTACCCTATCTTATTTGCAATTAGCATTTCCCATTTGTTGAATGATCTTATTCAGTCGGTTATTCCGGCTGTTTATCCGTTACTAAAGTCTAATTATGCACTTAGTTTCACCCAAATTGGTATTATTACCTTAGTGTTTCAGCTGACAGCTTCCATTCTGCAGCCTTTTGTTGGACTTTATACCGACAAAAATCCCACACCAAGATCACTGGCTATTGGCATGTTGTTTTCCTTGGCTGGTTTACTTTGTATTGCCTTCGCCTCCAGTTTTATTTATATCCTGCTTTCAGTGAGCCTGATCGGGATGGGGTCCTCAATTTTTCACCCCGAGGCCTCCCGTGTTGCCCATTTGGCTTCCGGCGGCAAAAAGGGATTGGCGCAGTCAATCTTTCAGGTGGGCGGCAATGCCGGTGGTGCGATCGGGCCGCTTCTTGCCGCATTGATTGTTATCCCCTTTGGTCAACAATATATCGGTGTTTTTGGTGTATTGGCAATTTTAGCCATCTTAATCCTTACCTATGTGGGAAATTGGTATCAATTGCACCTTAGACCGAAATCTACGGTGGCGACACATGGCACTGCACAGATAAAGTCGAACTTTTCCAGATCCAAAATTATCTTTGCGCTGATTATCTTGCTGATTCTCATATTTTCAAAGTATTTCTACATGGCATCCATGACCAGCTACTTTACATTTTATCTGATCGATAAGTTTGGCATTAGTGTACAGGAATCTCAAATTTATCTTTTTGTTTTTCTGGCATCGGTGGCGGTCGGAACAATACTCGGCGGCCCACTGGGCGATCGTTATGGGCGCAAACTGATTATTTGGATTTCAATACTTGGTGCCGCACCTTTTACGTTGCTTTTACCATATGTGGGGCTGACCTTGACCATGCTACTGTCTGTTCTGATCGGACTGATTATATCCTCCGCTTTTTCCGCTATCCTGGTATACGCAACGGAATTGATTCCGGGCAAAGTAGGTATGATCGCAGGGCTCTTCTTTGGACTTGCCTTTGGAATGGGTGGAATAGGCTCTGCCCTTCTGGGATGGCTGGCCGATAAGACCTCCATTGAACATGTGTTCAATATCTGTGCTTACCTTCCCTTAATCGGTATTGCGACCGGGTTATTACCCAACATCGAACGTCATAAAAAGGCATAATAAAAACATCTCTCCGAAAATTTTCGGAGAGATGTTTTGTTTAGCGTTTTAGTATCCAGGATTCTGGATGAGTTTGGTATTCCGATTTATCTCGTCACGATGTAAGGACGTAAAATACATCTTGTCATCCCAATTTCTATTCTCGATTCCGGGATCAATATTACTAACAACGTATTTGTACGTATAACTGCTTGGATCGTATTTATACAGCGTTACTTTCTTGTTGTCCTTCAGTGTGCCGGTGATATTGATGATATTGGCTTTACGCCCAATCGTTTCGGCAGCTATCATCCAGCGTCTTGCATCAAAAAAACGATGTTCTTCATAAGCCAGCTCTATCCTGCGTTCATTGCGATAGCGGTTTTTAAGCGCGGCTCCTGTTTCTTCAATTGCAGGCATTCCCGCTCTAAACCGAATTTTATTTAACCAGGCTTTTGCTTCCGCCTCTTCCCCCAATTCAATACAGGCCTCCACGTAGTTTAGTACAGCTTCAGTATAACGTAACATTGGCCAAGGAACACGCTGTCTTGTATTCTGATCTTCCTGAGCAGGATCGGGATCAACAAACTTACGCATATAATACCCCGTTCTTGAGCCATTCCAATCCTCAACGGGGCTTTTTCTGGTGTCTAAACCAAAATGGGTGACTTTAGCGCCTTCCGCATTAATAATTTCATATTGACCAGTCTGGATCTGATTGCTAGGATCTCTTTTGGTCACATCTGCTGTTCTTGGTTTCCAATCTGCGCCATCGTATAAAATTGTGGCTTTCAGTCTCGGGTCACGATTTTGATAGGGAGCCGAAGCCATGGCAGCGTTTGACCAGTCAAACTTTTTACCGTCATTCGTCTCGTAATCATCTACTAACAATTGTATCGGGGTATTACCCGCCCAGTTATGGTATCCGTTGGGTCCGTTGTCACGTCCTACCCAGCCACCACGTTCGTCTTTTTCGTCAACAAAATAACGACCTAGGATCATATCCCTCGCTGCTCCAGCATCTGCCATTTTGCTTCCACCGCCGAGGGATAGGGCCATATAGTTTGCCGTACCTTCTTCGGCAGAAACTGCGGAGGTCAAATCCAGTTTATAGGCAAAATCGGCCCGGTTCAAAACAGCTTTCGCCGCTTCCTTTGCTCTTGTCCAACGTTCAGTCTGGCTGCCACTGGTATACATCAAATATTCTGGTTTTGTGTAAGCTTTTAAGAGTGCAGATTTGGCACCCGCCTTATTAGCGTCGTGGAGGTCACTCGCGGCATATAATAGCACGCGCGATTTTAATGCCAGCGCGGCGGTTTCACTCGCGCGTCCTTTAGCAGCCTTTGAATCTTTCAAAAGCAGGCTTGCGCTGTCCAGATCATTGACGATGGCATCAACACACTCGGCATAGCTATTTCTCGGCACCATATAATCTTTATCATTCAAGGTATAGATCTTATTATCTATCGGTACAGCACCATAAAAACGCAAAAGCTGTTGATAATAATATCCACGCAAAAAATAAGCCTCACCTAATAATTTATTCGCTTTTGCCTGATCAAACTTGGCCTGTTTCAAATTTGAGATTGCAATATTCGTGGCGCGAATACGCACATACATGCGTCCATATTCGTAGGTATCCATGATGTAACCTTGGTCTGCCGGATTGGAGCGTGCTTCAGTTACGGTATTAATGCCGCGATTTGGATGCGTGAATAATGCCTCGTCTGTCATGGAAGCCATTTCTTGTTCGTAAAAACCACCGACACCAAAACCATTGTATATTTCGACTACGAAAGCTTCAGACAGTCCAGCATCAGACCATACCAATTCATTGGGAACCTCACTCAGTGGCTTTGTATTCACAAAATCGTCATTACAGGACTGGAAACCAGCCGACAACACAAGCAAGAGCAGGGATATATTTGCAATTTTTTTCATTTTATTATCTAATTTATATTTCTGAGAATAAGTTTTCATAGGCCTTTCGTTATTTTGGGAACCCGCATATACAGCAGGAATCCCCTGTAGCCCCTTGTTTATTTTCATCTTCTTTAGCATTTAAAAGGATAACAACACGCCTGCATTAATTAATCTTGCCTGCGGATAATACTGTCCTAATGCATTTACCGCTTCTGGATCGTACATCTTAATTTTGCTCCAGGTGACTAAATTCATACCATTTGCATAGACACGCAATGATCCGATACCGATTTTATCGCAGATTGTCGAAGGAAGGTTATAACCCAATTCCACATTTTTTAGACGTAGATAATCCGTACTCCGCATCCAATAGGTATTGTTATACGAGTAATATTGATTACTGCGATCCGTTAGTCGTGGATATACGCTGCTCGGATTAGTTATGCTCCAACGCTTATCGTAGAATTCCTCAAGAAAATTACCGATGGAGCCCGATTCATCTGTACCAACACGAATCTCTCCACCTGTGGCGCCTTGGAATAAAACGGATAAATCAAAATCCTTATAGCTCAAGCTGAAATTGAATCCACCCTGAAATGTTGGGTCACTATTTTTGTCTCTTCTGACCTTATCATCCGGTGTAATTTTCCCATCACCATCATAGTCTTGATATTTCATATCACCTGGACGTAAAGTCTTTGTGATAGCACTGTAATCAAGTTTATTGGCGGCGATATCCTCCATATCCCGAAATACACCATCATAGATATAATAGATGTCTGTTTTGATCGGTTTTCCCGTGCTTTGTTGCCATGCTGGAGCACCAGGTGCCTCATCCCAGAAAATAATTTTATTCTTCGCATAGCCACCATTAACGCTTACAGTGTATCCAAGCTCGCCCGCCTTACCTTTATACCCCAGATTAAATTCCCAGCCTTTATTATCTACTTTACCAATGTTCTCCGCTGGCAGTGTCATACCAGTACTTTGTGGAACAGAAGCATTTTTCCGCCATAGAATAGAGTTTCTACGATTTTTGAAGATATCAAACTCAAAGTTCAACTTACCCTGTAGAAATTGGAAGTCGAAACCTAAGTTATAATTATTGGCAACCTCCCAAGTGACCATTTCATTTGGTACCCGGCTTTCAAAGAGTGTTTTAGCCAGTTTATCGTCCACAATATAGGTTCCAAATGAATAGGTTGAAAAGTATTGGTATTCTTGTAATTTATCTTCCCAATAAATATTATCATTACCCATTTGACCATAGGACGCACGGATTTTGAAGTAGTTGATGACAGGAATGTTTTCTTTCCAGAAGTTCTCTTCAGATACAACCCAACCGGCCATTGCCCCCGGGAAAAAGCCAAAACGTTCACTCTCTGGGAACATATAAGAGCCGTCATAACGCCAGAGAAACTCTGCAATATATTTACTTTTGTAATTATAGCCAAAACGACCAAAATAATTCAACCTTGCCCGCTTCCAAGCTGCTCCATCATTATTTTTTTCTTGTTCTCCCCCCGCAAAAAGGTAATCGATACTGTTCGATAAAAAGTACCGTCGATAGGCACTAAACTTGTCGTTGTCAATGGTTTCTCGGTTTACACCAGCGATGGCATTTACTTGATGGTCGCCAAATTTTCGGTCAAAACTTAAAATACCGCCTAACAAAATGTTGAGTTGATCCTCGTTGCTTTGATTGAGATTTGGGTCTGCTGGACCACGCCGACCGGCTTGCAACAGGGGTGTCTTGCCATCAGCTTCATAGCCTCCCGGCCAGGAATATAAAGTCCAGGGCGTCACCCATGTTTTTTGATTTTTCACATATTTGTCTACAGAAGCATTTAATGTTAATTTCAGGCCTTCAATCCATGGATTCGTAATATCTACCTGTCCATTTGTTTGGAAATAATAACGTTTATCCCGGTCATATCCAGTCGCATTTGTCGTAATAACCACCGGATTTTCGCCATTCTCGATATCTGGTCCTGGTTTTCCATTAGGCCAAATGGCGGGCTGTGTCGGATTTCCACGCATCAGCATCCGAAAGATCGTACCTGCACTTTTGGTTGGGAAATTGCGGTTTTCCTGCCTACCCAATACACCAAATTGTGTTTTAATATACTGACTTATATTCGCATCCAGATTAATTCTTAGATCATACTGCTTGTAACCGGTTGCAGAATTTTTGTAATAAGCATCTTGATTTTGGTATCCTAATGACAAAAGGTATTTTACGTCTTCCGTACCCCCATTAATTTGAAGATTATGACGTTGTTGAGGTGACCAATCTTTCAATGTGGATTTATACCAATCAGTATTGGGGTGCCCCCAAGGATCAGAACCATCTTTAAACTTTTGGATATCCTCAGGTTTAAAAGGTGCTCCCAAGACAGTACCATCCTTCTTGGTATAAGATCCCTTCCCGTTTAGGTCAGTTAATGCTGCTGACCATTCATCTACCGGAAGATTGTAAATTTCAAGTTCGTTGCGAATTTCAGCAAACTGTGTCGCATCGGTCAATTTGGGAATTACTGTCGGTTGGGAATATCCTTGATTAAAGGTATAAGAAAACTGTGGCTTGCCTGTCTTTCCACGGCGTGTTGTTACAAGAATAACGCCATTTGCAGCTCTTGCACCATAGATTGCGGCCGAAGCATCTTTTAAGACAGAGATATTCTCGATATCCCGAGGATTAAGTCGCTCAATTCCACCTTCACGAGCTGGAACACCATCAATAACGACGAGTGGGCTGCTATTCCCCAACGTATTTGTACCCCGAATCTTGATTGTGGATCCGTCATTTCCAGGCTCCGCACTACCGTTAGTAGCGATTACACCAGGGATTCTTCCAGTCATCGCGTTGGAGACATTTAATGCTGGGGACTGTGCAAGATCACTTCCTTTAACTGTAGCCACCGCACCAGTTACTGTTTCTTTCCGCTGTTTGCCATAACCGACCACAATGACTTCATCGAGACTTGACTGGGAATTTAGCAGTGTTACATCTATGGCTCTTCGTCCATTGACCACTTCATCCATCGTCTGTTTACCAACCATCCTAAAATTGACTGTCCCGTTAGCAGGAACCTTATCCAATTTGTAACGGCCTTCATTGTCGGTTTTGGTAACTAAATTCGTCCCATTGACCGATACAGTAACGCCCGAAATAGGCGATCCCGCCTCATCCCGTACGACACCAGTGACACTTAATTCCTGTTGGAAGAGATTTCCATAATGTGCAAAGCTTGCGGCGTCTACAGATTGAGGGCTTAGCGCTACCAAAGAGCACAACGAGCCAGTCCAAAACGCTCTCTTCCATTGATTTGAGAAATAATGGCAATTAATCATAAAAACTGTTTAATGGTTTAAATTGTATGTTTATTAGTTATTTATTTGCTTCTACAAGACTCTTGGTTTAGAATCTTATCAAAGGCGGTTTATAATTGAATTTTTAATGATATGAAAATACAAAAATAAATAAACAAAGCAAGTGTTATTTTCACACTATTGACAAAAATAAATATAAACAATTGTTTTATAGGTGATTAACTAAACAAACATCTGAAACTATCACTTTTTACCCTTTCAATGTTATAATGCCAAGAAAGCCCCAAACATTAAGAAATCCGCTAAAAAGTTATATCTGGAAGTCTTTAACAAAATATCGTCTTAATACATGCTATGATAATATTTTACTCAAAATAGAACTGTTATATTCTGAAAAATAACGGACTCTTGATTTTAATTATTATGGTGTCAGAATTATATGGAAATACGTGATTTTACGATAAAGAGTTTTTTATTTCATAATTTTAATGGTAATAGTAGCAATAATATAGAAATATACGTTTCCAAAACAAAATATCATAACAATGAATATTCAAATCAGACAGGAAAGCAAAGCCGATTATCAGTCAGTTTTTGAGCTCATTCAAAAAGCGTTTGAACATGAAGAATATAGTGACCATCAAGAGGAATTTCTCGTCGAAAGATTACGTCAGTCGAGCGGATTCATTCCGGAGCTTGCCTTAGTCGCGGAAATCCATGGTAAAATCGTTGGTTATATCTTACTGACAAAAATCAAAATTCGCAATGAAGCAGAGAAACGGGAATATCCTTCTCTTGCTTTGGCACCGATTGCGGTGTTGCCGGAGTTTCAAGGAAGGGGAATTGGCGGTAGATTAATCACGGAAGCGCATCGAATCGCTGCAGAACTTGATTTTGGATCCATTATCCTATTGGGCCATGCCAGTTATTATCCAAAGTTTGGTTATGTGAAAATGGCCGAATATGGGATTAACATGCCCTTTGAGGTTCCAAATGAAAATTGTATGCTCATTGAACTCCGTCAACATGCATTAGCCGGAGTACAAGGAACAGTCGTGTATCCAAAAGAATTCGGAATAGCCTAAAAATGGCCGACAGAATGTGCTCGCAATAATCGGCCATTTTATTTTAATATTTAATTGGATAATCTTGCATAAATTCAAACTGATACCCATCTTTTTTAAGTGCATCTATCAGGGCTGACAACTCCTGCTGTCCCTTTTTTGTCTGGAACATATCATCATGCATTAAAAACACCACATTATTCGGAACCATCGAACTCTTATTGTTCATAAAGTTATGGATATGGGATAATGTCGCTTGCTGAGGTTGAACAGGAACTCCTGTAATACTGTTCAAACGCCATTCTACATCCCAACCAAAAATACGATAACCATTTTTGTGAAGCATATCAGCCGTTGTGGAGCCATTCTTCAAATCTATCTTTCGGATATCATCATACATCCAGATATTTCTGCCCGGGAGTCTAACAATTTTATGCTTAAGATTAAGATCCTTTTCATTCTTTTCAAAATCAGCAAATGCCTTTTCCGCATTGTTATAAAATCTTGAATATTGATTATTGGCATGTGTATAGCTGTGGTTATAACAAGCAATCAAGGGATTATTTTTATATTTTTCAAGATCCCGCTTTCTACCTTTGCTCATATTGGCATGTTTGCCAATTAAAAATACGCTTACTTTTATATTTTTCTCTTTTGCCAGCGAATCAATGGCCGCACTTCCGATCAAAGGACCATCATCAAATGTCAGATAGATATGTTTCGGATGTGCATCAAAAGCTCTCCGCAACGAATCCTTCAGGTTACGCTTTTGTTGCTTCACAGGGATCGGATGCAAACTATCAACTGTAAAATGTAGCTGATTTCTTTGGAGAGAATCCCATTTGTTCAACAGAACGGGCACTTTTTCCTTGTGGATCAACTTTTCATTTAATGTATCCCTATCGACTTCTTTGCCACTGCCCAATACTTTATTTGAGAAATCTTTACATGACACTGAACCTAAGGTCACACTACCCATGAACAATGCAATCAACAACCATCTACACTTCATATCTATCCTAATAACTTAAGTGATTTTTTACGTTTCAAAAATACCATAAAAACCCACTCTAAAAGTATAATATTTCATAAATCCCTATTTTCCGTGATAATCAGCTACAAAAACGACAAAATTATTTGTCTTAAGGGTTTATTAACCCTATGATGGCACCGTCGAAAGATCGATCAGCTTTGATTTGGCAAAACGTTACTTCTTCTTAAAGATTAAAGCCCGGTTATATTCGAAATTCATTCGGGCAATGTTTAGCACAGAAATCCCCTGTGGACACTCAACCTCGCAAGCTTCTGTATTGGAACAGTGGCCAAAAGATTCGGCATCCATTTGCCTGACCATATTCAATACACGCTGACTTCTCTCTTCCTTTCCCTGCGGGAGCAAGGCCATGTGCGTAATCTTTGCTGAGGTAAACAGGGCTGCACTCCCATTTTTGCAAGTAGCGACACATGCACCACATCCGATACATGCTGCTGAATCGAAAGCTTCTTCAGCCAGCTCATGTGTAATAGGAATAACCGTAGCATCGGGCGCCTGTCCCGTATTGATGGACACAAACCCACCAAGAGAAATAATTCGGTCAAAAGCGGATCGATCCACTTTCAGGTCTTTTTTTACCGGAAATGCCGAGGAGCGAAAAGGCTCAATCACAATGGTGTCATTATCCTTGAACGAACGTAGATGCAACTGACAAGTCGTCGTATGTTTTAGCGGACCGTGTGCGATACCGTTAATCATTACACCACATTGGCCGCAGATCCCTTCCCTGCAGTCATGGTCAAATTCGACAGGTTCCTCCCCATTGACAATGAGCTTCTCATTCAATGTGTCCAGCATTTCAAGAAAAGACATATGCGGGTTAAGCCCCTGTAGCTCATAGGCTACTAACTTCCCTGCTGACTGATTATCTTTCTGCCGCCAAATTTTAAGATGTAGATCCATAATTGTTCATTTTATTTGTAGCTTCTTACTGTAGGTTGTATTTCTTCAAAAGTCAATGGTTCTTTGATCAGTTCGGGCTCCTCCCCGTCTCCTTTCCATGCCCAGGCGGATATGAATTGAAAATCAGCATCATTCCGCAATGCTTCTCCATCTGCTGTTTGGTATTCCTCTCTGAAATGGGCACCACAGGATTCTTTACGGGTCAAGGCATCGTAACACATTAATTCACCTATTTCAAAATAGTCTGCAACACGTCCGGCTTTCTCCAATTCGGTATTTAATGAATCTGGCTGACCACTGACCATGACATTATCATAAAATTCCTGTTTAAGCTTCCTGATTTCTGCTATTGCGTATTTAAGACCCTGTTCATTCCGGGCCAGACCACAATAGTCGTACAGCAGTTTGCCCAGTATCTTATGAAAATGATCAACGGTCTTATTTCCTTTAATCTGCAACAATTCTTCAATTTGTCTTTTAACGGCGAGTTCAGCCTTTTCAAATTCTATATGATCTGTAGCAATCTCTCCGGTGTGAATTTCATTCGATAAATAATTGGCGATCGTATAAGGTGCAATAAAATAACCGTCCACCGAGGCCTGAAGCAACGAATTTGCCCCTAGACGATTGGCGCCATGATCAGCAAAATTAGCCTCCCCCAGCGCAAAAAGCCCCGGCAAAGTCGTCATCAGTTCATAATCGACCCAGAGTCCACCCATCGAAAAATGGGCCGAGGGCGATATCATCATCGGTTCGGAATACGCGTCATAACCTGTTATCTTATGATACATATCAAAGAGATTACCATATTTTTCCGCAATTTTATCTTTACCCTGTTCCTTGATTGCTTTAGCAAAGTCAAGGTAAACCGCATTCTTTAAAGGACCTATTCCAAAGCCTGCATCAATCCGCTCCTTGGCAGCTCTCGATGATATATCCCTGGGAGCGAGATTGCCAAATGCAGGGTATCTACGCTCCAGATAATAATCTCTATCTTCTTCGGGAATATCATTTGGTTCTCTTTTTTCATCCAGTTTTAACGGCACCCAAATGCGTCCATCATTACGTAAGGATTCTGACATCAGAGTCAACTTGGATTGATAATCTCCCGATTGTGGCAAAGAAGTGGGGTGAACCTGAATCCAGCTCGGGGATGCCATCAATGCGCCCTTTTTATGTGCCCGCCAAATTGCCGATCCATTGCAGCCCATTGCGAGTGTGGATAAATAATAGATTTTACCGTATCCACCTGTGGCGAGTATAACCGCATGGGCAGCATGTCGTTCAATCACTCCGGTATCTAAATCACGAACAATAATACCGCGCGCCTTTCCGTCGATAACAACAACATCCAGCATTTCGTGGCGGGAAAAGAGCTGAACAGTCTTTTTACCGACCTGCCGCATCAATGCCTGATAGGCTCCCAATAGCAGCTGCTGTCCTGTCTGCCCCCGCGCATAGAATGTGCGGCTCACTTGAACCCCGCCAAAAGAGCGGTTGTTCAGATAGCCGCCATATTCTCGTCCAAAGGGAACACCCTGTGCCACGGCCTGGTCTATAAGATTCAGGGAGCATTCTGCCATTCGATAGACATTAGCTTCACGGGCACGAAAATCCCCTCCTTTTAACGTGTCCACAAACATTCGATAGACACTGTCACCGTCATTCTTATAATTTTTTGCGGCGTTGACTCCGCCCTGGGCGGCTACGGAATGGGCTCTTCGGGGACTATCCTGAAAACAGAATGACTTGACCCGGTAGCCCATTTCACCAAGAGATGCAGCGATCGAACTTCCCGCTAATCCCGTTCCCACAACAATGACATCCAATTTTTTCCGATTCGCCGGGTTTACCAGCTTTGCGGTTTTTTTATAGCGTGTCCATTTTTCTTCCAAAGGTCCCGCTGGTATTTTTGAGTTTAAAGTCATGTCTTCGCCTTTAGTTAACAGTAAAAAATATATAAATTGGCATCAATGCAAAACCAATGCTGATAATAATGGAATAGGTAATGCCAATGGCTTTAAACCAACGAACAAATTTTGGATGATACAGGCCCAGGGTCCGCACAGCGCTATGAATCCCATGGATAAGATGATAACATAGGGCCACCATTGATAAAACGTAGATAAGTACGTACCACCATTGTTGAAACACCGCAATAACCAATATATAGAGATCCTTATTTCCTTTTGCATCCAATGGTGGAGCGCCAAACTTATATACATACCAGAAGTTCTGGAAATGGATCACCAAAAAAATAAGAATAAGCGTGCCCAGAATCCCCATGTTCCGTGAGTACCATTTGCTCGCTCGTCCACGACTGTCTGACTGGTACGCTCCGCCCGTTTTCCTATTCTTTATCGTGATGACCAATCCGTCAATAGCGTGCAGTATAATACTCAAATAAAGCACATAGGAAACTATTTTTATCAGGATATTTCCCGACAAAAAATGTGAATAGGCATTAAATTGTAAATGCGCCTGCTCCCGGGGTAAAAATAATTGCAGGTTTCCCAAAAAATGGATCAGCAAAAAGAAGGCGAGAAATAACCCCGTTAAACACATCAGCATCTTCTTTGATAAGGTCGATAGCATAAGCTTTTTTCTTTAATAATAACCAATGACTTTCATCCATAATCCGCCTACACCCATATAGATAATAAGTAGGACGATCCCGATTTCCAGTCCACGCAACCACCAGGACTTGAGATCAACATAACCGCTACCAAAAAATACCGGTGCGGGCCCATGCCCGTAATGTGTTAATACGCCGTATATGGACCCGAGGAATCCAAGCATCATGGCCAATAACATGGGCGGAATACCTAATGATACCCCGACGCCTAACAAAGCCGCATACATTGCAGCGACATGAGCTGTAGCACTCGCAAAGATGTAATGGCTAAAGAAGTACACCAAAATAATTACCGGAAAAGCAATTTGCCAGCTCAGCCCTCCAATCTGTATCTTGATCAAATCACTAAACCAGCCGATAAATCCAAGTTCATTCAGCGAACTGGCCATCATCACCAAAACGGCAAACCAGACAATTGTATCCCAGGCACCTTTCTCCGCCTTTACATCCTCCCAGGTCAATACAGAAGTCAGCAAGAGCAAGGTCAGGCCGATAAATGCGGTTGTGGTCGCGTCAATAGATAGTGATCCGCCGAAAATCCAAAGTGCCAGAAGAATAAAAAATGCCAATAACATCAACCATTCATTTCTGGATATTGGTCCCATTTCCTTTAATTTTTCTGCGGCCATTTTGGGTGCATCGCCCGTCTTTTTTAGTTCCGGAGGATAAAGTTTATAGAGTACCAGTGGAACAACAAAAAAGGCCACAATTCCGGGAATAAATCCAGCAACAGCCCAGGACATCCAGGTAATGTCAATTCCAAGATTGGCGGCAAACTTTTGACACATGGGGTTACTCGCCGTTCCGGTTAAAAACATGGAGGATGCAATCAAATTCATGTAGTAGCTGTTCAATGTCAGATAGGAACCTAATTTTCGGTGCGTCTCAGGTTTGTCAGGTATAGAATCGAAGCTGATGGCCATGGATTTCATAATCGGATAGATGATGCCCCCACCTCTGGCCGTGTTGCTGGGTATCGCAGGTGCCAAACATACATCTGCCAACCCCAAACCATAAGCCAGTCCAAGCGAACTTTTTCCAAATACACGAATAAAAAGAAATGCGATACGATTCCCCAAACCCGTTTTGATAAAACCTCGCGCGATGAAAAAAGAAATTCCGATCAGCCAGATAACTTTGTCTCCAAAACCGGTCAGTGCTTTGGTAATCGATTTACCGGCATCTCCCGGTGCGAGTACTTGCGTCAGTGCCGTGAAAGCGATTGCCATCATGCACATGGTACCCATCGGCGCTGCCTTCAGAATGATACCGAGTATCGTCGCAGCAAATATGGCAAACAGGTGCCAAGCTTCAGGACTAACGCCCTTCGGCACTGGAATAAACCACAAAATGAGCGCAACAATAAAGGTGACGGCAACATTTTTGATACTAATTTCTTTCATAAGAATTGCGATTTAAAAGATTAGAATCTACTTTGTACTTGAACAATAAATAAATTTCTATTGTATTCATTGGTATTCGGAGTCTGCTTTTTATAGCGATCGAGCTGCAGACCGAGCTGTATCCGGGCACCGTAATTTTTTAAAAACTCCAGACCAAACATGGGTGTAAACGTCTGCCTTGCATTTGCATTTAATTTATAGTTTGGGTCAATATACTCGTAACGACAGGAAAGCTCAAATGCACTGAGATTGTAATAGTTAACTTCATACCTTAAATTCGGAAGGAAGTAGATGCCCCGAACGAGATAATCACTTAGCTTTGATGTCCGCGCTTCTTCATTCAGCGCATAATATAAGTTATGATTTATGGCCTGTTTCGCTTCCAGTTGCATATCCAGGTTCCATCGCTTTCCAAAATCCACATTCCCGCTCAGATCTACTCCTAGTGCATGAACCTGCTTTTTCATGACCTCACCAATCCCGCCATTTAACCCAAGATTGACTCCATATTTTTTTGAAAGACCGAATACCAGACGTGTTGAATATTGTTTTCCGTTGTCATTATCAGCGACTTGATTTTTACCGTTTCCATTGACAACGGAAAGGGAATAACTGAATGGCATATCTCCTAAATTAACTTCCCCTGTTGCGGCCATCCCGATCTGAAAACTTGCCCAGCCCAACTTGCCAAATTCAAGATATTGATTTGACCAATCCAAGGATTTAATAATATCTATCGGATAAGTTTCTTCAATGCCAAACCAAGGACGGAATTGACCGACTGTAATGGCCAGCTTAGGGCTAAAAGTATATTTTAGATAAGCGTTTTCAAGTACCTTAGTTTTTGGGTCGCTTTTAAAATCAGCCAGGTTGGCAAGCACAGCCACTTCAGTGCGCCTGCTGATCTGCGCACGCATCTGCACCCGCATATACTTCACCATAAAATTATTGTCTGTCCCTGTGCCATCGCTGTGATGAAGCCCATTGACATCAACATCTTTCGTTGTGCTCACAAGATACCGTGCCTGAAAAAGGCCTTTGATCTGCAATTTAGGATAGGTTACCTCTCCTTTGCTTTGCGGTACAGAATCTTTTTTTGCTGGTTCTACCGGCCCCGGCTCCTGCCCATTGACAGTTGTATGGAGCAATAAACATAAGACAGAAATTGGAATATAAAGTTTCCTCATATCTAAAATAATTATCTATTCACTGGTAGCCCAGCGCACTTTTCAATGTCAATAATGTATTATTAATTATTCTTGCTCTATTAACAGATGAAAGATTTAATGGTTTTAAATTTCTAATAAAATTTATAACTCAAAGAAAATGATTGCGAATTATATTGGGAATGGAGTAAATTCCCCGTTTTTATGTATTTTCACGGTGGACGTAAAATGGATGCTAAATTCCAAACCACGGTCAATATAACCTTAAAGATCTTCGTGAATTGTGGGAATCCGGTTGAATACATTTTAGATAAATTTTAGAATCAATAAATCATATGAAAGAACAATTAATCAGAAAATGCCGTATCTGTTTATTACTAATTATCTGTGGATTTTTAGTTCCTGTTTCCAAAGCCGCGGAGCGCGAGAAACCGGCAATGTTTTGGACCTGGCTTGATTATAATCCAAGCACAAATTTTGACTCCATCTGTCGGGAGATGAATTATTTGGGCATAGATGGGGTTATGCTAAATGCAGCAAGTCCTGATGAATATCGCGTTGCAATTCCTATTGCAAAAAAATATGGCATACAGGTAATTGCATGGTTGTGGACAATGAACCTGGAACATGATCGCGATAAAATTCTAAAAGAACATCCGGATTGGTTCAGTGTCAACAGAAATGGAAAGAGCCTAGCTGATACCACTGCCTATGTAGGTTATTATAAATTTCTTTCGCCCGTGGTACCGGAAGTGAAAGATTACATTAAACAAAAAATTCAGTCTTATTGTGAAGTTGAAGGTTTAGCAGGGATATCCATAGACTATAACCGCTATGTGGATGTT
Organism: Sphingobacterium sp. DR205; assembly: GCF_011064245.1. Taxonomy (NCBI): domain Bacteria; kingdom Pseudomonadati; phylum Bacteroidota; class Sphingobacteriia; order Sphingobacteriales; family Sphingobacteriaceae; genus Sphingobacterium; species Sphingobacterium sp. DR205. Next base: position 3,134,400 of record NZ_CP049333.1, on the reverse strand, counting down.
GTACTGCCGACGACGCTGTGGCCAAAGTATAATATCGTCCAAGATCGCGAGTATGCCGCATGGGACTATGGCTACCATCCAATTGCGATAGAAAAATTCAAAACGCAATACGGTTATGATCCAAGAGCTCAAAAAGACCCTTCAAAAGACTTAAAATGGAGGCAGTTTCGTTGCGATCAGATCACTGAAATGGCTAATATGATTGCGGATGTTGTACATGCAAACGGAAAGACAATGGCCGCCTCCCCTTTTCCTACTCCCAAAATGGCTTCAAGAATGGTTCGACAAGATTGGGGGAAATGGAATCTGGATCTTGTATTTCCTATGGTCTATAGTAACTTTTACACCGAAGATCCAAGCTTCATAAAAGATTGTACCCTCGAAAATGTGCGGGATAAAGCAAACCATACCACCCTTTATTGTGGTTTAATGGCTAAAAACAATGATGAAATGTTTGTCGATATGGATGAGGCATTGAACAATGGTGCCCAGGGTATCTCTATCTTTACCATACATAGTCTTCAGGATCCAAAAATTAAGGAGCGTTTCAGAGCCTATACAGCAGCAGCGAAATTAAAAAAAGAAAAAAATAATGGTACTTTATCTCGAATTGCGGGTAATAAAGTTGAAAACGATCCTTTCAAAAAAATCGGTATCATGAAATTGATCACGCAAAAAATTCAGGACATGGTAAAAGCTGAAAATCCGGCAGCCAGTCCCGTAGCATTGTCAAAATACAAACAGGTTGACAGCTACGATGTAACAAAAAAATATCTTGTGAAGGATAAGGTCAGCAAAAAGAATTTCTATGTCACGTTCTTCTTCTATGGCGACATTCTTTCAGGTTGGAATGTTGATCCTGCACCGACGAATAGCTAAAATAGGCTTACTTTCCTAACTTTGGGATTTCATAAAAAGATTGAAGACATGAATAAAACTTTTGGTTTGATAACAGCGCTTTTTGTCCTGAGCTATACCGGTGCGGCAGGCCCGTGCCTTGCGCAACGGACGGCGACTGAATCAACAGTACGGGATACGACAGCCTTAGATCAAGCAACTTTAAATACCATTCTCGAAAAGAACCGTCAAGGTTATAAACAAGGAAAAGTAGCAGATTACATACCCGAACTGGGCAAAGCAAATGCGCAATCCCTTGCACTTTCGGTTGTCAATAGCAATGGTACCATCGTCAGCGCAGGGGATATCCGGCAGAAATTTACAATCCAGAGTATATCGAAGATCATCGCACTGATGATTGCGGTCCGGGAAAATGGAGAAGCAACTATTTTTGATAAAATGGGCTATTTTGGTACAGATAAGCCTTTCAATCATTTTGGCAATCTGGAAACGATGGGAAAACCGCTTAATCCAATGATGAACGCAGGCGCCATACTGACCACGGCACTTATTAAAGGAAAAGGTGAGGAACCATTTGTTAAAATCCTTAATATGATCCGTTTCATCACAAACAATGAACATATTGATTATAGCCATGCGGTGTATAACTCAGAACGGGAAACGGGGCATCGCAATCGAGGCATGTTTTATATTATGCGAAACAATGGCTTAATTGATGGCGAAGGAGAAGAAAAACTCAATAACTATTTTAAACAATGTTCGATCGAAATCACCGTCGAAGATCTGGCCAAAATAGGTTATTTTTTTGCCAATCATTGCGTCCGTTATGATGGGAACAGACAATATCGCGACCCTAATCTATCCCAGCTAATTCAGTCACAGATGTTAATTGCCGTCATGTACGAATTTAGTGGTGAATATGCACGTACGGTTGGATTGCCTAGTAAATCCGGTGTCGGTGGCGGAATCACGGTCAGTGTCCCCGGTAAAATGGGAATAGGTGCCTTTAGTCCCGCTTTAGACCAGCATGGCAATTCGCTTGCAGGTTACCGCATGGTCCTTGATCTGGTAAAAGCCAGACAACTCAGTCTTTTTGATTAAAAGATTAACAACTGTTAATTAACGCTTTATAAAACCGAATTCCTATTTCACTTGTTTATTCCTCGGCCGACATAGCTATATGAAGGCTAAGGAATTATTAAATACCAAAAATTAAACCAATGGTCAGAACAGAAACAATAATCGCTGTGGAAAGTGTTCCAGCAAGTTCATCATTTTATCAGAAACTACTGGGCTGCAACAGCGCACATGGTGGCGAGACTTTTGAGATACTAACAGTCGATAACCATGTCATTTTATGCCTTCACAAATGGGGTGAACACGCACATCCTACACTACTCCAACCCAAAAATGCCGGAAATGGTCTCATCTTATTCTTTCGGGTAGCCAATCTCCAGGAGGTATTTGAAAATGCCACCAAACTCGATGCTACTTTCGAAAAGGAAATTCATTACAATGAAAACTCCCTAAAAAATCAGTTTATTCTTCGGGATCCGGACAACTATTACCTGATGATATCTGAATAAGAAGATTTATCCGTGAATAATTCTTATCGACTAAGGTGCTAAATGCGGCTTTGACTGGCTTTCTTAAACCAGTTTAAGTTTATTATTCAATCTTTCCTTCAACTTTGTCGTATAAAAATATAACACAATGACAGCACGATTAAATATTGCAAAAGTAGACGCCACAGCGTACAAAGCAATGATGGGTTTAGAAACCTATCTTGCTGACACTTTTTTAACTCCTATCCAAAAAGAGCTTATTAAGATAAGGGCATCTCAAATTAATGGATGTGCGTTTTGCCTGGATATGCATACAAAGGACGCGTTAAAGTATGGTGAAACTCCACAAAGGATATTTTTACTGAATGCTTGGCGCGAAACCGAATTATTTAATGCCGAAGAACAGGTCTTATTGGAGATGACAGAGGAAATCACATTAATTCACCAACAGGGCTTAACGGAGCAAACCTATCAGAAAGCAAAGCATCTTTTTGATGAAAAACAAATTGCACAAATCATCATCGCAATTACTACGATCAATGCCTGGAACAGAATCGGAATAAGCACACATTTAGAATTATTGAAATAACAAGCAAAACATCAGAATATGTCCAGTGTCAACATATGACGCTTAGATAAATCGCCCTATCCCCGGAATTGAATGAAACTATTTATGAATATAAATAAAGATTTTGATCAGGGGCTAAAAAAATCTGAAAAACGTTTTAAAATAGTTTAGAAAACATTGGCACAAAAAAAAGTAATTAGCGCACATTCAAATATATGCTAATTACTTTTTTCACTTTCCCTGAAAACAAACCGAATTAACGGCGGCTCATCAGAATACGCAAGATATACCAAAACAGCAACATAATCGAAGAAAATAGCTGCAATGCTGCTCCGACATATTGCTCATTGCCATAGTTATATTTTAGATTTTGTGTCTGGTATAAGATGCTGCCGGAAGCGATCAAAACCATGAATACAGAAAACCACAGCCCCAATTGAAATCCAAATATTGCACCGGCGACAATTGCACCTAAGGCCAGGAAGCCACCTATAACAAGGATATTTTTCAGAAAAGAAAAATCCTTATTTGACATAAAGGCCACTGCCGTCAATGCTGTAAACAGGGCAACAGTCATGATACTTGCCTGATACAGCATACTTGCGCCATCGGTCATCGCCGCAGCGATGTAAATCATCGGTAGGAAAATAATCGCCTCCAACACGATGTAGAATGCCAGCCCCATATACTGAGTCTGTCGGCTCTGGGCTAAGGTCCATCTCGAAGAAAGCGATGCTCCTAACCAGAAGCAACCAAGAAGAAATAACCAGATAAACTTTCCGCTGACCATCCAGACGATAAAATCATAAGGCACTAATTTTATCAACAGACTTTCTAAAACAATAAATGCCAAAATCGAAAGGGCAACATGAAGATATGTTTTTTTGTAAAAAACTCCTCTTTCAGCCTCATCATTAATAAGTAAATATTCTTGTGATTCCATAAAACAGATAAATATGATATATTAATATAAATTAAAAATAAGCATTAATTCTATTTTTGCAAGAAATAATTTTAGTGGTGAGAGCAAAAAAGAACCCCGCCTAGCGGGGTCCATTCAAACAAACAACTTATTTCCAGCCTCCTCCCAAATCTTTGTAGACATTGACAACAGCATTCAGCTGTTGCTTCTTAGTTTCTATTAATTCAAGTTTTGAATCCAGTACATCACGTTGTGTCATCAGCACTTCCATATAGTCGGCACGTGCCGATTTAAATAGATCACCTGAAACGGTAACCGAATTATTGAGTACCTCAACTTCTTTGGTCTTAAAATCATAACTCTTGCCAAGATTCTCGATATTGGAGAGTTGTGTGGATACTTCGAGATAGGCATTTAGAATCGTCTTCTCGTAGTTATAAACCGCCTGTATCTGTTTTGCATTTGCGGTATTGAATTCTGCTTTCAACCCATTTTTGTTCAACAGGGGCGCTGCCAGCTCACCTATAATATTGTACAACATGGATTCGGGCATTTTAAATAGATAGGACGGTTTAAAAGCTTGCAAGCCAAGAGCAGCCGATATCTCCAAAGACGGATAAAACTCTTTTCTTGCAATCTGCACATCCAATTTAGCAGCCGCCAATTCATATTCCGCCTCACGAATATCAGGTCTATTGCTCAACAATTGGCTCGGTATACCTGTTTGTACCCTGGCCGGTACCATATCCACGAAACTGCTTTTATCACGCTTTATCTCCTGTGGGAAACGTCCTAAAAGAAAATTGATCCGGTTTTCCGTTTCTTTAATCTGTTGTCGCGTCTCGAATTCCATGCCCTTGGTTTTCAATACCTCGGCCTGAAATTTCTGAACCGCAAGTTCCGTTACACGTGCCGCTTGCTTCTGTAGTTTGATTACTTCCAGCGCATTGTCCTGCACCTCGATATTTTGTTTGATGATCGTCAGTTGGTTATCTAACGCCAACAGTTCATAATAAGAGCGTGCAACCTCTGCAATAAGGCTGCTCAGCACAAAGTTTTTACCTTCGACTGTCGCAAGATAACGGTTCAATGCTGCCTGTTCGGAATCTTTTAGCTTCTTCCAGACGTCAATTTCCCAGCTTGCATAAGCTCCTATCGTTAAATCACCCAGTGGATCGGGCATTTCCTTGCCGGGGGCTATCTCCGTGCTGGCATCACCTGCCCCTTGGCTGGTATACCGGCCGACTTTTTCCACACCTCCACCGGCACGCAAACCTACACTTGGTTTCAATGCTCCTTTTCGCAATAAGATATCGTTTTTGGCGATTGCCAATTCCTGCAAGGTCACATTTAACTCCTGATTATTTTTTAATGCGGTGTCAATTAAGTTGACTAAATTGGGATCGCTAAAAAAATCGCGCCATTTCACGCTAGCCGAATTCGTTGTATCCGGTGCCAATGCTTCGACAAATTGCTGTGGCACCTGCTTATTTTCTTGAATCTGCGTCGCTTTAGGGACTTTACAGCCGGTCACCGCCGCTGATAACAGAACTCCTATCATCCAGTATTTATATTTTTGACTAGCCATTGTTATCAATTTCTTCTGTTAATGGATTTTCATCTTCATGTTTGATGAGCTTGCGTTTGGAAGCAATTGTTCCAAAAATAAAGTAAAGACCCGGTATGATAAGGATACCAAACACAGTTCCGAATAGCATACCTCCTGCTGCTGCCGTACCGATCGTCCGGTTACCGATCGCTCCCGGTCCGGAGGCCAACACCAATGGAATCAAGCCTGCAATAAATGCAAACGATGTCATTAAAATAGGTCTAAACCTTACTTTGGCACCCTCCAGTGCCGCTTCGATAATACTTAGCCCCTGCGCATGCCGCTGTGTGGCAAATTCAACGATTAAGACGGCATTCTTACCGAGTAAACCAATAAGCATAACCAAGGCTACCTGAGCGTAAATATTATTTTCCAGTCCCAGGACCTTCAATAAGAAAAATGCACCGAAAATACCAATTGGCAAGGAAAGCAATACCGCAAACGGCATGATAAAGCTTTCATACTGTGCCGATAAAATAAGGTAGACAAAGCCCAGACAGATCAAAAAGATATAAATGGCCTGGTTACCGCGCCCCACCTGGTCTTTGGAAATACCGGCCCAATCTATGCCATAGCCCTGTGGTAGCGTTTTAGCGGCGACTTCGTTGATTACCTGAATCGCTTCACCACTGCTATAACCCGGAGCAGCAGAACCCGAAATCTCGGAGGCCATGTACATATTATGCCGTGTGATCTCAGACAGTCCATATACCTTTTCCATATGCATAAATGCGGAGAAAGGTACCATCTCATCCTTGTCATTTTTCACATATAACTTCAAGATATCTTCAGGAAGAGCTCTATACTGGGGCAATGCCTGCACCATGACCTTATATTGTCGGTCATACTTAATAAAGTTGGTTTCGTAGTTACTGCCCACCAAGGTCGAGAGTGTATTCAGCGCATTATCAATCGTAACGCCTTTTAATTGAGCCATATCATTGTCAATATGGAGCATATACTGTGGAAAGCTCGCACTATAAAAGGTAAAAACAGAGGATAGCTCAGGTCGTTTGTTCAATTCCCGGACAAAATCTTTACTCACGGTCTCCATTTTCTTGTAGTCACCAGAGCCGGCTTTATCCAAAAGCCGCAATTCAAATCCTCCGGCGGCACCATAGCCCGGTACTGCTGGTGGCTGAAAAAATTCAATGGAAGCACCAGGAATATTTTTTGCGGCGTTTTCCAGCTGTTCGATAATTTCCTGTGAGGATTCCTTACGCTCCTCCCAGCTTTTTAAATTGATCAGACAGGTTCCGGTGTTGGCCCCGGTTCCCTCCGTTAATATCTCATAACCTGCCAGCGAAGAAACGGATTGTACGCCATCAATATCCTCCGCTTCCTTCTGCAAGGTTTGAGCGGCCAGATTTGTACGCTCTAAAGTCGATCCCGGCGGCGTTTGGATAATGGCGTAAATCATTCCCTGGTCTTCATTTGGAATAAAACCTGCCGGTACGGCATTGTTTAAAAAATAAGCCCCGATACAGAATCCGATCAACACCACAAAAGTAAAGAGACGCTTGTCGACAATGCCTTTCAGCAAGAAAACATATTTGTTTGACATTTTATCGAACAAGCGATTGAAGGAATCCAAAAATTTGTCCACAACGGATTTTTTGCGTGCCTTTCCATGGTTGTTCTTTAACATAATGGCACAGAGCGCAGGTGTCAGCGTCAGGGCCACCACGCCCGATAAGATGATAGAAGTCGCCATTGTAATGGAAAACTGGCGATAAAATATACCGACAGGCCCCGACATAAAGGCTACAGGTATAAATACTGCTGCCATCAAGAAGGTTATCGCTATGATCGCCCCACTGATTTCGTGCATTGCTTTCTTCGTCGCCTGATAAGCGGAAATATGCAATTCCTCCATCTTGGCGTGCACCGCCTCGATAACCACAATGGCATCATCAACCACAACGCCAATGGCCAATACAAGGGCAAACAAGGTAATCAGGTTGATTGTGATACCAAAAAATTGCATAAAAAGAAACGATCCCACTAAGGAAACCGGCACCGCAATGGTCGGAATCAATGTGGAACGCCAATCCCCCAGGAATAGGAAGACAACGATCGCTACCAAAATAAAGGCTTCAACTAGGGTATGAATAACCTTTTCCATGGAGGCGTCCAAAAATTTAGAGACATCATAACTGATCTCATAATCCAGTCCTTTTGGAAATGAGCTTTTCAGTTCTTTCATTTTGTCTTTAACATCCTGGATAACCTGAGAAGCATTACTGCCATAGGATTGTTTCAGCACGATTGCGGCGGAGGGTTTTCCATTTAAGGTTGAATAGATATCATACATTGCCGAACCGAATTTAATGTCCGCAACGTCCCTCAGGCGTAACATTTCACCGTTTGCATTTGTGCGGAGCACGATATTGCCATAGCCTTCTGTCGTGGTAAAACGTCCGGGATATTTCAGCACATATTCAAAAGATTGTGAAGTAATACCGGATGATTCCCCGGCTTTACCCGGAGACGCTTCCAAACTTTGCTCTGAGAGGGCTTTCATTACCTCCTCCGCTGAAATTTTATACGCTGTCATGCGATCAGGCTTCAACCAGATCCGCATGGCCAATTCCCGTGTTCCTAGAATATTTGCCACACCAACGCCGTCTACACGCCGCAGTTCCGAAACAATATTCATATCGGCATAATTGTACATAAAATTTCCATCGAGATCTTTATCCTTACTAAAGAGGTTGATATACATCAACATATTGGATTCTTCTCGTGTAATCTTTACTCCTTCACGGACAACAATGGGCGGAAGCTTATTGACAACAGAAGCGACGCGGTTTTGCACGTTCAAGGAAGCTTGATTTGGATCCGTGCCCAGATTGAACACCACCTGTATGCTGGCCTCACCGTCGTTACCGGCGTCTGAAGCCATATATTTCATTCCGGGAACACCATTTATGGCGCGTTCAAGCGGAATAATCACTGATTTGATCATCAATTCACCATTCGCCCCCGGATATTCTGCGGTAATATTTACTTTAGGTGGCGATATGGACGGAAACTGAGTTACCGGAAGTTGTACCATCGAAAGAATCCCCAGAAACACAATGATCAGTGATATGACAATCGAAAGGACAGGTCTATTTATAAAACGACTAAACATAGTAATTTAAGAGTATGGGGATTTATTCTGTTTTTAACTTCAAATTAGAAATGGCCTCTTTTGGCTGAACGAAACTATAGTTGATCTTTTCATCCTCTTTCACTTTCTGTATGCCATCCAGTAAGAATTTGTCGTCTTTTTGAAGTCCACTTGCAACCACATAAAGATCAGGAAGGGAATTACCTATGGTGATGTGGCGGGCCTTTAGTTTGCCGTCTTTGTCCACAACATACACGTATTTACGATCCTGCAATTCATAGGTTGCTTTTTGCGGTATAATCAATGCCTGCTTCAATGGGAAATTCATCACGACCTTCCCGCTTTCACCGTGTTTTAGTAAACGGCTGGGATTCGGGAAGCGGGCTCTAAACGCAATATTTCCTGTTTCACTGTCAAATTCACTCTCGATGGTTTCTACCACGCCATGCGCCGGAAGCAATTCATTATTGGCAAGCAACAATCCGACGTGGGTATCCCCCCGTTTACTGACATTCGTCTGATAATTAAGGTACTCTGGTTCCGAAACATTGAAGTAGACAAGCATCTGGCTATTGTCAGAAAGGCTCGTCAACAACTCCCCTTCATCCACCAGGCTTCCTAACTTTAATGGAATTCGGTCAATTGTACCATCGAACGGTGCTCTGATCTCCGTAAAAGAAAGGTGTAATTTAGCGATAGCTGCAGCGGCTTTTGCCTGTTCCAATTTAGCTTTGGCCATGGCCAGTTCATTCGGGGACACCACATTTTTATCCGCCAGGCTCTTGGTATTCTGTACTTCGATCTCGGCAACATTCACTTCGGCCATGGATTTTCTAAACTCTGCTTCATACATTTTGGGCATAATGCGGAACAGCAGTTGTCCTTTGTGTACAAACTGTCCTTCGTCCACAAAAATTTGTTCCAGATATCCCTTTTCCTGTGCGCGTAATTCGATATTACGGAAAGACTTAATCTGGGATACAAAATCTTTACGGATGGTTGTATCCATTTGTACCGGAGAAGTCACATTGAATTTTTCTTTCTCTTCTTTTTCTTCCTTTTTGGAAGTACACCCAATTTGGCATAATACGATAGCCAAATTAACGAGCATAAATACTCTTTTCATTTGTAAGCGTCTAATTAAAAATAAGTTTGATTGTTTGTTTGATATGGGAATTGAAACAACCTATCCTGAGCTTGTTGTAAGATGCAAAAACGGTAAAATCATTAACGGAGAAATGAAAATCCGATTGATACAGAAATAAAAAGAATAAGGCTAAGCTGTTTCGAGGGATTGGCTATTAAATTCTCCAGTTTTGTTGGAAAATATACCTTTGGGGATATAAATAAGCAACAAAATTGCAAAAAGGGATTTTCTTTGCAAACCGAAACACAAAAATGAAAAATACGACTGCACAAAGCAATAATGCGACAAAATCAGAAGCTGTTTGAAGATCTTTGGTTAATTGGAAATTCTCACTGTTAAATTCTTCAATGACGGGATTTTCATCGTGTACATTTCCTGCAATAAGGGGATCAATGCGGGAGGTCAGCGAAGTAATCTTGTCCTTTAAATTTGCCTCATTATGCTGATACATGAAACTGATCGCAGGACGGTCAGACTCGTTTAGCACAGCATGGCTATTACCGCTCCTAATTAATAGGAAGACTATAAAACATAGAATTGTAATAACCGCTTTCATTTGTGAGCAAATATACTAGCGCAGAAATAATTTTAATAAGGTTTAACACAATTTAACAAAAGGATTACAATCCGGCGATCTTACTCAAAAAAGTGAAAGCTGTGTACCTGTTTCATCAACCTTTGGAGGCTTTGCGCGACCAAAGACTGTCCGGCCATTGTATTTCCAGGAATTTCTGCGTTCTTCCTCTATTATCTGCTGAATATCAAACTGTGGCGTAAAATTATGCTCCGTTTCTAGAACGATCTGATGGAGTTTATTCATTGACTTTAATTTGTCGCTATTGCCCAGCTTTGACTTTTCAATACCTTTTTGTAAGATCTGAATACTTTGATCATAAATATCCAGGGGAACAGGAAAGGGATGTCCATCCTTTCCGCCGTGCGCAAAAAAGAAGCGTGCGGGATCGTTAAATCGCGCAGGAGCTCCATGGATTACCTCGCTGACAAGGGCCAGCGATTGTAAGGTGCGGGGGCCCATGCCTTTTAATAACAAAAGATCCTCAAAATTTTTAGGTTGATTTTCCCGTGCAACATATAACATTGCTCCTAACCTTTTGAGATCAACATCCGAAGCCCTAACATCATGATGAGAAGGCATCAGCAATCTTTTAAAGTCTACTAAGACATCTGAAGAATCCTCGTTGACGAGTGTCATGATACCTGTCCTGTTCGGAGCTGCTCCAGATGCTGTTAAATTTAAAATTATTCCCTGCGGACAACCTTTGATACCTGTATGTGGTTCCTCAATGAACGAACGGACGTTCTCCGAATGCCAATGGTAACGACGGGCAGTTCCATCATGATCGTGCATCCCCTGTTGTACCACGGCCCAATGACCGTTCTTAGCGACAATAAAATTATGCAGATACAACTGATAACCGTCTTGTATCGCCGTATTATCTACTTTTGCGACCAACTTGCTTGTCCGAACCAAGCTATTGCCATCCAAACCTGTTTTGTCCGCGAGGTAAAGTAGCTCTTGTGGTGTGTCTTTGGAGAATTTACCTTTACCGCCGCATATATAGAGACCAAATGCGTCCGCACAGGGATTAATGGCGCGTTTTAATGCGCCCATAACCGACGTGGTAATACCTGATGAATGCCAGTCCATACCCAGTACCGCACCAAAACTCTGGAACCAAAACGGATCTGCTAATCGCCTGAGCACCTCATCCTGCCCATAGTCCATCAGGATCACCTCTACAATGGACTTGCCTAATGTGCTCATCCGCTCATAGAGCCAGGCGGGCACCTTTCCATAGTGCAGCGGCAAGTCTGCTGTCCCTGAATGCTTCATAAATAAAACTAAATTTATTAGCACAAAGATAACTCTTTTCGTTTAGCAAACGAGATTTTCAAAAAAAATAGTTTAAAAATTGGCAAACTTCTTTTGCGCTGTATCCAGTGGGAGCCGTTACTTAATACATATGACCAAAAAAGACTCACAACATGCAGAATAAATAGTAAAAAATGGCTGGATATTGCCAAATTATCCAGCCATTTTCTATTTCAATATTGAATGTGTAGCTCCTGTCCGAATACGGCTATTCTGCGTTAATCCCGTATTAACGATTTACTTTCCAGTGAAAGCTGATAATAATCCAGCACGGAAAGATGGATCTTTTTCGGAAAATTCAATACCATGCTTATACGTATCTATATTAAAAAACAACTCCGCCGGTTCTGCTTTTTTATTCTCTAAAAAGAGTTTAAAACTATATGCGGTTTTCTTTGATAAATCAACATTCATTTTATTGGATGAGAAGACATTGGGCAATACTACGTCCTTTGTAAAGGCATCGCTAGTTGGCATTTGAAACAATTCACCCAAGGCTTTGACTAGATTATTGGATTGCGTACCTAGACTAGTGATTTTAATTTTCCCTTTGGTAAATCCGACGTCGTCACTTGGTTGCCCATCAATAATACCTGCGGGTATGAAATCAATAATTTCAAATTTCGCACCGACAGTATCCTGATTGTAAAGTGATTTCGTTGTATAAATACGGCTCGAATCCGTCTTTACTTCATCGGTGATACGCAAAAAGAAATTCTTTTTTTCAGGTCCGGGAGTGCCGTTCGTAAATTTTTCGATGCGCACCCGCTCAATGGTGTTTGCCGTTGCGGTATCACTTCCATCGTTTTTCTTCTGATTAGAATTTCCACAAGCAGCCAACATCAGCGTAGCTGTTGCGAGAATGGCTATAGATTGAATTTTGTACATGGTGATTTGTTTATTATCAGTAATCATTGAAATATTGCTCTTATAATATTACTATTATTACTGATAACAAACAACCATTGGCAATGTTTTTATTTTATTTCAATAAAGCATCGTATAAAATTTCAACGGGATGGAAGGATTTTCTGCCAGCACCATCCTTGATCTGATGCCGGCATGAGGTACCCGCTGCTGCGATTAAAGTTGTGGTATCCGTTTTACGTACAGCGGGTAATAAAACCAATTCCGCCACTTTCATCGAAACATCATAATGTTCGGCCTCATAGCCAAAGGATCCCGCCATACCACAGCAGCCCGACGGAATGACTTCAACGGAGTAATTTAACGGGAAAGACAAGACTTGCTGGGTAACGCCCACCAAATGAAAAGCCTTTTGGTAGCAATGCCCGTGCAATTTAATTTTTCTCTCATCGGCAGTAAACTGCTCCCGGTAGATACGACCGGCTTCAATTTCCGCTAAAAGAAACTCGTCAATCATAAGTGCATTTTTTGCTACCCGAAGTGCATCACTACGCAGATTTTCATCAACCAAACTTAGGTATTCGTCCCTGAATGTAATTATTCCAGATGGTTCAATACCTAACAACGGCGTGTCATCTGTGATCAGATCCTTTAGAAAACTGATGTTCTGGTTAGCAATTTTTTTTGCTTCTTTGACAAATCCTTTGGAGAGAAAAGTCCGCCCACTTTGCACATGTTTTGGAATAACCACCTCGTAACCCAAGGCCGTTAACAGTTTATAGGCCGTGATACCGATCTCAGCATCATTGTATTCGGTGAACTCATCAGAGAACAGATAGACACGGCGTTTAGCCTGTGGCTCGATCTTTTGTTTCCTGACCCATTGGCTTAATGTCGTTCCATTCACTGTAGGAAGTGAACGCTTTGGAGCAAATCCGACCGTTTTTTTAACCAAACCAGACAGAAAATCGTTCTTCACCACAAAATTGTAAAGTGGAGCGACCAGCGAACCCAGTTTTTGAGAATCGGTAAAATTAGCAATCAATTTCGTTCGGAAGCCAGCGCCGTGTTCATCGTAATAGTGCTGTAAAAATTCTGCTTTCATTTTAGCGACGTCCACACTCGACGGGCATTCTGTTCTACAGCCTTTGCAGCTCAAACATAGATCCATAACTTCCTTGATTTCCTCATGATCAAAGCGGTTTTTCTTTGTGGAATTGGTCAAAAATTGACGTAGCATATTTGCTCTGGCACGTGTTGTATCCTTCTCATCACGGGTCGCCATAAAAGAAGGACACATGGTGCCACCGGTAATTTCCGTTTTTCGACAATCGCCCGATCCCGAGCATTTTTCCGCCAGCCGGAGAATGGATTCATCTTTGGAAAAATCGAAATATGTCTTTATAGCCGTTCTATTCTTGTCGTTATCGTAGCGTAGATGGGCATCCATTGGCGGCGTGTTGACAATTTTATTGGCATTAAAAATCCCCAGTGGATCAAAAATGACTTTGACTTCTTCCAAAAGCTTATAGACCTTTTGGCCAAGTACCTTGCCTATAAACTCACCTCTTAAGCGCCCATCGCCATGTTCTCCGCTTAATGATCCATTGTACTTTAAAACGAGGTCACTTGTTTTTTCCAGTATGGAGCGGAAAGTACGTTTACCTTCTTCTGTTTTCAGATTAACAAAGGGTTCAATATGCAATTCACCTGCTCCGGCATGCGCGTAGTAGGATGCATGTACACCTTCCTCAATCAATAATTTTTGAATATCACTGACATATTCGGGCAGATCTTCCGGAGAAACAGCACAGTCTTCGATTAAATTTACAGGCTGACTGTCCCCGGGGAGATTACGGATAAGACCGAGCCCCGCTTTTCTGACATCCCAGACTAGATTTGTCTGCTCAATTCCAGTAATATAAGGATAAGCATAACCCAAGCCCCTTTCCATCAGCTCGGCTTTTAAAGCCATGGCTTTAGCCTCGGTCTCAGCCTCCGTATCGCCTCTAAATTCAACGATTAACAATGCCTGCGGATCGCCTTCTATAAAAAAACGATTATATTTATAAGTAGGATGACCAACCGTAAAATCCAGAATATACTTATCTACCAGCTCCGAAGCCTCAGGTCTATGGTTTAATGCGATCACATTGCCACGCATACATTCGACCATATCGGAGAAATGAATACACAATAAACCTAATTCTTTAGGCGGCAAATCCATCAAGCGTAGCTTTGCCTCTGTGACAATCGCCAGGGTGCCCTCAGAGCCGGCCAGAAGATTACACATATTAAATGGCTGGCTCCGATCACTTAGCATATCCAGCGCATAACCTGTATTTCGACGGGTTATTGAACGCTTGGGATAACCCGCCTCAATATCTGCCAGATTTTGAGGATCGGTCAATAAGTCATTCATGTGACGATAGATATCCCCCTCACGGTCTGTCTGTAACAGTTTTTTAAAGTAACTTTTCTCGTCCAGTGAAGCAAAGCTTATCTCGGATTTATCATCTAAAAGTACATTTGCAGCAATCAGGTTATGGCGGGTATCACCCCAGACAATAGAATGAAGGCCAGAAGAATTATTACCGATCATTCCTCCGACCATGGCCCGGCTGGCGGTAGAGGTTTCGGGACCAAACATCAACCCAAATGGTTTAAGGTAGCTGTTCAGATCATCACGGATGACACCAGGCTCCACACGCACCCATTTCTCTTCTACATTCAATTCGAGGATGCGGTTAAAATGACGGGACATATCCATGATGATACCATTTCCAACGACTTGTCCTGCCAACGATGTGCCAGCGGTGCGCGGAATTAAGGTGGTCCGGTTTGTCCCCGCAAAATCAATCAGATTCTTTACATCATTTATATCAGAAGGAATAGCCACTGCCAACGGCTTTTCCTGATATACCGAAGCGTCCGTGGAATAGGCAAGCAACATGGTTTGGTGTGATGCTTCTTCTGTATAATACAACTCCCCTTTCAGTCGAGTTGCCAATAAGGCTAATTGATTCTGATCTTTCACTGAATTTGCTTTTTTTAAATATAGAAAACAAATTTAGTTAAATTTCTCCTTTGGAAAAAGGAACAATTGCAAGAAACACACAATTCTTTCGGGAAAAACGCATAAAAACGCACACACTAAATGCAACAAACCTGAATTTTATTTCGCGCCTTCATCATTTGCTCGTATTTTTGCAACAGCAACACGATTTAATGAATTAACTTCTCTTTGTTATATGCGTAGTCTTATCCTTCGATACACATTACATTCAGATTTTATTATATATACAATACGGGTACTGACCGGATTTTTACTGGGCTATATTCTATTTGTATCCTTTCCGGAATACTCTGTTTCCTGGACCCTTATTTCAATTATCCTGGTCATATCCCCGCAGGAAAATGAATCAAAAAAAATTGCTATCGATCGTGCTAAATCAAATTTTATAGGCTCAGCTATTGGACTTAGTCTGTATTTCGTTCCTATCCCACAACTCTATGCGATGATTATTGGCATCCTTGCTTCACTGGTTATTTGTAAGGCACTGAATATTATGGCAGTGGCGCGCACCTCCATGGTCGCGCTGATTATCGTCTATTTACATGAGCAAGAAAGCCGCTCCTATTTTGCTGCACTGGACCGCTTTGGCTGCGTTTGCGTAGGGTGTTTGATTGGATTGGGCGTCATCCTATCTACCCGAAATATAATTATTAAATTAAGAAATCGGTATAATTGTTGAATGTAGCGGGCCACAGCACCTTCGCAATTCCTTTTTACCCAATAAATTAGATTCAACTCCAGCAACCCACCTTAACACCATATCGAATAAAATTCACAATACAAACCGAAATTACAGAACATTATTCATAATTAACATTGATATTTTGAATATTATACTTTTTTACTTACCTTTGCAGTCGAAATGACAAAAGTAGAATATAATTTAGATCAAGTAGATTACAAAATCCTTCGTCTGATGCAGGATAACGGGCGTATCAATAATGCTGATATCGCCAGGGAATTGGGTATGGCTCCTTCGGCAATACTGGAGCGAGTTAAAAAGCTTGAACAAAAAGACGTGATCTTAAAATACAGCGCCAAAATCAATCCTGCCGCTGTCGATCAAAAACTTTTATCATTTATTTTCATCAAAGCAAATGACATTATCGGTGAACAGCGCGTTGGCTTAGCCCTCGCTGAAATCCCGGAAGTACAGGAAGTACACGACATTGCTGGAGATGATGGTTATCTTATCAAAGTAAGAACCGCTGATTCGACAGGTTTAGTGGATTTAATGCGGAATACGTTAAGTAAAGTAGAAGGAATAATTTCCACCCGTACCACAATCGTATTGCAGACGGTAAAAGAAGATCAACAGGTTGTTATACCTGAATAATAGAAAGGAGGTTTCATTATGTTACAAGGACACAAAAAAGCGGCAAGCCCACTCATGGTTGTTGTTGCTTATTTTATAATTTACGTGGTATGGGGATCAACCTTTTTCTTTATAGAAAAAGCGTTGCATAGCTTTCCACCGTTTATATTAGGATCATTTCGGTTTGTCACCGCAAGTGCGATCTTGATGAGTTATTGTGCCATAAAAGGTTATAAGCTTTTTAATAAACGATCCATATTAGAAGCTGCCTTCGTCGGATTTTTACTCCTGTTTGTCGATATGGCCGGAGTCATCTGGGCCGAGCAATATGTTTCGGGCGGGGTGGCAGCGATAATCGCAGCAGCAGCAGCAATCTGGTTTATTTTACTCGACAAGCCCAAATGGAAGGAGAATTTTAGCAGCATGACAACAGTCGCCGGGGTTGTGCTCGGATTCATTGGAGTCGTTATGCTATTCGCCGAACAGATCATGGCATCCAATGACAATGCAAATGGAAAATTGAAGATCATTGCTTTATGCATTTTGGTATTGGGCTCCATTGCCTGGACAGTAGGTTCTTTGGCATCTAAATATTTCAAAAAATCGGAAGCGCAAGAAAAAGAAGACTTACATGTGATGGTCAAAACGGCCTGGCAGATGGTCACGGCAGGTGTTCTTTTTAATATCACGGCACTTTTTACGGGCGAGTATGCATCATTTGAATTAAACAGCGTCGCTCCTGTAGACTGGTTCAACTTAGGCTATTTGATCACATTTGGTTCTATCCTCGCATTTAGCTCTTACATCTGGCTTTTACAGGTACGCCCGGCAATGGAAGTAAGTACTTATGCCTATGTAAATCCGATCATTGCGTTAATATTAAGTCATTTTTTTACATCACATGCCGTCACCTCCTTACAGATTGTAGGTTTGGCCGTGATTTTGTTCTCTGTTTTACTGATGAATTGGAAAGCTTACCGCACCAAATTATCAGCTAAAAATAAAAACAAAAAGATCCTTCAAGGAAACACATTGGATACATTGGCGAAAAATAATGACCGTCAAACTCCCATAGATGATCTTCCGGAGGCAGAATTGGTTCACTAGGTTGTTATTTTTCTAATTATATGATAAAGCTTAACGTAGATTTATGTTAAGCTTTTATTGTTTTTATGTTTTTGGCAAAATTAGCGCATGAGGAATAAGATTTCTTCGTATTTAATTGGCTAACTTTGCCTCAATATTTGGTTAAACTAACTATAATGAATATATCAAAGCAAATTGCCTTTATTGGTAGTCTTGGAGTCGCTTCGCTTTTGATGGTCACCGGTTGCTCAAAGCAACTCCACCCTACACAGAAGGATTTCCAGCAATATCATATTAATAAGGAGGTACAAGCAGATCCTACTGTCGTTTCCATCTATGAGCCGTTCAAGCAAAAGATGGAAGCTGAAATGAACCGCGTTATCGGACACGCCGACAAGGCCCTCACGAAAGAAAAAACTCCCGAAACCTTAATGGGTAATTTCTTCTGTGAAGCATTATTATGGATGAGCGCACATTATGCCCATAATCCCGCGGATCTGGCCTTTGCAACCAAAGGGGGAATCCGTAACGATCTCAAGGCAGGAGATATCACCGTGGGGCATATTTTTGAAGTAATGCCCTTTGAAAATACATTGACGATTATCGAACTAAAAGGCAGCCAAATACGTCAGCTTGCAGATTATATCGCCACCACACATGGCCAGCCCATTGCAGGTATGACCTTAACGATAACAGGCAACAAGGTGCAGGACATCAAAATTAAAGGACAGCCCATCGATGACAACAAATTATACAAACTGGTCACCTATGATTACCTGGCCAATGGTGGTGATAACCTCGTGTTATTAACGCAATCGGTCTCCAGAACCAACTACCCCCAACGGATGCGTGAAGGTTTGATAGAATATGTAAGTGAATTAACAAAAGCAGGTAAACAAGTAAATGCGGAATTAGATGGAAGAATTAAAATCAATTAATCGGAGAACGTTTATCAAGCAAGCCGGTGGATTTTCCGCGGCACTTGCTTTGGGTTCATTACCTTTTCAGGCGGCGGCAGAACGTAAAAAGATCAAATTGACCATTTTACATACAAACGACGTACATAGCCGCATTGAGCCCTTTCCAATGGACGGTGGTAAGTACCAGGGACTGGGCGGTGTGGCCCGCCGCAGCACATTGATCAATAAAATCCGCAAGGAAGAAAAGAACCTTCTTTTGCTGGATGCCGGCGACATGTTTCAAGGAACACCATATTTTAACCTTTTTGGAGGTAAACTGGAATTGGGCCTCATGACGAAATTAGGATATGATGCCGGGACTTTTGGTAATCACGAGTTTGACAATGGTCTGGACGGGCTCGTCAAATACCTGGATCACGCCAAATTCCCTTTTCTGACCGCCAACTACGATTTTAAAGGCACGGTGCTCGAAGGAAGGACACAGGATTATACCATTTTCCATAAAGGTGGCATTAAAATAGGTGTATTTGGACTTGGTGTTGATATCGAAGGTCTGGTAGATCCCAATAATTATAAGGGCATGCGCTATCTGGATCCGATCCAAATCGCGAACAAAATGGTTAAAATCCTAAAGGAAAAACATAAGTGCGATCTTATAATCTGTCTTTCACACCTTGGATATCAATATGAGAATGATAAGGTTTCAGATCTGGTACTTGCCTCCAAAACATCAGATATTGATCTGATCATCGGCGGTCATACACATACTTTTTTAAACGAACCGACCTTGGTCACAAATTTAAAAGGAACGCAGACAGTGATCAACCAAGTGGGATTTGCAGGCATTAACCTCGGCCGAATTGATTTCATTATGGAACCCGGTTCAGGTAAAAAACAGATGATTGCAAGTACCTATCAGGTTAACCCGTCAATCGAAGAGTCACTATTGGCATAAACGTTATCAATTTATAATAGATGCCAAATTGACCAATCAATTTGGCATTTTTTTATCAAAATGAGTTATAGCTTTTATAAGCCCGGGCTGCTCCTCCTATCGGAATGACAACAAAGCGCTTATAAAAATCAACACCATCTAAAAAGCAAATTATTTGCATGAAAAAAATTATATCCATATACCTGGATTCTTTTAAAGGCCTTTCGCAGGCAGCCTGGCTTTTGGCCATTGTTATGTTGATCAATAGAATGGGTAGCATGGTCATCCCCTTCCTGGGACTTTACATGACGCAGGTACTTCATTTTGATATTAAGCAAGTCGGAATTGTCCTGATGAGCTATGGTATAGGTTCCGTATGCGGTTCCTATATCGGCGGATGGCTGACAGATCGGATCGGCAGTTTTAAGGTGCAATTCGGAAGCTTGGTATTGGCTTCACCCTTATTTCTATTAATCCCCTATTTTAAAGAAGTTCAATCCCTATCGGTCATGATCTTTACGCTAAGTCTGATTTTCGATGCATTTAGACCGGCGAATTCTGTTTCCGTGGCCAGTTATGCAAAGCCCGAAAATATAACCCGTGCCTTTTCACTAAACAGACTGGCTATCAACCTGGGCTTTTCAATTGGCCCCGCCGTTGCCGGTTTCCTCGCCACAATTTCGTTTAACTGGATTTTCTATGGGAACTCCTTTGCCGTGCTGTGTGCAGCAGTAATTTTCTTTATCTTTTTTAACAAAAGGCAAAAAAGAACGGATGTTAAAGCAAAAAAAGACGCTTTGGCACACAGCGAGGTGGCAAACCAAAGCCGCAACCCCTATACGGATGTTCCCTTTGTGCTATTTAATATCTTCTGCTGTATTTTTTCATTTTGTTTTTTCCAGTTAATTACAACCTTGCCGATATTCTATCGCGAAGTGCATCACCTTGATGACCATCAGATCGGATTCCTATTGGGCTGGAGTGGTTTTGTGATTGTTTTACTGGAGATGTTTGTTGTTCATGTCGCTGAAAAGAGATTTTCACTGATCAGCACCCTGGTGTTTGGTACATTTCTATGCGCCAGTTCATATGCCATGCTGAATTATATGGGCGGACTTGGCTGGTTATATTTCACCTTCTTTATTTTTGGTCTCGGTGAGATGCTAACATTGCCATTTATGGCTACTGTATCCGTTAACCGCTCTACCCCAAAAACACAAGGCGCATATATGGGTTTCAATTCCCTGGCATTTTCTGCGGCAAATATTTTTTCGCCACTGCTCGGGACATCTATTGTTGACTCCTTTGGTTTCACCACACTATGGTGGGCAACAGCGCTGACACTTTCCTTCACGGGACTTGGTTTCTACCTTGTCCTAAAATGGATGCGATAAACAGCAAGGGGGCATTTCATTTGAAATGCCCCCTTGTTTTATCAATAAGATCCGGAGATTTTCCTACCAGATCTTAATACGCCTGTCCATCGGGACAAACATCTTGTCACCCTCTTTCGTTTCCCACGCTGCATGGAACGCATCTAAATTGATAATCGGCGCAAAAGCCCGATATTGCGCAGGAGAATGTGGATCTGTTTTTACCTGATTCACAACAAACTCATCAGTTGTTTTTGTTCTCCAAATAGTAGCCCAAGAAAGGAAAAAACGTTGGTTTTGTGTAAATCCATCGATCAGACCGGGATTTCCTTTATCTTTTAAATAAAGCTGCAATGCATCGAAGGCAACAGAAGAACCGCCCAAATCACCAATATTCTCACCTAAGGTAAAACGACCGTTCACAAAAACTCCCGGAACTGGCTCATAGGCTTCAAATTGTTTCACAAGGGCATCTGCCGCTGCCTCAAATTTAGCCTTGTCGCCATCCGTCCACCAGTTATTCAAATTTCCGTTTCCATCGTATTTTGCTCCCTGGTCATCAAAACCGTGCGATAGTTCATGCCCTATGACGGCACCGATACCTCCAAAATTAACGGCTGCATCCGCTTTGTAATCATAGAAAGGAGGCTGAAGAATTGCGGCCGGGAATACAATTTCATTAAACAACGGACTGTAATAGGCATTGACTGTCTGTGGTGTCATGCCCCATTCAGATTTATCAACTGGTTTGTCCTGTTTCGCAAGGTTCTCGTAAAAAGACCACTTGCTGGATGATAAGACATTCTCGTAAAGCGAAGTACTAACATCAAGTTTGCTATAATCTTTCCATTTATCCGGATAACCGATCTTCACTTTAAACTTCGACAGTTTTTCAAGCGCCTTCACTTTTGTATCTGCGGACATCCATGTTAAACCATTGATATGTTGCCCAAATGCTTTTACAAGGTAGCTTACCAGTTCTTCAGCGTCAGCTTTCGCCTGTGGCGGAAAATTCTCCTTCACATAAAGCTTTCCCAAAAGTTCTCCGGCAATAGAATTCACGAACTCTACCCCCCGTTTATCCAGCGCACGCTGCTCCTTCTGCCCTTTCAGCTTACGCCCCCAGAAATCAAAAGAAAGATCATTTAATTCCTGTGTCGTATACGAAGCAGCGGTATTTAATACATGAAATGTTAATATATCTTTAATGACCGGAAGATTCGCCGGGTTGAAGATCTTATCTAAATTTTGGTAGTATTTCAGTTCAGGTACAATAACGGTATCCGCTTTAAATCCAACCTCACCCAGATATTTAGCAATATCAACATTTTTTACCATCTTCTTCAGATCAGCGACTGCCACCGGATTGTAGCGGCCGTTTGCGTCCCGCGACTGTTCGACCGTTTTTAGGTTAGCAGCCAATTCTTTTTCAAAAGCGACAATTTTAGGCCCTTTAAGATCTCTCGTGCGTTGACCTGACTTGGCATAAAGTGCTGAAATATAATTTGAATAGTCCTTTAAGGTCTCTTCATTTTTTTGGTCTTTTACCTGGTAATAAGAACGGCCTAAACCCAAACTTCCCCCACCCAGGTAAACTGTATTGACATTCGAATTTTTGAGATGTCCATAGACATATCCACCAAAGAAAGGATTGCCTCCTATAGGTGCAACCTCTACCAGATATTTATAAAGGTCATCAAAATTCTTTATCGCATTGATTTTTGTCAAATAGGGCTGAACAGGCGCCAAGCCAACTTTGTCACGGGTTTTCATGTCTACAAAAGATCTATACAGATCCCCGATCTTCTGGTTATCAGTTCCTTTTGGAAACTGGCCAGATAACGACTCTTGCAACACTTTTAGCGTGGCAATATCTGTATTCTCACGTAACTCATCAAAAGATCCCCAACGCGCTTTATCGGATGGTATCTTAACAGTTTTCATCCA
Organism: Sphingobacterium sp. DR205; assembly: GCF_011064245.1. Classification (NCBI taxonomy): domain Bacteria; kingdom Pseudomonadati; phylum Bacteroidota; class Sphingobacteriia; order Sphingobacteriales; family Sphingobacteriaceae; genus Sphingobacterium; species Sphingobacterium sp. DR205. The sequence continues at coordinate 3,111,204 of NZ_CP049333.1, read as the reverse complement.
CTGACCATTTACAAAATTGTAGAAATCATCCTGCGGACGAACGGTTTTATCCATGTAGTCTACATTGATCGCATTATTTTGGGCATAACCGGCCAAAGAACCGCATGCCAGCAAAGCAGCTAACAGTATACTTCTCTTCATATGATATTTTAGTTTGTTATCTATCCACACAAACTTAAGAAAAGTTTTGCTATTGTTCGTTATACAGAACATAGTTTTGCGGATAACTAAAATAATATACATTTCATTATGTCTGCGTCTTGTTTCTCGTCGATTTACGGAGAAGAAGGAGGAAGACAATCAGAAACAGCGCCACACCGCCCAGCCAAATCCATGGATTGGCATACCATAAGGTGCCGTTTGCCTCTCTGAGCTTTTGATTTTCCTCAATTGGTACGTCCGCATATAGCGACACACAGAAAGAGAGCAGACAAAATAGTACAGACATTCTTTTCATACGACCTACTTTATATAGATAGAATGCTACGTCGACCTATTTTGTTTGCTTAGGCTAAAATTTGTGTTCAGTCCTTCTGTCTGATCTCTCCCAGGTGAACGACATCTTTTAAATCAAAAGGTGTCTCCTGGTAAACAAAATAGTTAAGCCAATTATTGAATAATAAGTTTGCATGACTCGTCCATCGTACCAAAGGTTGATTGTCAGGATTGTCATCGCGATAATAGTTCGCCGGCATACGTATGGTTTGGCCTTTTTCTAAATCTCTTTTATATTCTTCATCCAATGTAAAAGGTGCGTACTCGGAATGACCGGTCAGATAAAACTCACGTCCGCCACGGGAAGATGCGATTGCAATGCCAGCCTCGGGAGATTCAGAAAGAATTTCTACGCCGTTTTTTGTTAGCAAATCTTCTTTCTCGATAGTTGTATGCCGGCTATGCGGGATAAAAAACTCATCGTCAAATCCACGGAATAATGGATGTCTTTTGTCGAGCGCCGTATGTTTGAATACACCAAAAAGCTTTTCTTCCAAAGGTTTCTTCTCAACCTCATAGAAGTGGTATAACGCAGCCTGTGAAGCCCAACAGATATATAAGCTCGACGTTACATGCGTCCTCGCCCAATCAAAGATTGTCTGGATCTCATTCCAATAAGTCACCTCTTCAAATCGAACCATTTCCACAGGTGCTCCCGTGATGATCATACCGTCGTAAAAGTTCTCTTTCACTTCACTCAGGCTTTTATAAAACATCTCCAGGTGTTCCTCAGGTGTATTTTTGGACACGTGGGTTTCCAGTCGAAGAAACTCCATCTCCACTTGTAAAGGGTTATTGGAAAGTAAACGAATAAAATCGGTCTCCGTTGTGATCTTAAGCGGCATCAGATTAAGGACCAAAACACGTAATGGTCTAATATCCTGCTCATTTGCTCTCAGGTCACTCATGACAAAGATATTCTCCTTTTTTAAAAGTTCTATCGCAGGAAGGTTATTAGGAAGTTTGACTGGCATATATAAATTCTCCTTATACAATTAGCATGCAAAATTAGCAAGAAAATGGCAGAATAATAAATGAATCCGCAAATTTAAGTTTGCACCGAATGAGCAGATTCAATTACCTTCCAACTTATTCTTCACTTAATTGTTTTAAGGCCTTTCTAAACTTCACTGATCCGAAGTTCATCCCGCCAACATGCTTGTTGACCAATTTGCCCGCTTTATCCAGGATAATGGTGGTCGGTATACTTGTCGTACTCCATTCTTTTGGCAATGCCGAATTCAGTTGATAGACCGGAAGACTATACTTCCGCTTTTTTAGAAACTTCGCTGAAGATTTCAGATTACCATCAACGTCCACGGACAAAAAAACGATTTTGCTATTCCCCTGAAAATCCTTATACAGTTTGTCCAGAGAAGGCATTTCCGCCAGACAGGGTGAACACCATGTCGCCCAAAGATTGATCAGGACAACCTTGTCTTTGAGCTGATTTAACGAAACAACATTTCCCTTGCTGTCTTTAAAGCTAACCTCCGCATTCTTGTTTAACAGGACTGTTTTTTCCTTTTGTTCTCCGGGATGCGCATAACTGGACGCTGTGTGGACAAACGGTATAGAAAGCAATAAGCTAGCGGCAATCAATCTGAATGTATTTTTTATTTTCATCTTGTTTTCTCCAATAAAAGGACATTAACTTAAACGTCTGATCTGGCAAATGATTGTACCTTTCGTACAAAACAAATTAATATCAGCGTTCTCCAACGCAACGCTGGCTCCGGCTGATCCGCCAATTTTATCGTTCCGCGGATACCAAACGGTTTAAAAACCGTCTGATTAAAAGAATTAAATCTTGAGACTATACAATATAATCAACTAATAAACAAACATTTAATCCGAATAAAATATAGATCCGAGTTTTCCTGATCCGAACGGCTGCTTTTGTACAGTTCAACAACTGAAAGAAATAATATGTCTAAAAGTTATTACAAACAAATTTACGGATATGGTTATTATATAGTATATAATAAGTAAATCAATATGAGCAAGGAAAAATCAACTCAGGAAATCGAAATCGATGGAAGAGTGTATCAGTATAGCTCCTTAAGGGATCTACCAGAAGGTAATATTGAGCACCTCCCATTCAGTATCCGAATTCTTCTGGAAAATGTATTACGTAATCATGATGGATTTAGTATAACGGATGAACATGTCAGCACGTTGATCGGCTGGTCTCCACAACCCGTTGATAAAGATATTCCATTTAAGCCGGCACGCATTCTGATGCAGGATTTTACGGGCGTTCCTGCTGTTGTGGACATGGCTTCCTTAAGGGCTGAATTTATTCGACATGGCAAGGATGGACAGAAGATCAATCCGGCAATTCCGGTTGATCTGGTGATTGACCATTCCGTGCAGGTGGATTATTTTGGAACAGAATACTCCTACGACAAAAATGTCGAATTGGAATATGAGCGCAACCGGGAGCGTTATGAGCTTTTAAAATGGGCGCAAAAAGGTTTAAAAAATTTCACTGTCGTGCCACCGGGAATGGGAATCTGTCATCAGGTAAACTTGGAATACCTTGCCAAGGGTGTTATTGCCCGTGATAATTGGCTATTTCCGGACACCTTGGTGGGTACCGATTCACATACGCCGATGGTGAATGGTATCGGTGTTCTGGGCTGGGGTGTGGGTGGCATTGAAGCTGAAGCCGCCATGCTGGGACAACCCATCTTCTTCACCTGTCCGGAAGTAATCGGACTCAAACTTACAGGTAAAATTCCAGATATCTGTACCGCAACTGATATGGTTCTTTCGATTACAAAAATCTTACGCGATAAGGGAGTTGTCGGAAAATTTGTTGAGGTCTTCGGAGAAGGATTGGATACACTATCAGTGACAGACCGCGCCACCATATCCAATATGTCGCCCGAATTTGGCTGTACAGTCACCTATTTCCCCATAGATGACCGTACGCTGGAATATATGCACAGTACCAATCGAACTGAACAGGAAATTAAAATTGTCGAAGAATACTGTAAGCGCAATTTGCTCTGGCGCACGGGAAAGGAACAGATCTCCTACTCTTCGGTAGTGGAATTTGACCTAAACACACTAGAACCGACAGTCTCAGGCCCCAAGCGCCCACAAGACAAAATTTTGGTCAAGGATCTAAACCATAAGTTTTCACAGCTTTTAGATAGCGAACACCATAGGCAATATGTTCCAATGCCACAGCGTTCGGAATCAGCCTGGCTTGCAGATGGTGGATCAGGGACCGAATTTACTTTTGGGAAAGTTCCGGTTGAACATGCTTCTCCCCATGAAGTTATTTCAGAGTCCATACATGCCGTACGCATCAAACACAATCACAAGGAATATATTGTCAGCGACGGCAGTATTGCTATTGCCGCCATAACCAGTTGTACCAATACCTCTAATCCGACTGTGATGATCGGTGCGGGTCTATTGGCCAGAAATGCGATCGAACGAGGTTTGCACACAAAATCCTGGGTGAAGACCTCACTGGCCCCGGGTTCAAAAGTAGTAACCCAATATCTGGAAAGATCAGGCCTGAATGCAGATCTTGATGCACTAAGATTTCACACCGTAGGTTATGGTTGCACTTCCTGTATTGGAAACTCAGGACCACTCCCACCCCAAATTGCTGAAGCAGTGGAGAAAGGGGAATTGATTGTTGCCTCGGTACTGTCAGGAAATAGAAACTTTGAAGCACGTGTACATCCGCAGGTAAAAATGAACTTTTTGATGTCTCCAATGTTGGTTGTTGCCTATGCCCTTGTGGGTCGAGTGGATATCAATCTAATGGAAGAACCATTGGACTATGATCCAAATGGCCAACCGGTTTATTTAAAAGATATCTGGCCAAGCCGCGAAGAAATCACCAAAACAGTTAACGAATGCGTCAAACAATCTGATTTTCAGGAAGTATATGACGTTATTTTTGACGGATCTACGGACTGGCAAGATCTGGAAGTAAACCTTGACCAGAATTATCAATGGGACAATAACTCAACCTACATCAAAGAATCTCCTTTTTTTGAAAACTTACAGGCAGTTCCACAGCCGATCGAGGACATCAAAAATGCCCGAGTATTGCTTTATTTAGGGGACTCTGTTACAACCGACCATATATCGCCGGCAGGTTCTTTTAAGGAAGATACCGCAGCCGGAAAATACCTAAAAGCCCATCAGGTGAATAGAGAAGATTTCAACTCTTATGGTTCTAGACGTGGTAATCATGAAGTGATGATGCGTGGAACCTTTGCCAACGTGCGCATTAAAAACAAAATTACCGATCAGGAAGGTGGTTTCAGCCGGTATTTCCCAACAAATGAAGTAAAAACAGTCTATGATACAGCAATGGAATATCGCAAAACCAATACGCCGCTGATCGTTTTGGCCGGAAAAGAATACGGTTCAGGATCTTCCCGGGATTGGGCAGCCAAAGGCACATTTCTCCTTGGTGTACGGGCGGTGATTGCCGAAAGCTTTGAACGTATACATCGAAGCAATCTGGTGGGTATGGGAGTAGCACCGCTTGTCTTTATCAATGGAGAGAATGCCGAAAAGCTGGGACTTGACGGCACTGAAACCTATACCATCACTGGCCTGGCGAATGAGCTAACACCGCATAAAGTTTTAGATGTAAAAGCTGTTCACGAAAATGGAAAAACAATCACGTTTCAGGTCAGAGCAAGACTGGATTCGGCTATCGAAATCGAATACTTTAAAAATGACGGTATTTTACAGTATGTATTAAGGCAATATTTAAAAAACAATTAATTTGGTGCCTTGTTGACCAACATCAAATTTGCAAATAAAATGGGGCACGATATATCGCGCCCCTTTCACAACCTATATAAAAACCTACCAGAGTTCTATTTAGACAACTATTTCTCGCCAACACAAAAGGAAGCTTGGCGACTTGCCAAAGTTACATCCCATAATAAGGGATTTTTCTCCCTGAAGTCAGCCATTTTTGGCCTCGGGGCAATGTAAGGGATTAAATCGGTTATACTTCCATTATCAATGATAAAAGTGTATTTTCGTCTGCGGTCAATCCCGATATTTACGTAGACAGACAAATCATGGAAGAACTGGTAGAGCAGACTATTTCGAATGTAAACTTCAACAAAGAATTACAGCAAATTACAGAATTTTATAAATGCACATTTGAGTATTGCGATTTCCAAAATGCCGCAATGGCTGATCTGATGTTCACAAATTGTGAATTTAAATCCTGTAATTTATCCAATATAAAATTAAAAGGAACACAATTGGATCATGTCATTTTTCAGGACTGCAAGATGTTAGGTATCCAGTTCAACGAATGTAGTTCATTCTCTTTTCATATTGAAATGAAGAATACCACACTGGATTATGCTTCTTTTTTTGAACGTAATATGAAGAGATTCAAATTTGAACAGTGCTCATTGCAACATGTTGATTTTGAAAAAGCCAACCTCCAACAGGCCATCTTCAAAGATTGCAACTTCCTGAACGCACGGTTTGAGCAATGCAATCTGGAAGGCTGTGACTTTCGGACTTCGGTCCATATCCAAATGGATCCCGAAGCCAATCGGATGAAAAAGAGTAAATTCGAACCGGAGCAACTACCGGGTTTATTGGCAAAATATCAATTGTTGATCGACTGAGCGGAATTTTTGATATTGCGCGCGGCAAATGTCCTTAATCAGCAATCGGCTAAATAACGGATTTCAGGGATAAAAGAGCTTATCTTAAATCATCATATTTGCCTATCAATTTTAGGTAGATGAACCTATCATGCGTTTACAATGGCAACTATACCTTGTGCATACAAGCTCATGACCGTTTCCTCACCGCTAAAAGCAAATTATTCTGATGAAAAAAACATTCTTATCATTAGCAGTTTTGATGGCTGCCAGCACAGTATCTCTCGCACAGATCAATAAAGCGTTTAAAATCGATTATGCCATTGTGGTTACAAACGCTAACAGCGGTACCGAGCAGGAAGCTCCGGTCTCTTTGTATGAGGCTTATGTCAGTAATGACAAGATAAAAGTGGTCTCCTCAGCGGATGGACAGGAATCTATTTTTCTGGCTAAAAAGAATGAAGATAAGTCGACCATACTCTATCCGTCCTTATCGAAATACATCGTACACGAAGATGAAGCAACTTCCTTCTCGATCAAATTGGTTCCGGGCCAAACTAAAAATATCGCCGGTTACCCTTGTAAGTTGGCACAGATCGAACTTCCCAATATAGAAGATATCGAGGGCAATAGCACCTTATCCATCTGGTATAGTGAGAAACTGCCTGTTATCTATTGGGAGGGTTTTGATATTTTCAAAAAGATTCCCGGTGGCGTTTTACAGGTAACCACGCCGCTGGGCGTAGATATTGTGGCACAAAGTGTAGCGAACAGCCAACTGAACGACAACGATTTTATCGTTCCAGAAGATTATGATCAGGTAGATTCCATCTACGGCGAAGAACAGGAGGGTGAAGAAAACAATCAGATGGCCGAAAACCTATACCTATTTGAGGATAGTACTTCCGGTCTTATGGGCTTACAGGATGATGCACAACAAATCGTCGTGCCAGCACAGTATCATTACATTACACCATTTGTCGGTGAGGTAAGTGTTGTCCAGTTTAAAAATGAGAAATATGGTGCAATCAATCTTACGGGGAAAACCGTGATCCCTTTTCAATACGATTATTTAAGCTATGACGATAATTCGGAACAGTTTCTATTTGGAACAAATGAAAAATATGGTATTCTGGACAAGGCAGGTAAAGTACTTATCTCGGCCAATTATGATATGATTTCATTTATCAATGGTGGTTACGCTGTTTTTCAGCAAAATGAAAAATACGGAATCCTAAATCAGGCCGGAAAAATCGTTGTACCGGCAAGCTATAGCTTCATCTCGGAGAATAATGGCACACATTTCATTCGTGTCGAAAATGACAAATACAGCCTGGTTGACATAAAAACAAATAAGGTCCTAACGCCAGCCTATGATTTTATTTCAATAACCGAAGAACCAAATCTTTTCCTTTCGAGTAAAGATGGTAAGTACGGTTATTTGAATGGCCAGGGGAAAATTGCCATTCCTTTTATCTACAGCGGCGCAACTTCCTTCAGCGATGGTTTAGCATCGGTCACAAAAGAGGGATCCGATGATGTTATCCTAATCAATACAAAGGGTGAACAGGTCGAATTGGACGCCGCAGCCGAAGCAGTCGCAGAAGAAATCTAATTCATATACACTTTTTTCAAAAAATAAAGAGGCTGACTTGTTTTGAGACAGCCTCATCTATTAGCTATATCATAGTATGGTCTAATAGGACCTCAAACATACCTCGCTCGTAATCAGTCTTTTTCAAAGAATACATTATTATACTTGGGTGAATAAAATACCAAATAGAATCCCCATGCATTTCGATATATGGTCGGATCTGAATCAAGGATATGATGCGTCGGAAAGTCCATGTAGAGTTTTAAACGTGCGGAACGATAAGGGGTGATGGTTTCAATCTTTCCGCGATAGATCTTGGAAACCTTATTGGCCCTTAGGACCTTGAAATAAATTGAATCGTTGCTTTTTATTTCAAAAGTATACGTATTGTACTGCCAATCTGTTTGCTCTCCGGGAAATAAGTTGCGTTTGACATGGTATGTACCATAATAGTCTTCTTTTTTCAGGATCTTCGGAGCTGTGACCCACTGGATAAATAGGGATAACAGGCTAAGGAAAATGGCTCCAGCAATCATCGAGACGATTGCCTTTCCAACGAAGCGATTTCCTGTGAGAATGAAGTATAATATCAAAATCGCCAAAACCGGGGCAAAGATATATACAAAGACTAAGTTAGCTCCAAATCCCATATTGAAAAAATGCTATCATAGCGAAAGAAATTTAAATAGCTTTATTCTTTATCTGCTGTTTGAATCCGCTTCAAAAACTGAGCATTAATTACAATAACCCCATATCTACTAAATCCAGTACTGTATGTCTTTTATTGGCCAATTTATTCTTTAAACAGACTTCAATTATTTTTTTAACGCCATTTGAATAAGAATCATGTCCGAGGACCTTGGTTTCAATCTTAATTTCATCATTTTTATCTTTGATGACAATCCGGTGGTAGGCGTGCTTTTCTAAGTGGGCAACAGGGATATTGATCTTATAGGCTTGTGTTTTTGCGTCACGGATAGAGATAACGTGCTCGTGAGGGACATGTAAAGAATTGGCAAAATGATAGGCGGTACCCGGCTCAGTCGTTTTGGAGGATTGATGTGACTCCGTAATGGATATTTCATAGTCCTTGAAATTATGGCCAAATTGTTGGAGCATAAAAAGTGTTTTTAACAATAGTATGGACGTATTTGGGCAAATAACGAGCGGAAAAGCTGTCTCAAGCTTCTCGGTCGCCAGCCCCGTCGACAGTTCGATTAACACTGAGCCTGTGCGCGCACAAAAATCAAGACAATCTTTCAGTTCACGGCCCGATCCAGCATGTATAACGATAGATGGCGATGTCGTTGTATTGGACGCTTGCCATGGAAGAAGTTCGACAGTGGGAATGGAAAAATCAGCTTTCAGTATAGCGTTTGCCAGTTTTCCTGATCCAACTACAAATGCTTTTTTTTTATTCATATTGTTTGTTTTGTCAAAAACATCTGGTATCCTTTTGACTATAAATCGATAAAATAATACCAGATGTATTTGTAATGCGTAAAGGTTGTTCTTAAACCTAAGCTGATATACTGAATATTACACACAATTGATTCGACTACGGTCATAACATTGCTTAGCATTTTCATGTTGGGCTCGACCATCTCCGTCCAAGTAGGTCTGTCTTGATAAGTAACGCAATAAATGTGAATGACCGTATTCAAGTTACCTCTTTTTTTGAGACAGTCGGTTTATTTTTATGAACTATTTTTTCAGCAATTACGTCGCGCTTGCGATCTTCTTTTTGCCAAAAATTTTCTTACCAATCGTGAAAAGTAGCACTGCAATAATGCCGCCCCCAAGTCCAAACAAAAGTTCTTTGACTATCCCCGGAAAATCAGGCAAGGCATGATGAAGGAAATCAATGTAATGGGTAAAAATACCGCCCGAAACCAAAATTAGGGCAATGGTACCTACCACGGCCAACAATTTGATAATAAAAGGAAGGGCTAACACCAGTAGTTTACCCAAGCTGGCCAATGGTCCTTTTTCGTTCGCGCTTTTGATCAACTTATATCCAGCATCATCCATCCGAACAATTAATGCAACGATACCATACACGCCTACCGTAGCAAGAAGAGCAACTACACAAACGGTAATAATCTGCAAAGTCAGACCTTTATCCAGCACTGTTCCCAAGGCGATGATAACGATCTCCACAGAAAGGATAAAATCTGTTGTGATTGCCGCCTTGATCTTCGACTTTTCAGCTTCCATATCATTCTCTGCAATAACTTCTTCGGTGTTTGTTTCACCTTCATGGTGCTTCCGATGAAACAAATATTCGATAATCTTTTCAACCCCTTCGAAAGCCAGATAAAATCCGCCCAAAATCAAAATGTATTTGATAGCGATCGGAAAAAAGACGTTCAACAACAAAGCTATAGGGACGATAATCAGTTTATTGATGAGTGACCCTTTGGTAATCGCCCATAGGACAGGTAATTCCCGAGATGCCAAAAAACCTGTTGCTTTTTCCGCATTCACGGCCAAATCATCACCCAAGATTCCTGCTGTTTTTTTTGTCGCTATCTTGCTAGCAACCGCAACATCATCCATTAAAGCTGCAATATCATCTAAGATTGCAAATATTCCTGAAGCCATATTTTATTTAAAATTTGAACGTAAAAATATAAATTTAATTCAATTCGTAAATAAGTAATTTAACGGGATTGCCATAATCGCCTATAAACAGATCTATTTAATTGTGTATTTTAGATACAAATTATACCAAATATGAAAAAATCACTTTCAGCGACGGAGCATACCACATTATTAAACGTACTTAAGACCAGATTTGAGCATAATATGAAAAGGCACCAGCAACTCGTTTGGGAACCGGTACAGCGAAAAATCGAAGCAAACCCAGCCAAGGCCTGGAGTTTACAGCAAATGGAACTGAGCGGTGGTGAACCTGATGTTATTGGTCTGGATCCAGTCAGCAATGCTTATCTATTTGTCGATTGCGCTACAGAAAGCCCAAAAGGAAGAAGAAGTCTGTGCTTTGATCAAGCCGCACTGGATTCCCGAAAAGAAAATAAACCTGCCGACAGCGCAGTAGAAACAGCCAAACAAATGGGTGTCGAACTACTGACGGAAGAACAATATCGACAGCTGCAAACTTTGGGAGAATTTGATCTAAAAACATCAAGCTGGATACAGACCCCTGCCAACATCCGCCAACTCGGAGGTGCCCTATTTTGTGACCGGCGCTATAATCATGTGTTCACCTACCACAATGGCGCGATCTCTTATTATGCCGCGCGTGGATTTAGGGCTATACTACACCTTTAAATATCACGAATAAACAACCCGTTTAACATAATTTAAGCTAGAAATGAAAAAATCAATAATCGTATGGCTTAGTGTTTTCTGCATCTTTTTGTCCAGGTCAGTATCCGCACAAAGCCCCTTTCCCACCTTTCTCCAAGGCACCTGGAAAGTAGTGAATAAAGACAGCTACGAACACTGGAACCAGGTCAGCGACAGCGAATTAAAGGGCATATCCTATGCGATAAAAAATGGTCAGAAAATAATCAGTGAGTACTTAAAAATTAGAAAACTGGGCAATAAAGTCATCTATTCGGCACTAGTGATCGGTCAAAACAACGGAAAAGAAATAGATTTCGAATTAAGCTATAAGGACAGCACCTATTCGTTTAGCAATGTTGCCCACGATTTCCCCAAGCACATACGTTATACCAGACTTGAAGGCGATCGTCTGCACATCTCAGTTGAAGGAAAATCAGGAGAAGGACACACTTTTGATGTCCATAAAGTAATAAATGAGTTACCTAGCGAAAACACAAATTATGACGGGAGCTTAGCAAACAAACTTGGCGCAGACGACTATGGCATGAAAAGCTATATCTTTGTTTTATTAAAAACCGGCCAGAATAATACTACGGATAAACAACTTATTAACGAAAGTTTTAAAGGGCATATGGAAAATATCGCCCGTTTGGTAAAGAATGGCCAGTTGATCGTGGCAGGCCCATTTGGCAAAAATGACAGCAGTCTTCGGGGGCTATTTATTCTGAATAATATCGCTACAATTGAACAGGCAAAGGAGCTTCTACAAACAGATCCCACGATCAAAAATGGACTTCTGGAACCAATGTACTATACTTGGTATGGATCAGCAGCGTTAGCTGAGTACCTCCCTTTTTCGGAAAAGATATGGAAAAAAGCACATTAATTTAAAGCACCGGATAAAGTTTCGGTTGTATTTGATCGCCAACAATAATTTTTTATTTCAGTGATTCCTGATGACAGACAGTTGTCAGTTGGCGGATCTATTTTTGGAGAAAAGATAAAACGCATGAAAAACAGATCTATTCCTTCTTTTAATATTATTGGAATTGCAATCAGGACAAGCAATCAGGACAGTCAGGCCGCCAAAGATATTCCTGATCTCTGGGCTCGATTTTTTGAAAATGATATCATGAACCGGATTCCAAACAAAGTCTCCAATGCACTATATTGTGTTTATACGGAGTATGAAAAAGATCACACGCTACCTTACACCACTTTGTTGGGCTGCAAGGTTGCCCACCTCGATGATGTCCCGGATGACATGGACGGCATACGTATTGAGGAGAATGTCTACCATCATGTCGAAGTTGAAGGAAATCTGGAAGCGGGCATTGTTTACGACGCATGGCTGAATATCTGGGAAGCCGATCTTCCGCGTGCATTTTCAGCAGATTTTGAAGTTTATGGAGAAAACGCACAAAATCCCGAACAAGCTAAAGTTGATATTTTCATTGGGCTCCAATAAGCAAAATCACTGAATAACACCCACCGGGACAATAACAGCTCAATTTGTTAAACCCTGACAACATGAACGGCTCCGCCAACCAATGTAACAATAGGTATGTCGGAGCCGCCTTGCTTTTATTTTCGCCAAAATATCTTTTACCTTTGTGCCGATTTAAAGCAAAATAATATGCAGGCCACCACCACACTTCGCAGGAAAATTGTTCGATATAGCTACCTTAAATTAATGGGAAGTTCGGTTTTTGTGAGCGTGATCTGTTGCTTATTGGCCTATAGCCTCAAACATATCACGGGCTATGTTCAGGAAAGAATAGCGGAAAGCGTTGTACAACTGGATCACCGACTATTTATCATCTTGCCCAGCATCGGCATCACAGCAATATATTTTCTCCGGAAATATGCTTTTCAAAATAGAAAAAATAAAGGGATCAAGGAGATTTACACGACACTTGAAACACGGAAAGATCATCTGCCTTTTTTTAAAATACCATCCCATTATATCAATGGCTTTTTGACCGTTATTTTCGGTGGATCAACAGGGATTGAAGTCTCGACGGTAGTAGCAACGGCAACTGTAGGAAATCAAGCCTATAAACGCCTTCATCCCGCCTGGGCCTATAAGACGGAACTGATCTGCGCCGGTGTTATCGCTGGAGTGACATTATTGTTTGGCAGCGCATTGGGCGGTCTGTTATTTGCCCTTGAAGTTATTTCCAGAAAATGCAGCAAAACACTAATGATAAGCGGTATCAGTTCGATGCTTGTCGCTTCTCTTTTTGTTTATTATATGGATGCAGCTCCCCTATTTCACTTCGCGGCAAAGCAATGGCGGTGGCAGGCAATCCCTTATATTATCATTCTGGCATTAATAGCCGGTTTATTGGCACTGTATTTCACTAAAATTGTAATCTATGCAAAATCGTTCTTTGCCGGAATAAAGAATAATTTTATTCGCGTCAATTTGGGAGCAATCACTGTGGGCCTACTGATTTTCTTTCTGCCGCTATTGTATGGTGACAGTTATCATGGTCTTGGGGAAATCCTGGAAAGTAGTTTACATGGATCGGTCAATTGGTTATACATTCTCCCATTGCTTTTGTTAGTGCTGTTAAAACCGTTGGCGGCAGCGCTTACCTTGGGCGCTGGCGGTGATGGTGGCGTCTTTGCACCAAGTATTGTAACAGGTGCATTGTTTGGTGTCTTTTTTGCACAATTCTGCAACCATTATCTCGGCACCCAGCTCATTATCATTAATTTCGCCTTGTTTGGCGCAGCTGCCATGCTTTCGGCAGCCATCCATGCTCCTTTTACAGCAATTTTTATTGTTGCGAGTATTGTTCCTTCAGGCTATATACTATTTGCGCCGTTGCTGCTGTCCAGTCTTGTCGCTAAACTCCTTGCCAAAAAGATCTACCCTTATAATGTGTACACCTACAAGGAAGTTGCCCATAGTTAATGGCCAATTCCCTTTTATAAGCAAATAATAAAAAAGCAGTTTCATTTATCAATGAAACTGCTTTTTCAACATAGTAATCCATGCTAGTCCTCACGGCTACCATCGTCTGCCATACGAACAATCTTTGGTGAGAACTTAGCCACGATATCCACCAATTCCTCTTGAGAGGCCATGACAGTATGAATGTCTTTGTATGCCATAGGCGCTTCATCCATCCCCGCCCCCAACAAAGTAATGCCCTGATCAGTCAGAATATTTTTCAGTTCAACGGACGAAAGCGTTTTGATCGCCTGCGTACGGCTCATCAAACGCCCCGCGCCGTGGGAAGCCGATTGGATCGCCGCCATCTCTCCCTTTCCGCGAACCAAAAACCCCGGCGTTGCCATGGAACCGGGAATAATCCCCATGACGCCTTTTGCCGCAGGAGTAGCACCTTTTCGGTGTACCACAACCTCTTGGTCATTCCAGCGTTCTTTCCATGCGAAATTATGATGGTTTTCAATTTTTGCCAGTAGCTCAGCGCCCAAAGCAGCTTTTATCTTTTCGTGGATAACTTCGTGACAGGCAGAAGCGTAATCACCGGCCAGATTCATTGCCAACCAATACTCCTGTCCTTCCATTGTATCTAAGTCCAGATAAGCCAGATGCTGGGCTTGATAAGGCAGTTTACACAAAGACTTGGCCAATTTGGTATAGTGAGCAGCCACGGTAGCCCCCAATCCTCGGGATCCGGAATGTGTCAGTAAGCCCAGGTAAACTCCTTTCTCAATATTCAGTACTTCATCCTTTTCATTGAATTCCACAATTCCAAATTCCACAAAGTGATTGCCGCCCCCCGAAGAACCTAACTGCGTCCATGCTTTATCTTTTAACGATGCAAGCAGATTATTCTCCGAAAACAAGGTGTTTTCCAACACTGCGTGCTCCACGCGTTCGTGCTTCAGATACCCATTACCGGCGCCAAATCGCGTATGTTTCAGGATAGTTTCCTTTAATGTATCGGTATGTGTGTCCAAAAGGGATGCCGGCAGATCAAATATGGACAGGGCCATTCGACAACCAATGTCAACCCCTACGCCATATGGGATCACCGCATTATTGGTGGCCAGTACACCGCCGATCGGCAGGCCATAACCTTGATGGGCATCCGGCATTAATGCACCGGCAACGGTAACAGGAAGCTTCATCGCGACTTTCATCTGCTCCTTGGCTCCCGCTTCAATTTCAGATTCTCCATAAATGGTATATCCCATGGGATTTTCATTTAGGGCAATCAGGGAGGCATCTACTGCATCCTGGCCTAATATGGCATGCGCAAGTACACTGAATATCGTATCCTCCACATATTCGGACGGATTTTCCAGCACAGCTTTAAATTTGTCCAGCATTTCCATTTTCGTCAAACCATGTCGCTTGCTGTTGATTTTCAAAGCAGCACCCAATGTATGATTTTCTTTATATCCCAATGCAATCAGGTCATTGCCGTTGATTCTTTTATTTTCCATTTTTTATCTTTTTGTTATTGAGGGGAATCAATCGAATTCCAAACAGGTGGCAATAACCTCTTTACAATTGCCACCTGCACCTCTTTTTTTCCACTTTATTTACTTTCTATGCCCGTTATTTAACAAACAATTGCTTTAACTGATCGACAATCTGTCCATTTCCTGAAACAGATATGCTATTGATCTTTTCCGCGATTTTTTCTACATATTCCATTTCTTTCAATTTAAACAACATGTTGTTTTCCTCCATAAGCTTCGCCGTGTTGAGCAAACTTCTTGTGGAGGCGGTTTCTTCACGCCGCATAATAATATTTGCCTGTGCCCGTTTTTCCGCGATCAGCACCTGATTCATAATATCACGGACATCTCCGGGAAGAATAATATCTTTGACACCGCAAGTCAATAAGCGTAGCCCTAATCCGGCGATATAAGCAGTGGTATTTTCTAAAATATAGCTGCTAATCTCGGTCTTCTTCTCCATCAGTTCGTCCAAAGTCATTTGCCCGATATAGGTACGCAGATTTAACTGCATCACCGCATACAATTGCTTCTCGTACTCTTTATGATCCAACAGCGATTTCACGATATCCACGATTTGATATTGTAACGTGAAATTGACCCGTATCTGTGCTTTGTCCCGCGATAGAATCTCTTGTCCAACCACATCCAAGGTCAACACACGCATATCCGCTTTTGAAACTGCGATTGTTTTTGCATTCTTCCACCAAAAATATGTTCCCGGATTCAAAATTTCCGTAAACACGCCATCAACAAAAAGTAAGCCCTTCTCGTTTGGCTCAACTTTATATTGGCGGATATAGTATGCCAAGGTTTGCTTTTCGAACAATTGACGGTTGACAGAAACCGGTATTTCGATTTCCGAAATATCCTCCAATTGAAATTTACGTGACTGCAGACCTTTCCAGAATATATGCCTACCTGCCGCCAATGTCTTCTCAAAATTATTGTTTAAGAAAACCAGTGCAATGGCGGTATCCTCCACTTCGACAATGTCAACCAGTTCACGAAAGCCCTCCAGCAGCAGGAGCACATCAATGTTGTGGTTGGACGGAAATGAATGCGCCCTATTGTATAGCTCCAGTTTTTCGCCGAAACCCAACCAGTATTTACCGGTTTCCAATACACGGATGACTTGGTTATTCTTAACCACCAATCCAATTTCATTGACATTGACTTGTACTCTTTTCATACTATCTTTTGTTTTATACTATTATCTAATGATAAAACCTGCTATTATTTGTCCATCGATGCAGGGCGGAATCAAAAAGAGCCCATACAGATCTTTACACTTAGAAACTTCAAGACGGCTAGCACCGCTAGCTGTTATCCGCTCTTCCTGTATCGGCTCTGTATGAGATGTTCCCGATCACAGGCCCATCATCAACTGTCCCGAAGAGAAACAAAGCACTCTCCGGAACCAGACAAATTATAGCAAGCTTTAATTAACTGACCTTTTTAAAGAAGGTTAACTTTCAAATCCAGAACCTAAATTCTGTGCAATACCCTTATGCTATTCCATCCGAAAATGGAAGTGGGATTCGAACCCACACGGTTGAGTTGTTGTTCTAACCAAGCTGAACTATCCTGATTGCTCAGGAGCAGGAGTCGAACCTGCGACCTACAACGACAATGCCATGCTCTACCCTTGAGCTACCCCTTTCGGGGGAAGGATTCGAACCTTCATCCCTGGCAATCTTCTCTCATGCTTTTCATCTTATCAGTATATTGAATCCCCATCGGATACAACACTATCCTGCTATACAGAAACAGGAGACCGGGATGCAAATCAAAACCTGAGAGTATTTTCGTGCTCCCTTCACAGAGAGGCACATATCTTAAAAGCATTTTGCTATTATTTTCATCAAAGAACATTTATCATCGCTGACATGACAAAGATCGCAGGGCGAATATGCAGGTAAACTGCGCAGTATAATTAAACATCAAAAAAATAATAAATAAAATCACAACCTACTGATAATGAGTTATAAAAAATTAAAACCAAGATCTCATCTAAGAGCCACCAAGTGGTAATGCGCAATTAGAATGCGTAGACAAGAAGAAGACAAATCGTAGTTGACGCACATGAACGATTCGAAAGCAAAAAATATCACTGAAATCCATGAGAACGACTTCCGATATAAATACTAATTTTACGTCTGCATAAACAACATGAATTCATCCTAAAATGAGTATAAAAATATTTTCGGCGATATTGGCTGTATTGCTTGTCACCGCAGGCTGTACGGGCTCAGACAATACAAATAACCCTGCTAGGGAAATGTATAGAAACGAAAAAAAAATCTTGTTATCGGACAGTACAAAAAACAATGATCGGGTCGCGTCAAAAACAGCTGCAGATCCGGCCAAAGAATGGCTGAAAACCATTTTTCGCTGCGAAGACGGAAAGTCCGGGAAGTATTGCTATTATTTAGACAAGGAAGAGATCATCTGTACGGCACGTTTCACGGAATTCCTACAGGATGCCAATGAAATTTATGGTCCTTCCAATCTGACAGATGCCGAATTACCCGAAGCGGAAGCGCGATATAAAGCCAAATGGAAAAACATTTATCCCCTCTATACACAGGAAATGTGGTTATTTGGCCGAGGCAATGATGATGCATTAAGAATCAATAGCGTCCTTATCAAAAAGTTAGACACAAATAAATACAGTATATTTATAGACTTTGGTGATAATATAAAGACACAAAATGAAGTACAGCTAGTTATTGAAGAGAATAACTATAAAATTGATTATTGCAAGACAAGCTATGCACAATAATGGCACTATAAAAAACAGTTGAGCTGATCTAAAAAAAGCCACTTTCTATTTTTGCATATAAAAAGTGGCTACATCATATTATAAATAAGTGTATTTAAGTCGATTGAATAGGCAGCGAATGATGCCATTTTACAATATTGCCCTTATGCAACAGTCCGTCTACAGCAGAGATCCTGGATACTGCCTCAGCGGAACAGCTCGCATCCAACAATAGGAAACTTGCCTCATCACCTACATTTGGCCATGTTCTATTGCCTTTATCATCTAAAGGTAATTTCCCATTTGTAGCATAACGCAAACAACGGGATAGATCATATTCCGTTTCATAGCCATACAATTGTGCAGCAAGATTCGCTTTTTGCAGCATATTTCCACTACCGAAAGTTCCCCAATGATCCTGTACATTATCATTTCCCGTCAGCACCTCTACTCCTGCCTTGCGTAATTGCGGTAATGGCATGAGCATATTCCGAAAAGGAACCGAACTGGCAATGCCGACTTTGGCTGCCGCCAAACGCTCGGCAGTGTATTGCAGATCCTTTGGAGACATATAGCCCAACGCAAAAGCATGACTGATAAATGTACGTCCCTGTAGCTCCGGATTCTCAAGTGCTTTATCTATTAAATAATGAATGGTTTTAACACCTGACTCTCCGCCCTCATGCAAGTGAATATCAATTCCCTTTTTGTTGTCCAAGGCTAACTGAACAGTAAAGTCCATCGGTTTTTCGATACTTCCGTCTATACTATAAGGATCTAAACCGCCTATAAAGTCAACTTTGTCCCAAGCGGCAATTTCACGCATCAGTCCAGTTGAATCGGTGTAATATAATCCATGTTGCGGGAAGGCAACCAATTCCGCACCAAAAGATGCTTTCACATGTTCCAGCGCCCTGAGCAGATGTCCCAGTGATTTAGTACCCGAAGTCGGGTCAACGTTAAAGTGTGTTCTTGCAAAATGAGTTCCATAGCCTTGTAACAGCATAATTAGTTTTTCCGCTCTTTCCACCGACGTCTTGAGGAGTTCGGGGATAATTTCCTGCTCACGTGCAATCATATCCTTCACCGTCCTGTTTTTAGGAAATACGGCTTTCCAAGGAAGACCGTATAACGTTTTATCCAGATGGATATGCATATCCCTAAAGGTGGGTAAAGCAAGTTTTCCATTGGCATTGAATGGTCCTGTTTCATCACCGGTTTGGGCCGGCCGAATTTCCTGTATTTTTCCATCCGTTATCGTTATGGAAAAAAGCGCGGTATCAGTTCCGATAATTTGTCCTTCCCGGTAAAGAAACCCTGTTTCCAACCGTACATTTTCCAGTGTATACTGCTCGCTGCGCTGAATTAATTCGTTCATGAAAATATCATTTTTTTCAAAACTAGGCTATTTAAGGCTTTCCGCTTTGTAGATATTATCACATCATTTGTAAATATTATGGCTGAGCCCTAAACTGGCTGGGTGTCATGTTCGTATGGCTCTTGAAAAACTTACTAAAACTGGCATTGTCATAAAAGCCCAGATCAAAAACAATATCCTTAACAGACTTATTCGATATTTTCAGCAACCTCTTGGCTTCCAGCAATATCCGATCCTGAATTAAAGCAGAAGCCGATACCTGAAAGATTCTGTTGCTCAGGACATTCAGATAATTGGCAGAAATATTTAATTTATCCGCATAAAATGCAACAGAGCGTTCAGCTTTATACCAACAATCGATCAATTGCACAAATTTCGCAATGATCGGGTTATCCTGATATTGGTCATAATCGTTAAAATTGTCCGAAACAAATTTACTAATCAGCAATGCGATTACTTTGACCCTGGCGTAGATGAGTTCCCATAGAATTTCTTTTTCTTTCAAGTCAGTGGAAACAGCCCGGAATTCCTGTTCCAATGCCTGATACCCCGGCTCGGATAAAGTAATCACCAAATGCCGCAAATAATAGGATACCGGAAAGCGCAATGCTGGTAAAAGGCTTTCAAACCACGACCTGCTGATCATCAATTGCAACCCTTGTGTAGGGTCTGTCATCGACCATTGATGTACCTGCCCCGGAAATACGAGATGTAATTGATGCGCTCCTAAACTAAATGTTTCAAAGTCCACAGTATGCGTGCCAGTTCCTTTTTCAAAGAGCAGTAAAATAAAAAAATCGTGCTTGTGAGGTTCATCAATCTCCCGCTTTCCGGTTAATTCATGAAAAAGTAAATCACGGTCGGACATTATTCCATCGTAGAATTTCTGCAGATTTAATATTGGGAAATGGTCAGTAGGATGATGCATAAACAGGTTCAAAGATAAATCATAAATCCTGGAAAACATAAAATCGCGTATCTGTTTTAAACATTGCATGAATTTTCTCCCAATTCATGGGTTTAACGCAAAAATATAGTTACTTTGATTTCAGTTTATAGAAAATCAAAGGTTGCACAGGAAAAAATCCTATTTAGAACGAAAAGCAACCAACCGGGTTTTCAAATAGCTTTAAAAAAGTTTTTAATATGCAGATTGAAATTGATCATAATTTTTATGAAATCGTCAGCTGGAACAAAGATTATATTCAGATCCAGGGAACATATTCTCCCTATCGTATCTATGCCCCGCCCTATTACGATATTGCCTCTTTGAAGCAATACATCAAGCTCAATCCTCCGGTACATCAGGAAGAAGATCAATCCTATTCCTATCTTGAAAATCCTTATTATCTGTTCAAAACTCCTTACCTTGTTAAAGTTTTTTCGACGGTATCTCCTGCTACCATTGAACTTAAATCAAGTAGCATCCGGGTTTATCAACGAAAGAATGTGAACACCTTAAAATTACTCAAAGCATGGAGTATGGATCTTTTATACAATGAATTAATCAAAATGGTATCCTATTGGGAAGAGCAACTGGATAACTATGCGATCACGGCTGTACGTTTAAGTAAACGATCGAACTCGAATTATAAAATCGAAGGCAACGAGATCTGTTTTTCCTCCCGATTGATTGATCTTGATAAAGAACAGCTGAATCTGATCGTTTTGGCAGCATTTTGTAAATTTTCTAAAAAAACCAAGAAAGAATCCGAAGCTATTTATAACTTGTACATCCCCAATTGGAGGGAGTTTAATGTATACTAAACATGGCAGAAACCGCAATACAATTGACAGTCGCAGTAGACGGTAATTTTGACTCACTGATTGATGATTCCGTACAGTTTTCGAAACTATTAGGTCCTGAGCAACGACTCCTGATTGACGATCATGTCGTTAATCAGCTGGAAGATAAAGATGGCGCTCCGGCCCTGAGCGATTTTAGCATCGGAAACATCACATTTGATCGCCTCTCCTCAAAAGGCTCCTTTCGCGTTCATTTTAAAATTTCCAGACAGTTCTGCTGTAGTGACATTACGTCCTGTCAGACAGATTATATGGACTTCAAGTTCACAAAAAGAGGGCAAAAAATTGATATAACGGGATCCTATGTATTGTGGACAATCCAATAGGTACCAGGTCTTGAACTGAGAACAGGAGAATTCAAGTCCTGTATATTTCTATCAAAAATGAAAATTCCCGATCGCTATAAAGTTAACACAACCTCTTTTCACTTTTACTGGACAAAGGGTATTGGTGCTAGTCTGCTAACTAAATTGCCAACCACTCCAGATCTGGCTCATGCAGCACAATTTATACCTTTGTTATACCAATATGACAAAGCCTGTGACCAACTGGTGGAACATTTGCATCTGAAAATTGGTTTCGCAAAGGGACAGCAACTGATTCGGGACTATTTGCGCGGTAAAGCTATTGAAGCCGATTACGTTGGACTGATTTCGGAATTCATGGCTACACTACCCCTCGAACCGGAGTGGCTCGACCGACAAAAAATAGAGCAGGGAATCGAACTCAGTCAACGCTCGGGACTAACCGGACTTATTGTATTACGGGATTACTGTCTTATGGGCGGCTACGAATCCAGTGCGATCAATAAACCCCTGATTTTTACAGGAGCACTGAAAAAAGGTGCGGTAAAGCGTTTAACGGAAACCGTTACATTTTGGGTTGATGTTACGGCCAATGATGCATTGAAAAAAGGCGGTATCGGTATAGAGGCCATTCTGTTAACCAGATGCATCCATTCATTTGCCCGATTGAATATATTGAAACATAATGATTGGAATTCTGATAAATGGGGCATTCCTTTAAATACCTGGGATATGCTGGCAACAAACTTAGGTTTTTCATTAGTTTATTTAATCGGACTCAAACAAATGAAATTCAATTTGTTAAACAATGAAATTAACGGCATATTTCATCTCTGGAAATATATCGGAACTTTATTGGGCATTCCATTGGATCTCCTTCCGGATTCGGAGGAGGAGGCCATAAAATCGCTGTACTATTGGACAATGACCCAAAAAGAAGGTGATAAGGATAGTGTCGCACTCGCTCAGGCTCTAATGCAAGAACCAGTAAACGCGGCATATCCAAGAAGCAAATTTGGTAGAAAACTCATGCGGGAAGTTCATTTGTATTATAACAACTATCTTTTAGGAGCTTATTCCTGCGCGTTGTTGGGACTGGAAAAAACGACTATCGGCAAAATTGCCTACTTCAACATCCTCAAAAACAAAAAAGCAAACAGTCAAATCCTAAACGATAAAGTAAGGCAGCAACAGATAAGAAAAGGCCGAAAAGTTCATGAGGGAGTCAAACAGATCTATTTGACGTACAACTAACCTACATTTCGTTCGTAGGGTACTCTCGTGGCAATCGATCTGCCCAATGTGAGCTCATCGACATATTCCAGCTCACCTCCAAATGCAATACCACGTGCGATTGTCGTAATCTTAATATCAAATTCACGCAACTTACGGTACAGATAAAAAATCGTTGTATCGCCCTCCATTGTTGCCGACAATGCCAGAATAACTTCCTCTACACCACCTCGTTGAATACGATTGAGTAAACCTTCAATTTTAAGATCAGCCGGACCGATACCATCCATGGGCGAAATCAGTCCGCCCAGCACATGATAAACGCCCTGATAGGAATTTGTATTTTCAATGGCCATGACATCACGTGTATCCTCCACGACACAAATTGTGCTTTTATCCCGCTTGAAAGAACTGCATATTTCACAAGTCGAATGGTCCGAAATATTAAAGCACTCCTGGCAATACTGAATATCTTCTTTCAATCGGTCAATAGCGGCAGTAAAACGGGCCACCTCAGGATCGGACTGCTTCAATAAATGCAAGACCAGCCTTAGCGCTGTCTTTTGTCCCACACCCGGCAATTTACCAAATTCCGCAACCGCGTTCTCAAGAAGTTTAGAAGAAAAATTCATAATGCAAATGTAAGAATAATCGCAAAAAGTAGCTAGTATTAAAAAAATAGCTATATTGTATTCCTTTTTGAAAAAAATGGGTTTTAGAAATTAAATGTATAACGTTATATATGGACATTACAAAAGAAGATAAAATTATCCGCGCTTTTGAGAACAAAACATGGCAGGAAATTAAGGTTAAAGATTCATGGCAGATTTTTAAAGTCATGTCAGAATTTGTGGACGGGTTTGAAAAATTGGCTAAAATTGGCCCCTGTGTATCCATATTTGGTTCGGCACGTACACCGCGTGAACACAAATATTATCAGATGGCGGTAGATATCGCTGCCCTACTCACTGAACGCGGTTATGGAATTATATCTGGAGGTGGACCGGGGATCATGGAAGCAGCGAATAAAGGTGCCTATGAGTCTGGCGGAAAATCCGTGGGCCTGAATATTGAATTGCCATTTGAACAGTTTCACAACAAATATATTGATCGGGATAAATTGCTTGAGTTCAAATACTTTTTTGTACGAAAAGTAATGTTTATGAAATACTCCCAAGGTTATATCGTTATGCCGGGGGGCTTTGGAACAATGGACGAACTCTTTGAAGCGATTACCTTGATTCAAACAGGTAAGATTGCGCGCTTCCCTATCGTATTGGTAGGTTCAGAGTATTGGAAAGGCTTAATAGACTGGGTGCAAAATACCATGCTGCAAAACAAATATATTAGTGAGGAAGATTTGAAACTTTTTCGCATTGTCGATACAGCGAAAGAAGCTGCCGACCATATTTTCCGTTTCTATGACAAGTATTTATTGAAACCAAACTTCTAAATAGTCAAAATATTATATCAAAATAAGGAGCACCCGAAAATCGGGTGCTCCTTTTTATTTTAATTTTCCTCTATTGTGAATCTAGTTTTGGTCGGTCCGTGTTGTCTCTCAAAAGAATGGCATCTATATCGAAATCTTGATACAAGATCTTAAGCGAAGGTAAATACCACGGATAATCTATTGTTGTAGATTATGAATAATAAGAGACAAAAAAAGGGCCTAGGCCCTTTTATATATAAAGATATGGATAAGATATACCGTAGCTACTTTTAGAAAACGCCCCATATTTGTTTGCTAATTCCGCCATTACAGTATGCTGAGGCTAAAATAGAACAAATTAACTCTATAGAGAAAAAAACAAGGGGGGACAAAGGGGGGGACAAATCACAAAAAACTGAAAAACAAACAATTACTATTATCCAACAAAACATTAAAAAAGTACTTTTTAACTTATCATCGGGTCCAGCCTAGAGCCACGGCCGCTGTATTCTGTATGAACAATAAAGAAAATTAGCTGCTAGACACAAAAAAGAAGACCTGAGGTTGGGAGCCCCAGGTCTTAACTAACCAATTATTAACCTAAATTATGAAAAGTCTTTTTATTATTCTATACAGGGAATATTTCAACTATCAGACCAAAAAAAAATGTCGGCTTCTATTTCACATTTTTTTAACAAATTACTGAGATTGTTATGACGAAGCGTGTTGCTAATGTTCAGTTTGGCAAATTATAGCATGCCATCCCGACTAATGGAAGAGCCTATCAGAAGTAATTTTGTCATAGTTACTGACAGGTTCCGCTGCGACAAGGCCCATAGGATTATTATTCATGAAATGTACCTTATTTGGATATCTTTCGGCCATCTGTCGTACCAATTCCAACATATAATGATTGCTAGGATACACCTTAACCTCTGCTCTGATATCATCAAGGCAAGCAAACTGACCATACTGATGGATATAACCCATGCCATAAAATCGTCCATTTTCAATAACAATACAGCTTTTTTCTTCGACATTTCGACCCTGATCTATAAATACATAAGAAGGCCTCCGCTTCGACCATTCATCTATACAACGTTCTATCCGCGTATTATGCAATTCACGATCAGGCAACTCACCCCGAATTGCGGATTTAATTGACAAACTGGCAGTGCCAAAATGACAAAACTGGGCATCAATTTCACCTTCTTTCATAAAGGATTGCAACAACTGAATAGCATCATATTCCCGCTGAAACAACTGAATACAGTCCTGGACGCGGTTCATTTTACCAATTGCCAAATGGAGGTAACCATTTTGGTCCTCATAAGAAAATAAGGCAAATTTTGGCTCATAACGTTTGAGTGCCCGATTATATTTAGGCCAAAGCCGTTTAATTTCAGCGCATTCCAGTAACAGGGACATAAGCTCCGTTCCACAGCGTTCATAACTGATGTGATAGATCTCTTTTAAAAAATTTTGCCGTTGTGCCTGAATATTGTTACCTGTAAAATGTGACGATACCCGCTTCTTGATGTTGACGGCTTTTCCCACATAGATTACTTTTCCATTTCTATCGTGAAAATAATATACTCCGGGAGCATCCGGGAGCTGCTCAAACTCCCTAAGATTTAAATGTGGTGGAAAACGCTGATCAATAGCCTTATGTTTGATCATTTCCTGAAGGACCTGAGCTGTATCCAACGCGCGGAGATACCCAAAAAGGATCGCTGTCGCATCCGCGTCACCGCCTGCACGATGCCGATTTTCAATCGGTATATCCAGATAATCACACAAACGGCCCAAACTATAAGATAATAGCCCGGGCTTGATCTTACGGGCATAACGCACTGTACATAATTTAATTGAAGACCATTCTATTCCTGCCTCCTGC
Source organism: Sphingobacterium sp. DR205 (assembly GCF_011064245.1). Taxonomy (NCBI): domain Bacteria; kingdom Pseudomonadati; phylum Bacteroidota; class Sphingobacteriia; order Sphingobacteriales; family Sphingobacteriaceae; genus Sphingobacterium; species Sphingobacterium sp. DR205. The sequence goes on along the minus strand of NZ_CP049333.1, from coordinate 3,084,924 downwards.
AGTTGAAAACGAATAAAGGAGTAATCAAAATTGACATTGTGCGCAACGAAAACCCGATCTTTCAATAAAGCGTGAATATCTGAAGCAACATCCTCAAACATTGGCGCATCTTTAACCATGTCATTGTCGATGCCGGTCAACGCAAAAATAGAATTGGGAATTTCTATCCCCGGATTTACCAAAGTCTCCCAACGATGCAGTACCCGATTACCATCGTGTATAACGATCGCAATTTCAGTGATCCGACTGGATTTTGCATTCCCGCCCGTGGTCTCAATATCCACAATGGCAAATTCTTGTTTTTTGCTTCGATTCATAGTCATTCTCAAAACAAATATACTAACATTTTTAGTAGAAGCATACTTTTTCTAAAGTTTATTAACGAAGGGAGTCCCCAACCTATGATCGTTTGGTCAATTTTCGGCAATATTCAACAGAATCAACAGTACAGGAAGGTTGTTGATTTGAATTTGTTTATTTTGTAGCTACTTTTAGATAACACATTAAATCATAATCAATGGAAGTAATACATAAAAACGACGAAAAACATGGCAGTTTTGAGGTAGTAGATCAGGAAAAATCAGTCGCGCAAATGACATACACCTGGGCTGGTCCAACAAAGTTTATCATTGACCATACTGAAGTCAGCGAAAACTACACAGGTAAGGGATTAGGCAAGCAAATGTTAATGGCCGCAGTTGCTTTTGCCCGAAAAGAACATCTCAAAATTCTTCCCCTATGTCCTTATGCAAAATCTGTCTTTGACAAAGAGGCGGAATTAGCTGATGTGCTTTTTTAGTCCAAAGAGAAAACATAAAAAGCAGGTTAACCTATCATTGAAAGAGCTAATCTGCTTTTATTATTTAGACAGACTTTCACTGAAACCTTTCTGCGGATATAATAGCTTAAAACCGTTCTAAAAACTTAAAAATAAGATCTGCTCCTAATTTAGCCGTGCGGGCATCGATATCAAAATAAGGGTTTAATTCAGCAATATCCATCGACTTCAAATTGGGCAGTTCGATGATAGCACTGTACAAATCGAAAAATAATTCATCAGGAACGATACCATTGAAGGCTAGTGCACTTACACCCGGCGCATAGGGCGCTGCAAATGCATCCAGATCAATGGTCATGTATACATAGTCCACCTGACGGGCAAAGTCCCGTATCTGTCTCCGAAGCGCAGCCAGTCTGTCCGCGACTAAATCCTTACGTTCTATAATCTGCGTTTGCTTAGATTTTGCATAGGCAATAAGACCTTTCGTATTGCTGATTTGCTGTATACCAATGGCCAAGTAGTGAAATGATTGCCCCTGGTTGCTGAGGTCTCTTTCGATCTGAAAAAATCCAGTCCCTGAATTTCCTTGTCCTGCGGAAATTTCGCGCATATCCAGATGTGCATCAATGTTAATAATCCCGATCCGATATTTCCTGTCGTTCAAGAAGCGCTTGACTCCAAGATAATGACCGTAGGTTACCTCATGTCCCCCGCCCAAAACAAGAGGGAATCCCCCGCCTTTAAGAATGGACGATAGCGCATCTCCAAGAACAGATTGCGAAGATTCCAAATCGTTATCTATTAACAGAATATCACCAGCATCCTTAAGTTTAAGTTCAGATGAAAAATGAGCTGGTAAATTTGCAAGTACATTCCTTATTGCGCTTGGTCCATCCTTCGCACCTACCCGCCCTTGGTTCCTACCTACACCTTCATCACTACAAAATCCCAAAAAAACCAGCGATTGACTCATATTGGGGTCAGCGGACAAATCTATACAGTCCATCAACTGATGCCAACGCATCCAGTCTCTTTCTTCGCCGTCAACCCGCCCCTTCCATACGGTCTGGTCTCCACGGACATATAAGTCTTTGTGATTAAGTAAAGGATTCATCAGTCTTCATTAAACAATTCATCGATAATATCATCGTCTACGAGTTGCGCACGGGTAACCAACAGCATGCTATTGCTCGCCATTGCATTGTCCAAGGCTTGATTTGCCTCCTTATTACGGGCCCACGCACGCCTTGCAATACCATTATTTACATCAAAATATAACATTTTCTCCAATTTAACGTCAGCAGCAGCCGAACCGTCAAGCAGCATCCCAAACCCACCGTTGATAACTTCGCCCCATCCAACACCGCCACCATTATGGATAGACACCCAAGTTGCACCTCGAAAACTATCACCTATTACATTATGGATAGCCATATCAGCTGTAAACTGGCTACCGTCGTAGATGTTGCTTGTCTCCCGATAAGGGGAATCCGTCCCGCTGACGTCATGATGGTCACGTCCCAAAACGACCGGGCCTGCCAGGTGTCCTTTTCGGACAGCTTCGTTAAATGCTTTGGCAATCGCGATACGCCCGTTGGAATCCGCATACAGAATACGTGCCTGCGACCCAACAACCAATTTATTCTTGCCCGCCTCCTTGATCCATTGGATATTATCCAACATTTGTTGCTGGATCTCCCTTGGAGCAATGGCCTGAAGGGATGTCAATACATCCATCGCAAGCTGATCTGTCTTTTCCAGATCATTGGCCTCACCGGAGGTACAGACCCAACGAAATGGTCCAAAACCATAATCAAAGCACATCGGCCCCAAAATATCCTGAACATAAGAAGGATATCGGAACCCATCCCCTTCGGTGTCCAATATGGCAGCTCCGGCACGGCTACTTTCCAGCAGAAATGCATTGCCATAGTCAAAGAAATATGTTCCTTTAGCGACGTGCTTATTGATCGCATCCACATGGCGAACCAATGTTGCCTGTACAAATTGTTTGAATTTATCAGGATCAGCAGCCATCAGCGCATTGGATTCGGCAAAAGATAATCCCATCGGATAATATCCGCCGGACCAGGGATTGTGAAGCGAAGTCTGATCCGATCCGACAGTTACAAAGATATGCTCACGGTCAAACGCTTCCCAGACTTCCACGATATTACCGATGTAAGCAAAGGATATTGTCTGTTTTTGAATCATTGCTGCCCGAACCTGCTTCAGCAACTGGGCTATATTTTCAACCAGCACATCTACCCATCCCTGCTCGTGTCGTTTTTTAGCTGCCGCGGGGTTAACCTCCGCGCATACAGTTATACAACCTGCTATATTACCTGCTTTCGGTTGGGCACCACTCATTCCCCCCAACCCTGAGGTTAAAAATACCTTTCCTTGAATGGACTCTCCGGCAGGCAACTGCCGACGGAAAGCATTCATGACAGTAATCGTGGTCCCGTGAACAATTCCCTGTGGCCCAATATACATGTACGAACCAGCTGTCATCTGTCCATACTGTGTGACACCAAGCGCATTATAACGCTCCCAGTCATCCGGCTTGGAGTAATTGGGTATCATCATCCCATTACTGACCACAACGCGGGGAGCATGTTCGGATGATGGAAATAATCCCATAGGATGCCCGCTGTACATGTGTAGGGTCTGTTCATCGGTCATCTGAGACAGATAATGCATTGTAAGCCGATATTGTGCCCAGTTCTGAAAAACAGCGCCATTACCGCCATAGGTAATCAGTTCATGGGGATGTTGGGCAACCGCAGGATCCAAATTATTCTGAATCATCAGCATAATGGCCGCCGCCTGTTTACTTTTTGCCGGATACGCATCTATTGGCCGCGCATGCATCGCATAGTCTGGTCTAAAACGATACATATAGATCCTGCCGTACTCCTTTAATTCTGTCAAAAACTCCGATGCCAGTTCAGCATGCCATGATTTCGGAAAGTAACGAAGGGCATTCCTCAAGGCCAGTTTTTCTTCTTTTTTCGAAAGAATGTCCTTGCGCCGTGGTGCATGACTTACCATAGCGTCACGTTCTATTTTGGGTGGCAGCTGGGAGGGAATGCCCTCTGCAACTACTCGACTAAATGTATTGTCCATCATCGTTCAGTTGAAAATACTTCCTTACCATTTTTCCATACAGCCGAAGGTTCCATACTTCCCTGGTAATAAGTAATATTTTGATAATTATCGGTCTGAAATAAAGTAAAATCCGCACGCATGCCCTTCACTAGCTTACCACGGTCATGTAGATTCAGGGCCTGTGCGGCGCGAAAAGTCAACGCTGATAAAACCTCGGCATTGCTTAGTTTTTCCATTGTAGCTAATATGCAGGCGCTGGTCAGCAATTGGCCGATTGGTGCAGAACCCGGGTTCCAGTCGCTCGCAATCGCCAGACATGCGCCGGCATCCAGCAGTTTTCGTGCCGGAGTGAAAGCACAACCAATGCCAATTGATGCGGCTGGCAATGCTACAGCAACTGTATCAGATTGCGCCAAAAACTTGATTTCAACTGCTGTGGATGCTTCTAAATGATCAGCGGATCGCGCTCCCAGTTCCACAGCAACTTGACTACCGGACGTACTAAACTGATCCGCGTGAACCGTCAGATCAAAGCCCATTTCTTTGGCCCGTTGCAAATATGGCCTGATCGTTTCCGCATCAAATGCTGTCTTTTCGATAAAAGCATCCACGCGATTGGACAATTGTTGTGCTTTCAATTCCGGAAAGAGTGTTGCCTCCATGAGGTCAAGATAATCTTTTGCCGTCCCTTTATAGTCCCTGGGCAGCATATGCGCTGCCAGGCAGGTAGGAATCAAGTCTGCCGCAGCCACTTGATTTGCTTTTTTTATCGCACGCAATATCTTAAGTTCTTCTTCAATCTGAAGCCCATAACCACTTTTAACTTCAATAGTTGTAACCCCCTGTGCCAATAAAAATGCAGCACGGTCAGCAGTAAGCTCCGTCAAATCCTCCTCTGTGCAAGCCCTTGTATGGGTGACAGTGCTCCAAATTCCGCCACCAGCTTCCGCAATTTCAAGATACGAAGAACCGGCATTTCGAAGTGCGAAATCATTTGCCCGCTGTCCCGCATAACTGATATGAGTATGACAGTCAACAAAACCGGGCAGTGCAACCTGATCACCTTCAAGGCGAATAAGAACTGCTTTATCCTGCCATTTTTGGTACAGAAAATCAAAGTCACCGACCTCTTGAACAAGTTCACCTTCGATCAAAATTCCCGCCTGCTCAATAACCTGCAGTTTCGCATCCTTTACGGCGCCCTTCAACGGAATATTGTCCATTGTCAATAATTGCCTGAACGGACCTATCAATTTTAAATCTTTTTCCATTTTCATGTAAGGCTAAAATGTTTCAAAACGTTCTACCAGCTCCATCGTTATGGCTTTCTGTGGATTGCTTTGACGGCGTAAGCTAATCAGCTCGCCTGATTTGACCAATTCCAATGCACTGCTCAACAAAGCTTCCATTGGCTGGTCGGATTCAATATGTGGAATAAACTGGCGTATGCGTTCATGAACGGCTTCCAATGCCGGAGTGGACTGCAGCGGGTGATGATAATCCTTCGCCTGTGCAGCACATAATAGTTCGACGCTCAGGATTTTATCCACATTATCTATGACTTGAAGCAGCTTTCTACCGGAGATAGAGCCCATACTCACATGATCTTCCTGCCCCAGCGATGTCGGTATACTGTCTGCGCTAGCAGGAAAACATAAGCCTTTATTTTCACTTGCAATGGCAGCTGTACTGTACTGGAGAATCATAAAACCAGAATTGAGTCCTGTCGATTTCATCAACAATTTCGGAACCCCATTAGTTTGCCCTTCTAAGGATAAATAAACCCTGCGGTCTGATATATTGCCTATTTCAGAAACTGCCAGCGTGGCATAATCCAAAGGCAAGGCAATGGACTGTCCATGGAAACTACCGCCACTGATCGTCAATTCATCGTTTATAATAACAGGGTTGTCCGTTACTGAATTGATTTCTAATTCGATCGTATCCTTTAGATGAAGCCAGGCATTACGTGAAGCGCCATGCACCTGTGGGATACAACGTAAAGAATAGGGATCCTGAACGCGCGAACAATCTTTATGACTTTCTAAAATAGCCGACCCGTAAAGTAAGGCATGGATATTTGAAGCCACATAACGGTTCCCCGAATGTGGGCGAAGCTCATGCAATTCGGAAAAGAAGGGTTTTATCGAGCCATTTAAGCCTTCAATCATCAATGCAGCAATGATATCTGCATTTTGAAGTACCCTATTGAATTCACTTACGGCTTTGACGCCATGCGCAGCCATAAATTGTGTCCCATTGATCAATGCCAGCCCCTCTTTAGCCCCCAATTGAACTGGTGCAAGATTATGTTTCGCTAAAATTGCTTCCGTTGCATAAATCTCCCCATTGATGCTAACCTTGCCAAGGCCGATCAAAGGCAGAAAAAGATGGGACAACGGGGCCAGATCACCCGAGGCGCCGACGGAACCCTGCTTGGGAACAACAGGAACGACATCCTGTTCAATATGCCAGATAATACGTTCTATGGTACTGTACTGTACCCCGGAGAAACCCTTTGCCAATGCATGAACTTTCAATATCAACATCACTTTAGCCAGGTCATTAGCGATAGGTTCACCCATTCCAACAGCATGACTCTTCAGAATATTTTCTTGCAATAACTGCGTTTGATCCGCGTCAATTAAAGTCGTACAGAGCGGACCAAAACCTGTGTTAATGCCATATACAACTTGCCCACGTTCGACAATCTGCCGCACATAAGCGGCACTTCTATCGATATTTGCTTTCACTTCTGCCGAGATCTCTCCCTTAATATCCCCTTTTGCTATTGCTAAAGCAATGGAGCAAGTCAAATGTCCACTGCCGTATAAAAATTTTTCCATCGTTATTAAGCTTTTATCAAATTTAGCCGCTATATTTAATAATTAGAAATACCATTTTTATCATCAATTGATAACCATGAATTATCAGACAGAACTCAGACACCTTCTTTACTTCAAAGTATTAGCCGAAGAGCTGCATTTCAGAAAAGCTGCGGAAAGGCTATTTATCGCCCAGCCAGGGCTGAGCCGGCAGATCAAGCAGCTGGAGGAGAATTACCGTGTAACGCTATTGGAACGGAACAAACGACATGTATCACTGACCGAAGCAGGCAATTATCTCTTTGAAGAAGTGAAAGAATTGTTTAGGCATTTAGATCAGATTGAGACCCAGCTCCAGAGCTTGGCAAATGGCAGGATCAGCACACTAAAACTGGGGTTCATCGGCTCAGCAGTACAGACAATATTACCACAATTACTGATCAACCTCAAACAAAAACAACCGGATATTGAGCTATCCCTACATGAACTTGCCAATGAAACACAATTGGACCTGATTCAAAAGAAGGAACTTGATTTTGGCTTTGTCCGTCTTTCCGATACGCCCATAGGACTACATAGCCTTCCTATCTATACGGAACATTTTAGCCTTGTATTACCAAAAAACCATCCATTATTAATGCAGAAAAAACCAAATCTGTACGCGCTAAAGAATGAATCGTTTATCCTATTTTCGAAAAATTACAGCCATTCCTATTACGATCTGGTCATGAGTATTTTCCGGGATCATCAGTTTACACCGAAAGTTACCTTGCGTACCGTAAACGCATTAACAATATTTAACATGGTGGCTCAGGGACTGGGTGTCGCCATCGTTCCCGCTTCTTTAAAGAATGGTTATCAGGTTGACGTCTGTTTCCTGGAACTGGACAGCTTGCCCCAACGAACGACGCTTTCCCTGGTCTGGAATGCCGAAAACCGTAACCCCGGAATACCTTTCGTTTTGGATATTATCGCTTCCCAAAGCCCCGAAGCCATTATTGCTGAAACTTAGACTTTTTTTATCGTGGAAATATTTGATATATTTACTTGACTATATATTTAAAAAAACAAATTATGATTTTAGAAGTAGCCGTACTACAAATTATCGAGGGACAACAGTCTAATTTCGAACGTGATTATAAAACTGCCTGCCAGTATATCAGCGCAAGCAAAGGGTATATTACACATTCGCTCCGCAAATGCATAGAAAAGGATAATCAATACATTCTATTGGTTGAATGGGAAACATTAGAAGACCACACTGTCGGCTTCAGAGAGTCTGACTTATTTAAAGAATGGGAAAAACTATTGCATCACTATTATGATCCGTTCCCTACCGTAGAACATTATGAAGTGTTAAAATAGCTTTTTTATCCACCTTTTTTCAATAATATCTACTACCTTTGTAGAAATTTTAAATTCAACTTTTAACCCCTGTGAAGCCTACAGCTTTACAGTAATGCACAGAATAAGATGTATACAAAAGAAAAAGCAAAAGTAAATAGTTTCACGGTAGACCACACCAAGTTGAAACAAGGGATATATGCCAAGGCTTCCAATACCAATAACAGCAACATTGAAAGCTACACGACATACGATATCCGCATGATCAGACCGAATTCTCCGGAACGTATGTTGTCTCCGGAGGTGATGCACACTTTGGAGCACTGTTTTGCAACCGAAATTAGGACAATCTTAGGTGACGAAGTGATCTATGTTGGACCAATGGGCTGTTGTACGGGATTTTATGTAGTCTTAGCAGGCACAGACAGAAGCCCTCAAGCAGTTGCCGAATTGATGAAAGAAGTACTCGAAACGATTTTGACAGCGGGTTATGAGGTACCTTTTCAAAATCCGATCAGTTGCGGAAACTACACGTTTATGGATTTCGATTCCTCAAAACAAGCCTGCGTCAATTTCTTACATTTGATCAATGCAGGAGAACTCGCTTTCGAATACCCTTATATTGAAGAAAACTAAATGATCCTTAACAAAGAGATTGAAACAATCATTCTGGTAGCAAATAAAAATGAATTATCTTTTACTACCGACAATAAATCGACCATCATCTATGAAATAGGTGTTGGGAAAGTGAACGCACTCTTATCTGTGGCAACGCTATATGAGGAGATCAAGGCACTGGGTATTACCCCGGTTCTACTCAATGTCGGCACAGTCGGATGTACACGGCACCCAATCGGTCACGTACTGTATCCAAATTACTATGCCCAAGGCGACGCTTATACTGATGGATTCTTTTTGGAAAACACGCTTTTATTAAAGGGTCAGGGTTCAATAGAATCTGTTTCCGGGGCGGAGTTTAATTATGCGGACGCCCTATTGACATCAGATCGTTTTATCAATGTAAATACAGCATTCTATCAAGATATTAAGCACCTGAATCCTTTGGCTTTTGATATGGAAGCTTACGCACTTGCAAATTTTTGTTTTCTCAAAAATCTCTCTTTTCACAGTGTCAAAATTGTTTCTGACAACTGTGATGGTACCGTAAAAGACTGGGAAAGCATTCTTGGTGAAATTTCCGGTCGATTGGGAAAAATATTGGATGAGTTTGTGAATGACCGACTCCACAAAGAAAAAATAAGCATACCTAGTATTTCATAATAGTGAATACGCAGAAAAGACTTAAAGCGCTTGCTTTAGGTCTTTTTTTTTACTCTTCCACACCCTATTGAAAGATCAAAACAGGTCAAGATCTGCGCTGCATAAATTTCTCATTCCACATCAACGTATAAAATTAAAATCGCGATTATTTGAATTATTCTAAACTATTTCCGGCCATGGCTTGTTCATATAACTAGATTAGGTACCCATCGTTATATTTATTATAACTCTTCTACACTGCAAATAAATCGATCTAATACTTTTATGAAGAATAAAAAGAAAATAATAATTTCAAATAGGCTGCCGATACAAATAGAACGAAAAAAAGACAAACTCATCATCAAACCAAGTACTGGCGGTTTGGCCACCGGCTTGAATTCTGCATTTGATTCCAGCGAAATCCTCTGGGTAGGCTGGCCGGGAATAGTTCCCAAGGATGATGCTGAAAAGGAGAAAATCACCGAATTGCTCAAACCGATGAACCTGCTACCAGTTTTCCTTTCAAAAGAAGAAATCCGAAATTTTTATGAGGGTTACTCCAATGAGGTCCTCTGGCCGATCTGCCACTACCAGCCGAGTTATATACACTTTGATCGGGAATACTGGTCCACTTATGTAGCGGTCAATAAAAAATTTTGCGAAACGGCACTATCCATACCGCAATCTCCAGATTTTATTTGGGTACAGGATTACCAGCTTATGCTGCTCCCGCAACTTTTACGTCAGGAGAACAAGGAACTCAATATTGGCTATTTCCATCATATACCTTTTCCTTCAGAAGAGCTTTTTATGAATATCCCACAACGGAAGGAACTGATTGAGGGCCTCTTGGGAGCTGATCTCGTTGGCTTTCATACATTTGCAGATAGTCAAAACTTTCTGAACTCCTGCAAGAAAATATTAAATGTGCCCTGTGGTCACAATCAGCTCAAACACAAAGACAGGCATATATTCATCGAATCTTTTCCAATGGGGATTGACTACGATAAGTTTGTCCATGCCAGCTCCCTTCCGGAGGTAAATGCCATCGCGACGCAATTTCGCAGTCATTTTCCCGATCAGAAAATAATCATATCTGTAGATCGGCTGGATTATAGTAAGGGAATATTAGAAAGATTACGTGCTTTTCTCACTTTCCTGGAAAAATATCCGGAATCACATTCAAAAGTTGTATTGTATATGCTTATTGTTCCTTCCAGAGATAAAGTATCACAGTATAAGAAACTAAAAGATGAAATCAATCGAAAAGTAAGTGAGATAAACTCCATATATGGTAATCTAAGCTGGACTCCGGTACTTTATTTTTATAAATCTCTTCCATTTGAAGAACTTATAGGTCTATATCTGGCATCAGACATTTGTATGGTTACCTCGACGAGGGATGGCATGAATCTCGTGAGTAAGGAATATATTGCCAGCAACACCCGTAGCAACGGGGTATTGATCCTCAGTGAATTTGCGGGTGCTTCAAAGGAGTTGGTCGATGCACTCATCGTCAACCCTTATAATCGGACGGAAACTGCCGACAGCATCTATCAGGCACTTATAATGTCCCCCGAGGAGATTCACGAGCGCTCAGAAGCCAACCGTCAAATTATACAGAAATTTAATGTGCAGCACTGGGTCCGTTTGTTTATCAGCCGCTTGGCGGAAACAAAAGCGATACAACGTGATGAATGGGCACGACGAATTTCCGACAAGGTATTTAGCAGTATTGCCGAACGTTACCGAAAAAGCCACAACAGGCTGTTTTTTTTAGATTACGACGGTACGCTCGTCAAATTTCAAAATCATGCTCAGAAGGCAAGTCCTACCGTCCTCCTATACAATTTGCTGGATAGTATAATCGCTGATCCGCTCAATACGCTCGTCATCATCAGCGGTCGTGCACAGGAAAGTCTTTCCACTTGGTTCGATGGGCGTTCCTATTATTTGGTTGCGGAACATGGAATCTGGTCCAATTTTCCAAATTTCAACTGGGCTTATAAAAAAGGACTAGCCCTCCACTGGATGCCGGAAGTCAAAAAAATCATGGAGAAACTCGCCGATCAGACTCCAGGCGCCTATATAGAAGCCAAACCGTATTCCCTGGCATGGCATTATCGTAAAGTGGAACTTGGACTCGGAGAACTTAAAGCAGCAGAATTGAAAGAAATTTTAAATCCGATGTTGAATGACTATGGGCTGCAGCTTCTCGATGGAAATGCCGTTATTGAAGTAAAAAATACCGAGGTCAACAAAGGAAAGGCGGCATTAGAAATTGCCGGTCATATCAAAGCTGATTTCCTCTTGGCAATCGGAGACGATATCACCGATGAAGATCTTTTTAAGTATTTACCACAATCAACTATCAGTATCAAAGTGGGCAGTAATAAATCCGCAGCAAAATATTATTTAGATCAACAGGAAGATGTACTTCAATTTTTAAATCAACTTATTATAAAACAATGAAGGAAAATACAACAGTAGACAGACATATTTATCAAACCGGTATCATCGGCAATTGTTCCTATATTGCTCATGTAGGCATCGACAGTAACATATCTTGGTTATGTTGGCCGTCCTTCGAAGATAGTTTTATATTTGGCGGTCTATTGGATAAAAGTCAGGGAGGGCGTTTTATCATAAAGCCAGAAGAGGATATTGTTGAAACCAAACAATATTATATCAAAAACTCCAATATACTCTGCACGGAAGTCCATACCGAATCCTTTGCTTATCGCATTACGGATTTTGCGCCGCGGTTTGAACAATTCGGACGCTATTTTAAACCTTTGATGTTAATCCGCAAAATAGAACCGCTAAGAGGCGCCCCAAGCGTCAATATCCAATGCCAGCCGACTGGAAACTACGGTCGGAATACCTTAAAACCTACGCGGGGAAGCAATCATATTCTGTACAGTAGCGCTGAAATTGGCGAACGGATACGCTTGACGACAGACGTGCCCATCTCCCATTTTTTTCAGGATGACAATTGGACGATTATTAATGAAAACAAATATCTTATATTGACCTATGATGCGGCTTTCGAATCTGCCATTGCAGGTACCTGTGAGGATTTCCTTCAAAAAACATTGGGGTACTGGCAACGCTGGATAAAACATTGCAGTATTCCAAATATCTACCAAAAAGAAGTGATCCGTTCGGCATTGGTGCTCAAATTGCACCAATATGAAGATACGGGTGCAATTATCGCCGCTTCGACCACGAGTCTCCCCGAATTTCCAGGCTCCGGAAGAAATTGGGACTATCGCTACTGTTGGGTACGCGACAGCTATTATGTCTTGACCGCATTGACACATATTGGTCAATTTGAAGAAATGGAAAGCTTTGCGAATTATATCGCCGGCATTACGCATCATAACCCAGGAAGGCTGCAACCCTTATATGGTATACTCGGAAATTCGGAACTCACCGAACACATCCTTCCCTATTTAGATGGCTATCAAGACAGTGGTCCGGTCCGTATTGGCAATCAAGCGTTTGAACATATCCAAAACGATGTATATGGCCAAGCCATGATTGCCCTACTCCCCTTATTTACAGATCAACGCTTTAAAATCCACGAGAACAAAAATGTATTGGGTTGGGTAAATTTTATTCTGGAAAAAATTGAGGCAACCATAGATGAGAAAGACGCCGGAATATGGGAGTTCCGAAATTTTGCCAACCATCATTGTTATTCCAATCTTTTCCAATGGGTAGGCTGTAAAGCGGCGCTACTTATTGCCCGTCAAAACGGCTATCAGGATATGGAACAGCGCGCAACTGTACTCCTCGAAAAAGCGGCCGCATATATCGAGGCTTGTTATGACGAAGAAAGAAAGGTCTACCAAAATGCCTTGGATAGCAAAAATTTAGATGCCAGTACCCTGCAATTAATTGTCATGGACTACTTAAATCCTAAATCCACACGCGCACGGCAACATCTTGAAGCGCTGGAGAAAGAACTTAAAGGGGAAAATGGACTCTTTTACCGTTACAAACACCAAGATGATTTCGGTAAACCCAAGTCTACTTTTTTAGTTTGCGCATTTTGGTATGTAGAAGCGCTAGCTTGCGTGGGAAGAGTCGAAGAAGCAAAAGAAATTCTGGAAAAATTGCTTACTTATAGTAATCATCTGGGACTGTTTAGCGAAGATGTCACTGAAAATAATGGCAGCCAATGGGGTAATTTTCCACAGGCCTATAGTCATGTAGGCTTAATGAATGCGGTGTATCGACTCGCCATTAAATTAGACAAACCAATCTTCTCATTATAAAAAACAAAAATGCGGCCAATAACTAATTGACCGCATTTCTTCTCATATGTAAGTTTAAAACGTAAAACCAAACGCTTACATTTTATCTAACCAATCTTCCACTTCCTCTTTTGTCTTTCCGGTTTTCTGCTGCAACTTACCTAACAACTCATCTTCCTTGCCCTCTGCATATAACAAATCATCGTCGGTCAAATCAGCATATTGTTGCTTTACTTTACCTTTTAACTCGTTCCAACGTCCTTTCCATGTTAAATTACTCATAATACTCTTTTTTAGTTCAAAAATGAATTGATATATATTTATATTAAGTTTTCTTTATATTCATTGAAATGATCACAAATTTCATCCATCCCAATACTCTTTCCCATTAAATCAATAAAACGATTCTTATAGAGTGAAAATATATACAGACCTGTCGCAATATTCCCGATAACGAATATACCTTCAAGTTCATTGCTCCTGACAATCTTATCTTTTAGATGACACTCTTTTAGCAAAGGAATAGTATACGAAGACCATTTCCCCATTCGATCCTTAAGGACCAATCCGATATCTTTTGTTCTAGCCATTGTTTTTTATCCTTTCTGATCTGTATATAGAACAGTAGTCAGCGATTAAATGTTTCAAAGTTTGACTGGCTACTGGCAGAACAAGTGTTTTTATGCCGAAGACAGGTATTTATACTTACAAAAAAAGTTTCCACCCCAACTGGGGTGGAAACGTACTGTTAAGATTGCTAGTTCTATTGATTTTATCTTTTTCCCGGTAAATAGATCTGGAAGCCCACGCCTACCCCAAGACCGCTGGCACCACTGCCGGTATTGATACTGGCTTTGCTATAGTTATAGCCGAACGTTGCTTCCAAAGCCACCGTTCGTGTGATAAAATGGGCATACCCAACATTTGCTCCTACGGCCAAAGAAGCACTTTTGCCGATGGAACTTCCGGAAATACCAATATCACCTTGTCCGAAAAAACGGCCTGTAGACGATCCAGCGTTTGGAAAATAATAACGTACAAATGGCGCTATACCATAGGTCCATTCGTTATCTTCGTCCTTTTTTGTATGTAATCCTAGGTTTGCCTGAGCACCTATTGCCAGCCCGTCAGATACAAAATAACCAGCACGTGGCTGGAGTGCAGCATTAAATGATTTTCCTTCAAAACTATAGCCCAGACTTCCGATTGAACCACCTACCATCCAATTGCCCTGACGAATAGGCTCAATACCGACTTCTGATGCCATCTGCGGTGTGGTTTCAATCTTCTGTGCATTTGCCTGTAAACAAATGCCGCCTGTAACGAATAAAAGTAGTGCAAATTTTCTCATAGTATCTTTTTTAATAAATTACTTTAATTTAATAACAAGATGCATGATTGAAAAGTTTTGTATTTATTATTAATTTCATTTTTGATGTAGAAACAATCTTATCCATATAATAACAAACCTATTTCACATAAACACAACCATTCGAATCCGATAATTGTTCTTTTTAAAAAAGGAAATAGAAATATGAGAACAACAATTCATTTTCGTAGTGGTATGCCATTAAAGTTCGAAGATGCTTTCTTGCTTTTGAACGAGATAGACCCTATCGGTAATAATCCGGGCACAGATAAAGGCATACCAGTCCGTAGACCTCCTAGAGTTCCTGACCTGGAAGAGGTGACACCTGACAAATACTATCCGGAAAACGCGGAAGGCCCGGATCCCACAGAGGAAGAACAACGCGACAGAGATGATCTGGACCACATAGATCCGGACCACGAAAAACATCCAGAGAAGCCGGATCATAAAGAGGAGGATATCTATCCTCTCGATTCAGATCAGGAGGAGGACGTCGAGGAAAAAGGCTTATAATCAAAAACTAGAAGAAACGTTATGTCTAAAAATCATGGTAAACAGATCAAAGATGACGCGAAATATGAAGCTTTGCGCCGTGAAGGTTACAGTAAAGAAAAATCTGCCCGCATAGCCAATACGCCCGACTCGGGAAAAAAAGGCGGAAAAAGCACAGCGCTGGATGAAAGAAGTAAAACAGAATTACTTGCGGAAGCCAAGAAAATCGGAATAAAAGGCCGTCATAAAATGACTAAGGAGAGCCTGATCAAAGCGATTCGCGCCTAATAAAAAACTCCCTACGTAACGGGAGTTTTTTATTAGTGGGTTCTGTTGAGTCGCCGATGGCAAAACTTAATGTTTGACATGCATTGAACTATCCTTTTGAGCAGAGTCCAGTAAGGTTGTATCTTTCTGCATACTCATCTTCTGTTGCTCACTTAAGTTATACCTTGTTTCATCGGCATTATTTGGAGTTATATTATCTGATTGTTCACTTCCCTCCGTATTATCTCTCGGAGAATTTTTACAGGAAAACAATGTTGTGCTACATAGTAGCCCGATTCCAATAATAACCATTAATTTTTTTACCTCTTTCATATGTAATTTATTTTATGTGCTGATTCTTAATAAAGGAACCCCCTTCATTAAACTTTAGTTCAATAAAATTGAAAAACTGTCCGGGTTGCCCCAAAACCTGGACAGTATGGGGTATTAAATAACAGTGACCTATATCCGTAATTAAAACATTTATTAAGGAAATAAATACCCGTTTGAGGGGCCACAAAAAGAGCGTAAATCTATTTTATTGGTATACTATTTTTTGAATAAACCGTCTTTTTTTGTAGCTGATAAGCTACAATGTATAAAATTTCCGGTATACGTATTTTCCGCATTTAGCTGTTTAAACAAGGGTATACATTCCAATTTTGGCAAAAATTAGCACTCTAATTGCACCGATATGTTCGGAAATCAATCAATTTAAATAAACGATAGATATCATGAACAATTCCAATTTAAACTTGCTATTCGAAGAAAAAAGAAGTCTATTAAAACATTTCGCAGGAAAATTTACTACTGATCCTGACGAAAAGGAGGATTTGATTCAAGAAACACTTATTCGTGCATTGAAGTCGATCGATGACTTTATTAAGCATCCCAAATTAATGTCGTGGCTGTATGTTATTATGAAGAATGTCTATATTAACCAATATCGCAAAGCCAAAAGAACCAGTGATATCCATGAGACCTATATAGGTTTGGAAGCATACAATACGACAGAAGCGAATAAAGGTGAGAATAAATTCGTATCGGATGATATTGAGAAGGCCATGTGCGGTCTTTCCGAAGACAACTATCAGATCTTCCAGTTATTTTTGGAGGGTTACAAATATCATGAAATCGCGTCTTATTTTGGGATGCCGGAAGGAACCATAAAGACGAGAATTCATATGACTCGCAAGAAACTGCAAAAACAGTTAAAAGTATATCGAATCCAATAAAACCAAAAGTTCTTTTGAATGTTAACATAGTAGAGTTTTTCACATTAATTTGACAATACATTAAAAAACAGCTATATGAAATCTAAAAAAACGGCATTCAATCAGCAGTATTTACCGATTTTGCTGATTATTTGTGGCGGTCCTATAGGCAAAGGAAATAACAAAACGATCGTTCAACCAGAGGCGGCCAGCTCTATAAACAAAAAACAAACCAAGAGCAACCTGGAAGAGGAAAAGAAACCTTCCTACTCAGGTAAAACAAAATAAGATCTGCATCAGCTAAAAAGAGACCGCTTTATCTGAATAATGCGGTCTCTTTTTAGCTGAATGTTTCGATAAATCAACGAGTCATGACAAGCGGACTTCTATTCTCTTCTGTTTTGCCAGACAATTTTACCTTCGAGCAGCATTGCAGGGTGTATCTTTTTTTAAAGGCATCCTGGAAGTTACCAAAGGGTAAAAATACGCATACTGCTATTTTTTTCAACGGAACAGCTCCGGCATAAGTTCTTAGATTGAAATTAAATCAGATATCTTAAAACGCTAAAATAAATGGAAACGATAACAATAAATGATAGCACATTGATCAATGATCTCATACAGATCAACAATGATCGCATCGCCGGGTATAAGAAAGCAATTGAGATTGCCGACCGTCTTCATATCGACACCTTAAACCCTATTTTCGTTGATTATATGAATCAATCCGAACTATTTATTGAAGAGCTTAAGCCTTATCTGGAACAGCACGCCAAAGCAGCTACCGATGGTACAATGATCAGCGGTAAGCTTTTCAGAATATGGATGGACATTAAATCTGCCGTCTCTGGCAATGACCAAAAAAGTCTGCTTTCAAGTTGTGAACAGGGGGAAGATGCTTTTACAAAGACCTATAAAGATGTTGTTGACAATCAAGATTGGGAAATCACGCACGACCTCCTCCTGCTGATCGAAAAACAGCTGGCCATACAATTGGAAGCACACGAATACATCAAAACACTAAGGGATAAAGGATTATAATCACCTATCGTCCAAATTAACCATAAAGAGATCCTTACCTTATTTGTCGATAATGAGGATCTTTTTATTATTCAACGGCATATTATTATTCAACGGCATAAGTTCAATAATTGTTATCTCAATAAAGCGTCTATATGAAGATCAAAAATAAACAAGGCTATACAAGGCGAAAGATTAGAAAAACCTTTAAATATTTTGATAACTCAGGCCAAGAAATTACGGATCCAAAGATATTGGAAAGGATACATCATTTGGTCATTCCGCCAAATTGGAAAGATGTCTGGATTGCAAAGAGTGCAAGAAATGATCTCCAGGCCTATGGTTTTGACCAGAAGGACCGCAAACAATATATCTATCATCCAAAATTTGTCCATCAAAAACAAACCGATAAATTTAGACATGTGCTCTATATGGGTCAGTACCTTCAGGATCTTAGAAAAATAAGCTCCCGACATTTGAAACATAGGGACTGGACGATGGAAAAATTATGTGCAATTGCTTTTAAAATAATGGATAGTACGCTTATACGAATTGGCAATAAGCGTTATACACTGGAAAACAAGTCGTATGGTCTCAGCACCCTTGAAAAACGGCATGTCAAGATAACGGACAATACCATCACATTCGCTTACAAAGGAAAAAAAGGTGTTTTCCAGGAAAAGACCTGGCGAGACAAACTACAGGCAAAATTACTTGGCGAGCTGCTCCAGCTAAAAGGAAAAAACCTATTTCAGCTCGATAAAAAAATAGGCAAAAGCAATTTTTGCGGACGCACTTTTAATGCCTATCTGCGTAATCATTGTCCAGGACAGATCACCTGTAAAGATATCCGTATCTGGGGAGCCAGCAGAGAAGCGTTCGATCTATTATCCCGATCAAAACAGGGAGATGATCTAAACACGCGAAAAAAACAACTAAATGAGGTAATAAAGACGGTCGCCAAACAATTGGGCAATACCAAAACTGTATCACAAAATTATTATATCCATCCGGTTATACAACAGGTATATATGGAAGGAAAATTCCCTTTCATCAAAGAAAAATTGACAGGGAGTAAGCTCGAATATAAACTATTTCGCTTTCTGTTAAAATATAGCTAAACCCTTAGCGTCCAAACCTGAACCACTCGGACAGGGGATGTTTCTTATTTTCCAACCAATGGGCGACCATTTCCATTGCAGTGACCGAAAATGTAATTCCATTGCCCCCAAAGCCACAAACGAAATAGGTGTTTTTAAATAGCTTATGTTCACCGATATAGGGTAAACCGTCTTTGGTCACGCCAAAGGTTCCGGCCCAGCTAAAATCTGTGAAAAAAGGCCTATTGAAAATTTTGTGAAAAGATCTTTCCAACTTATCGGTCTTTTTAGCGATCAATGCATCACGCTTTTGCGGGTTACGAAATTCCTCATCTTCGCCACCGATCAAAAATCGACCATCATCGGTCGTCCGCATGTAAAGATAAGGATCGGAAGTATTCCAGATCAATAAGTCTTTATATCGCTGATAAAGAGACGGATTCACTTCAGATACGATGGCAAAAGTGCTGAGTAAGTCCACAAATTTTTCTGGGATTACCCCTACTGTCTCATAACCGATACAATAAATTATTTTTTTTGCGCGGATCGTTGCACCTGTAGATACCTCTGCCGTATGGCTGCGCAGATTGCTTTTTACAGAAATAAGCGCTGTCTTGTCAAAAACTTCCAATCCATGCCTGACATTGTGGGTCAGCAGTTCGTGCGCAAAACAAAAGGCATCTATACTAGCCCCTTGTTCGGAGAGTATTCCGCCGTAGGCTTTGTCGAGATGGTATCTGGTTTTGATTTCATCCTCGTCAAGCCATTTAACTTTAAACCCAGCAGCTTTCCGGGCATCAAATTCTTGTTTTAGCCAAGTAATATCCTTTTTGCGCGAAGCATAATATAATGAATCCTTTGTCCGAAAACCAGCTTTGGATCCGATCTTGCGTGAAAGCAATCCGATATTGTCTATTGCTTTACTACAAGCTTCATAACTGGCTATGGCACCTTCCTCGCCTATTAATTCCATTAATTGATAGAGCGGGGTGTCGATCTCGTATTGCAACATAGATGTTGTCGCCGCCGAACTCCCATTAACGATTTCCCGCTTGTCAATCAGCACGCATTTCTTTCCCATTGATATACACTGGTGAGCAATCAGCGCGCCGGTGATTCCGCCGCCAACAATTAAAACGTCGCAGACCTTGTCCTCACGCAAGGCGGGATAAGTTGCCAGGAGTCCATTTTTTATTAACCAGAAAGGTTCGTTTGATTTTAAATCCATATTGTGAGATAAGCAATGCCCATATAACCAATTTCAGAAAGAAAAGTTTGAATTACTTCGTCGGGCGTGGAAAGGGAAAAAACAAACGCACTATTTTTTTAGGATAGCCCAAACTATTTCAACTTAGTAGCGGTTATCTCTTGAGAATAATCGTAATTAAGCAATCTGGCTATCAGATAGCGATAAAAATAACATACTATGCGAGCCATTTGGACAGGAGCAATCGGATTTGGTTTGGTAAACATCCCGATAAAACTATATAGCGCAACAGAAAGCAGCAGCCTTGATCTCGATATGCTAGATCGGAAAGATTTAGCCAATATTAAATTCAAACGCATCAATGAACAAACGGGCAAAGAGGTGAAATGGGATAATATTGTCAAGGGATATTTTATGAAAGATCATTATGTGGTATTGGAAGATGCTGATTTTGAAGATGCCAGTCCGGAAAAATCAAAACTCGTCAATTTACATGCATTCGTCAAATTGGCAGATATCGACAGCATCTATTTTGAGACACCCTACTATCTTGAACCCCAAAAAGGTGGTGAAAAAGCGTATCAACTGTTATTAAAAGCTCTGGATAAAACAAAAACAGCCGGACTTGGCGCTTTTGTCATGCGTAATGTAGAGCACCTTGCCATCATAAAACCCTATCAAAATGTTTTGGTTTTGAACAAAATCCGTTATCAACAGGAAATAAGAAGCCTTGATGAACTGAAGCTGCCTGCTGAAGTCAAAATACAAAAAGTAGAAATGGATATGGCCACGCAACTTATTCAACAGCATAGTCAGGCTTTTGATCTAAGCAACTATAAAAATGAATATAGTGAGGAGCTGTTAAAGATTATCAAACAAAAAGATAAAGGTAAGCGGCCTACAATAAGAAAAATAAAGGTTGAAAATACAAAGGCCAATGACCTGATCGCCAAACTAAGAGCAAGTTTAGGTTAACTAAAAAATTTATTCAATGATACGTAAACTCAAATCAGGAAAATACCGAATTTACGCTAAGCATCCAGATAAAGAGACCAACAAGCGAAAAAACCTGGGCACTTTTGACAGTCTGGAAGCCGCTAAGAAACATGAACGGGAGATACAATATTTTAAACGTACTAAATAGTATTTTTGTTCAGTTTTGTCAGGTAAAAAATGTTTTGTCTGCAACAAATGGAACTGGAAAATATACATTCAGTAAAATTATTTTATTTTAGCATACCGGAGCTATTTCCACCAATTAATTGCTACACACATTGATATGATAGTTAACGAACAAGTTTCCATATTAGCTGTTCTTGATCACTCACCTCTTGCCACCGCGGTTTACAATAGCCCTTATCTTCATATTGCCTATGCAAACCAGGCCATGTTGGATATGTGGTGTACAGATCGCACGATTCTGGGCAAGACATTCTGCACCTGTTTTCCGGGTTTCAAGCAGGAAGGCTTTTCTTCGATTCTCAAAAAAGTATGGAATACAGGGATTACCTATCAGGCAACGGATACACCCGCAGATATTATCGATGGTAGTACAAAAACGACCCGTTACTTCGATTTTGAATATAAAGCACTTGTGGACGAAGCTGGGAATACTTATGCTATTTTGCATACGGCGCATGACGTCACCGCACGCAAGCTGGTCTATAATCAGATAAAAAAACAAGAGGAAGAAATCTCATTTAGCCACCAATTGGATTTACTGGCCAATACCTTATCACATGATCTAAAAAATCCCTTAGCCGTCCTGAAGATGGGCAATGATTTCTTGATGCGAAATCCGGATATAGACCCCGAGAGGAGCCAACAATGGAATAACAATATTGCAAATTCAATTCAAAATATTGAGGCCATTATAAATCAAACCCTACAGGTCAGTAAAGCACGTACAGATACGCATCTTGCAGAGCATATTGCCATGGATCGAACGATACATAATTGCCTGTCCGAAGTAAAACTACTCTATCCGCAATTGACCCTGTCATTTCGCTTAGGTCATCTCTATCCTTTACATGCCAATCGCACCATGGTCTATCAGATCTTTATGAATTTGATTGCAAATGCCGTAAAATATGCCAAGAAATCCTCACTTGATTACTTACACATTTACAGCGAACAGACAGATAAGGGGATCGTGTATTTTCTGGAGGACAATGGGATTGGTATCCCCGAAGATGAACTAAGCCGGGTATTTCTTGCCCATGAACGCGCGAGTAACAGCACGCATATGGCCGGCTCAGGCATTGGTTTATCTTTGGTAAAGCAATTGATCGAAAGATTGGGCGGTTCCATCAACCTTTCAAGCCAATTAAAGAAAGGCACCATTGTCCGTTTATTTTTTCCCTATCCTTAGCCTACCCATCAGTGATTCACTATTTTCATTCAAACCATAATAGACCGAACACTGTTCTTAATTAAAAAGGCATGAAAAATATTATTCCTGAACAGAAAGAAGGAAAGAAGCTTGATTGCTTTGAGTCAGTTGATTTTGAGAGTGCTGCAATGGCCGACTTGGCCTTTGAGACTGTATGCGCTTATCTCTTGGATGTCAATTACTGGTATGACCTTGCAAAAATCCCCGCCACGACTTTTCAGTTGACCGACAGCAACGGTTTTCCGATAGACCGTCCGCTGGCGCTACATGACTACATTAGACTGAATATTCCCGGCCCCGGCCTGCCTAGCAGTGAGGGCTATGACTGGGTAAATGTAGTCAATATTACCCAAGATGTAACGAGTGAATATAAGTTACTTGCTTTGACCCTAAAACCCTGTCCTGATCCAAAACATCCCGATAACAAAGATACCGCCCATTTTTTTGAAGGGATCTCCTCTTCTACCTTCCTTGTAGAACAACGACGCAACAGCATATTAATTCAATATGCTGGGCGTAATGAAATCATTAACGTGGAAAATCATAGCCTAGGTGACAATATCAGGAACTTAATTATTGGGTTCGCGGCGAAAATTGGGGCCTCTTATCCGCAATGGAAACTCCTCGTTAAAGGTCTTGCAGATCGAATACGTCCTGAATAGACTATAAATTGGAGCAACGATGAACAAGCAAACAAAATAATATAATTATTTTTTTAAGAAAATAAATTCAAATAAAGAAATTTAACAAATAAAAATATCCTATTAATCACCAATAGACAATCCACTTGTATCAATTTTTTTCGTATATTTAGGCATATATCTTAAGGAGTTTTTGGGTTACTATGAACACTGATTTTCAATCTAACAATCAAAATGCGATCAAACTTCAGCATTTTGGCAGTCTTGTTGTTTTGGATGAACAATATACTATTGTAGCTCTGAGCGAATTCGCAGCTGAAAAAGCCAATCTGCCTACTGACGTTCTATTACGCACGAATTTTTTCGAAAGTTTTGCCAAGGCTTTTGGTGATGCTATCCAAAAGATCGCAAATGTGCTGAGTGAATTGCGTGAAAATAGTCAGTCACGTCATATCCTGCCCATAAAGGTATTCCAGGAACGTATCTATTTCAAAATCAAACTATACCAAGGTCACTTTTATATTGAATGGGAACGACAACATAAAAAATATATTTCTGCAAAAAAAATAAACGAATTTAACTTTTTACTCGACACAATCCAACCTAATAACTGGGATAGGGTTTGCTTAGCAATCAATAGATTACTAAATTACGATCGTGTTTTTGTCCTTCAGATTCAGGAAACCGGATATAGTGAGGTGATCGCCGAACATACCGCTGAAGGTAAACCTTATTTCAAGGGAAAAGAGTTTTCCAGAGATTTCATGCCCCAAGAAGCGATGGAATATTACAGCAGCTATTCGTATCGTTATGTTCCCAACATCAAAAAAGTTGATCAGCATTTTGTGTATATGGAAGATAGCATAGACACACTCTCCAGCCTTTTGCGCCCGCTTCCTCAACTGCATCATCTTTTTCTCGAAAAGATCAACGTCCAGAGCGCATTGTTTTTCCGTATTTGTATAGATAATGAATTCTGGGGACTTGTGGTGGCTCAAGATGCCCATGAAAAAGAGGTGGATCTGCAACAACGGAAACTGTGTACTTTTGCCATCCAGGCTGCAACCAATAAGTATGAAAGCCACGTAAAACAAAATCTGCTCGAAAGAACAGAACTTCTTAATTCGGCAGAAAAAGAGCTTAAAAAAAGTCTGTCCGAGAACAAAATGGTTAACTGCGCATTAGTCCAGCACATAGATACGCTCACCCAACTGGTCAACGCAGATGGTCTTTCCATTTTTAATCAGGGCGATGTCTTCAACCACCGCCATACACCGCATAAATCACTGTTTTATGAAATCATTCAATTTCTCCAACAACATAGTGATAAAGCATTGTTTAAGGATTACAACTTTAGATTAAATCACCAGCATCATTTCAAAGAAAAATTAAATTTTGCAGGACTGATGTATCTCAAAGTTGGCCTCGAAAATGATTATTATCTTGTATGGTTCAGAAAAGCAAGTCAAAGTCGTGTGATGCAAATTGGACAGGTCGAAAAAGCTTCTAAAGAACCCGGGAAACTAAAAATTTGGGAAGATGTTCGTTATGATGTCGCCAAACCTTGGAACGATGCAGAAATCAATTTTGTCTTGCGTCTCAATCAGATTATTAAAGAATCCATATTTAGAAAACTTAAAGAAAGACAATTACTTAATGAAGAACTTCTAAGTCTGAACAATGAATTGGAAATGTTTACCTATACGCTATCCCATGACCTGAAAAATCCCTTGTCAATTCTAAAAATGGGTATTCAATTTCTACAACAGCATTCCGACAATATTGATCTTTCCAAAACCAACAAATGGTATCAGAATTTCAGCAGAAGTGTGGCCAATATTGAGGATATCATCAACAATATGGTACAATTAAGTCAACATCGGGCAAGCGTTCTGGACAAAGAGCCGCTTCCTATGGCTTACACACTACAACGTATCTTTCAGGAAAATAAAACATTGTATGATGCAGCAGACTGTAAGCCCCATTTTGGGCAATTGCTACCAATATGGGGAGAAAAAAGCGCTGTTTATCAGATATTTACCAACCTTATTGTAAACGCCATTAAATATTCTTCTCAGTCCGACAAACCTACGATCAACATTGAGAGTAGCACCAAGGATGATATGACCTATTATTGCATCAAGGATAACGGCATAGGCATCCCTGAAGAACATCTACCACATATCTATGAAATGTTTACCCGGGCAGATAATGTCGGTGGGATTCCCGGAACGGGGATCGGCTTATCACTTGTCAAGCGTGTCATGGAGCGTCTTGGAGGAAGCATTAAAGTCGAATCCAAGGTTGGTGTCGGGACAACAGTTCACCTTTATTTTCCTATTGTTGCACCTTTTCCGGATCATATGCTCAACGATTGACACAATACGGTCTTGACAATAGAAACACTATAGAAATACGGGTATAGATTAATTTTTCTTCACTAATTTTCGGTAGATAACGAGCGTCATAACAAAAATAAAGATAAGGATAAAGAGCCAAATACCCGGTTCTGTGTACCACTCGTTCGAATTTCCGGTATTTAATGCCTCCGTGCGTTCCGACTGTTGCGCTATCAGAGCAATGAATGCGATATTTAAAGCGTTTAATATGATCATGACAATTTTATCTCGAGTCCAACGTTAGAAGAACCATTTTCATCGGGAAGTAGTTTGAACCGAATTAGTTTAAACCAATTGCCCATTTTGATTGTTCTTTTATTAAATCAATAGGTATAGAAGTACACCTGCTCATTCAATCATTAAAAACAATGGAAAAGATTTTGCAACATTCGATAGTGAAACAAGGTTTGATTATTGCATATTATTTTAGTAATAGATGGTATCGCAAATGTTTGTTTAGTGAAAGCAGTATTCCTGTTTCAAACAATACCGATCCGATGGTAGTAACCGAACCGGATTTAGGTCATACGCACCGGCAAAAGAAAGCTGATTTAACTTGCGCTCCTACACCGGAGAACAACAGCAACGAAAAAATAAAGCAACCATGCAAAGAAAAATAACCAAGGATTCAGAGTAGCTTTCAACCTCATTCTGACTCGATTTGTAATTGATTATCTTTATTAAAGCGAATATCCCGGATAAAGACCATCCGCTTATCTCCTGTTTTTGTTGTCCGCCCGTGATAAACACAACGCAGTTTACCATTGCGATCTTTAAAAATACTATTGTGCCCCGTACCTGAAATAACTCCGCCGTGATCGGTATTTTTTTGTATAATCGGATTGGTTTCTGATTTGCTGTAACTTCCCAAAGGAGAGGTGGAGGTAGCATAACCGACGGCGTAATTTGCGCCCGCAAAATAATTAGCGGAGTACATGATATAATATTGGCCTTTTGCTTTTAATAAAAATGAACCTTCCGTCCATCTTCTGTTGATTTCACCTGAGGATACGGAACGACTTTCCCATTCGGACTGCTTATCATTCATCTTTAGCGGCGGTCGTATTAACAGTGCAGGACGCCCAATGACCTGCTGCATACTGCTGTCCAATTCAACGCCATAGACCCAACTTTCCTCAATATCTTTATATCCCCATTTAGATTTAGCCCAGTCGGCAATTTCAGAAGCCACGGGATGTTCATAGCAACAACGGGAGTAAAACAAATAATTTTTGCCGTCAGTATCCCTAAAAACATTGGCATCGATAATGGGATAACCGGGGTCAAATAACGGCTTGCCTGTCAGGTCTAAAAATGGTCCCACCGGATTATCCGCAACCGCCACACCAATGCGATAGTTCTCCAATTTATCCCCGGGGTTTTCCTTCCAGTGCGCACTATAATACATGTAGTATTTATCATTAACCAAGTACACCTCCGGCGCCCAAAAGTCTTTTGTCCCCCACCCTTTAGGCTGTCTTCCATCATACACCTTCCCTACTTCCTTCCACTGGATGAGATCTTTTGAACTGTACGCTATAAACCCATTTTCCGTCCCCCCTGTTCCATACAGATAATATTGATCACTGGGTTTATCATAGAGAATGAACGGATCGCCGAAAGCGACATCAATGGAGGAAGCAGATTTATCTACAATCTCAAGTAATCTAAATTTAGTACTGTCAAACTTAGGCGTTATCCTCCCACTCCCTTCCCCTGAGACAAGATCGACAGGTACTATCGCCGTACGTCGAGGAGCAACTTGCTGTTCAGAAAAATGCATATGACAGACATAGTACCACTGCTTCCCTTTTTGGAATAAATCGCCATGACCGGTACCCGAAAATCCACTGTTATTTTGGCTTAATAACGGATTTGTTTCTATTTTTTTCCAGGGGCCAAACACATTGTCAGCAACAGCTACACCTACCGCATAATCTTTATTTCTAAAATCATTGGCTGAATAAAACATGTAATAACGTTTACCCTGTCGTAAAACCGTAGGGCCCTCGCTGACCGGCCAAGAGGATCCAGCGGTATTCTCCCAAGGGAGTGCCGCATGTAGGCACTCTTTTAATGTTTCTTCCTTAATACCCGAGTAGTCATCTTTCAATTCAGCGACGAAGATGCGGTTTCCTTCCGTTAACCTGACATGGAACAAATATTTTTTACCATCGTTGTCCCTAAATACATAGGGATCGATCTGCTTTCCGCCCTCCATAAGAGTCTTAGGCACGTTTTGTTTAAAAGGACCTATAGGAGAATCGCTGACAGCAATCGCAATTTTCTCATCGGCAGTATATGCCATGTAAAACTTCCCCTGCTCATACCACACCTGTGGTGCCCAGAATCCCTTGCTTCCAAATACATCCTCTTGAATTAATGCGAATCCTGCTTTTGCGCCTATTGGCCCCTGCCAATGTTTTAAATCTGCTGACTTGTACACCTTAAACCCCAATTGTTGATCACCATCTCCATTCGTGCCATACAAATAGTAATAACCATCATGATGGAATATCGTGGGATCAGCCTGAAAAATTCCATTTTTGGGTGGCCGCGCCCCTCCTTCAGCATCATGCATAACGGAGACAATACTATCCTTACCCATCCCGTAGCCTAAGGGCAGTATGGCGTAAAGCATAAAAAGCAATGTAATATATTTCATCTGTTTCACCGGTACAATTTGCGTACAGCTTAAAATTGAAAAAATATTTGCTATATCACAGGCGATATCGTATCAATAAAAGATCAATTTGTATCTTTTTTCGGTTTTTACTTTTAGCCGATGTACTATTATACGCAGTATTTCTGTCGTAATTGCCAGTTATCCCAACATAAATCTATTGTTCGATAAAAGAACCACCGAGCATGGAAAATTAATTTAATATTCCATGCTCGAAGGCAAACTTGACCAAATGTGCGGTATTTTTCACGCCAGCTTTATCTATTAGATTTTGGCGGTGCCCCTCCACGGTACGTTTACTCAAAAAAATCTTATCTGCAATTTCAATATTGGTATAACCTTCTGCAATAAGTCCTAAGACTTCGAGCTCCCTTTCGGAAATCTCGAAATCAGTTCGTATTCCCATCGGATGCTGCGCATAGCGTTGACCGGAGCGTATCTGTTCAAGCAGTAACATTGAAATCTCCTCACTCATATATCTACCGCCAGCAGCAATGTGATTAAGTGCAAAAAGTAACTCGTTATAACCGACATTTTTTAGCAAATACCCTCTAAGACCATATTCAAATGCTTCAATGACATAATTAATTTGGTTCAGCATCGAGAGAATAACCACTTTTATATCTTTATGGTGTTGGTGCAACACTTGTAAAAGTGCAATCCCGTCCATTTCCTCCATGCTAATATCTGTCAATACAATATCGGGCAGACGATCTAGGTTCGAATCCAGATAATCCAGCGCTTCTTTACCATTGGACGCCTCGCCAACAACCTCAAAACTATCTTGGGACTCCAGAAGCAATTTTATACCATTACGTACCACCATATGGTCTTCTACCAATAGGATTTTTGTCATATCGTCTTTTTAAATCGTTAATTTAAGTGTCATACCTTTTTCAATGGTATCGTTAATAATTTTAGCACTGTATAACTCCATTACTTTCTTTAGTCGCATTGGGCTATCTGCACTTCTGGTTTTTTGTAGTATATTATCCGCTTTAAAATAAGGCAATACTTTTATAAATACAGCGAAATCAATGAGCTGTACAGATATTGAAATCGTCTGAATAGGCATCTCGTCTTTCAGATATTCAAATAGTGCGGTAAGCAATTTAAAAAGATGCACCTGAATATGATGATGAAGTTCCTTTAAATCTGGATCGAGGATAATATCTATATTAAAACCTAACTTTTGTTTATACGAGGCCACGACCTCATCAATTGCATGAAAAATTCCCAAATCATTCAAAATTGGATTGTAAAGCACAATGGCTTTGTTTCGCAATTCAATCACCAACGAAGTTAGAGAATCACGCAAACAACGTAGTTCTTCAAAGTCACCATGCCGATTTGTAAAATTCTGTAATGATATACGCATTCCATATAATTCCTGCGCGAGTTCATCTCTAAAATAACGCCCTATACGTCCTAAGTCTTCCTGTTGGTTCCGGATTATGGATTTGTAAAAATCTTCCTGACTTCCTCCCCAGATCTGATTTAGATCCTGCCCCCCATCATTTTCCTGTGATTGATCTATATATAAATTTTTGTCATCGTTCCCCATAGTATATTGCTTTTCGTAATATGACTAATAACCATTATCAAGCTTGAACAGTTTTTAAAATCTGATAACTCCGTTAAAGATTCCTGTATAGTTTATAGTACTGCGTATAAATACGTAGTACTACGGGATAAAGGATGGAACTTCACAAGGAAAACACTTGTTGTCAAAGTAAAAAACACCTTAATTTATCCTTAACTCCGAGAGCAGCCTTCAGCAACAGAACGAAAATAAAACACTGTAAAACAATAGATTAAATCAGAAACAAAATTACATATCTCGAATTTAAATTTAAAAAAAACAATTTTTACCTATTTTTTCTAGCACCCTAATTGCAGTAGTCTAGGCACTAATAAACACTTAAAATTGATAATATGGAAAATACAACAATTGATCAACTGTTTAAGGAAAAGAGACCTACATTAAAATATTTGGCAGCGCAATTTACAAGCGATCCAGATGAAAGAGAAGATTTAGTGCAGGAAACTATGGTTAGATCACTATCTTCCATAGAAAAGTTTTTAAAACACCCAAAGCTTATGTCCTGGTTATATATTATTATGAAGAATACGTATATTAATCAGTATACACGCAATAAACGGTTGGAAAATTACCGCAACGAATACATAAGTACAGGTTATATAAATGAGATCACAACAAATCGTGGTGAAAATAACTTTGTGGCATCAGACATACAGCATGCGCTCAATAAATTACCAAAAGATTATTACAATGCTTTTGCATTATTTTTAGAAGGCTTTAAATATTATGAAATTGCGGAGCACTTGCAAATCCCGGAAGGAACGGTAAAAACACGTATCCATATGGCTCGAAAGTCTTTACAGAAGCAACTAAAAACTTATGCTAAAAGTATTTATTAAAAACAGCAACTTTTAAAGAAAGCAGACGCAATTATCGTGTCTGCTTTTTTTATATATTTTTTTGTTTTATACTGCTCAGTCCCGCAGGTTCTGTCACCAATATTTAGTATATTAGAATAGTTACTTATAAAATCCAGCTTAATAGTCGTTACAATATGAGACATAAAATAAAGTTATTATCGCTAGTCGTCAGTAGTGGTTTATTATTGATGATATCCTGCCAATCTGCTTCCAGTGACAATAGAGACCGGATAAGGGTCAGCGGTGAGGGAAAGATTAGAATAATGCCTGATCAAGTTACACTTACCATCAATACAGCATTTACAAAACCGCGGATGGTAGATGCCGTACGGGAAACACAAAATACTGTTGACAGTGTCATCGCCATACTTGGAAAATATGGGAATAAAAAGGAGGACATCAAAACAAGTAGTGTTTCGGCAAACAAGGACTATCAATTTATCGGAAATACAAATAAATTTGTCGGTTATCAAGCGCAACAGACCATCGATTTTGTTTTACACGATCTATCCAAATTCACGGAATTAACGGGTAGATTACTCGAAACAAAAATCAGTGGAATTGGTTCCATTTCATTTGACCATTCAAAAGCCGATAGTATTCTTCGGGAAGCCGATCTCATCGCGTATGACGATGCACTAAAATCAGCCCAAAAGTTGGCTTCACGAGCAGATGTAAAGATTGGAAAATTGCTTTTTTTATCAAATGATGGTAGTGCGTCGAATGAGTCGACAGGGTATAGAACAGGAATGGCCTTGGAAACATTTAATAAAGCTTATGGTGGCGAGGGTTTTAAGATAGCTCCAGAGGTCCTTGAATTTAAAAGGACAATATATACCGAATTTGAAATAAAATAGCTTACCCACCGCAAAATACGATTGAACACGGGCATGTCTTTTGAAATCAGTGACCAATGATAGCGTAAAAAGATCTGCTTTCGAATAAGTCGGAAGCAGATCTTTTAGTTCAACTGCAATTAAGGAATAATGGTCAATACGGTATTTACACTACGCGCATGAATAGCGGGATCGTACATACATCCTATCGTAGTGATTCCCGAATTAAATATGCCCGGATTGTTGGCTTTAACCTCATACTCATAGGTGGATTTCCCCTTTGGCAGGCGATCCATAAAGTAATTTGTCGAAGCATCTTTCAAACTAAAGTAATACCCCTTACGCCATTGGTATCCAGAAGGGCTATACACAGGCTCTACACCAGCTGGGCGGCTATCTTTTAGATGAACATATTGAATGGGCTCATCATTGATCACTGTAATCCTAACTTTGATCCGTTCGCCCAATTTGGCCTCCTTGGATTCTACCCATTCCCCTTTTCGCTCCACCAGATATACTTTCTGAACCGAAAGCGCATTTGTACTGGATTTTACCTGATCAAGATCAGCAAAATACTGATGGACAATACTTCCAGAAATAACTCTGTCATTGTGGTTTTGTATTTGAATAGCCTTATCAGTTTGCAGTTCCGCTTGATCAAATTGCTTACTGACTTCTCCCAGAACATTGTTACTTAGGTCAGTCTCTTCCCTATTGATCAAAACACGCACGGTGTTGCCAGTAACAAAATCCTTCGGATTGTCCGCTAATAATAGCGCATATACGGCATCAACTGTCATCCAGGTGCTATACCAATGATTGACCTGTTTGTTATAATAGATCCATTGAGTAACTTGCTTAAGCTTCGCCGGGTTATTTAGTTTGTAAGCTTCGACGAGATAAGATTGTAAACTGATCTTATTGTATTGATTCAAATTACTTTTCCAGTACATCCCCTTTTGTGCATCGACAATAGCTTCTTGATCAAGTCTGTTTTTGATTTCCATACTTTGTTTACCTTGTCCAAAAAGCTGGTTAACAATCCATGCTTTAGCCGCCAGTCCCGCATTTCGACCGGCACTGCTTAAGGAAGAATTAAGCAATTTGCGCTGCACGGATCGGAGTGAATCTTGCGGGAAAGGATGGAATTCAGTCCAATATCGTCGCGCAAATAAATAGTCTATCCCGGCATCAACACTGGCTTTCGACGAAAATATGGCCGGATCGCGATCAAGGTATTGTGTAAGCTTTACTGCAAGGTCACGCATATCACTGTTGATTAAGGTTCTGTCCAAATAGAGTACCTTCCCGATAATTTCCAGCATACGGATGCTAATTTCGGTATTGGCTTGCCCCCCGTCAAACCAGGCAAACGAACCATCTTTAGATTGATTATTTTTTATCTTCTGTTCAACGGTACTGATTTCCGATTGTATATCAGCATTAAAAAACGCTGCAATTGCTTTCAACCGTTCCTTATCTCCCTGCATATCCCGTAGCCAGGGCATTTCTTCCATTTTGAATTCATCTAAACTGCTATTCTCTTCTAATCGTCCTTTTTTTGATCCGGCATCCAATTTTTTGAAATAGTCTGTCACTGCAGGATAATGTAGCTGTATGTATTGCGCCATCTTGAGACCAAACCACTTGCTGCTCAATTGTTCATTACATTCGTAGGGATAGTTTTTCAAATAGTCAAGTGCCGCAAGTATTTCCAGTATAGGATTGCTTTGCACTTGCACTCTTCCCATGAGGTTATCCTTAGTATTTCCTTTTAACGTATATGTTTTGGATTCTCCTGCTTTTAGGATAATTTTCTCGGAATCAGCAATCAGAATTTTATTTGGTAATACGGGAATTTCAATAATTTCACCGTCAGAAAACTCATTGCCAGCCGCAAGGATGCGAATCTGTATTGTTGGATATTCAGCGGGGATTTGCAAAGTCCATTCCACGGTTGTGTTATTGGATGCTGCCACACTAAAGTTTTTTAGCACGGAATCAACGCGAAAAGCTGCCGAAACGACCTGATTATTTCGTGGATCAATAAGTTCTATTTTCGTATTTCCCTGGATGCGCTCCTTAGTCAGGTTTTGAATTTGTGCCTTGATCGTTATCTGGTCATTGGTTCTAAAATAGCGTGGAATATTCGGGCGCACCATCAGCTGTTTTTGTGTTTGCGTAAAATAGGTACCTCCAGCTGATGCCAGTTCCTGTGTATGTGCAAAAAGTAACAATTTCCATTTTGTCAATGCTTCGGGACTGTCAAATTCGAAACTGATATTCCCCGCTTCATCGGTATATAAATTGGGATAGAAGAAAGCGGTTTCCTGAAGATTGGTTCGGGCTTTAATCTGCTTGAACTGATTATCTGCAGCGGCATCCATTTCAATAGCACCCATTCCAAATTCGGCAAGTTCCTCATTTACTGTAATCCCCATAACTGGCGGTTCATTCAACAACGCGGAAGCGGGTAAAGGCCGAGACTGCTTTGTTGCACGGGCAGCACCGCGGATGCGTATTGTGCCAACTTCAGCCCGCAGCGCGGGGTCCCGCAACTCGTCGTACATACTCCCGGTTGACATGTACGCTTGGTTATCTATTACTTCATACAAGGAGTCGTCCCGCTCCAGAACGCTTCCCCTATAGCCCCCGCGGTTCGATAACAAACCATAGTCATAAATCTGATCCCGTTGATTATCGGCATTGGGACCGTAGTAATAAGAGATAAACATGTCTCTCGAACTGATCTGTTGTCTAAAAGCATTGTTGATGTAGTAATAATTGGTCCTTGGATAATAAGGATAACGCAACTGAAAAGAACCGAAAGCATTACGGGCAAATGCGTCCAAGGAGGCGTCATACATCGTTGCCAACACTTCTGTCGCTATTGTTTTATCCTCCTGTTTTACCATAAAGCTCCATTTTTCTTTTTGACCGGGCATTATTTTATCCCGAAATGTCTTGGTTTGAATCGTTAATTCCTTATTCTGTTGAAAAATAGGAATCATAATTGGTGATAGTGTCAATTGATTATTGACAACAAAAAGTGCATTCAGCTGCAATTGGCCGGTGGCATCTTTTTCATCCAATACAAATTGATAGTCAATACGACCATTTTTCCAATTCAAGACTTTTGTATCTAATTTTTGCGAATTTCTTTCCCGCATTAACAACAGTTTTCTTGCATTTTTCACATCAGTCTGCAACATGATGGTGACCCGATCACCGATCTTATATTTGTCTTTGTCCAACCGGTAAGTGAAAAACTCCTGCTCATTTATTTTGCGATCTTTCGACCGGTATAAATTCGTATAGCCGACCGCGCGTACGGTATCACCTTCCTGTATGCTGATGGCTTCGATCTCGTATCTTCCCCAATTGAATTTTAATGAGTCCAAAATGATCTTACTCGTATCCGCGTTATCAAAATCATAACTGGCTATCTTGGTCTTTTTCTCTTCTTTTTGGAGCGAGACCGAATCAAAATAAAGTGGAAAATACTTACTATATAGCTCTTTTGAAAGCAGGTGATATTCTGCGCTTCCAAAACGTTCCCGGTATTCCGCTGTCAAAGGAATGCTGGCATCTTCCAACTTATAAATCGTGACCTTTCCGCCGAATTTCATTGGAAAACCATTTTGATTTTGTTTTAAGATCGTAATATCGCGCCATTTCTTTTCTTCCATAAGAGCAGGAACCTGGATCTGCAGCTGCCATGGACGGGACGAATAAACATAACTAGCGGAAACCGATTGCATCTCCCCTGTCTGATTAACCACCTCAGCCTGATATGTCAATACATAGTCTTTCAGTCCGGCAAACTGGCTATCCATCAAGGGTACCCGAATGGAAAAATTTCCTTTTTCATCAACTGTTGTTGTCGAATCGCTATAAACAATATTCTTTTCTTCCTTCGCATGATAAAATGATACTTTATACTTGACTGTGGCACCGACTAGCGATACGCCAGCCAAACTCTCTGCTTTGCCAACAAATACCGCAGTATCTTTTGCTGTATAAGTCAATTTATTTGGCTCAAAAATTACTTCAAATGTCGGTCGCTTATATTCTTCGACCCGGAAATAGTGTTGATCAAGCTGTTTTGAGTCATAAAATACCAAAAGGCTATAACTTCCATTCAGTGCCTTTGACGGCAACTGGAAACTTGCGTTGGCAGATCCAAACAGATTCGTTGTCAAGTTGATCGAGTCGATTTTCTGGCGATTGGCATCCTGCAGATAGATCTTAACACTTTGCTTTTCTAAAACCTTGCCCTGCTGTACATGATCATCGTAAAGAATTGTTTTAAAATAAATGATTTGCCCCGGTCGATAGATTGCCCTATCCAACAAGCTGAGTGCACGCATATTCCGCTTGTTATTGCTTTCGGCGGATTGGCGTAAGTTGTTTTGGTAATAGACTTGATTTTCATTATCCAAAGGAATTAATGTTTTTTCCCCAGATAGCAACAATGCATGATTGCTTAGGTAACCTTCATTTTTGGGCGAGTAGCTCGACTTAAAACTGAATTCGCCAACAGCATTGGTCTTCAATTGTGCGATCAATTTAGGAAGAGCATTGTCTACAAGCTGGTATAACGATGCGCTTTGATTGGCATAGGGTGCTCCGGTTTTTCTGTTCAATAACAAACCCGAATAGATAAACTCATCGGTAGATTTTACAGCTATATTTCCCGGCATAAAGACATCTGAAATGATAAGCTGAGATACAGCGACATCCTGCTCCTGCCCATTATCCTGAAACAACTTATTATTCCCGACCAAAATGGTATAAGTACCTGCTTTAAGGGGGTTAATTTTATAAATTGTATTGTGCGTCGTATAATCACCAAACTCTTTCAATGGCACTTGTTCCTCATAGACCAGCGCCGCATCTAGAGTCGTCCGATAACTGAGAGAATCATATTTTACCGTATAGTTCTTTGAACGCTTAGGCATCAGGCTTGTATTATACACCCTGATATAAAGGCTATCTACATTTGTGTGGTAGATTTGGACCGGTACGTATTCGTCAGTCGGTGCCGTTTTCTTGTAATTTAGGGTAATGGAAACCTTTTTTATTTCCTTCATTAAATTAACCGCATTCGAAATCCATGGCGATTTTGGGTACTCTTTTAAGGCTTTTTCAAGATAGGTAACTGCCGTAGGCTTCTTTCCGATATCATTGAAAGCCGTCGCTATCTGATACAATAAAAAAGCGTTATAGTCACTTTTATTACTTGCTATATTTTTCAGGTACTCGTCAACTCTTTCTTCGATATGATTCCATTTCCAATCTTTGGACATGATATAGCTACGCGCATCCAGATAATTATTTTCGGTACTGATCGTTAGCAATCTCTCTTTAAGTTTATCCTTATTAGCCCTGTCGACATCCTTTAATGTATTCAAAAAATTCAGGTACTGGTAGCTTAGAAAATGGTACAATGTAGGATTCAAACTGAGGTTCCGGGTTTCGACAAACAGACCTTTCCAGCGTGTTATGGGTTGGGTACTTAATCCGTTTGCATCCGAAATTGACAGGCGAAAAATAGAATCAATCATCTGTATTTTACCTTTTGCGTCTTTTGCCACAAATTTGTTCTGGCTTTTACTTGCATATTGGTTGATATTGGAAAATAGATAGCTTGCATAAAAATTTTGAAGGACCGCTTTTTCTACCTTTTCAGCTGTCCGGATATTGTCGTCAAAATGATTCTGAATACGCAGAAAAGAAGAATCCTCGGATTGGTTTACCTCCAATACTTTGCTCTCCGCCAAAAATGCCCGCATCCATTCAGCATGATCTTTGGAGCGTCTGGCTTCGGCTTTGATATCGGCTAATAAGGGTAAGGTCTGCGTATAGTTTTTTATGGAAATAAGCCTTTCGACTTCGTTCCACTTTGCCAACTGCTTGTGTGAACCAAGCTCCTGTGAAAATCCCAAGACCGGGATACATATCAACAATAACCAAATGTATTTTTTCATAAAATATGACGCTAAATATTTATTAAATATCCTTTTTTTTTTCGAAAGGATGCCATAAATTAGCATATTCCATAACTGTTTAAAAAAATACTTTCTCCCCGAGGGCACACATGCTGAGGAAAGGCTGGTACTGTACAGTTTGATTGTTAGGTACCACTAGATGATTAATCAATATTTTTTTATATATTTAATAAATAATTCATATCCAGTTAATATCAGTTTCGTTCCTTTATAATAGGATAATTAATGGAGTCAACACTTTAATGTATCAGTTATGAAAACGATCAACTATTTTTTCCAAAGGATTATATTTCGAATCTTTTTAGGTCGGTTCAGTTCATTCTATTCACCACTAAGATTCCATAAAAATTAATTCATATTCAGGTCGGTC
This sequence comes from Sphingobacterium sp. DR205, assembly GCF_011064245.1. Classification (NCBI taxonomy): domain Bacteria; kingdom Pseudomonadati; phylum Bacteroidota; class Sphingobacteriia; order Sphingobacteriales; family Sphingobacteriaceae; genus Sphingobacterium; species Sphingobacterium sp. DR205. The sequence continues at coordinate 3,046,877 of NZ_CP049333.1, read as the reverse complement.
GATATTACTGGCAACTATATTTCAATAAATGCGTTTAACCAAAGATGCCTTTGGCAAAGATTTTATATGGGGCGTGTCTACCGCTGCCTATCAAATCGAAGGGGCACATGATCATCAGGGCAAAGGTCCCTCCATCTGGGATATCTTTGTAAAAAAGAGAAACCGTATATTTCAGAATCAACATGGCGATCAGGCCTGTGATTTCTACAATCGCTACATACAGGACCTTGCTTTAATGCAGGAAATGCATATTCCAAATTATCGATTTTCCCTATCCTGGAGCCGCATCTTACCGGATGGAATCGGGCGATCCAATCCATTAGGCATGGATTTCTATGATCGGCTGATCGATCTTTCATTGGAATTGGGAATCAAGCCTTGGGTTACTTTATATCACTGGGATCTCCCACATGCCCTTGAAAAAAAAGGTGGTTGGGTAAACCGTGATGTCAAGGAATGGTTCGGCGAATTTGTTGGCACCTGTGTGGCACGTTATGGAGATCGCGTCAAAAACTGGATGGTACTCAATGAGCCCACCGTATTTACAGCTGCCGGTTACTTCTTTGGTGTGCACGCTCCGGAAAGAAAAGGTTTGGGCAACTTTCTTTCTGCCGCCCATCATGCCGCATTAGCACAGGCTCATGGTGCCAGAATTATAAAATCCTTACAACCAGACAGCCTGGTAGGAACCACTTTTTCCTGTTCCCACGTGGAGCCATTCACTTCAAGAGAAAAAGACGTTATTGCGGCAAAAAAAGCTGATGTATTGCTCAACAGATTGTTTATTGAACCGCTACTGGGTATGGGCTATCCAACGCAGGAAATCAAAATTCTCAATCGAATTGAAAAATACATGAAACCGGGCGACGAGAAAGAATTAAAATTTGACATGGACTTCATTGGTATTCAAAACTATACCCGTGAGATGATTCGTCATGCCATTTTTGTTCCTTACCTCCGGGCCAAAATCGTAACAGCCAAGGAACGTAAAGTCGAAATGACCGAAATGAACTGGGAAGTATATCCTAGCTCCATTTATCATATGTTAAAGAAATTCAGCAGCTACCCCAATATGCCGCCCCTCATTGTCACTGAAAATGGTGCAGCTTTTCAAGATCGAATGGAAAACGGACAGGTGCATGACCCCAAAAGAGTGGATTATCTACAGGAAGCAATACAAAATGTCCATAAGGCAAAAGAAGAAGGGATAAATGTGAAGGGCTATTTTGTCTGGACCTTTTTAGACAACTTTGAATGGGCCGAAGGATATCGCCCAAGATTCGGTTTGGTTTATGTCGATTTTCAAAACCAGCAACGCATCATAAAATCATCAGGACATTGGTATGCTAATTTCTTAAAATAAACATTACTTATTTAGTGAGCCCCGTTTCCATATATTGACAAATTTCAATAGCAAAGGTACCAATAAGATGGCCAGCAAAATGCTGATTGCGCTGACGGCTATATTTCGTCCATTATCGCCCAAGAAGTAAATTGAAAGGCCACCTAATGCACATGGAATACCAAAAACCAAAATCTTAACCCATGCCAGCTCCCCTTCTTCACGGTAAATATGTTGTGCAGGAATAGCCGCTATTAATTCAACGTGATTGGCATTGAAATAGGCTAAAATTTGTGCTACTTCAGATGCCGATAATTCCCGTGGCCGCAAAACCTCCCCTTTTACAACAATGAGCAATCCATTTCTGTCCTGCTGAATGGAATCAATATCTTTCGTCATAAAGTATTTTTTATACCCCATGGGGTTAAGTGCATAGCCTTTGTAATCATTGCTCCCGGGACAGAGACACGAAAAGTTGTCCGCATTCAATGAAAAAATAACATCGCGACGATCCCCCCCCGAGCTTCTTTACCGAGCTTATCACACCCAGGATACAAGTTAATGCCAGAAACTGTAAGATGAACATCCACAAGGACAACTGTATCCCCCAAGACAAGAGTAGCCCCACAAGAATCAAACCAACGAAAAACCATTTCAAATGTTCCAAGATTATTATCTTACGGTTCAGAAAATAGGTTATAATCACACAAACCACAGGTGCTAAACTCGATTTCCAATCCCAGAAAATTGAAAAGATCCCCAACAGAGAAATAACGCCGAACATAATCGCCGTGGCATAATCCCCTTTTTTGCCTAAATTCTTTCGCTCAATCTGAATACTATTTTTCAAGTGTGGGTACGTTAACAAGAAAGCGTACTTTCTCATGCATGTCTATATCATTAATTGGATAAATATAAATATCTTTATCCAATTAATGAATATTGAATAGGAACATAACATATCTAAATTCGCCTTATGAAGACTTTTCAGTTTAAATCACACAACGTTAAGAAAGGCTTAATCTTTGGATTTGCCTATCTGTTTATTGTTTTTATCATTTTCAGTATCATCTATGGCGGAATCAATGGAATGGCCGACGCTGTCAATAATTTCGGATCAGCCAAAGGACTTGGCTTTTTGGTTGCTATCATTGTAATAGGTCCATTTGTTATGCTATTGCAGATCATCAATCCAAAAATAGAAGTACTTATCGATCGCCAGCATATGATCATCAAACAACATAAAAAAACAGCTCTAGATATCCACTTAAATGATATTTATGAAATGAAAATAAACCATTCACTGGTAAATCAGCTTCAGATTTTTGGACAGCAGGCACAGTTGCTTGCAAAGATCCACCCGCAACACGACACACAGGTCATTTACAAGATCGCCGCTGAAATCGCACAATATGAAATCTTTTTACAGCAAAAGGGTCAGAAGAAGGTTTTTGGCAATCCAGTTGAAACGATATCCTACACAAGAAAATAGATGGCGCTAGCACATTGTTGAGTTACCCCGGATATAATCGAGATATGAAGGTATACTATCCCAATAATCAATGGACTTTTTATATGATAAGCCCCTTAATCATCTGCGGCGGGCTTTGTTATCTCCTATTTTTCGCTGATTATTTTTCTTGGCCTTTAATTGGATTCGCGTTATTTTGTTTCCTCTTTTTTTGCTATTGCCTTTACGAAAGATTCGCCACCAAATTAACGATTTATACAGATCGCCTGGAACTCCGTCAAAACTTTCAACAACCTCAATCATTTCATTATGCTGATCACGAATTTGTCATAGGCCCGACCTACGATACCTTCACTCAACGGATGTTTTCAAAAAAATACGCTGGTAGGGCGCGATTGTTCTTCATCTATCCATTGGATGAACACGGGAATCGAATAAAGATGCTTTCTACTGCGCTTGAACTGGATATTACAAAAGGCCATTATAAAAAAATCCAAAGAGATCTAGCAGAAGGCTTGAAAAAGCTCGATCTATCGGCCCATTTGTGTTACAATCATAATGATACCATTATAATTAGGAACAGGTGATTCAAATCGAGCAATATCAGCTCGCTAACTTACTTCAGTTCGAGCAGCTCCTTACCAAACTTTTTCTCAATAAACGGATTCAACTGTGGGATGCCAAATTTAGGGTTGTCCAGCCAAAATTTATTGGCATACCTACTTTTCAAATCCAGCCAAATACCTGACGTCAGCTCTTTCTTTACGGACTTGAATTCCTCTTTGGTAATGAATTTACGTTCCTGTGTATAAAATTCACTCAAAAAGTCAAAAGGGACAAATTCTGATTTACGTCCTCTTTTAATAGCCCCTACGTTCATCATCACCTTACTGACCAATTTACTTGGCTCGGGCTTATCAAGATTGGTCTCTGTATAATTTTCCATCGTCACGCCTGTGTATTGTTGGCCTTTAAGCTTGAAGAAACTGACTTCCTTTTGGCTATTGGGTGGAATGATATCAAAATAGACCTGCACGTCACCACGCGTTGTCTTTTGTATATATCCTGTATTCAGATTACCCGTTCTGATTAATTTCTTTTCCTTGTCCTGAACCAGCACAAATTTGGACGGGAGATCATTGACCACAGACTGTGCTTTCATCCGCATCACATGTGGATTCCAGCTCCAAAAATTGCCCATTACTTCCTTAAAATTCCTAGTTGTGAGGGAGTCCTCATAAATCCGATAATCCAAAACCCGATGGTAGACCTTTCCTTTTTTATCTTTCAATGGAATATAATACGCAATAATACCATCGTAAAAATAACGTGCTCGCTTGTTAAAAAAAGTTGTATTTCTAAAATAACCCTTTAAAATCAGATAATCATATTTGCTCTTATCCGCAATAGCGATCTCATCTATTTTAATACTTCGGGGGATCAATTTAACCAGCTTCTCTTTACGTAACGAACCAATTGTTTCCTGATAATTATTATAGGAAATATGCTGTAATATAAGTACCGAATTTGCATTTTTCCGGAGCGAATCCAGTGCGATCTCCCCTTTCGTATCTGCCACGCCCAATAATGTACCGTCTTCAGTGTAAATGTTCACTGAGGGCACAGGTTCACCACTCAGACTATCAATGATGCGGATTTGAGCAAATAGCATGTTGCAACTAAAAAAAAAGCTTAACAGAAATAATATTTTTGGCATAATTCAAATGATTACCCTAAAATATAAAATACTCATTACAATAAAATGCCAAAAATCGTTAAAATATAGTCTAGAACGATAATCCATTATAGCAAATATAGTCTACTAGCTACTTTTTATAAGTGTTTTTTTGCCCTATATCATCATTCTCTATAAACTTCTCTTTATATTTAGCCATAAATCTAGTGGTCTATTATGGATAAACGCATTTCAATAGAGGAGCTTGAAGGAAACGTATTCTTTTGGTATTATTATTTATGTTGGTTCCGTGGTTACGATGCTGAAAACGAATTAAATATTGATGAAGCACTGGAGGTTATGCAAATTGATACGGAAGATTTTGCAAATTGGGAACAATTTTTCTTCCCTCCTAAAACAGATGATGAAGTACTTCGATATATCACTGAAGACCTGACAGAAGAATTGTCCATTCATATCCAATTCCGTTCAAATGCAATTGTTTTCTTTCTCAATGATAACTACATCGGTAATCTAGGCGGTCATTTTGAGGCCTGGTTTTTTACCTTGGATGAACTAAAATCTTTTGCACGCTATCCGCTTCTCTTCTTGTTATTTATGCCTATGCTGGGTATTACAGCCGAGCAGAAACAGGAGACCCTTACCTTAGTAGCCAAACATTTGACCGCTATTCCAGTTTTTGCGGATCATGCTCTATACATTGCGAGCTGTATAACGAATGGATTAGTTATGACAAACGGATTTATACAGCATGATGCACTAGGTTTCATCAATGATCAAAATCATAGTGTTAGAAATATAAATCAATATCCAGCTGGAAAAGAAGATTTCACCGTATTGAATAGGATATTAAAACAGTTTGTCCAGGAGAATTAGTCGCGAAAAATAGCTATACAAAAAAAGAAATTACTTAGTCCCACAATAATGAACTTCACCAGAGGCCACTATTTGGCGTTAATAATCATTACAATAGTTATGGGATTACTTTCCCGCAAAATAACGGTTATCCCTCTCTATGTTGGGGATAGTTTATATGCCGTGATGACCTACTGGTTATGCAGGTTTATTTTTTTCCATCGATCGTTCAACTTTTGTTTTGTAAGTACCCTTGTATTTTGTTTCACAATCGAGTTTTTACGACTGGTACAACATCCGTTATTGATCAGTGTCCGCAGCCATCCGCTTCTGCGGCTACTATTTGGCCAAGGTTTTCTCTGGTCTGATCTGCTCGCTTATATCGCCGGTGCTTTTTTTGCTCTTCTATTGGACCGATCTATTCATTCAGCCCCTAAAAAGTGAAAAATACCTCGCTCTGGTGCGATGAAAATTACACTTTATGATAATAGCATCCCACTTAATTTTAAATAGCATTCAGGTAGTCGTTTAATGACAGCTCTGTTTCAACCTGTAACTTTTTGCGCAATCTATACCGATGGATTTCTACTCCCCTAACGGTAATATTCTGCAATTGTGCGATTTGTTTTGATGTGAAATGTAGCTTCAGATAAGCACATACTTTCAAGTCATTACGGGACAATCCGGGATGTTTTTCCTTTAATTTATTCAAAAAACCATCATTAAGCTCATCAAAATGACTAGCAAATTGATTCCAATTGGCACTATTTTTTTCAATGTCTTTCAATAGGTTGTTGATACGCCTTAGGTTTGAATCCTCATCCTCCCCCGTATCGAGCTTAGATAGTTCATCCCGTACTTTAATTAATGCCCCCGAATTTTCAAGCAACTGCATACTTGTACTTGCCAGTTCTTTAGTCTTTGCCATCACTTCGTGCGCTAACTTCTCATTATTCAGCTTCACAATTTCCTTTTCATTTTTCTCGATTTCCAGCTGATGGATATAGCGCAGTTGCGCCAATTGTTGTTCGTATTTCCGTTGTTGTTTGCGCTGTTCGATTTTCCGAAAACGAATCAGCCCCAATACGCCAAGCATACAGAGCAAAAAATAGAACGCTTTTGCCCATACCGTTTTATACCAAGGCGGCAGCACCACAAAGCTATATTCCTCCACATTGGATTCCTGGTTGAGGTTATTCCGTACCTTCACTAAGAACGTATATTGACCATTCTGCAAATTGGTGTATGACTTTTCTGACTGCTGGGTCCAAGAAGACCAATTCTCGTCATATCCCGACAGTTTATAACTAAACTCAAGATGTTGATGTATGCCATAACTTGGTGAGGAGAAGCTAAATCGGAAAGAATTGAAAACAGCGGGCAACTGTAGGACACTATCCTTTGCAGACGCTTGTCCCCGTTTTGAAGCATTTGAAAAAAAACCGCCAAAAATAAGGCTATCACCCTTCCCTGTTGCCACGATTCGCGATAGTATAACGACAGGTTTTACACTTTGTTTCAGGTATTTATCATAATTGATATGAAGCGCTCCTTTTTCTGCTCCTACATAGATATTATTTCGATCAAAACTATAGATATGTTCAAAGCCGGAGGTATTCATGCCTTCTATTTCTGGAAAATTAATCAGATGATAAGTTTCCTTTTTTGAATCAAATTGCCCCAGACCGACCGTTTTTTTTGTGCAAAACCAGACATTCCCATCTTGGTCATCCCTTAGATAGCGTATGGTCAGATCTTTAAAGGCAGCAAATTGCTTGCTTGGCACAAATCGCTTCCTAGCATAGTCATAATTGTAAAGCCCTTTTTCGGTCGCAAAGACCACCTGATTTTTTATTTTAAACACATAATTCTGATAATCCGCGGGGAGTCCCTGTTTTTGCGTGTAGAGTTGAGCCTGATATGACTTTCTATCCTGTGAAAGTGTTATGCGATAGATCCCTCTGTAGGGATGAGAAGCCCATATTGTTCCATGTTCATCCTGTTCAAGAAACCGAAAAGAATCCGAGGGCCCATTGAGCGGGCCTCTGGAAGAGAAAACGCCATTATGAAAATGCAATAGCTCCAATCCCTGATAGGTTCCGACCAAGGTCTCTTCAATCGGATAAACCATATTTAGCGGAAGCAATTTCCACGTTCCAATCCCCCGGCTTAATGGTCTGATGGAATGTCCCAGGATCTGAAATAACCCTTTATTGTGTCCAAGCAGCAATTGGCCATTAAGCTGTTCAAGGCGCCATGCCTCTCCGCCGTCGCTCCCCTGAAGAAGGGAGAATACTGACGGTGAGCGGCTTTGATCAAGCAGACCGTTTTTTATACCCGCATAATATACACCATTCGAGGAAGAGAGATAGAGTGTATGATTAAAGATCAGGGCAGAATATCCGGTCACATCATTCTCCATATTGGGTCTGAGATACCGAATGGCACTTCCATAACTTATCACAGAAATCACATTATCCGTACCGATCCATATATTCTTTTGTCGGTCCACGAAGACGGCGGTGACATTCTTATTTTGCAGACCTTCGCGGACACCGATCCGTTGTATGGTATTTCCAGCTAAGTTGCGTATGTGGCAACCTTCTTTTGCATTGCCGACAACAAAGGTTGAATCATCGATTTTCGCTAAGGACGGTGTGTAACTACCATCGCCATCTTGTGCATTCAATCGTGTCAATTTCATGTTTAATAACGCATATGTTTCGTTATTTAAGGTTGACAACAGCATACGATTTTTGCCAAAAGGCATCAATGAAGCGATTTTCACATTCTTAAAAGGCAAATCTTTTAGATAGGGAGTCCATTTATTATCACGAAACTCCAGCAAGCCATTCTTCTTATCCTGAGCATAGAGCATCCCCCCTGATTGCCCCATATAATACCATTCTACAGCCGCCGGGTGTACTTGAATCTTTTGTCCCTTTAATTCAAATATCACATTGGTCCCCCTAAAAAAGACCGATTGTCCTACACCAACCGTATTCCAGATGTCTGCAAAGTTCCAGTATTTTTCGGGAACTAAATCCTGCAATGACCGATAGACTAAACCCGATTGCGGTGAGCGTTCAAAATACCCAAAGTCACCTTGTCCACCAACATAAATTCGATCGTCGGCATCAATCCAGATCGAACGGATATTGGTGTGATTGGGCAGGGAAAATGTTTTCCAGTATCGTCCGTCAAAGGTCAGCAGCCCTTCGCTGTTACCAAAGTACATGATGCCATGACTATCCTGTTTGATATCCCAGGTACGGCTCCCTCCTTGGTATATGGATTTACTATAATTGTAGACCAAAGGCAAGCCAAGCAAATCCTGAGCAAGTAATGCATTTGAAAAAGCAGAAAATAGGATAAAAAAAAGGATGGCAAAACACTTCATAATAATTCCCTTCAATTGGCTGACGTAAACTTGACGTACCCCAAATATATTGAATTATAGCTGAAAAACCCAACATGAAGTAGTGTTGTAGTACCTTTAAAATTCATTTATCATATCTGTAAGGCTAATTTTGACTCTTGATAATTATAAACAATTCCTAAATTTCAATTCATTACACATGAAAAATAATATCAGTATTATTGCCGGTACTGTGCTGTTCTCCTGCCTAACGAATATGGTAAGTGCACAGAGCAGAACAATCAGTGGGCGGATTACAAACGAGCAGGGTAATCCTGTTGTCGCCAGTATCGTTGTACGGGGGAACTCCAAAATAGGTACAAGTAGCAATGAAAACGGGGAATTTACACTCGCCATTCCCGCCAACTTTAATGATGTCATCATCTCATCACTGGGATATGAAACGAAAATAGTACCAGTAAACGGAACTACGTTAACTATTCAACTCAAACAAAAAGGAGATTTCAATCTCGATGAAGTGGTTGTCGTGGGTTACGGTACGCAACGCAAGGGCGACCTAACTGCCCCTATTGGCACAGTAAATATGGAAGAAATGGTCAAACGTACCGTCTCCAATCCAATGGATGCGCTACAAGGTACAGTTGCGGGTGTGCAAATCGTAAGTTCGGGAGCACCGGGCTCATCACCCTCCGTTCGTGTCCGTGGGGTGGGTTCCTTTAACAATGAAACTCCGCTGTATGTTGTGGATGGAATGTTCATGGACAACATTGACTTTCTGAATCCAAATGATATCGCTGACATCTCTGTTTTAAAGGACGCTTCTGGTGCTGCAATTTATGGGGTACGTGCCGCAAATGGTGTCATTCTGGTAACCACAAAAAAAGGAAACCTAAATATGAAATCAAAAATTACATATAATGGTTTCGCTGGTTTCCAAACACCTACAAATGTCCTCAAAATGGCCAATGCACAGCAATATGCAGCCTATGCGACAGCCATTGGTAATGAAGCCTTCGTAAAAAGTTCGGTGCAAAAGTTTGGCGGGACCGAGACTAATCCTGCGATGGACACCGATTGGTTCAACGAACTCCTGCGCTCCAAAGCCCTGATCACCAACCATAACCTCGACATCATGGGCGGATCCGATAAAATCACCTATTCCATGGGACTTAATTACGTCAAACAGGATGGAATTATGGATGCCAGCAATATGAACCAAAAATACAATATCCGCATGCAGGCGGATGCCAAAGTAACAGACTGGTTAAAGGCGGGTTTTAGCGCGCATTTCAATAACTTCAAAACCTACTCACCGAATAATGCTGCTTTTAGACAAGCTTATTTCGCCTCTCCGCTCTATCCTGTCTATGATCCTTCCCTGGAACTCGCCAAACCAGAGAAATTCGGCTCGAGTACTGCAATCGGCATGCAATCTGGCTTTTGGTACAACAATCCCATCGCAACAGCCTTTTACAATACAAACCAAACAAAGGGTTTCCAGATCCTGCCTACCATCTATCTGGAAGCAACATTGTGGAAGGATAAGATCACTTTTCGTTCGCAGCTCAGCCAAAGGTATCAGTCCACACACAATATAAATTATAATCCGGTCTATTATATTGACAATGATCAGCGCAATGACCGCTCCTTTTTACGGTCAGCACAGGCTCGTAATACCAATTATATTTTGGATAACCTCCTAACGTATAAAGATCAGGCAGGTAAGCATCACTGGTCCCTGCTATTAGGCCAGTCTTCACGTGAGGAACGCTGGCGCGAAACCTGGGTCCAAGCCAATGATGTACCTGCATCCGAGGAGTTTTGGTATGTCGGCGTAGATGCCCAAGGTACTAGTTCAGCCACTGGTTATGGCGAAAAAGGATCTCGAAATGCAGGAATATCGTACTTTACCAGAGGTACTTATGACTATGACAACAAGTATTTGCTGACTGCAACATTCCGCGCGGACGGAAGTTCAAAATACCAAACGAAATGGGGTTATTTTCCATCAGTTGGTCTGGGCTGGGTATTGACACGCGAAAAGTTTATGGAAAACCAAAAGCTCTTCAATCAGTTAAAGCTCCGTGGAAGTTGGGGTAAATTGGGGAACGATGGTATCCAGCCCAATGCAGGTTATGCAACGATCTATTCCGGCAACAACTACTCGGGTATATTTGGCAGCGAAGGAGCAACAAATGGCATCCGAGTTCCCGGATACCGCGTCGGCCGCTTTTTTACCCAAGTCCGCTGGGAAGTTGTTGAAGAATGGGATGGCGGTCTGGATTTTGCTATGTTGAACAACCGTTTGACAGGGTCAGTAGATTATTACCACCGCACGACAAATGATCTTGCCTTTAGCCGGCCCATCCCCTTTTCTTGGGATCGTGTCTATGGCAACTGGGGCAGTGTGACAAACAGTGGCTGGGAGATTGGTTTGCAATGGAAAGACAAGGTCGGTGACTTCGGGTATGCAATAGGCGGAAACCTGACCACACTCAAAAATCGGGTAAAGAATCTTGGCGGACTGGAAAATATCATGAATGGTTATCCGGAATGGTCAGCGGAATTCCCGGCACGTATAGAGCTTAATCAGCCCATCAACTTCTATTATGGCTATGAAGTCGCAGGGGTCTACCAAAACCAGGCTCAGATTGATACGGATCCTATCGCAAAAAAATACAACCAACAAAATCCAAATACACCGATTTTACCCGGATATCTTCAGTACAAGGATCAGAACAACAATGGTGAACTTGATGAAAAAGACCGCGTCAACCTGGGCAATTACCTTCCGACCATTACTTATGGATTTAACTTAGCATTTGATTATAAAAAATTTGATTTAAGTGTTGCTTTTCAGGGTGTAGCCGGCAACAAGATCCATAATCTTAATCGCGCGATGCGCCGAAAATATAATCAGATGAACGCAGATGCCGCATTCATCGAAAACCTATGGACCGGAGAAGGAAGTAGTAATACACATCCCTCCGCAAAAGGTTCCGTTGCATCCTGGAATCTTCAAGCCAGTTCCTTTTTTGTTGAAAGTGGAGCCTATCTACGGATACAGAACATACAATTGGGCTATAACTTTGATCTGAACAAAATACCGGTACGTGTATTTGCAACAGCCGACCGGCCTTTTATTTTCACCAAATACAATGGATTTACGCCAGAAATATCCGGAATGGGATTCGATGCCAATGTGTATCCGATCGCCTCTACGTATAGTCTAGGTGTCAAAGTATCGTTCTAACTATTAACCCTTTAATTTAAACTGCATGAAAACTTTTAAATATATCCTGATTGCAAGCTGTTTAGGCATTTCTTTCGGCCTATCGAGCTGTAGTAAATTTTTGGACAAGCCCTTAGAAAACCAGCAGCGTTCTGAGGAGATTGATTACAGCAATACGGCTTTAATGTATGGTCCTGTTTCCGGTGTATATCGTTCGGCTTCAGATGATAATCTGGTGCACTGGATTGACCTTTCCATTCGTTGTATGCGCGATGACGATTACCAACAGGCTGCACCGAATCCGAATGACAACCCCGAATTAATGGGTATCAAAAATTTCCAAAATGACGTCACAATTCAATCGTATTGGGGATTAAATCAATCTTGGATCAGTTATTACAGCCTTGTTATTGCAGCAAACAATGCATTGATCGAACTGGATAACTTCGCCGCAAAAATCCCCGCATCTAATTCAGCTGACATCAAACTCAATAAACAATACAAGGCCGAAGTCAGATTTCTAAGGGCATACGCCCATCTCATGGCATCACGTCTGTTTGGAAATGTACCTATTTTAATTGACAGCGATAATATCGGTCGCCTGGCCACAATCAATAAAAGTACAGCCGCAGAGGTTCGCCAATTTATCCTTGATGAAATGAATGCCTGTTCGGAGGATCTTGAAGATGCGCGTCCTAATCAGTCCAAGCACGTTGGTGCGGTAACACGATATTCCGCGCTTCTTTTAAAAGCGAAAGCCGCAGCAGATTTGGCGGGAAATGATAACGGAAGTACCTATTGGAACGAGGTCCTCGATGCCACAAACAAAATTATCGCAAGTGGCAAATTTTCCTTATACCCCAACTACTATGAGCTTTTTAAAATTCCGGGAAAACTGTCCAATGAATCTATCTTTGAACTGCAATACTCCGATTTTGGATTAGGAACCGGGGATATTGTTCGTCCCGGTGTTGATTGGGGAACGTTTTTCAAGTGGCAAGGTCCTTCAGGTGATCAAAAAGGAAGTCCTATTTCTGGTGCCGGCTGGGTCCCACCTTCACAGAATATCGTTGATTTCTTAACCAATAGAGGCGAAACCGAACGGCTAAAAACGACAATCTTATACTGCGGTATCAACGGCAACCCGGCAACTACGGCAACAACACCAAGCGGCGATATTGTCTATGGGAATCCATTCGGTGTCAAATATTTCAACGGCAAGGCCTATCTTCCAAAATCACAGATGACAGCAGGTCGAATGGAATATGGGGCGAACAATAATGTGCGTATACTACGTTACGCGGATGTACTTTTATTAAATGCAGAGGCCAAAGTCAGAAAGGGACAAAATGGTGATGAACCTTTTCGTCTGATCCGTGAACGTGCCAAACTAACAGCAATTACAAATGTCACTTTAAACCAGATTTTGGACGAACGCCGCGCCGAATTTGCCTGTGAATGGTGGGGCGAGCGTTTCAATGACCTGGTCCGTACAGGACGGGCAAAAGAAGTATTCGGTGCAAAATTCACTCCCGGTGTAAGCGAGTTCCTCCCTATACCACAAACTCAAATAGATGCAAATCCTAACTTTCGATAAATGATGACAGCAGGAAGACTACTCGCTTTTCTATTGCTCAACCTTCTCTTCCTTCCCATCGGATGGGGGCAGCAAGGGAAACCCGTTAAAACAACAATTACTAAGGTCGACGGTGGCTTTACAATCATGCGCAACGGGCAGCCCTACTTTATCAGAGGGGCGGGCGGAACAAGCAATATGGAACAATTAAAAGCGTATGGAGGCAACTCCATACGCACATGGAGCCCTTACCAAGCAGATGAAATCCTAAATAAAGCACAACAGCTGGGACTTACGGTAACCCTGGGTCTCGACGTGAAAACAGAACGGCATGGCTTCGATTACAATGACCCGGTGGCGGTTGCAGAACAAAAAGAATACCTGCGTACAGTGATTCTGAAATACAAAGATCATCCGGCCCTATTGGCGTGGGGAATCGGCAATGAACTCAACTTGCATTACAGTAATCCCAAGGTCTGGGATGCTGTCAATGGCATTGCCAAAATGATCCATGAATTAGATCCCAATCACTTGGTTACCACCATGCTCGCCGGTATAAATCAAAAGGAAATTGATTATATTAAAAGCAAATGTCCGGCATTGGACCTTCTTGCCGTGCAGGTGTATGGCGGACTTGCCTCAGTACCTGAACAATTGCAAAAAACAGGCTGGAACAAACCCTATATCGTGACAGAATGGGGCCCTACGGGCCATTGGGAAGGCCTACAAACACCTTGGGGTGCATCGGTTGAAGAAACCAGCCACGAGAAAGCAGCCGTTTACAAAAGCCGATACGAAGCCTCCATCGGTCAGGACAAAAACTGTCTGGGCTCTTATGTCTTTCTGTGGGGACAGAAGCAGGAACGTACACCGACCTGGTATGGACTGTTCACCGAAGCTGGCGAAGAAAATGAGGTTGTCGATGTGATGCATTACCTCTGGTCGGGCAAATGGCCAGACAATCGGGCGCCACAGCTGGATTCCTTTTTGTTGGACAACAGGCAGGCAAAAGATTTCATCTATCTTGAATCTGGTAAAACCTATCCCGTAAAAGTCTTTGTACAGGATCCCGACGGGGATAAATTAAGGATACGCTGGGAACTTCTCCAAGAGAGCACTGACCTTAAAGAAGGTGGTGACCGTGAAGAACGGCCACAGGCGCTAGCCGGATTTATCAAAAATAGTGCGGATGACAAGGGTACATTAACTGCTCCTTCCAAAGAAGGTGCCTACCGGTTGTTTGTATATGCAAGCGATGGAAATAACAATGTTGCGACGGCAAATATCCCCTTTTATGTGAGATCAACTTTAAATAAGACCAGCGGCAGAGCCTATCACTTTTCGCCAGTGCCGATATGGTCTGATGAATTTAATTACTCGGGCTTACCGGATAAAAGTAAATGGTCCTACGATATCGGTTCCCTCTATGACGGCTGGGGAAACAATGAATTACAATATTATATGGAAGCTTCACGATCAAATTCCCTGGTGCAGGATGGCGTCCTGAAGATTACGGCGAAAAAGGAAAATAAAGGCGGTAAATCCTATACTTCCGCACGTCTGACAAGTAAGAATAAGGGGGATTTCACTTACGGCAGATTTGAGGCCCGGGCAAAACTACCACGAGGCCGTGGCACCTGGCCCGCTATCTGGCTGCTTCCCACCAATTGGAAATATGGTGACTGGCCCAATTCAGGGGAAATAGATATACTTGAACATGTTGGATACGATCAGGATGTGGTTCATATTTCTACACACACCCAAGCATACAATCATGGCATCAACACACAGAAAACAAGTAAAAAAAAGGTATCCGGCGTTTCCGACAGGTTTCATAAATATCGTATCGACTGGACTCCAGCCTACATCAAAGGATTTGTTGATGAACAGGAGATTTTCCACGTTGACAATGAAAACAAGAGTTTTAAAGAATGGCCCTTTGACCAGAATTTCCATTGGTTAATCAATTTGGCTGTCGGAGGCAACTGGGGTGGTAAAGAAGGTATCGACGACACAATATTTCCGGCAATATTTGAAATTGATTATGTCCGTGTCTATAATTTATTAGAATAAAGTTTCATTTGGTCGCTCCCTTTTAAAACCCGAAACCGCTTGTCAGATCACCTCGGCAGGCGGTTTCGGCTTTAACAATGATTTCTTTCATGATATTTTTTGTTCAAAAGCAGAAAAAAGTAAGAAGTATTTATACTTTTGAATGCACAAACGGCGATCAGCTTTTCTGGCATCCATTTTTTGAGACGAGAGATCAGAAAAAGAACCATAGCTGTTGTAAATATTAAAAGGATCCCTGAGCTAAAACACTTACTATGTACAATTTTAAAAACGACTATTCGGAAGGAGCCCATCCCCGCATTTTGGATAAACTCATTGCAACCAATCTGGTACAACAACTTGGATATGGAGAGGACGAGTATGCACAAGAGGCAAAAGCAGTTTTAAGAGAGAAATTGAATAATCCAGCCGCAACAATCCATTTCGTATCAGGAGGCACCCAAACGAACTTGTTGGTTATCTCATTTCTCCTCCGTGTCCATGAGGCCGTAATAAGTGCAAAAACAGGACATATTGCGGCAAATGAAACAGGTGCCATCGAGGCCACGGGGCACAAAGTGATTACGACTGAAACAGTAGATGGAAAATTAAGGCCCCAGGATATCGCTGAAGTATTAGCATCATATGCACTTGCTCCCCATGTGGTCAAGCCACGCATCGTCTATATTTCTAATTCAACAGAAATTGGCACAATTTACGGCAATGATGAAATCAAAGCTCTGTATCAATTCTGTCAGTCCCACCAGCTGTTACTTTATATGGACGGGGCACGGCTGGGGCATGCACTTACCGCGGAAAATAACGACTTAACACTTGCAACAATCAGCCGGTATACCGATGTCTTTTATATTGGCGGTACTAAAAATGGTGCGCTTTTAGGTGAAGCCATTATCTTTAATAGACCCGAATTGGCGATCGATTTTGATTATGCGATCAAGCAAAAAGGCGCCATGTTGGCCAAAGGACGTATTCTTTCCATTCAGTTTTTAGAACTCTTTAAAGATGATCTGTATTTCGATCTGGCACGGAAAGCAAATACACTGGCGATGCGTATTGCCACGGCGGTCCGCGAAAAAGGCTATACTTTCCTAACACAGTCCACCACAAATCAGCTGTTCCCAATTCTACCCAAAAAAGTTATTGACCGCTTAAGCGCAGATTATCAATTCTATATTTGGAAAAATATCGATGCGGATTATGCCGCCATCCGACTCATCACTTCCTGGGCAACCGATGAGGAAAAAGTCATGGCCTTTATCAAGGATTTACAGGAGGTATAAAAACATAGGACTAAAATTCATATTGGGATACGAATTTAGTACTCATAAAAAAACGCGCAAGACCTGTGTCCCTGCGCGTTTTTTTTGCTTTTATGACGATTAATCTTTGGGCTCCAAGGCTCTCCACACGCCTGCAGCAACCGCAGCACCCACTAATGGTGCAACAATAAATAACCACAATTGCGATAATGCATTGCCGCCGGCAAGAATTGCCGGACCGAATGAACGGGCAGGATTAACCGAAGTACCTGTAACCGGTATGGCTACCAAATGGATTAACAGCAATGTAAATCCAATGGCTAAGCCCGCCATCGTACCGTTTCCTACCTTTGATGTTGTTGCCAGTATGACAAAAAGAAAGAGAAAAGTTAAAACGGCTTCAATCAAAAACGCCGAAATGCTACCATATTCATTTTGGTAACCTTTCCCCCATCCATTAGATCCATACGCCCATTCGCCAGCTGTAAAACCTCCTAATTGACCGCTTAAAATCTGTTGCAGCACAAATGCCCCCAAAAGTGCACCGATAAATTGTGCAATGATGTAAACGATTGCATCCTTGGCAGACATTCTCCCAGCCAATAGTACACCTACCGTCACCGCCGGATTAATGTGACAGCCAGAAATTCCGCCAATGGCATAGGCAAAGACCACAACCGATAGACCAAATGCCACTGAAATACCCAAGAGGCCTAGCCCTGAAAGCCCTCCCATGGTATTGGCTCCAGCAATAGCGGCTGCGCCACAACCAAAGAGTACCAAACCAAATGTTCCAATTAGTTCGGCTACAAATTTTGAAGATGTTTTAATTTCCATATGAACCTGTTTATAACTTAGTTAACTCTAATGTAATCATTTTCTATATAAAAAAAGAATAAGGAATAAATTATTGTAGAACAATATCTACATCCCTAGAAAACTGCGGCAGCTTTGTATTTTTAGTTACATAGCATATTGGCTTATATTATTAACAACCTGTCGCCTCTTCAACTTCCCGAATTAGCTCCTGAAGGATATCTCCGGTTGAACCTTCCCGATAGGGATGAATGGATTGTCCAACCCAAATACCGACGAAATCTGTATTTTCTTTTGCCTTTGCCGCCCTTCTTAAGGCATTGGTTAATTTATTTTGATAGGGATACGGTAAAATATAATCCGTTCCATCCACAGTTTTTATGAAAGTGTTTGTAATTGCTCTGGTAAACCTTCCAGAAAAACTCCGGGTCAATACAATATCTGATTCTTTCACCTGACTTAAATGTTGTTTCTCAAAATCAAGTAACGCACTTTCCCTGGATTTAAGCAATAAACTGCCCACCTGAAAACCTGCCGCCCCCAATTGCTTTGCGGCAAGCAACGTTCGGGCATTATATATCCCGCCAGCATAAATCAGTGGTTTGTCAACATGATCATGTACTTGCGACAACAAAGAAAGTCCGCCAATCCGCGGAATGGCGGTCGCATGGAAACTTCCACGATGTCCCCCAGCTTCCAGTCCCTGCACGCAAATAATATCGATACCTGATGCCTCCAGGATCTGCGCTTCAGCAACTGAGGTGCAAGTACCGATAAGAAGTGTATTATTTTCCTTTAATAAAGCTATGCTCGGCTCATCCAGATTGCCGAAAGTAAAGCTAACGATTTTGCACTCGCTTGCGATAATGGCCGCGATCTGTTCCCGATAATCCGTCAGATGAATGTCCTCAAACTTTGGCAGCTCCACCTCCAATCCATGCTGATGAGCCAGTGTCGCTATAAATGAACGAACTTTACTGTAGTGAGATCTTAGATTTTCGGATACCTCGGGTATGCTATTAACAAAGATATTAACGGCAAATGGCAGTGCGGTCAGCCTTTTTGTTGCTGCAATGGCAGTGATACATTTTTCGTAAGGTAAGTCTCCCAGTGCCAATGTCCCTAGTGCGCCGGTTGCTGAAGCTGCTGCAACCATCTCAGGCGTCGTCACCCCAAACATCGGTGCCTGTACAATCGGATATGCTGTGCCTAATAGCGTTGTAATTTGAGTAGACCAGTTCATGATGAAGTGATTTTTATGTCCAAAAGTTAAATCGGATAACTTTATGGTGATTTCAAAACTAATTTAGTGCTTTTATTGGGCATTTTACAAGAATTAACCCCATTTATTCGATAGAATTTAAACCGGATAAAAAATTAATACCGTATATTTACATAGGAAATACAATTTTATGAAAATAGCTTTCTTCTCAACCAAACCTTACGATAAAGTCTTTTTTGAACGGGAAAATGAGACCTACGGTTTTCAATTCAGCTTTTATGAAACCCATCTTGGTCCTCATATTGTCAATGCAATTAAAAACGAAGAGGTTGTCTGTGTTTTCGTCAATGATAAGTTGAATCGACAGGTCATCGAAATCCTTGCGCAGAAAGGCATAAAGTTGATTGCCCTGCGATGTGCAGGTTTCAATAATGTCGATCTGGCGGCCGCGAAAGAATTCGGTATCCAGGTCTGTCGTGTCCCAGCCTATTCTCCAGAAGCCGTTGCTGAACATACGATGGCCATGTTATTGACACTCAACCGAAAAACCCACAAAGCTTATAACCGTGTCCGTGAGCAAAACTTTTCCTTAAATGGCTTGTTGGGCTTCAATATCCATCAGAAGAAGATTGGAGTTATCGGAACAGGTAAAATTGGGAAAGCATTTATTCGGATTGCCCAGGGCTTCGGTGCAGAGGTCATCGCCTTTGATCTGTATCCTGATCAGGACCTGATCAAAGCCGGTGTTCAATATACAAGTCTGGATCAGCTATTTAAGGATTCCGATATCATCTCATTGCATTGTCCGCTTACACCAGATAACCATTACCTCATCAATAAAGAATCACTGGCAAAAATGAAGGACGGGGTTACCATCATCAATACAAGCCGGGGCAATCTTATTCATACAAATGATGCCATTACTGCATTGAAAGAGCATAAAATAGGATTATTGGGAATTGATGTGTATGAACAGGAAGAGAAACTATTTTTCAAAGATCTCTCCGCAACCATTATAGAAGATGACACCATCCAGTTATTGATGAGTTTTCCAAATGTTTTAGTAACGGCACATCAGGCTTTTTTCACAACGGAAGCACTCACCCAAATTTCTCAACGGACATTAAAGAGTATCGCTGACATCCTGGCCACCGGAACGACAGACAATGAAGTAATATTATAGCACGGTATCCGAGAAGATCATTAACGTTTAAGATGAACAATACAGATAGCAATAAAGTTTTGAAAGGCTTTTTATTGGCTGTTAGTGCAGCCATACTTTGGGGTGTTTCCGGAACTTTTGGTCAATTCCTTTTTCAGCAACGAGGCGTCAATGTTGAATGGCTTATTACCATAAGAATGTTGATAACCGGTGCCTTTCTTTTAATTCTTGCAGGAATAAACAACCGCAGCGACCTATGGTCTATCTGGCGCAAGCGCAAAGATGCTATTGATCTGCTCTTATTTAGTATTGTCGGCGTGCTCGCCGTTCAATATTCATATTTTGCGGCGATCAACTATTCCAATGCTGCTACAGCAACGGTCATGCAATATACCGGCCCAGTCATGATCGCCATTTATATTGCATTAAAAGAGCGAAAATTTCCAAACGGCAAAACATGCCTGGCAATTATACTGGCGGTATTAGGTACCTTTCTATTGGTTACCCATGGTAAAATGGGCACGCTTTCGATCTCTGGAATCGCCCTATTCTTTGGATTGGTGTCTGCAGTAACACTTGCCTTCTATACCTTACAACCTGTTGATCTCCTAAGTAGGTACAAGTCAACCATTGTCATCGGCTGGGGCATGCTTATTGGCGGAGTTGCATTTTGTTTTGTCAGAGCTCCCTGGGACGTAGCTGGTGTCTGGGATATGCAGACCTATGCTTATACGTCGTTTATCGTTATTTTTGGAACGCTAATCCCCTTTTATGCCTATCTCACAGCCGTGAAATTAATCGGTGGACAAAAGACCAGTCTCCTTGCTTCCGCTGAACCCCTATCTGCGGCATTGCTGGCGGTATTATGGCTTAACACCCCATTTGCCTTTACAGACTGGATGGGTACCGCATGTATCATACTGACAATTATTTTACTCGGAACCGCAAAAGATAAAAAGCAATCCCTGCAGGTCACATAAATCATCTCTTTTTATAGTGTAACCACCATTCATCCAGCTGCTCAATAATCGGCAGCAAAGTCTTGCCCATTTCGCTCAGCTTATATTCTACACGCGGTGGTGATTCTGCATAAATCTGTCGGCAAAGGATACCATCGCGCTCCAGTTCACGCAATTGGACGGTTAATGTGGTCTGTGCCATATCATCCATCTCCCTTCGCAATTCTCCGAACCGTTTAGGGCATTCTTTTGCAATGGCTTTGATTAGTAAAACCTTCCATTTTCCGCCAATGATCTTGAAAATACCATTGACATCACAACAACTTCCAAAAAATTCACTTTTTTTTTCATCCATAATCACCTCATACTGACCATTAGTTCATAAAACCATACTAAGTACATCATTTATAACTACTTGACTATAAAAAATATCCAAACTACTTTTGACTATAAAATTATCAAAAACTTTGGCTATATGCGCTTCCGAATTAAAGATTTGCTTCACATTTGTATCCTATCCATTGGCATCTTTTTGTTTGTCATCGATCTATTCATTATCAATGTTTCCCTACCGACCATACAACAGTCTCTGGACCTGAGCAATAGTGCAACCCAGTGGATCATTATCTTATATATTATTGGCTACGCCAGCCTGCTGATCAATGCGGGCAATGCCGGAGACTATTTTGGCAAAAAGAAATTATACGTCATGGGTATGGCCGGTTTTACGTTTGCTTCGGTTTTATGTGGGCTGTCAAGCAATATCTACCTTCTGCTATTGGGCAGGTTACTGCAAGGGATTAGTTCAGGCATGATGGTACCACAGGGTATCGCTCTGATCACGCTGCTTTTTGAAGACGCCTCTAAGCGAGCTATGGCCCTGGGGATATATGGTAGCATCGCAGGTATTGCCTCCGTAATCGGACAACTGCTCGGGGGACTACTTCCCGATCAGTCATGGATCCATGAAAGCTGGCGCCTTATTTTCCTGATTAATATCCCAATAGGTATCCTCGCCTGTATCGCCGCTTACTGTTGTGTTCCCCGGGACCAGCCAAACCCTACATCCACGATTTCGTTTATACCGATGCTGAGTTTATTTATACTCTTGATGGGCCTAATATCTCCGTTGGTCATGGGTCCTGAGTTGCATTGGCCGATCTGGTCGATACTATTGCTGGCAGCTGCGCTTATCTTTACACTGTTATTCCTAAAAAAGCAGAAGAAACTGTACAAAACGGGACAAAAGTCACTTTTTAACTTCGCCCTTTTCCACAACAGGATTTTCAATCTGGGACTGATTGCAGCATTAGCCTATTATATGGTCCAGGATGCTTATTTCATTATTAACTCCAATTATCTACAGCATGAGAAAAGTTATACAGCAACAATGACAGGCATCGCTTTCGTCTATCAGGGTATAGGTTACGTAGTTGCCAGCCTGATGGTCAGCAGGTTTATTCAACACCATGGCAAAGCCGTTGTACTCACCGGGTTGGGAATAATGGTTATGGGACTATTTCTTCATTTACTTGTCCTCAATGAAGTAAGTGTCGCAAGCGATCAGCTTCATCTGCTCTTTTTCTTTTATGGGCTTGGCTGCGGCAGCGTACTACCATCCCTGATGACCTTAGCTTTAAAAGATGTCAGCAAAGAATTGATCGGCGTAGGATCCGCGATCTACCTTACCGTACAACAACTGTCCATTTGTCTCGGTATTGCCTTTGTTGTTGGCCTGTTCCTACATGAAAATGGGAATCCATTTTTCAGGCTGAACAATATCAAGACAGCATACGGCGCTGCTACTACGGTATCCATCTTATTATTGCTATTGGTGGCCTGTTGTATTGTCTGCTTACCGGCAATTGGGAAAAAGAAGGGTAACTGTATTACCGCTCAACAAAAGCAGGACTGTGAAGTATAATAATGCCAATGAAATATTGGCGTAAAAATGAGAAGACTACAATTAGTCTTTTGGTTCGTATTTTTTAAACAGCGCGTAGTCATAAGGGATATGCATGCTTAAAGACTTGGCTTCCCATGTATCGCCTCCCTCGGGAAGATAAAAATCATAGGCATTGTCCAGGAAATTCTCCCCATCAGGAGCCTCCTGCCAATGTTTCTTCTCGCGGTTATAGAGTAATATCATGCAGCTTACACAGTGTTTGTTGCCTTCTTTTTTGGGGTTTTCATAGCATTGGCCAATTTTGATGTTCAACTTTTGCTGAATGATCACATCTGTCAATCGCTTATTTGTAAGGTAAATTAAAGCCAATTGTGCATCTTCATCTGTGGGAGACTTCTTTGCGGGAATCAGTTTATCAAATTGAGCTTTTTTAATCCTCGCCATCTCTGCCGATTTGAATTCGGGAGCAAGAAGATTAGTATCGATAGGTCGAAAGTCCTCCACATCAGCGACCCTGGTGACACCGGGTTCCAAAGAGGCTTTGCGGTCTGCGGTATCAGCATCCAATGCCGTTGTCCGTCCGGTATTTTTGTCAAACACCTGCCCCAGTTCCGACAAATGATGCCCGATATGGTTAAAACCAACAACATAGCGTAAAAAAACAAAACCTAAGGCTAGTACAGCTAAACCTATTATTAAGCCTTTCTTACTCCCCGCCCCCTTGCTTTTGTCCCGTTCTACTTCCAAAAAAGAAGACGGTTCAGGCTCTCCCCTGTCTGAAGCTTCGCTATTGGGCACTTCGTCGTAATCAACTAAAAACAGGTCTTTACCATCGAAAATATCTATATCGCCTTCGTCAAATAGTTGAACAATATCACGAGCCGTTTTAAATTTTACATTTGCACGATTGGCGATCAGATCAATGGCTCCGTCGCGATTATCCTGTTTGATCAAATCGATGATGATTTCTTTTTCGATTTCAATTTTATTAACGAGAATATTTTTGTTCATCTAATTTTATGTTCTTTTCAGTTGATTCCAGCTGTCGTACTTGCTTTACGCAGTTCAAAAATGAGATTAATAAATGAAAGATCAATGAAAATTTCGTCCTTTATAAAAAACATGTGTTACGCGCTCATCCTCTTCTGCCAGATTTGCCAATAAACCGGACATATCAAAGCAACGTTCAGCAATAATATGGATCACTTCACCTTCAACCTGCACTTTCCCAGCAACCATAAATAATTTCGCCCGGAGAATCTCTTTTCGGTATTTTTCAAATACCTTACTCCAGATGACCACATTTGCAAAGCCGGTATCATCTTCGATGGTAACAAATAACACGCCTTTGGAAGTCCCCGGACGCTGCCGTACGGTAATCAATCCACAGACTTTAACAGGCATATTATTTTTAATCAGCCCTAGTTTTTCAGTTGGAACCACATGGAGCAGATCTAATTTGTCACGTAGGAAACTCACCGGATGCGCTTTGATAGACAGCCCGGTCCTTGCATAATCCGCTACGACATGTTGGCTGGGGCGCAACAAAGGTAGTTCAATCTGCCCTTCAGCAATTGATGCTGAAGGTTTCCCTTCGAATATGCCAATGGGCCGATCACCCAAAGCTGTGATTTCCCACAGTGCCCGTCTACGGTCGATGCCAAGCGAACGAAAGGCGTCTGCCTCGGCTAAGCGCTCCAGTCCCGACAGGGATACTCCGGCTTCCATCATTGCCGTGATCGTTGAATACCCCTGTTTACGCCCTTTGGTCAACACCCGGGCCTCTTCTTCCGAAAAGCCTTTAATCTGACGAAGTCCTAAGCGCAGGGCATGCTGTTTGCCCATATCACCTTCCAGGGTGTTATCCCAAAGGGAATGGTTGATATCTATGGGGAGAACTTTCACACCATGCCGCCCGGCATCAATTACGATCTGTGCCGGCTGATAGAATCCCATGGGCTGGCTATTGAGCAGAGAAGCCGAAAAAATATCAGGATAATGGTATTTTACCCATGAAGAGACATAGACCAGCAGTGCAAAAGAGGCCGCATGGCTTTCCGGAAATCCATAGCTTCCGAATCCTTCCAGCTGCCGAAAGACGCGCACGGCAAACTCTTCCGTATAACCTTTCTTCACCATACCGTCAATCATCTTTTGCCTGAAAAACGACACCTGCCCTTTTGCCTTAAAGGTCGCCATGCTACGGCGCAGTTCATCTGCTTCAGCGGGGGTGAATCCGGCCGCAACAATTGCAATCTCCATGGCCTGTTCCTGAAAAAGCGGAACTCCCAAGGTTTTTTCCAGAATCGCCTTAATTTCATCTTTGGGATAGTCCACACCCTCTTCCTTGTTACGCCGGCGCAAATAAGGATGTACCATATCCCCCTGTATCGGTCCCGGACGTACGATGGCCACCTCGATAACCAGGTCATAAAACTTCCGTGGCTTTAACCGCGGTAGCATGGACATCTGCGCCCGGCTCTCAATCTGAAATACCCCCAGCGTATCGGCATGACAGATCATATCATACACCTTCGGGTCATGGTCAGCGCCAATGCCTGCCAAAGTCAGGTCCAGTCCATAATGTCTTTTGGCAAGATCAAAAGCCTTCCGGATACAAGTCAGCATCCCCAAAGCCAATACATCCACTTTCAGGAAGCCCAGCGCCTCCAGATCATCTTTGTTCCACTCCAGGTTGGTCCGGTTATCCATGCGGGCATTTACCAGCGGACAGAGTTCATGAAGATTGCCCTGTGTGATGACAAATCCGCCTGTATGCTGGCCCAGTTGCCTTGGAAACCCAATATACTGATGGGTCAGTTCAAGCACTTTACGTAAATGCGGATCTTCGGGATTAAATCCCTGTTCCACTAAACGTTCAAGATCAATGCTCTCATCCCAATGACTGCTTACCACACCCGCCAGACGGCCAACGGTGTCCATGGATAGCCCCATCGCTTTTCCAACATCGCGAACAGCCCCTTTAGCCCGTACCTGCGTCACTGTGGCCACAATAGCCGCACGGTTGCGCCCATATTTCTCATAGATATACTGGATCACCTCTTCACGGCGTTCATGTTCAAAATCAACATCTATATCCGGTGGTTCATCCCGGGCATCAGACATAAACCGCGCAAAGAGCAACCTAAACTCAGCGGGGTTGACCGAGGTAATACCCAGACAATAACAAATGGTCGAATTGGCGGCCGAACCGCGTCCTTGGCACAAAATACCTCTTTCCTTGGCAAAACGTACATAATCATAGACGGTCAGAAAATAAGAAGCATAATTTTTCCGTTCGATAAAATCAAGTTCCATCTGGATGGTATCACGGATGGTAGCGGGGATCTGGTCACCAAATCTGCTCTTCGCCCCCTTCCAGGTCAAATAGGCCAGTTCTTCCTGCGCAGTACGTCCATTGGATGACAATTCATCCGGATACACATATTTTAAATCGTCCAGCGAGAAACAGCATGCCGTTGCTATTTCCATTGTTCTGACGATAGCATCGGGATATGGCCTAAACAGGCGCTCCATCTCCGCCATAGGTTTCAGATAACGCTCGGCATTGGGATATAATTTAAATCCGGCGGTCCGGATGGTACATTTCTCCCGGATACAGGTCAAAACATCCTGTAACTCCCGCCGTTCGGGAATATGATAATGTACATCACCCAAGGCAACAAGAGGGATAGCAAGATTTTCGCCCAGTTGCTGCATGCGGAATAAAAGCTTTGCATCGTCACCACGATAGAGCCGTTTGACACCTAAATACAAAGCCGTCCCCAATTGCTGCCTGTATTCCGTCGCAAATGCGATAAATTCCGCTTCAAGCTCAAATCTGGCGGTTAATCTGTCAGGGGGACAAATAATAAATTTGATACCTTCTTGATACTGATAAACATCGGATCTATAGAGCGCGCATTTACCTTTTTCGGCGCGCAGATTACCTACGGTCAATAAGGACGACAGCCGTCCATAAGCTTCCTTATCCGTTGGATAAGCCAATAAGCTTGGACCATCCTGCAGGTCCAGACGACAGGCCGGGATAAGAGTGATCCCATGTTTTTTAGCGGCGGTATGGGCACGAACAATCCCTGCAAAACTATTCCGGTCAGTCACCGCAATTTTCCGATACCCCAATTGTGCAGCACGTTCCATCAGCTCCTCCGGATGGGAAGCTCCTTCCAGAAAGCTAAAATTGCTGGTCACCTGTAATTCACAATATCCCCTCATTATGCAAAAAAACCATGTAAAAACCATTGATTGGGCGAACGGTCATCGTAGTGCCCCGAGCGATAGAGCCAAAATCGTCGTCCTTTCTCATCCTCAACAGCATAGTAATCACGATGCTCCCCCTTATCTATCCACCATTCCCGCTCTATACGCTCGGGCCCATCCGCCTTTTTTACGGTATGGACTTCCCCCTTGTACCGAAAAAACAGGGGCGGATAATCCGGAATAGGCGCTGTGACCATAATCGGTTCGGGGGTACTCAATAAACGGGTGGGACGAGGTCTGTCAATTTGCCAGTCAACAGTGGGTACCTCCTGTGCTGAACGGGCTATTTTCATGGACCGTTCAGGCCAATAATGTGCCGCAGGCAAATAGCGTGAAATTTCACAGGCGGGATCTCTGCTTTTTAGACGGTCCAATAATTCGGTTACCACAGGATTGTCCAGTCCGATACGATGGCTCCATAAATTCTCCTGCACAGGGTCTGCCTCTTCCACTTTGGGAATTTCCAATATAAACAGTTCAATGCCCAATGCAGGTTCTATCTGTGGGATTTTCAGGGCAAATAACTGAAATAAATGCTGTTGGTGTGCTGTCGCCCGATTGGTTCCGATGCTGATCTGTTCTATTTTCCCGTCCACCCGATGGCATTGTAACACCGCTTCCCGAACACCCTTACCTTCCCCGGTTAAACGTTTACAGATGTTGTTTAAAAGCTGCTGCAGGGCAAGTTCAATGCCATTGGCTGTACGAATGGGCTCCAGGCAGGGCAAACGTTCTTCGTAAGGAAAAATAGGTTTTATAGAAACAATAAATTCATCCTCATCCCCGATGGCCTGATCCAGGCGGAGTACTAAATCTTTTCCAAAACGTCTGCGCAGAGCTGTGCGCGGCATGCGCGCGAAACTTCCGATTGTTTTTAATCCAAGACTTTGTAAGCGTTGCAGTACAGTTGCCTCCAGCCGTAGTGCCTGTGGAGGCAAATCCAATATAGCATCAAACTGTTTATCCCCCTCCACAATGGCATTTCCATTTCCGAAACGGGCGATTGCCCAGGCCGTGCCGATCGTATCCGCAATACCTACACATACGTCATAACCATGCCGTTTAAACCGGGAGACGATATGCTGTAAATAAGATTCTTCTCCCCCCCAAAGATGAGCACAACCACTGATATCCAAAATAATCCCCTCGGGCAGATCTATCGCCACAAGCGGTGTATACCGGATACACCAATGGGCAATGTTGTGGAGCAACTTTTCGGTTAATCCCGAACGTTCATTGACCACTTTTAAGGAAGGTAAAAAAGCCTTAGCATCCGCAATGGCCAGACCTGGATACACACCTTCCTGCTCAGCCAGGGCGTTACAGGCATTGGCGATCAGCTTGCCATGCGTAGAAATTGCCAATACAAAGGGGATTTCTTTGAGCTGAGGTTGTCCAACAGTCATCCAATCTGTTTTTAGATGGCGAAACCATAAGGAGGCAAATCGCTTTTTCATGCCAGTCCCAGATGAGCATAAGATTGTTCCCATTCTTCCGGAAGCGATCTTGTTTTAGCAACAGGTTCAAAACCGCCCGCAGTCCATGTCATCTGCCATCGCCCCGGATTTCCATTCCGCACTTTAAGTAACTCGATATCCCAGCTTGGATGGCCAATTCCCGGTAGTCCATCTTCCAGTTGGCTAGGTCGCGAACTAATTTTCCAGCGTGCGGCACAGGCTGTTGCTCCCAATAGCTTCGGATTGTGCTGCAGTATAAACCCTGTCACACCACTTTTCTCCACAGCCAGTTGCAAACGCCGCGACTGTACAAAGTCCAATTGATGTATCTCCGCCAGTACCGCTGTGATTCCCTCACATTTCAGCGCCTCTTCCATTGCCCATAACAGGTCCTTTTCCCTGCCCATACGGACAAAAATGACCTTTTCTGGATCGACACCAAAAGATTTAATAGCCGTGGGAAATAACGTATGAAAGCCACTTATCCAAATGCAAATCCCATCGCTTCGCATCAGTTTTCCCAACAAGCCGGCTATAAAACCACAAGAAACGGCACCTCCTACCCGATCAAAACTAACAAATTCATGAATCACTCCCTTGGGGAAAATCCCGTTGGGGAAAGCCTCCTCCAATGGGCCAAGACCCATTGGAAGCACATCAGCTGATTTTTGCTTTATTCCCTGCCATACCAGCAAGTCTTTTTTCAATTGGCCGATTAAAGCTTGTTTTTCTTTTGTTTGCATAGCCACCTCCGTCTTAAGTTTAAGCAAATTTAATACTAAAATATTTAGTATTAAAACGAAGTCGCTATATTTTTTAGTTTTTAAACATTACAAAGTAGAATAAGTCCACTTTTCATTCCAAAAGAAACCTATATTTTCATCAGAAATCACTCAGAAACTGCTGGATAACATCCTTCTTTCTGGTCGCTACCGGAATCATTTTGCCATCTGCCATTTCCAATTGACCATCCTTAAAATATTTTTTGATATAGTTTGCATTGATCAGGTAGGATTGATGGCAGCGGATAAATTCGGTGTCGGGCAACATGGTTTCGAAGTGTTTAAGTACTTTAGAAACCATCATCGGTTTGTTGTCTTTGATGTAAAATGTGGTATAGCCTTTGTCGCCATGACAGTATAAAATATCGTCGATATTCACGATCTGTGTATATTCAAAGGTACGCAGTGCAATCCTTTTGGGTTTATTTGGTGCCTTCAAATAATTCTCGGCCATATTTAACTGCATGCTATTAAACCTGTATTCCGTATTCTTCTTATAGCATTTTTCAATTGCTTCTATAAATTGCTCAGGCACCAAAGGTTTCAATAAGTAGGCGATGGCACCAATATTCAGTGCTTCAATGGCATATTGATTAAACGCTGTAATAAAAATCGTATTAATATCCAACTTAAGCTCGGACAGAAAAGACAGGCTCGAGCCATCTTTTAATTGAATATCCGCCAAAATCAAATCGGGATTAGTGGCCAGTAATTCCCGCTCGGCCTGAGCAATGGAAGGGCTATAGCCAACGATCTGAACATAAGGAATGCTATCCAGGAGTGACTTTATATATAAGTATATATTATACTCATCTTCAAGAATATAAACTTTCATAACATTGATTTTTTAGTTAAAATATAAAACAAGTGGAATATAAATTTCGACTTTATAACCACGCTGATCATCGGTATAATTTGGCGTTATTTCAATCCGCGCTTTCGGATCTGCATCCGCAAACAACAGCTCCAGCCGCTCTTTTGTAATGATTTGCGATAAAGACGTCTTGTGCGAAACCTGTTCTTTATGGACCTGCATTCCCCAGCCATTGTCACAGATGCTGACATGCAATTGATTTTCATCTGCATGAAAATCAATGGTCAGTTGCCCCATATAAGGCAAGTTCTTAAACGCATGTTCAATTGCGTTTTCCACAAATGGCTGTATGATCATTGGTGGAATCATGACATCATCCGGATCCAGATCGCCTGTCTTAATCTGATAGTCAAATACATCCTGATAACGCATCTGCTGTAAAAGTATGTAATTATTTAATGATTTAATTTCCTGATCCAACGAAATGTATTCTTCCCTATTTAATTCAAGGATATCGCGAATCTGACGGGACAATAAGAGTAGGTATTGATTGGCCTTAGCTTTCTGCTCGCTGCTAATCAAGCCCTGTAGATTGGCAATGGCATTGTATATAAAATGTGGATTAAGTTGGTTCTGTCTGGTTTTTTGTTCCAGAATAAGCTGTCTATTCTCCGCAAGAATACGTTGGTTGATATTTTGTAATAATCTCTGTTTGTTTCTGAAATAGATAAAAAATGCAATACTGAATACCAGGGCCAATAGAATCACAAATATCCAGCGTTGCTGCATCAGGATCTTATGGTTGAAGGCATTCGTGGTTCGTAGCAACGTAATCGCCTGATCTTTTTTCTCCGTCTGGTATTTTGTATTGATCTCGTTGATTTTTTCCGCTTCAATCCGCTGCGTACTCTGTTTATAATCTTGAAATGTTGAATCCAGTGCAAAATATGCCCGTTCATAGTCACCTTTTAATGCATAAGCTACTTGCAGGTTTTTATAATAAAACATCTTATTATGCTTCATCTTATGCTTTTTGATAAATCGGAGACCGGCATTAAAATAAAATATGGCCGAATCCACCTGATTATTGTTCAGAAAGTTCTTGCCCAGATTCGCATATACATAAGGATTAAGTGTATTGGAGGCTTGTAGATAGTTGAAATATGTTCGGGATGCTTCTACCGCTTTCGGATTGTTATTGATACTAAAATAATACTGTGCCTGTAAATCGTACATGCGCATGATAATGGTCGAGTCCTTTGTTGCATTGGCATAATGCCGGCAACTGTCCAAAGTACCTTTTAGTTTCTCAAAATCATGCAAGGCCATATATTGCATAAATTTCATCTCCTGATAGGCCTCAGAGACATGCGGGTCCGTCTTATTGGGATGATAATGATACCAGGATTCGACATCTTTCAATGCCTGCCGGTAGTCTGCCTGTCGATATTCAGCATTGGCCAATAGATTATAGAACAGAAAAGTAAATACACTTTCATGTGCCAGGGCATACTCCTTTGCATCAATAATCTGTGCCACCATCGTTCCGCTCGTCACATCATGAAAACTGAAATTGGCACGAATCCCCAGATAGTCCTTTAAAACTGCTAAATCCGGAGACAACTTTTGTCCTTCCAGATTTTTTAAGGCAATTTCAACAGAATCTATATTGTCATCCAATAAATATTCGTAGGCCAACAGAATAGAATGGTAAGGAGAATGCTCAAAGTAACCATCTTTAAGCAGTTCATTTCTCTTCTTCTTTACAACAGCGGCACTTTTGAAATCCTGTGTCGAAAGATAGGCCAATAGCACATTTTCATAACTCAGCTCAAGTGAATCGTTGGGTATTACGGTATTCTTATTCGGATCTCGGCTTTTATTTTGATGACAAGAAAAGAGCTGGACGAGCAGTAAAAGTGCCATAAGACAGTAAAACGCTCCGGTTCCGTAATTCTTCATCAACATCTTTATTAATTTACTTTTGTTCTTTTCGAAAGGCTCGCATTGCTCCGCCAACAAGTAACCGAATATCGGAATATTCCGAACAAAACAATATATCTGGATTCAAAAATATTTAACTTTCCTGATATTTAAGTATAGCTCCTATTTACAAACAAACATACTGGATCGAAAGATAGTAAATCAGACGAATTAATAAGCGTATCCTCCGCATCAATATTCGTCATGAATAGCCTGTTTTCTGAATAAATAGCCTCGTTGCGGGATTTATTTCAATAATTTTCTGTAACAAAAAGACGCCAGCGCATACTCATCATATAAACGCAAAACATGTAGCCCTGATGACAAGCAGTATCGTATTAAATTTCATCACATGGGATGTCAGCAGTGATATCTTCACCATACCGATCATCAACCACCCTGTACGTTGGTACGGATTATTCTGGCTACTGGGAATAGTTTTATCTTACAGGGTACTATGGAACCTATTTAAAAAAGAAGGCCGGCCGGTTGAGTTTCTGGATCAGTTGAGTATATATATTGTCCTGGGAACAGTAATAGGGGCACGCCTGGGCCATGTCTTATTTTATGACCCCTCGTATTATTTCAGCAACCCCTTAAAGATCTTTGCAATATGGGAAGGTGGTCTGGCCAGTCATGGCGGTGGAATTGGTATTTTGGCCGCTATTTTCTTTTTCGCCAGGAAGAAGAAACTTTCTTTCCTATGGGTAGCCGACCGAATTGCACTGGTTGTTCCTATTGCTGGCGCCTGTATTCGACTGGGGAATCTGATGAATTCGGAAATCATCGGCACCCCGACAAAGCTCCCCTGGGCTTTTGTCTTCACGGCTATTGACCCAATCCCACGGCATCCCGCACAGCTCTACGAAGCCTTATTTTGTCTATTGTTATTCCTTTTGTTGAATTACCTCCGGACAAAACCTATCCTAAAAAACAACATCGGAAACTGCTTTGCACTCTTGCTGATCCTATTATTTTCTTTTCGATTTATGGATGAATTCCTAAAAATCAATCAGGAAGATTTT
The DNA here is from genome assembly GCF_011064245.1 of Sphingobacterium sp. DR205. NCBI lineage: Bacteria > Pseudomonadati > Bacteroidota > Sphingobacteriia > Sphingobacteriales > Sphingobacteriaceae > Sphingobacterium > Sphingobacterium sp. DR205. The sequence goes on along the minus strand of NZ_CP049333.1, from coordinate 3,013,587 downwards.
GAGAGTTCATTGTTCATAAATATGGGACAGCTCCTCAGTATACCATTTGTCCTGATCGGATCGGCCCTACTTGTCATCAACAGTAAGCGAAAATCAACACAGCTGTCGCAAAACAAAAGTTAACCCGGAGACAAGCAGGCATGAACGGTGTTATTTTAAGATGCCGGACTGGAATGCGACTTTAACCAGTTCCGCAGTATTTTTTACGTTCATTTTTTCAATCAAACTCTGCCGGTGTCCTTCTATTGTGCGTTTGCTCAAAAAGATTTTGTCGGCAATCTCAACATTTGTGAAACCGTCAGCAATTAATTTCAGCACCTCCAGTTCACGCTCACTGATATCAAAGTCCGATAACGAACGATTCGGTAAATCCGTATAATTCTCACCGGAAGTTACCTGATCCAGCAGTGCCATACTGATTTCTTCACTGACATATCTCCCCCCATTGGCCACATGATTCAGGCCAAAAAGAAGCTCGTTATAATCCACATTTTTAAGCAGATATCCCGAAAGACCGAGTCCAAAACCTTCGATAACATAATGAATCTGGTTTAACATCGAGAGAATGACAACCTTAATGGACGGATATGTTGACTTGATGATCCGCAGCAGTTCCATACCGTCCATATGATCCATGCTGATATCCGTTAAGATAATATCCGGCAACAACTCCGTAGTAAGAAGTTGCAGCGCTTCATCACCATTCGATGCCTCACCCACGACAACAAATCCCTCCTGAGACTCCAATAACAATTTAATACCATTACGTACGACCATGTGATCTTCAACCAACAGTATCTTAACCTTACTCATCATTTACAGTATTTAATAAAAATATATCTTTTGTTTTTTATCCGAACAGTATGCCACCATGGAGTTCAGCTGCATTTTTTACCTTGGAAAGATCAGGAAACAACTTGTACCCCAGCTCCCCCTCCTGTGTTCTTTCCAAACCGGTACAAACGGAATAAAGATACAAAATTCTATCCATTCAAAGGACTTCATATCCATATTCTATCGGAGTCCTGATCCAAAAAAGATACTACATTTGACTTAAAATTCAAAGAAAGTATAGAAAGAATACGGAAAGGGAACAATATTTGTTTTAAACTAAACGGTATTTAATTTTTTTGACACTTTATGATCCGTTCCGACAAAGATATTTTATCTGTACTCCATTCTTCCTTGGGAGCCTGTGCAATCTACGATAGCCCGGATCTTCATATATCCTATGCAAGTGCGAAAATGTTACAACTGTGGAATTGCGATGAAAGTGCCATTGGACAACGCCTGGAAGACTCCCTTCAGCAGCAGGAGTTACTTGAATGTGTCTCCAGGTTAAAACAGGTATGGTCTAACCCCAAAGGTCCGGTTGAAGAACACCTGACCATCAAACTTAACCCCGCAGGAGAGCCCGGCACATCCAATTATAGGATGGACTATCAGCCATTAATCTCTGCCGACGGAGAAATCTATGGACTATATCACACAATAATGCTCCTACCCGATCCTATTCCGGCGGCGCAACAGGTAACGGAGAAAAATAATATTGAACAGCAGCTCCTGGAAGACTTATTGACACCAAAATATAGCCTTGGCGGCAATGTCCAAGCCATAACAAGTTTAAGCAAATATCCATTACCGGACAGGGAGGCCAAAAATTTAAATCTAAAGCTGAGAGACGCCCTGAAAAAGATCATCGAAAGCGAAGAACATTATCATTTCGCCTTGCAATCTGCTGAAATGGGCACCTGGAACTTAAATTGCAAGAGTTATGTCGTGCATTGGGATGAGCGTACACGTGAACTTTTTGGTTTTGTCCATGGTGAAACCGCCCCTTACACGGAGGTATTACGCTATATACATCCCGATGACAGGACCAAGATAGATCAAGAAGTCAAAAAATCATTAATTGACCAGAATAAAGGGGTATACGATGTGCAGTTCCGCACCATTGGGGCTAAAGATCAAAAATTGCGCTGGCTCCACTGCAAAGGAAAAATGTATTTTGATTCCAACCAGCAACCGGAATGGTTTGCCGGAACTACCCTGGATATCACACAGCAGCATGCAGAGCGCGAAAAATTGGAAGCCATTAATACCTTAATTACACAAAAAGACCAGGAGTTTAGAATGATCGTCGAAGCAGCTGGGATTGGCATCTTCTCCATCGATGTAGAATCGCGGAAAATGGAACTTAATGATCAATGTCGTGAACTCTTTGGATTTGACGGTCAGCAGGAAATACAGGAAGTCGATTTTTTTGCGCAGATCTTACCACAGTATCGGGACAAAGTAAGCCATATCTTTCAGGAGGTCGTCTCCAAACAATTGCCTTTTGACTGTCAATGTGAAATAGAAGATAAAAAAACAGGGAAAGTAAAATGGCTCCGCTCTGTTGGCGGTGGACAATTAGCAGCAGATTCGAACCGGCAGATTGTCTATGGTGCTATATTCGATACAACAAACGACAAAGAAGAGGAACGAAAAAAGCTGGATTTCATCAGTATCGCAAGCCATGAACTCAAAACACCGCTGACTTCTTTGATTGCCTATATCCAATTACTGCTTGCAAAGGAGCAGACGCTTAGTTCAGAAAAACGGCTACAATATCTTCACCGGTCAAACGAGCAAGCCATACGTATGCGGGGGCTCATTGATGGTTTTCTGAATGTATCTCAGCTTAATGAGGGCAAGTTATTGCTTCACAAAAATACATTTCAGATCTGTACGTTGATAAATTACATTCAAAATATCTATTCGCTAAAACCTGTCAAGCATTTTATTCATTATACCGGAGCGACCGATTCAAGCGTGGAAATCGTGGCTGACCGGGATAAGATCGAGCAGGTTATCATTAATTTTATGGACAATGCCATTAAATACTCTCCGACCAATTCTACGATTATAATGGATGTTGCTGTGGATCATGCGTATTTCAGTGTTAAGGTCAGCGATCAGGGTCGGGGTATCGGTGACAAGCATCAAAAACAAATTTTCAATAAGTTTTATCGGGTAAATGATTCAACCGATAGTTACGCTTCCGGATTCGGGATCGGACTCTTTATCTGTCGGGAAATTATCCAAAAACATCAAGGCAAAATTGGTGTGGACAGCAAACTGGCTGAGGGATCAACTTTCTGGTTTAAGATTCCTATCCATTCCCAGACAGCGCCTGTAACCGGCATACAAACCGCGACTAAGAAGGATTGATGAAAGCTTGTTGCCCGGAGTGAAAACAGTACGCTGCGGCTAAAATGGTTCTTTCGGTCAGCATATGGAGAATGTGGATCGTAAAGGAAATTACGACAATAACACATTATCAAAAACAAAGACAACAGCTGTATATCCATTTTACAGCTGTTGCCATTTATGCATTGTCAATTTTCCCGAAAGATTATTTCATTTTCAGGTCCTTTCCTGCAATATCCTCCCAACGGTAATAATGAAAAGTTTTATCATCGCTCATGGCCACAAATAAACCATGTTGAAAGGTATCATTCAGACGGGAAGACACGACCTCCGAACCATCACTTTGCGTGGCCATAACAGGCACTGTCTTCAAATGGCTATGTTCAAATGGGTTCGCCTTTGTTCCCTCACGGCTAAAAATCTGAAAGCGGTTGGCCCCTTGATCAGAGACCAATATATAGCCGGTGCTATCCGTCAGCTTATAAATAGAAATACCTTCATGATCTTCTTTAAAACCTTCAGCCGCAAAAAGGGCCAACTGCTGATTTCCCTTCGCCGGATCCGCATAATATTGCTTCACCCCCACCTGCTCGTCTGAATAATAGATATAGCCCAGTTCATTGTCCACAGCGATGGCTTCAATTTCTTTCTTCCCACTAAATGAGCCAAACTTACGGACTAAGGTCGCTTTCACGGCGCCAGCACCGTTATCTTCCAATAAATACTGACCTAAATACCCTTCTTTAGGACCGTTTTTGCGGCCCACAATCGCATAGATTTCACCTTTCGGTGATGTGTAAAGTGCAATCCCCATCAGATCCCTGAATTCCGGTTCGGTCTCGCCTACAAACATATCCAATCCTCCCCCGTCGATTGGTTTCATGTCCGGCAACGAGAATACTCGTAACTTATGGGTCATACGTTCGGTCGTAACAGCGATATCAACAGGTTTGCCGCCCAAAAGCAATCCATAAGCGATATCCACATTATTGGGGCGTTTCAGATTAGAAACGACTTTATCCTTGACAATTTTACCCTGTAAATCGTACACAAATAAAGCACCATCTGCATCTTTGTCCGTAGCAATGACTAGGCTTTTGCCGGGATCGGTCTTATTAATCCAGACCGCAGGATCATCGGAATCATAGCGTACTGCTTCTGTAACTATGGCCGGTTTGATCGTATCCGTTGCGGAAGTACCGGGCTGAGGGTTATTACAGGCGACCTGCACGAGTGTTGAGGCTGCCAAACAAAAAAATAGTGTTGTTTTTAAAGTTGTCATGCTATTGTGTTAATTAAAATTTAGTACCAAAAGCACCGACATAAGTCGCGGGCTTTGGCGAGGAATACGATAAACCATTGGATAGCACCAAGCCATCGCTAAAATGAGGCTTAAAAGCAGCTGTACCTGCTTTTAATGCCGGTGAATTGCCTTGCAGATGGAAATCCCAGGCTGCATCAAATACATAATTATTGACCGAAGTCTCTAAGGGGTAGGCTGTAAATTTAGGATTGTTCTCACCAGCGGTTTTACCTCTGACATCATTGGTGCCGCCTACGATATCATTCTTTCCGACCTGAAATTGGTCCACCGTCAATTGATCATAGCCATAATACCAATTGTTGCTCGAAACCGAACGGCTATCTTCCGGATTTTTGGCATCACGTTTAACGCCAAACCGCGTATTGGCAAAAATATTGTTATGGATCTCTGCTTTTACCGAAGCTTCCAGCCAGATGGATCCTCCTTTGGCTGTTGGCCTACGCCAACCGGTATTAAGCATGCTGTTGTTATAAACGAAAATATGCGCTTGCGGCGTGCGGTCGCCAGAATTGGACAGCTTCAATGCATTGGTATTGACACTGTATATCAAGTTGAAAGCTACGTCTGCCAGAGAGCCCGATTTAAAATTCATCGCTTCACCCCCGGTTACCCCATTCGAAAAGAACCGGTTATTGGCGAAGATAATCTTGCCCCCTTCAATATAAGTACAGTCTTCATAAAAATGACTGATCGTACTATTTTGTACAATCAATTTACCTTCCACATTGGAAAACCACAAAGCGGGCAGCGCTTCCCCCGCTTTCTGTTTGTACAGCCTCATCTTCACCGAAGTCGATGCATCCGAGGTAACCGCACCACCATATTCTAAATACGTATTATCCAAAACCAGTTCCTTACAGCTTGGTGCCGCTAAAATACCGCCCCAAAGTTTTCCAAATTCATTTTCTTTGGTTTTGTAAGAATCCTCCACCGTAAATTTCACGGGGCTCTCGGCTGTCCCCAGCACATACAGGTTGCCCAGTACAACTATCTCAGGCTTATTGGCCGGATCCATCAGTACCGTTACACCTTCCTCAATGGTCAGCGACTTTCCTTCGGGAATAATGATATCCCCCGTGATACGCTGCACGGTACCTTTGCTCCATATGCCTGCTACCTCACCGATCGCACTACCATTGGCATCGGAGGTGTCTACATCGCTATTTGCTTTCTCACAAGCCGTCAACCCTACCATCGCAAGGGAAATGAGCAGTATAATAAAGTTATTTTTCATCTGTAAATATTTTTTCTGCCATCGCTCAGATGGCATGTTCTTTGTTTAAAATCAATGGGATTATTTCTCGTAAACAGTCCGCGCAGACGCTTATTTCTTAAAAGAATAACGTAAACCAAGAATATAGTTCTGACCGTATAAATCCTTCCGGATAAGCGTGTTGCCGCCTTCCACTATTTTTTCGGCGATCTTATCATTTTCTGGATTTGTCCCCTTTACGTAAAGTTCCATGGGCGTGTTCAACAGGTTATTCGCTTTGGCAAAAACCGCCCAGCCGGCTTTGAATTTCTTCTCGATGGAAGCATCCAGCTGGATAAACCCTTTCTGCCATAAATCGGCGTTTAAAAATTCCGATACCGAATTGATCCGTGAGCCCGTATAAGATCCAGCCAACTGTCCTTCCCAACCCCTGTTTGCATCCTTATAAAGCAAAGACAGATTGGCAATATGTGCTGCCTGCCCATGAAGAGGCCGTGTCTGATCCACCAGGATTGGATCCAGATCCTGTGTGACCTCATTGATTACCCGTGATTTCTTCGGTGTGGTGATCCGTGAATGGGTATACGTATAATTGGCTTTAACACCGAATTTTTGGATATATTTAATATAATCCAGCTCTACACCAAAATTGTTTGCCGTTCCAAAATTACCCGGCATATAGTACACATCCTGTCCGCGAATTTCATCGGGCTGAAAGGTATATTCGATCGGGTTTTTAATCCTCTTATAGAATAGTCCGGCAAGAAATTGCGATGAAGGCTCCGGAAATAGCTCATAACGTAAGTCAAAATTATCCGCTAGTGCATGTTTCAAATCCGCATTTCCGCGTTCCCAGAATTCTTCATTTAATACCCGCGATGGCACCACCTCATAGAAACCCGGGCGGTTTAATGCACGATAATATGCCCCATGAAGCTGCTGCTTACTATCCAGGTGATATTTCATGGTCAAACTAGGCAACCATTCGGTATAGGTCCGGGAGCCCTCCGGTCTTTCTTCACCATCCGGAAACAACAATTTATACCCCTGATTAGTGTGCTCCATCCGTATACCACCGATCATTTGAATTTTGTCATTCTCGTAGTTGAACATCCCGTAGGCAGCGGTGGTTTTCTCGCTGGCATCATAGGTCAGCGGGTTCCGCACAGCACCCGTCGGATTGCTTACCGTGAGATTCAAACCCGTATAGTCCTGAAAATCCACCCCATATTGGTTCTTCGCTTCACTGGCGATTGGAGACAGATTGTAATTGTTATAGAAACTGCTCCGTTGTTTGTCGCGATACAAGCCACCGGTCGACAGTTCCAGTTTGTTTGCCGCCAACGGCACCTTATACGCAAGATCCCAATATCCGGCACGGTCATCGTCCGAATTCCGCTCCCAGCGATAAGTCACCGGAGACCTATTGACCAACGAAGTCCGTCTGCGTTGAAAATTCTCTTCGATACCATCCAAACTAATTGTCGTATTCTGCGGCACTTCATTACGGGCAGATGACAGCACCCCGGACCAGCGGAAGTTCAGGCGGTTATCCAAAAAATGATGATCTCCCTGTAGATTGCCATTGTAAATCTGCTGTTCCGTCTTTCTGGTCCGGGTCACATAAGTCAGTTCAGACTTGCCGATACTTGGATCATACTGTCCATTATAAATTGTATTGACCGCATCGCGCAATTGCAGATTATTCAGGTTCACGTACATCTGATAAAAACTCAGCCGATGATTGGCATTGAATCGGTAGTCTATCTTGTTGTGCACACCCAGGCGCTGTTGCTGCTCATCGTATTGCCGGTCACTCTTTTCGGTGATGATCGCATTCGGATTGGTATTATTGACCGAAGATTTGTAAAAAATGGAATGACTGCCACGGTAAAGATTTTGGTAGCTCAGCCCCAATATTACCCCCAACTTATCATTTAGGTAACGGTTCCCAACCGTCAAATTACCAACAAGATCCGGTATCGGTTTCTTATACGTATAGTCCAATGTGCCCTTATCAAAATCAGCGGCGGTGGCATTGTAATTTTTTCCATGCAGTTCATAGGGCGACTTTGATGAAACAGCTCCGCTGGAGAAGCTGCCAAAATCGCGATTAAAATACCGCTGGCTGTAACCTGTGGCCAGATTGGCCTGAAAGAATAGTTTACGCGGTGCGGATTTCATCACCATATTTACGACACCACCGATGGCATCTGCCTCCATATTTGGTGTCAGCGATTTGTAGACTTCCAATCGTTCCAACATATCGGAAGGGAATAGATCCAAAGGTACGTAGCGGTATTTATTGTCCGGACTGGGTACTTTCACGCCATTGACCAAAGTCGTATTATAGCGTTTGTCCATTCCCCTTAAAATTGCATACTGTCCCTCGCCATTTGAATTACGTTCGATTGAGACGCCCGAAACACGTTGCACAACATTTGCCACCGTAATATCCGGCGAGATCTCTATTGCCCTGGCCGATACCACATTCATGATCTGTGAAGCATTCTTTTCCAGTCGGCGGGCGCTTGGATCATCATCACCACCGTTGCGCTGTCCTTTGATCGTTACCTCCATTAAGGTCTGCTCGCTCGAGGTAAGCTGAAACGTAAAATGAGGGGTATTTTCCTTTTTTACCTCAATTTCCTGGACCAGTTCGGCATAAGCCATATGTCTGATATGTACTTTATCCCTACCTGCTGATAGTCCTTTGAATTCAAATGAACCATCCAGTTGTGTCCTGGTTGACAGACCACTTTGTTCGAGGAACACGGTAGCACCGACAATGGCTTCCCCTGTTTGTCCATCCAGGACTTTCCCCTTGATCTTGGTCGCATAAGCGGCGCTGATCGAAATGCTGGAGGCAAGCAATACCGTTAAAACATTTTTCATTTTTAATAGATTATTATGAATCTTTGATTGTTGCCACAAATATGAAAGCCTGAAACAGATTCACAAAATCTTTGGTGTTACAAGAAAGAAACAAGCCAAAACCTAGACTAGACGAGAGGGAAACAACAGATACTAAAAATCTGAAATAAAGATATTTACATCAAAAATAAACGCCATTAAAATTCAGTTACCCTTATGTTAAGAAATTATGAAATACGGAGCAGGTACCCCGCAAGATCCTCGCTCTGTTCCAATTTTAGTTTTTTCCTTAAGCGGTGTCTGGCCACCCGAAGGCTATCTTGGGAGATCCCCAGAAGGATTGCGATATCGGTATTATTGAGATTGATTTTCAGCAATGCGATCAGGCGCATATCGGCGGCGGTCAGATCGGGAAACAGCTTGATCAATTTTTCAAAGAAACTATGATGCACACGTTCAAATGTACCCATGAATTCTTTCCAATGAATGCCCTGTGTAATGTGCTCATTGATTTGTTGTACCATGCGCTGCATAGGTTTCTTCTGATCCCTTCGATCATCTTTGACCAGGGCTTTTAGCTCGTCCCGTAGCTCCTCCAGAAATTGATTGCTACGGATAAGATTAAGCGTATGTGAGGTCAGTTCTTTTTCCTTCAGGGTCAGCTCCTGTTTGAGTTGTTTATCTTCCAATAGTTGGTTTTTGAGCGCTATTTCAGCCAATTCGCGCTCGGCTTCCTGCTTCCGTGATTCGGCAATCTGGGTTTTGATCTTAATTTTTTGCCGGCTATAGAGTACGTAGGAAAGTATACTTAATAAAATCAATACGAGTATCGTACCCAATAATAAGATGGAATTCATCCGTTTGTTGGTCTGCAATTTCTCTATTTCCTCCGCCTTTTGGTTCATATCATACAGTGCCTGAAAAAAAGCCGTATGGCGGGCCCCATCCACACTGTATAGTTCCAGTACCAGTTTTCGGCTCCGTTCTGCGTAGAAATAAGCACTATCCACCTGTCCGCTTAAAGCGTATGTTTTACTGAGGTCTTTTGTCGTTGATGCCATCTGATAGACATCGCCCAGGTTTTCAGCTAAGCGAAAAGCAAGTTGAGTCAATTGAATACTTTCAGGATATTTATTTGTTTTTCGAAAGATATCCCCCATGTTATTGATGACCACAATCTTTCCATAATTGTCCTGCGTTTGCTCATACAAATTTCTCGCCTTTTCAAAATGCGCATAGGCACTGTCATATTTGCCCAGATCCTCGTAGATGCTGCCCAGGTTTTCATGAATCTTGGCTTCACCGTTGCTGTTCGTCTGTTCACGATAGATCGCCAAAGCCTGCTTTTGATAGACAAAGGCCGAATCGTAATGCCCCTCTTTTTCAAAAAGATGCCCGATATTCCCCAAGACTGAAGCTTCACCATTTCGGTCATTTTCACCTTTGAATGCATGCAAGGCTTTGTTAAAATATTCTTTCGCAACATGATGCTGTTTATTGAAAATATTGAGTTCGCCAATATCTGTCCAGTTAGATGCCAGCGATTGCTTTGCATTGATCTGCGTGTAGATACGGTCCGCCTGGAAATAATAATCCTGTGCCTGAGCGTAATGCCCCTGATTGACACACAACCAGCCGATCGCCTGTAAACAATTTCCCTGAAGCATTAAATCACGGTCATTAACGGCTTTTGCATATTTTTTTTTCACTAAGGTAATTGCTGAATCTGGATAATTTTGACTCAATATCCGGATTTCCTTAAATGAATCAACTTGAGCCGTAGTCAACTGTGACAAAAGCAGTTGCCCCAGAAAGACAACCGAAAATATAATGTTATTAGAAATCCTCATTTTTGCAGTAAATAATCGCCCTGCAAATTTAAGCGGAAACATGTTAAGAGAATATTAAATCCGATTAAACTTAATATGGCACAAAGAACAGACTACATCCCAACCTCAGGATAAGACAGAGCACACTTTTCATGTTGAACATACCTTGTCAGCAACGAAGCCCCTACCACAAACGAAAAAGGGACATCGCCCCCCTTCGCAACAAAGTCGTGCTACGGATCAATACCCGGATTTAAGCTCAATCAAAGGTGTTATCCGTTCTAAAATATCAAAAGCGACCTCGGCCATCTTATTTCCTTTATTGTCCAGCAAGGGATTTACTTCGACAATCTCCAAACAGGTAACTTTTCCCGAACGGATGATTTCTTCCAATATCAGAACGATTTCCTTCGGCATAAAGCCTTTGGGAACCGGTGTCCCTGTACCGTCTGAAATCAGTTCACTATCCATACTATCCACATCGAAGGAAATATAAATCATATCGCAGTCCCTCAAATTGGTCAATGCCTCAGCGACACAATCATCAATGCCCCGCTGACGAATTTCTTCGACGCGGTAATTTTTTATACCTAAACGCTCAATCAGCAGATCCTCGGGCTCCTCCGTATCCCGAACGCCAAAATAGATTAAATTCGCGGGCTGTATCTTCTCGGCCGGACCAGCAATACGTTTCAGCTTATTCCAGAATTCCTGCGTTGATTGATCAATTTCATTGATTTTACAAGACAAATTATCTTCATTCAACATGGCCGCCAAAGGCATCCCATGCATATTGCCGGAAGGCGTTGTATAGGGTGAATGAATATCCGCATGGGCATCAACCCAGATCACCCCCAATTTTTTATCTGGGTAGGCCGATTTGATCCCACTGATTGTGCCCATTGCCGAAGAATGGTCACCCGAAAATACCAGCGGGAAATTACCCGCTGAAAGACTATCCTCAACGGTTGAGGCCACTTGTTTACATTGCTCGTAAATCTGCTGAATATGTTTACCAAAAGGGTGATTATCATTTTGATAAATGGAGCTGTTCCGTGTAGGCACATCCACAAAAGGATAATTGATAAAGTACTGACTCCCTTTGTTGATTGCCGCAATCTCAATGGCATCAATTCCTAAATCAGAACCTCTGGTACCCGCACCGATATCTGACCTGTTTTTGATCAATTCAATCATTTTCTTCATCTTGTGGTCACATTAGTCAACGATCGCTCGATTATCTCCAGACAGCTGTTGATCTGGCTTTCGGTTATAACCAAAGGCGGAGCCAAACGAATTTTGTTGCCGTGGGTAGGTTTTGCCAGCAGACCATTCTCCTTAAATTCCAGGCAAATATTCCAGGCCAGGTCACTTTCTTCACTGGCATTGATCACAATGGCGGTCAAGAGTCCTTTACCCCTAACCTCGGTAATGATATCCAATTTAGCGGCAATCTTGTGTAATCCTTCCAGAAATAGATCGCCCATCTGACGTGCATTCCTGATCAGATCTTCATCCAGCACGACCTGCAATGCCTCCATAGCCACTGCACAAGCCAAAGGATTACCACCATAGGTAGAGCCATGCTCACCGGGTTTGATACATAACATAATCGCATCGTCTGCCAACACCGCAGACACGGGCAATACACCTCCGGATAGGGCCTTACCCAAGATCAATACATCCGGCTTACTTGCGCTGTCTACATCGTCAATGGCATAAGATGCCAACATGCTTCCGGTTCGTGCGATACCTGTCTGAATTTCGTCCGCAATAAAAAGCACATTATAGCTCGTACACAACTGGCGCACACGTTTTAGATAATCCGCATCCGGAACCACAATACCTGCTTCGCCCTGAATGGGCTCCACAATAAATCCGGCAATATTTTTATCCTGTTTGAACAATATTTCCAATGCTTCGATATCATTGTAAGGTACCAATGCAATCCCTTCCACAAAAGGGCCAAAATCACCGGTCGCGGTCGTATCGTTTGAAGCAGATATCACCGAAATGGTACGTCCATGAAAATTATCTTTGGCAAAAACTATTTTAGCTTGGTTCTGTGCAACACCCTTCACTTGATACGCCCACTTACGACAGAGCTTCATCGCCGTTTCAACAGCCTCTACACCAGAATTCATGACCAAAGCTTTATCGAATCCGAACAACTTGCAGATCATTTCTTCAAAATCGCCTAATTTATTGTTGTAGAAAGCACGTGAGGTCAAGGTTAACTTTTGGGCTTGATCCGTCAATGCAGCAATAATCCGTGGATGGCAATGTCCTTGATTGACCGCTGAATAGGCGGATAGAAAATCAAAATAAGATTTACCGTCAACATCCCAAACCATAACACCAGCTGCTCGTTCCAGTACGACCGGTAAAGGATGATAGTTATGTGCTCCATATTTTTCTTCCTTGGCCACGAATGCCGCGCTATTTCCTTGTTTAGATACCATACTCATAATTTGGATTTTATTTTCAAATAATAACAAATATACAATTTTTACTATTTTTAACACAAAACAATGTAATTTAACACTAAATTAGCGTTAAAATATTAAAATTAACTTTTAAACCTACATAACAATGAACGGCATAGATGAATTTGACCTTCAGATTTTAAAATACCTGGATGCAGATGGCCGAATGGCCTATTCCGCAATTGCTACTGCATTGGGTGTATCCAATACCATGATCCATCAACGGATTAATCGCTTAATGGAACAAGGTATATTGACCGGCATAAAACCTGTATTGGATGAAAAAAGATTAGGTTATGACTGGGGGGCTTTTACGGGCTTGAGCCTAGAAAAAGATCATGATTCAGGCCGTATTATTGCGGAATTGAAAAAAATCCCCGAAGTAACGGAATGTTATTACATCACGGGAAATTATACCTTATACGTTAAAATTATAGCCAAAAACCATGAACATATGCGCCAATTGCTATATGAAAAAATTGACAACATTCCCGGCATAGCAAAAACAGATTCGCTCATCGAATTGGGTTGCGCTTTTAAACGTAATATTATTCTTTAAAAATTAAACAGATTACGCAACTGGTCTTGAATCTATGGCAACAGCAATGGGTTCAGGACCTTACTGTTACTTGCCGATATTTGCCAGCTCTTCTTCTGTCCAATAAATCAATTCCCGCAATACATACACGTTTTCATAACTTCCCAGTCCATCTATATAATCCCACAAATTGCCCTCAACTTTAACCGGTCTACCATGATGCAGTATATCGTATCCTTCATCTAACCAATTTTGTATCTGCTCTTTATCCATCTTTATATAATCTTATTGTTCACAATTAAACTAAACGGTCACTTCAAATATAAGGCATTTTTATGAGGGAAATAAAGCTGCTCCACAAGAAAATTCAAATTCGGCCATTATTAAAATATCGACTCCTTTGCTAAGTTTTTCGGTCTAAAATGACTGATTTAAGATTAAATAAGGTATATTCGTATGAAACCAAATTGCATAATTATGGCAGATTTTTTCTACGTTGGCTATGAAGGTGAAGACGAATTGCTCGAACTCGTAGCGGTATCAACCATCCAATCTCTCCTCTATTTTCAAGACGCCGATCAAGAAGATTTTACTACAATAAAAACATCCATTGATCAAAACTTTATTGTTGAGGAAGATCTGATCACTGTGGCCGACACCCTGCGACTGGATCAATCCATCGTACGCTTCACTCCCGGAAAACCAAACTATAAAGATTAAGCTTCCGGTATAAACCCCGGACTTAGTAACAGTAACAATATCACGATGATGAACAGGATCACCTGTGCATCATTTGGTGTGGAACAAAAAAAACGAACACTATGAGAGCAGTCTTAATTGGCGGATCTGGCGCAACCGGAAAAATACTTGTGCAAGATTTGTTGAAGTCAGCGGAATTCACCGAAGTTATCGTCCTCCTACGTCGCAAGACATTTGACGAACAGCCCAAATTACAGCAGATTATCGTGGATTTCAACAAGCTACAGGAATTTGAACAGCATATTCGGGGTGATGTCGCGATCTCCTGCCTTGGCACCACAGCCAAAGATGCGGGCAGCAAAGACGCCCAGTGGCGCGTGGATCATGACCTCAACCTGCAATTTGCGGCGCTGGCCAAGAAAAATGAAATCCCTTGTTTTGTATTGCTGTCGGCAGTCAATGCTGACGCTGGATCTAAAATTTTCTATAATCGAATGAAAGGGAGCTTAGAACAACATGTTAAGGCACTTGATTTTGGCAAGCTTATTATTGTACAACCCGGCGGTTTAATCCGTCCAAACACAGATCGCGTAGGTGAAAAGATTGGCATAAGTGCATTAAAGGCCTTTAATCGCATTGGCCTTTTCAAGAACTACGAAGCGCTTCCTGTTGCCCGCGTAGCCTCGGCGATGCTGCAGGCTATTCGCAACTGTAGAGAATCCGTCAACATCATCTCCGTAAAAGACATCAAACAATTAGCAGAAACAGCAAATCAGCAGTAACTGCCACATCTCAGGGCTGTATAAAGAACATTCATAATAATGAATTAACAATTAGCTAATGCTGACTTGTTAATTTGCGGTCATTTATTATTATTTATCACGCTAATGAAAAAACATTTTTTATTCCTCCTTCTCTTTGCCTTTATCCAGGTATTTCCGGCTTTCAGCCAAGAAGCGAAATATATCTTTTACCTGATTGGTGATGGAATGGGCCTCAATCAAGTCAACCTGACTGAAATATACCGCGCCGAAACCCAGCAAAAAAATAGTACCGTACCGCTCGTGTTTACTCAATTCCCCCATGTTGGCTTTGCTTCAACACATTCACAATCCAACGGCGTTACCGATTCTGGAGCCGGTGGTACTGCACTTGCTGTAGGTAAAAAAACAAAGAATGGTGTTATCGGGATGGATAGCACAGGAACAGTACCTTATAAAAGTATCGCTTATGCAGCCAAAGAAAAGGGAAAAAAAGTCGGCATCATCACTAGTGTAAGCATTGACCATGCCACGCCAGCATCGTTTTATGCCCATCAGCCTGACCGTGATATGTACTACGAAATCGGAAAAGAAATTATCAGCTCCAATTTTGACTTCTTCGGCGGATCCAATTTCCTAAAACCTGAAACAAGCTTTGACAAAAAGACAGCACCCTACCTTTTTCCATTATTCGAAAAGGCAGGATATCAGGTCTTAAAGGGAAAAGATGCCTATACGCAATACCCGCGCAAATCTGATAAAATTATCCTCATGAACACCGAGGGAACGGCGACTGATGCGTTAAAATATGCCATAGATCAAAAGCCCGCTGACCTAAAGCTTGCCGATATTACTGCCGCAGCTATCCAATCGCTGGAACTGAATAACAAAAATGGGTTCTTTTTAATGGTCGAAGGCGGAAAAATAGACTGGGCCTGCCATGCAAATGATGCTGCTACTACCATCCGGGAGGTGCTGGACTTTAACTCCGCTGCGGAACTGGTCTTTGAATTCTATAAGCAGCATCCCAATGAAACGCTTATTGTCGTGACAGCAGACCACGAAACAGGCGGATTGGGTATCGGCAACGGCAGCTCGACATTAAAAACTAAATTGCTGGCAAATCAAAAATTATCGCATGCCGAACTGTCTAATGAAATCGGTAATCTGCGCAAAAGTAAAGCAAATGCTTCCTGGGATGATCTAAAAAACTTACTTTCGGCACAAACAGGGCTGTATAATCAGGTAAAAGTAAATACAGATGACGACAAAATGCTGAAAGAGGCCTTTCAGCGAAGCTTTGTCGACCATCAAAATGAGACAGCAAAAAGTCTATATGCAAGTGATGACAAAATCGCCGCTTTAAGCATCGCCATACTGAACCGCATGGGCTCAATAGCCTGGGCTTCCAACAACCATTCGGCAGCCTATGCACCCGTTTATGCCATTGGTGTGGGCGCTGAACTGTTCAATCAGAAAATGGATAATACCGATATACCGAAGAAAATAGCAATAGCTGCCAAGCTGAGTCTGGATTAAAAACAAAAAATCCTCAGGAATAATTCCTGAGGATTTTTTGAGCCTCTTATCGGGATCGAACCAATGACCTACTGATTACAAGTCAGTTGCTCTACCAGCTGAGCTAAAGAGGCCTTTTTTAAATGAATTTTAATGAGTGTCGCTCAAAGAGCCTCTTATCGGGATCGAACCAATGACCTACTGATTACAAGTCAGTTGCTCTACCAGCTGAGCTAAAGAGGCTTTTTAAAGAAGTTTAATGAGTAGTACTCGAAGAGCCTCTTATCGGGATCGAACCAATGACCTACTGATTACAAGTCAGTTGCTCTACCAGCTGAGCTAAAGAGGCATTCACTTCTTTTCAATCTTTAAAACGACCGTCCGTTTTAAGATGCTGCAAATATCGAAAGCCTAAATCAAAAATGCAAGTCTACCGCTATAATTTTTGTCCTTGGCATTGACAAATAATTCAAAATCAACAGCATTATTTTTACAATATGAAGATTTGTCATGATTCAATAAATATTAATGCCATTTTTTCCGAAATAACCCATAAAACCCGAATGGCATTTCAATTGTTATAGATGAAGCACAGCAACAAAACTTTAATTAAGCGATACAGCATGAACTTTAACAACTACACAATCAAAGCCCAAGAGGCTATACAAAAAGCTTCGGAGATTGCCGCTGGAAATCAACAACAGGCCATCGAGACAGCACATATCCTAAAAGCATTACTATCTGTGGATGAAAACGTTGTCAGCCACCTCTTAAAGAAACTGAACGTCAATGTCACTTACCTTGGCACTGAGCTTGACAAGCAAATCGAGGGTTTCCCAAAGGTAAGCGGAAGCAATATCTACCTGAGCAGTGGTGCCAACAATGCGCTACAAAAAGCGCAGGGATACCTCAAAGAATTCAACGATGAATTTGTCTCTGTTGAGCACTTGTTATTGGGTATATTGGCCACTTCGGACAAAACATCCACCCTATTGAAATCCCAAGGTGTGACCGAAAAAGATTTAAAGACGGCCATTAAAGGACTACGTGGCAACAGCCGCGTCACCGATCAAAATGCGGAAGCTACCTATAATGCATTGGGCAAATACGCCCGTAATCTAAACGAGTATGCTGAATCCGGTAAGCTCGATCCGGTCATCGGCCGGGATGAGGAAATCAGACGTGTGATGCAGATTCTTTCACGGCGTACCAAAAACAACCCTATACTCGTTGGTGAGCCCGGAGTCGGTAAAACAGCTATCGCTGAGGGAATCGCCTACCGGATTATTAAAGGCGACGCACCGGAAAACCTCAAATCCAAAATTGTCTTTTCTTTGGATATGGGTGCCTTGGTGGCCGGAGCCAAATACAAAGGTGAATTTGAGGAACGTCTAAAAGCTGTTGTCAAAGAAGTCACCGATTCCAATGGAGAGATCATTCTATTCATAGATGAAATCCATACCTTGGTCGGTGCCGGTGGCGGCGAGGGTGCAATGGATGCCGCAAACATCTTGAAACCCGCATTGGCCAGGGGGGAGCTACGTGCCATTGGAGCCACTACACTCAATGAATATCAAAAATACTTTGAAAAGGATAAAGCTTTGGAACGCAGATTCCAAAAAGTCATGGTGGAAGAGCCGGACACCCAGGATGCGATATCCATTCTTCGGGGATTAAAAGAGCGTTATGAAACACACCATAAGGTGCGAATCCTCGACGAATCCATTATCGCTGCAGTGGAACTGTCACAACGCTATATTTCAGACCGCTTTTTACCGGACAAAGCAATTGATCTGATTGACGAAGCAGCTTCAAAATTGCGCCTGGAGATGGATTCCGTACCCGAAGCGGTCGATGAGCTGGAACGTCGTATCATGCAACTGGAGATTGAACGCGAAGCATTGAAACGTGAAAATGACGACAAAAAGGTACAGGAACTCTCAGAAAGCATTGCCAACCTATCCGCTGAACGCGATACGCTACGGGCTTCTTGGCAAGAGGAGAAAAGCTTAGTCGACAATGTAAACCAGGAAATTGAAAACATCGAAAACTATAAGCTTGAAGCCGAACAGGCGGAACGTTCTGGTGATTACGGCAAAGTAGCGGAACTGCGTTACGGAAGAATCAAAGAGGCACAGGAAAAAGTAGAGAAACTGAAAGCTGAACTGGCTGAGAAACAGGAAAGCAAACGCATGCTCAAGGAAGAGGTAACTTCGGAAGATATTGCTGATGTTGTTGCCAAATGGACAGGCATCCCTGTCAGCAAAATGATTCAGTCTGAACGTGAAAAACTGCTGAATCTGGAAGAAGAGCTCCACAAACGGGTAGCGGGTCAAAACGAGGCCATCGAAGCCATTTCAGATGCGATCCGCCGCTCCAGAGCTGGACTGAACGATGCGAAGCGTCCGATAGGCTCATTCATTTTCCTAGGTACAACTGGGGTCGGAAAAACCGAACTTGCTAAAGCCCTGGCCGAATTTCTCTTCGATGATGAACAGTCCATGGTGCGTATCGACATGTCCGAATATCAGGAACGCCATGCCGTATCCCGTTTGATCGGTGCGCCTCCGGGATACGTAGGTTATGATGAAGGCGGTCAGCTCACAGAGGCTGTACGGAGACATCCCTACTCGGTCGTATTGCTCGATGAAATCGAAAAAGCACATCCAGATGTATTTAATATCTTATTGCAGGTACTGGATGATGGTCATCTGACGGACAACAAAGGCCGTACGGTCAACTTTAAGAACACGATCATTATCATGACCTCCAATACGGGTTCACACATTATCCAGGATAATTTTAGTCATTTGAATGACGGCAATAAAGAGGAGATCATTGCAAAAACACGTACCGAGGTATTTGACCTGCTTAAACAGTCGATCCGTCCGGAGTTTCTGAACCGTATTGACGAGGTGATCATGTTCACACCATTGAGCAGAGATGAAATCGCTGATATTGTGAGACTTCAATTTGCCCATGTCCAAAAACAACTGGCCGAACAGAATATCTTTATCACGGCGTCTGACGAAGCGATGGACTGGTTGGCACAACTCGGTTACGATCCGATCTATGGTGCCAGACCGTTGAAACGCGTCATTCAGAAACGTATTCTGAATGAACTTTCCAAAGAAATCTTATCCGGCAAAGTCAGCCGCGATTCCATCATACGGCTGGATGTGTTCGACGGAAAATTTGTCTTTATCAATAAACAGCAAGATTAACACCTGTTGTTTCATAAAGTAAAAGCCCCGCTTCATCAGTGGGGCTTTTACTTTTAGGAAACAATGATCGTTTAATTCGGAACCCCTATGGCTTTGAGCAATTTTTTCACATCGTCTTCACCATCAAGATGCTGCACCAATGTTCTGGTTTTCCCATCATAAATATAAAGGGAGGGATAATTACTCGGGTTAAATTTTTCAATAAACTGCGTTCCGCCATCATACAAAAATTTCACGTTGGCCGCCCCCTTCAATGCTTTGGCATGCATATTAATAAATCCATCCACATAAACCTTATCATTCATCGAAATAAGGTAAAAACTAACATTTTTGAGCTTCTGTAAATTCTGTGCGATGCCCGCTCCCATTTTTTGACAATGCCCACAGCCCGGATCGTAAAAATCAAGGACGATATAGCCTGTTTTAGGCAACCTGTCCGAACTGAACTTACCCGTCTGATACACCTCTTCGAATGTAAATGCGGGTATCGTTTTTGGCGCCTGGGCAAACACGGGCTGAAAAAGGAAAAATCCACAGGCAAGAAATAGGGAACAGAGTAACTTCATGTTAGAGAATTTTAAACAGACAATGAATATTCAATTAAATTTTAATCAATTATACTAAAAACGCGGTTCTATTCGCAGGGTCAACGCATTTAAATTTGATTAAAAATTTGCATTAGATACTTATCATCCCATCCCGCTTTGAGTCTCTTTGTGACCAATGAGCCCTTTGATGTATCCTTTTTGAGCAGATTGAGTCCTATTTTTCTAATATATGAGAAGTTGTCGGCGGCATTCTTTGTTCTCTTTCTTTGCCTGTCCTCATTAAATATCATATCCAGTGACCAGTGCAACTTGTTTTCCACGCCCCAGTGTAACCTGATATAACTATTGAAATGTGCAGCTTTTTCATTCAAGCTGCTGATATAATAGCGCTGTTCTGTGGTCACCTTGTTTCCTATCTCCCTTGTGGAACTTATGCGTACCACCGATTTTATTGAAGCCCATGAAATACTGTTGTCTATGAAGGTAAGGTCGGTGATCACCTCGCATTTACGGCTTTCTATGCGTCCGTGCCCTTTCTCCTGGGCGAGATCTGCGTCTGCTGGAAGCTGGTTTTCAAATCGACCCTTTATCTGATCCAATAGTTCCTGTTGGTTTCCCTTGACCGATAGGATATAATCCGCCTTGTTCTCTACGATCTTCTGTGCAATATCGACTTGGGTACCCATAGCATCTATGGTCACGATACTCCCTTCTATGTCCAGCAGTTCCAATAAAAGGGGGATTGCGGTGATCTCGTTGCTCTTATCAGAGACTTTCAATTGTCCCAATACCAGCTCATTACTGGATGCCCATGCGCTCACCATGTGTATTGGACTCTGGGAATGAAAACTATCCCTTGAACCCCTAATGCTCTTCCCATCTATACTGATGACCTCCTTTTTGATCGACTCATTCTTCAGGCTACCTGCCCATTCTACGAACATTTTTTCAAACAACTTGGGCCGAAGACCGCTAAAGACACGATTGATCGTGTCGTGTGAGGGAATCCCATGAGGCAGTTTGAGAAAACCTTTGAGAAAACCAAGCTTGGTTTTACCGAAAGCCTCAATGGAATCCCAGGATTCAGCACCACAAAGTACACCAAGGATCGACAGAATGATGATGTCACTCAAAAGATGCTTCTTGTTCCGGCTAATCCGGTGGTCGGGAAACTGTTCAAAATAGTGATGGAGGGTACTCTTTTTCTCTAACATGATGGAACAAAGATACCTCCATCAGAGCATTAACGAAACACATATTACCAACATCGAAAACCTAAAAATGTGGAAACTCTCCTGAATTTTTTATTTTTAATGCGTTAGCCCTGGTTCTATTCGTCAATATTTTAGTTTTTTTACAAAAAATGCGTAAGTTTGGGCTAATTTTTAAATCGATCAAATCTATTAACACTCATTAATCGTGAAAAAACGAATTGCCATTTTTGCTTCAGGTTCAGGATCCAATGCTCAAAAAATAATGGAACATTTCAAATACTCAGATGAAGCTGAGGTTGCGCTGATCCTATCCAACAATCCTGATGCTTACGTTATTCAACGCGCTGACAATTTTGAAATTCCAGCACATATATTCGATCGCAATGAATTTTACAACACAGATAATATCGTTAACATTCTTAAAAATTTAAATATCGATCTGATTGTTTTGGCCGGCTTCCTATGGCTGGTACCCAATAATCTTTTAAGAGCTTATCCGAATCAGATCATTAACATCCACCCTGCTCTCCTGCCTAAATACGGCGGTAAGGGCATGTACGGAGACCATGTGCATAAAGCTGTTTTAGCCAACAAGGAAGAAGAACACGGTATCACGATTCACTTTGCCAATGAACACTTTGATGAAGGTGAAATTATTTATCAAGCCAAGTTTAAGGTAGATCCCAATGATACCCTGGATATCATTAAGTTTAAAGGTCAACAATTGGAACATCAACATTTTCCGAAAGTGATTGAGAATCTAATCAAAAAAATGTAAAAACATTATTTTTTATTTAGAACTATTTTAAACAAATAGTAACTTTGTACCATGAACGAAGTTATTGAATCCTTTGTGGAACCGTGTGAGGGTGAGGGCAAAGCAAGCCCATTTCAATTTAGAAGCGCTGCAATGAATCCTTTTTCTGATTTTTCCTGCATCTGTTTCAAAAAATGCTGCAAGAAATACAAAGAAGGGAAACGTTGCAAAAAATGTCCCGGCCGAAAAAAATAGCCAGTTTAGATCCAGCTCGTTATTCCTCGAGATAGTTGAGATCTTTATCAAAGCTCTCCTCAAGTTGCGAGAGGGAATATATAGCAATACCTGAAAGCAGCAATACCATCGTAATTGCCGCAGGTACAATACCAAAAGAATTTACTAAAAGTCCATATAACATGGTCGATGGGATCAAGGCTCCTCTGACAAAATTAGGAGCGGTCGTTGCGACCGTAGCCCGCAGATTTGTACCGAATTGCTCCGCCGAGATCGTCACAAAGGTTGCCCAGTACCCTACTCCAAGCCCCATAATAAACGCCAAAATCAAAAACTTATCGGCGGTAATTCCAGTACTTAGCAGATACCATAATGAGCTGGCAACAATAATCAATTGGCAGATAAAAACAACTTTCTTCC
Source organism: Sphingobacterium sp. DR205 (assembly GCF_011064245.1). NCBI lineage: Bacteria > Pseudomonadati > Bacteroidota > Sphingobacteriia > Sphingobacteriales > Sphingobacteriaceae > Sphingobacterium > Sphingobacterium sp. DR205. The sequence goes on along the minus strand of NZ_CP049333.1, from coordinate 2,990,756 downwards.
GTGATTTTAAAACCTGTGCAAATACTCCTGCCAAAACATCACCTAAGGAAATTCCGATGTAAGCAAACATCACCCCTTTGCCTGCGCTTAAAGTCTCAGATGCACCCAACGCCTTTCCGATTTCCGGAGCCTGTGTCACCAACACCCCGACCACAAACCAGATTGGCAGACCGATGCAAAGACAATTAACATAACGTTTCAATCGGCTCTTATCTGTAAAAAGCATCCTAAAATCACCTTTCGGCACATCCTTTTTATCCTGTTCTTGAAATAAGCCCGATTCAAAGGAACCGACACGTAATAGCAGTAATAATAGGCCCATTCCACCGCCAACAAAATAAGCGGTGCGCCAATTGAATTCCTCGGAAACAAAGTAAGCAAGAATAGCACCCATTACCCCAACACTGGCCACCAGCATTGTTCCATAACCGCGTTTCGACTTATGCATACTTTCCGAAACCAAGGTAATCCCCGCCCCCAGTTCACCGGCCAATCCGATTCCCGCGATAAACCGGATAATGCCATATTGCATGACATCGTATACAAAACCATTGGCAATATTCGCTAATGAATACAGGAGAATAGAACCGAACAAGACCTTTAAACGCCCGAATTTATCCCCGATAATCCCCCAGATAACTCCGCCCAAGAGCAGACCGCCCATTTGCATATTAAGTACAAATTCGCCTTTTACCCGCATCTCCGCTACCGGAACCCCAATATCCGTAAAGGATTGAATGCGGACAATGGAAAAAATAATGAGATCGTATATATCGACAAAATATCCCAGCGAAGCTATTGTCACCAATAACCATACTTTCTTGCTCTCAGCCTGTTTATCTTTTAATGTTGACATTTTAGGTTTTTTGATGCCGTAAAAATACCATAGTGAACGAAGAAAACCAAGATTTCAGAAAATAATCCGCCACATTGTTTTATTTTTGCAAGATGAGATACAGTCCGCGTGCATTAACATGGCTCTTGCGCTTTTACCCGCCTTTTTTATTCCAGGGAATCTGGGTAAAAAAGATCAGTCCCGGCTTCAAAGGAGCCGAGGTAAAAATTTACAAGACCCCATTCAATATCAATACCAATAGAACCTTGTTTGGCGGGACCATCTTTGCTGCGGCGGATCCTATATTTCCGATCCTGATTGATCAGTACCTTCAAAAAACTGGCTTTAAAAAAACCATTGCCTGGCTTAAATCATCAAAAATAGATTTTAAAAAACCGGGCAAGACCAGTGTGGGCTATTCGGTGCAGCTTTCGGACGAACTGCTTGCGGAATGTACCCAGACTATACGTACAAAAGGTAAAATCATAAAAAACCTGAGTTTGGAAATCAAAGATAAAAATAATGAGCTATGCGCTGTAGTGCATTGTGAAACCTACATTCGTGACTTGAATTTTACATTCCCGGATAGAAATCAAAAGCTCGGGCAATAAGAAATTGATATCTTTGTCCAATTACCAAAAAAATAGAAACATGAACAAAATCGCTTTCATGGCTATCGCATCCTTGGCAATAGCGGCATGTGGAACCACCGGCACAAATAATGTAAAGGCTTTACAGGATTCAACAATTAAAATCCATGATGAAATCATGCCTCAGATCGCCCATTTTGACCGCGATGCAGTCAAAATTGACTCCATCTTAAACAACTTAAAGACGCTTAAAGCAGCTAAGGCCGATTTGGACACTACAGCTACAAGGAAAGATCTCGGCATATTAAAAGCGAATTTGGAAAGTGCGACGGACCATATGATGGACTGGATGAAAGATTATAATCCAGATAGCACCGATGTTAAGTATTTTGAAGTTGAACTGCAGAAGGTGTCAGACATGAAAAAAATATTTGACGAAGTTTCCAAGGAAAGCCAGGAAAAATTAAAAAATTTCTAAAGCAGCCGCTCCATGCGCCAACAGCTTGTAGCTGGAGGAAATACCCCCGCGGGTGAATCGATAATAAAAGAATAAAAACAGATGAAATCTATAATTAAACTTTGTTGTGCCACAGGCCTATTGCTTGGTTTATTCTCCTGCAAAAACACGAGTCAGTCGAGCTTGCCCATTTACGGCGAACGTGAAGCCGTCGAGAAAACCGTTGACGGAAAGCAAGTCGTAGATACGGTCTATCATACCATCCCGGCATTTAAATTTTTAAATCAAGACAGTGTGATGATCTCAGACCAGAATTTTGAGGGCAAGGTATACATTGCCAACTTCTTTTTCACCCATTGTCCGAGCATCTGCCCAACAATGAACCGTAATCTATTGAAAATCTACACACAATATAAAGACAACGATGCCGTCCGTTTTTTGTCCCATAGCATAGATTTTAAATACGATCAACCCTATGTACTGAAAGATTACGCAAATAAGCTGGGCGTGAGCAACGACCACTGGCAATTTGTTTCAGGCACAAAAGCTGACATATATGGCATCGCCAACCAATACCTTGTGTATACAGCAGAAGATAAAAATGCCCCCGGGGGTTACGACCACCAAGGCTACCTGGTCTTAATTGACAAGGATAAACGTATCCGTGGTGCTTATGACGGGACAAATGACGAGCAGGTAAAAAAGCTGATGGAGGACCTACCAAAGTTGTTGAACGAAGCTAAAAACTAATATGCGCGCGCTTTTTACGACCTGTTTTATCATTGGTGCCCTCCTATTGGTGCTCATCGGCTGTCAGAATGAAGTTGACATCAGAACAGCACAGTACAGCGTCAATGGTCAAAAAGTGTATATTACACATTGTCAGAATTGCCATGGCGAAAAGGGCGAAGGATTAGGAAACCTGTACCCTCCCCTGACGGATGTCAAATTCCTGGAAAGCAATCGGCAAAAACTTGCCTGCATGATCAAGTACGGGGCTACCGGAGCATTGGAAGTCGCAGGAAAGAAATTCAATTCCACCATGCCGGCTTCAAATCTTTCGGCAGTTGATATCGCCTACGTACTGACCTACATCAACACAAAGATCAATAAAGGCAAGGATATCTTTCCCTTGGCGGAAGTAGAAAAACAGCTGAAAAACTGCCAATAAAAAAGGAACTTTAAAAGTTCCTTTTTTATTGCCCTATCCGCAGCATATGCCTCAAATTAAGCCACTAAAAAATAATTGCCCGAAGCCAAAACAATTTAAATCTTTTTTCCTTATTGTAGTATTGATCCAAATTGTTTAGCTTTTATTGATTTATAACAATAATCTGACATTTTGCATTCAAATTAATTGTTAATTTTGCACCCGAATGAACGTTCGATTGATGCATACAAATGAAAAAATAGCAGCTGTCTTTGCTGCCACACTTAAACTTATCCATACCAACGGCTTCCATGGGACGCCGATGAGTAAAATTGCACAGGAGTCGGAAGTAGCGATAGGTACAATCTATCACTATTTTCCTTCTAAAGATGATCTGATCTTTGCGCTTTTCAAACATTGTCGCTCGTTACTGAATGATTACATTTTTGATGGCATCAAAGAAGACTTTGACTACAAAGCGTCTTTTTTTCATGTGTGGCGCAATTTTGTCAAGTTCTATTTAGAAAATGCCCAGATCTTCAGTTTTTTTGAACAGTTTTTTTCTTCTCCATACTATGAAAAGAATAAAGCTGAAATACAAGAACCTGTAGGTGGTCAGAATAAAGTCCTGGATTTTTTGCAGGAAGGCATTGATAAAAAGATTCTAAAACAAGTAAATGTCCACCTGTTGGTGGCTAGTTATATTGGGGTAGCTTTGTCTACAGTACACAACATCAAATTCAAAGATCTTCAATTCTCTGAACAAAATCTGAAGGAGCTGATGGAAATTATCTGGGACGGTGCTGTTAATAGAAATAAAATAATTAATTAGATATATGAAGTTCAATAAAATCGTTTATTCCTTAGCGACCCTATCGCTTTTGAGTAATACAGGATTTGCACAACAGCAATCTGAAAACTTGCCGCCAAATGCGACGCTTCAGCAGCTGATAGATTATGCTTTGCGGAATAAGATTTCGGTCAAACAAGCAGAACTCGATGAGTCCATAGGTGAAAAAGATATAGACATTTCGCTCTCTGGCTGGTATCCGCAACTTGGTCTGACGGGCAATTACAATCACAATGTGAAATTACCAACCATGTTTTTCAATGGTGCTAATATTCCAATGGGGACTAAAAATAGTAGCGCTTTAACGCTGCAGGCAGACCAACAGATTTTAAATCCTGCGTTAATGCAGGCGAAAAAAGGTGCTGATTTGCTCCGCCTGAGTAACAAACAGAACACGGAGAGTCAAAAAATTGACGCAGTGGTTGACGTGAGCAAAGCTTACTATGACATTCTGACTTCAGAAGAACAGATTAAAATCGTACAGGAAAATATTGCGCGTCTGCAAAAGCAATACAATGATGCCCATTCGCGCTATGATGTCGGTGTAGTCGATAAGACCGACTACAAACGTGCTCAGATTGCCCTCGCAAATGCCAGAGCAGATGAAAAACGTACCGTTGAGCTCCGTAAGTATAAATATGACTATCTAAAACAGCTGCTTGCCTTGGATAAAGGGCAAAACCTGACACTTTCCTTCAACAATACGAATATGGAAGGGCAGGTTTTATTGGATACGACTGCCGGTATCAATGTTACAAATCGCATTGAATTCCAACAATTGCAAACTTCCAAAAAAATTCAGGAATTAAATACTCAATATTATAAATGGACATATCTTCCCAACATAAGTGTTTTCTATAACTATGCATTTAATTATAGAAATAACAGCTTTGGCAAATTGTACAATGATAATATTCCGAGTTCTGTTGCGGGTCTGAACTTATCGTTACCTATTTTTCAAGGGTTCAAACGCAAGCACCAAATTAACAAATCAAAGTTGCAGGAAGAACGCATCGATTGGGACATCAGGAATTTGGAAAATACGGTCAACACAGAATATTCGATGGCCAGGGCAACTTATAACGCTAATCTAAATGACTGGAAAACAGCGCAGGAAAATGTTGTCCTTTCCAAAGAAGTTTATGAAACCATCAAATTGCAGTATGATGAGGGGATTAAAACTTACTTGGACCTCATGACTGCGGAGACTGATCTTAAAACAACACAATTAAACTATTTGAATGCCCTTTATGCGCTATTGTCAAGTAAACTGGATGTTCAAAAAGCAATTGGAGCGATCCAAACTAATTAATCAATTCAAACGGAAACTAATACAAATCATGAATAAAAGACAATTATTATTCGCTTTCTTCCTTGGGACGGCTTTAGTATGGACCTCTTGTGGAAATAAAGATGCAAAAAAGCAAGGTGCAGCACAGGCTCAGGCTGAGAAGGTTGTTCCTGTTACCTTTGGCGCAGCATCACATGAGATTGTTACGGGAACAATAAGTTATCCCGCAACAGTCAAACCGTTGAACGAAGCAGATTTATTTGCCGAAGTAAGCGGTTATATTACCAAAATATATGTTTCAGACGGTGCTGTGGTCTCTAAAGGACAAGCCTTGTATGAGATTGACGGAACACGTTATAATGCTGCAGTACAACAGGCAAAAGCAAGCCTGCAAGTAGCACAGACCGAGCTTGACCGTCAAAAAAGAGATTTGGCACGTTACCAGACATTGGCTGACAAAGATGCGATCGCCAAACAAGTATTTGACAATGCAGTATCCGCTGTCGCTTCGTCACAGGCGCAGGTAGAATCTGCCCGCGCAGCGTTGGTTACGGCGAGTACAAACTTGTCACGCTCTACGATACGCGCACCATTTGCAGGAACTGTAGGTATATCGCAAGTACGTTTAGGTGCTTTGGTCAATCCAGGAACTACCCTATTGAACACTTTATCTTCAACAAGCCCTATTGCCATTGAATTTCAGGTGAACGAAAAAGATATCAGCAAATTTGTTCAAATGCAGAGCAGCCGCTCTTCATCGGACCTTTCACTTCTATTGCCGGACGGAAGCACTTATGAAGGAAAAGGCAATATAACAACAATTGACCGCGCTGTTGATCCAGCAACAGGAACAATTAAAGTCCGGGCTACTTTCCCCAACAATTCCAATGCATTAAGAGCTGGTATGAACATTACGATGAATGTTTCTACGACTTCAGCAAACGAGGAAATCGTTGTGCCTTACAAGGCGGTTTTTGAGCAATTGGGTGTATTCAATTTATATGCCGTTAATGATAGCAGTAAAGCAGAAATCCGTCAGGTAAAATTAGGCATTAAAGCCGGTGACAAAGTTGTCATTAAAGAAGGTGTCAAAGATGGTGAAAAAATCATTGTTGATGGTGCCATGAACGTCCAAAATGGTGTTAAAGTTGTCGACGCTGCCACTGCCGCCCAACAAGCTGCAAAAGGTGCTCCACAAGGAAAATAACAACATTAATTTTTAAGAGAATCTAAAAAATATAGAATGATTTCAGAAGTATTTATTAAGAGGCCAGTTACCGCAATCGTTATTTCGATATTGATTTCAATTATCGGGATTATTGCTGTTTCTACGTTGCCAATTAGCCAGTATCCTTCTATTGCACCTCCAACGGTAACGGTAACAGCTAATTACACAGGAGCAGATGCACAGACGGTTGAACAGACCGTGACGACTCTGATCGAGAGTCAGATCAATGGTACACCTGGCATGATTTATATGTCGTCAAATAGTACTTCAAATGGTCAAGCAACAATTACTGTCACATTTGAAGTAGGTACTGACATTGATATTGCAACCCTAGACGTACAAAACCGTGTCGGGATTGCCGAGCCTGCCCTTCCAGAAGCGGTAAGACGTTTGGGAATCACTACCCGTAAGGCCAACAACGATATCTTGATGTTGGTTGCTTTAACTTCACCAAAAGGAACAAGATCCGAAAATTTCTTGGCCAACTACAACAACTTATACGTAAAAGATGCGCTATTACGTGTTAAAGGCGTCGGTGATGTGACCGCTTTTGGGCAACCATTTTCAATGCGTGTATGGCTAGATGCAAACAAATTAGCCAATCTAAGCATGACTCCTGCTGATGTATCGACAGCAATTGCGGAACAAAATTCCCGTATACCTGGCGGTAGCGTTGGTGGACGTCCACAAGAGTCTTCGACAGTATTTGAATATCCGGTCATTACCGATAGTGACCTTTCAAATCCCGAAGACTTTGAAAACATCGTCGTTAAGACCAACAAAGATGGGTCGATCGTACTTTTAAAGGATGTTGCGCGTGTTGAATTAGGTCAATTCAATTATGGTACATCGTCTACCGTAAATGGCATGACCTCATCTGCGATGATGATCAACCAAACGCCAGGTGGAAATGCCGTAGAATCTGCAGAAGGTATTGTTGCGGCTTTGGAAAAATTAAAACAATCTTTCCCAACTGACGTCGATTATACCATTAGTTATGAGACCGTGTCTGTGGTAAATGCATCTATTTCCTCGGTTATCCACACCTTGGTTGAAGCATTGATCCTGGTAACCGTCGTGGTTTTCTTCTTCCTACAAAGCTGGAGAGCAACTTTAATCCCTGTTCTGGCGATTCCTGTATCGATTATTGGTACATTCATCTTCTTCCTGATGTTTGGTTTCTCTGTGAACAACTTGACCATGCTTGCCTTTGTACTGGCCATCGGTATTGTGGTGGATGATGCCATCGTTGTGGTGGAAGCCGTGCAGCACTATATCGACCATTATAAGCTGGACGCAAAAGAAGCAACACGCCGTGCCATGGGTGATATTACAGCACCGGTTATCGCAATTGCCTTAATCTTGGCGGCAGTATTCGTTCCTGTAGGTTTTATCCCGGGGATGGTCGGTAAATTGTATCAACAATTTGCGATCACCATTGCGGTATCGGTTATGTTATCCGCATTCATTGCCCTTTCGTTGACACCAGCATTATGTTCGATTCTTTTGAAACCAACAGCCGTACATGAGGGTGCTAAAGGTTTGAACAAGTTCTTCTACAAATTCAACGTATGGTTTGAAAAAGTAACGATCAGATATTCAAAAGGTGTACAACAATCGATAAAAAAAGCGCCACTTGTATTGATCATCCTTTTATGTATTTTCATCGGTACAGGCTGGATGTTTACGACCAAGCCAACAGGATTTATTCCTTCCGAGGATGGTGGTGCCTTTTTTGCAGGTATTACGCTACCAGAGGGTTCTTCTTCCGCACGTACAAATGAGGTGCTTAAAGAGATTGAGGCCGATCTACATAAGACTTTTCCTGAAATCAAATATGTGACCGCGATCTCTGGTATCAATATCCTGAACCGTGCCTTCAAATCCAATGGTGCGACAGTTTTCGTGTCGCTCAAACCTTGGGAAACACGGACACGTACGGCCAGCGATATTGCCGGTATGATCATGGGTAAATACATGGGTTATACCAAAGCAAGGGTATTAGCGGTAACACCACCAGCTATTCCGGGCTTAGGTACATCCGGAGGTTTCTCCTTGCAGGTACAAGATTTACAAACGGTAAATATCAAGGATTTCGAAGCTACAGTGGGTAAATTCCTCATGGCTGCCAACCAACGTCCAGAAATTGGAATGGCTTATACGATGTTTAATACCAATTCTCCAAACTACAAATTGGAAGTCAATCGTGAACAGGCTAAACGTATGGGAGTTCCGATATCAAGTATTTATTCGACGATATCGTCCTATTTGGGTAGTAGCTATGTTAATGACTTCACCAAGTATGGCCGTAGCTATCGTGTCGTTACACAAGCCGATATCCCTTATCGTATGAATATCGAAGACATCAACAAACTTTATGTCAACAATACGATGGGCAACCCGGTACCAATGGGTACGCTCGTTAAATATGAGCTGATAACGATGCCGTCGATCATCAACCACTACAATATCTTTAGAAGTATCGAGATCAATGGTAGCTCGGCTCCGGGTTACTCGTCTGGGGATGCATTGAAAGCCTTACAGGAAGTTGCAGCACAGACTTTACCGGAAGGGTTTGATTATCAATTCTCCGGACTTTCACTACAGGAAATGCAGTCGGGATCAAAAACCATTCAGATCTTTGCCTTATGTATCCTGTTTGTATTCTTGCTGTTGGCGGCCCTGTACGAAAGTTGGTCAGTACCATTCTCTATCCTTCTATCGGTTCCTTTAGGGGTATTTGGAGCGATTTTGACCCTAACGTTGATACCATCTTTAGATAATAATATCTATGCACAGATCGGTTTGGTAACCATTATCGGTCTGGCGGCCAAGAATGCGATCCTGATCGTGGAATTTGCCAAAGAACGGGTTGACATCGGAATGAATCTCTATGAGGCAACATTGGATGCTGTAAAATTGCGTTTACGTCCGATCATCATGACTTCTTTCGCCTTCATCCTGGGTATTATTCCATTGATGTTGTCACACGGTGCCGGTGCCATCTCCCGCCAAACAATCGGCTGGACGGTATTCGGTGGTATGACCGCAGCGACACTTTTGGCAATCTTTATCGTTCCCGTCCTGTTCGTTGTGATTACACGAATGGCCTACGGTAAGAAAAAATTAGCTGAATTAGAAGCCAATTTCGATGAAGAAAAAGCAAAGAACTTAAGTGCACACTAAGCAAACAACGGTTTGCGGCATACGGTACTAATTCTAACAGTACGCTTAAGCGGCCTTTCTTTCCGACGAAAGAAAGGCCGCTTGTTTTTTGCGCTTCCAATTATAATTTTTAATTTTACCGCACACGATTAAAAACATATGTCACCTGAATCACAACGCAAATTTGAACAACTAAATCTTCTTGCCGAATCCTATGATGCCTTACTATTTGATGTCGATGGCACATTGGCGGACAACATGGATGCCCATAAACAAGCTTATAAAGCTGCCGCCAAACAATATGGCGTTGAGCTTGATGTCAATCTCATTGACGAAACTGCCGGCTGGCCTACGGTAGCCGTTGCTGCGGAAATCAGCAAACGCTATGCTGTCGACTTTGACCACGAGGAATTCTCCACACTTAAGTCCACGATATTTAGAGATGAATATGTTTTTAAAACAAAACCGGTCGATTATGTTGTTGAGCATTTGAAGTACCAAAAAGGTAAAAAACATATTGCTGCCGTCTCCGGCGGAACAAGGACAACTTTGTCCATGACCCTAAATACTATCGGAGTATGGGATGATCTTGAAACGTTAGTCTGTGCGGGAGACACTCCAGAAGGTAAACCATCCCCACAACCGTTTCTGCTTGCAGCTTCGCAGTTGAACATCGCTCCAGAAAAATGCTTGGTCTATGAAGACGGGGTTCCCGGCGTTGAAGGTGCTAAAGCCGCAGGAATGGGCTGGGTCCGCATAGATGAACTATAAACAGGCTCAATGATTCAACATAAAAAAGCCCTTGAATTGAAATTCAAGGGCTTTTCCTTTATGACTGACTCCTCAGTTTTTTTGCGGACTGCTCAACTCGGGGAGGATCCGCTTTTTACGTTTTCGACAACTTGTATTAGAAGCTGGTGATAATTTTCACACCGCCATTGCTGTAATTCAGATCAGACGACCGCAAACCTCCAACGGGTAGTTTGTAATAAGGTTCCACAGAGATGGAAAGTTTGCCGACTTTCTGTTTTCGTCCGACCGAGAAGTTCACAAACCCATTCACACCTTTATCATCTACGTTCTTATCTGCGGATGTTTGTTTATACTCTTTATTGTTGGTTTCATAAATCGTAGCCCGTTCCTGATCCAGTACACCGACATAGGAAACCCCTACTGAGGTATAGAAATTTTTACTGATCGCATAACGGACATCAACAGGAATATCCACGGTTAAGATTTTACCGGAAACGCGTTCGTTACTTTTAGCATCTTTAGCATCCGCTGTGCGCATCACCAAAGGATTATTCAAACTGCTGGGCTGTGAAAGATAACTTGGGGCATCGGCAACAAACGAATTGGAAGCCATCGCCGGTGTGATGGGCGTATTTCCTGACATCGCTCCATAATGCTGGATAGAAGCACCGGATCGGATACTGATCTTACTCGAAACATTATAAGCCAGGGCAACTCCGCCCCCGAGGGTGATGCTCTCCGAAGTAGAAGCCGGTGATACAAATGCCCCCAGTTCCCATTTGCTGTCAAGATCATTCCCGTTTCTCAGAGCGACAGTACTCTTCCCACTTCCCTGCTGCCCAGCATATAGCGCAGAAAGGCGTGCAGCTTCGAGCTGTGTCTGTGTGTAGGATGAAACGGTATTTGAATTTGTTGATGCCACAGTTGAATTGGATGGCGCACCAACCTTTGTTGCCCCCGGGATAGCCGACGAAGCAGCAACTGTAGGGTCATCCAGATTGATCCTTGCGGAAAGGGTACTGTTGCGCAATTGCATGTTCTGCCCCGCACCTAAAGCGGCAAGATTATTTGATACACGAATATTATTCCCGCTTACTGCTTTTCCATCAAATAAGACAAACCGTTGTTTTTGACTATCATCAGCAGAAGGACTTTCCACTTTCGAATAGGTAAACGGTCGATCACGCATCAGTTCCTGTTCACTCAATCCCTGTGCCCCGGTCACATCGGACAACGAACGTTGAATAGACTCCTTTAAATCTTTGTTGTCCGCGAGCACCTCACTATCTTTCTGTTGCTGGGTTACAACCGGCGAAGATGGAATGACTGCAGAATTATTTTTCACCCCCCAATAGCCCGCACCAAAACATAAAAGTACCGCGGCAGCCGCACTCCAATATTTCCATGCGGAAGAAGGTGGTGTTGCTACCTCATGCGTTGATGCAAATTTTTCCCAGGAACCTTCCCGATAAGGTAGTTCATGGTCTTTTAATTGCCCAATGATCTCTTCTATCAATTCTTTTTTCTTATTGCCTTCCATGGTAACAACACTATTTATCTTATTTCTTGCACTACACCTGTATAGTCCAAGTATAATTTTCTGAGTTTTTGCTTTGCCCTTGTCAAGTACGTACGTGACGTACTATCCGGTATATTTAGCATTTGGGCAATTTCATCATGCGAATACCCTTCTATTTCATAGAGATTAAAAATAGTTTTCTGAATTTCGGGGAGCTGATCCAACAAGCTCAAAATCTCATTTACCTCCAAGCGGCTATCCAATTGCACCGATGGCGTATGCATATCCCCTTCGGCCATATCTTCAACGGAATACAACTGTTTTTTGCTCCGCAGAAAGTCAATTGAGATATTTGCAGCAATTCGACCGATCCATGCCCGAAACGATTTTTCGAGGTTCTCCGCATCAATATCCCTATTGAAGGACTCCAATTTTCGAAAAATCCGGACAAAGCTCTCATTCACAAGTTCCTCGGCATCGACATCCTGTTTGACATAGCGGATGATGATTGCCATTAGGTAGCCATAATATTTTTTATAGACAAAAGCCTTGCCGTCCTCGCGATTTCGCAAGCAACGTTCCAAGGCATCATGTAAAGATGATAGCTTCTTGTTATAAAAATATGACTGAATAATTCCCACTTAAACTATTTAAATATTAAGCTTCAAATAACGAAAATAAAATTATAAAACTTAAAATCAAATAGTCGAATGTCCCCGCTTAATATCACTATTTAACTATTTTTCTTCTTTTAACGGTCGCCATTTGTATTTCGCTACAGCGCTTTTCAAAAAAAATCAATAAAAAGAATTGAAAAAAATGGCTATTTTTGCATGATTTTCACATTTTAAATATTATTCAGACCGAATGAGTACTGTATTATCCGAACAGGAACAACTTAGAAGACAGGCGATGCAATCGTTGTTGGATATGGGAATCGAGCCTTTTCCAGCGAATGAATTTGTCGTCAATGCACATGCTGCCGATATTTTAGAAAACTACGATAGAGATAAATTGAATTATAAGAACATTACCATTGCCGGCCGCATTATGAGCCGTCGTGTGATGGGAAGTGCTTCATTCTTTGAAATCCAAGATTCTACCGGCCGTATTCAAGCTTATATTAAGCGTGATGATGTATGCCCTGATGAAAATAAAGATCTCTACAATGTTGTTTTCAAAAAACTATTGGATATCGGCGATATTGTAGGTGTCAAAGGATATGTTTTCACGACACAGACTGAAGCGATTGCAGTACACGTAGAGGAACTTACGGTATTATCCAAATCCTTACGTCCCCTTCCAGTGGTTAAATCCGCTGAAGGCAAAACATTCGATGCCTTTACGGATCCGGAGCAACGTTACAGAATGCGCTATGTTGACTTAATTGTAAACCCTGCCAATAAGGATATATTTGTCAAACGCACCAAACTTTTTAATGCCATGCGTCAATTTTTTAACGACGCCGGTTATATGGAAGTAGAAACACCCGTTTTACAGTCTATTCCCGGAGGTGCCGCAGCACGTCCGTTTATCACCCACCACAATGCATTGGATATTCCATTATACCTTCGTATTGCGAACGAACTTTATTTAAAAAGACTGATCGTAGGTGGTTTTGACGGGGTGTACGAATTTTCCAAAAACTTCCGTAACGAAGGAATGGACCGCACGCATAATCCCGAATTTACGGCCATGGAAATCTATGTAGCTTACAAAGACTACAACTGGATGATGGATTTCACAGAACGCCTTTTGGAGCATTGTGCACTTGCAGTAAACGGTACCACACAAGCAACTTTTGGCGAACATAAAATTGATTTCAGGGCGCCATATAAGCGTATCTCGATGACCGATTCCATCAAAGAATTCACAGGATTTGATATCACCGGCAAAACCGAAGAAGAAATCCGTTTAGCCGCAAAAGGTATGGGTATCGACGTTAACGAAACAATGGGTAAAGGCAAATTGATCGACGAGATCTTTGGTGCGAAATGTGAAGGCAACTACATCCAGCCAACATTTATCACCGATTATCCGAAAGAGATGTCACCATTGACCAAAAAACATCGCGATAATCCGGATTTAACAGAACGTTTCGAGTTAATGGTCTGTGGAAAAGAGATTGCCAATGCTTACTCCGAATTGAATGACCCAATTGATCAACGCGAACGTTTTGAAGATCAATTGAAACTTTCAGAGAAAGGGGATGATGAGGCCATGTTTATTGACCAGGATTTCTTGCGTTCTTTAGAGTATGGTATGCCACCTACTTCCGGTTTAGGAATAGGTATGGATCGCCTGATTATGTTTCTGACCAATAATGCTTCTATTCAGGAAGTATTGTTCTTCCCGCAGATGCGCCCTGAAAAGGTAACAAAAGTTGCGGACGTAAAGGACTATGAAGAGCAAGGTATTCCTGCCGCTTGGGTACCGGCATTACAAAAAATGGGCTTTACAACCATCGAAGCCTTAAAAGAAGCCAACCCAAATAAGGTTTTTAATGATCTTGGCGGCATGCGTAAAAAATTAAAACTAGACATAACTATGCCGAGTAAAGACGAAGTACTGGCTTGGTTTAACTAATACAATGACACTAACAGCGGCGGACTAACATCCGCCGCTGTTATTTAGGGTATCCTCCCATATCCCCACAGGATAGTGCCTAAATATCCCGGTCAATAAAACCTAAAATTCCCGATTAAGAAACAGTGGCCCCTCTCATTTACCATCCAACGCAAACATGCGCCTGATTGTGATCGGCTATATTTTTATTACAAAAACCTTCGCCTCAAAAGGGCAATCTAAATTGTAAACATTTTCTATATTTACGTATCTTGAATTAAAATAGCGTTAGCGTATGAAGAGCATACTCGCCCTTGATGGAGGTGGTATTCGAGGGATTATCCCAGCTATGATACTCGTGGCTTTGGAGGAAAAATTACAAAAAAAAACAATGGATCCCAATGCGCGGATCGCCTCTTATTTTGACTTTATTGCCGGCACCAGCAGTGGCGGAATTCTTACAAGTATCTTATTGTTTCCGGACGAACGGGATCCTACGCATCCCAAGTTTTCAGCCCGCGATGCTTTAAATCTATTCGTCAACCACGGGACAGAAATCTTCCACACCTCCAAATGGCGTCGTTTTCTGGGTGAATTCGGCCTGGTGAGTGAATTGTACTCTTCGGCCGCCTTGTCTAATGTGCTGGACAAATATTTCCAAAATGCGCGGTTAAGCCACCTGATCAAGCCCTGCATTATCACAGCCTATAACATCGAGCTCCGTAAAAATCATTTTTTTAGGCAACAGAAGGCAATCACCCATGGCGAAGCGCGGGACTTTTACCTCAAAGATGTCTGCAAAGCGACTTCGGCAGCCCCGACGTTCTTTCCCGTTGCCGAAATCTATTCCATATCCAATACCAGATATCCGCTCATAGATGGTGGAGTGTTTGCGCAGAATCCCTCCATCTGCGGCTTGCTTGAGGTGTTAAAAGCCTTTAACAGTACACAGATCAACGATATGTTTATGGTTTCCTTGGGCACCGGGGTATCGAAGACAGCCTACAATTACGAACACTTCAAGAAAAAGCTTGCCATTCAGATCGGCCCCGCACTTGTGGACATCATGACGAGTGCCTCTTCCGAAAGTACCGAATTTTTTATCAAGCAATTATTCAGAAGCAATGGGAAACAGCAGAATTACGTTCGTCTGGAGCCGGCAAATCTATCCAGTATCAATGCTTCCCTTGATGCAGCCTCACCAAACAATATCCAAAAACTCATCTCCTTATCGGATAAGCTGATCAGTGAACATGAGGATACACTGGATTATATCATCGAACACCTCATCAAAGAAAAGAATCAGAATAAGAAGAAAAATCCTTGGAGCCAGTTGATGGATAAATTCTAAAAGGTTACTTTTACGCATATTTAAATCTATTATGGCATTAAACTACGTATGGGTTGCATTTTTTTTAATCACATTTGCCGTAGCCCTGGTAAAACTTATCTTTTTCGGAGATACCGAAATCTTCCAACAAATTGTCAATTCCATCTTTGACAGCGCTAAAACCGGAGCTGAAATCTCCTTGGGGCTGGTCGGGATGATGACTTTCGCCCTGGGAATCATGAAAATCGGTGAGAAAGGCGGCATGATCAATATCTTCGCAAAAATCGTAGGGCCTTTTTTCCATAAATTATTTCCCGAAATCCCTAAGAACCATCCTGCTCTCGGATCTATTTTAATGAATTTTTCTGCCAATGCGCTGGGTCTGGATAATGCAGCAACACCTTTGGGCCTTAAGGCGATGAAGGAACTCCAGGAACTGAATCCCAATAAGGAAACGGCAACGAATGCACAGATTATGTTCATTGTGCTCAACGCATCCAGTCTTACCTTATTACCGATTTCCATTATGGCTTACCGCAAGGAAGCGGGTGCACCGGATCCCTCCGACGTCTTTCTTCCGATTTTGATCGCAACCTTCTTTTCGACTTTAGTAGCTTTGATCCTTGTTGCCCTTTATCAAAAAATAAACCTATTCAACCGAGTCGTTTTAAGCTATTTAGGCGCCATGGGTTTATTTATCGGTGGATTATTATATTATTTCTCGGGACTACAACAAGCCGAAATAGAGATCTTCAGCAAAGTATTTGGTAATGTGATCCTGTTTAGCCTCTTCACTTCTTTCATAGGTTTGGCGCTTTTTCGCAAAGTCAATGTCTACGATTCTTTTATTGAAGGTGCTAAAGAAGGATTTGAAGTTTCTGTCAAAATTATTCCTTATCTGGTGGCCATGCTGGTCGGCATCGCTGTTTTTAGAGCCTCAGGAACAATGGATTATATGGTTGCGGGAATATCCAAAGGTATTGCCTTATGTGGTTTAGATACTTCCTTTGTTGATGCTCTGCCAGTCGCATTTATGAAACCGCTCAGTGGGTCAGGTGCGCGTGGACTGATGGTTGACTTAATGAATGCCAAAGGGCCTATGGACTTTGCGGCACGTGTCGCCTGTGTTATTCAGGGTTCCACTGAAACAACTTTTTACGTACTGGCGGTCTACTTTGGCGCCGTGGGGATAAAACGGACCAGACATGCCTTGCCTTGTGCCCTATTGGCTGAATTGGCGGGCGTGATTGCCGCTATTATTATATCCTATATTTTCTTTAAATAGCATTTTACAAGCATTGCTTAAGTTTAGAAGATACAGGTAGACATATTATAAAAAACAAATCTGACTGTGCCCTGTCGTAAAAAGATACTTGCCGATAGACACATAAATCTGTTGAAGATGGCTTTTTAGCCATCGGACGCAAATACAAATGAACAAATAATTAGATAGGGATGAAAAAAACAATCGCACTGATCGCCCACGATGGCAAGAAACCAGAAATGGTTGCTTTTGTCAAAGACCACCAGGATTTACTGGAGCATGCTCATATTATCGCAACGGGAACGACCGGTTCCTATGTGCGGCAGACAGGACTTCCAGTGGAGTTAAAATTAAGCGGCCCGATGGGGGGCGATGCACAGATCGCCGCACTAGCCGCTGAAGGTAAAGTAGATGGCATTATCTTCTTTCGTGATCCACTTGGTAAGCACGCCCACGAACCTGATATTCAAATGTTGATGCGTGTGTGCGACCTTTACAATGTTCCCTTGGCCACCAATCC
The DNA here is from genome assembly GCF_011064245.1 of Sphingobacterium sp. DR205. Lineage (NCBI taxonomy): Bacteria > Pseudomonadati > Bacteroidota > Sphingobacteriia > Sphingobacteriales > Sphingobacteriaceae > Sphingobacterium > Sphingobacterium sp. DR205. Next base: position 2,973,239 of record NZ_CP049333.1, on the reverse strand, counting down.
TGCCACCGGAAGCTTAATTATTGAAGGATTATTGGAAGATCTTGTCGACTAACAAACCATTTTATTTAAGATGATGGAAAATGAAGTTATTGTCACCATAGGTGAAACACCTTATACCACGACCGTACAATATGGTAAACACCAGATTATTGCCGATGAGCCCGAGGACTTGGGTGGACAGGATCAGGGAATAAATCCCACACCGCTGCTGCTCTCTTCGTTAGGCACCTGCAAAGCAATCACCGTAAAAATGTATGCCGACCGAAAAAGCTGGCCTCTGGAAGAAGTTATTATCCGCCTTTCGCATGAAGTGCAGACCAGTGAACAGCAACAGACCACCTATATACAATGTCATATTAGCTTTAAGGGTAATCTGGATGACGAACAAAAGAAGAGACTGTTTAAGATTGCCGAAAAATGTCCTGTACATAAAATCTTAACTAATCCTATTGTAATAACTTCAAATCATTTGTAATTGTTTCTTGGGATAACGGGCGACACTAATTATATTTGTCCGCACAAAAAATCTTCGCACAACAATACCTGCCAATTGCAGTAAAAGATAATGAAGGTTCTTATATGCCGCTGAATAGTTGAAAAGTGCGCTGTAACAGCGAAAAATAAGCAGGACATCAATAACATATAAACGTTCAATAAAAATAGCAATTCGATGCAATTGGATCCACAAATAGCAATAGACTCTCCTTTTAGATCAATTAAACGGGAAGACTGGAAAAATCTAAATGGAAAGGTATTGCACAACTTCAGTTCCGAAGATCTTGACAACCTGCATGCGCTCAATGAGCCATTGACAAACCAGGAGATCGAAGAAGTCTATTTTCCGCTGAGCCATTTGCTGGAAATTCACATTGACCGTTTCCAAAGCCTGCATCAGCGGACAAATCGTTTTTTTGGGAAAGAAGAAAGTAAATTACCTTATATCATCGGTATTGCGGGCTCTGTCGCTGTCGGAAAAAGTACAACGGCCAGGGTGTTGCAACGGGTGCTGAGTATGCTGCCTTCAAAACCAAAGGTGGATCTGGTGACCACGGATGGTTTTCTCCATCCCAATCAACAACTGATCGAAAAAGGAATTCTGAACCGCAAAGGATTTCCGGAAAGTTATGATGCCAAACGGCTGATCCATTTTCTTTCTGCGGTTAAATCCGGAGCACCTAAAATTATGGTTCCGGTATACAGCCATCTGGTTTACGATGTATTACCCGATGATCAGCACCAGATCATTGAACAACCGGACATCTTAATCGTCGAAGGAATCAATGTGTTACAGGTCAATTCACAACGCCCCCGCAAAGGACATAGTGTCTTCGTTTCCGATTTTTTCGACTATTCGATCTACGTACATGCCAGTGAGAAAAACCTCATCGAGTGGTATACCAACAGGTTTGAATCCCTACGGGCGACCGCTTTTCAGAATCCGGCTTCGTTTTTCCATAAATATGCAGATATGTCACCCGAAGAAAGTCATGCGATGGCCGTCAATATCTGGAATGAGATTAATAAGCCAAACCTGATCAAGAACATCTTACCGACCCGCTATCGCGCCGATCTTATCCTGGAAAAAGGCAGCCATCATTTTGTCAAAAATGTGAAAGTCAGAAAGATCTAACTGACCGTTCCCTTAAATTGAAGAACCTCATTCAGAATCTTGCTCTGCACTTGCTGGTGAATCCGGTTACTTGAGGATATCGTGCTGACCTCAACTTTATATTTTACATAGTCTTTGGCTAAGTCAGCTATTTTCACCGTAAATCCCTGGCCATGATCCAGATTGGAATTATGCTGAAATAAGGGGTTAAAGTACTCTTCCAGCACTTCTACAGGAACGGCACGATCCATCGGCAATTCAAATTTTACGACAATTTTATTGGATTTCTGCGATGTTTTATTGACCAGGGTTGCCGTAAACACCAAGTTGTTCGGGATCATGACCGCATCATCATCCTCGTCCCGGACGACGAGATTGGCCAGCGTAATGTCGACGATTTTACCTTGATATTCCCCTATTTTAATGCGATCACCGACGGAAAACTGATCCGAAAACATAATGATCAGGCCCGATATCATATTGGTGATATATTCCCTGAAGATAACGGCGATGGCCATCGCCACAATCGTCATGCTGGTTATAAAATCTTTCGGGTTGATACCGACTGCAATCATCAAACTAACAATGATAAAAAACACATTTCCCACAGTTGCCACACGTGTAATTCCCAGTACAAAGTTACCACGGACAACCTGATGTTCATTGCGGCTGTTGTAAAGCTTGACGAGGATAAAATGACCGATCGAAATTAGTACACTGGCCGTCAGAAACGTATTCAGTCCGTAGGCCATGTTCAGTATGACCTCCCGCTGCTTATAAAAAGACTCGAATTGTACAAATGAAGCCGTCAATGCAACGAGTAGAATAATCCGTATGATAAAGGAAATAGATTTTGTCATTTTTAAACGTTGATGATTTGCAAATAAAAACAAATTTATCGTTTTTCTCCACGGTGCCGAAGATTTTTTTTCCTGTACAGTAGCGCTAAAGCAGTCGTGGAACTAAACAATTTTACTTTACGTAAAGAGCATTATCAGGAAATACCTATCTTTGCCTAAAGACATTACATGCTATTAAATGAAGGAATCCAACGTGCAAACTGAACTCAACGTAACCGGAATGCACTGCACAAATTGTGCTATTTCAATCCATAAATACCTAGAAGACAAGGGTGCTAAGGAGATCTACGTTGATTTCGCTTCAGATGAAGTAAAGTTCTCCGCTATCCCCCAAGATCAGGTTCCGCAGCTTGTCAAAGGTATCGAGTCATTGGGCTATAAAGTCATTAAGGATAAAGACAGCAAAGTAAGCTTTTGGAAGTCCGTTGAACTCAAATTTTTGATCTGCCTACTTTTTACCATTCCGCTATGGAGTCATATGTTTGTGACTCTCCCCTTGCTCCACGATCCCTATATACAGCTGGCTTTCTGTACACCGGTTTATCTTGTCGGTTGTTTCTACTTTGGTAATAGTGCCCTGCGTTCGCTATGGAATAAAATGCCCAACATGGATGTGCTTATCTTTGTCGGATCCACTGCGGCATTTGTCTACAGTGCTATTGGCACTTATTACCATATGGGGCACGATTATCAGTTTTACGAAACCTGTGCAACAATTATTACCTTAGTCTTTATGGGTAATGTGCTTGAAAAACGCGCTGTTACCAAAACCACATCCGCCATCAAAGATCTGGTCAAATACCAAGACATTAAAGCGATTAAAATTGAAGGCGATAACGAAATTGAAATTAGGGCTAAAGAGATCAAATCCGGGGATATTCTGAAAGTGAATACGGGAAGCCTGATTCCGGTGGATGGTGATATTCTGGATGGCCATGCCTGGATCGACGAATCCATGCTGACGGGCGAGAGTCTCCCGATCGAAAAAACAAAATATGATGCCGTGATCGGCGGCACATTGCTGAGCGCCGGCAATATCCGCATTTCGGCCACTAAAGTAGGGTCTAAAAGCGTTTTATATCAGATCATTCAGTTGATTAAAGACGCACAGAGCAAAAAGCCGCCCATTCAAAAATTTGGTGATAAAGTGGCGGCCTATTTTGTACCTATTGTTGTCATGATCGCATTTTTCACTTTTTTTATCGCCTACTTTATTGCCCAATTGCCGCTACAGCAGGCATTGATGAATGCCATTGCGACACTTGTGGTCTCCTGTCCCTGTGCGATGGGCCTGGCCACACCTACAGCAGTGATGGTCGGTCTGGGCCGGGCAGCCAAACAGGGCATCCTCATCAAGGGCGGCAGCACAATCGAAGAGCTGTCAGAAATCAAACAGATCGTTTTTGATAAAACGGGAACGCTGACAACAGGCGATTTTAATATCAAAGCCATTCAGACCTTTGGTATAGCGCAATCGCAGGTGGAGTCAATCATTGCACAGCTGGAAAGTTATTCCAGCCACCCAATTGCCCAATCTATCCGCAAGCATCTCAAGGAGATCAAGTCATACCGCATTATATTCAAAGAAGTCAACGAAATAAAAGGACAGGGAATATTTGCCACGGACACCAATGGAAACAGCTATTCCATCTGTAATGCTAAAATTGGCAGGAAAGATTATTCCAACAGGTACGACCTGACGCTGACCATCAATGAGGTTGTCATTGCAGGTATCGTGCTGGAAGATCAGATCAAGCCCTATGCAAAAGAACTTGTACAGTACCTAAAAGATAAAGGAATCCGTCCTATCCTATTGAGCGGTGATAGGCAAAGTAAATGTGAACGGGTGGCACAAAAACTTGGTATAGCGGATGTTTACTGGGAAAAATCACCCAGCGAAAAATTGGCGATCCTTTCGGATCTCAAAAAAACGGCCGCTACGGCAATGGTAGGCGACGGCATTAACGATGCCCCTGCCCTTACGGCAGCGGATGTCGGTATTTCACTCGGCGACGCAACACATATTGCCATTCAGTCCGCAAAAGTCATACTGCTGAACAGCGATCTGAAATCTATCGAAAAGCTACTGCAGATAGGTCATCACACCTTACTGACCATCAAGCAGAATCTTTTTTGGGCATTTGCCTATAATATTATCGCAATCCCATTGGCAGCAGCAGGATTCTTAGGTCCTATGCTGGCGGCTTTAAGCATGGCCTTCTCCGATCTCATTGTCATCGGTAATTCGATCCGCCTACGCTTTAAAAAAATGAAATAAAAACGATACGGCATAAGTACCAAGACAATCCATAAAAGATTGTCTTTTTTGTGTATATTAGGGCTCAATTCATTCGCTTTTGAGGTTAAATTTTTGTAACTTCGCATGCGTAGCAAGCCAATTAAAAAGGCTTGCTTACTAGTTTTATTGAAACCAAATTCATATGGCTGAAGAAACAGAAAACGACAACAATCTTGTTCCGGCAAACGACCGGATTATCCCAATCAATATCGAGGATCAGATGAAGTCTGCTTACATTGACTACTCCATGTCTGTCATTGTATCCCGGGCTCTTCCTGATGCACGTGACGGCATGAAGCCTGTACACAGACGTGTTCTTTATGGTATGTTGGACTTAGGGGTTACCAGTGGTAAACCTTATAAAAAGTCTGCCCGTATCGTTGGTGACGTATTAGGTAAATATCACCCACATGGTGATTCCTCCGTTTACGACACCATGGTTCGTATGGCTCAAGATTGGAGTTTGCGCTACCCGCTGGTGGATGGTCAAGGTAACTACGGTTCCATTGACGGTGACCCTCCTGCGGCAATGCGTTATACAGAGGCGAGGTTAAAGAAGATCGCCGAAGAAATGCTATCCGATATCAACAAAGACACCGTTGATTTCCAAAATAACTTTGACGACTCCTTGCAGGAGCCTACCGTATTGCCAACACGTATCCCTAACCTCCTGGTCAATGGAGCTTCAGGTATCGCCGTAGGTATGGCAACCAATATGGCCCCGCACAACCTCTCGGAGGTCATTGATGGTACTATAGCCTTCATCGATAACCGTGATATTGAAGTACCTGAATTGATGCAACATATCAAAGGCCCTGACTTCCCTACGGGAGCATTGATCTACGGGTATGCCGGTGTTCAGGATGCTTGTAATACAGGCCGTGGCCGTATTGTCATGCGTGCTAAAGCCGAAATCGAAACGACCAAATCCGGAAAAGAACAGATTATTGTGACCGAAATCCCTTACCAGGTGAATAAGGCCAATATGATCGAACGTACTGCCGATTTGGTCAATGAAAAGAAATTGGAAGGTATTTCGGCGATCCGCGATGAGTCTGACCGTACTGGTATGCGTGTCGTTTATGACATTAAACGTGATGCCAACGCCAATGTTGTTTTAAACAACCTATTCAAATATACAGCGCTACAAACTTCTTTTTCAGTCAATAATATCGCCTTAGTTAAAGGAAGACCTGTACTGATGAATCTAAAAGATATGATTCGTGAGTTTGTTGAGCATAGACACGATGTTATCGTCAGACGTACACGTTACGAATTGGCGGAAGCTGAAAAACGTGCGCATATCTTGGAAGGATACTTGATCGCCCTGGATCATTTGGATGAAGTCATCAAATTAATCCGTAACTCCGATACACCTGAGGATGCACGTGTTGGATTGATGGAGCAATTCGGTCTATCCGATCTCCAGGCCCGTGCTATTCTAGATATGACCTTGCGTCGTCTGACAGGACTGGAACGTGATAAGATCAAAGAAGAATATGCTGAATTGATGAAAACAATTGACTATTTGAAATCTATATTGGCAGACGAAGAGCTCCGCATGAAGATCATCAAAGATGAGTTAATTGAGATCAAAGAAAAATATGGTGACGAACGTAGGTCGCAGATTGTTCATTCTGCCGAAGACATGCGTATGGAAGACTTTATTGATGACGAAGAAATCGTGATCACAATCTCCCATAACAGCTATGTAAAACGTACGCCGTTATCCGAATATAAACGTCAAGGTCGTGGTGGCCGTGGATCAATCGGAACAAACACGCGTGAAGAGGATTTCACCGAACACATCATTACAGCCTCAGCGCACAACTACATGCTCCTATTTACCGAGGCAGGTCGCTGTTTCTGGTTGCGTGCATTTGAGATCCCTGAAGGAAGCCGTACTTCGCGTGGCCGTGCACTTCAAAACATCATCAATGTACCGAAGGAAGAGAAAATTAAGGCCTTTATCTTAGTGAAGAACCTGAAAGACCAGGAATACCTGGAAAACAACTTCATTATCATGTGTACTAAAAAAGGTACCATCAAGAAAACGTCTTTGGAAGCCTATTCCCGCCCGAGAGCAAATGGTATCAATGCGATCAACATCAACGAAGGTGATCAATTGATCGAAGCTTGTTTGACTACAGGAAGCAGCGAAATTGTGATGGCACTGCGCTCAGGAAGAGCTATTCGCTTTAATGAGTCTACCGTCCGCCCAATGGGCCGTACAGCAACAGGCGTTCGTGGTATTACCCTTTCTTCCGAAAGTGATGAGGTGATTGGCATGATTAGTGTCAATGATTCAGAAACAACGGTGTTGGTGGTTTCGGAGAAAGGCTACGGAAAACGTACGGATATCGAAGATTACCGGGTTACAAATCGTGGTGGTAAGGGTGTCAAAACAATCAATGTAACTGATAAAACAGGTGAATTGGTTGCCATAAAAGGCGTTACAGACGCAGAAGACCTTATGATCATCAATAAATCAGGTATTGTTATCCGGATAGCTGTAGAAGAATTACGTGTCATGGGCCGTGCAACACAAGGTGTAAGACTCATTAACCTGAAAGACAACGACGAGATCGCTTCGATCACAAAAGTAGATCGCGAAGAAGAATCGGATGAAGAGTCTGGCGATGAAAATTCAACAGAAGCGGATAATGAAGGATTAACTTCTGGAGAAAATATAGATTCAAACGAAGAATAAACTGAATGAAAAACTTACTGATATCATTGTTCATATCTGCAAGTAGTTTAACTGTTGCTGCCCAATCAAATTTGAAAGAGGGCAGCAACAGTTTTGCTTTATATACCAAAACTGGCGATTTTAAAAATCTTGAAAACGCCAGAAAGTTTGCAGATGCTGCATTCCAATCCAAAAAAGATTCGGCATCTGTCAACAACAACCTGCTGAGGGCTTTGGTATATAGCTCACTGGCAGTTGCGGATTCAACTCGAAAACAGCAGTATAAATTAGACCCTATCGACATATCCATCAAATCATTAAAATTGCTGGATGCGAAAAAAGCACGTCGAAATTTTCCGGCTGAGATGGATTATATTCGTCAAAATCTTGCTGGTGCCATCTCCTATCAAGGCGGTGCTGCTTTAAAGGACGGAAAGTTTGATAAAGCATACCAGGCTTACCTTCGCATAGACTCGCTCGGTTTTAAGAATAGCGACCTCAAATATAATCTTGCGGTACTCGCCGGAAAAAACAAAGATTATATGAATTCCATCAAATATTATGATGAACTCATTAAAGGAGAAAACCCTAAGCCGGGCTACTTTCTGGAATTAGCACAAATTTATGGCCTGGGAGGTACTAAACAGGATGTCTTAAACGTTTTAGAAAAAGGACATGCTGTATTCCCTGAGAATAAGCAGATACTTTTTAGATTGATCGATGTGTATTCAGCCAACAGTTCGTATGATGCCATATTGAATGTGATTGCTGATGCCATTCGTCTGGAGCCTGAAAATGTTGAATTAAATTACATTGCCGGCTATTCTTACGAAAATGCAAATGATCTAAAAAAAGCAAAAGAGTATTACAATAATGTATTGCGGTTAGATCCAAACAACTATGAATCTAATTTGGCACTAGGCTTAATTAATCTTGAAACGCTATTAAAAGATCCGACGAATCAAGATATTCAGGATTTAACGGTCGAATATCTATTAAAAGCAAACGAGATCAAACCCTATGATGTAAATGCCTTGAAGGCACTGGCAAAATATTATACACTTATTGATGATGCCTCACAATTAGACAGGGTAAACTTATTATTGAATCAATTAACAGTTAAATAGATATGAATTTAAAATCTCTATTATTATTAGCGGCAATAGGTACTGTATCTACATCAGTTTCTTTCGCCCAAACGGGTAACGTAAAAAAGGCAAAAACTGGTCTTGCAAAATTTCAGGAATTAAAAGAAGCCGGTACTGCTCAATTAGGCCTGCCTAATCTTAAATCAGCAAAAGAAGCCATCGACGCTGCTGTTATCAACGAAAAAACAAAAGATAATGCAGAGGCTTGGACAGTTTATGCTCTCGTTAACGCAAACCTATCAACTATAGATAAATCCTCTGAACTGGCAAAATTAGCAGAAGATGGTATTGCCAAAGCAAAACAATTGGATACTGATGGTGCCAACAAAGCGAACATCACTGTGGCTGAGCAAATTCTTGGACAATATAACTTCAATATCGGTGCTGAAGAGTATCAGGCACAGAAATATGCCGATTCTTATAATTCATTCACCAAAGCATTGACTTACCTTCCCGGAGACACATTGGTGACTTACTATAGCGGTGTAGCAGCATTGTCCAACAAGGATTATAAAAATGCAATCGAGCGTTACAAAGAACTGATCCCTAGAAAAGACTTTTCTTCACATAAAACAATTATGGTTGATCTACCTAAATTGTATTTAAATGTAAAAGACACGACTTCTGCTTTGGAATACGCGAAGAAAGCTGCTGAGGCTTATCCGGATGACAATGCGGCAATGACGCAAAATATCGAATTGAATCTGATTACAGGTCACGAAAAAGAGACTATTGATGCCATCACTGCCCAATTGGCGAAAGATCCTTCAAACAAAAGTTTGAACTATTATTTAGGAATTGCACAGTCATCCGCAAAAAATGACGAAGCGGCAATTGCGGCTTATAAGAAAGCATTGGAAATCGATCCGAACTTCTTTGAAGCCAATACAAATTTAGCGATCACGTTGATGAACAAAACACGTGAAAAGCTTAATGTCGTAAACAACAACAGAAAATTGACACAGGCGCAATATAACACCGAAGTGGATAAGATCAAGGCAGAGTTGAAATCGGTATTGCCTTATTTGGAGAAAGCGGTTGCCCTACAGCCGAAAAATGCAGACGCTTTAACAAATCTTAAAAACTATTATGTTTTCATGCAGGACGAAGCTAAGACAGCTGAGATCAATGCGAAAATCAAAGAATTGCAATAATAACTGGAGTAAATTTTTCTAAAATAGATAAATGAAATCCTCGGTTTTTCCGGGGATTTTTTATTGCTTTTCCCCGAAGGAGCCGCAACATTTCCCTGAGGGAATTCCAAATACACCAAGGAGAATTTACTTTTTCCAGTGGGGGACGCTCCATCCCCTTAGGGGAAACCTAAATACACCAAGGGGAATTTACTTTTCCCAGTGGAGGACGCTCCATCCCCTTAGGGGAATCCAAAAACTCCTTAAGGGAATTTACTTTTCCCAGTGGAGGACGCTCCGTCCCCTTAAGGGAAACCTAAATACACCAAGGGGAATTTACTTTTCCCAGTGGGGAATGCTCCGTCCCCTTAGGGGAATCCAAAAACTTCTTAAGGGAATTTACTTTTCCCAGTGGGGAACGCTCCGTCCCCTTAGGGGAATCCAAAAACTCCTTAAGGGAATTTACTTTTCCCAGTGGGGAACGCTCCGCCCCCTTAGGGGAGTTCAAAAACTCCTTAAGGGAATTTACTTTTCCCTTAAGATTAACCTAGAAAATAAGCGTGATTAAAATCCGCCTTGAAGACATCTAAAACAGCGATTTTAGCAAATATTTTATCACAAATCAATAAATTTTAGGGGTAAAATAGTGCCAAACCGAATTTTGTGCTTTTTGCATTTTGGCACAATTTTACCCCTTTTATCTTCATTTTTTTTTGTATGAGGCAGTTCCTATTACAAATTTCGGGTAGGCTCAAAATTCGGTGCGAAGCTACGCATTTAACTCATAGTAATCTTTTCAATAAATCCTCACAGAATCGCAATCAGCTCAATCTGAAAAACCAAGGTACACTCTCCGCCTTTTCGTGGCAGGAGCTCTTCCTTGCCGTAAGCCAAATGTGGTGGAAGATACACTTGCCATATCGATCCCACGGGCATCATGCACATCGCCTCTTGCCAGCCACGGATAAGTTCATTGATATAAAATGTTTCCGGACGTTTACGTTTATAGGAGCTATCAAATACCGTTCCGTCCAACAGTTCACCCTTGTAATGACAGATGACCTTGGAAGCCTTCGTCGGAATCTTGCCCGCACCTTCTGTCAATATTTTATACTGTAAACCTGACTGACAGACGATCACACCGTCTTTCGTCGCATTCTCCGCTAGAAATACGAGACCTTCGGCCCTATTCTTTTCAAATAATGCCGTAGCATTTAGCTTACTTTTCTTTTTTTGTACCAAAATAATTTCGTTTAACTTTCCCTCACCGCAATCAGTTGGATTTATACATACCCGCGAAGTTTACCGGTATACAATAGACTGATCAGAGACCAAAGTAACGGCTTTTTATTTTTTTAATGAAAAAATGCAGTGATTTTTAGGATTTCCTAAAACATCACTGCATTGCTATGGTCGTTAAACCATTTTTATTCCGGCTTCTTTATACCAAAGTAGCCTGTAACGTTTTTTCGAAGCTAAATGCTTTGCTTACGGGACAATTCTCTTTTGCTTTTTGAGCGAGTGCCTGAAATTCCGATTCATCAATGGATGGCACTTTCGCCGTCAATTCCAATTCAGAACGGACAATTGCGCCATTTTCAAAAACAATGGTCGATACGGTTTTGAGTTCATCGGGAGAAAACCCGGCTTCGGTTAAAAATGCGCTCAGCTGCATGGTAAAACATCCGGCATGCGCAGCGGCCAACAACTCTTCCGGATTGGTACCCACACCATCCTCAAATCGTGTTGAAAATGAATATTGGGTATGATCTAATACGGTACTGTCTGTTGTTAAATTCCCTTTACCTTCTTTTAGGTTCCCGTTCCATAGGGCTGTTGCTTTTCTTCTCATGATTGCTCTTTTGTTGTTATATGATTATTAATGAATACTATTCTGATCTTCAAAACTTCGCGATAAAGTCTCATCATCCATCATCTGACTCCCCCCTTTTATTGAACAAACAACAGAATAAAAAGTTGTGTTTTATTCCGCAAAATCATGTCGCACATCCGAATAAAGTCTCGTTATTCAATATAATAAAACTAAACTCATGAATAAATTAGCGTATCTCCTCATCCTAACAGCAGCATTTACTTCTTGCAAAACCCCTCAGCGCAGCCAGCAGGCACTTATCCGGGAATGTCCTGAAGAGAAAATTGTCAACAAAATCCCGGGGCCGCCGGTAAAAGGAGAATCTGAAAAAATCTATTATATCTATCAGGGTAAAAAGGTCTCACCGAAACAATTCGATCAGGAATGGCTCGATAAAAATTGTGAGATTAAAGAGACAGTGGTGTACTAACTTTATTTTCAAAAGCAAGGATAAACAGGTATTTTTGCCTAAAATTTTTTAAAATGACAATTTCTCTTCCCGAGGTCAATAAAAAGATTTTAGGCTATGTATCTTTAACTTTCCTTGGTTATTTCACGATTGGCTTATCACTTGCGACCTTACCCATTTTTATCCATCAAATTCTAGGGTTTAATACAATTGTCGCCGGACTGGTCATCAGTGTACAATATATTGCCACCTTTTTACTTCGGGGTTATGCCGGCAAAATCGTGGACACCAAAGGCCCAAAAGTCTCCGTCCTCCGCAGTATGCTCTTTTTTGCGCTTTCGGGAATTTTACTTTTGCTGGTCTTTTTATTCCGGTCACAACCGTTGATTAGTTTAAGTTTATTGCTGGTCACCCGGCTGTTCACCGGTATTGGCGAGGGGCTGGTCGGAGCCAGTCCGATCAACTGGGCTTTATTGGAACTCGGGGATGAACACGCAGCCAAGGCTATTTCATTTAATGGGATTGCGAGCTATGGCGCACTTGCCCTCGGAGCACCGTTGGGTGTACTTATGGTTGACCATATAAATTATGAATCGCTGGGGATACTCACCTGTTTAATAGGGATCCTGGGTTATCTCTACAGCAGATCAAAAACGCCTTATCAGGTAATCAGCAAAAAAACAGCTGCTGTCAGTTTCAGGCGAGTGCTTCTTACTGTGGCTCCATTCGGAATTTGCCTGGCCTTGGGTGGCCTTGGTTTTGGGAGTATTTCCACCTTTATGACGCTATATTATGAGCACTTCAATTGGCAGAATGGTGCGGCTTGTTTGACGGTCTTTGGTGTTTTCTTTATTCTGACAAGACTTGTATTCAACAAAGTAATCGATCAATATGGCGGTCTAAAAGTAGCCTTAATTAGTCTTTTTGTCGAAACATTGGGCCTCCTGGTCATCGCCCTGGCCTTCCACCCCCTTTGGACCCTTGTTGGGGCCGCACTGACGGGACTGGGATTTTCGCTTGTTTTCCCGGCTCTTGGTGTGGAGGCAATCAAAAGGGTGCACCAGAATCAACAGGGTTCAGCATTAGCTGCCTACGGACTATTTATCGATATTTCCCTAGGCATTACAGGCCCTCTGATCGGTTTCGTTGCCAACAATGTCGGCATGACGGGCATCTACCCTTTCAGTGCCATCATGGTATCCATCGGTTTTGCAGTCGTCGGAAATTTATTATACAATCGAAGGACAAAGCTTGCCTGATGATCGGCACCAACAAAAAAGGCTAACCAAATTGGTTAGCCTTTTTTATTACCATATATCTTCAATTAGCTTTCGATACTTGGCACAGCAACCACCTCATTGGTATCTGCGTTGTAATCTATACCATCGAAGTTAAAACCAAATAAATTGAAAAATTCATTACGGTAACCTTCGATATCGGAGATTTCTTCCAAATTTTCTGTAGTTGCTTTTTCCCACAATGCAGCAACTTCCGCCTGAACATCTGCACGCATCTCCAGGTCGTCAACACGAATTCGGCCTTTATCATCAAGCAATACATTGCCATCAGCAGTATAAAGGCGCTCGGCAAACAAACGTTGCATCTGTTCGATCGTACCTTCGTGGATTCCCTTTTCTTTCATCACCTTATACAATAGGGAAATGTACAAAGGCACTACCGGGATCGCAGAACTGGACTGTGTCACCAATGCTTTGTTAACCGAAACGTAAGCCACACCGTGCAGATCACTTAAGATCGCATTGATAGCAGGCACAGTACCTTCCAAATCGTCTTTCGCACGGCCAATTGTTCCGTTACGGTAGATCGGATAAGTCAGTTCAGGTCCGATATAAGAATAAGCAACTGTTTTTGCGCCATCAGCCAAAACGCCGGCAGCTTTCAGATCTTCGATCCAAAATTTCCAGTCTTCCCCACCCATTACAGCAACCGTATTCGCGATATCCTCATTATTTTCTATAGGTTGGATCGTGATATCCGACACAACGCCTGTGTGAAAGTCTACCGTTTTATTGGTAAAAGGTTCCTGAATAGGTTTTAAAACTGAAGCATGTGCGACACCTGTTTTCGGATGCGTACGACGTGGAGACGCTAAACTGTAAACCACTAAATCGACCTGTCCCAGATCCTTTTTGATCAATTCAATGGTCTGTTTTTTTATGTCATCTGAAAATGCGTCACCATTGATACTTTTGGCGTATAGTCCAGCTTCATGGGCTTCTTTTTCAAAAGCTGCAGAATTGTACCAACCAGCGGTTCCCGGTTTACCTTCTGCCGCAGGTTTTTCAAAAAATACACCGATTGTAGCAGCTCCAGAACCAAATGCTGCAGAAATCCGGGACGCAATACCAAATCCTGTTGAAGCACCTATGACGAGGACTTTCTTTGGACCATTCGCGATCTCACCCTTTGATTTCACGTATTCAATTTGATTTTTAATGTTTTGCGCAGCCCCTTGTGGATGCGAGGTTAAACAAATAAAACCTCTAGTTCTTGGTTGTATAATCATCTTGATTAATTTTCTTACTACTTGTTTTATTGATTAGGCAAAATAAGGAATTTTAAATGAGAAAATTGCCATAAAAATCAATTACTTTTTGTTTCATTTCCGATTAAACGGCCATTTGCGTACTTTCACCATACGAAATAGACATCGCATTCATTTTATTTATGTCCTCCCAATTTACAATAAAAAACAATAAAAGTACGGCACTTTTTTTAGGAATATTAGCCGCATTATTTTTCGCAAGTACTTTTGTCCTCAACCGTATCATGGCTGTTTCGGGAGGAAGCTGGCAATGGACAGCAGCCTTACGCTTCCTTTGGATGCTTCCTGTCCTGTTGCTTATCGTAGCTGTACGGGGCAACTTAGGCCCGCTCTTCCATGCGATCAAATCCAATCTGCTGCAATGGCTGCTGTGGAGCACCATAGGTTTTGGTGTATTTTATGCCACGCTGACATTTGGTGCGAGCTTCGGTCCCTCCTGGCTGGTTGCCAGCACCTTTGAATTCACCATTATCGCCGGGATGTTTATAGGCCCTTTACTGGAGAAAAAAGGGCATCGAAAAGGAATATCCAAAGCTTCACTTCTTTTTTCGATCATTATTTTTTTGGGAATTGTACTGATGCAAATCTCCGAAGCACGGGCCACTTCCTTTAAATCCATGTTATTGGGCACGATCCCGGTATTGATCGGAGCAATTGCCTATCCCCTGGGCAACCGTAAAATGATGCAAATCGCGGGAAATAAATTGGATGCTTTCCAACGAACGTTGGGCATGACCCTATGTAGTATGCCTTTTTGGATCCTGCTCAGCATCTTTGGTTATATGAACAATGGCCTTCCAACGGAAAGTCAGCTGCTACAAACCCTAATGGTTGCCCTCTTTTCGGGTGTAATTGCCACGCTCCTATTCTTTAGCGCAACGGATATCGTGCGCAGCGACCCCAAAGCACTCGCCGCCGTAGAAGCGACGCAAGCCATGGAAGTCATCTTTACGCTATTGGGTGAAATCATTTTATTACATGCCGCGCTTCCAAATAGCTATTCCTGCATAGGGATTGGCCTGGTCGTCATTGGAATGATCTTGCATAGTCGCTCAAATTAAAATGCGAGAACAGCACTATTAATTTTCATTTGCCTGTAAGGTCTTACTGATCTTGCTTAAATTAAGGCTATTGGCCATGGCCGAAAAAATCTCATGGTAGGTACCTTTCGCCAGGTAGAGGTCTTCATGTTGCCCCTGCTCGACAACGCGACCTTTCTCCATGACAATGATCGCATTGGAGTCTATTATCTGGGAAATGCTGTGCGACACGATAATTACCGTACGATCTTTCTTAATCGCATCCAGGCTATTTTTAATCTGCTCCGTAGCAATCGCATCCAGATTTGCAGTAGGCTCATCCAGAAAAATAATGGGCGGATTTTTCAGAAACAGCCGTGCGATGGCAATACGCTGTTGCTGTCCACCGGAAAGCGATTGTGCATCCGTCTCATATCCTTTTGGCAATTCCAGGATCTGCTGATGGATATAAGCTTTCTTTGCGGCTTCCACGATCTCCTCAGGCGAACTTCCGATCTTGCCATATTCAATATTTTCAAATATTGTTCCTTTAAATATATGATTGCGCTGCAGCACCATGCCGATATGCTGCCTGAGGAATGCGGTATCATAATCCGCAAGATCAACACCATCCAGTAGAATCTGGCCCCGTGTCGGCTCATAAAATTTATCCAACAAATTGATAATCGTACTTTTACCGGCACCGCTTAATCCGACCAGGGCAGTAATTTCATTGGGTTTAATGGCAAAACTGACATCCCTTAAAGCCTGTGTCCCGTTAGGATACGCAAAGAAGACATTCCGCAATTCCAGGTGTCCTCGAATTTGCACCGGTCGATAAGTTCCTTTCGATTCAATCTGATCATCAGATTCAAGTATCTCAAAAAAAGATTCCGAATAGATTAAGGCATCATTGACCTCATCGTAAATGCGGTGCAATTGGCGAATCGGTGCCGAAACATTATTAAATAGCATAATATGAAACATAATCGCTCCAATCGTAATCTGACCGGATAACACTAGATAAGCAGTCAGGACGATAATAATTACAACCGCGATCTGTTCCACAAAATTTTTAATGCTATCGTAAAAGAAGCTTGTCTTGCGAGTTTCCATCTGATTTTCGGTCATTTCGTATTGGATCTTTTCATGCCGTTTCGCTTCTTCGGGTTCGCGCACAAAAGATTTAATAACGAGAATGGAGTCAATCAGACCGATGATCCGGTTATTTTTCGATTCGCGGTATTTGCGCATCTGTCGCCTAAAACCTGTTAATTTAGAAGCCTGCGTCTGACTGATATAAAGATACAATGGGATTACCGCCAGCCCCACCAGTCCCACGTATACGTTAGCATAGAACATGCAGGTCAGTGCAATGATGGCATTGGCAAACAAGGGCAGAATATCGATAAAGAAATTCTGTACCAAACGTGTAAGTGAGCTGATGCCTGCGTCGATACGTGTCGCCAGCTTTCCGCTTTCATTATCCGTGGAGGTGTAAAAAGCAAGTTTATAGGTCAAAATCCGGCTAACAATAGCCTGTGAGAAATCACGCGCGATATAAATCCGAAGTTTCTCGCCATAAAATTTTTGTCCAAACTGTACCAATGCGTAAACAATTTCCTTCAGCAACAGCACCGCACTGATGACCCCGACAATATACATTCCCTTAGAAAGCGGCTCTTTGGCCACCATCAAAGCGTTGATGGTATCTACCGTATACCGCAAAATAAAAGCATTGATCTGCGCAGCCAATGATCCGACAACGGTCAAAAGCAGGGTATAAACAATCAATTTACGGTAAGGACGGGCAAAGGGAATAATTTTTTTAAAGAGCTGTGGAATGGTCATGAAGAAAGATTTACAATGAGCAAATAACAAATAAGCGTGGTGCTTTGTTTAAAAATAAACGGAAATCCTGTCACAAAAAAGTCGTACCATGAACCATGGCACGACTTAGGCTGCATATTTACTTATTTTAGACTATCCAAAAATACGGTTCAGCACCTTAGCTAAGCGTAATCCGCCTTTTAATAAACATTGTTCCATCGTATCTTTATTTTGATAAACATACGAATACGACAAATTCGCATTATTCGCTACGTCGGCATAAATTTTCTCAGCAAGCTGATTGGATTCGTATAGCCAATTAGACAACTCTCCGGCGGCCAATTGTTCATTTTCCTTTTTTCCATTAACATCCAATACAGTTGCATATTCGGTATAGCTATATTTTTCATTGTCTACCAAATCACTATCCCAGACACGGTGAATATTGGATTTTTTTCCAAACCAGCTTACCTCAATCTTATTTCCCCCTTGGTCTTCGGCACGACTGACATGCATGGGCTGATGGGCATCCCCCAGGATATGGATCAAGAAATAGAGATTCTGTTTCTGCTGATCCAGCGACATGTTTTTATCTGCAAAAGATTGCTCGATACGGATGGCCGTTTTGTATAAATTCTCGTCAGCCGAACGTTCGAGTCCCTGTTGAAACTCTGCCCATGGCAGATTTGAATTTAGATTTATAAAATGTGAATTTCCCAATTTCTTAAATTCAGGATTGGGATCCGACTTGATAAAATCTCCCCAATTTGCCCAATATGCCAGCTTTTGCTGTCCAATGATTTTTCCGATATTCTTCTTTGCTTTTCTGTTCAAATGACGCTCCGCAATTTCTGCGACAACGCGATGCCCAATGGTCCCCCAGGCATATACCGATGAAAGTTGAAAGCATAAAGCTACAGCCAACAGACCCTTAATCACTTTTTTCATTGCTATATTTATTTTATTGTAATTATTTAAAGATATCGAACGCATATTTTGCCGAAGACCAGAACTCATCCAGCGCAATCATCCGTGGTTTAAAGAAAGCGATCAGTTCTCCCCATTCCGCTTCCTTAAAAATGCTATGGCCCACCAACGTTTTATAGATCTGACAGTAGGGCTTACCGTACGCATCATAACTATCCAAATCCCATTCCCAATCCTCTCCAAGCGTAGCATGAAGCAACCCTTTATACTGCATGAATTGCTCTGCCATTAATGTACGGATCCCGGCATCCGAATGAGACCAGATAATTGCTATTTTCGCCGTATTATTATCAGCATCCATCTTAAAATACAAATGCTTGACACCGGTTTTATAGTTAATCCAATTGACCTTTTCGCCGTCCGCAGCTGAATGTAGGGACATGAATTGTCCAAATTTGGTCCAGAATAGCTGTTTTAATTGCTTTACCTCTTCTCTAGAATACACAAATACAATTTTTAAGTCAACAAAATTAAGAAAATAGCGCGGTATGCCTAAACCATATTGGTATTAAAATTGTTGTTTTATCAACAAACAACTCCAAAAGATGAATATAGACAAGAAAAAATCGCTCTTACTGCTGACCGCTGTGGCTTTGGGAACGGTGGCATACAATGCCTTAAAGCCCGTCATCTCGCGTCCAGATGTAGTAGATCCTTTTGATTTAGATAAATACCTCGGAAAATGGTTTGAAATTGCCCGGCTGGACTTTCGCTGGGAAAAAGGGCTCAGTCAGGTTTCGGCAGAGTACACCAAGAATAAGGATGGAACAATCCGGGTCAATAATCAAGGTTACTCGGAAGAAAAAGAACGCTGGAAGCAGTCCATCGGAAAAGCTAAATTTATCAATGGTCCCCACGAAGGCGCATTGAAAGTATCATTCTTTGGCCCATTCTACAGTGGTTATCATATTGTAAAAATAACGCCCGATTACAGCTATGCCCTTGTCTTTGGAGACAACCTCGATTACATGTGGATTCTGGGCAGAAATACCGAAATTCCGGACAAGATCAGGAATGAATTTCTTACTTATGCTTTACAATGTGGCTACGAAACCGGCAATCTGGTCTGGACAAAGCATTAATCAAAAATTGGCGCGAGTACCTGATAATTGAGCGTTGGATCCTGGGCTAAAACATCTGCGATCTCCTGAAGGTCCTGCTGATTGATCACATTTTTGATGCCTGCATTATACAGACTCGCAAGAAATAGTGCAGCTTCACGCTTTTCAGCTAACCCTAAGATGGAGCTTCCAACATAGAAATTGAGTACAGATGCAGCGTAGTCACCAAATATATGGAAACCAAAATCACCATTTTTTTGTAATGCATGACGCATCATTTTCTCAAAATCCGAACGCAAGGTTTCTTTTGTTGTATCTTTCATAACAAAAACTAAATAGTGCAGATATTCGCCCTGTTGGGCAAAGGTGCAAAAAAAATCCCAAACAATGCCGTGTGAAAAGCATTGTTTGGGACAATTAAACGATTTTGACCTTAGTAATTAAAGTGCTTCAGCGTGCTGAGAAACGTCCAAACCAAGTTCCTCGTCTGTTTCCTCTACACGTAAAGGAGAAATCAGATCCGTTACTTTTAATAATACTAAGGAGCCTACGAAAGCAAAGAATGATACCGCAAACAAGGCTACCGTATGCACAAAGAATAATTTCGTTTCACCAAAAAACAAGCCATTGTCAACAACCAATGGATTTACATTATGGTGTGCAAATACTCCAGTCAGCACCATCCCTACCATACCACCTACACCATGACAAGGAAATACATCCAACGTATCGTCGATGCTGGTTTTGCTTCTTAAATAGACAACTAGATTACTAATCAATGCAGCGACTAATCCAATGACCATGGCGTGAGGAATGCTCACAAATCCTGCTGCTGGCGTAATTGCTACAAGTCCTACAACTGCGCCGATACATGCCCCCATTGCAGATGGTTTTTTACCGCGGATAATATCCACAAATATCCACGCCATTGCCGCCATAGCCGAAGCGGTCGTTGTGGTTGCAAAGGCATAAGCTGCTAGCGAGTTTGCACCGCCGGCCGAACCTGCATTAAATCCGAACCAACCGAACCACAACAAAGCAGTTCCTAAGATGACATAACTTATACGCGCTGGATTATGTGTCTGTGATTTACGGCCTTTTAGATAAATTGCAGCAGCCAATGCCGCCCAGCCTGCTGACATATGCACAACAGTACCGCCGGCAAAATCAAGCACACCGAATTTTGCTAAAATTCCTTCCGGATGCCAAGTAGCATGCGCCAATGGCATATAAATAAAGACACCGAACAAGATAATAAACAACATATAAGAGTTAAATCGGATACGCTCAGCAAATGCACCGGTAATGAGTGCTGGCGTAATGATCGCGAACTTCAGCTGAAACATGGCGAATAAGACCAAAGGTATGGTCGGTAATGCACCCCAAGCGACATTCCCTAAGGTACCTTTCATCATAAAGAAGGTGCGTGGGTCACCTATAATTCCGCCGATATCATCACCAAAGGCTAAACTGAATCCAACAATAACCCATAGGATCGTCATCAGACACATACAGATAAAACTCTGCATCATCGTTGAGATCACATTCTTTTTACTGACCATTCCCCCGTAAAAAAATGCCAAGCCGGGTGTCATAATCAACACCAATGCTGAAGAAGTCAATAACCAGGCTGTATCCCCCGTGTCAAACTCTACTTTATCCAATGCAGATAAATCTATCGAAGGAAATACAAGTCCTAATACGCCCAAAAGTACCAGAACAAAGAGTGGAATAATTTTTTTCATTTTTTTAAACTGATTAGTGTTTATTAATACGTCAATAAATTTTAAATAAAATACAAAAACAAAACAAAAACCCTTTCTTACTTATTGTTTTGACAAATATAAACTCTTTTTATTGAAAAATTACTATCAAATATTATTTTTTATGATATTTTTTACATAATTTCACAGAAAACAAAAACAAAACCACAAAAACCTATAAAAAAACAAAGAAAAATCAACAAAAATTCAAACAGATCAAACTTAAAACCTTATCAACATGAAAAAAATATTAACAATCATCATTTTTTCAATAATTTTCATACAAAAATCAAAATCACAAGAAGAAAACAAAGAAAAACCTATTGAAATATCCGGATCTGTGGATACTTACTGGAAATATGATTTCCAAAACAAGCCTAATATCAACACCTATTTTACGGAGGACAATAATTCAGTCTCGATCGGAATGGTTGACCTCGCAGTAAAGAAACATTTTAAAAAGGCTTCTTTTGTAGGAGAACTCTCCTTCGGTCCACGTGGACAATATCGTTCTATTATTAATGGAGACGGCCAGCCAGGTGATGATAAGAACAGCTTTCACATTCAGAATTTATATGTGGGCTATGATCTTACCGACAAACTGAATCTGACTGCCGGATTCATGGGTACATTCGTGGGGTTTGAAGTCATCTCTCCCACTTACAATTTTCATTACTCCACTTCTTATTTATTCGGAGCCGGCCCTTTTCAGGATGCAGGTTTGAAAGCGACTTATAGTTTTTCTGACAAATTTGCGTTAATGGTCGGTATATTTAATGACTGGAACGTTTATCAAGATCTGAACGGGGTCTCACATATCGGCTCACAACTAGCGTATAGACCTAACGAGAAAGGCAGCTTCTACTTAAATTTCCTAAGCGGATCTTCTGTTGGGGGCAAAGAGAACTACAGCTCGGGCACGCTTGTGGACTTTGTGGGAAATTACGACTTCACGCCTAAATTCTACCTTGGCGTAAACGCCACACATTATAAGAGAAGAGCAGAAGGCGGATACACAGGGGTAGCACTTTACCCAAGAGTTCACCTGTCAGAACATTTCGGAATTGGATTACGGGAAGAGTTCTTCCAAACGCACAAAGAAGAAGCCAATGGTATTCCAAGTTCCAATATGTTAGCCACCACATTGACCGCTGAATACAATTACCATGGTTTCAAATTCATTCCCGAAATAAGAATTGATAAAAGCAATACTGAAAAGTTCGTTAAGAATGACCTATCTCCGACAAAATCAGCCGGCCAGTTTTTATTAGCCTGTGTATATAGCTTCTAGATCAGCGATGCAACACTTTATTCTCCGCTATAATACCCATAAAATGAGTTTAAATTATCTCGAAATTGATATAATACCATAAAATTCCAACTATTAACAGAAAAAGCGGATTCATTAGGATCCGCTTTTCTATCTTACATTTTTTACGCCAAACTTATCTCGCTAACCTCAGTTCCATGTTCAAGCCGCATCACCGGACACTGACAGAGACATGCCGATCTAAAATCCGGTCAGTTTCCGGAGCATCGGCTGCGTATTTCGCAAATTGTGATCCATAGCCCTCCGCTCCGACGATCTGTTTAGAGAGTCCCGCCTTATCCAAATAATCTTTCACGGCATTTGCCCGATCCAATGATAATTTTTTGTTGAAATCTTCATTTCCGGTTTTATCGGTATAACCACCAATTTTCACGTTGGCTGCAGGAAAAGCTTTTAGTATTTCCGCCAGGTTACTGAGCTGCACCTGACTTTCGGGCAAAACCTTTGCCGTGCGGGTTTCAAAATTAAGATTATCAAAATCAAACCAGGTATTTTTCAGGGAATCTTCACCCAAGGATTTATAATCGGATTTTAAGAACTGAACCAATTGCTCCTCTATTCCGCTCTTAAATGCGGCAAGTTTTCCTCCATTGGGCAACATCACATCTAAATGCTCACGACCAATCTGGCCGGCAGCTCCGCTAACCATTGCATTTCCGGAATCAACCTGTCCCCGATTGACACTCGTGTCCGTAGCACCTTCTTTTTTACCACTGCTACAGCCCTTGCCAAACCAAAACCAAAGCAGCGCAATAACAATCAACGCAATTAAGATTTTCCACCAGCCGCCACCCGAAGAACCCGTCGAAGCAGCCGCGGGCCTGGCAGCTTCCGCCCGCGGTAATGCCAACGGCTCTTTATGTGCTTCCAGTTCATTCGCCGGATTAATAAGCGGCGTTTCAAGCAAAGCTTCCTCGGGCGCGGAAAAATGTCCGCCATCAAATAATTTCCCAAAAGCACCTAAACTTAATCCCGCAGGGATAGCTGCCGCAAATGCAGTTTTATTCGCTTTTAGTTTCTGGCTCACCCCTTCCACATCCCAATTTTGTCCTTTATTAGTTAAACTGGAAAAGATCGCCGGCAAAGAAAAACCCATCAATTTCTTCACCGAATCAGCATTAAAACCCAGATACGCAGCAACAGTAGTTAATACGGTGTCCAAGCCGTCACCGAATATTGACGTCAGTATATTGCCATACCCAGCATTTCTTTCCTCCGGCTGCCCTTCGAGGTCCCCAGCATCCGTGTGCCCACCCAGTATCTGACCGGGATCAAAACTTGAAAAATGCTGTTTTGCCTGTTCCAAAATCGCTCCGATCCCGCCACTATTTTCTGACTGTTGACTCAACCCCAGAAACAAAGCCGGGACGACAGCATTTAAGCTCTGCTTTACCTGTTCATTATCCTGGTTTAAACTTTGTCCGACCCTGGCAAGCAACTGTTGATCAAAAAAGTCTTTTGCCGATTTTAAAAGCTGATTTTCCATAACCTTCGTCTATTAATTATTAATTGATAAAGCACTAACAAACAAAGCCTTAATTTGTTCACATCAAGCTACGCTACTTTAAAAATCCCCGGATAGCCACTTGGGCACGACAAACTCTGCCGCCAGATGTGCCAGCTGATAATTTTGCCAGTTATCTTTTCTGATCCATTGCACTTCTTCCAATTCCGCCTGCGGCAGAAAAGTAAATTGAGCGTCGAGTTTTATCAGATAGATACGCCCCTCCACAAGGGTGTCTATCTCATTCACGGCCTGTGTACAATGTTGCCCAATAAACTGTAAGGGCGTACCGCTTGCGTCAAATTGCAGTTCCTCCCGGAGTTCCCGGACCAATGCTGTCACATCATCTTCACCGACAGCAATCTTCCCACCGGGTAATTGAAAATAGTAAGATCCTTTTTTTCTCACCATCAGCAGATCGCCATCCGGACCGATCATCATTGCTGAACAAATTACAATCTTATGCATACCTTTTACTTGAAATTACAAAACTAACTTTTTGTCAATCATTTAAAAAATGTGTTTTATTCTTATATTTAAAGAATAAAACAATAATTTATATAGCCCATATATGAATAAAGGATTAACGTGTATCGTATTTAGCCTATTATTTCTGGCATTGGCATGCCAACAGGAAAAGAAAAGCACAGTACAAAAAGAACAGCCAATTAAGCATCAGGAAGCTGTCCCCGACAAAAAACAGGAGGAGAAGCCGAAGATGGTCACTGCAGAAGATATTGTTATCAAAAAAGATCTGCTCTACAAAAAGTACACGTTGGAAGATACCTACCCTTATAAAGATACTACACGCGGTTTTCAGTGGGATAAAATAAAGGAAAAGCTGGCTTTCGTTGAAAATTTCCAGCAGACTCCTTCGCGCTATGCCGTTCTTCAGAATTATCAGAATGAAAAAGGAGAAGCTCCTACGATTAAAGATTTCAAACGAGATGCATACAAACGCGTTGCTGACAGCTTCAATGTGGCTCGCTATCAAGCCGCCCCGTTATACGACCCGATTACGGATAAGCCGGTTCGTTATGGACGTGACGGATGGCTAGTCCGCGTCAAAGGAGCAGATACCCTCGCCCGGGTACCTATCGCCGGTGTTTCATTTGAAGGAGAATACACTGTCCCCAAACGCTATCTACGCCTGATAAGCGATAGTGTGCAGTTTAACATTATTAACGTTGTCGATGTTAAAAACCAAAACATCTGCACACTGGAAAAAGTGGGCAAAGAATGGCTTATCCGCAGCATGAACCCGGTCACCAGCGGCCGCCACAAACCTCCACACGCACAGGAAACACCGACAGGACTTTTTGTTGTACAGGAACACAAATCAAAAATGTTCTATTTCGAAGACGGCACACGCACCTATGCGGGCTTTGCCCCTTACGCTACCCGATTTACCGCCGGAGCCTATATCCACGGGGTACCGGTCAATAACCCCAAGGGCAGCATCATCGAATATAGTGAAAGTTTGGGCACCACACCCAAGTCACACATGTGTGTCAGAAATGCGTCATCTCACGCCCAATTTGTCTATAAACGGTCAAAAGACCTCTCCTCACTGGTCATCGTTATTGATTAACAATATTTAACATTCTGTAAATCAAATATGTATTAACTTTAATAATTATTTTTGTAAACATCTACACAGAAAAGGAGGAGAATGGGAAATACGTTTATGTTTCTTTTGATGGCACTAAATACAGCACTGTCGTCAAAAGAAGATTTAAAAACAACAGTTCAACAGACCAATGCCCATCATATAAATGTAGAACGTCAACGTACGGAAGTTGATTCTTTATATGATGAAATGAATTTAAGCCCTGTATTAAAATACGAGGCGTTTCGACAAGCGATGGAAGGCAGAAAAAAGCTATCCATTCACAACAAAGCTATTATGACAGTCATTGACTTTTCCTTGGCATCCACGGAGAAAAGACTTGTTGTGCTTGATCTGGAGAACAAAAAGGTGCTTTTTAACACCTTGGTGTCACACGGTAAAAATAGTGGCGAAAACTATGCCACAAATTTTTCAAATCAACAGGAGTCTTTAAAAAGCTCGCTGGGATTTTTTATGACCGAAAATACCTATAATGGGGAAAATGGCTACTCACTGGTATTAAATGGTCTTGAGGAAGGAATAAATGACAATGCCAAAGCACGGTACGTGGTCATGCATGGTGCAGACTATTGCAGCACAGGAACAATATCCAGCCTGGGAAGATTGGGTAAGAGCTATGGCTGTCCTGCCGTACCCCGTGAATATGCGGGCCCAATTATCAATACCATTAAAGACGGCACCCTGCTCTTTATCTATGCAGATAATCCCGATTATCTAGCTAAAACCCATATCATCCATCAACCGAATGTATTAATGGCGCAATTCAGCCGAAAACAACGGCTTGAAAATGCAGATGAGGGTTAAAATAACAAAAAGGCTGATGAACATCAGCCTTTTTGTTTTATAATACCCATTTGTAAACCTTAGGATTTATGCTTTTTCTTAAATTTTAACATCCAGTCATAAATCGCATCATCGTGAAATAAACGTTCGACACTGCCGTGCGTTCCGCCTTTGATCACATTTAAGCTCACATCAGCATCGGGATCGGCCTTTTTTATGGCATTCATAATTTTTTTGGACTCTGAAATTGGTACAGCACGATCAGCCGTTCCGTGATGCAACCAAATTGGCACCTGGCTCAGGTTGGAAGCATATTGACTCGATCCACCCCCACAAATCGCCACGGCCGCCGCAATACGGTCCGGATATTTTCCGGCAACATCCATGGTACCATAGCCTCCCATACTCATTCCACATACATAAATACGATCAGGATCAGCATGATAATGTGCGATAACATAATCTATAATTTCGATCACTTTATCCGGATCCCAACCGCCGCGGGATTGGGGAGCGACAATAATTCCGGGCACCTCCTGCCCCTTATTGATTGCATATAACACCCCATAGCGTTTGACGCGATCTAAATTTGTACCCGATAAGCTCCGCCCATGCAAAAACACAAAAACAGGCTGCTTTTCAGATTCCGCAGTATCCCTATCGGCATCTTTCAATAAAAAAGGATAAGCAGTTTCCCCTTTGATTGCTTGTATCTCCTGTGCATTTAACTTCGTAAAAAACAGAAAGAAAACACATAAACAGAGGTAAATTTTACGCATAAATTTAATTTATCAACGATTACTTAGCTTAATTTTGGAAGACTAAAAATACAATTAAATGATTTTTACCGACCGCTTTTAACAACTTTTAACATTTCAGTAGTATCCAGCGACACCGTTTAAAGCTACGCCAGCATAAATTTAGACGGATATGCAATTATAATTGCATATCCGTCTAAATTTATCTTAGTTTGTACTATCTGGTAAAAATTAAGGGCTCATCATGAAAATACTTCATACTGCCGATTGGCATTTAGGAAAGCGATTGGACAGCTTTTCCCGCATGGATGAACAACACTTGGTCATGGAAGAGATTATCCAAATAGCTGATCAACAAGAGGTGGATCTGGTGCTTATTGCAGGTGACCTTTTCGACAGCTTCAATCCCGGTGTAGAAGCCATCGAGCTTTTTTACAAAACCATCAAGCGACTGGCAAAAAATGGTATGCGCCCTGTAATCGCCATTGCCGGGAACCACGATTCGCCGAATCTGATCGACGCACCGGATCCCTTAGCCCGTGCATCGGGCATTATCCTTATCGGTCATCCCAATGCACTTGTTACACCATTTACTACCGAAGGTTTCACTGTCACCCACACGGACAAGGGTTTTATCGAGCTTCATATTGACCGCCACGACTATCCTATCCGAATACTCCACACAGCTTATGCCAACGAGATCCGGCTCAAACAATATCTCGGCGAAGAGAAAGAAGTTCAATTAAATAGAGCGCTCGCAGAAAATTGGCGAAAGCTGGCTGAAGCTTATTGTGACGACAGGGGTGTCAATATTCTGACGGCACACCTCTATATGAATAAAATTGGCACCCCGCTGATCGAAGAGCCTGATGGAGAAAAACCCATTAAAATCGGAAATGCTGACCTGATTTATTCCGAATCTATCCCCGATCAGATTCAGTATACGGCTTTGGGCCATATCCACGGATTCAAAAATATCGGTTCCGCGCAAAAGCCTGTTGTATACGCTTCATCACCGCTTTGCTATAGTTTTGCTGAAGCGGGACAGACAAAGTATGTGAACATCGTCAATGCTGTACCTGGCGAAGACGTCACATACGACCAAATTGCACTCCGTCAGGGAAAATCACTGGTCCGAAAATCATTTACGGATATTGGCCAATGTATCACCTGGCTGTCCGAAAATCCCGAAACATTCGTGGAGTTAACGCTAAAATCGCAAACATTCCTGAAAGCTGAGGACCGTAAACTGATTTACCAGACGCATTCAGGAATCGTCTATTTAATCCCTGTTGTTCAACATGATCAACAAAATACGCTGGATAAAAAAGAAATTAATCTGACCCAAGATATCGCCACGCTCTTTACCGATTATTTCAAATCCAAAAATGCCAACCAGGCGCCCAATGAAGACATTCTTAACCTCTTTCGCGAAATACTAAATTCTTAAGCCCATGATCCCTTTAAAGTTAATTGTAGAAGGTATATATTCATACCAGGAACGTCAGACAATAGATTTCTCAGCATTGACAGAAACTGGCCTTTTTGGGATCTTTGGCGCTGTCGGTTCCGGAAAATCTTCAATTTTGGAAGCAATTACCTATGCCTTATATGGCGAAACGGAGCGATTAAATGCACGGGATAAACGTGCTTATAATATGATGAACCTCAAATCAAACCGTTCGTATATCGAATTGGATTTCATTAATTTCGAAAACCGCAGGTTCAGGGCCACCCGGGAATTTAAACGAAACTCCAAAAATTTTGAGGATGTCAAATCGCCAACGGTAGTATTATACGAAAACATTAATGAAGAATGGATTCCGCTGGAAAGCAGTAACGTACAACCTATCATAGGATTAAGCTACGAAAATTTCAAAAGAACGATCATTATCCCCCAAGGACAGTTTAAGGAATTTATTGAACTGGGTGCAAAAGAACGCACCGATATGATGAAGGAAATCTTTCAGCTCCATCGCTTCGACCTGCAGGACAAAGTCGCTACGTTATATAAAAAAAACCAATCCGAGCTGGATCAGCTCAACGGTCAATTGATCGGTTTCGAAGAGATCAACGGCGACCGCATCCAGGCAATGCAGGACAAGTTGCTTGAAGAACGTAAATCTTTCATCCAGGTGCAAGATAGCAACACGATCCTTCTGGAGAAATTCCAGGCCCT
The DNA here is from genome assembly GCF_011064245.1 of Sphingobacterium sp. DR205. Lineage (NCBI taxonomy): Bacteria > Pseudomonadati > Bacteroidota > Sphingobacteriia > Sphingobacteriales > Sphingobacteriaceae > Sphingobacterium > Sphingobacterium sp. DR205. The sequence goes on along the minus strand of NZ_CP049333.1, from coordinate 2,943,809 downwards.
TAAAAATCTGAAAGAAGATTTTCTGGAATTGCATAAAATGAAGACGCGATTTCAGCAGCTGACAAACCAGCGGGCAGAAAAAGAACATTTACGTCAGCGCATGATACGCTTTGAAGAGGCCTGGACAAATTTCTACCATATCCTCCAGGCACAGGAGAAATTGAGGCAGGAACAAGTTCACGAACAGGGCAGGCTGCAGCACGAAGAAACGAAAGCCAATGAAATCCAAAAGCTTACCCAACAGTTGTCGCTGCAACTCCAACAGATTAGACCCCAGTACGACCGCTTAGCAGAACGGCGAATAAGTGAACTGGATCTGGAGCTCATTCTGCAGCTGATCCAGTTTTCGGCAGAAATAAAAGTTTTAAAAGAAAGTGCTGAGAAAGGGCGAAACTTTGTCCTGGAGACCAAAGAGCAGCAGACGCAATGCAAAATCAGCATCCGAGATACAGAAGCCTTGCTCCTTGATCTAAAACAATCGCGACCATCGGCCAATGAACTGATGGAGCTGGGCCAGTGGTATACTCAGCAACAGTCTATCCTTCAGCGAGAGGTTGAACTCCATCAGCAACTTCTTGAACTGGAGACCGCAATAGCTGACCTGAAAAACAACTTGCTGAGCTGCGGATTTGATGCCCTCGAATTTGAATCCAAGTATAACAGTGAATTACGAACGCTTGAAAGCAGACTTACCAAACTAAACGACGAGAAAGCACATCTTTTGTTACAGCAGAAGCTGACACAATTTGCTGAGAATCTAAGTGCGGGTTCCCCCTGCCCTTTATGTGGAGCGCTGGAACACCCGGCCATCGCTGAGCATATGGACATTAGCCAGGAGCTCGCCGATAATCAAAAGGCGATCACGGAAATTACCGCAAATATAAAATCCAGGACTGATCAAAAATTTGAGTTTGAAAAACTCCTGCTCCGACTGCAGTCACTAGAAGCCCAGAAAAATGACCTTAATGTAAAAAGTCAGGTAAACGAATCCCTTAAATCCAGCCACCTACTTCAATTTACCTGGACAGATTACAGCAGTACAGATGCGTCAATTTATACACAAAAAAAACAAGAACTTACCAAAATTGAAACCCAGATCGTAGCGACGGAACACATGCTGACCAACCACCAGCTGGTCTTGGTCGATATTGAGAAGAAGCTTGAAAGGGCTAACAAAAGACTAAATGAGCTAGAAGTTGATGAAGTGCGAAAACAAACTCAAATCAACCAAAATATGGGCCATTTAAAACATTTGAAATGGTCAGATTACCAGTCTTTGGAACAGACGTCCATCGAAAGTGAGTACAAGACGCTGAAAGCAGAAAATCTGCAGATAGAACAGCATTTTAATACCTTAACGGAGCAGTTAAATGGATTAAACAGCCAATTTGCAGCACAAAATAGCTTGGTACAAGCTATTCTTGAAAGGATTGACAAAATAAAAGCTGAGGCCCTTCAAACCGAAACCACGCTTGGGCAACTGCTACAGACTTCTACATTTGACACAATAGATCAGGTCAAAGAGACTTTGGCGGAGAACCTTCCTGTACAACAGATCCGGGCAGAACTGGAACAGTTTCAGATCCAGTTTGAAACCCTCAAAGCCCAAATCGCGCAGCTGGACGAAAAGCTTACAGATCAAGTTTACGATGAGGAAGCTTTCATCGCGCAGGAGAATGCTTTGAAAGAAAGCTCCCATCAGCTAAAAGTGCTCACAGAGAATGTTGCCAAATACGAGCAGGAGCTGCATCAGCTGGAAACTGCTTATAAGAAAAAGGAGGTTTTACTTCAACAACAAGCAACGTTAAACTTGCGTAATGACAATCTAAAACAGCTCTTTAACCTCTTTAAGGGTGCAGGGTTTGTGCAATATGTATCTTCGATCTATTTACGTCAGCTCTGCGATCATGCGAATATCCGCTTTCATCGCATGACCCGCAACCAACTGAGTCTACAGATCAATGAAAACAATGAGTTTGAAATCATCGACTATCTGAATGAAGGAAAAAGCCGGAGTGTTAAGACACTCTCCGGGGGGCAAGCTTTTCAGGTGTCATTGAGTCTGGCCCTGGCCCTGGCCGAAAGTGTACAATCCAATACCAAAGCCACAAAAAATTTCTTTTTTATTGACGAAGGTTTTGGCACCCAAGACATCGCCTCCGTCAATATCGTCTTTGAGACCTTACTTGATCTTCAAAAAGAAAATCGGATCGTAGGTATTATCTCCCACGTGGAAGAGTTGAAAGAACGGATTCCACTATCACTTTCCATAGAAAAGGATGAAGAACGGGGCAGTCAAATTTTTATCAATTAATTGCAAATCTTAAGGAAATTTTGTAAATTAGGGATAGCACCGGTAGCCAAAAGACTGGTGCCATAACCAAAAACGAAAGATTATGGGCTTATTTTCAAATAACAGAAAAGGGAAAGGGTCGCATCCTTTTTTTCATAAATCAGCTAAATCAACCGTTCATCCAGCTGCTGCAAATACCAATCCATCCATTGTGCAACGGACAGCACGATCCGTGCTCTTCGTCAAGCAATATGATATTATGAGCATCTTAAAAGAAATTTTAATGCCACAGAATCAGAATTAACGATACTAAAAATCCAATTTATTTAAGCGGAATGATCGTTGTTCCCTTCTCGTTTATATATATCGCTGCCTGTTAGATGACATTGTTGTTTGTCTGCATAGTGTTCGCCACCTATTTACTGGATTCGCCCACCTGAAAAAGAAATAAAAAAAACCATTGAAATTCTAAAAAGGAAATTTAATTTAACAATATAAAACATTTACAGAAAAATATTGTCATACGATACATACAAATTTAGAGCGATACTTATTCCAGACACATGAAATACAAACAGATAAACAACAATTCCATTAACCAGATCATGCTTATCGTCATTATTCTGCTGATATGCATCTTAATATTTACGAGTTTATTCTATTATCTTCCCGGCTTTTTGGGCGCGATAACATTATATGTTCTGTTCCGAAAAATCAATTTTAAATTAACCGAAGAAAGAAAATGGAAAAAATCCCTCGCAAGTCTTTTATTAATTCTGCTCACAATTGTATTTCTGGTCGGCCCGCTTTACTTGCTGATCAATTATATGGTCCCTCAGGTAACTGATGCAATCAGCAATAAAGATGAGATTATGGAAAAATTTGATTCCATTAAAAACTATTTCAAGAATAGTCCATACCTCAGCAGCATTGATCTATCGGATACCGCTTTGATGGGCGGACTACAGCGGGCGGCAAAGTTTATTCCGAATATTCTGAATTCCGTTGCCGAAGTTGGTGTTAATGTTTTGGTCGCCTTATTTGTACTTTATTTTATGTTGGTAAGCAGCAAGGAGCTAGAACGGACCATCTATAATGCCATCCCATTTTCCACTGGCAGTAAAGCAGAACTATGGAAAGAATTCGACATGATGGTCAAATCAAATGCTATCGGTATTCCGATCCTTGCCATGTGCCAAGGTGTTGTTGCCGGTGTAGGCTATTGGATTTTCGGGCTTGAAAGCCCCATTTTTTTAGGCATCTTAACGGCGGTATCGACCATTATCCCCATTTTAGGCACAATGGTGGTCTATCTTCCGGCAGCTGTATTTCTTTTGGCAAATGGACAATCTGGCAATGCCATTGGACTTGCACTATACGGTATCATTATCATCGGGAGTATTGACAATGTTCTTCGTTTTACGATCTTAAAAAAACTTGGCGACGTCCATCCTTTAATTACTGTTTTTGGTGTATTGCTGGGATTAAATCTATTCGGCATGCTTGGATTGATATTTGGACCTCTAATTCTTTCTTGCGTGGGCGTACTCCTTAAAGTCTATAGCAATGAATTTGGCCGTGGTACACCAGAAATCATCCAATCCACCTCGCTGATAGACCCAAACAGTCCACCTGACATCAGAGACAGATCAGAGTAAGACAAATCCCGGGACTAATGGCGGTGGCCAGTGATATCGATGTTTAACCAGTAAACTGTCATAACTTAAGATTAGACACTGCATAATCCCATTTTTTTTATAGTTTTGATCCTTCATTGATATCGTTGAGGCATGGCTGATGTTCAGCTAAAGTTGAGTTAAAAAACACATCCTGTTGACGAATCTAAAAAAATAAAAAATCACGGAAACTGATTTAAAATCAAAGGTAGTCTATGAACAAAAAAATAATCTTAGGAGCAGCCGCTGTATTCGCTGCAGCCATGCTTTATTCATGTGACAATAAAGGCAGTCAAAAGGCAGCTGGTACGGAAAGTAACACAGCGCAAAATACCGCAGATAGTCACGATCATGCTGGTCACGATCACGCAGGTCACGATCATGCTGGCCATGACCATGCGCAAGCGGCCCCCGCGCAGTCGTCAGAGCCGGCAGCAATTCTTCCTAATTTCACTTTTTATCAACTTCGATCAGGTATACGGGTCAGCAATGAGAACCTTGCGAAAGATAAGAATACCGTTTTTATTTTATTTGATCCGGGATGCAGCCACTGCCAGCATGAAGCAACTGAACTTGAAAAAAATATCGATCGTCTAAAAGATGTAAACATCTTCTACATTTCCATGAATGATCCGGCATTGGTTTTAGGCTTCTTCGACAGTTTTGCCCCCAAATTATCCAAATCCTCCAATGTGGAGGTGTTGATAGACAAAGATCAAACCTTTATCCAAAGCATACATGTCCCTTCGCAATTCCCGGCAAACTATGTCTACGGTGCTGATGGCAAACTAAAAGCACATTGGGAAGGTGAAAAAAATATTAATGAGGCGATAAGCCAATTTCATAAATAAGCTGAAATGCTGAATATAGCAATAAACGGATTCGGACGTATCGGAAGAAACACTTTGCGCAATATTTTTCTGCGTGATGTTTTTGACCAGCTGCAGGTAGTCGCCATCAATGATTTGGCTGATACTCAGACTTTGGCGCATTTGTTCAAATATGATTCAGTACATGGGCCTTTCCGTGGCACGGTGACACACGATGAAGATCATATTATCGTGAATGGTCATCCCATTTTGGTGACCAATGAAAGAGATCCGGCTCTACTGCCCTGGAAATCCTTACATATTGATGTTGTTATTGAATCCACAGGCCATTTTACAAGTCGCGATAAAGCGACACTACATTTAACTGCCGGTGCGAAAAAAGTGATCATCTCCGCTCCGCCGACGGACAAAGATATTCCAACAGTGGTATTGGGCATCAACGACAATGCGGTGGACCTCTCCGACTCCATTCTCTCGAATGCCTCCTGCACAACAAACAACGTCGCACCCTTGGTCAAAATATTAGACGACAATTGGGGGATAAAAGACGGATATATTACGACTGTACACTCCATGACGGGAGATCAGAATCTGCATGATGCACCGCATAAAGATTTGAGACGCGCACGGGCAGCCTCTTCGGCGATCATACCGACAACGACAGGTGCTGCCAAGGCAATTACCAACGTCTTTCCGCATTTACAGGATAAATTGGGTGGCGCGGGTATACGTGTTCCTGTACTGAACGGATCATTGACAGATTTTACCTGTACCTTGGAAAAAGAAACAACGGTTGAAGAAATCAACAGCGCATTCAAAGCTGCAGCAGAAAATGAATTAAAGAATGTATTGTTTTATACGGAAGATCCTATTGTATCTGTCGATATCATAAACAATCCCTACTCGTGTGTTTTCGATGCACAGTTGACCTCGGTTGTGGGAGGATTGGTAAAAGTCGTGGGTTGGTATGACAATGAATTTGGTTATTCCAATCGTTTGGTTGACCTCTTGATCAAAATCGACCAGCTCGTTTAATATCTGTCTGCTGAAAATAAAGAAAGCCCGTATCTTAAAAATACGGGCTTTCTTTATTTTCAGCTTTTAGATGCATATTGGATGCATATCAACGACATAGATCAAGCATAGATAAGATACAGAAAAAGTACTTTTCCCTTTGTTTAATATTGGTCTATCACGACTAGCTCACTAGTACATGTTTCGGACGATCAGTATGCTGAAGAAGACATTCCACGCCCCTGTGTACCTGTTGGCCGTATGCCCCGTTGTTGGGATAATACTGCTATATGAGTACAAGATCTGTGTAATATCTGTACCGGAGTAAGGTAGTTGAAGGGACTTGAACAGAGTTCAACGGACTTGAAGGGACTTTAGAGCTCCCTTTCCACCCCTAAGCCAAAAAGTGCAAAATCATACTTTACCGGATCATTTGGATCCAGTAGACGAAGGTTTGCCGTTAGTTCCTGAGCAGTCTTCCAGTTGACTTTTTCCAGTGTAATCAGTCCAAACTTGCGTGCGACACGCTCCACATGGACATCACATGGACAGATAAGATCTTTTGGTGACAGCCGATTCCAGATACCAAAATCAACGCCATTGTTATCTTTTCGGACCATCCAACGCAAAAACATATTGATGCGCTTGACAGTGGATTTTTGTGCCGGGCTGCTGATATGCTTACGCGTACGTTGCGGATAGTCCGGTAGCGAAAAGAAATAGGTTTTAAATGCATTCAGCGCCTGTTCCAAATCTACCTCCGCAACACTTTCCTGTCCCATTAGGAAAGCGTCTTCCAATGAATCGAAGTGGGTATAGTGGTACCTAAAAAAAGCAATAAAATAGAGTATGTCCGTATCGTTAAATGTGCGGTGTTTAAAACCGAGCAGGCTCTTTAAATCCTGATCCTTATGATTCATAATATAATCATAAGGTGTACCATCCATCCTCCCGATCAACTCATTACATTTATTGATGATGGTTTTACGTTGTCCCCAAGCCATAATAGCTGCCAGGAATCCCATAATTTCAATATCATTCTTACTAGAAAACTGATGCGGAATGGAGATCGGATCATTGGGAATAAAATTAGGCTGATTATATTCATCAACCTTTTTATCCAAAAAATCTTTTAAATTAAAATCTACGGCCATTATCCCGATCTATCGTCCTGTCTGTAATATTCCTTTGCAAATATTTGCAATCAAACCCGGTCCCTCATAGATAAATCCGGTGTAGACCTGAACAAGGCTAGCGCCAGCATCCAGCTTTTCAATAGCGTCTTTTGCAGAATGAATGCCACCGACACCAATAATCGGAAATGCTTTATTGGATTTTTCGCTTAAGTAACGGATTACCTCGGTAGAACGCTTGGTCAATGGGCGTCCGCTTACCCCGCCCGCTTCTTGGGTCAATTCTTGTTGGCTCTTTAAACCTTCTCTAGAAATTGTGGTATTGGTCGCGATAACTCCCGCTATCTGAGTCTCCATGACGATTTCCACAATATCATCCAGTTGGCTATCGGTAAGATCAGGAGCGATCTTAAGCAAGATAGGCTTTGGCGCCGGTTTTGCTTTGTTCAGATCCTGCAGCGTATTTAATATATTTTTTAACGGTTCTTTTTCCTGCAGGTCCCTTAGCCCTGGTGTATTGGGCGAGCTGACATTGACAACAAAGTAATCCACATAATCAAAGAGTGCATTGAAGCAATAAATATAATCGTTCACCGCTTCTTCGTTCGGTGTCACCTTATTTTTCCCGATATTACCGCCAATCAAAAGCCCTTTTCGGTCTTTTAGATTCTTCAAGCGATTTGCAGCGACATCCGCTCCCTGATTATTGAATCCCATGCGGTTAATCAACGCTTCATCTGGTACAAGACGGAACATCCGGGGTTTGTCATTTCCAGGCTGTGGTTTTGGTGTTACTGTTCCAATTTCGATAAAACCGAATCCTAAATTAGTCATGTCGGATATATATTCGGCATTTTTATCGAAGCCCGCAGCCAGGCCTACCGGATTTTTAAATTTCAATCCAAATACCTCACGTTCCAGGCGAGGATCTTCCACGGTAAAAATAGCATTCAATAATTGCTTGGCGCCCCAGATTTTTGAGAAGACATTCAATCCGCTGGTCACTTTGTGGTGAGCCATCTCCGGATTCATGGTAAAGAATATAGGTTTGACTAATTTATACATAATCGCAAAGTTACTCAAACAAGAAGAAATATTCATTACTTTTGTACTTTTGCATTTGAAATGATATCAATAAATAACTTAACATTTGAAATAGGGTCCCGTGCGTTGTATGACGAGGCAAACTGGCACATTAAACCGGGTGATAAAGTAGGCTTAATTGGCGCCAATGGAGCCGGAAAATCCACCTTATTACGGTTGATCGTGGGACAGTACGCCCCAACTTCGGGAACGATTTCCATGGCAAAAGATCTTAAGATCGGTTACCTCAACCAAGACTTACTGTCCTATCACTCCGATAAGAGCATACTATATGTAGCCATGGAAGCGTTTGAACGCCAAAATCAATTACATGCCGAGATCGAGGACTTACTTGCTAAATTAGAAACAGATTATTCGGACGATATTCTAAATAAACTCAGTGACAGACAATTGGAATTTGAAGCGCTGGACGGTTACAATGTGGAATTCAAGGCCCACGAAATCCTGGCCGGTCTAGGTTTTTCAGAAGAAGAACAAAAAAGACCGCTAGCGACATTCTCAGGAGGCTGGCGTATGCGTGTGATGCTGGCCAAAATCCTGTTGCAAACTCCTGATATCCTCTTATTGGATGAGCCGACCAACCACATGGACTTACCTTCGATCAAATGGCTAGAGAATTATTTACAGGCATTTGACGGCGCTATTGTCATCGTATCGCACGATAGGTATTTTCTCGACCGTATCATCAAAAAAACAGTTGAATCACGAAAAGGAAAATTAACACTTTATGCGGGCAACTACAGTTTTTATCTGGAAGAAAAGGAATTAAGAAACGAATTACAGGCCAACCAGTTCAAAAATCAGCAAGCGAAGATCAAACAGGAAGAGCGACTTATCGAACGTTTCCGTGCCAAAGCTTCCAAAGCAAAAATGGCGCAGTCGCGGATTAAAGCCCTGGATAGAATGGAGCGAATTGAAGATGTGGATGATGATAATCCAACGGTCAACTTTAGCTTCAAGTTTTCAAAACCTTCCGGCCGTCATGTGGTAACTTTAGACCATATTTCTAAATCTTATCCGAATTTAGAAATATTAAAAAATACCTCTGCAATCATTGAAAAAGGGGATAAGATCGCTTTGATCGGTGCAAACGGAAAAGGTAAGTCTACCCTACTCCGTATTGTGGCTGGCGCAGATAACCAATTTGAGGGAAAATCGGAACATGGGCATAATGTGTCGCAAACGTTCTTTGCACAGCACCAGCTCGAAGCACTTCACCTCGAAAACTCGATCTTGGCCGAACTGCAGGCTTTTGCTCCAAAGCATACGGAGACCGAATTGCGTTCGATATTGGGCTGTTTCCTATTTACAGGCGACGATGCCTTCAAAAAAATCAAGGTATTATCAGGAGGTGAAAAATCCCGTGTAGCTCTTGCTAAGGCATTGACTGCCGATGCCAATTTCCTGGCACTCGATGAGCCTACCAACCACTTGGATATGCAATCGGTCAATATTTTGATTCAGGCCTTGCAGCAATTCGAAGGCACCTTTATTGTTGTTTCCCACGACCGCTATTTCTTGGATCACGTGGCCAATAAAATTTGGTATATCGAAGACAAAGAGATCAAAGAATATCCGGGTACGTATCAGGAGTATGAGGAATGGGCTTCAAAGCGCCTTGTAAAAACAGAGGTCAAACCGGAGAAAAAAGTCAAAGAAGAACCAAAAGTTAAAAAAGAGAAACAAGCGCCATCTGAAGACCGCACCCGACTGCTGAGCAAAAAGAACAAGGAACTTTCCACATTGGAGAAAAAGATCGAAGAACAGGAAATATCGGTCAAGGACCTTGAACAGAAGCTGGCGGATGAAGCTGTTTATTCGGATGCGACTAAGTTACAGGAAACTACGCGAGCTTACAATTCGGCCAAGGCCGAGTTAACCCATTATCAGGAACAATGGGAGCAATTGGCCGAAGAAATTATGGAATTGGAAAACGATTAATTTTTTTTGCTTAAAATCAGCTTTTTAAGCTGATGAGTGCGATTTAAAGCCAGAAAAATTTGCAGGAATAGGATTAAAGCCCTACTTTTGCATCACTTCAAAAAAGGAACGATAGTTCAAAAAAGAAGTACGATTCCGTAGCTCAGCTGGTAGAGCAATACACTTTTAATGTATGGGTCCTGGGTTCGAATCCCAGCGGGATCACAGAGGAAAAGCTAATCGCAAGATTAGCTTTTCTTGTTTAAGCAGATTAGGATTCGAAAGAAGGGCCGGCCGGGTTCGATCCGTCGGAGGCTCAGGGATGTGCATGGGAACTGTGGGGCTGAGCCAATCCCAGCGGGATCACAGAGGAAAAGCTAATCGCAAGATTAGCTTTTCTTGTTTAAGGGGATTAGGATTCGAAAGAAGGGTTGGCCGGGTTCGATCCGTCGGAGGCTCAGGGGTGTGGATGGGAACTGTGGGGCTGAGCCAATCCCAGCGGGATCACAGAGGAAAAGCCAATCGCAAGATTGGCTTTTCTTGTTTAAGGGGATTAGGATTCGAAAGAAGGGTTAGCCGGGTTCGATCCGTCGGAGGCTCAGGGATGTGCATGGGAACTGTAGGGCTGAGCCAATCCCAGCGCTTTTTTGATTTTTAATACTGAAAATAAATAATTTATAAAAACAACCATATCTTACCTAAGCATATAAAACACCCCTTTTTTGGTGGCCCATTTTATATTCAAAATTGGGGTACCATTTTTTAAATTCTGGATTTGTGAAGTTTGGATTTAAAGATCGGAAATTATTTCCTGCTACTGGCAGGAGCATTTTTGAATCTTTAAAATGTGTGCGGAATGAAGAATCAGAAAGTAAGCATTTTTTTTGGCTAAAGAAGTCAAAAGTAACGAGTGATAGCACAGCGCCTTTGTACGCAAGAATTACCATCGCCAGTAAAGAAGAACGATATCACTCAGCATAAAAATTAAACCTGAATTTGGGACACTAAACTAAAAAGAGATATAGAGCCATGCGCTACTTTATTTCCTGCCAGTCCTACGTCATAGTGCAGGATTCAGCTACCGAAGTTGGGTTTTGTTTTTAACAGCTAGAATATAATCTGTTTCGTTCTCAATAATGGTTTCTGGAATAGCTCTCTGTGCTCATGGCGTCGATATTGATGATACTCCCGTCAATATCCAGTAGTTTTCGAAGTTCAGGAATAGCGCAGATCTCATTTTTTTTGCTGAAATAAATATGATCCATAAATTAACAGGTTTCCATTATCGGATCGTATCCTTAGGTGATTTATCCATTTCGCTACTGCTCCCTTGGCTTAACGACATTTATATCGTCTACGGGATATGAATCCAAAACCATAAGTATTGCTGTTTTAAAAATTAATTCGAAAGCTTCCCAGCAATCTGCTCAAAGAGTATACCTCGTGTTTTATCGGCAATGGTCGTTGGATAGATGAAATAAAATGGAAAAATGACGGATGAATTAGATCCCTTAGGTCACGAACCTTGTCATTACAGCTACTTTACAACACATATCAAATAGCATTAAATGATAATTGAGCTCCTACGCCAATGTTCATCAAATCGCACCTGTCTCCGAATATGTATAAGGGGAATCAGCCCACCGTATTATCAATGGGCTGAAGAATGGCTATTAACGTTCAACTAAAACCTTAACTGATTCACCATTTTGGTCGGTCAACTTTGTTGGGGTCTTAAAAAGCAGGTACCATTTTCTGAATGCTCCAATAAAAACAAGTATCATCAGAAACATCGCTAATACGGCCAACGAAGCCAACAAGGTTTGTCCTCGAGGGATATAGATATCCATTACTTGGAGATATCCTGCCCAAAATGTAATACAGGCCATAAATATCCCCGGAATTGCCGTACATAATGCATATTTTCCGCGATTCATTCGGATCAGCATCGTTGTACAAACAATAAGTCCACAAGCGGCCAATAGCTGATTGCTTATTCCAAAAAGCGGCCAAATGCTGCTTACATTACCTGTATAAACAAGATATCCCCAAGAAAAAGTAAACAATGCACTACAAAACCAAACTCCAGGTTTCCAGTCCTTATCCCTAAAGGCAGGGATAATATTTCCAAGCATTTCCTGTAGAAAAAAACGTCCCACTCGTGTTCCCGCATCGATGGCGGTCAGAATAAAAACCGCTTCAAACATAATCGCAAAATTATACCAATAAGCCATCACATCGTCCATAAAGGGAACTTTATCAAAAATATGTGCCATACCGACCGCCAGTGAGACAGCACCTCCAGTACGGCCATGGAGATCGACACCAATGCGATCAATAAAATGTTGCAGATCGACAGCTTGCCATTCTGGGTGCTTTACCAAGAACTGGGCATAGTCCTTTACTGGTGTATTGATGGCAAAATAGTCTCCAGGCATCAAGGTACAAGCTGCAATAAGGGCCATTAATGCCACGAAGCCCTCGACCAACATCGCCCCGTAACCAACAAATAGGATTTCTCTTTCCGTGCCCAACATTTTGGGTGTGGTTCCTGTGGCAATAATAGCGTGGAATCCCGAAATTGCCCCACAGGCGATTACAATAAAAATAAAAGGAAGTACTGGACCACCAATTACTGGGCCACCACCGTGAATAAAACGGGTCAATGCTGGCATTTGTATTGTAGGGGCCACAAAGATAATTCCCACCGTAAGCATCAATATTGTACCTATCTTCAAATAGGTTGAAAGGTAATCCCGAGGAACCAATAGTAACCAGATCGGCAGTACAGAGGCAAAAAAACCATATATGGCAATCGCTATAGAAATTGTTTTGATATCCCAATTAAACAGATTATGGATGGCATGAGTTTCCATTAGGCGGTGTCCCGCGATAATGCCTACGATCAGTAGAATACCACCTAAAATACTAGCCAAGGTGACTGATCCTTCACGGTACCGCATCAATAATCCCATAAATATTGCTATCGGCATTGTTAAAATAATTGTGAACAAAGACCAGGGAGCCTCATGCATAGCACTAATACAGGCCAACGATAGCCCTGCTAAAGTCAAAATCAAGATAAACAGGACCGCAATGCCAGCTATCCCACCGACCGTAGAACCAATTTCCTTAGATGCAATTGTTGCCAAGCTCTGCCCCTTATGACGGACAGAGGCGAAAAGCACAACCATATCATGCACCCCTCCACCTAACACACAACCAATCAAGATCCACATAGCCCCAGGAAGATAGCCAAATTGAGCAGCCAGTACCGGACCTACCAAAGGTCCTGCAGCGGCAATCGCCGCAAAGTGGTGCCCAAATAACACCTTTCGATCCGTCTTCACAAAATCATGTCCATCGGCAAACTCTACAGCAGGTGTCGCCACCATGTCGTTCAGTCGAAGTACCTTTTTTGCTATAAAAATCCCATAAAAACGGTAAGCGATTGCGAAAATCAGGATTGATGCAAAAATTAACGTTAAGGCATTCATTTCATTAAAAAATCCTTCTGTTGAAGCCATAAAATAAAATTGGTTATAGTGAGATTACTTTTTAATCCTTATTAAATTTACGAATAGCATCTGATTTCAAATAATTTGGCCAACTTATCTCCATGGGTCTTTTTAGCCACAAATCGAACGCGATCCACCTTGACTTTATCGAAGCGATGATCTGCCTTCCGTAAGAAGTTATCCGCTACCACAATTTTGTTCAATAACTTATCCTTCAGATACAATTCAATCTCATAATCACTTATTGTTTCCGGTTGGGGTCCACGTACCTGGTTTTTCATAGTTCCATTTTCGCCGGACAATCGCAAATGTCTATTTAACCCCGTATCGAAAGTAAGTTCAACTAATGCTAAATCTTGTGTTTTTTTCCATTTCAATTCCAAAAATTGTTCACCTTGTGACAGATCGGCCTGCCATTGATGAAGCTTACCGTCAGCGATATCCCGGTTAATGCCATCTATCACGAGCATCGCCTTGCCGGTATCTGTTTCACTGCTGGCTGATATTGTGGCTAATAACGCACGGTCATTAGTATCAGAATTTTTAATGTTCAAGATCGCTTGGTCTTGTCGAAGCAACAACTGTTGATATTCAGTTAACTTAGATTTGTTTGCGACAATTTCATTCACTTTGATTTTATTATTGACGGCGAAGGCCACTGCCGTACCGATTGCTTGTCCCAAAGTTGCGCAAGTCGCCATAACCCGTGTAGTCGATAATGCGACATGTGTCACTGAAATATTGCGCCCCGCCATGACCAAATTATCGACTGAATTACTATAAAGACAACGCAGAGGAATAGAATATGGTCCCTTAAGTGGAATTGACCGAAAAGGACTCAATGAAGTATCATCCATACCAGCCGGCAAATGATCATCTAGAGGCCAACCTCCATAAGCAACACGATCGTCAAAGTTCTCTTGTTTGAGTACATCATTTTGTGTAAGTACGTAAACACCTTTAATGCGGCGGCTTTCACGTTTACCGGGAATTGTCCCATGCCAAGATAATGCCCAGTTGGCAGATTCAGGGTGATTGCCCGAATTTTTGATATAATCCCATACACCAAACACGACCGCCATCAAATCATGTCGTATCTTTTGGCCGTCATTCACAATATTTTCAAGCCCTCCTAATTCAATCCACCAATACCCATATTCCCAAGAATGTATCTTGCGATATTTAAAATCCTCAAATTGATATTTTCTCGCCCAAGTAGGTGCTTTAAATGGCATCGGTTTATCATGTTTTGTCGATTGAAACAAAAGGCTGTTACCCATAGTAATATCGTCACGTTTTTCTAATCCCAATGGTTCGTTGTATTCCGATTTAGCCTCCCTACCCCGCATAAAATCCGCTCCCGCCAATGCAGCCAATGTACCATCACCCGTGCAATCGGCAAAATATTGAGCTTTTACATCGTAAATTTCCTCTGTTTGTGAGCAATAGCCTTTAATGGATTCTATTTGATTGCCATTTTTTACGGCCTCGTATAGTGACGTATCCAACAAGAGTGTAATGTTGGGGTCAGTAAGTATTTTGTCATACATGACATAATCTAGCATTTCCCAACAACGTTGCGGGTTTATTGCGGCTTCGGTCAATAGAATTTCTTCCAATAGGCCAGTTTCTCTCCACACTTGGTTTAGTTGAGAAGCGCCACAGATATGCATTCGAATCTCTGAGCTTGCATTCCCGCCCAAGCGCGAACGATTTTGGATAAATACAACTTTCATCCCATTTCTGGCAGCAGAAAGTGCCGCGCAGACACCAGCCATTCCTCCACCAACTACAACAAAATCTGTTGTTAGATTTCTTTTTGCAAATACTTCAGGGGGGACAAAAGATTCTCCTCCAGATGTTAGTCCAGTGCGATCTACGCCGGCTTCGGCTCTCGTAAATCCCAAAACAGGTCCCGCTATAAGTGCTCCAGAACCTATTCCTAAATTTCTTAAAAATGATCTTCGGTTATTTTTCATAATTCATCAGTTTATACATGAGTTCTTTTAATTTTTGTGATAAATCAGCATCAAGGGTTTTAATACGTAAAATTTCTTTGGTTTCTTTATTTGGGTTTTTTAAATTTTTCAGAATGGCCAATTGCGTATGTGGTTTAAGTACTTCTAGTTGCGTCAGTATTCGGTTGTATTTATCCGGGTTCCCATAGAAGTTATGTCCCAATTTATTCCATGCATAATGCGGGACATACTCATCCTTTGAATATAATAGATCTACTAGTAGCTTTTCATTTTCCCGTATCTGTTCGCTACTTAAATTTTCCAAAAAATATCGCTGATAGTCCGCTTGCATTGAAGTGGCGAAATAGGTTTCCAATTGAGCTTGTTTATACAATTTATCCAATCGCTGACGGATCATACTTTTAATAGGTCCATTAACAACATGCCATAAAGCATAAACGGTATATAATGCTCCCGGTACGGCTACATTTGAAAAAACCTTAAGTGTAGGCCTGGTCACAGCATCTAGCTGGACAGAATACTTTTGGCCTCTTTTGTCCAAAAAATCCTCTACGGCATAATCCCGCATCGGGGAAATTGTATCCAATAAAATTTTATGCAACAGGCTATAGTCACTTTTATCAAAATGTTGATGGTCAAACTTTGTAAATGCATGCCCGACAGGAACGGAAAAATGATCATATTCTCCCATTAAATTCCAATACAGATCCACTTGGATAGGAAGACATACTTTGTCGTTACATATATCGGTTGACAGGAATGTATGATAAAAATAAGCTCGGCTCGCACTATCCTGAATCAATTCCACCATTAAGTCCAAGGTATCATTAACTTTATACTCAATCGAAACTTTGGGTGCAATAGACTTTTGTTGCCCCATCAACGGAAAGGACAATAAACCAGTAAAAAAAACAAACCAGTATTTAATCATATTTTAATTGAGTTGAAACTTTACAATCACGATCAACGGCAAATCTGATCCATCGCGCCTCGATATGTTTCGGAAAATTCAAATTGATTGTATCATTTCCCTTTACCTTGACCTCTTGATAATCCATCCAAGTTCCATTTCCGACAGGATCCAATTGAATTGTAAACTTAACCGGTAAAGATTCATGATTCGATAACGCTAAGTTTCTATTTTCATAAAAGCCAAATAGGTAAGGATCACTAAATTTTCTTCTTGCCAACACTTCCCTGTCAAGGGGGCCACCGTATCCTTTAGGTTTTCCAAGTTTCCATAGATCGTCAATTGCCCCGACCCATACCTGACATTGTCTATCAGCAGAGCTGATAATATGCGGATTATTTTCCGTTGTGGCACGGATTCCAGAAAAAACCAGTAGGCCCCTATATGAGGTATAATCCACAATATTGAGATCATGCGATGCGATAGGTCTCACTTTCGCAAATCCATCGGCATTTTCCGCAGGAAGTTCATAAAAAGTCCCATGTAGATTTAACAAATCTCGCTCTGTTGCTACTTCCCTACATATTCTTGCCGTTCCATTTGCGATGATACTATCATATTTTTGATCCCCTTTAGGGAATCTCCATCTTCTTCCTTTTTCGTCCACAATAAGAACTGAAGAGGATTCCACTTGTACGAGATTTTTACTCAGGGCAAATTTATGCTCGATATACGCTGCTTCCTCACGATTTTGTCGTGGTTTTAACTCCATAGTCGAGGTCAGTTCGTAATATCCTATATTTTCCGAGTTGGTACCTGTAGATTTTCCAGCGACTATCCCAAGTGTTCTCTTATTCTCTCCAAGTCCCGCCATTAATGCCGTTGAAATGGAAGTATCCGTTATCTTAGCAATTCCCCGAAAGAGATTCTCATCCGTGGAATAGTCCCAACGATTACTATAGGTAAATTGAGCTGTAAGTTTGGAATCGCTGTGACTCACTAATCTGATCCATTCACCTTTTAGATCGCTCGGAAAGGCTTCAATGAATGATTTGCCTGGTAAAACTGAACGTTTCCCAAGTGGTGCCCATTCACCCTTACCATTCTTGTCCAATTGTATTTCAATATCGAGCACGGAATTACCCTCATTCTTTAGCCAAAGGCTCCTTATCGACCAACCAGCAAATAGAAAAGGTTCAGAGATTTCATTTTTTTTGACAGATTCATTCAGCCATACTGCTCCCTCTGCGGTATTGCTTCCAAGTTTATTTATCGTATTGAAATCGGTGAACCATAAGTTAGAATTAGATTGCCCAGGTCCTTCAATCTCTCCCTTGACCGCACGTTTATTGAGAAACTCCTTCTGTGCGGAGTCATCACAACCAAATACAAGCTGATCGTTCCATCTGGCAAAATCACCGATTACCTTTAGATAGGCTGATAAAGGCCGTAGTCCGCTAGTATTACCATTGGAAAAACGCTGTGGAAAATGCCAAAATATACCATGCATTGTCATGAGGAAGTAAGGATGATCGCTCGTCCCTACATCTCGGATACGTGGCCATTCTGTATTCCAACCATGAGCCCCGTCATAACTGTGACTGCCTTTCGGAAAGCGATAAAATTGCCAACCGGATTTGATATCTCTTACCGCCAGAATAGCTGATTTATGATCCCAACCTGTCGCCCAGATAGGATCTTCATCATCCAAATTTCCATATACCCCCCCAGGGCCTGTAATCTCAACAAATTGATTTCTCCTGACCAATTTCCATTTTTTTCCGTCCCATTCTGAGAGCGAGCCCGCCGGTATGTCAAATTGTTTTAAGGCAAGGTCACCTGATTCACCATTATTCGAATAAACCAGCACGCCTTGTCCGCTGTAGAGTCCTTTTCCATGAGCACCAAATAATTCAGCAAATTTTTGTGGTTTAGGACTTGTAATTTTTGCTAGTTCGGCCCGATAATTTGCGTTCTTAAAATTACCATCTGTATAGATCTCATCAACATGTTGATTATAAACATTAACAGCGTAAATTCCCTCTTCCATCGTACCATAATAGACCAACGAGTCTGGATGATGGAGATGTTTGGCTGTACCTGTCAATCGACCTGGCATATCTCTCACTGATATAACTCGAATATTGTCTTTCTGGTCGATCATATAGGGACCTATCAGCAACTGCTTAGAAGCACGGTGTATAAACCGATTTGCTGGGGTGCCGCCAATACTTTGAGGCATTATTTCCTGCTTCAAATCCTTTGTGATCTTATATAATTTATCACTGGATCCAAGTGGCAAATGTGGTCCATAAGTAATCACATACAGCGAATTATTCCAAGGAACCACTGCTCCAGTACCACATTCACCTTCATTATTATACATCGCCAGATGTGGATAAATACCGCTATATTGTTTTATTTGCGCTATTAACGGCGTTAAGCAAATAAAGTTAACGGCAAAAAAAAGACATTGTTTTAAAGATTTCATTAATAATTGGGATTTTGTTTTAAACCACTTGTCAAGACTTCCGTAGACGGGATAGGCCACAGGTATTGTTTGGAGGCGTCAAACTTTCGAATCGCGATCGTTTTGATTAGTCCCTGTTGATTAAATTGATTAAAATCTGGCAAACCATCCGCATCTATGGTCGGTGCGCTGGGCAAAAACCATTTTCCCGTTTTCACAACTTTAGCCACTAGGTCAGCAGGGTCCAATAATCCATAATTAGGTTTATTTAATGCTTTCTCGGCCAACTTCCAGCGAATGAGATCCATATAACGAAGGCCTTCCAATGCGAACTCCATCCGTCTCTCATTCCGAAGAATCTGTCGTAGCGCATGTTGATCTCCAAGTTTCACCGCAGGAAAGTCCAATGAAGTAGACGCCACCCCATAGGCTCTTGCTCGTACCTGATTGATCGCATCGACAACGGTCTGGTCAATTTCATTTAATTCAATTTTAGCCTCGGCATAAATCAACAGTATATCCGCATACCGTATAATAATATTATCGGGCTCTGTCCGCCAGCTATTTAATAACCATTCATTATCAACGCCTTTTTTCCATACCAACCCATTAAATGAAGCATATTGCGCATTGGCCCTATTGTCATTATTTTTTACTAGTGTACCTGTCGAGATCTTCATGACATTCAGAGCCTCGGGATGTGGTGTATAAATATAATCCAATAAGGGCTCGTCAAATGCGGCGATGGTTGCCTTACAACGTGGGTCTCGATATAGAAAGGGATTACTAGGATCGAATAAAGGTGATTTTTCTACGGTTAGACCGTCAGTACAGATAAAAGAGAACAACAAGTCCCAAGAAGGGTCTTTTGCGGCCCATCCTCCCGCATTCCGACTAATATAATTTTGACGATCGTCTAATACAACGTTTAGTGCTATCGATCTTGGTAACAAAAAGATACTTTCAGGTGAATTTTTGGTCGAAGACAAAAATAAACTAGCAAAATCAGTATGTAAATTATATTGCTTCAGGTCTATACAATCTTTAGCTGCATTGCGCGCTGTAGCAAAATCGCCCCTATACAATGCGATACGAGCTTTCATTGCCATTGCTGCCCCTTTCGTCACACGATGTAGTTCGGTCGTTGTGTATTTTGTCTTCAGGTTGGCTATCGCAAAATCAAAGTCTTCGTAGATTCTTTGCAATACAAATTCAGGTTCGACCTGTTTTAAATTTTTCGCCTGCTCGATATCCAGAATATCATCCGTGTAGATAATATGTCCAAAATGGCTCAATAAGCTGGAGTACATACAGGCTCGTACAAATCTCGCTTCTGCAATAAACATATTGAGTTGTTCCACCGAAAGTTTGTCTTTTGCCCTATCCGCTCCTTTTATAATCGTATTGGCCCGGGCAATTGCCTTATAAGTATCCAGCCACCAGGTCTTGATAAATGCCGACTGTCCGTTCAGAGTCGCGTTTGTAACCTCGGTCAAGCCATCACGATAAATCCAATCATCCGACCAATCATCCAAATCTTTTTTCCAAAAAACCTGCTTATACAATCCATTCAATGACATTTCGAGTTCCTCAGGAGTACTATTCCATGTTTCACTGGATCCATCAGAAAGCGGATTAAGGTCAAGTGAGTGGCAGCCCTGCAAAAGGATAAAACCACAAATTAAGAGAAGTAAATTTTTCATAGCGACGATTTAAAATTTTAATGATAAACCCAATAAAAACGAAGTCGTGATTGGATAAGCAAAACTTGCCATTTCCGGGTCCCACCCTTTTGGGTATTTATTTGCAGTGAATAGATCGCTTATTGTTCCAGAAATACCAAGCCCCTTAATTTTATACCTTGTCAAAAATGCTGTCGGGACATTATAATTGACTCCAATTGTTTTTAAGCGAAAATATCGTCCATTAAACAGCCAAAAATCGGACATTGCATAGTTGTTATTTGCTGACGTATTGGAATAACGAGGATAACGTACAGTATTATTTTGTGCAACGGAATTGTATCTGGACCATGTCTCCCCATCAAGAAAAAGCGGAAAGTTGCCCCAGTTTTGTTGATAGGGTTGCACCATATCCGTGGTGAGACGCGCATTTTGTTTTCCCACACCTTGAAAAACAAAAGAAAAGCTCAAGTCCTTAAAGCCAAGATTGATAGTACCACCATACATATAGCGAGGAAGAGATCCACCTAATAAAATACGATCATATTCTGGTGAAATTTTGCCATCAGGCACACCATCTGGTCCCGAAATATCGCGATAACGCACATCCCCTGCTTTGACATTTGCATTAAGCACAGCAGAACCACTGACCTCTTCCTGTGTCTGATATAGACCATCAGAAATATAGCCATACCATTCATTGAATTGACTCCCTTGAACCTTAATTTGATCACCCAAAAATTCTGTCCCTCCCAAATCGCCCATGACCGATTTAAAATCGGAAAGGTTGACATTGATTCCATAGGAAAAGTTTCCTATTTTGTCTTTCCATCCAACCACAAAATCCCACCCCTTCGTATGCATTTTACCCGTGTTTTGATTTGGATTATCAAAACCAATATACTGAGGTATTTGCAATTCAAGCAACATATCATTTGTGATTTTTTTATAGTAATCAAACGTGAGATTTAATCGACTATTCAGTCCAACGTAATCCAATCCCACATCGAACGACTCCGTTTTTTCCCAAGAAATATTCCGAATTGCATACTGCCATTGTGCTGCTGATTGCGCTGAAACCACCTCGTTTCCCTTGTAGAACAAGGAACTATTTTCAAATTTGAGCAGTGCTTGATAAGGATAATTCCCGATACGCTCATTGCCTAGGGTGCCATAAGACGCTCTTACTTTTAGAAAATCAATCCAAGATGCCCCCTTTAGAAATTCTTCTTCACTTAATGTCCATCCGGCAGAGAAAGAAGGAAAAGTACCCCAACGGTGTTTAGGAGCAAATCTAGAGGAACCATCATAGCGAATATTTGCCTGAAAAAAATACTTATTGGCATAATTGTACATTAAACGTCCGAAGTACGAACGGTAGGCATTTTCATAAGCTCCACCTTTATTATCCCTAAATTCCAAAGGGCCAAGATCCAAATATGGGTAATTGGTCAAGAGGTACTGATCCCTTGATGCAGCTAAGTTTTCATTGAAGTAGTAATATGATTCATACCCCCCCAAGACATTGACATTATGGCTACCAAAACTCTTTTGATAGTTGGCCAAAAATTGGGCTGTGTATTCATAACTTTCTACACGAGTCTCATTCAGATTTGTTTGATTATAGCCATTGATAAAGCCGATATTTTGATTGGGATTGTCCCAAGCGGTATATGGAATTTTCTTGGTAAACAATTTCGATTTATCAAAATTCAGCAATGGCGAAAAAACACCTGTTAACTTTAGTCCTTCGATCGGTTTAATATCAAGTGCCAGTTTACCAGCGATCTGATTATATTGGTAATTTTTGAAACCACCTTCAGTGATCATCCCATAAATATTATCTCCATCTTTGCCCGATGCGACACGGCCATCCTGCCATCGAGCCGCATAGATCGGTGCGGTAATGCCAATTCTATACATGGGATCAATTGATGGGTTATCGTTTAGGCTACGTTTAAAGTTTACATCAACTATGGTTGATATATAATCGTTAATTTTTATATCATTATTGACCCGAGCAGTAATACGCTTATAGCTTCTATCTATATACAGACCTTCCGCATTGTCATATCCTAGCGAAAACCTTGTCCGCAAGGCCTTTCCAGCACCAGTTACTGAAAGAAGATGAGATTGACGGGCTGCCGAATTTTTCAGGATCATTTTTTTCCAATCTGTCATTGGATATTGATCGGGATTCTGGTTGTTATTTTGATGATAATTTTCAATCAAGTCTTTAGCATAGATCGGATATTCATTGTCATTATTGTTATTGTCGTTCCATCGCAGTTCATTACTTAATTGAAGGTATCTTACCGCATCAACATAGTCAGGTAACTTTGTTGGCTTTTCAAAGCCATATTCACCGTTATATTCAAGGGCCACTTTCCCCTCCTCACCTCGTTTTGAGGTAATTAAAATAACCCCTGCAGCTGCTCTGGCACCATAAATTGAAGCTGAAGCGGCATCCTTCAGAACAGTAATATTCTCCACGTCATTGGGATTTACGGCGTTCATATCGGCTATAGGCACCCCATCCAATATAATAAGCGGGTTCATCCCACCTTCGGTAATTGTTGTAATACCCCGAACACGTACTTGAGCAGTACTCCCTGGCGAATTATTGGATCGAGTAACCATCACTCCAGGAATAGATCCCTGTAATGCCTGAGATAATTGAGTCGACTTACGGGTCTGTACATCTTTGCCCGACACGGTCGAAATAGCACCTGTCAGATCTTTTTTCTGTACTGATCCATAGCCAATGACAACTACCTCGTCTATTGTCCCCGCATTGGATTTAAGCCGAATAAGAACTGTATTCTTACTGGTTGGAGTTGCAACAAAATGTTTGACGGAGTCCGTCGAATAGCCTAAGTGATGAGCGAAAATACTGTAATTTTCACCGACTACAAGCGGGCTCAAAACAAACAAACCTTCGTTGTCTGCAACAAAATTGAGTTTCTTACTTGTTCTTTCGTGGACAAGATCCACGGTTGCTCCAGGTAGTGCATTTCCCTCCGCATCCACGACCTTTCCAGTTACCCGTAAACTGGATTGTGCAAATCCTATTGAAAAATATGGAAATAGCAATCCCAGTAGCATAAATTTGATTAGAATATGCTTCATAATTGTTTATATTGGTTTATTTAGATTATAAAGTAATTTGGTCTGTCTTTTTTCCTTTAGGGTGTTCTTATCCTACTGAGATCCCTCCTTTCCTGCTGGATTGTCAATATGAACTATACCATTGTCGATACGGAATGAACAGCCATTCAATTGACAAAAATTAGCTAAGAATTTTTCCAATGACTCCTTTCTACTAAGACTTCCTGTAAATGAATTGGTTAACAAATCAGGATTATCACAGATGATAGATACATCGTAAAGGCTCTCTATAACCTCTAATAGTTGGGCGTTCTTAGTTTGAGTAAAGCTCACAGATTGATTGGTCCACTCTACATCGGCATTTAAGTTCGGTATTAATTCCTTTAACTTTTTGTCTACACGAGACAAGTGTGTGCGTGTCAATTCAGTCTCCGAAGATTTAGTCATCTGATGTGAGAGCAAGTTGATCAAGACCTCTTCATTTGGGTTCAGATAAAGTAATTGCTGGTTATGTATCACTGCTGGACCGACAGAAATCTTTCCTTCCATTAATTTTATCCGCACCTTATCGTCCGTTTGTGGATCAATACTGAAAACTGTTCCTAAGGCAGTAGTAATATATCCTTTATAATCAACCTGAAAAGGTGCTGCTGGATTTTTGTGCACCTTATAAATCACACGTCCTCGTAACTGTTGTATAACACGATTCCCGAGCTTATCATACACAAAACTGACTTTCGAATTTGGATAGAGAATGACCCCTGTGCTATCCGGAAGTTGTACGTTGATGGCATAAGAGTGATTATTCTCATACCAAGTGACGTCCGCTATACGCTCGACCTTTGGAGGCATATTAGGATTTATTATATATAGCACTGATAGGGCACAAATCAATAATGCGGCGCAGGAAGCCCAAACCCAATAATTCAATCTCAGTATACGTCTGGTTTTTGGAGGATCCATGGAATAGATATTCGCAAGTACCTTCCGATGTATATTGGATAAATCAGGTATGCTGATTTTCCTTGTGTTTTGTATGTCTTCTTGGTCAAGTATTCCCTCGATCCAAGATTGAAGGAGTACAGGATCTATCTTGGCCATTTCGTCAAAGAAAGCCTCATAATATTCTGCCTCCAGTCTATTGTGGATATACTCCACCAATTGATATCTAAAAGATTGTTCTCTCAAAACTGTTTATAATTAGTTCAATACATTGCTGTATTTAACCCTCTATACGTTTGGCGGAAAGAATCACACTATTACTTTTTTATATTTTTTAAAGTTTGAATAAAAAAGTTGCCAAAAAACTGATAATATACTCATTACGGTAGTTTTTTTGAATATATTTTTTGATATCTTTTAGTGCGCTGACCAACTGGTTACTTACGGTGGAAACTGAAATCCCCAGTTGATCGGCTATTTCTTTATAACTTTTTTCCTGAAATTTGTTGAGCATCAAAATTTCTTTTCGTTTGGGGCTCAATGATTCAATAGCCTTAGATAACATCTGTTGGGTATCTTTAGCAAACACTTTCTCCTCAGTGTGATAATAAAGTTCGACAGCGGATGCCCATATTTCCAATTGAAGAACTTTATCCCGTTGTACCTTTCTAAAAAAATCCATAGCAAGATTGTCCGAAATATGATTAAGAAAGGATACGAAACCTTTAACCGGATCTATTTTTTCTCGGTTAAGCCATATCTTGGTAAATACATCCTGCAGAATTTCCTCCACAACTATTGGATTCTTTACAAGCTTGATCAATCTAATATAGATTTTAGGAGAATATTGAAAATAAATTTCATTAAATGAGTCAATATCCCCATTCTTCAATTTTTCTAGTATAGCGGTTTCTAAGGGAGACATCATTGTTTGTATTTCTTCATATAATTGGCGCGAACAATAAATTTAAGATAAATATAATTTTTCCAAAATAAAAATAGAAATAGTCTTAAGCTTCCTATTTCCAAATCTCAGGTCAGTTAGCTTATCCTCCCATAGAAAAGGTCGAATAAACATAATATGTTTCATTTGTATCCATCCTACCAAGTACATATTGACTTAAGTTCGTTCAGTGGTTAGCTTTGTTGCTATGAACAACCTTCAATAAAAACGTGAGCGTGGTTATAGCATGACAGCTATGTTCCTTTTCATCTTTAATGAGAACATATTCTGAAGTTTCCATTAGTCCACCTTTTCGATTGAATAAACTATCGGTTCCAATAGGTACCCCACAGCCCATAAAAATTCCCTGATGCTTAATCGATAGAACAGTCCCATTTTTATAATATTCCTTCTCTGTCTTCGTTTGTGCCGCAGCTTTAAGGAGAGAAATAAGCTGCATGATCATGACAATAAAAAGAATGGTTTTCATACTTATATAATTATAGATTTAATGAGAAGATAACAGATCAAGATAAACAAGACATTTACTCCTGAGGGTTTTATAGCAAATCATAACTTCTAGCCAAAAAAATATACCCAGATTTACCTATTTTATTCGGCCCAAATCTGTAGACTTACTGTTGGTGGACATGTTTCTCGGCAATGACTGTTTATAGAAATTTAACGGGGGCAGCATCATTGCATTATTATCGCTTGTTCCTAGCAATAATATGCTAGGAAAATCCTAAATTTAAATAAAAGCAATCGGATGAAAAAAACTGTTTTAACCATAACATTAAACCCCTCGGTCGACAAGAGTACCAGCGTTCAAAATATTGTTCCCGAAAAGAAATTGCGCTGCGATCGCCCAAAGTATGAAGCTGGCGGTGGCGGCATTAATGTAAGTCGGGCGCTCAAGCGACTTGACATACCTTCAGATGCACTTTTCACATCTGGCGGAAAAACGGGCAGTATGCTCGAGAATTTATTGAAAAAGGAAGATCTCGATATCCTACCCGTGCATTTAGGCAGTGAAACAAGGGAAAATTTTATCGTAGTAGACAAGACCACTAATCAACAATACCGATTTGGATTTCCAGGCGAGGCGTTTTCGAAAAATGAACAGGATGAGATTCTGGCTCTTATCGACCAAATAAGCCCAGCACCGGATTTTGTCGTCATTAGCGGTAGTCTCCCCGGCGATGTTCCTGCTGACTTTATTGGACTTCTTATCAATAAATATAAAGCGAAAGGAAGTAAGGTAATCGTGGATACTTCAGGCGATGCACTGAAAGTAGCACTTAAAGAAGGAGTATTTTTATTGAAACCCAATGCCGGTGAGTTGGCGGCCCTTGTTGGAAAAGAGGAACTGGAAAACGCCGATTTAGATCACGCTGCTCAACAAATCATTATGCAAGGTCAAGCTAACATTGTTGTCGTCTCTTTGGGCGCTCAAGGAGCTGTATTGTACACCGCGACAGAAAAAATTCAGATGGTACCACCACTTGTAAAAATACGGAGTACTGTCGGTGCCGGGGATAGTATGGTTGCCGGCATGGTATCCGTCTTGGTCAACCAGGGCACAACTGAAGAAATACTCCGTATGGGAATCGCATGCGGTTCGGCCACCACAATGGCTGAAGGAACTGCGCTCTTTCAAAAGAAAGATGTTGACAGGTTGTATAACGAGGTCAGAAAACAATAAAAATGTAAACCTCTGCTAGCGCTTAGCCTGTCTTATCATTGTTGGTTGCTAACTTACAAAAAGGAGATTTTTAACCTATTCAGTTACCATTATCTATGCATTTTAATAAAATTCAGCACCAAAATCTTTTTGCCTATCGAAGATTACGCAGGGCGATCGGTTATTTGGGCATTTTTTTACCCATTATCTTAGTATTACTTTCGCTATTCAAGTTTTTCGGCACCGGTATCCAACCTTCGATAAGTCACTATTACTTCTCAAACCTGCGGGAAATTTTTACCGGAACATTATGTGCTGTAGGTCTATTTTTAATTTGTTATAAGGGTAATGGCAACAAAGTCTTCTGGAAGAACGACAACTACCTCACAAACCTTGCGGGATTCATGGCTATTGGAGTTGCATTTATACCGACGGATCCGATCGGCACCAGCTGTACACAATGTACATTGATCTCTTTTGGCTTAAAGGAACTGCATTATGGATTTGCTGCAGTGCTTTTTCTCACTTTTGCCTTCCTCTCTATTCACGTATTTACGATTGGCCAGGCGCTCAATACAGCAATTCCAATCAGCATGGTCAATGAAAATAACATCTACAGATTTTGCGGCTATGGTATAATCTTTTGTATTGCCTTAATCCCATTTAAGCTTTTTGAGTATGCCACATTGGTCTTTGAAGCACTTTCACTGTTTCTATTTGGCACTTCATGGCTTATTAAAGGACGGGCCTTGGGTGACAAAGGTATTATTGGCAGAAAATTGTATCGTGAGCAAAATATCATAGACACCGAAGAAACGGTGCCTCAATAGGAATTTAGCAGCTGCTCCCCTCCCCGACAACCTCCGCCTAGCTCATGGCGTCCTAGCTCCGGAATCAGATTTCTGATCAGATACGACCTGTTTCTCCTCCTGCGTAAGCGGGGCTGGAGGAATCTCTCCGCCCGAGCGTTCGATCTCCTGAGTTTCGACATGTACCGCAAATTGAGCCGGCTCAATCGGAATACCCATCACGGTTGCATACTCTCTGGTGTAAATCGCTCCAAAATATAATATAGCAGCCGTATAATACACCCATAGTAAAATCAGGACAAAGGAACCTGCAGCACCATAGGTATCCTGGGTTGCCGAATGTTCCAGATATATTCCAATCAGGTAACGGCCCAGCACAAATAAGATGGAAGTAAATAGGGCTCCTGCACGTACATTACGCCACTGAATATTGACGTCGGGAAGAACCTTAAAGATAATGCTAAAAAGTACGAATATAATACCAAACGATAATGCAAAGTTGATTCCGTCAACCAACATGACGGTCATGTCAGGAAAATAGCGCTGTAACTGTCCAGTCAATGCCAAAATTATACCATTGATGATCAGGGTAACCACCAGTAAAAACCCTAGGCCGATGACTAAGGAAGAAGATAACAAACGATCCTGAATTAACTTCAACCAGCCTTTCTTTGGCTTGGCCCGCACATGCCAGATTTTATTGATCGAATTTTGGATATCCCCAAATACACTTGTTGCCCCTAAGATTAGGGTGATACTACTGATCAGCAGGGCCATATTGGATTTGCCCGATAGTTCGAGATTTTGAATAACTTCCTGAATCTGTTTGGCGGCACTGTTACCGACTAATCCCCGTAACTCCATAAATACCTTGCCTTCAATGGCATCTTCGCCGTAAAATATGCCCGCTAGGGAAATGATCAACACGAGTATCGGGCCAATGGAAAAAACGGTATAGTAAGATAAGGAGGCACTATATTTCATGGAATCTTCATTCAGAAACCCGGCAACTGAACTCTTCAAAATTCGCCAGTAGGTCTTTATTTTACTTCGACTTTTAGTCCTTATATCCATATTGATGGTCTTTTTTAATATGAATAAACCACCTACTGGCAAAGAATGTTTTGGATTTACGAAGAAACGCTGCCGGGTAACTGGCGAATTCCCTTGTTATTCATACGAATAATCCCGAATGGTCCCCTGAAGAATAAGCTGATTGGACCGGACAACTTTCAAACTCAGATCCATATCCGATGCAATGGCCTTTAGCATTAAAACCGGAGGCACTTTGAGGCCATTCGGCCAGTCTGCAAGATGAATCGCCAGGTGCGAAAGACTATTGGTCTTCGCGTATTTTGACTGTAATTTATCTATCGTTGGGGCAGTAGATAAGATACTGACCTGATCATCTCTTTTCTGAAACCATTGGTAAAATAACTTATTGGGCAAAAATTTTGGTAATCCTGCATCACCTCTTACGCTCAACCTAACATTAGGCACTTTACTTTCATAAGGGGTTTTCTCCTCCACGGTTTCAAAATTGTCGTTGACGGCATAATTAATAATGGTATCCGTTTGTACAACTTGATTATTCAACACTTCAATGTCAACATAATCCCCATTTGCATGCGCCATAATCGAGTCCGCGGCTAACGGTAGATCAATAAGAATATCCTTTATCAGGGTTTTCAAACGTTTGTCCGGAAAATTGACCCAGCCTTTGCCAATATAATCCGCATCGACCAGCTCACGGACAAGATATTCTTGCGGAAAATTCCATGTATTTGACTGAAGCTCCCCCATAATTTCAATGCGGCTGCCTTTCAGGTCAAATTCTATGAAATTTTTTGTTGAAATATCGCTATAACGCAACGATTTACGTGTTAATTCACTCGGGTGATTAATGAAACTTTCAATGGAGATACGATCAGAGTCTGATTGGATTAAGCGCAGCATCTCTTCCTTCTTTTTGTCAAGATGAAAGCCCAGTCCTACCAATAGAGCGTCTCCTTTCCAGACAAATGCTATTTTATTCGCCTCCTGGTATGCATAATTTACTCCCGGAGCAGCATTATTTTCAATGGAATCCACAGAAAGGCCTTCTTTTAAAAAGGTCAGAAATTGCTTTTCATTTTTCAGATCCAAAAATGCATAGAAGTTCTTCGCGCTATCTTCAAGAGAAAAAAGAAATACATTGGCCTTGATATCGATTCCATTATCCTTTAGCTTAGTCAATTTTTTAGCGAAGTCCTGTCCTCCCTTTGGTGCCGTCTGCCAATTATCAAAGAGTTGGTTAAGCAAAATATCATCCAATGAGATGGTTAATAATGCCTTACTCTTTTTATGAACGACAGATTTATACGACTGCTGCTGTCGAACGATATAGATGCCCCAGCCTATTATCGCTAATCCTACGATAATTCCTAAAGTCCAAATTATTCCTTTTTTAATCATTGTCAGTTACATCAATTGGTTCATCCAAGTTGTATTGTTCATCCGGCACAATTCCATCTAGCAATTGGTTGATCACAAACTGTAGCGCATTGTTTGCCTTTGTCGGTAACTCAAGTTGCAAATCTGTTTCCAATCTATCACCAACAATTCCTTTCGAACTCAACGTAAAATTACCATAATTATTCAATTCATCTAATGTAGCGCGCCAACTATTGCCCAATATGAGATTCAAATCTTTTGTTAACCCTGGTATTTTCTTTGTTTGGAAAGCCGCAGAAAATTTACTTCCTTTCATAAGCTTAACAAAAGATGCATTGGATTTGGTCGAATAGCTATCTTTGTGCAAAATTTTATTTAGCTGCAGGCTATCGTTGCTGATCATCACCAGATCTTCATGGAACATCAGGTATAAAGGAAATTCTTTGCCATTGCCTTGTTTGATTTTGTAGATACCTCCAGCAAAGCTTGCATCGGCCTTTGATACCGCGACATCCAATGCCTTTTTAAAAATCCTTTGATCTTCAGATGTAAACATCCAGATAAAAGACGGTACCCGCTCCTCCTTGGTTTTATGAACCTCCTTTACATCGTAATTATCGTCGTAATCGTAATCAACATAGTCGATCTTTAAATTAGTGATTCCATTGACGACAACCAAATTATCGCCGGGCATAATTTTGGCGATAGCCTTTTCATCCAGTGCAATTTCAAGTCCAAGGGCCATAAGCTCAAGGACCTCATTTTCTTTTCCAAAATATTTTTTCAGGTTTTTTGTAAAAAATACTGGTATTTCCTTCAGGTAAGCTTCGGTGTTCACATTGACATTAAAATATGCGAATGTTTCCGCTGTTAAATACTTAGCGAACTTCGGATTGGGCTTCCTGGCGTACAATTTTTTGGTTAGGCTTATCAAGTCTTTTCCCAAAGTCACGCTGGTTTTCAGCATAATTTTATTGCGTTGCTGGGCCAGATCAAAAAACATGTCCCTATATCCTCTTTCCAAAGAAAAATTACTGGTATTATAATAAGCGTCCACAATCGAGCGGACAGAATGAAGCTCGTTATAAAAGCCGTCAATTTTTGGTAGCCACACACGCACAAGATCGATATTTTTTACTAATCGAGCCTGCTCCTGCGCACTTATACCTGGATATTTACCACTCAATAATTGCTCTTGTTCATGCAGCAGCCATTTTTCCAACAATATATTTTTAATGGAATCATTTCGTCTATCCACTTCCTCAAAAGTCGTATCAAGTGAATCATAGTTGATAGGGTTGTCATAAATCTCCAACGGTTCTCCTTCCTCTTGCTGTAGCTCAGTTTGCAATGTATCAAAGTCAAACGCGTCCCACTCCATTGTGGCGGAATCCGTTAATACAGAATCAGCACAATTAGCAGCAGCCTCATCTGCCGCAGTAGCAGCAGATACCGCAGCTGCGGCATAATCTATATTTTCAATACCATATACCCCTGCGATAGAATCGTTGGCAAAATAAGTTGGTCCAACCTCTCCCTTCAGCACCCTAAGTTCCTTTGCATTCCAAGCGAGCAATTGACCATCCGCCGTTCTAAGTCGGCTATAACCGTTCAAGACCGGAAGCGAAGTCCCTTCCATCTTCAGCAATCTTTCAAAGTGATCGATATCAGCGATCGGGAGAATCAGCTCGCCATACAGCAAACTATCCCTATTATTTCTGTAATATACAGCGACACCTTTTGCGTCCACGCCAGTCTGCTGAAAATCATTTTGCAGATCAAGGTCTTTCTTTTCAAAGTATTTGAAAAAACCAATACGATCCAACAATTTATTCAATGTGGCAGCTTCAGCGGGTTCAACGACCTTGGCTAAATTAATAGCCACTACTGTATTCGAGCCATCGGGTATTTTGCTCACAGATCCCTGCGCATAAACGGTACCGAAACCAGCTCCCAAGCACAATACTACGCCAAAACCATAACGCAGCAGTCTTCTTCCCCGATAACTCGACAAACAATTTGATATAACCATACATTTGATACTTTCTACTACTTATCTATCGCATCAAAAGTATCAAATGCAAGAGGCTATTCTCATCCCTGAATTCAGGTAATTCGAGGATTTCCTTTAAGCTTCTCGTATCAAACCGTATTCTATGGCAGATTTCACCGCCGCGGTCACACTTTTTGTCTGAAATTTTTCCATTAAATTTTTACGATGGCTTTCCACGGTGTGTGAACTGATAAATAAGGATTCAGCAATCTGATTGGTTGTCATTCCTTTAGCCACAAAGGTCAGTATCTCTTTTTCGCGACGGGTAAGTTTGGGAACTTGCTTCAGTCCCGCTTCCGTCTTCTTATTGAGTATAACCTGGGTTTTCGCACAGATGTAGCGCTTACCGACCAAAACATCGGATATAGCGGCAATGATCTCCGTGCCGGTGGCATTTTTTTGAAGATAAGCATCCGCCCCCTCATTTAATATACTGTTGATTACAGCCAGTTCGTTATGAACACTAAAAGCTATAATTTTTAGTTCTTTATAGTTCTCTTTCAATCCCTTTACCAGATCAATTCCATTTGCATCTGGAAGGTTGATATCCAGTAACAATACAAGCGGCGCATCCGATGCAATGTTTTTGGATAAGTCCAGAGCACTTGCATACATACCCACCACCTCAAAATCTTCATGGGTATTAATAATATTTTTTAGTCCCTCCAACAAAAGA
Source organism: Sphingobacterium sp. DR205 (assembly GCF_011064245.1). Classification (NCBI taxonomy): domain Bacteria; kingdom Pseudomonadati; phylum Bacteroidota; class Sphingobacteriia; order Sphingobacteriales; family Sphingobacteriaceae; genus Sphingobacterium; species Sphingobacterium sp. DR205. The sequence continues at coordinate 2,910,632 of NZ_CP049333.1, read as the reverse complement.
GGATGATCATCTGTAATCGCTATCTTTATCATTTTACACTATAATTAAACAAGCGGCATTTCAATTTCTATCGTAGTTCCCTCACCTGGCGCGGACATAATCTTCATATCACCATGTAGAAAAGAAAGCCTTGACTGTATGTTGTGCATTCCTGCGGAATGTTGCAAATCTATCTTTTCAATATCAAATCCCTTGCCATCATCTTCTATCGTTATATGTAAACGCTCATTGTATACAGAAAGTTGTATGATGATATTGCTTGCTTCGGCATGCTTCAATGCATTGTTCACAAGCTCCTGAATGATTCTGTACAGCGAGATCTGGTGCTCTACACTAAAATTGGATTCAAACTGAAGAAATTCGCACTCTACCTGACAATTCGGCTGACTCATCCGTGCGGCATAATCCCTTAGGGCTTCCTGTAAACCGTATTTGACAATCAGATCCGGCATCAGGTTATGTGCGAGTTTACGAAGCTCATCGACGGCATCATCCAATAGTTCAATACTCCGCGTAATGCCCTCCTTCACTGCGGGCTGATTGGCTCCCTTATCGCTGAGCGAGGACAACCCAAGTTTTGTACTCGACAATAATCCCCCCAAACCATCATGTAAATCCCGAGCTAAACGTGTCCGCTCTTTCTCTTCTCCGGCCAGCATGGCGGTCAGATTTTTGATAGCATGCTGCTGGTTATTCTTCTCGATTTCAAGGCCATGTAGGTGCTCCTTTTGCCTCAACGTGTTGGAACGCTGCCAATAGGCATAAAAAAGTAAGATAACAGCAATTAAACAACTAATAAATAACCAGATATAGATCGAGTTCATACGCGATTTAAAAGCAATTTCCTGTTTGGAGACATCAAGTTCCTGCAATCGCTGTTCATTTTCCAGGCGGCTTAATTGCAGGTCTTTTTCCTTTTTGTCTCGTTCCAGCTGAAGTACTTTCAACTGTTGCGTCCGATTTAGTTCGTTTAGCTTTAAATTCTCGACCAATTGATTTTGTCGGTCATTAAGGGCTTTCATCAACTTGATCTGTTGTTCTTTTTTCTCCCCTTCCAATCGCAACCGCATTAATTTTTGGTTCTGCAGTTCCCGTTCATATTTAATTTCAAGTTGTTTGGTTTTATCCAGCTTATCTGAATTGAAAGCCTCCTCGAACACTTTGATATAACTCTTTTGATACTGAAATGCTTCCTCATATCTACCTTCTTCGACGCTCACTTCAGCAAGTCTACTGTAGAGACTGAGCCCTACCTGGTAATCGTAATGTGGTTCCCGCTGTAAGTTATATAGCGCCTGCTGTAAATACTTTTTTCCCTGATCCCGACGTCCATTTTTGAATGCTTCATCAGCCAATATGCCATAAGCTGGTACAGTAAGCGAATATTGTCCGGTCTCCTGCGCAATTTGCAAGGCTTGTTGAGCAAATGAAGTGGCTTTTTTAGCCGAATTTTCGGGATAGAATTCGTGATATAGATTCGCTAAATTAACGGAAACATAGGCCATATCCGTTGGGTTGATAAGATTCTTCTGGTTATTCTTAGCTATTCGATAAGCTTCGAGATAATGTTCCTCAGCTTTCTTCAATATGTTTGGGTCCGTTCGATCTGACCGATATTCTTCCTCAAACAGATAACCTGCCTGCATATAGGCATCGAACAAACTATTTATATTTCGGCCGGCTTTGGCTGTCTCCAGCAAAAGGTTTGTGTACTTCTCCTGAAAATCATAATTCCGCTGATTGGCGTAAATGGCTGTTAACTCCTTATAAATAGCCAATTTCCGCGCTATGTTGGCATCTGTTTGTGGTGCCTTTTCCAAAAAGGTAATTGCTTTGTGAAACTGTGAAACCGCCTGATCCTCTTTGCTCTGTCTTGTCATAATCCAGCCATCACAATAATAAACATACCCCTTGGTACTGTTGTCATTGATAATGGGCAGCACGGACTTTGCATGCTCCAGATAAAAACGTGATTTCTCAAAGAGATGATCGTTGTAGCTATTCATTGCTGCAATGCAATTTAAATAAGCGTAGTACTGTTTATCCGGATAATTTTTGGCCAGTTGAATATTATCGTTGAGCAACTGACTTGCCAATGCTTTCTCATTCGCAAAATATAGCGCCTGTGCATATTTTCCGGTCAGCAGAAAACGCTCTTTACTTCCTAAGGGAAGATTATAATATGATTTCTGTAGCTCCTGCAACTGCTCCTGTGCATACAGCTGACAGCAAGAGAATAAGAAAACTAAGCATATAATAAAGGTTTTAAAAAAAACATGAATACACCCCATAAAGTCTATTAATTCCCATTAGTGGATTGGTCAAACTTAGATAAATTTACTTTTATAAACAATTATAATTGCTGCCAAAATCTACCAAAACCACATAGATCCGCGTCATTTGCGCCATTTCAATAGCCACAATTTCGCAATTACAATGCCCTATACTTACTCTTCGCTATCGCAGCTGAAATTTTTGCCACCACTTTTACCAGTAGGTGCCTCCTATGCAATCTGGTCGGGCATTGGTATTGTCGTCATCACATTGATTGGTATGATTTTATTCAAACATATCCCAGATACAGCTGTAGTGATCGGAATGTTACTGATTTTCGCCGGTGTTATTATTAATGTATTCTCAAAAATGGACACACATTAGCTGATCTCAAAAGTAAATGTGTATTTTTGCAACTTACATAAACTATAGGATACGTGTCGTTAGAGAAACTAAAACTAAGCAAAAGATTGACTGCAACAATGACCGAGCTCGGTTATTTGGCTCCAAAGGAAATTCAGAGTAGGTGTATTTCCAGAATTCTTGGCGGACAAGATGTGATTGCGATTGCTCCTGAAGGTGCTGGCAAGACTACAACTTATGTATTATCGACCTTGATGAAATTAAAGTTCACAAATGATGAAGCACCTAAGTTTTTAATCCTTGCTCCCAATGAAGAGCGCATCGACGAGATCGTTGAAAAATTCTATCAACTCAGCAAAAATAGAGATCTTCGCATCATCGGCTTACGGGCTGGCGGAAGTATGGAAGATGAAATAGAAGAATTAGTTGCCGGAAAGGATATTGTCGTAGCAACACCTAACCGTGCGCGGGCAATCTATCTCAAATTAGCCCTCAATCTGAACCGTATCCAAACATTAATTATCGATGATGCAGAAGAAATCATCAAACAGGGAATGCAAAATCCTGTAAGGGAATTGGCCGAAAGCTGTGGTAAAGTACAACATCTGGTCTTCAGTACCGTTGCGCATCAGAAACTATATGACATGATAGATACGCATCTAAATGAGGATTATGCATTGGTGGAAGTCGATGAACTGGAAAGCGAAGCTATTGACACCTTGGATCTTTTATTGTATCAGCTTCCCAATTTCACCACCAAGATAAATTTGTTAAATTATCTTTTGCAGGATAAAGAAGTTTTTCAGAAGGTGATTGTTTTCGTAAATTCAAAGCTTACGGCACAAAAGTTGGCAACGAGCTTGTTTCAACAGAACAAAACGGAGATCGCAATTTTAAATCCATTGTTTTATGATGATTTTGGGTACGAAACAACAGCAGATTTTATAGAAGACGAACAAGCCCGCGTATTGATCATTGCCCGCGAAAATACCAATGCGGTTGATCTCGCCAATATCCCTTTTATTTTTCAATTTGAATTACCGAATGAAAAGGAGGAATTTTTAAACCATTTAGTCAAAAATGAACAGAATGAGGATAGCGTGGTATTGACATTTTCGACCGATCTGGAACTTCCTATGGTCAGAAAAATAGAACAGGCCGTCGGCAAGAGAATGGACGTATTGGATCTGCCAGAAGATCTTCAGATCTACAATCCCGCAAATGATAAAAAGAAAAAAGCAACTAAGGAAGAACAGGAAGATAGTTCCCGTGGTGGAGCATTTCATCCAAAGAAGGAAAGCAATGCAAAAACTTTCAATTATGGCGGGGGTGAAAAAGCAAAGATGACGATGAAATTGAAAAAGAAATAAAAAAAGGAAGTTAAAAACTTCCTTTTTTTCTGCATGTATCTTTTTTATTGATCCGTATTTATTATTCCGGTATCCATGAGCTCGCCAAGTCCGGATGATTGCCCAGGAAAAATACTTCAATGGATTTTCATCGCTTTTATACTTGTGAAAGCAAGAATGTTTTATTTTAGCACTTTCTTCAGCAGCTTAATATAAGCATTGGCGATACGTTCCATCCCCTGATCATTCGGATGGGCATAATCTACCGTAGAATTTAAGTCCAGCCTCAATTCGCCGCTGGATAGCATAAAAAGCTGGCGAACACCCTGAGACTGTAATTTTTCAAATGTTGCTTTTAGTACACGGCTGCTCTGTTGGTATTCTTTATTTTTATCTTCATTAAAAACCGTATGAATATTTCCCGAACTGTGCTGTGTTAAGATGATAGGCGTTGTTGGATGCTCTTTTCTCAGGTAGGTAACTGCGTTGACCAATAAGGAGTCCAGCTGTTTTTCTGTCAGTGATTTTGTAATCGCGAGATTGGGGATACAGTCCAAAACATAACATGCTGCGTCCACTTGATTCATGACATTTAGGATAGGCTGTTCAAGACGGCCGTTCCCCGAAAAGCATAAATTCACCACTTCGTTATCGAAAGCACGCCCTACCTGACTTGTCCAGGCAAGTCCCGGGCGACTGGTACATGCCCCCTGACCGATAGAGGTCCCGTAGACCACAATGGGTTTTAACGTAGCTGTATGTGTATAGGTCAATTTCGCATGCCCCGGGATACCAATCTTCAGCCATTTAACTGTATTATATAAAGGAAGGTATAAACGATAATTAAAGTTATCATTGTTACCAATATTTTTCCAGGTGTAAGAAATGGTATCCGAAAAATGATAATTACCATAGGCCCATTTCCAGTCTTTATTGGTTCTATCGTAGGCGTAGAGATCCAGACCACTCACACCTGTAGTAGGCATGTGGGGCATATTTAATCCACCAGCAACTTGATATTGCACTGTTATTTCTGACGCCGATGTCTGAAAATCAATGTAGACTCCGGCAGCATTTTGCCCCAGCTCCCATACGGGCTTACGGACCTGCTTCTCCAGTTCATCTGGAAGTCGGCTAAAAGCGGTCAGCGTTTGGTTGTCAAGCCGGCCTTCGACGTGTTTATCTTCAAGCGGAGAAAACCAGGTATAATTTTGCTGTCCTTTGACAGCCGAAAGCGAGAACAGCATGAATGCCATGAAAGAAACTTTTGAAAACATGCGGTAATTTAGATCTAAGTTTGATTGATTAAAAAAGGAGCCTATTGGCTCCTTTCTATTGCGATTTATTATTATACTATAAAATAGCTTGTCTAACACGTACTAATTTTTCCATCAGTCCTTCGAGTAGGTCAAGGTGCAACATGTTTGCGCCATCAGATTTTGCATTTGCAGGATCAGGATGGGTTTCGATAAATAGGCCATCAGCACCCACAGCAATCGCTGCTTTGGCAATGGTTTCGATCAATGCTGGCTTTCCGCCAGTTACTCCGGATGTTTGATTCGGTTGTTGAAGTGAATGTGTACAATCCATTACTGTGGGTACATTAAAGGAACGCATTTCAGGAATCCCCCTGTAGTCAACAATCAGATCCTGGTAGCCAAAGGTATTCCCACGGTCTGTCAAAAAAACTTTCTCATTGCCAGACTCCACAATCTTATCTACAGCAAACTTCATGGATCCGGCACTTAAAAATTGTCCTTTTTTTACATTAACGACTTTATTGGTTTTTGCCGCAGCGACCAATAGATCCGTTTGTCTGCATAAAAATGCCGGGATCTGAAGGACATCGACATATGCTGCTGCCATTTCTGCCTCGTGGCTTTCATGGATATCCGTTACGGTCGGAACACCGAAAGTCTTCCCGACTTTCTCCAAAATTTTCAATGCTTTTTCATCACCGATACCCATAAAAGAATCCAAACGCGAGCGGTTGGCCTTACGATACGAGCCTTTGAAAATATAAGGGATATTAAGTTTATCTGTAATAGTAACAATTTTTTCAGCAATCCGCAAAGCGATTTCCTCACCCTCAATCGCACATGGTCCTGCCATTAAAAAGAAATTCTGCGAAGTTCCATTCTTTATTTCAGGAATGTATTTGTTGATCATATAAATTATATAAAAATTTTAATTACCCAATTCAGATAAGAATTTGATACGCATCAATTGGAGATCTTCAAACGTATAATCGTCTCCTCCCAATTCTTTAAGCGCATCGTTGATCGAATCAGTTTCAGCTGTTTTAAAGTAATCGTATACTTCATCCTGACGATCCTCATCGATAATCTCATCTATAAAATAATTGATATTTATCTTCGTACCGGCATTAACGATCGTTTCGATTTCCTTTAATATTTCCTCGTAGGTAATCCCTTTTGCTGCAGCAATATCATCCAGAGCGATCTTGCGGTCAATATTTTGGATAATCGCCACTTTCAGTGCAGATTTATTTGCTGTACTTTTGATAACCAGGTCTACAGGACGGTCGATTTCATTTTCCTCCACATAGTCTTTGATCAGCGCAATAAAGGAAGCGCCAAATTTAATCGCTTTACCATTTCCTACACCTTGAATCTGTTTTAATTCGTCAATATTGACGGGATAATGTGTACACATTTCTTCCAAAGAAGGATCTTGAAAGATAACAAAAGGTGGCAGGGATTTACTCTTGGCAATCTTTTTACGCAGGTCTTTGAGCATACCCAGTAAAGTGGTATCAAGCGCTCCGGTACCATGACCGGCATCTTCTCCACTTGTACTCTCTCCGCCTTCAATAGGACGGTTTAAAACAAACTTTAACTGATATGGATTGTCCAGATAACGTCGGCCGATGTCGGTCAGTTTCAGTAAGCCATAATGATCAATATCTTTCTCAATGAAATTATCCAGTACAGCCTGTCTTACCAAAGATTTCCAATAAATGACGCCTTTGTCTTTTCCTGAACCGAACAAGCGGTGTTCGTCATGCTTATAGGAAGATACAGGTTGATTGTTCTGTCCGATCATTACATTAATGACATGATGATCATCAAATTTCTCGCCCTGCTCCTTAATAAAGCCTAATATGTCTTTTAAGGACTCTTCAGCTTCAAAATATTCTTTTTCCGAACGACAATTGTCGCACATGTTGCTACAGCCCTGTTCGTCAAAATTTTCACCGAAATAATGAAGAATCTGTTTACGGCGGCAGACCGCTGATTCGGAATAATCAATAACTTCTTTAAGTATCTGTGTACCGATCTCTCGTTCGGCCACAGGTTTATCTTTCATGAATTTCGTCAGCTTCTCCACATCTTTCTCTGAGTAGAAAGCCAAACAATAGCCATCTCCTCCATCCCGGCCTGCCCGGCCAGTCTCCTGGTAATAGCCTTCCATGGATTTCGGAATATCGTGGTGAATAACATAGCGGACATCCGGCTTGTCAATCCCCATTCCAAAAGCGATTGTAGCGACAATCACTTCTACATCTTCCATCAGAAATTTATCTTGTGTATCAGCTCTGGTCTTCGCATCAAGTCCGGCGTGATACGGCAGTGCCTTGATCCCATTCAGGTTCAATACCTCACTTATTTCCTCCACCTTTTTTCTGCTCAGGCAATAGACGATACCCGTCTTACCGGATTTTGTCTTGATAAACCGTACAATTTCTTTGACGACATCTTTTTTGGGACGTACCTCATAGTATAAATTGCTTCGATTGAATGATGATTTGAACAATACTGCATCATTCATCTGTAAGTTTTTGCGAATATCGGATTGCACTTTTGGAGTAGCAGTTGCTGTCAAGGCAATAATAGGAATATTTGCCCCTATCTCATTGATAACCTGACGTATTTTACGATATTCCGGTCTAAAGTCGTGTCCCCATTCGGAGATACAATGCGCTTCGTCCACGGCCACAAAAGATACGGTTATCTGATGCAAAAACTCGACATTATCTTGCTTTGCAAGTGACTCCGGAGCTACATACAGTAACTTGGTCTTGCCCGCAAGCACATCCTCCTTTACCCGGGTGATTTCACTCTTGTTCAGTGAGGAGTTCAAAAAATGAGCGATACTGTCTTCGCCGCCGAATGCACGAAGCTGATCAACTTGGTTTTTCATTAAAGCAATCAACGGGGAAATTACAATTGCGGTTCCCTCACTCATGAGTGCTGGCAGTTGATAACAAATTGATTTCCCTCCCCCGGTTGGCATAATAACAAACGTATCCTTCTTTTGAAGAATACTGGTTATAATAGCCTCTTGATCTCCTTTAAAAGTATCAAAACCAAAAAAATCCTGTAAATTGTCGAAAAGTGATTTTTCTATTTCCATTGCGCCTTGGGCAAAAATAAGATAGATAAATGAAGAAATAATCCTGAAAAATAATCTATTTTTGCAATCTATTCTAATACATAAAAGTAAGAGTATTTTTTGTGAAAAACAACTACGAAATAAAAAATATAGCTATTGAGGCTATTCAGGAAGAAGCGAAAGCAGTAGCTGCTCTGGCTCAATATATTGATGATGATTTTGTTACCGTGATAAATAAAATCCTCCACCTCCAAGGCCGGGTAATCGTCACAGGCATCGGAAAAAGTGCAATCATAGCACAAAAGATTGTTGCAACTTTGAATTCCACCGGAACACCGTCCATCTTTATGCATGCTGCCGACGCCATCCATGGGGATTTAGGTATTATTCAACAGCATGATTTGATCATTGCCATCTCTAAAAGCGGCAATACCCCAGAAATCAAGGTGCTGGTTCCTTTTCTGAAGCAAACGAAAAACACGCTGGTTGCTTTGGTTGGCAATACAGCATCCTACTTGGCCAAAAATGCGGATTATATCCTGAATACCACGGTGGAGAAAGAAGCCTGTCCAAACAACTTAGCGCCAACGTCAAGTACGACAGCGCAGTTGGCCATGGGTGATGCACTAGCTGTCGCGCTACAGGAATGTCGTGATTTTACGGACCAGGATTTTGCCAAGTACCACCCCGGTGGTGCCCTGGGCAAAAAGCTCTACTTAAAAGTGGCTGACTTATCTGATCAAAACGGCAAACCGAGCGTGCAATTGAATGCTAATGTCAGAGATATCATCATCACGATCACGCACTTTAGGCTCGGAGCCGTGGCTGTCTTAAAAGACACACAGATTGAGGGTATTATTACCGATGGTGATATCCGTCGCATGCTCGAGAGACACACTGATCTGACAACAATCAGTGCTGCAGATATTATGGGCAAATCGCCAAAGGTGATCGACAAAAACGAACTTGCGGCCAACGCACTGCATATTATGCGAGAGAACAACATCACGCAGCTGCTGGTATCGGATCAGGGGAACTATGATGGTGTCATTCATATACAGGACCTGCTCAAAGAAGGTATAATCTAACTGTAATAAAGTTGTTAGATGAGTAATAAATTAGCAATAAATACTACATTTGGCATATCAGTTGTACTATTTTAATCACAAAGTAATATCTTAGAAGCATGAAAAAGTATATAACAATCTTAGCAGTGATCATTTCCTTTATCGGTTTATCGTCTATGCAGGCTGGCCAAGGGGAATTTAAATTTGAAAAAGAAACACATGATTTCGGCAAAATTCCAGCCGGAACACCTGTATCATATAATTTTAAATTTTCAAATACAGGCAGTGAGCCTATTATCATTTCGAACGTAGTGCCTACCTGTGGTTGTTCGGTGGCTGAATTTACCAAAACGCCTATCAAACCGGGGGAAACAGGAACAATCAAGGTTACTTATAACGCCGCGGCGAAAGCACCTTTTACCAAAAGTTTTACGGTACAATCAAATACAAAAACACCTGTAAAGACACTTTATATTAAAGGGATTGTGGAATAAAAATCCGACAGATAAAACGAAAAAAGCCACATCCTGATGTGGCTTTTTTCGTTTTATTTTGGTTAGCTTTGCACAACTAATTTTAAAAAAACTATAATGCCAGTAATATCAGAAAAAGGGCTGAATATGCCTGCGTCACCAATCAGAAAACTGACGCCTTATGCTGATCAAGCAAAAAAAGATGGTAAAAAAATATACCATTTAAATATCGGGCAACCTGATATCCAAACACCTGAAATTATGCTTAATGCATTGAAAAATATTGATTTCAAAGTTTGGGCTTATACACCTTCTGAAGGTACGGCCTCCTACCGTAAAAAATTAGCCGAATACTATAACAAGCTAAATTACAATATTGAACCTACGGACATCTTGGTGACCAATGGTGGCTCTGAGGCAATCACGATTATCATGCAAGCATGTTTGAATGAAGGTGAAGAAGTAATTATTCCGGAACCTTTTTATGCGAATTACAACGGCTTTGCCTGCTCATCTGATATTGTGATCAAACCGATCATGTCCTATATCGAAAGTGGATTTGCATTGCCTTCCATTGCTGAATTTGAAAAAGTAATTACGGAAAAAACAAAAGCAATCTGCATCTGTAATCCCAACAACCCGACAGGTTACCTGTATTCGAGAGAGGAGCTGGAAGCTTTGCGTGAACTTTGTCTTAAATATGATCTTTATCTATTTTCGGATGAGGCCTACCGTGAATTCTGTTACGATGGCAGGGAGTTTATATCCCCTATGCACCTAGAAGGTCTTGAAAATAATGTCGTCATCTTTGACACCGTTTCTAAACGTTATTCAGCATGTGGTGCTCGTATTGGTTGTATCATTACCAAAAACAAAGCGCTTTATCAGACCGCATTAAAATTTGCGCAGGCGCGCTTAAGTCCGTCCATGGAAGGCCAAATTGCGGGAGAAGCTGCTGTAGATACACCTGATAGCTACTTTGAAGCAGTATCCAAAGAATATACAGCTAGAAGAGACACCCTAGTCAAAGGATTAAATGCAATTGAAGGCGTTTACTCCCCTAATCCCGGCGGTGCATTCTATGTGGTTGCCAAGCTCCCCATCGATAACGCGGATAAATTCTGCCAATGGATGTTGGAAGAGTTTTCTTACAATAATGAAACGGTCATGATGGCTCCAGCAACTGGTTTCTACAGTACAGAAGGCGCCGGAACAAATCAAGTTCGCTTAGCTTATGTACTGAATCAGAATGATCTAAAAAATGCATTGACCTGTCTGGAGAAAGCGTTAGAAGTATATCCCGGAAGAACAAATTAAAAAGCAAAGTTACGCTTTGCTTTCAGCCAGCCCAAAATAAGGGCTGGCTTTTTTTGCGCCACAACAAGTGATAAAGCCTATTTTTTCTAGTTTTGAAAAAAAACAAAACAAAGTTTCGAGCGGCATTGTTCTTATTACAGTATAACTAAAGATATTGCATATGGATAAATTGAAGAAATTCCAATTGATGGAAAAAATAGCAAGAGAGTTAGAAGATGTCAGAAACAGTCAACAAGCTGTTTTAGAAAAAATAGGCAAAATCGAAGTTGATAACATCGAACTTGGAGATAAGAATATTGAAAAGACAATTCCTGAGATTTATCAACGTACAGCGGATAATTCAGAGGCTATCAAAGCGCTACTGGAATCTTTTCAAGAACAGACTGCAGAGTTTGGAGAAAAAAACAATGTAGGCAAATTACTGGAGCAACAGCAAATTAATAGTATTAAATAGCTGGGCCAAAATACAAAAGATGCCGATTTTTCAATCGGCATCTTTTGTTATGTACTAATTTATACTTGTATCCTGGCTGCTTTGACTTTCAGATATTCTTCTTCGACAAAATGCAGCTGTTGTTCTGGAGTCAAATTTGAGTTATCCAGCACGATGGCATCTTCGGCTTGCCGCAAAGGACTCTCTGCACGGGTACTATCAATTCGGTCCCGATTGGCAAGATTTTCCACCACCTCTTCAAGTGTGACATCCTCCCCTTTTTCCGTTAATTCCAGGTATCTTCTGGCGGCCCTAACTTTAGGATCAGCTGTCATAAAGATCTTGAGATCGGCATCCGGAAAAACCGTGGTACCAATGTCACGACCGTCCATAATGATATTTCGGCGGCTGCCCAGCTTTTGCTGTTGCGCAACCATGGCGGTACGTACCGCTTTAATCGCACTGACCTCGCTCACCTTATCGGAAATATACATCTGACGGATCTCTTCCGAGATATCTTCATCGTTCAGGTGGATCTCCGTTTTGACAGCGTTTGGAATAAAGTCAATATGAATATCATTTAGGGCACTATCAATCGCTTGCTGATCGTCCAAAGCAATATGATGGCGTATAAAATAGAGCGTTACTGCTCGATACATCGCGCCACTGTCAATAAAGGCAAATTTTAATTTTTTAGCCAGAGCTTTCGCCAGTGTACTCTTTCCACAGGAAGAAAAACCATCTATGGCAATGATAAAATTGTGTCTTGTGCTCATTATTCGTTTCCTCCTATGATGACACCGGGTTTATTGACCAAGGGAACCTTAGTCAGGTTGCCATCGACGATGCTTTCGGGTAAAAAGATATATTTTTTATCGTAAATAATATTGTCAATATAAAAACTCAACCAATATTCATTGGTCAGGCCAAATACCTGCTCGTCGATTGCCTCGACCCGATCAAAGGATTTTGCTTCAATATTTCCGATGAAATGCCGCAAAGTGGTGGTGGTTACTTGCCGACCATCTTTTTCACCGTAACCTTTTGAGCTGATCAGCACATTCTGTATCGCTATATTTTTATCGTTAATAACGTACACTGTCCAGTTTTTTGTCTCCACGGTCTCGCCTTCCAAAACCACGGCAATCATAATATCTTTTACTATATTTTCTGGCAAATCTGCTTTCATCCTTATTTAGACTTTGTCGTTTTCTTTGCTGGAGCCTTCTTTGCTGTCGCTTTTTTAGCAACTGTTTTCTTTTCGGCAGTTTTTGCTTTAACAGCTTTACCTTTCGGTGCATCCGCTTCCGCCCACTTCAGCACATCTTCATAGCTGATTTTTTCGATTTCTGTTCCTTTCGGAATTTTCAAGTTCTGCTTTCCAAAACGGATGAACGGTCCCCAACGGCCCTGTTCGATCTGTGCATCCGGATTTTCATCAAAAACACGGATCACTTTTTCAATATCTTTCTGACGTTTCTCCTGAATAATCTGAATGCATTCCTCTTCGGTAACGTCCAAGGGATCTACGCCTTTTGGCAAAGAATAGAAAGCGGAATTATGACGGATATAAGGTCCAAATCGACCGATAGCAACTGTCATCTCTTTATCTTCAAATACACCTACTTTTTTGGGGAGTTTAAATAGCTCCATGGCATCTTCAAAGGTAATCGTTTCAATCATCTGTCCTTTGCGCAACGATGCGAATCGAGGTTTTTCCTCATCATCTGGCGAACCGATCTGAACCAGAGGCCCGAATTTTCCGATACGTACAGAAACCGGTTTTCCGGAAACTGGATCTATACCCAGTTCACGTTCATTATTGGCACGATCCGCATTTTCCAGCGTATCCTCCACTTCGGAGTGAAAAGGGCCATAGAAATCGTGTAGCATTTTTGTCCACTCGGTCAATCCATGCGCAATATCGTCAAACTCTTTCTCGACATTCGCCGTAAAGTGAAAATCTACAATACCATTGAAATGCTCCACCAAGAAATCATTCACGACAATACCGATATCAGTGGGGAACATTTTCCCTTTTTCGGCACCTGTAATTTCTGTTTTTGTAACGGCTTTCAGTTCGGCATTCTCGAGAGTCAATACCCGATAGTCGCGTGATCTTCCTTCCCGTTCTTCTTTAACAACATAACCACGATTTTGAATTGTAGAAATGGTTGGCGCATAGGTAGACGGTCTACCGATACCTAGTTCCTCTAATTTTTTCACTAATGCCGCTTCCGTATAACGTGCCGGAGGTCTTGTAAAGCGCTCCGTCGCTGACATGTTTTTCAACGTCAGCTGTAATCCAACCGTCAATGGTGGCAGGATGGCGTTATCGCTATCTTCATCCAGTGTTGTCTCCTGATCATCATCTACGGATTCCATATAAACTTTCAGAAAACCGTCAAACTTCATCACCTCTCCTGAAGCATTCAGATCTTCCGGACGTGTAGAAATAGAAATCTTAGCCAGCGTACGTTCAAATTCTGCTTCACTCATCTGAGATGCAATTGCTCTCTTCCAGATCAGTTCATATAACCTTTTTTCAGCCGAATCACCTTCAATGGTATGTTCCGAAAAATAGGTAGGACGTATAGCCTCGTGTGCCTCTTGCGCACCCGAAGTTTTTGTTTTATATTTTCTTACTTTATGGTATTGATTGCCATAAGCCGATTTAATTTCTTTTTCTGCCGCTTCAATAGCCGTATCACTCAAATTGACGGAATCTGTACGCATATAGGTAATACGTCCCGACTCATATAAACGTTGAGCAACCTGCATCGTCCTTGCGACCGAGAAGCCAAGTTTTCTACTTGCTTCCTGTTGTAAGGTTGATGTGGTAAATGGCGCAGCCGGCGAACGTTTTGACGGTTTTGTTTCCAGATGTTTAACCGCAAACAAAGCGGCTTTACAATCTTCCAAAAATCGTGTCGCTTCTGCTTCCGTCGCAAATCGTTGTGGAAGCTCGGCTTTAAAACTATCTTTAATCTTGCCCGTATGGAAAAACGCAACAATCTTAAAAGCCGCCTCCGGTTCAAACTTGTTAATCTCACGTTCGCGGTCTACAATTAATCGAACTGCAACAGATTGTACACGACCTGCTGATAAAGAAGGTTTCACCTTTTTCCATAAAACCGGGGACAGTTCAAAACCCACCAATCTATCTAAAACTCGTCTCGCCTGTTGTGCGTTGACAAGATTATAATCTATTTTACGGGGATTGTCGATGGCTTTCAATATCGCCGGTTTGGTGATCTCATGAAACACAATACGTTTTGTACTTTCGTCTTTCAATCCCAATGTCTCAAATAAATGCCAGGAAATAGCTTCTCCCTCGCGGTCCTCATCGGATGCAAGCCAAACAGTTTCCGCTGCCTTAGCTAATTTCTTCAGCTCACTCACGACTGCTTTTTTATCAGAGGGAACTTCATACTTCTGTTCAAAATTCTTCTCTGTATTAATCGCATCATCGGTTTTCACCAAATCACGGATATGCCCATAACTCGACTTTACCAAAAAATCGCTTCCTAAATATCCTTCTATCGTTTTTGCTTTCGCCGGAGACTCAACTATCAATAAATTTTTCGCCATCTAATTTGAGATTTGTGCAAATAAAGGGAATTCTAAAAGGAATGACAATAATTTCTTGCAAAAAAGACAAAAAAAATAGATTTCCTCCTTATATATATGTGTATTGTATTATTTTCAGTCACGCTACAATCGTCCTCTAAGCGTCTTACTGCTTCTAAAAAATGATATTAACAGAACTTCAAAACTTCGTTTTTTTTCATTTCAACAATTTCGACAATTCATTTTAGTTTATTCTCTTTCGAAAACACTTTCGAAAGAGAGGAAATCAACGATTCAAAATTGTCAAAAATAAAATAGGTTATGTATATTCGCCTATTCAAAACGGGATAATTTACCCTTATTTTGTTTTAAATATAATAATAAATGAAAATATTTTTTCTTAGAATAGCCTTTTTGGGCCTATTATTACCGTTTGCATCTTGTTCAGTTAGGAAAGATTCGGCAAAAACAGAAAACAGCTTTCCTAAACTTAGTTTGGAAGCCCACCGTGGAGGGCGAGGTCTGTACCCCGAGGAGTCCATTGCCGCAATGAAAAATGCCATTGACTTACCGCAAGTGACGACGCTGGAAATGGACTGCCACATCACCAAAGACCGTAAAGTTGTTGTTTTTCACGACGACTATCTCAATCCAAAATTTGTCCTAAAGCCGGATGGCAGTGAGCTCGCAGAGAAGGACAAATCCTTGAAAATTTTTGCAATAAACTATAAAGATCTCCTTAAGTATGATATCGGTTCGAAGTTTTACAAAGAATTTCCTGAACAAAAAAAACAGGTGACGCGCATTGCAAAACTCGCTGACCTCATTGATAGTACAGAAGCCTATGCCCTTCAAAAGAGTAAGGCCCCCTTGTTTTATAACATCGAAGTAAAAAGTAGCGAGAATAAGGATGGTATCTATCACCCTAGAGTGGAAGAATTTGTTGATTTAGTGGTACAGGTGATTACTGAGAAAAAGATTGCTGCCCGCACTGTTATTCAGTCCTTTGATATTCGAGCAGTCAAGTATCTAAACAAAGCTTACCCCCAAATAAAAGTATCGTATCTGATTGATGCCAATTATGCAAAAAATGCAACGGAGACAATCGCAGCGTTAGGCTTTACGCCTTTCATCATCAGCCCCCAGTATAAGTTGGTAAACCGCGACTTTGTCAAGCAATACCACAAAGCAAATGTTAAAGTTATTCCATGGACGGTAAATACAAAAGCGGAGATAGAACAACTAAAAGTACTGAAGGTGGACGGAATAATCAGTGATTATCCGAATCTGTTTTAAAATCCTGATATTTTAATAGCATAACAAATCGCCGTATGTAATAGAAGACGGCGATTTAATTATACATAGACCAAAATTAAGCTGGTGCAATGCCAATGACTACTTTATTTTGGTTTTATTTTTAAGAGCCTTATCGATATACTCCCTACCCTTTTGAACTAAAAATTCGGCACGGTGGTAATCCCACAAATTACAGATATTATAAGGAATATCAACAACGACATCCGGACGGTAGAGATCAATAATCATACGGCTCATTTTTCGGCGCATGACATAATAGGATGCCTGAAGAATATCCAGGGAATTTGAGGTCTTTGTGTCCAGCTTTTTGATAACGGAATATTGTTTATCGGGCTTCGATTCCAGATTGACCGCGATAATTAAATTCTCTTTTTTTGTGACATGGTTAATCGGCAAAGGGTTGAGCACTCCGCCATCCACATAGACATGGGTATCATCCTCGACCGCAGTAAATACAGCTGGTATGGCTATGGAGGCCCGGATCGCATCATACATGCTCCCAAAATCCAGGACAACTTCTTCCTCATAGTTTAGGTCTGTCGCGACAGCCTTGAATAAAATAGGAAAAGTTTCAATATTTGCATCGGGAATCACCGATTTCAACGCATTGAAAACTTTGATCCCTTTCATCATCCCTAGTCCCTTCCAACTGAAGTCCATCATATTGAAAACCGATTTCTTTGTGAGATTATGCATCCAGTCTTCCAGTACATCCATCTTTCCCTGGGCATAGATCCCCCCCACCAGCGCACCGATAGAGCAACCGACGATCTCATCTATCTCGAAACCCATTTCCTCCAATTTACGGATAACACCGATATGCACCAATCCTCTTGCTCCGCCACCGCCCAGGACGAGTGTTACCTTTCGGTTCAAAAAATCTTTCTCTGACATATGCTTAAACCTGCATTATAATGATGTTGACATTGACCCAACAATGTAATCCGATAATCATCGTTATAATATGTATTTTTGATTACAATATACGGAGTAAATTAAGAATTATGAAAATAGAAATTTGGTCGGACATCATTTGTCCATTTTGTTATATTGGTTTGACAAAGCTGGAGCTGGCACTACAGGAAGCTGCGCCTGAGGTTCAGACAGAGATGATTTGGAAATCCTATCAGCTCAACCCTGAGTTTCCGGAAGATGCCGCAGGCATGCCAACATACGATTATCTTGTCCGGACAAAGGGAATGAGCATGGACGATATCGTGGCAATGACAGGGCAGCTCAGTGCGCAGGGGAAAGAACTGGGGATTGCGTTAAACTTCGATCAAGCAATCGTTGTAAATACCAAAAAGGCACATCGCCTTCTCCATTTTGCACAGGCACATGGCAAGGGAACAACATTAAAAAAAGCATTATTTAAAGCACATTTTACCGATGGTCTGGATGTCAACGATAACCCTACCCTTATTGAGCTGGCCGGACTTGCGGGCCTGCCCGAGCAGGGTGTCCGGGAACTTCTGGCCTCCGACAATTATGCTTACGATGTTAGTCAGGACATTCAAGAAGGAGTCAACCTTGGTCTCCGCGGCGTACCTTTCTTTGTGTTTGACCGTAAATACGCGATTCCCGGCGCACAACCCATGGAGGTTTTTCACAATACGATTCAAGAATGTTTGGCTAACCAAGTCACCCCGCTGCAACAAAGAGGCGAAGATGGACCTTCCTGTGATCCTGAAACCGGAAAATGTGAGTAAAGAAAGAAAAAAGTTTTAGTTTAATTTACTATTTTCGCAAGCTTATAACGACAAACAAATTTGGTATAAATGCAGTTAACCAAACTAGAAATAAAGGGATTTAAAAGTTTCGGAGACAAAATCACGATCAACTTTAACGATGGTGTGACCGCTATTGTTGGACCAAACGGATGTGGAAAGTCCAATGTAGTGGACGCAATACGCTGGGTACTTGGTGAACAAAGTACAAAGATGCTACGTTCTGATAAAATGGAGAATATTATTTTTAACGGAACGAAAAATAGAAAACCAGCCAATCTTGCCGAAG
Organism: Sphingobacterium sp. DR205; assembly: GCF_011064245.1. Classification (NCBI taxonomy): domain Bacteria; kingdom Pseudomonadati; phylum Bacteroidota; class Sphingobacteriia; order Sphingobacteriales; family Sphingobacteriaceae; genus Sphingobacterium; species Sphingobacterium sp. DR205. Next base: position 2,892,097 of record NZ_CP049333.1, on the reverse strand, counting down.
TTTCCTTAACCTTCAATAACAATAATAATATCCTCCCAACGGAATTCTCGACCGTCACTGTCACCCGTAAATTATTCCGCAATGGCGATAGCGAATACCGTTTGAATGACGTAAAATGCCGTTTAAAAGATATTACGGATTTATTTTTGGACACGGGAGTTGGTGCGGATAGCTATTCCATCATCGAATTGAAAATGATTGATGAAATCATCAACAACAAGGACAATTCGCGTAGAAATCTTTTTGAGGAAGCCTCCGGAATCTCAAAATATAAAGTGCGTAAAAAACAGACACTAACAAAATTGAGAGATACAGAAGCTGATCTCAGCCGCGTGGACGATCTACTCTATGAAATCACAAAAAATCTCAAATCGTTAGAAAATCAAGCAAAAAAAGCAGAGAAATATACCCTGCTCAAGCAAGAATACCGTCAAAGCAGCATTGATCTCGCTTATTATAGAATTGCTGATTTTTCGACAGAGCTTGACCGGCTTCAAACACAGGAGTCTAAAGTTCAGAAAGACGCCGCAAATTCTCAGGAATTGATCCTGAACGCAGAAACGCAATTGCAGTCGTTGCGTCAGGTAAATTTGGAACAGGAGAAAAACCTTTCCGTACAGCAAAAGGCAACACAGGAATTTGTGAACAAAATCCGTGGCTATGAATCGGAAAAAAAGATAAAAAATGAGAAAGTAAAAAATCTTCAGGACAAAGAAAACAGATTAAATCTAGACATCAATAGCGACAAACAACAACTTAATCACGTTCTCTATACGATTAAAAGGTTAAACGAGGAGTTGTTTGATGAACAGAATAAACTTGATTCATTAAAAGACAACCTGGAGTCCAATAAATCTGAAGTGGAAGCTTTACGCGGCCAGCAGCAGTCTGCCAAAGGTAAATTGGATATCTTCAACAAAAGTAACGCTGAACTTCAATCCAAAATTTATAAACTGGAGAAAGACCTAGCTGTTTTTAATATTCAAAAAGAAGCCCTTCTTCAGGAAGCTGTGCGCAACAGCGCGGATACCGAAGCAAAGGAAACCGAGCTAGTACAATTTGACAATGCTGCAGCTGAATTGGAAGGCCGTGTTGAGGCCCAACAAGCACATTATGAATCGGCCAATGCACTTGAAGAAGAGTTACAGGCGCAAATTCTTCAATGCCAGACAAATCTGGAAGAGTTTAAAGCACAGCTTGCGAAAGACCTCAGGTTAGTTGATGCCAAACAAAATGAATATAACCTGACAAAATCACTTATTGACAACTTGGAAGGTTTCCCGGATTCCATCCGATTTTTAAAGAAAAATGCAGGCTGGAAAAAGCAACCGCCACTGTTCTCGGATGTACTCTTCTGTCAGGAAGATTATCGCGTTGCAATTGAAAATTACCTGGAACCGATCATGAACCATTATGTTGTCGAAACACAACAAGATGCTGTTCAAGCAATCCAGCTACTGAGCGATGCCGCAAAAGGTCGAGCTCATTTCTTCGTATTGGAAGCAATTGATACCGCGGTTACTTCGTCCATTCCTCCAAATAATAATCTCATGTCTGCACTGGATGTGATCACGGTGGATGAAAAATATAAAGCCCTCTGTACCCTACTTCTTCAGCATGTCTATATATTAAAGCAGGAAGGTGAAAAGGAACTGGAACAAGCGCTACCTGAAACAGGTCGAGTGATTCTACAAAAGAATGGTCGCTATGCCAAACATCATTTGGGACTTTCGGGTGGATCTGTCGGATTATTTGAAGGAAAGCGCATCGGCAGAGCGAAAAACCTCGAGGTTCTTGCCCAGGAAATTAAAACGCTCAACCAAGAGATTGCAAAACTTGAAGACAAGATAACAGCCGAAACAGCGCGTGTGGAGGCTTTACGCAGCAACTCACAAAAAGAACGCATTGATGAACTCCGTTTTCAACTCAATAGACTTAACAATGAGCTGATCACGGTAAAAACGAAACAGGAGCAATACCAGTCTTTCATCAGCAACTCGCAGCTACGTAAAAGAGATATCCAGGAAAAAATTGCAGGTATCGAAACTGATCTTACCCTTGCCGAACCTCAGCTGCAGGAATTGCGTATACAAAAAGATCAGAGTGTGGCGGAGCTATCGGAATTACAGGATCAGTTCCATGAAATTTCGGAGATTTTGAATGAAAAATCCATCGCCTATAATCAGGAAAACATTAGTTATCATCAACAACTAAATAAAGTCTCCAACATCAGCAAGGATCTTGAATTCAGGGAGACTCAAAAAGATGATCATGAAATCCGTATTGAGCGAAATAGTGCTGAACTTGTTGAAGTACAGGAAGCGTTGCGAACGACAATTCCTTTTGAGGACGAAGAAGATGCGGACCTTATAGCGATGTATGAGCAAAAGATTGCATTGGAAGATGGTCTAAAGGAGCTGGAAGAAAGGTACTACGCAGACAAACAACAGATCAATAATCTGGAGGATTCGCTCACACAACAACGTCGTTCCAAAGAACAGAGTGATTTTCTTGTCAGTGAAATTAAGGACAAGAAAACGGCCTTACAAATAGACCTCAATGCGCTTAAAGAACGCCTGTCTGTAGAATTTAATATCGAACTTAAAGATCTGATTGAGCGCGAAGAGGTACCAGAAATTGCGGAAGATCAATCTACGTTAGCGACAAAATGCAGTAAACTCAAAAAGCAGCTCGATGAATTTGGAACGATTAATTTAATGGCGAAAGAAGCCTTTGATGAGATGAATGAGCGCTATGATTTTATCAATAAGGAAAAAGCAGATCTGATCGAAGCCAAAGGCTCTTTAATGGCCACAATTAAAGAAATCGACGATACCGCTAAAGTGCAATTTATGTTCACCTTCAATGCTGTAAGGGACAATTTCATTAAAGTGTTCCGTTCATTATTTAACGAGGAGGACAGCTGTGACCTCGTCCTGACTGATCCAAGCAATCCATTAGATTCGGATATAGATATCATTGCTCAGCCAAAAGGAAAACGTCCGTTATCAATCAATCAGCTTTCGGGAGGTGAGAAAACCTTGACTTCAACAGCATTGTTATTTTCACTCTATCTTTCAAAACCAGCACCTTTCTGTATTTTCGATGAGGTAGATGCGCCTTTGGATGATACCAATATTGACAAATTCAATAATATCATTCGTGATTTCTCCAAAAACTCTCAGTTTATTGTTGTATCACACAACAAGAAAACGATCGCAAGCACCGACATTATCTATGGTGTGACCATGGTAGAACAAGGAGTCTCACGTGTTGTTGCTGTAGATTTAAGGGAAGTGGCTTAAAAAATATAGACTTAAAAATAAAAAAGCCTTACATAATCGTAGGGCTTTTTTATGCTTATAGAATTCCGACCCTTGAAAACAACACTTATTTTTTGGCCATAGATGAAAATAAAAAGCCCAGAGTGGGGAACTCTGAGCTTTCGTTAGCCATATATTAACCTATTTTATGAAAAGTATTTGCAATTAAAACGACACTTGTTTCAATTAATTATATAATTACTATTCCTTTAACATTTTTTAACATTTAAACAATATCAAGTGCAATCACTAGTATCTTTCAGCTATAGGTTCAAACCATGGCTATAGGAAAGTATTTCGCATATGAATTGCAAACAGTTTTGAATGTATAAAAAAAGCCCGAAGTTGAGAACTCCGAGCTTACCTAACCAATTATTAACCTAAATTTATGAAAAGTCCAATTACTACTAAAAGCATCCTTTTGCATTGCTTTACCTAATAACGCTCGCCTTTCCGTCAATATTACATTGGCTGGTCGGATTTATTCGAATTTTGACATTTTTTAACAATTCAATAACTAACTTTAGATGAATAAACTTGATAAAACCAATATATTATGGCAGAATATGATTTAAAAGAGCTTCAAAAAATCCGTCAAAACAAAGATGTTCTTGACTATTTAGAGCAGCATAAAATTTTGGAAATCAAAAAATTTAACGATGTCTGTGACTATGAACAAGAGCTCTATGATCTACAGGTTACCCTGCTCAAATTACAATATGATATTATTGAAAAAGGGAAACGTGTTGTCATTATATTTGAAGGAAGGGATGCCGCTGGAAAGGGTGGTACAATTGGTCGGGTGACCGAACATTTAAATCCAAAAAAGGTACGTGTTGTAGCATTACCGAAACCAACCCCCGAAGAAAATGGACAGTGGTACTTTCAACGGTATATCAAACATTTGCCCAATGCAGGAGAAATGGTAATCTTCGATCGAAGTTACTATAATCGCGCTGTGGTAGAACCGGTATTTGAATTCTGTACCAAAGAACAGCACGAATTATTCATGAAACAGGCCCCGGAATTTGAAAAGCAATTGATTGACGATGGAATTATCCTGATCAAACTGTTTTTGAGCATCAGTAAGGAAGAACAGGCTGAACGGCTGAAAGAAAGACAAGAAGACTTTCTAAAACGTTGGAAAATTGGAGTATTAGATCAGCAGGCTCAAGAAAAATGGGATATTTACACCGGTTATATTGAAAACCTATTTAAAACAACAGGCACAAAAAAATCACCTTGGTTTGAAATCGACAATGACAATAAAAAGAAAGCCCGTCTGGCCTCCTTTCGGATACTTATCAACGTAATTGTCGGCAATGAACAGGAAAAGCTGGATTCTTTTGTCAAAAAACATGATTAGCAAATCTTTGTAAAAAATACTTCCAGAAAGAGAGCCCCTTTCTGGAAGTATTTTCTTGTGAAATTCGCTATACTTTTATACGAGCACTGTCGCAGGAATTTTAGGTCCGGCCATCTGTACCGAAGCAGGCATTTCGTTGTCAAATTTTTCGAAGTTTTGAATAAACAGTTTTGCTAAACGTCTGGCTTGCATATCATAAGCTTCATTATTATTCCATAATCCTCTAGCGTCCAGAATCTGTTCAGGAACAAATTCGCCACAACTTGTTGGATAGTCCAATCCGAAGATCTCGTGTTTGTTAAATCGGGACTCTAACAGCGATCCATCCATTGCCGCACGGATCAAAGCACGGGTATAGTTCAATTTAATTCGACGTCCGATACCGTATGGTCCGGCAATCCAACCTGTATTAACCAACCATACTTTAATGTTGGGGTTTTGCTCCAATTTAGCGCGCAGTAAAGAGGCATACCTAGCGGGATGTAAAGGTAGGAATGCCTGGCCGAAGCAGGTAGAGAAGGCAGCAGTAGGTTCTTTTACTCCTACTTCAGTACCGGCTACTTTTGCTGTATAACCACTGACAAAATGATAGACAGCCTGATCTACTGTTAACAACGAAATCGGCGGCAATACGCCGAAGGCATCCGCCGTCAGGAAGAAAATATTTTCAGGAGCATTCCCGACCCCGGACATTTCAGCGTTTTCCATAAAGTCTATCGGATAGGAAACCCGTGTATTCTCCGTTTTACTAATATCATCGTAATCCGGTTTATCACATTCGTCCAGGACCACATTTTCAAGCAATGACCCAAAACGGATCGCATGATAAATCTCCGGTTCCTTTTCTGCTGTGAGTCCAACACATTTGGCATAGCAACCACCTTCAAAGTTAAAAATCCCCTTCTCACTCCAACCGTGTTCATCATCACCGATCAACTTCCTATTTTTATCTGCTGATAGCGTTGTCTTTCCGGTTCCGGAAAGACCGAAAAATAACGCTGTTTTGCCATCCTTGGAGGTATTTGCCGAACAGTGCATGGATAATACATTATGCTCAAATGGCAAAATAAAGTTTAGAATCGAAAAAATACTTTTCTTGATTTCACCGGTATAGCCTGTACCCGCGATCAGCACTATTTTTCTTGTAAAATCGATTGCTACAAAATTTTCGTTGCGAATACCATAATTCTTTGGATCGGCAATAAGCAATGTTGGTGCAGCTAATATGGACCATTGCGGTTGATTGTCGATATCGACCTCCGGTCTCAAAAATAGGTTATTTGCAAAAATACTTTGGTAGGCAGTTTCTGTAATCACACGAATGGATAACTGATAAGCTGGGTCCGCCCCTGCGGCACAATCCCGCACATAAATTGTCTTGTTGCTCAAGTGTGCTGCAACCTTCGAATATAAAGCATCAAAATTAGCCGGAGTCATGGGCTGATTGATTTCCCCCCACCATACTGTATCCTTGGTCAGGGAATCCTCCACCAAAAAACGATCTTTGGGGGATCTTCCAGTAAATTTTCCCGTATCAGCAGCCAATGCGCCAGTATCAGATAGTCTTCCTTCTTGATTCGCTAGCGCATGCTCGACCAACTCTGAAACAGGTAATTGATAAAATACATTTCCTGTATAATCAATTTTCAAATATTTCAAATCAGGCGCGTTTCCAATGTTACCCTTTTTCATATTTTTTGTTTGTTTTAAAATGTGCCCAAAGTTAAAGGCAAATTTCGCTAAAAACAAAACCTAATTATCTAAAAATCAGGCTTATTGTATAAAAAACACAAAAGCAAACAGTTCATTACCAAACACTTATATAGATAAAAAAAATTAAAATTTTTAGCATATTTTTTTAGCACAATATCTTCCTGTACCGTCCTTATGATTTAGATTTTTCGTAAATTGTTCCAAGCTTTACAAATATTAATAAAATGAAATTACACGCGATAGAAACAGGCTTCTTTAAATTGGATGGCGGTGCGATGTTTGGAGTGGTTCCAAAAAGCATTTGGAACAAAACAAATCCAGCCGACTCCAACAATATGTGCACATGGGGCAACCGTTTACTCCTGATTGAAGAAAGTAATAGATTAATGTTGGTAGACACTGGCCTCGGCGACAAACAAACTGAAAAATTTTTCAGTTATTACTATTTACACGGTGATGCCACACTGGACAAATCGCTCACAAGTCTAGGTTTTGAAAGAAATGACATCACGGACGTCATCCTGACACATTTACATTTTGACCATTGCGGTGGTGCGATCGTTCGTGAAGGTGAAAAACTATCTCCTGCATTTAAAAATGCAAATTTTTGGAGCAATGGTGATCATTGGGCTTGGGCAACAGCTCCGAATCCGAGGGAAAAAGCATCCTTTCTGAAAGAGAACATTCTTCCTATTCAAGAAAGCGGCCAGTTAAAATTTGTTGAAGATATTGAAAATCCTTTTGGCAAAGATATCAGCATTCGGTATGCCAATGGCCATACCGAAGCGATGATGTTGCCGCAGATTCAATATAAGGGAAAAACGGTACTCTATATGGCAGATCTATTGCCTTCTGTTGGTCATATTCCCATTCCCTATGTCATGGGCTACGATGTGAGACCGTTGGTTACCATGGAAGAACGCAATACATACTGGAATGAAATCGTAGACAATGAATATATTCTTTTCTTTGAACATGATCCGATTAACGAATGCTGTACCTTACAACATACAGAGAAAGGGATTCGGGTCAAAGATATCTTTAAATTAAGTGATATTTAGGAAGACTTCGTTGCGCTCATGAAATGATCTTGTTCCCCGACGGAAATATCATAAGAAAGGGGCTGTTGTTGACAGCCCCTTTCTTATGATATTATAAATTGAAATCGTTAGAATCTAAAGCCCAGGGCCCAATAGTTTTCAAAAAACCAGATCTGCTGTGTGGCTTTGTCGACGCCTCTTCTACCTGTTGTGCGGATATTGTACAGATCTGTCCAACCCGTTTTAAAGTTTCCTTGCAAGTAAAGTCCTTTATAAAAACGGTAGTGTAAGCCTACTTTTGCCGAAGCACCGTATCCAGCTATATTCCAGAAGTGATTGGCGCCCTCGCCAAAAAGGCGAACATCAGATCGTGGTATCAAAAGCCCAACATCTATACCAGACTCCATGGTGAGCACCTGTTGACCTTTGCGGTTGTTGATGATATCATCGTATCGCTCTAACCCTACCGAAGCAAAATTGTAGCCGTCTGTATGTTCAAAAGTTAGCATCGCAGAATCCACCGTAATCATTTCGCCGTTGTATTGTCCAGCCCGGTTTCCCGTCGGTATACTGGGATTGGAGATTTCATCGCCAATATATCCTGTGATCTTAACCTGCTGTGGGATATCCATTACATATTTCATGTGATCCCAACCTAAAGAGATGGAATAGTTATCTTTGATATAATAGCCAAAGTGCAGATTAAATTGTGGAATAGTCAAACGGCTGGGATCAAAGTAGGTTGATCCAAATTTGGTCGGGCGATCTCCTGCTTTTACATCATGGAGAATGAAGTCATAGTTTGGACCTGTAAAATGTATATCAGATTTTGCATACGAAGAAAAGTTATATCCCCAAAAGAAGAAAAACTTCCCTTTATTACTTTCTGTCCTTAAATTCTTTGGCTTAAAGATGCTTTTTCCTATCTCGGGATTTTCCTGTGCAAATAAACTCGAAACACTTAATGCAAGTGCTCCAATCGTCAAAAATATTTTTCTCATATCAGCGCTAAAAACGTTGGGCAAAAGTACCCCCATTCTATTTTATAACCAAATAAATCATGTGGAAATTAGGAAAATATGACGAAGATCACAGAAATGTTTTTATGTAGAGCTTGCATAAAAAAAGCTGCTTTCGTTGGAAAGCAGCTTTTAAGCTAAAATTTTATGGAATCAATTTATTTCGCTTGATTTTTACGAATAATATTCAAAGCACCACCTGCTTTAAACCATTCGATCTGTTGTGCATTATAGGTATGGTTTGCCAAAATTTCTTCTTGTGTTCCATCTGCATGGTGTAAGACAAGAGTTAATGGTTTTCCGGGAGCAAATTCAGTCAAGCCGAGGATATCAATCGTATCATTTTCTTGAATTTTGTTATAGTCATCCTTGTCAGCGAAGGTTAACCCTAACATACCCTGTTTTTTCAGGTTTGTCTCGTGAATACGAGCAAAAGATTTAACCAATACTGCACGGACGCCTAAATGACGAGGTTCCATGGCAGCATGTTCACGGGAAGACCCTTCACCATAGTTCTCATCCCCTACTACAATTGATCCAATACCGTTTGCTTTATAGTCACGTTGTGTTGCCGGAACAGGACCGTACTCTCCTGTCAACTGGTTCTTCACATTATCGGTTTTTTCATTGAAGAAGTTTACCGCACCGATCAGCATATTATTTGAGATATTATCCAAGTGACCACGGTATTTCAGCCAAGGACCAGCCATAGAAATATGATCTGTCGTACATTTACCTTTAGCCTTGATCAACAACTTCAAACCTTTTAAATCTGTACCTTCCCAAGCGGCAAACGGCTCCAGCAATTGAAGACGATCTGATGTTGGCGCAACGTCAACGACAACTGCACTACCATCCGCCGCTGGGGCCTGATAACCTGGATCATCTACAGCAAATCCTTTTGTTGGTAACTCATCACCCACAGGTGGATCCAACTTCACTTGCTCGCCTTTATTATTTGTTAGGGTATCTGTAACCGGATTAAAGCCCAAATCACCGGAAATTGCTATCGCAGCAACAAGTTCTGGCGAGGCAACGAATGCATACGTATTTGGATTACCATCCGCACGTTTCGCAAAGTTACGGTTGAATGAATGAACAATTGTGTTTTTCTCTTGCTTATCCGCCCCCACACGATCCCACATACCGATACATGGACCACAAGCATTGGTGAATATCGTTGCGTTAAGATCTTCAAATGTCTTTAACAAACCATCACGATCTGCCGTAAAACGAACCTGCTCAGAGCCTGGATTGATACCGAATTCAGCTTTGGTGATCAGCCCTTTATCCACCGCTTGTTTCGCAATGGAAGCAGCACGCGATAAATCCTCATAAGAAGAGTTTGTACAAGATCCGATCAATCCCCATTCCACTTTCAATGGCCAGCCATTCTTATCGGCCTCCTCACGCATACGTGATACCGGCGTATATAAATCTGGCGTGAATGGACCATTCAATGAAGGTTCCAGTTCCGAAAGATTGATTTCGATCAATTGATCAAAATATTGCTCAGGATTAGCATAGACTTCAGCATCAGCTGTCAAATGTTGTTTGATGGCATTGGCAGCATCAGCAACTTCAGCACGACCTGTCGCACGAAGGTAACGCTCCATGGACTCATCGTAACCGAATGTTGAGGTTGTAGCACCAATTTCAGCGCCCATATTACAGATTGTTCCTTTACCTGTACAAGATAGAGACTCTGCACCTTCGCCGAAATACTCCACGATAGCACCAGTTCCCCCTTTTACAGTCAAGATACCGGCAACTTTTAGAATAACATCTTTTGCTGCTGCCCAGCCACTTAATTTACCGGTTAATTTAACACCGATCAATTTAGGGAATTTTAGTTCCCAAGGCAAGCCTGCCATCACATCACAGGCATCAGCACCACCTACACCGATGGCTACCATACCCAGACCGCCAGCATTCACGGTATGTGAATCGGTACCAATCATCATGCCACCCGGAAATGCATAATTTTCCAATACAACCTGGTGGATAATACCAGCACCGGGTTTCCAGAAACCGATACCATATTTATTTGAAACAGAGCTCAAGAAGTTAAATACTTCTGAACTTTCGTTTTTAGCACGGGCTAAATCTTTATCTGCCCCTTCTTTGGCCTGGATCAAGTGATCACAATGAACCGTAGAAGGAACTGCTACCTTAGGACGTCCGGCCTGCATAAATTGCAATAAAGCCATTTGTGCAGTTGCATCTTGCATCGCGACACGATCAGGAGCAAAATCAACGTAAGAAACGCCGCGTTTGTAATCTTCTGTCGCATTACCATCCCAAAGGTGGGCATATAAAATTTTCTCAGATAAAGTCAAAGGTTTGTTCACCACCTGACGAGCCGCAGCAATGCGTTCGTCATAACGGCTATATACCTTTTTTATCATATCTACATCAAAAGCCATATCTCTCTTATTTATGTTATTTAATTAAGTTACTGAAACCCTGATAGCTTTTATTTTGTCGGAATAGGCGCAAATTTAGTTAAGTTAATGCCTTCGACAGCAGCTTTATATTCCTCAATATTAGGGATACGTCCTAAAATCGCTGAAAGCACAACAACAGGTGTAGACGCTAATAAGGATTCTCCTTTTTTACCATCTCTATCTTCAACGACACGGCCTTGGAACAAACGCGTTGACGTAGCCATCACCGTATCACCTTTTGCAGCTTTCTCCTGGTTACCCATGCAAAGGTTACAACCGGGACGCTCCAGATACATGATATTTTCATATTCTGTACGGGCAGTACTTTTTGGCAATGCATCGCTAAATTCAAATCCTGAATATTTTTGCAAGAATTCCCAGTCGCCTTCTGCTTTCAACTCATCGATAATATTATATGTTGGCGCTGCAACAACCAATGGAGCTTCAAAGGTAACGACACCTTTTTGCTGCTCGATATTACGCAACATTTTGGAAACGATTTTTAAATCGTCCTTATGCACCATACATGAACCAACGAAACCTAAATCTACCTTTTTGTTTCCGCCATAGTAAGAAAGGTCACGAATCGTATCGTGCGTATAACGTTTAGAAACGTCCGCGTTATTTACATCTGGATCTGCAATCATTGGTTCTTCAATTAGATCCAAGTCAACCACAACCTCAGCATAGTATCTGGCATTGGTATCTGGCGTCAATGCTGGTTTAGCACCAGATCTGATTTCTTCGATACGTTTGTTAGCCTTATCGATCAAACCTTGTAAAACATTGTTTTTATTTTCCATACCCTTATCAATCATGATTTGGATACGGTTTTTAGCAATTTCTAACGATTCAATTAACGTATCATCCTGAGAAATACAGATGGATGCTTTTGCTTTCATCTCCGCAGTCCAGTCCGTAAAAGTAAAGGCTTGATCGGCAAGTAATGTACCGATATGAACCTCAATGATTCTACCTTGGAAAACGTTTTCTCCAGCAAATTGCTGCAACATCTGTGCTTGTGTTGCATGTACAACATCACGGAAATCCATGTGTTCTTTCATGCTACCTTTGAAAGTCACTTTAACAGATTCAGGAATCGGCATAGAAGCCTCACCCGTAGCCAATGCTAATGCAACAGTACCCGAGTCAGCACCAAAAGCAACTCCTTTAGACATCCGTGTATGCGAGTCACCACCAATGATGATGGCCCATTCGTCAATCGTAATATCATTTAACACCTTGTGGATCACATCGGTCATGGAGTGATAAACCCCTTTTGGATCACGTGCAGTAATCAAACCAAAATCGTTCATAAATTTCATCAATTTTGGAATATTCGCTTGCGCTTTCTTATCCCATACAGATGCGGTGTGGCAACCTGATTGATAAGCACCGTCAACTGTAGGAGAAATTACTGTAGCAGCCATTGCCTCCAACTCCTGAGCAGTCATTAAACCGGTCGTATCTTGAGAGCCGACAATATTCACTTTCACGCGTACGTCAGAACCAGCATGCAATACTTTTCCTGGAGTCACCCCAACAGCGTTTTTGTTGAAGATTTTTTCTACAGCAGTTAAGCCTTGACCGTCAATGGTAATTTCTTTCGAAGGAGCAAATACTGTCGGCGCTTGGATACCTAAAGTTTGTGCAGCAAAAGTTTGGATTTTTTTACCAAATACAATGGCATAAGAACCGCCTGCTTTGATAAACTCCATTTTTTGTGGTGTTAGCGCTTTTGAAATATCAATAAGCTCTTGTTCACCATTATATAACTTCTTTGTTTTTGTATTGATGGTTAACACAGTACCTGTGGCAACAGAATAAACCTCTTCTAGAATAGGCTCATTCTTTTCATTGCGAACCACATTTCCGTTTTCATCAACTTTTTTCACCCAGTTTTTAAGGTCGATACCGATACCGCCCGTAACGTCTACTGTCGTCAAGAAAATTGGAGAGATACCATTTGTACCACCTACAATCGGCGCAATGTTTACAAAAGGAACGTAAGGGCTTGCCTGTTTACCGGTCCATAAGGCCACATTGTTCACTCCTGACATCCGTGAGGATCCGACACCCATTGTACCTCTTTCAGCGATCAACATGACGCTTTTACCGGGATGTTGTGCCTGTAAGTCCTGAATTTGTTGTTGTGCCTCTGGCGTGATCATACATTTACCATGTAATTCACGGTCAGAACGGGAGTGCGCTTGGTTACCCGGAGACAATAAATCCGTAGAAATATCACCTTCACCCGCAATAAAAGTAACCACCTGAATTTCTTCTGCTACTTCAGGAAGTTTCGTGAAGAATTCAGCTTTTGCATAGCTCTCCAAAATATCTTTTGCAATAGCATTACCTTGTTCAAAGGCTTCTTTCAAACGAGCCGTATCAGCATCGTATAAGAAAACCTGCGTTTTAAGCACCTCTGCCGCCTGACCTGCAATCGCAAGATCAGTACCCAGCGCCAGGTCCAATAATACGTTAATAGAAGGCCCACCCTTCATGTGAGACAACAGCTCAAAAGCAAAATCCGGTGTGATTTCAGCAACAACTGATCCCCCTAGAATAATCTCCTTTAAAAACTGCGCTTTAACACCAGCAGCTGGCGTAGTGCCCGGCAAAGTATTATAAATAAACAATCTTAAAGATTCTGCTCTATTTTCATTGTTTAAATCTTTAATCTGAGCAATTACCTCACTTAGTAATTCTGCTCCGTCAATAGGCTTAGGATGTAACCCTTGGCCTTCTCGTTCTACAACCTCTTGTACGTAATCGTTGTAAATACTCATAGATATCAATCTTTCTATTTTAAGGGTAGTTCAGAAGATATACTCTTACCTTCCTGCGCTACCGTGTCTGTAATATAATTAAGCAAATATAATAACTCCTGTAGTTCACTACATTACATTATAAATCAGCCCCTTCAGTTCGTGTTTTTAAGTTGATTCATTTACCGTAAATCAACTATTATGACTAAATACAAAAATAGTGAAAATCCAACTTTAAACGCATGCATTCCATTTATTTAAATCAATTTGGAATTGTTCTAAACAGTACTTATGCAATCCGGCCATTTTTTTTTGAATCTATTTTTTCACCCTTATCAATCTTAAAAAAAAGAGGTGATTTATTTTATTAAATCACCTCTAAATACCGCTATATGCTTTCTATATTGATATCTATATCTTTCAATTTTTTGATGGTCTCCAATGGATCCGAAGCATTAAAAACAAAAGAACCAGCAACGAGTACATCAGCACCCGCTTTCAACAGCTGCGCTGCATTTGCAGTCGTAACCCCGCCATCAATTTCAATAAGCAAACCATCGTTTATGCCGGCAGCCATTGCCCGGAGCTCCTGAACTTTTGTATAGGTATTTGAAATGAACTTTTGTCCACCAAATCCAGGATTGACAGACATCAGACAGACCAGATCCAAGTCAGCTAAAACATCTTTCAAAAGAGCAACCGGCGTATGTGGATTCAATGCAACCCCTGCTTTACAGCCCAATTCTTTAATAGCTGCCAATGTACGGTGCAAGTGCGTGCAAGCCTCATAATGCACGGTAATTATCTCGGCACCGGAATCTTTACACACTTGCAAATAACGATCAGGATCAACAATCATCAAATGTACATCCAATGGTTTTGTGGCATGTTTCGCAATAGCTTGCATTACCGGAAATCCAAAGGAGATATTCGGCACAAAAACACCGTCCATAATATCTATATGAAACCAATCAGCCTCACTATTGTTTACCATGATGATATCATCATATAATTTTGCGAAGTCTGCAGCAAGAACGGATGGTGCAATAAGATGTGATTTTGTTGACATGTTGTATTTTTTTTCGCAAAGATAACAAGTATTTTTCTTTCGACACAGCGTTGTACATATTTAACATGAATCAAACTGTACCCAATAGAATTCACAAAAAATAAATTATAACTACATTTGTATATTAACTTAATATAAAAACATCGTTCACAGTGGGAAGATTAAAAATAAAATACAAAAGAGAGCTCAATACAACCGAAAATCTCATCCGAAAAATTGGATTAATACTAATCACAATCGTCCTGATTTGTATTTTTCTTCCCAAACAACCACGATTCCGATATGAGTTTCAAAAAGGAAAAGTCTGGAACCATGAAAATCTCATATCACCTTACAATTTTGCGATCCTGAAGACACAGGAAGAGCTCAATGCAGACAAAAAAAGTATCTTAAATACGATCCAGCCGATTTATAATGCCAATTCGACAACAAGTAAAGAGCAGATCGACCAATTCAATACCGATTTGTCCGAAAAATGGCAAAGCAGCAAACTGGATACAACACATGAAAATATCAACGATTATCGCAGTGCCGGAAATGCAATATTAAACCACCTCTATGGGAAAGGTATTCTCTCGCTGAATAACCGGTTTCAAAACCGCAACAATGACAAATCCCCAGCTTCGAAACATTATAATTTTACATTAATACAAGATAAGGTTGCTTCACAAAAAAATACGGCGGACTGTTACACCATTGAAAGCTCTTATGAATATATGGACAATTTAATGCCCAAGCTGACCAAAATCAAACAGAAAGGCTGGCTCGAGGAGACATTAAAAAATTACATCACGATTAATTACATTTATAACGATCAGCAAACCGAAGCGCTTGAACAAAATGCGATCACAAATATATCCGCCACGCGAGGTGTAGTTCAGAAAGGTGAACTGATTGCGGAAAAAGAAAAAATTATATCCAATGAGACTTACCAGAAGCTCGAATCGCTACGTAAAGTGTATGAAGATGAAGGCAAAATAAGCGGAAATCAAAACTATGTCACTCTGGGACAATTTCTGATCATATCCCTCGCTCTTTCGATACTCATGGTATTTCTTTTCCTTTTCCGAAAGGACATTTATTTCAACAATAGGTTATTGATGATTATTATGATTGTCATCATCGGGATGCTTGCCGTACTCTCTTGGGCTATCAAGATCAAAATACCCAATTTGTATTATATTCCGTTTTGTGCCGTCCCCATTATCATTCGCATCCTGTTTGACACCCGTGTCGCGCTGAATATCCATCTGTTGATGGTGCTTTTGGCCGGACTCTTTGTACCGAACAGTTTTGAGTTTGTCTTTTTACAATTTATGGCAGGCATTGTTGCAATCTATAGTATCAAAACATTGGTAAAACGTGAGCAGCTGTTTGTTTCTTCGGCAATTATCTTGGGGACATACTGGATCGCTTACATCGGGCTAGTGGTCACAAGAAATGGCTCTATTGACACCATCTACTGGTCGGACCTCCTTCCATTCCTGGTCAGTGTCATGATCACGTTGCTGGCCTATCCGATGATCTATGCTTTCGAAAAACTCTTTGGAATAGTATCTGACCTGACCCTGATGGAGCTCACAAACAGTAACTCCAAATTATTACGGGAACTATCGTTCAAAGCACCGGGTACCTTTCAGCACTCCCTACAGGTAGCAAATCTGGCTGAGGCCGCAATTTATAAAATTGGAGGCAACCCGCTGTTGGTTCGCGCCGGAGCACTGTACCATGACATCGGCAAATTGACCAATCCACAATTTTTTATTGAAAACCAAAAAACGGAAAAAAATCCACACGATGAACTTTCTCCGGAACAAAGCGCACAGATCATTATCTCCCATGTCATCAAAGGTGTGGATATCGCTAAGAAACATCAGCTTCCCGAAGTGATCCTCGATTTTATCCGGACGCACCATGGCACCACCCGTGTGGACTACTTTTACAATGTGTTTGTTAAAAACAATCCGGACAAACTCGTTGACGAGTCTTTATTTACCTACCCCGGCCCTATTCCTTTCTCTAAGGAAACGGCTGTACTCATGATGGCCGATTCAGTGGAAGCGGCGTCCAGAGCTTTAAAAGAACCGTCAGAGGAGTCCATCAATAATCTTGTGGATAAAATAATCGAACATAAACTGATGCGCGGACAATTCAATAATAGCAATATTACATTGAAAGATATTACCGAATCGGCCGTTATCTTCAAGGCTATGCTCAAAAGTATTTACCATGTACGGGTGGATTACGATTTAAGCAAAAAAACATTGTAATTTTAATTGCTAAACAACAAATTGAAATTCAAATGCTTATTGTAACGTTACGTTTTTTTTGCATTTTTTTTGATATTTAGGCTTTGCAGATTCAAATAATTGCCTTATGTTTGCAATGTCAAAACACGGAAGGGTGCCTGAGTGGCCGAAAGGAACAGTTTGCTAAACTGTCGTACTGGAAACGGTACCGCGGGTTCGAATCCCGCCTCTTCCGCCAAGACTTTAAAAAAGCTCAGCTAATGTTGAGCTTTTTTAATTTAAGTGCAATTCCCTAAATCCCTTCTTCCCGCAACCGCCAAAGAACCTCCAACAACTGGCTAGTTATTTTTTAGGTGGAAAGAAAAAAGATTTTGGATTCATCTTAAAATAAATCCATACCGCCTTGGCCATTTTCGCCAGCTCCTTAGACGACAGGTTTCGCGAACGGAACGCGAGCACCAATGATAAACCAAAGCTTACCAGAAAATTAAAAAGTCCAATTATACCGATACCCAAAATTCCCCATATCCAAATATCCGTGGACAGCTCCATATGATGCCCAAATAGACCAAGCGCCAGATTCCCGCTCGCAAAAGTGATATGTCGAATATCCAAATTCAGACCAAGAAACATCCCGATCGAAGCAGTTGACCCCATAAAAACACCAAACCAGAGATTGGAAACGATACCAGCCCATTTCTTCTCATAAAAAGAGGCTATCTTGTCCGTCTTCGTTTTCCCAAATATCTTTTTCAACAAGGGATGCTCCTGAATTCTGTAGTAAACAGAATTATGTTTATCTCGATTTGAAATACTTCCAGCGATAATCCCCGACAGAAATAAAAATACACCCGCAATAGAAGCATGCAAGATAACGGGAGTCTTCGTCGGGTTTAAATCGTCGACCAGATGTAGCCATTTTGCACTTGCTATATTTACACCTGACAGCTGCTCTATTCCCCAAATTAACAACAGACTAATGGGAAATGCCATAACCACATTACCAACGAAAGCGATAAACTGCGAACGAAATAAACGTGCAAAAAATTGCGCAAAAATCCAATAACGGTGTCTGTCTGCACCTTGATCAGAAGCCCCCTGTTCGATCGCGTTCACCAGCGATGAGGCTGTCATCGCCGGCTGCTTCGTCGCCAAGGTCGCACCAAAAAGATAGATCATCGTAAAACCGATCGCATAATTCAAGCTATACAAAAACGCATGTCCGAATTCGCTTGTCTCCACTTTTCCCAACAATAGTTTTACGATACACATCGCCCCCACAATTACACCGCCGCCGCAGGCAGAACGAAACATCTTCCAATACTCCCGATGGGTCGATGTAATATAGTGTTCCCCCGTCTGCGCTGTATGATGCGTAATTTCATAGGCCAGCAACTGCGTGCTCTGCCCTATTAATTTACGGATATTGCTTTTTCTGGAATTATATCCAATCAGCGTCTTCGCCAATTCAATGCTTTTATCTGCTTTTTGGGATTCCGTATCAATCACCAAAAAAGAGAGCATCTCCTTGATGCGCTCCAGCTGTTGACGAATTCGCAATAAGGATTGATTCACTTTGATAGAAATACCAAAACGATGTGAATTGCTAAAAGCCGTTTCTATATATGTTTCGCATTGCTTATGAAGCACCAACAACTGTTTGTATGAAAGATCCTCAGATGTAATGTATTTTGTCTCCGACTGTAAAATACGATCATTTAACTCAGTAAACTCCCGCATGATTGCGATAAATGGGCTATCGAAGTTCTGAAACTCAGGCACCATTTTATTCACATCAGTTTCCATGGCACGCCCCGTGATACGTTGCACCAGCAGTTCTATGCCATATAAGATTTCTATCATTTCAAAATCCGTCTCATCATCATAAATCGAATTGAATTCACATAATCGAAAAAGCTCATGCAATTGCTCCGCAGGAATCGTTGACACCCAATCTCCGTCTTTCACGGTATAAAACACCTGGTTCAGTAAATATTGTAAGGTCGGCTTCGCCGGTTGATAAGGCAGATAGCGCTCCGTTATTCGCTTCTTGAGTTCATAAATAAAGTCGGCATAACTAATAATTCCCGTATCGGACACCAATTGATCAAAATCTCTCCGCCAGAGAACACGTTTGAGATACTGAACAAATTGACGCCTTGTATCGGGCAACTCCTGCAAAAAATCAAGAAAAAACCGGATATCAACCTGATAAAATAACTGAACTCTTTTTGGACGAATAATGGCTACAATTAAAACCAAAAGTTCAATTTCATCAAACGCTGGATTATCCAGATTATTTTTATAGCGATCAAACAATTCAGCCATTTGCTGTTTCTGATCCATTTTTTTTCTCATAAATTCTTATTATTCGCTTTCAATGGCCCTTTGAATAGCCTGTATAAACTTTAACGTCTTAAGATACCATATTTAGTACCAAATTGTTTTAAAATATACAATCTATTTGCTCCAAAACAAGGAGATTAGGGAGCATATACCCTGTCGCTATTCCCACCGGCGTTGCAGGCAGGAAAATACCTGAAACCAGTGATAAACCTCCGTAAAAATTCTTCTATTTTTGCAGCAGCAAACAGGACAAAGATGAATTTAAGAAATTTCACACTCGTATGCATAAGTTTATTGCCCATACTGCTAAAAGGACAGGAAGGCATCTCATTTGACGACGATTTTAACCTTTGGAATATACAGAAAGGGCAAACCACCACTATTTTTGTTGAAAAGGCCTACATCCGTTCCGCTCCAGGACTCAGCTCAAAAGCAATAGATTCATTAAGCCATGGCGCAACCGTTACCATCACCAGCGATCCATTTAAAGGCTGCACAATCAAAAATTTCTATGCCCCCTGGTATCAGATCAGCTATACGAAGAATGGCGAGCTTAAACAAGGTTTTATCTGGCTTGGCTTATTGGCGCTTGGTAAGCAAGTCGACAAGGAAGGTTTTCAATACCTATACGGTTTTGACCGCTTTATCAAACAGGGAAATGACGAAGAAACTGCGTATTTTTTAACCAGAGTAAAAATATTGAATACGAGCGACTCGCTAATCGCAAGCCAGTCCTACACATTTGCATTTACCGGCCAGCTGAACTCCCAAAGTAAATTGTTACCCGACATGGGCTTAACTAATGTAAAACAGATCTTACGAATGGAGTTTCTTTCGGGCGCATGTGGCGTTCCGACTGAATATTATTACACTGCCTGGACCGGCCGGAAATTAATCAACTTACCCAGCAGGTATACTGTCGCTGATGCAGGTGTCTTCTATTACGACGAGAAGATCCTATTTCCTTCAGAACACAAAAAAAATAACCAATTGATCTATAAATACATCGAACAAGGGGAAGTAAAAGATGATAGTCGGGAAGACCCCAACTATAGTGTTTCAAAAAGAGAAGAACATTTTCAATGGGATGGCAATAAATTCAGAAAACTCTCGCTGTTGAAATAATTTTCAATAAAATTTAACATATTAGGGAAAATAACAAAAGAAAAAAGCAAGGAATGGAAGAGCAAAATATATACGATTTATTTTACAGTGGACAACTGGATTTATTTATCATTGAAGGTGAAAATCAATTAAGACAAAACAACCGAGATGTGCCGCTTTGGACACATCTTGCCGTTGCGTATCACGACCAGGTATTCTACGAAGGACATGAAGCTGTTTTTGATATCATCCAGGAGAAGATGATTCCTTATCTTCAGAAGGCACTAAGCGTGGAGCCTGAAAATGAAACAACCCTTTACCATCTGCTCAACTACGTCCTAAGTAATGAGGCTTCACTGGCTCTGATCAATCGCCCGAGGAAACACATCAACGAGAACAACAAAGATCAGTTTATTCGCTATGCAAAACAGTTGATCGCCATACCAAAAATGACTTCGTATGGTTATGGCTTTCTGGCGAATATTTATGAAGGACTTCAGGACGATGCAGCCTTGTTGACGGTATTGGACGAAGGGATCAATTATTTCAACGAAGCTTTTAAAGACGATCGGGAAAGTGCAGATCATAATTTCTCCCTATTTTGGATGAAGAAAATATATCTCTTGGACCGCACAAAGCAAATTTCCGGAGCTGCATTAACAGCATTAATCCGGACGCATTTTGACCGTTTCGTCAGCAGTCATGAAATGCAGTATGTGGACCTTGCTGAAATCGCTTATGAAAACAAGGATATAGACCTGGCTTTAAAGGTATTATTAAAACTTATTAAAGGCGAAAATTCAGCTGCACATATCCACCGCGAATTGGTCAAATGGCACAATCGTTTTGAAGATCTGATCGCTGACGGTTATGAGAATCCTGAGGTATTCTATTATCAGCTGATCATTGAACGTAATTATTCCGAAGATATCGGTATACCATTCGATTATTATTACCTACATGCATTAAAACTGATTGACCAATACCCTGACTTGTACGCTGGCTATCATTTTGCAGGCGCATACCTTTACGACGATGGACAGCACGAAGCTGCTCTACCTTATCTCCAACAATCTGGAGAACGCCAATGGAATGCGACATCTTGGCGACGTCTTGTGGAATGTACCTACCTAACGACAGGTGATATATATACGCATATTCCGGTTTTTGAAGACCTCCCGCGCGAACTCTATAATGAAGCGATTAATCTGTCCGACTTTGTCGATGCGTTGGATACGCTGTCAGCTGAAGATACATTGGCCTTGCGACAACTATACCTTGCTATTTATCGCCAAGCCTATGATGCATTTGCGGCTTATTTCGAGGCGGGAAAATATGAAAGTGATTATTTCGGGGGAAGCCACAATCGTGCAATGAATTGCAATAACCTGGCAATTGCTTTAAAGAATGTGGATCTCCTCGAAGATAGTTATCAAATCGCAACTGAAGGATTAAACTACTCAGATTTTGAAGAACTACATCAGACGAGAACAGATGCATTGTCGAAATTGAAGGATTATGAACGCTTAAAAGACGCCCTCGTACTATATTTCGACACATACCAAGTCACTTTGAGTGACCTCAATGAAATGCGCGATGAGGTAATGGAAGAACAGTCTACTGAAGAAGACTCAGATCTGGTATTTCCCAGCTGTTATCAAATGTTTGTCCACCAGCTCGAAGTGAATTATCACCTGGGACTTTCTCCCGATATACAGGCAGAAGCACAATATCTTCTCGAGCACATTTATCAGTTTTATATAAACCATCCTACCCTGAACGACTATCATTACCGGGATTTTGAGGCCGCTAAAAATGGTGTGGAGGGCATTATTTATGATATCCTCGAGCCAAACGATCGTGATTACCGTATCCATTATTATGAAGGTATGGCACAGCAATATCCGCATGAAGCACAACCGCAGTATATCCTCATGCAGCTATACAATGAGATATCCGACTATAGCGATATTATAGCTGCTGCACAAAAATACCTCAAAAATAAAAAGGAATTTATCATCGATGACTTTGATAAAGCAAAGACTTTGTATTTGATTATAAAGGGGCATTACTTCCTATCCGAATTTAGATCGGGTGAAGAAGTATTTCAACGCCATGACAGTTGGGTTGCAACCGTCATGGATCCGGAAGATTATGTGCTCTGGCTTAAATTCGGAATCCTGTTGTATGCTGAGCAGAACAAGCTAACGGAAGTAAGTCGTTGTGTAATGATCTTTAATGGAATATATACACAACATGAATGGGGGTATGATGATGACTGTGAGTCGGTAAAGCTAGCAGAAGCTCTAGTCAATTACAAAACAGGTAACCTAAAAAAAGCCCATAGCCTGCTCAACGAAGTGCTGGCTTATTCCGATCATAGCCCGTTGGCTGATGAATATAAAAAGACCTGGAGGAAACCCGGATTTTTATCGAATTTCAAATTCTAACGGGACCTTTAAAGCCTAAATAAAGGAAAAGAAGCGTAGTAGATAGTAAAACTTTCTGCTACGCT
Source organism: Sphingobacterium sp. DR205 (assembly GCF_011064245.1). Lineage (NCBI taxonomy): Bacteria > Pseudomonadati > Bacteroidota > Sphingobacteriia > Sphingobacteriales > Sphingobacteriaceae > Sphingobacterium > Sphingobacterium sp. DR205. Next base: position 2,869,135 of record NZ_CP049333.1, on the reverse strand, counting down.
TTTATACTTTACGGAACAACTGGAATCCCAATACAGTATCCCCTCTCCCCGGCAGCAACACTAGTATGAATAGAAAGAAAAAGCTCGAACAGACATAAGAATGAATGTATTACTTATGCAAAAAAACTTATCTTTGAATTGTGACCGGACTGAAACATCTAATCGGATTATTGCTCTTTCTTGGCTTATGGTTCAAGCCAATAGTTGCGTTACCCTGTCATCAAAGTAAAGTTCAGACTTGCCGTATGGACAGTACGGAATCTGGGAGTAAAAAAAATAATTGTTGTAAAAAGTTCCAAGGTAAGGAGAAAAGCATGTGCCAGCACCGCAGGCAATGTTCTGACTGTAGCTGCCACTGTGCTTCTGTAACAAGTGTATTGGCTGTCTCGACAGTGCCCGTACAGCTTCCTAAAATTTGCTCTTCATTCTTAAAAAAATCATATCGCGGCTTGCTATCCGTTTACCTTTCGGACGGTTACTTTTATCCTTGGGTTCCGCCAAAAATAAGCTGACCACAAACTTATTAAGCTTAAAAATGGAGATCGGGGCATACATTGACAAAAAAAATGTATCTCAAAACTCCAATGGGAACCGGATAAAGTCGGTTACAAGTCCATTAAATCAACAAAATATTTTAAAAATTGGATACATGAGAATTCTAAATAACATCATAACAGCTGGCCTTCTCTGCGTGAGCATAACGACTTATGGTCAGCATACTACCATGACAACCCCAACCGTAAAAATCAGTGGCAATTGCGGCATGTGCAAAAAAACAATAGAAAAAGCTGGAAACTCTGCGGACTCCAAAATAGATTGGAACGAGGATAACCAGACCGCAAGTATCTCTTTTAATGCAGAAAAAACCTCGCTGGATGCTGTTTTGAAAAAGGTCGCATTGGCAGGTTATGACAATGAAAAATACCTAGCGCCAGCAACGACCTATGCCGACTTGCATGGCTGTTGTCAATATGACAGAACCTTAAGTGCCCCACCGGCCAATCCTGAAAATACGCCTGAAAGCAAAGAAGAAAGCAGTGGATTGACATCTGTCGTTAAGGCGGGTAGCTTCCAGACGATTTATGACCAGTATTTCCAGTTGAAAGATGCACTGGTTGCCTCCGATTACAAGACTGTATCTACTGCTGCTGCAAAACTTTCAAGTCTGCTAACGGCCTTAAAATCGAATGACTTAACTGCCGCCGAGCAACAAGCCTGGAAAGCACAGGCAAACGCCATAACACAGCATGCGAAGGCGCTCCAGGAGGCGAAAGATCTTGCAAAGCAACGTGTGGCATTTGTTTCGGTCTCCGAAGAGGTCTATAAGTTGGCAAAAAGTTCCAAACCTGCACTTCCGGTTTATCAACAAAAATGCCCCATGTTTAACGGCGGCAAAGGAGCAACCTGGTTAAGCCTCAATAAAGACGTCAAAAATCCATACTATGGCGCCCAGATGCTAACTTGTGGAAGTACAATCCAAACCATACAATAAAGAGACCAGTACCTCAAAGAGATCAGTCTCTATACCAAAGGTTCGTCCGCAATGCAGACGGGCCTTTTTTATGACATATTCCAATTTGGCTGCTCCATTTTGACTCGGGATATAAATTACCAAACGAAATTCGTAAAAACAGATTATTTCAAAGGATAAACCTTAAATTGTAGCTTCTTTTATTGATTCAAAATAGTATATTAGGAGGAGTATCAGGCTAAGCACACAAAAGATAATTAAGGAAAATAATAAAGATATCGTGATCAAATAAGATGAAATTTAATCCATGGAAAAAGTAATTATTACAGGAGGAACAGGTGCTATTGGCCTCCATTTAGCAAAGTTGCTGGTCGCCAATTTCTATGAAGTAATCATCTTCACGAGAGATCCAAAGGCTCATCCGACACAACATAACGTCCGGTATGTCGACTGGAACCCGAAAAAGCAAATCATTGATATAAAATCAATCCAGGAAGCTGATTACATCATCAATTTAGCTGGCGCCAATCTCAATGCCGCACGATGGAGCAAAGCGTACCAACAAGAAATTATATCCAGCCGCGTAGAGAGTGGGCAGCTGATTTATCAGACATTAAAACAGATTCCAAACCAGGTAAAGGCCGTTATATCAGCATCAGCAATCGGGTGGTATGGAGCCGATGACAGTTATCAAAAAAAGCCGTTTGAAGAAGGTGATCCTCAGGGCGGCGATTTTTTATCCTGGGTCTGCAACCTTTGGGAAGGCAGTGTCAAACCTATCGAAACCCTCGGAAAAAGGCTCGTCGTCTTTCGATTCGGAGTTGTGCTCAGTAAAGATCAGGGTCTATTGAAAGAGATCAATCAGTTGTTACGTTTTCGGCTGAATCCCATTTTGGGATCAGGCAAACAGATGTTGAGCTGGATCCACATGGAGGATCTTGCCCGAATGCTTCTATTTGCAATACAAAACAACGCTGTCGCCGGCGTTTATAATGCCTGTTCATCCGAACCTATGCCGATTGGCCAATTCACCAAACGGATTGCAAGACGACGATACGGCATACTGTACCTCCCTTTTCCTGTACCAGCATTTTTGATTAAGCTATTTCTTGGAAAAAAAGGACAGGAAATGGTACTCAACGGAACCTGGGTGAGCAACAAAAAGATCCTCGATGAGAAATTTCCGTTTAAATATCCGACTTTGGACAATAATTGTATAGATAATTTACACATTGGTTAATTGTTAATTCCCGTTAATTTCGGCCCTTTTTGGGACAAAATCCGTATATTTGCGGCTTATGAAGATTTTTAGATATGGCGCAAAGGGCTCCGAAAAAGCGGGAGTCATTTTGAATGAAAAGAAATATGATGTTTCAGAAGGAAATTTTCAATATAACCGTGATTTCTTTGCAAATACGGCAAATTTGGAGAAACTTCAGGCATATGTAGAAAAGAACAGTGAAACCCTAAAAGAAATAGATGTCAATGAACGTATCGGCACTCCTTTAGAAACTCCTTCCAAAATTCTTTGTGTTGGATTGAACTTCGACGATCACGTCAAGGAAACCAACTTGCAACAAGCTGCAGAACCTATTGTATTCATGAAATCGGTTTCTGCGTTTAATGGACCTTTCGATGGTATTACATTACCTAAAAATTCCGTGAAATCCGATTGGGAAACTGAGCTTGCTATCGTTATCGGTAAGAAAGCATCTTATGTCAGCGAAGAAGAAGCGCTGGATTATGTATTTGGTTATGTCTTGCATAACGATGTGACCGAACGAGAGTTTCAGATCGAAAGAGGTGGTACCTGGGACAAAGGTAAGGGTTGCGACACCTTCGCTCCTATAGGTCCGTTTATCGCCACAAAAGATGAGATTCAAGATGTAGATAACATGAGAATTTGGCTTAAATTAAACGGTGAACTGATGCAAGATGGTAATACAAGCGATTTTATATACCGTGTACCAAAATTAATATCTTATTTAAGCCAGTTTATGTCCCTCCTTCCCGGTGACATTATCTCAACAGGGTCGCCAGCAGGTTCGGGTATGGGAAAATCTCCACAACGATTCCTCCGCGATGGCGATATTATTGAATATGGAATAGAAGGACTTGGATTTGGAAAACAGGTTGTATCAGCTTACTCCTTGTCCTAGAAATTTGTTCCTGTAGACCGGTCTTTCCATAGCGTAACTGCAGTATGGAAAGACCGACTCAACTGCCATTTTTTTTCGTCATTTCATTGTAATTTATCAACCGCATTTATGTACATTTATATCGACATCCACTTTGTTAACATAAATGCGTAAATCCCTAGAGGGTCAATGATTCAACTAAACAACATATCTAAATCATTCCAGGTCAAATCCAGACGAATCGATGCATTGAAAAGCCTTTCGCTGACCATCGGTAAAGGAGAAATATTTGGTGTCATAGGAGCTTCCGGCGCCGGAAAAAGTACACTGATCCGCTGTGTCAATCTTTTGGAAAGACCGGATACAGGCCAAGTCATTATTGAAAATGAAGACTTGATGTCCATGTCGCCCAAAGTCTTAATGATGAAAAGGAGAAAAATTGGAATGATATTTCAGCATTTCAATTTACTGTCGTCCCTAACGGTCTTTGAAAACATCTCTTTTCCATTGCAGCTTGAAGGCAAATCAAAAACGTTTATCCGGCAAAAAGTTTCCGAGTTACTGCACTTGGTAGGCTTGGAAGACAAGGCCGAAAGCTATCCGGCTAACTTATCCGGAGGACAAAAACAACGGGTTGCTATAGCACGGGCTTTGGCCAATGATCCACATATTCTGCTTTGTGATGAAGCGACCAGCGCATTGGATCCTGCAACGACCAAATCTATCCTTACTTTATTAAAACAAATTAATAAACAACTGGGACTTACCATCTTATTGATCACCCATGAAATGGATGTGATCAAAAGAATATGCGATCAAGTCGCCGTTCTGGATCATGGAACTTTAATTGAAAGTGGTTCCGTTGAAATGATTTTTGCAAACCCGCTGCAGGAAACTACGAAAAATTTTATTCAGTCCTCGTTGCAGGTTGAAATTCCTTTAGGTTTTCAGGAGCGATTAAAAGAGCAGGGAAATCCTCTTGTAGAGATCTACATGACATCGAGCGAAGAATCTATTCCTTTTATTCAACAATTGGAACAGCAATTTCAGGTTAAAACAAATATTATCACCGCACAGATCGACTATGTCGGTGACATGAAATTCGGTGTTATATTAGCTGAATTGTCTGGTGATATCGAAAATATAACAGCAAGTCTCTCTTATTTGAAAGAACAGCATCCACAAACTAAAATATTAGGTTATGTCTGATCAAGTACTGGATTTACTTTTATCAGGAACGCTCGAAACACTCATGATGACATTCCTGTCGGGCTTTTTTGGATTTATAATCGGGCTTCCACTTGGAATCTATCTATTCCTCACACGGAAACATCAACTGCTGGAAAACAAAACCATGCATCAGATTGTTTCGCTCTTAGTGAACGTGTTTAGATCTATTCCATTCATTATTCTCATTGTCTGGATGATCCCATTTACACGTCAGCTTGTAGGAACATCAATAGGTATGTCGGCAGCATTGGTACCCTTAAGTATTGGCGCAGCACCATTTATTGCGCGATTGGTGGAAAACAGCTTACTGGAGATTCCCAACGGATTAATTGAAGCCGCCAGAGCCATGGGGGCAAGCACACAGCAGGTTATCTTCAAAGTGCTGCTCCCCGAGGCGCTCCCATCATTGGTCAACAATGCGACGATCACCTTAATTACACTTGTAGGTTATTCCGCAATGGGCGGTGCCGTTGGAGCCGGAGGACTAGGACAGATCGGCTATCAATATGGATATGTAGGTTATGACACCTTTATCATGAATTCTGTTCTTATTTTATTAATTTTAATCGTATTCCTGTTACAGTATACAGGTGATTACATATCAAAAAAAGTAAACCATCGTTAACATTAATTGTATCTTATGAAACCATCATGATTTATTCGATCATACTTTGGAGTGAATAACCGAGCAAAAGCGACCTCATCAATGCCGCTTAAAACATACACTAGATGAATAAATCTGATAGCTTCATCACAACTTGAAACCGCCAAAGGCAGCATGAACCGAATGAAATGAGCTCATGAATACCATTGAAAATAAATATTTATGAATAATGCCTTAAAGGGAAAACTGACTAATGAATAAACAAATTTATACAGATGAAAAAATTGAACTATGCATTTGCAATCTTAGCCTTTAGTCTGACGACTATTGTAGCTTGTAATAACAGGGAAAAGAAGGAAAATACCCTTAAGGTTGGTGTGGTAACAGGTCCTGAAAAGGAACTTGCTGAAACGGCTAAGAAAGTTGCAAAAGAAAAGTTCAATCTGGATGTGGAACTAATTTCCTTCAATGATTACGTTGTGCCAAATGAAGCCTTGAATCAAGGTGATATCGATGTCAATGTATTTCAGCACCAGCCTTATCTACAGGAGCAGTCCAAACAACGTGGCTTTACCAAATTAACTATCGTGGGCAATACGTTTGTATTCCCGATTGTCGCCTATTCCAAAAAGATCAAAACCATTACCGAACTTCAGCCGGGTGCGACTATCGCTATCCCAAACGACCCTACAAACGGTGGGCGTTCGCTCTTACTTCTCCAGCGTGAGGGAATCATCGGCTTAAAGGAGAATGTGGGCATACAACCAAAAGTGACAGATATTGTCAGCAATCCGAAGCAGATCAAAATTATTGAGATGGAAGCTCCACAGCTCCCACGCGTACTAGATGATCCTCAGGTTGTAATGGCGATCATCAATAATAGCTTTGCTTCACAAGCTGGACTGGACCCTGAAAAACAAGGATTATTTACAGAGGATAAAGAATCCCCTTATGTCAACTTAATCGTTGCACGGGCAGATAATAAAAATGACGAAAAAGTACAGCAGTTTATACAGTCCTATCAATCTCCGGAAGTAGAAGCAACAGCGAAAAAGGTGTTTAAAAACGGTGCCATTAAAGGCTGGTAAACGTTAAAAATTGTGACTGAAACAACTCATTCTTGCCCTTGTGGCTCAGGACTAACTTTTGCGGAATGCTGTCAGCAAGTGCACAGCAACTACACCAAGGCAACTACTGCCGAAGCACTTATGCGGGCACGCTACAGTGCTTTTGTCGTGGGAAACATTGACTTTTTGTACAACACATTCCACCCTACAACAAGAAGATTCCAAAATAAGAATGCTATTGAGCAATGGGCTAAGGAAAATAAGTGGATGCAGCTCAATATACTGAAAGCAACATTTTCCACGGTAGAATTTGAAGCGCATTATTTGGATTCGGAGCTGCAAGTACAGATCCACCATGAAAAGTCTACATTTAAACAACAAGGCGACCTTTGGTATTATGTAGATGGCCGGTAAACTAGCCTGAGGATTTTATACAAAAAAAGCTGCGCTAACATTTCTTGTTAGCGCAGCTTTTTTATATATGTTAGAACGGATAACTAAACCAATTCCTCCGTATCTTCGCGGTAAGGCGCTTCTTCATCAAACTCACCCTCCCACTTTGCGACAACTACCGTTGCAAGGCAGTTACCAACAACATTAACTGAAGTACGTGCCATATCCATCAATTCATCTATACCCAAAATCGCGGCGATAACAAAGGTTGGCAGACCAAACTGATCAGCCGTTGCTATTAAGATAATTAACGAAGCACGGGGCACTGCCGCTACTCCTTTAGAGGTAATCATTAATGTGAACGCAATCATGAGCTGCTGTCCAAACGACAAGTGAATACCAGCTGCCTGCGCAACAAAAATTGCAGCCAGCGATAAATACAGCGAAGTACCGTCCAGGTTAAAGCTATAGCCTGTAGGGATAACAAACGAAACGATCTTACGCGGAACGCCAAATTTCTCCATTGCACTCATCGCTTTCGGTAAAGCAGCATCTGAACTTGTCGTGGCGAAAGCAATAGACACCGGTTCTTTGATGGCATTAATAAAACGTCTGACAGGAATCTTTAAGTAAAGTGCAACAGGAAGCAACACCAAAGTCAGAAAGCAAAACAATGCAAAATACAATGTTGCCAACAGCATAAATAGGTTTTTCAAAATATCAACACCAAGATGACCTACCGTATAGGCCATTGCAGCTCCCACCCCAACCGGCGCGAAATACATAATGATATTCGTGAACTTAAACATTGTCTCAGACATGCTTTCCGTAAAATCCACCAAAGGTTTCCGCTTCTTCTCATCAACCATTGCAAGCCCGATTCCGAATAGCACCGAAAAGACAACAATCTGTAACACCTGATTATCGGCAACAGATTTTACGATATTTTCAGGAAAGAGATCTCGGATAAATGAAGTGAATTTGTAAACGGGATGTACATTATCGGGCAGCGATTTCAAGACATGTTCATCCATACTTTCTTTAGGTGCGGGCAGCTCCTCATGTGGCATATGTGCAACATCCACACCTACACCGGCACGGGTCAGATTAATCGCACCCAAACCAATAAAAATAGCACAGGTCGTTGCACAGAAGAAATACAGCATAGATTTCCAGGCCATACGTCCCACCTGTTTCAGATCAGAATGCCCAGCAATACCATAAACCAGTGTAGCAAAAAGAATAGGCCCTACAATTGTTTTCACCAGCTTGATGAAACCTTTGCTCAATGGCTGCAAAGAGATTGCCAGATTGGGAAAATCCAGCCCGACAAAAATACCCAGGATCATACAGGTCAGGATCCAGGTAGTCAAATTTTTCTTATAAAGCGCATTCACAACCAAAACGGTGGCAACTATCCAACGGACAGCCATTAGAAATTCATGCGAAAAGCCTACAACATCAAATTCGTATAATACAGCAATGATACAAGCTAATGTAACTGTGATCAGGGTGATGTACCCTATTTTGGTTTTTAACATTTAAAAGATTTTAATGGTCAAAAGAACAAAAATAAAAAAATCCTATGCTTTTGCAAATATTATTATTTAAACGGCCGCTGTTTCACAACAAAATACCGATTTCCCAGAAATGCAGGAGCATAAAAAAAGCAGGATAATTTCTTACCCTGCCTTATATTTTAACGGAATCAAAAAATTATTCCGCGTGTAACCAAGCTTTTTTCGCTAATAGCTCATCGTTAGACTCGCGTACATCTTCGTCATCCACACAACAGTCTACCGGACAAACAGCCGCACATTGCGGCTCATCGTGGAAACCTACACACTCCGTACATTTATCCGAAACAATATAATAGACTTCATTTGAGATCGCTTCCTGTGATTCATTCGCATCGAGCGTAACGCCATCACCAAAATCTATAACACCATCTAAAGCAGTCCCATCTGAGAATTTCCAAGTTACACCAGCATCGTATATTGCATTATTTGGGCATTCTGGTTCGCAAGCACCACAGTTAATGCATTCGTCTGTAATTTTAATCGCCATTTATAACCTCACAATTATGATAAATAAACTATTTTTGCATTATCAATATGAAAACAAAGTCTGATTGTACAATAAGGCTAGTTGATTCACGTTGATTAATGTTAACAGCACAAATATAACACAAATTTGTGTATTCATCTTTTAAAAATTTAATATTTTGACAAAGCAACAACGAATAAATGCGTTTGTAAAACTGGGTGAACTGTTGAAAAAGCAGCCTGAAGATCTTATTCAGATCATTCAACTGGCGCAACATAAAAACCCTTGGTATACCATAAAAAATGTTGAAAATGCCCTACATGCGATTACTTCCAACTTAACGGCAGAACAGCTCAATTACTGGTTACAGGACTATCCGGATAACGAGTCGGCTAAAACAGTAGGCTTAATTCTCGCCGGAAATATTCCACTGGTTGGTTTTCATGATATCCTTTGTGTATTAATCAGCGGATTTAGGGCAAAAATTAAAGTATCCTCAGATGACGCTGGTTTAACAAACTATGTACTCAATCGTTTAAAACAAATCGAGCCCGCTTTTGAAACAGCTTTTGAAATCGTAGATAAACTCAAAGACTTCGACCTTGTCATTGCGACCGGATCAAATAATACGGCCCGTTACTTCGATTATTATTTTGGAGTTAAGCCGCATATTATCCGACGCAACAGAAATAGTGTTGCCGTTATTACCGGTACGGAATCCGCTGCACAACTACAGGCTTTGGGGCACGACATCTTCAATTATTTCGGACTCGGCTGTCGTTCCGTTTCCAAAATTTTTGTTCCGAAAGGCTATAATGTTTCCCATTTTTTTGAAGGAATAGCAGATTTTAAAGATGTGGCTGACCACTATAAATACAATAACAATTACGACTACAATAAATCCATCTATTTGATCAATGGAGACAAACATTTTGACAATGGTTTTCTATTGCTCAAACGGGATGAGCGTACAGCATCTCCGCTATCTGTCGTTTATTATGAAGAATACAACAGCCTTGGAGATGTCGAAAACGAGTTGAATCAACAAGCTGAAAATATCCAATGTGTGGTCTCGGAAGTGCAATTGAACATTCATTCGCCAGTTTTTCATTTTGGTGAAAGTCAGTGTCCTGCTTTGAATGATTATGCAGATGGGATAAATACCTTAGACTTCTTATTTGCAAATCAGTAAGCTTCGGTTAATTTCGTAGTACGGAAATTGCATTAAAAATACTAACTTTGAAATCATGTATATCATTAAAGTAAGAGGTGTCGCCAAAATCCCCGACTATGTGCAGCTGCGAGATGATGCCTTCACCTTGTTGGCATATTTTAGAGTGGATCGGCCTGACAAGTCTCTTGATAAGATCGGATTAGGAGAAAAGGCAGAATATATCATGCAATTGGTCAAAGAAATGCCTTTTGGCCAAATTAAAAAATTAGAGTTTTAACGCCCATGATTGAAAATAAAGTAATTACATTAAAGAACGTTGATATCTTTCAACAGAAACATCTGGTATTATCCAATGTCAATTTAAGTATCGGCAAAGGAGAGTTTCTCTACCTTATCGGACAGTCTGGCAGTGGAAAAAGTAGTTTATTAAAAATCATCTATGGCGATTTGTATATCGGCAATGGCGAAGGAATGATTGCTGGCTTTGATTTAAAGAAACTTCATGAAAATGATGTCCCCTATTTACGCAGGAAATTGGGAATTGTCTTTCAAGATTTTCATTTACTCTCAGACCGGACGATCGAAAAGAACTTGGAGTTTGCCTTAAAGGCGACGGGCTGGAAAGATAAAAAAATGATCGATGCACGTATCTTGGACGTCTTGGAAAAAGTCGGACTCCGTTCCAAATTAAAGAAAATGCCCCATGAACTTTCAGGTGGTGAGCAACAACGGATCGTTATTGCTCGTGCACTACTGAATAATCCGGAGATCATTTTGGCGGATGAGCCTACGGGTAATCTGGATCCGGCAACGTCGGAGGAAATTGTCCTTTTACTGCGTGACATTGCCAATTCTGGAACTGCAATTTTAATGGCTACCCACGATTATACCATTATTCGCAATATGCCATCCCGGATTATCAAAACCGGGGACGGTATTCTACAGGATGATGTCAGCATCTAAACGAAAAACTGACAGTTAAAAAGACATTTTTACAAATTCCGACAAATTGTTAGGCTTTTTTGATAAAATCTGACAAGCTGTCGGAATTTTATTGTTTGGCAAAAACTTTGACAAAGGAAGGTATAGTAAATTTTTGAATCTATTTTAGCATTGAAGATATGAATGAGCAAGATAATTATTATGATGAGAGTCAAGATCAAGTAGAAACTAATTCTTCTGATCAACAGGAGCAGCCTTCGGAAAATCAGGTAGAATTGTCTCCTGAAGAGAAGCTGGCAGCCGAATTGGCAGAGGCAAAGGATAAATACATTCGTCTATCTGCTGAATTTGACAATTACAGAAAACGTACGAGCAAAGAGCGTGTTGAATTGATTCAATCAGCCGGTAAAGATGTGATCGGAAAGTTATTACCTACCTTAGATGATTTTGACCGTGCCTTAAATGCCATGGAAACTGCAACAGATGTGGCATCTGTCAAAACGGGAATGGATATCGTTAACAACAAACTAAGACAGACATTGTCTCAATTGGGGTTAAAAGAAATGGAAACGATCGGTCAGGCATTTGACCCTGAATTGCAGGAAGCTATTACATCTATTCCAGCACCAACGGCAGATTTAAAAAATAAAGTAGTGGACGTTATCGAAAAGGGGTACTACCTAGGTGACAAAGTGATCCGTCACGCGAAAGTAGTTATAGGTCAATAATAGTAAGACGATGTCAAAAAGAGATTATTACGATATACTTGGTGTCGCGCGTTCAGCGGACGAGAAGGAGATTAAATCAGCTTATCGCAAATTAGCGATTAAATATCACCCGGATAAAAATCCCGGTGACCATGAAGCTGAGGAAAAATTTAAGGAAGCTGCTGAGGCATACGATATCTTGAGCAATCCACAAAAACGTCAACGCTACGACCAATTTGGCCACGCCGGTAATTCAGCAAGTGGTGGCTACGGTGGTGGCGGCGGCATGAATATGGACGATATATTCAGTCAGTTCGGTGATATTTTTGGTGGTGGACATCCGTTCGAAAGCTTCTTTGGAGGTGGCGGCGGAGGTCAACGTGGAGGACGTCGCGTAGCGCGTGGAAGCAATTTACGCATTAAAGTTAAATTGACTCTTGAAGAAATCGCTAAAGGTGTTGAGAAAAAAGTTAAAGTAAACAAACAAGTTTCCTGTCATAGTTGTGAGGGCACAGGAGCAAAAGATAAATCGTCTTTCCATACCTGTAAAACCTGTGGTGGCTCAGGATCAGTACGCAGAGTGACCAACACCATCTTGGGACAAATGCAAACCACCAGCACCTGTCCTACCTGTAATGGCGAAGGTGTTGAAATTACCGCAAAATGTACAACTTGCCGAGGTGAAGGATTAGAACGCGGTGAAGAAACAATTGCGATCAATATTCCAGCAGGTGTGAGCGAAGGAATGCAGCTCTCAATGAGCGGTAAAGGTAACGCAGCTCCACGCGGCGGTATTCCGGGAGACCTGATCATATTAATCGAAGAAGTACCTCACGAAAGCTTAAAACGTGATGGCCTAAATGTCATTTATGATCTGTACATCAATTTTGTGGACGCTACATTAGGTACTAGTGTAGAAGTACCTACAATTGACGGAAAAGCCAAAATAAAAATTGAACCCGGAACGCAGGGGGGCAAAATATTACGTCTAAAAGGAAAAGGTATTCCCGAGGTCAATTCCTACCACAAAGGGGATCAACTTGTTTATGTGAATATCTGGACACCAAAAGCTGTATCCAACGAAGAAAAAGAACTATTAAATAAACTCAAAGAATCACCGAACTTCAAACCGCAGCCCGGTAAAAGTGAGAAGTCATTCTTTGAACGCATAAAAGAATATTTCGAATAAAAAGTCGGATTTAAACAACGACATGGAGAGTCCTATATCAATTGATATAGGACTCTTTTTTTGCTTTCTTACGTCAAATTGACAAATAGTTACAAAAAGTCAACACTCTTCAGACATTGTTAAAACAATAAGCAATCTATAAAAAAAAGCATAAAATTTAATCAATTGAACCACTATCATTTACGATTTTGGTAAAATATCTAGACAATATAGTGACAATAAAATAAAATAACTTTGCGATATTTGACTAATGAATTTAAAAAGTCAGAAAGTAATTACTGGCTCATCAGAACAAACTATTAAATAAAAAAGACATGAAAAAAGTTTTACTTACATTAACTGCCATTGCAGGTTTAACAATTGCAGCAAACGCACAAACTGAAAAAGGAAAAATTATGGTTGGTGGTCAAGTTGGCTTCGAAACTTCTAAAGTTAAAGATACAGACCGCAAAGATAATTCATTCTCCATCAACCCAACTGTTGGTTACTTCGTAAGTGACAACTGGGCAGTAGGTACTGGCGTTGGTTACAACTGGAGCAAAAACGAAGTTGACAAAAACCACAGTACTAAAGTTGATGCTTTTCAAGTAGCTCCATTCGTCAGAAAATACTCTGCTAATGGTCCATTAAGATTCTTTGCACAATTATCCGTACCAATGTCATGGGGAAAAGTGACAGCTGAATCAAATAACGTTGAAACAAAAAACAAATTCGAAAACTATGGTGTTGAATTAGCACCAGGATTGGCGTACTTCCCAACAAGTAAAATTGGTATCGAATTAAAAGTTAGAGGTTTATACTATAACTATAATAAAGATAAAACCAACGATATCACAACAAATACATTTGGTTTAGATGCGAACTCTTTAGCACCAACTTTAGGTGTACAGTTCCATTTCTAATAGGTAGTTGATAAGAAAGAAAGAAAGGGGCTATAGGTACTGATACTTATAGCCTTTTTTCATCATTAGGTATAGCGTTTAATAATTCGCAATTTATGGGAATAGCGATTTAGTTCCTGATTAAAAATGCCTTCATTGTCCATTCGGTCAATACGTACTTTCGCTGAGGCATGAATAATGGTATCCCGATCCAGCATAATGCCCACATGAGTAATCCGTCCATCCGCGTTGTCAAAATAAGCTAAATCCCCGACTTTAATTTCCGAGATAAAATCAACTGTCTCTCCTAGTTCTGCTTGCTGATACGCATCCCTAGGCAGAGCTATGCCAAAACAGCTATAGATCAACTGCGAAAAACCAGAACAGTCTATTCCCCACTGAGAACGTCCACCCCATAAATAGGGTGTATCCTTATAGCTCATGGCCAGTTCGGCAACTTTAGTTTCAAAATCAGCCCCAGAAAAAGAGTTGATACTGCCTTGGTAAGTCATATCCAGCTGTGCTACCCGAAACCGATCTCCCTCAGCTAAATAGAGCTTTGTACCATGGCAGAGGTATAGCCGCTCCGTACCATTCAGAAGCAAGCCTCCTTCCCTGCCAACCAGTCTTAGATCTGCGGCAAGATATTCCTCCATTTCCATAGGATCAAGCTTCCTAAACTGACCATTCTGAATCCAGCCCAAGTAACCTGTTTCTAACAGCCTTATCGATGTCCATTCCGTCTGTATTTCCAGAATTTCAAATAATTCAGCAAACAATACCTGGGAAACCATCTCACTCCGATGTGCCTGTTCCGCACGCAACGGAACGAGAGCTAACGTACAAATACCATATTTCATTGGCCCAACAAAACAAAATTGTCAAATATGTGATTATATATTATAAAACGAAGATAAATTAATTATAGTAGATATGGAGAATACAAATTTAAAATTCAAAAGAATACTCGTTGCAGTCGATGATGCTCCATGTTCAGAGAAAGCCATTCTCTATGCGAAGGAAATGGCTCAGGTATTTAACGCCTCAGTTGCGCTCGTCACGGTTATTCCGCCCACCTCACCGACTAATTTTGGAGCTGATCCCTTATTGGGTCAGCAACCGATCATTGTGCCGGAGGTATCCGAAATGGAACAGGAAAATGCGCAAAAATATCTTGAAAAATTAAGCCGCGAATTTACGGAATCGGGAGAAGTATATCTTTTCAATCGAATTGGATCCATCAAAGAGGAAATTCTTGCTGCTTCGCATGAATGGTCGGCAGATCTCATCATTATGGGATCAAATGGACGAACTGGGTTCGACCATTTTATTTCAGGTTCTGTATCGGAGTCCGTTATCCGCAAAGCTACCTGTCCGGTGCTGGTCATTCCAAGCAAATGCGATTAACGGATCTGTCCGAATTGCAATGGTCGAGATAAAATAAAGAGCCTATTCTTAGAAAAAGAATAGGCTCTTCTATATTTCTAGGCCAATCTGCTTATTTTTTGATCAATCGGGCGACAAACATACTATCCGCTCTTTCCGTATAACCATCCAGACAACGCATGCTTTCCAGTTCAAAACCTAAATTATTTAAGATGTAATCTACCACCTCTTCATTCTCAGCCTTAAATATCGAGCAGGTAATATAGATCAGTGGCTTCCCCACTTTCACATAACCGGCGACATGACTTGCAATTGTCTTCTGCAATGTGCTAAACTCCTCGATCTTGACGGTTTTAAACTGCCGGATCATCTCTGGTGTGCGCCCCCAGGTCCCGGAGCCCGTACAGGGTGCATCCAATAATACCCCGTCAAATTTTTCATTCCCCAATATGGGATATGGGTCTTTTGTCAGGTCCAGTATTTTCTTTCGGTAATGCTTAATTCCCGCCAGGTCAAATCGCTCGTCCAGATTTCGGAGGATACTCATACGAAGATCAGATACCAATAGGTTTATCGAGGGACAGGCATCCATTAACAAAAGAGATTTACCCCCGGATGCTGCGCAAGCATCCCACCAAGATTCCCTTTCCGCCGGTTTCATAAATGCAAGTGTACGCTGTGAAGATAGATCCTGCACTTCAACAAGTCCTTCTAATGTGGAAAATCGCTGCAATGAGGTACCATTCGCTAAAGCGATAGTCTGATCGTCCAATTCGTGATAGGGAATCTGATTTTCGTCCAAAATCGCACGTACGATTTTATTTTTACCCCTTTTTATTCGAATATAGAGATGTGGTTGTACCAGTTGGCTCTCCAAAAAAAGTTTGGTATCAATCTGGGGCGAAAAATATGCGGTAAATGGAAATAGATCCTCGCTTTTTATTAGTCCTTCAGATTCTAGAAAAGCAATCTTTTCGCCTACGGATAAACCCAGCTTTTCAAGATATGCAGGTTCGAGTAAGCTCACCAATGGGCTGTCTTTTTCACATAAAAACTCAGCAAGGACCAGTCGTCGCTGCTGTGACAACTGTGGGGCCGCTGCCCCCAAACGAAAATAGTTATAGCACAAACGGGAAGTAGACTTCCGATCCGAGGATCCCATCTGTTTATTTTCCTTAAAAAAAGTCGTCAAATATCGTGAAAATGGCTGATGTCCCTCAAAACCATCCATTGCACGCTCAAAATTACGTATTTGTTGGTAAACACGTTTTTCACTGAATTCAGCCATTCAAAGATTATTTTCTTTCAAATTTCTTATTGTGATAGACCATTATCCCTAAAGCTCTATTGGCATAGCCCCATTTTGGATAAAACTCAAACTTATAATCACTATTGAGCCCCGAGAATTTTTCCTGGGTGATATGGCTTACATAGTCAACACCATATTTATGGAGCAAACGGCCAAAATAAACAGCCGCATCGTAGCCCTTATAGGAAAACTCAGAAGGATCGACTTTATACAGCGATTTATAATTTGCTATAAACTTTCTCGTATCACCATCTGATTCATCGGCCAGACTCGAAGAAGTAATCGTTAAGCCATAAAAGTCCATATTTTCAAAATTTTCAAAAGAAAGCTTCGAAAAATTTGGATGTCCATACAATTTGAATTGATTACCCGGATTCAAGAAACGCTCATCCATAGCATCCAACAATCCTTTGACGAGATTCTTATTAGCTGTTCCGGACACAACATGATTCGTTCCTGCAAGTACAAGGCTATTATTGAGCTCATTGATGCTCATCACTGTTTTAATCTTTGCCTGCGCATTTGCCTTTGTAACTTCATTAGCAAAATTAACCAAAAACTGTTTGCTCTCATCATCACCGGCATCATAGATCAAAATTTGATCGCCATTATAATACTGATCGGCAACGTATTTTGCCAAGGTTTCAGCATGTGTCCGTATCGACGGTGTCATGGACACAAGGTTGGGCAGGCTAAATTCTGAAGCCATCGTTGCTGCCAATGGAGAAACCTGAAGAACATTTTTGTTGGCAAAAGTCTGCGCAAAACTTCGAATTTCCCTTGGATAGACAGGTCCGACAACAAGCGCGGCATCCTTTACTGCCGCCGCGGTTCCCAGCGACGCATTATAGGCAACATTATCGCGCGAGTCGATAACCTGCAAATCAAAAAGCATCCCGTCTTTAGCGATCTTATCCAGACCTAATTGAAAACCTTGGTAAAAATCCAGTGCCAGAGCAGAGCGCTCGACATCTTCTGTAGTCACCATTTTAGCGATGCTATTTAATTCAAACGGCAAAAGCAGTGCAATTTTATTGTTCTTAACCGAATGGCCATTTACATTTTGCACATCACCTACCTTTACGGCAGGTTTATCTTTCTCACCGTTTGGTTTAGTGACAGCAGTTTGCTGTTCGCCCC
The DNA here is from genome assembly GCF_011064245.1 of Sphingobacterium sp. DR205. NCBI lineage: Bacteria > Pseudomonadati > Bacteroidota > Sphingobacteriia > Sphingobacteriales > Sphingobacteriaceae > Sphingobacterium > Sphingobacterium sp. DR205. Next base: position 2,851,458 of record NZ_CP049333.1, on the reverse strand, counting down.
GACTAGAAGAGGGCGAACGCAATACTGTGCTTTTTTTGGTTGTACAGCTCGCTAGGCATAATGCCACGAGTGCTGCAACCCATATTTTATTCCCACTCAATCGTAGCGGGTGGTTTTGAACTGATATCATATACAACTCTGTTAATTCCTTTCACATGGTTGATAATTTCATTTGAAATTTTTGCCAACAGGTCATATGGTAGATGTATCCAATCTGCAGTCATCCCATCAAGCGATCCTACAGCTCTTAAGCTCACGACATGCTCGTAAGTACGTTCGTCACCCATTACCCCTACTGACCGTACAGGTAAAAAGATCGTACCAGCCTGCCATACTTTATCATACCAACCGGATTCTTTCAAGTTATTGATAAAGATCGCATCTGCTTCCTGAACAATCCGTACTCTTTCGGCAGTAATATCACCTAAAATACGAATGGCCAAACCTGGACCGGGGAATGGATGTCTGCCCAAAATCGCCTGATCTACCTCTAATGCCCTACCAACTCTTCTGACCTCATCTTTAAATAACGTCTTCAATGGTTCAACAACTTTCAATTTCATAAAATCAGGCAAACCGCCTACATTATGATGTGATTTTATGGTTGCTGAAGGTCCTTTAACCGAAACTGATTCAATAATATCAGGATAAATTGTACCCTGTCCCAACCACTTGGCTTCAATTCCTTCCGGTAATTCTTTTTGAATTTCCTTCGCAGCTTCGTCAAATACATCAATAAAGGAATTACCGATGATTTTACGCTTCTCCTCAGGTTCAGAAACTCCTGCCAAACGACCATAGAATAAGTCTTTTGCATTAATTCCCTTAATATTTAAACCCATATTTTTGTAAGAATCCAATACTTGCTCGTATTCATCTTTACGAAGCAAACCATGATCCACGAAAATACAATGTAATTTCTGTCCGATTGCGTGGTGTAATAAAACTGCAGCAACAGTAGAATCCACACCTCCGGATAAAGCCATGATCACATGGTCATCACCCAGCTGTTCTTTCAATGATGCTACGGTTGTCTCTACAAAAGCATCTGGAGTCCAGTCCTGCGCACAACCACAGATCCCGACAACAAAATTTTTCAATAAAATAGCACCATCCGTGCTGTGTGTTACTTCTGGATGAAACTGTATACCATAAGTGCGTGTGCCTTTTATCTGGTAAGCCGCTACGCGTACTTTATCTGTACTGGCAATGATATCAAAGTTTGCTGGCACCTCCTTAATCGTATCGCCATGCGACATCCATACTTGAGATTGTACGGGTACACCTGCCAACAATTCATTTTCACTATTGAGAAATTGCAGATTTGCACGACCATATTCACGGATTTCAGATGGCAATACATCTCCACCTGATTGTTGAGCAATGTACTGTGCACCATAACACACCCCTAAAAGAGGAAAGCGCTCCTGAATAGCGACAAAATCAATTTGAGGTGCATCATCTTGTCGAACCGAAAAGGGGCTTCCGGAGAATATAACACCTTTCACAGATTCGTCAAAATCTGGCAATTTATTAAACGGGTGTATCTCACAATACACATTTAGTTCTCTGACACGTCTTGCAATTAATTGCGTGTACTGAGACCCGAAGTCTAGAATGATAATTTTTTCTGGCATGCTGCAAAGGTAAGTATTACGAATGAATTATTAAATGTCAAATCAGGAAATAATACCTGCTTTTAGCAGTTCAATTTCCATCTCTTTTTGTAATTTCAAGGCTTCCTCACGCGCGCGTTCCGCAAAATCACGTCCTTTTGAAGCATATATAATTCCTCTGGTACTATTCACCAAAAGTCCACAATCTCTATTCATCCCATATTTACAAACATCTTCTAGCGAGCCGCCCTGTGCACCTACCCCCGGCACCAATAGAAAATGTTCCGGTGCATGTTCACGAATCTTAATAAAGCCTTCTCCCCTTGTCGCCCCCACTACATACATTAAATTGTCTATATTCCCCCAAGTATTTACTTTGTCAATAACCTGCTCAAATAACTGAAGCCCTTCCTTATTCTCAAAATTCTGAAAGTCCCGGCTGCCTTCATTTGATGTTAATGCCAGTACAATAGCCCACTTATCCTTGAAATCCAAAAACGGTGTGACCGAATCTTTCCCCATGTAAGGAGCAATGGTAATACTGTCGAATCCCAGACCTGAATTTGACTCATCAAAAAATGCCATTGCGTAACGGCCTGAGGTATTTCCGATATCGCCCCGTTTGGCATCAGCGATACTAAAACAGTCTTTCGGTAATGCAGCCCAAGTTTTTTGAAGCGACTGCCATCCCTTTAGTCCGTAACATTCATAAAAGGCGATATTTGGTTTATAAGCGACACATAAATCAGCTGTAGCATCTATAATTGCTTTATTAAAACTATAGATCGGGTCCTCATCATCCAAAAGATGCTCAGGAATCTTAGTAAGGTCTGTGTCCAATCCGACACATAAAAACGAACGTTTCTCTTTAATTTGATTAATAAGTTCTGCTCTGGTCATGCTAATGTATAGATCGTAATTATTTATTGATTAAATCTTGAATAAAGGTTGCCACATCGGGTGTAGAATAATCGGCCATACCCTCATGCCGTGTCGCTAAGTTGCCGTTCTTATCCAAAATAACTGTGCTTGGAATAGACTCCGAAAGCCATTCTTTAGGAATATCACTGTTCGGATAACTAATTGGCAGGGTTAACTTCTCATTCTTGACAAAAGCAGCAGCCTTCTCTTTATCACCCTCTATCTCCACAATCAGAAATACAATATTCGGATTGTCCTTAAATTTATCGTAAAGCACATTAATAGAAGGCATCTCGGCTCTGCATGGCCCACACCAAGTCGCCCAAAAGTTGATAAAAACGACCTTACCCTTTAAGTCCGCTACTTGAATGGTTTCGCCCAAAGGATTAACAAAAGAAACGGTGTTGCTCACAGGTTTTGCTACAGCATCAATCGGCTCCGCAACCTGTTTTGGTACTTCCAATTTCGGTTTAAATAAACCGATCTTCATCAACAGCTGTTGAAAATAACTCCTGCTGGTCGGCCATATCAATAAACCAATGAACAGCACAAACACAACATTGCCAATTATCTTTTTTGTTTTTGGATTCATAAAGAATAATTACGGCAGATTAAGCGTCAAATTTGTCCAACAATTTTAGCAAAGTCGCAAAGTCTTTTGGATAAGGCGCCTCAAACACCATCTTCACACCGTTCAATTCAAACTCAACATGTTTGGCATGTAGGGCAAAACGTTTCATAATTGGTTGCTCCTCCTCGTCCTTGGATAAGGTATAGCCCCTTTTCTTTATTTGTGACAAATAAACGGGTTTACCGCGGTACATACTATCCCCTACGATTGCAGCGTGCTGCGTTGCCAAGTGGATACGGATTTGGTGCATACGTCCGGTAATCGGTTTACACTCCACCAAGGTGTAATTCTTATAGTATTTAAGCGAATTAAAGATCGTTTCGGCTGGTTTACCATTGGCACGGTCAATAGAGACACTTTTGTTGCCCTGATTCAAAATAGGCAAATCAACCACGAGATCCTGAAAAGTGTGTGTACCACCAATGATTGCATGGTAGATCTTGTTAACTCTCCTTTTTTCGAATGCAATTGAAATCGAGCGGTAAGTTTCCGGATTTTTCGCAATCAACAAAATACCTGAAGTCTCCTTATCCAAACGATGGCAGACTTGAGCGTCAGCATGATATTTCTTTGCCAAACGGAGAATGTTAATCTCTCCCCCCTCCCTTTCGTCCAAAGAAGCAACAAAAGGTGGTTTATTTATAACAATCAAATTTTCATCCTCATGGATTATTAATTCTGAAAATTTGGGAAATTTAAATAGACGGGTTTCATTCTGTATCATTTGACAAAAATACAAAACACAAGGCAGAATATTGGCCAATGTATGATAAAAACCTTACTTTTGGGTTTACAATATAAGTTAAGATGTCTGTAAACAAAGAAATAAAAAGAGTAAGCACAGCGATGCTGCAAGCAATGAAAGAACGTCAGGAGAAGATTTCGATGCTGACCAGCTATGATTACTCCATGGCCCAAATGGTAGACAGTGCCGGTGTGGATGTTATTCTGATCGGAGATTCTGCAGCCAATGTATTTGCTGGCTATGAAACCACCCTACCCATCACGCTCGACAATATGATCTACCATGCAGCGGCCGTTGCACGGGGCACTGAACGCGCCATGGTCTTGGCAGATTTACCTTTTGGTAGCTACCAGGGTTCTGCAAACGAAGCCTACAACGCAGCTGTACGCATGATGAAAGAATCCGGTGCCCATGCCCTGAAATTGGAAGGCGGTCTTGAAATTATTGAAAATATCAAAAAGATTATTTCCGGCGGAATCCCAGTTTGTGGGCATCTGGGTTTAACGCCACAGTCCATTAACAAATTTGGAAATTTTGGTGTCCGTGCCAAGGAAGAACAAGAAGCAGCCAAACTTATTGAAGATGCACTGGCCCTACAAGAAGTGGGCTGTTTTGCCATTGTATTGGAGAAAATTCCAGCAGCTTTAGCCAAAACGGTAACCGAAAAATTGGATATTCCAACAATCGGAATAGGTGCAGGTGCCGATTGCGATGGCCAAGTATTGGTCATTAATGACATGTTGGGGATGAATGCGGATTTTAAGCCCAAGTTTATGCGACATTTTGCCAATCTTCACGAGCAGATTACAACAGCGGTGAGCAATTACGTTGCTGAAGTCAAGGCTGTCCAGTATCCAAATGCAGAAGAACAATATTAACAAAGCATCATGAAATTGTTGATCGTTGGACTAATTCTCCTAGCTGCTTATCTTCTGATCCGGAAAAAATTTAATTTTTCCGGATCAGAAGATATAAATTCCAAAAATTTAAAATCGGGCTTCCAATTGATCGAAGCACCCGCTGCACTCATTCAATCCACCCTCAAGAAAACAATCTCCAATGTCATTATGGGTGTGGTACTTATTCTCATTACGATATTACTCTTTGTAAAAATCAAAATTGTATTGTTTCTGCTTCCAATCGCCTTTTTTTTAATTGGTTACCTTTTTCTTTTCAACAATCACTTCCGCAAGATCAAGAGTCAGCAGATATGGTTTAACGCCAAAACAAATGAGGTTTTTGTGGAACAGCTTCGTGCGGATAATTATACTTTCAATATTTTCCGGGACATTCAGGGCGTACAACAGGTTGAGTCCATTCAGACCACCAGAGGTCTGCTCTATGGTTACTATAGGATCAAATTAAAAGATCACATCCTGGAGATCCCGTATCTGCTGTCCGAAAATAAACCGGCCAATAACCTGTTCTTTGATACCATCAGCCAAAACTTTAAAATAGACATACAGAAAAGAATTTTCCCAATCATTTAATATTAAGTAAATTGCAAATCCAAAAGGAATATAGTATATTTAAACTTATCAATAATGTATTGTTAAAACCAAAATATTTTATACTATGGGAAAAGGTGATATCAAAACCAGAAGAGGAAAAATATCAAACGGTTCTTTTGGAAAAAGAAGACCACATTTATCGAAAGCTTCCATCAAACCAAAAGTAGATGATTCGACGCAAAAAGAAGTCGAAAAGAAAACAGTCAAAGCGAAAAAATAATAAGCATAAAGCTAGAACAGGTTTCTAGCTTTTTTTATAGCCGGCATATTGCGCCATCAACGGATAGATGGTTGCTTCGTATTGTAAAATCCTTTTGACAACCGGTTTCATCATTAGAATAAACCTATCTTTATCCGTCAAATCAAAAACCACATAAGGACTATACCACAATGAATAAAAAAACGACCATCTACATCCTTCTAGCCTGTGCTGTTATCGGAGGTGGATATTTCCTCATAAATTCAAAAAAAGACAAGAAAGAAAGTGGCCAATCTGCTGTCAAAAAAGATGCTCCTGTCGCCGCGCAAGCGATTATTGCGAAGTCATCCGTAGCAGATCGGTCGATCAATTTATCTGGGAGTATCGATGCCGAAGAAAAAGTTGAAATCAGAAGCGAGGTCAATGGTCGAATTACAAAAATTTACTTTTCCGAGGGGCAACGTATCCAACAGGGACAGCCGTTGATCAAGATTGATGATATTGAACTTCAGGCACAACTGAAGCAAGCACAAACGACAAATCAGCTTAATGCAGAAAATGAGCGTAGGGCAAAACTATTACTTCAGAAAGGCGCAATCAGTCAGGAAGAATTTGACATTGCCAGTGCGGCGTTAAAAACTGCACAGGCGCAGATCCAGTTGATTCAGGCGCAGATTTCCAAGACAACCGTGCGCGCACCATTCAGCGGTATGATCGGCTTAAGAAACATTTCCGTAGGTGCGATCGTCTCATCCAATACCCTAATCGCAAATTTAGTCAAAGACAATTCAGTCAAGATTACATTTGCCATTCCTGAAAAATACAGTAATATGGTTAAGTTAAATGCCCCGATCGAATTTAGCGTCGCCAATGATCCAACAGTCATAAAAGCAAATATTTACGCGATCGAACCTGAAGTATCCCTTGACACCCGAACATTGACTGTCCGTGCCCGGACAGCGAACGAACAAGGTCGGCTTCGGGTAGGGTCCTTCGTCAATGTTATCCTGCCGATTGAAGTAGAAAATGATGCTATCGCCATCCCAACGGAGGCCATCGTTCCTGTTCAAGACGGAAAAAAAGTATTTATCCTTCAGAATGGGCTGGCTAAAGAAACCAAAGTTGAAACCGGTTCGCGCACGGATAAAGAGATTGTAATTTTATCTGGAATAAGTGCCGGAGACACGGTACTGACAACAGGTGTTCTCGCATTAAAAGATGGAGTGAAGGTTAAAGTTTCACTAGCTAACTAACTGTACATGAATTTATCCGCCGTTTTTATAAAGCGCCCCGTTTTAACCATTGTTGTCAATATCACAATTATTCTATTTGGCTACATTGGCTTTAGTTTTCTAGGCGTTCGTGAATACCCCTCCATTGATCCGGCCATCGTATCGGTTCGTACCAACTATGCTGGTGCCAATCCCGACATTATCGAGTCCCAGATCACTGAACCTCTGGAAAAGGCGATCAACTCCATCGATGGAATTCGCAACATATCCTCTTCGAGCAATCAGGGATCAAGCAATATTACAATTGAATTCGATTTAAAGAAAAATCTGGAAGAAGCTGCCAACGATGTGCGTGACAAAGTATCGCAGGCTGTCAGAAGCCTGCCTCAAGATATTGACGCCCCTCCTGTCGTATCAAAAGCAGATGCAGACTCCGACCCGATCATTACGCTGACTCTACAGAGTGAAACCAGAGATAAGCTTTCACTGAGTGATTACGCTGAAAACGTTATTTCCGAAAGGCTACAGACTATTCCCGGGGTCAGTAGCACGCAAATTTATGGTCAGAAACGTTATGCTATGCGCCTCTGGCTCAATCCCGACCGAATGGCTGCCTACGGCATTACCGCTTCCGATGTCCGGACTGCGTTGAACAACCAAAATATTGAACTCCCTTCTGGTAAAATTGTTGGTAATACCACTGAATTAACTGTAAAAACAGTTGGCAACCTTTCCACTCCCGAGCAGTTTAACAACATTGTCCTAAAAGCAGATAGCACACGACTGGTCAAATTTATTGACATCGGCCGTGCTGAAATTGACGCTGAAAATTTAGAGACAAAAATGGTTAGTAACGGTAAACAGCTGGTCGGTGTGGCCATTATTCCTCAACCGGGAACAAATTACCTGGATATCGCCGATAATTTTTACAAGATGCTGGATCAGATGAAAGAGGATATTCCTCAGGATATCAGCATCAATATCGCTTCTGACAATACCAAATTCATCAAAAAGTCCGTTGTTGAGGTAGCGGAGACCTTACTGATCTCCATTATATTAGTTACACTGATCATCTATTTTTTCTTCCGTGACTGGGGAATAGCTCTACGGCCCTTATTGGATATCCCCGTATCACTGATCGCAACTTTTTTCATCATGTACATTTTTGGGTTTTCGATCAATGTGCTTACCCTACTGGCGATTGTTTTGGCAACAGGACTCGTCGTGGATGACGGAATTGTCGTCACCGAGAATATTTTTAAGAAGGTTGAAGAAGGCATGTCTCCTATTGAAGCTGCTTTAAAGGGTTCAAAAGAGATTTTCTTTGCGGTCATTTCCATTTCAGTCACACTTGCTTCTGTTTTCTTACCGGTGATATTTCTGGAAGGCTTCGTCGGTCGTCTGTTTCGTGAATTCGGGGTGGTTATAGCTTCGGCCGTCCTGGTATCGGCCTTCGTTTCCCTAACCTTGACCCCCATGCTCAATGCTTACCTGATCAAAGGTGGAGGACATAAAAAGACCCGCTTTTATGAATGGACCGAACCTATGTTCGTGAAAATGAATAAGGGGTATGCCAATAGCCTAGATAAGTTCATGAAGATCAAATGGATCAGCTTCCCGATCTTACTGGTCTGTTTTGCCATTATTGGAGTGATCTTCTCTTCCATCAAAAAAGAAACCGCCCCTTATGACGACCGAAGTAGCATTATGGTCAATGTCACAGGTCCCGAGGGAGCCACTTATGAATATATGGACCGTTACATGCAAGAACTGGACAAGCTCGTTTACGATTCCATTCCGGAAAATAAGATTAGTTTAAATATCACTTCTCCGGGTTTTGGCGCCAGTTCCGTCAACTCCGGACGGATTCGTATGACCCTGGTCGATCCGGAAGAACGTACAAAGTCGCAGGATGATGTTGCAAAAGAGCTAACCAAATGGACAAAAAAATACGATGGCGTGCGTGTCAATGTTTCGCAGACACCAACCATTTCCATGAACCGTAGAGGTGGTTTACCGGTACAGTACATTATTCAGGCACAAAATTTTGAAAAGCTCCAGGAGAAGATCCCGGAGTTTATGAATGAAGTGAATAATGATCCTACATTTTCAACAACGGATATCAACCTGAAGTTTAACAAACCCGAACTTCATGTCGAAATTGATCGTTTAAAAGCCTTGAGTATGGGTGTGTCCGTACTTGATGTCTCTCAGTCTCTTCAGCTGTTGTTAAGCGGTCAGCGTTTCGCTTATTTTATGCGTGACGGAAAGCAATATCAAGTAATCGGACAGGTGGAAAACGATAGACGGGCCACGCCAACAGATCTAACCTCAATTTATGTCCACAATAATATCGGACAGCTCATCCAATTGGATAACGTCGTCAATGTCAAAGAAGAAAGCAGTCCGCCACAACTTTACCACAATAACCGTTACATGTCAGCTACTGTTTCCGCCGGACTTGCACCCGGTATGAGTATGAGCGATGGCATCGCTGCGATGGACCGTATCAAGGAGAACGTACTGGATCAGAGTTTTACAACCGACCTTAGTGGCGAATCCCGCGATTTTGTGGAAAGTAGCTCCAATACCCTATTTGCTTTTGGGTTAGCCCTGTTGCTGATCTATTTGATATTGGCGGCTCAATTTGAAAGCTTCCTCGATCCATTTATCATTATCCTTACCGTGCCGATGGCAGTAGCAGGTGCCCTGATTAGTTTATGGCTATTTGATCAGACCTGGAATATATTCAGCCAGATCGGAACCATTATGCTGATCGGCCTGGTGACGAAAAACGGTATTTTAATTGTTGAATTTGCCAATCAGATGCGGGAAGAGGGTATGGAAAAATTTGAGGCTATCATGCATTCGGCCGAGTCTCGCCTGCGACCTATTTTAATGACCAGTCTAGCCATCGCACTAGGCGCCTTGCCAATTGCCATGTCCCTGGGAGCCGCCTCGACAAGCCGTATTGGTATGGGAGTTGTTATTGTTGGCGGTACCATATTTTCGTTGATACTGACCTTGTTCATTATCCCTGCAATCTATTACATGTGGTCAAAACCGAAGAAACACAGACCTGAATTTGATAACATTAAAAGCTACGAATAGATCAGACATGAAGAGAAATATAATCATCACACTGTTGCTTAGCTTCATCCTGTTTCAAGCCCGTGCGCAACAAGTACTAACGCTGGAGGAGGCTTTGACAACCACCCTGAGCAACAACTTCAATATCCTGTTGGCAAAAAATGACTACAAAATAGATATCGAAAATACAAGTCTCGGTAGTGCCGGAATGCTCCCTGCGGTCACCGGAAGCTTTAGCCGGAGCAATTCTATTCAAAATTCCCGTCAGGTAAGAAATGACGGACAGGTGCAGCAGATCTCCAACGCCAAGAACGACAACATGTCCTATGGAGTCAATCTTAACTGGACAGTATTTGACGGATTTGGTATGTTTGCCCGTCGCGATAGATTCAAAGAAATACAGCGCCAAGGTGAAGCCGAAATCAAATTTGAAGTGATCAGTCAGTTAAGCGAGGTCATTGCCACCTATTACAACCTGGTACAGCAAAAACGTTTATTGAATGCCTTAGACACGACCATTACGCTATCTCAATATCGTGTCACGCTGGCCGAAAACCGTCTGGAAATCGGAAAGGGATCCAAACTGGATCTGTTGAATGCAAAAGTCGACCTAAATACAGATCAGACCAATTTACTCCGTCAACGCGAGAGCTTCCAAAATACCAAGACCTACTTGAATCAGCTAATGACCCGCGATCTGGACATCGATTTCCAGGTCGAAGATGAGATGAAACTGGATACGGATCTTAAATTGGGTGATCTGATCCAGATAGCGGATCAGCAAAATCCACAAATTCAATTGGCACTCATCAATAAAAGAGTCGCTGAACTGAATCTAAAATCCGTCAAAGCGGAACGTTATCCCAAAATCGGACTGAATACAGGGTATAATTGGAATGAATCCCACTCCTCTTTGGGTTTCTCGACTGAAAACAAAAATAAAGGGCTCAACTATGGTGTGACGGCTTCACTGAATATTTTCAACGGCTTTATCCAAAACAGAAATGAACGAATCGCGAAATTTCAGATGCAAAGCACAGAAATACAGATACAGCAGCAAAAACAAAATATACAGGCACAAGTTCGGACACTCTTCCAAACCTATATGACTAATATCGAATTGGCGAACGTAGAAAAAAAGAACGAAGAGCTGGCCAAAGAAAATCTAAACATTACCATGGATAAGTTTCGTATCGGAACGATTACGACCTTGGAAGTAAGGACAGCACAGTTGAATTACATCAATGCAATGACCAGGAGCTATACGGCGCAGTACGATGCGAAAGTTTCAGAAATACGCCTGAAGGAACTCACTGGCGAAACCTATTAACTATGATAGACAATCCTTTCAGTATGAATTGCCAAGAGAAAGGCTCCTACGAATGTAGGAGCCTTTCTTATTAATAGTCAATTGCAATAATCGACCGAAGCGGGATTAATACCCCACTTTTAATCTGGATATATCTATCGGTTAATGACCACACTGTGGTTTCGATACGCTTTGGTCCGGAATCTGTTTGAAAGGCTATTTCAGTTTTGGACTTAAATTCATTTCCCAACCGAAGGGCCCCTTTCAATTTATCCATAAACGTTGCTGACTTATCTTCGCTCGCAGGGATAAATTTAAATTGAGGAATTTCCTCTTTAGCTATTAGTTCTCCAACCATAATATTAGCATTTAATGTGTAAATTTAATGTTTCGCGCTACACTAGATATAACGCGATAAAACCAATCTTATTTTATTATTTTATGCCATTGGCTTATTTAAATCTACCTAATCTGATGATAATAATCAATTAAATAATTGAAAACTATCATTTATTTTACAATAAAAAAACGATTGGCGGTTTTCGCTTTTTTCTTCCGTTAATGCCTGAAATTTGCCATGCAATACAATATTATCTGAATATCTTAAAATTATGTCATTTCATTTTGATTTAAGGGATCAAATCAGTCATATTGCCTAATTTTGCAAAAAAACTACACAACAGATGGAAAAATCAGTCTTTGAGAAAAACTGGGAAATTTATTTCACACAATGTTACTCCAATGGTCGTATACGTTTCTCCGACTTATCAAATATTCTTCAGCTTACTGCTGGCGAGCATGCAACTAATATCGGTTTCGGTTTTAAGGAAATGGCCAAACACAACCAAACCTGGGTGCTCAGCAGAATGCGTATTGAAATCAACAGACTGCCCAAATGGATGGACATTGTTCAGATAAGAACATGGATACAGGAACTGGAAGGTGCGCGCTCTACGCGTAATTTTGAAATTCGGGTAAATGGACAAGTATATGTCACGGCCACAAGCTATTGGGCGGTGATCAATACGGTTAAAAGAAGTTCTGAGGATCTGGCCATTTCTACAGATGATTTTACAACTTATCCGGATCGCCCTGCTACACAACGACCTTTCTCAAAATTGGATATTTCTCAATCTGTCAAAAATATTGATCAATATAGCGTCAAGTTATCCGATCTTGATATTGTCAACCATGCCAATAATGTCAAATACCTGGACTGGTGTATGGATAGACTGCCAATCGAACTGGTTCTGACAAATCAGATCAAATCGTTGGAGATGAATTACCTCAGAGAACTTCGTTATAATGACACAGTTGACATTAATGGGGATTCGACCGACAAGGGCTATTTCATGACCGTCACAAAACAACAACGTATTCATTTTGCACTGGAGGTAGAGACAAAATAAAAGCGGAGGCCAAGGCCTCCGCTTTTATTTGACACAACGCATAGGTATTATGCGAATGCTTTATCACCTTTTTTGTACGGAAAGTTTCCGTCATATTTTCCGGGGATTTTAACAAAACGCAATGCTTTTGTACAACCTAATTCCGAATTAAAGAAACCCGTCAATGTCAATTGTTTAAACATCGTGAACCAGTGTGGTGGATCATTTTCTACGTAATTATACAATTGATTTTGTTTTTCTTTATTTTTCTCCAGGATATCTTTTTGCTCTTCGCCCTGTTTCTTGTTAAACTCGTTTGCTTCTTTATCCAAAGCTGCAGCTACCGCTGTCCGATCTTCAGCTGAAAGTTCAAGGAAAGGTTTTCCCTTCACTTCTTTCGCTTTATCATCCAAACTAGCAAAACCAGTTAAAAATGCTTTTTGCTGCTTTTCTGTGTAACAGTCACGGACCATTACAGGAATAAAGCTTCCTACACCAGCTTCTTTCGCTCCAGGAGTAGCTGTTGCAGGTAAAATAGCCTCAGCTAAATCGCCCAACAAATCTGTCGTTTTTGCTTCAAATAAGCCTTCCACATCCTTTGTAGCCGAACGCGTACAGCCTTCCAAAAATAAATTGGCGCCGATAACAGTACCTCCTAAAATCAAGGCAACCCGTTGTAATGCTTCTCTTCTATTCATACTACTAAATATCTTAATTTTAGAAATTATATTTCATTTCCCAACCTTGTCTGTAATTACGTTTGACATACTGATTCACATGATCAAAGTTTGTCACACGCATATTGTCATTATCCCATAACAATTTTAGATTACGTCCTGGATATTTTCCATCTAAACGTAAATCAGCGCCTCTAATTGCTAGGTTAGCCATCAACAAAGCTTCAGTTAATGGACCAGCAATTTCAAATGGTGAACTTACTTCTTTTTTACCATAACCAGCTTGACAAGCTTCCACCCATTGTGCATAGTGACCAGCTTCTTGTCCGGGTACACGAGCATATTTCTGCGCAACTTGATCTTTTCTTGATGTTGGTAACAAACGTGCATTTTGACCGTAAGTATCAGCCAAGATCTTACCTTTGGTACCGACCAACAAGATGCCGTTACCACCGTCACCAAAGATTTCATTCGGACCTAATTCATCCGGACGTGCAGGTTGAATACCACCGTCCATCCAATGTAATGTTACAGGACCATTTGTACGCGGAGTTTTAGGGAACGTCAATGTCGCATGACTTGACGGCGGACAGCTTTCTGGGAAATAACCACGTTTGAATTCATCCACATAAACAGAACCTACTGTTGCCTGTACATCTTGTACATAAGTCAGGCCTAAGGTGCTGAAAGGAACTTCCAATAAGTGGCAACCCATATCACCAAGTGCTCCGGTACCATAATCCCACCAGCCGCGCCAGTTGAATGGTACCAATTTATCCACATACTCTTTGTATGGGGCAGTTCCCAACCAAAGATCCCAGTCCAGCTCTTTCGGAATTTCCGCTTTACCCGTTGGCCATGCAATTCCTGAAGGCCACACCGGACGGTCAGTCCAACAGTATACCGTGTGTACATCGCCGATTAAACCAGCTTCGTACCACTCACGGACAAAACGAGGACCATCATTTGATGCACCCTGATTTCCCATTTGGGTAACCACTTTGTATTTCTTGGCAGCATGCGTCAGTGCTCTTGCTTCCCAAACATCATGAGTCAACGGTTTCTGAACATAAACGTGCTTGCCCAGTTGCATTGCCGCCAATGCCTGGATTGCGTGCTGATGATCCGGAGTCGAAACAGAAACAGCCTCAATGCGTTTATGTTCTTTGTCCAACATCTCACGATAATCTTTATAATATTTTGCTTTTGGGTAACGTTTCAATGCTCCAGCAGCACGACGATCATCCACATCACATAAGAACGCCAGATCCGCTTTGCCTGAATCATGAAATGCGTTAATGTCGCTGAACCCTTTACCACCTACACCTATACCAGCCACTTGTAACTTGTCACTAGGAGCAATGAAACCATTTCCTCCTAATACATGACGAGGAACGATCATGAAAGCTGCCGCAGCAGTTGCCGCAGTCTTTAAAAAATCTCTTCTACTCGACTTATTTGAGTTATTTTCCATTTGTTATCAATCTTTAGCTATTAGATATTACCTTTTTTCAATTCACTAACCGCAAAATCGACTGCACGTGCAGTAAGCGCCATATATGTAAGTGATGGGTTGACACAGCCTGCAGAAGTCATACACGCACCGTCCGTAACAAATACGTTCAATGCATCCCAGACCTGGTTATTCCCATTTAATACCGATGTTTTAGGATCGCGTCCCATACGAGCTGTTCCCATCTCGTGGATACCTTGGCCAAGTCCATATACATTATCATAAGTATACGTATCTTTTACGCCAATGCTTTCCAGCATTTCCTTCATCTCATTTTGCATGTCACCACGCATCTTCAATTCATTATCTTTGATTTCGGCATCGAACGATAGCACAGGTAACCCCCATTTATCTTTTTTGCTCTTATCCAGCGTAATTTTATTTTCATGGTACGGTAAAGTCTCTCCAAATGCCGTGAAACCTACATTCCAGGTACCAGGTTCACAGATCGCATCTTTCCATGCACCACCAACTTCCATCTCGGCAACAGCACCGGACCAACGGCTGCGGCTTGCAGCCCCCTGATAACCAAATCCGCGAACATAGTCACGTTTTTTCGTATCGCCTTCAACGTTTACAAAACGCGGCACATAAAGACCTGTCGGACGACGACCAAAAACATAGCTATCCAAATATCCTTCTACATTACCACCGGCACCACAACGGAAATGGTGATCCATCAAATTGTGTCCAAGCTCACCGCTGCTACTTCCAAGACCACCTTCCCAAACATCGGTCGCTGAATTCATCAGCACCCAAGTCGAGTTCAATGCCGACGCACAAACAAAAATTACCTTCGCAAAGAACTCATAAGTCTGATTCGTTTCAGCATCAACAATTTCAACACCTTTTGCCTTTTTGGTGTTTTTATCGTAAATAATCTTTGTTACGATAGAAAACGGACGTAATGTTAAGTTATTCGTTTTTTTTGCGGCTGGTAAAGTTGCCGATTGTGTACTGAAATAAGCACCGAAGTTACAACCCAACCAACATTGGTTTTGATATTGGCAGTTGACACGGCCCTCATGTGGAACCGTTATATTCGCTGTACGTCCCATGATGAAATGACGTTGGCCTCCATATTGTTTTTTCAAGCGCTCAGCCAAATCTTTTTCAACAATGTTCATCGCCATTGCAGGCATATAATCACCATCTGGCAAAGATGGCACGCCATCTCTATTTCCCGAGATACCAGCAAATTTTTCAGCATAACTATACCAAGGAGCAATATCTTTATAACGGATTGGCCAATCTACACCATGACCATCCTTTAAATTTGCCTCGAAATCCAAATCTCCCAAACGATAAGATTGTCTTCCCCACATTAAAGAACGACCACCGACGTGATACCCACGGTACCAGTCAAAGCGTTTTACTTCTGTATAAGGACTCTCTTTTTCGTTCACCCAAAAATCCAGGTTCTTTTCATTCAAGGGATAATCTCTACGCAAAACCGGATAATCTTCGATCATCTGCTGCGTACGACCACCAGCATGAGGCCATTCCCATGGATTTTTATTTGGCGCAGTATAATCTTTGATGTGTTCGATGTTACGACCACGCTCTAGCATAATTGTTTTCAGCCCTTTCTCTGTCAATTCTTTCGCAGCCCATCCACCACTTATCCCAGAACCGATTACAATCGCGTCATAAGTATTTGTTGCCATCTCTCTTCTAATTATTTGTTTTTAAATAGTTATTTTTTCTGTTTAGTGTGCAGCGTTCGCATTATCCACTTTCTCATCTTTAAAAAGAGCTAAGAAGATAAAAAATACCACCGCGGCAATAATTGCGGGTACGACCCAAGTATGATTCCAAAAACCTGCCAAATCAGTTGCCTTTAAATCTTTGTATTTGTCCCCTACGTAACTTGCTACCCAGAAGCCGATCAACTGACCAACACCATACGTTGCCAAAGTGATTAAACCCTGTGCGGCAGATTTGTATTTAATACCAGCTTTACTGTCTGTATAAATCTGTCCCGAAACAAAGAAAAAGTCATAGCAGATACCGTGTAAAGCGATACCAATAAGCAACATAAATGAAAGTTCACCCGCATTACCATAAGCAAACAGCAGGTAACGGATCACCCATGCCAACATCCCTACCAAGATCGTCTTCTTGAATCCGAACTTTGTAAAGAAAATCGGAAGAGCCAATAAGAACAAGACCTCAGAAGCTTGCCCAATAGTCATCTTACCTGTTGGATTTTCCAAGCCGATTTCCGTAAGGAATAGGTTTGCATTTGAATAATAGAATGCCAATGGGATACAGATTAATACTGAGGATACAAAAAAGATCAAAAAGTTCTTGTCTTTCAACAGTTTAATGGCATCTAAACCAATAATTGATGCAAATGATGGTTTTTCACCTTCATCCAGTTTAACTGGTGGTGTTTTTGGTAAGGCAAAGGAAAATACCCCCAATACCAAAGAAGCCACACCCGACATCAAAAATGTGTTTTTCAATGCACCATCAGATGCCGCTGCGTCCCATTTAAAGATATAGCTAATTGCTAAACCTGCCACAATCCAACCAATTGTTCCCCAGATACGTATAGCTGAGAACTGTTTTTCTGGATTTGTTAATTGGCGAAATGAAACTGAGCTCGCTAAAGCCAATGTTGGCATATATAGCACCATATAGGCCAAGACATAGGGATAAAAAGTAGACATATCGGCCGCACCATACATCTGATACATTAATACGGCACCCACCAAATGCAAAACACCTAGAATACGCTCGGCATTAAAATAACGATCGGCGATCATTCCTACAATAAAGGGAGCGATAATAGCGCCCAATGACTGCGTCGAAAAAACATTGGCCATTTCGAAATCCGTTGCATGCAGATTCTTACTCAGAAAAGTGCCTAATGTGACAAACCATCCCCCCCAAATAAAAAATTCAAGGAACATCATGAAGGACAGTTTAAATTTTATTGTTGATGAAATCATAAATAAATGGTGTTTTACAATACTACTAATTGGTTTTACCTGCTCAATTTAAGAAATTAAATCTAATTGTCAATAGTACACTATTAAAATATTACAAAAAGCTATCTACCTCACGGTAGGCAGTGACCAATCGATCTTCGCCCTCCTTGCCTGGCTTAGAATTACCATGTTCCATCCCCATGATACCTCTATATCCCTTACTATGAATGTGTTTGAATACGTTTTTGTAATTGATTTCGCCCGTAGTGGGTTCTTTCCGTCCCGGATTATCGCCAATTTGGATATAAGCAATTTCATCCCAGCAACGGTTCATGTTAGCAATCAAATCTCCCTCCGTACGTTGCATATGATAGATATCGTACAAAATCTTACAGGATGGGCTGTTGACAGCCTTACATAGGGCGTAGGTTTCATGCGTTTGTTGCAAAAATAACTCCGGGGTATCGCTCAGCGTTTCAAGCACCATCACCAACCCGTGGGGCTCGAAGATCTCTGCACCTTTACGCATTGCTGTAAGAATATTGCTGAATTGATTTCCCCAGGGAAGTCTTCGCTCATAGAATCCAGGGACTACCGTAAGCCATTTTGCGTTACAGCGTTTGGCCGCTTCGACAGACTTATGACAAGTTTCGACAAATTTATCCAAAAATTCCTGTTTGCCTGTTGCCAAGGAAGGCATCCAATTTTGGCCGCCATCAACCACAAATACCCCCATGGTCATCCCCAATTTGGCCAATAGTTCCCCTATTTTCTTTTGCTCATCTAATGAACGGCCGAGATAGCCATTATCTTCAATTCCACGAAATCCCAAATCATACATGTAACGAATTTCGTCCAGAAAATTGTCTCCTGCATGATTCTTGAACATCCCTTGATGGGGTGCATAATTTAAATTAAATGTCTTTCCTTTATCCATCATATTGGTTGCATTTTGATTTGTTGAGGCAAATGTATGCCCAGATAATCCGGCTCCAGCAGCCAAAAGGCCACTTTTAATAAAATCAGATCTTTTCATTTTTGTTTATAGTTGATTAATTTTTAAATAATTTACCAAATCCATCCGAATAAACCGTCTGAATGGCTTGGTTTTTATTTTTATAAATGACAAAAACCTCCACATCTTTAAGTTTCTTGGCCTTAGCGATAATTTCGGCAGGCTCCATGCTCATAAAGTAATTGTCCAGGGCATCGGCATCCATGGCCGTTCCGGCGTACACCGTAACGCTTAAGATGCTGGTCGTATAGGGAAAACCTGAAATGGGGTCTATGTGGTGTCCCAGTTTTTTATCTTTATATTTAATAAACTTCTCAAAACTACCGGCCGTAGTTAACGCCCCGGACCGGAGCTGCACAACAGCCGTCATAGTCTCTTCCTGTCTACTTTCATCGGGTTGTACAATACCGATTGAAAAACCTTGTTGCCCGGGAGCTGTTCCTGAAACCCGGATTTCGCCCCCCACTTCCACCATGTAATCCGACAGCCCTTTATGTTTTAAGTATTCTGCCAGCACATCCACCGTATAGCCCTGTGCGATACCATTTACATCAATCTTAACGCCCGGTTTTTTCTTTACCAATTGATTGTGATTGACTTTGAGGTAGTGCATTCCGACAAATTGCTTTGCCTGGTAGACGGTTGCCGAATCTGGTACTACTTCGCTTTTTCTCACACCAAAGCCCCAAAGGTTGACCAGTGGGGCAATGGTAATATCGAATTGGCCTTTGGATAGTTTGTTGTATCGAAATGAAGCAGCAATGACACGAGCCATATGTTGATCCATTTCGATATGCGTCACCGTATCCCGGTTGAACAGCGATATCTTAGAATCCTTGCGGTAGACCGACATGGATAGATCAATAACTTTTAAGATACTATCTATTTCCGACCGTTTGACAATGCTATCCGTAGCAAAATAAGTAAGGTGAAACTGTGTGCCTTGTGCAGGGCCTTCCAGTCGAATCTTGCTTAATTCTTTTGAATCCGTTTGCGCCTGTAAACCAAGCGACCAGATGATAAAAAAGAATATATGGCAAATTTTCCCTTTTAGCCCCATCACCGCACAGCTATTAAATATAAAGGTTTGTATTTTGACCCGGATTAGCTACTGCATAAAAGCCCTCGGTATCAGGCAACAACTTCGGTTTAGCATCCCAAGCCAAGACATCTGGGCCCAATTTGATCGTTGATTTCAATGCCTCATCCCATTTGATGACCTTACCTGTATAACAAGCAATACGGCCAATGATACCAGTTAAAGTACTGTAAGCACCGTACTCCGCATTATCAAACTTATACTCCCCGTTGGCAATCGCTGCGAAAAGTTCTTTATGTTCCTGTTGGTAAGGGTTAGGATTACCTTTCGCATCATGACGATAGATTTCTTTACCTTTCCAATCATACAATATGGCTTGTCCACCGGCAGAAAGGTATACTCGGCCTTTTGTGGCCTGAAACTGCTCATCAACACGGTTTTGTATTCCTTCAAAATGTCTACATTGGCTATATACCACACTGTTGTCCGCATAGGTTAATTCCAACGCAAAATTATCGTAGATCTCACCATATTCTTTGCCTGTACGGTGCGCCCTGCTTCCAGTTCCCTGGATAGATACCGGATAAGAACCTTTCACCCAGTTGGCAATATCAATATTGTGTACGTGCTGTTCAACAATATGGTCACCGCATAACCAGTTGAAATAGTACCAATTGCGCATTTGATATTCCATTTCTGTTTGCTCAGGCTTACGTGGGCGTACCCATACCCCGCCTGAATTCCAATACACCTGTCCCGAAGTTACATCACCGATTGCACCATCGTGAATACGTTTGATGGCCTCACGGTAATTCGTTTGATAACGGCGTTGCAAACCTACGACAACATTCAATTTTTTACGTTTAGCTTCAGCAGCCGCACGGATAACTTGTTGCACTCCGGGAATATCCACAGCAACAGGTTTTTCCATGAAAACATGTTTTCCCTGACGGATTGCTTCTTCAAAATGTGCTGGTCTAAACCCTGGAGGCGTAGCCAGAATAACCACATCTGCCAATTTGATTGCCTCTTTATAGGCGTCAAAACCCACAAATTTATGGTTGTCGCTGACATCAATTTTATCTTGCCATTTTTCCTTAAGGGTATTATATGTACTATCTAAATTATCTTTAAATGCATCAGCCAAAGCGACAACTTTGATGTTCGCTCCCGAACTTAGCGCATCAAATGTAGCCCCTGTCCCCCTACCTCCACAGCCTACTAAAGCTACTTTGATCACATCGGAACCAGCAGCATAGGCTCCAGATAAAGGCAGCGAACTTAACATGGCGCCGCCAGCAACCATGGCAGAAGTTTTAATAAAATCTCTTCTTTCTAGATTTTCCATAATAGTTTTATATTGATTATTTTATTTTTTTAAAAATCTTTAATTGGTTTTTTATCATAATAAGCCATAATCTCTTCATGGCTAGGGGGATTGAGCGGTCTAACTAAACGCATACCAACGAAGGGGGCCTCAGGGAACCACCAATTACTTTTGGGAACCTGCGGGTCCAATTGTTTCCATATAGGATCCGATGCGCCACGGGCAGCCGAACGCAGATCAGCAGCGGCACTGTCAAATGCACCACCACGGACAACATTAGGATACAACGTCGTAGGAACAACAACAGGATTAGTCAATACCTTATCCTTACCTTCCGCATAGCTATCGGCCTTGTATTGGTCGTAAGTCCATTCACCCACATTTCCATAAATATCATAAAGCCCCCAAGGATTTGGCTTTTTCTCTCCTACCACATGCGTTTTTTGCTCAGCATTATCCTTAAACCAGGCATATTCGCCTAATTGTGTATCGTTGTCGCCAAAAAAATAAGCCGTCTTCGCACCAGCACGAGCCGCATATTCCCACTCTGCCTCCGTAGGAAGACGATAAAACACACCCGTACGAACATATAACCACTTGCAGAATTGAATCGCATTATAGTGGGTCATAGCAAGTGCGGGATGCCCCTCTTTACCAAAACCAAATGTCATATCAAGATAGGGCTTCGTAGGCCGGGTTACGGCGTCTATTTCCGGAGCAACCTTACCATCCTTACTTTTCGCGATTTCGTAATCTTTGTACAAAAAGGGTTCAAACAAGTCCCAGGTTACTTCATATTGTCCCATCCAAAAAGGGTCGAGCTTAACCTCGTGCGCTGGCTTTTCATCTTCCTTACCGCCAGATACAGATCCCATTTTAAAGCTTCCGCCGGGGATAGCCACCATTTTAAACGAAAGATTGGTCCCCGCAATGGTCTGCTCATAAGGATCCAACTTGTTTTGAGCAATGGCATGTACTCCAGCAAACAGTAAAACAGGAATTAAGAATCTTTTTAACATATTTAGGTTTCTATTTAAAGACTAAAATATAAAATAAGGTGTATACTTTACACTTTGGCACTATAACTTTTTTATTACAGTTTAATTCTTAATGGAAGAATCTATTTATAATAACGGTTTAGCAAATTGACTTACCGCGTCTTAAGACGAGTACAGTGAACAAAAAACTTCCGTCAATAAAAAAGGTTTTCCATTAGAGTGGAAAACCTTTTCATCTTCTCGCTGGTCTATACCCTTTTACAGCAGAATTTTCCGGCTCACCGTCTTATCTATGGTAATGTATCCCGGATAAAATACCGACTGCCCAGCGATATTGATTGAAGGTTTAATTTTTAACGTAAATATTCCCTTTTTATTCTCATCACTGGACATTAAAAAATTTTGCAGGTCAGAATTTACCAAAAGGTCATAAATATTGGTCGCAATACGCACATTGGCCATCGTTGACCCCCCGGGTTCAATTTGCAAGGATTGATTGACAATTCCTTCGACAAGCTGTTGACCGCCATACAGGATGATATACTGAAACTTATTGATTGACGCCTTTTTTAAGGTTGGGTTATCAATTTTAAGGCGAATAACCGCATCCAATGGAATATCTTTTCGTAAATAGGCCAAAGCCAAACTGGGTGCTGCCCCTAGATCAATCTGATTATTTTTTATCAGACGTTGCAATGATGTTCCTGCCAATCGAATACTGTCTACAGACTCTACATCAAACTTACATTTCGCCAAGTTCTCGATCTGTGCCTTTTGTCGATTCACGCCGCATCCGGAAATGAATAAACCCAAAAAGACCAAACATCCAAATAAAATTTTCTTGCTCATAACCGCTATTTTCCTCCAAATTTATACAAAACTCCCAGTGTAAACAATGGGTAACCCGCTTTTAAATAGGTATTACTTTTAAAGCCGAAAACCATTCCGTTCGTATACTGCAACTTCCACCCTTTCCCAAGCCCCATCCGTGTATAAAATACGGGCTCAATCAGCATGTTATCTTCTTTCGCTACAGGAAGACCATCAATAGCGAAGTTCTTCATACGCATATTGCTCAGTCTGATAATCGTTCCATAGTCAATATCATGTCTATTTCCGAACAATTTCAGAGCGTCTTTCTTCTCCGATGAAAAGTTCACCTGTACAAACACTTTGTCAAAATCCATATCCTGTGTCTCGACAATAGCCTGCCCCATGGTAGAAGATCTTTTATCAACGACACTCGTGGTCCCTAGTCCATATCCGCCATACACTTCAAATACACGATTATTTTTTCGGCCAAAACGCGTGTAGTACCCGATCCCCGCTTCCCCCATTTTCTGTGCATAGTCTTTCGTATTGGATCTATTATCCATATAAGATCCATTGGCAATAACAGCCACATGATCGGTCACGGCTACCCCCAGGTTTGCAGAAACGTTTGCCTTTGTGTTTATATTTCCGGAAACATAAACCTCACCAGCTTCCGTAAACATAGGTGCCGAAGGCACATTGGGCATATAGATCGAACTACAGGAATATAATGAACAGGCAAATAATCCAACGCACAGGCCATATCCAAACTTGTTATATTTCATATATAAGTAATTATTCAGTTGTGTCTGCATTCAATGGTATCCACGAATGCTTCGCATTTTGTATTTTAATGGCCATATGGAATATCCTCATTATATATGCCCCAGTGCTTAACCCCAAAGGGCATGCATGCTTAAAAACACATATCCTTTATAAAAATTGTACCAAAGCGGTTACATTTAACAGAAAATAACAATTCATCGCAGGATTTAAGCGGATAATTTATGAACAGACATCATATTTACCGCTGGCACTGCTCAGCAAGTAACTCGTATCCAGACAGATGAAACGCCGCAGATTTTTAACAAAATCATTGCAACTGTTAAAAAAAAAATTAAATAATAAAAGTGACGTGCATAAAAAAAGGCATCAATTGCTTGATGCCTTCTTCAAATATTGTTGCAAACCTTATGCTTGTTCTGTAGGAACTACAGATACATAAGATTTATTGTTAGCTTTTTTACGGAAAACTACTTTACCGTCTACTAAAGCGAACAATGTGTGGTCTTTACCAATACCAACATTCGTGTCAGGATTGTGTTGTGTACCGCGTTGGCGTACGATGATGTTACCTGCGATTGCTTGTTGACCACCGAAGATTTTGATACCTAAACGCTTGCTATGTGACTCACGGCCGTTCTTAGAACTACCCGCACCTTTTTTGTGTGCCATTTCTTTATCTTAATTTAAGACTGATGTCTGATTAAAAATTCAATTATAACGTAATACCAGTGATCTGGATTTTAGAAAATTGTTGACGGTGACCGTTTTTCTTTTTGTAGCCTTTACGACGTTTTTTCTTGAAAACGATAACTTTATCGCCTTTTAAATGAGACAAAATTTTAGCCGAAACTTTTGCACCAGCAACGCTAGGTGTACCAATGGTAAATTTACCACCGTCTTCTGCTAACAATACATTGTCAAATTCAATACTAGCGCCTTCATCTCCTTGTAAACGGTGTACAAAAAGGAACTGGTCTTTTGCAACTTTAAATTGCTGTCCTGCTATATTTACTATTGCGTACATTGTTAATTAATTAAATGTGTTATTAAATGAAGGGCAAAAGTAATTAGTTTTTACCACAATTCAAAGATAAATCTATCTTTTCCATTAATTTATTCCCAGCTGATCCGCTACTACCATCGGGAAATAACAGAATAGCAGGTAATAACGACTTACCAAACTAAAATTCTTTTTTCTGGAGCAACGTACATTTTAGCTGTTGGCTGTACATTAAATGCTTTATAAAATGCTTCCATATTATAGACAGGGCCGTTCACACGGAATTGCTCCGGACTATGTGGGTCGACCTTCAATCGTAAACGCATGCGCTCGTCGCTGCTTTTGACCCGCCATACTTGTGCAAAACTTAAAAAGAAACGCTGATCCCCTGTAAAACCATCGATCTTCTCATTCCCCTGCCCTTGTTTGGTCAGTTTAAACGCATCGTAAGCAATGTTCAAACCGCCGATATCAGCCAGATTCTCTCCTAAGGTCAATTCTCCATTGACATGTTGATTATCCAATAAGGTGAAGCTTCCATACAATTTCGCAACCTGATTTGCACGTTCGGTAAACTGTTTGGCATCCACAGGTGTCCACCAGTCGTTGAGGTTACCAGCCTTATCATACTGTCTCCCTTGATCATCAAAACCATGGGTCATCTCATGACCTATGACAGCACCAATAGCACCATAGTTGATCGCATCATCCGCATTGGCATCAAAGAATGGAAACTGTAGAATTCCTGCAGGGAATACAATCTCGTTGTATGGCGGATTATAGTACGCATTGACCGTCGGCGTAGTCATCAGCCACTCTTTTTTGTCAACAGGTTTGCCTATTTTACCGACCATCTCCTTATAAGCATGCTTGGCCGAAGATTGTAGATTCGCATAATAGGTATCTTTTGCAACTTCTACATCGCTATAATCTTTCCATTTTTCAGGATAACCGATCTTTTTAACAAAAGCTTCCAATTTTTCGATTGCTTTTTTCTTGGTTTCCGGTGTCATCCAGTCCAATTTTTCAATTCTTGTCTTGTAGACCTTTTGCAAATTATCGACCAATTCCATCATGCGCTGCTTTGCTTCAGGCTTAAAATAATCATCCACATAGAGCTTGCCAACAATCTCACCCAAATTTTCATCAGCTGAGCTGACCATCAATTTCCAGCGTTCTTTCTGTTGCTTCTGTCCATTGAGGGTTTTGCCAAATAGTTCGAATTTTGCATCGCGAAATTCTTTGCTCAGTGCAGTCGCAGAAGCATTTGCCAAATCCGCTTTTAACTTTGTTTTCCAAACCTCTACAGGCTGCGATTTTAACAGATTGTTTAGCGCTAGATAGAACTTAGGTTGCTGCACCAAAATCGTGTCGGTCTTCACCTCCAAACGGCCGAGAATATCTTTCCAGTTCAAATTTGGGGTTTGTTTCTGGAAATCCTGAACCGCAAACTTATTATAATTTTTAATCGGATCCCGCAACTCAACAGGAGTCAGATGGGATTTTGCGATTTCTGTTTCCAGTTTGAGTACTTCTTCGGCAGATTTTTGAGCATTTGCGCCCTCGCCGATCAACCCAAACAATTTAATCAGATAAGCGAGATAAGCTTCCCTGATTTTTTTGGCTTTGTCATCCTGATCCAAATAATAGCTAGCTTCGGGTAGATTCAACCCGCCCTGAAAAAACTGCAGTGCATTTTTAGTGCTGATTCGATCATCGGCAGCTACATAAAAACTAAACAGGTCTCCATCCCCCTCTTTGAATCCATCAGCCGCATAAGCGATTAATTCATCGATATTTTTCAATGCGTTGATTTTTTGGATAGTCCCCTCTATAGGCTTGGCACCAAGTTTATCAATGGTCACCGTATCCATACCGCTCGCATAGAAATCGCCGGCTTTCTGTTGATCCGAACCTTTTTTGCTGTTGGACTGAGCCGCATTTTCCAGCACCGTTTTCAATTTCTGCAAATTTTCATCTGCCAGAATATAGAACGACCCCCAACCGGTTTCAGAAGCAGGTATCTGGGTATTTTTCATCCATGCGCCATTCGCATATTGGAAAAAGTTATCACCGGGACTGACCGTTGTATCCATGCCAGAAACATCAAAAAAATTGGTTCTGACCTCTTGCGGATTCTCCTTGCTCTTGTTGGACTGACATGACAACATCATTAAGACGACAGAGAGCGTTCCCCATTTGACTTTTTGTATCATACTTTATTAGATTAAGAATATAATTAAAGCTAAGCATATTTTGAAGCCCTTCAAAAATACCAGCCAATTATTTCAAAAGTTTTACTTCGTATAAATCCTTGCGTCGATCTTTTTTAACTTTTACCGTGCCATATTCATGCAGGTCCCGCAAAGCATACAGGTCCACATCGGCAATCAGCACCATCTCGGCATTGGGAGTCGCTTCGGCCTTGATGGCATTATTTGGAAAGGCAAAATCCGATGGTGTAAAGACTGCAGATTGCGAATATTGGATATCCATGTTGTTGACACGTGGCAAGTTGCCGACAGACCCTGCTATGGCCACATAACATTCGTTTTCAATGGCACGGGCCTGTGCACAAGTCCTGACCCGAATATAACCATTTTGCGTATCGGTCATAAAAGGCACAAATAGGATCTGCATGCCCTGATCAGCCAAAATACGGCTCAATTCCGGAAACTCCACATCATAACAAATCAGTAGGCCGACCTTACCACAATCCGTATCGAATACCTTCACCTCACTTCCACCAACCATACCATAGTATTTAAATTCATTTGGCGTAATATGAATTTTCTTGAATTCATCCAGCTTACCATTACGATGGCATAGGTAAGAAACATTATAGAGTTTCTTATTCTCCATCAGTGGCATAGAGCCTGCAATAATATTCACGTTATAGGAAACCGCAAATTGCTGGATCCGATCAATAATTTCGGAAGTATGCCGCGCCAGTCTTTCCATTGCCAATCGCTCAGGAAGGTCGTTATATGGACTCATTAATGGCGTGTTAAAAAACTCGGGAAACATAATAAAGTCTGTTCCGTAGTCGCTTACCGTATCCACAAAGAATTCGATCTGGTCATAGAACGCTTCGATATTATCGAATAAACGCATCTGCCACTGCACCAATCCCAGACGGATCGTCTGTTTGGTCGTTGAGATCGACCGGGTTTCCGATTCGTAATAAATATTATTCCATTCCAGCAAAGTGGCAAATTCCATCGACTCGGCATCTTCCGGTAGATAATGTTTCAGCACCTTTTTGACATGAAAGTCATTGGAAAGCTGAAACGTCAATGTAGGATCATAAATCTCTTTGCGTTTTACCTTCTCAATATAGACTCTCGGACTCATCTTGTCCGCATAATTATGGTAATTGGGAATCCGTCCGCCGGCAACGATACATTTTAAGTTCATCTGCTCGCACAGTTCCTTACGTGCATCATAGAGGCGCCGGCCCAATCGCAATGCACGATGTTCTGGATGGACAAATACTTCGATACCATACAAGGTATCTCCGTCATCGCTATGTTTGCTGAATTTACCGTCATCAATAATATCATAATAACTATCATAGATGTTATTCTTTTTGGAATTGAGGATAATGGACAGCGCACAGGCAACCACATGCCCATCGATCTCCACGCACAATTGTCCTTCGGGAAATATCTCGATCAGATCCTGAATATTTTCCTTTGACCAGGTATCCCCTACACCATCATAAGCTTGTTCCATTGATTTTTTCAAATCAACATAATCCTTCTTTGTCAAGTTGCGCACTTGAATATCCATATAAATCTCCTTTTGAAATAAGTTTCTCTAAAAATAGCAAAAGTCGGGCCCAAGCCCAAATACCAAGGTAGCCCAGTAACCACAAATGGAGACAAAAAAAGGTGCCAATTGTTTTATTGGCACCTTAATTATCGATAGATTATGCTATTGACTATGCTTGACCTTGAGGAGTTCCGAAAGGAAATGCTACAGTTGGGTCACCACCTTGTTGAGGTTGCTCAGCAACACCTACATCCATTTTAATCGGACCATTCAAAGCTTCGAAACGATTCACGTTATCAACCAATGCACCTAACAAGCGTTTTGCGTGCTCTGGAGTCAAAACGATTCTTGATTTCACTTTTGCTTTTGGCACTCCTGGCATCACACGGATAAAGTCAACCACAAATTCTGTATTAGAGTGAGTGATAATCGCAAGATTTGAGTAGATTCCTTCTGCTACTTCTTCTGTCAACTCGATGCTCAATTCGTTTTGATTTTGGTTATTTTCCATAATAATTCTAAATGATAAGTTAATATAATCCTAAATTCTATTTTGTAAATGTTCTAAAGTCCTGTCCATCCTCGATATTCAACAACGTCTGATAGATCAAACGGATCACATTGTCGACATCCTCTTTGTGCACCATTTCAACCGTCGTGTGCATATAACGTAGTGGCAAGGAAATCAGGGCAGAGGGCACGCCGCCATTGCTATAGGCAAAAGCGTCGGTATCTGTTCCTGTATAACGTGAACATGCCTGACGTTGGAATGGAATATTATTTTCCTCGGCAACTTTCACCAACAGCTTATTCAAGTTGACCTGAACCGCCGGAGCATAAGACAATACCGGCCCTTTTCCGGAGAATAAATCTCCTTGTGTGATCTTGTTGATCATCGGCGTTTGGGTATCATGCGTCACATCAGTCACAATGGCAACATTCGGCTTAATGCGATCTGCAATCATTTCAGCACCGCGCAAACCAATCTCTTCCTGCACCGAATTTACGATATATAATCCAAACGGCAATTTCTTTTTATTCTCTTTCAGCAGACGAGCGACCTCAGCAATCATAAAGCCACCGGCACGATTGTCCAAGGCCCGTCCAATATAGTAACGATCGTTTAAGATTGAAAAAGTGTCTTCATAGGTAATCACACAGCCTACGTGTACACCTAAAGCTTCCACTTCCTCTTTGGAACTGCATCCACAATCCAAAAAGATATTTTTTAGGGAAGGATTTTCTTCTTTCTCGCCCGAACGTGTATGAATGGCAGGCCAGCCAAATACAGCCTTCACAATGCCTTTTTCCGTATGGATGTTCACCCGTTTGGAAGGTGCGATCTGATGATCCGAACCGCCATTGCGTACCACGTATATCAATCCATCTTTTGTAATGTAATTGACAAACCAGGAGATTTCATCAGCATGGGCCTCGATCACCACTTTATAAGCAGCCTTTGGATTGATTACGCCAACCGCTGTGCCATAATTATCAACAAAAGTTTCGTCCACATAGGGCTTCAGATAGTCCAGCCATAAACGTTGGCCGTCCCATTCAAAACCTGTGGGTGAAGCATTGTTTATATATTTTTCAAAAAATGAAAGCGAATCTTTTGTTACGACTGCTGTCGTTTTCGGTTCTTTTTTCTTATTCTTTTCAGCCATCTTTTCCTTTTCTATTTACTTTCGTCAAAATATGAAAATTTCAATGAAATGCAAAAGTAAAAATGTTTTTTGGAATATTCCTTTTACATTTCACTTTCATTTTATTGAAAAATAAGATTAAACCTTATCTTTACCTTAGTAATTTAAACAGACATAAAAAAATATGAATTCAATACTAAGTGCAATACATTGGAATGTAGATCCTGAGATGTTCAACTTTGGCGCATTTGCCCTACGCTATTACGCCTTATGTTGGCTCCTCGCTTTCTTTGTGTCCTATGTTATTATGTTGCGCATTTTCAAAAAAGAAGGCCGCACGCAAGAGCAACTGGATCAGCTCTCCATCTATATCTTCCTCGGCACACTGATCGGCGCACGACTTGGTCATTGCCTATTCTACGATTTTGACTATTATAAAGACCATATCCTGGAAATTTTCCTCCCTTTCAAATGGGATAAAAACGGATTCCAGGTGACTGGTTTTGCAGGATTGGCCTCCCATGGTGGAGCCATTGGTATCCTTGTTGCACTCTACCTCTTCTGCCGCAAGACCAAGACTGACTTTTTATGGTTAGCGGACCGATTGGTAGTGGTGGTACCTATCGCCGGTGCGTTGATCCGGATTGGTAATTTTTTCAATTCGGAAATGGTAGGGACACCTACAGATTTGCCCTGGGCAATAATTTTTGAACGACACGACAATATCCCCCGCCATCCGGGCCAGCTCTATGAGGCCATTGCCTATATTATCATCTTTATTATTATCGGCTCCTTATTCAAATCGAACCCGAATCGTCAAAAAGGAAAATTGTTCGGTATTTTTATGGTTTTATTATTTGGTGCGCGGATGGTGTTGGAGCATTTTAAAATTGATCAAGAAGCCTTTGAACAAAGCATGTTGCTCAATATGGGACAGCTTTTGAGTATACCTTTTATTTTGGTCGGTTTCTATTTTATTTTCCGAAAACCAAAAGCTTAAAATACACGGCGATCTGAGACAGTTCGCAACGTCAATATAAAGCTGGCATCTTTCTTACGAAAGATGCCTTTTTTTATCGTTATACTTCAGCTTCTGTTCGACCGCGGTAGCCGCCTGTTCCTACCATGCTCCGCCCTCTAACCGCGATGAATCCGCAGTAAATCCGACATGAGTCCGTGGTAAGTCCGAGTCTATCACGCATTTACCATAAACCCATCCCGCTTCCATATTGCTGGCACCTGCCTTCTGATACGAAGCAGCCCCGAATTATTCTGCTATCAAGAGTGAATACTCCTCAATTAGCGCTAATCACATGGACTGTATATGCGATAAAAATAAGTCAAATCCAATAAGCTAAATTCGATTCATAAACAAAATCACCTTGTTTTTTTTCAAAGACTCCAAAGATTACTATATTTAGGCTTCTTTAAAGAGCAAAATTTTTACAACAAGAAACTTAAGCCTAAAATGAGTCTAGAAAAGTGCGCATCCGTCGAAGCGAACGAAAACATGCTTCAATACAATGGTAAATATGGTGAGTATGGTGGATCTTATATCCCACCTGTCCTAGAAAATCAGTTAAACAAATTAGCCGATTTTTTTGACAGCCATGTTCAGAAAGAAGAATTCCAAAAAGAATTCATCTCCATCCTCAAACACTATGTAGGACGTCCCTCACCTTTGTATTTTGCAAAAAATCTGAGTGAATATGTAGGATCCAGGATCTACTTAAAGCGGGAAGACCTGAATCATACCGGTTCACACAAAATCAACAATTGTATCGGTCAGATCTTGTTGGCGAAACAAATGGGCGCGACGGAAATTATTGCCGAAACCGGAGCTGGTCAGCACGGAGTTGCAACCGCGACTGCCGCTGCTCTCTTAAATATTCCATGCAAAGTCTTTATGGGCGAAATTGATGCCGCCCGTCAAGCCTTGAATGTGAAACGGATGGAGTTGTTGGGTGCTGAGGTTGTCACAACAAATCTAGGAAGCCGAACACTTAAAGATGCTGTTGACGCCGCGTTGATGTATTATGTCGAAAATCCAACATCGTATTATCTTCTTGGTTCACATGTCGGACCGCATCCCTATCCTAAAATGGTGGGCTATTTTCAGAGTGTGATCGGTAAAGAAGCCCGACAACAAATTCTTGAACAGGAAGGACGCCTTCCAGACAGTATCTTTGCCTGTGTAGGCGGTGGATCAAATGCCATTGGATTATTTTCAGGTTTTCTGGAAGATCAAGAAGTTGAGATCAATGGCGGTGAAGGCGGCGGCTCGGGTACTTACCCTAAAACAGCCGCTACCCTATCTTTTGGTAAACCGACCGTATTTCAGGGCACCTATTCCTACTGCCTTGTTGACGATACAGGCAATCCGATCCCATCCACATCCGTATCAGCTGGACTGGATTACCCGGGCATCTCGCCACAGCATGCCGCTTTAAAAGACAGCAATCGGGCCAACTATTATCCGGTTACGGACGACGAAGCGATCGCCGCCTATAAATTGCTTTCCAAATTAGAAGGGATCATCCCGGCAATTGAGTCTTCACATGCGGTTGCCCTAGCGGTCAAACTATTGAAAGATAAAAACAAACTTGCTATCGTTAATCTGTCTGGCCGCGGAGACAAGGATGTCGACCGTGAATTTTAATAGATCACTGAATAATTTAGATAGCCATAGCAGATTGCTCATAAGGCACCTCGCTATGGCTATTGATATAAATCCGGGTTTTCCATGTATGCTAACCGTTCCATTTAGATAACAGCGATTCTTATGAAACGAAATAAAAATCGCCACAACTGGCTAAAAATCATTACTACGGTATTCCTCCTATTGATTCTTGGGATTACCGCCTATAACTTTTATCCTGAACCCCGCTTACCAAAAAATGCGGTGGTTGACAAACTTGTGGTCTATAAATCCAAACGAATCCTATCAGCTTATGCGCAAGGCAAATTGCTCAAATCCTACCGAATATCGCTGGGCGGAGAGCCGATTGGAGCTAAAAAAATCGAAGGTGATTTAAAGACACCGGAAGGATTATATTATATCAACGATAAAAATCAGTACAGTGGATATCACAAGAACCTAGGGATTTCGTATCCGAATGATCAGAATAT
Source organism: Sphingobacterium sp. DR205 (assembly GCF_011064245.1). Taxonomy (NCBI): domain Bacteria; kingdom Pseudomonadati; phylum Bacteroidota; class Sphingobacteriia; order Sphingobacteriales; family Sphingobacteriaceae; genus Sphingobacterium; species Sphingobacterium sp. DR205. The sequence goes on along the minus strand of NZ_CP049333.1, from coordinate 2,818,163 downwards.
CGCCTATGCCAGATCTTTGGGCAAAACCGCGGGTGGTGACATCAAAATCCATGGCTTAAGAAATGGAATGGGCTTTATCGGGAAATTACAACGTTGGACAGACTGGACATTCGGCTGCATGGCGTTAACCAACACAGAAATTGATGAACTTTATCAGGCCGTTCCCATCGGTACCCCTATTGCGATTAATCCCTAACGTTGATCTGCATAGCAGTTCCATCGGCTAGACAGGCTGTATGGATGGCTCGGCAGAAGGCACCAAAAAGCTACAACATATCACCTAAATCTTACAACAGAAATGTCCGATTAATTTGCGATTTTTGGGTTTGGATTTGTAACTTGTATTAAAAAAAATCGGATGAAACTCGCAATAAAGAATATGGTATGCAATAGATGCATCATGGTCGTCGAAAACGAATTGGCCAAGCTTAATCTTCACATTAAACATATTTCTTTAGGACAGGTCGAAATTGAAGAGACATTAAACCGGGAACAATCGGCTCAGCTAGCCGAAAACTTCTCCGCCCTCGGTTTTGAACTCATCGATGACAAAAGAACGGTATTGATTGAGCAGGTCAAACATTTGGTCCTGGACTTAATCCGCAACCAACATAACAATACCAATCTTAATTTATCGGAAATAATAAGTAATCAGATTTACCATGATTACAATTATATTTCGAATTTATTTTCGGATGTTGAAGGCATGACGATCGAAAAATATTTCATTAGCCAAAAGATTGAATATGTCAAGGAGCTTTTGGTCTATGATGAATTGACACTAAGCGAAATCGCCTATCAGTTGAACTATTCCAGCGTTGCTTATTTAAGCAATCAATTCAAAAAGGTTACCGGACTGACCCCTAGTCATTTTAAGCATATCAAAGAGAATAAACGTAAACCATTGGATAAAATACATGACGCAGGATAAATTATTCAGCTCCAGCTGTTTTCGATAGGCCAGCTCACCATTTGACTCCCGATAAAAAAACAGGTATTAAAGATAACAGAAAAGGCCTCCGAGCGGAAGCCTTTCTTTTTAAAATTGCCCTTTCAAATTTGCAACCCTTATTTTAAATATCTCTAATTCTTTTTGCTGTTGATTGATAAAAGAGTTTTCTGTTAACTTCCCGACAACTATATCACGCTCTTCATCATTGGCATATACCATATTCTTGAACGGATTTTTGTAATCTTTCGCACGGGATTTATAGATCTGCTCGCCTATCCAGATTCGGTGCCCCAAAGCCTCATCCAACAAAGATACAATTTTATCTCCGGATATTTCCACACCTTCCAAAGTCAGAATTTCAATCAGAGACAATAAGGCATGCTTTCGCTTATCCAATAGATACTCCTTGCTACGTTCATGATAAAACTCATGAATATCATCCCAGGAGTCTATCTTTTTGGATTTGATATCATCCAGAAAAACCTGTAATGCAGTACTTTCGATAAGCTGTCCACCGATATTTTCCCAATTTGTCCGTTTTTCACCGGCAAGGCTAGCAATGATTTCATCGATTGATCGGCCTTCCTCCAGTGCATCCATTAGGTGCAGTACACCATAATACTTGATAAATGAACGATAGAGATGATAAGCTTCACCTACTTTTTGAATCACTGTAGGTCTGCGCGAATTTTCTGCTCCGGATAAAACAATAGTCTTATCTTTTAGATCAATATTGTTGGCAAGTAAGGTACGCCCGGCTAAAATATGTTCCTCCCGTGTCTTATTCCCTTCGTGTTGAAGGCTTTCCGACACAGCAAAAGCAAGTGTTTCCATTCCGCCAAACATCTCATTGACAGTATCAGGGGCCAACATATCGTACTCAAAATATTGATTTTTAAAATGCCTATTGTCCCGGGCTTCATACTTATTGGCATTACGCACCAGTGCATACATATTATACATAAACCAATATCCCGGAATAAGCGAAAGCCGATCATGCTGCACATCATTGCTCACTAACGTGAAGGGCAGCTGAATATCCAGCTCGTGCAGAAAATCACCCTTGACGATCAAGCAATAAGAGGCGAATCTCGAATTATGTTTAAGACTTACACACAATCCAGGCCAAAAGCCACGTCCTGCAATAATCTCCCCGTCAGCAGCTCGGGAATTGTGGTTCGACCCCACTGTCGCCCCGGCAGCCATATTGCTTTGCCCCATCACCAATGCTGCGCACAGAAAAGAATTATTATGATGTTGCTCATGCGCCGGAAAGATCAGGGAATTAAGCACTTCACAACAGGATATCGTCGAATTATCGCCGAGATAAGAATTGATCAATCGTGCACCATATTTCAGCTGCGAGTAAGAGGCTAAAATAAAACGTACCGCCTTTACCCCGTAGAATATACGGCAACCGTAACCAATGATACCATTGACCAACTCACAACCCTCACCAATTTGCGTATAGGATTCCCGGGAAGAATTGACGGTCACATTTTTCAACTTGCTTACTCCTTTAATATAAGCATCGGTACCAATCTTCACATTTTTGATTGTGAATGTATTTTTAATGACACAACGATCCCCTATCTGACTATAATACCCACGTTGTGTACCAAATTTTTGGTCCGTCAGCTCTTCAAAACGATGCTGTAGCATACGATCATGACGATTTCGCGTCCACAGGTAAACATCGGCGGCCTGCATACCGTCGAAAGGATAAACCGAGCGCGCTCCATTTTCATTGCAAAGCTCCAATTGGATGCGTTTATCGGATTCTTCACCATCCCGCAGAATACCATTTCCGAACTTGGCTGTGCTACCGGTTTCCATCTCCTTGATCTGACTTAACAGCACTTCATTCCCCACAATAAAATAGGATAAATAACCTATATGATGTACAGCTACATCATCGCCAAAATCCGAACTGATAATGGTCGAATGATATAAACCGATGGGAAGCTGCAGGTTTCGATATTCGAGGTAACTAGGGCTTAAATTTCCGATGCGTACCAAGCCGTAGAATTTACAGCCCTGAACCTGCTTGGGATCAAAGATCGCCGAAACTTTCACTTTGGACCAGTCACTCGACCAATTACCATTAGCAATAAGTTCCTGAACCTCAATTGCCGTGAGATCACGGTAATCATTACGTGGATTCTGCTGAAAACGCAGGGTGTACTCATCCTGCCCTTCATGGAGAAATTCATTTGGGATAAAATCATATCCCAAATGCTCCAAAGGTATTTTCTTTAATACACTCATGCGCCTCCTATTCTACTGTGACAGATTTGGCGAGATTACGAGGTTTGTCAACATCTAAACCTAACTCAACACCAATATAATAAGACAATAACTGCAAAGGAACAACAGAGATTAAAGGAGCAATAACCTCATCTGCCTCTGGAATTTCCATAAAGTCATCTGACAGATTTTCGGAAACGGCGTCACCTCTGGTAACTACGGAAATAATCTTCCCTTTTCTGGCTTTTATCTCCTGGATATTGGAAACAATTTTTTCATGATAAGCATCTTTGGTTGCGACGAAAACAACGGGCAAGTTTTCATCGACCAAAGCAATAGGGCCATGTTTCATCTCCGCTGCCGGATAACCTTCGGCATGAATATAAGAGATCTCTTTTAGCTTTAGTGCACCCTCCAAGGCAACCGGGAAATTATAGCCCCTGCCAAGAAACAAGAAATCCCTCGCGTCTTTATATTTTTTTGCTATTTGTTGAATCTTTTCGATTTGCGTATCCAAAATCCACTGTACTTTCCCGGGAACGTCATGCAATTCTTCCGACAGTTTCAGAAAACGCTCGTCGGAAATCGTTCCTTTTAACGCCGCAATTTTTAATGCGATCAGGTTGAGGACAGTCAGCTGCGCCGTAAATGCCTTTGTACTTGCCACGCCGATTTCAGGTCCCGCATGCGTATAAGCGCCTGCATCTGAAAGACGTGCTATGGACGAGCCGACCACATTCACTACGCCCAGAATGATCGCGCCCTGTTTTTTTGCATTCTCCAACGCAACTAAGGTATCCGCAGTCTCCCCACTTTGTGAAATGGCCAAAATAACATCTCCGGGATGGATCACTGGATTACGGTAGCGGAATTCAGAAGCATATTCCACTTCAACGTTGATGCGGCATAATTCTTCAATGACATATTCCGCAATTAATCCGGCATGCCAGCTTGTACCACATGCCACAATCACAATCCGATTGGTGTTGCTGATCTCATTCGCATACTTCTCGATTCCACTAAGAATAATTTGTTTCGCCTGCAGATCCAGACGACCACGCATAGAATCGTAGATGGTATCCGGCTGTTCAAAGATTTCCTTGAGCATAAAATGGTCGTAGCCACCTTTTTCAATAGCCGATAACTCCAGATCCAGCTTTTGGATATACGGGGTGATACGTTCATTCCCCAAATTCTTTAGAATCAACTCTTCGGGCGTAATAATCGCCAGTTCGTAGTCATTGATATAAACAACCTCTTTGGTATACGCCAACATGGGCGAAGCGTCTGAACCTAGAAAGTGTTCGTTTTTGCCTATTCCGATGACCAACGGGCTCCCCTTTCTGGCTGCAATAATCCGATCTGGATGACCAGCTTCTAAGACAAGGATCACATAAGCACCGACGACTCTTTTTAAAGCAATACGAATTGCCTCTTCCAGAGGGCACTCATTCTGTAATTGGATTTCTTCGATAAAATTAACGAGTACTTCTGTATCCGTATCACTTTTAAAATGATAACCTTTATTAATTAATTCTGATTTTAAAGATGCATAATTTTCAATGATACCATTATGAATCATTGCGATGCGTCCACTGTTTGAGTAATGTGGATGGGCATTTCGGTCAGAAGGTTCACCATGGGTGGCCCATCGTGTATGCCCTATTCCTGTTGTTGACTGAAGATCCTGACCGTAAACGAATTCTTCCAAATTCACGACTTTTCCTGTCTTTTTGTAAACATCGACATGTTCACCTTTGTGTAGTGCGACTCCTGCACTGTCATAACCACGGTATTCTAATTTTTTCAATCCGTCAATGACGATACCATACGCCTGACGGTAACCTGTGTATCCTACAATTCCACACATGCTTGTCTCAATTTTAAGTATATATATATTTTGTTAATGCGGTCGCAATGTAATAAAAAATATTTATGCAATCGATTGATTAACCTAAATTTAATACAAAAAAAAGGAGGCCAATGACTTAGCCTCCTTTCCTTTGTAAAATTGATATATGTTTAATGTTCTGCGACATCAACATGGTCGTAATTTTCTACCATGAGCGCCTCATAATCAGTCTTTTCCTTTTTTCCGAAACGGCGTTGCAAACTATCGAAGATTGAATAGACAACTGGGACGACAACTAACGTCAAGAACAAAGAGGACAACAGACCACCAATGATTACAATGGCCAAGCCTCTATTCATATCGGCACCATCACCTGTGGCGATCGCTATTGGAATCATACCGAATACCATCGCGATTGTCGTCATCAAAATCGGACGAAGGCGGGCATGGTTCGCTGCAACTAATGCATCGTGGGTGGTATCTCCTGCTTCTTTACGGTGATTAGCAAAGTCAACCAGCATAATCGCATTCTTGGCTACCAATCCGATCAACATAATGATACCCAAAATCGTAAATATATTCAATGTTTGATTTCCCAAAGCCAAGAACAATAATGCCCCGATAAATGACAATGGAATAGAGAACAAGACAACGAATGGAGTGATAAAACTATCATATAAAGCAACCATTACCAAATATACTAGGATAATAGATGCCAATAAGGCAATTCCTAAAGTTCCAAAACCTTCGGTTTGATTTTCCATGTTACCACCCCAGATAAATACGATTCCTGGTTTGCGCGGTAGTTTTTCAAACTGCGCTTGCCATTCCTGAGCTACTGTACCCATCGGTCTACCGATTGCCTGTCCTTGAATGGACACCGCCGGCGATTTGTCCCGGCGTTCCAACAAAGTTGGGCCAGAACCATAAGTGACGTTGGCAAATTGCTCCAATGAAATCGAAGCCCCCTTATTGTTAATAAACTTCAAATCACGCACATTGTCAATATTTGCACGACCACTTTCGGTGTAACGGATATTAATGTCATACTCGTTATCCCCCGCCCTATATTTATTATCGGTATTTCCCGAAAATGCAGTTTGCATAGTCATACCGACAGTCGACACATTCAGGCCCAGGGATGTCATTTTATTGCGATCAATTTTCACATTAATCTCTGGGTTACCCGCCTCAGAGGTCAATTTTACTCCCGCAGCTCCCGGAATTTTGCGCAATTGGTCAGCAGCTTTCTCCGCAAATTCTTGCGCGTCTTCGACAGAGGCACCAATGATGGTCAACTTCAACGGCGCCTGCTCTGCTCCCATAATACCAACGTTCACAGTTTTGACTTTGGCACCAATCAGTTTATTTTCCAATTCACGTTTTAAGGTTGCAGAATACACCTGGGAATTTCCTTCAAAATTCTCCTTGTCCAGAATAACATGGATTTCGGATTTATAACGAGATCCTGTAGTGGAAGCCATACCGTCCGAAGATTGTCCGACTGTAGTGATTATTTCTTTAACGTCTGGCTTGGATTTAAGATAAGCCTCCGCCTTTTGCGTCAATAAGTTTGTTTTTTCCAAAGAAGCGTCTTTATCGAGTTCCAATTGGATAAAAAATTCCTTACGGTCGATACCCGGGAAAAAATCCGAACCGATATAGCCCTTCACTACCAATGAAAATGAAGCAATCAAAAGTCCTATCGCTAGTCCTAGCGTAGCCAGTTTAGTCAATCGTGTTTTTAAAGACCATACCAACAATCCGGATACCCAATGCGTAAACGCAGTCAAACCACTTTCAAATCCATGGATTATGCGTCCAAACAAAGATGTTTTGCTCAAATGTTCAAGTTTTCCGAAACGCGAGTACAACCAAGGAACTACCGTAAATGACACAAGTAAAGATAACATCGTAGAGATAATTACGGTCACACAGAATTGTGCTAGGATATTTGCAACCAGTCCTGTAGACATCGCAATTGGCAAGAACACTACCACGATAACCAAGGTAATCGCCGTAACGGTAAATCCAATTTCGGAAGCACCATCAAATGCCGCACGCACCTTGTTTTTACCCATCTCCATATGGCGGTGAATATTCTCGATAACAACGATCGCATCATCCACCAGGATACCCACCACAAGGGATAAACCCAACAGTGACATCAAGTTTAACGTATAGCCCATCAAAAGTAAGCCAATGAAGGTTGCAATCAACGACAGCGGAATCGCTACCATTGTAATTGCAGCATTTCGCAAACTCTGTAAGAAAAACAACATAATAAAACCTACTAAAGCAATTGCGATCATCAAATCATGGATTACGTTGTCGGCTGCATTCAAGGTAAAGTCAGAAGAGTCATTGGCCACCAAAATTTTAATATTTTGCGCAGCATAATCCTTCTCAACCCCGCTAATTATCTTTCCATTTTTATCATGTACTGCAATGGTTTTCTTTACCGCTTCGGATACAGCTACTGCATTGGCGTCCGATTGTTTAAAGACCTGCAGCAAAATAGTATTCTGGCGGTCCAAACGAGCTACTTTTTCAATTTCTTTGATACCATCCTGAACGTCTGCAATATCACGTAAATAGATCTGAACCCCTGCCGGAGTTGTAATCGGCAAGTTACGAAGCTCCTCAATTGAGGTAACCTTTCCGGCCAACCGGATTGTAGTCCTATTATCACGTGTGCTTACGTTACCTGTAGGAAAATCCAAATTAGATGCCGCTACAGTTTGTTGCACCTGTGAGATTGTCAATCCATAACCTTCGATTTTCTTTGGATCCACAGAAATTTGGATCTCGCGTTCTTCACCTCCAATCATGTCTACTTTTGCAACCCCATTAATACGTGCAAAAACAGGCTGGATTTTATTGTCCAGGAGATCGTATAACTCTTTCTCGGACAAGTTTGAGGTAACAGCCAAACTCATGATCGCTACATCGTCCAACGAGAACTTGGACAGGGAGGGTGTCTCCACATCGTCAGGCAAGTCGTTTATGACGGCATTGATCTTCCGCTGGGCATCAGTTAGCAGAAAGTTGACGTCAGCGCCATTGTTAAGGGTAATCATAACGATCGACACCCCTTCAAGCGAGGTCGATTCTACTTTTTTGATGCTTTCCAAGGATGAAATAGCATCCTCAATTTTCTTGGTGACAGAGCTCTCCACCTCAGCGGGGGATGCTCCCGGATAAACCGTCTGCACCGTGATGACGTTGATCTCAAATTTAGGGACTAACTCGTACCCTAATTGAGTATAGGAAAACAACCCGCCTAATGTGAGTATTATAAATAATACGATAATTATACTGGGACGTTTTATCGATATTTCGGTAATTTTCATTAGAATTATTTGTTTTTAATGGTAATGAAACCACGACTTCATTTGCTACTGGTTTTCAGTAAACATTATTTAATAATTTCAACAGGGCTCTGATCAAACAAATTGATTTGACCCGAAACAATCACTTGATCACCATTTTGCAGGCCGCCCAAAATTTCAATATAATCGCCGAAATTTCTTCCGGATTTCACATTGGTTTCGATTGCTTTACCATTTTTAAGAACGAATATTTTATTGTCGCTCACACTACCGACGAATGCGTTACGGGGCACGATCAAAGTATTGCCGGCAACACCCTCGCCAAACATCGCTGTGCCATACATACCGGCACGCAATTGATTGGATGAGTTATTGACTTCAATTTCTACCGGGAAATTTAAGCTTCCGTCTGATTTGGGTGCGATAAATGTCACTTTACCAGTGAATCTTTGGTCAGCATAAACACTTGCCGATACATCCACAGATTGACCGATTTTTAACGTTGCCACATTTTTCTCATCCACATTGACACGTAATTTTAACGTGCTTACATTCACGATATCGAATGCTGCAGCTCCAATATTTAAATAAGTTCCGGGTTCTATTTTACGTGCATTGACCACTCCTGAAACAGAAGTTTTGATGGTTACATCGCCTGCATTCAATTTTGAAGCCTTTAAATTATTTTTGGCATTTTCATATTGTAATTTCACCTGATCCAATTGCTGTTTGGTAACACCACCCGTAGAATAAGCGCTTTCAAAACGATGTAGGTCGGCCTGGGCATTGGTAAAGGCTGCCTGAGCATTCGCTACATTTACATTCAGCTTATCCCCTTCAATGATCGCCAATGTTTGCCCGGCACTCACACGTGATCCCTCATCAACCAATACCTTAACTACTCTACCGGCAGTTTCTGCAGAGACTGTTACTTCTTGCTTCGGTGCAAAGGTTCCATTCGCAGTATAACGCAAATCCATCGAAGTGACCTTTGCGGTATCGATACGAACAGCAATAGACGCATTAGTTTTGGCGACTTCAGCAGTCTCAGCTTCGTTCTTCTTTTTATTTTTATTTAACACAAAAAATATTCCTGCAAGACCAGCAGCAATAATAAGTAGGGTAATAATTCCGCGTTTCATATTGTATTAGTCAATTATTCGTTAATTAGTGATTTGAGATTGCCGTTTGCTTTAATCAGTTGAACTTCCGCCACTTTATAATCAAGCAAAGACGTATTTAAATTATTTTGTGCATCAGCATAAGCTTTTTCTGCGTCGAGTAGATCTGTTAACGTCGCCAAACCATTCTTGTAGTTATTGTTTGTATCCTCCAAGACGGACTTGGCCAAATCCACGTTTTTGCGATTCGACTCAATCGTCAGAAGGGTATTCTTGATTTGCACTTTGGAATTTTCCGCAGCCATACTTAGCGCTAATTTTGTATCAGCGATATCGACCTGAAGCTTATCAATATCAATCTGAGCTTGACGGACCTTGGATTTTGTCAAGAAGCCATTAAAAATAGGAACGGATAAATTCAAGCCGATTCCCGAGAAACTAGACCAGTTTACACCTTCAGCCTTTGAAAATATAGGAAATACTGGCCCCAGGCCTTGACGTCCATAATTGGCAGTCAGCGACAATGTTGGATAGTATTTTGAAATCTCGGCTTTTTTATTGAGCTCCAATAAGTCATTTTGTTTCGCCAGCACCTGAATCTCTGTTCTATTGGAAACATCAATTGGATTATAAACGGCATTTAATGCAACCGTCTCAAAGGTTGAGCTTGGCATGACGATCTGCTCATCCATGGACATACCGATAACAAATTTAAGTGCATTTTCTTTAAGTTCAACTGCATTAATCAACTGCTGCCTAGATGCTTTTAAATTTGTAACTGCTACATTTGTACGATCCAAGTCAATTTTCTTAGCCAGTCCATTCTTGTATAGACCATCGATCACGTCTCTTGTTTTTGTCGTGCTTTCTAAGTTATTATCAACTGTTTTTAATTGTAATTTGGATTGATAAACATCATAATAGCTATTAGCTACTTTTTCAATTAACTGTTCATCTGTCAATGTTTTATTAATCAGGTAAAATTCGCGTGTGGTTTTCGCTGCCTTTAATCCGGTAAATACTGTTTGATTAAACAATTGTTGATTCAAACTTATCGAATTTGTTGATTGCCATTTTTGTCCGAAAGCGGCCATTACCGTTGTTCCGGGCTGACCGACGAGCTCTCCGGGCAATGCAACTTTTTGAATCATGGGATTATACGTTATTCCCCCTGTAAAATTGATCTGTGGCAATGCCCCCGATTTAACCTCAGCGATCTTATGCTCCGCATTCTGCACATCGAGTGTCGCTTTTTTTGCATCAGCTTTATTCTGCAGAGCAAATTTGATCGCATCACTTAGGCTTAATTGCTGTTGTGCATGACTTTGGAAAACCATCGTACCTAATAAAAGGCTGGCTAGTATTCTGATTGTTTTCATTCCTAATTTATTTGTCCTAATTTTATATCTACTTTTTATTTATACCATTAAAAAACAGCTTCGTAGCCAGTTTTTGTTTCTGTAACACTTCATCAAAACGATCCTGATTTGGTATCCCAGAAATGATATCTGAAATATTGCACATCAAGGAAAGACTCTTCATCAGTTCCACATAGATTTCCGCTGTTTCATACAAATGTTCTTCGTTGAGTTCACCCTTCTCCGCGCCTACCTTAAATATTTCATAGAGCGCCTTTACATCACGATTATGAAGACACTGAAAGAAATCCTGCATCGAAAGCCCTTTAATCCATTCCAGGTTCTCGTTCATGTGCAACATATAATACTTGCGCACAAAAGCATCCCGCATCTCTAAAATTTTCATAATCAGATCATAAGTTGTCCCTGTATGTGCAGCAACCAACTTTTCCTCCTCCGCTCTATACTCATCTGTCAAACGTATAAGAACGTCCCGTATAAGCGCATTCTTCTCCGAGTAATAATAATATAAATTCGCCTTGGTGATTTTTATATCCTCTGCAATTTCATTCATTGTTGTCTTACTAAATCCATAATGCATAAAGCGTCTTATGGCAGCATCAATGATCTGGTCTTTTCTATCTTCCATTCTTCAAAAAACTCCTTTCTACTTTCTGACTTTTATCAGAAATTGTTCAAAAATATAAAAAGTAACATCTCGCACAAAATATATTTTGAAATCGATAATAATTTGATATTTAGTTGACAACAAAAAAGGCAAACTTTAGAAGTTTGCCTTGCCCTTAATAACTCAGATTTTATTAAAACGCTACAGTATTCTGAAAATGTTTGAGGAATTTTCTTTTATCCAGTTTGTACAGACGGGCCGCCCGATAAGCAACTCCGGTCTGAACTTCATCCAGCTCCTTTAGAAAACCGTAATTCTGCATTTTCTTTCTAAAATTGCGTTTATCCAATGTTTTATTTAATATTCCCTCGTATACCAATTGCAACTGGGTAAGGGTGAATTTTTCAGGTAACAGTTCAAAAGCGATCGGTTTATAAGCCAGACGACGCTGCAATCTTTCCAGACATAGGTCCAAAATCTGCTTATGGTCAAATGCCAGTTCAGGAACATTTCTCACCGGAAACCATTTTGCCTGTTTCATGTAATTTGTAACAGGCTTTGTTTTTAATTTTGTATTATCAAGTTGAACAAGGGCATAATAAGCTACGGTCAGAATACGTCCCTTTGGGTGCCGTTTGAGGCCCGCAAAAGAATGTAACTGATCCATAAATACATCTTTCAAACCTGTATTTTCATACAAAATTCTTTTTACGGCATCTTCCATCTCTTCGTCATTATCCACGAAAAAGCCTGGCAATGCCCACCAATCCTTAAAAGGATATTCATTTCTTTCAGCCAAAAGAACTTTTAATTCTCCTTCATGAAAGCCTAATATGACACAGTCTACGGTAAAATTACTATACAAAACTTCTAAATTTATTTATGTGCAATATACTGAGCTAAATTTATCGGCTACTAATCATCGGGTTATCTGTAACAATTATACGCTTCCTAAACGTGATGCGCAAAAAAATAATGAAAAATTTATTCAAAGTGTAGAATATACACTATAAAAATCTTATATTCGTAAAACCTAAAATATAGAGTGTGATAAAAGAAATTAAAAAAATAGGCGTATTAACATCTGGCGGTGACGCACCCGGCATGAATGCCTGCATTCGTGCTGTTGTCCGTACAGCGCTACATAAGGGCCTCCAGGTAACCGGGATTTATCAGGGTTATCAAGGTCTGATTGACGGAAATTTTAAAGAAATGGATACCCGCTCAGTGAGCAACATCATACAGCGCGGTGGTACGATATTAAAAACAGCACGTTGTCTTGAGTTTAAAACAACCGAAGGACGAAAAATCGCTTACGATAATTTGAAGGCAGCAGAAATTGATGCTTTGGTGGTGATCGGTGGTGACGGAACCTTTACCGGTGCGAATTTCTTCTCCAAAGAATTTGAGATTCCGATTGTAGGTATTCCCGGAACAATTGACAACGACCTTTACGGATCTGACTATACTATTGGTTATGATACCGCCAATAACACCGTTATCGAGGCCATTGACAAAATCAGAGATACGGCTGCCTCCCATGAGCGTCTTTTCTTTGTTGAGGTCATGGGCAGAGACTCGGGATGTATCGCATTAAACGCTGGAATTGCCGGTGGTGCAGAGGCCATCTTGCTTCCGGAGAAAGAGACGGCTATTGATGATCTGATTCGTCACCTGGAAGATGGTGCGATTAAAAAGAAATCCTCATCCATTGTTATTGTTGCTGAAGGTGACCAAAATGGTGGTGCATACTATGTTGCAAAAAAAGTAAAGGAAAAATTTGATCATTACGACACGAAAGTTAGTATATTAGGGCATTTACAACGTGGTGGATCTCCAACGAGTTTTGACCGCGTATTAGCCAGTCGATTGGGGTTTGCTGCCGTGAATGAAATTTTAGCAGGCAATACACGCATCACCGTGGGGCTCCGTGGTAATGAAATCAAAACTACACCGATTGAAGAGGCTATCAGCAACAAGGAAATTAAACTTAGCCCTGATCTATTGGAAATGGCTGAGATTTTATAATATAAAGCAAAGCAGACTATGATAGCAGTAGTATACAGTGGATCTCGATTCTCAGACTGGCGGTTGGCTGACAAAGGCCGGATAACCACCGGATTTCGCATGAATGGTATCAACCCCTATCTTCAGGATGAACGGTCCATACTACAGCATTTAAATAGAAACACCAATCTGATCAATAACGCTGAAAAAATTAAGCGTATTTATTTTTTTGGTGCCGGTTCTTCCTCCAAGGAACGCAAAGATAAAATCAAAAATGTCTTTGAACGTTTCTTTGTCAACGCAAGGGTCAAGGTAGACCACGATGTCATTGCTTCGGCTATTTCAACTTTCGGGGATGAAAAAGGCATTGTAGGCATTATTGGAAGCGGATCGAATGCGGCTTATTATACCGGAAAGAAAATCATAGAGAACAACTATGGCTTGGGCTATATCCTCGCGGATGAAGGGGCGACAAACTGGAATAGTCAGCAGTTGCTGAAACACTATATGACAGACACCCTCCCGCTCGATCTGAAAGAAAAATTGGAAAAAGAGTTTACCCTGGATAAGAAAAGTATTTTGGAGAAGGTGTATATTGCACCGCAACCTACTAACTTCTTAAATTCATTTACGGATTTTGTACTTGAAAACAAAGAGCATCTCTTTATCAATCAGTTGATCAAAAATGGATTACGTATTTTCATTAAAACCTATATTAAGCCATTAATGAAGGAATATCCGGATAGTGATGTGAATTTTACGGGTTCGGTGGCATTCAATTATGAAAATATCCTCCGGGAGGTAGCGACAGATGAATTTAATATCAGTATTGGCACCGTGGTCAAGGAGCCGATACATAATTTAATTAAATATTATATCAATAAAAATTAAGAATATGAAAATTGGAATTAACGGATTTGGCCGTATTGGTCGTTTAGCATTCAGAGCTGCTATCAATCGTCCAGAAATTGAAATTGTTGGTATCAATGACTTAGTTGAGCCGGATTACATGGCTTATATGTTGAAATACGATTCAACTCACGGTAAATTTGACGGTACTGTAGAGGTGAAAGACGGTAACTTGGTCGTGAATGGCAAAACAATCCGTGTGACTGCTGAAAAAGATCCGGCAAACTTGAAATGGAATGAAGTAGGTGCTGAAGTAATCATCGAATCTACAGGTTTCTTCCTGACACAAGAGTTAGCGCAAAAACACATTGATGCAGGTGCGAAAAAAGTTGTGATGTCAGCTCCGGCAAAAGATGATACACCAACATTCGTAATGGGTGTAAACCACAAAGAATTAAAAGCTGATCAACATATCGTTTCGAATGCTTCTTGTACAACAAACTGTTTGGCGCCTATCGCTAAGGTATTGAATGACAAATTCGGTATCATTGAAGGTTTGATGACTACTGTACATGCTGTAACAGCTACACAAAAAACTGTAGATGGTCCTTCTGTAAAAGACTGGAGAGGTGGCCGTGGAGCTTACCAAAACATTATCCCTTCTTCTACAGGTGCTGCTAAGGCTGTAGGTCTAGTTCTTCCTGAATTGAAAGGTAAACTGACAGGTATGTCGCTACGTGTTCCTACTGCTGACGTTTCAGTTGTTGACTTAACAGTACGTTTAAACAAAGGTGCTTCTTACGAAGAGATCAAAGCTGCAATGAAAGAAGCTTCTGAAGGTGAGTTGAAGGGTATCTTGGGTTACACTGAGGATGACGTTGTTTCAACAGACTTCTTGGGTGATGCGCGTACTTCAATCTTCGATGCTAAAGCTGGTATTTCTTTGAATGATAACTTCGTTAAAGTTGTATCTTGGTATGATAACGAGTGGGGTTATTCAAACAAAATCGTTGATTTAGTATTAGAAGTAGGTAAATTATCTTAATAAGATCCACCTAGACAATATTGGAGGGCTATTCAGATCGAATAGCCCTTTATTTTTTCCGCTTAGGAATCAACAGGTTGGCGTTTAAGCGCAAAAAAAAGCGCTTTTGCCTTTTGAATTTCAAATAATCCCTCTATATTTGCAGCATCAATAAGGCAATTGTCTCCCATTGAAAAAGGTGCCATAGCTCAGTTGGTAGAGCAAAGGACTGAAAATCCTTGTGTCGCTGGTTCGAATCCAGCTGGCACCACCAAAAGAAACAGAACGCGATGTTCTAGCTTACTTTGAAAAATAATTCCATGCGAAAATAGCTCAGTTGGTAGAGCACAACCTTGCCAAGGTTGGGGTCGCGAGTTCGAATCTCGTTTTTCGCTCACCTGCCTAGGTGGTGGAACTGGTAGACACGCAGGACTTAAAATCCTGTTCCCGTTAAGGGAGTGCGGGTTCGATTCCCGCCCTAGGTACTAAAGTTGCAAAAGAGGAATAATCCAGATCTAATTCTGGTATTCCTCTTTTCTTTTTTGTAATAACTTGTTGAGAATAAGCAAGGTACAAAAAGACAAAATTTATCCTCTTGGTTCGACATTTGTCTGAATTCTTCGAATAGTATAATCCCTCAGGAAATATCAAATTTTGAATACTTTGCTTAGTGACATAATCGCTGGAAGCCCACGTGGACGGCATATTCACCGCAAAATCAATAGCTGCTTGTATGCATTCATCGAGGTTCGACACCTTGTTTGACGCTTTCTCCAGTTTAGCTTCCAATTCACTCTTCTCCACTTTATATTTAGCATTAAATTTTTGATATAACTCTTTATCGATTTCCTCTTCAATGAACCGCTCCTCTAATCTATAAATTTTATCCTTTAAGGTTTTGTATTCCTTTTCCAGCAAATAGTAATCTTCCTGAGATTCTTTTGTCAGTTGATTAAATGTAGCTGTCATTTGCTCTTTTAATAATTCCATCATCTCCGACTGTGGGTAAAGGCTAAAATGGCTAAGAATGGATTCAAACTGTGTATTTAAATCTCTGGCGCTTTTATTTACGCAACAGTGCTTTGTATTGCATTTATAGTAATAGAGCCCTTTCTTTTTGACCAAATATCCTCTAAGCGGTTGATTGCATTTCTCACATAAAACAAATCGTTTTAAAGGTATGTGTTCGTTTTCTTCATTTACAGTGTATCCATGAGCATTTTGACTCAGTAAGCCATTTACTTTAAGGAACACTTCCTGTGAAATCATTTTTTCATGTTTGCCTTCGACAATTTGGCCTTCTAAGGAATTGTGGACGATCAGTCCGCAGTAAAATGGATTATGAAATATCTTAGAGAGCATCTGATGGCTTATACGAAGTCCTTTTTCCGCTAATCTTTCGCGTATTGCTTCACTGGTTAATCCATGATTGGCTTTCCAGAGGAATGCCTGTCGGATAAGTTTCCCTTTAGCGTTCACTATTATCCGTCGCTCTTTTTTCTTACCTATTATATCAAAGCCCAATGCTGGTTTTGACGGCCACTCTCCTTTCAAGAGCATTTCTTTGATTCCATCCCGACATTTCTGCTTACGTAATTGATTATCAAATTCTCCAAATAAAAACAACATTTTTTGCTGCATTTGCCCGGAGGGATTTGATGTATCGATGGGCTGGGTAACTGATATAATTTCTATACCGAGTTTTCTAAGCTCTGAGCTTAGCCAAATTGAATTGTCATTTCTTGAAAATCGCTCCAGGCTTGCAACCAGTATTGATGATACTTTTTCCTTTGATTTTTTAACAAAGGAAATCATGGCAGAAAATTCCCTTCTTTCATCCGTCATTGCACTTTCATAGGTACCACCAAAGTTTGCCAAAACTGTAAGACCGTGCTGCTCCGCGTAATTATTACAATATTTTAATTGTGTATCGAGGCTAAGATTCTTTTCCTGGTCTTTACTGCTTACACGGGTATAGATTACGCAATTTTTGCTATTCCTGAAATTTCCTTTTTTTGTACCCTTTGCAAAGGATTTAAAAAATATAGATAATTTTTCCATAAACCACTGATTTGGAGTAAATAACTGTATCCCAAGGTAACCATTAATCCTCGGAACTCCTCCTCTTTAGCAGAAGATTATACCGTCTGAAAACAATTTCTGTAAACCGCTTTAAAACCGATATTAACTCGGCAGCCTCATCCTCAGAAAGATTAGAAAATATGCCTCTGGATTTTACCTCTTGTGTCGTAAGGTCGTGCTTCCTTAACGGTTTAATTTTTCCTTTTCTTCTCACATTTCCGTTTCTCATGTCTTAATCTCCTAAAGGAAAATGGCCCATTAGGGCCATTGTTAATAAAAAAATTTACTGGATCCCAGCTTTTATAAAACTGCTTCTTTATTAAATAGCTTTGTATTATTTATACCATGTTTTCTTACGGAATCTTTAAAATCCATCCATAAGCGGATATTTAAATCTGCTAACTCTTGCAATTCGTCGGCGCTAAGTTTATGCGGATTGAATACAGCGCCTGCTTTGTCATCACCTACTGGTGCTGTAAATCCGAAAATATTGGGCGCATAGGCTTCTGCGATCTCCAGACTTTTTCCAATGGCAACACTATTGCCATATAATTTTATCGTTTTACCGTTGCTGAACGACAAAACCCGTTTTTTAATTTCTGCCATAAATGTTTCTTCTGTGTTTTACGTTAGTAGGTCAATAATGCTACTGCTGCACTATCGCTTAAGTATAGGGGAACGCTTTAGGCTCTTTTTTAATTCTTTTTGTCGTTCCAAATATTGATCACAGGTCACCATACATAGTTTTGAAAGACCGGCCTTTTGAATATGATGCATTGCTTCGAGCAGGTTATCCTTTTTTATCATTGACAGAGCTTTTAATCCCGCCGCTTTAGCAGATTCATTTATTGTTCCGTCTTTTGACAAGAGCGTATTTAAAATATCATGAGTAGGCGCCAATACAGTTAGCCGGTTAAGTTCTTTCTCAATATAGTTTCCATTATTGAGTTTAAGAACAAGAGTTCCTTGCTCTTGCTGATGCCCTACGACTCTGCCAATACCATCTTCTGCCCATCTTTTAGACATGAAAACAGGTTTCCCATAAAACGTACTTAGCCCGTCATCCAACGATGAACCTATAATACGGAGCCTGTTTTTATAAAACTGGGTTTGCTCCTGAAACGTACGGAATCTGCCGGCTACCAGTAAACGCTCTGCCGCTATATTATCAGTAAATGGCAAATAATCCTCTATACTGATTTTTCCGGAATACTTTACCGAAACAGGATTACTACTTTTCTGATAGAGCTGATTTTTTAGATATTTTGGGTTGCTCAGGTTTAATTCCAGGACAAGTGACTTTTGCCTGAATTCCAGTGCTTGTGCAGCGGCATCAGTCGCTTTATCCAGTGCAACAGCCGCTTTATCTTCGGCAAGCTTTATCCGGGCTTTCAGATCCAGCTTGTTAAAGCGGTCCGTTTCTGTTTTAAGTACTTGCCGGATTCTCTCAGCTCTGCGTAGATGGACGACATGGTTATCCCTGCATTTTTTTTCTTTAATATCATACTTAGCCGCGATAAGAATATTTTTATTGAGCCGCTGCATGATCTTTTTTTCAAAGGGAATTCTTTTTCCTTTGAAACCCTGATCCTTAAATCCGATTTTAGTAAACCGTTCGATAACGGTTTTACACAGATCGAAGTCAGATTTTGATATCCAGCAGTTACTAGGATTGCTCCATCGCAATTTATATTTCAGTAACCGCTTATGTCGCGCAGGAAGTTTAAAGTATGCTTCTTTTCCAGTATGGATTTCAAGGAAGCCCGTTTCTAAGTTCCGTATTAAATAATTCTCTTCTTTGTTTTCTTCACTCATCATTATTCCTCCAGGCCATGTTGTACAAATAACAACTATAGGCCCTTTCCTTTTCTATTCGTTCTCGTTTTCTTTTCTAGAGTTATCTGTCCAGGAATCTTGCTTAGGCACTTCTTATAGAAATCCAGTTTTTCTATGATATGTCCCAGCCGCTCTTCATAAAAGACCCTTTCTTTATCACTGACTGGTTCTGGTTTCGAGTGAGCATAGAATTTACCTTCTAATCTTCTATTACAAACCTTGAGATCGCGTTCGCATTCTTTGATCCTGTTTCCCAGGTAAAATGGATCTTCGTATTTTTTTCCATCAGCTTCTTTTCTCGCCCATTCTGCCTGTTTTCTATAGAAATCGGCCTTATCCATTTCTTCGAAGGCTTTACCAAATTTGTTGTGGATTCTATCCCTGAAATTCCGATCAGCTTTTTCACTATGGTGGCCAACGAGAATCGGTTGCCCTAAAGGGATCTGGCCAGCCATTGATTTGGCCTGACCATAGAGTTGCTCTGATCGCTCATCTGATTTAGCAGCCCTCGCTAATGCCCGATCAGCTCTTGATTCAGATTTTTCTTTTTCCCGTTGTATCTGCTGTTCAAAACTCAGTTTTTCGCCGATAGCCTCCTTATAAATAAAGCCCATGCTATCGAGCTGACGTCTTAAATATCCAGCATTTTCACTCTTTGCTTTTGATATCCAACAATTTTGAGTCCTACTCCATAAGCAATATCTTCTAATCGTATCTTTCTGTTCCGTGGTAAGCATTTCGAAAAACTGCTTTTCGGAGAAGATATTGACTTTGCCGGTTTCCAGGTTTATTAAGTAATGAGGTGGCTTTTCCATATATTTTCCGTTTTATTTTTAATTCCTACCCAGGCAACACGATGGGATAATTAGCAACCAACATTTCTACTTTTTTTTTCGGGTTGCCCCCTTTTATATTTACGGTAACGAGCATTTCCTTTTTCAGTACCTGCCATTTATACTTCTTGATAAACCGGTCCAAAATTTCAGACGGGTAAGAAGATAGTAGGAACTTACCTTTAATGCGGGCGAGCATTTTAAGTAAAGATTCGTAATCCTGTTCCGTGTAACCTTTATAGTGTCCCATATTGGAACCGATATAAGGTGGGTCACAGTAAAAGAATGCATCCTTATGATCCCGGCTCTGAATGATATACAGTGCGTCCGCACATTCGATCTGGGCATTGCGCAGCCGTTGCAAATACCGATCATCGAAACTTTGCCGTTTTACGGCGATTCTTTTTGAAGTTGAATTCTGCGTTTTATCAAAGCCGAAAGGACCATCCAGTTTACCTGCGAACCCCAGCGCAGATAAAGTCCATACGGCCCATGCCCGTTTCACCTCATCAAAAAGATCCGGGTTATTATAAATAACGATAGCAGAATGATGTGCATCTCTACTGTGCAGGGTTTGCTCTATCAATGCAGCCAACTCATCGAATCTCTTACTTGCCACCCTGTAAAAATTCATCAGCTCCTTATTGGTATCGTTGATAACCTCTATTTCTGAAGGAGGTTTCATAAAATAAACCGCGCCGCCGCCCAAGAAGGGCTCACAGTAAAGGATATGCTCGGGTATGAGCGAAATGATCCATGGGGCGAGTGTTTGTTTACCACCATAATAGGTTAAAGGTGGTCTTAGTCGTGTGTTTTTTTCCATGCTCACTAATGCGTTCTCACTTATTTAAAAATTGTTATTACAATCCCGGTCCTTTTTTGCCTTTGCCCGGTTTTTTATTCTGATTCAATTTTGTCCACAACTGCCAATTCACAATTTTGCCCTTATCATTACGGAATTCAAGAGTTTTATCTTCTGGCTTGACATAAATACTGCCAGAAACTATCCGGCTGTTAATCATCAGGGATGTTTCATATTGCTTTCCTTTTCCAAGCCCTGCAAGCATCTCAGATAACTCGATAATATCCGGCTGCTTGACAAAAGGCATCTGCTTTATTGTTTCGGAGACATCGAAATCGGGATATACTTTCAAATAACCTTTTTCTTCCTTAACCCAGCAAAGCTCTCCTGACTCTTCATTACCGTGGTACTTTAACAGCGATCCTCCTTTCAGTAACAGGACTGCCTGTTCAATGTCTATATCGTTACCGTTATTATGAATGGGAACAACAATCATTTTCTCATAGGGCGAGCGGTCCGGTAATGGAAGGATTTCCTCTAATACAGTATTGGCAAAGTACTTCAATGCAAGCTTGTCGGCAATGTCATTGGCTGTGGGATCGCCGCTGGTACGGAGCTGATCGAGTTGCTCAAAAAATTGGAGCAGAGACTCTTTTTTATAAATCGGATAAAGTGCCCATTTTATGTCCTTCATCTTTTTTTCCAATTCAAGGGTATCGATTCCAGCATAATGGCCATGCTCAATGGGCACGACAAGCATTTTAGCCATGTAATCATGGGAAATATAGTCACCATTGGTTTCCCTTTGTATAGAAAATCGGTAATACACAGATTGATCATGGCTTCCATCCATTATATTGAGGTTTATTTCCTCGGAATGGACGTTAATATTTTCCCTTGAAATGATCTCTTTAAATGGCAGGCCAAGTTTGCTCAGGTAATCCGCCATGGTTTCAAAATCTTTTGCTCTTATCATATCAAACCATTTAAAAGTTTCTTCCTTTGCTTTTGCCAACTGTTTTCTTTTGCGCGGTTTCCTTTTCTATACCGTCGGCCGGGAAATTTTTACCTAATTCATGGTTTCTGCGGTTGAGTTCCATGCCTGCCAAAACCCTGGCATCCAGCTCACCGCTTAGGATACGGATGAGCAGATGCGTATGGGTAATGCTGAAAAGATAGAGCGGGTTCATCTCGTCTGATATAGCACCGGTCTCGGATGCTTTTCTGTAAATTTCAACTTGTTCTGGTGTCATAACTACGCTGTTTATCTATCTTTATCTTGACAAACCTTTATTCTGTTTCGGTTTCCAGGCCACTTTCTGTGGGCCCTGGTTTACCCAGGGCTTTTTTTTTACATAAGCTGTTTGCTTTGCATCCAGGTTTTCTTTTTTTACCGGCGAGGTTTCAATGCTGATGCCATTAGCGTCCATAAAGTTGATTTTACCGCGACGGGCATTGATGCCCAGAAAACCCTCTTCTTTGACGCCATTGCGTTCCATAACGATCTCGATCTTGTTGGCATGTTGCAGATCCTTGGCAAGCGCTTCAACAGAATCATATCTTTGTTTCGTTTCAAAATGGATCTCCGGCTTCTCCAATTGATTGATTAAATCAAAAGGCCGCTTTGCGTAATAATTATCGTGATAAGTATTAAGCAACAGGTTTCCTTTGTCGTCTGTTTTTCCTTCAGGATCAAGTGAGATATAGGCATTGAATCTGAATTGCTCTGCGGGTTGATCCTCTTCAACCTGACGGTAACCGATTATATTTTGCTTGTACACGGCTACGTTCTGACCATACTCCATCAGCCTGGCTGCCTCCTCGACCTTAATTTTCCAGGAAGGCCTTATCGATATCTGTGACATGACCTCCTCTCCTTTCATCAGAGTCGCCTGGCATCGGTTAAAAAAATAACGGTCATCGCTTCCATGCTTCTCAAAGGAAAGCTGGCAAAGGATGCTTTTGTCTTCATCCAAACGCTCTGCGTAATGGAGGACAAAATCCATTTTGCCTTCTTGCATTTGCCGTTCTAATTCCGGGAAAATAGACGGGGCAAAGCCGCGGATTTCCAGGCTTGTTTTTAAGTCTTCAAAATTTTCTACTTGCATAATATTGTTCCTTTAAATTTTTAATTACATGGATGGCCCATGGTTACGTTGTTGCTCACTTTGACTTCTGGAGCCAAGATCGGCCCCGTACCGTTTTTGATTTAAGCTGTTTGCTTGCTCCTCGGCAGTACTTTGGGAGGAAGGTGGTTTTAAGCTACCTTCCTGCAGGTTTTGCGGAATGCTGATTTTCGTATTGATGATACGCTGATCACTTGCCATCTTTACTCTTTCCATTTCTTTGTTATAGAAAAGCAGGTTGTCCACCCCTTTTGAAACCAGGTAGAATATCCGGCTCAGCAGTCCCGGATAGAGGGAACGAACCAATGATCCGCGTTGGAATTTCATTACAGTCATCAGCGCCTGTTCATCCTGGGTCAAGCCCACTCCGCTGTATAATCTTATCATCTGGTTATACTGCCGCAACTTCATATTGCGAAAACGACGGCTCTGCAAATCTTTTTGGCTGAGCTGCTTTGTAAAATATTCCTCCAGCCGGCTCCATTGTCCGAAATCATTAAACAGTGTTTTTGGGTTTCCTTGTTTTTCCAGTGTATATTCCATAATACAGGTATTGATATCAGTAGGAAAATGCCTTCGCTTTTAATAACTGCTTTTGAGATAACTTACAGTTCAGATTCCTATCGCCATTTGATTCCGAAAGCGCCATTACCAGGTTCTTGTTTTCGGCAATAGTAAATTTCGCGAAAGCAACGACGATGGATTGTCCATTTGCATCTTCAGGCTTGCCTTTGAATTGGATATAGATGGGCTCAATTTCAGTATCCTGGATAGCAGTCCTTTTAGCCCTGGACCGGTCCCTTATTGAAAAGCGTGGTTCATAGGCATTATAACCGATATGAGTATCATTGCAGAGGTTATAGCGAAAGAAAAGCACGTCGTCCTTTATATAAATGGATTCCAGTTTTATTTTCAGGCCATTTGCTTTTGCCTTTACACCGGTAATAAAGGGAGCAGCACCCAGCATTGTTGCTGCATAACTTTCAATTTCTTTTTCATTAAGAGAAACCCCTTTAAAGCTGGCCTTGGTCCTGTACGGCAATTTTGAAACATCAATAGTCAGCTGAGATGGCGCCGGACTATAGGTGACATTAAAGGAATAAATTTTCCCGTCAGAGGTAACTACATGCAGTGTACTTTCCTGCATCGTACTATCTACCGCTTTTACTTTAAGCAGGTTGCTTACCTTGGCAACGCGTTCGGCAGAGATCGATCCATCTCCCCTGTCTCCATCTTCTATCGGTGCCGGGAAAATGAGCATTGTAGTTTTATGAGCGCTTATCTGAAGCGGGTAAGAACCCGCGATATCGAGCGCTCTAACTTTTTGCTGACAGAATGCTGTCAGGCTACAAATGGATAATAATAGAGCGAAAACAAATTTTAAGTTCTTCATTGTTGTTTTTATTTTTTATTAAATGTTATACTAATTCGCGTCGCCACCTACCAGCAATACCTGCAGACCAGCATTTACAGTGGCTTTAATAAGTTTTACCTTCTTAGAAAAAAGGCTTTTGGCTGCCTCGATGCCGGCGCCAGCCGCCTGAGCGCCTATGGAGGGATCAAGGCTCATGAGCTGCATACTTTGAACCGCCCGGTCCGCGCCATCTTTGGCTGCATCCCTGGTAATTGCACCGGGAATACGGATGCCGGGCATGGCGTCCAATCCATATACTTTGAGCTCAACTGGAAAATGGCGGTTACCCAACCTGATACCGGTGATAGCAACCATGAGCCTTTCCCCTTCAAGCATACACGAACCGTATATAGGGGTTCCTTTCGGAATTTGGAAACCGGCGATATAGATTTCTTCCGCCAGTTGCATTTTAAGACTCGAACCGGAAACGACAGTCTGGGTTTCTGCTATAATGGCGGTAATCGACCTGCTATCGATACTATCGCCCGCCGTACTTGCATCAAAGCCGAAAAAGGCGCCTGTCTGCCGGACCTTCGTTAAGTTAAGAGCAGTAGCTGCCGATAAGGCATTGCCGGAAACCGGAACCGAAAGAATTTCTGTTTCCTTACCTACAGGCAAAATTCTTCCTCTTTTTTCCAGGGTATAGTCCTTAAGCCGCTGGCGATAGCGTTCCGGGTGCTGGATGTCGAGCACACGTTCCAGCATACCGTTGAGCTGGTCCAGTTCTGCATCCGGCTGCTGGCTATCGCCGGTCGCATTGTTAACCATTTGCTCGATACGTTGCAGCCCAGCAGATGACTGGAAATCTCTTTCCGGTTCGTTTCTGTAAAATCCGGGACTAGAATAATCTGGTGCGGGCGGTTGCCGCATGAGCCGCTCGAGATCATCGAGGCGCTGTTGAAGCCGTTGCTGCTGCATATCCTGGCCCATTAGGTTACTCCCAGAAGCCCCGGCATTGTTCCAATCACCGTTCCATGAAAACACGCTACCGGAAGCGGCGATGGTATCGGTCTTTATGGGTTCATTAATTGCCGTATCGCCTCCGTTGCTCTGATAAAGGCTCAACTTGTCCTCATTTTTATTTTTAAGCTGGGCATCGGGTAGCGTGGTATTGATACCGATCAGTTTCTGTTCAGGCTCCGGCTGGCTTCTTCCGCCGCCTAAGGCCCAAAATCCCAGCGTTATAAAGGGTAGGGTGATAAGAGGCAGCACCAGCAGCAATTTGCGAAAGCGCAATTGTTTTTGTGTCATGTTTTTCATTTTTGATTGTTTTATTTTTTATTCATCAGGTCGCACGAAACCTTTCCATATTGGATATTTAGCTCAGGATAGCAGCTACAAGTATGTAGATACAGTACAGCAACCAAAGGGTGCCGACCACCAATAGCAAGCAATTGCGGTTCCTCAATGAAACTTCAGACTGCCATTGGGCGAGCTTTTTTGCTGCTGATACCTGGAGGGCGACAATCCTGTGAGCAATTGATTTTGCTACTTTTTCCTTTAATGGATTGAGCTTAGGCCTTCTGGTTTTTCTGAAAAATCCCATAATTATCGGTTTTGAAGTTCAATATCCCTGTTGTCTACAATGCGCCAGCGCTCTACCAGGAAGCCATGGGAGTTGTTATCAGACCGGCTGACGTTGCGTAGCGTTCCTTCAGTGATGAGTGTCCTGGAAAGTATCGCTGTGGGCCTGATGATTTTTTGCTTGCCGAAATACCTGAACCGGAAAGGATATTGCTCGAAATCAATCTGGATGCTGTCCGCTTCCACATTCTGGCTCACATTTCCGCTGATGATGGAATTATAATAACCGTTCTCTTTCAGACCCCGGTATTGGCTTGCAGCAGAACCATCCGCCAGATATAGCGCTTTGGACATATTACTTTCAATAACTTTATCATCCGGATCCAGGGTAAAGAAGTAATAGTGAAACATCTTGATGTGATCTTTGGCTTCCACGGCAACGTTATCTTTTCTTTCCCCCGCAATAGCCTCCAAAGCTTTACCATTGGACAGGACATATACTCTTTCTTCTGCTTTGCGGACCATGCGGTAGCTTTCATAGACCGTGAAAGCACAAAGTATTGTACTGGCAACGACCACGACGTAAGTAAAGAGTTTTACGTGCCGGAATGCTGATTCTATATTGCTGAACTGTTTGAACATTTTTACTGAATTTTAAACTCGAAGTCACATTTTTTAGGCAATAAGAGTCCCCAACAGGTTTTCGCCTGTTTGAAATTTTCTGAATTGCCTAGTTTTTAAATAAGTGCTTTGGCGGCTACGGTCGCGGCTGTTTTTGCATAGTTGTTAACTTTGTGTAGCAAGGTGTCTCTACTTCCTGCCTGAACAATATAGCCCGCGACATTCGGTACCGTGGTATAACCAACAATAGCGATAACCATAAATATGAGATAAGCTGATGTACTCATGAAAGTCTGGTCCATGTTGATCATGTTTTCCAGTATTTTAGAGCATATAGCTCCGAAAATATTGGATACCGGCAGCCACATAAATACATGGATAAACCGTGCAAACCAGCTGGACAGACTATTCTGAAATCCGTCGAAGACCGATAGACCAAAGACGATGGGTCCGATGATTGCCAATACAATAAGGTAAAAAGTTCTGATAGTATTGATACAAAGGCTCGCGGCCGCGTAAAGTATATTTAGGATCTCACTGATCATGGTACCGATCATATGCTTGATGGAAAATTTGCTAAAGACGGATTTTAATCCCGAGAAAAAACCGTCTTCGGATGACCCATCCGGTTGCTCATACTTTTCTAAATCCTCTGGACCGGAATCTGTGATCACCCCTGGATCGCTTTTCATGGCTTCCTGTTCCTGATGAAAAATATGTTTTGCTATGGCTTTATGCGAGTCCTTTGCCATTTGGCGAGTACCTACTTCAAGAGGCCGAAGGACGCCCATCATCAGTGAAATGATAAATGGATACAGCATAATGGCCATACCTATCGCAAATGGCCGGAGTAAAGGAAAGAAATCAATCGCTTCCGCGGCAGCGATATGCTTCCATACCCTTAATCCAATATACCAGAGTGCGGCAAAGCCAGCGATTGCACGAGCCACGTCGATGAGGTCTTTGCATAAGGGCATCATCTCATCGAAAAGCTTTTCCAATATCGTGTTGAAACTATATATTCCATCTCCCAGCACCTGGGCTTGCACCCAATTAGGCAAAAGAAGTGTGCATACAAAAGTTATAATCAAAAATTTATTTTTCATGGTAGTAAGGTTATGGCCTAAGCCCCGTCATTTTTTCAAGTTTCTTTAATTCTTCAATTTTGTTTCTGCGGGCTGATCCCAGTTTGTCGGCCTTAGATGTAAAGCGTCTTAACTGGACAACTTTTGCTTGCATATCATCAAATATGCGATCGATAGCGCGTAGCCGTTCATCATCGGACATGCGCATATTGTTGGCAGTAATGACCATAACCAGTTCATCGAGGTTACCAAGACTTTCGTCCAGCAATCCCCCCAGTACCCTGCTCAGGTAATCAAGTTCATTGGTATTAAAATAACTGCCGGACTGATAGCGCTTCAAAGCAGCTTTGCTTTGGGATAGTATTTCAGCCTGATACCGGATAATGTCGGCAACCTTTCGGTACCTGGCGATTTCAGGATTAACCAGCCACAGACCACTCAGGAATGTTCTGTGCAGGCTGAAGTTGCCCTCAGAAATATCGCGGATCGTTCCATAGCCTTTGCTCACCAGGTCGTATCCCTTTTTCATGTCTTTGAGGATCTGTTTAAACTGCGCCAACTTTTCAACATTGAGGATCAATTGGGTCACCTCCGCCGATTGGGCGGAAACAAGGTGTAGCTGCAGGCTGCAGCAGATTGTTATGAATAAGAATTTGATATGCTTTCTCATAGTATATTTATTGTAGCGCGGATTATAGTCCATACATCTTTTTTAAAATTTTCGAATCCTCAATTTTTTGTTCCCGTTGAAGGATCGTTTGTTTGAGGCTATTGCTGAATTTCCGCTGCTGACTGTATTTATGTTGAATACTGTTGTAAACAGCCTCTATCCTTTTGATCCGCTCAGCTCCTTCGAGTTCCAGGCTTCCATCGGTAAGGAGCGTTTTAAGGTCCTGGAGGTCGCCATCCGCATCTGCCGCAATATTGGCGTACCAGTTTTCATATTTTTTCTTTTCCCCGATGGTAATAAAATCTTTTCCTGAAATTAGCTTATCCATTTGTCGCCGATCCTGCTCCATCTGGTTTCGAATCTTTATGATTTCTTCCGCTTTGCTTTTCTGTTTCAGCTCAGGGCTTACGATCTTGAGCCCGTTAAAAAAATCGGCATGCAGATTCCATTCCCCCCTGGTTATGGTTCCGATCAGGTTTGTTCCGTCCTTTACGATCCCGTATCCTTTTGACAGGAAAGACTTATAAGCTTCCAGTGCAGCGATCTGTTCGATAAGGTATCTCTTTTGGGTTTTCTTCTGGTTGAACCACTCCCCAAGAGTTTGGGCATTTAGAGACTGGCTGCAATAAAGCAGCGGTATGATTATAATGCACAATAATTTTTTCATGTCGTAACTGTTTTATAATTTATTATTGCTATCCTTACGGCCTCCGTTTCCCTTTTTTCAAAAAATCCCAAGGTTTCGGTTTGGGAAACATGCCTTCCAGCGTCTGCGCCCCCGGCAGCTCCCTGTTGCTACGCAAACGGAACTCATGCTCAACATCCGTTTTAAGATTTTTGATCCACACAGTTTTTATATTAAAACCCTCATGCATGCCAAATTCTATTTTAAAGCGGCATTGGATTGCTGTATTGTACGGTGCTTTTGTGCGTAGCTCAAACATAGGATAGCTTTCTACCTTTGTGTTAGCTGCCAGATACCGGTTCAGACAATCATTAAGGTTTCCTAAATAGTCGTTTTTACCGGGTAGCGATATCTTGAAGCTATTCCTATACCCATACTGTCTTAGTTGTGTCGCAAAGTCTGTTACAGCTTTTTCCAGGTCTATCGGTTTCTGTTCCATTGTGTCATGGGTTAAGTCCATATATCTTTCTGATCTGTTCGGCTTCCTGGCTGCTCTTTGCCCTTGCCAGGCTCAGTCGGAAGTTATGGTCACTGAAGCTGCGCAGTACAGCAACGTTCTTATCGAGTTTTGCTGCGATAGCGGAAATAAATTCCAGCCGCTGCCCATCGGTCATCTGGGTACGAAAGGCATTGACCACCATTGCAAGCTGTTCAATATTCTTTAAGCTCTCATCCAAAAGGCCATTGTAAACCCGGTACATGTATTCTATTTCCTGAGTGGAAAAACGGCGGTCCGACTTCAGTAGGTTCCATGCACGTTTATATTCTTCGACGAGATCTAACTGCCGCTTAATGATCTGTTTTACTCGGTTCCAGGTACCGATAGAGTTTTTGATTTTCCATAGTTCCTGGAAATAGCTGTCATACTGGGCGCGCTGCTTTTCGGTCCATTCAGAAATCTCTTTCAATTTGAGCTTGGACATGACATTTTCGAGTTCCTTTTGAGCGTTCTGGAGCCAGATTACCTTATTCTGCTGGCGCTGGATCTGGAGGTCAACGGCCTTGATCACTTTTTTTATCCCTGCTTTAATGACTTCGATAATGGCAAGCGGCAGTACCGCATCTGCTTTCTTAACCGGCCCTATAGTAATGCTTACCATGAGCACTACAGTGAGTGCAATTTTTAAAGATTTTGTTCTCATGCCCTTAATAGTTTATGCTGTGCGTAATACTCGGCAGCAAGGACCCGGAGCGCTTTTTCGATGCTGCCATATTGCTCGATATAACTTTGCAGTTTCAACTTTTCTGTCTGTTCGGTGGTATAAGCAAAATACTCCTGCGGGCTGGGCTCGTAGCGATATACCTTCATCAACTGATTGCCCAGTTCGATATAAACTTCCCGGTAATTGCGATTTTTCTCATTTGCCCTGTTAATGGACAGTACCAGGTCCCTGCCTTTATCTGTCATGCCCAGTACTTGCTGTATCGCCTCGAATTTGTTCTGGAATTTTTTCATATCCAGGATGATCTTGCAATCGGCATTGTTTATGATCGCTTCCTTGATGATCGGCGAGCTGATAATATCGTCGATTTCCTGGGTCACGGTAATCGCTTCCCCGAAATATTTACGGACGGTCTTATAGAGATATTTCATAAATTCAGCCATACCTGACTTGGCTATCGCCTTCCAGGCTTCCTCTATGACGATTACTTTTCTTATGCCTTTAAGCTTTCTCATCTTGGAAATAAAAAGCTCCATAGTGATCATCGTCACAATACTAAAAAGGATGGCATGGTCTTTAATATTATCAAGTTCTATGACCACGAACGGCTGGTTGAGTACATCTAGGTTTTCCCTGGCATTAAGTAAATAGTCAAACTCGCCACCCCTATAAAATGGCCTTAGCACATATAGGAAGTTGGCCATATCAAAATCCCGATCCTTTACCTTGTCAGCTTCCAGCTCTTTTACAAAATGCTCCTGTAGAAACTCATAAAAGGAATCAAAACATGGAAATAAATCTGTATTGTTTTCCAGGAATTCATAATACGATTTCAGCGCATTTGAAATAGCCACATATTCGCTTCTGCGGTAACGCTCGTCGCTTTGTTTCCAGAGCGCAACCAGCAGTGATTTGATACTCTCCTTTTTCTCCGTGTCCAGCACTTCTCCGGGGGGTAAATAAAAAGGATTGAACCTGATGGGGTCTTCCTCGCTATAGGTAAAATAATAGCCGTCCACCAACTTGTTCAGGCCTTGATAACTATGACCAACATCTACCACAACGCAATGGGCACCTTGCTGCAGGTATTGGTAAAGCATTGCCGACATAAACATGCTTTTACCAGATCCTGACCCACCAACAACTATCTTATTGCGGTTTTGAGTGATCCCTTTCATGGGTTCATCCGATATATCGACGTGCAGGGGAACGCCGGTGAGCCTGTCTCCCAACCGGATACCAAATGGGCTGTTCGAAGATCGGTAGGCCGTTTCCATATTCAGAAAGCAACTGCAAGGCTCCGCAAAAGATTCAAAAGTGTCATTTTCCGGTAGATCGGCAGCATTGCCAGGGATACCAGCCCACCAGAGCTGAGGAGCGCCATCGGTTTCCTGGTGAGGAACAATATTCATCTTTGCCAAGGCCGATGCTGTCAGGTTCTGCATTTCTTTTACCTGCGAAGGCTCATCTGTCCAACATAGCACATTAAAATGGGCACGAATGGGCGTCCTCGCTTCCGAGATTGCTTCGTTCAAAAAGTCCTGGGTCGCGTCTCTGCCAATAGCATTCTCTCTGCTATAGGCTGAAAGGGACTGCAGTCTCCTGCGTTTACCTTCCAGCCTTTTATAGGTAGCTGCAGGGTCGCCAATAACCATATACTGGTTGTAGATATGATTGGTAGGAAGCAATAAGCCAACTGGAGTGGAGAAACCGACACTAAAGCGGGTTCTGTCCGTTGAATAGGGATCATAATGGATCCTTGGTCCTACGGCTCCGGGAAGATCTTCTACATCTGCCATAGAATATAGGCGGCAGGTTTTCGTTCCGACTTTCCATTCCGGCTTGAAGGATACTTCGCTTAGTTCTGGCCCATTTTGTCCACCGCCCAGATACAGATATTTTTCCAATATGCCGGGGGCAGCCTTTGAGCCTACGATTTCCTGTTCGGTAAGCTGTTCCAGGTGAACAAGGCCTCCGTCGCTAAGGATACGCTTAAACTGGCCGATCACTTCCAGTAGCTTTTCCATGCGTTTGGTATCTTTAAGCTCTGGAGGCACAATATTTTTGCGGAGCAGGGTAGACAGCGCAGAACTCGACGGTTTGCGGTCCGGCCCTTTTAGGGTGATCATCAAATAACAGTCGTGGCTCAAAAAAGGCCGTTCGTTAAAGAACTGATCGCTGGCCTGCATGATCAGGTTATCGTCCTTGTACTGGGGATTGTATTTACTTTTAATAAACCAGTCCTGCTTATGGAGTACGCTGCCAAAAGGAAGCACTTTTATCGCTTTGAGCCAATTGTGATGCAGGCTGTCGTACTCATCGCTTGATAAAGAAAATATCTCGGGTAAGGTAACCTTAAAGGCTACTGTTACATCTCCTTTCTTGGATAGTATACAGTCATTTTCAACTTTCCAAATGGGCAGTACCTGTTCCATGTCGACGCCGCTATCCGAAGGTGGCTTTATCTGTAACAGGACCGCTGCCAGAAATACTGCAGCTATAATAAACAACACCGTCATCATCCCACACTCTTTTTTAATTGTTCAAAAATCCGTTTCCTGTTCATGGAGTAAATAACGGTAGGTACCTTTCGCAGCGCCATGGCTTTCATAAGCCCATATTGCCCGTATTTGGCATTAAGGCGGTACACTATCCCAAACAATCCCGATCCGCACATAAGTACCGCCGGTACGCCAAAGTATAGAGGTACCCCCGCTATATATATTATGGAGAATCCCATCAGCAAGGCAAGTAGGCCGATTGCCAATATGATTATGTATTGTCCCCGAAGGCCCCGAAACTCGATGGGCCTGTTGATTCCTTTATTGATCGAATAATTAATCTCCTTTGGCATCATAGTCCCCTCCTCTTATTTTTTGCTTTAGGCCGTTCAACCTGTTTTGTTTTAGCCAGGTTGCTGGAAATAATTTCTGGTATCGATGTTTGATCCCATCGCAGTACTGTCGCTTCAATGTTGTTTCTTTGTGGATATTCGTTGAAGAATCCAATTAAGCCAGTTGCATTCCAATCGATCTTTTCAATGTCTTCTTTGCGGCCCATAGGATACCTGGATGAAAGCCCTCCCATTTCACTCATTCTCATCGCAAAACCAAAAGGGTCCAGCACATGGTCTACGGGAATTTCTACTGGTATTACGTTTTTGGGAATAGCCTGCATATTTTCATTCCAAAGGAATACGTCATGTTTCTTAGTATGATAAAGGAATTGATATACCGTTCCCGATTGATCAATGTCGAGTTCGCGCAATTCAATGCCCATAGTCGAGAAATCATTTACTGGACGAAGAAGGCCAAGTCTCAAATCGACAATAAAATCTTGGTCATGAATTTTAAAAACCGGCAGTTTGCCTCCAACGCGCTCTTCCAATAACTGTTTATTGAATTTTAGGTCGCGATCTTTTGCCGGTAGGCTTTGAGGTTCAATTCCATATTTTTTGGCCATGCCTTCAGGATCAAGTTGAACCATAAAGGGGATGATGTGCTGATTTGTACCTTTTCCGCCAGCTAATTTACCGTCGGCATCAAAATTGAACGCGTAACCTTCCGGCACTTCTTTCATATCCTGGAATCTGAGAATACAATTTCTGCTGGGCGATTCTACAAGCCGGTTGTTGTCTATATCGACGATGTATTCGGTATTTGAAATTTTTAAAGTTTTCATTTGGCTTTTATTTTTTATGCGCTGGATCCTTTACCTTCTTGTGGCTGATTGCCAGCGTCTTTGTTTGGGCCACCAATGCTTTCGGGCTGAAATTTTTATTACTGCAGAGTACTTCAAAAGGAATATCGTATCGCATCGCAATACCTTCGGGATCCAGTTCCATAAGCGCCTCAATGATCACCCAACAGTACCGGTCCGGATCTTGCATGACCACAGATTTTTTTTGTGGAACGTTTTTATTTTGCAGATCATAAAGGAAGCGGTAACCATTGCCTTCCTGGTCGAAGACCTGGAAAGGAATCCTGTTTTTAGGATTGCCTTTTTCAATGAGGGCTTCTCTGCAGGCATCTACTTCGAAGAGCGTTCCCCGGATTTCTACGGTTGAAAGTTGTCTGCCCATGCTGCTAATTTTTAAACTTTAAAAAATCCTCTTAATATGGTTGCCACAACCACAAGGAATATACAGGCGCCGAACCAGGAAGATGCCACTTTTGCGGTATCCTGCTCGCCATTGCTCCATTTGTTGTAGACTTTTACTGCTCCTACAAGTCCCACAACCGCGCCGATGGCATAGGTCAGGTCTACACCGACATCGAAATACCCCTTAACCTCGTTTGTCGCATTGGTAATGCCTGCTTTACCTTGTGCAAAAATTTCACCGATAGAAATTGCGGTCATTAACAAGGCAGTAATCCATCTGCCCAACACTTTTTTCATTCGTTTTCTCATCCTCATCACGTGTGTTATTGTTATTGAAATATTATTCATCGATATCAGGAAAGCAGTTTTCGATCTCAGAGTCGCTTAATTCAAATCCACATAGATTAGCTGCTTGTGTAGCGATTAGCAGTATCAAAGCATCCTTATGATCGGAAAGATACCCCCGGTTATAACCGGCCAGGAAGGAACGGATTACAGCAAGCAGTTCGGTACGGTCACCCCCTTTTCCGAAAACTGCAAGGAGTTCCTTGACCTCTTCCAGTTTCTGCTGCAGTACCTGGGTATGAGAGGAAGAAATAGTAGATGATTCGAATTGATGCTTGGTGCCTCGGCGCAGCAATTTTTTCGTAAATACGGAAACCTCTGTCCGGAAAAAGAGCAGGATAACGGTCAGGTAGTAAATGCAGGTTACTATGGATACTGCATACAGATACATCTGCCAGGATATTGATTTGAACATAGTGCTTTTCGTTTTCGGCAGGATCCATTTCCTGTCCGTTTACGAAAGCAAAATTGTCCAGACGGCGAGACGAAAAATGATACTTTGGTGATAGCTACCCTTTTTTTATTCATTTTTCTTCAAATTTTTGACGACAGAAATTCGAAGGAAAATGAATGTTGGTAGCCCCATTGATATTATATTATATTGATATTGACCAGGCTGTGAATGTTGATCAAAAGAGGAACCAATTTCAAAATTGGCATGAAGCATATGTCTGTTCAGGTTTTTGCCTGGAAAAAGAGATAGAAAAAGGGTAGTTGTTAAAAACTACCCTTTTTATTGCTGTCAATAATTGCTTTATTGCCGTAATGGCCCAATTATAATTGAGTAGGTTTTAGTCAAAAGCATATTATAAATTGTAAATGAACTAATTCTAACCGGCGGACTGCATGATAGAGTGCGTGGAATCCGGGAAAGTTAATGTGTCCAGACAAAAACGAACAGTAAAAAGGGTATTAAAAAAAATACCCTTTTTGATCAATTATTAATGAAATCTCGGATTTTCATCACTTTCATCCATCCTCCGGATTAGGCATTCACTTAAATAACTCATAAACTGAGCCCTATCTTTTTTCTTAATTCTCATCCTCTGGAAATAGGGATAATAATGGGTAACCTCAGTATGTAAGAATTCCGATAGGATAAGAAACAACTGCTTTACATGGAGCTTACCGTGGTTAATAACACCGCTGCTGGCAAGGGCATAAACCAATTCGATGAGCTGCGCCTTTGTACCGGTCCATCTTAATCTATGAGTGTGCTCCTGGCCGTTTTTTTCTCCACCACCGCTTTTCAAATTGACAATACTATTTTGAATTTTTGCCGCCAGTTTTTCATAAGCAATAAATTTTGCAAAAAGGGAACTGTAAGCGGTAGATATTTTACTGTCCAGTTCGGGATTCTCTTCTACTGAGAGCAACTTTTCGTCCGGGTACCGTACAAAGAGTTGACCGTCGTGTAACTTCAGCTGTTGCTTGTAATATTTGTACAGCTCTTTATGCCGCTCGAAAAAATTATTGATCCGCTTAAGCTCCTTTTTCAAAAACCTGATCTGCCATTTTTTTCCAACCGGAAAATTGGATTCAAGAAAGAAGACCTCGTTCCAAAAAATATATTCAGCATAGAATAACGGACGTTGTTCCTTAAAGAACCGGATCTCGTCTTCTATGGATTGGAACTCATATTTACGGACAAAGTCGTTGAGCAGTTCCATCGTTTTATTGAGACAATCTTTATTGCGATTTGCCAATTCAAGATCGTGTTCTGATTCCTTAGAGATGGCGTGCATCGACACCTCCATATTTTGCTGTAAGTCTGTGAGAAATTGATTCATAATTCGATTATTTAGTTTAGAAGGCAGTGTGCACCCTGCCGGCTTTGATCCAAAATTAGGAGCATGGCAGGGGTATCTAAAATCTTTATCAATCAGAAAAGTCCGAATTCAGAATATTGGTTTCTGAATTCAGATTATGAGCAATTACTTCATCTAAATAAGAAGACTGGGCCGATACTACCCGTAAATTTTACCTTAAATAAATGGTATTATAATATGAATCCGGTAAAAGGGACCTTGAATTCAGGGATAGGCTTACTGAATTCAGCATCATCGGATGATCCAGTTTTTAAAAGCGCTGACTTTCGTTTCGCTGACCAAAACAGGATCTGAGGGAGCTGGAATCAATCCCAATTCCAACCTTGGGCCATCGGTAGGTCTGAATTCCTTGCAACTGCTAAAGCTAATAATCATCTGGCGGTTGATTCGAAAAAAAGCAGATGGAGCAAGACTGGCTTCCAGCTCATCGAGCGAATGGCTGATCTCAAATATTTCGCCATCATATTTACGCAGGTAGTTCTGTTTCTGCTCCCGAAAAAAATAAGCGATATCCGAAGTGCGTACCGGAATACTTTTAAGGGGGGTCTGAACAAGAATTACACTTCTATACTGTTCCTGAAGGGGTAGACTTCCCTCCTGCTCAATTTGCGGTGTTGGTTTAGAAATATATTCCCTAATTTCTGTACTATCGCGCGGCCAGAAAGATACGACCAGGTAATATAAAAAGTAATAGATATTGGCCAGGAAGATAAAGAGTAAAATCACGGGGAAGTCACTGTCAAAATATGGTGTATCGCGGATATCATGACCGTACATACTAAAATATACCCATGCAAGCAGTACTGCAATTGCGGCAGGAGGCGCTAGACCAAGAGCAAGTTGTGCTGCTATCCGTTTATTGGTGTCCTGGAACCAATCGAGCCTGGCATCGAGGTACCGGGTTATCATCCAGATGTAGTACAGTACCAGGAAAGCAATCACAAAACTTGCAACCATAGCATTGTAATAATCAAAATGCCTGATTATTTTCCCTATATCCTCATGGTCACCGTAGACCACGATAAAATGGGCTCCTACCAAAGCAAGAATTACCCTTTTAAAAACATCATTATACGCGGGGCGATTTTCATTCGTATAAACCCTGTTTTCCATAATCGTCTATAATCGTTCTTACCTAACAAATATTAAAGTTAGTAAATATTTATTATATTAGTTACTTTAAATTCAACATGTTAAGATATGGAACAGGTCTATTTTACCCCCGTTGGAATAGCGTTAAAACAACATGAGCTGTATGGCCTTGACGACAATCTGCTCCAGGAGCAGGCCATGTTTCTAAGATCAAATATCATTGCTTGGGCACAACAACATTTTATTCTAAATGATCAGCAGCTGAACTGGTTATTCCAGCAGGACTCCAGTTTCACTGTCGATTTTGCAGTAACGATTTCGAATGGGCTTCTTGGCAGGTATGATTTTGATATTCGATTCGGCGGCTCCGAGATATGGAAGAGTAAGCGTATCGATGCCAAAGCGGATCTGCCTTTCAAAAAGATTAAAATTTTTGTGGAGCGGAAAAACTGAGCCGGTTTACATGCTGTTGCGAAGACTCGTCTGCCATTTTTGTTATAAAGCCGGTTGCATAGAAAATTAAATGTTTGTTTTTGGCCCCATAAACCGTTTTGCAGCATTTTTTTCTTGCATCCGGCCACAAAAATGACCACATTAGACCCACCAAGAGACTTAAAGATGAAGATGCTGGCATTAGAAATGGAAGCGGAGCGCACCATTCTCGAACAACTCAGGGCGGGGAACTATGAAGCCTTTGAACAAATTTATGACCGCTATAGCCCTAAATTAACCGGCAACCTGTTGAGGCTGCTCAAAGATCGTGACCTGGCGGCAGAATGCCTGCAGGAAATATTCGTCCGCCTATGGGAACATCGGGGAAGCATTGATCCTGAAAAATCCATCAAAGCCTACTTGTTCCGTATTTCTGAAAATATGGTATATGATATCTTCCGGAAGGTAGCAAGGGATGAAAAAATGCGGGCCCATTTTATCGCCTTTACCACGGAGGCTTATGACCATATTGAAAAAGCCCTATTCGACCAGGAAGGAAGACAACTCCTTCATGAAGCCATTGACAAATTGCCGCCGCAGCGAAAAAGAGTGTACAGCATGTGTAAATTGGAAGAGAAAAGTTATAAGGAGGTTGCCGATCTACTAGGGATTTCCCAAGCGGCGGTGAACGATCATGTGACCAAGGCAAATGCATTCCTTAAAGATTATTTCTCCAGCCACCCTTCGCTACCGCTACTGATCCTGGCCTCTCTGTTATACAACAGTCTTTCTTGAAAATAAAAAAATAAAAAATTATAACGCTCAGCTATTGATTTCTCCACATAGTCCGTAAATGCTATAAAAAAGGAGAAAGCTGTGGAAAATAACCAAATCCAATACCTATTCGAAAAGTACCTAAAAGGTACTATAACCGGGCAAGAGCTTGGCACTCTCCTTGACCTATTTAATGCCGAAACCGTTGACGAAGATCTGATGGCAAAGATCAGGTCTACGCTATCCGAAGAGAATGTACACAATAATGACCAGGTCAAAGAAATAACCGGAAATGTAAAGGAAATTCTTTCTATCCAATTACGTCCCAGACCAAAAGCAAATGTTCTTTGGATCTACCTTTCTACCGCAGCAGCAATATTACTGGCCCTTGGCATAGCGGTCTTTTACTTTTTTGACCAGCAGCAAAAAAGCGTTGCTCCAACGACTAGCGCCCAACAAGTTGAAATTCATCCCGGATCTGATAAAGCAGAGCTTATTCTTTCCGACGGCAGCCAGGTCTCACTTTTTGATAGAGGTTCGCTACAAAATAGCAAAGATGGTATTGCGAGCCTAAAAGATGGAACATTAACCTATGGACAGCAGACAAGGGAAGCTGCCCTGCAAAACGATGGATTTAATACCGTAAGGGTTCCAATGGGCGGCCAGTTCAAGGTGGTACTTGCCGATGGCTCCAAAGTGTGGCTGAATGCAGGTTCCTCCATTAAATACCCAGTCTCCTTTGGTATCACTTCACGCCAAATAGAGCTTACCGGTGAGGCCTACTTTCAAGTTGCAAAAAACAAAAAATTACCGTTCACAGTAAAGTCCACAGATATGGAGGTGACTGCTTTGGGAACAGAATTTAATTTCAATACCTATTCCAATGAGCCTTTCGGCGCCGCCACATTATTGGAAGGCTCCTTAAGGATTCTTAACAATCGATCACAGAAGACCGTCATCATAAAACCTGGCGAGCAAGCTATTGTCAACGGAGATGAGCTTCGGGTGCTGCAAGTTAACGGCGACGATTACGCGGCCTGGAAAGACGGTCTTTTCGTGATCAACAAAGCAAACCTTAACCTATTTCTCAGACAAGTCGCTCGATGGTATAATGTTGAAATAGATATCTCAAAGGATCGAGAAATAGGAACCGTCTCTGGTGAGTTTCCGAGGGACATCCCTATTGGTGACCTGATCCAATCATTGAGGACAACAACAGGCGTAAAATTAAAAATCGAAGGAAGGAGGATTGTAGAAGAAAAGTAAAGCAAGTTTCATATGTGTTTATAGACCTGGCAAAATAAAGAGCCGGAAGTTAGCGCTTCCGGCTGGTGCCAGGCAAAAACAAGAATACCGTTCAAAGCAAACTAATTTTTATTACCTAACGAATCAAATTTATGAATTCTAAAATTCAAAGGAGAATTGTGCACGATAAAAAGTGTAACAATGACTGGAACCCAGCCATACCTGATAAATACGGTCTGGCGAGATGGCTTCGATTTATCTTCTTGGTTGCGCTGCTCCTATTACTATACTTTGCAGCTTCGGCTCAAAAGATCACAATTGTAGCCAAAAATCAACCGCTTAAAGAAGTCTTGCAACAGTTAAGAAAGCAAAGTGGATATGCCTTTATTTTTAGCGATCAACTTATGGCAAAATCCAATCCTGTCACCATAACTGCTAAAGAGAAAGAACTATTGGAAGTTTTACGACAAATCTTTACTAGCCAACCTATGAATTTTGAGATGAACGGAAAAGTAATAACCGTCATTGCAAATAATTCGATACAGCAGCCTAAAAGTAAAAGCAAGAGACCAATTAGGGGGCGCATTATTGACAGCTTGGATCAACCACTGGCAAATGTTACAGTAAGGATAAAAAATTCGGACCAGGTTACCCGATCAGATGAAGCCGGAGCTTTTTCCCTTGACGATGTACCAGTGGGATCAATAATTACTTTTAGTCTTTTGGGACATAGTGGCCGTGAAATAAGTGAATTTCATGACGGAATAATTGTCACCCTAAATGCCGTTCAAGGCATGTTAACTGAAGCTGTCGTAAATGTCAATACCGGCTATCAAAGTATACCCAAGGAGCGTTCTACAGGTTCATTTGTCATAATAGATAGCACTTTGCTTAACCGACAGGTATCCACAAATATCCTCGATAGGCTTAATGGTGTCACTCCTGGTTTATTGTTTAATGGACGGAATTCTTCAGGCACTCTTTCGACAGGTGCTGATCAGAAAGATCTCGGTATAAATATCAGAGGGCGAAGCACAATTTATGCTAATGCAAACCCATTAGTTGTCGTTGATAATTTCCCTTATGAAGGCGATATCAATAACATCAATCCTAATGATATAGAATCCATAACTATTTTAAAAGATGCTGCAGCTGCTAGTATATGGGGGGCAAATGCCGCCAATGGTGTAATTGTATTGACCACAAAAAAAGGTAAGTTAAACGAACGAATAAATTTTTCGGTGAGCAGTAACGTTTCATTTATCAATAAACCCAATTTTAAAAAAGACCAAAATTATATCAACTCAAAAGACTTCCTGAGTGCAGAGAAGATTTTGTTTGACAATGGATACTATGACTATGACCTCACCGACACCTATTCTATGACACCCGTTACTCCTGGGGTAGGAATCTATGCCCTACTTCGGGATGGCAAGATCACTGCTCAGGAAGCCGACAAGCGCTTAAATGACTTGTCAGGAAGAGATGTGAGAAGTGAAATTATAAAAGAATCTTATCGCAAGGCGGTATTGCAACAGTATTCTTTGTCGCTTCGCGGAGGAACCAAGAACTTTACCTATTCGCTATCTTCCGGTTTCGATCATAACCGCGACAACCTTCAACGAAACGGTTTAAGCCGCTTTACAGTTAATAATCTCAATACCTATAACCCTGTAAACAACCTTGAAATATCAACTGCTATAAATTACAGCCGAACAGAGGAAAAACCTAATAATAATCTTTCTGCCAATCTAAAAACAACTGATTTAGGAAACTTCAAAAATAACTACCTATATCCCTATGCTACAATCATCGGTGAAAATGGAGAGCACTTATCCATTACAAAAGATTATTCAAAAGGGTTTGTGGAATCAGCAGTTGACAGGGGCTTTATGGATTGGTCCTATCGCCCACTTGATGAACTGGCATTAAGAGATTTCAGGATAAACAGGAACGACCTTTTAATGAAGTTTATGGCCGCCTACAAGATATTGCCATCACTTAAATTTGAAGTACAGTATCAGCATGAACAACAACAGTTGGATTATCGGGATTACAAAGACGCAAACACATACTATGTTCGCAACCTGGTTAACCGGTTTACCCAATTCGATAATGTAACAGGTGCAAAAACTTATCCATTACCACAAGGGGCAATCCTGAGTCTAAGTAAAAATAATTTATACGCGAATAATGGTCGTGCGCAGCTTTATTTTGATCAGACTATTGGTAAGAGTATTATCAATGCCATTTTGGGTTACGAACTGCGTGAGCGTAAAACAGATGGTATAAATAGGCTGTCTTATGGTTATGACGAACAATTTGGCAGCTCCATAGACAATCTGAATTACAATATAGCCTATCCGAATAATCCAGGTGGAAGCTCCTATATTCCCACGCCGGATGGAAGGGTGTTGGGATCGAACACACGTTACCTCTCGCAATACTTCAACGCAGCTTACACCTATGACAACCGGTATGTGCTATCTGTAAGTGGCCGAAGGGATGGTGCCAATATATTCGGAGTAAAAACAAATGACCGTATTACTCCATTGTGGTCTACAGGTGTAAGCTGGAATATAAACAATGAGAGCTTTTATAATTTGGAATGGCTGCCAAAATTAAAACTTCGCGCTACTTATGGCTATAACGGCAATGTTTACTATGGCTCTGCTTATCTATCAGGTGTTTATTCCATTGCCAATATCACAGGTAATCCTATGATCCAAATAAGAACAGCGCCGAACCCTAGTTTAAGGTGGGAAAAGGTCGGCAATCTTAATATTGGTTTGGACTTCGCTACCAAGGGTAACAGGCTTTCAGGAACGGTAGAATTATACAGCAAAAATGGTAGAGATTTGATTCAACCTACGTCGCTTGCTCCACAGAGTGGTTTCACCACTTATATGGCCAATACTGCTCAAACAAACGCAAAAGGTATTGATCTGAATCTTACATCCCTAAATGTAAAAGGTATTTTTAACTGGAGCACGACGCTGTTGCTGAGCCTATACAAAGACAAACTTGTAAAGTATGATGCACCTCAGACCATTGGTACCATCAGGAATTATGGAGAAGTAACCGGTATCGCCGGGCGATCCATGTACGGTGTATATTCCTACAAATGGGCAGGGCTGGATCATGAAACGGGTAATCCAATGGGAATTTTGAATGGTTTGCCCAGCCAAGACTATACTGCCATACTAAACAATTTTAGTCCAGACTCACTTGTGTACCATGGATCTTCAAGGCCTACAAAATTTGGGGCGTTGAGGAACGATTTTCAGTACAAAGGGTTTTCCCTAAGCTGCAATATCGTTTTCAAACTTGGTTATGTATTTAGACGGCCGTCTACCGGTACTTACTATGCTAAGGTCGTGGAAAATCAGCCACATTTAGATTATGCTTTAAGATGGCAGCAACCTGGTGATGAGGCGAAGACTACAGTACCTTCTATTTTATTGGAGCAAAATGAGAATCGAAATGCATTTTATAGCTACTCTGATATCCTTGTTGAAAGCGGTAATCACATCCGGTTACAAGATATAAGGCTAAGCTATTCTTTGCCGATTGAAGCAACAAAAGGGCTATTTAAAAACCTTCAGTTTTACAGTTACCTAAGTAATTTAGGTATTATTTGGAAAGAAAACAAAAAAGGAATTGACCCCGACACTTTTGGATTTAATTTACCAAACCCGTTTTCGATAGCTTTTGGTGTAAACGCAAAATTCTAAATCATGGAAAGAAAACTTACTTATTATACCCTTTTTATATTGCTAGCCATTATAGGTTTTCAGGGTTGCAAACAAAAGGATTGGCTTGATGAGAAACGGGATAAAAGCCAGGTTCGTCCTGAAACAGTAAAGGATTTTCAGGCGATATTAGATAATGTTTCCTGGATAAATGGAAGATTTACAAACGCAGGTATTGCCGCATCAAACAACGTCTATCTACTCGATAAGGATTATGCA
The DNA here is from genome assembly GCF_011064245.1 of Sphingobacterium sp. DR205. Classification (NCBI taxonomy): domain Bacteria; kingdom Pseudomonadati; phylum Bacteroidota; class Sphingobacteriia; order Sphingobacteriales; family Sphingobacteriaceae; genus Sphingobacterium; species Sphingobacterium sp. DR205. The sequence goes on along the minus strand of NZ_CP049333.1, from coordinate 2,774,163 downwards.
ACACTGTTAGATAGAGAGAAGCAGATATATTCTTGGGGAATGAAACCGTGGGATAATACCAATGGTTCGGCTATGGAATGGGACTATGGCTATGCTATAATTGAGTATGCAAACATTGTTCTTGATGGACTGTCTGAATTAAAGATCAGTGGACCTGAAGTTGAAAACCTGAAAGGACAGGCTTATTTCTATCGTGCGATTGGTTTATATAATCTCACTACTTTATTCTGCAGGCAATATAATCCCGTTAACGCCGGCTCGGAACAGGGACTACCGATTCGATTAACGTCTGATGTAAACATAATCATACAACGGTCTTCACTTAAAGCGACAATGGACCAGGTTATTAACGATTGCGATGAAGCTATCAGTAAACTTGACGAAATCCAAAGTGTAACCACACGTCCTAGCAAGCCGGCAGCTTACGCTTTGCAGGCTAAAATACGGCTGAATAATGGGGATTATACTGGCGCGCTTACAAGTGCGGAAAATGCATTAAAAATTAAATCATCGATCCTCGATTTTAACAGCAGCCAGGTTTCCTTAAATAACACTTACCGGTTCCCAGCAAATGGTATTGGTAATGAGGAGATCCTGTTTTTTGCATTTGCCACAATGAATGGAAATATTGTAAGACCAACAACGACGACAAAGGGTATCGTAGATTCCACACTTATAAAATCTTATGAGGATAATGATCTGCGCAAAACATATTTTTTTATCAAGTCAGGCACTACCTATAAGTTCAGGGGGAATTACACTGGGAACTTCAATAACTTCTCCGGCCTTGCAACAAATGAAGTCTACCTAATAAAAGCCGAGTGCCTGGCGAGAACTTCAAAAACTAATGAGGCCATTTCAACCTTAAATACCTTACTAAAAAAGCGTTATAAAGCAGGAAAATTTGTTGAATTAACGGCCAGCAGTCCGGAAGATGCAATAAATCTTATTCTGCGTGAGCGTAGAAAGGAATTACCCTTTACGGGTAATATACCATGGGAGGATATTCGTAGACTTAACCTTGATCAAAAGAGGCAGACGACCCTATCCAGGGTAATAAATGGGCAAACCATTACGCTTACTCCTAATAATGCCCGCTATGCATTACCCATTCCTGATGCTGAGATCAGGTTGAGTGGAATTGAACAGAATACTTATTAAAGAATTTAAGCAACTAATAATGAAATTGAAAATAGTATTGGTTTTGATGCTAATTGGATTAGGTCATGCCTTAAGAGCACAAAATAGCATAAAAGGAAGATTGAATGTAAACCTGTACTGGGATAAAGCTGGTAAAAACGACACACTTTATTTTTTCGTTAAAAATCCCATCCGTACCTCAAAGAATCTTTTTGAAGAGAAACGAACTTTGAAGAATGGAAAATACACATTTGATATTCCCGTAACCGATTCCAGCGGTTTTTTTGAAATCAGGATGAAAGCGAAGAAATTTGACACTGGATCTCCTAAAACTGTTTACTCTTATTTAGTGACCAGGAAATTTTGGCGTATTGGAGACAGCGTAGATATCCATATCTCAAATCATAAAGAAACGGCGCTCGGCGCTCATAATACTTGCGTTTTTAGCGGAAAAGATGCTTTACGATATACGGTGAGCCGTGAGTCAGATTCACTACTCCTTTCGGATAGCGGTGAAAATCCGAAGCACATTTTTTACAATCCACAGGAAAATGCAATCAATAATGCTATTAGTAATCTAAATCGGTATAAAAATAAATTGTCTGAAGAGGATTATAAACTCATTGCTGCAAATATCAATTATTACAATGGCAATTATGTATTTAGAAATATAAGTGAGCGATTAAATGAAATAAAGAATCCGACTGTTAAGAAGAAATATTTGTCGTCCTTAACTGATAGTCTCGCTTTGGTGACTCCCAGATCGAATAATGAGTATCAGCTTATCAATTCCAATTTGATACGTTTTCTTGATTACAAATATAGGTTTGAATCAAAAATCCAAAACAATGGTGTTTTAGATTTCGCGGCAGTTTATAATAATATAAAAGATAAGGAACGGGGAACAATTAGAGATAGACTGATAGCAACGCTGTTTTATTATGACAATTTTAAACCGTTAAATTTTGATCAGTTACAAATGGATGCTGAAAAGTTTGTCGAAGAAAAGTATAGTAGAGAGATTGTAGCGCTCTATAAAAGCCAGGCTATGGGTACAAAATTGAACAACTTTTCTTTTCTTGACACCGCAGACCAAAATGTATCCATTTCGGATTTTAAAGGCAAAGTCACAGTAATTGATATTTGGTCAAACGGTTGCGGAGGATGCCATATTTTATATCGCGATGTAATCAGTAAGCTAAAAAATAAGTTCCCAAAATCTGAAGTCGCTTTTGTTTCGATCGGCATTGATAAGAAAAAATCCCGTTGGTTAGATGGTATTGATGGTGGCCTTTATACATCAAAAGATGCAATAAATCTGACTACTGGAAAGCTTGGATATGATCACCCATTATTTACGGAAAATGTTATTGCTGCAACACCTACGGTAATCTTACTGGATAAGGAAGGGAAAATTGTAAAATTTAATACAACCGATTTATACAAAGAGCAGGGAATGGACGCTTCAATAAAAAGCATATTATAGAAAGATGGGAAACATTGTTTCCCATCTACTACTTACTATAGGTGTGGCTGCTTTTCTATAACCGTAAAGCCATTTGTTTCGGCTTCAACTTGGTTTATTGGTGCCAGGTTATTGGTCAAAGCATTTTGCGATGTGATTTCGCAGGCCATTTCATTCCCATTACCGCAATCAGGATTAGGAGAGGACGATAATATATAATTTGTTCCGGATATTCCAACAACCCAATAGGTTGTTGCTTTTGCAGTTGATTCGGTTTTAGATGGATTTTCCCCCTTTGTTTCTGCAAAAACCACTGTTGACAAGGTTATGGCAGTAAGAGCTAAAAATATCTTTTTCATAAACTTTGTTTTTAATGGATGATTAAAGATGAAAAATCTCCAGGACTTTAAAGCCCTGGAGAAAATTGTTACAGTTGCGGCTGGCGTTCAACAATGCTGAAACCATTGCTCTGCGCATCCACCTGGGATTTGGGGGCTTGCAAGGGGCTGGAGGTAATAGGATTCTGTGATGTGATTTCGCAAGGAGATTCCTCCGCGTCACCACAGAGCGGGTTCGGCGATGTGCTCAACGTGTAGTTAGGACCGCTGATACCGGTTACATAATAGACGCTCAACTTAGCGGTTCCTTCTGTTTTAGAAGGTGTTTCGGTTTTTGTTTCTGCGAAAGCAGCTGTGGTCAGGGCCAGAAGGGACAGGCTGAAGATTACTTTTTTCATAATTAACTGTGTTTGGGGTTAAACAATGGAATGAATAGAAAAAAGATCGTGCATTCACTGCACGGGTAGGTTGGCATTGCCCTTCTGCTTTTATTTTTAAGCTCCGGGTTATATAAAAGTGAACAGGTTTTAAGGTTTTTTCCTTTAAGATTTAAGATAAATACCTGTTTTTCTGAATTGTAATGCGTTTTAGATATGATTAATTTTGAGATTTCCAACAGGTGCCCTAAAGCACCTGGGATAGAAAGCTACCAGATGATTATCGCCGTCTAATTAACAGCAGGTGCTTGTTTTGGACCAAGTCAATGAAATGGTTTCAGTAATGGTTTTTCCATTGTTGCTCATTGCTCCATAGCCTTGAAACGTAAATAATAATCTAACCCTCGAAGGTTTGTTAACAGATGATTTATTTTTCATGATTTGGTTATTAAAATCAACAGCTTTATTGCTATTGAGATATAAAAGTATTTAGTCATATTAAATCAGGCAAATTAAGTTCGTGAATTAAAGGTTTCAGGGTATTAAGTAACATTTTTAGGGGTACTAACTTAGAAATATCATGCAGATTAAAATACAGCATAATCCCAGATCAATAGCTAGCATGTTATTATCCATAATATTTGTAATTGCCGTACAAATATTATGGATTTATAGCGCGGGGGCGACAGTTACACTTGTAGGCTGGAAACTACTTTTTTTACAGGTGTTTTTTTATTTCGCAAACATATTTTGGGCTGTTCCAAATGATTTTACCGATAGGAAATACCTGAGTTTTTGTATTAAGCTATTCGTTGAAATGCTTTTGTATGTGATATTAAGAGCCAGTATTGTATTCAGACAACCCTGGAATGATCGGTTCTGGGAATTGGCTTTTTCTACAGAACAGCTTTTATATGCTTTTACTCAAATTTTTGCAGTTCTTGGCACCAGTTTCTTTGTTGGTTTTTTTCTGCTGAACCAGGCTAATGCAATGAGTCGTGAATTGGCGTTAAAACAGTCCATTGAATCTTTGTCGGAAAAGAGGCGCCTGGAAAGTATTATCCATCAAATGCAGTTGAATCCCCATTTGCTTTTTAATATTCTCAATCTAATAAAAATAGAATCTGCCAGTAAGCTGCCCGATATCAGCCATGTTGCAGCATTACTGGCCGAGTTGCAGAAAATCTACTTGTTTAATCCAGCGAAGGAACATAAGGTTGTACTTATGGAGGAAGTAAAAGGAATTGAAATTTATGTTGAGTTAGAAAGGTATGCTCGTAATCAAAATATACATATTGATATCAGGATTGTTGTACCGGAAAATGAACTAAGGATACCGCACCTTTTACTATTGACACTTATTGAGAATTTGTTTAAATATGGTGTTTTAACGGAAGAAAAATATCCCGCACAGATCGATCTTCAATTGGTTGATAATACTATTATGCTTCACACCTGGAATTTAAAACGTACATCAGTAATTAAAGGAAATGGGCTGGGACAACAAAATGTAATAGCCATTTTGAACCATCAATATGCTGGAAAACATAGTTTGATCATTTCGGACACGGAGTACCATTATGAACTGAAATTAAAAATTGTATTATGAGCCTATCTGTATGTGTAGTCGATGATGACGAGCGTTCTTTAAAAGATTTCGTTGAAACACTAAAGAGGATACCGGAACTTACTGTTTTAACAGCTGAGACCGATCCGGTACTTATTGTGTCGAAGATTCTTTCTGGAGTAATAAAAACAGATATTGTGTTCTCCGATCTTGAAATGCCAGATTTGTCAGGCATAGATCTATGCAATCAAATCGGAGATCGAGCAGTGGTTATCTTCGTGACCGGTCATCCTGGATTTGCTTTGGAGGCATATAATACCGATGCCGCAGATTTTATTGTCAAGCCAGTTAATCTTAAAGATATTTTAAGAGCTATTCAAAAGGCAAAGGAAAAATTGATAGCAAGGAATAAATTGATGTTACCGGCTTCAGACAGATGTATATTTGTAAAGCTTTCGCCAAGAAACGTTAGCCGGATAAAGCTGATTGATCTACTGTATATTGAGGTTGACGGTAAATATATCAGCCTGTATATAGAAAACCAAAAGAAACCGATATCACTTAAGAAATCTCTCGGCAATATTTATGACCAGTTACCCCCGGAGTTGTTCATGAAAATAAGCAAAAGCTGCGTTGTAAATATGAATCGGGTATCTAGCATAGTTGGAAATATCCTCGTGCTGGATACCGGATCAACGCATACAATTGGCTCAACTTTTATGACCGAAGTTTATGAAAAATATGACTCGATATAATTACGCTCTCTGTTCAATTTTCCTTTCTAATTTTAACGTTGCCTTCCTGATTTTTTCTTGCCGCTCTGAAAGGTTGTACATAATCATTTCATAAAATCTCTGATCTTCGATAAAAAGCCTATTACAATGCATGTGCAACAGATCTCCAAACAACTTTGCTCTCAAAGGTTCCGCAATCAGTTTTATAGTATGACCTAATGATAATTTGAAAGACTCAAATTTTTTCCGTCGCTCTTTGGACAAAAGAGGTTTTGGTTCTCGTTGAAAATCTTTAAATATCGCATTGAGCGTCCTGTAATCAGTTGGCATCACATTGAATTCCTCATTATAAGCTATGGTAATACTCTCAATAATTTTTTCAAAGTCTTCCATTGTAAAAATACCTAACGACCTTATGTAATCTATCGTTTCTAAACAGAACTTTACTTTTTGAAATTCTGATAAATTGAGCTTAGATATCGAATGAATAAATAGGCTGTCTTTATAAAAATGAGATTCGATAATTGGCATCAGCTCCTTAGTGTATCGGTGAACTTCTTTTTTATAAGTTCTAATAGAGTAATCCGTAATTCTTCCTTCTTCCATTTTTTCCGTTGCCAAAAGATTAACGATGCCGATGAATTCAAAAGCATTTTGTGGTGACTTAAATTGAATTCTTAATCGAATGTGCTCTCCGCCTTCATTGTACCGAATAAAGAACCACTTTATTACACCTTTCTTACCTCTTTTTAAAAGAGGGATCAACATATCGTTACAAAAAGAATCCACAGAACTTGATATACCAAATAACTCCAGATATAACCATTCATTAACTGGAAGTTCCCATTGCCTTGACTCCATCCTATTGTTTTGCATACTTGAAAAATTCATTCCATTAAAAACCTGCTCGGTGTGCGTCAGTGTTACATGAAGTTGGGGAAACATTTTTCTTCCATTATGGTCAACCGCGCTTGCATTGACAGGAAGATACGCTTCTTCAAGGTAAAGTAGCTTTACCTTCTTTAATTGCAATATCAACAGCTCTAAGTCCTGGTCGTTATCTGTATTCATTAATAGGGTTTGGTCGCCACTACCAATTTTAAAATACTTTGTTACACCTTTTGAATTTAGGTATTGCCTCAATTTTCCTAAGCTCTTTATTTCCCTATCCTCGTTGAAAAGGTCATCTTCTCTCAATCTCCACAACGCGGGAGAAACCACAATGTTTCTGAATTCAACTCTCGGATAAACTGAGAGTCCCGGAAGTATTTGTTTTGGTGAAAAAGAGTAATCTGTAGTTATATCCTGATACTGGATATCCATCAAAAATCTGAACAGAGGCAATTTTGATCTGGTAAAGTTGTATGCAGAGGCATATCTTGGAATTAGTCTTTTTCCCAAGGTTCTGGACTGTAAAATTACTTTTGAGTTTTTTACTGTAACCGTTATATCATTTATAGGAAGTGAGGTAGGGTAGTCAGAAAAATTCAGGATATTAACTAAGCCCGGATAGATTAAAGGTCTCCTGTTTATGTCATCTACCTCCTGTTCGCAACTATAACCAATGTCGAAAAACAATACATCAGAATTTGCATCCACCTCTATTTGAGCGATATGAATGGCGTGGTCTTTTATTTCTTGAACGGCAAATGCAAACCTGGCAGATAAGGAATTTGAGGTCGCCCCTCCTATCGAATCGATAAATATTGTACCATCGATTTCTTTACATAATACTGGAATGCTATTTGGAAGCAATTCATTATTAGTTTGGGCTGTGCTAACCTCTTCTAGGTTAACACAGCCTCCGCATTTAATAGCTTGAATTATGAGATCGATTACATTTCCGTCAGCTAAATTTTTTTTATTTTCACCGACCGGGTTAGTTTTAATCCCAAACCGGTCTTTTAGAGTGAAATTCTTTAGTTTGGCAAAATCACCATAATCAACACCGATTTCTGGATCTATCGCTACCATTATTGGGACTTCCTGCCCCTCAAATTTCTTGTTAAAGCGGTTTACAAATGCCTCCAAACTATCATTGGTCTGACTTTCCTTAATTGTTTTTATTTTAAGGATCAGATCAGGTAAGTGTCTGAAGTGACCAGAAAAGTAGGAACCCGAAACACACTTTCTTTCAGTTATAATGTATTTTGTCGGTGAGTTGTCAGGAATATACCCTGTCCTTTCAAAATAATCAGCTCCAATGATGTTCTCATGCTGGCTTGTAAGAATCAACTGAATATCCACAAGAATTGCAACTAGTTCTGTCCAGTTTGTTTGCGATTCTGAGAAATGACTATTAAACTCAGAATATGTTTTAAGATCTTTACAGAATTCGAGAATTGTAATAATCTCAGGGTCATAATCTATTGCTGCAATTTCAAATTCCTCCCCCTCCTTTTTCAAAAATCGTATTTCCCTACCGACTTTGTAAAACGTGGAATTCGCTATAAAACTTTCGGTCTTGATATTTATCGAAAATTTAGCCTGGGGTTTGTCTTTCCAACTGATGAAGGAATGATTCAACAATTGATTGCTGAGCCGTAGCTGATCCTTATTTCTTCCTAATTGTGTTATTCCTATTGAAGCAAAAGATCCATAGGGAGTTGCCCGGAATTTTGCCCTGTTAAAATATTTTTGAACTGTTTTTTTTATTTTTTTATCAGCCGTCTCAAATTCATCGTAGGACATCAATCTTATCAGTTCCCAAAAGTCCAGTGAAGCTTCTTTTATCATTTCTTTTAATTCTGGCCAGAATTCTTTCAGCATTGCATCTATTGGTAGCCTTGGCGTCCTGACAATGACATTTTGGTGTAATTGCAGTTTAATCATGTTATATTACTAAGTATAATGATAACATAATAATTTGCCTTCCCAACCAGAAAAAAAGTTCTCAAACTTTATAAATCGGGGTATAAACTACAGTATTTGTGGGTACATAAACGAGGTATGTCAATTGAAATGTAATTTTATAAAATTAAATATATTTGCCGAATCATTAAAAACTCAAAATCCTATAACTATGAATCTTCGTTGTTATGTTGTAGACGATGAAATGCACGGTATTATCAATATTACTAACTTGATCCAACAAACTGAAGGAGTTGAATTTGTAGGATCGGCCACAAAACCTTTGATAGCGCTTAATGAAATATTGCATTTAAAACCAGATGTGGTTTTCACTGATTATAACATGAGCGAGATGGACGGTGTCACTTTAGCAGGCCATATAGATGATTTTGCGCAGGTAGTAATAATAAGTGGTCAGCCCCAAGATTGGATTAAAGGTGCAGATTGGAGCAAATACATTTATAGGATGAGAGGAGTTGACTTTCGGGAGTTTCAATCTATCATAATGGAAGTAGAAAAACGCATGGAGAGCAGAAAAGTTAAAATGTAAACGACAAATACCAGACCGGCTGTGCAGAAAAGCCCTGCTGTGGCCAGGCCAGGTCTAAACGGATGGGGTAACCCGCCAGCATGGTGCGGGCGCTGCAACCGAAGGATTGCAGATGGGTAGGCGCCGCGGGCAAGTGGTCCTGTTTCCTTGCGGTAGCCGCAAAGTCGGTGAAGAGCCCGAGCTGCAGGTTGTTTAACGCAGAGAACCCGGTATGCAAAGGTATCAGCCGGCTGAATAAAGGGATATACAGGTCGGCATTGAACAGTACATAACTGCCGCCATAGAGGCTGTTCTGCCGGTATCCGCGAAAAGGTGTTACCAGGGCCTGGAATGCGTAAGGGGCCTCCTGTTTAAAACGCACCGTAGTATCCGTTCTCGGCACAATGTTATTGTCTACCCCGCCAAAGTTATAGAGCACCTGGCTTTGTCCGCCGCTATGACCCACATTGCCCCGCAGTACAAAATTAATATCGCGGTACAAGGGCTGGTGATAGCTGAAACGCAGTGCTGTAGCATACAACAGGGTGGCCTGTTTACCCGTCGATACCATCACATCGGTCAGCAGCCGAGCATCCCAGCCTTTATACAGGAAGGGACTCAAGGCATGCAGCTTGTTCGCAGATACGGTAAAGGTATTCATGCTCCACCATTGCTGCAGGGCCTCGAAGTTAAGACTATAACGGTCGGAGGCCAGGAATACCGTACGGTCGCGGCGCGCAGCCGCGGTAAAACCTACCGACCAGTCGTAATGCAGGGGATATTGTACACCCAGTTCATAATAGTGGGTCTTTACTTTGGCCATCTGCGGATAAGGCCGCCCCTGTTCATCTTTCCAGTCGCGTTGTGCATCGGGTTGCAGGCTTTCTACTTTCCTAAAAAACAGGACATGCCAGTCTAGGCGTTTGGCCGTATTTTCATAACGGAAGAAAAAGTCGCTGCCCTCCGTACCCGCAGGCATACGATAACCGATATTGAAATGGTGATTCTCGAACAGGTCGCTGATACCGCCGCCCGCCATAGCGCCTACCTCTGGGAATTTAAAAGAGCCCAGGTAGCCCTGGTAAGGCTGCATCCGGTTGATGTAATAATCGTTGTTGATGCGTGCCGAAAAATAAGCGCTGTACAGCTGCAGGATATAAGGCCTTACTTTGGCCGGTGTATAGGCCAGAGCCCGCAACAGGCTGTCCCGTTGGTGGTTGGCAAGACCTTTGCTGTCCTTGCCTTTCAGCACCCCACCCAGGAAAGAGGCTTCCTCGTCTTTATTCCAATGCCGCTCCAGGGCCGCCAGGCTATCCTGCCGCCGCTTATCTTCGAGGTAGTCGCGCAGCCAGGGATGGATGCGGCTACCAGGCACTGCGGCCGGAGCCTCGCCCGGGCTTAAAGTATCGTATTGCAAACTACCGGTCGTACTTTGTTGTAAACGGATCGTGTTACCGGCCAACCCTTGGGGATCGTGAAACGAAACATAAGTTGTATCCCGCCACAGGAGCCGCTCTGATTGTTTTGCACTACCCTTTATACCCGCTATGGTTTTGCTGTAAATGCCATAGGGCTTCGTTATACTATCTGCATGATACAAGCTATCGGAAGGATACCCCGAACGGTAAAGCAATCGCGTATGACCTGCATCCCATGCGGGTTCGGTATTATCTTCCGCGTCGTCGGTAAGCGGGCTGAACCGCAGGCTAGCGGCGTTATAGACGACAATATCACTTTTAGCTTTGCGATACGCAGCCATCAGCCACTGATCGCGGCTCCAGCCCATTATCGCACTTACGCCATCTACTCCATACAGCTTGTGCCGGTCGATCAAAGCGCCACCGGCGCCGTACCGTTTTACCTGTACCCATCCCTGTTCCGGCTGTACCGCATACCATTGTTTATCCGCTTCGGACCAATGCAGCAACGGATAAGGATCAGCCTCGTGATCCTCCATCCAGGGCGGCAACAGATAGCGCTGTACAGATTTGCTTTGCTGTAGCTGTTGTAATTGTGTGATGTTCGTAATATAGAGCCGGCGTTTGTGCTCCTTTTCGGTTACATAAGCCACCTGCTTGCCATCGGCGCTGTATAGGAGTCTTTGCAGCTTACTGCCTTTATGCGCCTGCAACAGCTGGTCGCGGAGCGTATCTGTTGCAGATAGCGTTGTATCCATACGCTCCCGGTAAAAACGGAGACATTGCCCAGTAAGGGTATCGAGCGGGCGCTTGGCTACCAGGCGCACGGCCCGGCTCAGCGATTTACCTTTACGCAACTGGAATACCAGTTGCCGGGCTGCATCGGGCCGGTACCTGCGCGACAGGAAATAACAAAAGGCTTGCCCTGACTGTTCCGGATGCGCCGCGCTTAGTTGTTCCCAGTCCTGCCGGCTGCCCTGCAGCGATAACCAGTTATCTTCATCAACGAGGCGCCAGCCCCGGGCGAAATAGGCGATAGCCCCTTCGCGGAACCAGGCCGGCATCAGCTGCCGCCTCGACAGCGCCTGCTCTTCCAGGTCATTCTGAAATTGTTCTTCCCAGCATAACCGCGCCCAGGCGCCGGCCAACTGGGTACGGAAGTGCTCATACGAGCCGTCGAAGGCCAGCGAAACACGACTGCCTTTCAGGAATATAGTCGGGAAGGGTAAATGTCCTTCACCCGTCAAACCGATATTGGAAGTATATAACTGGTCGATGGCCGGGTACAGGATAATATTGGGTGTAGCTTTTACGGGAACCCCCATTTCCTTTTTTACCTTCTCGGCAATCAGGGGCAGCTGTACCGAAGTAAAGCTGGCCAGGCTATCATAACCCTGCGGGTAGTAAACCCGGAAAGCACCTACCGGCAATACCTTCCATTTATAGCGTTTATACTGGAAACGTTTGTAGGGTACACCCGGAGCCTGGGCATAAGCTTTGCAAAGACAAAACATAGCCGCCAACAGCAGTATAAAAAGTATTTTCAAACTATTTTTCAAAAGAGGATAGTTTAGTGCCACCTTTTTCCAAACGAAAGGCCAACAAAGAAACAGGCTTGATAAGCATAAGCTTTTCGTTCCGCCATCATTTCAATTTTACTGGTGTAGATCGCAGCATTGCCGCCGATGGTAATGGTCTTAACGAAAGATTCTGGCCTGCCGGGTTCCAAGGCTATGGCTAGTTCGGCAAACAAGCCGGGAATAAGCCGGGTTTCGCCCAGGCCTTTGCTCCATTTATCGCTGCCCAGAATGTATGCGGGATTAAGAAATTTATCACCGTTCTCCTTGGTAAAGCGTTCACTTTGAGAATAGGCATGCTCTTCGGGATTATAAGAAACATACAACAAATTCAGGTAACAAGGTTTAAGCAGCGCCAGTGCCGGACCGGCGGCATAACGCAAGCTTAGTGACAGGTTGCCATCGATCAAGGCGGGGAACAACATCTGCTCCCGGCCATAAGCCAGTTGCAGGTTATAGGCATTGTTGATCTTACCCAAGCTGTAGGATGTATTCTTGGCCAGGTAATTATAGGTCGTTGCCCTGCGCTGTTGCTTTACTTCCTTTTCGTGTTGCAGTCCTGAAAAGTAAAGTTGCCAGATCACTTTTTTACCGGGGCTTTCGTTGATGAGATAGCTCAGGCCGCCGCTCCAGCCATTGGTGTTCAGTCTTACACCCAAAGAGAGGGAGTATTGGTAATTGCTGTCAATGCCCCATTCGGAGATATGCTTTTTCCAGCTTTTTAGTTTAGTGATGTTTCTTGATCCTTTTTCCTTTGCCTTTTTCAATTTTGATTTATCATTTTCCCAAATGGAAGGTTGGGAAAATGACTGATACGATAATTGGAGACAAAGCAATAGCAACAAGGCGTTTTTACACCGTAGCATATTAGTTATGGCAGCTTTAATGAAAATTAATCCGATGAAGAAGCGTAAAAATTAAAGGTGCAGAACCTGCACCTTTAATTTAATGAAGGGCCTTGCTATAAAATTGTTGATTTCAATTACTTTTTAACTACTACAATACTGTCAATGTTACTTTGTCCCAATGAAGAGCATGCATTTACAAATATTGCCCGAATATAGTATTTCCCAGGTTCCTTTAATTGATACATATAACTTGAATTTTTGAAAGTAAGCGATTCTCCTATCTTTAAGAAAACAGGTTTGAAAAGGTAATCAACTTCCATAAAGTGTCGTTCTTCAACATTAAAGTCGATTTTTTTGCCATTCTCATCTTTATAAATTTCAAGATAATAATCGTTAGACAAATTTCCTTTATATGCAGGAAGTAAATTTCCATCATGGAGTTTAACCAACTTATTTGTTGAATTTTTTATTATAAGGTCGTAATAGAATAATTGTTCAGCATATGGAATTGAAGAATCATAGTATACAGTGTCACCCTGAATATTCAATATTACAGTCGGATGCTCGTCTTTTATCTTAAAAGAAAATATAAAAAGTACAACGAAAGGAACGATTTTAAAAAGTAAGGTATTTATTAGTTTTGAATTCATATTTAATCGTTGTTTGTGTTAAGTGTTTGGTACTCTGTATTAACTTTATTAAACATAGATTTGAATTCTTGTCGATCAACTTCGGACATTCGTTTGAAATGATCTATGGCCCCTATTAACCATTTTAATCTATTTCCAGGAGATACTCGCTCAGGAAATACAATGTTATTTGGAAAAGTTGGACTTACTAATTTTTCTCTATGTTTTTTATAATCATTTGGATATAAATTAAAATAGTATGAAAAGAACTCTCTTTTATTGTGTTTTTGGACTCCATTTAATCCAAGATGCCTGTTCTGAGCAACATGGGTATACTCATGAGATTGGACCAAAATTGCGGCATTCATTCCTTCAATTCCTTCTGAATTTACAGAATTATAATAATATGAAGCAGATCCATTTTCAATTTCAGTACCATATTTACGTCCAGTCAAAAACTTACCATTCTCATCTAATTGCGTGATATTAGATTCAATTTTATATAATTGGAAATTTTGTTTTATTATATCTACTGCTAATGCTTGTCCTCTAGCATCATTTTGAATATTTTTTAAAATATTTTTAGTAGCTGTAGACATGTCTACGTTTTGATTTGAGCCGTTTCTATAATTTAACTGATCCATTAAAGTTGGAGAATATATGTCGGGAGACCAAGGGCCATAAAGTGTGTTTCCATCGCTTAAAGGAACCGCTTCTAAACCTTCCAGTTCAAAATGTGAAGTTACTTTATTTTCAGAAAATGCATAAGGACTATTATGCATATATTTCTCGGCCAGCGGATCGACCTGCCAGAACCTTCCGATCTGCGGATCGTGCATCCGGTATTTAAAGCTATACATATTTAGCCCAAGATCATTATCATGCCGCTGTCCCTGGAATTTGATATCGTTCTTTACCAAGCCCGACCCTGTACCACCAAAAAGGTTTAAAGTGAGACCAAATGGGTAATAATGCTCTTCCTCTAAAACAGTGCTCTTATAATGTTCGATATGCAAATCATCGAACCAAACATCTTTACCTAGACTTTGATTGTCTATATAGAATAACGCAAATCCAGGAGTTCCCTGACCGCCGAAAGTGCAATTACAAACTTCAGTAGGGCCAGTCGTTTGCCACCCTTTGTTATTGGTTGGGGTTATTTGGATAGCACCGCTCTGACCAGGAACAATACGCATCATATCGTCAAAGAAAATGTAGTTGATGTGTGCTTTGGGTACGCCTGGAAGATCGGTTGTATTTTGAAGACCGGAAATGACACTAGCCAGACCTGGACTGTTTAAAACCGACTTGACTGTTCTGATGTTATCCGGAAGCTCTGACATGGGAATACCGGCATAAGTATTACCTCCCAGCAATGCACTGGTCAAAGATTCTATAATTTGAGCGTTGGAGATATTTTCTCCTCCCTGATATTCGCCTTCGTAAAAGGATTTTGCGTCAATATTAAATTTATCTCCAGGAAATACACGTAATAGCAAAGCAGTCCCAACCCGTTTTTGTGGATCTGATGCAACCAGGTGTGCCGCCATACCATCATAAGGATCAATACTTCCCGGCTTGGCTTCCCGGACATTGGGGATATTGTCGAATACCATTTGTTCCAGATTCGCAGATGCGATTTCGTGTTTTGCAAGATAACTTGCGTTTATTGGCGTAGCCGTAACGGTACTTCTTACGTTACCCAAATGGTCTTTGATATAATAATCATAAACGAAACGGGTGGAATAATTTGTTCCTGCATCAGCAATAGGTCTTGCTCTCCCTTCTTCATTGTTGATGTATTGTAGAATATTATCTTTATATACAAAGTCTCCGATATAATCGAATGTAGTTGTGTTTGTGCCTACAGAAACTCTTTTTTGGAGGATGTTTCCGGTTGCATCGTATACGTAGGTAATAGATCCGTCGGAAGTTTCTACCACAGCAGGATAATCAAAGATATTGTAACTCACAACGATTTTTTTATTATCGTCACGAATCATGTTTCCATTTTTGTCGTAACGATATTCTATAGACGATGCCGTGTTGTCTTTAAAATCTGGCAGCTGTGGTATTTTCGGGCCGTTATCACTTACACTTATTAGATTGTTAGTATTTTCTTCGTAGTCGTAGGTCAGATCATCCATGTGAAAAGGAACATTGTTAATCGGATCGACACCTTCCTGCTTCATCGTTTTAATATTACCGTTTAGATCATAGCTTATTCCAGATACCGTAAAGTCCTTGACATTCTTTTCCCAGCTGTTCGTTGCGGCATTCAAAAGTCTATATTCAGCATGTTTTAGTCTCCCGATACCATCGTAGCTGTAACCATAGGCATTTTTCCTTCCGTCGGACCCGCTCCATACAATGCCGGAAATATTACTGTTGTATAACTTACCGACAAAGCCGGAGTCATAACTAATTAATTCTTCAAAAATAGGTGTGTACGGTAATTGGCCGTGATTTTCTGCATTTATATGGGTGAGCAGACCACGGGTATTATATTCGTTTAAGACCAGGCCGGCCCGCAAGTCTTTAACAACTGTTCTACCCATGTGATCATAACTATACTTGGCCAGGGTAAAAATGGGACCATTATTGATCGTCTGCTCTACTTTTCCAACAAGGTCATTCCCGCCGCCAAGGGAAAGATTTCTCTCAATTTTTTGAACGACACGTATAGTTTGTAAAGCGCCGTCCTGTGCATTGGGTTGGGGTTCTGCTACCGGATTTTTATGACCTGTAATCTTTTTCCAAAGCATTCCCCTGAAATAATAGATGCTGGAAATTATATCGATCCCACCTTTTATATTCTTAGACTGCGTTTGTATATTTCTTCCTTCCGCATCATAGTAGTTTACCGTTTCTATCCAATTATTGTTATTGGGAGCAGAAGGGTCTAAGATCAATACCTTAGTGCCAGTTAAGAGACCTCTTGTAGCAGAAGAGAGTTGTGGTCTGGTTAAATAAGGCTGTGCTGTTGTGGGCATTTCCTGGGTGTATTGACTGGCATCAAAGTCGAATGTATTTGCTTGTAAATGATCGTAATTGTCATAGTATTTGTAAGATAATATTTTTGTGTTTGCGATACTAGTTGGATACGAATGATAGCAGTTATAATTCAGGATATGATATAACCAATGAGGTGCAGACCAGGAGCCTTCCGCATCAATATAATCCTGAATTTGCTGCTGTGTTTGCCCCGTTTCTGTGATTCCGGTAACAATGGGCCTATTTAAGATGTCATAGATCGTCAACAACCAGGTTCCGTTAACCCGCTGCTGGCCATCCTGGGTCATTACGACGCGGTCTCGTTTGTCGTATACAGCATATTCTTTTTCCTTTCCAGGGATACCGGTTTCTATCACTCTTCCCTTTGCATCGTACACGTAAGTAAAACACAGCTTTTGGACATCATCAACGGTCCAAGTACCGTCCATAGCGTCTACTGCCTTTGGTGGGAGAATGTATCTTAGCCGATCCAGTTCATCGTAGACATAATAGGAGCAAGCGTATCCCGCATGCCCAGTGCCCGGTGAAGTTGCCGGATCGAGAAGCGTTTTTGTCAGGATAACTTTACCAATCTTATCTTTATAAATCAATGTAAGATTACCATCTTCATCCTTTTGTTCAATACCCAGGAGCTCGCCGGAAGGTATGTAACCATTTTGTTGTGGTATTTCATCCCGGCCAGGACCTATTACCCATTTAATCACCTCTTGATTTTGATTAAACTTCTCCTTCGACTCGATCCCACGGCTGGAACCGACCCAGCTTCTTCCTGGTGCATAGATCTTTAATGTTTTTGCAAGCGGCGATTTATCGAAATCGACCTTTTGATAAGGTGGTTCGTTTGCAGGTCCTACGTCGTAAAATTGAGAATAGCCATCGTATAGGTTTTTCTTGAAATTACCACCCGAATTGAGCGACTGCGCTGCATAAGGCAGGTAGTTGAGCACCTGTTTCCCCTGATCGTCGTATACATAGGGTTGAACAATATCATAATGTCCAGTGTGCGCTTCTTTGGCAACAGTCTGTAAAATCCTGCCTAACCCGTCATAGTAGTTCGCTACTTGCCTGAAGTAAAAATTTGTATTGGGCCAGCTTTGAATTGGAACATCCGGACTTTTAGTCCTGACATAGTTGAATTTTGCCAGGTTCGGCATATTGATAATATCAGGATAGGTAAAATAGGTGCTACCGGGTGCTGAGGCTGAGGGGATATTAGCCCCGGGAGTTGTGGCTTGTTGGGCAATTGCAATTTTTGAATATGCCAGTATTGAAAAGGCGGAAAGGATGTATTTAATAAAGTGTTTCATGGGTATAGTATTATTGGGGACCTTGAACCTGGTAGTCCACTTGTTTAAGAATATTATTGTTTCGGTCTTTGACAGTAATCAATCTTCCTCTTGCATCGTAGAAATACTTTTTAATGTTACCGGATTCATCACATTCGCTGGTAAGACCTACATCTGGACTATAGGTAAAAGTTTTCATTCTCGATTCTATCGGACATAACCTGAGTTCATCTATGAAAATATCATTAGGCGTAGTGGGGAATGTTATTTCAGTCTGAGTCGTTCCGCTAATGGTCGCTTCAAATAATTGATATGGACCAGCGGTGCCGATAACCCTTGAACTGGTCGCGCCCAGAACGCTTGGCGTCGGCCCCTTAAAATAAAACGTCAGCAGGTAAGTCCGGGCAGGGTCAAGTCCGGGACGGGAATCAGTAGTAAACGTGGGTAATTTATAGACATATTTACCTGTGGGTGCTTCAGGATCAGCGATGCGTAAAAATGAAGCATTGTTCCACTGCCAGTTACCGATGGTATTATCACCATCTTCAAAACTAGTGTACGAATAGGTTTCTTTGGGATAATATCCATCATCATAGTCGTCTGCATTCTCAATTACCGCAGAAAGGTAACGGCCTTTAAATGACCACATGTAGTTTGTTCTTTCGCCTTTTTCATTTATCGTCACCGATGGTTTGTACTGAAGTGTAAAGCGGGTATGTTCATTGAATGAAATATACCTGCTGTCCTTTGACATTGATTGTTTGGTATAAGAAAATAAGTCAGATCCAGAGGTACGGTTCGACAACTTAAACCCAGATAACGGTAACGAAGCTGACAGTTTAAGCTTATATTGTTTTGTCAAAAGAGACGGGACATTTGGGGCATATTGGGTAAGCACGCCTCCCGTAATTTTAAATTCACCATTTTTTTTGACCAAAGAAACCTGCTCAAGAGGATAGGCATTAACGTGAGCCTGCTGCATCTTCAAAATGTAATCACTGGCACCAATATAATCCCAAGGATAGATATTGACCAGGTATTGTTCTGCTCCATCTCCTTTGTTGGTTTGGATTAACGTGGGACTACAATGTTGAATATTATCATAGCGATAGGCAACAGTGTTTTTTGTATTATTTCCATCCATAGTATAGTCGGTAGAAACAATAGAATCTAAAACAGTCCAAGTAGATTCATAGGTAAACTGCTTAACGTCACCTTTGATCTCTAATGTCTGGTCTATATGTCCCGGATTTCCTGCATCTACAACTCTTACACCATACCCAAGTCTTTTTTTCAGGGATTGTTTGACTGAAAACCATTTGCGTTCTTTTTTTACAGGTGAATAGCCACTTCCATTATTGCGATAATAGTTGGTGCCGATACCCCGCGCTATTACACCACCATAAAGGGAATAAGGTGTTTCAAATACATCATTATAGCTTAAAGGAATATTGAGGTTATTGTAGTAGCTGTAATTTGAAGGACTTGGCAATCTTAAATCGAACAAATGTTCGGTAAGACCATTTTCCCCATTGGGTCCATCATATTCCAATACGCTGGAGTAAAGGTAGCTGGATGGCATATAGGAATACAGGTCATATTGACTGTAATCACTCCTCATATTATACAGACATGTTTTTTTTGAGGTAGAGAAGATATTGTAATCACAGACATTCCTGAAATAATAACTCGAAGTGGTCCATGGAGAGTTAATGGATTTTCCACTGGATACGCCCGGCTGGTCCTTAAATTCATAGACATATTTTTTTACGTTAGTTTTTTGGGAAACGGGGTCGAATATGGTTAACTTTTCGACTTTAGAAGCCCCGTAAAATGAAGTAACAGGAATCCATACTTTCTTTTTATAATCCAGCTGGGCTTGACCTTCCACTTTATCTCCAAATGAGGTCAATTTTAGGATCAATGTATCTCCAGGTAAAAAATTGTAAACATGGGCCGAATCGAAATTATTGGCTTGAACCCTCATTTGTGGAAATGGAAGTGTTTCATTCGTACGTTTGTTATACACACTTACAAATATTTGGTGCATATTGATGTCCGGCGGAAAAGCCGGATCACTATGCCAGATTGCATTGCCAAAAAGAAGAATATCAATTGTACCTGGCGGCACAATAAATTGCTGACTATAATCAACGGGGCTGTGGTCACTAGTTCCGTACCCACTTATGTAAGCACCATTAATCTGCTGGGTAACCAAAGTCGAATCCGTTGACTGGGCGCAGCCGTAAGTTATGGTTTCTGATCCGCCTGTCGGGTAAGTTACTTTATTAAGCATGCCTATTTGGGTTGCCAAACAGTTTACACCTCGATTATCAGTAAAGTTGCCTCCATTGTTAAAATAGCCGTAGTAGTCTTCTTTATTAATTTCGGTACGCGCAGGAAATTGATCCCGCCGTTCGTAGTCGAAAGTATAAAGGTCACATTGATTATTGGCACCACTACAATTTGAAAGATTTAATAAAAATGGGCGCTTTGAATTGGTAGGGAATTCATAAGAAAAATTAATCTGTTTGAAAATATAAGAAGTTGCGAGGTCCTTCACCTTTATATTTGAAACCAGATAGGTTCCCATCAAATCGACATTGTTTATGTGATCGAAATCGAGTTGGACAACATTGTTAAAGGTGATTTTTTTTAGAATAAAGCTATTTACTAACCTGGTCTGTCGCGATTCTATTATCGGTTCGACACAGTTACAAGGAGTAGATCCGAGTTGGACAGAAGATACGACAGAACGGTCAAGTTGCGTAGATCGTGAAATGCTCGATGCTGTAAAATTACTTGGCGCATATTCAAAAGTTACAATTTCACCTGTTGGTGTTTCTACCTTTGTGAGGTACCACGCAGTTCTGTTCGTTGTACTGGGATTCCATTGGTCGTGTTCGCCTACCAAATTGGTCGCTACATTGTGTATTTCTGTTATTTCAGTAGCTGCCGGACTTCCAAAATAAAAAATATTCCCAAACTGATCCGTTACCTTAAAATTCCATGCGGCGGTGGCCTGGAAGTTCATTTCTATTTTGATATCTTCATAATCTATGATATAGGCGGCTCCTGAATCTATATAGAACTGTCCGATATGTCCAAAAAAATTATAGGAGAATAGATCTGGTTGCATATCATAAAACTCGGCATTTCCATACCACAGCATTCGCTTCAATGGATTATCGTCAAACCAGGTTATATTTCTTTCCGCAGCAGTAGACCGCGTCAGTGGATTTGCGAGATCCGTAGAGAGTTCATCCGGATCATCATTTACGGTTCGGGATATAACACCACCTGCAAATAAAGACCATCCAACACCGGCAACACCGGATAATTCTTGCACCTTAATGCCATTCGTATTGTAATGCAAGCTGACATCAAGTTTTAAATTATTGGCGACATTGGTTGAATACAGTGGAATGCCGTAATCAGGTGCACCAGTTGAAAGGTTTACAGGAATACCACCATATTTTGTCATTTCTGTAGCCTGGGGGGATGCAGGTATAGAATTAAATGAAAATGGCGTAACGGGCTTCTGCTGGGCAAATGCGCGGTCGCAAAAGCAAAAGAAAGTCCATAACCCAAGTAATAAAACATGTTTGCTCATAGGTAAAATTTGGATAAAAATATAGGTTGAGTACGCCAAATTGTGGCGTTAAAAAAAACGGGTTTATAAGTTTATTTCCCCCAGCCCAGCCTCAGCATAAACGGGGTTCTTAAATTGCTTTGCTGCCACAGGAAATTATACCCTGCCATAAAGGTGCCGTTCCATTTGCTGCCGATCCGGTACCGTTTCATGATACCGAGATAAGCCGCCTCCTGCCCGCCGCCAAATGCCGCTTTCAGGCCATTGCCGGTGGAGGTTGAGGGCTGCTGCGGCGTAGTATTGTTATCCTGCAGGTAAGCCCGGTTCTGCGGACGGAAGGCCCGTTCGTAACCGGCCTGCAGGCTAAAGCCATACAATAGTTTCCAATCGGCATACAACCGCCCACTAATACCTTCATAACTCAGGCGGATATGTTGCCAGTCCTGGCCCAGGCCTATGCTGGCCCCTATACCGATACCATAACTCAGGCCGGGCGTATGTTTGAAGGCGACACCAGCACCCAGTTCTACCATTGCAGGACGCAGTCCGTCGGGCGTAGCCCTTGTGGTCTGGAAGTTGTATTGTGTTTCGAGCCGCTGCCAGAAAGGTTTTCCGCGTTCCGGGTTCTTGCGGAAGTGGGGCTTATCGATATGCTTAAGTTTATCCTTGGTGGCCTTCGCTTCCTGCAGGCCCTGCCGGGCATCGTGCGCCAGGTTGCCGGCTTCTTTTACTTTATCTGTTACCTTGCCCAACTGATTGCTGAAATCTTTTAGCTGTCCTTGCATTGCCTGTTGCACGACTTGCAGGTTACCAAACTTTTCACTGAGCATTTGCTGCACCTGTCCCTTTGTTTGGTAACCCATAGCTTGCAAGTCGGCAGCTGATACACCACTCCCCAAACCATTCTTATTATTGCTTATATAACTTTCAAAGCCCTCAATACCCTGCAGGTATTCCATCGCTTTTTCTTCGGCAGCATCCGGATCATCGGCCAAGCCACGCCAGGCTTTCATTTTTTCCTGGGCATAATATACGTCTTTCTTTATGCCCTGTAAGCCGGGTATACCGGCGCCTGCAGCCATTTGTTCGAGACTTTGCGTACGTTGCCGAATCAGGTCTTTAACCTGTTGTTCGGCATTCAGCTTGCCTTGCAGTTCGGCGATCTTGCCACTGTAATCGCCACCGGGCAAGGCTTGTCCGCTTGTACCCTCCAAGGCAGCAAGTTTATTGCCCTGGTTATGCATAAACTGTTGTATGCCTTTCAGGCTATCGATGGTGGCATTACGCCGCTTAGCCACACGGGCCAGGGCGGTAGAGTCTTTGGATAAAACGGCGATCGAATCGAAGCCGGGCGAGCGGTGCAGGTATTGCTTGTAGGCTACGGAATCTTTAGCAGCGAGCCTGGCCAACATACGCGCTTCCTTTTTCTGCAGACGGTGCAACAAGCGTTGCTGGATGCGATCTGCGCGTTTGATATATTTATTCAACTCTGTTGTTCTTTTTTCAAGATATAAGGATGCTTCTTCAATTCCATTTTCAGATTGAGCCGATGCTTCAACAACGAAAAAGGGAATAAAGAAAAGCAAGACAATTATGAAAATTGAGCGTGGCAAGTATAGGTTTTCGATTATTGATTTGGTAAATGTATCAGGGAGTATCTGTAAGGATACAGGTAAAAACCCCTGTTTGTATTAATTAACGTTTGCTGCCTTTCTTTCTTTGGATGATCGATTCGTGAGGCGTATACAAAACCGAAAGCCGTACAAAAAAGTAGTAAAAAGTGGAAAATGCACAGACCCAAAATAAATCTGCTGGTTATGTTCGAATCTCGATTTGAATCGATAATTTGACCATTCATGACAGTTTCAATAATTTTTTTAAAATAACATTTAAGGAATTATTCTATGTAATATCATGATTTCTTAAATTTTCAAATCATGTTATTTTTCATTAATACGCTACCTTTACAAAATCTTAGAATATTTTGAGCATCGGGGATTTATACGTAAGTCTTAAATACCCACTTTTTTATTATTGGTAGACTATATATGTTTTTATCAAGATTAACGCAAAAGGAAAAATGCAAAAGCGAATCGTAGATAAAAAATTCAATGTGAAGATATATGTGGCTTAAGGGTGTTTCCAAATAAAATAAGGGAAATGAAGAAAAGAGGCAATATTTTTCGACAAGACGAAAAAAACCAGGTTTTTATCTTAAATTTTAATTGAATACTTATGAAAAAGAACAACCAATCCAATCCGAAACTCACTCTCAAAATTCAAAAAATTGTTTATTTAACACCTAAACAAATGCACAATTTACATGCAGGTGAAGAGGCGTCAGTTTTTACCAAGCCCCAAAGTTTTAATTGCCCAGTTCCTTACAACGCGCCTCCTTACCTTACAATGAAGTACTGCAACGAATAAAAATAAAATAACAAAAAATAAAATATAGCACTACCTTCGGCCCCTCTATGTAGCGAAAAAATTTAAATACGCTACTTATGTTAATCAAAAAAAACATAAGAAATGGAAAGGACCAAGGTGGTGCTAATGCATATTGCTGTATGGGTTATTTATGTGTCAATTTTAATTTTTAATCTCGGGTATAGCGAGAAAAATTGGAATGATTTCATTTATGAAACATCAGTTTCTCATCTCATCTCTGTCGGCGTCTTTTATTCCACGACACTCTGGATTCTTCCTCAATTTTACGCTAAAAATAAGTACATTAAAACTCTTGCCGGTTTTCTTTGTATCCTAATTGCTAGTGAAGTTTCTAGATTTATCTATACCTATTCTGTCTCCCCAGTACTATTAGGGAGAAGAATTTCTTCATCAACTTTACCTTTGGATACACAAATAGTAAACTTTTTTTTTCAATGGTTCAAATTCTCTTTATTAGGTGTGTTGTATTGGTCCAGGACATCGAAAATTGAGCTTCAGAAGAAACTTGCAGATCAAATTGTAGAGAGTTCGAAACGAGAAAAGTTAGAACTTGAAAATGCAGCGCTCCGAGCACAAATAAATCCACATTTTATATTTAATACACTTGAGGTTTTAAGAAGGGAAGCTTCAGAAATTAGTTCAAACGTTTCCTACGGAATAGCCTGTTTTATGGATATTTTACGCTCTGGAATTAATAAGCTTGGGCCAGACGGAAAAATTCCACTGCTAACTGAAATTCGTGCTATTGAAGGAATCGTCTATTTGTATTCAAAAAGATTTCCTGAATTAATGGTATCACTCGTTTCTGATGTAGAGAATCATGAAACCCATCGCATTCATTCTCATGTACTCTTGCCATTAGTTGAAAATGCCTTTAAACATGGTGATAAGAAAATTACAGTTGAATTATCTGTCGATAAAACTGCGGTTAAGTTAAATGTCAATAATATAATTGGGCGCCGAATAAAGGATGAATCAACAGGAATTGGCCTATCATATGTAAAAAGGATTCTTGAATCAAATTATCCAAATACATATAAACTTAAAACTAACCAGACAAAGGAAGAATACTCTGCAGAACTCATTATTCATTTTAATTAGGTACTTATGGAATTTATCAAATGTATTATTGTAGATGATGAAATTAACTCTATACAAAACCTTGAAAGGCTGATCAAAACAATTCCCCAACTGGAAATTGTAGGAACTTTCCTTAACGCGACTGAAGCTATATCTTTTGTTGAAAAAAATGAAGTTTACCTCGTTTTCTTGGACATAAATATGATTGATTTGTCGGGATTTGAAGCAGCTAAAAGGCTACCTGACAAAAAAATTATTTTTACTACTGGATTTGCATCATACGCACTCGATTCTTACAGTTTAGAGAATGTTGTTGATTATTTATTAAAACCGATATTGTTTGAAGATCTCACTCGTGCGGTAAAAAAAGCAAACAAGCTATTTGTTGTTGAGAATCATTTCTATCTTTTGAATAACGATCTGTATCTAGCGTATAGAGAAAATGGAATAGACAGGAAAATTAGTTTTACCAGTATATCTCATATTGAAACAAAAAACAACTACTCCTTAGTATACTTGGAAAATAGGATTATTACTGTTCCCATCCCGCTTTGGGAGCTTGAGAGAACTCTACCTGAAAGTAAATTTATTAGGATTAACAAATCTACTGTTGTTAACCTGATGAAAGTTATAGATGATGACAAGACCAAACATCTAGTAATGATAGGGGGAAAAAAGCTCATATTTACAGGGCCATATAGAAGAAAGAATGCTGAAAAAATGATTGATTCCCCCTAAACAAATAATAGGGGGAATGGCTAATTCTACTGGGAAATAATTCTCCTGAAGTTATTGTCTAAGAATCAAACGCCCAGAGCATCATGGCGCTGTCCAGGGCAGCATCCTCAAGGACATAGCGGAAACTCACGTAGGTAATTAAACTTACGACGGCACCATAAGCATCAGATCCGGCGCCTAGGATTGCGCGGATAAATTTCCTTAAAAATTCAGCTTCAGATTTACCTGGACTTTTGGAAATTGCTTCCATCCAAAAAAACATGGAGTGCCGGTATATTGATGTAAAATGTAAAAGCTGGTCGGCCTCTGTCCTACTTATTTTTATTTTCCCCGATAGAACATTGTCTTCTACAATCATAATCTTCTTTTTGAAGACACTATAATCGGCAGGAGATTTCATTTCTTTTGCCGCTAAGAAAATGTCATCGATATTTTTGGCTAACGTCCTTGAGCATCCGAGCTTTTCTGTCAGTTCTTTTATCTCCAGGTTCTTTATTTGCTGATTTTGCTTATGGCGTTGTAGAAGCGATTTAAGAGGATCTCCACCATACCTATTTTTAAAGAATTCCCCAACTAACTTTTGCTTCATATCTGGGGAGAAGTTTTCATTTTGGGAAAGCCTTTGATAAACAAAAGTCAGTGCCTGATTATGGGTGATCCCGATCGAATCAGCTGGATTTTTGGGATTAAATGGCTTTTCAATTTGGGTTTTAACCGTAGCCATTTTTAAGGATGGAGCCGATTGATCCGAGTGGGGTGGGGTGCCCTCTTTACTACAGCCCAACATAAAGCAGAGAATCGCTAAACTTAAGATTTGAATTTTCATTTTTTGATGGTTTTAATTTTTTCAGTCAAAATTGAAAATTGAAATAAAGTTCTTGTGATACTGGTTTAGTAGCTATCCTATTTTTCGGACTATTTAACGCGATTACGAAAATCACTGGTCTCCTGTCTGAAATTTATCATGATAGCCTCCGGCTGCTGTTTTCCCGCTGGAAAATGAAGGAATATATCGAGGTAGGTTGTCTGGCCATCCGGGCTCAAGATCTTAATTCCTCCCTGATTATTTTTACCTTTTAAATGGGCAAGTTTTCCATGGGCCACTACCTCTATCTCAACCTCACTCCCATTGGCTATTTCAAACTTTCCAGTATTAAAAAAGCCAGCCCAGTTGGCATGCCTTTTCCAGGCTTCCTCGGCGCCTATATAATTCATCAGAAAGGACTGCTGCTCTGCAAGTGCAATTCTATCCATAAACTCATTGCCTTTATGTTGCTTGGCCAGCGTTATCATTTCCGAAAACCAATTTTTAGCGGCTTTTATTTTTTCAGGATTTAAAGAAATATCCGAGCTTTTAGACCATCCTGCGAGATTATAAGGAACCGTGGCTGTGAAACTTTTTTCCTTATTTTTACTGCTATCCCATATAATGGAGTCCGGGCTATATTTACCATTTTTCCATCGTGATTCTTTTACGGAAGCCTTTCCGATCTTTCCTCCAGGGCCTACTTCCCATGAAATCTCTTGCTCACCGCTGCCTAATATGGTATGATTGGCCAAAAATGTAATGCTTCCCTCCTGCTTCTCCACCGTCAAGAATGGAATATCATTAATCTTAACCCGGTATGGTCCTTTCCCATCGACGGTAACATAATAGTTTGCGCCTTCTTTGGGTGACGTGAGGTTATTGAAAATTTTTTGTCCAAAACTGTTAGCGCTAAAGAGCATCAAAATCAACAGTGCTTTATACCTACATTTCGACCCGTTTAATAGCGTTTCCTTTATTTTGTTCATAATTAGTTTAAAAATGAATTCACACCAAAACTATGCCACACTAAGTATCGCAACATTTATTTATCCAGCACTCAATCAGGTTGTTGCCCTCGGCAGTAAAGCTGCGAATTACATGTCTAGTTCTTTGATAGTTTACAGATAGCTAGTCTTTTTTTGTTGATCTATAAATGGTATTTTTATTTAATTAACAGATAGTGATAAGAAAATGGAAAAAATCAAATTGTTTAAAGATGCTATTGCTTTTATAAAGAGAGTATTTTTCATGGAAAGAGCTTTTCAGCGTGCTCTCGATATTCAAGTCGATCAAAACCTTGCCAATCGTAATTCCGGATACTTTGAAGAAAGCCACGAAGTGGACTTTTTTATTAGGCGTAGTAGAAGTGAATTCGGATATGCTCTTCGCCCCGGTCAGTATAAGGCTATCGTGAATTTTAAGAAAAAGTACCAGCTTACTCGATGGGAAATCTCTGCTGGTCTGAGAACAAGGTTTGTGAAGTTTGATGGAAAACGATCAACCATAGCGCTGCAATCACATGGCCCTGGTATCGGAATGTTGATCGCTGGAATATTAGCTACAATTGCTGCTGTACTCTGGTATAGTTACTGTAAATACACCTTGTTTTCCTCCATTGAGGAAACGTTTTATCCTTACACAGTTTATAGCCTCATGCAGATGGTTTTTGTACCACTTTTGTTTTATTTATTCTGGACTGTATTACGTTATTATGTTGAAGGTTTTGTTATTAGAGCTGAGTTTCGGAAAAGAAAAATATTAAAATAAAAAGGTTATAGCAAAATGTTATGAGTGTATTCCTTGATACATAATCACAGCCATCAAATCAAAATGCCCTGGGCAAACGTGTAAAAAATCCGGAATACCAACGCTCCGCTGCCTTATAAAAAGGCTCTGAATGAATGATGGCATCGCACCAGATAACATACCTGCTGTAGTGTTCCTGGAATCTTATCGAACCGGTATTAGCAATAATAAAATCATGGATCATTCTTTTAATCTCCTGGATAATGGTAATGGTAAACACCTTTGGACCAATGGCAACCTTTCTTCGCAATAAAACCATAATGGCACGCTCCAAAACATACTGTGTGCCAACGTGGTCTTCTTTTTCGTAAAAGCGGATCGCTTTAAAAGAGGCAGAGATCAGGTCTTCATAACTGCCGCTTTGCATAAGATCAAAAACACGGAACATGTAAAGGTCTGAAAGGATATCCTTTCTTACTATTTTAGGAGATAGCTGCATCAGGCTATTCCAGAGCCGATCCGCCTGCTTGCTACTTCCCAAAGCCATATGGGCGTTCATCAAATTTCCTTTCACGATCTGGAGATGATCGGCAGGTAGAATATTCTCATGTAGTTCAAGCTCTTTTTCTACCCAATAGATAGCTTTTCGAAGTTTCCGTTCCTGCCCTTTAAAAAGGTAGGCTTTGATTTCATAAGTCGATCTGTAAACAAAAAGCAGGGATTTCAGTTTTGCAGATTGCCGCAGGTCGTGATCGTTGAAGTAAATTTCTGCTGCTCTTATACCATAAACAGTCTCGTCAAAAAGGCCAAGGCATATAGCGGATGTAATATGTTGGAGCAATCCCAACAGGTAATCATCGGGCAGAATGCTATGATCTTTACCGAGCATCAGCTTTTTACTATGCTCAAATGCTTTTAAGGGTTCAATGGCCATCCAGTAGAATACGGATAGCACAGAGTTTCGATAGTATAGAGCCTTTGCGCTAAGGCACGAGTTTTCTGCCGGAAGCTGGTCGGAGAATAATATTTGAGCAGTCAATTGTTCTTTAAGGTCTCCTTTTATATAACCGTGTTTTCTTTTTAGCAACATAACCTCACAGTAGAGTCCTTCGAGTCCTTTTAACTGGGTATATTGCCCCAGTACTTTCCGCTCCTCTTCAATGATCTCAGAGGTAGGTCTCGATATTTCGTCCAATGTGATATTGAGTCGTTTTTCCCATTCCAGAATCTGTAGCAAATGACCAAATTTTTCAAAATCGGCGGCTAAGTTATATGCCTTATTCAGGATCAGCGATGCCTGATCCGGCAGGTTATGGCCAGAGAGGAGCTCTATATCAACAAGCATGTTCTGGAGGGTAATATCTACGGAAGAATTGTCGTGCAATGACCGAAGACTTTTGAGGATATTGGCGTAAAGAAGCCTTTTGGCCGATACCAATGCCCTTTCGGAAGAATCTGCAAAACTTTTTGGGATTTGACTTTTGCCCGTTTCCTGCATGCTGTATAACTGTAGAAATAGAGCTTCGCCGTTCAGCCCCTGGTCTCTTTTAAAAAAGTTGTGAAAATGCCTTTTTTCGCCTATTGAGAGGGAATTTATGAGCAACGGGAGGTCATCTTTTTTACGGTACATAGCCTGGTGACTTTAATGGAAGGTAAGCCATTTTCTCTTAACAAAGGCATATTTAGGAGTTGACAATCGAAAAAACTTCTTTTGAACCATGAAAATATTAGTGTTTGTTTTGTGCATGACAATGCCCGGCGCCCTGCCCGGACTTTTTAACCAATTTAATCTTCATTTGTCATGACCAGCAAAATTCCACTCCTTCTATTATTTTTAATACTTACCGCAACTTCCGGTATTTCAAAAACTACAAACAAAACGCCTGCTTTCATCCGTAATATAGGCCAGGTAACCGACCAATATGGAAAGGCCCGAAACGATATCGATTATAAGCTACAGGCAGCGCCAGGCCTAAATGTGTTTCTTGGCACTGGAGCTATCCATTATCAATGGTACAGTTCTAATAAAGCAGACACCTATGAACCTTCAGAATCCAGGTCGCTTACGATGTACCGGATGGATATTATTTTGATTGGTGCAAATATGGATGCGTTTGTTACCAGAAAGGAAATCCTCCAAACCAAAGGTTGGGCACGCTATTACCTGCCCTCGGTAGCGACCAGTGGAAATATGGCCGGCACAGTTACAGAGGTTACGTACCATAATATCTATCCTTTTATTGATTGGACGGTATACATCAATAAAGATGGGAAAATGGAACATGACTTTACCATACATCCTGGTGGTAAAGTCAGTGATATCCGGCTCCGCTATGACGGTGCAAGTTCCCTTGCACTAAGAGCTGACGGCAGTATAGAGGCAGAAACTCCTTATGGAACAATAAAGGAAGCAGCGCCCATAGCCTATAAAAAGGCTACGGGAGAAAATATTGCATGCTGGTATAACTTAAGAGGCGAAGAACTTACCTATGGTACCGGAGACTTTAAGGGAGCTTTGGTAATTGATCCAATAGTGAGCTGGAGCACTTATTTCGGGGGAACAGATTATGATGATATAGCAGCTTTGGCTCATGGCAGCGATGGCAGTTTTTTTATTGCCGGCAGTACCGGTAGTGCTTCCAATATTGCGACAACGGGAGCATTTCAGGTTACCATTGGAGGCGGCAATGGGCTTACGGGAGCCGATGCCTTTCTTTCAAAATTTTCAGAAGATGGCACCTGTCTGTGGAGTACCTATTTTGGTGGTGCTGGAACAGACCTGGGCAGAGGTATTTCAATAGATACTTCGGGTAATGTTTACTTATCGGGTAGAACCAATAGCCCTACGGGTATTGCTACTACCGGCTCCTATCAGGCGGTCAAAGCTGGTACACCGAGCGGTTATGATTGTTTCCTGGTAAAATTTGATAGTGCCGGCCAGCGTGTATGGGGCACCTATTTTGGGGGTAATGGCCAGGATGGCTCCCTACAGGTCTCCATTGCCTGCGACAAAGCTAATGGTGTATATCTTTTAGGCAATACAGCCAGTATGGAGCAAATTGCAACACCAGGGAGTTACCAGCCTACATTCAGCGGAAGCCAGGATGCCTTTTTAGCAAAATTTTCTACCGACGGCAGTCTTGCTTGGTCCACTTACTTTGGTGGTACCGGGCTTGACGTCTTTCAATCCGCAGAGTGTGATGAGGTGGGCAACGTTGTGTTGGCAGGATATAGCTCCAGCTCAGGTTTGGCGAGTCCAGGCGCTTATCAGCCCATACACGGAGGCGCAGAGGATGCCTTACTGGTTAAATTTAATGGACAAGGCCAGCTCCAATGGGCGACTTACCTGGGTGGGGCAGATCAAGATCGAGCTCTTTCGCTAAAAACAAAAGATCATGCCATCTATATTGGTGGAGCAACCAGCAGTACAACTGGCATCGCAAGTGCCGGAGCCTATCAAGCCAGCCTTGGAGACCCAAGTGGAGACGGATTTTTAGCAAAGTTCAATACTGCGGGTGAGCGGATATGGAGTACCTATTACGGCGGTTTACAAAGTGATGTTATCTCCGGTATTAGTGCAGCAGAAGATGGCAAAATATATGTCGGTGGAACGACAGCCAGCAGTACCGGTATTGCAACTCCTAATAGCATGGATACCAGCCTTACCGGTATTTATAATTGCATAGTGAGCTGCTTTGATACAGCAGGCGGAATACATTGGGGTTCCTATTTTGGAACCCTGTCAGATGAAGGAACGGCTTTGTCAGCTTATGGAAACAAGATTGTGCTTGCCGGAAAGACGCTAAGCAGTACGGGTATCGGTACGCCGGGGGGGCATCAAACTATGATCGGCGGTGATCAGGATGGATTTTTGGTCCAAATAAATACCTGCATAACTCCTGCCGCCATTGATACAGTTAGGGGTAGCCGTAATATCTGCGCCGGTGATACACTTATACTTAGGGCACTACCGGCTGGCGGTTCAGGAAACTATCTGTGGATACTTCCAGCAGGATGGACACAAATTAGCAGCGGCGATACCCTTATTGCCATTGTCGGAACCAGCTCTGCAGCGGTTACGGTTTTGCCAGTTAATGAATGCAGCGCTGGAGATACAGTAACCATTCCAATTACTGTTACCCCAGCTCCGTTCCCAGTCATCAGCCGTAACGGAAACATTCTGGCCACTACTCAAGCCTTCCCCTCCTACCAATGGAACCTGAACGGGATGGCGATACCCGGAGCTGCAAATCCTACGCATATAGCTGCTGTAAATGGCAGCTATACCGTAACGGTAACAAATGCCAGTGGTTGTGCTGGAATTTCACCAGCGGTAATAGTATCCGACCTTACAGCCTTGCATGATCCTAAAGAAGGCATTACGTTGCCAATTTACCCCAATCCTGCAGATAAAATAGTCTACCTGAAACTGCCTTACAAAGCAGAATTGCAGATCTATGATAAACTTGGACGGCTTATCCATAAACAACACGTGGCCGCCGGAGCACAATCCCTGAATTTGGAAACACTTGCAGCTGGCATGTATCTGATCAATGCACTTGATGAAAAAGGTAATTTGATTGGAAGCTGCAAGCTGGTTAAAGAATAAATAACTCTCGTGGCCTCGCTTTGCGGGGCCACATTTTAAAATGATAGACTATGAAACGTTTTCTTACCTTCTTGATATCGTGCCTAACAACGCTGGCGTATGGCCAGGGCGAAAATAACATCTGGACCTTTGGCCAGAATTATTCACTTGATTTTAATACCAGCCCACCAACTGTGCTGGACTCGAGTTTCTATCGAGGTCATCCTGTAAACGGCAATGGTATTACATACAGTCCTTCTTTTAATGAGTGGCTGTATCATAAATCCATAGCGGTTTGCAGTCCCACAGGTGCCTTGCTTTTTATGGTAAAATTCATAACCGGCGCCACCCCTCTCCCGGTCAACAATATATGGGACAGTTATGAACATCCTATTGCAGGTACCGACCTGTTAAATAACATGCCCCTTTTTGGAAGCCCTATAGTCATACCTCATCCGGGTAACACCAGCCAGTATTATATTTTTTATATCCGCAGCAATGGGCTGGTCTACTCTTTATTTGATATGAGCCTAAACGGTGGCTTGGGAAATATTGTTGCAGGCAAAAAAAATATTCCGCTTACAGGATGGAATACCATAGCCGATGACCGAATGACTGCAGTGAAAGGATGTAATGGCGTTTGGCTTGTTGTCCGCTCTTATATTGCCAATGAATATCTGAGTTTTCATGTCGGCTACGATGGATTGACGACCGAACCTGTGGTATCACAATGTGGCAACTTACCCTTATTGAACTATGGATTAAGCAATGGTAATTTTGTCTCTTCTCCGGCTGGGACAATGCTTGCAGGTGGATTTTGGGAAGGCGGGGCGTTCAACTTTCCCGGTGGCGTTGAGCTTTATGATTTTGAAAAATGCAGCGGTAAAGTAAAAAACGCCCGTTTGTTGGAAACCAATCAGTGGATATCAGGGGCATGTTTTTCGCCAGATAATTCTAAACTATATACTACAGAAAATGATGGTCCTTATTTTGGTGGTGCTGGTCCATATTATTATGGTAAGGTTTACCAATATAATCTTGATTTACCAACAACAGCAGATATAATGTCTTCCAAGACATTGATCCTTTCTAATCCGCACCATTGGAATGATTACTTATGCGTGCCTGATGTATCATGGTTTGGAGATCTGCGTCTGGGACCTGACGGCAAGATCTATATCCTCGATCAACATCCTTATGAGTGTCCGGATCCTGCTATTCCAAAAATGACTTTCCATGTTATCCATCAGCCCAATAACTTGGGCCTGGCTTGTGTGCCGCAAACGGAAGCATTATACAGTCCCAGCAATAACATGATCAATATGTCGCCGACCAACGGGCTTACGGATTTGCCCAAAATCATTATTACTGCCGGACCGCTACCAGATACGCTATACGGAAATACTTATACAATTGATGCCTGTTTTAAAGACAGTATAACCCTTTATGCTGCTTCCGCAAAGGCATGCTACCTTTGGGATAATGGCTTACGTGATAGTTTCCGAATTGTTTACGATGATGGCGCCTATGTTGTTGCATACTTCCAGGATTGCACCGTTATCCTCGATACCTTTAAAGTTCACTTTAGCAGGCTTCCCGACATGGACCGGCTTATATACGGTTGTCCCGGTGATATCGAATTGCAGATTAAGAAAATTGCTGGCGATACTGCATTGCTCAGCTATGAGCTAAGAAATGAAAGTGGTGAGCTGGTCCGATCCGCACAAAGCTCTTCTGGCTTTCAATTTAAAAGCCTGGATGCGGGTAGTTATACTTTACAGATCAAACGGGAACCGTGGTGTGACACCACAATACATATACAATTAGATGCTTATCCAGCGCCGGAACTTATCGTCGCTCCCTCTGATACAACGATCCGATATGGCGATTCCATCCGGCTCAGGGCCAGCGGAGCCATGTTATATAGCTGGTGGCCGGCCTCAACACTGGATACACCCGTAGGGTCTGGTCTTATAGCCAAACCACAGGAGCCAACCACGTATACTGTGGTTGGGATAAACGCTTATGGATGCAGGGATACCGGTCAAATTTGGGTAAATATTGATTTTAAAATGCCGGATATTGTACCCAATGCGTTTAGCCCGAATGGTGATGGGATGAACGATATATTTACAGTGTCCGGGCTTACTTATCAGAAAATACGTCTTTTTGAGATTTACAACCGTTTTGGGCAACGAGTATTTAGTAGCACCAGCTCCGCCGGCTGGAACGGTACGCAAAACGGTCTGCCGTGCGAAATGGGGACCTACCATTACTTAATCGTGCTGGACTACCCGGATGGTAAGTCAAAGACCTTTAAGGGTGATGTCTTGCTTTTAAGATAACAATTGGGCTTGTACCTATACGTTCCAAAGGCCATTATCTTTTATGGATAATGGCCTTATTTTATCATTTTTAAACGCAATAGTTTGTATTTAGCGGACACATATCTACCCATCCATTTACCCATGAAGCTGCGCCATATGCGCCCCGATAGGCTGGATGCTCAAATTGTCCTGCGCTGTCCCAGGTAAAATCTGAATTCTCCAAGTCTGTCAGCCCCAGGGTAAAATTAGGTGTAAATCCACTGCCACAGAAGTCCCCACAAAAACTGGAGTTGTAACCCAACGTGGAGATATCAGCAGAAAACTGATTACCAATTTGCTGACATCCGAGGCCAGAGCCTGCTATCCAGGATACCATACTTGCTCCGCATCCCGAATTACTTGTCCATGCGAGATTAGTTATAGCTCTAAAATCTGTTGCAGTTGCAAAACTCTGCATTGAATTGAACGAAAAACGTAATTGGAACGTACCGGTAGCAGTATTGGCAATAACATCATTAGCAAGATTAAGCCCATGCTGGTTAAAGGATGTTATGACGCTATTGTAAATTTTAGCAGAACCATTAGCTGTTACAAATATTCCGTCCTCGATATTACTGTTTCCTTGGCCGCAATAATTCCCGCCCATAAGTGTAGTGTTGGAAATGGTTGGATAAGTGCGCGGACTAGCTGTAACGGATTCATTAAGCAATACGTTTTTAATTTCCATTCCTTTAGCTGATGCCACCGGAGTAAGTGCATTCTGTTTTAACCCACTTAAATACTGACTTCTGCCACTATAACCGTATGACATTACAAAATCACTTCTTTTTGTTTTCATACTCACAATGTTTTTCAGATTTACGGTCCCGCCAAAGATACCCATGCCATCAAAGCCAGAATTACTGATTTGGATATGATCCAGAGTACTGGCGCTACCAAGGGATGCCAGTACGAGGCTGCTTTCTGACCTGCGGTCACTGCCGGAGCCCCCTCCTTTTCCAGCGAAATGGATCTGCACGTATTTAAAGTTTCCAACACTGCTTGCCGCAGCGTTGCCCCCTGCTGTGAAGCTGGCACCGTTGATCTGGATGGCCAGCGCATTACCCTGGTTGTTGGGCGCATTGCCCAAAAGATATACACCTGCCCAATCGCCGGCGGCACGGGAGCCTGGGTTCTGGTTACTGGTAAAGATAATAGGGTTAGTGCTCGTCCCTGTCGCATTTATGCTGGCGTTAGGTAGTACGATGAGTGCCCCATTGGTCGCCTTTTCGCCCTGGATTACAACGCCGGGCTGTATAGTCAGTGTCGTGTTGTTTACGACCACATTGCCCCGCAGCAGGTAGGCATTACCGGCAAGCAAAGTGGTTGGCGTACTGATCGTCCCTGAAAGTACAATTGGCGGACAACTTACAGCGACAGCTTTTGCCTTTTTGCCGGCTGTTCCATTCATGTCCCCAAAATCATTTTGTTTCTGCTTGTTGCAGGAAAGCACTGCGACTACTGCAATAAAGACCATTACAGCAGCAGCCATTAAATTTTTTCTTTTCATTTTCGTATTGTTTAGCCTTATGGCGATTATAAATAATAACGGAGGTTTCTTACCTGTTGCTTTTTACACAGGTTAGGGTGGTTGGTATAACGATTGTGTTTTCATAATGCCCTGGTTGTGGTTATGCTTTGCGCTTGGCGTGAACATCCCATACACACAAGCTGTTTCCTTTAAGGTAAATTTCGGAGCTAAAGGCAGTAAGATGCAAGTGTTGCAGATAAGTGTTCAATGGAATGCAAACAGGGTTAAAAACGGCCTTCTAATAGCCATTACAGCCGTTTTTGTGAGAATGGATAAATCAGCCTTCATAATAAAAATATGCTCAACTGCGGGGTTTGGAAAACGAACTGCTGTGAATCGGAAATGAATTGCACGAATTTGTTATTGAGCTGAAGAACCCACGTTTTCTGGGAAATCACAACCATAATAAAAATCCCCGGAAACTTGGGTATTCCGGGGCGTCCGATTGTTACCCACAGGTCCTTAGATGCCTGTTTCAATGGTAAGGCTACCGCTAAATGTATCGGTTACTGACTGGGTACCGGCAGTATTCTCTTCCTTGGACTTGATCCATTTTTCACCGGCCTCTGCTGATGAAATTTCCTCGGTACCCACGCCCGGAATATAGGCCACCGGCCAACGGTTAGCCACAGCGCGTGATGCCTGGTCCTTAAATATAGCCAGGAATCCTGGGTCCAGACCGATCAGGTAATTATACTGAGCGGCAGTAAGTTCAAAATTATCCACTATCCAGGTAACAATATCAACGGATATTAATGCAGCCTGGGCAAGTAGTGAATTGTCATCAAAAGCGTAAAGCTCTGTTGTTTTCTGATTTACACCATAGGGCGTTAAAGCTGGTTTGAACATATTTATTATATTAGTTTTTAATTTGTTTAATTGTTGTTATTGGAACGATCATGAAACAATCCCAGGACATTGAAACCAAACACCAGATGCCTAAGCTCCGTTATAGCGATACGCTGTTCCGGGTAATTATTTGTTTGCCGGTTGCTTTTTTTATTGTCCTGTTCAATATTCACGTCGATGAATTCCGGCTTGCAGCCATCGATATTAATTTTTGGATTGCTGTTGCCTGTAGCTACCTCATCGCCCTGCTCCTGCTATGGTCCGTAAACCGGATATCTTTCTACCTCGACCGGAAAGGGTATCATTGGCAGCAAAATACCGGGCGCCGTTTGATCATGCAGCTGGCCCTCGGATTTTTTCCGATGGCCTTTGCAGCATTTGCGCTTGCGACGTTTTACTTCTGGTCGGTTTATTCTGTTCATATCTTCGACACCCGATATCTGACCATCGATTATCCTATCGTCCTGTTATTTTTGCTGTTTGCCAATGCCTATTATGCCTTCTACTTCTTGTGGCATTATGCTGCTGATCTGGCAGAAAAGCAAAATCCGGCAACCAGAACATATCAAGCCGATGAAATACCTGGCGAAAAGGATTTTTTCCTGGCTCAGACCCTAAACGGGATCGAAAAAATACCGATCTCAGAAATTGCCTGTTTCAGAAGGCTGGACGTTGGTTATCAGCTTTGCACCTTTGACCGAAAGTATTTGCTAATAGAGCAGTCTTTAAGCGAAATAGAACCTGAGCTTAATTCAGTCCAGTTTTTCCGGGCAAACCGTCAATATATCGTCAGCCACAAATTGTGCAAGACATACCGTCCTCATGGCAAAAGCGGCCAGTTGGAACTGTACCTCGATCAGCCCTTAAATACAAAGATCATTGTCGGAAGGCCAACTGCAGCGAAATTCGAGCGATGGCTGAAACGATAAGGGAGGGCTTTTATTGAGGGCTATGGACGTTACTACGTTATTCATATTGGATCTGCAAAAAGTTCCGGAGCCATTTCCGAAACTTTAGCAAAATTGCCAAGTGCCCGTCGCCATTAGTGATACCTTGGCGGTAGCTACTGATTTTTATAAGAAATGGAATTTTAAAAAGTAAAAGGAAAAGTACTTTGCAGTACTTTCCTTTTTACGTTTGTTACCTAGAACTATATTCGCCTGTGCCCTTTACTCTGGGTTTTTATTTTCTTAGTTACACGTTGTTTCATTTCTTCGATAGCTTTCTGATCCATTTTCTGGAACTGATCTTTTTTTATGATGTCATAAATATGGCGTGTCTCAAACTCGATCCAGTCCTTATATTTTAGGAATTTTGTCAGTAGGACATTTTCTACGGTAGCGGTAATTTTATCCCCCTCAATAGCGGTAATTTCTGCCCAAAAGCGTTCCTTAAAGGCGCAGACCTTTACGGTATCACCTACCTTTAATTCCCTTAGGTCATTTTGGTCGGGAACTTCAAATGTATCCGGATGCATTTGCTTCATCTGCTGCGCATCGATAAATTCAATCTTTTTCATAATAGCATTGATTAAAGTCTCTTAGTATGTAATAGCCTTCTTTAATCTTCGGATGTTTCCAGTCCTTAGCAACTTTTCTAATTTCTCTTCCCATAATTTTTTGGAATTTTAGTTCAACATTAAATTCATATTATCACTCTCTTACAATCAGTAAGTGCGCCAGCTCCGGTGTTTCATAGATGCGCTCCATTTCTGATTCTATAAGCATTACTATGTCTTCTTTTATTTGCAGATAGTTCTGCTCTATCTCTGCAGGCGTGACTGTCCTCGGCTTGGGGATAGGAACATAGCTATCCATCTCTGCTTTGATTGCAGTATGGTCATTAATAATCTCGCAGTGGAAATTCTTAAGCTGGATTTTTTGCTCCGGGTTATCAGCTACCGCTCCCACAAATTCACCGGAGGAAAGTGACGAAATTGTTGATGCCGGTATAGCGGATTCTAACTGGGTGGATTTACTGATCGAGGTATCGCTCGCATTAATGGAAAGGCTTTCCCGCTCCTGCATGATCTTACCAAACCTTTCCGACAACGTCTTTGCAGTATCTCCCAGGACCTGACCCGAAATCAGGTTGCCAACGATATTAAAAATCACATCGGCGCTTTCTTTACCATAGTCCTTGCGTAACTGCGAGATATCTTGTACCGCCAAGGTGGTGGCTACTTTATTGCCACGGGCAGTCGCTATCGTACCTTCGATACCTGAAACGCCACCGATATATATGGTAGGAAATTCGTCAAATAACAGGGAGCTTTTCAGCTTATCCTTCTGGTTGACCAGTTTGAGCATCCTGGCCACATAAAGGGAAAGAACGGCACCGTAAACTTGTGTCTTTTGTGGATTGTTGCCGACGCAAACGATCTTTGGATCTTCCGGATTATTGATGTCCAGGGTAAAGTCATTGCCCGTTAGTACGTAATAAAGTTGTGGTGACGCAAGCCTCGCCATCGTAATCTTAGCAGAGGCAATCTGGCCTTCCAACTGCTCCATAGCACCATTGATGTAGGCAGTAACGAAAGGATTGATCAGCACCTCGATCTCCGGTTCGGTCCTGAGTACCGGGAACAGCTGGTCATAGGGCATCTGCATCAGCTCTATGCAATGGGGCAGCGTACAGTATTTTCCGTTTTTGTATTTGCGCAGGTACCAGATAATTCCCGTAAGGAAATTAATCGGCGACTCGACGAAGAAATCTCCAGGTTAGAGGGGTTACCGGGCCATTTAATTAAAAATGGCCCGGTAACCCCCGGTTTTTTTTATCCATTCGCGATTTAAACCAAGCATTATCGTCCTGCTGCTTTCCGTAGCATCCGTGATATCGGTCATACTTTCCGGGTAAAGGGGGTTGCATCGATGGTATATGTTATCGAAATCGATGACATAAAACTTTGGCT
Source organism: Sphingobacterium sp. DR205 (assembly GCF_011064245.1). Lineage (NCBI taxonomy): Bacteria > Pseudomonadati > Bacteroidota > Sphingobacteriia > Sphingobacteriales > Sphingobacteriaceae > Sphingobacterium > Sphingobacterium sp. DR205. The sequence continues at coordinate 2,733,730 of NZ_CP049333.1, read as the reverse complement.
CGACCTTATACCTATGCTTATTTTTGAGATAGGCATTGTATGCAATAATCGACAGGTCGTCGAACTTGAAATCATATATAAAAAGCGTGAAGCCTTTAGCGATATGTTGGGTGATAACATGACGTATAATGAAATAACTCTTACCTGCCCCAGGGGTCCCAGTTACCAATAAGGATCGAAAAGGGTTAATAATATTGATCCACGACCTACGGATCTTTCCCTTAAGATTGTATTGCGCCGGCAGGTTTATGGAAAATTCATTTTCCAGCAGCCGCTCTTCCTGTGGGAAAGTTTCCTGGAGCTTATTGAATACATCGGTATTCAAACGGTTACGGATGATACGGGAAAGCAGGCTGCCACCATGCAGGATCAGCAGGTACCCGATGCCGGTGACGGTCATATAGATCCCGGCGAGCACTTCCACCGATGCCTGCATCCGGAGCAGCAGATAACTGATACAATAGGTAACCAGACCGATAGTAAAATAGCGGAGTGCCGTTGGCAGCTTGAGCTTCTCATCCTTCTTACCTTTGGAACCGACCAAGGAAACAATAAGCAAAAGCAAAGCCCCAAGCTTAGAAACATGGAAATCAGAAAATAGGCCGGTATTGCCTATCCGAAGAAGTACTCCCTGAATGGTCTTGTGGGTCAGCCCCCAGAGCTCAAATGCCCTGTAACAATAAACATAAAAATGAAGGAACAGTATCAGTATACTAACCTTCCTTATAAAATCAATGATCTTTCTTAATGCTTCCGCATTCTCCCCCGTATTCATACTTCACAATTTTAATTTCAGCTTCACGATTGCGACTGCTGCCGCGTTTTCTTTCTCTTCTTTCTTTTTTGCGGATCGAATGCGACCTGCTCATGCTCATCATAAAAAGCGATATCCAGTAACTGCTGAATAACCGGAAGTTCTCTTCCAGGGTGGGGTGGTGCTGCCTCCCTCCCGCTGGTTGAAGATGCCGGCTTCACTGCTGTATTTTGGCTCAGTGATGGCTTGTTCAGCGGCCCTTTTTGGCCCACTCGCCCTACCATTACATTTTTAGTTTCCCCGAGCCCTGATAGCTTTTCCATAAAAGCTTTCGCTCCATAGTCTTTGCCAACAGCGCTACCGTTGACGACGATCCGGGTTGCATTGTCGATAAAAGTGATACCATAAACCCCGGCAGCTTCGCTTTGCCTGAGCAGGATACGGATGCCATGGCGGTGGAGCCTTTGCTCAAATTCCTCCCGACTTGTAGCTGTACGCAGCTCCCGGTCCAGCAAATGTTTTAGCCGCAACACATAGGGTTTCTTCTGCTCCTTGCCAAGTAGGTATATCTTCTCGAGATTTTTAATTGTTGGCGATGAGTAGATGGAGCTGGCTTTTATAGGGATACCCACGCGCTCGCCATGCTCGTCCACCAAACTGTAGACAAGGCCGCCCTTGCTGTGCATAAAGGAGCCCTCCTGTCCCGGATCGGCAAGCACACCGAACTGTCCAAGTATAGCGTTGAGCTCGGGAAGGGAATTGAATTTATAGGTGCCAACCACCTCCCGGACAATAGCGGAAATAGCTGCCTTTGTCTCCCGCTTTCCATATACTGCCCGCTGCAGATCTGCAGGCTTTAGAACAAACGCCTGTTCCTTTTGCTGGTCTTCAGCTTTGACCAGGTTATAGGAAATCTCAAGGCTTTTGCGGGCGGGCTCAGAAAGTAGCTTACCGATATTGTGCGTTTCAATCCTATTTCCCCCCGCATCGATATTGACTGTAGCCAAATGAATATGGGGGTGAGCGGCATCGAAATGCCGGTAGACAAGAAACGGCTGTCCGCCAAAGCCGATAGCCTGCATATAGTCAGAAGCCAAACGGCAGAGCAGCTCATCGTCGAGCTTATCCTGCCTGGAAAAATTAAGCGTTATATGCAGCGCATTGGTTTTCGTCCTTTCATTGAGCGCCGTCAGTTTTTCAAATCTCTCCAGCTTATTTTTGAAAGAAAGTTCACCGGCATCACAAGGAAAACCTGAGGCCAGCAGCACTTTGGCCTCCGCCTGACGGACTTTCTGCTCATTATAGCTCAGGATGCCACGGATATTTTTTCCGCTTACTATCCTGGCAACCATAGCTTGGAAAGATTGGAAATGATACCGAGCAGTTCGGTCACTTTAAGGTCTGTCTGCTGATAGAGACGGGTAATTTCCATCGCAGAAAAGAGCTTGGCCTCGGCTCCGCTGGCATTATGGAACCGCCTGGTGACCTGGTTGATATTGACCCCGATTGCCTGGATCTGCTGCCGAATTTTGGACAGCTCTTCCATGACCATGTCCAGGGAAGCGTCCCTGGAAAGGACAACGATCTTTTTGTTATCCAGGATATTTCTGAGCAGCTCGCTCAGTGATTTTATTCCCTGGGACCTGAGCTGAAGGCTCTGGAGTTCCTCGAATTTTTTAGCGGTGATACGGGTATGTATCCTATGTGTAAATCTCTGCCCCTGTTCCATTTTTCCCAATTTTTTCTTTTACACTGCTCTGAACCTGTTCCATAAGAAAACCCGACTCCGGAGGGTTTTCGGTCTCCTTTATGCCGGCAGGCTAAAGGGGCAAGATGGGTTTGTCGACAAACCTACATCTTGCTAAAACCCGATTCAAAAAGGTTTTTTCGCCAATTCTGGCATTTATCAAATTCTGAAAAATTATAAGCCCCTTCCTTTACTCTTTTTGTTGCTGCTTTTAACAGATATCTTTCTGGGATCTGTCGCTGAAAGATGCCGGATCTCCCTCTGATCTACCGCATGACTTTGGTCCGGTGTCCAGTCAGGTTCAAGCTGAAAATTAAAAGGGATTTCCCGGCGGTTGCTGTCAAAAATGCTGATGCCATCAACATTTTCAGTAAGCTCAAGGCGGATAATTTGATCGTTATTTGCAGGCATCACCACCGCCTCTCCGTTCAATAATTGGCGCAGAATTGTTTCCTTTCTGTATTCGGGAACAGGAATCATATCATATATAGAGCCCAGTTGCTTTTTTGAAATTGCCTCAAAGGTTTCCAATTCTGCCTCCCTTCCGTCAGCTGGCGAGATCAAACGCTGCCAGATTCCATGCTCCTGATCTATTGCCAGTTGCTTCCATACCGGGCGTCCGGAAAGTAAGCCTATGGCTTTGTCTACTTGAATATTTGAGGAAAACTGTGCTTCCTTTATTGGTAAGCTTAGAAGTCTTTCTTTTGCTCGTTCACTTATAAAATCCTCAAAAATTGGAGCGCAAAGCCAGTGCTTGAGCATCAATAAATCGGCCGCTTCTTGTCCTTCCTGATAGAAGGTCATCCGGAACAGCTCCTCCTGCAATAGCTCTATATCCCTGGGGAACCAAACCTCAGCATTCTTTTCGGTAAAGGCGATGTCTTTATCCTCCCTCCAGTTTATTGTGCTCATTTTTTTATCCAACCGTTCTGAATCTACTCCGTTAAATGTGCCATGATTTATGTCTGGGAATTGTACGAGACCCAATATGTAACTATCGAGATTGTACCATCCATTATCCAGAAATACGGGAACCTGCAGCGTGCAATATTGATGTTGATTCGAAAAGGAGAACGTTAACTCTGCTTTTTCAGGTTTAAATTTGAGCCTTCTATAGACTTCGCTTTCGACAGATGGTTCTGCGATTTGGGAAGCGCCAAGATCGCTAAATTGCATTTTAAGTGAATCGGTTCTTTCGGAAATGATCAGGAATGCCAGCTGCGCGGTCATATTGGGATATTCCTTCAGGTCGAAGCTATAATCATGCTCATACAAACGTCCCATTCTTTCAGGCTCCTCAGAAAATTTACTGAAAACCTCCAAGGGCCAGTGCTTGTACATTAACGATTCGCCTGTAAATTTTGCCTGTAAGGATTCCGATAAGAGAAGTTGGGCAAGTCCGTCTATACAATGGGGAACAATTGCCAACGCTTCATAGGCAGCTCCCTCATTTGATTTACTCTCCCAGTATTTTGACCAATTTACTTCCGTCATGTCCCGGTCAAGGTCGTTGGAATTTATTCCGTTCACTATTATTTTATCAATATCCACAGGCATGCGATGATTCGCATGAATGGAAGTGAGTTCGTATCCAAGGCTGCTTTCAAACCATTGAAAATTTAACTTATAATACATCCGCTCCGCTCCAAATTCTTTTTCTATGGAAATTGAGAATCGAGGCAGGCCATAGGACATATTTCTATCAATATCCAATCTGAGCTGGTGATCATCAAACCCTCTGCTGGCAAGATTTTCCAAAATTTCCTGCATCTCCTGTTCGTTCATAGTCTCTGTTTTAAGATTGGTTAAATCCCACGTCCTTTGCGTTTTTTATTCTTTTTTATGTGAGCCAGCTTAGGTTCTGTTCGGGAAAACGTTTTCTGCGCTGCGGGTGGAGATTGTTGCTCAAGCCTGAAATTGTAAGGAATGGTATCGCCATTTGTGGCAGTAAGTTTGAGGCTCCTGGTGTCCATATCGATGCTAATTTCAACCTCTGTTTTTTGGAGTCCATGCAATGTAGTCAGGCATTTGTCGCCCGACAATAATTTGGACAGTAAATGATCCTTATGCATATCGTCCAGGGGAAGCATGGCAAGAAATGTCCGTAATTCATTTTTCGAAGGACCATCTTTGGGCTGGAGTTCCGTTTTATTTTCATGTGTCACAAACTGGTGCCAGGTAGTATATTCCCTGCTCTGTTTGGGCCCATCTAGCATGGCTGGCCTGCCGCATAGGAGATTATATATTCTCCTGGCTTCAGTATCCAGCGGAAATGTATGAGCAACTTTGGGGAGTTTATGGAAAAGTTCCCAGGCGTCAGCATGAATATGGGCGTCAAAGAATGGAGTATTTATCCAATGGTGAAGCTGGAGATTAAGTGCTAGGTCTCTACCGTTTTCGTCCCATAGCAATAGTTCCATAGCATCTAGGATATCCATCGCTTCGGGAGTGGGGTGGGCCATACCTTGCTCATCGAACGTGTATAAATTATCCCGTTCCCAATCGATGGCATCCATTTTGGCTGCCAATTCCGCAGTATTAATTCCATTGTAAATCCCATGTTTAAAGTCAGGATATCGGGTAAAAGTAGCGTCTATTTGTGTGGCCTTAAATTCCTTACCATCTGAAGTGACCCTGATCTCATAATCAATAATTCCCTCACTCCCGTTTTTGGATGCCCGACATACAAAATGATCCGGATTACGGCTTAAGATACTTTCTAAAAATCCATACACATCGGTATTGGTAAACTCAGTGATACCACTACTGAGTATCAAAACCTGTAGCTGCTCCATCCTACCTGAAAGGATATGAAAGGCAAGATTGGCATCGGCAATCCCCCAATCGGAAGCGATAAATTCCCGACTGCTTTCATTGTCCTGCCCAGGATTATAAGTCGCTCTATATCCCTTCCACCTGTAATTGTCAAACTGATGATCCCAGCCGAAATCCAAACGATAATCCATCCTTTCTCCACCAAAATCTTTTCTGAACCCTACACTGAACTGAGTGACCGCATTACGGTATTCCTTTAAAAAATCTTTTGGCTCAAACCCTTTTAATTTCAGGTATGCTAGTATTTGCTCTGCTTTCTCTTCCATCTCTACAGCATTTCTGGTTTACAAATGATCTTTTTAAATGCCATTGCCTTTTCTCTTTTGAGGGGCCTGCTTCATCACATACTCCGCACTCTGCTTTATAAATTGATCTTCCTTTAATCCTGAGGCTTTTAAAATACTTACCGGTATGTTACTGTTAACCACTTTTTCGTTGTCAGAAAGAGTTGGAAGAACATCCCTGATAATTGTTGCCTTCAGCATATCTGTGCCGTTCTCGGTTTTTGTAAGGATATCAATGGGTGCTTTTGTCCTGACTGTTCGGATATACTTTGGAGGCTCTCCGATTACAATGTTCTGTTTCATGACCACGTCTACCTTCTTAAAATACTTGGAATGTTCAAGTCTTTCCAGATGTGCCGAGAAAAGGTCACCTATAAGGGTTTGAAGACTTTGTGTACTTTGCTGTGGCTTGCCATCGACCACAATAGATTTGGCAGGGAGTTTTGCGCAGTATTTTTCGGCCTTTTCTATGAGGGCCTGCCCTTTTTCATTTAAAGGATAATATTGCGTGCCCAAATGATTGCTGACAACATTTCCGGCCTTAATGCCATCAATCACCAGGTTTGCCGCAAACGAATGGGTGTCGATCCTGGGGTTAAAACTTACCTTCTTAATTTCAATTTCCATGTTCTAAAAATTATGTTCTGGTCTTAATGGAATACTTCCCAATCCTTCCTTGGGTTATAGCGATCTTCCTTTATTTTGCTTCGGATTTTTTGCAGTCTGCATCTTAATCGCTTTAAGATCGAGGTATTGACCTTTCGCCAATCCCGCTGCTTTCAAGATATGTTCCGGGATATTTTTATTGAGCACGATGTTGCCATCGTTAAGGAGCGGCAGTATTTCCTTTTTTATTGCTTCTATTATTGTTTCATCACCCTTCGGTTTACAAAGGATTTGCAGGATGGAGATCTTGTACCTATAAGCTGCAATAACGTTCTTGTCTGGTTTTCCTACAACGATGCCATCCATGCAAAGTTTGTCAACCCGGTTTCTGAATTTCTGTAGTTCCTTCTCATTGACGAAATCATCTATAATACGGCCAATGTAGCTTTCAAGGGTCATCTCATAAGTGTGGGTATTACCACCAATGGTATATTCCTCCCTTGGTAAACTCATGCAATATTGTTCAGCTTCTCTAATGGCTTTTCGTCCCTCCTCTGTAAGGGATCCGTAAGAAATAGGATCACCATGCCCGTAATTAGAAGCTTCTCCAACCTTTTTCCCGTCTATATACAGGTCAGCATTAAATGCATTCGTTTCCTCGCTTTGACGGGAATAATATTGGATCCGTTTTAATTCAATTTTCATAAGCTCCTGTTTTGTAATTGATTTTTTGAAATGGTGCTAGTATCCATCTGATAGGAAAACCCATCATCTCAGCAACAAATAGCGGATTGAGTTTGCAGCACTTGCCGGATATACCATTGATGGCATCATTGAGTGAATTGGTTGCTGATCTGCCTGCCAATGCAAGTGTGTCCGGATGTCTGCCACCTTTATAGTCCCTTGTCGTAGGCGTCGGTAGAAGCCTAAACATATAAGGTACCTGGCTCCAGCTTTTAAATTCCTTAGGTAGCATACCCATGCTAAGCTCTACAGCTTGTGCCAAGCCAACAGAAACTCCGTGGTTGCTGTGAGATGTTCCGATTTTTTGAATTGCATTTCTACTATTCCTATTGGATCCGGTTGTCGGCGTCGGCAAAAGGTTTGATTTGGCCAGATCGCAAAGATTAGCGCTGTACCTGGAAGAGTTTTCTCGAAATTTCATCCGCCCCTGAACTTGCTCGCCATTCCTTGAGCTATCGATCGCTACTATAGTCGGTAGCATTCGGGTGGCATTGCTGGAGGCAAGCAGTTTCGGGTAAATCCTGCCGCTACTGGTCTTTTTCACCGTCCATCTCAGAGCGCAGCGGCTGGACTGCCAACAGGACTGTAAAAGCAGCAATTTCGAAAATACCGGTTGCCAGGTTGACGAAATACCCACCAATACATTCAGACACTGTTCAGCGTCCCTTGCTCTACTGTTTACAGTTTGATTATGTTCCGACTTCTTCATCTCAACAGAATTTTAAATCGTACATCATTTGGATCGTTTGAAAGATCTGTAGTGCCACCTTTGGCACAATAGCATTTCCCATTGCCTTGATACTCTCCTGCCTCCATTTTGAAAATGTTATGGGCTTTTGTGGATACGGGATCCCCTCAAAAAGGGTCTCACTATCCACTGGGTAGGAAAGCCCATCATTTGGGTAACAAACAGGGGGTTCAGTGGGGAACATGGCCCAGGGGTCTCCAGGACACTCTTGCCTGTTACAAACCTGGTTATCGATGTTGCTGTCATTGCATCTTGGCTTATCAGTCTGACCAGTCGTGCCAGGCCCACACTTCCCGACTTGCCATTGCGGTTCATTTTTCTGGGCATCCCGGATTTTGTTATCCAATATCGGTCCTCCTTGCCCAATATCGCCCCCATTAATGCGTCCGAAGCTAAAGGAGTCGGCAATAAACCCAGCAATATCCTTTGCGCCACAGATGTTATCGGGTAGCGATCCAGGGCCTTTGTATCTCCGGCAGGCAACGATCCATACACGCTCCCTTCTATGTGGGGCGCCGACACCTGCAGCCGGAAGTACATACGGTTGTACCTGGTAACCCTGGTTTTCCAAATCAGTCCACACCTCTTCGAGTACCATGCCCCCGTTCCAAGAAGTAATGCCGAGAACATTTTCTGCCACAACCCACTCCGGTTGGGTCTGGCGGATGGCGCGGAGCATCTCCGGCCACAGGTACCGGTCATCCTCTTTGCCACGCCGTTTTCCTGCGAGACTGAATGGCTGGCAGGGAAATCCGCCTGTAAGCACATTGATTTTTCCTTTAAAGGCGCTGAAATCTGTTTGTTTGATATCGGCATAACTTTTTGTTCTTGGAAAGTGGTATGCCAGCGTTCTACGACAGAACGGATCGACCTCGCAGTTAAAAACATTTATCCACCCGGACCATTTGGCTGCTAAATCAAAGCCACCGATTCCGCTGAATAAACTCCCATGTTTTATTTTCTTTTTCATCTTCCCTCCTTTTCTTGCTGGCATGCCGGGTGGTACAATTATGAAGGCAAAAGTGGAAATCTGGCAAGTGGGAAAATGATACTTTGGTAGTAGCTACCTTTTAATTTTAACAACTGATTATAGATATTCTATTTATAAAGTGTTATTTTTATAATGTAAATAGCTGATAAATAAGCAATGGAAATTATTATATTGATTATAGGGATCATTTTTGTTGCTGGGTGGCATAGCACTTAATATTTCTATAAACCGCCGACGGTTTTATAGAAGAGGGCCGGGAGGCTTACAGCATTTTGAAAGCTATGGAAAAGCAGTTGGCAAAACTTTCCTGGAAAGGATTGGAAAAATTATTGCTTTTCTGCTCATAGTTATTGGACTCTTTTCACTGCCTGCTATTTTTTGCTACCTGAGCTAAAACATGAAATAGACCGCCAGCAGACAGTAAAGCCCGACGGCAATTAAATGCTTTCAAGGTTTTGAAATAACAAAGCTCAAAAATCTTGTCCCTTACCGCTTTTAATAACCTCTTAATCTATCGATACTTGGTGCTTTATACTATGTGTATAAAAATTACAATTAGTGTGTTAAAAAGGCCATGGAAGAGTAAAAATTATACAAACTAGCCATGAAAATAGACCGTTTAGGAGGTATTCGGCAGCACGTTTCCTACCTTTGGTTACATTCAATTAAGAAAATAACCCACTGATAATGAACTCTTTTTATTTTGATGATCCCGAGAGAAAACTTGACGCCTGGAGCAAGGATATGATGGACAGACATGGCTGGTATGTTCATTTTATCCCCAATGACAATGTTTTTCCAAACAAAATCAATTTTCATACCCATGGCCTGCCTGAATCGTTTGGCCACCCGGATCTGCAGATCTGTTTTCCGATTTCCACGGAAGGTGCCCATCAAATACTGAGTTATATTATAGATCGGATTAAAAGCGGTGAACAATTCGAGCCTAATCGACAATATGAAAAAATAATTGGTAACAACTTGACGGTCGAATTTATCGAAGCTATGGAATGTAACCGTAAGCTTTTGCGGATTGTGTTTCCCAATAAGGATGGTAATTATGAGGGGGAAGTATTTAGTGCCCAGTTCGAATATACAGGTATATAAGGAGACTATTGATTATGGCAAGAGAACGGGTGTTTGTAATGGGCGATATACACGGAGCATATAAGGCGCTGATGCAATGTTTGGAGCGCTCGGGATTCGATTACGAAATGGATACATTAATCCAGCTCGGCGATGTTGTGGATGGATACGGGCAGAGTTATGAGTGCGTCGAAGAATTATTGAAAATTAAAAACCTCATAGCTATCCGTGGTAATCATGATGCCTGGTTTTATGATTTTTTACAAACGGATTTCCACCCCGGCTATTGGAATTATGGAGGTAAAGCAACGATAGAATCCTACTTAGAGCACGCCGGTAAAAAGGTGATATGCATTCCATCCGGCAGCGGTTATAAAACATCATTGAACAGCTCTGACATCCCTGCCGCTCACCGGCAGTTTTTCCAGAATCAAAGGCTATATTTTATTGATAAGCGGCAGCGCTGTTTTGTCCATGGAGGATTTAACCGCGAGATTGCTTTCGATCAGCAGGCTTTTAGTAAATACTACTGGGACCGGGATCTATGGACAGATGCATTAATCCATGAAAATGCCGGTGGAACAGTAAAAGATTTTCAAGTGCCAACTCCGTTTAAAGAGATTTTTATTGGTCATACATCGACCACAAATTGGGAAACAGATAAGCCAATGACAGCACTAAATATTACAAATTTGGACACCGGCGCTGGTCACATAGGCAAACTTACCATCATGGACGTAAACAGTAAGCAGTATTGGCAATCTGAACCAGTCGTTCGATTATATAATTAGCATCTCTGGAGCTTGCTGGCTCCAATATTACACGGGCAATTACCTTGCCCATTATCTCAGTTATATTTATAAAAAATAGTAGCTATATATAAAGCATCACTTTAATTCACTACCGGTTTTCATCTTTGTAATACCAGGCACTACAGCCCGGTATAAACAAGGAAAATATGAAAACATGGTATTTTGTGGCGGCTCTACTCCTATGTACAGCTGCTTGTCAGAAAGGAAAACAGACCGACCCCCTTCCATCTGTAAATAAATCAGAAGTAAAACCGCGAAAGGATTTTGCACAGGCAGCGAATCCTGAAAATCCTTTCGATGAAGTGGGCAAAATCCACAATCTTGGACTTGAAGCATTAATAACCTATGTGGAGACAACCAGAGATACTACGAGATACGGTAGAAGTGTCTTCCTGGCTAAATTTTTCAAGGAACACTATAACATACATGCCAAGCCGGAACAATCATTGAAATTGGAAATGGCAATTAAGAAAGACTTTAAGGATGTATTGTTTTCCCAGAGAATTTCTAACCGTTCCAAAGAATTTCTTAAAGAAATGTCAGCAATTTTAGAGCGCATTAAAACATTAGAAGATTACAGTCCTTACAAAGAAGCGTTCGTAACGCTTGAAAAAAAGATATATCTTGAAAAATTGCCAGAAAAGGAGAAAGAAATTCTTTTGTCAACCGCATCTATATTTCGCTATTCAGGGTTATTCTGGATGGAATTTTATAACAATACCCCACAGGCGGAAACCTGGGGATTGCTTAGGAAACTAGCGGGTGTTATCGTCGGTATTGCGGCAGACGCTACTTCTTTCTTTTACTACGCATTTGTTGATAGTTCTTATTATGAACGGCTTGAATCCACTATCGATATGAGTTACGTTTGCGGATATGGAACGGGATGGTATTAATAACCTAAACGCTATCACAAAAAGAACATTATAGCATCAAAACGTTGTAAGAATTCAGCGGTCCTGACTTAATTTCAGGGCCACTGATTAACGAATCCCTCAATTATAGGGTACGAAATTGACATGAGTAAAGAGCAATGATTAGGTGGTTCAAGGGTCCTTAAAGCCGAAAGCACCAATATAACGTCCAGTATCTTTCACTGAGTATCCTTCTCTCCAGTAAACTTTCTCTTAGAACAGGATAACATTGACCTGCCTTGCTTATAGCGCATGGCGAGGATTTCTCCTACTGCAAAATAATTGGTAACTTAATAACAATTAACTGTCTTAAAAGATATGCGCCACATCGCTCCAGAACATCTCTCACCGTTTTCGAAAGAAATTTCTTCGAACGAATTTCCGATTGAAATCAGTAGACAATGGCTGCAAGCATTGAAAATAAAATTAAAAATTATTGATCCTGCATGTGGTAATGATCAATTTAAAATACGGTTTAGCGGGATGAGATATGAGGATGGTGTCCTTGGGCCTGTAGGAAATATACCTTTGGTGATATATGCGGAAGAAAAAGGTGGCAAAGACATTGTAATCTTTGATGAGCGTAAACACGGATACGAAAGCCTAATGGTAGAGCAGAAGGAATACTCGGAGCCAATCTTTTCGGAATATATCGATAACCACGGTGCTGACTATTTCCGCATATACTTTTGCTGCAATTCCAGCGTCGATTTCGAAGATGAATTTGTTTTTAATGAAAATGGCAGGATTGAAACCATTCACGGTGAATTTCGCGATTTAAGGTGGCTCCAAGCGAATGCCTTTGATTATGTAGTTGTTTTCCTCGAAAACGATCAGGGTTTAGTTACTAAACTTTTAGAGTTAGAGTTGGCGTAAAAGATATTTAATTGCCGCAGTTTATTTTGGCACCTCTCTTACCACCTGTTTTGGCTTTTTATCCTGACGAAAGCCAAGGAACGTCGCAGGCTTACGTATTCTGCCGGTTTTCGTCCAGGTCGCAAACTCGAAGTTGGCAACCAACTGTGGTTTTACCCAATGAATTTTGGCTCCTTTAGTATCAAGTACTTTGTTAGCAAAAGGAGAATCTTCTGTTTCGATGGCCTGAAGTTTTTTTAATATGCCCGGCATTTCACTTTGCTTATAACCTCCGCCGCTGCGACCGATCCATACGAGTTTTCCGTTTTCATAGGCGCCGAACAGTAAGCTTTTAAAGGACCTGGCTTTATCGGATTCTGCCCAGCCTCCAATAACAAACTCCTGGCGTTTTTTCGTCGGCGTTTTCAACCAATTGTATCCTCTTTCACCATCATTGTATTCGCTGTCTTTTTTCTTGGCGACAATGCCTTCAAGATTTAATTCAAGCATTTTCTCGTACAGGGCTGGACCATTATCAAAGCTTTCACTGAAGCGGAATATTTTGTCTTTAGAAACGAGTTTCTTAAGCAGTTCTTTTCTGTCAACTAAAGGAAACTCGCGAAGGTCATTTCCGTCCAGCCACAGCAGATCAAAAACGGCGTATGATATCGGCATCTCACTGCCATTATAGAGTTGAAGGGAATCAAAGTCCGGCTTACCTTCATCATTAAAAACAACAACTTCTCCATCAATAATAGCATCATGTCCGAGACCTTTTAGTGCCTCTTCAATCAATGGATACTTTGTGGTGTAGTTTAGGCCGCTGCGAGAATCCATATGTACTTTTCCGTTTTTTACGAAAGAGACAATCCTGTATCCATCCCATTTAATTTCGTACAAATATTCATCGCTATCCATCGGCTCTTTTGTAAGCGTGCACAGCATTGGTTTAATATGTTCCGGCATCTTATTCATAACTCAGTTTTCCTGATAAACATCTGCCGGTAGAGTTTGGTTCTCTCTGAAGCGCCCACCATATCCCCCAATTCAGCAATCTACCTCTCCCGAACAAAAAAATATATGGTGAGTCAAAATGTTAATGAATATAAAAAACGCTCAACTATTCTTTACCAAGGTTGTTCCCTTTAAAAACACATGAACATGACAGACAATAAAAACAAAAAAGATGCAAGGGATAGAAATAAGGTGGCCGGTGGAGAACCGTATGAAATCGACTATCTCGTAAGAGAACTTGGAGTAAGCCGCCAGGATGTAGAAGCAGCTATTGCTGCAGTCGGAAACGATCGGGAAAAGATAAAAAAATATCTGAAAAAGAAGGATTAAAAAACTCTTGGCTATGGCAACGATTGCTAGGTACGACGATGTTCCTGTAACTTTAGATACAGGGGACCAATGGATATTTAATTTCGAGATTGGAGATAATAACGAGGTCGGTCAGTTTGCCCGTATAACTTCGGGGGATTTTGAATTCTTTATCGACGAAGATCTCGAATTTATATTAGGTGATATGCCTGAGCAATGGCGCCAGCCGGCAATTGCAAAACTATTGCTTATTCTCGATACGGAACAGCATCGCGATGGCCGTCTAAAATAATATCGAATTTTAACCGCTCAGCATGAAGATTGCAACCTACAACATCAATGGAATTAACGGACGATTGCCGGTACTTATCCGCTGGCTGAAGGAAGCGAAGCCAGATATTGTATGTCTTCAGGAATTAAAAGCCCCGCAGGCAAAATTTCCATTCAAAGCAATAAGTGATGCAGGATACCACGGAGTCTGGGTTGGGCAAAAGAGCTGGAACGGGGTGGCTGTCCTTTCCAAGCACGAAATTACAGAAATCACCAATCGGTTGCCAGGCGATGATAAAGATACACACAGCAGGTACCTCGAAGTAATTGTAAAGCAAACAGTAATTTGCTGCTTATACCTTCCTAACGGTAATCCATACCCTGGCCCTAAATTCGATTACAAATTGGCATGGTTAAAAAGACTGCATAGAAGAGCCAGGAAACTTATAAAAATGGAGGTTCCTGTTATTCTAATCGGGGATTTTAACATCATGCCCACAGAGCTGGACACCTATAAACCGCAGAAATATATCGACAACGCACTTTTCCGTATTGAGGTAACAAAAGCCTTCAAACTCCTTTTAAAGCAAGGTTGGATAGACTCAATACGCACGTTATTCCCTTCGGAGCCCGTGTATACTTTTTGGGATTATCTGCGTCATGCTTATGATCGGAATGCAGGCCTTCGCCTGGATCATATTCTACTTAGCCCGGTCATAGCAAAGCGCTTGGCAACAGGTGGAGTAGATAAACATGTTAGAGGATGGGAAAAATCCAGTGATCATGCTCCAACCTGGATCACCCTGAAAGATTAATTTATTACCAAGGATGGCATCAAAATTATCATTAAAAGAGTTGGTCGAGCAAGGGCTTTCTTTAGAAAAGGAAGGCAAGGCCAAAGAGGCCGTAAAATCATATAGCGCGGCCATAAAACGAGCGCCCACTTATTCGGCGGCCTATAATCGGCTAATGATATTATTTAGGAGACAGAAAGAATATAAAAAAGAAATTGATCTCATCGGGCAAGCACTCCAATCTTATGAACAGGAAATCGCTGACGAACGGCAGCGATGGGAAAAAGATCATAGTGGCTCTGCCGACATTAGTTTGAAGCTTGCAAAAAGTATGGGACTTATTAATGAAAAGGGTCTACCGGTACATGAAGAACCGCAGGTTTTAGCTTGGCGGAAAAGATTGGAAACCGCGCGCAAAAAGCTCGCTACGCAAAGTAATAAACCTCAGAAAAGTTCTGTAAAATAGAAGTAAGCAGGATTTATCGTCTTTAAATTATAGAAATATGTTTGACCGTAATCCCAGCTAATTCCTTTTCGACGTCGAGGTTTTTACAACCTTCAAGATTTAGCTGCTCCAATTCATGTAATTCAGAAATCGTTGTTTTAATACCTCTCAGCTGCGTACACTTTTGCAGGAATAGGGTCTTTAGCTTTTGACACCTTTCAATACCTGATATGGTAACTATAGAACTACCGATTATACGCAGGTATTCCAGGTTATGGGCCTGTTCTAACAAGGATAGATCTTCTGTTTTTAAAGCCGCAATTTGTAGCCGCTTTAACTTAACTTGTCCCCATCCATTTATTTTCGGACCATAACTTATATTTAGTTGTTCCAACATTGGGAAAATGGAAAGGTCAAGTTTAAAATCGCCCGCAGCACTCCAGCGGAGGTTTTTAAGCCCATATAGGTATTTCAGTCCGTCGATGTTTGACTTTTTGGACATAGGAACAAGCCAGTGAAAAGTTTCAATAAAATCACGGCCTCTCAGGAAGTCAAAACTGATGACCTGTTTGCTCCAATCGCCATCCGTCCATACACATACCTCTTTAATTCCATTTTCCTGGGCATAATCCAGGCCTTCTTCCAGATGTTCGAATGAAACTCGAATTCCTTTAAAATGCGCCATCTCACTGTAGTCTATAATATACTTTTCTTTATTATCCATTCTTTAGAGCGGAGTTATATTTTTATATTTCTATTCATCGCAGTAATTCTTAATTCATCCCAGATATCCCTAGTTAATTTAGACAGTGGTCGTAAGTGAAGTTTTTCATCTGAAATGTAGTTCCCAAATATTATTTCTTTAATTTCATCAGGGTCTTTAAAGAGCTTCTCATTACCGATTTTATATGAATTTAATAATTCACCCATTTTAAGGTCCGAGTACATGTATGCTTTTTTTATTAACTCACCAACGATAGCTTTGTGGAATTGGGCATTTTCTAATATATGAAATATGTCGTGATTATTTTTTATACGTCTGTCGTCAGGATGTCTATTATCAGTCGACTCTATTGTAATTTGAAAATCTTTTTTACCTTCAAGAAATTCGATCGAATCTACACCAATACGAAAAACCCTTAATTTATCTGACCCTTCTATAAATGGGTGTATGTTATCCTCTATGGTGAACTCTTTAATATGTTTATATCTACTGTTACAAGTAAGGCAACTTGGAACAAGATTATAAAATGAAACCGCCAGATAAGGATAATCAGATTGACTAAAAAAATGGTCAAAATCCGGGCGGGCGACGCCACCATCATCGCCGCTCACCGCTAGTGTATAATTCATGTTACAGTAAAGACAAACTGTTACTCCTAAGTCTTCGCAGTGTTTATATGCTAAATCCTTATTGCTAGAAAATCCACTATAGTTAAAAATCTTTTTAATCTCATCGGAAAACCTCTTCTTTATACTTTTTATTTCCAAAGAGTTTTTATCATTTTCTTGCGCCTTCCATCGACTATATACAATAACTTCAAAACTCTTGTTAACCATTTTAATTATATCCCTAAGTTTACTAGGTTGCCCGGTTAAAAGTTCTGGCATTTGAGACTGAAGGTCTGTATAAAATTGTCGTTCGTGCGTTCCTGCTGGCAGGGAATCAATTTTTTGTTGAAGATTATTCGTAATAGAAAATTCCTTTTCCAGCATTTGTGAAAAATTCAGTGCGAGAGCATCAAGTTCAGGTATCGTTTTCCCTATTTTAATCATTTTTGAATATTATTTTTCCATTTGGTCCTCAATGTCTTTAATTCGCTGCTGGAGAATTTGAATTTCATCGTAGCCATTAAATGCTTTTATCCACATGTCTTCTAGTTTAAATTTTAAAACCTTTTCGCCAATTAGATTTAGAGTCTTTTTATAGTTTTTATGCTTTGATATAGCAACCTCTCCCGTTTTGATATAGTTAATTATATCGTTTATTTTTTTGCTGGCAAATTCTCCGATTACTGCACCATTCATATAAAAAGCGTCAGCATACAGTGTATGAATATTGCCGGCAAATGTCTCTTCCTTATTATTCAAAGGTGATAAGACCCTAATCCCGGAAGTGCTTGTTTTTTCAATAAATATTAAATTGTCTTTCGGTAGGTCAGAAGATAGAAAAGGTGTGTTTGTCGTGAAAATCAATTGTATTTTTTTATCTGCGTAAAGTCTGGACAGATAATTTAAAACCAGATTAAAATATTGCTTTTGCCATTGAGGATGAAAGTATACATCACCCTCATCTATTAGAATAACAAGATTTTTTGAATCAGCAACTTTTGACTTAGCAAAATGGAACCTGGACAGCAAGTTTAGAAATGACTGCTCTCCTGAACTAAGGTTCCGCCAACTTGGTTCTATAAAATCAGTAAATCCCTTAACCTGTGTATACTGTGAAAGAAAGTTCTCTATGATATTTACTCGGTTTCCAATCTCTTTATTATCCCATAAAATTGGCATGATACCAACATAGCGATGGCTATCAAAAGACTCCCTTATAATTTCTAATGAACGTATTTCTATAAGGTCTTCAACCATATTAAGGAAGGATAAAATGTCCTCAGAATACTTCTTTAAGAAATTGATATCAACATCACCATAAACATCTGAGTGGAATTTCGCGGAGCCAATAGATTTGAAAAAGTCTTTAACAAAGCGCATTAATGGTATGTCGAAATCTGGAGCTCCTACATTATCAATTAATGGTCCTGGACTTGTAAATGCTCTATCCTTGACTATAAAGTTTAAAAATGCAGCCAAATACATTTCGTTCAAAAAATACTGCTCTGGATTTCCCCGTTCTGCTTCCAATTTTTGAATAAAATAGTCCTTAAATAATTTATTTAAAATCTCATCAGTTTCCAATTTTAAATACCGTATATCCGACAATAAAATAGTTATGAACAACTTGGATGGAAGCGGAAAATTTATCAAATTGCTATCCTCTGATATCACAAAATCTAAATTCCTACGAATTTCATTGCTTTTAAACAAGTCATAGCTATCTGCTTTCATTTTAAAGTTTTCGCTAGAAATATCTCCGGTTCCTGTTTTAGGCAAGGTTTTTAAATAGGTCAATGTTTCATTATCTTTTTCTTCTCGAATCAAGTTATTTGTAGACAAATCAATTAGCCCGCTCATTGGTGGTTCCTCGGTTTTTATATCAAAAATATTTGAATAATACAGATAGGAGTTTTCATAAAAATTGAAACCATGGGGTAGAGATTCAGCAATATCCAATGAATCGCGATCATATTCAATGATGTCAAAATTTTCAGTTTTGCCTGTTAACTCAACTTTTAAATTGTTCGGATGGCAAACTATATTTCTGGTGGAATTTTGTCCACTAAACTTTAATATAACAATTGCTGGAGCAGTCAGACTATTGTAACCATTAGGAAAAGACTTTTTTATAAAATCTAAGATATTCGATTTTCCAGTACCATTTTGGCCTATTACTGCAGTCACATTTTGAATCTGTGGCAACTCGAAAAAGTCTTCTACATAATTTTCATTTTCAGTCACTGTGATACTAATTTTTTGATCATATTTGTTTTCACTAATATCGACTGTGTTGAAGAAATATCGTGATGAAAAATTAAAACCCTGTTCAATTATATTTTTATATTTTTCTATCCAAGTATAAAGGATTTCCATTTGTTGAAACTTTATTTAAGCAATAATTACATTTTATTAATTCTCAAAACAGAGATATTTATGAAAGGGTTTAGCTAACTCAGAGTCAGGTACCCAAGGGAGGTTTTGATCAAAGCTTTTACCTTGATAGCTGCGAATATGATCTGCAATATCCTTCCCAAATAAAAAATAAGCTTCCTGAGCAAAGGGTTCAATTTCATCCCACTCAAGACTCATTCTTGTCGCTCCCTTACTTTCAGAGCCTGTACTCTTCCATAGTTTTTCAAAATCTTTCAAAAATTTATATCGCCTATCGAAGAGCTCATCTTTTCTTTTCCGCCTGGATAAATCAAAATTCTTTTTCGTATATAATATCCCGAAAATCGCAACTATAGGCGCTAGCGAAGCGGATAAAATAGAAATCAAATCCTTTAATGATTCCATAATTCTTTGATAATTTGATTTTTTAAATCCTAGGTTAAGAATTAGATACTTTAAACTATTACCAAAAATATAAAATTTTGTCACATACAAAAAAAGTTTAAGCACAATTCAGTTTTTGAAACAAATAAAAATATTTGTTTTTTATACACTTCTTGGGTCCAGCTTCATAGGCATTCGCCCACATTTATAAACCTCAATTGCAGGACAACCAAAATCAAGTACCACCTTGCCTTCAATTAAATACAGACCAGAACTGTAAAGCGGATATTTTTTCAATGAAGGAGCGAAATGGACGGTATCGAAAAAATCACCCCTAACATCGAGCAAAGTGCCAAATTTCATGAGCGTGCCGTTTTTGGTCGGGACGGTTTTGTAGGTTACAAGTTCACCAACAATACGGACGATTTGCCCTTCCATATTTTTCAGTGATTTGGCGTCAGTACTCCCTCTATAATCCGATTTTGCAATATCGAACAGACTTCCTGATACGCAAAATCCTAAGAGTTGAATTTCATCATAAAGATCTTCTAGGATATGGTGGTCTAGTGTCGGCAATACGGGCTTTGTCATCATACTTTCGAACAACATGGCACTGCCAGTATCTTTTCGTTTTTCCGAGAGCATGAGATGTGCTTCCCAAAGCAATTCTTTTTTTCGCACACCGGTAAACCGGAGGGCACCGCAACGGATCAGGATAATCAGTTGTTCGAGTTGTACACCAGTACGGAGTACGAAATTTTCAAGACTACCATACGTGCCATTTACGATCCTTTCTTCCACAATCCTTTCACTTATTTTTCCTTCCAGGTTCAGAATGCAGTCAAAGCCCAAATACACGTCTTTACCTTGTATCGAGGTAAGGAATACGCTCTGATTTACGCAAGGTAAATTAATTGTCCCCCCAGCACGCTTCGCTTCATTCACATAAACAGCCCTGTTATAAAATCCCCCGTAGTTATTGAGTACTGCTACCATAAACTCTATCGGGTAATAAGTTTTCAGAAATAGGCTTTGATAGCTTTCAACTGCAAAAGATGCGGAATGTGCTTTATTGAAAGAATAACCGGCAAAGGATTCCATCTGGCGCCAAACCTCCCGGGATATTTCTTCAGGATAGCCTTTACTCTTACAATGGGAGAAAAATTTATCCTCTATTTCTGCCATGTGATTTTTGTTCCGGTATTTGCCACTCATCATCCTACGCAAAACATCGGCATCCGCCAAATCCAGCCCACCAAACCTGTGCCCAATCTTCATTACATCTTCCTGGTAAACCATGACGCCATAGGTATCCTCCAGCTCCTGCTTGAATGCAGGATGGAGATACTGTACCTTATCCGGGTTCTTATGACGCTCGATATAGGTTTTCATCATACCGCTGCTGGCGACCCCTGGCCGTATAATCGAACTTGCCGCTACCAGTGTAAGATAATTATCACAATCCAGTTTACTTATCAATTGCCGCATTGCAGGCGACTCGATATAAAAACATCCTATTGTATTAGCTGACCGCAGCTGATCGGCAATTTTCGGGTCGTTAAAGAACCGTCTCGGATTAGAAGTATCCACTACTTCGCCCCGGTTGATCTTAATGATCTCCCTGCAGTCTTTAATATGACCAATGCCACGCTGGCTCAGGATATCAAATTTTTCAAATCCGATATCTTCCGCCACATACATATCAAACTGCATGGTCGGAAGGCCCTTTGGAGGGTAATCGAGCGCAGAATAACAGGTAAGTGGCTGTTCAGAGATTAAGACCCCCGAGGCATGGATGGTCCGCTGATTCGGAAAATCTACCAGTTGGTTGTATACGGAAAGAATCATGTTGGTGACCTCATTCTTGTTGAGCATATTTTCCGGCTCATTGACCATACGATCGATTTCCCCTTTTGGCAAACCATATACCTTTCCAAGTTCCCTGATGATCGAGCGATCACGAAACGTACTCATTGCCCCCATCAATGCAGTATGGCCGCGCTGGTAACGGCGAAAAATATAGTCATACATTTCATCGCGTTCATTCCATGAAAAGTCAACGTCGAAATCCGGCGGGCTTTGGCGTTTAGGGTTAAGAAACCTTTCGAAGTAAAGGTTGAGTTCGATAGGACAAACATCTGTAATACCCAAACAATAAGCCACAATACTATTAGCACCGCTTCCGCGGCCAACATAATGGAAATCCCTGCTCCTTGCATATCTGCAAATATCATCTGTGATCAGGAAATAGCTGGAAAAATTCAAATTGTCGATAATATCCAGTTCTTTTAAAACCCGCTCCCGTGCTACTTTATCTTCAGGGGCGTACCTTCTTCTCAGACCGTCCATCGCATATTTTTGAAGCAACTGTTTATCGTCATACCGGTTCCCTGTAAAAGTCTCTTTGTTCTTTATCTTTTTAAAATCAAAATCAAAAGAACATTGGCCTAAAAGCTTATTCGTGTTACTGATCAACCGGGGAAATTGCTTGTAAGCATTGAGCAGTTGCACTTTGGTCAAAAAGACCTCATCCTGTCTGCCAACCTGGTGAGGTTCTAATTGTGAGATAAGAAGATTATGCGAGATAGCGCGCAGTTGGGTATGCAGTTTGTAATCGTTTTTTCGGAACGATACCGTTTGCAAAATAACGTACTTTTCCTGATGGGACGCGGGCTCCAAAGCTATCTTGTTGAGCTCAGCGGGCCGTATGCCAATGTACTCATTATCCCGTAAACCTTTGACATCAATTGCGCCATAAGGGTATATTACAAACACATTATTGAATTCAGGTGCTGCCAGCGGAAGTTTTGTATCATCCCGATTAGCTTTTGTCATTAATTCATTGAGTTCCTGAAAACCTCTGGCATTCTTTGCAATACCGATATACAGCAGCTGATCTCCATTACGAAATTCCATTCCTGCTAGACCATTGAGCCCTGCAGCCTTGCACTTTTTCACAAAATCTAACGTGGCGGACGAGTTGTTTATATCGGTGAGCACTGCGGTATCATAACCACATAAAAGCATCCCTTCGATGATCTGATCCAGGCTTAAGGTACCATACCTTAAACTAAAATTACTATGTAGATTCAATACCATTTCCTTCCCTCCTTTCTATCCCTTCTCTGGTAATGCAAAACCTCTGATTATTGAATTTGAACCAAAACGTATTCTTATGTGATCCATTGCGCGCGACAAGTTAAGGTCCTCCAACGTATCGTCAAAAAGATCTGCTTGATAGCTTCCTTGGATTAAATTGCTAAACTTAACACCGATAAGGCGGATCAACATCCGCCGGCTGTACAGTTTGTGGAAGATACTTATTACCTTTTCAGAGATCACCCGCTCGGATGCCGTAAACGGTATTTTCATTTGCTGTGTATGCGTATCGAAGTTGCTGTAACGGATCTTTACTGTTATGCAGGAAGTCAGCTTATTTTCTTTTCGTAGGTCGAAGGCCAGTTCATCGACCATAGAAAGCATTGTTTTACGCAGCACAGTCATATCAATGGTATCCGCCTGAAAAGTTGTTTCCTTACTCATACTTTTCTGCTCATGGAAGGGTACAACCGGGCTATCATCCTGCCCATTTGCTTTTTTCCAAATAGATACGCCATTGTCACCCATGACGCGTTTCATTGCAAATACATCCATTTGCTGCAGGGTGATAATTTTTGAAATACCCATATTTCTTAAAGTCGGATACGTCTTTTCACCGATACCTGGTATTTTCCTGATCGACAATGGGGCGAGAAAAGGCTTTTCAGTGCCCCGGTCAACTTTTTTTGCTCCGCAGGGCTTTGCTTCGCCAGTTGCTATTTTACTTACGGTTTTATTCGCCGATAAACCAAATGAAATAGGTAGCCCGGTTTCTTTAATGATAAGCTGTCTTAGTTCCTGGGTCATTTTCCAGGTACCAAAAAATTTATCCATACCGGACATGTCAATATAATGCTCGTCAATACTAGCTTTCTCGACTAGCGGAACCCGCTGTTCAATGATCTCTGTGACGATATTTGAGTACTTCGAGTAAAGATCATGGTCGCCCCTCACCAAAATTGCCTCCGGACATAATTGCCGTGCCAGCCGCATCGGCATAGCAGAATGGATACCATAAGTTCTGGCTTCGTAACTACAGGAAGCAACAACACCGCGGTCAGAGCTGCCGCCAATTAAAACCGGTTTACCGATAAGATCGCTATTTAAAAGTCGCTCGACCGATACGAAAAAGGTATCCAGGTCGCAATGTATTATTTGCCTTTCCATCTCCACAAAAATTTACTACATTTGTCATTATTAGTAACAAAATGAATGTCACTAATAATAACATTACAAAATGAAAGACGCAAAAGTTTTTTTCCACAGTAATTTAAAATTGCTACGGACACGCCGGAAATACAGCCAGGCGCAGCAGGCGGAACTGTTGGGATTCACCCGCGCCAAGTATACAGCGATGGAAAACGGTAAAACGGGGAATCCACCATTGGCAGATCTTTTAAAAATTGCTGCCTTTTTCAAATTTTCTTTAGATGACCTGGTCAAATCTGACCTTACCCAATGGAGTGATTTTGAATTACGGGAGCGGGAGACTGGCGGTTTTGAATATGTCTCAGGAAAGAAATTGAGACTTTTGGCGGTAACTGTAAATGCGGAAAATAAAGAAAACCTCGAATATGTTCCAATCAAAGCAAAGGCCGGATATTTAGCCGGTCATGCCGATCCGGAATTTATCGCGGCTTTACCCAAATTTACTTTACCGAATCTACCCGGCGGGACGTTTCGTATGTTTCCGATAACTGGGGACTCCATGCTGCCGCTTCCCTCCGGCTGTGAGGTAATTTGTAGGTATGTGGAAGATTGGCGCGAAATTAAGCCCCAAACGCCCTGTATTTTGATTTTAAATGATGCCCAGGACTTCGTTTTTAAATTTGTAACAATGGAAGAGCACCTGTTCTTGCTGGAATCCCTTAACCCGGAATTCAAGCCGTACACAGTGGAGATTCCCGATGTATTGGAAATATGGCAGTTCCACAGCTACCAGAGCAAGAAGATGCCGGAGGCGACCAGCGATATTAAACAAGTTCAGACGCTGATCAACGAGATTCGAAACGACGTGAAATATTTGAAAGGGAAAATATGAGTAGATCTTGGTTTGTAAGCTACTTAAGTTTCCTAAATTTGACTATCTAAATTATCGAGAAACGTGGGAATCCAAGACTATACCAAGCCAGATTTTTTACTTTGCGAAATCCCTGTAAAAGATGGATCGTTTCATGATCAACGTACCTGGGTTTACGCGGTAAATGCGCTATCCCTTATAGAGTTTTTACTTATTGATGATTTTGAGGATTTTGATCTGGACAAGAAGAGTAATCTTTTTATACACGCCAGGAATGACCAAGAAGAAGAGCATTGGGTCGGCATATTTACGCAAGACAATTGTGGAATTCTTGGACTTAATCCTACGGAAGTTATGAATGCAGCTTGGATATTTTTTAGTGGGTATTTAGCCTGGGAAAACAATAACATAGATAAAGACCATAGATCGAGAATAAATTAGTACATCTTCACTTGGAATTCCTGCACTTTCATTTACATTATTTTTAATCCCATAAAACTGTTAACGATGGAGCGCTACCTTTTTGTATTTCTTTTGTTTTTAACGGTTGACGTATACGGACAAAAAAGTTTTATTGTCGAAGGAAAAGCTATTCCTACAGGAAGTATTACAAAGTGGTATTCGTTTACCTATGGATACGGGGATAGCCTAATAGTATATTTTAAAGATAGTACGGTTGTCTTTAAGAACCCTAAAGCAACGATTGTAAAAAGTGTATCCAGATCAAAGTACAGCAATAACCAATATACGAACATTCAATATTTCGGTGATAAAGGAAAAGATAGTGTATCCAAACACTTTGATGGTAGAAAATTAAGTATGATTTACAGAACCCTATACGATAGCTTGGAAAGGCCCCGATATTATGGGATGAAAGATTACCGAGCGACTAATACATATGATGACAGTTTTGAATGGTTTTATGAATACAAAGACAGTGTAGTAGGTAATGAAATTATAGATATTCAAACAGTTTATATAAAGGATCGCGCTGGGCTTAAACGTTTTCATTTTAATAGGAAAATGAAGAGAAGCAAAGAGGGCAAAATAAGTTATCAGTACAAACAAAACTTACCATCATCGAAACCAGACAATAGTAGATGTTTCTTTGAAACAACAAAAGAAATAGGCGACCTAACTTTTTCAGCAGCTAAGAAATTGATCGAATCGTCAATAAAAGAAAATAAAAAGAAAATCGTTTCTGAAGAATGTCAAGATTTCGTGAGAACTTATTGTTCGGCTGACAGGAATTCCAAACTTATTATTACCAAAGTTAGGCCTTACCACGAAGGCAGAACTGCAAATTATACTTTTTCAAAAAATTTTTAAACAGTGGAATGATTTTTTGAGCGAATAATACAGTGTCGGTTTAAGGTCAATCAATAATGAGAAAATTTGTAGGACATTGGAAATTTGTAGGTACAATTTACGATTTCATGCTTACGGCACTAGTACACTATCCAACTACTATATTTAAACCAATCTTTATTGAAAGTTGTTCCCCTTAGAAAAGGAGGAACTATGCCTTGGTACAATGGAGATTATCCACCTTCCTATAAAAATCAGCCTTTGAAAATCCGGGAAAAGGCGACAGAAATTGCAAACGCATTGCTGGAGGAAGGTATGGAAGAAGGGATTGCTATTGCGACCGGTCTGAAAAGAGCAAGAGAGCATTTCAAAAAAGAAGCGGAAAACAATAAAGGGAGGCAGCAATATAAGGAGTGATTTTACGACCTACATTATGACCATATTTTAAACGAAACCCTATGCCAGAGTTACCAGACCTACAGGTTTTCAGCAAAAACCTTACAAAAATGCTTAAAGACAAAGCCCTTGAAAGCATCGTTCTCCATAACAAACAAAAAATAAAAGTGAGCGAAAAGGAACTGCAATCATTGGTCGATAAAAAACTGGCCAAAGTTTATAGGGAGGGCAAGCGGCTGTTTTTTGATTTTGGCAAAGATTCCGTTTTATCGGTGCATTTAATGCTACACGGAAAATTGGTTTATTCGGAGGATAAAAATCCAAAATACGCATTGGTATCGCTTAAATTCAAAGGCGCTCAAACGCTTTCCATTACCGACTTCCAAAAGATGGCCAATATTGAATTAAACCCGGGAACCGCAGAAGGTATTGATGCGCTTTCGTCTAAACTTACAGAAAAGTACCTTTTCGAAATTTTACAGGCGAGTAAAGCAAAAATAAAATCATTACTAATGGACCAAAATCTTATCGGCGGTATCGGTAATGCCTATGCAGATGAGATTCTCTATGCTGCGGGAATTTCACCGCTTTCGGTCGCCAACAAAATACCTGCAAAGCAAGTTCATAAGCTGGCAAAGGTGATGAAGGATGTACTTGAAAATGCAGAAAAACAAATCTTAAAAGAGCATCCCGATATCATAAGCGGCGAGATCAGGGATTTCATGAAGGTTCACAATAAAAACGCAAAGACTGATAAAAAGGGGAACGAGATTTTGCAAATGAAAGTTGGTGGCAGAAGCACTTATTATACAAGTGAGCAGGAACTTTTTAATTGATGCCATACCTGGCACGATCGCTGTTGTTTTTTTTGACATCACAGAATAAAACAATTCACAATCGAACAAAGTTATACTCAAAAAAAGAATCTATGGATTATTTTGAAGTAACCGTAAGAAGTACGGCCTATTTAATAAAACCACACATTGAAGAGGACAGCCTATTCTTTACAACAGAAGTTGAGGGAAAAGAAGTTCTTTTCGGCGGCACAGGAAATGGATTAGAGGCAATAGATCCTCCAGATGTAGAACAGGAACTTTTAGAGGAAATTGCTTCCGAAATTGATTCGTATCTGGCTTAACGCCGTGGCATAGTGCCACGGCGTTTTTATCTATACTTCATAAGTAAGCTCAGGTACTTCGGCGTATACAAATGCTTTCCCTGGAGTTCCGGTGGTTTTGAAATCTTTTTCAACAGTATAGGCCTCCATTTCTTTTGCACTGATCTGATAAGTTGCCAATTCCGTAATCCTTTCTTCCGATAAATCTTCCATCATCCATTCCCAGGCTAATTCATCCGGCAGCATGGTCGGCATCCGATTTTTGCTGTTATGAATTTGCTTCATTAATGAGTTCGCATCAGTTGTCACCAGAGCAACGGTATCGACGGTCTCGCCGGTTTCCTTATCGGTCCAATTCTGCCATATAGCTGCAATGAAAAAGTATTCCTTGTTTTTTAGCCCGATATGGTATGGATATTTGTCCGGTGTTTTAAGATCTTCTCCTGTACGTTTGTTTTTACGATAGATATGCTGCCATTCGTAGAATTCACTTGAGAGGATCAAGCATCTCCTATCTAAAGCAGCTTTCCTATAAACTTTTTCTTTACCAGTAGATTCGTCAATCTGCAGCAACTCATTTCCTCTTGCATTAAGTGTAATATAGGGTTTGTGCCATTGGCCACGAGTATCTTTATAGCCATTACGCATTTTTGCAACCTCCTCTCTGTTTTTAACGTAGGACGGGATGAACCCCCATTCCATCTGGACGATATCAAAGTTGCATTTATCTTCTGTTGGTCTTAACACTGCGATCTTACCATAGGAAAATCCATCATGTAATTCCTGATCTAAAAAATCGTAGTTCATCACAGCTTTCTCCAATGCCATCAGCCGAATAAACTCCGCGCGTGATACTCTTTGCCCGTTATAATAGCACATATTACTTTCGATTTAAGTATTCTGACACTAATTTACCAAATTTTTCCGCTTCTTCCTGTCTACCTTGTGGCAAACTAGTCCACAAATCTCCATGCCAGGTGACAGCTCTTGTGATAACCAAAGGAGAGCGTTTATCATCGAAGATCAGGCGGTATACCTGCTGATCTTGTACAGTGTGTTCCGTAACAATAATCTTTACCCCATCGACTTCTAATTCAAACCTTCCGTTACCGAGTAAATTACCCATTACATTAATATTCAAATATTTACCAATATACTATCATTTGGACATATTAGCAAGAAGTCTGATTTATTTATATTTACCACAATCTTTCTGTATCGGCTTGGCAAAATGGTTGAATCTTGGCTTGGAAGCAATAATTATCGCCAGTATTTGAAGATTTGGAAAAAATGGGAGTTTATATAGGGGAATACCTAAATTTCGAGTTGACTAAAATGCCTTACAATTCCGATTATTATATTTTTGCATATAGCATTATTTAGTATTTTTCGAGCCATTGTTTTAAATCATTGTAGTCCTTTAATGCTAATTGCTGTTCAATTTTCTTTGCCGCATCCTGCGCGTCTTTTGTAAAGAAGCTTGTCGTCACTATAATGCTTTTGGAAGGTTTTTCCAAGTAATGAACACCTGTTACTTGTCTTATAATACCAACGTCAATTTTGTTATCAGGAGCATATTTTTTGCACTCAACATACGCTAAAAAATCTGTTACGGCATTTTTTTATATGAGCAATAATATCCCTTCCTCCATCACGTGTTGCTTGAGTTAATTCAACGCTAAAGCCTAAATCTTCCAATATGCTAGCGATCAACTCTTCAAATTTTCTAGGAGAAATATCGTAGAGTTTATGTGGATATTTCTTGAAGAATCTTTTCACTTCCTCATCGATACTATTAATTATAATGGGAGATTTTTTATCAAATAAAGTTGAGTTATAGATATCCTTATTTATTTTCCCAGTCTTGGCAATCTCTTTCATCTTATCCTGAACCTTAGCTGTTGCTTCTTCCGCTGTTGCAAGTGAAACAGCAAATTCCTCCGGACGGTATATGCCATCTTCTTCGAGGGCCATAAGCATATAGCTCCAATCTTTATCAATAAGGTCGAGAAGTACCGTTGAGATAATATTCGCTTCGTCATCTGCAAACCAAAATTTTTCCTCAACAAGCCCAATCAAAGTTGGGGATTTAGTAAAATTATACCCTTCAAACTCAATTTCTGAAATTCTTCTCAGCGCCATAATTATATTGTTTTAATCAAAAACTATTTTACTATAAGCTATCATTGAGGCACTAGCCAACCGCTGACAGTTACTTCTTTTTTAAATTAATGCTGAAATTTCCGCAAGCACATCTTAGGGTATTCCTCTCACCTCGATCTGGGATTAAATACAATAATGAATTACAACTTTCATCCGTACAACAGAAACCAGCCACTAACGATTTGAATGATGCAGCTACAGGCTCAAAATCTTTTCTTTCAAAATTTGCCCATTCATTGTAGTGGATGGCTGCGTTAGTCTGCCATTGTTCAACCTGTGAGTTTGTAATTAAAGCTCTAAAGCCATTTTTTTGCAAAGTTATTTTTTCAGCTAAGTCAGACTTACCCCATGAATTTGCGGCTTTAATACCCTCGTCCAGAAGTTTCGTAAATTGAGAAGTGGCAGAAGGCAATAAGTCACCAAGCATAAATTGGGCATCGCCACGAAATTCAACACGCGCCCTCAATTTATGACAAACATCAGCAGATATATATTCAAGATAATGCCTAAGTAATGATGCTGCGCTTCTAACATCGTTCTTCACCAAATAGTCATCTATTTCTCCCCAAACATCTTTTTCGTTCCACTCATTTGGGCCATGATCAACATCCCATTTTCGAAATTGCAATTGACCATTTGATTGAATAAGTCCTGCCGTTCTCATGTGTTTCAGCCAAACTTCATCATGTGTAGTCAATATAAATTGAGTATCTGGAAACTTTTCGCGCAATAACCTGCAAACTTCACGACGATGCCCCGTATCAACCGACATCAATACATCATCAAGAACTGCAAATTTGAAATTATCACCTAAAATATGTTTCATTAGGGCCAAATATAAACATAAGCCCATACCGTCCTGATGTCCTTCACTGTGATAGGCACCTGGAGGGAAATAACCTCGACCATAAAAATCGACATTGAACCCTAATTTGCCGATTGAGGGAGTAAGTTGTGCCGTAAATGCAGATTCGTCATCGCTATTGATAAAGCGATAGAGGTCAATAAAATGAGATTCAACATCTCTATACAAATCCTCAAGCGTTTGAGTCACCACAATTCCATATGTATCAAAAACCTTGGAACTTAATGCTGATTTATCTTCTGCTTTTTTTAAACTGGCCGAAGCTGTACGGTACATTTCAAGTTTTTCCTGCGCAATAATTAGGTACTCTCGAGCACCATCCTGCTTGGAAGGGTCAGGAATTGCTTTAACTCTTTTCTCTAAATCAGAAATTAAATTTTCTACTTCGCCAGGAACTATTCCGTATGTTTCTAAACATTCAAGTAATTCTTCGATTGGTAAAAATATTTTGATTTTTTTTCCAGTTTCTTCAATTTTTGCGAGGTATTCATCGAATTTTAGTGTTTCTACAACCGGATTCAATAATGCTCCCAAATCTTTAACTTCTCTGATGTCCGTATGAAGTTGCCTCAATTCTTGAATATAACGTTCTAATTTTGTAACAATTGAAGCACGTTTAACAGTGATCCCCTCAAATTTTTTGAGTTTAGTCTTAAGAATCTGTGCCAATTCATCAATACCTATTTCTGTATCACATAATGGGCAGCAATCAGAGTCAATAAATGTCAGTGCTTCCCTTAAAAAACCTTCCTTATTTAAACTTTTTAAAACTTCATCATCATCTTTAAGAGCTTCAATACTTGAAGTAATCTCCTTTAAATCATTTTCAGATCTGAGATTTTTATATGCAACAATTGTGTTCTTTATTTTATTTATACTATTGATTGCTGCAGACTTAGCTAAATTTGAAGATTTGCCGGAAACAGATGTTGCTAACCCATCTCTCAATGAAGTTTTGGCATTAAGTTCTGTTAACGCAGATAAGCCTAATATTATACGTCGCTCATTAACAGCTTCCAATACTCTTTCGTAAGTAAATTCTGTAATGTTTAGAGCAGTTATTAATTGTGCTCTTGCATCGTCTCTCTGCCGTTTTATTGGCGCAATATCCTTTTTGTCTGCATTTGCTATTTTCTGTAAAGTAGACCTAAGGTTTTCTACCTTTTCCAATCTCAACAAGGCCTGTACCTCTTTAGCACGATCACCAGGTGTAGAAATAACATATTTGATGAGTTCACGCCGAGATAAGGTAAATTCCGGGTGATTTGCAACCTCTTTAATAACAGCAAGTATTTCTGGAGTAGCCGGTTTAATTAGAGGATTGTTTATGTCACTAACATTTCTTTCTATTAAGACATCTTTGTTCAAAGATGGAATATAGGCACTTATTTTGACCTTAGCCTTAGCAGGATTACTTCGGCTGTCAACATGCGGTGCATGCTCTTTCAGAGAAATTCCTCCAGTCCCGCTTCCAGCAAGTCTTGAAATATCACCTGTTAAGCCAAATTCTAAAGCATCAACAATACCACTTTTTCCTGTGCCATTTTTGCCACAAATTGCAAAATTCTTTTTCTTGAAATCAATTTCAAGGTGCCTAATACCCCGGAATTCAAATACCTCTACTTTATTTACAAGTATCATAATTCTGAATTAGATATTAATGCTAAACGAAGTGCTTTTTCTGAAAAATCCTGTTCAGTAATGATGGTTTTTTTCAACTGATCTATTACAGATTGTGGGACATCTTTCTTGGTTAGTTCTTGTATCAGTTGACTGAAAATTCTTTTAGGAATATCTATCTCTTCAGAATTAGATTGCACGATTTGTTCCATATACAATATTGAAGATTTTATTTTAAATATATCGGTTAAATGACTTTTAGAGCATTATCGATATAAATATAACGAAATTTAACTAACCTAATGATATGTGAATTGACTTCAATAAAATTTATAAAGCGGTACAATCTTTTGGAAAGGAATTATTCAAACTCCGAAATTAATTTAAGTGCATTTCCACCTAGATTTTAAACCTCTAACATTTACAACCAAACATACGTCCTGGCAGGCAATAAATTCTTTTTGTTACAGGAATAAGCAGAAGATGGCTACTACTTTTATTATATTTACCTGATGCCGATAAGTCAGTAACCATTAAGAAATAACTAATAAATTTGTCTGTATGAACGACCCTGGAGAAAACTTTGCAGCGGAAAGAAACCTGCCCCCTCAAAAGAATTATAGGCTGGTGTGCACTAATGAATCCGGAATTGATCAATACGTTTACATTTACCAGCGATTAAACGCACAACCGTATGAGATACATTCTCTAGCATGGTTAGCTTCACCTGTTAGATTACGCAACGGGTCGAGAATGGTATTTTCCTGGACAGATGAATTTTCATTTGTTTATAATAATCTCCCTTTCTTATCACAGGGAATAATTTGCTATACCGAAGATGGTGTTCCGTGTAGCCCTAATGATGGTAACTACACAGTATTTGATATAGAAAATAACCGCCCTTATTTCTCTGCTTCTATTAAAGATGCGAAAATTCACGATTTGGCCATAAAGGCCAGCCCCGGAATTCAGAAGAACAAATACAGTATTGGAGTTAGCAGATCCGGATCAGCTTTATTTATGCAACAAGCATTACCTGATACTACTACCATTTATAACCTGCTACCTTCCTTCTGGATTGCAGCAGCAGATAGGATCTCTCAAGGAGAGGTATTAACTAACCATCATTCTCAAGGAAGGAATTTTACTTTTCCGCCAAACGTTCGTACCATGTACGCAACGCTTCAGCACTCAAAAGAGTGGGATGTTACGGAAACACCTTAAAATAAGGCATTCATTCAACAAATTAATACTTATATAAATTCTTTATTTAATATTTTGATTCAAAAGTTTAAGCTAGATACAACAGCGGCAATTTTTGAAAAGTCTAATAAAAGTCTTGTTGAATACGCTAATTTTTGTAGTAAAATAGTTGATTTTACAGCATTTTATCGGTTACCTAAATTGTATTAAAATTAAATATGACGAATTCATTCTATGAAACTTTAATTTGTTCAAACTGCTTTATTGATGAAGGATTGCGTTTAGAAGCTGAACAATTAGGTAAGTCTGATTCTAAGACTTGTCCAAACTGTCAAAGCACATTAGGCAAAAAGCTCAATTACTCCAATCTAAATGAACTTGCAAACATATTTTTTGTGAATGGCTCAATTTTCCGGGCTGAATACGGCGCTTCAAACACCATTCAGTTCAATGAGCATCATTATAAAATGTCAGATTTGTCCCCTGCTAAATGGCTCGAGCAAGACTTAGAACTTATATCGGAAAAACTCAAAGTGGGATTTTTTCACTATGGGCCAAGATTATGGAAGGTTGGCGAGATAGAGCCGCTAAAAGATTTGCAAGACAAAAATTCAAGAGAAAAAGTGATTGGAAGAATAATAGAAGAATTTCCGAAAACAACGGTAGTTGACGGAACGAATTTTTACCGACTAAGAAAAAATCCTTGTATTTCTTCAAATTTTAATGAATACGATAGCCCACCTGACCGATATTTAGGATGTGGCAGATTCGATTCAAAGAATTTTCCAGTGTTTTATGCATCTCAGGACCTAGATATTTGCCTTCATGAATCTCGTGTTACCGTCGAAGATGAACTTTATCTCGCTAAACTAGCCTTAACAAAACCTATAACCGTTTTAGATTTATCGGAATCAATAGCCGAAAATGGGACTGAATTTGAAAGTCTTAGTATTGCTATTCATTTCTTATTCCGAGCGCCAAGTCATTCTTATGAAATTCTAAGGGATATTGCAATCTTCGTATCTAAGTGCAAGCTAGATGGAATAATATATCCTTCATATTTCAACCAAGTATCTACATCTTACGATACAATTAAGAATATTGCAATTTTTGGAAGACCAATCTCAAATGGGCTTCTTAGTATTGAATGCATAAACAGATTAATATTGAAACACGTAGAGTATAAATACAATTTTGGTCCAGCAGCTTTTTAATCAACCATTTGGAATAGCCAGCAAATGAATAAAACTTTAGCAAAAAAATCTTTCACTTGATTTTTTTAGTATTCGATTCACGGATTTTATACTGAAACTCCACTTTGATTTTCGGAATTCAATCACAAAAATTGTATCACGATTATTCTAAAAAAATTCGATTTAGAGCTTCTGCGAAGTCAAAAAAGTGTTCAAAGAATGTCCCTTGTACACATTCATCAAGGTTTGACACCTTAAATTTATGTTCAGAACGGATTCTATTGTCTGGTATTAGTAGAGTTTTACTTATTTTGAATGGAGCAGGTTATTACATGAAATTTAGTCATTAGTGACGTTGTTCAAATAAAATCTCATTTTTATAAACAAAAACAATAATATGTTTGAAAATTTTTCCAAAAAAGAATTTGAAATGGCAATCTCAAATCCGTTTTATTGCCTGGAAACTGTCGCAGAAATATTTACCGACCATCATGAACCGCTTATATCCGAACAGCAATGGATCTCTGCAAATGCTAATTTGATCCATGAAATTGGACCCGATCGGTGGTTAGCATTACTTCTCGAAAATTTAAAAGGAAACTATTTAACTTCATAAATCAACATTAGCAACCCACCTAAGTTTTACTCCTTACAAATTTATTAACGGCCTTTATAGCTTTTAAATCATGAAAAAAGTTCGACATTTCGCCCCTTGCTTGTACCCAATGTTCAAAAGAGGAATAATTCAGCCCAAGTTCTGGAATTCCTCTTTTTTTATTTGTTATAATTTACTGAAAATAAGAAAGATACAAAAAGAGCAAATTTATTCTCGTGGTTCGACACTCATCAGTTTTCTTGTTATAGCTTAGCCCTTTAGGAAAGAGCAGAAATTGGATACATGACTTAGCATTATTTTTTAGACTAAGTGAATAATCAAATGATTCCAGAAATTTTTCTACATTTGCGGTCAATACATGTGGATGTAAGTCCTCTTCCAAGACGTAAAGCCAGGCTACCGGATTATTGCTCATAACGCTGATTTTTGATTATTAATTACACGGAAATCAACTTCAGCATCAGCCGATACCATGCCTTCAAATGCAAAAATCGCGGATCATAAAAAGTCAAAAAGTCCTGAAAAGGTCTTTAAGGACAAGTTTTATAGGTTGGTTGTATCGATGTTTATTTTTTTATGGTCTTTAGGTCGTTTATCGTGTTTGGATGGCGTAAGCACAGTTTTTACTGTTTCGAGGCTTAAATCCCTACCGTCTTTATCCACAAAGGAATTTACAATAACGGTAGCTAAATCACTTATACTGCCTTCTATGATAGGTCTACCGTTGGTATGCATTTCCCTGCTCAATCGGTAGTATATATCCACCAATTGGTTGATGTTGCAGTTTATTTTTAGTTTGTTGAATGGCAGAGGGGTTGTTTTACTCTGCATCTGATCGACCGAGAATTCGTTTGTTAGGCAGTTCAATTGTTGTATATGATCAATTTCTTTCTGACATTGAATGGCGAAATCAGGTAATTTGGGGTTTATAAAATCAATAATAGCCTGTTCATAATCATATTTTTCCTTGGTCAAAAAGATGATCTTATCGGTGTAGTTCGATAACTCACTTGCCTTTTCCCTAGTTTCCTTGAAAGAAAAGCACCTTGCTTCGCATCCCGCATTGATATATTGTATTAGGAATTTTGTTGATTTTTTATTATTGTTTAGCTCGATCTCTTTCCGCTTCCTTTCGATGATCGTGTAACATTTTATCATTCGCCCCCTGTTGGTTGTGCTTATAAATAAGTATTCATTTTCGGCGATTAGCTTCTCGAATTTGTTAAGCCATTTTAAGGGATTTGAAGCGATCTGGCAGTGGTGAGAAAAAAAATCGGGCAGCTTTGCGTACGGAACCAAGAGCAATTTATTCAATAACAATTGACAATATTGTTTATTGTTGAGCACGTCTTCTTCTAAGATATCAAATAATTGAATACTGCTTTGTTCTTTCGAAAC
This sequence comes from Sphingobacterium sp. DR205, assembly GCF_011064245.1. NCBI lineage: Bacteria > Pseudomonadati > Bacteroidota > Sphingobacteriia > Sphingobacteriales > Sphingobacteriaceae > Sphingobacterium > Sphingobacterium sp. DR205. Next base: position 2,697,414 of record NZ_CP049333.1, on the reverse strand, counting down.
CGTCGTTCGTTCTGTAAATTGAACGGCGTCTTTTATCTGATGCTCCTTCGACATAAATAACTTAATTTTCAAAGCCCCCCCTAATCTTTAATAAGTCCATAGCAATTATCGATTCCGTCGAGCATCCACGATATCGAAAGTCTGGTTCTTATTTTCAACTCAAGAAAGCTACCAGTTGGCCTGGTTATTACCAACAGACTAACAAACTGCAGTTTAATCTGATAGCATAGTAAATCCACATATTATGATTTCCTCTAAAAATTCATTATAGACATACGGAATTCCTTAATTTAATTGACATTCATTAATTCAACTTGTTTATCATTTTGTGAATCAATACTTTCAAATAGAAATAGCTAATATCATAATATAAATATATGACTTTATCTATATCCTATTTTCAATAACCTAATGACTATTCGACCAAATGGTAATAAAACTGGTTGAAATTTTAAAACTTAAGCTTTAATCTAGATGAGTTTTTGTTGTACATCCCATAAAAATTGGAAGTTATGTAATGAAAGATCGACAAAGTTTCTCAACACAATTGGTATTATAAAATTGAATCCTATTTTGGATTTTTAAGAATAGTTTTTTCTTGCAATTCTCTTTTAAGCATGTCAAGTCTTTATTTCGACATACAATCATTTTGGTTGTTTTTTCTCAAACTTACAACTAAGAAGATTTAAATAAGTTATAACAGGCAATCTACCGTCCATAAAAGACCTTAACCCTGAGAAATCGCCACTTCACCCTAAAAAATCCCAATCCTATCGACAAAGTTATTTTACATCATATGGTTACCTGAATTTTGACTTGAATTAAAAATAAATTTATGGAAACAAAAGATTTGAAAGTATTTGAAAAATTTGAATTGGAGGTGCAAACCGTCTGTATAGTTGAAAACTTACCTTATGGTGATATCGGAGAAATGACAGGAACAGGTGTAACTGTTAGTTCAAGTATGATCTTCTAACTAGCAATATGTTTTTATCATTCTTTCATAATCGATTAGAAGATAAAAACATATTTGCTTTGTAATTATTAACAATGGAAACGCCTTTGAGATGCATAATCATAGAAGATGAACCTTTGGCAACTCGGCATCTTCAATCCTTAATAAAAGATCAAAAACTCTTAAAGTTACTTGGCGAGATTGATGATATTGAAGAGATTGACTCTTTTCTCAAAGACCTTAAACAAACAGATGTGCTCTTTCTAGATTTACGAATAAAGGGGGGAAATATCGAACTAATACAAGAGTACCTTACCTCTATTCCTTATATTATTGTGACATCTGCTCTTCTTCCAGAAGATTATCCAAATTTCATCAAACAGCGAGAACATTTTATACTTCGAAAACCGATAACAGATGAAATGTTTAATAAATGCCTGAAAAAAATATTCACTAGAAGAACTAAACTAAACGAGTATAATTAGTATGTTTCGATTCCAAGAATTAGATTTCTTCCTACTTCGATCACCAAAGCTGTCATTAGATCAAATTGAAGAGTTTCTCAAGATGCAGGACAGGTATCACTTAGAACAATTTTTCAAGTCTTTTTACAGGCAGGAATTTATGAAACAAGCCCTTTTTTTATCCAGTGAATCGCTTTATTTGGAAGTCGAAAAATGGTTATCTGGAGAAAAAACACTTTCAGAGAAGCTCGCTAAGACATTATATAAATATACAGTTAGACTCAGCTCCCGCTGTACTCCATATGGTCATTTTGCGGGAATCCGCATGGGGCAAATTTTGGAAACACAAAATAATACAATTGATATAAGAAGAAACCAGAAAGATATTGTTCGATATCGCCCAGATATGCAATTTCTTGTCCGAATAATGCAAAATTTATCAAAAGACCCACATGTAAAAACTCAATTAACATATTCATTTAACAGCACTATTTACCGTCAAGGCCAACACTACAAATTTTATCAACAGGTATCTAATGCTGATAATAATACGCATTACCTAAGCCAAACACCCACGACTCCTATTATAGATTATCTCGTTAATGAAAAACAAGATAGTAAAACATACCTTGATTGGGTATCCCTTATTCAATCAAAAGGTGCAGATAAGGATCAAGCCAGTAAATTCGTTGAAAACCTAATTGAAAGCCAGATTTTAGTATCTGAATTGCATTCTCAGCTCACTGCTGAAAACAATTTCGACGAAATACTGAAAATCATGCAAACTACAGACACAAAAAATATTTATCTTCCTACCTTAAACAAATTAAATAAACTCCTGACCTCCAATTACCCGGTAATAGAAAGGCAGCGAAGGATAGAAGCTGTTATAAATCAGAAAATTCCGGAAACAAAAACCAAGAATCTATTACAAGGAGATATGTTATTGGGTATAGAAACCAATACTATACCCAAGAATACCATAAAGCGCTTTCTTAGCCAATTTGAAGAGTTAATTCCACTAGCGATCTCTATACACTCAAAAGAACTTGAACAATTTAAAAGAAGCTTTATAAACAAATATGAGGGCCAAATGGTTAGATTACTTGAAGTTCTCGATCATGACACTGGCGTGGGATATGGTAGTAATCCCGTTGCATATTCTACACAGGACAACTTATTAAAAGGAATAAATACACACCCAGTCCAACAAAAACAAACACTAAATAATCCCCTTGAAGATTTAGTTTATAGAAGGTACCATATAAACTGTGTGAAACAGAATAATCGGGAAGTTAGGCTACAGGAAAATGATTTACAAAATCTAATTAGCAACATTGACATAAACACTTCATCCCCTACTTTCTATGCCATTGGTAACCTGCTCTTCGAAAACAGTACAACTGCCCCAGTTTTTTGCTTACAAGCCTGTGGAGGAACTTCCGCCGGTAATCTTATCACCCGTTTCAGTTATCTAGACAATCAACTTAAAACAGAACTAGAAAAACTAGGAGCTTTAGAACAAGAATCATATCCCGGGGCAATCGTTGCTGAAATTGTTCATCTTCCTGAAAGCCGGACTGGAAATATTCTTCAACGTCCTAATATAAGAAAAGCAGAAATCGTCTTAATGGCAAAAGCAAATAAGGACGTTATACCTATCAACCTTAACGAGCTATATCTTTTTGTTAAAAAAAATAGGATTGTATTATGGTCAAAAAAATTAGATACAGAAATTATACCAAGACTGTCGTCAGCGCACAATTTCCAAAACGGCATCAATCTTTATCGTTTTCTTGCAGATCTTCAGTTTCAAGATCAACCAATAAGTGTTAAATGGGAATGGGCAAAATTAGCTAAATTACCGTTTCTACCTCGAATACGCTATAAAAACATAATATTAAGCCGTGCCAGATGGAATATATCAAAAATCGAAAACACTCCATTTTGTTTTAAAGAAAAGAAAAAAAAATTGGCGGGTCTTAAAAAGATATACGATCTTCCAGACAAAGTAGTTCTTGTAGAAGGAGACAACGAACTACTTCTTGATTTCTCAAATCCGATAGCAGTTGACATTTTCTTTGAAAAAGTTTCTAAAGAAGACATAATGCTAAACGAGTTTATTTTTTCTGAGTATCAGTCCCCCGTTAAAGATGATGAAGGAAATTTTTATAGTAATGAGGTAATAATACCTATTGCTATCGATATGAAACAAACACAAAATAATATTACTCCTAGACCGACCTGTAAACAAAGCATTTATGCTTTGGGAAGTGAATGGATATATGTAAAAATATATTGCGGTATCCGTTGTGCTGAGAATTTATTAATGGATTCCATTCCTAAGTTGATTCAAACATTAAAAGATAAAAATCTTCTCAAGAAATGGTTTTTTATTCGCTACAAAGACCCTGCCCCTCATCTACGTCTAAGATTTCAAGTCGATTCTCCGGACAAATTCGCGTCAATTGTCCGGCTAGTAAACGAAATATATTCGTGCAAATTGTCAGATCATAGTATATTCAACATTCAGTTTGACACATATAAGAGAGAGATCGAACGCTATACTCCAGAATATATGGAATTAAGCGAGCAACTTTTTCACAAAGAAAGCGAGTTTGTTCTCTCCACAATAACGCAAACCCCAACGTCATCAGACAGATGGAATATCTGCCTAAAATATATGGATGGTCTTCTTAATCATGCAAGTTTGACGTTATTGGAAAAAAATGCTTTTGCTGAAGAAATGCGTTCGGTATTCGCACGTGAATTTGGGAATGACAAGTCAAAAGAGAAAAAACTAAATCAAATATTCAGAGAAAAAAAAGCTAATATTGAACTTACAATCTCTACAGAATTATCAAATTCAAATATAATTATCCCTCTACAGCATTTCAAAGTAATTTCCAAAAAAATCGGATGTGAGGAAATATCTGCTGATGCAATTTTAGATAAAAAATCATCATTATTATCTAGTTATATTCACATGTTTATTAATAGATTGTATCCTTCGGATCAGCGACTTTATGAATACGTTTTTTATCACCTTTTAAACAATTATTATCAAATGCTTATTGGTAAGAGGAAATCATTAAATGAGAGTCAAGCTAAAAATTAATTAATCAATTTTTAATCCCATCCGATTATAAAGATTTGATCTGTACTTTAGTCCGATATCTAATTTCTCATTATTTTTTAAGATCACTCTCACAGCATCCACACTCTTAATCTGATCAATTTTAACAATATGTGATCGATGAATTCTGACAAACATATTCCACGACAGTTTTTTCTCCAACTCTTTTAGGGTTGAAGAAATGGTAAAAGTTTCCTTTTCGGTTATGACCGTTGCATAGTCCCCAAATGCCTTAATATAATATATGTCAGCTGGATTGATAAAAATCGTTTTTTGTGCGTCTTTAAATTTCAAAACCTGATTTTTTGGAGTATTACGTCGTAACACTAGTGCATTTTGAACTTTATCTATGGCCTTTAATAACCTCTCCTGGGTTAATAACGGCTTTAAAATATAATCCAATACATCCAGTTCAAATCCTTCACTGGCAAATTCCCGGTGAGCTGTAATAAAAATTACAAAAGGAGGATTGGGTAAGGACCTCAAAAAAGAAACACCATCCATTTCAGGCATTTGAATATCTGATAACATAAGATCGACATTTCCGGATTTGAGTATTTCTTTTGCATCAATAGGATCTTCATAACTACCCAATAGCTCCAATTGTCCTATCTTTGCCACCATTCCTTCCAATCGTTTTCTGGCGAGCGGTTCGTCTTCTATTATGATTGTATTTACCCTATGCATAATTAACAATTTTGGTAGTGCTGTTTCGTGTATATGAGCTAAGATTCAATTCCAACCTCACGGTATAACATTCTCTCGTTTCATTAATTTCCAAGTTATACTGATTAGGATAATTCAATTCCAATCTCTTCCTAACATTGTCAACTCCAATTCCACCAACATAACCAACGGGTTTATCCACGCGTTTATACCCATTGGAAATATTCACGTTTAAACCACCATCTTTCGCAAACACCTGGATATCAACCCATGCATTTTTATTGCTGGACATTGGACCATGCTTAAATGCATTTTCTATGAGAGGAAATATGATCAAAGGAACTACAAAATAATCGTTTGAATCTGTTTCAATATAGATCACAGTCCGGACTTTGTTACTCAATCGTAGCTTCTCCAGTTCGATATAACTTTCCAAAAAAGCAAACTCGAATTCCAACGACACAACCGGCTTATCGCTCTCATAGACGAGATAGTTCATGATACCACTTAACTGTGTTAAACTCTTTTCAGCCCGCGGAGGGTCCACTGATACTAAGAAAATAATATTATTGATTGTGTTGAAAAGAAAATGAGGATTGATCTGAGCTTTAAGAAATGCTAATTCAAGTTGAACGTTGCTAAGATCAAGTTCGAGGTTCTCCAATTCTAATTGTGTTTTTTCATTTCTTATATCAAGAATAGCCTTTGTCAATTTAATTCCTAACGGAAAGGATATAAAATATATAAAGTCTAATAAATAAAACGTAAAGGTAGAATAATTAAACAGCCCGCTTAATCCGATTTTCAAAACATGGTCAACGTATTCTTGCAAACGCTTGCTAGGATTGATGTAAGAATTAATGCCCCAACAGGTTAGGTAAGTCAGTAATCCCCACCAAGTGTAAATTACAGCAAGCCATAGAAGACAGATAGTATATCTACCTTTCAAAAGATACTTTGGGATAATAAAATAGGATGTAAAATAAAAAATTGATGTAATCACTATAAGTTCTTTCACAGCTAGTAGCCAAGAGTAGGTTGCGTCGAATCTTTTGTATGAAACCAGATACATTGCAAACAAGCTACTCCAGAACATTATATGAATAATAGTACGTTTCATAGCTGTATTACTTTTTTGAAAAAATCTTGTTATGTACATCTTTTAACAATAATTATTGAATCAAAAAAAAATCCCTAGAATAGGATTAAAAAAATAACACCAAACTAGTACGTAAAGATAAAAATTTGTTGTTTTTATTATTTAAAATCCATTTAGATTTAAGTTGGAAAATACAAAAAAGTTATGAAATATCACTTAAAAAATCGACAATTGACTTTTATCTACATTATGCCTATAATGTGCTCGATATAACTATATACTTCCAAGATATTGACACGCAATGATATAGTTTATATAAACTTACTCTGAGAAATAAATTCAATAGATTTTCCAAAGTGATTGCGTTAAAGATCGGAAAATCTAACAGTTTCACAGCATTAAAATGTCGATCATTAGAAAAAAGGTAGTGGGCATTCGTAGTAAAACTGCAATCGACAAATTTATTGTTATCTATATCAAAATAAAACTTAATCCTATTAATTCCCGATTTCATCGATTTTTTTTAGTTTTCATCTTAATTCATAGTACTTTGTTGTATATCACCGAAACAACGGTATTTCGTTGTTAACATAGTATAATGAATAAAAAAAAACAACTAATTCTACTCCATTTTGCTGGTGGAAGTTCCTACTCCTATCAATTTATGAAACCATATTTAGATGGTTTTAATTGTATCAGTCTCGAATTACCAGGCCGAGGACGTAGAATGGAAAATAAATTATTGATTGATTTTGATGCCGCCGTTTTTGATTTATACCAACAGATTCTCTTAAACTTAAAAACGTCCCCGTTTGTTGTTTATGGACACAGCATGGGGGCTTATTTAGCATTTCGATTAACCTATTTATTAGAAAAGAACGGTACCCCTCCTACTTATCTATTTGTAACAGGAAGTGCAGGACCGAAAGTCAAATTTGAAAAGAAACGTTATCTTCTGGATGACAAAAACTTACTGAATGAAATAAAAGCAATGGGTGGCCTACCAGAAGAGATTTTGAAAAATAAAGATTTTACAGATTATTACCTTCCTATTATTCGGGCAGATTTTGAACTTATTGAAAAAAGTAACTTAATCAATGAATCTCCTGTTAACGTGCCTATTTTTGCCATAATGGGGAATGAGGAAGAACGTTATAGAAAAATTTCTGAATGGCAGATCTATACGACAGCTCAATTTAATTATGAAATTTTAGAAGGCAATCATTTCTTTATTTATAGACATGCCCAATATATTGCCTCTAAAATAAAGTACATATATGAAAAAAATATCACTTAATACCAATAAAGAAGCAAAAATAATGAGAAACAAACTATTATATTCGATAATTGCATTTTCAACGCTTATTATATTAGTCTTTATCTTATCAAGACCGATGTTCGGTGTTCCCGCCATAGGAAAAATACTAAACCCATTTACAGGTGGTGTTCAAAATGGTACCGATGAGAGACTGGAACACAGCATATTACTTAAAAACTTAAAGAGTCTAACAGACTCGGTAGAGATTTATTTTGATGAACACCAGGTTCCCCATATTTACGCTTCAAATACAAAAGACCTATATTTTGCTCAGGGTTACGTTACTGCCTATTTACGCCTTTGGCAGATGGATTTGACGTCTTATTCTGCTGAAGGAAGATTATCAGAAATATTCGGAAGTAGTTTTTTGGAATACGATAGAATTAAGAGAAGAACTGGTATGCTAGCGGGCGCAAAAAAAACACTAAAGATGATTGAGCAGGATTCCGAAACTTCCGTTATCCTAACCTCATACACAAATGGGGTAAATGCATATATTAAGGAGTTGGGTTACAAAAACTTACCTTTTGAGTACAAACTTTTAGATTATAAACCTGAAAATTGGTCAAACTTAAAAAGCATATTAATTATGAAATATATGTCTAATATGCTAACAGGGTACGAACAAGACGCAAATATGACTCAAATGATGATGGCCCTTGGAGAAAACAGATTTAACATATTATTTCCCAACTTTAATGCCAATGTTCCCCCTGTAACTAACGTCCCTATAGACAAAGAGAATCAATTTCTTGAATATGTAAAAAAACCAGATTATTTGACAAATATCTTTTTATCCTCAGATACAACTCCAAACGAATACAATCCTCATTTTGGCAGTAACAATTGGGTAGTTTCAGGGACTAAGACAATTTCAGGTTTCCCAATTCTTTGTAATGATCCACATTTGAAGCTAACGTTTCCAAATATTTGGCTACAAATGCAATTAACTTCCCATAACATGAATGTATATGGTGTTTCGATACCAGGAGCACCAACTATAATCATAGGTTTTAACGAGAATATAGCTTGGGGAGTTACCAATGGAGCAACAGATGTAAAAGATTGGTATAAGCTCAAAATCTCAAAAGATGGTAGACACTATGAATATGACGGACATTTGCTAGAATTTGAAAAAAATATAGAAGAGATAAAAATAAAAGGTAAACCAAGCTTGTATGATACTATCAGATCTAGCATTCATGGGCCTATCGTATATGACAGGAATTTCCAAAAATCTCCTGAGTTAATAAACCATGCTTTGCGTTGGGAACTTCAGAATTCTTCTAATGAATTTCTTTCTTTCTATAAAGTAAATAAAGCAAAGGACTTCAGTGAATACAAGAATGCAATAAAGCATTATTGTAGCCCAATCCAAAATTTCGTTTTTGCAGGGAGTGACAATACAATCTCAATTACTCATCAAGGAAAAATTCCCATTCGTTCAAACGGGCATGGAAAATTTATCCTTGATGGAACAAATAGCGAGTATGTCACAACTAAATATATTCCCCTCGACAGTCTACCTGAGGAAACAAATCCAGAAAAAGGATATCTTTTTTCTGCCAATCAACAACCCACTAACAAAAGCTACCCATACTTCTATAGTGGATCTTATAGCAAGTCGCGTGCGATACAAATCGATAAGCTTTTGAAAGATAGGGACATATTTGATCTGGAATCAATGAAGAAGATTCAACTAGATAATACAAATTCCTTTGCAACAGAAGCCTTACCAGTTCTGATAGCAAAAATAAGTGGAAATTCTCTTTCTCATGAAGAAAGAAGGATCTTAAAAGATTTTGGAAAATGGAATGGCGCATACAATTTTATTGACGTCCATGCAAAACTATTTGAACTCTGGATGAGTAAGATCAGAGATCTCACGTGGGATAAACTAAAAAAATTCTCATTTTACAAAATCACACCCGATGACTATGTAATATTAAATCTAATTCAGCAGAATCCCGATAGCGACTGGTTTGATAATATAAAAACACCAGAAAAGGAGCATGCTGGACACATTATTACCCAAGCATTCCGGGATGCCCTCACTGAGTTCAAGTCACTTAAAGAACAAAAAGGCGTTAGATGGGGCGACTTAAATATCGTCAATATAATGCATTTAACAAATATCAAAGCTTTCAGCAAAATGGGCATCCATTCTTCTGGTCATCCTTATGCGATCAACGCTATTTCTAAAAGTTGGGGACCATCATGGAGAATGATCGTAGAACTGGGAGAAACTCCAAAAGGATACGGTATATATCCCGGAGGCCAATCTGGTAATATCGGCAGCAAATACTATGACAATTTTGTTAAAGATTGGTCGGAAGGTCGATATTATGAATTACTCTTTTTCAAGAATAAACTCGAGGCAAAGAACAAATCTTACATTAAATGGACACTGAGAAAGTAAATAAACATGAAAAAAAATAGAAAAAAACAGATCGTTATATTAATAATTATTATAATAATTGAACTTCTTGTAGGCAGAATCGATACCTTACCTTGGTGGTTTTTTGTAGTTCCGGTAATGATATTTGGAATTTTTATCGCTTATAGAAAAGTTAATATTGGAACTTTTACAACGGGTTTTATAGCAGGCTTTGTTGTATGGTATTTGGGAAATATTTATTACGATATTTCAGGTTCTGGATTGATGTTAAAAAGGATGGCGGATCTTTTGTTTGTACCTAAGACAATTTTCCTATTGGCAACAGGACTTATTGGCGGGGTAATGACAGGACTTGCTCTTTACACAGGGAAGAAAACTCTACAGGCTTTTCGCGTCAACCACACTAAGGATTAATTAGGGTGTCTTGTCCTGAAATAGCTTTACCCTGGGTCTAATACGGTTCTTACTTTACAGTGAAATTCGCTTAATTTTTGTATCTTTCGCATATCTTTTTAATTACCGTTACCCCGATTTTGGCGTCCAACTGATTATTCGAAGGAATACACGAAGATAAGAAACCCTCAACTATTTATTATCAAATAGTTGGGGGTTTTTCTGAATATCCCTAATTATCAAATTTTTAACAGCTCACACATATTAATCGAATTTGTATTGATTACGAATTCAATTGAATTGTTAAACAGATCGTAAGGCACTGCCAGATTTAACACATAGTCTTTTGCCGATATTTTTACATTCAATAACTTTAGCTTTCTTGCTTCGATACAGGCAGCATTCTCTTCAGTAATTTCAAAGCTTTTCAATGAAATCGATAATCCCTTTCCTATTTGTTTTATACATGCTTCTTTTTGGGTCCAGTAATTATAGAATGCCGTAAGTGGATCGGATGAATTAAAAATACGCTGTTTTTCGACCGGCGAAGCGACTTCGCTCAATAGGGATTTATAGTCATATTCTTTAATCAATTCAACATCTATCCCAATTTCAAAGTTTGCCACCGATAAAACCACCAGGCTGCCAGAATGAGTAGTGTTAAAAAATGGGCCGTCTTTCAGATACGGTTTACCGTAAGGATTTGTTTGAAAAGCTGCCCAAGATTGATGACCTCTCAATACATAACTCTCGATCAACTTGTACCCGATTAAACATGAATATGCATCTTCCCAACGATGAAATCGCTGGATTCGATTAACAACACCTATAGGGAGTGTTTTTAATAGCTCTTCAAAAGATGCCTTTGGAAGTCTCTTCTCTACCCAGCAGTAAAAAATATCCACATTACTTCTCATGTGTATTTAACATTGCTTCTTTAATAAAATCGATAACAAATTGTTCAAACTTAATATTTCTCGAGAACTTAAAGTTCTCAGATACCCGCCGGGAGTATTCTTGATAAATTTCAATCATATACAGAAGAGAGCGTTGCATTTCGATGAGATCATTAGCCAATAATGTACCTTTCAATGAATCGTATAGGCGGATGCCTCCCCAGCTTTTTATCTTGTAGGCATTATAAAAGAAATCCAAATGATCTCCTTGTGCAATGCACTCTCCCCATTCAATCATTTTGATTAATTCTCTTTTTAAATAATGATCATAAACAAGGATAACATAAAAATAGTCGCCACGTATCAACTTTATAGAGGCAGTATAGCAGGATTGCCAAAAGAAATTATAGGAATTTTCAAATTGCTTCTTTGTCAGCGAAAATGTAGATTTATTTTTCTTTTCCGTATATTTTACGGCTTTATTCAAGATCTTACCGATCCCGATCTTATCAAGATGGATCTCATATCCTCTCCTAATAGTTTCGTAAAATGTATTGATGTTGCTTTCCATCAATCGAGATACTCGCTTTGGAATTATCCCATTCAAGCCCATATTTATCAATTTTAAATACAGCCCAATTAGACTGAATTTCCTACCACTCACTATTGTTAGATCAAACATCAGTCCACCGACAATGATTAATTTAATCTTATACACTCCTTCCTCAATGTTGTTGAAAATCCGAATGTACATTCTCTCTCCAAGTGCGTCCAACCAATCATTATTGTTCTCGTCTGAGAAATCGCTTACAGAATTTGTAAAGATATATAAATCAATGTCTGAATATTGATCCATATCATCTCTTGAAAAACTGCCGCAAGACACTATACCTAGTATACTCCTATTGCTGTTAGCCAATTTAGCTATACCAGAATAAATAAGCGCTTTTCTATTCATCTAATCTAATCTCCTTTCAATATCACTAACACTTGACTCTCGAGTCGAATTCTTTGAAGTATTCTTTCCGAACTTCTTTATAAATGTAAACCTGAACACCCGCGATTCTAGATTATTTGCTAAATAAGCATAATTACTCCCTTGCATTGATTCTCGGGAAAAATCATTCCCAAAAATCGTATTGTAGCTAACTTGAAAAGTACTGTTCCATCTTTTGATTTCCTTCTCCAGACTCAAATTCACCCTCTGAAAATCGTTCAAGGTACTTATGCCTAGTTTTCTTTCTGAATTATATGCAATGAATAATTGTCCAAGAATGTCGTAAGGAAAAGACACGTTTTGCGTTGTTCTTGCTGTATAGAACCAATCGGATGTCTTCATTGATGCCATTTTCTGATCCAAGAAACTCAACTGAACATTATTCTGCATGTTCCACCATTTTGTAATTTTAATCGGAATATTCATATTCAACGACCACGTGTTTAATCTATCAATGTTAAGCGATGTAAATACAATGTCTTCTTCATCTTCAATAAAAACAGTCTGTGACCTCGCAATAGCATCTTTTTCTGTAGAATATGAAAGTCCAAATAGATAGGATCTGTATCGATAACTCAAGTTTAAATTATTACTAAATCCAGATTTTAAGTTTATATTTCCAAAAGAAGAAGTATTCGGATCTAAAAAAAGAACATAAGGTGCGAGGTCAAAATACGTAGGTCGGTTAACACGTCGTCCATACGAGAACTGTGCACTACTATTGGTACTCATTTTATGATTGATAAAAAGTGTGGGAAATAGTTCATCCATAGTTTTGCTGTTTAGTTTATTATTAGATTTAGTTGTCAAGTCATATTTCGAATTCTCATACCTCAATCCGATTTTCAAATCAGTATTCTTGCCTAGTTTAGAATCGAAATTACCATACATCGCAAAAATGCTCTCATCGTATTCTGAATATTCACTTAACATTTCATTTCTTATATTCACATAGTCTTTCAAACTGTCTACAATTACATTATTTGTCATCATGGATTTGGTAAACTTCGCCCCAAAAGTTAAACTACTGTTACTTCCAAATCTTCGAGAATATTGAAAATTAGCACCCAGTACGTTTACGGGAGTTTCTTTCAGCACATTAAGCTCCTCCAAAGTACCATCCTTTTCATAGGAGTTACTGTAGTATATCGGCGCCTCGTTATAATAGTATAGATAGTCTACGTCCCAAGAAAAAGCATTTATACTATCAAATTTCCAAACCGTATTGAAATTAACAGAAAACAAATCGCGCTTGCTGTCCTCATCGCTATATAAACTAATTTCACTATCACCAACTATACTGCGTAAGCTGTGCCCAACAGTCTCTTGAACAAAGCGATTTGTATAAGCATTGGCTATAAACGACATAGCTAACTTTGGAGAAAGATCGTAGTCCAATCCAATACGTCCCGTGTAACCCGTTATGACAGGATCTCTATAAGTAGTCGTATACAACTCTACCTGTTGTCCACCTATAAACTGCCTGCTTGAATTAATAAAATTTCGAGGCGTATGGTTTCGGTCATAGTTTAAGTCACCAAATAGGTTAACTCGATCTTTTTGATAACCCAGATTAACACCCACTTTTTCCTTATCTTTATCACCATACCCTATGCCTAATAGAATACTTCCATTGACCCCCACACCTCGTTTTCTTATTCGTTTTATATTGATGACTCCTCCTGAAAAATCCGCATCAAATTGTGAGGGAGGATTTTCAAAAACGTCAATACTTTCTATGTCCTGGGCATTTGTACTCGAAAGGATTTGCAATAACGATGAAATAGGTATACGAACTAATTTACCGTCCATCAATATTCCAATCTCACTTCTTCCATTAATTGCTAAAGAAGTACCATCCGGAGAAACTTCTACGCCTGGCAATCTTTGCAACACCTCTAAAGCTGATCCTGAGATACCAATAGGTGTGCCTCGAATATTATACATAATATGGTCTATCTGTTGAACAAATTGGGGTCTACTTGCAACGACTTCTACTTCTTCGAGTCTATGGTCTGACAATTCTAGTACGATTTCGTCAATTGCAACTTGCGAATTGAATAAACTAATAATTTGGCTAACCCCGCTATACCCAATATGGGTCACATATAGCTGATAATTGCTATTGGGGAGATTCTCAAATTTGAATCGACTAGCTGAATCTGTTCGAGCTACCCTTGTTTTCGATGAATCACCTAAGTCTTTTAGATAGACATAAAATGTAACAGGTAAGCTATCAGCTAGATTGACTTTTCCAGTTATACTGCTTTGTGCAAATGCTGAGTTTAATACAACGCAAATCCATAATACACAAATACTGAAAAATAGCTTAAAAAATAAAATCAAAATCTTCATCAAATTTGTTGGAATAAAAAACATCAAAGTCTTTAATCGGTCTTTCGGGACTTTGAATAAAGCTCATTATCAAGTTGTAAAATGATGTTAACATAAAAGTTGTAAAAGGTTGACTGTACATGGAACCTGCGGTTAATGAAACGACCAATTTATCGTTATATTCATTTACTGTAAAAATCAACGGAACCCGACTCTCATGGTATGGAACGTTTTTGTTTGCTAACAATCTGCACTCTTTTAAATGCAATTCATCGCTAAACAAAGAATCTACTTTTTGATTGGCTACTAAGACTTCAAAGGGTAACCCTTGTTTATAGAATTTTCGGGATAGCGGAAAATTGCTATATCTATAACTATCAATTATTTTTCCTTTGAGAAAGTCGACGTGGTCTAAGATATTGGTTTCCGCATCTATCTTGATCTTTATAGGGATTGTATGTACAAACATCCCTAGTGTCTTAGAATAACACTCTTGCTCTCGCCCATGATATGTTATACCAATCATAAATTCAGAATTCGCAGTAATTCTATTAACAAAAACTGCAACTAATAAAGTTGTCAGCGTGTTAATCGTAACATTCTTTTCCAAAGCTAAATCTTTCAACCACAAAAAATTACCGTTGCCTATTTGCTCTCTGATTTCAATTTTGTATTCGGTAGAATCTTCAAATTTATCCGCTAGAGGTAGCAGTATCCTTTTAAATTTAAAATCATCGAACACTCCCTTCCAATATTCATGGGCTCTGTCATCCTCTGTAGAAGACGCTAATTCACTCAAATATTTCCGAAAACTAGAACTTTTATCGTTATCATAATCAATCTGCGAAATCCCCTGAATTCGCTTTGCTAGTTGGTCAATCAATAAATCGACTGAATACCCGTCCATTATTAAATGATGCGTACTGAATAATAAAAAAACATCTTGATCTTCTTTGTAAATACCTCCTCTAATTAATTGATCTTGTTCGAGATCAAATTCGTAATTAAAGAAATTGAAACAAACATCATTAAATTCATTCCCAAGTAGATGACAAAATTTAAATCTTTCCTTCTTTTGAAAGACCTGCATAGGCACATTATCAATCAGCCGAAAGTTCATATTTAACGTATCATTGAGATCTATTATTTCTTGAATATATCTTTCCATTTCATCTATGTCAAGATAACCTTCTACTGCAAATGCTACCTCCATATTATACAAAGTTTCCTTACCGATCTTTTGGCATTCATACCAGATGTTTTTTTGCGATTCCGTAAGTGGAAAGGTCTCATTCCCGAAAAAATGTTGATTATCTGACCTCTTACGATCACTTTCCAAAGATTCGATATGAACGCTCAAATCTCTAATAGACGACTTTTCATAAAAGTCTTTAAGGGAGATATCTACTCCGAATTGTGACTTGATTCGTCCGATGACTCCAGTCATACTCATCGAATGTCCCCCTAAGTCGAAAAAATCAGCGTGCTCATTCAATCCTGAAATGCCCAACTCATTTTCATAAATTTTCGCCAACTTTTTCTCAACAGAGTTCATTTTAGAGATAAGCTTGACATCATTAGTTAAAGGCATGTTTACCAGAATCTTCCTATCAACTTTACCATTCGCAGTTTTGGGAAAGTAAGGCAAAAAGATAATCCTATCCGGAACCATATATGAGGGTAACGCCTTTTTTAATTCTGATTTGATCTGATATTCATCCAATATTGAACCTACGACATACGCGATCAACCGGTTAAATCCATTCAGCTCTTTAGCAATAACAATTCCTTGATCAATCCCCGAAATTTGAGATAATGCGTTTTCTATCTCAGTAATCTCTACACGAAAACCACGTATTTTCACTTGATAATCATCCCTCCCTAGTAATTCAACTTCGGAAAGATCATTCCATCTGCCAAGATCTCCTGTGTCGTAGATACGTTCCTTTAAGTCTTGATGATATATGAATTTTTGCAGCGTCAAATCTTCATTATTATAATATCCCTTCGCAAGTCCCTCTCCGCCTATAAAAATCCTTCCTACTGTACCCAATGGAAGTATTTCGTCGGCCTTGCCCAATACATATAGATTAGTATTGTAGATCGGCATTCCAAGACTTCTGACATCTTTACGGGTTTTTATTTTTTTTACGGTTGACCATATGGTCGTTTCGGTCGGTCCATACATATTCCATAAAGAATTGCAGCGTTCTAACAATCTTTCCGCCAATTTCTCGTTAAGGGTATCACCTCCTGACAGAATTGCTAGGTGCGAAGAACCTGGCCAGCCTAGATCGATCAATCGCTGGAAAAAACTTGGTGTAGACTGCATGATTGTCGGTTTCACCTTTTGTAAATCCTCAATTACAAGTTCTGGATTTGAAAGAATCTCATTTCTAGCGATATATAATTCAGCACCGTTAATTAATGGCAACAGAATCTCTAAGTAAAATATATCGAACGAACAGGTGGTAACAGAATACAAAAGATCCTCTGCTGTCATCCCGGGGGCAACAGACATACTTGTCAAAAAATTCGTAAGAGACCGATGCCCTATTTCTACGCCTTTCGGATTACCAGTAGTGCCAGAGGTATAAATTAAATATGCTGCTTGTTTCTGATTAGGTTTGTATGTTATACGCTCATCAGAGTCCCCTTCTTGAACGTTTTTTACTATGAGTGTTTCAAATTCTGAATCATTTACAAGATTCAATAAATCATTATCTAACAGAACTAATTTGCTTTGTGAATCGCGAAGGATGAAATCTATCCGTTCCTTAGGAAAGCTTGGATCGATAGGAACAAATGGATATCCTGTTTTTAAAGCTCCGAAAATTGCAACAACTAAATAGCAAGAACGGTTCATTAAAATTGCCACTGGTTCTTTATTTCCAGTAGCGTTTCTTATAGCAATTATTCTAGATGCAAGGTTATTAGATTGACAATCCAATTCTGAATAGGTCAAAGCGTCTAAACCGTCCTGCATTGCAATTTTCATTGGGAATTGGCTTGCTGATCGTTTAAAAAAGGAAACAACGGTATCACTATAGTTGATGATCTGCTTATCTTGCTTACATTTATTTATAATTTCATGCTTATATTGCTCACTCAAAATTTCGATTTCTGAAATTTTCATATATGGATTGGAAACAGTTTGATTAACAACGAATTGAAAAGATTTAACAAAATCTTCAACCATGGTCATGGATAAATAACTTAAGTTATAATCAAAATCTATGACAATGTCACTTTTATCATCAAACTCCCTTATATATAATGCTAAAGCAACTCTTTCTTGCTCATGCGACAATGGGCGGACAATTGTCTTCGTATTCAAAAAATCGTCAGAATAATTTTGTTTCTCATATGAAACCGTGACATTTAGGAGTCTCTCAGGTGTTCTTGAACATCCTAATTCTTGAATTAATCTTCCCACAGGGTATCTTTGATGTTTATATATAGCTCTTAACTCCTTCCGGATTTCCTTTAATAATTCTGTAAAGCCGAGGTTATCGTTAACTTGAATTCGCAACAGATTTATACCCATAAAAAGTCCAACTGTCTTTTTGAAGTCAGAGTTTGTCCTATTAAGAATTGGCATCCCAATAGTTAAATCATCTTGTTGGAAGTACTTTTTCAACAAGATATAGAGTATGCCCAATAAGAAGTGAAATTGCGTGACCCCAGAATTTCTAGCATGATCCTGTATCTTGTTAAAAATCTCCCTCGACATCTGCAGTTGGTATCTTGAACTTCTGGCTTGTTTATTTTTTAGAAGAGGTATAAAACTCTCCGGAAGTTCAATAAACCTTTCCAGCCAAAATTTTCGATCTATATCTAGAGTTTCGGAGTTCAAATACGTAAGATCGTCCTCAACAAATGCCTTATACGAATAATTAAACTGCGGCAGCTTTTCATTTTTTATTAAACAATTGTATGTCTCTACCAGCCTTTGAAACATAAGTGATGTTCCCCAACCGTCAACGATTATATGATGATATACAGAAAATAGAAACCATTTTTCATCACAAATTTTAATAAGGCAAAACCTGTAGAGAGGAGTACCGTCACCTAAATTAAATGGTTTCAAAAAGTCACTCCTACTATAGTCGGTTGCCTTTTGAAGAGAATCTTCGAAAGAGCTAAAATCTAAGTATTCCAGATTTACATTTTCGCCCAATTGAAACCGCATTGATTTGAAATCTTCATCTAACACCGCTTGGAAAGCGTCCGTACTTCTTATCAAGTGCTGATAGGCTATGTTCAGGGAATTGTAGTCCAGAAGGCCTTGTATTTCTATCAGCGCACCTATATTATATATTGAACTACCCAAGTATATAATTTGCTCCTTCAGAACATCTCTTTGGGGCAAAGTTAGATCTATCTTCTCCATCATAATATTTCTTTATATTTATACCAATCTGCTGCATTGAGGTCTTGTGCGATCTTTCCCTCTTCAAATTTTACAATTCTGTCCGCTACATCGAAATACTTATCATCGTGACTTACAGCAATAACAGTTTTACCTTTTGACTTGAGGAGTGGCACAATGACTTCATAAAAGTATTTCCTGAACTGCGGATCTTGATCTGCAGCCCATTCGTCCAATACTAAGAACTGCTTGTTCTCCAACAAGGCCAGTATTAACAATACTCGTTTTTCCTGCCCTTTGGAAAAAGAACGTCTTAGAGCGCTTTCAGTAAAATCTCTAACGACATTATCCATCTTAAATATTCTCAGCCAACTCTTATAATCGTCATTGTCTGCGAGTAAAAAATCGCCATAATTAAACCTAGATATTTTCGAATCGATAAAAACGGCCGAAAAACTATCTCGATAATTGCCAACCCTACTTATCTTATGACGGTCATTAATAGTTATATTTCCGGCACAGGGTGTATATAAATTGGTCAGAATATTTAAAAACGTTGTTTTCCCACTACCATTTCCTCCTATTACAAAAACCACTTGCCCTTCCTCTATATTTAAGGTTACGGGTCCGAATTTGAAGTTTGCATGTTTGTATTCTATGTTTTCTAATTGGATTCTTGCGATTCTCTCTTTTTTGTTGATCTCTATTTCAACTAAAGGTTGTACATCTTTGTCTGTGACTACAAGAGTAGTGAATAGTTCTTTAACACGAGTAAAAGATAACTTCATACGATGATATAGTTGTTGCTGTACTAACAGTCTTTGGATGGGTGCTGATATAAACAATAATATAAAAACAATAGAGAAAATTTGCGGTCCTGTTATTCCGAACAATATAGGGAATAAGAACATTGCTATTCCTAACAACATGTATACACCGAATTGATTGATAAGGTTAATCATATTGAATTTATTTGACAACACGATATCCATCATCTTTGTGTTGATACGATTTTTTGTTACAAATCCATTAACGAGTTCATTTTTCTTATAAGAGTCCAATTGAAAATTTTTAAAACCGTCAAACAAATCCGCCACATGAGAACTATAGTCTTCATTCTTCACTTTTATCGCTTTTAAAGTTTTTCTGTATTTCCTAGTGTAAAAAATGAAGAATCCTATTAAAGAGAGTACTGCAACCAATATACCTAAAGCCACAGCCCACGACTGAAAAACTAGATACAGAAATGTAACGCATATTAAACCGCTAGAATTTAAAACGTTAAGAAATAATGAAGGAAAAAAAATAAATGACCGGAGGTCTTCAAGACACAAATATATTTTCTCTCTATTGATTTTTTCAAACTCAGCTAATGTTAGTCCTGATATAAGTTTGACCAATATTATTTCTAGATCATATATTTTGCTATAGACATATTTAGTAACACACCTATAAAATATAACGTTGATTATATAAAAGGCTAAAACTAGCAGCAAGAATAACATTCCCAATTTCCCGAGTTGATTCGCCGAGAGATTCTGACTAATGGCCATATTTATAATCTTCAGTATTGTCAGCGTAATTAAGCTGTTGCCTAAAGTATAGGCGACGATGGCTATGATGTGATATTTTTTTATATTGATTATTGACATCGTTCTATAAGATTATGGAAACATTATATTACACAACAAACAAGTTAATTATATAATAACAAACATAATTTTCTGTTTTACAACCACTTAAAACATTTCTAAGCTAATTGTTCGAGAGCAATTTTAATTCTGCGCCAACCTTTCTCAATTCTTGGCAAACTGTTGGCAAATGAAAAACGAATGCAATTGGGCTCACCAAATGCGTCGCCCATTATCGATAAAACGTGGGCTTTTTTTAAGATATACATACATAAATCATCAGCATTATTTATTATATTTTGCCCATCTGATTTTCCATAATAATAACTCATATCAGGAAAAACATAAAAAGCCCCATCAGGTTCTGAGCATTTAACCCCCGGAATGTCCTTCACTAATTCCAAAGTGCGTTTTTTTCGATAAGCAAATTCCTCAGTCATTGCAAAAGTTGAGCTAAGCCCCTCTGTTAAAGCAATTATTGCTGCCCTCTGAGCAATTGAGCAAGTTCCACTAGTAAAGAGCCCTTGTATTTTTTCCATTGCTTTAGAAGTATATTGTTCAGTAGCAGTATAACCAATGCGCCAACCTGTCATAGCAAAGCTTTTGCTTAATCCGTTTACAATTATTACTCTGTCCCTTAACTCCTTAAACTGTGCAAAGCTTTGGTGTTTACCGCCATAATTAATATATTCATATATTTCATCTGAAATTATAACTATATTCGGGTATCTTTTAAATACTTCGGCAAGATTAGCTAATTCCCTCTGGTTATAAACTGCTCCAGATGGATTGCACGGCGAAGAAAACAAAAATGCTTTGGTTTTAGGTGTTATGGCCTGTTCTAATTCGGCAGGGGTTATTTTGAATCCATTTTCTACTGATGATTGAATTTTTACCGCCGTACCTTTTGCCATCTTTACCAGCTCTGGGTAGCTTGTAAAATATGGTGTAGGTATAATAACCTCATCTCCAGCATCAACAATTACCATAATAGCATTTGCTAAACTTTGTTTGGATCCGGTTGAAATTACAATCTCTTCTGGCCTATAATCTAAAGCATTATCTCTTTTTAATTTTACACATACGGCTTCTCGTAGATCAAGAAAACCCGGAACTGGAGAATAATGGCTCCAGTTATCATTAATAGCCGTAATTGCAGCCTCTTTTATGTGTTCTGGGGTGTCGAAGTTAGGTTTACCCAAGCCAAGGTCAATTATATCTATCCCTTTTCCTCTTAACTCGTGGCCCAATTTAGCCATCTTTAGGGTCTCTGATTCATTAAAGTGCTCTAATAGCGAAGATAAAATCATTTAAAAATATTTTTTATTGAAAATTAGTTATTGCAAATCAAATAGTAACACCATTTCGAAACCGAAGTTTTATGACAGTATTTTGGTCACTAAATATATTCTACTTTTATTATTTTTTGACAGTCAATCTCTGAGTCTACACCACTTTTTCTTATTTCTTAACTGAAGAAATCACCATCTGTGTTTTTTTCAGTTTTACAATTTTATCATTAGGAATATTTTCAGTAATTACACAATCAGGCCCGATTATAACGTTATTTCCAATACAAATTGCGCCAAAAATTTTAGCACCACTTGAGATGTGGACATTGTCACCAATTGTTGGATGGCGCTTTTTATTCTCGTTGTATGTTATTTTTTTGCTACCAAGAACAATATTATTTAAAAAAGTACAATTATTCCCAATTTCGCACGTGGCGCCGATTAAAGTATTGACACCATGATCTATCACAAAAGAATGCCCAATTTTCGCTTGTGGATGAATTTCAATCATTGTTCTTGCTGTAGCGTATTCTGAAAGCCTGTAGGCACAAGATTTGAAAAATAAATCTTCACTGTCCAAACAATAAAGATAATTAGCGAGTCTATAAAAAAAAATTGCCTTAAATGACCTTGAAATAGTATATATATATGTTGTACTAATGGCCGTCGGATCCTGAAGCACCCTCGCATTGAGATCTAAAAGAAGATTTTTCGAAATCCCCTCTAACGCTGACTCATTGAGGAGCTTAAATTTCATCTTATTCTGGATAGCTCCTTTTAAAGTACGATGCACATCAGTATAAATTCTGGATAAAGTAATTTCTTGTTCTTTCATCTGTTAATTTAAAGTCAATGTCCCAATTTCTGTATCTATTATAATTTTCGATTTAACTGCCCTTAAGTTAGAGGATGGAAACCAAAGTCGGTCTGTTTTTGAAAGAATTAGTAAGCCATTGCTATCCCCAATACACACAAATGCTTTATTCTGCGGTCCATTATCATAAATTTTAACATCAAAATGTTTAGTTAAAAACTCAGCAGAAGAAACAGGATCTTGAACCCCTGTTCCCACCTCGCTTAACCTAACTATTTCATCAGGGCCAAAATGATCTGCGTCTGAAAATATATTATTATCCACTCTTACAATAAACTCTATTAAATTACCCAAAACGTCATAGAAATATATTGAATAAGCATTCCAAACTTCATGATGAACAATAATTGTAGACTTGCCAGACGGTTTAACAAGATTCAATCCTTTTTTTTGAAGCCATAATGCCGATTTTTCAAGTAAGTTGATTGGAATTTCGATTGCAAAATGATACAAATGTTTTTCATTATTATTTAAAGAAAAATTCAAAATTGATGAACCAATTTTTAGACTAATAAATTCTGAAGATTTGTATAAACTAGGAAATCCCAATAACTTTATATAAAATTCATATAAAAGCTCGATTTCGGTTGCCAGTAGGCTAACTTCTTTTAAATGCATTTTAACAAGTGTTTAAAAATTTTTTTATTTGTTTCTCCCTGGTGATTTAGCAATGCAGATAGATCTTTTTCTTGTTCCACTTTTAGGTCTTTCATAAGTATAATAATAATCTTCATGGATTATATAGCCGAAACGCTCCAAAGACTTTTTAATATAGTTTGTTGACAATAGCCAAAAGCCATTTACCATCTTATTTGGCATAACAGTAGTCTCATCCTCTAAAGGGGCATCATTGGAAAGAACAATCCAGCTTTTATAAGTAAGTGTTTTCAATTTATGAAAGAAACGATCCAATCCACCTTCATTTTCGTATAAATGTCCGATTAGCCCATCAGCATAAACCACGTCAAAATCAAAAAGACTTTCTTTCTTAAGATCGTAATAATCAGATACACAAGCATCAACACCTTTAAGCGCAGCTAATTCTACGGCCTCTTCATTAAAATCAATGCCGCTAACACTTAAGCCTTTATTTACAAGTTCTGCTTCAACAAAAGCATTTCCACATCCTATTGAAAACACCGACCCTTTATCTTCTACCAGCGAAGCAATTTTATTAACCAGATGCTCTCTATATGGTTTACAATAAATTGAAGGTGTAATCGAATCTCCAACAGCCTCCCCCCTCTCCCAAATTTGGTATCTTGTTTCTTTGTTCCCATTTTCGTTAATTATTGGTGTACAATAAAAGTCGTGTAATTGATGTGGCATATTAAGATTATAATTAATTAGATGTAAGTGTCCAGAATTTGGCCTTGAATAAGTTAATTTAGTTTTTGTATTAAACTGTAAATTACATTCCATATGCAAACTTTGAGAATTCGAGTTCTAATTTTCTAATTGGTTTAAGGCATTCAGAATAGTTTTTCAAGAGTTCTATACAAAATTGAATACGGGTGTATAATAATTTATTATTATCTGAATAAAAATCATCAGTAAATGAACTAACATTTCTAATAATAATATTTTCTGGAATAAAACAAATCTTCGTATTCTTATACCCACTGGATCTGAGCTCCATAATTGGATAAGAACCTCCGTTTCCTGCTGATATGGATACAATTAGAGCCGGTTTATGCGCCATACACATTTCGCCGGCTATTAAGAAATAATTTTTAAGGTTCGGAGGAACCATTCCATTGTATTCAGGAACAATAAAAATAAATGCGTCAGCCTTGCTTAAGGCAGATCTTACACTATTTAAAATCGGTGTCCATTTGGTATTATTTAATGCCCAAGCCTCTTCGTCCCAAAATGGAATCTGTACGTCAATTATTTTTTGTATTTCAACATTCGTAAACGGATCAGAGCACATATCCTTTAACAGTTCGGCTACTCTGTGACTTTGTCCATTTAATTTGTGACTTGCACTAATTATAAGTAAGTTCATATTTTCTTGATTTATCAATTTCTATAAATAAAATTCTAGATTTAATCATTCTTGGTACTATCCTGTTAGATATCATAGTTTTATTTCGATAAAGATTGATTCGATTGCAACATTTATTAAAATAATTTTCGATTGATCCTTTATCATTTAAGCTTTAATTTTTTTAATAAGGCACATCAAACTTAGATACGACATATCGGAAAATAGTTGATTTGCATCTAAACAGATTCTGCTAACCTAAATCCCATTGCGTATATTTCTTTAGGGTTATATCCATGTCTTCTTTTACACCTGGCCAGATCTCTAAACCTCGTAAAACTTCCACCTCTCGCTACCCGATATTCCCCATTTATCGTTACTAAATCATCTACGATTGTGTCAATTTGATCATAGCCTTTATAGAAGTCGGAAACATATTCTTCTATATTTCCAGCCATATCACAACATCCGAAAGGTGAGTTTCCTGCTGGAAAAACACCTATCGGGGTGGTTTGATATATACCTGATTCTACGGTGTTAGCTCTATCTATTTTAAATTCATTTCCCCATGGAAATTCATATTGACCAGAACTTGCTGCATATTCCCACTCTGCTTCTGTAGGAAGACGAAATTTTCGTTTCGTTCTCATTGAGAGCCATTCGCAGTAACTTAATGCAGCATGTTCTGATACAGTATATACCGGGTGATTAGCCATATGATGTGGATACTGTCTAAATTTCCATGAGGTAGGAATTTCAGAATATTTTGTATTTTCGAGAAAAACTAAATACTCTTTATTGGTTACAGGATATTTCGCGAGTTTAAAAGGCCTTATTTTTATTGAGTATTCTGGACTCTCTTTTGCAATCCAGTTTTCGAGTACCCCTAATGATTTATATTCCTCAACTACTTCGGCAATCTTCGACGAATTTAACCCAAGTTTTCCCTCCCAAGAAGGAATGTAGTTCATAATCGGGTCATAGGTAGAAATTCTAGGATCGCCAGTTAGGGCCAAGATGTTACCAGCAAAGTATCTCTTAATAAAGGCTACTTCCGAGTTTTCAATTAAATTAACTAATTCCATTTTAGACAGAGAGGTTAACTCTGTGTAAAACGACTCATACTGTTCATCAATTGTACTTCGCTCATAATATTCCGGCATCCCCATTGCTTCCCTATCCGATAGTATTGAAACTCCTTTGTTAATGTCTATAGGTAAAGGTTCTCTTTGTACTAGTGAAAATATCATATATCTTTAATTTTAAAGCTCAAATAGATTATCTTTGCAGTTGATTAAGGGCTCAATATCAACTTGATACACTTTACCATTATAACTGCTAGCTAAAAATTTTCCCGAGTCTGAATGAAAGCCGATATTAGAAATTCCAAAATCACTCAAACGAATGTGTTTGGTAAATCGACGTTCTCCGTTATCAAATAGTGAAACAAATCCTACGTAACTTCCTAGTAACAAGTACCGCCCTGTATTATCAGCTCCAATACACTTTATAGAGTTTGTATGAGGTGTTTCGTAAACTGATACGTCATCTACATTCCATACCCTTAACTTTAAATCCCGGCTTACACTTGCAAAAGTATTTTTACCTAAGCTTGTACATCCATTGGCTATCTTATCATGACCATTTTTGATATATTTTATTTCCTTGTAATTTTCAATATCATGGAATGCTGCTGCGCCAGTAGCACAAACGGTAAAAATGTAATTTTCAGATACAGAAACTCCTTTTATTGCGTTTTGATGAAAACGGATAACCTGATCTAAAAAAACTTCATCATTAACGGATTGCAAAATGATGACCTCTCCTGTATACGAACCCACAACTATTTTCTTAACACCATTAACTTCAAACTCTGCTGCGCAATTCAGAGGACTTTTGTGCTGATAGTAGGTTTCACCAGTTAGGGCATTAAATATACTTCCAGTTTGACCACCGGTAATCAACAAATTACCAAAAGGAACAATAAAATTGCATAGGCTACCCAGCTCTTTTCTAACTTCTCCATTTTGTTTAACATATCCCGAATCTCCTACAGTATAAGTTGATCCGTTTAATTCACAAACGGCATTTACTCCCAAAGTAGACTCAATACCATTATCTAACCATACCTCCTTTGACAAATCAAAATGGGCATAACGGTCTCCGAAAGAGGCAAACACAATTTCCGTTGTATTTAAAAATGCAGCCGATCTTGGCCAAACAACATTATTGAATTGCTGAGTAGATTTTAGTTTTAACCCCTTGTCAATATAATCCCAAACTTTAAAAGTACGGTCATAGCTTAGACTAATTAATCTTTTTTCCTGCTCTGAATATACCAAACGTTTAATCCCAGCATTATGACACTGAATAACAACAGGTTCTACATTGTCTTCAATAATTATAATTTCTCCGTCGTCATTCCCCGCAAAAATGGTGGCTTCAGAAGTTAATGCAATGGTATCAGTTTCTACATCATTAAAAGAAAGGTCTTTTACAATTTCGCCTGTATTGGCATCCCAGAATTTTACGGTACCGTCATCAGAACTACTGATAATAATGTCTGAATTATACATCCATTCTACTGAGATAACATCTTCCTTATGACCATTCAAAGTTTTGATTAATTTCCCATCTATTTGAAAAATGCAAATCGTTTTATCCCTCGAACTTGTAGCAATAATATCCCTGGTATGGTGAAAAGACAATCCTTCTACATCATCCTTGTGCCCTTTAAGAACAGAAACCAAACTCATATCTGGGACAGACCAAATTCGGGTTGTATAATCTGAACTTGATGTGGCCAAGTATTTGCCATCCGGGCTAAAAAGACACTGGTTTACCAAATGGTCATGGCAACCTCTTCCTAGCGACCTACCATTATCGGCATCCCAAAGTATAACAATATTATCATAACCTGCAGTTGCGATAAATTTTTGATTAAAAGTAGCAATGCCACTGATTGGAGATTTATGTGTAATCATGATTATAAATTTAGTTTATGATTTCCGCTGTTTTTTTTTGCAATCAAATATTTTTGATTATACTCATTTAGATAGACACCTGTTGATACCATCTCGTTAACTTCGATGCCTGCTTCCTCAAGAGCGTTCCTTTTTCTTATATTATTACTTAACAAGTTTATTTTATTGGCACCAAGAGCTTTCAAAATATCGGCAGCAATGTCAAAGCTCCTGTGGTCACTAATAAACCCTAGTTTATGATTAGCTTCATAGGTATCAAATCCCTCATCCTGCAATAAATAGGCTTTGAATTTGTTAAACAGACCTATGCCTCTTCCTTCTTGCCTTAAATAGATGACGTACCCTCCTATATTTGAAATTGCATCAATTGCCTCTGTTAATTGTTTCCCACAATCGCAACGCATAGAATGAAAGGTATCTCCGGTAATACATTCTGAATGTATTCTTACCAGCGGAATCTCAGCAGATTCAAAGTCACCTAATCCAATTACAAAATGTTCTTTCGTTTGTATTTCTTCACTATCATAGAATGAAATAAAAGTGGAGTTTACTTTCGTTCCATTAAGATCAATGGGGATTGTAATCTTATCTAGTATTTTACACATTTTTTATATTTTATTAGAGTTAAAATCATTTGTTTTTATAAAATCGATACAAAATGTCAATCCCCTTAGTAAACATTTGTGTAGGGATGGATAAGCCAATCCGTATAAAGTAATTCTCGTCATTATTCGGAGTTGACCTAAAACAGGATTCGGATAAAACCCCCACATTAAACTGTGATGCTAACTTGTTAACATCGTTAAGTTCACTATCAGCCTTCATTTGATCTAAAATAACTGCACTGCTGAGGCCTGCTTCAAGGCTAATTGGGATAAGAGACTCTTTTTTAAATTTGTTTAGAAGATAATCATAATTAGACATCACAGTTTGTTTTCTCTTTTCTGTTTCCTCCAGGTATAGTTTAATGTTCTCATGCTCAAATAATGGAACCAGTGCTTGTTTATTTAAAATGGGATAATCGATCTCAACAATTTTATTAACTAAATTTTTCATCCTAGTGTACTTCGCCCCTTCTGTATCTTCTATTGAATAATTTAAGTATGATAGTACCCGACTAATTGCCAAAGTAATTGTCCCAAACGATCTGGGATTCAAATACTTTATCCTTATTAAATCTGTAAATCCTTCTTCATTAATTTTGTTAGTTAATAAAAAACCTACCCTTAAACCACTTACACTTTCTGCTTTTGAAAAAGAATCAACGACGAAGACGTTACCACGTTCAATTCCTGAAAAGAAAACATTGCTATTCTTACTAAAATCATCCCAAGGCATCATACAAACTCTATCAACAATTAGAAAACTATCCTCTTTTAAAACACACTCTTGTAAAGTTGATAGGTCTTCTTTGCTATACTGTTCTCCAAATGGATTATTAGGTAAAATAAGATAAATCAATCTGGGCTTAATTTCCCTTATTTTATCTACCACCTGACTAATGGGAGTTAGATACCTTTGATTCTTTATTAAACTGGCTTTAGGAAGTAGGCATTCGGAATATTTTAATCCGAAAGATTCGCTTAACCCACTATAGAAAGGAAAACCATGATTGATCATCAGGCTATTGTCTCCCCGCTTAAAACGATTGTTTTTTTTCAGAAATGAGCAGATTAAAAAACTGGCGTTGGCTGTACCATTGGTCATTATAACACTAGGTTTAAAAGCCTTACCACAGATATCGCTTTCCAAGTGTGAAATAATATCCGTAATAAACTTAAAACCACTAGATCTTCCATATGATTTATGAGTCAAGCCGGAATCCAATTCCTCTTTTAAAAGATTAATAATAAATTTATTTGAATCCATCCAATTTACTCCAGCAGAAAGTGCTATGCTAGGCTCATTTACTTCTCTAGCAGAATTACTATGCAAAGCAAACATTTCATACATTCTATTTAATGACGACATAAATTATTTTAATTATTAAACAAATTACATTATTTATCTCACATATGCTGCGATCAACCAATCAATACATTAATATTTTTAATTAATGTATTCAGAAAAAGCTCCGCATCTTTTATATTATAAACTTCTGGTTTGAAGGCACATTTAATTTCCAGTATATTGAGTTGTAAATGGACATGGAATGTCATATCGTTTCGCATTACAACAGCACTATTATGCCCATAAATAGGCTTTACCGGATACAGATACCCTAAATCATTGTTAAGCACCTCTGCATTAATTACCGAGACAAAGGAGAAACCGTCTGTTAAGGGGAATAATTCTGGCCTTCTATCTAATAAATATCCAATGGGTATATTCTGGTATTGGAGAAATTTTTTATAAAGCGCTTCAAAGTGTTTAATGTTTGCCCTAATTTTCCATTCATCAATGAGATAAAATTCAGCTAAAATGGTATTCCTAATCAAACCAATAGTGGTATTAAATTCTTCTAATACTCTTCCAGTAAATACAATATTGGTATTGTATGTTTTTTCACCGGTGATATTGTAGTAAGAATAAGTTATTGCCAATAAAATCAAGCTGTTTAATGATATTTTTTCACGCTCGAGCAATTGCTGTACTTTTAACAGGGTTTCACCGTTAATTATCCTTGTTAAACTATTAGAAGCATCAGTTGTCATTGTTTTACTGAAGGGAATAGCTGGTTTTTTAACTGCATCATCATATTTTTCCCAGATATCAAAATATTTTGCGGAACTCTCTACTGTTAGAGATTTTCTTTGCCAATCTGCATAAGATTCGTAAGAATACTTTTCAATAAAATTTGTTCCTTTTAATATTCTATTTAATAAAATATTGGTAGACCAGCCATCAACCAATATGTGGCTAAAAACAATAAAAAATACAAAATCTGTATTATTAATTTCGTAGCATACGATCTTAATCAAATAATCGCAACCATCGATATCAAAGAATGTATTTAGTTCAGAATCATAAATATCCTCAAAATGCATATTCTTATCATGCGGTAAGATATTCATCTTTATAGGTGGTAAAGTTTTTATTACCAATTCAGAATCTTTTTGTACGAAAAACCCTCTTAATATCTTATATTCATTAATAATGTCTTCACATCTTTGAGCAAATAATTTTATATCAACATTTTTAATATGGTATCCGTTACAAATATTATAATCTCTGATATCAGCCTTCTGTTCCTTGACTTTATCCCAAATTCTTTTTTGTTCATAGGAGGCTAAATATTCATCGTTATTTAGCTGCATTGGATCAATAATATTTTGCTCTTTGACATTAGGAATGTTTTTAATAAAATTATCGATGGTTGAGTTATAATAGATATAGTTAAAGTGTAATTGAAAGTCAAAGTATTTTTTGATTTTAGGTATTAACTGTAATACAGTGATGGATGTACCACCTAATTCAAAAAAATCATCTGTAACTCCAACCTTCTCTACTTTTAAAATTTCCTCCCAGATTTTGACAAGCTTTTCTTCAGTTTTATTTCTTGGAGGGACATATTCTCTTTTTATTATAGTCTCCTCAGTCACATCAGGCAACATTCTGCGGTCAATTTTACCATGATTTGTTAATGGAATACTTTCTAACTCTACAAAAAAACCAGGAATCATGTAGTAAGGAAGCTGCTCCAGCAAATATTCTCTTAATTTGACCTTGTCTATCTTATTTTCTTTATTACAACTGTAATAAACAACCAGTACTTTTTCGTCTTTTATCTGTTTTGATTCTGCTACCACTTGATTGATACTGTTACTATACTGATATACAAACTTTTCAATCTCACCAAGTTCTACCCTAAATCCACGGATATTAGCCTGAAAATCTCTCCGACCCCAAAACTCAATGTTCCCATCACTTTGCCATCTACCTAAATCACCAGTTTTGTAAATCCTTTCTTGTTCTATAAATGGATTGGGTATAAAATTTTCTTTTGTAAGATCTGGCCTATTAAGATACCCCCTTGCTAATCCAGAACCTCCCACATATAATTCGCCAAGAACACCAGTAGGTACAACCTGAAGGTTCTCGTCAAGTATATATATTTTTGTATTTTCAATTGGCTTACCTATAGGAATACGCATATTAGCAGAAAAATGGTCTTTTGCCATCCAATTAGTAGAATCAATAGTATTTTCAGTTGGCCCGTAGGTATTATACAAGCTAATAGAAACCTTTGAAAAATACAGATTGCATAATTTATTTGTTAATTCATCGCCACCGGATATTATATGATTAAGAGAAGATATCTTTTCGATTGCATTATCACCAACAACTTTAATAAAATCGCCCAATAAGACTGGAGGAATATTTATCTTACTAATTTTATTGTCGTATATGAATTTAATCATATTATTTATCAGATCTTCTTTAAAATTTATGGGAGCGATAAAAGACCTTGCCCCAACAATAAAAGGAAGAAGGTATTCTTCTATTGTTCCATCGAAACTATAAGACCGATAAAAAATTAAGTTATCATCGGCGTTAAGATTATATTTTTGCATCAAATAATGCATCCGTGCTCTTAAATTCCTATGTTCTATCATTACGCCTTTTGGGTTCCCAGTTGTTCCTGAGGTATAAATAATATGAGACAGACTATCGGGTTTAATTACTATATCAAGATTTGCTTTGGTATAATGATCCTTTGCTTCGATAAATGTTTTTAAAAATTCAGCATCTATAATAGCTTTAGCTTTAGTATCATTTATCATATAATTTATCCTATCTTCCGGATATTCAGGATCTATCGGTACATATGCAGCTCCCGATTTCAGAATCCCTAGTATTGCCACTATCAACTTCTCACTTCGAAAAAGTTTTACTGCAATAAGATCATCCTGTTGAATTTTATAATTTTGTTTTAGGTAATCACCTAATTGATTGGCCTGCTCGTTTAGGTCTTTATAGCTAAGTTTTTTATTTCCAAAAACAATTGCTATGTTATCCGGTTTTTTTGAGACCTGCTCTTCAAAAAGCTGAATGATGCTTTTTTCTTTAGGATATTCAACATCCGTATCATTAAATCCAAATATAACCTGACGCCTCTCATCCTTTGTTAAGAAATCTATATTTTCAATAAAATCAGAATCAGCCTTAACCATTTGAGTTATTAAATTTTCAAAATGGCTAAACATTCTATTGATTAGAGGCTCATCGTAAATATCAGTATTATATATTATATCAAGTTTTATTTGCTCATCGGCTTCAGTAAAGATACAGCTCATATCAAATTGAGAGGTTTTTCTAGGATAATTGTATTCCTCTACATGTATCCCTCTTAAGTCTTTAACTTTGTTACCAAGCTCAAGTTGATTTTGGTTTTGAAGCACAACCAAAACATCAAATAAAGCAGATCGGCTTGCATCCCTCTTCAAGTTCAACCTGTTTACAAGCTCATCAAACGGGTAAATCTGATTTTCATATCCAAAAAGCAGGGTATCTTTTTCTTTTTGCAACAATGAAATAAAACTATTATTACCGCTTTTTAGTTTCGTTCTTATCGCAAGGGTATTCAGATATAATCCTATCTGATTTTCCAAATCAGGATGTTCTCTACCGGCAATTGGTGTACCTATTATAATATCCCGCTGTCCTGTGTAACGGTAAAGCAAGGCCCTCACACCCGCCATAAGCGTTATAAATAAAGTAACACCGTGTTGTGTTGAAAAAGATTTAAGCGTTTCTGTAAATTCTTTTGAAAAAACGTGAAAAATATTGTTTCCATTGTAAGTTTTAACTAATGGTCTTATTTTATAACTTGGTAATTCCAATACAGGAAGATCTCCATGAAATTGTTCTAACCAATAGGATTCAGCTTTTTTATATTTTTCGCCTTTGATTTCGTTCTGTAACCATACGGCATAATCCTTATACTGAATAGCCTCAGGATCAATATATGCTAAATCGTTATTTTCTTCTCCTAAGCAAAGTTTGTTATAGTTCCCTACTACCTCTGCTATCAAAAGTTGGGTTGACCATCCGTCACCGATAATGTGATGCATCGATAGAAAAAATATATATTCGTCGCTTTTTTTCTTTAGCAATGAGGCTCTTATCAGTGGGGCCTCATCCAGCCTAAAAATCGCTTTGTTAGCTTGATAAAGATAATCTTCTATGTCGAAATCGGTCTTCTCAATAAAATCTAAAAGGTTTATCTGAAAATTAATTTCTTCTTTTGGTATAATGTACTGGTAAATTTCCCCGGATTTTCTGTCTGCCCTAAATAAGGTTCGGGTAATTTCGTGCTTATCTATAAATAATTTAAATGCTTTCTCGAAGTAATCCTTATTTAATTCTCCTTTAAGGGTAACAACGGCAGGCATATTAGAAGCCTTCGCCCCGCCCTCTAATTGGCTCAATACCCAAAGTCTTTGTTGGGATGGAGTTAATGGATAATTCTCTTTTTTTGGTGCCTTGGGTATAGAGGTATACTTTTTTTTCACAAAATTTCTTGTAATACTTTCAATCGTAGGGAAAGCAAAGAAGTCTTTGACACTTACCTGCATCGCTAGATTTTGGTAGACTCTATTCAACACTTGAGCAACCATCAAGCTGTGGCCACCCAATTCAAAGAAATTATCCGTGATACCTACTTTCTCAATCCCCAGCACTTCCTGCCATATGTCCACTAAGGTTTCCTGGGTGAAATTCCTCGGAGCCTCATATCGCCGTCTAAGCAAATCTTGATCCGTCACAATTGGCAGTGCTCTTCTGTCAATTTTCCCATTAGATGTTAAAGGAATCTTATTTATTTGAACAAAATAGGAAGGAACCATGTATTCTGGAAGACTCACTTCAAGGAAAGTTCTCAACTTTAACTTATCTATTTGGTTATTGCCACGTGTGGAATAATATATAACCAAAACCTTGTCTCCGTTTACCTCTTTAACATCAGCAACCGCGTGAGAGATTCCTTGACCAAAAAGCGAAACGTTCGATTCTATCTCTCCCAGCTCAATTCTGTGCCCTTGGATCTTAACCTGAAAGTCCTTTCTTCCCAAAAATTCTATCTGACCATCAGGCAACCAGCGCACAATATCTCCTGTTTTGTAAACTTTAATTCCATTAAATACAATAAACTTTTGAGCCGTTAAAGAAGAATTGTTTAAATAACCTTCTGAAACCCCATCACCGCCAATTAATAGTTCTCCGCTCACTCCAATTGGAACTAATTGCATCTTTTCATCAACAACAAACAGTGACGTATTAGAGAAAGCATTACCTATAGGCACTTGCTCACCAGAATAATTAGAACCAATAATACTCAGAGTCTTTCCAATTGTTGTTTCTGTAGGGCCATAATGATTAACAATTTGGATCTCTGGTCTAACAGAATGTAATCGAGTTATTATCTCCTGTCCTAACGCTTCACCTCCAAAAATTACTTTCTTACAGGGAGACTTGATATTATCATCCAGATTCAGTGCTTTCCAAAGAGATGGAACTATTTTGATACAGTCAATTGAATGTTTATTGAAATACGTTTTGATATAGTCAAAATCACGTAACTGGTTCTTAGTAAATAGATGGAGTGTTTTCCCTTCAAAAAGTGATGAGAATAAGACGGTATTGCCTAAATCAGTAGCAATAGTCGACATCATACCATAAGAATTGATTTCCGTCAAATTTATTTTGTTTTTTAAACCATAGAAATAGTCTAAAATATTAAGTGAATTTATCTTTACTCCTTTAGGTTGTCCTGTTGATCCAGATGTATAAATAACATAGGTTAGACCCTCTGGTTGACTATATGGCGGAAGATTTACCTGTCTACAGTTTACGGCGCTAGAATCAAAAGCTAGCAAGAAATCGTCATCTATTACAATTTTAGCCTTTGTATCATTTAAAATGTAGTCGACCCTCTCCTTAGGAGACTCAGGATCAATAGGAATATATCCAGCTCCCGACTTTAGTATGCCTAAAACTGTCTCTATCAAACGCGACCCATTCTCCAATTTAATCGCAACTAAACTCGCCTCATTAATTGAAAAATTTGTGCGAAGATAATAGCCAAGTTTATTCGAACGATGATTTAATTCTCTGTAACTAATCTCAATACCTTCAAATACTACAGCGATGTGGTTTGGAGTTTTCATCGCTTGTCGTTCAAATAATTCTACAACGGAAATATCCTTCGGGTACTCTATTCTATTGTCGTTGAATTCTCTAAGGAGGCGCAAACGTTCCTGACCTGAAAGAATTTCTATTGTGCTAATATCGATTTCATCGTTTTCAAAAGATGCATTAAGCAAGTTTTCAAAATGGCCGAACATTTGATCAATGAAAAAACGATCATATATATCAGTATTGTATCCAATTGTTAGAGATAGTCGTCCAGCCTCTTCCAAAAAACTATAACTTATATCAAATTGCGAGGTATTTCTGAGATAGTCATACCTCTCTACCTGAATACCTTCTAAATCTTCTTTTTCAAGGCCTAGCTGAACTTGATTTTGGTTCTGCAACACAACGAGAACATCAAAGAGTACTGAGCGGCTCCGGTCGCTTCTAATGTCCAACTTGCCCACTAACTCATCAAAAGGGTAACATTGGTGTTCATAAGCCGATAGCAGACTTTCTTTGACTCTCTGTAGCAAGGAAGCAAAACTATTCTTCTGTCCGTCGAATTTAGTCCTTATTGCTAATGTATTTAGATAAAGTCCTATTTGGTTCTCTAAGTCTGGGTGTTCTCTTCCGGCTACAGGCATGCCGACGATTATATCTTCTTCTCCGGTATAACGGTAAAGTAGCCCCTTTATTCCTGTCATTAACGTCATAAACATAGTCACTCCGTGCCGTTGGCAAAACACAATCAGCCGGGAGGTAAACTCTTCCGAAAATATATGCTTGACGTGGTTGCCATTGTATGTCTGGATCAACGAACGTACCCGGTAGCTAGGAAGATTCAACACTGGTAACTTTCCATTGAACTGATCAAGCCAGTACGATTCTGCCCGTTTGTAATTATCCTGCTCCTTTCCCTCTTCAAGCCATCCAGCATAGTCTCTATACTGGATGGGTAGAGGAATATCGCTGCCCCACGGCTCCTCACCTCTCAGTAGCAAGTTATAGGTTCCTACAACCTCGGACACAAGAAGTTCCGTCGACCAGCCATCACCTACGAGGTGGTGTATGGATAGGAACAATATATACTCCTCGTCATATCTCTTCAGCAATAAAACCTTAAGCAAAGGTGCATTTTCTAAATCAAACGGTTCCTTATTAGACGCATTTAGGTATTTTTCTATTTCGTCGTTCGATTTCTCGGTGAAATCAAATTCTCTTATATTAAACTCTATATCTCCGACCTTTGAAATATATTGATTTACATCCCCCGACAGACTCCCAGCCCGAAAGGATGTTCGAAGTATTTCATGTCTATCAATCAGGTGTAGAAATGCTTTCTCCAGTAATTCTATTTTCAGATTCCCTTTCAGCTTAACTGCCGCCGGCATGTTATAGGCCTGAGATCCACCCTCAAGCTGACTCAAAACCCATAGCCTGCGCTGTGACGGAGTAAGCGGATAGCTCTCCTGTTCAGCTACTCTAGGGATAGGCCGGTATTCCTTTGCCTTTAACTTTTCCGAGACCCCTTCAATAGTGGGCTTTTCAAAGAAATCTCTGAAACTGATTTCTCGCGAAAGCCGTTGCCGGACCTTGTTCAATACCTGTGCCACCTTAAGGCTGTGCCCACCCAAATCAAAAAAGTTATCATTGGTTCCGACTTTCTCGACACCAAGTACTTCCTGCCATATGTCAACTAAAGTTTCTTCGGTGATATTTTTCGCTGCCTTGTACTCCCTTCTGATCAAATCCCCTCCGATTACCGAGGGCAATGCTTTCCTATCTACCTTGCCGTTTGCTGTCAATGGAATGGAATTAAGCTCAACAAGATAGGAGGGAACCATATACTCCGGAAGCCGATCTTGGAGAAATGACCTCATAATAGCTCTATCTATGGTATTTCCACGACTCGTATAATAGCCTATAAGAATCAGACCTCCCCCGCTTTCGTTAGCAATGACAATGGCCTGAGAAATCGTATCGCAATAGGATAGCATCGTATTTTCGATATCGCCCAATTCTACCCGGTTTCCCCGGATTTTGATCTGAAAGTCACTCCTTCCAATGAACTCGATATTCCCGTCTGGTAGCCATCTGGCAAGGTCACCGGAATTATATATCCTACGTGAAAATTTTGGATTATCTATGAACTTATCCTTTGTTAAGTCTTCTCTATTCAAGTAACCTCTTGCCAGTCCGATGCTTTCAATGTATAGATTACCCACCACCGCCACTGGAACAGGACGCTGCTGGTCATCCAAAATATGGACCTTGGTGTTCCAGATAGGCTTTCCAATTGGAATAGAGTTCGATCCGGCCACATCATTCCTACAATCGAAAGAGGTCACATCAATCGTAGCTTCTGTGGGACCATATAAATTCTTTAAAGAAATACTAGGAAGCAGTTTGAAAAAATCATCTCTGACTTTATTTGGTAGCGCTTCACCACTTACATAAACTTGCTTAAGGTTTCCTAATCTCTTTAGCACTTCCATGTTCTTAAACAAATAGTCCAAGAAAACGGCAAGCATCGAAGGAACAAAATGAATAACTGTTATATTCTCTTGGTGTATGTTTTCTACCAATACTTTTGGATCTTTTTCAATGCCGTCAAGTGGAATATATAATGAGGCTCCTAACAAACTCCACCAAAACATCTCCCAAACTGACACGTCAAAAGCATAGTTAGTTTTTTGGATTAACACATCTTTATCTGTCAATTTGTACGAATCTTGCATCCAGAACAATCTGTTTATTAATCCACCGTGTTCCAACATTACCCCTTTTGGCCTTCCCGTAGATCCTGACGTATAAATTACATAGGCTAAATCGTTGATACCAGACCTTATGGAAGGGTTGACAGATGAGAATTTGTGTGCTGTAGTATTGAATGTGTCCATCACCAGATCATCCACAATTAATTTTGCCTTAGAATCCTCTATAATAAAGTCCTTACGAGCTTGGGGTAGCTTCGGATCTATAGGCAGATAAGCTGCTCCGGCTTTTAATATCCCAAAGATACTTATAACCATCTGTTCGCTCCTTGAAAGGTCTAACCCGACTATATCACCCAAAGACGTTCCATATACTCTTTTTAGAAAATCGCAAAACTTGTTGACCTGTTCGTTAAAATCCAAATAGGTTAAATGGAAACCTTTACACTTGATAGCAAGACTATTAGGATTAACTTTAACCCGATCTTCAAAAATTGTTATTACAGTTTGATTCTTAGGGTAATCATGCGTTGTAGAGTTCGTCGATGCAATCAGACTCTCATCTTCAGGTATTAAAAAATAGTGTATCGACTGCTCACCTGTAAAAAAAGCTTCTAAATGGGCCAATATATAGCCGAAATACTTTAAAAAATGATTGGCAAAATAAGATTCAATTTTGCTTTCGTCATAAAGCAGACACAACGAAATCTTATCCTCCGAGAAGAGCATATTTAGTTCAAAGCTATCAAATGGGCTTCTAAGAGAAGGACAATCAAAACTGAAAGTGCAATCAGAAAATGCATCCAACGATATTTCATCTCTATCATATCCAATATATTTCATCACTTCCAAAAATCTCCCTTTCACCCCTAAAAGATATTCTTTCAAATCATCTGAGCCCGCATCTATAAATGGATACAACAGTATATCTGATTGTGTAGAATATATTTTACAGATAGTTCTATCCACAAAAAAACGCTTCACAAGTGACTCGAATATTGTTAAAGAAACAGTTTGTAGAGCCCGTTCATTGCCAGATGTTAGTGCTTGAAGAAATGAAAGGCTCCCACGATCAATACATAAGTTAGTCTTCTTTCTCTCTCCAAAATTTGACGAGAATAATTGGTAATTGCTGATAACACCTTTCCAATAAATTGTGGATGGATAAGAGTATATCTCTGTATCTATTGTATGTTTATTTGCCATGTATCCTCTTTTGATCTAAATAAATTCAAGTATTTCTGCCCCAACATCAACGAGATGCCTGTAAAAATATATCACTAAACGAATAATTGACATTTTTTATCTCTGCGTATAATAAATAACCCGTATACTTAGGCACATCAATTTTTAACAAGTATTTTCCTGGCTTAAGTTGCTTTACCATGAATTCACCATTTTCATGTCTTACGGTATCAGTCCTTATTAAATTAATATATTCACGTTTCTCATTAGATTGATAGGTTTTGATAATAAAATAATCAATAGGGCTATACTCATGGTTTACTAATCGACCGTGGATATAATAATTTATATTTAATGAAAATAAACCCAGTACAGTAATAAAGAAATTAACCATATAATTTTTATATAAATATTCTTTGCTAACGTAACTTAAGCAAGAGATTCTGCAACAAAAAAAATATTCGGTGAAATGGGAATTTTTCAGGATTAAAAATAATTGGAGATAAAAAAATCTGACTCAAATTGTTTGCACTCGATCATTTATAGTTCGATTTTTGTAGCCAAAAATCTTCCGACATTCGTAGAGGACCGCTCAAAAACCTATCTCACACGGTAGTTATCACATTTTTTTGAAAGTTCGATTCTTCCTTAAGGGATTCGACAGTCTGATCCTTTTCGGATTTATTATAATTCTTACAGAAAACCTAATATAATAATCGTTTCGCCTTGAGAAAGCGTCAACTCCTGCTCATTTAATCTTCTTATTATGTGTTGTCGTTCACATACGTATGGTCTTTTTTGTGTACTCGTATTCCAATCCTGTAAAACACGATTGAACAGATCGGTTGCTCTGCTTGAGAGTATCAACTGCTGAAATTTCTCCACATAACGCTCGTTGAGCACATCTGCGTTTATTCTTGTCTTACACCTTCCTCTACAATGATAATATCGATATTTTTTTGTTGATCCCTGAGAAAAGCTTCCTGTGAGCTTACGTTTACAATGAGGGCATATTAAAAATCTCAAAAAAAAATGTTGCTCTCCGATCTTCTGTCTTAGCCGTTATTCTCCGCTTGCTCGTAATAATACGTTGCACCTCGTAAAACAATGCTTCGGTGATCTTTCGCACATCCTCTACCCTATATACATTTTTGGAGAGCTGGCGGAAAGCCCAACGTATAATGCCTGCTTCGGGTTCCTTGAGAGCGATAATTTTTCTGCCATCTACAGCTGTTAGGTTAACGAATCCTAATGGGGCCTTACTCGGATATCTACCCATTTGTTTTGCTCTGCGTATACCTTTCGCCGTATTCAGGGCTCTTCTATTGTTTTCCGCTTCGGGTACAGAAAGGTACACAGCAAGCACAACCATACTTTCCGGCACCGAAAAATCTATCGGCTGGTCGATGGCCATTGCCGTAGTCTTATATCTCCGAAGCATGCCTATCATCTCGTATGCGTATTCAATATTTCGACTAAATCGATCCCACTTGATGAACAGGATATTTTTATCATCTTTTGGTTTGTACTTGATTGTCGTAAACAGTTTTTTCCATTCGGGGCGATTAAAGTTCTTGGCCGAAAAATCTTCACGAAAAATACCTTTGACCTGTATATTGTTGTACTCACAATATTTTAGCAACCTATCCCCCTGCTCTGGAAGGGAATACCCTCTCCTTTTTTGTTCGTCTGTGCTTACACGGACGTATAAATAAGCTGTTTTCATATGATATAATGTATTCATTGATTCCAAGCCTAACGTTTATTGTTGATTTTTAAACATTTAAATAGCAACAAGAGAGTGACTTTATTGATTTAACGATAAAATAATCGCTAAAATTTTGATGATAAAATAATCGTTTGTATTTTTGACAATAAATTTATCGTTATATAGAAATGGAAGGTCAGGATATATTTTTAAGAAACAACACAGGAAGTAAGTCAAAGTCTTCCATAGTAAATGGATTTGTTGTCAGAATAAGTGAATTTGATAACATCAAAACTTCGCTAATGGAACCTAAAACCATTAGTGACATTCAAAACACAATCGTCATTGGACAAAGGGGGGCTGGTAAAACAACGTTAATGCACCGTCTTAGTTATGCCATTTTGGACGATAAGCATTTATCCAACCGGTACCTGCCAATTTTATTTTCGGAGGAACAATATAATTTATCTGACTTAACCAATTTATGGGAAGCTGTAGCGATAGGAATTGAGGACAACTTCTATAATGAAAAGTTGGCTGCTAAAATAGAGGACATAATAGAGGCAGATGGCGAGTATGAAAAAGAATCCTTGAAATTTCTACAAGACTTTTTAATTTCAAAAGACAAAACAGCTATTCTGTTTATAGAGAACATAAACTTTTTCCTGAAGAAGCTTTCCGAATATGAAAAAAAACGCTTTAAAAAAATCTTTACCTCCGATTCGCCTTTCCGGATCATAGGTTCATCTACTTCATACAATGATGGTAGTATCGACTTCGGAGATTCCTTTTACAAATTCTTCAACATAGTTCAATTAGATAGTTTGACTCAGGAAGAATGCGAAAAGCTACTCATTAAAATTGGACAGCAGTATGGAGAAGAGCAACAGATTAGAGACGTAATTGCTAATTTTCCAGGAAGAGTAGAAGCTTTAAGAAGATTGACCGGAGGTGTACCAAGGATCATATCATACCTTTTCCAGATTTTCCTGGACAATGAGAACGGCAAAGCTATTAAAGACCTCTATCTTTTAATAGACACCTTAACATTACTATACAAATCGGAATTAGACCAGTTGTCAACGCAACAACAAAAGGTGGTTGATGCTATAGCAAGGAAATGGGATGCAATATCTGTGAAAGAAATTGCTAAGCGAACCAGATTGGAAAGCAAAAATATCTCATCAATCCTGTCATACTTAGAAAAAAACCAACTGGTCGAAAAGGTACCGACCTCAACAAAAAACCATCTGTACCGAATTAAGGAAAGGTTTATGAATATCTGGTACCTGATGAGGTTTGGCAGAGCACACGATAAGGAAAATGTAAAATGGCTGGTTCGTTTTTTTGATGCATGGTGCGATGAAAGTGAGTTGACTAAACGTTTAAGAAAACACATCAGTAACCTGAAAGATGGCAAATACGATGTCGCAGCGGCTATTGATATGGGGAACACCTTTCTGTCTTGCGAAAACATCCCAGATACCTTAAAGGAAGAACTGATTAAAACTACCAATTCAATCCTTCCTGATAAACTTCTAAAAAATGCGAAGACGGCAAAATTGGATGCGTTAGCTGAGATAGAAAAACTCATAAAGGAAGATAAGGTTGACGAGGCTGCCGAGTTGCTTGACAATGTTGTTGAAAAGAGCATTGACTACTATATACTTGCTATATCCGTCTATTTAAAACAAAACAACAAGGACAAGATTATAGAAGCGGCAGAAACAGCTTGGAGATTAGACAATCAAAATTCATCTGCTGCCATTACTATGGGGTTGATTTTTGAGTCCTACTTAA
Organism: Sphingobacterium sp. DR205; assembly: GCF_011064245.1. NCBI lineage: Bacteria > Pseudomonadati > Bacteroidota > Sphingobacteriia > Sphingobacteriales > Sphingobacteriaceae > Sphingobacterium > Sphingobacterium sp. DR205. The sequence continues at coordinate 2,654,135 of NZ_CP049333.1, read as the reverse complement.
ATGATGTAGATAAAGCAATACAGTTCTATAAGAAGAGTCTGGACTTACCACATCCGCACCCGTACGCAGCTAGTAGATTGGGAGATATTTATATAGACAAAAAAGAATACGAAGAAGCAATTAAGTATCATACGCAGGCTGCTTCTAAGAATATCAAACCTTCCTTAAAATCATTAGGAGAAATTTATGTTAATCTGGGCCAATTGGAAAAAGCGGAGCAGTACTTAAAGGATGCTGCTAGAGCTAAAGTTGAAGGAGCTAACACCTCTTTGGCTAACGTTTTAAGAAAATTGAAAAAAAGAAAAGAAACAGAAGCTGCTTTACAGCAAGCCGTCAATGCAGGTGAGGGAAATGCAAATATCAATTTAGGCAGATTTTATTTGCTTCAAAAAAGACCAAACTACAAGAAGGCGGAAGACCTGTTTAATCAAGCTATAGAAAAGGGCGAAATTGAAGGATACAATCAGCTTGCCAAGATATATGTAAAGAAGAAGCAAATTGACAAAGCAATTAGTATCTATGAAGATGGCTTAGCTCATGGTAGTGCAGAATCTGCGCATCAGCTTGGTCATATACTAAACATTAAAGAAGAGTTTGAGAAGTCTGATGAAATGTTTGCCAAAGCAATAGAACTGGGTGATGATTCCGTTGTCGGATGCTGGGTACAAAGCATTTATAGCACTCAGAGAGAAGACAAAAAAAATCTTGCAAAAGAATTACTTGAAAAATATCAACCAGATGTTGACAGCATTGGCTTCGATTTGTTATACGCAAAAATACTTTTGTGGAATGATGATTTATTAAACTCCTTAAACATAATCCAAGAACACACAAAAGGTATCGCTGAGATTTACAATGATGAGAATGAAGACAGGCATTCACATAGATTACTTTCCGACCTCGTAGAATACTTCCTTCTCCTCATAGCAAAAAAAGAATATAAAGTTGCATTGGAAATATTTGAAAGGAAAGATGATATCGATTACAAGTCGATGCTTAAACCAGTGTATTACCTGTTAATGGAAGAATTAAAAGAAGAGTTCCCTACCGAATATTTAAAAGCCGGGAAAGAATTAACCGAAACAATTAATGATTTAAAAAAGGAGGTGGAATATTTGAGAAAGGGGTAAACAATAAATAATAAGAAAATATTAGGTGGGATAAAAACATAGTGTAAGAGTAGCTACCTCCTACACTATGCTTAGAATATCACTTAATCTCCGAGGTATGAAGATGAGATAAATGATGATAACTATCATTTCAACAACACAAAAGTAAACAAACTTGTTTTTTGTGCAAGTATTATTTGTCATTTTCTTTTCTCTAACCTAGGCGGATTAGCAACAATAACCAGCTTTACTAATGTTTTCGCTGGAACTGATTCCTTCATGTAAGGAATAGGGATGTTGTTTGATTTTACGGTAAGATTTAAAAACAAAAAATTGAAAAGGAATGGCAAATAATGCTACTATTAAATATTACCCAGTGGGTAATGGAGATACGTCCTTAATTACGTTAGAGGACAAAACTACGATTCTGGTGGATTGTAATATCAGGAATTGTGACAATGAGGACACTTATGATGTCAAAAAGGATCTGTTAAAGAGTGTACAGTTCAGCAATGGGATTCCGTATGTCGACGTATTTATATTGACACATGGTGACCAGGATCATTGCAGAGGCTTCAAAAAGCACTTCTACCAAGGGGCGCCCGAAAAATATTCAGAAGCGGACAAAAAGGAAGGATTAATCCGTGTCGATGCCATGTGGTTCTCTCCAATGATTGCAGAGCAACATTCAAACGAAGATGAGGACGCACATCAACAAGAAGCGGAACGCAGACTTGCACTTCACCGAAAGGGTGATCCAAAGAAAGACAATCCAGGTAATAGAATCAAAATTATAGGGTATGATGGAAACGCCGACTACGAGGATTTAAATCACCTAAGAGCCACACCTGGTAACATTGTCACACGTTTCAATGATAGAAATCAATCACTCTTTTCGATTTTCATTCATGCTCCTTTCAAAGAACACCTTGAAGCGCTTGGTGATGACAAAAAGAATTCCACCAGCATCGTTTTTCAAGCAAGGTTCAAAAATAGCCCTTACCAGGAAGGTTTCTCAACTCTTGCAATGTTTGGCGGAGACTCTGATCATACATCTTGGTGCATCATTCTAGACAAAACCAAGAAATATAAAAATGAGCATGCGCTGTACTGGGATTTATTTCTCTCACCGCACCATTGCTCGTGGTCATTCTTTAATGACAGACCTCAGGAAGAAAATACCGTTCCTAAAAGAACTTCTCTGGAAGTACTCGATTACAAGAGAAGGAACGCAAAGGTTATTGCGTCAAGCAAAAAGATAGTGGACGATGACGACAACCCGCCGCATTATGAAGCAAAACGTGAGTATGTTAAGAAAGTCACCGAAGTCAACTTTCTTAACACGGTCACCTATAATGTGGTCAATAGAGTTCCCCAACCAATTGTTTTCGAGGTGACCACACAAGGAATTGTCAAGCCGAAACAATCGGAGGGAGCTGCTAAAGTGATTGGGGGTGCTGGTTTGGGCGCTGTTAACTCTGCTTCAAAATATGGAAATGGATAGGTTTAGTATCAGCTTACCTGTATTTTCTGGTGATATAGAGAATCCCGCTCTTAGGGATTCTCTAAAATCACTGGAAGTACTTAATGGGTGCAAACTTCAAATCTTGGATTGGGGAAATGGCAGAATTGCTGTGCCTTATGAAATTAGTATTGACTTGCCAAGTCTGGGTAATTTTGAAAATATAGATATCAGGGAAAAGGAACCCATTATTCTGGTTTTCGATTTGACAAATTATCCATTATCGGCACCTAAAGTATTTACAGATCGGCTTGATTTTCCTAAAAGTAGCCTTGCTCATTTATACATAGCAGTAAATAATCGGCCTTCTGGATTTTGTTATGTAAGGGGTAACGCAGATGAATGGTATGCGAATAAAAGAATTGAGGATATTGTCATACGTATTAGCAATTGGCTTAGGGATGCTGCAACAGGTGAACTGACAGAAAATGGTGAGCAATTTGAGCCGTTGCGATTGGAAGGATATACCGGCACTATAATTTACGACTATAACACATTAACAGGAATCGTTAAAGGTGATAACGCCTTTCATATTAGAGAACAGCTTGCTATTACTTTATTTGAACGCCCGAAACGGGGGGAACGGCACACGTATAAATTCATTAAACCACTTACAGCTGGGAATGCCTTGACTACGATTAAGGAGGTTGATGAGGAACGCAAAAAAGATAAGGAAGATATTACCAGGAAAAATTATCATTACGCCTATGTATTATGGAATAAGGAAAATACTGTAAACAAAGAGTACTATGTCAATTTACCGAGGAATTGGGAAGAATTTAAATCCTTTTGTGACTTTTACGGCTTAATTTATAGTCAATTAGAAGAATTTATTGCTACAAGTGATGGGAATTCATTTGTTCACTTTCCTGTTATTGTGGGTATAAGACGGCCTAAGCCATTAATTGGATATTCCTCTAATATCGAGTTTATAAACTTACGTTTTCGGGTTGATGTTGATGATGTAAAAGATGGTAAAATTACAAACAATGTACCTATTGATTTATTATCCCATAATCAGCCTTTGACTATACGGCAAGCAAGCCACATATCCGATTGCAAAATAGACATGAATTCAAGAGTTGCTGTGTTTGGATGTGGTGCCTTGGGCTCTAAAGTGGTTATGCATCTTGCCCGTTCCGGACAAACCAATTTAACCCTTATAGATCCAGACCAGCTATCTCCGCATAACTTGGTACGTCATGCTTTGTTTGGTGAAGATGAAGGGGAAAACAAAGCCGTCGTCTTAGCTGAAAGAATTAGAAACATCTATCCCCACCAAAGTACGGGAACAATTGGGTTGCCTGTACTTGAGAAAGGTGCGTTAGACAGGTCAGATTTTTTTGATATTCATAATTGGGTATTAGACTTTACCGCATCAGAAGCTTTCTTCAATAAGTTGGTTACTGTCAAAAGTATGGATGAACGAAGCGTTGCCAGCGCATCAATATCCGATCTGGGCAATTTGGGTGTGCTTTATAAGGAAGGAGAACACAGGAATCCACGTATTGATGATCTGCAAGCGTATTTATATAGCCTGTCAGCACATGATAAGAAAGTAAGTGATTGGCTTCAGCGAGAGCAGCTGACGATTAATGGCAATAACATAACGGTGCGGGTAGGTGTCGGTTGTAATTCAGAAACAACCGTTTTATCAGACGACAGGATTTCTTCTCATGCCTCCTACTTTTCTGGAGTGCTAAAAAGAGAAATGACGGCATCTTCAATAGATGGAAAGATATATTTGAATCGGATTATAGAAGCGCAGAATTATACAATCGAAACGCAGGCTATATCCGTTAAGCCCTTTAAAGTGTTGGCCGCATTGAACGACCCTGGTTGGATTATTCGATTTAAAGATGGAATTATTGAACAAATAGAACAAGCATGTTCTAAGGCAGGAAAAAACGAAACAGGGGGTGTATTCGTTGGAATCTGCAATTATAAAACAAAGACAATCCACGTGACAGCTTGTATCAATGCACCTATGGACAGTAAAGCAGACACAACCCACTTTATTCGGGGGCATGAAGGGTTACCCGATGAAATCGGGGAAATCAAAAGTAACTCCGGGGCACAGATTGGTTATATTGGTGAGTGGCATTCTCATCCGGATGGACCGAACACACTTAGTCAACAAGATATGATCAGTGTATATCGGCATAAAGCCGAGTTTGAGCAACTAAACCCTCCTCTTCCGGTATTCTTGTCTATCGTTACACCTGATGGATTGCACCCTTACATTTTTTAACCTAAAGTATTATATTAAATGGAGAAAGAGCCAAATTTAAAAATAAAGAACGTTCCCCAGCTGTGGGTTTTCCTAGCAGCGAACATATTGATTTTATGTGGATTGATATTTCCTGAATATTTTAAAACACTCACAACTGGTGTTGACATTGTTTTTATGCTCAAAGCGCTGGGGGTCTCAATAGCTCCTCTATTGCTATTTTTACTAAACGGGCTTATATCTAGTCATCAAAAAGCTGTACTGGTTTTCTGGAAATTGAGGAATCCTTTACCCGGTTCCGAAGCGTTTTCGAAACTCAGCAAAAATGATACAAGGATAGACAGAGTAAAATTGAAAGACACTTATGGTTCCTTACCTAAAAGCCCTGTGGAACAGAATAAGCTATGGTATAAAATTTACAAAAAGAACAGTTCTAATATTATTGTATCGGACAGTCATAGGGCCTTTTTGTTGGCACGCGACCTAACATCGCTATGTATCTTATTTGTGGTTTTCTTGGGCATACCTATTTTAAGCGTAGACCAATGGCCAATTAACCTATATTACTTTCTGGGCTTGCTCTTGCAGTATATAGTAGTAGTTATTGGCGCTCAAAACAGGGGCAGACGGTTGGTTACAAATGTTTTGGCTATTGAGTCCTGTCAATAATTATTTTAATACAAAGTCGCATTATATATAACATAAACTATGAACAGTCTATTCCCGGAAGAAAAAATTGAAATTACTTTCAATTGTACATATATAAAAAGTATCAACGGCAATAAAAAAGAATATTATATTGGAGTTGAACAGGGCATTATAAGAAAATTCAATGGAAGTACATTTTCAGGATATGAATTTCTTTCCGATAATGGTTCAAAGTATTTTATCTCAACAATTAAAAGCCAGATCCCACAAAATTATGATGCTGTATTCACATTGCTTGAAGAGTATGAAAAACTGACCATTGCAATTCTTTCGAAATGCAAAAAGAAAGCAGAGTATATACAACTTCCTGATCACAAAAATATCCTTCAGACTTGGGAAGGGAAATTTAATTACAAAAAGGAAGTCAAAGATGAAACCGGTAATATCACTCAATTTGGGCTTAGACCTCCACAAATTGGTGCATTACATTCCATTCTCTCTCATTGGAGCATTTCAAGCAAACCCGCAGTAGTTGTAATGCCCACTGGGACAGGTAAGACCGAAACAATGCTGTGCTTAACTATAGCAGAAAAGTGTCAGGGCTTATTGGTAATCGTTCCCTCGGCCTCGTTAAGAACCCAGATTTTCAATAAATTCAAATCCCTGGGCGTTCTAAAAGATCGTAGATTTCAGATTGTTTCCTCCTCTACCAAAAATCCTATTGTAGGTTTTCTAAAAACGGGTATAAAAAACATAGAGGATGCAGACAGTTTGTTCGAATCAAATGTAATTATTTCTACTCCACAAATAATTACAGGGATATTGAGTGGTGATGCAAAAATAAAGGCATCTTTCCTGAATTGGTGCAATCTTTTAATTATGGATGAAGCACACCATAGTCAGGCAAAAGAGTGGAATAACATCAAAGTACAACTAGAAACTTTTAATAAACCTATTTTACTATTTACGGCGACTCCATTTAGAAATGATAAGAAACGTTTACAGGGTAAGGTAATTTACGATTATCCCCTCTCACTCGCACAGAGAGACAATTATTACAAGCAAATTGTTTTTCATCCTATTCTTGAATTTAACCCACTGAAATCTGACCAGCTTATTGCAGAGAAGGCAATTTCCATTTTGGAAAAAGATATGGAGAAAAAATACGACCATATACTGATGGCAAGGGTGGATACAATGTCTAAAGCTGAAGAGGTGTTTGAAAAAATCTACAAACCATATCAGAAGTACAACCCTGTATTTATTCATAGCGGTATTAAGCAGACAATCCGCAAGAAAATATTAGAAGACATCATTGCTGGAAAACATAAAATAATTGTATGTGTAGATATGCTTGGAGAAGGATTTGACCTTCCTCAGTTAAAAATTTGTGCATTGCACGATTTGCATAAAAACATCACCACCTCATTTCAGTTCTTTGGAAGATTTACGCGCGAATCAATATTAAAATTGGGCAATGCGTCTATAGTGGCCAATATTGCAGACCCAGAGTTAAAGGGGACTTTGAAAAAATTATATCAGAAAGATTCAGACTGGGATAAAATTATCAGTATGGCAAATGAAGATATAATAGGCTCAGTAAAAGAAGAGCAAGACTTTTTTCAGAATTTTTCAGATGCTGAGATCCCAGCAAAAATTCCATTGCGAAATATAACGCCTGCGATGAGTACAGTTGTCTTCAGATTATTTGATAATGAGATCGAATGGGAGCCACAGAATTATACATCTTGTTTTAATGACGAAAAATATGAAACAGTATCAGTAGAACATGAAGAAAAAAATCTACTCGTTATTGTTGCAAAAAAAGTTGATCCTGTAAAATGGGGAAAAATAGACGATTTGCTAAACTGTCAATATGATCTCTATATAATATACTTGAACGAAGAACAGAAACTACTCTATATAAACAGTACAAATAATGGAACAACACATGATAAACTTGCCGAAGCCATTGTAGGCCCCAATAAAAGTTTGTTTAACGAGGCTGATATCTACAAGTGTCTGGATGGAGTATTTCAATTAGAGCTATTTAATTTAGGTTTAAAGTCTACTTTAGATGGTCCCATCAGTTTCACTATGTATGCAGGGAATTCTATTGTAAGTGGCCTAGACGAATTGGACAAGGATACTAAATCCAGTTCAAATCTTTTCGGAGTCGGTTATGAAAATGGAGATAAGGTCACTATTGGTTGTTCCTCGAAAGGTAGAGTTTGGACTAAATTGGTGAAAAGTATTCCCGATTTCTGCCAATGGTGTGATAGTCTTGGCAACAAGCTCTTAGATGATTCTATCGATACACAGGACATTTTTAAATTCATTCAGAAACCAGAATTGATTACAGAACTCCCCGCAAATAAAGTTCCTGTTGCAATGAAATGGAACGAAGAATTATATGCTTATACCTCTATGTTCATGCAAAGAGGCATTCCGGTGGTTGATTATAATATTAAATTGAACTCTTATGGCCGTGATTATGTCGAATTCTCGATTGAGTCAAATCAGCATACCGTTGACTATAAACTGGTATTAGATCCCAAGATTGGACGGGGTTATAAATATGAATTGGTTGGAACTATGCCTTTTGTAATTACTTACAAAGGGGACGAAATAGATATAGCTGAATTATTTTATGATTTTCCTCCGGTGACTTGGTTTCATGACAATTCCAAAATGTATAATAATATCTTCTTTCCTTTTAAAGGGAAAATCAAGCTTTTTGATACCGGCAAAATAATTCCTTTAGAATGGATAGGTACAGACATTCGGAAAGAATCACAAAAACTGAAAAAAAGGACGGACTCTATTCAATTTCATATTATCGAAAAGCTAAAATCTAATACTGATTATAAAATAATATTTGATGACGATGATGCCAATGAAGCGAGTGATATTATAGCGATAAAATTTTGGGATGGTGGAGACAGCAGAATAAAAATAGACTTGTACCACTGTAAGTTTTCATCAAAATCGCAAAGCGGTGGTCGATTAAAAGACTTATATGAAGTGTGCGGTCAAGCACAAAGAAGCTTTCATTGGAGACATACGACTTATGAGCTTCTGCAACATATGGTTAGACGTCAAAATTCACGTATTAACCAAGAGAAAGCAAGTAGGTATGAAATAGGTGGAGATGAAGAAATGAATACTTTACTCAATATGATAACTTCAGGGTATTGTGAATTAGAATTTAATATTTATGTTGTACAACCAGGTATCTCGAAAAAGACTATTGAAAAAGAGACAGAACATCTGAAATTACTTGGAGCAACTGATTTACTATTGAAAAAGACAGGGAATAACTTCTTTGTAATGACGAGTGAATAAAGAAAAATAATTGGAAAAATTACATTATAAAGCCGCAGTTTTGTCTATTAGCCGTGTTATTTTAGGGATATTTAATAATAAAAGCCAGCCCCAGATATCCGAGACTGGTTGTCAGTATTAATTATTCAAGTAAGTTTTTTGCGTTTAATATGGCTTCGTAATCTTCCAAAAAGGTCGACATTTGTAACGTTCCCTGTACAAGAAAGCCCATCAGTCGATGGGCTTTCTTGTTTATAGCTTTTTCTCCAACGCTCCCCTCCTTCGCCTTAAATTTCATTATCCGAACTTACCCGTGCTTTATAAAGCTCAATCTTTTGATAAACCTTGTTAAAAAACATTTTCTTGTCCCGCGTTCCAGCCGTATTTAACAACCTTGAATTTTTAAGCTGATGCTGATAAAAATTTGAAGCATGTTGGCAAGTGTCTTTATCATTTGTAATGAAATACCCCAACATCGTATGGGGAACAAATAGCGACTTTCTGTCTTTGTTTCCAACTAAAACATTATTGTTTAAGATCAAGAGTTCGTGGTAATATAGTTGATACTGATCGTTATTCGGGATACATTTTTTTTCCAATGAAAACACCAACTCCTTGATCTGGTCACAGAGGATCTTCCCATTGTCAGCCGTCAATAGACCCGCTTGGGAAAAATACATAATCTGCTGTAGTGTACTATTGATCGTGGTATCATTCCAGATCTCTTTCACTCTGATGGACGAATAATAATCGTTCAGCTTTTGCCCCCTATTGTCCATTGGTGTTTTTGACAAAAACGACTCAAAAGAAACCTCCAACTCATCCGGGCTCAATAAATTAAGCCAAACATACCGCTTAAAACGAGATAATAATCCTGTATTTATCGTATAGAAGATCGGTATATCCTTGGCAGAATAATACAGGAACGTCTCAAGATTAGGCTTAAATTCTGTTAAAGACCTAAAGGAATTTTCGAGGTAATTTGACAGATCATCGAATGACTGAATTTCTGTTGTCCTTTTCACTAAAACATGATCACTGTTCTGAAACATCTTATCCAAAGAAAGTGAAAAGTGATTCGCTAGCTGTACTGTCTCCTCTATTGAAAATTTACTCTTCATCGAAATTCTCCGGTGTGCCGCATCGTAGCTGATATCAAGTGCACTTGCTATAGCCTCGATGACCGACCTCGTTGCATCTATTTTTCGTTGTATTTCCTGGATCAGCTTTTCTTGATACATAGATCTATTGGCTTTTGCGATTATCACAAAAATAAAAATATTTTTTATTGTTTACCACAATTTAGAATGCGATTATCACAATAAATTTGTTAGACAAAACAAAAAGTCATTTTATTAAAATCTGCATATGAAAACATCGCTAAAAATACCTCCGCAATCAGTTGATCAAGCTGAAAACTTATGTGCTTTACCTTTTTCGTCGGAGATTAGCACCAAAGGAACGGAGCAACTACGGTGCTACCTAAGCGAAAAAACGAACCAGCAATTTCCTACATTGACCGATACAAAAATCGACCTATCGCTACTAAATGGAAATATTGAGAACTTCATTGGTATGAGTCAAGTGCCAACAGGGATTATCGGTCCGTTAAAAGTCCATGGAACTGCTGCCAACGGCGCATACTATGTCCCATTGGCCACCAGTGAGGGGGCGTTGGTTGCTTCTTATCATCGTGGAGCAAGGGCCTGCCTGCTGGCAGGAGGAATCACCTCGATCTGTCTAAAAGAAGGTGTCCAGCGAAGTCCCGTATTCAAATTTGAAAACCTAAATGATTTAAGCCTTTTCGTTTCGTGGTTCCTTGCTGAGAAAGACTGTCTTCAGGATATCGTTAAGAAAACAAGTCGTTTTGCAAAATTAACGGACACAAAAATCCAGATTGAAGGCAATCATCTGACCATCTCATTTGAATATTTCACCGCAGATGCGGCGGGACAAAATATGGTCACCATCTGTACAGATGCTATCTGTCGGTTTATTGTCAGTCTCTGCCCAGTTAAGCCTACGCACTGGTTTATTGAGGGGAACAGTTCCGGCGACAAAAAGGCTACGGCAAATTCCTTCAACAATGTTAGAGGTAAGAAAGTAACGGCAGAAATAGAACTATCGGCCAGCATTGTATCGGAAGTACTCAAAACATCCGCCGAACTTGTGGATAGATACTGGCGTAGCTCCACCATGGGGATCATCCAAAGCGCTGCCATAGGCGCGCACGGTCACTATGCCAATGGACTGGCAGCCCTATTTTTAGCTACAGGCCAAGATGTTGCCTGTGTAGCCGAAGCTGCTACCGGCATCACAAGAATGGAATTAAATAAAGATGGATCACTCTATGCCAGCGTCACCTTACCAAACCTGATCATAGGGACTGTTGGCGGAGGTACAAATCTACCTACTCAAAAGGAATGTTTGGAGATCATGGATTGTTACGGAGAAGGAAACTCAATAAAATATGCCGAGATAGCCGCAGCCCTTGTACTTGCAGGCGAACTATCTATTGCAGCAGCCTTGTCAGCAGGCCAGTTTACGCAGGCACATCAAAAATTCGGCAGAAAAAAAACAATATAAAAATGGAAACAAAAAAAGAAAATAGATGGAATGTGCCAAATGCACTTTCCATTTACCGCCTACTAGCATTACCTTTCATTAGCTATGCCATAATAATTGAAAATAGGAATCTCTTTATATTATTATTGTCTATAAACCTTATAACGGACATACTCGACGGATTAATCGCCAGACTATTTAAACTTCAGACAGAATTTGGAGCTAAACTGGATTCGGTTGCGGACATAGGGACATACCTGATGGCCTTCATGGGAATGATAACACTGGAAAAAGCTTTCGTAGCGACTTATAAAATCCAATTTATGATTCTTATTGTCTTATGGATCGTTCCACAAGTATATGCACTTATCCGATTCCAACGGTTCCCCAGCTTTCATTTATGGTCTTATAAAATAACTGGCTACCTACAGGGCATATTTATCTTTAGCTACTTCGTACTAGGATTTCATGCAATCTATTTTCACCTGATGTTAATCGTGAGCTGTCTGGCTTATCTGGAGGAATTAATTCTAGTGATTACCTTACCAAAGCTGCATTCCAATTTGAAGAGCATATTCCTTATCCAACAACAAAAAGGAGGTTGACCATGTATCTGTTTATTGCGAATATATTGCTATTATTTTTTGGAATAGGTGCTTTAGTTACACTGTATCTCAATAAGGACAGTCAAGCTGATCGAGCCAAAGCGCGTTGGTTAAAACTCGGAGTTTATTTTCTGGTGCTAAGCTTGGTGTTCTCGTCCATTTATTTTGAACAAATAAAACTCCTGGCTATTTGCATTGGCATAGTCGGTATTTATGAAATTTTTAAAGCCCAATCATTTTCCAAACGACCCGTTTTTTTCTTCTATTTTATCTTATTTATTTACCTCATTATCCTATTGGCATTCGTTAAGTTCTGCTATCAGATACCAACAGAGCGTATTTGTTTCGTCTACTTTATAGTCGTCACCTTTGACGGGTTCAGCCAACTTAGTGGTCAATTGTTGGGAAAACGAAAACTTATCCCAAAGATTAGTCCCAACAAAACTTTTGAAGGTTTAATTGGAGGTTTGATATTGGCAGTATCGGCCAGTCTTTTCCTTTTTCATTACATCCCTTTTTCAATTGGATTAACAGTATGGACAGCAGCGCTCATTTGCATTTTTGCGCTCATTGGAGATCTCTTAGCTTCCTGGTACAAGCGCAGATGTCAAATTAAGGACTATAGTCGATTAATTCCGGGACATGGTGGAATATTGGATCGCTTCGATAGCTTTATGTTCTCCGGAGCAATGTATTGGTTAGTTTATTTATAAAAAATATGATCATGAAAAACGACTTATCAAATATGCTTCTATTGGCAATGCTATTTTTGCTTCTATTTGCCCTTTCTGAAATTTTATACCACCGCTTTAAGATTAGAGTTGAATTCACAAGAAAACTCGTACACATAGGTACGGGCATTATTTCACTGTTATTCCCTATTTTACTTGCAAGTCATTGGTCAGTATTATTTCTTTGCGGGGTATTTGCAGTGATTTTGGTCCTATCCCTAAAATTTAATTTATTGCGATCTATTCATGCTATTGACCGGAAATCTGCAGGTAGCCTAGCCTATCCAGCCGCAGTCTATCTTTGCTTTGTAACCCAGACCTATCTGGATGATCGTAACATTTTCTATTATCTCCCCTTGGCTACCTTAGCCATCTGTGATCCTATGGCCGCATTATCTGGCAAAAAGTGGCCGCTAGGGCCTTATATGGTTCTAGGCGCAAAAAAAACTGTGTTAGGATCGATTGCTTTCTTTATCAGTGCGATTGTTCTGACTTTTTTTATCTGGAAATACGCTCATGATTCGAGTCTCGACTTTCAGGAACTCACTATAATAACCACGGTTGCACTCATGGCTACATTCGCTGAAGCCCTGAGCAAAGATGGCTATGATAATTTAACCATTCCCCTAAGTACAATCGTAAGTTTATATATCTTACTTCCCTAAGCACGCCCCTTTTCTTCGTATCAAGTACCTATTATATTCGCCAATGGCCAAACAAGAGGCGGACCGAAAGCGGATCCAGGCCAATTATTTCAATTCCAAATTGAGGTTATGTTTCCCTGCCTCCAATTGGATTACTTTACCATTGCGGATATTTGCTGGCGGATAAAAGGTTGCGCTGGCATTTGCCGGTATCTCCACCTGATATTCGACCTTATTTCCGTTCGATTTCCAGCTGGACACAATGTTTCCGTAGGGCGAATTATAAGTAATAGAAGACTCCTTGAGCTCCTTCGGAAAAATGGGTTTTAATAGCACATGTTTAAAACCAGCCTGCGCCGGATCCGGCAGAATGCCGCCAATAGACTTAAAAAACCAGCCTCCGATTTCACCAAACATCATGTGGTTATCAGAGATATCCCGCGTGGCGTTCAGATCCCAGTTTTCGAGCAAGGTGGTCGCCCCATTGACAATCCACCATCCCCAGGAGGGATAGGTATCCTGTACCGCGACTTTATAGGCCGTTTCGTCATAGCCGTTATCCTTCAATGCATTCAGGAGTGCTTTCGCCCCCAGCACCCCAACATCCAGATGAAAATTGGTCTCTTCGACCTTGCTATTTAGGTTGGCAGCGACTTTGGCTTTCATCGCTTCTGGTACCACGCCCCAATATAAAGGTACACTTAGCTCGGTCTGTGTTCCCGTGCTGTAAATCCCCTTTTCAGTATCCAAAAATTTAGCGTTGATGGCATCTTTGATCTTTTGGCTTAATTGTTCATATTTCTGCTGGTCGGCTGTTTTTCCAAACATCTTTGCAGCGGAAGCCAGTATCGTTGCATCGACGTAAAAGTACACCGATGAGGTAAGTTCAAGATTAGACTGCGATTTGACCGGTACCCAATCCCCCCGACCGAAGGTAGTCAGTCCACTGGGACTGATTCCGTCCACGTAATCCACATAACGTTTGATATTGTCATAACATTCCGCCAATAAGCTTGCATCGCCGTAAAACAGATAGGTCTGCCATGGAATAATAGCAATGGTGCTTGTCCAGTCCAAGCCATTTGCCGTACCGTACCCCCAGCCCCCAGTGGGAATGATATCCGGCAACACACCGTTTTCCTGTTGCTCGTCCCAATGGTCGGCCATCCATTTCTCGTAAACCGTGATGCCATCAAAATTATAATAAGCTGTTTCAATGGCGAGGTGACCATCCCCTGTCCAGCCATTTTTCTCCCGCTGCGGACAGTCCGTGGGGTAGCCCATCAAATTGGATAAGTAGGCGTTATTGGTTGCTTCCCATAAGCCATTGATCAGGGCAGAGGAGGTTTTCAGCTGGCCAATTGGGCGCACATCGCTATGCATAAAATAAGCCGTAACAGCCGACTTGTCCAACACTACCGGTTCACTGCAGCTCACTTCGACATAGCGGAAACCTTTATAGCCAAATTTCGCCATAAATTCATCCTCCTTCCTACCGCTCAGCGTCAAAATATCAGTTTGAAAGGGCTCCAGTTCTTTATTCCCACGATAATAAACATCAATATTCGACTGGTCCAAGCGTCCATTTGCATGCAATCGTTCACCGTGTTTGATCCTGACCACAGTTCCGGCTTTCCCCTGCATCTTGATCTTTGTCAGGCCAGCCATATTCTGTCCCATATCAAAGACATAGGTACTGTCATTGATCTTTTTCATTGATTTCGGTTCATACGATCTGACCAGGCGTATGGGTACCGTCTGTTGTGAGACAATGTTTGTGGAGGGTGGGTTCCGATACCGAACAGTATGCCACTGCGTGTCGTCAAAGGTCGGCATATCCCATCCCGGCATCTCCAGACGGGCATCATAATGCTCGCCCGTATAGATATTGTTGTAGCGGATAGGTCCTGCAGCAGTTTTCCAGCTTTGATCCGAGCTTATAGTTTCCTCACTGCCATCCTGATAAACAATGCGCAGGTCCAAACAAAATGTCGGGCGGTCACGCCAGGGGGCTTTGTCAAAATCCCATACCGCCAGAGGCTGATGATTATACCAGCCATTTCCCAAGACAACGGCGAGGACATTGTCACCCTGCTGAAGTTGCCGGGTGACGTCTTCCACCACATATAAAGTACGTTTATCAAATCGGGTATACATCGGATCCAGCCTGTGATCGCCGATTTTTTCGCCATTTACCGATAGTTCATAAAGTCCCGCCACAGCAACGTAAGCACGAGCCGACTTGATCGGTTTGGCAGCTTTAAAAGTTCTTCTGAAATAAGGTGCAGGCTGTTCATGGATATTGTGGTTATCGCTAATCCATTTTCCCTTCCAGTGCTCCACTCCCATCATACCGGTTTCGAATGAAGCAATGGAAGACGTGCTTGGCCGTCCATTTTTATCCCAGACCAGGACTTTCCAAAAATACTTTGTCTGCGGTTTCAATGCCCGTCCCTTATAATGGATCAACATGTCGGAATTTAACTGCTTTCCACTATTCCAGCTACCGGCTTTATTCTTCACCAATGCCATTGAATCTGTGTCCACCATAATTTGATAAGCCAATTGCTTTGCGCCCTGTCGTTTATCAGCCAGTTGCCAGCTCAAACGGGGATTTGGCCTATCTACACCCAATGGATTTTGGAGATGCTCACAGCTAAGCGCAATGGGTACACATTCTTTTCGCTGCTGTGTATATAGGACTGTGCCCATGCACAGCATCGTCATCAGTAAAGTCTTCCGCATAGTTGGTTTATACATGTTGATTTCTTGCTTTTCCCACAATAGAATTGAATTTACATCCCGAACGATCATGGATGGATTCAGCAGAAAAACAAGAGGTGTTAAATTGTTTTAGTTGATCCAAAAACGAATATATTAATTATTTTCAACATAGTAAACTATACTGTCCTGTTGGGAAGTATTTAAAATTAATGACGATGTTTTGGATTTTTCATCAAAATAGTCCTATATTAGTTCCAACTTTAGGGGTGTCTGCATGTGCAGGCTGAGATTTTACCCTTATAACCTGATCCAGATCATACTGGCGTAGGGAAAAGTAAGCTTTCTTCCGGATACATTACTGTATCTTGTTGTGGCCATTCCTAAAGTTTTACCAAAAAAATAAAAAGGAATGGAACTTACAATCAATCATCACATCCGATTTTTCGACCCCGCGCCCAACTCTTTAGCCGATCTTTTACAGGTTGAGCTTTCCGGTAAAACACAAGGTGTCGCTGTAGCACTCAACAACCGGGTTATTCCCAAAGACGACTGGTCCAAAACCCACCTGCAATCCAGCGACCAGATCCTGCTTATTACCGCTACACAAGGCGGTTAACTCCCCATGGAACATATTCAAATCAATATACCTAATTCCCATGCACATGACATCAGAAAAAATCACACAGACCGCTTTTCCAAATTCCACCAAGGTTTTTGTCCCCGGAACACTTTATCCTATCCAAGTAGCCATGCGTCAAATTTCGTTGAGCCCTACCAAATTGAGCAATGGCCAGATCGAAGTAAATCCGCCCATTACCATATACGATACCTCAGGTCCCTACACAGACGGGACGCAGGAAATTGACATCCGCAAGGGGCTTCCCCGCCTTCGGGATCAATGGATCCTGGACCGCAAGGATGTGGAACAGCTGGAGGGCATCAGCTCGACTTACGGTCGGGAGCGTCTGGCGGATACAACACTGGACGAGCTTCGATTTGCCTACAGCCATAAACCCAAGGTTGCGGCGCAGGGAAAAAATGTGACACAATTGCATTATGCCAGAAAAGGTATCATTACGCCTGAGATGGAATATGTTGCCATTCGCGAAAACCAACGGATAGCACAGCTGGCTGATAGTACCCCCGGTATGGATCATCAGCATCCGGGCGAGAACTTTGGCGCCCGAACTGCCGGGAAATATATTACACCGGAGTTTGTCCGGGAGGAAATCGCTGCCGGCAGAGCAATTATTCCGAACAATATCAATCATCCTGAAAGCGAGCCGATGATTATCGGCCGTAATTTCCTGGTAAAAATCAATGCCAACATCGGCAATAGTGCGGTAAGCTCCAGCATCGAAGAAGAGGTTGAAAAGGCAGTCTGGGCCTGCCGCTGGGGCGCCGATACGATCATGGATCTGTCTACAGGGAAAAATATCCACGAAACCCGCGAATGGATTATCCGCAATTCACCTGTACCGATAGGCACTGTCCCGATCTATCAGGCGCTCGAAAAAGTGAAAGGGGTTGCCGAAGATCTCACCTGGGAAATATTTCGGGATACGCTGATTGAACAGGCTGAACAGGGTGTCTCTTATTTCACCATCCATGCCGGTGTCCTACTGCGCTACATTCATTTAACAGCAAAGCGCGTAACCGGTATCGTATCAAGAGGTGGATCCATTATGGCCAAATGGTGTCTTTTTCATCATCAGGAAAACTTTCTTTATACTCATTTTGAAGAGATCTGCCAGATCATGAAGCAGTATGATGTTGCTTTTTCGCTCGGTGATGGCTTGCGTCCGGGCGCCATTGCAGATGCCAATGACGCTGCCCAGTTTGCCGAACTCGAAACCCTGGGTGAGTTGACAAAGATCGCCTGGAAACATGATGTACAGGTGATGATCGAGGGGCCGGGCCACGTTCCTATGCAGCTGATCAAAGAGAATATGGAAAAGCAGCTGGAATGTTGTGACGAGGCGCCATTTTACACCTTAGGCCCCCTGACCACTGATATCGCACCGGGATATGACCACATCACTTCGGCTATTGGAGCAGCAATGATTGGCTGGTATGGCTGTGCCATGCTCTGTTATGTAACACCAAAAGAGCACCTTGGACTCCCCAACAAAAAAGATGTGAAAGATGGGGTCATTACCTACAAACTGGCTGCGCATGCTGCAGATCTGGCCAAAGGCCATCCTGGAGCACAGTATCGCGACAACGCCTTGAGTAAAGCGAGATTTGAATTCCGATGGGAGGATCAGTTCAACTTGTCGTTGGATCCCGACACTGCCCGTGAATACCACGACGAAACTTTACCTGCAGATGCTGCCAAAGTAGCCCATTTCTGCTCCATGTGCGGACCGAAATTCTGCTCCATGAAAATTACACAGGAAATCCGGGATACCGCCGCACAGGGCATGTTGGAAAAATCGCAGGAATTCATCGCCCAAGGAAAGGAAATCTACTTATGATCATTGCGTTGACAGCAGCGGAGGAAGTTACTTCGGAAATGGACATCATACATCATCTCTTTGAACAGGGACTCGATCTCCTACATCTGCGAAAATATCATTTCACAGATGAGCAGATGTACCGTTATGTGGCATCTATAGATGCCACATACCACGATCGATTGGTTCTCCACTCCCATCCGCAGCTGTCAGATACACTTCAAATCGGCAGAATTCACTTCAATGAACATCATCGGCAAAGCGGCCAGTTCGACCGGCATCACTTCGGGAACATCTGTTCGACTTCGGTCCACCATATCAGTCAGTTCAATGCCTTGGACACACGCTGGAATTATGCTTTTTTAAGTCCCTTATTTCCAAGCATCTCAAAAATAGGCTATGGCCGCGACAATGCCCTATTGGACCAGCTGCCACTACGGTCCAATTTTGATGTCCGCTTAATTGGCCTGGGAGGGATAACAGCCGCAAACGGCCTACTCCCCATCCAGGCAGGAGCAGACGGGATCGCCTTATTGGGCGCCCTATGGCAAGATCCTGACCCTATTCAACATTTTATCACATGCAAACAGCTATGCTCGAAAAACTACAATATATCTCCCAGGGACTGACTTTGGCAGACCAAAAGAATAACATCTTAAAAGCTTTGGATGCAGGTGCCACATGGATTCAGATTCGATGGAAACAAGCGGATGAATCTGCATTCTCGCTGCTTGCGCAGCAAGTGCTACAGGTTTGCCAGCACTTTGGAGCCAAATGTATCATCAATGATCATGTGCAACTAGCAAAGGAGCTGGATGTCGATGGTGTACACCTTGGCTTAACGGATTGCGGTATAGCTGAAGCTCGCCAGTTGCTGGGAGCAGCAAAGATTATTGGCGGGACAGCAAATAGCCTGGAAGATGTGCAACAGCGGATCGCTGAAAAATGTGATTACATCGGACTCGGCCCTTATAAACATACTTATACAAAACAAAAGCTCAGTCCGCTATTGGGTATTGCCGGATATGAACATATCATCCGGGAAATCCACCGGCAGGAGCTTACTCCTGTTCCGATCTTCGCTATCGGTGGGATCAGCAACCTTGAAGACATCCAACGCTTAACAGAGACAGGAGTTTATGGTGTAGCGGTATCAGGATTGATCACGCAGACACCAAATATTATTTCATCCATTAAAAATCTTTTACCATGAGCACATTACACATAGCCAATCGCAGCTTTGAATCCAGATTATTTATGGGAACGGGCAAATTCGGCAATCTAGATGAAATGAGCGCGGCCGTTAGGGCTTCCGGCTCGCAGCTCGTTACCGTTGCACTAAAACGAATCGATCAGCTCGCCGTGCAAGACGAATTGACGGCTGCACTCGATCTGACAAAAATAGACTTACTTCCCAATACTTCGGGTGCCAGAACAGCGGCGGAAGCGGTTTTAGCGGCCCAACTAGCCAGAGAAGCGCTGGAAACAAACTGGGTAAAACTAGAAATTCATCCCGACCCCCGCTATCTGCTACCTGACCCGATTGAAACTTTGCGTGCGACAGAGGAGCTGGCAAAACTGGGCTTTGTCGTCATGCCTTATATTCATGCAGACCCTGTACTTTGTAAACGTCTGGAAAACGCAGGTACTGCCGTTGTCATGCCCTTAGGTGCACCGATCGGTAGCAACAAAGGACTTCGTACCCAAGACTTTCTGGAAATCATTATCGAGGAAAGCAATGTTCCCGTAATCGTTGACGCCGGAATTGGAGCTCCCTCTGATGCTGCTAAAGCGATGGAAATCGGTGCGGATGCCGTGCTGGTCAATACGGCAATTGCCATTTCCAATAATCCGGTAGAGATGGCCGCAGCATTTAAGCAAGCAGTCAGTGCCGGGCGCAAGGCTTATGAAGCAGGACTAGGCCCCATTACTTCGCGGGCAGTCAGTTCAAGTCCGCTAACTTCATTTTTATTCGATTGATCCAACACCATGACTGATTTTAAAGAGCTACTCGCGCAATATCGCTGGGAAGAAGTCCAGGCAAAGATTTATGGGACCTCGGATCGGGATATCCGCCATGCATTAAACCGGGATAATTTGACACTCGACGATTTCATCGCCCTTATTTCACCGGCCGCAACACCTTATCTGGAGCAAATGGCTGTCAAGGCACAGCAGATCACACAACGGCGCTTTGGCAAGACGATACAACTCTACGCGCCACTCTACCTCAGTAATGAATGTCAGAATATCTGTACTTACTGCGGGTTTAGCATGGACAACAAGATTCGCCGCAAAACGTTAAACAACACTGAATTGTTACTGGAAGCAATGGCACTCAAATCCATGGGGGTCAACCATGTACTATTGGTCAGCGGTGAAGCAAACAAGACTGTGGAAATTAATTATTTCCTTCGGGCGATTGAGCTGCTTAAACCTCATTTCGCGCAAATATCCATCGAGGTACAACCTCTTGAATTAACGGAATATCAATTATTACAGGCTGCGGGTGTATATGCAGTTTTAGTGTACCAGGAAACCTATCATCGGGAAGTATATAAGACATACCATCCCAAAGGCAAGAAATCGAATTTTGATTACCGTTTGGACACTCCGGACCGCATCGGGCAGGCAGGTATCCATAAAATCGGATTAGGGGTGTTACTCGGACTGGAAGACTGGCGTGTGGACAGCTTCTTTACCGCGGCCCACATCGCCTATTTACAAAAAAACTACTGGCAGACCCGGTACTCCATTTCCTTTCCGCGACTGCGGCCAGCAGCGGGTTCCGTCGCTCCCAATTTTCATCTTTCGGACAAATATCTGCTGCAATTGATCTGTGCTTACCGGTTATGGAATGAAAACCTGGAGATTTCCATTTCTACCCGTGAAAATGAAAGCTTTAGGGATCATATCATCCCTATCGGGGTAACAACAATGAGTGCAGCTTCCAAAACAAACCCCGGCGGGTATGTTGTTGATCCGCAAGCCCTGGAGCAATTTGAGGTCAGCGACGAGCGGGATATGGAAACCATAAAAAATCAAATCCGAAAAATGGGATACGCACCTGTGATGAAAGATTGGGAAAGTACTTATTCAGGACTAATTCGCTAAATGGATGAAAGAGGATTTTATTTTCGAACGCTACAGCCGACAAATCTTTATCGAGGAAATTGGTGTTTCGGGACAACGAAAAATCATGAATGCCAAAGTACTGATCGTTGGAGCCGGCGGGCTGGGGAGTCCCGTATTGCAATATCTGGCAGCTGCTGGCATTGGCGTGCTTGCTTTGGCCGATTTTGACCGGGTAGAACTACATAACCTCAATAGGCAAGTGATCCATGGCGAAAAGCAACTCCATAAAACCAAAACTAGCAGCGCCGCTGACTTTATGCAACAGCACAACAGTACAATTGATTTCCGGCCCATACAGGTTAAAATCGATATTGACAATGCAGCAGAAATTCTTCGACCTTATGATATCATTGTGGATTGCTGCGACAACTTTAAGACGCGTTACCTGCTCAATGAGACCTGTCTAAAGCTTAATAAGCCTTTAGTCTATGGAAGTATACACGGATTTGAAGGACAGTTGGCCGTATTTAATTATCAGGGCAGTAAACATCTCCTCGACCTGTTTCCCTCAGTTCCTCCCCCCGAACAGGTGCCCAACTGTGATAAAAATGGTGTGCTGGGTCCTTTACCGGGTATAATAGGGAGTATGATGGCCATGCAGGTACTCAAAATGGCCGCAGAACTGCCTGTAGACACTAATCAACTGACCCTTGTAGATACGCTTCATTGGCGTTTTTTGAAGCTTTCTTTTTAAAATATGACGTAACGAGCTCACCTGCCGGCGGGGAGCTCCTTATTTATCATGAAAATTCATTTTTAAAACAAGCATTGGCAAACAATATTTTCTAATTTTAGTTTATATATTAGCAAGCTAAAATGTCAACTATACAATCTGGAATGAAAAAAGTAATCTATCCGTTACTATCCCTCGCTTTATTACCTTTATTTTCAACTGCCCAAGAGACAAAGATCACTGCTGATAATCTCTTTGCCAAAGCGCGTAAGGTAGCCTTTGATTCAAAAGATTATCCGCAGGCCATTCGATTATCGAGACAGGCACTGCTACAGGCACCGGATTATACAGACATCAGCATTTTCCTCGGACGCCTTTACACGTGGTCGGACAAGATTGACTCCGCCCGGACACTCTTTAACGAACTGGATCTGAAAGACACAAAAGATGAAGACTTCTTTTTAGCCTATGCAGCGCTGGAGTACTGGAACGACCGGGCTGAGAAAGCCAGCCAGCTGACCGACAAAGGGCTGAGTTTTCATCCGCAATCACAGGATCTGCTTTTATTAAAAGCAAAGATCAACTATAGCGCCAATCACTACGAGGTCGCCGAAAATGCTGTCCATCAACTCCTCAAGATCGACCCCAAAAATGCGGAAGCGCGGTCTTTGGCCAAAAACATTGAGGAATATACCGCTAAAAACGCCATTGGCCTAACCTATAATTTCGCCTATTTTGACAAGCAGTTTGACAATAACTGGCACATCGTTGGCCTGAGCTATAAACGTGCTACTCCCATCGGATCTGTGATCTTTAGAACAAATTATGCGAATAAATTTGCGGAAAACGGTGTACAATTTGAAATGGAAGCTTACCCACGCCTGTCCAAGCTGTTTTATCTCTATGTTGGAGCAGCTTACTCCAATAATGTGGGCATATTTGCCAAATACCGTACAGGTGTCTCCTTATACGCCAACTTACCGCATAGTTTTGAAGGGGAAATTGGGTACCGGCAACTCTATTTCAGCGACAATATCTGGATGTATACGGCTTCTGTCGGAAAGTACTACCAAAACTTCTGGTTCAATCTGAGAACATACCTCACACCCGGCGAGAAGAATATTTCCCAATCTTATACCGGAACAGTACGTTACTATACCAAAGGTGCAGACGATTACTTCGGATTTAGCGCTGGTACAGGTTTGAGTCCCGAGGAAAACCGAAATAATTTATTAGATAACGCACAGTACAAATTAAAAACATTTAAAGTGGGTGCAGAGTACAATTTCTCGGTCAAACAAAGTAACCTATTTTCGATCTCTGGCACCTATTATAACCAAGAATTCAGACCAAAAGAAAAGGGAAATCAATTGGACATCATTCTGGGTTATATCCGCAAATTTTAGTCTTTTTTCAAGGAACCAAAATAATTGCTGTAAACGCTGTCCGGCAGCAGTCGTTTTTGAGTAAAAAACAATTTGTTCTTGCGCTTAAACAGTTCAAAGCGCTTGGACATTTCTTCTTTCGCAGCATCCGAAGCAATATCCTCATTGAGGGTTCCGTCCAGCTTATATACTTGCCCTTCAGATAGATGATAATTACCGCGTACAAAGTCAGCCAGTTGATTTTTGCTCTGCATCATGGCAATCCCCTCTCCTTTCGCCGACACACCTTTGTCAAGCCCCTGGCCGATCCAGGTCACCTGAGCTGGAGTTTTTAGCGCAAAATTTTCTCTGTAATAGGCCAGCAACGAAGGGGCTACGTCAAAATGGCTCACAAAGTTGTGGAAGGTCTTTGCTTCTTTTAAGAGCGGTGAATAAATCAAAAGTGGCACATGATAACGGTCGATTTTGCTTTGCAAAGGAATCTCCGGCATGGCATGGTCTCCTGTGATCACAAAAATGGTATTTGCAAAATCGGGCCTCTCTCTATATTCCTTAAAAAACTGTTCCATGGCATCATCCAAATTTAAGACGGAGACAAGCTGCGTCCGGTTTTCCATGGCCCACTTTTTTTGCGTTGGCGACAGCTCCGTGGATGCTATTCGCTGATCAAATAACTGCTCATAATGGGCTGTGTTATTAATCAAAAATGGATTGTGTGTAGACAGTGTCAGCAGGACGTGGAAATAAGGATTCTCCTGCACTTTCTGTACTTCAAGCAATTTACTAAACACGGCCTGATCTTCATATCCCCAACTTTCCCCGCCTTTTTCCGGTAACTTTCTATACGGTGAACCAAAAGCATCCTGGTCAATGAGTCTATCGATTTGATTATAGTCCATGAATTTTTTCATGAAATCGAAATTAGAATGACCACCATAGAAAAATCCCGTATTGAAACCATTGTGCTTCAGAATATTGAACAGGTTAAAATGATCCGGCAATGTATCCTGTTCGAGGAAACCATGCACGGCGAAAGGCAATGAACCGGTTAGGGTAGGCAATACGGAAAATGTCCTTCCGGAGGAACTTATATTATTATCCCAATACAAGGATTGTTTTTTTAATGTGCTTATAAAGGGTGTAAAGTTACCAATATAGCCATTTTCTGAACTATACGCATGTCCTAAACCTTCAATCACAAGGATGACCAAATTCGGCGCCTTTGCCGTCTTCTTTAAATAAGTTCCCAGAAAATCTTTGGTATCTTCAGCTTTCAAAAAAGGAAATTTACTATCCAGCTCCTTTGGATCCACATTATCTTGATACAGGGCGGCCAGCATTCCGGGATGTTCCTCCACATAATCTGACAAGTTGGATTCAAAAAAATACCGCCATTTGCTGCGGCTTGCATTGGCCACGAATTCGTCTTTTGCCGAAGCACTTCCCAAAATCGAAGCCGAAGAAATAAAACAGGCCCCAAAGCCCAAAGACAAGCATGCAATGCCCACATAAGCCTTTTTAAAAGTCTGTTTATTGGCCATCCAAAGGGGAACCCAGGCAATCACAATCAATAATAAAAGCAAAGCAATATTTGTAAAATTCAACATGCCGCTGGCTTCCAAAATCTGCTTCATCTCTTCGGAACTGTAATAAAACATATCTGCTCCGAGCAGATTTCTCGATTCTCCGAAATACAAAAACAGGATAAATTGGATGACAACAATAGCTGAAAACGACAGCACCAACAGGATCCTGGCCCAGAAGCTGCTTAAAAACTGAAGCAATAAATACCCGATACCCACACAGCCCAATACCTGAAAGGCAAAAAGCAGGTTATCTCCTACAAGGTATTTCCCTGCCCCCGCTTCGGCAAGCTGGGCAAAACGCCGGCCATACCACCACCATTCTATCGCAATGGACAACATATACAGCACAAAGAAAACCAGCATAACAGGACCTATTCCCTGCAATGCCGAAATTAACCGCTTGCCCAAGTATGTCCACACAGACTCATTCGCCTCTTTTTGCTGAAAGCCTTGTCTTGTCATCTCACCCCAGCCATGTTGCTTGCGAAAGTAATCAACCACGCCCTGTACACCGGCTTTAACAACAATGGGGTGAAAATATAGCGGTTCAAGAACAGCGGTTGCAATTAAGGTGGAGAGGTCTCGTTTCTTTGTATAAACCTGATGACTGACGAGGTCAACCAGGATGGCATAGATGGAATATAAAATTCCAGAAGCAATGACCAGCGCAAATAAGGCGAAGAAGAAGGGCCAGTTAATAATTCCTAAAATAAAAAAGATCACGAAAACGATGTAACCCGTAAACTCGACAATGGGGCCCAAAAACTCAAATAAAAACCAATAAGGCATACTGATCATACCAAAACGACCATACTTGGGGTTAAACATCAGCTTGCGGTGCTTCCATAAGGTCTCCATGGTACCTCTCATCCAACGGTTGCGCTGTTTGCGCAAGACCTCTTTTGACTCCGGTACTTCTGTCCAGCACAGGGGATCCGGAATATTAACGACCTCATAGGCTTGCTTTTGCTCTTCCATATAACGCCGCATACGAACAACAAGTTCCATATCCTCACCCACCGTATTTCTGTCATAACCACCGCAAGCCAAAACGATCTGACGATCAAAAGCCCCGAAGGCTCCAGAAATCAAGATCAATCCGGAAGCCCTGGACCAAGCCATCCGACCCAAAATAAAGGCACGGATATATTCCAAAGCCTGTGTTCGTCCCAACCAGGACTTCGGAAGATTGACATCCGTCACAGAGCCATTCACCACATTGCAATTATTGGCCAAACGTATTACGCCACCACAGGCAATAACGCGTTTGTCTGTTTGTTCCAAAAATGGCTTAGCCAATTTTAAGATCGCATCCTGTTCCAGAATACAATCCACGTCAATACAGACGATATAATCACCGGCAGAAATATTAACACCAACATTGAGTGCATCCGCTTTACCGCCATTCTCTTTATCGACAACGATAAGTTTTTTAAAGGCTGGATTTTTACTTTTATAGATTCCTCGGATCGCCTTGGTTTCAATATTTCCCTGCACGAAAAATGAAGAAGGTTCGAGCTCATAAGCCGCAATCAATTTATGCATGGAATCATCCTTGCTCCCATCATTCACAATGATAATTTCCAAATTATGGTAATACAAGGACAATAAAGAGCGTACATTCTCGATGATGGTCATGCCTTCGTTATAGGCCGGTGCAATCAAACTGAAGGTAGGTGCATTGGGATTAGTGGCGATAATACCGTAATCGGTAAATGCATTTTTATGTTTATAGCGAAATACGGCTCCATAGGCATATAAACCTATCCATGTATAGATAATAAATACGGCGGCGGAATAAAGCAAAAATAGCCAAACTACAATTTCATAGACGATATGGGAAAATTCTAACATTTTTTCTCTTGCAAAGCGTGTTTAATAATTTGTATAAGTTCGTCGTAAGTATCTGCCTTTTGCGAAATTTCGCGTAAATATTGTCCTTCGCCTAAAACCACGAGCACTTCAGCCGAGTGGATTTTAATTGATACGGCGGCATTATTCCACAATTGATCCTTCAGAAAGTCCTCACTTTCCTTGCTCCTGGCCACCTTCATGGATTTTAGAATTTCGAGCTGTACATCAATGGGCTGTTGATCAAAGCAGGCAATAAATTGACTGATCGTCGCACTATTTTCTATAGCCTGCATGGTGCGTATGGCCTGCACACGAACAGACGTGGAAGTATGATCAAGCAGCTCATATACTGCCGTATAAAATGCCATCAGCCTAAACTTACGGATAAGACGTAAGGTAAATATAACGACCGAATCATTTGTGCTCTTTAGCCAGGTGTAAGCCTGAACATCCGAAAGTTCAGGTATATGATGAATTGAGGACAATAAGCGTAGTTGCTGCCAGTCTGATAGCGGTTTATCAAAATGTGTCAGAAATTCCAGGCCTTCATAGCCCCGGAAAGTCACCATGGCATATTGTGCTTCCTGATACACCACGGTACGATCATCATTTAGTTTAGCTTTTATCTCCGGAATTGCCGCTTCAACCTTCATCTCAGCCAGTTCCTGTATACCCCCAGCCACGAGATAGGCTTTCCGTTGTCGTAGCTTTCGCCAGGCTTCGTCTTCCAATTTAAAATCATAAAACAACCTATTGATGGCTTTTTTGGCTGTTCCTGAAAATTTGCGGCCAGAATCTACCAGTATCTCCAAAAAAAGTATTCGAAATGAAGGCTCCTTTAAATGCCGGCTGAACTCGCGGTCTTGCTCGTCATTTCCATCGCTTCCCACAACCCGCTCCATAATCTTATATTCAATGATCTGTTTCCAGCTGTGTCGATTGTGCAAGATTCGATAGCTATAAAAGCTATAGCCCAGCACCGTAATAATCAGCAGCAGAACCAGAATCAAGACGACAACAATCGCCAGAATAAGCTCATGTAGGACAATATGATGGAAACTCATCGCCGTCTATTTAATTGTTAAGCGTTTTATTCTCAGGATCAGCTCGTTTGGACTAAATGGTTTAACCATAAAATCCGATGCGCCCAGGTCAAAGGCATCCACAACCACTTCCTCCTGTCCCATGCTGGATAACACAATGACAGGGACTTTTTTTCCGTGACGTTTGATCGCCGAAAGAATTTCAATTCCCGATGCAAATGGCATCATAATATCCGTCACAATCAGATCAAAATCTGATTCCTTAATTTTTTCAATAGCTTCCTGACCATTTCTGGTCAAGACAACCTCGTGTCCTTCCTTTACTAACTTGTGTTCTACGGTGCGCAAAATTAACTCGTCGTCTTCGGCAATTAAAATCAACATATTCCTATTTATTTAAAATTTTTGTAATCAAATCCAATCCGATTTCCATTTCTTCTTCAATAACGGCAAAGGCTTTTGACAGATCGGTATCAAATGACATATTGGCTTCAAGTTCGTTCGTTAAATGGGCCAGTTTAATGAGTCCGGCAGTTGAAGAGGTTCCCTTTAATTTGTGTAGAAGCTCCTTGATACGCTTCCTATCATTTTCCCTTTTTGCTTCGGTGATCTGTGCTCTCGAGGATGTAATTTCCTTGATCACCAAGTCGAGGAAAAAGGATAAAAATGCAGGATCATCACCAGCCTGCTCATGCAGACGTCGCACATCCAAATGTGCAGCCAAATCAACTGCTTCAATTTCTGGCGTGCCAGAAACTTCCACAGATAACATTGCCTGCTGCAAGGCGTTAAACAAATCCTGCAGACGAATAGGTTTAGCTAAAAAGTCAGACATGCCAGCTTCTAAACAGCGTTCCTTTTCTCCCGAAACATTACCGGCAGTGATGCCGATAATGGGCGTATCTTGGTATTGTTTCATCTGACGGATCTGTTTTGTTGCTTCGATACCGTCCACTTCCGGCATCTGCACATCCAGCAGGATAAGATCGAAACTTACTTCCTCACATGCCTGAACTGCGTCTGCGCCATTTGACACTTCTGTTAAAATAGCATCGGGCATAATACTGGCCATCATTCTTACATTCAACGCCATGTTTACCGCATTGTCATCAGCCAGTAGCACCCGGATTCCCTTACCATAGGATTCCGTAGGCAAGGATAGGTTTGCTTTCGCCTGTCCCAACTCTTCTTTATTCTGTTGGATTGCCCTGCGCAAGGTTTGATACAACTCATCCGATTTAATGGGTTTCAGCAGGCAAAACGAGCGTTCCTCCTGTCTAAATGCCGAAATTACCTCATGTTCTTCAGAAGATGTATGCAATACAATCAACGGAATCCCCTCACCCTGTTTCCGAAAGAGCTCCTTAATCTTTTCAATGGTTTCAAGGCCCGATAAAATAGGCATATGATAGTCCATTAAGATCACATCAAAGCGTTCGCCCTTCATCAGCAGCTGCAATGCTTCCATACCATTTTCGGCCAGGACAGATTCAACTTGTTTATAAGCCAGCATGTGTTGCAGAATAATACGATTGTTGGCATTGTCGTCCACCACAAGCACCCTATTTAATGGCAAATCGGCATCTTGGCTTTCCATTTCTTCACAAGAAACTTCAATATCAAAGTAGAACGTTGATCCTTTGCCCAATTGGCTGATCAAGTTCAGCTTACTCCCCATATACTTTAATAAATTATTGGAGATGGTCAGTCCAAGCCCAGTTCCACCATATCGTTTGCTGACGGAACTGTCCTCCTGCGTGAAAGCGTCAAAAATACGCTGCTGTTTCTCTTCAGGAATTCCAATCCCCGTATCACGTACTTCAAAACGCAGGCTTAGCTTGTCGCTGTCATGATGAAGCTTGCTTATTTTAAACTCGATTTCCCCCTGCTCAGTAAACTTAACCGCGTTGCCCAATAAATTAATAAGGACTTGTTTAATGCGTGCTTCGTCAACCCATACAAAAGCCGGCAATCCTTGCTCAATATTCAAAAGCAATTCGACCTCTTTTCTTTGCGCCTGGTATAATACGACATTGATCACTTGGTTTGCGATATCGTATACATTATGCTTATCGACAAACAGTTCCAATTTTCCGGACTCGATCTTTGAAAAGTCCAGAATGTCGTTGATAATGTTCAATAAGCTGTTGCCGGATTCATTAATATAGCCCAGATACTGCATTTGCGTATCATTCAGCGGAGTTTTCAATAACAAATCTGAGAATCCGATCACACCATTTAATGGCGTCCGGATTTCGTGACTCATATTGGCCAAAAATTCAGACTTGGCCTTGCTTGCCAGATCTGCCATTTTTTTTGCAAGTTTTAACTCCTCATTTATTTGGACAGATTCCGTGATATTTTGCGTGAAAATAATAATTCCCCCAATGCTGCCATCTGTCAGATGCCAAGGCCGTACTTCCCAGTTGAAGTGTTGTGGTTCGGCAATTCCGCCGACCTGAATAACTTCGTCTATATTTTTATAGGGAATGCCCTGCAATGCATCTTGATAGATTTTCTTTCGCTGGTCCGGAATATCCGGAAAAAGCTCAAACAGGTTTTTGGTGAGCAATTGATTTTCATCCTTATGAAAATCTTCAATCCATTGATTGCTCAGCGACACATAATTAAAATCACGGTCGAACATCGCAACGGACGCGGGCACGTAATTTACAAACGCACGCAACATGGATTCTTTACGTTCTAATTCAAGATACAGCGATTTACTCTTATCAATATCCTGAATGATACCAAATACCCGCTTACAGACATCATTCTCAAATTCAGGGATTCCTTTTACCCTGACCCAGATTGTTTCTCCATTCTGTTTTAACAGGCGAAGTTCCGTATCATAGGGTTTTCTATTACGGACCGATTCTTCGAATATATGCCGCAGTGCTACTTGGCTATCCGGTTCATAAAAACCAATAGCATGTTCAAAATCAGGTGTAAAATGCGGATCAACACCATGAATTAATTTTGTTGAATCGGACCAGTAGACTTTATTTTCTGCAAGGTTTACCTCCCATCCGCCGACTTGGGCGACAGCATTGGTCTGTTCCAGGATCTGTTTAGTATGCCGCAGATCATTTTCAAGACGCAGGCGATCGGTCATATTCAATGCCGTACTGACCACATAGGGTTTGCCCTCTTCATCCACTTCGACCATATTATGGTAAAGCCAGGAAATATTTTCACCGTCTTTTGTCTGTAGCACCATCATCGCGGAATCCTCCTTATTCTGCGCAATTCGCTTTAGGTATTCTTCCACCAGTCCCACATGGTGTGGCGGAACCAATTTTTTCAGGTTGAGCGATTTAACCTCATGCTGTTCATATTTCAACACCGCCCTACCTTTTTCATTGACCGCCAGAATATTACCTTCCATATCATGCATACTCATCAAACCGATGGCATTTTCAAAAAAACTTCGGAAGCGACGTTCCGAATTTTCCAGCTTCATTTTTTCCTGACGTTCCTGTGTGACATTACGCCCAAAGGCTAAAATTTCATGATTGATCGCATCATACTTAAAATGCCATTCGATAATAACCTCAGAGCCATCCTTTTGAGGTGTTGATGAGGTGGATTGAATCCCATAATCTGCCGTCACGATCCGCTTCAAATCGGAAGCCAGCGTTTTCGTATCATCTTGCAATAACGTCAGTAAGGACTGTCCGATACTTTCTGATCTTGAAATCCCCAATACGTTTGTAAAAGCAGGATTGACATCTTTAATTTGACAGTCTTGGTCTAATACACAAATGACGTTATTTGTCAGCTGAAAGATTTCGGAGAAATATCCAGCCTGTCGCTTTCTTTTTTTTCCAAGAAGAATCTTGGTTACACCCACTCCAAGTTCTTCCAATAAATGTTTCTGCCTATCAGAGAGCGACTTGGGCTGAAAATCTATCACACAAATAGTTCCCAATACATCCCCATCCTCATCCATTAGCGGCACCCCGGCATAAAAACGAATATTGCCTTCCCGTATTAACGGATTGGAGGATGAGCGCGGATCTGCAAAGGTATCCTCTATGACAAGTAGCTCTGTGCTCATGATCGTATACTGACAGACGGTATTCTTTCTTTCGACGGTATCCAGTTCCATGCCAACACAACTCTGTATACGTTGTGTTTGCTCTTCCATCATGGCAATCAGTGCAGCAGGTGAATCTGTAATCAAGCAAGCAGCCTGTGCAAACACATCCAATTCTGGGTCTTTCCCTAGCCCCATTAACTCATAGGACTTTAATTTCTCTATCCTTCGCCATTCATTTTCAGGGAAATTCTGATTTGTCATAAGCTGTTGTCCGTTACTTGTGGTTTATTATGCCCGTGAAGTTAATAAAAACATTGTTGAACACATAACCAATAAGGAAATATCATTGAATCATACTTATTTGATAAACAATGATAACGCTAAATTGTTGCTGTAGGACATAGAAGATTGGCCAAAAATAAATGTATACCTGCTTTTCAAATTCTTAATAATTAATTTTTTTAAAACCAACAGGACCGAAATGCTCCTCTTCTTTCTCATACAAAAATTGCAGATTGTAGGATAAAGCCTATATAAAAAACGCCCTCCCGAAAAAAGGA
The DNA here is from genome assembly GCF_011064245.1 of Sphingobacterium sp. DR205. Lineage (NCBI taxonomy): Bacteria > Pseudomonadati > Bacteroidota > Sphingobacteriia > Sphingobacteriales > Sphingobacteriaceae > Sphingobacterium > Sphingobacterium sp. DR205. Next base: position 2,621,299 of record NZ_CP049333.1, on the reverse strand, counting down.
GGGCACTGAAAAAGTCCTTTAAAGCTTTTAACAAAAAAAGGAGTGGAAAATCTAAGATTTTCCACTCCTTTTTTTGTATCTTATAGTTGTATTTTATGTTCATCCAATGTTATTTCAACAACAAAAAATCCAACTTAGTGAATATTCCAGGCTCTACCATCTGATTGTTCCTAAAGACAATCTACTTCGCAAGATCAATGAAATGATAGATTTTAGTTTCATTTATAATGAGCTTTTGGATAAGTATTGTTCAAATAATGGGCGGACTGCAGAAAGCCCTGTCCGGATGTTCAAATATCTGTTGTTGAAAACCATATTCACCGTTTCAGATGTTGATGTTGTGGAGCGCTCCCGTTACGATATGTCCTTTAAATATTTTTTGGAGATGTCACCTGAAGAGGATGTCATCAACTCCAGCTCTCTGACGAAGTTCCGTAAACTGCGGCTTAAGGATATGGATCTGTTGAATTTATTGATAGGGAAAACCGTTTCCATAGCATTGGAAAAAGGTATTATCAAATCCAAGTCCATCATCGTTGATTCGACCCATTCGCTTTCCCGGTCGAATCCATATTCCCCACTTGAGGTGCTCAGACAACGTTCAAAATTACTGCGTAAGGCTGTATATTCGATGGATGAGGATTTCAAGGATCAAATGCCTCAGAAAAATGAGTCAAATGATATCCGGAAAGAAATAGCATATTGTAAGGCGCTTCAAAAGCTGATTGAGTCTGATACGACTTTAAGCGAAATTCCAGCTGTAAAGGAGAAACTAAACCTGCTAAAAGAGACCGTTGAAGATACCCAGGAGAACTATATAATTTCCAAAGATGTGGATGCCAGAGTTGGGCACAAGACCGCAGACAGTAGTTTTTTTGGTTATAAGACGCATTTGGCAATGACAGAAGAGCGTATCATAGCAGCAGCAGTTGTTACCTCAGGAGAAAAGGGGGATGGTCCTGAACTACCAAAACTATTGAATCAGGCCCGGTCCAACGGAATGGAGGTAGATACCATCATAGGTGATGCGGCCTATGCTGGAAAGGAAAACCTGAAGCTTAAAGACCAACAAGGCAATAAAATCAAAATTGTAGCCAAGATAAATCCTGCAATCACCCATGGTGCCAGAAAAGAGGAAGAAAAGTTTGACTATAACAAGGATGCAGATATGTTTGTCTGTCCAGCAGGGCATCTGGCAATGTACAAGCGAGTGCAGGGTAAAAAGATACACCGGTGCAACCAGACAATGACGTATTATTTCGATGTCGAAAAATGCAAGGTATGCCCACTAAGGGATGGATGCTACAAACCGGAAGCTAAAAGCAAAACATATTCAGTCTCTATACGAACAGATGAGCATATAGAACAGGAGGTGTTTCAGCAGAGCGAATACTTCAGGGAAAAGTCGAGGCATAGATATAAAATTGAAGCAAAAAACAGCGAGTTAAAGAATGTTCATGGATATGACAGGGCGGATTCCTACGGCCTGGAAAACATGAAAATGCAAGGAGCACTGGCTATATTCGTAGTAAATCTAAAAAGAATACTCAAATTCTAGATTTGAGAGTCTCATTTCTGAAAAATCCTTTTCGAAAGTAGAAAACGCTCTCTAGATTCAAAAAACATACCAAAGTCGACCTTAGAGGAAAAAATAATATGCCGCTAAAAAATGAAGCGGATGAACATCTTATGATCTGTTCATCCGCTTATCTTTTTATAGACTATTTTATGTCTACTTTTTCAGTGCCCTACGAAAAAAGGGAAGGCGTTTTTTATAAAAGGAGATATGCTAAAACAGCTTTTCAATACTTTGTTCGGCATATCCGGCACTGGCCGTCATCCCTTTGCCGCCGATACCTGTACGCACATGGATGCGCGAACTGACATCAACTTCGAGAATATGATCTTTATGCTGTGCATAGAAACCTGACCAAGAGGAAGCAATCCAATCTTTCTGCATCGGAATAATACGATTTGCCTCGGCAATCATGAGCTCGTTGATGTAAGTATCAACCGCAAAGCCTAAGTCATCCAATCGATTCCCCGCCGCATATTCATGTGAATCTCCAACAATAATACTACCATCGGTGGCCTGTTTAAATAAAATATGTATTCCATATTTCCGCAGTTCATGATAATGCTCAGGCACCGGGATAGCCCCAAATGATGGACAATATTCTTCAAAGCTTTCATAACGACGAATCGTTAAACCGGTCAGGATATTTCCCGGTAGCTGGATCTGAGGTAACGGTCTGGTGCGCATCATTTGCAGTTTACTAATTTCGAGACCACTGTCATCAAACAATGAACGGTACAAGATCTTAAATTCGTACCCGTTACAGATAATGATTTTCGCTCCCTCAAAAACTTCGAGGCTGCTTGTCGTCAAGCTCGCCTGCTCATTACCATCTTCACAGGCAATAACGGTTGTGTCATATTTTAATGTATATTTTTCAAATTTTGCCTGCATGAAAATATGCAACTGGCGAATCATTGTTTCAGGTTCGGCGCTCAGTTCCTGATCAAAAACAATAGCTTCTTGAACATAATCGGCATTCATGGCGGGATACTTTGCCAAGATTTGCGCTTTGGACCAGAGCGCATGATCGTATCCTTTCGTTTGATAATGTGCAGACAGCTCGTGAATGACCTGTACTTCATCAGCATCAGATGCAATATAAATACTGCCATTATTCCGAATGGAGATATCCATTTCCTGTTGGATGGATTGGTATATTTCCAGCCCCCGTACACCATAATCAAACCATTCACCTGCCATCCCCGATGGCACCACCTGACCGAAGTTGCGCACAGTAGACCCGACAGGAAAATTATCCTTTTCCAGCTGGAGTACACTTAATCCTTTTTTCAATGCATGATAGGCGTGAAAAGTCCCCAGGATACCACCGCCAACAATAATTAAATCGTATGTATTTGTTTTCATTCTTTAAAATAATTAGCATTAACTTATTTGTACTTCACCACTGTTCGCTTGCCAGGGCTGCAGCAATTCATCGCCTTTCTTCGTTTTCATCTGTTCTTTCTTCCGAACAAAGTAAACTAACGAAAAGATCGCCAGGATAGCACCTATAATGGAAGCCAGATAAACCAACTGGATGAAATAAGCGCCCCAAGTGACTGAATTTGGTAAAAATTCTTTATTCATTAAAATCAAAAAGCTCCCTAAATAACCAACCGAATCAGCCATATACATGACAAAACCAATATTACTTTTCATGCGATAGGTCGCAATCATACGTTCGAAAAATATGGCATTATAAGGTATATAAGCCATATAAAGTCCCAATCCGACCAATAACATCCAACTGAGACCGCCGATCCAATGCATGGAGAATAAATAGGTCGAAATCCCGGCAGTCAAAAAGCCCAAAATAATCATGTAATGAATCAGCTTAAATGCTTTCAGATTATCTTTTACCATAATTAAACAGCCTATTAAAATCAAGACAATAAGCGCAATGGTTCCATCGACTTTAGCGAATATCCCCGCTCCTTTCAGATGCAGCATTTGCCAGATTTCTATCTCAAAATTATCACGAACGTCACGTAAAATCGTCAACATTGTATAAATAATAATGGTCAACATAATGCCGGGCATAAATACCTTGAAAAAATGTTTACGCATACTGGCATCCATTGCTACACGTTCGGTCCGCAGCTGCTTATCTTGTGCTGTTGGCCCCGGGGCATTTTCAAGGATCCAAATACACAGGACAAAAGGCATAAAAAAGAGCATACCGGTAAAAAAAGGCATCCAGAATTCATTGACGTGGAAAGTGGACATAAGCCAACGTCCCACCGTTTTAATAAAACCGGAAGCAAAAATCAAACTGACAGACATTACCGCACCCATAATTTCCGTATATCGACGACCTTCCAGGTAGCTGAATACCAAACCCCAGACCATCCCCAACGGGAAACCATTGATAAAAAGAAAGAGTACATTCCAGGGTTTAGGGAAAAGTGCAAAAGCCAATAAGCCAGCCCACGAAATACAAATCAAAGCAAGTAAGTAGCGCCCTCTATTCCGCCGCTTGCTCTCAGAAATAAATTTAATCCCATAGAATTTCGAAAACAGATAGCCCAACATTTGAATAATAACCATACACACTTTATAATCTATTCCCAAAATAGATTCATTGGCAAAAGCCGAAGCCGTAAATGATTTTCGGAATGAATACATACTTGTGTAACATAAAAATGCCGTGATAGCCAGTAAAATGGCTACCGACCGTTCGTCTAACCCCGCAATCCGCTTTTTTATTCGCTGGTTCAAATCCATGATTTAGAATTGTTGACGGACCTCATTGTCCGCAATCAAAAGTAAATTCTGGAAATTAACACAACACTAAACTTTTGTTAAGTATTTATAAACAAATATAAGTAACCGAACTGACATTGTACAGCCTTCAATAAAAAAGCATCAATGAAAATTTTCATTGATGCTTTTTTATTGAGGGGCTAGCCCGACAGAACTACCGTTTATTTTCAAAGAAATACACAATGAGCATGACTGCTTTTTCCTTTCCGACATTGCGCGGTGTATGTGAAAGCCGTCCATTAAAGAATATGGAATCACCCTCCTCCAGCCGAATGCTTTGATCCTGAAAGATATATTCAACTTGCCCGCTGATGATATATTTATATTCGTAGGCTTCCGTCTCTACCATTGGACGCTGTGCATCAGGCTGCAGTTCCAAAAGTACAATATCCATGGTAGAACTCTCTATTGCGGAGGTGAAAATACGTTTGTAATGAAATCCAAGGGCATGCTCTTTTTCAAAGGATGTATAGCTATCTTTTTTTCGAACAACGACCGGCCCTGCATCCAATTCGGAATTGAAATCTTTAAAGAATTCATTCAGGTCAACATCCAGTGCATTAATAATATTAATTAACACCAACAGGGAGGGTATGGTCCGGTTATTCTCAATCTGTGATATCAGTCCTTTGCTTACTCCAGCTTTATCAGCAACTTCCTGTATGGTAATCCCCTTTTCTTTGCGGATTTCTTTTATTTTATGACTAATCTTAAATATTGTATTATCTTCCATAATTGGGATCAAAAATAAACATTATTTTTCGGCTTGGTGTGTTAAGTTTTTGTCACTTAATTTTGACTAAAAAACCATCTTAATGATCAATGGTACTTCTTATAGATCTTGACTCCCGTTCACTATTGGTAAACCTTGACCCAATCTATGCGCATTTCGACCGGTAGCTGCTTCAAATCCACTTCCCCTACCCAAGTTCCGCCAAGCTGTTGGTCAATCAACAGGTAAAAAGGTTGATCATAGGGCCATTGGGACGCATCGACACCAGTTATCCGTGGATAGGTAAATGTATCCACGCCATTCAGCTGAAATACAATCCGATCCGGATACCAGCTGATACCATACACATTGTAGTCCCCCGCATTGACTTTTGCCGTTCCGGAATGTTTGGGATTATCCTTCTGTCCCAAATTCAAGGTATAATGTGAATGAGTCGTTTGATAGATAATATCATCAAAATTAAGGTGTTCCATGATATCAATTTCACCGTTTCGCGGATACTTCCCGTATTTGTCCAACTCAGCCAGCATCCACATTGCCGGCCAGGCGCCTTGGGAACTGCCAAGTTTGGCTCTTATTTCAATACGTCCATATTGAAAAGCAAATTTTCCTTTACTCCATATCCCGCCAGTGAGAAACGGTCGTGCATCTTTCTGCTGATCGGTATTCTTGATCCCTTTTAGAATCAATTCTCCCTTTTCCCATCCAAAACAGGCATCATCTTGACTCATGTGCCGGTTCCAGTCTGCTCCCCCTGCCGGAATCCGGCTCCATTTGCTTGTATCCAAATTTGATGAGTTAAAATTCTCCTCCCACACAAGCTTCCATTTTTTTGTCTGCCGACCGGGATTTTGTAAATACACCTGTGGATTTTCTTTTGGGTTGTGATGGACGCTACAAGCGGAGATAAGGATATAAAAAAGGCCTGCACCTAAAATTCGCTTCATTTAGATTAATTATTTTCTGCTTAATTACAATGTCAATAACGTATTAAATATAAGGCCTTTTTTATAAAGGAATAGCATGATTAAACAAAAAACAGCCGATATACTAAAACATGGGGTGACTATTGGCAGACTCTTTGGGTACATCTTGCTGTGTATCCCAGTGTTCAACAATCTTTCCGTTTTCTAAACGAAAGATATCTATCGTTGATTTCAGACTGCCATCAGCATTTTTATTTTTAAGGTGGATAAAAACCAGATCCCCATCGGAGGCGATATGCTGTACATCAATCTTGGTTTTTGGCTGCCCTTCAAACCATTTTGCTGCAGCAGCCTTAAATGCTGCTGCACCATCCGCTACTGCCGGATTGTGCTGAATATATTCCGGAGCAATATAACGGTCGACGGCAGAAAGATCTTTATCTCCGAACATCTGCTGATAAAAGTCCAATACGATTCGTTTATTCTCTTTGTTGATATCCAACTGCGTCTGTCCTTTCTCCTTCTTAGCCTGTTGGCTCTGCTGGCATCCCGTAAATACCAGTGCTACGATTGCTATTGACAGCATAAAATTTCTGCTTGTTTTCATTATTTGAACCTAATTATAATATATAAAAGAACCTATTATATGCACTGCCCCGTATTTTATTGTATCCAATAAACAACATTTGGTCCATAATTTTGTTTTCAAAACAACCATCCTTCACCCCAAAATAGATCTTGAAAAATATGGCATGATAATTGAAAAATACTTTACAGTATAAATTCAAAAATATACATTTCATAAATTTAGGTTAATAATTGGTTAGGTTAAAAACACCTGAGGTCCCCAACTTCAGGTGTTTTTTTGTTTACGGGCCTGGTCCTATTAAAATTTACCAACAAATTAAAACAAAAAGTCAATTCCTGTTTTTATTAATCTAGTTCAATGATTTTGTTTTTCAGCTGCCGTAATTTTACAACAGTTAAGAAAATAAAAAAAAACAATTATGGATAATAAAATATTAGGACTGCATCATATTACCGCGATAGCTGATAATGCAAAACGAAATCTTGATTTTTACACAAAGGTCCTAGGACTTCGACTTGTAAAAAAAACTGTCAATTTTGACGACCCTGGCACTTATCATTTTTATTTTGGAAATGAGGAGGGCAGCCCGGGTACGATTCTTACATTTTTCCCTTGGGAAGGTATCGGTAAAGGTAAACAGGGCGCCGGAATGGCTACCCATATTGGTTATGCCGTCCCGGAGGGTGGTCTTATTTTCTGGAAAAACAGACTAAAGGAACACAATGTGGTTTTTCTGGAAGATGAAATTTTTGGTGAAAAATTGATCTCATTTACCGATCCGGATGGTCTACAAATACAATTTATTGAACCTTTAGCTAAAGATACTAGAAGCGTATGGACGACAGCGGATATCAATCATGAAAATGCATTAAAGGGATTTCATAATATTACCCTTTCCTTAAAAGAGGCTGATCCCACACTAAAGGTTCTGACGGATATATTAGGATACTCCGTGCAGGGGCAGGAAAACGAACGCTACCGCTTGACTACCGACAGCATAGCCACTGCGAACATCGTAGATATTGTTGCAGACCGGAATTTACCTTTCGGACGTAATGCCGCCGGTACGAATCACCATGTCGCATTTCGGGTAAAAGATGATAACATCTTGATGGAATATCGCGAAAAGGTGCTTGCAGCAGGTCTGGATATTACACCAAAAATCAATCGGGACTACTTTTTCTCGCTTTATTTCCGTGAACCGGGAGGTGTTTTGTTTGAAATCGCAACAGACAATCCGGGATTTACCGTTGATGAGCCATTGGAAAGTCTTGGTACGGCACTTAAATTGCCAAAACAATACGAAAGTCATCGGTCACAGATCGAAGCCACTTTACCAAAAATAGATTAAGATCAACGTAAACACTATTAAATACTGCAAAACAATGGAAAGAACAGAAATTGTACTGGATAAAAATCAGCGTGGTGAACTTCAATTATTCTCCGATGAGAAAAAAGCTGGTTTAATGAGCATCGCCATTATTGACGGACGATTGGTCGTCTACCATACCGAAGTCGATGAAGCCTTTGAAGGTCGAGGATTTGCAAAAATACTATTGGAAAAATTGGTGTCCCATGCACGGGAAAATGCGATGAAAATTGTGCCTTTATGTCCTTATGTAAATGCACAATTTCACCGTCACCCTGACACCTATGCCGATGTATGGTTTAAGAAAACAGTATAGGAAGGGAGATAATGAGTCATTCTAACAACATCAAAACAGCGGGGCATAGCCTGGAAAATGCAAAAAAAGCATTGATCATGATTCATGGCCGTGGCGGAAATGCAACAGATATCCTGAGCATGTCAGCTTATCTCAATGTAGGGGATTATGCCTTACTCGCACCGCAAGCTGAGAACTACACCTGGTATCCACATTCATTTATGGCTCCCGAACAAAGTAATGAGCCCTGGTTGAGTTCTGCTCTTGAAGTCATTGAAAATACCGTGCAGCTTGCTTTGGACAAGGGTTTACAAGCAGAAAACATCTATTTTTTTGGTTTCTCCCAGGGAGCTTGTCTGACGCTTGAATTCCTGGCGCGAAATGCCAGACGATATGGTGGCGCAGTCGCTATAATCGGCGGATTGATCGGTGAGCAAATTGATCCGGGTAAGTATATGGGAGACTTTGAGCAAACACCGATATTTATTGGCACCAGTGATCCAGATTTTCATGTGCCCCTGGAACGTGTCAACGCCAGCGTGAACATCCTCGAAGGCCAGCATGCGGACGTCAAGCTTGCTGTATATCCCAATTTTGGTCATTCGATTAATCAGGAAGAGATTACCATCGCCAACGAGTTTGTCTTTCAGTAAATGCATCCTGGCTTAAGTATCCTTATCGAAACAGGAATCAACAGGCCGCTCAATATCCGCGACATATCCCGGGTTTAAGCTGAAATAATTTTCAAAGCTTAAACCCGGGATATGCTTTAGTAACCCTGTCACGGAACGATTGATCACTCTGCTCCACTATCCCCTTTTTTCATACCTTTAGACTTTAGGGTATTTATAGCCGTTATGATAGACTGAAGCAAGGTATTTGTTTGCTTTTTCGTCATTAAACCGTTGCTTTTCATTATTCCAATAGAGCTTTTGCCCTGTTCTATAGGCGATATTTCCCAATTGCGAAAAAATAGCAATATGGGCGCCGGCTTCAAGCGGGGCATTCAACAAGGCCGGATTTTTCTTGCGGATGGCATCCACGAAGTTGGCCATATGTTTTTCTAAACCGTTGTCTACGGAAGGCTGCAGGGCGACCGCCTCCATCCTTCCCTTTTCGGGAATGACTTCCCAGCCCCCGCGATTCAGTACCAAAGTTCCGTTATTGCCAATAAATGCCACACCATGGTTGCGGTTATAAGGTCCTAAATCAATTCCTTTTGCATGCTCCCATTGAATATTAAAGTTGTCAAATTCATATACCGCGGTCATGGTATCCGGTGTTTCTCCGGCATCATCCGGAAAAGCAAATTTTCCACCGGAAGCCATTACGGATTTTGGGTCAGAAACTTTCATTCCGAGCAGGGCGTAGTCCAGCATGTGTACCCCCCAGTCCGTCATCAGACCACCAGCGTAATCCCAAAACCACCGGAAATTAAAATGAAAACGATTGATATTAAAAGGCCTTTTTGCGGCGGGACCCAACCAATCCATATAATGTACACCTGCGGGTATCGTCCCGTCCGGCTGAATCGGAATGCTATTTTTCCAGCCTAGATAAGACCAAGCTTTTACCAAACGTATTTTACCCAGTTTACCCGAATGTACAAAATCAATGGCATCCTTAAAATGCTGTTGACTCCGTTGCCACTGACCTACCTGAACAATTGCATTATTTTTTGTTGCGGCTTGCAGCATGAGCTGACATTCCCGAATGGAATTCCCAATGGGTTTTTCGACATAGGTATGCTTCCCGGCGTTCACTGCATCGATCATCTGCAGGCAATGCCAATGGTCAGGTGTACCGATGATCACAGCATCCACATCCGGACTAAGCAGCATTTTTTTATAATCCACATAGGTTGCAACCTTCATATTTCTATCCTGCAGCTCTTTCGCCCTTTTGCTTAAGATATTTTCATCTACATCACAAAGCGCTGTGCATATCACACCATCCTGCTTTAGCAAAGCATTAAGGTCAGACCAGCCCATACCATTTACCCCGATCACGCCCACCCGGATCGGCTGATCAAATAAGCTGGATGCCTGGCTTTTGAGCATAAATGTAGAGGCGGCTAAAATACTGGAAGTTCGGATAAAGTCTTTTCTATTCATCACATGTTGGTTTATTAATACGCGAAGGTTTAAGTTCCCGATGAAATTACAAAATTCAATTTAAGCCCTTACCCTAATCATTGTAAAATATATATCGACATTCAAACCTCTCCGCATTAAAGTCTCTTCGGGACAGTAGAAAAATCAGACAAAATTATGGTATCTAAAAGCCTTACGCTACTATTTTCAGGAATACAGCTGTTACAGAAAAAGCTACATACCGTTGGCATACTGACTTTCAATACGATATAAAAACAGGTCCTAATCCATTTGAAGGTTGATTAGGGCTAAATAAATAGGGAGAAAGAAAAAAAACTTTGTTATTTTAACGAAAAATAAAAGATTAATCATTTATTATCCCTACCTTGCAGGACTTAATTAAAAATAATGAATACAGGTAAAATTAAATTTTTCAATGAAACTAAAGGTTTTGGTTTTATTACACCAGAGGATGGTAGTGCAGATGTTTTCGTACACGTTTCTGCTCTTAAGAACCAAGTATCTGAAGGCGACGTTGTAACTTATGATGTAGAAAGAACTCCAAAAGGAATCAACGCTACAAACGTAAAATTGGCGTAATCCAAAAAATACACTTTCTTGTTAATGGGGTAATTCTTAATGATTTATCCCATTTCTTTTTCGTATTCTTCCCTTGTTATTTTCAATGTACTTATTCATTTCGGGTATAATTAAAGATACCTCTAATCAATTATTTGATACTATAGAATAGCTAAAGGGTCTTCGTTTAAGCTTATTTTTCCGAATCATATTTAATGGAATTCAAACAACTCAATTTAATACCTCCTCTCCTCAAGGCAATCGCGGAAACAGGATATACAACCCCCACTGCAATACAACAAAAAGCGATCCCCGTTATATTAAGCGGTCAGGATCTTATTGGATGTGCACAAACAGGCACTGGTAAAACAGCGGCATTTGCCCTGCCCTTGTTGCAGCGTCTATCCGAGAAAAATGTACACGTGCAGGGTAAGGTAATGCCCATCCGTGCCCTGATCCTCACACCAACCCGTGAATTAGCCATACAGATCGGTGAGAATATCAATTTATATCGCAAACATCTAAAACTAAATTACTGCACCATTTTCGGCGGAGTCAATCAGGACAGACAGGTCAAAGAAATAAAAAAAGGAGTGGATGTTTTAGTAGCCACACCGGGCCGTCTTTTAGACCTGATGAATCAGAAACTGGTTTTTCTCGATAAAATAGAAGTATTGATCCTCGATGAGGCTGACAATATGCTCGACATGGGATTTATCCATGACATTAAAAAAATCCTGGCGAAGGTTCCCGAGAAAAGACAGACGCTGTTTTTCTCAGCAACAATGCCGCCCAATATTCGCAAATTTGCACACGGCATCTTGCACAAGCCTGTCGAAGTGGACGTAACTCCAGTAAGTTCTACTGCTGAAAAGGTAAATCAGTCGGTATACTTTATTGAGAAAAAGGAGAAAATAAAATTGTTGACGAGTTTGCTTAAACAATTTAAGCAAGAACGTACGATTGTATTTTCACGTACAAAACATGGCGCTGATAAGATTGTCAAACTGTTGGCTAAGAATGGACTGCGCGCTGCTGCAATTCACGGCAATAAATCACAAAATGCCAGACAAAAAGCATTGGGTGAATTTAAAGAAGACCGACTGAAAATTCTGATCGCTACTGATATTGCTGCACGCGGAATAGATATTGAACAATTGCCTATGGTCATCAATTATGACCTACCCAATGTACCCGAAACCTATGTTCACCGCATTGGGCGGACAGGTAGAGCGGGTCTGGAAGGAAATGCCATTTCTTTCTGTGATGTGGAAGAAAGACCTTATTTAAGCGATATTGAAAAATTGATCGGCTTAAAGATCAAAGTGAATAAGGCAGGAAAATAACTTTCCTCGTTATTCTTACACGAAGCGCGCCGGAACAATCTTGTTTCGGCGCGCTTTGTGTAAATCCTTATTTTTTTCGGTCGGCCAGCAGTAAGGTGGATGGTGTATGGTGTAGCCAGTCCATCTTCTTGTTGACAATTTTATGCCAACACGGTAAGCTGATAAGCATCAGATCCTGTTGTGCCCACAGCTCGGCATCAAGCTCCTTCTCTTCCAATATCGTCAAATGATTGGGAACAAGCTGTTCCAGCTGCCTTAGCTTTTCCCGGAAACTCTCCTGCTTCCGCAAGATCTGGTCAAAATCCCACACCATCACCTGCGCATCCGAATGATGAATTAAGCGTTGGATGATTGCCGTTAGGAATTCATCATTTTTCAACAGGATAGGAACAATAACATGACGGGGCCGGACAAAGTTTTTGTCGATCAAAATACCAACCATCGCATTGACCTTGGCATTGATCTGCTGATTTCGGTCAAATGTAGCAAAGGGCGATTCCGCATTTGTCACGGTATGGAATAATTTCTCCGGATTGATAATACGTGATGTAAAATCCAGAAATCGTCCCAACAGGCTACCTTCGTATATGGATTCGCTCACACCCAACAACAGCAGATCCTGATGCTGTTCATTTGAGGTCTCCACAATTTCACTGTCAATGTCGCTAGAAATTTTGAAAATCGTCTGAATAGGCTGTTCCAAATTTGCTGCAGTCTCCTTTATTTCGCGGAAGCTATCCTGCTCCTGTGTTTCCACCTCGTAATGATGGAGCTCATTGGAAGGCTCGATATGCAATGCAGTAATTTCAGCCGTATTTTTGGACTTTAAAGTAAGTGCATCTGCCAGATGAAGCAGTGAAATTCCGGTATTGCTCTTGGCAAATGACAGGAGGATCTTAAATTTCGACTTATTTTGGATTTCCTGCTGTAGTAAACGTTTTCTCGGCCGATATAAGTAATTGATCAGATCCAGTGAAGGACCGGTCATAAAAGTGGTGAGCAGCGCCATGACGACCATCATGGAGAATAATTCGGCACTTAATACACCAAGGTCATAACCGATATTCAATACGATCAGTTCCATGAGTCCCCGGGTATTCATTAGCGCACCGATACTCAAGCTATCTTTCCAGCTTTGTCCCACAAAGCGGGCAGCCAACGCACTTCCGGCAAATTTTCCAATTACCGCCACCAAAATAATCACGATGGTGATGATCCATAGCTGCGGGTCATTCAATAAACCGATCTGTGTACGGAGTCCCGTGTATACGAAAAATAGCGGCAGCAACAGTAGCGTCGACACATCCTCGATTTTTTCAATAAAGGCTGTTCGAAAACGGCTGCTTTCGGGCATGATCGCACCCGCCATAAACGCACCGAATAACGCATGTATACCGATGACTTCAGTTGCGTAGGCCGAAAATAAAAGCACAATAAAAAAAATGGCGACTACAGGTTTACTCAAACCTTCACGCGTACCTTTCACCTCTCCCACCCGCATAAGGAAAGGGCGCACAATTTTTATCATCAATAAGACATAAGCAACCGCAAGGGCTATCGTGTACAAGGCACTGGCAAAATCCCCAGCCTTCACAATCGCAATGACCACCGCCAAAATGCACCAGGCTGTAATATCATCCGCCGCGGCACAGGTAATGACCATCGCACCCAGTTTACTTTTTTGAAGTCCCCGTTCCTGTACGATCCTGGCCAGGACAGGAAATGCCGTGATACTCATCGATATACCGATAAACAGACTATAGGACAAAAACTCCACATTCGCAGGTGGGTGGTATAGGTATAAAAAATAAGCCAGGGAAATTCCCAGCGTAAAGGGGATAACAATACTGGCATGGGAAATCACCACCGCATCGTGCGCTTTATTGCGCAGTACATTCAAATCCAGTTCCATACCGATAATGAACATAAATAAGATCAATCCGATCTGGCTCAAAAACTGTAGATTACTAAGCGATTCAACCGGAAATAAGGTATGTGCGAATTCAGGGAAATAAAGCCCCAATAAGGACGGGCCTAAAATAATACCAGCCAGCATTTCACCGATCACGACCGGTTGTTTGATTTTGATACATATCCATCCCATCACACGGGCGGCGATAATAATCGTCACAATCTGTGCCAGCAGTATCGCTAATGGATGTCCAAGGCTGTGCAGAAAGGTCGTTTTAAAATCCACCCAGGCCCCCTGGCTTGTTTTTTCACCGGTAAGCAGTCCCTGACTCTGCAGCTGTGTCCCCAAATGGATAACCCAGTACATCACCACAAGCAATGTGCCTATTAGGGTTACATAAAAAATCGTATTCCTGTATTTCTTCATCTTTTTCGCTTTAAATAATCGGGTGTTAATAGCAGATAAATGTCTGCCCAAAATCAACTATTCATCAATTCGAACAGACAACCACAACAAAAATAAAATTCTATACCTGTTTTAAATCTTACTGCGGGTTAGGAAGCCAAAAATTTGTAATGAACTCCGAGAATTTTGTAATCAAACAAATTTCTCGAGGAATGATTTTTTATAGGATTCGCCCAAGCTAAAAAGAATAGCCGATTCTTGCTCATCCAACAAGTTACTGGTGATGATGTCCGCCGAAAAGAATTTCACAATTTTGAGAGCGATAATTTCCTTCTTGCTGATACGGATAAAATCCTGCTCGGGTAAGATGGACAGCAACTTGTCAAAGCTGATATTTTTCAATAATATGGAGGATCCATCTGAGAGGAATACTGTCTTATCGCGGCTGTCCACCTCCGCAATTTGAATATAGTCTATCTGATTGAAATAAAGTATTGCTTTGCCCTTATTGGTATTAAATTGCGCGAAAGGAGAAATGTCTGTTTGCCGATTATTTATTACCTGCTCTACTTTTAGAATCGCCTGCTGGAGGCGCGATAAAGATATTGGCTTGCGCATATAATCTACGGCATTGATATCGAAAGCATCGCTGGCATACTGTTTATAGGCTGTCGAAAAAACAATGGGATAGTCTTCCAGTACCTTAGCGATATCAAAGCCGTTAAACTGTGGCATCTCAATATCCAGGATGCAAAAATCAAAATCTAAACTTTTGTATTCGTTGAGTAACACGCCCGGATCATTAAAGGCCCTGACAACCTCCAGTCCGGGAATTTGTTCACAGAGCATCTTCAAAAATCGTAAGCTCGGCAGTTCATCATCCAGCAAAATGCATTTCAGTACTTTTTCAATTCTCATACAACCTGATCTGAAGGTAAGCGTTATAGACATCATTTTCTACAAAACGTTTTAACTCGTGCCTATCCGGATAGTAAAGCATCAAGCGTTCTTCCAGTGTCTTGCTGCCTATTCCACCTTTGCTTTTATACAAAGGGGACCGTTTCGATATTTTATTGCTGACTGTCAATTCCAACAAACCATTGCGAAAAGTCAATACGATCGAAATAAAGGAGTCGGGATGGTGAAAATCAGCATGTTTAAACGCATTTTCAATAAGATCTACGGTCATCAGCGGAACCAGTGCAGGGCGCTCCAGTAGGGACTCGTTCAATTCATCAATATCAAATTTAACACGCATATCGAATAAGGGGCTTAACTTGACCTTATTAACCTCAATTAAATTCCGCGCAAACTCAATCTCTGCTTTTGGAGAGACAAGTTCAGCTTCACTTTCATATAATACATAGTCCAGTACCATCGCCAATTTATCCATGGTATAGTAAGTTTGATAGGCGTGGGAAAGAATACCATTGAGTGAGTTTTTCAGCAAATGCGGATTTAAACGATTACGATGAACATGATCCATCTGCTCATTATCCATGCGTTTGAAAAGTTCTCTATGTCGCAGCTCCTCCCCCCGCAGCTTGTTGTATTTCCGTATTAATAATAGATAAAAAATTAACAGGACAATGACAGCCACAAGAAGCAATACGATCATTATATTGGAAAGTTCAGTCGTCATGATTCCTTCAAACTTAACGAAAATTTCACTAGCAACGAAACGATTCCTTTAGGCAGCCGCAGGTCAGGTTGATTTTATCGGGCTGCAATGAATCGCAAAATTTAATACCGAAAAGAATACTTATTTGAGTGTAAAATTTGCAGGTATTGATTACAAAAATTAACAGTTTCATTACAATTTAGTCACTTTAAACTATTAATTTCAGATTATTCTTCTTATATTGAGAGTATTGTAATTAGCCGATCAAATGATTGTCTACGCTATTTTGGTTAAACCTGCCTGATTTATTCTAATCGGGCCTAATATGAAACACGATGGAAAAGCTCATTTTCGAAACTAATGCACAACATCCCAGTCTTGTAGACAAGATCAAACAAGCTGTAGAAAAATTAAATGGTATCCATGAATGGAAGATCGATCTGGATTCCATTTACAACCTGCTCACCATTGAGGGCATCCGGCTCAACCCAACGGAAATAGAGTCCGAACTAGCACTTCATGGTGTTGAGGCAAGTCGTCTATATGAAGAATAACCCTTGTTGATCTTCTGGCGCTTAGTCATCAACCAAACCATAGACTTCGTCCAGATCAGTTAATTACCGATATAAAATAATTCCTGATCTGGACGAGAAATTACAATCTTTTAATAATCATTCCTGAAGCCCCTCCACCACCGTTGCAAATGGCAGCGAGTCCCATTGTTCCACCCTCTTGCTGTAATATACTGGTCAATGTCACGACTATCCTTGCTCCGGAGCAACCCAATGGGTGACCGAGCGAAACTGCTCCACCATAGATATTCACCTTATTTAAAGGAATACCCAATATTTTTGCATTCGCAAGTGCAACCACAGAAAAGGCTTCATTAAATTCAAAGTAATCGATATCTTCTTTTGTCAATCCCGCTTTCTTCAGCACCTTATCCGTTACGAGGCTTGGACTGGTCGTAAACCATTCCGGTGCCTGTTCGGCATCAGCATAGGCGATGATTTCAGCCAGGGGTTGTACGCCCAATTCCTTTACTTTTTCCCCACTCATTAATAATACCGCAGCGGCGCCATCACTCAAAGTTGATGCATTCGCAGCCGTCACCGTGCCATCTTTCTTAAAAGCAGGCTTTAATTCGGGAATCTTATCGAAATTGACCTGAGAAAATTCTTCATCTCTGGAGATCGTCTGTTCGCCTTTACGGGCCTGAATGGCAATCGGACTTACTTCGTTGACAAATTTATTTTTTTGCCATGCATCCAGGCTTCGTTTGTAGGAGCTGATGGCATACTGATCCTGTTCCTCCCGCCCGATCGCATATTTCTCGGCACATAGTTCGGCAAAACTTCCCATTGCTTCATTCGAATAAGCGTCACTTAAACCGTCCCGCTGTAAACCGTCGACAAAACTTTGGCTCCCGAACTTCGCTCCCCAGCGCATGGCACTCGCATAATAAGGTACTCTGCTCATGCTTTCCATACCACCTGCAACCACCACATCGGCATCGCCCAACAGTATTGCCTGTGCGGCAAAAGCAATGGCCTTCATGCCACTTGCACATACTTTATTGACTGTCGTTGCCGGCACCCGGTCAGGTAAACCTGCGAGTCGGGCAACTTGACGGGCGGGAGCCTGTCCCAAATCGGCCTGTAGCACATTGCCGATCAGAATCTCATCGACCTGATCCCCTGAAAGACCGGCCTCATCCAAGACCGCCCGCACAGCATGAGCACCCAGGGCTGTCGTGGAAATAGATGACAAACCACCGCCGAAACTTCCGATTGGCGTACGCTTAGCCGCAACGATAAATACACTCTTTGACATGTTATTCTGTTTATAATTGTTTTCTCCTGATCATGATGGACAAGGGCATCATTCCTTTCCTAAAGATAAAAAATATAAAGCAAACAAGCGAATCCTATTTCTTTATTTTTCCGGCATAAACAGAATAAATAGAAAAAAAATCAGGCAAAAAGTTCCCTACCTAATCTATTTTACAAAAAATAAACAATAAATATTTGCAGAAAAGCCACTGCTTTTCGTTAAATTCGACTAGACATCCCATGCTTTGGGAAAGGTATTATAATGCCAAGATAAAGCAAAAGATGAATCGTTTTCAGTCGACTATCGGGTAACTGAAACCAATAACCAAAAGTAAAATAAACAATTATGCAGGCAAGCAAGCTCACAGCTGAACATCAGATTTTTCGCGAGACCATTCGGGCATTTATTCACAAGGAAATTATCCCACATATAGATCAATGGGAACAACAAGGTGAAATAGATCGAAACATCTGGAAGAAAATGGGTGACATGGGTTTCATGGGACTCAATTACCCTGAAGAGTACGGTGGTCTGGACTTAGATTTTTATTATTCGCTGATCCTATGTGAAGAACTATCCTATTGTTTTTCAGGAGGGTTTACAATATCCGCCTTAGTTATCCAGTATATGTCAGCTCCCTATTTATTAAAATATGCATCCGAGGAACTGAAAGAACGTTATCTCAAGCCAGTTATTGCCGGTGATATGGTCAGCGCCGTTGCCATCACCGAGCCGGGGGCTGGATCTGACGTCAAACAAATCAAGACGACAGCCGTTCGATCGGGCGACCATTATATTGTAAATGGTTCCAAGACCTTTATCACCAACGGTTATTATGGAGATTTTTTTATTACTGCGGTTAAAACGGCTCCGGAAAAAGGAACAAAAGGGATCAGTCTGCTGCTGATAGAAAGAAATGCTAAGGGTGTTTCGGCCAATAAGATCAACAAATTAGGCTGGCATGCCTCCGACACAGCCGAGTTGGGTTTCGATCAGGTCCAGGTTCCGGTTTCCAACCTGATTGGCGTTGAAAATGAAGGCTTCAGCTACTTAATGGCGGGTTTACAATTAGAACGTTTAACCGCCGCCATCCATAGTCTTGCAACAGCGGATTCGGCATTACAATATACCCTGAAATATATCGGTCAACGGGAGGCATTCGGTAAAAAGCTCCATGATTTTCAGGCCATCCGACACCGCATTGCGCAAATGGCTGCCGATATCGCAACCACAAAAGCATTTGTTTATCAATGTTGTGATCTTCATAACCAAGGGGAATATACCGTCCAGGACTGTTCCATAGCCAAACTCCAGGCAAGTGAACTCGCCGTTCAGGTGGTCAGCAATTGTCTGCAGTTGTTTGGAGGCTACGGATTTACCGAAGATTACAAAATCGCACGTCTGTATCGGGATGTAAGAGTGGGCACAATCATCGGTGGAACATCTGAGATTATGTTGGAAATCATTGCTAAGATGACGATTGATAAGGTAAACTATCAGCGGAACAAAACTAGCTAACATAACCATTTTCAATACAAAAAAATAAATTCAATATAATGAATTATAATACCCAGCCCTATTTTGACATACAGCATGACAATCAACATATTGTCACCATAAAACCATTCGCCGATGCCATAGCCGACGAACAAGGCATACTCGATCGTTTGCAGCAGTTCGTTGCCCTATTAACGGCCATTCTTAATGAAAAAGAGGTTCGGGGACTGATCTATACCTGTCCGTTAAATAACAAACAGACCGATTATCTTTCCCTATTCGATCAAGTGTCCAGTGGTCGATTCGATCCTGAGACCCTATTAAAAACCACCCTACAGGCACTACAATGGAAAAGCCAAAACAAACCAATTGTGTCTATTTTTGATGATGAATGCACAGGTATTGGTTTAGCAACGATGTTGTGGTCAGACTACCGTATCGCAGGTCCGGGAATTAAAATGGGTTTTCCCGAAAGTAAATTTGGGCTTTTTACCGGTTTTGGAGCGACGATATGTCTACCACAGCTTGTAGGTTCCGTCCAAGCACTGAACCTGTTGACCCAAGCCGGCCTTATACCAGGTCAAACGGCGCTTGAATCGGGTTTATTGAATGAAGTAGCAGCCGATTTTGATCTGTGCCTATTGCAAGCGAAAAACTGGATCCTTACAAATTCAAAGCAATCTGTTTCTGCTGCCTATTCAACTATGCCATCTGCGGAATTTGAAGCGGCCTGCTCCGCTATTTTAAAGAAAACAAGAGGATTATTACCCGGTAGCAATGCTGTCGTGGAACTGCTGAAAACAGCCCCGTCTTTATCATTAACTGGTTCGGTAACGGCTGAAACATCACGCTATTCTCAGGTATTAAGGGCACCGGAACCCCTTCATATGATCAGGACGCTGCATGAAGGAATTCGAAAGGCACAGCATCCCGGCCGGATAAAATCACTTGGAGATTATAAGGTCAAAAAAATAGGAATTCTGGGGGCAGGTATGATGGGATCCGGTATTGCCTATGAAGCCGCCAAAGCAGGCATTGCAGTGGTTTTAAAAGATGTGACTATCGCACAGGCCGAGCAGGGAAAAGCCTATTCGACCAAACTTTGCGACAAACGGCTTGCCCAAGGGCAGATGAGCGGCATTCAACAACAGGAACTTTTATCCAATATTCAACCCAGTGCGCAAGTTGCCGATCTTGTCGGTGCTGATTTAATTATTGAAGCGGTATTTGAAGATCTGGAGCTAAAAGCTGAAGTTACCCGACAAAGTCTGCCTTATCTCGCCGAAAATGGCTTTTTCGCTTCCAATACTACTTCGCTGCCCATTACGGCATTGGCCGATGTAACGGATCGGCCGGAGCGCTTCATTGGCATGCATTTTTTCTCTCCTGTAGACCGTATGTCCTTGGTTGAAATTATATGTGGCACACAAACCGATCATATTACATTGCAAAAGGCAATTGCAGTAACGTTGCGCCTGGGCAAAATCCCCATTGTCGTGCATGATGGACCCGGATTTTTTACCTCACGCATTTTCTTCCATTATTTACTGGAGGCAATCACGATGTTGCTGGAAGGTATTCCTGCGATTCAGATCGAAGAAGAAGCCATTCAGGCAGGATTTGCTGTTGGCCCATTGGCCGTGCTGGATGAAATTTCACTGGAACTGATGGTGCACGTGTACGATCAATTCCCCACACTCCATAACAGTCAACGACGTGCTTATGCCCACCTGAACAAAATGATTGAGAATGGCAGAAAAGGCAGAAAATCAGGCCATGGATTCTATGACTACGACCCTGCTTTTGGAACAAAAACAATCTGGCGGAATCCTGCTCTACCGACCTCCGAAGGGTCTTGGTCAGCCGATATAATACGTAAGAGACTGCTCCATGTCATGGCTTTGGATAGCTACCGCTGTCTGGAAGAAGGTATATTGGAAGAAACCATAGCTGGCGATATAGGTTCAATCCTCGGCGTGGGATATGCCGCACATACCGGGGGAGTGTTTGGCCATATCGACCTAACAACGCTCCCGATTTTTATGGAGGAGTGCCAATCGTTTCTACCATTTGGTGAACAATGGGAAATCCCACAATCGTTAAGAAAACTTGCCGATAGAAATTTTACCTTTTATACGGGTTTAGATTCAAACTGGACAGGAAAACAGTCTTTGAATTAAACGATCAGCATTTATTAAAGAACGTGGAATCAAGCAAAATGTCTATCTAAGGCTTAAGCTCTTCTATAAATAACAAGCTAAAAAACCATTGACCAGTAATAACTCAATTTTACACCAGTCAATGGTTTCTTGTTCTTATCGGGCCAGAAGATCCATCAGATCAGATACATCCAGATCAATGAATGTATCGTAATCCAAGGTCACTTCGAGCAATTGTTTTTGTTGTTTTTCGGCAAATACACGAGCAAGATTCGTCTTATACTTTTCAATCAGCTTCGGTATTCCTTCCTCCCGACGTCGTGGATGTCCAATAGGATATTCCACAACCAGCTCCGGCAATACTGTCCCATCTTTCAAGACCACCGTCAGTGCATTGGAGATCGCCCTTTTTTGTGGATCATGGTAATCTACTGTAAACTGAGGATCTTCGACACAGAAAATCTTATCCCGCAAGCTGTCAATACGTGGATCCTGCGCAATATGATTTTCATAATCCTCCGCCGTCAATCGTCCAAAAATTAGAGGTACCGCAACCATGTACTGAATACAGTGGTCGCGATCGGCCGGATTATGTAAAGGCCCTTTCTTGTCTATGATCCGAATTGCGGCTTCATGCGTACGAATGGTGACACGCTCGATATCATCGCTATTTTTCCCAAATTCTTTTAACTGCTGGTGAAGCTGCATCGCCGCTTCGGCAGCAGTCTGCGCATGAAATTCAGCAGGGAAAGAGATTTTGAACAGAATATTTTCCATTACGTAAGATCCATAATCGCGCTGGAATTTAAATGGATTCCCTTTAAATGAAACATCATAGAAGCCCCATATAGGTGCTGTTAACACAGAGGGATATCCCATTTCACCCGTTTTGGCGATTAAAGCAAGGCGTACGGCACGCGAAGTCGCGTCGCCGGCAGCCCATGATTTACGGCTCCCTGTATTGGGCGCATGACGATAAGTACGCAGGGCCTGCCCGTCGACAAAGGCAAGTGATATGGCATTGAGCAACTCTTCCCTACTGAGCCCCAAGAGCTTACCGACAACAGCTGTAGAAGCGACTTTCACTAAAATAACGTGATCCAATCCCACTTTATTGAATGAGTTTTCAAGCGCCAGGACCCCCTGAATTTCATGCGCCATAATCATGGCTTCGAGCACCTGTTTCGTCTTTAGGGATTTCCCTCCTTTGGCGATCTGCGTTCGGCTCAACCAGTCTGCAGTCGCCAGAATACCGCCAAGATTATCTGATGGATGCCCCCATTCCGCCGCTAGCCAAGTATCGTTAAAATCCAGCCAGCGAACTAAGGTGCCGATATTGAATGCAGCCTGTATGGGATCCAACTGATAATTCGTTCCGGGTACTTTCGCACCGTTAGGAACAATCGTCCCCGGGACAACCGGACCAAGTAATTTGGTGCAAGCGGGATAGGTCAGCGCTTCCAACCCACAACCTATGGTATCCAGGAAACAATAAAAAGCTGTATTCCATGCCGTTTTACTTTCTATCTTGTAATTTAGTACATAATCCACTATCGCCACCAGGACCTGATCGGGCTGTGGTCGCTCATTTAATATTGTTGAACTCATTATTTTTTTCTTATAAAAGCTATCTTTATTTTCAATTTATTTATTTCAGAAACTGCCCGTACCCATCAAACGAAAAAACACCAAAATATCCTTTCATCAGGGCTCCAAGCCGTTTCTTCCAATTTCGTTCACGCTATTATACATACCATACCGGTTTATCGTTCTGAAATTGGCACAAACGGCCGATCATCGGGACCGATATAATTTGCGCTCGGCCGGATGATTTTGCCATCTTGCCGTTGTTCAAAAACATGTGCGGACCAGCCTGTGATACGTGAAAGCACAAACAAAGGGGTAAACATCTCAGTAGGTATTCCCATCAGGTGATAGGAAACGGCCGAGTACCAGTCCAAATTAGGGAACATCCGTTTTTCTTCCCACATTACTTTCTCCAGCCGTTCGGCAATCAGGTACAATGTCATATCACCGGCCTCCTCGGATAATTCCTTGGCGACCTGCTTGATAACCTGATTTCTTGGATCTGAAATGGTATAGACAGAATGTCCAAAACCAATTATAACTTCTTTATTTTCCAGTCTTTTCCGGATATCGGCTTCGGCTTCATCAGCATTCGCATAACGGCTCTGGATCTCAAAAGCAACTTCATTTGCACCGCCATGTTTTGGTCCCCGTAGAGCCCCGATTGCACCGGCAATACAGGAGTACATATCGGATCCCGTCCCCGCAATTACCCGTGCAGCAAAGGTAGAGGCATTAAATTCATGTTCAGCATATAAGTTAAGCGAGATTTGCATGGCCCGCACCCAGGAATCGGATGGTGCCTTCCCATGTAGCAGATGCAAAAAGTGCCCCCCAAGGGTTGGGTCATCGGTTTCCACCCGAATTTCACGTCCATTTTGACTAAAGTGGTACCAATAAAGCAAAGCCGAAGCCATGGATGCCATCAAACGATTGGCAATGTCCCTGGCTCCTGCCAAAGCGTGATTTTCCTTTTCCGGATTTACACTTCCAAAAAAAGAAACATAGGTGCGCAGCACGTCCATGGCATGTGCTGTAGAAGGCAACTGTTTCAATACCTGTTGTACTGTAATCGGCAGACCGCGCTGACTAAGTAACTGGCCTTGATAAGTCGTTAACTGCGCCTGTGTAGGAAGATTTCCGTAAATCAGCAGGTAAGCAACTTCTTCAAAGCTGGCCTGATGGGCTAAATCCAGGATATCATATCCCCGATAATGGAGGTCATTACCACTTTTCCCCACGGTGCTCAGCGCTGTATTTCCAGCCGGAACACCCGAAAGTGCGACGCTTTTTTTGGGTTTAAAACCCGTATCATTTGGTGTCTCTTTCATCGCCATAAATTATTTATGTATAAGTTAGCGTGTATTTAAATAACAAAATATACTCATGCATCCGGTTAGAGATGGTAATTACTTCGCGTTGAACAATTGATCCAGGCGGTTCTCGTAAGCATAGTAGTCGATACTGCGATACAATTCATCGCGAGTCTGCATACGGTCTACAACTGCTGCCTGACCACCGTCTTTCCGAATATGCCTGTACACATCAGTCGCCGCTTTGTTTGCTGCACGGAATGCAGATAAAGGGTAAAGCACGATGGACACATCCGCATGACGAAGCTCGTCAAGGTTAAACAATGGTGTCTGTCCGAATTCGGTAATGTTAGCGAGTATAGGTAATCCGGTTGCGCGACTGAACTGCATATATTGATCCAAGTTATGCACGGCTTCCGCGAAGATAAAATCCGCCCCGGCTTCTTTGTAGGCCAGGGCTCTTTCCAAGGCCATTTCCAAACCCTCAGAAGCCAAAGCATCGGTACGCGCACCAATGACAAAATGTAGATCAGTACGCGCATCGACAGCAGCTTTTAACCGGTCTACCATTTCATCTTTTGACACCAGCTCCTTTCCCGGGCGGTGGCCACAGCGTTTGGCCCCCACTTGATCTTCCATATGGACCGCTGCAGCCCCGGCTTTAATCAGGCTCTTTATCGTCCTTGCGACATTAAAAGCTGAAGGACCAAAGCCCGTGTCGATATCCACCATCAAAGGAAGCTTGCATACATTAGTAATGCGGTCCACGTCAATTAATACATCCTGAAGTGTTGTAATACCCAAATCTGGCACACCCAGCGAACCCGCAGCGACACCGCCTCCAGAGAGGTAGATAGCTTTAAAGCCTGCTTGCTCAGCCAAAAGTGCGTGATTCGCATTGATGGTTCCGACGACTTGTAAGGGGTTTTCATGCTTGATTGCTTCTCTAAAAAGGAAGCCTGGAGAATCTATCATATCATTGAAATTTGAAATTCCACAACTCATTAGTCCGACAGGATAAAACCCTGTTAGGGGCATGATGAGCAGTATTTAAGTTTATTTAGTTTGAACAACAAATAATTCGATCGTTCATCCTAAAGATACTAATTATCACGGCATTTCAACAAATTATTTTCTACATTTCAAGTCTTTAGCCGAAGAAAATACGGTTTCATCCGGAAGCATTCACAATCGTGCGCGCAGCTCTCCCCTTAAAAACAAGTCGGTAGCTACCGCCATAAATAACATGAGCCCGGTGTTTGGCCGGACTCATAAGATCAGCGTCGTTGTTTAAACGATGCTGTTCACCTCATTAATAAGCACAGAACATGGTATCGACAGCTTATAGGCGACAAAAAAGTCATATTCAACGCCCAACGGCATCCTAATCCGGTCATAACTCTTTAAATTTCAGACCGGAGAAAATACGTTTCGAATCCCCTCGACGGACATCAATCTGATTTTTCCAGGACTGATTTTTCCCTGCATTTTTCTGCAACCGTTCCAGCTCCAGCAAGCGTTCTTCCAAACGCAAAACGGCAATTTCTTTATTTTGCAATTGGGAACGGGTATCCATCACCTGTACCATCATTCCTGTCGGGAGGTGAGTCGCGCGAACTGCTGAACTCACCTTGTTTACATGCTGTCCACCTGCGCCACTGCTGCGCATCGCCTGAAATTGCACATCCTTCAAGTTCATTTTCGCAACAGGCTGTACCGGATACCAGTTCTTGACCTCCAAAAACCAATTCTTACGTCTGTGGTTAGGTCGAAAGGGACTTGGACAGATCCAACAAATTGTTCCTATCCAGCGATCAATAAATACCGAAATTGCCTCACCTGCCAGCTTTAACACCAATGAACAGGGAAGCCCATCGATCTCCTCGGCTTCCACCGTCTCCATCTTTAAGCCATATTGCTTTGCTTCTGACCGCATCCTTTCCAACACCAGCTTTACAGCAAGATTACATTCCCTGGGCCCTCGCCCCGAAGTCAATAAAATATACTTTTCCATGCGCTCCTATTTATCCATGCGAACAATCTTGGGACGAAATGTTCCAAGTACATTAACCAACTCCTGCTGCAGGCTCATCACCCGGTGAATATCCTTATAAGCATGTGGAGCTTCATCCAATGCGCCTCCGATGAGTTCCACATCATGTTTCTCCAGTTCCTTGAGCATGGCACTTTTGGTGAAGCTACTTTTGCAGGCTGCCCGCGACATCATGCGTCCGGCTCCATGCGATGCCGATTGCAGGCTCAACGGATTGCCCCGCCCCTCAACGATAAATCCGGGTGCAGTCATGGACCCTGGGATAATCCCCAGCACCCCCTGTCCGGCAGGTGTCGCCCCTTTGCGGTGAACAATACATTCTTTTCCATCCATCATTTCCTTCCAGGCAAAGTTATGGTGGTTGTCGATGGTTAAAACGGGACGTTCCCCCAAAGCCTTAGCCAAACGCCTGTGGATATCCTCATGACAGGCCCGCGCATAATCACCCGCTAAATTCATCGCTAACCAGTACTCCTGACCTTCTTGGCTGTCCAGGTCCAGCCACGCCAGATGTTGCACATGACGCGGTAAAGGACACTGCTTTGCGGCTAGGTCAGTATACTGTTTCGCAATATTTGCGCCCAATCCCCGCGATCCACTATGCGACAATATCGCCAGATAAGCACCGGGGGCCAGCCCCCAGCCCGGGCGGACAGCATGCAGCTCAACCACGCCAAATTCGACAAAGTGATTACCACCACCTGAGGTCCCGAGTTGCTTGTACGCTTTATCCAACAATGATTTCAGCAGAGGGATATCGTTAAATTCGGATCGGCTAAAAATCGCATGATCCTGTTTATCGCGATGCGTATCATACATACCGAATTTGGTGTTTTCTTTCAGCATATTTCGCAACTGGAATTCTCTTCCTCTAAAATAACTTGCCGGTAGATCAAAGATAGACAAGCTCATCCGACAGCCGATATCCACACCGACCCCGTAAGGTATCACGGCATTATCTGTTGCCAGCACCCCGCCGATCGGCAGGCCATAGCCCATATGTGCGTCTGGCATCAATGCTCCCCGATATGCTATGGGTAACTTCAATGCTTCATACAATTGCTTTTTGGCTTGCTCATCAATTTCATTTTCACCAAAAATGGTAAAGGGAGCCATCTGCTTATTTAGTTGCCGCATACGGGCTTCAACCGGCTGAATCAAACCTTCAGCGAGCTTCGCCCAGATTGGATGCGCCCTAAATTTTTCAGGTACCTCCAACACAGTTTTTACTTCCAAAAGGATATTTTCCTTCTTTTCTCCTTTTCGGTAGCGTGTTATTAGCCCTAAGGCTACTTGTATTATATTATGCTGTGGAAAACCGATTTTAATAAGGTCTTTCCCCGATAATTTACTTCCCATATTTTTTAAAATAATTTAATATGCTAACTTATCCCGCTCAGGGATAAGCAATTTAAAATATCCGGGTTTTCTTTTCTTGAATAAACAGTCTGCCGACAGCGGGATCATCACATTTTATAGCATGACCAAAATGACATACAAAAACAGGCCGGTTAACCTATATGGGCCGACACAGAAATCGACCGATAAAAAACAGACCCCGCATAGCCCGGCTAAATAGAAAATTGAAGGAAATAAAAAACCCGAATGATCTTCGGGCTTTTTTCAAATCGTAAAGGATACGTTATAAGTGAAGAAAAGCACGAAGAATGCTTCCAGCAAATCCATTTGCCGTAAAAGCGTCTTTTGATTTTATCTTAGCGACCAACATAGTTCTTCGTCTTTTAAATTGTTTAAAATTAATATCAGCGGCAAAGGTAAGTAAGTTAAATTCAATTTTCCAAATTTTGAAGAAACTTTATTTTGAATTAAAAGGCAGCGGATCTTTTAGAAAGAAGGTATAATCGAGTTCCTGTCCAGCTCTTTCTATCTTAAAGCGGATCTCTTTGCCTTCCTCTGATTTGAAAAGTGTATGGATCGCTTCCAAGGTATAAGAAGACGCCGAACGACCATTGATTTTCAACACTTTATCATCTGGCTTTAAACCGACAATTGCCGCTGGGGAATCTGTTCGAACTGTAGCGATTTTATACATGTTTTTCAGCACAAATCGGTACTGTACCCGATTGTCCATGCGAATCTCAGTTCCACCATCTTTTTTTAAATAGACAGGTACCTCCTCCTTCTCATATTTAATGCCGTCATGGATGATTTCCAGACCGCTCATGTTTAAATAATAGAATTTATCAAAATTTCTATTTTTAACCAGATACACTACATTATTGGGGTAGTCAAAAATCACTTTAAATCGGCGCAGAAGTTCGTTTCCAACAGAGCCGATTCGTTCATTGACAAAAGTCGCATGCTGCGTTGAACTCAATTCCGGATAAGCCACCAGCGGATAATGCATCGTAAAAGGCCCCAGCTCCAACGATTTGATCCGATTTCTTTTCCCATAAATTTCACCATTAAATCCTTGCCCGATATAATCGCCAATAAAAGGAGGTTTAATCGAAAAATTATTTAATTTGGAAGGGATAAGCATCAACGCATCGCTATTGCCCATATCAATCAATACGCGACCTTCGATGTCTGCAGAATCCTGATTAAAAGCGATCGAAATATAGGGTCTGCTGTTTAAAATATCTAGCGGGATGCGCTGCATTTTGGCCAGCCCCTTGGGATACTCTTCCTTCTGGTAGATGATAACCCGATGTTTCAAAAAATCCATTTCAACAACGTGATCGCTAAAAAAACGGCTCCCCATAATACCATTTATTTCAACGCCTATCCGGGTAGAAATATCGATATGTGCATTTTTAAGAATATAGATGGGTTGATCCGTATCTTCATACACACCGGCGATATTCACATTATTATTTACGGACAGATAGCCATCCAACCCCTCGTCCCTCCCCAGTCCCTGAAATTTATTGACAAAAACAGCGCTATCTATAGATTTAAGTGTTTCCCCAAAGATCATCGTCTCTTTGACTCCTGTATCCAATAAAAAGTTCATGGCATAGCCGTTAACCTGTACGGGAATAATAATGAGGTTATGGACAAATAAAAACGGAATTTTAGCCTTCTTTTTTTCTTTCAGAACAAAACGGTCCTGTCCCCATGCAAAAACAGAACAGAGTAATGCTAAAGATAAAAATGCTGCTTTCATCTAAGTTTAAATTTGGTATTTCCAATTTAAACAAGAATTCCCATAATAAAAAGGCTTATACAAAAAAACTGTGTCAAATTCTACAGCACCGAAGATGAAAAAAATATGACTCGTATGTTGCCCATTTGGCATCTTTATCCAATGAAACCATTACGAAAGAGTCGGCTACAAACTTAGGGGGTAAAATCGGCCAACTTTTCGGCAAGACATAACTTTTTATTGCCGATTTTGACACCTTATGGCCAAAATCAGACGAAAATCAAGGTCTAAATGCCATTAAAGGGGCATTTTAACGGTAAGCAAACACTTACCGTTGCTAAGGAGAGATGAACAAAACGTCCTTAGCATTTGTTCATCTCTCCCTAGCAATTGGTCAAACCTCCTTGACATTTGATCAATCGTCCTTAGCATTTGTTCATCTCTCCTCAGCATTTGGCCAAACCTCCTTGACATTTGACCAAACGTCCTCAGCATTGGTCCAATCTTCCCTAGCATTTGGCCAAACCTCCTTGGCATTTGATCAAACGTCCTCAACATTGGTCCAATCTTCCCTAGCATTGAACCAAACGTCCTCAGCATCGGATCAATCCTCCTCAGCATTTGGTCAAACGTCCTCAACATTTGGTCATCTCTCCTCAGCATTTAACTAAACGTCCTTAAGGATAAGCCGCGGCTGATCTCATTTAAACAAATAATAAGCATATATCGGTTGATATTCATCTCAAAAAGATCGACGCGAGCATACGAAGGTTTCAAATAAATTAACGGATGAAGCTAAGTGTCTGGTGATGAAACAATGAAGCCTAACCTTGTTGCGTGGTTAAAAGCTTTCAGGTCTACAAATTTTTCAGCTTGTTAACTAAATCATCCGTGTCAAGGAGTGGTTCTTTGTTCCCGAAGGGGCATTTTACTTAAAAAGGGCCTTACCATGTGTAATGTTAAGACCCTTTCAGTACCCGGAGCCGGAGTCGAACCGGCACGGTTTCCCACTGGTGTTTGAGACCAGCGCGTCTACCAATTCCGCCATCCGGGCATATCCGTTTGGGATGATGCAAAATTAGTTTTTTTATTGAAAAAGAGAAAACTTTTTAAGCAAATTTCCCACCGAAATCAATAGTCTACTGAAATACAGTCAAATAATTTTTCGTTAATTACTCAAAAAGCTCGCCTTAACCGTTATATTCGCTGTTTTCTTCCGCGAAGTTGTATTAAAAGCACCTCCAGAAGAGTATTCTTCGTTATCATTTTGACCCGTTATCTGGAAAATTCCAAGATCAGCCTTTACCAGACTACCTAATCCCGCATTCGATTCTTTGGCAATATTATCCGCACGCTGATGGGCATTTTTTGAAGCTTGGGAAATAAGTTCCAGCTTTAGATCTTCCAGCTTTGAGTAATAATAGTTCGGAGTGCTTGAGCTCAGCTCTATTCCTTTTGAAATCAAGGTCGATATTTCTCTGGAAGCATTGTCCACCTTATTCAGGTCTTTGGATTCCACACTCACGGTTTGTGACAATGTATAACCAGAAAAGGTATTATACCCATTGCCCTTCCCATCGGTATGGTATTCAAAGTCTTTGGCGATATTTACGGCTTCAAAACGAATCTCACCTACCTTGATCCCCTGCTGCACTAAAAAATCGCGTACCAGGTCACGGTCGGTTGCCAATTGGGCCGAGGCAGCACTTAATTCGAAATTCTTCCTGCTAAATGTGGCGTTCCATTTTACCAAATCCGATTCAAAGTCCTTCTTCGCATTGCCATTTACCGTAATCGTCTGTGTTGATTTAAATTTATATCGATAAGCATTGCCCAATATCCATGCGGTCAGCAACACAACGACGCCCACAATGACAGAAACAATAATAGATGATGATTTCATAACCAGTTTTTTATGTTTACGTAACAATGAATATACCAAAAAATCGTCGATTTTTTATTTTTTATAGATAAATTGCGACAAAAGAATTTAAACATGAATAAGAAAAATATCTGTATACCATTCTGTTTTCTTGCTACTTTAGCTGTCCATGCACAAAAGAAACCGTTGGATCATACGGTATATGATAGCTGGCAAAGCGTATCATCTCCCTATATCAGTAAATCCGGCAAATTTGTCCTCTTTCAGGTTGCTCCGCAAGAAGGCGATAGCCATCTCTATTTGAAAACGAAAGAAAACAAAGCCTTAGTCCAGATTCCGCGAGGCTACAATGGGAAACTGACCGATACAGAAAATCATTTGATCAGTCTCATCAAAGCGCCTTTTACTGCAACACGCGAGGCTAAAATCAAAAAGAAAAAATCCGAGGATTTTCCCAAAGATTCCCTGGCAATCTATAATTTAACCAGTTCCTCCCTTGTCAAATTTGGATCAGTCAAGTCCTTTAAGATTGCGGAACAAAACAACAATTTTGTTTCCTTCCTTTTTGACAAACAGGCGAACGAAAAACCAGATTCTTCCAAAAATCCGGCAGATTCTACTCAAAATAAAAAAAATACCACCGATAAAAAGAAGAAAACAGTAGCGACACTAGCGTTATATGACCTCAATTCCGGCGATTCAGTCCAATTCTCTTTGGTAGATCAATATGAATGGAACAAAAACGGAACAAAACTCGTCTTTTCAAAAAAAACGGATGCGAAAGACAGCTTATCTAAAGAGTCTGGTGTTTACCTGTATGATATAGCTACTAAAAATCTGAAGAAAATATCAACGGGCAAAGGTGAATACAAAAGTTTCAGTTTTGATGAATCGGGTAATCAATTGGCTTATTTGGGAGATCTCTCCAAGGAAAAGGCGCTGCTCAAAAATTATAATCTGTATTATTATACCAATGGTATAGATACAGCACAGTACCTGGCAACGAAAAATAGCACCGGCATTCCCAAAAATTGGGCTGTCAGTGGCGATGGGAATATCCGCTTCAGCAAAAATGGCGAAAAACTTTTCTTCGGCATTGCCCCGATACC
The DNA here is from genome assembly GCF_011064245.1 of Sphingobacterium sp. DR205. Taxonomy (NCBI): domain Bacteria; kingdom Pseudomonadati; phylum Bacteroidota; class Sphingobacteriia; order Sphingobacteriales; family Sphingobacteriaceae; genus Sphingobacterium; species Sphingobacterium sp. DR205. The sequence continues at coordinate 2,588,547 of NZ_CP049333.1, read as the reverse complement.
GCGTGTCAAAGACACCACATTAGTCGACTTTGAACATGCTAAAGTCGATGTATGGGGCTGGCAGGATGACTACTTACAGCCTATGCAATTGGTTAACCTCAAAAAAGACCTTTCCAAAAATTTTTTAGCGGTCACCTATCCCAAGAACAATCGTACTGTTATTCCGCTAACGGATGAAACCTTCAATGCAACAACGCTTACACCGGATGGAAATGCAGAATATGTTTTGGCACGTACAGATTTTGGCAAGCGGATCGAAAGTCAGTGGAAAGGAGGCACAAAAGAGGATATCTACCTGGTTTCCACACGAAATGGTCAACGTGAGCTTATTCTTTCTAACTTTTCGGGAAATGCTACCTTAAGTCCAGATGCAAAATATGTCGTTTATTTTGACGAAGAAAAAGGAACCTGGAATTCGTACCAGATCAGTTCGAAGAAAAAGACCGTATTAAATGAAGGCATTCCAGCATCTTTTGCAGATGAGGAGAACGACATGCCTACACCGGCACAAGGCTATGGCATGGCTGCCTGGAGCCCTGATTATAAAGGGATCTATGTCAACTCACGCTACGACATCTGGTATTTTACACTTGACGGGGGCAATAAATCCATACTCACCAACGGTTATGGCGCCGCTTCCCAAACAACATTACGTTATCTGCCGCTGCGACGTGAAGAAGACCGCGATCAGCCATTGACATTGGATTATAAAAAAGGTGGATTCCTGACATCATTCGACAACAAAACAAAGGAATCTGGTTTTTATCAGTTTAAAGGTCAGCACAACGACCCAAAAAGCCTTTTTGTTGAACCAAAGGCATTTAAAAATATAAATGCCTCCGCTGACCAACAAACCGTTCTTTACACAAAAGAAGATTATGTCAGTTCACCGAATATCTATATCAATAGTATTAAGTTCAAAGACGAATTGCAGCTGTCGGATATCAATAAGCAACAGGCAAACTACAATTGGGGTACGGCCGAACTCGTGCATTGGACCACACCGGCAGGTCATCAGGCTGAAGGTATTCTTTACAAACCGGAGAATTTTAATCCAGCAAAGAAATATCCGATCATTGCTTATTTCTATGAGAAGCTTTCAGACGGTCTCTATACCTACCAACCACCGGCCCCTACTCCTTCGCGGCTAAATATCCCTTACTTTGTGAGCAACGAATATTTGGTATTTGCGCCGAATATCAGCTACGAAACCGGACATCCGGGAAAATCAGCGGAGGAATATATCAATTCGGGCATGCGCTATTTAGCGCAGAACTCTTGGGTCGATAGCACCAAAATGGGCATTCAGGGACAAAGCTGGGGCGGCTATCAGGTCGCACATCTGATTACGCGTACCAATATGTATGCTGCAGCATGGACCGGAGCTCCGGTTGTCAATATGACTTCCGCCTACGGAGGAATACGTTGGCAGTCGGGTATGTCACGTCAATTCCAATATGAGCATACACAGAGCCGTATCGGAAAAACCCTTTGGGAAGCACCTGAACTGTACTTGGAGAATTCGCCGCTGTTCCATTTAAACAAGGTAAACACACCTGTCGTTATTATGGCCAACGACAACGACGGAGCCGTGCCCTGGTACCAAGGCATCGAAATGTTTACCGCATTGCGTAGACTAAATAAACCAGTCTGGATGTTGAACTATAATGGCGATGAACATAATTTAATTCAACGACAAAACAGAAAAGACATACAGATCCGCGAACAGCAGTTCTTCGATCATTACCTAAAAGGGGCTCCAGCGCCAAACTGGCTAAAGAAAGGAGTACCTGCCACCTTAAAAGGAATCGACTGGGGACTGGATTACAACTAAAAATACACAAAATAGGTCGATTTGTTTGAATCGACCTATTTTTTTTAACCAAAAACTATCCACAAATACATATTTTATAAAAAAAATCAAAAAAAATTTCAGTTTTCCGTAAAAACACAATATTTTTGAAAAACAAAATCAACAAAACTGTAATTTAATTATAAAATACAAATGTCGAACCTAAGATTCAAAGCAGTAGAGGCAGCGGGCTCACGCCAGATTGCACAATTTGAAAAAGTTGAAACTAAAAAAGCAACTGACATCTACGGAAAGAACGTTTTTTCCGTAAACAAAATGAAAGACTACCTTCCTAAAAACTCATATAAGGAGTTAGTTGCATCCATTGAAGAGGGACAGATTATTTCTAGAGATCTAGCTGAGCACATTTCGCAAGCGATGAAAACTTGGGCCCTTAATCATGGCGTTTCCCACTACACGCACTGGTTTCAACCTTTGACTGGTTCGACAGCTGAAAAACACGATGCTTTTTTCGAACCTGATGAAAATGGCGAAGCAATCGAAAAATTCACTGCGGACGCTTTAGTTCAACAAGAACCAGATGCTTCATCCTTCCCTAATGGCGGTATCCGTAACACATTCGAAGCTAGAGGATATACGGCATGGGATCCTTCTTCACCAGCATTTATCTATGAAACCGGCACCGGTAAAACACTTTGTATCCCTACGGTATTTGTTTCTTATACTGGTGAATCATTAGATTATAAGGCTCCTTTATTAAAAGCAATCAATGCTGTTGATAAAGCGGCAACTGAAGTCGCACAATATTTTGATAAATCAATCACGAAAGTAAACGCCTCTCTTGGTATCGAGCAAGAGTATTTTTTAGTTGACCTTTCCTTATACAATGCACGCCCTGACCTTCAATTGACCGGCCGTACCTTGTTCGGCCACATGTCTGCTAAAGGACAACAATTGGAAGATCATTACTTCGGAGCGATTCCAGAGCGCGTATTAGCCTATATGGTTGATCTGGAAAACGAAGCGTTAAAATTGGGTATTCCATTAAAAACCCGTCACAATGAGGTTGCACCTTCACAGTTTGAGTGTGCACCTATGTACGAAGAGATCAACTTGGCAATTGACCACAATCAATTGTTAATGAACGTGATGGAGCAAGTTGCTTTGAGACACAACTTCAAAGTATTGTTACATGAAAAACCATATTCTGGTGTAAACGGTTCCGGAAAACACAACAACTGGTCTTTGATTACCAATACGGGTATCAACCTATTGTCTCCGGGCAAAACGCCTAAAAATAACCTGATGTTCCTGACATTCTTTGTCAATACCATCAAAGCCGTATTTGAAAATGCAGATTTAATGCGCGCATCTATTGCTAGTGCCAGCAACGACCACCGTTTAGGTGCAAATGAAGCTCCGCCAGCAATTATCTCAATCTTCTTAGGTTCTCAATTAGATGAATTGTTAGAAGAAGTTGAATCAGCCCGCGTAGCGAAAAAAGTAAAAGCTGAAGCCAACTTGTGGCACGGCATCCCTAAAGTTCCAGAATTGAAGCTGGATAACACGGACCGTAACCGTACCTCACCTTTCGCATTTACCGGTAACAAGTTTGAGTTCCGCGCTGTAGGTTCCTCAGCAAACTCTGCCCTACCAATGACGGTATTAAATGCTATCGTTGCTGCTCAATTAATTGAGTTTAAAGCAGAGGTAGACAAACAGATCAAAAAAGGCACGAAAAAAGATCTTGCAATCTTAAATGTTGTCCGTAAATATATCAAAGATTCAAAAGCAATCCGTTTTGAAGGAAATGGATACAGTGAAGAGTGGGAAAAAGAAGCTGCAGCACGTGGTCTTTCAAACATCAAATCTACACCTAAGGCATTAGACGTTTATGTAAAAGAAGAGTCATTGGCCTTATTTGAATCCTTAGGAATCTATACAAAACGTGAATCAGAAGCCCGCCATGAAATCTTGTTAGAGAACTTCTACAAGAAACTTCAAATCGAGGCCCGTGTGATTGAAGAAATGGTCAATAACCAAATCGCACCTGCATGTTTCACTTACCAGAATGAATTAATCGAAAATGTAAAAGGTCTTAAAGACCTAGGACTTGCGCAAGCAGCATTCAGCTCACAGCTGAATTTTGTAGAGCGTATCTCAACGCATGTAAACACCATTCTGGAGCAAGCTGAAGCCATGCGTCAAGAACGTAAAAAAGCAAACCAGATCGAAGATGTACGTGAGCGGTCAATCGCTTATGACGAATTGGTAAAACCATATTTTGATGTGATCCGTTACCATGTCAACAAATTGGAAAAAATCGTTGACGATAAAAAGTGGCCTCTTCCAAAATTGAGAGAGATCTTATTCTTAAGCTAATATCGCTTCATACAAAAACAAGAAGAGCATTCCGGCTGGAATGCTCTTCTTGTTTTATATACGGACAGTTGATTGGAATAAAACCCCACCCGGCCGCTATTTTTTTAACCGGTTATCCTCATCATTATTTCCGGCCCGCTTATCCACGGATTTAATATTGATGTTTCCGAAACGGTAAGAAAGTGAAAGCCGGATCACTCTACTGTCATATCCATTGCGAATGCGATAATATCCGTTTTCCTGAACACTGGACAACCGACGCTGACCTCTGGTATTCAAGATATCGTTGACAGCCAGCTTGACATTCAGCTTTTTGTCGAAAAATGTTTTCCCTGCTCCAAGATCTATCCCATAGTAAGATTGAAAACTAAACACACCATAGACAGCCGGAGAGAAATAATTGGCGGTCAGTTCCACATTGCTTGTCTCTCCAATACGGATATCATGATTGGAGCTCACCTGAAAAGATAGTTTTTCCAATTGCCGCTGAGCACCCGAACGCTCATCAAAATTATATTTACTGTAGAAGGCAGTCACATTGTTGGAAGTGGTCCACCATTTAAGCACTTTAACCGGTATATTGATATTCATGTTATAATAGTCGAAATAGGTCAGGTTTCGATCTGTCTGTGCAATGGCTTTGGTTTCTGAATTGCTCTCAATTACCTGAGTGATCGCATCATTTGTCCTCTTGTAGCCAAGGCTCAACAAATAACGTTCCTTAAAGGTGTAATTCAGTTCGTAGGAGTTGGTATATTGAGGATTCAAATAAGGATTGCCGAATTGATAGGTATATTGATCCAGGTAGTAGATAAATGGATTCAATGCACCATAATCCGGCCGGTCTATCCTTCGACTGTAACTCAGACCAAGCTTATGCTTATCGTTGATCTGTTGCTGTATAAATACCGTGGGAAAGAAATCCGTATAATTACGTTTTGTCTGCTGCCCTAAGGTTACTGAATTGCCCAATGAACTTGTATTTTCAACACGGAGCCCCGTTTGCACAGAAAACTTTCCAAAGGACTTATTCAAGGTAAGGTATGCCGCCGCAATGTTTTCGTTGTATAAAAACTGATTACTCTGGTCTTCATTTGGGACAAATTCCCCTGCTGTGTTTTGATCCTCATAGACCAGATTGTTATCTGTTTTCACACGACTGTATTTTAAACCCGCTTCGAGTTTTGTCGTTTTATCAAAGGGATGGATAAAATCGGTTTTGAAAACTAAAATTTTGGTGTTGGATAACATATCGTTTCGGAATACATTTGGCGCCTTAAACTCCATCCAATTTGGATCCAGAAAACGATTTTTCATCATGCTATTATCGTGATTCTTGGAATACGAATAGTCTGCATTGGCTGCTAGTTCAGTCCCCAGGGTATCGAATGTCTTTTTGTAATTGAGGTTGTAAGCCAGGTAATGATAGGCAAAATCCGAAAAGTTGCTTCCCTGTACCACGGAGTCCAATTTCCCTTTTTGTGAAGCAATCAGATTATCCCCTTGTCGTGTTGAATTGCCGCTGCTGACATTACCATTGACAACAAAACCCAACACCTGCTGTTCGCCGAGGTTAAAATCAGCAGCGAATTTAAAATTATGCGCACGGTAACGAAATTTGGAGTAAGAATCTGAATTGAAATAAGTGGTCCCCGTTGAATCATTGACAGAGCGATCGATCGTTAAATCATTAAATCCTAAACTGTTATTATAATTATAGGATGCGAAAATATTCGCCCAACTATTTCGATGATTGACTAAGAAACCGCCGTCACCTTTCGTATATTTCCCCTGCCCCAGATTTAGATTCAGGCTAACATTGCTGCCAAATTGTGTATTTTTTTTGGTTTTGATATTGATAATACCTGCGTTACCGGCAGCATCGTATTTCGCCGGTGGATTGGTAAGCACTTCAATTGATGTAATTGAATTTGAAGCCGTATTTTCCAGCAGTCGGCTAACTTCATCCGCCGAAAGATAAGTAGGCTTGCCATCAATCATAATAATTACATTACTTTTTCCGCGGAGATTGATTTTCTTATTATCCAAAGTAACCCCCGGAACTTTTTGTAAGAGTTCCAATGCATTGTTCCCCGTCGCCAAGATACTATTTTCCACATTCAGCACAATTTTATCAATTTGACTTTCAATTAGAGGTTTCTTACCAACAACCTGAGCCTCGCTCAGCACTTTTGATACGGCCTCTAAACGAATGGTATCCAAAGACAATATATCACCCTTCCTTAGGGTTATTTCACTGGAACTGTACGTCGTATACCCCACCGTCGAAACCTGCATCGTATATTTACCTTCGGGCACTCCCAAAAATTCAACTCCGCCATTCTCCTTAGATACGGTTCCTTTCAGCAGGATACCTCCGGGATTACGGAGCAGTGAAATACTCGCCGCAGCAAGCGGCCCGCCATCCCGGCCGACCACAACCGCATTTAACTTTCCGCCATTCGATTGCGCAAAAACAGTCCCCAAAAAGGAAAATAACATGATCATAGTAGCGAATAGCAGCAGTTTATTTTTATTTAGTTTCATAACATAATTTCTTTATTCCATCAATTGGATCGTCATTGTTTATTTAGATGACAACAAACATCGTGTATTCATTACACCTTGACCAGGGGAAATAGACGGATAGCCAAAAACCGTCGGCGGGTGACTAAATAAGCTCGGTAAATTGCTTTTCGCGTTTTCTCGACCACACCATACTATTCATCCCAAAAAAGTGCCGTACATTTCTTTCAGGAGCGCCGGAGAACAAGATTTCACAAAGCAACTGTTTCAAAATAAAAATTCAAAAAATCAATATTATTCAAAATAAATAAAATGAATACGCAAAATATTAAGCATAATATTTGTATTTTTGCATCGAAAATTAGTAAACTGATTGATGGGCATTGTATCATTAAAGAGAAGATTCTACCGTATTTATAGCCAAGTTATGCGATTTGTCCAAGGTGAACACTTTGGTGATGCCCTGCGTAATGTCTCCATCAGCATTCTTCCAAGTCTGGCCATCTATTTATTGGGCACACCCGCAGGCACCGCCATTGGTATTGGTGTCGGCTCCTTGTTGACGACACTGACTGATCCTCCCGGTAACCGAAAGGATAAACTATCCTCCGCCCTGGTATGCATTCCGACTTTCTTTCTTGCGTCATTTCTTACAGCTTACTTCTTTCCTTACCATTGGCCTTTGGTCATTCTGCTAAGTTTGGCGGGATTTACTTTTACCTTATATGGTTTGTTCGGACCACGTTATGCTGCTATCGGCAACATGACATTGATCTTAATGAGTTTTGTCATCGGCCTGGCACCAAAACATCCGCTGGAAGTCAGCCTGCAAATTACGACTGGCGCGGCGATTTATTATGCTTTTAGCCTGCTACAGGCCTACATAAGGCCGTATCGTTCCCTAAAACATGCGATGGCCAATGGTTTTCAGGGTTTATCTCAATTTTTACTGGTCCGTGCGCAATCCTATGATCCCGATATTCCACTGGGTATTACCTATAGCCGTGTAGGAAAAATTCACGGTCAGATCAGTGAACAGCAAGAACAGATACGATCCTTACTCTTCCGGGAGAAAAGAATCATCGGCCATCAATGGCCTAAGAGTAATTATTGGCTGAGTCAGGTTTACGGCCTCATTGATCTACACGAGCTTATTATTGCACTTGATCATGACTATGATGCCATTCGAAAGAATCTTGCCGATACCGGGAGCCTTCCTGTGATCCGCCGTGCAATAAAATTATTGGCACTGGAAATCGAAAGCTTTTCACAACCGAATAAAAGGTTCAGCCATGCACAACAATTGTATTATAATACGATTAAACTGAATGAGTTGTTGAACGAGCTGAAAAATATTCAGCAGCAACAAATCGGATCAGCAGGCCCGATTCTATCGGCTATCATCAACAACATGGAATCTATTCTTGAAGTACTCCGCCGAATCCAGGTTGCTTTTTATCAGAATCAGGAAATTCAGGACAAAATCGGTACCGAGGAATATCAACAATTTATCAATCGTCCCTTGGGCAGTCTGGGGGAGATCAAAGATAAGCTTCACCTAAAAAATCCGCTGTTTCGTTTTGCACTCCGCATGGCTATACTTTTTGGTATCGGCGCATTGATCGGGATTCTATTTCTGGATTTCAAATATACCTATTGGATCTTATTGACGATTGCCATCGTGGCAAGGCCAGCATTTTCGATGACCAAGACCCGCAATATCGAACGTATTGCCGGGACATTTTCAGGTATTTTGATCGGCATCTCCTGTTTGGCTTGCTTCGAAAGTCTTCCCTTATCACTTAGTTTATCGGCCACGGGGCTCTTCGGATTCTTTTTATTCAACCGATCCAACTATATGGTCAGTGTAGTTTTTATCACACTGGGTGTTGTCATTGCACTAAATTTATTCGAAGGTAATATTAATCTTATTCTCGGTAGCCGTATGGCTTTTACCCTGGTTGGCGCACTGCTCACCATTGCAGGATATTTCCTGATTCCCGTGCGTCAAAGCTCAAGCATGGTCCACCTGGCCAAGGAGGTCGCACGCTACAATCAGCATTATTTTCAGATGATCAACAAGCGCCTATCCGACAACCTGCAGAGCTCTTTTGATATCAGATTAGCACGAAAAAAAGCACAAACGGCAATGGCTCTATTTTCTGATTCCATTAACCAAATGAAGAAGGAACCTGAACATAAGTGGATTGATTGGTCCCATATTCACCACTTTCAGGCGCTCTCCTACCGCATCAACTCGCACCTGGTCGGGCTTTCGATTTCCATCAGCAAAAATCCTGAGGTTCTGCACAACGACATTTATAGCCGAATAGATGAGTTAAAACCGCTTTTGACAGATTTGGATCAAATTGCGGAACATATTGCGCTCGCTAAAAGGTAGTAGAAAAGCGATGGCGAAGATCTATTTATAAAATAGTTTTAATTAAAAAAATGATTTTCTTTTGCATTAATAGAAAAGAAGTTTATATTTGCAATGTCTTCAGATGAAGATTTCTAATCAACACCTTCCTTAATCAGCAGGTCTTGATTTATAAAGAAGTGGCGAGAGACTGGCTCTATGACCCACTGGCAACCTTCAATTTGGTTGAAAAGGTGCCAAATCCTGTCCAAAGCAATATCGCTTTGGAGCATATAAATGAAATAAGACAATGATTATTACATTACAGAAAACCATCAACAATTTAGGTTTGTTTCAGACAAACCAGCTAACAGGTAAAGAAGCGACACATAGCAATGCCATGTCTATGCGAATGCGCATGCATACGCACCTTCCAACTTGTTAAGAATCATTTTCCTTTTTCCCGGATTACGATATTAACAGACCTTTTCAACAGGTGTGTATGCTTTCTTTTTTTCTTGTGAATACTTTTTTGAACCCTTAAAATCTGATATATTATGTCTTCCAACAAAAATCTAAAATTCGAAACCTTACAAGTTCACGCCGGTCAAGTGGCAGATCCTACTACTGGATCCAGAGCTGTACCTATATATCAAACTTCTTCATTTGTCTTTGAAAATGCCGAACATGGAGCCAACTTATTTGCGCTGAAACAATTTGGCAATATCTATACGCGGATCATGAATCCCACGACGGATGTTTTCGAACAACGTATCGCTGCCTTAGAGGGCGGAGTTGCGGCATTAGCTGTTGCATCCGGACAGGCAGCACAATTTATTGCATTAAACAATATCCTTGAAAATGGCGATAACTTCGTGGCTGGCTCTAATCTATACGGCGGTACATTCAACCAGTTTAAAGTTGCTTTTAAACGATTGGGTATCGAGGCCCGTTTTGCCACGGATGCCGAAGCCGATAAAATTGAAGCACTTATTGACGATAAGACTAAAGCAATTTATGTGGAAACGATCGGAAATCCGAGTTTTAACATCCCTGATTTTGAAAAAATAGCGGCTGTTGCTAAAAAATACGATTTACCGCTAATTGTCGACAATACTTTTGGTGCCGGTGGATACCTGTTCAAACCGCTGGAATATGGTGCCCATGTGGTCGTTGAATCTGCAACAAAATGGATTGGCGGTCATGGGACAAGTATCGGCGGTGTGATCGTTGATGGTGGAAACTATAACTGGGGCAATGGAAAATATCCACAATTCTCCGAACCATCTGAAGGTTATCATGGTCTGGTATTCTCCGAGGTATTCGGTGAAAAGGGACCTTTTGGCAATATTCAGTTTGCTATCCGCGCCCGTGTTGAAGGCCTGCGTGATTTTGGTCCGGCCCTTTCGCCATTCAACTCATTTTTACTACTACAGGGACTTGAAACATTGTCCTTGCGTGTGCAACGTCACGTAGACAACACTTTAGAGGTCGCCAAATGGCTCGAGGCTCACCCACAGGTAGAAAAGGTAAATTACCCGGGATTAAAAAGTTCTCCAAGTTTTGCAAATGCGCAAAAATATCTTAAAAACGGTTATGGTGCAGTCCTCTCCTTCCAATTGAAAGGTGATGCTGCCCAGAAAGCAAATGCTTTTATTGACAGCCTCGAACTTATCAGCCATTTGGCCAATGTAGGTGATACCAAATCATTGATCATCCATCCTTCAGCAACAACGCACCAGCAGTTAAGTGATGCAGATCAGGCCAATGCGGGTGTATTTCCGGGATTGTTGCGCCTTTCAGTAGGGATAGAACATATTGATGACATTAAAGCTGACCTGCAACAGGCATTCGAAAAGATCAAATAATCAAATACATTCCTAAATTTAAACGTAATGAGCAGGCATATTTATCAGCATCAGGAGCCCTTTGTATTTGAAAACGGCAGGGAGCTTACCGATTTACAGATCAGCTATGAAGTATTTGGAGAACTGAACGCAGATCGCAGCAATGTAGTCTGGGTTTGTCATGCCTTGACCGCGAATGCGAATGTGTTGGACTGGTGGCCGGGTCTTTTTGGTACAGATGATCTGTTTAATCCCAATGACTATTATATCGTGTGTGCGAATGTGATTGGATCGGCCTATGGGAGCAGCAATCCCCTATCCACCAATCCCGCGACAGGTCAGCCTTATTACCTTTCTTTTCCTGAATTTACGGTAAAAGATCTTGTCAATGCCCATCAGTTGCTCGCAGCACATCTGGATATCAGCCAAATTGAAGTTTTAATCGGTGGATCACTGGGCGGTCAACAAGCGTTGGAATGGGCCGCTTCCAAAACGATCGCCATCAATCAGCTCATCGTTGTCGGTACAAACGCAGTGCATTCCCCTTGGGGGATTGCCTTTAATGAAAGTCAACGTTTAGCCATTACAGCAGACCGGACTTTCTATGCCAATCATCCTGATGGCGGTGCAAAAGGGCTGAAAGTCGCACGTTCGATCGCGCTGTTGTCCTATCGCAATTATATCACCTATGATCATACACAAAGGGATACCGATGACAATAAAGTAAATGATTACAAAGCTGCTTCTTATCAAAATTATCAAGGTGAAAAATTGGTTAAACGCTACAATGCATACAGCTACTTTTACCTGACAAAAGCGATGGACAGCCACAATCTGGCCCGCGGAAGAGCATCTCTGGAAGCAGCGCTCGCTGGTATCAACTGTTCAACACTGGTATTAGGTGTCAATACAGATATATTATTCCCCGTAGATGAACAGAAATTTATTGCCCGACATATTCCCAATGCCAGCTACCGGGAGATCGAGTCGAGCTACGGTCATGATGGCTTTTTGATCGAGACAAAAAAGCTGACAGCTATTATCCATAACTTTTTAGAAAATAAGAAGGAGTATATCAACGAATTAGTATAAGAGAAGTAAACAATAATATAAGAGCATACAAGAAGAGATATGAGTAATAAATTAACGATAGGGATGTTTGGATTTGGCGTTGTCGGCCAAGGTCTCTACGACATTATCAAAACGAAAAATCTGAATCTGGAAATCAAGAAATTTGTCATTAAAAATGCGGATAAAAAACGTTCACTGCCCGCTGACTTATTTTCAACTGATGCGGAGGCGATTTTGGGGGATCCGGAAATCAACACGGTTGTCGAATTGATCGATGATGCAGAAGCGGCCTATAGGCTAACTGTGCGTGCATTGAAATCAGGCAAAAATGTGGTATCCGCAAATAAAAAAATGATTGCCGGTCACCTTGAAGAGCTGGTCGACATTCAACATGAATATGGAACGAGCCTACTTTATGAGGGAGCCGTGTGTGGAAGTATACCTATTATCCGTAACCTGGAAGAATATTACGACAATGAGCTTCTGCATTCGGTCAGCGGTATCTTTAACGGATCTTCCAACTACATTCTTTCCAAGGTTTTCAACGAAAACCAGCTTTATGCAGATGCATTAAAAAAAGCACAGGAACTTGGCTTTGCTGAAACAGATCCTACGCTTGACGTCGGTGGATATGATCCTAAATTCAAAGTCTGTATCGTCGCCTCACACGCCTATGGCATCTATGTTAAACCCGATGATGTATTCAACATCGGTATCGACAAATTAGGCCAACAGGATATTCGTTTTGCAAAAGAAAAGAACTTTAAAATCAAATTGATCCCTACGGCCAAAGAGATCGATGGCAATAAAGTCGTGCTTTATGTACTACCTCGTTTAGTAGGCAAAGAAAGCATGTTGTATAATGTAGAAAACGAAAATAACGGTGTGCTGGTCAAAGCTGCATTTGCGGACGAACAATTCTTTTACGGTAAAGGTGCCGGCGGTCATCCGACGGGTTCCGCAGTCCTGTCCGACATTGCAGCACTACGCTATGGCTACCGTTATGAATATAAAAAACATTTAGAATCCAGTGCCTTAAATTATAGTCAGGATTATCTGATCAAGGTCTATTTAAGATACACGGACGATCAACTGATCGAAAAATTAAAATTCAGTGAGATCACCGAAAGGTATTACGCAGCAGATTTCAAATATGTAATCGGCCACATTAATCTTCAACAAATTGCTGCCCATAAGGCCGATTTGGACCAAGAGGGCAATTTCATTGCAGAGATCGCGTAGGCAATCAACAAACCAACCTACCTACGGGGTGTCCGATTATTTTGGACACCCCTATTTTTTATTTTATATACGTTCCAAAGGCTTTTTGAAATGTGCTATCCGGTGCAGGATTTCCATTTACCCATCAGCACTCTTCGTTTGCCACTTAGTTTCTACGCGCACTACTTTTTAAGTTCAGCGTCATGACACCCCCTTTAACCAGTTGTTCAAAGGGGAGCTGCCATCCGGTCCAGGCTTTATTATTCAGGCGGACCTGATCAACATAGTAACTATCCGGGGCCTCTTTTTCAACCTGAATCGTGAATTTATTTTTTCGTAATGCCTTGGGAAGCTGTATGGTAATTTTATCAAATAAAGGCGCCCCAATCTGAAATGCCGGATTTTCTGTCGTTAAACTTCTTACGTCGAATAATCCGATCCCCGATAAAACATACCAAGCCCCCAATTGTCCCTGATCTTCATCCTGTCCATACCCGTAACCGTGAACAGGCTCCGTGCCATAAAATTCATTTGAAATCGCCCGCACCCATTTTTGGCTTAGGTCAGGTCTCCCTGAAAAATAAAACAACCAGGAGATATGCAAGTTGGGCTGATTTCCGTGATTATAGAGACTCTCAATACCGGCAAAGGCATCAATTTGGGTTCCACCTCCAAAGACATTCCGCTGGGATACCGTAAATATGCTGTCCAAACGTTGGTTGAATAAGTCTTTTCCGACCAGTTTGACAAGATCTTGGGGAACGTGCGGTACATAAAAAGTATATTGCCAGGCATTTCCCTCCTGAAATCCACGCCAGGGTTGATAGGGATTAAAGTTCGGAATAAAGTCTCCCTTACTGTCCTTTGGCCGTATAAATTTAGTTGAAGGATCATATAATCCTTTCCATGCGTCTGAAAGCTTTAGAAACTGCTTATAATCTGCATCACGACCAAGTGACTTGGCGTATTGCGCAGCAGCAGCTGCCGAAAAGGCATATTCCAAGGTATGAGAAGCGCCAAAAGGTGATCCTTGGGTTAATAATTCAGGACTACCGGTATTGTCCTCGATATAAGGTGAATAACCTTTTTCAACAAACACTCCCACATCAAGCTTCCCTGCTCCCGGAATCCGTCCGCGTGATTCAAGTTCATTTTTCCGAACAGCTTCATAGGCAAAATTTGTATCGTAATTCCGTATTCCGACATTATATGCTGCAGCAATTGCCAAGCCCGTAAAATTGGTACCCACACCGGAAACATACTTACTATTGGCGATACCGTCACCGAGCCAGCCCGCATCGCGGTACACCAGCAGCTGACTTTGTATCCAATCGTTGTAATAATCAGGATAGGCGATGGACCAGAGTTGTGTCAGGTTCCAAAATGCGCCCCAGATCGCATCTGTATTATAGTGCTGATGAACCGGCTTCCCTTGCGCATTTAATGCAATCTGGCCTACAGAGCCATCATTTTTTGGATAAGCCCCATTAATATCACTGGCAAGTCCCCGTCCAAGTAAGGCATGATATAATCCGGTATAAAATTTAACCCGGTCCTCTTCTTTACCACCTTCCACTAATATCCTTCCCATTTCATTGTTCCAGGTATTCAGTGCTTCGGATTTCGCTTTATCAAATGTCAGACCCTTTGCCTCCTGCTCCAAATTTAACCGTGCGTTATCTACCGAAGTATAGGACAAACCGGTTTTGATGGTGATAGATTCATCCGATCCTGTATCGAATCGCAAAAACAGTCCCGCTCCTTGCCCCCGTATGTTTTTCTTCTCCTCGAAAATCGCGTCGTCCTTAAATGTTCCATAAGATTTTGGCCGCTTGCTGACTTCTGCAAAGAAATACATCTTCACAGTAGCGCCTTGTTGATATTTTTGGACATATACCGGGTTTGTCACCACGTATCCCCATACACATTGATTATCGTAATTTACTTCAGCATCGACCACTGGTCCGCTCTCGCCCATCACATGTCCAATATCAAATATCAGGTTGGACGCATCGGTTTTTGGAAAGGTATAACGATGGAAACCTACCCTTTTTGTCGCCGTTAGTTCGGCGAGGATTCCGTAATCTTTCAGTTTCACCCGATAGTAACCTGATGTGGCAAATTCATCTTTTTTGTCAAATGATGAGCGATAGCCACTTTGCGGCTGGTCCAGTTTCCCCGGCGTGGTTTTGAGTTCACCTACTGATGGAGCAAAGACAATTCCCCCGATCTGAAACTCATGAAAATTAGCAAAGCCTTCGATAGAGCTGTGTCTATCGTCATAGCCAACGGCTTCCCAACCGGACTTATTGCCATAACTTCCATTGGTACTTGGTGCTAATTTGGCCATACCAAAGGGTACTGCCGCCGGCGTATAAAAAAAATATCGGCTATGCACAGATCCAATATTGGGTTTTACCAGGGTAGTTAGATCAGTTTTCTGTTGCCCTGACGCAGATATCACACTGGATAACATGCAGAAAAAATAAAATATAAGATGCTTTGCCATCGTTGTCAATTAGGTTCAAAAACAAACTTACAAAAAATAAAACTATGTATAAACATGAAAACTAAAAGATCATAAAAAAAATAGGCGGGGACAGTTCAAAATGGCGCAATATTGTAATAATTTAAATACGAATTGAATTATATCTCCTTAAAAGCCTAATGCACCAGTTATTTTTCTACCTTTGTTTGTATATACATAACAAATAATAACCAAGAAGTTTTAAGTCATAAAGATCAATCCAAATTGAATGCGCTGGAAATAATCTAACGAAACATCGCGATTGGACTACTGAAATGCATAATACTTCAATTAATAAAAAGTTCCATGAGAAGAAACCTAACGTTTTTCGGTCTTACGTTTATCTTATTTAGCAGCGGTCTCTCTGCGCAACAAAAAATCCCATCGAAAGCAGACCAACTTAAGCTTGCGCAGACCATTTTAGCCGATCCGAAATTAAAATATGTGGATAGCCTGGCCAGGCAGGTCATCAAAGAAGGATTTAATGCCGGAAGTGGCTATTCGCAGATATGGGCCCGGGACCTCAATACGTTTATTGAAACGGCATTGGAAGAAAGACCTGCAGCAGATGTTCGCGGGGCTATCCTATTGTTTTTCCAGATGCAACAGCCCAATGGTGAAATGGTCGACGGCTATGTGCTCAAGAAAGATTTCACCTGGCATGATGATACGCCTTATTATTCTAAAAATGCACCCGATCATGTCGGTTTTAAAAACACTGTCGAGACCGACCAAGAGACTTCGCTGATTCAGCTACTGGGCAAGTATATACAGAAAACCAAGGATTATGGCATTCTTGACGAATCCATTGGTGGACTTTCGGTCAAAGAGCGCATACAGCTGATGTTGGATTACCTCAGGCGAGAACGGTTCAATACAACAT
Organism: Sphingobacterium sp. DR205; assembly: GCF_011064245.1. NCBI lineage: Bacteria > Pseudomonadati > Bacteroidota > Sphingobacteriia > Sphingobacteriales > Sphingobacteriaceae > Sphingobacterium > Sphingobacterium sp. DR205. Next base: position 2,571,918 of record NZ_CP049333.1, on the reverse strand, counting down.
ACGGTCTCCTTTGGGGCGCCATGACAGCCGACTGGGGTGATGTGCAGCCGCATGACGATTTTGGCTGTGACTGGAATGCACTCTCCAATGAAGCCATTGATATCTACGACAATGCCATGCTCATCATTGCCTTACAGAACTTAATTGAAATCCAACCCAATGGAGCAAAGGCCGCTGATTGGAAAAAATTTAAAAAGGAGCTTGAAACAAATAGCAGACGCTATCTCTGGGACCAAAAGAAACAGAAATTTATTCCACATATCTATCCACAGCACTCTCCCCTGCCAAAAGGCTTTGATGAAAATCAAATCCATTACCATGGGGGTACGGCAATTGCGATCGAAGCTGGACTGCTCAAACGAAACGAAATAAAAACGGTCAATAGACAGATGTTGGAAAATGTCCGTTTGTCGGGCATGCCGAGCATCGGCCTTACACTTTATCCGACCTACCCTGCCGGTTTTTTCAAAGGTTGGATGGCAGAACCTTATCACTATCAAAATGGGGGCGACTGGACCTGGTTTGGCGGCAGAATGATCCAGCAACTTGTCCGCAACGGCTTTTATCAGGAAGCTTATGACGAGTTAGGGCCAATGATTGATCGTGTGGTGAAGAACAAAGGTTTTTACGAATGGTACGGCAAGAATGATGTGCCGAGCGGATCGGGCAAATTCAAAGGCTCAGCCGGTGTATTGAGCAAAGCAATCGCACTACTCCATCAATGGGCCTCAGAAACAGCCAAGTAGTCACATGCAATCGACGGATGAATTGATCCAGTAGCTTATGATTACTGGATCAATTGTTCTATTAATAATCTCTTCGGCTTTCCACGGTATAGGTAAAGCTTTCGGCGCGATAGAATCCCAGATTATATTCAATTGGCTTTCCGGACTGATCGAAAACAAAGCGTTTGCGCGATAAGATCGGGTCGCCGATATTGATTTCGAGTTTGTCTGCGATAAATTTATTGGCTGCAACGGCGTCTATTTCTTCCTGCGAAAGATCGGCCACAACATGGTAATCGGCTTCCAATATTTCATACAGCGGACGTTTAAAATCTTCGTCACCTGTCAGCCCAATGCGAGGATGAAAATAAGACGTAAAATAGACGAACGGATCATCTTTTTTACCACGTAACCGTTCCAGCTTTAATAGCTTTTGATCCTCATCGACCGCAAAAAATTTTGTAATGGCCTTATCGGGCACTACCCAGCTCACATGAAGCTCAAAATTCTTGACCTCGATACCACGATTTTTCATTTCTTGTGAAAAACTTAGCCAATTTTTGGATTTCGAACTGAATTTGGTGCTTGCAACCTTTGTACCGATACCTTTCTTCCGGATCAATAGCTCCTCATAAACCAGCTTATTAATCGCCAGACGTAAAGTAGAACGGGAAATAGCCAGACGTTTGGCTAGCTCTATTTCATTGGGCAACATTTTCCCCTCAATATATTCCGGTTGTTTTATCAACTCCCGCAGTAGATTTTCTGCTTGTATATGCAGTGGGACTGGACTTTTGTGATCTATTTTTAAATTCATTACATGATATTGCTTAGGCTAAAGTAAGATTTTTTGGATAATTAAAAAAATAGATATATGTTTGTATGTATATACATATAAAACTAATAAACCAACTATGTCTAAAAATTTTATCCTTATTTTATGCATTGTTTCACTGGGCGGACTGCTTTTTGGCTTCGACATGGCGGTTATCGCCGGTGCTTTACCGCTTGTGAAGGGATTTTTTGGATTATCTCCTGTGCAGGAAGGTATTTTTGTTAGTTCGGCACTAATCGGATGCATTATTGGTGTATTCTTTACGGGCTCTTTTACGGACAAATATGGTCGTAAACAAGCCTTTATCGTGGCATCGTTGCTTTTTTTATTGTCAGCAATTGGCTGCGGATTCAGTCCTAATTATACTATATTGATCGCGAGCCGGGGCATTGGCGGACTAGGTGTTGGTATAGCTTCTATCGTAGTTCCTCTTTACCTTGCTGAAATATCCCCCAGTAAATTCAGAGGTAGATCAGTTACCTGTTATCAATTGGCGATTACATTTGGTATTCTGATTGCCTATATTAGTAACTATTTCATTCTTCAATTCGATTCGTTGCCTCAGGCGGAGCTTTGGCGTGGCATGTTTCTAGTTGGCGCGATCCCTGCCGTCCTACTTAGTTTAGGGGTTTATTTTATTCCTGAGAGTCCCCGCTGGCTGGCCAAAATTGGGCGAAACGAAGAGGTCGCAGCAATCCGTACCAAACTTGGTTTAACGGATCTATATGATTCGCCAAGTCCGGCCAAAGGAAATATGAAGGAGCTGTTTTCTCCCATCTACCGCAGGGCATTTCTGTTAGGTCTATTTTTACCCTTATTTTCTCAACTGAGCGGCATCAACGCCATCGTCTATTACGGCCCAAGCATACTGTTGGAATCAGGTATTTCCTTAGCAAATTCTTATCATGCACAATTATTTTTTGGTGCGGCGAACGTATTATTTACCTGCTTTGCCATCTGGAAAGTAGATAATTGGGGAAGAAGACCCTTATATATTTTAGGGACATTGGGGGCCACCATTAGTCTGATTGTAACGGGATATCTCTTCAGTCAGGAACAACCAAACAATGTTGCATTGATTGTTTCCATCCTGCTCTTCCTTTTTTTCTTTGCTTTTTCTATCGGTCCGTTAAAATTTGTGGTCGCGGCGGAAATATTCCCAAATGCCATACGGGCAAGAGCAATGGGAATAAGTATTATGGTGATGTGGATTTCCGATGCGATCGTCGGTCAGCTGACTCCTATTTTGCTCGCATCCTGGGGAGCAAGTTATACCTTTTGGTTATTTGCTTTTTTCTGTGCGATAGCTTTTATCGTTGTGCTGGGATATTTACCGGAGACCAAGGGCAAACCTTTGGAAGAAATCGAAAAATATTGGATTGAAAAATCAAAGAAAAAGCAGAATAACAACGCATAACTTCGTTCAATATCCCCTATTATTTTAGTCATTTTTTTTACATACGCAATAAATAACATCTTATGTATTCCAATACTCAAACGACATCTTTTCAATACGACATCTTACCTACATTTCCAGTTCAGGGCAAATTGTCCAACTCTTATGATGAGTTGGTCGATCACCTGATCCAAAATCATATACACTGCATAGATGGGTTTGTTGGCGTAAATTGGGAAACACCAATAAAGCATATCCAGCAGGAATTTGTTAAGCGGGGATTAACAGTGCGATTTGTTTCCATGGAAACAGCATTGCTCCCTGAAGCAGCAATCGAGGAGAAAGTAGCTCCTTATCTTGGCGGTAATGATCCATTATTCGGAAAAAAAACACCACTCGAACTGATCGCATACTTTGATACGGTCAAATTGGCTGCACTGCAGGGAATGCTAAAACAGGCCACCGACAGTGAGTATCTTATTTTTTATGGCCCCGGAGCAGCGCTCCTTGAGGTATCAAGTCAGGTGATGTACATCGACCTGCCCAAAAATATACTAATCCAACGGATGCGTGCGGGACTGGCCGGGAACCTGGCCTGTGCAAAACAAAGCGATCAAAAAGAGCTTTATAAACGGTATTACTTTGTCGATTGGGAACTCCTAAACCGACATAAACGGACGATATTATCACGCGTGGAGATTCTTGCCGATCAGCAATCCGCTGAAAATCTACCTTGGATCTTAGGAAATGATCTAAAAGCGACTTTGCATGTAATGTCTAAAAATTACTTTCGGGTAAGACCAACATTCGAACCCGGAGTCTGGGGCGGACAATGGATGAAGGAACATTTAACGGGTATTGATCAACAGGTTAAAAATTATGCGTGGTCTTTTGAAATGATTGTTCCCGAAAACGGCATTTTACTTGAGAATAACGGGCAAGTGCTCGAAATTTCTTTTGATCAACTGATGTTTCAGGAAAGTTCAAATGTCCTGGGCGCTGCGCAGCCACGTTTTGACGTTGAGTTTCCAATCCGGTTTAACTTTCTGGACACTTTTGATGGCGGCAATCTTTCCATTCAGTGCCATCCTAGTCCAAGTTATGCCAAAGCCGAATTTGGAGAAAATTTCACACAAGACGAATCCTACTACATTGTGGACAGAAAGGGCGATGCACAGGTCTACCTGGGATTTCAGGAGGATATCGATGCGGAAAACTTCCGTGTTGTTCTTGAACAGAGCTTCCGTACGGGCGAACCGATCGCCATTGACAGGTACGTCCAAAAATTTGAATCGCAAAAGCATCAGTTATATTTAATTCCCCACGGTACGGTGCATTCTTCCGGGACGAATAACCTTGTACTGGAGATCAGCGCCACTCCCTACAACTACACGTTTAAGATGTACGACTGGGTACGCCCCGATTTAGACGGTAAGCCACGTCCATTAAATATCGACAGGGCTTTTGCCAATCTTAATTTTAACCGAAAGGGTGATGTCGTCAAAGATACGCTCCTGTCCCAACCAGAGGTTTATACACTCGATGCCCAAGCATCAAAAGTGCATTTGCCAACGCATGAAGATCATTTCTATGATGTTTACAGGTACGAATTTGCAGACGAGGTGAAGATTGAGACAAAGGGGCAATGCCATATTATGATGCTCGTTGAAGGGGAAGCGGTAGAACTGACAACTGCCAATGGCATGAAAAAAATCTTCCATTATGCCGAGACTTTTGCCGTTCCCGCAGCGGCGAAATCCTATTCGCTCCGCAACCTGGGAACTGCTCAGGCAAAAGTAATACAGTCTTTTGTCAAAGACCATAAATGTTAATAATAAGTACACAACGATAGAAAAAAACAGCATCATGAGAAATTTATGTTTCGCATTATCTACTTCCTTGCTGCTATTATCCTGCAACGGTGGTAGCAACAAATCCACAGGAAGCGGCACACAGCAAAATGTGGCACAGGATAGTAGCTTCCAACTCGTCAAAGATATGGCAAGCAAGGTTATCAAAGCAGGATTCAATGCAGGTGACGGCTATAGTGAAGTATGGATCAGGGATTACAATACCTTTATTACCTTAGCAAGCCAAGTGCACCCCCACGAGCAGATCAAAGATCAATTGGCACTATTTTTTAAATTACAGGAAGCTGATGGTAATATCGCAGACGGTTTTGTCAAAAAATCCAGTTTAAAGAATGGTGTTTCCGACTATTATACCATCACTAATCCACTGGCTCCGGAATATGCCGCACATAAAAACACGGTTGAAACCGATCAGGAAACATCCTTGATCCAGGCAGTTCACAAATATATCGTAGCCACTAAGGACAGCTCTTTTCTCGCACAAAAAATAGGCGAAACGACAGTGAAAGACCGGATGGAACAGGCCTTGCAATTTTTAATGGACAAACGTTATAATGCCACTTATGGTCTATTGTGGGGGGCCACAACGGTCGATTGGGGTGATGTGCAGCCAGAACACGATTGGGGGGTCCATTTGGACAAAAACTCTCATATTGCCCTGGATATTTATGATAATGCCATGTTTTTAATTGCTTTGGACAATTACATGGATCTTTTCCCTGATAAAAAAGAAAAATGGGGTAAGGTCAGAACCACGATTGCCAGCAATACCATGAAACATCTTTGGGACGATAAAAATCAAAAATTCATCCCTCACATCTACATCAACGGGTCGCCATTTCCAAAAGATTTTGATGAAAACCAAATCTACTATCACGGCGGAACAGCCATTGCCATTGAGGCGAACCTGCTTAGCAAAGAGCAGATCAAAATTTCCCTGGACAAGATGATCAAAAATGTAAAAGATGCCGGAGCAGCCACCATTGGATTAACCGTATATCCGACTTATCCTGCAGGTTTTTTCAAAAATAAAGGCATGTATCCGTATGGTTATCAAAATGGCGGAGATTGGACCTGGTTTGGAGGGAGAATGATCCAACAACTGGCTAAAAATGGTTTCCAGCAGGAAGCTTATGAGCAGATCAAGCCCATGTTGGCGCGTGTCATTAAAAATAAAGGTTTCTACGAATGGTATACGAAAGACAATAAACCTGAAGGTTCGGGAACCTTTAGAGGCGAGGCTGGCGTACTTTACGATGCAATCACCTTATTGGAAAATACCGGAAAATAACCCGTAATATTTATACCCAACACAAAAAAAATAGGGTGTCCGAAAAGATCGGACACCCTATCACCATTCAATCACATCGCTGCACTATCGGCAAGTCAGGTTTCCAATACCCTTATTATTGACTAAGTAATGCTACAGCATAGACTAAGTATCTATTCAGCAGCACTATAATCGATGGGAAAAACGACTTGGTCTCTCCTTTTATCCTCTTAGAACCTTACCGTGTCCGTAGCGATAAATGGTAACCGATAATTACCTGTATCGATGCGCACCTTACCCTGTAATGCTTTTAAGGCCACACTGTCCCGGTCGCCCGTTTGGTAGATATATACATTTTTCAAGCTAGGGATATCCTTCAAATTCGACAGACCCTTTGCGCTTACTTTTGTCCCCACCAGGTTCAGGTAGATCAATTTTTGCAGTCCTTTCAATTGGGATAGGCCATTGTCGGAAACTTTTGTATTCTCGAGATGTAGACGTGAGATGACAGGCATGGATTTTATCGTAGAAAATGCCTGGTCAGTGATGGCGGTATACCCAAGCTTCAGTTGAACGATATTCTCTTTAATGGCCAACAGTTCCTGCAGATCCTTATCATTAAACTGTGGATAGTTGATGGCATTGACCAGCACCAGATTATTTTCTTTAGCCACAGGAATGATTTTGATTCCTTTTGCCTGCCAGGCATCAACTTTATCCTTTGGTAAATCGGGTGCCTTTGGAAAATCCGCATACAATACCTGCGAGGCCTCCTGTTCTCCTGTTTCAAGTTTTTTCAATATTGCGGCAATTTCCTTCGTCTGTGTAAGTTGATTCACTTTTTTATCGAAGCTCGCCCCTTGATCAATCCACCATGCAATTAATTTGATCTGATCGAGGCTGATCGGTGTACGCCCCTTTGGTGGCATTCTTTTTTTGTGTCCTTCCGGCAATATCAGTCGCGCATACAATTCACTTTCTTTCGAATTGCCACCCTTCAGCACCTTTCCATTTTCACCCCCCTTTAACAGACTTTCCCTTGTCTGTAAGGCCAATCCGCCCTCCTGTTTCCGATCACCATGGCAGCTCTGACAGCGTTGTTTGAGTATAGGTTGTATAATACCGTCATATACGGCAGCCTCTTGTACATTCTCTACAATTAAAAGCTCGTCGCTGCTTTCCTCCACACCAAAAGTCTTTTTCATCGCCTGTGGCATGGCTTCAAGAAAATAACCCTTGCCATGCGTTAAGGTACCGCCGTAGTGTCCTGTGACTCCCAGTAATATAACCAGGATCAAAAATAGCCAAAAACGAAACCGTAGGATTTTTCTTGCCCATTGTAGCGCTCCGCTTTTTTCGCGGTACAGGAAATAAAGCTGTAGGCTACTTACGGCGACAGCAATTCCCAGCCACTGATGGTAATTGAGCACGTCGATTTCATAACCGCCATTGCGTGAAAGCAGAAATCCCGAAAGAGCTGCAAACATGGCAGCTATACTGCCCAATAACAAGCACAATCTAATCGCCGACAGGTATGGATTTTCTTTTTTGAATAGTTCCAGAAATGCCATCACAAATGCAATCAATAAAATTCCGATGGGTAAATGCACTAAGATGGGATGAAACCGTCCCAAAAAGGCCATCAATTCTTCAAGAAAAACCATCATTCTTTATACCTGTCTTTGAGTAAATTCAACATATATACATTTACGGACCATTGGTCTGCCACCGGCTGCTGTGTAAAAGGCAGTGTAGGCAAATAACCTGCCGGACCAAATTCCGTGGTAATGGTCAATACCTTTGCTCCGCTTTGTTTATGTTGGGCGACAATCTGATCCCACCAGGCCAGATGTTGACTGACCGTACTTTTCCATTCCGGTGCCGCGGGGTCATTGACCTGAGGCCCTTCAGGATGTCCGATCCGGGCATGGATATGTTCTGTCCGGGCGAGTGCCAAAGAAACCGCTTCAGCTTGGTCAGCGAGCAACGACTCATGTACATTGCACCAGTGTGAAATATCCAAAGCAAGCCTTAAAGCGGGGATTTTTGTTAAATAATCTTTGGTCAGGTGGGCCGCAAAGCTAAATCGGCCACGATGTGTCTCATGGTAAACCGGAATACGCCATTTTTCCATAATCACTTGACCGATATCGATCAATTGCTTATTCTGTTCAAATGCGTAATATTCTTTACCTGTATGGCAATTGATATAATCCGGCTTTATGCTTGCGGCTTCTTCCAGATTACGTTTAAAACTTTCGCGGTATTGGTCAAATGAAGCTCCGGAACCACCGGAAAGAAGCCCTAAACGCAGACCATATTTTTGCAGGGCATCAATCATTTCTTTTCGCTCTTTCTGATCCCCGGGGAGCCAGGCTTCTACCCCATCATAGCCCGCATTTTTCACGCGTTCACAAAAGCGGTCCCAGGAATCGGTATTTCCCCAATTGGTACAATAGTACTTAATGTGTAATTTCTCTTGTTGCTGTGCCAGAAGTGTATAAAAATTGGCCATCAGAAGGATTAATACTAGAAATCGTTTCATTCGTTAAATAATAGCTTGTATAAGTTCACCTTCCACATCCGTCAAACGGAATGGTCGGCCCTGAAATTCATAGGTAAATTTTTCGTGGTCAAATCCCAGGAGATGGAGCATGGTGGCATGCACATCATGTACGGAAGCCCTTCCTTCAACACCTGCAAAACCAATATCGTCCGTTTGCCCGTAGCTGATGCCGTTACGTATGCCTCCACCTGCCATCCAGATGGTATAGGCGTCCGTATGATGATCTCTTCCAAGGAATGGCATATCACTATTATCACGATTCTCCTGCATTGGCGTCCGTCCAAACTCCCCGCCCCAGACGACCAATGTGTCCTCTAATAAGCCCCGTTGTTTCAGATCCAGGATCAGTGCCGTCATCGGGCGATCAATTTCACGGCATTTATTTCGAAATCCAAGATCTATGGAGTCTGCCGCATTTGTGCCATGACTATCCCAGCCCCAGTCAAACAATTGCACAAAACGCACGCCCTGTTCCACAAGCTTGCGGGCCAACAGGCAGTTATTGGCGAAAGATTCTTTTCCGGGTTCGGTACCGTATAATTCATGGATATAAGCAGGTTCATTGTTGATATTCATTACTTCGGGTACGGCGACCTGCATTTTATAAGCCATTTCATACTGCGCAATCCGTGAAAGTGTCTCAGGGTCCTTAAATGTGTCATACTCCGTTTTGTTGACATTATTGATCGCGTCGATAAGATGGCTCTTCATGTCCCGGTCCATTCCTTCAGGATCAGCAATATACAATACAGGGTCTCCCTTTGAACGGCACTGCACCCCCTGGTAGACCGATGGCAGAAAACCACTTCCCCAGACACTCTTTCCGGCGTCCGGCGTTTTACCCCCAGAAGTCAATACCACAAATCCCGGTAGATTGCTGTTTTCTGAGCCCAGGCCATAAGTCACCCATGAACCAATGCTTGGACGCCCCAATCGGGCACTTCCGGTGTGCATAAACAGCTGTGCGGGTCCGTGGTTAAACTGATCCGTATGGACGGCTTTCAAAAAACTGACGTCATCAACCACCTGACTAAAATGAGGTAAATGATCGGATACCCAAGCTCCACTTTCACCATATTGTTTGAAAGTCGCCTGTGGTCCCAGCATTTTAGGTACCCCGCGGATAAAGGCAAATTTCTTTCCGGCCAGAAGGGACTGTGGGCAGGGTTGATTATGTAATTTCTGCAGTGCAGGTTTATAATCAAACAATTCAAGCTGCGAAGGGGCTCCCGCCATGTGTAAATAGATCACACTTTTGGCCTTACCGGGAAAATGGGGCGATTTGGGAATCAACGGATTTAAAGCATTCAGATCCAAATTGCCTTTTGATCCGGATGTGTTCCATCCTCCGCAACTTGCCAAAAGACTTCCCAATGCAATGCCGCCAATACCAGCAACACAATCTTTTAGAAAATGTCTTCTTGTCACAGCCTTCAATTCAGATTGCTGTGCTTCTTCTATTAATTTATTCAGATCTTTCATTCATGTAGCTCTTTTTGCATGGCACCAATTCTACCATATCTATTGTTTATCCCGATTCCCGGTTGATTCAGCTCCCCGGGGTTTTATTACCAGCATGTATTTTGAATCTCTCCCCTAGGATTTCGTTAAAAATTCATCCAGGTTCAATAATGCATTTGCAACCAACATATAAGCAGCTTTGGATGATATTGTTTTTGTATTTTCCTTTGCCAAATCGCTGCCCAGATATTTCGCTGCAGATGCTGGCGCTTTGTTAAATTCCAAGAGTGCTTTTTTGTAGAGTTCCTCAAGGTCGGCGATCTTCCTGGGATCGGCTTCTTTGAGCATTGCCCTTCGATAACCGGCACTGATGCTCTTTTTTGTATCTCCTTTTCCTTCCTGCAGCATGATATTTCCTAAATGCTTTGCCGCTTCCAGATACACGGGGTCATTGAGGGTGGCCAAAGCCTGCAACGGCGTATTTGTCCGTATGCGATCAACCAGGCATACCTCCCTGCTGGATGCATCGAAGGAAACAAAGGACGGATAAGGGCTCGTACGTTTCAAAAAGGTATAAACGCCACGTCGATACTGATCTTCCCCTTCGCTCTTGACCCAGGACTCACCGCTGTATACGGTCATCCACACCCCATCCGGTTGATAGGGCATGACACTCGGTCCATACATTTTATTGCTTAACAAGCCACTGACGGCTAGCGCCTGATCCCGAATCTGCTCCGCGGAAAGCCTAAACCGCGGCCCTCTCGCCAAATAATAGTTCTGCGGATCTTTTTCCACTTTATCACCATTTAGCGTTGAAGCCTGCTTATAGGTACCTGAAAGGACAATCTCACGGACCAATTTTTTCATGCTCCATTTTTTTCCGTTCATAAAATCCAGGGCCAGATAATCCAATAATTCACGGTGAATTGGCGGTATACTCTGTGTCCCCATATCACCCAATGGCTCCACCAGTCCGCGGCCAAACAACTGTGCCCAAACACGGTTAACCAAGGTCCGCGCAGTTAATGGGTTCTCTTTGCTGACAATCCACTGCGCAAATCCCATGCGATTTCGGGGAGCGCCTTTTGGAAATTCATTGAGCGATTCAGGCACCATGGGCTGTACTTCTGCCCCCAGAGACAGCCGGTTACCCCGGATGAATACATTCGTTTTCCGATGCATTTCTTTCGGATTTTCAATCATAATGGGCACACTTTCGGGCTGCAGATTGACAAGCTGGAGAAAAGTTCGCTGAAGGTTAAGATTTTCGGAGGGTTTTCCAACCGGAAAGTCCTCCCGAAAAGCAAACCATTCAATCATACAAATCGGTTGACCAGCTGCAACTGCTGGATTCTTAAATACCAGAAAAAGGTCGTGTACACCGCTTGTCGGTGCTATCGCTGCCTGAATAACCTGTCTGCCCGAGGTTTTGGGTAAATCTATATTGGCTAGCAAAGGCCCATTAGGTTTATTGAGATGCACTTCCATTTTTCCGCCAACTGCATCTGTCCAGAAATTCATAAAGAACTGCCTTTTGCCATCCAGGGTAATTGCTTTTAAACGGGCTGATCCACTGCTGCGTACACCAAGCCATTTTGTATCATACAAAGCACCGTTTACAATCTGATCGCTATAATGGGCATGAATCTTAGGCTCGAGCGTATGTAGGAACAGATCCGCAGATTTTACCGCATTTCCATCGCCATTGGCTGTCAACCAATGCTTGATGCTATCGACACGTTTTTCGTCCTGTGCCGTATAAAAACGTAGTTTTGGATGATCACCTTGTGTATCTTCATCTCGCGTGTTGTTGAAAAATGCCAGCGATTTATAATATTCCTCAAATTTAAAAGGATCATAGGTGTGACTATGACATTGTACACACTCAAATGTTGTACTCAACCATACCTGATAACTGGTATTTAAACGGTCCAGGACAGCCGCCATCCTAAACTCCTCACTATCCGTTCCGCCCTCATCGTTATTCATGGTGTTCCGGTGAAACGCCGTCGCGATAAGCTGATCTTTGGTCGGTTGAGGCAAAAGATCTCCTGCCAGCTGCTCAATGGTAAATTCGTCGTATGGCATATCTTTGTTCAGGGCTTTGATCACCCAATCCCGATAGGACCAGATACTACGTGACCCATCCTTTTCGTATCCTTTGGTATCGGCATAGCGTGCCATGTCCAGCCACCAACTAGCCCATTTTTCACCGTATTTAGAGGAAGCCAATAAGCTATCAACTCTACGGGAATAGGCATCATCGCTGTCATCCTCGATAAATGCGCTGATTTCATCTAAGGTCGGTGGTATGCCGATGAGGTCCAAATAAAGTCTTCTCAACAAAGTGCTCTTATCGGCTTCATCCGAAAAAGAGAGCTCCTTGTTCTTTAATTTGGCCTGCACAAAATAGTCGATGTTGTTATTCACCCCTTTCGGTTTTATGCCAAAAAGTCCTGCCAGGGAAAATGGTTTCGGCACTTCGACATCTTCAGGTAAAGTATAAGCCCAATGTTTACCCCACTTTGCACCTTGGTCGATCCACTTTTTTAAAATATCAATTTCCTCATCGTTCAGTTTTGGCGCATTATAAGGCATGCGCAATTCAGGATCATCAGAAACCAATCTCTTCATAAACTCGCTATGCTCTGCATCCCCCCGAATAATTGCCGGTTTGCCAGACTCGGCTTTGGCAAAAGCTTCATTTTCAAAAAGAAAACTAAGCCCCCCATTTTTCTTCACTCCACCATGACAGGCAATGCAATGTTTATTTAATATCGGTTTGACATCTGCACTAAAGTCTACTGTTTCTTCTTTACCAAATGTAAATATTGTAAAGCAGGCGATAATTAAGGCCAATAATGCTAACACCATTAATTTTCTATTCATAGCAATAAGGTCTATTCAATATTATTCTGTTATTAGGTTTATTTTATAATTGTTGTGCAGCTATTCCAATGCTTGAGCTAGTGGAATACATATCAGCGAGCCGATACAGGCATTGATAGCTAACGTTAGTAAAATTAAAGAAGAACGACGGGATAAACTAAAACTAGATTAACAGAAACATAAACTATATTACCTCCTCCCAATACAATCTCTTTTTTTGCCGCTGTTAGCACCATTTTGGCTTCATTAGCCATGGATAACATTTTAGTTACGGAAACTTAAGAAGCGATCACTTTATCTACTTTTAATCAGGAGTTCGGATGACATGCGTTATTGACTCGATCCATTTGATCCGCGTTTCTAACCAATAATTAGCAATACTGCCGCATTCAGCCATTTTTGACAGCAAAGTTGCTAGACGGCATGCCGGAAACAAAAAAGGCAAAATAGGCTCTAAAAAAGCCTAAATAGTGTCAGCTATTTGTGCTGTTGAGCACTAAATTTGTAAACCATATCCATATAAATTATGAAATACTGCTATCTCATTCTTTTATTTCTCATGACCGGTCTGGTTGTTGGACAGCCATCCACCGGTTACAATCTTAATTTTACGAATCTGGCAACTCGCTGGGATGAGGCTATCCCCTTAGGCAATGGTCAGTTGGGTGCGTTAATCTGGAAAAAAGACAATACCATCCGCTTATCTCTGGATCGGGCGGATCTTTGGGATGAACGCAAAGCATTTGAGATAGAAAAACATGATTTTAAATGGGTACAGCAACAGCTACAAAACAACAGCTATCAGGAAGCTCAACAATGGGGGGATTCCCCCTATGACCGCTCCCCTTATCCGACCAAACTTCCGGCAGCGGCGATGATCTTTGATGCAGCAAAATTCGGAAACGTCGTTTCCAATGTACTGGATCTGCAAAGTGCGGTACATACATTGAAATTTGACGATGGAAAAACCCTTATTACTTATGTACATGCCACCAGACCAATGGGGTACTTCGAAATTACGGGTAAAAACATCGATGATCTTGCACCACAGCTTGTCCCACATCAATACGAAAATACCACACAGGCCGATGAGCAAAAAAGCGTAGTTGATGGCCAGAGCTTAACCAGACTGGGTTACAAACAAGGGAACATTGTTAAAACTGAAAACGCTCAGGTACTGCATCAGGAAACCTATGATCATCATTTTTTTGAGGTTGTATTGCAGTGGAAAAAAATGTCTCCGAACAAGCTTATAGGCTACTGGACCATCAGTAACGATCAAAAAGCCAAAGTACAGCCCATTTCGATCAAACAGTATGAAGCCGCAAAACAAAGCCATATCTCCTGGTGGGCAAACTATTGGTCTAAATCGACTATTTCCATTCCTGAAAAAGACCTCGAAAGGCAATATTACCTGGAACTTTATAAATTAGGAGCTACGGCACGCCAAGGTGCGCCAGCGATTACACTTCAAGCCGTTTGGACCGCCGACAACGGAGGCTTACCACCCTGGAAAGGGGATTTTCATAACGATCTCAATACGCAATTGAGCTATTGGCCAGCGTACACCGCCAACCGAATGGATGCGGCTCAAAGTTATACGGATTGGTTATGGAAAATCAGGCCGAAGAATCTTGCCTATACCCGGCAATACTTTGCAGTCGACGGATTAAATATTCCGGGTGTGCTGACATTGAATGGCTACCCGATGGGTGGCTGGATCCAATACTCCTTATCCCCCACAGTCAGTGCATGGACAGCCCAACATTTTTATTGGCAATGGAAATATGGAATGGACCGCAATTTCTTAAAAGAGCAAGCTTACCCCTATATCACTGAAGCGGCAACCTATTTAAAAAATATAACTTATCTCAAAGATGGGAAGCGTTATCTCCCCCTAAGCAGTAGTCCGGAATACAATGACAACAGCAGGGAGGCCTGGTTTGAGCGCTGGACAAATTTTGATCTCAGCCTGGCACATTACTTATTCGATATCGCCGCAGAGGTCAGCAACGCAAATGGTAAACCCGAAGCAGCTAAAGAATGGGCTAGATACAGTGCCGAATTGCCTAATTTTGCGACGGATGAAACCGGCCTGCAAGTCGCAGTCGACCTACCGATGAAACATTCCCATAGACACATGTCACCCTATATGGCTATTTACCCATTGGGAATACTTGACATCAATAACGCCCGGGACAAATCGTTGATCGAAAAATCGCTTTCCCATTTAGAGCAATTGGGCACAAGGGCCTGGGTGGGCTATTCCTTTTCATGGATGGCTTGTCTCCATGCAAGAGCAAAACAAAGTAAACAGGCTGTTGTGAACTTACAGAAATTTGCCCATAATTTTTGTTCCATAAATTCCTTTCACTTAAACGGTGACCAAAATGGGGGGCAGTATTCTGATTTTACCTATCGCCCTTTTACGCTGGAGGGTAATTTTGCCTTCGCACAGGGTATTCACGAATTATTAATTCAGAGCAAAAATGATTATATCGAAGTTTTTCCGGCAACGCCTGAGGATTGGAAAAACGTATCCTTTAAAAATCTGAGAACTGCGGGTGGATTTATTGTCAGTGCTGAGAAGAACGGCGGAAAACTAACATCATTGCGCGTAACTGCCAGTCAGAATGGTGTCTTCCGGATTTTTGAAAAGACCGATCTTCAGGATCTGTCAAGTAAAAAACAGTTATCAAAAAACAATGATATCCAATATATTAAATTGAAAAAAGGCCAAACGATTCAGCTAGGCAGTATTTAATTAAATCTGTATTACCAAAAAAGTATGATCAACCGAAAAAAATTTATCCAACTGGGAAGTTTAGGCTTAGGCAGCATATTAGTCAACAAGAGTCTTGCCAATACGTCTATCGCGTCGACAACAGACCATGTGTTCAAAGCTGAGGGCATTAAATTTGGCGTGATTGCAGATCTTCATCACGATCTTATGCACGATGGTTTACGTCGGGCCAAACTTTTTATCGAAGCAATGAAAAATGAAAACCCCGACTTTATTATTTCCTTGGGCGACTTTTGTTTTCCAAAGGCTAAGAATAAAGAATTAATGGCTATTTGGGATGGCTTTACAGGGGAAAGGCACTTTGTAATCGGCAATCACGATACAGACGGCGGCTTCACAAAACAACAGGTCACCGATTTTTGGAATAGCCCCGCACCTTACTATTCCTTTGATAAACAAGGCTTTCATTTTGTCATCCTGGATGGCAACGAGAAAAGCCTGACAAAAAAAATTGAAGGTTATCCCCGCAGTATCGGTCAACAACAACTGGAATGGTTAAAAAAAGATATTCGAAATACTAAAAAGCGGGTTATCATCTTTTGTCATCAAGGCTTGGACAACGAAGACGGCGGACTTGAAAATGGCATGGCAGTGAGGTATCTATTGGAACAGATGAATATTGAAGCTGGATTCAATAAAATTTTACTTGTTCTTACTGGCCATCATCATCTCAATTATCACAACGAGATTAATGGCATTCATTATGTGCAAATCAATAGTGCCTCCTATTACTGGGCGGGTGATACATTTGAAAGCAAAGCGTTTGATGCGGATTTCTATAAAAAACATGGTATTTTAAAACGAACATTGGTCTATCAGGATCCTATCTGGGCAACAGTCAGTATAGATCATAAAAAGAATATCCGTATCCAAGGGTCTGAAACAACAATGGCCGGAATACCACTGGCACAAACGGGAATTGATATTTATAAAGATGTATATCCGATTAGTGCAAAGATTGATAGCAGACATCTGCGCTACCGATAAAACTTTAATTCTTACAAAGAGCCAATAATGGCCAAAGAGATTTTTCGCACGCTCTTTGGCCATTATTCATTTTAGGAAACAGCTAAGTCGCCGATCTGCGGACTGATATGGGAGCAAAAATTAAATAAATAATACTTTGAAAAATATCACAGGAGTAATACCTTTGCGTTGTTTATAATTAATCTAATTAAGACTACAAACCAACATGAATAAAATTATCATCTACCTCCTGTTGATTATTCCGGGCACCCTACTTGCCCAAGGACAGCACAAAGCCGAAATTTACGGTAAAATTTTCTCCTCCGATGGAAAGCCTATTTCGGGTATTACGGTAAAATTGTACCCGCAGGACATCACCGTATTAACGAGAACCAACGGCTCATACCAATTTAAATCTTTAAAGCCGGGTGAAGCAAGACTGGAGATATCAGCGGTGGGCTTACAGTCTTTGACCCGTACAATCCAAATTGTAGAAGACAAAAACCGGATTCCAGATATTTACCTCAACGAAAACCAATCTACCTTACAGGAGATTGTTATTAATGGAAATGGATCCAATAAATATACCCGTAAACAAAGCATTTACGTCTCTAAAATGCCGCTCAACAACCTTGAAAACTCCCAATCATACGCCGTCGTTACTAAAGAGTTATTAAAAAGCCAGCTTAATACCAATTACGACGATGCTATGGCGAACGTTTCAGGTATTGACAAATTATGGGCTTCAACTGGAAGACCAGGTGATGGTGTCACCTATTACACATTACGAGGTTTTAGCACGCAGACTGCAATGGTTAACGGTGTGGTGGGCATCGCCAGCACCAGTCCAGACCCAGCCAATCTTGAATCCATTGAGGTAATCAAAGGGCCCTCGGGCTCACTGTATGGTGGAGCGGCAGTTGGATTTGGCGGACTAATCAACAATATAACCAAGAGGCCATTGGATACTGTCGGTGGTCGTGTCAATTATATTTTGGGCAGTTATGCACAGCATCGTCTCACAGCGGACGTATATGGTCCACTAACCGCGGATAAAAAGCTTCTAGGCCGTGTGAATACAGCACTTACAAATGTCGGCAACTATCAGGACGCGGGTTTCAACAGATCATTTTTTATCGCCCCCTCATTGCTCTACCGGCCAAGTGAAAAACTTGACATTCAATTGGATTTCGAACTCTTTCAAAACAAGGCAACCAATCCGTTAATGGTATTTCTCAATCGTTCACGCCAGTTATTTGCGAGGACGCCCGATGAACTACAGTTTGATTTCGGTAAATCGTATACGAATGACGACGTGACCTTTAAAAATCCTACCACGAATGTACGGGGCAACGTCACCTACCGTTTCAACGAACAATGGACCTCCCATACAACGGTAAATTACAATAGACGTAAATCAGACGGTTATTTTCAATATGTCATGTATCTCCAGGCGAATAACGATACATTGATCAATCGCTATGTCGCTGACCAGAACTACACCGCCAGCAATTTCAATGCACAGCAAAATTTTGTCGGGGACTTTCATCTCGGGGAACTTCGAAACAGGCTGCTCGTCGGCGTCGACTATCTTTTCCAACAAGCAGAAAGTCATAATTCGCCTTATATCTTATTTGATCAGCTCAATACCTCCTTTGATGATCCAAGATATGCTAGATTCAATGCGGCTAATATCGATGCAGCAATAGCTGCTTCAACAGGAGCCGAAACAAATACGAGAAGCCGTAATCAGGTCTTGGGCGCCTATGTCTCCGATGTTTTGGATCTCACTCCACAGTTACATCTGAATGTTGCCTTACGCATGGATTACTTTGACAATCAGGGAACTTATAATTTCGACAAAGACACCACGACAGGAGCTTTCAATCAAACCGCATTTTCTCCACGTGCAGGTTTAGTATATGAATTTATCAAAGATAAAGTCTCATTTTTCGCCAATTATCAAAATGGATTCAAGAATGTTGCTCCTGTCGTACAACCTCATCCGAGTATATCCGGGGACTTTAAACCACAGCAGGCCTCACAGTGGGAAGCCGGGGTTAAATTTAATCTGCTCAACGATAGACTTGGTCTAACGGCAAGCTACTACGACATTACCGTTGATAATATGTTGCGCTCTGAAGCAAGAGTTATCGATGGGGAGTCCTACAATATTACCGTTCAAGATGGTACACGTTTAAGCCGGGGAATAGATTTTGATTTAACAGCTGCTCCGGTCCAAGGCTTGAATGTTATATTTAGTTATAGTTTTAATGATAGCAAAACGACAAAAGCTGCTGAAAATGTGAATAATTTACGTCCAACAGAAGCTGGGCCAAAACATCTTTCGAACCTATGGGCCAACTATATTCTACAAAAAGGAACACTCAAAGGTCTCGGTATCGGGGCGGGATTGAATTATGCCAGTGAAAATCTGATTACCAACAGTGTACCTACAGGTATTTTTTCACTACCGTCATATACACTATTTAATGCAAGCCTCTCCTACGGGTATAAACATTTTGAATTTGCGGTAAAAGGAAACAACCTGACCAACCAAACCTATTTCAAAGGTTGGACTACCGTAAATCCTCAAATGCCTAGAAATATCCTAGGTAGTGTCGCATATCAATTTTAATTTGCTCCGTTAACGAGGCATCAATACACAAGAAAGGGGCTATATATAGCTCCTTTCTTGTGTATTGTTAGAGATTACAATTAAATCTTGCCCTTGTTACAGCACTTTAAATTCGTGCTATTAAGGTAGTTCAATCAAAAACTCAGTTTTAGGCAATCTAAATTTTTTCAATTTCAGCAACCAATCCTCTTCACCCAAACGGTAACCTAAGGGTAGCAGAACAACACTTTTTAGCCCCAATTTGTCTAATCCCAATAACTTATCCAGCTCCCCGTTGGAAAATCCCTCCATTGGTGTAGCATCCACTTTCAATTCCGCAGCTTGCGCGATGGCCATTCCAAAAGAAATATAAGCCTGTTTCGCGGCATGCGCTGCCTGCTGTTCCTCCGTAAGCGCAGCTAACATACTTTTTAATTTATTTTTGTAATCATCAGTTGTATCCAATGGTAAACCTCTATGGTTATTCATCTGGTCAAACGTCGCATCAATACGTTCATCTGTGTATTTATCCCATGCCGCAAAAACCAAAAGATGAGAGCTTTCTGCAATAATTTGTTGCCCCCAAGCTACAGGTACAATTTGCTCTTTCAATTGTTGATCTGTAATCAACACGACACGGAAAGGTTGCAATCCCGAGGAGCTCGGTGCCATACGTGCTGCTTCGATAATTTTATCTACGTCTTTCGGATCAACCTTCTTTGTTGAATCGTATTTTTTGGTCGCATAACGCCATTCAAGGGTTTCTAATAATGCCATTTTCTTTTCTTTTTTTGCTTTATTATTTATTCAAATGCCTTGTTACAGGCTTAGTATCACCTAAATTTGATAAAAGAAATTAAATCCGGAAAGCAGTATACATACAATTAACCTTATTTTAATTTCTATTTATAAAATAAATATAGCAAATATTTGAATGTTCAAACACTAAAACAACATAATAATCCAAGAAACTGAGTAAATCTTTTTACAATCCCGTCAAATTCCCTTGCCGATCATCAGCCCTGCCCTAACGTCTTTTTTTTGCAAAGGGATTAAAAGAAAGTCCAACATTGACATAAAACGACGGATCCGCAGAAGCTTCCCATACATAATTATTTTGCCGTTCACTTTTTTCAAATATCCTCGATCTCGGAATGTTCTTCATACCAGATTTGAGCGTTGCAATAAACGATCTCCCCAAATTATGTTCGTAGGTCAATCCCGAGTTGATCTCCATCTGACTAAAGGTATAGACCTTGTCTGATTCCCAAAAATCATTGAGGTAGAATGTCGTCGTGCTGAGATCTGCCCCCAGAGAAAGGCGACCATTTCGCAACATTGTTTTTCGGACGTAGGCGCCCTTGGGTAATAGCACATCTATCATCCACCCGTCGCGATATTGCTGCTTATAGGTGAAGGTAGGAACAACAGGAATAATTGCCGCAGGATCAATAAACCCGAGTAAGCCGATTGTCATCTGTACATCCCGAGTTGCTTTTAATACCCATGTTCCGGTCAATATCCCACGCATCCGTTCAATCCCCTTATCGCTTCCATCCGTCATGAAACTAGCGGAATAAATAACCATTTTTCCAAATAATTTTGAGAAGTAAGAAAAATTAAGTGATTCATAATGGTAATGGAAATCCTGTGTACGCATTTTTTGCGGCTGCGTGCTTAAATCTGATTCTTGTACATTGAATGAAGTATACTGATAACCGAGGCTAGTACCTAACGTCCAGCTACGCCGGTTTAAAAAATTGACATTCAAGCTCCCGCCAGCCTGATGGAGTGACTCTACCTTACCTCGCGTAATGACGCCCCCTTTAACATTGGATGAATATTTGTAACCGCCATTATATTCATAACTTAGATTTAGCACCCGCGCTGCAGGAAATTTGTCGGCTACAATGGCCTGTACTTTTTGCGGAATACTATCTTTGGTCTGTGCGGAACTGCTGCATACAAGAGCAAAGCTCCCAAGCAACACCAGGTTCTTTTTCATGTGGATATTCGTTTTTTTTATCTATTCTTTTTCAATTAAAGGAAACCCGAAAAACTGCTCTTTCGGAAATTAGAACGGAGCAGCCGACGTGTTACAAGAATAGATCAATAGGAAACGCTCATTTTATTTTTTATACAAAAAGGTCAATATTTTATACGAAAGGTGGGCAGCTTCAAAAGAGCTTTTTATCCATTCTATCTACCGATTTCACTTTGGTATAAAAAAAAGCAGTGTTCATATAAAACAAAATCATTTTGAAACAAAAAAAGTTACATTTGCGAAATCAGGGTCAATAAACCAGATCAATATGCTAGACTGCAACAACCGTATTGTTTTACGCTACCTAACGGAAAAGAAATTCAGATTTTTACGACATGGTCTGTTCTTAATTGGTTTGCTTATTCTTTTTGCCAATGCCAATACAAATGCACAATTTTTAGGAAATTATAAGACCTACTTCTCCCTGGCGCTTTGGACGGTTTTCGTCGCAATGTTCTATATCAATATGTACGTATTGATACCACAGTTTTTTTTCAGGGGAAAATATGAAATCTACACGGTATTGCTCATTTTGCTGGTGACAGCGAGCCTGCTTGTTGTCATGCAGATCGCAATCTATATCTTTAGCATCCATATTCCGGCAATTGAAAGGCAACGAACCAATACCATGAGTTTTGTGAGCGGTCTTTTTATCTGTGTTCCCATCATTTTGACCACCACTACGTTTAAACTTTTTAAACGTTGGATCGAAGACAATAAACGCATTTCAGATTTAAAAAACTTGGCGCTTACAACGGAGTTAAATGCATTAAAGAACCAGATTCAGCCACATTTCTTGTTTAACATGCTCAATAATGTGAAGGCTCTGATTCGGAAAAACCCGAGTATGGCCACCGAGGTTATTATCAAACTATCCGATTTTCTGCGGTACCAACTGTATGAAAATGATGCAGATAAAACACTCTTAAAATCCGAAATAAACTTTATTTTCAATTTTCTAAAACTTGAGGAAATACGCAGGGATAATTTGAAAACCTCACTTTCCTGTGCCGCGGAACTCGAAAAACAAAGTATTTTTCTGCCGCCACATCTTTTTACCGCTTTTATCGAGAATGCGATTAAACATAGTGTCAATATACACAATGAAAATACCTTTATTGCCATTCACTTTACACAGACCGATGGGCAACTTTGTTTTGAATGTGAAAATTCGAGCGATCCAAATTTTTCGACTACTAATCCTAAATACGGTGGATTGGGATTAGTCAATGCCAAAAGACGACTTGATTTGCTATATGGCAATAATTACGAACTTAACATATCAAAAAAGCACCTGTTGTATCAGGTAAAATTAAAAATTCCATTATGAATTGTATCATTGTAGATGATGAACCCTTAGCAAGGGAAGAAATGCGAAATCTGGTCGAAGAAATTTCATCTATAGAAATCCTCGGCGAGTTTTCCAATGCCTTAGCTGCCAAGGAATATCTCGCAACTGGATCTGTTGACCTTGTTTTTCTGGACATCGAGATGCCCACTGTCAACGGACTGGATTTTGCACAGGCCTTACCGAAAGATGTCCTGGTGATACTGACGACAGCCTATGCCCAATATGCATTGCGGGGGTTCGAGCTGGATGCACTTGATTACCTGCTTAAACCAATTAAAAAAGATCGCCTGGTCAAGGCAATTGATAAAGCGTTTAGCTATAAAAATCTGCTCAATTTAAAAGAAAATCAAAACACCTTTGAAGATGCGAATGAAGATGCTGTATTTATCAAATCGGATCGAAAATACTATAAAATCTTATTTGGCGATATTCGATTTATTGAAGCACTCAAAGATTATGTGGTCATCTATACCCGTACCAACAAACTGATTACAGCAATGAATCTAAAAACCATTCACCAAAAACTACCGGCCCATATATTTGTTCGGGTCAGCAAATCTTATTTGATCAATTTGTCCTTTATTGATTCTTTTGACAACCATACGATATATATCGACAAGTTCGAAATCCCGATTGGCGACATCTATCGTGAGCTATTTTTTAAGCAGTATACAGGCGGGCTATTGTAAGATCATCTGTACGGCGATCTGAATAGAGCTAAGCAAGGACAAAGCGGTCCAAAAAATCAACTTTTATACCATGTCTATGCAACAAAGCTGTCAATAGATCTACGGAACAGTCCTCTGTTTCTACCCGAAAGATGGCGTCTTCATCATCCAGATCCAAGGTAGCCGACTGTATCTGCGGTAGATGGAGCTTTAACAGCTGCATCAGGAAGGTCTTCTTCTCCTTTGTTCTCACAGAGCTTTTAAAAATCAATATCTGCTTCGCTTTCATGTTATAAATTTAAAATTGCACCCAAAATTCGATCGCTTCTCAGTTTATATTCATCCGAGATTTATCACAAATCTATCATTTAAACCTATCGCCAGTTGAGATTTTATACGAAAGCAGGCCTTTCTTATACCAAAACTCCCGTAATTCGTCTTGCAATCATTAGCCCTGCTTTTCTTTATGGGATTATCTAATTTTTTTTAAGACCTTTGTCTATCTTTAATTCAATAAGCAAAAACACAAAAAAAGCGCAATGTCTATTACCAACGAGAACGAATTGACCGGAATGCAAAAAGCGAGTGCGGCAGTCGCCAAAACGCTTAAAGCGATGTGCGATTATGCCAAGGTAGGCATGTCAACCAAAGAATTAGATGAATATGGCGCAAAGATATTAACTTCATATGGTGCCAAATCAGCGCCAGCGTTGACCTATAACTTCCCGGGCTGGACTTGTATCAGTGTAGACAACGAATTCTGTCATGGTGTTCCTGCTGCGGACCGTTTATTACAGGAAGGAGATCTTATTAATATTGATGTATCGGCTGAGCTGGATGGTTTTTGGGCTGATAACGGGGCTTCTTTTGTAATCGGTCAGGATATTCATAACCATCAGAAATTGGTAGACGCTTCAAAGGAAATCCTTCAAAAAACCATAAAAAATATCCGTGGTGGTGTTAAAATTGCGGACATTGGCCAGCTAATGGAAACAGAAGCAAAAAAGAGAGGTTATAAAGTGATCAAAAATCTAGGTGGACATGGCATCGGACGTAGTCTACACGAAGAGCCAGATGAGTTGCTCAACTATAAGAATAGATTTGACCAGAGACGGTTTAAGAAAAATTCAATTGTTGCTATCGAAACCTTTATTTCCACCTCTTCCACTTATGCTACTGAATTAAATGATGGCTGGACGATGGTTGGTGACAAAGGCGGTTACATGGCACAACATGAACATACCATTATGATTACAGATGGCGCTCCAGTGATTTTAACGGCGGAGAATTGTATTTTCAATTAGGCATTATATCCGGAAAGATATTTCCTAAGATCGTTAAGATCAATATCTTTCCGGAATAACTTTTCTAAAAAACGCCTTTTTTGGCAGGCTCCTCTTCAAAGTCCAAAAGACTTATTTTCAACTTTTTTTGCTCCATCAGACGAATAATCAATTCATCTACTTTTTTTGTTGATTTCACCATCATCGTGAATACCTTGTCATCTAGATTAAAAGAAATGGATATCACTGTCGGAACCAGTAAAAAAATATAGGTTTCAAGTTCCTTCCGTCGCAGTAGAATTCCCCTACCTACCGCAAAAAGTTGCATATAACTCATCATCGTTATTTTTATAATTTAAATTCAAATTACCGACCTATGCCTGCTCCATAGTATTCCACGGCGATGCTGTAAGGAAAATCTTCCACAGTTGAAAACAGCTGTTCCAACCCTTCCAAGTGCGGTATGATAGCCACTTTTTGCCTTCTTTTTTCAAGGATTAAGGCTAGCTGGTCCGCAAAATCCAGATCGGCATCAATAAGTATAAACCGATCAGCACTACATGCGTAGGCCATCTTTTCAGTTTCGCGGCGATTTTGACTTGGATTGATCAGAATCAGCATGTTTATTGTTTTCATTTCGTTCGTATATTAAGATGCTGCTATTAGAGCCAGCCGCCTCCCAAAGCACGGTAAAGGGATGTTATGGCATTAATTTTCTGTGATTTCACCGTAGCCTGATCCAGTTCGGCCTGCAAGCGATTGGTCTGTGCCACAATTACTTCCAAATATGTTGCTTCATTAAATTTATAAAGCAGCAAGGCGTTCTGCACGAGCTGTGCGGAGCGTTCTACCTGCAGATTGGAAGTCTCCAGTTGTTCGTTTGATTTCTCAAGCTGAATCAGCGCATCGGACACTTCACCGACTGCTTTTAACATCGTCTGTTTGAAATTCAGTTCCATTTGATCCTTCGTAATTTTTGATTGTTCTAAACGTGTTTTTAACTGTCTTCCATTCAGAATCGGCTGTACGATAGTTCCAGTTGCTGCGGCAAACAGTGAGCCAGGCAAATTAAACCAGTTATTGGCTTTAAATGCATTTAATCCGCCCTGAGCAGTGATATTTAAATTTGGATACATACTTGCCCGGGCGATGTGTATGGAGGCCAGGCTACGTCGGACATCCAATTCGCTGCTGCGCAGATCCGGCCGGTAGCTTAACAGATTTGCAGGAACCCCCAGCGAGAGATTGGTCGGCGACTGAACCTGATCCAATCGGGTAGTTCTTTTTACTGGCCCCGGCACCTCACCCACTAAAATGCTCAATGCATTTTCTTGTACTTGAATTCGGGCTTCAATTGCTGGAATCTGTTTAGCTACCTGATCCCGCGCCACCTCTTGCTGTTGTACGGAAAGTATGTTTGTCAGCCCCAATTCAACCTGTTTATTGAGAATGAATAACGTGCTATCCGCAAATCCCAGATTACGTTTTGTTATCTCCAACTGTCGATCCAGCAGCAATAGGTTGTAATACCCTTGAACGACCTCAGCTACCAAACGTGTCTTAATCGCGCGCGCTGCCTCCTGTGTTTTAAGAAAATCCACTAAGGCCTCCTGCTTTTGTCCTTTCAATTTCCCCCAGATATCGGCTTCCCAGGATAGCTGAATGGATGATGTATAATCCATGGTATATTTTTGTCCCATAAACTGACTGGCCATCATACCGTTCATGCTGTTGTCAGAAGGGCGGTTAATCCCCACATTGGCAAGATTTGCATTTAGCAAAGGAACATTCAGCCACTTGGCTTGCTTATACCCTTCCGAAGCAAATTCAATCTGCTTCAGGGCAACATTCAGATCATTATTTTTTTTCAAAGCACTGTCCAAAAGAGAAATGAGCATTTCGTCTTTAAAAAAATCGCGATAAGAGATCTTTGCGATACTACTATCGCCTTCTTGCACCTCCTCCTGATTTCGATAACGATCGACCGGCTTCATCTCGTTCCCAGCGTATTGTGGTACGCGGCAGGCATGCAGCACTGCGATAGTCGCTAGCAGCACCATACCGTAACGGCAATTTCTTTTTATCTGTTTCATATTATATCATCCTTAATTAGTACTCCCATTCACTTTCATCCAGCTCACGGCCATTCAATCTTTCGTGGAAGTACTGAAATACCACAAAGAGTACAGGGGTTAGGAATATCCCTAATACCGTCCCCACCAGCATGCCAAAAATGGCAGCATAGCCAATGGAATGATTACCCATTGCTGAAGGTCCTACAACAAAAACGAGCGGCACAATTCCCGTAATAAAAGCCAATGAAGTCATTAAGATAGGTCTTAGCCGCGCTTTTGCACCTTCTACCGCTGCCGCAATCAAGCTCTTTCCGGCTTTTCGGCGCTGGCTTGAAAACTCGACAATCAGAATTCCATTCTTTGCCAGTAGCCCAATGAGCATCACCATAGCAATCTGTACATAGATATTATTTGCAATTCCGGCCATACCAATTCCGATGAACACGCCTGATAATCCCACAGGAATGGAGAGCAGTACGGAAAAAGGTAATATGTAGCTTTCATATTGTGCAGATAACAAGAAATAAACAAATACAATACAGAGCACAAAAATTATTGTAGTCTGTGATGTCGCCGTGTTTTCTTCGCGGCTCATGCCTTTGTAATCGAAGGTATAACCTGGTGGGAGCAGCTGCTTGGCTACCTCCTGGATAGCTGACATGGCTTGCCCGGTACTATACCCCGGAGCCGGCATTACAGTAAGGTTTGACGCGTTGAATAGGTTGAACCGCTCTACAACCTCGGGTCCGGTAACGGGCTGGATACTCACCAGCGTACTGATCGGGATCATGTCCTGCCGGCTATTTTTCACAAACACCCCCTGCAATGATTTTTCATCTGCCCGGGATTCCGGAGTTGCCTGTACCAGTACACGATAATATTTACCGAAGCGATTAAAGTCCGAAGCCTGTATGCTGCCGTAATATCCTTGCATAACGCCAAGTACATCACTAACAGCCACACCGAGCTGTGCGGCTTTCGCTTCGTCCACAGCAACTTCGTATTGTGGGTAGGAAACATCAAAAGTGGTAAAGGCCATGGCAATCTCCGGTCTTTGCATCAATGCGCCCATCATGCCATAGGATATGTTGCCAAGTTTTTGCAATTCCGCATTTGTTCTGTCCTGTAAAACCAGCTCCATACCACTCGAATTACCAAATCCGTCTACCGTAGGTGTGTTTAATACAAGAAAGTTCGCTCGTTTATCCTGCGCAAGCATCCCCTGCAGCTCGCCCATAATCGCTCCGAGGTTGTGCACTTCGCCACGTTCTTTTTCAGCTTTCAGGCGAATAAAGAAAGTACCGGCAGCGGAAGACATTGCTCCGGTAAATAGACTTAAGCCATTCACGGAGATTACCTCACGAACTGCGGGATGCGCCATCAACTTGTTTTCGGTATCGGACATCAGCACGGTGGTCCGGTCTTTAGACGTTCCGGCAGCCAGGTTGGCCGTCACAATGATAAACGACTGATCTTCATCCGGGATAAAACCTTTTGGAGTATTCATGGAGTACCAGGCAAACAAGCCACCAAACACAGCCAAAAGTAAAAATGCGATCCACTTGCGTTTGATCATCGTTAGAATTGCTTTTCCATAACGAAAAGTAAGTTTATCAAAACCCGCATTAAATCCGGCAAAAAAACGTTGTTTGAATGTAACCTTATGATTTTCATGCGAATGATCCACATGGGTTTTCAATAAGATTGCACATAAGGCCGGACTCAGTGTCAGGGCATTTACGGCTGAAATGACAATTGCGATCGCCAATGTCAACGCGAATTGCTGATAAAACAAACCTGTGGAACCGTCCATAAATGCGACTGGGACAAATACTGCGGACATCACCAGCGTAATCGAAACAATAGCACCCGAAATTTCCCCCATGGCAGACATCGTAGCGGCTTTGGCATTTAGTTTTCGCCGTTCCATTTTGGCATGTACGGCTTCGACAACAACAATGGCATCATCGACAACAATTCCGATTGCGAGTACCAAGGCGAAAAGCGTCAGTATATTAATTGAAAACCCAAATATTTTCATAAAGAAAAATGTCCCTACAATGGAAACCGGAACGGCGATGGCCGGAATCAAAGTCGAACGAAAATCTTGTAAGAATATAAATACTACAATAAATACCAAAATAAAGGCTTCGATCAGGGTTTTAATGACCTGGTCAATCGATTGATCCAGTGATTCTTTGGTTGCATATGGTATTTTGTACTCCATCGTTCCCGGAAAAGATTTCTGCAGTTCTTCCATGCGCTTTTGTAATGCAATTTGTACCTCATTGGCATTTGATCCGCTCATCTGGAAAATTGCCATGGTGACGGCAGGTTTCTTGTTATAGTTGGATGCCACAGTATAGCTATAAGCTGCAAATTCAACTTTGGCAACATCTTTCAGACGCAATACCGAACCATCGTTCTGCGCCCGAATAACAATATCTTCATATTGCCGAGGTTCGGTGAATTTCCCCTTATAGCGCATCACGTACTCTTTCACCTCTGTGCTCTGCTCACCAAACCTACCTGGAGCTGCTTCCAGATTTTGGGACTGGATGGCGCGCGACACATCACTTGGTGTCAGGTTGTAGCTATTCAGTTTATTTGGATCTAACCATACGCGCATGGCGTAGTCCTTATTTCCATATACCATTGCGTCGCCTACTCCTTTGATACGCTTAAGCTCGGGTACTACATTTATTTTGCTGTAGTTTTCGAGAAAGAGATCATCCATGGTACCATCTTTACTTGTCAGCGTGACCATCGCAATCATGCTATTTTGACGTTTTAAGGTGGTGATTCCACTTTGGATCACTTCTGCCGGCAGCTGATTGGTCACCTGCGCGACACGGTTCTGGACATTGATAGCAGCCTGATCCGGATCGGTACCTAATTTGAAGATTACCGTAATATTTAATGTACCGTCATTGCTTGCCGTTGATGAAATGTAATCCATATTTTCAACCCCATTAATAGCGTTTTCAATGGGTGGGGCGACGGAACGTGCGATTGTTTCGGCATTTGCACCGGGATACACAGCGGTCACCATAACAGTAGGTGGGGCAATATCGGGAAATTTGGTAATGGGCAGGCTGAGCATACCGACAACACCGAGAATGACCAATAAAACAGAAATCACGGTGGCCAATACCGGTCGTTTAATTATTTTTTTTAACATGAAATTGCTGCTTTATTTTTTGTTTTGAGTTTGCTTTTGTGCTGTAACCGGCATTCCGGGCTGCAGACGTTCGAATCCTTGTGCGATATAACGGTCGCCCTGTTTTAATCCTTCACGAATGATAAAATTATCTTCAGATTTTCCTGAAATAGTCACGGGTATCTGTACGACTTTATTTTCCTTATCGACGGTATAGGCAAAGACCTTATCTTGGTAGGTCACTGTCGACGCGATAGGTAATAATGGCATTTCCTTCAATTGTTGAACCATCACAATTTTTCCGGTGTTACCACTGCGCAGCGCAGCATTGGGATTATCAAATTTGGCACGGAAGGTAATCGAACCCGTATTCTTATTGAACTGACCTTCAACGGCATCTATTCGCCCTTTTGTGGCATACTCTTGTCCATCCGATAATAATAGTGCAACGGGCGCCGCATTTTGCAGTTTCTCGGCCACAGTACTTCCGGTATGCTCACGTTGAAATCGCACGAAATCACGTTCGCTCAAGCTAAAATAGGCATATACCTGATGATTATCCGAAACGACTGTAATGGCTTCCTGATTTGTCGTAGACAGCAAACTCCCCAAACGATAGTTGAAGCGACCGATATAGCCATTCACAGGCGATTTGATCACCGAAAAATCCAGATTGATCTGTGCCGAAGCTATCGCTGATCTGGCCTGTGCCACAGACGCATTTGCGGCGGCATAGCTCGCCTGAGCCTCTTGCATCTGAATATCTGAAACAATACGGCTTTTGGTCAGCTCCGTTTTTCGATCTAATTCAATTTTAGCAGTCAGTAGATTTGATTCAGCAACAGCCAATGCAGCCTTTGCATTGGTCAACTGTTCGCGGAAGATCCGATCTTCAATTTTGAATAGCGTCTGTCCGGCGCGAACATAGTCCCCCTCATCTACGAATATTTTCTGGAGATAACCGTTCACCTGGGGCCGTATTTCTATATTGGAAAGGCCTTCAATGGCACTAGCATATTCATTTCGAATCGTTGCATCGCCCGTTGTCACAGTATCAAAAAGTACCTCCGCAGGTCCCTGCTGATATCCGTCCCCCTGCCGTTTACCCGTACAGCTGGATAATAATACCAGCGCAATAAACAAGTTCGTGGTGCGTTTTTTAACGACATTTTGCTTCATAATGGATTTTGCTTTTAATTATATGTGTAGCAAAAGTCCAAAAAAACCGAAGTCTAAATTCGGCGCAAAGACGCCAAAATTTGTTTAAAAGACGCCAAACAGGATAGCTCAGGCCCTAAAAACAAAGGTGCTTTTACTTTTGTACGCAGTAAAAGCACCTTTGTTCGGATTGCTATTGGAACAGCAAGAATTACTTAAAAAAGGTCGTCCATTTTGTAGTCACTGGGATTTCTTTCGGTATGTTTTTTGAAAAATTTGCTGAAGACCGTTTGATCTGAAAAATTAAGTAAACAGGCCACCTGACTGATGTTATTTGTCGAGTTTTTTAAGAGAATTTTTGCCTCGATAAGGAGTACTTGGTTAATAATTTCTTTTGGAGTGCGCGACATGGCCTTCTTGACAACTTTCGTGAGATACTTTCGACTGACAAATAAACGATCCGCGTAAAACTGAACGTCGTGATGTTCGACATAATATTCCCGGACAAGTGCAAAAAAAGCACTCGTAATCTCTTCTTCCCGGGAAGAAAAACTTGCCTGCTGCCGAAAGTTTTTGGAATAGTTCTCAATATCGTACATCAATAAAGAAAAATAATGCCAGATCATCTCATTACTATAATAGACCGTATTCTTAAAATCGTTGAGATAAGCAAGTTCCTTAATATAAAATGCCAATCGTCTGTAGAGGTGTTGCTCGCCACGAATGATATAGGAGGGGTTGTTGGAGAAATTCTTTAACATATCATTTGACCGATAATTAAAGCCGGCATCCGATAGCATATCTATGGAAAAGAAAATTTGCTTTTGCTTGACATCCGCGGAAAAGTAAATGACTTTGAAAACCTCCTGTGGGACACAAAAAAGAATGTCGCCTTTTTGAAGCTCATATTCATAGTCTCCCACCCGATAATAGGAAATACCCTCCTCAGCCAACAATACGCCAAAAAAAGAAGCACGATAATGGCAATTGCGCTGAATATGCATATTGTCACTTGTAGACTCTAGCACCATATATTCCTTGCTGCGTTGCGGAAACAGCAGCTCACGCGTCAAATCCTCCATTTTAAGAGAAATGACGTACTCTTTTTTTTTCATTATGTTGAGTTGGCCTTAAAATAACTTCTATTGAAGCAATCAAAAATAGCCGATTAAATAGTGTAAAAAATCATATCATGGTCCTGATTTGGAATTTGACAAAAAAGAAATAAAATATATTCGACGATATCAGAGCTGGAAGTATAGATCATGAACAAAAGCACAAATACTGCCGCGGAATCCTTTAAAAAATATAAGGGGCCTCTCTTGACGAGAAAACCCCCAAATAATATATTTTTGTAGGACTAACTAGATTATTCCAATAAGTACGCAATAGTTTGCTTAAAAAATGTGTGCTGCGGACGTTCTAACGATTCAAGTGGGATGAACATCTATATTTAAGTTTGTATTTGATTACGATAATAAAGGTCGATGAATTCTTTCAATAAAAAAGTGACTATCGTCACTTTTCATCTAAATTCTGAAATTATTTCAAAAAGTATTTTTATCCCCACTGTTAAATGAATTATATAAAGTTCATTCGCTCAATTATATTGGTGTAAGATTGTGCATATAGATCGTTATTTAATTTAGCTTTAAGATTAGTACTTTTGATGTTTAAAGTTTACTGCTATTGAAAACAATAAAATTCCATAAGGGCGAATGCGGTGTTGAATTTCTATTAAACGTACTAAATCAACAGGAGACGGACTATACACATCGCGAGACCTATCATAAAGACTTTTTTGAAATTTTGTTTTTCAAAAAGGCTAAGGGACGTTTGCGATTGAATCAGGAAGTCATCGAATTAACGGACAACAACATTATTTTTATTTCCGCCTTTCAGAAACATACCTTCGAACTGGATCCTACGCATCTGGAATTTACCACATTGATTTTTCAGGAAGATTTTCTCAATGAATTTTTCGCAGATAAGCTTTTTACGTATCGCCTACTGTATTTCTATCAGTCACACTATACTGTAAAAATAGCAGCTGATGATGTATATCTATCTAAATTCTATACGCTGCTGGCGGAAATAAAATCAGAGCTTGTTCAAACACAAGCAGACAGTGCACATATTATACGCTCTTTGCTTTATTATTTACTCCAGACCTTGAATCGAAAATATGCCCGATTGAATGGACTTTCTATACAAAAGCCTGAGAATAATTTTGCGTATCAGTTCAGGATGTTACTCGAACAGCATATTCAACAGAAACAGCGGATTAAAGACTATACCGCACTGATGGGCGTTAGCCGGATCACATTGAATCATGCTGTTAAGGCACAATTCAATACCACGGCGACACAATTGCTCAAACAACGATTATTATTTGAAGTACAGGAGTTGCTGATACATTCAGGCAAGTCAATCAGTGAAATTGCCTTTGATCTGAATTTTTCTGAGCCTAATCACCTGATGCGTTTTTTTAAGGCCCAGACAGGCAAAACCATCAGTGCATTTATCAAGGAACTTCGGTAAAAGATTTATGACCGGTTGTCCAGAGCCGATAATCTCCACGAATTATAAAAAAGCCGACAGTAAGCAACATTGCTATAAACTGTCAGCTGAGATCATTTAATTATGCGCCAGGTATGTTTCTGTCGTCTGAATCTGCGCATAGAAGAATTCTAATGCTGCGAGAAAGGCATGCTGTACATCCTCAGCTTTCACCGTAACATCATTAATTTCCAGGTCACGTGTTGCACAGGCATCCCCTATTACTGTACATGCAAAACCAAAATCAACCGCTGCCCGCGTTGTGGCATCAATACACATGTGCGTCATCATACCTACAACAACGAGTTCAGTAATTTGATTGTTTTTCAGATAATCTAAGAGTTCAGTTTCCCTAAAACTATTTGGAAAGTGTTTTTTGATCACTTTCTCTCCCACTAGCGGTTTAACGCTGGAGTGGATATCAACAGCAACTGTACCTGCTATAAAAAATGGCATTTTTGCAGGATCGGGAGAGATATGCTGAATATGGATAATCGGTGCATCTCTTTCTCTAAAATGATTAATTATTTTTCCGGCATTTAGACTTGCTGCGATAGGGTTTACAAGTTCCATTCCGCCATTTTCAAAATATTCATTTTGAATGTCTATCACAATTAACGCTGTAGTATTCATCTTTTATATAGTATTATGTTTTCGTTACGACAAAATTAGCGGGTCAACAACAGAGGCCACTACCAAATATATCCTCGACACTACCATTTTGATAAGGAAAGATGTTTTAGTTATCTTAGCCCCAGGAATAGCCTTTTGGAGGCAACATTAATTCGATTAAAAGAAAGAAATATCGTGAAAGAATTACTACACAGCAAAATATACGGAGCAGAAAATGGTGGAACACCACTTGTTGTTCTGCATGGCCTTTTTGGTATGGCGGACAACTGGGGATCTTTTGGCCGTAGCTTTGGCGAAAAAAGACAGATACATTTGCTTGACCTGCGCAATCACGGTCGAAGTTTCCACAGCGATGGCATGTCTATTGAGGATATGGTTGAGGATCTAGCCGACTATATTGCTTCGATCGGGTCGAAGAAAATTCTCTTATTGGGCCATTCTCTGGGTGGAAAGGTTGCCATGCAATTTGCCATTGGCCATCCCGAACAGGTTGAAAAGTTGATTATTGCGGATATTGCCCCCAAAGCTTATCCACCACATCACGAAGATATCTTCAATGCGCTCTGTGCTGTTGATATCAATAGTATGGACAACAGGAAAGATGTACAGACAAAACTAGAAACTTATCTTGACGATCCGGGAGTGGTTCAATTTCTGTTAAAAAACGTTTATATTAAAGAAGACCGCAAACTGGGTTGGCGCTTCAATCTAGATGTTCTACAGCAAAAATATGCGGATTTTATCACAATAAGTGTGAAAGCTGGTATTTACACCGGTCCTACGCTATTTCTGGCGGGCGAAAAATCGCGCTACATTCTTCCTGAAGATAAAGTCAAAATCAAAGAGCAATTTCCAAATGTCAGCTTTGAAACGATACCAAACGCCGGACACTGGGTTCAGGCAGAAAACCCACAGGCATTCGACAAATTTGTTGCCGATTTTTTGGAGCAATAAAAATCTAGTCCTAAGGAGCCCGATCCCAGCTGAACCGATCGTTAGGTTGGGATTGGATTATCCTAAGTCATCGTTTATCCAATGCTGCCGCATAGGTCTTTAGCGCACGTTCTCGAGCGAAAGAGTGTGCTATCATCGGTTCGGGATAAGCTGCGCTCCCAAGTTCAGGGATCCATTGTCTACTATATTCTTGCTTCTTATCAAATTTTTCAGCCTGAATGATTGGGTTAAATACCCTGAAATACGGTGCCGCATCACAACCACAACCCGCTGCCCATTGCCAATTGCCGTTATTCGCAGACAGATCATAATCATTGAGCTTTTGTGCAAAATAAGCTTCGCCCCATCGCCAATCAATTAATAAATGTTTACATAAAAAACTAGCCGCTACCATGCGTACACGATTATGCATATAACCTGTACTATTTAATTGCCGCATTCCAGCATCGACCAAAGGATAGCCCGTTTGGCCCTTACACCAACGTTCAAATTCCTCTTCATTATTGCGCCACTGAATACCATCATATTTCTTTTTAAATGATTCGCTGACAACATTTGGAAAATGATACAAGATTTGCATAAAAAATTCACGCCAGATGAGCTCTGACAGCCATACCGCATTATGTTGCCCGGCAAAGGTCACACACTGACGAATACTGATCGTACCAAAACGTAGCGCTATACCAAGATTCGTTGTCCCTGCTAAGGCAGGGTAATCTCGGTATTTATCGTAATTATTAATAATATGTGCACGCAATTGTGGCGGATGGAAAGTCAAATCTGTCTTTTTAAATCCAATTTTTTCCAGCGAAATTATTGGCGTATAAGCCTGCTGTACAAAAAGTCCTCCTTTATGATCCAGCGGTTGAAGATCTTTTGTCGTTAATTTTTCCCGCCACTTTTTCGCATAAGGGGTATAAATGGTATAAGGGCTACCATCGTTTTTCAACAACTCATTTTTATCGAAAATAACTTGATCTTTTACTGCTTTAAATGGAATACCAGCTGCTTCAAAAAATTCAAATATTGTGCGATCCCGTTTGATTGCTTTAGGTTCATAATCTCTATTGCAATAGATTTCATGAATTCTGTATTTCTCATGTAGTGTTTTAAAAATTGCGAAAGGACTCCCATAGAAAGTATTCAATGTGGCTCCAAAATCCTTTAATTGTTGGTTTATCGCTTCCAGTGCCCGATGGATATAGTCTACACGTCGATCCGATTTATCCTCCAATTGCTGTAAAATATCTTCATCAAATATAAAAACCGGCAACACAGGGAGTCCTGTTGCTAATGCCCGGGATAATCCGGCATTGTCTTCCAGACGAAGATCCCTGCGGAACCAAAAAACTACGACTTTACTTTCTTCCATAAAAATAGAGACAAGGCCATCAAAATAGCTACACGTCTAATTAATTCAATATCATGATACCAAAAAATTCACAAAACGATAAACAAATTAATTGGACAGTGTTAAACCTAGCATTAACCTAAAGCTGCTTTAATTTAACACTGTCCGGTTTGCACCCTAGTTCTTTAAGCTTTCCATATCGATCACAAATCGATATTTTACATCACTCTTAAGCAACCTATCATAGGCTTGGTTAATGTCCTGCATCCGTATCAGCTCTATATCCGAAGTGATGTTATGCTTTCCACAGAAATCCAGCATTTCTTGTGTTTCGGCAATTCCACCGATCATTGATCCTGAGAAACTTTTGCGGGCAGGAATTAAGCTAAATGGGGCTACTGGAAGCGGATGTTCCGGCGCCCCCACAAGCGTGAGTGATCCATCGCGTTTCAATAGGCTCAGGTAAGCGTTGATATCGTGTTGTGCAGAGACACAATCCAAAATAAAATGTAAAGTGCCGGCATTCTTTTTCATCTGTTCCTGATCTGTTGATAGAATGACTTCGTCAGCACCTAAACGTTTGGCGTCTTCCACTTTACTTTCAGAGGTTGTTATCACTACGACATGTGCCCCCATCGCTTTAGCAATTTTCACTCCCATGTGCCCCAAACCGCCAATGCCCACAATACCTACCTTCTGTCCGGGACCAACTTTCCAATGCCGTAATGGTGAATAAGTTGTAATACCGGCGCAAAGCAAAGGCGCAGTTGCTGCCAGGTCCAAATTTTCAGGAATCCGTAAAACAAAATCCTGATCCACTACAACCCGCTCTGAGTATCCGCCAAAAGTCTGTTTGTTCAGATGTTTATCATGACCATTGTATGTTTGGATATTTCCCTTCTCACAATATTGCTCCAATCCTTCTTTGCAACTCTCACATTCACGGCAACTGTCCACCATACATCCAACACCGGCAAGATCGCCAATTTTAAATTTAGTCACGCCAGATCCCACTTTAGTGATCCGTCCGACGATCTCATGACCGGGAACATTTGGATAAACTGTCCCGCCCCATTCGTTACGTGCAGTATGTAAATCGGAATGGCAAACACCACAATAGAGAATCTCAATCTCCACATCTCCCGCTGTTACTTCACGGCGCTGAATTTCCAGCTGTTTTAAATCTGCTGTCGGCGCTTCAGTTCCGAAAGCTTTTATTAAAAATGTACCCATATTAATATAATGATCTATAATTAATTATTATTTATACCTGTTATAAAAATCTACCCTAGTTAACTTATCCGGAAGACCAATTATCTCCCGTACAAGTTAAGAATAACCCTTAGTACTAAAAAAAGTTTGGTTTAAAACACAATATATTCCATTTTCGATGCTTTCCTCGATCTTGGAAGTGAACACCTTATATTTATAGTGTTTCCTAGCCTGAATCAAAAAATATGACATGTAAATTTATGCATTATAACAATGCGCTGAACTGGATTTTCACAAATCTTTAATCGACATCCTCTACCTGGACAAACTGTATCTTAAGGCCTTGTTGCTGGCAAATATTTAGAATTGAAAATTCTAAACGGCTGTTAATCTTGACAACAAGTAAAAATTGCTGATCATCCAGCAATAAATCGATATTTTTAATCTCCGGAAAACGCTGATATAAGAATTGATAGATCTCGCTGGCCTTCCATTTCAATTTGCTGGATAGGGAGTAAACAATTTTGTACATATTTAGATTTGTTTCAATAAAACAGTTTATTTCAATATCTTAACAGCGAGCTGATTCAAGTCGCCGATCTCAATTCCTTTATCTTTCAGCTCATTAAAATTGCGCGCCAGTCGCACTTCTTTATTTATACCTTCCAATGCAAGCGCCAATTCATCCAAACGTTCGATTTCACGGTGTATCAATACATAGCAATCAAACGCTGCATCCAATAAACCAGTAGACTCAGGCTGAATCTTTTCATCCGTTTCTACTAATACGAGCAGGTATTTTTGTGCCGTTAATTTTCTGGTCACCTTTCCTATTTTTGCATTTAAAATCATGTTATACCATATTTTTTATTAGGCATTCTTATTTTTTGAGTCAATCACAAAATAGACATATTTTGTATTTTTGTCGAAACTCTACGCTAAAAAAAGAGCAAATGCTCATCAATTTTTAATGCCTGGATATCAAACAGCTACCTTAGCCCTTTTACACAAATGCTGATTAACCAACCAAGCCGCGCTTCGAAATCAGGGAACCGGTCAAATAGCAACACTTCCTGTTCAAAACAACGGGAAGTCGTTACTAGCATTTCCGAGAGGAAGAGGATATCTTTTTCTTCTAAAAACTGAATCTCCCCTTTGGCAATAGCGATCCCGATCATATCACGAATCAATTTAATTTCATCATCCAACATATAACGTGTCTTGGACACCATCAAAGCCGGATCCGATTTCATATCCTCGAAAGCAAGGTGAAAACGTTTCGTAATCAGATTAATCTGGTGCAGTTTCGCCCTCAAAAAGCCAACCAAATTCTCCTCCAAAGAAGCTTCGCGACTATAGCTTTCCTTTGCTTTTGTGAATACCTGTTCACATAAACATTCGGCTATCGCATCAAAAACATCCATTTTGCTCGTAAAATAGTAATACAATGTACTACGACCTTTACCACAAGCTTTAGAAATATCCTGCATTGAAACTCGTGTAAAACCATATGTTTCAAATACTTTCATTGACGAAAGGATAATTTCTTCCCTAATATTTTCCTGTTGCATTGTCATCGCTCGACAAACATACAAAAAATGTCGAAAATTCACATCATCATTCTTCAATTAAACATATTTTATTATTTTTACGTCCATGATATCGGATATATTCCCAATTTTATCGACTGAACGTCTTTATTTGCGTGAGATTCAACATTCGGATGCTCAGGCTTTATTCTCTTATTTTTCAAAAGATGAGGTAACGCTATATTTTGATCTACCAACTTTTCAGCACATGGACGAGGCCTATGAGCTCGTAAAAAATTGGAAGGAAAATTTTCAACAAAAGAAAGCAATTCGTTGGGCAATCTGTCTGAAGGGCAATCCGGATCAGCTGATTGGCTCTTGTGGTTTCCATAACTTCTCCTCCGAACACTTTCGTGCAGAAATCGGCTATGAACTTCATCCTGACTTCTGGCAACAGGGGATTATGACAGAAGCAATTTCTACCATTATTTCTTACGGATTTGAGGAATATAAGCTCAACCGAATAGAGGCATTTATCGACCCTGACAACTTGGCTTCCCGTAAGTTGCTTGAAAAAATGAACCTTGTTTCAGAAGGAATCCTGCATGACTATTTCTTTGAGAAAGGACGCTTTGTGGATGGCGAAATTTTTGCATTACTTAAAAAGAATTATATCCAGCCTACTTTCTTTCGCCAGATTGTATAGTCGGGATCCCGCTGATTTAAAATCGCAAGCTCCTCTACATGATAGATCGTATCGAGTTTCCTATTGGTGAGCCGGGGCAGATTCATTCGCAGGCGCAACGTGTTCAGATCTTCCTTGTTTTCCACAGGATAGATTCCGCCATCCGCAGTTAACTGTGTTCCAAAACGCTGTGGCTCGCCCTTGAAATACTGTATTCTATCGTATAAATAGGCTATGTGTGCCAAGTTAATATCCTCTTTATTCATGTTCATCAATTGATAACAGGTTTGCATGAACACAGGCTCTGATACCGCATGCTGTACAATCAACCAAGCAGCTTCGCTAGCCTCTTCGCCAACTTTTGAAATACCGGGATATCCTATCTTGTCAATTATTTCACGTAATCGTTTCGCGTTAGCACGATGGACAGCTTCCATTTTCGGATGATAGCCCTTTCCAAGTGCACCTTCTTTGGCTAATTCTTCCCTCAAAAGTCTATCGCCATTTGCTAATTGAATCAATTCTTTTGCAAGCTTCTCGTCTACCATAAGTACAGTTTATCGCTTATAAACGAACATCTTTATACGACTGTTGGTCAAGAAGAAGAATTGACCAACAGTCGTATAGGATATTGGATTTATAACACTTTTGTCATTTCAAGCTGGATCATCCCATTTACCAAGCTTTGCTTCTCCAGAAATAATTTCAATTCCTCCGCTTTTGCATCAATGTTATTGAACTGGCATTAATCAAGTCGAATAGTACAAAAGGATTTTATCGATGACCACGATTCGTTTTTTATACTTGAGATTGAGTGATTGTTTCAATGTTTTCACAGTACTCTTCCAATGTTGCGATCAATTGTGCGACATGAATCCCATCACAGACGGCATGATGCACCTGGATCGCAATAGACATCAAGATTTCATCAGCTTGTTTTTTATACTTTCCAATGGTAAAAGAAGGTGCAAAATAATCTGTAAAGTCAGCAATTTGCAGATTAAAACTATCAAAATTAATCCAAGGAATCGCTGAAATATTAAAATGATTTTCCGGTGGCTGCTCTGGAAAAAAATGCAGATTATCTTCGTGTCTTTCTCCTACATCATTATAATTAGCCATAAACCTCGTAAAATCTTTATCGTATATGGCAGTCAGTGCAGAAAAAGTCTCCGTTTCCGAATGCAATACGGTATATATCGGATCTACATAATCCCAGACAATGAGCTCACCCTCCTTCATTGCCATCTTAAACGCGTCATGCTTGTTTACAGCGCGTGCGATGAGGTATATCATGACAGGATAAAATTTA
Organism: Sphingobacterium sp. DR205; assembly: GCF_011064245.1. NCBI lineage: Bacteria > Pseudomonadati > Bacteroidota > Sphingobacteriia > Sphingobacteriales > Sphingobacteriaceae > Sphingobacterium > Sphingobacterium sp. DR205. Next base: position 2,530,542 of record NZ_CP049333.1, on the reverse strand, counting down.
TAGCCATTTTCCTTAATAAAAGGAAGTACTTTGGCGATATTGATTTTTGTTGTCAGGCTAAAGCCGCATTTCATCTGGCTGCGATATACCGCAAAGTGCTCCTTCCGCTTCCAGTCCGCTAAATTAATCTTCTTATATGTTGATTTTATCTTCTCCATTATTTTTATATTGATCACTTTGTCTGAATCTATTGACTGTATCCTAAAATCACCAATTTCTATCCAGATTTTCTTTCCAGTCAAAAGGTAACAATTCTTTTAAGGATTTGAACACTCCATTTTTTACTTCCACGATTGCTTCGAGGTTGTCTTTGGCAAGCTGACTGATCAATTCCCGGCAACGCCCGCAAGGGGGAACGGCATTTCCCGCAGCATCTACCGCAACAAATGCCCTGACCCGAAACTCCTTATGTTTCAACATTTCCGCAACAGCACTATGTTCAGCACAAAAGCCCATTGAGCAGGCTGTATCGATACTGATTCCGGTATAAATATTGCCAGATACCGTTTCTATCGCTGCGGCGACACCGGCATATTCAACAAAGTCATTTAGTCTATTTGTACCGGCCAACCCGATTGCTGCCTGTTTCAATTTATTCGTCATATCTTTACTCATGTCCTATGTATGTTTCATACGTTCACTTCATCTTTCCATATTCACCACTCAAGACCTTCGCTATGTTTTGGTATAAAGCCTAAAACAACCTCTGTAAAAGAAAAATCATGATCAGTATACACTACCATATACAAATCAACTTCCTTTGTTGCAAAAAATTCAATCAGGTACAAAACATTGTTTTCCCTTTTTACCACAGCAGCACAATTCAATTTATCCAAATGATAAATTGAATCTTAAACCCATATTGGGGTAAGCATAGCAATAGAAAAGGCGGGACAAAAGCTTACATTCTCGCTAGTCATTGCTGTCTCTCCCTGTACCATTTTAATGCGTCTCTTTCCTGCATCTTCAAAAATTCGTCCTTACCCGTGTTATAATCGTTTCCATCAACCCATTCGAGTTGAATTAAATGTTGTTTAAGTGTCTGATAGCTTTCTTTGACCGTCGGATGGGCCATTAGATAATCCCGAAACGCGATATGTCTTACCCAATCTGCCGAGCCCTTTACAAAAGCATGTAAATGGGCAACACGCAAATCATGGTCATGCAAGATCGCCGGTATCTCCTCCCCCGTCTTTACAACATCCGGGACCGCAATTTTATCTACGGGTTCATTGAGCAAAATAAAAAAACGGCGTTCGGGCCAATCTTGATTATATTTTTCGTAATAAACAATATTCGGCAATTTTAATAAATCGGGCAGCAATTCCAAATCCGTTTCGTTCTCTACTCCTAACTGTATATCAATGATCGGTTTAGCGGAGAGACCTTCTACTGCAGTGCTGCCAATATGATCAATCTGAGGAGCAAGTGGTTTAAGTATAGCTTGTAGCTCCAGCTTAATTGACTCAAATTGTTTTTTCCATTTCGGATCGTAGGGTAGAAAAGGTAATCGCATTTAAATATTTTTTTAAAATCAATAAATAGTTTGTTTGACTCAGACGCATTCTTTCCAGTTTCTCAGACTAAAAATGGTTACCTCGGGCAGATGATTTTACACCGTTATTACCACTAAAGTTAAAGCCGGTGATCACTGCAAACGTCGAATCAAAATTAAAGTTTTTCGATTGAAAATCAGCATTCACAATCTTGTCTAAGGCGTCCATATGCTAAGATTTTATGTGCTAAAACATCATCTGGGGCGTAAAACCAATTCTGCAATAATGTAAGTCCTTACAGGAATTTTAGCAATGTAGGTGTTTCTCTACAAGAAAAAATACACCAATCAAACAACACTTCTTAAACAAAAAATCCATTTAATTTTGCGTCGAAAAACATTTACCACTACAGATATCATATTACTGACACACTAAAAATACACAGCTTTTATTTAAATATTTCCGAATAAGGATGCAACTAAACGCTTTGTATCATATAAAAATACATTAAAACAAAGAATTCCCTTACATAAATATTTAATTACATGAATTTAAAGCCTTACCTTAATCTGAAAAACATTTTAATGCTAACCTGCATTGTACTGACGGGCTCAGGCCTTTACTCTTGTCAAAAGAGTGGTGAAACTGCTGCATTAACTGGAGAAACAGTGGTTAAAATCAATCTACAAGGCGTTGAAGCCTTTGGTGAAGATGGCAGTAACCCTGTAGGTCAAAAGCAGGGCTCGGCTAAAGGATCGTTAGCTTCTGGCAGCACATCGGATGTTCAGGAAATGACCGTCCCTTTCGGTAACGGATGTTCCATCGATGTTGTCCTGACAAACAGTTCTGCAGCAGCTGTAAAAAAGGGATTAGTTGCCGCATCAAGTCCAAAAACCACTGCTGCTCAGGTAAGCGAGAAACCATTGGACAAAGATATCAAATACAAAGTTGTGGTATATGACAACCAAGGCAGCTATGTAACAGAAAAAACCTATAGTTATGGTAGTGAATCAACAGCAGCGGGAATTGCGCTGGATGCTGGCAAAACCTATACCTTCATCGCGTATTCAATCAACAGTACTAGCACTGTTCCCAATATCAACAACCAAAGCACATTGTCTGCGGCAAGTCTGGACAATATCAGTGGCGATTTAATGGTTTACTCAGGTTCTTTAAAATTGAACACTGGTGTAAACAACTTAAATGTTGTTTTAAAACATCGCTTCAGTCAGATCATCACGACTTTGACAATGGATCCAAATATGACCGGTGCGATTACAAAACTTGAAAATGCAGTGTTCAAACCAAGCTATTCTACGGCAAACTTCAAATTATCGGATGAAGCGCTTTCATACAATGCCTTGAATGATGCTGGTGTGCCTGCACAGTTTCCAAGTTTAGGAAATGGTCTCCGTACAGTCGTTAGTACTCCTTCTTTATTGATCCATCCGGCAACGAGCAATGGAACACTTAAATTAGGAACGTTGACAATTGACGGTGAAACAAAATCAAACATCAGCATTCCGAATGTAAAAATTAATCCGGGACAAAAATATGACCTCAAACTTAATTTCAAAACCTGTACACAGGACGTAACAAGTGACGGATTAAATTGGAACTATCCTGAAACAACTTTTCGCGGTAAAAAAGGAATCATGAAAGATGAAACATTCTATGCCAATGGTAGCACAATCGAACGTATTTTTACAGCACCGGTAGCGAACTATGGTTTTGTCTTCGATATCACTGAGCTTGACAATGCTTTCAATATGGAAGTAAACGGTATCAGATTGGCCAAACAGGAAATCCAATTTCAGAATGCGGGTGCTTCTTCAAAACAAAATATTCAATTTGCTGATGGAAGCAAATACGAGGGTACGGATGTACAAACCAATAAAAGAATTGGTAACATCTATGACATGAAGGGCACGGCATCAAAACCATTAATTAAGCTTGTAATTAGCAGAACTGGTGAGGTTACGATGTTTGGAAGTAAAACTTCCGGTGGTGAGTTGTATCCACTTGTCTTAACCAATGGCAATGCTTTCAATACATTCCCTTGGAACGGCGTACAAAGCAATGCGGTAAAAGTCACTCAACTTGTTGATGGCAGAACCGTAATCAAAGGTATTGGAGCCGGAAAAAAGAAAATACCATGTAATTAATAATCTAGGTATAAATAAAAGAGAGCCCCCTTAAACATGAAGTTTTAAGGGGGCTCTCTTTTTAAGCTCCATGATCTTTCTGTAAGATTTTGCTGAGGTGACTTACGTCAGTCAGTCCAAACTCATCTGCAATTTCCTTTAAAATCATCCGCCCTGCTGCGATACGTTGTCGAATAAGCGTATTCCGGTAACGCAGAATATATGCCCTTATGGTCATCCCAACCTGACGTTTGAAATAGGTACCCAAATAATCAGGCGAAATATTAAAATGAGGGGCCATAACCTGCGACTTCAATAAATTGGGCGTATAGATATTTTTATGGATATAGCAAAACATCGCCTGTAGGTCGCGGCTTCTACTTCCATCTGTCTGTAATTCGGGCATATTTCTCACCAGAATCGTAGTTATGCCAAGCAACTGATACCAGATCAAGTCTTGATTGGCAAAGGCATCGTGTTTTAATGAAGCAACGACCTGAAACAGTAGGTGAACAGTCAAGAGATCAGCAGCAAGTAGCGGAAATCCATGCTGATGGGTCTCCCTGCTTTTTACCAAATACTCCAATTGTCGGGTTAACACACCCGAATCGGCGGCATACCGATGGCTATATGCATCTGTAAATTTTAAATAAATAAAATGCGTCTCTTGTTCAATCTCAAAATAGTGGTACTCTTCTGGCCCAATAAAGAAAACAGCCCCGCTTTGGTAAGGGACAGTATGACCATTGATCACATGTACACCCCTTCCACACACAATAAAAATAAATTCGTAGTGATTATGATTATGTTCAGGATGTGTCCATTCAGCGGCTTTAAATTCTGACACCAGAACAGGCTCAAATTGTCGATAGCGTTTCATTTAAGAAATGTACAAAATTATAGCCGATTTTTACATCCCGCCCGATCTGATCAACACTAATTTTGTTAAAAAAGAAATCCATATGGAAACAACAAACAACACGGCATTAATCGTCGGGGCAAATGGTGTCATCAGCACAAACCTCATTGACTATCTTAGCAGCCTTGGAAATTGGGACATCATTGCATTATCCCGTCGCGGCGGAACCGATCACGGCCACGTGCATTATATTGCAGTAGATTTATTGGATTTAGAGGACGCTGTCAACAAACTAAACTCATTAACAACCGTAACCCACATTTTTTACGCAGCTTATCAGGACCGGGAAAGTTGGGCTGCATTGGTCGAACCTAATTTGAGGATGTTGGTCAATGTCATAAAGGCTATTGAACCAGTAGCCAAATCCCTACAACATGTGAGTCTTATGCAGGGTTATAAAGTATATGGTGCGCATGTTGGCCCATTTAAAACGCCAGCCAAAGAATCGGATGCTGGTCATATGCCACCTGAATTTAATACCAGCCAGCTACAGTACCTGCAACAGCAACAGATTGGCAAACAGTGGACCTGGTCCGCGATCCGGCCATCGGTTGTGGGTGGAACAGCTCCCGGCAACCCGATGAACCTTGCACTGTTGATAGCTGTATATGCTACTATTTCCAAAAAATTAAATATTCCACTTCGTTTTCCGGGGAAACCCGGTGCCTATGGCAAACTGTTGGAGGTGACCGATGCCAACTTATTGGCAAAGGCGACTTTATGGGCCGCTACGGAGCCGCTTGCTGCCAATCAGGCCTTCAATATTAATAATGGTGACTTATTCCGTTGGGAAGATCTCTGGCCCAAGATTGCGAAATATTTCAAGATGGAAGTCGACGCACCCTTACCCATACCTCTACAGACGATGATGTCCGACAAAGCAGATATATGGGAAGATATAAGGACCCAACATGGATTGAATTATACTTATACAGAAGTATCTGCCTGGGCTTTTGGCGATTTTGTTTTCTCTTGGGATTATGACTTTTTTGCGGATGGCAGTAAAGCACGGAGAATGGGATTTCATGAGTTCGTTGATACCGAGCAGATGTTTTTTCGTCTATTCGACGAAATGCGGAATAAACAAATTATCCCTTAATAGCATTTCTCTTCATGGTGATTTTGATGATCGCCATGAAGAGAAAAATCAACTTGTTATTTGACCACTGTAGCTTCCAATTCGACCTTCAGCGTCTCAAATAATCCTACAACTTCCAGCGCTGTTAATGCCTGTTCAATTTGGTGTTTGGCAATCCATTCCTGAAGTATCGGGAAATGTGGCCAAAGTTCTCGCATGGAAGTGGTATATAGGTTTAAGCGCACAATTCCGCTACACAAATAGCCAGCCGTCTGAATAACGTTTTCGAGATTGGCAATAGCCTGTCTCAGTTGGGACTCCATGTCTTTATCACTGGAAATTCCGTCATCAGCTATTGCCGCCTGTCCCGAACAATACAAGGTCCCCGCTACATTTTTTACTTCAACAGCCTGCACGTAACTCCGTTGCCGTTGCCACGTCCATGGGTTAATCGATCTTTTATTCATTTTCACAACATTTTGATGTACAACAAAATTGTGAAATGGCAGATGTAAATACCCTTGATAAAACGCACAATTTTTGCGTGACAGAAGTCACATCACCGCGGCAGCCGGCTTAGCGCCTCCCGAGAAACACCCAAATAGGCTGCAAGTAATGATTTCGGAACACGCTGTACCAGCGTGGGGTATTTTTTCAGGAGTTGTTCATAGCGTTCTTTAATCCCTACTGTCATTGTGGAAATAATGCGTTGCTGCGCAGCGATAAAGCCTTGATAAGCCTTCTCCAGAAAAAAATGCTCTAATTGGGGCATTGCAGCGCATAGTTTTCTATAGTCAGTCAAACGGAGGCAAAGTACCTCCGTATCTTCAACACATTCAAGTGACATCGTGGCCCTCGATTCCGTATAAAAAGCCGCAAAGTCAGTCTCCCACCAATCTTCCTGTGCAAAACCGACAATATGCTCCTTTCCGGTATCGTCAGAATAAACGAGTTTTAAAAGTCCTTTGAGTACAAAAAAGTTGCATGGTACCAGCTCTCCTTCCTGAATCAAAAATTGATGTTTTTTGTATTTTTTATAGCTAAAAAAAGAAGAAATCGTTTCAAATTCAGTATCGTCAAGAGGTACAATACGTTCTATATGATCTCTTAATTGATTCATCATTGTATAAAATTTGGTTGCTAAAAATACAATTTTCTTACATCATTTTGCCGGTTTCTTGGACAAACTGCTATTCCGCTCAACCTGATCCAAGTTTGCTAAAAGAAAAGTTAATTTGTTTGGTTACTGACAGCTGCAGAGTGATATTGGTTACGGTATAGTCTTTTTTTGTTTCAAAAAAGTTCATTTTGTTATTGATCATCATCCCGTAGCTGAAAGACCAATCATCCTTGGTGTAGCTGGCCACTGTTCTTGCCAATACAGTTGGGTAAATTTTAAAATGAAACTTCTTAAAATTTTCGAGGTCATTTCCGATGTTAAAACCAATTGTTGTATATGCCGTAATCAACCAATGCTGATCTAAAACCCAAGAATATACATATCCTCCCTGTGCACCGATCTGTAGATTATCGAGATTCTGTACAAGATTTCCTTCAGCCCCTTCAAAGTCCCGCAGTCGATGCCAATATAGGTTGGTTCCTAGCAGAAAGCTGCCTGCACTCTGAAGCTGTCGTTCGCTTCGCTCAAAAGCTGCCTTCAATGAAAATTGTGTGTGATTAAACAGGTAGGTCTGTTCGAGTCCCATCTGATTGATTTTCATTTCCGGAAAAAGATTGATGTCCCTTCCATCCATGGCAAAGAAACCTTTATAACGTTGAAAATAGATGTCCGTCACAAACTTTCGTCCATACCGATGGATCTGGAAGTCTGTCGAACTGGTTTTACCGTATGTTTTATCTTTTAATGAAACGATCTTTGTGCCTACTAAAAAATTAATCATAGTGTTTCTGATCCCCAGCCCCACGCCCACTTTCATCGGATAATTCGGCTCAAAAGTCTTGTCCTCGGTGGTCATGTTGACCGCGCTTGTTGATAGATAACTCGTTAACCAAGAGGCATTGGGATAGGTATAAATAAATGTCGTGTCAATTTCCTGTCCTTTTGAACAGAACGATAATAAACACATCGTAATAAATAGCACAATGTTCTTAAGCATTAAAAACGGACATAAAGTTTTCAATAAAATAAGCAGTATAAATCTATGTGGTGAATATACAGCTTATAGGATAAAAACGATAACTTTCCATGCGAGGTTTTATTACAATCTTCTTCTCCACAAGTTTTTTTTTGATACCGGCAGGGATCGCAGTAGGCTCATTGGTTTAAAAACAATCATTTCCTTTAGCAAATCAGAAAATTATTTGATCTAAGAACGCATTGTATTTCCATTACATGATTTATTTTTCAGTCTCTTTTTATAAAGCGGACTACTCATTCTTTCTTAATAAATTTGACAAGATGTGAAGTATGGCCCTTATACTAATTTGTCCCGACATATCGACTCCAGTTACGGATTTTGGCATCGGTGGAATAGATTTTGTTTTGTTGTTATTTTATACGTACTTTGAATAGGTTTTTGTGGGATACCTATTGTAAACAGAATTAAATTATGAATTTCTCCGCCCGTTCGGATCAGCAAATTTTTGAATCAGTTTGTCAAGGTGAGGAAAGAGCGCTACAACATCTGATGCACCGCTTCTGGCAGCCGCTGTTCAAGACAGCCTCAGTCACCATGCAGGATCCCGAAGTATGTCAGGAACTTGTCCAAAACGTATTTATCAATATCTGGCGAAACAGGGAGAAAATAAATCTCAAATATTCCATCAAAACCTATCTATTTGGCTGTATTCGTTATGAAGTATTCCGAAATGTCAAAAAAAAGATGGATTATGTCGAACTTAAAGATTTAGATGAGAACTATGTTGACTCATTCAATCCGTTGTTAAAATTGGAGTATACAGAACTGCTTGACTATCTGGATCAAATGATCAATCAGCTTCCTGATAAATGTAAGGAGATCTTTTACCTCAGCAGAATGGAGCAACTTAGCCATAAGGAAATTGCCGAGAAGCTGAATATTTCTGTAAAAACAGTAGAAAACCAAATTTCTATTGCACTGAAACGATTAAAACAAGGGATGCAGAATATGCACATCTTTTTTCAAATTTTCTTTTTCTAACAAGAATCTGAAATACAATATATTACAACCGCAACAATCTAATAAAAGGCTCTTTTATATTTTCTTTTAAAAAAAAATGCAATTCCTTTTGGGGGCTAATTGAAAAAATGAACTCTATAAGAACGAATCAATTATAGATTTCATGAAAAAACCTGAAATTATAGACTTAATCAAGAAAATTTTGCGCAAGCAATCCTCCGAAGATGAAGTGCGTGAAGTAGACCACAGGCTCTTGGATGCTTATCATGATACTACTTGGGACGAAGGTAAATTCGGCCCTGCAGAAAATATAGAAAAACAGATTAAGCTCAACGTAGAACAACTTATTCAAGCAGAAGCGGGCAATACAAAAAAAACAAGTATTTTCCTTCGTTACCTCCCTTATGCCGCCTCTTTGTTATTGGCTGTTTCCAGCATTGCCGGATATTATTTTTTTAAGGGTCGGAAGGCCGATTTACAAGCCACCAATCAACAGGCATACCTGAATCCGGGGACCGAAAAAGCTTCTTTGAAAAATTCAGACGGCAGCAGCCTGGATCTGCAGCAACAGCAGGTTGGAGACACTGTTCCTTTCGGAAAGCTGTTGTTCAAAATTGATCAAGAAGGCATTATTAGTTATCAGGCAAAGACCGGAAAAAAAGACATGGAAGCTCAACTTGTCACCTTAGCAACCCCAAAAGGCGGTAAATATCAGATCAATTTAGAAGATGGTACCAAAGTATGGCTCAACGCCGAGAGTAGCCTAATTTTCCCCGAGCATTTTGCTGCTGACCGTCGTCTCGTTCAGGTCAAGGGAGAAGCTTACTTCGAAGTTGCTGAATCAAAACACAAACCTTTCATTGTAGCGGGTAATGGATTTGGAATCCGGGTACTGGGGACCAAATTTAATGTATCCGATAGGGATAACCTCCATGTTGCAAAAGTCGCTCTGTTACAGGGATCAGTACGTTTGACTTCAAAAACAGGCCAGACCATGCTCAAACCCGGTGAACGTGCGAAGATATCTACCTCAGGTGTTCAAATAGATCAATTTGACGCGGAATCCGAAATCGCCTGGAAGAACAACTATTTTATTTACAAAGATGAAAATATCAAAACCATTATGGCGGATGTTGCGCAATGGTATGATGCCGAAGTTATATTTCAGGGAAATGACTGGGATGATGTAAACCTTAAGATGAAAGTCTCCCGAAGAGAAAATATCGAAGAGATCTTGTCACTTCTCGAATTAACAAAATCAATCAAATTTAAAGTTGTGGAAAGGAGGATCTACGTCACAAAAAGATAAATCGAAAACTTAAGCCGGGATGCTGTCACATCCCGGCTACGAATAGAGTTTAAAAATTTTCTGTCAAAAATTAATTAACCTTTTAATTCTAAACAAAATTATGAAAATAATACTGGGAAAAGAACAGTACATGTTCTTAATTAAGACCCTATTGATTATGAAGTTCTACCTAATGCTCGCATTTTTTGGCGTTGTTCAGGCTAAAACTCCGGTTTATAGCCAAAAAATGAACCTACATTTTAAAAATAGTAAGGTCGACCTTGTTCTTGCAGAAATCAGCAAACAGGCGCAGCTTGACCTGCTTTATGATTCAAAGCTGATCAAGAAAGCAAGCCCTGTCACCCTCAATCTGGAGAATGCCACGTTAAATGAAGCGCTGACAGCCTTGTTTCGAAATCAGGCACTTGAGTTTGAAGTCATCAAAAAGACCTTAATAATACGTCCAAAAGAATCGACGGGAGTAGCTCGTACCGCAGAGATTACCGAAAATCAAAAAGCCATCAATGGCTCGGTCAAAGATCAACAGGGAAACCCATTAGCCGGTGTTACCGTACGTATAAAAAATACCCAGATCACAACGACAACCGACGGCAAGGGAGATTTTACCATCGCCCCACCATCCGGATCCGGCCAGGTGATCTTGACATTTACATACGTAGGCTATGAACCTATTGAACGACCAGCAGATAACAAGGACCATTTAAATATAACCTTGGCATTGGCCAATAATAATCTGGATGATGTTGTTGTTGTAGGTTATGGTACACAGAAAAAAATCAATGTTACGGGTGCCGTAAGTTCGGTAAATATGGCCGATATGCGTACACCGGTTCCCAATTTATCGAATGCTTTAGCAGGTAAGGTAGCAGGTATTATCTCGGTACAATCGAGTGGCGAACCCGGTTATGACAATTCGACCTTCACAATTCGTGGAATCGGGACTTACGCTGGTAATTCGTCACCTTTAATTATCATTGATGGTGTACAACGTGATGATGTCAATAGTGGTTTCGGTGGATCTTTCAATAATATTGACCCGGAAGACATCTCCAGTATTTCCTTATTAAAAGATGCCTCATCCACGGCAATGTATGGTGCTAAGGGTGCCAACGGTGTTTTGATTATCACCACCAAGAGAGGTGTCGCTGGCAAACCAAAGATTTCCTTTAAGGCAGAGAATGGCTTTTCCAGTTTTACAAAAACACCGCAAATGCTGGATGGCATAAAATATATGGAGCTGCAGAATGAAGCAAGAACAAATATGGGCTTGACCCCAACCTATTCAGATGAATTGATCCAAAAAACAAAAAGTGGACTAGATCCCTATATGTATCCCAATGTGAACTGGATTGATGAAGTGTATAAAAAGAATTCCATGCTGACCAATGCCAACATCAATGTTACCGGCGGTGGCGAATCGGTGAAATACTATATTTCGGGATCGTATTATAATCAAAAAGGCCCTTATAAGGTAAGCAACTTAAACAATTACAACCCTAATCTCGATTTCAAACGATATGATTTCAGGAGTAATGTAGATGTCAATTTATCAAAAAATACTTCCGTTCAGCTCAACTTAACAGGGATGTTGGTCAACTCCCGCTATCCCGGTATTGCTGCCGGTGATCTATGGTATTTGGCTTATGCGACGACACCCGTCGCATACCCAATTCAATATCCGGACGGTAAATGGGCCGGACCACTTAGCGGTGGTGGCGCAAACCCATTAAATGAAGTACAAAACAATGGTTATTCCAGCGAATTTAAACCCATTGTGCAGTCGGTACTGACCATTAATCAAAAATTAGACGACATTACTGAGGGATTGTCTGCTTATGCCCGGTTTTCCTTTGATAGTTATGGCGAATTCAACAACCGTCGCTCAGGAAAAAATGATTTATGGCAGGCAACAGGAAGAACCCCTGAAGGGGACTTTATTTTTAACCAAACTAGAGTCGGTCAACAATTTTTGGATTATAGCCAGGAATCTTCCGGTCAACGCGTCATGTACCTCGAAGGTAATTTAAATTATGATCGTACTTTCAATGATCACAAAATCGGCGGGATGTTCCTCTATAATATGCGTAACCGTCTGGTCAGTCTATCAGGCAGCGTTATTGGCTCTATTCCCTATCGTAACCAAAGTTTGGCTGGACGGATTAACTACGGATTCCGTGATAAATACCTTGTTGAAGTAAACGCTGGTTATACAGGATCTGAAAATTTCGAGAAGGGCCAGAAGTTTGGCCTATTTCCTTCCGCTTCGGCTGGCTGGGTGATTTCCAATGAAGAGTTTTTTGAGCCGTTGAAAAAGACATTTAGCTTATTAAAGCTTCGAGGATCTTATGGTATTGTTGGAAACGACAATATTGGAGCTGGCGGCCGTTTTCCCTACTTAACGCAGATCGGCGGTGGTGGTTTTACAGGCTTTGGTCTTAATGGAACTTGGGCCGGCGGAAAGACAGAAAATGTAATGGGTGTAGAAAACCTGACCTGGGAAAAATCCTATAAAACCGGGATCGGTCTTGAAATTGGCCTGTGGAACAAGCTCAATCTGATCTTTGACGGTTTCGCCGAACGTCGTAAGAATATTTTGATTGAACGAAAATCCCTTTCTTCTATCGCCGGTTATAGTAACTTAGCCGTATACGCCAATAAAGGTGAGATGGACAATAAAGGCATGGACGCCAGTGTTGAGTATAACGACAAATTTGGGGAAGTTGGCTTCCGCCTTTTTGGTAATGTCACCTATAGCCGCAACAAAATTGTCTTCGCCGATGAGCCGGTCAGGCGGTATGGTTATCAATCAATGACCGGAACACGCTTTGGTGAATACCAGGGACATATTGCCATGGGTTACTTTACGAGCAAAGAAGAGGTCGAGTCTGCCCCGCAACAGAAGTTTAACCCGGTATCTCCAGGGGATATCCGTTACAAAAACTTAAATGCTGAGGATGATAATATCATTGATGCTTATGACCGAACCTACCTTGGAAAATCCTGGTTTCCTTCTTGGTTATATGGTGCTGGTTTTTCTGCATCCTATAAAAACTTTGACCTTTCGGTATTCTTCCAAGGGGTCGCGGACGTAGGTATTATGGCCAATGGCAGTGAAATCCCTGGAAAAGGCATGGGGGTCAATGGTGTTGGTGTGCTCCCTTTTTCGGGTTTGGGAATCTATCCCAACAATACCATGTCCATTGTTGAAGACCGTTGGACCGCAGAAAATCCACGTCAGGACGCTTACTACCCACGCCTAACCATGGCCAGTGGAAGTGACAACAATTATATTAACAGTACACATTGGTTAAAAGATGGATCTTATATCCGTATGAAACAGGCCTCTGTGGGCTATACTATTAAAGCAAAAGGCTTAGACAAACTTGGTTTCACCTCTATGTATGTGTATTCATCAGGCCAAAACCTCCTGACGTTTAGCAAATTCAAGCTCTGGGATCCCGAATTGGGAAGCAACGGTGCCAAATATCCATTAAATCGCATGATTACCTTCGGCGTTCGGGCACAGTTTTAATCTAACTATATACCACAACTATGAAACAGATAACACCAAAATATATCGTATCAGGCCTACTGGCACTGGCCTTATGCCAAAATATGCAAAGCTGTACTTATTTGGACAAGAAACCGGATAACCTCCTCACTTCAGACATGGTCTGGGAGACCAGGGCAAATGCAGAATCTTACTTAAACCAGATCTATAGTTATATCGAAACACCTGTAGACGATTTTACTACCCTTGGTGCCAGCGATGAAAGTTCATGTAACATACCCGTTGTGAATGTTCGGCAAATGGCTGTCGGGAACTGGAATCCACAAAGCATGTACTGGCAGCATTATTGGAATAATGCATACGCCGCTATTCGGCAATCATTTGTTTTTGAGGAAAACATCGACAAGGTTCCCGAAGGTGCATTGAGCACAGAACTTAAAGTACAATACAAAGCCGAAGCAAGGTTTTTGCGGGGCTGGTACTATTGGAAATTGCTACGTCAATATGGCCCAGCGGTATTGTTGAAAGGGACATTGGGTTTGAACGAAGATTTCAACAAATATCCCCGCAATTCATTTCAGGAATGTGTCGATTACATCAATAGCATGATGGATCTTGCTGCAGCAGACCTTCCTGTGGTATGGTCCGCCTCCTCCAATTATGGTCGTCCAAGCAAAGGAACCTGTTTGGCCATAAAATCACAGGTGGCGCTATGGGCTGCAAGTCCCTTATGGAATGGAAATCCACGATTTGCAAATTTCAAAAACAAGGATGGTAAGGCACTTGCCCCACTGCAGAACGATGCCAATAAATGGCAATTGGCCGCTGATGCCGCAAAAGCTGTTATTGACTTAAATGCCTATAAGCTCTTTACCAATCTGGATGAAGGAGATTCAAAATTCGATCCTTACCTGTCTTTCCGTAACCTCTTTTTAACAAACTGGAATAATGAGATTATTTTTTCCACGCACAAAGCGGACACCTGGCAATGGGGACATGAGAAACGAAGTGCACCTGAACCCGGTGGAATTGCGATGATGAATGCCACACAAAATGTGGTAGATGCCCACCTGATGCGTAATGGCAAGACTATTGACGATCCCAGCTCTGGTTATCGGGAGGATGGTTTTGTAGCAACGGATGATCCAGCCGACTGGGGCAAGAGCCGCGATGGCGTCAATAGAGGTTACATCGCTGGCAATTCAAATATGTATGTAAACCGGGAAGCGCGATTTTACGTCAATATCCTCTATAATGGTAAGCCTATCCTACCCGCACCGACAGCCGATGACCGCAACTTCTTTTCGTCAGATGCCAACAAGGATGGACGCGGAAGGGCCGAGTTTTATTATTCAGGAAAAGCTGGATTGGTCCAAAATTCAAATAGTGCCGATAAAACAGGATACCTTGCACAAAAAAATGTCAGTCCAGCCAGTAATATTCGCCAGGATCGAGCCGTATATCGTCCGTATATCCATATCAGATTGGCCGAAATCTATTTAAATTATGCCGAATCGCTCAATGAAGTTAATCCGAGCCATCCTGATATTCTATCCTATCTAAACCTTGTCCGTCAACGGGCCGGTTTGCCTAAATTGGAAACTGTCTATCCACAGGTGGTGGGCAATAAAGATGAACAACGTAAATGGATTCTTCGAGAGCGGCAAATTGAGCTGGCTTTTGAGGGCGACCGTTATTTCACGCTCATTCGTCGACTGATGATGGGAAACCCAGCCGCTCGCGCAATATACCGGTTGAATATCGCTTCAAACGATAACAATCAAGGATTTTTTTATCAGGACTTTTATAAAAGAAACTTATTACAAAACAGATTCTGGGATGACAAAATGTATCTATTTCCAATTTTCCAAGATGATCTGGACAAGAATACAGCCCTTGTTCAAAATCCTGGCTGGTAATTGGGGTTGAATTTTAACTTTTACTATTTATGAACCTTCCTATTTAAAATTTCATTTTTATCCCACAGGTACATGTAAATTTTAAAATAGGATAAGCTCCATCTGGCGGATGGAAAAAAAATTATTGACAGATGAAATTAATATATAAAAAGTATTTATTCTTTCCCCTCCTCTCCTTAGTGCTATTGGTGGGAATATGTTCATGTAAGAAAGATAATATGGGTGCAGCACATGATCCCAATGCGGCAATTGTTGTCACGGATTTCCTTCCAAAGCAAGGTATCTATGGAACAGAAGTTCTGATCAATGGGGAGAACTTTACAACGGACACCACGGCGATTTCCGTTAAGCTCAATGGCATCCCGTTAAAGATTATAGCATCAAATGGCACGCAGATTATGGCCATAGTCCCTAAAAGGGCTGGCAGTGGAGTTATTGAAGTCTCTATTGGCGGAAAAACGGGAACGTCAAAAGATAGTTACAACTATATCTATAAAAGAACAGTCAGTACCTTGGCCGGCAACGGAACTGCAGGATTCTTTAACGGAAAAGGTACTGATGCAAAGTTTAATTTTGGTGGTGAACCTTGGTACCGCAATGGCGGTATCGCTGTAGATGATGCGTTAAATGTCTATGTCACTGACCCCGGTAACCACTGTATCCGTAAAATTGATCCCGCCGGAAACGTCAGTACGTTAGCAGGATCCCCAAGTAATGCCGGTTTTGCAGAAGGGAAAGGAGGTGAAGCACGGTTTAGCCTTCCCTATGGATTGACCATTGATGAACAGGGTAATCTGTATTGTGTCGATCCCGGAAACTGGGATATCCGTAAGATAACACCCGATGGTACAGCAAAGCTTGTCGCCTGGGCCGCGAGAGAGCCTTGGTTCATTACTTATGACCGAACCTCAAAAAAGCTATACTATAATTCTGTTACCTCCCCGGCTCCTATTTATCAGTTAAATACAGATGGTACAGCAGTAACGACAGTCATCGATGGATTGAATTTTCCAGCAGGAATGGCCTGCGGACCGGATGGCAGTCTATACATCTGTATCCATGGCGACAATCAAATCAGAAAATACGATCCCAAAACATGGAAGCATACCATGAGTGCCGGTTCTGGTAAATATGGTTACAAAAATGGACTCAATACAGAGGCCGAATTTGCCCTCCCCTGGGGTATTGCAGCTGACAACCAAGGCAATGTATATGTAGCTGGAAATGGTACCGCCGGTGCCGATAGTGGATCTCCGGATCAGAGCATCCGCTTGGTGGATGGCAAGACATTCCAGGTAAGTACATTTGCAGGATCCAATATCGCTGGTTTTACAAATGCCGTTGGCGAAGCCGCTTCGTTTAATGTGCCTGAAGGTGTTGCTGTAGACAAAAATGGTACGGTCTATGTCATTGACAAGAAAAATAATAGTGTCCGAAAGATTATCTCGGAATAAATGAGTGGGTGTCCGACGTAAAGCGATCGGACACCTGCTTTTTCTAAGCGGTGGGTTGCATCCCCGACGACATCTTTTCAATTCATGCGTTCTCAGAAGCTTCGCTTTTATGCCTTCGACAGCTTCTTTACATTTCAAATGACTTTATATGATTTTTAAGCGTCTATTTTCCTTGAGCTATGTACTGCTGCAGGGTATGCTATTGTTTGCAGCATGTGGTCATGCTGATCATCTCGATCATACACAGACCGACGCAGCTCTTCAAAAAAGCAGGTACGTCTCGGTTAGGGGCAATGACCTAAACAAGGGTACGGAGAGCAAGCCCTTTCGTACGATTGCCCGCGCTTTGGAGGCAATATCACCAGGCGACACTATTTTTGTTCGCGAGGGTGCCTACCATGAGAAAGTAATGATTTCAAAATCGGGAAGTTCAGCAAAACTCATTACGATAAAGCCCTATCCCAATGAAGCGGTGGCCATTGATGGCGAGGGACTATCCATCTTCGGCACAGAAGCATTAGTAACGATCAGAAATGCCCGATTTATTCAGTTTGAGGGTTTTGAAATCCGAAATTTTAAAACACAGGCCAAAGGCAATGATGTGAATGGGATTATTATTGATCAAGGCTCTAAAAACATCACTGTGCGAAATAATAGAGTCCATCATATCGAAAACAATGCCAGCCCACAGGATGGCAGAAGTGGGCATGGTATTCTGGTCATTGGCAATACCGCCGAGGCCTTACAGGATATTATTGTGGAGGATAATACGATCCATGACTGCAATACCGGTTATTCCGAAAATCTGACAATCAATGGATATGTCGATGGCTTTATTATCAGACGAAATAAGGTATACAATGGCGAAAATATTGGTATTGTTGCAGCCGGAGGATATGCCGCCAATGCGACAGCAAGCCTGAACTATGTACGTAATGGACTGATCAGCCAAAACGAAGTTTACGATATTGACGGTAGAACTGGTCCTATCCCCGCATTTGCCCAGCATAACGGGGCCATTGGGATTTACATCGATGGCGCCCGGGATATCATTGTTGAAAGAAACAGTGTCTATCGCTGTGGACGGGGAATCGGGCTAGTCAGTGAAACTGATCATTTTCCGACACGTGACTGTATCGTAAGAAATAACGAAGTTTATCACAATTCACTCGCGGGGATAAGCTTAGGCGGTTACCTAAATTACACCGGTGGTGGTACGCTGAAGTGTTATGTTGTGAATAATACCTTATTTCACAACAATATCGACAAAGGGTATTTTGATGAAATTGAAGGTGAAATACGACTTGTTGAGAGCTGTACAGAAAACATCATCCAGAATAATATTATTGTAGCACAGCCTAATAGTGTATTTATTCATAAATATACCAATACGGGTAAATCCAATGCGATTGACTACAATTTATACTTCAGTACCGGAGAAGGTCAGTGGATATGGAATGGGAAAGTCATCCGGGATCAACACACCTGGAAATCAACCCTTATTGGCGATACACATACGATCTTTGGACAGGACCCGGGGTTTATATCAACGACACAAGCAGATTTTGGATTACGGGACTCATCTCCTGCCCTCGCCAAAGGGAAATTTATTGGTCAAGCAATCCATGGTGAATTGGATTTGAGTGGACAGGCAAGATTTGAGTCAAATCGCATTTCCATTGGAGCATTTCAAAAATAATCGTTTAAAAAGAAAATAGGCCAGTTGACACGAAATTGTCTATTGGTCTATCTTGCGTTTAATTCGAATGATTTTCCTTCGATTTAAAAAATCGCTGGGTCAGATATTTTCGCACAGGGACATCGTATAGTTTTAAACAAATATAAGCGAGCACAATGCTACCGATTACAACCGCTGCTGCACCGGGCAATGATTCTTCAAAGCTGAGGTTTTCATTTTTTACCCAAGCGTAATACAAATAGATAAAGGGATAGTGCACCATATACAAAGGGTAAGAGATGTCTCCCAGGAATTTAGACAGTTTGTTTGTAAAACTGCCTCCCTTTCCGGAAGCCCCCAGAACAACTAGCAGTGGAAAAATCAGCACACAGCACAACGTATCATAGAGTCCATTCATCCAGAGGTTTTCAGCTCCCCCGATACGCGGAATCGCCAAAAGTGAAACAAGGATAATACTACAGATCCAAAATGCCCCTTTTATCCGAACAGGTTTAAATACTCGAGATAGAAATAAACCTGCGGTAAAAGAAAATAAAAGACGTAATGATCCGGCTGTGAACTCCATTCCTGTCAGCGAAAACCCTGCACAGATATCACCCAATGGGCCCCAGATAGCAAAAACAGCCAATCCACATGCTGTAACGACGACGAGCCCGCCAAGTGCTTTTGTTGAAAATTTACGGATGACCAAAACATAAAGAACATTACCAATATATTCAAAAAATAAAGACCAGCTCGGGCCGTTAAGTGGAAACATCTCCCCTAGGCCTCTTACTTCATGTCCAGGCAGAGCAGGGATCAACAGTGCGTTCAATACCGTAGCCAGCAATAAAGCCGAAACAGTCACCTTGGATACATCCCACACCGAACAGCCCTGAGAATAAAACATCAAAGCGCCAATGATCGCCCCCATAACAACCATGGGATGAAGCCTTATAATCCGGCGTTTGATAAAATCCATTGTCGTCATCGTTCTCCAACGGTCATCATAAGCATAACCGACAACAAATCCAGAGAGCATAAAGAAAAAATCGACTGCTAAATAACCGTGGTTAATACGTTGATCCAGGTGGCTGGTTGCAAAGGCTTCAAAAATATGGAAGCATACGACTGTGATAGCTGCAACACCACGCAGGCCGTCGAGCACAGTATAATGTGGTTTGGTATCGGCATACGCGGATGTAGAAACTGCTGTATTAGGCATAGAAATAATAAGAATAGTTTGATTGATTTCCTAAAGCAAAGACGTAAATATAAACAAATTTGAAAAAACGTTTTATCGCTGCCGTTCAAACGAATCGTTTATCATTTAACAACAGGAATATAATCCTTCAAATAAACCTGTTCTTTCCGCATATCCTGAATATATTCTTTACTAAAAATTTCCAAAAGTATATCAGAAATGGCAGTTGTAGTCGGACCTTCATCTTCGGATTCACCAAAAGAGAAGATCTGTTCTTCCGTTCTATCTTTTTTAGTTAAAAAATAATAGAAATCCGGACTTTCCCAGCCTTTTACCCCAAACCCGGCTTCTTTTGATAGGTTGAGAGGCGTGTATGATTTTTGTAGAAAATTCTGAAGATTTTGGAAATCGGCCATATTTTTTGAGGTTTTGCTCGCCGATAAATAAGCGAATTTACCACCGTTATTTTCCCCCATAGCCAGCGAGGGAAAAGCGACACCATTCAGCATGGCCAAGGTATCCTTCTCTTCGTTGTAGGACACCGTTGTATAGCGATAGCCATAATATTTCTTCGGTTTTAATTTCCTCGTGCCCCAGCCCGAGGTAGACTCCACATAAAATGGCGTCGGCAAACTTCCTTCGCTATCAAAAATTGCCATGGTATCTTTTTTGAACATGGCGGTTTCAAAAACCTCCTTTAATGCTTTCTTGTCCATGTTATTCACATCAGAAGCTAATATAGACTCCGTTTTTTTTATTTTCGGCGCATAAAACTTTGAAACATCGAACGACTTATCCAACTTATCCAAGAATACAACATCCGGATCCTGAGATTGACAAGAATATAACAACGTCAATAAAAGCAGTGAAAAAAGGAGACTTTTATGTATAGAACTAAATAGCTTCATGGGGAAAATTGCTCAAATTATCTTTTCATTTTCAATCTTAAACCAGCGGCAAAAGATAGTCAAATATAAGGAGTACAGCGTTAGGTTGACAATATTATTTACAATCCGTGCAAACTGGTTTTAAAAATTGATCGTTATCCGAAGAAAGGGATGCGATTAATCCAAACCATGAAATGGAAGTAAGAACAAATTGATTTCTGTTCGTAAATTTTTATTTATAAATTAGCGATAACAGCTTATCTCTAAATACAACTTGCGGTAATTTTTTTATCAAATTTCAAACAAAATATTATTTTTTTTGAAAAAGTGACAAGCCATGTAATCACATAACATAAAACTAGCATTATATTAATATTCAATAAAAATGAACGATTTTATACATGAATTTGAAGTTCTCATTGATACTTTTCCAGCCGAACTTTCGGCCATTAATACAGTCGCATTTAATGAAAAGTCAGTTCCGGGAAAATGGAGCAAGAAGGAAATTTTAGGACACTTGATCGATAGCGCCATGACAAACTATCTCCGGTTTATAAGAGCACAATCTGAAGAAAACCCGCAGATTTTTTATGCACAGGATGACTTTTGCGAAAACGCAAATTATCAGCAGTCAGAGACTAAACAACTCACAGACTTATGGTTATCGCTCAACAAGCAGCTTTTATTTCTATTCAGGACGCTGATTGCGAGAGATCTGACAGCACGAAAATGTAATGATCTAACATTGGCGTTTTTGATGGCAGATTATGTAACCCACCTCAATCATCACCGGCATCAAATACTAGCTTAATTGTAAATTCATAAAGAAGGTCTAGTCCAGATAATCAGATGATTCTAAGGACTAGACAAAATATAGTTTACTTCTTACTCCACCAATGATAATAGTTGTGGGCTCCGTCGTATTCAAATCCGCAACGTGGATATAGCGTATTGCCGATATCGTTTGTTTTTTCCGTTTCTAGCATCAAACCACAGGCACCGGTTTCCGTACACCATTGTTTACTTCGGTCTATCAGTGCGACAGAGAGTCCTTTACCACGATAGTCCTGATGAACAAACAGGTCGCTCAGCAGCCATTGCATTTCCAATTTGGTGTAATGAAACAGTTTATATAATTGTACAAATCCTACCGCTTTACCGTCCACCATCGCTAGAAAAATATCCGATTCGCTATTCAGAAACCGTTCTTTTAAAAAGACCTTCCCTTTTTCCAGATCCGATTCCTGGCGATAAAAAATCCGGTAGAGGTTAAACAGTTCTGCAGTCTGTTCCAGGTCTTCGAGGCTAGCTTTTTTAATTTGATAATTCATTTTAGTAAATATTTTGATTTATACGGGCAAAAATACTCGTAAAAGAAATTCGCCTCATCCTCCAGATTTGAGATGTCAGACAGTCCAGTATGTTACCATCGCTGATTAAAGTCATTAAACGAAGACGGGAGGAGTTCAGTCGTGTTGCATTCTTCAATCGACGGATAAAATTTCATTTGTTCATAATGACGTGATCAGCAATCAGTTTAACACAATTTGATGTATGATCATATATAAAATCTTTTCGGACGAATTGTAAAAGCAGCATACATGGAGTACTTTACACCTTTATATTTATCAAAAATGATAAAGAGCTTATGGTTAATGAGGTTCAGTCTGAAAAGATTTATTATCGACCAAAAAGGAAAAGTGCCACTATCGCCGTTATTTTAGTGTTCATTGGTCTAGCACCATTAGGCATCGATATTTCCTCTTTGTTATATTCCATGGTAGCGATTCCATTGAAACTTATCTGTATTCTTACCGGTTTTTGGGTTTTGAAAAACAAGAAGAGGACCATTCGAGCGAAAACAGATATACATGGTTTTTATTTCAAGCGAATGTGTGGTAGCCCGGTATTAAAAAAGGCTATAACGGACTTGGATTTATTGGTTTTTGTTCCATTTGTGCAAATTGTCAATATCCGGATAACAGCGAGTATCTGGACGGGAACGAGACTCGAACTAGAAACCACGCAAGGCAAAGAGATGCTGACTATGCTGAATGTACTGAGCAGAAAAGAAAAACAGCAGATTTATCAAACTATTAAAAGATTCGGAATAAGGAATCCCGTCAAACCCCGAAAGGAAGAAGGATACCTTAAATATTTAGAAAAACCTGCTGTAAATTAGCCTCCTCCCTGTTAACTTAAATGATCTAATAACAATTGATCCACATATTCCCTAATTTCTTCGGGCAACATCAGGTAAACTGGTGTTTTTAGATTTTCTCTGTTGGCTTCACCTTCGGTAAAAATATTTCTGAACCCTTCATTGAGCCATTTTCCTTCATCTTCTAAATAAGCCTTATATTTATTGTCCAAAATCTCAATTATGTTTTTGCTATCTTTCATTTGTTCCGTCATTTATTCGATTGTAAACTGCATCTAAAAATATTCGACAGGGGAACATCAACATTGGTGCCACTCCTCAACTAAATTTTCAAAAGAAGATTGGAAACAGAAAACTTTAAGATTTCTTAACATTTTTATCAATTTGCCAAATAATGATTCAGTACGCCGACAGTGGCGATGTTGGTAACAGCATTCATATTGAAGCAAGTAGCAGCAATTTTTCACCATTCTTATTTGCTTTCTTTCTTATTATTGTCGATTTTTGCTTTGAACATCTAAGCTATCTATAGCCAGATAAACGTAGATTATTTTAACATAAGATATTACTCTTTTATAAATCAATTGTTATGATCTTGATCGCAGTGTTACTACCTTGGTTATCCTTCTTTTTAAGAGGAAAAATTTTCAGTGGAATTATCTGTTTAATCCTTCAGCTCACTATTTTGGGCTGGTTACCAGCTGCTATTTGGGCGGTTGCTTCACGTGTAGATGGAAAAAATAAACAACGTATACGAAGTCTGGAACGAAGTATGCGCCATTAAGTGTAGCAATCACCTGTCCTAAAATCGGATCGTTAATGTATACATCACCGCCACAAAAGAGTGCTATTAGGCCTCCAGGAATTTTCGAACCTGAAAAATGGTAAAATCAATTAATCCTTCATCAGTCTGACCGTTGAAATCTTTCATCATATAGTTTCCATGGTTGGCGGGTAAGATCATGAGACGGGCATCTGGGATCTGTTTTTGCATTTCAGCTAAATGCTCTCCCTTCACCACATCCTGATCCCCTCCGATCAGAAATACCGGACATGATATATTTTCTAAAGCTCCGGCTTCAAAATCGCGAAAATTTATCATTCGTTGGCTGTCTTTTTCATACATATTTCTAAAATCTTCGGGATCCGGATTTAATTTCAAAAAGTTTTCTTTCAGCGATGGCGGCATCACCTCGATCGTTGAAGCCGACATCCCCTCAAAAAAACCATCTAACAAACCCGCCCTTTTTGTATTACCGGAAGCTGCGATCAATCGGTCTACCCGATCTGGAAAAAGAGAAGCGAGTTTCAAAATAGTGGTCGCACCATTACTGAAACCAAAAAATGAAGCTTTAGCTATGGCGAGATGATCCAATACTGCTACAATGTCCTTTGCATCCTGCTCAAATGTTTCGGGAACTCTTCTATGTGCCGATTTTCCGTGATTCTGCATATCCAACAGAATCAATTGGTACTGATTCTGTAGCCGTTTCACGGTTTCCTCAAAATCAAAAAAACCAGAAGAACCGCCACCGTGAATAAGTATCAGCGGTTTTCCTGTTCCATAGATCTCATAATATAGTTTTATTCCATTGGCTGGAGAATAGCCTGAATGATTGCTCAATATATCCATAATTCAATATTAATTAGTTTGGCTTATTTAGGAGGAAAATTTATCTGCTTTCCATAAATTTCTTAAATTTGACCAGAACAGAGTCTGTGAATTTTTGTTGAAGGTCTAAAGGAGTTTTTGTATCCGGTTCAAATGTTTCCCTTAGAATTGTATTGTTATCTATTGCCTGAAATTCGACAATGCAGTTTCTCCCTGCACTGGTACTTTCAATATATTCGAATGGGATAATTCGGTCATACACGCCGCGATAGTCAAAGCCCTCTCCGTCTTCCATTCGCTCCATTCGAAAATTAAAATGCCCTCCTTCCCTGAAATCGTTTGTCACTACTGGACAATGCCAATCATCAAATGGAATGTTCCACTGTTTTATGGATCCGGCACCGGTCCAATGTTCCCAGACATCTTCAATCGGCCTTTCCACCAAAACAACCGAGACTAGGGTATTTCTGTTTGAGTCTGCAGCTTCCATATTTTATATTTTTAGGTTAAATACATTCTATCTATTGATCATTGTCTTTCCTATTTAATATTCCGATCGTCTGCTGCGTCCAGCAGATCTGATCGTCGCAAGTGAATAGCAACCTATCAATTGAAAGACAATATTAATAAACAGCGTACTAAATTAACTTGCCCTATGACAATATTTATGCAACGTTTAATTTTTTTAGATAAAAAGTACAATTTGAAAAATATGGTATATTTATTGCACAGCAGAATCAGAACACATAGAAAAACCGATTCAAATGAAAAAAATAGCGATTCTAGCACTGAGTGTGATCCTATTTGCCGGATGTAACAATACACAGCAATCAAAATCTACTGAGAACACAGAAGAGAAGGCCAAAGAAGAAACGCCATCTATTGGCGGAGATAAAGATGAACATGGGTGTCTTGTAGGTGCAGGTCAAACCTGGAGTGAGGTTAAGCAGGGATGTATTCAGGTGTTCAATGTCGGAATGCGACTAAATCCTGTTGATACCAAAGAGGGGGATGCTGTCATCAGTGCTTTTGTTGTCGTAAACGATGATAAATCGAAAATGGAGCTATTTTTGCCAGATGACAATAAAACAACCATTATTTTGGATAAAACGGAAGACAACCTGTACCAAAAGGATATTTACAAATATGATGCAAAAAAATCAGATTTATATGTCGATGGTACAGTCAAATATAAAGGTGAAGTTGAATAACATCCCTGAAACTTTATAGGACGTAAAGGTAATGCCAATGTTTATCACATTGGCATTTTTTATTTATCTTACAAAGAACAATATCTCCTTTTGAACCTTTTTGACTGACAAGAATGCCTACATAGCGCTTCTGCTTAATCAATCTCGAAGATTGCCTGTATCTCAACCGATGAATTTGTGGGTAGAGATGACGCACCAAAAGTTGCAGGGGCATGCTCCTTTTATCTTTTTTGCCAAAAATTACATTTAAAACAACATTTCGAATTCGTGCATAAAGCAATTGGGAGTAAATAAATTTTCAATATCTTTAAAGTAATATATTTTTTTAAAATGATCGAAACTAATGCGTGTTTTCAAGTTGCAATAGAGAAGGCTTCCCACTTTAATTATAGCTTCTGTTTCCATAGCCTGTCCCTGGTGGAAAAAATTAAAATCACTGCGGTCACGAGAGATATCGAGCACATTAAAATTGAGATGACTTCTGAAATAGGGCTGTTCAGCCCTTATGCATTTTATATGGATAAATTTTCGGAGGGAATTCCAGTAACGCTGGAAAATTTAGCTTTCGACTACAATATTCCATATATCCGGAATCTCGTGGAGAAAGATATGGACACCATTACTTGTACTATCTCTTCTAAAAATGAAATATTACATCAGCAAAAGTTTGCCGTAAAGGTGTTACCCATGGATTATTTTGGCGGATTAAGTAAATATCCGGAGTTGTTAGCGTCCTATGTGTTACCCAATCACCATATAATTTATACAATTAAAGCAGAGGCGGTCAAGATTCTTGAAAAAAATAGATTAAAGCCGGCCTTTTTGGGCTATCAATCCAATAACAAGGAGCGTGTCCTACAGGAAGTAACGGCGATATACCAAGCAATTTTAAATATCAATATTACCTACAGTGCCATGCCCCCGAGCTTCGAAACTGAAGGTCAGCGGATTCGTTTGGTCGATCAGATTTATGAAACCAAATTCGGAAACTGTATTGATATTTCTCTATTATTTGCGGCCTGCCTGGAAGCGATCGATCTGAATCCGATTCTTATTGTTACGCATGGTCATGCATTTATTGGTGTCTGGCTCAGTGACCAACGGTTAGAGACGGTAATCAACTATGATCAGGCCGCTATTTCAAAACGGATCGCTCATGGGATTGATGATATTGCTTTAATTGAGTCTACTCATCTGTGCCGTGGAAATGCGTATACCATGCGCGAGGCAATGAACAACGCCGAAACACAGCTCTTGCATGCAAACAATTTTATCTTATCTCTTGATATCAAACATGCCCGTTCACATGGTATTCTTCCCTTACCTTTTACGGGAAAAGAAGAGCTGGACAATGCAGGTATAAAGAACTCTTCAAGCCTACCTAAACAACAGGCTATCGATCATTTTACGCTAGATGACAACAAGCTGGACCTAGCTCTTAGTGACGCTAAAGAGCTAACCAAACAAAAAATATGGGAAAGGAAGTTGCTCGATCTCTCCCTCAGAAATAATCTATTAAATCTACGGTTCACCAAAAGCATGCTGCAGATCGTGGATCTGAAAATAGACCATCTGGAAGATCACCTTTCGAATGGGAAATCACTGTCAATTCACCCCAATAACAATCAACAGCTCTTACGCCGTTATAATCTATATTCAGCACCTTTACACTTCTCCGAGCCATTATTTAAACTCGCAGATGACGCATTTCGCTACAACCGCCTGCTGACCCATTACCATCAGGATGACCTGGATATCATTTTAACACACTTGTACCGTAATGCGAAATTAGCCGAAGAAGAAAACGGGAAAAGTACATTGTATCTGGGTGTCGGTCTATTGAAATGGTTTGAACCCAAAACCAAGCAGCAGGCCAGACTCGCTCCTATCCTATTGATTCCGGTAGAATTATCCCGTCGATCCGTTAACACGAAATTTACACTCCGAAGCCGTGAGGAAGAGGCTATGATCAATATTACCTTATTGGAATATCTCAAGCAGGAATTCAAACTTAATCTCAGTACATTGGAGACACTACCGATGGATGAATCGGGAGTAGATGTGCAGAAAGTACTCGCCATTTTAAGAAAGTCTATTTTAAATCTGGAAGGTTGGGATATCCTGGAACAGGTTGTTTTAGGGAACTTTTCTTTTAACAAATTGATTTTATGGCAAGATTTATCCAGATATGCTGAAGAAATTGAAAAAAGTAAGATTGTAAAGAGCTTGATTGACGGGAGGCTTTCAGAAATGCTGGATATCAGCGGCGATTCGGAAAATCTGGAACTGATGCCATCTTCGCGGTTAACATTACCGATACCAACCGATAATTCGCAATTGGAAGCTGTCCGGCACTCGAACGCAAATAAAAGCTTTGTTTTACATGGACCTCCCGGTACGGGTAAATCCCAGACCATTACCAATATTATCGCAGATGCTTTGGCGAATGACAAAAAGGTACTTTTTGTGGCTGCTAAAAAGGCGGCACTGGATGTGGTCCATCGCCGGTTGGAAAAAATTGGACTGGGCTCCTTTTGTTTGGAGTTACACTCCAATAAATCCAAAAAATCAGATGTGCTAAGGCAACTGGAGCAGAGCCTGGAAACCCCCAAATATCAAAGTCATATTGATTTTCAGGAAGAAGCCCAGCGTATCGATCAGCGCAAAGCGGCATTAAGTCGCTACGTAGACGCCCTGCATCAGCCCTTCGCAGTAGGATGGAGCCTGTATGATTCTGTCTCTTATCTAGACAGCAACCATATTGCAATCAACACAGCATGGCTGCTACCTTTGCAACTGGATGTTATCGATAAAAAGACCTGGAATGACTGGCAGGACTGGGCAATCCCCTTTGGACAATTAACAGCTAATTTGCCCGCTATTGACACGCACCCGTTGCGTTTGATCCCGTTGAAAGATCAGAACTTTGCCCATAAAAATCAGATCGAAAAATCTATCGACGATTACGTTCAGGCATCTATTCATGTGACCAAAGCCCAATCGGATCTGCAGCTGAACCTGTCGGACAATTGGATCGTAAACAAAGCTTCTCTATGCTCACTTCTCGAAAAAACAGCTCATTTTCAAGCGCATCAGACCCTCGTGAATGTGCATTTTGACCCACGTCAAAAGAATTTACTTGATCACTGGATTGAATTGCAAACCCAAAAGCAAGCATTAAAAGAAGTGCTTACCACAGGTTTTGGCAACCGAATATTCACCACAGACTGTAACCCTATTGAATCTGTCTGGAATCAGTCAAAGCATTCCTGGTTTCTGTTCAAGTGGCTGAAACAGCGCAAAGTAAAAAACTTTTTAAATGGCTTTGCCACAAATAAAATCAACTCCGAACAACAAGTTGATCAATTCTTTAATCAAAAAAATTCCTTTGATCTCTTTACGAAGAATTTAAGCGAGCCGCAGTTTAATACCATAAACGAAGCGACGAGCTATTATCTTGTCGGTAACCAGTTTGACTTAAACACATTATTACAGAACCTGAATGAACTGGAAGAACTAAATCGTCTGGCGCAATATCTCAAATTTGAAAATTTCCAATCCTGGCTCACCAACATCCTCACGGCTGTAGACTTAAAGCTGAGGATCCCTGCCACTATCCTCACCCTACTGCAGTATGCGGATAAACATCAGGAAATTTCGACATTCTTAACATATATTCCGGACGTCGAAGAATTAAACCAGATAAAACTACATTTAGATAGCCTTGAAGACTGGATCAGGTACAATTATTATAAAGATCAGGGAATAAAACTTGGATTATCCTGGCTGATTGACCTCCTTGAATCAAACAAGATTGATAAAAATGAATTAAGCAGAGATATGGAAAGTGTATTGCATCTCAATTACTTCATAAAATCGTTGGATCAGTCCACTATTCTAAATGGTTTTGACGCAGCTGTATATGAAGCTCAGATCGTACAGTATAAGGCACTTTATCAAGAATTTACCCGACTGGTTCGGGATCAATTGATTTTGGAGCTAAGCAACAAAATTCCGAGTCTCTCCCAGGAAGCGGTCCATAGTTCAGAAATCGGTATTTTGCAACGAGCCATCCGTAACCGGGGGCGTGGGGTCAGTATCCGCCGTTTATTTGACCAAATATCGACTTTACTTCCGCGGTTAAAACCCTGTATGTTGATGAGTCCAATTTCGGTCGCCCAATATTTCGACGTAAATACCGATCATTTTGATCTTGTTATTTTTGATGAGGCTTCACAATTACCGACATCTGAGGCAATCAGTGCTCTTGCACGGGCAAAGCAGGCCATTATTGTCGGGGATCCCAAACAAATGCCGCCAACTAGTTTCTTTGCCAGTAACAAAGTCGATGAAGACAATCTGGAATTGGAGGATCTCGAGAGTATCCTTGATGATACCCTTGCCTTGTCCATTCCGTCCAAATACCTGCTGCGGCATTACCGCAGTAAACATGAAAGTCTGATTTCCTTCAGTAACTCCAACTTTTATGAAAACAAATTGCTGACATTTCCTTCTCATGACGATCAGGACAGGAAGGTAAGTTATCAATTTATAAACGGCCATTATGACAAAGGGAAAACAAGAACAAATCAGAACGAAGCTGAAGCTGTTATTCAATACATAAAACATCATTTGGAACATCATCCCCATCGTTCATTAGGTGTGGTTACATTTAGTCAAACACAGCAGAATCTAATAGAAGATTTGCTACAGCTTTTATTTTCCGAACACCCTACTTTAGAGGAAACCGCACTGCAGGGAGAGGAACCCATTTTCATTAAAAACCTGGAGAATGTTCAGGGTGACGAACGTGATTTCATTTTATTTTCAATTGGCTATGGTCCAGATGAAGAAGGGAAAGTTTCCATGAATTTCGGTCCATTGAATCGTGAGGGTGGCTGGCGAAGACTAAATGTCGCAGTCACCCGGGCCCGATATCAAATGCGTGTCTTCTCTTCGCTAAAGGGGGACCAGATCGATTTAAGCCGTACCAGTTCGGCTGGTGTGCAAGGACTGAAAGCCTTTTTGAACTTTGCAGAAAGAGGTATATTGCAAACAACGGAAACTGTTGCACCAGATAAAGAAAAACATACGCTCATCCAGTCTATTGCCGGCCATTTAGATCGAAATGGAATAAAAGCAAAAACAAATATCGGAACCTCTGGCTACCGTGTTGATATTGGTATTGTTGATCCTATGCATACGCAACAGTATATTTTGGGAATTTTGGTCGATGGAAAAAACTATTTCAATACAAAAACGACAAATGACAGAGAGTTGCTTATTCCCGAGGTTCTACAATCCTTAGGATGGAATATTTATCGCATCTGGACCTTAGACTGGATAAAAAACAGAGAAAAAATACTGGCTGACATCCAAGTGGTAATGCAACGTATCATGAATGACGCGAAGATACAAGAGCCTATCATCATTGACGCCTCACAACCACAACCAAAGGCAAATATTTCAGTGATATCCGATGATGCGATTGTTTCAAGTAAAATGAAACCCTATCTAAGTGCCAATGTCAGTTCAATGGCAACAGCTAGTGCGGAATCAATTTATGATGCAACACATCGCGCAACATTGAGCAATCAGATCCTGAAAATCATCCGTACAGAATCTCCAATTGGTCAAAATCATCTGTTTCGCAAAGTACTACGCCTATGGGAACTCCCAAGATCCTCCGGAAAACTTACCCAATATCTAAGTGAGCTTATAAAAAAGTTACCGGATATAAGGGAGGAAATTTCACATCAAAGTTTTTATTGGGATCAGGGGCAATTGGCTACCGACCTGACCCACTATAGAGACAATAGTCTGGAAAAACGGGCAATAGAAGATATTGCTCCCCAAGAAATAGAGATTGCGCTCATCGAGATCATGGATACCAACCTCAGTCTATTGCGGGAGGATCTTGTACGTGCCGCCGCAAGAGCCTTTGGCTTTTCAAAGACTGGCGCTCAAATTGATATAATTGTCAATAATTCAATAGATAAATTATTGCAGCAGGCATATTGGAAATCTATAAATGGGAGAATTGTGCTGATAGATTAGGCCCATTTGCTGCTAAGTGATTATAATCCTCTTATCTTGTTTGGACCATATAGATCAGGCCTAGCTGCCTGATCTATATATCTGATTGACATAGGCCGTATAAATTCCGATAGGAATCTTGCCGGTCACTTGACCTCGGCGCGATTCGGGACAGGCATTCAAAATACTGTCCAATGAAAAAACAAATATATTTTCCACCGCATTTTGAAGCCTCCACTCTCCTTTTTCGTGCATATATTCCATCAGATGCAGCGCCTTTCCCAGCTCATCTTCGCACGCCTGTGCGATCATTTTTTCAATATAAGCGGTAAGAATCCTGATTATTGTAAGTGGATTTCCAACATTTTCGGGTCGCAAGATTTCCGTTTGAACCGATGGTATTACCGAAACAATTATTTCCTGAGCCTGTTTTATATTCATCATTTACTTGCGTTTAATGCTATATCCGGTTCAAACATCATCGCCGTACAATAGCAGTTTCTAAATCCTGTATTTTTTAAATTCTGATAATTCACACATTGCTCACATTTACGCCAAAATGATGCATCCTGTGTTATTTCTGAGAAAGTTACCGGCCGCATCCCGAGTTTTGAATTGATTCGCATAGTCGCCAATGTCGTTGTGATGCCAAATATCTTTGCCTCTGGATACTTTTCCCGTGTTAACCAAAATATACACTCCTTCATTTGGGTTGCGATGCCAAGTCTGCGCCAGTCTGGAGCTACAATCAAGCCACAATGAGAAACAAAACTTGCATGTCCATACACCTCCAGATAAATGTAACCAATCCATTCTCCAGCTTTGGTCAAAGCGATAACGGCATTTCCTTCCAACATTTTATGAGCGATAGACGCGGGACTTCTTCGTCCAATTCCGATACCGCGCGCACGCGCTGAAGCTTCCATTTCCTGGGAGATCCGAACCGCATATTTACAGTCGGCCGGAATAGTCTGCCGAATTAATACATCAGTTGTTTTCATAGGGACGATATTCAGCATGCTTGTTTTTTTCTTTATCATAGGTACCTTCGGGCAAAACAAGCCGTTGTATTGAAAGTGGCAAGCGGGCTTCAAGGTAATTCCATTCAATCGAGTTGCATGCTTTTTTTACTCTGGAGAAGGTGTTTGGAAGTAATCCGTTTATCACAAACTGAAGTTCGGAGGTTCCCCGATCATGCACATAAGCCATGACTTGCATAATCCATTCAAAACGATGCCAATCCTTGGCATAAATGACATCTTCTGCAAACTGTGAGATCAATTTTATAATATTTTTGTAGTCTCCTTTAAGTTCGGATTTTCTTAATCTTAGATTCAACTCAGGGATTACAGCGGCAATAAAATCCACTGTCTGTCCTTCATCCATTTTTTTTCTTACATCCATTGTATCGTTTTTTATGTCTACAGGTTTCACTGTACACGGGATGAACCAAACAATATTCCAAAACAACAAAAAAGAGGTTAATAACCTGATATACAGAAAGATAATTTTATTTAAAAAGATATAAAAAAGAAACGGCCTTATCAAAATGATAAGGCCGTTCTCAATTTGGAATAATCTCCACTTCGTAGGGACCTGTATACCGATTGCCAACCATCCTATTTTCATTGACAGTAATATAGTATTGTCCGCTATCAATAAAACGATGGGTCAATTCTTTCCCAAAAGGTCCGTCGGCTGTTCCATTTGGAGAAAATAGCTGGCTAATCCGAATATTAGCCGTATCTGAGGGAGTTTTGATTTTTACCCGAACAGAATCTGCTCGATGAACGAAAATAAAAATAGTATCAGTATGTCCTGACTTTATTTCCATATGCTTTACCAAACGGCCATCGTCAAAAGAGACTGCTTTTTCTGCTGATTCCAGATCAGCTGAGTTATCTCGCATATTTCTATCCTGGTCTGACGGGGACTGACACGCGGTCTGTCCGATGAGTGCTGCTGAGATCAGAATCGCTGATAATACTTTATTCATGACTTTTTACCCGATATAACAATTCTCAACGCATCCTTGTTTTCGTGATACCTGATCTTGCTTACATTGTCCAGAGACTCCATTTTGATTTTACCGCAGCAGGATTTACTTCCTCTATTTTCTTATAAAATTTATAGAAATCTTTATTCCATAGGGTATAGTTATGGGTAAATTTAAATACTATCTTGTGATCGTCAGCCTTCTGAATAACGACTTGCCAGACCCTATCATTGGTGATTGTTATCGAAGTCTTACTCAGTTCGATTATATCCGTCAGCGGGAAAACCGCCTTTCTTTGTTGTTTATTATCGATAGCATAAAAGTTTATATCATCAAAATAGAAATCTTCATCGCTGACAAGATTATCTTCCATGCCAAACAGGAAAGGACGGGACGAAATCTTTCTGATCTCTTCGCCCACTAAATCAGCTGAAGCTTCATAACTGATCTGATTATTTTCAGGTTTAAATCCAGCAGTATACTTCCTGAAAATCAAGCTAAATAGTACAATAAATAGTACTAAACCGACCAAAAATATAAGGTATAAATACATTCTTCTCTTGTTAAACGACATTTGTGTTTCTCTCCGGACATCAAAAAAACGCCTAAATATATAATAAGGTAATTAATTAGCAGCGCAAAATTACCAAATTTAAATCAATACGCTGAATTCCATGGCCAACGGGTAATAAACGAGATCAAAGCTTCCGTTTTGGATGATACCCGCTTCCGTTTCTCGATATAAAAAGACTAGCTTCCAAAGCTGATATAATACAAGGGCGTATCGCCTGGGTGATTCTTGACACGGTCAAGCCCTTCAAAGAATATGTGATCGCCCAATTCCTTGCCTATCAATTGTTTCTCCATTTGATACAATAGATCCAGTGCGGTAAAATTCTTCTCATTGGATGCGCGTAAGCGGGCACAGATCTCCACTTGGTAGTATCCGCTGTCTTCGTTGTCCTCATCAAAAGCCTCTTCTTCATCATCCAATAGTGTTTCATTTGGATTCAAATCTTCCATATCCTTGATCCAACACATATAACACAGCTCTATTTCGGGAGCATCCACCACAATTTCATTGGCGTCCCATTGCGCCTGATCAGCTAAAATATCACGTTGATACGCCGCAACATCGGCATCAAATTCCTGGGAACTCTGATACGATTTGGCCTGAAATGTCCAAGCAATAGCCGACAGCACACGATCTTGGACTGACTGAGTGTTCCAATCTATATTATTCCAAGGGCTGCCTATTTTTTCCCTTAAATAGCCAATATATCTTTTCAAATAAGATTTCCCGATTTTATTGTTCAGCCCAACATAATGTTCTCCTTCTAAAAATTTTTCGGAGAATGAGTGCCAATCTTTAAAATGCAATCTTGCGTAAGAAGAAAGGTTTTTCAGTATATCCAAAGCGGCTGATTTTGGCAGATACCCTACATCAGTTGCAGCAGTCGTGATATGACTGCTAACAGTAATGACAAGTGCATCCACACCAGGTTTGCCAATATCCCAGTTTTCGCTGTCGATTTGATTTTCCCGCCCCTCCAGGACGGTCCCCCCTGTCTTAATTCCGAGCAAGTTAAAATATGCCGCTAATAGCTGCAGGCAGCTTTCGGTATCTGCAATAGCGAAGTCTCTGTTCAATAGTTTCGCCAGTTCGTCACGGTACTCTGCCTGTTTAGGATAAGTCCCGAACTGATAGAGATGAACCGGATAAGTTCTATCGTCCCCAGCACTGCCAAATACGGTAAACCAATCGCCAAAGACGATAACGCGGAATGCCGCTCCCAATGCCGTACCAAATTGCTCTTCATAAGAAATATCTTTCAACATATCCTTACTGTTAATTTGCTGTTTTTTGGCTTTATCCAATTCCGCTTCCTGTGCGAGTTCCTCCCGCGCTTCTTTTACTCCCTCTTTGGCTGCACTCAATAATTCTTTGAAAAATTTAAACATAGTTTTATAATATTATTTTTAGCTAATGATTCCTATTTAAATTTTATCGCAGCCCCAAAAGACTCCCACAGTGAGTTTAACTACTCATTATCACCTTTATGAGCTTAAGATTTCAATTTACTGCTGTAAATCTGGAAATAAATATTTACTTTTTATCTTGAAATCCATATTAGTTTGAAGTTCCACTATATTTGTAGTCGAATACTTTATATTTGATTGAAGATAAATGGAATAAATAGAATCATTATCGAAGTTAAGTCGATGAAGAGGAAAACAGGAATAACTGTATTAAAAGATCTAATTACACCTTCCGTTTTTAAAAAAGTACTTACATTTAAACGGAATGGACTAATCAAAAGCAGCGGCACTGTAGACTCAAAAATACATTTCATTAAAAAGGGCAGTATATTTCGGCTCTTTTGGAAAAGATGGATAACGATATTTCAACTATGTAAATAATTTGAAGATATCCAGTATCGCTGCAAGTATATTTAGCACATGTTTCATAGGACGAATTGCACAATTATTAGGCCATTAAAAGGAGCGTGATGTAAAGAGGTCGATGACGCTATCCAATGGACGTCCGATAACCGCTTTACCGTCTTTAATAACGATAGGCCGTTCAATCAATATTGGATTTTGCAGCATCACCTCAACCCACTCCTCATCTGTCAATTGAAGATGTCGAAATTTCTCGAGAAATAAGGCTTCGTTCTTTCGAATAAGCGCTAATGGCTTAAGTCCGAGTTGTGACAATATTTCAATGAGCTCCGCTTTACTGGGCACTTCTTCGAGATACTCTTGTACCTCCAGATCTATGCTATGCTGTTGCAAAAAATCCAGCGCTGCGCAGCTCTTGCTACATTGTTTATTATGGTATATTTTAATCATGGTAGCTTGCTGTTGGCCCTCATTTGTTTTCAGAAAAAGATGTTAACATTCCAAAGTATCTTCGATCTCGAGAAAATGCTGGGGCAATAAGGATCGTTACCCCTCTCTTAATCAAACTAGAACACTTACCCCGTGATAGTAGATGTGTTGACCTAACAAAAGATCCTCTAGCTGTACAATAATACAAAAAAAGATAAATGGTAAACAATAAAATTGAAACTGTATTGGGGGGTAACGGTAAGTGTGGCCGTCTATCTCCATACTTATCTGAGATACAAAGGAATTATCATCCATACGGAGTAAA
Organism: Sphingobacterium sp. DR205; assembly: GCF_011064245.1. Taxonomy (NCBI): domain Bacteria; kingdom Pseudomonadati; phylum Bacteroidota; class Sphingobacteriia; order Sphingobacteriales; family Sphingobacteriaceae; genus Sphingobacterium; species Sphingobacterium sp. DR205. The sequence continues at coordinate 2,493,651 of NZ_CP049333.1, read as the reverse complement.
AAATTGAACTGTAAATGACCATGGATTGTAAAACGAATTTTATAATTTAGTACTATGAACTCAGCTGAAAGCGTAACAGATTTCTACAAAAGGCAACCGGGCTTTGCAAACTTAGATTTACCGCTCAATAATACAGGTATAGGGCATTTCAATGTATTTAGCAGAGAATCCTGTACGTTGGTCTCCCCCTATAATCGTCGTGATTTTTATAAAACATCACTGATTATAGGCCGCGGCAAATTATATTACGCTGATAAATGGATACAGATCGACCGCCCTGCCATGTTGTTTGCCAATCCGGTCGTACCTTACGCTTGGGAACCGGAGTCAGCAGCACAATCTGGATGGTATTGCGTCTTTACAGAAGAGTTTATCCAGCATAGTGAACGCATAGAGAGTTTAAAGGATTCTCCTCTTTTCAAAATAGGGAGCAACCCTATTTACTTTCCAAATGCGGAACAACTGGATGAAATCTCAACAATTTTCAAAAAAATGATGTCGGAGATGAATTCAGACTATGCCCATAAAGATGATATCCTGCGCAGCTATCTGCATTTATTGATCCATGAAACAATGAAATCGAACCCTGCTCAGGAATTTGGTTCATATACCAACGCATCTACCCGGGTATCCAGCCTTTTTTTGGAACTTTTAGAACGCCAGTTTCCAGTGAATACAGTTCATACAGGTCTGCAATTGAAAAGTCCGGGCGATTATGCCCACGCTCTTTCAGTACATATCAATCACCTCAACCGTTCGGTTAAGGAAACAACAGGTAAAACGACTAGTGCACATATCGCCGGCCGTATTGCCCAGGAAGCCCGGGCGTTGCTTTTACATACAAATTGGAATATCTCGGATATTGCCTATAGTTTAGGCTTTGAATACCCCTCTTACTTTACAAATTTTTTCAGAAAACATACTGGAATGTCACCAAACCAATTGCGGACAACAACTGTTTGAATAGTATAATTATCTGTTTGATTGTCTTAAGTAAGGCACGGGATACCTTCATTACTTTTGTATTGAACAAAATATAACAGTCATGAAATATAGAAATCTTGGAACAACAAACGAACAGTTATCTGCTATTGGATTGGGTTGTATGGGAATGAGTTTTGCCTATGGACCCACTGACGAAAAAGAGAGTATCGCCACGCTTGAAAAAGCATTGGATCTCGGTGTAAATTTCTGGGATACAGCGGACATGTACGGTAATGGCGCCAACGAAGAATTAATTTCAAAAGTTCTCGTTCCCAATCGGGATAAAGTATTTATTGCGACCAAATTTGGCTTTCGCTTTAAAGATGGAACCGCTGGGCCGAGCGGTACTGCAAATACTTACTTTGACGGTTCGCCAGCTTGGATAAAGATAGCTGTAGAAAATAGCCTAAGACGCCTTCGCATCGATACCATAGACTTGTATTATGCTCATCGGGTAGACCCGAACGTACCTATCGAAGATACTGTGGGTGCAATGGCGGAATTAGTAAAGGAAGGCAAAGTGAGGTACCTGGGACTAAGCGAAGCATCACCGGCTTCGATTATCAAAGCCAATGCCGTCCATCCTATTGCAGCGCTACAGAGTGAGTATTCTCTACTAACACGCGATGTGGAAAAAGAAATTCTGCAGACTGTACGTAATCTGGGTATTAGCTTGGTTCCTTATTCGCCATTGGCCCGAGGTTTATTTTCCAACACCTTAAATTTAGATAGTCTGTCAGCAGATGATTTTAGAAGAACACTTCCCCGCAATCAGGGCGAACATGCAGTGAATAATGCGCGATTAATCGCTGAGTTTGCATTATTGGCCCAAGATAAACAATGCTCACCGATACAATTGGCACTGGCTTGGGTACTCGCTCAGGGAAATGACATTATTCCGATTCCGGGGACAAAAAAAAGAAAGTACCTGGAAGAAAATGCAGGCGCCATCGATGTACAATTGTCTGATTCGGATTTAAATACCATCGAAGACATACTCCGGAAATACCCGAATGTAGGGGCGCGTTATAGTGACGGCGCCATGGCACTGGTCAATAACTAATAGCCGATCTTTAACGGATACGGAGTATTACAAGTAGTTTCCGGGCACTACCTAATACTCCGTATTTGTTTTATCGAATTTATCTTTCAAATCATTTTACAGACAATAAAACTACAGCTGGGAAGTCAATCCGTATAATGAAGCCTTTTTATTGAAAATTCCCCATACTATTCGTTATGGATTATTTGAACCGCGTGCTCTCAATAAAAAGTAAAACGAACTTCCTGCACCGTATTCACTCTTTACCCCTATTACACCACCCTGCGCCTCAATAAATTCTTTACTGATACTCAACCCCAGCCCAGTTCCCCCCTTTTTGGATCCCGGAACACGAAAATAACGTTCGAAGATCTTGTCTAAGTATTTAGGTTCAATACCTTGTCCATGGTCGGTGACCGAAAACCGGATCGCCGATTCAATTTTTTCAACGCGGATCTGAATACTGGCATCTTCATAGGAATAACGTACGGCATTGGATAGAAAATTTGTCAATACCCAAGCTGTTTTTTCATTGTCCGCTACAACCGTATTTATGGTGGGATCTATTTCCAAAACAAATTTTACCCGCTTTTGATCTGCCGCAAACTGATTTGCCATCACGGCATAGTCAATAATAGGCCTTACATCAGTTGTATGTAAACTGATCTGAATAGCGCCACTCTCCACTTGAGTCATGTTCAGTAGTTCCCCGGTGATCTTAAGCAAGCGGTCAGAATCATCTTTTATCCCTTTGAGCAGTCCGACCTGTTCAGGGTTGAGATGCCCGATCTGTTCATTTTCCAATAGCTGGATTCCCATTTGAATCGCAGCGATGGGCGTTTTAAATTCATGCGAAACCGTACCAATAAAATTTGTCTTTGCCAGGTCAAGTTCTTTGAAAGTAGTGATATTTTTTAAGATCACCACCTGGCCGATAAACGTTGGATTAGCTTCGCCCGTCGGTAATACATTGATATCTATAATATCCTTTTCAAAATAGCTTTCCCTTTCATTTGCATAAATTTTAATGGGGCGTTTTTCCCGTTTATCCGGCGGAAGTGCAAGATCTTTAAAAATATCCCTTATCAGATCATTTTCATTGGCAACGAGCGGCGCAAACCTTCCGACCAGCTGCTCCTTTTTCAAGGTTGTGATATTGATCGCTTCTTCGTTTGCGAAAATAACCTGTCCATGTTCATCAATTCCAATAACGGGATCATGCATGTTGTCAATCAGGGCCTCAATGCGTTTCTTCTCTTTTAAGATCTTTTCCAGCTTACTTTCCGAATACTCCTCAAGTTTTTCTGCCATTGTGTTGAAAGACCTGACCAATTCCCCAAATTCTCCCGTGCTCTGTAGATGCAAGCGTTCCTTATAGTTCTGACCCGCAATCTGTCTAATACTCCCCGTCAGTTTAGCAATTGGATCAGCAATATTAGATGGCAGATTGACAAGCAATATAAAAGCAATAATAAAACAAAGTGCCCCGGCAAATGAAATGATCAGGATAGCCTGTTCAGCAGTACGATCCGCTACAAGGCTTTTATCTGAAATAGCCCCCATATTTTGCTGCATCAGCTGAGTGATATCCTTCCTGATCGTCGATATGACCATCATATTCTGCGGATTACTTTTAAGCTGCCCAAAATGCTTAACAATAGCGTCCGTGGTCTGTTGTTCTCCAGGTTCAGTAACATTCTTCCGTTGCTGATTCAGATTGTTTTCAAAACTAGAAAGCGCATCGTTTTTTTTGGGGACATCCTCCAGCGCCAATAGCATATTCTTTGCGTAAAGCAATGTATTATAATTGGCTTTCAATATATTTCCGGTATCTTTCTTTAACCTATACACATACCAACCGCTCAATGTAGCAAGCAGGAAAATCATGAGAAACAGGGAGCCTACTCCAAAAGTAAGTTTCGTTTTTATTTTCATCGTTGTTTGTCAATTAACTTATATTCATGATATCATATACACTATATATCATTATTTTAAGACAATATAATGAGGTCAATATCCTTCTTTGACAATTGCGCCAAAAGTCTACGGAATGTGTCGGTTGACAGTAGAATTCTAAACAGGGACAGTCTGGGTTTTCCGATACACACCGTCGTAATATGTCGCTGTTCACATAAGGTTAATATTTCATCTGCGACACTACGAGCTTCAATCTTTACAATTTCTCCGCCCAATTCTGTTGCCAATTTAAAATTATTGATTAAATGCCGCTGCTTGTTGAGAGCTATCCTATCAGCGCGTTCTGCAGGCACCTGAACATACAATACCAGCCAGCTACTGTTATAATAACCAGCCAGACGAGCGGTCTTTCGGATTACATTTTTAGCTTTGATTTCGTTGGAACTGATACAGGCAAGGAAGCGTTCTTTGCGTACCCATCGCTGTGGCTGGACTTCTATTTCTACTTTACGCTGCACCTGCGAGGCCACTTCCTTTAATGCCATTTCCCGCAACTGAAGAATATGCTCGCTCTTGAAGAAATTCTGTAATGCCGCCTGAATTTTTGAAGACTCGTAGATTTTACCTTCCTTTAAACGGGTGATAAGTTCTTCCGCAGTAAGGTCTATATTGACAACCTCATCAGCCGAATCCACCACGCTATCCGGTACACGCTCTTTCACTTCCACTCCCGTAATCGCCTTTACCTCCTCATTTAGGCTCTCAATGTGTTGAATATTGACAGCACTGATTACATTTATACCAGCATCGAGAATCTCAAGAACGTCCTGCCAACGTTTCGTGTTTTTACTTCCCTCAATATTTGTATGTGCCAGTTCATCAATAATGACCACTTCGGGATGAATGTTCAGCACAGCATTTACATCGAGTTCCTCCAATTGTTTTCCCTTGTAGAAAAGGTTGCGCCTTGCAATAAATGGAATTCCCTCCAGCAACTCGTGTGTCTCCTTTCGATTATGTGTTTCGATGTAACCAATGCGTACGTCAATCCCGCTATGCAGTAGGTTATGCGCATCCTGCAACATACGATAGGTTTTCCCCACACCGGCACTCATACCGATATAGAGTTTGAATCTACCCCGTCTGGATTTCTTGATCAGATCCAGAAAATGTTCCGCGTTTTTTCTTTCTTCCATTTTTTGCGTGTCATTTCGCTAACCTTGCTGTTGAATCAACGTACAACAGCAAGGTTTGTTTTTAATTAAAAACTAACAGCAAGCGCCATCACGGCAGTTGTGCTATTTTTTACCAGATTATTTTTCCGGTCGAGGAAAATTGCGTCCTTATTTGTCAGATTACGTAATTCCATCCGCCAAAGTACATTCGGGAGGATGGAATAATCAGCATTGAGTGAATAGCCCAATGTCTGGAAACCATTTTTCGCTTCAGTAGAAATAATGACTCCTTTTTTATCCTGATAATATTCGCCCCTAGCGGTAAGACTAAATTTATCCGAACCTATATAACGGGCAATCAGCACCGGAGTATACCATACATTATAGCTGCCGCTTCCTTTTTCCTTTTGCTCTGCCCCAATGTCAAAACCGACTGTAAAGCCAAACTGTCTATTGAGCTGATAAATGGCATATAAATTATGAAAATAGCGCATCTGTCTGACACTATCGGCTTTGTCACTACCAATAAAAGATCCACTGTTGATGGTTAAATTATCGGTTGGCTTATAGACAAGCTGATGTCCAAAGGCAGGCAAACTATTGCCATCGACTCGCTGTATACGTTGCCAACCGTTTAGCACAAGCCCGCTAAGAAATAATTTCCCTGATGCGGACGTGTATGATATTTTCGCGCCTGTTTCAAAATATGGCGAATTATCGGCAAAAAGACTCCTTGTCAATGTCCAGTTATCTTTTCCGATGGCACTTTCGAATCCCAAATGGGAGGAAAAAATACCGGCATCGATCCATAAATTGTGTTTTTTTGAAATGCGTACACCGACATTGGCCTCATAAATGTTCTTTAATACGCCCGGCTCAGCCGCGTAATTGGCGTTCATGTAGGTACCTGTTGCCAAGGCGACATTAGCTCGCGTATTTTCAGTACCATAAGTTGCTTTTAACAATGCCATATTAATATTTACTTCATTATTTCTGTTGTGGCTGTAAACAAAAGCAGGGCGTGTGTTGGCAATTGGATTATTAAAATCACGCATATAATAGGCCTCAACATACCCACTGAATGAAACTGTCTTATTTTTTGTTGTATCTTCCTGGGCAAATATGGATATCGTCGACCCGAACATAAGGCAGGTCAACAGGATTATTTTCTTCATCTATTTAATTATTTTATCGTCTTTTATGATCTTCGTATCGCCAGACTTTTTGCATTTATTTTTCAGTCATCTGATCCAAGGCAATATTCAATTCAAGTACATTTATTTTTTCTGGCCCGAACATACCCCAAAGTGGCTTTTGCACATGTGCATCCACTAAGGACTGTACACTATTTGCATCTATGGCTCTTGCTTTGGCTATACGCGCCACCTGTACTTTTGCTGCTGCCACGGATATATCGGGATCCAGTCCACTACCGCTTGCTGTGACAAGGTCTACAGGGACCTGCGCTTTTGATACCTCCGGATTTTTTTTCAAAAAGGTATCAATACGTGCTTTTACCTCTGTCAGGTATTCAGGATTGGAAGGGCCCTTGTTGCTTCCCCCCGATCCTGCAGCATTGTATGCCACGGCTGATGGTCGGGACCAGAAATAGGTTTCGTCGGTAAAAGACTGACCGATATTTTTATAATAATTCTGATTATGATAGCTTATAACCGCCCCTTTTCCATGATTGGGTGCCAGCTGTGCGATCGCCCAGACAACAGCTGGATAAATGACAGCGAGAAGTACCAAGAGCGCCACGGTAATCTTGATAGCTGGATAGATATGTGTTTTCATTTTATTTTTATTAAAAGATGTTAGATAAATAGTGCAACCAGCAGATCGATCACTTTAATTCCGATAAAAGGTACGAGAACACCTCCCACCCCAAATACGAGTAAGTTTCTCCGCAACAGCGCACTTGCACCGATAGGCTTATAAGCGACCCCTTTCAACGCCAATGGGATCAATAACGGAATAATGATCGCATTGAAAATCACTGCGGAAAGAATCGCGCTCTGAGGGCTGTTCAAATGCATGATATTTAGGCCTTGCAGTGCTGGAATTGCCGTAATAAACAATGCTGGTATAATGGCAAAGTATTTGGCCACATCATTGGCAATACTGAAAGTTGTCAGCGTACCACGGGTCATCAGCAATTGTTTACCGATTTCCACTACCTCAATCAATTTCGTGGGGTCATTGTCCAGGTCTACCATGTTGCCCGCTTCTTTGGCGGCTTGGGTACCACTATTCATTGCTACACCAACATCTGCTTGTGCAAGAGCCGGGGCATCATTGGTACCGTCCCCCATCATGGCAACCAATCGACCATCGCCCTGTTCCTTCTTGATATAATTCATTTTATCTTCGGGTTTGGCTTCGGCAATGAAATCATCCACACCTGCTTTTTCAGCGATATATTTTGCGGTCAGCGGATTATCGCCGGTTACCATCACGGTCTTAATTCCCATTTTACGCAGTCTTTCAAAGCGCTCCTGAATGCCAGGTTTAATCACATCCTGCAATTCGATCACGCCAAGTACCTGTTCGTTTTCGGCCACGACCAATGGTGTTCCCCCATTTTGCGAGATGGCCTTCACCCGTTCGTCTGTTTCGATGGGAAACGAATTCCCCGCTTTGGTCACGATATTACGTATCGCATCTGTCGCACCCTTGCGGATACGTGTGCCGGCAAAGTCTATTCCTGAGCTGCGTGTTTCGGCAGTGAACTTGATAAATACAGGCTCCTGAACGCCGTAACTCGCTGGTTTTACTGCCGCCAATTCGACAATGGATTTTCCCTCAGGCGTTTCGTCGGCCATAGAACTTAAAACAGCGGCACGTACCAAACTATCCATTTCAACCGTATTTGCTGGATAAAAATTAGTCGCCTTCCGGTTTCCTATCGTAATCGTTCCCGTTTTGTCAAGGAGCAATACATCAATATCGCCCGCCGTTTCCACGGCCTTACCGCTTTTTGTGATGACATTCGCACGCAATGCTCTATCCATTCCGGCGATACCAATAGCTGACAGGAGACCACCAATAGTCGTTGGTATCAAACAGACAAAAAGCGATATAAAAGAAGCAATCGTGATACCTACATTGGCATAGTCAGCAAATGGCTTGAGGGTCACCGTAACGATAATAAAAACCAGTGTGAACCCCGCTAATAGTATCGTCAAGGCAATTTCATTCGGTGTTTTCTGGCGACTGGCACCTTCAACCAAAGCGATCATTTTATCCAGAAAGCTTTCACCCGGTTCTGTCGTCACCTGCACGACAATTTTGTCGGATAAGACTTTCGTTCCCCCGGTAACGGAACTTTTATCCCCACCGGCCTCACGGATGACAGGGGCAGATTCACCGGTGATGGCACTTTCGTCTATCGTCGCCAACCCTTCTATAATTTCTCCATCAAGTGGTATGATGTCCCCTGCCTGACACACAAAGACATCATTTTTCTTTAATTGTGCAGAAGAAACGACCCGGCCATCCTGCAGTTTAGCAGGCGTCTCCTCACGGGTTTTACGAAGACTGTCCGCCTGTGCTTTTCCACGGGCTTCGGCTATCGCTTCCGCAAAATTCCCAAAAAGCAAGGTCAGGAACAGAATGACAAATACAGTGAAATTATAACCGAGCCCACCCTGTGAGGTTTCCCCGGTCATTATCCAAACACAAACTGCGGCCATAATCAGCGTTCCAATTTCCACCGTGAACATCACTGGATTGCGGAACATTACCTTAGGATTTAGTTTCACAAAAGATTGCTTTAACGCTTGTTGTACAAGTTCTTTCTGAAACAATGTTTGTTGATTGCTCATTTCTAAATTTTTTTTATTTTAATTATTGCATGGAAAAATATTCAGCGATCGGCCCTAATGCCAATGCCGGGAAGAAGGATAGTGCTGCTATGATAACGATCACAGCAAATACCATCATCCCGAATGTACTTGTATCGGTCTTCAGTGTACCTTCACCTTCCGGGATAAATTTCTTCTCGGCCAAAAGCCCGGCGATCGCCACTGGACCGATGATCGGAATAAAACGTCCGAGCAACAGCACGATACCCGTAGAAATATTCCACCATAAGGTGTTGTCTCCCAGCCCTTCGAAGCCACTTCCATTATTTGCAGCCGAAGAGGTATACTCATACAATATCTCGCTAAAACCGTGGAATCCCGGATTGTTTAATGTAGATGCTCCCTGCGCCGGAAAAGCGGTCGCCAATGCTGTACCGACAAGGATAAGAAAGGGATGGGCCAGCGCCACGATCATGGCTATCTTCATCTCACGGGCTTCCACCTTTTTGCCCATAAATTCGGGGGTACGGCCGACCATCAATCCGCTGATAAATACGGCCAATATGATAAAAATAAAGAAGTTGAGGATTCCCGCTCCAACCCCACCATAAAATGCATTGACCATCATTGCAATAAGTTCGTTCATACCTGACAATGGCATATAGCTATCGTGCATGGAATTCACCGACCCTGTTGAAATCATGGTCGTTACAATACTCCAGAAACCAGATGCAGCAGCTCCAATGCGAACTTCCTTACCTTCCATGGCGCCAAGAGAAGTGTCAATTCCCATATGTGCCACTGCTGGATTTCCGGCGATCTCCATCCTTATATTTGGAATTGTCAGGATCAGGAAACCTATGGTCATTACAGCGAACATCATCCATGCAAACTTGCGCTTGCGGATAAAGAAACCAAACGCAAAAATCATAGCCATAGGGATTAGAAACTGAGCGACCATCTCCACCATGTTTGTCAGGTAGTTAGGGTTTTCCAATGGATGTGTGCTATTTGCACCAAAAAATCCACCACCGTTTGTCCCAAGATGTTTAATGGGAACAAATGCGGCAACCGGTCCTCTGCTCACCTGCACAGTATCCCCTTGCATATTGGTCATGGTATCCTTCCCCTCCATCGTCATCGGCATTCCCTGAAAGACAAAAATTGCTGCAATGAGCAGACAAATTGGAAGTAGTATCCGCGTGCATGACTTAAGAAAAAACTCATAAAAGTTGCCAAGCTGCGTTGTGGTCTTATCTCTAAATGCTTTAAAAATGACCGCAGCTGCCGCCATTCCAATACCTGCCGTAACAAATTGAAGAAACATCAGCCAGATCTGCCCAAAGTAACTCACCCCGGTTTCACCAGAATAGTGCTGTAGGTTACAGTTCACCAGAAAAGATATTGATGTATTGAAAGCAAGATCAGCCGACATACTCGGGTTGCCATCGGGATTCAAAGGTAAATGGCTCATATTCATCAATACGGCCATGCTCAATAGGAACCAAACAAAATTTATGGTTAAAAGAGCAACCAAATGCTGCTTCCAAGTCATCTGTACGGTCGGATTTATACCGCTAATTTTATAAAATAAACGTTCCAAGGGTTGAAAAACAGGATCAAGCCCTGTTTTCTCGCCCGCATATACTTTGGCGATATACCTGCCAAGTGGAAGTCCCAGCAGCAATGTGATGATAAACATTGCAACGATTCCAAAAATTTCTGTATTCATTTCAGTTGTGTAATTGTTGTTTGAAAGATTTTATTGTCTACCTTATTCGAAATCTCCTTCTTTCCATCAGAAATCTGTCGAACTTTTGGATAAAACTGAATTCGTCTACGGTATTTTTTAGTACTGTTAAAATTTTTCGGGTCTGAGGAGTACGTAACAAATGTATCCAAAAACCAATAGCGCCACTATAAATAAAGCTGTCATTTGTCTTATTATTAATATATTGCCTGTTGCTGTCTTTTTTGAATTTCCAGAAAAGACAAGGGGAGACGGTATTCAATCCTTGTCCATTCTTCTGCCGAGTAGATCCGCTTTAGCCCCGCCAAGGATCGTACAAATAAATTCTCCATCATGTATTTGACATAATGATTACCTCGGTTATATAATGTCCCCAGAAAATGGATATGCCGGCACAATTTATCGATATTACGATCAGCGCTCAATACGCGAAGGTGGTTGACCACTGCCTGTAATGCTCCGGCAAAATTATGTTTACGAATCAGAAGGTTAATTTCCGAACGAATCTCCCTATAGTGAAGTATAAGGTACATACCTACCCGATATTGATTTAATTTTTGCATGTTATTTTTTTCAAAATTTAACCGAGATACAGTTGATAGATCATAGCAAGTATCAAGATGATCATCACAACCTTCGCGATGCGGTCCATAGACCATTTGTTTGGAGATGAATACTCCTTATTTTCTTTTAAATTTTTCATGGCTAACATTAATGTAAGCGTTGTTCTATTTTGTGTTTTCTTAAATTTTTTCGAAGAAATCAACCATTTTAAAAAACAACCAAAAGCCAAGCAGTCCAGTGATTATCAGTACGAGTGTTATCATTATTGTGGGGATTAATAGTAAAGATTTGTAAACTATTTCTTGTCGCTCTCAGGGATATTATGTCATCCCTGATCCATAGATCTGCTCCAAGGTGGGTGGGCTCTTTGACGATTCTGTTATTTTTTTAATCATTTCCATTTTATATGCTTTGTCCCTATAGGCCAAACGGTATTCCATAGTTTCCAAAGAATACATAAACAACTAAAAAACAGTATATTGAAAATAAAATAGTAAAAATTAAACTGATAAGACCTTATCAAAATGATAGACTTATTTTATCAAAATGAGAATTGATGTGTAGAATTAGCTGTTAAAATTAGATTAAAAAACAGCAATAATATGTAAATTGGACCATAAAGGCTAACTAGTAAGCTGATATAAAATAGATGCAGGAAAATAACTACGACAACCCTAAATTCTTTGAAGAATATAGCAAAATGTATCGCTCACAGAAGGGCTTACAAGGAGCTGGCGAATGGCATGAATTTCAGAAACTTTTCACAGATCTCAAGGACAAGACTGTTCTCGATTTAGGCTGCGGATATGGATGGCACTGTCGATATGTGATTGAAAATGGCGCAAAATCTGTTATAGGTGTGGATCTATCTGAAAAAATGCTGGAAAAGGCCCGACAGATCAATAACCTGGACAGCATTGAATATCAACGTGATGCAATTGAGTCGCTAACTTTCAAACCGGAGCAGTTTAATCTTGTTATAAGTTCTTTGGCTTTTCATTATGTAAACGACTTTGAAACATGCTGCCAAAATATTTATAACTGGCTAAAACCCGAAGGACAATTTTTATTCTCGGTCGAACACCCAATTTTTACTGCACAGGGCAAACAGGACTGGATCTACAAGAATGACGGGGAGAAACTCCATTGGCCGGTAGACAATTACTTTTTAATAGGTTCCAGAGAGACAACGTTTTTGGGAAATGCTGTCCTGAAATACCACAGAACTGTTACGTCTTACATTGGCAGTATCCTAAAAAGCGGATTTAAAATAAACGCTTGTGTCGAGCCTGAACCCAGTAGAGAAATGCTAGAGAATTTCCCAACAATGAAAGATGAGTTGAGAAGGCCCATGATGTTGATTATTTCTGCTGAAAAATAGAAACCACATGGGCATTTCATGTAACAAATTCACATAAGTGTCTGCATTTATAAAAGAAAGTAAACATTAAAAATTATTTTAGTAAATCAAATTCCTAAGAACACTTTCATATACGACAAACTTTAAACAATGATAAACTTAAACCTATTCAAAAAAATTGTTGTTGCTGTCTTTATCGGCTGCCTATTCTATTCGTGTAAAAATGAGGCGAATGCCCCAAACACCTTAACTGAGAAAGAACAAAAAGAGGGCTGGCAACTTTTATTCGATGGTACAACATTGAACAATTGGCATACGTACAACAATGAAAAAAAAGCACCGACCGCTTGGCTGGTAAGAAACGGCACAATCTACTGTGATCCAAACAACGAAAGTCAAAAATATGACCTTATTTCCAACAGCGATTATAAAAATTACGAGTTTAAATTTGAATGGAAACTTGAAAAAGAAGGCAATAGTGGTGTTTTTGTCAACGTACAAGAGCGGCCTGACATCAATGCAACTTATCATTCTGGACCAGAATATCAGTTACTTGCTGACTCACATCCCGACTTTGATAAACCGTTGAAACGCGCGGGTTGTCTCTACATGTTTTTACCGCAGCAAAATTTTGTCAATACCAAAGCAAAAGATGACTGGAACCAATCGAGCATTGTACAGAAAGATGGTAAAATCACATTCTATCTGAATGGTGCAGTTACAGCAGAAATGGATTTCAATTCACAAAAGTGGAAAGACATGGTGAAACACAGTACCTTCAAAGATTTTCCAGAATTCGGTAAACATACGAGTGGAAAGCTTGCCCTTCAGGACTGGTCAAGAGGTGTATCCTTTAGAAATATAAAAATAAAACAGCTGTAACGTATCTAATGCAAACCACAAAAAAGTCCTTCGTTTTTGTATAAACGAAGGACTTTTTTGTGGCTTATATTGCCTATTCGTCCAAACTATTTGGTTATTCAGCCCTTATCTGAACATTAGAAATTACGAATAAAGTCCAAGTGATTTCATCGCGATTTACAATCACTCTTAGTTTCGACAGTGGGTATCATTTTACCGGGTACCTTGGAAAAATTTTATATTTACTGTTCGAGAATGAACAGTTATGCCCGTCATCGGACATTTCAAAAATTTATAAAAAACGTATCTAATTCATAACAAAGAAACTATGAATTTGGCTAAATAATTGTAATTCCACTGTTATTTAAAACTATAATAATATGTTTAAGCTTATTTTGCCATTTGCTTTTATTTTAATTTTCAGCTGCAATCTACAAGCGCAAAATTGCAATTGTGCTGAAAATCTTAAATGGGTCAAAAAAATTATTGAGGAAAATGATGCTGGTTTTCAATATGCTTTAGATCAGAAGGGACAGGATGCATATCAGGCGCATAACGCGAAAATTGAGCAGAAATTAGCGGGAATTAAATCAAACTTAGATTGCACAAAGCTCTTGTCAGAATGGCTACAGTTTATCCGCAAAGGGCATTTGTCAATAAACCGAATCGACGGAAAAGATGTTGATTCATTAGTTTCTGATACTGGTTTTATCACTAAGAACAATCATCCTACTGTGAGCATATCGGAAGACGAGTTCAGGAATTACCTTACTATAAAAAAAGAACAAAATCTAGAAGGGATATGGGATTCTCCTCCCTACAAAGTAGCTATCAAAAAGTATCCTGAGGGGTATAAGGGGATTATAGTCAGCTCTACCGCAGATAATTGGATGTTAGGTGACGTTAAATTCGCCCTAAACAATGAATTATCAGAAGGTATCTATTATCTTAGAGATAAAACTCCGGAAAAAATATCGTTTACGCTACCTATTGGCAAAAATATGTTTCAACTGGGCAATTATTTATATACAAAAATATATCCAACAGTAGAAAACACTCCTTTAGAGGCTGATTTTGTAAAATCATATTCAACAGGTAAACCTTATCTGCAAAAGATTAATGCAAAAACAATTCTGTTGCGTATCCCTAGCTTTAACGGTAGGCAAAAACAAACGATTGATAGCCTTATCGCCATCCATAGACCGCAGTTGGAAAAAATAGAGAACCTAATTATTGATATCCGAAATAACGGTGGTGGCAGTGACGGCAGCTATGCTGAAATTATTCCATTTCTATATACAAACCCCATTCGTACCATTGGAGTAACATTTTACTCCACAAAATTAAACAACCAACGGATGTTAGATTTTTGCAAAAACTATAAAGAATATGGTATAGATCCCATGGAAATTCCTTTCTACAGGGCTGCATATGATAGTTTAAATAACCATTTGGGGGAATTTGTCAATCTTAGGCCAGACCGAAAATTGGTCCGTATTGATTCCGGCTATTCAACACTCCCCTATCCCAGGCAGGTGGCTATCATCATTAATGGTGGAAATGGAAGTACTGCGGAGCAATTTTTACTTGAGGCTAAGCAAAGTAAAAAAGTAAAGCTCTTTGGTACAACAACTTCAGGTGTACTGGATATATCGAATATGTATTTTGTAGAGTCACCTTGTAAAGAATATAAATTAGGCTATGCACTCAGCAAAAGTTACCGAATCCCCAATATGGCTATAGACAATAAAGGGATACAACCAGATTATTATATTGACCAAACTATACAAAATACAGAATGGGTGGACTACGTAAGAAAGATACTGGAAGATTCAAAATAATTGTTAGTTTTCAAAAAAGACCCGGATACTCAAACAAATCAGCGTTATCAATTTCACTTGCACCCATTATAACCAAATTCACTGAGGCACAAGGTATCTCAGAATTAAAATTTAAAAAAAACAAAAAGTTATCGCAAATCAATACGCGCATCTATCCAAAAATAAGCCTGATTTTTGCGGAATAGATCTTCAGGTATCTGATGATTATAAATCAACTCTTCCAACGTATTAAAGTTGTAGCGCAGCATATCATCATTCTTGAATTGGATAGGGCGTAAAATTGCGTCTTCATCATCAATAAAAATATCTGACTCGAAAAGATTAATCTGATGCGCAGAGACCCAGGCAATGGCAGCTACCTTATCCATTCTTATCAGTGCCTTGGCTGCTTCTTGATATTGTTTCATCTCCCAAGGGAGATCTTCAGGATAGTGGGAGGCAACATAATCCTGATAAATTTTTATATCTCCTATACGTAGGCATTCATTGCGAAGCAACAACCTCGTGGTATCACGCGCGAAACTAATATAGTCCGGATGCATAAACAGTCCGTATCGTTTACTATACATTGCTATCTTGTCTGCCAATTCCTGCCTCATAATTTACGTACACAACAAAAATCATCCCAACATCCTCTCTAGCAACACGTTTTGAGCCATATTATTATTTTTTTTCAAAAACTATGATTTATCCAAAGTCAAAGCGAACATGCAAGGTATAAAGCCTAATTGTGAATTAGTCTATAGATATCCCTCTGTTTAATATTTTCGGATTTCAAATATGCAATATTTCGCTAGTACAATAACATTGAATTAGCGCGGACGGAAAGAGCCCGGTAGAATACCGAGCTCTTCTGCAAAAGATCTATTTCCATTAATCCGCTTTAATCCGTTCAACTTTTGGTGCTACTGCACTTTTTGGGCATCCCTATCACGATCAAACAAGTTATATTGCTCGAATAATATCCTCCATATTCAAACGCGACTTGGCTGTTATACTAGGCTGATTTGAGTCCTCCGCATTTCGATAACCAATAGCAACAGCAAATAAAGTATGATATTGTTCAAGTCCTAAAATATGATCATAACGATCATTTTCAATACCTTCCATCGGAGTAGCATCAATATGACTCGCGGCACATGCTGCGAGAAAAAATCCTAAAGAAAGATACACTTGCTGTTTCATCCAGGATTGCACATGCTGCTCTCCCTGTGATTTCAAAAAACGATGGTAGTAATTTATCGAACCTTCGGGTAGTGTACCGTTGATCTGCTCTTCAAATCGTTCCACATCATGAAGGGCACTAAAGACTACCAGATGACTCGCCTCATTAATTTTTTCCGCATTCCAATAAGATGCTTCAGCCAGTTTCGTTTTTGTCTCCCCATCTGAAATAAAGAAAAACCTCCAAGGCTGGCTATTGATGGAAGAAGGACTCAACCGAAGTATTTCTTTTAGTTCTGCGATCTTGTCCGCTGAGATTCTTTCCGTCGAATTATACTTCTTTGTTGTATAACGTTCTTTTGCTGTTTCTAAAAATGCCATAACATACAATTTTAAATTAACTATATTTTTTATAGTTGCAAAACTAAATATAGTGCTATATATTTGCAATAACGGTCAAATTTGATAGTAACAGATGTATTTGATAGACAACAAACAATACCCCTGCAGTACAAGCCTGACAATGAAATATATAGGCGGCAAGTGGAAGGCAGTCATCCTTATCCATTTAATTGAAAAAAAACGTTATAATGAGCTGAGAAAAGAATGTGCATTGATTACAGAGCGTACATTGAGCCTACAGCTGAAGGAATTAGAAGCTGACGGTTTGGTTAAGCGCACAGTACATACCGATAAAGCTCCCTTAAAGGTAGATTATGAGCTTACAGAATTTGGAAAGACGCTGATCCCCCTATTGGAATCCATTGCACTTTGGGGTAGAGAGACTGCAACTAGAACTGCAGGGATTCAACAGGTAAAATAATCGGTCGATTTTGACTAAGTAACATAGGCTGACAAAAGCGTTTTTAATCAGGAAGCTTCCATCTCAGTTTGCTTCCCGATTAAAACTGAAGTACATTGATTGTAGCTGCTATCTGCAGAAATCTTATCAGAAGCTTTCTTCAACCAATTCTTTATTGACCATAGCTCCGGCTAGATTACCTGCGGCGACTGCATTGGAAATAGACCGCATCATACTGGCATTATCGCCACAAGCAAAAACTCCCTTAACCGAAGTTTTTTGAAAATTGTCGACAACAATATGCCCCTGTTCTGTTAGATCACAGCCTAATTCGACAGGAATAGCTGAGTGTTGCTTAAAAGGAATTGCTGCATACAACGTATCAAATGCCCTTGTGCTGTTATCCCCGAAAACTACTTTTTCCAGCCATCCATTCTTATGTTGTATTTTGACAATCTCTTCTTCAATAACAGCTATGCCATGCTTTTCCAATTTCGCAGCCTGTTCAGCTTCAAAATTAGCTTTTCCCGAGGTCAATATTGTCAGATCTGTTGAGAGGTTATTGACCAGAGAAGCCAAATGTAAAGCTCTTTCTCCATTGGCCATAATTGCAGTTTTCTTACCGCTGAATTCATATCCATGACAATATGGACAATGGATAACTGAAATACCCCAACAAGCTGAAAAACCTTGAATGTCGGGCATGACATCTTCTATTCCAGTTGCAAAAATTATTTTTTTCGCGTTAAAAGCTTCGCCATCTACTGTGCTTATTTCAAAGCCATCATTGTTTTTCTTTCCATTTATAGCGAGCCCTTGCTGGAAACGTACTGTTGGGTAACTTAACACCTGCTCCTTAGCCTTTTGTGTTATTACCGATGGTTTTTCGCCGTCATGCGTTATGAAATTATGTGAATGTGGTGTTTGCCTATTACACGGCAAACCGCTATCTATAATCAATACCTGACGTAACGAACGCCCCAAAGCCATGGCTGCTGAGAGCCCTGCATAACTTCCGCCAATAATAATTGCGTCAAAATTTTTATCGTTTTCCATCTTTATAAATTTGATTTTAAATATTAATGATACAACCAGATTTATTAGGCTAGTTCGTAAGTTTGATGTTTATTTCCCTAGCCCACCCATTCATCTGAATAAATCAGGATAATTTCATCAAGGATTGTTTTCGTCTGTTTTACTTTTTACAAGTAATAAAATAAAAGGGATAATTCTCTTCCACTTCCCTGACTTCAATTAATCCATATTTTTCAAATGTTGTTTGAATAGATTCCAAGTCATAAAAGAACATATTAACTCCTCCAAACATTTCAAAACGGTCTTCGCCTATGGCCGTTCCCTGTCCATAGATACTTGCCTGTTTTGATACTGCCGTAAAGATCATATAACCATTGTCGGATAATTGTTCATAACAGTTATGTATAAATTTGATCCGCTCGTCAGCGGCGAGTAGGTAGATTAACCCATGGCAAAATATTCCACCGTATTTTTTGGTATCAAAAGGCATATCAACAACCGACCCATGATAAATAATCGTTTGAGATCCGAAACGTTTTCGCGCGAGTCGAATTGCTGTATTGGACAACTCTATTCCCGTAATACTTATTCCATTTTCTAGAAATACATGACCATTCCGGCCATAACCAAATCCCGGAATTAAGATTTCTTTTATATTCTTCGTCAGAAAGAAATCTTTTGCTATTTGAGCTGAATGAGCAGGACTTCCGCCCCACATCTCTCCTTTTTCCACAAAATTACGTTCCCAAAACTCCATGTCTTTAGACTTTTTATTTTAATATCTTGCATTTATTGAATTCAGCTAACAATAATCTGGTAATTACAATAAAGATAAACGAAGGTAAGTCTTTTTACTATTGCAACTATGTAGCAATAGATTTAAATGCAATTAAATTGCAAATAAATTACATTTAAAGATCTTGGCTCAAATCATGGTTATATATCAGTATTGAAAATTACTGTATGTCAACGATATCTTTGTCGTCAGAAAAAAGAATATACCCTTTGCTAAAAGAAAATCATGAAAAACATAAAAACATTTTTTGCGACCTCATTGCTTCCTTTCTTTACCATGCAGGTCACAGCACAGAAATTGGACAAGATGATCTGGTTTAATGAACCTACCGAGTGGACAATCAGCAACAACGCGCTGTCCATGTTTGTTACGCCTAAAAGTGACTACTGGCGAATATCACATTATGGATTTACTGTGGATGATGCACCTTTCTTCTATACAGAGCGCGGTGGTGAATTTGAAGTGAAGGTCAAGATTTCGGCTAACTATAAAACTCGTTTTGATCAAGCAGGTCTTATGCTACGCATAGATCATGAAAATTATATAAAAGCAGGAATAGAATTTGTCGATGGAAAGTATAACCTGAGTACTGTTGTCACACATCGGACCAGTGACTGGAGCATTATACCGGTAGACAAAGAAATCCCTTTTATATGGATAAAGGCTATCCGGAGACTTGATGCCGTAGAATTCTTTTATTCTTTTGATGATAAGCAATATACGATGATGAGAAACGCATGGCTACAAGACAACCATCCCGTATTAGTTGGATTGATGGGTGCATCACCGGATGGTGATGGCTTCCAGGCTAATTTTGAGCACTTTAGCATCAAGCATCTTCCCGACCAGCGTCGAACAAAATGGTTAAAAGAAAATAGTTCCAATTGATCAGTATCATCAAGTCTGTCAAAAAAGTTGCTTTTGACAGACTTGTCATTATTGTGAATCATCTTCTTGCTTATACATTTTATCGTATATACTGATCGCTTCGTGCAGATTGCGAACCCGCAGTTTTTGTAAAATATTTTGCCGATGCCGGTTAATGGTATTGACACTCAGACCTAACTTTTCAGCAATGTCCTTACTGATCATCCCCCCTCTTACGCAATTCAATACCTCCTTCTCACGTTGGCTCATGACATCCTTGACATCTTGTTTATGGAGTAAATAGGCCTCACCGCTTACTTGATTAAAGATATAGTTATTGTTCCCATGTTGGTCTTCTCTGTCGGGCAATAAGGTATAACAGCACAATGCCAACTGGGGAAACTCTTTGCCGGAGGTATCCAAATAGACGATCTGATGTGACATCAGCATATTCTTCCCATCTTTCCCTACCACACGGAGCACACTATTTGCCTGATATTGAAAACGTTCTTTGGGACCTATGTTCTTAACCATATCAAGAAACTGCAGTTCAAGCCTGTGTTTGACCGCCAGATCTTCAGGATGTACGCGTGCTAAGAGAAAGTCTTCCCAAATACTATTGATCTCCAATTTTCTATCAGGCGAAGACAGATGCAGACGTTCAGCTATCGCCCCCATGAAGGTAAAGCTCCAATTCGCCGTCAAATCACTTAGTACAACAATGCCATTATGGATCTCGGCATAAGTTTTGGCATATTGCTTATAGTATTTTAAAACAGACAAGTCTACACTCGTATTTCGGAGCCCTTTGCCAACAAGATTTTTATTTAATGTCTTTTTTAAATCCGATTCCATCGTTAAATATTATAGATCCAACAGACGACGATGATAATTGATCTGCCCTAAATGGTAGGTTAAATGTGTCGTTAAATGCACCAACAAATATTCCGTTGTTGTCTTCTCCTCAAACACTAATATGGGGTATATTGCGGCAAGGTCCTCCTGATTAAGCTTATCCAAAGCTAGATCAACGACACTTATGGTATTGTCTATACCATCTAAAAGTACTGATCTTGGAATATCCCGCAGGGTAAACTCAGCCTCCCTATTTCTAATATAGCCTGTCTTTCCGATCTCCGCTCCAATATAAGTTTGTAAATTGCCAATTAAATGTAAACATAAATTTCCCGCTGAATTCGCAATACCATGATCAACAATCCAGATATTCTCTTCTTGTCCATAAGATGCAATTTCTGTTTTCAATCTATTCAGATCTCTATAAAAAAGACTTTTCAATGTTTTTACAAGCATAATCTAGTTTTTAGTATAATACCATTAGCATTTCTTAATCAAAACTACCAATTTCACAATATTAATTGGTTCTTTATGTGAAGAAGAAAAAGAAAAAATTGCCTCAACTGACTGTAATTTTGAACAGATAGATCTAAACCTCTTGAAAAGTACATCCATTAAATATTCATAAGATATCGTATTTTTACTTGTATCAACAAAGTAATACATACGTATGTTTCCAAAATTTCCAAGAACGACCTGGATCATCTTCTTCATACTAACAGTAACGATCACCCTGCTATTTTCGAAATGCGAAAGTCCTTCGGATGGCAATGATGTCCTTGGTTTTCCCTTTCCCTTTTATACCTATTTAGGCGGGAAACGTTACCCAGAACCACCGGACAGAACATATTTCAACGGCATATATCTTCTTCTGAACCTTGTCGTCTATTTTGGGATCGCCTGTCTATTAAGTTATTCAATAAAAAAAATCAGAAAATAAAAGATTAAAGAAAATAGCGCGAACAGTACAAATTAAACAACATATAATTGGGAAATGAAGTTTTTACCGATTAAATTTACATTGCTAGAATTGCTATCATTATGAAAAAAAACACACAGATAACCAACCTAAGTATAGAATCTGCTGGTTTACCTAAAGATCCAAAATTGGTCATTGCTGAATATATATGGAACGGCTTTGACGCAAAAGCTACTGAAGTTGATATTGTAATTGATAGCAATGAACTCGGTTATATAAACAGTATTGGCATCAGCGATAATGGAGAGGGTATCGTTTTCGATACACTCCCCTATTCATTTGGTAATTTTCTGGATTCAGTAAAGAAAAATAGCATCAGACGAAGTTCCTATACAAGAGGAAAGAAAGGAAAAGGCAGGTTTTCTTTTTCGTTGTTTGCGACAAGAGCGATTTGGAATACAATTGTGAAAGAAGAAGGAGTTTTAAAAACATACCGCATACAGATCGATAGGGACAGCAAAGAACAATATGACGTTAGCGAAAGTACCCGTATAGAAAATCAAAAGACGGGGACCCAAGTGAGATTAGAGGGCGTTTTCGGGCTAAATTCATCCTATTTGGAATCGAAAGAATTTATAGATTTCATGGCGCAGGAATTTGGCTGGTTTCTATACCTTAACCGCGATTTAGATTACACCATACGAATCAACGGCGCCATATTAATCTATGATCATCTGATTCAAGAAACGGATCTACTGTCATGGACCTTATATAGCCCTGAAGAAGGTCCCTCCTACACGTTTCACGTCAATTATATTCGTTGGAACCAACAGATCGGGGACCGATATTACTATTACTTGCGCAATAGCGATAAAAGAGAAATTGCCAAAGTACTCAGCAGCTTTAACAATAATGCGATAGATTTTCATCACTCGGTATATGTAACATCCGATTTTTTTGACGCTTTTGAACAAGAAGATATTAGCATTTCAACGGACGTCAATCTCTTCACTGGCAAAGAGAAACAAGTTGTGTACCGTAATCTGCTTGCTGAGTTGCGCGATTTTCTGGATCGCAAACAAAAAAAATACGTTCGTGAAAATGCTGTAGCTGTCAAACTCAGTGAATTGGAAAAGAAAGGTTTTCTACCCGGTTACGGGCAAACAGACAACGACAAAAAAAGAAAAGAAACATTGCTCGCATTGCTGCAAGAAATCTACATCATAGACCCGCGCATCTTCTTTGGTGTCAAAACCGACCTGATCCGTACCTATCTGGGTTTCCTGGATCTCCTACTACAAACAGAGAAAAGCACAGACATCCTGACCATACTAGAAAAGGCAATTCCATTGTCGGACAAAGAGAGAAGCCGGATAAAACAGATCCTAATACCCCACAATACGCTCAAAAAAGGGGCTATTTGAGAACATTTGAGCGGTATTTTTATTTAATGACTTTCAAATGTCATTAAATAAAATAAAAAGTTAGAATTTTGCTTAACACTGTTAAATCATTTATGCATTAAGCATGGGTAGTAAAGAACGCATACAACGCCTTAAAGATGAGAATAGAACAAATATTCTCGATGCCGCTCTTCAAATCGTAAAAGAAGAGGGATGGCAGGCATTGAGTATGCGCAAAATTGCGGATATCATCGAATATACCGCCCCCATGATTTATGAGTATTTTGCAAACAAAGATGCAATTTTAAACGAACTTGCCAACCAAGGTTATCTCTTACTTGCCAAAAAAGTCAGACAAGCCAAATCAACTCAAACCGACTTGGAGAAACAATTGGAAGCAATGTGGTTCAGTTATTGGGATTTTGCATTTGAAGAGCGCGAATTATACCAACTCATGTTTGGGGTAGGTACAGCTTGCTGTGGGTTTGAAAAAACCTATAAGTGTGCTGAATCTCATGGCAGATTGATCAGTGACGTAATTCGTGAGATCATGAAGGATAAAAGTCCGTCAGAAGACCTGATCTGTAGAAAATATTTCACGTACTGGTCTATTATACATGGGCTCATATCCATCAATTTAGTGAATCAAGGCAACGGAGATAACACCAACCAGGAGGTACTAAAAGATGCGATCTACGGAATCACCCGTTCGCTTACTGACTAATTTTTTTGCATCAAAAAATACAACGTTAAAGAATCTAACACCGTTAAATATACCAAAACTTCAATTTTTAATATCACATGAAAACAAATGTATCACCAAGTCTTAAGAAGATTTACGTTCCTGCACTTAACAGTGTTAAACGAATTAATATCGTAAAGACTGCATATGTGCTTAGTGCAATCTTGTTGTACAGCTGTTCGACAGGAACAAGCAAACCTAATGATCCACCACCAGTTAGCCTTCCTGTTGTCAGCATCGAAAATGGCAACGAGATCGTCTATCAGGAATATCCGGCAACAATCGAAGCTTCTGCCAATATTGAAATCAGACCTCAGGTTGAGGGCATTTTGGAACAGATTTATGTCGATGAGGGTGCGAAGGTCAGTAAAGGTCAGGCGCTTTTTAAAATTAATGACCGCCCATACCAAGAACAATTGAATCAAGCTAAGGCCAACTTATTAGCTGCGAAAGCTGCATTGGAAACCGCAGAACTGGAAGTTGAAAAGAAAACAAAGTTGGTTAACACCAAAGTCCTGACTGATTTTCAATTAAAAACGGCGATCAGTGCGCGCAATGCTGCTAAAGCGAATGTACAATTGGCAATATCTGCTGTAGAGACCGCAAAAATCAATGTGGGCTATACCTTGATCCGCGCTTCGGCCGATGGATATATCGGAAGGCTGCAACGTAAACAAGGAAGTTTAGTGGGCCCAACTGATACACAACCCCTGACAGCACTTTCAAATGTCAGAGATCTCCACGTCTATTTTTCATTGGGAGAAAATGATTTTATTGCCTTCAAAAACAATACGGAAGGTAGTAATCTGCAACAAAAATTAAACAACCTTCCCCCGATCAGCTTGGTGCTTTCTGATCAGACTATTTATGATCAAAAAGGAAAAATAGATATGGTGGATGGTCAGTTTGACAAAAACACAGGCGCGATTACGTTACGCGCGACTTTCAGTAATCCCGAAGGAGTGTTACGTAATGGAAATACCGGCCGTGTCAGACTACAAAAGAAATACGATCAGGCTCTATTAGTGCCACAACTTGCTACACTTGAAATGCAAGACAAGATCTTTGTGTATACTGTCGGAAAAGAAAATAAAGTTGTACAGCAGCCTATTACTGTCATCGGAAAAAGTGGTTCAAACTATCTTGTAAGTAAAGGAATCAATGCAGGAGACCGCATTGTTTATAAGGGTATTGATTTACTGCAAGACGGCCAAAAAATTACACCACAAGCTTTATCAAAAGACAGCATCAATTAATATTATAACGACAAACTTATGCTTAAGAAATTTATAGAAAGGCCTGTACTTGCCACCGTAATTTCCATATTACTTGTGATATTGGGAGTAATCGGTATCCTAAAGCTGCCCTTACAGCAGTTTCCAGACATCGCCCCGCCTGCGGTACAGGTCACGGCATTATATCCAGGCGCAAATGCCGAAACAGTACTTCGTGCTGTTGCTCCTTCGCTGGAAGAGTCTATCAATGGGGTCGAAAACATGAGCTATATGAGCTCTACCGCCAGTAATGACGGGTCATTGATGATTACCGTATATTTTAAACTTGGTACGGATCCGGATCAGGCTGCTGTCAATGTGCAGAATCGTGTTGCACAGGCCACCAGTCAACTTCCTTCCGAAGTTGTTCAGGCCGGAATCACAACAGCCAAGCAACAAAATAGCTTGATCATGGTATTGGATCTATATACTGAGGATGAAGGTAAATATGACCAAACGTTTATTACCAACTATGCACAGATCAATATTATTCCGGAGCTGAAACGTATCCCCGGAGTGGGACAAGCGTCGGTTTTTGGCGGTAGTAAAGATTATTCCATGCGCGTATGGCTTAATCCAAACCAAATGGCTGCTTACAAACTGACCCCTGAGGAGGTAATGGCAGCTATTCAGGATAAAAACGTAGAAGCCGCTCCCGGAAAATTTGGAGAAAGTAGCCGTGAAGCTTTTGAATTTGTCATTAAGTATAAAGGTAAACTTAATCAGCCGAGCGATTACGAGAACATCATTATCCGTTCAAACACAGATGGTTCTGTATTAAAACTGAAAGATGTAGCTCGTGTTGAGTTAGGATCTTATACTTATGCCAGTAAGACCCGCATCAATGGAAAAGCTGGTCTCAACATCGGTGTAATGCAATTAGCGGGATCCAATGCGAATGAAATTCAGATTGCCATACAGGAGTTTATGAAAAAAGCTTCGTTAAGCTTTCCAAAAGGTGTAAAATATCTCGTTTTATATAACACTAAAGATGCGCTCGACCAATCCATTGATCAAGTTAAACACACATTGATCGAAGCATTTATTCTGGTCTTTTTAGTTGTTTTCCTATTTCTTCAGGATTTTAGATCAACACTGATACCGGCCATTGCTGTACCAGTGGCAATTGTAGGAACATTTTTCTTTATGCAGCTTTTTGGCTTCTCCATCAATCTATTAACCTTATTTGCGCTTGTACTGGCAATCGGTATCGTCGTGGATGATGCGATCGTGGTGGTCGAGGCTGTACACGCCAAAATGGAGCATAATAATCTCCCGCCCAAATTAGCAACGACCTCTGCCATGAGTGAGATTACGGGAGCCATTATCTCCATTACCCTGGTCATGTCTGCGGTCTTCCTCCCTATTGGTTTTATGGAAGGTTCGACTGGAGTTTTCTATCGACAATTTGCCTTTACATTGGCCATAGCAATTGTGATTTCGGCGATCAATGCACTGACATTAAGTCCGGCGCTCTGTGCCCTATTTTTAAAACCTACGCACCATAACCACGACGAGACCAAGAAACTTAATTTCAAAGAACGTTTCTTCACAGGATTCAATGTCGGTTTTGACCGCCTGACCAAAAACTATTTAGGCAGCTTACGTTTTCTGGTCCGTTACAAATGGGTAGCTTTTGCAGGCTTAGGTATCACCTTGTTGTTGACAATTTTTATGATTCGTCGTACACCAACAGGATTTATCCCTTCCGAAGACCAAGGTTTTATCGCTATATCATTTTCTATGCCAGCCGGTGCCTCTTTGGATCGGACTTCGGAAGCATTAGCTGAAGCTGAAAAACAACTTCAACATGCTGACTTCACCAAGACACTAAACGTTTTGGCTGGTTTTAATATTTTAACGCAATCAACCAGTCCATCAGCAGGTGTAGCATTTATTTTGCTGAAACCACATGAAGAACGTGGCAGTATCAAGGACATCAACGCTATTATGGCCGATGTGAACCAACGTTTAGCAAGTATCAAGGGCGCCAACTTCTTCGTGTTTACCTTCCCTACAGTCCCTGGATTTAGTAACGTGGATGGTCTCGATATGGTTCTTCAAGATCGGACAGGTGGACAACTTGGTAAATTCAGTACAATAGGTCAAGGGTTCATAGGAGAACTCATGAAGCGTCCTGAAATCATGATGGCCTTTACAACCTTCAAAGCCGACTACCCGCAGTATGAGCTACAAGTGGATGACATCAAAGCCGAACAACTTGGTGTAAGTACCAAAAGTATCTTACAAACCATGCAAGCTTATTTTGGTAGTGCGCAGGCGTCAGATTTTAATCGATTCGGAAAGTACTATCGTGTTATGGTCCAAGCGGATGCAAAAGATCGTAGCGAACCAACTTCCATGGACGGAATCTTTGTAAAAAACAGATTAGGTGACATGGTACCGATCAACACGTTGGTCAAATTGCAACGTGTATATGGACCGGAGACTGCTTCGCGTTACAATCTATTTAATTCGATCGGAATCAATGCAATCCCAAAACCCGGCTATAGTTCTGGGGATGCGATCCGTGCGGTGGAAGAAGTGGCGAAGCAACATTTACCTACTGGATTTACCTATGAATTTTCGGGTATGACCAAAGAAGAAATTGTTTCGGGAGGTCAGTCGACCCTTATTTTTATTCTTTGTTTAATCTTTGTTTACTTCCTGCTTGCAGCACAATATGAAAGTTATATTATCCCATTAGCGGTTATACTCTCTATTCCAACAGGGATATTCGGGGTCTTTGCAGCAATTAGTCTCACCGATACGGCCAATAATATTTACGTTCAGGTAGCTCTGGTCATGTTGATTGGCTTGTTGGCAAAGAATGCTATTTTAATTGTCGAATTTGCTATTCAGGGTCGGAAACAGGGACTCTCAATACCTAGTGCGGCGCTTAAAGCAGCACGCTTACGTCTGCGTCCTATTATCATGACCTCCCTAGCCTTTATTGTAGGTATGATTCCTATGATGAGCGCAGTAGGCCCCTCTGCACAGGGTAACCACTCAATCAGTATTGCAGCAGCTGGTGGAATGCTCAGTGGCGTTGTATTAGGACTGTTTATTATTCCTATCCTCTTTATTGTTTTCCAATTTATACAGGAGAAAGTAAGCG
This sequence comes from Sphingobacterium sp. DR205, assembly GCF_011064245.1. NCBI lineage: Bacteria > Pseudomonadati > Bacteroidota > Sphingobacteriia > Sphingobacteriales > Sphingobacteriaceae > Sphingobacterium > Sphingobacterium sp. DR205. The sequence continues at coordinate 2,465,376 of NZ_CP049333.1, read as the reverse complement.
GCACGCCGGGCGAAAAACAACGGGAAAATGAATCCATTGCTTTGGAAATTCCTGTACATACAAATAATTAGTGAACAATGACAACATCGAAATATATGAATAGAAAAGCAAAGCTACTGACTATTTTCATCTTATCTTTTGCAGCGTGGTCTTGTAAAACAGATAAATTGGTCAGCAATAAAAACCTTGCGCCAAATCTGCCCGAGCAATATCGTGATCAGGGAAAAGCGTCACAAGAAAACAATATTGGTTCTATTCCCTGGCGCGACTTTTTTAAAGATCGGGTTTTACAAAGTTTGATCGACAGTGCTATCCAACATAACCTGGATATGCAATTGGCTCTTAAAAATATCGAGGCATCTCAATTGAGCTTAAGGCAGGCAAAGGCAAATTATCTTCCTTCGGCACAGTTGCAGATCAGGGGAAACAGCACCAACCCCTCCAATAACAGTATGAACGGATTGAGTTTGGGCCAATTTTTAAAACAGCACCATGTTGAAGACTATACGGCTTCAGTGGGTGTGTCCTGGGAGGCGGACCTATGGGGAAAAATCAAAAACCAGAACGCCGCTGCTTTAGCATCGTACTTACAGACGGAAGAAGCAAAAAAAGTCATACAAACACAATTGATTGCCCAGGTAGCACAAGGCTATTATCAACTTTTGATGCTCTACCAATTGCGGGATATCGCACAGCAAAATTTACAGTTGAGCGACACGACACTCCGCATCGTTAAGCAACAATACGAAGTTGGTGATATTACATTGCTCGCCTTAGAACAAGTCGATGCACAGCGTTTATCTGCGGCCGCACTTATCCCTGATTTCGAGCAGCAGATCCGACTTCAAGAGAATGCGATCCAAATCCTTAGTGGTAAACTCCCTGCGGAAATCAAAACACAGGAGCAATTGGTCAATGTTCGTTTTCCCGAAGATTTGGCTACAGGGATACCGGCAGACTTATTAAGCCACCGTCCGGATGTGAAACAGGCTGAACTTGCTGTCACAGCTTCTCAGGCCTATCAAAAATCCGCCAAAGCGAGAATGTATCCGTCCTTGGTCATTAGTGCCGAGGCTGGAGTTAATGCATTCAAAGCAAGTAACTGGTTTAATTTGCCAGGCTCGCTATTTGGTGCTATTACAGGAAGTATTACACAGCCTATTTTTCAGCGTAGAGAGTTGAAAACACAATATGAACTTGCTCGTATAGAACAAGAAAAAAATGTGATGATTTTCAAACAAAAGGTCATTGCTGCGGCTGGCGAGGTTTCCGATGCTTTGGTCTCGATCCAAAAACTAAAAGAAAAACAACAGATTACTTTGGATCGAACCAATCGTTTGAAAGAGGCTACAAAACATGCCAACCTACTGTTTGAGACGGGTATGGCTACTTACCTAGAAGTAATCACCGCGCAAAGCAATATATTGCAGAGTGAACTGGAGCTCGCGCAAGTCAAAAAAGCCGAACTTTCAGCTGTAGTAGATCTCTATCGTTCCTTAGGTGGCGGCTGGAGCAATAACTAATTTTCGAAAGTGCAATTTTTCTAATTTTATATCACATATCTGGGAGGCAGGGGACCGCGAGGGTCTCCTGCCTTATTTTTGGTAGCAACATCTTTGACCTTTTACCGTTTCCGCTAAGTTTGGACTTTCCTACTCCTACTCCTACTCCTACTCCTACTCCTACTCCTACTTGATCTCCCCCTATTGAGACTCCGATATCTTCGCCCTATCCATTACAATTTCATGCATAACGATTGCCACAGTTATAAATACTTCAAACCTTGGAATAAAAGGGACAAATGCAATCACAATCACGCAATTATTTTTGTGAGACAATAAATTCAATAACATGAAAAACTTAAAAATGATTGCAATGCTATGTTACATGGTCATTTGCACTTTATTACTTGGTAGCTGCAGTAAGGATGATGAGGTAACACCCGAACCTCAGCTGACGCCCAGCGAAATATTAGCAAGTACAGCCTGGGAAACTACCAATGCCAAAAATAACAAAGGTGAAAATGTGGTCCTGACAGATGCCAACGTTTCAAATTTTGTAGGTTTTGCCTATTTTAAATCTGATGGCACCTTTACCATGTTCAATCTTGATGACTCTCCCAAAATGCATGGCGACTGGTCGGTTTCAGCGGATGGAAAGACACGGACCATCGTTGCTAAAAACGCTGCTGGAGAAACGCTTTTCACACGTATCGTTGATATTACTGTATTGACAAAAGAGGAATTTACGTACCGGATTTATCCAAACAATGACAATAAGTCCGTTTATTTCGATATTATACACACACCAACCACACACACAGAACCAAAATAATCGGTCGTATTATTTGACGTAGAGATAAGGCGACCCCTTAATCAAAAGGATTGGCAACATTTCAAATATTGTCAATCCTTTTTATCACTTCCGTTTATCAACTTTTTGGACTACTTGAATCCATAAACTCGCTAAATTCTTCAATATCATGGTAACCAAATACCTTTATTTCGGAATGATCAGCTACAAATTCACGAATTTTATCCATCGAAGCCAGTCGTAGACGGTTATCTTCCGCTCTCATTTTGGCTAAGCTATTTACAGGATGTGTTTCGTCTGTCAACTCAACTCTCATGTAATACGCGTCAGCCACATAGAGCAACTTTACTTCCTGTGATTCTATCGCAACACCACAATGCCCCAGTGTATGCCCAAAAAGTGGAACAAGATATAAGGACAGTTTCAGATCAATCGCGAGTTTTCTCGCTTCAAGGCCATGCCATTGAAAATCACTTTTTGCATACGTCCTGATTACGGGGTTATGCAACAATGGTGTCACCAGGTAGCGTTGATTACCGGACAAATAATTTTCATACTCTTCTTGTCCAAGGTGAACTGTTGCATTTGGAAAATCAGCCAATCCACCAATATGATCGTTATCCAAATGGGATATCACACAATCCGTTACAGCGGACGGATCAAATCCAAGTTTTTCAATCTGACGGATAGCCGTTAAATCTTCATTAAATCGATAGCCGACCATTTCGACAAGTTCTTTACCAATTCGTTCTATCGGAAACATCGTATCCATTAAACCAATACCTGTATCCACTAAAACCAATCTTTCGCCTTCTTTGATTAAAAGGCAGTGTCCACATACATTGTCATTCACAGATGAAACAATCCGAACGCAATTTAAATGATAAAATTCAGCCATCTTAAAATTAATTTATAAGAGCCAATTTAAGAAAATAATAGGCTACATCCATTATTTCGATTGTAAAGCGTAATTGAATTCCTTATATTATCAACTGGATGAATGGATCAAACTAAACTGAAGAGGACAATCCAAGATTTGTATCTATACGATTGAGCTGCGGTAAATGGGTATTTCAGTTTACTCTTTGTACACTTCAGAATAAATTTGTAATCCAATTCTTAAATGAATTGCGAAATTTGTATTGATTTAATGGCAATATACACGTAAAACGTATGCAGGAGAAGACGATCTATAAGAATGAAAAAAATTTAATCAGTACAAATAAGAAGAGGTTATTATTTACCCTGTTGTCTTTTTTCCTCATCTACCTTGTTGCTTATATTATAGATCCGTTCGCCAGCTGCTGGAATGGCTATTTCCAACGAAATATATTTGAAATACTGGGCGAATGGACATTTACAATTATTTATAGTTTCCTCATTTCGGAATTTAGCATTATTGTCCATAATCGCTTGGACGCTGTCTTAACTTGGAAGGACAATCCAACTGAAAGACTGCTTATTGAAACCGTCATCAATCTCATTGTCGTTCTACTCATCAATTTATTACTGGTTTACATCATCTCCCGTTATTATTTTGAACTACAGAACGTTACCATTGCAACATCTTTAGAGGAAAAAAGAGGTGCGATACAAAATATCTCCATCAGTGTGATGATCGCTTTAATGATTATGGGGATAAATATTGGGATCCATCTGATTAACAACTGGAAAAATGAATCTATACGCGCGGCCAAACTTGGCCAAGTTATTTTAGAGGCCGAGCTTCAGTCCCTAAAACTGCAAATTGACCCTCATTTTGTATTCAATAATCTGAGCGTATTGTCGGAAATAATTTTAGAAGATCAACAGCTGGGATATGAATATGCCGAAAATTTCTCCAAAATATACCGCTATCTATTGGTGAATTCAAAAAAAGATGTTATTTCGCTGGAAGAAGAGCTCAATTTCCTTGATTCCTATATTTTCTTGATAAAGAATAGATTTGGGGATGGTGTCCATTTTGAAATTAACGTAGATCCTGCCAAGTCCAATTATCAATTACCACCGCTCACGCTACAGCTCCTGGTTGAGAATGCATTAAAACATAATCAGACCAACAAAAAGCGTTCGTTAAAAATCAAGGTATACACCAATGCACAGAATCAGCTTGTTGTCGAGAATATTTTGATACCCATAGAAAATGTATCGGAATCCTCAGGAATAGGTATTTCCAACATCATTAAAAGATATGATCTTCTGTCAAATCTACAGCCGGAGATATTGAACAACGGAAAAACATTTAAAGTAAATCTACCACTTATAGAACAAAACTCATGAGCATAACCAATGTCTTAATTATTGAAGATGAAAAACTGAATGCTGATCGTCTCAAACGACTGTTGCGGGAAATAAAACCCTCCATACAGATATTGGATGTTTTGGATAATATTGCGGACAGTATCAATTGGTTTCAAGGCAATGAATCTCCGGATTTGGTCATGATGGATATCCGTCTTTCTGATGGTTTAAGTTTCGAGATTCTGGAAAGTATAAAAATTGACTGCCCCATTATCTTTACGACCGCATTTGATGAATATGCCGTCAGGGCCTTTAAGTTCAACAGTATAGATTATCTCCTGAAACCTGTAGAGAAAAAAGAATTAGAAAATGCGCTGATCAAATTAGACAGTCTAAAACTTCAACAGACGAATCAGGACCCGATCCGGGGCTTATTGGATTTTATTTATCCAAAAGATTTCAGAACCCGATTTCTCCTACCCTACAAGGATGGTTATAAAACAATACTGGTAGAAGACATTCAATATTTTTATTCAGAGTTTAAGTTGACACATGCCAAATTGAAATGCGGCACGGTCGAAATTGTACCACAAACCTTAGAAGAACTGGAACAACAACTAAATTCCAAAGTTTTTTTCCGTGCCAATAGACAATTTATTGTGCATATAGACGCAATAAAGAGATTACATAATCATTTTAATGGCAAACTTAAAGTAGAAATCAAATATAGCGAAGATGTCGAAATCCTCGTCAGCCGCGAAAAAGCACAACTCTTAAAAAACTGGCTGGATTATTAATAGACAGCAGTCTTTAATTCCAATTTTTTGGCTCCAGTTAACAGGGTGAGATCAGTTCTGCGAGTAGCGTCTTTCTAAGGAAAACGACAAAAAAGCCCCATTCTGATTAAATAATATCAAAATTCAGCGCATTATAGCTACGTTTCAGCAAGCAATTGTTACGTCTCGGTAGATTTCCTTACAACATCCCTTAAAAGAATTCTTTCTTTTGCTTTATATAAAATGATAAAATGGCACTAAGAACGATGACTTTAAAACCTATCCTTACATTTATTACAGCAGCTACATTATTATCGTCCTGTGGAGGTAACCAAGAACAACCGCAAGAGCAGGCAGTTACTGTTGACTTTATCGAACTATCCCCTGCACAGGCGGAAACAGAAAAAAAATATCCCGGCACATTAGAGGGTACGGTCAATGTTGACGTAAAAGCTCAAGTAACGGGTTATCTGGAGCAGATCTATGTGAAGGAGGGGGATTACGTCACCAAAGGCCAAGCCCTTTTCAAAATAAAAGCAGATGTATATAATGAACAAGTTAATAACAGCAGGGCAGCTTATCAGGCAGCGCTGTCCGCAGAGCAAAATGCCAAACTGGAAATTGAAAAAATCAAGCCCTTGGTAGAAGGTAAGGTGTACACCGAACTTCAACTTAAAACTGCCGAAGCAAATTACGCTGCTGCAAAAGCTCAGGTTGCACAGGCACAAGCGGCCTTAGGCTCCTCGCAAATCAATGCGCGATTTACCTTAATAAATGCTCCAGTAAGCGGATATATCGGGCGGATCCCAAATCGTATCGGAAATCTGATTACGGCTGCAGATGCAACACCGTTGACAACATTGTCTGAAATCAATACCGTGAACGTCTATTTCTCCTTAAGCGAAGCTGATTTTATAACCTTTATGAAGGACCATAAAACAAAATCATCTCAGGATGATGCAACATTGATCCTGGCTGACGGTACAGTCTATAATCACCCTGGAAAAGTAGAAATGGCCAGCGGTAATATTGATAGGACGACTGGTAGTATGACACTAAAGGCAATCTTTTCCAACCCGGACAAAATACTTCGTTCTGGCGGTTCAGCCAAAGTTGTCCTAAAAAAGGCTCATGACAATGTATTGTTAGTGCCCATGGCAGCTGTTAAAGATATCCAGGACCGCTATTTTGTTTATGTCATCGGAGACAAAAACAAAATTGCCATGAAACAGATCGAGATTGCCGGAAATACGGCCAACGAGTATCTGCTCAAATCAGGTCTAACAGCGGGTGAAAAAATCGTAATGAATCGAATTGATATGCTTAATGACGGAATGCAGGTTCAACCTACTAAGAAATAAGAACCTGTAGTAGATTTATCTAAAATTTAAAATAAAATGCTGAAGAAATTTATTGACAGGCCAGTTTTGGCAACTGTTATATCTATCATATTTGTCATACTCGGAATCATCGGTCTACTCAGGTTACCACAGACACGGTTCCCGGACATCGCTCCACCCACTGTTCAAGTGACAGGAAGTTACCCCGGCGGTAATAGTGAAACCGTACTACGCTCAGTTGTTACACCACTGGAAGAACAGATCAACGGTGTGGAGGACATGGAATATATTACCTCAACGGCCAGTAATGACGGTACATTTTCGGTGCGTATCGTCTTCAAGGCTGGGGTAAATCCAGATCAGGCAGCAGTAAACGTACAAAACAGGGTGCAGCAGGCTACTCCAATTTTGCCACAGGAAGTGGTCCGTATGGGATTGACGACTTCCAAACAGCAGAATAGCATGATCATGATTTTCAATATCTATACCGTAGATAACAAAAAATATGATGAATTATTCCTGCAGAACTATGTCAACATTAACCTGATCCCACAGATCAAACGTGTTCCCGGCGTGGGCCAGGCCATGGTATTTGGCTCCAAAGACTACTCCATGCGCGTTTGGCTGAACCCTCAGAAAATGGCAAGTTACGGTCTTGTACCTCAAGAGGTCATCGCCGCTATTTCTAAACAAAGTCTGGAATCTGCCCCGGGAAAATTAGGTGAAGAATCAAAAGCACCCCTGGAATATGTCATTCGATATAAAGGGAAAAAGAACCTTCCGGAACAGTATGAAAACATTATTGTCAAAAATAATGATGTTCAGATCGTCCGGCTAAAAGATGTTGCCCGGATAGAATTTGGCTCGATCAGCTATAGCGGTAACTCGCAAAATAATGGTTTGAACACGGTTACAATCGGTATTTTCCAGACTTCTGGTTCCAATGCCAATGAAATCGAAATAGGGATCGATAAACAGATCGAAATAGCACAACGCTCTTTTCCTCCCGGCATCAAGATCTTTAAACTGATCAGTACCAAGGAACGTCTGGATGAAAGTACCGCTCAAGTACGTTCTACATTAATTGAAGCATTCATTTTGGTCTTTTTGGTTGTGTTCTTATTCCTGCAGGATATCCGATCGACCATTATCCCCGCAATTGCGGTACCAGTTGCCATCGTGGGAACGTTCTTTTTCTTGCTGGTATTTGGTTTTACCATCAATATATTGACCCTTTTCGCCTTGGTATTGGCGATCGGTATTGTCGTCGACGACGCCATTGTTGTCGTCGAAGCCGTCCATGGCAAGATGGAAACATCGACCATGACCGGTAATGAGGCCACACACAGTGCCATGGGCGAAATAACTGGTGCCGTAATCTCGATTACCTTGGTCATGTGTGCTGTATTTATTCCGATCGGTTTTATGACGGGTTCATCGGGAATGTTTTATAAACAATTTGCCTATACACTAGTTATCGCTATTGTAATTTCGGCAATCAATGCGCTTACATTGACCCCAGCACTATGTGCCTTGTTACTGAAAAACACACATGCCGAAAATCATAACGGGCAAACGCAGAAAGCAGGATTCTCCCAGCGGTTTTTCAAAGCATTTAATGCTGGTTTTGAGAACATGACAAATAGATATGTTGGTTCACTGAAATTCCTCGTTAAGAGAAAATGGATAGCAGCTTTATTAATTATCACCACGATAGCTGCTGCAGGATATTTGATGACGAGTACCTCAAAAAGCTTTGTTCCAATGGAAGATGACAACTTTGTCGTGTACAGTTTGGAGATGCCGCCGGGAACCGGTCTCGATCGGACGACAAAAGCCGTGGAAAAAATAGAAAAGCTACTCGCTGACCTACCCGCTATTGAAAGTCACACAAGTATAACGGGTTTCAATATGATCGGGAACAACTCCAGTGCGGCATATGCAACAGGATTCATCCGTCTAAAGGATAAGAAAAAACGTGGTGAAATGAACGATATTGATCAGATCCATCAGGTGATTTCTGAAAAGCTGACCACTGTCAAAGAAGGTAATGCAATGGCCTTCCGCTCCCCTCCTGTTGACGGTTACGGTATGATGAACGGGGCCGAACTTGTACTGCAGGATAGAGCCGGTAAATCCCCGGTGGAGCTTAAAGCGATGTCCGATTCTGTTATTGCTAAGATCATGCAACAACCGGGTGTGCAATTTGCTTATACCATGTTTAGAGCGGATTACCCTCAAATGGAACTGGAAGTTGACGAGGATAAAGCTGCCCAGCTTGGAGTCGATGTCAGTGAAATGCTTTCTTCGGTCCAGACCTATTTTGCGGGCGATCAATCATTGAATTTCAATCGCTTTGGTAAATTCTATCGTATTGCCGTAAAAGCAGATGGAATTTTTAGAACAGATAAGGACGCATTCAATGAAATATTTATCAAGAATAACAAAGGGGAAATGCTGCCCGTAAATACATTGGTAACACTACGTAAAGTCTATGGACCAGAATCCGTAACACGCTACAACCTGTACAACTCACTCACCATAAATGTCGTTAGTAATCCGGGCATCAGTAACGGAGCTATTATGGAAACATTGGAGAAAAACGTATTGAACAAGCTACCCGGAGACTATAGTTACGAATGGACAGGACTTAGCCTTGAAGAAAAATCTAGCGGCAATCAGACGATGATTATTTTGACATTGAGCTTATTGTTCGTCTACTTCTTGCTTTCCGCTCAATATGAAAGTTACCTATTGCCGTTGGCAGTTCTGTTATCGATTCCGACAGGGATTATAGGATCGTTCTTAGGAACACGTGCTATCGGTCTGGACAATAATATATACGTTCAAGTCGGATTGATTATGCTAATTGGTCTCTTGGCCAAGAATGCGATTCTGATCGTTGAGTTTGCTTTGCAGCGTAGACGGGCAGGTTCTTCACTCCTTGATTCGGCTCTGGAGGGTGCCAAAGCACGTCTAAGACCGATCTTAATGACCTCATTGGCTTTTATAGCAGGTATGATCCCATTGATGTTCGCATCGGGCGGAACAGCAACAGGCAACCACTCCATCAGCACCGGAGCAGCAATGGGGATGTTAAGCGGTGTGATCCTGGGTGTGATCGTTATACCTCTATTATACCTGGTGTTTCAATATTTGCAGGAAAAGGTTTCAAGTAAAAAACTCGTGGATAAGACAAACCATTAAAATGAAAAAATTTCATCAATATATTATCATATTAGCAGGCACTTCCCTACTGCTCGCTTCATGCAGTGTGGGCAAAAAATATACACGTCAGGACATGGAGCTACCGGAAAATTTCAGAAATAACGAAATTGTCCTGACTTCCGATACACTAGCATTATCATGGCGCAAGTTTGTGAAGGATTCCAATCTGACTGCACTCATAACGAAAGCACTGGTTAAAAACACGGATGTAAGTGTGGCACTGCTTAGTATGCAACAGCTGGAGCTCGCTTATAAACAATCAAAAAAGGGTTTGTTGCCGACACTTGACCTAAATTTGGGCGCGAATAGAACTTGGCTATCCACCAATTCCCTCAATGGTTCCCTCAGTGATCAATTTATCGGAACACCCTATATGGATGACTACAGCGCTACGCTCAGGCTTGCCTGGGAAGCAGACATCTGGGGAAAGGCAAAAATGCAGAAAGAAGAAGCTTTAGCAAATTTCTTTGGACAGAAGGAAAATTTATCTGCATTAAAGACCCGCATTATTGTTCAGGTTATCCAATCTTACTACAATTTGATCGCATTGGATGAACAGCTAAAGATTGCACAAAAAAACGTTCAGCTTAGTGACAGTACATTGGCGATGATACGCCTCCAATATAATTCTTCACTCGTGAGTTCGTTAGCTGTTGAACAAGCCGAAGCCCAAAAGAAAACTGCAGAATTGCTGATTCCTTTGGCAGACCAGAATATTGCCGTGGAAGAAAATGCCCTAAGCATTCTCTGTGGCGGTTTTCCTGATAAAATTCAGCGCTCCGAAGATCTTGATGCAACATTCGTCAACGAAACAGTAGCAACCGGTGTTCCTGCCGAACTGCTTAGCCGGAGACCCGACGTAAAAGCAGCTGAATATGCTATTGTCGCCGCTAATAGTAAAATGGGATTAGCGAAAGCTGCAATGTATCCTTCAATAAGTTTAACACCTTCGATCGGAACGAACTCCTTTCAGTTCAATCGCTGGTTTGATCTGCCGGGTTCAATAGTGAAAACAATAGCTGGCAACATCACCCAGCCCATTTTTCAAAAAGGTGCATTAAAAACGAACTATGACATCTCGGTAATCGAGCGGGAGAAATTGGCGGTACAGTTCAAACAATCCGTTATGCTCGCGGTTTCGGAAGTATCGGATGCCTTGGCTAAAATTAAACATAGCGAAAGGAGGTTACAACTGATTGAAGCTAAATCCAAATCATTGGCCAAAGCGACTTCGGATGCTGCGCTCTTATACAAAAGTGGCATGGCAAATTATTTGGAGGTCATAACCGCACAAAACAATGCTTTACAAAATGATCTCGAACATATTAGCATAAAGCGGGAAAAACTAAACGCAGTGGTGGATCTTTACCGCGCATTGGGTGGAGTTAACGATACCGAACAGTAACGGGATAAGCATAAGGTTTTCTTCAGACGATTTTGGGCATATCCATGTTATCAAAGTTTAATCAACGGGGGCTGATGAAAATTAGCCCCCGTTTTTGGCAGATACCCTCACCACAAATACAATCACCCAAATGGATCCTTGCTATTTTTCATTCATCAAAATTAAACCATTAAATTTTCTTATCTTCGGATAAGAAATAGAATGTTATGAACAGAACAAGCTGTCTTCCTCCTCCAATCGTTTAATATTTGCTAAAATATTAATAAAGTATGGCACCGAATAATCGGCTAATTGCCCATGCCTTAAATTCTCAATCAAATTTTATAACAATAAATATCTGTCTTTTTTAAGATAGATCTGGAAGACAACATCTTATGAAACATTCATATTTCATACTGCATCTTGCTGTGGTATGTTTAGGTATATCGGGCGTATTGGGCAAGGTCATCAGTCTCAATGAAGGTATGCTAACCTGGTATCGGGTATTTTTCGCTGCTATTTTTCTATTTTTTATTTTAAAATGGTTTAAAATTCCACATCAGATCAGCTTAGCTGAAAAATTAGCTATCGCAAAAAATGGGCTTTTGGTTACAGCTTCCTGGCTACTTTTTTATGCAAGTATCAAATATTCCAATATTTCCATTGGCGTAGTCTGTTACTGCATGGCTAGTTTCTTTACCGCAATCTTTGCTCCAATGATCAACAGAACAAGGTTTAAACGTTCGGAGTTTCTGCTGAGTGGACTTACACTATGTGGCATAGCATCGATATTTCATTTCGATACAGCGCATCAATTGGGTATTATCTTGGGAATCATTTCACCAGCATTCGCTTCGCTTTACGCGATTTATAATGAACGTTTGGTCAAACGATACAATAGTATAATCATCAATTATTATCAAATGATCGGCGGGACTATCGGCCTGGGTCTGCTCCTTCCCGGCTATCTTTATTATTATCCCATGTCCTCTTTTATCCCGAGTTTAACGGATATGCTGTACCTCCTCATTTTGTCCCTCTTTTGTACCGTTGCCGTATATATCGCTTTCACAGAAATTTTAAAGAGAATTTCTGCTTTTACGCTCAATTTAAGCCTTAACCTCGAACCTGTGTATGCTATCCTAATTGCATTTTTTTTCTTTCATGAATCCAAAGAACTCAATCTATCATTCTATTTCGGACTTTCATTGGTTATGCTCTCTGTGTTTATCCAGGCACTCCTCGGTAGAAAAAGAGAATAATCGAGATTTTGATATAACATAAAGACGATGAAATCGTTTAGCACGAATTAAGAACAGATTCATGAGATATGTCCAAAAATTTGTTCGGGCAAAGTCTTATATTTATATCATATCGAAAGCTCACTTGCAATAAGAAATTCAAGTGAGCTTTCGAAAAAATGAACATCACTTAGACAATATTATGAGCAATTCTTCTTCAGACAACAAACTTATCCATGAGCAAATTCAATATCTTGAATTTATATCAAGCGATCTTGAAAGAGCTAAACAATTCTATTCAGCAAGTTTTGGCTGGAGCTTTACAGATTACGGTCCTGAGTATACGGCCTTTGACGGTAAATATGTGGATGGAGGTTTTACGGTTGGAACACCGATAAACGGCAGTATTTTAGTCGTTCTTTACTCGAATGATTTGGTCGCTACGCGTGACAAAGTCACTCAGGCCGGGGGTGTCATTGTCAAAGACATCTTTAGCTTTCCTGGTGGCAAAAGATTCCAATTTAAAGACCCCGACGGCTATGAGCTGGCTGTATGGGCAACAGAATAGACCGATCAGACAGGCGAATAGCATAAAACACAAGGGGCTTAATAAATTAAGCCCTTTTTTGTTTCTGATAATTTTTATTTCTGTTCTTATTGGAACGTCTTCGATTTTGCGAATTGCCGCTTTTCTTTGTAGGATTATATTCAGGTCCAGCCTCAAAGCCCTCCGGTAAAGCGATTTGTTCTACAGGATAACCGATCAGGTTTTCAATCTGAGAAAAACGTTGCTGATCTTTGTCATTCACAAAAGTAATGGCAGTACCTGTTGTTGCAGCTCTCGCTGTACGGCCGATACGGTGTACATAATCCTCAGGATCTGGCGGAACATCATAATTTACAACCAGACTGATCCCTACGATATCGATACCGCGCGAAATTACATCCGTCCCGACAAGCACCCTCACCTGCCGTGATCTAAATCTGCTCATGATATCCTCACGCTTCGCCTGTTCGAGATCAGAATGAAAACCTTCTGCGTCTATTCCCTGTTTTTGCAGTTCTTGTGCCAATAATTTAACTGTAGTTTTTTGTGAGGCAAAAATGATGACAGAGACATAATTAACATCCTGTAAGATAATCTTCAATAGATCCATCTTTTGCTTATCATATACAAGATATGCACGCTGATCTATACCTTCCGAAGGTTTTGAAATGGCGATATTGACTTCAACGGGTTTAGAAAGAATCTTTCTCGCAAAATTTCGGATTTTGAGGGGCATCGTCGCGGAAAAAAGCAGCATTTGCTTTTTCTTTGGCAGATAGCTGACAATGCGTAATATATCATCCTGAAACCCCATATCCAGCATACTGTCCGCTTCATCCAGCACAAAATGCGTCAGATGGGTTAAATCGACTTTCATTGAGGTAAGGTGACTAATTAGTCGACCAGGGGTAGCGACAATAATATTAACACCCTCCCGGATAGCACGTTTCTGCTGTTCGTAGCCCATACCGTCACCACCTCCGTAGATCGAGATGGAAGTTGCCCCCGTATAATAGGACATCCCCATGATCTGTTGATCTATTTGCAATGCCAGTTCCCTTGTCGGAACAAGTATAATCGCACGTATGTATTCTTTAGCATCCCTAGCGACTGCATCTAAAATTGGCAACATATATGCCGCCGTTTTCCCCGTGCCTGTCTGCGCACAGGCAATCATATCGCTTCCTTCCTTTATGACGGGAATTGTCTGTTCTTGAATAGGCGTAGCCTCTTCAAACATCATGCTTTCTAAGCCCTCTTCCAATTCCGGAACAAAACCAAATTCAGTAAATCTCAAATTTTATTATTTTATTAAATATGTGCTAAGTTACTAAAACTAATCTATATATGAGGTCAGCTTTTACTTTCCAAAGGAGCATACCGAAAATAAACCTGCTGACAGCATTTTAAATCCATGCCATTTTTAGCCTATACTCTCTAGATTGTTTTTGGAATTACCCGCCAATCTCAATATCGTATATCCTATTATTCCAGCGCAAAGCGAAGCCATAAGCACCGCAAATTTTGCTTCTTCGATCAGGAAGGCGTCATCAAATGATAAGATAGATATGAAGATAGACATGGTAAAACCAATTCCCCCCAATAAACCTACACCGAAAATTTGCATCCAGCTTGCACCATCCGGAAGCTGTGCTATTTTCATTTTTTTTGCGATAAAACAAATTAAAAATATGCCAACTGATTTTCCGGCAATCAATCCCACAATAATACCGAGTCCCAATTTTGAAGTTAAACCGCCAACCATTTCTGCATGAATTGGAATTAATGTATTTGCAAACGCAAACAAAGGGATAATAATAAAATTCACGGGTTTAGTCAATAAATGCTCAAGCTTTTCCAGCGGAGACTCTGTTTCATCAGGCGTAGTGGGTAATGTCATTGCTACCAACACCCCCGCAATAGTCGCATGTATGCCAGAATGATGGATAAAATACCAAATAAAAAGCCCCGGAATAAGATAAGCCCATAGCGCTTTTACCCCAAGTTTATTGAGGACAATTAAAAAAACAAATATGCCCAGCGCAATAAATAGATAGGTTGCATGAATCCCGTTGCTATAGAACAAAGCGATAACTAAGATTGCAAGCAAGTCGTCGACAATGGCCAAAGCCGCCAGAAAAATCTTGAGGCTAGCCGGGACTTTATTTCCCAGAAGTGTGATTACGGCAAGCGCAAACGCAATGTCCGTCGCCATGGGAATTCCCCAACCGTGCGCCGTGTCGGCAGCATCTTTATTGATGATAAAATAGATTGCCGCAGGCAATAATGCCCCACCCACAGCAGCCAAAATTGGAAGAACGGCTTTACTAGGAGAAGATAGCTCCCCCTCCACAATTTCTCTTTTTATCTCCAATCCCACCAATAAAAAGAAAATAGCCATTAATCCATCGTTGAGCCATAACAACCAGGAATATTTCAGCTGGATACTGTCGGTTTCAAATCCTACTTCTCGAAGCAGAAAGTCCATGACCGATCCATATAACGATGTATTGGCCACGATCAACGCCAAGATTACACAGGAAAAAAGAATAATCCCACCAGCAAAGCTAGATTTCAAAAATTCTCTGAAGACAGTTAAATTAATAAGTTTTGACATGACATTAATATCTTTAAATGCTCAAAAGGTTCACAATATACAACTTTACGTCCATTAATCCGACCGCTGATCTCATTATTTCCACCCACGAGCCAGATGACATGAATCTGCCCCATTATAACACAAAAAATAACTATTTTTTAATCGTTCAACACCAAAAAGGTCATTTTGACAACAATCTCTTCCAATAATGTAGACATTTTAACTTTAAACATCGCCTAAAAACCCGACATCTCCATAAAAATCAACACATTATACACAACCACTGCAAACCACTTCTTGATATTGTCATTTTTGTAAAATTTATTTGTCTTTATTGCAAAAAATAGTTAGCTTGCTACTATAGTTAATAAACCGTTTATTATGTGCAAGAAGTGGATTTTCATGGTGCTTCTTTTCGTAGCAAATTTTATATATGCGCAGACGACAGAGGATACAACCCAACATCAACAACAATCAGGCTCCCATTATATTATTTTAGGGATCGTAGCTATTATTGTCATCATTTTTATATTATACAGGAGGCAAAAGAGGAAATTTAATGAATAAGGGAGATCGATTGATCTCCCTTATTGTTTCTAAATACATCCATTTTCTCTTTTAACCACATCATACCTAGTGTTTAATCGGCTCATTAGTTTGCGCTAAACGTTGTGATCCTGTATTCGCAGGGCAAGCAATATCATCTGTCGCGTCGTAAATCAACTTTTTGCCTTTCAATTTTGTGGTCAGTTCCTCGGGTACATATATCTGTACTTTGGTCATGGAGTAACCGCTAGGAAAATATCGGACGTAATAACCATCGGGATGAAGTGTCCAGATACCACTAGGGACATCAGTACGAGGTTCGGCCATACCGGCCATAATCGCATACTTTTCAAATTCGGCATAAGAATAGTTGCCAGAAGAAACCAGCTGCCTGATATTATTCTCTGCTTCAAATATAGTTTGCACAGCAGGTGGCATCTGATCTTTCGCTTTTTGCACAACATCAAACGGTAATATACCTAGTGCCCCGCCTTCCAATAACAACAACTGTTCTGGGCTCAATAACTTCAATGCTGTCTCCTTGACCTCACCAGCATAGTCTATAAATTTGGTCTTAGCAATAATAGTCCACAATAACATCTGTATCGACGATTGTGAAACTTCAGGATGTCTTTCCGCACTTTTTAAGATCGCGATAACAACCTCCCTTTTTTTTCCAAGCGTAGGGGCGTACATATAGCCATCACCCTTGGACGGGGCATAGGTACCCGCCTTCAGACAGTAACTTTTGTTGGTCATTTCAAAATGACCTGCTTCGAGTAGATAGCCGTCCTGACCATTTTTGGTTAAATTTTCCAAGGGTTTATAGACGGCTGTATTTTGAAAATCGGGCATCTGTTCACCTTTTCGATTCACATCTTCAAAACTTGTGCTTATCGCATCAGGTTCCTTTAAAAGCTTGTCCAATCCCAACATTTTGCTCCCTTTGGAAGCTACGGCCTTGCTCGCCTTATCAAGCAGTCCACCAAACTGTGCATGGGCTCCCTGCAAATTCAGCAAAAAGGCAAAAACGACTACTAAAGCATACGGAATGCTATTTCTTTTCATAATTGATTTCATTTCAACGCTAGAGCAACAAAAAAGAAGCCAATTTATAGGTATAGCACCGAATTCATAATTTATTAATCTGGCACATTTTTTTAACCATGTTCTCTACTCTACCGTAGGTCCAATGTCTGCATTTTGCATTTTCGACAGTTAGACGCTATTCACATGAAAATCCAGCTTTTACAAAAGCTAAAACCGAGGCGATTATATCAGGAACTGATGTTTGGAAATAGTTAAAAAATACAAGATTAAAACGTATCTTTGCAGCATGATTAATGTGTCAAATCTCTCCCTTCGTTATGGTAAACGTGTACTATTCGAAGATGTCAATTTAAAATTCACACCTGGCAACTGTTACGGTATTATTGGTGCCAACGGAGCTGGTAAATCTACTTTCTTAAAAATTATTTCTGGCGAAGTTGACCCTTCTACGGGCTCGGTGGCATTTACTCCCGGCGAACGCATGTCTGTATTGAGTCAGGATCACTATGCTTTCGACGAATATACGGTATTAGAAACTGTCATGATGGGTAATCAAGATCTTTACAAAATCATGAAAGAAAAAGATGCCATTTATATGAAAGAAGACTTTTCTGATGCAGATGGCGAACGTGCAGGCGAACTTGAAAGTCTTTTCGCAGAAATGGATGGCTGGAATGCAGAATCCAATGCAGCTACCTTATTGAGCAGCTTGGGCATTAAAGAAGAGCTTCACTATAAGTTAGTCTCTGAAATTGATGGTAATCAAAAAGTACGTGTCTTATTGGCACAGGCATTATTCGGTAATCCAGATATCTTGATTCTCGATGAGCCTACCAATGACTTGGACATCAATACAATTGCATGGTTAGAAGACTTTTTAGCTTCTTATGAAGCAATTGTACTTGTAGTGTCCCACGACCGTCACTTCCTGGATGCTGTATGTACGCATACCGTAGATATAGACTTTGGTAAAATGACTATTTATACAGGTAACTACTCATTCTGGTACGAATCTTCTCAACTGGCATTAAAACAGCGTGCAGACCAAAATAAAAAGATGGAAGACAAGGTTAAAGAACTACAGGAATTTATCCGTCGTTTCTCAGCCAATGCATCCAAATCAAAACAGGCCACTTCCCGTAAAAAGGCGCTGGATAAGATCAATATTGATGAGATCAAACCATCCAACCGTAAATATCCGGCAATCATGTTCAATACCATGAACCGCGAACCGGGAGACCAAACATTACAGGTAGAAGGTTTGAGCAAAACCGTTAATGGTGAAGTATTCTTCAAGGACATCACATTTATGATCAATAAAGGTGATAAAATTGCGGTATTAGGTCCCAACTCTTTAGTCACTACAGCATTTTACGATATTATCACCGGTAGAGATACTGATTTCGGTGGCGAATTTAAATGGGGGGTTACCATCACTCCAGCGGATATGCCAATTGAAAATGCAGCTTTTTTCGAAGGTAAAAATGAAAATTTGGTCGATTGGTTAAGAGACTATACAACCAACCCTGAAGCGGATGAACAGTTTCTACGTGGATTCTTGGGGAAAATGTTATTCTCTGGTGAAGAGGTGATGAAGAAAGTTTCAGTACTTTCCGGGGGTGAAAAAATGCGTTGTATGTTCTCAAGAATGATGCTACAGGGAGCCAACTTCTTAATTTTTGATGAGCCGACCAACCACTTGGACTTAGAGTCAATCACCGCATTGAACAATGGAATGTCAGACTTTAAAGGGTCAATGCTGTTCACCTCCCGTGACCACGAATTGACTGAAACTGTGGCAAACAGGATCATTGAATTGACTCCGAAAGGAATTATCGACAAATTAATGACTTACGATGAATACATCAACAGTGATGTGGTAAAAGCACAACGCGAAGAGATGTATAAATAAGATAATTTATCCCAATTTTATAAAGGCTCCATAACTTATTTATGGGGCTTTTTATTTATAGATAGCCCTGTTTGGACCGTCGAAAATACCCAAACACAAAAAAGCACTGAAGGGGCTCAGTGCTAATCGCGATTGATATGAAAGAATTGAGAAAGTCTACTGATCGAAGGGGGTAATCATGCGCCATCCCAACTGTAACGATACGGCACAATGGTCAGATAAATCTTGTCCCGCCTTGTTTTGAAAAAGATGCTTTTGAACTTGATAGTCCTTTGCTTCAAAAACAATACGGTTATTATTACGGTAATAGATCTTATCAATTCCTTCACAATCATCCGTTAAATCCAATGCAGCCCGAGCTGTAAAGTCTTGTTTATGCGAGGGTATTTCACCGTTATTTTTCAAATTTACCCAAGCATCCACCAGCGCTAACTCACTCTGAAAAGAAACAATATTATCCAAGGTGTACGCATAATGAGCATTAAAATCGCCCATGATCAACAAAGCTTGCCCTGCGGAATGCTTTCGAATATAATTTTTCAGTTGATTCAAATTCTTCTGGCGGGCCACCGTTGCATCGGGATCATCTTGAGCTGTCGCATGCACATTGTAAACATCAATAAAAACCTCTTTCGCCAGCTGGATTCTTGCATACGAAAATCCTTTAGGAGTCAAACAATCCGATCCATTACAGTCCTTCCAGCTCACCCGTTCAAAATCCTGTATAGGATATTTTGACAGTGTGCTCAATCCATCGCCGAAAGGTACACCGCCCATATTTTCAGTTCGATAGCTATGCTTGTTTCTACTGTACAAAAACTTATTATAATTAAAATCCTCCTGCACATTGACAATATCAAAAGAATTTATTAATTCACCGATCGAGGTAATGCTCGAAGCCCTTTCGGTCTCGGCACTTGAAATCAATTCTGGAAGACCAGCAATGTTATAGGTCAATAAACTAAGCCGTCCTTCCCGTGCGTTTGGCATATCGACATAAACGAAATTCATGGGCCTCACTTCCTTAGGCTTCAATTTGAAGCCCAACATGACGCCCGCCGAAGCACAAACAGCTAAAATCAGAACCTTTCGGAGACCTTTGAGTCTAGTTTTCCTTTCGAACAATAAATCTAATAACATGGACTGAATAATTTGTTCATCCCAAAAATACCATTGCAACATTAGGTCAACTATACTCTAAAATTAATTTTACTTATAAAAATTATTGACAAATTATTAATAATTAACAATTTACAAACACTTTAATGATAAAAGATTAATATCTAAATAGCTTTTGAGTTACGCTTTTCAAATATTTTTATGAAACCCCTAATTAAAATAAAATGAGAAAGGTAGCCTTTTTTACAGAAATACTCGTTGAAGATTTCGACGGTGCATCTCGCACAATGTTTCAGCTCATAAATCGTATTGACCAACAAAATTTCAGTTATTTCTTTATTTACGGTGGCGGTCCCACACAATTCCGGGACTTTCTTTCTTACAAAGTTCCCACATTTAAAATACCTGTCAATGATGATTATTGTCTGGCTATTCCGCAGCTCATCAAAAAAAAGCTCGAACTGGCATTGGATGAATTTGCACCGGACATCATTCATATCGCAACCCCCTCGCTGCTGGGCTTCTTTGCATTGAATTATGCCAAACGTAGAAATATACCCGTATTAACCATATACCACACACATTTCATCTCCTACATCGCATATTATTTCAAAAATATATTGCCTCTGGTCAAGCCCACAGAACAATGGATGAAACGTGCAATGAATAATTTCTACAACAAATGTGACATCATCTATGTTCCGACAAAATCTATCTTAGCTGAACTCCAGCAGATCGGCCTTCAACAGGACGGATTGAAGCTCTGGCAAAGAGGCATTGATACGCAGCTATTTACACCTACGAAAAAGAATATGAGTTACATCCAACAACTGACCAAAAATGGAAAACCAACTGTGCTATTTGTAAGCCGGATCGTTTGGGAGAAAAATATCAAAACCCTGATTGACATTTACCAGCAAATACAAGCTCAAAAACTGGACTATAATTTTATTGTAGTCGGCGAAGGAACCGCAAAGTCAACTGCAATGCAGGAAATGCCCGATGCTATTTTTCTGGGAAAAAAGACACATCAGGAACTTGCCATACTGTACGCATCAGCAGATGTCTTTGTCTTTCCTTCGGTTTCAGAAACTTACGGCAACGTTGTTGTCGAAGCATTGGCTTCGGGTCTGCCCTGTGTGATAGCAGATGGCGGTGGTTCAGCATCGCTGATTCAGCATGGTGTAAGTGGATTTAAATGCCAGCCCGAAAATGCGGCCGGATATGTATACTATGTAAAGAAAATCCTGTCTGACGCAGCGCTAAGAAGAAGCTTGATTACAGCGGGACTTTCTTATGTCGGCCAATTAGACTGGTCACGGCTATCCCAACAATACTTTGACGACATCGAATTACTGGCCGATAAAACACAGGACACAGACCTCGCATGGGCAAATTAACAACATTCCCTCGGTTAATCAAAGCCGTCTTTCTCATGTTGATCCTAATTTCCATGGTAATTTTCCTAACCCACAGCGATCTTTCCGCCTTGAAAAGAGAACTGTCAACTATTGGTTATCGCTTTATCATTATCGTATTGACAACTTTTGTAGCCTACTTCTTCGGAACACTGGCTTGGTGGGTTTGTCTGGGAGCCTCGAAAAAAAAGATCAACCTGATCGAGCTTTTTGCAGTGCGTCAAATCGGTGAAACAGTCGGACTCTTCAATCCCACCAGCATCATCGGCGGAGATCTGCTTAAAGCCCAATTGCTAACCCGTTATGATATCCCATTACAGCAAGGGCTAAATGCTGTCACCATCTCCCGTATCACGGCCATACTATCACAATTAAACCTTTTCTTACTTGCAATGATCTGGTTGATGTTTTCTCCGCTAAAAAAAGAAGTTATCCGATCTACAGGACCTGCGGTCTATGCCGTCTGTGCGATACTAATATTGTTTGTCATTTTTATATTCTATTGGCTCATATCCAGCAAAGCACCACCAGCACAAGTAGTCGATACATCACTTCTATTGAAAGCGAAAAATCAGATCCAGAAGTTACTTTGGAGCACAAAAGACTTCTACCAGCAGCAAAATAAGGTATTTTGGTATTCCTATTTGCTGTTTGCATTACATTGGTTAATTGGAAGCCTTGAATTCTACCTGATCTTAAAATTTATGACTGTTGATATCAAACTAATCCATGGGTTAATCCTGGATATGAGTGTAATTATATTTAAAAGTGCAGGTGCATTTATTCCGGGGCAACTTGGCGTTGAAGAAATCTCAAACAAAATACTACTTAGCATGATCGGAATTTCAGGTGGAAGCATCTGGCTAAGTGTTTCCCTCCTGCGCC
Source organism: Sphingobacterium sp. DR205 (assembly GCF_011064245.1). Taxonomy (NCBI): domain Bacteria; kingdom Pseudomonadati; phylum Bacteroidota; class Sphingobacteriia; order Sphingobacteriales; family Sphingobacteriaceae; genus Sphingobacterium; species Sphingobacterium sp. DR205. Next base: position 2,442,777 of record NZ_CP049333.1, on the reverse strand, counting down.
GTGGCCGTCAGCTACTCTGGACTGCAATTGGAGTAATATTTTATCTCTGTATCAAAAGAAAAAATCTACATGCTACCGTCTGAAATAGAAATCTTATTTGTTAGCCACAAATATCCGCCCGCGGTCGGCGGAATGGAAAAACAGAGCTTTGAGCTCATTAATAATGTGGCACTCTATCTAAAAGTACATACAATCGTTTATGATAATAAAGAATCCATTCTGACTTTTTTCTTTCATTTGAACCGACGTATCGTATCGAAAATCAGCGACAACCCCCGCATTAAGCTCATTCATTTTAATGACGGATTAATTGCTGCTTTGGCATCTTTTCATAAGGGATATGGCCATCTCAAAAGAATCGTCACCCTTCATGGCCTTGATGTCGTTTTTCCATTTCCTTATTTTCAACGTCGGATAATCCCCCGCTTCAATGTATTTGACCGCATTATAACAGTGAGTCAGGCAACTGCCCAAGCCGCTCAATCACGTGGAATTGATGCCTCCAGAATCTTGGTCATCCCAAACGGTGTGGATCCGGCCCTTCCCAGCACTGCTGTAACACCGGAAAATGGCCTGGATTTTATCGGAACTGAGTATCGTAACTTAAGCGGAAATGCTACGCCTCTGCCTTATTTTATCACCTTAGGAAGGCCTGTAAGACGCAAAGGGTTTTCGTGGCTTATGGAACATGTCATTCCTGCAGTTCAGGGTAATTTTAAACTTGTTATGATAGGGCCGTTTGATCATAACCCTACGCCGACGGAACGTTTACTCAACTTATTGCCCAACAAACTTTATCATCTGTTTACCCTATTTCTTGGATATCCAACAGATCAACAGAATATGCGCAAATTATTGAAGGCATATCCGGAACAAATCCAGCATCTGGGAAAAGTTTCCATTGCTCAATTAAAGCAGCTGCTCGCAGGAGCCCAAGCTTTTCTGATGCCCAATATCCAGGTACCGGGGGATATGGAAGGTTTCGGATTGGTCTGTCTGGAAGCATCTGCTGCAGGCACCATCGTTGTCGCCGCCGAACTGGAAGGGATTACTAGCGCCATTACACATAATCACAATGGACTTCTGCTTGCTAGCCGGGACGCTCATGCATGGATAACGCAGTTACAGTCCATTTTAGACCATCCAGATCATTATGAAAAACTGGGGCAGAAATTCAAATGCAATACGAGCAAAGAGTTCAGCTGGGACATCATGGCCAGAAATTACGGTCAGACCTTCGTCGAACTGTGCCAAACCCTTTAACAAAAGAATAGGTTTAGTGCTTCGACAAATGAAGAATTCGTTCGTAATGATATTTTACCGGTCTATAAAAGATGAGCTGCATCATCGCAATTGTAAAGAGAACAAGGAGTGCCGGAAACGAAAAAAAAGTAATTGTTATAAATAGCAAAACCAGAAATAACCGCAGCATTTCGAGAGGAAAAACCCATTTTTCATGCTCCAGCAAGCCACCAACACAAATGACACTACACAGGATAAAGAGACCGCCCACCAACAGCTGTACACTGTTTTGGTAGTTGCCGTAAAGCAAAAAGAAAAACAGAAGTCCCATCGTGGATATGGATTGGAAGAAAATATATCGGCTCAGATTTTTTCCATGAACCCGAGTCTTGGTTCCCGCAAAGATCTTCTGCTCCAATTCCTCCCGAATTTCAGGTTGTATATCATCAGGGCGACCAAATATCGTACGCATTTTGTTTTTAAATCCCACCGCACGCTTAAACGACAGCCCTATTTCAAAGAGATAGTGAAAATGCTGCCAAAGAAAAGTATACCGATGAATTGGTTTGGTTAATCCATAGACGCAAGGCTCCGCTCTTTGTTCAGCAATAAAAGTTCCGAACATTTTATCCCAGATGATCAAAATATCACCATAATTCTTGTCCAGATAAATCTCGTTACTGCTATGATGTACACGGTGATGTGATGGAGTGACAAGTATTTTTTCAAAAATCCCCAGATTACCCACCGTTTGGGTATGGGAGAAAAACGGATATACTCCATGCACCAATAGGATTGTGGTCATCATAAAAGGCGGAAAACCCAAAAGCGGAATAAAAGCCCAGAACAAGGAGCGAAATACCGCCTGAAATATGGTAATCCTTGCAGCAACAGTAAAATTATAATCTTCGCTTTGATGGTGGACCACATGCGCCGCCCACAGCAGGTTGATCTCATGACTATATCGATGATACCAATACCACAAAAAATCCGTAAATAGAAAAAGTATGATCCAAGTCCAAAGGTTGGCTTCGATATGGAAAATCGCAAAGTTCTGGTAGACCCACGCGAAAAAAAAATAGAACAGGCTAACAGAAAACATATCGCACATACGCTCAACAATGCCAACGTTTAGATTAGAGATTGATTCATCAAATGTATAATATCGCTTTTGTTTCTTCAGACTATACCAATATTCACATAACATCAACACTAAAAACAAAGGGATAATAAAAGCTAAAAAATTAAGTCTTCCTGTATACATGCGGCCTTCTTTTGAACTAATAACTTCTTTGTAACGACTAGTTTATAGACGTATAATCTTAAAAAATATTTTATTATTTAACAATCAATTTCAAATCAGGTTTTTATTTTATGCCTTTCTGGAAATAAAAAAGCCCCCAAAAAGTGAAATTCCTTTTGAGGGCCAATAAAACGATATAAAATTTTGCGTCGATGGTTTCTGGTCCACACAGCGGTTAGTGCACACTGGACATATCGATCTGCGTCTTGCCCTGTTTGATCATCAGTACAAAAGGTACACAGATCAAAAATACAACCCCCAAATAGAGGAATACATCCATGTAAGACAGTACAGTTGCCTGCTTCATGACATTCATGTCCAGTATTTGATGCGCTTTGGCCAATGCCTCATTTGAAGCAAAGCCTTTCGCCTGAAAGCTCATCTGCAGCTGCTGTACACGTTGCTGTACCTCAAACTTACTCGGATCCAGATTGGAAACTAAGTCAACACGGTGCTTTTGAGAGTCACGCGCGATAAAAGTTGTGATCAGTGCAATACCAAATGAACCACCCAGCTGACGCATCATACCCGTAAATGCCGCTCCCTCACCGATGGATTTACCATGAAGGGTAGACAGGGATAAAGTCATTACAGGAACAAATAGCAACCCCAAACCTACCCCACGAAGGATAAGCGGCCAAAACATATGTTCAGATCCTGTATCGTTTGTCATTAGACTATACATCCAAAAACAAAACCCAAAGAAGATGCTCAATCCAACAGCAACCATATACTTCTGCGGAACACCATTCTGGATCATTTTACCAATAAATGGCATCATGATCCCAGTCATAATCGAACTTGGCAATAGCAATAGACCTGCATCCGTTGCCGTCCAACCCAATATCGATTGCGTATAAATCGGGATAATAAAGGTCGATCCAAATAAGCCGAAACCAAGGATAAAACTCATTACCACCCCTACCTGTAAATTCTTATCACGCAATACCCTCAGGTTAACAATAGGTTTGTCATATACCAGCTCCCGCCAGATAAAGAACAATAGTCCAAATACAGATAATATGGACAGACCTAAGATTAATGGGTCATCAAACCAATCATCCTGTTGACCATGTTCCAGTACAAACTGCAGTGAACCAATAAACATAATTAAAAAGATCACGCCGAACCAATCCACCTCTTTTGCCGATTGCTTTTGGCTATATTTCGGACTACGCACAAAGGACAAGGTCAGCAAAGTAGCTATAATTCCCAATGGTACATTGATGTAAAAAATATAAGGCCAGGAGAAATTGTCTATGATATAACCACCCAGAGGCGGGCCCAATGTAGGTCCAATAATAACCCCCATACCGTAAATAGCCTGTGCCATACTACGTTTCTCTTTGGGGTAACTTTCTGTGATAATGGTCTGTGCGGTCACTAGTAAAGCGCCCCCTCCCATTCCTTGCAGGAAGCGGAATGCGACAAGCTCCCAAATATTGGTTGCGTTTCCACACAAAAATGAAGATATTGTAAATATGACAATTGACGCCGCAAAGTAATTACGTCTTCCAAACTGTTGGGACAACCAACTTGTCATCGGAATCACAATTACGTTAGCAATGGCATAAGCCGTAATAACCCAGGCCACGTCTGTCAATGTTGCCCCTAACGATCCTTTCATATCGTTTAAGGCCACATTCACAATCGTCGTATCCACGATTTCCAGCAAGGCACAGAGCACGGCTGTAATCGTGATGACTACGCGTCGAAAACCATATTCAACCAGACTATCTTGTTGATTTAAATTTTCCATAGTTATTGAACATGCACATCTACGTCAGCATTCATGCCCGGTCTGAGCAAAGCAACGTTTTCAGCTTTATTATCTTTTGTCAATTTGATTTTTACCGGCAAGCGTTGTACTGTTTTTACAAAGTTACCAGTTGCATTGTCCGGAGGCAATAAAGAGAAACGTGACCCCGTCGCCGGAGAAAAGGAATTGACCTCACCTTCAAATTCGATATTTGGATAAGCATCTACCTTAATACCTACTTTTTGACCGGGTTTCATTTTTTGCAATTGTGTCTCTTTGAAATTCGCAACCACCCAAGTTTCAATATTATCAACAATATAAAATAAAGACTGCCCCGGGTTGATCATCTGACCGGGCTGCACCTTGATATTCGATACCTGACCATCAACAGAGGCTAGCACAGCAGTATAAGACAGATTTAATTTTGCAGCCTCTAATTGCGCCTTTGCCCGCTTTATATTCGCCTCAGCAACAGATGTCTGTTTAGAAGCTACGGTAGTCTTACTTACGATGGCATTCCGTTGTGAAGCGCTTGCGTTGCGCTGTTGTTGTAAGATTTCCACTTGTTTATCCGCTTCTAATTTAGTTGTTAAAGCCTGCTCATATTGCTGCTTTGTGATGGATTGATTATTATATAGATTTTGGTAACGGATATAGTCGTTGTTCGCTTGTTTCGCACGGATACGTGCTGCCTCAATGCTTCCTAAATTTGATTGAATCGTTGCGTCTGAGATCGCTACATTAGCAGAAGATGCCGAAACATCCGCCTTTGATACATCAAAGCTACTTTCAGCAGCAGCCAATGCCGCTTCCGCTTCGTCCACACGGACCTGATAATCTTGGCTTTCAATCGTAAACAAAGTATCCCCTTTTTTCACCAAATCATTGTCCTTGACGTAAACCTTGGAAATAAATCCACCCACACGCGGGATAATCGGACTCATATTCTTCTCAACCTGCGCATCGTCAGTGGTCTCATGCGCTTGACCGTGCAAATATTTATAACCTCCGTAAGCCCCACCGAAGATGACCAAAGCGGCCAGAATAATTGTGAATTTTTTATTTGTACCTTTTTTTTCAGGTGCGTTTTCTACTGTATTTTCCATGTCTAGATTAATTGCTATTTAATATTTAATGACCCATTTGCCAACAGTAAGTCATAGTATTTTTCAATTGTATTTGCTTTGCTGATTGCCAGATTTATTTTGCTCTGAAGCTGTTGAACATCTGCTGTCAATAAATCATCCGTATCCGCAATGCCATTATCATACTTATCTTTTGTGATACGGTAATTTTCAACGGCCTGATCTAATGCCTGACGGTACACCACATCTTGTTTTTGTGCCAGCATATAGCTTTCATTCGCCTGTTGCACCTGAACTTTTACCCGGTCATTGAGCAGTTCTAGGTTCTCATCAATTTCCTTGATCCGGTTCTTAACGACATTCACCTCTCTCTTATTCTTATACAAAGAACCTATATCATAAGATATTCCAACACCTACCATGGCAGCGTTCGTTACCGTAACGACTTTCTGCAGACCAAAAGCATTGTAACCGGCGGTTGCCGAAACTGTAGGCAATGTGGCCGCTTTTGTCACTTTTAACTGATCCTCCGCAACCAAGCGCTGAGACTCCATGGACTTCACATCAGAACGTACGGTCTTGGCAGTTTCGTAAGACGCCTTCAAACCTAAATCTAGCCCATTCACTTCACCTAAATTGATCTGATCCAATTGCGTATCTTCGTCAATTTTCAGAAAATTAGCCAGTTGATAATTGAGCACCTTAATATTTTTCTGCGCTTCCTGAAGCGATACCTGATAGTTTGATAGCTGCAATTCCGCTTTTAACAGGTCGTTTCGCGCGATCAAACCATTGTCCAACATCGCTTTAAAATCTGAAACCCGTTGCTCAGACTGCTTGATATTTTCAGCAATCAACAAATTGGTTTGCTGCGCCTTATACAAGCTCAGATAGAGATTTACTGCGCGGATAGCTAATTGTTCTTTACTAGCAACAGCGTTCCATTCCTCGGCTTTTAGCACATCTTTTGCAATATCAATTCCCCCTTTGATCCGCCCACCTGTATAGATTGGCATACTCACAGAAGCCTGTCCCAACCACAATTGATTTGCAGCGATATCCGGTGCGGAGCCCCCTTCACCCAGTGCCAACTTTAGATTAACATTCGGCGTGGTCATCGCCATATATTGCCCGCTCAATTTTGCATCAGGAAGCTGTTTCGATTTGGCACTTTCGACCTCAAGCTGTCTTCCCAATATTTTGGTATCGGCAGTTTTCGCTTCCACACTTTGGTTTGCAGCCATGTGAATTATTTCTTCCAAAGTCAAGTGTTTGTTGTCTTGCGCCAGCAAACCCAAAGGACTTAAAAGCAATAAAGCACTTAAATTGGCCAACTTATTTTTCATATGTCAATAAAGCTTTAATTGTTTTCTGTATGAATTCTGTTAACGTTGTTTCTATATATTGGCCATAACCTTCGTCATCGGCTATTCCTAATTGATCCTGTAAAAAGACCTGATTCATCTGAAAGTTCATAAACGTCCCCATCATCATGGAATGAATCAAAATAGGATCATTACCCGCTTTAAATACCCCGTCTGCTATACCACCATTAATAATGGATGCAATGACCTCCAAATTGTGAATTTTTAATCTTTTGAAAGCATCCGAAATCAGCATCCGCTGCTTTAAGGTACTTTCAATTGCAATAACACGATAGAGTTTCCGATGAGAGCTCATCGATTTAACATACCTGTCCACCATCACGTCAATTTTGTCAAGCGCATTGCCGACTACTGAGAGTTCATCCACATTGATCATGAAATCTGGAACGCGCCATTCAAAAAAGGTATCCAGTAGCTTATCTTTTGAGCCAAAATAATAGTTGATCATAGCCACATTAACATTTGCTTCATGTGCGATATCGCGTACGGAAGTTCCATCAAAACCTTTTGTCGCAAAAAGTCGCTCAGCTGCAAGGAGGATATCTATTTGTTTATCGTTAAATTCCATGTAAAAACCCTTAACTTTTTATAGCTAATTCCACCTGTTATCCAACAGATAAAATCGTCTTTTGTTAAATGCGGGACAAAGTTAAACAAACGTTTAATTTAAACAAGTGTTTAATTATTAAATTTATGTCAAAAAATACAGCAGAATATGCTACACAAAAAAGCTAAATGACCACAATAAATTGATTTACAGCAAGACACCCCGTAAACACAAAAACCATTTAAAGGATCTTTAAATGGTTTTTGTATCGTTTTTACAACAAAAAAATACGATAAACTGGTCACCCAATTCATCTATCAAACAAATAGACGACAGATCAGGCTAAAGGCTATCCAAGTTTTTTTTCGGCAGGTCTAAAATACCAGGATACCCCAATTAGAACCAAATAAAGCAAAGCTGGAGCCATTAAACCAAAAGCATCCCCTACCATAAGATGAGAATACAACGCTCCGGTTGCCGTAAAGAAAATACCAGCATAAGCCCATTCCTTCAATAGCGGTCTCTTTGGTGACAGCAGGGCGATGACAGCCAAAATCTTCCAGAGACCAAGCAGCGGTAGTATATAGTGGGGATAGCCCAAATGATCTACATTTTGTACGCCACCAGCACCCTCAGTTTTGATACTAAAGACCTGTATGATAGCGGTAGACATCAATCCCAAAGACAACCATGCCGTTGCGACCCAATAGATTATTTTATCTCTCTTTTTCATCATTATTTTTATTGTTTAAATAGTATTTAAAATTAGCCAAACCAATATCCTGATGATCGACTTTGACCCCCATATAATACGGACTATCCAAATCGGATTCTACGTCCAATAATTTTGCGAATAACGCTTTCGATTGTGCCATATCTTGCATCGGATAGCGCACTGTTTTAATTCCTTGATTCATTGATTATATAATTTTGCCTCCTCTTCTGGATTTTCAGCAACTCCCGTTTTTATGGCTACAACTCCACCAACTATTTGTTATGCAATGTATTACAAAACCACAACCCAAACCGGCGATCCATAAATAACAAGGCTTCACTACGTGTAGCTATTTGACTACAAAAATACATGTAGTTATTTGACTACAAAATATTTTTTGTCTTTTTTTTCAGATTAATGTAAATTCGAGTAATTTCTATCCCAAAGTGTTTTCTAAGCATACTGCGGATTGAAATGCCAATTACATACAGCAATACCAGTATTCAACATAAAACAGCATTTGATTGAAAATTTATCTTTTTACACTATTCATGAGCCTATCGCTGCTTTCAGCAGCACAGCCCCGGCATATAAGGCTAATAGGCGCTGTTTCAGCGGACAATTTCGCTGCGTATTTTAATACAGATACGGTACAGCTGAGCCAGCTAAATACGAGCAAAACACCTGCAGGAGTTTTTGTTGCTTACAGAAAAGCTGATACACTTAATTTCAAGCATGAATTTTATCAGAGCTTTGAAGCTGAAAATTACATCAAGGTTGGATTGGCATTTTACGCGAGAAAAGGAAATGACTACCAGCTGTCCTTCAAGAATGACAATGCGTTCTTTTGTGCTTCGTGCAATAATATGAGTTATTATAACGTAAATGCCAGCCGCGATACCGTAAGCATCTCGATTTCGTGGGGGCCGAATGCGCATGGTCGAAATGAGGGTTATTGTTTTGTCTATAGACCGGCGACAAAACGCTGGCAATTGGCTGAACGAGATAATTCCGGATCGGATGACGAAGGTACAAGCAGCAGCGAATATATGACCTATTCTAAAAACGTCAAGGTTTATCTAGACGACTACGATGCTGAGTCCTTATCTTATGATTCCACAGTGGTAAGCAATCAGCGGATCGCTCTGAGCTACAAGCCCGGAGACTATGCTACTCTCCTTCGCTCGTTAAAAGAAATACCTAAAAATAGCCTATTTCTGCTACCTAAAGTTTTTAACGAGCATACGGCAAAATATTTTATGGAAAATGGTCTGGACGAAGACCAGCCTGACAATACAAAGCCAATTCATGGTAAAAATGTCCTTTCGGCCAATGAGATCGGTTATTTTCTGGAGCAGGCGAATCAGCTGGATGCGGCGCAAGTTTTTTTAGATAAAGTAATTGAGCGTTTTCCTGAACGTGAGGTTGCCTATTTAAACCGTGGCGATGTGTTTTTCAAAAGAGGGCAATCTTCTTTCAAGCAAGCTGTCAACGATTACCGCACCTACGTTGCACTCATGAATAAACGCGGTCTGCAGGCAAAAATTCCACAACGGGTCGTCAAATTTCTGAGCACACATTAATCTTGAAGAACTTGCCAGCTCCTAATTTAAGATCCTATAAACCATTTCTTTGAGAATCTCCTCACTATTGAAATTGCTGGGCACATTGACGCCCTTTGATTTGAGGTCAGTCTCTTTGAGGACATTCAATACATCAAAAGTTTTTCGGCGGTTGTAATTTCGGGCAGCCAGTTCATACTCTTTCAAGAAAAACGGATGCACCCCCAATTCTTTCGCGGCAATGGATTTATCAATGAGATAATGGTATTTTAGTATTTTGGTGAAATAAGTAGCCACCTGTCCGACCACCATCACCAGCGGGTTATTCTTTGGGTTTGCCACAAAATAATCCACAATCTGATAAGCTTTCAAGGCGTTGCGCTTTGCGAGCGCGGTGTTGAGTTCAAATACATTGAAGTCTTTTGAAATACCGATATTACGTTCCACATCATCTACGCTGATCTCCTGACTTTTCGGAACATTCAGCATCAGTTTATCCAATTCATTGGATACCTTGGCCAGATCATTGCCGAGATAATCCGCGATTAAAGCCGCTGCCTGCGGATGTATTCGCCAGCCGGCATCTTTAAGATATCCGCCGATCCAAGGCGCAACTTTATCATCGTATAATTTAGCCGCATCGATCACCAATCCAGCCTTCTCAAACACCTTGTATATTTTCTTTCGCTTATCGAATTTGCCATGCTTATAGCAAAATACCAAGATAGTTGTTGGTGTCAGATGTTCCAGATATTTCGTCAACAGCTCCTCCGTATCCGATTTCCATTTGAGTTCCTGGGCTTCCTTTACAATAATCACCTGATAATCGCTCATCATTGGATATCGTTTGGCGGCATTGACCACTGTGGAAATATCGATATCCTTGCCGTAAAAAACAGATTGATCAAAGCCTTTTTGCGCCTCATTCAGCACTGTCGATTCCAGTGCATCTGCGATGGTATCAATAAAATAACTTTCCTCCCCCTGTAGCAGATAGACCGGCTTAAAAGATCTGTTCTTGATATCGGATAAGATCGGATTTATGTTCATGTAAGCGAAATTACGATTTTACCGTCAAATCTACAGCAGTAAACCGATCAGAATTCATCCCGACGTTTGATCTATTTCGGTAAAAGAGATCTAACCAATTGATTAAAAGAAGCAATTATAAAGACGAAAAAAAACCGCTTGGGGAATCTTATGATTTCCCTTTTTTTGCTAAAATTTTAGTATATTTGTGTATGTTTTCACCGACACCGCTCAATTTGCCACCATTCAAAGCTAAAATATCCAAAAAGAATAATGCGGTTTATATTTTTGACGAGCTGCGAAAAAAAGAGCTGGTATTGACGCCGGAGGAATGGGTCAGGCAACATTGGATAAATTATTTGGCATTGATCAAAAATTATCCCAAGTCACTGATGAATATTGAAGGCGGGTTAAAACTAAACAGTCTTCAGCGACGGAGTGATTTATTGATTTATAACAGTAAAGGACATAAGGTGGTTTTGGCCGAATTCAAAGCACCACATATCAAGATCACACAAAAAGTATTCGAACAGATCGCCAATTATAATTCGGTGCATCGTATCCCATACTTACTGGTGAGCAATGGCATAAATCATTATTATTGCAAAGTTGACTTTGACAACGAGTCTTATCAATTTATAGAAGAGCTTCCAGATTATGCTGAAATCGGCTAAGGACTTCTAAGTGAAATGGATAAAGCATAAGCCCTATTAATAAAACGCCTTTCTTTGCTGAAAGAGACCGTATCAAAAAAATGTAAAGTAGATGTAAAACATCTTTTCACTTTATTTGATTTTTAAAATATAGTTTTATATTAGTCCTACAGAATAGAAAAAATAAAAAGATGAATATAGATAAAAACGAATTCAGAAAATATGCAGTAAAGCATCACCGCATTGGAAGTCAACATGTTGACAGTTTTATTGCTCGTACAGAGACTAGCATTCCGACAAATCTGACGCCATACATCGTTGAGGAGCGTCAATTGAACGTTGCACAGATGGATGTGTTTTCACGTTTGATGATGGATCGTATTATATTTTTAGGAAGCGGTATAGATGACCAGGTCGCAAATATTATTCAGGCACAATTGTTGTTTTTACAGTCCACTGATGCACAGCGTGACATCCAGATCTACATCAATTCACCGGGAGGAAGTGTTTACGCAGGCTTGGGTATCTACGATACCATGCAGTACATCACACCGGACGTAGCGACAATCTGTACTGGTATTGCAGCATCTATGGGCGCGGTCCTACTTGTAGCGGGAGCAAAAGGAAAACGTGCTGCTTTACGTCACTCACGTGTAATGATTCACCAACCATCTGGCGGCGCGCAGGGAGTTGCCGCAGATATGGAGATCAATTTACGTGAAATGTTAAAATTAAAAGAAGAATTATATACCATTATTTCAGAACACTCCGGACAAACTTATGAGTGGGTGGAAAAATCTTCTGATCGTGACTACTGGATGAGAGCCAACGAGGCCAAAGAATTTGGTATGATTGATGAGATTTTACTTCCTAAGAAGGAGATTATTAAATAACGATGGCGAAGAATAACGATAGAGACATTCATTGTTCGTTTTGTGGAATAAGCAAAAATGAAGCTCAGATGCTCATTGCTGGAAATGGAGCACACATCTGTGACAGATGTATCCAACAGGCAGGAGAGATTCTGGCAGAAGAATTAAAACAACGAAAAAGCAAGACATTACAGACCGCTTTAAAATTAATACGTCCCCAAGAGATCAAAACTCACCTGGATCAGTATGTGATCGGTCAAGATGACGCAAAGAAAGTAATTTCAGTAGCTGTTTATAATCACTATAAACGTCTGAACCAAAAAGTGGATAAAGATGAAATTGAAATCGAAAAATCCAATTTGATTATCGTTGGTGAGACGGGTACAGGTAAAACATTATTGGCAAAGACCGTTGCCAAAATATTGAACGTACCTTTCTGTATCGTTGATGCCACTGTACTAACTGAGGCGGGATACGTAGGAGAAGACGTGGAAAGTATTTTGACGCGCTTGCTTCAGGCCGCCGATTATGATGTTGCATCAGCAGAACGTGGTATCATCTATATCGATGAAATTGATAAAATCGCACGTAAGAGCGATAACCCTTCCATCACAAGAGATGTCTCAGGTGAAGGGGTCCAACAGGCATTGTTAAAGATTTTAGAAGGTACGGTTGTCAATGTTCCACCGCAAGGCGGACGTAAACATCCAGACCAAAAAATGATCGCTGTCAATACCAGCAACATTCTATTTATCTGTGGTGGTGCATTCGACGGAATCCAAAAGAAAATTGCAAACCGTCTGCGTACACAAACTGTAGGTTATAAGATGAATGAAGATGAAGAGGAAATCGACTTGAACAATCTATACAAGTATATCACCCCTCAGGATCTGAAGAACTTTGGCTTAATTCCAGAGTTAATTGGACGTCTTCCAGTGTTGACTTACTTAAATCCATTGGATAAGGAAACCTTGTTGAGTATTTTAACAGATCCAAAAAATGCTTTGGTCAAACAATACAAAAAGTTATTTGAGTACGAAGGTGTTGAACTGAAATTTGATCCCGAAGTATATACTTTTATTGTAGATAAAGCGGATGAATTTAAACTTGGGGCCCGGGGGCTGCGAAGTATCTGCGAAGCGATCATGCTGGATGCCATGTTTGAAATGCCATCAACGAAAGAACAAACGGGACAGAAAAGTTTGGAAATCAGCTTGGACTATGCAAAGAAGAAATTCGAAAAATCCGATCTGAAAAAGCTTAAAGTCGCTTAAAAAGAATCCCGTTCGCTGAACGGGATTTTTTTTTAACTAGTTAACCTCGTCACTGAATTTAATAACGCCCCTATCCATATTGAAATCCGTGAATAAAAAGCGCTTAAAACAAGCCAAAGCATCATAATAAAAAGAATTAAAAATCTTATATTACAATAATAACATAGCCATAACGGAATGTTGACAGACAGATAAGAGATTCGTGAAATTAAAATTTAATGACTATGACAAAGAAAAGTACAAAAAATACAGTAAATAGCCCGATAACGCCAGGTTTAAAAACCAAAGAAGAAATCGTAAACAACTGGCTTCCGCGCTATACCGGAAGACCGCTGGAAGAGTTTGGAGAATATATCCTATTGACAAATTTTTCAAAATATATCCACCTGTTTTCGGAAATGCATGACAATGCTCCGATCTATGGCGAGGACAAACCCATGCAATCCGTCACTGCTGGCGGTATTACCATTATCAATTTTGGAATGGGTAGTCCGATGGCAGCAACAGTTATGGATCTTTTATCTGCAATCAGCCCTAAGGCAGTCCTATTTCTGGGCAAAACCGGTGGGATTAAGAAAAAGATTCCGATAGGCGAGCTGATATTACCGATCGCGGCTATCCGTGGGGAAGGAACATCGAATGATTACTTTCCACCCGAAGTGCCCTCACTACCGGCCTTCGCCATGCAGAAAGCGATATCCACGACAATCCGTGATCATCAACGCGACTATTGGACAGGAACCGTATACACCACCAATAGAAGAGTCTGGGAGCATGACAAAGCATTCAAAAAGTATCTGAAGTCTATCCGTGCCATGTGCGTCGATATGGAAACAGCAACCATATTCAGTGTCGGTTTTGCAAACAAGATCCCGACAGGCGCTTTGCTGTTGGTTTCTGACCAGCCGATGGTTCCAGAGGGAGTCAAAACATCTGTCAGCGACGTCACGGTTACGGCTAAGTATGTCGAGGCACATATCAGTATAGGTATTGACGCCCTGAAACAGCTTATTAATAACGGACTGACTGTGAAACACCTTAAATTTTAAGCGTTTCATTATAAAGAAAAAGGACTGCAAATAGATTTTCCCAAAGGATAAGGAGTTCGGTCTCCAAAAACATCCTGAAAATCGGAAAAGACTAAACATTGACGATTAAAATAATGAGCTCGATATCGGGCTCATTCCTCCGATCCCTTGCTGTCAAAGTCGAATGATCAGTAGCAAGATCAATTTACTGCTCGCAATATAATAATTATGCCGCCGACCAATACGCGCTGAAAAACAGCAATTTAAAACTAATAAACACCCTACTTGATTATTAACTGATCTGTTATTAACTATAAATTGAAACGTTAACAAATGTTAATTTGCACAATAATTAAACTATTTGGCGTTATAACTTGTAATAGTAATATTACAAATAGCACATATATCATAAATTTAATCAAGCATTGTGAAGAAAAAAACATTATCTATTTTCAGCGTCTCCTTATTGATTTGTTCAGTCTTAACCACCCAGGTAAGTTGTTCTTCAAGTTCTTCCAAAGAAAATAATACCAAAGAAAAGCCTGTAGCCCTACCAGTTTATACTGTTGTCAAGTCAGATGCTACCACAATCAAGGATTATTTAGGTACCATTGAAGGAAAAGTGAATGTTGAAGTGAGACCCCAGGTTGAAGGTTTACTACAGGAAATCTATGTTGACGAAGGTTCTTTTGTGCAAAAAGGACAAAAGCTATTCAAAGTAGACCCTTCTACTTATCAAGAAAACCTAAACAATATGGTAGCAACGGAGCAGGTTGCACGGGCCAAACTCAAAAATGCGCAACTCGAAGTGGACCGTTTGAAACCATTGGTTCAAAATGATGTCATTTCAGATGTAAAGCTGGCCTCCGCCAAATCTGACTATCAGGTCGCCAAGGCCACCCTGGATCAGGCCATTGCTGCTGTACGTTCGGCACAGATCAGCAAAGACTTTACCATTATCACCGCACCTGTAAGCGGTTATATCGGACGTATTCCAAAACGTATCGGTAATTTGGTTTCCAAAGGTGACAAGGAACCCCTCACCTACCTTTCCGACATCCAGGAAGTCTATGTTTATTTCTCCATGAATGAATCCGACTTCCTATACTTTTCAAAGGCACAGGCAAAAAAAGACAGCATTGAAGGTAAGAAATACAACCAAAACCAAAAACTGGTATTTCCCCAGGTTACACTCGTTCTCGCTGATGGCGAAGAATACCCTATCAAAGGAGTTGTTGACGCTGTCAATGGACAGATCAACAGAACCACAGGTGCGATATCTTTACGTGCGACTTTTCAAAACCGGGATAACATCCTACGTTCGGGAAGCAGCGGTACATTAAAAATTGCCGAAGTAAAAAAAGATGTACTCCAGATCCCGCAGATTGCGATCAATGAGTTGCAGGATAAAACCTTTGTTTACATATTGGATCAAAATAATAAAGCGCAACGCCGCAATATCCAGCTTTCCGGTAAAAGTAAGGGCAATTACATTGTGTACTCCGGTCTCAAGGAAAACGACCGTGTCATTACCAGCGGATTTGACAAACTAACAGATGGCTCAACCGTAGCCCCTATTCCACAAAAATAATTAGCGCACGTTTTAACGTATTTACGGCAATCCTTTTTCAGGACTGCCTGAGGTATGTCTAAAATTCTTATATATGTTAAAAACCTTTATAAATAGACCTGTCTTAGCGACAGTCATTTCTATTATTTTAGTCATATTGGGCTTGGTGGGATTAAAATTGCTTCCTGTCTCCCGATTTCCCGAAATCGCACCACCGAGTGTCCTTGTATCACTGAGTTATCCCGGTGCCAATGCGGAGACCGTGGCAAAAAGTGTACTGCTTCCCATCGAAGAGGCCATTAATGGTGTCGAAGATATGACCTATATTAAATCGTCTGCCTCCAATTCAGGTTCGGGAAGCGTTTCTGTTTATTTTAAGACCGGCACAAATCCGGACATTGCCTCGGTCAATGTGCAGACCCGTATCTCAAAGGCCATCAGTTCTATTCCTGCTGAAGTAAACGAGGCCGGAATTACCGTTATGCCACGTCAGACGGGAGTCATCATGACCATCAACCTTTATTCAGATCATCAGGATAAAGCCTATGACGAGACCTTTCTGCAGGCCTACGCGCAGATCAACCTGATGCGGCCCCTATTACGTGTAGACGGTGTCGCACAGGTATCCCGGCTCGGTGCAAGGGATTATGCCATGCGACTCTGGCTGAATCCTGAAAAACTGGCCCTTTATAATCTGGTTCCTCAGGACATTATGAATGCCATCAAAGATCAAAACTTTGAGATTGCCCCAGGGAAATTTGGGGAGACTTCCGACGAAGCATTTGAAACCGTCATTCGGCATAAAGGACGTTTTACGACACCCGAAGAATTTCAAAGCATCGTCATCAAGACAAACAACGACGGGTCGGTCCTCTACCTCAAGGACGTAGCGCGGGTAGAATTTGGTGCCACCAATCTCAGTAGCGACAATAAGGTAAACGGTCACCCCGGACTAACGCTCAATCTGACCCAGACCAGTGGTTCCAATGCCCACGATATCGACATAGCCGTTCGAAAAGTGCTCGAAGAACAAGCCAAGACATTCCCAAAAGGATTACATTATGAGGTGACTTACTCCGTGCGTGACCAGATCGATGAATCCATCAATCAGGTTGAACATACCCTCTTTGAAGCCTTTATTCTGGTTTTTATCATTGTTTTTATATTCTTACAAGATTTTAGATCCACCTTAATTCCGGCAATTGCCATACCTGTCTCTTTGATCGGTACCTTCTTTTTCCTGCAGCTCTTTGGTTTCTCGCTCAATGTATTGACAATGTTTGCCTTGGTGCTGGCTATCGGTATTGTTGTGGATGATGCAATCGTTGTTGTTGAAGCTATCCATGAGAAGATGCACAGTACGGGATTAAAACCCAAAGCTGCAACATTGTCGACCATGTCAGAAATTACGGGTGCAATCCTCTCGATTACTATGGTCATGGCGGCGGTATTTTTGCCGGTCGGTTTTATGGAAGGGCCTGCGGGTATCTTTTACCGGCAATTTGCGTACACGCTGGCAACAGCGATCTTGATTTCGGCGCTGAATGCCCTGACATTGAGTCCTGCTTTATGCGCGCTATTACTTAAGGCACCAAAGCATCAAAAAGAAGACGAGCAAAAGTCAAGAATCAACCAGTTCAAAGATCGTTTCTTTAAGGCATTCAATACCTCTTTTGATCGCCTGACGGCCCGATACGTAACCATAGTACAGTTATTGATCAATCATAAAAGAATAGCCTGGATAGGCCTGATATTGATTACTGCGATCGGTGTCATTTTGATGATCAGAACACCGAAGAGTTTTATCCCAACCGAAGATGACGGTTTTATCACCTATAACATCGCACTGCCTCCAGGGGCTTCGTTAAGCCGCACGACAGAAGTACTCCGTCGTGCTGATAGTCTACTGAAAAAGAGAAAAGATATCGAAGGCATGACGACAGTATCTGGCTTCAATGCACTGGACGGTAGTTCAAGTCCTGCCTTTGCTGCAGGTTACATTACCCTTAAACCGCATGCCAAACGCAAGCACATTAAAAATATCAATGCTTTTATGGACACCATAAGAAACGATCTGGCACAGATAAATGAGGCTACATTTACAGTATTCCCGAGACCAACAGTACAAGGATTTGGTGATTTTGCGGGTATTGAAATGGTTCTTCAAGACCGTATGGGTGGAGACGTCAGGGATTTTAACACCATTGCCGATACTTTTATCAGCCAGCTGAATACCCGTCCTGAAATCCGTAGTGCCTACACCAGTTTTAAATCCAATTTCCCACAATACGAGGTAAACATTGATGCCGTAAAAGCGAAATCACTCGGTGTTGAGATCAAAGATCTGATGTCTACGATCCGTTCCTACTTTGCGCGTGTACAGGCCAGTGACTTCAATCGCTTTGGCCGGCAATACCGTGTATACGTGCAGTCCGATTTTGATTTCCGGAAAGATCCGGAGTCTTTCAATTCAATTTTCGTACGGAACAACAAGGGCGAGATGGTACCCATCAATACCATTTTGACATTAGAAAAAACCGTCGGTCCTGAAACCATTACCCGTTACAATCTATACAACGCCATTGCGGTCAATATCACACCAGCCGAGGGCTACAGTACCGACGATGCCATGCAGGCCATCCAAAAGCTGGCGGACGAAAAGTTACCCGGAAATTATGGCTTTGAATGGACGGGAATGAGTTACGAAGAGAGCCAATCGGGATCTCAGACCATTCTGATCTTTGTTTTGAGTATCTTATTTGTTTACTTTTTGCTTTCGGCACAGTATGAAAGTTATATCCTACCCTGGGCGGTTTTGCTGTCCATACCTGTTGGCCTGATCGGTGTTTTTTCAGTGATCAATCTTGTCGGCTTACAGAATAACATCTATGTACAGGTTGGTTTGATCATGCTGATCGGTCTGCTGGCTAAAAACGCAATCCTCATTGTTGAATTTGCCGTTCAGGAACGCAAAAATGGAAAAAGTATCGTGGAAGCAGCGATCAGTGGGTCAAAACTGCGGTTGAGACCGATCCTGATGACCAGTCTCGCGTTTGTGGCGGGTCTGGTCCCCCTGATGTGGACGGTTGGCCCATCCGCCATAGGTAATCACTCCATTAGCTTCAGCGCTGCGGGAGGGATGTTATTAGGTGTTGCCTTCGGCATCTTTATTATTCCGGTACTGTTTGTTGTTTTCAAAGGTCTGGATGAAAAATTACAGGATAAACTCGCTAAAGAAGAAGAAGAATGAAGAACATAAAAAAATACATTTCAGCGCTATGTCTAGCTACGGGGCTACTGATTTCGATGAATGCCTGTAAAATCGGTAAAGATTATGTTCAGCCCAAATTAAAACTACCCAGTACTTTCCGTGGCGATACATTGGATTTTTTTGGAGATACCTCAAGTATGGGGCTGATCCATTGGAAAACCTTCTTTCATGATCCCACGCTCAAGATGCTGATCGATTCAGCACTTGCCAACAATTTTGAAATGAAAACAGCACTGCTGAATCTGCAGATCTCCAACAGAGTTCTGGCACAGAATAAATCAAATTATTTACCAAGTGTAAGCGCCACCCTAGCCAATGGAAGCCGTACCTGGCGATCGAAAGATTTTGGAAGCGGCCCCCTCACAAAGTATTATGACCGCAAAGGTGAAAAAGCGCCCGAAAATATGTTTGTCTATCAATCCCAGTTTGGTTCTGACATCAGTTTCAGCTGGGAAATAGATATCTGGAAAAAGATCAGCAGCAAGCAAGAGCAGCTTTTAGCCGAGTATCTGGATACACAAGAAGCCAAAAATGCGATTCAGACCAATATCATTACGTCTGTCGCCAAAGGCTATTTCAACCTACTGATGTTAGATGCCAAGATTGAAGTAGCCAAACGTAATGTTCAGCTGAATGACAGCACATTGCGCATGATCAAGCTTCAATACACCGCTGGAGAGATCACTGCACTGGCCATTCAGCAAACAGAATCTCAGCGTCTGCTAGCAGCCTCACTGGTACCAGAATTAGAAAAGCAGATTGTTATTCAGGAGAATGCCCTTCAGACATTAACGGGAAAACTCCCCGACAGCATCAAGCGCGGAACTTCATACGAACATCTCTTTGCCGAAAGCAAAGAGATATCCTTAGGTTCACCCGTCGAAATTATACGAAATCGGCCAGATATCCGCTCCTCTGAGTTTCAACTGATGGCCGCCAATGCGAACGCCAATATTCAGCAGGCCATGCGCTACCCTTCGTTCAATATAGGCGGTGTGCTCGGTGTAAATGCGATGCTTCCCCGAAACTGGTTCAATATTCCCGGAGCCCTATTAGGTGGCATCACCGGCAATCTGACCACACCTATATTCAAGAATAAAACATTAAAAACACAATATGAAGTTGCGAAACTGGAACGGGATAAAGCCGAAATCCAGCTTCAACAGAAAGTGGTTGAAGCCGTTGCCGAAGTCTCCAATGCTGTAGTAACAGTAGACAAACAGCGGGAACAGCTTGAACTGGCAAGAAAAAGAGTGGACAATGCACATCTTGCGGTAAAAAATGCAAACTTGCTCTTCAAAAGCGGATATGCAACGTACCTGGAAGTCATCACCGCCCAAAGCAATGCCTTAGATAGTGACTTAGATCTCGTCGAATTGCGCCAGCAACATCTGGATGGATTCTTAGATCTCTACCGATCTTTAGGAGGTGGTTGGAGATAATGATTTAAAACTCTATTTTTGTCTTATGACACCAGAGGAATTACAAGAATATTTTCAGTCACGGGACTTGCCCAAATCACTGGAGATACAACAAGATATGCAAGTATTTGATGTGGAGCGATTTATCAGCACAAGTTTTATCCATGTTGGATTATGGAAAAAAGACCTGAACAAATGCCCTTCATGGGTCAGGCTCTTAAAGTTTAAAGAAGCATTGGAAAATAGCGAAAAAGCCTAACAAATGTTAGGCTTTTTATTTTTTTAGCTGAGTTGCTTCAACAATACGGACATCTCCTCCTTCGAAAAGATCTGCTCCGCTCCTCCCGCCAGCATTTCAAGGCGTTCACACTCATCACTACTCGAGGTCAGACCAAAAATACGAATGGCGGGAAACTTATCCCTGACTATCTTCGCGGTTTCAATTCCATTTAAGATCGGCATGTGCAGATCCAATATACATACCTCAGGGAGTGCGTTTTTATGTTCAGTCAAATAGTCGATCAGATCTCTACCATTAGCAGCGCAATAAATTATTTCCAATGAATGGGATTGGGCCATTGCCTTCATCATGACATGATGGATCATCGCATCATCTGCGTAGACAATCTTACATTTGCTTTTGGTATCCATTCGAAAAAGATCTCATTCAACTAATTAATATAATAAAATTCTATAAATATGTGATAAAAATAAAAAATTTGATAAGAAGTTAGCAAAAATTATGTTAATATGCAAATCTTATTAAAAAAAATGCACAACAGCTCTTCCGTTAAATTCAGTTAGTTCGAATAATAAGAACATCATTAGGTAGTAAAATGTTGCTTAGACAATAAGTCTAACTCATTTGGATCAGTCGAAGGATTTAATTTAACGACAACATGATATCATTAAAAGTCATCCGCTATAATTTCAGCCACTCGCCCCACCTGGCCATCCGTCAGTCTTACTTTTATCCCTCTTGAATGATAAGATGAGGATGTCAGTAAATCCTTTACAATGCCTTCTGTGAGATTACCGCTACGTTGGTCCTTTTTCAAAATAATATTGACCAACATTCCTGGTTTTACGTCCGCTCTATTTCTTCCGTCCATGGTCAAATGTAAGAAATAAAAAAGGAGTTTTCCAAAAGAAAACTCCCCTATTTTTTGTTGAATTATGTATTTTTTTTCCTCCCCCTATATACGCCGGGGTCCTTGCTGTGATCACCAAGACCTATATTTTTTGTTTTCAGCAATATACGTCAGCAGTTAATGGATCTTGGCTTATTACAACGACAAGATCGCCTGGAATATTCCTATTAATGATGGTGTTCCATCACAGCCATGCGTCAATCTATTTGAACAACTTGAAAATATCATTTCCGAATATAAACACCATCAGGCCCAAAAGGATAAAGAATCCGACCATTTGTGCTTTTTCTAGAAATTTTTCACTCAGCGGTTTGCCTTGAATCATCTCAATCAGTAAGAATACAACGTGACCGCCATCCAGTGCTGGAATAGGTAACAAATTCATAAACGCAAGAGCCATTGAAAGCATACCAACCAAAGACCAGAACCGAATCCAATCTACTTCAGTGCCGAACAGTGTAGCAATACCGATAGGTCCAGATAGCGCTTTATCAGCACGCACCTCTCCTTTGAAGATTTTACCGAATCCTTTTGCATTATCCGTGATTACCGTAAATGCTTTTTTAGCACCGATCGGAAAAGCTTCCATAAGTGTATAATGCGTTGTAAACGACTTGATCGAATTATCATGATTGACACTGATACCCAACATCGCATCCGCTGGTACATTTCCTTTTAGGGAAACCTCCGCTCCCGCACGGATTACTTTAATGGCAACAGGTTTATTGATATTTGCTTTAACTAATGTTCTGAATTGATCAAAGAAAGGTACCGGAGTGTCATTTAGAGCAACAATACTATCTCCTTTAACGAAGCCCATCTTGCTGGCCACGGATCCCGGAGCCACCTGTGCTACACTTGTTGTTTTAAAACGAGGTTCAATAAACTTCTCCCCCTTTTTATCGGACAAGGTATTCAATAAGTCTGCTGGGACCTTG
This sequence comes from Sphingobacterium sp. DR205, assembly GCF_011064245.1. NCBI lineage: Bacteria > Pseudomonadati > Bacteroidota > Sphingobacteriia > Sphingobacteriales > Sphingobacteriaceae > Sphingobacterium > Sphingobacterium sp. DR205. The sequence goes on along the minus strand of NZ_CP049333.1, from coordinate 2,419,972 downwards.
ATTTCTTTTGTCGCGCCATCACGTTCTACCGTAAGAGCCACACCGCCCATCAATACTTTCGAACTGATTAACTCAGAGTAATTTTCAACGCGTTGCCCATCTATTGCGACGACTTTATCACCGGCCTTCAGACCGATAGATTCACCGATAGATCCCGGTACGATACCGTTTACCAATTGATCCATCTTGACATCTGTATTGCCCATTTTGAAGGTCAACATCCAAAAGACAAGAATACCTACGACAATATTGACAATAATACCACCCAACATCACAATCAGACGTTGCCATGCCGGTTTGGAGCGGAACTCCCAAGGCTGCGGCTCGCCCTTCAACTGTTCAGTATCCATTGACTCGTCGATCATACCGGCAATCTTGACATAGCCACCCAAAGGCAACCAGCCTATACCATACTCACAGCCTTTATAATTGAATTTAAACAACTTCACTCCCCATGCATCAAAGAACAAATAGAATTTCTCCACTTTAATGCCAAATGCACGTGCTGCTAAAAAATGTCCTAACTCATGTAGAACAATTAAAATTGACAAGCCTAAAATCACTTGTCCGACCATAATTAAAACACCCATGTATGCTTTCTATATTTAATCTTTGATTATTTCTTTTGTTATTAACCGCGCCAACCGATCAGTTTCCAAATAGTCTTCCAGTGTCGGATTAGCTATAAATTCCACTCTATCCAAGGTACGCTCGATCACATCGCTCATTTCCAGAAAGCCGATTTTATCGTCTAAAAAAGCGCCTACAACGACCTCATTAGCGGCGTTCAGTATACAGGATTTATTTCCGCCGGCACGAAGAGTTGCGTAAGCCAGTGCCAAGTTACGAAACGTTTCCATATCCGCTTTTTCAAAATGAAGCGTTGGATAGTCCATAAAATTGAACCGTTCGAAATTATTTTCAAATCGGGCAGGATAAGTCAATGCGTATTGAATAGGCAACTTCATATCCGGTACCCCCATTTGTGCTTTCATCGAACCATCTTTAAATTGGACCAGGGAGTGCACGATTGACTGCGGATGTACGATAACATCCACCTGATCAATGGCAAGATCGAAAAGCCATTTTGCTTCGATTACTTCCAATCCCTTATTCATCAATGAAGCGGAATCTATCGTAATTTTTGCTCCCATAGACCAATTGGGATGTTTTAAGGCCTGTACTTTCGTTACCTGTAACAGTTCATCCCGTTTTCTCCCGCGAAAGGGTCCCCCAGAGGCAGTCACGTAAATTTTCTCAATCGGATTTTGGTCCTCGCCAACCAGACATTGGAAGATTGCCGAATGTTCGGAATCTACAGGTAACATATTGACACCATATTCTTTGACCAAGGCCATGATCAGCTCCCCTGCGACCACAAGGGTCTCCTTATTGGCCAGGGCAATATCTTTCCCGGCTCGGATGGCCGTTACGGTAGGTTTTAATCCTGCAGAACCAACAATCGCATTTAAAACAATAGCAATTTCGGCATATTGCACCGCCTCAATCAGGCCCTCTTCACCGTATAAGACAGCCGTCTCCTGAGATGCCAAGGCTTCTTTAACTTTTTTATATTGGATAGGATCGGTCACAACGACCGATTTTGGTTTAAACTCTAACGCTTGTTTGATCAATAATTCGCCATTGCTGCCGCAAGTCAGAACAACTGCCTCAAACTTATCCGAAAAGGCTCTAATAACATCCAAGGCTTGTGTACCGACACTACCCGTTGCCCCTAAAATGGCAATTCCTTTTTTACTCAAAACCTTCTCTCTTTATTAAAATATATTATTCAAAATCTTCGGATCCTCTCCACCGTGGTAGTCCGACATCATTTCCCGGTAAGCAACCGAGACAACAATACAAGCCAAAGGTACCACTAAGAACGAGCTCACAAGGTTCAAAATAATAAAAATTATGTAATATTCTAAATAATTAAAATACATCTGCAGTAATTGAAAAAAAGCAAATACTGCCAAGATCAATAATAATTTGAATACATTTCCTTTGGTCAACGCAAAACTAAAGCGTAATGACTTAAAGGTTCCCGCATGTTTATCAATGATAAAGAAAGGGTAAAACGCTACACGAATAATCAAAATAAAAGTCAGTATTGCTGCTACGAAAACTACAAAAACTGTAAATTTACCCATGATTTCAGCACGATTTTCGCCATTTTCAAATAAATACAAAAATGGAAGCGATACTGCTCCCAATAGCATCAATAACGCAATAGACATTACCATGATACTCAGCATTGCGCCGAAAAAACAAGCTAATTCTTTTGAACTTGGTATGCAATGGATCAATTTTTTATCCTCGTTACCATCGATGAGATTGAGGATATATTTAAACAAAGTAAGATTCAGTCCAAAATACATTACCATAAAAAAGAAGGCCATAAAACCACTCAGTACCACATTAAAATCACTGATCGTCGTGGCCAAAAAATTAGATAAACCAGAGGTTACAAACAGTAAAAAACACAAGCCAGCAACCGAAAAATAATGCTTTTTCAGTAGCTCCAACGACCTATTAAAAACTTCATTTACGGCAAAAGTACTTTCCTTTAGGAATTGAATCATTTTTTCTTTGAATAAACTTTTACAAAGATGCCATTATTTTTAATTTTCAACAATTTACACCCACATAAAATTGACATTTTTTGTATTTTTTAACATAAAAAAAACCTTGTCCTAGCGAAAGATAAGGGTTTTTGAAAAGAATCGCAGTATAGATTACTTAAACTCTTTTGGAAGTGGTTTTTCCAATAAATATTGGTAATAGAAACGCGCACGCTCATTAAAGTCATATTTACTTTTTGAACGGTCAAATCCATGACGGCTGCCCGGATAGATCATCAATTCAAAGGGTACGCTCCGATCTGTTAATATATCAACCAGTTGAGTCGTATTCTGCAAGTGAACATTGTCATCCATATCGCCATGCATAATACGTAATACACCTTTGTAATTGTCTGTATAGGTCAATACGGATCCCGCTTTGTAACCATCAGGATTATCCTGCGGTGTATCCATCCAACGTTCGGTGTAATGGGTATCGTACAACTCCCAAGACGTCACCGGAGCACCGGCAATGCCAAAGTCAAATACATCAGCCGCTTTCGTCATCGCCAGACAGGTCATGTAACCACCATAGCTGTGGCCAGTGATCAATACTTTGTTTTTAGCTACCCAAGACTGAGATTTCAACCATTTTACGATGGTAGAATAATCGATAATTTCCCAATGTCCCAGATTACGGTGCATATAAGCTACGCCTTGTTTACCGAAGTGGCCAGAAGCCCTGTGATCCGCGGATACCTGGATAACACCTTCATTCGCCCAATACTGATTGCCTGTACCTTTCCAGGTATCCTTTACAGTACCCGCATCCGGACCACCATAGATACTGAAAACAACTGGATAAGTTTTCGATTTGTCAAAATCCGTAGGATACGTGATCGTCAGTGGCAAATCAAATAGACCGTCATCTGATTTGATATGTAAATATTCTGTTTTACCGTAGGTGTATGAACTAAAGTCCGCAGCTTTGCTATCCGCCAGTTGACGTACCACTTTGCCCTGATTATCCACTAAAGCAAAACGGTCCGGTGTGCTCACATTAGAATACCGGGTGATAAAATACTTGCCATCAGGTGATACGTTGACATCATGTGAATATTCACCAAAGGTCAAACGTTTCAGATTTTTACCCGAGTAATCTACGCGGTACAGATCAAAACGGGCCGAATTTTCCTTACGTGCGGTAAAATAAAGCACTTTATTTTTCTCGTCTATCCGTTTGATTTCGGTCACCTGCCAATCGCCAGATGTAATCGGATTTACTAAAGTGCCATCCAACTTATACAGGTAATAATGTGCCCAGCCCGTTTTATCCGATTTTAAAATGTAATACTTGTTGTCGGCAAGGTAAGTAATACGCTCATCATGATCCAGGTTGATCCATGAAGACTGCCGTTCATCGTAAATTTCCTTTTTCGAGCCTGTATTTGGATCCACCTGGTAGAATTTCAGGTTGTTCTGATCCCTGTTCATCCATTGCACCATGATATTTTTACTATCAAAAGCCCAATATGGCTGCCCGAAATACTGATCATCCTTCTCATTGAAATCCGCCCAAGTTACCTTGCCCCCGTTCAGCTGCACGATACCCATTTTGACTTCAGGATTGGGGTCACCCGCTTTCGGATAACGGGTCTCTTCGAGATAACCATGCTGTCCTTTGGATGAATAAATGGGGAACATCGGCACTTTGGTATCATCAAAGCGCATAAAAGCGATCTTCTTGCTATCTGGAGACCACCAAAAAGCTTTATAATTTGTCGAACGACCCAAAATTTCCTCATAGTAAACCCAAGAAGACCAGCCGTTGTAGATGACATCAGTGCCGTCGTTGGTATATTGTGCTTCTTTTCCCGTATTTACTTCCACGCTATACAAGTTGCTTTTGCGTGTGAAGGCCACATATTGACCATCTGGCGATAAAGTTGGATTCTGTTCGGCAATCTCGGGTGAATTGGTCAGTTTTTTTGCTGTTCCAGAGCCATTTTTGATAAAAATATCATTATTCTCAACATAGACCACAGTCCCCTCTTTTGCTGGAATAGTATAGATACTTCTCTTGCCCGATTTGACATCGACCTGATAGAGCCGGCTATCGTTGACATCATTTTCGAGATAAGCAGCTCCATCCGCCCAGCCCGGATATTGATTTGTGCGCACAGTCAAAGACTGTTTCTGTCCCCAGGATTGCGCAAAATCCAATTTTTTCTGCGCAAAAGTCAGATCATGCACAAAAAACACAATAGATGCGCCTAAGAGCACTCTTGATACTGTATTCATTAATTCTTGGATATGTTTATTAATTATTTCAGCTAAGATAAAGAATTGCGGTAAATAACAACGATTTTACCTGTAACAAGCTTATTCAGTCCGATACTTGCCAGATGACCATTCTTTAAATGGGGAGGATTTTACGGCCTACCGATAATTTTCAAAAAGAGCAAGCTGCACACCTTCTTTTGGAAAATCGGTCTCTTCGACGAAATTAGAAATTGAAATGCCAAGCAGCCTCACCTTATTAGCTAAAGCAATCTTACTCAACAGACTATGGGCTGTCGCATAAATTTTCTCTTCGGAATCAAAACTTGTATCCAGTGTAAGGCTCCGTGTCAGCTGCACGAAATCAGCATACTTAAGTTTCAGCGTCAATGTCCTGCCCGATATTTCCTTTTTTCCGATACGCTCCCAAAGCTGTCTACTCAGTCTCTGAAGAATGGCGTTCAGTTCTTCAAAAGTTTCGATATCAGCCTCAAAAGTATCCTCTATTCCGACCGATTTACTGCTCCGATTGGGGGTGACCGGTCGGTCGTCTATGCCGCGGACAATACGGTAAAAAAAATGTCCGGTCTTACCAAACCAACGCACCAGATCGTCCTCACGCTGCTTTTTGAGGTCCATACCGGTAAACAAACCCAGCTCGTGCATTTTCTTGGCGGTCACCTTACCCACACCAAAGAATTTCTCTACCGGTAAGGATTCCATAAATTTCAGGATCTTTGAAGGACCGATAAATGTGAGGCCGTTGGGTTTATCCATATCGGAAGCAATCTTTGCAACGAATTTATTAACGGAAACTCCGGCAGAGACAGTCAGATTAAGTTCTTCCTTAATCGCGGTTTTAATCGCCCTTGCGATGTCAATAGCTGAACCGATACCCTGTTTGTCCATCGTTACATCCAGAAAGGCCTCATCCAGCGACAAAGGTTCAATCAAGTCAGTATACCGCTGAAAGATTTCCCGGATCTGATAGGAAACCTGTTTATATACCTCAAACCGCGGGCGGGTAAATATGATATCCGGGCAGAGCTGAAGTGCTTTACGGGAGCTCATGGCAGATTTTACCCCAAATTTGCGGGCTTCGTAACTCGCTGTCGCCACGACACCCCGTCCATCTGGCGAACCACCTACCGCGATAGCCTTACCTCGGTATTCCGGAAAATCCCGCTGTTCTACAGATGCATAAAAAGCATCCATATCCAGATGGATAATCTTACGGTATGTTTGGGGTGAATCCATTATCCAAATTTACAAAAATTAGCAGGAATCAAGACAATTCGCAACCAAATACTAATATAATTAGCTTACTTAGCCAATTATCAGGCAGTTAATATTTTAATCGTATAATTAGCTTTTTGTTTGTCAATTTCTCAACCCGTTATAATTGGCCGAGTTCTTGTGAGAATAGGTTTTCAGTTAAAACCGTTTCAATGTGCCTACAATATAGAATGGACATGAATAACTTGAAGTGACAGTATCGTTGGATAAAATGAAAAGAAAATAATACAGTAAAAACTAGCGTAAAAATTATGGAAAATTTACCGGAACAAAAAAAGACTAAATCAGGATTTAAGAAATTTCTATTTATTCTGTTGCTCTTTTTGTTAGTAGGCTTTGGGTCTTATGGTTACTGGAAATACTATTACGTCTTTGGTGAAGGCGTAAAATCAGGTTATCTAAATTTTGCTGTCAAAAAAGGCAATATATTTAAAACCTATGAAGGAAAGCTCATTCAGGAAGGATTTGGCAGTGCCAAGACAGGCGGAATTGCCAGCAATCAATTCGAATTTTCCATCGAAGATGACTCGATATTCCGCCAGCTGGAACTAAATAGCGGTAAATATTTTGACCTTCGGTACAAAGAGTACCATGGCGTATTGCCCTGGCGTGGCAATACGGTATATGTAGTTGACAAGATCATTAATATGAAATGATGAAGGAGGGTATCCCCTCCTTTTATGCTGAGTGCACATCTCTTACAGTTAACTGTTCTCCAAAATAGCTTTTGAGTATCGTGCCATCACCATGCAATGTCCACACTTCCCGTGGAGCAACCAGCTTAATGTAATGCAAGATATCGTTCCAGTCCACATGATCCGATATATACAACTCAATATCATTCTGTGCCTGTAGCCGTTTCCATCCGGAGGCAAAGGCACGCAATACTTTTGTAGCCCTAAAATAACTGTTGAAGGTCATGGGCGGCACCAGATAAACCTTATTCTGTTCACCCTGCTTCATTTCTCTGCGGTTGTAAGGTTCATAGCTCATTTTTTTAAGCCCATGCTCATCATATAGGCGATGATAAGGCAATATTCCACTGTGTACCAACACCCTTCTTTCCGGGCAGTACCTATTGATCAGATCCGTCACCCGTTGCGCTTTACCAAGCACGTAAGTTCCCAATAGAATATTACTGGCATGTCCCTCAAGTTTCTTGATCTCTGCAATGGGGTCGGGATGGATGATCTCCGGATTTGCGAACGTACTTTCAGTGATCAACACATCAGCCTGTTGCAACTCGATGGGTTCACAGGTCTCATCAGGCTGCAGTTTATAGTCACCCGTATACAAATAACGTACCCCCTTGTATTCCATTAAGATCTGTGCCGAGCCCAAGATATGACCTGCGGGTAGAAAAGTAATTTCCACCGGACCTATTTTAAAAGTGCCGTTAAATAACTTGACCTGGTAGGAATCCTTGCGATTCTGCTTATAGCGATAGCTCATAAACAATGCTGTCCCATTGGTACAATAGACATAATCATGCCCTGAACTGGCGTGATCGCCATGGGCATGTGACACCACATTATGCGCTACAGGGCTGCCCGCATCGATAAAAAAGTCGCCATAACAGCAATAATACCCTTCCGGTTTTCTGACCAGAAAGTCAGACAATATGATAGACATATATTTATTTTAGAAATTTCTGATGCAATGTCCACACTTGCGGTAGTAGTGGAGTGATTCCATCGTTAACGATGACGAAGTCCGCAAGCTGCAATTTTTCCTCGTCAGACAATTGTTTGTTAATACGTTCGCGTACCTGTTGTTCCGTTGCGCCATCCCGCTCGATGACACGTTGTATACGAATATCCATTGGAGCAGTGACCAATATGGTATAATCCAAGTCTTTATAGGAGCCGCTTTCAAAAAGCAGTGCAGCCTCTTTAAGGGAATAACGTGTCGTCTGGCGCTCGGCCCAATCTTTCGCTTCCTGAATGACAATCGGGTGTACAATGCTATTTAACAGTTCCAGTTTTTCCTTATCCGAAAAAACCATATCAGCAAGGAAAGCCCGATCCAACCGGCCCTCCTTGTACGTTGCTTCCCCAAACTGCTCAATCAATTTCTCTTTGATCCTTGCATCGGAATTCATCAGTCTTTTGGCTTCTTCATCCGCATTATAGACCGGTATCCCCAAGGCTTCAAAAAGCTTGCAGATAAACGTTTTTCCGGAACCTATTCCGCCTGTTATTCCTATCTTCAGTCCCATTTTATCACGCTATTTTCGTACAAAGAAGTCCACATTTTGTGGCACAACACTGATAATCTTACAGTAATCCGGCACCTTGGTCAGCAGTATCGGCAGGTATTGCACCTCATTTTTCTCCCAATCTGCCAAATCCACCACCGCCTCAAAATCACGGGATGTATAATTGTTATAATCCTTGACCGACATCAATACCGTGATCACCACTTTACTGGGATTGGGCCTTACGGAACTATAACGCTGTCCATTTTCAACTTTTACAGGCAGTTCAATAACCTTCTCCGTCAACTCCCCTACGGGCATCAGCACCTCCACGGATGTGGGATAGACATTGATATTTCCCTTTTGATTGCGGGCGAGATTGGCCACCGTGCGCACATCAGTTTCCACCTCTTTTCCACGAACAGTATCTGTTTCCCAATATTCTATGGTTGAAACATCCTCGTATGGTCCTGTTATGGTCACGTATGCAGGTGTCACTTTAGTATCAGCGATAACACCATATCCCTTTTTAAATAAGATATTGGACAATGGCTTTACAGGAACCTTGCGCTGTGTTTGTTTTGAGAAATCGAAAAACAGGGTATCAGGGCTCACCGATACCACACGTTGTTCATGTGGAAACTGGCGGTTGATAAATCCTAGCTGATTAGAAAATACGATCCAATCTTTTGTTTTCAAAGAGCTGAGGTCCACCTGCACCTTGGGTGTTTCCAATGCCGCTTTCGAAAAGAGGAATTGCCATCCCGTCATCTCGAGCTTTACTTTGACCGTGTCCGATTGTTGTGGGTGAAAAGCTCTTTTTTCGGGCAGGTTGACATATTCTATCGCAGCCTTGACAGATACTGTATATTGGTTGGAAATTGAAAACAACAACCAAGCCAGCAACGAAATTGCAACACAACGCACAAAGGTGTTAATCTTGCGCCGTTGGGTCTTATTTAGTCGAACTGCATTTGCCATGTTACAAACTTAATCAATTTGCGTAAAAATCAGTTACAGCATTCATTTTTATCTGAAACATTGTCATTCCATAATAACATAAATCATGTGTAATACTTTGATCAAGTGCAGTTTTCAGCCATTTTGGTTTTGTGATGTTCAACGACATAATGAGCTGCTTCAATAATTTTGTAATCCTATCGGATTTCGATTCGATATAAACTTTGCATAACTTCCAATCATTATATAATCGACTTTCGATTGTTCGAGATTTCTCCAAAAGTTCCATATCTCCTCCTCAAATATATCCATAGACTATTTTTAGGAAAGGGTTTATGTAGAATTTTAACCTTTTTAAGCGTTTGCTGAATTTGTAAAGACGCATAGTCATTTCAGGTCGTTCTTTATATGTACGGCTAAGACCTTTTTTCAATAAATCAATCTCAGTTTCGCCAAATGACCGAGAGGGATTTTCTTTGTTACTATGTATTATAAATTTAGTTAAAAACTATCTCTTTACAAAGATGCACCACGATCTGGGCCTCCATTTAACGTACCCAACCGCTCCATCACCTTTTTCTCCTTTTTCGCCAGGATTTTGAGTGTTTCTGAAGCTTGTTGTATATACTCAACCCGAGCTGTCTCACTTATTTGATAAAACAAGTCCGAAACGGATCTCCATAAAAAGGCTATTTCCACAAATTCTTGATGTGCCTCATGAAGTTGCTCAATATGAAGCAGGTCATAACCTTCCTTTAGAAAATCGCGATATAAATTTCTGAACAGCGCACCTCCTGTACCCGCTCTTTCCATAAGATTGGCAGCCATTTTAAATTCGGTGGCTATATCCTTACTCCTATTAAACCATTTTAAAAGCTCCTGACTTGTCTTCACAATCCCCCTGTAAGAAATATTTGTAATGGGCGGATTGAGATATTCGTTTGCATTATTGACTATAGCGGAAATGACGGATTTTTTTAAGTCATAGTCTTCACTCTTTCGCTCTATGGTGTAGTATAAGTTGTTGGAAGCCATTGGCCCTTTCTCCGCCCTAGCCAAAGCCAGGCTATCGAGCGAGGTTTTGACTTTCCCACCCTGCTGTCTGGTATCGACCAAAAAAGCATTTTGATTGTCATAACCATAAATCGCCACATAATGCCCAGCGAAATGGAACGGATTGGTGAAATACTCAAGGTAGTAGGCATCAAGTTTGAGCCCGACGATTTGCCCCTTATCCAAAAGCTGTTTGACCTGTTGCCAGGCCTTTGTTTTCGAGGTAGTTTCCCTTACAGAAAGCTCGAGATTGAGGTTTTTACAGAGATTCTTTGTCAACAGATCAGTCTTGATGCGTCCACCCAAAAAAGGAAAATCCATTGTTTTCATATTCCAATAGATAAAACTAAGTCCCTCCCCGAGCCCAAAAAGCATGGGTTCGGAAAGTTCAATTCCAAGCTGCCGCAGTAACGTTCCGGTGGCTGTAGTTTCACAATGTTGTCCGTCAAACGCTTTTAGACTGCTCATGATTTTTTCTTTTGCTTAAAATTAACCGTCTAAACTGACATCACTATGTCAACAGGTGAAATGAGATTGCGGGAAAATAGCTATGCCAACAAAAAAGCTTATTACACCACAACAATTAATCAAACATGTTTAAATACTGATACAATACAAGACACTCTTTATCATTGGTTTATAAACGAGCAATCTAACATAGCAGCTTTCAGAAAAAACAGTTTATTATGGAATTAAATATACACTAAACAAAACTGAAATTCTGTCAAATTGATAAAGTGAACATTTTAAAAAACATCGCTATTCAACTAATCTCGTTACTACTATAGTAGATCTATTTAAAATCATAATTCGCGCCATCATATTTTATTTTTTGTAACTTTGATATAGCATCAATAACAAGAGTAAAGATGGAAATTACAGTAAAAATAGACAAACGGAGCAAACAAGCAAAAGCTTTTTACGAATACCTTAAAACGCTACCTTTTGTAGAAATTCAAGAGCCTCGGTACAATAAAGAAACTGAACAGGCGATAAAAGACGCCAAAGCCGGTAAAACATCTGAAATATCACTTACAGATTTCAGAAAGGAGCTTTTTTCATAGTGTATACATTAGAGCAAACCGGTCAGTTCAAAAAAGACATCAAATTAGCAAAAAAACGTGGTTTTGATATGGGGCTACTTAATGAGCTAGTTACCACTTTAGTTGAACAAGGTGTGCTTTCACAAAAATATAAGCCCCATAAGTTAACTGGTAATTATAAAGGCTTTTGGGAATGCCATATTCAGCCAAATTGGCTGCTGATATGGGAACAAAATGAAACCATTAAACTTGTTACACTTACAAGGACAGGTACTCATAGTGACCTGTTTTAGCTTCCCTCCGTATTAGCTATGGCTCCAATAATATAGCAAGCGACCAGGCATTTCCCCAAAAACATCATCAAGACAGCAAGTATCGTCAATACGGTCAGTCTCTTGTCTCGAGCGTCAATATTTATCTTCATAATTGAACGCATAAGCCATTAAGTTCTAAAAATTTATTTTCAATAGTAACGCTTTCAATTTTACCTAAGTTGATGATTCCTAAAGCCAAAATCACTTTTGAAGGTCAAAGTATCTATGGGAATGCTCTTCGCCATGTTAGGTACAAGCTAACAATTGCTTCATACCAACTTCTCTATTAATAGGGTAAATACAGGGGATTAACGGGGGGTTAACAGGGGTATAACAGGGGTAAATCCCTATTAACTCCTTATTACTATGCTGTAAAAATAGTGTTACTTCACTTTTAATTCAGAATTTGGTATTAACTTGGTAATAAGTTAGATACCAGCAATTATAAACATTACTAAAATAAGACTATGGCGATTTTACAAAACGGACCTAATGGTCCAATTACCGGAAAATTTGGTTCTGTCAGCGCTTATATATTGAATGGCCAAAATGTTGTTCGCGGACCTAAAAGGAAACGTACATCTCCTCCAAGCGAGTCAGAACTTCTAAATAGGAAAAAGCAAAAAGTTGCCGGAAGATTTGCCGGTGACAATCGGGGGATACTTGATTTTGGGTACAAGTTTTTAGCGAAAAAAGGAAGTCGGATAGGTGCTTTCCAATTGGCTCAGCGCCATATTTTTAAGGAAGCCCTGGAATTGGATTCGGAGGACAATCCTTTTGTCAATCCCGAGAAACTGATCGTATTTGCAGGACAGTTGATGCCATTGACCAGTTGCGAAGTTAGCCTTCACGGCGACGTGATAGACTTTAAATGGACTCCTAATGCACACTATGAAGATAGCATCTACAAAATCAATATCGCACTGGTCGGTTTGTATGGGGAGTCTCATTTGAGAACTTCGATCGCTGAAGTAAGACAGGGGGCTTGCTCATTACAATTTGATGGAATAAGTCGAAAAAACCACGATTACCATGTATATGCTGGTATATGGGATACCTTGTACGACAACTTTTCAAATTCCATCTATTGTGGCGTAATATAAAATAAACAAAGCCAGTCCCTTTTGGAGACTGGCTTTCAATTTTTTAAAGAAAAACCTTATGATGCGCTTTTCTCCGTTGCATTAGCGGCTTTTGAAGCATCTAAAGCAATGGCAGACTTGTCAAAACGAATTCTCACGCCTGAACCTACATCAACCAAGAAAGTCGTGTCAGATACCTCTACGATGCGTCCGTGGATACCTGCAGTGGTAACAATTTTAGAGTTTACACCCAATTCTTCAATGTATTTCTTATGGTCTTTTTGCTTCTTCATTTGAGGTCTGATCATGAAGAAATAAAATACCACAATGATCAAAACCATTGGTAAAAAACTCATCATGTTACTTCCGCCTGCCGCTTGTAATAATACTGTATTCATCTGTTATTATATCGTTTAATAATGTGTTATTTCGCTAATACTTCACCCTTTAACTGGACGGTCGTCATACTATTGGAAGCATTTGATTGGATCGTGATGATCTTTTGCTGCTTACCTACCTGTCCCTCACTCTTGAAAGTCACATGGATATCCGATGTTCCTCCCGGTAAAATGGGGCTTTTTGAAAACTCAGGTTGAGTACAACCACAAGAAGCGGTCACTTTGGACAAAATAACCGGCGCATCACCCGTATTCTTCAATACGAACGTGTGTTTCACTTCTGCACCTTCTTTAACCTGGCCAAAATCGAAAGCCGATTCGGCAAATTCTACTTTACCCAATTGTGCCGCAGCTTTAGAAAGACTGTCTGTGGCTACTGCCTCAGTTCCTGTCTTAGCCGTTTCCGCTTGTCCTTTTTGGGAATTTCCGCAAGAAAAGAAAAGCACCGATGCCAAAGCTAAGACCGAATATTTACTAAAGTTCTTCATTTGTTGATTGATCTTTAATCCCTTAAACCACGACCTGCCTTCTGGATTCTTCCCTGTTGGTTCAGGTCGCTTAATATTTTATCTAAGATACCGTTAATAAATGTATTACTTTTCAATGTACTGAATACCTTAGAGATTTCAATATACTCATTTATTGTCACTTTCACTGGAATAGATGGAAAATTCACCAATTCACATATTGCCATACGCATCAACAAGGTATCCATCAAAGCAATACGATCTGACTCCCAGTTCTTGGTCTTATCTGAGATCAGTTTCTGATACTCATTTGTATTGCGAATTGTCTTACCCAATAAGGCAATCACATAATCGCTGTCATCATTCCAGTTTTGGGTGATTTCAGCAAGTTTGTTTTTACGCGGATCTTCTGAACTGAAGTTCTTAAAAGTTTTCGCGATCAATGCTTGCAACACTTCTTTATCGACAGGCCAGTTGATAAATTTCTCCTCAAAAACCTGCTCGATAACCGGTGATTTCAAAATGATCTTTTTAAAGATATGCTTAATGATATCTTTTTCCGTACCGATCGAACGGTCCTCCTGCTGTAAATATTCCAAATAAGCCTCAGAATCCTTTAGCTGCAAAAATACCGTACGCACGATTTCCGGGTCAAAGCTCCATGAAATCTTATATTTTTTGACTCCCTCGGCATATTGCGGATTTTGTCTCAATGACTCAATAAAAGTATTTGTACTTAACTTGGTCGTTAAGGACAAGTCTTTTTCAGTCGGCAAAAACTTGTTGGCTCTGCCTTCTGCGTCTATCAATACATAATCGGATACCTCATCCAATAGATTTAGTGTCCAGATATACATCTCGTAGACCTCATCCACATTTTTTAATAGTGCTTTTTCAAATGTTTTGATGTCTTTGTCTTCTGTAAGACTGTACGCATAAAGCGTTTGCACTACTTTTACCCTCAGGTGTCTCCTGTTTAACATAGTAATTTTAAAGAACGATTTTTTATAAACTAATAAATAAGAACGATTTTGGGAAGAAGACTATCTCTTGATTTTTTTAATATCTTGGATCCGTTTCTCCGCAATGCGATTTGCCGCTTCAAAAGTAGAGATATTCTCTTCTTTTGATTTTTTCAACACATCTCTGGTCGCATTATATATGTTTTTGATCACAAATTCCGTGTGATCCACCCCATAATTCTGAATTTCTGAATAACAGCTGATCAACGCACCTGCATTGATTAAATAGTCCGGTGCATACAATATACCTCGCTCATGAAGAATTGTACTTGTGGTTACCTCATCTTTCAGCTGGTTATTTGCCGAACCGGCAATTATTTTACATTGCATTTTTTGCGCCGATTCCGGATTTACCGTACCTCCCAATGCACAAGGTGAATAGACATCAAACTCATGATCGAATACTTCGTTGTATGGGATCGGCTCGGCTTTGTATTTCGTTGCCACCTTAAGCATTTTCTCCTCAGTGATGTCGCTCACATACACACGTGCATTTTCCTCACGTAACATCGCGATCAATCGCTCTCCGACACTACCTACCCCGTGTACAATAACTTTTTTGCCTGCCACACTCTCCGATCCATACAACTCTTTCAAGCAAGCTTTAATACCGAAATAAACACCTTGGGCTGCAAAAATTGATGTATCGCCAACCCCACTGCCGTGAATTGCTTTTGGCAAACCGGCAACATGGTCAGTCTCCGTATAAATATATTCTAAATCACGCTGTGTCGTACCTACGTCCAAAGAAGCAATGAAATTACCGTTCAATCCTTCAATAAATTGGCCCAAACGGCGCAATAAAACCTCAGATTTGTCCAAACGGCTATTACCGATAATAACAGCACTTCCGCCACCTAAGTTCAATCCGGTGATCGCGGATTTATAGGTAATGGCCTTGGATAAACGTAAAGCATCCTCAATAGCTTCTTCTGTCGTTTCGTATGGCAACATACGAACCCCTCCTATTGCCGGACCCAATGTGGTATCATGGATCGCAACAATAGCTTTTAAGCCCACTAATTCATCATTACAGAAAAATAAGTTTTGATGGCCAGACTGGCTCATCAATTCAAAAATAGAATTTTGAGATGTTGACATAAAATGTACTACTCTAATTTGTTTTAATTTTTTAAGGTACTTGATGCAAAAGTAGGAAAATTATTCGTTGTGCATAATATCTTTTTTTATCCAAGACTTAACATTTGATTTCCCAATGACAGTAATTTCATCGAAATATAAAGCAGAGTTGACGAATTAGTCCTATTTTTGTACCCATAATATGAAGGATCTCGCCTACTTAAATAAGTACTTTTATAAATACCGCTGGAAACTGATTCCGGGGGTGATTTTCGTTATCATTTCCAATTACTTTGGGGTACTCCCCGCTAAAGTAATTCGCGAAGCGTTTGACTTGGTACAAGAAAATATCTACCTCTATCGGCTATTCGATGGTTTTGACAGACAGGAACTTATTTACAAAGTTTTTGGCACGAGCCTGCTATTCTTTGGTTTTGTCGTCCTGTTGCTCTCGCTCTTGCGCGGTATTTTCCTGTTCTTTATGCGGCAGACCATTATTCTGACCTCCCGGTATATCGAGTATGATCTTAAGAATGAGATTTACAACCACTATCAGGAACTGAATTTCGGTTTTTTCCGCAAAAATAACACGGGTGATCTGATGAGCCGTGCAACCGAGGATGTCAACCAGGTACGTAATTACCTGGGGCCAGCCATTATGTATGCAATCAATACCGTGGTCCTGTCCATTATGGTTATTTATGCCATGTACAGTGTCAACGGGAGACTGGCGACGTATGCGTTGGCACCGATACCTGTCTTATCGGTCATCATCCTTTTTGTCAATAAAATCATCAATAAGCGCAGCTTAAAAATCCAAAAACAGCTGGCAAACCTGTCCTCTTTTGTTCAGGAAACATTTGCAGGTATCCGTGTCATCAAGACCTATACCCGGGAGCAGAACAAAATGCAGGCTTTTGAAAAGGAAAGTACGATCTACCGCAACACAGCATTGGACCTGGTTAAGGTACAGGCTGTTTTCTTTCCGCTTATCTTATTGCTGATCGGTCTCAGCACCGTCATCACCATCTATATCGGCGGTATTGAAGTTGCCAAGGGAACGGTCACTGCCGGAAACATCGCCGAATTTATTATCTATGTCAATCAATTGACCTTTCCGGCCATGTCTTTAGCATGGGTAACTTCGCTGGTACAACGTGCCGCGGCATCACAAAAACGGATCAATGAGTTCCTTGAAACCCAATCGCCGATTGCCAATGGCAAAATAGATAAAGAAATCGCAGGTGAAATCAAGGTAGACAATATTTCATTCACCTATCCTGAAACGGGTATTCAAGCCATTAAAAATATATCCTTCCGAGTTCCTATCGGAAAAACATTGGCTATTATTGGAAAAACTGGTTCCGGAAAATCTACGCTGGCCAACCTACTGCTACGCATGTATGATATAGACGAAGGCAATATTCAATACGACGGTATCGCATTAAAAGATCTCAATTTCAAAAATCTACGTCAGCAAATTGGCTTTGTCCCTCAGGATGTATTCTTATTTTCAGATACAATTGCCAATAACATCGGTTTCGGACTGGATCATTTCACGCAGGAACAGATTGAACAGGCGGCCAAGGACGCAGCCGTGTATGACAATATCATCGCTTTTGACGAAGGCTTTGAAACGGCTGTGGGAGAGCGTGGTATCACGCTTTCGGGCGGTCAAAAACAACGGGTTTCCATTGCCAGGGCACTGGTAAAAGAACCAAACGTATTGATCTTTGATGACTGCTTATCTGCCGTGGACACCAAAACCGAGGAAACCATCTTACGCTCATTAAGTCGCATCATGAAGGGCAAAACCTGTATTTTTATTGCCCACCGGATTTCGACCATCAAAAATGCAGACCATATCCTTGTCATGGATCAGGGTGAAATTGTCGAACAGGGCACACACCTTGAATTAATGGAGAAAAAAGGCGAATACTTTGAACTCCATGAAAAACAACTGCTGGAAAGTGTGGAAGGATAAGCTCAGGAGTCAAAAAATCATAGCGATAACACTGCAAAAAATTAAATATCCCTGAATTCAGCTAATGAAAACGGGGATTATCTCTTCTACATTTGCCTTATACATTTATAGCAAACTTTTTATTGTATAAGTATCATGGAGAGAAACCAAGTGCAGAGCACATCATCAAATGACGGTAAGACCGTTGCTATCATTTCTTATTTAACCCTAATTGGTCTGATTGCAGCCATCATCATGAACAATAAGGAAAAGACTTCTTTAGGTCAGTTCCACATCAGACAGAGTATCGGTATTACCGTCACAGGAATTGCATTGGGCCTATTGCGCTTTATCCCCGGTATCGGTGGAATAATCATGAGTGCTGTTGGTATAATTTTGCTTATCGCTCTTATATTAGGTTTGATTGCGGCATTCTCGGGTGAGAAAAAAGCTCTTCCTTTTATTGGCGAAAAATATCAGCAATGGTTTGATATGGTTTAATCAGATCTTATTTAGCCCCTATTTTAGAAAAAGGCTGTTCAAAAAACTGGAATGAACCTCAAAAGCAAGATAAATACTTTTGAAGACCTGTTCAGCGTTTGAGCAGCCTTTTTTATTACTTTGTCAGATCACTTGATATCCCCTGCTGTCTGTACCATTTTTTCTTCTTTGAAAAAAACAGCGAACAGGAGCAGACAAAAAAATGAAATTCCAGCCGGTATAAACCATAGGTATTCCCAGAATTGTTCGGCATAAGCCACTTTGAGATAATCAGAAACCCCACCGGCAACCCAGAACCCGATCAGCATCCCCACACCATACATGGCAATCGTGATCAGCCCCTGTGCCGAAGCTTTATATTTTTCACCAGCAATCCGATCGGTATAGATCTGCCCGACGACAAACATAAAATCATAACAGATTCCATGCAAAACAATACCTAGGATAAGCAAAAAGGCCTTTTCCTGTCCATCCCCAAAAGCAAAGAACAGATACCGCAATGCCCATGCGGCAATGCCCAATAAAATCATTTTCTTATAGCCCAAACGTCTAAAGAAAAATGGAATCAACAGCAAACAGATCGCTTCTGAAAACTGCCCCAATGCCATTTTTGCAGTAGGATTGGGCATACCGACATTGACCAAAAAGGGGTTGGCATTTTGGTAATAAAACGAAATCGGAATGCAGATCACTATGGCCGTAACAAAAAAGATTAAGAAACTCTTTTGTTTTAACAGCCCCAGCGCATCCAGCCCGATGGCTTTTCCAAAATCAAATTTTTCGTCTTTTACCCGTATCTGCGGTGGAGTTTTAGGAAGAAACAAGCTGAATAACGCCAAAAGCACGGAACAGACAGCACCCATAATAAAGGTATTATGCAAGGCTCCCCGGCTTATTGCCTCAGGACTATCCCAGCGGAATAGATAGCTGATCACAAGACCTGAACAGATCCAGCCGATTGTTCCCCATACCCGGATTCCCGGGAAATACTTTTTTGCATCCGCGATATGTCGAAAAGCAATACCATTGGAAAGTGAAAGTGACGACATATAGGCCATAAAATAAACAAAGACGTAGGGGTAAAAATGGCTGGCATCGGGTGCTTGAGACATCCCATAAAGCAAAGCCGCCCCCAAGAGGTGTAAAACCGCGAGCACCCGCTCCGCATTAAAATAACGGTCTGCGACAAAACCAACAAAAAAAGGGGCAAATACTGCACCCAGCGACTGCGTAGAAAATATATTGGCAACTTCCATTCCCGATGCATTCAGGGATTTGATCAGATAGGTACCTAAAGTAACAAACCAGGCTCCTTTGATAAAATATTCCAAAAACATCATCAGGGATAACTGGAGGCGTAAGGTAAGCGTCATAACGGTTTAGAATTGTTTCTGTTTACGAATATATCATTTATTTCGAAGACATATCTATCGGGTAAGCAGGCCCTTTTGTAACGATCTGCTTACCGTAATCCCTTTTTTCTGTCATCAAATAGTTAACTTGAAGCTGCTGCCCTCTTATTACTCCGGCAGGGCCTTCCGCATAAAATCCAACCAGTTTTGACTGGCAATTTTTGTCAGATCAGCATCGCTGTACCCGCGCTGCTTCAATAAGCCAAAAACCTTTTGGATATCAGCAATGGTCTCCAGATCATAAGGACATTGCTCCCGGCCGAACGCTCCATCTAAATCACTTCCTACGCCAACATGATTGACATTGCCCGCCAATTGGCAGATATGATCGATGTTATCGGCCATAATTTCCATCGAGCAGTTGCTGGATTTCGGGTCAGATGTACCGCGCACCCAGTTAGGCACCATCATCCAGGCATCCAAAGCAACACCGATCACAGCTCCCTTGTCCACTAAAATCCTGATCATCTCATCGCTGAACTGCCGATTGTGATCCACAAACTTCCGGCAATTGTTGTGGCTGGCCCAGATCGCACCGTCATACTGTCCCATGGCATCCCAAAAAGCATCGTCATTGAGATGCGTGGCATCCAGAATCATGCCCAATCGTTCCATTTCCTTCAATAACTGCACCCCTTGCGCATTGAGCTTACCGGAGGAATCGGTTCCATTCGCATACCTCCCCGGCCCATAATGCGCCGGGCCGATCGCCCGCAAACCATAATTATAGGCGACTTCCACATAACTGACATCCACCAGAGAATCGGCACCTTCCAGACTCAACAAGTAACCGATGGGCTTATTTGAATGATCCGTTCCCTGAGACCACAATGCACGATGTTGATCCAAATCGGCCTTTGTTTTGATCATTTTCATGTGCCCGTCAGCTTCCATGGCCTTGTACCAGGCTAATTGTCCCTGTGTCTGCGCCCAGGCCTGCTCTGCTGAATACCAGCCTGGCAATGGACTATCGGGGCGAACAAAGCGCGCAATCTGCGTTGCCACGACCATACCGATATTCCCCTTGCGTAGTTCGTCAAAAGTAACCGTCGCTTTTGCCCGGTCGGGTTTATCATTCATACCCTCCTCCCGCCGGTTCAATTCCTGAATGGGCAGCCGGAGATCCCGGTTCCATTCCATGGCGTTCATGCTCAAATCGAGGTGTGCATCAACCACAAAAGGCATTTCAAATTCGTACATATCAATAATTTATCTTTTTACTTCGAGCCAATACCTTCCAGACCCGATCAGCAACTCCTTTATCAACTACCTGCACCTCGTCATAACAGGCGACTGTCGGACAGATGTGCCGTGGCACACAATATAGCTCATCGCCAATCTTAAAATCGGTACTGTCCCGCACTTCAACGACAAGGTGCTCCTCACTCTGCATTTTGATCGTTCCGATCCGCCGGTCGAAAAATTTGACACGGGGCTGCGGCGATTCACTTGCAACGGACTTGTAACCCAGATCCAGACACAGATGCTTATGATCCACGATGGAAACAACACGTGTCAGCAATACAGCGGCTACCAGAAAGTCCTGTTCGGCATAATTTTCGGCGTAACCAAAATCCCAGAACACAAAGGTTCCGGGACTGCATTCCACATCGTCACGTTCGGCATGGAACGGAAAACTGGGTGATCCGCCGATCACCTTTGTCAGCGGTGTAGAAGTAGAACCCTGCGCCATCAGATAGGCCATTTCAAGTACACGATATGTCTGCTGGCTTTGTTGTTCACGAACTTGATGATCTTTATCATGAATATGTCCATCATAGCCATGTACACCCATCAAATGAATGCCATCAAGTAACTGAATATCAAGCACAAGACGCTCTATTTGGGCGATAGAAGCCCCGGTACGTCCCATACCGACATTAACATCGATGTAAATTGCAAGAGGCCTGCCATATTGCAGCCCTCGCGCTGATAGCTCATGCGCTGAATCGGCATTGTCTACCAGACAGGCATAATGTGTATTGGGAAATGCTTCGATCAAATGTAGCAAACGGTCTATCTTTGGTCCTACTGGCTGATAAGCCAATAAAACATCCTTCGCTCCGACCATACCAAGAAGTTCGGCTTCAGCGATGGTCGCACATTTGAATTTGCTGATCCCGCTGTCCAACAATAACTGACAGACCTCCCTACATTTGTTGGTTTTGATATGTGGCCGTAAACGGCCGGCATCCCCATTGACAAATTTCAGTGCCCTTTCTATATTTCGAACAATACGATCAGGATACACCAGCAGTGCCGGGGAATCTACCTGATCCGCATTTTGTACCCGATACCAATTTTCCATAATCCACCGATTAATATAACTCGAATAGCGCTTCTATTTCAACAGGGATATTATCCGGTAAAGAGCCAAATCCGACCGCACTACGTGTACCGATTCCATTTTCCTCCCCCCATACCGCAGCGAACAACTCACTACAGCCATTGATTACCCCGGGATGATACAGAAAATCGGATGTACAGTTGACCATACCCAATACTTTAATAACCCGTTTAATTTTATTCAAGGAGCCCAAATTAGTTTTGATTGTCGATAACATGGTCAATCCCACTTGTCTGGCCGCAAGTTTTCCATCCTCGGGACTGATATCGCTACCAATCCGTCCAATAATCAGGGAAGCATCGTCCTGTACCGGTCCGTGTCCAGAAAGATAAAGATACTTGCCATCGATAACGTAGGGTTTATATACACCTTTAGGTGCCGGTGCCGGTGGTAGTGTCAAACCTAATTTTTCGAATTGTTCATCTGCGTTGTACATCGTGAATGATTTTAATGTTTAAAAATATATGAGCTAATATAAAATAATTTGCAATAGCAAAACAGCGATAAGCCCGACAATGGAAACGATGGCTTCCATAATCGACCAGGAAAATAAAGTATCCTTGACACTCAGGCCAAAATACTCCTTAAACAGCCAGAAGCCCGCATCGTTGACATGGGAAAACATGAGGCTTCCGGCCCCGATTGCCAATACCATCAGATTGGGGTCAACCTTGCCCGCTGTAACAATCGGCAATAAAACGCCCGCAGCTGTCAGTGCGGCAACTGTTGCCGACCCCACGCAACCTCTTATGACCGCGGTAATTAACCACGCTAATAGCAAGGGTGAAATCGGAAGCTGCTGTAAGGTATTGGCCAACAACAAGCTCACGCCGCTATCCTCCATGACCTGTTTGAATACGCCCGATCCGGCAATGATCAGCAGGATCATTGCGATATCCCTGACGGCCGACTCATAGATTGACATAACTTTGACCATGGATCGGCCAAGTTTCAACCCCAATAAGTAGGTGGCTATAACTATGGCAATGACCATCACGGCTGTTGGACTGCCTATAAATTTCAGCCAGCGCTGTACTGTCGTGTCATCGGTATGGTATATATAAGGTATAAGGGTAAATAAGATAATCAATAAGACAGGTAACAAGGCCACTGCCAAGCTGGTAACAACGGTAGGCTGCTTATACGCCTGTTGATCAACTGTTTTTTCCTGCCGAAAGATTGATTCTTGACTCGGGAGCATATTCCGCAGGCGGCGGCCGAAAATAGGTCCTCCTAATACAATCGCCGGAATAGCGATCAAAAGACCATAAATCAATGTCAGCCCCATATCTGCATGAAAAAGTGCCACCAATGCAACAGGTGAAGGATGGGGTGGAATAAATCCATGTGTTACCGATAATGCAGCCAACATGGGTAAGCCAATATACACGGCCGGCAATTTGTACCGATAGGAGACCGAAAAAATCAGGGGTACCAACAGTACGAAACCAACCCCATAGAACAAGGGAATCCCCACCACGAAGCCCGTTAGCATCAATCCCCATTGCAGGTATTTCTCCCCCATTAGTCGGACCATCTGTACAGCAATGATTTCGGCCGCACCACTCTCGGCGACAATCTTGCCCAACATGGCGCCAAGCACGATAATCAGCGTCAAGCTACCCATAACGCCCGCGATCCCTTTTTCAACGGTACCGACCAGCTGATCCGGTGCAATACCCAAACACAGTCCGCTAAGAATCGAAACCAGTAAAAACGAAAGAAACGCATTAATTTTAAAATAAGTAATGCAGAGGATGAGCAAACAAATGCTGATTACAATGAGGATTATGGTCATTATATCAATATTAGGTCAATCCCTCATAGGAGAGATTTAATAAAATTTTGGTCTAGTAAATCATTTTTTCATCCTGAAAGTACAATTATTTTTCGTTTTCTGCAAGGAAGTCAAAAAAAATAATTGAGGATATTGCTAAAGAGGGGCATCATAACGAAGGTAGTTTTTTAAGCAAGTTTAATGGATAAAGAAAGATGACATAGCCTGAATCCTCGGCACTTGGGGGTGAGTACAGCTGTAAAGAAAAGGGCTGTCCAAATCGTTGATATATCCCGGGATATAGGTAAAAACCTCTAGGTACACATCAACTTTTTAAACAGCCCTTCGTATGTTGATACGATCGTCTAAGCAGCTATTGTCACAATATATAATAGTATCTTATTTACGTGGAATCTCTCTTAGTATTTCGAGCACAAATTGCCAATATTTCTGAACAGAAGATATGGAAGCACGTTCTGCCGGTGAGTGCGCCCCCAATATCGTGGGGCCAAAGGAAATCATGTCCATACCAGGGTAGTTTGTGCCCAATATGCCACATTCTAATCCGGCATGACAGGCGACAACTTCCGGAGCCTCGCCATGTTGTTTCATATAAATGGATTTAAGCAGCTCCAAGATTTCGGAATTCGGGTTGGGCGCCCATCCTGGATAACTGCCGGAGAATGCCACGGCAAAACCACCTAATTCAAAGGCTGCCTGTAAAGAATGTGCCAGATCAAACTTGGAAGTTTCGACCGAAGAACGGGTCAAACATTTTATAGCCATCTGCCCATCCCCCACTTCAACTTTAGCTATATTGTTGGATGTTTCGACCAGGTCCTCGAAATCCGCACTGACACGGTACACACCGTTCAATGCAGCATAAACGCAATTGATTAAATTCTCCTGTACGCGGACAGGAACAACGGTCGCATGAACCGCATCGCTTGGCTGTACGATGATTTCCATCAGGGGCTCGGTCGTGGCAAATTCAAATTTGATTTCCTGTGCCAATTGTGTCAGTTCCGCAACGAATGCAGGCGATTTGTCTTTATTTATGACAACATTGGCTACGCTTTCTCTTGGGATCGCATTGCGAAGGCTGCCGCCCAATAAAGACGCAATACGTAATCCATAGCGTTCATTGGCCTTAAACAAAAGTCGGTTCATCACTTTATTGGCATTTGCAAAGCCCTTATGGATATCCATACCTGAATGCCCGCCATGCAATCCTTTTACCGTAAGTTCAAAAGATATGGCATCTGAAGGGCACGCCTCTGCTGCATAGGATTGTGTTGCTGTAACGTCAATACCACCCGCACAGCCAATGTCGATCTCATTGTCATTTTCAGTATCGAGGTTCAATAGGATCTCACCCGACAGGACACCGCCTTTTAATCCTAACGCCCCGGTCATTCCGGTTTCTTCGTCGATGGTAAACAAGGCTTCAATAGCCGGATGAACGATTTCCGCTGATTCTAAAATGGACATGATGGTCGCAACCCCCAGACCGTTATCTGCCCCCAAAGTGGTTCCTTCGGCTTTTACCCAATCGCCATCCACATACATTTTGATCCCTTCATTATCGAAGTCAAAAACGGTATCGTTATTCTTTTGGTGAACCATATCCAAGTGCGACTGCAATACGATTGTCTTGCGGTCTTCCATACCCGCACTTGCAGGTTTCTTGATCAGCACATTCCCTATTTCGTCCACGCTAGTCACTAATCCCAGTGATTTTCCGAAATCTACCATAAATGAAATGACACGTTCCTCTTTTTTCGAGGCCCGTGGAACAGCATTCAGGGCAGCAAAATTTTTCCAAATTGCTTTTGGTTCTAATTTATCTAAACTATTTTCAGCCATATCTAAAAATTTGTATCTGTCAAAGTTACTCCATTTTTACAACATATCCTGTCTTTATCCGAAGCTTATAAAAACAAAAACCCGTCGCTGATCGTTCTTATAGCGTGTAAACTTGAAAAACGCTGACATGCATAAACCTGTAAAAGTAGATCGAAAAGACATTTATTTCAAACCGGACAAGAAAAGGGTATTAGCCAGATTTTTCTCTCTCGGTGACGAGCGTACCGTCAAGGTCATCAAACGCACCCTGGGACTGAGCGAATCCGAGCGCAAAGAGGTTTTTGGTCAGATTCTCCGTAGCTATACAAAAAGACATCGTAGCATTATCAACATTTTTGAACGTAATTTTGAACGAGTGAGCCATTTACTGGAGAAAGTTCCTTTTCCGAAAGATAAACTCAGCCAATTGGACAAGCTGTTGATCGGTTCATACTTTACGATGGAGTATTCCATTGAATCCGCAGCGCTTTTTAATCCTTCCATTGTAGAACACCCGGATCAGACCGAGCTCTTTAAAGGTGAAAAACGGGTCATACTGAGCTTTAGGGCCACGGGTGAAGGCCATGTATCTTCGATTGTTTTTCGTGCCGGAACGCTTGACCTGGACAATAATATCCATATAGATTATATCGGTAATTTGCTAGACAAACCAATTCAGGTCAAAAACCACCGTTATCATAAGGAGTCCTTCTTAAAAAAGATGAACGAGCTCCATGCCGAACCCACGGAAGTGAAAATGAAGCTTGAGCAAAAATTAACAGCAACGTTTACTTATGAGGAACTCAAGCGTTATATAGACGAGGTCAGACGGGATAGCGAAGAAAACCTCGAAAACATCACCTTTTTACAACAGGCACTATGGCTGGCCTCATCCCATTATGAAATGACATTTTCACTGGACACCTCCATTTCCGAACGGGTCATCTTCCCGATTGCGGATACAGAAAAAAGAGGCATCGAGGACGCCCGTTTTGTACAGTTTAAGGATGAAAAAGGAGAAAGCATCTATTATGCGACCTACACGGCCTACGACGGATTCAGCATACTCCCCAAGCTTTTGACCACCAAAGATTTCTACCATTTCAAGGTAAAACCGATCTATGGGGAGATCGCCAATAAAGGGGCGGCACTCTTCCCCCGAAAAATCAACGGCAGGTATGCGATGCTGTGCCGTATTGATGGTGAAAACAACTATATCGCCTATTCCAATAACATCAATATCTGGCAGGAAACAGCGATTAGGATTCAGCAACCTGAATATGCCTATGAATATGTGCAGATAGGCAATTGCGGATCGCCGATAGAGACCAAGTACGGCTGGCTGATCCTGACACATGCCGTCGGCCCGATGCGCGAGTATGTCCTCGGCGCAGCCTTACTGGACCTGGACAACCCGCATGTGGAAATAGGCCGTCTTCACAGCCCCTTGATGACTCCCAATGACGAGGAGCGCGAAGGCTACGTCCCTAACGTCATTTATTCCTGTGGTGCACTGGTTCATAATGAACAGCTGATTTTGCCTTACGCAATGTCTGACTATGCATCCACCTATGCGACAATCAACCTGGAGGACTTGCTGCTTGCTATTTTGAATCCTGAGCGCTATCAATAAAAGCACCGTAAACGATAATATAGGCAAGATAGAAACACAGGGTGCTTTCGGCCCCCTGGTTTCTATTGATTCCATAAGATTCAAGGCCATCGCAGCAGCCTTTGGTTTCTTCATCGTAAAGTCCAAGCTTTAGATCATTCTCACCTAAAAACCAGCGGAATGAAGCAATCATACGGGCAAAATAGACCTTTTTGTTGGTCAGACGAAATGCTTCGCGATACATAAACACCATCGCTGTGACATCAAGCGGCTGCTGACCGAATTTGCTGATGTGTTTTCCCTGTTTTGCCCAGTCCTGATTGCCGACCAGCGAAAGAGCGCCATTCTGAACGGTAATGCTCTCCAGAAATGTCAGGGTCGATAAGCCCAATTGTTTCACTGCCTCATCGTTGAGAAATGGATAGGCTGTCAGTAAAGCATAAGGCAAAATAGCATTGTCATAGGCCAGTACAGCCTCAAACCATTGCCAGTTGTCATCCGAACTTGCCTCATATTCCCGCATCAACTTGCCGACCAGTTCCCGCATCAATTCGATCATGACTTCGTCATTCGACTGATGATGCAAATACTCCGCGATACCGAGTATGGTATAGGCAATGGCCCGATTGGATCGCAGCTGACGAAAATTTGGCACAGATCTAAAAAACAGTTCATGCCCCAACTGATAATAGCTTGTCAGCTTTGTTTCCCGCAGCAGTACCCCCAAAGCCCAGATCGTTCGGCCAAAAGAATCCTCTGATCCGACTTCATCGAGAAAATTATGCTGAAAGCTCATGAAATTATGAAACAGCCCGTCTTCCCGCTGATGATAGTAGATGTAACTCAGATAGGTGGAGATACGACGGTCTAGTCTTTTATCTGAAAAGTCACGCTGTGCCAATAAAGTGACCAGTAGTGCACGCGCATTGTCATCCAGGCAATACCCCTCTTTGTAATTGGGCAATGAATAGGTCGCATGCTGCAAAATACCAACCTGGTTGGTCAGCCGATCGATATGCTTCCAGCTGAACTTAGGCATTTCATCTTTAGAAAAGGTGACATTTTCTTTAAAACCATCCAATGAAGGCACTACCTTATCCAAAAGCCGGGTGTAGCGAAGTCCGATATTTCGCCAGGTCATCTCCCTACCAAAGTTTCGGGCATTGTCGCGCAGGGTCATACGGTATTCCTGATTGCTAAATAATGCCGTCAAGGTCCTCGCCATCTGGGCAGGATTTTTAAAGTCTACCAGTACGCCACGACCATCTGCCAACAGCTCTTTGGCATGCCAATAGGGCGTAGATACCACTGCAGCCCCCGCCCCGATGGCATAAGATAGTGTTCCGCTAGTGATTTGCGCTTCGTTGACATAAGGAGTCACATACACATCGCAGGCCGACAGGTAGGTAACGAGGTCCAACTGGCTGACAAAGGAATTGACAAATTGCACATGTTCTTCCAAATTATATGCATCAATCAAGCTCTTGAGATAATCACGGTATTCTTCTCCGGAATGGGCCAGTACATTGGGGTGCGTCTTCCCAACGATCAAATACAAAAGATCAGGTTCGTCTTTAACCACCTCAGCAAGAGACTCAATTACGGTTTCAATTCCCTTATTCCGTCCGATGAACCCGAAAGTCAATAAAATCTTTTTACCTGAAAGCCCCATCTGCGCTTTGGCTTCTTCCTGACTAAGACGAAACTCGGGTACCCCGTGATGGATGAGCCTCACTTTTGCGGTATTGACACGATAGACAGATTTCAACAGTGTAATCGCGTAATTGCTCATGACAACAACGATGGAAGCGCGTTTGACCAATTCTATCAAAATCGCCTTCTCGTCGACATTCGGTTTCTCCAGAATGGTATGAAAATTTACCAACAGCGGAATATGAAGCGCATTAATGAGCGAAAGAATATACATACCGCTATTCCCTCCAAAAATACCATATTCGTGTTCAAGTACGACGCAGTCGTAACCATTGTCATTGATGTAGTTGGCAGCTTCGATATAGGAAAGCTGATGGTGCTGGTCAATGGTAAAAACCACTTCACTTGGATAAAGATAATCTCGATCAGCAACGGCAATAACGTGCTGGGTCAGATCCTGATTGTGTAGGGCCACTGCATGCAGCAGATCTGAAGTGAAGGTTGCGATACCACATTCTTTGGGTAAATAGGTACTGATATAAGCGATTTTCATTGAAATGATTGTTTTGAATAAAAGCCTTCCGTGAAGACAATAGCATTCTGTGTGTTCCATTATCTAAATGCTTCTCAGCAGCAAATTGTTTGTAAAGAGTATATTATTTCATCCAGAAAGAATAAATTCAGCCCATAAACGACAGTTTAATTTTAACTGTCCATGTAGTGCCTAAAAAAACTTCCCGTATATTTGCGCGAGATCAAAAATATTGACTGAATGAAATCACCAAAGGAGAAAATGATTGCGGGCATCCCCTATATCGATACGGATGGACAACTATTTAAAGAAAGGCAATTTGCGAAAGAAGAGCTCAAACGTTTCAATGACTCCGAACCCAAACAGATCAAATTCAGAAAGCAGATCATTCAAAAGCTATTTAAAACGACAGGTAGCCGTTTCTTTCTGGAACCACCGTTTCGTTGCGATTATGGCTATAACATCTCCATTGGTGAGAACTTTTACAGCAATTACAACTGCACCATATTGGACGGCGCACCTGTGACAATTGGCGCAAATGTACTGTTCGGGCCAAACGTCAGTCTTTTTACCGCAGGTCATCCGATTTATTTTGAAACAAGAAATCAGGGTTGGGAATTTTCCGCAGCTATCGTTATCGAAGACAATGTATGGATCGGTGGACAAGTAGTTGTTAACCCCGGCGTACGTATCGGAAGAAATTCGGTAATTGGCTCCGGTTCGGTGGTTACAAAAGATATCCCTGCTGATGTCATTGCGGCAGGAAATCCATGTCGCGTCATCCGCCCGATTACAGCGGCAGACCAGATTGATTACACCAACATTTAGGCCGCATAAAGACCGCCGCTGGAAATGAGGGCCTGAGGTTAGTCAAAACTTATCGTTAAATACCAGCTCAGACTATTTTTCGAAATCGGTCCGGCTTACCCGATTCTTTCACCGGAACAAATCCATTTCGTGTCCAAAAATGCTGATGCTCCACATCCATCTGAACAAAAAGACGATGACCATTGAAGGTTTTGATAAATTGCACTGTATAACGCAGCAAGGCACTGCCCACTCCCCGTCTTCTAAAATCGGGATGGACAGTAAAATAAAGAATTTCATAATCGTTTTATGAACGCTTCAGGCTGAGCACACCGACAACTTCGTTTTCACTGTATGCCGCAAAATGAGATGCCTCAAAATCCCCGTCCAGCATGACCTCCGACAGATTCCCTTTTGAACTAAAAACTTCCTTTCGAAGTTTCCAGGTACGAGCCGCAAATACCTGTTCAATATACCAATCTGTCATGACTGTTTCTCCAGTTCTAAGAATGCAGCGGGGAGATGACTAATGATATCCGACGGTAATAAAGAATAAACGCCTAGCGTCTGCACCGCAATATCCGCCGCCCTGCCGTGTAAATATACCCCCATAATCAAGGTTTCCTGCGAAGAATAGCCCTGGCCTAGCAAAGCTGTCAATATCCCTGTCAAAATATCTCCGCTTCCCCCCGTAGCCATCCCCACATTGCCCGTGCTATTGAAATAGACTGTGCCATCAGGAGTAACGATTGCACTATTGGCACCTTTTATCAAAATATAAAGCTGGTATTCCTCCGCAAAGGCCTTCACTTTCTCAAGTTTTTCAAAATCATTCTGCCAAGTTCCCAGTATCCTGCTCAGTTCTTTGGGATGCGGGGTCAATATACTGCCCTTCGGAACAAATTGCCATAAGTCGCGATCCTGTGCCAGTATATTCAATGCATCAGCGTCCAATACCAAAGCAGTATCAAACCCTTGCATAATAAATACCTTGAAAGCATCAATCGTATACTGTGCCGTTCCCATACCAATTCCGACACCAATGGACTGAAAGGTACGAGTGTCGGGAAACTGCGTAATCATTTCTTCTTCGGGATCACTTATTACCATCGCTTCAGGGACAGCCGTTTGAATGCTGGTATATCCACAGGAAGGAATATAAGCAGAAGCCAGCCCGCATCCCGAGCGCAGAGCTGCTTTCAGTGCCAATTGCACCGCCCCCATCTTTCCCCTGCTGCCACCAATAATCAGACAATGCCCAAACGTCCCTTTATGGTCAAATTTATTCCTTTTCCGGTAGAACGGGCCTAACAATGCCAAATCAATATAATGAAATATGGTATCAACCTGTTCAAGAGCAGATCTGCTCAGCCCAATATCCAATACACGGAATGCTTTGGCCCACCTGCTATTACCAGGCATTAACAACCCCAGTTTAGGTGACTGGAATGTATACACCACATCTGCTTGTATGACGGGAGCCTCAGCTGCCGTTGGCCCGTCACTTAACAGCCCTGAAGGCATATCTATTGCATAAATTGGCCCGGTACAACAATTAATACCCGTGATAAGGCTACGCCATTCTTCGGCAAGCGGACGTTTCAGTCCGTAACCGAACAAGCAATCCAAGACGATTGCCCCAGCAGGAATATGAACCTGAGTGTCGGGACTAATCTTCTGAATGAGGTGGGCAGGCAGGCGTTTTTGATTCGCCAAATTAGCGGTTGAATAATCTGTCGCATCAACTAAATACACATTGACTTGAGCCTGCTGCTGATCCAGGAGTCTGGCCAATACCAATCCGTCGCCCCCGTTATTGCCTTTACCGCAGAAAATATAAAAAGTATATTGCGCCAAACGTGGGTATAACTGCTTTATTTCATCAAAAACAGTTGTTGCCGCCCGTTCCATCAGGTCAAGGCTGCTTACCTCCTGATCTTTCATGGTCTGCTGATCTACCCAGCTCATCTGGGCAGCTGAAAGTATCTTCATATCCGTTGTATTTTATTTTGGGCATCTATTGTCAATGATTCTTATGAAGACAGACGCCCGTTCTAATTTACTTAGAAAATAGAGTACAACCAAGACATGGACACTATTCAGTTATGATCACTTCCTTCACACCGCCGGTACGTTTCAATGTACCTCAGGTATTCAATTCACCTTTAATGGCTTTTCGCACTGATTTGAACAGCACGAAATACATCAGTTGACGCCAGAAAAACGTTGTGGAAACAGGTAAATTAAATTTTTCAAGGCCCCTACTGTTGCAAATTTATACCCATGCTCCTTAAAATAATGGATAATGCGGGACAATGCAGCGGGCTGCCCCGATTTCGGCACTCTGCTGAATTTTAGTTACCTTAGTAGAGTCAGTAAACATTGACTAGAAAACCCGATATGACTACAACATATTTATTATTAGCTGTACTATCTCTCCAAGCACTCATTGGCTGTGGACAGCCAAGTTCGGCTATATCACAATCGCAGCCCAAAGACCAGACCGCTGCTGAGCATACTGAGGCGTTTATTGCCCCCACAGGAATGACTGTCAAAACAAGAATTTCATTACCCAGCGGTTTTGAAAGACTCCCTTATACCACAAAAGACTTTGGCAGTTTTCTGGAAAACCTTCCGCTCTACCCGATAGACCATAAGGTCCGTTATTATAATGGAAAAATTAAGCCCAGGAACAACATCTACAATAGTGTTATCAAACTGGATATTGGTAAACGCGACCTCCATCAATGCGCCGATGCCGTAATGCGCTTACGCGCCGATTACCTCTATCAACAAAAAAGGTATCAAGACATTAAGTTTAACTTCCTATCGGATGGAAAGCCACGCAGTTATACAAATTATGTCAAAGGAGACTATTCTTATGCAAAATACTGGAAATACATGGAGTATATCTTTGCCTATGCCAATACAGCTTCTTTACATGACGAATTACCTAATGTAAAAACAACGAAGGCAGTCAAAATCGGAGACACTTTCATACAGAAAGGCTCGCCCATTGGCCATGCGATTATCGTCGTTGATCTCGCAAAAAATAAGGAAGGCAAGACAATCGTACTACTAGCCCAAAGCTATATGCCCGCGCAGGAAATACAGCTTTTGAATAATTGGAATGATCCACAATTAAGCCCTTGGTATGATATCGACAAGGATGTAATCAAAACTCCGGAATGGACATTTTATGCTAAAAACCTGAAAACTTGGGAATAGTTATCCTATTCGGCAAAGGCCATTAGCCTATTTTGAATCAATAGAGCCCGACAGTTAGCTATATGTCCGGTATCGGTTTTCGTTTAAAATTTAATAAAAGATATTTTTGTCTTTTATTAAATTTTTCTATTTTTGTTTTCGATAGTCATTTGCAAATGTATCCTATCAAGGAGTAATAATAACCTCTAAAAGAGGTAAAATCACATTTCATTCCTTTTTTTTAAAAAAATAAAAGACAAAAAGGTATTTAAATATTTTATTATGATCACCGAAACACAGAAAGATTTAATCAAAGGAACCATACCCGTTTTGAAAGAGCACGGTGTTGCGCTAACCAGCTATTTTTACAAACGCATGTTTACCCACAATCCTGAGCTTAAGCATATCTTCAATATGGGCAATCAGCAAAATGCAAAACAACAGACTGCCTTAGCTACGGCAGTATTGGCCTATGCAGAACATATTGACAATCCCACGGTACTCTTATCTGCCGTCAAACACATCGGGCAAAAGCACAGTAGTCTTAACATCCGTCCCGAGCATTATCAAATCGTAGGCAAGCATCTGCTGGCCTCTATCCGCGAGGTGCTGGGTGATGCAGCTACAGAAGAACTTATAGCAGCATGGAAAGTAGCTTACTTTCAATTGGCTGATCTGATGATCGGCATCGAAAAAGAGATGTATGATCAAATGGTCCAAAATGAAGGTGGCTGGACAGGCTGGAAGCCTTTTAATATTGTTAAAATCGTTTCAGAGACTGCAGAAATACAATCGGTTTACCTGGCACCGACCGACGGTGGGAAA
Source organism: Sphingobacterium sp. DR205 (assembly GCF_011064245.1). Classification (NCBI taxonomy): domain Bacteria; kingdom Pseudomonadati; phylum Bacteroidota; class Sphingobacteriia; order Sphingobacteriales; family Sphingobacteriaceae; genus Sphingobacterium; species Sphingobacterium sp. DR205. Next base: position 2,385,735 of record NZ_CP049333.1, on the reverse strand, counting down.
GTTCCCAGACATAGCGCCGGCCAGTATGTAAGTGTGCGCGTTTACCTACCTGAACTTCATCTATATCAACCACGGCAGTATAGTCTGTCCGATGCCAGTAACGGTCAATACCTCCGTATTTCTGTAAAAAAAGAAACTCCTGCTGGAAAACCGGAAGGAATGGTCAGCAACTACCTACATCAATACTTTCAAGTAGGTAAGCAGCTGGAATTGACAGCACCTACTGGTTCCTTTAACCTGATGGAGAATAAATATCCGCATGTGTTTATCAGCGGTGGAGTCGGGCAGACTCCATTGATGGCGATGCTGGAACAGCTGGTCAATACCAACGGACAAAATGCAGTCACCTGGATCCATGGCTGTAGAAACAGTGAGCTACATGCATTTAAAGAAAGGCTCATGGCACTGGAAGAACAATACGAGCACATCAGCTGCTTCTCATTCTACGATGAACTCCAAGAGAGCGATAAGTACAATCTACCGGGTTGGGTGGATCTTGCTAAAATAGATCCCGAGCATCTGCCGCAAAAAGCCAACTACTACCTATGTGGCCCTTCGGGTTTTATCGCAAAGCATTTTCAGTATTTGACCAGCCGAGGCATCGAAACCGAAAACATTCATTTTGAAGAATTTGGGCCCGCTTCACTACAGCTCGGTTAAGCGGATAGTTATGGCCATCCGTAAATTTTTCATGGATTGCGGATGGCTATTCTTGATTTTGTACCTTTGTGGAAAAGCAAGAACAGATTATGGGTATTTTTTCCAAAACATGCGAATATGGTCTCCGGGCAGTTTTTTTTATCGCACAACGTTCGCAAGAAAACAAACGCGTAGGCATAAAAGAAATTGCTGAAAATATCCATTCTCCCGAAGCTTTCTTAGGTAAAATCTTGCAAAATTTAAGCCGAGCAGGTATTATCCGGTCCATGAAAGGCCCCGGAGGCGGGTTCTATCTGGATGCATCCGATATGTCTACCCCCTTGTCAGATGTGGTTAAAGCAATTGATGGGGAGAACCTTTTTGTGGGCTGCGGGATGGGCCTGGAGTTCTGTTCCGAACAGTACCCCTGTCCGCTACATCACGAATTTAAAAGCATTCGCAACAGCCTGTCCGAGATGCTTCAAAAAACAACCGTCGGTCAATTCAACGACGACCTCATCAAAGGAAAAATCTTGCTGACAAAATCCAAAGTTGCTCCAAATCAAGACAACTAAAACGACTCTCAAAAGCGGACAACATCGGTCCAAAATAACATATTTTTCATCCATTAGGAATGATTTCCTAGGACTTCAAGTGTTGCTACAGTCTTTCGTACACTATCATTATAGAAATCTCGACATATAAACATAAATAACAAATAAAGCTCATAAGTATACTGAAATAAAATAATTTAAATAAATTAAAAACACCAATAAATCAGCACACAACCTCATTTGACCCTGTAGCCATAACAACCGCTACCGATGTCGCCCCTCCCTAAAAAGAACATCTATAAAGCCTTCCTTCACAAATTTACCTACCTTCCATTATCGTCTGCATTAAATACCTGTATACGATGCGTTAATCAAGAATAACTTCGCGAATGCATAAGTATTTGGACGAAAAAAATGATAAAATGGCGCGGTCCAAAAGCGCATTTCTTATGGGTTAAATCACATATATCATGCTCATTATTGGTCAAAATAACCTTCTCTCAGAGTTTTCACGGCATAAAGCCAAATACAGAAAATTATATTTTATTATCATTTGAAATAGAATTCATTACATACGTTACATAAATAAAAAAATAACATATAAAAAACAGTAAAAACTACAGTTTTCATTAAAAAAAAGGTATGGATAAAATTTTATCCATACCTTTTTTTTTTCAACACAACAGCCCGCCCTGCATTGGGTGCTTGCTTGCTTGCTTGCTTGCTTGCTTGCTTGCTTGCTTGCTTGCTTGCTTGCTTGCTTGCTTGCTTGCTTGCTTGCTTGCTTGCTTGCTTGCTTGCTTGCTTGCTTGCTTGCTTGCTTGCTTGCTTGCTTGCTTGCTTGCAGCAAAACACCTTTTTATAATATCCAAAGAAAAGGAATACATGATCATCAACAACTATCCGCCAGCATGTATCGCAGCTGCCCTTTATTTAACCACATTTTTAAGAGACAGAAGCCCTCCAAAGACAACAAGAGTAGCAGAATATAGGTCAGTCAGAAAGTTGTCTTAAAAGCCATAAAAATAAGCCTACTTCAAATAGCGCACAGCAAAAATACATGATCATCAACAACTATCCGTCAGCATGTATCGCAGTGGCCCTTTATTTAACCACATTTTTAAGAGACAGAAGCCCTCCAAAGACAACAAGAGTAGCAGAATATAGGTCAGTCAGAAAGTTGTCTTAAAAACCATAAAAATAGCCTACTCCAGATAGCGCACAGCAAAAATAGATGATCATCAACAGCTGTCCGCCGACATGCGTTAGCCTCTTATTTAACTATATCTTTTAATTGACATAAGTACTTTATGCACGATATCACTAGATTTTCCACATGGAAAAATAGCTAAGAAATAATAAAAAAATCACATATAGAAGACACTATTTAAATGATAAAGTCGAAACAACAACAAAAATTTTAAAAACACAGACAAGCAAAAAGTCTTCCTTCTTGTTATCTTTGCACTACTATATAATTCATTATATGCATAATTGTTCAGCCGAAGACAGTTTGTTTGCACAGATCGAGATCAAGAAAATAAAAAAAGCCCATAACAATGCTATCGGTTTTATAATGTTATCGTTTCTCATCTACTTTGCTATTTTATTGTATGTTTTTTCGGACAGGTGGTTTCACCTCCCGGAAAAGCCGACTTTTTACCATAGCTCCACCCTATCCCTTTACACATTATTCCTATTTCCGACAATACTATTTGCTGGATTAAGTTGGGCTTTATATATCAAAAACCAAAAATATATGCGTGCCCTAAAGCAGCTCGACAGCCATGACTTAGGTACCTATCGACGGTACACAAGCGTACTTGCTCAGCGATATACAGCCATTGCGCCCTACATTTTCTGTAAAGATGAACTTATATTCTTCCCTCTTTTTGGAAATAAAAAGATTCCAATCAATCAGATCAAACGCATAGAAACAAAATTTGTCCGTAATTATCGTGATACATACAGCTTCCGCATCTATCTGTATAATGAAGCTACAAAAATCTATCAGGTAGCAATGAACCAGATAGCTGCCTTCGATTTTCTACAGAAACAGCTTCTCGAGGAAAATCCAGATCTGACGATCATCGCACGGAACCAATACCTTCTTATTTGACAAAAAAAACAAGCCTACACACTATTAATTCATGATATGGAAAGTTATTCAGCCCACAACAGTTCATTTTTACAAACTGAGATAAGGAAAATCTGCAAAGTCCGTAATGCTGGTATCGGACTATTTATAGCGATGTTTCTTTTTTGCTATGGCTTCTTCTTCTATGTTTTTTTGGATAAGTGGACAGCTGCTTCAGATAAACTGGCATTTTTTTACAAGTCCCTCCCGCTCTTGAGTACATTGTTCGTCTATTTCGGCGTATTATTCGGCGGGCTCAGCTGGTTCGTTTACGCCAAAAATCAGAAATTTATTATTGCCCTACGAGGTCTCAATAGTCGTGACCTTGCTATTTATCAGCGGTACACCCGAAGACTTGTCCGCATCTATGCAACTATTGCGCCGTACCTTTTTCAGGAGCATGAACTTGTATTTTTTCCTTTTTTTGGAAGTAAAAAAATCTCGATCAGTCAGATCCACCGCATCGAGACTAAAATTATTCAGAATCCCCGCGGTCCAAACAGCTTCCGCGTCTATTTTTACAACGAATTCTCCAAGATCCATCAGGTGACAATGAACCAGAGAGGTGCCTTTGATTTTTTACAGGAACAACTTCTACTGGAAAACCCATATCTGAGCATTACCTCAAGAAACCGATAAGATCCTTATAGCCAAACCATAAACAAAAAACCACCTTCTACCCTATCCTCAGCAATAACGGACATAATCTCCTGATTCCGCAACCAATTTGATGATACGGTTGCGCTCTTCAAACAGATGCTGATGATCCATCGACGGAAATACACCCTGTACCATCTTATCCTCAAAAAAATAGGGCTTTTCCATTTTCGTGATCCGCACCGTCAAGGTTTGATATACGCCCAGATGCTTTGCTCGCCACCGAACAATCTGCCCCGCCTCAATCAACCCACTGGTGATCCCAGCTATTGCCCGCTCATTTGTTTTCTTCGTCGAATACATATGCAGATCTATACTGCGGGCCAGATCAAAAACTATAGCTATGGGCGCATTTACAAGGGTATCTAAAACAAGTGTTGGCATACAATCGTCGTGTCAGTAAATCTGTAACGAATTTCGCAAAAATCACGATATTTTTTAGGAAAGCGTCCAACAATTATCTAACTTAATCCTATACTTAGGTTTAGATGTCAATAATAAATTTATGATCACACTACTTCCATTTGAAGAAACCGACTTTGAGCGCTTCAAATCCTGGATAAAATCCCCAGAAGAACTCCTGCAATTTGCAGGCCCTTATTTTTCTTTTCCAGTCACTGACGTACAGTTAAAAAAATACATTGCCGATCCCAAGCGTCGTGCGTACAAAATTATCAGTACAGAAACAAACAACGTTATCGGGCATTGCGAATTAAATTTTGAAAGAGCTACCCCAAGACTATCCCGCATATTGATTGCTGACAATACGGAGCGCAACAAGGGTTTCGGAAGAAAAACAATAAACGCCATGCTAAAACTTCTTTTCATCGACGATGTATACGATAGCGCGGATCTGAATGTGTATGCATGGAACAGCAATGCGATAAAATGCTATGAAGGAGCAGGATTTGAAATCAATGAAGGTGTCACAACCGATACTCCCATCGGCAATGAAGTTTGGAAAAGTCTAAATATGCAGGTTACAAAATCCAGTTGGTTAGCCAAAACACAATGAAAAGGAAACGTTTTTTTAAGAAAGGTTTTATCTCCTTCATCTTAATTGCAGCTTTGGCCGGCTATTACGCTTGGCAGATTGAACCACATTGGGTAAAATACGAGCAACTAAAGCTCCCCATAAGACATCTTCCTGAGAACCTCGAAGGGAAAACGCTTGTCCAGATTTCGGACATCCACATCGGTAACTATGTGGATAAAGATTTTATTAAAAACAGCTTCAAAAAAATTAAAAAAATAAGCCCGGACATTATTGTCTATACTGGCGATTTCGTCCGGTTGACCAACAACGCCCTACCGCTCGATGACCTTGATGATGTCATGCAAGCGGCACCAAAAGGAAAAATACTAACAGTGGCAATCTTAGGAAACCATGACTATGGACGTGCTTTTAGGGATAGTGCCGCAGCCGATTCGATTACCGCCCTTATCACAAAACATCAAATAAGGGTTTTAAGAAACGAACGTGCAAACGCAGCCGGCCTATTGCTCTACGGTATGGACGACTACTGGGGAACAAACTTCGACCCGATAAAAACAATGCAGAACTACGACAGCAAACAGGCCAGCTTAGTCATTTGTCATAATCCGGATGTTGCTGATCTGGATGTTTGGAATGGTTATGAAGGGTGGATCTTGTCCGGCCATACACATGCGGGCCAAGTTCGGATCCCATTTTGGGGCTCTCCGATAATCCCCGTCTCCAACAAAAACTATGACCAGGGTGTTAAAAAACTAGATGGAAATCGGACGCTTTATATCAACAGGGGCCTTGGCCATAGTATCCCGATTCGCTTTAATGCACGGCCAGAAATAAGCCTTTTTACTTTAACAAGAGGTTAAGTTGATGGATAACACTGCGTTTAACCTCGTCACAAGCAAGAACCGGAATTAGGTCAGGTATGGATAGAAAGCAACTTCTATCGTTTGTCGATAGTCTTCCAGCGCATCCGATTGACACCGGCCTCCCAGTACTGCAAAACTCGAATACCAGAAATCTGATATAATAAAAATCTGACGTATAAAACCCTTCAGTATAGCTATCGGTATGTCCTGCCGGAACATCCCTAACTCAGCGTAGTACCTGAAGAGGGAGACAAACTGCTCCTCACGACGCATGACAAGATCCCTGTAAGACTCACCAATTGCAGGGATCCACGCACATACCTCAACAAAATTGACAAAAATGAATCTGTATTTGTTGATCAATCTATAAGATCCGTCCGTAAACTCCCGCAATAGCTCCCGAAGCACAAGATCTTTCTTATCAAATAAAACCACCATTTCATCGTAATCACGTTGGAGTTGCCCGAAAACAGTAAAGATAATATCTTCTGTATGTTTAAAATGATAATGAAGATTTCCGGCACTGATCCCCATTTCCTGAGCAATCTGACGTGTGGTTACCGTACGTATCCCTTCGCGGTTATATAGACTTAATGCTGCCTCGATAATTTTTTCTTTCGTATTCATGACACAAAATTAGAACAATTGTTCTAATTTTGTGTCATGAATGATAAAATTAAGATCATATGAAAGATAAAAAGAAAGGAAACTGGCTGAAAAATCAATACTTCGACTTAAAACAGACACTCATTCCGATTCATCCTAACGATAGTTCATGGAAAAAATTCGGCAAACAGACAGCTTTTTTTATGTTTTTAACTTTGATGGCATGCGGAGCAATAGCGATGTTGATCGCCGTTTCCTTTGCACATTAGGAAAGGCACTTTTTGACAATATATTTATTTTCTACTGGTTGTGCTGGTTCTTTATCCGATTTACACGGCACTGCCATTTTCCGATTCCATATTTAAACAGCTGGCTTACGGATTTTGTCTTTGTTCCCATCATTGTTCACGTCTCATCTGTTGTGGGAAGTTATCTATTTAACAATGGTAATCCACATGGCTATCCGCTGTATCAAATCTGGTTTATAGCCGCTATTGTATCGCTAGTTTTTGAGTGGGTAATGCCCTACTATACGGATTATAACACAGCTGATCTTTATGATGTTCTTGCCTATTTCACCGGAGGGCTATTTTACTTTTTGTTTCATCAGCCCCGTTACATCAAAAAAAGTTCCGATGGAACCAATCATTTGGTTTGTAGCCAAAATTAAATCAGAGCCGATAAAAACACATTCTGGAACAAAATAGAATATACGTTCTGAAAAATTTTCGCTCAAAATCGCCCAGAATATCTTATTGAAAAACAGACATTAAAATAGCAAAAGCATAAACTATAATCGAAGAATAATGTTGATATTGTAATTAATTAGCAGATATAGGCAACATGACGAGAATCAAAACCAGAAGAATATGTACTAATGGGCACAGCTTCTATAAGATTACAGACTGCCCAACATGCCCAATATGCGAAAAGGAAAAGAAACCTAAAGATGGTTTTCTAGCTCTTTTGGGTAGCCCCGCTAGAAATGCACTTTTAAACCATGGCATAGATCAACTTGAAAAACTGGCTCAGTATTCGGAGAAGGACCTACTGAAGCTCCATGGTCTTGGAAAGACTTCCTTACCTTTGTTAGGTCAGGCTTTAATGGAAAAGGGATTAAAATTTAAGGAGTAGGCTGCTCCAAAGGCTATTCTGTCAGGTAATAACAAAAAATAAGCCCTCGCTTGGCTTCCACATAGTTTCTGGCTACTAAGAAGTGCTTGAGGGCTTTATAATTCAACGCTTTTAGCACAAGCGGAACCTTCGTTTACTAGTACTCAATCAAAACCTCAGTGACCTGAGCGCCTTGTTTAGCACTTTTGAATTTAAACTTCACTTTCTGATTCAAGTTCAATTTTTGTCCGACAAGACGGTCATTGAAATAGATAGATTGCTGGGTGTCATTGTCTCTAATGAATCCATAATTGGACTCTGCGTTGTAATGGACAACTTTTCCGAAAGAGTACTCGTCATGATGGTTTGAAGTCATGCTTGGACTCTCTCCTTCTTTCAATTTTATCGCAGGTCTGTCTGAGATATTCCCGTGTTCATCAACATAAGCAAACAATTCTTCCAAAGATTTTCCTTTGTCGTTGTTTGTTTTATTGAATTCTTTTTTCTCAATTTTTTGCTGTTTTTTGAGTAGTTTCTTTTTTTCTCGTTCTTTTTTGTTAAATGTAATTTGGCTTTTGCTCATTCAATATGGATTAAAATAAAATGTTCCCGAGGAGGTTTCGGACCTTTAGAGCTTTGGTGAAAAAGATAAAAATGCGAGGTGTTCTAAGGAGATAATTGCAAAGGTACAAAAAAAATAGGAGAAATCAGATAGTCGATCACCTAATTCTCCTAAGATCACGAAGGAAAAGATGTTCATTTTTTGTTCCTTTAATATATTCAGCAGAGGCCAGCGTACAGACACAATTCTTTTATATTTAAATTTGGCAACGCCGTTTAGTATCAAAACGACAGTCCATATACAGCATTCGGTCGCCGTCTCACCTAAATTCAAAAAATGAGAAGGCTCATAGATAGCTGCATATTGTATACTTGGCGAAGTAAAAATTGAAAACTTTAATAAAACAAAAATATCTTTTGGACGTTATTTTGAAAAAAACACTATGGAAGTAAAAAATATCGAAAGAGATGACAGAGGTAATTTCATCGCCGAGGTGGATAATAATGAGGCTGGGATTTTAGAGTATACATGGCAGACTGAGAACGAGTTCTCCATAGACCACACCGAGGTATATGACGAATATAAAGGGATGAGTGTCGGTAAAAAACTCGTTCTTGAAGCAGTGGATTATGCCCGGAAAAACGAGGCCAAGATTATTCCAAATTGCCCATACGCTAAATCAATTTTTGATAAAACAATTGCCTTTCAGGACGTATTAGCCTAAAAAAGCCATTTTATCACTGGGACAAAATGGCTTTTATTCTTGATAGCAGTTTGGACTAAGCTACAATATTGATTATTTTTCCTTTTACAAAAATGATCTTTTTAATAGGCTTGCCGTCCAGATGCCTTTGCACATCTGCATGTGCCTTGATCGTTTCTTCAACGGTTTGTTGATCCAAATCCAATGCGAGTGATAGATTGAACTTCATCTTACCATTGAAAGAGACCGGATATGCAAATTCAGACTCGACTAGATATTCTGGTTTAAATGTAGGATAAGTTGCCTGAGAAAGCGTACCTGCCTCATGCCCCAATAAATTCCACAATTCCTCCGTAATATGTGGTGCATAAGATTGAAGAACGATAACAAGTTGCTCCAATATCTGGCGTTTATTGCATTTCAAATCGGTCAATTCATTCACACAGATCATAAAGGCCGAAACAGAGGTATTGAACGAAAAACGCTCGATATCATCTTCCACTTTCTTAATAATCTTATGTAAAGCTTTAAACTCGGCCTTTGAAGGCTCTTCATCCGATACATTAAAATTACCTTCGGCATCGTGAAACAGGCGCCATACTTTCTTTAAAAACTTGTAAACACCTTCGATACCATTGGTGTTCCAAGGCTTAGCCTGTTCCAGTGGTCCCAAAAACATTTCGTAAAGACGTAAGGTATCAGCGCCGTAAGTCTCAATGATATCATCTGGATTAACGACATTGAATTTCGACTTGGACATTTTCTCCACCTCACTGCCACAGATATATTTGCCATTTTCCAATACAAATTCAGCATTCGCAAAATCAGGTCTGAAGTTTTTGAATTTTTCCAGATCCAAAACATCATTCGACACAATATTGACATCCACGTGCAAAGGAATTGTATTGTAATCATTTCTCAAGCCATAGGACACAAATTGATTGGTTCCTCTGCCCTCTTCATCGAGTACACGGTAAACAAAATTTGAACGTCCCTGAATCATCCCCTGATTGATCAGTTTTCGGAAAGGCTCTTCTTCATTATGATAGCCAAGATCTTTTAAAAACTTATTCCAAAAACGTGAATACAACAAGTGACCTGTCGCATGCTCTGACCCACCAATGTATAAATCAACGGCTTTCCAGTAATCAACAGCTTCCTTTGAAGCAAAGCTATCTTCATTCTTTGGATCCATGTACCTGAACCAATACCATGAAGAGCCTGCCCAACCCGGCATTGTACTCAACTCATATTCATACTGATCTTCATATTTCCAGTCCTTCGCACGTCCTAAAGGAGGTTCTCCGGACTCTGTCGGCAAGTACTTATCAACCTCAGGTAACAATAAGGGTAGTTCTTCTTCTTTAATAAGGTACGGAAGACCATTTTTAAAATAAACAGGTACAGGTTCGCCCCAATAACGCTGACGTCCAAAAATGGCATCACGCATACGGAAGTTGATTTTCGCCTTACCCAATTTCAATTCTTCCAGCCTAGTGATCAGCGTAGGTACAGCCTCCTGATAGGTCATACCATTGATAAAGTCCGAATTGATATATTTTCCATCCTTATTTGGATCAGCTTCTTCTTCAATCTGCTGTGTATCCGAAATCGGAATAATTTCTAAATTAAAATGTTTGGCAAAAACATAGTCACGTTGATCACCACTTGGCACAGCCATTACAGCTCCTGTACCATATCCGGCAAGCACGTAATCCGCAATCCAGATCTGAACATCCCGACCTGAAATAGGATGTTTGGCATAAGCACCTGTGAAAGCACCCGACACTGTTTTGGTATCAGCCATACGATCCAATTCGGATTTTTTTGATGTTTTCTCAATATAAGCTTCAACTTCAGCTTTTTGTTCGGCTGTCGTCAACGATGCGACCAATTCATGTTCAGGTGCTAAAACAACAAATGAAACACCAAAAATGGTATCTACACGTGTTGTGAAAACTTCTATCGCGGTATCCAGCTGCGGAACGGGGAATTTCACCGAAGCGCCGACAGATTTACCAATCCAGTTACGTTGCATTTCTACCAACGGCTCTGGCCAATCAATGGTATCCAGACCTTTCAATAGGCGATCAGCATACGCCGTAATGCGCATAGACCACTGCATCATTTTCTTTTGTTCAACCGGGTAACCGCCGCGTTCAGAAACACCATTGATCACCTCATCATTGGCCAATACTGTTCCTAAGGCAGCACACCAATTCACCGTACTCTCGCGCAAATAAGCAATGCGATATTTTAACAGCTCACGCTGTTGTGTTTCTTCATCAAAAGATTTCCATTCCTCTGCAGTGAATGCTAATACATCTTCGTCAGAGACTGCCTGAACAGCTGTAGAACCGTTTGTAGAAAATTTCGCAATCAATGTATCAATGGATTCCGCTTTATCCGTTTCTTTATTATACCAAGAATCGAATGATTTCATAAAAATCCACTGCGTCCATTTATAATATTCAGGTTCAGAAGTACGGACTTCTCTACTCCAGTCATAAGAGAAACCGATGTTATCCATCTGCTCGCGGTAACGATTGATATTTGCTTCGGTTGTAACAGCAGGGTGTTGACCCGTTTGAATCGCATATTGTTCTGCAGGAAGTCCAAAGGAATCATACCCCATTGGGTGTAGTACATTGAAGCCTTTTAATCGTTTATATCTTGAAAAGATGTCCGAAGCAATGTATCCCAGAGGATGACCAACATGTAGTCCCGCCCCAGATGGATAAGGAAACATATCCAACACATAGTATTTTGGCTTCTGGTGTGCATCTGATGTTTTATAGGTTTGATGATCCGCCCAAAACTTTTGCCACTTTTTCTCTAATGATTTGTGATTATACTCCATTTTTGTTCGTAAGGAATTTTTATGACTTGCGAAATTACGATTTTAATACTGAAATGTGATAAAAGTTTTGTAGTTTGAACAATAAATTCTAGTATTGAAAAGTTATTTAAACATAGGTAGAAAACAAAATTCGAATTGATTTTTATCAAAGTAATTACAAGATAAATTCGAAATCTTCCGCTCAATTAGTTACTTTCGCAAATAAATTTTTGCTTATTATGTCAGAATACGAATTAAGCACACAAAAAAGAAAAACAAAGTCTGTCTATGTTTCCACAGTGATCAGCATCGCGCTGGTGCTCTTGGTGACAGGTATGTTGGGCTTATTATTGGTGCACGCTAAAAATCTTTCAAAGTACGTTAAAGAAAACATTGTCCTGAATGTCATTGTAAACGATGGCACCAGTGAGGGTGACGTGCTCTCCTTACAAAAAGATCTTGAAAAAGATCCTTATGTGCTTCGTTCAGTATACATCAGCAAAGAAATCGCTGCGAAAAACTTGAAAGAAGATCTCGGTGAAGATTTTGTGCAATATCTTGGGCATAATCCATTATTACCTTCTCTGGATGTCTATATGAAGGAAAATTACGCCAATACAGACAGTATCAAGACATTCATTGAAAAAATCTCTAAAAATAATAGAATAAAAGAGGTGGTTTATCAAGAATCGTTAATTGATATGGTCAATAAAAATGTACGTATCATCGGTATGATTGTTTTAGCCTTCGCTGTTATTCTCTTGATTATTGCCGTTGCCTTAATCAACAATACAATACGTCTGGCCATATACTCGCAGCGTTTCTTAATTAAAAGCATGCAGTTAATCGGTGCGACCAAGAACTTTATTCGCAAACCTTTTATCACTTATGGTATTATTCATGGATTGCTTGGTTCACTGATCGCGATTTTATTGTTGATATTGACGCTCAAATTTGCGCAACAACAGATACCTGAATTGGTATTTCTGCGCAACTGGTTTGAATTTGCCGTTATCTTTTTAGGGGTTATCTTCATCGGAATTTTAATCTCAGGCCTCAGCACCTACTTTGCTGTGACGAAATATTTAAAAGCTCAATCTAACGATTTATATAGATAAAAATGGCTCAAATTAAGAAATCTACAGAATCTGTGAATAAAGGTTCTTTCGTATTTTCCAAATTAAATTATCAGCTTTTTATAGCTAGTCTGATCATTGTTGTCATCGGCTTTGCCCTGATGTCAGGTGAAACTGATATTTATAGTTTTACCAAAATTACGTTAGCCCCTATTGTTGTTGTCCTTGGCTTTGCCTTAGGCTTTGTTGCGATCCTATATCGTCCCAAAACAACGAAAACTGAAGAATAATCTTATTAAAAACAGATGTCTATTATTGAAGCTATCATCCTCGCTATCATCGAAGGATTAACGGAGTTTTTGCCTGTCTCCTCTACAGGTCATATGATTATCGCAACCGCTCTGATGGGTATTCAACCCTCTGCCTTTGTTAAATTATTTACGATTGTCATTCAATTGGGAACGATTTTATCGGTTCTCGTTTTATATTATAAAAGGTTTTTTAAATCGCTTTCATTCTATTACAAACTGGTGATTGCAGCTATTCCAGCCTCGGTGCTGGGATTACTCTTCAATGATTTCATCGATTCACTTTTAGAAAGCCCCTTGATGGTTGCCATTATGCTGGTCGTTGGTGGTGTTGTGCTTCTTTTTGTAGACAAGTGGTTTAATAAACCTACTGTTGAAGATTCGGACGAAATTTCCTATAAACAGGCTTTTATGATCGGTGTATACCAATGTTTGGCTTTGATTCCGGGCACATCTCGATCTGCAAGTACCATTATCGGTGGTATGGCCGAAAAATTAACACGTAAAGCGGCAGCGGAGTTTTCATTTTTCCTAGCTTTACCAATGATGTTTGGTGCATCAGCGGTTAAACTCCTGAAGTTTTTCAAAGAAGGAAATACATTTACAAGTGAAGAACTCAACCTGCTTATTGTTGGTAACCTCATCGGCTTTGTTGTGGCAATTATTGCCATCAAATCATTTATTGGATTTTTAACAAAGCATGGATTTAAGGCCTTTGGGTGGTACAGAATAGTGATTGGCGTTATTATACTGGTATTACTGCTTTCGGGTCATAGTTTACAAATTATCTAAAATTTTTTCATGGAAAACAGAGAGGTTGGTGAAAACTCAGCAGAGTTTAATTTTGCTGAAGGCGAAATGTTGTTGATTGATAAACCTTTGACATGGACAAGTTTCGACGTTGTAGGTAAAGTCAGGAACTCACTAAAACCATTAAAATTAAAAGTTGGCCATGCAGGCACACTGGATCCTTTGGCAACAGGATTATTGATTGTCTGCACCGGTAAATTAACAAAAAAGATCGACAGCTATCAGGCTGAAGACAAAGAATATACAGGTACAATTACACTAGGAGGCACTACCCCTTCCTACGACCTGGAAACCGAAATTGACGAGACATTCCCGATCACACATATTAACGAACAAATGATATTGGATGCTGCAAAATCATTTGTGGGTGATATCCAACAATTTCCTCCAGCACACTCTGCCATAAAGATCAATGGGGAACGTGTTTATGAAAAAGCACGCCGCGGTGAAGATGTCGAAATAAAATCCCGGCAGGTACGGATCAATAGCTTTGAAATTGAGAAGATTGAACTTCCCAACATATATTTTCGTATTTCCTGTTCAAAGGGTACATATATCCGATCCTTGGCGTACGACTTTGGAAAAGTATTACAGAGTGGATCACATTTAAGTTCATTAAGACGAACCAAAAGTGGTGATTATCGTGTCGAAAACGCTTGGAACCTCGAACAGCTTATCGCCGAAATAAAACGTCATAAAGAAATCATTAAATAACCCTATCGGCACTTTTTATTGATTCTTTATCTTATTTTTGCAAAAAATCCTATAAATGAAAATCTACAGAAGTTTAGAAGATTTCACTCCCGTTGAAAATGCAGTCGTTACCATTGGTACTTTTGACGGTGTTCATATCGGCCACCAAAAAATATTAGTCCACTTAAAGGAGGCTGCACAAAAGATTAACGGCGAAACCATATTGCTTACTTTTTTTCCTCATCCCCGGTTAATTATTAATCCAGATGATGATAGCTTACGGCTAATAAATGATATTGAAGAGAAAGTGAGCCAATTAAGCAAAGTGGGTATTGACCATTTGATCATTATCCCCTTCTCCCGTGATTTTTCCAATCAGACTCCTGAAGAATATATCAGCAATGTGCTTGTAGGAAAATTGGGCACCAAAAAGATTGTTATCGGATATGACCATCATTTTGGAAAAGACCGCAAAGGTTCCTTAGGAGACTTGGAACAATTTGCTTCGATATTTGATTATAGTGTGGACGAAATCCCAGAACAGGATATCAATGATATTGCCGTCTCTTCCACCCGTGTCCGTGAAGCACTCATTAAAGGTGATATCAAAACGGCCAACCTGTATTTAGGTTATCCTTTTGAATTGACAGGAACTGTGATCCGAGGGGATCAAATCGGGCGTACCATTGGATTTCCGACAGCCAATCTACAGGTGCATGAACCTCATAAACTCATTCCTGCCTACGGTATCTATGCCGTTGAGGTCTATATATACAATCATATCCAAAATATCACTACAGGCGAGTATAAAGAAGAGAATCCTGTTTCAATCGCTAAGGGTATGGGATATATTGGTACAAGGCCTACTGTTGACGGAATGAATCGTGCGATTGAAATCAGTCTATTTGACTTTGATCAGGATATTTATGGCAAAACACTACGCGTCAAATTCCTTCACTTTATCCGCCACGATGAACGTTTTGACTCACTGGAGGAAATGAAAGCGCAGATCAAAGCAGATGAAATAGAAATAAGAAATCTTATTGCATAATATACCTTTATAAAAAGAAAAGCGGGAATTCCCGCTTTTCTTTTTATAAATAAATTACGCTTCGCATCCTGATTTCACTAAAATACCATTTTTCAGAAGTAGCCACGACACTTTTCAATGCGTTACATGATACCTGCAGCATTGCTGATGAGAACCAAACTAAGCTTTTACCGATAAGTTTTTAAACTAACAGCGCTTCGATGCCAAGCCGGTAACTATCCAATCCGAAACCACAAATCACTCCCCTGCAATTTTTGGCCAAGAAAGAATGATGACGAAATTCCTCCCGTTGATACACATTACTGATGTGAACTTCAATGACTGGTGTCTGAACAGCGGCAATAGCATCACCAATAGCAACAGAGGTATGCGTATATGCGCCAGCATTCATTACAATTCCATCGTACTCAAAGCCAACCTCATGAATTTTATCAATTAATATCCCTTCGGAATTGCTCTGAAAATATTCCAGTTGAATCGTTGAAAAGCGTTTTTTCAATTCCTCGAAATAACTCAGGAAATCCTGACTTCCATAGATTGACTTTTCCCTAACACCCAATAGATTTAAATTTGGGCCATTTAACACAAGGATTTTTTTCATCCGTATTTAATAATTTAGACAATATTAGCGATTCGATCCATACCGGCTACCTTTGGTAACTGTAGCAGAGACCTCAAAGGCTATGAAACAGTTTTATTAAACAAGAAACATCATAATTATACATTCCATATAAGGCTTGAATAATCATGATGTTTTCATAAGCTCAATAATGTGCTTCAAATATATAAAAACTTCCTATAAATCGTTATAGATTGCTCTGAAACTCGAACGAAGTCCAAATGTAAACACCCCTGATTTATTCACGACAGGCGTCTCGTACTGTGCTTTGGCATAACGTTGCATATAGCCTAATTCTAGCCGAAGATTATATTTGGGATTGAGTACATATGCTGCTTTCGCATCGGCATAATAGATATTATTTTTGATCCCTTGCGCAATATGGTTTCCATACATATTTGGAATGGTGGTATACGATTGAAAGATATTCCCTCCCATATTGCTTCCGTCAGGCAGATCCAGTCCATTTTGTGTATACATCCCCTGCAATGAAAAGTCCCATCTGTCCCAAGCGTAGTTTACCAGACCGACCAATTCCCTGAAGTTAGCACCTTTTGGATGCGCCAATGGTTCGGCATTGTTGCTGTAGTTGGAATAGGATTTAAAGTGTGCATAGGTATAAGGCCTAGCTGTATTGTACTCCGCTAGGAAGTTTAGGTTTTTGACACCAAACATGTCGTAGCCTCTTAGCCCCAACTGCGCTCCCCATTTGTTATGTGCATAACCGTTGCCCGCAAAAAATTCCTTAGCCGTAAATTCGCCCAATAGAAACTGACCATAAACAGTCAAGTTATAAGGCAATTTATATTTTGAAGTAGCCCCTAAAAACATTTTATCCGGCGATGTGCGGTTATTGCTCTCGACAGGACGTATAAAGATAATCGGACTCAAATAACTGAAGTCAAATCCTCTTTTTCCACCCTCATCTTGTGCTGCCCAAACGACAGACTGAAAGAAACCAACGGATAATTTATTGGTCACATTCCAATCCAGGTATTGAAAGGCTCCCCATTTTTTTCCATCGCCCAAACGTCTGTTATTTTGCCCTTCCATAGGGTAGGTCCCACTGATATCTTGTCTCGGATGCGTTGGATCATTCATATAGGCCCAGATGGAAGTATACTGTACATTCCCGATCGTACCGGTCAGTTTCAGATGCGCATAATTAGATGAAAAGTCAGAAAGCAACATCGAACGATAACCATCACCAATAAAATTCTTGTCGTAAGCGATGGTCGCTTGGATATACTTGTGCGCATCGTAGGTCATGCTTGCGGTCGCATACATCCAGTCCATTTTATTTTTCGACTGAAATTTGGTATTTCCCTGACCGGGAATTACTTTATTAGCCACAATATAATCATCCAGATATTTTGGAAAAACCGCCTGGCTTTCAAATGCAGATGAGTTAAATGTGAATTTATTCCCCACATTCAGTCCTACCTGAAATCCCCTTCCGTTCATCCATGTCCGACGTTTGTCACCCTGCATATCTTTTCCGATATACATATCCGGCAAAAAGTCGGCATAGAACGTGTAATCGTCTTTTTCTACTTGAACCAAATGTTCATTAAAGATCTTCCGCATGAACCAATTTGACGAAGAAACCGGTTTATTGGATTGTATCGAGTCAAATTTGGCCAGTAACAAAGAATCCTTGATGACAAATGGTTTAGCTGTTGTGTGCATTCTCGTCTCCGTTGAATACACAACGTCGTTCATTTTCTGATAGAAATGATACGAATACGGCTGACTTTTAATTTGCCCAAACCCTGCAAAGGAGGCACTTACCCCGATGCCAGCCAGCACAATTCGAAGTAAATTACTTTTTTTTGATATATTAAGCCCCATAAAATTATTTCAAAGATTATTTCTTCTAGCAAAATGCATTCCTAACTGCAAATTAACCGAATAAAAATGACTTTATTCACATTCGAAGTCAATATTATAATGCTAAATCGTATTTGCTGTTCGTTATATTCAAAAATATTTATATCTTGCATCTTAGTAAATAACCTTGTATAACAAAAAATCAGCCCTAATAAGCATGAAACGCAGAACATTTATCCAAAACGCAACCTTATTGACAGCAGGTGCATTTGCAAGCAAATTTTCTTTTGCTCAGGAACATTCTTTTCCTGCCGTGCGTACGCCTAAAGAAAAACGACTTTTTTCCAGTAAAGTAGTCGAAGATGCAATCGCAGAATTTCAAAAAAACACAAAAAATAAGGAGTTAGCTTGGTTATTTAACAATTGTTTTCCGAACACATTGGACACCACAGTATTCCCTTATGTTCAGAATGGAAGAAACTATACCTACGTCATCACGGGAGATATTGACGCCATGTGGCTTCGTGACAGTAGTGCTCAGGTATGGCCCTATCTTCCTTTCATGAAAAAAGATAAAAAATTACAGGATCTCATCGTTGGTTTAATTCAAAAACAGAGCAAATGCATTAACATCGATCCATATGCCAATGCTTTTTACAATGATCCAACTAAAAAGGGAGAATGGTTTAGTGACCATACCAGCATGAAACCCGGAATTCATGAAAGGAAGTGGGAAATCGACTCGCTATGTTATCCGATTCGACTGGCTTATCATTATTGGAAAGAAACAAATGACAGCAGCCCATTTAATGAAGAATGGTTGGAAGCTCAACATAAAATTTATCAGACTTTTGTTGAACAGCAACGTAAAGATAATTTAGGACCTTATAAATTTGAACGGACAACCTCCAGAGGATCCGACACCTTACAGGTTGATGGCTATGGTTATCCCGTCAACCCCGTGGGTTTGATCTGTTCGAGCTTTAGACCTTCGGATGATTCAACTATTTTCTCGTTTTTGATTCCTTCCAACTTATTTGCGGTTGTTAGCTTGAGACAAGCTGCTGAAATTCTTAAAAAGGTTAAAAACGAACAGGCACTTGCATCAAAAATGGAAGCACTCGCCAATGAAGTAGAAGCAGCCGTAAATAAATATGGAATTATCGATCACCCAACACTGGGAAAGATCTATGCTTTTGAAGTAGACGGCTATTCAAGTCACTTAATGATGGATGACGCCAATATCCCAAGTTTATTGGCTCTGCCTTATTTAGGCGCCGTCGACATCCATGATGAAGTCTATCAGCGCACACGTAATTTTGTTCTGTCTGACAAGAACCCATTCTTCTTTAAAGGTACTGCAGCCGAAGGCATTGGCGGTCCCCACATCGGTCGTGACATGATTTGGCCGATGTCCATTATTATGCGCGCACAGACGTCGACAAATGATGAGGAGATCCGTAACTGTATCAAAACGTTAGTGAGTACACACGGCGGAACAGGATTTATGCATGAATCCTTCCATAAAAACGATCCAAAAAAATTCACCAGACATTGGTTTGCCTGGACCAATACATTATTTGGCGAATTAATTTGGAAAATATATAAAGAGAAACCATCTTTGCTTCAGTAAAACTGAATCTTATAACGCAATGTTATAGGTGGATGTAACTTATAGCATTGCGTTATGGATAATACATTAACTTCTGGTCCTATTGGAATTTTCGACTCCGGCTATGGAGGCCTGTCGGTATTCAGGGAAATTCAACAGCTTTTGCCCCAATATGACTATATCTATTTAGGCGACAATGCACGTGTCCCCTACGGTACGCGTTCGTTTGAGACCGTGTATGCCTATACCAAACAATGTGTATTTAAACTATTTGATCTAGGCTGTAATCTCGTTATTTTAGCCTGTAATACTGCTTCGGCGAAGGCGTTACGAACGATTCAGCAAAACGATCTTCCACCGGGAAAAAAAGTTCTTGGTGTCATCAGGCCAACAACAGAAATCATCCATAATTATACGAAAACAAATAAAATCGGTATCCTTGCCACAACAGGAACTGTAAAATCAGAATCCTATAAAATAGAGGTCCATAAATTCAATCCGGAAATTGAAGTATTTCAACACGACTGTCCTTTTTGGGTTCCTTTGGTCGAAAACAACGAAATTAACACGGAAGGAGCACACTATTTTGTTCAAAAGGATATCCATGAGCTATTACAGCAATGTGATCAAATTGACACCATTGTTTTAGCGTGTACACACTATCCCCTACTATTGCCTGTCATCGAAAAATATGTCCCCAAAAATGTCAATATTATTTCCCAGGGACCTATTGTTGCCAACAGCCTACAGGATTACCTGCACCGACATGTCGAAATAGAGGCCTGCTGTTCCAAAAACAGTCAATTGGCCTTCTACACTACGGATGACCCCAGGGATTTTGAAACCAAAGCAAAAATATTCTTTGGAAAAGAGGTGGATGCAAGCCATATCAGCGTTTAAAAATAAAAAGCGATGAATTTTTAAAACTATTGTCGTTTACTTTTCGTTATTCCTGATAAAGGAGCGTACAATGAAAAAGAATTTTATAACCATCGCATATAATGAGGAAACACAACATTGTGAATCCAAAGAGTTTTCAACTTTCCAGGAAAGCGCGGACTATTTTAAAACTTTTGAGACTTCTGCTCAGCCAAACTATGTTCCCGTATGCATCTACAATTTAAGCACCAATGCAACATTAGAAGTGAGCGATTATTTTGTCAACAAAGAAAATGAGCTGCAAAAGATATTGACACATTGTTTGAATATGCCTTAGCCTAGACACCGAAACCGTCAACAGAATGGGCGAAGTTTTTATCTTTCTCATTTTTAATGATGTTGTGATAAATGTCGATAAATTTATTACATGATATCAGAAAGCATTTCATTAATTTTTAATATCTTCAACGGAACAATAAGACAAAAAAATAAGTCATCAACAATGAAAACCAAACTGACAATAAGCCTTTTAACGATATCACTAGGCCTGACCGCCTGTAATTCCAATCATGCAAATTCAAATTCCGGTTCAGATAGCACATCAAATCCGGGTACGGATACGACTAGCTATCCACCAGTCGAAACTCAAAAAGCAAATACGGATTACAAACCTGCTTTTGCCGGACAAACCAGAATCGCCGGAGCGAAAACAACCTCCGCCTTTGAAGGCAAAGTTATTGCCGAAGGATTAAAGTCCCCTTGGGGCATTGCAGCGCTACCGGATGGTAGATTATTGATCACAGAAAAAGAAGGTGATATGCGTATCGCAAGTGCCGACGGGAAATTAAGCGAGCCAATTAAAGGCCTCCCTGCGGTGAATAGCAGCGGTCAGGGCGGATTGCTCGGATTGAGACTCGATCCGGATTTTGCAACAAACCGAATGGTATATTGGGTATTTTCGGACAATACTCCTGCAGGAACGTTAACGGCTGTTGCCAAAGGTAAGCTTTCTGCTGACGAGAAATCATTCGAGGGTGCGAAGGTTATCTATCAGGCAACTCCAGCCCATAAGGGCAACCTGCACTATGGTGGGCGAATAGTTTTCGATAAAGAAGGGAACATTATTTTTACTACCGGTGAACGCTCTGATTTGGTCACCAGACCTTTGGCTCAGGATTTAAATGCGGCTCTGGGTAAGATTTTACGCATTACAAAAGATGGAAAACCGGCACCCGGCAATCCATTTATAGGAAAAGCAAATGCACGACCAGAGATATACAGCTATGGACACCGTAATCCGCAGGGACTTGCGTTTCATCCTGAAACCGGCGATTTATGGGAAACTGAATTTGGCCCTCGTGGTGGAGATGAACTCAATAGGGTCCAAGCCGGTAAAAATTATGGTTGGCCTACCATTACCTATGGAATAGAATATAAAGGCGATAAAGTTGGCGCAGGTATACAGCAAAAAGATGGGCTTGAGCAACCTGTTTATTATTGGGACCCTGTCCTCTCCCCGAGCGGAATTACATTTTATACCGGACAGAACATTCCCGAATGGAAGAATAACCTCTTTATTTGCGGCCTGAGCAGTACCCATATCGCCCGGATTATCTTAAAAGACAATAAAGTGGTTGGCGAAGAACGCTTACTCGGCAGTGAGGGGCAACGATTCAGAGATATTACGCAAGGACAGGATGGTGCGCTATATGCCATTACTGATCTCGGCAGATTATATAAAATAGACAAAAAGTAAATTTAATAAAGATAAGTAGCCCCGATGTGGGGCTACTTATTACGTCTTATGTCCACCTTCCTATTCTTCCAATTTTATTTTATCAGATATCGATAAACCGATCAGATCACGAAAGGCAATTTGGCATAAAGCTAAAGTTTGGCGTGATTATTGACAATATCTAGTCGAAACAATAAAATATTATATGGTAAAAAAAGAAAAAATGAAAAAATTATTAGAAATTAATCCCTTATCGTTCTATGTGACCAATTGGGGATTTGTAAACAACACCGAACCAAAAAGAACGCGCAAAACTGGCCAACCTTCTCCGAAAAATTAGGCGTTCTTCTCTAAACATTCCAATCAAATTTATTAAAATCATCTGCTGATATCCTCCATACGGATATTAAGTAAGAGATTTATTCTTTTACTCCTACCGTAATTAGAGGATATCAAATTATGCAAAGTAAATTGCCAATAAAATAACAATAACGATACATGCTATCATAATGTATTTATTCAATTGGCTATTTTTCTCTCCTTCATCACTTTTATAGTGATAATCACGTTTGTTCGGCAAATTCATAAGTCTGTTTTTATTAATGATGAAGTTACGGACTTTTTTCCATATTATTCATGATGATAAGGTTCGCCTTTCATAATAGAAAAGGCTCGATAAAGCTGTTCCGTAAAGAATAAACGGATCATTTGATGCGAAAAAGTCATCTTCGACAAAGACATTTTGGAATTTGCACGATCATAGATTTTTTGATCAAAACCATAAGGACCACCGATAATAAACACCATATGCTGTACACTATTGACCATCATTTTCTCCAAATATGCGGAAAAGTCCAGGGAACGGAACTCCTTACCAAATTCATCCAGTAAAATGACCATATCCTGCGGCTGCAATTGTTTTAAAATCAATCCAGCTTCCTTGTCCTTTTGCTGCTCCTCAGAGAGACTTTTGCTATTTTTAATATCCGGTATTACCATGATAGTAAAGTTTACATAGAACTTTAGTCTTTTGATGTATTTGTCGATTCCTTCGATCAAGTATTTATCATCCGTTTTTCCAATACAAAGCAACGTTATTTTCATAATATCTAATAAGTTGCCAAAGTTCCAATTTTATTTAAAATATCCGTAAACAAAAAGCTATAAAACAATAAACAATATTATTCGTTTAGTTATAGAACAATTATTTTCGCAATAATGCACAAAAACCAAATTTTTAGTATGAAAAAAATTAAATCGATCTTTCTTATTGCACTATGTTTATTTGGCTTTCGAAGTTATAGTCAGCAAGCTCTTCCAGACACCAGTAAAATATGGACGATCAAAGGTGAAAACACTTTTCTAATTAACCAAAGTTCATTTTCCAATTGGGCGGCGGGGGGTGTCAATTCATTCTCCGGAAACCTTACCTTAAATTATGATTTCAATTATAAAAAAGATAAGTGGTCCTGGGACAACAAGGTGCTAGCGGCATACGGTTTAACTTTTCAAAAAGAATCTGACTGGCGCAAAAATGATGATAGATTGGTATTGAACAGTTTATTGGGGCATCAGGCCTCACAATACTGGTTATATACTTTTTTCTTGAATTTTAATACGCAGTTTGCCGATGGATTTGATTATACAAAAACTCCGAAAGAACGTATTTCGCGATTCCTAGCTCCGGCATATTTAAGCTTTGGCCCCGGTTTTGCCTACAAAAAATCGGATAACCTGAGGTTCAATCTGTCCCCAGCAGCAGTAAGATTCGTGTTCGTCAGCGACACGCTTCTTTCAACACGATATGGTCTAGATCCCGGAAAAAAAGTAAGAACCGAGTTCGGTGCCTCTTTTGACGCATACTACAAAGTAAACCTGATGGAGAATGTTTCCTTTGAAAATATTTTAAAACTCTATTCAAATTACCTGGACAAGCCGCAGAATGTTGACATAGACTACACCGCGAATCTATTCATGAAGGTCAATAAGTTTATTACCGTAAACGCCGGCGTACAAATGATCTATGACGACAACACCGCCATTCCGATTATTGAAGAAGGAAAAGAAGTCGGAAAAAGAAACTCCGCATTACAGATCAGACAAATCGTCGGAGCTGGAGTAACCTATAAATTTTAGTTGCAATAATCAATTCCACATCGAAAAAAAGAACAAAAATGCATTGAATAGAATTAAAAAAAGCCGAAATGTATTATTTCGGCTTTCTCATTTATGGATACTCGTGTAAAATTACATATTAAAATGGTGCATCGTCAGGCATATCGTTCATCCGTGAAGGCATGGTAATGCCACCACTAAAACCTGCTCCACCAAAGTCGTCGCCAAAATTTGGAGACGGATTCAATGCAGATGCAGAGAATGTGGCTGGCGCATCGCCAAAACCGTCACCCCCACCCATTCCGGAAAACTCGTCTTCAAGATCGACAAATTTAACAAATTTACCGACGAAACGAAGCGGCACGATCCCTGTTTCACCATTACGGTGCTTCGCAATAATAACTTCACCCACACCTGCCGTCGGACGTCCTTCCTCATCTTCTGTCAAACCATAATATTCTGGTCTGTATAAGAAAAGTACCATATCGGCATCCTGCTCAATAGACCCCGACTCACGCAAATCGGATAACATTGGCCGCTTACTATTTCCAGGTCTGGATTCCACCGCACGACTCAATTGCGACAAGGCCAAAACTGGAATATTCAACTCTTTCGCGACAGATTTCAGAGCACGGGAAATACTACCGATTTCTTGTTCCCTGTTTCCCCCACCTTTGCCTTCTGCTTTACCGTGCATCAATTGCAAATAATCGACAATCACCATTTGGATATCATATTGTGCTTTTAGACGACGGCATTTTGCCCTAAATTCAAATACGTTCAGCGCAGGAGTATCATCAATGATAATCGGAGCGTCTGTCAGTCGTCCGATACGAGAGTGCAATTGCTGCCATTCATGATCTGCGAGGTTACCTTTTTTTAGTTTTTCCTGCTCAATTTCAGTTTCCCCAGCGATCAGACGATTAACCAACTGAACCGATGACATCTCTAGCGAGAATACTGCTACAGCTTTACCGTGTTCTACCGCCGCATTTCGCGCGACAGACAATACAAATGCCGTTTTACCCATCGCTGGACGTGCAGCAATAATCACCAGATCCGAAGGCTGCCAGCCAGAAGTCATACGATCAAGCGCCGTTAGCCCTGATGGCACACCGGTCAGACCGTCCGTGCGATCACGTAACATCTCAAGATTCGAGATGGCTTCACGCATAATATCGTCCATCTTGCGGGAATCTCTTCTCAAGTTATTTTGTGCAATATCAAACAAGCTCTTTTCGGCATGGTCCAGGAGATCGAAAATATCGGAGGTCTCGTCGTAGGAGCTATTGATAATTTCAGTCGAAACTTTGATCAGTTCCCTTTGAATATATTTTTGAGAAATAATCCGTGCATGGTATTCAATATTAGCCGCTGAAACTACGCGGTCGGTCAGTTGCGTAATATAATAAGCTCCGCCTACCATTTCCAGCGCACCCATTCTCCGCAACTCGGATGTAACCGTCAAAATATCAATCGGCGAGGTCTTTTGGAATAAACCAAATATCGCTTCAAAAATCTTCTGATGCGATTCCTTATAGAAAGACTCAGGTTTTAAAATATCAATAATCTCGCTCAGTGCATTTTTCTCAAGCATCAATGCGCCCAAAACAGCTTCTTCAAGATCTACCGCCTGTGGTGGTAGCTTCCCTAAGCCGCTTACCATATTGTTTAATTTGGTACGGCGCTCACCATAATTACCTCTTTTGTTATTATCCGTATTATTCGCCTCAAAATTGCTCTCGTTCATCATGATATTATATCCGAAATATAGCTTCCCAGCTCTTAAATTTAAGATGGGATAACAAATGTATAAAAAATAAAATTCACCACGAGGATGAATTACAAACAGCAGATTTAGTTGTTCAGCCATCAACTGTCAAAACGCTTTGAAGGACACAGTTTTACCACTCTACTTATTAACACAATATGTGGAAAACATGTTGAAAATAAAAAACAAGCCCTTAAAATCAATACATTAAAAAGTGTTGATAACTTAAACCATTGTGAATAAGCAAAATTCCACAAATTCAAAATAGCAGCATTTATTTCCTATTAAAGACTGTCATAACATCTCCTTGATCAGACAGGAAAAATCTCAGCTTTAAATCGAAAAACAAATCCCATTTTAAGCATTAAAAATATACTTATATTGTATATTTGTAAAATGACGCACGATTCTTCAACATTAAAGCCCTATAAAGACGCCAACGACGGCAAGAAAAAACAGGTCGCGGATATGTTCAACAATATTTCCCATTCCTACGATTTCTTAAACCACTTCATGTCTCTGGGGATTGATATTATATGGCGCAAGAAAGCCATCAATGCCTTAAAATCCATCAAACCTCAACTGATGCTGGATGTGGCAACCGGAACTGGGGATTTTGCATTGGAATCCATCAAAATATTGAACCCAAAAAAAATCATTGGGGTTGATATCTCGCAGGGTATGCTTGATGTTGCTAAAAAGAAAATCGCAAACAAAGGGTTGGAAAATCAATTTGAAGTACAATTAGGCGATTCGGAGAGGCTTCAATTTGATGACAATACTTTTGACGCCGTGACCGTTGCATTTGGTGTCCGCAATTTTGAGAACTTAGAAAGGGGACTGTCCGATATCTACCGAGTATTGAAACCGGGTGGCAAAGCCGTTATTTTGGAGTTTTCAAATCCAAAAAAATTCCCAATAAAACAACTCTATAATTTTTACTTCAAATATGTAACACCGACTATTGGAAAGTTCTTTTCAAAAGATGCCAGTGCTTACGAATATCTACCGGAATCTGTTGCTCAGTTTCCCGATGGACAGAAATTTGTTGCTATAAATAAAAAGGCTGGCTTTGACCAAACGATTGTAAAACCCCAGACGTTCGGTATCTGTACGATTTATATCGCTACAAAATAAGTCAATAAACGATTCCACAGCTACATTTTAGCATAAAAAGACGGTCAATATCGAGTTTTAATATTTCAACTAGTAACATATATGAGAAAGACAGTTTTCATCACAGGAGCAAGTTCAGGTATTGGCCAGGCCTGTGCTGAAGTATTGGCGAAGGAAGGCTACAATCTTTTACTTTGTGCCCGCAGACTAAATCGTTTGGATGAATTAAAGGAAAAACTGAGTTCAACCTATCCGGATATCAAAATTCATACCTTTGAATTAGACGTCAGAGATTCAGAGCAGGTCCAGAATCAAATAGATGGTTTGCCGCATGAATGGAAAAAAATCCATGTGTTGATTAATAATGCCGGACTTAGTCAAGGTCTGGATCCTATTCAGGATGGCGATATCGGTGACTGGGACAGAATGATCGATACCAACGTCAAGGGCTTGCTTTATGTGAGCAAAGCAGTTATCCCACTCATGGATACTGAAAATGGGGCACATATCGTCAATTTAGGATCTATAGCCGGAAAAGAGGTTTATCCCAATGGTAATGTGTACTGTGCGACAAAACATGCCGTCGACGCGTTAACAAAAGCAATGCGTATCGACCTGCTTTCCAAAGGCATAAAAGTTAGTTCCATTGATCCCGGAATGGTCGAGACAGAGTTCTCCGAAGTTCGTTTTCATGGCGACAAGGAACGGGCAAAAAACGTCTATGTAGGCGTACAGCCCCTCACCGGAACCGACATCGCTGAAACAATACTTTTTGTCATCACTAGACCGGCGCATGTGAACATCAACGATCTATTAATAATGCCCACAGCTCAGGCTACGGGCACGATTGTCAATCGAAAATAATTAAAACATCATGTCATTAGAAACACAAATAAATCAAGACATTAAAGCGGCAATGATCGCAAAAGACACCGCAACATTGCGTGGATTACGTGCCATCAAAGCAGCTATTCTTCTTGCTAAAACTGAAAAAGGTCATGCAGAAGAGCTAAATCAGGAAGCAGAAATTAAAGTTTTACAAAAACTGGTAAAACAACGCCGTGAATCGGCTGAAATCTATAAGAATCAAAACCGTGAAGATCTTTATCAAATTGAGGTAGAAGAAGAAAAAGTGATCGAAGCCTACCTTCCTAAACAAATGAGCAAAGAGGAAGTAGAGTCCGTTATCAAAGCAATCATTGCAGAGACCGGCGCTTCATCCATTAAGGAAATGGGAAAAGTAATGGGTGCTGCCAATCAAAAATTAGCTGGTCAAGCCGACGGGAAGACAATCTCTGAGGTCGTAAAAAGCCTATTGGCGTAATCACCCCATTAACATAACATCAATCGAGTTACCGACCAATTGCTCCTGCGGTAGGGTCGGTAACTCGATTTGTCCCTCTTCATTAACCATCATGGATTATAATTGGAAACTTAAGAATTTTGACGAACTGACGAACCGGGAACTGTACCGCCTTTTAAAATTGCGTACGGAGGTTTTTGTGCTGGAACAAGCGTGTTTATATCCGGAACTGGATGATAAAGATTATGTCTGCCGACATCTTTGGGCGGAAAAGGATGGAGAGATTGTCGCCTATACCCGTTTGGTTCCGCCAGGAATTTCATACCCACAAGCGTCCATAGGGCGTGTAATTGTTGCGAAGGAGACGCGAGGAACAGGCTTAAGCCAGCTGCTGATGCATAAATCCATCGCCGCTACGCTAGAAGCGTTCGGAACGCAGGATATTCAAATCGGTGCCCAATTTCACTTAAAGTCATTCTATGAGAAATTAGGATTTGAACAAAATTCCGAACCTTATCCTGACTACGGGATTCTCCACATAGACATGACTAAATCAGTTCTTAAATAAATAATATTTATGAATCACATTGTAATCATTACCGCTGCATTATTGGGCGCTCTGGCCATTATATTAGGTGCATTTGGCGCACATGCATTCAAAAAAATTCTATCGGCTGAAAAGCTGGATTCGTTTGAGGTAGGCGTTCGATATCAAATGTATGCAGCCATCACGTTATTGGTTCTCGGACTAAACCTGTCCTTTGACTATCAGTCCGAACGGGTAGCCTATTACCTAATTACCTCGGGCACATTATTGTTTTCAGGAAGTATTTATTTTCTTTCCTTTGCGGAGTATTGGAAAAAAAACCTGAAGTTTCTTGGCCCCATCACTCCTTTAGGAGGATTACTCATGATAATGGGCTGGATTGCAATTATCATTCGTTTTTTATAACTTTGCATAACATAGTGGCAATGATGTCTGCCCAAAACCGCCCTAATAAGCTGATGACGTCTACTTTTAGTATAAAAACAACAGATTTTATATGAGTAGACTTATGGCTATCAAAACTTCAAATCAAACAGCGCAAAACAAGTTTTATTTCATTTCCAAATGGCTGATTACCTGCTGTATGGTAGGCTTTAGCGTTGGGTCAATCTGCGCATTCTTTCTTTTTTCGCTGAATTGGGTCACCGCATATAGAGAAAACAATTCCTGGATTATCTACGGATTACCGCTTGCGGGTCTGATCATTGCCTTATCCTATCAGCGTTGGGGTAATCCCTCCAGTAAAGGGAACAACCTCCTGATTGAAGAATACCTTTATCCACAGCGCCGGATACCGCTCATCATGGCACCTCTTGTCTTATTCGGAACTTTGCTCACCCATCTGTTTGGGGGATCGGCCGGACGTGAGGGAACGGCGGTCCAGATTGGCGGGGCAATATCCGACCAACTCAACCGTTGGTTTAATTTCGGCAAAACCGAACGTCGTATCTTGATATCCATTGGCATTACAGCAGGTTTTGCCGCCGTCTTTGGCACCCCACTTGCCGGAGCCGTCTTTGGCCTTGAAGTTCTCCTCATTGGCAAAAAAAGATATTTTGGGCTACTCCCCTGCATGCTCACAGCCTATATTGCACACTTTAGTTGTCAGTTGTGGAATATCCCGCACACACATTATCCTATACATGATAGTATCCCCGCAATATCTTTAAGCAATATTGGCCTTAGCCTGATTGCCGGGATTTTATTCGGCGCGGCAGCCCGGTTGTTTACTTTCACGGGAGACTTTTTCAGCGCCCAATTTAAAAAGATCAGATCCCCGCTATTCAGACCCGTTATCGGTGGTATTATCATCGTGATTACGGTGGTATCGCTAAAAAGCACAAAATATATCGGCTTGGGTATTCCAATGATACAGGAAGCTTTTAACAATCCTTCGGATTATTATGATTTCCTCATCAAATTGGTGCTAACCACATTTACGCTTTCTGCTGGCTTTAAAGGCGGTGAAGTGACCCCATTATTTTTTATTGGAGCTACGCTTGGCAGTGCGCTGAGTACGGTTATCCCGCTCCCTTTAGGGCTGCTGGCCGCCATGGGCTTTGTTGCCGTATTCTCAGGCGCCACAAATACGCCACTGGCCTGTATCATTATGGGCTATGAGCTTTTTGGTTTTCAACCTGTCGTTTTTATAGCAATTGCTTGCATAGCCGCATTTATATTTTCTGGAAAAAAAGGAATTTATGTCGCTCAAAAAGGGGGAATTAAAGAAAAATTGTACCGAAGATTGAATCTGTAACTCAGTCCATAAAAAAAGCATAAAATCAGTCCCTGATTTTATGCTTTTCATCGCTATTTTTTTTCAAACAGGCCTACAATAATTTGCCCTGCAAAAAGAACGCTGCAACGGTAAAATAAATAATCAAGCCG
Organism: Sphingobacterium sp. DR205; assembly: GCF_011064245.1. Lineage (NCBI taxonomy): Bacteria > Pseudomonadati > Bacteroidota > Sphingobacteriia > Sphingobacteriales > Sphingobacteriaceae > Sphingobacterium > Sphingobacterium sp. DR205. Next base: position 2,354,713 of record NZ_CP049333.1, on the reverse strand, counting down.
GAGACATCAACCAAAGTGGCCACAAAAGGTGCCGATGCCGTGGCTGGATCCAAACCGAATCGACGTAGAATAAAAGGAATAAATGAACCCGACAAAGTTCCCCATAACACGATAAACACCAACGAAACCGCCACAGTAAGACCTATTGCAATCCAATAAGGGCCATAGTCATATAAACCAAGAAAATGCCAGGCCAATATCCTAAGAAAACCAATGGCGCCCAATATACTGCCCAAAATCAGTCCCGAAGAAACTTCCCTTTTCATGACATACCACCAGTCCTTGAGTTTCAATTCACCCAAGGCCATGGCACGAATAATAAGTGAGGCAGCCTGCGAGCCCGAATTTCCACCACTGGAAATAATCAGCGGAACAAACAACGCCAATACAACCGCCTTTTCCAATTCCCCTTCAAAGAAACCCATGGCAGAAGCGGTAAGCATCTCACTGAAAAATAATATAATAAGCCATCCGGCCCGTTTTTGTACTAACTGAAGTAATGGCGTCTTTGTATAAGCCAGATCCAGCTCTTCCATCCCTCCAAATCGTTGAATATCTTCTGTGTCACGGTCTTCGATCCGGTCCAGCACATCATCAAAGGTCACAATCCCAACCAATACACCCGCTTCGGTAATAATAGGTAAGGCACTTCGATCGTATTTTTGGAAGATTTCGAAAGCCTCCTCCATCGGAGTTGAGGCTTTAATTGCTGCAAAATTATAGTCAATTAGATCCGAAATCTTTGTGGAACCATCAGACAATAGCAATTGACCGATCTTCAAATCATCAATCAAAACATTCTTCTCATCAACGACATAAATGAAATTGAGTGTCTCAGCCTTTCTTCCGAAGACTTTAATATGCCGAAAAACATCATCCACCGTATAATAGGGACGTACCTGTACATACATGGGTGTCATTAGACGGGCAATACTGTCCTCTTTATATCCGATCAACTCCAGCGCCATCTGCTTTTCACGCTCGTTCAAGAGATTGATCAAATATTTGATCAGATCATCCGGTAGCTCAGAAAGCAACTCGTTTCGCGTATCCGGCTTAAGGTTATTCAGCAATTCGGACAATTCCTGCTCGGTCATTGATTTAATCAATGTGTATTGGACATCTACTTCCAAAAATGAAAAGATTTCCAATCTATCCTCTAAAGGATAGTCCATAAAATGTTGATGTTGCTCACCTTTAGTTAGACGCGATATTTCTTCCGCAATATCGGCTGGGTGCAATGCTGAATTTTGTTCCATTGGAAGAATATTTTAATGGATTTAGCGCAAAAGTAGCTTATTTTGTATGATATCCAATCATCTACAAAAGTATTTTTTAAGAAGGAAAGGCACTATTAGATCTAAAATAGGCTGCTGACCGCTTTCGATTTATTGTTAAGCTACGAAAACAGTGCAGATTTTACAAAATCTTAAAAATTAATTAATCCGGGAGCAAGCTCCACAGCTTCACTTTCCGGTCGAAATAAACGGGCTGTCAACGTTCCCTCCAATTTTATTTCTCCTTGATTTACTTTTAGCCAACTACCTTCCCGTAGTCCAATTACGGGTTGTGAATTAAATTGATGAAATTCCTGAATACGGGTTTCCCGTGTTTCTCCTTTATGGGTCGAATTCATGTCCGGATCCAAAAAATGTGGATTAATATTAAAAGGGAGAAATCCCAACGCGTCAAAACTTGGCGGATAAACAATAGGCATATCGTTTGTTGTGCCAATGGTCAATCCGGTCAAATTAGATCCAGCAGAAGTGCCTACATAAGGAGTTCCTTTGCTTACTTGGACGCGCAATTGATGTACAAGATCCAAATCATACAATGTCTTCAACAGCAAGAAAGTATTACCGCCACCGACAAAGATTGCTTTTGCTTCCTGAATGGCCTTTTTCTTGTTCTGAAACTCATGCAATCCGGTAACTTTTATATTTTTATCATCAAGAGCTTCCTGAACCTTGGCCGTATACGCATCAAAAGATATTCCGGATGGTCTGGCGAAGGGAATAAACAGCAACTCATCGGAAGCGATAAATTTCACAAAATCTTCTTTAATGTAATCGAGAAATCCGCTGCCATGAATGGTACTTGTGCTTACGACCAATAAATTGTAGATTGGATTGATCACCATATCTTATTTCTTTAAATTATATAACAAAAAATGTACCTTTTACTTCGTTTGAAGCGAAGCCAAAGGTACATTTTTACTTTCTGATTCTTTATTTTTTATCAGCAGACTTTTTCTCCGCACTCCATCTTTTATTTTCTTGCAGCGCTCTATGTAAAAGATATTCGATCTGCCCGTTAACACTCCTAAACTCATCTGCAGCCCATTTTTCCAATGCTTTGTACATTTGATCGTCAAGCCGCAACATAAAGTTCTTTTTATCTGCCATTTCATTCAGTTTATTGGTACAAAGTACCGGTATTTACAATTGGTGTCGCGGCTTTTTCTCCACAGAGCACCACCATTAGATTGCTGACCATAGCCGCTTTTTTCTCGTTGTCCAATTCTACGATATCTTTTTCAGATAGCTTTTTGAGTGCCATTTCGACCATTCCCACAGCACCATCCACGATTTTAGAGCGCGCGGCAACAATGGCCGCAGCTTGTTGTCTTTGTAGCATCGCACCGGCAATTTCGGATGCATAAGCCAGATGGCTGATTCTCGCCTCTTTAATAATTACTCCTGCAGGTGCAAGACGATCGGCAAGTTCCTGCTCAAGGATATGATTCACCGTATCGCCACCTTCACGCAAAGTGATCTCCGCTCCCTCATCCTCCAGGTTATCATAAGGAAAACTTCCCGCAAGATGCCGTACTGCTGCTTCACTCTGCGTACGTACATAGGAGGTATAGTTACTGACATCATAAGCAGCTTTATAGGTATCCCCTACCTGCCATACGATAACAGCGCCGATCTCAATCGGATTGCCCATCTTATCGTTTACCTTTAATGTCTGTCCTTGCAGATTGTCGGAACGTAAACTGATCTTGATTGTAGAATACAGTGGATTGACAAAAAACAAACCGTTCTCTTTTACAGTACCCACATATCGACCAAAGAAATTCAAAACACGTGAATGATTTGGATTAATAATCATTAATCCCTTCAGGATAAAAAATGTTCCGATCATCAGAATGACGCCAAGTACAACATACAGCGAACTTTCCTCGACGTTGGCAAATGAAAATATGGCAGCTATAAAAGAAGCTACTGCAATTAACAAGGCTAAATAGCCCGACATAGGTTTAATCAATTTTTCCATAATTTGTTAATATATATTTGATATCATTTTAATATCATAAATATAGCAAAAAATAATTCTTATTTCAAAGCCAAAATTATTATTGTTATTTTTGATTATGCTCAAAAGGTCCTTTTTACCACTTGTGAACGCCAATACCAAAACGCTTATCCTCGGATCTTTGCCGGGTGACAGATCATTGGAGCAAAATGAATATTATGCGCATCCACAAAATCGTTTCTGGAAAGTGATCAGACATTTGTATGATAGTCCAAATACGACAGACTATATTGATAAAGTAAATCTGCTGCTTGACAACGGCATAGGTCTGTGGGACGTCTGTGCGGAAGCATCCCGTCCGGGCAGTATGGATTTAGCGATCAAAGATGAAAGCCCCAATCCAATCATCGCGCTCCTGGAGGCAAATCCGGGGATCAAACTCGTAGTCTTTAATGGGCAAAAAGCGTATAAATTGTATACGAAGTATTTTGACGAAAAAGAGAACATACGCTACCTATGCCTCCCCAGTACAAGTCCTGCAAATGCAAAAACAAACTTCGAACAACTCGTCACGCATTGGCGTACGATCATAAGTGATTAAATTACATAAATAAGGTTCGTTAATTCAGCGCTATTGCTTATTTTTGCGCTAAGATGTCAGATTTAAAATACAATCAACGAGGTGTATCCGCTGGAAAAGAGGATGTGCACAATGCGATAAAAAATATCGACAAGGGTCTGTTTCCCAAAGCATTCTGTAAAATCATTCCCGATATTTTGGGTGGAGATCAGGATTGGTGCAATATAATGCATGCTGATGGTGCCGGTACCAAGTCTTCGCTAGCCTATGTCTATTGGAAAGAAACTGGAGATATTTCGGTTTGGAAAGGTATTGCACAAGACGCTATCATTATGAATATAGACGATTTACTCTGTGTTGGAGCGATCGATAATATTCTACTGTCCTCTACAATCGGAAGAAACAAAAATCTTATTCCCGGAGAAGTTATTGCAGAAATCATCAATGGTACAGAAGAAATATTGGCTGAACTTCGTGATTTGGGTATCGGTATTTATTCTACCGGTGGCGAAACTGCTGACGTTGGCGATCTGGTACGCACAATTATAGTTGATAGTACAGTTACATGCCGGATGAAACGGGAGGATGTGATTTCAAATCACCGGATTAAAGGGGGCAACGTAATCGTCGGCTTGGCGTCCAATGGAAAAGCAAGTTATGAAAAAGCTTATAATGGCGGTATGGGCTCCAATGGCTTAACCTCAGCACGTCATGACGTCTTTAACAAAAAAGTAGCGGAAAAATATCCGGAGGCTTACGATCCGGCTGTCCCTTATGAACTTGTTTTTGCGGGGAGTCAGGATTTAACCAATGGCATCACCGTGGAAACAGGCGAAACAGTCACTGCGGGTAAACTCGTCCTTTCACCGACACGTACCTATGCCCCGGTCATCAAAAATATTTTGGATAAGTACCGTTCTCAGATTGACGGAATGGTGCATTGTTCAGGTGGAGCGCAGACTAAAGTGTTGCACTTTGTGGACAATGTACATGTCATCAAAGACAATCTTTTCCCAATTCCGCCACTCTTTGAATTGATACAGAAAGAATCCAATACGGACTGGAAAGAGATGTACAAGGTATTCAATATGGGACACCGGATGGAATTGTATGTACCTGAAGCTATTGCTGCGGATATCATTGCCATTTCGGAGTCATTCGGAATTCCGGCACAAATTATCGGTCGTGTAGAAGACGCCGCTTCTAAAAAAGTAACGATTACATCTCCTTTTGGAGAATTTATTTACGAATAAAACAAGTGTGCACCAATCTATGCGATAAAGATTGGTGCATTTATTCCTTTTGGTATCAATGAAAGAAAAACTTCTCGTGGGCTGGAAAGAGACCCTGGATTTACCTGAATTAGGAATATTTGGCATAGAAGCAAAAGTCGATACCGGCGCTGCTTCCTCGGTTTTGCATTGTAACTCCTATAAAATCGTCAATGAAGATGGTCAGGACTGGATCCATTGCGAACTCATTACCAATTTCGAAACAGAAGAAACCAAAGTTTTAAAATTAAAGCTTTACAAATCAAAACTGGTCAAGAGTTCATTTGGTCAGGAGGAAAAGCGTTATTATATCCGAACTACAGCAAAACTTTACGACCAGGTTTTCAGTATCAAGATTTCATTTCGAAATCGCTCCAAAATGACCTACCCGATGCTTTTAGGAAAGAATTTTCTCTACCGAAGATTTTTGGTTGATGTTTCCAAAGAAAATCTCTCCTTGAAGTCCCCGTCAAAATAAAAACAAATAGCAAAGCTATTTTGTTATCTTAGCACAAAAATATATTCAATATACAAACCGTGAAAATTGCCGTATTATCGACAGTAAAGAGTTTATACTCAACTCGTCGTCTCGTAGAAGCTGCACAACAAAGAGGTCACGAATGTGTTGTCATAGACCACAGTAAGTGTTACGTTGGCATTCAACAAGATAAACCCAGTATTCATTACAAAGGACAGGATCTCAGTGGTATTGACGCGATTATTCCCCGAATAGGCGCTTCGGTCACCTTTTATGGTTCGGCTATTGTCAGACAATTTGAGGTGATGGATGTAATTTCCGCAAATCCAAGTCAAGCTATTACCAGGTCCAGGGACAAATTGAGATGTCTGCAGATCTTGTCCGGTGCCGGCATTGGCCTTCCGATTACGGGCTTTGCACGGACGGCGTCCGATGTTGACGATCTGATCAGTATGGTAGGCGGAGCCCCTTTGGTGATTAAACTATTGGAAGGTACACAGGGGATTGGTGTTGTTTTGGCAGAAACCAAGAAAGCGGCGTCATCTGTTATAGAAGCTTTCTACGGCCTCGGAAACAATATTTTGATCCAAGAGTTTATCAAAGAGTCGAAAGGTTCTGACATCAGAGCTTTTGTGGTCGACGGCAAAGTTGTCGGGGCAATGAAACGTACAGCTAAAGAAGGTGAATTTCGGTCAAACATACACCGGGGCGGAACAGCTCAGGTAATACGCCTAAGCAAGGCAGAAAGAGAAACCGCTATTGCCGCCGCCGCACAATTGGGGCTTACCGTATGTGGCGTGGATATGATTCCCTCGGACCGGGGTCCGTTAGTTCTCGAGGTGAATTCTTCCCCCGGATTGGAGGGCATAGAAAAGGCCACAAAAAAGGACATTGCTTCTGAAATCATTCAATACATCGAAAGACAATATGAATTAAAACAAGCACAAATGCCAAAAGTGGTAAAGAAGAAGAAAAAGAGAGAGAGCAAATTATAAAATTACCGGACTAAAAATTAAAAGGGTTGTTAATGGCTATTGACAACCCTTTTAATTTTTAAAGACGCTAGATTTAATGAAATAAAGATTTCCAAATACTTCCTAAATTCAGCTACCGTTGAGTCCAAATTTTACTTATCTTAGGCTAAATTATGAATTAATGAAAAGATTTAGCCATCTTCTATTAGCTTTCGTACTTGTACTAGCTGCATTTTCCTGGTCTTTTAGCCAAACACCCATTCAAAAAACAGCGTCGCCAACTTGGCTCCGGCCCATTACAAAAAAAGCCATAAAGCCAAATCTGGATGATATTAGCGATGGATATTACTATGAGTTAATCGAAAATCAAATAAACTTAGCTGCCCAAACAAAATATTATAAGGACATAAAAGTATTGTTTGATCAAAGTGGGATCGAAAACCTGGGACAGGTTCAGGTAACCTTTGATCCGCATTTCCAAAAACTTCAATTACATGAGTTGAAGATCATTCGCAACGGGAAAAATATTGACTTACTGCCACAGGCAAAATTCAATCTCCTTGCATCCGAAACAGAGCTTTCGAGGTCCATCTACAACGGAAGTCAGATGGCCCATTATGTCCTGGAAGATTTACGTAAAGACGATAAGATCGTATTTGCCTATTCAATTATAGGTGCAAATCCCGTATTTGAACATAAATTTTTCGACACCTATTACTTACAGGGATATGAACCTACTGGTTTGGTCCATCTCAATTATATTGTACCTAACAGTCGTAAACTTCAATTCAAAAGTTTCAATGGCGCACCTGAAGTACAGCAACAATCCATGGGAAATGCAACAAATTTCTTTTGGGAGCTTACTGAGAACAAAACAGTTCAGTTCGAAAATTATAGTCCAGCCTGGTACAGCCCCTTAAAGTATATCCAATGTTCAGAATTCAATACCTGGCAGGACGTTGACCAGTGGAACCGCAGGATTAATCCCATCCCACAGATAGTTCCTTCAAGTACACTTCAAACTTTCGTCAATCAACTATGGAAAGAGTCAAATGGGCAGCCCTATAACTACTTAAAAAAGGCCTGTGACTTTGTACAAAACGAAATAGGTTATATGGGTATTGAGATGGGAGAATATTCACACCGGGCGAATGTTCCGGAAAAAGTATTTTCGCAGCGCTATGGCGATTGTAAAGATAAATCCATGCTGCTGGCAACAATACTCAAAAATAAGAACATCGACGCAGGACTGGTATTAGCCAATACGTATAAGGACCGAGGACTACAGGAAGAGCTCCCCTCACCTTATGCTTTCAACCACATGGTTGTTGAAGTTAATATCGGAGGACGTTACCAATATATTGATCCAACCATAACCAATCAAGGCGGAGATATCAAAAACAGATATTTCCCCGCTTATGGAAAAGTGCTCTCGACCCTGGGCAATGGAAAACTTGCCGATGTACCGCAGCATGTTGTGGGAAATATTAAAGTCAAGGAAACGTTGACGCTGGAAGGCAAATTCGAAGCTATCCTTGATGTCAAAACAGTCTATTTCGGAAATGAAGCGGACAATATGCGTACTTATTTTCAAGGTAGTGCCAAAAACGATATACAGAAGCAATACCTGGAGTATTATGCGAAAACCTATCCCAAAATCAATAAAATTAGCCATATACAATTCAAAGATGATATTGAGAACAATCGCGTGGAGATCACCGAAAAATACAAAATTAAAAACATCGGAAAAGCAGAAAACGGATCTTCCAAAAAGTATATTTCCCTGTTGGGCACAAATATAAACGACAAGCTACCCGAAATTATGGAGGATCGTATTGCCCCACTGAGCCTGCCGTTCCCTACCGATATCGAGTATGAGATCTACGTCGTTAACAAAGGAAAAAATACATTTGGCAGTCATAAAGACAATAGCTATTTTGACCGCAACGCCTATGTATTCGGAAAGACATTGGAAATAAAGCCAGATAGTATCAAGATTGCTTATACCTTGGGTTTTCACGAACCATTTGTCGAGCAAAAGGATCTGCAACAGTATTATACAGATTTTGCCGATCGTGAGAATATCTTTTTCAATGGTTTTTATCTGGACGCCGACGGATATGTAACAGATGGGATAACTAATCTGGGCACACCGACATCAGCGAAGGAAATGAATTGGTTTACCCTGATCCTAATCATTGTCCTGGTACCAGTCGTCATTTGGTATATTGTTAAAAAGTATAATAAAAGTAAGCCCTTCTTTATCAAGCCATACGACGAAGTTTATTATGAACAAATTGGTGGATGGATGATTGTACTGCTTATCGTACTATTTATAAATATATTGACCCTATCCGGTATATTTTTCTTTCAGCAGTCCTTTTTTAATTTAAATACTTGGCAAGCGGCAGATCAGTTAGATGATGTTTCACCCATTTTATACAAAATTCTGCTGCTATTGGAAATAATCGGTAATGTATTGATACTGGCTGGTTTGATTTATAGCTGTGTCTTACTGATCAAGAAAAGGGACATCTTCGCACAGACCTTCTTTATGGTTGCACTATTTATGGCCATATTCTGTACTATTGATGGAATTGCATCCTATTTTATGTTCAAAAGTTATTTAGATAAAACAGATGGTCCACTCGCACATTACAAAGATACCATAAAAGCGATTTTCTTTTTCTGCATTTGGGGAACCTATGTGTATAATTCTGAACGTGTCAAAGGCACCTGTCTTCGAACATATCACGATAACAACCCTATACCGCGAGCCGTTACTCCTCATCCTTTTGATCAAGATTTTCTAAACCCCTATCGGATACAAAAAGAACAAGATACAGAAATTACATCCGGGGATTATAAAACACAAAGAAATGAATTAGATGATAAGCAGTCTGAAGACAATCAAACTAAAAACTAGATACTATTTTTCAATAAAAAAGGGTTTTGCATGATATCATACAAAACCCTTTTTTTATTGAAATTTTTGATTATTTCATCTTCATAACCATATTATCGGCCCCTTCAGTAGATACCTTTACTTGGCCAGATTTGTTTTTAGTCGATTTGTAGTGAACGTGATTTTTGATACCTTCAATTTGAACGGTTTCGAGAGACCCAATATTAACCATATTGTCTGCGCCCTCTATCGTAACAGTCGACACGTCATTTCCCGTTACGGTATTGCCTTTGCCTTCAATAATAACTTTACTAACATTACCACGTATTACCACCTTATTATCGGCACCTTCTATTTGGATTGTCTCTCCTCCCTTGGCCTCTATTGTCCGGCTGTTACCTACACCCTCAATTGATATAACTTTTCCCTGTTGATCCGACACAGTTTTTATAGGAGCTTTGTAACCTGGCCCTTTAGCCATAACCATACCTCCAAATAACAGAAGTGAAAATCCAAATGCGATCGTTCTTGTTTTCATAATTGCATGTTTATTGCTCTTTGTACAAAAATCAAACCTAATATTGATTGAGAATGGTTATTACATATAGTTTGATAATTTCAGTTGTTTAAAAGAGGGTATAAAGCCTCCGACAAATAAAATACGATGAGCAGCTCCTTGCTATGCGTTCAAATATCGTCCAAAAAACCAGACAGCGTTCAAACGGGTGACAACAAAAAAAGGAGCCTTTGGGGCTCCTTTAATATCTCTAACAAATTGACAGCGGATTAAAAACTCTATTTTACTGCGTCTACAACTGCTTTGAAAGCTTCTGGGTTATTTAAAGCTAAGTCAGCTAAAACCTTACGGTTCAAACCAATGTTTTTAGCATTTAATTTACCGATCAATTGGGAATAAGAAATTCCGTGTTGACGAGCTCCAGCGTTGATACGTTGAATCCATAAAGCTCTAAACTCGCGTTTTTTGGTTTTACGATCGCGGTAAGCGTATTGTAAACCTTTTTCTACTGTATTTTTAGCAATAGTATAAACTTTGCTACGTGATCCAAAGTAACCTTTTGCAAGGCCTAGGATTTTTTTGCGTCTTCTTCTTGAAGCTACTGCGTTAACCGAACGTGGCATATTTTTAAAATTAGTTTGGTAAAAGGTGCCATGTATTTCAATGAACTTACGACCCTGTACCCGGTTAAAAAATTATTATTAAATAAAATCGAATAAAACTTATTTACCGATAGCAAGCATACGTTTAACGTTGCCCATATCGCCATCAGATACATAACTTGTTTGTGTTAAGTTACGTTTACGTTTTGTGCTCTTTTTTGTCAAGATGTGGCTTTTGAAAGCGTTTTTTCTTGCAATTTTACCTGTTCCAGTCAATTTGAAACGTTTCTTTGCGCTGGAATTGGTTTTAACTTTTGGCATAATACTTATAAATTTTATATCAATCTGTTAGAATTCTTAATTATTTTTTAGGAGCCTTTGGAGCTACTGTTAAAAACATACGTTTCCCTTCTAATTTTGGTAAAAGTTCTACTTTACCGTAATCTTCCAGAGCCTGAGCGAAGCGTAACAACAAGATCTCACCTTGATCTTTGTGTACGATAGCACGACCTTTGAAGTGTACGTACGCACGTACTTTTTCACCACTTTCAAGAAACTTAATCGCATGTTTCAATTTGAAATCAAAATCATGTTCACCAGAGTTAGGTCCGAAACGAATTTCTTTGATAACAGTCTGTTTTGCATTAGCTTTGATTTCCTTTTGTTTCTTCTTCTGTTCGTAAACAAACTTACTGTAGTCGATAATCTTACAAACCGGCGGTACAGCATTTGGCGAAATCTCCACTAAATCAAGTTCCAACTCATCAGCCAACTCTAACGCTTTGCGTGTAGGGTAAACTCCTTGTTCCACATTATCTCCTACCAAACGTACTTCAGGTACCTTGATTAACTCATTAATGCGGTGATCTGGTTCTTTCTTTCTCATTGGTGGTCTTGGACCACCGGGTCTTTTTAATGCCAAATGTTTAAAAATTAAACGGTTATTTCCTTAATTAATATATCTCTAAATTCGTCAGCAGTCATAGTTCCTAATTCTACTGAGCCATGTTTACGTACAGAAACTGTGCCATTTTCCACCTCTTTTTCCCCTACAATTAACATATAAGGAAGCTTTTTCACCTCGGCGTCTCTGATTTTTCTGCCCACCTTCTCGTCACGTAAGTCTATCAGTCCGCGAATATCGGAATTATTTAGCGAATTCAAAACATTTTGCGCATATTCTTCGTATTTTTCTGACACTGGCAAGACGATAAATTGCTCAGGCGCAAGCCATAACGGAAATTGTCCCGCACAGTGTTCGATCAATACGGCTACAAAACGTTCCAACGATCCAAATGGCGCACGGTGAATCATTACTGGGCGATGTTTCATGTTATCACTGCCAGTATACTCTAATTCAAAACGTTCAGGTAAGTTATAATCCACCTGAATAGTACCTAACTGCCATTTACGTCCCAGGGCATCCTTCACCATGAAGTCCAATTTCGGACCATAGAAAGCCGCTTCACCATATTCCACGACAGTTGGCAGACCTTTTTCTTCTGCAGCCTCAATGATCGCAGATTCGGCTAAAGCCCAGTTCTCATCAGTACCGATATATTTAGTACGGTTTTCAGGATCACGCAACGACACCTGTGCAGTATAGTCATTAAACCCTAAAGCACCAAATACATAAAGAACCAGATCAATTACCTTTTTAAACTCATCTTTTACCTGATCCGGGCGGCAGAATAAGTGTGCATCATCTTGCGTAAACCCACGTACCCGTGTTAACCCATGTAATTCTCCGGATTGCTCATAACGATACACGGTACCAAATTCGGCAAAACGAACCGGCAAATCTTTATACGAACGCGGCTTTACCTTATAGATCTCACAGTGATGCGGGCAGTTCATCGGTTTCAACAAAAACTCTTCACCTTCAATAGGTGTTTTGATCGGTTGAAAGGAATCCGCACCGTATTTTTCATAGTGACCAGAAGTCACATACAATTGTTTGTGTCCAATATGTGGCGTTACGACTGGCTCATACCCCGATTTCAACTGTGCCTTTTGCAAGAAATCAATTAGTTTTTGACGCAGTGCAGCTCCTTTTGGCAACCATAAAGGCAATCCAGCACCCACCTTTTCAGAAAATGCAAAAAGCTCCAGCTCCTTACCTAATTTGCGGTGGTCGCGTTTCTTTGCTTCTTCAATGAACTTTAAATATTCGGCAAGCTCCGATGCTTTCGGAAAAGTTACACCATAAATACGTGTTAACTGTTTCCGAGATTCATCACCCCGCCAATATGCACCGGCAACATTAGTCAGTTTTATGGCCTTGATAAATCCAGTATTTGGAATATGTGGTCCACGACATAAATCAGTAAACTCACCTTGGGTATAAAAAGTAATCTTTCCATCTTCCAGATCCTTGATCAGATCCAGCTTATACTCATCCCCTTTTTCGGTAAAATAGGCTAAAGCATCCGATTTAGAAACGGCTTTACGTTCAAAGATTTCTTTGCGTTTGGCGAGTTCTAACATTTTGTCCTCGATAGCCTTAAAGTCATCCGAAGAAAATTCGCGATCACCAAAATCAACATCGTAGTAAAAACCTGTTTCGATTGCCGGTCCAATACCGAATTTAATTCCCGGATACAATGTTTCCAGTGCCTCAGCTAGCAAGTGAGCCGAAGAATGCCAAAAAGTAGATTTTCCTTTTGTGTCATTCCAGGTCAACAACTTCACGCTAGCATCTTCTTCAATAGCACGGGCAGAATCCCATACTTCACCGTTCACCTCAGCAGCAAGAACATTTCTCGCTAACCCTTCAGAAATTGACAAAGCAATTTCCGCTGCAGTGATTCCTTTTTGATATTCTCTAACGGAACCATCAGGTAGTGTAATTTTAATCATTTACAACTATGATCTTTATATTGTTAAAAAATAGAAAACACAAAACAACATGTACAATTATGTTATTACACTTATGTTTTCAATAAATAAATTGTGAAACAAATTTAGCAAAATTTCTGGTAATAAACAGTTTTTTTATGATCTCTTGTCCCTTTTTAAGCAATCCTTCGTCTGGTAACACCTAACTCAGAAAAGAAAACAAAAAGCGGCGCTTCCACAAAAAACACCAAATCACCGCTCAATTTTCAACCCTATAAAAATGACATGAATTCCACTGAAAACAACAGTTTAAATTGAGCGTATCATTAATATTTACTACCTTTGCAGACTCAAATTTTAACTATGTCGAATCAAGTACCAGAAGACGGAACACGATTACCTTTGATGGAAGAGTTCTACACCATCCAAGGGGAAGGTTTCCACACCGGGACTGCTGCTTATTTCATCAGATTGGGTGGCTGTGATGTGGGCTGCCATTGGTGCGATGTAAAAGAAAGCTGGGATGCATCTATCCATCCGCTTACAGCGGCAGATTCAATTATTGAAAATGCCAAGAAATATCCCGCTAAAACAGTTGTTATTACAGGTGGAGAGCCATTGATCTATAATTTGGATTACCTCACTAAGGGACTACATGCTGCTGGAATAAAAACTTTTATCGAAACATCCGGCGCATATCCTCTAAGTGGAGAATGGGATTGGATCTGCCTGTCTCCAAAAAAATTCAAAGCACCAAGAAAAGACGTTCTTGATGCAGCCGGAGAGCTCAAAGTGATCGTTTTCAATAAAAGCGACTTTGCCTGGGGAGAAGAATATGCACAATTGGTCGGTCCGAATTGCAAATTATACCTTCAGCCGGAATGGTCCAAATCCAAAGAAATGACCCCGTCCATTATTGACTACGTCAAAGAAAATCCGAAATGGGACATCTCCCTACAGACACACAAATTTCTGAATATTCCTTAAACAGAATATAAAAATAGTGATTACAAAAAAAAGCATTCAATCATCGACATTGAATGCTTTTTTTGTCATAACTGACAGCTGTTTATCTCAATAAACTCTAAATTATTTCACATATTCTTTTATAAATACCTCAAATTCAAGCGTTTTTGTCTCCTCTCCTTCCTTATCCCGTACCAGAACTTTACCGGCACTGTCTACATCCAAAAACAACAGGTTAGGCTGAACAATAATTTTTCCATGCTCATCCAATAATCCTATTTTTCCTTCTTCTGAAAACATCAAATAATTACCCAAAAACTTGCTTATGTTTTCTTTTTTATCCAGTAAAACCTTCCCTTCTTGTGTAACGAGTCCAAAATTTCCATCTTTCTGAAAAATAGCCAATCTTTCTGTTGCCGGAGTAAGCCAGTCAAACCCTGTTTTGTTCACTTTATTCCCCTTTTTATCCAGTAGCCAGAAGTAATTATCCTTATCTGAAACGATGGCAGTCTGATCATTAAAATAAGCTAAGGAAAAAAGTGAACAGGATAGCACTTCCTGTCCCGTTGTGCTCTTTATCCCATAATATTCATCATTCGTTTCCTTGTCTTTCACCATAACCCATTTAAGCGATCTATCCAAAGGAAAAGTATCTTCAAATAAACTCACATCGTCGCCACCCTCCACAGGACCATCACCTGAAATATCAACAACTTTAATATCCTGAGGCAATCGGAAATCTTTTGTACCGGACACGCTAGCCACTTTTATTGTCTCGAAACCCAAATCAGCATTTGCACCTAACGACAATTTTAGCACCGCGCCCGGAAGATCATTGACAAACGAAAAAGCGGTCATATAATAGGTAGGTACCGCTTCCGAATACCAAACGGTGGCTTCAGCCGAATCTGCCTGATTTTTGATAAATAATTTTGCTTTTTTACAGGTCACTCCAGCTACATTTTCAATCTCACCTAGATCTTGCATCCATACATAGGGACCTTCAGATTCTTTCAATCTATTGCTCACAATTTTATAGGATGGGTAATAAGATTCCGCCGTGACAATATCGTCCCCTGCCGAAAAAGAATATGTTTTTGCCAATTTTCTATTCAAAATAGCATGCTCCTTTTGATTAATCACAGCAGAAGAATAATCGGCATCGGCTAAGATCTCAACATTTTTATAAGCCATCTTTCCTTTTAGAAAAGGCTCATAAAACTCTTTCGCAAATTCAGGAATCTCATTTTCAAATTTTTCAGGAGAAATCTCCCCTTTAAACACCAACTCCATCTGCCATTGCTTATCCTGTCCATGTACTATAGGAATGGACAAGCCGAACAACAACGCTACTTTGAATAAATTCTGCATAAGACTGATAAATATGTAGCTAAATAACAAAAGATAGACCAAAAAGCCTATCCTTCCTTTATATTTTTTATTTATTTGTTTTTTATTCCGCTATTTTTTGCAAAGGGGGTAAAAAAAAAGAAATACACCTAAATGAAATGAAAACTATAATATTACCGTTTGCTGGGTTTTCACAGCCTCATCGCAAGCGAGCGCGATGCGTAAACTATTGATGGCGTCTTCCATGGAAGAAGACAGGTCAAGATCCGCTAAGATCGCCTGCTGAAAGAAGCGTTGCTCCCTGTTACACAATTCCTGATGATCTGGTTCATCAGACAAGTTTATCCATTCATCTCCTTTGATAAATCCATTGCGTTCATCTAAATCAGCATAATGCACCCTTAAACTTTCTGTTTGCGTATGCGCTGCGACCGAATCCGATTTGCCTTCGTCACTAGCTTTGTTTGCTACAATGGACACCGATCCCCGGGGGCCGAAAACGTCTTTTACAAAAAATGCATTTTGGCTCACCATAGGGCCCCATCCGGCTTCATACCAACCGACAGACCCGTCCTCAAAATGCAACTGGAGCTGACCATAATTATAGTTCCACGCCGGAATATCGTCAGTGAGTCGGGCACCTATCGCCGAAACACGTACCGGCTTAACGCCTGCCATCTGACACATCACATCAATGTAGTGAACACCACAGTCAACAATTGGACTCAGACTTGACATCAGATTGCGATGAACATTCCACATGTAACCATGGCTTTGTTGATTGAGGTTCATCCGCATGACCAAAGGTTTTCCCATAGTCTTTGCGACCTCGATAAACTTAATCCACGAGGGGTGGTAACGCAGAATATATCCTACCACCAGTTTTTTACCATATTTTATGGCAGCATTCACGACTTCTTCGGCTGAGGTTACATCCTCCGCCAAGGGCTTCTCAATGAAAACATGAGCGCCTGATTCGAAAGCCTTAATCGCGTAGTCCTTATGGGTATCCGGATAGGTCGCAATACAGACAGCATCAGGTTTTGTTTGTTCCAATGCGGACTCGTAGGATTCAAACAAAGGGTATTCGGAACCTAATTCCGCATTAAGTTTATTTTTGCTATCACCTCTAGCAACCAGACCAACGATCTCAAATCCTTCTAGATCATGATAAGCCTTGGCATGAGAAGCACCCATATTACCACAGCCCACCACCAATATTCTAATAACTTGCATCAATTATTCGTTTAAACAAATTTCTATTTTATTTTCTTAATCCATCCAATGCAAAAGCAGAGCCTGCTCCCAACACCGCACCAGCCAGTACATCTGTAGGATAATGCACACCCAAATACATTCTGGAATAGCCAACACTAGAAGCCCAGAGTAATGAAGGAGCAACAACATACCATTTTGAATAGGCACGGGATAATGCGGAAGCTGTCGCAAATGCTGATGAGGTGTGCCCGGAAGGGAAAGAATAGCCGCTGGCTGTGCGAACGGATATAAAGTTTGGATATTTTTTAAATGGCCGGCTCCGTTTGATCAAATGTTTTATTCCCACATTAACTAATGCCGTTACAGCGGTACTACTCGCTACGTAAAGTGCATTTTGACGCATTGCTTTGTCATTATTAACAGCTCCTGCAACTAATAGGCCTACGGGTACAGCCACCTGCACATAGTTATTGATATCAGAAAGCACCTTAAAAGTTTGTGTCTGGGGCTCGGTTCTTGTTTCGGCAATAGACTCCAAAATACGGATATCTAATGTAGAAGCTGGCCTTTCCTGAGCCAGCGTAAAACCAGACAGACAGGTCATCCAGCTTACTAAAATAAATGCTATTCTTTTCATCTATACAGATTCTTTATTATACTTTACTTCATTTAACACAGTAAAACTATGCATGGCACTATAACTATTGAAGTCATCATATCGCTGATGCTTGCGGTTCCTTACCCAGCTCGGCCTATAGGCAATGGAAACTTAAAAAGACTTCATTTGTTAAAAATAAGGAATTTTCTAAGAGTTGTCAGTCTATGTTTCAAACTTTATAGAAAACAGGCAGAAATTTTAGCGATTTAAACCGCCACAGCCTGGATCCTTAAACTTTTTAAAATGATATTTTTGTATTTCCCATTAATTTACTATACATTTGCTATCAGTTATTAATACAAACATGGTCTATACCTACGTACATCATTTTCATTTGCATCATCGCCATTGTGGCGATATGTTAATTTAATGTGTTCTTACGTAGAATACCTTCCCTCTTGTTTGATTTCTTATTATTAATAATTTACTGCTAACATTTATAAAGCGTTGAAAAATCTTAAAATTGCTATCCAAAAATCGGGTAGGTTAAACGAAAAATCTGTTCAATTACTGAAAAACTGTGGTTTAGATTTCGAAAACTACAAAAGCTCCTTAATTACTACTGTGGGCAACTTCCCCCTGGAAATATTATTTCTCAGAGATGATGATATTCCGGGTTATGTCGAACAAGGAATAGCTGATCTTGGTATTGTAGGTGAAAATATCATCGATGAAACCGAATCAAAAGTAGAATATATTAAACGCCTTGGCTTCGGAAAGTGCACCTTAAAACTAGCGATACCGAAAGATAGTTCCATTCAGGACATCAAAGACCTTAACGGCAAAGCAATCGCAACCTCTTACCCTAATATTCTTAAAAATTTTCTTGACGATTACAAAATCAACGCAGATATACGATTGATATCCGGATCTGTTGAAATTTCACCCGGTCTGGGGCTTAGCGACGCAATATGTGATATTGTTTCCACAGGTGGAACATTGAAAAGCAATGGTTTAAAACCTTTTGCAGATGTCAAAAATTCGGAAGCAATTTTGGTTGGACGAAAAGGACTCGAAGGAAACGCAATCCTGGCCGAATTAGTTCAACGCATCGAATCAGTTCTGCTTGCCAAGGAGACCAAATATGTGGTTTTGAATGTAGAGAAGAAAAACCTACCCGCAATCACTTCACTATTACATGGTGTAAAAAGTCCAACTGTAGTTCCATTGGCTGAAGAAGGCTGGGTAGCCGTACACACCGTTATTACGGAGGACGATTTTTGGGATAAAATCAACAAATTAAAAGCTGAGGGTGCGCAGGGTATTGTTGTGATGCCAATCGAAAAAATCATTCTTTAAACTTGACCGATTCTGACGACCATGTTAAAAAAATATGATTACCAATCTTTAAAAGAAGAGGAACGACAACAGCTGGTTGCCCGGAATACAGACCCGAACAACGCAATTCAGGATGTCGTCCAGGATATTATTCAACAGGTACGCATACAAGGTGACACTGTACTTCTTGAGTATGCCGAAAAATTTGATAAAGTACAGCTTGACAAACTCTTTTTGGATGCGGATGACATAGATGACCTAGCGGCAACCATACAGCGCGACCAACAGCGCGCTTTGGAAATCGCATTCCAGAATATCCACCGATTCCATAGCACGCAGCTTAAAAGAGAACGCACGGTCGAGACAATGCCGGGCGTAAAATGCTGGCGGGAAATACGTCCGATTGAAAAAGTAGGCCTGTATATCCCCGGAGGTTCTGCAGTATTGCCGAGCACATTATTGATGCTGGGTATCCCGGCTCGCATCGCGGGATGTAAGGAAATCGTAGTTTGTTCACCGCCACAATCCAATGGAAAGATTAATGGATTTGTCGCTTATTGTTTGAAATTACTCAATATTAAGCGGATCTACCTTGTTGGTGGCGCGCAGGCAGTGGCAGCCATGGCGTTCGGTACGCAATCTATTCCGAAAGTCGACAAAATCTTTGGCCCTGGCAATCAGTTTGTCACCAAGGCAAAGTCAATCATACAAGGATTAACGAATGTTAGTATAGATATGCCTGCCGGCCCATCTGAGGTACTTGTCATCGCTGACGAATCCGCCAACCCCGCATTCGTAGCGGCGGACCTCCTCGCACAGGCAGAGCACGGAGCAGACAGTCAGGCCGTATTAGTTGCGACTTCCACGGCTATAGTAGATGCCGTTAATACGCAACTCGAGACACAATTAACGGTTTTGCCACGCAAGGAACTTGCCTCAAGAGCAATTGAAAACTCCTATGCTGTCACGGTTGGCAACCTCCAGGAGGCCATTCAGTTTTCAAATGAATACGCTCCGGAGCACCTTATCCTTGAAACGGATCAATGGGAATCCCTGACACGTCATATCAGTAATGCAGGCTCGGTCTTCTTAGGACACCTTACCCCAGAAAGTGCCGGCGACTACGCATCAGGCACGAACCATACATTGCCGACATCCGGGTACGCGCGATCCTATTCCGGTGTTTCCGTGGATTCTTTTGTAAAAAAAATAACATTTCAGCATATCAATGAGACCGGACTTCAACAAATCGGATCTACGGTCGAGATACTTGCCGAGCTCGAAGGACTACAAGCACATAAAAATGCTGTTTCCATCCGCAACGAACAGGTATAATCTTGTGGAATTGAAAAAATAAAAAAAAGCGGCCGCACCTTTTACGACCGCTTTTTTACGCTTCTGAATCAGACATAAAATCCATAGGAAAATTACCTTCCGAACGTATCATAATTATCGGTCGCATACTTCTCAAATCTCGTGAGAAGAGCAATATTATCTTTTTCCAACGGACTCAGTTCCGCACTTACATCTTTCGAAACCGGCACGTACCAATCTACCGGATCAAAGAACTGACGAATAGAAGGTTTAGTAAATGCATAACCATGACGTGCGAAAATCGTATTTCGGATAATCTCCAGATCTAATTTTTTTAAGTTTTTCAAGTCTTTCTCTGCCAATTTTTGTTTAGAGGCATTTATACTGAATACTGCCGGGGATGCAGACCGATAATATTCCATCACATAGGTATAAGTCGAATCACCGTCTTGATCTGTCGCTTCTTTCTTTTTCGAATTGATCCAATCGACCAAAGTTCCATATTCCTCATCTTGATTATTTAACATCAAATTGGGATTATAGGCAAACTGTTTCTTTAATAATTTGAAATTTCTTTTTTTAATTTTTACGCTCTGGTCATAGGCAACCCAGTTACCGATCAATGTATCATCCCTCAGTTTTATTTCAAAACGACCATCTGATTTTTTATCCCCAGGTTCATCTAACAGTAGCTGCATGGCATTCCCCTCGCCCTCAAGTTTCCCCGTCAGCGAACGTAGGTTCCCTTTGACCACATTCTGACCAAAAACATTCCCTTTATCGGTAATTTTTTTTATGGTCAGGTTTATTTTTGGATTATAATCTGTCGTTGGAAGGCCCTCTCCATCTTCAAGTAAATTTTCATCGATCACAAAATCGCCCACCCAATTGCCATAAAGCTCCTGATGCGCTTCACGCTCGAGAACAACGGAATCTTTTGCTTTAGGCTCAAGGGCCTTCTTATTTGTTCTATCCTTACAACCGATCAGGGCAGAAAGCGCTAACAATAAATAAATATTCCTTTTCATTTTATTATAATTTGTTTTATTAAATAAATGAGTTCATGCCATTTATAAGTCGGGTAGACCATAATGGTTTTGTAAATTATGATTTTTTCGATAAATAATAAACTCTACAAGTAATAAATTAGGAACCCAGCCCAACCAGGCGATAATCTGATAAAGATCCATCGGATTGGGATGAAAGAGATAGACCAAAATCACCTTCCAAAAGCGTAATGTAAGTGCTGAACAGGTCAGGGCAAAGCTCCGCAGCATAAAATCACGGTGAAGATTAATTTTTCTCTGAACTGCCAGACGCACTGCCTGCCATGTAAAATAGAACCATCCCAGTGCGAGCAACTCAAACGAAATGATTGCAAATACCCCGCCGTTGGCGACAGAGCCAATCAAAGCACCAGAAGGTGCTGCAAATCCCAAAATACTGACGACATACATGTAGCCGATCGTCCGGTGTAGTCGGGGGCGTTTCTTCAGTAAGCCTAAATTAAATTGGGTAAAACCAGCGGGCAAAGCAAGGATTGCGGTGCAGACATGGGTGTAAAAAGCATACTTGTACCACCAAAGCTCCTCAATTTCAGTTTGTTTTATCATGAGAAAATTTGCATCTAATGCAAAACTGTGGTAGCGCCAAGTAATTTCCGCCATCAGCGTACAGCTGTAAGCAAAAATCAAAAGCCAAAATCCATTCAATATCGAAATTTGGACTTTTTTTTCCATGACAAGTTTATTTACTACGAATTGCTTCGACAGGATCCAACCGCGAGGCCATTAAAGCCGGAACTATCCCTGATATTAGGCCAATAAAGGTCGAAAGAGAAACCGTAAGAATAACCATCTTTAAGCTGACAACAATGGCCACGCCAGTCGCCAATTGAACGATAAAAGCCAGAAAATAGACAACGACAAGACCTATCCCGCCCCCTAGTAAACAAAGCACGATAGACTCAATGAGAAACTGCGATAAGATGAAGAAGTTTTTAGCGCCTAATGCTTTTTGGATTCCAATAATATGTGTTCGTTCCTTGACGCTGACAAACATGATATTCGCGATACCAAAACCACCAACTAAAATAGAAAAAATACCAATGGAAAAACCAGCAAGATTGATGATACCAAAAAGCTGATCCAAAGCGCCCGTAATCATCGTTGTCTGGTTAATGGAAAAGTTTTCTTCACGTTGCGGGGCAATGCGACGGATCGAACGCATCAATGTTTTTGCTTCACTTTCCGCCTCCCCCAAGGTATAATTCGACTTGATCACCATGGCTATACTCGGCGAGAAATTATCATAATTGACGAGATTGCGGGCCAATTCAAAAGGAATAAAAGCCGTATCATCAGGCGATGTATTGATCAATACACCGTTACCTTCTTTTTTTAACACGCCGATAACCTGAATCTTTCTGCCCAACATACTGATATACTTCCCTACGGGCTCCTCATTTGGAAAAAGACCCTCTGCGATGTTGGCTCCTAATACCGTTACAAGAGCGCCACTTCTGGATTCACTTTCGGCAAAGTATCGACCGTCAACAATATTTAAGTTTTGGATATATAGATTTTCATAGGTAGCAGCATTTACGGAAGAGCCTTGGGCCGAATTATTCTTATATTTAATCGTCGTATTGCCGATATTGATCATATACGCCATATACTCGGCCGTGGTCATACGACTTCTTAAATCCTGGTAATTATTATAGGTAGGTTCGGGCCTATTCAAATATTTCCACCAAGGATAATTGGGACCGCCATCCCAGGGCCATTTTTCGATATAAAGCGTCTTACTGCCGATCTTCTTGACAGATTCCTCAATATTATTTCGTAAGGTATCTACCGCTGAAAACACACCTATAATGGTAAAAATACCGATGGTCACGCCCAGCAAGGAAAGCAAGGTACGTGTACGATTGTCCTTTAATGCCGAAAACGCAAACTGACAACTTTCCAATATTAATCGAAGGAATAACATAATTGCATTCTAAAATACAATATAGTTTTGATTTAATGTCAAAATCAATAAAAATATATGTATAAATTAGAAATAAGGCCTTTTGATACCCAAAAAAGTTATAACTTTGTATGCTTTTTGCAACCTAGTATTTAGTGCACTGTAATGCACTGAAAGGCAGACATTAATATATATATCATTAAAGATGAAGTTATCTCAATTTAAATTCAACTTACCAGAATCACTACTTGCTTCTGAACCTTCTGAAAATCGTGACGAATCGCGTTTGATGGTCTTACATCGGGATACTGGTAAAATTGAACACAAAATTTTCAAAGATGTATTGGACTATTTTGACGATAAAGACGTCATGATATTAAACAATACAAAAGTTTTTCCAGCGCGCCTATATGGTAATAAAGAAAAAACTGGAGCTACGATTGAAGTTTTCTTGTTACGCGAATTGAACAACGAGCTTCGTCTTTGGGATGTATTGGTTGATCCCGCACGTAAAATCCGTGTTGGCAACAAATTATATTTCGGTGATGATGACCTATTGGTCGCCGAGGTTGTTGACAATACGACTTCACGTGGACGTACAATCAGATTCCTATTCGAGGGTACCGACGAAGAATTCCGTCGCAACATTGAGATTTTGGGTGAAACGCCACTTCCTAAATATATCAAACGTAAAGCAACTCCAGAGGACAAATTCCGTTACCAAACTATTTATGCCAAAAATGAAGGCGCTGTTGCAGCACCTACAGCCGGTCTTCACTT
The DNA here is from genome assembly GCF_011064245.1 of Sphingobacterium sp. DR205. NCBI lineage: Bacteria > Pseudomonadati > Bacteroidota > Sphingobacteriia > Sphingobacteriales > Sphingobacteriaceae > Sphingobacterium > Sphingobacterium sp. DR205. The sequence goes on along the minus strand of NZ_CP049333.1, from coordinate 2,330,756 downwards.
TTCCCGTGAATTAATGAAGCGTTTGGAACTTAAAGGTGTGGATTTCGCCGAAGTTACATTACATGTGGGTCTTGGCACCTTCCGTACTGTCGAAGTGGAAGATTTGACTAAACATAAAATGGATTCGGAGCAATTCATTATTACAGATGAAGCTGCAAAAGTAGTGAACAAGGCAATTGACAATAAACGTCGCGTATGTGCTGTTGGAACCACATCCATGCGTGCGATTGAATCCTCTGTGTCCGCAGATCATCACTTAAAGGCTGCTTCAGATTGGACAAGTAAGTTCATCTACCCTCCTTATGATTTCAGCATTGCAAATTCAATGATTACCAATTTCCATACACCGGAATCTACGTTATTGGTAATGATCGCAGCATTCGCGGGATATGAGAATGTAATGAATGCCTATGAGGTTGCTGTAAAAGAAAAATACAGATTCTACAGCTACGGGGATGCGATGTTGATCATCTAAACAGAATAGATTAAAAAATAGCTTGAAACGTGGGTAGCTTGTAAACTATCCACGTTTTTTTAAATAAAAACACGCCATATCTGTCTATGAACTTTGTCATTATCGTCGCCGCCGGAACCGGAAGTCGTATGAACAGCGACTTACCGAAACAGTTTCTTGATTTAAACGGTGTACCGGTGATTATGCATACCATCGATCATTTTCATCAGTCATCAGCGATTTCCGAGATTATCTTGGTCATCAGCAAAGAAATGGAGCAATTCTGGACAGATTTATGTCTAAAACAGCATTATCGCACGCCAGTTCATTTGGCTTTTGGCGGTGATACTCGTTTCGCAAGTGTAAAAAATGGCCTTGCATATATCCAGAAAAATTTTGAATTAGGAACAAATGATTATATTGCCGTCCATGACGGTGCCCGTCCCATTGTCTCTAGTTCTTTAATTGCTCGGGCATTCCAGGGGGCATACGAACATCAAGCCATTGTCCTAGCGCAAAAGAGTATTGAATCGGTCCGGACCGGCAACAGTACATCAAATAATGCCATCGATCGAAATCAGGTTTGGTTGGTACAGACCCCTCAGGTATTCCATGCTGACTTGCTAACACGAGCCTACTGCCAAAAAGAGGATCCTCTGTTTACAGATGATGCCTCAGTGGTCGAAAAACTGGGCAATCGCATTGCTATTGTTGAAGGCGATGCTAAAAATATTAAAATCACCTATCCACAAGATCTACAAATTGCCCAGTTTTATTTGAACCTGATTAAATAGTGAATTGATTATGCGTTACCCCGAATGACGCGCAACAGCACGACAATAATGGCAATGACCAAAAGGATGTGGATAATGTTGTTTCCGGCTGCATAACCTCCAAAAAAACTGATCGCCCAGATGATCACTAAAATAACGGCGATGATGTACAATAAGTTTCCCATTTCTTTATAATTTAATACCTTATTCTGTTTTATATAGGTATAACAACAAGAAATGCACTAAAGTTTTATATTAAATGGATTCGTCAAGATTGATCTGCAATCGATCGTAAGCGAGGTAAATATTGGGCGGTAGTTCTTCGGACACCTCCGCATGTAACCCCATCCGATGCCCAATATGTGTAAAATAGGTCTTATCAGCATTAATATCCTCTGCAAATGTTATCGCCTCCTGCAGGGTTAGATGGGAAATATGGGATTCTTTTTGCAGTGCATTGACGACCAAAATTTTTACACCTTTCAGTAACTTCCTGGATTCTTCGGAGATAAATTTCGCATCGGTAATGTAGGCAAAATCATCTATCCTAAATCCAAGCACAGGCATTTTATAATGCAATACCTCGAGCGGCATAATCTCTTTTCCAAATAGAAATAATGGCTCCCCTGCTTTTATTTCTTCTAAATCCAATCGCGGAGCTCCGGGATATTTAATTTCTGTAAAGGCGTAGTAAAATTCACGTTTTAAGGCTTCATGAAGTGCCGCTGTCCCATAAATAGCAATGGAAGAATGCTGCTGATAATTAAACGCCCGTACATCATCCAACCCGGCTATATGATCTTTGTGCGGATGTGTCATCAATACGGCATCCAGATGCAGTACTTTTTCACGCAACATCTGATAGCGAAAATCAGGACCGGTATCGACCACAAGCGTATGATCATTATATTCAATAAGAATAGAAGAACGTAATCGCTTATCATGTTTGTCCTGAGATTGACAGACCTGACATTGGCACGCAATAACGGGTACCCCTTGTGATGTTCCGGTTCCTAAAAATGTTATTCTCAAACTATTGTCTTTGATTTCAATACCTCTTCATAAATCGGGAAAAGTTTTTCAGAAATAACCTCTGAATCAATTTCCACTTCCAATAAAATATTCCATAAGGACTGGATTTTTATCTCCAGATTGGAAAACTTATTCACGACTACAACCTTTGTTGCCTGCAACATGCAGGCCCCGGTGCGGAATGAACCTTTTTCATACCTTACTTTAAAGCCCTGTTCTTTAAAAAACTCCTCTATCTTTGTTAAACTACTCTGTGTAAACGGCAACAAAATCTCTCCTTCTTTTTAGTTTTTTTCTCAGTATTCCAAACTTAGATAAATTTGCCTTTATATACAAATAAATTCACTTACACACATTTTTCAGGTGTTTAAAATGCGATTTCAAAAACAGCAATAGCACGGGATATTTTCGTTATTTCCGGGTATCAATCGACTAGTTTAAGAAGCTCATTTCCAAAGGTGTCCCAGCTATATTTTTTCTTTTCGTCTAGAATGTTTGTGCGGAATTGAGCTTCCTTATCGTGACGATAGAAAGATACGATTCCATTAACGATACTGCCCACATTGGGTTCAACGACATAACCTACGCTGCCGTCTTGTACCAGTTCGGGCAAACCGCCTACATTGCTCACGATCATGGGTAAATCAAAGTGATAAGCAACCTGCGTAATTCCACTTTGTGTTGCAGTTCGATAAGGCAACACAACACAATCAGCAGCCGAGAAATACCGGCCAACCTCCTGATTGGGAATAAAATCAGTATGCATGTAAATCACATCCTCCAAATGATATTTTTGGATAAGTGCCATATAAGGTGTTGGGTCTCCGTAAAACTCCCCGGCCAATAGCAATTTGATATTTAGTTCCCGAACCCGGGCGTCCGCTAAGGCTTCCAGTAATAGATCCAGGCCCTTATATTGTCGAATAAACCCAAAAAATAGAATAACACGATCCTCCTGTTGAATATTGAGCAACTTGCGGGACTCAGCTTTACTCATGTGAAGACCATAATTATCATATAAAGGATGAGGTGTATAAACAGCTGGCATCTGTGGACTAAACATCTTTAAGTCAGCGAGTACACTTTTGCTCATGGTGACACAGGCATCCACAGATTTCAAAAAATAGCGGATCAGAAATTTATCTCCAAAACGCTGTTCATGCGGAATAATGTTATCCGCAATACAGACGATCTTGGTGTATTTATTTTTTCGCACCTGTCGTTGAATTGTACCTAAGCAGGGACCAAAAAACGGCATCCAAAAACGGACGATAAGTAGATCATATCGAGCCTGCCGGAGTTCCCTTCCTATCCTAAACCAGTTCAAAGGGTTGATCGAATTAACTTTCGTTTTAATATTCAGATCGGGTGGCGCCGGTTCATCGGAGAATTGGGATTTGCCCGGAAACAGAAAGTTGGGATATTGTAAAGTGAATGAGTAAATATCCACCTCATGCCCCAATTCTTGAAAGTGGGATGCCAGTCGTTCGTTAAAAGAAGCGATCCCTCCTCCCCTTAAAGGGTATGCGGACCCCAGAATCACAATGCGCATAGGAATTAAATGACTTTTTCGATTTGATACTCATTCCGGTCCGAACTACTTCTCGAAACCAGCTCGGCCAAAAATCCTGTCAAAAACAATTGGGTACCTAAAATGATCGCCGTCAGCGCAAAGAAAAATAATGGCTGATCGGTTATATCCCTAAAGGGTGTACCACTAGCTATACTCATCAATTTGTGGCAAATCAAATAGATTGAAATAAATAAACCTGCGAGGAAACTTATAACCCCCATAACGCCAAAAAAATGCATCGGCCGTTTGGCAAATTTTCCGACAAAGAATATCGACAGCAAGTCTAAAAAACCTTTAACAAAGCGTCCCGGTCCAAATTTTGTTGTACCGTATTTACGTGGATAATGTTGAACAATTTGTTCCTGAATATTCGTAAATCCTGCCCATTTTGCAATAACGGGAATATAGCGGTGCATTTCGCCGTAAACTTCGATATTCTTAACTACTTCTTTCTTATAAGCTTTGAGACCGCAGTTGAAATCATGTAGATTATGAATACCTGACATTGATCTGGTCACCCCATTGAATAGTTTGGTCGGAATTGTCTTTGTCAATGGATCATACCGCTTTTGTTTCCAACCCGAGACCAGATCGGCTCCCTTATTCATAATTCGGTCGTATAACTCCGGAATTTCATCGGGGCTATCCTGCAAGTCCGCATCCATGGTGATGACCACATCGCCCTGGGCTGCTGCAAATCCAACATTTAAAGCAGCGGATTTACCATAGTTACGTCTGAATTTAATGGCTGAAATATTGCCATTTTGTACTTTCAATTCTTCAATGATCTTCCAGGAATTATCCTTGCTCCCATCATCGACCAAAATAATTTCGTAAGAGAAGTGATTAGCCGTCATAACCCGGTCAATCCAGGCCGTCAATTCGGGCAAAGATTCTTCTTCATTAAATAATGGAACAACAACAGAAATATCCATGTGAATGTTAATCATGCTAAAAATGTACTATTTTAATACAAACAAAGGTATTACTTTTCTCAGCAATACCTTATGCACTATATTTTATTTTATAAAAATCTACTTGACAGGCTGAGCGAATACTGGTTTTTCTCTTTTTGAAAGCGCAGACAATAGCAATGCAAAAACAAATTGAAACAACAATGTAATGGCCAAGCCTTTAAAGATCTGACCCAAGGTTATTTTTCCGATCTCATCCACCTGCTTTTCCAATTCGGCAATTTTCGAATCAATGATTTCATCGGGAACATTATTTTTTTCCATATACTCAATGGTTACATTAATGGTGTGCGTCACAACCTGTTCCTGCAGCGTAGGATTGACAAAATTAACATAAACCTGTGTTCCGATTGTTGAAATAATAGTCGAAATAGCCAACATCATAAAAATGGATTTGAGTGCAATGGAAAAACTCCAATAACCTCCATTGGCTTTTCTAAGAGAAAAGGAAAACAATGCAGATATAATAACAAATATACCCGTATTGACGATAAATGACATAGACATAACTCCCCAGAAGGAAGTCAGATCCTTAACAACGAACAAGACGATCAGTCCAAGAACAAAAGAAATCACGCCCAGAACGACGCCATAGATAATACTCTTTTTCTTGTCAATTACCGCGTCAAATCCGGCATTGCTGGGGTTAATTGAATCTGTCATAATTATTTATTATAATAAGTGCTAAGAACCTTATAAAGAGCCAAATCAAATGCTTTATTGTTCGATACCGCAGCGTATTCTTCAAATTGTTGATCATTTGGTTTTAACTCACTAAAGAAACTCATTATGGGATAGAACAGTTCATATACCTCACTTCGAGGATTAACTCCCTTAGCGACTTTGGCTATTTCGGCATACGGGCTATCCACTAGAATCTGATTTGCAATGATATCCTCATAGATTTCATGTTCATCCTGAAACTCATCTTCATCAACCAATAAAAACTCTTTTAAGAAATCATCCAGTTCGGGTTCAATCTCGTCATCTTTACATTCACCTAAATATAGAAAAATATTCAATAATTCAGTTCCACGATCTATGGTCTCGTCTTCAATAGCTTCCCATTCTTCAGAATCCAGGTAGTCATCTTCCAGCTTGAGCACATCATTAGAAAAGAAATTCATCAATAGTAAGTCAACATAGACTTCACGAAGTTCATCAAACAAAGGATAATCGTCAAAAGACTGATCCAAAAGTTCCAATTTCTCCAGATAGGTAGCTTCAGTATTGAATACTTGAATGATTTTCGTCAGAAATTCTGGGGCCGTTTCAATCCCGTCAACTTTTCCATAATTTAAAATACCTGCTTCAACAGCAGCTTTTATGTTTGCTTCCATGGTTTAATCGTTTTTAATGATTTGATTATTATTGATGACCAATTCGACAGCCCCTTTTAATGTCTGTCCGAATAATGGGGAATTTTTTGATTTGGATTTATTTGTCTTTTCATCGAAATTCCAGGATTTCGCAGGGTCAAACAACACAAGGTTAGCCATAGCCCCTGCTTTAATTTGCGGGACAGCTAGGCCAAGAATTTGTCTTGGTCTAACAGCTAGGCTGTGTACAATTTGCTCCTCGTTTAATCCGGCACGAATTAACAAAGGTAATACAGTTTGCAATCCTATAATACCATTTTTTGCAATATGAAATTCCACATTTTTAAATTCTATTTCCTGTGGAGTATGCTGTGAAACCACTGCGTCTATGACACCATCCTTTAAACCTTTTATCAGCGCTTTCGCATCAGCTTTGGTTCGCAATGGCGGGCTCACTTTATAGTTACTGTCAAAACCAATGATATCCTCATCTGTAAATACCAATTGATGTGCTGCCACGTCACAAGTAACCCGAAGGCCTTTAGCTTTCGCTTTTTTAATTAGATCTACGGCTTCGGGCGTACTGATCGACGCAAAGTGAATCGGCGCTTCCGTATATTCCGCGAGATATAGATCACGGGAGACCATCAAAGATTCTGCAAGATTAGGAATTCCTTTCATTCCCAAATAAGTGCTCATTGCCCCCTCATTCATTTTATTGCCACCCGCCATGGACTCATCTTCGGCATGCGAAAAAATCAGTCCTTCAAATCCTTTTGCATACAACAAAGCTCTACTCATCAGTCCAGCTTGTTGCACGCCCCTATTTCCATCACTGAAAGCAACAGCACCATTCTGTTTCATATCATAGAGTTCGGCCATTTCCTTACCTTCACGCTTCTTACTAATTGCGCCAATGGGATGTATATCGACAATATTTCCCTTTGCGGCATTGACCACGAGTGCCACTTCGGACCGGCTTTGGATAGCAGGCTCGGTATTGGGCATTACGGCCACGGCAGTGAAACCGCCGGCAGCGGCAGCAGCCGTTCCCGTCCGGATATCTTCTTTGGTCTCTAAACCCGGTTCCCCAAAATTGGCATGTAAATCGAAAAATCCAGGCGATAAAATCTTACCTGTTCCATCGATGGTCTCTACGTTTTTATCAGCTACTTTGATGGTATTTCCAATCTGTGCAATCTTCCCCTTTTCGATAAGTACATCAACAGTCTGCTGATGGTATTCGTTACCCGGTAAAATTACTTTAACAGAAGTAATCAATAAGCTTTTCATATATGAATGTGATTGAAATTAATAGGATACAAATTGTCTGTTGAAGCATGTAGCGTGTTCTCTAGCAACAAACAAAAAACGAATTTATCACTATAAATTGTATAGCCATAAACAGATTTTTCGCGTGATGCTTTTGATTGCTTCATTTCGAGAAACAAAGTTACAAAATACAATTTTATTATAGAACACTAAAAATAGATTTCAGTGAACATTCATTAGGAATTTTCTCCCCATTGATAATGCTTAAAATCGAATCCGGCTAAACTCAAAATCCGATCGACCACAGTCTCAGCCAACTCCTCCAAAGTTTTTGGTAAGCTATAGAAAGACGGAGAAGCCGGACAAATGATTCCACCTGCTTCCGTAACCAGTTTCATATTCTGAATATGAATAATACTTAATGGTGTCTCACGTGTAACTAAAATAAGCTTCCTTCGTTCCTTTAACATAACGTCCGCCGCACGGGTAGTAAGATCTGAAGAAATCCCATAGGCTATCCTGGACAAGGTTCCCATAGAACAGGGGCAGACAATCATGGTATCAAAACGCGCCGAACCCGATGCAAAAGGGGCAAAAAAGTCATTTTTATCGTAGAATTTGAAAGGTACGTCCTGGTAACTCTCATCCCCCAATTCAGCCCGCCATACATCCTTCGCATTATTTGACATCACAATACCCACCTCAGTTAGCTGAGATTTTAGTGAATTCAATTTTTCCAGCAGTAACTTCGCATATATAGAGCCACTCGCTCCCGTAATAGCAACAACAATCTTTCTTTTGGACATTTCTTTTAAATATAAAAACAAAGCTATAAAAAAAGGGTCGAAGTGAGAAACACCCGACCCTACATCTACCTATGAAAAACATGCCCTTGGGAGGGGCTTAACAAAAGTACATCTACTTTTTAATTTTCAAAAATATTATATGAATTACTACACATTTGTGTATATAAATTTTAACAAAATACCTTTTTTAGCCCTTATCCCATCCAAATTATTGTCCCGATTTATATCCCTTGCAATTTTTTAGGATTTTATGACAGCCTGATTTCGCAAATAAATTCGCTACTCAAACAGTTATTTTCATTAATAAAACCTATTTTAGTAGGAGAGTTATGCAATTAGATTTGAAAATGAACCTTTCTGTTTTAGAACAATATATTGAAGAAGGCAAAAGTCACGACATCGACCTGCTATTGATTGGAAACCCTGAATTATTACAAGAGACGACCAGTCATGGAATTTCACCGTTGTTATTGGCATGTTACTACAATAAACCGCAAATTATCCGGATACTTCTTCAACATACCAAAACAATGACCATCCACGAGGCCTGTGCAGCGGGATTAACAGCATACGTGGAGGCGATTATCCAACAGGCTCCATCGGTTGTCAATGAGTGGTCTTCCCATGGTTTTACACCTTTGTTACTGGCAACCTATTTCAACAGAGTTGACATTGTTCGTCTATTGTTGTCCAAAAAGGTAAATCCTAATATAGCCAGCAGAAACGAACAACTCTGCTCCCCCCTACATATTGCAGCTTCAAATAATAATGAGGAAATCGGTAAAATGCTCATTGAAGCCGATGCCGATGTCAATGCGATTCAGGCTACAGGTGAGACTGCATTACATTTTGCGGCCCAACACGGGAATATTGACTTCATTGTTGTCTTGCTCGAATTTGGTGCCGATACAAAAATCTTCAATCTCGCAGGATTCAGTCCAGCGGACTTCGCTTTGGAAAAAGGATATAAGGAAATCGCCGAAATACTCGCGAATTAACCACTTCGCAAAATTTCGGCACCAATCCGACAATGAAGGCACTGTCTCTTATCGCAGTACATGTTCTTCAATTGCAATATCGCCTGACTTTGGGCTGCGTTTTCGGCATGCCAGTCAAATTCTCCAAACCGTTTTATGATCGCATTTTTCTCAACAGGAAGCATTTCCAAAAAATCAATAGCCTTGTCAATATACCGCTCTATCCCATAATATTTGCCATAAGCAAAAAGAAATAGCACCACAACATTAACAATGAGAATATCAATGGTATCTTTCCCTATTCTTCCAGAATGCGCCATACGCCCCTTACCTTTAGGCAAAACACGAGATTTCCAGTACTCGCTTAACTGTTCAATACGAAATAATGAACGTGCATCCTCTAAATTTTCCAGATCCAAAATCATTGAAAAACTTAATGACTTATCTGTAAATAAGGCTACCAACTGCGCTATCCGAAGTTCAGGAAAATTATAAGGTCGCATTCGCAGCTTTTTCCACACACCGCTCATGACCTCAATGCCATGAGCAAGCTGTTGATAAACAAATTCATTATAGAGCAACTTAACATGTTCATCCTCCTCTTTACCGGACAAGAAACCAGCTGCTCCAAAAAAAATTGCTTCGATCTTCAAGGTATCCGAACGATATTTTTTCAATAACGATATAGGAAGTTTTTCTCCGAGTTCATGAAATGCCTCTGCATTCACTTTCAGTCCCATACACCTACACATCCAGATCCAAAATACTTTTTCCCAATCATTGTCATTATCAGCCAATAGACTAAAGATCGTCTGGACTTTCATCTCCAGGCGCTCATAAGATAATGCACCCAACCACATTGTCTTCTTTAGTACATCAACTGAACTTAGCTGCGACTGACAAGGAATCCAGTTTGTCGTATTCATCATTGTCGAATACTGATCGAGCAAATGCTGATTTACGTACGCCGAAAGCAACATCGTTGGGATAACAGTCCCATCATTGCGGTATATGACTTTATCATTTACCCAGACAACATGAAGTATAACATTATTATAAGCTGCATCATCCCGATGATGATGCCGATCCCAATCCGATGAACGAATATGGAGCTCAATATTTCCATACCATTCTTTGTCTCCGAGTAAGATATGAGACATTAAAAAATCAGGTCCTGCATTCAGGTTATGCTGACCAAAGTTCATCAAAATCAACGGCTCTCCGTCCGTGGACCGCAATCCTATTGTATTGAATAGCCGTAGTTTCCAGATAAACTGCATTAAGTTTTCTGTCATCACCATAATTGTATACTAAGAAATTAAGCTAACCGGCTATGATTTATAATTTCTTAAATATACAATTTTATCTGCACTATTTCACATAAACCATCAGCAAATCACTGGAAATCATCCGTTTTTCCAAAATCCGTCCATTCAACTTTGGGGCGGAAACACCACGATGCAATTCCTTCTCCGATTGAAACACACGCGCTTCATCCCAAAGACCAGCGTCAATAAATGTTTGTAAAGTCTTCGCTCCCCCTTCAATGATAATGGACTGTACATCCATCAGGTACAATTGATAAAGGATACTTTGTGGTAAATACAGTCCATAATTTTCAAGTTCAATATGTTTAATATGTCCTTGCCAATCTGTTTTTTTTGCATTAAACACAATGGTATCGGCTTTTTCATCAAAAATCTTAGCTTCAGGAGAAATGACCAGATCCCGATCTATCAACACACGGATTGGATTTTTACCTTTCCAATGCCGAACAGTCAAACTAGGATTATCCAGTTGAGCAGTATGGGTTCCGACTAAAATTGCATCCTCTTCTGCGCGCCAACGATGAGTCAGTTGCTGGCTAGCGGCGTTACTGATCCACACCTGCTTATCCTGCTGACCTATCAATCCATCTTTAGATTGTGCCCATTTTAAAATAACATACGGTCGGTGCTGGCCGATTCGTGTAAAAAAACGGCGGTTGAGCCAGATTGCTTCCTTCTCCAAAAGCCCAATTTCAACCTCAATACCTGCCGCTCTCAGTATTTCAACACCTTTACCATTGACCTTTGCATAGGGATCCAGACAAGCGACAAAAACCTTCGATGGTTTTAAATCGGCGATCATATTGGCGCAGGGAGGTGTTTTACCATAGTGTGCACAAGGCTCAAGACTGACATAAAATGTACTTTCAGCCAGTAATTTCTTTGCTGTATCACCATACCGCTCCAGCACTTGGCTTACAGCATTAACTTCAGCATGAGGACCTCCGTAAGGAGAAGTATACCCCTCTCCTATAATTTTGTCATCATGAACGATAACTGCCCCCACCATGGGGTTTGGACTTACAGACCCTGCTCCTAGCTGAGCAAGATCCAAGCAGCGTTGCATATATTGCCTGTGCATATTCATAATGCAAATCTATGAAAATCGTACCTTTGAAACATGAGAATACTTCAAGATTTCGAATTATCGTTTCAGCATGAATTAAAGTCCATATATGACAGTGACGAAATAAAATCCATATTTCTACTTGTGATCGAAGAATTATTGGGTATAAAAAGAATAGCATATCCTTTTAAAAAGGATGTTATTGTTTCTGAAAACGAGGCTGCTCATTTCCAGAGGATTCTTCATGATCTCAAAAAAAACAAACCGATCCAATATATTTTAAATAAAGCAGATTTTTACGGTGAGTTTTTCGAGGTGAATGAATCGGTTCTGATCCCGAGACAGGAGACGGAGGAACTCGTTGATCTGATAATAAAAACACATGCGACCTCATCGCATCTAAAGGTGATTGATATCGGCACTGGTTCAGGTTGCATTCCCATTATTTTATCAAAATACTTAAATCAGGCGCAGGTAACTACGGTAGATATCTCTAAAGAAGCGATCCATACCGCCAGAAAAAATGCGCAAAGCTTGGGAGAACCCGTTCATTTCATCAATGCTGATATTTTAGAATGGGATTACGTCTTTTCAGATCAGCAATACGATATTATCGTTTCGAACCCGCCTTATATCACACCAAATGAAAAACAGCAAATGCAGCAAAATGTATTGGCCTATGAACCAGAACTCGCTTTATTTATTGAGGAGAGTGCACCACTGATCTTTTATGATGTCATTTCATCCTTTGCCTTAAAACATTTGGCACCAAACGGAGACCTTTATTTTGAAATTAATCAATATTTGGGACCTGAAACCAAGGATCTCATCGAGAAAAAGGGCTTCCGGCAAGTCCAGCTCATCAAAGACATCAACGGTGCCAACCGGATAATCCATGCAAAGAAAAGCATCTAGAAAAAATAATCTTTTTATTTACTAGACAGTTAACGTCGGTTAACCAAATTTTAGACCCATTTATTTGGAGCATATCAAAAGAAATTCTACCTTTGCATCACTTTCAAAAACGGAAAGGATTCCGTAGCTCAGCTGGTAGAGCAATACACTTTTAATGTATGGGTCCTGGGTTCGAATCCCAGCGGGATCACAGAGGAAAAGCTAATCGTAAGATTGGCTTTTTTTGTTTAAGGGAATTAGGATTCGAAAGAAGGGTCGGTCGGGTTCGATCCGCCGGAGGCTCAGGGATCTGCACGGGAACTGTGGGGCTGAGCCAATCCCAGCGGGATCACAGAGGAAAAGCTAATCGCAAGATTGGCTTTTCTTGTTTAAGGGGATTAGGATTCGAAAGAAGGGTCGGCCGGGTTCGATCCGTCGGAGGCTCAGGGATGTGCACGGGAACTGTGGGGCTGAGCCAATCCCAGCGGGATCACAGAGGAAAAGCTAATCGCAAGATTGGCTTTTCTTGTTTAAGGGGATTAGGATTCGAAAGAAGGGTCGGCCGGGTTCGATCCGTCGGAGGCTCAGGGATCTGGTGCAAACATACAATACGCAATAATAGGCTCTATAACCTACACATGTATTAAAAACAACTAAAATATATGGAACGCATTCACAACTATTGCCAATAGCTAGAGACCTGAATAGTTACAACTTAACTAGGTTGGATAAAAAAATCCAGCATTATTCTTTGCAAGGTTGTCGTTTGTGGTATCGTCACCAATAATATTATTTCAATTGTCCAACAACAAAAAAAGAGAAAATATGGACTTTTTAATATCGGGCTTTTATATTTTATCTTTTCCCAGAGCATTAAACTGATTGAAACCATAAATGGTAATAAAACGGCAGCAGGTAAGCCAAATCCTGGCTTCAGGTGGTTGAGCAGCCGGGACATGCCTGGATTTAGTATCACCAATGTCGCTGCGATCAGCAACGCAAGCCTGGCTTCCGTTGCTGTCAAAATATCGCTCAAGTTTAATCATAGTCTGATAGGTTAGTGGGATTAGGGTCAATTATCAAAAAGATAGTATGTGCTCATGTTTATATTGGATTCAATTTCGGCAATACACACTCTTATTCTGGTAATAACCGAATCCTTGGTCAATGACAATTCATACCGCAAGTCTTGATACTGAAAAATGATCCTATCTATTTGATCTTGGTTATAAAGAGAATAATAAATTCGAAGGTTTTGAAAAGGAATTAAATGCGCTTGAATATCAGTAGGATTTTTAATAAGTGATTGAACAGGAACTTCTTTAGCCAAATAACCAGTATTTATCGGATAGTTAACGACATCTAAATCAATATATGATATTTGCGGTGGCACTTTAGTTGTCTGGGCAATAAAACCAATCATAATGCCTTTGTCCTCGATTTCAACAGGGAATTCATCAATTTCATCATAATCAGACAAAAAATCTTCAATTTTGATTTCAAATATTTTTTCGAAATATTTTTTAAAATCTTTGCTTCTTATATCCTCTTGAAACAGATTTGAGGCTATCTTATTGCTTTCGATCGTGCTCATAATAAATTGTTTGCTCTAAGTGTGTCATAAAAATCCCCATCACTTTCCATTTGATCTATAATTTTTTTGCTCAATTCTTTTGGAGTCAACTTAGGAGATGCTTGTCCAAATACCGGGTGAATAGTGTAATCCGTTTCCACATTACTTTCCTTCATCCATTTTAGAAAAACCACAGTATCGACCTTACACAATCTTATTGGCGTTTCACAAGTATTTAAGTAGGCTTCCATATAATATTCATCTTGCCACAATAGCCGGATATTACTACCATCATTTCCAATAATTACCTGAAAAGTTTCTTCAGAAGTAATGGTGCTAAGAAAATTCTTCTCTCTTTTTAAATAGTCTGAGTTTTGAATATTTTGCTTTTTCATTTCAATACATATGCTTAATTATTGATGAACCTTGCATATTCCTATATTATAGGTTTATGCTTCTAGGTCAGGAAATTCAACCATTTTGTATCGATCTTCATAAATCGAAATATTTGGTTGAACCTTTGATTGTAATTGCATTAACAATTCGGATTGAAAAGCAACCTCCTCTTCTAATATTTGATTCCAATACCTGGGTTCCTCTGAGAAATTTTCGTAATGGTCCAGCGTGTCTATAATACCAAGAAAAAGCGCAACTAGGCTTTCCTTATTTTTGTTGTCAGCCACAGCATTATCAAAAGCATCCAATATGAAAATTGGTATCTGCTCCAGTTCTTCATAGTCATCCGCATATTCGTCTACTTCAGTAGTGCTTTTTTCCATAATTTCCTGATAGCTGGTTGTAGATTCTTTAATAATATCGTCTATCAGCTTTTCTTTGTCAATAGGAGATTTTATATACTGTTCGATCACCAATTGCCATCGAGGTAACTTAAAATAGAAAACCAGCGCCATTAGCTTTAATTGCTTCACTTGTTCAACGGATAGATTTTTAAAACCTTTGTGTAAGTTTTCTGTGTGATTTTTAATATGTTTTACGATGTCTATCATTTTTGATTTTTTTAAGACTAATTGATTAATAGTTTCTAGCAGGGAAGCCACCAGTGCATAAAGGCTACTTTCTCATTATTAAAAAACAGTTTGATATGCCCGTCAGAAATCCCTTCATGATCCTCTCTTAATTGGATTACCCAGAGCCCCCCCCTTGTCCATACCCAGTCTTCCGCTAACAGCGGTCGGGAACAATCGTTTGATATTATCCATCGCGGTATTGGCATCTATCCGAACACCTTTATAGGTGATGAAATCTCGTTCAGAAACCAAAACTCATCAACAGCCACGCTGTCCTTATTGGTTTCAAAACGTGAGCCACTTTTGTATAAATATGCATCATCAGGGGCTTCGGTGCCAAAGATGGTAACACAGGGGACTTCATTTTTCAGTAATTGTATGCTGTCGGGCTTGCCAAATACTTTTTCAAACTCTGTCATTGTAAAAAACCGTTTCAGTTTTCCATTAAACCTGATGTCATGTGTTAGCATCACATCTCTTTGTTCATAACTTGTACCAGGCTTAGCGACAGCAGCCTCCGGACTGCATAATTTGAATAGATCATGCCCCGCGAGAATGGTTTTATCGTAATTTAAGACCAGCGGCTCATCAGGGTCATTGGTAATGTCCACAAGCCTTCCTGTTTGCCTGTAAAACTCTAGCCACCCTACTGCACTTTCTACCAGCCGCTCTTCAGCAGGTGTTTCAGAGATATTATTCACAACATAAAGTTTAATTGTTGCTTTATCGGGTGTCGTATACGCAATCCGGGCTTTTACGAGGTCGTTGCCAAAATTATTCAATGAAATAGCATTGCTGGACGCTACAAGATCAGATACCAGTTGCACACATGACAAATCCTTATCTTCTGTTACAAGATCTTTTTTAACGGAATCGCCCATAGTTGTTGATCGGGGTTCTTTATTAGAAGGTCCCCCGCAGGAAAAAAATAAAATGACAATTAAAGCAACTATTCGTAACATATAATACTATTGAAGTTAAACTTAATGAGTGGCGAATAAATAGTTTTGCGCTATCCAGGATTATAATTAATCTAATATAAGGATTTACCAAATAAAAGACCAATTTCTCGTAACTGTTGATAACTTTCTTAAACCGTTGTTTCTTCTATGTTTAAACAACAACTCTTGACAAAAATCTAAACAAATATTTTTCTATATTTATATGATCGAGTTGGTAGCGCCAACTTCTTAATATCATAAAGCATGAAAGAATTAAGATTATTATTTTTTATCCTTTTTATTGGATTGGGAATTTCCCATGCCCAAACAAACAAAAATTACGTTATAGACCTACCCTCAGTCAATCAAGGTACAACCTTTGAGAACGTTTTACATCTTCTGCTTTCGAGCGATTATTTTGTCCTTTCGGCGGATAAAGATTCTGGGCTTATACAGTGTAAAATAGTCAAGGATAACAGCAAGGTATTTACAAAGTTAGAAGTAGATATTCTCGAATACAATCTATTGATCCGGGACAACCAAGATAAAGGTACTCGGATTTATATACAAGCCAACCTTAAACAAAAAATCCGTAATGTAGAAGCGAAAAAGTACGGGGTGTACATTGATGATAATGGTGTAACTAAAGAGGCAAAACACTACGCATCCCTAATAGAATTCCTTAAGTCCCATCTGATTTAGCATCTCTTTGGCACATGGACTCCAACCACAATAGCCAAGATGCTAATCCTGGTCATTGATCGTGACAAATGCTGTTGTTATTAGCTTGATACGATGAAAAGGCGAAGGAGAAAGCCCAGAATGACACCTAGAAATTCATCGTAATCAGCCAAAAGCGAGAATGGCGCAGGGAAAATTTCCCAACTGGCTATGAGAAACGAAGCAGTCTGTTGGAAAAAATCGGACGTTGTGGCGGACAGGCGCAGCGAGACAAGCCTCTACGGCCGATATGCATTAGTCTGTTCTCAGCTAAGAGCAAAGCTTTCACATCCTGATCCGATCAATTTATCAAACTAAGATCTGTAAGGCCCAAATGGGCTGTGGAGCAGGTCTAAATTTATAGAACTAAGAGCCTTTTCCTAAATATAGGTCAGGCTCCTAGTTAAAGATAGATTCCCGAAATCCCGACAATTTTTTTTCATGTACCAATTGGAGATTTACGTAGATAGTCAACACCAAATACTGCACCATTTAGTATACTACCTAAGGGACAACCAGTTAATGTTTACTATCCAATATTAACAGTACGATTCTGAACATCTTGTGTTCAAAAACGAACATTTATAGGATTGCTGTTTCGACAGCCTTAGTTAAGCCAGATTCTTTTCCTCCGATTAAGGTCATATTTTTTTTGCTTGAAAATCGATGTAGCGATCCATTGTTTTTAGAATTTCCATAATTTTCTAGTAATTGGTCAACCACCCTCTAATTGTATTATTTATTTCTCGCTTTTCTATATCTAAAATAGAGGTAACTGTAAAGTAAAAATCCTCATCCTTAGTTCCTCCATTTAAAATTTTATGGAGAGCCTGCTTAGGATCTTTTTCTAAAAGTTTTTCCACCAATAAACATGAAATGTCATATTTATAACTAGTTCCATTACCAATTCGGTCTTCTAATTCCAAAATATTAGAAAGATTGATCTGTGGGTTGTTGTTAAGATAGTTTGCAATTACTTTTCTTTTGCCTATTTTTTCCGCTTGAATAGAAAAATCAAGATACTCTGCTAGTCCTTCGTCAAAGAAGCTATGTAGGGTGCTGTAATATTTGTGGGTATAAAGATGGACTATCTCATGGGGAAAGATTTCTGAATTATTGCCACAATATACTATATTTCTATTTGGATCAGTCCGGCCGAATATTTGATAAGTATCGTACATATCTCTGTTATATAAAAATCCCATAGAGTGAAACGTCTCTTGAGAATTTTTGAAAATATAATAGTTGATTTTAGGGGACTCCGTTGCGAAAAATTTCGCTAGAGAATCACAGTACTCGCTCATTATTTTAGCTTTACCCAGATTGAAGGAGTATGAAGGAGTATAATGGTATACAATATTGCCAACCTCTTTCCTAGACCAATCTTCGGTGTATTCTGATAAAAAGTTATACACTTTAAAAGCCTTTCCTTTTTTCTTTATTATAATATCATAAATACAGTTAAGGCTTGAGTTCTTTGACCTTCCAAATCCAGAGAGATTATAAAATGCTGTCTTTACAGAATATTTATTTGAATCCAATTTTTGGATATTTAATATTTCAGCATTTATTGGCTCGGCCTCTTGTTGTTTTATATGATAGTATAACTCTATACCACCTATGGGGTCAATTTCCGTATCCCATACAGATGAGTCGATATTAAATTTGTCGTTTTTTATCAGGGAATCGAGATAAGGCCGCCATAATTCCAATATTTCTTTCGTTTCATTGCTCAATTCTGAGTATGAAAAGTTCTCGCTCAAGAAAACGCGGGGAGGCTGCTGTTCGGTATTATTCGTACAAGAATATAAGAGAATATTAAAAATAATAAATGATAAAAATTTGAAAGGCGACATGCGACGACTTAATTGAAAAAGATAAATATAAAAGAAAAAACACCAGATTAAGATAGTTTAACAGACATCATTCTGAACTGTATTTGTGCTGAATTCGTTTGTCTTGAGGATGTAACATAGGACCTGAAACGACGCGACATCCTGCCATTGTTCCATCTTAATTGAATCGAGGTTTTGCAATTCATTCACTTGAGTGGACACCGCTTTCAGGTTTTTAAGCTTAATCTTTTCATAATAACTTTATTTATCTATTGAATTAATATTCCAAAATGAGCAAAAAATATATTACAACACAACTATACGCAATAGATTTGTTACACTTTTTTTGTATAATTTTTAATGCTAAATACCATCATCATAATCTGCATGTAAATAAAAAAATGTATATCTAAATACCGCATTGCAGTTAAAATGTATTAAAAAAGGTGCGTTATTCGGGATTCCGATGACATACCCCCCTCAAAATATTGTTAAACAATGATTTTCGCATGGTTCGATCCGTCGGAGGCCCAGGGATGTGCACAGAAACTGTGAGGCTGAGCCAATCCAAGCGGTACCACAGAAAAAAGCTAATCGCAAGATTGGCTTTTCTTTTTTAAACGGTCTCAAATCTACAAAATGAGATTTATAAACCCCGGGGTATAATCGGCCAACTTTTCGGCAGAACAGAACTTTTTATTGCCGATTTTGACACCCAACAGCCAAAATCAGAAGGAAATATGGGCCTACACCCCATTAATGGGACATTTTAATGGTAAGCAAACACTTACCGTTGCTGAGGAGAGATGAACAAAACGTTCTCAGCATTTGAGCAATCGTTCTCAACATTTGATCAATCGTTCTCAGCATTCGAGCAATCGTTCTCAGCATTTGATCAATCGTTCTCAGCATTCGAGCAATCGTTCTCAGCATTTGATCAATCGTTCTCAGCATTCGAGCAATGGTTCTCAACATTTGATCAATCGTTCTCAGCATTTGATCAATCGTTCTCAGCATTTGATCAATCGTTCTCAGCATTTGATCAATCGTTCTCAGCATTCGAGCAATCGTTCTCAGCGTTTGATCAATCGTTTTCGTCATCTTGACCAATCGTTCTCAGCATTTGACCAATCGCTCTCAGCATTTGATCAATTGTTCTCAACATTTGATCAATCGTTCTCAGTATTTGACCTATCGTCCTTGGCATTTGACCGATCGTCCTTGGCATTCGACCAAATATCCTCAAGGAAACACCATCGTTGATATAATTTATACAAATGATTAACGTATATCCGTTGCTTTTGATCTCAAAAGAATGAATGGAGAATTCGAATACGTAACCGATAAACTAGATACGGATAGCGATAATATAGCTCGATTTGACACAGAAGTTGCGTTTAATTTTCCTTTTGAACTTTTAAGAGATTGACATTAAATTACCATAGTCTATCGCAGTTTGAAATGGATATGAAAAACCCCTCCTTTACATCATTGTCAGTCTTCGGTATTTCCTCTCCCGATTTATCAAATTCTTCAAATAAGCCCTTTTCAGGGAATTATTATTGGTTTTTACGATCTCCATTTGAAAACCTTTTTTTTATCTTATCTTTATAATTTAATAATTCATCATCTGAATACAATTAGACCTGCTAAGCAGCATGCATAAAAACAATTCGATCTCTATTCCGTAGTGAATGGAGCGGGAACGATTATAAGAAACGGAGAGGAAAGAGAACATGAAAAGAGTCACCTTAAAAGAGATTGGAAAGCAATTAAACCTTTCACCGGGCACCATTTCCAAGGCGCTTAACGATAGTCATGAAATCAGTGCGGAAACAAAAAGAATGATTCTAGCTTACACCAAAAAGATTAACTATATACCAAACTTTTCTGCCAAAAGCCTGAAAACAGGACGTTCAAATACCTTGGCTATTATTGTCCCTTTTATTTCTAGCTCATTCTTCTTTGATTTTTATGAAGAAATCTCACTTATCTTATCACAAACAAATTACCAATTAATTTTATTACAGACCTTCAACGACGAGAAAAAGGAAAAAGAAGCATTGGAACTCTGTGTGCAGAATAATATTGATGGTATCATTATTTCTCCTGTAAAAAATGATTCCAGCCTATCGTTGTTAATGTACATCATGGACCAAATATGTCCGATCATTATATTTGACCGAATAAATCACCAACTTGATACCTTTAAGATCGGTATACAGAATAACAAAGTGATTTATCAGGCCACGGCGGAAATGATAAAAAACGGTCGCAAAAACATTATTCTGTTACTCTGTAAAGATATCGGAGGAAATGCCACTAGAATTAAAGGCTATAAAGATGCCCTTTTTAACAGCTCTATTCCCTACAACGAAGATAATATTGTTGAAATATCCTATTCAAGCCCTAAAGATGATATTGATGCGGAACTCGAACGAAAAATAAGCGCTTTATTAAGCAGCCCAGTCCCTCCAGACGCACTTCTATCTACCACCGACACGCTATCATTAAAGGTCTTACATATTTTAAATAAACTTAAGGTAAAGATTCCTGAAAACATGAATTTAATCGGATTCAGCAACACGCCCTTTGCGAATAGCCTGAACCCGTCTTTGACAACGATTACTCAGCCCACACGCCTCATGGCTGATAAATCAGTGGAACTGTTACTGGAAATGCTAAAAAAAAGAAACAAAAAAAATTATTTTGAGTTTGAGACTTATTTTTTGGACTGCCAAATAGAACACCGAAAATCAACTTCTGCATCCCGGGAATAAATAACAAGATTTTTACATCAATTGCATAAAACAGTCTTGTAACAAACACTTTATCTTATTATAATTATATTCATAACCATAAAATATAAAAATGTCACTTCATTCGGATAACCACCCAGAACACAATTCAAGAAGGTCCTTCCTGAAAAAATCCAGTATTATTGCGCTCGGAACTTCACTACCGACCTCTACCCTGCTATCTTTTACGGATCAATCCAAAGATCAGATTATTAAAGTAGGATTAATAGGCTGTGGCGGCAGGGGTACCGGTGCAGCCATACAAGCTTTACAGGCCGACCCGAACTGCCAGATTACTGCAATGGCAGATGTTTTTCAGGATCGCATGGATGAATCTTACGCTGCTTTAATGGAAGTCCGTCCGAAACAGGTAAAAATAGACAAAGGAAACAAATTTTTGGGATTCGACGCATACGAAAAAGTCATCAATAGTGATGTGGATGTCGTCTTGCTAACCTCGCCCCCAGCATTTAGACCACTTCATTTAAAAGCTGCCGTTCAAGCAAAAAAACACATCTTCTGTGAAAAACCGATGGCGGTCGATATCCCCGGATTACACAGCGTCCAACAGTCGGTAAAAAAAGCTAAGGAATTAAATTTATCGCTTGTCTCTGGTTTTTGCTTCCGTTACGACCTCCCAAACCGGGCTACATTTACCAAGGTACTGGAAGGAGCGATAGGCCAGGTAAAATCAGTCAGCACATTTCGGTACGGCGGTGAAGCAACTTATATCGAACCTCGCCCGGAATGGAATAAAATGACGCAGCAAATGAGAAATTGGTTTTATTACAACTGGCTTTCGGGTGATTTTATTGTAGAACAGGCCGTACATAGTCTAGACATGATGTCTTGGGCCATGGGCGATGTCATGCCCATCTCCGCAATGGGTACAGGAGGCCGACAAGTCCGCATAGATCCAAAGTATGGAAATATCTATGATCATTTTGCCATTGAATTTAAATATGCAAATGGCGCAATCGGAACGCACTTCTGTCGACAACAAGCCGGAACCACGCCAAGAAACTCGGTAAGTATGCTCGGAACCGAGGGTGTCGCTGAAGTCGTGATCGGCGGAAAGCATACCATATCCGGGAAAATAGGCTGGGACTACACCGGTACAAAAAACAACATGTACCAGACACAACATGATGAGTTGTTTGCGTCAATACGAAGTAACAAACCAATCAACGATGGCGAATGGATGAGCAACAGCACCCTCTTGGCGATATGGGCGCGAATGGCCGGCTATACAGGCCAAAATTTGACATTTGACCAAGTAATGAATTCAAAAGAAAACCTTGGTCCTGAATTAGCTTCCTATAATTGGGAACTCAATGTCGATGGTCCGCCAATTGCCATTCCGGGGAAGACGAAATTTAGTTAAGTAATAAAACCTGATGAAAAGACTTATTTATACTATTTTTAGCATCTTATTGCTTAACAATAGCAACCTCATAGCGCAAACCAAAACCTTATTCGATTTTGGTCAGGAAATCCAATGGGAAGATTGGATATCAAATAAGAAAAACTCAAAAACAATACATTGGATCAATGTCAATACGGATCCGGACACTTGGCTTATCAAGAAAGATCTGCTCATCTGCAAAGGAAAACCAATAGGTGTTATACGCTCCACAAAGCAGTATGAAAACTTTATGATTGAGGTTGAATGGAACCATCAGTATGCGGGCGGTAATTCAGGAATTTTCGTCTGGTCAGACGCAAAACCCGACCCGTCGGGTAGACTTCCTGGAGGCGTCGAAGTACAAATGCTCGAATTAGATTGGGTAAATCAAAACCTTATGGATGGAAAACAGGCACCGATCGCCTATGTACATGGCGAGCTTTTTGGTGTAGGCGGTGTCACAACAGTTCCGGACAATCCCAGAGGCACACGCAGCAAGTCCATTGAAAATAGAGCTAAGGGAAAAGGCGAATGGAACAAATACACCATTGTATGTATTGATGGCACCATTAAATTAGCGGTCAATGGAAAATTTGTCAATGGCCTACGTAATTCAACCATAAAAAAAGGCTACCTCTGTCTCGAATCTGAAGGATCAGAGATTCACTTCCGTAATTTCAAACTCATCGAACTGCCCCCCGGTATCACAAGTGACCAACAAGTTGTACCGAGCATCACCCCATAATCGTTAATACAAAAAAAGGTCAACATTCCCACGGAGGGAATGTTGACCTTTTTTACCAGATACCCACAACAAAATTAGAAAATCTTGCTATTTGATCAGACCCCGTAGCGCATGCACGGGCAAATCTATTTTCGTATCGTTTGATAGATTTCCTTGCAATGTGTTCCACTGCAAGCTATCCAGCCGAACAGAAGATACCCCTTCCGTCTTGATATCCAACACATCAACTTTGGACTTATCACCCTTTCTATTGAAATAGATCTCCGAATTCTTAGCAAAAATATGAGCTGTCTTGTAATCAACACGTGGCAATCCCAGCATCGTATTCGTTGCCTCAACGAATAAATGATTGACAGGCGCCGTATTTTTGTCATCGCGGTATCCAAAATCTTCGATATGCGAGTTTGTCAAAATCAAATTAAGCGTATTTATCGCAGTTTCTCCGCTTAATGAAAGACTTTCAATGCTATCACCGACAATGGTAATTTTATCCAGCTTCGCCGAGAATTCATTCACACCGGTATTTTGCAATTTTAATAGGCTCAGATCCGGCGCAAAAACATAAACAGATTTGTAATATCGATCACCGCCCTCCAAAAAATCCAGGGAAAGGAACCCGTCTCCATCCACCTTTGCCTTTACAAAATCAGCCTGGCTCTTATTGATCTTTACCAGAAACTTATCGCTTTTTACCAGGTACAGATTTATCCCCCTCGCATCCGAACCGAGTAGCTGAAGCTTGTCAAATTTCCCGACTGGGAAGGATCGAAAATAAACATCCTTTGCATCTGCGCTTGACACTTCTTTGTCCATCTCCGCATGATAGACGTTTGTATCTACCCGATTGGTCCTGACAATATAAGAGGCCACCAATGTTGGAACGGCAAAAAGGATTATTGCGAGCCCTATCAATAATTTAGTACTTAATTTCATGATTCATTTTGATTAAAATTCTGTTCAACAAACTGTCTGTAACGTTGCTCCAATTCACTTAGACCAATTTCCAATAAATAGATATTCCGAAAGAAAGGCGGAAGATCCTCTTCCAAAAAAATGGTCTTCCTGTAGGATTTAACCTTTTTGACAGAATCTTCGGTCAGGAAGAAACCGATCCCGCGTTTATTCGCGATAATCTCCTTCTGCTGCAGTAGATCGTATGTCCGCATAACGGTATTTGGGTTCACCTCCAGCTGAACGGCCAGTTCCCGTACGGATGGCACCTTGTCGTTCGTTTTCCAGGTTTCCATTAAAATATGATCACATACATATTCCGCAATTTGTAGATAAATCGCTTTGTTGGCATTAAATTCCATATTAAATCTCCTTCTCTTTTAGCCTTAAAAAGGCAAGCCCCCACAATATCACTGTGAGCACTATTCCTGCAGCGGTGATTAAACCAAAAATGTGATAGACATCTGACCAATAATTATCATCCATACGCTGCACGGTGTTTTCCGTTTGCGTTTTCATCAGGTACACAAAAAAGCATATCCAGATCACGCAGTAAAGAACAAGTGAAATGGCTGTTTTGATATATTGATAATTCTTAAAGACAATACCACCCAGTAAAAATACCCCATTCAACAAGAATGGTAAAAAACATAAATAAAAAACTCCTCTTGGGTAATCCATACTAAAATAATATGACCAAAAATCCACGGTAACCTGCTCACCAAGCGAATTTACCTCGGTTCTTATAGCTGAGCCAAAGCCACGTAAATAAGAGACAAAGGCCAAATCGATCAGGTAATAGATCAATAAGTAAGAACTGATGCTAACGACCACCGTATAGAAAATCCCCACCAGAAATTTTTCCAGTCGGGAGGCCGGTATCATCAATTCAAAAATTGCTTTTGTCTTACTCCCGAGATCCGCAAAATAGCTACTCGAGATTACGGTAACAAAAAACATCCCTAAAACACAAAACAACGGTGATCTAAAGTTTAACACCGAATAAACTTGGACAGATTCATTTTTTATGTCATTATAATTTGCACCGATATTGAACGCATAAAAACAAAATATAATGCCTGCTATCACCCCTATTGCCATCAGATAAATTCGTCCAAAACCGATCCATTGCCTGCGGATCAGCGCAAAAAAACGAGTTGTATTAAATAGGTTTGACATATTCATCGACTTTAATAAGATTTGTAATTTTTTCCTTCTGCACCAAAACGGCATTGAACAGCAACTCCAGATCTAGTTTGGAATCCTCCCCCAGTGTATTTGGAAGAATCGCATTGAAACCTCCAAGCGCTTCTTCCGCATGGAGCACATCAAAAGACAGCTCTTTCATCTTTTTGAAACAGAGTTTATCAGTAATCAGGTTAATGGGTGCATTCAACGCAACCTTATGCTCATCAAGCAAAATGACCGCATCAATCAAGTTATCCAGATCACGCACCTGATGGGTCGAGATAATTACACAACGGTCGTCTGTAATAGCCGAAGCCATAATTTTACGAAATTGTGCCTTAGAGGGAATATCCAGACCATTTGTGGGCTCATCCATGATAATGATTTTCGTATTGGAAGCCAAACCAAAGGAAATAATGTATTTTTTCTTCTGGCCATAGCTCATCTCCGCCAATTTTTGTTCCACCGGAATTTCAAACTCATTGATCAGGCGATAAAAATATTCTCGGTCAAAATTTGGATAAAAACCAGCATTGGCTTTTAAAAATTGTTCCGACTTTACTGCGGGCAAATAAAACTCCTCGGGAATAAAACTGATCTCCCGCAACAGCGAAGGTTCCCGTCGATTTGGGTTATGCCCCAAGACCTCGACATGCCCCGAAACAGGAAACACCAGACCGGCCATGTTCTTAAGCAAAGTAGACTTGCCCGCCCCATTCTTTCCAAGTAATCCGTAAATATGCCCCTGCTCCAATGTGAGATCCATATGAAGAAAGAGTGGTCTGGATTTACTATAACTGAAATTTAGATTTTGGATAGTAATCATACTACTGTATTATTTAATTAATACACTAATATAGATACTAATTTCCCAAGTTTCCAAAAATTATTTTAAAAAAAATAACGCTTTCAAAGTTTAAGGGGATCGATGGCGTACTTCCTATAAAACCCAAACTCACGAAGAAAAAACAAAACAAATACTTTATATAAAACAATTTATAACAATGAATAATAATGTATTAAATATTAACATTGCGAAATTCATAATGAAAAAAATAGAATAATCACACTTGATTTGGCTTACGAGCTAAAGTACATTCATCGAAAAAAAACTCATATAAACCCCGTAGAAAGCGTTCGTATTTTTTTTCAACAAAACACCCACATGCGTACTAAAAATAGCTTAAAACGCTTAAAAAGCACGTAAAACAGCCATAAACACCTCAACCCTGTCTCCTTAGTTACAATTTGAGATATTCAATAGGAATTTTGAGTCGAACCGTTCAATTTGCAAATACAAAAAACACATTTGTAAGCCAAAAAACGACATTAACCTTAAGTTAATAGGAGGCACTATTAAAATTTAAAAAATTAAAAATCAAATGAATAAAAAGATTATATAAACATAAAAATCACCATACATCTATCCTATTTACTTCCCTATTTCTTCGACCAATGTTAACACCGGACACACGCTTTATTTCTCAGACCGATCTATTTACCGCGGTTAAATTCGGACTACTGATGTGATTTTTTTCATTTTATACGCATCTTTGCCATGTGATGACTTCGATTTACCCTTTCATTTTGGCACTGCATTCCACCTGGCGATGGATTGTTTTGATTATTTTTATAAGTAGTTTACTACGTTTTACTTATCAAAAAAAGAACAAGCGTAGCTTCACCCCTACTGATAATCTCCTAAAAAATTCGGTTATTTTCACGTTTTATACACAGGCATTATTGGGTATCATACTCTACATATTAAGTCCGATCACACAGTATTTTCTGACTCATTTTAACACAGCCGTACACTTGAGACAGATTCGTTTTTTTGGAATGGAGCATAGCAGTATGATGCTTCTCGCGGGCATATTTCTACTCATCGGTAGTCTAAAAAGCAAAAACGCCGATACGGATGATCGACGTTTTAAAATACTATTAATCTGGTTTGGCCTTGCTTTACTGATTGCCCTGAGTTCTATCCCCTGGGAATTTTCCCCGTTGACCAGCAGACCAAGCTTCCGTTCGTTTTGATTAGCTATTCTTCCAATGCCCTTTTCGTTTATCGCGCATTGCTGCCATTCCTTCCTGGAAATCGGCTGTCTCGCGAAGCTTGGCGAGCTCATCCAGCAGAAAGGCATAGTTATCCGCCTGCGGATTTTTTTTCAAGTGACGAAGCGCCTCAAAACCCCTTGAAATAGCCAAGGGTGCATTCGCTACAATAGCGTCTTTCAAGACTTCCAATTCAGCTTCCCCAGGTTCCAAAACTGCATACAGCAACTGCTTTTCCAAGGCTTCCGCGGCGGAGAAGGATCCCCCACGGATACAAAGGTCCATTGCTCTCCTTTCGGGCATATATTCTAGCAGCAAAGCCAGCACCTGAAATGGAAAAAGCCCAATCTTCACTTCAGGCAGTGTAAACCGCACATCTGGCGTAGCAAACAAATACGTACAGGACAGTGCTATCAAAAATCCGCCCGCAATAACGTCACCCCGAACCACACAAATGGATGGCTTATTTAGCTGCGCAAACAATTCGGCCAGCGACTTCCCTACTTTTGGAATACCGGGATTTCCGATATCTACCGTAGGATCTTCGAAAGCCTTTAAATCCATCCCTGCGCAAAATACCGGCCCCTCAGCTTCGACCTGTACCAAACGAACCTCTGGATCACTGTTAGCGACTTCCAGGGCGTAAGCAATCTCACTGACCATTGTTGGACTAAAGGCATTCCTTTTCTCTGGCCGGGCAAGGATCAATATAAATACATGCTGTTCGCGACGTATCTTTATGAAGTTTAATTTTTCCATGATTTATCTACAAGATCATTTGTCTGAAACTGTCTTCCAAGCGTGCTCTTTCGGTCAGGCTACCTCGACCGAAAAGATCCAGTAAAATTTCAGAAGGGATATTTCCAACCAGGTCATCTTTGGCAAAAGGGCATCCACCATATCCTAATAAGGCCCCTTCAAACTTACGGCAACCGGCATCATAGGCCGCACGAACCTTCGCAAGACTATCTTCCCGTTTTGCGTGAAAATGTGCACCAATGGCTAACTGCGGATATCGCGTCCGAACAAGACCATAGAGATCGGTAATCTGTGCCGCATTCGCCTCAGAAGTTGTATCCGCCAAGGAGAATTCCGTAATACCAAACTGCATGAGCTTATCAATCCATTCCTCAACCAGTACCGCAGACCAAGGATCGTTATATGGATTGCCAAACGCCATACTGATGTAGACGACCAGTACCTTGCCATGGGCATCAGCCAATGCCTTCATTTCCTTCAATTGCTGATAAGATTCTTCCAGTCCTTTATTCGTATTCCGCAACTGAAAGGTTTCTGATATCGAAAATGGGTAACCTATCAAATCTATTTTTGCCTCCTGAACGGCATCCTGAACTCCCCTCAGGTTGGCGACTATTGCCAATAACTTTACGCGATCATCTTTTTTAACTCCGGCCAGCACTTCTTTGGTGTCAGCCAACTGGGGTACTGCCTTCGGAGAAACAAAGGAGCCAAAATCTATCACATCAAACAGACCACTCTCAATCAACCTATTGATATGTTTAATTTTCTTATCCGTTGCAATAAAATTATGCAATCCCTGTATAGCATCCCGCGGACAATCGACCAATACAACCTGATCTTTCATACGGTATAATTAAATATCTTTTTCAATTTCCCGGGCAATCACCATCTTTTGAATGCTGGAAGTCCCCTCTCCTATTGTACAGAGTTTGGCATCGCGAAAGAACTTCTCTGCGGGATAATCTTTCGTAAACCCATACCCTCCAAAAATCTGCACAGCTTCATTGGAAACGCTTACTGCTGCCTCCGAAGCATATAATTTGGCCATTGCACCAATTTTAGACACACGTTCGCCATGATCTTTGAGATAACCAGCCTGACGGGTCAGTAGTTCACTGGCCTCCACTTGAGTAGCCATATCTGCCAAGGCAAATGAAACGGCCTGAAAGTCGTAAATCTTCTTTCCAAATTGCTCTCTTTCATGTGCATATTTTAGCGCACATTCATAGGCTCCCCGGGCAATACCCAGCGAAAGCGCCGCAATAGAGATCCTACCACCGTCTAAAAGTTTCAATGCCTGCACAAATCCTTGCCCCTCCTCACCAATCAGCTGATCGCGGTGTATTCTACAGTTGTCAAAAAACAGACATGCCGTTTCTGAAGCACGCATGCCTAATTTATTCTCCTTTTTTCCTGCCGTAAAGCCAGGAGTGTCTTTTTCAACGATAAATGCAGACATTCCCTTTTTATCGCCCTTTTCCCCCGTGCGTGCAATCACAACGGCAACACTCGAGCTAATGGCGTGCGTAATAAAATTCTTTGAACCATTCAACACATAGTAATCCCCATCCCTTTCGGCAAAGGTGGTCATACCACCGGCATCCGAACCGGACCCCGTTTCCGTAAGTCCCCAGGCACCGATCCATTCTGCTGTAGCCAGCTTTGGAAGATAACGTCGCTTCTGGTCTTCATTGGCAAAACTCAAAATATGATTGGTACATAAGGAGTTATGCGCCGCAACCGAAAGTCCAATCGATCCACAAACTTTGGAGATTTCATCCAACACCGTGATATACTCCTGATACCCCAGGCCCGAACCTCCGTATTCCTCGGGAACGATAACGCCCATGAAACCATGTTCACCTAATTTTTTAAAAACTTCTATTGGAAATATCTGGGCTTCGTCCCATTCCATCACATAAGGTTTGATATGATGCTGTGCAAAATCACGTGCACTTTGTCTGATCATATCCATTTGTTGTTTATTTTCAATAAACATAAGCATGAATATTAAATTTACAATCGGTAATACAATTCAAATATATCAAAATATTTAGGAATAAAATTGCAAATATTCTAAAATTTTATTTTAAATTTATCTAAAAATAAGAAATTCTTAATTATATCGCTTTTTAAACCAGAATTATAAACTATGAAGGAGCTGCTCGCATTACTTCACCAAAAAAGAGAAAATCTAAAGCTCGGTGGTGGCATCGATAAAATCAAAAAACTAAAAGAAAAAGGTAAACTGTCGGCTTGGGAAAGAATAACCTACTTACTGGATGCTGACCGCGAGTATCTTGAGATTGGCATGTTTGCAGGAGAAGGTATGTATGTTGAGCATGGCGGATGTACCAATGCAGGCTGTGCCGCCGTGATAGGTTACGTTAAATCCAAACTTTGTGTTATCGTCTCAAACGATGCGACCGTCAAAGCCGGAGCTTGGTTTCCCATTTCAGCCAAGAAAAATCTGCGCGCACAGGAAATCGCCATGGAAAATAATCTTCCGATTATCTATCTCGTGGATTCCGCGGGTGTCTTCCTTCCGATGCAGGATGAAATTTTCCCTGACAAAGAACACTTTGGGCGGATATTTCGCAATAATGCGCGTATGTCCTCCATGGGCATTCCGCAGATTGCCGCTATTATGGGTAGCTGCGTCGCTGGAGGAGCCTATTTACCCATCATGTCGGACTACGCTTTCATCGTCGAAGGTACTGGATCGGTCTTCTTAGCCGGCCCTTATCTGGTTAAATCGGCTATCGGTGAAACCGTAGATGCAGAGACACTGGGTGGAGCTTCCACACATTCTGAAATATCGGGTGTTACAGATAATAAGTTCCCCGACGACCAGAGTTGTCTTACAGCCATTAAAAATGTTATTGACAAAATCGGTGGTCATGCAAAAGCGAACTTCAACCGAAAGGAAAGCCTTCCGCCAAAAACAGATCCCGAAAAAATTATAGAAATTCTTCCGGAGGACCGCACCAAACCCTATCGGATGCAAGATATTCTCGAGGCAATTGTTGATGCGGACACACTGGAGGAGTATAAACCCGATTATGGTAAAACAATTGTCTGTGCGCTTGCACGTGTAGATGGCTGGGCAGTAGGTATTGTCGCCAACCAACGGGAGATTATCAAAGCTAAGAAACCCGGTAATGCGATAGAAATGCAAATGGGTGGTGTTATTTATAGTGACTCAGCAGACAAAGCTGCACGCTTTATTATGAACTGCAACCAGCAAAATATACCCCTTGTCTTCTTTCAGGATGTCACTGGATTTATG
Organism: Sphingobacterium sp. DR205; assembly: GCF_011064245.1. NCBI lineage: Bacteria > Pseudomonadati > Bacteroidota > Sphingobacteriia > Sphingobacteriales > Sphingobacteriaceae > Sphingobacterium > Sphingobacterium sp. DR205. The sequence continues at coordinate 2,298,998 of NZ_CP049333.1, read as the reverse complement.
GTCGGCAGTCGGTCCGAGCAAGGCGGAATCATTAAAGATGGTGCTAAAATGGTCAACGCGATGGCAAATTCCGTTGTCCCTAAATTTACTTTCATCGTAGGCAATAGCTATGGCGCGGGAAATTATGCCATGTGCGGGAAGGCCTATGATCCACGCTTGATCTACGCCTGGCCAACGGCCCAAATGGCTGTCATGAGCGGTGCTGCAGCTGGTAAAACGTTATTTCAAATTCAGGAATCAGCATTAAAAGCCAAAGGGAAAGAAATCAATGAAGAAGAAAAAAACAGCCTTCTCAAGTCTATCGAAGATCGATATAATGAACAATTAAGTCCTTATTATGCTGCTGCCAGGCTCTGGGTGGACGGCATTATCGCACCGCAGGAAACCCGAAAGGTAATCAGCATGGGCATAGAAGCCGCTAATGAAAAACCTATAGTCGAGCGGTATAACGTCGGTGTAATTCAGGTATAACTATAATACAAAAAACGTGCAGAAGATAATAGCTGCCCTAGTAATTAATAGCCCTCCTATATCATTCGATACAGGAGGGCTTTATTTAAAGGGTTCCACAAACCTTTTATTGTTTATATCTTCGCCATGTTTTACTGATGATTTCAAAATCAGCCAGCCCCCACTTTGTTTTACTGTGCTGCAAATCCATTTAATTGTAGCATTTTTTTACTTAAAAAACCATTTCGGGTATATTTTCATCGGCAATTAATTTTCCAGCGGTTGCAGTTCTTATTTCATCAACACTTACACCTGGAGCTCTTTCTAAAAGCTGGAAACCTCCCTCTGGTAGAATTTCGTAAACGCCTAATTCAGTGACAATTTTTTTTATGCACTTTACGCCTGTTAATGGAAGTGTACATTCGGGGAGAAGTTTGCTTTCACCACTTTTATTAACTTGTTGCATGGCAACGATAATATTTTTGGCAGAGGCGACAAGATCCATCGCACCACCCATTCCTTTTACCATTTTTCCCGGGATCTTCCAATTAGCGATATCACCGTTTTCGGAAACTTCCATAGCACCTAAAATGGTTAAATCTACTTTTTGGGCTCTAATCATCCCAAAACTTAGCGCTGAATCGAAAACTGCCGAACCTGGCAATGTGGTAATGGTTTGCTTGCCCGCATTAATCAAATCTGGATCTTCACTGCCTTCAAAAGGAAAAGGCCCCATCCCCAGAAGTCCATTCTCGGATTGCAAAACCACATTAACGCCTTCTGGAATGTAATTAGCTACCAAAGTTGGAATTCCTATACCTAGGTTAACGTAACTATTATTTTTAATTTCTTTTGCAATACGTTGTGCAATTTGTTCTTTAGATAGTGCCATAATTTAGTTTTTAGGTCTTACGGTTCTTTGCTCGATTCTCTTTTCGTAATGTTCTCCCTGAAAAATTCTGTGAACATAAATTCCTGGAGTATGAATTTCGTCTGGATTTAGTTCGCCAATCTCTACCAATTCTTCAACTTCGGCAATGGTTATTTTACCAGCCATAGCCATTACAGGATTAAAGTTTCTAGCTGTAGAACGAAAGATAAGATTGCCTGCTTTGTCGCCTTTCCAAGCTTTAACAATAGCAAAATCGGCATCGAAAGCATATTCCAAAAGATAATCTTTGCCTTTAAAGTTTCTCACTTCTTTGCCCTCACCTATTTCGGTTCCAACGCCTGCTGGCGTATAAATGGCAGGCATTCCGTACCCTGCAGCCATACAACGTGTCGCCAAAGTCCCTTGCGGGATTAGTTCTACTTCCAATTCTCCGCTTAGAAGCTGCCTTTCGAATTCGGCGTTTTCGCCAACGTAAGATGAAATCATTTTTTTGATTTGCTTTTTTTGTAAAAGTAAGCCTAAACCAAAATTATCCACACCCGCATTATTAGAAATACAGGTTAAATCTTTCACTTCTTTTTTTACCAGCTCGGCAATAGAATTTTCGGGAATGCCACAAAGCCCGAAGCCACCTAAGATTATGGTCATTCCGTCTTCGATGCCATTGCAGGCTTCTTGTACATTTTTTACTGTTTTATCTATCATTATTAGCGTTATTTGGTTAAAAGTATCTCAAACTGATGTTTGGTTTTATCATTAATAGGATTTCCTAAATCAACTGAATAACATTAGGCCACATCTCCTTTGCTCACCATCTCCACCGTCGTATGCATGTAGCGTAATGGTGGTGAAATTAACGATGAAGGAACCCATAGGAATGTGCAAATGCATTGGTATCTGTACCCGTTTCACGACGAAACACATGCTCTGCGCAGTTTAACGTTGCTCCACTGAACCATTTCGTTCCGATAAAACTAGCGCTGTCCGCGGGGCGGGTTAATATATGCGCGGTCGACCATCCCCAGAGCTCGTGATAAGACGCAAAGGATAATTGATATCGCTGTTCGACATACTGTTTGAATCTATTGATCTCCGATTGAGATTGCTGCTCTTCTGTCGGGCTCCAGAGTAATTTTCCCATAATAGTTGGATATAAAAAACGGTTATATCCAAACTTAGCTAAATTTGCTTTGAAATGCAATTTTTATTGGGACTCAAACAGAACAAATAGACAACATCAATTACTTTATTGAAATATTATTCTGAAATACCCGCAGTTCATCAAATAAACGAGGTAAAGATCCCCCTTTAAAGCACCTCGATCTCGGTTCCGTCCACAAGCGGGTGACCGGTACACAGCAGGATTCGTCCATTCTCCATTTCACGGTCTGTTAGCACTTCGTTGTAATCCATTCTCACTTTTCCTTTGGAACATTGTGCAATACAGGTACTGCACATACCAGACTTACAGGAATAAGGCAGTTTTATTTTATGTTCAAGTCCTACATCCAAAATAGATTTATTGAAGGGAATCTCCAGATCGTAGGTTTCACCTTGAAAACGCAATTTGATCCGATAGGAGGTCATATCAACGACCCTTTCAGATTCGTCGTCATCATCTTCCTCATTTTCGGGCAATAAGAACGTTTCTCTTTTGATCTGATTAGCATCAAAGCCCATTCCCAAAAGTGTGAAACGACATAAATCCATATAAATCACCGGCCCACAGGTATAACATAGTGCATCCTCTTTTGGACCCACGAGATGATCCCTGACAATGGAAAGAATATAATCCCTGTTCAGCCGTGCTTTCATCAGATATTTACTGTTGGAATAAATCCAGACAATCGTTAGACGATCCGGGAACCGCTTGGCCCATTCCTCCAATTCCTCCCGAAAGGGTGTCTGATCAGCAGATCGATTACTGTACACCAACACGACCTTAGACTTCTCTTCAACAAGGAGTGCCGTTTTAAGAATCGAATACAAAGGCGTTATACCAATACCGGCAGCAAAAAGAAATAAAGTCCTTATTTTATATTGCTCGGGCTCATAGGTAAATAACCCCTGCGGCTCCATGGCCTGAACGATATCCCCTTCGGCAACAGTGTGATGAAGCAACCTCGAAATTTCGCCATTTTCCACACGTTTTACAGTGATGCTTAACGGTTCGTTATAATCCGGGGAACTATTAAAAGAATAAGAACGACGCACCTCCCGATCACCAAATAAAAAGGAAAGCGTAATAAATTGACCAGCTTTATAAGGAGGATAGTCGCCATCAGGAGATTCCAGCTGAAAAGTAATATTATTATTGGGCTGAGGAATTATCTTTGCTATTCGTAATGCGTACATAGGCCAAATATACTGTCGAATTTTGGCTTACACAAATGAAAAAACCGGATTCGAAAGCGGCTTTTTAAGATGCACTATATAACAATTTTGTTGTATTACAATTGACAGACAATTCTCGTACAATAATTGTAGAATTTCACGTTATATTTATATCAAAACTAATCATAATAAGATTATATGCAAACACGCAGAAACTTCCTTCAAAATGCAGCAAAAGCCACATTGGGTATTGCTGTATCTGGATCAATATTACAAGATATTGCTTCCGCGAAAGAAACTGAATTAAATGCCGCTACTTTAAAGTTTTCCCAAATCAAGTTACCTTTCAGTTATGCCGCATTGGAGCCCAATATTGATGCCCTAACGATGGAAATCCATTATACAAAGCACCATATGGCCTATATTAATGCCGTCAACGAGGCCATTGTTGCCGAATCCATCAAAGAAACTTCAGAAGAGCAGCTTTTAGCTAATATATCCAAATATTCCGCGAAAGCCAGAAATAATGCAGGTGGTGCCTGGAATCACAATTTCTTTTGGGAAAGCCTCTCCGACAAAGCAAGCCAACCTTCGGAAAAACTGTTGACCATGATCAACAAGACCTTCGGTTCAATCGACAAATTCAAAGAGCAATTTGCCGCAGCAGCAACCACGCGTTTTGGTTCGGGATGGGCATGGTTGATCCTCGACGATTCAGGAAACCTGAAGATAACGTCTACGCCAAATCAGGACAATCCATTAATGGATGTTGCGGAAGTAAAAGGTATCCCAGTGTTGGGTCTCGACGTTTGGGAGCATGCTTATTACCTGCATTATCAAAACAAAAGAGCCGACTATATCAAAAATTGGTGGAACGTCGTCAACTGGAAAAAAGTAAATGAGCGAATAGCATAACATAAAAAAAGCTCGATCTAACGATCGAGCTTTTTTTATGTTATAATCGGTCACAAGACTTACTATCCCAGCACTGCTTTCAGTTTGTTTACCTGAAAATCGATCAGCTTTTGAAGCGGACCTGTAGCGATCATTTTCATCATCATATTTAAATCGGCATCAATCACAAAAGTCGCTTTGGTCACCGTATCTGATATGGCCTGCAGTTCCCAGCGTAAGGTAACCTCAAATGGTGCCTTTTCGGAAGGGATGAGCTTAATCAATTGATTGACTACCCGTTCTTCAACTTTTAATGCCAATTTCGCCATATTTTGAATGGTAAATCGGGCTTCGTCTGCTGTTGAAGACCAATTATAAATATTTTCAGGCATTAACTGTTCGTGATTATTGAGATCAGTCAAAAAAGCAAATACTTCGCCTACATTCCTGTTGATTTCTGTGGTATTCTGAATGGTAGTCATAACGGTAAATTATTGATCTTTATTGAAAGTTTTCACCCCATCCCGCAGGGTTCAATCGCCACTTTTTCAAAATTTCAACATCCTCTTCCAATACGTAGCTATTTTCGGCTGCGACCTGAATTAGTGCGTCGTAGTTACATAGACTGAAATAAGGACATTTTGCATCTGCAAAATTATCTGTCGCCTGTTGCAACCCATACGTAAATATGGAAACCAATCCAACAACATTGCAACCTGCTTCGCGCAATGCTTTAACAGCGATCAGGCTACTTTTACCTGTTGAAATTAAATCTTCAACCACAACGACGCGTTGACCACTAACAACTTCGCCTTCAATCATATTTTGACGGCCATGATCTTTCGCTGAGCTTCTAACATAAGAAAACGGTAGGCCTAAATCCTGCGCTACCAGCACTCCCTGTGGAATACCTGCCGTAGCAACTCCAGAAATCATATCTACTGATCCAAACTCTTCTTGAATAAGCTTAGAAAGCTTCTGACGAATATACGTACGTATTGCTGGATGAGATAAAGTGATACGGTTATCACAGTAAATTGGAGACTTCCAACCCGACGCCCAAGTAAAAGGACTTTTAGGTTGCAATTTTATTGCTTTAATTTGCAATAAGGATTCAGCAACTTTTTGTTCAACCTCATTTAAATTATTCATGGCGCAAATTTATAAAATTTATATGAACGAAACCGTGCTAATTTTAGCAGATTTTGTTCCTTCGAAAACCGAAAACACGCAAACAATTAGTATTCAAGACATTGAACTTCAAAAACTTTTCAAACAATCTGAAATTGATAAAGCTCCAAAGACCTATCTCTACGTCAACAAGGATTTCGAGACCGTATTTCAAAATTTAAAAAGCAAGCTTAAAATCATCAAAGCAGCTGGCGGACTGGTCAAAAATGGTGATGGAGATTATCTTTTTATTTACCGCTTGGGCAAATGGGATCTCCCCAAAGGCAAGGTTGAAGATAATGAAAAGATGAAAGAAGCCGCCGTACGTGAAGTAGAAGAAGAATGTGGTATTAAAATAAATTATTTAGGCAAGAAGATTACCACATCATACCATACTTACTATTTACGCAATGGCGAGTTTGTATTAAAAGCAACAAACTGGTATGAAATGGGCGTTAATAAAGTTCCGAAATTGATCCCTCAAACAGCCGAAGATATTACAAAAGCAGAATGGCGTCACGTGGACCAATTTGATGAAGTGCGGGCCAATACCTACCCCATTATCGAAAACCTCATCAAAAAGCTTAAATAGGCTGTCTTTTGAGGTTCATCTGACAGTAATCCGGCAGATCATTCTTATTTTTATCGTATGGAAAATATAACAGGAAAAAGGGCTTTAGTTACAGGTGGGGCCAAAGGTTTGGGCAAGGCCATTGCCATAGCATTGGCTAAAGAAGGGGTCCACGTAGCGATTACAGGCAGAAACGAAACTGCATTGAAACAGACCGTTGCCGAACTGGCGGAATTAGGGACCGAGGTTACCTACGCAGTATTTGACGTGGCTGACAACACTGCCGTGCAACAGGAAGTTAAAAATCTCAATGATACCTTTGGCTATTTTGATATTTTAATCAACAATGCGGGTATATCTTCCTTTTCCTCGGTGATGGATATGGACGTTAATGACTGGACGGCGATTATCAATGTTAATCTGCTGGGAACCTATTTTGTTACAAAGGCTATCCTGCCACAACTTATTGAAAAAAATCAAGGCGACATTGTGATGGTGTCTTCTACCGCTGGACTGAATGGCGCGGCTACCACATCGGCCTATAGCGCTTCAAAATTTGGCGTTATTGGATTTGCTGATTCCTTGATGCGTGAAGTACGTAAAAACAACATCCGGGTATGCACCCTGATGCCGAGTACCATCGCTTCAGATATGTCTAAGGATCTTGGCCTCACGGATGGAGACCCTGAAAAGGTATTGCAACCGGAAGATTTTGCGGAGTTAATTATCGCAAATTTAAAATTACCACGAAGAGCAATGTTGAAATCAGCCTCTTTATGGTCCACAAATCCATAAGAAACAAAAAGACGAATAAACAAAACATGATGAGTCAACTATTCTCTGCCATAGACATCGGTCCTTTAAACCTGAAAAATCGTTTAGTCGTTTCCCCGATGTGCCAATATTCAGCTGAAGAAGGCTTTGCAAACAACTGGCATCTTGTTCATCTTGGCCAATTTGCAATCGGCGGTGCTGCGGCAGTCATCCAGGAAGCAACCGCCGTGACACCCGAAGGTCGAATCAGTTACGGAGACCTCGGGATATGGGATGACCGGCATATTGACAAATTAAAAGAGATAACAGCTTTTATCCGAGCAAATGGCGCTATACCCGGTATTCAAATCGCACATGCAGGCCGTAAAGCCAGCAGCAACAAACCTTGGCTTGGTCGTGGTCAATTTGCCCCATCAGATCCGCTAGGATGGCAAACAGTCGCTCCGTCTGCACTGACTTTCCATTCTGGAGATTACGTCCCTCAGGAGCTTAAAACAGCTGAAATCGAGCAGCTGATCGAACAGTTCGGTCAGGCAACCAAAAGAGCCATTCAAGCTGGTTACGAAATCATCGAGCTCCACGCTGCCCATGGCTATCTTATTCACCAGTTTCTCTCCCCCCTGAGCAATATACGAACCGACAGATTTGGTGGTACTTTTGAAAATAGAATACGCTTCCTGCTGGAAATCATCAAACGGGTAAAACAGGAAATATCGACGCAAAGCTTATGGGTACGTATTTCTGCCACAGATTGGGCCCCGGATGGCTGGGATCTGGATCAATCCATAGCCTTGTCTCAGGTTCTGACCGAGCAGGGAGTCGATATCATCGATGTATCGAGTGGCGGAGCGGTTTCCCATCAAAAAATTGATCTTGGCCCTGCCTATCAGCTTCCATTTGCACAGGCGATCAAAGAAAAAACCGGAAGTAAAACTGCTACTGTTGGACTCATTAAAACAGCGGCTCAAGCCGCCGATATTGTCGCTCATGGCCAAGCCGATCTCATTATGATCGCAAGGGGCTTTTTGGATGACCCGCATCTTCCATTGCACTTTGCCAAAGAATTATCCGTAGATATCCCTTGGCCAAAACAGTACGAAAGAGCAAAATAAGATGAAATTAAGCTTAAACAAAATACACCATATTGCCATTATATGCAGGGATTATCAGCGGTCAAAAAAATTTTATACCGAAGTCCTGGGACTGGAAATTTGGCAGGAGCATTATCGGGTAGAACGCGATTCCTATAAACTGGATTTAAAACTTAACGATACCTACATCATCGAGCTGTTTTCCTTCCCCAATCCTCCGGCCAGACCTAGTTTTCCCGAAGCGGCTGGTTTAAGGCATCTCGCTTTTGAGGTCGATAACCTGGACGCGGAAATACTTAAATTAGAGCAGGCAGGCATTACGCATGAAGGAGTAAGAATTGACGAACTGACACAAAAAAGGTTCACTTTCTTTACCGATCCCGATCAGCTTCCGATAGAACTGTACGAGCGTTAGAAACAAAAAAAGCGTTGACAAAAATCAACGCTTTTTTTATGCTGTCGTAAATCGGAGTATTACAATTTACGTTTTACTTCTACTTGTTCGTAGGCTTCCACAATATCCCCTACCTGAATGTCGTTGAAACGGTCAATATTCAAACCACACTCGTAGCCTTGTGCAACCTCTTTCACGTCGTCTTTAAAACGTTTCAGAGATGCCAATCGACCTGTATGGATAACGACACCGTCTCTGATTATGCGGATATCATTATTTCTATTGATTTTACCTTCTCTAACCATACATCCGGCAATGGTACCCACTTTAGAGATTTTAAATGTTTCTCTGATTTCAACCTCAGCAACAATTTTCTCTTCAAATTTCGGAGCCAACATACCTTCCATCGCAGATTTGATCTCTTCGATCGCATCATAGATGATAGAATATAAACGAACGTCGATTTGCTCATTCTCCGCCAATTTACGTGCATTTTGTGTTGGACGTACTTGGAAACCGATAATGATCGCATCAGAAGCAGATGCCAATAATACATCTGATTCGGAGATCGCACCAACCGATTTATGGATAATATTTACCTGGATCTCATCCGTTGACAATTTCAATAATGAATCCGATAATGCTTCAATCGAACCGTCCACGTCACCTTTTACGATAATATTAAGTTCCTTAAAGTTACCGATAGCCAAACGACGACCGATCTCATCCAAGGTAATATGTTTCGTTGCACGCATGCCTTGTTCACGTTGTAACTGAAGACGTTTGTTTGCTACCGTTCTAGCCTCAGATTCACTTTCAAGAACATAAAGCTTATCCCCTGCTGTAGGCGCTCCGGCCATACCTAATATCTGTACCGGCACTGACGGGCCTGCTTCTTTAACGCGTTCACCTCTTTCATTGGTTAAGGCTTTTACCTTACCAGAGTGCGAGCCCGCCAAAATCGGATCTCCGACACGAAGTGTACCACCTTGGATCAATACTGTAGTCACGATACCACGGCCTTTGTCCAAGGCTGCTTCGATCACCGAACCGACTGCACGTTTTTTCGGATCAGCTTTCAAATCCAACATTTCAGCTTCCAAAAGAACTTTTTCTAAAAGAAGATCAACATTTTCTCCGGTTTTTGCGGAGATCTCTTGCGCTTGGAATTTACCACCCCAATCTTCAACCAGGATATTCATTGCAGAAAGCTGCTCACGGATACGGTCCGGATTCGCTCCCGGTTTATCCACCTTCGTAAAGGCAAAAACAATCGGTACACCTGCGGCTTGAGCGTGATTGATTGCTTCTTTCGTTTGTGGCATGACTGCGTCGTCCGCCGCAATAACGATAATAACGATATCTGTTACTTTTGCACCACGTGCACGCATTGCCGTAAAGGCTTCGTGACCCGGTGTATCTAAAAACGTGATCTTACGATTGTCATCTAACTTCACCGCATAAGCACCGATATGCTGTGTGATACCACCGGCCTCACCTGAAGTCACATTTGCTTTACGGATATAATCCAACAAAGATGTCTTACCGTGGTCAACGTGTCCCATTACCGTTACGATCGGAGCTCTAGGCACTAGATTCGCCTCAGTATCCGGCTCTTCCAGTTCCGCAGTTTCCTCATCTTCAGGTTTAATAAATTCAACCTGATAGCCAAATTCGTCCGCCACAATAGTCAAAGTCTCTGCATCCAGACGTTGGTTGATTGACACAAACATTCCTAAACTCATACAAGTAGCAATGATCTGCGTGACCTGAACGTCCATCAAATTTGCCAGCTCATTCGCCGTAACAAATTCAGTGACGCGCAATACCTTCGCCATCAATTCTTGCTCCATTGCAGCTTCTTCTGCATGTTGTGCAACATCATCACGTTTCTGGCGTCTTAATTTCGCACGTTGTGCAAATTTACCAGATTTACCCGCACCGCTTAAACGGGCAAGTGTCGCTTTGATTTGATCTTGGATTTCCTTTTCAGAAGGTTCCTCCTTATTTTCAACAGGTCTTCCTTTTCCTCTATTGTCAAAACGACCATGTTGTGGTCTTGCACCACCTTGTCCCGGTCTACCTTGGTGCTGGTTGTTCCCACCCTGCCCCGGTCTACCTGGATGCTGATTGTTTTGTCCCGGACGATTGTTCGGATTATTGTTGTTCCCTGGATTTCCAGCTCGGTTACCTTGTTGGTCACGATTGTGGTTGTTATTTCCATCGCGAGGACCACGGTTCTGATTGTTGTGCCCCTGACCTTGTCCCGCATTCGGATTTACTGGACCATTTGGATTCGTGCGCTTACGCTTACGTTTCTCATTGTTGTTTCCAGCATTTGAAGAGGATGCCACAGGTTTGTGGGAAGGTCTAGCAGATGGTAATTCAATCTTACCAATTACTTTTGGACCAGTCAATCTTTCTGCACGTGCAGAAATAATATCATCGCCTTCTTTTTTCACAGGCTCCACTTTTGGAGTTACTGGTACAGCAGCTTTAGGTGCTGTTTCGTCTTTTTTCTTTTCTTCTACCTTCACAGGTTCGGTTTTTGTCTCTACAACCGGAGTTGCTTTTACTTCAGTTTTATCTACTTCAGGTTTGGGAGCTTCTACCTTAGGTGCAACGACTTCGGTTTTTTGCTCAACAACCTTTGGTTCTTCTTTTTTTGCTTCGATAACAGGCTCTTTGACTTCAGCTTCTTTCTGCTCTACTACTTTCTCTACGACCTTAGTCTCTACAGGTGTGTCATGCGTAACTTTAGGTTCTTCCTTGGAAGGCTCCTCTTTTTTAGGCTTGTTACCACCTCTATTCAGGGCATCAAGATCAATTTTGCCAACCACTTTCATACCACCTTGATGAACAGGTTCCTCAGGCTTGGCAGGAGTGACTTCTTTGACAGATGGGATTTCTACGGTATTCTTAACCAAGATTTCTTTTGGTTCCTCATGTTCTTCAAAATCCTCATTTCTAGACGATTCTTTAGGAGAAGTGGACGGCGACTCCTCACGACGAATTTTGCCAATAACAATTTGTTTAGCTTCATCTTTCAGTGATTTGTCTCCCTGAAACTCTTTTAACAGCACACCATACATCTCTCCGCTCAATTTAGTGTTAGGCTTTGCTTCTACATCATATCCTTTTTTCACTAAACATTCCACGGCAGTATGTATCCCGATGTTGAGTTCCTTTGCTGCTTTAAGCAAGTTTGTTCCTTTTCCTTCAGTCATCTATAATATAAACTATTTTAATATAATTACAAAAATATGTTTTTTTCCATCCATAAACAATTTATTCCGAATGTTAGATGGAAAAAAATTAACAAGCTGAATTTTATTCAAATTCAGCCTGCAATATACGTACGATATCACGAATGGTATCTTCTTCCAAATCGGTACGTCTAACGAGCTCTTCCTCACTGAGTGATAAAACAGATTTTGCAGAGTCTAAACCAACGCGTTTCAACTCATCGATAACCCAGCTCTCAATTTCGTCGCTGAATTCCTCGATATCCACATCCTCATCAAATTCATCATTCTCACGGTAAACATCGATCTCGTAACCGGTCAGCTTACCAGCCAGTTTAATGTTGTGTCCACCACGTCCGATTGCCAGGGATACCTGATCCGATTTTAAGTATACAGCAGCAGTTTTATTTTCTTCGTCGATCTTAATTGAGCTGATCCGGGCAGGGCTCAGTGCACGGGCAATATATAAGGAATGGTTTGTCGTGAAATTAATCACATCAATGTTCTCATTACGCAATTCGCGAACGATACCATGAATACGTGATCCTTTCATACCCACACATGCTCCAACTGGATCAATACGATCGTCGTAAGACTCTACAGCCACTTTAGCACGTTCCCCTGGTTCACGGACAATTTTCTTGATGGTAATCAGACCATCAAAGATCTCAGGAACCTCAAGCTCAAATAAACGTTGTAGAAACGCAGGTGCCGTACGGGAAATAATGATTTTCGGATTGTTGTTCATCATATCCACTTTATGGACTACTGCACGGATACCATCACCTTTTTTGAAATAATCAGCAGGGATCTGTTCCGACTTAGGTAAGATCAATTCATTACCATCCTCATCCAATACCAGGATCTCTTTTTTCCAGATCTGATAAACCTCACCAATAACCAACTCCCCTTCTCTATCTTTATATTTCTTGAAGACTTCATCTTTCTCAAGTTCCAATACTTTAGAAACAAGCGTTTGACGGGCTGCCAAAATAGCACGGCGTCCAAAGCTTTCCAAAGTGATCTGCTCGATAAAATCATCGCCTACTTCCAGATCCTCATCGTGTTTTCTCGCTTCTGCCAACTCGATTTCAAGATCATCATCCTCAGAAAATTCATCTTCAACAACGACACGCGTTCTCCAAATCTCCAAATCTCCGTTATCTGGATTTACGATAACATCCACATTTTCATCCGTACCGAAACGACGACGGATCATACTACGAAAAACCTCTTCCAATACTGTAATGACCGTAGGTCTGTCGATATTCTTAAACTCTTTAAACTCCTGAAAAGAGTCTATCAGATTGATGTTGCTGTTACTCATTATTTTTAAAATGAAATTACCACTTTTGTTGCTTTTATTTGATCAAAAGGAAGTTCTTTTTCCACCTCTTGCGCTTTTTTACCTTTTTCTTTTACTTTTTGAAGAATGCTGACCTTTGTCTCGTCAACAGCCAATAAAGTTCCTTCAATTTTAGTGTTATCGTCCAGTTTAATCTGCACGGTACGGCCTATATTTTTTTGGTACTGCCGGTTATTGACAAAATTAGAATCTATGCCCGGAGACGAAACCTCCAGACGATAAGCATTATCGATGACATTTTCTTCCTCTAAATGAAAACCAACATGACGGCTCACCTGTGCACAGTCATCAATATTAACCCCGTTGTCCCCATCCAGGAGAATTTCCAAAATCTTATTTGGGCGCATCTTTACACTAACAATAAACAAATCCTCGCGATCTGCTATTTTTTCTTCTATGAGTTCAATGACTCTTTTTTCTACATCTTGCATTGTTCTACTGCCTAGAATGCTAAATTAATTGTATTAAAAAAAGGGGGCAATACGAGCCCCCTTCCTTTCAGATATGCAAATATAGTATTTTATAAAATAAAAAACAAATCCCCAAACAACTGCGAAATTATTTTTTCTATTATTTCGAATTGTCAACAACTGCATTAATTGTTTTTTGCATCTGCGCCATCATACTGGTCAATGTTTCCATCGTCGGTTCAGGTGTTGGCTCCGGCAGTTGTGTGCTAATAAAAGCCTTCGCTTTCCAAACTTCAAGAATATCAGAAGTCTCCACCCAGTATGGTTCATATGTTTTATTATCAGAAACAAGCTTTAAGCCTTTGTCCTCCTTAAATTTAAAAGCGATACGCTTGTAAACTACCCCCTCCTCGCGCGATACGACCACATAGGTATGACCGGGCTTTATATCATGCCAATTTTCGACATATTCAGCGACAATAATGGATCCCGATGGCAAAGGCAACATCGAATCTCCTTTAATCTCAAATGCCCGAAAAGTCCCCTGCCCGAACATCGGAAGCGAAAACTTCGGAAGCTCAGCCACATACTCAGGATCGCCATAGCCATTTAAATAGCCCGCGCTCGCCTTAACCGGCACAAGCTCAATGTTTTCACGATCACTACCATCAACAGTTACACTCAATACCCTGAGATTAGAAGCATTGCTTTTAGGCACCGGCTTCCACTTATCATCAATCACATCATTTGCCAATTCATCCATGGTTAGCCCATAAAACTCGGCAATTTTTTTTAGCAATTCATATTTAGGCTCTGCCCTATCTTCTTCATAAGCGCCGACAGAAGCTCTTTTAATCTCCATGATATCAGCAAATTGCTGCTGCGTAATTTTCTTTCCTTTTCGAAGGAATTTCAAGTTGGATGAAATATTTGACATATTATTTTTTCAAAAAATATTTTGCAAAAACTAAATTTATTAGTAATATTGTGCCAATAAAATTAGTAAATAAAATTTAAACATCCAAATAATTTAGCATTATGAGCAATTTTATTGTATATATATTAACTGACAACAACAGAAGATACTTTGAAATCGACTTTACTTCCAATATACTCAGCACTGTAGTAGAGCTTCAGCAAGCGAATAGTTTCACCTTTCAACAGGGGGCCAATTTAAACAGAATCATCTATTCCGAAGCTTTTTCGAAACTGGCATGCGCAAAAAAGAGAATGAACGAGTTGCAAAATTTCACACACCTACAAATCGAACGAATTATTCGCAAGAATAACCCGAACTGGAACAACCTCTTCCCACAGCAACAGCAGTCTTACGCCAAGAGAAACAGTAATTACGCCGCCTGATAAAATACAATAAAAAAAGCCACCTAATTTTTAGTAGGCAGCTATTTATCATAGATCCAGAACAGGATAACCATTAACTAATTTTACATGAATTAAGGATTCTCCGATATACCCGTATTTTCGCCAACACCTCCTTCGTTGTGATTGCGCTCAGCGGATCCTTCTGTCGATTCCTCTTCCGGCCCAATAAATCCTTCATCCGTCTGCTCATCAACACTTGTTGAATCACTTTGTTCAGGCTCCGGATCACTATAACGCGGTGTCTCACATTTATACGACTTTGTGATTTCGACCGTAGGTTCAGGAAATTTCCCCTGTGTATACCCCAATCGCTTATCTTTATAGACGGATTCCAAAAATACACCAAATATAGGTAAAGCTGTTCGGGAACCTTCTCCGGTATGCGAATTCTTGAAGTGTATGCTTCTTTCATCACATCCAACCCAGATTCCGGTAACCAGATCCTTCGTCACGCCCATATACCAGCCGTCAACATATTCGGAAGATGTCCCGGTCTTACCGCCAATTTGATTCTCTTTATCAAAAAGGTCCCACTCCCACAATCCCTGCGATGTACCTCTGGGTTCTTCCATCCCGCCACGCAACATATAAGTCATCAACCAGGCATCTTGCTTATCGACAACCTGTTTGCGTTCTGCCTGAAAGGTAGCGATAACATTTCCGTCATGGTCTTCAATTTTAGAAACCAGTAGCGGTGTGACACGCTCGCCATGATTCATCATCGTCGAGTAACCGTTAACCATTTCAAAGACCGACACATCATTCGGCCCTAGCCCAACAGATGCTACCGGATTGAGCCTGCTCGTAATGCCGCAACGCTGCGCCGCATCAACAACTTTCGCCGGAGTAACCATATCGGTCAGCTGAACAGTAACCGAGTTAATAGATCGGGCCATCGCATGACGCAACGACATTTCACGATATGAAAAATTCCAATCTGCATTTTTCGGTTCCCACACTTCTATAGAATCCCCCTTGTCAATCTTTATGGTAACAGGCTTATCGGTAATCTTATCACAAGGTGACATCCCGGACTCCAGGGCAGCCAGATAAACAAAAGGTTTAAACGTCGAACCGGCTTGTCGTTTCGCCTGCATCACGTGATCATATTTAAAATATTGATGATCTATACCGCCTACCCAAGCCTTAATTTCACCCGAATATGGATCCATTGACATCATCCCGGCATTCAACATCATAGCGTAATATTTTAAGGAATCCATCGTGGACATCTCTTTTTCAATCTTACCATTATCCTTCCAGTTATAGACTTCCATTTTTTTCTTTTTATTCAGGAAGTAATTAATACTGTCCGGGCTATTGGCATATTTCTTACTGAGGAATGCATAATAAGGGGTCTTCTTTGCCAAATTCTCCAAAAAGTTCGGAATTACTTTTCCAGAAAGATCACGCCAAGGCTCCTGACCATCCCAGGTATTATTTAAGCGCTGCTGTAACTCAGCCATCTGTTTCGCCACAGCTTCCTCAGCATGTTTCTGAAGTTTTGAATTGATCGTTGTATATATTTTTAAACCATCCGTATAGATATCGTAATTATTTTCCTCCGACCATTTCTCCAACCATTTAGCCACAGCGGTACGCAGATAAGAATCCCCACCAGCATTCACATCCTTATTATTGGCATTCAAGACAATCTTCTCTTTAACTAAAGCATCATAAGCTGCTTTCGTCAGAAAGCCACTCTTATGCATTTGACTCAACACGGTATTTTTTCGATCAAATGCCTTCTCAGGATTTCTGATCGGATTATACAAAGTTGTTCCCTTCAGCATACCGATCAACACCGCTGCCTCATTTTGATTCAGCTGATTGGCTCCTTTTGAAAAATAACGTTTTGCAGCGGTTTCTATACCATAGGCATTATTACTAAAAGAAACAGTATTCAGATACATTTCCAATATCTGGTTTTTACTATACCGTTGCTCTAACTTATAAGCCGTCATCCACTCCTTAAATTTGGTAATGACCAGTCCGGCAACAGGCAAACGGGTCAACAGCCCTCCGGCTTTGTTGTAACGCGTGCGGTAAAGATTCTTGGCTAACTGCTGTGTAATCGTACTTGCACCGCGCTTATCTCCTTTTAACGTAGAGATAATACCCGACCCCAAACCTAAAAAATCAACGCCATTATGCTGATAAAAACGCACATCCTCAGTCGCGATAAGCGCATTAATCACCGTTTTAGGAATGCTATCAAAAGGAACCGGGTTCCTATCTTCATCAAAATACCGACCGATCAATACGCTATCAGCGGTATACAATTCAGTCGAAATATTGAGGCTGGGCATAATGATATCTTTTTTTGTGGGGGAATAGCCAAACAGCCACAAAAAATTAAGTTGTATGGCACAAACCAACACAATAACGAAATATATTGCAATAACGAGATAACGAAGAATCCGATTCTTTATACGTCTAAACATAAATGGAAATTTATCTTATATTCAACATATTGAATCAGCAAAAGGTTTTACCCCTGCTCAATATGCGCCTATACGTGTTTCAGGGGCTAAATATACAACTAAATACATCTCCCTAATTAACTATTTACATTTTTTAACAATAAAAAATAAGCATTTATTCGAACACGGTCAATAGGTAAAAACACATTTCCCTGACCTTGTTTTGCTCACTATCGCGAATTAAAATGTAAAAAAAATTGAAGAAGGACTTTGTTGAGATCAATAAGTTAGCTAACGCGTTCCGCAAATATTATACCTACTTTTAATATATTATCTATTTTATTTTAAAATAATAATGATATTTGCTTAAATTTAGATGTAAACTAGTCAACTATTAGCATGTTAAAACAGACATTACAACAAAAGCTATTACAAAAACTGTCGCCACAACAAATTCAATTTATTAAATTGTTGCAGGTACCAACAGTTTCATTAGATGCCAGAATAAAAGAAGAATTAGAAGAAAATCCTGCATTAGAAGATGGTAGCTTGACTAATATGACCGATCCAATCGAAGAATATCCGGATAAAGATCCGGATGACAATTTTGATAACGAAGAAGGTTTCGATTCAGATGATTTCAGTTTGGAGGACTATATACAAGAGGACGATTACAAAGATTATGGAAATGGGTATGATTACGGTGATGATGACGAAGACAGAAAAGAAATGCCAGTTGCCATCCAGCACTCTTTCTACGAACAACTGCAACAACAGCTAGACCTTCTGGCTTTGGACGATAAGCATTTTTTAATCGGCCAACAAATTATCGGAAGTCTGGACGACGATGGTTACCTGCGACGTCCGATCATAAATTTAGTAGATGACCTGGCTTTTGGTCAAAATGTCATGACCGAAGAGCATGAGGTATTGGATATGCTAAAAGTAATCCAGGATTTTGAACCTGCAGGGATTGGTGCCAGAGATCTCCAGGAATGTCTTTTGATTCAACTGCAAAAAAAAGACATTAACAACCCTACAATAAAACTGGCAATTAAAGTCGTTGCCAATTATTTGGATGAATTCACAAAAAAACATTATGATAAGCTCGAAAAATCTCTGGGAGTTTCATCTGAAGACTTGAAAAATGTGGTGAATGAAATCCTAAAGCTTAACCCCAAACCGGGTGATTCAGGAGCAGTGGCAGGCAAACAGCTTCATATCATTCCCGATTTTCATATCAGCAACAACGATGGCATCCTTCATCTGACCCTGAATGGACGTAATGCGCCCGAACTCCGCATAAGCCGTGACTATCAGCACATGTTTGAGCATTATGAAAAATCCGATCAAAAGGACAAAAAAATGAAGGAAGCGGTACAGTTTGTCAAACAAAAACTTGATTCGGCCAAATGGTTCATTGATGCAATCAAACAGCGTCAACAAACCTTGCTCAAAACCATGAATGCCATCATGGAATATCAATACGATTATTTTCTTAGCGGTGATGACCGCAAATTGAAACCGATGATATTAAAGGATATCGCCGATAAAATCGACATGGATATCTCGACCGTTTCCCGTGTGGCAAATTCAAAATATGTACAAACTGAATTTGGAACATTCCTGTTAAAATCATTTTTCTCCGAGGCAATCCAAACTGATTCCGGTGAGGAAGTTTCGAATAAAGAGGTCAAAAAAATACTGGAAGAGTGCATTGCCAAAGAGAACAAGCGCAAACCATTGGCCGATGAGAAATTAACCGAAATTCTTAAAGAGAAGGGTTACAATATCGCGCGCCGAACCGTGGCAAAATATCGGGAAGCATTAAACATACCCGTCGCAAGATTACGAAAAGAGCTTTAAGAGCTCTTTTTTGTTTTTCCCAACAATCAAATCTAAATTAAGAATAGTATCTTTGTGCCTGAATTAAATAAGCATTAAGGAATGAGCAAAGTAAAAGTTGGAGTTGTACAGATGAGCTGTACCGCAAACAAACAAGAGAATCTCGAAAAAGCAATCGCTAAAGTAAAAGAAGCCGCTGCAAAAGGTGCGCAAATTGTGTGTCTGCAAGAACTCTTTACTTCTTTATATTTCTGCGATGTCGAAGATTATGACAATTTCGCCCTAGCTGAATCTATCCCGGGCCCGTCTACAGACGCCCTATCCGCTGTTGCGAAAGAAGCAGGAGTCGTTATTATCGCCTCATTATTTGAAAAAAGAGCTGAAGGCCTTTATCATAATACGACGGCCGTGTTGGACGCTGACGGATCCTATTTAGGCAAATACCGTAAAATGCATATCCCTGATGATCCGGCATTTTACGAGAAATTCTATTTTACGCCGGGCGACCTGGGTTATAAAGTATTCAAAACAAGATTTGGCAAAATCGGCATATTGATCTGTTGGGACCAATGGTATCCCGAAGCATCCAGGATCACCGCATTAATGGGTGCAGAAATTCTTTTCTACCCAACGGCAATCGGCTGGGCGACAGATCAGGATGAAGAAACCAACAAGGATCAATACAACGCATGGCAAACCATCCAACGTTCCCATGCTGTAGCAAATGGCGTACCTGTGGTATCCGTCAACAGGGTTGGATTTGAACAGGATGGCGCCATGAAATTCTGGGGCGGTAGCTTTGTGACAAATGGACAGGGTAAGATATTATACCTCGCCTCCCATGACAAAGAAGAAATTGAAGTCGTCGAACTGGATCTAAGTGAATCTGATTATTTTAGAAAACATTGGCCTTTTCTACGTGACCGCAGAATAGAAACCTATTCTCCGATCACCAAACGTTTTATTGACGAAGACTAATAGCAAATCATATTGGCCATTTTAATTTTGTGATTCATACGGAAGAACGAATTAAAATGGCTTTTTACATTTTAAAGCATGGAACAAGAAAGCACTTTCACACAGGCGTATTTTAATAATTCTCCAAAAAAACAAGGTTTTTCATTTCCCCCTGAATGGGCAAAACAAGAAGCGTTGTGGTTGAGCTGGCCGCATAAAGAGGAATCTTGGCCTGGGAAAATTGAAACCATATACAAACCTTATTGCGAATTCATTAAAGCTGTTGCGTCTGGACAGAAAGTCAGAATCAATGTCGCGAACGAAGAAATGAAGGCTTTTGCGATCGCAGAACTAAAAAAAATAACAGCAGATTTTAGCAATATTGAATTCTATTTCAATCCAACCAACGACGCTTGGTGTAGAGATCATGGTCCTGCTTTCCTTATCAATCAAAATTCGGGCGCAAAAGCGGTTGTTGACTGGGGATACAATGCCTGGGGAGGCAAATATCCGCCCTTCGATCTCGATGATGTTGTCCCTACGCGTATAGCCAAAGAGTTTGACCTTCCTCTATTTACACCTAATATCGTCATGGAGGGTGGTTCTGTCGAATTCAATGGCGCCGGAACTGTTATGACAACAACAGCATGTTTACTCAATGAAAACCGAAACCCTAATTTTACAAAAGAGCAAATTGAGACATATCTCAAAGAATTCTATGGGCAAGAGCAGGTGCTGTGGTTGGGCGACGGAATCATTGGTGACGACACAGATGGCCATATTGACGACATTACCCGTTTTGTAAATGAAAATACAGTTTTAACCGTTGTCGAAGAAAATCCCGAAGATGAAAACTATGCGATCCTACAGGAGAATCTGGAAACGCTCCGTTCTTTCAAATTATTAAATGGAGAGTCACTTCATATTGTCGAGCTTCCAATGCCTGCACCGGTAATCTATGAGGACACCAGGCTTCCGGCATCATACGCTAATTTCTATATCGCAAATGATGTCGTCATCGTACCTATTTTTGATGATGCTAATGATCAGAAAGCATTGGATATCATCCAGGGTTGTTTTCCATCACGAAAAGTTATTGGGATCAATTCAGTGGACATTATCTGGGGACTGGGAAGTTTTCACTGCCTGAGTCAGCAAGAACCCGCACTCGGTTAACGATAAATTACCCATAAACAGAAAGGCTTACTGACGATGTCAGTAAGCCTTTCTGTTTATAGGCCTATAGACCCTATTGCTCCAATCCACCGCCACCGGAAAGCAAGCTATACAACAACAACGTGAACACCAGATTTTTCCAGCGACTCAACAAATCCGGCGCTCACTTTATCATCCGTAATCAATACATCAATTTTATCAAATCCACAGATCCGCCCAAAACTACGTCTTCCAAATTTAGAGGAATCAGCAAGGACAACAACCTTCTGGGCAGTATCTATCATGATACGATTCAATTGGGCTTCCTGTGCACTGGAAGTCGACACACCATATTCCAGATCTATCCCGTCCACCCCTAAAAACAATTTACTACAGTAAAAATCATGCAATAGATTCTCAGCATATTTTCCAGTGACGGAAGTAGACGTTTTTCGCAAAGTGCCCCCCATCTGCATAATTTCAACCGACGGGTATTTAATCAATTCCATGGCTACATTCAACGCTGAAGTTACCACGGTGATATTCCCCTTAGGTACAATCTGTCTGGCCAACGATTGCATGGTTGTACCGGAGGCAATAATAATCGAATCATTCTCTTCGATCATCTCAGCAGCCTTCTTCCCTATTCTGCTTTTATCATCGGATCGAAGTTTCTCTTTTTCAAATACCGTTCGGTCCGTTGTATACGGATTATATTGTGTCGCTCCACCATGGGTGCGAAAAAGTAGACCGCTCTCCTCCAATAGTGTCAGATCCTTTCGTATGGTAACAGAAGATACCCCCAGTTCCTCACAGAGATCAATTACCTGGACTATACCCACTTCTTTTAATTGCTTTAAAATATATTGATGTCGTTCTACGTTTGTCATGGCTCTTTATATGCGCTAAAATATTAAATTCACTAGTGATTTACTCATACGAATAGTGCTGTATACCTAAAATATACTCCACATCACTATCCAAATTTTAGTGGATAACTATTCTATACGAATTTCTCTAGCAGAACTGACGTTAAAATAATGAAATTATTTAATTATTTACACCCATTGTGCAAATTTAAGTTTATTCGAAAAAGATAAGTGTTTGCCGTTTCAATACACTTAAAAGTCTAGCGGATCGGGCCGGATGTAATGATAATCCAATTCCTTTTGCAGCAGGCTTCCACTGACTACTTTCTGAAAAGAATCCCCTTTTTCAAATTTTATGGGCAAATCGAAGCCATATTTTTGTACAGAAGCCAATATAACCTCCTTTTTTTTAGGGTGTATTGGTGCAACTACATTGTAAATGCGGTGACTGAAATCTTTTACAGTGGCTAAAGTAATTAAACGCACGGCATCATCGCTATGAACAAAATTCGCAAACTGTTCGCCTGTGGTACAGACACGATTCGCAAAATACTTGGCGAAAATTCGATTTTTACCAAATAACCCACCAAGGCGATATATATAGGTCTGCGGTAGCTGCAACATCAATTGCTCCGCTAAAAGGAGTTTTTCGGAAAACTCGATTCCATCAGCATTCAATTCATGGTAAACTGCATCTTTATCCGGATAAATTCCAATAGAACTCAGAAACAACTGTTTGGTACATTGGATATTTTCAAGAAATCTTGAGATATTCGAAAAACGCTTTTCTAGACCAGAAAGACTATTTTTTTGGCTGGCAGGAATACTATTTAATACGAAGTCGAACTGGCCCGGGATAAGCACATCAGGCACCACACTACTTTTATCAAAGTCAGCAATAAACGAAAAAATACCATCAGTTTTAAGCCGATGGTATTTTTCATATTGTGTGGTACTTGCCCAGACCTCATGTCCCTGATGTTTCATATCCATGGCAAACGATTCTGCCAGCCATCCGCATCCTAAAATGAGTATCCGCATAAGATCAAAAGATTAATAAGCTTTTGCAAATAAAACGCGTCTGCTAGAAGGTTTGCCCGTAAAGATACAAACACCTTCCTCCTCTTTGGCGTCCAAAGGAATACAACGGATTGTTGCCTTTGTTTCCTCTTTCACACGTTTTTCTGTTTCTGTGGTTCCATCCCAATGACAAGAAATAAATCCACCTTTACCTTCCAGCACTTCTTTAAACTCATCGTAAGAATTTACTTCAGTAAAATGGGACGTTCTAAAATCCAATGCTTTTTGGTAAATATTTTCCTGTATTGCATGCAAGAGCTGTTCAATATTTCCAGCCAATCCTTCCTGCGCCACCGTTTCTTTTGTTTGGGTATCACGACGTGCCAGTTCCACGGTTCCATTTTGCATATCTCTTGCACCAACAGCAACACGCACAGGCACACCTTTCAATTCCCATTCTGCAAATTTAAAGCCCGGACGCTGCGTATCGCGATCATCGTATTTCACCGAGATATCTTTTACCTTCAACTCATCTGTTAACCGGTTCACGAATGCGTCAATCTGTGCCTTTTCTTCATCAGTTTTAAAAATCGGAACAATAACAACCTGAATTGGTGCCAATTTTGGAGGCAATACCAATCCTTGGTCATCCGAGTGCGCCATAATCAAAGCGCCCATCAAACGGGTAGAAACCCCCCAAGAGGTCGCCCAGACATGCTCCAGCTTTCCTTCTTTAGACGTAAACTTCACGTCAAAAGCTTTCGCAAAGTTTTGTCCAAGAAAATGTGATGTACCGGCTTGCAACGCCTTGCCATCTTGCATAAGCGCTTCGATACAATAGGTATCTAAGGCACCGGCAAAGCGTTCATTTTCGGTTTTGCGGCCACGTACAACCGGTACAGCCAGAATATTTTCCGCAAATTCTGCATAGACATCGAGCATACGTTCTGTTTCGGCAATAGCCTCTTCGCTGGTTGCGTGCGCAGTATGCCCTTCTTGCCATAAAAACTCAGCTGTACGCAAGAAAAGACGCGTACGCATTTCCCAACGAACCACGTTTGCCCATTGGTTAACCAAAATTGGCAGATCCCGATACGATTCGATCCAGCCGCGGTAGGTATTCCATATAATCGTTTCAGAGGTCGGACGTACAATCAGCTCTTCTTCCAGCTTTGCATCCTCATCAACCACAATCTTACCTGTACCATCGTTTTTTAATCTATAGTGAGTGACCACCGCACATTCAGTGGCAAAACCTTCCACATGGGCAGCTTCTTTAGAAAAAAAAGACTTGGGAATGAATAAAGGGAAGTAAGCGTTGCTATGGCCTGTTTCTTTAAATCTTTTGTCTAAGATTGCTTGCATTCTTTCCCAGATAGCATATCCGTATGGTTTGATCACCATACAGCCTCGTACAGCTGAATTTTCAGCCAGATCAGCTTTGATCACAAGTTCATTGTACCATTGCGAATAATCTTCTGCACGACTTGTTATTCCTTTACTCATATGAAATTGATAAATTATTGTAACATTATTACGTTAAATCTCGTCTGTATTTCCAATACAAAAAGCGTTCAATAAAAAATATTTGTATTTTTGATTACTTCGATTAAACCCCGTCGAGAAATTTGCGTCTAAGATAGTAAATAAGGCTGTATAATCGAAAATAACGATTTAGGATATTATGAAAAAAAATAGATTATTTATCGGAGCACTTGCCATGACAGGAGCATTTATGTTAGGTTCCTGCGGTACAAGTAGGCAAATCTATGGCGACGATGTCTATGGCAATAATGGACAGGCTAGACAAAAAGTCTATCAAAGTCCAGATTACTATTACACAGATGCGGATCAGGTTCAACAAGGAGGACAGACTCAAGACGGTTACTACGACGACGAATATTCAGATCAGGATTACAACAACGATTCTTATGAAGATCTTGAATATGCAAATCGGATAAACAGATTCTATTATGCCTCTCCGGGAATGACCTACTTTGATCCATTCTTCGATCCATGGTATGGTTATGGATTCGGTGGGATGTATGGATATGGCCCTTCCTTCGGTTTAGGTTGGGGCTGGGGATCCGGCTGGGGTTCTTCATGGTCTATCGGTTTAGGCTGGGGCTGGGGTTCTGGCTGGGGCTGGGGATCTCCTTGGTATGGTGGTTATTACCCTTGGGGTGGCTGGTATGGCGGCGGATACTGGGGTTCTGGCTGGTATGGCAATGGTTATTGGGGCGGTGGCTATTGGGGTAACTCAAGACCACGTTATGCTTCTTCGCGATCATCCTATAGAGACAATTACAATGTCCGTACTTCATCTTCCCGTACCAGAACTTCAGGAACTTATGATCGTACCGGTGTTGCCCGGGATTCCAGGGGACGTATTACGGCCGTTTCCAATGGCCGGACTAGCGGCGGTAGGACAAGGAATTCTGACGGTTCTATCTCACGTGGTTCCTCTTATGATAGAACAGGCGGCAGAACGAGAACTTCAAATGGTATCTCTACAAGAAGCGGATATCCCGATGGTGGCAGAACACGGAGCTCAGACAGAACAAATGGAACATACCCAAGCATGCGGAGTTCCAGTGGTACTTCCAGAACACGGACAAGCTCAGGTGAAGTTTCCCGTCCAATGAGCCGTTCGATGGAAACGCGCTCAAGCAATCCGGGATCAACTTCTAGACCATCCTATACTCCGCCAACAAGAAGTTATGATAGCGGTTCATCACGCTCAAGTGGTGGCTTCTCCGGAGGTGGAAGTTCAAGATCCAGCGGCGGCTTCTCTGGCGGCGGCGGAAGCTCAAGATCCAGCGGTGGACGTACACGCTAGTGATAAAAAAACAAATTACAGTAGCATACATAATCCTGTGTGCTACTGCTTATTACAGACGATATTTTAGCTTATGACGATCAAAAAATTACTTTTTGGAACTGCATTTTTACTAGGTGCAGCGGGAACTGCCCAAGCACAATATACGAAAGATGTACTTTTGTTTTCCCAAGGGGACAATGGCGGTACTGCTCGCTTCAAAGCAATGGGAAACGCATCTACCGCATTAGGTGGTGATATTAGCTCAATTACCGGAAACCCGGCAGGCTTAGGTTACTTCAATCAATCCGATGTCTCCGTAACAGGCAGATACCTTAACAATAAAAATAAAACAGATTATTTCGGCCAAAATTCGAATAGCAGCAAAAATAATTTCAACCTGGATAATGCCGGCATCGTCTTTCATTTACCTACTTACCGAAATGGCGGAAACCTGGAGCGAGGCTGGCTGAATTTCAATGTTGGTATAGCCTACAACCGAAATTATGTCTATAACAACCTCTTAGAGTATAGAGGTGTCAATAATACGAGTTCAATTACTGATGCCTATTCTGACCGCCTATCTTCACCCGGCGGGATGAAAGGCTGGGGACAGGAAGTTTATAATAATTCGCTGCTGTTTGATGAAGAAACAGACAATAAGGGAAGCTATTTCCCTATTACTGACTTTGATAATTTCAATGGAAAGGATGGCTTTAGCCAAGTGAACTCTATCCTTGAGAAAGGAAGCAAATCAGAATCTGTATTATCTTTTGGTGCCAACTATAGCAACAAATTATACTTGGGAGCTGCTTTAGGATTTACGGCCTTTAGTTATGACAATTCGAGCTGGTTTACCGAGTATGGCAGGACTATGGAAGCCGCAGATTTGGCAAAACGTAATCCAGGTTCTGACTTTCTAAAACCAGAAGCAGCATATGCAAACAAACGTGAGATGCTGGGCAATGATTATGAGCTGTATGATGACTATGCACAAGTAACGGATGGTACAGGGGTGGATTTCAAGTTAGGTGTAATCTATAAATTCACACCGACCTTTAGTATGGGCTTTACAGCGAAGTCTCCGACATTCATGAGCATCCGAGACGAGTCTTATAGCAATTCCGAATTCCGTTATTTTAAAACGAATGAAGATAAGTCCTTTAAAGAATACCGTACCAGCGATGATGCAGGGCATAGCTACCTCGAGTACAATATGAATACCCCATACAAGCTCTCCTTAGGTGCCAGTCAGGTATTCTCCAGAGGATTAATTACCGCAGATGTAGAATGGGTAGATTATGCGGCGATGCGTTTTAAAGATCCCGGCGCATATAATAAAGCTTTGGAACAGGAAATGAACCAAAACATTAAAAACACGTATCAAGGCGCCTTCAATGCGCGCATTGGTGGTGAGGTTTTATTTGATAACGTGTTTAGTGGTAGAGCTGGTTTTAATTATAGCGGCAATCCTTATAAAGATGTGGATTACACCAACTATACTGCTTCGTTGGGTATAGGTGCGAAACTTGGCCGTGGTATGTATATTGATTTGACAGGAGCTTACAATGCCATCAATTACAAGGAAAGCCCTTATGTCATTGACGAAAACTATTGGAATGCTGCCAGCCCGGTTGCGGATATAAAAAATCAACGGACGAATGTCGTGTTGACAATCGGTTCTAAATTTTAAGAGATTCATCTCAGAAAAAAACGTCCAGCTAATCTGGACGTTTTTTATTTATTACAATCCCGACAACCATAATTTAAAAGCTTTTAGTAAATTTGTCCTCTTGGTTGAAAATCACATGACGAATCAGACAATCTCAAAAGCATTCAATGCCGTATTTACCTATCCCATCTGGCGGATCGAAATCGATGCTGAAAGTAGGTTGATTGCTGTGGAGACCAGGAATCCAGCAGACACACGCCCCTATTTCAATGTCATTACTTTCGAAGGAAACGATGTACTTCAAGACTTCCAGGCAATAAGCAAAGAGTGGGTGCTTGCAGGAATTCAATGTCAGAAGCTTATTTTAAAAAAGATCTCCAGTAATTCACCCATTGATGCAGGTGTACAGATCATTGACTGTTATCAGCCAAATCAGCAAGAAACCTGGTTTAATTATCTTTTTGTTGAAATGGTCAATGGAGGAATACTGCTTCGTCCCAAAATGATCGAACAAGGAATGCAGTTGTTTTTAGATTTAAAAACAATGTCCATTGAAAACAAAAAAGAGGAATCATTTAAACCTTTTGACAGCCAAATAGTCTACCCAGTAATTTACAATGGTCAAATTCCCCAATTTTTGACAGATTTCACCGCCGATGGCGAAATTTGGATCAGTGCATTGGATGACTATTTTATTTGGGCTTTCTATGAAAAAAACACAGCTAATCACTATCAAATCCGGATAGTGCAATCAACAAAAGAGCGGTTAATTGACGCTGTAATTGCAGTCGATCAGTTACCATTAAAATTTTTCAACATCTATTTTCTTGTTAACAAACAAATATTCCTTTTGACAGACAATAAACGGGAGTTTGTTTCGTATTTAGTATAATTGCAAAATATATGAAACTATTATTCGAATTAAATACATATAAAAAGGTAGTCATTTTATCGATTTCAATGCTATCAATTCAACAAGTCGAAGCGAAAAATCTCACTTCATTACGTGTAAATACTGTTCCCGACTCCGTCGGTACTGAGGTAATCAACGGCGAAGAATTTGTCCTTTTCAAGATCGAAAAAGGCGATAATTATTATCAGCTCAGCAAGAAGTACAAAACAACGGTAGGTCAGCTCACTCAGATAAATGGTAATGGCACATTAAGCCTCGGACAGATTGTTAAAGTCCCCACTGGACGAAAACCTGCTCCTCCGGTAAATAAAAACACAGGTAACACTGCACAGCAGAATCCGCGTAACCCACAACAGGGGTTCACAGAATATATTGTTGGTGAAAAAGAAACGTTATATGCCATATCCAAGAGGTTTAGTATTACTGTTGAGGATATCAAAAAAGCCAATAACCTCAAAAACAACATCATAAGCGGTGGAATGAAATTAATGATCCCGAATCAGCCACTGCCACCGGAAAGACCAAAATTGGTTGAACCTAAAGGAATCGAAATTATTGCGCCCGATTCCACAAACGATGACGATAAAGAAGAAAATCAAATTTCAACAAACCGTTACGGGATACGCGAAAAATCTGAGCGGGGGATTGGCGTATGGATTGATGGTTTGTCTACCCAAGGCACAAGCAACCTCGCACTTCACAAAAGTGCACCCGTCGGAACGATCTTAAAAATCACCAACCCGATGACAAAAAGCGTAACCTATGCGAAAGTCGTTGGAAAATTTAATGATAATGCCGAAAACCAAAATGCCATTGTAGTGTTATCAAAGTCCGCAGCGGCAAGTATCGGTGCTCTGGATAAACGTTTTCAGGTAGAAATCGCCTACGGATTACCTTTAGAAAATTAATTAAAATAAAAATAGCTCCTGCAGCGCGAAACAAGAATGAATAACAAACCGTATGTCATAGGGATTGCCGGAAGTAGTGGTTCTGGAAAAACATTTTTTTTGAATAGTTTTTTGAAACATTTTAAAACCGATGAAGCCACCTTGATTTCTCAAGATGACTATTATATCCCTGCCAATACAAAGACACAAGAGGAAAATAGACTCTATAATTTTGATATCCCAACATCCATAGACAGAGAAGCTTTCTATACCGATATCAAAGCACTTTTTAATGGAGAGACGATTTATAAAGAAGAATATACCTTTAATAATCCTTCGCTAACTCCAAAAATATTAGAGATCAAGCCAGCCCCCATACTGATTATCGAAGGGTTATTCATTTTCTACTATACAGAAATCAACGCGCTTATTAACCACAAGATCTTCCTGAGTGCAGATCAGGATATCGCACTCCGCAGAAGGCTACATCGTGATTTGGTCGAACGTGGTTATTTTGAAGATGATGTCATGTACAAATGGGTTAACCATGTGCTTCCTTCATATAACGAGTATTTATTGCCATTTCAGGATTCTTGTGATCAAGTTATATTTAACAATACTGACGAACCTGAACCGATTTGGGACATTACCAATCAGATTTCTGAAGAATTGAAAGCGAAACTCAATTTAGTATAATACACTAAAGACGGGCGTATGAGGGCATACGCCTGTCTTTATTTAAAAGTGCTTGATTTATTGACATCAAGACTTTAAATTCTTATCTTTGCGCCACGAAACAAATCCATCATAATGAACCATCCTGTAAAGATTAAAAATGCTTTGGTTTCAGTCTATTATAAAGACGGCCTAGCTCCTTTAGTTGAATTATTAAACAAATACGGTGTTACATTCTATTCCACTGGAGGGACAGAAACATTTATCAAAGATTTAGGTATACCTGTCGTTCCTGTTGAAGACTTGACAAGCTATCCTTCGATTTTAGGAGGCCGTGTTAAGACCTTGCACCCAAAAGTTTTCGGAGGAATTTTGGCACGCCGTCCGCTTGAATCGGACCAACAGCAACTTGCTCAGTATGAAATACCAGAGATCGATTTAGTTATCGTGGATTTGTATCCATTTGAAGAAACTGTTGCATCCGGAGCTGCTGAACAAGATATCATCGAAAAAATTGACATTGGTGGAATCTCATTAATTCGTGCTGCAGCGAAAAACTTTAATGATGTTGTGATCATCTCTTCTAAAAATGATTATAAAGAGCTTGAAGAAATTCTAGCGAACCAAGAAGGTAATACATCACTTGAACAACGTAAAGAATTTGCAAAACGGGCATTCAATACGTCATCACATTATGATACGGCAATTTTCAATTATTTCAATCAAGAAAATCCAATTGAAGTATTTAAACAATCTGAGCAAAAAGCTCAAGTATTGAGATATGGTGAAAACCCGCATCAAAAAGGTATCTTCTTTGGTGACTTGGACAACATGTTCGACAAATTAAATGGAAAAGAGCTTTCTTACAACAATCTTGTTGACGTGGATGCTGCCGTTGCTTTAATTGACGAATTTCAGGAACCTACATTTGCTATCCTAAAACACACAAACGCTTGTGGTGTGGCCTCTCGCCCAACAATCAAACAAGCATGGATCGATGCTTTGGCATGTGATCCTGTTTCAGCATTTGGCGGGGTTTTGATTACTAACGGTGAAGTGGATGGCGCAACAGCAACGGAGATCAATAATTTGTTCTTCGAGGTCTTAATCGCACCTGCTTATTCTGAAGAAGCAATTGCTATCCTTACGGCCAAGAAAAATAGAATTATCCTAGTGCGTAAAGATGTAAAATTACCTGCTCAACAATTCAAAACTTTATTGAATGGTGTCATTCTTCAAGATAAGGATAACACAATTGAAGCGCCTGAGCAAATGGTCGCCGTAACCACAGTAAAACCTACAGCTGAACAACTGGAAGATTTATATTTTGCCAATAAAATTGTAAAACATACTAAATCAAATACCATTGTTTTTGCCAAAAATGGCACCTTGTTAGCATCAGGTGTTGGGCAGACATCACGGGTTGATGCCTTAAAACAGGCAATTGAAAAAGCAGTTTCATTTGGTTTTGACTTAAAAGGCTGTGCAATGGCATCAGATGCTTTCTTTCCTTTCCCAGATTGTGTAGAGATCGCTTCAAATGCAGGTATTGCAGCCGTTTTGCAGCCAGGCGGTTCCATCAAAGATCAATTATCCATTGATATGGCCAATGAAAAAGGCATTGCAATGGTAACTACTGGTGTAAGACATTTCAAACATTAAGAATAGTCTTGCTACTTCATAAAAAAAGCTACTTTTAAAAAGTAGCTTTTTTTATTTGTTGGCCTGCCAGCCCAGTCGTTCTAATTTATATCGTTCTATTTCTTCTGAAAGCTTCCGGATCGCATAGGTAACAATAGCAACATCATCTAACCAACCACCTACGGCAATAAAATCCGGAATTGCATCTACCGGAGAAACCACATAAATAATAGTCCCGATAATAATGGATAGATTCCAGCTGTTCATTTTAAACTTACCAGTAATTGCATCCTTGCACATGGCGATCAGTAATTTGAAATCGCCAACATAGCTTCCTAGATTTTTTGCCTTAGATTCCGCCTGTGACAACTCCGCTTCCGTAATTTTACGATGTCTAAAGCGCTCAAACATACCCGTTGCAATCTTTTTGATTCTACTGTTCATAACTCAAAATTATCAATATTTTTTAATTAACAAAGCCTGTGCCTTTTTTAAATGAAAGCACAAACGCGGACCAAAGTCCACTCAAATACCAACTATATTCGACAGCGCCTTGGGAATGGTTGCTGAGAAAAATATCTTCGGAGATAGCCATTATATTAAAATAAACCCCAATTTTATTATTTTTACAGCTAACTGTAGCAAAGTGTATGTCACCACCGTATAATAGACAACACAAGCGCAATGTGTTTACACAAAAAATAGATTTTAATATTACACGGTTATGAAAAACTATAGATTATTTAATTTTATTGCCATCGCTTTAGCAACATTCTTACTATCCAGCTGTTTGAAAGATGACGATGACCAACGAATTCCAGCGGCTCTCTTTACAATGGTCAATGGCTACAGTGACGCTAATGCAGTCATCTATTACGCCGATGGGGGCCCTTTACAAAATCCCAATTATCCCATGGAATTTAAAAGCTATAGACCTATAGTTGGCCTATTCACCGGAGCAAGAAAAATAGCCGTTTCTGCGGAATATAACAATATCCTTGTTGACACAACAGTTACGATCAAAGACAGCACGATATACACCTCATTTGTTTACGGTACCAAAGAGAAGCCTGTTCAGGTAATTACAACAGATAAAATTAACAAGGAAATCAAAAACACGGAATCCGGTTTACGTTTCTTTAATCTTGCGGAGGGAACAGATCAGGTAACCCTTCAGATTGGCAGTCAGACTTCTCCAACAGAATGGACGAATAGGGCGAAAGAAACACAAAATTCAGCTACTGCCCACCAAGGATTCATCGCGCAAAAAAGTGGCACTTTTGATGTCATTGCCAAAGATAAAGCCGGAAAAACAATTGCAACACGCAAAGATATCAAGCTGGTAGAAAATTACTATTATTCATTGATATTGATCGGTAAGGCAAATGACGAGAAAAAGCCTTTGTACCTAGGCTTGGTAGCTCAAGCTGCAAATTAAAAATACCCCGTTTTCTATATACAAAAAAAGACCATCGTATTTCTATGATGGTCTTTCTTATTTAAGGCTTTTCTTGGGGAGCGACTTTAGATACGACGTAGATATCTTCATTCTCCTTTTTCATTTTATATTTCTCCCTGGCAATACGCTGCACTTCCTGTGGGTTGGACCGGATATCGTTAATCGTCTTTATAATGGCTGCATTCTCTTTCAGGTAAAAAGAGCGTTCGGTTTCCAAATTAGCTTTTTGCTTTTGGTAGCTGTATTGCGTAGCAAAATCATTTCTATCAAAAAATAACATCCACACCAAAAAAGCCAAAGTGGCTAATAAATACTTATTTCTTATTAAAGACCATAATCGTTGCATAGGACAAAAATACTATTTAGCTTTCAGACTACCGATATTTTCTTCCGAAGTTAAACATCGTTAATTAAAGATATGGAATAATGCCCTCAAATTCATCATATCTTTAGAATAATATTATCTTTAACAAGTCAAAACAACATGCTATTAAATAGCCCGAATGGAAGGCATAAATACTGGTAAAAAAATACTGTTTCTTCCATATGGGCATTAAATAACAAACCGGGTGCAATGGATTCATTTTTACTGA
The DNA here is from genome assembly GCF_011064245.1 of Sphingobacterium sp. DR205. Taxonomy (NCBI): domain Bacteria; kingdom Pseudomonadati; phylum Bacteroidota; class Sphingobacteriia; order Sphingobacteriales; family Sphingobacteriaceae; genus Sphingobacterium; species Sphingobacterium sp. DR205. The sequence continues at coordinate 2,265,097 of NZ_CP049333.1, read as the reverse complement.
TGAAAAACTGCGCCAATACATAATCACTTTTCTATGAAATACTATCTTATTGCAGGTGAAACATCAGGCGACCTACATGGTGCCAATCTGATCAAAGCGCTTAAAAATGAAGATCCCGACGCGACCTTCAACATTGTAGGTGGAGATTTAATGCAGGAAGCGGCAGGAGAAAAAGCATTGATACATACCTCAGCAATGGCTTTTATGGGTTTTGTGGAAGTTTTGAAAAATCTGGGTAAGATATCCAAAAATTTGAAAGCGGTAAAAAGTGATCTTCTAAAAGAAATGCCCGATACAGTCATACTCATCGATTTTCCGGGTTTCAATCTGAAAATTGCTGAATTTGCAAAAAAACATGGGATCAAAACATGTTACTATATTTCACCAAAAGTATGGGCATGGAATCAGGGCCGCGTCAAAAAGATCAAAAAAATTGTTGATCACATGTTCTGTATCCTACCTTTTGAAGTGGATTTCTATAAAAAATGGCGTATGCCGGTCGATTACGTAGGCAATCCCCTATTAGATGCGATTTCAACGTATCCTTTTAATCCGAAATTCAGGGAAGAAAACGGTTTTACAGACAAACCGCTTATTGCCTTATTACCGGGCAGCCGGGAGATGGAGATCATTAAACTTCTGCCGATCATGGCCGAACTACCCTATTTTTTTCCTGTTCATCAGTTTGTCATTGCCGGTGCTCCAAATTTTGACGAATCTTATTACAAGCAATTTTTGAAGGGTATTGATATTCCCGTTCTTTTCAATCAAACTTATGATATCCTCAATAATGCGGAAGCTGCCGTAGTCACTAGCGGCACGGCAACCCTTGAAACAGGTATATTGAAAGTTCCACAGGTTGTGGTTTACAAAGCTAATCCGATATCTGTCTGGATAGCAAAGCTTGTGGTAAAAGTAAAGTTTATATCCCTGGTCAATCTGATTAATAATTTTCTGTCCGTACGCGAGCTTATTCAGGATGATTGTACAGCTTATGATATTTCCTATGAAGTGGGCGAACTCATAAACAACAAAGCGCATCGGGCGAGTGTGATGGAAAATTACGATATCCTGACAGAGAAACTTGGCTCACCCGGCGCCTCAGAAAAAACAGCTAAGTTAATTGTAAAATACCTGGGTAAAAATTAAACTCTTTGGGCTTTCAATTGTCAAACTATTAATTAGTTACATATAATTAAAGCTTTATGAAATCGAAACTTATTTTAGGCTTTCTTTTTTGCTTCGCATTTACCTTTGTCGGTAAAGCGCAGGAGACACAGCATTTTTCTAAACTTGAAATTGGAAAAAAAGCCAAGAAAAATATTGACAGCAAAGATTCCACAGCCGTTATTCATATCGACACATTGATTATGAAGGATAACGCTACACTTTCCTTTTATGGAAAGAAAAATGTTAAAATCACCGTAGGTTATGCGGAAATAGGTAATAAGGCGACTTTCTATGGTACAGACGGGAAGAATAATGGCGCCAATTTTGATATCAATGCCAATTTTCAAAAACTAGGATCATTGTATATTATTGCGAAAGGTGATGATGCTTTTAATGGCACAAAAACATTTCCCAATGGAAATGGTGGTAAAGTCAAGGTAAACTTGGCTACGGGAAGTATAAAACCACAGACAACAGACAAGAAGTCACCAAATTACATCTATGCAGATGTCGTAGCGGGTGGTAGGGCTGTCAATGCAAACACAGACCTAAGAAACATTTATGACCGCATCAAAACTGCACCTACAGGTCTCCGGGGATTGCCACAGGGACAGATTTACTCTGGTAGTGCAGGTACGGAAGGTTCCTTTGAACTGATTTCAACTCAATAGGACAAGCGAAATGAATAGCTAAAAAAACAGCATCTTAAGGTTGATGCTGTTTTTTTAGCTATTCATTTTTAGATAAACTTCAATGACAACCTCTCTTTTTGAGTTCATAAGCGAGCACCAATCTCGTCATGCGATCATATCTTGCAATTCCCTCTTTTTGATTGTTATGTGTTAAGTATTGGTTGTAAAACAGCCCCATCAGGTCGTTAATCCAGCCCGTATAATTGCTCCAAAATAAACGCTCCGCCGCCACATCTTCCAGTACTGGTTTACTCAATTTGATTTGATACACTTTAGAAAGCTCCGGGTACATGCCACGAAGTTCGCCCAGCATATAAAGCGTTGTTTGCAAATACGCTGAGTAACGATAAAAAGCCTGTGGATGATGCTGCAAGCGAACAAAAGCGATAAAATTGGCTTCATCCTCAAAACCTACCCCCTGTTGATGGGCAAGCTCATGCACATACGTAAACGGAAAAGATAGAGCTGGCATAGCATAATTGACTTGCGCTTCATGCGTGAACGGATTAAAATAGCCCGAAACACCAAAATAAGAAACGATCCTGCTATTTAATGGAGATTTGGCGTTGATCTGACTGCCTGACAAAAAAGAAGAAAATGTAGTATCTTTTTTCACCCAGATCGCCAGATCTTCCCGCATATGATCCTTCCTTTCGCCCCACAGTGCAGGGTCCACCTGTCCCCGTAAAGCGTTTGTACTATCCAGGTATTCGTCAAGCACCATGAGGTAATCCGCCAGCCGCAAGCTATCGACCTTCAGCTGGGTATTTATGCTGATCGGCTTCCTGTAATAATTTAATCCCCAGGAGATATAAAAGAAAATATAGAGTCCAAACAACAGGTTTAGCAAAAATAAAAAAGCTCGGCCTGCATCGGTCCATTTTCTATGCCATACTTTTCGGATGAGATTGGCCAGCCGATAAAATAAAAAAATAAGCGCGAAAGCATAAAAAATATCCCCCACACTAAAAGGAATATAGCCAAAAATATACTTCGGAATATAGCCGTAAAACCGGTAAAATCCCTGCGCATAAAAAGCTTCGATCCATGAACTATTGCTTTCGATCAGCGATAAGAAGAATAGCAGCCCAATGAATAATACCAAAGTAAGAATAGCAATTTTGTTGCGCTTTACCATAAATCATCAACTTTCGTTTTCGAAATAGACCTTATAATAGTTCATCCCTTTATCTTCATCAAATCCTTTTTCAAGATATTCCCGTTTTCCATGCACGTAGATATGAAAGTTCTTATCCAATTTCAGCACGGATTTGTAAGAAGATTCCATCTTTTTGACCGCCTTGTCTGCTATTTCAAAACTCGACTGGAAGGGTGAATCAAATTCATCTTCAAACCCTGCTTTATAATCCTGGAACAGGGCGATAGCCTGGGGATTACCCAATACCTCCTCCTCAAACTCCTCCTGAACAAAAGTTTCCTTTTCCTTAAAGTAGTTCATTGACTTGTTCATCAGATCGATCTTATCGGCTTTCTCAAGTTCAAATGTTTCATCGAGTTTCTCCTGAACAAAATTCTTATAGACCTTCAGGTAATTTCCGGTCTGATTAAAATTGTCATTGCGCACGCGCAGTTTCAGAAACTCATCTTTCCAATAAACGGCTTCCTGCTGTCTATTGGTTTGATCCAGCACAAGAACCTTATAACCTTCTTCTTCCTCCACATTGATAATGATACAGCCTTTGTCCAACTTATTGATATTAATCGCTTCCTGTTCATATTCTAAGGTGAACGCACCTTGTTCAGGATATACTTTTAGGTAAGTCTCTTTGTTTTCCGATTTAAATATGCCGATCGCGTCGTGTTCTTCGCCTTCAATCTGTACATTTTTTAGCGCTACCACATACACCTCCCCTGCTTTAATCTTGGGGTGGCTGGATACCTCATAAAGGTGCTTCGAAATTTGCTGGGAAAAATCATGAAAGGGTAACTGTTCTTTAAAGTACTGGCGAACAAAATAGAATACCTCGTTCAGGTCCAGCTCATCATTGGGATGATATAGACGATATACTTCGTTCACTTTAGCAAAGGGACTCATAAAGTACTGCATCAAAAGTCCAGGCAATACTTCATCGCCCTCGAGGGATACAGGGGCGTCTGACAGGATATAAAACTCGTCCTGTGCTTTGTTTCCTACACGGTGTATGGATAATGCTTCAAAAGTTGCGTCTTGGTGAAAAAACATATTCTTATTTTATAAATGATATAAATCTATTGCTATTTTAAATGTTTGGCAATGTGCATTGACAATATCTTTGATCCGGGGCGAATACCCCCCGCCCATACTTACCTGAACCGGAATATGCAACTGATGACATAAGCCCAGTACGAGTTCATCCCTTCGTGCACAGGTCGCTGGACTTAAATTCAATTTGCCCAGTTTATCTGTTGCTAAGATATCCACACCTGCCTGATAAAAAACAAAATCAGGCCGGATACGATCAAATAATTCCAGCAGATTTTTATTCAGGATCTCCAAATATTCTTTATCAGTTATATTTTCAGCGAGTCCAATATCCAAGTGTGAACGTTGCTTGATAAAGGGATAATTTTTCTCGCCGTGCATCGAGAAGGTAAACACCTGTTGGTGCCCTTCAAAGATATCTGCCGTTCCGTTTCCCTGATGGACATCCAGATCAATAATAAGGATTCGATCTGCCCGGTTATGTTGCAATAAATAACCTGCAGCAGTAGCTTGGTCGTTCAGCAGGCAAAAACCTTCACCAAAATCATAACCCGCGTGGTGCGTTCCACCTGCAACCGTAAAAGCCACTCCATATTTTAAGGCATAACAGGCAGCCTGAATTGTCCCATCCAAAATGTAGCGTTCACGATCTACCAAGCGCTTACTTAAGGGAAATCCGATCCGGCGCACCATTTTTGGATCCAGGGTCAAATCGAACAGTTTTGCCACATAAGCCGGATCATGTACCAGACAACAGGTCTCAAAACTTGCCAGTTCAGGTCTGAAAAAATTAGTTTCATTGGCCAATCCTTCATGCTTTAACTGCAGCGGGATCAACTCATACTTTAACATCGGAAAACGATGTCCTTCTTTGACCGGATGGATAAATTCGGGATGAAAAGCTATCTTGAGCACTTTAAATCTTATTTTATTCATGCGAAGATAAGAAAAACTAAAGCAATCCCATTTTATCCAACAATATCAATCAGATATTTTGGAGTTGTATGGGAAAAAGGGCATCTTTGGATAAGAACAAAACCTTAAGTTGATGTCGGGCGCCGTTTGGCATTAAACTTATATTCGATCATAAATAAATACATCAAAAATAACATGGAAACGACTAATCTGCCTCAATTGTCTGCAATGGAACAGCGTGTCCTAGGCTCTCTGATTGAAAAATCAAAGGTGACCCCTGAATATTATCCCATGACGATCAACAGCTTACAGGCTGCATGCAATCAAAAAACTTCCCGCAAGCCTGTAGTTCAATATAGCGAAGAAGACATCGTCAATACACTGGACATCCTGAAAAAGAGAGGATTGATTTCAACCGTTATCGGTGGTGGATCCAGGGTAACCAAGTATAAACACAATTTTGCCATACAATTTCCGCTAGTACCATCCGAACTGGCTATCATTTGCCTATTGCTGCTGCGCGGACCGCTAACGGCGGGTGAAATTAATTCAAGCGCCGGTAGGCTCTACGAATTCGAATCATTGAGTGAAATTACTGAACAATTGGAAAAACTGTCGCAAGGAGGGTACCTAAAATCCCTTCCAAAACAAGCCGGTCATAAAGAGGTGCGGTATATTCACCTGCTTGGCGAGGTAAATCTTGAAGCTTTTGAACATGCCGGCAGTTCACATGCCACTGTCGCAGATCAGGCGCTCTTGGAACGTGTTGGACAACTCGAACAGGAGGTCGCTGCCTTAAAGCAAAAATTTCAGGATTTGTGGGACGAATTACATTAACTGATGATTCCTATTACCGATTCCAAAACAGAATTATCTCAGGCAACCTTATGGCTGATGACCATCGCCACTGGCTTGGTTGTTGCCAACAACTATTACAATCAGCCATTATTGGGACTGATTGCAAAGGATCTGGATGTTGGTGAAGCTACCGTAAGTAATTCGGCCATGCTGACACAAATCGGCTATGCCTGCGGCCTATTGTTGATTGTCCCATTGGGGGATATGTTCAAAAGAAAGAAAATGATCTTGATTGATTTTATCTTTATTATTCTTTCTTTGGCCGGAATGGCCCTCTCCCATTCCATTGTTTCTATCCTAATCTTCAGCTTTTTGATCGGTTTTACATCGGTGATACCACAAGTTTTTGTACCAATGGCGGCAGAGCTTGCCTCAAAGGAGAAACAAGCCGCTGCGATAGGCATGGTGATGTCCGGATTATTGATCGGCATCTTATTATCGCGTGTGGTCAGTGGTTTTGTCGGCTCTTACTTTGGGTGGCGCGAAATGTACTGGATCGCTACTGGGGTCATGGTGGTTACGGCATTGACTATCGCCGTTAAGCTTCCTGAGGTAGCTCCGAACTTTAAGGGTACCTATAAAGAATTGATGCTTTCCGTATGGAACTTCGCCAGAAAACAACCGGTACTACAACTTGCCGCATTTCGCGGAGCCATGGGATTTGGTGCATTTTCGGCCTTCTTTACGACGTTGGTTTTCCACATCGAAGGTCCGCCATTTTTTGACGGACCGGCTACCGCCGGAGCATTTGGCCTTGTCGGCGCCTGCGGCGCTCTTGCTGCAGCTTTTGTCAATCGGGCGACCGTATTCATAGGTACCGCTAAAATTATCCTGTATGCTATCTTATTAATGGTATTTAGCTGGCTGCTCTTTGCGTTATTCGGAAATTACTATTGGGGGTTAATCATTGGAGTTATTCTCATTGATCTTGGACTGCAATCCATGCATATCCTAAACCAAAGTGATTTTTACGCGCTGAACCTCGGCGCCAACAACCGCCTGAACACTGTATATATGGTCAGCTATTTTATTGGCGGTTCAACAGGCACCTTTTTTGCAGCACAGGCATGGCAACACTTCCAATGGCCCGGTGTAATAGCCGTTGGAACCCTGTATACGCTATTGGCATTGCTCGCGCATGTATTATTTGATCATAAATTAAGAAAAAAAACAATATGAAATTTGGCCAAGTAGATCATCCCGAAGAGGTAGATTTCACCCTACCACCTACTCCAAAAGAGACCTTAACCCTTTTGCAGCATTTCAAAAACGACGAACCATTTGAAGTGTATGTTGGCTGCGCAAAATGGAACAAACAAGATTTAAAGGGCTTTTATCCAAAGGGGACGAAAGACGAACTTGTCTACTATGCAAATCAGTTTAACAGTATCGAACTGAATGCGACATTTTACAGCACACCCAGCCGAGAGCAGGTAGAAACCTGGAAACAGAAAACACCGGCAGACTTTAAGTTCTTCCCAAAAGTCCCACAGTCCATCAGTCATTTCAGCCGATTGCTGAATGCAACGGATAAGGTCAAACTATTTACGGATGCCGTTGTCCAATTTGACGAAAAGTTAGGCATGGTATTTCTGCAGATGCATGACAACTACAATCCAAAAGATATGGCCCGTTTAAAACTATTCTTACACGACTGGCCGAAGGATGTCCCATTAGCATTGGAAGTCCGAAATAAAGACTGGTTTTCAAAACCTGAAGTAACAAAAGAACTCTATACGTTATTGGAGGAGACCGGCGTGACCAATGTATTGGTAGATACGGCCGGAAGAAGAGACATGCTGCATATGCGCCTCACCAGCCCGGTCGCTTTTGTGAGGTATGTGGGCGCCAATCATCCCTCGGATTACGAACGCTTGGACAATTGGATAGAAGTGCTAAAACTTTGGCGGGATAATGGATTACAGAAACTGTACTTTTTTATCCATCAGAATGTCGAGATTGAATCGCCGTTGCTTGCGACTCATTTTATCAAAAAAGTCAATGAAACATTTGATCTCAATCTCAAATACCCGAATAAAGCGACAGGAAATACCTTATTTTAATTTTATATCTATGGCAAAAATATTTGCAGCATTCTCATTTATCTTACTGGTCTTTTTATCATGCGGTGCCCAGCGAGCTATAATGGAAACCGACTCAAACATAAAAAAAATAAAGCTGGGTATGAGCAAACAAGAAGTGATCAATACCATGGGAAAGCAATATAGAGTCGCTGGCGCAGACCGCCTGAATGACGACTCGGTAATGGAATTGATAACCTATGAAAATGCATATAATGAAGAATATCAGCTGTGGTTCAAAAATGAGGTACTCATGAAATGGAACAGAATACATAAATACAATCATAGTCATGATCGAAGTAGAAGGGATACGATCCATTAAATGTAATTCCTACTCTCCTTTTCAGGATAAAACTAAATTAAAAAATAAGGCCTAATCTACAGATTAGGCCTTATTTTACTAGCATGATAGGATAAACCTATTTTTTTGCATATTTAAAGTTTTTGCCGATGAAGCGAGCATTACCACCCAATTCTTCTTCGATACGCAACAACTGATTGTATTTAGCCATACGGTCAGAACGGGAAGCCGAACCTGTTTTGATTTGGCCACAGTTTAGCGCAACTGCCAAGTCAGCAATCGTTGCATCTTCGGTTTCACCTGAGCGGTGAGACATTACTGAAGTGTAACCAGAATTTTGCGCCAAAGTAACCGCGTTGATCGTTTCAGTCAATGAACCGATTTGGTTTACTTTTACCAAAATAGAGTTTGCAGTATGGGTATCTATACCTTGTTGAAGACGTTTTGTATTTGTTACGAAAAGATCATCACCTACCAATTGAACGTGATCACCAATTTTGTCAGTCAATGTTTTCCATCCTGTCCAGTCATCTTCAGCCATACCATCTTCGATAGAGATAATTGGGTATTTAGCTGTCAATTCTGCTAAATAGCTTGCTTGTTCTTCGCTAGAACGTACCGCTCCTTTATCGCCTTCAAATTTAGCATAATCATATTTACCATCTTTGTAGAATTCAGAAGAAGCACAATCCAATGCCAAACAGATGTCTTGACCCGGTTTGTAACCTGCAATTTCAATCGCTTTCAAGACAGTCTCGATTGCATCTTCTGTTCCTTCAAACGTTGGCGCAAATCCACCTTCGTCACCTACAGCAGTAGAAAGACCTCTATCGTGTAAGATTTTTTTCAAGGTATGAAATACTTCTGTTCCCCAACGTAATGCTTCAGAAAAAGAAGGAGCACCTACTGGCATGATCATAAATTCTTGGAATGCGATAGGCGCATCAGAGTGAGAGCCACCGTTGATGATGTTCATCATTGGGATAGGCAATGTATTTGCGTTAACCCCACCAATATAACGGTACAAAGGTTGACGTGACTCTTGTGCAGCTGCTTTTGCTACAGCCAAAGAAACACCAAGGATAGCGTTTGCACCTAAATTACCTTTATTTTCACTACCGTCTAAATCAATCATGATTTTATCGATGGCATTTTGCTCGAAAACATCCACGCCTTCCAAAGCTTTCGCTATTTTGGTGTTTACATTTTCAACAGCTTTCAAAACACCTTTACCCAAGTATTTTGATTTGTCGCCATCGCGCAATTCTACTGCTTCGTGAACACCTGTTGAAGCACCTGAAGGAACAGCTGCACGACCAACAAAACCATTTTGTGTAGTAACATCTACCTCAATTGTAGGGTTACCGCGCGAATCCAAAATTTGACGCGCATGAACATCGATAATTAAACTCATCTCTTTATTAGACTATAATTTATTTTCATTACTTAGTGTAAATAAGACACACTCTTATCTACAGACATTTTTCACAACCAAATATAACAAAAAATGTATTTAATCCGTCATTTATTGTGAATAAAATATGACCAATCTGAATAATTGGTTCAGCAAATACCATAAAAAACCCTCCACAATAGGGAGGGTTTTTATGGTATACTACGTTTGCTTAGTTTTTGATCATTGCAACGAAATCATCAAACAGGTAACGTGAATCGTGTGGACCTGGAGATGATTCAGGGTGATATTGCACCGAGAATGCTTTTTGTCCTTTAATACGGATACCTTCGATAGACTGGTCGTTCAAATTAACGTGTGTAATCTCCACATTTTCGGAATTTTGGATATCCTCTGCTACGACACCAAAACCATGGTTTTGTGAAGTAATTTCACAACGGTTAGCGATAATATTTTTGACCGGGTGATTGATACCACGGTGTCCGTTATGCAATTTACTGGTGCGAATACCATTGGCTAAAGCTAAGATCTGGTGCCCCAAACAGATACCGAACATCGGCTTCTGTGCATTCAAAATAGATTTTACCGTTTCGATGGCGTAATCCATTGGAGCAGGATCACCTGGACCATTTGAAATAAAGTAACCATCGGGATTCCATTTTTCCATTTCTTCAAATGTAGTCTTAGCAGGGAAAACCTTTGTATAAACATCACGTGCTTCAAAATTGCGCAAGATATTTTTCTTGATCCCCAAATCCAACACTGCGACGCGTAAAGATGCATTTTCATTTCCAAAGAAATAAGGTTCAGCAGTAGTTACTTTAGAAGACAGTTCAAGTCCATCCATGGAAGGAACTTTTGCTAATTGGCTTTTTAATTCTTCCACATCAAGTGTTTCGGAAGAAATAATTGCATTCATTGCTCCTTTATCACGGATATGCCTTACCAATGAACGTGTATCCACATCGGAAATACCCACCAAATTTCCTTCTTCAAAATAGCTTTGAATAGATTCATCGGCCATTTTACGGCTATAGTTGATGTTGTAGTTTTTACAAACTAGTCCCGCAATCTGAATTTGATTTGACTCGGTATCATCCTCATCAATACCATAGTTACCAATATGTGCATTGGTTGTTACCATGATTTGTCCAAAATAAGATGGATCTGTAAAAATCTCTTGATAACCGGTTGTTCCTGTATTAAAACAGATCTCACCAGTAGTCGTACCAATTTTACCAGCGGCTTTACCGTGATAAACTGTACCATCTTCTAAAACTAAAATTGCAGGCAATTTGCTGTAGTTGGTCATTATCGATGTAATATTATAAAATGTGTATCTCTTCTGTTCTGAATTTTAAAACCGTTCCTATTGGATATAAAAAAAGCCCTCAAATGGGCTAAAATATTAATTAACAATGCATTACCACGATTGACAAACCGTTTCCTAAGGTACCTACCAATAAAGACTCTACTTTAATTTTCACGGGAGACAAAGTTACGACATATCAGTTAAAAGTGAAAAACATTTTTCAATTATTTTAGTCCGCATGTGACAATCGACGTTTAAATCGCCGAAAGTCTTTCAAAATCAAAAAAATAAATACCGGGATAAGGACAAAGATCATTGGATTTGCTGACCAGGCATCCCCCCATTTCATGTGCAACAGCGCAATAAAAGCCGTTGTGAGTCCGCAGCCCGGGCATTCATGTCCTGAGATCGCCTTCCAGAGACAAGGAATAAGGATATGAATGTCCGACACCATATAAAGCCCTATAGCGATACTAAAATACCCCATTGCGATGGAGTAGATCCAATGCAACCGAAGGTATTTTAGTACGAGAAAGACCATTAATTATTGTTTATCGGACTTTTAATGTATTGGCCATCCGCATCTTTGTATTTACCAACAACGATCATGATCAGATCAATCAGCCACCAAATTCCACAGCCCCCTAAGGTGACCAATTGGATCACTGCCGTTCCGATCTGCCCCAGATAGAAACGATGTGCCCCGAACGAGCCTAGAAAGACACAAAACAATAAAGCGGGCAGCCAGCGATCATCCTGCAGGCTACGGTTCTGTTGCTGAAAGGGTTGATTCGCATAGAATATAGGTTGTCTCACCCCACAAAAAGGACAAACCTCTGCCTTGACATGAATTGCCTGACCACATTCTACGCAATATTTTTCATCTTCTGCTTTCATTTTAGATTAATTTGTCAATGAAATTAGTAAAAAACTCTGAAAGATTATACATTTTATCCCGATATCACCATCCATGCTGAAAACCATTTCACAGCTTCACGAACCTACGTTGAGCAAGAATAACCAATTTTGCCCGTCTTCCTAAAAAATAGGACGTGGATCCCATCTTTTTGTGAGTACAACGACCTTATACCTCGCGTGGCATTTTATTTCCCTCAGAACCGTCTGATTGTTTTTAAACCAGATAGCGATCCTAGGACGAAAAACGGGAGCAATAAAAAGTGATTTCAAAAAAAAACGCTTCATAAATGAAGCGTTTTTATAACATGTTCCTTTGCGATCAGGAATTGATTGCTTTCCAGATCATATCTTTCAATGGCAAAATATTCTTACCGGCAACAGACGAAATGAAAATATGGGGAAGCCCTTCGGGAAGTTCCTTTTCCATTTCCCTTTCAAGCTCATCATCAAGCATATCTGATTTTGTGATTGCCAACAACTTGGGTTTATCCGCCAGTTCGGGATTATATGCTGTCAGCTCATTCAGCAAAATACCATACTCCTCGGCTATTGTCCGATCGGTATCAGCAGGCACCATAAATAATAACACTGAATTCCGCTCGATATGTCTTAAGAAACGATAGCCGAGCCCTCTGCCTTCCGAAGCCCCCTCAATGATCCCCGGAATATCCGCCATCACAAACGAGCGGTTATCGCGGTAACTCACCATACCGAGATTGGGCACCAAAGTGGTAAATGGGTAATTGGCAATTTCAGGTTTTGCGGCCGAAACGACAGACAATAAAGTTGATTTACCAGCATTTGGAAAACCTACCAAACCGACATCTGCCAGTACCTTCAGTTCGAGAATCATCCATTGCTCTTTGCCTGGCATTCCGGGTTGCGCAAAGCGGGGTGTCTGTTGTGTAGGCGACTTAAAATGCCAGTTACCTAAACCACCCTTTCCTCCCGGAACCAAGATCTTCGTCTCCCCATCTTCGGTAATATCAAACAACACCTCTCCGGTCTCCGCATCCTTTGCAATGGTACCCAAAGGTACTTCCAATATTTCATCCTTGCCGGTAGCACCAGTCCGTAAAGAACTGCCCCCGGACTCCCCATTAGAGGCAATGATGTGTTTGCGGTACTTCAAATGGAGCAATGTCCAGATATTCGTCGTTCCCTTTAGGATGATATGTCCTCCACGGCCTCCGTCACCACCATCCGGACCACCTGTAGCGGTATGCTTGTCACGGTGCAAATGAGCCGAACCTGCCCCCCCATGTCCCGAACGACAACACACTTTCACATAATCAACAAAATTCGATCCTTGCGCCATTACAATGTATTACTGTCTAAAAAAGTATTTATTTCAATTAATAATTATCGATAATATCCGTTAGGCTTTTGAAGATTGTATCAATCTCTCCAATGCCATCCACTTTGGATAATTTACCTTGCGCTTCATAATAAGGCAACACATGAATAGTTTTTGTAAAATACTCATCAATGCGTTTCACCAATTTATCAGCATCGTCATCCGAACGTCCAGAAATCTCTTTGCGTTTGGCGATGCGCGCTTTCAATTCGTCTTCATTTACATCCAGTGCGATTACGACGGAGATTGAGGTGTTGATACCTTCCAAAAAAGCATCCAATGCCTCTGCTTGAGCAACAGTACGTGGGAATCCGTCAAAGATAAATCCCTTTGCATCAGGATTTTTTTTCACTTCTTCTTCCAGCATTGCTATCGTAATCGAATCTGGCACTAAATTTCCCTCAGCAATAATCTGGCTTACTTGTTGACCAAGTGGCGTTTGACCTTTAATATGTGCTCTAAAAATATCACCAGTTGAAATATGTATCAATTGATATTTTTCAATAAGCTTTGCAGATTGAGTTCCCTTACCTGCACCCGGAGGGCCAAATATTACAAGGTTTAGCATAGTTTTATTTAAGAAATTAAAACGAGTTAAAAAATAAAAGCCTAATCACAGATGATGACTAGGCTTTTCAGTCGTGCGCTCCAAGGGAGTCGAACCCCTAACCTTCTGATCCGTAGTCAGATGCTCTATCCAATTGAGCTAGGAGCGCAGTAAACCATTACGTTTAGAACTCTGTCCCATTTGTTTTGGTGACGCAAATATAGTCAGAATTCATTTTTTTTACAAACTTTTTTTTAAAAGAACTTTCCATATCTCCCTCTAATACCATGTACAGCACCTTCTTTCAGTAAAAAAGCCAATCCTTAAGATTGGCTTTTGTGCACTCCAAGGGAGTCGAACCCCTAACCTTCTGATCCGTAGTCAGACGCTCTATCCAATTGAGCTAGGAATGCCTCTTTTTAAGTATACAGAACCTGTATATTGTGCGCGCCAAGGGAGTCGAACCCCTAACCTTCTGATCCGTAGTCAGATGCTCTATCCAATTGAGCTAGGAGCGCTAGGCAACCAAAACAGATCTTTATTCTTTTCCGTTTTGGTGATGCAAATATCGACATATTTATGGATTTAACAAACATTTTTTCTCTTTTTTCAACTTTATGAAACAACATTTCGTTTATCTCGTTGATAATATTATATTTAAAATATCAACTTTTTTTTTCAGACACTGACAAATGTTATTATTCATGAGCAAAAGAGAATTAAAACTCAGCAAAATCCGCATTGGAGACATCAGCATCTCGTATTATATCCGCCACAGTAAATCATACCCCGCCCCTAAAACCGTCCTATTTATCCATGGATTCCCTTTCAACAAGAATACCTGGAAACAGCAATTGCTGGATCTTGACGAAGAATACACCGGGATAGCCATTGATGTCAGGGGACACGGCCTCAGCACAAATGGACATGGTTTCTTTTCGGTTGATGTGTTTGCCAAAGATCTTGTTGAATTTATACGCAAACTGGACCTTAACCATGTTGTGCTCTGCGGCATCTCCATGGGTGGCTATATCGCCCTGCGCACCTATGAGCTGATCGGCCAACAGTTAGCAGGATTGATTTTATGTGATACCAACTCCCTTGCGGACGACAATAAAGCCAAACAAAAACGATTCGATTCAATACAGGCATTACTCAAATATGGGAGAAGACCATTTGCGATTGGTTTTACGGAAAATGTATTCTACGAAAAAACTATTCAGGAAAACCCAGAGGCTGTCGAACTCATCAAAAGCTGTATTCGTAGAAATGAACTTTCCAGTATCTGTGCAACACAACTTGCACTCGCTACCCGTACAGATACAACGCATTCTCTAAAAACGATTATTATCCCGACCCTGGTGATCAAAGGTAAACATGATAAATTGATGAGTGAGGAGCAGACAAATATTCTTATTGAAAATATTCCTGATGTTAGATTCGTGGAATTTGAAGAATCAGGACATTTACCAAATCTCGAAGAACCCGAAAAGTTCAACAGGGTACTGAACGATTTTTTAGCCATCATTTAGCATACATTCGGACCAATAGAATATATTCAAACCAAGTGCATACTGCCTTGGGCCATAAAAAAAAGCCACGCGAGTGGCTTTATTTCTTTTTTCATTGAGATTTCATTCTACAACACGTTAGAACGAAAAATCATCTTTTGAACGACCATCAGCTTCCTCAGCATATGCATCGTCAAAGTTAGGCTCATATCGTTTTTCGATTACTTCCTGATTAGACTTAATGTAATTTACAACATCCGTCAAACCTTCCGCAAATTTTTCAAAATCTTCTTTGTATAAGAAAATCTTATGCTTAATAAACTGGCCATCCTCAAAGCGCTTCTTGCTTTCTGTGATAGTAATGTAGTAATCGTTCGATCGAGTTGCTTTTACATCAAAAAAATAAGTTCGCTTACCTGCTCTCACCTTTTTTGAAAAAACCTCTTCACGCTCTTTGTTTTCAAAATCTCCCATTGGTTGTTATTTAAGTTTAAAGTAATCTTAATCTTTGATAAATATATAATAATTCATTTTAATACACCAAATAATATTAAAAAAAAAGACAATAAACCGCAAAAATGATATATTCGTTCAACCGACATCGGATAAAAATTAAACAACAATATTTTTTACCGACGAAATCAGTACATTTACCGAAAATATAAGTTGTATTACCTAAAGCGAATATGTATAGTTTATTTGTGCCTCTATCTTTGAGTCATAAATAGTAAAAACATTATGGAAAAAGAACCTATCATACCAAACAGCAATAACAGCCGCAATATCGTGGGGGCCATTGTGATCATTGTAGGTATATTCTTATTATTGAATAACCTCAATCTAGGAAACTGGTTTCCGAACTGGTTATTTAGCTGGCCAACGATATTGATCATCATCGGCCTTGTTATCGGCGTCAATTCCCAATTTCAGAAAAAATCGGCAATCATCCTATTAATTATCGGCGGAGCCAGCCTTATTTCAAGGATGATGCGTACTGACTTTGGTTCCGTAACCGTCCCTATCATCATCATTTCGCTTGGGATTTATTTTATCATGAGTAAACGGAAACCTCCGATGGTGCCGCCTACCTTCCCCAATCCGCCGCAAAATCCATACGATTGGGATAAACGGGTCAATATATCGGCGGATAGTCCCGCTGATACAACGGCCCCGGATGCTGAAGCAAAACCTTTTAACGAACAATACGGATCAAGCCAACAAGCCTCGCCCAACGCGCAGGCTTTTGGCGACAAAGAGAACACTTCATTTCATCAGTCTTTTGAAGACAGCCTTAATCTGAACACGATTTTTGCAGGCCAAAAGAAAGTCATCTATTCCAAACATTTTAGAGGCGGCAATTTGACCAATGTCTTTGGCAGTATTGAACTGGATCTAACAAAAGCAGACATCCAGCAGGCAATCGTCATTGACACTTTTCAATTATTTGGCAGTGCGCGTATTATTATCCCACCGCATTGGACGGTATTCAGCAATGTGGCTTCTATCTTAGGATCTGTCGATGACCGAAGGTTCCAGACGATCTACAACCCGGACACAGATAAAAAGATCTACATCACCGGCACTTGTATTTTGGGTAACTTAACGATAAAAAATGCTTAATCGATGAAAAATAGGCTGACGCTCAGTATTAAAAGTCGTTTAATAGGCATTATTTGTATCTCCGTATTTATCGGATATCTTGCATTACAATATTTACTGATGCTACGCTCAGGCTTTGATTCGCAACTGGCGTTTAAAGATTCATTGATCAATAGTGCCGTGATGATGTTTTGCTGCTACGGTATGTCCTCCGCGTTAAACTTCTACACACCACAACCGCGGGAGATATGGAAAGTATTGATCATAGGCTTAATTATGGCCGCCATTAGTACTGGATTGAGTCGTTTTTTAATGAATTATTTTATCCAGCCAAATTTTATCACACTTTTGGATTTGACGCTACCTTTTCGGGGTATAGTTAACTTCCTTATCCTCACTTCGGTCGCTATTATTAATATCGTCTGGAATATTCAGGAAGATAATATTAATAATATCAAACGAAAACAAGAATCCGAAAACCTGCTTCGCGAAGCAGAACTTTATAATTTGCGGCAACAGCTGCAACCACACTTTTTATTTAACAGCTTGAATTCGATCATTGCCCTTATTGGTGCCAATCCGGATGAAGCCCGTAATATGACATTTCAACTGTCCGATTTTTTACGGGGTACGATGAGAAAGGAAAACAATCAGATTATTACACTGGAAGAAGAACTAGACCATCTGCAACTCTACCTTGACATTGAAAAAGTACGCTTTGGTCATCGTCTGAACACTTCCATTTCCTCCTCTGAGGAAATATTTACGAGTAAATTGCCCGCAATGATTATCCAGCCTTTGGTAGAAAATGCCATAAAGCATGGATTGTACAATATTACCGACCAAGTCGACATACAAATAAAATGCACCTCACATGAGGGCCAGCTTCACATCCAAATTACCAACCCTTTTGATGTAGAAGAACAATCAAAACCGAAAAAAGGAACCGGATTTGGGCTTTCCAGTATTCAACGTAGATTATATCTGCTATATGGCAGAAATGATCTTCTGGAAACTCAGATTCAGGACAATATATTTACTAGCACCCTAAAAATACCTCAATATGATTAAAGTCGTTATCATTGATGATGAACCCCTAGCACGCTCCATTATTGCGGGCTACTTAAAAAATGAAGCTGATGTGAGCGTTATGGCTGAGTGTGGAGATGGTTTTGAAGGCGTTAAAGCAATCCAGACATATGAACCGGATTTGGTTTTTTTGGATGTACAGATGCCAAAATTGACCGGTTTTGAAATGCTCGAACTGGTCGATAACCCCCCAGCTATTATTTTTACAACTGCATTTGATGAGTATGCCTTAAAAGCTTTTGAGAAGAATGCACTGGATTATCTGCTAAAACCTGTATCTCCAATGCGTTTCAAAAAAGCTTTGGAAAAGTTTAGGTCCAGCTATTCCGCTCCCGAGAAAAAGGTACAACCCAACTACGAGGTTCTCGCTGCGCAAGACGAAACAAAGATCGACCGTATCGTTGTCAAAACAGGTACACAGATCAAAATAATCCCTATTGATACAGTCAAATATTTGGAGTCTTATGATGACTACGTAAAGATTCATACCAAAGATGGCATGTACCTCAAGAATAAAACCATGGCATTTTTTGAAAAATCCCTAGACCCAAATCAGTTTGTACGTATCCATCGTTCGTTTATCATTAAGGTCGATCAGCTGGCTAAATTGGAGCCTTACGAAAAGGACTCTTATATCGCTGCATTGGTCTCCGGAGAGAAGCTCAATATCAGTAAATCAGGCTATGCCCGATTAAAACAATTGATTGGAATTTAAACATTCCGTAGATTTGTGCCTAACAATGGTTATGAAACATTTTTATACAGCAATATTGTTGGGCATCACTTCTTACTCCTTTGCCCAGACAAATCAAGCGGAACAGGTCAACAAAGGAGTTTATAACAAATTGGAATTTTTTATCAATTCCCAGATGACAGACTCTGCCTATAATCTAGCGAGCGACTCCTATAAACAGCAATACAGTCTTCCGAAATTCACACAGATGTTGCGGCAGATCTACCCTTTGGGTAGGGTAAAAAGTTCTGAAATCACTAGTTTTGAAAAAGGAGCGGCAACCTACCGCCTGGATTTTGACAGTCAGTCTTATGAGCTATTATTTGCCACAGATTCAACACTTAAGTTTAACACCTTACACTTTAGCCAGCTGAACCAACCTGCTTCAGATAAAAGCAGCCCAGAAAAAACGATAGAGACAGTCACTCCGTCAAAAACCGTGGACAAAGATGACTTTTTCATCGACTCTGTTGCAAATTCTTACCTAAAGCAACAAAATGCCCAGTCTCTTGCCATAGGCATTATTAAAAACGGGCAGTCCAAAACCTATTTCTACGGCGAGACAGCAAAAGGCAATCAAACATTACCAACAACAACCTCGCTTTACGAAATCGGCTCGCTCAGTAAAGTCTTTACAGCCATCTTATTGTCCAATCTCGTTGAAGAGGGCACAATAACGTTAGATCAACCCATATCCTTATTCCTTCCTGATACACTCCAAAAGAACGAAGATCTGGCTAAAATAACGTTTCAGATGCTAGCCAACCACACATCAGGATTTCCGAGGCTGCCAGACAACTTTGAAAAAGTAAAAGGATACAGCGGAAATGACCCTTACAAGGCATACGATAGAAAAGCACTCTATAACTATTTATCCGGTTTCAAAAATCAAAAGACACCGGGGCAGGAATACGAATACAGCAATCTTGGCTACGCGGTACTTGGGGATATCATCGCTAGCATCTACAAAAAATCGTATGATCAAATTGTCCGCGAAATAATCTGTAAACCACTTGAAATGAATAATACCTTTCAGGTATTAGATCCAAAAAGAAAAGATACTTTTAAAGTATACGATAAGAATGGGCAGGAAGTAACGGCCTGGTCTTTCGATGCTTTCAGTGCTGCCGGCGGGTTAAAATCCACCTTGGAAGATTTACTTAAATTTGCGAACGCACAGTTTAAGATGCCGCAGAGTCCACTGGAAAATGCAATGGCCAACACTAGATTGTTTACCTTCTTTCTTCCGCCCGACACTGATTTGGGGTTAGCATGGCACATGAACCTACTTGATGATCTTACTTTTTATTGGCATAACGGAGGGACAGCCGGAAGCAGTTCTTATCTGGCTTTATCTCCGGATAAAAAAAGTGCCGTAGTCGTCTTGTCCAATGTCGCACTTTCAGTCGATAACCAAGGAAAAAGCATTTTGGATTATTTGCTTCATACAAAATAAAAAAGCAAAATATCATTATCAAAGCTATATCGAAACAACGATATAGCTTTTATTTTTACTGAGAAATTAGAAAAGGTCATTATATTGTTGTTATACAAAATGTATTGGCTGTTCGTGTGAGACGAGATGTGGCTAGGTAAACAGATCGTTATACCGTAAAAAAGGAATTGTCCACACGATTTTATTCTCAGGAGTCTGAACAGTACTTAAGGCCGCTATTTCGAGCCTGGATAAAACAAAAGGATAGACGAAGGAGGATTAAGTCGATACGATTTAAATTCTTGACTATGGCTATTAGTAAACAATGCATTGGGATAGATATCTCAAAAGCGACATTCACAGCATGTCTGTGTCAGTGTTCAGATGATGGAGAATTAGTGTTCTCCAAGACAGTGGATTTCAGTAATGATAGCAAAGGGTTCAACCAGTTTCTGCGTTGGGCCAAAGGAGTCATTGCGAAAGATGCAGCACTTGTTTTTTTGATGGAGGCTACCGGTGTGTATTATGAGAACCTTGCCCACCATCTGCATAAGATTAAGAAAAGGGTTCATGTTGTTCTTCCCAATACGTCAAAGCACTATTTTTCGAGCCTCAATATCAAGACCAAAACGGATGCTGTTGATGCACGGATCCTGAGTCAATTCGGTGTAGAAAGGATCCATAAAGCATGGAGTCCTCCTCCACCAGTCTTATTGCAGCTGAGAAATCTGACCAGATACCATGTCCAGCTACAGGAGCAGAAAACGGCATTAGGTAACATCAAACATAGTAAGGACTGTTCGCATGCTATCCAGATCTTTATACTAAAAAGCAATAAAAAACTTATTTCTGAGATAGATAAGGAGATTGGCAGATGCATCGGGGAAATCAACAGGCTGGTAAAGTCAGATCTGGGGCTCCATAAAAAAATAGAGAAGCTTGCAACAATAAAAGGGATTGGAATGATCACCATGGTTACCATTCTTGCCGAAACAATGGGGTTTGAACAGTTCGGTAGCGCCAAACAACTTGTCAGCTATGCTGGATACGATGTTGTTCAGCGGGAATCTGGGACATCTGTAAAAGGAAAAACCAGGATCTCGAAAAAGGGGAACAGGTATATCAGGAATGCGCTGTATTTTCCGGCTATGGTAGCTTGTAGGCATAATTCTGTGCTAAAGGAAGCTTACACGAGAATCATCCAGAAAAAGCCGTCAAAAATGGTCGGACAGGTTGCCGTACAGAGAAAATTATTAATCTTAATGTATACACTTTGGAAAAATGATACCGTGTTTATAGAAAATTATAAAGTAAGTAGTCCCGATCCGAAAACCGAGACTACACTAGATAGTTCAGAAGCTGAACTTCTTTAGAATACAAAAATACTTTTTTGTCTAAATATTTGGAATTTAAAACAGTACCTTTTTTTGTTCTAATAAAAACGATTTGTTTTGTTGTGACCCAAATGATTAAGAGTTAACTTTGATTACAGGCCATATAAAACGGGCCCTCTTAATTTTGTTTTACAACAAGCTATAGGATAACACAACATTTACATGAAGATATTTATTACGAAACGAATTCCGCAAAAAGGTATAGATTTATTACAAGCTGCCGGACATCAGGTAACAATACATGA
Organism: Sphingobacterium sp. DR205; assembly: GCF_011064245.1. Lineage (NCBI taxonomy): Bacteria > Pseudomonadati > Bacteroidota > Sphingobacteriia > Sphingobacteriales > Sphingobacteriaceae > Sphingobacterium > Sphingobacterium sp. DR205. The sequence continues at coordinate 2,243,323 of NZ_CP049333.1, read as the reverse complement.
CTCATCCATTCCGCTCTCTCCTAGCGAGCTTATTCAAGCCGGACAACAGTGCGACTATGTCCTGAATGGCGGTATGCAAAGGTTTGATGTGGATTTTTTCAAAAACTGTCCCAATCTTAAAGCGCTATCCCTAATGAGTGTTGGTTATGATAACGTTGACGTTTCTGCAGCAACTCAATACCGCATCCCCGTAAGCAACACTCCGGGCGTGCTGTCTGGAGCTACGGCCGATGTTGCCTTCCTGCTGATGCTAGCTGTTTCCAGAAAAGCTTTCTTTAACCATAACCAGATTCTTCGGGGACAATGGAAAGGCTTTGACCCAACTGCTCATTTAGGTATAGAACTTAACAATAAAACATTGGGTATCTATGGTCTCGGAAGAATTGGTTTCGAATTTGCCCGAAAAGCAAGAGCGGCGTATAACATGGAAATCATCTATTATAACCGTGGGCGCAACGCGGAAGCCGAGCAGGTCCTCGGGGCAAGATATGTCAACTTTGATGACCTGTTGACACAAAGTGACGTTCTTTCCATTCATGCCGCACTTACTGCGGAGACAGCCAATAGATTCAATCAGGAGACATTTAAACGCATGAAAAATACGGCGATTCTGGTCAACACTGCACGTGGAGGATTGGTGAAAGAAGAAGACTTAGCCAAGGCGCTGCTTGAGGGGGAGTTATGGGGAGCCGGACTCGATGTGACAAATCCCGAACCGATGGCAGCCGACAACCCTTTGTTGAATCTTGAAAATGTCTGTATTCTGCCCCATATCGGATCCGCAACCGTCGAAACCAGAGACAATATGGCCTTGATGGCGGCAAGCAATTTATTGGCAGCGATCAGAGGCGAAAAGATGCCACAAACAATTAATCCAGAAGTCTATACATGAAACGACATTTTTTTCAGTTCCTAAATAAGCTCAATAAAGCAATTCTTCCCAAATATGGGAAGAAGGATCCGCTTAAACTAAAAAAGTACCAGCAAGCCATAATAGCCTACCGGTACTTTATTCTTATTCGTGCTCTGGCAGATGATTAAACGTCGACCTTAACCGGACTTCCTTGGTCATTTGCATTAGGGACAATGCTAATCTGTGTAGGATTGGGTGCAACACTGATTTCATTCCGTTCCAGTTCCAGCATAATTTTTTCCTGCATCGAATTGCGTGCAGCCCAATAATGCTCACGCTTTGTCCATGCTCTTACCGTTAATATGATTGAATTATTTCCCAATTCTTTAACAAATACTGTTGGCTCAGGTGCAGTCAGCACAGTTTCATTAGAACGAAGCACCCTAAGAATAATGTCCTTTGCATCCTTCACATTCTTATCGTATGATATGCTCACCGTGTATTCAAACATCCGTTGAACTATTTTTGTATAGTTCTTGATCACCGAATTGGCTAACGGACCATTCGGGCTGAAGATTCGGACACCATCGTCGCCGATCAATGTCGAGTATAAAATATCAATGCGCTCTACTGTCCCCGAAGTACCGTTGGCACTTGATATATAATCCCCGACTTCAAATGGTCTAAACATCAGAATCAATACACCTCCGGCAAAATTGCTCAGGCTCCCTTGAAGTGCCATACCAACGGCCAAACCAAAAGCAGACAAGGCTGCAATAAATGAAGTGGTCTGTATGCCAATTTGGCTTGCCACGGTCAATAGCAACATTACCCACATTACGATCTTTACAATGCTGGAGATAAATGTGCGGATTGAGGGATCCACATTTCTCTTCTCAAAACGTTTGTGCAGCAATCGGTTGACCAAAGCTATAACATATTTACCGATAACCAATAAAACAATACCACCAATAATACCCGGTATCGAATCGATGACGATATCAGTCAATCGTCCAAATCTAGTTTCCAAACTATTTAAATTACTTTCCATATGAATTAAATATATTTCCACGCCTTTTGAAACAAGTATTGTTCCAACATCCTTGCCTGATGTTCAAAATATTAAAATCGTTGAAAAATACCATAAAACAACAAATTAACACCACTAAATAAAGATTATTAAAGCTAACTTTGTATTATGAATAGAAAAAATACCATTCCAATCATAGATAGTTGCAGTCTGGATCTCAACAACAAAACAACTATCCATATTGATGATTTAAGTGAATACGTCATCAAACATGATAATATGGTGTTTCCTCACAAGCATAATTTTTTTCATTTTGTACTATTCACGAAAGGTTCAGGTAATCATATTATCGATTTTAATCACTACAAAATTCAGCCATTTCAGATTTATTTCATGGCTCCCGGTCAAGTGCATACATGGAACTTTGCGGGTGATGAAGCGGGTTACGTGGTTAATTTTTCGATTGATTATTTCCAGTCCTTTTTATTACGGACAGATTATCTGGAGCGCTTTAGTTTCCTACAGGGTAAAATCGAACATCTAATTTTTGAACTGGAAGAACCTTGCCGTGCGCAGGCGACAAATATCCTTGACGAAATCTTGTCGGCCAAGTCTGTCGGATTATCAGAAGATTATATTCGTACCCTTCTGCTCCAATTTTTATTGTTTGTTTCTATTTGTTCAGAAAAAGAGCAAAAAGAGGGCAGCAACCCGTATAATCATAAAATATTCAATAGTTTTCAGCAATTGGTAGAGCAACAGTTTAAATCCACCAAATTACCGAGCATATATGCCGATCAACTGTTTATCACCCCCAATCACCTGAATGCGATCTGTAAATCCTATATCGGTCAGTCCGCGGGTGAGATCATCCGCAACCGAATTGTTCTGGAAGCGAAGCGACTCTTGATCAATCGAAATTTAAATATCACTGAAATTGCAAATGAATTGCAGTTTAAGGACAACTCTTATTTCACCAAATTTTTTAAAAAATACACTGATCTCACACCTGAGGAGTTCAGAAAACAATTATAACTATGGAAGAAGTTAAATACGAATTATCCGAATTTAAAGCGGCATGGCAAGCAAAATGTCCAAGGTGTAGAGTCGGTCATGTATATAAAGGTCCGGCCTATGGTCTAAAGGTTCAAAAAATGAACAGTCACTGCGAATATTGTGGCCTTCGTTATGAGCGTGAACCAGGCTATTTCTATGGTGCCATGTACGTCACCTATGCATTTGCCATCGCGGAGATGGTCACAGCCTGTATGGCAACTTATATCTTTACTGGAAATGATTCATCCTTCATTCTCTATGCGACTGTTGCTATATTAAGTGTTGTATTAATGTCTCCCTTCAATTACCGGTATTCACGTATCATTTTGATGTACTGGCTGACCCCGGGATTACGCTATGACCCTAATGTCAAAAAGAAGGAAGTTGATGTGAAAGCTTCTGCATAAACAGCATTATCCTTATCTTTATACTGATGAAGGATACCATATATTTGGACAACAATGCAACCACCCGAATTTTGGATGAGGTATGGCAGGAGATGACCCCTTATTTCATCCAAAATTACGCTAATGCGTCCAGTGTTTACCACCAGATGGGTAGAGCAGCAAATGCAGCGGTCCTACAGAGCAGAGCACAGGTCGCCAAGGCTTTAAATTGTACGCCAAAGGAAATTTTTTTCAATTCCGGTGCTACGGAGAGCATCAATACCGTACTGCAGGGCGTATTCGACAGATACCGGTCCCGGGGAAATCACATCATTACAGCTGCTACAGAACATAAAGCGGTATTAAGCTGCTGCGATCAGCTGACCAAACAGGGTGCCCTAGTCACCTATCTCCCTGTTGACGAACGAGGGCACATTTCGCTAGATGATCTTAAAAGTGCCATTACAACCAAAACCATACTAATCTGCCTGATGGCGGCGAATAATGAAACAGGCGTACTTTCTGAGATCGGACAGGTGGCAACCATCTCGCAAGAAGAAGATATCCTATTTTTTTGCGACGCCACACAAGCAATCGGGAAAGTTGCGATTGACCTGCAACAGCTCCCCATCGATCTCTTATGTTTAAGTGCACATAAAATTCACGGCCCAAAGGGAATCGGTGCGCTGTACATTCGACGCAAGTCAAAGCCAATTCAGCTTACACCATTAATTTTAGGCGGCGGTCAGGAGAGTGGTTTTCGGGGCGGTACCTACAATGTTCCGGCTATCGTCGGCTTTGGAATGGCGATCTCCATGCTAACTCCGCAAGTCTATGCGACCGTTCAGGAGTATCGGGATCTGCTGGAAAATGAATTGGCTGATATCCCTGAAATTACGATACATGGGCAAAATACTCCCCGACTCCCAACGACAAGCTATATCAGTTTCAAACATGTGCTCGCAAGCGAGATTATGACCGCCTGTCCTACTTTGGCCCTGTCCTCAGGCTCCGCCTGTGTAACCGGATCAAGGGAGCCCTCGCATGTACTGCTGGCCATGGGTATATCCAAAGAAGATGCGCTTTCTGCGATCAGATTTAGCTTAAGTATTTTGACTACGCGTGAAGAAATTCTACAATGTGCACAATTGATCAAAGAAGCCGTACAAAAAATAAGGGATCAATCGCCGATATGGCAACTTTATAAAGCGGGTTTGATCAGTTAATTTATGACATTCTAAAAACCTAAGAGCAGACGAAATATAGCGAGATTGTATGTATCTTTGTTGTAGACAAAGATAGAACTATGATTACAGTTACTGATAAAGCAAAGACTCGTATCGAGGAAATCATGAAGGATGAGCAATATGACAGCAATTACTTTGTGCGTGTTGCTGTAGAAAGTGGTGGTTGCTCAGGCTTAAGCTATAAACTGAATTTCGATAATGAGGAAAAAAAGGGAGACCAGTTTTTCGAAGATAAAGGAGTTAAAATCTGTTTGGATATTAAATCATTCCTCTATTTAGCGGGAACGGAACTTGACTACTCCGATGGACTGGACGGAAAGGGATTTGAATTTCATAATCCAAATGCAAGCCGCACCTGTGCCTGCGGAGAAAGTTTCTCGGTATAACCTGATCCCATCCAATAGAACAGAAAAAGCCCTGAAATAATTTCAGGGCTTTTTTTATCAGCGGCCAAGGTTAGTTGCACCGACAAATTAATAGTTTTATAATTACATATTGGCCTATTCGCTTTTTCTTGTAATATTTATATTTTTTCAAGATTTTAATGGATAAATATCAAAAATCACAACAAAACATATTAGCAAATGTTATTTTCATATTTTTGTATCAAATAACTGAATAAGAAAAAATGATGCGATGTACAACGATCCGTACATTGCTTTTCAATTGACTCATATGGAGGGAAGAAAACTTTTAAATACCGAAGTTGCTATCAGCTTCGTTAAAGATACATTTGTCCAAGAATTAAAAAACAAGCTAAATCTGATTCCAATTTCATCACCGTTGGTGGTTCTGGATGGCACAGGATTAAACGATGACCTGAATGGCATCGAGCGCCCTGTTTCCTTTCCGATCAAATCCCTAAATGAAAAGCGTGCCGTCGTGGTTCATTCGTTGGCGAAATGGAAAAGAGTTCGGCTAAAAGAGCTTGAAATGTTACCGGGTGAAGGTATTGTCACAGACATGAAAGCCCTTCGTCCTGATGAGGATTACACCCCCATACATTCCATTTATGTGGATCAATGGGACTGGGAGAAAGTGATTGGAAAGGATCAACGTAATTTGGCTCTCTTGAAAGATACTGTACTCCATATATACGAATCACTTCGATTTACAGAATTGCAGGTAGAACGTAAATACCCTCATATAAAAGCGATCCTACCGGAGACCATCACATTTATCTCCTCGGAAGAGTTACTGCAAAAGTACCCCGATTTAAGTGCCAAAGAACGAGAAAATGCCATCACAAGAGAATACGGTGCAGTATTTCTGTACGGCATTGGCGGCGCACTGAGCAATGGGGTAGCACATGACGGTCGGGCGGCAGATTACGACGATTGGAGCACCACTAACGAAGCTGGCTACAATGGTTTAAACGGCGATATTCTGGTTTGGAACCCGATTTTAAATTCAGCATTCGAACTTTCATCCATGGGTATCCGTGTCGATAAAAAAGCATTAGCCCATCAGATGGCAATCAGAAATTGCAGCGAAAAGTCCAAACTCACGTTCCACAGTATGCTTCTTAACGATGAACTGCCCGAGTCTATGGGCGGCGGTATTGGCCAGTCGCGTGTATGCATGTTTATGCTAAAAAAACAACATATCGGCGAAGTACAGGTCAGCATCTGGGAAGAGGATAAAAAACAAGCTCTACGAGAAGAAGGTATTGACATACTATAAACCGATACTTATAAAGTATTATAATTCGGATCTTAAAAAGCATTCATTTGCAATAAAGGCCAATACAAAAATCTAATAAAGGTAATCCATCTGAAAGAGGTGGATTACCTTTTCGTTTTAATTCGTACTTTTGTTGCCATGCAGCTAGAAGCTATTCTAAACAAATTAGGTATTTCATCCCTGAATGAAATGCAACAAAAGGTATTGGACGCCTATCAACAAGATAAAGATCTCATCCTACTCTCCCCTACGGGGTCAGGAAAAACATTGGCCTTTTCATTATTAATACTACAACAGCTAAAAGATATTGCCCGTGAAGTACAGGTCCTGGTTTTAGTCCCCACCCGTGAACTTGCTTTACAGATCGAGCAAGTCATCCGGAAACTGACAACAGGATACAAAGTGACTTGCGCCTATGGTGGCCATAGCACACGAATCGAAAAAAATGCTTTCAAAGATGCGCCATCTATTCTCATCGGTACTCCCGGTCGAATAAAACAGCATCTTGAAGAAGGAAATTTTGATCCGACACAGATCCATACCCTAATACTGGATGAATTTGACAAGTCATTGGAACTTGGATTTCATCAGCAAATGGATTTTATCATTCGGCATATGCCCCAAATTAAGTCGCGCGTATTGACATCTGCGACAACGATGGAAACGATTCCGGCCTTTACACAGATTCAGGATCCCATTACTGTCGATTTCCTGAAAAATGCAAACAATATCCCACGGATCACAATAAAAAAAGTAGTTGCTACCAGCCAAAAGAAACTCGAAGCACTATTAAAACTTATCTGCAAGATCGGCACAAAAAAAATGATTATTTTTTGCAACCACCGCGATGCTGTAGAGCATATCAGTGACTTATTGGATAATCGCAATATTATTCATGACATTTTTCACGGAGGCTTGGAGCAGCAGGACCGCGAACTAGCGCTGCTAAAGTTCAGAAACCACTCCAACAATGTCTTGATTACAACAGATCTTGCTGCCCGGGGGCTGGATATTCCCGAGGTAGATGCCATCATTCATTATCAACTTCCGCATAAAGAAGATGACTTTACCCATCGTAACGGACGCACGGCACGTATGCAGGCCAAAGGTGATGTGTATGTGATATTAAAACCCGAAGAAAATTATCCCTACATTTCCGCTGATACAGCTGAAGAAGAATTCCCGGATTTTTATGATCTTCCCGAAAATTCTCCCTTTGCGACACTTTATGTCAGCGCAGGAAGGAAGGATAAAATCAACAAAATTGACATTGTTGGCTTTCTATTAAATCTGGACGGAATCGAAAAAGACGATATTGGCATTATCGAAGTCAAAGACAAAGTTGCTTATGTTGCTGTTAAACGCAAACTTGCTTTAACGATCATTAATGCCGCAAATGGACAGAAGGTCAAAGGCCGAAAAGTGAAAGTTGGCAGAACTTAGAAAGCATAACGACGTGTATCTACGTGTAAAAAAAGAGGTTTGCTGGCAAACCTCTTTTTTTATTTGGCACGCTAAGCTTTACTTGATCAATCCAGATCTTTTAAATAGCCCAGATAACATTGTACAGCTTCCCGTTTTTTATCCGTTAGGTGAAAGTCAAGATGAGCCGTTAAATATTTTGTATAGTCAAATCCTTCAAATTCAGGCAGTCCCTCAATGACATCGGTCGCATGAGCTACGCCATAGGCGAGCGCATCATTGAAATCTTTCACAAACGATTCGGGCAACTTTTTATTGCTTACCCAAAGGGCAAACGCAAAAGGCAATCCAGTAAAATCAAACCATTCCTTTCCCAAGTCATAAACATAGGGTACGGTATTCTTTTTACCGAAGGTGCGGTCACCGATCAGGACATAAGCATCTGGCTCCACCCCGTCGTCAGTAATTAACTGAACATCTCTTTTCCAATAATTTTTTAGAAGCACACGGGCCAGACCATTCGATGTACGCGATTGCTTGTCCAATCTGAGGGTTTCCACCTCGGTAATGGGCTTATTGGAAAAAATAAACACCGAATCAACGGCGCCTTCGGTTCCAATACAAAAATCCGTATTGATGTAATATTCGGGGAGATTTAATAGTGCGGCCGTTGGAATAATTCCCATATCGGCCTCGTCATCTATTACTTTTTGTGCGCAGGCACTTGGATAATCGACACTGAGATCAATCTGATCCATAACCTTTGATTTACGTATTCCGTTCAAAAACGGATAAGTGTTTGTGTAAGATACGGCTGAAACTCTAATTTTATTCATTCATTAATGCTTCTAAGTGATCTGTATTGTAATGATCTATAATTTCAAATTGACCATTATCGTACAGCAATTTATATAAAGCAGTATTTGTGTGCGGAAAATCGTCCATATATCGGGCATCAATGCCAGTCATCAGGCAAAGCATAATACGTAGTGCACGACCATGCATGCAAACAAGGATATTTTCCTCATTTGTTTGGGCCAGCATATGATCCAGTGCAACTTGCTGACGGTTCATCAATGCGTTAGGAGACTCTCCATTTTCAATACTGACATCCAATTCTCCGTTACGCCATGCAGCAACCAATTGTTCAAAACCAGTCAACAACTCGGGCGTCTGCTCCTTTCCTTCGTAGATTCCCCAGCTAATTTCGTCCAATCCGACGAGCTGTTCCCAAGGCAAGTTAAGATCAATAAAACCCTTTACCGTCTGGTGGGTACGCAATAAAGTTGAAGTGTATACTTTGTCAAAAGGCACCGTATTGTACCGTTCAAAGAAAGCCTGAGCCTGAGCCATTCCGGTTTCATTTAATGGAGAATTAACCCCTCTCCCCTGCACAATGCCTTTTAAATTTAGATCAGTCTGTCCGTGTCGTATAAAATAAAATGTCTTTTTCAAAATGGGTATAGTCTAATTTATGAGTTCACAACAGGTAGTGCGTAATAACTTTTCTTTTTGGAGTCTTCGTCAAAGACAACATCTTTATAGTCTGTTACCACATTATATAATGTATCCCGTTCGATGGGATGACGTCCTACCTTCTTGATTAATTCCACGACCTCTTGCGTTGTCATCCCGGGTTTTTGCTCCTCGGCACCGGCCATGCTGTAGATTTTGGTTGTATCGTCCAAAGTGCCATCAATATCATCCACACCGAAAGCCAACGATAATTGTGCAGTGTCTCTCGAAATCATGGCCCAATACGCTTTGATATGGTCAAAATTATCCATGTAGATCCGCGCAACCGCATAGTTCCTTAAATCTTCAATAACCGAAACCTCGGGGATGTGCGACATTTGGTTTTCCTTATTCCGAAATTTCAACGGAATAAATGTTTGAAATCCGCCCGTTTTGTCTTGAAGCTGTCTCAAACGCTCCATGTGATCCACCCGGTGCCAAAACTGCTCAATGTGACCATATAACATCGTTGCGTTGGTATGCATCCCCAGACGATGCGCCTGCTCATGAATGTCCAGCCATTGTTCAGCGGTACATTTGTCGTGCGCAATCTGTTCCCTGATTTCCGGATGAAAGATTTCTGCTCCACCGCCGGGCATTGAGTCCAGGCCACAAGACTGCAAATACTTCAGGCCATCATAATGGCTCAACTTTGCTTTCTTGAAAATGTAATAATATTCTACTGGCGTGAGTCCCTTAATATGTAATTCTGGTCGATGTGCTTTACATCTTTTAAAGAAATCCGCATAAAACTCCAGATTCTGCTTCGGCACAACACCACCTGTAATATGCACTTCGGTAACGGCTTCATTGTCATATTTCCTCACAATATCCATCATGCCATCGACTTCCATTTCCCAACCTTCGGCGCGCTCTTTTATCAGCCTGGAATAGGAACAGAATTTGCAGTCATATACACAGACATTGGTGGGCTCTATGTGAAAATTGCGATTAAAAAAGGTATGGTCTCCATGACGTTTCTCACGAATGTAATTGGCTAAGACACCAAGATACCCCAATTCACCCTTTTCATATAAAAGAACTCCCTCATCAAAAGTGATACGCTCCTCTCGCAAAACTTTCTCCGCTATATTTCTTAATTCAACGTCTAAATTTTTATCATTGATCAAGAAATTTAATTTATCTAATGCGTTCATTAATGTATCTCCTATCTTAAACAAATGTACCGAAAAGGCAACAAAAGTTATAATAAAAATGTGATAACACTTATTCAGCAGTGTATCTTTTCCCTGTTATAAAGACGATGAAAACTCTGTCAAAACAATACCTTTAATCTGTAAATTGCTGCATTTCGATCAACTTCTTATATAAGCCTTCGTGTTGCAATAATTCACTATGGCTCCCTGTCTCAACAATCTTTCCTGCTTCGATCACAACGATCTTGTCCGCATTTTGAATCGTACTTAGACGGTGGGCGATGACCACTGTTGTCCGGTTGTCCATCAATTTATAGAGTGAATCCTGTACCAATTTTTCAGATTCGGTATCCAAAGCCGAAGTCGCCTCATCCAGTAGCATGATCGGTGGATTTTTCAGCACTGCCCGAGCAATACAGATCCGCTGACGTTGTCCACCGGACAATTTCCCCCCTCTGTCGCCAATATTCGTTTGGTATCCATGATCAGTCTTAAGAATAAATTCATGTGCATTGGCGATCTTCGCTGCTGCTTCAATTTCTTCCTGACTCGCAGACAGGTTGGCAAATGCGATATTATTGAAAATGGTATCGTTAAATAAAATCGACTCCTGATTGACCACACCGATCATATTACGCAACGAATCCTGATCCAGCTCTCTTAAATCCACACCGTCGAAAAGGATCTGACCATCGGTAACATCCATAAAGCGAGGAATAAGGTCGACCAATGTTGATTTCCCTCCACCAGAAGGACCAACCAAAGCCACTACTTTTCCCTTTTCAATCGTCAGGTCTATCCCCTGAAGGATTTTCTTATCCTTCGTGTAAGCAAAATTCACGTCCTTAAAAACAATATTTCGTGCAAAACTTTCAACTTTTTTTGCATTAGGCCTGTCGGTCACTTCACTCCGCTCATCGACCAGTTCCAATACCCGTTCTCCAGCCGCAAGACCATTATGAATACCACTAAAGGCATCAGTCAATGCTTTTGCAGGCCGCATAACCTGTGAAAAAATAGCAATGTAGGCGATAAAAGCGGGAGCAGTCAAACTCTGATCCCCTGAAAGCACCAGATGGCCACCATATAACAAGATGATGGCCACCATGATGACCCCCAATAACTCCGAGACAGGTGAACTCATTTGTTGCCGCTTAGCCATCGCACGCCCGATATTAGCATAGCGTTCGTTCTCGTTGTGAAATCTATTTTTGATAAAAGAAACTGCATTGAAGGCCTTGATGATTTTGACACCTGATAATGCTTCGTCCAGATAGGAAATCATGTTTCCATAGGACTCCTGTGCCGAACGCGCCTGACTTTTCAGATTCTTTACAATCCGGGCAATAAAAAATGCAGAAATAGGAATAACCAACAACGAAAAGAAGGTCAGTCTTGCTGAAATATTAAACAGCATCACGATATAAGCGATCAATTGCAAAGGTTCTTTGAATACCACTTGCAATGTACCCGTGACCGAATACTGCACAACTTGTACATCGGATGCCACCTTTGAGACGATATCTCCTTTGCGTTGCCCTGTAAAATAGCCAACGTGTAGGTCCATTACATTATCAAATACAGCTCTACGGAGCTTTAACAAGGTGTGGATCCGAAAATTCTCCATAATCCGCTGGCAGAAATAGCGGAAAAGATTGCTTATAAATACAGAAATTACAATAACAATACAAACGTACTTTAATGCGCCATAAGCACCCAATTGTTCATTTGCCATACTAGCGTAGTAATTAAACCATGCTAAAATATCGGTGTAAGTATCAGGTTTTACTGTTTCGACGGTAGCTTCCCCTGTATTAAAAAGTGTATGAAGTAATGGAGCGAGTAATGCTAGATTTAATGTGCTAAAAACAACCGTAATCAAGGTGCAGATTACATACGGAATTGCAAATTTCTCAATGGGTTTAGCAAATGATAAGAGCCTAAAATATGTTTTCATTTATTTTGAACTAAGACAAATTAATTTTATACAAAAAAGTAATTTGCCGATCTCTCCTCTTCCGTTAGGATTTCTTTTAGCGAGGAAATTGAACAAAAATAACAAATTAATCAAGAAAAGCACTCATACACTTCTTTTCAATAAAATTGTTGCACCTCAGTGATAAATACAGAGCGGCGCATTAAATTGAAAAAACGACAAAAATAGCTGCTTTTTATAGATAATTCCCTAATTTAGCTTCATTCAAATACCAAAATTATTAAAAATAAAATGCAAATAGACGTTGCCAAAAGATTGCAGCACACTGAAGAATATTATTTCTCAAAAAAATTAAGAGAAATAGATGAGTTAAATAAACAGGGTGTACGTGTAATCAATCTAGGAATTGGAAGTCCTGACTTGCCTCCTCATCCGGAGGTAATTGCGACATTGAATGAGAATGCCCAACTTCCAAATGTACATGGCTATCAAAATTATAAAGGAGCTCCAGCTCTAAGGCAAGCTGTTGCAGATTGGTATCAACGCTATTATCAAGCTACTTTTAATCCGAACACCGAGATCTTACCGCTCATTGGATCGAAAGAAGGAATCGTACACATTTGCATGACTTACCTCCAAGAAGGAGATCAAGCGCTAATTCCTAATCCCGGTTACCCGGCCTACGCTGCGGCCGTAAGATTAAGTGGAGCAGAAGCAATTACCTATAAGCTTACGCAGGAAAAAAATTGGCTGATTGACTTTAACGAACTTCGTAAACAAGATCTGTCTAAGGTCAAGTTGATGTGGATCAATTATCCGCACATGCCTACGGGTGCCTCGGCCTCGGATGCATTTTATGGTGAATTGATTGCGTTCGCAAAGGAATACAACATCCTCATCTGCCATGACAATCCCTATAGTTTTATCCTGACAGATAAACCACGTAGTATCATGAGCATAGAAGGCGCTAAGGATGTCGCGATCGAGTTAAATTCTTTAAGCAAATCATCCAATATGGCGGGCTGGAGAGTCGGAGTATTGGTTGGTAGTGAGGAGCGTATCAATCAGGTACTACGTTTTAAAAGCAATATGGATTCCGGAATGTTTCTTCCCGTTCAACTAGCCGCAGCGAAAGCCCTGCAGCTGGACGCATCCTGGTACCAGGATTTAAACAAAATTTATGCTGATAGACGTCAGAAAGTTTATGAAATCATGGACCTATTGGGCTGTTCATATCAAAAAGATCAGGTAGGCTTATTTGTCTGGGCCCAGATCCCGAACACCTATGCTGACGGTTATGCGCTGAGCGATGCGGCATTGAATAAAGCACGTGTGTTTATCACACCGGGAGGAATCTTTGGAGATGGTGGCAATCAGTATATCCGCATCAGTCTCTGTGCCACGGTTGAAGTTCTTGATGAATCCATCCAACGTATCAAAGAAAGCTTCTAGCAGCAATTTTCAATGTTAACATTTCAGTCAGATGAAATAGCTCCTGATAACGAAAAACAAAACAGCTATTTCATCTTATGCTAAAAAAGACGGGACTTCAAGAGCCCATAAAATAAATGTGAAGCATTTATACATACAATAAACACGAATTAATAATTATTCACATATGAATATTGCCATCGTAGGCGTAGGCTTAATTGGCGGCTCAGTTGCCATTCGCCTAAAGGAAACAAAATTCTGCAGTAAGATTATTGGTGTAGATAAAAGCGAGAAAAATCTTGACAAAGCGAAGCAGATCGGCTTTATCGACGAAGCAATGACCTTGGAAGAAGCAATAAAAACATGTAAGGTACTTATATTGACTATTCCTGTTGATGCTATTTTGCAGGTCGTTCCACAGATTCTTGATCAGGTCACCGATCAAGTAGTTATCGATATGGGATCCACCAAAACAAACATACTTAACAAAATCAAAGACCATTCAAACCGAGGACGCTATATTGCGGCTCACCCTATGGCAGGTACAGAATATTCTGGCCCAGAAGCTGCCGTTGCGGGTCTTTTTAAAGGAAAGATGATGGTTTATGTCGAGGCCTTCAGGACAGATGAAGACGCTTTCGAAATTACGGATGCGATCACGGATCAACTGGAGATGCGCACTTGCTTCATGAACGCTGACGAGCACGATGTGCATACAGCCTATGTTTCGCATATTTCTCATCTTACTTCATTTGCCTTAGCATTAACAGTATTGGAAAAAGAGAAATCGCAGGGACGCATATTTGAGCTTGCAGGATCAGGCTTTGAATCCACCGTGCGTTTGGCCAAAAGTTCCCCCGATATGTGGACACCCATCTTCAAACAGAATCGGGAAAATGTACTGGAAGTACTGGAGGAACATATCAAGCAACTACAGTCGTTACATGATTCCATTGCTAGCGAAGACTATGACAAATTGCACAAACTGATCAAGCGTTCAAATAAAATTAAGCGCATCATTAAATAGGGCGAGCATTCATAATAGACCACCTATCTATCGTAATGGTGTAACACAAGTCAATTGCAGCTCCAGTCAGCACTTGCCTAAAATAGAAACGGGGGCCGTCCTAACTTTGGACCGTCCCGTTTCCATTTCATTCGTCCTCCAAAAAGTCTCCACTTAACTATTCAATTCTCCAGTGGTACCTTTTATTTGAATCGCTTTCTTCTTTTTACTCGTCTTCCAATTCGTTAAACTTATCTAAATCAAACTTCGCCCCTACCGTATCACCAAGCTTTTCTTTGATAGCGGCACGATAAGAATATAAGTCCGAATAATAAGGATTCAACTCAATAGCCATTGAATAATCAGCCAACGCCCCGTGCATATCTTCCAGTCTTTCCTTAAGATCTGCCCGTAGAGAATATACATAAAAGTCCTCCGGATTCAGTTCGACCAATCGGTCGAAATCAGACAATGCTTCAGATAGACAACCTAAGCGCTCAAATAAAGAAGCCCGTTCCTCATAAACGATAGACGAGTTATTGTCATTTTCTTCAGCTTTAGCATAGTCCTGCAGCGCTTTTTCGGAATAACGGTATGATTCGAATACCTTCGCACGGAAAACATAGGCGGCAGTTTGATGGTCATCCAGTTCAATTGCCCGATTAAAATCATTCAAAGCTAGCTCAAAACAGGTGAGTTTAAGATAGAGACTTCCCCTAAAAACAAAGAGATTGCTATTATCTGCCGTATTTTTGTTGATAGCTAAGGTATACAATTCGATTGCCTTCAAATAATCATAACAGTGTACATACTCAAGTCCCAACGAATTCAACTCATCCATACTGAGATCTTTCTGCGTAGATTCTAGCTCTTGAATGACGAGGTTCTCTGCTTCAAAGTAGCTTACTTCAGCTTGGTTTTCCTGCCACTCCAAAACACTATGATAGTTAAAATCCAATCTTTTGGCAATCTGGTAATCATAAAATGCGCCTTCATCTTCTCCGATAATGCGATAGACCAGGCATCGGCTTGCATAAAAATAGGGTTCTTCCTTAAAATATTCAATTGCTGTGGAATAGACAGCTATAGCTTCATCATAAGCCTTTATTTTAAAATAATAGAGCCCAAGGTAACTGTAAGCCAACACGCTTTTCGACAAAGCAATTGCTTCTTCAAAAAGCTGCACAGGATCTTCATCACCGATGATTCCAATAGAAAAGCCTCTTAACAAAAGTTTGATATCTTCTTCCTTGATATGATCAAAGTGGTCTTGGGGTAAGGAAATGATATCCGCTGGAAAAAAAGACGAAATTGGCAAAAAAGAGAACTTAGCAAGCAATACAGGTGTCGGAATTTCAAAATCCGCTTCTGTAACAGCTTTGTCCCAAAGGGTAACAGATAGATTTGATATCAGTTGCTTCATACCCAAAACTAAGCTAAATTTCACTATAAAAGAAATTTAAAGGTCTGCACCCCCTGTTTAAGAAAATAGCTTTAATTCAGGTCTCCGGTCAAATAAAGATATTTGTACCGAACAATATCTCGTGAATTGGTAAATCTGACAAGTTTTTCATGTTTAAAGACATAATTGGAAACTTTATCCTCCATTAAACGTAGAAATTCCACAAACTCCGCAAAAAAATCCTGACGTTCACCAGCTGTAAACTGACTATTTCTTACAATCCAGAAGAACTGTTCTTCATTTACATGAAAAGACACTTCATTTTTCTTCTCTTTTCGAAAAATAAAAATCGGATCATTTTCTTGGTTAATAAACAAAGCAAAACCAGTATTTCCCCCATCCAGGTTTACCACAAAAGCAGAAAAATAGACGGTACCTATCTGTAAATTTTCCAGACAAATTAATTTATGCAACATCAGGTCGACAGTTAGATCACCTAAAAGTATTAAGTTTTTATTAAAAAACAAAAAAAAGACCCACAATAATGTGAGTCTTCTTACTACGAAATAGGATATTTTATTAGAATGTAAACTTCACAGAAGCGTTCCATGTTCTCCCAAGACCGATCAATACAGTGTTAGAAGTATTGATTCCGTTCCAATATTCATTCTTCTCGCCGGCCTTTGTGTTTTCAAAAATATTCGTCGTCGCTTCAGAAATATAGAACTTATTCAATAAGTTATTGATGTTAAATCTAAAACTTATTGCGTTTTTATCACTGATATCTATTTTATAAGAAACCCCGGCATCAACAAGTTGGTACGAAGGTAATTCTAACACTTTGCCCTGACCAGCTTGTCTTGAAGAATACAAGCGATCGTAGGATCTCCAGTCTCCATCAACAGACAGACCTTTCGTGATAAAATACTTGGCACCTAAACCATAGGTTGTTTGTGCGGCATCCCCTACTTTTCCGTTCGTTAGATCGGTTTCTTCTGTTGCCAACACAACTCGGTCTTCATTACGGACAATCGTAACAGATTTTCCATCGTATTTCCAGTCACCAATAGATGCAAAACCTTTAAGGGTAAATCCGCTGAATGGACGGGCAGCGAAGTCCAACTCGACGCCTTTGTGGTTTTGTTTTACACCGTAATTTGAGAAATAAAGATAATCACCTTCCGCTAAGATGTTCGGATCATTGGTGGGATTGTATTTTTCAACATCTGCTTTTACAGCATTTTTTGAATTACCTGTCACCCTATTTTCCCAAGTCGTTTTATAGGCATTCACATTCACATCAATGTATCTTGACACGAATTTATACCCTAATTCAAGACCTAAGATCTTCTCGTTCTCCGCATAGGGGTTCACGTCATTTCTGTAGTTCATGAAGATATTGTTCTGATAAGGCTGACGTGAATAGTATCCAGCGTTAGCAAAAAGACTATGTTTGCCCAAGGTATAGCTTACACCACCTTTGGTGTTATATCCAAAATTATTGACATTTTCCGATTTTGAGTTTTCGGGTTTCTCTAGATAATATTCTCTACGGCTATTTTGCTGTTGTGAAACCGATCCTTGGAAAAATGCGGTAAAACCATTTTTAGCATATTCTAATTGACCGAATAGACCACCGTAACGGATCATTTGCTCATAATCCCATGCTAATCTATTTTCTGTTGATTTAGGTTGGCTAGAAAATGCTTTCCATGGATTGGTTGAATAAGTCTCTGTAATAAAGACATTATTGCCCAAGTTTACGTTACCTACGTTGGCAATTGATGACTGACCCAACATATCGGTCACCTGACGATAGTGCTCACCTTTATAATCGCGTAAGTCAAATCCAACATTGAAATTTAAATTCTCATTTAATTTACGGTTATAGTTAGAAACGATACCATACCATTGATGATTGTTTACATCAGCAGACAAATAAGGGCCCTTATTGGTTTTCTCTGTTCTTTTCGACTGACCACCACCACTTGCTACAGAAGCATAAACAACGGTAGATAAAGAAGACTTATCATCGATGGTCCAGTCCCAGTTAAAATTGGCTACTGGTTTATGGTAGTAATTTTTACGGTAGTTAACTTCAGTACCATTCACTATCTCCACATTACTGTTATATCTTCGTCCATTTTTCAAGTAGTTGTCCAATGTCGACGTGAAACCTTGATTATGCCATTGTGGGGCACCAGTAACCATTAAGTTAAAGTTGTGCTTCTCGCTCGCTTTATAACCTACAGACAGGAAATAATTTTGTCCCTGCCCTTGTGTACCGTTCACATAACCATCACCGGACCAATGTGTAAACATTGCTGAAACGGCAAAACCGTTTTTCATCATTCCAGTACTATAGCCAACCGTTCCTTTCATCAGCATGTCATTACCGACTGTCGTCCGCACAAAACCGCCTTCTTTCATATCGGTGGACTTGGTTACAAAGTTAATCGTTCCCCCCACAGATGAAATCGCTAATTTGGAAGAACCCAAACCACGTTGGATCTGTACCAAAGACGCAATGTCGGTAAGACCAGACCAATTAGACCAATATACACGGCCATTATCCATTCCATTCACCGGCTGACCATTCAATAAAAATGCGGTATTGGATTGGTCAAAACCACGTGTAGTCATTGAAGATTCACCAAAACCTTTCGCCTGTCCCGTAATGTAAACAGATGGCGTATTTGCCAAAGTTGACGTAATATCTTGCGCACCTACTTTTTCTTCAATTTCAGTTTTGTGAATTGTTGAAACCGCAATAGGTGTTTTTCTACCTACAGCAATATCAATAACACCATGACCAACAACAACAACCTCATCTAAATCCGTTGAAGAGCCCTCCGAAAAAGTCGGGTTTATATTCAACGATTCGCCCGATTTCAACATAATGTTTTCAATGACAACTGGCTTTTCACCAATGTAGGTCACCTCCACTTTATAGGGACCACCCTCCTGAAGATTTGAAATTTGAAATTTTCCTTGAGCATCAGCTGAGCCGCTTACAACTTGTCCACTTGGGATGTGGGTGATTTTAATGGTTGCTCCTTTAACTGTTTGTCCAGTAGCCTCTTTTACAACTCCTGAAACCGAACTAGTATTTGCCGTTTGTGCATGAACCGCGCCATAACCAGCAAAAACAAGTGCAAAAAAAAGTAAAGACTTTTTCATGTTAGATGTGATTGTTTTGTTTTTGTGCCGCAAAATTAGGAATTGATTGTCTTTTTAACTAATTTTAACACTAGGGTCGCTATAAATACAGCTTTTATATTCCCTTCATATTTTAATCTTCCACAGGTTAAACTCGGTTTTAAAATTAAAAAGTCAATAGACAAGCGGTACCGTTAACATAACCACAACAAAAACACCTTTTTTATATCAATACATGAAAAATAATCAAAATAAAATTTTGTCTTTTTTGAATAACTCAAATAATTCTTCCCTCTCCATATTTATCGTCAACACCACTTCTCTTGCCTGCCTTGATCGGGTTTTACGATCAACACGATCATCTTTTTCAGTGGACATGGAGCTTTCAATACGATTGAAATCGTTATATTTAAATGAATAATAATAAACTATGTTGTCCATTGAGCAAGCTTACGCAGGAATACTAGAACCTGCATTAATTGAAGAAATCACACAGATTGCACAAATCAGAACATTCCATGAAGGTGATCTGATTATTGATACCGATCAGTATATCAGAGCCATGCCCCTACTACTGGAAGGTGCGATCAAAGTTGTTCGGGAAGATGAAGCAAAAGGTGAACTCCTGCTATATTATCTCGAGCAAGGACAGACTTGCACCATGTCTATTGCCTGTTGTATGGGTAATAAAAAAAGTGAAATTCGTGCGTGGGCAGAAAAAGATACTACCGTAGCGATGATCCCTAATGAACAGGTTAATAACTGGATGGGAAAGTATTCTTCATGGCGCAATTTCATTATATCGAGTTATGCGAACCGTATGAATGAAATGCTTCAGGCGGTAGATAATCTTGCCTTTTCCAACATGGAAGAACGCATAGTCAATTACTTGCAAGCGAAAGTAAATCTCAGAAATGACCGGATTCTTACCCTTACTCATCAGGATATCGCATCAGATTTGAACACATCACGTGTGGTGGTCTCGCGGATCTTGAAGAAATTGGAAAATGAAGATAAAATCGTACTGCTCAGAAATGAAATCAGGGTCTTACGTTAGATCCAAAATAAATTGGTAACACACGAATATAGCAGCGACTCCTTCGAATCTCGAAACAGTGCGGTCTTAGTGTAGCTTTGCGACTCCCGGATACAAAAACATTTGTACCTTTATTGGTAAGAGAATACTCGATTCACACCATTTAATTTAATATGACAACAGAAAACGTAGGATTTATAGGATTAGGAAATATGGGCCATCCCATGGCAAAAAACCTAGAAAAAGCAGGATTTTCCCTTTCCGTTTATAATAGAAATATCGCTAAGACAGCGGGCTTTGGAGCGCAGTCAACTGTTTATAGCGAAATAACGGATTTAATCAAGGACAATGACGTTGTTTTCACGATGCTGACAAATGACGCCGCCGTCCAGGAAGTTTATGGAAAAATTCTTGGACTGCCTATCAGCGGAAAATTATTTGTGGACATGAGTACCATTGCACAGGATGTAAGTATTGATCTCGCCCGTAAGCTAAAAGAAAAAGGGGCCACTTTTCTGGATGCACCTGTGGCCGGAAGTACCAAGCCTGCCGCAGAGGGTACACTGATCATTATGGTGGGTGGAGAACAAACAGACCTTGACCGCGCTAGACCTTACCTTGAAAAAATGGGGAAATCCATTAAACATCTCGGTAAAAATGGAAAAGGTCTCGCCGCAAAACTAGCCATAAATTATTTTCTATCTATTATTTACCAAGGTTTGGCTGAAACCATCTTATTTTCTGACCAATTGGGCATAGAACGTAGCGAAATGCTCGAAATTATTAATGATAGTGCCAGCGGTAGCGGAGCAACAAAAGTAAAGACACCGCTCCTCATCGAACAAAACTATACCGCTGCATTCGCGCTGGACCTGATGTTAAAAGATATCCGATTGGCCCAAAAGGCGGGCGCATCCTATCCATTGCTCGGAACTTTGCTCGACACCTACGAGACGGCACGTGAAAAAGGTCTGGGACAATTGGATGTGATCGGAATTATTGAATCTATAAAACAATCCTGAGTTTATAAAGGTTAATAAAACATATTAAGGTCCCGCCCTTACACCAGGCAGGTACCTTAAAGGACGATCATAAACAAATGGTTTAACCAAATCGAATAGCAGATGAATCCGCGAGAGTTAAAACTTCATTTAATCGCGAACAACATCTGTCGGATAAAAAACAGAACAGATGAAAACAGCTTTGACATTATTTCTATTAACTATTGCCACGATGAGCATGAAAGCACAGGAGTTAAAAAAGGTATCCTATAAAGACGGAACACAGCAATTGAATGGACTAATCACATCCAATACGGATAAAAAAGGTCCAGCGGTACTTATTTTGCCCGCATGGAAAGGAATTGACAATGAAGCGACACAAGCAGCCTTGCAATTACAAAAAGAGGGGTACATCGCATTCATTGCCGACATCTATGGTGAAGGTAATATTCCAGCGGACAATACAGCGGCTTCAAAAATCGCAGGTCACTACAAAACTGACTACAAAGCCTATCAGCAACGAATCTCTGCTGCCCTCGACCAATTGAAAAAAGTCGGAGCTGATCCAAAGAAAATTGCAGTAATTGGTTATTGCTTCGGTGGAACGGGAGCTCTCGAAACAGCGCGCGCTGGTTTACCTGTCGCAGGGGTGGTCAGTATTCATGGTGGACTCTCCAAATCAGCCGACAGACCTAATGCAGCGATCAATGTGAAAGTATTGGTTGAACATCCTGCAGCTGACAAAAGTGTATCAAAGGAAGATTATGATGGATTAGTCAAGGAACTGAACGAAGGAAAGGCTGACTGGCAAATAATTACCTATGCGAATTCCGGGCACACCTTTACCAACCCCGAATCACCGGAATATAACCCTGTTATGGCGAAACGTGCCTGGGCCCATACCTTATTGTTTTTAAAAGAAGTCTTAAACTAAAAAGTCAGCGTAAGCGTCCTCCTTATCCAAATGAACGGTCATCCGAAATCCAGCGTACTGCGTTATGTGATTTTCCAGCTATCGGTATTGCTTTTCTGTGTGGGTGTAGCAAAGTCTCAGGTAAAAAAATCAATTGAAATCGGGGCTCCTACCCAAGCCATTCTGTTTGTTACCAATGCTTCTGATAAATCAACGGATTTTATGATGCGTCTCCATGATCAAAAGGCAAATGAAATTATTCGACAGATTCCTTATAGCACGACTAAGCTCCTAGTGACAAAAACAGATGCCCAGCAACTTACTTTTATCGTCAACAAAAGCAAATGGACATTGGATGTAGCTACCCTCAAACAAAGAAATGCCATGATTCTGTTTGATGGCCAAAATAAGCCAAAAGTTATTTATGACAGTCAAACATACCTCCATGCGGCAAAATTCATATTAGAAAACAATAAACAAACACCTGTACAAAAAAAAGCACTTCAGTACGATGCAAAGCAGTTCTTCGATTCTATCGCTGCTATTCCATTTAAACCATCCAGACAATATGCTGAGGGCATCATTTCCCGATCCAGTCTTCCGATCTACTCTACTCAGAAAAAAGGCAAATATGACGGAACCTATATTTCGCAGACCTTTACAGGGGAGAACCTCGAAAAACCCAGCGGTATGATCACGACTGTTTATCAGCAAGGCAAGGAACTCTCCGCAAACAATTTGTCTAATGGAATCAATTTTTACACCAAATATTTTTACAACAAATGGGGATTAATCGATTCGATACAACAGCTTCAAAACAGCAAATGGTCCTCTAGTACAATTTATCAATACTTACCGCATGCTATTCTCATTACCGATCCTGAGCGACGGTCCGCCTCCATCCATCATTTAAATGATCAATATCAAGTGGTCCGGGAGGAGTCCATCCACTTCGTTTACCAACGGATGCATTGGGTCGACTACCGTTACAATGAAAATGGGCAGCTTATTGAGGAAGTTTCAGGGTTAAATGACGCCATCGAAAACCGTAGACTGTATTATTATGATAACCCAAAAGCAGACAATTTCTCTTCGTGGCAGGTATTTGACGCCACAGGGAAGCTCACTGCCGAATCCAAAATAGCTGTGCAAGGCAACGAAAGCACCTACCTGTTTTATCGTGATGGTACATTGGAATTGAAAATAGTCTCAAAAGAACAGGGCGATTATCAATATGAGAGCACTGTATTTGATAAGCAGAATAAAATCACCTCTAAAACAATACAAACAAAGAAAAGTTCCTCCAATTCTCAATAATTAAAACGCGCAAACTGAAATAGAAGGAAGCAATAAACCATCATTTGTTATTAGTGAAAAAACGGAAATTAATAAGTCAACGTCACCCTTTGCTGTATCTTCTTGCTGTCTGGGCAAGAAGAACACAAAGAAAAGCCATTTGGTTACTGGACAATAAAAAGTATACAAAAACCAAATCTACAACAGTGTTGCAATACCGCATCAAAAAACACCAGTCTGTTTTATTAAAGAAGCTGGGGGAAAACAATATGCAACTGCAGATCAACAAAGTGACGAATCTAAAGATTGCGGCAAAGCAAATCAATGGTATACTGATCCGCCCGGGTGAAACGTTTTCGTTTTGTAAACTGGTCGGCCAGCCCACACAAAAGAAAGGCTATCTTCCGGGGATGGAATTGTCTTTCGGTGAAGCACGGGCCGGTATTGGTGGTGGAATCTGCCAGATCTCCAATCTGATCCATTGGCTTGTTATCCATAGTCCGCTGACAGTCACAGAACGTTATCACCATTCTTTTGACCCTTTTCCCGATGATGGGCGAGTGCTACCTTTCGGAAGTGGTGCTACTGTATTTTACAACTATCGGGACTATCAGTTTACCAACAATACAGCCTACACGTTTCAGATCAATCTCTGGTTTACCGAAAAATGTCTTGAAGGTGAACTGAGGATCGATCAGGAACTCGATTTTGCCTATCACGTCATTGAAAAAGAGCATCAATTCCTTAAAATCGGAGATCAATTCTACCGAAAAAATGAAATCTGGCGGGAAAAGTTCCTAAAATTTCAGGGTGGAAAGGTTCTTGACACAGAACTCCTGACAAAAAATTTTGCCCGTGTCACTTATACCCCACCGGACTATTTGGAACTGCCAGCTGAAGACAATATAACGTCTTAAGTACACCGAATTCATCGTTGAGAGCAATACTATTCTTGGCAAATAGACTTGCCTGCCATTGATCATTACTTGCCTATCGCTTCCCTCGTATATGCCCAGTCTATTTTGCTCGCTCGAATGCGGCTGAAAATACACGCGCACTCCGGTCTATTGATTAACGTCTAGTTTTACTATTCCGGGACTGAATAAAACACTCGTTATAAAAAGTCCTTTTTTTTGTCTAAGTTTGATATGGCTTTGGGGGTATTCTGTATAGAATTGAGATAGTCCCTTCGAACCTGATTCGGTTTATACCGGCGTAGGGAAAAGCAACCGCTTAGGTATATTGAAATATACCCGACAGCCCATCTGTCTCATTTCTTCCTGACAAAGCCACCTGCAAATATAGAAAACAAAAGGAATGGAAGATTTAATTATCGATCTGTTAGCACAGGTCAGAAGACAAAAACCACTTGTACATAATATTACGAATTTGGTGGTGATGAATAACACCGCCAATGCGCTTCTCGCTCTTGGAGCTTCTCCGGTCATGGTTCACAGTCCATCGGAAGTACGCGAGGTTGTTGACCTTGCCCAGTCGTTGGTACTTAACATCGGCACATTGAGTGAACTTACCGCCGAGTCCATGCTTGTAGCAGCAGAACACGCCAATAACATTGGCCGGCCTTGGGTATTGGATCCTGTGGGTGCGGGAATATCCACTTTTCGCAATGACTTATTGGCAAATCTCCTGGAACTAAAACCAACCGTTATCCGGGGAAATGCATCGGAGATCATGAGCCTTTACAATTTCAACCAGGTCAATACCAAAGGCGTAGACAGCACGGCAGATAGTAAGGACGCGATTGGCTTTGGTAAAGCACTACAAGAACAATTGGGGGCTATCATCTGTATCTCCGGAAAGGTAGATTATGTCCTGTCCAAACAGCACACCGCTGAGGTGCACAATGGACACCCCTTGATGACCCAGGTTACTGGACTTGGCTGTAGCGCAACTGCACTCATTGGTGCATTTTTAGCGGTCACAGACCATCCCTTTGAAGCAGCGACCGCCGGTGTCTCCCTTTTGAGTTTAGCAGGTGAACTGGCAACAGCGCGATCTTCGGGTCCAGGCTCCTTACAGGTGAATCTCTATGATGAGCTCTATCTGCTGAATGATGAGCGTATCCGGATGCATCTCAACCTGAAACATTATGGCAATTAATCCCCTATTTCCTTACCCCTTGTATCTGGTTATCTCCGAACAGGACTGTTACCCACAATCTTGGCTCCATGTTGCCGAAGAAGCCATAATCGGCGGTGTAGATATCATTCAATTACGCGAAAAGAATGAAACGCCAGCAGGTTTTTTGGAAAAAGCAAAGAAGTTAAAACAGAT
The DNA here is from genome assembly GCF_011064245.1 of Sphingobacterium sp. DR205. NCBI lineage: Bacteria > Pseudomonadati > Bacteroidota > Sphingobacteriia > Sphingobacteriales > Sphingobacteriaceae > Sphingobacterium > Sphingobacterium sp. DR205. The sequence continues at coordinate 2,217,499 of NZ_CP049333.1, read as the reverse complement.
TACCGATCGTTACGGAATCCCATTGATCATTAATGACGCTGTGGATATTGCAATTGAAATCGAAGCATGGGGGGTACATGTCGGACAAAGCGATCGTCAACCTTTAGAAATAAGGGAAAAATACGGACAGCGTCTTCAAATTGGCTGGTCGCTCGAAGATCGGTCACAGCTTGACAGCAAACAGATGACCGCCGTAGACCATCTTGGTGTCAGTCCAATTTTTCCAACAAAAACAAAAACAGACACCATTACAACCTGGGGAATCAGTGGACTGGGTGAGCTACGGAATTTAACCGAAAAGCCCTTGATCGCCATTGGCGGCATGAACCTGGATACCAGCGCAAGTGCCTGGCTGTCTGGCGCAGATTCCATCGCGGTCGTCTCGGCAATTTGCCAAAGTAAAAATCCAAGAGAGCGTAGCGCTCAATTAAAGGAATTATTAACATGAAAATAGTGAAACAATACACAGTGCCCACAGTTCTGAGCATAGCGGGGTTTGATGGTAGCGGCGGAGCTGGCATCCAAGCCGATACGAAAACCATATCAGCCCTGGGATGTTATGCAATGAACGTCTTAACGGCATTACCAATACAAAACACACAAGGGGTGCGGAATATTTACGAGATACCGACCCAAGCAGTGCGTGAGCAGCTGGATGCGATCTTCGACGATATTTATCCGGATGCGATCAAAATCGGGATGGTTCATAACATTGAGCTTGTCGAACTGATCAGCAGCTATTTGAAAGATTACCGTGGAACAATCGTATTTGATCCTGTGATGGTGTCGACAAGTGGTCACAAATTGATCAATGATGACACAATACAGGCATGTATGGACTTGCTTTTTCCACAAGCCACAATTATCACTCCCAACCTGGATGAAGTCAGTGTACTTGTCGGACGAACCATAGCTGAGGTCAAAGAAATGGAAAAAGCAGGCATTGAACTTCTTGAAAAAGGATGTCAGTCAGTCCTTATTAAAGGTGGACACCTCCAGACAAGCGAACTCACCTCCCTCCTCTTTCAGCAACATGCGTCACCATTGGTGTTTAAATCACAAAAAATTGACAGCAAAAATACACATGGATCCGGCTGCTCTCTTTCTTCAGCAATAGCGAGCCAGTTGGCGCAGCAATTCCCTCTTGCTGAGGCTGTCGCTACTGCTTTAGATTATGTCCACGAGGCAATCAAAGGCAGCAAGGATCTCGTGATTGGCAAAGGAAATGGGCCACTTAATCATTTCCACAACCCTTCTAAACTTATTATTCATGAAATGGAGCGATAAAGCCTGGGATGCTATAAGACCAATTTATGCTGATATCTTAGCGATGCCCTTTATTTCTGAACTGAGCAATGGCAGTCTACCGCTGGAAAAATTTCAATTCTATATGCGTCAGGATGCGTTCTATCTGGAAGAATTTGGACGTGTATTAGCTTTTATCGGTGCAAAGAGTACTGACAATCAACAAGCCCTGGATTATTTTGAATTTGGACGCAATGCGCTTATCGTCGAAAAAGCGCTCCATGAAAACTATTTTAAAGAATTTGGTCTGGATCCGGAAGACGACAACAAAATAGAACCAGTTTGCCACCATTACGTGCATTTTTTAAAAAGTGTAGCTGCCTTTGAACCTATTGAAGTCGCTATGGCTGCGACTTTACCCTGCTTTTGGATTTATAAAGAAGTTGGCGACCACATCGTTTCGATCGCCAGTGGCGACCAAAACCCCTATTCCAAATGGATCGATACCTATAGTGGTGAGGACTTCGCCGAGGGCGTGAACAAAGCCAAAAATTACGTCGATCAAATTTCTGAACAAACGACTGCAACAAATCGGGAGAAAATGCGACAAGTATTTATAACAGCTTCCCGATTGGAATATCATTTCTGGCAGGCAGCTTACGAAAAGAGCATGTGGTAACCACAAAGACAACTGTTAAATTGTTCGATAGCGAACACCAGTTGTTCAAAAATGGGCAATAGGAGAAAACGTATAAAAGTAAAAACAGCTATTTATCAGCGATTTACATGGTTTTTAAATTCTGGCACCACTATTATATCTGTAAGGGAGGAAATGAGGCTGTTTTTCGGAATTAAAATAAAAATTATTATAGCATAGAATTAAAAACTACTAATAGACAAAACCATGAAAAGAATTTTAACTATCGCCTTTATTTCTTTTTTATACGTTGCCCAGGCCCAAGAACGTGAAACCCGTAAGATTTCCGCTCCGGATGGCATTTCGGCAGCGACATCACTACGTGTTGACTACATTCACTCCAACCGCAATGAAGTTGTTGTTGAAGCGGACAATGCAGAGCATCTGTCGCTAATAGAAACAAATGTAAAAAATGGCATATTACATGTACAATATAAACGGAATTCACAGATCAGAAATGCAAGAAACAACCGTGTTACGGTATATTCAAGTAAAATTCCGACAAGTTTTTCGGCTTCTTCCAGTGGATCAATCTACAGCAACGAAACCATCAAGGCAAACAAAATAGCTGTCAATGTTTCTTCATCGGCCAGAATTACACTTAAAAAATTAATTGCCGATGATATTTCACTTTCGACAAGTTCCTCGAGTAGGTTAACGGCTGATGTAAGTGCAAAAAATCTAACGGTGAATTCCACAAGTTCGTCAAGACAGGAAATTGCAGGAAGTGCGACGAATCTGGATTTAAATGCCAACTCCTCTACTTCAGTTGACATGGCCGCTTTTACAACTACCAATGCAGAGGTCAATGCCAGCACATCCTCGGGTGTAACCCTAAGTGTTAAGGACAATCTACACGGTAAAGTTTCAACCTCGGCAAAGATCTCCTTAAAAAATCAGCCACGAAATGTCCAAGTTGACAAATCGACAAGTGGCCGAGTCGTTATGTAATTTTAGTTTAGGTCTTTAAAAAAGACTGTTTATTTATGTTTAATGTTTAGTTAGCTAAAGGTGGCGCCTTCCCCAGTGCCACCTTTTTTCCGCCCTTCCCTCATCAGCCAGAAACTGGGCCAGGCTGTTCCTCCAACAACCATTTACTGGAGTCAATTCTCCGGATATCATCGGATATTTTTGTATCTTGTGCTAAGAAACACAAGCACACATAACACTCAATCCAATGGATAATTTTTTAGCAAGTAGCCTCAAGCAATTTCGAGAATTCAAATCTTTGGGAGACAAAACCTTCGCTCAATTGAGCGATGAGCAATTGTTCTGGCAATTCAACCCATCAAGTAACAGTATTGCTCTCATAGTGAAACATCTACATGGGAACATGCTTTCGCGTTGGACTGATTTTTTGAATACTGACGGTGAAAAAGAAGGAAGAAACCGCGATATGGAATTCGAAAACACAGCGATGGAAAGAGCGGAGCTTATCGCGCTATGGAACGAAGGCTGGGATTGTTTATTCCATGCCCTTGAGTCTCTGAATGAGCAGGATCTATCAAAAACAATTTTTATCCGGGGAGAAGGGCATTCCGTATTGGCGGCAATCCACCGCCAACTTGCCCACTACCCTTATCACGTCGGTCAGATCGTTTACATCGGAAAAATGTGCCAGGATGAGCAATGGACTTCACTATCCATTCCAAAAGGAAAATCTGCAGATTTTAACCAGGAAAAATTTGATCAAAGCAAAAAAGTATAACTAGGAACTATTGGCTGTAGCTGCCCAATTGTTGATTGGGCAGTCATCCGCCTAAATTTTTCAATTGCAATCGTATCCTACAGATCCGTTTAAAACGTTACATGGATGGTGCTGTTTTAGGTATTCTTTAGCAAAGAATTGATTATATTTGTATGATCTACCATTACTCATTCCTTTACGAGTCAATCCCATGGAAATTAGCTCGTTTAGGGTTGTAAAACAAATAGCAAGTGCGGAGAGCTCATTGATCCACATGAGCGTAGACAGGTAATTTATAATTATTTACAGATGAAACCATCATGATTTATTTAATCACATTGGGGATTGAATAACCGAGCAAAACGAGCTCATGAATACCGTTTAAAACATATACTCGATGAATAAATCTGATAGCTTCATCACAATTGAAAAACAAATTTATATCGATGAAAAATTCAATTAAGATCATCAACAATTACGAATATAAAAAGTTATTCTTACCTGATGTTTCTGAGCATAATCTATTTAACGAAAGTAAAATCCAGGTTTATCGAATTGAAAATTATCTCCGGAGCATTTTAATGCCCGTCATTCCTTATCGTACTACATTTAATTTTCTAATTTTCGTAACAAAAGGTTCCCTGACACAACACCTGGAATCAGCCTCCTATACACTGACTGAACACCAAGTCATCAATATCAAGCAAGGTAATATCACCGCAACGTTGGCGATCTCCGATGATGTTGAAGGTTTTTTTGTGGTTTATGAAAACGAAATTGTCACTGATATCGAACTTGGGATCAATGACATCAAATTTTTCAATTCCCATCCCTTCACTACGTTAAAGCCGCATGTTGCCAATTGGATTCAGCAAATGCTGATTCTTTTGGAGGAAGAGCTTTTTACCGAAGGTCGCGTGATGGAGGTATGTATCTCGATGATGCAGTGCATCTTATTGAAGGTCATCAAATCGGATATCGAAACCAAGGCACCGATGAGTAGACAACTAGATATTGCATTTCGCTTTCGTGAATATGTCCAAAAGTTCCATATTGACCATAAAAATGTATTGTTTTACGCTAATCTATTGCATATCTCCGAAAACTACCTGAACAAATGTGTGAAGGAGGCAACCAATAAACCGCCCAAGCAATGGATTACAGAAATAAGTATTTTACATAGTCAGATCTTATTGCAAGATGCTACACGAGACATCGCAGGGATCGCATTTGAATTGAAATTCCAATCGCCCTCCTATTTCACCAGGCTATTTAAAAAAATCACCGGGTATTCACCCAGTGATTATCGAAAACATAAGTTTATGGCAGACTAATGTTTATGGTAAGGCAGGTTCCAAATGAGGTCAACCGCCAGATAATGTACGCCAAAATCCACTTGATCATAGCCCTTGATCAAATCATTCATGTAACCTACATCCAGTCGTAGGGGCGTCTTTGGAATATCTGTCATGTAATAAAAGCCCAAACGTGTTTCCTTGTAACCAAAGCTCGACCAAGTATCCGGTTCATTCAGTTTACTGATCGCAAAAAGCCCCTCGGCACTCAGTGCCAGTTCCTGCTTATTTTTATCGGAGATTTTAAAATTCACCTGCGATTTCAGCCGGGTTCTAAACTGAAAATTCTCTTCAGCTTTGTGAAAGTCTGCTGTAAAAAATTTCCGAAACTCCTGCCGCAGCGTATTTTTCCATTTCCAGCGTTCATTCAATTTAACCGTATATGCATAACGTCCATACAACCTGAACTCTTGCTCAACTCCTTCATTGTGATAGGGTATCTTCTCGTCATATACATTTTGACGTCTATAGCTCAACGCATAACTATACTGCTGATTAGGGGCAAATTTGTGATAAACCTCATGGTTCAACACCCAGATCGCCTGTTTATGGAAAGGATTGGAATCATCGGGCGTACTTTTTGTTCCCAGACCGATATAAGTCAGCGCTTCCTTTGTTCCGGCACTGTCCAGCTTCCGTCTGAGTCCTAACACTGACCAAGAGGCCGTTTTGGCTTTCCCCAGCCCGGGTGGGCTTACCTGCCCATAAACGGTATTAATATGAATTCCCAAAAAAAGCACTATTGGGATTAGTTTTATGAAACGAAATTTCAACATAGATAAAGTTTAAGTAAAAAAAGACCATGCAGTCTAGGCCGTTGCCGAAAACTTGACCACCAGCCAATTGTCAAGCCGCTTAACAGGCTCTATTGCCCACATCGCAACCACAAAAGGAAAAGTTAAGGTAGCCCAACCGTTATGAATCAGGAAATGGTCGAAATAAGTAGCGATAACAACGGCGATCAATACATACACACCGTCTCTGACACGTTGGCCACTCAAAGCAATTCCACATAAAACTGCGTTAAAGCTAAAGATCCCATTATTGGTCATATCGGTTGATTCATGCCCATGATGCGAAATATAAACACTAATAATGACAGCTGCAGAGGCATATAACGCCGCGATTGGCTTACTGATAAAAACACCAATGAAAAAGATTAATCCCGCGACTAAGCTCCCCTGAAAAATAACCTGACCAAAGGCATGTCCCTCGATAAGGAAATCATCCATTTCCTCAATATCTACAAAATGTTCGGGAACCGTGCGTAAGGCCAATTCAGGAATACTCAGTACATATAACGCAATCCAAGTGATCATAATAAAAGGAAACGTAAATACAGGAATATTTTTCTTCAGTGCAAAGCCCATTAAAATCGTCGTCAATGCAGAACCGATGATCAAGGCAGCCCATACCCAGATATTGGCCTGAAAATAAAAGACCAGCGCAATCCCATATAATGTGGCATTAAATCCAAAGAGCCCATCATTGATATGGTCCTCATCAAATTTCATCAATTTCGCTGTTATTACCCCGATCAGATTTGCAAGGATCCCGGCAAATCCCATGAGTGCCGAGTCATAGATGATAGCCCCTATAAACAGTACACCAGTCCAGCTATTACCCTGTAACATAATCTGTCCAAATCCTTTAAAAAAAGCTTTAACAAAAGCTAGGATATTATTTTTCATTCGAATAATTTGTTATTTAAAAATTGTATTCAGCCCCGTTATTTAATTCAGGAATAATTTTTCCCACAATGCACTTTGCATTTCTTTAAAAAGAAGATAAAGCTGCTCAGCACCATAGCCCAGTACCCGCACCATAAAACCATCATGCTGCAAGGCACTGATGCCAAAGGCAACATCCTTGGTTTCTCCATATTTCTCATAAAATGCTTCGATCCATTCATCCGGACTTAACCCGGCACTATTCAGATAGATCAGCGTTCCCTGATGCGTATATCCTTCCAGAATGCCCAGTCCCTGAATGGGCATACGGTCCGGTTGTAACAGCACATTATCTTTGACAACGAGTCGACCATTCACATAACATTCCGTCAGGTTCTGAAAATGATTGTACTGAAATTCCTCCCCCGACATTTTCCTTCCACAGGTCACGATTTCACTCAGTAGTAGATGGCAATTGGAAGCAAGATGGATAATGTTGTGACTCAAAAAATGAGAGGAATGTTGAGGTACTACCGGGTGAGGAACATAGGAAAACACGGAATCTTCGCCCAAAGTCACCTGCATTGTCTGCGAAGAATGCCCCTTCATGTGAAACAGACGCTGATAAGCCTGCGTCTGCAACTGTAATTTTGCTCCTGGCGCAATATCAATTTTGATCTGATGATCATCACCATCCAATAATCCCGGTGAGGAACTCATGATCATCAAATAAGCCGCATTGTCTTTTTGATATTGACCGACAGGGACAATGCGAAAAGGTTGAGTGACATAAGCATCCTTCATAAAGGATTTCCCTTCACGATGTGCTATTTTGACGGCTAAAGAACAAATCATAATTAACGAAGTAAATTAGGTTCTTCAATATCTTGAAGCAATGCATATTTCTTGATCCAGCCCACAATCTCTTCCAGACCGTCGCCAGTTTTCAAATTGGAGAACAAAAATGGAGCACCTTTGCGCATCATACGGGCATCATGTTCCATGACCTCCAAGCTCGCTCCCACATAAGGCGCCAAGTCTTTTTTATTGATCAATAACAGATCCGAACGTGTAATCGCCGGACCGCCTTTACGCGGCATTTTTTCACCTTCAGCGACATCAATGACGAAAATGGTGATATCTGCCAGATCTGGGCTATAGGTCGAAGTGAGGTTGTCCCCCCCGCTTTCAATCAAAATAAGTTCCAGATCGGGAAACCGGCTGGCCAGTTCGTCTACCGCTTCCAGATTCATACTCGCATCTTCACGGATCGCGGTATGTGGGCAACCACCTGTTTCAACACCGATAATACGTTCGCGGGGTAATAAGCTATTTTTTGCCATATACTCTGCATCTTCTTTGGTGTAAATATCATTTGTAATAACCCCCAGATCTAACTCATCCACCAGACGTCTGCTCAATCTTTCCAATAACGCTGTTTTGCCGGAACCCACAGGACCGCCTACACCGATCTTAACATATTTTCTATTTTCCATTTTATTTGATTTTAAGAGATATAAACCCTAGAATATAATCGTTCGTGTTGCATGCATCGGATATCAAATCCGATATTGCACAGCCCCACTAAATTTCTTTCAACTGCTAAAGTCTCGAGACAGAGCTCAAGTATATCATCGTGCAGCCCAAAAAGAACATCCTGGCCATCGAGTTGCCCGAGCGGCACGAGTTTCACGGCATTCGTCACCATGGTGATAGCTGCATTGTAGTAAAAGCCATGTAAGGCTTCTTCCAATGGAATTTCCAATAAAGAAGCCAGCATACCATACATCAAGCAATAGTGGCTATCGACTTCCTTTTTCTGAATCAATTTGCCCCAGGCAACAACAAAATCCTGTTGTTGATAACGGCTAAATATTTTGTAAATGCGTACGCCCAGTTTTTTACTGGCTTCCCGGATCTCTTTTGGACTCTTCAATGCAGTACACTCCTGATCCAAAGCGATCAATGCATTTAAATCCTCGGATGTGGTGGCCTCGTAAGCCAATTTCATCAGGGCAGCATCGTTATACTTTAGATTGTACCATAAATTATGGCGCACATAGTTGTCCGTAGTTGCTTTATCACAGACTAAACCCTGCTGCACATAGGTTTCCAGCCCATTTGAATGGGTAAATCCACCGATCGGTAGTGTTGGATCTGCAAGATGGAGCAACTTGCCCAGAAAAGTATTTTTCATTGACATAAATTATTTATTCATTATTTGTAGATGCGACCGTCGGCGCTGTCCCAGTATCCTCTTGTTCTTTAATGAACAGGGGAATATTTTTTGTCGAAAATTTCAACTTTTGGTGATGTTTCGGATCTACGTTTGCATGCAGTGGATTCAACAGCTGATGCATACAACATATAGGGTCAAATCCATTTTTGGCCAACCACTCATACATGGAGCGTTCGTAGGGCATCAGCAATTCATTTGCCTCTACGAATAGAGGCAAATGTTTGTTTCCGATTTCACTGCTGACAAAAGCAACCTCAAGGAAATCAATTGCCGTAACTTTAATGACTTCACAAGGCCTGATGGTAACCACCACTATTTTTTCTTCATCTTCATACAAGATATCGCCGTCCTGCAAGCAGGAAGTATTGCCCAATAATTTTACAGCAATATCCATCCCCTCTGCTGTACGAAGACGTTGAATACGTTTGGTGGATTCATACCATTCAATCGACAGCAGATCATGACGCTTATAGGTCTGCTCGCGATTGATATTCCTTGTGATTTCTGTGATAATCATTTTCGTTCTTTAAAAAAATAGATTTTTTGACAATCCCAATCCCACAGTTGAGCCATTGATTCCTGTAATCACTTCGTGATCATTTGGAATAACAGCATCCTTGCCATGCTTCTTCTTGTAAGAGAGCTCCGCGACTTTTGCTTTCAAAGCCCAGCCTTTTCCCAGGTTAATACCCACCAACGGGTATACTCTGAAAAGGAAACCATTGTAGCTTCCATCCACCATGCCTCCGGATGCATTAACAACATGTTGGTCGCCCCAGATGTAATGTGCATCCACTTGACCGATCAACATAAAATGTTCCCCTAACGGCCAGGTGTTGCTGTAGAATGGACCAACTTCATGGGAATGATCTGTAAAGTCAAGCGCCTTCGTATAGGCGTTGTTGAATCCATAATTTATCCCCACATTCATGTTGTCATTAAAAAAATAGCCTACGCCCACTGGTGCCGCACTAAATTGGTGGCCAGCAGCGGTTTCATGGTAATTGAGCGAACCATATAGCATGATTCCGCCTTTTTGAGCAGAAGCTGATTGTATCGAAAAGCATGCTATTGCCAGACAACATCCCAAAAATATTTTTAAATTTTTCATTGCTATATCGTTGTTTTTAAGGGCAATAAAACGATCATGAGCCTTCCTTTGCCCATTGATCATCAGCGCTATTTTTGGCTCATGACCGTTTTATTCATGTGTTTTTCATTTATAATGGCCTGATGCAAGATCAAGCCATCGTAGTCACCATTCAGCTTAAAACAAGAAATACAACTGTCCTAAAGAAACGGTATCAATCGGCTGTGAACGCAAAATTTCTCCATCCAGACTTACTTCATAGTTCTCCGGATTAACGATAATTTCGGGCGTAGCGTCGTTGTGGATCATATCTTTTTTGGAGATATTTCGACAGTTTTCTACAGGAAGTACCCCTTTTGCTAAGCCATATTCCTCTTTAATGCCGTTTTCGAATGAAATTTTGGAAACAAAGTTGAAACAGGTGTTATGAACAGCTTTTCCCAATCCGCCGAACATTGTACGTAAGATAATCGGTTGTGGTGTAGGAATGGATGCATTGGCATCCCCCATTTTGGATGCGATGATCATACCACCTTTGATAATCATTTCTGGTTTAGCACCAAACAAAGCTGGGCGCCAGATGACCATATCCGCGATTTTACCCGGCTCGATAGAACCCACGTATTTCGAGATACCATGTGCAATCGCTGGGTTGATTGTATATTTTGCGACATAACGACGTGCACGGAAGTTATCATTGTTTTTTCCTTCGTCTTCAGGTAGCGGCCCCACTTGTTTTCTCATTTTGTCCGCTGTCTGCCATGTACGTGTGATAACCTCACCTACACGACCCATTGCCTGTGAATCTGAGCTCATGATGCTGAATACACCACGATCTTGCAATACATCCTCAGCAGCGATTGTCTCCGGACGGATACGTGAATCGGCAAAAGCCACATCCTCAGGAATTTCCTTACTCAGGTGGTGACAAACCATCAACATATCCAAGTGCTCATCAATCGTATTTTTTGTAAATGGACGTGTCGGATTTGTGGAAGCTGGCAATACATTTGGATACATTGCTGATTTGATGATATCCGGAGCGTGACCACCACCAGCGCCTTCGGTATGGAAGGTATGGATTACACGACCGTTGATCGCCTGAATGGTATCTTCCAAGAAACCAGCTTCATTTAAGGTATCGGTGTGAATGGCAACCTGTACATCGTATTTATCAGCTACCGTTAATGCTCTATCAATTGTTGCAGGTGTTGCTCCCCAGTCTTCGTGAATTTTAACCCCCAAGGCTCCTGCTTCAATCTGCTCAACAATGGGTTGTTCAGTTCCCACATTTCCTTTTCCAAAGAAGCCAAAGTTCATCGGTAGATCTTCCACCGCTTGCATCATACGACGGATATTCCACTTTCCTGGTGTTACGGTGGTTGCATTTGTACCATCTGCTGGACCGGTACCACCGCCGATCATGGTGGTAATACCACTGTATAGGGCTGTTTCAACCTGTGTAGGACTGATATAGTGAATATGGGTATCTATACCGCCTGGCGTTAGGATATAGCCAGATCCACCATGCACTTCGGTAGATGCACCGATAATCATATTTGGCGTAATGTTATCCATGGTATCCGGATTTCCGGCACGGCCGACGCCGACAATCTTACCATCCTTGATACCGATATCACCTTTCACAATTCCCCAGTGGTCAATCACGATAGCGTCTGTGATCACCATGTCCAAGGTACCTTCATCACGTGTGTGAACCGAAGATTGACACATACCGTCACGGACGGTCTTACCACCGCCAAATTTTGCCTCATCGCCATAATAAGCATAATCCTTTTCGACTTCGATTATGATGTCTGTATCGCCTAAACGGATTTTATCGCCACTTGTCGGACCAAAGATGGCACTATAATTTACTTTGCTAACTTTTAAACTCATGATACTTTGTTTTTAAAGCCTTGTTCTTTCACTTTTTTCATTGCATTTTCTTTCGCGACTTCGGTTTCGGTATCACCGTTGACCAAGTCGTTGTGTCCGTAGATTCTTCTGGCACCTGCATAAGGAACCAATTCTACATCTTTGGATTCTCCCGGCTCAAAACGCACCGCTGTACTTGCAATAATATTCAATCGCTTGCCAAAAGCTTTTGCACGGTCAAATTCCATCATCTTGTTCACTTCAAAGAAGTGAAAATGTGAACCCACCTGAATTGGTCTATCTCCTGTGTTTGTTACGGTAATCGTCGTAACCTCTCTACCTTCATTACAGATGACATGGCCATCCGCTATAAAAAATTCTCCTGGAATCATAAATTCTATTTTTAACAATTATCGAATCGGATTATGAACGGTAACCAACTTGGTACCATCCGGAAAAGTCGCCTCAATCTGCACATCGTGAATCATTTCGGGTACACCTTCCATGACATCCTCTCGTGTCAATAATGTCGCGCCATACTGCATTAAATCAGCCACAGTACGGCCATCACGTGCAGCTTCCAGAAGCTCACTGCTGATCAATGCAATAGACTCCGGATAATTAAGTTTAAGTCCTCTAGCTCTACGTTTTTTCGCTAGTTCACCGGCAAGATGAAGCAATAGCTTCTCTGTCTCTCTAGGTAATAAATGCATATAAAATATTATTTAAATTGTTGTTATTTCAGTCGAAAACAAGTCAGTACAAGCCCTGACGATTTAAAAAAATCGTTCAAAAAAGCTGATAGACGAAGTCCATAGCAAATGTTTACGGCATAGCGTATCAGTTCTCAGCGTTGTAAGAAAAGGAAAGGATTATCCCTGAAATGGGATCTTTAAACTTTGGAAAAGAATGTATTTTGGTGGTAGGATCAATCGATCCATGTAAGGTGTTCTGTTATTCCGCATGTTGAGACATACAGGATAGCAAAATATAAAAAGACAAATGTACAATACGGTCCAACCGAGGAGCTTACTCCATTCATCTTTTAAGTCGACCTGTTCACTGACATCATAAAGGTCATGATCGTATACAGCGGCAACTATATTCTCCCGTTCAGGTTGATCAGCACCTTTGTCAATTTGTTTATAGGTGCTGGACAAATCCAGATAGATACCCGAGGAATTATGAATTTTAAGCTGTTCAGAAATAGTCATTCCTTTCAGGAGCAGGACGCTCAAAAGAAAAACTATAAAAACTAAACTATGCCTAATCATTGTATTCACAATCCTATTATTTGTTGTCCAAATTTACAACCAAAGCAGGCCACTTCACTAGTACAAATCTTGAATTAAATAGTCTAAATTTGTCGAAAAACCTGCTTTGATTGCTTTTTTTAGCTAAAAGGAATAACCAATTGAAACCATAATGTTTCTTGGCGCCCCGGCGAAGGCACGTGTATAGTCAAATCCCCCTAAAAAATAGTATTTATCAAATACATTGTTTAGGTTAAGCGCCATTTTCATGGCACCGATATGATAATAAGCCGCCGCATTAACTGTCGTATAAGAAGGCCATTGTCCCCAAAGGGCATTTCCTTCGCTATCCTTCCCAATACTATTGTCCATGCGTTTGCTATCAACATAATAAACACCGGTACCAAAGCCAAGTCCTTTTAAGGAAGTATTGGAGAAGACATATTTTAACCAGGCACTGGCCATATTTTTAGGTGCTCCCGGTAGCGCCTGCCCGACTTCAGAAGCAACAGAAGAGGCCTTCACTTCGGTATGGTTAAACGTATAATTTGCCATCACCTGGAATTCTTTGGTCAGCTGTCCACGAACATCCAACTCAACTCCCCGCGACAATGCTTTGCCAGATTGTCTATACTCTGGTAATCCCGAGTCATTGATTGTCCCTGTCGCGATAAGCATATTTCTACGCTCGATCTGAAACAAGGAAAGATCCATTTGCAGCTGGCCCTTAAAAAAGCCCGTTTTCAGCCCTGTTTCAATTTGAAAACTGCGTTCAGCTTCAAAAGCTTTGTCCGCACCATAGTCTTTATAGTTCTGGATAAAATTAGCGCCTACCGGTACAAAACCCCGCGAGTAGCTTGCGAAGTAATTAATCTGCTTGTTGATTCCATAAGTCAGACCAAAACGGGGCAACAAGGCATTTTGTGTAGCATGGAAGCGATTCTGTCCATCAATAGTTTCCGAAGAATAATGTTCATGCCTCAACCCCACAATTAATTTCAGACGATCCGCAATGCTGATCTGATCCTGTATGTATTTACCGGTCGTTTTATAGGGACTCAAAAAAGGATAAGCGACCTGTGTACGCCAGACGTAGTTGGTCAGATCATGTGTGGTATAGGTCGGGTTGTTCATGTCAAAAGTCAATGGCACCACTTTGCCATCCACAGTTTGCTGTCTGGCTTCCCGTAACTGATTTTCTTTGTCACCACGATACTGTGCGAAGTCGATCCCCGCAACGATATGGTGGTCAATTTTATCCCCTAGCAGATCCCATTTAATATATCCAACGACGTTGTCGGTATAATCACGACCATGGCGGTCAAAGAAACGCATATTCATAATGGTATTATGGGGGGCATCCGCAAAAGTATTTAGCGTACGGTGCTCGTTGACATCTTCCTGATAGATGGATTTCATATAGCTCAGGTTCAGGCTCACATTTTCTGCCAGTCTTTGCGCCAATCGTCCACTAAATGAAAAAGTCTTCGAGTTATAGAAATCAGAAGGCTGACTTAAAGTAAACGAACGTGGCAGGGCATAAAAGTTATTTTCCTTTATTCCCATTCCCCGATCCAGATAACCGTTGAATTGATTATAGACCACATCGATGTCTACGGTCGTCCCCGCAGCGGGCTTAAATGTAAATGAAGGCGCCAGCATCATCCGTTTTTGACGGTTCACATCACGAAAGGTTTTGGTATCTTCATAGCCTGCATTGAAACGATAGAGAATTCGTTTTGCACTATCCAAGGGACCGCCGAGATCTACTGTTGTGCGCATCGTTTCAAAACTTCCGGCAGCAAAACTGACATGACCTTTAAAATCTTCCAAAGGCTTTTTCGTCGTCATATTGATGGTACCACCGGGCACAATGTCGCCAAATAGAGAAGCTCCAGGGCCTTTCAGCACCTCAAGGTTTTCGAGATTGATGGTTAATGGGGAATTATAATAACTATTGCCGTAACCATAGCCCGAACGTAGACCGTTCACCAAACGGACTCCGGTTTCATAACCGCTTTTAAAACCACGGATCACCACATCATCATAAGATGAAGCCTCAGTGACACCCGCAAGGTCCTGCACCAGTGCTCCCGTTGTAAATGCTTGCTTATCTTCAATAAACTCCTTACTCAGTACAGCCACAGATTGTGGTAGATCTTTCAGCTTTCCAGCGAACTTACCACCCAACTCCATGTTGTTGGTCAAATAGGAATTATTACGACGGCCGGTAACCAATACTTCATCCAGGGTCCTCTTACCCTCTTCCATCATGAGTCGAATTCCTTTTTTCGGATTCCAGGTAGTCTCATCAATACGAAAAAGCTGTGATTTATAGCCGATCGCTTCGGCGCGCAATTGTACCGGAAAAGTTGTCGCTGTAGTAAAAGCAAATTCGCCATTCGTGGTAGTACTTATCTTTTGTCCCTGGTTTTCAAGTGTCAAAGTCACTCCTGGAATTGGATTTCCGTTTTCATCCTGTATCTTCCCAAAAATCATAAAGCTCTGTTGGGCGTAAACAGCCACTGGTGTGACAGCACCTGCCAATAATGCGAAAGCGAGTGCTTTCATTGTGTTTTTCATCTGTATAAATTGTTCATTAGCTAGATGGCACATACCCTGTTTAAAACTCACCTACGATGATCTTATTGAAATAAGATGCTAAACAGGGACAGTTGCTCTGGAATTATTTTTTATCTTCTATTGCTGATTTATTTTATTTCTTGCATTCAGCGCGAATTCACTTCACAAAACTGAATAGCCTTATTTTGACAATTCCAGTTCCGCTGAACATATCAGTTTACTAGGCTGCCCCAGCAGTAGCTCCATGTGAATTGTCGGAAAGCCCGATTCATCGCAGAATTCTTTGAGATAGAATCCTTGTTTTAACCAGAATTCATGGGCTCCCGCCAAAAAAGGATGGGTGTGTAAGTAAAGTCTTTCGACCGCTTTTTCCTTGGCCACCTTTGTTAATTGGCGAAAAAGTGCTGTTCCAAGTCCGGAACGACGGTAATCGGGGTCGACAAAAAGCCGCGCGACCTCGACAGTCTTCCGGGCGTCCAAATCTAGATGCGGAAAACGATAGTCATAAGCGAGCATACCGATCACACCAACCAGTTTTCCGCTCTTGTCCCTTGCCTGTAGAAATGTTCCAGTTTGTCCATCCAGATACAGCTGTTTAAAGTCCTGCAAATCCCTGGGTATCTTTTGCGGGTCAAGCATGGGAAACAGCTGTTTCCGAAATTCAATGACATAAGGTAACACCGTTTCCAGATCCTGAACAGTGACTGTACTTATTGCGATATTTCTGATTGAATCTGTCCTTTGCATGCCTATTTTATTCATACTATTTTCATTTTTAGCGTCTATACTGTCAAATGGATCTGTAACCTTTTTGGCCGATTGCTTACAATAGGTTAGAGCTTATTATGTATTCCATCCAGTTCAAGGGATTTTAGAGAAGCCCAGTCATGTGTATAAAGCATGGGTGCAAACATCCATTTCCCTTGGTTTTCCAAACTGATCAATGGCAACTCATAGGTCTGTTCCAATACTTTCCGAACCTGCTCCCTGTCCATCCCTTGTAGATCCACCAGTGTATTGTCCTGCATCAAATAAAAGTGGTCGCCAAAAAGATAGGCCATATTGGGGTCGTGCATAACACAGAGCACCGTTGTTCCCTCCTTGACCAGTTCTTTAGCAGTCTGCAAAACGGCAATCTGATAGTTCAGGTCAAGATGGTTTGTCGGTTCATCCAAAAGCAACAGATTAGGCTGTTGCACCAATACCCGACAAAGCAAGACCAGCTGCCGCTCCCCACCTGACAGGGAAGTATAAGATTTATCCTTTAAATGTGCGAGATTAAATTTCTCCAGGATTGCATCTACAGCCTCAAAATCTTCGCGGCGCGGCGAAAAGCGGGAGAACGATGCACGCCCTGTTAAAATAACATCTGCCACCTTAAAAGGGAAAGTTGTCTGATGAAACTGGTTTAAGAAACCCAGTTTAAGCGCATTTGATTTACCAACCTTCCAGTTTCTACGTTCTGTTTTACCGATTAATACCGATCCCTGATAGTGTTTCTCCAATCCGGCAATAACATTGAACAAGGTCGACTTACCACTACCATTCCGGCCCAGAATAACCGAAAGCTTTCCTTCTGGGAAGGACACATTGACGTCCCGCAAAATAGTATCCTTACCATAGGCAAAGGATAGGTTTTTGATATGGATGGATTTGCTCATGAGTTCCAGTTAATTTCGTTCCGGCGCATCAGATAGATAAAGAGTGGAGCGCCAATAATCATTGTAAATACCCCTATCGGAATTTCGAAAAGCATGACTGCACGGGAAAAATCGTCAATCAATAACAGGAATGTCCCACCGATACTGATATTCGCCCATACGACAATATTATTGTTGGGGCCAAAAATCATGCGGCTGATATGTGGAACAATGAGTCCAAATAAGCTGATCACGCCTACCGCAGCAACAGCTGATGCGGTGATCATGGTCGCAACCCCAATCATTACCAATTTCAAGAGTTTTGGATTCACCCCCACAGCAATTGCTTCCTGATCTCCCAATGCCAACAAATTCAATTTCCAACGCAATAAGATCAATATGATCAATCCGATCACTATCGGTAAAAAGGCGTTCTGCACTTTTGACCAGGAGGCGGTATGGAGATTTCCCATCGTCCACTGCACAATAGCCTGCAATTTATAAGGATCACTGATATATTGTAACAGGGTAAGCATCGCTGTAAATACCCCTGAAATAACCATTCCTGCCAAAACCATCCCAATGATGGATGTTTTTAAACCGGCATTGGATACAAAGTAAGTCAAGGCCACAGCACAGACACCAAAAAGAAATGCCGAAACATTGACGGACAAAAGTGGAAACAGCATGGCTAAGGCGGCACCGAAAGCAGCACCGGAAGATATTCCCAACGTAAATGGGTCTACTATAGGGTTTCGAAAAATAGCTTGTAAGGTCCCTCCAGATGAGGCAAGAGCGGCACCGACCATAAAGGTCAATAAAATCCGTGGCAAACGTACTTGCCACAAAATGGTATCCATGCTGCCCATCAATACCGTCGTATCATTTCCTTTATAAAGCCCTAATTCCAACCCTATACGCTGGCAGAGTTCAATAAAACCAATATGCTGACTTGAGCCGATCAATAATGAAAGCAGGAGCAGCACTAATGGCAATATAACCAACAATAAAAGCTTTTTTAATTGAAGTATCATTGCAGAAGCCCCGCTTTACCGTATAATTTGTCAAAAGCCATTGTCATATCCTGATCGAGTTGTTCCTTAGTATAACTCGGGAAACACCAATGCCGCACCTGTTTGGCAAAGAGCATAAATTTCACTGTATGTGGATCAAAAGGAAAAGACGGTGACATCACAAATACCTGTTTATTTTTTACGGCAGGCAGTGCGGCTAATTCTTTCAAATTGTAAACATCAGAACTTTTGGAATTCCATAGAATCATGAGATCGGGATTCCACTTGTAGATCGTTTCAGCCCCTACATTTGGTGCTTCCATTTCCAAGGGACAGGCATTTGCCGCCCCCGATAGACGAATAGCCATATCGATGAGGCTACCCTTCCCCGAGGTCGAAAGTACCCGTCCTTTTGACCAGGCGTAATACACTTTCTTTTGCGGCTGATCTAACGGAGTTGCCATTTTTTCAACCTCATCCCTGACAAATTTGACAATTTCCTCAGCCCGTGCTTTCTTGTCCAAAAGCGTTCCCATTCCGATTAATTCGTTAAAGATACTGGTTTCATCTTTCGATGAAAAAGTGAAGACGGGAATACCCAAATTTTCGAGTTGCGCAATATTATCCTGATCGGTATTAAATGTCAGGACAAGATCGGGATTCAGGCTTACGATGCTTTCCACATTGTTGGCCTGGCCTCCAAATGTTGGTGTAGCGATACTTTTCTGAACGATACGTGGGTCTAATTTCGATAAAAAAGCATAGGTATCTTCCATTTGATAGACTTGTTCTGGAATACCGACCAGCCGGTCACTGGCCTGTAGCATATACACCTCATCCACAAGGGAGGGATACAGGACAACAACACGTTTTGCAGGTTGCGCTAACGTAATTTCCTTGCCGCGGCTATCTAGGGCCTTCACTCCATTTTTATTTGCTTTGGACTGTTGGTTTTGGCAGCCTTGTAAACAGACCAACAAAACCAGGGACAATAGCAATGTATAGATACTAATTTTCATTGTTTCTCCTGTTCTTTAGCTGTTGGTGAATCCGATTTTCAGACAGCAATATCGCTTCTTCCAATTGGACAGACGCACCATATTTCGCCGCAATTTGTTCATAGAGTCGACCATCGTAGGGCAAACGGAGAGATTCGAGCTGATCGACCTGGAATATCGGTAGATGTCGATTACCGACGAAATAACCGAAATCTGCCAGCTGGAAAAAATCCGAGGGGTTAAACCTGATCGCCAGAGTCGGTTTGACCGTAACGATTGCCTGCAGTTCCCCATTGTGATACAGCGCATCTCCATGATGCCACTCCTGTCCCCGCTCCAGTTCCATCAGGATCGTATTGCCAGACAAGGTATTTCTGGTCAAACGGCGTTTATTAATTTCAAACCATTCGATGTGCACCCGATCTACCTGATCAATACTGGCTTGGGACTGGGGCACAATGGTATCTATCGTTACAGCCAATCTATTCATTGTTTATGGGTATATCATTCACGCTTTGTGCTTTAATCATCGTTCTAACCAATCGTTGATCACTATCGCGCATTTACTATTTCGCCGCAGCTACTTTCTGTTGTTCTTTTTTCAGTTGGACTTTCTCTTTCAACCAGTCACACCAGTTATCTAGGCCATCTCCATTCAAGGTACTGATCGTGATCACTTCCAGGTTTGGATTCACTTCACGTGCATCTTTTGTCACGGCTTCTACGGAGAAAGGTACATACGGTAACAAGTCTGCTTTTGAAACAAGCATCAATTCACTGGTCAGAAACATACGTGGGTATTTTTTGGGCTTATCATCTCCTTCGGTTGTCGCCAATAAGGTGACCCGATAGTCTTCCCCTAAATCAAAAGCGGAAGGACAAAGTAAATTTCCGACATTTTCGATAAATAACAAATCGATACCTTCGATATCGATGTGATCCAAGGCCTGCAAAATCATTTGCGCCTCGATATGGCACATACCGCCGGTAACAATCTGCAAAGCATTGATGCCAACATCACGCATGCGGATGGCATCACGTTCCGTTTCAGGGTCTCCCACTAACACGGCAATGTTTAGATCTTTGGAAAGACGCTTTCCAGTCTCTTGCATCAACGTTGTTTTACCAGACCCCGGAGAAGAACATACATTAACCACACATACATCTTTCAATCTGTCGCGGATACTTTTGGCGACAAAATCATTTGCCTTTAATAAATGTAAAGTTGTATTTTCACATTGAACCGAACCGACGCGGTTACCTAAGCTCTTAGGATTTTGAGTATTGTCTGACATGATAATTGATTTTTTAATCGTGTTTAAAAATTACTTTGGAAATATAGAGTTCATCTCCTTGAACAATTGTACTCGAAGGCTGCCCACAATCGCAGACAAATCGGTGAAAATGAACAGGAAAATTCTTCTGGCAGTGTTCACAATAGGCAATGATATCATTTACCACAACCTCCATTTCCATATTCCGGTAATGGGTGTTTTCAGTGATAAAAGCGTCAAAAGCATTTTGGATCAGCACAGGCTGCACATTGGACAATAGTCCTGCTGTCACCTGAATTTTCTGGATATCATCCACCCTAGTCTCGTAATGCGAGGTCAGGGTATCGAAGATATCCTTTACTATACTTAGCTCGTGCATGGGTATATTTTAAGAAATCAATAAAATAAATTTAGAAAAGAAATTACGACTTTTTCGTTCAGCTTCCGTCAAAACCGAAAGCCCAAAATTGTTAAAATGGGATTTTTATTTGCTCAAAAAGCAGGAACCGTGCGATGGGAATCGGTTCAATATCCAAAACATGTAGATAACGGTAGTCGTTTTGCAGCGTCGAAGGCAGTAATTCATGCCATAGTAAATCGACCATAGCCACCCAGCGATCCGTTAACCAATCCTGATTATTCTCAACATCCAGTTCTGCGATAGATTGCAGCGACGGATATAAGGGATGTAAATTCGGATTGTCTATTTTTTGAGGGGTCGAGGGTAGAAAGTTATCTTTATTCGATTCAGTTTTTAGGGAAGAAATGTTATGGTGAAAACTACCACTTTTCAGTACAACACTGTTTGCATTTAAACTTTTAAATGAAACAAACAGAACTGTAATTAGAAAAATAAAGTGCTTCCACATAACTGTAAACTAACAAAGTAACAAGTTTCCCTTTAAAAACAACACAAAGTTACTACCGATCAAACAACAAAAAGTAGCACAAATCTTGAATTTTATTTCACAAAATAGGAAAAGCCCAAAGAAAATTCCATAATTCTTCATATATTAAATTAAAATTTGGTTAAAGCTAGATTAAAATGATCTTAGAGGCATAAATTGACGATTTTGGCACAAAAAATTAAAACAGTTTTAAGCGATTATAACCATCGTCCCTGGCCTATACTAACTAGCCCTTGGCGTTACTATCAGGAATGGCTTGATTTACTTTTTTTACATTTTCAAGTCGATTATGAGCTACTCCGGCCATTAGTTCCGGCCGAATTGCAAATCGATCAGCACGAAAGTCTATGTTATGTATCTTTGGTTGCTTTCAAAATGAAAAATATCCGTCCCAGAAATTTGCCTGCATTCCCACCCATTTCGGACTTTTATGAGATCAATTTACGTACCTATATCGATCAGGATGGTAAAAAGGGTGTTTATTTTATCCATATTGAAGCAAGCAAATACTTATCCGCATTGGTCGCAAAAAAATTATCGGGTCTGCCTTACGAAAAGTCCACTATGTTGCGGGATACGCAAGGGTATCATAATCTTAACCCAGAAAGGGGCTTTAGGTTAAAAACGATCTTTGCCGTGACCGATAAGATTAAAATAAAATCCAGCCTTGATACCTGGCTTACCGAACGCTATTGCCTTTACCTGGACAAACCCGATGGAATATATTGTTTCGACATCCATCATCCGGAGTGGCCGTTGTTTTCAGTGCAATTGCAAGAATGTCAGTTGGACTATAAAACAGGAGGTATTCATCTCCATAATGAAAATATTAGACTTATACACTACTCCCCTGGCGTACAAGTACTGGCCTGGGACGCTGTAACGATCAAGCCCCACCAACCATAACAATAATACCTACATTCACGTTTTCTCGGCAAATTCATCTGCCAAAATGCAAAACCCCAGGAGAAAACTATACTTTCCCTTGGGAGAATCTTCCGTCCTCCGGGGGTGATTTGTTTTTTCCTTAAGGGAATCTTCCGTCCCCCGAGGGGAATTTGTTTTTTCCTTAAGGGAATCTTCCGTCCTCCAGGGGTGATTTGTTTTTTTCTTAAGGGAATCTTCCGTCCCCCGAGGGGAATTTGTTTTTTCCTTAAGGGAATCTTCCGCCTTCCGAGGGGAATTTGTCTTTTCCTTAGGGGAATCTTCCGCCCTCCGAGGGGAATTTGTTTTTTCCTTAAGGGAATCTTCCGTCCCCCGGGGGGAATTTGTTTTTTCCTTAAGGGAATCTTCCGCGCTCCGAGGGGAATTTGTTTTTTCCTTAAGGGAATCTTCCGTCCCCCAAGGGGAATTTGTTTTTTCCTTAAGGGAATCTTCCGTCCCCCGAGGGGAATTTGTTTTTACCCGAAATCTAGGACAGAGAAATCTGAGTAACAAACTATGGGATTAAAGACGATAGATCAAGTTTTTAGCAAAAAACAAATTGAAATTCAATAAAAAAATAGGGTAAAATTCCGCCAAAAAGTTTTTCGTGCCTCCTGAATTTTGGCGGAATTTTACCCCTACTATTATCCTTTAATTTTGTATACAACGCAAAAAAGGCCTATACGACTGATCATGTACAGGCCTTCATATTATTAATCGCTTGTCAGGCGTCGCTACTGTGCTTTGAGATTACATTAGCAAGCAGTGCTCCGTCCCGTTATCTGTGTAAATCAAAACGATCCAACTCCATCACTTTATTCCAGGCAGCGACAAAATCCTTAGCGAATTTTTCTTTCGCATCAGCACTACCGTAAACTTCAGCAACAGCTCTTAATTCAGCGTTAGAACCAAATACCAGGTCCGCGCGTCCAGCAATCCATTTCTTTGCGCCCGTTTTACGGTCTGTTCCTTCAAAGAGTTCCCTATCCTGCGAAACGGCTGTCCAGGCTGTTCCCATATCCAATAGATTCACAAAAAAATCATTGGTCAACTGTCCGGGGCGCTCGGTCATAACACCTGTTTGAGAACCGTCAAAATTAGCCTGCAATACACGCATTCCACCGATTAAAACGGTTAATTCTGGAACGGATAAGGTCAGTAATTGCGCTTTATCAATCAATAATGACTCTGTCGAAACCGTGTAAGCACCCTTTCGATAGTTTCTAAATCCGTCAGCAATAGGCTCTAGATAACCCATCGATTCTACATCAGTCTGCTCTTGGGAAGCATCCATGCGTCCAGGATTAAACGGAACTTTGAGGTCATGGCCGCCAGCTCTGGCTGCCTGTTCGATCGCTGCCACACCGGCAAGAACAATTAAATCAGCCAACGATACTTTTTTCCCTCCTTGTTGTTTACCATTAAAATCCTGTTGGATCTGCTCCAGCACTGTAAGTACCTTTTGCAATTGCGTCGGGTTATTAACCTGCCAGTATCGTTGTGGTGCCAAACGAATTCGAGCTCCATTTGCGCCACCGCGCATATCCGAACCGCGGAATGTAGATGCCGAAGCCCATGCTGTGGTCACGAGCTCCGCTGTGCTGAGACCTGACGCCAAAATAGCTGCTTTTAAATCCTCAATATCATTTGCGTCAACCAAGACATGGTCTACGGCAGGAATAGGGTCTTGCCATAGCAATTCTTCACTCGGCACTTCTGCCCCCAAATAACGTTCTCGTGGACCTAAATCACGGTGCGTTAATTTAAACCATGCACGCGAGAAAGCATCGGCAAAAGCATCCTGATCTTCATAGAATTTACGGGAAATCTTTTCGTAAACGGGATCAAAGCGCAAAGACAAATCCGTTGTCAACATCGTCGGCCTACGTTTTTTATTCGGATCAAAAGGATCAGGAACAGTAGCTTCCACTCCCTTGGCTACCCATTGATGAGCGCCTGCAGGACTTTTTGTAAGCTCCCATTCATTTTCAAAAAGGTTTTTAAAAAAGAGGTTTGTCCATTCTGTGGGTTTTTGGGTCCAGATCACTTCCAGGCCACTGGTAATCGCATCAGTACCTACTCCGGTACCATAGCTGCTTTTCCATCCGAGCCCTTGTTGTTCGATACCAGCAGCCTCTGGTTCCTTGCCGACATTGTCCGCAGGTCCGGCACCATGCGTCTTCCCAAAAGTATGTCCTCCGGCAATTAGGGCAACAGTTTCCTCATCATTCATTGCCATACGCCCGAAAGTATCTCTGATATCCTTTGCAGCTGCAATTGGGTCTGGATTTCCATCCGGCCCTTCCGGATTGACATAAATCAGCCCCATCTGTACCGCTGCCAAAGGTTTCTCAAGATTGCGGGAATGTTGTTTGCCATCTGCATCATCGTCCGCTGATAAAACACCATGCGACTCAACCACACCTTCAGAGCCATGCGCATAACGGACATCACCACCTAACCAGGTCTTTTCAGATCCCCAGTACACATCCTGTTCCGGTTCAAAAGCATCCACACGACCTCCTGAAAAGCCAAAGGTTTTAAATCCCATTGATTCCAACGCAACATTTCCCGTTAAGATCAATAAATCTGCCCACGAAATATGCTTACCATATTTTTGTTTGATCGGCCACAACAGTCGACGGGCCTTATCCAAGCTAACATTGTCCGGCCAACTATTTAAAGGAGCAAAGCGCTGCTGTCCGGATCCTGCACCGCCGCGGCCATCACTTACACGATAGGTTCCTGCACTATGCCAGGCCATCCGAATAAATAAGGGACCATAATGTCCAAAATCTGCTGGCCACCAATCCTGTGAATCTGTCATTAATGCATGTAAATCTCTTTTAACGGCCTCCAGATCCAACTGTTTGAAAGCTTCAGCATAATCAAAGCCTTCGTCCATAGGATTTGATTTTGTCGCATGCTGTCTCAAGAGATCAACACGAAGTCTATTTGGCCACCAATCTTGATTCTGAGTTCCCCCTCCCGCAACGGCGTTGCGCATCGTTCCATTGTGAAATGGGCATTTGCTAATGTCTTTTTCGTTGTTGTCCATATTAAAAGAAAGTTTAATTATATAATATCCTAAATGATCAAATTGTTTGATTCTTACTTTCATAAAATTAAACATATATGCGATCCCGAGCTCATCGAATGATTCGATATAATATAATCAAAATCTATAAATAGGATTACACACTATAAACAATCCCCAGTACAACTACCTTGATGTAATATTTACCTCCATCGTTCGCAACAATTAAAAAACAAAAAACACTCTTTTTTTATTCTATGAATAGAAAGAACTAATATTCATTTGTCATGGGGGAGTTATCCACATACCTAATCAGTGCATTTATCGGTATAAGTCTGGCCGCGGCAACCGGCTTCCGAATTTTTATGCCACTATTTTTATTAAGTTTAGGCTGTCGTCTCGAATTGTTTCAGGTGGGCAATGAATGGGCTTGGGCGGGTTCTAATTTGGTCCTGATTACGACAAGTATAGCAATGATTGTTGAAATTGCTGCTTACTACATCCCAGGTGTGGACAATATCCTGGACACAATTTCTATTCCCTTGGCAACGATTGCGGGAACATTACTATTTGCGGTCCAGTTTACCGATATTTCTCCGTTTTTCCGCTGGTCAACGGCCATTATTGCTGGCGGGGGAACTGCTGCAACAATTAGTACAGTACTGGCTGGTACTAGAGCCGCATCTTCCATCGGTACCGCGGGTCTTGGCAATTTTATTATTTCGACCATGGAGACCATTGGCTCCTCCGTCTTGACCATTCTGGCCATATTCGTTCCTTTTATGGCTATTTTGGTCGTTCTAGCACTATTTTATTTCTTCGGAAAATTTGGAAAAAAACAGCTACAAAAAAAACTCAAAAAAACATAAAAGAGGTCAATGCGCCCGCATCGACCTCTTTTGGAGTTGCTGTTTAGCTACTTATTGCCGATTATTTAGTCAATAATGACTTCTTGTGGTCTTTTCACCTTGTCAAGATCCTTAGGGAGAATGACTGTTAGTACACCATCTTCAAAACTGGCATGTACATTATCTGTAAGCACCTGTTCATTTAATTGAAATTCACGTTCAAACGCAGTGCCCAAATGCTCTTTATAGATATAAGCTGCCGCATCGTTGGCATTTTCTGTACAAGAAATCGTTAAGATTCCCTCATTTATACTGACCTGAAATTGCTCTTTCTTTCGGCCGGCGGCAAACACCTGCACTTCGTAGAACTCGGAATTTTCGGAAATATTCACAGGAACAAATTGCTGTCCTTCTCCGCGCTGCCCTGCTTCGCCTTCAAAAAAATGCTGTTGAAATTTTTCAAAACGGTCTTTGAAATGCTGACCGCAAAATCTATTTTGATTTGAATATCCGCTGGAATAATGATCTCTTTTAAACATGTCTTTATTTTTTTAGTAATGAATATTGTGTATTGAGTAATGAGCAGCCCAAAGGACTTCACTACTGTCTCTATTTATGTTATTTGGTTTTCTACCAGGTCCTGATTAGTACACCGGGACGATTGTCGCATTCTTATTCCGTTGTTGTTTGTATAAAGGAACGATTGCACTATTCGTCCTCGACGCACTGTACATTCCGGGGTGGATCGGAGCCTTGTCCATTTTAAATGAACGCATTTCTCTCCTACGCATTTTGGCCATTGCAAAGCTTCCTATTCCGAATAAAATCGTTGCAACCAACAACAGCTTAAAGATCGCTCCCATAATCAAGCTGGCTAAACCCACTATTAGCGTCAATGCAATCAAGCGGGGTAATATAAATCGAATTTTATTTTTCATTTTTTTTTAATTTAATTGTTCTTTAAACCCAAAATCTGTCAATCCACTTCTTGGTAATTCTATTCGTCATCCTTTATACTTCTCCTGTCGTCAATTTTTCAACCCAGTATAATTGTCTTATATCCCTAGTAACAGATCATCGCGTTCTGCCATTACCTTTAAAGTGCTTCTTCAGCTTTTGGCATAAAAAAAGGCGCCTTTATAGAAGAAGACGCCTGTACCAGGTTTTTACTTTAAAAAATTCTATTTTTTTTTCAGAATCCACATCGTCCATTGAAACGACGTTTCCATTCCTCCCGCAAGCGCTCCCTTTCCTCTTCTGAAAGATCTCCATGGCGGCCCATATCAGGGGGGAAATTTTTACGGAACCCGCCCCTTCCCGGCTTACCAAATCCACGTCCAAATAGAATACGTGATAGCACAAACAGACCAAATGCCTGCCAATAACTAATAGCTTTCAAATTGAAAATATCACACATCAATGTATTCCACAAATATTGTAATAAGGCTACCAGCAAGAAAACTCCAATGATAATGGCAACAAATACAAAAGCAAATTTGCCTTTTCCCTGTCTTCTCATTCTTCTATTCATAGCTATATTGTTAAAATTTTAATTCCTCGTATAAGTTCCGCAAACGTAAACGCAGATGTTTTACAGCATAACCCTTTCTGCTTATTATCGTTTTTAGATTTTCATTCTCCATATCGGCAATCTCCTGCAATGTTTTATCTTCAATTTCATTGAGCATAAAAACCCGACGTTGCTTTTCTGGCAATTCTTCCAGCGCTTTCATCAATTCATCCCAGAAAATATCTTTGAATAATTTGAGCTCCGGGTTGTTCGAATCATCAGCCAACAAAAACTGGCGTATCGGAAAAGCAGTGTCTACTTCCTCTCCATCCCCCACTAAATCATCAAGTGACTCATCTTTCTTCTTTCGATAACTATCTGTAATCTTGTTTCGCGTTACAGCGTACAACCATGCCCCAGCATTTTCCAGTTCGTCCATATTGGTCAAACGACTGAATTGATACCAGACCTCCTGCAAGATATCCTCGGCATCTTCCGTTTTTTTGACCTTTCCTTTTACAAAACGCAGCAATTGACTCCCATAAGTCTTGACGATGTCTGTAAATGATCTGGAGTTTTTTTCTGCCATATGATTTTGGTATGCAATGTCCATAGCCACATAGACGAACCAACAACGCTTTTACTCTAAATTATTTGCATCTGTATATTTTTTTTTCTGTGATGCAGCTATCAGATTTATTAATCGAGTGGATGTTTTAAGCGGCATTCATAAACTAGCTTCGCTCGGTTATTCACTCTCTCTGTGATTATTCATTCACAATTTGTTTTTTAGCGGTGTTCATGAACTCATTTACTCATGCTTCCGCTTATCCCGGACAACCTTTCCTTTGTCTGTAATAAAGATAAAACGATAATTTGGAAAATTTTGGATTAATTTTTTTCCTTCTTTTTCACCAAGTACCATAATGGAAGTGCTCAGCGCATTGGCTATTTCTGCCGACGGGCCATAGATTGTCACCGAAGTCAGTCCCGTAGCTGGGTATCCGCTGATGGGATTAATAATATGGGAATAACGTTTTCCATTGATTTCGGCATATTTTTCATAGCTGCCTGAGGTAGCGACTGCCATTTCATTTAGACGAAGAACCTGGACCATCTGATGCGATTTGAAGGGGTTGTTCACCCCAATCTTCCAGGGCTCACCATTTGGTTGGCTACCCCAGGTAGATAGATCCCCGGAAGCATTGACGATTCCGGCAGTGATTCCACGGGCTTTCATGATCTCCCGTCCCCGATCGGCGGCATAGCCCTTCCCGATCGAGCCAAAGCCAATCTTCATGCCCGGAAGTGCCAAGAAAATAGTCGAAGCAGCACTATCCAAAACAATATGTTTATAGCCAACTTTGGCAACCGAATTTCTGATCGCATCCTCAGAAGGCATTGTATCCATGCTGCCATCAAACTTCCATATTTTATCTAAAGCGACAATGCTAATATCAAAGGCTCCTTGTGAATTCCAGCTGTATTGAATTGCCCTTTTAGTCAGGTCAAATACTTCCCGATCAACTTTAACAGGTTTAATCCCGGCATTGCGGTTGACCTCCGAAATCTGCGTATATGGACGCCACTCCGAAATCAGGTTTTCGATACGTTCAATCTCTGCGATGACTTCGACAATATGCTGGTTGGCCTTTACGCTATCCTGATCAACTAGGGTGATCTCAAAAACAGAGCCCATAAGGGTCACCTGTTTTTTGAGCAATACCTGTGAAAAACCGTTAACGGCGGCTATCAACCAAAATACTGAAATCAGTAGATACTGCTTATAATAATCCATTACAAATTGTTATAACAAATAAAAATATAAGATTGTGAACCTTTTCAGGCAAAGTTCAAAATCAAAACCAAATAACGACTATGCTCTTCCAAGTGTCCAACAACACAACTGTTACAGGCGATTCTGCAGCATATCCTCATGCGATTACACACCATATAATTTGTTTCATACCCGAATCTAGTAGCAATCTGTCAGGATCTGACCATTTTCTTTGTAGATGCTGATCGATTTGCCTGTACTTACCAGCAGTATCTCGTTTAAAGTTGCTTCGACATCCTGTTGCATACGAAGTGAACCGCACAATAGGATACAGCCCTGCTGTTCGAGCAATTCGATAAAGTACGTACCGTCCTGACGGATCAGATCCATCACATACTGCCCCTGCTGTTCCCGTGAAAAGGCCAGCTGTACATCGTTCAGCTGTCCCAGTTTTTTTTGTACGTCGGTAAATTCCAGATATTGTGCTGTGATCTCATTGTTCTTGCGGAAGCCTGCATAGAGTTTGACGGGTATTTTATGCTGATTTTCCGCAATCATACCCAAAAACGGTGCAATACCGGTTCCATTTGCAATCAACGCCACAGCAGGTGCTGTCTTGGGAAAATGAAAACTTGGATTGGCCATGACACGCGCTTCCAGAACCTGATCAGCTTTTAGTTGATATAGAAATCCCGAGCCAAAACCATCAGGAAATAGCTTGACGACCAATTGAACCATTCCACCCTTGCATCCAATGGAATAAAAACGTTCCCGTTGATCCTGTGCCGGATAGATGGCCAACAAATCTCCGGACTGCACTTTCATTTTTCCAAGTGGCTTTAATAAAAGTGTAAAGGTACTGTTGCTCTCCGAAACTGTTGATCGGGCAATCACTTTAAATTTCTTCAATCCAACCACTTTGGAGCTGTATATCGCTGGAGCAGAAGCTAAGGCAATATTGGTATATTCACTCCAATGATGTACCCATGCAATCAGTTCATCAACACTTTTGTCATTGACCGTATGTGGGTCTATCAGTCGGGAGGCCCATGCTTGCTGACTGAGCAACTTGTCTATCGCATACGCATAGGCACAAAAATCAGGGTACGCTTTCGATCCAAAACCGAGAACAGAGAAATTAATCGACTGCTGCTGTGGATAGGCCAATAGCTTTTTCTCAAACTGAGTCGCATTGGAAGGCGCTGTTCCTAGACCATAGGTGGACGTAAACAGCAAAAGATGTTTTGCTTTTGGAAAATACTGATAGTGGTTCATCCCGAGCAAAAGTGATTTTTTACCATCAGCCAACAGCTGTTTGTGAATCTGATTGGCAAAAAACAAAGTACTCCCATTTTCAGTACCTACCAGAATAACAATTTCGGCGTCAGCTGCCTTATACTTATTCTTAATCTTTGTTCGTGTACGTTTGAAGGTAATGACAAAACCTGTATAAATAAAAAACACAATATTCAGTGATGCAAGCCCCAAAATGATGGCCCATATCATATTGGTTTTACCGGTGTGAAGATCGAGCGAAAATTGTTCTGCAAGTGCAGTAAAGGGATACTTGACTTCTTTATGTACGGCACCATTCAATTGATTTACTGTCAACTCCCGGTCTTTCAGTTTGAGGACATAATATTCGTCAGGATCTCCTTCCATAAAAGGGAACTCCACCTTCACGACATCGTTAAGTTTCGTTTTTTTAAAGATCGAAAAATCTGCTATCGCCAGCTCCTCGGTCTCATTTTCCTTCACCGGATATTCAACCGTTTGATTTGTCTTCTTTAACAGTTCGATTCGGACCATAAATAAATAGGTCCCTGTCAAAGCCAAAATTAAAATGGGTATCAGAAACAACCGCCCTGAAACAACATGAAAATACTGTGCGAAGAAATCCCGATTGATCTTAGCAAAGAAATGTCGAACGCCCTGTTGACGTTTGATAATCAACACCAAACCTGAGATAGTAATCAAAAATAGTAGAAAAGAAGCGATGCCGATAATAATTCGGCCTGTTACCTTTAAGAATAAGGAACGATGCAGTGCTGTAGTCCATTGAACAAACTGTGTTTTGTTCTTTTGTGCACCCAGATATTTGCCGGTTTGCGGGTCAATATACCCTTTTACAGTATTTCCCTCAGCATCTATGGCGTCAATGCTCACAAATTGATTGTGGTCGACCGAAATTTCAATAATTTCAGGATAAACCTTTCGCAGACCGGTAATGGTCTGCGAAAGATCCAAAGAACCTATATTCTCTATTCGATAGGGTGGCATTTTTTCATTGACGGCGTCAATGGCCAAAATTACTCCCGTGACCGATAATAATAGTAAAAAAACAGAAGAAACAAGAGCTAAGGCTAAATGTGCATACCTCCAGACAGATACCAACATTTTTTCTTATTGTACTTTATTTAATTTGACAAGCTTAATGTATCCCTTACCATTTGCTTTTTCAGTAATAGCCTCTTTTGTTAATGGGATTTCTACATCTGCAGTATGATATTTCTGTTCTTCTACAGCGGATTCAAAGCGAAGTTTATACCCTTTGTTGAATTTAGACTCATCAATTTCCAATGTACGCATCGCACGGTCACCTCCACCAACAGAAGCACCGGTCACTGCGCTCAGTTTTTCTTTGGTTTTAGCCTGAAATTTATACCACTCTTTCAATGTATTATACCATTGTTTATCTGGCCCCAATACAGCAAGTGTTTTTTCGTATGCTCCCTTCGGGTTTATGAGTGAAATAACGACATAAGCTCCTTCTCCTTGATAGGCGTTCATTTGGATCATACATTTATACTTACCCGTTTGGGCAAATGTGCTGACAGAAACTGCAGAAAACAAAAGTGTGATTAGCGCGATTTTAATTATAGTATTCATCTTATTATTTTAAAAAGTCCAACTGTACATTTCCTTTTGACAAAAAGTCATTTTCTTTAGCCAAATCGTATGCGGTTTCATCAAATTCGGTTTTCAGTTCTTTATTTGCTCCTAAAGCGACCAATCTCTTCAATAATGAATCGTCTTTCGCAATCAAAGCAGCTTTATGTAGTGCGGTGGTTCCGTCTTTATCCTGTGCATTGATATCTACCCCCAATTCGCTTGCTTTCTGAATGAGGTTTGTGCTTTCCTTAGCGACAGCAAGATGATAAAGTGTACTACCATTTTTCTGGGGTGCGACAACATCCAATCCACCAGCTTTAAGCACAGCTAATTTTTCTTTAAAATCATCTATGTACGAGCTATTGGATTGCGCTCCTTGTTGCGGACGTCCACCTTGTGGGGCTTCCTTAAAAGAATTAAACCAGTAAACGGCTAAGTTATTACCGTCTTTATCCAACAATTTGGTATCAGCACCGTTTTTAATTAAGAGTGCTGCGACCTCAGCTGTACCATTCCCCACTGCTTTGGTCAATGCGGATTCACCTTTCTCATTCACCGCATTCACATTTTTCGCTTTGGAGAGTAGCAGTTCCACTAATTTTGCGTCCTTGCCATTTGCCGCAACCATAAGGGCTGTATTGCCCTCGTTATCTGCTTTTGCAACATCAACCCCTTTTTCTAAAAAGTAATTGATCACCGCCATATCTGGGCGACGCACCAAGGCATGCAATAAAGTCGCACCGTCTTTATTAATGGCTTTAGGATCCAATTTTAGTTTCTCTACCAAATAGGTATACGTGTCCAAGCCATTTGAAACCTGTCTTGATCCTTGAGTAGCAAAAAATAATGCATTGTTTGTCGGTTTTACACCACGGGCAATAAACTTTTCGACCAAGGCCATGTTACCCAATTTTGCCGCATAATCTGTTACGGTACGCCCATACTCATCTTTATCTTGTATAGAAAGCCCCTTCTTGATAAAGTAATCTGTCAATGCAAGATCTTTATCAGCAGAAGCCGCCAACATCATTAACGTAGCTCCACCTTCATATTTTTGTTTAGGATCTACTCCAGCTTTAAATAAAGCCTCATAAACAGCGGTATTGGTATTTCCTGTCGACGCAGCATAGGCTACGATCGGGTAGCCATGACTATCCTGGTAGTTCACATCGGAACCTTTTGCAATGAGATAATCTACCAATTCAGCATTACCACTTGAAGTCGCCCAATGCAGATAACTCCGGCTATGGTGGGTTTTCTTAGTGACACTATTTCCTTCTTGTTCGATCATGAATTTGACAACATCAGTCGGGGCTCCATTTAGGATTGCCATCGTTACAGGATCAAAAGATGCCGCATTTGGTTGTGAAGGACTATTTCCTTTTGTAATCTCTTCCTTAACGGTAGCCAAAGTAGGTTTACCTTTCCAAAACTCACCATTCATCAATGAATTTGTCTGTGCCTGGGCATAAGATGCCGCTAAAAGTAAAGCTGCTAAAAGTGTCTTTTTCATTAGAACGTATTTTTATTAATAATGAAGTCATCATGAACAATCGCTATCCCCTACCTTTTTGTGAATATCGTATGGCTCTTGCTAACCTCAGCTGGATTTAAATATTAAACCGAAGAACTAATATCTTATTTAAATTAATTCTAAATTACTGCAAATCTAAAAAATATTCTGATACTAAAAAATTAATACGGGCGAAATTTGCTTGGTATGCGTCACTTTGCTTTTTTATCCAAACGATAAACTCCACTTGCAAATCCAACAAAATTGTCTTAGTTTACGCTAACACTAAGGAAGCAACATCATGAATATGGTATCGTCCAATCTTTTTTCAATACGTTCTTTTGAAGGTAAACCAGCCCATAAACTCTTCTATACTATATTTAAACCTGAGAACCAAAAGGTACTAGGAACAATATTGATTGTTCATGGCATGCAGGAACATAGTGGGCGCTATCAAATGCTTACCGATCATCTGGCTAACCGTGGTTTTGCTGTACTCCTTTATGATCAGTTGGGGCATGGGAAAACGGCCGTGAATGCGGAAGGGTTGGGGTATTTTCAACAATCTGATCCAGCGGAACAACTTGTGCAGGACGCGTTAACAATGAGTACTGTATTACAACAAAGCTACCCCGATCAACCGCATTTTATCTTGGGCCATTCCATGGGATCTTTTGTGACCCGATGTGCCTTACAACTGGCGGGAGATCGTTTTAAAGGGGCCATAATCGTGGGGACGGGCGGAAGACAAAAGGGATCCACAGCTTTTCGTACGCTATTGGCTGTACTGAATTCCCTTGCCCCCAAAAAACGCAGTAAATTAATCAACGGTATATTTGACAGGCGTAATAATGCCGGATTTAAGAATGAACCCAACCAAAACAATAGCAATTGGCTAAGTGTCGACAAAGCGAATCGCATGGCTTTTATTGAAGATCCCCTATGCGGTGGTTTGTTTACCAACAATGGTTTTTATACGGTATTGAGTCTATCGCTACGCGCGACAGACAAAGAGCTGACAAAACGCATCCCAAAGGGTTTACCCCTATTGTTTATTAGCGGACAAGATGACCCTATTGGTGACTTCGGGAAGGGAGTAGAAGATACTGTCGCCCAATTGAATACGCAGGGTCAGTCCGATATTACTTTAAAACTATATAAAGGCATGCGTCACGAAATACTCAACGAAGACTGCAGGGAAGATGTCTTTCAATTCATTGATCAATGGCTAGAGCAGCATCTAAGCTAATTGTAGCCAAGTATTTGGGCTAAACAATTGCTGTAACTCTAGCATCTCATCTAGTAGAGATAAAATAGCCCTTAGCAGTAGTAGTAATCCAATTTCCGTCAAGATGTTAATCAAAACTATTTAAAGACAGGTGCGACCTTTTCCACAACGCTACTTGTCTCCCACTCAATCGTAGGCCAATCTTCTTTCCAGATTACCCTATCCAGCAATAGCATGCGGCGATTTCCCCCGGTAGAAACACGTGGCCTTTTGGGGTCTATGGCATGATAAAGCAACCAATCGTTGCCTTGATCATCGGTTATAATCCGGGAAGTATGCCCTGTGCCCACAAATTTATCATTTCCTTTCAGTAATAATGTTCCGCTTCCTCTTTGTGTCAAATCACGGCCTTCCTGATCCAGATAAGGGCCCTGCAATTTTTTTGATCGGCCAACGAGGACATGATAAGTACTTTTTTCGCCTTCGCAACACGATCCTTTTGAACCGATAAAGTAATAATAGCCTTTTCTCTTATGGATGACCACAGCTTCAAAATCACCAGCTGCAACCTTAAATTTCTTTTTAAGATCGGGGATTTGCGTTCCATCATTATTTAAAGGAATACCAAAAGTCCCCTGCGTAGTGGCATCGCTAAAACTTCCCCAGAAGAGGTAGTTCCGGTTATTTTCCCTGAAAAAATAGGGGTCTATCGAATTGGGTACATCGATCGATTTACTATCGAACAGTTTGCCCTGATCCACGAATGGCCCCTCAGGTTTGTCCGCTAGGGCCACCCCAATACCGGGATTAGGATCGCCCCAAGTGGAGTAAGCATAGTACATTATATATTTCCCATTCAATAACACCACATCTGGCGCCCAGATCCCACCTTCCGGCTTCCAGTTGGGCTTGGCTGAAAATGCCGTTCCGATCCAGGTCCAATGTACTAGATCTTTTGACTGCAAAATAGAAACTAAACGCTGTCCCTTGCCATCGCCCCAATTATCAGCTGTTCCATAAGCATAAAATAATTTATTCTTTGGATTACGTACCACTGTAGGGTCTGCGAGTATCGGTTCAAAGACAGGATTTATATACGTTGTGTTTTTTACGGAAGACCGCGTGGTCTGAACAGGTTGTGTAACTGAACCTGAAGAACTTCTACAGGAGTTCAACAGGCTCAGGATTACCACTACGCCACTCCAATATTTTAACGAGTTCGACTGCAACATTTTATCAATTTTATGTTATCCAGATGCTTTCCTATCCTTGTATCCGAAAAAATTATATGAAAGCCGTCACAATTTCCATTCATGATGTTCCTTTAAGACTATTTCGTTGGCGCATGATAGAGGGCCTGGTGGGCAGCGTTTAATTCTGTTTCAGGCATTTTAATGACTTTACGATCATACGTCATCAAACCATTGGTTTCCACCTCCACGTCTGTCGTCTGTGTATAAACGCCTGCCGACAGCCCCATAGGAATCAGTCTTGTCAAATCACGGATCAATTGTTTATACCGTTCGAGCAGTTCGGTTTTATTTTTGAAACTCTGGTAGCCCCAGTTGTCTTTTTGTTGCCAGGAATGACCATCTACGGGAAGTCCCAGACCTCCAAATTCACCTAATGCCAATACCTGATTTGCGCCAAACAATTTTGGATCCGGCATTGCCGCATCTGGGTAGTTGTGTATATCCAGTATATGGCCGGTTTCCATAAAATTACCGCCGCTGGCACTGTTTACCAAACGGGATGGATCATTGGCCATCGTCCATTCGGTGATTTCTTTTGTCTTAAATTGTCCCCAGGCTTCATTAAAAGGCACCCAAATCACAATGCTCGGGTAATTATGCAAAACCTCCATGATGGTTTTCCATTCCTTTCTATAATATCCTTCAGACTCTGCTGAACGCACCTTATCCCGATTTCCGCCAGATATTTTCCCAGGTTGCATGTCCCAATGATTTCCCCCGAGATCGCCGCTTGGCATATCTTGCCAGACAAGCATACCAATGCTATCACAGTAGCGATACCACCGTGCGGGTTCAACTTTAATGTGCTTACGGATCATATTGAAACCCATTTCCTTTGTCTTGATTACATCAAACTTTAGGGCTTCATCCGTAGGTGCTGTATGCAAGCCATCGGGCCACCAGCCTTGATCAAGTGGTCCATACTGAAATGTAAACTTATTGTTCAATAGGAGTCTTTGTATCCCGTTTTCATCTTTTCCCATTGAAATTTTACGCATCGCGAAATAGCTTTTTGCTTGGTCAATGACCTTCCCTTTGCGGACTAACTGAATTTCCAAATCGTAAAGCTTCGGATTATTGGGCGACCAGGCTTCCAAATTCGGAACGGAAAGCTCGAAAGCTGCATTTGGTTGTCCCACCTGTTCTTTAATGACTTGAGTTCCATTTAGTGCCCGCACTTTAATTTCATCACCGGCCTGACTACCTGCCACTGTCGCCTGGAAGGCAAGTATCCCTTCATCCAAACGCGGTGTCTGTTTTGTTGTCACGATATAAGATGATGGCACACTTTCCAGCCACACCGTTTGCCATATGCCGGTAACCGGCGTATACCAAATGCCATTCGGACGATTGACCTGCTTACCTCTTGGTTGTGGCCCCTCATCTGTCGGATCCCATACACGTATCGCGATTTCCTGTTTAGTTCCTTTTCTGAGAAAACGGGTCACGTCCATCGAAAAAGGGTCAAAACCGCCTTCATGTCTACCGACCAATTGATTATTTACATATACATCGCATTGCCAGTCCACAGCGCCAAAATGGAGCAAAACATTATTTTTGTTGACCGACTTATCCAAGGTAATCGTGTTGGTATACCATAATGCTTTATCTTTACCAACTTCCTTACCAACCCCTGAAAGTGCAGATTCTACCGCAAAAGGCACTAGGATATTTCCGTCCCACTGTTGGGGAATTTCTTTTGCATTTACTGGAGTAATGGCATATTTCCATAAGCCGTTTAAATTTTGCCAGTTATTTGTCCGCACCAGTTGTGGTCTCGGATATTCTGGATGTGGTTTCTGTGCAGTCACTTTTTCACCCCAGGAGGTCAATATGTGATCGCCTACCGGCTTCCATTCCTGCGCAAGATTCAATTGTGCAGCCATCATCAGACTGGCAAAAAATAAGGTTTTCTTCATCATAAAAAAATCGTTATATCATTTATATCTTTAATTACTTTACTGTCGGAAATGCTGCTATACGCAAACGGGCAGCCCCCATTGGAATCAATTCGACTTGTTGAACTGCTGCCTGACTTTCCACTGGGCTCAATGGCAATACACCGGTCAATCCATTTTCATCTATTTTCCAGCCATCAATTCGTTTCGCTTTTACCAAAATGGAAATAGGTACCGCATCCGCTTCAAATGGAAAGGCATCTTTTGGCCACGCCCGTTTGACAACTTTCAATTGATCTGGAGCAAGCAATTCATTTTGGACAAGGCCATAATTCCAATCACTTGCCGGAAGGATCTCGTACGAAGGCCATTTGGTTGGGTCAGCGGTTTCCTGCCATTTTGAATCACCAATAGCCGAAGCTTTACTATCCTTTTGTATATAATTCTCCTTAATCTTCAAGGCATAGGTCAATGGTCCCCGTTGGATACTCACGGCATTTTTATTCGCCGTCCAGGTATTCAACTCAATGGACATCGGCAACAATAGTTCTACCTGATCTCCATCTTTCCATTTTCGGTCAATCCGGATGTACTTTGCACCTGGCTCAACGGTCTGTGCCTTTCCATTAATTTTGACCTGTGCCTGTTTTGCCCAGGCAGGAATCCGCAAGTAGAACGGAAAATCAGCTGCCTTTCCATTCGTTCCTATTGTAAAGCGAATCGATTCTTCGAATGGATAATTGGAGGCTTGTTTAATCTGAATCTTTTGATTGTCCCCGACCTTGATATCTGCATGGGATGCAGCATAAAGTACTGCAGCAACGCCATTATCGTTTGTTGCCATATACAGATGCTCTGCATAATATGGCCATCCTTGACTATGATTATGTTGGCAACAGCGTGAACTAAAAGGGTTCATCATCAAAAATGGACCGTTGTTATCAATTCCCGGAGCATGATTATGACTATCGCTAATGCTCATATTTGGGCTAGTGATATAACGTAGCGCTTTGAAATCAGCTGTTACCGCTGCCGGATACGTATTGAAGGCCACCTCTTCCGCGTGATCTGCCCAAAATGGATCTCCGGTTATTCCAAGGAGAATTTCATTTGAGGCCATCTGTTCGACCATGCCACAAGTTTCGACTCCTTGCCGCGGGTCGGTATACCCCGGACGGGCATTTTCATCGGCGCCGAACATTCCGCCCGGCACTTGACCAAATACTTGTCTGACAAAATGAAAATTATTGTAAGTCGCCTTCAGATCTTCAGCAGACTGACTTTTGAGATAATAAGTCGCCGGCTCCCTGAAACATTGTGCAACATTGACATTGTGCCAGTTGGGCAAGTCATCTTTTTGCCGCCAGTTGGCTGTGTTACGATGGATTTTATCTGCAAGGCCCATCAACCATTCGTTCCCTTGGGTCCGATTATAAAGCCAATAGACTGATAATAAATTATCCCCACCACGACTATTCTCCCAATAGTCTTTTAGAAAAAAGCTATCCGGTAAATTTGACTGCCATTTAAAGTAGTTGGTCATTAGGGTTAGCACACGTTGATCAGAGCTATATTCATAATAGGATTGTAAGCACCATAACATAATCATATTACCCCATAGGTCAGGTTTATTGTTGCGCAAGATCAGGGGACCAAAGTAGCCATCAGGCCGTTGGCTCTTGATTGCTGCTTCCAACCATATTTTTGATTCGGCTATTATTTTAGGGTCTTTCAGAATATACCCCAGATTTGCATAACCTTTCAGCCAATAGGGGACTTCCTCCCAACCGTAATCACCTTTCCCATTGGAGCTCAACCATGCATTATTTTTCTTTGATAACCAGGCACTAATTTCACCAAGATGCCCCGTAAGACCATCTTTCTGCAGCTCCAGGTATTTGCCTAACCAGCCTTCCGGAACAATACTTCCTACAGGTAGCTTCAGCAGGGCGTTCTGTTTTAACGGCAGGCGGTTGTTAATATAGTTTAGATTTTTACCCTCAACCGGTAGTTGATCAACGGCGACTACTGCATTGCTCTGCGCAGAACTTAAAAAACAAATTCCAATGAAATAAGATAATAGACCTATTTTTTTTGTCATTATTGGCTTGATTAGTTTTATAACTGATTATCCAAAAATAAGATTTAATCAATGAGTTGGACGATTGATTTTTCTCAAAAGACTGCCTATTTGTATCAAAAGAAGAAAGCACATCCCCATAGGGATGTACTTCCAAAACCAATCATTATTAATCTATACTATTTTATTGAAAAACGATACAGGGATTTCGTTTGATAGACCTGCCCAGGACTTACAATTGTTGTTGGAAAGTTGGGTTGATTTGGCGCATCCGGAAAATGCTGTGGTTCTAAACAGAACGCTGTCCGAAAAGAATCTTTTTTTCCATTTTTTAACTGCACTTGCTCATTCATAAAGTTGCCGCTGTAGAATTGAATCCCCGGTTCGGTGGTCAAAATATCCATGATAATACCAGACTTATCTCCCATGACGTGTGCGGCTTTATACCACTCGCCTTCTTTCTCCTTGCTCAACACAAAATTATGGTCATATCCTTTTCCATAGGTAAGCTGCCTATCTGTGGCATTGATATCTTTTCCAATAGTCTTGGGAGAGGTAAAGTCAAACGCTGTTCCTTTTACTTCGGCCAATTGTCCTGTAGGTATCAAGGTACTGTCGACGGGGGTATATTGATTGGCAAACAATTGAAGCTGGTGGTCCAGAATCGTTCCGCTGCCCTCGCCATTCAAGTTAAAATAAGCATGATTTGTTAAATTAATCACTGTCTTTTTATCAGTTTCAGCTCGGTAAGCGATCATCAATTCATTCTTGTCATTGAGCGTATAAGTAACTTCCATCTGAATGTTGCCCGGAAATCCTTCCTGTCCATCCGGCAAGGTATACGCAAAAGTAAGGGACGACCGATCAGCTTTCTTTAAGGTCCAATGCGCAAAATGTACGCCTTTGAAACCACCGTGTAATGTATTCGGTCCATTATTGACAGCCAGCGTATAGTTCTTGTCATCCAGCTTAAATTGCCCTTTTGCAATACGATTGCCGAAAGGTCCCACGATTGTTCCAAAAAATGGTTCTTTGGGATTATTATAATCACTGGCCTTAGAAAATCCCAAGACAACATCACACAATTTACCTTCCTTATCCGGTACCCATAAACCAACAACGCGGGCTCCAAAATTAGTAAAATAGGCCTGTACACCGTTTTTGTTAGTCAATTCATATAGA
Organism: Sphingobacterium sp. DR205; assembly: GCF_011064245.1. Taxonomy (NCBI): domain Bacteria; kingdom Pseudomonadati; phylum Bacteroidota; class Sphingobacteriia; order Sphingobacteriales; family Sphingobacteriaceae; genus Sphingobacterium; species Sphingobacterium sp. DR205. The sequence goes on along the minus strand of NZ_CP049333.1, from coordinate 2,175,827 downwards.
TGGACTTTTTTTGTATCGATTGTCGCGCTGAATGATGAAGTGTCCATTAAGGCTGCTACCGTGTCTTTTGAAGCCGTTTTTGAACTATTCATTTGTTGACAGGACAGACAACAATAGGTAAGTAAACCGGAAATACCCAGCACCATCAATTTTCCTTTCATTTCTTATGATTTAAACAGTTTATAATCTTTGTTGAATAACAAATGCGTTGTTATCCATATTTTTTATAATTTTATTGGTTGCAATACAGATACTAAAATCTTATTTTTTTTTATTCTTTTGGGATTAAATTGTTTCAATTTTAAGCTATTTTGTATCAATAACCAAATGATCATGATCAACCTTAAGCCGCTACATTTTTTATTTTTCTTGCTGCTGTCTCCTTTGCTTATCCACGCACAACCCTATTATTTTAACCATTATCAAATAAATGAGGGGCTTTCAAACAATGCGGTGATCTGCAGCATGCAAGATAGCTACGGATTTCTCTGGTTCGGCACTAAAGATGGTCTCAACCGATTCGACGGAAATAGCTTCAAACATTTTGATGCTTCCGACAAAAACAGCTTAGGGGGCAATAATATTATCTCCCTGAAAGAAGATTTCAAGAGAAGGATATGGATTGGTACGGATCAGGGAATCTACTGTTACAATCCCATCGATGAACAGTTTAGATTATTAAGTAAACAGTTTGAAAATTCGGATGTCCCAGTTATCATTACAGATCAAAAAAAAAGGATCTGGTTTATATCGAATGGTATGCTCTATTACCATCATTTGATCAACAACGAAATTAAGCAAATCACCAAATCGGATCTTTATATTACGGCAGTCGGTTGCACGAAAAATGGAACTATTTTCTTTGGCACTCCGGAAGGAAAAATTTTCCAGATCAATAATGTCGACAAAGCCGTTCTCTTGCTGGACTTTCAACTAAAATATGGTACAAAAGACTGGTTCAGTATCGAAAAAATAACGGAGAACCGCAAGGGGGAATTATTGATCGGCACCTCCAAATCTGGCGTCTATGTTTACAATTTACAAGCCAAGACTCTGAAATCCATCTTAGGGCCAGATCGCCTAAAGCAATTTCTCTATGTTCGAGACATCTTACAGCCCAATGATACCGAATATTGGTTTGCGACCGAGTCAGGGCTCTTTATTTATCAAATTGCAGATCAAAGCTTTATCAATATTCAAAAAGAACAGGAAAATCCATGGGGCATTTCTGATAATGCCGTTTATAATATCTTACAGGATAAGGATCAAGGAATTTGGATAGGTACCTATTTTGGTGGCATCAATTATTATCATAAAAACAACAGCATTATCGAAAAATTTTTACCAAAAGATAAACCTGGTAGCCTAAAAGGTTCTGTTGTACGGATCATTACCAAAGATCCAACAGGCAATGTATGGATCGGCACTGAAAATGGCGGTCTATCCAAACTAGATCCTATATCAGGCAAAATCAAAAATTTCTCTGAAAAACAAGGAAATCTGGCGAACAATAATATTCATGGAATTCTTCCATTTGACAATAAAATATTGGTCGGTACTTTTGTCAACGGGCTGGATATTTTTGATCCCAAACAAGAAAAGGTTGTTTACCATATTGATAGAAATAGTTATTCCAACCCAGATCTACAGAGTAATTTCCTGTTTTATCTCTATAAAACAAAGAAAGGAAACATCTTAGCAGCTTCCACCCGCGGTTTGTATCGTTTTGATTTCGCCAATAAATCTTTTCATATACTGCGAAACGTTCCCGAGTATATGTTTTATACGACTGTGCTTGAAGATAAACAGGGAAATATCTGGCTGGGCACCTGGAGGGATGGCTTATTCTGCTATACGCCTGCTACCGGAGCACTCAAACATTATACTCACCAAAAGGACGACCCAACATCGCTACCAAACAACCGTATCAATAGCCTATTTGAAGACTCAAAAAAACAGATTTGGGTGGCCACGGAAGGTGGTATGGCAAAGAAACTGCCTACTGGAAATGGTTTTGACAAAATTGGCATCAAAGAAGGTATGCCCAGCAATGTGATCCTGGCCATTCTTGAAGACGCGCAAAATAATCTTTGGGTGAGCACCTCCAAAGGACTGGTTCGTTACCATCTATCGAACGGGAAAAAACGCGTTTTTAACCTGGAATCAGGCTTGCCATCCATTCAGTTCAATTACAATTCCTCATTTAATGACGGTCAGGGAAATTTTTATTTTGGCACGATCAACGGCTTAATCCGTTTTGATCCAAAAAAACTCAATCAGATCAATTACAATACCCGAATTCCGATCTATATCACCAATCTCTATATCAATAACAAAGCGATCAACCAGTATACAGATGGCAATATACTTTCCAAATCCATCCTATTTACGGATAAGATTCAATTGAAACACGATGAATCATCCTTTAGTCTTGATTTTGCTGCACTTCATTACCAAGCCCCCCACTCCATCCATTACAGTTACAAGATGGAGGGCCTAGATAATAACTGGGTAGATATCACCAGCAATCAACGGGTTTATTTCACTAAGCTTGCACCGGGAAACTATATTTTTACAGTCAAAGCGGAAGATCCCAACGGAAATGTCATTCCTACTGCTGCAAGTCTTAGAATTGTCATCCTTCCCCCCATCTGGGCAAGTACGCCAGCATATATCTGTTACGCCCTTATCCTTATTGCGCTAATTATATTTATTATTTATCATTTTAATGAAAAGGCAAAACAACGAAACCGCCAACATTTACTGACTGTTCAAAATCTTCGCGAACAAGAGCTCTATCGCTCAAAAATCAATTTTTATACAGATGTGGTCCATGAAATACGTACGCCTTTAACATTGATTAAGGCACCATTGGAAAAACTCATGGACAAAGTCGAACACAATCCAGTAACGAATAAGCTATTGACGACCATGCAGAACAATACCGAAAAATTGATTGCGCTCAGTAATCAGTTGCTGGATTTTCGGCAAGTCGAAACAGAAGGGTTTAAATTACACTTTGAGCTGGAAAACATTAGTCAGGCAGCACAAAAAATCAGCAATGATTTCAGTGTCACTGTTCAGGCCATGGGCAGGAACATGACAGTGACCATAGCTCCCGATATCATGGGGTACATTGACATAGATGCTTTTGATAAAATCTGTTATAACTTATTCAATAATGCCTTAAAATACTCATCGCAGGATATTGAAGTGAATTTAGCGGCGGATAAACAGAAAAATATTGCTATATTGACCGTGAAAAACGACGGTGCTTTAATTCCTTCGGAAGAAAGGGAACGAATTTTTGAACCATTCAATCGCTTAAAACAAAATAAGAACATTCCTGGAAGTGGTCTAGGCTTAGCATTGACAAGATCCTTGGCATTAAAACATCAGGGCAGTTTAGTATATGAAGTCGAAAATTCACGCTGGAATGTATTCCGTTTGACGTTACCGCTAAACCACAGTTCAAACCAATGATTATGAATGCAAAAGCCAATTTATTAATAGTAGATGATCATGCTGAATTACTTGAATTTATTGCAGACGACCTCAATGAAGATTACCATATCACCACCAGCACCAATGGAAATGAGGCCTTAAATTTACTCGCGTCCGAATATTTCGACTTAATCATCAGTGACGTGATGATGCCCGAAATGGATGGCTACGAGCTTTGCCAAAAAATTAAGGAAGATATCGCTTATGCACATATTCCCGTCATCTTATTGACTGCAAAAAATAGCATAGAGTCGAAGATCCAAGGTTTGGAATATGGTGCCGATGCGTATATTGAAAAACCTTTTTCGCCCGCATTTTTAAAAGCTCAAATTGCTAGCTTATTAAAAAACAGGATTAAAGTCAAGGAATTTTTCATCAAAAACCCGATGTCCCAGATTCAACAAATCGGTCAGAATCAAAGTGATCAGGATTTCTTGCTCAAGATCGACGAAATCATAATGGAACATTTGGATGACCCTCAATTTAATGTGGACCGAATGGCAGACATACTCTGCATGAGTAGACCCACATTGTATCGAAAAATAAATCTGGTATCGAGTCTGTCACCAAATGAACTGATTAACCTGACCAGGCTTCGAAAAGCAGCTGAATTGCTTAGTTTAAGACAATACAAAGTATATGAAATTTCAAATTTATTAGGTTATAGTTCGGCCACACATTTCTCCCGAAATTTCCAAAAACAGTTTGGACTCAGTCCGACGGAATTCCAGGATGCCCAATCTAAATAATTGAACAGCGACTTTTCATTAGAGACAGATCAAATTTGTGCTCGGAAATTTAAATCAAATCATTGGCCGAATAATAACTACGGTCACAAACTTAGCCCGGATTCAATTGAGATTGCTATTAATGCAGCTATAAAAAAGAACCATATTTCATGGAAAATATGGTTCTTTTTTGGGATATGGCAACTAACGTATAATTAGTCTCAAGTTCACAAAATCAGAATTGCTATATCTCCTTTATCTGAAAATCGAGAGGTCTCACCTATTACCATTTGATAGCTACATGTACACCGTCGGGACTATTTTCAAATCCTAACAGATACGTTTTTGTTTTTGTATCCCAATTTTCCTCCGAAAAGACTTCTTTTTTATCCACCAGCACGCTCTTTGGTTTATTAGGTAATAATATCCGCGAAATATTTGTGGTGTTAATCGGGCTTTTTGCCGTAAATGAATAGTGATGATTAGCCGATGTTTCGTTGTAGATACGGCTTGCTGAAGCTAACACTTGCGGTTGTTGTTTGTTTTTTATATGATCTAAATTCACAAACAAACATTGCTCATTCGGTTGGATATTTTTGGAAGTAACAATGGGCAAAGCCGGATCATAAAGATCAATTAGATTTCCTTTAACATGATATGGCTGATTACTCACACTCTCATCCAATACGGCGATCAGATCGTAATTACCGCGCGTCAACGTGAAATAGTTTTTAAATTGTAGCTTTTCAGATTTGCCGTTGTTTTCATAAAGATTTTTCGTCACGTCCAGCAGTTTCTGACTGTTATCCGGTTTGACCACAAATTCTTTGGGATCCGATCTTAACACATAAAAAGTACCTTTCCCATACGTATATTTCCCCTCCTTTGTCATACCGTCCTTCAGCCCCATTTTCTCAAATAGATGATCCGATGGCCGTTGGTAATTTTTACCATTCGTGTTCCACCATTCCTGTACCGATTGAAAGGGATCGAGATCTGTACCACAATAAATTAGGATGCCGCCATTCTTTACCCAATCTGCAAGGTACTGATGCGCCTCAGCTGACAGGGGCTTCATATTGGAATAGGACATGAGGAGTACCTTCGTCTCCGCCAGGGCGTCCTTAACCGCCAAATTCTCCAGGTGAACTGTTTTTATGGGCACCCCACGTTTTAGGAAAGGAAGAGCGAGACCATAAAAGTTCGCCAGTTGTGGATCGTCATATCCGGCATGCGTCGGAAAACGTTGAAACATCAACGAATTTGCCAACAGGACACTGATCCCTGTCGATCCAGAAACTTTACTGGCCGTTTTTGGCATACTATTCAGGCTATTGATCATCACCTGCATCTGAGTCGAATAATGCCGTGGTATTTTTTCCTTTTGGTCACTATTGGGGCTTGTCTTATACAGTCCCTCATAGATCCGTTCGGGCCAGGGCATCACTTCATAGTCAGCGATATTCGGATAGAGTAGCTGTGCTGTGAACGTAGCTTGATAATTCTTTTTGTAATCTGCCCAATCCCGGGGCCAATCTTCGATCGGATCCGTCAGAAAAAACATCTTTCGTCCAGTGGGAGCTGTCATAGATTCCATTGCCCCATACTCCAAAAATGCGGTTTCGAAAACACGTTCTTTCGCTACACCATTAAAATAATTAGGTTCACGCGAAGTCCCCGTCCATACCTGCGCGATGTAACCATCCACACATGGAAGCGAAGCTAAACTCGCTTCAGGACTCACGATCATCCACTGCGAATAGTTGATCAAGGAATGCGTGGGCACATAACATTTCACATCCATCCCTTTGGTTTTTCCATAAGATTTCGCGTACGTAAAGACCTCATTCAGTGCATTGAGGTATAAAGCGTACTTTAATTTATTGGATAAGTATGTGTTCTCAGGCGATTCATGCTGTGGTCGCCAATCAAAACCATAGTATTTTTTCCATTCTTTCTTAAATGATTCACTGTAACCTGCACGTGCCCAGAATTCGGGTTCCTCCATAAATATGGCGTCAATCCCGGCATCAATAACCCGCTTGACATGCATCTCTTTGATGTATTTTAAATAATTTTCAGTAGGAACAATATAGGGAACCATATGACCATGCCAGATGGTATCCCCTTTTACGTCAACCTGTCCCTCATCCAAATGCATCTTTCCATCCCATTTTCCTGTAAAATAATCCTGGTACTCGCCCCAGGCAATCCCGGTCATAAAATGGGTAATATATCCTTTATCACGCCAGGATTTCACGCGCTCTTCAAATGGAATCTTTCGAGACTTGTCGGATGGATTCCCTCCTGTTCCATAGATCATTACCGCATCCGCCCGATTGTCTATTGTCGGGCGCCATTCTCTGGAACTCTGAAATGTCGTCTTTACAGGATCTTTTTTTTGAGCGATCGCGGTAAGCGTCGTCAGCATCAATAAAGCGAGTATGTTCGTTTTTATCATAATCTGTTTTCTATTTCCATTGCTATTACTTATGGTTTACTTCTGCATTTTTCATACTATGAAATATGATTAGCTTGTTTATTGGTCAACAAGCTGAACCAGTCTTATTCAAAATCCAACTGCAACATTGATATTTTAAACTGACCGGTTCAACATGATAGCGGACTCCCTTATGGAATATCTACTCTTTTGGCTTCATTGTAATTCCACCGCAGAATTCCTGTACCGCGGGGGGTATCATAGTTAATTCTGGACGCCGCCCGAACAAAAACCGTACGACCAGCCGGAATTTCATTTGCGGACTCGATCTCAATAACCTGTCCCAACTTTGTATCAAAACTATTTCCACTATAGTCTATTTTGGTTGACCATCGCTCATCCCGTGCCCTATAACCTACCGTGGAGGAATAGCTAACAAATAACTGAATATCCTTAACATTTAGAAAATCTGGACTAAAATTTCCCATCGGTTCTATTTTTTCGCGAAAAAACTGTTCACTTACCGCACGGGTGACCTTTACCTTAGCTTTTATCTTGCCGTTTTCGACAGTGGGGTCGCCAACCCATTCCACTTTAAGAAAAGGGTGCACCTCCATTTTTATTTCATGCGAACCATTCAGCTCCATCGTTTTACTATCGTCTGACAATACTTTACCATCAACATCTGTACGCACCAATGGGATAAAAGGCCCGTCTACCGTGATATGATAATTACCTTTAAATAATTTGGTATTCTGAAAAGTTCCATCTGGCATGCAATAAAAGTCAGGGTTGTGCTCCACATTATCTCCCCAACTAAGCTCTGTCAATCGGACACGGATACCTTCACTCCCCTGATCGGTCAATACCGGTTCACCCGTCTGTGCATCAACGACAACTCCTTTTAATGCCACAGAAGGGGCTTCATAATTATCTGCCTCAAAGAGGCTACACGAACTCAGCATACATAATATGCCAATCGCGCCAAAAATGCTATTTTTCATCTCTTGTAATTCATTATACGTTAATAGTAGAAATTCACTCCTCCAATTAAAACTGCCCTGTTCAATTACGTTCGCAGCACAGCATACTTATCTATCGGTTGGGTTGCTGGTCGATCACCGGACTTTTCGCCACCTCTCCACCGGGAATTTCAAAATAATAGTCTACAGGTGTGTACCGGAATGTTTTGGTACTTACCCATTGGAATCGTGCATCAAAGAAGTATTTACCTGTTGCGGTGGAAAAAAACGGATACAATCCTCTGAACCTGAAGTTCTCGTTATTGCTGTATAAATTTTTATCCTTTTGTGTCCCCCAGAAACCATCCCGACCTTCAAAATGCAATACCCGCCAGCGACGTAAGTCCCATTTTGCCTTATGTTCAAATGCTAGTTCTTTACGACGCTCTCTTCGAACTATGTCTCTTCCGGTATTATCACCGGTTATTGTACCTGTAAGTAGATCTGCTCCTGCCCGCGAGCGAATCTCATTGACGGCGGTAGTTGCTGTCTGTAGCAGGTCGCTTCCATCGGTCGGGTTCGCTCCCAGCATTTTCAGCTCAACAGCTGCTTCGGCAGCATTCAACAAGACTTCCGCATAGCGCATCAAAATAAAGGGCTGATCGGATTTCCCTTCGCCAACTTCTTTTGCTGGATTTGTATTGAGCCATTTACGTACATAAAACCCTGTTAGTGTCGCTTCACCATTATCAAAGAATGGTCCTTCGTTTCCAGCGGCATTCATTTTTTGCCCATTGTAATCCACCGTTTGCTGTCCATTCCCATCTCTTGGACTCAGATATAAAGTCTTTGGTGAGCCCGAATAAGCACCCAGCTGTTGATAACGCGTATCTGCTGTAGCATAAGAATAATCTGAGAACAACGGTTTTATAGGGGTCTGACCGGTATAAACGCCTGCCCGTATATCCATTTTTCTTTCCTTGAAGATATCGTCAGGAAAAATAACATAAGCACGCAAGCGGGGTTCCGCGTTTTTAAAGAAGTCCATTGGTTTGTCGTACAGTTTATACTCCCCCTCCTTGTTGCTTTGTCCGGTAGTCACTTTGACAGTTCCGTCAGGGTACTTGTCAAATCCATCAAACAACTCCATAAAATCCACCGTAGGACAGGTGCCGGCAGAAAGTGGTGACCGAAAGGTGAAAGGCGAGCTAAACGCATCAAAACTATGTGTCAACGTCGGATAAACATATTCTTTGACGTAGATATTTTCCGGGCTACTGAGGTCACTAAACATATCCACCATATTTTGATATTGCGCATCTTTATCGTTCGCTGCCCATTTCTTTTTATACAGAGAATAGCCTCCAGCCGTTATCACTTGTCGGGCAGCAGCATAGGCTTCTGCAAAGTACTTTTGTGAAGCGGTTTTTGCTGTAGTGGGGTCAAAACCGATAACCCGTACACCAGTTTTCCTTCCGAGTCCTGTCAAGCGACCGGAAACAGTTTCATTGTATTTGGCCACACTTCCCGCATAGAGCATGGCTTCGGATTTAAAAGAAAGGGCGACAAATTTATTAGAATAACCAGTTTTAGGACCTTTTGGAAGCATTAATTTGATTGCTTCATCATAATCCTTCAGGATCTGGTTCCAGGTATCTTCTTCCGATGCACGGGGGACTTCTAAGTTTTCCGAAGTGTTTGGATACTGCAAAACCTTCGTCACTAATGGAATCCCTCCAAACCGTCGGGCCATCGCGTAAAATACCGTTGCCCGAACATAATATCCTTCACCTAAATAATGGTTGTAAAGATCTTCAGAAAACTTGTCCTTGTAATTGGGTAAATTCTCGATCAAATGGTTTGCATCCCGAAGTAATTCGAATGCTCTCTCCCAATAGGCTGTCCTTTCACCGGTAAAGGAAGTACTAATGCCATCCCTGGTCACAGCTTCCCCAGTTCCTTCAATGCCGATGGCAGCCAACCAGCCATTGAATTCTATTCCCCATTGTGCCATATATTTGAAATCTTCAAAAGGCATTAGGCTATACATCCTGGCCATGTAAATATCCATGCCAGCGGGACTGTTCAACAGATCTTGATCTGTAACCACATTTTTGGGCGTAATATCGAGATCGGCGCAACCGGTAAATCCGATTGAGCCAGCTAATGATAATATAATGAGTAGTTTTTTCATTGGAATATTTTTTTGCGTGCTAAAAAGTAAGCGATAAGCCTAATGAGTAGGTCTTATTCAATGGATACATCCGACCTAAGTCATCATCCGGATGTTCTGGATCCACAAATCGTACGCCTGTTATTGTAAATAAATTATAGGCATTCGCGTACACGCGTAAACGCATCGTCGACGAAGGCTTTAGATTTGAGAAAGTATATCCTAGTTCCAAACTCTTCAATCTCAAGTAAGCTGTACTGACGCGATTGAATTCAGAGTTTTCCTTTGGATATCTTCCCGTAAAGGCATAATATCCTTTCACCCATGCTGTTGCCGGATCGTAGGGATCAGCGGAAGGATCCACGGGATGCCAGCGATCAAGATATTGTTCCAGCGTTCCGCCGCCATTTGATCCCCAGATTGCATAGAGAGGTTCTTTATACTGCATGGAACCGAGAGCAGACCCTTGCAATAATAAGTTCATATCAAAATTTTTGTAGGAAGTCTCAAGGTTCATACTATAGTTAACCCAAGGTGTCTGATTAAAAGCAAAAGGATGCTCATCTTGACCATTGATTTCACCGTCGCCATTCCAATCCAGGTATTTATAATCTCCGGGCAATACATCACGTTCCTTATAAATCGGGTAACTCCAGATATCTGCCCAATTTTGGTATCTACCGGCAGACTCGTAACCAAACTCTATCCCTTGATATCTATTGTTCAGGTTATCATTACGCCAGCGAGCATAGGAATTGCTATAAGGTCCATTTTCAACGGAAACCAAATATTTATTCCTTGTCACCGTGGCGATCGCACGAATATTATAGGAGAAATCATTGATTCTATTGCGATGTTTCAATTCCAGTTCTAGCCCCATATGACGATCACTATCCGCATTTTGCAATGGCGGAACAGCCCCGATTACTGTAGGGAATTCGCTTTCAGGACGCTTAAATATCCCTGTCCGTGTCCGTTCGAAATAATCTAAAGTAAAACCAAATAAACCATTCCAACCTTCAAAGTCTATACCGGCATTGAATGTTTTTGCAGTAAACCATGTAATTAACTCGTTTGCAATAGGTTTACGCGTAACTCCAGTGACGTATTTACCACCAAAAATATAACCCGGAGCATACTGATTGTTATAGCCGTTTTCGGCATTTCCGCTAGTTGCTGGATAAATATAGCCCGGTAACCAGCCAAAATCCCAGTCTTTGAACTGATCATCACCCAATGCGCCATAACTTGCTCTCAATTTTAACTGATTGACAAAAGAAAGTGCATCATTAGACTTGAAAAACGGTTCTTCAGAGACACGCCAGCCTACTGAAGCTGATGGAAAAAATCCCCATTGATGCCCTTTTGCGAAACGCGACGATCCATCATACCGAAACTGGAATTCAGCGATGTATCGGCCTGCAAAATCGTAGTTCACCCGCCCAAATAAAGCCGATTTCGCTTCGTTGTAGTAATCACTGATCGCGCCATACATTGAAGTCATCTGACCGTCTTCTACGCCAGCGAGCAATTGATCAGAACCAAAAGCAAGATTTTTCAGTCCATAAAAGTTATCGCCGTCACTTTTTTGTGATTCCCATCCCACAAGTCCGGATAGCTTATGTTGCTCCCCAAACGTTCGATCATAATTCAAGATAAATTGCCCCAATACCTGTTGTTTATCGAAAAACTCCCGTTTCATTTGATTCGGGCTGCTCAGATTATAGAGTTTCTGATCATATTTACCCGTTGTTTTATTCAACGCATATTGATAATATTCCTTTCTGAATAGGGAATTGTTATCCGTACGGTAATCATAACTAATCAATGCTTTTGCGGAAAACCCTTGCAGAAGAGGTGATAAATTACTCAGATCGTAGTTCAGCGCAGCGGAGGATTGAAAGGTCTTCTTTTTGAATTTGCGGTATCCGGAAATATCTGCATCCATCATCGCGACAGTATTTTGTTCTAAATCCAGTCCCTCATAATTTAACAAGGTATTTTCGGGATCAGCATACGCGGCGAATAACATCCCCTGTTTCCAATAGTTTCGAATAATATCAACAGAGCTGTTATAGGGATTATTTTGCTGATCGACCATACCACTAATATTCAGATCCAATTTCAATCCCTTGGCCAATTCTGCCGAAATATTGGAACGTAGGTTGTATTTATTATAATTGAGATCACCTGATTTAAAGAATCCTTGTTGATAAGAATAGCCCCCGCCAATATAATACTGAACTTTATTACTACCGCTAGAAAAGCTAATATCGTGCTGAGTCTGCGGTGCATATTTGGAGAAGATTAACGAGGTCCAATCTGATGAACGTCGTGTCCCATTTCTAAAATCTTCGAAATCTTTTTCCGTATAAATAGGACTACCACCATTGATGTTGTTCATGGACTTCTCATTGTAGATCGTCATTGCGCTGATCGCATCGGCCAATACAGGCAGACCCGAAGGCCTTTGGAAGGTATAAGATCCATTATAATTCACTGTGGTCTTCCCTTCCTTCCCTTTTTTGGTTGTAACCAAAACAACACCATTAGCCGAACGCACCCCATAAATTGCTGCCGATGCATCCTTTAATACCGAAACATCTTCAATATCACTTGGATTCAGGCGTTGAAAGTCTTCGCTCGTACGAGGAACCCCGTCGATCACAACCAGTGGAGCACCAAGTCCACGAATGTCGAAATTAGCACTGTAGGCACCCGGCTCTGCACTTCTCTGCCACACGCGTACGCCGGCCACACGACCCGTCAGCATATTCTGCGGATTTTCATTTTTCGTCTGCCTCATTTCCGTCCCCTTTACGGAGGAAATAGCTCCTGTAAGAGACTGCTTTTTCTGCGTTCCATAACCGACCACAACAACCGTTTCCAACTGTGTATCATCGCTTTGCAACACAACATTAATTATGGATTTTCCCTCAGTAAGCTCTTCCTTAGCGTTGAAACCAAGTGATTTAAATAAAAGCTTTTTCCCTTCCGGAACACTAATAGTATAACTACCATCCGCATCAGTCGTTGTTTCAATGCGAGTACCGGCATTCTGAACCGATATTGTCACTCCGGCAATAGGCTTATTGTTACTATCGAGCACTTTTCCACTGACATTCTTCTGTTGTGCCCATCCGATGGACGGAATGCCCAGCGCCATCAGCACGAGCAGCGTGCTGAGTCGCCGCCTTGATTTCCCTATATCCTTTTTCATCTTAATAAATTGGTTTTTAAATAGTTATTATACTACCTGATGTATTTCATGAGCTCGAAAGCCCGATTTTTATTGGTATTCGTTTTTCTTATTCACAATTGTTTATGCCGATCTTTTGTTCATCGCACTATCTGCCGGCCTCATATTGCGATAGCATCGCATACTGTGCCGCATAAGCGAACATGAACATCCCTTCCAGGTTATTTTTGTCTTTGTCCGCATGCCATCCTCCAAGAAGGTCCTGTGGTAATAAACCGGAGCGCAAAAAATGGCTATACCCGTAGTCCAAATTCTGCTGAAAGGTGTCCATATAACTTCCCGCTTTTTCAAAGACTGGAGAAATCTGAAGAAACCCCCGAAGTAATACACCATTAAACCAGTTGTTAAACCCGTCCGAAGCATAGGTATAATGCTCCGAAACCTGTGAATCAGGCCTGGCAAAGTACCGGAAACTGGCATTCGCGAGTTCCTTTCCTTCTTCCAAATAGACCTTAGATCGGGTCGCGCGGTACAGATCAGCAGCTCCAGAAATCATTGTTCCGCTGTTGTAGGAAAAAGAGGTTCCGACGGCTTTCCTTAATTGGGTATTTTTGCGGTATTTTACGCCATCAACAATTTCGTAGGCAATGCTACAATCTGGATAACAGTCGCCCATCATATCGTCATAGACACCTTTATTATTCAATAAATTATCTTTTTGCCAAGCATAAATCCTTTTAGCAAAATCCAAATAAAAATCACTTTTTCGGATCATTTTAGAACGGCGGGATTGTTTATCCTTGGCATCAATATAATTGTATGTTATCTGGTCCTTCTTTTTCTTATAGATTTCATGCAGCCAGACCAAAGGGCTAACCATTGGGGCATTGCTACAGGCATGTTTGGTCACATATCCGGGGCCCCACGGGATTCCACCGTTCTCATTCCCTTGATCATTGCGGGTACAGTCCCATCCATCCAGGACGTAAGCTGTTAGATATTCTGCTTCTTTCAAATAGGTATCTTTACCGGTCAGGTGATAGGCTTCTATCAACTCGCGTATCATCCACATTTGATCGTCATAAACATTCAGGATACCTGTTGCGTTAGCTCCGCCTTTTTCGCGCGCACGGTCCACCGCATATACTGTCCAGTCCTTAGTTTGTGTAAAAGAAATCAGGTTGAATTTCCCCAAATAATAAGCAGCATTTTCATGGAGCTGGGCCAACAGGTCAACATAGCGCTTATAATGTTTATCAAATAGGCCATGATTCCCCTTTTCTTTTTGCAGTCTGAGACCACTCAATATCGCATTGACAGCTTCTATTGAAGCGGAATACATCCATACGCTTGCCTTTTCTTCGGGACGCACCTTTGTATCCGGGTTATAAAAACGATACATGGCTTGCCTGTCGGCTGAGAAATAAACTTCCATGGACCGATCAACGAGTTCCATCGCACGGACCAAGTTTTGCTCTTGAACAGACTGAAAGTTATTGATATTGATAACAGAAAAGGAGGTTCGTGTTTCACCGTGCGCGTGCCGAACAATCATCATTGATACGGAAGCAACAACAATTAATTGCAGCTTTTTAAAGACTTTCATAAGTAAGATTTCGATTTATAATTAGTTCGAGTTCCCACTGGAAATACCTGCAGGAATTCTAACGCAAGGTAATGTCGAATGATTAATTTTTGGGTTAAAATCGGGTTAAAACGCAAAAATAAAACAATAACCCAGCGACTATTTTTTTATAGCTTAATAGGAGACACAAATGCCTGTCGTGATTGTAACGTAGCTTTTATTTTATTGCGCGCATTTTTTTGCATACTTTTAATCCTGTAAGATATTGATAAGGGATATCCTAACCGTTACGATTTCATAAAAAGCCGACAAGGAACAATCTTTATATTGAACAGCTCATTGTCGACAACTATTGGTTTAAGTTTTTTTGATTGCGCTATGCGACGCTGTATATTATATATTGTTTTTTTACTTTTGATTCCGATACTTTCCCGATCTCAGGGGCTCAAGTTTAGAGCCGGACATGAACCTATAGATAAGCGAACCTCCTATGAATTATTCGACAAAAAGGATATTTCTTTTGAAAAGCAGTTTACCCTAACATTCCAACTATCCATTTATTCATCAAACTCATTAGGCAATATCTTCCGTGTCAAGAATAAAAACAATAACACGGTTTACAATCTATTTTATGATGAGGAGGCCGGAAATTGTATCTTCCGTCTGAATGAAGAAGGCAAAAGTAGCCTGATCATTGCAAAAATAAGCCAACAGCGACTATTTAGAGAAGAGTGGATTGATATCCAATTGACTTTCAACCTTCAAGATCAACTATTTGAACTCAAAATACAAGATCAGACTTTTCAGTCTCCAAAGGTGAAACTACCGCAGCAATATAGCCCTCAGGTTATTTTTGGAAAAAGTGATTACCTGATCGATGTACCAATGATGTCCATCAAAAATGTACGTATTGGAAATAAAAAAAATAATTATTCCTTCCCGCTAAAGGAAAATTCGGGGCATATTGTCCACGATGAAAACGGTACGGCTTATGGGCGTGTCTCCAATCCAACCTGGCTGATTGTAGATTCTTACAAATGGAAAAATATTTTTACTGGCAATTCCCCATCACAGGCCGGTTCTAGTTACAACGAGCGCACAAAAGAGATTTATTATTTTAATCAGGATTCCATTACCATATTCAATGTAAAGAACAATCAGACAAGGAAACTCGCTTTTCCTAACCCCTGCCCTGTCAAACTGGTTTTAGGAAACAATTTTATAGACTCGACGACAAATAAACTATATGTCTATGAGCTTTTTTATACGCAACCTTACTTAGGTCCCACTGTCGCCAGTCTCGATCTTGAAAATTTCGAATGGAAAGTTGAGAGCGACGACCTGATGAAAAAAGAGCTAAACCATCATGGTTCTTTTTATGATGAAAGACATCGGCAGTTCTATATTTTTGGTGGTTACGGAAATATGGCTTATAGTGGCGAATTTAGACGTTATTCCCTAGACTCCAGTAAATGGCAAACCGTAGATGGATGGTCAGGCGATAAAATTTTCCCACGCTATTTTCTGACGGCTGGACAAGGACCTAAGGATCGGACAGCTTATATATTCGGTGGTATGGGAAATGAATCCGGTGAACACATTGTCGGACGAAAATATCTTTATGATTTCTATCAGATTAATCTGGACAGCAAAAAAATCACAAAAAAATGGGATATCGTTTGGAAAGACAAACATATTGTACCTGCCCGTGGTCTGGTCTTCCCTGATAGTGCTCACTTTTATGCCTTATGCTATCCGGAGTATCTGACTAAATCCAATATCCAACTTTACCGCTTTGCTGTTCAAGATGGAAGTTTTGACATATTAGGAGACTCTGTCCCGATCTATTCAGATAAAATAAGTACGCATGCCCAACTTTATTTTGATAAGCAATTGGGACGGCTTTTGATATTGGTTCAAGAATCAAAAGATGACATACAATCTACGCTAAAGGTTTATTCGTTAAATATGACGCCAATAACCCTCGCTGAATTAAATAGCTTCCCCACATACCTTTCAAACCACAAGGTACTCTTATTGTTGATCTTGTTTGGCACATGTGGGCTTGGCGCTTACTTTATCTGGCGACGAAACCGAAGGAAAAGAAGCATGATCCATAGAACTGAGGAACCAACACTTAGGACGGTTCCAATAACAGTAACAAATCAATTACGACAAAATGATGAATATATTCGCGCTAATTCAATTTTTCTATTTGGCGAGTTTCGTGCTTTTGATCGCAATAAACGCGATATCTCCTATTTATTTAGTACAAAGCTAAAGCAGGCATTTTGCCTCATCTTGTCCCATAGGTCCGGAATCAGCTCGCAATATTTCAGTCAGCTGATGTGGCCTGACAAATCAGAAGATAAGGTAAAAAACTCGCGCGGAGTTACGATCAACCATTTAAGAAAAGTGCTGAGCGAGTTTACAGGAATAGAACTTGTACATAAGCAGGGCCGATTCATTCTTGAAGAAACAGATGAATTCTATTGTGATTATGTCGATTGTATCCAATTGATGGCAAACCCTTCCAATATCAATGAAAGTAGATTAATTCAGATCATTCAAAGAGGTAAGTTTTTACAGGGATTGGATCAACCTATATTTGATGCCCTAAAAACTGAAGTTGAACAAAATTTACTTCCCATTTTACTGGCAGAACTTCAGCAGGCGGATCTCGGACACCAATATAAAAAAAGTATTGAGCTGGCACATACGATTTTCTTATTGGATCCCTTAAATGAACAGGCTTTATTTTCTGAAATAAGAGCGATGTTTGCTTTAAATCAACAGCATGATGCCCGTATTAAATTTCAGCAATTCTGCCTCAATTATAGACAGCTAATGAATGAGGACTTTCCACACCACTTGGATAAGATTATATAAATAAGGCCAATCATACGGCGAGGTATGATTGGCCTTATTTATATCACCACCGAAAAATTTAGGAGACCAATACCTCGCGATGACGTTTTACGAATTGCTTTTTGAGCAGATATAGTTTATAATGATCATACAAACCTATAATCAGCAACACGAAACAAACGACATAAAATGTTTTATTGGACAGGTAATTAAAGGAAATTCCGCTGAGTAGTCCTCCTATTACATAACTTGTGACAATGGTCAGCAACAAATGAAACTTATCCACCAAATCTTTATTGCTTCTATTGGCTTCTTTGGTGAACATGGATATCAATATCGCCAAATCGGTCGTCAATCCCGTCAAATGGGTTGTTTTCACAACGGAATTGGATATACTCGCCGTCAGTCCATTTTGCAGGCCCATTGCAAACAATAAGGCTCCGACCAATATTTCGGTTTCCTTTAGCGAATCTTCATAAAAAAGATCGAGGTATATCCCGACAAATAATATACTTAATATCTCCAGCACCAATGGTATCGAATGCGTCAGGTATGCGCTGA
This sequence comes from Sphingobacterium sp. DR205, assembly GCF_011064245.1. Classification (NCBI taxonomy): domain Bacteria; kingdom Pseudomonadati; phylum Bacteroidota; class Sphingobacteriia; order Sphingobacteriales; family Sphingobacteriaceae; genus Sphingobacterium; species Sphingobacterium sp. DR205. The sequence continues at coordinate 2,157,807 of NZ_CP049333.1, read as the reverse complement.
ACTTTCCCTTTCCATGGATGATAATCAAATTGGAAAACATGCTTCCAATTAAAAACAACAAGATCCAAAACAAAACAACAGCGCCCTGATACCAGTTTCCTTTCGCTATCTCCTGTGCAAAAACGGCATAATATCCTGTTACATTAGATGTAAAGGAAAAAAATACAATAACAGAAGCAACATTGACCATGCCGGCTGAAAATGCCGTTAGTCCACCCAGCTTAATATTGTCTTGAATCGTCCGATGGTTGCTATATTTCCTTAGCATATTTTTCCTTTCCTCCTTTTTTCAGCACGATACGTGCTATTCCTTTAGTTTGCATATCCAGGTTGAGATGTAAGACGAGCTGGTTTTTATTCAGTTTCTGAATAATAAAGCTTTCTACAAGCTCATTATTTTTACGCAGCTCAAGGATATGTCCCCTTCCTTTTAGAAACCAGTTATATTGTTTATCCTTATGGTGGGCAACAAAATTCTTCTCACCCATTCTTTCAAAGTGCCAAAGGCCATCCTGTAGTGGCGGCAGATGTGCAATCGCAGCATCCTTAATTTCTTCGTGGATAATCGCCTGTTTTTTGAAAGTTGGTGATTTTTCTACCTTTTCAAAGTACCACCCCTGTTCTTCCCACTCTCCTTCCAAAAGCCTCTCGGGGTTTTCATAAAGCATAACCATTGACGACGCCCCGAAAAGCAACAGTGCCAAAAAAACAAAGTTGAATCTCGCCAGTATTTTTCTTTTAGTAATTAACATCCCATTTTTTATTAAAAAATAAATCCGCCAAGACACTCCTTCCCGTTTTGTTCGTTGCCGGCTTTTCGACAATATTCACATGCTTACGCTTAGTCTTGTTCAAATGCAGCAATGCCTGTCCAACATCAAAGAAATGTCTCGTTCTTTTTTCAAATTGATAATCCGTAGGAATCTTGACCTCGTCAATTCGCGCTCCAGTCAGATAATGATGTAAATAATTGGGATTGTCTGTACCGATAATATCTGCGTAAATATTCAGTTTGCGGTTTTCATATCGATGGCAAATCATCTGACAAGCCTTTAAAAAGTCTTCAGATTGAAGATCATTGAGCCGGTCCTCCAGTGTGATTCCTAATAACTCACTGATTGAAGTGCTGCTCTTATTTCCGTAAACCAAAATAATATCCAGCTGTTCGGCCTGAGACTGCTCGATGCTATGGATTACAAAAAAAAGAGAATCAATTGTAAAATCACTTGGAATCAATACACGCGTTGTTTTTGCCATACCCAATTATTTTTTTAACAAAGTTAATTGGCGCGCATGGCAATGGCATGAAGCTAGAATTAGCTTTCCATTAGAATTTTAACAGACTTATTAAAATGAGATTAAAAATACAGCACGAATTAAAATGAGATTAAAACCGAATGTATGTTGGCAGTTCAATCTCTACGGTTGTACCCTCACCAACCACAGAATTAACCTTCAATGTTCCACCGTGTAGTTTGATTATATTTCTCGCCAATGGAAGGCCGATACCGTATCCATCGATTCCACTCGTATTGGAAGCCCTAAAATAGGGATCATAAATATATTCTAATTCTTTTGAAGGAATCCCGATTCCCTTATCTTTTATCAGAATAAACACTTTATTATCCAACGCCCCCAGAGCGATATAAGCTGTCCTATTAGAGGAATATTTACAGGCATTGCTAATGATATTGGATAATGCCAGTTGGAGTAAAATTGCATTTCCATTGACTTTAAGCCGCATACTATCATCAGGTAACAGACTAAAATCAGTCGTAATTTTAAATTTATCGTTGATGGCTTTAACCGTCAACTCGGCATCCATAACAATCTGGTCTATACGAACAGGATTGAACGTTGTTGAATTGCTTACAAAACCTGTGCGGGCTAACAACAAAAGTGCTTTGGTCTTTTTTTCTAAATGTTCAGCTGATTCAATAATTTTACCCAATGTACGTTGATATTCATCAACTGTTCTTTCTTTCGAGAGCGCCAGATCAGCTTGTCCGATTATTGAGGTCAGCGGCGTATTCAACTCATGTGAAGCATTACTGATAAAGTTTTTCTGGGTTTCAAATGAAGTTTCCAAACGCGTCAACATGTTGTTGAATGTAAATGCCAGATCATGAAGCTCACCCTTATATTTCTCTTCGTCAAGCCGTTTATCGAGATTCTCAGAACCAATCTGCTGGACTTCTTTCATCATTGTGAGGATAGGCTTCAAAAATGAACGTTTCATGAATACTGAAACCAACGAGATAAAGAGGATACCCAAAATCAAACTAATAATGAGCAAATTACGCAGGTAAGCCAAGTGATGTGTATAAAAGTAATTTTCAGCCGATGCACCGATAATATAATTTTTATTGTTTTTTGAGAAGTACTTTGTCGAATAGAATTGATGTCCAGCTTTGAAATTTGATGTTCCGGTCTTATTAATTTTATCCCATAACGCTGAATGAAAGCCCTGACTTCTTAAAATCTCCCCGTTCTTATCAAATTCAACAAAAAATTCATGTTGATTATTTAGATTTTCTATAAAATCCAAACTCCACTGATCCGTTTGAGATGCAGATTTACCATTGAGGAATTTTTCCGCCGCAATATTTCTCCGCAGATCCAGGCGTTTATAGAAATCCGTAAAAGCAAAGTTTGTAATCGAATAAAAGATAAAGCCAACGAAACAGCTGACATATATAACTAATATTGCTATTAGATAGATGAGTTTCCTATTGTAATTATTCATTTTAACCTATTCTGCATTCTTAACCAATTTAGTCTTCGATTTTTAACACATAGCCCATTCCGATAACCGTATGGATCGCTTTTTTGTTGGTTACCTTCTCGATTTTCTTTCGTAGGTAATTAACATATACATCAACGACATTTGATCCGATATCAAAATTAATTCCCCATATTTTATCCAGCAACTCACTACGCTCAAATACTTTCTTAGGGCTTTGAATGAATAGTAGAAGTAACCGATATTCGGTACTTGTCAAGTTAAGCTCCTGACCTTCGCAATAGGCAACTTTTTTGTAATCATCAATCGTTAGAAACCCATAATTAAATGTATCTTTCGAAGGTTGTGCTTCGCGTTGTGTTGCCTGAACTATGGATTGCTGTCTACGGATCAACGAACGTATTCTGGCCTTGAGTTCGATTAGTTTAAATGGCTTGGAAAGATAGTCATCGGCGCCATTATCAAGTCCGAGAACCACATTTTCGGGTGTCCCAAGTGCTGTTAACATCATGACTGGCAAATCGGTATACCCCCATTGCCGAATCTGTTTGCAGATATCAAGTCCATTCGTACCCGGCAAAAGAATATCCAACAGAACAAGAGCAACATCTTGTTTGGCCAATAATTGTTCGAGTCCTTCTGAGCGTCCAAGATGAATCACCCTATAACCTTCTTCCCCTAAACCCTGAACGATTAAATCTGCAACGTCCTGCTCGTCTTCAACCAAAATAATTTTTTGTTCCTCCATATTCGTCATAATCTATTTTTCCTGTTATCGCTCCGCATCCAAACCATAAAAATACTGTTTTGATACTATAGACACAAATCCCTTAGCCGTGATAAAGGGCAGCAGGGCTAGATATATCAAAAGAAGTGATTGTTTCCGCAAACAGCGCATCATATACAGGAATAAAAATTGAAAAACTATATTTGTATAACAAGTAATACGGCAGTTTACTTTACGGAATTATCTGTTATAGTTCATTTTTTAACCTTAATCAGTGCATGGTTTATTGGTTTTTAGACGTAGCCCCCATTCCTATTTATATGACGGTTAGCGCTATGCTCTGCTAAGCTCACTTGTGAATTGACTTCTTCGCTCTTCTTACGACGTTTGTTAGCGGATTTATCCTCTGCGACACCAATTTTCCAAAAGGAATAAACGTAAAGTTCTTCCCTTTTCCAACCAAGATCCTTACGCAAATAGTTTCGTATTCCTCGAACGGTTGAAAATTCGGCAGCAACATAAGCTAACCGATCCGTCTATCCTGTATCCCATCAGAGATCGATTAAAATATCCGCATTAATTTTTCAATTTGCTTGGTGGAAATCCAAATTTTCGTCTAAAAGCGTCTGAAAAATGACGCTGATTTTTATACCCAACGGCATCAGAGACTTCACCAATGGTCATATTTTTGTCTAGGATGAGTTTTTTGGCATGTTCCATTTTTGCGTCATTCCAAAAACCGAAAACTGTTGTACCAAAAAGCTCCTTAAAGCCCTTCTTTAATGTAAACTCATTTGTCCCAACCAGATGAGCCAGATTGACAAGTGTGTTATTTGAATCCATATTATTCAATAGAAATTCACGGACCGCATAGATTTTATCGACATCAGACTTTTTAAGCGTCGTGTTCGAAAGGCTATTGTCGGCTAACTGCTCCAACTGAAGCAGCAATAATTCCATGATCTTCGCTTCGAGAAATATTTTTTTAAAAATACCCTTACGTTCACAATTTATGATACGATCAATAATAGCATGCATGTCATGGGTAATTCTTCTATTAATATCTGTCAATAAGCCAGATTTTCCCTTTTCAATACTATTTCTAAAGTCATTAAATAAGATGGAATTATCGGGTAAAAATTTCTTAAAAAAATCCGGAGCTAAATTTATCTCACATATCTGGAATTCCTCACACTCCCATTGCATCTGACCACAGAGCGAATTGCCGTAAAGAATATTGTGTTGGTAAGTTCCAAAATCTATGGCTGCAGTTAACATCTCCCCTGCAGCCCGGCTTCTCCCCTTCAATGCAAAATGCATCTCAACCGTCTCAAAGTCACTTTCAAAACGAAACAGTATCCGTTCATACAGATTTGCATGACCAAAGCCAATATGGACTCCATCAAAAAAGATTTCTTTGTAATAGCCTTCACCAAATGGAGCTTCCAGTTGTGTGACGCATTCCTGAATACCGGCATCGCTTGAAAAGAACCTCTGCGGATAGTTTCTTTCCAACAATAAACTAGCCGAATCAATATCATAAAGTCTTAATCCCATTCCATATTTCTTTAAGTTTCAACTATTCCTTTTCACGGACTTTTTACTCCTCATTGCATACCCGACGATAGTACTTTTCCTATTATCTTTGACTAAATTACAAATTTATTTAGAATGATTCTTAATTATTTAATACCATTTGGCGTATGCAAAAGAAAAATATCAATCTTGAGCTGTCGTTAACAGATGACATCGACATGCACTTAATCCCGGATAGCATCTATAATAATATCAAAGTCGGTAATCCTCTGGCGAGTAAGCTTGATGTTATTTATGCGGCAGAGAAAGCGATGGTACTGGACTTTGCCTGGGAATTTCCTAAAGGCCTGGACACTTTTGTCCATGATGAACGCTACCCACTTTCTGTTGAACAAAAGCAACAAATTAATTTAGCACGGATATATTTAAAAAACACGCAAAATACGACATCTGGCATCGATATTTCGAGTTCTGACGTATTTTAGTGAGCTATCTACCGGGAAGTAAAGAAGGGGGAAGCAAAATTTAACCCCATTTGAAAAAATCGAATGGGGTTAGAAAAAGCAGTTAAACTTAGGAACTATTCAGGGATTTTTAGCAAAGAACGGTGCTCCGCCAGCCAATTTCTTGCCGCATCAGCTTTATCTCTTTTTCCTTCCATTTGTACCAAGAGATCCGCCATCGTCCCCTCATCAAAGTGGATGTGTGAAAAGAGATTTGCCAATTCCGGTTGATCTTCGCCAAAGTCTTTGCGTGCAAAGATTTTAATCTTTTCTGTACTTCCCAATGTCTTTTTAGGATCGTTTAAAAATTTCAATTTCATCTTACCAAACATCCAATGGGGCTGCCAACCCGCCACGACAATCCACCTATGATCCTTAATAGCATTTTGCAGCTCAGTAATCATCGCCACTGTGGATGAATTTATGTGTCTGTAATTCAATTCATAATCTTTAACAACCTGATCTACAGCCGCTGTAATCCCTGCGCCTTTTTCGATCCCAATAATGCTATTATTGAATGCTGCTTCATGCTCTTTCAATTGACCGATATCATCAATGGAAACATAATCGGGCACTACAAGACCATTGCGTGCGGAAGCATAACTGGTACCTATTTCCTTTAGATTTGGGAATTTCGCTACCTTAGCGCCATGTGTCAAAGGTAGCCAGACATCCATATAAAGATCTGTATCGCCATTATTCATCGAAGCCAAGATCATATCTGGGGTAGCACGCTGTATAACCACATGATACCCTTTCTCCTCCATGATCGCTTTGGCAATATAGGTCATCGCAACCCCCTCTGCCCAACCGTCAACCATCCCGATATGGATGATATTATTCTTCTTGCCACTATGACAAGCCGAAAACAAAAGCACGATTACACAGCATACTAGTATCCTAATTTTCATCATTATTTATTTTTTATTTACAAAACCTTGTGTTATCCGGTCTAAAATAATTGCTAGAATCACCACGGATAGTCCACTTTCAAACCCAAGGCCTATGTCAAGATTATTGATTCCCTCAAGAACTCTTTCGCCCAAACCGCCAGCAGCAATCATCCCAGCGATAACAACCATTGACAACGATAACAATATTGTCTGATTGATCCCGGCAAGAATGGTTTTAGTTGCCAAAGGCAATTCGACCTTAAATAAAATCTGCCGATTGGTTGCTCCAAATGAACGGGCAGCCTCAACAATATCCTTCGGTACCCCATCAATACCCAGCGTGGTCAAGCGAACCGCTGGGGGCATGGCAAAAATGATCGTAGCAAAGGCACCGGGTACTTTTCCGATACTAAAAAACAGTACTGCTGGTATCAGATAGACAAAAGCAGGCATCGTCTGCATTAAATCCAATAAAGGCCGGATGATCTTTGCTGCAAATTTATTTTTGGCCGCCCATATCCCCAGCGGTACAGAAATAAGTAATGCTGTCACGGTCGCGACCAGCACCAAAGCCAATGTCTCCATTGTTTCCGTCCAAAATCCCATCAGATAGATCAATGTCAATCCCAGGAATGTGGTCAGCGCAACGCCTTTACCGGATTTCCACCAGGCCAATGCGGTAAAAAGTGCGATCATCACGAAAAACGGGGTCGCGATCAATAACCATTCAAGACCAAGAATAGACGTATTTCCAGTGTTTTTGATCAGGTCAAAAAATGGTTTTAGATTGTCTGTCAACCAATTGACAGCGATGGCTATATATTGTCCTATGTCGATTACTTTATTCATATCTATTGATTATTTGCTTGCTCTTTTAATTCTATGATTTCCTCTTCGTTGTATTTGGTCGCCTCAATAATTAATGAAGTCTGGGTTACGATTCCCAGTAAACGGTTGTGTTCATTGACCACAGCAATGGGCGATCGCACTTCTGATATCAGAGGTAACATTTCCTCCACAGTCACTTCTTTTGATACAGTAGGAACATTTGCGTGAATGATGGCCTCAACGGTCGGTTCTTTGCGCTTGGCCGACTGGATCACTTCGTTGATATGCACAAATCCGAAAAAATGATCATGCACGTCCACGACAGGTAATATATCTATACCTGAAGCACGCATTTTGCGCAGAGCACCTTCGGGACCATCTTTTTTGAACCGCACAACAGTCGGTTTCTCAAACATCAATGAGCCTGCAGTAATAATTGCTTTCCGATCCACTTTTTCGACAAAAGCTTTCACATAATCACTTGCTGGGTTCGTCAGGATATCCTCAGCAGTACCAATCTGCTCAATTACTCCGTCCTTCATAATGACGATACGATCGCCTAATTTGATGGCTTCGTCGAGATCATGGGTAATAAAGACAATTGTTTTTTGTAGCGTATCCTGTAGTTCAAGCAGCTGATCCTGCATTTCGGCTTTGATCAGAGGATCCAGTGCCGAAAATGCTTCATCCATCAGTAAAACCTCAGGATCATTGGCCAAGGCTCGGGCCAATCCCACGCGTTGCTGCATCCCGCCGGAAAGTTGAGCTGGCAATTGCTGTTCGAAGCCGTTCAATCCAACGATATCAAGAGCCTTTTGCGCTTTTGCTTCACGTGATTCTTTGTCCTCCCCTCTTATTTCCAGTCCAAATGCAGCATTACTCAGCACCGTATGATGCGGCAGCAAGCCGAATTTTTGAAAGACCATACTCATTTCTGTCCTGCGCACTTCCAAAAGCTCTTTATTATTTTTCCCGGTAATATCTTCGTCATTGACAAATACCTTTCCAGAGGTAGGCTCATTCAATCGGTTTAAACAACGAAGTAAGGTCGATTTGCCGCTTCCCGAAAGCCCCATGATCACAAAAAACTCACCTTCATGGATCTCGAAATTCGCTTTGTTGATCCCTATGGTACATGCCGTTTTTTCTAATATTTCTTTCTTCGAAAATCCTTCGTCCAATAATTTCAAAGCCTGTTTCTTTTGTTTACCAAAAACAATGGTTAAATCTTCAACTTTTACCTTTACCTTCCTAGTTTTATCCATTTTTTATTTTTTTTAAACATAAATAAAACAAAAGAGCATGAGTAAACCACTAAGGCTGCATACCTACGTAGTTTTCATTCACATAAAATATCCCTACAGTTGAATTCGTTTGATCGAAATTTTAAACTTCAGTTCAATCTACTTATTAACTAAGACGCTTTACTCTCGGTTCGATAAGAGCAACGATGAAAAAGAAACTAATCTTTTAAAGATGAGCTATGCTAAACATAGCTCCAAAATATACTTCAACAAGTACAACGAACAACTTCGACTGTGCCTCAAAAAGGCTCCAGTCCTAGCGGAATAAACTCACGCCATTCTGTCTTTTGACAGCACAAAGGTACGAAAAATAAATTAAACACCTTTTTAACCACATAGACAACTCACTGTAAGTATGTTATAAAAAACACCAAACAAAGTAAAAATAGGTGCTAGTGACTGCTAAAACAGACTATCCCGCAATCCATATTGTGAACACAACGAACTAGCCTTATTTGCAAAAGCATGGCGGTAGTAATCCGGCAATTTTCCATCTGCACCAAATAGTCGCTGATACTTTTGTAATAGCTGAGGATAATGTTTTCCGATAGCGCGCATGACCAATGCGCTATTGTCCGCAGGATCATTTCCGTATAGGGCGAGCGTAGCAGGAAAAACATAACTTGCACCAATAGTCTGAAAAGTCTGAAATAGCAATTCCAGACTCGCCCCAGTATCCGATATATAGGGCAACAGTGGCATCAGACTGACTCCACTATGGAGTCCGTGTTCACGCGCTTGCCTTAATGCTTCCAATCGTAGTGAAGGCTTGGGAGCCCCCGGTTCGAAAATACCGGCAACGCGATCATCTATAGTAGAAAATGAAAAGGTAACAAACGCCTTATGTGTTAATTTTGACTGAAGATCTTCAGGAAGTATTGCCGCTGCATCAATCTCTCTTAACAAATCAAAATCCCGGGTAACTAAGTTCGACTTCGTAATAATATGTATCGGAAAACGATAGTGCAGGATGACTTCCAGCAACTGTCGGGTAAGCAATTCGGACTGTTCCAGCTGCAGATACGGATCTGTAGCAGAAGAAAGAACGATAATTCCATACTGTTTTTTTCGCGCACGCAGAGACAACTGTTTTTCCAAGAGTTCGACAGCATTGCTTTTCATACTCAATTTTTCAGCCATGTTTATCCCGTACTTACTTCCCCTGATATAGCAATACAAACAATTGAAAGAGCAACCACTATAGGGATTCAGCGTATAATCGTCAAGAAACCAAGGGTCTCTTCGTTTGGTCTTATTGAGAATGGATTTCGCAATTAAACGGCGCATAATATCCCATTCACTCTAAAACGTTCTACCCATACCTCTTGATGCAGGCCACACCTCCTTAAAACCATATTGCGCATAGAGCTGGAAAGCAACACCATCTGCGATCAAACTGACATAACAGCTGTCAGGGAGGTTTGAATTCATATATTCATCAAGTTTCTGCATAATCAGTTTTCCAAGCCCTTTTTTCTGATGTTCAGGGAGCACACAGATGTCAACGACCTGGCAATGGCAAGCACCATCGCCAACAATCCTACCCATACCTACTATTTCATTATCATTGTCCTCATCTAAAATAGCCACGCAGCATAGGGAATTTTCCATTCCTAGACGTGCAGCTTCCTCCGTTTTTGGAGATAACCCTGAGTGTTCCCTTAAAAATTGATAGCGCTTATAATCTATCTTCTGATATACGGCTTGATAATGCATAGTAAAATGATCAGTTTATTCGCTATGAAATTATTCATAATAATACATTTTTCAAAACCGCATTGATTATACAATACTAAAAAACACATAAATAGTTATTCTAAAATACGAATTCCAGTTGGGGATCAGCACGCTATTTTTCCTTAAATTAGCTCAATTATCTGGTTTTCGCTGTATTTTCACGGCCGGAAAATCACTTCGGAGGGGCTAATACCCCTAAAAAATCTCTATATTCAGTGGATAATCGCAAATATTTAATTTTCAATGCATAATAAATATTTTAATTCATTACCTTTATAGCATTGAAACAAAACTCAACACCAGCCATGTTTATCGGCGCTGTCAAATGGTTCGACAATAACAAAGGATTTGGTACCCTTGCGTTACCTTCCGGAGAAGAACTCTTTGTGCATATACGCAGGTTTAAAATTCCTCCGGAGCATATTATTCAGCCTGCTGAGGTAATAGTCGGAGACAAGAAGTCTGACCCCAAGCGGAGCGGTTACTTAGCCCACAACTGTAAAATCCTCAAGAGACCTGAAGATTGGAAATTTGTCATCTCTCTCTTTGAAAAGGATCATACTGTACTCATCCCCGATAACCACGGCCACGAGCAAAAGCACAACCTCACCTCATTAGCAGCAAGACAATTATTACGAACCCAAGGCAAAGACAACGTAGTTTCCATGTTGACCTCTCATTTTGATGTCCGTTTCAACAGCTCCATTTTCTTAGCTTATGCTGAATTGCTTGACAAAAGTATCTCAGGTATTTTTGAAAAAGAAATAGCATCTGAACTTCTCGCTCAGATTTTCTCATACTTTGGAAACCATGTTTCACATCAGATTTTATTCAGGGTTTGGAAAGAAAGGATGTTCAGGTATATTGGCTATCCAGCCGATGGCGACTATGAGATTCCAGAAGAAGTGCTTAATCTGAACGCAACTGAGATAAATTACGACGATTTAACACGAATCAGGGCTTATAGTTTTGGTAAATCTTTCTGTAACGATTTTGTAGAAGCATTATTTGACGATTTGGAAACAATGGACAAGCAAGATGTCGAGCCCTTGATTCCCTATATTGATTTCCTTGAAAACGAAGATTCTATTGAGAAAATTAATCTAATCATGCAGTAAGGTGAATTGAGAATGGGAATAACAATCGTATTTATTGCTATACTCGTTCTTATACTCATGTTAATTATTCGTTCCAAACTGCCCATAACTCAAAAAATAGCAGTATCAATCGGCACCATTTTACTGCTCTTCTTCCTACTTGCTTATCTATTTATCAGCGGATTCGACAGTGGGAGAACACCGAAAAAAACAGCAGAAGAATTAAATCAAGAAGAAAAAAAATAAAACAACAGTCTTTCAAATATTAAGATAAACGAGTAATTTAGTTAGCGCAAAGCGACCATTAAAACAAGATAAAGCTGTAAGATTAATTAAATTAAAATAATGCCAGAATTATTATTCACATTACTAATCAGACTCTTACCGAGTCATTATCATATAATTGACTCTTTCCGTAACGACGATGACTTTTTAGCGGTACTGCTTCTGATGGGTTCATTCGTGTTTCTGGCACTCACGGTCATAAGCATCCTTCTTGGTTTACTCTTTGTAGCAACAATCATCCTGCTTATTAGCGCTGGCATTATCTCAACATCGGTTATCGTCGGATTACAACAGCGGTCCGTAACCAAAGGATTCAAAACCCTATTCCTTTCTTCAGCCATTGTGGGCAGCACTATAGTTTCCGTTATATTTTGCATTTTCCTCAATGCAGTTTATGATTGGCACAGCAATAACATGGCTATTCTAATTGGCATCGGCCTGGGCATTGTTTTGGGTATAGGATTAGGTTTACTCGCCTTCAAAGCCATGACTGGACTTGTCAGGTTTTTGACGAATAAATACCGGAAATAACACCCATCTTCGCAAATTATCTCCTTCCTATTCCACATATTTAAACCGAAGAGCCGTTAGACTCGCCTTATCACCATTACCTTCGATCAACGAAACACTAATTTTATACCGCCCTGTCTTGCTGAATTTCATCCAGCCCCAAGGATACCAATTATATACATGCGCCGATTCCTGTTGGTTCTGTACAAGTTCTCCTGCCGAATTTTCAATACGCCACACCATCCGTCCTTGGCCCGCATAATTCATGTCTATCTGATAGTAGCCAGGCTTTTCAATAACTATTTCATAGGATAACCGGCTTTTTTCTGTCCATTTACTGGCCTGAACGACATGTTTCCATTCACCAAATTTCTCCATCCAGGATTTCCCTTCTTTCGTACAGTTCACCACCTCTCCAAAATTAACAGGAATAACGGTTTCGAGCGCAGGATCAACACCCAGCATTTTTTCGACCTGCGGCGTACCGTCTACCTTAATCTCAATAACGGACACCATCTTATCAGGTGCGATTCTTGGAATGTTAATTTTAAGCCAGTCCTTTTCAAGCGTATAATTTAATTTTTCCTGATTGTCCGTTCCCATGAGTCTGATGGACTGTACCCCTTTGCTCAATCCCGGAACGTATAAGGCTCCATCGGTAGGCCAATGATAGACCAGTAAGGAAATTCGATCCCCCTGTACGGTGGCGTCGCCCCAGGGTAGCGCATGTTTCCAGGGCGATGCTTGCGCACCGTATACGGTTTCTGGATAACGTTTGATCCAAGCACCCGCATTGCGCAGGGCTAAACCCGCCTGATCCGGAATAGAACCATCCGGTTTCGGACCTACGTTCAACATATAGGTACCTCCGCGTGCAACAGTTGATAGCGTTCGTTGCAATAGCTCCTGACTACTCTTCCAGTTGTTATCATACCAAGCGTAACCCCAGGAATCATTGGTCACATCAACAGTTTCCCAGATACCATCCACATTCTCCCTGGGCACTTCCATATCTCCTAGCGTGGAGTAATCGCCCAGCCCATGCCCTACCCTTCCGGAGACATAAGCGCCAGGTTGATTTTTATGCACGAGTTCTACGAGTTTCTGTGCATATTTTTTGTCCATTCCACCCGGTGTATCAAACCAGACCAGTTCTATAGGGCCATAGCCTGTTGTAATTTGCTGTACCTCAGGGTAACATTTCTCCCAAAAATAATCGTCAAAAGATTTCGCTTTCCCCTGCGCATCCAGCTTGGGTCCTCCGTTTCCACCGGGATAAGTCCAGTCCTGATTTTGAGAATAATAAAATCCAAAACCAATGCCACCTTCCTTACAGGCTTTAGCCAATTCAGTCATCGGATCGCGTTTAAAATCCGTCGCATCAACAATATTGAATGGGTTCACTTTCGAATGAAACATCGAAAATCCATCATGGTGTTTACTGGTAATAACGATATAACGCATTCCAGCATCTTTCGCCAGCTGCACAATAGCCTTGGCATCAAACTGATCCGGATGAAAAGAAGACGCTGCCAACTTATATTCCGTAGGGGGAATATTCGCCATGCTCTTGTTCATAAGCCATTCTCCGATTCCATAATAGGTTTTTCCCTGCCATTTATTTGCTAATTGGGAATAAATACCCCAATGAATAAATAGGGCATATTTGCCTTCTCGAAACAGCTTTCCCCTATTTTGTGAAACAGCACTTTTCCCGCCGGCACCATCCCACATCTCTTCCATTCGTTGTGCAAGGGCATGATGTGTACATAATATACTGACTGCTACCCCGAATACGATCGTTTTAAAACTCATCGCTAAAAACTTTGATACATCCGGATACAACATTATACCTTAGGCATACTATACCCATTTTGATAACTTTTAGCCAGATAGCGATCTGCATCCTTATCATTGAAAGTGCGCTTATTTTTATCCCAGTACAGCTTCTTTTTGCTTCGATAAGCAATATTCCCCATCTGGGAGAAAATGGCAATATGAGCACCCGCCTCAATCGGCGCATGCAGTCCTTCACTGGATTTATTGCGAACAGCTTCTATAAAATTGACCATATGCTTATCCAGTCCATTATCTTTTGAAGGTTGAAAAGCAACAGCCTCCATACGACCTTTTTCGGGGATAACCTCCCAGCCTTCACGATTGACCACCAATGTGCCATTATTACCGATAAAAGCGACCCCATGTGTTTTTTGATAAGGCCCTAGATCTATTCCTGTTGCCTGTTCCCACTGGACATTGAATCCGTCAAACTCATACACGGTGGTTAAACTATCCGGAGTTTCAGCCGCATCATCAGGATAAGCAAATTTTCCTCCGGCAGCCATAACGGATACCGGATCGGAAACTTTCATTCCGATCAGGGCATAGTCCAGCATATGGACGCCCCAATCCGTCATCAGCCCCCCCGCATAATCCCAGTACCACCTAAAATTAAAATGAAAACGATTGGGATTGAAAGCCCGTTTTGGAGCTGGCCCAAGCCACTTGTCATAATGAACACCGGCAGGAACCGAAGCATCAGGCAGCACCGGAATGCTTTTCATCCAACCTTGATACGCCCAAGCTTTAACCAAACGGATTTTACCCAGTTTTCCACTATGGACAAAAGCCATGGCATCCCTAAAATGCTGCTGGCTCCGTTGCCATTGTCCAACCTGCACCACACGTTTATATTTTTTTGCTGCAGCGACCATGAGCTCGCATTCCCGAATGGAATTCCCAATAGGTTTTTCAACATACACATCTTTTCCCGCTGCAACCGCATCTACCATCTGTAGGCAATGCCAATGATCTGGCGTAGCCACGATCACGACATCCACATCGTTTGCTTTGAGCAGATCTTTATATTCTATATAAGTTTTGACCGTAATATCTCGTTTTTTTAACTCTTCGGCCCTATTCCGAAGTATATTTTCATCTATGTCACAAAGCGCAGTACACTGGACGCCGGGCACCTTCAATATCGCATTTAGATTAGACCAGCCCATTCCATTTACGCCGACCAGCCCGACACGCACAGTTCCAGATTGCCTACCGAAAACAGGTGTATTGGCAAATAGCACTGAGGCTGTCAGGATTCCGGTATTACGGAGAAAATCTTTTCTTTTCATTGTTTAATTTGGTTTAGTTTTGTATTATTTTGATTAGATCTACCATCTTTTTGGTAAAGACGATTCATGCAGCACTTTCCCTAGAGATAACTAATATAACATTTAATCATGAGGATCAGGAAAAATAAGGAAATTCTCTTTCCATTGAAATGAGTTTTACATTTTCAGAAAGTGGTCATCGGTCTTCCGGCGATGTGCCTTCCTGCCTTCATGCCCGAAAAAATGCAACCACCCAAAAATGTCCCTTCCAATGCCCTATAACCGTGCATACCTCCGCCTCCAAAACCAGCTACCTCACCGGCGGCATACAGTCCTTCGATGATATGGTCGTCTACTGTCAGAACCTGTGCGTCTAGGTTTGTCTTAATCCCGCCCAACGTCTTACGTGTAAGCACATGTAAACGTACAGCAATCAATGGTCCATTCTTCGGATCCAATATCTTGTGTAGAGACGAGACCCTTCCAAGCCGATCACCGAGATATTTTCGCGTACTACGGATATAATTGACCTGCGTGTCTTTAGAGAATTTGTTATCCAACTCGCGGTCTCTTGCCATGATCTGTGATTCAATAGATTCGTAATTTAACAGATCATCTCCGGACAGGAGGTTCATTCTTCGGACCAATTCCGATAAAGTGTCCGCAACGATAAAATCCCCCCCATTCTCCTTAAACGCTTCAACTGGTGCGGGGGCCTTTTTACCGAAAATCCGTTTAAGGAAGAGTTTATAATCCCTATTGGTAATATCTGGATTTTGTTCGGAGCCGGAAAGTGCAAATTCCTTTTTGATGACTTTTTGCGTCAAAATAAACCAGGAATACGAATAGCCACTATCTTGTATATGCTTTAGTGTACCCAACGTATCAAACCCCGGAAAAAAAGGCGCCGGAAGTCTATTTCCTTTCGCATCGAACCACAGTGAAGAAGGACCGGGTAAAATACGTATACCATGATTGGGCCAAATCGGATTCCAGTTCCGTATGCCTTCGGTATAATGCCACATACGATCTTTATTGATCGTATGGGCGCCGATTTCTTCGGCGACCGCAATCATCTTTCCATCTACATATGCCGGAACTCCAGAGATCATCGCGGATGGAGCTGTACCCAGCCGTTCAGGCCAGTTCTTTCGTACCAGTTCGTGATTGGCGCCAAGCCCGCCCGAGGCAACGACAACTTGCGGAGCATGATATTCGAAGGTGTCAATTACATTTCTATTGGTCGCAGCCCCCCTTTCTTTATCATCATCTTCTAAAATATCACCAAATACTCCTTTTATAGCACCATTTTCTGTAATCAACCTCGTAACACGATGTCTAAATTTAAATTGCAAGAGTCCATTTTTTTCTGCGGTATAGGCCTTTTCTATAAAAGGTTTAACGACTCCCGTTCCAGTTCCCCAACTTACGTGAAATCTGGGAACCGAGTTTCCGTGACCAGAAGCACGGCCATCTCCACGCTCAGCCCAGCCTACCATAAACATGAATTTAACACCTAGCTTCGTTACATATGCATATTTTTCACCGGCGGCGAATTTCAAGTAGGCATCGGCCCATTGACGGGGCCAGTAATCCGCTGCCCTATCAAAACCTGCGGTACCGAACCAGTCTTGCTGTGCCAACTCCAAAGAATCTTTGATCCCCATACGACGCTGTTGTGGTGAATTGATAAAAAATAGACCGCCAAAAGACCAGAATGCCTGTCCCCCGATATTTCTTTCGGTCTCTTGATCCAATAGAAGTACCTTCTTTCCTGCGTTGGTAATTTCCATTGCCGCAGTTAATCCTGCCAGACCAGTCCCGATAATGATGGCATCAGGTTTAAATTGTTCTTCTATCCGCATACTATAAATATCAATGGGTTCTATATTCTTTACGGTTCTTGTGCGTAAGTTCACTTTTGGTTCCCTTAAATTTACTTGTTTCTCTTCTGAAGTACAAAGAGAAATAAAATTCAATCTGTAAACAAGGAGTGCAAACTATCATTAAAATTATACACAAAAGCAATTTAAGCGGCCTGCTTTAAAGACACACCACCCTTAGGTTTAATTTTTGAACTGGCATAGCATGAGAATCGACACCTAAAAGCATTGAAATCTATCGTTGGCCTACTTTATGGTCACTTATTTTATTTTAGCAAAACAATCAATAATTTCCATTAACGTCAAAGCCTCCTCCATAGGTGCAGGATTTGGACCATTCCCCTCAAAGAAAGCCACTGTACTAGCGATCATGGGATATTGTATATGCTCAGGATGCTCAAATACAAATTCATTCTCTTCATCATCAGATTGAACCGTTACCAAATTGCCAAATATGGAGAAGCTAATCTTCCCGCGGCTACCTATGATCTCACAGCGATCTACATGATCTTCTTGCCTGACATTGAAACACCAGCTTCCATTAAAAACAACCTGATGCTCAAATAATATAGTTCCAGTTGTGTGATCAGCGACAGCAGAGGCTGCATCCTGGATCTGGCTAAATCCTTCAAAAGAAATCGGCAAGCCAAAAAAATACAACATCAGATCCAATTGATGTGGTGCAAGATCAAAAAAATATCCACCTCCGGATATTGCTGGGTCTGTGCGCCAGTCTGCCGCCCCCTTGGTCACTAATTCCGGCAACCGACTTTGCCATAACCGGAGCTGAACAGTCCGAATTATTCCTATCTGTCCAGCATCTAACAACTCTTTTACTTTGAGAAATAGAGGTAACTGTCTTCGATAATGCGCAACCACCAACTTGCCATTAGTCTTTCTGACAACATCCAAAAGCAGCCTTGCTTCATGTGCATTTAAGGTAACCGGTTTCTCAACATAGACATCTTTTCTGGCTTCTAAGGCCTTCAATGCATAGTCAAAATGTGAAGAGGGCGGAGTAGCAATGTAGATGGCATTCAATGCCGGATTGCCCAACATGTCCTCGACCGTCGAATACCAATGCGGGACTTGATGTCTATGGGCATAATCGGCAGCTTTAGCGGCATCTCTCCGCATTACAGCCAATAATCTACTATCTTTAACTTTATTAAACGCGGGACCGCTTTTTTTTTCTGTAACATCGCCGCACCCTATGATTCCCCACCTTACCTTTGCATCTTCCATTTTTATTTATTTTTTGAACTAATCCTCGAACAAACTTTTTTATTCCGGTTTCAGGCGCCCGATAAACGCGTTTTTACCAAGCAAAAATCCGATTGCCTTTTCAATATTTTTACGTCGGCTTTCATCTGTCTTCAAGAAAGAAATGTAACGGATAATCTCTTTTCTTTTGGATGGTGCCAAACGGTCAAAGACTGCTTTTGCCACTTCATTTTCATTCAATGCCCGCTCAAGTTCGGGATGTGGCGCTAAACCTCGTTCAGTGGGATCAAAAACAACAGACACCTCCAATAGTTCACCGATCCGCTTAGGGGAGTTTGCCAACATCTGGGTATTGATATACAATCGCCACTCGCCCTTATACCGTAATAAGGTCTGTTTATAAGCTTTACCATTTACCTTCCCGCAAATAGGGATATATCCCTTATCCACTCCAGCTTCGACAAAGAGAATACGTAAAATTTCATCGGGCACAAAAACAAAAGGGTTGATTCCTATTATCTCCAATTTGGCTTTAAAGGCAAACATATATATCGACATGTATGGTTTATCCAAAAATTAAGTTGTAGATAGAATCGCTTCTATCAGTTTAAGCTCTTCCTGACTAAAACTTAAATTTTCGAGCGACTTTAACGAATCCGTCAATTGCGCACTATTTCTCGCTCCGACCAAAACCGATGTCAGGCGTTGATCCTTCAATAACCAGGCAATTGCCATCTGTGCCAATGATTGTCCACGTTGCGCAGCAAGCCCATTCAAAGCAGACAGTTTTGTAACAAGCTCGGATGTAATGGCGGTACTCTTTAAAAAATGCTCTTTTGAGGCCCGAGAATCTGTTGGAATATTACCCTGTAGGTATTTATTGGTCAGTAGGCCTTGGGCCAAAGGGGAGAAAGCGATAATCCCTATCCCCTCTTCATCCAGCACGTTCAACAGTCCTTCTTCCGGGGTACGCACCAACATGGAATACTTTGGTTGGTGGATCAAACAAGGACAATTCAGATCACGTAATATAGCTGCCGCTTCCGTTACCAAATCCGCGGGATAGTTCGATAAGCCTACATAAAGTGCTTTTCCCTGTCGTACAACATCACTTAACGCGCACATGGTTTCTTCCAACGGTGTATTGGGATCGGGCCTATGATGATAAAAAATATCAATATAGTCTAACTTTAAACGTTTTAAGCTCTGATGTAGACTCGCCATCACATATTTACGGCTCCCCCAATCGCCATAGGTCCTTCCCACATCGTATACCCCGCTTTGGTCGATACCAAGAGTTCATCCCGGTATCCGGTAAAATCCGTGGTCAATATCGCACCAAAATTTTGCTCCGCACTGCCGGGAGGCGGTCCATAATTATTCGCAAGATCAAAATGTGTGATACCGTTGTCAAAAGCCGTACGTAGGGTCTGCCTAAACACTTCTTTCTGATCAATATCACCAAAATTCTGCCATAGTCCAAGGGAAATAGCCGGAAGTTGAATACCACTCTTCCCACATCGCCTGTAGGGCATTATATTATATCGGTTTGGATTGAATGTCACGTTGTCAAGTTTATATATGCAAAATACAAAACTATTTTGAAGAGTCTGAGCAATAACTGTCAATGCGCTAGAAATATTTCGACATGCAACAATTGAATTAAAATTTATACCATTCCACACAACAGATCTATGCTGGTATCACAAATATTTTTATATTTTTGATTATCGTCCATTAATAGCACAGCGTTAAGTAACAATGTCCCATGATCAGTAGATTCTTTAGAAAATTCTATTTACATATTGTGATATGGGTTATTCTGCTCTTACTGCCTTTTATTACCTATCTCTATCAGCCTGACAAAATCGCTGATTTTAAAATCTATTCGGCACTATCCCATCTTGCCAATATCATCTTTCTGGCGAGCAATTTTTATCTACATTGTTACCTTGTCGCGCCGAGGTATTTCTTTGGTCGTAGAAAGATTTTTGCCCTATTTATCGCACTGGGCTTTGTAGCCTACGTCATGCTCAATTATGCAATCGTCTATTTCAACCCCAATGGAGAATTAGCTCATTTTAAAAAGGAGAATATACTTTTTGTTCGTCTTGTTGTCGGTCCGGGAATTATCTATTCGCTTTGCATGATCACCTCGTCCATGATCTTTCTTTATAATGAACAGGCAAGACAAAAAGAACTTAATAAACAAATCGCATTAGAAAAGACTACCGCAGAACTGACTATTTTAAAACTACAGATCAGTCCACATTTTTTATTTAACACCCTCAACAATATTCGTTGGCTGATCCGCAAACAATCCCCCGATTCCGAGGGTACAATAGTCAAACTGTCCGAAATGCTGCGTTATATACTCTATGAAGTCGATGGACCAAAGGTCGAACTTTTCAAAGAAATTGACCATATGCGCAATTTCATTGCTTTACAGACATTAAGGCTTCCCATTCCGGGGGAAGTTGACCTGAAAATAGAAAGTACCCTCAAGAACAGAATGATCCCTCCTTTATTGTTTATTCATTTTGTAGAAAATGCATTCAAATATGGCGTGGATAGTAAAAATATCCCCAACATACAATTTCAATTCATAGACATTCCGGGAGGACTCGTATTTAAATCTACGAACAAAATATTGCAATATACCGAGCATCGGTCAAATGAAGGCATCGGGTTAACAAATGTGAAACGAAGACTACAATTGCTTTATCCCAATCGCCACGATCTATCCATCAAAAGAACAGCGGATGGATACTTTGAAGTTGCACTCAGACTAATGACAGATGAAGATTAAATGTATACTAATTGATGACGAACCATTCGCGCTTAATTTGCTGGAGGATGACCTATTGAGTTTTGACCAAATTGAAATTCTACAGAAATTCCATGCCCCTGTCGATGTTGCTGAATACCTAAAAAATCAGGCCGTGGATCTCATTTTTCTGGACATCCAGATGCCCGAACAATTAGGAACAGAGTTTGTCCGTAACCTTGAAGATCCACCCCTAATTATATTTACAACAGCTTATCATCAATATGCTGTTGAGGGATTTGAATTAAATGCAGTAGACTACCTTTTGAAGCCTATTTCGAAAGAACGACTTATGACGGCTATCCGCAAAGTCGAGGATATCATGACACTACGCAACAAACAGGTTGTCAAAAAAGACCATATTATCGTTCATGTGGAATATAAAAAAACAAAGATTTATCTCAACGAAATCAGCTACATCGAAGGTTTAAAAGATTACGTAAAAATCTATTTGGTTGACCGGCAGACCCCGCTGCTAACCCGAAGTAATTTACGTGGTATGGAGAAGCTATTACCAGCAAGCGATTTCCTACGCATACACAATTCTTTTATTGTTAACAAAGCTAGAATCGAACATTGCACACCAGCAAAACTTACATTACCTGAAATCGCTTTACCTATTGGCAAAAAATATGTCAAAAATATGGCGCAGTTCCATATGAAAGCTGCATCGAATCAAGATAACATCATCCGATAACGGCCATTCGTCTACACATTTGGTTCGTCGGTCTACAGATGATTGCATAGTATAAAAATCATTTTCAAATTTGCTTGGGGTCAATTTGTCCAACACCGGCTATTGATCCGTATAGCAAAGAAAAAATGAAAAAAATTATAGCAGCACTCCTATTGGCAACCGCTGTTGCCCCATTACATGCCCAAACGGCTCCAAGTGGCCGTCCAAGTAGTTTCTCCGTCGCTGAAGGCAAACTCTCCGGTCAACTGACCGACCTTCAGGGCAAGCCAATCGCACAGGCTTCCGTCAATCTGCTGCGGGTGATCCATGATCAGTCCACGGGCAAAGAGCGGGAGATCTTGTTCAAAAGCACGAGCTCACTCGACAATGGGAAATTTAATTTTACCGCGCTCTCCACTAAAGATAAATGGAAATTAAAAATAAGCTCAGTAGGTTATACCGCTAAAGACATTACTGTCGAATATGGATCCGATGGCAAAGTATTGGATAAAGACCTCGGTACGATCACTTTGGAGAATGATAATCGAAAGCTGGAAGAGGTAACCGTTACCGGCCGTAAAGCTTTATTGGAAATGGATATCGACAAAAAAGTATACAATGTAGAAAAGAATATTGTAGCAGCGGGCGGTACCGCTATTGATGTCATGCGCAATATGCCTTCTGTACAAGTCGATATTGACGGGAATGTCAAACTCCGGAATGCAGCGCCGACTATTTTTGTAGATGGCAAACCGACAACACTAACGCCAGACCAAATACCTGCTGATGTAATCGAAAAGATCGAAATCATCACCAATCCTTCTGCCAAATACGATGCTTCGGGAAGTATGGCCGGAATTTTAAATATTATCCTGAAAAAGAATAAAAAAACGGGTTATAACGGTATGCTTACTCTTGGGGCAGATCGTTTCGGCGGAACCAATTTTATGGGAAGTCTCAATTTGCGTCAGAACAAATTCAACATATCCCTCACAGGAATGAATATGCGTATGCGGACAAATACCAAAGGCGATAGTTATCGGGAAAGCACAATTGATGACGTTAATTCTACCGTTAAACAAGATATCGAGGGTAAAACAAAGGGAATGATCACCTTTGGGAGGCTCGGAGTAGATTATGACCTTAGTCCCCGCACGACGGTATCTGTTGCCGGAATCTTTGTCGAAGGTAAATTTCGCCCCAATGAAAATACAATGATAACAACGGAATCGCAAGGCAATAGCAATAGAATTTCCGAATCTGAACGTAGTTTCAAACCAAGGGGTTTACAGGCAGGCCTAGTTCAGAAATTCAAAACTGAGGGTGAGGAATTGACTGCGGACTTCAATTATTTCGGTGGAACAAACAAATCTAATGGCACTTACACCACCAATTATTTAGCTGATAACGGGGGAATCATTGGTTCACAGATCCAAAAAAACGATGGCTCTGGAGACAACAAATTCATGACCGTACAGGCAGATTATGTCAAACCATTCAAAAATGGGATGAAACTTGAGACGGGGGTTCGCGCGCAGATCAACAAGCTCAAAAACCTGAATAACAACAGTCTCAAAGCCCGCGGTGAAGATGAGTATAAAGACATCAGCGCTGCGTCAGCCAATTACGACAACAAGAATACAGTCTATGCAGCTTATGCTTCACTTGGTGGCAACCTCAAAGATTGGGTATCTTATAAAGTCGGTATGCGTGTAGAAAATTCCACCTATGACGGTGAATTAATCAACACAAACCAAAAATTCCACAACAGTTATCCGGTCAGTCTCTTTCCTTCACTATTCCTGAGCAAGAAACTGACAGAGAAAGATCAGCTACAGATGAGTGTCACCCGCCGTGTCAATCGTCCTAACTTTTTTCAGTTAATTCCATTTGTTGATTATACAGACAGCTTAAATATCACGCGCGGTAATCCGGACCTCGTTCCGGAGTTTACTACTTCTGGTGAATTGTCTTATAGCCGGACACACGGTAAAGGCACCTTCCTGGCTTCGGTTTACTACAAAAAAACCACGAACCTGATCACCCGTTTCCTGACTCAGGAACTCAATCCCATTACCGATAAAATGGATTTCATCAATACCTATATTAATGCAAATTCCAGCAAAAACTATGGGGCGGAGTTTACCTACACCAATAATTTAAAAAAATGGTGGGACCTTACAGCTGACCTCAATTTCTACAATTCAAAAATTGAAATAGATGACAACACACCATCGGAAGGTATGTGGACCGTATTTGGAAAATTAAATAATACATTCAACCTGAAAAAGAATTGGAACCTTCAGCTCGCCTTTGAATATCAAGGGAAAACAAATATGCCGGTCACACAAAATCAAACCTTTGGTCCGCCAATGAATCAGGCTCAAAGTTCCTCTCAGGGATACATAAAGCCTTTTTATGGAATTGATTTTGCCATCAAGAAGAGTTTCTTGAAAAACCAGGCTGCTTCCGTGACATTGGCTGTAAACGATATTTTTAGGACCCGCGGCAATACCATAGTCTCGTCAGGTGATGGTTTCTACCAAAACTATTATCGACTCTCCAATCCGCAGCTTGTCAAATTGAACCTTTCCTATCGTTTTGGCAAAATGGACATGAATATGTTCAAGAAAAATAAAAACCAAAATTCGATGGAAGGGATACAGATGCAATAGATACGCACATTTAGATGGATCTATTACAGCAGAAAGAGACCAAGTGGATGGTCTCTTTCTGCTGTAATTCTTTTTATATTATCTTTATTTATTAAACCAACTGACATTTATTAAACCACCTGACTCGGGATATTGTATTTCTTTATAATCGGTACAATTTCCAATAAATCATCTATGATATAATCCGGATTGGCTGACTTTAGCTGATCAGCGTGGTGAGCTCCTGTCGTAATACCAATACTTAAAGCACAACCAGCATTCTGCCCTTCCTGAATATCAATAATTGAATCCCCTATTTTCACAACAGTTGTGGGATCTGAAATTGAAAAATTGGCTCTTGCAAGATCAATCATATCTGGGTAAGGTCTATTTTTAGGTACATCGGATGCCGTAATCAATGCATCAATATCCCGTCCGACAACCCAGTTAAGCTTTTTCAGAAGAGATTCTGCTGTTTTTCGGTCATACCCTGTATTCAACACGCAAAGTATATTCATGTCCTTCAAAACCGCAAAAAGTTCATTGGCGTTTGAATTCGGATAAATATCTTCCACCTCATAAGCTTTCTCAAGTGCTTGTAAAAATGATTGGAATATCTTCTCGGCCAGTTGCTCGTCTTCCACGTTCACACATTTTTTTAAGACGGTCTTAATGGCCTGTAATTTTTCTTTCCCCGCTCCATGCTCCAAGACTTCCGTCAGTGGAAGTTCATAACCACCGATTTCATTAATCGCATGGCGAAGTGTCTTATAAACTATATTATTCTCATTTACGGTAGTACCTGCCATGTCAAATACCACCATCTTGATCGCTTCTCTCATCTATTTACTATTAAATGTTTAGCAAACATAAAAAATTGTTAAATAAAACTAAACTTTTAAATGTTAACTTATTGCTATATTTAAGTTAAGAAGACACAAGTTAACACAGTACAAAATAATAAGTCCAGCAAATCAAAAATACCTGAAATGGGATCCGAAACCATAGATATCCGGTACCTTTCCCATCATACGTTGCTGTTTCATAATTTAAGTGCCTTATACTGGCGAGTATATTTGTCGGTAGTATAAGGATAAAAAAGACAATCAACAGTATACCTGTGAGACGGCTTAGGGAGGGTACAAATAAACCGAAAGCGGCCATGACTTCCAATAATCCGGTCAAATAGATCATTTCTTTTTTCAATGGAATAAAATCAGGAAGCATCAGCATCATACCTTTTGTGTAGATTAGGTGTCCCAGTGAGGTGAACAATAAGGTTGCAGCTAAAGCGATCATCCCTGCCAGATGGTAATCCATATAGCCTCTGTATTGTCGTATAACCAAGTTGCCAATGATAAAAACAATAAGTAAAACAAAAAGTGGTTTCATAATCTTTTTTTATTCAAAGCTATAGGCCTTCCTGTTCCCTATCAATGAACAATTGTTAAGAAATTTCCTTCCGGATCCTACTCAGTGACTGAGGTCTGATTCCGATATATGATGCAAGATATTTTAAAGGAATATTTTTAATCAGCTCAGGCTGTTCTCGCATCAGATTGAGATACCTTGTCTTGGCTGAATCTTCAAGAAGGGTGAATTCGCGTTTCATTTTCTTCAAAAATATATCTTCGATTGCCTTACGACCGATAAAATTTCCCACCTGTGTCGTTTTATACACGGTATTCAAATCAGCATAAGATATCCGCCACAAGACACAATCTGTAATCGCTTCAAGATTATAGGACGATGGTGTCTGGGTAAGAAATGAATCATAGGCGCTCACAAAAGAGTTTTCAAATGCAAAACCAAATGTAAAATCATAATCTAATTTTGGAATATTGAACCGAATAATACCTCTTTCAATAAAAGACAGGTATCGCTCTGTTTTACCTATTTCCAGAATCAGTGATCTTTTCGGAAAAACTGCTTTGGTAAGCATCGACGAAAAAATATCCCAGTCCTCCGTCTCCATCGTAATGAGCGAATCGAAATACGCTTTGATTTTATCCATGCTATCCATACTTCAAAACAAGATAAGAACTTCTGGTCAAACATAAAAAACGTAAACTTATTAATTATTTAAGCACTTAATTTCATGGATAAATATTAAATTAATCACTATAAACTTTCATAATGACTTCTATGCCAGA
The DNA here is from genome assembly GCF_011064245.1 of Sphingobacterium sp. DR205. Taxonomy (NCBI): domain Bacteria; kingdom Pseudomonadati; phylum Bacteroidota; class Sphingobacteriia; order Sphingobacteriales; family Sphingobacteriaceae; genus Sphingobacterium; species Sphingobacterium sp. DR205. The sequence goes on along the minus strand of NZ_CP049333.1, from coordinate 2,131,117 downwards.
CAGCAGTATCAAAATATGGTCCCCATCAAAAAAATTCATCTTCCGATTTTCATTTATTTTCATTTTTTCATTCCTATTTGTATTCAATAATGGCGCCTTTCCGATTTTCGGATACATCAGCAAACCGCTAACCGACCTTATGCATTGGCTTACTCCCTGGTTTGCGAAAACCATTTTACGGTATCATTACGATTATACGATTTTTATCAATTCTACGGAATCTACCATTTTGAAAAAAATGATGAGAATATCAAAACCATCCCAAAAGAATGGCGACAGATTATTTTTCAGCATGACAACGATCATGCTTTTGTCCGTGATATAGACTACAATCCACAGACCTTACCGATCTCAATTGATTCCCAAAAACATAAACTCACATTGAACAGTTATCAATACGATTATGCAATCGATCAAAATGGAAATATCTTATTAACGAAAACTGTTGAAAACAGTATGGAAAAAATTAAGCTTATCAAACAGGATCCCAAACAATTGGAATTAAAAAAACATTCTTTTCATTGGATACAGGAATATCCAAACAGCCGATAGACAGCTCTTCAATCGGAAGGCTTTTGTACGAGAATTATCAATATTGTCAACTTTGATCAAAACGCAAACGTTTGTTCAAATTGGCAGTCCGGGCAATAGGGAGGCTCAACGCGAATGCCCCATCCGCCCCGGTAATAAAAACAGTTAAATTATGTATATTGCTTTAACAACTTAATAAACTAGTCAAATACAATTGGTATACATTTTTTTTAATACAGCATGGATACAGCAAGTGATTTTTATCAGCCAATAGCTCTTGCCCAAGATTGGGTCGACGCCTGGAACCAACACCTTTATCTGACCAGAAGAGCTGGTTATGTCACAATTCGTAAGGCAATTTAAACAAATTCAGTTTAAGATTGCAAGAAAAAAGCGACAAACCATCCCTAGTGCATTCAATTACTCTTTTCCTCGCGAACAAGAAAATCATAGGAATACCAAAACTTCAAAAGTGAAAAATCGTCAAGACTCCGAAGTGAATAGCTTATGGGAAAATCAAATGAATTACTTTGCTTTTCAAACTCTTTATTAAATTCCTTTACCAATTTTACTATTCCTTCTAGACCGTTTGCACGTTTGATAAAGCTTTCTTTTTTGCCCCCGCGTAAATAAATCAACAGATCCGAAGCGTTTAGGATCGTTTCCTCCTTTTCAGTCAATGGTTGACCGCTCAGCAATTTATCGAGTGCGTTTTTAAAATCAATTCGCGGAAAATCACTCTCCCCCATCATAATCACATGAGTACCGTAATTCACAACATTCATATAATAGGGATTAAACCCATCCTGCATTAGCTGAACGACATCCTTACTTCGAAAGGCAGACGAAAATTCATTGAGTTGCGCCATTAATGAAAACGAGATATTTTCACTACGCATCAAACAGCTATATGCTCTTTTAATTGTGGTTGAATCATGGTGTTCCACAAGCTTTAGGACACTGTCTACGTCAGGACTATTATTGAGATGATAGCGAATCGACTCATAATCAAAGAAATCTGTCACAGAAAACCCCGACATAGCGGGTTCTGAACTTTTATTTTTTCGGGCATAAGAACGAATACTTTCGAACGTAGGTGCGATCTTCACACTTGGAATAACGGGAGTCGTGGGCACTAATGTGATTTTAAACGGCTTATAATGACTGCGCAAGGGAGTTAATCCAACGGTAGGCATGGTATCTTTCAGTCCCCACACCGTTCCCAAATAAAAATTTTTGTCTACGGTCTGATCCACATAGAGCTGGTTTACCGAAAAACCAACAGAACGACTAATAAATTGATTTTTTTTTGCAAATGTACTTCCATCGATCTCCATGGAATCATGATCAACTTCCTCCTTGTCACAACTGGACAATAAAAACAAACCGAGCAATAGTACAAAAAAATATTTCATGATTCAAAAATTACCCGTTCTCCAAAAGTCAAAATATTTCCGTACTAACAGCGGCAAGGCTAAAGGCTTTTGGTTCTCTATCAAAGATATAGAAAAATACTGTTCTAACCTATATAAAAATCAGAATAACAAATGAATAAAAAAAACATCTTCACAAGCACGGGGACAGCATCTTGTGCCACCATCAGAAGATAGAAGTAATCATCAAAGTCGAAAATTCTTAAAAAGCGAAAGCCGCTGAAACGGGGAATTCCGAACGGCTTTCTTCTAACCTAATGAAAAACAGCTATACCGTTGCCAGTAACGTGTTGATCTCCTATTTCAAATATATAAAGTCTATTTCGCCTGTATACCATCTATTTACAATCCGTCTTTGTGATTTACGATTCGTAAATACCCTATGTCTGCAGATGATCGCTGATCTATGACAACCATTAAGGGGGAGTTGACCAACAACAGGCTTATCAGCCATTTGCATCGCTCCGGCAGCAAGCCAGATAAAAATGATTTTTTTTATTTTAAATCAGTCTAAATAACTGGAAATAATTGTATGTTTGCGCCGACAAATAATTTAGACTAATTCAATATTAACAATGAAAGGATCTTTTCTGGGGCTTATCTTAAGTTTAGGATTGGTGGGGGCCATGCATCTGGATGTTTCGGCTCAAAGTAAAGGGCTACATGGACGTGTAAAAACGAAAAACGGCGTACCAATTGAGTCAGCAACAGTAACCATTATGGGACTAGGTAAATCAACTTCGACTTCTTCTGATGGCAGTTTTCAATTTTCCAATCTTCCGGATGGAACATATACCCTTCGGATCAAAAGTATAGGAAATGCGATTACAGAACAGAAAGTGACGGTTAAAGACGGTAAGGCTTCAACAGTTAATATCGCGATGAATATTTCTGAGTCCCAGTTGGAGCAGGTTGAGGTACTTGGATACAACTCCCATAACAACCAAACAGTCCATGTTGGAAAAGCTGGCATTATTGATAAAGACTTACCACAAAGTGTACAGATCATCAATGAACAGGTTATTGCCGACCAACAGGTGAATCGGTTAAGTGATGCACTCAAAAATGCAAATGGTGTTGCCTTAGGTGCCAACCGAGGTGGCGTCAATGAAAATTTCTACGCTAGGGGTTATAGTTTAGGCGCGAACAATATTTTTAAGAATGGAATCAGAACAAATAATAGTGCATCTATAGAAGCCTCAACCTTGGAATCCATAGAAATCTTAAAAGGTAGTGCAGCGCTATTATATGGCGGTGTAAGCGGCGGAGCAGTTATCAATATGGTCACTAAAAAACCTAAATTCAACTATGGCGGAGAGGTTAGTTTCCGAACTGGGAGCTATGATTTCTACAAGCCGACTGTTGATGTCTATGGACCATTATCCAATACTGTAGCATTTCGACTGATAGGAACTTATGAAAACGCAAAAAGTTTTCGTGATGTCGTCGAAAATAAACGGACCTACGTAAACCCTTCATTACTCATAAAAGCTTCGGAAAAGACCGAGATTGAAATAAACGGAGATTACATGAAGGCGAACAATACGCCTGATTTTGGTATCGGCACCATTGATGGTAAAATCGATCAATCTATTGGAAGAAAGAGATTTCTTAATACAGTTTGGGCTTTTAATAATACCGAGCAGGCTAATTTCCAAACCGCGTTAAATCACAAATTTAATGACAATTGGAAGCTAAATATCGCATTGGGTGCCCAATCCTACAATAGAGATTACTTCGGTGCAGAACGAGTGCAGATTCAAGCAAACGGCGACTTAAACATTGCTTTGAATAAAACGAGATCTAAAGAAATCACCATGAATCAGCAGGTAAATTTGACCGGTAAATTTTATACTGCAGGAATTAAACATACCATATTGGTCGGTGCTGATGCTGATCAATCCGATGTTAAGAACTTTGCTTTTACAATTTCCGATAAAGGAAATGTAATCGGTGTAGATGGAAAGACAAAAGTCTATGACCTCATAAACATCTATCAACCGGGAGGAGAACGTACGGATATCCCAGATGCATTCTTCAAGAATTCCACGAGAACAGATATTTACCGTTCAGGTGTATTTGTGCAAGATTTAATTGAACTATCGGAAAAATTCAAGGTTTTAGCAGGAGTAAGATACACCTATCAAAAAACTCCGGAGTCCAGGATCATAGATAACCAGGGAAACCATACGTTGACTGAAAATAAACCTGCAGGTCCAAAAATTGATAAAGCATGGTCTCCTAAATTTGGTCTTATTTACCAACCGATTTCTAGTTCAAGCATATTTGTGACTTATGCAAGCAACTTCGAGGCTAACTCTGGATACGATCGTGAATATCGTTCATTAGGACCTTCCATCATCGATCAATATGAATTCGGTGTAAAAAATGAGTTTATGAATGGCCGTTTGACAGCGAATGCTTCCGTATATCGAATTAAAAATAATAGATTCGCCCAAGCGATTATTTCAGAAGATGGCACGATCAAGGATGCGCTGATGAAAGAATTCACCGGAGAAACAGCATCGGACGGTGTTGAGCTGGATTTACGTGGACAGCTTACAGAAGGGTTAAATATTATTGCCGGTTATAGTTATAATTTTAGAAGATATACAAAGACTAGTGAGATGGGGAACGCCGAGGAAGAAAGACAGGTCGGGTCTACACCTCACACCGCAAATGGAACCATATTTTATACCTTGCAAAATGGCAGCTTGAAGGGACTCAAACTAGGATTCTCTTCGTTCTATACCGGAAGACGCAATGCCGGATGGAACAATACGAAAGCAAATATCCGGGATGGTGTAAATCGTCTGATTTCTGTCAGTCCATTTACAACTATTGACTTTTCTGCTGGATACGGCTATAAAAACTGGAGTATTCTTGGAAAACTGTCTAATATTACCAATGCATTTAATTATTACATCCACGAAAATTATAGTGTGAATCCAATTCCACCGCGCGGTTTTATGGCAACGTTGTCGTATAAATTTGAAAAAAGATAGATGAGACTATTTTTTTAGATCTAGAAGAGGACGCTTTTGCACAAAAAAGCGTCCTTTTTTTCTATTTTCCGGATTCCAAACAATAGAACTTTATGCTTCATTTTTATTTCTTTTTAAAAGATTGGTTGACAATAAAGCAGTAATGGATGTCGCAGTCAACGCAGAAATTCCAATATTTAGCGTACTGACCAAAAAGTGATCGGAAAGTAAATACATAATACCATAATAAGTAATGGCGTAAGTAACCAAATAAGTGATAAATGCTTTAATAATTTCCATAATATTGACACATGGGATACAGCTACAACAATTTTTGATGCAAATATAAAGAGTTTCTTTCCCCCATTTCCGCCCGCTTACGATTCGTCTTAGATGATTTATGATTCGTCATTTTTAACGATAATAACGGCATAAAAATTCTAACCTCTTGCGTAAATATGATGTACTCCTTCTCTTCCCCAACGTTGTGCGAAAATACCAAGACTGGAAAATTACTGGCTAGCGTGTTAGCTTTTTTGATTCAGACCATATCAATTGTGTTCCACCCTCTTCTTTAATATTTTCAAACGGTCCCGGTAACGGATTGGATTGTTTTCTTGGCTCTCCTAAATAATCACGATCAATCCGAAGTGCTGATCCAGTATGATTTTCAAATGGTAATCGGGAAATTATTGTTGGCAACAATGATGTAGAGGTTACCAAGTTTCTCTTTTGTTTCAACCATTTTTTTGAAAACGGAAATTCCAGATAAACTTCTCCATTTATTTCCATTATCTTAACGTCAGCTACTCCACTGGTGTCAATAAATAAATTCTTTTCCACTGCGCCGTGCAGTACATAGGATTTCATTTGCTGCTCGGCATTGGCATGAATTTCGCCCATCCGTTGATTGATCTTATTGGTCGAAACCCCGATACTGCCCTTTAAATAAATATTTCCATCTAAAAATACGGGAAGGTAAGCCTTGTTATAATCGCTGATATCTGCCCCTTTCGCAAAAATATTATTGATGAACTGTACGTCGCCACCGGGGTTGTCTTTTAACGCAACAAGCTCTGTTGAGTGCGGTTTAAGATAGGGGGTCAATCGGCTATCGTAGGCAACCACTTCGATTTTTCCAGCAAAAAGATTATGCACAAATGCGGCTCCCTGCGCATTCATTAACAGATTTTTTGTAGAAAGCATGATGTTATTGGCCAATATCGCAGGTCCGTGCGTCACCTCCAAAAATACATCAAGATCATTGTGATCAAAGAGGTTGTTCGTGATCTGTGCTCCTTGAGCCATCCAATCCAACCAAAGTCCCATATTTGTCCGGAAAATGCGATTATTTCTGATGCTCACATCTACGGCTCCGTGAAATTTTATCCCAGCCATTTCCGCCCCTGTAAACAGCCGTTCAATATGAATATCATGGATCGTGTTATGTTCAACTGTACTAAATGAACAGCCCATGCTCCCGACAATACCAGCCTGCTCACAATAGGCAATCTTATTGTTACCAACATAGTGACTACCGATACTATCCTTGTTCCATCCAAAAGCGAGCGCTCTTTTGATTGTGCCGACATAGCCTTCGGCAGACTCTGTATCTTTATTATCGTGGTTATCGCCATATTTGCCCAATGCAATTCCCACACATTTCGAATACTGTATGGTATTATTTACAATACGCCAACCCTTGCTCCAGTGTGTCCCTAAAAGCCCCTCTTGCTCCGCTGTTGGCGGAGCCCAGTTGGTGGCTGCCTGCTCCAGTACAAATCCATCCACAGTAATGAAATTAACAAATGGTTGATCCGGATAAAATACCCGGGGTCGCACATTGATTTCTGTCTGATTTTGATTGGGGTCAGTATGTGGAAACCGAGCCCATATAGAGGTTTTTTCTTGGTCTACCGAGGCCCACCAGCCCCCTTTCGATGAGTGATCGTCCATGAGCTTTTGCTTGGATTCAGCTTCCATTAACCAATGCCCGTTGAGATAGACTGCACCACGATGGTACTTCCGTTCTTTTGGCGTAGGCCAAAACCAGTCCCCACGGATCTCTTCTTGATAAGGATTGAATGCCGCAAAGAAAGAATTCGGCAATTCTACCTGCCAGACGTCGTTTTCCAATAACTTCCAGCCTTTTATTTCTTCCGATCCCCTGATGACCACTTTTTCGCCCTTTGCCGCGCGATAAGTAATTCGTTTTGCCTCTGACAGCCCTCCACGCGGCGGAACAATAATTTCACGATATACCCCCGCATGTACGGTGATGGTGTCGCCCGGCATAGCCAGCTTAGCTGCCGCCATTATCGTTCGGAGAGGGTTTTCTTTCGTACCAACCGCCCCATCTTTACCTACAAGGGCAACATGGTATTCATTAAATTTGGATTTTTTTTGCGCATGCAAAGAACCAAAACCTAATAAGAAGCTACATACAATCAACAATTTTACACTCATAAGCATCTAATTATTTCATTACCTTATGTTTAGAAAAAACCGAGTATAGGCTTTCTCTTAATATCCTTTTGCCCGTGTCAGCTTTGAAAAGAGCTTTTTACCTGATCCATCTTTATTCAAACGATAGAGATTCCAATGATCCCTATCCAATTCCTCCAGTCTAAAACTTTGGCTCGGATCCACCAAATTCTTTTTCACCCAACTCGGAAAGGCATTTGCTGCGCGTGCATTCTCCCAGGTACGTAAGGCATTAAAAATTGCATCCTTCTGTGGACAACTTTCCACTTGCTGTTGATTCAACTTCAAGCTATACGTTGATCCCGTACCCACAGACATCGCCTGAATATGTTCGTATTCTTCAACAGTCGATTTTTCAGTAATTGGGAAGTTTCCACCCATTCCCACAGGAAAAAAATTAGCATAACAAACATCGCGCAAATCCTTTCCCTGGCTTGTCGCACTTCCCCATTCCCGTGTCTGGGCATCATACAAATTCTTCCCTCCGCCTACATTCCATATGCTTTGGTAGTGCCATGATCCTTCCGACAAAGTCGCCCCGGTAAAACGGATATCCGCTAAGCCCCGCTGTTTTGCCCGCTCGAACATCTTACGGAAAAAACGTTTCGCTGAATAATAGCCATGACCGTTGTTAAATAAAAATTCCTGACCGTCAAAATCGTAATACCTCAGGCCATTGATCGCACAGACATCCGCATAGTATTCAGCTATTTTATCCTGCAACTGTATATTTGGAATTAACCCGTCATAACCATAGTCAATTGTTACCTGCAACTTATACAGGGTATCAAGTTGCTGATGGAACGTCGCTTTGGAACCCCAATAACCACGTGTCACATTCAATAATCTATATGGTTTGCTCTCACTCACCCCCAAATAATGAATAAGTTCCTTCCCAATTTTAATAATGTTTAAGCTTTTAACATGTCCTTCCCAGCTACCGATTTCTTCCAGATGAGTTGGGTCATCCACATAGATCAGGGTATCCGTCGCATTAATTGCTTTGGCCAGCAGACGCTTTTGCTGGTACCAAATACTGTCACTCGGAACGGGACTTGCATCTTTTGTTCCGGGAGCCAAGGCGTTTGTGATCGGTGTACGACCGATCACAATATTGTGTTTGGCTGCCAGTTGTGCAAATTCTTTATGCGATAGTGCGCTCCCGTCTGAAAATTTCAACGGTTTATGCTCAAAATTTTTACCATCAATATATCCATCATTCCCACGGTCCGGACGTAGAAATCCTTGATCGTATAAGCTGATTGCTTTAAATCCCAAACGGTCCGCATAACTGATCATATTATCGTAACGACCACCTTCGGTCAGTACATCCGGTACATAGGCGGCAGGATCTTTCACCCACTTGCCATTTACCATAGGATAGGGCAACCCCTCTTTGCGTACAATATCCTGCACAACATCCATTAGGGCCGTACTGTCGGGACTGCCCCAAAAAGCAATCGAAGATCCAATAAAATCTACGCCGGGAATAGGCTGTACCTGCAAGTGATTTGGTCTGTTGGATGGCATATTCGGAATCAACGAATAATAAACTTCACGTGGACTCCTGCGATCCCTGGACTGGTAGGAGATTGAAATCCGTCCATTTTTGTCCACTTCGGCCGCATTTCCATACATAATCCGATAATAAGGTTCTTTATGAGCATAAAAAGCCACATCACTGATACCGTTGCCCCCAAGGGTAAACACCTGTCCTTCATGCAAATCATTTGGCAAAGGAAACCGTGAAGGATCCGGTGAATGGATAATATATTGGAATGGTGCTGCATCCCCCTGAATATCCGCTGTTCCGCCCAAAGTATTATCATTTAACGCCAGCATCCCGATTGCATAATTAACGGATTCACTGGTATCCCTACTCACACCGATAATCTCGCCCAATAAATTAGTGATATTTGTATGGTAGGAACCCCACTGAATCGCCTCAATTTCTTGTGAATTGGTCAATGAAAGCAATTTCATTTTGAAATACTTCGCTTGTGGCAATATGCTGACCCGGGCTGTAGAACCATTTGAATAACGTAGAGTCATGATCTTATCATTCGCAGAATAACTGGCCTGCTCCGGATAATTGTATAACCGTTTTTTTGCGTTATAAAGTACCATTAAGGGTGAAGGTTTGTCCACCGGACTAAACTCTCGACTCGGTTTCTTTGTAATATTCTGCATGCTGGTGATATAACCTTTTTGGTCAATCACAATTTTAAAATAATTGGTCTTTAATGTTGTTTGGCTATAGCCCATAGTTGACAAAATTGTCAATCCCACCGTTAGCCCAACGCATCGTAAGCTAGTTTTTAAAAAATTCATTTGCTTTATTTTTAACATCTTATCTCCTCATGGCTTTATTTATAGCACGACCGATACGGTGGTTCCTGCCTTGATTTTAATCTTTTTATTCCAGTCCAAAAATGCATTTTCGCCCAAAGGTTTAGCAGCTTGCGCTGCATCCTCTATTAGCAGCGAGACATTCGCGTCATAGGTTGTTGGGTTGTACAATGACAAAGACAAGCCTTGATTTGTTCTCTTTATCTCTTTCACAATGATGTGATCAAAGACATAAGCCGTTCCTTTGTCCTTACGGACATAAAGCCCCGGAATTTCCAGTGCCATCAGTGCACCATTGGTTTCATTCCAACCTGTTTTGCCGCCATCCCCACGTGATCCGCGGCTATCGGCATCACAATAGGTCAAACGTTCGGTAATCTTTCCATTTGGTTGTATACCTTCCGCATGCGCGTGGATAACATCACGGATCAGGTCGGCATACAGCTTTACACCTGTCTCCCGAAAAAGTTTAAATAAGACATCCCCCGACTGTGTACAGAAGCCCGGAGCACCATGCTTATTCTGCGTACTGGCCCATACGGCGCCTGTAAGATTAGCTCCCAGTTTTGCCAAAGCTGTATTTTCTGGTAGCTGATACGGAAAAGAGACCGTCCACGAAGCCGTATAATTTGCTAGATTTTTTGTCTGTTCCAAATATATATGATCTCCCGTCTGTTCAAAAAGTGTCATCAAGGAAGTTGTCAACGCAATAGCCGTTTCCGAATCCGCATTTTGAAGAATATCGCCACAGGCGCCCGAAGTAAAGCCGACCAACGCAAATTCGCCATAATATTTTTTTGCCGCTTCCTTTGCCACAGCCATGTAATGGTCATTTTGGAAATAGGATGCGGCTAATGCCAGTCCACCGACTGCCATGGCACCGCCAGTGGTGTTATATGCCGCAATCTTACCCGATTCAATGGCCAGATAATTACCCCAAGTTCCCTCCTCCTGCCAAGTTTTCACAAAGGCATCGGCTAATTGTCGGATTGAATTTTCCCATTTTTCAGCAATCAAAGAAGACTTCCCCTGCTTTTTCAATAACATAAATTGCTTCACCATCCAGAATAATACATCAGCATTTTTACGCGTCAGCCCAATGCCGGGATTTAATTTTGCGCCATCCCGATAAATCACTTCCCCATCGGCACCAAGCACATCATAATAATAACCACTAGCTCCACGACCTTGTGATAGCGCAAAATTGAATGTATTGCTCACCCGGCTAAAATGCATCATATCCCCCAATGCAAGCATGGGATAGGTATTGATCAATCCGCCAACCCAACCATAGGACATCCAATCCGCATTCTCAGGACAATAAAACCCCACTCCGTCCTTTGCATAATAACGTTCATCAATATTTTCTGCCATCCGGGATAACACCTCGCTCATAGGCATTAAATTGCGAGGAGCAGCTTCGCGAAAATGCAATTTTCGCTCTTGCATAAAACGTCCATATAGATTAGTGACATTTTCTGCCTGAAATTCCATCCTTGTGACCCGAATTTCCAACTCGTCTCCCTCAGCAACAGCTATTCCACGATCCGGACTATCACTGAAGCCAATAAATTCAGGTTTACGTGATCGTACTCCCGGGGCACTTACCACAAAAGTAGCGATGCTACGATTCGGACTTTCTTCAATAATTAATGCATGGTCTTTCAACTCATTCTTCCAGGTTATCCCCTGATCAGTAAAAAGGAAAACTCCCTTTTTTTTCTTTCTATCGAGATATGCCATTAACGGTGTACTTGTATTGCTAATATTGACTTCCAATTGGGATTTAGCACCAAATTCGGGGGAAAGCTGGGGAATTGGATTTGATGTCAATGCCAGATCTTTTCTAAAATAATCTGTTTTATCAAGACCAGTCGCATATTCGCGATTAACAATTCGCTGTCTATTGCCATTATAGACGACAGCAGGTATCATAACAAAATTGTCACTCGACCAATCATACACATCGAAAGCCACTGCTACGCCCGCATCTTTCATCGCTTTTTTTGCCTTAAAAGTAAAGCGATAGGTCACAGCATTGCTTCCTTTCTTTCTTAAAACCTCCTGTTTCACCTTCCATTTGTCTGACCCTGCACCAATAACAGAGCTTTGTTCCAACTTTGCACCGTTGTAACCACAGTCCAACAAGCGGAAAGTCACCTTATTGTTCTGGTGCTTAGGTAACCAGTCTTGAGAAAAACTGTTGAAAGTGTTTACGCAAAGCAAAAGGCTCCCAATTATCTTTAATATTATATCGCGTTTATTCTTCATTTATAGATTCGCTTATTATGCTGAGGCATACTTTTCAAATTGCAATTTCTCTTATCTATTTTCCAACCTTACATATTATTTATCAGGGACAATAGGTTTATATTAATCATTTCCGAGAATTTTAAAAAAGCGCTAATTCCCATAGAGAGCATTGTTGTATGCTAGTTTAATTTCCTCGTATTTTTGATCTCCACTTCCTTATTCACGGAATGAATGCGCCGTCTTGAACTTGGTTATTTATATTATATACGCTGTTATCGCTAGGTGTAAATTTCGTAATAATGCAAAAGCTGAACCACCAATAAATTGCTCTTTTATTATGTTATTTTGCACATTAAATTTGAAATATACGCTTTATAAATGCTATAAATTAACAAAAATTTTCTCTACCTTTAATGAGACGATGCAACCGGTTGCTATAATACAATGATTTTTAAACCAATTTAAGGCCTTTATTATGATGCAGCATATTTATGAAAATTTCACCTTTCCGCCGGATCAATCCTTTACTGTCCGCAGTGAAGAACTGGAGATCAAAAAATACACTTCGTTAAAGTCGCACGTAAATTTTGAGATTACACTCTTGGAAAATTGTATGGGAAAGCGATTTATTGGTGATCATATCGAAGACTTCGAAGGGGATGAACTGTTGCTATTGGGTAGTTATTTGCCACATTGTTGGCAATACTACAATACGATTGATGCAAACAAACCTGCTAGCGCCACAATTATCCATTTCTACCCTGATTTTCTAGGAAAGGACTTCCTCACTAAGCCGGAGACTATTCTCCTCAACCAATTGTTTATCAATGCTGCTAAAGGGGTATTATTTTCTGGTCCTATTGTCAGACAATCCAAAGAAATTCTCCAAGATATGTTGAACGCGACGGGCTTGTCGCGCGCTGTATTAATGTTACAGCTTTTGGACAAATTAGCCTTATCGCGATCTTATAAAACTTTGTCTTCACCGTCTTTCAACATTATTGAAAATTCAAGTGATGCCAACCGGATTAACAAAGTCTTTGACTACATATTCAAGCATTTTAGGGAAGACATCACTTTAAATGATGTGGCATCCATACTCCCCATGTCCGCATCCGCGTTTTGTCGCTTCTTTAAGATGCAAACCAATCGGACTTTAGTGGATTTTATTAAAGAAATACGCATCGGTCATGCCGCCAAATTATTGATGGAAGGCAAGTATAATATTACTGAGACCTGCTACAAAAGCGGGTACAACAATATTTCAAATTTCAATAAGCATTTTAAAGATGTCAAGGGCAGTTCGCCACGTGAATTTTTAAAGCAATATCGAACATCGGAAGCTATTTACTTTTAAATTCATAAAAAAGCGTTGTTTCCGCCCATTTCTGTCCTTTGGCTGTCCCATGAACGCCTTGCTGGTATGTATTCATCAGTGCATTCCACTCAGCACATTTTGGGCTGTAGGATTCGGCGATTTCCCCCATCTTTCCCAAATCTGAGCCCGCAGGTACCCTCACTGTCATTACAATTAACTTATCGAAACGATAAAGGGCGATTCGTTGATAACCTGCTTTTCTAAATCCAGCTTCAACTTCGGGCCACACCCGCTCATGATAGGACAAGTATTCCTTTAATTCCGCTGCATTGTCAACAATACTTACAACGAACACATGTTCTTCATCGTTTGGCTGTTGGGAACCGGCATTTCCCCCTTTACAATTGATAAATAGCGCTGAACTAAACAGCAGCAATAGATAAATAAGAATTCTCATTTCAAATGTGTTTATTCCATCAGCAAAATTGGAAGATATAATTAAATTGTATGAGCGACCAATCCACTGCTAGTATCAATTAAAATAAATATAAATCATGATCATCACGATCGCCAGCCCCAGCCAAGTCAACCAGACAGCTCTAGGCTGCTGTTTCATCTCACCTTCTTTTCGGTCAAACAAAGTCGGTACTTCCGAATTTCCCGTCGATCTAGTCAAAAGGGAGACAGTGACGATGACTACGCTCAAAACCACAAAAATATAAAAAGAAAGCATTAAAAAATGTGGCCAATAGCCCTGATAGGGATAATTTAACACATGGCAGATACCCAAAAGCAGGCAAGCCAAACCGCCTCCATAAAGTACAACTTCGGCAGCAATACCATTGATACCTCGCCAGATAACTCCCCAGAGAAAGACGACCGCCAGGGGTGGAGCCAGAATAGACACCAAACCTTGAGTCAGATCAAAAAAGCTTTTTCCAGAATAAGAAAATAACATCGCGATTCCTATACCGGCTAATCCAACCAGCACTGTTACCCACCTGCCCATACGTCTTTGCTGGCCAGTGTTCAACATTTTAAACTGTTGAACCACATCCAGCGTAAATACCGTACAGAATGAATTTAAGCTTGAAGATACCGTATCCACCAACGAAGCGATCAATGCTGCAATACTCAACCCCAATAGACCATGTGGCATTAATTGTTTAATCATTGTAATATATGCGTTATCAGCCGCGGTGTCTCTAAACAATACAAAGCACATGATCCCCGGTAAAATAAATATGATCGGCATAATAATCTTAAGTGCTCCGATAAACAATGCTCCGTATTGCCCTTCTTTTAAATCTTTAGCAGCTAGCACCTTTTGCACAATAGTCTGATCAGCACACCAATAATAGATCGCCACGACGGGATACCCCAGCACAATGCCTATCCAAGAATATTCAGGGTTAGTTGCAGGTAAAAACAATTTCCAATACGATTCCGGCGTCTGACTCATCAATGTATCCATAGAACCTATCTTTTGAAAGCCGAGGAAGGTCAAGATAATAGAAGAGACGATAATGATGACGGACTGAAAAATGCCTGTGCGAACAACCGCCTTCAACCCACCAATCGCCGTAAAACTAGTTGCCACAACAGCAATGACGACTATTGCCGGAAACAACCGACAGCCAAAAACCCCCGAAATAAGCAAGCCGCCAGCGTACAAAGCACTACCTAGCCATACCACCAATATGGAAATCAAGCTATATACGATCAAAAAATTATAGGATCTTTTGCCAAAACGGAGCAGGAGAAACTGCGGGATTGTGCTTATTTTGGTCTTTAAATAATAGGGTAAGAAAACCATGGCCAGCAACATCAGGAAAATCCAGGCCAACAATTCGAAATTACTGCCTACAATACCATGGGAAAATCCGATACTCGCAAATCCGATCAACATCGTGGGGCCAGCATTCGCTCCAAAAATAGAGAAACCTATCTGCCACCACTTCAGCGATCGGCCGCCTAAAAATATATCCTGCTGGTTTTTTTCTTTTTTGCTGAAACGAAAACCGATATAAAACAGAGCTACCGCATATAATACTAAAACTAAATAATCAATACTATTAAATGTTAAGCTCATTATATTCTACTTTTATCGTACTACATGCTAACAAGTGGATTGTATCCCGGTACATCCTGTTTTAACCAAACCTGTTCTCTTACAATTTTATTTTCCTTGAAACAATAGTCCCAATTGATTCTCACAGGCAATCCTTCCGATTCTGGTAAATGAAAATATCCATTTTCCAATATTGGGCGAATTAAAAAATATTTTTCCAAGCCATACATCAGGGAATACAAGTACTCGATCGTACTAGTTTCACTTGCTGTAGTCATTAAAAAGCTCGAATATAAGGAATACCCACCGGAAGAAAGCTGCAAATTACGGTCAGCACATAAATCCCTAACCTCCATCCACTCTTTTATTCCACCAAACTGGGTCGGTACGGGCTGTAAATGTTTGACCCCACAATTGGCCAGCATCGGGAAGATCTTGGATGTTCGCTCTGATTCACCATACGCCACCATAACGACAGTACGTTTACAGAGTTCCTCAATCTGATCGTATGCAGCGGAATGTACGGGTTCTTCGAGCCAACATAGTTCTTCTTCGCCGATGGCATCGATAAATCTAAATACGTCTGCTGAAGACCAGATCTGATTGGCATCCACAGCGACTTGCATCCGGTCGCCAGCCAATTTTCGCACATGTTTTACCCGCTCGATATCGGCAGTCATATTTGTTCCAAAATCCTTCCCGATTTTCATCTTATAACAATCTACTCCAGCGTCCAAAAATAGGGCGACCTCATTTTCCAGCTCTTGTAGCGTGTAATTGGTTCCGCCACCACTGCCATAGATCTTTACGCGGTTGCGTTCTCCGCCGATATAACGATACAGTGGTATACCACGACGTCTGGCTGCCAGATCATGTAAGGCCATATCAACCTGCCCTAATAAAGCCGAGGCAGCACCTTTAAATCCTTCATTTCGAATAGACCAATATAGCTTTGGAAAAAAATCCAGATAAGACATTCCCTCACAATGAAATAATATCGGAAACAGGCAGGTTTCTAAAATATTTGTATAACTGTTATAAACAGGCGCTTCACCAACGTTGCCCTCTATATCTTCAATACGAATGATTGAAAGCCCAAAGCTTGGAAAAGGACCCATTGTTGCATCCTGAAAAGGAGTTATTGTTGCTACAGGTTCTAAAACTCGAATACTAATTTTTTGGATATTAAAAGTCTCCTGATCTATTCTGTTCATCTATTCTCATTAAACGTTTGAAGTACTTCGTTATAAATAGCGGCAGGCAGCCTGCCTCGGTTAATTGCATTTAGGGAATTATTCAGCTGATGTTGATTTGCTGCTCCTATCACTATTTTAAAGGATGCCGGTATGGAGTTTAGGAATCGCAAGGCCAATATATCCAACTCTATACCTCGCCGTTCGGCGATTGAATTTATCCGACTGGCCTGTTTCACCGTTCCGGGATCCAGCCAATCTGGAACCGACTGGGAAAATTGCTGAAAATTGCACCCCAATAAGCCCATATTTAACGGACTTGCAGCATAATACTCTTTTTTGTACTGTTCGCATATCGGAATTGTGCTGTCAAGTGCTTCCAGGTTACAAGCATTCAATCGGTTAAATTCCATGAGCACATCAAATTGCCCGTCTTCTAAAAAAGGGGTAAACCATCTTGGTAAGTTACCACCCAGTCCTATGCGCTTTGCTAAGCCTTGCTCTTTAAAGTGTAACAATTGCCTTACCACTCCCGCAGCCATTTCTTCCGGGACGACGGCAGGTTCATGTAAAAAAAGAACATCGACCTGAGGGATACCAAGGCACTTTAAACTGTTTTCCAAACTTCTTTCCATCCCTGCTGCCGAATAATCATATTCTGCCTCTATAGCACTATGACCTTTTAACCGCCCCACTTTTGTACTAATTTCAGGCTTCACACCCTTCCATTGTTTCAGTACTCGACCAACAAGGTTTTCTGCATCCCCATAAGCAGGAGCAGTATCCAATGCAGTAATACCAAGTGACAAAGCGTTAAGTATTACTTTTATAGACTCTTCTATATTCACAATTCCCCAAGCACCGCCCAATGCAGCTGTCCCTAATACGATCTTATCTATTCCGCGGTCATACATGCTATTCAATCAAAATTTCAGCATCTAAAGTACTAAGAAGCCACCATATATTCTTTTAAACTAACAGTCAATACTTTAAGCGCTTTGGTTATATGGTACTCCACCCCTTTTAGTGAAATCCCCAATTGTTGAGCGATTTCTTTACCACTAGCACAACTTAAACGGCTCAATTCAAAAATCTCTCTCGTCTTCATAGGCATCGTATCCAGGGTTTTCTGTGTTATTTCCTTAATTTCTTTCAGGAAAATTTGTCCCTCATTTACCTCGTTTAAGTTGTCAATCCACAGTTGCTGTTCCCGCTCGTCCCAGTTATCCATAGGTTCTATCAATTGCCTATGAATTCGCTGATGCTTCAAATAATCCAGCGCTTTATTTTTGATCACTTTTAACAAAAAACTTTTTGGAGAAAGTAAATTTTCCTCTTGCATTCGTATCCATGTTATCATAAGTGCATCAGCAGTGATATCTTCGGCAACTGCATCGATATGAACAAAAGATTTTGCAAATAAAAACGACCGGTAGTGATACGCTTTAAATAATTGATCAAAATTGTCTGCTATCTGTTTCATTACAAAGTTTAGAAATGTCGAAAACTTTTGCTTTCATTGCAATGGAGCTTTATTTCTCCCTGCTCAACAAATTGTTCCATTCATATCTGTAAAGTTTCAAATATGTCCACACTTCAACCACGTCAAATTTGACTATTATCGGTGTTTTCTTTGCAGCATCTTACTTTCATGATCATTTATCTTTTTCGCATGTAAATAGAAATCAGCGGAACCAAAAGAGTAAATAAAATAACCTTAATTATTATAAGTTTGATTTTTTTCTAAAGAATAACTCTTTGTATAAAACGTACAGAATCAGCGCAGCCCTGGTATGCTTCTTGAGAAAAATGAAACCTAAACTATTGCGATCACTGGCGTGATTTGGCTTTCCATAAAATTTCAAATACACATTCTCTCTGCAAAAGCCACATGCCCAGCTTATCTTCAGCCACACCGTCTGAAAGTTCATAGGTAAAGATAAGCCCTTTATGTTTGTCCAGTTTCACTCCCAAATGTTTCATTACTGCGCCTTTTCCCTTCAGAGAAGAAGAAATTTCGGTGATATGAGACGACAGCAAGAATATACTATTGTCAAATCCGCGGAGGCAGCTGATGAGTTCTAACGTCGCCTCACTGGCATCATTATGATTTGTCCCCTTAAATAGCTCATCCATCAGCACAAACATTTTTTTGCCCTCTGCCAGTAATTCAGCTAAGTGTTTTACTCGAAGTACCTCATTAAAAAAATGGCTGGCACCGGCACTGATATCATCCCCTAAATTTATTGTCGCCGATATGCCATCAAAGAGCACAGTTTCCATCGCGTCTGCGGGAACCGGAAACCCTAGATGTGCCAGATACACGCAGGTACCTATTGTTTTTAATAATGTCGATTTGCCCGTCATATTCGCGCCAGTAAGGTACCATAAGTTACCACTGCTTTTTATTTCAATATCATTCTTGACCGGATTTTCCAAAAAGAGATTATATCCACCCCTGATCCGAATCATATCCGAACCTGGGTCATGATCCTCTATTCCGGGAAATACAAGATGCTTTCCTTTGGTACATTGTGCCACACCATACAAAGCGTCCAGCTGATACAAAACAGTAAAGACTTCACGTATCGCATTCCGTTTGATATTCCTAAAAAGATAATCGTATTTAATCATCAGTTCCAGTGAAAGTTTATTTTCAAGCAATTTTTCAAACTCTCCCAGATCAATATCTTCCAATACGCGATCAATTTTATTACAATAATCGACAATAACACTTCTGGTAGGATATTGGGAGTTAACAGCGCCAAGAAATACGTTGAGATAGTCTATTATTTTAGCTATTTCATGAATAGAGCGTCTAATTAATAAATCACGTTTCTTAAAATCCGCCGAAAGAAAATTTGCGGTGACAAGCTCTAAATAATAGGAGGTTTTGGTTGGCGAATACGGTTCCAGTGGTAAAGATAAATATTGTTCCAGGTCCTGCATCATATACTTGTCCAAAATATCCGTGATATCTACATCTTGCATAAAACGGATAATCCATTGCCTATCCAATATTTCAAATTTAGCTGAAAGAGGCTCGAGAAAATAGGAATACAGCATATCGCGTCCGCCCAATGTAATCGTACAATCGAACAGATCAAACAAATCTCTACATTGACTGTTCGTAACATTTAAGTCTGCCAGGGTTTGCTTGTCAATAATAAACATATTTCTTAAGGAAGTGCTCTACAGTAGCTTTTTTTACCATATTCCTAAACTTACCTAAAATCACGGTCATTGGCAATACTGTATCAGAATAGTTATACTAAACATCCTCGGGTAAATAAAAAAAGCTCAGCACCCTTACTGGATACTAAGCTTTTTGAATCGGTCACATGTATAATCTTCTTTTACTTATTAGTGAATCTAAACCAGTTAAAGTCAGCATAGCCGTCCACTCCGGCAGCAGTTTTGCTGTAATTGAACAATGCAAAACGGTTTGCTGTCCAAGGCAGGCCCAGCTGCATATTTAGATCGTTGCCAATAACATAAAAGTTTTCTCCATCTGTACTGTAATAAAACCTCGCAATGAACCCCCGATCGGTCACACGCGCCCTCACCCAAAGTTTGTCCCCTCGAAAATCTTCTTTGCTCTCAATAATCTTATCGTCATTGCTCATGATGATTCTACGTTTGCCATCGGTCTGTTCTACCGCAACGAAAGCATAAGGAAATTCAAAAATCCCAAAACCAGCAATATTTCCATTTTTCAGTCCTTTCAGATCAATTTCAACGGTACCCTCCGAACTCGGTCCCTGCACACGTTGAGTCAAAGTATTGCGGGCCGTTTTTAAAGAATCTGCGCGTGAAGCATGTAAACGCATATAGCCTTTGCGTTCTCGAAGTGACCATTTACTATTGTCAGGGTTATGGTTCCATTGCCATTGTAAGCCCAGTTTACTTCCATTGAATTCATCCGTCGTCGCTGGAGTTTTTATCGGATAGGACTTTCCAACGTTCGGTTTCTTGTAAGTAATTACGTCTTTGTTTCCTGTTCCGAGCATCGGCCATCCATCTTCCCATTTGACAGGCAATAGATGAGGAACCCGACCTATGGCACCGCGATCTTGCATGATAATAAACCACCAGTCCCCATTTTTCAATTGCACCATTCCCCCTTGGTGCAGACCGTTATCAGGATAGGAACTATTATCATTGAGAATCAATTTATGCTCATAAGGGCCATAAATATTATCAGAGCGCAAACAGATCTGCCAGCCCTGTGTTCCTCCCGCTGGACAAGTTATATAATACTTGCCGTTGATTTTGTACATGTGAGCACCCTCCATTCCAAAATGTCCCCCAAGTTCATTGGCATTCTTGAAACTCCCCTGCCAGATCTTAACTTTATCGCTCTTCACAGATTTAACATCTGCATTTAATTCTGTTAGATATAATGTACCCTGGCCATGCACGACATAAACCTTACCATTATCGTCGAAGAACAGTCCCGGATCATAGAGATATTCGGGAAAGATTGTCCGCTTCCAGGGACCTTCAGGTTTATCTGCTTCACAGATTGAAAAATTTCCTTTTTCCCGTCCCCAACCATATGGTGTACAGAATCCAGCGTAGAATTTTCCATTGTGGTGCTTCAAGGTTGCTGCCCATGAACCATTCAAGTACAACGTGCCCCCTTCCATATTATAACGGGGATCTTCTTCATAGCGATCCAAGGCATAGCCCACCATTTCCCAATTGACCAAGTCTTTCGACTTCACAATCGGCGCCCCGGGTACATAGTGCATGCTCGTCGAGATCATATAAAAGTCATCACCAACACGGATAACATCGGGATCAGGCCAATCGCCCCAAAGCAAGGGATTCGTAAAGGTTCCATTGCCATTGTCTGGGCTCCAAACCTGTTGTCCTGATACATGACCAAAAAGTGATAGCGTCAATACCAAAACAAGTCCCAATTTCGTGGCTGACTTACGGTAGTATTTCATTATAATCGTATTCATCTTCATTTTAATTCCTTATTATTTATTATTGAAATAGAGTTATTTCCGCCAAACCTGCTCTTCCCTCAGAAACTTCCAAGATACTGACCCGTATAAATTGAATCATCTTATCCAGTTTTACCGGTTTGAAATCCCAACCCGTACATTCTTTTTCATAAAGCTCCTCCCAGGTCTTTCCATCGAGTGATCCTTCTACTTTATAGCGGTATTTCGAGCTATCTTTCTGCAAACGTATGCGACTACCAATTACCTTTGTCGGCTGATTGAGTTCCAAGGTAACAACTTGAGGAAATTTATCTTGATCCGCAATCCACCAAGAATAGTCATCGCCGTCGGTGATATGGGCAATTGGAAAATCCGGATGCGACGACGTTGCCATCACCTTTTTGAATTTCACCTTTGGCCTAGCCAATAGCTTTTTATCCCATTTCGTGGGCTTAATAACCGCTTGATCTTCCTCATTTCCGCAAAAAACAGGATGGTCACCATCGGGGAATTCTCTGGATACAGATGAGGTCGAGCGGACCACTTTGCTTCCGCTTTCCAAGCCTGCTGCTGATGCGCTGATATGAATTGTCCCGCTTTTTTTGCTGGTACGCACAAAAGCAAATCCAATACCGCCTTCAACGACCTGTGGATTCACTGCAATACGCGCCGAACCATCCCCAATTAAGTGTCCTTCACCTGCAACCTGAATACGGATCTCTGTCTGTGCATCATGCAGCAGATTGCCCTGTTTATCACAGATTTTAAAATACACCGGAATCATATCTGACCCATCCGCAACTGGCCGAATGCCATATTCCGGTATCAGGACTTCAATATGATGAGCTGCGCCAGCCGTATGGACAGCATGTTGTGCAACCACTTTCCCCTTTACATAGGCGAGCGCCTTCAGTTCACCGGCTTTATATCCGCCCGCATCAAAAACAAAGCTCGGACTTCCGCCCTTTTCCACAATATACGGGTAGACCTTGGCCCGTTCACTACGGGTTTGCAGCGCAATAAATTTTCCATTTCTATAGAGTTCGACAGCTTCACAATTTGAATAAACTGTGATTTCTGTGCTTGACGTCTTCAGTTTTTCCTGCGAATTATAGGACGCAATAAATACCATGGGGCCTTTAAAAATCCCCTTTTGATCCAGCTGATAAGGACGCATACTTTGCATCATGTAATAAGCAAACTTAGGGTATCGGTTTACATCGACCACACCGGAATACATAGTCTCTTCCTCGGCTCCACGGGTATAATCATTATAACTCCACATAAAGTGTCCCCCCATACGTGGGTTTGCATCCAACATACACCAATCGAAATAGCCATTTCCATTCAGTTGATGCAAGCGACTACGTCCCTGCCTCATTTGCTCATATTCATTTTCGGTCATGCTCACCCTTGGCTTTTCCCCCACACCATCGCCCCATTCCCGGGTTAATAAAGGTTTAATCGCTATTTGGTCCTCCAAATAATTACCCATCACATTTCCATCCTTGGGGTATTTGGAGACCTGCTTGTAAAAGACATCATAATAGGGCTCTGTATCCTCATGACTAAAATAATCACCAGCAGTATAAAACTGATCTCCAGGGTATTCTGCATGCGCCGCTTCGGCAATACGCTTGACTACTGACAAGGGATAGCTGGTTTCATTTAATGCTGTTTCCCAAAGGACGACAGAAGGTCGGTTTCGGTCGCGACGAATCATACTCCGCGTTATGGATTCCAAACGGTCCGTAAATTCGGGAGTCTTATTAAAATATTGCCATCCCGGTACACACGCCACAACCAAGAGACCGTGGCGGTCACAAGCTTCCAAAAAAGCAGGGTCATGTGGATAATGAGCCGCTCGAACAGCATTGTATCCGCCACGTTTCATATCGATGACTTCCCGTTCCTGTACAGAATTAGATGCTGCATCACCCACATAGGGATAGGCTTGATGCCGATTGGCTCCAACCATATAAAGATGCTCGCCATTAATAAAGAACCCGCCATCTTTGGTATACCGAATCCGGCGGATACCAATTTGCTCGGTACGGCGATCCACTTCGACCCCATCGGCTAGGTACACCTGATTTTCCAAGTTATAGCAGATAGGACGATAGGGATGCCACAATTGCGGATTTTTGACTTCCAGCTGTTGGTATATCCGTCGACGTTCTTGCGGTTTCAGCTCAAATGATACGCGCTGCTGACCCACAACTTTACCTTTAACATCTTTCAGTAGTGTTAAGAGATAACCCTTCTTAGCCACTTTATCATCATTTTTCAATTCAGTATTTACAGCGACCGTGGCGTTGCTTTTATCCACCTTTGGATAATGTACAAATACACCCGAATTTTGGGTCGCATCCGGTTCTAGTTCATCGGTAATACGCAAAGGATCGGAAACAATCAATTTAGCATCTCGATAGATGCCGCTATAATAATAGAAGTCAAGTCTATCCTGCGGTTTACCTGGAGGCGTCAGGGGATCGTACTCAGCCGACACTCGAACAGCAATCACGTTATTTGTCTGATCAAAATGGAGCTGATCCGTAATATCCAACGTAAAACCAACATATCCACCACGGTGCTTACCAACGCTTTTACCATTGACAAACACCTCACAGCTGTTCATTACACCCTCAAATTTTATAAAGACCTTCTTACCTAGAAATTTGTCCGTCAGTTTAAAATAACGACGATACCAGCCTATCCCATCATAGATAGCATCGCCACCATTATGTTTCTTTTCGAGCTGCATCACGTGTGGCAATACAGCTGGAATCCATTTGGAGTCATCTAGGCCTTTAGCTTCTCCGCCTTTAAAATCACCACGATAAAAAGCCCAATTTGTATTCAGTTGATATTCAATGCGGCTTGTAGGCTTTTTTCCGAAACTCTTGAAAAAGAGTCCCAACAATAGAAAAAGCGCGACAGCTAATTTTCTTAAAAGCTTATTCATTCCTCACAAGTATTGATTATTTATTTTTTCTTACTTCAGCAGTATTAGGGTAAGGCAATATCTCCAACGCATGCAAAAGTGCCCCGTTTTCTGTTTGTCTCAGCGCAAAAGTTAGCACATTCTTCTTCGAACCAAAATTCAGCCAACATTCCGGAAGAAAAAATTCGCGCTGAGGTCCTGCCTCCCAATGGCGTCCGATGTTGTGTCCATTGAGCCACATATAGCCATTGCCCGAAGCATTAACCTTAGCCATCCAGGGCAACCATAGGTTCTTGGGGAGTTTGTCCAAATTAAATTCAACACGGTACCAGGTAACAAGGCCGTCCTGTTTACCTTTGGGCTGCACCTGATTTCCTTTGCGTGGAATCTCATTCTTTGTATCCAAAGAAACTGTCCGCCAGCTTGTATCATTAAAATCGGGTAAGTTCCATCCTTGCTGTACACCGGCAAGATCTGTCGAAAACTCCCATTCCAAAGGATGTGTAAGTGCTGTCTCGCTTAACGAAAGTCCTGCCTTACGGATCCCGGCCAATTCCTCCATTGGCATATAACCGTGTGCATGACCGAGGTTTTCATAGGCCACAACAATTTCATTTTCTCCAGCTTTCAATAAGCCGGCAACATCAAAGCGGTTGTCGTATTCGTCTGCGCGAATTCGTTCAAAAGCATTTCGCGTGGTCCAGCTTTGCGCATCGGCACGATCCGGAAAAAGCCGCTTGGCGGGCTTTCCATTAACAAGCACCGATACAATATCCCGTGTATACATATTGAACAATAAGTAATGCTCGCGTTCCGCTTGCTTTGCTGTCAAGACCACATGACTACAGTAAAGACTGTATCTAAAATCATTGATATCCATATCCGGAAGACTGATCAATTGTGGAATCCTGTTCCAATCAGCCTGTCCAGTAGGATCATCAGCCTTACGAGCAGTACGGATACGAATTCCTGTAGGTGCTTTTGCTGGCCGTTGGATTGCTTCAGCTTTCTTGGGCCACCAATCCCCCTTAGCCGTCGACTGTCCTGCTGAGACCACCAAAATCTTTGATTCCAAACCTTCCAGATCATACTCCACCTCGATCTTATCCATTTTCAAAACTTGATTAGCCAGTTGATCATCTGTTTTAATCAGTACTTTCTCACCATGTTGGTTCACATTATAGATAGGTTCTTTGACCAGATTGGTGCTATTGGGTAATAAGGTAACTCTTCCTTTAATAGCTTGCTTGGGGTCTGTGTTATGCAAAAAGATAAATTTAGTACCATCACTAGCCACTCTCACTCCTCCAAATAATGATTTTGGTGCGCCTTCCAATTCACAAGGCCCCCCTTCCGTGCGGACTAGTTTGGATTCAAATTTTTGGATGAATGCACCGATTTCTTTAGCAGCAAGGTATTTAGGACCAATTGCGCCGTTCTCACGAATCGCTGCATTATAATCATAACTTGTGGTCATGCCACGTGCTCCCCAGCCATCTAAATGCGTCCCTCCAAAAAACATGTAGTAATTGATTCCGGTTCCACCCCCCAACATTGTCATTAAACCAATTGCTTTAAAATGTCTGTCATCGGAATAATGTTCTTCGCTCAACCTTCCCGTGACCAGCGAAAACCATCCGCCTTGTAGTTCAGTCACAAATCCCGGAGCATCAGGTTGCTTTTTGCGCAGATCCATCATGCGATACGCACAGCTCGGTGCGTCCGATGGCCCATTCACATAGTAATTATCGCAATCGAAGACCTGCGATAATTCAGGATCTTTGCTCCCCCTTGTTTCATTTGTCAGACAAGTAAAAACTGGAATATCCATTCCACTTTTCTTGACCGATTCATTCAGGACCTTCAACACTTTATCTTTTCCGGCTGTCCAGTGTGCATCATATTCATTTTCGATCTGGATCATGATAATCCCTTTTTTCCCCTTCTCTTTATGTGTAATCTGCTCATCTTTCAATTCCTTGCAGACAGCATCAAACCAATGCTTGGACCAGGCAATATGCTGCTCATCATTTCCACGCAACCAAAATCCCTCTAAATTCTCGGGACGATATTTGGCCAACCATCTCGGATATCCGCCGCCAGAAAATTCGGCACAAATAAAAGGGCCTGGACGAACAATTGTATAGAAACCAAACTCTTCCTGCGCCATACGAAGCCATCTTCTGAGATCGGAAAAATCAAATTTGGATTGATCTTGCATATCCCTTGGAATATGACGTTCATGCCAATTCCATGGCACATAGGTTTCTACTGTATTGAATCCAGCCTCTTTAATTTTTTTAAATCGATCACGCCACAAATCTTCTGGGCAACGGAAGTAATGGAAGGCAGCACTATAAATATAGACATCCTTCCCTTCGATGGTCATACAGGATCCATCATAACGGACCCGCTCCGGATAGGCAAATTTCTTGATCGGTCGTGCGTTATCACCATCTTGTGCAAGTACGATCGAAGTACAAAAAATAATGCAGCAGGAGAGTATATGACCTATAAATAAAGCGCCATACTTCCTCCTAAAAAATAACTTGAATATATTCATCTGTAATATAATACGTCTCTTTCAACGCTCATATGGAATAGCCATATGAGTTTATTCTTAATTCCATTGGCATTGGATGGTTTTAACAGCGCTATTTTCTTTTTTAAAGCACGTCATTACCAAGTATCCAATGGCTTATAAACGATTTAGAATTAATGGCTTCTTACGACCTAGTTTTACTTTTTTAATATGATCCTTGTACCGCAATTTGACTGTTGTATCCTCTTCTGCAGTTAAGGTCGCTGAAATCAAATTGCCCTGACTCCACTTCAGATCAACCGTCAAACCTTGGCGCGCCCGCAAGCCACGGATTTCTCCATCCGGCCAAAACGAAGGCAGTGCAGGAAGCAAATGAACTTCTTGATTATGACTTTGGATCAATATCTCAGCAATTCCCGCAGTACCGCCAAAATTTCCGTCAATCTGAAAAGGAGGATGTGTATTGAATAAATTATTCAATGTTGTTTTGGCGAGCAATGCCTGCACATTTTTACCAGCTTCTTCACCATCAAGAAGTCGCGCATAAAAATTAATCATCCATGCTCTACTCCATCCTGTGTAAGAACCGTTCCGGTTACTTTCATTTTCATTGTAAAACCGACGACGGGCAATCGTTTTCCGAGCAGCGTCAAACAACTCTTTTTTATCTAGAGTAATTGACTTACCCGGATAAAGTCCAAAAAGATGGGACATATGACGATGGCCTGGCTCCACCTCTTCATAATCTTCTATCCATTCTTGAATCGTCTGATGCCTCGGACTGATGCGCACAGGCGGTAATTTTCCTAATACACGTTTCAGATTTTTTGCAAAATCAGGCTCCTCGCCGACCACAGTACCTGCGGCTAAGCAGGCCTCAAACAATTCTCGGATGATCTGTATATCCATGGTCGCACCATAAGTTAGCTGAAATTCTTTTCCGTCAGCCATTCGATACCTATTCTCCGGGGAATTTGAAGGTGCAGTGACCAGATACCCCTTATGATCTTCGACAAGATAGCCCAAAATAAATTCAGCGGCTTCTTTCATTGAAGGATAAGCTTCTTTTTTTAGGTAAGCCTTATCGTTGGTAAATAAATAATGGTCCCATTGATGAAGTACCAGCCATGCAGCAGCGATAGGGAATGTACCCCAGCCCACACCATCGGCAATTGCTGTACGTCCAAATGGATCTGTCAGGTGGTTCATCGTCCAGCCCGAGGAGTTATAAGTCTTCCGTGCAGTTATTCGCCCCGGTTCGCGCAAGGCGCTTATCAAATTTGAGAAAGGAACTACTGTCTCCGAGAGGTTGCAGACTTCTGCAGGCCAGTAGTTCATCTGGATATTGATATTCGTATGAAAATCCGAACTCCAAGCGGCATTCATATCCTTGTTCCAAATCCCCTGTAAATTGGCCGGAAGCACACCTGGACTACGTGAAGAACCCATCAACAGATAGCGTCCATACTGAAAATAAAGACTGATCAAAGAAAGATCCCGCCCCCCTTCTTTTACTTTTTTCAGCCGTTGGTCTGTTGGTAAATCCGAGGGTTGTCCTATATTGAAGACCACACGGTCAAAAAATTGACGATGATCGGCAATATGTCTGGAAAGAATCTGTTCATAGTTCTTTTTTTGAGCCTGATCCAATAGTGCACGACAGCGTACAAAAGGATCAATACGATGATCAAAGTTCAATTTTGACACATCATAATCGGTTGCTGCCGTAAAGTAAAAAACGACTTCATCCGCATCCTTAACAAAAAATGAATTTGCATTAGTTATCATACTTCCACCTTTGTGGCTTCCGCGGACTACGCCGGCAAATTTCATATGTGCTCCCACTTCACCACCATCTTCCATGGGCAGATCCACCACCTGTCCCTGAATCTTCAGTTCATGGTCAGACAAAGGCGTAGCAACAGCATCCTGCTCCCGCGAATAGGAAAACCGGAAGGTCAGCTTACCAGGCCTGTCTGCGGATAAACGAATCACAATCATGTTATCGGGTGCTGATGCAAATACTTCCCGGGTATACTTTACACCGTCAATAGCATAGCTCACAGTAGCCAAACCTGTCTGTAGATCAAGCTCGCGACGATAGTTGGTAACACCTTCCCGCCAAAACCCTTCGGTTCCAAAATCAATTCGGAAATTTCCGAATGATTGATAAGACCGTATGCGCAGGGGATTGCTTTTAAGCTCTTTTTCAGACAAAGCAGCAGCCTCTTCTATCTTTCCGGCAACAAGGAGGCGTTGAATTTCAGGTATCTTACTTGCTGCATCCGCATTGGCATCCACTTTGGTTCCAGCCCATAGGCTCTCTTCATTGACCTGAATATTCTCCTTATTCCAGTCGCCATATACCATGGCTCCTAAACGTCCATTTCCAACGGGAAGAGCTTCTTCCCAAATTTTCGCAGGTTCACGGTACCATAGCACATGATCTTGATGCTGTGCCTTCAATTGCATCCCAGAGACCAACATTAGACAGCCCCATAAATATACTTTCATTTACAAATTATTATCAGTGTTTATGCTCGGCTACACAAATGTGCCTCCACCGTTTGGTTATTTGAATTATCATCATTCAGATTCTTTAAGTCTAAGTCCGGCTTAAAATTGATAGTAAGCAATTTAACAAAGTTTTACATCTTTTTACCGATGTAAAACTTTGTTTTTAAACTTAGTTGTACCCAGGAGTTTGTGTCAGGTTTTTATTGAGATCGATCTGTTGCTGACTGATCGGCAAGTATTTATTGAACGGTTGAAATTGTCGAGTCTCCACTGAAATTGGTTCCCCAATTTGTGTCAATCGTTTATCCTCATTAGGTTCGTTTGCGTTAACAACGCCCATCCAACTGCCCTCGGCCTTTCCATTCAATACATTTTTAGCGATATCCCAACGGATGATGTCCGGTCTTCTCAAACCTTCAAAAGCTAATTCTACGCGACGTTCACGACGTACCAATTCTCTTAATTTTTCTTTTGAAGCATATTTAATACGGTTCACTTTAGGCATACCAGCACGCTCCCGAACCATATCTAAACTTTGGTACATTTCCTCATCTAGCCTACCCAATTCGATCTTAGCTTCCGCAATGGTCAATAAAACCTCCGCATATCTGCTCACAATTAAATTCATACTTGTATTCCAAGGATCATCATATTGTGAAATCGGTGCCGTATACTTTTTGAAAGAAAACCCTGTTTTTGATGCATTATTAGCACCATTAAAATAATCGGGATTACTTACTTCTTTTCCGTCCTCATTGATATTTTTCGCCAACGGGTCAAAGACACGTCCATTCCAATCCTGTCCTGGATAAAGAACAGACATCTTCAAACGCGGATCTCTATTGAGAAACGGATATCTGCTATCGTATCCACCGGTTAATTTTGCTTCTTCGACCGTGCTACCATCTTTCATCTCATAGGCGTCGACCAAAGCCTTGATAGGTACAATCGACGACCAGCCTCCGTCGCCATTAGGGAACAAAGCTGCGATAAGCCAGTTCTCTAGATCATTTGCTTTATACTGTACATCGAGGATAACTTCTTTGTTGTTCACATTTGCCAATTGAAAGGTTCCATCGTATGTTGGAAACAATTGGTATACATTCGATGCTTTGATCGCCGTAGCATCAGTCAAAGCAGCCTCATAGTTACCCAAATAAAGATTAAAGCGCATACGAATGGCCAAAGCGGCTCCTTTCGTAATATGTCCAACTTCGGCAGAACTATATTTTTCGGGAAGGACCGCAGCAACGGCTTTCAATTCCTCTAGAATAAATTTTTCTACTTCCGCCTTTGGCGTACGTGTCAATCTTGCTTCTTCGATAGTCGCAAATGTTTTTGTTGTAAGTGGTACATCACCATAATTGTTTGTCAACAAGAAATAGCGATAAGCCCGGAGGAAACGGACTTCAGCCTTGTAACGCTCCTTCAAGTTTGTATCCTTAAAATTGATCGCATCAATATGTTCCAAAAAATCATTGCAACGATTAATCGTTGTGTAATCATACAATTCCGAACCAGGATCGGCAGAACTCATGCCGCCATTTCCGATCACTTGCCATCCCTCGTGCTTGTGGAAACTATAAGCGTTGTCGGATGCACAATCGCGATACAAAATTTCTTCCGATTCCCAGCCCCGATAACAGCCTACTAAAGCAAGTTTGGCATCCGCTTCTGTTTTCCAAAATGTCTCGGGTGTCAATGCATCGCCAGGAAACTTGTCCAAGAAATCCGAGCATGACTGTAAACTAGCTGTTGCCAGCATAATTAATAAATATATCTTTTTCATTTGTATAAACCCTCTCAACTAAAATGTAATATTCATTCCGACAGTATTTACCTTTACCTGAGGATAATACGAACCAGATCCAGCAGGCATTTCAGGATCATAACCCTTCAAGAATTTGGTTACTGTCAATAAATTCTGTCCACTATAAAATAACTTGACCTTTGATGCTCCTATTCGGTTTGCCCAGGCATCAGGGA
This sequence comes from Sphingobacterium sp. DR205, assembly GCF_011064245.1. Classification (NCBI taxonomy): domain Bacteria; kingdom Pseudomonadati; phylum Bacteroidota; class Sphingobacteriia; order Sphingobacteriales; family Sphingobacteriaceae; genus Sphingobacterium; species Sphingobacterium sp. DR205. The sequence goes on along the minus strand of NZ_CP049333.1, from coordinate 2,099,557 downwards.
AAGTATAGCCAAGTTGCAGATTTTTCAATCGTACATACTTTGCATTTTGGACCCAGTAATCTGAAACAATTCGATTGGGGCTACTTATTCCATTATTATTCTGAATACGCGGGATTGTACTTGTTGGATTGTCAGGGGTCCAACGGTCAAGCCAAAAACGTAAGGGGCTTCCTGTATCGCCACTGAACTCACCTATCCCTGATGATTCAACATAACCGTACACGCCCGATGCGCCTTGGAAAAATGCCTGAATATCAAAACCATGGTATGCTGCACTGAGGTTTAATCCAAAAGTATATTTCGGGTCAGTGGAACCTAATATTGTACGGTCATCAGCAGTTACATTCTTATCTCCATTGCGATCAACGTAGCGCAGGTCACCGGGTAGCACTTTGTTGTTTGCCATTTTATATTGTGCCCAGTTTTGAATATCTTCTGTACTCTGGAATAGTCCCGCTGTGTGGTATCCATAAAAAGAATTGATGGGTGCTCCGACTTGCTTGATTTTCCAACTTCCGTCCAAAAGGTAAGAATCTCCACCAAGGTCAAGAATACGGTTTTTGTTATAAGAGAAATTCGCTGTTGCACTAAAATCAACTGCTCCCAAGCGTTTACGGTAGGTCGCAATAGCCTCAAAACCTTTATTTTGCATACGGCCAACATTATCGACATATCCCTTTAGCCCATAGGTCGCAGGGGCCAAAACCTCCATGAGGATATCCGTTGTTAAACGGTCGTAATAATCTAATGTAAGGGTCAAATTGGTTCCGATACCAAGATCCAATCCTAGATCCCAAGTACGCGTCTTTTCCCAAGTGATGCTGCGTTTATTAGCCTTTTTTAGTGTTGCTCCGGGATAAATCACGTTATTAAACGGATAGGAATAATCCCTGCCCAAACCGATTACAGGAATTGAAGGATAATATTCTAAAGCGCTCTGATTCCCCAAACGACCCCAAGATCCCCTGATTTTGATATTGCTAAAGGTCGATTTTGCAAATTCCATAAACGATTCCTCAGAAAGTCGCCAACCTGCTGAGAAGGATGGAAATGTACCCCAACGATAACCTTCGGAGAAACGACTCGACGCATCTCTGCGAACATTCGCTTCGAAAAGATAAATGCCTTTATAATCGTAATTAATACGACCAAAATAGGAGAGCATATTCAGATGTTTCGTATCACCTTTATTGGTTTGTCCATTAGTATCGCCGGCATCAATATCGGTTAAGTCATTATTTGGAAAATTCTGGCGATATAGCTCTCCATATTTGTAATCATATTGCTCGGCATGATAACCAGCCAATGCACCGATGTGATGGTTTGAAAATGTACGGTCAAAATTTAAGGTAATATCACCGGTATACATGGTCGATATCGTTGTTTTCTCGAATAACTTATTTGGCCCTTGATATTTCGAGGAATTATACCAAATGTCTTTTCTAAATTCATGAGAATCATCTGTTGACGGTCTATAAGATCCCAGTGCTTTCAAAGACAGGCCATCCATAAATTTATATTGTACACTACCAATCGCATTAAAGCGGCGTTGCACCTCATCAGTGGTTGCGCCTTGCTCCATCCACGCAATTGGATTTCCGTCACTGATTGTGCCATAATCGCCATTTGCATCTTTGTAAGGAATCCATGGCGCCATCTGATTGGCTAGGCGAAAGTATTGGCCCATACCACCAACATAGGGATTGGTAGGCTCTTGAAGTTTGCGATTAGATAGGTACATTGACAAAGCGATATCCAGATTTTTCACTGGCGTCATATCTAAATTTGTACGGGCATTAAATTGCTTTTTTGAAGTCAACTTAATAATGCCATCTTGGCCCTGGTAGCCTACACTTCCCATATAGCGCACTTTCTCTGCACCACCAGAAATATTGAGATTATGCTGGTGCTGAAAACCCGATCCCTTCAAAAGTAAATCGTGCCAATTTGTATTCGGATATTTATACGGGTCGCTTCCATCTTTAAAAGCCTTGATATCTTCTGCTGTAAAACGCTCCTTCTTTCCATCTAGTCGCAGTCCTTCATTGTACAATTCGGCATATTCCCATGAGTTCAGGCGTTCCGCCATATTTGTCGCATTTTGTTTTCCGAAGAAATTGCTATAGTTTATCGTTGTTTTTCCTTCTTTCCCTCTTTTTGTCGTGACAAGGATTACGCCATTCGCTGCCTTTGAACCATAGATGGATGCCGAAGCAGCATCCTTTAATACAGATATCGATTCAACATCATTGGGATCGACATTTTCCATTGATGATTCAATTCCATCGACTAATACCATCGGATTGGAATTATTCAATGTCCCGACCCCACGAACGCGAATTGTACCATTGTCTTTTCCCGGTTGACCACTTCCCTGCGTAATTGTCATTCCGGGAACCAAACCTTGAAGTCCCGCAGACAGGGAACTAATAGGTCTATTTTCCAATTGTTTTGGAGAAATTGTCGCTACAGCACCAGTTAAGTTCACTTTCCGCTGTGTTCCATAACCAACAACAACAACCTCTTGTAGATCCCCTATTTTCTCCGATAAGGTTACATGATATACATTACGATTGTCTATGGTCGTTACGTATTGGCCATAACCGATCAAATCAAACTGAATTTTATCCCCCTCTTTGGCTTGAATTTCAAATTCCCCTTTTTCATTTGTGGCTGTTGCCGTACCATGAAGGACCTTTACAGTGACACCAGACAGTTTATTTCCCTTATCATCAGAAACCGTCCCCTTGACTATCCGTTTCTGAATTTTGACAGTTTCATTGTCAGACTTTACTACAGAACGATTTAGCCTTTCAACAATAATTCTATTATCGCGAATCATATAAGTCAATCCGTTCTCCACCAACACTTTGTCAAGTGCTTGTTTTAAAGAAACGTTCTCCAACTTTAATGAGATCTTATTTCCACTTACCCTCAGGTCTTCTTCTAAATACAAAAAGTGATAACCTGATTGTCTGCTAATTTTAGCAAAGACTTCCTTCAATGAGGCCGTTTTTGTCGTAAGGCTAACCCGTTGTCCAAAAACATTAGCATTTACCTGGCTGCTCATTAACAGCATGGTAAGTACGGTGACCTTGGTTTTATTGAGATACTTTAAAGCACAGTCATACCGATTGAAATATGTCCTATATTTTTTATTCATTTGATTTAGTTATTAATAATAATTAATTGGTTTTTAAAACTTTAAAATCGTCACAATCCGTATAATAAAGGGAATATTCACGCATGAATTCTACATCATCTGATCGATTTACGAAATAGGGAATTGTATTAGTTTATAATCTGCACCTCCTTTCCATTTATTTTAAACTCAACCCCACTGAGGAGCGTCAAATCTTTCAAAAAATCTACCAATGGGACATTTTTAGGAAATGTTCCGCCTATTTTTTTATTCTTGATCGGTGCCTTTGCAACCACAGATATATTATACCAACGAGATACAGCCTTCATAATATCCACAAGTTCCATGCTATCAAATACGAAATACCCTTCTTTCCATGACAGTAGCTTATCGGGATCAAATGATTGAGGGGTTAATTTTTTGCTTTTGGTATCGGCGAGGACCTCAACACCAGGAGCCAGTTTGTACTCCTTATGATCCATACAGAAAGTTACGATCCCTTCAATCAGCGAGGTCTTGACGACCTGATCTCCATCGAAAGCATGTACATTGAATTTTGTTCCCGTGACTTTGACCTCCGTTCCTCCGACAAGTACAAGAAATGGATGTTTCTTGTCTGAAGCCACTTCGAAGTAACCTTCGCCATCGAGTACCACTTTTCTTGTTGCCTGTTTATCAAGTGTCATGGGAAATTCTAAGGTAGATCCCGCATTCAGCCATACGTTCGTTCCATCCTCTAGGGTTAACTTAAACTGTTTTTGAGCTGGAACTTTCAAGGTTATATTATTTTCTAAAGCAAGAGAATTTATGCCTTCCAATCCCAAATTATTCTTCAAATGCACAAAAGAGGCCGTATCCTGTAACTGTATTTGTTTTCCATTCGGTAAAATCATTAAGACTTTATCGCTCGTATAGGTTCTTGCTTGGGCAACGGGATAAAACGTACCACCTGCGTTCGGAGTTAAATAAAGATAAAAGAAGATAAAGAAACAAACCAACGCCGCCGCTATCGTTACTGCAACACGGATATTAATCCACCTTACTCTTGCTTTTGTCTTCTCTTGCGCTTCAATCCCCGCTTTGATCCGCTCCTTCATGGAATCCCTGTGGGCGCCATCTTTCCAACCCCAAGGTTCGCCCGGAGGATGTTTTAGAATTAAGTGCTCTAGTTTTTTTGTTTCTCTTACAGACAGACGTCCAGCCGCATAGTCCGATAGAACTTTTTTAATTTGTTCATCTTTATTCATAATCTTTCCTGTCAGATTTTTTAGGTCTATATAGAAAAGAGCCTTGAACTTGCTTTAGGTAGTAGGAAAAAAATTAAAAAAGTAGATCTGTCAATAAAACAGCCAAAAGAAGAGGCTGGTATTCTTTGTCCACCTTGAGACGAATAATCTTCAATGCATTACTAATCTGCTTTTTAACCGTTTTGTCAGATATATTTAATTTTTTTGCGATCTCCAGATGAGACATTTCGAAATGACGGCTGAGAATAAAGATTTCTTTCATTTTATTGGGTAGCTTCTCGATTTCTTTCTCGATCAGATCATCCAATTCTTTAAATACAATCCATTCTTCAATCAAGGAAGACGCTTCTTTATATTGACTGGCATAAAACTCACGATAAGTATCGCTTACAAGTTTTCTTCTCAGCTTTTTAAAAGCTAAGTTCCTTCCCATGATAAAAAGAAAAGATTTGACCGATTTGATTTCGGGAATCTTTTCTTTCATTTCAAGAAGATCCAAAAAAGTTTGTTGCACTACGTCAGCAGCTTCATCCTCATCGAGAAGAATGCGCATGATTTGTTTGAATAGGCTTTCCCAGTAATCGTGATAGAGTGCTGAGAAGTCCAGTTGAACAGTTTCTTTAGCATTATCGGGAATGGTAGATCTACGCATGCTGCGAATGAAATTTGTCGGTTATCTCACAATCTTAGCAAACTAAACGATCATTTCAAAATCAATTTTCATATTGGCCATTTAAAATCCTTCCCTCACCTATACCTTATTTGCATTCAAGCCCCTACTTTTTAACTAAATTCAATGATTCACCTTTCATACGTGTATTGTATCTAATGATAACCTCTGGTTTTTCATCTCCTGTGTTGTCACAAGAAAATGCTACTGCGGAACCACCTTTCGGCAAGGAGGCTGTTCCCTCTACAGATAAAGCAGCTATTAAACGATAATTCTTATCCGTCAAAGTTGCTTTTCCCTTGTGATCTAATAAGATGTATTGATCCTTTTCTAGTTTACCCAGGATTTTGACAATCCCTTTCTCAGTTTTAATAGAAGGGTTTTCGATCACACCATCGCCCTCCACTTTAATTCGCAAAGCGAATGTGCTTTCCTCTGGCGACTCCCATGACCAATCTGCTCCACCCGGTTGTCCAGGTTGCATCGAAGAGAGGTCACAATGAAATCTTTTGGACACAAATAATGGATACAGCATAAATTGGGTATCATTGATCTTTTCCAAATGCCATTCGGTATTTGGATCCTTCAATCGCAATTTTTGTTCAGCTGTAAAAACATCGGCAAGTCGCAGTTGATCCCAATTCTTCATGCTTTCCAATAGCTGATCGATCTGTCCATGCTGCTGTAGAGTCTTCATATCGATACTCATTGCATAGCCTGCATCAAACCCTGCAGATTCAGACAGTGCCCATTCCAGATCTTCCAAAGAGGTGGCTTCAAACTTTCTATCCGCTAGCCGCACCAAAAACCAACCCAACATTCGTGGGAACAAGTTCCGATAAAAATAAGCTTGGTTCTTGATCCGGTTTTCGACCTGACCCATACGCATTTCTTCTCCCCAGGGCTCACCCCAATTCATCCGGGTATGGACATGCCATAAATAATGGTCGAGGCGACTGGCGTCATTGATGATATCCATTTTATTGTCCAGTCCCCGATAGAAATCCGACACAAATTTGCCCGATGCATAATAATCCTGTCCGGTATACATGCAGCCCTCCAGACCATCAAATGAAATCTGTTTCACACCGGTTTTATTGAAAATTGCGGTCAGTCTTTTGGCATATTCGTCCTGAAGCGTTAAATCCGGAAATAAAGTCTTATAGGGATAATCCCATAATTTATAGACACTTTTCTCTATCCCATGGCTTGCTTTTTGGGTACCAAAAGCTCCCCGCACACAATTGGTCAATACCCATTGTTCGCCTTTCTGCTCAACCTTACCATAGGTAATCAATTCGTCCCCAATCTGTATCGTATTAAGTGAAAGTGGTAGAGAAAAAAGCTGACTATTCTGAACAATAATCTGTTGCTGATTATCGTCCAATGCCGCAATGAGTTTCAATTCGCCCTGTTTGAGTAGATGCTTGCTGGGGACTGGTGTAACATAAGGATCATTCGTTGTCGTAAAGTTAGACAACGTATGAATTCCAATATCGATTCCCCGCTGTGCAGCCCTATCGACCAATTTTTTCATGCCAACATCAGCTTCTGTACTCAATTCTTTGCGCCACTCGAAATGTCCCCAATTAAGAAAGGGATCAGGATGGTATATATTTTTAAATCCCGCGAGTTTCGTTTTTTCCAGCGCAAAGTCCAGGTTCGCCGCCGAAAAATTTGTAATCAAATAAGATCGCATTGCCTCCCGTGACACCTTGCCCCATTCCCCTGCGATCATCGGATGGGGTAAGCCCTGCTCTACCTCCACTCTTCCGATCCGCGTTAATATCTGGTTGCGTTTATCACCAAAGAGTGCCACTTTAGCCCCAATGATTAATCCATCCGAACCTTCAACAGGCAAGGTCATCATATTGTTCAACCCTTTCACCTGTTGAAATTCCCTCCCACTCCGATTTTTGGAAGACAACTGAAATATAGTTCCATTTCCAGCATCGACAGCAGCAAAATGTCCATAAGAAATACTAGCAACAGATAGATCACTATTTGCTCCCTTGTAACCAAAAGTTGTACTATAATTCCCAATATAATCTTCGGGAATGCCAGCAACGGTTTTAACATGTAAAGATTGCATACCAAAAGCCAGGTCTTCACCTTGAGCGACGCCCACTACTTCGCCTACAACCTCGTGAAGTTTAATTTTTAAAGGGCCAAACACCAGCAACTTATAATCTGGTGATAATTTTAAGACCTCATAGGTGATTGCTTCCTTATGCTGACCAACTTTCAGTTCGACGGCCTGACCGTCTTCCATCATCAAAGAAAAACGATCCCCGTTAACCTTAAGCCCCTTTGGTTGTATGATTTTTTGATCTTTATACACCGACACGATCGGATATTTACCGGCCTCAAGAAGTTCCTTACCATCTATTTTGATCGACTTATAGTAACCTTGTTGGTCAAAGCGTATTTGTGTTAAATTCGTTTTTATCTCCTGTGCCAATACAGGAAATCCCACACCAGAGATCAATAGGACAACCAGAAACGTAATATTTTTCATATAATCTATTATTTGTATGTAAACAACTATTTATTCGTGTTTATTTAACTGAGGTTATGAGCTCGCTCCTTCGCTTTTTCTAGCCCCCGATTGTCTATCGCAATATGCTATTTGTTTACAATCGCTCGCTTGTTATTTTGCAGTCAACTTCTAGGTTTTTTATTTTGCTTTCCGCGGTATCAATTCAAGATCAAATCGGTAAGTTACCGTTCCACCAAACCACATCCTAAAATTTGTTCCCCAAACATTATTAAATAGGCAAAAATGTAAGCCGCCATTAATATCTGGTTGGCGCGTTGAATAATTGAGCAGATCACGATCACCAATAGCAACCAACAGTGCATCTTCGCTTCGAATACGTATTTTCCCCGCTGTAGTAACAATTTCGACATAACGATCCAATCCATGCATCTGCCGATTACCACCTTCCACAACATCCAGTATACGAACCTGTTGGCCTAATTTTTCAACGAGTACATCTAAGACGTCATCTGGATAGAAGCTCAACCAATATGCTTCTGGCAGCCGATTGGCGGGTTTATCCACCAAGGTATAGCTCAACTGAATATGATTTGTTTTTTCATCGACCAGATAAGTACTATAAATTTGTGAAGGAAGAACTTGCTGTTCGATTCCACCTACAGAACTTAAGATCAATCGATTATTTATTTTATTTTTTACTTTATCATAGACAGATTTTTGGAGCGATGCCACCAAAGTACGACTTTCGGACATATCGGGAGTCAGCCCCGGTTTTCCAAAGTCCCGAATAGCCCAGTCCACTTTTTGAGTAACATAGGAATCCATAAAACGTTCAAATTCCTTAGTCGAAAAACTCTGGTAGCTCAGCTCCCCCATTTTCATACGAAAACCTTTTTGATCCAGTAGGAAGGAGCCGTCCTTGGTAAATTTTTGAGATGCATCCACTCCCTTTGATGCTGGCTTAGAAACCACGGCCAGTTGCTGTAAAACAGCTTCAGCTTCTATCCGCAAATCTTTGGGAAGATAAGACAGCGACCGCTCAATATGGGCTTCCTTTTCGGCCCAAGATGCTTCTATCTTTTTGAACTCCGGTAAAGCTAAAGCTGGTGTAAAGTCTGAAAATCGATACTTATCCCAGTGCTGCAAATGAGTTTTCACATCCAACCCCCAAGTATGTTCAGCCACAAGTCCCAGATTAATAGCAAAGTGAATAGCAGTTTCACTGGCCGGATTTATACGGCCATCTATAACCCATTTTTCATAACATCTGGATAATGCCCGAAAACGGTTCATCATCAAAGGCGAGCTTCCGAAGCCATGTATCCAGGTGTCACCTATTTCTTGCGCCATCTCAGGGAGCTTATTTTTCATGGGCCTTAATGCTTCAGCCACATCACTTAGGGTAGAAGCTTGTAGCTGGGCATTCGGATAACGTTTCCCTATGGATGCATAAATTTCCTTTACTTGCTGTACCGTATGTGGGCCATGATTATCCCCAGTAAAAGCGATGACTATAGCGGTCTTTCCATCAGGTAGTATCATATCACTACCATAGTCCTTTTGGTACATCAACATCACCTCACTGCCGTCGGGACTTTTCCAGCGACATAAGGCCGGAACATTGGGAACCTTGCTCGCCGGATTCACCCCAACCTGCAAGAAATCGATTCCATTTTCTTGCAGCAAAGGAACAATACCTCTGGTGTGACCTGGAACGTCAGTCATCTTTGCTGCTTTGGTCTGCTTACCAAATTGACGATCCAGCTTTTTTGATAACTGCAGCATTGTTCCAAACAGGGCTTTATTCAGTGATTCAGATTCCACAGTGTAAGGAATGGCATTCCATACAATATCACCACGACGGATAGCTGCTTCCAATTTCGCTTTATTTTCCGGACTCGCCTGTGCCAGATAAGTAGCAATCAACCAGGAACCTGTTGTCCAGATATAACGTTCTTTGGCTCCTGAACGTCTTAATTCCTCAGAAACCGCAATGGCTTTCGGAATAAATTCATCGATATAACGTTGCTCGACGACCGAACTGAGTTCAGTAAATCCAATATCAAGATGAGTTTTGAAGATCAAGTGCACTTTCTCTACATCATCCTGTTTTGTCTGTGCATATCCAGCAAATGACATAAATACAAAAAGGAAACAGGGATATAGACTTCTGCGTTTCATGGATAATATGAGGTTTATCTTTATCAAGTATCGTTATTTTCTGTTAAGACGATTGAAAAGGATATATCCCTAAATAGAAAAGTAAGATTGAATGAAAAATCGGAAATAACATCACCAACGGCTCATAAAAAAGGCCTGTACATGATCGTTTGTACAAGCCTTTTTTGTTGACAAGATTACTTTATTATATTAAAGTCCAGCCAAGCAGATAATTAAAAAGAATGCTTTTACGCTCAATTCATTACTGCAAGGGGTCAAAGGTTCCGCCCCACTCTTTGTTCTGAGGTAGCTGATCTGGTTCGATAGAAATCTGTGCCGGGTTCAACGAGTTAAACCAATGTTTAAGGCTAAGTTTATAAAATTGATTCGCAGAAGCAGTTTTATCCAAGTTTTCTATGACAACAGCAGAAAACTTGGTTCTTACCGCAGCATTCATAATATTATCGGTATTACCCGGCAGTGCCTGGCCTTTATTCAGTATCAATAATAAACCTTTTCTGGTACCTTGCGTATTTAAGATATCATAACGTTTCCATCTTCTCAAATCATTATATCTAAATCCCTCAAAAGCAAGTTCCACCTGACGCTCATTCATAATTGCCTGGCGAATATCTACCTGCCCAGTTGCTGTAACACCATAATTTGTCGCTGTTCCCGGAGCAATCCCTGCGCGTTTACGAATGGCATATAAAGCATTTAATGCTTCTCCGCTTCGTCCCGTCTCATTTGCAGATTCAGCCAGATTTAGCAACAGTTCGGCATAACGCATTGGTGAAAACCAGCTTTTCGCATTGGCCGCAACGCCTACTAGCGCATTTCTATCCAAGAGTGTATCCAAACCTTTACGTTGAAAAAATCCAGTTACACCATTTTCATCGCCATTTTGAATCAGTGGAGAAATCCCTGAAAACAAACTATTATCCCTAGCAGGAAGTACTGTACTCGGGGTTGCCGTGTCCTTCCAGGTCCAGGCTTGCCAATAAGTGCGTGATCGGGGTGCTGTCATGCCAATTACATTCACATCGGGTGTTGGGTATACCGTACCACCACACCAAATTGTTGCATAGAACCGGTCATCACGATTCGTATAGAAATCCGTCAAAAACTGTTTGTTATATGCTGGATTAGACAATTGATCCTGGTCAAACTGTATCGGGCTACCATCACGTTTGGGATAGGCGATCAATAAAGGCAATATCGGCTGATCATTGTTTGTACTGCCGTTGGTAAATGCAATAGGCCTAATCGGTGCAAAATTCATGTAGCTATCGGGATAATAATATTGTCGTGTCATAATCTGTTCTTTATTGCGCGAATACCAGATCAACCGATAGTTCTCAAAGAGCCCAAATCCTCCAGCATCCGCAGCCTGCACAGCGGCTTTGGCTGCGTTATATGCATTTGTCCAGCGTGCCTGGTCATTTGTTGCATTAAATAATGGGCTGGCGTACCATAACAAGACCCGTGCTTTAAGTCCCAATGCCGCGGCACGGTTTATCCTGCCATAATCCACCCCGCTGTAATTGGGCGGTAAAACTGAAGCGGATTCATCCAGATCTTTTATGATCTGTGCGATACACTCTGAAGTTTTACTCCGGGGCACCTTCAATGAATTAATGTCACTCCCATTTTGTGTATGCAAGATTAAAGGGACGCCGCCTATGGAACGGACCATATCCCAGTATTTCCATGCGCGCCAAAATTTTGCTTCACCGACCAATCTATTTTTTGTCGTTGTACTGATTACCGACTCCGGTACGTCTACCAGTTGGTCCATAAAATAATTGGCCTTATCGATATAGGTATAGTCTAAATTGGTAAAATTGGTTGCCACGTCAACAATACCCTGCTGAAAACTGCCCAAATTCCCCCCCGAGCCATTAATACCTTCATCCGCATTTACTCCACTTCCAAGCTGCCATCCGGGCATAAGGCCACCATAAACATCATTTAAATATGCTTTAATCAGAACAGAATCTGTCCAGACATTTTTTGGATTTATTGCTCCGGTATTTTCATAATCCAATCCTTTTGTACACGATGAACCGCCCACAGCAACAATTAGGACAAGATAAAGAACCGTTTTAAATTGATTTAGATATTTCATTTTGATTTCCTTTTAAGGTTAAAATTTAGAACGTTAAGCTGACACCAGCATTAAATGATTTAACGATAGGGAAAGATGTACCAGCATCCATCTCTGGATCATAGAATTTTTTATTGAATTTGCTGATCACAAAAAGGTTGGATCCCGATACATAGAAGCGAATGTTGTTCGCATATTTTTTATACCACCTTTGAGGAAGATTATAAGCAATGTTCAAAAACTTCAAGCGTACAAAACTTGCATCTGCCAGCCAGAAATTACTGCCACTCGTGTTCACCTGAGCGACCTCATCGTTTGCGCTGTAACGGTAAGGTAACCATGCATCGGTATTCTCCGGACTCCAGGATTCATTTGCCCAAGGGCGCCACATCCGATTCCACTCTACACCACCACTTAAATTATTGAAAGACTTTTTATAACCGAGCGAACCATTGAAATTAGCAGTGATACTTAGACCTTTCCAATCCGCACTAATGTTTAACCCCAGCACTTTAGGATTGTTGCTCTTATTCAATACTGTGATATCATTCTCATTAATGGTATTGTCGCCGTTAAAATCTTTGTACGCAAATTGTCCGGGTTTAGGTGCGTTACCTTTAAAATTATAGCCCGGATGAGCCGCCAACAATGCATCTACATCAGCTTGATTTCTGAGCATACGGTCAACCTCATATCCAGTGATCATATTGGCAGAACGGCCATTCCCGATTAAATTCTGATAATCATAGGTGATATTTAAATCTCGTATCGTATACCAAGAATTACCATATGTAAAATTAAGGCCAATATTATAGTTTAAATCACCGGTTCTATTCATATAGTTTACACTAAGATCAATACCATTCGCTTTCATTTCTCCATAATTGACTGAAGGTAAAGGACGACTGAACGTCGGTGGTGTCGATTGGATCCGTGTGCTTAAAATATCATAGGTACGTGTTTCCCAATATTCTGCTGTCGCATTAAAATGTTTCAGGAAACTGATATCAACACCAAAATTTTTATTCAGATATTTCTCCCAGGTAATATTTGCATTTGGAAGAACATCATATTGTATACCCGGATTGAGTGTGGGCGTTTCACCGAAAATCACATTGTTACCAGTCACATACTTGTCTTCATATTGCCAGCGTTTGGCATTTGCATCATCTTTTGCCCCGTTTGGATTTATCGCAACGAAGTCATTTCCGGTCAATCCGACTGAAGCTCTGACCTTTAGCGACTCTATTCCATTGACATTTTTAAAAAAGTTTTCCTTAGAGATGACCCAAGCCGCGGAAACCGAAGGGAAAAAGCCCCATCGTTTATCTTTGGGAAAATTGGCAGAGCCATCATAACGATAAGTAAAGGTGGCAACATATTTGTCTGCATAGTCATAAGCAAATTGTCCGATATAGGATTTACGTCCCACTGTTGGCAGAAAACCATAGCTATTATTAATACTTTTTGTGGCGGTACCACCTACGACCCCCGAACCTCCAGTGGATGCCCACCATTGGTCAGTCATATAGATCGGAAAACCATTTATCTTCGCATCAATACCATCATAACTTCTTTCCTGACGTTCGTACACCAATGCCGCATTGACATGATGTTGACCAAAATCCCTTTCAAAGTTTAGCTGTAAGTTTATTTGATCCTCCTGATTCCAGGCAGCTAATTTTTGAATACCGGGGGTATGATAAGTGAGACGTTCTCCCACAATATTATTTAAATCCCAAACTACGGGTTCTATCTGGGCTAGCTGATAATACGTAAACGGGTGGGAATATATTTTCTGATTGCTATTGTTAAAGGTTTTGATGTAACCAACCTTCGCACTTAAACCTTCTAAAAATGGCATTTTGTAGGTTAAGCTTAAGTTTACAACAGACTTAAGTCCCTCCGACTTATTATATCCCGATAGCCCCTGAGCCTCACCGGATTTATTGGATATCCAAAAATAATCTACAGGTAAGCCTGTCGCGGTAAAAGAAGGCATGTAAGGTTGCCATAGAAGAAGTTTGGGAAACATGTCACCCGTCCAATCCCCTTCGGGTGAATTAAATTTATTATTGTTTAAGCTCAGCCCTGCAAAAACCGAAACGTTTTTTGTTAGATTAGCCGTTATATTGGTTCGAACATTATATTTTTTTTCATTGGTGTTTTTAATAAAAGTCTCCTGATTAACATAAGAAGCCCCAATAAAATATTGAAGTTTATCGGTTCCTCCCGATGCACTTAAGTTATGCGTGGTGATGGAAGGATTTACATATACAGCTTTTAAGTGATCAAAGCCGTAGCCCTTTCCTCCTCCAAAATCCCGGTCTTTAAAATACGCTTTTGCGGTTTCTGTCCAAGGTGTATTGGCCGGGCCACCGGCTTCGCCCCAGATTCTGTTTTGAATCTGCCCCCATTCCATGATACTCGTTAACTCCATGTTTTTCCCGCGGACATCCCGCCCTGTATTCACAGAATAGTTTATGGCAACTTTTCCCGCCTTACCACGTTTGGTCGTAACCAGGACAACACCTGCCCCGGCTCTAGCTCCATAAGCAGCGGTAGTGGCCGCATCTTTTAAGATAGACACTTCTTCGATTTCATTGGGACTTAAATTATTAAATTCCGCAGCATCAATAGTCACCTTTCCATCAATAACGTACAGCGTGGGAGATGCATTCCATGAACTAGCAGTTCGTATGCGGATATTGGGCTGAGCTCCGGGCACACCGCTGGGCGTGGAGACATACAACCCCGGCATTCTACCTGCCAATAGATTTCCGACAGAAGTCGTGGGGATCTCAATATCCGCTTCCTTAAATTTAACGGATGCAACGGACCCAGCCAGAAGGCCTTTCTTTTGTGTGGTGTAACCGACCACCACAGTTTCATCCAATGCGACAGTGGAGGAAACCATCGCTATAAGTACACCTCGTTTTGCAACAACGGTTATGGGGTTATAACCGATCATAGTTGCTTTTAGGTTTACTCCTTCATTCGCTGTAATTGTAAATTTACCCACAGCATCGGTCTGTACGGAAGTGAGCGCGGAATTTCCCTGTGCCCCTACAACAACAACTGTAACTCCTGCCAACGGAACTTTTTTCTCCGAGTCCATGACCGTACCCGATATCTTAATCTGTGAAAAAACATGATGGGACAGCAATAACATGAAGACAATTCCGAGCACCCTAAGGTGCATTTTTAAAATTTCTTTCATAATTTCTAGTTTTTTGGTTTTTCAGAGGTATATTTTATTAATACATCCGTTAACAACAAATAAAAGCCGAATATTTCAGCCAAACCACGCTAATCTTAGCAAACATCTATGTTTTTTTACTTCGCTATTTCACTTTCAGATAGACTTATGAAAAAAATTAACGCCCTTCACAGTATCCTGTAAAGGGCGTTAAAATTAGAAATGTAAATGAGCTGTTAGTCAAACTTATCAGCGTCATATGTAGTATGCGCCTCGGAAAAATCGTCCATGAATTACAGCTCAATGACGAAAGTCATCTTTTAAAATTATTTAAAAAACAAAAAGGACTTACACGGAATGGATACAGAAAATAAAAATCTTAACAAAAAAAAACACCCGATAGCATGGGGTACTCCGGGTGTTTTAGCCATATTATTAACCTATTTTATGAAAAGTGCCCGTGATGGGCAACACTAAAGTAGAAAAAAACTTTGTATAAACAAAATAAAAAGTAAAAAAAATAGATTTTCAACTTCAGCTAAACCGGTTAAACATTGATTTAGACAAACAACATAATCTTCTTTATCCAGTACACAAGCTCGAGCCTAATTAATCCCAAATCCGATAGTAACATCGTAATTACGGGGATATAACAGGGGGTTAACAGGGGTTTAGCAGGGGTAATTCCCTGTTAACTCCCTATTAGTACAGTATAAAAGTAGCGTTATTTCATTTTTAATTTCGAAAATGGTATTAACTTGGTAATAAGACGTATACTACGACGCTATTCCATCCTTCCTATCCAGTGAATAATCAAAAATATATAGGCGCTCCCAAAAGAAGATACACGGCTCTGAGATTAGGAGATTTTGCTTAATTTTAGTCCATTAAATAACTGTAAGCTATGACCGGTCGCGAAATTCTCAGGCAACATATCAATAAAACCGTCCATTTAGATGATGAACAATTTGATTATTTCTTTTCTTTTTTCAAACCGGTATCCTTTAAAAAGAAACAATCGATTATCAATATTGGCGATACGGTGGAATGCGAATATTTTGTCCTCAATGGCTGCCTAAAAACTTTTGTTGTCAATGCTGAACAAAAAATGCATATTCTACAGTTTGCCACACAAACTTGGTGGGCATCCGATTATAATGCCTTACACAACTATATGAAAGCAACTGTCAACCTAGATTGTGTGAGCGATGCAGATACGCTTTGTCTACTTGCTGAGGACCGTGAACGTGTATGCAAGGAAATCCATGAAGTGGAGACATTTTTACGATGGCGTTCGAATAAGGGGTATATCGGTTTACAAAAGCGAATTCTATCCCTACTCAACAATGATGCCCGTAGCCGTTATGAGGAATTGATGCTGCAATATCCGGAATTATACAATCTTGTTCCAAAACATTTGATTGCAGCCTATCTTGGGGTTTCCCGTGAGACGCTCAGCCGGCTCTATCACAGTAAATAATGTGATCTATATCACCAAAACAAACCATTCTTTAAAATGTGATGTACATCACATAGGGGTCTAATGAATTATGCCCTATTTTGTGTTATCATTTAAACAATTAAATTTTTTAAAGATGAAAAAAGAGAACTTAAAGGTATTGGTCGTTTTGACTTCACATGACCAACTGGGAGATACAGGAGCTAAAACAGGTTTTTGGGTGGAAGAGTTTGCAGCTCCCTACTATGTTATGGCCGACGCAGGAGTTACTATCACAATTGCTTCACCCAAGGGTGGACAGCCACCTATTGATCCCAAAAGCGCGATGCCTGATTTTCAGACAGCAGCAACAAAACGTTTTGATGCAGATATGGAACTTCAGAACAAACTGGCAAACAGCATTGTCCTAACAGCGGTGGATGAGCAAGATTACGACGCAATTTTCTATCCAGGGGGCCATGGCCCGCTCTGGGACCTTGCAAATGACAAGACTTCTATTGCATTGATTGAATCATTCTGGAAACACAATAAACCTGTAGCCGCTGTATGCCACGCGCCAGGTGTTTTTCGATTTGTTAAGAATACCGATGGTAGTCCACTGGTACAGGGTAAGAGGGTGACAGGCTTTTCCAATTCCGAAGAAGAAGCTGTACAATTGACAAACGTCGTCCCTTTCCTGGTTGAGGATGAACTGGTCAAGCTTGGCGGAAAATACAGTAAAGGTGCAGATTGGAGCAGTCATGTGATCAAAGACGGTAAGCTGATCACCGGTCAAAATCCCGGCTCGTCGGAAGAGACTGCAAGGGAACTATTGGCTCTGCTGGAACAATAAGGCGCTATCAATTAAAATAGTGCTTTCCGTTCTGAAATAGACAACGATACGCTAGGTAATAAACGATGCCAATAACACCAGAATAAAATCCCATTTTTATATATTGAGAACGATAAAAATGGGATTTTTGTTAACTTTCTCCGAATGACTTATATCATTATTTAATTAGTTTGGTTTCCAGTTCCTGAAAGTTATTTGCGCTTGTATTATTCCCGAGGTCGGCGGCCTGTTTCCAATACACCTTTGCTTTTTCGATCTGATATACTTTAATGAAAATATGGTTATTTCGCAGAATAGGCACCGATGATCTTCTTGAGATCGATTCCCTTGCCTAATACGGGTTTAAAAATATCACCCATACTAGTTATCCGTTCCATTGCATTAAAAATAGTAAAATCGGTCATTTTTAAGCCCTTCTTCACCTCATCCCAGTGAAGCGGCATGGATATGGTAGCGCCGGGTTTGGGTCTGACCGAATAGACAGACGCAATGGTCGCATGAGGTCTATTTTGAAGAAAATCCAGGTACATTTTCCCTTTTCGGTCACGTACCGTGCGTTCGAGACTAGTATAGGCTGGAATTTCAGCATGTACCAACGTAACGATGATGCGGGCAAATTCTTTAGCCTGATCATATGTGTATTTGTTTCCCAAAGGGATATAAATGTGGAGCCCCGTCGAGCCACTAGTCTTGCAATAACTGGGAACGCCCATACTGTCCAGGATCTGCTTGGTCACCTGAGCTGCTTCGATCACCTGATCGAAAGAGTTTTTATCTGGATCAAGATCAATGATACAGTAGGTTGGATGATCCGGTTTTTTTATCGTGCTATTCCATGGATTCATTTCGATACAACCTAAATTGGCCATATACAATAACGTTGCCTCATCCTTTCCGACTAAATAATGTCGATCTCGATTATCCGCCTCACTTTGATATAAATAAAGTTCGGCCCAATCCGGTGCGGTATCGGTAACATCTTTGAAATAGAACCCCTCTCCATTGATACCATTTGGGAATCGGTTCATGCTTTGCGGCCTACCTTTTAGGTATGGTAAGATAAAGGGGGCAACCTGGTAATAATAATTGATAAGGTCGCCTTTGGTGATCTTTTCCTTTGGCCAAAAAATCTTGTCAAGATTGGTAAACTTGAGCTCCTGCTTATTGATTTTTTTTACTTGGGTTTTCTCTGTTGGATTTAACAAAGTCTTGCGTCCTCCAGCCATACGCGATTTAACCATATGATTCGTTTTATCTTCAACAATCTGTTGTACTGGCTCTTCCTTTTCGAGCATTATTTTCTTTGGATTTTTATCTTCCCGCATACCAACAAACGAAGGATGTCGCATAACGCCATCATTCGTTATTTCCGTAAAACTAACCTCACATACGAGTTCAGGTCGCAACCAAGTCACCGATGCGTGTGGTGGATTGGGACGGAAGCGCGAAGGTTTATTGACATTAGGCTCTTCTGTAAAAGGTGTCTCTTCTATAATCAATGGCTTAAATAATGTCATCATTTCTTTTTGCATCTTAGCATTGAAACCGGTACCAACCTTTCCGGTATAAATGAGTTTTTTCTCTTCGTATATGCCTACAAGCAGGCTACTAAATAACTTACTTGAATCATCGTTTAGGGTATAACCACCAATAACAACTTCCTGACGCTTATTGGCTTTAATTTTTAACCAGTCATGTGAGCGATTATTCACGTGATAGCTACTATATTTTCGCTTAGCCATGATCCCTTCCAAGCCTAGCTTTTTCGCCTCCTTAAGAAAGTCGGCTCCGGAAGTATCAAAATGCTCACTGAAAAGAATTTGTTCGCTTTGCGGAAGTACTGTTTTTAAAATGGCTTTTCTTTCGAGAAGAGATAGGTTCTTTAAATCTTTACCCTCATACCACAAGATATCAAATACATAATAGACAAGATCACCATCGGCTTCACTGCGCCAATTCTGCAGACCTCCGAAATTTGCAACACCATTTTTATCCAATACAACCACTTCCCCATCCATAATCGCATTGAGTTTTATTTCCTTGAGCTGATCGTAAATAGGGTAAAACTTTTCATTGAAACTCTTGTCATTTCTAGACTTCAATTCCACGTCCCCTTTATGCATAAAAGCAACTGCCCGATAACCGTCCCATTTAACTTCATAAACCCAGTCACCATTGTCAAAAGGTTTATCAACCAAGGTTGCAAGCATAGGTTCAATATGACTATAAAAGGCTTGCTTGGGAGATTTTTTCAACAGTTTATCTGGCACCGCCTGAGTTTCTAATTGTTCTCCAGGCTTTGCTTCAAGCTGTTCGCTAATCATTTCAGCAGCTTTTTTTGTTGTACTGTGTTTATCTTTTAGTGTGCTATCTTTTTTAACAATGCTTTTCCCATATACCTTATCTGGTGATTTTTCCATCTGTGCGATGGTCTTACCGGAGATAACGGATTTATCTTTTTTTGTGATATCCTGATCGCTGGCATATTTATCCTCAAGTTTCATCAGCAACCAGCCATTATCCCCCCGTCCATGAGCCTTGACCAGCGCAAACTCTCCTTTCAGCTTTTTTCCATGAAGCCTGAATTTTAGTTTTCCGGAATAGAGCTGGTGTCTGAGACTTTTGTCCATAGTGGCGATATCATCCTTTGCACCTTCTACGGACTCATATGTTCCTTGATCCCAAACGATCACAGTTCCGCCACCGTATTGACCTTTAGGTATAATTCCCTCGAAATTTCGGTAATCATAGGGATGATCTTCGACCATCATAGCAAGTCGCTTGATCGTTGGATCCAGCGAAGGCCCTTTTGGCACTGCCCAGCTTTTCAGTACTCCATCCATCTCCAAGCGGAAATCATAATGCAAATGAGAGGCATCATGTTTCTGTACGACAAACCTCAGTTCCTTGCCGTTCGGCTTTCCGCCAAAGGGTTCCGGTGTTTTTTCGGCAGTGCGTTTGTTTCTATATTTCGTTAATCCCATAGCACTATTCGTTAATGATAAATAATGTTAATCATAACACAATGCTGCAACTAAAAAGGTTTAAATAAACAAAATATATTTCTCCTGAATGCTGTTATAATTTTCATTACACACCCCATATCAATGTAATATTTTAAATACATTGGCATAGCATTTGTATCGGGTGTTATAAAAATACTAACTATGAAAATAAATTTAATTTTCACTGCATTAGCAGCCGCAGTGCTGTTAGGCAGTTGTAGTGAGGATGATAACCAAGCTACACAAACAACTCCCGTTACCATTAAAATCACGGACGCTCCTGGTTATTATGATGCCATTCATCTAAACATTGATGAAATTGAAATACGTACAAGTTCAGGCAGTGAAAGTTTAGATGTTGACGGAAACCCATTTAACATTCTCAATTATACAATGGGTAAAGATACCGTAATTGCTGGTGATGATGTTCCTTCAGGTATGATTCAGGAAATCAGACTAAAACTTGAAGATGAAGGGAATGAAATTTGGGTTGATGGAACCCGTCATCCGCTCACAACTCCCAGCGGTCAGTCTTCGGGTGTTAAGATAAAAGTGCAAGACGAACTGATTCCCAATGTCGCCTATACACTTTTACTTGATTTTGATGCATCGAAGTCAATCGTACAAACTGGCAATGGTAAATACCTGCTTAAACCGGTCATCCGCGCAATTCCAGTAGCGACTTCAGGTGCAATTACCGGCACTGTTAATCCTGCAGCTTCGTTGGCACATGTGTTCGCCATCAATGGAGTCGATACCGTTGGAACTTTAGCTAATTCCGTCGGGAAATTCTATTTTCCGGGGATGTCAGAAGGCACATACAAAATCGTTATTCAACCTACAGTAACAGGTTACATGGACAAAACTATTGAAGACGTTCAAGTTGTGAAGGGAAGCGTTAAAGATATAGGTACTATTTCAGTCCAATAACAAGCGTTAGCTAACAAGAAGCCTATTACGATTATTTTCAAAAGCACGTAGCTTTCTCGAACATAATCGTAATGGGCTTCTTCGCATTCCATATCGTTCGCTCCCTTTTGAACTCCCTCAACTACCAATGGATAACATATTGGCAAATAGGCGATAGGCTCCGACCACACCAGCGGGAAGTTGCCTAAATAAAGAAAGACTGCTATTGATATAGTAACCTTTGCCTTTTTTACTTACAAGCAACAAGCCGTCTTCGTTTCCCTTATCCGAATTTTGAGTACGCACAATCGGTTCAAACTCTTTACCCCAATCTTTTGGAAAAAACAGCCCCCGATCCTGTATCCAGTTGTCAAAATCTTGCTGACCTATTTTATTCGGATAATTCAGAATCCGATGAGTGGGATTCAAAAAGTGAATAGCCGATTTAGCATCGCTAATCCGTTCGCCTGAAACAGACAAAGGATACGGACCGACCTCCGCGACAGAAAGGTCATAGGGGGTATTGTATTGATTGATTAAAACCCCTCCTGCCTGGATATATTCCTGCAACTGTCCATGAAAATCCACCAGGTACGGATCCGTATTATAAATTCGGAAACCCAAAATTACTGCATCAAAAGCCGATAGATCTGTATCTTTCAATGCTGTAGGAGGTATCAATTCTAAATGATTCACCAGCTGTTTTAAGCTTGCTATAAGTTCGTCATTTTTGCCCGATATGTAAGCAATTCGACTAGCCAGACTTGCAACCGAACTATTTAAAACCCGTAACTCTGCTTTAGGATAATACACCACCTCTTCAATATGGGGATAACTGACCGATTTTATATTATTTTGATGGACACCATAGACAGTTTCGATTTCGAAACCAAGCTTTTGTATTCTTTCAGTATGTCCCAATGACGTTAACTGAAAATTGACTTTTTCAGAAGCATTACCGCAAATGACCACAGTCTGTTCTTTGGGAAAAAGTTCCAGTCCTTCCGCTCCGGTTAACCTAACGTTGACAGTCTCCACCGTGGCTACATTGGATTGTATCTCAAGTGAAATAGAACGACTTGTAAAATCTGCCAAAACAACTATCTCTGTTTCAAAAGCTCCGGTAAATGCAGGGGAAATAGTGACGGGTTTATTGTTGGTCAACACAGGTACAGTAACTGCGATGGATAAAGCTGCAAACTGTAACTGCAATTTCACTACGGTCGGATTGTCCTGTTGGGGCAGTACAATATCGCCGGAAGACTGGGGAGAATAACTGCCCCTATCTCCCTCCTCCTTTAACCAAATCGGGAATGAGGGGTTGATCGTATGACTGAGACGTCCAGTAATTTCAATCCGTTCAGTCTGTGATAATTGATAGGATTCATGATACACTGTTTCAAAAAAGGGAACTGTCACACTGTTCAAGATCAAATCAGACTCCTTTGGTATGTTGACTTGCAAAGATAAGTTAACGTTTGCCCCTGGTACCCACCTGTCATCTGTCGAATTTACTTCGAAAGATGCGCCCAGTGAGCGAAGCAAAAGCAACTCCAAATCACCGCGCTTTTCTTGGATGGCACTATTTGCGGGCACCGTATTCATCCAGAGCAAAATTGTCGCTATGGTCAATGAGAATTCACGATTGTTTTCATAAACATGCTTCATCAGCAAACCATCAACAAGTTTCTTAAAAACAGGAATATACTGGTCCGAAGTTTCTGGTGAGGCAAAAAGAGAATCAAGCGCTATTGTATCCACAGGCTCACCCTTCAATAGTTTAAAATATTCAACGGAGGGAGTATGCTGTGTTAAACTAGCCATTGCTTGGGAGCGATGTTTATTGCGGCTTTCGGCAGCTATCTCACCATAATGCACCCCAGAATACCGATTACACACAGGCATGTAAAGCGCAAGATACTCAGGTAAAGGCGTTACATTACCGCCAATATCTTTGACACCACTTTCCCGATAGACGTTCCAAAGAAGATGTTGTGCTTTCCAGACAGACAGCTCCTCTAATTGTTCAGGAAATGCCTCCGGATCTGCAGCAAGGTCATAAGCCCGCTCAGTCAAAATTGCCGAACTCTGATGATGGCCATGCAGATCCGGAATATTCGGTGAAAATCGGGTAATAATGACCTGCGGGCGAAAATATCGGATAGTCCATACCATATCGGCGAGTACCGTTTGCTCATTCCATATAAACATGGTTTCATCCGCAGATTCTACAAAGCCAAAGTCCTTTGCACGCGTAAAAAATTGCCTCGTACCTTCCGTCTCTCTCGCAGATAGCGATTCTTGTACACGGAGTACACCTAACTCACTTCCTTTTTCAGCACCTATAAAATTCTGTCCCCCCTCGCCTCGTGTGAGTGACAAATATGCCGCATCAGCAAGCTGGTCCTGAGCAAAAAATGTTAATAGTTTATTATTCTCATCATCGGGATGGGCACCTACATATAAAATTCGATTGAAAACCTTCAACTTGCTTAACTCACGCATGGTGCTATCGTATTTTTTTTGCGTAGAAATTCCGTTTAAAGACTGTTGTCTGGTTTTTTCTGCGAGAAATTTTAATGCCATATCCATCTATTCTTTTAAGTGCGATGGATCAAATATAGGAATAATTTCATAAAGACTACTAATTCGATAGATATTATTATATTTTCTAAAATAAGTGCAATCAAGTGCTAATTGAGGTCTTGTATCGGCTATTATGCATGTTAAAAATCCCCTTAGCTATCAGCAAAACGGGAGCTTATTTTGTATACTTGGCAATAAAATTACGCAACCTCATAACGGCTGTCCCTGGTATTTAATTTGCCAAACTTCGTTTAATTCCTGTTCCAAAAATTTCTGACACTTTTACATCCCGATAAAGTTAGTAGGCCGATGACAAAAAATGGCTTTTTTAACTCAAAATCCGACGATAGCATTAAAAAGTATTGTCTTATTATGTTAAACTTTTTGAATTAACACTTTTTAACCGATATATACCGTAGCTTAGCACTTTATCAACAATTAGAATCAACCAACAGAATGCCCTTTTTAGATCATGTACTCCAAACCCCCAGCTACGGATGGAAAGACGACAATGGAGACCTTATTAAACCGAGCCCAAAACAAATATTCAGCGAATTTTTCAAAAGATTGAATGTTTTTAAGGACCAACGCAATTGGCTGCCCTTTTTTAGCTGGCTGAAAGTAGCTTGTCTTATTCCATTTTTCTTTGTTTTTCTCTTTGCCCACCTCAGCTGGTGGACGGTTCTGGCAGCTTTTATTTACAGTATGATCATTATGGGTACGCATGGTACCATCTGGCATCACCGGTTTTCCACACATGGTGCCTTTAAATTTAGAAACTCCTTCTGGCGTTTCTTTACGCAAAATCTCACTATAAATGTAATACCCGAAGAAATTTATGTAATTTCTCATCATGTCCACCATGCAAAATCAGATCAACCCGGAGATCCATACAATGCACAGGCAGGATTTCTCTATTGCTTCTTGGCAGATGTAAACCATCAACCCATTGCCAAAGATCTGAACGAAAACTCTTACAACCGTGTTAAACTGCTTATGAAGCACACTGGCGTTACAGCCAATAGCTATGCACAATATCAAAAATGGGGTTCTTATGTTAATCCGACCCATGCGATTCTATCTTGGGTGTTGAACTGGTCATTTTGGTATATTGTATTCTTTTTGATCGGTGGACACGCTCTGGCCTGTTGCTTATTTGGCGCGGCTGGATTCTGGGCCATTGGCGTACGTACTTTTAATTATGAAGGCCATGCCAAAGGTGAAGATAAACAACGGGAAGGAATAGATTTTAATGAAAAGGACAAATCCATCAATCAACTTTGGCCCGGTATCGTAGCCGGTGAGTGGCACAACAACCATCACCTCTATCCCAAAAGCGCACGGAGTGGTTTTAGGCCTTACCAGATCGATCTGGCCTGGTGTTATATCAAGTTGATGCACAAGTTAGGTGCCGTCAGTAGCTATCGCGACGACAAAAAACGGTTCAATGAGCAGTACCACAAGCCTTATATTGATGCCAAAAAATAACATTTAATAAAGAGTAACATTGCTATAAACTATTTCACTGGCATTTAACCCTCACGAATCGACAAGCAAAGTAGCTAAATATTAGCTACTTTGTTTGTCGATCCCAACTCTTTATTTAATAATTCATCCGCACGATATACTATAATTCATGCTATCTTGGTTCTGACAGGTAACGAGCCTTATCTATCATTCTAAGGATTTCCCAATCGCCCAATACCTTCTCTGATATATATTCCTTTCGTTTTACTTAGGCTCATTTACTGAGACCATACGCCCCTTTTTGTAAGATCAAATGTTCCGGCCCCTTTGGATCCAAGTTGGTCATAAAAGACAGTTTTTTTTCTCTGGATACAATTTATCTCCTTTCCAGTTGTCAGAACAAATCCAAACGATGACATCATACATTGTTTTTATAAAAAGCGCTTACTGATAAATGGTTATTCTTAGGTTGCCATACTTCGATTCATATCATTCAGGTATAAACGCAGCAAGTTGCGTATTACTTCGGTCAACTTTAAACATCTTCGATCGGTTCTATATAAAAAAGACATTTATATGAAACCATTCAATAACAAAAAAGTTGGACATCGGGGTATGTTCATCTTTCTTATGACAATTATTCCCAACCCGGACCCAAGGGAACCAAGTCCAGATGTAAGTAAGCTAAATAAAGACATCTTCACAGACGAAGACGATAGCACCGCAGATCCGGACGAACATAATAACAATCCAAATACAGATTTATCAGGTATTAAAGATGATCGCACACATGATCCTGAAGAGGCTCAGGATGAGCAGGAAGACAAAGAAGATGATAAACCTGATTTATCCGGCGACATTAACGTCTAAAAAATACCCATGCATTGAAATTGTAATTATCGAAACTCACTGTTATTATGCCATTTTTAAAGTTTCGATAATCAGTTCGTAAAAATACTTAGCAATAGATTAAATACCTGAATCGCATATAGGGCAAACGAAGCAACCCCTTGGCAGGTCTATTAAGTGTAAATAAATCAAATTTAATATGGAAAATAACATCAATAATCCCGAAATTATCAATGACATTATCAAGATCAATAACGATAGAATCGAAGGCTACAACAAAGCGATCGAACTTGCACACAACCACGGACTGCATGAACTGGAACCAGACTTTAGAAAATACGTCGATCAATCCCAATCATTTATTGCAGATTTGACACCTTACATGGAACTTGAAGGAAAAGAGCCTACAGACGGTACCATGCTCAGCGGTAAACTTTTTAGAGCTTGGATGGGTATAAAAGTGAATGTCACTGGCAATGATAAAAAAAGCCTGCTGGAAAGCTGTGAAAAAGGTGAGGACGCTTTTAAAGCCACTTATAAAAAGGTACTGGAGGAAAACACTGATGAGCTAACGCCCAATGTCAAAAATGTACTGACAATGCAATTAAACAAACAGCTGGAAGCGCATGACAACATAAAAATGTTGCGCGATAATGCTTCGCTATAAATAACTACTGGCTAGGTTAAATTGACATCTGGATTTCTTCACAATCCGAATACCGAAGCCTTCAAGGCTTCGGTATTATTGTTTTACATATACAGGTCACTCCTTGTTCAGGTTTCTGGATTTTAGTTCATCATCAAGCGCTTCGTCATTTTTTTTCCAACGCATAAATGCCCAAGCACCCATGACGAGGAGCAGAAATGTGAAAATAGTAATCCCCTTATTCACGATACCATAAATCAATACACCGGCACAAAATCCAACTAGCACGGCATTGATCAATTTGTTGCTTTTTTGCTGCTTTTTTCTTTCCAATAATTCCTGGTCAGTCAATTCATTTAATTCTCGGTCTTTCATAGTGTCAATGTTTTGATCAGTCTATATGAATCAAATATACACACAAAAAATTATCCGCATATGTCACTACGGGGATATATACTCTTTTTTTTATCAGAAAATGGGATACCCTAAATTCTGTTATGTACTTTAAAAACTTTCTTGGCTTAAGCAAGCCTGGGATCTCATGCATTAATAACGGGAAAATCTCTTTTTAAACCATATTAAAAACCAAACGTGCCAACAAAAAAAGTCTACATAAAATATAATATGTAGACTTTTGGATCTATTCTTTGCCTGCGATTCAGCTGTATGTATATTCCTATAAACGCTGTTCTTAACGCTTTAAAAGGTTATCTTTCTTATTTTAGGCGGACACAAAATGATATCTTAGCTTCCGGCTCCGAGATTTAAATCACCTTCCCTGCCAATATCTTCGGAATTACCAGTTACCGTCGCCTTCAGCATGTTAAAAATATTGACAATCTTATTGGAATTCGAGTCCCAATAATGCGCATCCTGAGGAGTTACACGCACTAGCCTAATATTGGGATCTTCCTTTCCCTTTTTAAACCAGCCTTCCATCATTTTGTTCCAGTAACGATCAATTCTTGCCTGATCCCTGGATAAACTAGCCGTACCATTGACGCTCAAAAAGGTATAATTTTTTGGATCTGCATAAAAGAGCGATACTCTAGGATCATTTTCGATATTTTGATGAGTTTCGCTTTCTGCGGAACAAATATACCATATGTCGCCCGCAGGGTCGACTTCCTGTCTACTCATAGGAACACCATGTGGATATACAGACTCCTTGCCAAAAGAACAAATAGTGCCTACGTCGATCTGATCGATGATTGTTTTCAGTTTATCCAATGCTTCCTGATTGTTCATATTTTTCTCTGCCATAATATGTCGTTTACTATTGAACAACCGCTCCCACCAAATAGTTCGATTAAGTTTGAAACTTGATACAGGTACTTACCCGGTAAAAGATTATATTTCCCGAACAATATTATCGACATCATACATCACCTTTTTTTGCCATCGGAAACAACATATTTAACAGCGAATCCACCGCATATAGTTCATTTCCCTAAATGGATACTTTCGAAGAGTTTATTCCAATATAACTTGTATTATCATCGCGTAGGTATAGGTATGTTCTTCCTGACATAACTACAGAATTATTTTTGCCATTACCGTATCTGAATTACTAATAAAAATAGTAATTTTACATAAATTACTAAAATATTGATCATGATTGGATTTGACGATAAGTTGAGGATCTTAGCTGATGCGGCAAAATATGATGTCAGCTGCAGCTCCAGTGGGGGAAAACGCAAAAATACCAATGGCATCGGTGATGCATCAGCGAGCGGTATCTGTCATACCTATACCGAGGATGGCCGATGTGTCTCCTTGCTGAAGATTTTAATGACCAACTATTGTATCTACGATTGTTCATTTTGTGTGAGCAGACGTAGCAATGATGTCCAACGAGCTGCATTTTCAGTTAAGGAAGTCGTCGACCTGACGATGAATTTCTATCGTCGTAATTATATCGAAGGCCTGTTTTTAAGTTCCGGTATTTTTAAATCCGCAGACTATACGATGGAAAGATTGATGCTCGTGGTAAAAAAACTTCGCACCGAAGAGAGATTTAATGGCTATATTCACTTAAAAGCTATTCCCGGAGCCAGCGAGTCCTTATTGAAGCAGGCCGGCCTATATGTTGACAGGATGAGTGTCAATCTGGAAATCCCTACGGAGGAGGGCTTAAAGCTTGTTGCTCCGGAAAAAGACCATCAATCCGTCCGTGAGCCTTTGGCGATTGTCAAAAATGAAATCCTTAACATTCAACAGCATAAAAAGATTGTTAAAAAACTTCCGTTGTTTGTCCCCGCGGGCCAAAGTACACAGATGGTCATTGGAGCTACCCCAGAGACAGACCTACAGATTATGCGGACCGCTGATGAATTTTACAAAGATTATAAACTTAAGCGCGTTTATTATTCAGGTTACATACCCATAAACGCCACGGATAGTATGCTTCCACAAATCGGCACCACACCGCCTCTTGTGCGTGAAAATAGACTTTATCAAACAGACTGGTTATTGCGGTTCTACGGATTCTCCCTTCATGAAATCCTAAATACCAAACATCAACAGCTTGAACTGGATATAGACCCCAAGCTCGCTTGGGCCTTACGTAATCCCCAGTTCTTTCCGATCGATATCAATACGGCCGATTACAGCTCAATTATTCGAATTCCCGGAATTGGCAGACAGTCCGCAAACAAAATCGTGCAGGCGCGTCAATACGGAAAATTAAAGGAATACCAGTTGCGTAAGCTAGGAATTGCGTTTAACAGAGCCAAATACTTTATGATTTGCGTAGATACCGTTATAAGTACCGGATTTCATTACCCGGAACAGATTCGAAAAACTCTTATTGGACACCAGACCAGCACCAAATCCAATAGTAGTCAAACGCAGTTAACATTATTTTGATGAACTATATTTTCGATGGAAGTTATTATGGCTATCTATGTTGTGTTTTCGAAGCTTTTGAACGAAAAGAATTTGACGCTATTCCAACCACTTCACAGCAGCTGGAAATCAATATCTTTTCACAGAAACGACAAATCCATTCAGATGAACTTAAAGCCTTACGTATCCTGACCGCAATGAATAAGATAATTGGACTGCAAAATGCCAAGATCTTTTATCACAATTTTCTAAGCGATAGTCCCTCCGAATGGATCAACGGCTTTCGGCTGATGGTAGAACTTTTCAAATCCGGAAAAATAGATATACAGAATTACGGACGGCCAGATCTGCTGCGTCTACATCAGATGGTCAAGAAAGTGAGCCGGGAGAGACACCGGATGCAGGCCTTTATACGATTTGTCAAATCCGACAATGGCTTGTATACAGCTATTGTGGAACCTGATTTTAATGTCATCCCATTGGTAATTAACTTTTTTAAGAATCGCTTTACTGACCAACAGTGGCTGATCTATGATATACGGCGAAATTACGGGTTTTATTATGATTGCCGACGTGTAGAGGAAGTATCTAGCTGTGGTGAAAATGAAGTTCATCCCCCCCACAGTTTGGAAATAGATCTAGACCCCAAGGAAAAAGAATTCCAGCATCTTTGGAAAACCTATTTTAAAAGCACTACGATCGAATCTCGAAAAAATTTAAAACTTCACCTGAGACATGTTCCCAAGCGATATTGGAAATACTTGACCGAAAAACAATAGGCAATCATCGGCGCAGGGCCATTAAATAAAACGTTCATTCGAGGTCCTGCTCCGATCCCCCTTTTTTCGATTATTTAGAGCCGCCGAATAATTTAGTAATGATCCATATAATAATTGCTACGACGACTACAACCAGCAATATACCCGACCAGACACCTGCCTTAAATATACCTTCAATGGCAGCGCAGCTGGAAACAAGGATTAATAAACTCGACATTAAAGCAAAAGGAATTATTTTTTTCATAAGATTATATATTTTACTCATTTAACTAATCATAAGACAATATATAATCTGAAATTGTTTCAAAAAACAAACTGCTCCTATATTATTTTATAAAAGCCCTGATTTCTATTATTACAATTCTAGTTAGTACCAATGAGCAAGATAGCATCAAAGGAAAAGGTCCGATTGATAACAATCTAGCCTTTAACTATACAATAATCAACTTTTATTTTTTTATCCGGCTTAAATATCTTGCAGACTACATTCCAATTCAGCCAAATATTTCTATTATCCAATAAATTGCCGATATTAAATAGCACATTATCGACATTTACTTGCAATATCTTGCAGCAATTTCTGAACTAATTATTTATTATTGTACGGAATAACTCACCTAGCTCATTATGATAAACAGGGAAAAGAATAGACTAGATTTTACATTGTTAAACATCGGATATGCTGTGCACGATGCAGACTGGAATTTTAAAAATATCAAAAGTCCTTTTGCCAGGATACACTATGTCTGCGAAGGAGAGGCACAGATTATTCTACAGAACGAAGTGATTAAAATGCTCCCTGGGCATCTATACCTGACACCGGCCCATGTCCATCATAGCTATGAATGCATTGGTAAATTCTCGTTATACTATATTCATATTTATGAAAACCCTAATATTACCTCAAGTATTTTTGACCATTATATTTTCCCTAAGGTTATCAAGGCCGATCAACTGTTGCAGGAGCTCATCATCCGTCTTCATCAGATCAATCCTGGAAGTGCTTTGTCTATTTATGACCCTCAGCGTTATGAAAACTCAACCGAATTAATGAGAAGCATTGCCTTACAGGTAGCATCCCCATTTGCTCGTGAAGCCGAAAGCCACGCAATTATACAGTTACTGATGAGCCGGTTCTTAGCCGCCGCAAGCGATAAAATACCTCAGGTCGAAAAGCGCCTCAATCGAGTATTGAACTATATCGACGAGCATATCCACCAGTCCATTTCCATTGACCAACTTGCCGATCTGATCTTTCTTTCCAAAGATCATCTTATCCGGCTTTTTAAAAAACACATGAATGACACCCCTGTAAGCTATATGAACCGAAAAAAAATAGAAAAAGCCCAGTTAATGATGCTGGTTGATGATAGCAGCATTCAGGAGCTGAGCTTTAGGTTGGGGTTTGAAAATATATCTTACTTCAATAGACTATTCAAAAAAGTGACCGGAGAGACACCGACAAGTTACAAACGCAGCGTGGCAACATTAACAAATGAGCCATCTACCCCTGATTAGATTATGCCGGAAACGGCCAATTCATCCCAAAATTCCATTGGAATCACCCGATTCACCATCGCCACATTGTCTTTCACTTTTTCCGCTCTACTCGTGTTCAATGCGACTGCTTTGACACCATCAATTCCGAAACCATAAGCAAAACAAGCTTCAGCGGGTTTAACCTCAAATTTTTCACAAATTCCCCAAAATTGCTCTCTCCATTTATATAATGTTTCACCTTCCACACTTTCCCTATTCACCAACTGATAATTGTAGTAATCACTACCGACTAAAAATCCGCCATTAAATACCGCCGAATTGATCACAGCAATATTTGCGGCCGCTAATTTGGCAATAAACTCCAATAATTCTGCCGGATGATCGTGTAATGTTAAACTATTGGCGATCATCACCCAATCCAATTCAACATCCTGAACAATGCGCTGAATAACTTTCCAACTTTTGGACCCGACTCCAACAGCGAGAACCTTGCCTTGATCTTTCAATTCATTCAGCGCACGGTAAGCTTCCAAAATATCCTGATAGCGCTGGTTCTCATCGGCTTGATCCGAGGCCTTTGCCAGATATTCATCAGGATCATGTACCGAGACTAATTGTGCTGGATAATCTCCCAACAATTGATTTCCCTGATAAAAACACGATAAGATCCCAGCGTAACTAATGCGCTGTTCAGCATCATAACGAAGCCCTTTCCATACCCCGGGCTCAAAGGTAGGTTCTTCCGTTTCCAAAGGAATACGATACCAGCCGAGTTTGTTGCTGATCAACACCGTTGACGGATCAACATTCAATTGCTTGAGTCCTGCACCTATGGTTTCCAACGATAGGCCCGCGCCATATTTACCTGCCGTATCGAAAACAGCCATGCCTTCGGCATGCTGAACACAAGCTCGGATAATTGCTAATTTGTCTGCAAAAGACATTTCTTTATACAAATTGCCCAAACTACTTGTACCATAAATAACTTTTGGAAGCCATGCAAAAGTCGTTTTCCCGATCGCTTTAGACATCATTAATTCTCTTTTTAAGAGACAATTTTACGGAGAATAGTACAATATATTTTATGCTATATCGACTTAAAGTATGCACATATCGACATCATGAAAATACAGCCTCCGATGACGTCATCGTCATTTTTGCTTTCGTCAACACTAAGACACCATTCGTCAAAGATTTTTCCGTACTGGTCCGAACATTTGTTTTTTTGCGCATATCAAAACAATAAAAATGAACAGAAAAACAATTTTATCATGCGTTATACTCTTCGCAATGATGTTAAGCAAAATGGTATTCGCACAGGAACAACCCCGCATTCAGATTGGTATCAAAGGTGGAAGTAGCCTGAACAAACTCAATACGGAACTGGCGGATCTGGACGACAAATACGCCTTGGGCCTTCATCTAGGTGGTATGGCACGTGTCAACTTCGGTAGTGCCTATATTCAAGGGGAGGCCCTCTTCAGCAAACGGAAAGCCGCTCTTAAACCACAAGGACAGACCGAAACCAAACTCAAATGGAATGCGATCGATATTCCCGTGATGGTCGGCTATAAATTCATTCAACAGCAGGATATGAACTTACGAGTATTTGCGGGTGCGGTATACAATTACACCTTGAATGATAACCTATCTCCGCTTAAAGCTATTAAAGAAGGTGTCAAACATTTCGATAAGTCCAATATCCAATTTACAGGCGGCCTTGGGGTCGATATCCAAAAGTTCAGTATCGATTTTCGTTACGAACGCGGATTTTCTGACCTTAGCAATTCATTTAAATCCAAGCCACAGGCATTTTCCATTGGGGTAGGTTATTTCTTATTCTAACGAAACCTTTAAACATTAGAACCTTTGGAGGCAATTGTATTCGCCTTCAAAGGTTTTTGTTATATATTTGACTATTTTTGTCCCATGTTTCTCAAAAAAAACTACCTCCATCGGCACCTGTTTCTCACACTCTTCTGGCTTGTCCTCTGGTTTGCCCTGTGGATACAGGTGAAGCAGGATATGGATACAGCCAGCGCACTGATCCATAGTTCATTAATCATGATCTGTTCCATCAGTATCTCACAATTCCTGAGTGACAATATTTTGCCTAAAGCTATTAAGACACAAAAAATGAAGCCTTTTGTTTTCAAAGCTATCTTTTTCGTCCTTATTTTAGCGCTACTGATCAGTGTGGTGGATGTCTATTTTATTATGCATAGCCAAGTACTACCGGAAGATGAACGGGCCTCACTATTACTTGTTCAATGCTATAAATCGATTCCATCCTCTTTGCTGATCAATGGCACAGCCTGTGGCATCCGATTCTATCAGGAACATGCCAATATTCAGCAGGACCATAGCCAGTTACAGCAGAACTTTCTGGAAAGCCAGCTCAAATTGTTGCAAGATCAGGTCAATCCCCATTTTATGTTCAACGTATTGAATCATATTCATATCCTGATGAAAAAAAATGTAGATATGGCCGATTATTTACTATTAAAATTTTCTGACATCCTACGCTACCAGCTCTATGAATGCAACCAGTCTTTCGTGCTGTTAAGCCGTGAACTGCAATATTTACAGAATTTCATCAGCATTGAACAGATGCGTTGGGGAGATGAACTGGAAGTCAAATGTAATTGGTCACAGTCAACAGAAGATCTCCATATCGTACCGCTGATGTTGATTTGTTTTGTCGAAAATGCCTTCAAACATGTGGACCGGCTTCCAAATCAAAAAGGCAAAATCAGCCTCAACTGTACTGAAAAAAATGGCCATTTCCGATTTCAAATCAGCAACAGCTATCAGGCCTACCCACAACAGGCTTCGACCAGACATTCCGGAATTGGATTGGAAAATGTCAAAAAGAGATTGGAACTGCAATACGAAAAAAACTATTCCCTGACGATCAAAAAGCATGATAACAGCTTTTGTGTCGAATTGACAATTGATCTTAATTGCTAAAAAATGGAACAAACAAAGATGAGATGTATCATCGTAGACGATGAGCCATTGTTACGGCAGCATATTGCCGAAATGACCGAGCAAGTTGATTTTTTGGAGCTTGTGGATACTTTTCCCTCGGCCCTTGCGGCGGCGTCCAGGTTACAACAGGGTGATATCGACCTCATATTTTTGGATATTAATATGCCGTACCTCAATGGGATTGATTTTTTGGAGTCTCTCGAGAATCCACCCCCATGCATTTTTATTACAGCCTATTCGGAGTATGCTTTGGAAGGTTTCCGCTTACAGGCCATAGATTATCTCCTAAAACCAATTGTTTTTCAGCGTTTTTTTCAGGCGGCAACCAAAGCCTATCAACAATTTGTGCAACGTAGCAAAACGTTACAGGATCCCAGTCCCAACGACACCATGCTCTTTGTCCGACAAGGCGACGCCTTTGTAAAAATCTCATGGACCGACATCCTTTATGCCGAAAGTATGCAAAATTATACCAAATTACATTTTAAAGAGCGGACACTTACGATCCATCAGACCATGTTGGCACTGGAAGAGGCTTTGCCCGCTAATCATTTCTTTCGTATTCATAAATCTTACCTTGTCAATGTCAACCATATTGATATCATCTCCGGTGGGCGGGTATACATTGCTGAGCAAGAGTTGCCCATTTCGCGTACAAAAAGAGAGGAGCTTCTCCAAAACGTCGTTTTTAAGAAGCTCCTCAGCCGTTAATAGGGCATATTCCATTTAAATCCAGCAGAGGCATAGAACGTTGGCGAGAAACGGGGATCAGCCTGTTTCTTGTCTTTGAAAATACTCTTTATGGATCTATCGTTTTCGACATACATCCGTGCGAGTGTGCTTCCCCCCGTCAGTTGTAACTTGAGGTGTTTGCCGAGGTTAAACTGGGGCTGAAGACCAGCTGTCAAAAGCATAAATCCTCCGAGTGTGGACTTTCCGTCCTTTTCGCGTTCGGCCGTCATCCCGTCTAGATTGACCACCGCTCTTAAATCCATAAATTTGTTAACTTGATAAGCAGCGGAAAGACCTTGGGGAAAATTCACATTGAATTTTACTTTTCCATTTGTTTTCCAGTCAAAATACAATCCAGGTAGGACCATCGGTACGCCGAAGCTATTGCTCAGTATCGGCCCAAAACCAAAAGCTAAATTGGGTTTAAACCGTTTGATAAAAAGTGCCCCTCCCTGCCCCAGCACATCTTTACCATCTACTTTGACCAGATCAGAATAAACACCAACAGAAGCAAAGGTCAGTAGAGACCAATTTTTCTTTAGCGAGGTCAAATATTGCAGTCCTATCTCAGCATTCAGCATTTCTGTCGGAAAGAGCGATTGCTCATAGTTACGATTTTCCATTTTCGCATAGGCAGCCCCCACTTTCCATGACCAACGTTTAATGTTGCCCATTGAATCCACCTTGGTCGACAAGGGGATCTCAAGATTAAACCGTATCCTTTTGAAATCACTTTTTGAACCAGTCTTTACACTATCTTCCGGTCGGATATAGTTTGATAGCGGCACGTAATCAACGACAACCTGTCCAGATACTGCATTTTGGGCATGTGCAGTCATTGACGCTAAGCCACTGAACAAGATGGCACATAAAATTTGTTTCTTCATGTTTTTTCAGCAAAGGAAGGTTTTGCTGCTCAGAAGCAGGAAATATTTTGACGTAGTGCTGCTCACCGTTGACCAAATGCAGCACTGACACGATCTCGAAAAAACAATGAGCTAGAAGCCCCACTTTATATCTCATCAAACGGTGCATGTAAAAAGGGTGACATCAAAATAAAAAATTAGTGCGAGTAAGTAGATGTAGCATAAAGACTAGCCCGTTATACGGCAGAAGCGTCTTTTTCATCAGATGAAAAAGACGCTTTGACTGTCGTTTATGTCTCCTGGTTTTTTCTAAACTCCTCTGGGCTGCGCCCCTTCTTAGCTTTAAAAAATGTGATGAAATAAGGCACATTTTCAAACCCAAGTTCAAAGGCAATTTCCTTTACCGTTTTGAAGGTATGGTACAATAGGCGCTCCGCCTCCAATACGATCCTATCCCTGATCAGTGCACCACAGCTAATAGCTCTCCTTTCACGACAAATTCGGTTCAGATAATTCACTGAAATATTCAGCCGTTCAGCATAGAAAGACGGAAATCGTTTATGCTTATAATTTTCATCAACCAAGGTCTCAAATGCAACTATTCTTTCCTCCTTTTCATCCATCTGCACAAAGCCGAAATTTTTAGTGATTTGCCGACCCAGCATCTGAAGTAAAATATTCAGATAATTGCGTAGCACTTCTCTTGAACCCAATTTTGCTATATCATATTCCACCTGCATCAATTCCATCAAATGAATACAACGTTCAATTTCATCACTTGTCAATACAAAGCCATGCATCTGGTTACATTTTAAAAAGTTAAAATAATGTATCACTTCCGTATTGTACCGCTGCATAAAAAATGCTTCTGTAAATAGAATAATACATCCTTCAACAGGTACATGATGCTGGAAACTACAGACGCAATTGCAACTTATGCTGACGATATCATGTCTGCCCATGGCATACATTCTTTTATCTGCTACCATCATCAGGTTGCCGCTCTTTATCAACAGCAAGCTGTAGAACGAGCGTGCATGCAATGTGTTCTGGTTTCCCTTGACTTGTAAATACTCGGCTATGGGCATAATAACAATCCCGTTGGAAGCCGAATCAATATCTTCTAGTCTTAAAAAATCTAGTTTTTCTTTTCGTATTACCATTGTCTTAGTCTTTTCATTAATAAAAAATTCAAGGGGAATGGTTATACGATAGGAGGTTTAAAAATCCGCATAAAAATACCTTGAGACAATTGATGATCTCTGGATTGCGGATAACATATTTTTAAAATAAAGCTAAACGGACACTCCGAGCTTACGGCATCGTCAAGTCGTGCGAATAACAGTATCTCGGCACTTTTCACCTTGACGAGCACATCGCTGACATCCTTCTGTTCGAGTGTTTTTTCGCTAATGTAGCAGAAACCTTTACAGGTCGCGACAGGACCATAGCGATTGATACATAGGTTTTGTTCGATATAATCACGATTGCATTCAAAGCCAATAAATACCCACAACAGATTTGTTGCCTGCAGGCAAATTGCCCAGGCCATCAGTACACTGAATAGTGCTTTCAATTTGTAGGATTTCATTCGCTTCAATCTATCACTTTGTCACACTATTCCGCTCACGGAGGTATTCCAAAATTGCCCGCGCTTCTTCCTGCTGCAAGCCCAGACTTATCATTGGAGACGCAAACTCCTTACTCAGTGCCTTAGCATCCGGATCTTTGTCAAGCATGGTCCCGGGATCGAGCATCATATTCATGATCCATTCCGGTGTACGGCGCTTGACCACTCCGTCAAGCGATGGACCTACCAGTGTCCGGTCAAAACCATGGCACATCGCACATTTTGAGACGAACAGTTCTACCCCCTTGTTGGCAAGCTGCGCGTCGAAGGGTTTGTGTGTAAAAGATGTAACGGCACCTACCCCTTTGGATCCCGTCGTTATATAATCCAACATTTCATTAGTTGATTTAGTCTCTGCTGGTGCTGCAGCAGGACCTGTTGAGTCCGTTTTTCTGCCGCCATTGCCTCCACAGGCGATGAGGACAATAAACACAAGACAAGTAAGGACAATATTTATTCTAGCTTTCATTTCGCTCTCTTTTTTATTTTTGTTTAAAACAGTAAATCAGTTTTCCAAGCCATATTTTTACCGTTGATCAGACGATTCGATATTCTCATCAAGCTTGCTGATCTGACCTAGACAACTGGTGTCCCAATCGGCCCCCGAAACATACGCTGGGGAGTAATAAATGGCACGGAAAACTATGCAAAAGTCATCCCTAAAGGGAAAAAGACACAGGGATTGCCTCATTGGTATAAAAAGGCAATCGATTATCAGGCAAATTCCTTAAAAAGACATTAAACGAGCGGTGGGTGAAAAATAGAAAAGATGGGGCTGTAAGCATAATCTTCGTTTACTTCCGGAAAAGTGCGTGTTGCAGCATCTTCGTCGTACACCGAAGTTTCGAAGATAAAGTTCAGGGGATTGTTGATAAAGACAACATCAATAATGCGTGTTTCAAGGTTTTTTTGTTCCTTTTCTTCGTGCTCACGCATCTTTTTCATCAGTATGCATTGCCCTCTACAGGAAAGGGCTTGTTCGTTGAAGCGGTTGACACATTCATACTTGGCTATATAATCCCTATTGATCTGAAAAACGGTCCATATCCATACTGTTGAGAAGCTTTGTAGGAGCATCAAAGGCAGTAAGATCCATATGAATTGTTTCGCTTTCATGAGTTGGCAATGTAGCAAATATAATAATTGTTGCCATTTGAGCTAGAATTATTTTAGCATTCGCCCTAAAGGATTGATTTAGGGCTGTCCATCTATTCACAAGCGACGATCAGGTATGTAATATACCTGATCGTTTTACTGCCTAAGGTTTCAAGAAATCCAGCTCAGTTATGGCCAATGAGCTGCCATTTCCGGCAATCACTGTAGATTCAATTTTTACGAACCGTGCTTTTTTAGTATTTTTTAATCTAAATGTACGGGCCGTAGGGTCATTGATCAGAATTCGACCAATATCCGGAACACACTTCCGGGATCTTTCACCCAGGCGCTAAGAGCAGCATGTGCTCCGTCAGGAGTGCAGACAGCGGTAATCAGTTGTTCCACTGGGCAGGTGCCTGATTTTAAATAATCCATCACCGCTTCAAAGTCTTTTGGCAATGCGTTCCTTGATCCCATGATATCCAGTTCCTTTTTCACAAAAAACTGTGTATCAAAAGGAATAAGCTCCTTTGCATAACCAATGAAGACCACTCTTCCAGTAAACGTCACCGCATCAATTGCCGCCAGATAGGTTTCCTGTCTACCGACCGCCTCAATGACGACATCGGCGCCCATGAAGTTGGTCAGCTCATCCAGTCGCTGCTTTAAATCCTCCGTCGCTGTATTGATGCTGAATTTTGCGCCAAGACGTTTGGCCAGAGCAAGCTTGCTTTCGCTTACGTCTGCAGCGATAACCGAAGCTCCACGTCTGACGGCCCTAATTATTGCCCCTATACCGATCATGCCACATCCCAAGACCAATACGACATCATTATCGGTTACCGATGCCCTATCTACGGCATGAAAGCCCACACTCATCGGTTCGACAAGCGCCAGCTCCTTTGCAGACAGGCCATCTCCCGGGATTACCTTTTCATAGGGTACCGCTATATAATCCGCCATAGCACCATGACGTTGTACACCCATAGTTTCATTGAATTGACAGGCATTGGGCTTATTATTTTTACATGCGGCACAACGTCCGCAATTGGAATATGGATTTACGGTGACCCGCATACCCATTTGAATTTCAGGTGATACATCCGCTCCTATTTCGACCACCGTCCCCGCAATTTCGTGGCCGGGAATAATGGGCAATCTGACAAGCGGATTCAGTCCCCGAAAGGTGTTGAGGTCAGATCCACAAAACCCTACATAATCTATTTTGAGCAACACATGTCCCACCCGCAAATCAGGTCGTGGCAATTCCACGGTTTGTACAAGACCTTCTTTTATAATTTTTATCGCTTTCATTCCCTTGATGGATATTTTTGTTTTTTAAATCAGATATTATTGATTCATGGCTTTTTAGGTTTCTCCCCACTTTGCGACGACACAGGCGTGGCAACCAAAAAGTACATAAAATACCTTCTTTTTCTATTGGTTCGTTTTATCTAACTAACAAAATTAGAAGTAATCTCTTTGAATAAAAACCACTTTATCGACCAAAACTTTCACAAAATCGACAATATCTCAATAAAACTGTATCAGCTTAAAAGTCGACTCAACTTCCTCAATAGCGACTCAGTTTTATCATGAAGAATAATTTTTTACATGATTTTAAGCATTTATTACATGGTCTGCTGGATTTATATCCCGTCTTTTGATTAAGGTGTCAAATCATTAATCAGTTCATAAGTTTGGAGTCTACATCGCCAGACGTTCCATTAAAATATCTTAGAATCCATGAGGCCAGTTTATGCTAAAGCGCTTGAAAATTATAAACACCGTATTTTTGAAATCCGAAAAGAGAATCAATTTTCCGGAGCATATCATTTTCATAATGAATGCCAATTGACCCACATTATTCAAGGGAATGGCAGCAGATACATAGGAAATCAATTCGATGATTTTGAAGCTGACGAGCTAACATTTATTGGACCGGGCCTTCCTCACGTTTGGTACCATGAAAAAAACGTAGGTATAAACAGCCCAGTCCCCGAATCCTTATCTTTATTTTTTCACCCCGATGCAATCAGCTCAATGTGTTCGTCGTTATTCGACATTACAGTTCTCAAGGCATTCTTAGCCAAATCTAAGCAAGGGATGTTATTTTATGGGGCCACAAAAAGTAAACTAACAAAGTTGCTCCGAAAAATGCTCGGTGCGTCCGACATTCAAAAAACGGCCTGTTTATTTGAGTCCTTAGCAATTCTTCTTGATACGGATGAGTATACTTTGCTAAACAGTGAGCCCTATCTTATTAGTCCTTCAAAGAATTATGGTGAGGCCATTGATAATGTTTACAATTATGTTTTTAAAAACTTCGAAAAGAACATTTCGTTAGAAGAAGCGGCCAGGTTAGCTAACTTGACAAAACCCGCATTCTGTCGGTTTTTTAAAGCGCGTACAAAAAAAACCTTTTCGCAGTTCGTAAATGAAGTCCGGATTCAGGAAGCCTGCAGACTGTTAGGCCAAGACGAAAACCAGATCACCCATATTGCTTATGCCTGTGGATTCAATTCTTTACCCAACTTCAACAAATTTTTTAAATCCATCAAAGGCACTACGCCATCCGACTATAAAAGTAGATTATTCATATAACAAAGGGATTTCGCTAGATTCAGATCGTGAGCTTCTTCTACTGACATAGCCCGGTAGCTCCATATCGACTATAATTCAAGCTTCCAGACCGAAACCCCTGTCTTCTAATCCTCCAGCATTAAACCCGTCAAATAAACTAAACAATAAAGTTGTCATTTATAGCAAGAGAAACCCTACTTATTTTAGATAGTTTTTAGTATTTTGTATTCCAAATTGGTTAAACCTATCTAATATATGAAGAACACTTTAGGCATCAAGGATATCGCCCGGATGCTCCAGATTTCGGTATCAACGGTTTCACGGGCTTTTCGGGATACACATGATGTCAACCCCGAAACCCGGGAAAAGGTGCTGGCACTTGCCAAGAAACTGAATTTCAAACCCAACAAAAATGCATCGGCCCTTGCTTCCGGTTCAACAAAAAATATTGGCGTGATCATCCCCTTTATCACGAATTATTATTTTTCCATGGTAATTTCAGGTATCCAGGAGGAAGCCTATGAACGTGACTATAATGTCATATTATATGTGACCAATGATAATGTGGCACGTGAGAAAACGCTTTTGGAAAACCTTTCAACAAGCAGTCTGGATGGGCTTCTGATTTCGATCTCTTCAGACTCATCGACCAATGCGCATTTCGAGCAGCTCATGGCCAGAGGAATGCCCATCGTATTCTTTGACCGGGTGCCCCGCGACATCCGCGCTTCAAAAGTTGTTCAGGATGATTTTGCCGGTGCCATGCAGGCCACCGAATACCTGATCCAGCAGGGCTACCGTCGCATTGCCCACATCGCCGGTCCCGAAAACCTGCAGTTTACCCAACAGCGCCTAAACGGCTACCTTCAAGCATTGGAGCAACATGACATCTCCGTAGATAAGCAGCTTATTGTGTTCTCCGGTTTCTCCCAGGGACAGGGTGTCACAGATACACAGCAACTGCTTGCTCTCCCCGATCCTCCTGACGCCATCTTCGCTGCCAATGACCGCAAAGCCGTAGGTGCTATCCTGACCATTAAACAGCATGGGCTACGGGTAGGCCGCGACGTTGGCGTCATTGGATTCACAAATGATCCCATCGCTGTTGTAGTCGAGCCCAATTTAAGCACCATCGAAGAACCTGCCATGGAGATCGGTAGAAAAAGCTGTGCGTTGCTGATCCGCCATATCAAAAATCGGGATTTTGAAGTTCAGGACATCATATTGCCCGGAAAGCTGATCCAACGGGATTCGACCAATCGGCCGCGTGGCTAGTCTTTATTTGCTATACCGCAGTTCACCTGCAATCAGGCTGTGCTGGATATTAATATGATCATCAAAAAGCACGAGATCCGCATCCATGCCTACTGCTATCGATCCGATCTGATGATCTAGTCCAAGCAAGCGCGCCGGATTGACTGTCATCATTTGTATTGCCTCTGGCAGGCTCACGCCCCCCTGATTAATCATAGTCCGGAGCAGGCGGTCTGCCGTAGCCACACTGCCCGCAAAGGAAGAGCGATCAGGCAATTTGGCGACACCTTCCTCTACAATCACTTCAGTCCCCCTACGCAGGCTTCCAAGCACACTTTTCCCTTCGGGCATGCCTGCGGCACGCATTGCATCGGTAATCAATATCATTTTGTCCGTGCCCTTCACTTTATGGATCAGCCGCAGGAAAGGTTCGGGCAAATGCACCCCATCGGCAATAATCTCCACATCGACCTGGTCGAGAAGAAAACAACTTTCAATGGCTCCGGCATAGCGGTAGGCATTGCGCCGCGTCATACCGGACATTCCCGAATAAAAGTGCGTGGCCAGGCGGTAGCCCACCTCCACTGCAGGCAGGATCTCCTCATATACCGCATCAGTATGTGCCAGAGCCAGCAGGATGCCGTAACTGCGTACCGCACGCCCAAAGTCCAGTGCCCCCGGTAATTCAGGTGCGGCACTCCAACGGCTGATGATAGGATGATAACGCTCGAGGATGGGGATATATTCCTTCGGGTCAGGATTTCGGATGTATTTCGGATCCTGTGCCCCCCGTTGGTTCATCGCAAAATACGGACCTTCCAGATGCAGGCCCAGAAAACGGCTCCCCACTGTGTTTTGTTCCCGCGCCAATTCATAAACCGAAAAAAGTTCCAGTAGTTCTTCGGGTTCACTGGTCAGGGTCGTGGGCAGCATGGCGGTGGTACCATGGCACAGATGCGTTTCGGCAACCGTCAGAAATGCAGCCACGGTATTGTCCATAAAATCCGCTCCACCACCACCATGCACATGAATATCAATAAATCCCGGTGCCAGATAAAGCCCTTGCCCATCCATCCATTCGGCTGCCGACCAGGCTGCATCGACGGCCTCCCTGGCTACATACCCTTCCTTGATGGCTACAATTTTACCATCGGCAATCCATAGTGTTCCGTTTGCAATCATGCGGTCAGGCATGATGATATTGGCATTCGTAATAATCCGCATATTAAGTTGTTGTCTTCGTTTTTCCGATCCATCGCTGAATCCGGTGCCCTTTAAAGGCATAAAATACCAGGTATAAAAAACAGGGCGTCAGTATCCAATAAGCTGTTTTAGGATCCATGGCATCTGCCAGTATCCCATAGAGCAAAGGTAGGAGTGCATTACCACAGAGCCCCATGATCAACAGGGCCGACCCCTGCTTGGCCAGCGGACCAAGCCCTTCCAGCGCCAATGGCCAGATACCTGCCCAGATCAGCGCATTCGGAAACCCGATCAGCACGATAAACCAAATGGAG
The DNA here is from genome assembly GCF_011064245.1 of Sphingobacterium sp. DR205. Classification (NCBI taxonomy): domain Bacteria; kingdom Pseudomonadati; phylum Bacteroidota; class Sphingobacteriia; order Sphingobacteriales; family Sphingobacteriaceae; genus Sphingobacterium; species Sphingobacterium sp. DR205. The sequence goes on along the minus strand of NZ_CP049333.1, from coordinate 2,054,985 downwards.
ATATCCAGATCCATCTGAAAGAGGACAACATGTCCGTGTGTCGTCACCACCAAGATAGACAAAATCAGCCCAAAAACCGTGCAGAAACGCAGCATTGTTTGCTGGCTAAATACCTTAGGAATCAGTATAATTCCGGACAAATACCCCAGTATCGTTGCCGTCAGTGTATACGAGGGCAGCGCCTTAGCTTCCAGCAGTGATAAGCCCATCGCGCCCGCATAGTTTATAATCGTATCAATCGCAATAACCTGTGTGCCGACATGCAGAAATATGGCCACAGCGCCCAGGATCAGGTGCGGATATTGAGAAATACTTCTGTTGCCACCATAGCTATTTTCCGCTGCCCCCTGCTGTTGGTCGAGTTCAGGGAGGATGGAAAATTTGACCAGCACCCCAATTAGAAACAAGATGATACCGACCACGGTATAAGGGCCGACAACACGTAATATCAATTCATCCAATGCCAATGCACGTACGGCATCCGCCATATGGGGCAACTGCTTAAAGAGTTCATTGTCCTGTGGTCTCAAAATGACATAGGAAAAGAGTAAAGGAGCCAGTATTCCGGCGCCCTTATTGCAGATCCCCATGATACTGATGCGTTGTGCCGCCCGCTCCTTTTCGCCGATCAGCGTAATATAAAGATTGGCCACCGTCTGTAGTAGCGCCAGTCCACTCCCCAAGGTGAATAGCCCCAGCAAAAAGATCGGATAAGCCCGGTTATAAGCCGCGGGAACAAATAAAAATGCCCCCAGGGCCATAATCCAGAAGCCTATCATAATTCCATTTTTGTAACCTATTTTTTTAAGCAGGTAAGAAGACGGCATTGACATCAGCAGATAGGAAATATAAAATGCAAAAGCAACGAGGTATGATTGGAAATTACTGAGTTCACAGGCTATTTTAAAATACGGAATAAGGATGGCATTGATCCAGGATACGAATCCAAAGATAAAAAACATCATACCGATGATGCCTATGGATATCCAGGTGGTTTTCCGATCGGGTGCTAGTGCTGTCATAAGATTCCAATTAGCCTAAAAGTGATGCCGATTCCGCGTCCAGGTAGCAGGTGCAGTCGGGGTGCTGCTGCAATATACTGGCCGGATACAAGTTGGAAACCGGTTTTGTCAGGCAGTTTTTCACCGCCTGAGCCTTGCGCCCGTCCGGTACGGCACAGATAATTTTCCGGGCCGATAGAATCTGCTGGATAGACATACTGATGGCTTGCAGGGGCACTTCCGCCAGTGAACCAAACCAACCTTCCCCCAGTTGCTGACGTCGGCACTGTTCATCCAGGTTGACCAGCAAATAGGCCTCTTTGACGTCAAAATCGGCGGGTGGATCATTGAAAGCCAGATGGCCGTTCTCCCCGATTCCCACAAAGGCGACATCGATCGGATGCGCTTTGATCTTGTTATGCAGACGTATGCATTCCGCGGCCGGATCCTCCTCACCATTGATCAATATCACTTCTTTTAACGGTTCTACCTGATTCACAAAGCGCTCGGTCAGGTATTTTCGGAAACTGGCCTTATGACTGATCGGCATACCGATATATTCGTCCAGGTGAAACATGCGTACCTTGCTCCAGTCGATGGAATCACTGGATACCAAGGTTTCAAGGGTTTCAAACTGGCTCTGTCCCGTCGCCAGGATAATGTTGGCTTCGCCTTTTTCCGCAATGGCGGCATTGATAGCTTCAATTCCTGCAGTTCCTGCATGTTGTCCGAGTTCTTCCCGGGTTTTAAATGTTCTAATGTTCACGTTTCTTGATTTTATAGCTTTATTCTTGTTCAATTTTCATTTATGATGTGGCGGCGACCGTCTCTGTTACCAGGTCTATATCATGTACTTTATTATTTTTCCAGTTGCCACAGGTAAAATCCGGCACTTCAATCGGTTGGGATCCATTGGCGACAGACCATTCGCTCAAGGGACCAATGACGCTCCAGCTGGCCGCATCATAGACATCCATATCCATCGGCAGGCCATTGCGCAGGCAATCGATCAGGCGCCAGTCCATCATAAAATCCATACCGCCATGGCCTCCGATCTGCTTGGCTAGTTCCCCGATCCTTTTGACTATCCCCGGCGTATATTGCTGCTCCAGCTTGGCCATCTCTTCGGCAGGCAGAAAGTCAGCATGGCCGATGGCGATCTTACCCGGCAGCGGATATTTCTGTGCAAAAGCTTTGGTGCCACTGATCAGATGAAGGCGCGAATAGGGTCTGGGCGAACTTACATCGTGCTGCAGCATGATTGTACTGCCGCTATGGGTCAGGATATTGGATATATTCATATTTCCGCGGAGCGGCTTTTCCGCATAGCCCTCAAACTGTTTATCTTTCGCTGCCATTTCCTTCGCTTTCTGCTGGAGCATAAAATCTTTGGAAGACATGGAACTCATATATTCCATCTTATTTCCGCGGTTTACTTTCAGCAGCTGACATACTGGTCCCAGACCATGTGTGGGATATAGATTGCCGTTGCGCGCTGCATTCTCCTTAAGCCGCCAAAAATCAAAGCGCTTTTCGGCATCGAAAAAGCTTTCCAGGATATCATGGATATAAGCGCCCTCACAGTGAACGATATCGCCAAAAAATCCATTCCGGGCCAGATTTAAGGTCAGGAGTTCAAAGTAATCGTAACAGCAGTTTTCGAGCATAACGCAGTGCTTTTTAGTTTTCTCCGAAGTCTGTACCAGTCGCCAGCAGTCCTCCACGCTCGTCGCCGCTGGGATCTCCAGGGCTACATGTTTTCCCTGTTCCATCGCATAAATGGCCATCTCAGCGTGCAGTTGCCAGTGTGTCGCAATATAGATCAGATCATACTCTGCCTGTTCACACATTTTTTTCCAGTGTTCCGCATTTTCAGTAAAAAGTTGGGCAGGATGGCCGGCAGTTTTGATCCTGCCTTTGGCTTCAGCAGCTTTCTCGGGCCGTACATCACATATACCGTTGATTGCTACACCTTCGATCTGGCTCAGGCGCTCTACCGCGGCTGAGCCCCTATTGCCGACGCCAATAAAGCCGACCCGTACCATGGGTATTTTTGGAGCTGCATAGCCTGACATATTAAAGGTAGAACTGTATTTTTTTGTTGCCTCCAACCTGATATGATCCAGTTTGGCCGTTGTCGCAGCCTTATTTTCCTGTGTACAGCCAGTCATCAATCCAATTCCGGCCAGTCCTGACAGTTTTAAAAATGATCTTCGATTTGTTCCCATAATATTTAGTTGATAAGGAGTACTCCTTCGTTATTCAATTGCTTTTTATAGCCCCGTACTTTGTCCTGTAACTGCTGTTTTTCGGACTGATCACACAATTTACCGTTCAGATGATAGAGCTCCTCGAGGCTGGCTTGTTGTTTGTTGAGGGCCAGTAGCATCGGGATATCACCCCAGCGGAGTATACCCTGCATATGAATCGCCATATTGTAGCTATCCAGTACACCGCTCTCGTCCGGCAGGTAACTGACAGGCAACTGCCGCAGCAACAAGGGCTGCCCGGTGTCAACCAGCACATTGCTGATCAATGCAGCGATGGCGGTCTCACGGTCAGCAACAAGCAACCGTTTGTAGCTGCTATATTCTTGTTGCAGATAGTCGTTGATAAGCCCGATTTCAGCTGCCCAGATCCCCATCATGTTGCTGCCCGTCCAGAGCAGGGAGCGAGATAATGTATGAAAGCGTGGCAGGGCACCATCGATCTGATCAGCATTCATGGAGGCGCGCTCTCCGAGCCCGTATAGATCTACCAGCACAACCCCCTCACCTTTAATCCGTAGGGCGTCAATCTCCGACAATGGCGCCTCTTGTTTACCTTTTGAGGGAAAGTAGACATGCATGGCATTCGCCGTTGCATGGGGCGGGCTAATCAACAACGGAATCAATTGCCCGGCGGTATTCTCCAGCACAACCCGATTCCAGCCCTGCTGCGGCTCCAGCGACTGCACATGGAGTAAGTGGTCAGCAGTATCCATCAGGATCATTTTTTGCAGTTGTTTTTTATATGCATCTCCATCCAGCGGCGAGGTGGCTATCTGCGATTCAACACGGCTGAATTCTCGGCTGACAAATGCTGGGATACTGAGGATACCAGCATTCTTGCGCCCTTTTTTCAATACAGCCAGCGCATTGGTATCCAAAGGATGGAAATCGGAAATCCGGTGATGATCTCCCCGGCGCCGCACGGTAAACACCCTGTCAAACCAGCTGATCATACTTCTGTTCATTTCTTCGGTATAGCTGTGTGGCTCATCAAAGAGTTCATAGTCGAGTCGTTCGGCTATACCCTGCTCCTCATAAGCGCGCTTCGCAATGCGAAAAGATTTGAGCATCTGTTGTGCATTGAAGGCCGCATTACCATCGCGGAGTGCCGTAATAATTTTGATTGCTTTGGGTGCCATTGCCTGCAAAAGTTGCCCTTCTTCAAAATGCAGCAACCCATTCGGATGGAGTTCACAGACACAGTTGCTGTTCATGATATAGGCGCGGAAGGTACCGACGCTAACGACGGGGACAGCTGCTTTGACCCGAGGGTCCATAGCTGCCAGCCACATGGTCTGATTGCCACCACCGCTGGCTCCGGTAGCTCCTATTCTTTCGGGATCCACCTCAGGCAGATCGCAGAGCAGGTCAATCGCACGGCTATTTTCGAGCAGCTGCATTCCCATCAGGGGCGTGCCCAGATCGAGCAGCGCCGACCCTAGGTTGGCCCCATGATATTCATGCTGATGCCCGCGGCCACGCTCGCCCGAGCCCATGGCATCAATGCATAAACATACATAGCCGCTGGATGCCAGCATGTGCGCCGTGCGCTGGACAATTTCACTGCGCCGTCCCGGAGGCCAATGCCCATGGCTGTTCAGTATTGCCGGGAAGGGGCCTTTGCCTTTGGGTACATATAAGCTTGCCGGGACATATACTCCAGGCAAACTCTGGAAGACCAAGGTATGGATGGTATAGCTCTCCTGCTCGATCGAAGAAATAAGCTGCATATCCAATGGCGGCACTTCGAATCCGTCCAGCCTCAGGTTATTTCTTACTGTCCGGATAATTTCCTGCGGATCTGCCGCAGCGTCATAATTCAGTGCCGCCATAAGCTGTTCCACCCGGTCGTCCATCCCAGCCTTTAACGGATCTATTTGTGCCGGCATTGCCAGTACATTAGGTAATACTGGATGTTGTTGTGCTTGTATGTTCGAATTTAATCCCATAAATATACCTAAAGATATCAGCCCTATTTTGAAGTCTATCATTGTAATTTACCCAAATTAGTCCACATCCCACCAGAGTTTTGTTGCCGCATTGTCGGTACCGCCAAGCAGCGCGCGCCCCTTGTTAAGTTCGGTCAGATTGTCCGTCGCTTCAGTCAATGGATAAGGTAACCTCTTGATAAATGTCCCTACAGGCAGATCCGCGTTATCCGACTGGATCAGCGGATACATTTTAGGGAATCCTGTACGCCGGTATTCCGCCCAGGCCTCCATGCCATTGGGGTATATGGCCAGCCACTTCTGTATGCCGATCTGTTCGCGCTGTTCAGCAGGACTCGCCGCCCATCTGACAGGGGTACTGGCTACTGCAGCTGAATTGTGGTAGTCACCCGGCGCTGCAGGTACACGATCTGAAATTATGTAGCTGTTGATCTGAGCCGATTCCGTTACCCCCCATTGTTCCATACTGGTTTTTATGCCATCTTCATACAGCTGTTTGGCCTCACCCCCCATATTCCAACCATTTAGCGCTCCTTCTGCCCGAAGGAAAAAAGATTCAGCGGTACACATCACATGAAAGTTTTGCGTAAAGTTTCCTTCGATGGCTGCACCATTGTAGCGTACCCAGTATGTACCCACATTGGAATTGGACCCCGACTGGTTGCGTACATTGCCGAGGTCGGTTGCCGTAGCACCATTGCGGACACTATTAAATACTTTTCCAGTGTAACTGGGCTGAAAATAAATACCTAGTCTCGGATCAGCATAGCCTTTTAAATAAGAGGCTATGGTAGAGCTCATGGAAAACTCATTCCATACGGCAACTTGAGCAAGTCCGTTGGTATCATTGCCCGATAAAGACTTGAGCATGCTGGCATTGTGGGAATTGCTAGACATTAAGCCTGCCGCCACAGCGGCCTCCGCTTCGGTTTTTGCTTTACTGGCATCCACTTTAGCGATGCGCAGGGCCAGTCGCAGACGGAGTGAGTTGGCAAAACGGATCCAACGATCGGTATCCCCGTCAAAAATCAGGTCGTAGCCCTGAAAGATCTTCGTCCCCGCAGGGAGCGCCTTTAAATTGGCCACGGCAACCGTCAGTTTTTCAAAGAAATCCGCATAGATCTTATCCATGGGATCATAGGGAATGACATCATTGGCTTCGGCAGCACCGAAATACGGGATCGGTCCAAAATGGTCTGTCAGGCGATGGAAGGCATAAACCCACATAATATTGGCCAATGCAGCCTCCCCCGATTTGGGATCGGTATTTTCAAGAATACTTTTGAGCTGAGGTGCCGTATCCACATAGACAACGGTCCAGAACCGGCGCTGCCAGTCCGGCGTCAGCAGATAGCGGTCCGTGCTGAAGGAATTCGTGGTCAGTGCAAAATACTGGGCATATAAATCTGCGCCCAGGTTTTGTACTGTCTGGTAAAAAGATCTGTTCATCGCAGCCGAAGACTGGGCCTTGGCAAACATAAAAGGCAATTCACGCTGTGTGATCACCGTGATATTATTGGGATCAGTATTGACATCCTGAAAGTCTTTTGTACAGGACAGCAAGCTTAATGCTAATAGCGAGGTATATATCGTGCTCTTTCTCATTTTTTCAAGGATTTAAAAAGTTAACTTCACATTCAGCCCAAAGGAGCGGACTGTAGGCGGCAGGCCCACTTCGACTCCCTGAAAATTACCTGCGCCAAGCGCTGCTTCCGGATCAATAGGATTATCCGTTTTGCCTATGCCCGGAATATCCAGCTTGGATTTTCCGCGGTAAAAGAAAAATAGGTTGCGGCCCGTCAGCATCAGCTGCGCACTTTTGATCGCTGCTGTGCTCTTGAGGTTAAACTTATAACTGACAGACAGTTCACGCAAGCGTACATTGGTCATATCATAGGTAAAGAACTCACCCCAGGCATCACGGCCATTCTGCGACACGCGAGTCCAGAGCTGCTGTGCCGTGATGGCCTTGGTATTGGTGGCACCACTGGCATCCACGGCATCCAGCACCAGACCTCCATCGCGATAATCAGCAGTATAATCCGCCACACCGAAAGCCGCCAGGTAAGCCGAAGTTCCCGATACGATCTCACCGCCGATACGAGTATCAATCAAGGCATTGACCGTGAAATTTTTGTAACGCACCGAATTGGACCAGCCCAATAAAGCCTTTGGGTTAAAATTACCCAGTTTCTGATTGGCCTCGACCACAGGAAGACCACCATTGTCCACCACATATTTACCGGTCTGCTCATCTCTTTTCCACTTATAGCCATATAGATCACCATACCGCTCTCCTTCATTGACTACTACTGAAGCATATTTGGTATTTTCGCTGATCGTCGCACGTTTTGTTTTTTCGTGCAGTTCTATCACCTTGTTGGTATTGGCGGCAAAGTTGAGGGTGGTCTGCCATTCCAGATTTTCTTTTTTCAGGGGTGATGCGGTCAGCTGCACCTCGATTCCCCTGTTTTCAATATTTCCGGCATTGATATACTGCCGGCTATAACCACTTGCCATGGGCAGACCGAGAGACAGCAGCTGGTTGATCGTATTGCTTTTGTATACGGTCAGGTCAAACCCCAGTCTGTTGGCAAAGAACTTCATATCCAGCCCGGCTTCATAGGATTTTGTCAGCTCCGGCTTCAGTTCGGGGATCATTTTCATTGGTGAGCGTGAGATAAAGCCCTTTCCGGCACCGAGACCAAAAGAATACAGTTGCTGGAGCAGATAAGGATCCGGGTCGTTACCCACCTGCGTATAGGAGGCACGCAGCTTGCCATAGCTGACCCAAGCCGGTAGTTTGAGCCATTCGTTAAAGATAGCAGATACACCGACCGAAGGATAAAAGTAACTGTGCGGTGACTTCAAGGTCGAGGTCCAGTCATTTCGTGCCGTCATATCCAGAAAAATATTGTCAAAAAAAGCCAGCTGCGCACTTCCGTAAACTGAATTCATACGTCGCTGATAGCCATTGATCAGGAGAAATTCAGGTGTTGTAGCCATTTTTAGGCTAAATTCATTGGGAATGGATAGCCCATTGGCCATATTCTGAAAGCTGGTATACTGCCGGTTTAAAAAACTTGCACCGACATTGTAACTGATTTTAACGGCTTCACTGATTGAATTCTTTCCGTTAAATAAGAGATCAAAATTGCGTTCCTGATAGCGCGCATGTGTTTCAAAATACTTACCGCCAGGACGGACATCCCCAAGGGAAACTGTACCCGCATAGAAAGAACCGTCTGTCTTATCAATGTATTTATCATAACTGAACCGTCCCATGACATTTAACCAATCCGTCAGTTGATAGGTTGCCGAGCCCATGGCGGTAATACGGTCCCGGACCTCATTGACCGAGGTACGATTGGTGCTCCAATAGGGGTTGTCGTAGACGGCAGAACCGGACCAATATTTCCGTTGTGGCTCGCCGGTGACGGGATCGATGGTTTCATAATCCTGTAGTTCAGCCTTATCCATATCCCTTGGCATCACATAAGCTTCTATGGGGATCCCCATATCACCCAGTCGGGGCCGGTTGTCGATCTGCTGGTTGACATAGTTGAGCTTAACATCGGTTTTCAACTTAGGGATCAGCTCCGTATTGACCCGCAGGTTGAGGCTATTCCGTTTGAGGTCGTTGCCCGGAATGATGCCGCCGATCTTATTATTGGTGTAGGAAACGTAGCCCTGCACCTTTTCGGTACCACCATAGGTACTGACACTGTTGTTGAAGGTAGCCGCATTTTCAAAGAAATCACGGACATTATTTTTGTAGGTCGTGCCCAGAGGGCCCCAGCTTTCGCCAACATTGGTACCCGTGACACCTCCATTTCCACGGCCATAGCTATTCTGGAATTTACTGAGCAGGTTGACCTGGTCCAGGGATGCGCTGCCGTTGTAATCAATTTGGTACCGGCCCGCTTTGCCCTGTTTCGTTGTAATAAGGATAGCACCGTTTGCTGCCCTGCTTCCATAAAGCGCTGCAGCCGAAGGCCCTTTGAGCACATTGATGGATTCGATATCATCAGGATTGATATTCGCTGCCCCGTCACTTGTACCATAATTGTAGGTGGTGCCGCTGGCCTGCTGCCCACTGGAATTATCGTAGGGCACACCATCCACGACAATGAGCGCATTGTTGTTGCCCGTAATAGATTTGTTACCGCGGAGAACCACCCTGGCAGATGCCCCAGGCCCTGTTGCTGCGGTGGTGACCACAGCACCGGCGACTTTCCCCGTCAGGCTGCTCAGCACATTGCCACTATTGTCACGGGCATTGTTGACCGCAGCACCATCCAATTGTTGCGTCGCATAAGTCAGTCCCCGGACCTGGCGCTTGATCCCCAGTGCGGTGACGACCACCTCTTCCATCTGCTGGCTTTCCGTTTCGAGTGTGATCTGAAGGTCGCCCGTGGCGGGAACAGCGATTTCAACGGTTTTGAAACCGAGCAGCGAAATCTTGAGCCTATCTCCTCCATTGGCCGTAATACTAAAATTGCCCTGTTTGTCAGTCTTTGTGGCTAGCTTGTTCATCAGGTTGCTAACCGTAGCCCCTACCAGGGCATTTTGGTCAGTAGCGCTGCTGACCCTTCCTTTGACGGTTGTCGTCTGCGCCGCAGCGATGCCTGTCCAAAGGAAGAGACAGCCCAGCATCGTGCCAACGGCAACTGTGCGATTACTGTGGATATGAACTATCATAATTTATCCATTTTTAGGTAAGATTTTGAGTTTATTCAATTGCGTTATATCCCAAAGAAAGATCTTAACGAACAGAAATCCAACAGATTTACCGGATAAAGTAGCGGTAGCGTTATCGTAAATTGAGCAATCATAGCTACATCAAGCCCTTCAAAAAAAGGTAAAAATACCAGTCCGCTTCTGTTAATTCTAGATCATACAATATCATTTTGGGGTAATAATAATCCTCAAAAAAGAATCTTTTACTATCCAAAACTTACTTTTGAATTCAAAAAGTCAATAAAGGTATTCAAATGAAAAAAAAAAGCACATACATCGCACTGTTCGCCGTTCTCTTTCTTATCCATGGCTGTAATATGTTTGATGTCCATCCCTATTCCGGAAAAATCGATGGAAGGCAACATATTAATGCTGAAAATATTGCAAAAATAGAGCATGAATACGCCCAACGAGATACCATTAGATACGCTTTTATCAGTGATTCGCAGCGATGGTACGACGAACTTGACGATTTTGTAAAAATAGTCAATAAACGTAACGACATTGATTTTATTATTCATGGTGGCGATCTCAGTGACTTTGGCCTTACCAAAGAATTTCTATGGCAGCGTGATATTCTGGACAAATTAAAACAGCCTTATGTCGCCTTGCTTGGAAATCACGACTGCCTCGCCAATGGTGAAGAGATTTTTCAGCAGGTGTTTGGCAGTCCCAATTATAGCTTTATAGCTGGGAAAACAAAATTTCTATGCTTAAATACAAATGCATTGGAATCTGATTATTCCACGCCGGTACCCGATTTTTCATTTATTGAGCACGAGCGTCAGACGGATAAAGGGCGCTTTGAGCAGAGCGTAGTGGTCATGCATGCCAGGCCGACATCCGATCAGTTTAACAACAATGTGGCATCTGTCTTCCAATACAGCATTAAACAATACCCCAACTTGCTCTACTGCAATAATGGCCATGACCATACTTACCAGAAAGATGATATTTTCAAGGACGGCATCGTCTACTACGGCACCCCCAACATCGGCAAACGTCAATTTCTAATTTTTACAATCACCAAGGATCACTATACTCATGAACTTGTCTCCTATTAAAGCACGCAGATCATTCCTCTTGTTTGTTTCCCTTTTCTTTTCCACAATCAGTGCGGCCCAGATACTCGTCCAAGAGCACGGCACGATTCCCGGTACCGACAGCAGCAGCGCGCATATCGACAGCAACAGCAGCAGGGAACTAAAAAAAGCGGCCTTCAGGCTTGTACCATCGAGTTACCTCGTTCAGTACGCTGGGTCCATCGGTTTATTTTCGGCGGGTGCAGGTTGGGATTATGGTCGGCAGAAACAGTGGTCGACCGACTTTTTGCTAGGCTATGTACCCAAGTATGATACTGACCGTGCCAAGCTTACCTTAACCCTTCGTCAGACTTATACCCCTTTTACGGTAAAGCTCCATGAACAAGTCAGCTATCATCCACTGCGCACCGGGGTGTATCTCAATACCACGCTGGGCAAACAGTTCTGGTACAAGGAGCCCGACAAATATCCGAACAGCTATTATAGCTTCTCCACTAGACTACGCATCAATATTTTTGTTGGCCAGGACTTCAGCTATAAATTAAAGTCCAATTCCTCCTACTTTGAAGGAATAAAATTTTATTATGATCTACATACAAGTGATCTGTACCTGGTCAGTGGTGTTCAGAATAAATACTTAAAATTTGATGACTACATAGGGCTTGCGCTCGGTATCAAATTGCAGATCAGACGGAAATAGGCGAGTCAAATTAAAATAGAAGGTAAAAGACAAAGATATGCGAAAAAGCGGCGCCGACAGACCGCCATCTCAGTCCAATGTACTGAGGGTCTGCATAAGGCTCCGCATATCCTGTTGTATGGAGCGGATAGTCGCCTGAAGCTCATTGTGCATATTGGCCAGATTATGTAATTCTTCCGCGATGAAGACGCCACCCTCCCTAAAATAAAGTTTCTCCTGGGGACTATTCAATTGATCGTCCAAACCATATTTTAACCAGCGTTGCCGGGTTGTCTCCAGCAGTGAAAGATTTTCAGAGTTACTAAATCTCTTCTCCGACAAAATCCCCCAGACCGACGCCGGATAGATCTGCGCAGTATTATTTTGAAACCAGATGCTCTGCAGCATATTGCGTTCCATATGCATTCTGACACGCTTTCCTTTGGGATTTAGGGTCATAAATCCCAATACTGCTGTTCCTACCCCACCTGCTATGCTCAGCCCATTATTAAGCTTATCATTTTTGATTGTTGTTGCTGTCACAGCAGTGACAGCTCCCAAAAGTATGGAAGCCACAGTCAGACGCGTTTGCCTATTCGAATTCAATTCATCTATATAGGCGGCTAACTTATCGATACGCTCACCATTACAGTCCAATTCCGCTGCGATGGCATTCAATTCCGTTTCAAACAGCATACATTGGTCAGTTATCTTTTGTTTCGCAACCAGCTTCAGCGGCGTGTTGTCCGGATTGTTCAAATATGCGATGATAGTCGGCGAAAGGTTGAGGTATTTGACCAATACAAAATCATGAGCAGAGAAAATAGTACTCAGCCTAATGCTGTCAGCAGATGGAATTACTTGTACAGGAATTGATTTATAAGTGACATTTGGCGCACAATAGTTCTTTGTCAGCGTCTGCACCTGCACATTATTGATCCATGTCGAGCAACCGGTCAAAACCAGGTTAGACAATACAAGAAAGGGCCTTAGTTTTAAAAGCAGTAATTTCATCATGGGAGTCATACCTTGCATTCAAAAACAATAGACCAAAAAAAATGTTTTGAAAAAACCAACTTCATCCCGCCATACATTTACATACCTATTGGGGAAACATCAATTTTACTGAAGCTTCCGTTGCATTTTTATTTTCTAAATGCAACATTTTAACTGCCCAGATTTCAGCAGATGTTTTTAGACGATCATCTTTTTATTTGTAATAAGTCTAAATAGAACGTATATTTGTTCGCTTTGAAAAACGCAGTACATAAAATAACACTCAACAAAAGGCAATTTGAGGAGTTTTTCCAATTGTATTGGAAGAGAATGTATTCTTTCGCACTCAAAAGCATTGGCGATGAAGATGATGCCAAAGAGATTGTCCAAGATGTTTTTAAATCCCTATGGGAAAGAAGAGCTGATCTTCGGTTGCAGGATGCAGAACGCTATCTTTTGCGCTCGGTGAAATTAAAATCACTGGAATTTCTAAGGAATAGGGGCAACAAACAGCGACACCATGAATTGATCTCAATCAGCAAAACTGAATTTTACGAAGATAATAACCTCTATTACAAAGAGCTTAAAAATCATTTGGATGATGCTGTTGACTCATTACCCAAGCAATGTAAAAATGTATATAAATTGAGCCGTGACGAGGGATTAACCAATAAAGAAATAGCCACAAGCTTACTAATTTCAGAAAGAGCAGTCGAATACCATATTAGTAAGGCATTAACAGTAATTAAAATCAGACTTAAAAAGTATTGTAATATCCATATTGCCCGGTTTCTATTAATTACTTTTTTGTACTTTTGAATGTATACGGATTATCAAAAAATGGAAATCAACCAGGATATACTAAAAAAATATGCTTCCGGTCAATGCGGTGAGGCTGACAAACATTTAGTCGAAAAATGGTTGAACAATGATTCCTGGGATAGTATCGCGGAGAGCAATCCTATAAACGAAGAAATTGGATCCGCCATGTGGGACAAAATTAATTCGGACGCACGGCAAAACAAGCGAATAAACTGGGGCAGGATTATCGCAGCAGCTTCTGTAATTTTTGTGCTCGGTTTTTCTATGTTCTATTTTTCTCATCCTACCTTGGACAATCAGACCTTTACCAATTCATCTGCTGAAAATAGCAAGTTCTTCACCGAAGAATATTACGATGTGCAGTTAAGTAAAAATAGTACGGCCAACATTGATTTGGTCAATAAAAAACTGGCCTTCTCCGGTGATTTTATCATAAAACCTAAACGGGATTTCGAGCTTCTGGATAGTAATCAGAACAAATTTGTATTTAAAGCCGGAAGAGAGTATTTTGTGTCGAATTCTCCGGATTTTGGTAAAATTGTAGCGTTTCAAAAAAGTGATCTGGCTTTTTTACCATCTACTATGCAAATTAAAATCAGGGAACAATTTCAAAGCATTTAATTGACAAGTATGAAGCGATTACTAGTGTTGTTTTTCCTTATAACTTCCATTTTTTCGTGTACGCAAATTTCAGAAAAAAATATAGATCCCACCTTTGTCTTTTGTCTGTTCAATAAAGAAGAAAACCCCACCAGCTTATTGTTTACCGAAAATTTAGATGACGACGGAAGCCCTACCCTCCAGATTCCATTGTCCAGTTCGCGTATTCAGGAGAGAGAATATATCTACAAAAATGGTTTCTTTTATCGATTATCGAGTCAGACGTGTGTCTTTACAAAATACCAATTACAGGGTTCATCCTTTGTCCTTGTAGACAGTATACAATTAAAAAACCGTGATTTTGAAACCATTACCTGGAAAGATGACGACAACCTAATTGCTGTCTGTCGGGAAGACGCCGGAAATAGAACACCGCAAGCTAGACTATATCAGATCAATGTTGCAGGGATGAAAATCGTGAAACAAGATACGATTGTTCTCCCCTTTGCCAACAAGGAATATAGCGCGCTGCACCTAGGGCTTGTGAATATTGAAAACAACGATCTTTGGCTGGCCTACTCCTTCTTTAAATCAACGGGGAAGTATGGCCATACAACATCCGACACGACCTACTACGCCAGCATAAAATACGATAGTTTTAAACTTAAAAATATTCAGAAAGAAACACGTTCAACTTATCCGGGCGGCTTCAATATCATACAATCCTATAGTTTTAAAGACGAAAAAGGCGATTATTACTTTATGACCAATCCTGGCATAGCACTGGGAAATAACCCGAAATTACCAACAGCTATCTTTAGAAAAAAGAAAGGCCAGCAATCCGTTGATCAAGACTATATGATCAATATTTCCAAGTCAATCGGAAATCACGCCTATGGGATCTGGTATGTTGGCAAAGGCAAGGCAATTATCCGCAACGAACAAAAGAAGCTCTATACCGATTTCTCTAATTTTCATGCTGTCTATCAGTTTGAATACAGGTTAGTTGATCTGCAATCCGGTTCTATAGAAAAAATCCAGGTTCCTTTGGATAAAGGGACCCAAAAAGAAAACGTATGGACGGATGGAAAGTACGCGTATTTTGCCATAGATGATTCAAACGACCAGCACCGTGTCTGGAAATATGATTTACAGACCAAAGAAATTTCGAAAGGACTTAAGCTTCCCAAGATTACCAATTTTACCGTACGAATGGATTATTTAAAATAATAGACCTATCCTCGACAAAAAAAACAAACTCACAATCAACCATTTGTATATTTTTTAAAAAAATAATCCCTATCAACATTCGGTAAAAGATAAGTATAAGCAACCTTCCTATATATACTTAATCTAAATAAAATGTTGAAGTCAACATCTACCTTTGTTCTAATATTAATTTTTACTGTGTTTACCCAAGCACAGACCAAAAAAAAGCATGCCCTTTCCGGCTTTGTCAAAGATAACTTTGGGAAACCCATTCCGGGGGCAACCATACGCTTAAAAGATCAGCACACAGGCACATCTTCCGATATAGACGGCTATTATAAATTACAGATAAACAGTTCAACGGACGCCATCTTACGTGTCACTGCTGTTGGTTACCACAGCGAAGAAAGAGCCCTAAACGAAAAGCTCATTCAGGATTTTCAGCTTATAGAAGATCGCAATTATATAGAGGAAGTGACCGTATCGGCACACGGGAAAACTGAAAATGAGAAGAAAGTGGCCGAGATCAAGCGATCGGGATTCAATGTAAGTGTCATTGACATGAACAAACATGCCAACGAAGCAGCCAATCTGACCCAGGTTTTGAAACGCGCTACGGGAGTCACCATACGTGAAGATGGTGGACTCGGTTCTAACTTTGTGTTTCGCATCAATGGACTCGATGCAAAGATCTACATTGACGGTGTTCCCATGGAGAATTTTGGTTCCTCGATGTCTTTAAATAATATTCCTGTCAATCTGATTGATCGTGTTGAAGTATATAAGGGTGTGGTACCCGCTTTTTTGGGTTCCGATGCGCTAGGTGGTGCTGTCAATATCATTACGAAACGTCGCGCGCGACCTTACTTGGACCTGAGTTATTCCTATGGTTCCTTCAATACACATCAGGCTGCGATCGTGGGTACCTTTACCAATCCAAAAAACAAATTATCATTTCGAATGAATGCATATTATAATCATTCAGACAATGATTATAATATGTATACCAACGAAAAGTACAATGTTCTTATCGAGGAAACGGTCGACAACAAGTATTATGTCATCCCAAAAGCCAAGCGATTTAACGATGCTTACACCTCCGCCATGGGACAACTGGAGGTTGGTTTTCGCGATGTATCCTGGGCAGATCAATTTTATGCAGGCCTGACCTATTCCCAAAATCACAAAGAAAATCAGATCGGTGCTTCCCTCAGCAAGGTATTTGGTGGCGCATGGTCAGAAAGCAACTATCTGATGCCAACCTTAAGCTACAAAAAAAGCAATTTTCTGGTCAATCGCTTATATACGGATATTTTCACAAGTTATAGTTACGACACCCGCTATGTGAGAGATACCGCCATGTATAATTACAACTGGAATGGTGCCTGGGTCTCAAATTACGAAGGCACAACGCCAAATCCCCAAAAAGACATGAAATATAATCTGTCGAACTATTTAGCGCGGGTGAATTTAAACTATGACTTTGACGAAGCCCGTAACCAAAGTATCAATTTCAACTACAACTTTAACAGCAATGATCAGAAAGAGTACGATCTGATCGGCAATTATAACCGCTCAGGTCTGCCATCCTATTTGGGAAGACATATTTTTGGGCTATCCTGGCAGAACCAGTGGTTCGACAAGCGCTTATCCAATGTACTGGCGGTAAAATACTATCGCATGGATGCTTCGAAAGATATTGATGAGCGCAAATTCGATGGAAACAACAATTTGATCAGCGGTGAAATAATTCATCAAAAAAAACAAGGTAATTATTATGGCATGAGCCTTGCTTCCCGGTATCGAATAACCAAGGATGGCGGATGGAAACTATCCTACGAAAGGGCATACAACTTACCCTCTATGACCGCGCTTTTTGGCGATGGTGTCAATACGACGGGCAACTGGGCAGTAAAACCCGAGCATAGTGACAACATCAATACTGGATTTTATTATAATACCTACATCAACCAAAATCATTTTCTGAACGTCGATGTGACAGGCTTCTATCGCCTGGCAAATAACTATATAAACAGCCGGGCGGTCATTCAGAATGGAGTTTCCTATTTTCAAAGTTACAACGAAGAAGGTGTGAAGCTCTATGGCTTCGAGGCCGAAGTCAAATACGGTTTTAAAGATCTGCTGGCTGTTACCCTCAATGGATCTTACGATAAAGCCTTATACAACAAAAAATATACAGACGAGTCCCACCAGCAAATCAGTTTAAATTATAACAAACAACTCATAAACCGACCTTGGGTCTATGGAAATGCTGATATCAGCCTCATCCAGAATAACTGGTTTCAGCAAGGAAGCAGAGTTCAACTATCGTACTTATATCAATATACGCACTGGTTTTACCTCACCGAATCAGATCAAGGATCGCTTGAATCCAAAGATCTCATTCCGTCGCAAAATATCCACTCCGCTGTGCTGAGCTATGCCTGGGATCGCAATAAGTACAACGTATCCTTTGAAGCAAGAAACCTCACAGACGAAAGAGCATACGACAATTTCCGTCTCCAACGGCCTGGACGTGCATTTTACGTCAAGCTGAGATTATCAATCATGTAAAACAAATAAATACATATTTTTATGAAAATCAACAAATTCGCCTTCGCAATATTCGCTGCGACTGTATTATTCTCTTCCTGCAAGAAATCATCACCTGAAACTACTTCACCGGAAGAGCCAACACCAACTTCAAATAGTCTGTACAGTGTTTGGGTGACAACCGCGGCTGGTTCATCCTACCTACTGACAGCTGATAATCTGATGAAAGATACCCTTTTGACCGCCGCAAACAATCAAGGTATCGATATCACATCGCATTTACCAGCAGCATTTTATGCTATTTACGCCTATGCCTACGAAGGAAAGTATTACCTTTCAAACGATGGAACACGATTCAGTCAATTTGAAGTTGTCAACAGTAAATCCTGGAAAGAAACGAACAACTATGCATTCCCTGGAAATTTTTACCTAGGCAAAGTCCTAAAAGATATTAGCACCAAAGATGAGATGGTCATGACCAAAACAGCGGGGACCACCAATAAGACCAAAAATGTATTGGAACAACCAATCTATTTCATGAACGTTAACAATCTGACAATCAACAAGACCATCGGTATCGAAATCCCGATGATCACATTTAATCCCAAAACACCGGAGGGCAAAGATCACAACCCTTATATCGTACCTACAAGCTTCACGCAACGAGGCGACAAACTATTTGTAGGTCACAAATATAGAAGTAATGAAACGCGTAAGGATATTATCGACACCGCCTATATGTACGTATGTGATTACCCAAGTTTGGCCAACGGAAAAATTATAAAAGATGCTAGAGGCGGTTTTGCAGCTGGCCATTGGGAAGTGCAGACACTTACTTTTACCGATGACAATAAGGATCTCTATGTTGTAACCAAAAAGACAGACGCGGCGACCTATGGCCTGTTACGTATTAAATCGGGACAGACAACCTTTGATCCAGATTATTTCTTCGATTTAAAAGATTACAACGTGTTCAGCAATAATATATCGCAGGTACAGAAACTAGGTGATGGTAAAGTTTACATCAGTCCTTTCGTCATCGACCCGGCAAATAAAAAGATTGTTGCCGACCTCAGAATATTAGTAGGTGGTGGAGAATCAAAAACGACGATGAATTTTATGGAGAATGGCAAACTATACGATGTCTTTAAAACAGACGAGTCCAAATGGTATGTATATGAATATGATCCAGCAAAAAATTCGGTAAAACGCGGAGCTGAGATCGATCCTGGAATCAGCCAAGTTTATCACCTGAATAAGCTCAGATAAGTTCCAGCAAAATGTAAGAAGTGCCCCGCCGATGTCCCTTTTAAAGGGATGGAAAAAATTTCAGCATACGCGAAATCGAGGCGGGGCAATTCTCTATCCAACACCCCAAAATTTAAACATATGAAAAAATTATTGTTCAGCATCCTTAGCTTTTTTATCATCCTGTCGGCATCGGCGCATGCCGTATTTATTGAAACCTCACTGCAAGGTACCAAAGGGAAATCCCATACCGTAAAAGTGGTTTATGGCGAACCGGATGAACACGAGCTCATCTCCAAATGGTGGTGGTACAAAGAAGATATGCAGGTTACATTGACATTGATCAAACCGGACGGGAGTACATCATCGCTAACGACTACCGCGCAGGGAAATCATCTATTGGCCACATTCATTCCTGATCAGGATGGTGCTTATCATGTATCTTTAAAAAGAGATACAGAGCGCAAAGCAGGCGCCAAGACACAATATCAGATCAATGCAATCGCCACAATTCAAGTTGGAAACACTACCCTTGGTCATACTTCTGCACATCTTGCCAATGAGCTGTTTGTTTTTGCCGACCAAACTGTTTTTAAAAATAAAAAAGAGGTCTCGCTGACCTTATTTCAAAAGGGAAAACCCGCACCAAACGCTGCTGTTCAGATCATTGCCCCAAGTGGCTGGATCAAATGGTTGGAAACCGATGCACAAGGTGTCATCAAATTCATCCCGGAATGGAAAGGCAAATACTACGCCGAGGTATCCCGAAAAGAAAAGATCGAAGGACAGGCTTTTGAAGAATATAGCCGTGCCAGCTCCATGAGCTTTGCGGTAAACTAAATTCGAGATGGCGGTAAGAAAAAAGAAAAATAATTCGGTATTTCGACTGGTCAATAACTGGCTACACCTCTGGATGGGATTAATCTCTGGCATTATTGTCTTTGTCATCTGCCTGATGGCTTGCCTTTGGGTGTTTAATCATGAAATTATAGATCTTGTTATCCCGAAAAAAGAAAGGCAATATATCCTGGCTTCCAGTCAGTCATTAATTTCTCCTTCGCGGATTGTCGGGATTGCTGACTCGCTTTATCCAAATGCCGTGATAGGTGGCATCACGTATACCCGGGATCACCCTGTTTCTTTTACAGTCAAAGAAAACGATGGTAAGGGAAAGGACGGTGGTCCAAAAGCGAAACCACAGGTGCATCTATTACACCCCTATACAGGTCGTTATTTAGGTGTGCAGGTGGAGGACAATTCGGAAGAAGCCCAGTTAAGAGAGAAATTGAATGGCTTTTTTGCATGGACATTGAACGGGCATCGCTTCCTTTGGCTACCAAGGGATATCGGCCGCCCCATTGTTAATTATGCGACCTTGGTATTCAGTGTTACCCTAATCACGGGATTGATCTGGTGGTACCCAAAAAAATGGACGAAATCAACGCGTGAAAAAAGCTTTCGGATAAAATGGAAAGCCGGCTGGAAACGCGTCAATCTGGATCTTCATAACGTGGTGGGCTTTTATTCATTTCTTTTGGTTTTATTACTGGCAGTGACGGGTATGTATTACGGTATCGAATGGTTCAATCGCGCATTATATTGGTCAACCAACTGGGGAACTCCCCTCGCCGAACGAACATCAGTCCATTCTGATTCAACAAAAATCGATCAACTGGTACATTTTCCGAAAGCTTTTGATCGAGAGATCCGTCGCATACTTACACAATATAAAGATCCACATTACCTGACTATCACTTATCCGGATGCTGAAAAAAAAGATGCTACGATTTCGGTATATATTCGAAACGACATGGATCGGCAGTATAACAACCGCTATTATTCGTTCGACCGGTATACAGGTGCCTTTCTGCCCAATAATATAACACTCTTTAATAAGGATTTTTATGAGCTCCGGACAGGCGAACAATTCAGGCGGCTCAATTACGATATTCATGTAGGGTCTCTCTGGGGCTTTCCGACGAAAGTGCTGGCCTTTGTTCTCACCTTGATCGCGGGTTCTTTACCTATTACAGGATTTATTATTTGGTACAACCGCAAATGGGGAAAGAAAAAAGGACGCCATACATTGTTAAAGGGCACTACCATCCCCGAAGGTAAGGGCGATTCCGGTACGGTCGCACCTACAACGATAAGAAAACCGCCGATCCGTTTTCGACCGAAGCCTACGGACTTATAAAATTTTATAGGCACAGAATCACATTGTAAACAGGAAGGTTAAATTTTGAATTCATTGACAATTAAACTTGTTTAATTTATGCTTAAGAAGGTTCTTTCTCACGAAAGAACAGGGGATATTATTTATGACGAAATCTACATTATTTACGATCCTGCTAACAAGTTCAGCCATGGGCATCATGGCACAGACAAAATTATCAGGGAAAATATTTGACAAGGATGGACAGCCATTTAAAGGAGCTACCGCCAGTCTTTTACGCTTACCAGATTCGGCATTAGTCGCACAATCCGATGCCGACAAAGATGGTTTATTTCTGTTACAGGCAGCTAAAAATGGTAATTATATAATTCGCTACAGTTCCGTTGGTTACACGACGGTATTCAGCAAAACCTACCAGTTATCCGGTGCAGAGCAAATTGCCACACCCCTATTTTTACAACCTCTCGCACATACGATGGAAACCGTCAATGTGATCGGAAAGCAAGCGAGTGTACGCCAGTATGCAGATAAAATGGTTGTTGATGTCGAAGGAAGCGTATTGGCAGAAGGGAACAATGTGCTCGAGCTCTTAGAAAAAACACCCGGTTTAGTCTCCGATGGCAAGGGAAATTTTTCTATTCAGGGCCGCGCCGGAGCCAATGTACGGATCAATGGGCGCGATATGTATGTATCGGGCGAACAGCTCGCAAGCATCCTTCGCGGCCTCCAGGCCTCCGAAGTTTCAAAACTTGAACTGATCAGCAATCCTTCAGCCCGCGAAGATGCCTCAGGGACAGCGGGGATCATCAATATCGTAACCAAGCGAAATGGGAAAGTAGGCTTTGGTGGCGATGCTTTTGTCCGTGCCGGCCAAGGCAGAAAATTCCATGGTGGTTATGGCGGAGGCCTCCACTATAAAGTAAACGGCCTGGATATGTACCTGCAGGGCAATACAAGTTACGACCGCAGCAATAGCCATAATCTGACCGAAAGAAGCTTCTATAACCAAGGCAGCTTAACCTCCTTTCAACGGCAGCATGAAAGCAAGAAACTTGATGACGCCTCCTTCCATAGCCTACGGGCGGGAGCAAAATATGAATTTTCCGACGGGGGAATCCTCGATGGAAGTGTACATTGGATGAAAGGCAACTATCAACCTTATGCCTCCATTGAGATGGATACCTGGAGCTATCCTGCGAACATCCACACGGAAAAGGCGCGGAGTAAAAACCGCTTTGACGAGACTTTTAAAAACTGGACATTTAATGTGAACTATAGCAAGAAATACGAAGGTGAAGATCATTTTTTAAAATTCAATTTTGATTTCGCGCCCCACGGCAACGATTACAACAATCGTTTTGAAACGGATAAGTTCAATTTACAAACGGATATGAAAATGAGTACAGGACGAACCAATGTACAGGATTTAAGTAATACGACCTATTCCGGCAGACTCGATTATAGCAAACCCTTAACTGATTCAAGCAAAATAGAGCTTGGCTGGAAAGGGACCTACTTTTTCATTAATAATGATGTGGTCAATACCCTATTGGATAAAGGTACATGGATCCGTGATAATGCCACTTCCAACCGTTTTCAATACACCCAGCATATTGAAGCACTCTATGCCATCTACTCTGGCAAATTCAAACGACTCGAATATCAGGCTGGTCTGCGTGGCGAGTATACCTTTATAAATGCCAATCAGGTGACCTTAAACAAGGAAAATCACCAACGCTATTTCGACCTTTTCCCGAGTGGCTCATTGCTTTATCACCTCAATGATAAAAATACCATAAGGACATCCTTCAGCAGTCGAATTGAGAGACCGGGCGATCACGACATCAATATATTTCGGATCTATGAGGATGCCTATAGTTACAACGAAGGGAATCCGGATTTAAAACCAGAGAAGAGTTACATTACGGAGATAGGTCATGGTTATAAAAATAAGTTATTCACTACATTGGGTATTTCTTATGGCCGTGATATGATCAATTGGATTGTTCGCCAAGGGGATCAAGTCGGCGAAAATCTGTCGCGGCCAGAGAATATAGGACGATATCTGAATTACAGCGCCAGCGTGATGTACAATCAGACATTGCGTTCCTGGTGGACCGCAAGCCATTATATCAATGCATTCTACAACAACTATTCCGGTGAAATCGGCGATGTAAAACTAGATTCAAAAGGTTCCAGCTGGACGGCCAATAGCCGCCATACGCTGCAATTCAAGTATGGCTTGCGCGCTGAAATAGCACTTTATTATCGTTCGGGAATTACTACCGGTCCTTCTCGGACCGACAAAAGGTACGGACTGGATCTAGCTGCAGAAAAGAAAATGTTTGGTGAACGTGGCATGATCAAGCTTACAGCCAATGGTTTACTCCGAAATGCTAATCCACAATTAATCAGCGAATACGGAGACCTGAAGGTATTTTACTCCGATTTTCCGGACAACAGAAAAGTACTATTGTCATTGAGTTATCGGTTTGGCAACTAAATGGTATGGCGTAACAGCTGCGCGTCAACCACCACGTCCATCGCGTTCATCAGCGCTTCTAACTGTACTGTCAACGGACAACGGACTGTTGTCGCGAACGGCAACCTCCTTTGCCTGATTCATTCTGATCCCTATTGAAATGATACGTAATTTTACCGTCCCGGGTTTTATTGATGGAAAATTCGGGACCGTACCGTCATCAAACAAGATCTGTGCAGTTTGCTTGTCTGGTAGAACCAGCAAATTGTTATCCGATAATCTCACCGGATCGCTCGGATCAGCTTTTGGCTGTAAAAGAAAATACAAGAGGGTAGCAAAGGCACAGAAAGCAATACAAGCAGCGATCCTGGTCCAAGTTGAGCCCCAGAGGCTTGTCCTGGTTTTTGTAATAGCGGTATGCGTCTTTTTTGCGCTAGATATACTGGACAGGATCCGTTGGAATTGGCGTTGTCTATCGACCTTCGTCGGCTTAAAAGACTGTTCTATCACCCCTTCCCATTGCTGTTCCAGCACGGCCATAAACTCCGGCGTATGAATTAGTTCCAGATGCGTTTGATTCCATCGCGGAACATCAACTTTACCACAAAATTCTTTGATTGATTACGAATAATTGGTCTAATCTGCGATCTAAATTAGAAAATAATTCTAGGTTCATTAAATCAAATTATCGAAGCAGAAAAATTCTGCTGCCCGGAATTTATGATACAATTGACCGCACATGCACCCTGCATAGCACAATTTCAGCAAGCAGGACCGGCACAAACATCAGCAACACAAACACCATTAGCACCTAAAATACAGCCACATAATAAACAAACAAGTTACTATACAATTGTATTATCCAGAGCCATAGTTAGGATAAATCATCGCAATTTCATACATTTGTGTCTTATGGTTAAAACCACTCAATCGGATATAGCTTAGTAAACACGTTGTACGCTCCGTATATCGTGTCTCTCCAACTGCACCCGGATAAATCTATCCAGGAGTAACACTTTATTATTTTTTATTTACACTGCGCAAAAAACAAAAGTGTTTCCTTGCGCCAAAATTTGCTATATCATGAATAATGAGCATATCGTCAACAGAGACGAATTCAGTTTTAACCTTCATCAATATGGTTGGAATGATAAATTAAATCAACTGAAACAAAATTCTCTATTTAAATCGCTCCCACACGGTCGTATTGCGACGGTCCATCGGACCTGCTACGAAGTTATATCCGAAAGCGGACTGCTGCAATGTGAGCTGACCGGAAATATGCTTTTCGGAAAATCAGCTTATGAGCTTCCCTGCACGGGAGACTGGATCATTTTCCAGCAATTTGAGGAAGATAAGGGTATTATTGTAGACATACTCCCGAGGGAGCGTGTATTGGACCGTAAAAAAAACGGCACTATTTCAGATAAACAGGCAATAGCCGCTTACATAGACAAAGCATTTATTGTACAGAGCCTCGACTCAAATTTTAACATGCGCCGCGCGGAACGTTTTGCCGTCCAGATTTTTGAGGCAAATATCCAGCCGATACTGGTACTCAACAAGGCCGACCTGGATTTCGACCACGGACCGATAGCAGAGGCGACAAAGCACTTTCAGCTACAGATGCCTGTTTATCTGACAAGTATACACCAGCCGGAGACAATTACGGCTTTACGCAACTGTATCGGAACAGGCGAAACTGTTGTCATGGTAGGCTCATCCGGTGTAGGAAAAAGTTCACTTGTCAATGCCTTATGCGAAAAACCGGCTGTTCACACTTCCGCGATCAGCGAGTCCACAGGCAAAGGGCGACATACTTCCACACGACGGCAGATGGTTGAGATGACTGATGCCGGGATACTGATCGATACCCCCGGAGTCCGTGAATTCGGACTGACCACTGACGGTATCGAAACATTGACCGATACACTGGATATGAAGGACTATGTTGGATTGTGCCGCTTTAAAGACTGCACGCACCACAATGAACCCGGCTGTGCCGTATTGGAAGCAGTCAAGAATGGTAACCTGGATCAGAAAATTTATCAAAGTTATCTTAAGCTCGAACGCGAAATCGACCATTTTAGTACGTCATCACATCAAAAGCGGAAAAAGGAAAGGTCTCAATCAAAATTGCTGAATGAATATAAGAAACGGCAAGGCCTAAGACGTTAATACCGCGTATAAGGTCCGGGTATCCAGCTGTACCCGGATCTTTCTACCAATAGTTGGTATAAGCTTTGGATAAATCTCAACGCAGCGATTAATATCTTATTTTTAAAGAAGTTTCATAAAATCCCATGCACCTGCCTCCCGACCAGTATTAATCGGGCAAAAAAAACTAGTCTCACGACTAGTTTTTTTTCATGAAGTTCTTTCGATACCTTCTATTGCAAAAATCAATCTTTATTAAAGACCAAGCCAGCCGAAAAGCTATACCCGGGAATTATCTGTTCAGCTATTTGTCATGGTAAAACAATACACATTACCCGCAAAATCCGCAACATAGACCTCATTTCCCTGAATAGTGACTTCAGCCAAAATCGGCGTACCCAGGTTAATTTTTTGCACTAAAGTTCCATCCGGATTTAAGACATACAAGTAGCCATCCGACCCTCCAAAAAACAATTTTCCAGCCGCATAGCGAATACTCGACTCAACAGTACTCACTTTTTTATGCTGATCCGGACTGGAGTATGCTGAGGTATAGATCAGCGCTTCACCGGTCTGGAAATTCCATTTTTCGGTTAAATTTCCGCGATCGAAAGCCTTTATCCCATTGGTCGCTGTTGGCATGATCAGCAAACCTTCGGTCAGGAGCGGCGAAGCCATCACTTTAAAATCGTCTTGGCTCTGTGTCCTGTTGATTACTGCACCGGTCTTTTGATCCAATTGAAAAAGGTTGTTCAGGCCAGCGACATACAAAGAAGTGGCATCAGCAGTAGCCCCACCCGTTCTAAACCGCAAACCATCATCATTTTTCTTCCACAGGAGCTTGCCAGTCCTGCAATCATGAACAAATAAGCTATTCCAGTTCGCTCCGGTAATTAGATAGTCGTTTGTGATGAGCAGTTCTCCCGGCATACCTTCGCCGCCATTCCAATCCCGATTTTGCCAGATGATTGTGCCATCGTCAACTTTTATTGCTGACAGGTAATTTCCCGCACCGGTATAATAAATACCGTCACGGACGACGCCGGCGCTAACATAGCCCGGAAGCCGTCCGCCACTGAGGTCTTTCTTCCATACAAGTTTACCATCTTTTTCATTGATCGCGTAAATTGTCCCTCCCATATCTGTTGCCAGAATCAAACCCTTGCTATAGGCCAATTTCTGCTTTACCGAATTCTGGGTCTGAAAGGTCCAGACAGTCTCACCCGACCGTTTTGACAATGCCTGAATTTTACTTTTACCACCGATGGCATCATCAATACTAGCCACATAAACCCGTTGTCCCTGTACCAGTGGAGAACTCTTCCATATATTCGCCCCAATGTTTGATGACCAGGCCAACTGGAGCAGGTCTGTCGAGGCAGGCTCCTTATTCCAATCAAATTTCTTCAAAGCCTGCGTACCATCTCCATAATTCACTTCCAGCATGATCGTCGGCTTTTGATTGCTATGAGCTGTAGCAGTAATCGTTCCACGCCAGTTCCAGTCACTGGTATTATTCAGCCCGACCGATTTCTGCGGGATACCCTGTTGATTTAATAGCGTAGCATATACAGAAATAATACTCTTTTCGGAGTGGTACACACTGGCACTGATGTCCAGTTTTTGCCCAGTTGCAATCTGTATCTTCCGGCTCTGCGGATAGATCAATGCGATGTGATCCGACAGATAAGGATATGTTGGAGTGACCTTGCTTATCCCGTTTTTGTCTACATCTATAACCATGAATTGCGCCACAGAATTATCTATCCCACCTTTATTTGGTGCGTTTGTGGATATAATCGCTACTCCATCCCTGCTACCAAAACTGTAGTTGTTGTGCCAGTGACCATACAGATAAGCTTTTAGGTTATACTGTCTTAAATCGATGGAATCGGTTTTCCCTTTCATGACAAAATCCTTTCCTACAATCAGGTCATGATTGATAAAAACAAGTGGTTTGTCTTTCGCCTTCAGGGCCAAGTCCTTTTTGAGCCAGGCGATTACCTGATCCTGGTTGTAGCTCGGGGCATAGTCACCACCGGGCATCGGGGTAACGACAAAATGTGCCGGTCCGGCCTCAAATGAATAATACACCGGGCCAAATAAATCTTCAAATAGCTTCTCGCCGTATTCACCTTTGACAAGATCGTGGTTTCCTACCGTATAATAAGTCGGTACCCGCATCAGTTCGCTATTGACCTGCCGTGCATGAAATTGCATACCCGGTTCATAGCAGATATCGCCCGTGTGCATAATCAGCGCAGCCTGCTGTTGTTGCGAAAATTTACGGATATTGTCTATCCATTCGCCATATAGCGGTGTTTCGGTATCCGTAATCTGGATAAATCGAAGCTTATCCCCTTGCTGTTTTTCGTCCGCGATTACGCCAAAATCATAACGTTCCAATTTGGGATCAATCTTTATATAATGGGTTCCGCTCGCTTGATATCCAGCCGGAATACGTACAAAAAGAAATTTAGCTTTTTCATTCTTTTTTAGGCTGAAGCTTCCATCGGCGGCAGTCGGTAAAACATCGTATCCATCGGATATGACCACACCCGGCATTCCTTTTTCATTGCGATCCATCTTTTTGTTCTTATCAAGATCCAAAAAGACATGTCCCTGATATTGCGCATACATCGCGTTGCTGCACAAAAGCAAGAGTGGAAGTATAATCTTTTGTATCGGTCGTCTCATGTCAAAATATTATCTATTCAAAATTCATTAGTTATAATAAAAGGAAAGATAGGATCTTTTCCGCCAATTGAATTCACCTATCTTTCCCTTTATCAAAAAAACACCACTCAGTTACCAAAAATTTGTCTGCACCAATTTACTGCCATCCAGCACCATTTGGCTATTGGCCACCGGATAGTAGTAATATTTAGGTTTTTCAAATGTCTTCTTTTTATCTCTTGCCACCGTAAACATAATATGGCCGCTGTTTCCATTTTCAAGATAGATGGTCGTATTGTTACCATTGGCATCCTTTAAATAATAGAGGGAAATATTCTTCTTTTCCTCTTCTGTCAGGTCTTTGATCGGATCGGTATCTTTTGCAGATTCAAGTATCGCGATATCTATTTTACCATCTCCCGTTACATCCATCGGGCCTAATGCCTTCACATACATCCCTTGTTGTTGATCGGCCAGGCGCTCGCCCACTTCCCAACGGAAGACATCCCGGTATCGCTGGCCTTCACAAGCCAGTTCGACACGTCTTTCCCTGCGGATCTCGAGAATAAGCCCAACATTGCCACCCTTCACATTTGGATAGTAGGTTTGCAATACGGGATCAATATTGGCATTAGCTTCGCCCAGCTGCATGGCCGGCATGCCCACTCGTGCACGCAACAGATTGATTGATTTGTCAAGATCTGCCTGGCTCGTGAGTGTCCCCAGCTCCGCTTTAGCTTCTGCAAAAATGAGTAAGATTTCGGCATAACGAAACACAAATGCATCTGTGTAGGCCGATTCCCAAGCGATCATTTCTGTTATTTCAGGATAAAACTTGATCTGATTGTAACCACCCAATGTCGGTTTCAGGCGATGTGGAGTTGGAACATTGACTGGCTGAAATCCGGGTTTCATAAAGGTTTGCTCAAAGCGCGGATCGCGGTTAACGAAAACCTGATCAATATTCTTTGTTTTATAACCTGCTTGTTCAGTAAAACGTTTTCCATCTTTCATCAGATAACTTTCCATCAGCGTTTGGCTCAGCGCCCATTCATAGTCCAATACCGTATGCGCATTTCGCATTCTTCTAAGATCTTTATCGTAATCAATAAATAGGATAGTTTCTGGATTTGCCTGTAGATTGAGGCTGATAAATAGATCCCGATAGGCACGGTTGACGCCGCCGGTGGTACTGATCGAAAATTTGGCCGATTTCATAATCTCTTCGGCGGCAGAAACAGCCCGCTGAAGAAACGTGTTGGCCGATCCACTCAGGTTCAAATACGTGTGATATTTACGGAACGTTCCCTCTTGCAAGGCGAACTGCGCCAATTGCGCCAGGGCTGCCCACTTGGTGACTGTGGATTTGTGACCGTCAGCTTTGATGTTGGCAACCGCAAATTCAAGATCCGCCATGATCGAGTCCACCACAAGCGTTCGGCTATCCTGCTTCTTGTTTAATAAATCAAGATCCGAGGTGCCCATCGTCATACTGTACCAAGGCACATCACTATACTGGTTAACCTTATCAATATAGAAACGAGCACGAAAGAACCGGGCGATACCGAGATAATGGTTTACCTCGGTAGCATTGGCTCCCTTCACTCGGCCCGCATTTTCAAGAAAGAAATTAATATTTCGTAGGGCAGACCAGCTCCACACGGCTGCATTCTGGGGGCTTATCCCGCCACGCATGATCTCATCAATTGTGCTGCCTGAATTGTGATGGGCCAGATTATCTGTTCCCAGATCTGCTATCGGCGCACTCAAACTGCCGTAAAAACCATCTGTATATGTTTTTAGATCGGTTACATTGCTAAAAAAAACTTCGGGTGTAACCGATGTGGTGGGATACCGTTCCATGAAATCATCGTTACAGCTCATGATCAGGAACAAGGCCCCTACCAGCGCTCCGATCTTGCTAATTTGTCTTTTTATATTTTGCATAATAATAGTCATTTTAGAAATTAAAGTTTAAGCCAAACGAGTAAGTCCGCTGAAAAGGATAAGCCGTCCGGTCGCCGACAATTTCAGGGTCTAGATAATCCATCAGTTTGGTAAACTCAAAAAGGTTTTCGCCGCTGACAAACAGACGTAGCCGATCGATTCCCCATCTATCTGTGATCAATTTCGGAAGGGTGTAACCCAGGGTCACATTCTTCACTCTTAAATAGCCTGCATTCTGCAAATATTTGGTCTGTGTGGCAGCCAGTTCGATACCGCTCTGCTCAGCTACATAGGACTTGGGTCTTGGCAAATAGGCATTTGGATTCTCGGGTGTCCAATGGTCCAGGTTAAACTTGGTCAGACTCGCCCAGGGCTGCGCATAAATACCCCAAAAATAATGGTCGCCACCCGGAGGATAATAGTTTCTTTTTCCGACACCTTGCAAGAAAACACGCAGATCAATACCATTCCAGCTTGAATTCAAATCAACCCCGTAGCTGTAACGTTGTCTCGAATTACCAATTACCTTGTAGTCTCCATGGTTGGCTAAGGTCCAATCACCCCGGTTTATTTCGCCATCACCGTTGATATCGGCAAATTTAAGGTCGCCAGGTTCCAATCCCCTTGTACCAGGGTAAGAGGTCACATTATTTTGATTGGCATGCGCCTTGATCTCTTCCTGCGATTGGAAGAATCCTAAGGTCGTCAGTCCCCACATTTCACCCAATTCCTGACCAACATAATAATCACTTAAGTTATTTATCGGATTATTGTATTTCGTAATATAGGCTCTGCTATCTGCGAGATTGATCCTTGCCGAGACTGTGAACGGTTTGCTGGCCACCATAAATTCTTTGTTGTAACCAAGAGTCAATTCCCAACCATTGGTTTTTAGGTTTGCCGCATTTTCAAATGGTACACCTGTACCCAGCACGACCGGCAATACCCGGCCTGCTGTCAACATATCTTTTGTATCGCGACGATAAATATCGAATGAACCGAAAAGCTGATTTTTAAACAAGCCGATATCCACCCCAAAATTAGCCTGCGTAATGGTCTCCCAGGTCAGGGTCGACGACACTAAGCCCGGACTGCCCACAATGGGTACAACCTTGCCATCCAAGATAGCACCACTGCCCTTGGACATCTCGGCAATGTAAGGGTAATAGATGTCCCTTAAATCCTGGTTTGCCAACGAACCGTACGATCCCCGCAGTTTAAAATTAGATACCGTTTCCTTCAGCGGCTGAAAGAAGTTTTCCTGCGAAACTACCCAGGCTGCAGATACCGAAGGGTTGAATGCGAATCTGTCTTTTTTAGGGAACCGCGAAGAGCCATCGTAGCGTAAATTAGACTCGAGGATATACTTGTCTTTGTAGGTATAATTCAATCTGGCAAAAGCTCCCCGCACTGACCAGGCATAATCTGATGCCCCGACAGAAGGCGTTTGACCCGTCGCTAAACCGATCGTGGGTAGTGAATTGGAAATCAGCTGATCACGGGATGCCGAGAAAGACTCGTAGATCCGTTCTTCCTGGTTGAAACCCAGCATCATTGAAAAATAGTGATCCTTGATTGTACGTTGATATTGCGAGTAGATGTTGTACACATTATAGCGTGTTTCATTACTTCCATTGGAGGCATAACTGTTAAAGTTTTGCTTGGTCATCACATCTGGCCCTGTGCTATAGGCAAGCGGCAACTGAAAGAAATGTGATTTTCCTGAAACCCTTCTGAAGGTCGCGTCCCCGTTCAAGGTCCAAACATTCTTGATGAAGTCGATCTTTGCGCCAAAGCTAGTCTGAAAATCATTATTTCGGCTAATACTACGCCCCCCTTCGGCTACCGCACCGATCATGTTTACCCCGGCTTCGGTATAGGTACCGTCCGGATTATAAACGGTATTTAACGAAGGCTGACGGTTGACATTATGCCAATAGAGATAGCCCTGATCAATTGCTGAAGGCTGATCATATTTATCGTTGGTAAAGGTCGTATTATTGGACAAGGTAAACCAGTCCGTGATTTTATAATCACCTTTTACCCTGAAATTATAACGATCATAGGTATCGGGGCTAATGCGCAACATCCCGTTTTGTCTATAATATTCACCCGAAAGATAGAAGGAAGAACGATCATTTTTTTGTGCGATGCTGATGTTGTTGGTATACGAAGGCTGAATATCTTTATATACCTCCTTAAACCAATCCGTAGACCCCAGATAGAGATAAGCATTTTTATTTTGCGGATCGACAATCACACGCGGCAAGGACGGATCTTCGCTCAGCTGTTTACCATATTCCAGCATTTTCTCATCATAAAGGCTATACCAGGGTGCGGACATGATATTTCTGTATTTCATGACCTGATAAGGGTCGTCTTCTATTTCCACCGACCGTGTAATTGCCTTGGCGCCAAAAATGGAGTTGGCGGTCACCTTGATATCCTTTGTTGTCCCCGATTTGGTGGTCACCAATACCACACCAAAAGCAGCGCGGCTACCGTAGATCGCTGCCGATGCGGCATCTTTTAACACCGTCACACTGGCGATGTCCATGGGATTCATGCGATTGAGTTCATCGTTTGTGGCTGGCACCCCGTCGATCACGATCAAAGGTCCACCTCCCGATAGCGAAGTGTAACCACGCACGTTGATTCCCGGCGAACTATTGGCTCTTCCCGATGTCGGTGTAATGTTCAGATTGGCCATAGCGCCCTGCAAAGCCGTCCCCACATTGGTAATGGGTCTACTTTCTAGAAACTTTTCGCCGATCTGATCGACAGCTCCCGAAAGATTGATCTTTTTTTGCGTACCGTAGCCAACCACAATAACCTCATCCAGATGAGACTCGGCAGTTTCCATCAGTACATCCGCCCTGTTCTTGTCCGAGACATTGACTTCGGCATCTTTATAGCCCATAAAACGAAATAAGAGGATTGCCTTCTCCGGAACACGAATATTGTACCGGCCGTCCCTGTCGGTACTTGTTGATATTCCGGGTACCCCTAATACGGTCACGCTTACTCCCGTCATAGGTCCCGAAGCATCCCTGACAATACCTGAGATCTCACGATCCGTTTGCTTCTTTTCTTTAATGACAATGGTACTTCCCATGATATCGAAGATCAGATTGCGTCCGCGCAATGTTTTTGCCAGCGCGGCCCTCACATCGGATCCGGCCACGGAAATATCCACACGCGAAGCATTTTCAAATAATCTTTCGTCGTAAAATAGACGTAATCTGGTTTGATTGGAAATCTCTTTAAGAACAGTTTCAATCCTAGCATTTTTCAAGGATAGATTTACTTGTTGCGCATATCCTGATGCTCTAGCACCAATCGTAAATGCCAGCAGCAGTACACAAATCAACTTCATAGTCACTATGACTTTAATGCTTAGGGTATAAGAATGACTTCTCCGGTCCCCCCGTGCTATTAATGGAGAAAAAAATTTCATAACTTTGAATTGTTAAGGGTTTAATAATCTATAGAATTCGCACTTCAATAAATTTGGCTCTTTACAACAGGGGATGCGTCAACATCCCCTTTTCTTTTGTATCGGACCTTTTGGCTAAGTTGTCTGCTTATATCATATTTTATAAATTTTAATTGGTAAAAAATTAACTGCATTAACGAATGACAATATGCCGTCCATCGATCTCAAACTTTCTGTTGGTCCCGAAGGCCAGAATTCGCAATACCTCAGAGAGCCTTGATTCCCTACTGAGCGTCCCATTAAACCGACTGTTAAGGGGTATATCCCCCACATTGACAAATTCCACATTATACCAGCGCGAAACCTGGTCAATAATCTCGGCAAAGCTACTGCCATCAAGTACAAACTCACCCCGTTGCCAAGCTGTATTTTTTTGGATGTCTGCTGGCTGTACGTGTATTTTATTCGCACTGATGATCGCTTCATTTCCGGGAGAAAGATAAGCTTCGCGCCCTTGGTTCATAATTTTAACCTTACCTTCCACCAATGAGGTGTTGATTTCCTTGTGGTAGGCATTGACATTAAAACTGGTACCCAGTACTTCGATAACGGAGTTTTCGACCTCAATGCGAAAAGGTTTGCTGGCATCTTTGGCCACTTGAAAAAAGGCCTCACCGACCAGCTTCACCCTGCGTTCATCACCGACAAATTGATCCGGATATTCTAATTTAGAAGCAGCATTCAGCCAGACTGTCGTTCCATCGCTCAACAGGACACTATAGGTGCCGGCAGCTGGAACCTCCAATGTGAGGTTTCCTTTAAATTCGCTGGGTTTTATATTTTCAGAAAGTGTTTCCCTTCCCAATAACTGAGTTTCTCCCTGTTCATTGGATAGTTTAGCAAAGCGTTCCCCCGGAAGAATATCATTTTTAAACAGGCCGGAGGTATCCGCTGTGATTGCAGCGAGTTGTGGAACAGAGCTTGTCTGTTTTTGGTGTAATAATAAAAACGTGGTCGTTAATGCCAAAAGAATAGAGGCAGCTATGGCCACCCGTTTCCAGGCAAAGACATTCTTTTTGGGTTTTACCTGATTTATCTCGCCTTCAAATTTGTGCATCAGCATATTTTTTGAACGCTCCAAGGCCGCCTCTTTTTCCATGATCGGAAGTGCTGGTTCTTCATCAAATGAAAAGAACCATTCGGTTACCATCCGTTCTTCATCCGGATTACATTCCCCCTTGAGATATTTTTTCAGTAATTTTTGAGCCTGCTCTCTTTGATTATCTTCTGTCATATATTTATATAACCCCAGATAAACTGTAGAAGTACCGAAAAAAAATGCTTTTTATTTTGCTTTAAGCTTTAAACGACTTAAAGCCAGGGAGATATTATTTTTGACAGTCTGTTCGGATATGGATAAACGGAAAGCGATCTCCTTAATGCTCAAGCCTTCCACCCGGCTGAGATTGAATGCAGACTGCATGGTCATAGGCATTTTGGCGATTTCATGATCCAGCATAAAGGATAACTCCTGAACCAGTAGTTTCTCATCGCTGCTACTCGCACCGACGGGTTCTTCTTCTAATGGAAGCACAAGCCGTTCAAAATGCTTGATCCGCTTCTGATCTTGGATCATCCAGTCGATTACCTCATATTTGGCCGCTTTGAAAAGATAGGGGTAGATTGAATCCTCAATTTCAATTTTATGGCGCCGGTTCCACAAAGAGGCAAAAACGTCCTGAAGGATATCTTCCGCATCCGTAATTGAGCCGATCCGTTTTAGGATAAAGCTTAGTAATGTATTGCCATAGCGATCAAACAACACCGAAAATGCTTGTGTATTGTCATCTTTTACAATATCAAACAGTTCCTTATCAGACAATTCTTTCATGACGCATTGATTATATGTACGCGATATCGGATTTCCAGAGGATTTATGCAAAGTTATAATTGTGATGTTAATATAACATTAAATTGTACATCGTGCAAGATCAAGTTAAAATCTATTTTTCCACAGGATAAGGCTTCTGACAAAATCTTCAAGCTGCGTGGTATTGGATCTAAATGTGTAGTCATATTAGTTGTTAAAGCTCAACTTTGGGATTATAGATCAATAAACGGATCCTCGTATCCAATAAAAAAGGCCGGAACAATTGCTGCTCCGGCCTCAAAAAAAACCTTTAACCCTATGTTTACCTATTCATCTTTCTAAAAATATCCACTAATGAACAAGGCTGGCGAAAAGCAGTCCCCACCCCATTCGTTCATTTTCTGAAAGAAAAGCTGGGCGGACAGAAATTTGTATTTAAAATCCGCTAAGACGCGTTCAAAATGCCTGCGCCGAAAATATATTTCCATTGTGCCTGCACAGTGAATCAACCGGTTCCCGACATCAAAACTTGATTGACGACCGACAATAATTCATGTATCTCAAAAGGCTTGGGTAGAAAGTCGTTAGCTCCAGCATTGAGGGCAATATCCCGACCATTATATGAAGCTGAAATACAGAGGATAAAAAGGCCGTTGAATTCTTTATGCATACGAATCTGCCTAATAAGATCCCCACCATTTGTTCCTGGCATATGTAAATCACAGATAAACATATCAGGTTTTTCGTTTATTATCATGTCCAAGACGAGCGAACTGTTGCTTTCGCTTATGACGGTGGCATCAGTCATGCTCAATATCAGCTCCAAAGCCTCCAAAATTACGAGGTTATCGTCACATAAAAAGATCTTTTTGCTCATTGTCTTAAAATCTATCGTAAAAACTACCACACATTGTTCTCTTTTTGTGTTATCATGTGCAAAAAAATGCTTGACTGGATCCCCTCTCTACTTTTGTACAATATTCCCAATCAATAATCTTTATTCCTACCTGGTCTCACCTGGACTTAGATCCTGTTCAACCAGTGGAATTCGTTGAATCTGTTCACGCATCCAATTGTTAAAATCTATATCCGATGCGATCTTCAGCTTTTTACGCAATCTATTTTTGCGTACCTGTACAGCCCGTACCGTGACAAAAGTATATTGAGCAATATTTTTGGTCGAAAAATTAAGAAAGGTCATAGCGCAAAATTCTAATTCGCTACTACGGATTTTAGGGTTAATTTTCTTTAATGAGACAACAAAATCTGGATAGATCTCAGTGAACAAAGCCAAAAATTCAGCACTATTATTCTTCGCTAAAGCAATGAGATCATTAAAGTTATTCCTTTCCATTATATATTGTTTTTCGGTAAATTTTCATTTCTTATTTCCAACCGCTGACAAAACCCTTTCATCAATAGCTGACAATTAAGCTCGACAGAGCTCAAATGATCCCTGCCGAGTTAATCCCAAATATATTATCACGGGCCCTCACGCAAATCGGGTCCGGGTGATAAACAGCACTGCGAGTATCCAACGTATTAACGGTCTATTTTAGCGATGCTTTTATCCATTAGCTTCTTAGCCGGAATAGCTGGCCCAGTCTGCTTGACAAATATTTGCATTAAAAGAAAGAATCAAGAAAAACAGCCTTTCACATTAGTATCACATTTTATAAAAACCTAATAAACAGCACATTGAAATCACAAAAAAGCTACATTTAATCTAACGCGAAAGTTAGATAAACCTCTTGCTACTCCAAAAGAAAAAGCCATCTTCGCAAGAAAGCTTTCGATTTTGTTATTTTTCCACTACTGCTCGATGTCCAGTTCAAATGATTCCGTTTCCGGAGTAGACTATTACACTCTTTACTCCCATAAAAAAGCTCGACAGATAAGATAACCTGTCGAGCAAATTGCAGTGGATTAAACAATATCTTCTGGAATATTACCAGTTGATCACGCGATCGTCATCATCCGCTCTATCCCAAGATTCTTGAGGATCGTTGCTGGTCGTTGCAGCAGAACCTGCAGCGATACCTTGTTCCAATTCAACATTGACGGCCTCAATCTTTGGGCTCGTATATATTTTTTTTGATTTATTTGTGTTCATGTCCTATTGTTTTAAATACCATTTTAATGCTTCAAGTATCTAGCTGTACCTATAGGGTACATGCAATTTTCTTTCTACCACTTCCAGATCCCAACATTTTGGTCGCTCCCTGAACAACTTGGGTAATTTTAACGTTATTAGCAGTAGAGCTCCATGGTACCAGGTTAAAATTACCTTGTGTCAGCACCAATGGATATAACGTTCCGCCAGAACTTTTGCTACCATACATTTGCACTTCTCCCGAACGGCTAATGACCACACGGATAATCGGATTTGTTGCAGTACCTGTCATACTATAGATCTGAGGAATAGTGGCTCCTCCCTCGGCATTGGCTCCGTTATATTCACTTCCGTCCGCGAAGCGTATATTCTTAGGCGCAATTGAAATACCCGATTCAAACTGAATCTCTTGTGTTGCTAATTTTGTTCCATTGATTTCCATATTGAAGGAGTTGTCCAATTGAAGGATATCAAAGACAAATCCATAATCTGCTCCCGGAGCAGTAAGATCTTTGGTCACAACATATCCTGCCGGCTGAGTTACTCCATCAACGACAGCTCCACTTCCTGACGCTGCATAATTCCAGTTGAGGTCAGCTCCACCGGTTACCGGTTCTGTACAAGTCTTGAAGTTCAGGTTCAGGTTATAACGCTGTCCTGGCAGTATCTGTAAACCTGCAACACCAACATTGGATCTTGTTTCACCGTCAATCGTAATTGATCCAAAGCTGAATATACCATTTGTTTCTCCTGGATGGATCAATAGCGTAGGATTACTAGTCACCGAACGTAAGCCCGCTCCCAAAAGCGGGAACTGTACCGCAGTACTAGACGTAGTGCCATTATAGGTTATTGCACCATCTGCTAATTTTAAACTCGCATTCGAATGTGTAGGGTTTATTGTCGGCGAAACCAAACTTGTTATTGCACCGGTCATTTCGGTTGCCATGCTCAAGTTAGTGGTTACTTCACTATACTGATGTTTTAAAACCACTTCAAGATTATTATCACCAGAATGAACTGTTAGGTCTTTTTTGAAGTACATCAGGTCTGCGCTGATGTTCTCCAGGCTTGCATTGTCCAAATCAGCCTGTGCCGTTACAGCGGGTACTGAAGAGGTGCTGTTGACTGAATAGGCGACGAATGTGTAGGTTTTTTCTGCATCCAATTCAATTTCAGTTGAGTTATCTACTGAATTTGTATAGGTTTTTTCAGTTACATAATCACCATCAGCGTTATATACGACGATTTTATATTTGATGTTGGCTGCCAAGGGCGTTCTTTCTTCGACTACCGCCGCACGGCTACCGGACGAGGCCCGTAACAGGTTGCCACTTGTCACGGACGGCTCGCTGGTCAATGTTGCTTCAAAAGAACTTGTACGGGTAAAAGGGACAACGACTGTCTGTGCTGTAGTCGAGGAACTAGTTCCATTACCCGCTTTCTTTGTTGTTACCACTGGGTTTTCTACCCCAAGCAACTGAATGTTAACGCTCGCTTTGCCACTTGCTGCCACACTGTCTTTGCTTTCCTTACAGGAATACATAGATCCACATACCAAAGCTGATAAAACAAATGTCCTCAAGCTTCTTCCTGTCTGTGTTTGTAAAACCATTTTTTTTCTTAGTTTTTGATGATTAATAAACATTTTAATTAATTAGCGACAAATATCAAAACAATTTCTCATAAAGAAACAACTGTAACATATCACAAATATATCACATATTTATGCGTATAAAACAAATAAAATGCGTTAATTAGAAAAATATTATCTTTAAATAACACTAACAAAACAATCAGAAGCACTTGAATCTAGTTTTTTTGAGCGATTACTTTATATAACGGAGTTAAAAAACACCATAAATCAAATCACCTTAAAAATGTGATACATATGCGATATATCTGTGATATCTAAATCAGTCAATTTATTAAACTATAGCATTATTTTTGATGCAAAATGTGTAATATATTGAATCGATATATTAAGTTATGAGAAGTCACCAGAACAGCTAATTATTTAAATGAAGAGATATTAAATACCCAATGTTAATTTTAAAACGCCAAGAATAGTACAAAACAGTAGGAATCTAAACTAATAAAAGGCATTTATTAGGAGGATACAGCTGCTTTGATCCAGTATTGCACAATGTATCCTATTTTAATAGATGTTAGTCATAAACCAAATAATAAAAATACACATGAAAAAGAAAACTGAAAAAAAGATCTACGTGACACCCGTCATCGAGCAGTTAGATG
The DNA here is from genome assembly GCF_011064245.1 of Sphingobacterium sp. DR205. Lineage (NCBI taxonomy): Bacteria > Pseudomonadati > Bacteroidota > Sphingobacteriia > Sphingobacteriales > Sphingobacteriaceae > Sphingobacterium > Sphingobacterium sp. DR205. Next base: position 2,014,762 of record NZ_CP049333.1, on the reverse strand, counting down.
TACTGATGGAGGAAGGTGTGGCCGCAGGCTCGGCAGGGTCAGCCCAACCCGGAGGAGGCTCCGGTGTTAACGAAACAGAATGGAATAACGGTGGATCAGAAACCCAGGATCCGAGTGGCGGTGAATGGTGGAACTAATCAAAATTATTTAAAACAATTATGAAAAAAACAATATTTCAACTAGCAAAAACAAAACTATCCTTGATCATTCTCTTAGCAGTTGCCGTTTCCTGTAGCAAGGAGAAAGGTGAAAATACTGTTGAAGTGAATAAAGGGATAAAACTGGCTTTAACAGAAGCCCAATTCGGCGGAGATAATATATCCGTGGCGAAAGCTTCGGCAAAAGCCGGCGCAACTGAACCTTTAACGATAACTAAAGAAATTCAGTCGGGACCGTTTAGCATCACCGCAGAACTGACCGAAAATACCCCAAGTAACAGCGGGCTTAAAGCATCCACCGGTAAAAAGGCCGCAACGAAATTGCTGTCATTGAGAGGTCCGGTAACCTATCGGGTAGTAGCCTATGAAACAGACGGTACCTACATCGATCAGTCCGTTGGCGATGCTTCGGATTCAACCCAGGTATTCTTTGGGGATAAATTGATCGCAGGCAATAAGTATACCTTTGTGATCTATTCATTAGGTTCTACGACCACCCCTCCTCCTGCAGCTCCAACAACAAACCTGTATACAGCAGGTCAGGTGAATTTCGCTTTTACAAGCTATGAAGAGAATGGAGGTGACTTTATGTATGCCATCGAAAAAGACGTCACCATACTCGGCAACAATACTCCGACTCCGTTGACGACACCATTGCAGCACATGTTTACCCGTGTGACCCTGCTTGTCGACAATAGCGATGCGACGGGTACATTTGGTACTGCAAACTATGTAAAAGGAGGTTACCTTTCGGAGGTTCCGGTACAAGCTGAATGGGTTTCACCTTTCGCTAACCCAACTGTCGACCTGAGTACCGGCGAAACCCTATCCGCTACCAATGCGATAAACGTACCCCCTGTTTCAAATCTAAATGCAACAGCACGGACTTTTATCGTCAACCAGAGTCAGTCAACCAATTTTTCAATTGCATTAACAATACCAAGCGGTCAGATCAAAATCGGTCATGATGTCAATGCGCAAGCGGTAAGCTTTAATTTTTCAAATGCGGGTCTAGGCTTAAAACCGGGCTTTTCTTACACCATGAAATTACGTTTTAACAGCGACCGTTTTGTCAATGCGTCCAATGTCACCAGAAGCGCTACTGCTGCTGATGCACGCTATGCTGTCATCGCCGGCTATCGTTGGGATCGTTTTAACCTTGGTGTGGTCGATGTAAACCCTGCAACCAATAATCCTGATGCCGTTCCTTCTGTACAGGCACTATACGGTAATTACTACCAATGGGGCCGTCAGGCTGCAGTGGCAAATGCTTACAGTGGTGATGCTGCAATCCCGGGATGGGATACTTCATCAGCTCCGGACGGTTCATGGAATAATGGTACCGCAGCGGCTCCTATAAAGGCAGCATTGGATCCATGTGGTACAGGAGATAGAGTACCTAGTCAAGCTGAATATACCCGTTTAGGAACTTATACCCGCCATACTTCCATTGGAAACTGGATTCCAAATACAGGAACTTCAGCTGGATTATCCGACTTTACAGCGGCACATATTATGACCAGTAGAAAAAGTAGTGATATTAAATTAAGCTTTCCTGCAAATGGTCATAGAGAAACAGTTGACGGATCTCAGCGTCTCAGACAAGCAACTGCTATTTACTGGTTAAATATGGAAGTCGGCGGTAATGATAGAGCTTATCAGGGCCGAGGATTCCAAAGTGGTTCTTGGGATGTACAGAATTATTTCAAACGTGCGGCTTACCCGGTACGTTGTATCCAGGATAAATAAGAGGCTTAAAAATTTTCATAAGTAGTCATTATATAATCCCTATTTGACTAGAAATTTCCTATTGAAAACAATAGGAAGAAAAGCCCGGCTGGTTTATCCAAGCCGGGCTTTTTCTCCTATACATAATTTTACTCTCCATTCGATTCAAAGCTATCCATCTCTAACATTGCTTTACTGTTCACCTACGACGCTTCCAATTTCTCCAAGTTCTTAAAAAAATGTACCGGGGAGTTTCAGAAAAAGTCTCTATTGTCCAGATTACGCATCTATACCGGAGAAATAATCACGGCATTTTTGTCATGCGGTTCAATTTGGTACAGAAAGTGTATTACTTTAAATTTATAATTTAAGTTTAACATTAGTTAGGTTAAAACGCTTTAATCTCCCCAGTTCAATATTGATTCTTTTCCTTAAATCACGTGCTGATAGACGAGCAAAGCCGCAGCCAGATCTTCTATCGCTAAACCCGCCGACTTAAATAAAGTAATTTCCTCCAAAGATGATCTTCCCCTAATCTCACCACAGCAAAGTTCTTTAATATCGCCTTTGATACTGTTTGGATCAAGAATTCCGGATGCAATCGGAATCGCCAACTCCCCCGTCTCATGTAGTGCGCCGGCTCGCGAATCCACAAATATGCTACTCTTCAATATAGCCATGTCGTCTACTTCGCGTGTTTTAGGCGTATGGGACCCGATCAGGTCCAGATGTGTACCTGCCTTTATCCACTCTCCTTTTACCAGCGGTTCATGACTTAACGTAGCACAAGAAATCACATCTGCCCTACCCACAGCTTCTTCCAAATTATCGGCATATGCAACCTTAGTAAATCCTGCCTGTTGTAAGCTGGATACCAGTTCTACACCTTTCGCTGCATTTCTTGTCCAGATCAAGATTTGGTCATACTGACGGACAACAGAATGTGCTTGCACAAGATGCTGGGCAACTTTCCCGCCGCCAACAATTAACAAGGTTTTTGAATCCTCCCGAGCTAAATAAGAAGCCGCTAAAGCAGAAGTACAGGCGGTTCGGCGGGAGGTCAGTCCGGCAGCATCCATCTGAACTAAAAATTCTCCGGTCACTGCATCCAATAAAGTATATAGGGCATGTATTGCCGGTAGGTTTTTACGATGATTCTCGGGAGCAACAACAACCTGTTTGATTCCGATATAGGTATCTGTCCAGGAAGGCATTAAAATAAGCGTATTTTCAATTCCCTCAGCATTTTGATAAAAGTGATGATGCCGAACAGGCATCGTAAAAGCCGATTGAAAAACCTTGCGCAGTGCTTCGATCAATTCATCATGGTTAAGTACAGCATCAATCGTTTCTTTTTCAATGATTCTCATATTTTCAACAGCATCTTTTAAAACCATAAACATAGCAAATAATCCGAGCTGCACATCCTTATAAACTGACCATTCATTACCGTTTTTTACCCAAAGCGCCGCAAGTGCTTAATTAACACTTGACGCTTTGGGTAATTAGCAGCAAAGGATCTTTAACAACAGAACCTGCTCTACCTGGTTACAATCCTGTCGCAGGTGGTCCGGATGAATTAATTGCAGCCACATTTGTCAGCTTCACTTCCACCTCAAATGTTCCCTCCATCAGGACACGAAAGCCAAAAACAGGGTTGATATTATGGTTAGGATGTCCATCCATTGCTGCAAAGCGCATCGGTATACGGTAATAAATATTGTAATCCCAATTGGTCTTACCATCATTAAATTTTGTGAGGGGAAACGGAGCCACTTCATAGTCACATACCAATGCCGTGTTTGTCGCAACGACCGGATTGAAACGAACGTGCGATTCAAAGGTCGGACGATCACCACGTTTGATCACCTGCCCCGCACTTGGATCCCATGCGCGACCATTCTTATCGACAATTTTCAAGATCACGCGCGCCCCCTCATCGGAGACTTTGGTACAGGTCAATTTGATGTTATTATTATAAGCCGGTGTAAACGTCTCAGCAGCATTAGATCCGGTCAATGAGGCATAAGTCAACTCAAAAATATCCTCCAAAAAAGGTTCGATGACATGGATCTCCGCAAATGATTTATAGATTTTAGTACCCTTGCGGTTCGTTGCCTGCAAATCAAAAGTATAGACACCCAATGGTAGATTTGCCGATGCGCGATTAAAACTAATCTGTCCGCTGACGGGATTAAATTCCATCGGAGTTACCTGCTTCAATTCACGTTTCGCTTTCAACAGGGCGACCGTTGTATCCGTTGCCGCATTGAAAGTCATGCCTTCCTTAAAAACTTCAATTTCATACATTTTTGTGAATTCCTCCGGTGCAGGCTCTCCCGTCGACTTATTCCGCAGATTTAACATTTTGAATTCAAAAGGTGGAGTCGATCCGTCTGCATTTATCCGATCCGAAAGCATGAGCGTCATTCCGCGCTTACAATAGATCACACTGTCACGATATCGAATGGTATCACTTAAAAAACCCTCCTCTATTTTTGAACAGGAGGAAATGATTATACCGATCATTATTCCCAATAGGATCGTGTACCTTGTTATATGATTCATTTTCATTGACATATATTTTTTTAATCCCTCCTACTTAGTTGGAAGCCATTTTTTCTTTATTAAAAAATAAACGATGATCACCGTGCAACACGTGTATGACACCCGTGGTCGTGATAATCCCCGAAGTCTGTACATCTACGCGCACATCTCGTGCTGCTTCCGGAATCGTATTTTGATCAGGTTCCTCCGAATCCAGCGTTCCATTCACTTTCGTGTAATATAAATAGTCAACATAGTCGACATAGGAACTATAATCTCTTGTTCGTCTCAATCCCAACTGAAATCGAACCCCGGGGATAGGTCCAAACAAATTGGCAAAGTATGCACCATTAATATCCAGCTTATCACGTTCCACCTTTCCTTTAAACATATATATCTTCAAAGAATCCAATCTTTTTGGATCAATATCATCAATGGAAAAGGAAATATTTTCATCGCCTACCTCTGCGATACGCTGTTGTTTTTTAGCACTCACATAGTCTGCTACCCCCCAATTTGTCGTTGCATAAAAGGTGATATCACTGTTCACCAACTCTTTTAAGTTCGCACGGTCAATGATCCGCACCAGCGAATCGAATTTTGGATGCGATGCCAGATAATCATAGGTGCTCATATTTACTTTCGCTTGATGGATACCGCCATCGTTGATATAATCGTTTTTCGAGCATGAGGTCAATACATGAAAAAACAACAGGGCAAACAATAGATATGCACAGGTCTTTTTTATTATTTTAGTCATTATTTCTAAAGATTTTAAGTTTCTAAATCTGTCATTAAATCTTTCCGCGCCAGTATGCTGTCTGAACTAAAAGTCTATTCTCACTAAATAAACGGGGATCTACCGGCCAGAAAAAACCACCTTGTTTAAAACGGGCCTCGCTCAGCCAAGTGATATGATCCGAGTAGGTCCGCGTGCGAATCATATCAAAAAATAGATGACCTTCCAGATAGAGTTCTTTTCCGCGTTCGATTATATATTCTTTCATGACTTCCGTTTTTGTCAGGCCTGGTTTTAATAAACTCGAGGGATCAGCGCCATAGCGCGCTCTTGACGCATTGATGATAGTAATCGCGCGACCGGGATTATTTTGATAGAGGGCTATTTCCGCCTGCAGCAATTTAATATCGCTCAACCGAAATAAAATCAAATTATTACTGTTATAAGGTTCAAGCTGCTGTCCCGGATTCCGAAAGACAATATTGCTGTATTTAATACATACAGGTTTATCTGATGTATAATTGACAAAATTATTTTTGAAGCGTACATCCAATGTATCAAGCCCCCGAGATTGTACAGTTTCCCAGACCCATTGCCTGATATCTTCATGCCATACCCAGTCTTCTTTCTCTTCGATCTTGTAAAAATGACTGCTCAGATAAGCCGGTTTGGTGAAAAAATCGGCTGTTGCAGCATAAGTCGGAATATAGTCACTATTTAAAAATTTCATCCCGATATGTGCACTCGAGCCTTCCAGCGTATTTTCACTGACATTTAATTCAAAAATACCCTCGCTCGATCTCCCTTTAAAAACATCCGCATATTTAGCAGTATCGGCAAGTGTATACCCACCTTGAGCGAGCAAGGTATTGATTGTCGTGTCGGCACGCGTTACGTCATCCATTATCGGTGTATTTGATGCCAGATCTGCTGTCGTCGCCCGCCAAAGGTACAGATGTGCCATTAGGGCATAAGCCGAACCTCTGTTTGCCGTAACAGCGCGTTCTGCGGTTGTTTTATAGCCCCAACTCAATAAGCCGATCGCATGACGGCAATCTTCCTCGATCTGTTTCATCACCGCTATGCGGGGGGTACGACCCAGGTGAGGCGCATTAATCGGATCATCATATGCCTCGGTTACCAGCGGTACATCCCCCCAGATTCTGGTCAGCATGAAATAAGAAAACGCCCGAATAAAATAAGCTTGTCCCATAATTTTTTTTCGGAAAGCCTCCGGATCTGTCTGTTCTAGGATCAAAATATCATTCGGTACCAAAGGCATTTCTTTGAGAATGATATTGGACATGGCTATTGTTTTATAAAATACGGTCCAATTGCCATAAGACTGCGCAAAATAATTGCTGGTCCAATTGCCTTTTCCAATTTCAGGATGACTGTAGCTATCCCGATTGATACCGATATAAATATCCGGCGTCATATCCCCGTAGATATAATAGCGGTTTCCAACGCTATAAAAACCATCCATCAGGGCGTTCCTCAATAGCGCATAATTACCTGCAATAGCACTTTCTCCTGCTTTGGGATCTTTCCAATACACCTCCTTATAAGTGGAATTTCGAGGCTCCTCTTCCAAAAATTTATTGCACGACACGCAGCTCAGGCCGATCGCCAAAAGCAGCACCAACTTCCAATAATTGATTATAAATAATGTTTTCATAATGCGCTGATTAAAATTGTAACTCCACACCAAACGTGAACTTTCTGGGGATTGGATAACCATTGCCCTCATATTCACCATAATAATTTACAGCTTCGGCATCCGGTAATCTTTTCGAACGCTGGAACATCATTAAATTATCCACGATGCCGTACATCCGAATACTCTTCATCCCCCATCCCGATACTAAACGATTGGGCAGACTGTAAGAAAGGCTCACACTTTTCACTCTGAAATAGTCACCTTTATCCATGAAAAATGTCTGACCCGCCACCGTATAGTAGCGCAAGGATCCTAAAGGGTAAGCCGGATAATCTGCACGATCGCCCGGTTGACGCCAGATATTGATCTTACTAAAATCCGGTGTCGCATACCGTGCAAAATCATAGGTGGAATTGGTCGCAGCACCGTTCTCAAATAGATCAGATTGATATAAATTGAGCACATCTCTGTCGAACAAAAAGGTGAAGAGTATGCCAAGATTGAAATTCTTCCAGGTCACATTATTTGTCCAGCCGCCCGTGAATTTAGGATTTGGATCGCCGAGCGGAAGTTTATCAGGGTTTATGCCATCATTGAAAGGATCGGTCATATAGTCTCCATCCACATCCCTGATCCACATATCACCCGGTGCATAGGCACTTCCACCGGCATTATAGCGGTCACCTGTCAGGGGATTGATCGGAATATCGTTGAGCGTGGAATAGATTCCCAAAGTCTGGTACAAGTAGAAGGTATTGATCGGGCTGCCCACCGATAAAATATGTGTTTTATCAAAACGGGAACCGGAGACCACCAAATCCCGGCCCGAATTAGGAAGGTTCATAATTTTATTCCGCACATAGGAGACATTCAGGCGACTGAACCACTGCACAGAGCTGGTCCTTGGCAGCGGATTGGCCATCAAGACCACCTCAGCGCCATAATTACGGACGCCCACCGAATTGGTCAATGCCCGGTCATATCCGGTTGTCACAGGCAGGGCCACATCAAATAAAGATTGCTTATTTTCCTTATTAAAAACGTCAAAGGCAAAAGAAAAACGACCGTTGGCAATCTCACCGTCCAAACCAATATTCCATTGCATGGAGCGCTCCCAGCTGATATTGGGCTGCGCCACCCCATCGACAAGATTGGGTGTTATGGCGGTAACACCATTATAGGAAGTAGCATTGTCATTTCCCCAGAAATTTCCGGCGTTGACCCTGTAAAGATTATACTGTAGATAATTATTGCCCGGTAATCCACCTGTCGTGCCCAAACTGGCACGGAGTTTTAACATGGAAAACGGAGACTGCCCGTCTTTCATAAAAGATTCTTCCGAAATCAGCCATGCAACTGAAGCAGAAGGAAAATACCCCCACTTATTGCCCTTCCCAAAACGAGATGAACCATCCCCGCGTATACTTGCTGACAGCAAATAACGGGAATCATAGTCATATGCCAGCCGCGAGTAAAAAGAAGCCATACTGTAAGCCTGATAATCGGAAAAAGCAGTGAGATAACGTTGCTGAAATCCCTGGATGACTTTAATCTGGTCCGAAGCACCATTGGAAGCACCTGCCCCCACAGACCGGTATTGATTGTATTCCAGGTCACTGCCCAAGATCATACTGAGGCTGTGTTTATTAAATTCTTTATTATAACTAAAATAATTAGAGGACAGCACATTGACTTGATTATCGGAAAAGACATCCTGTTTGTTTCCGGTAAAATTAGCCACGGAAGAAGGTGTGCTCACATCACGCCTACTGTTTGAATAGATATAAGAAGTCTGAGATGTAAATTTCAACTCTTTTGAAAAATCATACCCTAGATTCAGGTTGAATGTAAATTGATTTCCCGTATTTACATCCGAATCATCATTGTACATCCCAAGAAGATAATTTTTTCGCGTTTCACTCAGGTTGAAATACGATGCAGGCGTGTATCTGGCCGTCACTCCAACTCCGCCGCCGCCAGCCCGGGTACGCTCCGTTCGCGAATAAGCTACAATCGGATTGATCATCAAGCGTTCATTCAGCGCTTTGGACATTAAGTTCAACCGTGTTGAATAGCGCTTGAACCCCGTAGCCTTGACAATTCCCTGCTCATCATATAATCCGGCACTGAAACGATAATTGGATCCTCCCGGGCCGCCGCCACTCAAACTCAGATCAGCATTGTTCACCATCCCCTTCCGATAATACATGTCCTGCCAATCGGTTGATCCGTTAAAAGCGGGATTTAAGCTATCGGTAAGCAAAAGAGATATATTTCTATTTTCAATGTCAGGACGATATTGCTGTAATTCTTCTAAGATGCGCATCTTTTGCCTTCGCTCTTCGGCCCCTAATGCCACATCCCGCAGCTCAGGGCGTTGTGTTAATCCCGTATAGGCCGAAACCATCACCTGTGGCTCCCGGCTGATACCTTTTTTAGTCGTGATCAGGATCACACCACTGGAAGCCCTTGATCCATAGATGGCAGCAGCAGAAGCATCTTTCAGTACATCGATACTTTCAATGTCCTGCGGATTTATGCCAGCTATAAAATTTGTGCCCGTTCCCGTTACCGGCGAAGTGTACTGTTGCGGTGGCTGAGGAACGCCATCAACGACATACAAAGGTGCATTTCCGACACTAAATTCATCGTACTCCCGATTTAAGCTTGTATTTCCACGTACCTGAACTGTGGGGGTTGCCCCAGGTTCCCCTGTAAAGTTCTGAACATTTACCCCCGATAAACGTCCCTGAAGAAGCTGATCAAAACTTGCCGCCGGCAGATTCGCCAGTTCTTTTCCCGAAATGCTGGAAATCGCTGCAGTGGCTTTCTTTCGGGAGACTTTTTGATAGCCAATGACAACGGTTTCATCCAACGTGGAAAATGTGGCGTTCAATTCAAAATTTAGCCGTGATTCCGAACTGACCGTTAGCCGCTTTGACTCATATCCAAGCAAGCTCGCCTCGATAATATCGCCTGATTTTGCTACCATCGTAAACTCCCCCTTGCCATTCGTTTGCGCACTTATCTGCGTAGACAAATTTCTCAGCGTAGCTCCTACCATTGCACTTCCCGAAACATCCCGAACAACGCCTGTTACCTGTTGTGCAAATAAATCGACAGAAAGGAGAAGCACTAGGACTAATAAAAGACCTGCGTTTTTCATGATTGATTAATTTGGTTAATTGATATTAGTTGTTAACTGATATTCGAAGTTAACGTAGAATCAGGTCTGATTTCAGTCCAAATTTAACCAATCGCGCTTCGATTGTAACCAAAGGCAACAGTCAGACATCATTTAAAAAATGATCGTCAACCATCACGACTATGATCTCAGCCAATTGATCGGTTGAGATGGAGCAAGAAAAGTGAGTGGGAATAATTTTATGGCTTGTATTTGTAAAAAAAGGGGTACTTCGCCAAGCAAAGTACCCCTCAAAATTTTAGCATATAGTGCACTTATTTCAATGTAACATCCAGATAAACCGAGTGTCGTCCGTAGGTATCATAGAATGGTTTAAAATCAACCCCATCAATCTTAAACGCTAAACTTTGCGGATCACCTGTGATAGATTTGCTGATATCCTTTGCATTCAGCGTCACTTTACGCCAGTCTTTTCTCGCCTCAGGTTCCTGAGCCGCCAATAAGATCGGTCCATAAAATAAACTGGCAATGTTCTGTTGATCCATGACCGGATCTAAATGAAACTGGAAAGGCATTTTGAGCTTGATACGATCACCGTTCTTCCAGTTGCGACTCAATTTCAAATATGTACCCGGCTCTGCCTGTACTTTTTGATCTTTACCGTTAATAGTCACATAAAATCCTTTAGTTGCCCAGCCCGGCACACGAACATGAAGATCAAATTTGCCGTTCCCTTTTATGGTCAGCTCCGTCTCGTCTTGCTTTGGGAAACTCGTTTTCTGCACTACAGTCACCTTCCGTTCGGTCCATTCCAAAGTAGAAGGAATAAATAGATTGACATATAAAGCCTGATCATCCCTGCTTTTAAAATAAATACTATTTTGCAATTTGGTGCTACTCTCGATTGCAGTACCATTACAACAGGTGAAGCCCGTCATATCGGGATTCCCAAATTGCTTTATTGCTCCTGGTCGCAGAGGCACATGGTACGTATTAGCCGGCGTATTTTCAGCCACAGAAGCTAAAATATGGTTATACAATCCGCGTTCATAGTAATCCATATATTCGGTGCGTTGGTCAAAAAGAAACAAGTTGCTTGTTAATTTCAGCATATTGTAAGTTGCACAGGTTTCATTCTGTCCACCTTCGGAAAAACCATTTTTATATAAGGTGGCCGGTTCTGCTGTAAAAACTTCCGCATTGGCCGGATTGCGCGCGCCCGCGACCCCGCCTATACTGTACATGTAATCATTTACAGCTTTGTACCAAAAGTTGTCGGCCACCCGGTAGTATTCCGGCAGATTGGAAACCTGATATAGCTCGATACTTCCCACAATCTGTGGAATATGCTGATTGGCATGCAATCCACGAAAAGTATCGACATTCTTAGCCAATCCATGTGCATGCTGCGCATTACCAAAGAACATATCGATATTGTCAAAAAATTGCGCGGTTTTCAGATAATGTTCCTTATGGGTGATGCGGTAAAGATGTGCCAATGTCTCATTCATTCCTCCAAATTCGCCGGCAATATACGTATTCCACACCTGTGTCAGCGTTTCCTTTGGCAGCTGACTAAGCCGCGCATGCACCCAGTCTGCCATACCCGTGGCCACCTGAAGCGCCTTTTCATTGCCGCTCACTTCATAGATATCAATTAAGCCGGCCAAAATTTTATGTAAAGTATAATAGGGCGCCCAAACCTGTGTCTTCTGTCCCCCATATTTCGCTCCTTTTTCCAACATAATAAATTGATCCGGTGGATAAGCGCTAATATAGCCCACCCCCCAATTCCAATAATCCGTGCGGATTCCTTCGCGGCTCAGATCCGAGTCATAGGTTGATTTACCGGGCCCATAAGGGATGGCGGTCGGGTCAGCTACGGACGCAGCGCCTGCCTGTTGCGGTTTACCCGACAATTGAGCCAGGTCATACAGCGTATTGACCATGTAGTTCATTTTCCCGGCAAAATTAGCTTGCAATGTTTTATCATATCCGGTACTCGCATAAGCCTGTGCGATCGCAGTCAGATAATGACCCGTCGCATGACCTCTGAGTTTGGTATCCTGACTATCCCATACCCCCAGCGGTTTAGCGCCCTGCGGTTGTGGTTGTCCAAATGCATCGCGAAACATATAGAGAAAAGAGTTGGGATCAGTAGCCGCCAAAGTCTTGATAAATTTATTCCGATTTTCAATAAATTTTGTTTCTTGATTTTGCGCGTCAGCTTGAAGGGAAACCTGACTAAGATCAAAAGCTGCTAATTTCAAACGTGGTGCAGTAGTCTTATTGCCCCCCTTAACAGTTACGATTGCTTTAGGCTGTATCGTTGTTCCCGGAACACGGCCCGTAATGGTATAACGTCCTGCTTCCAGAACGGTACTGTTATCCGCTGGCGAAGGCCATAATACCCGTACTTTGGGACCGATCACCCCCTCTTTATAGGTGCCCGGTACATAGCTTGGCAAACGTGGCAAATCTCCCAATGCCGTTTCCACCTGCACATCCGGGACAGCAAGCAAGTATGCATTATAGAGTTGCGCTTGCGTCAATGGAAATTCAGGCAGGTTATCCTCTACCTTAGTTACATTTACAGCACGATTGCTTACTCCACGTTGCGAATTGGTATAAATCCCCGTAAGCTGATTTTTACTTAACGGAACACGGTAGATCCGAAAATCATGCAACATACCATCCAATGTCGGCGATCCTGCCAAAAGTGATTTTCCGATATACAATTTATTCTTATCGCCGGATGATCCAAACACTTCCGTCAATTCACGCGGTATTTGCTTCGATTCACCAACAGGTACAGCATCTACATAAGTCGTCATCGTTTTAGCGGGAATATCCACCACGATCGTCAGGTAAACCCACTTATTCAATGCCAATGCTGGCGCGATAGCTCCTTTTTGATTATTTTCTCCTGTAGTCAGTACACTTTGGAATCCAGCTTGAGCATTCGTTCCCGAAGGAGCCGCAAAGAAATGCTTATGCGCATCTTTTCCAAAGTCAAATAAAACCTGGCCTTCTTTTTTCGAACGCAAATAAATCCAACCCGAGATACTCAATGACTCCATATCGGTCAATGCATCGGCAGGGATCTGTATAAAATCATTTTTTTCACCCGATAGCGACAGCACTTTTCCAAAGCGCTTGTCGTTGACAAAAGTAGCATGCTGGCCGGCTGTAGCATGCAGGTTGTTGCGGGACCAATCTTTCAGATCTCCGTTAAATACATATCGCGCGATCATGCCCGTTTCACCGATTCCATCCAATATCTGATCACCGCTTTGTGCCCGTACCATAACGAACCCTTTCGTCAGTATTGTGGCAACAAGAATAAAACGCAAAAAAAATAGGTAACTTTTCATCGCTATATCATCAATTATGAGCTCGCAAGCTCGATTTTTTGTTCGCTAATAAGTATTCCAGGCCGGAGGTTCTACCCCGAGTAAGTGTTTCACAAAATAATCGCGACGTTTCTTTTCTCCAAAATCACCGCCAGAGGCATGCCCCATTCCCGGAACCATAATGAAGTCGTGATCCTTACCATGTTTGATCAACTGGTTGACAAACTGGTAGGTCGATGCAGGGTCCACATTATCATCCAGCTCCCCCACGATCAACAGCAACTTTCCTTCTAATCTATACGCATTTTCAATGTTAGAACACGCCGCATATTCAGGCCCGATCGGCCAGCCCATCCATTGTTCATTCCACCATATTTTGTCCATACGATTATCATGACAGCCACAGGATGAAACCCCTACCTTATAAAATTCAGGATGAAACAAGAGCGCTCCGGCAGAAGACTGTCCTCCGGCAGAAGTGCCATAAATACCGACTTTTTCGATGTCCATAGACGGATATTTAAGCGCAGCAGCCTTCATCCATGCAATACGGTCAGGGAAACCCGCATCTTTCAGATTTTTCCAGGCGACATCCTGAAAAGCCTTTGAACGATTGGACGTTCCCATTCCGTCGATTTGCACCACGATAAAGCCCAGTTCAGCAAGCTCAGCAAGTCCTGCCGGATTAGCTGAAAATGATTTCGGAACAAAGGCGCTATGTGGACCGGCATAGATATACTCGATCACCGGATATTTTTTGTTCGGGTCGAAATTTCGTGGCCGGACGATAATGCCCCAGATATCAGTTTTACCATCTCTGGCCAAGGACTTAAACACTTCAGGTTTACGCCATCCCGTAGCCTCCAGCTCCGAAATATCCGCCTGTTCCAGATTCATGACGATCTGTCCGTCGGCTACCCGACGTAATACGGCCTGCGGAGCCTGGTCAACCCGGGAATATAGATCGACAAATAAAGAATAATCCGCATTAAATGTTGCCTGATGGTTGGCTGCTTCCGGAGTAAGTTCTTTCAAACCCTTACCATCAAAACCAATTGCATAATAACGGATAAGATATGGATCCTCTTCCTTATGCATGCCACTCGCCTCAAAAATAATCTTTTTGTTATCTTCATCGACGTTGACAACTTTGCGCACCACCCAATTTCCTTTTGTGATCTGCTGTTTCAATGCACCTGTTTTTGCATCAAACAGATACAGATGATTCCATCCGTCACGTTCCGAAGCCCAAATGATATCCGCTGTTTTTTTGAGATCATTCCGGTATTTCTTTCCGCTATAATCAATAAATGTCGCACTACGTTCTGAAATAACAGTTCTGGTTTTTCCGTCCATAGCACTCAATTCCATCACATCGTACCGTTGATGACCACGTTGGTTATATTCAAATGTAATTCCACTGTTATCCGCTTTCCATACAAGTGCAGATAGTGAAAATTGATTGGCTACCTGAGCAGGATCTACCGTTATCACCCGCCCCCCGATGACATCAATAATGGTCGGATAGTATTGCGACAGCGCATCTCCGGGTTTATTATAGTCTCTGGTCTGTAATTTTGGCTGCAATTGATCGGTCGGCGAAGACTCCAATAAAGTCAACTGTCTGATTTCAGCCTTCCTCACTTTTGAAGCAGCCAATTTTTTTGAATCATTGGACCATTGGATACGGGCGCTATAGTACTCCCCGGGGCTTCCATCAAAAGTCAACTGGCGCTCACTTTTTGAATCCTCTTTTTTGCGGATATATACATTGCTATTTTTAATATAAGCCGTATAGACCTTATCGGGCGAATCTGTCGGTTCACCTTTACTATCATCCCAGCGTGCTCCCCAATATCCGCCCGATCGACGGTCAGTGCCAGTTGTAGGCATATCACGCAATCTGCTCAGCTTATTTTCCTCCCCATTCCACTTCCACACCACGTTGTCTTCCGTAAACTCAACCTCGTTTGCCGATAGCACTTTCAGATCCCTTCCCCACAAAACACCTAATTTCACTTCTTTACCCAGCTGAGCGGATAACTGTTTTTCAATCAGGGCAACATCAGTGGCTATTTTTTTTCTGTTGAGCACATCCACCAGATATAGGCTCCTTTTGCTGTCTTTCTGATTCACCCAATAACAAAAACTATCTCCTTTTTCAGACCAGATAATCTGCTGTGGTACCTGATATACCTTGCTAAATGAACTTCTGATCTCTTTGGCACGTTTATAGTCCGCCAATGTCCCCTGTGCCATTGTCGTAAGCTGAAATATCATCAATAAAACAGCTGTAAATGTTAACTTCATATCTGTTATTCTTTAAATCCTATGTGTTGTTTTGCCTCCTATTGCAACTAGGCAAGATTAAAAATAAGTAGGTTTATGTCTTCGCTTCTTTTTGTTTCACAAAATAATATAACGGAATCCCCAAAAGTGTGATAATAATGCCCGGCCAGGTAAATTGCGGTTTATAGATGACCAACAAAACAATAAACGAGATCCCCATCAAAATATAGACGGCCGGAATAAAAGGATAGCCAAAAGCTTTATAAGGCCGCGGTACATCCGGACGTTTATATCTCAGCCAAAAGATGCCGATGATGCACAAAACATAGAACATAACTACCACGCAGGTAATCATATCCAGCAGATCACCATACTTACCTGTCAGACACCATATCGATGCAATGAGCGCCTGTAACCACAAGGCGTAAGCCGGGACCGCATTCTTATTTAGGGTCGCTGTCTTCTTAAAAAACAAACCATCCTTGGCCATGGAGTAATAGATCCTTGCACCAGCCAGAATCAGTCCGTTATTACAGCCAAACGTGCTGACCATAATCATGATCGCCAAGATGGCGATTCCAACGGGACCGAAAATTTCTTGCGCCACGAGCATAGCCACGCGATCTTTAGGTGCACTGGACATCTGTTCGATCGTCAACACACCGGTATACATCACATTGGTCAAAATATAGATCACCGTCACGATCAGGGTACCCAAGGCTAAACTCAAACCAATATTGCGTTGTGGATTCTTGATTTCGCCCGCTACCGCAGAAGATGAATGCCAGGAATCGCTGCTGAATAATGCCCCCACAAGTGCTGCAGACATCGCACCAAATGCACCGAAGGTAGCATAATCCACTGTCGATCCATCCACATTTAATCGCTGTAGATTCCACATACGCGCTGCAGACCAGTTTTGATTCCAGACCTCCGGATCGAAAGCCGCAAAGCCAAAGATGACCAGCAGCACCAAACTTAATATTTTGATCAGTGTCAGCACGGTCTGTACTGTCTTACCATTCTTTACACCACCGGTATTAATAAAGGTGAGCAGCAAAATAACAGCAATAGCCAACACCTGAGCAGATGAAATATGATAGTCTCCTATCACCAGCAAATAAACATCTTCATCCAGTACCGGAAATAGATAAGCTGTAAACTTAGCGAAAGCTACCCCTACGGCTGCTATCGTAGCCGTCTGGATAACGGCAAAAAAAGTCCAGCCAAACGTAAAGCTGACCACCGGTCCATAGGCTTCTTTGAGATAAACATACTGACCACCGGCTTTCGGAAACATGGCACTGAGCTCACCATAACTCAAGGCAGCAGCCAGCGTCATAAATCCGCAGATCAACCACACCACCATCAGCCAGCCGGCAGAACCCGTATTTCGGGCGATATCCGACGATACAATAAAGATCCCCGAGCCGATCATACTTCCGGCAACAAGCATCGTTGCGTCCAATAAACCCAATGACTTTTTGAAATCTTGACTATTTTCCTGATTACTCATAATTTAGGGTTGGATCACACTTATTTAAAATTATAAAATTTCCATTTCGCCTGATGGTTAGGTTCAAGCTTTTGGTTTGTCAATGTCGCCCTGACCATCTCCATGGGTAAGTAATTTTCCTTGATGACCCGGTCATGAAATTCCGCGTAAGACATTTTCCCCGACCCGACCAATTCATCACTGATACTCAACAGCTGTAGGCCACCGATCAAATAAGCCAATTGATATAAAGGATCATAGGAACCTTCAAAAGATCGCTTCACCTCTCCATGTGCATTTGCGGGTTCATGGCCGACCTTGTTGACTAAGTAGTCTATACACTGTTGCGGTGTCCATTCGCCCAAATGAAATTTAATGCTGAAAGTAATTCGCGCACAACGATGCATTCGCCAAAATAACATCCCGATACGTTCTTCCGGTGTCTTGGCAAAACCCATTCTATACAACAGTAACTCCCAATATAAGGTCCAGCCTTCGGTCCAGAATGGTGTATTGAAATTCTGCTCCCGATAGGGCTTATACCTTTTATTCATAAAATACTGGAGATGATGTCCCGGATTGAGTTCATGCTGCACCGTACCCAAAGAAAAGTATGGATTGTTACCGCGCATGCTCATCATTTTCTGGTCATAGGTCATGGTATTGGTTGGATAAGAAATACTGATCTCCCGTCCTCCCGTAAAAAATGGATTGACCAATTGCCGCTCAGGAGTCATCATGATCATCCCCCAGGTTTCATCTGCCAGTTCAGGAATCGTGATGAGCTTATGCTGCTTGATAAATGCCTGAGCTCGATCATATAACTGATTGATCAGACCGGGCTGCTGTCCTTCCGGTACATAGGTATTTTTAACCTTTTCCTGCGCTGCTTTCCAATCGTCTCCGAATCCCATCTCACGGGAAGCTTTTAATAACTCTGCCACACACCATTCCCATTCCTGATCTGCGATACGCAAGAGTTCATCCGCATCGTAAGCAATCATTTCTTCGCGCAGCTTTTTGTCAAGCGCAGTTTTTCCGATCGGCTGCCCACCAATATTACTGCCATCATTGAAGACTTTCCAGTTGCTCTTGGCCTGCAAAGCGCTTTTATATTGAATTAATTTTTCGTTTAAGCTTTCATACGATTTGGGCACCCACCAGGTAAACATCGGATCATATCCATTATAGAAATCAAATGCGCTTTCCAAACGGGTTCGCAATGACTCTACCATATTGACCAAAAAATTGACATCGGCAGATTCGATCGATGATACATTTGTTAGATTTTGGATCGCCGCCTCGACCTGATCTGTGGTTTTTTCAAATATTACCGCCACATCCTTTCCCACGACCGCGGCACCCCTGCGACGCTTCTGTTCAAATTGAAGGATATTGTCCGCAAACGGTAAGTAAAGCTGCAACCGATTATATAAAGCGGATGTCTCTTTGAGCTCCTCTTTATGCCGCAGCACTTTTTGGTTCAATAGCACGTAATCGACCTGACCACTGGTATTCAGCCGCTTATAATCAAAACTTTTCAGTTTAGCCAAATAGTCATCATCTACTTTGATCAGTCTATTGATCTGCTCGGGGGAGGCCGCTGACTGCTGAAATCCCCAGTTTTTGGGCATAGGACCATAAAAATAATTAACAGCCTGCAGATCATGGCGGTATTGAATGATATAAGGCTCAATGGGTGTTGTGTGTTGATACAAATCCATCTCTTGGGCATCTGTTAGCGAAGAAGCCATACAAAGCACGCCTATGACTATAAATTTCTTTGGGTTAGGGTTATTGTGGTTTTTCTTCATCATTTGATTTATTTTTGTCTATTGAAACCGATCCGGACTAAAGCCCCTAATATCCGTTTCGGTGGCTTTGTCGGACAGTAAAGCCGTAATCGCTTTTCCATAAGCAGGTCCCAGACTCAAACCCATCATCCCCCCTGCCCCCGCGATGCTGACATTGCCATATTTGGACGTCCTGCCCAAATAAGGAAGTCCATCCGGTGAACACGGCCTGTAGCCAAACCAGATATCCTGCGGATAATCGACCTGTAGATCCGGGAAATATTTAGGGATAGATTCGACGATACCTTTGACGCGATTGCTGTATATCTTATCATTTGCCGGACCTAATTCCATGGTTCCACTAAAGCGAATCTGATTATTCATTGGCGTCACCGCTACGCGAGCCTCCAAGAGCAAAGCGGCATGGATCATCTGGTTATTGCCCGTTGTATTATACATGAAAGAATACCCCTTTCCGGGCATTAAAGGCAACTTTAAATGCAGCTTCGACGCTAATGCCGGTAGCGATGCTCCTCCGGTTACGACAATTTCATCAGCATGAAATGCTCCTTTTGACGTACCGATTTCGGATACCCTTTTGCCTGAAAACCTGAACCCTGTCACTTCTGTCTGATAGTTGATCTGTACCCCATGGGCAAGCAGATAGTCTGTCAATATTTTCATTAGTTTGGGTGGATACAAGATACCGTCGCATTTGTATAAAATACCGCCGATCGTATCCATTCGTAGATTAGGCTCCAGGGCCTGAATGCCTGCCTGATCAAAAATTTCTACATCTAGTCCCAGGTTTTGGGCTTTTTCTGCCAGTTCAATTTCTTCCTGCTCGACATGACCGGACTTGTAGAGCATCATAATACCGTTTTGCCTAAGCTCAAAATCAAATCCCTCCTGCCGGGCCAGTTCATCATATGAGCGGCTGCTCGCAAGATTCAGATCACGTATCGCCGCTGCATTTCGATTTACATGTTTTTCATTGGCATGTTTCAGGAACTTCAGTCCCCAGTCGATCAATGAGAGATTCAATGTGGGTCTGACGTAAAACGGGCTTTTACTGTTCAACATCCATTTTACTCCCTGTGCCACGATGCCCGGTGCGGCCAATGGGGTAAAATGGCTGGGAACGATCATTCCTGCATTTCCATAGGAACAATTGTCCAGCCCGTCACCTTTCTCCAAAATCTGAACCTCCCAACCATCCTGTAAGAGATAATAAGCGGTGGACAATCCTGCGATACCCGCCCCTATGATAGCCACTTTTCCTTTATGCTGTGTTGACACGTTTTTTGCTATTTTAATAATAATAATTACATAACCTGAAATCCTTCTTTATACGGGTCTTCGTCATCAATAATGATCTGACTGTAGCCCGTAATTCTTGCCCATCCCTCTACCGAAGGAATAATTGCTGGCTGGCCCGTTATTGTCGTCGTTTCTTCTTCGATACGACCGACGAATTGCGAACCGATGTAACTCTCATGAACAAATTCCTCTCCCTTTTTCAACTTTCCTTTGGCATACCATTGTGCCATGCGCGCAGAAGTTCCCGTACCGCAAGGAGACCTATCCAATGCATTTTCACCTACCAACACCGCATTTCTTCCCATGGAATTTGCCTTAGTTGGTTTTCCGGTCCATTGAATATGGCTAAGACCATATATATTTTCATCTTCGGGATGAATAAAGTCCGTTTTCTCATTGAGTAAGCGGCGGATAATTTTCCCGTAATGAATGAGCTGGCTCGCCGAAAAATCACTGATGTCCCTAAAATTTTTCTGAGGGTCAACGATGGCGTAGAAATTTCCGCCATAGGCAACGTCGACGATAATCTCCCCCAAATCTGGGCATACGACGCTAAGCCCTTCTTTGTAAAGAAAAGACTTGACATTTGTGAGTTTCACGGTTTTAACCTTTGGCCCATCTTGTACATAATCAATCAGAATCAAGCCTGCGGGTGTCTCCAGACGGAGCTTTCCAGGTACTTTAGGTCTTACCAGCCCCTCTTCGATGGCAATGGTCACCGTACCGATCGTCCCGTGGCCACACATCGGAAGACATCCACTCGTCTCAATATAAAGTACGCCGGTATCGTTGTTGGGGTCTATAGGCGGATAAAGCATACTCCCGCTCATCATATCATGTCCACGGGGCTCAAACATCAATCCTTTACGAATCCAGTCATATTCTTTTATAAAATGTAGCCGGCGTTCCATCATCGAATGCCCTTGCAGCACCGGTGCTCCTCCTGCGACCAACCTCACCGGACATCCACAGGTGTGGGAGTCGATACAAAAAAATGTTTTCTTCATCAGTTGCTATACAAAAATGTCTTAAATACTTGCTTTTGTCGCACTACCATCTACGATACGTACGATGCCCAATGCATTTTCATTTTTCAACTCCACTGGCAGGAATTCATCAGGCCAATTTTGAAAAGCTAAGGGGCGTACAAAACGCTTCACCGCATCCGGTCCGACAGAGGTAAATCGCGGATCCGTACAGGAAGGAAAAGGGCCGCCATGCTGCATGGCATAGACCACCTCTACCCCGGTTGGCATACCATTAAACAGCAGCCGTCCCGCTTTATCTTTCACCACATTGAAAATCTCCTGATGTACCCGCACATCTTCGTTTGTCGCTGCAATGGTAATGGTTAGCTGTCCTTTGAGCTGTCGCGCAATTGCCAGTACTTCTTCCGCATTTTCAGCTTCCACCAGGACAGCAAAAGGGCCAAATACTTCTTCGCTCAATACCTGGTTTTTTAAAAAATTGTGTGCTGAGGTACTGATGATTCTGGGACGGCCCTGCCCTTGGACGGCTTCGACACTTGATTCTGCGAGCATGCTCACCTCAGCCTGTCCGCTTAAAGTCGCTTTATTTTTTTCAAAATGCGCATAGATGCCCGTGTTTAGCATTGTAGCCGGTGCAGTAGCAAGGATGGCCGATGCCAGCGCTTTTTTGAAACGCTCCAGACCATCGCCTTTTACCGCTATAAATACCCCGGGATTGGTACAGAACTGTCCTACACCCAAGGTCAACGAAGCCGCATATTCCTTGGCCAGCGCTTCAGCGCGATCCTCTAACAGCTGTGAAAAGGCAAACACCGGATTTACGCTACCCATCTCGGCAAACACCGGGATCGGTTCTTCGCGCTGATTAGCAATATCAAACAAGGCTTTCCCCCCCCAGTATGATCCGGTAAATCCGACCGCTTTAACTCGTGGGTGAGCAGTCAGATAGGCCCCTATCTTCGTATCTGTTCCTATGACATTATCCCCTAGAATATGGCTAAACACCCCTTCCGGCCAGCCATAATCTTTGATAACCGCGGTGATCGCATCAGCCATCATAGTCGACGTTCGGGTATGCCCGGAATGTCCTTTAACAATCACCGGACATCCTGCGCCGATCGCACTTGCCGTATCACCGCCAGCCGTTGAAAAGGCAAATGGGAAATTACTCGCTCCAAATACCACTACTGGCCCTATCCCCAAATTAAACTTCCGAATATCACTTTTACCTGTTTCACTATTTGGCAAATCAATGCGGGCTTCGGTATAGATACCTAAGGCTACCGCATTGGCATAACTGCGCCACTGCCCTACCGTACGCGCTTTCTCTCCTGTGAGCCGGGCTAAAGGAAGTGCCGTCTCCGCATGGGCAGTGTCTAACAATTCAGGGCCTAATCCCTCAATTTTATCAGCAACAGCATGCATAAATGCAGCACGCACAGCAATCGTCGTGGATTTCAAAAATTGAAATGCCTCGACCGCCATACAAACCCGGTCATCTAAAAATTCTTGTGGTTGATTCATTCTATTTCGGATTTTTTTTAAAAAACGAGCTGTAGGCGAACAGTGTCCACCAATCGCCTACAGTATCTTATTTCTGTTTAATCTGCAGCTCTTAATTTAACTGAGGACGACTGGCAATCCCGTCAGCAATAACCTGATTGATCCGTTCAGCCTCTTCACCCACCAATGGTAGTCTAGGGGCACGTAAATACGGCGTGCTTATTCCTTCTGCCGTTGCAGCCAACTTAATATATTGAATAAGCTTTGGATGGATATCCAGTTCCAATAACGGCATAAACCAGCGGTAGATTTCCAATGCCTTCTCATAATCACCATTTACCGCATGATTATACATGGCAACAGTTTCATTTGGAAATGCATCGACCAAACCAAAAACCCAGCCATCGGCTCCAACGACCAAGGATTCCAGTGAGATTGTATCCACCCCACCTAAAATATGAAATCTATCGCCAAATTTGTTTTTCATCCGGGTGATATTTGTCAGATCGCGCGTGGACTCTTTCACCGCAACAATCGTGGGACAGTCTTTCAGTTCATCGAACATATCCGTTGACACAAAAACCGAATAATCCACTGGATTGTTGTAAATCAAAATGGGCAAGTCCGTCGCATGCGCTACTGCTTTAAAATAAGTGACCACTTCACGGTCGTCAGCCCGATAACGCATTGGTGGCAATAACATCAAACCATCCGCACCCAGTTCTTTTGCTTTAATGGCAAAATTAACCGCATTTTTAGTTGTATTTTCTGCAATATTCAGTATCACCGGGATCCGACCTGCAATTAGCTGACGTGCGAAAGTCAATAGTTCAAACTTTTCATCGGTATCAAGTACGGCGGCATCACCCAATGATCCCGCGATGATAATACCATGCACCCCTGCTTTGATCTGTGCTTCCGTATTCTTAGCAAACATGTCAAAGTCAATCTCACCATTCTCTTTAAAGGGAGTCAGTACTGCTGGGTAAACACCCTTCCAATTTAATTCAGCCATAGTTGGTTTTTACTTAATTAGTTTAAATATTTTCTTTTATCAAAGAAACCAACTATAAAAGAAGTATACTAACCGAGTTTTAATAATTACTTATTGGATATTAACATTTAGACCTACCCGTAAAGTAAATTCCTATAATTAGCAACATACATTTTGGGTGAGATCCCTAAGATACTTCGAAAAACGCGGTTGAAATTGGTAACACTATTGAAACCGGCGTTATAAGCAACGATCGAAATGCAGTCGTAGTCTTTTCCGCCAAGTAAACGGCAGGCCTCTCTTACCCGCAATTCATTCAAATAAGAAATGAACGTTTTCCCCGTACTTTTCTTGAAATAACGACAGAAGGCCTGCGGAGTCAAATTAGCCTTTTCGGCGATCTCATTGAGACCGATATTCTCCTTGTAATTATTTTCGAGAAAATCACATAAGGTCGCAATTCGAAACGAACCACCTGTGACAAAATCAGCGGCAGTAACCCCCGAAAGGGGCTTAAGATTCAATGAAAGTCGATTTAATGACTTTAACAGATAAAAAAAACTAACAAGCTGACCTAGACTATCCGAATTTTTGAGCGCCTCTATTCTCCTACTGACTTGTGGCAGATGTGTTTTAGGGACTTTAAAGCCGCGTCCATTTTTATCAATAAAATCCAGCAGCATACTTAATTCAGGCAAATTCAAGATCCCGGACAATGTTCCTTTTAAATTAAAAAAGACAGAAACAGACTGAACAAATCCGTCCATAAAATCATTTTTAAAAACATGCGCCTGGTTAGAGCCTAAAAGGAAAATATCGCCGCGTTCAAAATGATGTACATTATCATCGACCAATAGCTGCCCCGTCCCCTCCTTGATCCAAATTAACTGGTACTCCTCGTGACGATGCATATAAGGATAAAACTTATCCAACAAATCCTCCTGAATAAAAACGGTCCTATCTTTGGGAATAGGTACTTGGTATTGAATTGGTTTCATAAATTAGAATCGTTTAAGGTTAAAATGATTTTTAATAAACGTCATTTATACACTAAATTTAACATTTAGATGTTTACAAAACAACTCGTTCAGTGGAAATATCAAAAACGTACTGTATTAGGTTAAAATCTGGCAATTAAAAGAGCGCTCAATAAATCAAATTTGTACCGGTTTACTTTCCGATCCATACAGAACAATAAGTTTATAAACCTGACAATATGAATTTAAAGAATAGTTACTACATCCTAATTACTTTATTTTGTGTCCAGCAGACCAATCCTGTATTCAGCCAGCAGGATGAGCACCCCGTATGGAAAGCTACCAAAAGCCAGCCTGCGACTCTGGGTATCGATCAGGGATCCAAAAGCTTTGCTTTAGCTAAATTAAAAATAAAGGTGCTCAATAACTCACAGACTTTATCAGCCTTTCAGCCACTAAATGGTGATGCTGCTTTCGACTATACGCCTGTGGAAATGTTAGCAAAACGGGACCGCAACAATTTCTTTCATATCGGCGACATCAACGTCGGTCTTAAACGTCAGGGAGAAACGCATTGGTCGTATTATTCTTCAGCCAAAGACCGCAAGAGGGTAATCGAATTGTCCCCTTCCAAAACGATCTTAGCTGCCGCGGACATCACGCCGACATTAGGCGACATTCCCCTAAAAGTCAAGCGCAGCTGGGAGAATGCTGGGGGCGATCTGATCCTAAAATTTCAGCTAACAAATCCTACCGATCAGGCAATTGAAATCGGATCATTGGGAATACCCCTTCCATTCAATAACAATATGGATTGGAAAAACCTGAACCAAGCACATGCACAAAATGTTTTTTTCGACCCCTATATCGGTAAAGATGCAGGTTATATGCAAGTCAACCATTTACATGGAAACGGACCGAGCCTATTAGTCTTGCCCTATATCAATGCTGGATTCGAAGCATACAATCCCCTGAATAGTGACCCGACACCAAAAAGTATCACGTTCGAAGGTTTTCATGAATGGATGATCCACAGCAAGGCACTTGCCGAAACCGAGTGGAAGGGAGTAGAACAATGGAACATGGCGACTTCAACCCTATTAAAACCCAATGAGTCCAAAATAGTTGCCCTCAGATTTGCACTGGCACCGAGTATAAGAGAAATTGAAAGCACGCTTTTAAAAAACGACAGACCCGTAGCGATCGGAGCTCCGGGCTATGTTGTTCCTTTGGATAGTCCGGTCAAACTATTTGTCAAATACCACAAAACAATAAAAAATGTAGCTGTTTACCCTGAAGGTGCTTTAACCGTTTCCAAGCTGAAAGACACTCCGCACAAATGGCATCAGTATGAGATAAAGGGGCAGCAATGGGGCCGGGCGAGATTGACCATTACCTATCAGGATGGTATCGAACAAACGATTCAGTATAAAGTCATCAAAGCCGAAAGAGATGTGGTCAATGATCTTGGAAATTTCCTGACAACCACACAGTGGTACGAGAATGACAAAGATCTTTTTGGCCGGTCACCATCTGTTATCACCTACGATTACGAAGAAAAAAAACTCGTTACCCAAGAACAGCGCGCCTGGTATGCCGGCCTGAGCGATGAAGCCGGAGCAGCAAGTTGGCTGGCAGCTATCATGAAACAGGTCTTACAACCCAATCCTGCTGAGATCAGCAAATTAAAACGTTTTGTCAATGAAACGATGTATGGTCATATCCAGCACAGGGAAGGCAGTCAAAAATATGGGGTGGTCAAGAGCTTATTTTACTACGAACCGGATACTATGCCAGCAGGCACCTACCGAACGGATATCAACTGGAAGACCTGGTCGGCATGGCCTAAAAAAGAAGCCGATAACATCGGACGCTCCTACAATTATCCCCATGTTGCGGCAGCACATTGGGTCATGTATCGACTCGCTCGCAACTACCGCAATCTGATACAAGAAGAAAGCTGGGATATCTATTTAGACCGTGCTTTTCAAACCAGCATGGCGATGATCGAAAAAGCACCTTATTATGCACAGTTCGGACAGATGGAAGGCAGCATATTTTTGCTTGTCCTCCAGGATCTGCGTCGTGAGGGTTTCACAGATCAAGCTAATCAATTGGAAGCTGTGATGCGTAAACGTGCCGAACACTGGAAAAGCCTTGATTATCCATTCGGGAGTGAAATGCCCTGGGATTCAACCGGTCAGGAAGAAGTCTACTTATGGTCTCGCTACTTTGGTTTTGACGACAAAACCCGGGTTACCTTAAATGCCATTCTAGCATATATGCCTACCGTGCCGCATTGGGGATACAACGGTAGTGCCCGTCGCTACTGGGATTTTGTCTATGGCGGTAAATTATCCCGAATCGAACGTCAGCTTCATCATTATGGTTCAGCTTTAAATGCGATCCCGGTATTAACCGAATACCGGGACCATCCGGATGATTTCTACCTCCTTCGTGTAGGCCACGCCGGTATGATGGGCGCATTGGCCAATGTCACCACAGATGGCTTTGGTCCTGCAGCATTCCACTCCTATCCTTCGACATTAGCTAACGATGGTATATCGGGTGATTACGGGACCGGGTTTTATGGTTATGCTGTCAATTCAGGCACTTATATCCTGGAACATCCCGAATTTGGCTGGCTGGCATTCAGCGGAAATCTCAAAGTAGCTAAAAGCAACATCGAAGTGGCCATAAAAACAGCTTCCAAAGGCCGCATTTTCTTGGCAAAAGAAAATTTATGGCTGACGACTGATGCCGGAGAAATCGAAACACTGACATACAATCAAACGGATAAAAGTGTGGTGTTAAATTTTAATACAAGTCAATCGACTATGGTGCCTAATTTTTTACTAAACGTCAATCCGGAAAGTGGCTATGAAATTGAAGGGATCAAGAAAGATAAACTCAATCGTTACGAAATTCCATCTTCTACCAGCACGCTGATACTTAGAAAAACAAAATAACCTCAGTGCTAATATTAAAGCTGATGATTCCCAACTGTACCTATAAGTTATTCATTTTTGTGACTGCGGTATACCAAGGGGGATTGCCCAAGATGGCCTTTAAAAAATTTGCTAAATGTACCAAAATCCGAAAAATTAAGTTCCTGCATCACATCCTTTACCGACATACTGGATACATTCATTAAAATAACGGCCTCAGAAATCACAATTTCCTCGAGGATGGCCTTTGGGCCAAAGCCAGTTACATCTTTCACAATACGGGTCAGATGTTTTCTCGAGATAAACAACCGGTCGGCATAATACTGTACCGACCGATGGGTTTTAAAATGAAGGGATGCCAGGTTCAAAAACTCCATCACCATCCTATTTTTGCGCTCAAATCCGGCGCTTGTACGCTCCAGGTTGTTACTCACCTTTGCGCTGATCTCATAGAAAAGTAGCATCAGCGTCATTTTGATGATTTCCAGACGGAATAGCGCCTCCTGCGGCGCCGTATTCTGATATTCTAAATTCATCAAATATTCATAAAAGCGGTTTGAATCGCTTTTATCAAGGTGAAGGATCGTGTCATTCTCATGCCCCAATTTCTCCATGGAATAGACTTTATAAACAGGAAGTCCTATTTTTTGAAAAAAATCAAACTCCGTAAACAGCGTGTACATCTCGATATCGTCCGAACTCTCCATCACCTGCATAACGACCATGGGCGACAAAAAATACATGGTGTCAGCTTCAAGTATATGATCGACAAAATTAAGTGATAATTTTAATCTTCCTTTCCGTATCAAACATATGCCCAAATGATCAATGCGGATGGGCCGACGGCATAAATAATGCTGAATTTCGGCTTTTGTGGACCGATACATAATCAGACCCTGATAAAACCTGTTATCCATCGCTTTTTCCGATAGATAATCTTTAAACGAGAGCTTTGTTATTTCTTTAACCATCTCAGCTGTCTTTCGTGATACAATACTTAAAATACGTGATGTCCGGCTCAGAAAAAAAATATTTTTCCAAAAAGCCCTGCAACAAGTCACCTTCATTTTGTTTGATTGCTTTCTTCAACGGCTCCAATCGTGTGGAAAAAAAGTCTTTTGTTGCAAAATATTGCTTGAGGATGGGATTTCCGGCAACAAGTTTTTTTCGCATCGCAATGATATTTCCCAACAGTTCTTCCCTATTTTTTGTATGTTGAATTTTCAGCGCAATTAAACGATAACACTGCGATAGCTCATGGTAGATTGTCAATTCCATGATGCCTATCATACCGCCAAAGTACCGAAAGAATTTTGCTTTGGAGATTTTTGTCGACGTCAAAATATCCACGACTTTCGCTTTTTGAAAGCCCTGATTCAGAAATACCGGTTTCGAATCCTCGATGGCCCGTAGTATAAAATCTTTCGTTGCAACCATAATTATAGTGTTAAAATCCACTGATTTTGGAGGGCCTTGTTAGTTCAGCCCCCCACCCAGCGCTTTATAAAGTGCTACCTCTGCATATAACATTTTGCTTTTCACCTGCATCTGATCGAGCTCCGCCTGCAGTTTGCTCTGCTGCGCTGCGAGCACCTCCAGGTAGGTTGCCATATCATTCTTAAATAAAATTTTTGCCTGTTGGATCAGCTGTCGATTACGTTCGACCAATTGGTCATTATAGCGTTGTTGATCTTGAAGGGAAGCAATTTGTTCCATCGTGGTAGACACTTCACTTGCTGCCTGCAGCACCGCTTCTTTAAACTGTAGTTCGGCCTGTTCGGAGCGGATGACAGCTTGGTTGAGCGCAGTTTTCAGTCGTCTTCCTTGCAGCAAAGGCTGTGTCAATGATCCAGACACCATCCCAAACAAAGATCCGGGAATATTGAACCAATTGCTTGACGTAAACGAGTTCAATCCGCCTTGTGCCGTGATCCGTAGCGCAGGATACATATTGGCCCGACTGACCTTTACATCCGATACCGTCTGTAAGAAAGCATATTCAGCAGCCTTGATATCCGGCCTTCTGCTCAACATTGCCGCCGGCACGCCGGTACCGAATACGGTGCGTTCTTTCAGCGCCAGCAGGCTTCCCCTGCCCGTTTGCAAAGCCGGTAATTTTCCGACAAGCGCAGACAGTGCATTTTCCTGAATAGCCGTATTTTCTGCTATGATACGGATAGATTTCAGCAAATTGTCGCGGCTATTTTCCATTTGTTGCACCGCCAGCGAATTGCTCAGTCCAAGACGCTGCTGCACTTTGGTGATGTGTAATGTACTATCTATAATGGCCAAGTTCTGCTGGCTAATGATCTTTTGCTGATCGAACAATAACAGGTTATAATAGCCTTGGGCTATGCCCGCGATCAATCCTGTTCGCACCGCATTAGCGGCTTCCTTTTGTGACAAGTACGCCGCTAATGCTCCCGCCTTCTGATTTTTGATCTTACCCCAGATATCCGCCTCCCAGGATATTGACAGTGTGGAGGAATAGTCTTCCATATACGATTTGCCCATAAATTGGCTGGCCATCATACCATTCATACTATTGTTGGATGGTCTGTTGATGGAAGCAGCGCCGATAGACAGGTCGGCCGTCGGAAGATAGCCCCACTTCATCTGCTTCAATGTTTCTTGAGCAGATTCAATTTGTTTGACTGCAACAAGCATATTATTATTACGCTGCAAGCCGCTGTCGATCAAGGCAATCAATTGTTCGTCGCTAAAGAAATCGCGGTAGGAAAGCTCCGCAAGGTTTGCACTTGTATCAGTCGCTAAGGACGCGCTCCTACTTAAAAATTCTGTTGGCAGCTGTTCCTTTTGCAACTTTGGAATTTCTTTATTCGTTTGGCATCCGATCATGGTCAATAGACCCAACGCTAGTCCCCACGAAAAAATATTTTTTGATCTCATTATCATATTCTTACTAATTTCTGAACTTTTTTAATGCTGTTCCTGCAACAGCTGTTCTTCATATTCCCAATCTTTTGGATCAATCGCTTTACCGCTTACCCGTTCCTGTACATATTGGAACACGACAAATAGGATCGGTGTAAAAAAGACACCCAGTACTGTTCCGGCCAACATGCCGAAGACCGCCGCATATCCGATCGAATGGTTACCGATAGCTGAAGGCCCTATCGCCGTCAATAGTGGGATCAAGCCCGCTATAAATGCAAGGGAAGTCATCAGGATAGGCCGCAAACGCGCTTTTGCACCCTCAATAGCTGCTGCTGCCAATGGTTTTCCGGCTTTGCGCCTTTGCAAGGCAAATTCCACGATCAAAATTGCATTCTTGGCCAACAGTCCGATCAGCATGACCAAGGCCACCTGTACATAGATGTTGTTGGATAGCCCACCGATGGATATTCCCCAGAATACCCCCAGTAACCCCACAGGAATTGCCAACAGCACGGCAAACGGCAAAATATAACTTTCGTATTGCGCTGATAACAAGAAATACACGAAAACAATACAGAGTCCAAAGATTGCCGCCGTCTGTCCCGAGGCTCCCCGCTCCTCGCGTGCCATTCCCTTCCAATCGACGGTATATCCCTGCGGCAGGGAAGATTTACCCACCTCTTCAATTGCCGCCATGGCCTGTCCTGTGCTATAGCCCGGGGCTGTCATGATGGTGAGATTAATGGCATTGAAAAGGTTAAAGTGTTCCACATTTTCAGGCCCCGATACCGGCTTTAAATCAACCACGCTCTTCAAGGGCACCATCTGTCCCAATTTGTTCTTGATGCTAATGGTCTCGATCGACTTTGGATCAGCCCGGAATCCAGGTTCGGATTGCAGCACCACCCGATAATATTTCCCAAAACGATTAAAATCAGAGGCCTGCATGCTGCCGTAGTAGGCTTGCATCGCCGCCAATACATCACTCACATTGAGGCTGAGCTGTTTTGCCAGCCCTTCATTCACTTTCATCTCATACTGCGGAAAAGAGGCATTAAAAGTGGTGAACGCAAAAGCTATTTCGGGGCGCTGCATCAGACTGCCCACAAATGAATTCGATACGTCATTAAAAGCTTGTAAAGTACCCGAATTACGATCCTGTAAAACGACTTCAAGCCCCGAGGTATTTCCAAATCCCGGAACAGTAGGCATCCCGGCCACTAAAAATGTCGTTTCATCCTGTTGGGCTAATATCCCTTGAAACTGGCCGATCAATTGATTGATATCCCGTACTTCCCCCCGCTCCTTCAAGGGCTTCAGGCGCAGCATGATCGCTCCGGCAGATGAAGACGTACTGAAACTCATCATATTGAGCCCTGATATATTGATGATACTTTCGATTGCAGGATGATCCTTCAACAAGTTTTCAGCTTGCTTAAGGTGTTTGCTTGTCCGGTCCAGGGAAGCTCCCGGAGGGTCATTTGCCAGTACCATCAAGAAAC
This sequence comes from Sphingobacterium sp. DR205, assembly GCF_011064245.1. Taxonomy (NCBI): domain Bacteria; kingdom Pseudomonadati; phylum Bacteroidota; class Sphingobacteriia; order Sphingobacteriales; family Sphingobacteriaceae; genus Sphingobacterium; species Sphingobacterium sp. DR205. The sequence goes on along the minus strand of NZ_CP049333.1, from coordinate 1,982,724 downwards.
TCTGGTCTTCATCCGGAATAAAACCCGTTGGCGTTGACCGAAAGGCATAGACAAAAAGACCAATAAAGAGTATCAGACCAGCGAAAGCTACTGATTTCTTTTTGATCAAAAAGATAATGGACTTGGCATAACGATTGGTCAACTTATCAAATCCGGCATTGAATCCAGCAAAGAAACGCTGTTTGAAAGAAACCTTTACATCCTGGTGATGGTCGTGAGATTTTAGCAGGATTGCACAGAGCGCCGGACTTAATGTCAATGCATTGATTGCAGATATCAAGATCGCCATGGCCAATGTCAATGCAAACTGCTGGTAGAATACCCCGGTAGGACCATCCATAAAAGCGACAGGTATAAAGACGGCAGACATGACCAAAGTAATCGAAATGATGGCGCCAGTGATCTCACTCATGGCAGACATCGTTGCCGAACGAGCATTCAGCTTCTTTTTCTCCATTTTGGCATGTACAGCCTCAACCACCACAATGGCATCATCCACCACAATACCAATGGCGAGCACCAGCGCAAATAAGGTCAATAAATTGATCGAAAAGCCAAATACCTGCATAAAGAAAAAGGTTCCGACAATAGACACCGGTACTGCAATAGCTGGTATCAAGGTTGACCGAAAATCCTGCAGGAAGATAAATACCACAATAAATACCAGGATGAATGCTTCCAGGAGTGTACTCAACACCTGCTTTATCGATTGATCCAAGGACTCTTTTGAACTATACGGAACTTTATATTTTAATCCGGGAGGAAACGACGCTGATAATTCTTTCAGACGCTCATTCATCGCAATTTCCACCGCATTTGCATTCGATCCTGCGGTCTGATACAAAGCAACCATGACCGCAGGCTTGTTGTCAAAACTTGTGGTTACGGTATTGGTATAAGAGCCAAATTCCACCCGGGCAACATCTTTGAGCAATAAAGACGAACCGTTGTTATTGGCCCGCAGAATAATATGCTCATACTGTTCGGGTTCGGTATACTTTCCCTGATAGCGAATGGTGTATTCGATCGCCTCCTTGGAGCTTTCGCCAAACTTGCCCGGAGCTGCCTCCTTATTTTGTGCCTGTATGGCTGCTGTAATCTCTTCGGGGCTGATATCGTAAGCAGCCATGCGTTGTGGATCTAACCATATGCGCATCGAATAATCCTTGTTGCCAAATACCTGTGCGTCCCCCACACCGGTGATACGTTTTAACTCGGGAACAATATTGATTTTGGCATAATTCTCCAAAAAGAGCTCATCAATCCCCTTTTTATCGGCATACAAGGTCACCATGGCCACCATACTATTCTGCCGCTTCATGGTCGTCACACCAATTTGATTGACCTCAGCTGGTAACATGCTCGTGGCCTGGGAGACCCTATTCTGCACGTTTACCGCAGCCTGATCCGGATCGGTACCGAGCTTAAAGACAACGCTGACCATCAAACTTCCGTCATTACTAGCCGTTGAAGTCAGGTAGTCCATATTTTCTACCCCATTGATCGCATTTTCCAACGGCGGAGCTACCGATTTTGAGATAACCTCTGCACTCGCTCCGGGATATGTCGCCATCACCGTCACCGTGGGCGGCGCGATTTCGGGGAATTTGGTGATCGGCAAGGAGGTCATCGCCACCACGCCCAAAATAACCAATAGTATCGATATAACGGTCGCGAGTACCGGCCGTTTTATTATTTTTTTTAGCATAATATTTTGATAAATAAGACCCAGCAAATTGTGCTGCGTCGATAGATATAACTTACTTTTTAGGTTTTACGACAGCACCTGGCCGCACAAACCCCAGGCCACCTGTGATCACACGGTCACCGGCCTGCAATCCGGACTTGACATAATACTCTTCGGTGGTTTTTCCCGCGATCTGCAGTTCCACCTGTTCAGCCTTATTGTCTTTATCCAGTTTATAAGTATAAATTTTATCCTGCACAGCCAATGTCGCTTTTATCGGAACAAGCAGGACATCGTCCAGCGCTGCAGTCATCTCGATCCGGCCCGTATTCCCAGCCCGCAGCTGCCTATTTGGATTGGCAAAGCGCGCCCGAATCGATATCGATCCCGTATTTTTATCAAACTGTCCCGTCACCGCATCAATGACACCTTTTTGTGTATATTTTTTTCCATTCGATAAGATCAGGTCTACCGAATCTCTGTCCGATGAACTATTTTTTTTATCCTGAAAATTCACAAAATCAGCCTCACTCATGCTGAAATAAGCATACACTTGATTGATATCCGTCAGCAAGGTCAGCGGTTCTACCGAAGCGGCATTTACCAGACTTCCCAAGCGATAAGGAATACGGCCGATATAACCCGATACTGGAGCTTTTACCAGGCAAAAGTCAACGTTTATTTTAGCCGCATTCATTGTCGCCCGGGCCTGTTCGAGGCTCGCAAGCGATGCTTCATACGAAGCTTTGGCCTGGGTGACCTGTAGGTCAGATACAATTTTATTGTCCACAAGCTCGACCTTGCGGTCGAGATCAATTTTAAGATTTTTCAAATTTGCTTCCGCGACATGTACAGCAGCCTTGGCAGTTTTGTATTGTTCTACAAAAGGTCGATCATCAATTTTAAAGAGCGCCTGCCCCGCATGTACATAGGCACCTTCATCGACAAAGATCTTACTTAAATAACCCGATGTCTGCGGCCTCACTTCTACATTTGTGATCCCTTCGATAGAGGCCGAGTATGTATTTTTGGAAATTCCGTTTCCAAGTTGAACCTGATGTACCGATACTTCCGGGGCTGAAGGGTTTGCTGCCGGCGTTCCTTTGCTCTGACACGAAAAAACACTGACGAGTATTCCTAAACCTACAACAGTATTTAGACTGCTCTTTAAATTCATATATTTTCCTTAATTTTTTATGCGTACAAATATAAAATCCATGTTTTCGCCTCGAAAGACAGGAAGATCCATCAAGTTGGTAAAAAGACGTATGCCATCATTATGACTTAAATCGGATAAATCTGAAAGGAAAATAACGGACAAAAGAAAAGGGACAATCCTCCTGCCGGATGACGTCCCTCTTCGCTGTCCTTATAATATACACGTAAAGTTACCTGCGCTTCAGGTATTTTAAAAGTTAAAAAGATGCTTTCTATTAGGAAAAAAAGCCCCTTTTCGCTTTTTTATGGCATCAATAAAAACTGATTGTATTTTTCTTAAAATTTAGCGTCATTTTGTACTGATTTAAAAATGGGGTACCCAACAGCCCATCAATGGGCAGCGCATCATGGCCAATGCCTCCACCAATAGATTGATCTGTGATCACCGTGTACATATCCTGCAAGGGAAGTCCGCCCAATTTTCCCCGCATCATATAAGCGATACGGTTTCCTTTGCTGGTACCATTTACACCATTGATGTCCACCTCGCCCTCTTCGTAATCAATAAAGGGTTTCAGTGTTGTATCAAGCGATTTCTTCAACACGTTGGCATTTGCCCCACAATCTATCCCCATTGGGTATGTTTTTGTTCCAAACGCGATATCCACTATTGGAATATGTCTCTTCATCCGCAACGGAAAACGCCCCATTAATTTACCTTTCAGAATTTCCTTCGCGAGTAGCTCACCGCTATTGTCTATCCGCTCCAGCAGTAATAACTGCTGGGCATAATCCAAAGTGAACTGATAATCCTTGAGCAAACCTATTCCAAGTAATCCAAAAATTGGCGTACCGTCTTCGAGAGCCATGTCAGCCATATTCGAAACCGGAGCTTCAAAATTGTCCAGCACTAGTGCTCCGATTGCCAAACTATTGTCCGCCGACCAGACGACACCGTCCATTTGCCCGCCAACACCAAAGAAATCGACAGATACATCCGGCCTAATCTTATCCGCATCCACAAATTTCTTCCGCAAGATAATTACCGGCGCACCGCTATCGAACTGGAAGCAGCCCTTAGTGCCGTTCAGTGTCGATTCGATGTAGATCAGACCGTTAACCAATCGAAACGGAATGCTTAATGTATCAGGCAACCGCGAACGAGTCAGGGCGTCGGACAATGCTTTTTCAGGATCACCTTTCAATCTTCCCTTAATAATGCCCAGATTAACGATCTGCCCCTGTTTATTGAACAAAAAAGTAGGCTTCCCCGGTTTTCCATCGTGATAAGTGACTTCTACTTGAATCAATTCATCGCCATTATCCTGTTGATTTCGATGGATAACTTTAAACGTATTAATCGCCGAAAATTTTTTCAGTATATCCGGCACCGCAATAGTATTATTCAGTTTGGGAAGATTACCGATCGTTGCTGTGTCAGCCATCATTGAAAGCAGTGCATCCGCATCTTTCTTGTTGATGGATTCAATAATTCTATCGAGCGATTTGATATTGTCCATCTGTTGAGCCGAGACACTATTTCCTAGCGCACCCAAGAAGAATATAATAAAAATAACCTTCTGCATGATTATTTAACCGTTTGACCCAGCCATTTTACAATTGAATCCAATGTACTGTCGGGTATGTCACCAAGTTTGCTATATTCTGATGGCGTACATTCCTTACAAGGCTGCAACAAATGGTTTACATTTGGCAATAGTAGCGTCGTTACCTTTCCCTGCTGCCCCGATCGGCTATATTGCTTCCAATAATCTAAATTTACCGGATCTACAAAAACGTCTTTACTCCCATTGATCGCCAAGATCGGTACTTCCACGTTACCTAAAAAAAGCTGCGGCTCATATTTTACAAAATAACGGTACCAGGGGCCGATCGCATATTGCACATAAGACCAGATCGGAAAACGGAAGTGATCAAATTCAATACCGAGTGTCTTAAAATAGCTATCATCTTTTTGCTTCCAGTAGTTGTATACAGCATTTAACTTACTTTCCAGACTATCAGAGGTAGCATATTGAAAAGCAGTCGCAAACATCAGGCGATTGATTTCATTGGACCTTTTTTTGTCGACTTCTGGTAAGGGGGAGTTATTGACCAAATTTTCATTTTGCACAAATAGCGACTCCAGACCATTTGAAGCCAGGCCAGCCAGACTCACTAAAAATGTCACATCTTTACTTTTGGAAGCCGCTATAGAAATAACTGCTCCCCCTTCGCTATGTCCTAGCAGACCGATATGATTGAGGTCAACATTCTTTTCGGCTTTCAAAAATTCCACCGCGCCCAATACATCCAGTGCAAAATCCGCTGTCGTTGCATAGCGGTATTCGCCCGTGGTTTTACCTACACCACGGTCATCCATCCGCAGGACAATGTATCCTTTTGGCGTCAGATAATTGGCAATACGCGCAAACATCTTGGTACCGCCCATGGTCCCATCACGATCCTGCGCTCCTGTCCCCGAAGCAATAATTATTGCGGGGTATTTACCTGCCTTTTCCGGCGACGAAATAGTCGCCCCTATGGTAATACTGTCTGCTTTTGATTTAAAAACAACATCTTTGCTTTTAATATTTTGCGCGGATAGCTGCCCCACAGCAAATAAAAAAACCGAAGTTAACGCAATCGCAATTTTGTTCATTCTCATCCTTATAAATTGTTTATTCTTTTATTTTCCTGATTTTAACACACTGACCATTTCAATAATTTCGTCGGATAGCTCCGAAGCGCTTCCCATATACCCCACTTCAGAGAATCGAATTTTGCCGTTTTTATCGACAACTATTTTATGCGGGATTGCGCCTACGCCAAAACTTTTTGACACACTGCTTTCTGTATCGAGCAAGACGGTGAATGGATAATTATTTTCTTTTACGTAATTAGCAACATATTCCTTTGCGTCCGGGCGCTTTTCTTGTGTATCCACAAAATAAAAGACAACATTGGGGTCATTTTTAAAGTGTTCGACAGCTATTTTCATTCCTGGAAAAGCGGCCTTGCAAGGTGCACACCATGAGGCCCAAAAATCAAGAATAACGATCTTTCCCTTTTGCTGTTCTAATGTCACTGTATTTCCAAATTGATCTTTTAATTGAAATGCCGGTGCATTTTTATTGACCAATTGCTGAAGAACCTTATTCTTTAATTCGCCCTGAAGATTGGCATCCTTAAGACCGGACAGATAATCGGTATATCCCTTATCATTTCCTTTTTCGGCAATGTAGATCTCTTTCATTAAATCCAACATATACGGCGAGCTCTGATTGACCCGATAACTAGCTTCGAGGCTTTCTTTCAATTCCTTTCTCTTACCCTGTGCTTTTAATATGCGCGTGAATGTGTCATTTAAGCTAGCATCTTCAAAGCCTTTCTCACTTTTAGCAGCAGTAGCGTAAACAAATGCCTCATCAAAAAGTGCATTATCTGCCAATATTTTGGCAAACAAAGCGGCATTAGCATAATACAGCCGGCTATATTCGTCGCCCTGAAAATTATCCTTATAATAATTCAAGCGATCCAGTACAACGCGGGTATAGGGCAAAATTTCTTTGGCTGTTTTTGAGTTCTGTGAAATGTAAGGAACGGAAATACTCCTGTAGATGACATTTGCCAGAGACATGTAAGGTTCAGCTTTTGACACATATTTTTTATACATTTCAAAATCATTCTTCATACTGGTATAGACAGAAATCGTCCAATAAGCACTGATATGACTGATCCGATGAGCCTCGTTAAAGGCAACTTCCGATTCACGATAAGGGTGCTTATCCACAAAGTCCATTGCGGCTTTCAATCGCTCGTCATCCGTTTTTGCTTTTTGAATAAGATTAAAATCTGCCAATCGTTGCTGATCCTTGACATATTGTCCCTGCGGATATTGTAGACGGATCTTTTGTTCCAACTCATTTGTTTTCACCGTATCGTTCAGCACCTCTTTATATACCCTAAATACCTGCAATAAATCCTCTTCTTTCACATTAGGCATGGACTGCAGGGCATTCAGCTCATTTTGGAGTTTTGACAGCGATTCAGCTGTATTGATATGCTTCAAGGCATTGGCGACAGGATATAATACTTTAAATCTATTTTCAGGATGTCCTTGCAACTCATATTTGGCCCACATGATCAATATCTCATCGGTTTTATAGGCGGATTTATCCACTACGAAAGGAGTCCCCGGAACGATATCCGGTGTGCGTAACATGCCCCATCCGATCATACCACCCGAGACCTGTTTCCCGTCTTTTCCAGAAATCAAATAAGAATAAGTTAGATCGCCCCCCCGATCATAAAGCGTATCTGCCTGAAACGCAAAATTGACCAGCGCCATCTTCTCCGGAACAATATAACTCGCCGTCCAAATGGAATCTTTTTTGGTAAACTTTAAGGTATTCTGCACCCAACGAAAATCCTGGTATCCCGTCAGGGTACCCGAAATGGACTGCGCATCTTTCAGGTTTGTCTTACGGGCGTCATATACAAATTGTATGGTATCACGTTCTTTTGGCAATTCGGGAATCACTTTAAAATTAGGCGTTTGTGCTTGTACAGAGGCAGCAACACCAAGAAATGCTGTACCCAACATTGCTCCCAATGATTGTTTTGTTTTCATATGAATAGTTTGTTTAATTTTTTATGGATTTTGAACAATTTCTGGACTTAAATTAATCTCATACTGTGCTATTGGAAACACATAGCGATTGCTATTTGGCGCAAGGGAAACTGTTTTACCGGCAAATGTACGCGTATATGTCTTTTGGAATAATGCATCATCTTTCAAGCGGCGCATATCCCACCATCTCAGCATGCGGAACATAAATTCCCGGCGGCGCTCTGCAACGACTTTAAGCAAGGCATCATTCGCGTCGCTAGCCGATAGATTGACGGTTCCCTTCGAAAGGATTCGCTTGGCCCGAAGCTGGTTGACTAAGGCCATTGCCGCTGCGGGTTTATTGTTTCGCGCTTCGCTCTCCGCTTTAATCAATAGCATTTCAGGAACGGTGGGCCCGACATTTCGGCCTTCGTTCATGACGTAATCCAGGTAGTAATATCGGCCTTCGTATACATCCCAAGACGAAATAATGTCACCATTCACGGTAAATAAATTATAGCGTTGGTCATCTTCTCCAAATAGTTTGATCAGGTCGCTGCTCAAACGAAAGGCCGTTGGGGTATAAGCGGATACGCCATTTACAGGTACCTTTGATAGCAGAATCTCCTGGTTAAATACTCTTTTGGGGTAATTGGAGGCCGTCAGCTGATCCAAAGCAGTCAAATCAATCAATGTACTGTTTAGCGCCAGGGCCTGATCTGCCGCAGCAGCAGCCTCGCTATAGCTGTTCATGTAAAGATAAGTACGTGCCAGCAATCCATATGCGGCGGCCTTGCTGGGCAGCGTCGTATATTGCTGCTCATTTGGCAACAATGGAGTCGCCTCCTGAATATCCTTTAGAATGGCATCATAGACCCTCTGCACAGGCACCCTTACCAAAGGTTGCTCTGTCGACGGGGACAGCAACAGTGGAACCCCCAGATCAGTGCCTGCTGTTGCCTGTTGGTAGGGCTTGGCATAGGTATTGACCAGCATCAGATAAGCGGCGGCGCGATGAATTTTGGCTTCGGCCATCAATTCCTCCTTTTCCAGATCACTTCCATCCGTCACCGACGGGACCTCGTTGATCACCGTATTTGCATAGGCAATCGTATTGTACAGCGCACCCCATGTATCATCTTTATGATACAAATTTTCAATTGGATAGATCACATCTGACCATTGATAAGCCCGGCTATAGTAGCCATAATAATCGCTACTCACCAGACCCTTCTGCTGTGCACTACCATCTATAATTTCCAGGTCATCAGCCGCCATATCAGAAATAGAAGGTGCAGCTTCAAATGCATTTGTATTGTTCAGCAGATAACGATAATTTTCAATCGTACCCGGAGTCAGTTGCCCCTGCGTTTTGATGTCAACATATTTTTCACAGCTTGCAAATATTGCCAGGGAAATTGCTGCTAAAGCTGTGGTATAAGAAAGGTTAAACTTCAATCTTCTCATAACAGATTGATTGCTATTATTTTCAGTTGTTCGGTTTTTCATATCAATCCGTTTTAAAAGCTTACATTAATTGAAAAATTATACGAAGGCACCGGACGCAGATTTGTCGTATTGCCCACGAGGTTCGTAAAGTCAGGATCATAGCCTTCTTTATTCGCTGTCCAGATCAGACCCAAATTCCGCACCGAACCAGCTAGCTGGATATTTTCAACTTTCAGTCTGTTCAGCAGATTTTTTGGTAGGCCATAGCTCAGTGAAATTTCCCGGAGACGGATATAATCTCCCTTTAAGACATTGATATCCGAATTTTGATAACGCTGTAGACTATAGGAGCTATAGATATCGGCAGTTAAGGCCGGGACATTTGTAAAAGCTTCATCACCTGCCTGCCGCCATCTATCTGCGATGTCAGCGCTCAGATCAAATTTAGGGATTGTCAAACCCCGGCTCGGAGCCATATAAGACTCGACGCTAGGTTTCATAAAAACATTGCCAAACTGATAAGAAATCAAAGCGTAAACCGACCATTGTTTATAGCGTAAATTAGTCCTAAAAGACCCATAGTATGGAGCCACCCTGCGACCGGCATAGGCCAGATCCTCCACCCCGCTTAAGGTCTGCGTGACTGGAATAATTTCATTATTCTTATTATAAATCTGTGTAAGTCCCTTCTCATCTAATCCAGCATGGCGAAAGACAAAGATTTTATCACTGGGATAACCTTCTAGATAACTGATGCCAATGGGATTATACGAGTAGGTAAATGCAGAAATATCTTTTGGATCAAATCTATTGTCAGTGATCGTATTGGTATTGTACGAAAAGTTCAATGTGGCATCCAAGTTCCAATCCGTATTGCGCACAAAAGTACCCGTTAAGCCCAGGTCAATCCCTTTGCCCGACATGGATGCTGTATTTCTTTTTAATGAACCGGCACCGATGGTTCCGACATAAGGTGCTGCGATAGGAAAACTATATAAGAGGTCTTTACCATTTTTACGGTAATAATCTATGGTACCGGTAAGACGGTTATCCAATAGACCAAAGTCCAGTCCTAAATTGGTTACATAAGTCTTCTCCCAACGCAACTGCGGGTTTGCCACAGCGATAATGCTTGCCGAAGGCTGACCTGTCGGGTTGTAAGCAGCATTATCAAAAGAAATGTAAGTAAAAGGTCTGACATCTTGTGTAATGTTGCCATTGACACCATATGTGGCACGGAGCCCAAGCTGGTTCAACCAGGTAAACTTTTGCATAAAATGCTCTTTTGCCAGATTCCACTTTAGGCCCGAAGACCACAAGGGCGTCGCCCGAAAGCTACGGTCCAAGCCAAAATTGTTGTAATCATCGTACCGCACACTTCCCGAAACCGTATACTTTCCATTTAATGTATAAGCAGCATTAGAAAAGTAAGATAAAAAACGTCTTGTTCTGTCGGCTTGTGTGGGGCCTCCACTTAAGCCCGAGAGATAACCCATCAGCGTATTGTAACTATTTTGGGCATAGCTAACATCTCTATTAAAACCCGTCTGTGGATTGTAGCCGTACATCGTTTTCATCCCCTGACCAGCCTGTGTCTGTCTGATCTCCGAACCGGCGATGGCCGTGATCTCATGTTTTTGATCGAAAGTTGCATCGTAATTCAGTTGTCCACGAACCGTATAGTTGTTGATGCTGCTGTTAATGATATTGTAGATTCCACCCTTGTTAATGCCAATGGTATTTGTCGTCTCCCCAATTGGAGTAAATTCATTCAGCAGCAGGCGATTTTTATAGGACTTCTCGTCATTAAACGCCCTATTCTCACCAAAAGAGCGTTCATTTGCATAACTTACCGACCCCTTTAACCCCTTATACAAAGGCACTTCCAAGTTAATGACCGCTGAATAGTTATTATCTTTCTGTAGGTTGTCCAGCAGTTGCAACTCCTGCAAATAGTTATACCGCCAGTCCTTATAAGCTGGACCTAAAGGTTGCGTAAACCCAGGGTTTATTCGATCATAATAAATCCCATTTCCGTTCTGGTCAGCCAAAAGTTGGTAAGGCAGCAAAGTCGAACTATTTGCATCATACAGCTGGGCAATATCAATTCCATTTTTGCTGTTTCTGAAGAACGTTCCCCGGACACTGGTCGAAAGAGTGGCAATTTTAAATATCTTCCAGTTATTGTTTAAGCTAAAGGTAAACCTCTTTCCATTTTCACCTTTTGTGAATGGGTTTTCGTTGGCATACGATGCCGAGTAGAAATAATTATTATTTTCCGTGCCGTTGCTGATGGACAGGTTGTACTGCTGGTTGTTCATCGGGCGCAGCAAATATTGCTGGATCTGCGCCCTATTGTCAATCTGCTTCAATGGATTGACAAGCGCATCATAATCGGCCTGGCTTATCAGTCCATTTTTGAGGCGTATTGCAGCAGCAGCCACTTCACCTGGATAATAGCTCGACGCATACATGTATAAATTCGCTGCAATATTGTTTGAATTCAAGATATTTTTTGCGACCAGCCCCTCTTGGTAATCGATCATTTGGGCACTGTTCATGGTACGGAGATAGCCCAGATCAGGATTACCGGAGAATGCGGTATTAAAAGAAAAGTTTATTCTTGGCACCCCGGTATTCGATCCTTTCTTTGTCGTCACCACAATGACCCCATTGGCTGCACGGACTCCATAGATGGAAGCTGCGGCGGCATCTTTCAAGATCGTAATGTTATCCACGTCGTTGGGATTGAGCATAGCCAAATCGATATTGGATATAGCGCCATCAATCACGATTAGGGGCGACTTTTCGGTATCTGTGTCTATCGATCCAACACCACGAACAGTGAGGTTATAGTCATTTTGTCCGATGGTACGGGTACTGGAGTAAATCCCCATTTGATTGTTGTTGTAGGTAAAGGTACGATCCCCCGAACCGAGGGACACCTGAAGGCCGGGAGCCAAGCCTTCCATTCGGTTGATTAAGTTGGGTGATGGATTTTTTTCCAATTCCTTGGCGCTAATTACTGTTGCCGATCCTGTAGCTCTTTCCTTGGAGATTTTTTGGTAACCTGTGGAAATGACGACTTCTTCGAGCATATTTTCTTCAGCTTCCATGACAACCACCATTTGCTCACGATTTCCGGCCATCACAGTCTTACTTTTGTAACCTACTGCTGTAAAGACAAGTTCGTTTGTTGGCGCTAGGTCATACAACATAAATCGGCCATTTTCATCTACCTTCCCGCCCTTGCGTGTATCTTTTATCCAGATACTTGCAAAAGGTATGGTCTTGCCACTTGCAGAACGCACTGTACCCGACACACGCTCCATCCCGATGCCCGCAGTCCGGTCATTTTCGGATATACTTTGCTGATTCCGGCTACTTGTTTCCTGACGACGGACGATGGAATAAGACCTATCATCGACATATAAGAATACCAGCTGATTGGGATACAATACTTTTTTAAGTACTTCCTCTAAGCGATTTCCTTTTACCGATGCCGGATCCACAAATTTGCCGTTCAGAAGGTTGTGCTCATAACTTAAGTTAGCGTTGAATTGCTGCTCGATCCGTTTGATTGCTTGGGCAAGCGGCAACTTCTCTTGGGCCAATGCCTGTTGCCCGACAGTAAATAGTAGCGAACAGACCGGAACCATCAAGATGCTCCGTATCGGCTGCCACCTGTTGTCTGTAATTTTCATTTTTAGTTAGGTTAGCTATAGTAATGTATTAGATTGATATTGTTTTTCTCATTTAGGGTCAAGGTAGATGGTATCTTTTTCCGTGCGGATGTTGGCTTGTAAAATATTAGCAATCGTGTAAACAATGCTTTCTGGGGAATTTAACGAGATACGGCCATCAATTTTTCGGTTTAACAATGTTGTATCATTAACGATGATCTCTTTTCCATAGACATAGCGAAATTCATTGATGAGATCAGCTATAGATAAGTTTTCCCCGGTCAGTGTCTTTTGGGTCCAGGCTACGGTCTGCTGCACGGTTCGCTTGTCACTAAGCACATTTCTAAAGCCCTGGTCTCCAGCCATAACGATATCACCGGGGGCAAGAATCCGCGGCGCTCCGCCCTGTTTCAAATTGCGCAGGGCAATGCGTCCTTCCAATAGCGATACGGTTACTTTGTTATCTCTATTTTTTAGATTAAACTTGGTACCTAGCACTTCTACGGCCAGCTCACCGGTATAGGCTGTGAAATGCTCCTCCTGGCGAATAGCAGTAGTGTCCTTATTCAGATGCCTTACTGTTAATAAGGCCTCACCTGTCGTATGTACTTCCCGCTTAGATAACCAGTTCCAGGCACGGCGATAGGCCACCGAGGAGTTGGCATTCAACTGAACAATACTGCTATCCGGCAAGATTACGGTCTGTAAGGCACCGCTTCCAGTTTGTATCACAATCATGGATTGGTAGTACCAGGCTGCTGTTACAAAAAGAGCCACTGCCGCTGCGCCCGCCAAGGATGCCCATATGCGGATGATATGGTTTCTTCTTTTCTTTCTATTATCGACGATGCCTCTTTCAATATCGCGGAATAGGCTCTCCGTGAAGTCCAGGTCAGGCCGTATGCGCGTGATCCCCATCAGGGCCTGGAGGTAAGCTAGCGCCTCATCATACGCTTTTGCATTTGGCGGATTGCCCGCACGCCATTTATGCCAATAGCCGAATTCCTCCTGATCCGGCATTTTAGCAAAACGGACAAAGTCCAGGTCGTCCAAAAAATCCTGCGTATTATAGGTATGATAGTTTTCCATTAGTAAGCCTTTGTTAAGTAGATGACAAATTGGGATTGGATTTTATCCCATGTAATTTTATTTTTTTTAAAAAAACTTTAAAAGCTATCTATAAATCTTGTCAAATTCATAATTTCGTAACCAAACAAGCCCTTTTAAACCAAGTTTTTAGTGGAATTGACAATCTACTGACGATAGTGTGCTATTTAAACGCAGGGTTATGTTAATGTTATTAAATCTTTACTATTTTTGGAAAGCGATAATCTATTTCTTTAACTGACGCAAACGCTGAAATGAGTAATACGATCATAGATCTGTGTTGGAATGATTTTATTGAGGGCGATAAAAAAGCCTTCGAGCAGATCTATCGTGCCCTATTGCCCAGCTTGTACGAATATGGTATGCGACGTGTAAAAGATGAAGATTATGTCAGAGATGCTATCCAGGAAGTATTTATCAAATTTTGGGAAAATCGCAATAAATTAAAAGTCATATCCAATCCGAAGCATTATCTACTGGTTGCACTTAAGAACAGCTTATTAAACACGCAATTACGTGACGGGAGGCTGAGCTCATTTGGTGAAAATGATGATTTCCAGCTGACTTACGATGTGGAGTCCAGCTACATCGCTGCCGAGGAACAACGAAGCAATGCACTTAAACTGATTCAGGCACTTGAACAATTAACCGGCAAACAGAAAGAAGTTATTTTTCTCCGTTATTTTGAAGAACTGAGCTATGAAGAAATCAGCGTGCTGACCAATATCTCCGTGAAAAGCTTATACAAATTGAATAATCGTGCTATGGCGACACTCAAAGAAATCATGGGTATGCCAAAACAATCTCTCCTTGTGTTGCTTTATATCATTAAATTTTTGTATTCATAACAATCTATCAAATGGATCGGGAGCTAACATCCAATTATTCGGGCAAAAAAAAAACACAATCTTATAAATTGTGTTTTTTTTTATTGCTTATTTTTTATAGACAAGTAGTGGTTTATCCTTTCTAACAATGTAAGTTGCGAGTTCAGATGCTTTGCCCGTTCCAATATTTTTGGCAGAATGATTCTTTCCTGCGGGAATAAAGAGTACCTCGCCAGCTTTCAGTACAACAGGCTTCTCGCCTTCCAACTGGTATTCAAAAATACCTTCCAGGACATAGATAACTTCCTCCCCAGGATGTGAATGCATCCCTACAGCTGTGCCAGGCGCTAAGTCTATCCGCGCTTGAATGGTTTCATATCCGACGGCTTCAAGCGGATGTCTTTGGAGATCTGTCCGTTTGACGCCAGATTGTTGCGCATATACCCCAGTCGATACGAATGTTGTCAATAAACCCAAGGCTAAAATTATTTTTTTCATGATCTTTGTTATTTGTGCTTGTTGTTAAAAATTTATAATACAAAGTTGGGCTAAATTAAGACGCCCTACAATGGATAGCTTTCGCTTTGGATTGCACTTTTTACCTAGCGCAATAATCAAAAACCATTGTAAGACAAAACGCCTTTTCAAAATCTTCCACATTGTGGGATTACACAAAGGAAATTCTCATTTCTTAACCGCAACACATTCTATTTCGATGCTCGCATTTTTTGGCAATGAAACCACCTCGATCGTACTTCTGGCTGGGAAACGATGGCCAAAATAAGTACCGTATACGCTATTGACCGTTTCAAATTGGGTTATATCTGTGATATAAATCGTTGTCTTGGTTATATGTGCTAAATCCGAATGATTATTTTCAAGAATCACTTTTAGATTTTCAAAGATCTGAACTGTCTGTTGTTCGATTCCAGGCTTTAGGTTGTTTGTTTTGGGATCCAAACCAATTTGCCCTGACACAAATATCAGATTGCCGACGCTAGTCGAGTGGCTATAGGGACCTATTGGTTTTGGTAAATTAGGATGTTCAATGATGGCGATGTTTTTCCTTATGCTGCAGGATGCCATTGATAGTAAAAAAAACAGGAATAATACAATTCTGTTCATGTGATGATAGTTTATAAAGGTGGTCAAAAAGTAAAGCAGAAGCTCCGAGAATTCGATTGCTAAAATATTCCTGTAAAGAGATCTAGGAGAAATAAAAATAAGGCTATCCAAACAGATTGGACAGCCTTATGCGATTAGCGCTTATTTTTTAATGAAATTTAACAGTTCGGTATTGAATTTTTCCAGTTCTTCGATGAAGAGTGCGTGGCCACTTTTTTCGAATGGAACCAAGGTTGAATTTTTAAGCAAAGACTTCATCTGTTCGGCAAGATCATAGGAACAAATTTTGTCGAGTTTGCCATGAAGGATCAATGTAGGCACAGTTATTTTTTTCAGGTCATCACGCAAATCGCTATCCCGTAAAGTTTTTAATCCTTCAGCCATTGCATAGGGCGAAGCCTGAGCCTGAATTGTTCCTAACCACGCGCCATGTCCAGCAGATACACTGTTTTCATTGGCAGGGAAGATTTTACCGAATGTTGCAAACAGTTCCGGGCGGTTTGTATTGTTGAGATTGATCAAACCATTGACATCCTCTTTTGTCCAGAGCCCATGGTTGAAGTCCGCACGTTTTGTCCAGATCGGTGCCGCCGCTCCGAAAAGTGCCATTTTGGACACATGGGCTGCATTGTATTTCGCTACATAGTGAATGACAGTCGCTCCGCCCATCGAGAATCCACCTATTGTAGCATTTTCAATTTTTAATTTGTCCAGTACAACTTTGATATCATCGGCAAAAACATCGTAATTATATTTTCCTGCGGGCTTATCAGATAAGCCAAAGCCTCTCAAGGTGATGCCGATCACACGGTATCCTTTTTGTATAAAATCGGCATATTGGTATTCATACATGGCATCACTCAAAGGCCAGCCATGAATCAAAACAATGGGTTGCCCTTCGCCAAGATCCGTTACATGTAGCCTGACATTTTTTTCAACCTCGATATATTCTTCACGTCCAAATGAAGCTGCAATTCTGTTGGTTTGCGCAAATACAGCGCTGGATAATAATGTTGTGAAAAGTAAGAATGCTAAAATTAAATTTTTCATGTTTTCTAATATTAAATTGTTTTAAATGCTGTTGTTATTTTGATATCACAAAGTTGGCCCAATTCTGCCCGTCTTACAATGGATGGTTTTCCCTTTGAATTGCACTTTTTTCTCTTCTTTATTTTACGCAGGATTTTTTTAGCACGTATTCTCTTCAGATGTGCTGTTAGGAGATGGCTTAAACGGAAAAAGCACAATCCCTGGATTGTGCTTTTTTCGTTTTCAATAAGGAAATGTTATTATTTAAACTGTTTTCTAAATGTGATTGGTGAGATGCCCGTGTTTTTAGTAAAAAAGCGGATAAAATAAGCGTCGTCCTCATAGTTAAGACTGTATGCAATTTCTTTAACCGTCATTGTCGTATGGGCCAAAAGGCGTTTGCTTTCCAGGATAATTCGGTTTTTAATAATTTCGTTGGGAGTTGCTTTACTGACCAATCCTATTT
Source organism: Sphingobacterium sp. DR205 (assembly GCF_011064245.1). Taxonomy (NCBI): domain Bacteria; kingdom Pseudomonadati; phylum Bacteroidota; class Sphingobacteriia; order Sphingobacteriales; family Sphingobacteriaceae; genus Sphingobacterium; species Sphingobacterium sp. DR205. The sequence continues at coordinate 1,965,581 of NZ_CP049333.1, read as the reverse complement.
TCTTACTTAAATTTTTGGGCGTAACAAAGAGTAGATCTGCATATTCTGCGACTGTATGCCGTTTTTTATAATGCTGTTCGACCAACTTACTGAATTTTCTTAAAAACTGTACGTCAGTTTGCTGGTCCTTTGTGGCAAGTTGATGCTGCTCTTTCCAGATACGTGTCGATTTGAGGATAATCATTTTTAGGAGTATCCTTAACATTTCTTCCGTACTGGAATCTTCATTGCTCATTTCCACTTGAATTTCCCGAATAATCCGCTGTATGTCATCGGACTGCGCTTGGTTCAAATTAATAAAAGGAATTTCAAAGACATTATTGTATAAAATACCATCACAGGCTACTTCCTGATCATGAATTTCGATACAGTAAAAATCTTTATTAAAATGCATCAGCTGGCCACCAACGGTCTCACAGGGCTTTAAGACTACATTGGGGTTAATAAACAACAAAGCGTCGGTTTCCATTGCTATTTCCTGAAAATCGACTTGGATAATTGCATTTTTAGGAATAAAAAGGATCTTGATATGCCCCTCGATTGCGGTCAACGCATGATCTTGTAGCGCGGATTTGCTAAATTCTAAATTGCCAAATTGTTTGAATGAAAATTCTTTGATCATATAAGCTTTAAAGCATGTTATAAATTTCTCTTCTCAAAAATAGCAATAAAAATGTGGCAACATCGGCTTTTGATTCGGTAAAGCAGATGCAGCTGTATAAAAATTGTTTAGCAGCTGGATCACACCACAATATTTTGTAGTTTTAACACACTAACAAAACAAAAAATGAGCAATAGGATATTTATTGGAGGAATAATTGGAGCATTTATTTTGGCAAGCGCGAGTTCATGCTCCAGCCAAAAGAAAACAGTTAATATGGAACAACAAGTTTCACAACAAGAAATTACAGGCACCATTACAGCCATCGAAAACGGAAAAGATGGCTATATGGCAAGCGTTAAGGACGAAAAGGGTACAATATCGATTGTAACCATAAGTGTTGTCAATCTTCAGAAATCAGGTGGAACATTCAAACGTTACAATATTGGTGATAGGATCCAAGCCAAAGGAGAATTCTGGAAAGACCAGGCCGGTGTCATGCATATCACTGCCAAGTCTATAATGGAAGTCAAATAGATTTATTTCCAGTCTATCGAATGGGCATAGGATAAAAGGACGGCCTTATGCCGGTCGTCCTTTTATTTGTCAAAAATTCAATCAATCGGATCTAGTCCGCAATATCTTGTCCTTTTTACTTATCAAAAAGTTCTTTCAGTTTTTCACTCAATGTCTCTCCACGTAGGTCTTTGGCAATAATCACGCCGTTGGGATCAACAAGCAAGGTACTCGGGATTCCCATAATACCATAGTAAGAAGAGACTTCATTATTAAAACCTTTTAGATCAGAAACCTGAGTCCATGGCATTGCATCGTCCTTAATGGCCTTTTTCCACTTGTCTTCATTATCATCCAGTGAAATACCCAAAACTGTAAAGTTCTTATCTTTATATTTATTGTATTCTTTCAAGACGTTGGGATTCTCTTGCCGGCATGGCCCACACCAGCTTGCCCAAAAATCAACGAGTACATATTTTCCTTTAAAGGATGAAAATGACACTAACTTTTTGTCGAGGTCTGCCTGCGAAAAATTTAACATTGCAGTACCGATAGCACTACGTTTTAATATGTCTAATCTATTGGCCAGCGCTTTTCCCTGCATGGTATTTTTCATCGGTGCTGTTAAGACGGCATACAGGGGTTGAATGTCTTCATACTTACCCATCATAGCACGGTCAGCAACTAAACTAAGGCTATAAAAACTGGACGGATACTTCTTGATGTATTCTGCGGCGCGTTCCCTTTTTATATCTCTAAATTTACTAATCTTCGCTTCAATTTGCTTTTTTTCTTCCGCGGTCGCTTTTCCATACTGTTGATAGAGTGGATTTTCCTGATCAGTTATATCTTGTAAAGATTTTTGATAGGCATCCGCTTCGTCTTGTAGAGAAGATCCTTTTACTTGCAGTTTGCCTAATTCTTCTGCAGTTCCAGTTAACGTCATATTTTTTGCTTCAGCAAAAAATTCAACATACCGTTCTGGAAACATGATGGAAATTTTCTGCGGTTCATGGATCTCTGCTGACCAGGTAAATTGGCCGCCTTTAGTCTGAATGGTATCCATTTTGGGTGCTCCATTTACTGATCTATAAAAGACGATCTGCCCATCTTTTAATCCCTTAATATTTCCGTTGAGCTGTGCTTTCTGAGCCAATGCAGCGCAGGTCACCAATAGTAATCCTACTGTTAATTTAATTTTGTTTATCATTTTATACTTTTTTATAAGTGATTATAATCCTGTTATGTCGATTAAAATATCTCTGTAAGCTTTTTATCGAGGTCTGCATCTGTCCCGGCACCACTACCATAACGTCCAATGATCTGACCTTGGGGATCGATCAATATTTTTGTTGGTAATGTTGTTATGCCATATTGACCACCGATGTAGTTATCATCCCGCTCTCCCTTTCTTAATTTCTCGATATTTTGTCCTGACAACACGTGCTTCCACACAGAAATCTTATCGTCTTCGACAGCTTTTCGCCATGCCTTTTCATTCCCATCATCAGATGCTACGCCAATGATCTCAAGGCCCTTTTCCTTGTATTTAGCATAAAGGGCCAGTAAATGTGGATTTCCTTTACGACAGGGCACACACCAGCTTGCCCAAAAGTCAAGCAATACATATTTCCCTTTATGAGCCGATAAGCTTAATGGAGCACCATTAACGTCTGTACTCGCGAAATCGGGTGCATTTACCCCCACAGACCCACGGCGAATGGCCTGTATTTTAGATTGGACATAACGACCTGCGATACTGCGTTTGGCTCCAGTACTGAGGGCTTCATATCTTTTCACAGACTCCTCCAGCGGCAACTGGCCTACCGCATACATCAGTCGATTTGCGGCAGTAAATCCGTTAGGATAATGTTCCAATACTTGATCCTCGGTCGCACGAATTTGTGCATGAAAGGGCTCCATCTCTTTCTGAACAGCATCCATTTCAGCCCGTATAATTTTTGATGCAACCGTATCTTTCTGTTCTCTAATAGCCAGGTATTTCTCTACCACACGATTATAGTGTTGTTGGGCGGGTTGCATATTGATCCGGATGCTGGCTTGTTTTTTATTGAGCATATCTTGCTCCGCATTAGAAACAGAACCTTTAAGCTCGCCTAGCTCAAATTGGTTATAATCGATGGACAACGTCATCTCTCCAGGTTCAAGAATAACAGGTAAACGCTTATCTGCTAAATGTTCACTCTTTTTTTCCATCAAAATTTCGGCTTTCGTGGGGTACTCAAGCTGTCCCCTGAAGATAAATTTCCCTTGATTTAACTGTATACTATCCATCCGTCCATTTTCGCTATCTGCCATCGAGAGGTAGATATAGCCATCCGCTTTTCCAGCTACTTTTCCAATCAGCGTAAATGATTTGGACTGCGCGAAAAGTGGTCCAGCTATCAATAGCAAGCTAATTTGTACTATAATTTTTATTGCATTCATCTGTAAATTATTTACTAAAAATTGCATTCAATTTTGCATCAAGATCAGCATCAGATCCGCCTCCCGAACCATAGCGACCAATAATAATACCTTGGGGGTCAATTAATATTTTGGTGGGAAGCGTATGAATGCCATAATGTTCGGATATGTCCTGCGAGCGGTCGATGACGTTGTTTTCCATTTTAAGTCCACGAAGTACATGTTTCCAGATCTGGATCTGATCTTGCTCCACCGCTTTCTTCCAGGCAGCTTCGTTACGGTCGTCATCAGAAATACCGATGATCTCAAAACCGGCATCTTTATATTTATTATAGACACTGATTAAATGTGGATTTCCCTGTCTACAGGGCACGCACCAACTCGCCCAGAAATCGAGCAGCACATATTTGCCCCTGTAATCTGCCAAACTAAGGGGGTTACCATCTATATCAGATTTTGAAAAGACATAAGCAGGGTTTCCCGGAGACCCGCTACGCATTTTATTAATTTCATTGAGGAGCTCTTTTCCATAACTGCTTTTTTTCACGTCGGAAGTGAAAGTATTGTATACTTTTTCAGCTTCCGTCAATGTCATCCCCGATATCTTAAAACGCATCAGATAGGCAGATACAATAGACTGTGGATTTTTCGCTATAAAGTCGCGGTCTATCGCTTCCTGCTGCTTTTGGAAAGGTTCAAACTTGTCCCGGAAAGCATAGTTATCAATTTTCATAGCCTCTACCTTCTTTTCCATTTCTTTTAGCGTTTTGCTTGCTTTGGCATATTCTTCATTGCGCTTCTGATACTCTGCACGCAACGGCTCCATGGCTTTATTGATCGGTGCCTTTTGCTCATCGAGGCTTTTTAACTTATCGTTCTCTTTTGATCCGGTAAGTATGCTTTTATTTATACTGTCCGGATCAAGCGTCATTTTCATTGTTGTAGGTTCGAGAACAACTGAAAAGATATTGTCAAACGAAAGTGCCTGCCCGCCCAAGCTGATATAGCCAAATGTTGGCCCGGCAACGGCTCCCGTAAACTTGAACTTCCCGTTAGCAACTACGACACTGTCTTTTATTTGATTATCGTTACCCGTACCATAAGACAGATGGACATACTTTCCGTTCAGCTCTGGGGCCAGTCCGTTAATCACAAATTTCTTTTGGGCTGACACGGTTAACGAAGTCATCATTACGGCCATAAGCGCTATAAATTTATTGCTAGTATTCATGTTTTATCTCTTTAATTTTTAGTTTTTGTTTATTCCTGTCAATACTTTTTAAGCCAGGCATATCTTATCTGCTATTCTGTTGGTGTCAATTATAGTTATGGGTTCTGCACGAGGTTTGGATTGCTCGCAATTTCTTCATCAGGGATCTTCATCAGTATTTTTCCTTCGGTAGGTTGTACCGTCATAGACGAAGATTTGCCCGATGCATAATCGCGTACCATTGAAAGACCGTTTCTAAATTCATCATAACTCGCATGGCCTTCAAAGGCAAGTTCGATTTTACGCTGTTTTAAAATCTCTTTGAACAGTGCCTCACCCGCTAAGTTCTCAAGTGCAGTCAATCCGGCACGTTTCCTGATGATATTTACATCAGCAAGAGCCGCAGCATTTTTTCCCAATTTGACCGATGCTTCGGCTCTATTTAAATACATCTCTGCTAATCTTAGGTAACGGTAGGGAGAACGGCTGTATAAAGAAGCATAGCCAATATTGTATTTATTGCATGCCAAGTGATCCTCTGGAAAGCCCGGTGTTATATTTTCGACATAGAATGCTTTTCTAAGGTCCTTTTCATCAAACAGGGATAGAAGATAAGGTGAAGGTCGATAGAGCCCACCTGTATAATTTATTTGAGAAGGCATCTTAAAGAGGTTGGCAATCAAACCATTCATAAATTCACCATTAATAGCAAATATGTCTTCTTTGTTGTTCAGGTTGTCCGTATCGTAATATTTTTTAAAGGCATCTCCTTGTATAAGTTCATAGCCCCCTTGACGAATGACCTTATCAGCGTATTCAAAGGCTTTTTGATTCGCTTCGTTATTTGGTGACGAAAAAGTACCGCCCCTGTAGAGTTCTACCCGGGACAATAGTGCTTCTGCCGCCGAACTACTCGCGTAACTATTGGATTTCTGCTGTTTAAATAATGGGACCGAAGTCTTCAGATCGGATACGACCTGCTCATATATTTCAGCGACGGTTGCCCGTTTGGGTGCGAGGCCCGGTGCAAATTCATCATTGACCACCAACATCACGCCGAGCGAATTTCCATTACCTTGGTAGAATGGCATTCCATACAAACGGACCAGATTAAAGTAAATATAACCACGAAGAAATAATGCTTCCGCCTTTGCCTGCAGAATTACTGGATTAGTTTCGTCGTCTTTCACGTTGGCAAGCACTTTATTAATGTGCAACATAACGTTGTAGCTATTACGCCAAAAAGCATATGTATAGGAGAGATCTCTATTTGAAGAATTAATATAGTCAAATAGGTCAGTATTCCGGTTTACTTGCGCATCAAGGGCACGTATGGTATTTCCCCTGGCTTCTGAAAGAAAAATTTGCAAGTCCGTAAAGCCAACCCCTATTGCGCTTTCTGACCCAACAGCAATTAGGTTATAAATACCCGACACTGCTTTTGAATAGCCAGACGGCGTATCAAATTGTCTTTCTTCAAAAATGACATTATGCGGCCTGAGCTCATCAAGTTGTTTGTTACAGGATGTAAGACCTAACCAAGTCAGTGCGATTAGAACAACATATCGTAATGTATATAATTGTCTATTGTTATATTGAATATTTTTCATCATTTACAAATTAAAATGTCAGCTGCATCCCGAGTAAAAACCTTCTTGGATTGGCAAAACCGGTACCCGCCCCACCATAGCTTGTGTTTACCCCTCCTAAGACGGCTCCTTCCGGATCTACGCCTACAAAATCCTTATGCTTGATCACATATAAATTATCGCCGCTAACAAAAACATCTGCGCGAGCTAGCTTCAAGGCTTTTAACACGCCGTTAGGCAAGCTATAGGTGAACCTGACATTGCGCAAACGGGCATGACTTGCATTCCCCCACATTTTGGATGAACGATAGGTGAGTGCAGTCCATGCATTCGGATCGGTGCTGAATACATCAGGATAATTCGCTTGCATATCCCCGGGCCCCTGCCAGACATGCTGATTATCGGCAAAAACAACATTATTACGGCCGAGCCTAGGCGCAGTTGGAGCCTGGAAATTATTCACTAAAGACATTTGGGTATAGTTGCCCACCTGAAACCACCACTCGACATTTAAGCTGTAATTTTTGTATTGAAAGCTGTTGGTAAATCCACCGAAAAAGCGTGGCGTAGCCTGCCCTACCCGTTTCCAGTTGGCCAAGTTGCTCACTTGCCCAATACCTTCCACAATTATTTGATTACCCTTTTCATCAAAATTATAGTGCTGCATATTACCGTTCTCAGGATTGATGCCTGCAAATTGGATCGCTTTGATCACATTGATATCTTCGCCAATTTTTCGATAATATGATCTGGAGTAAGAATCCAAAAGCGAATCCTGATACAGTCTGGTAAGCTTATTTTTATTGTAACTAAAATTAAAACTGGTATGCCAGTTGAAATGAGCAGACTTTACATTATGCGTGCTCAACGATACTTCGATACCCCGGTTAACGATCTGTCCAACATTCTGATATTGTGTTAATGCACCCTGTGCAGAAGGCAAACTGACCTGTTGTAAAAGACCATCACTACGTTTGTGGTAGATATCCGCAGACAAATTTATCCTATTATTTAAAACAGCGATATCGAGACCAACATTGCTGTTGTGAAGTGTCTCCCAAGATATCATCGGATTAGCCAATTGCGTGATCACCGCGCCGATATTATCGACCTGCTCATATCGACCTGTTTCCGAATAAAATGTCGTATTTAGGTATCCGTCGCCCAGGTCTCTACCCGATGTACCATAAGAAGCGCGAAGGCGCAAATTATCAATCGCCTTAATATTTTTAAAAAAGTTTTCTTTGGATATATTCCATCCGCCACTAAACGAATAAAAAGTGCCATATCGTTTGTCGCGTCCAAAATTGGTCGTCGCATCCGTACGCACGGAAAATGAAGCCATATAGCGGCCTGCATAGCTGTAGTCAGCCTGTCCGAATACCGAAAAGGTGGCACGTTCCTGATAATTTCCCGTCGGTCTATAAGGAAATCCATATGCCACATTGATCGCACTGCCGAAATTTTGTGCGCCCCCCATATTCCGCTCATTGGGCAATAGATTATACATATCTATGTCCATGATTTCTGTCGTTCTTTTGCCCCATTCTTGCCCTACCAATGCACTGATAACGTGATTACCGCCGACTGTCTTGTTGAAATTCAATGTATTGGACGTGAGATAGTCAACGAATTTAGTATCGTCAATTTCCAGGGTGCCATTGGGTAAAACCGTACTTGCCGAAGAGAATAAATAAGGGTATCCACCATACTTTCCGGAAAATGAACGTGGGTCTAAATAAGAATTGACATTGGTGCCTACAAAATTGAGCGAGTTGGAAGTCTGAACGCTTAAAAAAGGAAGTATATTATACCGCAGACTTATGCTGGCTAAATGATTTTGTACCTTTGTCAGCCTCGTATTATCATATCCCGTTTCCGCAAGAAAATTCTGCGTCCATGTTGTGTAAGCAGGTCCATAATTACTCGACTGTCGCACAGGCAGACTGTCCAACAGATTGCCGGCATTATCATACGGATACATAAATGGCTGAATCATATATAATTCAGGCACCCCGTTGCGTCTGGTGATCCGGTCGATAATAGAGCTTACATTGATACGCGCAAGTAATTTACTTGAAATAGCATGATCAATATTAAATCTTATATTTTTTCGGTCAAACCCATTATCATATAATGCTCCATTTTCCTTAAACCAACCGACTCCCATATAAAATTTAGTTTTATCGGTACCATGACGTACCCCTAATTCCGTATTGGTAAAATTTCCATTGCTATAAATTTTATCTTCCCAATTGAAATTGCGCGTACGATCTTCATCCGTATAGACGCGGCGTTCGCGAATAAAATCAGCGACGTTCGGAAATGTCGTCCGTATGGAAGGAGTTTGCTCCCAATAGCGTTTCATCTGCGTATCCATAAAATCAATAAGTTCGGTCGTGTTCATAAACCGGATGTCCCTTACTGGCTGTATTACCCCAGCCTGCACGCGCGCTTCCACTGTGCTTTTACCAGCCTGTCCACGTTTTGTAGTCACGACAATGACCCCTTGGGCAGCCCGGGATCCATAAATAGCTGTAGATGCAGCATCTTTTAGCACGCTGATATCTTCAATATCAGCCGGATTGACAGCATCCTGTAAGGACTGATAATTGGTGATCACACCATCGACAACAATCAGTGGACCGAGATAATTGTTTGTAGGGGTGGTCATTGACGATTGTCCCCTAGCAATCACCTGCCCTTTTGCTCCCGACTCTCCGGTACTCTCCGTAATATATAGACCTGTAGTTTTCCCTTTAAGCATCGATAGCACATTGGGGGTACTGACGCTGTTACGAAGTTCTTCACCCTTGACAGATTGTACCGCGCCGGTCACTTCAGAAGCCCGTTTGGTCATGTATCCCACCACGACAAGCTCTTCGAGGCTTTCAGCAAGAACATCCATCCTGATGGTACCTATATTTTCAGTCGCAGCCAGATTAAGGCGCCGATAGCCAAGCAGCGATATTTCCAAAAAACTTTGTTTTGGTACGCTTTCGATATTGATTTCCCCATGGCTATCTGATTTAGACTCCTTTATAACACGTTTATTTGCCGAAATGACCCTGATGGTCACACCAATTAGGGGCCTACCCAGCGAATCAACCACCCGCCCCCTAACTGTTATTGTCTCTTGTTGTCCATTATCGTCTATTTGCGCAAGATTAGCTACTGTTGAGGTCTTCTCTCTTTCTCTGATGGTGATGAGCTTGCCCTGTATCTTATAGCTTAGCTGTAAACCATGAATAATCTGTCTGATGGCTTGGTCCAACTCCATGTTTTTAATATCAATGGCAATTCGGGTATTGCTATTGACCCGTTTTGCAGACCACAGATAATGGTAACCAGATTGTTTATTGACTTCGCGGAAAGCCTCTTTGAGTGTGATGCTCTTATTTTTCAGTGTCACCTTTTGCGCGAGAGCCGTAGCACTTATCTGTAGACAGACCAAAAAGCAGCTGATGGTTGTCAGTGAAATTTTCATAATGTAGGGTTTCGTTCGACTAAAAAGCCGATGCACATCTTTTTTAATTATTTTATACATTTGTTTGGTTAGTTAGGTATTAAATGAGTTTTCAAGATGGTTTGATAACGGCTAACTTCATGATCGGGAGCGCTCCAACGCTCCTGATTATTTTTACTGTCCATACGTTATCTTTTTTGTCGCTTTTTTTACTTCATAGGCTATCAGGTATTTTAGCTGGTTTATAAAATCTATTTTCTTTTCACGTATACGGTATTCGAATGAACAGTAAATTGGACTTCACCGGTACTCGCTAAGGCTTCCAATACAAAACTTAAATTCTGGTTACGGGGTAATACCCCTTCAAATTTCAGTTTTCGTAGGCTTTCATCCTCATATTCAACCTTTACATTATACCAGCGGCCTATTTGATTCAAAATATGATTTAGGTCTTCATCAGAAAAGGTAAATGTGCCATCTTTCCACGACACATAATTTGCTGGGTCAACCGGAATAAAAGAAATGCTGTTATTCTGGACAATTGCTTGCTGATTGGGTTGCAGTTGATGTAATTTTTTATTTCCTTTTATATTAATAGCCACTTTGCCTTCGACCAAAGTAGTCCGCGTAGCCTCGCCGGGATAGGCCGAAATATTAAATGCTGTACCCAATACCTGCACCGTCTGGGCGGGTGTCTTAACAAGAAAAGGTACTTTGATCCGCTTGTTATTCTGAAGCATGTATCGTGTAGCCACCTCAAAAAATGCCTCACCTTCCATTTCTAATTCTCTAGGTTGGCCTTTACTTCTGATTTTATATGTTAATCTGGAGTCCGAATTTAACCAGATCTTAGATCCATCTGCCAATATGATGTGGTAAGTACCACCTTTCGGCACCGTGATTACCATGTCCTGATGTATCGGTTCATGACTTTCCAAACCTTCGATGGAAGCTCCGTCTGCGTACATGAGTTCATCGCCAAAAACGATACTTTCGTGTTTATTACTGAGCGCAATTTCTCTTCCGTCGGCAAGCCGTAATGAGGCAATACTTGTACCCGGCTTTATCGTATTTCGTTCATCGTTATCCAAACGCGACAGCATCCACAGAGACGCTCCGATACTGACGACCAGGAGTGCCGCCGCGGCTACCGTTTTCTTCCAATTCCAGTTTAAATAGCGCGTTTTAGATCGAGTGCTTCTTATATTTGCCAACACATTAGTTTCCAATTCTGCAAACCAATTCAGTTTAACATGTGGATACTCTTCCACATTGGCAGTTATTTCATTATCGATCAACGAACGTAAACCTTGCTCCTGATCATCCGATGCCAACAAAAGTTGAAGTTCTAACATTTCATCCTTGGTTAGTGTATCGTTCAGATATTTATTGAACAGCTCTTCAAATCTAGGGTTTTGCATACGTTCTTTTCTTACATATACGTTTGGAAATGAAAAACCAATGAAGTGAATTCAAAAAAAATAAAGAAAATATAAAATTAGGCTTAAGAAATTGTTAATTGTGCAACATTTTGGCTGAAAGCAATGCCAGCACTATAAGGAAAGACAGATCAGGCCGCTGCTGAAAATAATTTCTAAGTGTCGTATTCGCGTTTGTAATATGGGTATTTACTGTTGCCACCGAAATTGACAATAAGCGGCTTACTTCTTCATAGCTTCGGCCTTCAATCTTACAGAGTATAAAAACACGCCGGCGCTGCTCTGGCAACTGTTCAATTGCCTGATTTAAAATATCTTTGGTTTCCTGATTAAAAACCCCCTCCTCGATATGGGAATAAACTTCAGTAAGGTGAGTAAAATAGTCTGCAACAAGACGTTTTTCATGCGCTAATTTACGCAATCGATCGTATACCAAATTACCGGCGATCCGATATATAAAAGCATGAAAAGACAGCTCAGTATTGATATCCTGCCTACGTGTCCAAATACGGATAAATAGCTCCTGCAGCAGATCCTCTACCTCTTCCTGCGACTTAAGGATACGCATCATCGACTGCGCTAACGTGCTTTTATATGTCGTGATCAATTCCTTCATGGCTAATTCATCTCCATCCTTGAGGCGATTAATTATTGAAGTATCTACGAGACCATTGCTTTTCAAATCGATGCTTTTTATTAGGTCTCTAAAGGTAGTTAATCACATGTAAAACTCCAAATTTACAGCTTATCAAGTTTCTACCCCCCATCTCCGGATACACACGATACCAGGCCAACAGCAATTGCCATTGTCCGCCACCTTTAGCCTAATAATCCTAAGCAAGTATAAAGTCCAGCCTTTAAGGCGCAGAAACGGCATTAACAAACAATACATCTTTTTTTAGGCCTCTGCTTTGCGCCTGTACCTGAATCTTGCCGGCATCTTCGGCGGCCTGCACGATCAGAGTAAGCTGCCCGTTAAACAAGTGCATCTGTGGCTTATGAAAAGCCTCGAGGTTGGTCGGATCGCCATTGGCCAAGGCCTTGAATGTACCGGCTCCTTTTACCTCAAACTGTACCAGCCCGTCTGCATGGGGGCACAAATTCCCATCTTTATCTACCGCTTTGACGCGAATATAAGCCAATGCGCGTCCATCTGCAGCAAGAGTACCGTGCACAGTCTCCATTTTTATCTGATACGGTTTTCCAGCTGTCCGTACAATCTTCTCATCTGCGGCTTTTCCATTTTCATCGTAGGCCACCACTTTGATTTCTCCGGGCTCGTAAACCGTATTCATCCACATCAAGCGGTAACGTTCTTCGCGTGATGCTTTGCTTTTGCGTTGTACCCCCTGGCTCTTACCGTTGATAAATAGTTCGGCACTTGGATAATCCGTATAAACGAATACCGGAGTTTGTTGCCCCACACGATCAGGCCATGTCCAATGTGGCAGTATGTGCAAGGTATGTTCATTTTTATTCCAAAGGCTCCGGTAGAGGTAGTAGCGGTCCTTGGGTATGCTCGCCAGATCAATAATACCAAACATTGAGCTGTGGTTGGGCCAGGCATCCGTATCGTAAGGCGATGGTTCGCCGAGGTAATCAAAACCGGTCCAGACAAATTGCCCCATGGTCCAATGATGGTCTTCGGCCAATGCAAAATCCTCATCCGGCAAGTTTGACCAGGAACAATGTTCCATATCATAGGAAGAAGACTGATGATCGGGATACAGCATGTCTCCCTTTTTCACGACCGGAAATTTATATACACCACGGGAACTCACCGTTGAGGCCGTTTCCGAACCCAGCACAAGGTTTTGTGGCAATTTGGCATAAGCTTCTTCATAACGATGGGTACGGTAGTTGAGGCCCGGGACGTCCAGCAGACTGGCAAAACCATTTTCCAGTACACAGGTCACTTGGTCCATCCCGCAGGTAACAGGCCGCGTAGGATCTTCACGATGGCAGATATCCTGCAAAAATGAAGCAACCTTATACCCTTCGGCACTACACTGCGTCGGCACTTCATTTCCGATGCTCCACATCACCACCGAAGGATTGTTTCTAAAATGATGGATCATATTGACCATGTCGCGTTCTGCCCATTCCCCAAAAAAGCGATGGTAACCATTCTTGCATTTGGCAATATCCCACTCGTCAAAAGGCTCGATCATCATCATCAGGCCCAATTCATCGCAGAGCGCCACTAACTCCGGAGCGGGCATATTGTGCGCCGTACGAATGGCATCACAGCCCATATCTTTGAGCAACTCCAACTGGTAGCGCAAGGCCGAGACATTGATTGCAGCTCCCAAGGGACCAAGGTCATGATGATTGCATACCCCCTGAAATTTTCGAATTTTACCGTTTAGCATAAATCCCTTATCCGCAATGATACGGACTTCCCGAATACCAAAGCGGGTTTCAAAATTATCCGTCAATTTGCCATCGACATATACTTGCGTTGATGCCTGATACAGATTGGGATGTTCTGGGCTCCATAGCGCAGGGTTCGTCACCTCAAAATTTTGTACGAAAGGCTTGCCATAGTTTATTTTCTGTTGATTTTCCTTCTGCGCCACCACACGCCCCTTCGCGTCGGTGATGGCAGTCACCATCCGCACCAATTTGCCATCGGCATTTTTCAGATTAGTTTCGAGTTTCACCGAAGCCATGCTATCCGACACAAAGGGCGTCGTTATATAAGTGCCCCAGACCGGCACATGCACCTTTTCGGTAACGATCACATGGACGTTGCGGTAGAGGCCCGCTCCCGGATACCAGCGCGAGGACTGCGCTTTATTTTCCAAGCGCACAGCAAGCTTGTTGTTCATTCCATCGGCATGCAACAGCTCCGTCACATCACAATGAAAAGCATTATAGCCGTACGGCCAGAAGCAGGCTTCTTTTCCATTGACATAAACCCGAGCCTCACTCATGGCGCCATCAAATTTCAGGACCACACGTTTTCTGTTGGCGTCAAATTGAGGAATATCGAACTGATTGCGATACCAGCCCACACCGACATACGGCAAACCACCTGTTCGGCCCGTCTTTACGGAAGCCTTCTTCTCCCCATTCTGTGTTACGGCCACATCCTGCAAATCATGTGCACGGTCAAAAGGCCCATAAATAGCCCAGTCATGCGGCACGGTAACAGATTGCCAGGCCGCATCATTCAGTGCAGTGGACTCGCCCCGATCGACCTCACCCTGAAAAAAACGCCAGTTTTTCTCCAGTAAAAAAGAGTTTCGGGTCAGCTGTCCTTGTGATGTTGTCGGAATAAAGAAGAACAAAAGGAACAGAAAGTAAGTAGCATGCAGTAATTTCATCATTCAGGTGTTTGTCGTCTGTCGTTTAAGCTAATCATTCGCTATTTTAAGCGTATAAATATACTATTATTTAAATGCATTCAATGCCTTTGTCGGTCGTCCATTGTTATCCAAGGCGCCCAAGGTATAACCATTCCAGCCATTGTGTGCCAGGGGCTCCCAGTAAAATATGCCCAGCACGTTTTGCTCGGGAATTGCCTCCACCGCACTGAAAAGATCGTTGAGCCAGCTTTCGGCCGTATCCGCCTCATCCCAGCTCATGCCCACCTCGCAGATCATTACCTGCGTGTTGTACCGTGCGATCATATCCTTGATATTGCCGACACAGGCAGTATTACGTTCTTTCCAATTATCTTTTGTTGGATACAGTGACATCCCGATCACATCCCATTTTCCCTCGTTATTTTTCAGCCCATCAAACATCCAGCGGAACAGCGCATTGTCATAGCCATTATGGAGGTGTATGATGACTTTAGCCGCTGGAAAAACAGCTTTCACCGCATCGTAGCCCGCATTGTTCAAAGCAGCATAGTTAGCCATGCTGACCGAAGCTCTACCCTCCTCCCACAGCATCCCATCTCCGGTTTCATTACCCACCTGTACCCATTCCGGCTCGATACCATTGTCCTTCAGCAATTGCAATACCGCAGTGGTATGGTCACTTACGGCTTTCTTTAAGCCATCAAATGCTAAGCCTTTCCAGGCAGCAGGTTTTGTTTGCTGCCCCGGATCCGCCCAGGTATCGCTGTAATGGAAATCTACCATTACACGCATCCCCAAATGATGCGCCCGACGTGCTTTGACCAATACATCATGTTGATTACACCAGCCCCGTTCGGGATCTACCCATACCCGCAGGCGTACCGCATCCATTCCAAATCCATGCAGTAGCTTGAGCCCGTCCACCGCAGCACCCCCGGCGTTAAAAAACTGCACTCCGGCAGCCTCCATTTCCGTCATCCAGCTGACATCCGCTCCTTTGGCCAAATGCGTTGTATTTTCGGCTGGCACAAGATTATCCTTGTCGCTGCAACTTGACAGGCCAAAATACAAACCTATTAAGCCTAATGCCATCCCTATTTTTAGTACTTTCATTAAATCTTTTTTTATAGTGTGTTATAGCCTAAAATGACTACTCCACATGATATTTGAATTGCTTTGGATCAGTCAGATCAAGGATCAGGGTATGCGTACCCACCTTATCGTAGGCAAATCCACTTCCATCGGCCGTGTATAATGCACAGTTACCCTCACCTTCCGCTGCACCAAAAAACCAGGTCCAGCTGCCGTTGATCAATACTTTAATGCCCCATTGTTCGGCTGCCGTGGTTGTAATTGTTGCTTTCCATACCTTTGCCGCCTGATCATAAGCCATCGGAGTGGCCGTGGCGCTCCAACCATTAAAATCACCGGTCACAGCCAGCGACTCCACGGAGGTTTCCTTCCAGCTCATCTTATTGATGTCAGCCGTTAGGTACAGGTAGCCGCCCAGGCTCGTCCAGCAGTTCCAACGGTCTGCCCCACTATATAGGATATATTGGCTACCGTCTAGTGGATAGGACCCATAGATCAGCGAAGCATTTGCACTTTCTTCGTTTGTGAAATAAAAATTATACCATTGGTCGAGCCGTACAAATCCATCGTAAACCCCATCTTCTTTGCGCGAACACAATTTCCAAGAAAATTGGTTTAGCTCCTTATTCGCCAGATAGAGATAAGCAGCATCCTGGATGGGTGCATAGGCGGTAACCGCAATGGAGACCACGTTGCTATAAAGCCAATCCGTATTGGCTCCCAGTCGCGAGGCAATGCGGACATAAAGCGCTTTTTTCTCGCCGGGTACAAATCCCATACCTGATACAAGACTGTTTAGCTGCTCATGGGTATAACTGATTGCACTAGCCTCCTGTTCAATGCTTTTCGCGAGGGTTGAAAAAGAAGCATCAGCAGCAATCTCAATCTTATTTTTCAGTGCCGATTGCGCCATTGCCGCATCACTCTGCAAGATCGCCTCATCCCATACAAGTTGCAGTGCGACGGCTTTTCGGTCCGTGGCCTTTAAGGTAAGCTCCTGCGTGCTGCTGTGCAATACAGCTGGCCTGATGCCAGTGATGGCAGGCATTCCGCCTTCCTTTTTACAGGCCACAAAGAGCAATGCCAAGATATAGAGTGTCAATTGTTTCATGTGTCAATATTTATCGTTAAAAGGCCATATGGAATATCCCATGTTAGCCTATTCCTGTGTCGTTAACCAAATTCAACCATTAATAGCCCGGATTTTGTACCAGATTGGGGTTTGCGCTCATATCAGTCGTCGGAATTGGATACAGGTTAAATTTAGCATCCACACTGCGGCCATTTATTTCACCGCCTTTCCATTGCCAGAGGTACGCGTTGCCGGTAAATCGTCCAAACCGAATCAGGTCTGTACGGCGCGTGCACTCCCAGAACAATTCCCGGCCCCGTTCCGCCAGGATAAAATCCAGTGTCAGCTGCGCCTGATCAATTGATCCAGTACCATTTCCGTAGGCCCGTTCACGAAGACGGTTGACCAGCGTAATGGCTTCCTGTACACTGCCACCACCGCCACGCAATACCGCCTCGGCATACATCAGATAGACATCAGCCAGGCGGATCATCGGGAAATCAGTGCTCACCAATCCTTCATCCGTTTTATAGCTGCCATCATCGTTCAAATTTGTAAACTTAACTATGCCATAGCCCTGGCTTGACGCCCCCGGGTCTTCGACATCCAGTGACTGCCCATTTTTCCAAAAATCCCCCCTTTTATCTTGCGCCTGAAATAAGGCGACAAATTCACGTAAGGTGCGGAAACTGTTCCAGCCCGACAGCACACCATAATCTGATGCTTTCATGTTGCCTACAATCGGGCCATTGACCAGATAAGTGGTGGCACCCCAGGTCGTCGTATGCGCCACATCAGCCTGAATCGGAAAAATGATCTCATTTGTACGTTTATCATTGTCTGCATTAAACAGCTGCTTGTAATTGGAATGTAGCGCGTATCCGCCATCGATTACTTTCTTGGCATAATTTAGGCAGTCCGCATAGCGCGCAGTGCCCGTGTAGACTTGCGCATTCAAATAATTCTTAGCCAATAAAGACCATGCCGCAGCACGGCTCACACGTCCGTATTCATTCTGGCGAGCTTCAGGTAGCAGCGTAGCTACTTCGGTCAATTCTTTTTCAATAAATGCGAAGAGCTCGCCCCTTGTCATCCTGGGCGGAAAAAATGCCGCTACCGGATCCTTTTCTGTTACAAAAGGAACATTTCCATACAGATCCATGGCATGACTATAAGCCAATGCACGCAGAAAACGCGCTTCGGCGGCAAAGGCAGCGATTTGAGCCTGTTCGGTCGAGCTGAAGGCTGCTAATTTTTCCGCTGTTGCATTCCGTAAAAACTCGTTGCAGATCGCTACCGTATAGTAAATCCGGTAATACATCGCATTAACCCATGTATCCGAAGCACCCCAGGTCATATACTGGATATCGGTCATGTTGTCTCCACCAGCCCAGGTATAGATCACCTCATCCGTGGGTACCTCCTGTAGGTTAAAGTACACCCGAAGGTAGCCCCAGGATGCGGTGCTACTCGCCATATCCGGATCGGCATCCCCACGGCCATTGCCCGCAACGGCAAACGAGCCGTATAATTTGGCAAGCACAGCCCGGTAACCATCCACCGAGGTGTATACCGACTCCGAGGTCGTCTCCACCGTAGGGTATTGGTTCAAGTCTTTTGTGCAGGACTGCAGCAGCAAAATCATGCTCAGCAATCCAAAACAATATGTTCTTATCTTTTTCATCCTTTTCATTTGTTTTTCAACTATTTATCTATGTTTCAGGTATCGCTTAAAAATCCAAATTGAGGCTTAACGAAAACGTCCGCGAGCGTGGATAGAATGAACTGTCAAATCCACTCGGAACCTCAGGGTCCATTCCACTGTAGTTGCTCACAATAAAGACATTCTGTGCCACCGCACCCACGCGTAGGCTCGAGATCTTGCCGACCTTGCCAAAATTGTAGTTCACCGAAAGGTTTTCCATGCGGAGGAAGGATGCGTTTTCGACATAGTAATCCGAATAATATTGCCTCGTTTGAAAACCAGTATTGAAATAGTCACGATGTAAGTTATTAATCGCCGGGTCCACATATTGCAACGTCTCCCAGGCACTCAGGTTCATTTTTGTATTGTTAAACACATAGTTTCCGACATTTGCCCGCAGGGTCGTTGCTGCAGTCCATTTTTTATAGGTCAATTGCGTATTGAAGCCAAACAGCCATTTTGCAGCCGGAGACTGATAGCGGTACAGATCTTTTTCATTGATGGCTCCATCCCCATTCAGGTCAGCATAAACACCTTCCAGGGGTTTGCCCGCTTCATTATATAACTGTTTATAGACATAGAACATATTAGGCTGATAGCCAGTCGTCAGGATTTGAATTCCCCGGCCACTGACATTCGGACCTACATAGGTCCCCACAGCATTCGCATCCTGAACCAATGCAATATTGGTCACTTTTGTATGCTGGTTGGTCGCATTGAAATTAACTTCCCAACGCAGATTATCCTTTTCTACCGGGACTGTATTCAATTGGAATTCAAATCCGCGGCTTTCCACATTGCCCACATTAATGGTAGCATTCTGGTCAAAGTTTGTTCCTGCAGCCACTGGGACATTGGCCAGCAAGTCATGTGTTTTTCTCGTGTAGTACTCAACCGAGCCCGAAATCCTATTCTTCCACAGGGCAAAATCCAAACCATAGTTAAAAGCCTTGGTCGTTTCCCAGCGTAGATCCCGGTTATACACCGACGGGCGGTACACCAGATGGTACTGATCGCCAAAGCGGTATTGCGCATAAGCCGTTCCCAAATTATAGACCGGCAGATATTCGTAATTCCCTATGCCCTCCTGCTGTCCGGTCACTCCATAGCTGGCCCGAAGTTTTAGATCGTCCAGGAAGGAGATTCCTTTCATGAACGACTCCTGTGAAAGGCGCCAGGCCAAAGCGACCGAGGGAAATGTCCCCCAGCGGTTTTCGGGACTGAAGCGCGAGGTTCCATCCTTTCGAATGGTGGCCGTCAGCAAATAACGGCTGTCGTAGTTATAGTTGATCCGACCATACCAGGAGATCAAGGTATGGCGCTCGTCCGATGCAATTGCCGTAGAGCGTATATTATCGCCAGCCTCATTATAGTACACGATCGGCGGCCGCTTAGCGCTCCAATATTGATAATCATGGCCCGCGGTCACATCGATTGTACTCTTGATGTCCGAAAAGAATTTATTGTAATTTAAATAGCCGGTAAACAACCTATTTTTGAGCGTCTGCTCATAGCGGTCAAAAGCACCACCGATTGTGAAATTATTGGCCGCACTTGCCGGGATCAGGTTGGACCCATTTCCTTTGGCATAGTCATATCCCAAAGTTACGTGAGCTTTTAATTCCGGCAGCATATGTAATTTATAGTCCAGGTCAAGGTTACCTACAGCTCGATTGACCGTACTGCGGTGTTTCTCCTGCTTGAGTAGCCCCAGCGGATTGAGGTTGGCCCCTGTCGCCGGCAGTCCAGCATTATCCAGGCTCTCATAATAGCCCCCATAAGCATCCACTCCCGAGTAGATCGGTTGTGTGGGATTAAAAGCCACAGCAGACCATATGGCGTCGGTATTGGCAAAACTGTTGTTGTTCCGTGCAGCTTTAACATTCAGGTTTACGGTCAAGTATTTATTGAAAAATGTAGGGTTAACAACCAATGCGCCGGTCATCCGTTCCGTTTTGTCCGTCCGCAAGGTACCCTGCTGGTTATAATACCCCACCGAGGCACGAAAAGGCAGGACCTTCCCCATCTTTCCCTGTAAACTCAGGTTATTATCCGTACCCATGGCCTGCTGAAATACCTCAGACAACCAATCGGTCGAACTATTGCCCAGTAAAGCCTTCTGTGCCGCTGTTCCCTTGCTATTGATCAGCTCGGCAAACTCATCGCGCGACATCATATCCGCTACGCCCTGGGCCTGCTGCATGGATACAATAGACGAAAAAGACAGCCGGAGTGCATCGCCCTTTCCTTTTTTTGTCGTGATCAACAAAACACCGTTTGAGGCACGCGATCCATAGATCGCTGTAGAAGATGCATCTTTGAGCACCGTCATGCTTTCGATATCATTGGGGTTGATCAAACTCAGAAAATTGCCGCTGTTGCCACTAATTCCACCCGTCTCCAAGGGGACCCCGTCCAACACGATCAATGGATCATTGCTAGCGCTTAATGAAGCACCACCGCGGATCCGTATGGTACTGCCAGAAGAAGGCGAACCACTGTTGGACATCACCTGCACGCCAGCCGTTTTACCATTGATCAGCTGCTCGGGAGAGCCCACCAGTCCGCCATTAAAATCCTTACTCCCGACGGTATTGACCGCACCAGTCAGGTCCTTTTTAGTTGTACTGCCGTAGCCCACCACCACCAGTTCTTCCAAAACATTTCCGGCCGGCAGCATGTTAACGTTCAGCGTCGTACCCGCCACTGTCAAGGTCTGGCTGCTATAGCCCACCATGGAAAATAGCAGCTGCGATTTCCCTTTAGGTAAAGCAATGCGGTACGAACCGTCACTTGCCGTGGAGGTACCCACCGTAGTTCCAGCTACCAAAACCGTCACGCCCGCCATCCCTTGTCCTTGCTCATTACGTACCACACCGCGGATATCCTGTTGTTGCATCAACCCTATCCACCTGCTCTCTGCACCCGTTGCTGCTTGTAGCTGCGTTTCCCCAAGACAGGATAGCAATGACAAGCCCAATAAACTTGATTTAAATGCAAAACCCTTCATTTTATTTAGATTTATATTCGTTTATAATTGTTTCTATTTCACGTTATTCCCCTTATAATGGCGCTGCCTGCGGCTACAAATATTCCAGCCGGCTACTACAACCAGATCGTTGATGGCCCGCCAGGTCGTACGACCGCTGCAGTTTATTGTCCGGCTACTCCAGCCATACAGCCCCAATGGATAAAGATTGCCCCTCCATCTGCTGTCCCGATACGATCAGCTTTTCGATATCCATGCTGTCAAACTCCGCGGGAACTGCCGGTTTAAAAAACCGTTCAAGAAAGACGGGATAAGGTGCAGGCAACAAGGCCGTAGGCACGAGCTGTAGATCCGCCAGCTGGATACGAACCGTTGTTTCTGACGAACCAAGCCTAATATCTTTCACATAGGTATAACCATTTTTTGTCACAAAACCTGCTTTGAGTACAGCCCCTTGTCCCGTATACTTTAATAGAAGACAAAGCTGTCTGGCAGCACCTAGTCCCGCAGGCCTTCCCTGCGCCACTGCTTTAATATCCTTTACCCAAAAATATTGAGCTCCGGCATCCTTCGCCCGGAACGTATACGTCCAAACAGGGATCTGTCCCAGCTCCTGCTGTTGCCGCACCGAAGTCATATGAGCCGTTTCGGGGATCGCAAAACTCTCGAAAGAAGATGCCTTGCCAAGCGATTCGAACAATGGAATCCGGGCATGCTGTTCGTACAATCCAACCGTCCAATACCGTTTGACGCTATAATCCCAATCGAGCGGAGCACCGGCACGATTGTCCGGGTAGGTCACTTGTTTCCCACCGACGAATACCGTAGCGGTATATTTCAATTCATTTCCTGATAACCAGGATGCCGGTATTTCTGCTTCATAGGTATCCTGGTCTTTGGCGACCAGTTTGATGTAGGGATTATTATCTTTCCAAAACGAGACCTGATCCGTCTGTAATATGATCGAGTCAGGCTGTTGCTCATATACCAGGCGGAACTGCAATTTTGCCGAGCGGACTTTTTCCAATACTTCCGGTTGCTGATGGATCAAGATCGGCTGCTTCAGCGGTTCGGTCTTCGGTGCATAATAGTCGTCCAGGCGCCCATTTTTCCATATTGAGGATGCAGTCCAGCTCGTATGCAGCTGTAGATCCTTACGTTTTAAGAGATAAACGCCAGGCTGGGCGACAAAGGTCGTTGCATCTACAACAATGGCCTTTGTGGCGTCATGCTGGCCCAAAAGTGGCTGCACCGTAAAGCGCTCGCCCAAATCAGGGATCCGGATAGCGATCTCTTGCGGCCGGTATAAGATATGCACGACCTCACGGTTGAGCGAGGGCTTGGCAAAGGGATCCGCAATTTTTTCGGCATCCGGCATCACTTCCAAACGCCATAGTCCATCTTCCAGACGGTCCAAAAAATAAGCCCCCGAGCCCGCGTAGTTTACAACAGGAGAAGAACCCCGGCCAGCAATATGCTGTAGCTTTTGCGGATGTACCGGCTTGACCTTAGTATCATTGCTATAAAAAAACTTGTCGGGCGCATTCATCAGCGAGAGATCCTGTTCATAACTGACCAGGAAATTGCCAAACGCCGTATTTTGGGGATAGGGCGGAAATTTTTGGTTTCTTGGTATATGATAAGCCACTTCGGCAGCAATCATCGTACTGATCGCTTTTGCAGGAGTGTAGGCCAAATTGAGATAATGTGTCTGATATTCGGTATTATAAGCTGCGATGTCCATTGGATCGTAAGCAAACTGGGTGATCCATTGAAATCCAGCCGAACGGAAGGTACGGCTCATCGCGGGATGCATATAGCTGTAGAGGTTATCCGCAGGATCATACTCATAGACCGCCTTGGCTTTACTGGCAAATCCTTTCAGGTTTGAAAATGGAATGGCATATTGATCGATATAGGGCAGAAAATTGCCTTGGCGTTGCCGCCCGGCCACCAGCCCGACAGGATACCATTGGTAGGTGGTGCCCTGGATATCGGCATTGAAGTAAGCCGAAACATGTTCCATGTTATGGCTTACATTGTAAAAGATCGGCTTTTTATTTCCACTTTTCTTCATCGCCGCAACCATGCGCGCAATGTAGGCCGAGGTGGTCTGCACAGCCCCCATGTGACAAGGTTCATTATTGATCTCGAAGCCAATGACGTACGGATCCTCCAAATAGGACTGACCAGTATAAGGATTGACATGGCGCAGCAATTGTCCGATATACCGCTCCTGAGCAGCTATAGCATCAGGGTGGGCATGCACCTGGCATTTGTCATAGTGGTAGGTGAATGCATCCGTATTTTCATTCCGTTCCGGATAACCGTTACCAAAATTGGTCATGCCCGTAATCAGGATACGGATCCCTTTTTGCTGGAGCTTAAAAAATAAATAGTCCAGCAGGTCCAGGTGCTCATTACTGATCAGGTTTCCATTTTTATCCGAGATTTCAACATCCCAGATATGGATGCGATAAGCATTATATCCCAAACGCGCAAAATGGTAAACATCACGGTCAATGGCCTGCTTATGGTCAATCCCCTTTTCGCGCAGCGCACGGTAAGCATGGGCAAAAGGGACGGTATAGTTGACACCATAAAAGGATGCCTCCGCTTTGGTATCAGACCAACGCATCACACCCTGAGGGTCGACAAATACCGTTGGCACCTTTTTGTTGACCTTAATCTGTGCATAGGATTTAATATACCCCAAAAGAGCAAAGCAGCATAAAATAATTACACGCATGGATTGTATCGATTTATAATTTTCTGGTTATTACTATTGCAAACCTACCAATCCATACGATCTTTTAAAGCTACAAATCGGACAAAGAACAACACAAATTAGACATTTTTCGCTTGTCCAATTTGGATCAAAACCCAAAACAAACTAAATATCAACAACTTACTTAAAACTATCCATATAAGACTTTGGCGGCATACCAAATTCCGACTGAAAGCATTTTGAGAAATACGAAGCATTGGAGAAACCGACCATATACATGACTTCAGCCACGGTAAACTTTTTTTGCTGCAGCAACAGGGCTGCTTTTTTGATGCGGATGCTACGGATATATTCTACCGGTGTATAGCCTGTCAGCTGTTTGATCTTGCGGTAAAGCTGTTTGGCGGCCACATCCGTCAGGTCGCTGAGGCGCTGAACCGAAAACTCAGAATCATCGATATGCTCTTCGATGCGCTGTGTCACCTGTGTCAGGAACTTTTCATCTGGCGATTGCACAGCGAGAGGCTCCGCTGGTTTGCTGATTTCGTCGATACGCAATTGCGTTACGAGTTTTTCTTTTCTGTCCAATAGCTGGAGCAATTGCATCTGGAGGATTTCCAAATCAAAGGGTTTGGTCATATAAGCATCTACTCCGGCCGTCACCCATTCGCGCTGGATCAGGTCATCATGCTGTGCCGTCAGCAGGATGATCGGTATTGTTGCTGTAGCCGTATTTTGGCGAAGCTTTCTGACCATTTCAATTCCACCCATATTGGGCATCATGGCATCCGTGATGACAATATCGGGCATAAAAGTATGTCCATCGATCAAGTGCAGCGCCTGACGGCCGTCCCCTACAATGCTGCAATCATACGTCGTTTGTAAAGCGTTTACCAAGAAATCAGCAAGTTCGGCATTATCTTCGACGATCAGCAGTTTAGGTTTGTCGCCCCGATCACGATTTCCCGCATCTACCTTAGGGTTATCCTCCTTGTACGTATCGTCTATGCGAGCTAGTTTCAAGTGAAGTGTCACTTTGGTTCCCTCCTGATTACTTGCTATCCCGATGTTCCAGCCCAACTGATCACAATAGCTTTTGACCAAGAATAAGCCGACCCCGGTCCCCTGCACCCCACTCACCTCTTTTAAGGAAGAGCGGTAGAATTTGCTAAAAACATAAGGCAGGTCATCCAAAGCGATTCCAATTCCGGTATCCTCCACGACCAATTGCACGTCGGTATCCCTTGCCCGCAGGGAAACATCCACCCTTCCATCCGGCCGATTGTATTTGCAGGCATTCGCAAGCAGGTTATTGACGATCGATCCCAGTTTGGCCACATCCGTTTGTACAAAAAAACTTTCCAAATCACTATCAAATCGAATGGCGACGGTTGTATACTCAGGGAGCTGCTGCCAGTCTTCGGTGATCTGCCTGAGATAAGGCACAAGGTCAATCTGTGATGTAAGCAGTCCCTGCAGCGGTGTTTCCTGCTGCTCCACCCGATCAAAGGTCATGAGTTCCTGAATCAGGTGACTGATTTTTAAGGCATTTCGGTGTACGCCATCCAGCTGTTTCTTTTTATCGCTGTTTTTTGTCTGCCGCATCAGTTGGCTCACGGGCGCCAGGATTAAGCTCAATGGTGTTTTCAGCTCATGTGATATGGCTGCCAGAAAGTCCATTTTCATCTTTGTTAATTCGAGCACCTTCCGTCGCTCCCGCCGCTCCCATTTCAAGGTATTGCGCACCCGGAAAAAATTGACGATCCAAAACAACAGGCAGACTGCGATAAGCATATAAACGCCCTTAGCCCAATATGAGGCATACCAAGGATAGCGAATCCGGATATGATAGGTATAAATTTCAGAAACAACATGGCCAGCAATATCCACTTTCGCCAACTGTAAATCATAGCTACCCGAATTTAAATTGGATAGCAGCACCTTATTATCGCCACGTTCCATGGGGATCCAGGTTTCGTTTTGACCTTTAAAGGCATAGGCCAGGCGATAGCCGGGATGATTTCCGTAGTCCAAGTCCGAAAATTCAAGCCTAAGGTTGTTCTGATCGTGATCCAACGTAATTTCATTGCGGTAACGTAAGCCATAGCCATAATTACCGAAAAGTTCATTGTTGATATACATTGCAGTAAGTACGATCTTTTTTGATCGCCCGATACCTTCAGGCTCCTTTTGGGCAGGCAGCAACACCACTTCATCAATTCCACCGAGCACCACCTCAGCCCTTTCGGCATCGTAATACATGGACGAAATCCGTTGTCCATAGCGCAGCAGTTCGGCTTTGAGGCTTTTCTTATTGATCTGCCAGACCCCAGCATTTGTGGCCACCCAAATAGCGTCATCCACTTCGACCATGGCTGTGACCTCGCCCCTACCAACAGGGTCAAAGCGAATCCGTTTACTTTTCCCTTCTGCGCCGATCTGTCTTAGCTCGCCGTGCTCACCTATCCATAGCGTGTGCTGCTTATCTTTCAGCATAAAGGTCGCCCGCGTAAAGGACTGTCCGGCATTATCTTTCAATTCACTTATCTTGCCGGTGCCCCTATCAATGCTACTGATACCCTTATTATAAAATAAGGCCAGCATCTTGCCCCGGCCATTGTCGACGATCTGGTTGGCAAAATCTTCCAAAAGCCCGTCCGCTTTACTAAAATTCTTGCTTGCCGTGATTGGCCCCTTTGTTTCCAATAGCGTATTGCGGTTGACGACAAATATCCCCCCCATGTAGGAGGCAATCCACAGATTATCCGCCTCATCTTCCAGAATATCGTACGCCCACTTTGCATTTCTTCGCCCACTGGCGTCTAAGATCGTAAAGTTTCTGAATTGCTGGCTATGGGCATCAAAAACATTTACTCCGCCATCAGAAGCAATCCACACCAAACCGCTACGATCCTCATAAATATCCCGAATACGATTATGGGTCAGACGATAGTCCTTGGCATCCATGCGATACCAAAAGCTTTCCGAAGCGCGGCCGCCCAATCCATGGCTACGGATCAAGCCATTATCCCCGCCCAGCCAGTACCATCCCTTGCGGTCCTTTGAAATTTTGTAAAAACGGTTGCCGTCACTGCTTGACGTCAATTGGTAGATGGGTAATATTTTTTCCACCTTACGGTTTGACCATAAGGAAAAGCCGAGATCGGTGCCCAGCCAGATATTTTCCGATCGGTCTTTAAAGATACTCCATACTATATTGTTGGCCAGTGAGTTTCTATTGCGCGAATCATGTTTAATCCGCGTGACCAACTGCCGATCCAGCTGATAGCTAAACAGACCATCATCCGTCCCCACGAGTAAAGTGCTTTTGTCCTTGGAGGCCATTGCCTTGATCGGATGATTCTGAAGCACCGGGGTCTTTCGGAGCGTAGAGGAGCTATTTTCATACAGATACAGGCCGTATTCGGTCCCGATAAAAGTTTTGGTAGACCCCTTGATGGTAAATATCGAATTCACAAATTGATTGCTTCCCGGTCTATAATCAGGGAGTACCAACGGCAATGCCTCTTTTTTGGCAGGGTTCAATTCAAAGAGCCCATTATACGTACCGATTAAGAGCCTATCCCCGACCTGATCGAGGGCATAAACAGCAGTTTTGATCTTATTTTTAGCGACAGATTTGCCATAATCCACAAGCTGCCGCGTCGCGATATCATAGCAGTATAAACCAGCGATCGAACCTATCCACAATTTATCACCCGCGCGTAGTAAAGCCCTGACATCCGAAGGCCCACCTGCCGGAAAAGATTCAAAGCGATCTTGCTGATAATTGTAAAGCAGCACACCTTGTCCGGTACCCAGCGCAAAGCGCTTGTCGTCTATCAGCGCAATACAGTAGACAAAGGTCTGAAAAGGAGATTTGGCCCCGGTGAGCGCCTGTAAAGAATAGCCATCGTAATTAAAAAGACCATTATTACTGCCCAGCCAGAGCATTCCCAAACTATCCTGCGCAAAGGAATGCACCGTATTTGCATTCGTTCCCAACGAAATATTCCGAAAAGAAGGCTGATCCAGTGATTGCCCAAGGAGGGAGCTACTGATCAACGAACTGACAAATAAACAATAGAAATAAAAAGAATGCATGATATACGCGCTATACTACAAACTTAATTAATTCCCCATCGTTTTCAATTATTTCCTACATTTCCGCTACAATAAGATTCCTCAGGCTGTTATCAAACTCAACATTCTCCCTTCTCTGCCAACCCACGCATCCAGGTATTGAAATCTGCATCCGAAGGAATTTCAAGCTTCTTGCGCAACCTGTTCTTGCGAACCTGTACAGCCCGGATCGTGACAAAGGTATATTCCGCGATGTTCTTTGTCGAAAAATTAAGAAAAGCCATGGCACAAAACTCCAGTTCCGTCGTTCTGATATTGGGGTCAAGGGTTTTCAGGGCCTGGATAAACTGCGGGTAGAGTTCAGCAAATAATGTCAGGAATTCCGGATTATTACTTTTGGCCAGGTCGATCAGATTATTGAACTTGTTTTCGCCGATCTGCTCTGTAAGCTCCTTGTTGAGGGTTTCTGTTTCCTGTAGCGCCTCTTCCTTTTGTCCCAACAGCTTACGGTTGTGCCTTACGCGCCATACAAAAAATGTAACGGCAATAATAAGCACTATCAGGATGATTATTGAAATCCTAAGAGATTTCGATACCTTGGTATCAGATTCCTCGTCTTTTAATTTCAAAATCTGATTGAGCACCTGATCAACGACCTGTCTATTTTCCCTTTCCAAAGAATCGTTGAGCCGGCTAAAGGCCATTTCGTATTCATCGGCTTTAGTTTTGTCTAAGTTGCCCTCTCGATAACAATCAGCTAACTGCCTATAGGAATTTTTAATTCCATTTCTGATACCGATCTTTCTTTTATTTTCTAGACTCTTTTCATAAAAAACCGCTGCTTGTTTATAATTTCCTTTCGCTAGTTCCAAATTCCCAGAAAGTTGCATTGTATTAAACAATACGGGAATTTTATATTTTTCCACGAGCGCTATGGCTTTATCCAGGTATCGTTGCGCGTTCGAGAAATCACGTTTGTTAAGATATAACTGTCCCAAATTATCATAAACGATCAAATAACGCATTGGTTCTTTTTTTTCATCAAAATCTCGCAAGTTTTCCAATTGAAGAAGGCTATATTTTTCCACGGAGTCGAGTTGTTTCAAATGATCGAAAACAACACTTAAATTTTCATAGGTAAACTGATAGGATAGTTTTTGTTTCAGGCCCGTTAGATTCTTGATTAAGCCCAACTGTAAACGAAATTCCCGTACGGCTTGCTGATACAACATTAGCCCGCCGTAAGCTCTTCCCAACACCCGATGTACTTCGGATTGCATAAGTATTTTCTCCTTATAATGGTTCGTACTCTTAATAAGTTCAAGATGCTTGAGTCCCTCTTTGAAAAGTCCCAGATTTACAAGCCCTTCTGCTATATAAAAGCGCGACTTTGCCTTTCCGTCATCATAGTTAGCTGCGTTAGATAAATTAAGCGCTTCTATTGCAGTTTCCAGATGCGGTAACAATTGGCCTGCATCAATTAATTCTTTTGTTTTTTTCAAAAGTGAATCAACCTCTTGCTTTTTACTATCGTTAGCAAATGTTTTAAGCGTCAACAGGCATAAAATAAATAATAAAAATTGTCTTTTCATCGTATTATTAGGTCATCATTTAATTTAAAGGTAGATATCGCTAAATTCCAGGGCTAAATTAGCGTTTTTTTTCAGACAATACTTTCGTTTTTCAATAAAAAAAACGTGCTTTTCCGGCCATTTTTATTTTTCATTGTGTGTTGTTTGTCTCAACAACTACAAAATTGTGGTTTAATCATATAGAAATCAGCAATACACATATTTATCACAAATATATCTCTTATTTTCCAACAGATAGTAAACAATATCACTTTCTGGCCGGAGATCACTTCGGACTAGATTTGAGAACTAAAAAACGAGTTCGAATCCATCTTCGATGTTAGTATTACAAAAAGAGCTAGATCAAAGCGTCGGTTAAAACCATACCTTTACTGATCCCTGATTTAAGTTCCTGATAATAACCTTCAGCCTGTAGACTACTGGATAGCTCGTGATTTACTACTCGGTAGACGGATACGCGCACAATAGTTTAACCTATTCTGCAAGTACTGATAGTCGTCGGAATATGGCAGCTGCCGAGCTGTTCGACACCGTTGTTCTGCTTACAACAATTTTTGCTCCGGTTACAGGATCAACTATAATACCTATTCTTTAACCATAAACTTGCCCTTACCAATAATATCAGGACAGGCACTTCCACCAGCGGACCGATAACCCCTACAAAAGCCTGCGGAGAGTGTATTCCGAATACAGCTATAGCAACTGCAATGGCCAGTTCAAAATTATTTCCCGTTGCAGTAAAGGCAATAGAAGCATTCTTTTCATAAGGAACATTCATCGATCGATTGATAAAAAAGCTGAGAAAAAACATGGATACAAAATAGATCACCAAGGGGATAGCCACTTTAACAACGTCCATAGGTAGTTCCAATATTTTACCACCTTTGAGACTGAACATCAACACGATGGTAAAGAGTAATGCATATAACGTGACAGGTGAAACCTTGGGTATAAACTTCCTGTTGAACCATTCTTTTCCATGTATACTGATCAGTATATATCGGCTTACAAATCCAGCCAAAAAGGGAATTCCAAGATAGATCAGAACACTTTGCGTCACATCCTTTATCGATACACTTACGTCGAAATCAGCCAACCCCAACTTACTGGGCAGGATATTGATAAACAACCAGACCATAAAGCTGTAGGTGAAAACCTGAAAGATACTGTTCAGCGCTATTAGCAGGGCCGCATATTCCCTGTTCCCCTTTGCCAGGTCATTCCAGACAATCACCATAGCGATGCACCTTGCCAGTCCGATAAGGATCAATCCGACCATATAGTCAGGCTCATTCCGTAAAAAAATAACCGCCAGTGCAAACATAAGGACTGGGCCGATGACCCAGTTAAGTAAAAGTGAAATGCCAATAGCCTTTTTATCCTTCACCGCTAAAGGGAGAATCGAGTAGTCCACCTTTGCAAGTGGCGGGTACATCATCAGGATCAATCCGATTGCCAGCGGAATATTGGTTGTCCCAACGGAAAGGGAGTTCGTAACATGAGCTATTCCGGGGAAATAATGACCTATCCCAACGCCGATTGCCATAGCAAGAAATATCCATAGGGTAAGATAGCGGTCAAGAAATTTTAGTTTTGGCTGCATAGGTTACTTTTTGATCTGTGAAAAGACGTAGAACATCTCGCGGGCAATCTCCAGGCTCCGTTGCCGGTAAACTGCTGTCTGTTCGGGCGTACCATCCGAAATCTTTGGATCTTCATATTTTATAGAAAATCTTGCCTCGGCACCCATCACCAGGGGGCACCCTTCATCGGCATTACTGCATGTCATGATAGCTCCAAATCCGCTCGCCGGATTGAACCTGTTGTCGTAAACTTTTGAAAAGCACATGATCGGCGGTTCATTTAAGGCATACTTAACAGCATAGACAGGATTGCTGCCCTCTGCCAATTGGAGGATCTCAAAACCCTGGCTGGCGAGTGTTTC
This sequence comes from Sphingobacterium sp. DR205, assembly GCF_011064245.1. NCBI lineage: Bacteria > Pseudomonadati > Bacteroidota > Sphingobacteriia > Sphingobacteriales > Sphingobacteriaceae > Sphingobacterium > Sphingobacterium sp. DR205. The sequence goes on along the minus strand of NZ_CP049333.1, from coordinate 1,933,816 downwards.
TGCGACCTTCGGGAACATCGCCGTGGCTTCCGTTCCGCCAGAATAGCAGAACAGATCTTTCAATCCAAAATGGTAGGCCATGGTTTGTGCCCATACCTGCGAGAGGTGGCTCCTGCGGCTATTGTGGGTACAGATGAAATTTAAACGGATACGTTCCCCATTGTCCACTTTCTCATTTAAATAGGCTATTAAGGGTTGTAGGCATATCTTCCTTTCCGCTGGCACATTTTCAGCCGAAAATCCTCCTATTGTTTTTAGTATGTTATCGTTCATGTTTTCTCGACTTAATTTTTTCTTTTGTACCGCGATTTTTAGCAACAGCCACTTCCGGGGGTACATGAAGAACCGGGATTGACACCGAGCTGTACGAGGTTTATCTTTTGTTTTTCAGCAGGGATCCCACAGGCATCCTGCGCCAGGCATGTCGTGGTCTTATTTTTCAGCACAAATGTCTTTCCGTCAAAGCCGAGGTCATATTTGCCGATCGTACCACTTTGGTATTCTACCTCGATGTCACCGTCTTCAAGCCCCAGCTTTTCTTCCGAAAGTTTGATGATATTTAATAGTTTTCCGGGTTTTAGACGATGTTCATAATCGTCCGCATTCCATAGCTGAAAATTGACAGACTTTTCTTTACGGATCACTCCGCCACAGTCAATGAAGTTTTTGGTGATCTGACCAACTTCGGTTACGTGGAAGTACTCCGGTACAAATGTACCATCTTCCAGCTTAAACGCTACATTTTCTAATCCCTGTAGGATTTCCTTGATTTCTGATAGTTTCATGATCCTATAATTAAATGTTATATTGCTATTTTACGATGATATTATAAAAAAAAATGGCTAACAGCATTTCCTGGCGCAGACATCCTGGTCAAAGAACAAATTGAACTGCTTTTGAAATTCTTTCCAGATTTTTTCGTCAATGCAATAACAGACGGACTTTCCTTCAATCGTTCCCTGAATGACGCCAATATTTTTAAGTTCTTTTAAGTGCTGGGAGATCGTTGCCTGGGCAAGCCCCAACTCCTCAACCAAGTCATTACAGATACAGGTTTTCTGATCGATAATATACTGGAGGATGGCAATTCTTGCAGGATGACCAAGTATTTTAAGCATCGAGCCCAGCTTGTTGTGTTCTGCACTGTATATTTCTGTCCTTGTTATTCCCATTACAATTTTATCATATCGCAATATTACGATATATATTTCTAATGTGCAAATATTTATTACAAAAATCTTCATCCTTTTTCCCCAAGAAAAAATGATCCTCAACCTTGTCTTCAAGTAATAGAACTAACCTATGATCTGATGTAATCATTTTAATTTCTATTCCATGGAAAAAGCAAGCGATTTGCGACCTCTTGTCCTTGCGAACATTAAAAACGAAATTTTGGCTTGCCTTATTGGCGCCATGACCATGATCCCTTATCCTTTACCAGTGCGCTTTTGGACCTTCATCTTAAATTTTTATTTGCATTGCTGCTGATAAACATTTCATTCTTCTCTTCGGAAATAATTTCCAAAAAGCGTTCATAGTGTTTGAGCACATCACTGATCAGCTCATTCTTGGTAAAATACTGCACATCATATCCCTCACGGGCATCTCCAAAATAAGATTTTGGGAAATAAGTTTTCTTGTCTTCGAGATCGGGTAGATTATCCTCTTCCATGACATAATCCGAAACTACTTTTACCTGGTTCTTTACACCATATATAAAGTTATTGACCACATCGTAGCGGATTTCAATTTCAATAGTGCCCGGACTATCTACTTTTTTGATCTTCGCTTCGATCCCATTCTGTTTAAATTCTGACTGAAGTTCTTCGAATGCTAGCTTTACCGTCGTATCGATAAATTGATCAACAGATGCACTGCTTTTGAACGAAATGATCTGTTTTAAGCGGTCCTTCCAAAATTCTCCCGACCAAGGGACAGTGCTTACCGAAAAATCCCGATCATAATAGCTGCGGTCTATAACAAGAGCTTTGACCAAGCTGACACAGAAAAGTAGCATAATCATAGAAAATGGTAAAGCTGTAATAAGCGTCATGGTCTGCAAGGCCTGCAAGCCCCCGGTATTTAGTAGCATCAGGGCCAGGATAGCCAGTAGCGCTCCCCAAAAAACCATCTGCCATTTGGGCGATCTGGCTGCATTCTTGGTCGCGATACTGTTCATCACGAGTATTCCTGAATCTGCAGAGGTTACAAAAAATATGACGATGATCAGAATGACCAGGTAACTAACCAGCTCAGAGAGTGGCAGAAAATCCAAAAACTTGAACATCAATGCATCGGGATTATCTGCCAAAGCACTCAAAGCACCCTTTGCAATGTTGATGTCAAACCAGATTGCACTATTGCCAAAAACAGACATCCATATGAAATTAAATAAAGTCGGGATAATCAGCACGGCAGCGACAAATTCGCGAATGGTACGCCCTTTTGAAATTTTAGCAATAAACAGGCCCACATAGGGTGACCAGGATATCCACCAGGCCCAATAGAGAATCGTCCAATTGTAAAACCAGGGTAAGGTGGCCTCGTCATAAACATGTGTATCGAAAGTCAGACCGAAAAAATTGTTGATATAATTTCCGATCCCCTCTGTAAAACTTCCGATAAGATAAACAGTCGGCCCGAGAAAGAGCACAAACAACAAAAGCACGACCACTGCGATGACATTGACGCTACTCAATAGCTTTACGCCTTTATCCACCCCTGAAGTTGCGGATATAATTGAGAGCAGGGTCAAGATCCCCACAATAATGATCTGGTAGGTAAAACTGCTCTCGGCCACAATTCCCAAGGTCTGTAAGCCTGCATTCACCTGTACCACGCCAAATCCTAAGGTCGTGGTAATACCAAAGAAAGTACTGCACAGCGCAAATACATCAATGGCATTGCCCATTTTTCCATTGATCTTGTTCTTTAAGAGCGGATAAAAACAGCTGCGAAGTGAAAGCGGCAGTCGATAGCGGTAGGCAAAGTATGATAAAGCCAATCCTACCACGCCATAAATAGCCCAGGCATGGATACCCCAGTGAAAGAACGTATACAGCTGTGCATTTTTAGCGCGATTAATATAGTGATTTGCTGCAAAGACATCGGTCGAATAATGCTGCATGGGCTCGGCTACACTAAAATACATTAATCCGATACCCATACCCGCTGCGAATAGCATTGAAATCCAGGAGAAGAACGAGTATTCCGGTTTACTATCGTTGCTACCCAGCTTCGTCTTTCCAAATTTGCTAAACATCAGATAGACCAGAAAGATAACAAACAGCGTCACAGCCCAGACGTAGACCCAATTGAGGTTAACAAAAATAAATTCCTTGACCGTATCTAACAGACGTACAGTCAACGTAGGAAGAAACACAGATAACAGGCATACCCCTATGATAAAGATCAAGCTAGGGATAACAATACCTTTATTAAAAGTCGATTTGGAAAAGATCACTCGATTTTATTTTATATAAATGAGAAAGCGTAGATCCAAGGTTGATCTACGCTGTTAAATTACTTCTATGAATTACTCCGGACCATGAACCTACCAAATAAATAAGTAAAGCAGAAAGTACGGCAGTAATAATACGAGGAGCCCAAGCAATGGCTGAGGAGATAAATCTATCCCAATGTTGTTGGACTTCGTTTAATTCTAAGTTGTTCATAAGCACGAATTTTATTAAAAATGTAAGGCAAAGGAATTAATATCGTTAAATTTTAATTTTATTTCAAATAAAAAGTACTTTATTTACATTTTTAACAATTGGAAAACCCGATTGTTCACAAAAAAATGAAATTCATGATGGTATTATCCGCTCTTATGCTGACTCAGAATTCTTATAATATTGTTGTGCGACATTTGTAGACAGATACCTTAGCGAATAAACAAAGCCGGTCTTTGTTTAACAGAAGTTCAGCCTTTGGACAATAATGCTTAATCAATCCCCTACCGGTACGCCGCGTGATCGCCTCTTGCAGATCCTCCTCACGGTAGTCATGTTTGCTTCCCGAATAAATGGGCTTGAGATAAAATTAACTTAAAGTTTTTTCGGCACAAAATAAATAGTAATTTCAGCCCTACAACCGATTATTCGAAATTGCGTGGATAAAATCAATATAATGCAGCGATGTTTATGTTTTCTGATAGCTTGTCTGATCACCATACAACTAACTGCACAAACCATACCCATTGCTCGTTTCAGCCATTTGACCACAGCAGAGGGCCTATCACAAAGCACCGTCACCTGCATCCTAAAAGATAAATATGGCTTTATGTGGTTTGGTACCATGGATGGCCTCAATAAATATGACGGTTACCAGTTTAAAATCTATAGAACCAAACAAAACAATAAGAAAAGTCTTCCTAACAACCAGATAAAATCACTGTACGAAGACCCACATGGCGAACTTTGGATCGGGACAATGGGTGGCGGCTTGGCCCGTTATGATCGGGACAATGATTCTTTTGAGCATGTCGTAAAACCCCAAATCGGAAATAACAGCATTGATGTGAGCGTCAATGCCATTCTGGAAGATAGCAAAGGAAACTTTTGGGTAGGGACTTATGCCGATCTCTATTCAATGGATAAAAAGACAGGCCATCTGACCCGCTACCAGTTCAGAGATACCAAGGGGCGTGCTATCACAGCTGTTGTTACTTCCATATTTGAAGATGACAGGCGAAATCTATGGGTAGGAACGGAAAACGGCCTTATCCTGTTGAACAAAGAAACCCAGCGCAGCACTTATTTCACTTCTACAGGCGCCCGGGGCGCACTGAGCAATAACAAGATCAATGTAATAACACAGGATGGAGACGGGTATTTATGGGTAGGGACGTATGGTGGCTTGAACCGGTTTGATTACCGTACCAATACATTTACCACTTACAGAAAAGAACAAGGCAACAGCAAAGCAATAAGCAATAATGTTGTGCTTTCAATCGTTCCCGGCGGTGAGCATAAACTCTGGGTAGGCACCGAAGAAGCATTAGAATTATTCGATTGCCAAACCGGACATTTCACACATTATCAGAACAATTTCGCCGACGAGGAAAGCCTGAACCATAATTCGATATACGCGCTTTTATTGGACAAGGAAGGGATCCTATGGATAGGAACATTTGCCGGAGGGATCAATAAATATGACCTGAATCATACTTATTTCCAGGTTTTTAAAAATTTTCACGTCACATCAGGTCAGAGTACAAGCACCATTACTTCATTTGCCGAACAAGCTGACGGAGATATATGGGTGGGTTCGGATGGCGGATCACTCAATCTTTGGAAACGGGCAACAAATGAATTTATCCACTGGGATCCCAATGATAAAATGGGATTAAATTCATTCTCGGTACTCTCTTTACTGACGACAAGAGATAGAAAAAGTCTATGGATCGGAACCTATGAACGCGGGCTTAAAAGACTGGACCTGAGCACAGGTACATTTAGCCATTTCTATAGTGGTAAGGGACCGCTCCAGTTGAGCAACAATACGATTTATGCGCTGACAGAAGATCGACAGGGTAATATTTGGCTTGGAACCAATGGCGGCGGAGTCAACATTATACAGAAAAATACACCGGAGATCAGGAAACATCGAGCCGATGGACAGGCCCATGCACTAAACAACAACTATATTCGGGCATTTTATGAAGATGACAATGGCGATATGTGGATCGCAACCTATGGCGGTGGCATCAATATCTATCATCCGGCGGACAACCGTTTCACCTGTTACAACAGAGCAAACAGTAATCTCCAGAGTGATATCATCAATACCATTTATGGCGATTCTGACCGCAACATCTGGATCGGTACGATTGACGGGGGCTTACACCGTTTTGATAGACAGCGCAAGACATTTGTCAATTATCGTGAAGAACAGGGCCTGCCCAGCAATGTGATCAACAGTATTGTTGAAGACAATAATAGACAGTTATGGATCAGCACGAACAATGGGGTAAGCCAGTACAGTCTGGATCAGCATACTTTTTCAAACTATAACCGCTATAATGGATTACAAGGAAAAGAATTCCTCGCAGGCGCAGATCTCAAAACGAGCAAAGGGGAAATTCTGTTTGGTGGCAACAACGGATTTAATGTTCTTCATATGGCTAATATCCGGCGAAATGTACATGCTCCTCCGGTCATATTTACCGATTTCCAGCTATTTAACAGACCTGTTGTGATAGGAGCCGAAAACTCTCCACTGACGCGCAATATCAACGAGACCGACGAACTGGCGCTGGACTATGATCAAACTGTATTCACCATTGAATTTGCGGCGCTCGGGTACACCATTCCCGAACAGAATCAATATGCTTATCTACTGGAAGGGTTTGACAAAGAGTGGAACTATGTAGGCAATAACCGAAGAGCTACGTACACCAATCTGGATGCAGGCACATACACGTTTAAAGTAAGGGCCGCCAACAGCGACGGGATATGGAACTCCAAGGAGGCGATATTGAAAATTGTCGTTGCTCCCCCTTTTTGGCGGACCGCCTGGGCATATTGCCTATATGGGCTGATCACCGCTGTTATACTCTACCTGCTTTTTCTGGAAATAAAATCAAGGGAAAAGCTCAAAAATGATGTGCTTTTAGAGCGATTAGCCGCGAAGAAGAATGAAGAGATCAATGCGATAAAGGTCAATTTCTTTACCAATATCTCACATGAATTACGCACTCCCCTTTCATTGATCCTGGATCCGCTTCGAAAAATCATCCATCAGGACATCAGCATGGATCAGGTGAAGACCTACAGCAGGCTCGTGTACAAAAATGCAGACCGCTTGCTCAACCTGGTCAATCAGCTCCTGGATTTTAGACGGCTGGAAAATGGGGCTGCGTCATTCAAAGCGCATACCGTAAACGTGGTCGAATTGATCAACGAAATATGCGAAGCTTTTAAAGAACGTGCCCAGGTACGGGAGATAGACTTTTCTATCCGCTATGCCAGCCCTGTCATACGGCTTTCCATTGATGAAGATAAGTTTGAAAAAATTCTTTCCAATCTGCTCTCCAATGCATTTAAGTTTACACCAAACGGAGGAAAGATCGACGTAGTGGTAGAACGAAGTGAAACTGTCGTCGAAATCCACGTCATCGATAATGGCATTGGAATTCCGGAATCGGACAGGGAACGTATTTTTGAAATATTCTACAAAGTAGATGGGGTACATCCTTATGAAAACAAATCATCCGGCATCGGTCTGGCTTTGACCAAGGAGCTTGTCGAATTGCATGGCGGAAAAATAACGGTTCAGAGTGAAGTCGGCCGGGGTTCGGACTTTACCGTCCATCTAGCTACCCAAGGCACGATATTGCAGGATAAGGACGATGCTTTTGTCGCGCGGTATGAAGAATTGCTGTCGCCCCTGTTCGGTCAGGAAACAGAACAGATACAGGCTATCGAAACAGATACTCATCTGAAAGAAGACCGGCCGATCGTGCTGTTGATTGAGGATAATCCCGACCTACAGGCCTATATCCGGCATGAGCTGTCGGCATATTTTGAAATTCTGAGCGCCACCAATGGACTTGACGGTCTGGAACTCGCCAGACAGTCTGTTCCTGACCTGGTAGTCAGCGATATTATGATGCCCAAAATGAATGGTCTGCAGGTCTGTCAGGAACTCAAAGCAGATGAACGCACCAGCCACATTCCAATTGTTTTACTGACGGCCAAGCAAACCGACGACAATAAGATCGAAGGTTATACACATGGTGCGGATGCCTATATTCCAAAACCCTTCGCAATGGATCTATTAATTGCACGCATCACTAACCTGCTCCTCTCAAGAAGAAAATTACGGGAGCTATTTGACAATGCAAACAAGCACGATACATCCGGCAAATTACCGGAGCTGAACAGCCTTGGCGCGATCGACCGTGACTTTTTGCAGAAAGTAGAACATCTGGTGGAAGAAAACCTGAACAATAAAGAATTTAATATTGAGCTGTTAGCTGAGCTGCTGCATATGAGCAGACGTCAGCTATACCGCAAGATAAAAGCCCTGACAAATCAGGGCGTACAGGAATACATAGTGAGCATCAGTCTCAAACATGCGCGCAATATGCTCCTCACAGGCAACTATACCATTGCCGAAATCGCTTATTTGGTCGGTTTCTCAGAACCCTCAAATTTTAGCAGGTCATTTTCCAAATATTTTGGGATGAGTCCCAAAAACTACCTTGAATGGGCTGAAAAGCAAAATAATTAGCTTTTTGGCATTCGCTGATATGCTTTTGGCACGCAGTGATAATTACATTTTTCACATTTAAGTCTAATATTGCCTATTGACAGTCTGGCGTCCGGTCGGGCAGCTTAAGGCATAACTAATTATAGTGTGAATGGGAAAAAAACGTAAACAGTATTGTACATGATCAGATCTGTACGCCAATTATTTTATCAAAAATTTAAATAACCAATTTTATATGATCTCAAAGTTATTATCTAAGCCGATCGGTCTGGTCTGGCTTGTGAGTGCGCCTGCCTTGTTAACGGCGCAGGTTGCAAATAAAAAAGTGGATGGCATCGTCAAGAATGAGGCAGGTTTGGTATTGTCCGGCGTGTCGGTCAAAGTAAAAGACGGGACGGCCACCGCTGTGACCGATCGCTTCGGTCATTATCAGATCAATGCTGCTCCCACAGACGTACTGATATTCTCCTATATCGGTATGCAGACATCGCAAGTACCTGTCGGAAATCAGGCATTGGTCAATGTCACCCTGACTGCTGCTGCTACGCAGCTAGAAGATGTCGTCGTCGTGGGCTACGGTACCATGAGGCGTGCCGACGTCACCTCTTCGATCTCATCCGTAAGTGCAGAAGCCATAAAGGACCTGCCAGTTGCTGGCGCCGATCAAATGCTGCAGGGGAAAGTCGCCGGGGTAAGTGTGTCGGCTAATGGTGGCCAGCCCGGCGGAGGAATATCCGTACGCGTAAGGGGACTGACTTCCATCAATGGAAACGAACCGCTCTATGTGATAGACGGTATTATTGTCCCTACCGGAAAGAGCTCCATTGCACAGGATAAACTTGGCGGAATGGCCGGATCTACCTCCCAAAGCGGAATTGCAGGGATTAACCCCAATGATATTGAAAAAATAGATATCCTCAAGGATGCTTCCGCGCAGGCCATCTATGGTTCACGTGGCGCCAATGGCGTAGTACTGATTACCACAAAACGCGGAAAAGCCGGTGAAGGAAAAGTAAGCTATGATATGTATTATGGCGAATCAAAAGTCCCTACCCGCCTTGATCTGATGAACTTAAGCCAGTTTGCACAGTATAACAATCAGGTATTGCAGGAAATCAGTACCGTTACCGGAAATCCCTATGTACCTATCGGAGAATATCAGCGTCCGGAAGTCCTGGGCGAAGGAACCAACTGGCAAGATGCCATCTTTCAGAAAGGCAAGATGCAGAATCATCAATTAAGTTTTTCGGGAGGAAGTGAAAAGACGACCTATTATTTGGGTTTAAATTACTTTAAACAGGACGGTACGATCATCAACTCCGGATTTGACAGGTTGTCCCTGCGGTTTAACCTTGACCACCAGATCAAAAGCTGGCTGAAGGTCGGTATCAGCAGCAGTACCGCCCGCACCAATCAAAAAACCACATTGACCAACGGATCTGATGCCATCGTCAACGTTGCCGCTTTCAATAGTCCAGCCGCCCCGGTCTTTGGACTGAACGGCGATTTTGCACCACCGGTATCCATAGGAGGCTATGCTTTTGGCAACCCCGTCAATCCTGTGGCATTGGCGCAGCTGCGTCAAAATACAGGCGATCAGTTCAAAGCCTTTGGAAGTGTCTACGGAGAGTTGATTTTCACCAAGTTTTTAACCATGCGAAATGAGATCAACTATGACGTTACAAATGATAATAACATGTCCTTCCAGCCCTCCCTTTCCTCGGGCGGAACGACAATACTCGCGCCAAGTAAAATCGTCGAACAACGCAATCCCAGCTACTACTGGGCATTAAGGAATTACCTGAATTACAACCAGTCATTTGGTCAACATAACATCAATGCACAGATCGGACATGAAGCCCAGGCCTCCTATTATGACAATATATTGGCTTCACGGCAAAATCTGGCCCTGAATATACCGTCTATTGCAGCAGGCGAACAGGAAAACCAGGTCATCGAAGGAGGCAAAGGAGACTGGGCCATGGAGTCCTATTTCGTGCGGGCCGGTTACGCCTATGACAACCGCTACTCTGTTAACCTCTCACTGAGACGTGACGGCTCCTCCAACTTTGGACCGGACCGTAAGCTAGGCTACTTCCCTGCGGCCTCCGTGGGATGGACGGTTACAAATGAAAAGTTTGCCAAAAATCTCAAGGTATTGAATTACCTGAAAGTACGTGCCGGAGTCGGAGCTGTGGGCAGTTCAAATGTCGGCGGGGCAAGCTATGCAACCAATATCCGTCTATTCGCCACCGGCCCCTTTGGCGCGGGCGGCGTACCCGACAATGTCGGCAATCCGGCACTCGGCTGGGAATCTGTCACCACCTACAACGGTGGATTTGATGCCGGTTTCCTCAATGGACGTCTGGATGTCACCTTCGATATCTATAAAAAGATCACCTCTGACATGCTTATGGCAACTCGACTGCCCAAATATACAGGCATAGGGACGGAATGGAATGACATCAAATCGCCCAATGTCAATGCAGGCCGGATGACAAATACCGGATTTGACATCGGTATATCTTCTACCAATATCAATAAAAATGGCTTCACATGGAAAACAAACCTTGTGCTATCCCATTATAAAAATCGTCTGGACAAACTAAACAGCGACCAGGCCGACCTGATGCGTTATACGGAATATAGCAATGCCGTTATCCTGACCCGTACCGTTCCGGGAGGACCTATTGGCCGCTTTTATGGGTTTATTTCGGACGGTTTGTTTACTTCTGAAGATGATCTTCACAACCATGCGAATCAAGGCCAAGCTATTGGTTCAAAAGGCTTATGGCTGGGCGATGTCAAATATCGCGATCTCGACGGGAATAATGTCATCAATGATGGAGACATGACCTATATAGGAGATCCTAATCCAAACTTTACATTCGGATTAACCAACTCGTTCAAATATAAAGGATTTGACTTATCTGTATTCCTGCAAGGATCTCAAGGTAATGATATCCTAAATTATACCAAGAGATCATTGGAAACACCGGTCAATGTATACTGGAATCAATTGCAGACCTCATTGACAGATCGCTATTCCGAATTGTTCAATACCAATGGTACTGTACCCCGATACAATCAGTGGCATCAAGATAATAAACGTGTGTCAAGCCGTTTTGTCGAAGATGGCTCATACCTACGGATACAAAATATTACCCTCGGCTATAATTTGCCCGCAGCCTGGATCAACAGAATCAAAATGCAGGCCGCACGGATTTATATCTCAGGACAGAATATCTACACCTTTACAAAATACAGTGGATACGATCCAGAATTAGGTTCCTACAACAATGACGCGCTGATGCAGAATATTGACCTGGGCAATTATCCCAATCCGAGAACCTTTACGATCGGTGCTAATATAACTTTTTAAACCATTGAACAAGACATTATGAAGACAAAACTGATATACACAATAGTTGGCGGCCTATTGTTTTTGGGATCCTGTAAAAAAAGTTTTCTGGACAGGCCTTCACAGAATAATCCAACGTTGGATACCTATTATAATTCCGATGCCGAAGTAAGGGGCGCAACCGGCTATCTGTACAATACCGTATGGTATGATTACCAGGATAAAGCCTTCCATGCCATCGGCGAGGTGCTGTCGGGCAATATGTACACCGGTGATCCCGTTTACAACACCTTCTTGAATTTTACGGTATCCGGAACCGACGAACAGGTGAGCCGTTCCTGGTATTCATTTTATAAAGTAGCAGGAAACGCTACTGTGCTGATCAACACCTTTGAAGAAAAAATGAGCAAAGGCGGTGATCCCTCCTATCTAACGCAGGGAATTGCGGAGGCAAAGTTTATCCGGGCGGTCGCATATTTTTATCTAGCCCGGGTCTTTAAGGATGTTCCCATCGTCACCGACCCGGTCGCAATGGCCACGACGGGCAACTTTAATACACCACGGTATCTGCAAGCCGATGTCATTAAGTTTGCATTGGATGATATGGCTTTTGCAGAGGCCAACCTGAAAGATAACGATACTCCTGGACGAGTGACCAAGCTATCGGCTACGGGCATGATGGCCAAAATGTATCTCTACTTAAAAGACTACGAAAATGCGCGAAAGAAGGCGGAAACGGTCATCAACGCTAAAAAATACAGCCTATATCCCGATTATGGGAAGATGTTTACCGATCAGAGTGCCAATAATAATTCCGAGAGCCTCTTTGCCCTACAATGGGTAGCATCAGGGGGATACGGTGTAGGCAATCCTATCCAGGCCTATGTAGGTCCCGAGCCATTATTGAAAGAAACCACCGGAGCCGGATGGTCCGCTATTATCCCGTCAATCGACCTATTGGACAGCTATGAAGTGGGCGATAAGCGCAAAGGCTGGTCCATTATGGAGCAGGGATTTCATCGGGATGACTGGAAAAATTCGGCCTTTCCGAACGGCTTTACCTATGATACCACATGGACAAGCTCCAATGACAATGCACGGAAGATAAAAACAGGTACCCGTTCCAATGCGCTGAAATACGTGGTCGGTCCGGGCGGCGGCGGTCAGGATGTTAATGGTACCTCTACGAGCATCTGTACCTACATCTTGCGCTACGCCGATGTATTACTGATCTATGCAGAGGCCGTATTGGCTGATCAGGCGCAGAGTACGGATGCAAAAGCACTGGCCGCTGTCAATGACGTAAGACACCGCGCCGGACTGGGTACCTCACGCGACCTGACCGTATTGACCCCAGCGAATATATTACATGAGCGACGGGTAGAATTTGCATTTGAGGGAGATTATTGGTTTGACATTCAACGCCAAGGATTTACGAAGGCCAAACAGCTGGTGGAAGCGCAGGAAAGAGGCACCTATAGTGCCTTGGGCAAGCCATTGGTGGATCACCTCAGCGTGACGCTCAGCAGTGAAAGCAAGTTATATCTTCCGATCCCGACAACCGAGGTGGTCAACAATCCAGAGCTGGCCAAACCCGCTGTTCCTTATAAACCTTAATATTATAATGAAAAAAATTATGAAGACCTTATATCACTACGTCTGCATCCTCGCAATAGCCTGCTTTGCATTTGTTTCCTGTAAAAAAGACTATAAGCTGTCACCATCAGGAAATCCCCAGGCTGATCCATTGGAAGTAACATCCGGTGCTCCGGGTACGGTAATCGTACTGACCGGCCAGGGGCTTGCGGGTATGAAATCCATTATTTTTGAAACGGGAAATGTTCCTGCCGGCTTCAATCCAGCTTTTAACAATGACCATGCGTTGGTATTCCGTGTACCGGATACAGCGGCAGCAGGACAGCAGGACATCATCCTGACCAATATGTTGGACAAGCAATTACGGGTTCCCTTCAATGTCACCCCGCTACCTTCCGTTGCCACAGTTTCAGACTACAACTTTACCCCCGCGGTCACCCAGCTTAGCCTGAGCGGCAACTATTTAAATGATGTAACGGAGGTGACCCTGACCGGTACGGATGCAAAGGCCACCATCGTGAGCAAAAGTCAACGTCAGCTGGTGGTGACCCTACCGCAGACAGAAGTCAGCAGAACAAAACTCGATATCAGAAGCCAAGCCGGAGAAATTACGACAACGCAGGAGTTTGTCAACGTTGATCAGGCTTTCAGACTCTTTACTGATTCCTATCAAAATGGTTTTGAAGGCTGGGGCTGGGGAGCAGTAACAATTAGCACGGCAACCTTTAAGTCGGGAAATGCATCCTCAAAAATGGTTTACGGCAAAGGAAGCTGGTCTGCCAATGGCATGGCCAACTGGGGGGACGGCATGGCCAAGAATGCCGACCTAAAATTCCTTTCATTCTGGATCAAAGGCGGTTCGCAGGACTATACCCTTTTTCTTACCAGCGATGGACGCGCTGCGGGCTTTGGAAATGCCGATCGATCCACCCCCATCCGTGTGCCGGCAGGCGTATGGACCTATGTCCGCCTGGATCTCGCGGATATAGGTCTCTGGAGCAAAGGCAATGCCTTCAAACAGCTCGGTCTATGGATCGAGGGACCAGATGCACAGGATGAAACGTTCTATTTAGACGACGTAATTTTCTTTAAATAGCAGGTCAAAATCATTATTGCAGCGGCATTTGGTCCCGATCAAATGCCGCTCAGTAAAAATCGTCGATTATTCGGCGACCTAGCACCCATTACAAATGATGAAGCATATAAAAATTTTTACGGTAGCGGTGATCCTATGCCTGCTCCATAAAAGCGGAATTTCCCAGACCGCAGTACAAAGGCATGGAAGCCTCAGTATAAAACAAGGAAAAATAGTGGACCAACACGACAAGATCGTCCAATTGCGAGGCATCAGTTTCTCCTGGAGTATATGGGGCGGCAAAAAGTACTATACCCCAGCAGTCGTTGACCGGCTGGTCGACGATTTTAAAGTCAACCTGATCCGTGTTGCGCTAGCCGTGGAACCGGACGGTGGCTATCTGCAATCTCCTGAAGAGCAATTCACACTGATCAAGAACGTTGTAGACCGGGCATTGCAGCGTGGCATCTATGTCCTGATAGACTGGCACGACCACCATGCCGACCGCAACATCAATCAGGCGAAAGCTTTCTTTACCCGGATGGCACAGCAGTATCCGGATCATCCACAACTTATCTATGAGATCTGGAATGAACCCGAAAGAACGACCTGGCAAGTGGTCAAGTCCTATGCTGAGGAGCTGATCCATACGATCCGGAAGGATGCCAAAAACAATATCATTGTCGTCGGATCTCCGCATTGGGATCAAGATGTGGATAGTGTGGCCAATGATCGGATTCAGGGCTTTAATAACATTGCGTATTCTTTTCATTTCTATGCGAGCGATCCGAATCATCAGGAGCAGCTGAGAGACCGTGCTCAGAAAGCAATCGATCAACAATTGCCGCTGTTCATTACCGAATGGGGTGTAGGAGAAGCCGACGGCAATGGCCAGTTTGATCTGAAAAAGACGAAGATCTGGCTCGACTGGATGGAAAACAATCAACTCAGCTGGGCAAACTGGAATCTGACGGATAAGGACGAAACAACCGCTTTGCTTAAACCGATGGCTCCCCTGCATGGCCATTGGAAGAAACAGCATCTTACCCCGGCGGGGCAATATATCAAGGCGCAATTGAGAACACTTAACCCCTAAAGCATGAGAATCCTCTTATTTGTTAATTTACTCATGCTGGGGCTGCAGAGCTGGGGGCAGCAGCAATTGATTGATAAAGATGCAACGGTACAAACACAGGCGCTGTATAAAAACCTCAAAAGATGGGCTGGCAGTCATGTATTGTTCGGCCAGCAGGATGCTACAGCCTACGGACATGGATGGCAGGGCGATAAAGACCGATCGGATGTACAATCGGTCACCGGTTCGCATCCGGCTGTCATCGGCTTCGACTTTATGGGTTTTTCAGGTCAATCTCCCAAAGCCATTTCCGAAAATCAGCAGCTGCTCCTGCAACAGGTCAGCGATACATACAACCGTGGTGGCATTACGACCATTTGCTGGCATTTTAACAATCCGGTTTCCAATGATGGTTTTTACTGGAACGACTCCACATCCATAGCGGCGATGGCCGCCATTAAACCGGGCGGCACACATCACCGGCACTATAAAAAACTGCTAAAATCCATAGCGGCATTTGCACAACGTGCTAAGGGACAGGACGGAGCAGCAATACCTATTATTTTTCGTCCTTTCCACGAATTTGACGGAGACTGGTTCTGGTGGGGAAAAAAATATACCTCGCGCGAAGATTTTATAGCCGTCTGGCGATTTACGGTAAGTTATCTCCGGGATCAATTGAAGGTACATAACTTTATTTATGCCTTTTCGCCCGACTGTCAATTTAATTCCGAGCAGGATTTTTTGGAACGCTACCCGGGCAGTGACTGGGTAGATATCGTTGGAATGGATAATTACGCAGATTTTGGCCGCGATGGCCATTATGATCTACCGGCAGCGGTCCATAAACTCAAAATCTTAAGTTCTTTTGCGGAAAAGAACGGTAAAATTGCCGCATTAACCGAAACAGGTCTGGAATCCATTCCCAATCCACAATGGTGGAACGATGTATTGCTGAAAGTGCTAAAAACAGCGGGCGTTAACATGGCCTATGTATTGGTATGGCGCAATGATAAGGAAAGTCCGACACACTATTATGCCCCTTTTCCCGGGCAGGCCAGTGCGGCAGACTTCCTAAAATTTTACCAGGATCCATTTACCTTATTCGAAAAAGATCTAAAACAACCCTATCAATAAGCCCAATAAACAAAGAGGGCTATTTGCGCATAAAATCAGATAAGATTTTTTTGCTTAACCTAAAAAAATGCTAGCCCCCGGATGTCAAGGGCTAGCATTTTTTTAAAACTTCAACACATAACTTTTCCCCACTTGTGTACGGATTGTTTTCACTTGATCCTTATACTTGAGTTTGCAGGTTCCTCCTTTCCGGGCAAGCAGTTTTACCTCTTTTAACTGCCCCTTGTCCCAAGTAAAAAGGTCGGACATAACGACTATTGCTTACAATACGATGAGCATTGAATGTGGTTTAAAAAAAAGACTGGCCCCGCAAAATAACGGGCCAGTCTTCAGAACCATAGCGCTACACCAACATTACCAGTTGATCAGTCGATTGTCGTCATCGGCTTTATCCCAGGATTCCTGCGGATCGTTGGTCGTGTTTGCCGCCGAACCTGCGGCGATGCCCTGCTCCAATATTACTTCCATTGTTTCAATGCGTGGACTTATATAAATTTTTCGTTCTATATTTTTCATGATATGATCAATTTTTCATTGTTTTTACTAACGGACTTAATTCTATCGGGAGTTATGGACAAGCAATCTTTTTTCTACCGCTTCCGGCGCCGACCATTTTCGTCGCTCCCTGTACTATCTGCGTAATTTTTACCGTATTGGATGTAGAGTTCCATGGCACGGTGTTGAAAGAGCCCAGTGTCAGCTCCAACGGATATAATGCTCCGCCATTGCTTTTGCTGCCATACATGGATACCTCACCGGTGCGGCTTATGACCACGCGGATAACCGGATTGGCTGCAGTACCGGTCAAGCTGTAGACCTGGGGCACTGTGCCTCCTTCCGTATTGGTTCCACCATAAAGACTTCCGTCCGCAAAACGTACATTACGCGGTGCAATGGCAATGCCTGCCTCAAACTGAATCTCCTGTGTCGCCAATTTTTGGCCATTTACTTCCATATTAAAGGAATTATCCAGTTGCTGAATATCAAACACAAATCCATAATCAGCACCGGGCGCAGTTAACTCTTTGGTCACTACATATCCGGCTGGCCGCGTCACTCCATCGACAATGGCACCTGATCCCGAAGCCGGATAGGTCCAGTTTAGATCAGCTCCGCCAGTCACTGGTTGTGTACAGGTTTTGAAGTTCAGGTTGAGGTTATACCGCTGGCCCGGTACAATGTTTAAACCTCCCACAGATACATTGTTTTTCGTTTCGCCATCAATGGTAATCGATCCAAACTTAAAGACTCCGTTGGTTGCCCCCGGATGGATCAACAGTGTCGGTGTACTGGAGACAGTACGTAGGCCGGCACCCAATGTGGGGAATACAACATTAGCCGTCGTGGTAGATCCATTGTAGGTAATTGTACCGTCAGCCAATTTTAGATTTGCGCCTGGATGTGTGGGGTCAATCGTCGTCGTTCCCAGAGCGGTAATGGCCCCCGTCATTTCAGTCGCCATGCTCAGGTTGGTCGTGACTTCACTGTACTTATGTTTGAGGATCACATCGAGGTTGTTATCACCTGAGTGGACCGTTAGATCTTTCCTGAAATACATCAGATCGGCACTGACGTTGTCCAAGCTTGCATTGGCAAGATCTGCCTGTGCTGTTACCGCAGGAACTGTCGCGGTACTATTGACCGAATAGGCCACAAAAGTATAGGTCTGTTCTGCATCCAACGCGATCGCAGCCGTATTGTCGACTGAATTGGTATAGGTCTTTTCGGTCACATAATCTCCTGCGGCGTTGTACACCACGACTTTATACTTGATGTTATCTGCCAATGGTGTCCGCTCTTCAGTCGCCGCAGCACGGCTACCGGACGATGCCCGCAACAGGCTGCCATTTGTCACGGACGGCTCGCTGGTCAATGTGGCTTCAAAAGAACTTGAATTTGTCAAGGGGATCACCACCGTCTGGGCGGACGCAGCGCTGCCACCCTTACCTGCTTTTTTGGTGGTGACGACAGGGTTTTCTACGCCGAGTAACTGAATACTCACGCTGGCTTTGCCGCTTGCCGCTACACTGTCCTTGCTTTCTTTACAGGAATAAATGGTTGTACAGGCTAAGGCTGCAAAGGACAACATTCCCACGCTGCCAATACTTCTAAATTTCGATTTCATGTTAATTAACATTGATTTGAGACTATTTACTTTTCTACTTATTCTATGCTTCAACCGTACGTAAAGAGATGTCCGGGAATTTGCCGCAAATCAACTACAAACAAATGCGATTATCAATTAACAGGGGGTCGGATAGCAAATTTTTGCTATGCTTTTAGAACCATATAACAAATTTTTGCTACGAAAACAACACGATAAATCAGCAGTAAATAAAAAGAAATGTCAATTAAATAGGTAACTTTGGATTCCTGAACTCAAAATGCGCTATGTTGACAAATGATTCACAACTTGCTGTTATCTTAGATGATCATGGTCTATTTGCCACATCTTTTTCCTTACTTTTAGAAAAGTACGGCCTCTTTCATTTTGTAAAATCATTTGACCGTAAGGATGACTTCCTGCGGTTTTTAGCATCATCAGGTACCCAAAAAATCTATATTTTTTTAGATTACTACCTATCAGAAGAAACTGGGCTTTCCCTCTTGCCTGAAATAGACCGGTTGAATAAAAATGCGAAGACGATTTTTTTGACCAGCGCGCTCTCGCCACTGCTTATTCAAACATTGAAAAATTATAATCCCGATGGAATTTTAAGTAAGTCCTGCAATCTTGACACCTTAAAATCATGCCTTGCTTCGGTCCGCTTAGATCAGCATTTTATTGATCCGTTTTTTGAAAAGCTGCTTGAAAACCATCAGTCCACCACGGTCAGATTTACGCCGCGCGAAATTGAACTTTTAAAATATTTCGCCCGTGGAGATAGCATTGCCAAAACAGCCGAAAAATTATTTTTGAGTTCCCACACCGTCGTGGCCCACAGAAGGAAAATGATGGCCAAGATAAACTGCCAGTCCATCACACAATTAATTACATTTGCCCGGGAACACGAAGTGATCTAATATCTTGTATATGTCGTCCATCGGTAGAGCGGTCCAGTTCAAATCGGAAAATGGATCCCTGCCCTTGTCGGCTCTCGATTAAAAGTTCACTGTGACTTAGTCCCAGATAATAACGGCAGAGCTGCAGTCCGATACCATACCCTTTTTCATTTTTTGTTCCCCGGTGGCTGACAGGTTCAGTGACAGTGGATAAATTTTCCTGCACCTGTCGGGACATCCCCACCCCCGTATCAATGACACTAAACGTAATACGATTGTTCTGATCGTTTACCGCCGCCCTTAACGTGATCTGATTATCCGGTTTACAGAATTTGATCGCATTGTCAACCAGATTGCGAAGAATAATCATGACGACCTCGGCATCAGCCAACGCCTTCAGGCCCTCGTCACATTCCATCAGCAGTTTAATTTTCTTTTCCTCCAGACGTTTTATGTATATACCATGAATCTGCCGGAAAATATCCATGACATCAAATTCACTTATGACCAGATCCGATGCGTGGAGATGTTGATTGACCCAGAGCAGCAAGTTCTCAATTAGATTGATCGTGGAATCAAATTCCTCACTATTGTAGGAAAGTAATTTTTTAATTTCCTCCGGCGGCACAAGTCCATCCCTGATCAGCATGAGGATACGGTTTAAATTATTGATCGGGGCGCGCACATCATGCGTCACCAACGCTAAAAGAGACTTTTTGAAATTATCCGATTCTTCCAATAAGGCATGCTGCTCTTCAATAAATTCATTTGTATTGCGGAGCGCCTCGTTGGCTTTCCTTTTGTCTTTCACATTTTTCACCAACAGAACCGCAATGACCAACAACGAAACAATCAGCACGGTGGCCACCAGCAAAATGTAATTCCGTCGCAAAACTTTGGCACGATACAGGGATTCTAGCTCATTTTGTTGCTTTTTAAACTTAAATTCCTCTTCATTCCGTACCAGCTGTTCTTTGTTATCGGCACTATAGAGCGAGTCCGATGCGGATTTATATTCTTTATAAAAGAAAATTGCCCTGGATAGTTCCTGGTTTTTTTCCAGCATCGTACCAAGCCGGTTCGCAGCGCTTTGTATATAATACAACTGTTTATTCTGCTTGGCCAACTCATAACATAATTCTGAATAACGGATGGCCGCATCCACATGGTCCATACGCAGATAGCATGTGGCAAGATTGTCCAGCAATCTCAAATATTCGGTCTGCTCGCCCGTGGATTCAAGGGTGGCTTTGGCCTTCAGGTAGTAAGACAACGCATGATCCCAATCTTTCTTTTCCATATATAAAGACCCCAATGACTGGAGCGCGTTTCCGATGGCTTTGTAATTCTTATTTTTTTCAGCCAGGTTTAAAGATTGATCATACAGCTCTTTGGCATGTTGCAGATCATTTTTATGTAAATAGAGATGGCCGATATTTCCGAGAATAAAGGTTGACCGGGAGGAGTCGCCCAATGACTCGTACAGCCTGAGACTCTCCCTATAATATAAAATAGCGTTATCATCCTTGTGCTGGTAATGGTAGACCATTCCCATATTATGAATAGCGTGCGCCTTTATCAAGGGCAAATGGTAGCTATCGGCCAGTTCGATAGCCAGGTTTAACTGTTTGAGTGCCTCGGTATGGACACCCAGGGCAATATAAGGCATTGCCAGATTACTTAATATTTTGGCTTTCCGGCCATGGTCGTCCTCCTCCGTGGCAATCGATATGGCCTGATTATAATACGCAATGGCTTCACTGTACATCCCCTTCTCATAGGCCCCGATCCCAAGATTTCGGAATGCATCTATTTTTCCGGTCCTGTATCTTATGCTGTCACTCAGCGCAAGCGCTCTCCTGCCCAGTATCATGGTCGAATCCGGAAAACTGGACCAATGCGCATAAGCCTTCAAGTTGAGCCTATTCACTAATGCGGTATCCTGTAATCCAGCATCGGCATCACTTTTATGATCAGGAGAGAAACATGAAAAATTTAATACGATTAACATCAAGAGCGTTATTCTCCTGAATACATGACACTGTTTACCTTCCATTATAAATAGTAATATGAATGCTGTAATGCGTTTTGGCTGACTTATTCCGCTCAAATTTAAATCATTATTCCAACTTCATGAAATTATATTATCCTAAAGTTGACCGGCTTTGACATAAAAAGATATATACCAATACAAATTTTTCTAGATCTCATGTGAATACTACACGCACTTGTGCGAGCTCTATCCTATTTCAAGCCTTATAGCGACGACAAACGGACTACTTTAGGTAATTATGAGATCAAGCAATATTTTTCTGCCTCCAAGGCATTGATAGTCTGTTTGCTGGCACCGACCAAGTCCGCCAATTGCGCTTGCGAATAATTTTTCATTAACCGATGTATCCTGATAGGTTTAAGTAATACAGCGAATAATCACTACATTTATATGAGATCAAAACATTGCCCCAAATTATTAAAGAGATGAAAACAATCGACGAAATATACTATGCTATTGCCGATAATATAAAAGCTGTCATCGGAGAAGAATGGGTCTCTGCGGAGCTGAAAATAGAAACCATTGGGACTATGGTCAGTTTTACTGGCGAGTATGCGGATCTAACTATGAATAAAAAACAAATCAACGTGGATGAATTCGATTTCCAGCTGACATTTGACATTCTTGAACTTCACTGTATTACCACAGCAAATGAAAGCAACAAATGGAACAAGGCTACCGTCCATTTGACATCGGCAGGAAAGTTTAGTATGGAGTTTTTGTGGGATCAACGCTACTATGACGAAATAGATCGTTTATCAAAGCAATAAAATAGGCTAGGGAATTACGACCTAGCCTATAAAAAATACAATAAATCTAATGCCTAAGGTAATTGGACAACCATTTTCAGGGCAAGAAGGTTTTGAAAAATTTTCTAAATCTCCAGCCGAGCAGAAGAACGGTCGCTCCTATAAAAGTGATTAACCAAAGATTTGGGATCGTCAATGTGCTGCGTTTATCTCTGCTTGACCTTAACTCGGTTTGCAAGCTCCTTTCACTAGCTTGGGAGGAAAGTCCATTTTTGAGGCGTGTAGTCACTTTCGATTCCAGCATAACAAGTTGTCCCTGTTGTCCGATGAATCCACTATCCGGATGAAAACGATAACTGCTATCCGTCCAAAAATACCACAAGCGGGAAAGCGTATCCTGCCGGAAAGTATACAGCCGTTGACGCCGTTCGGTATGCTGCCAGTCTATTTCAACTTCTTCTCGTTTATTGCGCTTTTTATGATCATATAGCTTGCAGGAAATCAGGATAAGCAGCCCAATAGAGACACATAAAATTTTGATTCGCTTTATTTCCATAATCACCATCCTTTCAATCCAGCCAATTTGAAAACGCGTAAATAGCCAATACAGCGCGTCGCTTGGATACGACCCGATTCGCCACGTTTCCCTCCACGGTCAGTATCCAGTTTCGCTCGATCTTTCGAACGATGCCCACATGGTCAATGCGTGCGAGCTGCCTATTGTAGATCCCAAAGAGGTCAGCTGGCCGGATAGCATCCCCCTGTATCTGCCGCTGACTATAACGTCGGGCCTTCGGAAATAGGGCCGGACTCCAAGCATTGCTTGGTACCGATCGGCCTGCTTTGCCGTAACACCACGAGACAAATGCCGCACACCAAGCATAGCCTTTTCCGAGGCCGGTATAAGTCAGATATTCTTCGACACGTTTGCCATCATTATTTCCGGTGGCTTCACGCATGCCGATCTCCTGCACAGCGATATTCACAATGTTTTCGCGAAAATTTTCTGTTCGATCCGCATGCCCAGGTCTGGCCCCCATAGCCATAGATCTGAGTTGATCTTCTGCCACTTCTCGCTTTATAGCAGAATTGTTAATACCGCCAAAAAAGAGAACAGCGACAGAAAGAACACCGAAAAATAGATAATGCATTGTTGCCATGATGTCAATTGATTAAAGTGATAACTAAAATTTTCCCGAAAGAATTTGAATGGTTGCCAAAGGATTTCCTGTAGCCAGTAGCAGCAGTAGATCGCCAGCAATCCGGCCAAAATTCCGAATAGCAGTACGGACAATATGCCAATATCCAATACACCCGCAGTCGGATCTATTGCCTGGAGCAAAAGACCTGCTGAAATAAAAAATACAAGCAGACCAGCCAGCACAATGCCGAGCAGCTGTCTATTTGTTAGCGGCCAATAGATATCCTCGATATCGGAGGCCAGTTGTTTTTGTATTATTTTCATTGATTATTTAAATAAGTTCATCTATAATTCTATGGCTAGCAGCTATTCAAATAGCCCTAAGTATTGACTATTGGAAAAATTGGTTTTGTCTCTATCATGTACAATCAGGTACAGATGTACCGGCAGTTCTTCCATTCCTTCCGGTAGTTCCATTTGTAGTTTCCCCTGATGCCGAAGCACTGGTTCTTCATTGATCGCCGCCAGTTCATGCATTATAGCATAAGCACATAGAATAATACTGTCATCCCATTCATCGCATCTGACCTTGTCCGTTACCGGATCCCAAGCGAGCAGAATAGCTGCTCCCAGACGCTCAACGGAATAGACCCTCAGAGGAGTCTTCACGCCAGCACTCAGTTTCGCTTTTGCAGGGTCAACTTCAATATTGGGGTACGTACCGACCATGGCCCCCTGTAATATTGCGGACATCGCCCTGCCGATAGGCGTCTTTCTATTTTTATTCTTTCGCGATGTATAACCCATCTGTAGGATATAATTCACTGGGTTGAGAAATTTTCTTGCTTTGGTGAATTTCATGCGAACGGTTTCTGTTCCATTCGCAACAAAAGCCCTTCTTTCCTTTTGTTTCGTTAGTATTTTCATTTTATATATTATTAGTCCCTTTTTATACAAGCTTAAATCATCACAATGTACTATAGTATGACCGGTACCTGGTACCGGCCATAACCTATCGTTTTTTAAACCAGGTCTAACTCACCCAAATAGTTTGTCCGACTGATTCGCTTGTTCTTTCGATCCGCAAAGAAGAGCCACAGCTGTCCTTTACCGCCTAAAAAGTGTTCTGGCAGTTCGATATCTACCGTTCCCAAGCCCCGCGTTGGAGGCTCGGGAGCCGTCAGGAATTCGTCCAGCTCCGGATGGTAGAGTAAGATGTAAACATTATCGTCCAATTGCCCCTTTTGAATAGCAATCGCCTTATTTGTCCAGCTGATCATCAACATTCCAGCAGCGACCTCCGCTTTCACCTTACCGCCGGGCTGCAGACTTCCCTGCGAAATTTGTACCTTAGCATAATCAAGCATAAAGTTGGGGTACGTACCCACCACAGCAGTCTTGATATTGGCCTGCAACGCTGCATTTGTCGGCGTCATCGTATCCGCATTGATCTGCGAAAAACCTACCTGCACAAAAGGTGCGATAGGCATAATAAATTTGGCAATGGTATAGAAGCGCGCCTGCTGTATCAGTTGCTCTTCTGTTGCGGGCTTGTTGCTCTTTTTTGAAAGCCCACGGATATAATCAATACTTTTCCAGCTAGCTCCTATTACGGATCCAGCCTTACCGCTAAATCCACCATTTGCACCTTTTCTAATTGTTCCCATGTTATTATTTTTTAAAGTTTAACACATGTAAAAACTTGATTTATACCGGTATATCATGCTTTACAGCAACAAACATAAAATCGATAATTGGCAAATTCAAGGTAGGAAATCGGATAGTCCGATCGCTGTCCTGGCCCTATTTTCCAAGGGATTCACAGCGCGTACAATTGTCCGTTTACTGTCCGGGGCAAAAAGATCTTTGTAACCTTGTCCATCAGGCATCATCCCGATGTTGCTTCAATCCCGCTTCGGGATTGGCCCGTATCAGGTTTGGCATTTCTATCCGGCCTGTCTACTTATTCCCTACTGTTTTCCTACTCTTTTAGTAGGGAATTAGTGGAGGATATGTAGCGGAATATCGCAGTGATTGCGAATATGGTATGAAGCAGAAGCGAAGAAGCTTTGAATGAGTGCCGAAAATTGAAAGAAGAAAGCTGTTCAAAAAATCGAAACAAAACGAAAGAAGAAAATAGAAAGTTCGGATTCTAGGGAAATCAATCCGGGAGGTGGTGATATTTCTTTTTAAAGTCCACCATATCTGCATGCAAAAAATATTTGCCGGTATGGTCTTTTTTGAATGGGAGTATTAAGCCCTGTTTTTCACAGCGGTATAGTGTTTTTGAAACAATGCCCACATAGCGGCATACTTCTTTGCTATGCACCAGCACCAGCGGTGGATCGGGCAGTTTTCGGAGAATCAACGTTTTAATCTGCTCGGATGAATCCGTGATCCTGTCAACAAGATACCTGAATGCGTCGTGTAAGCAGGGCTGCCGACATTCTTTTGGCTTCGCAGAAATGTCAAAACAGCCTTCACAATGTATAAATTTATTCATAGATTGGGATTTAGGATCAATCGCCCTCCCCTTCCATTGTTGGAAAACCAATTGATCGGGTTTATAATAATTGAAGATTTTCATACCGGCACAAGGTACATTATCACGTTTATTCATGAATTTTAAGGATTTTATTTCGGTATTGCATAGCCTGTTCAGAAAGTAAATTGAGAAATGTGCTTTTGAGCCTATTTGAGCTTTTGACTATCAGATTAGACCGCCTTAAAATTGCGTGAAATGCCAGCTTCAGAAAGGACAGGATTTCCGTATGGGTGGTGCTGACATTTTGCAGCATAAATAAGGTAAAAAATGCTTTTGTAGGCTTATTCCCCACTCCTATCAGTGTAATCCCCTCGCGCATGACCGATTCATAATCATAGAGTTCGATCCATGCTCCTTTTATTTTTTTACCTTCCAGAATGATGGGATTGAGGTATTTCACGAGCTCATCGACCTCCGCCAACAATCCTTCAACAGTCTTTTGCTGCTCAAACTTACCATATACATTGCACTCATGAATGAGCCGCAGCAGTTTTTCAAAAGTATGCCTATCCCAGATTTCTTCACTGTCAATGGCAGCATAGCTTTCAAATATGGTTCGAAAGCGTGATGATAAGTCAAAGCGCTTTATTTTTCTCAGAAACTCTTCAAAGGTGAGTTTTTCGTCCACAATATGATGATAGTACATAAAGATCTTAAAAAAGGCCAGTTGTTCAAAGCCCACCAGATGAAATAGCGGCACTTCGGAGCATACCATTTTTATCCAGGGACTATCCTTGCTGGCCAAGATCTCCATTTCCTCGCACAGCGCGTCGATATATTGTTGAAGGTCCGTGAATTCGAGGCGCAATAAGGGCATATAATTGGAGTCGATTGACAATACAGTTTGTGGTGCCCGGCCCGGTGATTTTTCAAGTCTGCCTTCTGCTGCGGCTTGCTGTTGCAGCTGTAGTTCGATATCGTACAAACGGATATCGAAATGGCGGGCAAGCCGGTAAAATTCGGGACCAGTCAAATATGTAGTCCCCCTTTGCCGATTGCGCAGCGAACGTTTTTCGACGCAAAGCAATTCCATCATTTCCGCTGTCGTTCGTTCAGGATCTTTTATTTTTTCTTCGATAATCTGAAACAGGGCAAGTTGTATATCAATATCGGGCTGCATAAATTGGATAACGCTAAAGTTAATTATTTAAAATAATAAACTTTAAATATATTACAAACCTTAATTAATTAAAAATAAAACTCGACATGAAACAGTTATTTTACCAAACGGTTTATCTAACGGTAAAATTTTTACCGATAAGCAACTAAAAAGGTTAATCTTTTGCTAATCCATTTTGAATGTACTTTTTATTTTGTCTACCAGCGTAGGTTCTATCTGGTAATAGCTTGCAGGCTTATGCTGACAGCGGTAAGAATAAAGTTTACTTTGAACACTTTTTCTGTTGATCTTTTCAAACAGCTCTTCGAGGGCAGGAGATATAATAATATAGTGCTTTTCCAGATCAAATAACATAATATGGTCAGCACGAATATACAGCGTGCTGTTGATCTGTATAAAAATTCCTTCAAAAATAGTATCAATTGGTTCATCGTCATCAGCTGCAAAAGGGATCGCATAACCTTCGTTAATGATAACATAATCAAAACCTTCCCCATATATAAACGCGAAAAAGTCCACATCTAAAACCTCGCTATCTGGATCAGTAGATTTAATTTTGTCTGTATCAGCAAATGTATTGGCAAGCTTTTGTGCTTCGTCTAATAACCTTTTTTCTTCAACATCTTTTGACCTAGTTTTTTTAGTTGGATTTTTAGACTCAGCACTCAAAATTGCAAGCATTCGTTTTTGATATCCTTTGAAGAAGATCAATACCAAATAGCCAATTATTACTGCGGATAAGTAATATTTTAAATCGGCCTGTTGATAAAAGGCCAGGATTTCTGATTCGTCCCTCGACATAGGCACTACATCTAAAGCTTCGTCCAGTGCGCTGCTATTCCGTCTTGCATTAAAGATGGCATATCCGAAAAGTAAGTTGGTTAACGTGAGAGGTAAGACCGACCATAATACCAGATTATGGGGAGGTCTATATTTAAAATCTGATTGCACTACGAGCATAACAACAGAAAACCAAAACACATAAAAAGTTGCCGACGATAGAGACCAGTTAATCCGATCTACAATCATTTTATCATAAAGCTGCTCGGGTAAAGACCGGAGCGCAGGGATATAGGCCGCAAAATTACAGATAGCCACCACAAAAATACCGGTGACAATGCAAATAACATAATCATACCACCTAGGTTTACCTTTCGTTTCAATCATAATCAGTCAAATAATTGGCTGTAAATATATTATTTTAAACAGGCCCAACATAGGTAATATATTTACCTAAACGCAGACTGTCAAGTAAAACAATTACCTTTTGAATGAACCTCTTAGGACCTAAATTTACTTTATTCGAAATTCATTTCTAGTTGAATGCCGAAAACATATATAAATCTTATGAGCAATGGCGTACTATTGAATATGCTATGCCATATTAAAATAACGATTTAACCAAATGGGAACATACTATTCAGGAAACGAGTCGCTTGTGACATTTTACAGCTATTGGGAAAAATTACATCCCGACCTTGAAGATTTCCATAAGCGCTGGCTATTGGAAAATGGAGAGATTATACCGATGAAAAGAGGTCAGATCCTATCGGAAATGCCGCATATGCAATCCGCGCTCTACATTGTATTAGTAGGCATATTGGCAAAAGAGCGTTATTGCCCTGATCGGGACCAGCGACTGATTATGACCGTTGCCCTACCCCATGTGGGATTTTTTACGACGATGCATTTTTTTAGCAGAAGTCCAGCTTTGGGTGATATAGTTTGTTTAAAATCGGGGTTAGTCTTAAAGATTCCCTACAAAGCAATAGCGCCCTATCGTAACCAAGAAAAGGCGATTGATACGCTAATTGATTTAATAGTCAATAAGAAAAAATACCAGCTTGACCATCTCCGGGTAATGGATTCATTGCTTATATCCACAGATCGTTATTTCTATTTTGCGGATCATTTGCCGCAACTCTGCCATGCACTTACACAAACCCAGCAGGCCCGGTTATTACATATGTCCGTGCGAACTATCCGGCGGGCAAAACGACTATATGTACGACGAAAGTGATTTTTAGGCCACTTGGTGTCCTCGTTTCGGCCAAAACCTCTGTAATATCTTTGAATTAACGAAAGAAGAAAAAATACAGAGCATTAAATTACAGTAATGAAGCAACAACAGTCAAACGGCAAAGGACAGACCAACAGGCATATCTCGGAGATGAGCCCGATCTGCTCGACGGTGAGCAATCCGAAGCAGGGCCATCCAGCATTGCTGCAGGAGAATGTCAGGGTCATGGCAGGGGATCATCGAATCCCGCTGGGAAATTGTTGTTGTGCCGGGCCGGTCAGAGATCGACACGGCCGTAGATATACGACTTTCCCGCATAGGCGGTAGAGGAAGGATTGGTCTGGCAGAATAAGGAGTCCCAGCGCCAGACCAAAGAATTCGCTATGTGCGGACTCGGGGCCAATGTGCTGTCCAACTTTTTTGACCGATATGAACAGCGACATTGTGATCAATTCATAAATCTAAGTTAGGCAATTTAAATCATACAATTATGGCATGGTTTCAATTACTTGCTAATGGAGATGCAACAGATCCAAACGACTACAATCAAGTGACTTCACCCGGCTGTAGTGGTGCGAATCATATCTGTGCAATTCAGACAAGTCCAGATGTAAACAACAAGCCTGTATTCACTACTTCCCTAAGGAACGAGATGATTACAGCGTTGAATACAAACTCCAGTAGCACAAACGTTCAGTTAAGAACAAATCCGTAAATAAGGTATTGCACCTTATTTCAAAGGGCGCTCATAAGGCGCCCTTTCTGAAAATCAAATGTTTCACTTTTAAATCTAAAAATTATGCCTTGGTTTCAATTAGTAACTGGTGGTGATCCTGCAGATCCCAACGACTGGATTATAACGGGTAAACCGTCCTGTACGGGTGTTGGATACATCTGCGCAATTCAGACAAGTGCAAATGCAAACAATAAGCCTGTATTCACCACTCCACTGAGGAATGAAATGACTCATGCACTCAATACGCAAATGAATACGGCAAATGTTCACTTACGGTCGATTCCTTAATTATTCCGAAAATCAATCAAGGGTAGGAATTATCCTTGATTAATGCCCTCTTTCCTTAATGATCATAACCTCGATCACCTTCTTTTCACGGACTGCTTCCAAGCCGTAATAAAGTATCTGTTCATTTAGTTTTTCCAAGGAGCTATAATCTGGGATCTCTATAATTTCTTTAAAGCCCGATTCATCAAATGCTGGTGGATAGAGTTCGCTTACATCGAGTAAAAAAGCAAGATTATCTGCACCTTCCACTCGCCGACCATCCGTTGGCTTAACAGCATTTTCCTGTGATTTATCGGTCTTTCTAATAATGATTACGTCTTTTTCTTTCTTTTCAATAGATGCACTTACCCCCAGAAATGAAACAAGGTCGTTCATCACCAATTTTGCCATCTCCTTTTTAGACAAAGTATCCTGACTAAAACGTTGATAGCAGATCGCATATTTCGTATCCCATATCCTTGGTCCGATCGTGTTAGACTGATACTCATACATGGATGGATCCTTCACGTTCCATTCTACTCTACCCGGAATCCAGAGAAAATTTGGCGGGTCAATGAAATTATATAGCCGCTTAAAGGCATTAAAAATACTGGTATTGATCAAGCTCGTCACATACATGCCCGTTACCGAATCCTTTTCGATTGGTAGTCCGCCCTTAAACTGCAGATCGTCTCGATATCCTGTGATCAGGACCTTTCCCTTCAGGTTAGCATCGGCCGAATCATGTATCACTGTCTTGGTATTAAAATCGTCCTTTACCGGGATATCCAATTTTTCGTTCGCAATAAGTTCATCGATAAACTTTGATTTGATATAATCCGGATAGGTAATAGCTTTTACCTTACCCATATAAATAAACACCGTGTGTGGTACCCCCTGATACGGAAAATATTTTTTTAATAGCGAGTCCGACACAATGGTGGGCAAATACGCATTTTTCTCTTTGAGGTATTTATTCTTTTTATAAAATTCCGTGATCAGCTCTTTGGACTGCCAAGTCACCGCAAAGATCTGGGCTTTGTCCCCCACTTCCTTTTGCACTTCCTTGACATGGGGCATCAGCTGGATACAGGTAGCACAGCTGGTATCCCAAAAATCCAGGATCAATACCTTGTCTTTATAGTCATCCAGGTCGACCTTTGTCCCTGAGAAATTCAGTATTTCCATGGCAGGCATATCCGGTACCGCAGCGCTAATTTTCAACTGGTTACTTAAATCTACATTTGCATTATGTTGACCAAAGCTAATCTGAAAGGCTATCAATAAACCTAATGTCATTATTAATTTTCTCATCTTTCTATTTGTATATATTATCGTTTGTTCTGTTCAATTGTTGGATTTAGGTCTACTACTGCACGGGGGATTAAAAAAGCATATTTAGGACTGCCGACCACAAGCTGATAATTCGTCCCATTGACCTCGCGCCGAGGAACGACCTGTGTTACACCTGTTTGATTCAATCGTTTCGTGTCGGCCCAGCGTCTTCCCCTAAATACCAATTCGCGTCGTCGTTCTTTCAATATCTCGGATAGCAGCATATCATTCCCCCAATCGACGGGCACGAATTTTCCATTTGCGAACCTGTTCTTACGCAGCAGGTTGATATCAGCCAGAGCATCCATGTTTTTGCTCAACCGGGCTGCAGCCTCCGCACGGATCAGTAACATCTCACTGGAAGTAAAGCCTATGAATGCTCCAATAGCGCTCTGGTCGTAATTGGTCTTGTAACCATAGGTTCCGGGATCAAAATCATTGTATTGAAAGTAGATCAGTTTACGCAGATCATGATTCGCATAAAGCGCCATCAAGTCCGGATTTATCCGTGCGGCATAAGGTGTTAATGTTTCCGAATAAAATGTTTGCGCCGTAAATATGATCTCCGCATTGTTCTTGGGGATACTCATTTCATCGTATATATCCAGTGTATTGTAGTCTAACAAATTTGGCTGTGCTTTCCATGCAGAATCTGCATAGCGAAAAGCACCCGCGTAGTCCTGCATATCAAGATACAGTCGTGCCAGTCCGGCATAGGCAGCCGTTTTATTGGGTCTGCTCCGAGCAATAGCCGTTAGCGGCAGCTTATCTGCGGCCATCTGATAGTCCGACACAATCTGCTGATAGGTATCCAATAGGCTTGCCCTTCCC
Organism: Sphingobacterium sp. DR205; assembly: GCF_011064245.1. Lineage (NCBI taxonomy): Bacteria > Pseudomonadati > Bacteroidota > Sphingobacteriia > Sphingobacteriales > Sphingobacteriaceae > Sphingobacterium > Sphingobacterium sp. DR205. The sequence continues at coordinate 1,901,558 of NZ_CP049333.1, read as the reverse complement.
TTGGGCAACTCAAGATCCGGTGTAAATTTCAGGGGTAGCCCCAGTTCCGCAGCAGCCGTATTTTTATTAAAGGGCAGACAATAGAGCTCGAGCAACTGCTGATAGGCAAAAGCCCGAAAGAAATGAGCGTTACCCACAATCTCCTTTGCTTGCTGACTCTCCTTCTCCTGCGCCGAAAGTGCTTCCACTACACTTAATATCTGGTTTGCATAGAAAACCGCCTTATAGGGCCCTTGCCATGCAGCGGCATTGATCGTGGGCTCATCCGACCAGATGTAGGCATTGCGCTCATCCGGATCCGATATGGAACTCCAGTCTTCGCCATTCAGGTAAAACTCTTCCCCTGCGATTAGATTTGCTGCTGCAAAACTGCTGTTAAGTACAGCATATTCATTCAACAAGAGTTCGCAGTCAGCAAGCGTACTCGGAATGTCCATTTTCCGATCAGGCTTGAGCTCTAGAAAATCTGAGCAGGAGGCCATTAATAGGCCTATGGTAAGTATGATATAAGTTTTCATATAATCGTGTTAAAAAGAAAAACTAAGTCCTAATGATCCGGCAAAGGGGTCGGGTGGATTATTCCCAAATTCCGGGTCTATTCCCAATTTGTTTGCCCGCCATATGGACATGATATTGGCCGCGTAGGCATACACCCGCAGATCTTTTAGCCAGCGGTTTTTGGGTGAATAGCCGATCTGAATATCGCGCCATTTGATCTGATCTGCCGGCGACACCAGGGCGGCAGAATACATATAGAAATTCGCCTCCTGCGCATTGGCCGGATAGGTAAACACAGGTACATCCGTTATTTTTTCGTCCCCGGGTTTCTGCCATCGCCTGGCATAGTCAGCATGCCCTACATTGTTGGCCACCAAGGTGGAATAGTTAATAGACTTGCGCATAAACTTGTGCCCCAACTGAAAGCTTATATTGAACGAACAGTCCCAGTTTTTGTATGTAAAGCTATTCCGCAATGATCCAAAGTAAAGCGGCAATGCCGAACCTGAATTCTGCATATCTGCCAGCAATGTACCATTTACGATGGACGTATAATTGGTGGAAATCTCTCCGTTTTCATAGCCCCGCGGCTTGCCCGTCTGTGGATCCAGCCCCGCCCATTTGTAACTGATGATGCTATTGAGGTCAGCCCCTTCGATCGGTGTGACATTCATAGAATACGCCCCCGAGCGGTAGTAGCGCCCAAGCTGATCGGCCAGATACGATTTTGTCACCTTGGTGCGGTTATAGGAAAAAGCAAGATCCGAACGCCACGAAAAATCTGTAGCACTGATATTGACTGAATGGATAGAAAGATCTATCCCTTTGGCTTTGAGATTGGCACTGTTCACATTAAGCGATGCAAAACCTGTAGTCGGGTCTATCTGCGTAGCCGAAATCAGATCTTTTGGCGTTTTGATATAAAATTCTGCCGAACCGCTCAGGCGGCCACCCTTAAGACTAAAATCCATCCCTAAGTTAAACATCCCCACCGTCTCCCATCTCAGATCGGGATTTGGCGGGCTTTGCATACTTGCCTGGGGCAATCCCGTCAAAAAGTGATTTTGGGTAGACCGTAGCATAATCGGATAAGCCGATGTGGCATTGTTTACATTCCCATTTTTACCATAGGTCATGCGCAACCTGAGTGTAGAAAAGGGACCATCGGTCATAAAGCTTTCATTGGAAAGTAACCACGCGGCACCTATGGACCAAAATGGCTTGCCCCGATCATTGGCACTGACGCCAAACAGGTTGGAGGCATCCTTGCGCATGCTGGAATTAAAGATATACCGTTGTTTAAAGGTATAAGAAGCATTGGCAAAGTAAGATGTAAAGCGATTGGTTACCTCAGCTAACTGTGGGTAATTATTGATTTTACGGACACCCAGGATCCCATTAAGATAAGGGTGATCATGCACAAGGTCCGCTTCCTGATAGGACAGCGTCGTAGGGTCATAGCCAAAGAATACCGATGAGTGGGCTGTCGAATGATCTTGACGGATCTCGCCGCCCAGCAATACATTAACTTCGTGGGCGTCCGTAAATTTACGGTTGTAGTCCAGCTGTACCCTCCCCTGCTGTGCATCGCTGCTACCATTTAAGATATAGAGGTAGTCGCCGACCGGATAGTTCCATGTGACGGACTGCTTGTCCCATGATGCGAAATAGTTGATCTCATCGCGTTGGTGCATACTACCAATCCCCCGCCAATTTTCTTGTTTGGTATCCGCTTTTCTAAAATTATAGAGCAGCGAAAGCCTTAGCTCGGGCAGTATCTGATAGTTTGCTCCAAATGAAAACATGATCTCCTTTGTATTATCCTTGATCTGTGTTTCGTACAGTTCGGCAAGCGGCCTGTAATTCCAGTCGAGCAGTCTTCCGCCAGCCACGGTATCCCTAAAGTCGCGGCTCAGTCCCACAGTCTCTACCTCTAGTGGATTACCGTTTTCATCTGCCAGGCGCATATAGGGATAGTTGCCATAGCCAGCTCCCATTTCATTGTATTTGATCGGCACCATAGCATCCTTGGTGGTATACTGTGTGTACTGTGTACTCAGGTTGAGCTCCAAGCGATCTATGGGTTTGTACGCCGTCTGGTTACGGAAAGAAAGTCTATCGGACGAATTGGTAACCACCGCCCCTCGGTTTTTATCAAAACCTGCCGAGAAAATATTGCTCAGTTTTTGTCCACCACCTGCCAACTGCACATTATACTGCTGTTTTACGGCTTTGCGATAGATGTACTTGGAAAAATCATCCCGCATATCTATCGCCCGCAGCGCATTTATTTTATCGGTCAGCTGAGCATCCGTCAATTTGCCTTCCTGACGATCTTTGAGCAGTTGCACCACAGGCGTCATTGTATACATCCGGTCATACATACGGCTGTTGTAAAATCCCTTTTCAAAAAGCATCAGCTCCACATCAATGAAATCCGAGGTACTCATCTGCGGGAAATAGTAGAGGTCAGGTTTATTTTCAACGGTGGTATTTGCATTGACAGATACCCTAAAAGGTTCATTTCGTTTTGCTTTCTTGGTTGTGATGATAATCACACCATTTCCCGACTGGGCACCCCAAATGGATGAGGCAGAAGCATCTTTTAATATGGAGATATTTTCGATATCATTGGGGTTGATGTTATTGAAATTACCGCTATAAGGAAATCCGTCTACTACGATCAGAGGCCAGATGTTAGAGCTGATTGAGCTCCGCCCCCTGACATTGATATTGGGAAATTTACCCCGGTTCTCATCGAGCATTTTTACCGTCGAGATACTGGGCACTACATCTTCCAACCTCGATATAAAATCCATGGATACCTTGCGATTCAACAGCTTGTTATCTACGAATTCAAAGCTTCCCGCAGCCCTTTCCTTGGGAATCTGCTGTAATCCGGTGCTCACCACTTCCACCTCATCCAGCGTATTCTCTTTGAGAAAAAGGGTGATATTAAGCTTGATATCTACTTGATAATCGACTAATTGGTCGTTATAGCCGATATGAGAAAGTGCTACTGCTCCTTTACGGCTTGAAACCGGAATTGTAAAATTCCCATTTTTATCAGTTTTGGCGTTACCTTTTTCGCCTGATATGCGTACCGATACGCCGGCTAAAGGTTCCCTATCGAGGGATGATACCACGGTACCACGTAATAGTTCCTGTTTCAACCCATCGGCCCCACTGTCCTTGCGGGGCGTCTGAGCTGATAAACTAAACATATGAAATACAGCAATGCATGTCAGGAGCATTGATGTATTCTTCAATGCCTTAAAAGAAAAATATAAACATTGAAAAACTAAAGTTGCAATCAAGAGCAGTAAGTGCTTCGATACCTGCGTATATTTAAAATAATTTAGATTTGATAGAATAGAAAGTACCCTTCCACCCCTATAAAAATTTATCATTTTTTAAGGTATTAATGGTGGTTCAAGCAGCTTCTATCCCTCTGTTGAATTGTTTATTAAACAATACCGAGTCCGAGACAAGCTCAAACCACCGAATAAAAAATAAAATTATCTGTACTTCTAGTGCGGTGAAAAATTTCTATAACAAGGTCAATAACATAATGGTCGCTACGCACACTAGTAAAAATCGGAAGCCGATATATGGATGAGTCCTTGGTTAGATATGTAACATATCCCCAAAGTAATTCTCAACCTATAAAAGCTATTCTGGAGGGCATTTTTTTAGAATCAATGGATCCTTAAAAAATGTCCTCTTGATATATGATAGATAGAAAAGGAACCTCCCTTGCTCATTGGTTGAGCGTGAGAAACTACGCGACCATATCCTTAAATAAATAAGGGAGGCCCTATCTAAATATTTCCTGTATTCTTTTAAGCTTATAATGTTCATTCGTCTTGGTTTTCAGTTTCTCACGCTGTTACCAATGAATGATAATACAAATATAAGAAAAACAATGTAATTATTCCAAATTTGGTATAATAAATTTACTATTTTAAAGGTCTATTTGTTTATGGCTGAACAGTACATAGACAAGGAAAATTTAGAAATTATTAGGGAAAGACTTTGGGCTATTTCAAATAAAAAAGAAATTACCCTTGAGGATATCCAAGATCGCACTGGATTTAGTTATAGCCAAGTTTATCGAATCGTACGCGGAAGTAACAACATGTCAGTAAGTGGCTTTATCGCGGTATGTAAAGCCCTAGAAACTCAACCCACGGAAATATTTGACTTCAAGATCAGAATTCCCAAACATTTGCCATTGAGAAAAGACAGAAAATCCTAGCTTCTTTAAAGCTGCGTGATACGTTCGTTACATAGTCTTGTAACCACATCTTCAAGTTTACCAACTTTACCTATTAATTTTTTCAAATCCTCAGGATCGATATAATAATCATCCTGATAACGGGCATCCAAATAAGCCTTATTCAGAACATCAAACAATCTATATTCTTCACTATCATCAATAGGATATTTAAAGATTTGATTTAGGTTTTCATCAATATGCTTCGAGTATTTCCTATATACTTTTAATTTATGAGTTTTGGGCTTGTATCCGGTATACACTAATAGCAGTCCGCCATAAAGTTTCTCGGCTGCTTGATTTAAGTTAAAGATTATTTCATTCAGAGGATCTCCATCTTCCAACGCTACGTTCAAAGAGTTCTTTGTAATTTTCAAAAAGCGAGAACCGCTCTTAACCCATTTCTCATAGCTTCGAAGTGCAACTTCCTTCTCTTCATCTCTACTCAAAGGCTTAGAGTCTGAAAAGATAAATTCTCCTGAATCAAAAAGAACAATCCCTTCTTTGATGATATCCCTAAAGAAGTACTGTCCCATCTCTAATCCTTTGTTCACATAGTTAAAGCTATGTACAATCGGACTTACATCATTTTTATATTTCAGCGTTCTGTTTTCTATCTTGCTAGCAATATCATGCTCTCTATCTTTGTCGCCATCAGATATCACAACCAAAATATCGTAATCACTGATGTATGAATAAGTCGCACCCCTTTCCTCGTACTCATCTTCTACCCACTTATCAGATGTGTGACTGCCAAATAAGATAACCTTAGCCGGATTTGCTACTTCACAGATGATCTTCACGATTTCAGCTAATTCGTCCTGTTTGTGTTGGGGTAAGTGTGATAATGCGTTCATAGGGTTAAAGGTACAATTTTTTGAGATTTGAGATAAGCCCTACTATCTTCACTGCTTTTATGAATTACAAAAAAGTGTAACGAAAAAAACAGACAAAAACCAAATACTGCCATAAAATCAAAGACAATATGACAGCAAATGTCATGGTATATACAAATAATTACCGAAAATCACAAACGGCAATATAATTGATAAAAGTACAGTTTGAAAACTATAAAAAAGGAGACTTATATGATATAGATAAAACAACTAAAACCTTAACACTCTAAACAAGGCTTACAGCGTTCAAGTTTAGAATTATTCTAAATCATTGCCTCAAACAGTCTGCGAAGATAAGAAGCATTCTAATAAAAAAAGAATTTATTAACAATATTTAACAAATAAAACTAATTATAAATACAATAATATGTCAAGATGCACAGCACCAAGATATGGTCATCGCACAGCGAGTGGAGCAGCTGCTTGCCCCGCATGTAGCAGTCGCTACCGTAGTTACAGTCCCTATTCGTACTCATCATACAACGATACTTATTCTAATCCTATACGTAGTTCATCATCCGGAAATTATAACAGTAGTAAAGGGCGAACACAAAAAACAAGATGGTCGAAGTCAGGCTCATTAATCTATTATACTCCTGCAGAAATAAAAACTTTAACTCCAGTTAGAGAAATTGTAGAACAACGAGCAAAAAAAACCGATCTTAGAGACATTTTTCTCTGCCACGCTTGGGATGACAGGAAAGAATCAGCTAAAGATTTATGTGACTTACTTAAATCTAAAGGAGTATCAGTCTGGTTTAGTGAAAACGATATACCATTAGGAACAAATTTCCTTCGAGAAATTGATAAAGGCTTGGTAAAATCAAAAATTGGAATTGTTTTGGTTACGCCTAATTTTTTGAAAAGGGTCCAAAGTGAGGGTGTCGCAGATAAAGAGCTTTCTGCTTTACTCGCTAGAGATCAACTTGTACCAATTATCCATAACACAACGTTCGAGGACCTAAGAGATGTTAGTCCATTATTGGGTTCAAGAAATGGTTTAAGCACTAGCGAAGAATCGATGGAAATTATAGTAGAGAAACTAGCAGAACTAATTACTGTTGAAGTCGCTGAAATATAGTTCCAATGTGTCAGTGGCATTAAACCTATGCTAAGCGCAAGGAGTTTCCCATTCTCGTGAAGGGGTAGGAAACTCCTTTTGAATCAGTTCGTTTCACCCAACAGGCAAGAATTTTAATACTAAGTGATCGGCACCCTCATTAACCATTTTCCTGTTCAATTAACTTCACAACCTCAGCATATTTTAATGTAGAAAGTATATTGTGATATAGAGTAAATGGCGAATTTGAAAAGTTTAATCGATCGTTGGATTCAAGCCTTTTTTTGGAATAGGCTACATAATGAGTATCCTCTTCATCATTCATAGCCATTAGTTGATCAACCTGTTGTTGACTTAGCTCTCCATTCGGCATATTGAAAACCATTAAATCATGATCAGGAAGTTCGGTAAAACCTCCAACAGTTCTACAAAGCACATGTTTAAATTTTAATTTACTCAGAAATGTACCGATTTTTTCACTTCCGTCCTCGTTTGCACTTATGACCAAAATTTTCTTGGTATTCCTTAATTTATTATCGAATGTTTCTGTTTCTACCAAGCGGATAATATCATCTCTTTTCTTTTCGATCAATGATGCAATTCGCGACGTGACAAGTTTTCTAGCGTAAATAAGTAGAGCAATATAACCTAGTGCAAAACCGCCGATAGTCATTGGTATTCCCAATTTTACTAATAAATCAAGAGTCTCTTTTGATTCTTCAATCTCTTTTAAGCCATCTTTTACGTCTTTTTCAACTTGGTTTTTAAGAGTTTCTGCGCGCGCATCTGCTTGTGTGGCAATATCTATTTTGTAACCCTCCAGCTTAGATACCCGCTCCTCTAATGCTTTTATTTCTGGACCAGTCTTTGCTAAACTCATCTGTAACCATGTTATAGTGAACAGAAATAGCAAAAGTATTCTAAATAATTTCATATTTATATAATTTATTCTCTTTATAAATGAAAAATGCAAATTCCGCTGATTTCTCTGTAAGACCGATAATAATCATGACGGGGTTATCTATACTTACACTATCAGCAGTTACAATTACTCTCATAGCATTATAATCCGTATAACTCGGAACAGGAGCAACATTAGGATGTGTATGCCACTCTCCAATGTAAACCAAAGAAGGGTTTTGATGGTAATAGTCCTCCAATGCCTCCTTTAGACCTGCAACACCTCTTTCGAAGGTTGTTTCGGTAGATTTAAAATCAATTGGTAATATACTGTCGATGATATTCGCCGTTCTTTTATCGTCCGAATAATATCCGACTAACACACCTCCAAATTCTTTTGGATATTGATCAAGTCCATAACGCGCTAGCGTATCTATTAAACTCTGTTCAATAAAAATCCTTAATCCGGTTTCCTTATTTACCAATTTCACAGCTGCTGCAATTTAATTTCAAATCCATTTTTGTTATCCGTTGAGAGATAAAAAGACCGTTGCTTAACTTCACGTTCATAATTTAAATTGATCTGCTTTAAAGCATATTGCACAAGTACAGAAATATCGTTGTATGACGCTTTAAAAGTAGGACTCCAACATCCAGTAGGGCTGTAAAGATCTTCTATATCGTTATTCAATAAAGCATAAATAGCATTTGTTGCACCATATAAATTTGGATTTACAGCACAAACCAGCTCTTTGGCATGGTTGGTAATGCTAATGCTGAAAACATCTGCTTTTATTGGGAGGTTATTCAACATAAATGCGACATCATTATCCGTCGTACAATCGAATACTAGATCAAAATCAGAAAGTGCTTCGCAGAGATAGTTAGCCCACTCGTCGTTACCAATTCCAAGTTTCGCTGTATCTAATAACTGTTCATTAAATTTCAGTGCAACGAATGGAGAAATCGACCTTAACGTCATCATCAACTCATGAATCTTTTTATTCACTCCAGTTGCAAACAAATACTCCGATCTACATATATTTCCAGCCTCTTTCATATCGTGATCAATAATCGCCAAATTTGTTGCACCACCCCTTACCAAAGTTTTTGCCAGGTTGCTACCGATCGCGCCCACCCCTAATACTGCAATTTTTGCTTTAGCTAATCGATCGTTCATTTTGCCTCTTCCAAAGAAAAAATCATAGGAACAATTATCAGTTTGCTGCCACTTGATTTCTTGAGGTATGCTGAAGTAATTCCAAACCCTCGTTTTAGGAATTCTATCAGCTTTGATAGGAGGTTTGTTCATATCAATCCTTATTGATTGCCAATGAATATTGATATCATCTATTCTGTATCCTAACAAAAGAGATACATAACTACCATTGTTCGGCTTCCAAGCTCGTTGTATATTATACAAATATTCTTTGAATGAATATGGCAGGAATCCATCGAGAGCTGACCAATCGGATACCGCAAAACGACTCATTTCTACTGGGGGTTCTTTTAGAAACACAAAAAGTCCTTCAGACTTCTCCCTCGCATATAAATCAACAAAACCTGTATCCCACTTGCATGTAGCGACTTTTTTATTTTTAATTCGGTAATCGACTATAATATTTGAGTGTAATATCCGCTGAGGCTCTCCTTTCACAATATTTGAGCTAATAGTCGAATAAGTAAAAATTCCGAAATCATCATCGTTAAATAGGTAGTCTACATCTGTAAACAGAAACACGTCACCTTCTGTGCCTGATTCAACGGGAACAATGATATGCTCGTAGTGCTTATCTGTGTCTTTCTCAATGTAATATTTTCTTACCCAATGTTTTAAAGAATCGATGTCATAAGATATCTTTTGCGTTATATCTGGGCTATGTAGAGTATGTAAGCAAATTGACCCGTCACTATTAACGTGATTGAAAGAGATCAAATCTTTATTGATAAATCGAATAGCTTCCTGTCCTTGAAAACTTAGTGGATAGCAATCTAATATTTCAACTACGAAATCCAATTGAACGTCCTCGATCGAAATTCTTATATTCCCTTTGAGCCGAAATTCTTCGGCCTCAAAGGGAGTTAAGATATCGACTCCATCTATCTGTTCTAAAGCAGAACCTATTTGTTCAAACCGATCCATGTCTTATCCAAATTTGACAAGAGGAGGCACAGAACGAGAATTTCCCTTAGAGCCGTAAGTTTCCTCGGGAGGAAACTTCTCATTGATTGGAAAATAAAGTTTAATCAAATCGCTTGATTCATCAATTCTTTCAATCAGGTAAGCAAAATCTGATGAAAGACTTTGTTTTTCATAATCTGTTAATGTATCAGCGACTTCATTATTGGTATTACCCGGATCTGGAAGAGAAATTGATTCTATATTATCCTTAATAAATACTAAAACAGAACGTAATTTATCCCAAAGGTCACCTTCAATCGTCAGCTTATCAAACGCCTTTATAACAATAAGCTCTATAAGAAATGACTTAGGATAATTCTGGTTTATATGTTTCTTCCAAACCTTTAAAAGCCTGATGATATTACGAACGGACGTACGATCATCCCCGCTTTGTCTTATATGGTCGACTTGTTTGCGCACATTAGAACGGATATAGTCACTTCCTCGCGCAATCTTACCAAATTGCGAATACACATATAAGTTTAGCTTTTCATCCTCCTCGTACTGACCTTGATTTAATTCTCTACCTGGCACTATATCTATTTTTACTACCTCTCCGTCAACGTCAGGGAAGAATTCTATTCCAATAGATACTTTTTGTTTACGAACGTGCGCCTCTCCATTAAATTCTTCATATAAAAAGTCGTACACCGCTTCATACATTTCCTCCAATGTACTAAAGGCGTTGCGTTTAAAAGGAACCATTAAATCGAAATCAAATTTGAGATTAATTGCTGTATGCTTAGCAAACGAGCCAGAATTAAAAGGAGAATATAAATTATCCCCAAATCGTTCCTTGAGGCTGTCCTTTATTGTATCCCTCTTTTCTTTGAACTTATCTAATAGTCCCTCTTCTTTACTTACCTTATGGGAGCTCAATACATCCCATAGGTAACTACTTCTATCAGTTGCCATCTGTCACCTCCTTCTCGCTTTCCTCCTTATTATTACTTGTACTACTTTTCTCCTTTGAGCTGGTATAACTAGGTGTAACACTGGTGAGTATACCTGCAAGCATCACCAAACCCCAATAGTCCTTATCCGCATAAATCATATATGCTGATATTAAAATCAAAAGAACTGACACTAAATTGTAACTAATGTACTTCATTTTATTTCTCCCTCCTTACTCCTTTAAACTTACCACCAGATGTTTTCACATCCATAAATTGTCCTGTTTGTGTATCACGCTTAGTCCACAATCCTGTTGTTGGATTTTGAGACTGCGTACGCCCACCGACGTATCCGTGACGTCTATTGTCGCCAGATTTTCCATTTCCTGCCATAATCTTTTAAGCATTGAAATTTTAACCTTTGCTTATGCCAGACCATATTGAATATCTTTTTGCAAAAAATCCATATAGATAATCAAAGCGATCCTGCTTAAGCATTATTTAATCCCAGAAATAACGTGATTTGTACTTAGGAAACCGGTCAGCGTATAACCCCGGCTGTGACTAGAAAGAGAAAGTATAATTACGGTTTTTCCGCAAAAAATTTTGATTATGCAAAACAAAAAGCTTTATTTTGCGTTCAAATAAAAGAACAATTACTTTCGTCTTGGCTTTCTAGCCACGGATGATACAAAAGAGCTAAGAGGTCGAAGACTTAGCTCTTTTTTTTTATACCATCCTCCCACATCTATCCATATCTCATTTTCATACTACTAATTATTTTATTATTAATCCATCAGTTACAAACAAAAATACTAAATTTTAAATCATCTTCATCTTCAAATAAGATGGAAGTTTTCCACATATCAGGCTTTCCCTCCCAGTTCCTTAAAAAAAGCAACAAGCTTATGAACAGAGGTATATGGCTGTTGATCTAAGACTGAAACCCCTTCATTTCTCCTCTCCAATTTCTGGGCACGAACAATAGCATCATTGATATAGCCCCCCAATTGCTCAAAATGATTAACCTTTGTTTTATGATAATCCACCCAATGCTTTTTAAGATACTTTAGACATTCATCACCATTAGCAAATGAACGTCCACAATCTTCAAAATGCAAAATAAACCAATACTCAATGCTTATCGCCGAAAAAGCTAAATTGAATCCCTTCCTTTCAACCTCTTCAAATACCTTCTGTAGATGCGGAGAATTGTCATGGTCGAAAAACAACCAAACATCCTTATACGGAACTTTTTCCTTCTTAGCCTGACTCACTCTTTCCTTTGCTTCAGCAATCAAGTTTAATGGATCGTTCTTTTTATGACGAACGACATCAACATTCACGACACGCTGAAGATCCCGTGGCAAATACGCTGAACGCAAAGATTTCGCATAAACCTCTTCAGTGAACCCTTCACAGAGTATCAGTACTCTTCTTGTTGATGCTACCCTTCTCTTCATTCGCCTTGCATTTCAACCAAAAAACGTTCATCCCTAATAACAGGAGTCGCTCCTAGACGACCAGCAATATACCATTTATCCAAAGGGGTATCTGCACGCACACCTTCAATATCCGAACAACGAAACATCGTAGAAGAACCGCATTCATCCTTCTCTACAAACCAAACCTGATCACGCCTAAATATATCATGTGACAATTGGGTTACATCATGTGTAGCGAATATTAACTGTGCATTATTTCTGTTAATATCTGGACGATGGAATAACTTGATTAAAAATGTAGTTATGTCGGGGTGAAGATTCTTTTCTAGTTCATCCACAACCAAAACATGCCCCAATTCGAGTGCTTCAATAATAATTCCTCCAAGAGCAAAAAGATTCTTTGTACCAGCAGACTCATTTTCTACTTCAAAAGCTCGCTGACCAACAATTTTTCCATTCTTGTATATTGGATGAAATGTTTTTATATCGTATTTGTAACGGTCTAAAAACTTCTCCTTTACATCATTGGGAATATTGGAAGGAAATTTAAATAACTCCTCATTCGTTTCTTCAGCTGACACTTCAGAAATACCAGTATCCAATGCACATATTAGTGCATTAAACTTACGAGAGAAACCTGAATCTGAATCCTCGGCAAGCCTTCTAGCATACAAACGTTTCAAGTCTTCTTCAGCAGCCCCATCTAACATTGGGAGTACTTTTAAATTACTATCAAAGAATCGGTAAGCGTCCAATAATATCTCCACATTATTCTCCACTGCCTTAGAAAGGAACAATTGGTTGGAGAGAGTCATACGCTCTATAGTCTTCTTACCACCACGATAATTATCTCCAAACCTCATATCTTTGCCCCTTTCACGGCTAAAGAGAAGAGACTTGTAGTTCCCGTTCAAAACACTCATTTCCTCCAGCTCTATCTCTTTCTCATTATAAGATACCTTATACTCATATCGCACATTATTTGAAACAAAATCTATTTCAAATTTGACTGGATTACGTTCATTATCTTCGTCAAGCAGAAATGGTTCATAAGGAGGTATAGCTTTATCCAATTTATAAGAAGATGATCGGATCACTATATGCCTTAATGCCTTAAAAGCCCTCAAAAAACCACTTTTCCCTGAAGCATTAGCGCCGTAAATAACTGTTGATGCTAAAAGTTTACGGCCATCTATCTCGAAATAATTCCCATCATGCCCCCTTAATGCAGATTTAGTCATATCTAATTCGATACGATCTCTCAATGACCTAAAATTTTCGACTACAAACTTGATTAACATATTTTCCGTATTATTTCAATACAAATGTAACTACAAAATCTGATAAATCCTATTTTTTACGTTTTTTCGTATTTTTATTAGTTTATATCAGTTTTTATCCAAAACAATTTTAATGTCTACTTGATTTTCTAAACAAGCTTATGAATATAAATTTAATTGTAAAGTCACCCCAACTCGAGTGGTTCTATTTTAATCCTATCCTATCTCCTGCAATTCCAATTCAACTTTGGTAAGTACCTCATTAGACCTCTCCAATACAAATTGAATTCTTTCATCAGAAAACGAGATAGCCTGGTAAGAATGATCAATTGTATTATATACAAATACCCGCACCTTGGAGAGACTGCTTGCTTTCATTTTCCTCGCTATCCAATACTGTTCGATAGGCAATCGCAAAGTACTGCCAAAGTCAAACTCCCTATCTGTCAAAACAACTCCGACAGGATTTCCATCTAAATCTTTAAATATTGCGCAGCTCTGTCCCCCAATCATATGCCCATCTTCCAATCTTAAATTAATCTCAGAGTAGTTGAGGATACAAGTGAGTCCTTCTTGTATTAGAAATGTATAAAAATTATGCAATACAACTTGGCATAATTCTCTCCTCCGACGATTTGCCTTATTGTCTTTAAAAGTATCTCGCAATCTTATCTCAAGAAGACGTTTTGCCTCATTATAATCAACAATACCTTTTGCAAGTGAAAAACATACTTCGTGTGTTACCTTATTAAAACCACCTTTAATAAAGTTGTTCTGTTTTAAGACCTGCGCCATTCCTTTCGGATCCGCTTGGGCAAAATCTAGTTGTCTACATGACAATCTCATTACAACCTCCTTTTATACAATATCCTACCATCAAACTTGCTGCAATTCTGGCATGCAGACTCCTCCCATTTCCTCCAAAACCTTGTTTTGAAAGATCCGTTGTATTCTTTCGAATCATCTTTGAATAATATGAGTTAAGAGGCCACTAAACTCATCAAATTACGGGAGCCAAACCAATTGTCATTTTTCAAAATAAATTGTTACGAGTTAGCGTAAATATTTACATTTGAAAAACCAAAATATGAAGACGGGCTTGGACCTGTCCCAAAGATTTTAAGCCACACTAGCACTGTGGCTTTTATCTTTCTACAACAAATATCAATGATTTTCTTGCGAAGCGCTAGTTTGACTTTTACACATTTTGAACAAAAGTTTGTCATAGGATGCGTTTACCGTGAGTTATTAAAATTAAATATCTGACATACTGATATTTACGAATGTGGATAACTTTAAATTATAAAATATTACCTTATTTTTATGTACAAACAATTCAGTCATAAAATAATCATTTTTAACCATTTGAACTTTAAAAAATCACTATTTGTTCCTACTTTTGCACCACTCTGGCAGATTAATATTTATACCTACCATAAGAACTCTAACTCCCGCTTTCTACACCTAGTTCTAATCACCAATCTTCTGTATGAATCAAATTATATGTAGCGCAACAACGATCATTTGATTGGATAATAACATCTTTAAAGGATGCGCCGAAACAATTAAGTTTTTTTGCGATATACTCTTCTCTATTTTCAAGATACTCTCTTAATTTCCTTTCATTACCTTGTAATTCCCTCGGAATATTGAAGGTCATTTGATATGTTTCAATCATATTTCAAAGTTCCTATTATGAAACTTTTAGTGCAAGACATTGTGCTTTACGTTGCCTATAACGGTAACTTAAATTCATCCAAAAATGACACGAACTAAGATATAATTGTTTATAATTTACAGGGTACGGGATACCATAAAAGATTCTCTTCATCTAATTGTATTTTAGATAAAAACATTTTAAAATGGAAACAATTAAAGCAATCAAACCGGGACCAAAGCCAAACAAACCTGATGGCACACCCGACAAAAGACGACGGGTTACACCCGAAACGAAACCCAAACATCCAGAGCTAAAACCGCACAAGCACAAACCTGGGGATTCGAAGTAAAGAAAATAGAGGTAGTCTCATAATTGACTTACGAGACTACCTCTTATATATATTCTAAGCCTGTTGTCCACTTCCCCGATCAGATGTCAGCTTTAAATTAAACTGGGCTTTTAATTCATTGACCAAAGTTAAGGCCGTGGGTAAGTCCGTCGCATTTTGGGAAACAACATCAGCTACCGCTCCAGATTGTTTCACTACACCAAAGGTATCGACCTTTGCTTCATTTTTGGATGTTATCATAGTTAACCATTCACCAGCAATATTATTGGAGATTTTCTGAATATAGATATTCTCGTTACCTGATGACCTAAACGGCATGTAATAACGTGTCGCATAAAGATTAGCAACCTCAACCTTCAACGTGCCAGCAACTGCCGCACCAGTTGGAAGACCGATAATACTTGCGGCTATGGTATCATTTGTTATATTATATAAACCGGAAATGCTAAAGGTGTCTTGATTCATATCGCCAATATTTTCTCCCGCGATTAAATTGCGCCTAAAACTTATTGACTGGGACAACTTAAAATTAGGGGTATTGAACAAAGCAGTCAAAGTCGCCTGTGACTCCAATCGGATACGATTGCCGTTTCCCCAGAAATTATTCGTATCGAGTGTGCCTGATTCCAATAAATACCCACCAACTTTCAGCGAGTTATAAAACGTATTTCCATCGATTTCATTGCCATAGCTTTTGGAGACAGTATTCGCACTAGAATCCAATACAATACAGGCAACGGGTGCCACAGTGGCTACTCCCCATCGATTAAAAGTATTGCCCTGAATCTTGGAATTCGTTACGCCCTCGGACAAAATGGAAGATCCTGAGCTGGTAGTGAAATTATTGTTGCTGATGATTGTTTTATCTATCCTATCGGCATGTACTGCTCCTTTGGAATTGTAAGGCGGATTGGTCCCAGTATCGGAATAGCGCTGTGCGTGATCGACATTATTCGACGTAATATTGCTATTGATAATATTGCCCGCTTTAATAAAATAACCTAAAAGTGTGTAGTCAAGATTGCCGGTCACAAGGCTATTGACAAGATTACCCATAAAAAAGGTATTAAAACTATCGCTAAAATTGCCGATGATATCAAATCCATAGCCGTCTGTTGTCTTATTATTGATCAATGCAAAATTGTCCCGATTGGCATTGCCGCTATCGAATGAATGGAAGAAATTGTTCCAGATCCGATAACCTCTGGCACTGCCGCCATATTTGCCCAAAGTATTAAACTGTTTAAATACCATAGCATTATGACCACCGCTAAATGTATTATGCTTAATAGTAACTTGACGTCCCCAAAATTCCAGATGGGTCTCGGCATTGCCAAAGTCACAGCCTTGGATCACTGCATCAATGTTGTTTTCCAGATCGTCTTTCCATGGATCGCCTGAGTTTGGATATTCATCGACTCTTTTGAACAGTACGGCTACAGAATTTGCGATGTTAACCGATCGCCCCCTTATGGCCACATCTTTAAATGTGGTTCCCTGTGAGTAGTTTCTTATGGTATATAGGTCTGTAGAGCTTGCCATCAATTCGATACAGGATTTAACATAGGAATTACTACCTTGTTCGCTGACAATGCCCCCTCCTAGGCTATCATGTGGTACACTGAGTGTTTTTGAAGTATAGAATTTGCGCCCCGGAAGGCTGATACATTTTCCCTTGCCTGCACAATAGTTTAACGCATTTTGTAAATAAGGATAATCATCTGGGTGTGGTGGCTGTCCGCCCGTTTCGACACCTTTAGCGCCAAAATATAGCACATTCACATTGCCGCCCTTTAAATATCAAACCGTGGGCTAACTTAGTTTCCTATCGCCTGACGTGCAATAAGTTTCCAGCGTCCGCCATCGTTTTTCCAAATATTGGTAAACCTCCGATTTCGTATTTTCCCTCCAGCACCATATTCTACTTCGCCTCCCATTACGGTGGCTATGTCATCGTTAAACGTTATCTTTTCCACCTTCCGTTCTACTTTAGGAAACTGATGCCCAGATTTAATAAGATCCAATATATTTCGAACATTGACTATTTTTCCGGCTGCATTGTTAACTACATAATCGTCCGACCAAATCTCTTTCAGAGCAGTGGTATCATTGCTTTCCAGTAATTGAGTCCATTTTTTTTCAAGTTCCAAAATTACATTTTTCCTGTCTTGACAAAATCCTTTTGCCGAGAAAAGCAGCATTGATAATAACAATATCGATTTCATATCTCCTATAAACTTCAAACTATACTTTTTACCGTTAATATTAAAGTTAAATCCCACAAATACTAGCGTGAGTCCTCAAAATACAAAAAGCGATTTGCTTTCCAAAATCCAAACCTCTAAAAACAAAATTTTAACATAACTCACGAAGTCGAATGATACTCTTAGGGATTTATTTACTTTTTATAAGTTAATATCGGAATTTTTCTCAAGCGAGATAGTTCGTGTGTCGTTGAAGCAGAAAGTATTGGGTTTAAATAATGTTTAGATTTATTTATAAAAAAAACAACTAGAGACGGTCTTATTTTTCTAACCGCAAGATCAATATCTTCAATTAAAGTGTTCGTCGAGGTTCTGAGAGCATATTTAACCTTAACCGCAACTCCTATTCTTTTGAACAACCGCGCTTCTAAAAGCGTAGCTTTAAGCATAATTTCTCGTGGAGAGACAATATGCAGTAATTTAATTTCAAAATTAAGTGTTTTTAAAAACGCTACAATCTTCTTGATTTCCTTTTGATAATTAGTCATATCTGAAGCGTAACAAATACTATATATAGTTTTTGTCTTATAAAAACTAGGCACACTAATCACGGGAACTGGAGATTTCGCAATTAATTTGTTTGCTGAGGCACCAATCGTCTTTTTTAATCTCCCTCCCCCCTGAATACCATGGCATATACAGGTACATTTATGCTTGGACACGCATCTCAAAATAGTGGTCACTGTATTTGGATTCATCTGAAGATCGATCTCAAAATTGACGGCAGGCGCTTCTATGTTACTAAAAATTCGATCTAAAAACTTGTTTAACTTAGTTAATATAAAATCTCTTCTGACTTGACGGTAATTTTCAAACCTATGAGGTCTCCAGCTTTTGGGTTTCAAAAGATGATAAACATGCACAATAATCAAAGTAGCACCTTTTAACTGTGACAATTTATAGGCAAAATGAATAGCTGAGGTAGAACCAGCCGAAAGATCTGTAGCTACCAGAATTTTTTCCATACATCCTCATCATTTTTTTCTAAAATTACTTTTAGAATAATACAGACACAATGATGGCTATCAGTTAAAACACTGATCCTTAGCGTAAAATATGCTTCACAGATAATTTGATGATATACATTTTTCAAGATTTGGAGAGAACACCTTATACAGGCATTTTAGGGAAGGTAATTATAATTGTTCTGATGAAAACAGGGCTGTAAACCGTTTGTTTAGCTTTTCATCTTTATTAAACCGCCAAAATCCAAAATGTGGATCTGACTTCCATTTCTTTCTATTAATCCTCTTTCTCTAAAATCGGTAAGTATTCTACTAACCGTTTCTGTAGCGATACCAGCAAGTCCAGCAAGTTCGTCCCTACAAATATCTATTTGGTCTATTGGGACTGCATTCTTATTTAACCTAACTAATACTTGTGTAAGTCTTTTTCTCACAGACTCATAAGCAAGCTCTACGAGTTGATCTTTTTTTTCGCGTAAATTGGCTGATAATATTTTAATAAAGTGTTGATTAAGTCCAACATGTTCGTTTAACAAGTCAATAATTGCACTTTTAGATATAAGATAAAGAGATGAATCCTGAGTAGCTTCGGCACTTTCAAGCCAAGGATCATCTAGCAACAAAGTATCCAAACCAATAAAACTGTTTGGTTTAAACAACCCTGTAATCATTTGTCGACCATCGTCTGTTAGTTTCAAAGTTTTAATACAACCTTCGATCAATAGATAAAGCCATTGCGAATGATCGCTTTCGTAATACAACGTTTGTTTCTTTTTGATATGTCGTATTTTGCATTGAGAAATAAGATCGAACAGTTTTTCCAAGCCTGTACCATTATGGGGATGATTGTTATTCTTGTTAATTCGACCTTCTACAGATCTAATAAGCTGATCGCCCTGAAATGGCTTGGTGACAAAATCATCAGCGCCACATGCTATCCCTTTTTTTACAATATCTGGAGTCGATAAAGCATTTAAAAAGACGAAGGGTATTTTAGTAGTTGATGGATTTTTTGACAATATAGATAATACACCAAAACCATCTATATCTGACAACACAGTATTGCATAATATTAAACTAGGAAGTGTACTTAATGCTAGATTAATCCCTATTTCGCTATTAAATGCTGCTGTTACTTCATACCCTGATTTTTTTAATACATCCGAATATTTACCCAGTAAATCCAGATCATTTTCGATAATTAAAATATTATTCATTTTTGTCAATACCTGTATAAGATAATTCATAAATCTACTTCTAATTCTGCTTTGCGACAATTTTTTCTTAAAAAACATAACGTTTCAGCGACTAAAACCGATCAAAATATGTGACCATCGTCACTATAAACCCTGACAAGCATCATTTCACATAAAGAACATTTGAAGGAAATTTACATGAAAACTAATTTTGGCCTAAAAATTAAGAGAATTATGAACGCTATCATATCGGAAAAGGATTTTTTTAAAGTTGGTTTAAATCCCGAAAGCAGCAGAGCTACCTTAAAAGATTCTTCGCAAAAACATGCAGGTAATATTGTAGAATCCATTATTAGAAAGCAAGGTCATAATATAAGTAAGCTGGCCAAATATATGAAGATTAGCAGGTGTACATTATACAAATGGTTTGAGCAGGATACTTTACCTTTTGATATATTAGTTAGAATTGGCTCTTATACTAATTATGATTTTTCTTCTGATTTTCCCGAAGTTTTTCGCTCAAGTTCAGACGCTGAAATAGAACAGCATCCTTTACAAAACCCATCCAAAGATAATGAGAAGATTGACTATTGGATAAGAAAATATATCCTTCTGTTAGAAAAATATAACGAGTGTCTAATAAATCAAAATCACTCTCAACACCCCAAATAACTTTCTTAATTCGCTATCTTCTTAAAAAAAACATCCCTTTTATCTTTTCCGTTAGCTTATATGTACTAACGTCACTAAAACTTGGTTATGATCGTGCTTAGGATATAACGCCCGATTTGTACTCGTCTTTATATACCTCACCATAAAGACTGCACAATACCTGACGGGCTCCTCCCCCATTCTATCTGCTATATGCATTTTTCTTTTGGTTATCTGTAGTTTAAAACTGTAAAGAAATCAAAATGTTTAAACTGAGAAATACAAATCTCCTGTTTTACAACTTTTCTAAAATTGATATACAACAAAAATTACATTCATCACACATTAAATACAAACAAGTATTATACATATAGTAATTCACTTTTTTTACAACTCCTGCTAAATCTGTTGAACAAAACCGTAAACTCTTGTAAAACCGGTATACCATTTATACACTTTAAATACAAAGTAATCTGCCGCATAAATTATTGATAGTTTTCTATATAACTTAGTTGTGAAGAAGTTTTGCACATTTTAAGATATAAAATCATGAAAACAAAACACCTGTTAATTATTATATATATACTCACTTTTAGCTCATGTGCGCAAAAAAGAGAGTTGGCTTATTTCAGCAATTTAGCTCCGCAAACCGCCGAGAAAACGATACGAGACGAATCAATAAAAATACAACAAAACGATCTTTTGAGGATAAATATAAATAGTCTCAACCCGGAATCAAACACGCTATTTACGGTTAACCGCCAAAATGCAGCAGGAGCTACCTATGAAGGACCGACAGGTTACAGAGTAGCTAAAGACGGAACGATTACTCTCCCCGTAATAGGCAATATTAAAGTGGAAGGTTTGACTATTACACAAACCCAGGATGCATTAATAGAAAAACTAGCTAAATATGTCAAAGAACCAATGGTTGAAGTACAACTTTTAAATTTTAAGATTACCGTAATCGGAGAAGTAAATAAACCCTCGAGCTTTACCATACCTGGCGATCATATTAATTTATTAGAGGCGCTTGGTATGGCAGGTGATATGACGGTTTATGGTAAACGAGAAAACGTATTAGTCATTAGAGAGCAAAATGGGAAAAGAATAATGAAAAGGTTGAATTTAAACCAAGAAGATGTGCTTAATGACCACTTTTTTAATCTGATGCAAAACGATATAGTTTATGTGGAGCCGGATAAATCTAAAGCTATAGAGTATAGCCCTAACACGAGAATTATGCCTATTGTTATTGCCTCTATATCGGCAGTTGCGGTCCTGATTTCAGCCATTTTAAGAAATTAATTACTTAAGGAATAAGATCATGTTTGCAGAAAAGAACTTAAACGGCCCTAAAGATGTTGCAGAAGCTTTGAAAAGTTTTACCAAAAACTGGCCCTATTTTTTAATTAGCATTACGACAGCAATAGCTTTCGTTTATGGCTTCTTGTTCATAACACCTCCTGTTTATAAAATTAGTAGCACATTGTTAGTACAAGACGATAAAGAGGGTGCTTCTATGTCTAACGGCACTGCTTTTAGCGATCTGAACATGTTCCAAACCACTAAAACAGTTGAAAATGAAACTGAAATTTTCAGATCAAGAGATTTGATATCTAAAGTTTTAAAAGATTTGAATCTTGAGACATCATACTTTCAGAAAGTAGGTTTTAAAACAAAAGAGTTATACGGTAATACATTACCTATTAAAGTAGAAGTACAGGAATTGAAAAAAGGAGCTTATTCCAGAGCTATAGAAATTACATCTATTAACAACAACCAATTTCGTTTAACAGTTGGTAATATTAATATGATTGCAAACTATAATCAACCTATCAAAAATAAAAACTATACAATACTAATAAAGAAAGGGCCTGCTTTTAAATCTGAATATGGAAAAATAAATATTCAATTTCAAGATCTGTATAAACTGACAGAATCATATAGCTTAGCTAGGTTGAATATAGTTCCTGTAGTTAAAGATGCTAATACTATTACAATTAGTTTGAACGATAATATTCCGCAACGGGGATTAGATATCTTAACAAATCTTATTGAAAACTATAACATTAATAATGTAAACAATAAAAATATTATCGCTCAAAATACAATTAAGTTTATAGATGACAGATTAAAATATTTAATAAATGACCTCGCTGGAGCGGAACAAGATGTAGAGAACTTCAAACAACAAAATCAAGTGACCGATTTCGGTATAGATGCACAATTAAATGCAACAAGATCGGTTGAATACAATCAATTGTTAGCGGAATCAGTTGTAAAGCTCGGCCTAGTAAAATCTATAGAAACTTATTTTCAAAGCAATCAGGCACAAGGCAGTTTAGCGCCAAGCGCCATGGGAATAGAAGATCCTATACTAAATGTAATGATTGGAAAGTTTAATGATTTACAGTTAGAAAGAAACAGAATGCTTCGTACAGCTAATGCTGAAAATCCTCTTGTTTTAAATTTGAATGAGCAATTATCAAGTTTAAAAAGCAACATTCTGGAAAACTTAAAGTCAATTAAAAGTGGGTTTAATATTCAGAACAAAAATTTACAAAAAAATTATTCACAATTCTATAGTAAAAGTAAATCTGTCCCTACAATAGAAAGAGGACTTTTAGAAAGAAGTAGAGATCAAAGTGTGAAAACTGGGTTATACCATTACTTGTTGCAAAAACGTGAAGAAACAGCATTATCATTGTCTACAACTGTACCTACATCACAAGTTATAGATAGACCAGCTTATAATACGGTACCTATTGCTCCAAAAGCACAAATGCTTTATTTATGTGGTTTAGTCTTCGGATGCTTAATACCTGCAGGGTTTATTTATGTTAGGGGATTTTTTAACAATAAAGTGAGGGATGCCAGAACAATTGAGCTTACAGGTGCAAAATTGCTAGGTGAACTTTCCCACAATCTAGATAAAGATACCAATGTTTTTCAAACAGACCATCGCTCCACTATTTCCGAGCTATTTAGGTACATACGCATGAATTTAAGCTTTATGACAAATCAACGTCATAAAATGATATTGGTTACATCAAGTATGAAAGGGGAAGGAAAGACATTTTTTAGCATCAATTTGGCGACTACATTAGGAATGCTTAATAAAAAAGTTGTTATTGTAGAACTTGATTTAAGGAGCCCCGTACTATTAAAAAAGTTAAAATTATCATCAACGCTAGGAGTTACAGATTATCTTGATGATGAGTGTATTTCTGTAGATGATATTATCCAACCCAGTCTATTATCAGATAACGTCAGTGTAATTGGGTGTTCAGAAATTCCAAAAAAACCAGCAGAAATGATAATGAGCTCCAGAGTTGATGAACTCCTAAGTGAATTAAGAAAACGCTTTGACTATATAATTGTAGATACATCCCCTGTTGGACAAGTAGCTGATGCTTTCAGTTTAGCGCCTTATGTAGATGTAAGCATTTACCTGGTAAGATATAATTACACGAATAACTATCAATTAGATATCCTGAAAGATATTAACGACGAAAATAAGCTTAAAAATCTAATGGTAGTATTTAACGACGCTAAAAGAGGAAAGAACCAAAAGTATGGTTATGGTGGCTACGGATATGCCATGCCTAACTAACACGCTTCTTAAAAGAAAAAAATAGATCTATTACAATATTTAAAGCAATAACTATCATAAAAACAAACTTACGCTGCACCTGATTTGAAATAAATGATCTTTAAATAATTATTTTAGCCGCCTCCAATTTACCCTTTATCTAATTACTTCACCAAAACACACGCTCATCACTGTAAGTGATATGGCGAAGCCTTGCACCCCAAAGTAGCAAACCAGTATTTACACAATGTCCGGAAAACTCTATTGGGTCTAATAAAACAACACATTTTTTTACTTCCTCTTAACGAATCTGACAATGGAAATGGCATTAAATTACAAAAGAAAACTTAAAAAAAACTGGCTGGTTATTTATGTACGTCCTCGTTGGGAAAAAAAGGTTGATAGGTTGTTGCGGGAACAGGGAATTGATACTTTCTGTCCCTTAAGAACTACAGAAAACCAATGGGCGGATAGAAAAAAGATGGTAAGTGTACCACTTTTTACTGGTTATGTTTTTGTTAAAATAGATGATAGAGAGCTTACAAAGGTCAGATATACGCTTGGAGTAGTTAACTATATCTATTTTATGGGGAAGCCGGCTGTGATAAGGGATTCAGAAATTGAACAGCTTAAGGAACTGATGAAAACATATAATAACCTTGAAATAATTAACCTAAAAGATCTTTCGCCTGGTGATAGAGTAAGAATTAAAAGTGGCTTATTCTACAATCATGAAGGTAAAATAATCAAAGTACAAGGAAAAACAGTCCTGATGTCGCTTGACCATATAGAATGCGCATTGGTAACCTGTATCGAGATTAATCATCTTATAAAAGCTTCACCTTTAAACACAGCATTATGCACGAGATAGAACCCGTAAGTATAGCCATAATTGGCCTTGGGTATGTTGGACTTCCACTCGCAGTAGAGTTTGCCAAAAAGCATAAAGTCATTGGTTTTGACATTCTTCAACGAAGGGTGGATGAACTTAACGAAGGCAAAGATTGTACTTTAGAGGTAAGTGAAGAAGAACTCAAAAAAGTGCTGACTTTTTACAGTACAGTTCAAAATGGACTGTATTGCACTAGCGAAAAAGACAAATTAAATTCTTGTAAAGTTTTTATCGTCACCGTTCCGACACCTGTTGATAAAAATAATAGACCAGATTTAACGCCATTAATAAAGGCTAGCACTCTAGTAGCAAGTGTATTAAAAAAAGGAGATATTGTTGTTTATGAATCGACTGTATATCCTGGTGTGACAGAAGATGAGTGTGTTCCTATTTTAGCAGAAAAATCAGGACTAGTTTATAACGAAGATTTTTTCGTAGGATATTCGCCAGAACGGATCAACCCTGGTGATAAGGAACATACAGTTGCCAATATATTAAAAATAACTTCGGGCTCTACACCTGAAACGGCCACTAAAATTGACAATCTTTATAGATCTGTAATTGGGGCAGGCACCCACAAAGCTTCATCAATAAAAGTCGCAGAAGCAGCAAAGATTATAGAAAATGCACAAAGAGACATCAATATTGCCTTTGTTAATGAATTAGCGATGATTTTTAACAGGCTGGGTATAGATACCACTGAAGTGCTTACTGCTGCAGGTACAAAGTGGAATTTTCTGAATTTCAGACCAGGTCTGGTAGGTGGGCATTGTATAGGTGTTGATCCGTATTACCTTGCACAGAAAGCACAAGAAGTTGGTTATCATCCTGAAATTATTTTGGCTGGGCGTCGCGTAAACGATGGAATGGGAGCTTATGTAGCAGATCAGCTTATTAAACAAATGATCTATAACGGCACGCATATCATAGATGCAGAAGTGTTGGTGTTAGGATTTACTTTTAAGGAAAATTGCCCCGATGTAAGGAATACAAAGGTAATCGACATAGTTAGGAGGTTAGAAGAATATAAAGTAAAGGTCTGCATTCACGATCCTTGGGCCAATTCAGATCAAGTTAAACAAGAGTATGGCGTGATTTGTCAGAACGGGGAATCGAAAAAGAGACAATACGATGCAATTTTAATAGCCGTTGCTCATCAGGAATTTAAACAGCTCGACCTTACAAAGCTCTGCAAAGAAAATACAGTCATTTACGACATCAAATCAGTCTTGCCAAATACCATGGTAAGTGCACGCTTATAACAAATGACTTTAAAGGAAAAGACCATCTCTGGCGTAATATGGGCAGTAGGTCAGCAATTTGGTTCTAAACTAATTAGTTTTTTTATAACCATAGTGCTTGCCCGCATTTTAACCCCGGCAGAATTTGGGTTAATAGCTATGTTATCGGTATTTATATCCATCGGAAATACATTACTAGACAGTGGCCTTACTTCTTCGCTTATACGAACGGCCGATGCAGATCAAAAAGATTTTTCTACCGTTTTTTATTTTAATTTGATAGGGAGCACAATAATTTATTTTATATTATTTTTTTGCGCCCCTCTTATTTCATCGTTTTACCATCAGCAAGTCCTTACAACTATCATTCGTGTTTATAGTCTGATATTTATTTTAAATGCTTTCTTTGGTGTACAAAACACCTGTCTTATAAAAGAGATGAGGTTTAAAACACAAACAAACATACAAATTCCTTCATCTTTAGCAGGGGGAATTTTAGGAATTATTTTGGCTAAAACCGGATATGGCGTTTGGAGTCTGGTATGGATGAGTTTATTTACTACATTTTTATCTACCATACTTCATTGGATATATTCAGACTGGCGTCCTGCTTTGATATTTGATAAAACAAGTTTTAACCGTCATTTTGATTTTGGTTATAAAATGACCCTATCGGGAATACTTGACACCCTTTACCAGAATATATATACACTGATTATAGGTAAATTTTACTCTGCTACTCAACTAGGATATTATTCCCGGGCCGATTCTATCAGTCAGCTACCAACAGCAAATATTTCAGCAGCTGTCAATAAAGTTACCTATCCGATGTTTTCAGAAATATCCCATAATAATGTGCAATTGAAAAGGGTAAACAAAAAAGTGATGCAACAGGTTATTTTTTGGAATGCTCCCATATTGATTTTTATGAGTGTAGCAGCTCAGCCTCTTTTTAGTTTTTTATTAACCGATAAATGGTTGCCAGCAGTACCTTATTTTCAAATACTTTGCATTGCAGGTGTAATGCAGCCCCTTCATGCGTATAATTTAAATATTTTAAAGGTAAAAGGCCGGAGCGATTTGTTTTTAAAACTGGAGGTTATAAAAAAAGCACTAAGTGTAATAGGCATTTTGAGTGTAATACCATTTGGTATTTATGGTCTGTTATATTTTCAATTATCCTTTAATTTTATTGGATTTTACATCAACACAATCTATAGCGGAAAGATGATTAACTATCCGGTCAAAGAACAGATATTCGACATTTTACCCACCATAATCTTAGCTGTCTTTATTGGTATTTCAACTTATCTTCTTGATTCTTTCTTAGTGGATTCTTTTAATATTAACAATTTGACACGGATTATCATAAGTGCTCTGTTTTACGCTCTTACTTATTTAAGTATCAGCAATCTTATAAACCTTACAGCAATAAAAGATTTTAAACAATTAATACTAAAAAGATGATACCAGTAACTAAGCCTTTTCTTCCTAAAATAGAGGAATTTGAAAACTATGTAAAAAGCATTTGGGACCGCCAATGGTTAACCAATAATGGCCCTCTAGTTAATGATTTGGAACTTAAACTCAAGCAGTACCTAAATGTGGATTATTTATTATATGTATCCAATGGTACTATTGCTCTCCAGATGGCTATCAGAGCATTGGAATTGAAGGGAGAAATTATTACAACCCCATTCTCTTTTGTTGCTACAACGAATAGTATTTTATGGCAGGGCTGCAAACCAGTATATGTGGATATCGATCCGGATACGTTCAATATTGATCCAGGTAAAATCGAAGCAGCAATTACCCCTAGAACTTCCGCGATTTTGGCAACCCATGTGTATGGCAACCCATGTGATATTGATGCAATACAAAATATTGCTGATAAATATGGTTTAAAGGTGATATATGATGCAGCCCATTGTTTCGGAACAAAATATAAGAACAGGTCAGTCTTTGCGTATGGAGATATTAGTATCACAAGCTTTCACGCAACTAAATTGTTTCATACCATAGAAGGAGGAGCTGTTTTCACTAAAAAACCAGAGTTGTTAGAGAAAATGGCATTTATACGTAATTTCGGATATAGCGGCCCGGACACCATTGCGCTGGCAGGCATTAATGCGAAAAACTCAGAATTTCATGCAGCTATGGGGTTGTGTAACCTGGGACATATTGATGCCATTCTGGAAAAGAGAAGATCTTTGTCTCTGCATTACCGAGAGAACCTGAAAAAGTTAAAAGTTAAATTTCAGTTCATTGATTCTGCTCCCGATTACAATTACGCCTACTGTCCGATTCTGTTTGATTCAGAAGAACTGATGCATGATTGTATTGTCAAACTTGAATTGGCAGGTGTATATTGCAGAAGGTATTTTTTTCCTTCTTTGGCTACATTACCGTTTGTAAGCCGTAAAAGAATGCCCGTATGCGATTCTGTGGTAAAGAGAATTGTTTGCCTGCCCCTGTATGATACACTCACCATCCCCGATCTGGATATGATTTCACGTATATTATTGAGAGCACAGAAATATCCTGTGAAAACCATCAATACACAAAAAGGCTTTGGAGAATTGATTGCCAATCGAATAGAAAAAGTCATAAATGGTCATGAAAAAAAGTAAACCAGCTATGAAAAGTATAGAAACTGAAGTGATGGTTAGCATCTGCTGTGTAACTTACAATCATGAGAAGTATATAGCACAGGCTATTGAGGGCTACTTGATGCAGCAAACTTCTTTTAAATTTGAGATTCTTATCGGGGAAGATTGTTCTACCGATAATACCAGAAAAATTGTAGAGGAGTATGTGCTAAAACATCCTGATAAAATAAAATTAATTACTTCAGAATCTAACGTGGGTGTCCACAAGAACGCGGTGAGACTGAATAAAGAGGTAAAAGGTAAATATTTGACCCAATGCGATGGAGATGATTATTGGACAGACCCTTTAAAACTGCAAAAACAAGTTGATTTTTTAGAACAAAATCAAGAGTATATCATGTGTTGTCATTATTCAAAAAGGATTAAAGAAAATAATGAAATATATTATATGAATTTAAATCCAAAACCAATAATCTATTCGTTTGAGGATATATTATTCGATAATGATTTTGAAACAGTACTCAATACAATTCTTTTCAGAAATACGCCCGAAATTAGAGAAATTTACTCAACAGATTGGTTCTTTAAATTTAATGCCCCAGACAGATTTCTTAAACTTTATTTAACATTTACTTCCGGAAAGAAAATCTATGTTTTACCCGAAATAATGTGCTGCTATAGAAAACATCCAGGAGGCATCTGGAGCATGTTAAAAGCAAAAAGTTTAAAACAAAAAACACTTGACGATTTGTACTTGATTATTGAAATTTTCAAATATTCCCGCGTTCAAAAAATCAAGTTGCTTCTCTATTATCTTAAAAAATATTTCCTATTTGAAGTTAGAGATCACAGTCTACAAAATGCTTTTAGTACAATAAAAACCATATTGTAAGCGGTTAGAAAATATAATTATACATTAAATAATTTCCGATATGAAATATCTTAAGATTATTATTTTATTCTTAGTTTTCTGCAATCTTCCGAGTTATTTCTTGGTTAAAGCTAATGCCGCAATTGGCCAGCTTTTAAGCTACAGCACCTTCCTTCTCATAATCGTTTACTATTTTTTAAGTGAGAATAAGAAGCCAATAGTTCCATTTATCGTATTCGGTCTTTTATTCTTTTTGATATCGATAATAGTCAGTGCACAAAATGACGATGGTTATTTAGTAACGCTTATTAAATATTTTATTGTCATAGTTATGGGAGCAAGTGTTGTAAGCGATACCACAAAGGAAGATATATATATAGTGCTTTTACTAGGATGTTTAAGTATAATTTTTGAATCTATTTTTATTGAAGGTATTGGTGGCAGATATAGAGGGTATTATATTAACCCTAATGCAGCTGGCTATGCTTGTATATTAGGTTATTCTCTAAGTTTTTCAATAAATAACAAAAAATTAAAAATCATTGGCCAATTACTATTTTCAATGGCCGGCTTTCTTACTTTCTCCAGGACTTTCTTATTTATCTGGATATTAGTCAATTTGATATCTTTGCTAATCAATTATAAAAATGTATATAAAATACTAGTAGGTATTGTTTTATTTGGCCTGTTTCTTTCATTTGGAGATAAACTGGATTTAAGTACGAAAAGAATGCATGCATTTTCAGGAATACTTGAAGGAAAAGTAAATGATGATTTAAAAGAAGAATCGAGAACAGAAACCTGGTCCCATTATTATAATCAAATTTTAAACAATCCAATCTTGGGTAATGGATACCATTCCTTTAGCGGAGAAATTTTTGGACCTGAATACAATACTTACACCGTAAAAAATGGTGTACACAACACTTTTTTAATGGTTATTGGTGAAGCTGGCTTTTTTGTCCTTCTCTATTTTCTATGGATATATGGGTCTTTTTTAATTAATGGCATAAGAATGTTTCATGATAATCCGGTAATTTTTCTGGTTTCATTTTCTTTAGTAATGTACATGCTTACCAATCATAATTATTTTGAAAATAACCTGGTATTATTTGTTTCGATGTGGCTGTATATTCAAATAGATCTGGGTAAGAAAGTATCTGAAAAGAAACATTTAGATCTTCACCAAGTCAAGAACTATCAGGTTGAGCATCTAAATATAAATGCATTTTAGTATGTGTGGAATTTATTTAACCAATATTCCTATTGAAGAGGAGGCCGTAAAATTAAAACTGGAATCTATACAATTCCGTGGACCGGACTATTTAGGGATTCAAAAAGTATTTGATTTGACTTTTGGACATTTACGACTATCCATTTTAGATTTAAATGTTCGTTCACATCAACCTATGACATTTGAAGACCTTGTTATAGTGTTCAATGGTGAAATTTATAACTTTCAGGAGATAAAAACAGATTTAATAGCTCTAGGGTATACTTTTGATACAACCAGCGATACGGAGGTGTTATTAAAAGGTTATAAAGAATGGGGAGCTGCTTTAGTGCCGAAACTAAACGGAATGTTCGCTTTTGCTATATATGATGCCACATCAAGAAAAATATTTTGTTCACGCGACCGCTTAGGTGTAAAACCCTTTTATTATTCATGGAAGGACGGTGAACTTGAAATTTGCAGCCAGTTACGTCCAATAAGCCAACACAAACAAATAAACGATGAAGCTATATCGATGTATTTGGACTGCGGTTATATCCCCAGCCCATACACGATCTATCAAAATGTCTATAAATTACCTCCCGGAAATAATCTGGAGATTGATTTGGACAGACAAAAATACGATGTTAAAGAGTACTGGAATCTGAAGGAGGTCGCCGAAGTGAGCTTATCTTATAATGAGGCCAAAGAGAAGTTGCACAATCTGTTAAAAGATGCCGTAAAAATAAGATTGCAAGCAGATGTGCCTTTTGGATCATTTCTCTCCGGAGGAATAGATTCTGCTCTAATATCCAGTATTGCTTCAACGGTTTCAAAGGATCCTATCAAAACATTTTCGATAGGCTTTGAGGATCCGGAATATGATGAAAGCAAGATCGCTGCAGAATATGCAAAAATTATAGGTTCTGAACATACAGAAACAATTTGTAAAGCAACAGATATTTTAGAAATGATCCCCCAATTAGTAAAAGTGTTCGATGAACCTTTTGCAGATAGCTCTGCATTGCCTTCTTTACTGTTGAATAAAATAACGAAGCAATCTGTTACCATGGTCTTGTCTGGAGATGGGGGGGATGAAAGTTTCTTTGGATACAACCATTTTAGATTAGTGCCTTACGCAGATAAAATTACGTTTGTACCCTATTTTTTGAGAAAAATGGCCGCCAGCGTATTAAGTTTTAATTTCCTGGGTGCCCGAGCACTTTCCTATAAAGGAATACTCAACGCTGCTTCAAAATATGATTTCATTGCAGGTATATTTGTTGGATATGACTCTCTTCTAAAGAAGAGAAACTTTAATTGGTTGTCCCACTATAATGGCTATAAAATATGGTCGAAAGATTTGTTACAGGCAACAGCTGATTTAAATATTAAATTGTGGTTAGAGAACGATAGTAATGTAAAAGTAGATCGTGCCAGTATGGCTCATTCAGTAGAAGTAAGAAGCCCATTTCTTGACTATAATATCATTGAGTTTGCAAGAACACTTCCTATATCATTTCGTTACGAAAAAGGCCGAAGAAAAAAAATATTAAAGGATATTCTGAAAGAATACATTCCTGAAGAAGTATTTGACCAACCCAAAAGAGGATTTGCTGTGCCTTTAGCCGGCTGGATAAGAAATGAACTGCGTAGTGAATTTGAAGAAAATCTAACAGACGATTTTTTACGTCAGATTCCTATCTTAAATGTACCCAGGTTTAAAGATATTTTTAAAAAGCATTTAGAAGGAAAGCATGACTATTCATCTTTTATTTGGAGAATATATATATTGTCAAAGTGGTATCAAGAATTTGGATTTTATAAAAAATTTGGCACCCAATAAATACCTTTAGCACCGAATAATAATACCCTTTACTTCTTCTTTAACTAAAAAAGAAAAGCATTGTTTTAGGCATGTATGGCTTTTTTTAATGCTTTTAATCGTTGGTATTGCCCCATTAAATATTTTGATCATTGAAGTTTTCCAGATACTTGTCAACTATGAAACACTCATGGTTAGCAAAGCCCGCGTGTGTATTCCATTCCGGTAACTCGGAACAAGTTAATAACAGATAAAAGACAGATTAAACACATATGAAAAATAAGTTATTTTTTGTTATTAATAACCTTCATAGTGGAGGGGCAGAAAGAGTGTTATCTATATTGGCAAATGAATTTAGTAAACAAGGATTGAGCGTTTTTGTTGTTTGTCTCAATGAAGCCGAACCAGGTTATCAAATTTCATCTCATGTCAAGATGATTAATTTATTAGAAAAGAGGGAGAAGGAAAATATTTTTAACCGTATTAAATATGCATTATTAATATTTCTACGATTGTCTAATTTGATTATTAAAGAAAAGCCAACTTGTGTTATTTCTTTTATGACCACAGCAAATTTATGGACCGGTTTAGCTTGCTCTTTAATTAAAACACCCTTTATAGTTTCGGAACGAACTACCCCTGATCATACGATTAATTCATTCAACTTTTTTTTAAAAAGAATTTCCTATATCATATATAAAAAATCTAAGGCTATAGTTATACCAGCCAAAGGAATAGAGGACTGCATTAGAAACCATAAATCTTTTAAAAGATTAAATAATTTTAAAATTATCCGAAATCCTTTAAATGTATTTAAATCGCCCTCTGTTAAACCGGTAAACACCAGGAAGTTCATCTTAGGAGTTGGTCGTCTTTCCTATATTAAGGGATTTGACCAACTAATTGAGGCCTATAGTAAAATTAAAGCTGATGACGTTGATTTATTAATTGTTGGTGGCGGAAGTGAATATGAAAACCTATCCAACCAAATTGAAAAATTGGGTATGCAAAAACGGGCTAAACTAATTGGACCAAAAGATAATCTGCAGGATTATTATAATCAAGCCGAATTGTTTGTTCTACCATCCAGAAATGAAGGATACCCAAATGCTTTAATAGAAGCGATGAGTTTTGGCTGTCCTTGTATTGCAATGGATTGTGAGTTTGGCCCATCAGAAATAATAGAAAATGAAGCAAATGGAATTTTAATAGAGGCAAATAATACTGGTCAACTTACTTCCGCAATGGATAATTTATTAGCCGATGAAAGCCTTAGAGTAAAAGTTGCTAGCAATGCGCAGTTAATAACTCAAATAAATTCTATAGAAAACATTCTGCCAAAATGGAAAGATTTGATATTGCATAATGCATAATCAATGTCCTTTCTTTTACTGAAACAGACATTTAACCACCTTAAATTTTAGAATTATGAATATTCCATTTTCACCTCCGTTTATTGATCAATCGGTTATTGATCAAGTAATACAAACACTTCAAGATAAGTGGATTACAACCGGACCTAAAGTTAAATCTTTCGAGCAAGAAATAGTTAAACTTACCAATTCTGATGCAGCAGTTTGTGTGAATTCCTGGACATCCGGAGCAATACTGATGTTAAAATGGTTTGGGATTAAAGAGGGTGATGAAGTAATTATACCAGCTTACACTTATTGTGCAACCGCTTTAAGTGTTTTGCATTGTGGTGCTATTCCTGTAATGGTAGATATCAACGATGATTTTTGTATAGATCCTGAAAAAGTCAGAAAAGCCATAACTGCGAAAACAAAAGCTATTATAGCTGTAGACATTGCAGGATGGCCATGTAATTATGTTGAACTAAAAGCTATTATTCTGGAATCGGAGGTGAATAATATGTTTACAGCAGAGTCTGAGAAACAACAACTTTTAGGACGTATCTTATTGATCGCAGATGCAGCACATTCTATCGGTGCAACGTATAACGGTTTGTCTTCGGCTAAAATGAGCGATATAGCTATATTTTCATTTCATGCAGTAAAAAATATCACTACAGCTGAAGGGGGCTGTATTTGTTTAAATCTTCCTCGCAGTTTTAATGCAATGACAGAATATGAATATCTAAAGATATATACACTTAATGGACAAAACAAAGATGCCTTGGCCAAATCAAAAGGTGGTGGTTGGCGTTATGATATATTATTTCAAGGGTTAAAAATTAATATGCCAGATATATGTGCTGCTATTGGTTTGGCACAAATAAAAAAATACACGAATGAGTTATTGCCTAAGCGTAAAGAAATAGCTTCAAAATATTGTAAGGGCTTGGAGCAAATGGATTGGTTTATAAAGCCACCTTTGCGGGATGATGAGAGAGAATCTTCCCACCATTTGTTTCCACTACGAATAATGGGTATTACCGAAGCACAGCGGGATCGGATAATAGATGATTTGGCCCAACTAGGTGTAGCCGCCAACGTACATTTTATACCGATGCCTATGCTTACTTATTTTAAAAACCTTGGGTATCATATAGAAGATTATCCCGTCGCCTATAAGCAATACTCATGTGAAATTTCTTTGCCTATTTACCCTCAGCTTTCAGATGCCGAAATACAATTTATTATTGAATCGGTAATTGCCACCGTACAAATTCAAGTAAACAAACCAGCACAGGCAGAGGCTATAGATAAAAATAAGAAAACAAGAAAAGCAATCGTTTCAACAAGAATTTTTGGACATGGACACCAAACGCATATTTGATATTTTATTAGCCTCATTTGGCCTAATTGTACTTAGTCCGGTTTTTGTAGTAATTGCTATACTAATACTTCTAGATTCGAATGGAGGAATATTCTATCGTCAGATCAGGGTGGGAAAGAACGTGGAAGATTTTCCGCTGTTCAAATTCAGAACAATGTATGTGCATCCGAAAGACCAACAACTACTTACCATAGGTAATCACGATACTCGTATCACAAAAATTGGATATTGGTTAAGAAAATATAAACTGGATGAATTACCTCAGTTATTAAATATATTAAAAGGCCATATGAGTTTTGTTGGTCCCCGCCCTGAGGTTCGTAAATATGTAAATCTTTATAACGAGGAGCAAATTAGGGTACTCTCCGTTAAACCGGGAATTACCGATTGGGCATCAATTGAATTTTCTGACGAATGCGAACTTTTGGAAAAATCCAATGATCCGGAGCATTTCTATATAGAAGAAATAATCCCATTAAAAATCACACAAAATCTGAAATACATCAATAATCATGATTTATGGATTGATCTGAAAATCATATTTCTGACTTTAAAAAAAATTGCGATTGGATAAAGCAGTCAATTAATACGATTCTAAAACTCATCAACAAAATGAAAATAGTTCACATTATAGGCGCACTTAGAAGAGGTGGAGCAGAGCGCTTTGTTGTCGACTTATGTAATGAGTTGGCAAAGAATGATCAGTATCAAATATATTTAATTTCTCTTTGTGATAATGATGCTGATACAACTTTTCTTAATGAAATCAGTGAGAAGATAAGTTATTTATCCCTACACAAGGGCAAAGGTCTAAATTTCCGGGTACTTTTTAAATTGACCAGTTGGCTGGTTAAGCAAAAAGCGGATGTAGTTCACACGCACTTAAATGCTTTTGAGTATTTGCTTTTGTATAGATTTATGAGTGGTAATTGCAAGTTTTTTCACACCATCCATTCAACAGCCGAAGCCGAATGTCCGAATTTTTTAATTAAGGCATTTCGTAAAACTCTTTACAAGAAGAATAAGGTAATTCCTGTCGCAGTTTCAAATGATGGGGGCAAATCATTTAAGAAATATTATGGTTTGGATAATGTTATTGTAATTGAAAATGGTCGTCCATTTTTAACTCTGACTGATGAATATCCTGTACTTATTAAAAGATATAAAGAAAATATAAACTCTTTCCTTTTAATTCATGTGGGAAGGATTATGAAAGTGAAAAACCAGCAGCTATTAATTGAAGCTGTACAAAAGTTTAATGCAAATGAAGAGAAAAAATGCAAACTATTAATAATCGGTGATGTTCGTGATGAATCCTTATATCATCATCTTTATTCAATGATAAAAGACGACCCTTACGTTGAGTTTCTTGGAGGAAAAGAAAATATCGCTGATTTTCTAAGTATGGCAGACTTTTTCTGCTTATCAAGCTTTTATGAAGGGATGCCTATATCCTTAATTGAGGCATTATCAGTTGGATGTATATCGATTTGTACTAAGGCCGGTGGTGTTAAAGATATGATTAAGAATGAGGACACCGGCTTCTTGAGCAATGATAATAGTGTGGATTCATATTATCAAACGATAAAAAGAGCCGTTTTCTATCCAGATAAACAAAAGATAAAAGAAAATAGCCTGAATTCATTTAAACAGCACTACCATATAGGAACTTCGTGTAAGAAACATGTAGATGTATACCTTGTGATCTAAACATAAATACTAAATAAACAGAACCTTTTAAGAATTTGCATAATCAGGTTTGGATAATGAAATTCTTGTTATTTAATCTTGATGAAAACATGAAAAACGTAATTGACAGGTATTTTGGTGCAGACAAATGGAATATAGGATTTGTTAAACAATCTGCTGCAGATTTAATCCGGAGAAAAAGATTTAATGGAAAAGTAGTATGGCTGGAGGAGGATGAAGCCCATTATTCGGCAGACCCCTTTGTTGTCAAAATTAATTCCAGTCTTTTCATCTACTATGAGGAGCTTAACTTTTGGAAAATTAAAGGCAAAATTTCAAGAATTAAAAATTTTAATTTTAGCACTAAACAAAGGATATCTGGCCTTACACCAAAAGGGATACACTTTTCATACCCATACATTTTTGAAGAAAAGTCAAATTTTTATTGCATTCCAGAAACAGCAGATGCAGGTGAAGTAAGTCTGTATCAGCTGGATCATGAAAACTCGACCGAGTTGAAGAAGAAAAGGGTTTTGCTAGTGGGGCCACGCTATGTAGATACTTCGATTATCTACTACAAGGGAAAACATTGGCTATTTACCAATATAGATGGCATGTTAAATAATCTATACATATACTATTCAGATTCATTAGAGGAGGAATTTAAACCACATGCATTAAACCCCATTCCGGTAAGTTCAAAAAATTGCAGAAGTGCCGGAAACTTATTTATAGTAAACGGGCAACTTTACCGCCCAACTCAGAATCTGGAAATCCGTTACGGAGGATCCATAATTATTAATAAGATTTCTGAACTTTCTGAACATTCATTTAAATCAGATCCTGATTTTGAATTATTACCGGAAGCCCCTTATTTGGAAGGTATGCATAATATCAGCTTTGGAGACAATTTGATTGTTGTAGATGGAAAGAGAAGAACACATTCTCCCATTACTCCCGTACATAGATTATTAAAAAAAGTTCTTTACTAAATATTGGCGCATAATGTTAGCTGAAAAATGTGATTATTTTCAAAGGATGGATACGATTTCAAATAGATTATTATTTGTATCAATGTCTGATACTGCAGGTGGAGCAGAAAATATCCTGTGTATGGCAGCAGGTGTAACAAACAGTCCATTAATATTTCTGAAACATGTATTTGATTCTCGCCTTTTCATACCAAAAAAACAGGAGGTAAAGCATTTAACTAAAGGGGCGATGTTGATCGGCTTTTTAAAACTTGTTAAAGAGCTGTACCCTTACAGAAAAGATTACACGGTCATAAGCACAAATCCTTACCTAAATTCATATTTAGGCCTGCTCAAACGCGTTGGGTACCTAAAATCAAACCTGATTGTCCGTGAATGTACTTCGGTATTTACCCGTTTTACAGGTCTCAAAAAATTAAGCTATCAGATAGCTTATAAATTAGGTTATCCAGCCGTTAATTTAATCGTCTGCCAAACGGGAATTATGCGTAATCAGCTATTAGCCCAAAATAAATTTATCCCAAACGATAAGGCTGTAATAATAGAAAATCCGATTGACCTAAATCATATATTAAGAAAAGCAGAAGCCTCTATAGATGAAAGTCTGACAGATTCAGAATTTATTTGCTCAGCCGGCAGGTTAATTCCTGAAAAGGGCTTTTCAATACTAATCCATGCATTTGAAAAAATTGCACAACAGCATGAGAACCTAAAGTTATTGATACTAGGAGAAGGCAAAGAAAGGAAAAATCTCAATACTTTAATAAAAGACACCGGTCTACAAGATCGAGTAATCCTAATGGGGCATGTCGATAATCCAATACCATATTATAAAAAAGCAAAACTATGTGTTGTCTCATCAATTAAAGAAGGATTTCCAAATGTTTTGCTTGAAATGATGGCAGTAAATGACTCCGTTGTTTCAACCCTTTGCGCCGGCGGCATTGAAAAAATACCTTCTATTCTTAAAGTTGAACCCAATAATATCAACTCTTTAACATCAGCTATAGGGTTTGCGCTCGCTGATTATCCCAGCCAGAAAAACGATAGCAGGCAAGACTACCTCAAAGATCGCAGTCCTGAGCTATTTATTAGTTCCATTCTGGAAGAGTTGCACCGGGTAAATAGCTTATAACTTTTAATAAAAAGACTCAAACAATCTATAATTCATCTATAAACTTATATCTTATGAAAATTTTAGTCACAGGCACGGCCGGATTTATTGGCTTCCATTTAGCCAAACGTTTGTTAGAAAGAGGTGATACAGTAGTAGGTATAGATAACATCAATGATTACTATGATGTCAACTTAAAACACGATAGACTTATAGAAACAGGAATAGATGTGACAGAACTAGAATATGGTATAAGTAGGATAAGTACTAAATATCCAAGCTATACTTTTATTAAATTGGATATTTGTGATAGTGAAAGTTTAGCGACTTGTTTTGAAACTTTTCAGTTTGATGCTGTTTGCAACCTTGCTGCACAAGCAGGTGTAAGATACAGTATCACAAATCCTGAAGTTTATGTAGAGACTAATATAAAAGGTTTTTTGAATGTTTTAGAGTGCTGTAGAAATTTTAAAATTAAACACTTACTTTATGCCAGCTCATCAAGTGTGTATGGATTAAATAAGGTAATGCCTTTTTCTACACATGAAAGCGTAAATCATCCCGTTTCACTATATGCTGCATCTAAGAAAAGTAATGAATTAATGGCTCATGCCTATAGCTATTTGTTCAATTTGCCAACGACAGGTTTAAGATTTTTTACAGTTTACGGTCCTTGGGGTAGACCAGACATGGCTTTGTATATTTTTACTAAAGCAATAATGGAAGGTGAAGAAATAGAAGTTTTCAATAGCGGTGAGATGAGTAGAGATTTTACTTATATTGACGATATTGTCGAAGGCATAGTTCGAGTAATTGATACTCCCGCACAAGCAAATCCAAATTGGAATGCGAAAAGCCCTGATCCTGCCACTTCAAAAGTACCTTACGTTATTTATAACATTGGAAGAGGAGAACCGGTAAGTTTGCTAAATTTTATTAATGAAATCGAAAAACATACTGGAATTAAAGCCAATAAAGCTTTTTTGCCTATGCAAGCCGGAGATGTTGCCGAAACTTCTGCTGACATTAATGATTTAACCAATAAACTTCATTATCAACCAATAACAAGTGTGGGAACAGGGGTGAAAAATTTTGTAAACTGGTATAACACCTATTATACAGCGCCTTATCAAAATCAGACAAAAATTATACAAACCGCAAATGGTTTGTCATAATACTGTAACATAAGGTTTTTTAACAACTTGAATAATTTTACTTGAAAACAAAAATTTGAAAAACCACAACTAACTAAATATCAAGACTTAACGAAAAAACATTCAAAATTAAGTTAGATAACTACTTCATTATCTGCATTGTGTTTTAATTTACAAATCCTTTAGGTTTGCGCCCAAGATGTAAATTTAAAACACAAATTCATGCAGAAGAAAACAAAATTAATTACAAAAGTGCTAGTATTTAGCTCACTACTGTTTACAATTTTTACCTTTAGTCAATGTCAAAAAGAAGGGGTAGAAAATCTAACAATTGATGCGCCTAACGATGTGGATTTACAAAGTGTTGTTTCAACAACTTCAACTTCTGTATTCACAGTAAATGTTTCAAAAGGTATTTCCGATGGCGGATTTTCGGTACGAATTCCGATGGACGCCAATTTAATAAGCGACACAAATGATAAGCCAACTGCATCAACTGTAAGAGTATTTGAAAATGGTGTTGAAATAGGCCCTTCGCACTCTGTACACCAGGAAATCAGAAACTTAGGTAAAGGTCGTTTCAGTCATAAATCGGGCTTCTTGTTTCTTTCGGCTTCTGATAACTCAGATCCGAGAACCAATCGTAAGAAATACACCTATACTGTAGGCGATCAAAGCATTACAATACCTCCAGTAGTTCCGCCAACCGGTACACCAGTATCTACTAATGAACCTATCGGATATGCTTCTGTAAATGGTAAAACAACAGGAGGTGCAGGCGGTCAGACGGTAACTGTGTCAACTTTTTCAGCGCTTCAAAGTGCTGTTTCATCCTCGGCACCATTAATTATACAAGTTTCTGGTACAATTACAGGATCTGGATTACTTAGAGTACAATCTAATAAAACGATTCTGGGCCTTAACGGATCTAAACTGATTGGTGCAAGTTTGTTTATCTACGGGAAGAGCAATATCATTATCCGGAATATGACAATCAGCAAAGTTAAAACATATTCAAATATAATTATCAAAGGTGGTGCACACCACGTGTGGGTAGATCACTGTGACCTTTCATCAGAACGGGTAAGCGACTGGGATTACTATGATGGATTGTTGGACGTAGGAACTGGTGCTGATTACGTTACATTATCATGGAATAAGCTGTACGAGAACCATAAAGCTATGCTGATCGGTTTTAGTTATAACGAACCTGAATCTGTTGGTAAACTTCGTGTTACTGTACATAACAACTATTTCTATAATGTTTCAGAACGTTGTCCGAATGTAAGATATGGAACTGTTCATACTTTCAATAACTATTATGACAATGCAGGATTTGTTAGCTCTCTTATGGGAGCAATTGTAAGAGTGGAAAATAGTTATTTCAAAAACACTACGCTTCCGATCAGAACAGAACTTAGTCCTGTAGCAGGTGTTATCAGCGGTGAAAATACCAATATATTTGATAACTCTGGAAAAAACAAAATTACTACGGCCCCTTCAAATTGGGTACCTACTTACGAATATAGATCAGTACTTAGTGCTGCAGCAAATGTTCCATCTATTGTGATGAAAGGTGCTGGCGCAACTTTATAATCAACAGAAGTAAGTTAAAACATTTAATTGCAAGGCCATCTGACTGTAAGTCAGGTGGCCTTTTGGTTCATGTATAATTCTTTTTAATTCCACTATTATGGCAGAAAATAGAAAAAAAGTATTGATAGCGTGCGATTCTCCGCGTACATTACTTGATTTTAGGGGTAAACTCATTGAAGAACTTATCAAGAAGAATGAGGTGTTTGTTTATACCCCAAAAATTTCACAACAGCATGTTCAAGAAAAGCTAAAGAATCTTGGAGTAACTGTTTTTGAAAATCATCTGAACGGAAGTAATGTATCGATCCTCTCCGATCTTACATACATGATTCAATTATACAAGGTTATCAGGAAACTAAGACCGGATATTTTCTTTCCCTACACATTTAAACCTGTAATCTATGGAACTATTATAGCAAAGCTTTGTGGAATAGATTGTATAACTCCGATGTTAACCGGACTGGGGTATAATTTCACCGATAATGGTTCTAAAAAAAGTGTAGTAAGCCTGATAACCAAAACACTGCTTAAGTTCAGCCTGATGGAAAACCGGAGGGTCAGAATCATTTTTCAGAACCGAGATGATTTTAATAAATTAATAGAATCAGGTATAATCGGAATTAAACATCAGGCATTTGTAGTAAATGGTTCTGGTGTGGATTTGGGCCATTATGATTATTCTGAACCAGAAACTACTAATATCAGCTTTCTAATGATAGCTCGCCTTATCAATGCAAAAGGTGTAAATGAGTTTTTTGAAGCCGCGAAAACCATCAGATCCAAATACCCGGATATAAAATTCAGGCTTATTGGTTCTTTTGATGATAACATTGACTCCATTAACAAAGAACTGTATTTCAAAATCCAATCCGAAGATACCTTGGAATATATTGGGCAAGTGGATGACGTAAGACCGTATATAAAAAATTCATCCATCGTTGTACTCCCTTCGTATTATGGAGAAGGTGTTCCCAGATGTATCCTAGAAGGCATGGCCATGGGAAGGGCCATCATTACCAGCGATTCTGTTGGATGTCGTGAAACTGTAAATGTTTCACCTTCCTGTACTAATGGTTTTTTGGTTCCGGTAAAAAATATTCCAGCGCTTGCTTCCAAAATGGAACACTTCATAAATAATACCCGAGATATTATCTCATATGGTATCAATGGTCGAAAATTCGCCAAAGAGAAATTTGATGTGAACCTTGTCAATGCAGAAATGCTGAAAATCATGAACGTTGGCTAGCTTGTACATCTAAAAAACTGTAGTTCTTTAAAAATACTATAAGTCATGGCATATCGCTTGATCAATTTTCAACAATCGGAAGAATGGACAGCATATGTCCTTAATTCTGTAAACTATGATTTTTATCATACCTGGCACTATCATTCACTAGAGAAAAACGGGGATCCATTTCTTTTCGTTTACGAAGAATCGGATGTGTTTATTGCGCTACCTCTGCTAAAAAGAGAAATTGAAAATTCAGGTTTATATGACCTGACTTCTGTATATGGTTATTCAGGGCCGATTTCCAATAGAAAATTTGCAGACATAAGTGACCAGATACTTGAAAATTTCAAGTATTTCTTCTTAAACTTCATGAACACTGGAAGATATATCTGTGTTTTCTGTAGACTTAATCCTTTTATTGACCAGAAAGTGTTGATT
The DNA here is from genome assembly GCF_011064245.1 of Sphingobacterium sp. DR205. NCBI lineage: Bacteria > Pseudomonadati > Bacteroidota > Sphingobacteriia > Sphingobacteriales > Sphingobacteriaceae > Sphingobacterium > Sphingobacterium sp. DR205. The sequence goes on along the minus strand of NZ_CP049333.1, from coordinate 1,857,844 downwards.
GAAAAAATAGGAGGTATTTCCAACAATGGTAAAACTGTATACATGGACTTATCCATTTCTATTGAAGAGCAAAGAATAGGCTATGAAAAAAGGATGGGCAGACAAATCAGACACTTGAGAAAGATGCCTTACATTATTAAAGAAGCTAAAACCGGAGATGAAATAAGTTTATTTACGGCCATGTACAATGAGAACATGCACCGGCTGAAAGCAGAAAAAAGCTATTTTTTCAACGAAGATTATTTTGCAGCAATCATTAAAGAGGATAGTTGCAAGTTAATCGTGATGTATGATGGAATTAAAATGATGTGCGGCGCAATTATTATGTGTTGTGGAGGCATAATCCGAAACCATCTGTCTGCCACAGCAGTCGATTATGTTAATCAATCGCCCAGTAAGTTACTCACGGACGAAATAAGTATAATAGGCAGGCAGCTGGGAATGAAGTATTTTCACCTGGGCGGTGGTTTGGGAGGTCGGGAAGACTCCTTATTTAAATTCAAATCATCCTTTTCAAATCTGTTTCTCGAAGATTCTACCTGGAAATTTGTATCGGATACAGTCGTATACAATGATCTGATCAAAGAAAGAAAGAACGATTTAAATATAAATTATTTCCCGTTGTACCGTTGCCCTGAAATGGCCATTAAATAAAAGCAATCCGATTTCAAAATACCGGGTTTTCTAAAAAAAAATAAATTTTTAACCATTAAATCTATATACTTTGAAAAATATATTTAATTATTCTGGAGCTACTATTAGTGACTTTAAGAATGCAATTGATCAGTTTGGTTGGGTTATATATGAAAACGCTCTTAATGAAGGGCTGATTACTCAAATTATTAATGACCTGGAACCGGCTTATTTGCAAAGAAGAGAAATCCAAACCCAAAACGGTATTGAAACAAATATGGAGGGTACCCTTCATCATTTATTGGAATGTGACAATTTTAGTTTACATTTTTTAGAACAAATGTTTTGTGATAAGGAAATGCGCTTCTTTTTAGGCGGAAACTATATCTTAAATGGGTTTAGTGCGGTTATTAACATGAAGAATGATAGGCCGTATGTTCAAAATATTCATCGGGATTTGAGAAGTTTTACTGGAATTAATAAAATGATGATCCAAATGATTGTACTGCTTGATCATTTTACAGAAGAGAATGGCGCCACTTATCTACTTTCCGGTTCACATAAGGAAGATGTCAAACCAAGTGAGGAATATTTTTACAAACACGCTGACCGGGCGATAACAAAAAAAGGTAGTATTATTTTGTTTGATTCTAACTTATGGCATGCTGCCGGTAAAAATTATACTGAAAATGCCAGAAAAGTATTAACATTAAGTTTTACCAAACCATTCTTTAAGCCGATGTTCGATTTTCCAAGATATTTAGGGTATGAATTTGGAGAATCTTTAAGTGAAAGCTTAAGGCAAGTTGTTGGTTACAACGCCAGAATTCCAGCAGATTTGTACGAGTTTTATCAACCTCCTCATAAAAGAATGTACTTATCAAGTCAAGGTTAATAGTTTTTTCGAAAAAATTTTATTTCCAATTTTTATGAAATATCAAAAAGAACTTCAGAAAACCATTGGAGGCTTTTTTCAGTTACAACTCTCAAATGGCGAAGAATACTATCCTTCACTCATAAAATTAAATACAACCAGAAATGCATTAGAATATATAATGAAGGTTAAGGGCTATACTAAAATTTATATACCCTATTTTACCTGTGATACGATATTGGAACCTATGTTAAAATTGGCAGTTCCATATGAGTTTTATACAATAGATAAACAGTTAGATCCTATAGTCAATTTTGAGATTGGGTATACTGAATGCTTTTTGTATACCAACTATTTTGGTATAAAACAGCATACAGTAGAAAGATTAAGCAAAGACATTAAAAATTTAATTGTTGACAATTCGCAGGCCTTCTTTTCAAAACCAGTAGATAAGATCGATACAATATATTCATGCAGAAAGTTTTTTGGCGTCTCTGATGGTGCTTACTTACAACTTAATAGTAGTCTCCGATTGAACATAGAAATGGACATATCTTTTGATAGATTGTTACATCTTATAAAGAGTATCGATGTTGGGAGTGAAAATTCTTATGGGGATTTTATTGAAAACGATAAAAGTCTTGAAAACAACGATATAAAAAAGATGTCTGTTCTAACGCAGAAAATTCTTTCTGGAATTGATTATCAAAACAGTGAAAAAATAAGAAAACAAAACTATAATTATCTGCAGGAAAATTTGGCTCTAATAAATGAACTTGATATTGAAATACCTTTAGATGCTGTTCCTATGGTATACCCTCTTCTTATTTCAAATGATAAAGTTAAAACTAAACTTATAGCGAATAAAATATTTGTTCCTACCTATTGGCCTAATGTTTTTAAGTGGACAAACGAACGTATGTTTGAAAATCATCTGGCAAAACACCTTGTCCCACTACCAATAGATCATCGGTATACTATAAAAGATATGGAACGAATAGTTTGTGTGTTGAAAGATATAATACATGAACTAGCATCCTAGTTCTATTAACTAGCCTCTTTATTTTTTGATTCACATTATGAATTTGCTTTATTTTTTTTTTAAATAGTATGGATAACTTAGTTTATATAAGACCATTGGTTTTAAGCGATGCAAATGTCTCTTATCAGTGGAGAAATGATTCTGACATCTGGAAATATACTGAATTTAAACCTGATAGATACATTTCTTTAGAAGCTGAGCAGGAATGGATAAAAGGCAAATTAGAGAATAAGGATGAACGACGGTTTGCAATTTGTCTTAAAGAAAACAATCAATACATAGGAAATATTCAATTATTAAATATAAATAATGGACTGGCATCCTTTCATATATTCATAGGTAAAAAAAGCTTATGGGGAAACGGAATAGGCAAGCAAGCTACAAAGCTTATATTAAAGTATGCTTTTTTCGAACTAGGCTTAAAATGTGTCTTATTAGAGGTAAATCCATTAAATATTTCTGCTAGAAAAACTTACGAAAGAATGGGCTTTGTGGCAGTAGGTTTCAATGAAGGAAATGGATTTATTAAAATGGAATTAAATAAAAAAGAGTTTCCCATCTAACCTTAGTTCACTTACTATCATGAGAAAATTAATTACTCTTTTTCACAAAGAGCAATGAAAAGCCTACGTATGGCGCCAATGAGCCAATATATAATTCCTTAGTTGATCGTATAGGAATCGATCCTAATAATAAGATTGAGTATTTCCCCTTATACAGATGCGACTTTATGCCGTTAAATAATGCAATACCCCAATATTAGCTGATATATGTTAGTATTTGTTTAACCTCTTGGTCTTGTGCCCACCTAAAAATGCACCCTATGATTAAATTACTTACTCTTAACGAAAGAAACGAATGGAATTCTTACATTAAACGCTCTTTTATACACGATTTTTATCATACCTGGCATTATCATTCTTTAGACAATAGTGGTAATCCTATACTCTTGATTTATGAAGAAGGTGAAAATTTCATAGCCTTTCCGTTCCTCAAAAGAGTTATCCCTGATTCGCCATTTTTTGATTTAAGCTCTGTGTATGGATATCCTGGACCAATTGCAAGTAAAAAATTCGAACACCTGGATGAAGGATTAATCGATAATTTTAAAAAGTCATTTTTAAAATTTCTGAAAAACGAACAGATAGTCTCCGTATTCTCCCGATTGAACCCTTTTTTTGATCAGTATATTTTGATGAAAGAATTTGAGGGGGTTCATGAAAATGGACTTACTGTTGCACTCGATCTGAATTTACCTTTAGATGTTCAGCGTAAAAAGTACGATCGGTCTGCCACTAAAGCGATCAAAAGGTGCCGGAATAAAGGATACTTCGTAAAGGAATCAAAACGACAGGAAGATATTGATACATTCATTGATATCTATACAGAAAACATGCGTCGAATCGGCTCCACTGAATACTATTTATTTGATAAACAATACTTTATAAACCTAATTCATTCAAAAGAGTTTGACTGCAGATTATTATTGGTTTATTTAGGTGATGAAATAACATGTGCAATGATCATCTCTTTTTCTCACGGCATTATTCAGGCACATTTGGTTGCTACTAAAGCATCATATTTAAATCAATCTCCTGCAAAATTTCTAGTTGATGAAATTACCATTATTGGACGGGAAAGGGGAATGAAGTTTCTTCATCTAGGTGGGGGGCTCGGCTTTAAAGAAGATTCCCTGTTCCGATGGAAATCGGCTTTTTCAGATCTGTTCTTAAACTATAAAAGTTTCCGGTTCATTGCAAACCGCAAAGCATACAACTATTTGCTTGATAAGCGAGGAATTGATAAAAAAATAGCAATCGACTATTTCCCTTTATACAGAGCTTTCATTACCTTATTTTCCTCTCTATTATTTATCTAAAATTACGCTTATTATGAAAAAGTTATTATTTAGTAATAAAGTACATTCAAGATGGCTGATATTATTGATCGATCAGTTAATCGTAATCTGGACACTCTTTATGTCTTTATTGCTGACAAAAAAAATTGAATCTGCTGAATTGTTTTACACCAGCGATATCTTATATATAGGACTTTACAGTGTGATCTCTATTTACGTGTTTATCAACATGAGAATTCATACAGGGATCATAAGATATTCCAATACAGAAGATATCTTCCGCGTATTCATGGCGGTGCTAATAAGCAGTATTGGTTTTATGCTTATCAGTAATTTGTTTGTTGCTCCATATTTTAAACTTCCGTGGAAATGGTTTGACAAAGTACTGTTATTGAACTTTTTTATTTCTTCATCCTTGTTAATTATTTTGAGAATAGCCGTCAAACACATTTTTGGATATTTAAAAGATTTACAACCCGGAAATATAAAGGATAATATTTTAATTTATGGCACTGACAACACCTCAATTCTGGTGAAACAAGCATTGGATACCTGTCAGGAAACACCTATAAATGTGTTTGGTTTTATTGATGATGATCAGGATAAAATAAACAAACATATAGAACAAAAAAATGTATATCCGTCATTTTGCATAGAAACACTTAAGAAAAAATATGCTATCAATAAAGTTTTATTAGTTGGCAACGATCTAAATATTAATGGAAAAAAGAAAGCAATTGAAAAATGTATAGAACTGGGTATTAAAGTGGTTACAGTGCCGTCTTCTGATAAATGGCTATATGGTAAATTAAGTCCTAATCAGATACAGGACTTGAAAATTGAAGATCTTTTACAACGGGAACCTATTATCCTCAAAAAGAATAATGTATCAAAAGAGATAAGCGGAAAGAGAGTTTTGATTACCGGAGCAGCAGGCTCAATAGGCTCCGAAATTGTACGTCAGGTTTTAAACTATAACCCAGAGTATATCATCCTCTGCGATCAGGCAGAAACACCTTTACACGAACTTCAGCTTGAAATTCAAGATTATTATCCCGAAGGTAAAACCAAAATATTCATGGCCAACATCCAGAACAAAAGCCGAATGAAAACACTGTTTGAAGAATTTAAACCACAGATTGTTTTTCACGCAGCGGCTTATAAACATGTTCCGATGATGGAAAATAATCCTGCAGAAGCTATATTAACCAACGTATTGGGTACGAAAAACATATCCGAGCTTTCGATAGATCATGAGGTAGAAAAGTTTATTATGATTTCTACAGACAAAGCTGTAAAACCCACTAATATTATGGGAGCTTCTAAACGTCTTGCAGAAATGTATATCCAATCGCTAAATAACAATAATATATTATCAGCTTCGGAGAATGTTAGAGCAAATTTTAAGAGTTTACTTAAACCAAAAACTAAATTTATTACGACCCGTTTCGGAAATGTTATGGGATCAAACGGATCTGTCATTCCGAGATTTAAAGCTCAGATAGAAAAGGGTGGCCCAATAACAGTTACCCATCCCGAAATAACCAGATATTTTATGACTATTCCTGAATCTGTACAATTGGTATTGGAAGCTGCAGCAATGGGAAATGGAGGTGAAATCTTTATTTTTGATATGGGAGACCCGGTTAAGATTGTTGATCTGGCAAAGAACATGATCAAACTTGCCGGCATGGCGCCTGATAAGGATATCAAAATTGTTTTTACCGGACTACGCCCCGGAGAAAAGTTATATGAGGAGTTACTCCTTTTGGAAGAAGAAACTATTCCGACCCATCATCAAAAGATTAAAATATCTAAAATTATTGATTATAGCTTTAATTATGTTCATCAGGTTACAGAGGAATTATTGTGCTTAAATAGCATGAACAATGACTATGAAATGGTAAAAAAAATGAAAGAAATTCTACCAGATTTCATCAGTAATAATTCCAAATATGAAGAGCTAGACTTGTGTGGGGACTAATTAGATCAACTTTTACATTTTTTTATTATGGGCATACACTTAGGAAATATTCTAAAACAGGTTCTTCGAATGGAACGTATTGGGATTAGCGAATTATCCCGAAAGCTAAAAGTAAGTAGAAGAACAATATATAATTGGTTTGAACAAGAAAATTTGAATCTTCAAATTCTCTTAGAAGTTGGTAATATAATTGGACACGATTTCACGGCCGAACTACCTGAAACGTTAGTAAAAAACCATCGTCACGTGCTTAGTGCACAAGATGCTTCTTCTATAAAAAATACAGATGTCGATAATAATTCTGTTTACTTCTGGATGAATAAATATATTGGCTTGTTAGAAAAGTATAATGATCTATTAAATCTCAATTCAGAGAACTCACCTTCAAATAAGAATTCAACAGGCAAAAATGGTTATTTTTTATTGTAAAGATGACCTGAAGCCTACCCTCCGTTATGATGGAAATAGCTTCACGGACTTTAAGTTACCAACTAAATATAGATAGCAGAAAACTTGAAGTATCTTTGCTTGACGATAAGCAACTCAATAAAAACTTCTCCATGATTTCTTGTTTGTCATTTTTTACAATGATGACAAAACCAGAATGGATGAAATACCAAATCTTAAGCAGGACGAATACAGCACGAGCAACAACACCATTGGTAAACGTAACCAAGAAATTCAGCAGCAATACCTGAGCTCTAAAGCTATTCCTGCATTTATATTATTGGATAGCCAAGGAAAATTAATCAAAACGTTGTCTAAAAATATAAATGAAGAAACCTTGAGAAGTTTTCTAGCAAATTAGACAAATAGATACTTTATAAAAAACCGAGTTTATTAGAAGTCCAGGTAACGCAGCAATGGGCGGACCGTTTTAACCAACGATTCAGGTCTGAGTCTGCCTCTGATTATTGATCATTAAAAGATAACAATTGGAAAAAAATAGCCGCTTAGGATACAATCCCAAGCGGCTTAATATTACGCAAAAAAACATATCCCAAGCTAGTTCCAACCGGGATTCTGTACCAAATTTGGATTCTTGTCTATTTCAGCTTGCGGGATTGGAAACCAATAGTTTTTTCCAGTAAAAATGCGCTTTTGATAGACCGACCGTTTGAAAAAAGCTTTGGGATTAGACTCACTATCGTCCTTTTCAGTTCCGGAAAAATTCATCCCATAAAAATTTCCATTCAGTGTGGTCTCTCCTATCTTCCAGCGTCGAATATCGCGGTAACGGATGCCCTCATTGTTGAGCTCTACACGACGTTCATTCCTAATGGCTTTGCGCATCGCGTCTTGTGAAGCGGGTACCGGCAGTGCATTAGGCCCCGCACCATATTGTGGCACTCCGCCACGCAAGCGGATCAAATTGACGTACTTTAAGATATCCGGATGATTGGGTTCCGTCTCGTTGAGGGCTTCGGCATAATTCAGATAAGCCTCTCCCAAACGATAAAGTATACCCGGCCGATAAGGATTTGTGTTATTACGCGGGTCATGGTCTGGATGAACTTTCTTCCGGATGAGATAGCCATTCTGTGGAGCATCGTGGGTAGGCCCTCCATCCCAGTTTCCGCTATAAAACTGGGTGGTGCGATTTTCCCTCCTATACCAAGCTCCGTTGTATAATACGGAAATATAGAAACGCGGTTCACGATGGGTATACATGTTATAAGTTCCCTCTAACGTAACCTTGCCATTGCCCTGGGATTCGACCCAACGCGTATTTCTGATTTCTGCAGTTTTTGAAAAACCTTTCTCCTGATAGCCGGACAATGGATCGTCGATGGTCCTGCCATTCTCCATAAAGAAGGCATCGACCAATGATTGCGTAATCCCCAATCCCCCATTGCCACCAGTTCCCCTAGGTTGAGCATGGCGGTCATACTCCCCGAAATTACAGTCGGGCCGGGCAAAAAGAATCTCTTCATTGCCGTCCTGTGGCCTGCGGAACAACATGTTCTGGTAGGATAGAAATGGATCAACAGAACCATCACTATTATATTCTATATACAATTTGTGCCCAGCTGCCTCAGCCTTTTCGATAAGGAGCTTGGACGCTGCCACTGCAGATTTCCATTTATCTGCCGTATAAGTAGCATTAAATATCGCTTCACCTTTGTTATTGGTAAAACCAGCATAGGATGTGTTCCCATTGACCAATGGACTTGCTGCAAATAAAAGAAGACGTGCCCTGACCGCCAGACACATTATGGAAGTTGCCCGACCATACTTTTGTGCCGCACTATACCTTGCTGGCAGAACTTCCGATAAATCCAATAGTTCTTTATCTGCCCATTGTACCACCTGATCAAAGGGAGTCTGTCCAATCATCAGTTCCTCAGCAGGTGCATTGGGATCTGACAAACCAAGATGGAATGGTATCGCACCATAGGTTTCCAGTAAAAGTGTATAATAATAGGCAATCATAAAGCGGGCCTCGGCTTTCATTAGGTTGACCTCTTCTTCGGTCACCAATTGCGCAGGGTTGGGCTTGACATTGTCCAGGAAAATATAGGCCGAACGGATACGTTTGGGAAGCTCCACCCAATAATTGGGATCCCAGGATGTACTCGGATTCCAGTTCCCAGTCTGCATACCAATAACCGACCAGCCGAACTGTTCCCAACCGGTAGACGGAGCCATATCATCAGAGAGTGGATCCCAGCCCAGCGTCCGCGTATTTCCCCAATAGGGATCGGGCACATTGCTGTATATACCCGCCAGCCAATCTTCTGTTCTGGTCTTATCTTTAAAAATCATTTCAAGGGTAAGCTGATCATCAGGGCTTTTGTCAAGATATTTCGAACAGGCCCCCATTGTGATACCCAGAGCCGCAAGCACTAATACTCGGGTAATCTTATGTTGTATTTTCATCTTCATCATTGGTTAATGCTATTTAAAATTTAACTCTAGACCCATCGATACCGATTTCATTATTGGGTATCGCATGCCGTTATTTGAACCCAGTTCGGGATCCCAAAGCTTAAAATCGCTGATTGTTAACAAATTATTTCCACGTAGGAATATTCTAAAATTTCGGATGGAAAGATGATCTAGCAATTTTGGCGGTAAGCTATATCCGACCTCAACATTGCGCAAACGAACAAAGCTCATATCGCGTAACCACCAAGTAGATGCCAGATTGTTATTGGCACTTTGGTAATCCGACAACCGTGGGTAAAAAACATCCTGGCTGGGGTTGCTCACAGTCCATCTGTCTGAAACATTGTCAAATATATTCCCCATGGCACCATTGGCACTTCCGGGAATAAAATTAGAACCACCGATAATGCGATAGGTCCGCGAAATCCCCTGGAAAAAGAAGCCAAAATCAATGGCCTTGTACCGCAGGTTGGAGCCAAAACCGAATACGATCTGTGGATCTTCGGTACCGCCAATTGCTGTTCTGTCAAGTGCATCGACGACTCCATCATTATTCAGGTCGCGGTAGCGGATATCGCCGGGGCGCACCGGCCCGAAGGTATGCCGTGGGATATCTGGACGTAGTGTACCATTGGACACATCTGAAAAATCAGCATCAGTAAACAGTCCCTCATCAATAAAGCCAAACAGCTGCCCAATCGGCCTGCCGGTAGAGGAACGTGTGCTTCCCACTACTGCAATAGGCTCATCTTGCTCTAGAATCTTATTACGGGCATAGGTAAAGGTGCTACGCACGGAAAGGAACAAATTTGGATTCAACTGCTTGTTCAACTCAAGTGACATATCTATACCTTTATTGTTGACGCGCCCAAAATTTGCCCATGGTGCATTGGTAAAACCACTGGAACCGGGAATGGAGCGGCGCTGCATAAAAATGTCTTCGCGATTCTCATTAAATAAATCAAGCTGGAATTCTAATGCTCGCCATAATCCAAGTTCGACACCAATATTGGATTTGGCGACTGTCTCCCAAGTAAGGTTACTATTCCCCTGATCGCCTTCCATACGGCCCGCACGCTTAAAGTCGTTGTTTAAGCCCCAGGAGTAACCACCGGTCTCATTAATGGTCGTAATATAAGCGAACCGACGGCCATCAAGCTTGTCGTTACCGACAAGTCCATACGAACCGCGAAGTTTGAGTTTGGAGATCGTACTTTTCAGCTGTTCCATAAATGGTTCTTCGGATATGTACCACCCCAAGGCAAAGGAAGGAAAGAAACCGTAGCGTTTGCCGGGAGCAAAGTTTTCGGATCCGTTATAACCAAAGTTGAACTCAGCGATATACCTATTGTTATAGTTGTAGGAAAATCTGCTGGCTATTCCTTGATTCCGATAAGGCAACAGATCACCGTTATCGTAGTTACGCTGATTGTACAGGAACATACCTTCTACATTGTGATTGCCAAAAGACTGGGTATAGTTGATGGCTCCTTCGAGGTACATGCTTTTATCGCCCCAGTCTGAGTTTTTCTCATAACCTAAAAACTCTTGGCCATAGCTGTCAATCACAAGCTGTAATTTCCCATTTTCGTCCCGACCGATGGCTGGATTATAATAATCCGGACTTTTACTCCTTACAACGGACGTGTTTGAATACCTGTCGAACGAGAAAAGCCCCCTTGCTTTTAATCCCTTGAGCCAAAACGAAAGATCCTGCTCTACAGCAAATAAGGATTCAATTTTGCTTGCGCTGATGCGTTCATAGCCACGTTGCGTTGCCAAAGCCCAGGGATTTGTACGCTGTGGCGTACGTGGTATCTCACCTGAAGAATAAATGGTGGGATGGACATATGGAGGAATCGTAAATGCTTCCTGAAATAGGTCATCCACACTTTGGGGCGCACGGGTCCGATCCTGCAGATAGCCTCCAATATTGAGCCGGAAGAGCGTGGTCGGACTTACATTAATATCCACATTGGAGCGTACATTATAACGGTTCAAACGGGAGGAAGAATTCCAGGCTTGTTTCTCATCACGTTCGATCAGACCACCCTCGCGATAATAGGAGGTAACCAAAGAATAACGCAAGATATCCGACCCCCCATTGACGCTCACGTTCCCTCTTGAATTCCCAGCACGATCGCGGAGTACTGCATCGAGCCAGTTGACATCTGGATAAAGATCTGGATCAGTTTGGTTCCGGATATTTTCGATTCGCTCTTTAGAATATAATCCCTGTTCACCTCGCTCCTCCCGGATACTGTTCATAATCTCCAGATAATCAGCAGCCCCAACAAATTTAGGGAGCTGGATGGGAGATGTGATGCCCTGCTCAAAACGGGCAGAAACACTAGGCTTTCCCACCTTACCCCTTTTGGTGTTGATCAGGATCACACCATTTGCGCCACGAACACCATAGACCGCACTTGCTGCGGCATCTTTTAAGATCGAAAATGACTCGATCTCTTCGGGATCCATATTGTCCAACGAACGTTCTACTCCATCGACAAGAATCAATGGGCTGCGGCTTCCCCCGAAAGTGCTGATACCACGTATCCAAAAATTCGAATTATCATAACCCGGTTCGCCGGAGCGCTGTACCGCGATGATGCCCGCCAGTTGTCCAGCAAGATTATTGCTCATGGAACGGGAAGTTCCAATCTGCAATCGTTTGGGTTCAATAGTCGTGATTGCCCCTACCACAGAAGCTCGCCGTTGTGTACCAAAACCGACGACGACAACTTCATCTAGCGCGCTAACGCTGTCGGCGAGCACTACAGTATAATCTCCACTTGCCTTAAGCGCCACGCGTTGACTTACATAGCCGACCAAACTCACTATAAAATAGCTATCCTGACGGTCCAATTTGAGCGTAAACTGACCATCCTCATCGGTAGAAGTTGTGTTTTTACCCTGGCCGCTGCTCACGGTTGCCCTGGCGAGGGCAATCTGGCGCTGGTTGACCACACGACCAACCACTACACGCTCCTCCTGTGCTGTAGCTTGCCTGGCATAACGCTTTATGATGATCGTATTGTCGTTTATGGTATAAGAGGCTTTTAAAGTTGAAAAAATTCGATCCAGAACCACCTTTATCGGCTGATCTTTGAACGTCATTGAAATACGTTTGGAATCGTCAATATCGTTTGGCGAATAAATAAATTTTAACCCCGTTTTGGAATTTAGCTCTTTAAATACCTGCTTTACTGGAAGGTTATTAAAATCTAGGGTAATGTTTTTTTGGACATCAAAGAATGGCCTGGCAGAACTAAATAACCAGACAAGACAGCCAAAAAAAAGACATAAAAAGTTTGGCGCAAACTTAATTTGTTTGCGGGATGTCATAAGTAATTTATACATTTGAAAATTGATTAATAGTTGATCATTATCCAAAGCCTTTACGGCACGATTAGGAATGTAGCAGCATTCCTAATTTTTTTTACGGATTTGCCTGTGTTACATATATCTTTCCTTTCTTTTCTGAATAGTTTATATTATTGGTCATTTTAATGATATTTAGGACTTCCCGAATATCTTCGTATCTGCTTATCATACCCGTAATCGGTAGATTTGCGATAGCTGGCTCAATATTAATCTCAGCTCCATACCACTGTTCAAATTCAAGTACGACATCCGCAAAGTTTTCATTGTCGAAATAAAATAAGCCTTTTCGCCAAGCATTGGCTTTTTCGATGTTCTTGGACTGGATCAGTAAGATCTTCGGTTTATCTTTCTGTATAAAAGCCTGTTGACCGGGCTTAATCAGCACTTGCGTGCCGTAGTGATTGTGTGTAAGTCGGATACTGCCTTCGCTCAACAGCACATTTTCTTCTAAGCCGTTGGAGGTATTAACGTTGAATTTGGTACCGAGAACTTCAATAGTCTGTAAGGAGGAGTGAACCAAAAAGGGAACTTTCCGTCCCATAGCATACTGCTTATGCACATCAAAGAAAATCTCTCCCCTAACATGTACAGAGCGGTTGCTCTTATTGAAGCTGGGATCAAGCTCTAGTGATGCCATATAGTTGAGCCACACCTGTGTACTGTCGTCCAACAAAACTGAAAAGACCCCTCGCGAAGGATTCTCAATCCGTAGTTTACTGTTACCGGCCGTTTGGGCGAGTGTGCCAAGTGCAAGTACTTTTTCCTCGTTTATCGTCGTGTAATGACTGCCTGGAGGCAATGTATCCAATAGATCAAAATGTTCTTGACTGCCGACGAATAAGGATGGGTTTTGGAGATTTGCCTGTTTCGGCCTGTCAGTGGTATTGTAATGGTCGATAATCCGATAAGATATATATATACCCAGCACCACAAATAGACTTGCGGCTGCGTACCAGGCTGTATGTAGACGGAAAGCAGATACCCGGGGTTTTCCAATGTGCTGCTGCACCCCTGCTTTGATTTCTTCACCGATACGCGCTAGATCGTCAGTCTCAGATTTACCTCTGTCCATGGCATCATACAGATGTTCGACAAGCTTTTGCTCCTTGTGATTCGCACTCCCCGAAATATATCGATCGAGAAGATCTTTTAAAACTGCACGAACATGACGTTTCCTTTCAGACATATCAAATGGTTTATAATGGTCCCTTTCCTATATGTCGTTGTCACCCCTGGTAATTCCCAAAAAAAATTAAAAAAACATGAAAAGAATTTTGTGTATCAGATCTTTTAACGTGTTTGTTGTATTGAGCAATTGATTTTGAACGGTTTTGGTAGATATTCCAAGCAATTTAGCGATCTCCTTGACCGTTTTATCTTCGTTGTACCGCAATTGGAATATCGCTCTACGTTTGTGTGGCATACGTTCGATCCATCCGTTGAGCATTGTCTGGAGCTCATGTTGTATATACCGCCCGTCGGCAGTTGATCCGTCACTCAACTCTTCGACCAATGTTTCCAGTTCGTCAAAATACTTTTTCTCTTTTCTAAACTTATCGATCACTTTAAAACGCACAGCTTGACAAAGATAATGGTCTATATCTTGGATAGTTTTGCGATCACGTTTCTCCCATAAGTCAATGTATATATCTTGAACAATTTCTTTTGCGACATTTTCGTCTTGTAGCCTTCGAACAGCGATTCCATACAACTTCTTCCAGCTACGATGATAAAGTTCGTCAAATGCGCCTTCATTTGATTCTTTCACCAAAAGAAAAAGATCCTCTAGACTCATACTACGCATAGCTAACGATTTATAATGTTCCGAAATTTTAGTGGCTTAAAATTGATGAATGCAATATATAAATTCTGAGGGGAACTTCCTATAAAAGTTATACATTCAACAGAACTTATAAAGCTATTAAATAGTTTTAGCTCGGTATCGAACACGCTTGATTATTATCGCACCACCTCCCCTCAAGTATAGGATATATATTTGAATATGGTACTATCCCTTACATCAGACAACGTGTATAAGCTATACAATATTGATCTTTCTCAAAAGACAGAAGCAATTGCTCCGCTCCAGCAAAAGCACATCAACGCTATACTGCCTGGGACAATGCATACCATGTTGACACAAAAAACAGATTTGTTAATAGCCATGATTTCCGATTTCCTTGATTTGGAATCTTATATCGGGATAAAAAGAAAAGATTTGATGCACAATACCGTATCCGTTACTTAAAATCGAATAGTGTTCCGTCCTGATAATGATTCAAGCGGTTTCATCAGTATTACTTTGTACTGAATTTTAGGTAATGGTCTTTCATCGGTATCCCATCTGCAGTCCGGAATGCATTCCTTGTAATAATAATCTCATAGGTTTTGTTTGGTTCCAATTCCCAATCTATAAGCACGGATTTCTTATCTGGGGAATAGCGATGGCCTTTTATTATCGGAAAACTTTCTTTGGAAATTCCCCTAAATGACCGTCCCTGTCCCAATAGGGGCTTGTCGAAATTTATCTTCAGCTCACCTAACATGCTGCTGACATTTGTTTGTCCATCCTGAATTCCATCAAAAGAAATGATTTTTGGCCTTCTTTCTTCAAAGGTTGCATCTAACGAAGAAATATCTGCGGCATAGGATTGATAGGCCTTTGCAAGTACTGGCATGTAGTTCTCCAAAGTAGGATATCTGTCTCGCTGACGGTCAAAGTTATCAAGTTCATCAACGAGTTGTTCAATCCAAAGAAATCCCCTATCGAGTTGTTCATTAGTTTCCTTTGAGATCTCTTCGGAGCTAAAATGATGATCTTTTTGATATTTAATAACCGCAGCTCGAACCAATGCCTCATTCAGCATCGTTTGCCAGCTACCGTATGCCTGTCGGTTCATTTTTTCCTTCACGGCGCTATATAATTTTTCGCCGCTGTCTCTAAAAATTGTGGTGTCTTTTTCTAATAAATAATTAACAAAGGAGTGGTTAAACTCATGAAGTAATGTGGGGAAATAATGCTGTAACGGAAATTGCGCCATACCAAGACTATCCATACTCCATGTCCCCATAATAGCATAAACTTCCTTATGCCCCGCTGGATTCTTAATGGCTACTCCATAGTTACCACCACCATTCCCCAAACCATTCACAATCAAAAACTTTTCGGAGGGTTTCTTACCGTAGAATTTAGGATACCAGTCCAATTCAATATGTTCGTAAATTGGAAGAAAGCGCTTTTGTACCTCATTGTACAGTGCCCTGTTATCTTGAAAAAACCGTTTACTATTACTGTCTTTGTAAAACTTCTTTAAAAGTGCAACAAATTGAAGAGCATTAGTTCTGCTCCATCTTCTGTCCAGGGTTTCGTCGATATTTTTTTGCTTAAGATTGAACTTGTCATCTAGATGTATGGCCATACTCATCACGGCATCATAGCCTATGCCATTTTCATTTTTAATCTTATTGACAAAAGTGATCAATTCGTGTTCTTCAAAAGGGCCATAGTGTTCATTGATCCGATCAACGTAACGCTTGAAAACGTCTGAATTATACTCTCGATTGCCCGCAAGCCTAAATACAATACTTAGCATCTCGATACGCTCATCAACTTTGGGCCTATCCATAATTTGATTACGCTGTCCATAGGTCAACATAAATGACAAACTGAATAGTATAATCAATACATATTTATAAGTCTTTTCGAACATATTCGAGATACGTTTTACCATTGTTTATTAATTGTATATTTTTAATGGAGATGCCAAATGGTCTGCCAAAAAAATAACACTCTATTTATCAACACACTAAGAACACCCCCCTTTTTTAATACTGACCGTTATTGAACACTAGCCGTTCAGTATTGAACAGGCTGCCTGCCGTCTTCTATATTCCTTTTTGCTATCACTTAAGTCCCATAATTCAGCAGTAAAATTAATGCAAGCAAAGTCAGAGAAGAATATGAGGGTTGGGTTAATTTAAAAACACGCTTACCGTAGTCAAAAATAACCTTTTAAGTTTACTAGAAACGATTATTTACTAGAATAACTCCTTTAATCTATTCGTTTTAAATCCAGATCTTGGAAGTCGAAACTAAAATCAATGGAAGGTGATATTCCTTTCATTTTAAATGATTGGGCTTTACCTTTTTTACCATAAGAAAACATTACAAAAGCATCACAATTCATATCGTGATAATCCCATTTCACGGCAAATGTATTTTTGTCATAAAAGAACATGCGACCACTTAATTTTGGCGAACGCAAACTCCTGATCCTAAGATCACCATTCTTCTCATAAATCTCTATGCGTCCAAACCATTTATCGTTATACATACCGATTAAATTCTGACGATTATATTTGATATTGCTTACAGAATCTACTTGTGCCCAAGCTTTTTTGGTTACCGCATCTGTTGCACTTATGTTGCGCGAGAGATTTCGGGCTCTGTTGTCGATCCACTCCGCATCATCCAAGCCGAAATAACTGTCAATAATTGCTCTAGTAACAGCAAATGCCAGCCCCCCGCCCCCACTTTCAGTATTGGTTAAAACAACAATCCCTAACTTCATATCCGGTACCAACATCACCTGTGACAACATTCCGGGTAATCCGCCGGTATGCATAGCAGTAAGATGGCCTCTCATATCATTTATCAACCAACCTAATCCATATCCGTTAAATTGCGTGTGATATCTTTCCGAAATATAGTTGGGTAGAACCGTTTGAATCGTCCACATTTTTCCGCTGCTGGAGGAACTAAATAATAATGTTTTTGGATCAGCACCATAGCGTCCCTTATTAAGCTGTGTTAACATCCATTTTGACATGTCTGACACATTTGAATATATTCCGCCGGCTGGTCCAATCATCCCAATATTGAAACGGTCTATCTTTTTCAATTCACCTGTTGCAGCAGAATGCGGTGCTGCCAGATTTTTGACATCCTGAATATTTGAATCTCCGACAAATGAAGAATTCATCTGCAACGGACTGAAAATTCGTTTTTGAATAAATTCTTCATAACTCATCTTGCTCACCCTTGCGATAATTTCTCCGGCAATGATGTATAGTAAATTGTCATAATTGTATTCTGTCCGGAATGAAGAAACTGGTTTGAAATGTTGGAAAATACCAAACAGATCTTTCACTGTGAAGTCAGCTCCATCGGGAATAAATGTTAAATCTCCTGCCCCAAGTCCAAGACCGCTACGATGAGTCAGTAAATCAACGATATTAAAATTATCGGTTACATACTCATTATACATTTTAAACTCGGGAATATGATCTTTTACTTTATCCTCCCATGTTATCTTTCCTTCATCTACTAATATTGCAAGTGCAGCAGCGGTGAAAGCCTTAGTGTTCGATGCAATTTGGAAATTGGTATATTCTGTTACTTTTTCTTTCGTAGTAATTGAAGCAATACCATAACCTTTTTGGTGTATCACTTGTCCATCTTTCACAACTGCAATCGAGGCCCCTGCGACATTCAATTTAACCAAAGCTTCTTCCATAAGCGAATCGATCTTTTGAGAAGATAATTGGGAGAAAAGCGGAAGTGCTATCAATAACAATACTATTAATAAGGCAAACTCAGATACTCTTTTTTTCATGATTTAATTGTCAAAATGTAGCTTAAAGTAACAATGAAAAAAACACTAAAAATTGTAAAAATGTTACCCACTATATAAAACGCCAAATATTCTTTATTTCGATATCTACATTTTTAAAGAAAGAATTCGGACTCGATTTAGTAAGAGCCTTAAAATCTTTTACAAAGTGGGGCTGATCGTAGAATTCGTTTTGATAGGACAATTCCGTTAAATTTCTAACTCTTCCTTTGCTATTTATTGTATTCCTAAACCTAAATATTTTTCGGTAATCCATGGGTGATTTTCCAAGATGTTTGTAAACCATCTTGTAAAGATGCTTTCTTGAAATATTGTTCTTTTGGGCAATGTCTGCAATCTTCATATTAGATTCAAGATCAACTAAAATATCTTCGATTTTACTAAAATCTTTGACTGTAAACTTCGACAGCCAATAAGCTTCTAGTTTGTTTCGCTGAAATTGTCTATCGGTAATATTAAAAATACGCTTCATTTCCCCCTCAAAATCGTCAAAATGAGATACAAATTCCACTGGCTGCATTGAAGAAAACATGGTCTCCAAGTTGTTCACAAAGCGATTTATTCCAAGCGGCTTAAAATAAATAGTTATCTCTCTAATGGGCCGTTCGTAATGTATTGTTATTGGCGTGGTATAATTATAAATCAAGCTGGCATAGATATTCTTTTTTGCTGAAGGGACAATCGAGATTTGATTTTCACTAAATGTAACGTTTGAATCAGAATTTATTGAAACGATGGCGTAGTTATTAGGGAAGGTAAAATATTCTTCAACTTCTTCCGACTCATCATCAGCAATGAAATAGTAGCCCTCAATGTATTTCCTTAACGTTTCATTTTCTGGTATATAAAACTGTAGTTTCAATTGACGTTTTGTTTAGTAATAACGAATAGTAGGTTAGTTTTCTGCCACGTTGTATGGAGAACAACTCAAATATAGTATACACCGCTAATTGGGTTTTCTATCATGGTGATCCCTGATACGTTGCTCAACATGGATAATCGTATAAATCTACAATAAAATACGTTCTTAATTTAATCGGTATCTTCATTATTTAATTTCAGTAAATGGGCGCTGTGATTGCATCGCACATTTCGACCCTAATCTCCCCTATCCTAATGGCCTATCCCGAAGCAGATATCTATCAAGTATCTGAAAATGGAATAAAGCTGATTGCATACCAGGATACTGAACAGTATAAACTGATGAAGTATTTTATGAATAATCATGAACGGATGTTATCCGAACTAGGATTTGATCTGATCCTTTAACGTTGGACAAGAACCTACAAAGAACAATAGCCGAGGTGAATTACCATATCCATACGGGCCCACTCGATCAGATGCCAGTTTTAAATTAAACTGGGTTTTCAATTCATTGACCAACGTTTCGCTTGTCAATAAGCCCATCGGATTTCGGGACCTCACATCAGATAGCCCTTCAGATTTTTTCACTGAACCAGTGGCGTTAACAGCTGCTAAATTTTTTGATGCATGGGGAGTTTTTCGAACACATAATTGTTCCGAAGCCATTTTTTTATGATATCAGTTCGATTGAACGTAGTATTATTAAGTTTCTTTAATATTCGGAAAATAAAGCGTTAAAAAAACTTTCAGATTCAAACCCAACTAGCGTATAAGCCTGATGTTATTATTCATCGCTTATATAATTCCGAAAATTGATAACTGAAATCACTACGTTAAAAATTGCTAAATAATAGAGGGACAAGACTATTGGTTTTATAATTTTAATTATATTGTAAGTTCATTAATATTCAAAAAATATGAAATGTCCAAACTGTAACGAAACACTACTGATGACGGAACGTCACCGAATTGAAATTGATTATTGCCCAAACTGCAGAGGAATATGGCTGGATAAAGGAGAACTGGATAAATTGCTGGAACAAGCCAGCAATAATATGGACAACAGTAGCCAAGCTCACAATAAAGATGTTAGCGATTACAATAAGTACGAAAGAGAAAACTATCAATCAAAGCAATCCTACCGCGAAAATGACCACTATACGGACAATCACAAATATCCACATGGGCGAAAAAAGAAATCTTTTCTCTCCGATCTCTTTGATTTTGACTAAAAAGAGTCTAAAAGAGTTTGCCATTAATAGATGATTCAGAACAAAGAAAGTAAGTACAAACATAACTGTCTGAATGATAAATACAGGGTAAAGTAGATCTCCTTCGGCATAGCAATATCCAAAACTTACAATCGGTACTGGAAATGTAAATACAAGTCCAACAACAAACCATTCGCTATAAAACGTATCGTCAAATGGGATAAATCCGGCAGGATAGTCATATCGGAAGCCCAGAAATAGATAAATCCACATCTTATTAAATGTGGATTTATTATTTATCCTAAGCCTGTTGTGGAGATTTTGATATCATTGACCAATTAGATCAGGCGATAGCGGCTTCAATTTCTCCCGTCGCCAATAACATATTTTCGTCCTTAAGCCCAGGCAACATCGTACCCTCTGTCTTGAAGACCTCTACATCTGATATCCCGATAAATCCAAAGAAAGTGCGAAGATACATTTCCATATTATCCACGATTCCATTGTCATAGATACCGCCAACCGCAAAGTTAAGATAGACCTTTTTATTTTTAAGAAGTCCTTTTACATGACCATCAGCATACGAAAATGTCTTTCCAGCAATCGAAATATGGTCAATCCAGGATTTCAATGTCGAAGGGATACTAAAATTAGTTGCAGTCACCAGTAGCTTTCCTTGTCAAACAACTAATTTGGCTTAATAAGCCATATATCCTCTCATCGGACGATTATTATATTTTCTTTTCAAAAATTTATTAATTTAGCTATGGCTCGTAGCATTGTCCAAGGTTTGTGTTAAATTGAACTTTTAGTCCAATTTAGCACAAACTATTGCCAAGCTGTGAACCGTTACCCATACTACTCAATCGACCGATATGACAAAATACTTTCCCGAAATACTAACCAATGAAAAAATTAACGACAGACACATTGAGTTTCGCAATGCGTTATTTGATTTAGACAAAAATGTAATCAGCGTAGAAAATTCACACTACCTGACAAATATTTACTACTCCACCAAACAACTTGACATTAGAAATAAGATTTTAAAACTTTTGTATGACTTTAATTTTGCGACATTGAAAGAATTCTTTGCAAATGCTTACAAGAAAGAACGATATTTAGATATGAAAATCTATGCTTTGCGTGGGCTTTCAAATTTTATGGAAGAGAAAGAGATTGCTAAACTGCTTGATAAGTTTAATCAAACATTAGCAAAAAGGCAAGAAACGACACCATATAATTACCAAGAATACGAATTATTAAGAGGGAAAAACGCTTTGCCTTTTTTAGTCGAAAAATTTGGATATAGCTGTTTCAAAGAAACCTTGGAACAAGTGAATAAACAATATGATGCAATGCCAGATGCATTCAAAGGACATTTTACGACAGACGAAAACGGAGAAAGTGTCATGCTGAGAAAACCGGAAGAAACTAAAATTATGATGGATAAATTTTGGGAAAACGCAAGAAAGTAATACACAAAATGATACTGCTGATAGTAAAGGTTTGCTATCATCAATTAGAAAAGCTATTCCACAACTCAACTATTAATGCCTTTGCAAATATCTTTAATTCTATCTCGCTATAAAAACCTATATAGTACAACGATCGTCCAAAACTATCAAACTCAGCTAGCTCATTGCCATTTTCAAACCGACCTCGATACAACAAGTCAATAGTCCTAAATTCCTCAGAAACATCTTTGTCAAAAACAAATAGGCATGTATCCATAACGGCATCAATAAACACTACATCAACTAGATTATAGTTAACATCAGTTTCTAGATTGACACGTTTAAAAGTAAGGCGAAATTCGTTATATGCTGCATTGTATACCAATTTAATGCAGTCATAGTCGTTATGTAGATCAAGATGAGCATCATCCAAATCTACCGGTATAATATTTTTAAATAATTCAGATTTTGGTAAAATAATCTTCCTCTTTATTATTGCGCTAGCCATGTACCTACAAAGGATAATAAAACCTATCTCAACATCAATCCCAAAAGGTACATATTAGGTTTTCCATCATAGTGATCCCTGATACGTTGCTCAACATGGATCGCATTCCAAGTCGCCAATCTTTCAAGTCCAAAACATTCAGACTTAGTCACTTGATTTCTTATACCATTATAATCGATCCAACATAAGTCATCATTACCTATTTCCTGCACGAAAAAAGGAGTTGCAATTTTGAATTTCTCCTCCAGCGGCTTAATAGCCAAAACTTTCCATCTTTTAGAAGTTATAGCAGCCCAGCCAACATGAATGGAAAATAGAATATTCTTTTCTAATAGCACATCCAAGTCAATATCTTCCTTTGATGATTGGAAATCAAAGAAAACAAAAATATAATCTTCAATGATTCTTCCGAATACATAATAATCCTCTAAATCGACAACAAAATATGTTCCTAATTTAATTGGTATTTTCATTAATTTCCTCCTATTTAAATGGATGTAAATTTTCAAATCACCATACGACGGATATTCCAGGACGCCACTTTCATATGAACAGCTTACGGACGATGTAATCGAATAAATCTTCTAGAAGAAGCAGCATCGAACTCTTAGTTTTTTTTGGGGGAAATCATTGAAGTAGATATATCCTTTTTTAGAGTCACGGTGCATTAATAATAAAATACAAGGCCATCTCTCTTCGTTGTAATCTCCTTTAATTGATCATAGTCCATTCCCAAGCATTGATACAATGAAAAAACTACGCCTGATCGCATTGAATAGATTTCATCAGGAAGTTTCCCTAAATAGGTGCCATTTAAAATAACATTGTTCACATTTTTTAATGCACAGATTTGTACAGGAAACTTCTCCAGTTTGCTATAATTGAAATCTAGCTTTAGTAAACCATCCAATTGTCCAAAACTGTTTGGAAAATGAGTTATCGAAGATGCTCGCGCATTAATTTCCTTGAGTTTTTTGAGCTGTCCAAATGTTTCTGGAAGGCTGCTCAATTTACTATTTTCCATATTGAGGTAGGATAGATTTGTCAAGCCGCCAAATTCATCCGGAAGCTTCTCTACGGAAGGGGACAGCCAAAGATCTTCTAAATTTTTCAAATTGCCTATTGAGGTTGGTAAGGTCTTAAACTTACCGCCTACTAACCAGAATCTAAGATTGGACAAATTTCCAATATTATCAGGAATCGATTGCAGAGTTTCCCCCTGAATCCAAAGTTGCTTTAAGCTTTTTAAATTACCAAAAGATTGTGGCAAGGTCTGAAGCCTACTTTCTCCATAAATTTCCAAAGTGTCCAACTTAGTCAAATTATCGATATCCGAAGGTAAGGTAACTGGTGATGATCCAGGATAAACAAAATTGAAACGTGCAAACCTCAAATTACGGCATTGACTCAAACTTGAAGGTATATAGGCTTGCTGCGCTAGAATTTCCGTAGAAACCAGTTTCGTCAGATTACCAAAATCCTTAGGTATCTGGGTAACAAAACAGTCAAAATGCTTTAGGTTTGCCAGTTTGCCCAACGTACCATTGAAATCTATATTGCCGACATATCGCATAATAAGAGTTTCCAGCGACTTTAAATTCCCGAAAGTTTTTGGCAATACCACAGTATACCCCAGATCAGGGCTTCGCATTGGTGTCAGGTGAAATGATTTCAGTTTGGTCAGATTTCCAAAATTCTCAGGGATGGTAAGGTAATAGCCAACTCTGTCTAA
This sequence comes from Sphingobacterium sp. DR205, assembly GCF_011064245.1. Classification (NCBI taxonomy): domain Bacteria; kingdom Pseudomonadati; phylum Bacteroidota; class Sphingobacteriia; order Sphingobacteriales; family Sphingobacteriaceae; genus Sphingobacterium; species Sphingobacterium sp. DR205. The sequence goes on along the minus strand of NZ_CP049333.1, from coordinate 1,833,775 downwards.
ACTGAGTTCTTCAAGGGCAAGATAATGATCGCCAAAAATAGTGGGGACGTCTTTCAATGAAGATCCACCTAAAATAAGCTTCCTTAGATATTTAAAGGCTTTAAGTGCCGGAAAGAAATCTGGTTCATTAAAACGATGTGCAATACCAGAAGCCTGCATATTTATTTCGATAATATGTCCGTCCTTATCCTCGATAACACGTCCGCCCCGGCCCATCTGAAGTTCACTTAACGCTTCGTTTTCTTGATAGTCTCCTGTCTGAACCTTTTTTGTAAACTGATAACTTTTTCCGGCGTAACTCATCGTATAGGTAACCTCATAGTTCGTATTGGCATAACCATGCAACTCGATGGTAGGGTTTTCTTCTACGGGTCTTGCCCAACCATCGTGGTATGTGCTATTTAAGTGACCATAGGGTTTATCGATAGACCATTTTCCTTTATATTTTGGATCAACAGCAAAGTGCAGAATTGTCTTGAAAGAGGCCGGAGTATTTTCTTGAATTTCAATATTAAGTTCTGGAATTTTAATTATTACATCTACTATACGGGTAGTTCCTGCATTTGTGACTGACCAGGTTAAGTGGTATTCTTCACCAGGTAATCCTTTAAAAAACGAATTGGGATTATTGGGATCTTCAATTTTCACATAATCTTCGACAATCTTGCCCTTTTCGATATTCCATGTACCAGTCTCTCCTTTCTGCAAGGGGCTACCTTTAAGCTGCACTGTGAATTCGTCATATAGTTCACCTGGATCGGCTTTGGGTTCATATACTGTTTTCAAAACGTCTTGATACTCCGTTTTGGAGCAAGCAACGAAAAAAAGGCTTCCAAAAAAAATACACAGAAATAAGTATCGGAATAGTGTGGACTTATGATACATGGCTGCTAGGGTTGAGTTGTAAAATTAAAAATTGCTGAGCGTGCAGTATTGCCATTACTATCGTAAACAATTAATTGATAATAGAATTTTTTGTTTTTTTCCAGAGGCGAAAAAAACACACCATATCTACTATTACTTTGGCTGACAGCATCATAAACCTTTCCACCAGTCTGTTTATACATGACAGCAAGATCTTCATGCACATACACCTCCACCTTACTATATGAATATGGAGCGAGTACAAAAGACAGTATATACTGGCCTCTGTCTAAAACAACTTTATTTTGCGTGTCTGCAAAAGCATCTATTTCATTGTACACGATAGCATCCTTTTTGCAGGAACTGATCAGGAATAATAGAATCCCTAAAAACCAACTTACATTGATTTTATTGAATGGACATTTCATAAATCGAACCTTCTAAAAAGTTTAAATCAGCGTTGAGGTAATATTTATCTTTATAGGTGAACATACCTCCAAAATACATATGATTTGCATTATTACTTAAATGCACGCGACTAAGCGTATTTTTTGCCACATTGTAAAGCATATAATTATTAACATCAAGCGCTAGCAATATATCATCCTTATAATTTATGACACCTGCTGGTGCATAGGGATAGGTTTGATTGGCCGTTCCGGCACGGTATAATTCAGTGAGTTTAAAGTTATTGGCATCAACAGCATAAATGGTGAGTGTGTACCCGATATTGAAACCTTGGTCAAACACATTTGTGACACCAAGTGCATATAATTTACCTTTGACAGAAACAAAGCAATCACTGGAAAATTTGATATCGAAAGTGGCGATCTCTTCAAATTTATCCTTAACTGGATTATACTTGGCAACGATATTTTTTATACCACGCGAATTCAATGTCAATGTGTAGGTTTGATAGACAGCATTGTTATGGACAAAAATCCCGAGATTGCTATAGCCGTGCGCTTCCTTTATTTGAGGCCGTCCAAAAAAGTATCTAGAAAATTCACGTTTATCGACCTGGAAAGACTGACAAAACAACTCATAGCCATTGAAAGGATCAGGCTCCAGTGAAGGTAAGATATGGCTCACTGGTTGCGCAAGAAAAAATATCCTATTACCTAAGGTCACTGACTTTGGAGGAATAACCCCGATCGTATCGGGAATATGAGCAATATTTTGCAATCGGCTCGTTTCAGGATCAAAGTGCGAAACCGAATTATCCCAAAAATAATAGATCTGGTCATTGCAGACGGATGGATAATTAGTTCTCCAGTTCGTCTTTTTCAGTCCAATGGCCAATATCTTACCGATATAGATAAAATCAATCGCCTGGCCAATGATCTCTTTCTCTTTATAAATTACACGCAACATATAATTGCCGTCCCCATAGGGGTAATAACCCGTCAGGTTGATCTGGTAGGTTCCATTTTTCGTCGCGATGGGATAGTCCATATGGAGCGTATCCATTCCAAACAGAAATTTGATATCCCTTAGATTGATATTATTAAGGTTTTTCCCTTCTACCACAGTACTGAACCGGCCATTCTCATCGTACTCTGCCTTTGTAGTTGGCCAAAAGAGCGTAAAATCTTCGGGGAACAAAGCGGTGGTCGTTATTTCTTTTTTTTGCTCAGATTCAACTATATTACCATTATATTCAATAAAAGGGATCAGAATATACGTAGATTCAGGATCCAGCTCGTCTAATGTCAGACGAAATATATCTCCAGTACGGAAGGCTTCGATGGTTTTTCCTTGACTGGGATTATCTTTTTTATAGTACCTGACGCCAGATTTTGTATATCCAAGACTGGAAATTTGATAGGTCATTGAAATTTTTTTATCCCTAATACTAACAATAGCCTCGTTGATAATTTGTGGCGTAATTTCAATTTTTTCGGTCTTACAGGCTCCTATAAAAATAATCAGCCCCAATAGACAAATGTATTTGCTAAAGTTGCCCATCTGCCTTTGTTTTAATATAAATGAAATTAGAATTCTCATAAGACCATGTCTGTATATAATAGAAAAACAAATTGTACGAATTATCGACATTTTGAGTCACATTTTTGAACATATGCATTTCCAACTGAGGATATTTTAGCGTCGAAAGGAGCTTAAGATCAGTGTCATACTTATTTATGATACCATATGTCGCTATTCCACTGCCTTCTTCCTGCCCATATACCACGATATGGTTGTCCTGATCAAAAAAAGCGCCTGCAGGCTTCAGGTTGACATATTCATTTAATTTTGCTTTGACGTCACCATTCTTATCAAATTTGATATACCTTAACGAATAGGAATAAAAGTCAAAGCCCCATATGTAAAAAATATCATTTTTATCCTTCAACAAAATAGGCATATGGTATTGGCGTTCGTAATCACCGGAAATCTTCCCATCAAATTCAAATGTGGCCAATACATTACCCTCACGATCTGCTTTTTGAACCTTAATTTTTGTTGCTTCCGAATCGAGTAAACTATAATAGATTCGCTGCTCATTGTCAAATTGAATGGAAGAAATTCCTGCAATACTGTTCTTACGTTTCCAAACAGTTTTAAAATCATTGGCAGTTATTTTTAATAGTTCTCCTCCAGCCGTTCCCAAAATAATATTTTGAGATGCATCAAATTGCGCTGCCGAAACATAGTCATTCGGAGACAAATCGATCGTAGTGGGTTTATCCGTTTTCAGTACACCTTTATTTCGATCAATAACATAGATATCATGTTTAACAATAATGATGGCTTCATCCTCTTTCGAAGGCAACAATACATGTGGTGGCAAATCAAAATAACCTAGGTCCTGGATCAGACGGTACCATACAATTTGACCCTTATTATTCGTACGGTATACGATCATTTTAAAATTGGTCTCTCCGCCTTCGTGCTGCAAAAATGTACAGATCAAATGCCCGCCATCCGCCAAGAGACGGATGCTATTATTGCCCGTAAGACGAGACTGTGTATGAATTTTATATTCGACATATATGCCTAGATCAATCGAGCCTCCCCCTACTGTCCTAGCATCTATTTTTTGCTCTTGTGTTACACCTCCCTCCGAACTTGCTACGACACGGATTTTATAATTTTTATTAGCTTGAAGATTGATCAAGCTGTATTTTGTAATGCTAAGGTCCTTGACTACAAGTTTGTCGTCTGCGTAAATCGCGTAGGAAACTGGTTTAAAATGGGAACTGATTACCTTATCCCAAGATAACTCTATAAGATCTTTGCTGGCAGCGCTTACAACAAGATTTAAGGCATTTAATTTTTCGGCTTTTTCTATGTATTCATCAGGCTTGTTAACAATATTTTCTTTTTTTGAACACCCCCAAACCAATAAAAGAAGAAATAAGAAAAATAGCTGACCACAATGACTAAAAGTTACTCTTTTCATAAAAATAAGTTGCTCTTCAAATATATTAAAAGATCATATCAATTATTTATTTATTTTTCAAAATATTTCTTTGGTATCTAATCCTTTAGCCATTCCGCTTCCGCCAACTACTTTTATACTTTAGGATAACTTTTTCCAAAAACAGATATATCTGTATTTAACTGCAAAAGGCTCATTATTATAATTACCTTTAGCTCCATCTGCAAAAGTAATGACAGCCAAATCTTCTATGATGTTCACTGCTTCACCTTTGGGGATGATTTCGTTTATATCCTAAACTGTAACTTCGAGCTTATAGTGGTATTAAGTAGAAGAATAAGGATGGAAGTTATCGTTAATGAGAAAAACCAATAAAGCTATATTATGACGCTAGTTGTAAAAATATAACCCAATTCTAAACCCCTCGAATTCGACGGGTTTAGAAAACAAGCTGGTTTAAATAGCTTTATAATGGCTCCAAATCGCTGGATGGAAAACCTATGTAATTGGTATCGTATCCAAAGCCTTATTTACTCATCCCTCAAGCTATTCACTGGATTTGCCAAAGCCGCTTTTATGGACTGATAACTAACTGATAGGAAGGCTATAAAAATTGCGCTTAACCCTGTAATAAAAAATATATTCCAACTTATGTTTGTCTTATAATCAAACTTTGATAAAAATTTATCCATCAACCAATAAGCAATTGGAAAGGCTACAACACAAGAAATCAGAATTAAATAAATAAATTCTTTGGACAATAGGTTAGTTACAGATAATATAGAGGCTCCTAATACCTTTCGGATTCCAATTTCTTTGGTTCTATTTTCAGCCATATATGCCGATAAACCAAATAATCCTAAACAGGAAATAAATATTGTTAATCCTGTGAATAGATTTGCTAATAATCCTAACGTTTTCGTCTCCTCAAATTTCTGCGCATAGGCTTCATCAACAAATTTGAATTCAAAAGGGTAATCAGGGTTATATTTTTTAAATATTTCTTCTGTTTTCTTCAAAGCCTCTTGCGTAGGTAGCTGAGGATGGAATCTAATATTAGTAAATGCTGACCAACCATATGCTCCTTCAATAACCATAGGTGTTATTGAACCAAATGGGGATTCTTGAATATAATCCTTAATGACACCGATGATATGCCAATCTCTGCCTTCGTCGTGAACAATCTGTCCAATGGGGTCGTTAAAATTCATTTCTTTTGCCGCAGATTCATTAAGTATCATCGCAGAGGAGTCAGTTGGGAATTTTTGAAGATCAAAATCCCGCCCAGTAATTAGGGTAAGACCAAAGGTTGTTATGAAATCTTCATCCGTAGAAATTCGATTAAATTGGGTTGTATTGTCAATTGGTTTGCCTTCCCATTCCATTATATTTCCACTCCAATTTTCAGTAATTGGGCTTTTACTCCGAGATACAGATGTAGCTATGCCTTGATCTAATAACTCCTTTTTTATTTTGGAATAGTTTTTTTTCAAATCTCCATCATCATTGATGTAAATAAGTTTTTCTTTGTCAAATCCTGATTCTCGATGTAGGCCGTGTTGGATTTGTTTTGCTGCAATAATTGAAATCAGGATGAAAACGATGGCCATAGTAAATTGGAAAACCACTAATATTTTTCGAGCATTCATCCCTCCAGCAATTTTTTGTAAACCTCCCTTTAAAATCCGAGTAGGTTTAAAAGAAGAAAGAAAAAATGCTGGGTAACTACCAGCGAGTACCCCAGTGAATAATGAGAATAAAAAAATAGAAATCCATAAATAAGGGGATTTTAAATTAAAACTCAGCTGAGTGCCAATCAAGTCATTAAAATATGGAAGTATTATTAGAAGTAGGATTACTGCTATAAAACTTGCAATAAAAGACATGATTAAAGCCTCAACTAAAAATTGGGTTATCAAACTGCTTTTAGTCGCTCCCACTACCTTCCTTACCCCTACTTCTTTTGCTCTTTTCTCACTCTGAGCAGTACTCAGATTCATGAAATTAATACATGCAATTAGTAGAATAATGCCTGCTATAGATAAAAAAATAATGACCAGATCAACCCTCCCTCCAATTGCAATTCCATTTTCAAATTTATTATATAACCAGCTTTGGGAAATTGCTTGCAGATAAACCTCATTTTTAGTATCTCCGTGTTGCTGGTAAAACCCCTTTATTTTGTTTTGAAAGTCTATAAAATTTACACCTTCATTAAGTTCGATAAAGGTTTGTGTCGAATTGTTTCCCCAATTCTGGTCTGACCAGCCTATTTTTTCAAGAAATTTCCATGACAGAAAGTAATTATGATTTCTAAATCTTGAATTAGATGGAATATCCTTTAAAACTCCTGAAACTGAAAGCATCTCTGTACTATCAATTCTAATCATTTTACCTACAACATCGGTGGATCCAAATATTGACTTTGCGAGTTTTTCGGTAAGCACAATTTCAGAAGGACTTTTTAATATAGTTGTTTTATCTCCTGATAAAAGAGGAAGCTCAAACATCTCAATAAACGACTGATCAACAAATGCACCATTCCCCGGCTTCAATTTCTTGTCACCGACGGTCATCAAAAAGTTCTTGCTAAATTCTAGTCGTGAAATACTAGCAATCTCTGGAAATGCTCCCGAAGCTGCAGGACCAAAAGGCTTAGGAGTAGAAAAATAGACTCTTGTAATGCCGTCTAATATGCCTTTATTCCCAACAACGTAAAGCTGGTCCGTTTTTTTATAAATACGATCATAACTTATTTGATTGTATGCCCAAAGCATAATGAGAAAAGATGAAGCCATTCCAATGGCCAATCCTATAATATTTATCGCGGTAAAGCCCTTATTCTTCTGAAGATTACGGAAGGCAATTTTTATGTAGTTGGTCAACATAAGGTGAAATTGAGATTCTAGTACTAATTATGATGTTTCAATTCGTCTGCCAATTTTATAAACAACTTAATATCAGAATAATAAAAGTTTATAGTTAAATAGAATTGTTCAATTCCGAACATTTTTTTTGTTCAAAACTGAACAGAAACCTATAGCGTTCCTTTTTTCAGCTCGTGTAAAAGTAAGTATGAAAAACACATAATTGGAAAGACGGAGACTTTTTCAATTCTGATTGACTTCGAAATAGAAACACTGAATACCTAGATATTTGGAAAAGCATTTATACCCCACTTTCTATTCATGGCGAATTCATCATGAATAAAAGTCAGGCAAGACTTACCGGTTATAAAATCAGTATTTAAAAATTGGGTTGAGAAGACAAATGCCATCGGCTTAAAAGCGAACGTAGGACGTTAGAAACAAGGAAACAGTATACGGAAATACGGGCTATAACCATTTAATCTGTCTCAAAAATAAACGCAGAGGTAAATAACGAAATCATTTGCATCTGTACTACCGATTATCGTGTGGCATAGCCCCCATTTGCAAAAATAGTCTGTGAATAATATAAGTAACCAGTAAAGATGATTACGACAGAAAATGTTCAATAACAAATTTTACTGACGAACTCAATTTTAATAATTAGGTATTAAGTTATGGCAAGATAAAATAAAAATGATATATTTGATCAAAGCAACCGATTGCATAAAACTAAAGTATTGTACAATGAAGCCTCATATCTTTTTAATTGTGATGCTGCTGACCTTGTCTGGGATCACGTTAGGGCAGAAACCTACTCCCATAAAGCCCCGTGTTCTAATTAGTACAGACATTGGTGGCACAGATCCAGATGACAATCAATCCATCATTCATCTATTTATGTATAGCGATAGATTTAATCTTGAAGGCTTGGTCTCCTCACCCTCATACGGAGAGGGAAGTAAAGAGGAGATATTACGAATGATCAACCTCTATGAGAAAGACTTCCCTAAATTAATCAAACATCAGAAAAACTTGGCTACTCCACAATTGCTGAGATCAATCACAAAACAAGGGGCAAAGGGCGCTACGGCCTTTAAGGGTTATTTATCTTCCACCGAAGGTTCCAACTGGATTATAAAAAGAGCAAAAAAGAAAAGTAAAGATCCACTATGGGTACTAGTTTGGGGTGGCTTGGATGATCTGGCTCAAGCCTTGCACGATGCACCCGAAATTCAGAAAAATATTAAAGTATTTTGGATCGGCGGTCCTAATAAAAAATGGAGCGCAAATAGTTATGCCTATATCGTAGCTAATTTTCCAGATCTTTGGTTTATTGAAAGTAATTCCTCTTATTATGGATTCTTCTCGAAGAATACTGAAAACGATATTTCTAACAAAAATTATTATAATAATTTTATTAAAGAGGCAGGTTTTTTGGGCAAAGACTTTCGTGCAAATCGTTATAATGGAAATGTAAAAATGGGTGATACTCCATCCCTCCTTTACATGATGGATGGAGATCCCAATAATCCGCAGAAAGAAAGCTGGGGTGGCAGCTATGAAAAATTCACACGAAGTCCTCGTGAAGTATTTGAAAGAAATCTAACGATTAATGATACAGTCGCAGTTTTCTCAATTGTAGAATTAAGGTTTAAAGGGCCCAAAACCGACATCAACAAAGACAAGCCCTGCTTCAAAATGGTTGTAAAAGCAAAAATCGGAGAGCAAAGCTGGGATGGCTTCTATATTGGAGATGGTAATTATGCAGTACGTTATATCCCTAAACAAACTGAAACTATAAACTATGAGATAAGATCCGATATCCAAGATTTAAAAGGTCACTCCGGACAGTTTTTCGTCAGCAATGTTTGGCCAGGGAAGAAAAATGATACGGATTATTTATTAGGTTCCAATTATTACACAGATAAGCAAGCCCCTGATTTGTACGACGAAAAATGGCAGGGCGGTAAAACTGTCCTAAAATGGCGTAGTGATGTCCTGAGAGACTGGGCAGAGAGATGGAAATGGTTGCAGTAGGCCTCTTGAACAGGAGATCAACTTCTATCGCTGAACGAATATTTACGTAAATTACTTGTAATCGAACTAAAAGATATTCTAGAGGCGGAAACAACTTTTAAAAAGTTAAAAAATAAGCAAAGCAGCCAACGAGCAACAAGCATTCGATGAATATTATAGGTAACTAAAGGACAGATCATACAACTTAAAAAAGTATTCATTTTTTGGAAATTATAGCAATCTAATTTAGTGATTATTACCTTTGTTCAAAATTTTGAAAATGAAAAAAACGTTTGTTTTACCAGTTCTTGCAGTAGGATTTTTAATTTGGTTTTTGGCAACGTTGGCTTTCCGTTTTGCGGGGCAGTTCTTTTTTATCACAGATTCAGCAGCCATACTTACTAGTTTATATATAAGTGTAATCCCTGCATTGATTTTGATTTCAGTCCTAACTTTTAAAAGATTTAAACTTTCAGGTCTTGAAATTATAGTCGCTGGCGTACTATTGGTATTACCAGGAATGGTTCTCGATACGTTCGTTATTCAATTTTTTGAACAGATCTACCCCAACATGCCGTCAAGCCAAGCTGCAACATTTGGTTCTTGGCTCATGTGGGCATATAGCGTGGTATTATTGACATCAATCTTTATTGGGTTGCGACAAAAAAATCTTAACAGGGAGTAAAAAAATGCGAGCGCTAAAGAATAGCCTCTACTTTAGCACCGATTATTTTTAGCATCCTTTCAAATCCGACATCTGTCGGATGGGTACCGTCAACGGTTCCTTCCGAATCATCGCCTATTAAATGGTCGGTTGGCAAGTAGTACAAATCTTTATATCCGGCTTGCAGCAGTTTTTCATATTGTAACCTAAAATTCTTATTCTGCTCAATCAATCTTGCTTTCCACTTCAAATTGTAATTGCTTATCTGCCGTGTGATACTTTCTATGAGCAATATGGGGACCTTCGGATGAGATTTACGAAGCCGCGCTACGAAATTAAAGGTCCTTTCTTTCACCTGCTCTGGACTGCTATTTGGAACACAATCCATGATAATCAAATCTATAGAACCGATCTCGCTCAGCATATCAGCTACCTCAGACTCCATACGGGCATTACCACTGACTCCCATGTTAATTACATTGGCATTCAACCTACGCCCTAATTGAGCCGGATAAGCTAAGCCTGGACGGCTTGCCGAAGCGCCATGAACAATACTAGAGCCATAAACCACCACAGTTTTATTAAAGTACTGCCTAGTGGCTACAAAGGATGCTTTCTCATCAATAATCACGTCAAAATCCGCTAATTCTTTGTACAAGGGAAAATAAAGAAGAAATTCTTTTTCGGTTGTGGCCATATCTTCGACCAATATAGCCTTACTTTCTGCATTCTTGAGATCTGGACGGGCCACTCCCGCAAAGCACCAGCCGGTTACCTCTCTTACATATACATCAAATCCCCGTGACATAATCGGAGTTGAATTATTGCCCAGTTCCGCATCGACAGTCTTCCATCTCAGCGATAATTTGCTGGTATTACTCTTAAAAGTAACAAACATTCCTGTCGCATGTGTATACAATTTCTTTACGGCAGCAGGGAGTTCTCTATACTTTAATGTGTCTACCCTGTGAAATTTTGGGGTATTTTCAAAAGGCCTTCCTTGAATCTCAAATTTAGAAGCAGGAATAATTTGTTGTGCGTAAATAGAAAATGAACCACAAATAAGGATGAGTAAGAGAAGAGTACTGATCTTTTTTTTCATTGCACTTTAAATTACTATTAACAGAAATCATAATTGGTTTAATCATTGCCTTATCAACGCTTGAAACGGCTGTCTCCAGAAATTCGTATAATACGCTGATAAACGTTTGATATCACAAGATAATAAAATTCGCCCCCATAAGGAGCGAATTTTATTATTTACTGAGCTTAAGCTCTATAAATGTTGGGTAATGATCAGAAATATAATGTGTATATTCATTCTTGATGATACCACTTTTGGTAATCCGGGATGCTGCTACTAAATTGGCCCAAATAAAATCAATACGTTTAGAATGACCGGTATTATTTTGCTTGACATTTCCATTACCATCCTTATAGGTCGGAACGGAACTTTCAAACTCCTTATGTAACAAACGATAAGTATCCTGAAATCCTGCTTCATGTAATTTGCCTAATACAGAATAATCAATTGCTCCATTACGCAAGTTACGGATATGATCATGTTTTTGCTCACTTTGCTGCATAGCGTTCAAGACCTCCTTTCCATATTGGTCCTTGTCCGATATATCCAAGGAGTTAAAGTCACCCATGATCAGTATAGGTTCGTTACCTGGGATCTCATTGACTTGTGCCAAAATATCGGTTACTTCCTTCAATCGCTTTTCATAGCTGAATGGCGAAAAATGAATGACAAAAAAGTGTACACCTTTTATCTTCGCATAGATGTAGCTATGCCACATATTTTCAGTGACTTTCCTAAAATTGACCAGTGGATATTTCGAAGTAATAGCTACTGGAAATCCCTCTTCTTTAGATTGAAGAACATAGTCGTGACCGATCTCATGACCTAATTGTTCCAGTGTCTTTTGCGTATATCCATTCATTTCTTCGAGCGCTATGACATCTGGCTTCCAGTCTTTTGTAAACTTTACAAACCGATCTATATTGGCGGAATCTTTCTTTAATCCATAAAGCACATTATACGAGACAATCTTTAATGTTTCCTGCGCATTTGCTACGCCCAAATTCACCGCCATGATGATGGCAATAACAATCGTATTTTTATAGTTTTTCATTTTCTTTTTCTTTTAAGTTCCTGATTTGTCCCAACCTTTGTTCTGTTCGAGCTTGGGATTTAACTGAAGTTCTTGTGTCGGAATTGGATAGTAGTAATCTTTTTCCTCTGTCCATTTTTTAAGAATGTCCGGCAAATTGACAATACGGCCCCCGCTCTTTCCATCTTCTAAAACGAGCTCACCTAATTTCTGATATTGGACACCGGGCTTTTTGACCGGTGCAGTGCCTTCATAAATAACAAGATCTAATTTGCTATCCCGATCTAGGTCATACTCCCCCGCCCCCGGAAAATACATACCGTAAAAAGGCCTGGCAACTTTCGCTCCTTCTTTCCAGCGCAAAAGATCATCGTAACGCAGTCCTTCTTTGACCAGCTCGATGCGGCGCTCTCGTCGGATTTCCAATATCACCCCTGTTTGGCCACTTTTGCTAACATTAGGATAGCTGGACAAAAGATAAGGATCAATTTTGGAGTTGGCATGTGCTAATACCAAATTGGGCATATTAACGCGATCTCGCAGTAACTTAATAGACCTATCGATATCATTTTGGCTGATCGTACCTAATTCGGCCTTTGCTTCGGCATAGTTTAGCAATACCTCTGCATAGCGGATAATGGGCATATCATTGCTGCTTTGTCCTGCATCAAAAACCGGCGAAAGAATATACTTTACACATTGATAACCTGTTACTGATGTTGCAAAATCCGGAACTGAGGTGGTACTTGCACCGATACGTTTGTAACCTGGCGTACGAATGGTTTGCGATAGCCTCGGGTCACGGTCCTGCGTTTCGTCGTAAAACGATAGTTTATCAAAATTAGGTTTGTCCGTAAATCGACTTCCATCTTTCATCAAATAACTGTTCACAAGTTCTTTAACCATCCCTGGACGACCATAAGAAGCCGACAGAATATAGAAATTTGCAGAGTGTACAAAAGGAACAGTTGCGCTATACTGCCTTGCCAAGATCATTTCCGCTGGATTGGCTTCCTCAGCAATAAACAGTTCCTGATAAGCCTTACTGGGATCGCCTTTGTAAATACTGTAAGTATTGGACCTCATCAATTCGTCTGCAGCCGCCACACTTTGTTGAAGAATATCTTCCCAATCACCCAAGCCATGGTATTTGCGAAAGGTCCCTTCGAATAAACACATGCGGGATTTGAAAGCAAGAGCCGTCCATTTGCTGATTAATTGTGGACTTTTGTTTGTATTACAGTTCGCAATAGCAAAATCAAGATCTTCAAGTATTTTAGCGAAAACAACTTTGCGGGAATCCCTCGGTTTGAACATAGCAGGATCATCAAGCTGATTTACTTTATCGTACCATGGCACGTCACCAAAGCGTACGATCTTGTCATAATAGAAATAAGCACGAAAAAAGCGAGCAACACCGTCATACTGTAAACGTGCTGCCTCATCCGCACATTTGTGCGAATTTTCAAGATAGAAATTTATACGGCGGAGTGATGTCCATGCCCACCCGCCACCACTCGCTGGGGTTGTACGGGTACCCTGAAATTCAGAAGCCAGCGTATTACGGGCTTCGTCATCGCCCTGACCGGGCGTATTGTAATGTATGGCGAGTGCATCAGGAAGATCTGCGTAAAAAGCATTAGTAAAAGTCTGTAACTCGGAGGCTGTCCGGAAATAGTTTTCAGGTGCCAATTCGGCTATGGGATACCGCTCCAGATAATCGTTATTGCAAGAACTAACTGCAAGTCCAATAATGAGCGTAAAAATATTGAGGTTTCTTTTCATGATTTTTCATTTTAAAATTTACACGCACAAACTAAAAAGACAACTGAGCGCCAAAAGAATAGACGCGGCCTACAGGGTAACTCCTACCTGTATTATCGCTCATTACTTGTTCGGGATCAATATAATCGGTCTTCAATTTGGTCCAAGTGTGTAGGTTTTCTCCACTAAAGAATAGACGTAGTTTATTTATTTTTGCCTTTTCGGTAAGTGCAACAGGAAAGGTGTAGCCTACAGTCAGATTACGCAACTTTAGGTAGGCAATATTTTGTATATACATATCATTGGCGACAGAAAGTTCAGAGTTTTGCGCTGTATAGCCCCGTAAAAATGGAAAATAAGCATCTGGATTCTCTGGTGCCCATATTTTATCCTGGAAATTGGACGGAATAAATGAATCGTATGGTCTCGCATAAACGGACCAAAAAGCTTGTGCTTCTAGGTTAGGATACCAGTTTTGTTTGCCAATACCCTGAAAAAATGCGGACAGGTCAATGCCATTCCAATTCGCTCCTAGATTTAATCCATAAGAGTAACGTGGCTGATCGTTACCGATGATTGTGCGATCTCCGGGATTAGACAGCGTATTATCTCCGGCATCAATGATGCCATCGCCATTAAGATCCAATATCTTGATATCTCCTGCTTGAAGCATACGCAGGTCGGCCGTGGGAGCTTGCACACGACGCCTATTGATCTGATCTTGGTTTACATGCTTGGCATATTCCTGTGCCTCTTCGGTTGTCTTAAAAAATCCGTCGTAATGATAGCCCCATATTTCGCCCAATTTTTGTCCTTTATAATAATTACTCAACAGTCCGGCATCGTTGGCAAACTTGGTGATTTCAGCTTGATAATCGGATAGCATCGCTCGCACGGAATAATTAAAAGGTCTTCCGCCGACATCAAAACGGTCCTTCCATAAAAGAGAAAGCTCAAAGCCTTTGGTCTTTAAATCGGCTGCATTCTCTTTGGGCTCGGATGCGCCAAATACCGCCGGCTGGGTCTTACCTTTACTGAGCATACCTTTGGTCTGCCGGACATAAAAATCAGATTGAAAATCCAGTTTATTATTGAATAAACTAAAGTCGAGACCTATGTTGCTAGTCGTGATTTCTTCCCAGGTCAGTGTGGGTGCTACTGGTGCGGGACTATTGGCGACATTTAATTTCTGACCATTAACTAAATAAGAGATCTGGCCCGTACCCATCGATGAAATATAAGCATAGGTATCCACTTCCTGATTACCAAGGGAACCATACGAATACCTGATTTTTAGATTATTAACCTTATCCTTTAGCGGAGCAAAGAATTTCTCTTCGCTGATACGCCAACCTGCAGAAAAGGATGGAAAGAATCCAAAACGGCTATGCTTCGGAAAACGCGAAGTACCATCGTAACGACCACTGACTTCTAGCAAGTATTTGCCTTTGTAATCGTAATTGGCACGATAAAACCCACCACGTACTGCCCACTCGTCGCCACCTGCTTCAAACTGCTTCTCCCCGATCACCAAATCAAGATCGTTTAAATTTTCGGACAATAGATCCTGACCAATTCCTCCAATCCGCTTGTAAAAACGATCTTCTTGATTAAAACCGCCCATCATAGTAAGGTGGTGATAGCCAAAATCTTTTTGGTAAGTGGCGAAAATGTTTATAAAATGCCAAGCATATTTGCCCATATTTTCGCGAAGCTTATCTTGGTTCAGGGCACCTAGAGAAGACAATTCGAGCTGTCCGGGATATTTCGAATAGTACTGTTTGGTCTGTCTATAGGAATAGTCAGAACGATATTCACGATAAGAATAGTTTCCTGTTAGGGATAAACCTTTTCCCAATTTCAGCACCGCTTCAGTCATGTTGGTAAATTCGGTACCGCGTGTGTACCCCCGCATCGTGCCGCTTTCGAGTGCATTGTGCAGGCCGTACCCAATGGGGTAGCTATTGATACCGGAATAACCAGTAAGTGTGCCATCCGGATTTCGCGGCACGTACATCGCATGGTAATGGTAAGTAGGACTATTGCTTACGTTGTTGGCAACAGTACTGAAATTATTTTCCAATCCTGCCCAGTCATAGGTAGATTTGAAAAAGTGTGTACTATTACTGATGGTCAGCCAGCTCCGGATATCTGACGCGATATTTGCCCGGAGATTGTAGCGTCCAAATTTATCGGGATCAATATTGAATATCCCCTGTTCACTCGCTTTGGAACCAGATACCGCATAACGCGTATTGCCCGAAGATCCGGAAAAAGAAAGATTATGCTCGTTTTTTGGTCTTGTCTTTTTGTACAAATAGTTGAACCAATCGAAGTTGGCATAGTACCGATAGATGTCATTGCCGCTGGCATCTTTCTTGACTACGACCCAAGGTCTATCTGGATTTTCGGTCTTATCGTTAACACGTGCTAGCAATTCTTCATAATCTTCATCCGTATAGCGTGTGGTCCGATACCCCAATGCATTGTACATGGCGTCATCATTGATCTTGGCATTCCAATAACCACTGGTTATAAAATCAGTGTTGGTGGCATGAGTGGTGAAACCAATATTGTTATTATATTCAATGGAGGTCTTTCCATTTTTACCACCTTTTTTGGTTGTGACCAAAACGACACCAAAAGCACCACGCGCCCCATAGACAGCCGCTGCCGATGCATCTTTGAGTACCGTGACTGATTCTACGTCATTGGGGTTGACACGGTCCAATGTTCCTAAGATACCATCGATCAAGATCAAAGGACCACCGCCGTTGATGGAGGTATTCCCGCGTACATTTACCGAACCGCTGGTACCTGGTTTCCCGGACCCAAAGACAATATTGAGATTGGGAATATTGCCCTGCAGCGCTTGGGTAAGTTGTGTGACAGGACGATCTTCAAATTCCTTGCCCGATATCTGGCTAACTGCCCCTGTTAGATTGACCTTTTTTTGTTCTCCATAACCGACTACCACAACTTCATCCATGGCTGTGATAGCCATATCGAGCCTAACTTGAATCTTATTTTGTCCACTTACATTAATTTCCTTGGACTGGTAGCCAAGCATCGAAAATATAAGCTGATCATTGTTTGTTTTGAGACGAATCTCAAATTGGCCATTTTCATCGCTGGTTATTCGATTTTCCGTACCTTTTTCCGTTATAGTGACATTACTAATTGGGTTTCCCTTCGAATCAACAACGTTCCCAGCTATACTGCGCTGTTGGAGGACAACAGTATGATTGAGACCTGCAACATAGCGATTCCATGAGGTTGCTGTTGGTGTAGAAGCTGGCCTGCTTAATACGACATTGTTGTCCATTATCTTATAGACAATCTGATAGTTTGCAAGAACATCTTTCAGTGCGTGTTCGAAAGGTACATTCTTGTAGTTGACATCGATGCGTTTAGCGTCGTTTAGCAGAGCGGCTTTATACAGAATATTGTAACCGCTCTGCTCTTCAAAAACCTTTAATATGGTTTCGAGCTTAGCATTCTTCTTTTGGAAATTGACTCCTTGTCCAAATGTAATTGCACTCAACTGGAGGTTAGAGGCCAGCAACAAGGGAATCGCTAATGACATTTTCATAGCAAATTCTTTTTTGGTAGAGATCGTACTTTTAGGCATAGGGTCTCCATACCGTTTTTTTTTGTACTTTTGCATACGGTTGTAATGGTTTTTAAGTCTATTAAATCTTTTTCAACTAGTCTTTTCGAAGACAAAATTCAGGAGCGATCGCAACGCTCCTGAAATCTTCTTAATTGGTTATCTTTTCACATAAATTTTCCTCCCTTTTACTTCAAAGTGAATATCTCCGACTAATTCGATTGTACGGAGCAATTTGTTGATATCATCATATCTTGACACAGTGCCCGAGAACGCAAAATTTTCGGGACGATAATCAAAGTGAACTTCCACGTCATACCATCTACTGATAATTTCCATGACTTCGTCAATAGATGTATTATAGAAAGCAAATTTTCCTTCTTTCCATGCGGTGAAGTAGCGCGGGTCAACTGCAGTCTTTAAAAAGTTTTTGTTCGTAAAATGTAGCACGGCCTGTTCAGCAGGACTTAGGTATAGGTTGTCCTGTGGGCTATCGTGAACATTTAACTTCACCTTGCCTTCTACCAAGGTTGTCACGATCGATTTCCCATAGTTCTGAAGGTTAAAAGATGTTCCCAAAACCTCCAATGTCTGATTTCCCGTATTGACAATAAAGGGGACGCGCCTTCCATGGTGAACTCGTTTGGAGACTTCAAAATAAGCTTCACCCTGTAGTTGGATTTTTCTCTCATCGCCATTAAAACTAATCGGATAACGTAGTGTAGTGGCGGCATTCAGCCAGATCTTTGTACCATCCGCCAACAGTAGTTTATATTCCCCTCCCCGTGGTGTAACGATTGTATTATACGCTGTCTGCTGATTACCAGCTTTTGAGTTCTTCAAGCGATAAGATATAATGCCTTTGTCCGATTTTATAATCTCAAATGCACCATTATCGATGACCGTATCTAATTTTAGTTTTTCGAGATCTATCCGCTCTCCATTTTCTAAAATTATTTCGGCTTTTTGGGAACCTGGAACTACAGCTAGTGAATTGGCAGCCACCGATTGACTTTCATGTCTATTTTTTTGCACATAAAAGAAGATCGAAGCAGATATACCGACGAGTAGTAACATGGCTGCTATGCGGACATATCTTAGCATATAGATTGTTGATTTCTTTTTATCCGAGCTGGATACAACTTGATCTTTTATTCGTTTATCTTGAATGATTGTCTTAAAAAGATTATCATGCGCAATTCGATTGTTTGGAGACTGCTCTATCTCTCCCTCCTCCAAAAGCTGTTGCCATGCTTCCAAAAAATCTGGATCATTGAGATAGTTGGCAAAATTTTCCTTTGCACGCTCGTCTAATGTTTTTGCCAAAAACTGACTGATAATGATTTTATATGCTTCTACTTTGGACATCCTTATCTATTGTACTCTATAATAATATTCGTACAACCGGATAGAATGAACTAGTCAAAAGATATTTTTTATTAAAAAAAAGATTAGAAGTAAACTATCAAGTTTCAAACGTACAAACTGGCATGCTGCTACGAGGTGGTTACGGACGGTATTTTTGGAAATACCAATTTCTTCGGAAATTTCAGCATAGCTCATCTCATCTATTTTGCTTTTGTTAAAAACAATCTGCTGTTGCGGTGGTAAACGGGATACAATTGTTTGAAGTATTTTATCCAGATCTTTATGAGCGATCTTCCGTTCCAATTCATCGCTCAATTCATCCCATTCAGCCAAGTGCGACGCTTGATATTTTTGTCTCGATAGTTCTTTTCGAAACAAAGTGATAGCCATTCGTTTCGCTACTAAAAATAAAAATGGAAAGATGGCTTCCGTAGAGGGGATTGAATTGCGTTTCAAAAAAAGCTGTACAAAAATCTCCTGCGTAATCTCCTCCACGTCTAGGTCGGAAGTACATACACGACGTACTTTGTGATACATCAAAGGTCTGTAAAAATCAAAAATCTTTTTAAAAACCTTTTCGTCTCCCAATTTAAAGCGATGAAATTCATCAAGACTCAATGGAACTGCATTTAAATCCATGGTTATATTTTCCCTAGGTTACACTTGGTCTAAGCAACAAAACTCATATTAAATCTATATAAATGCAAGGTTATTTCAAAATGAAATGTACATATCCCGAAATTCGAGCCAGTTTTCAAGAACGCTACGAAAAATGCAGTCACATCATTTTTCGTTTATATTCATTTTTTTTATAGAATTCATGTGTTTAACCATGAACTTAAGCAAGCTTGAACAGGATTTTTTTGTAAAAAAAAGACCGTATCAAAAAGGCACAATATGATTCTTTAAAAGTCGTTAACAATCAGCTGCATATACTGGAACATTGGCAAAGCAATAACGCTCAAGCAGAAAGAGGGGCGGCGAAAAGATCAATAGTCCAAAAACTATCTACTGAGCTTCAAAAGAAGTTTCCGGATATAAGTGGATTTTCGACAACAAACCTGTGGTATATGACTCTATTTTATAATGAATATAATGATAATCCGAATATCCAACCATTGGTTGGAGAAATTAGTTGGACGAAGCATATCGCCATATTATCTAAATGTAAGGATTAACAGGAGTGTAAATTTTATATACAAGCGACCAAAAAATTTTGCTGGACAAAAAACATATTAATTAATCAAATTGAAAATAAGAGTTTCGAAAACTAGCATGCTGTTAGAGATTGGTCTGTATGCTACGCTGGGTTTCAATAACAAAAATAACTGTCATTCGCTGTCTTCTAACTTTATTTTCCTTATTGCATGAGCTACTTGAGGAATTTTGATATTGACGATATATTATGACACATCACAGCCAAAAAGCATTTATTTCTGTGGAATATATATGTGGTGGATTGTGTGGCCAAGGATGGTATTTTATTCTAGAAAAAACAAAAGGCAAATGGAAGGTTGTTAAATATGAGGGCACTTGGATAGCTTAATACCAATAGCAACATTGGGTGATCGTCAACACGGCTTGAATAGGTTCTCGGATTATTAAATGGAACAGAATTTTCAATTGCGTATAAAAAATTAATACTAAATGCTATTTTTACAGAATATTCGTATTTGGCAACCAATTGATAATAGCAATATGATGGCAGACGACGAGCTTGAAAATGTAGATCCAGACGACATTAGTGATTTACTTGTTAAAGTTGAAAAATCATTTGACATGAAGTTTGGGAGCACCGAACTGATGCACATCTTCACTTTTGGTGAACTGTGTGATCACATCGCCAATAAAATCCAACTGGAACATTCCAACGACTGCACAAGCCAACAGGCTTTTTATAGGCTTCGTGATGCAATGGCATCAACGTTTCAAATAGACCACAAAACAATCACAACCAGTTCTGCTCTCGTTGACCTTCTACCAAAACAAAGCAGACGTTCTCTGGTAAAAAAATTGGAAGTGCACCTTGGTTTTAAACTTCATATCTTACGACCACCCTACTGGGCATCAGTGACACTTGGGATTCTACTTATTGTATCTTGCGTCGCTCTATTCTTTAATTGGCAGATCGGACTTGCAGGACTTTCATTTTCAAATGCTGGACTTTGGTTTGCAAATAAATTCGGTACCATACTTGACCTACAAACTATTGGTCAAGTAGCAAAAAAAATGACAAGTGAAAATTATTTCAAATCTAGACGCAACCCAAAGACTTTTAATAAAAGCGAAATTGAAGAAATATTGACTGATTGGTTCAGTAATGACTTAGGCATAGACAAAAGTAAACTAACAAGAGAAGCCAAACTCAGCTAGCTTTACATTATGGAACCTATCCAGTTGTTAGGCATCGGTAAGTTTGAGCATGCTGTTGCTCTTTATATCTCTCAATAAGGTCTATCATAGATTAGTTCGATCTCCATGAGATTTAGGTTCTGAAATCACAACAAATTCTAAATCCTCGGTAGTTCGGTTGAAAATTCTGTGTATTTCATTTGCTTGAATATGAAATCCACTTCCTTCTTCAACGGAATAAATTTCGTTATCAACCTCGAAAGTTGCTGTTCCTTTAAGGATATAAAAGAATTGCTGTGCTTTAGTATGAAAGTGCAAACTTTCTTCAGTATCAGGTGGCATTTTTTCTTGGATTATACTTAAAGAATCAGATTTCAATAAGTGCCATCCATCACAATTCTCTCCCCAAATATAATGTTCGGAATTACTGGTATTTTTTATTTTCATTATTTATAATCTTTTAAAATTTATTAACTATCATATTTAATTTGTACTGAATTTTAGATAACGATCTTTCATCGGTATACCGTCGGCAGTCCTGAATGCAGTTCCTGTAATAATGATCTCATAGGTTTTGTTTGGTTCCAATTCCCAATCTATAAGCACGGATTTCTTATCTGAGGAATAGCGATGGCCTTTTATTATCGGAAAACTTTCTTTGGAAATTCCCCTAAATGACCGTCCTTGCCCCAACAGGGGTCTATCGAAATTTATCTTCAACTGCCCTAACATGCTGCTGGTATTGGTTTGTCCATCCTGAATTCCTTCAAAAGAAACAATTTTTGGTCTTCTCTCTTCAAAGGTTGCATCTAAAGAAGAAATATCCGCAGCATAGGATTGATAAGCCTTGGCAAGTACAGGCATATAGTTCTCTAAAGTAGGATATCTGTCGCGCTGACGGTCAAAGTTGTCAAGTTCATCAACGAGTTTTTCAATCCAAAGAAATCCCCTATCTAACTGTTCATTGGTTTCCTTTGAGATCTCTTCGGAGCTGAAATTGTGATCTTTTTGATATTTAATAACCGCAGCTCGAACCAATGCCTCATTCAACATCGTTTGCCAGCTACCGTATGCCTGCCGGTTCATTTTTTCCTTCACGGCGCTATATAATTTTTCGCCGCTATCTCTAAAAATGCTGGTATCTTTTTCTAATAAATAATTAACAAAGGAGTGGTTAAACTCGTGAAGTAATGTGGGGAAATAGCTCTGTAACGGAAATTCAGCCATGCCAAGACTATCCATACTCCATGTTCCCATAATAGCGTAGACTTCCTTGTGGCCCCGAGGATTTTTAATGGCTACCCCATAGTTACCACCACCATTCCCCAGACCGTTAACAATCAAAAACTTTTCGGAGGGTTTCTTACCGTAGAATTTAGGATACCAGTCTAACTCAATATGTTCATAAATTGGAAGAAAGCGCTTTTGTACCTCATTGTACAGTAGTTGGTTATCCTTAAAGAATCGTTTACTATTACTGTCTTTGTAAAACTTCTTTAAAAGTGCAACAAATTGAAGAGCATTAGCTCTGCTCCATCTTTTGTCCAGGGTTTCATCAATATTCTTTTGCTTAAGACTAAACTTATCATCAAGATGTACGGCCATACTCATCACGGCATCGTAGCTTATACCATGTTCATTTTTAATCTTATTGACAAAGGTAATCAATTCGTGTTCTTTAAAAGGGCCATAGTGTTCATTGATCCGGTCAACGTAACGCTTGAAAACGTCTGAATTATACTCTCGATTGCCCGCAAGCCTAAATACAATACTTAGCATCTCGATACGCTCATCAACTTTGGGCCTATCCATAATTTGATTACGCTGCCCATAGGTAAGTATATATGGCAAACTGAATAGGATAATCAATACATATTTAGAAGTTTTTTCGAACATATTGGAAATAAGGTTTTACCATCTTTTATTCATTTCTTTCAACGGGGATCCCAAATAGTTTGCCAAGAAAATTAACACGCTATTTGACAGCACACTACAAACAATTTCTTTTTTAATACTGACCATTATTGAACACTAGTCGTTCGATATTGAACAGATCGAATGGCACTGGCCCCTACAACAAGCGGGTTATTTCTAGGAAGGCTAATTGTAGGGCTTAGATGCGGCAGTATGTCAGCCGCACATCTTTAAATTTGGATCGAGTGAGCAAATGGTGGTTATCTTTACCCCTTATTGTTTATCTATAGAGGCACTTATAATTCTAATCCAAATAACCATTTGGAATAAAATCCAGCGAACTTGATGAACCTATATAAGCCTCCAAGATAAAATCAGTATTAATTTCTTTCATCGTAGTAAATACTAAAGTTGTCGGTGATAATTTGGTTGTTGGAAATGACGGTAATTCCTAATTTACGCCAAGTAATGAATGTACAGCATCATAAAACTGACTGTTGCTTCCTGTTAAATCAAATTTATGTTCGGTAGGTATGTTTCCCGTATTTGTAGATTTTCCACTCTCGTCTGATGAATAGGATAACAACAGAAACGGAGTTTTAGTCTTTCATTTTTAGAGATGCTTTAATGATTATTTTTTTAGTATCCACACTTGATTTTTTTCATCATAGCGACCGGAAAGGTCATTTTGCTTTATATCTATTAGTTTATAATCCTTGCAGGGCGACTTTTCGTCAATTTTTGAAGTATAGCTAATTTTGTCTAAAACATTGGAGTTAAGTTTGATATAGAATACCCCGGATTCAACTTTGTCCAAATTAATCGTAAGAAATTTTGCATCCTTATTGATGTTAAATGTCAGAGGCACAGCTATGTCATTCATTATGATCTTATAGATCTTTATCTGGTCTACCGGATATTTAGCTTGGTCACCAAAAAGTAGCTCCTTTCCATTTGAATCTGTATAATTTATATTAACTATTAATGGACGGTAAATATCTTCACAAAGACCTAATGGTTCTTTTTTATCTTGACAAGAGACAGAAATGAAAATAAATAATAGAATAATTAGTTTTAGAGAATATTTCATAATTGATTTGGGTTATTAATACTCTTAACGTTTCATTTTGATAATTCGCTACACGAATAATTATCCTACACTACAGGATTATTAATTTACTACACAAATTGTGTAGCTTTCCACTTAGTCAGCTAAATATGCTAAGCCGAACAAAACAGCTAATCCATCTGATATCGCAATTTATAATTGCAACACATTGTCCTATACTAATGGCCTACCTTAAAGCAGACATTTACTAGGTAACTGAAGATGGAATAAAATTAATTGCATATCAGAATACTGAGCATTATGACAAAGAATAAAAAGACTAATTTACAGGGAGTAGATATACACCTATGCGGTCCCAAAATATAGTGATTTTGTATACAAATAACCCTACAAAAATTAAAAGGAGGCAAATTTGATCGAACTAGGAATTGGACACCTGGAAGAATTAAGAGCAATTTTTACTAACGTAAACTTCTCATTTCTCCATCTCGTCACAGAATGACGAAAAAGGCTTTGTAGCATTAGTCTATGATCGTGGATACTTTGTGGTCAGAAGAGTGAATTTCCTCTCAGTTCCGAAATAATACCGTGATAAATTTACTGCGCAAAATACCCTGCGTACCTTTAGAATATATTTGTTTAGTTTTTACAGTTTTATGTTCAATATCGAAAACATCTAACAACAGTAAATAATAATAAGTGATTATAGTATATGAGACTCGAAGAATTAACACTTGAAATTTATGCGGAAAGAGCATTGACGTATTTTGAAAGTAAACACCTGGTTGCCTGGGCCGTCAATGTTTTAACCTTGGGCTATGAGAGTGACAATCTGTATGTATTAGCTGTTTGGATTACGCATCTACTGAAGAACGCGAAATCTATTTTTGGAAATCAATTGCTGATCTGAAGCTGGATATTGAGAAAAGCGAAGAAGATCTAATCGAAAACTATGCCTTAACAATCGCAAAAAAAGCGATCAGAAAAGAGATCAATATAGACTATGCTTTTAGCCAAATGTTAAAAATTGTATCTGCAAGCGAGTATAACTATAGGTATATTGCTTTTTATGAAATTGATGAGGATTTGAATTATTTGAGGTATAGCAATTCAACCCTTTATAATACCGAACTTACACTAGAAAATTCCAAAGAATTCATCTTGGAGGAAATGAAAATCTTCGTCGAAATGGAAGAATTAAATATATTTCCCGAAGAACGCGCCAAATGGTATTGTGAGACTTGTAAAAACCTAAATAACCCTATAACAAAAAATAAATTTCAATTCAAAAAACCATTTAAATATGCAGTTTGGACCTGTGGGATATGCGGTTCAGAGAAACTGAAATACAATAGCAACCATGATGTTAAGAGGATAATAATAGAAAAATCAAAAAAGAATTAGGATTGAATAAATATGTTGGGGAATATCCTTATCGAAGTATACAAATAATCACACAAAACAACGAAACATTGAAATGTGTAATCGGTAAATCAGAATGGTTCTCCGCCAATTTTTATGCACCTATCCAGTTTGTGAAAGGCAAACTTTTCTCCTGAGTAGCTCAAAATCTCATCTACCATACATCTCATGCTTTTTGTTCTTTAGTCTGTTTACATTGATCTTAACTGAAAAACCTGAGACTTAACTTATATTGAAAAGCAGATTTACCAATTGAGCTACAATCTTTTCAAAGTATTCAGGGTTCTGCATTGGGTGGTGGCACTCCCCTCCACTTTAATACCGATTAATGATCTGTTTCATAGAATTAATCATGGCCATCTCAGAAACAAATATCTTTAGTAGCTCTAATCAATCCCAATTTGCTGCATACGGCCTTAATATGCTCCAAAAGGCCCCTAGAGAATGGGCTAAAACCCTAGCCATCAGATCGAATGAAGGTCACACTGGATTTCAATAATAAATATTTTCTTGAAATAGCTTGCATAAGCCATGTCTTTCTCTTTATATTTGACTGCAATTTTTAATCAATCTAAATAAATGTATATATCTAACAATTCAAAATATGCTGGCAGGTATATTAATTACATTTTAGCAGCAATCATTGCTATATGTTTATATAGTCTTCCAGCATTCTCGCAGTCTACAGATCTCAAACCGACAATGAAAGGTCTGGTCGTTGACGAAAGCAACAGTCCTCTAGCAAATGCGACGGTTATGGTCGACGGGAAAAATGTGAGTACAACGAACGCAAAGGGTCAGTTTAACATTTCTATTCCTAAAAACGGTACGTTCAGCTTGCGCATTTCTTCCATTGGAAAAAAAATCTTAACAGACAAGATTTCAAGCAACGAAGTGGCCGGAGGGATCAGAGTGTTTATGCTCCAAGAGCAAATCAATACGTTAGAAGCAATTGAAATATTAGGATTGAGTAAAGTAGACGAAGTCAATAAGCAGTCTTTCAACGTAACCGCACTGGACGCGACCAAATTGCACAACACATCCATGGATGTCGGGCAACTGATCAACCGTGTTTCGGGCGTCCGTGTCCGTGAGTCTGGTGGTATGGGATCACAGACAGCAATAAGTCTCAATGGATTTACGGGCAATCAAGTAAAACTATTTCTGGACGGACTCCCCATTGACAATTACGGCAGTTCATTCCAGATAAACAATATTCCGATCAATTATATCAATCAAATTGAAGTTTACAAGGGTGTTGTACCGGTATGGCTGGGTGGCGACGCATTAGGCGGAGCAATTAATCTAGTAAAGAATACAAAGGCTGGTAACTTTTTAGATGCTTCATATTCGCTGGGCTCTTTTAATACGCACCGCGCTAACGTAAATCTGGGATATATTGCTAAAAATGGATTCACTGTAGAACTAAATGCGTATAAAAATTATTCCAAAAATAATTATTGGGTTGACATCAATGTCGTACCTGATATTGAAACTGGGGTAACTGTGGCAGATCGTGTAAGACGCTTCCACGATCAATATGATAACCAGATGCTGGGCCTGAACGTCGGCTTGAGCAACAAAAAGTGGGCTGATCAATTTCTTGTAGGCTTACAGGTGGGCGATAATCATGCGGACATACAAACCGGTAATCGTATGGATGATGTGTTTGGAGCACGCTTTAGGGAGGGTACCATTGTACTGCCATCCGTCTACTATAAAAAAGATAACTTTTTGATAGAGGGATTGGATCTCAGCTTACGTGGAAGCTTTAATCTGGGCAAGGAAAAAAATGTAGATACGGTATACCGACAATTTAACTGGTACGGGGAAAGTATCCCTAAAGGCCGAAATTCATGGGACGAGGGCGGAGAGGTATCCAAAGAATTATACACTTATAAAAACAATAATAGCAATGCTGCCCTCAACGTGAAGTACGCGATCAATCCGACCAATACGCTCTACCTAAATAATACCTTTACTTCGAATAACCGAAAGGGGGAAAATATATTGCAACCTGACAATGATTTTTATAGACAACCCAAAAAACTACAAAAAAATATAACAGGGCTTGCCTTAGGAAATGCCGATATCAAGCACATGGTCAACCAGATTTTCGTTAAATATTATGCGCAACATGTACACGCTTATCAGGTAAACAATAACCTATATAGTGACTATCAGGACCGGCAAAATATGCTGGGTTATGGATTAGCCTCTTCATATGCGCTGGACAATAATTCACAAATCAAGTTTTCCTATGAGAAAACGTATCGTATGCCCACGGTAGACGAACTTTTTGGTGATGTGATCAACCTCACGGCCAACCCGCAATTAAAACCGGAATCTTCACACAACTTCAACCTCAACATTAACCATACTTTTCTGTGGAATGAAAAGAATGCCCTCGCTGTTAGCGTTGATGGCATATACCGTCAGGCTAAAGACTTTATCCGCTATGTAAATTCAGCGTCCAATAATAATGGAAATATGACGCAGATGGCACAAAATCAGCGCGATGTCAATAACCTCGGGGGCGATCTCGAAATTCACTATGCTTATGACCAAAGATTTAATATCAGTGGGAGCTTAACTTATCAAAACCTTCGTAATAAAACAAAATATGAGACAAGTACAACTGATGTCAGCATATTCTATAAGGACCGTCTGCCTAATATCCCCTACCTATTTGGACATGGTGACATCTCCTATGAATGGCGGAATGTATTACTCCCAAACAGTAGTCTGAAGGTGGGAACTTATGTTTATTATGTACATGACTATTTCCTAAGATGGCCCTCGGCCGGTACTACCAGTACAAAGGAAACTATCCCAGAGCAACTTTCTTATGATGCTAGTATCGTGTACTCATTTGCCAGAGGTAAATATAATGTTGGTATCGATGGTAGAAACCTCACTGACGCTTTACTTTATGATAATTACATGCTACAGAAGCCAAGCCGCAACTTTAGTGTCAAATTCAGATATACAATTTCAAAATAATATACACTCAACAAAATCATGAACTTAAAATTCTATACAAAAATTGCATTTCTAGGAATTGCTATCTCCACTTTATCTGCTTGTAGTAAAAGCAAAGACGATTCTGCTCCAATAGTAAATAGCAGCGGAGAAAAATTCGTATTTGTTGCTTATTCTGATGGTACAGCCGGAGAGGCTGCCAATTATATCATCACTGCTGATGATCTCAGTAAAGGAGAGATTTCCATCAAGAACAATGGCGTCGAAACCAGTGCATATTCTTTTCTGGTACAAAACAATACACTCTTTGGCATTACGTATGCCAACTATGGCCCTACACAAGCTTTTAAACTTAATAGTGCCGGAAAGATGGAGAAAGCCGGAACCCAGGTAAATACTGAATTTACAGGAGCTTATACACCAATCAATAACGATGCTTATGTCGGTGTATCTCTTTCTGGTGGCATTGAAAACCCCGAAGCGACTCTTTACAAATACGATGCAAAAAATTTCAAGGTATCCCTACGCAAACCTTTTAGTCTAGACTTGTTCAAAACCGGCGAATTTGCCAATTACAATGCCGTAAAGGAAATCGGCGATAAACTTTATATGCCTCTTAACTCGGCCACGGGTATTACCGGTAAAAGTACAGCATATATCGACAGTGCATGGATCGCTGTATTTGATAAGTCTACTTTAGCTTACAAAAAATTAATCCGCGATGGCAGGATAGGCTCTATCGGAAACTGGTTCGGCATGCAAGGCGTAGAAAAAATTTCCAACGGTGATGTATATGCTTGGTCTACTTCGGGAAATGCACTGAATAAAGCGCTCACACCAAAAAATCACTCTGGAATTATCAAGATAAATCCAACAACTGATGAGGTGGATAAAACATACTTCTTCGATGTCGAAGCTGCCTCAGGACATAAAATCGCACGCGGCACTTATCTTAAAGAAGGTAAATTCCTCATGACCATGTACCAAACAAGCGAGGTGGGTGCTGTCTCTGGCGGAATTGTCAACTTGGCAATAATTGATGTCATCGGCAAAACATACACTGCTGTAAGTGGTATTCCAAATCACGCACAAATGCCTTATGATAACAAGACTTACGTGGATAGCCAGGGAAATTTAGCTTACTATGTGATGAAAAATAACGAAGGTAACTTCTATGTTTATAAAGTTGAGGTCAATAAAGCAACCGCTACGCAGGGAGCTCGCTTTGTTGGTGTCTCAAACATCACTGCCATATCAAAGTTAACATACTGATCTAAAAATCTGATTAACATAGCTATCAAAACGCGACAAAATAAATCCTGACCAGCCTGGTCTAACCTCATATGGAATGTTTTCAAAAATCTGCTTTCCAATTTTGATGTTTGATCTTAAGTCTTTTTGCTGTCTTATCATAAAATTACATTTCGTTTATAGACATGGCCAAGTACAAATTCAGTGAATTTGATAACCCGCTACAATGCAGCTTATAATTTCGAACTTGGCCATGTAAATACTTTTAATTGATTATGACGATGTAAACTAAAACAAATTAGCCCAATCTTTTTATAAAAAGATTGGGCTAATTTAATATTTAAAAGTTTGAATTTATTGAAGCTTAGTAATCAAAGGGAAAATAGAGCTTTCAACATGAGCTTTTTCGATCAGACTACGTAATTCCATTACCTTTTTTGGATTGTCGATAGCAATATTATGCTGCTCTTTTGGATCTTTCTTGAGATTGTACAATTCCATTGTTGGTGAACCGCTCATAACTTTCTGCAAAATAAGTTTCCAATCACCTTTACGGACGGCCTGACGTCCTCCATCCTCATGGAACTCCCAATAGAGATAGTCATGCTGCTTTTGCTTTTTACTATAACCCAGCAATGTCGGCACAAAAGAAATTCCATCCGTATATCTTGGATGGTCTGTTTTTGCTAGATCAGCCAGCGTTGGCATAATATCCCAAAAAGCACCTAAATAATTTGACGTTTTTCCTTTGGCAATTTTACCTGGCCAATAAGCAATAAACGGTGTCTTTATCCCACCCTCATAAAGATCCCGCTTCGTCCCCCGCAATCCACCCGAGCTATTGAAAAAATTTGGATCTGCTCCGCCCTCTTTATGTGCCCCATTATCACTGGTGAATATAATAATTGTATTATCAAGCAGGTTATTTCGACGTAATCGTTCAACAATTTGTCCTACATATGCGTCCATCCGACTTACCATACTGGCATACATCGCATGGGGCTTTTCGACACTGTTGTACCCAGGGACTGTTGCTTTGGAACCATAATCGTTTCCTCGGTAAGGCTTTTCATCAAACTTTTGAGCGTATTGCTTATAGTACTCATCCTCAGGCCCTGCGAGTTCAGCATGCGGTAGTACCGTGGGCACATAAAGAAAGAAAGGTTTATCTTTGTTGGCATCGATAAAAGCGAGGGTTCTCTCCTGAATCAATGCCGGAGCATATTCACCCTGTGCCATCAACCCATTGCCATCAAGCTCTATGCGCTTTGTATTGTGCCAAAGATGAGTGGGATAATAACGATGGGATTGACGTTGACAATTGTATCCATAAAATTCGTCAAATCCTTTCTGGTCAGGCGCTCCAGTTGTACCCACCATGCCCAATCCCCATTTGCCAAAGGCACCAGTGGTGTAACCGGCCTTTTGTAATAACATAGCGATAGTCTGCACTGAATCGGCCAATGGCTCTTGACCCTCTGGTTCAATCTCTTTATTGCCCCTGACGTAAGTGTGTCCTGTATGCTGACCGGTCATCAAAGACGAACGTGATGGCGCACAGACGGAAGTGCCTGCATAAAAGTTGTCAAACTTCATACCTGAGCTGGCCAATGAATCGATATGTTTGGTTTCAATCTTAACCTGCCCATAGGCCCCGAGATCGCCGTAGCCAAGATCATCGGCCATAATAAAGACAATATTCGGTCTTTTACTTCCATTTTGTGCAAAAATACTACTTGTTGTTGTTACCAATAATATAGCTAGGACCGCTTTCTTCAGCGCGATAAATATTAGTGCTTTCATGTGTTCTAAATGAGTGCTAAAATATGAAGGTTAGGATAATATTTACCAAACCTCGTTCTGTTTTAAATTTTTATTCTGTACCAATTGACCTTGACCAATGGTTCTCTTGGAAGCTTGCTCTTCTCTGCGGTGGCCAATATCTTATAAGCGTCAATATATATACCTGCTGTAAAGTAAAATGCAGCGAGATCAAAATTGCTTTCATTGATCCGATAAACAACACTGTTCTTAATGGCCAACTGTAGATTCTCTCTAGTATAGGCAATAGCAGAGTCCAGCTTATAGGAAGTATATTCTTGATAAAGTAGCTTGTTTAATTCATATAGCCGAGAAATAGTCTTATTCCCATCTCTTCTTTATTTTTGAAATGATAGTAAAAGGCCCCCTTGGTCACATGTGGCGTAGCCAAGATGTCATCAATACTTTTGGATTGAAAACCTTGCCTGTATATTAATTTCATTGCTCTTCTGAGAATATCTGATCTTATTGCCTGTGTTTTTGACATAAACATACCAATTAGTAAAGCGAAATTCAAATCTGGATAAACAATTACAGCAAAATGGTAGAGCAGGCATTACACTTTCTGCCAGTGAAAAAAGCAAAATTACAGTCTTCTTAACAACCTTAACATACAAAGATTTTTTAACTGATCCAAGATTTCAATGGCCATGAAAGCGTAGAGCAAGATTGCCGCAATTTAATATAATAAATTATCTAAATACCATAGCACTCCTTCCTTCTAAATGTATAATGATTACTTACCTGTTACTCCGCATATTTAATGAACTAGAAATTCCCTGAATTATCCGCTTGGATGGAGACGGACAGGTTCAGGAAAGATCATTGCTAATTTGTAAAAAAGAAAAAGCTTATGATCAACTTAAAAACTTTCTATATCGCGATACTCATTGCAGTAAATTATTTCACAGCAGCAGCACAGGTAAATTCCAATACCACCATTGCGCAACTGCATAAACAGCTCGAAACCGTTATACAAAAGGAAAACATCCCGGGTCTGATGGTCGCGATTGTTAAAAATGATAGCATTCTTTATTCTGGCGGACTGGGCTATGCAGACCTTCAGAAACACCGTCCCGTAGATCAGCTCACCCAATTTCACTTTGCCTCCGTTACCAAATTTTTCGTGGCTATGGGCATACAACAATTGATTGCTAAAGGAAAGCTTAAACTCAGCGACCATATTCGCGATATAGCACCTGAAATTCCATTCAGCAATCGTTGGGAAGATACAGATCCAGTTAGGGTGGTTCACCTCCTAGAACATACAGCAGGCTTTGATGATGTGCAGCTCAATAGTATGATAAACATAAGCGAAAAACCTCTACTTGGTATTAACGCGATCAAGGCTGTCAGCAATTCACTGACCGTTCGCTGGAAGCCCGGAACGATGATGTCCTACTCAAACCCGGGTTACAATGTACTGGGCTATATCATTGAAAAAGTGACGGACATGCCTTGGGATAAGTATCTACACGAGCAGATTTTTTTGCCACTGAATATGCACAATAGCTTATTTGATCGGAATGGAGCACGCAGGCCTAACTTCGCCATAGGTTATGATTTTCAAGATGGTGAATTCAGGCCAATGCCATTCTATCAGCCAGGTAGCAATGGAGCTGGAAGTGCACTGGTATCAAATGCCCATGATATGGCCAAATTTATGCTTTATCTGCTCAATGGCAATGCCGACAGCACACTACTAAATAATGCTTATTTAAAGGAGATGGAGACTATCCACAGTACTTTGGCCAGCCAGGCGGGATTACAGACTGGCTATGCCTTGGGAAATGATCTATTTCCGAATAATAAAAAGGTTAGCCTGCGAGGCCACAACGGCAAAGGGGAAGGTTTTGTATCCTGGCTATTTTTTAACCGTGAAGCTGGTTTAGCCTATGCCATAGCAGCCAATAGTGTCGTCAATATGTGGCCAATCTCGCAGGCTATCGAAGAATTTCTGACAAAGGACATTGCCGCTCGGAAACCAGTCAGTCTACCAATAGATGAGCAAAAAATAAAACCGCTATTAGGTTACTACCAATTTATGAATCCCAAAAATGACCGTTGGGAATTCTATCGGCGGATCTTTGGCGGCATTGAATTAAGGGAGATCAGCAAAGATCGACTCCTCGTCAAAAAAGAGAATGGACAGATAGATTCTCTTGTCCATCTGGGCGATGGCATATTTCGCGCAAAAGATGATATTCTCCCTTCTTTTGTATTAGCCAAAGATTCCAATGGTCAACCTTTCTTTCAAGGTTATGGCAATAGTTTCTATCGAAAAGTGTCCCGGGCTTCCCTTTTAATACAAAAGATTCCTATCTATCTAGGTTTTTGTGCCATTTCGATTTATATGATCTTTAGTCTGGTGGGAATAGTGCTTACACTTTTTCGAAAAATGAACCTGATGGACCTCGGAATTCCTTTATTGCCAACAGTAGGGACCTGTTGTTTTATTGCAGCCTATCGTCTCATGGGATTGACAGATGCCAGTCACAAGGAGTTGTTTACCTCTTGTAATACAACAAGTTTTTCCATTTTTCTGGGCATGCTCTTATTTGCAATATTAGTTATGGTCAGTAGTTTACTTCTCTATAAGCGTTGGTTTCAACTAAGCCCCAAATGGTTGCGTCTGCTCTTAGCGCTCTGTAATTTCTTTTTATGCTACCTGGTTGCACTACTGTCTGTAAATGGTTGGATTGGTATGCCGATCTGGATGATGTAGTTTCTTTTGATTAATTATATTTAAATTCACGGTACAAAGATAGGTTAATACAAACCATGGTCAACATACTCTATACTTTTCACGCTTTTTCAGCGGGTGCGCTTTGGTTGCTCGGAACTTTAATCTTTATGGGGGTCAACAAAACAGGTATCCGGGCCGATCGCTGGCTGGGCACATACTATTTTCTGTTGGCATGTTTATTTACCCAGCTCTTTCTCGAAGGTTTTCATATCGACAACGAAGCATTGATCCATGTCCTTGAACTACCCCGCTGGGCCACCCTCCCCTGCTTTTATCTTGCGGTTCATTACATGGTCAAACCGACGAAACCGATTCGGTATTGGGGATTACATTTTGTTCCTTTCCTGGCTTTTCTGCTTCTTTCTGTTATTTACTTAATACCGGGGCTTTTTAATAGTCACATCCATCCGCCTCAATTACCGCAGTGGATCATATTTGCTGTTAAATATTTCTTCTTTGCTCAATGTATCTTTTACTGGCTTGCTTGTTACAGACTCTTCAAAATACATCAGAATAACATTCGACAGTTATCTTCTTACACGGAAAAGATCAACATGATCTGGTTGAAATATCTATTGATCGCTCTATTATTTATGATCGTTGTCCGCTTACTGGCGTTGGCTCATTTCGCCTTTAACTCCTTTGCGCCAATCCTATATTTTATGGGCACAGTGGCACTTGGGTACGCAACTTTAACACAACGGTCAATATATACTGTTGAATCTACCGATAATCTGATTGATGAAAGTGATACAACAGAGAAAATTAAAACCGAAGAGCGGTTGACAGAACAACAGGTAGACACATTAAAAGAAAAACTCGTGCAGAAAACAACAGCTGAAAAGCTATATCTCGATCCGGGATTAACGCTCTCATCCCTCGCAGATCATATCGGCATCAATCCGCATGATCTTTCCTATATTATAAACAATGGATTGAAAAAAAACTTCTATCAATTTATTAATGAACTCCGTACGGAGGAAGCCAAAGTACTGCTATTATCAGCAGAGTCAAAGCGCCTCGATATGTTTGGGATCGCGATAAGCGCAGGCTTTAATTCAAGAACAACTTTTTATAGCAGCTTTAAAAAGGCGACCGGTATTACGCCGACAGAATATATGAAAGTCCATGGTAAAAAATTAACTTAACGCATGGCAAAGTGAAGTTTGTTCGATTGCATCCATTCGGACGTTTAGCCTATCAAAAAGACTTATTCTTGTATCATATCAACAAAAAAAATTATGATACAACAAATTAAACCACGTATTCGCTCGAAAGCGATACGCCAAATTTCTAAAGCAACCTTCGGTCTACTAGTGGGAGCATGTTGCTTTTTAGCCTCCAATGATACGTTTGCACAGATCCGCTCCACAAGTGCCTCCTACCAGCAACATCAGACTCCACTGAAATCATTTCAGGGCTACTACCAGCTACCCAATAAAGTAGCTTTCATTGCTTTCAACGAGCAAGATAATACGCTACATGCGACACAGCTATGGGATCAGAAAAAAAGATATCAGCTCGTCCGTAAAGATGATACGCATTTTGAATCCAAAAACGAAGGCTATGCGATAGAGTTCTTAAAAAATAGCGCTGGAGATTTTAGCCAAGCCAAGATCCTTGGCAGAATTGTATGTGAGCGTGTACCGTTTGACCCCAATAAAATTGTAAGTCTAACCGCATCTCAACTGAAACAGCTTGCCGGAACTTACCTTATGGCCAACGACAACAATTTAAAAATTACCATAGAACCTTCAGCACAAGGCTTAATCCTTAAACAATTGTGGGACAACAAAACAATTTCATTTACCCCACGTTCGGAGCTTTTCTTCCTCAACGAAGATGGTACCTTTCCTTTGACATTTTCTGTTTCTAATGGAAAGCTGGAGCAGATGACATGCTTTGAAAAAGATCTTTGGCTGAGGGCTGATTAATAATCCCAATAAAAAAATCGTATGAAAAGAATGATTGGCTGCTTATCCATTATACTGATGGGTATAGCACAACTAAAGGCGCAGCAGGTAGCTGATGAACAGTTTCATTATCCCATTACCGATCCGCACCATCGGGTCGGTAATGGGCCTCTGCTCCTGTTTGACGAAGCGCACAACAATCCGGTTACTTTGCGAGGAGCTTATGCTGCCTTTTCAGATCTCTTAAAAGCTGACGGGTATAGCCTCCGAAGTACCAAAGAGAAAGTTAGTTTTGAGAGCCTGAAGGAGGCAAAAGTATTCATCAGCGTAAATGCGCTATATGATCCAGAAGACTGGAGCCTACCAGCCCGTTCGGCTTTTACTGATAAGGAAATCGATCTCCTTCGTCAATGGGTATCTGACGGCGGAAACTTATTTTTGGTCACAGACCATATGCCCTGTGGTGGTTCAATACAAGCTCTTGCCGCCGCATTCGGCATTCATGTTATCAATGGTTTTGCGCTACGCAAAGATGAGCAGCCCGAAATTTTTTCAAGAGATAGAAAAACACTTTTGCCCAATGAAATCACAGCTGGATCAGGTAAAGAAATAGACAGTATAATGTGCTGGGGCGGTACGGGATTTACAGTCCCTTTAACCGCACATATTATCTCGTTGTTGAACGAAGAATATGAGATTTATCTACCGAGCGACGCTAATCAGATAAAAAGACCCATTCCAGATGATATCCCCCGGATATCGGGCAAGGGATTTGCCAATGGTGCTTATCTTAGGTTTGGGAAAGGAAGAATTGTGCTATTCGGGGACGGCGCTCCTTTTTCGGCACAACTCCATGGCATCAAAAGTAAAAAAAGGGGTATGAATCATCCTTCTGCTTACCAAAATGCACAATTGCTACTTAATATCGTTCATTGGCTCGACCAATGAACGATCAATCAATCCCAGTAACACGATATTGAAAAATTTCATGTCAGTTCCTATATTGACAGGCTTATTTTCAACTTTTATTCCGGAAGTTCAGGCATCGCAATCCGACGTTGCGTTGGTGTACTTAAAGCCTGTAGAAAAGCTATCACCGCATCAACTTCCTGTCGCGATAAATTCAATTTTTTTAATAATGGTGAATGTATAGGTCTTGTCTTTTCATCAATTTTCACATGCCTTTGTATAGGTGCCGGATTGCCCAGATTATAGAGTTCGACCACATCACGCAAGGTTGGAAAGTTGCCGTGATGCATCCAGGGACCTGTCAGGCCTGTATTTCGAAGGGATGGCGTACGGAATGCGCCAATGTCTTTTTGATCTCCCGTGAGATGGTAGTGGCCAAAATCCTGTTGTTTGCTTCCGTACAGTGTCTGTCCATCATTATGAAAAAGATTATCCGAGAACAAAGGTGTGTTGTGGCAATTTATACACCGTGCCTTTGTACGAAATAAATGCAGGCCGGTAAGTTCCTGATCGTTCAGCGCATCGGCCTGCCCCTGCACAAATCGGTCAAACTTTGTTGGATAGCTTACAATACCACGTTCAAAGGTTGCTAATGCTTGTTGTATTCGGAACAGGGTAATCTGTTTATCCCCAAAAGCCTGTTCGAAGTATGCCGCATAGCCAGGCACAGCTTTTACATGCGCTATTAAAGTATCTAACGGCGTATTCATTTCCAAATGGTCCTGTGTCGGCAACAAAACCTGATCTTCCAGACTCTTAGCACGGCCATCCCACATAAAAGATTTGTAAAATGCGACATTGTATAGCGTCATCGCATTTCTTTTTCCCTCTCGCCTTCCATGACCGTGCGCAAGGCTTTTTCCATCTCCAAATCCCAATTGCGGGTCATGACAACTTGCGCATGATATTTGCTTCGATGCCGAAAGTCTGGGGTCAAAAAACAATAACTTTCCGAGCAATGATTTTTCCTTGCTATAAGGATTATCTGCCGGATAGCTTACCTCGGGCAATACCCCGATATCCACAAAATTAGGTCTCACAGCTGAGTCGATATGTGGTTTGGGCCATAGTTCCTGGCGGCCGCTACTGTAGCGTTGGCGCAATGCCTGTAGATCTTCCTGCTCGTCAGTACGATTTGCAAATGCCGAAATCAACAAAGGTGCAATAAAGATGGCGATAACAATCAGTGTATTCTTCTTCATCAAGGTCCACTTCCTAAAATCCATATGCTACCATTAAATTCACTTGTTTCCGGGTGGTCCCTATAGGGGCAAGATTCTCGCGATTCAGATCAGATAAACGTCCCACTTTTTGATAATTGTAGTCTGCTATCAAGTGAATGAAATTCCCCTTTCTTAAGCGCTGTTTGAAACCCAATTTTACTTTACCTCCATATAAATTTGCACGACTGTAAAGGACATCATGATAAAAAACATATTGGTGGAATACATTTTCATTGATTTGTGGTAACGACCAGGATGTTCCTATATTTTGGCGAAGAGAACCTGTGAGACCAAATTCTATTTCTTGATTCGTAGCGGTTATATAGGTCCACGCTCCATTGAGTTGATAGTTTAAATGCTCGTAGTCCAGACTTGTACCAGTGCCACCATCCCTTCTGATTTCATTCAATATACTAATTTTGCCGCCGTAATAGTGTTGCCACTTCTTCTTCGCTAGCATATAAGATAAATTCAATGCGCCATTATCATTCTGGTAAACATAATTCTGTGCGTTGCCACTTTCCGTTACCTGATCCTTTCCACGTGTGCTCGACCAATCAAACGATGCCATATAGGAATGAACTCCTTTGGACAGCTGCCATACCAAATTATAGTCTAGTCGATTTAAATTATACTGACTGAGTTCATTGATGCGAGACTCGTTGCGCAGCGTTTGTCGATACTTCTGTTCTTCACGCAAATAAGCTGCATTGCCATAAAAGTCACCTATTGAAGAAGTCCATGAAAAGTAAACCTTACCACCAAAGCGCTTCATGTCATTCTGATAGAACATCTTCTGCTCCAGGAGCCAGTCACTTACCTTCCATCCATACCCTCTGATAATATAATTCATATAGGGTGATTCCACAGCGCTTGTGGCCGTATTTCCATTTTTATAAGCTATTTCAAAATCCTCCTGTCCATAACCATACTTCCCTTCGATACCAATATCAAAATCTGTGGCTATACGCATGCTACCGCCCGCTGTACCGTTCAGTTGCGCTACGCGGATGCTACCTCTCGGATCATTATTGCTAAAATGATTGCCTACCTGGTAATCGAATCCACCAAAAACAGCATATTTTCTGTCTGCAAAATAACGCTGTCCGCGTGTCTGGATACGATAGGTCGTTCGTTCATAATGATTGTAACCATAGGAGCCAAAATACCAGGGGGAAGAAGTGTTTTCTCTGGTCTGATGGGCAAACCTCGTACTGTCCTCGACAGATCTCGTATAATTGAAACGCCCCCACAAGCGTACATCTTTAATAGTAACAGCTCCCTCCGAACTAAAATTCAGCGTATTTACCCGCTGTGCGTCCTGGGCGCGGTGATAATCGCCCGAGGTGGAATTGTATCCCATACTAATCAAACTGTAACGCTGCGGCACCTTCTTTTCCAGCCACATCGGATTATCGACAGCATACTGCCGTAAGCGCAATTGCATGCTATCCTGGTCAATATATTGAATATAGGGTATGGTATCTTGTCTTGCTATCGCTTTGGCCGGAAGCTGGGACAACGCCCCAACAATTAGGCATAAGGTAACTTGAATATAGTTTTTCATTTTTCTTTGCTTAATCAATAAATCCCTTTGGATTTGCCTTCATTGACACAAAATCATCACTTGAGTTATTAGAATCCTCCAGTATTCTTTTTCCATTGATAATCTCTTTTGTTTTCCTAATAACTGAATTTGAGGAACGCACACCTCCGTCTACAGCGATAGACCCTGCATCGATTTTTGCCGTAAATCGTTTCGGATATTGTGTAGAGGTTGAGGACTGAATTTCCACACCATCCAAAATATTAGCTACTGGAATCTGGAGGTAATCTGTGCCCAAATTTTCCCGTCCATCAGCATATGGCGGCATATAGCCCTTCCAACTGATTACCGGTCCCATGTTCTGATCACGGAAAATGATCCAGCTGCGTTGGCCCGCTTGGTTCATAATCATGTCAGCACCAACACCCCGGTTGATCAGCCTTATATTGGGAACATTTGGATTATCGATGTCAGATGCCAAAGGTTTGGTACTTCCAAGATAGGGTACATAATAAGCTTCAAAATCTGCCTTGCTGAGGTCGATGGTGAGGCTCGGATTCTTTACGGAGATCCCGACCCCGTCAGCTCCTATATAGGGCGACTGATGGTTAGCTGCTGTTGAGGCGACAACAATACTCTCGCCCGGCAGAATCGGATAGTCCTTTCCACTGCCCGGAAGCTGGATGATCAGATGAGCGTAGACATAATCATTATTGGCATCAATATCCTGTGGCATACGATACGACTTACTCCAATCATACTGTCCACTATTGGGCTGGTACACATAGGTGGTACTCGCATTTGTCGTACCAAAAGCTTCGGCTATATAGAGACTGTCTGCATAACGGACCTGATCGGAATTATTATAGATTTCGATAAATTGATCCCTAAAACTAGCGCCTTGATTGGCGTCTGAACCTGCGTAATAAATCTGTTTGATAACCAAGCCCTCCTCATTACTATTACCGGTCAGGAGAGAAAGGTCCCAATGTGTCGCCGCCGACCCTTTGACGACTTCGATCCGACGAATCACCGAACTAAAGGTAACCTCACTGTCTTCACGCTGCCCTGTTAACTGGTTGAATTCTGCAGCACTGAATTTTTTCACGACCTGAACATTATACGTATTAGGCGCCAGATCCACGAACTCAATTACACCATTTTCATCAGATTTTACCGTCAACAACAGTTTGCCTTTCAAGGTGTAAAGGTTTAAAGTAATATCATCCAACGGCAATTTATTGGCATAGGTTTCACTTTCGTAGGACGCACTCAACGAGATGTCTACCGATCCATTTTCGGCATAGCTATCTTTTTGACAGCCGCTAAAAAGATAGCTGGAGCCAAAGATTAAAAGTATAAGTTTAATGATGATTTTCATGGCGTTATAGTTTAAGTCTGAGTTGCGCACCGTAAGTAGGTTTGCCATTGGGAATGATCATGGAATTATCAGAACGTTTGTACTGTGGACGATAATTAAATACGTTATAGACATGAAAAGCCAAGCTTAGCCGTTTACTGATTTCCTTCGATACATTTAAGTGGAAATTTGTATAGACAGCAGGCTGGTTCTGATTGTTGATTTCTTCTATTGGCTTTAGCGTATGCGCATAATTGACATTGTCACGATCAAAATTGTCTATGGCATGGTAGGCTCCATCCTGCGTATAATAACCGATAGGTATGCCGTCGGACGCATCGGTATTCGTTTTATTCATGAGGTTAAATTCGGTCGTAAAATTGATCAACAGTTTAGCCTTAGGAATATGCGTACTTGAAGTAATTGCCGCATTGCTTACCGTAGTCGTCCTGCGCTGTGTTGGATATATTGCAGATTCTGCACGATTGGGATTGTCGGTGTTGTTGGGAAATGTCGCCATATTCTGCAAGGGTCTATAGGTTGATTTGGTCAATCCCGCCCTTAGATTAAACGAGGTAGCGATGGCCATCCATTTTGGGGTCGATAGCATGAATTCGATCCCCTGAGTTCTTTTGTCGTCAGCATTCATAAATTCAAATCGCGATAGCCTATATTGTTTTGTCCCATCAATAATATAGGGAACTTCCGCATTGGGATCGGGATTATCGTTGTATTTGTCCAGCACGATTTTCTCAAAACTGTTGACGGTAACGACATCTCTGTAATTCCTTTTATGATAAAGGTTCACCCCCCATTTAAAATCTTTATATTCATAGGTGGCTGAAAATTCGAGCTGTTCGGACAACGAAGGCTTAAGCTTACTATTATCCGGTGTAAATTTATCTACATACATCAGGTAAAGGCTATTTGCCTCATCGACACTTCCCCCATTAAAAGCGGTATGCTGAAATAAAGGAATCTCATAAAATACCGGGCCCGGATACAATTGCGCCAATGCGGGCGCTTTACTTGCCCAGCCATATGCTACCCCCACTGTCAGCGCAGGGGTAATTGCATAGTTAATATTCGTACGTGGTGAAAATGTAATATATTTTTCAAATTTGTCCAACCGTGTACCAATACGGACGTTCAGGTCACGCTCAGCGATTTTCGCCGTAAAGAGGTCTTCCGCATAAAATCCCAGCTGTTGTTGTCCATGGATACGTGAGACATCATAATAGCGTTCTTTGCGAATATCAGCATTTGCTGCGATGGTATTATTGCGTGGTCTGGACGGGTCGACAATCTGTCCCTTTCCTATATTTTTTGAGTAATTAAAAAATGAACCAAAATTCACTTGATGCAGTAGGTCGCCGGTCTGAAATGTGCCCGTCAGATCCAGGCGTGCTGTTAAATCGATGGGTTTACCCTCAATATTGGTTACCGCCTGATAAATCCCGCTTGCATATTGGCCTTGATGAACTCCTATTTCTGTGGCATCTGAGTAGATGATATAAGTACCGTTGACGTCCTGTTCTTTATATGTATTCTGATAAGTTTCGCTGTAACGGACATTCAACCCGATATTGGAAAGAAAACCTCGGTCAATCCGATAATTGGCGCGGCTTCCGATAGCGAAATTATATGATTTGAAGCGCATGACCGCAGCCGTTGGATCATCACTATCACGACGGACTTTATCCATGTTGCGGCCATAATCTATGGATAAGGTATTGGTGAAAGCTTTTTCTTTTCCGGCGAAAGTGCTCCACATGATATTTCCGCCAACACGATCGTAGGATTTCATCTTATCCCTGTTGTCTTCAAAGGAGCGCGTGAAATTTCCACCAACAGTGAAAGCTCCAAACTTACGGGTATCAATACCTTTACTAACTCCGTAAACGGTTGCATTATCGCGAAGTTGAACATTAAAATTGAGCGGCGTTTTTCCTGCAATACGATTGATGATAATCGCACCATTTGTCATATCCCCATACTTCACGGAGGGTACGCCGGCAGCAATTTCTATACTTTCGATATTGTCTGTGGCAATCTGGCGGAGATCGGTACCTCCAAAAGTATAATCACCGGTATAATTATCTGTACTGGCATCACTGCCACTCAGCCCAGATATCTTGCCACTGACGTAGGAATTACCCATACCATAGATTCCCGCATTTAAGGTCTGCATATTGGCGTTGTTGGACAATGCGATACCATCCATGATTAGGGCTACACCAAAAGAATTATTGAGTGCAAATGGATCTTTGTTGGAAAAAGAATTTGTGCCTAATGTTGCACTTCTTAAATTAGCTTGCTGGACCTGTTGTAAAGAGGGTGCGGCAAGCTTTTGTCCAGGAATAAGGCTCAATAAATCATTGATACTTAATGCGCCCGACTGTTCGATCACTTCGCGGTTGATATAAA
This sequence comes from Sphingobacterium sp. DR205, assembly GCF_011064245.1. Lineage (NCBI taxonomy): Bacteria > Pseudomonadati > Bacteroidota > Sphingobacteriia > Sphingobacteriales > Sphingobacteriaceae > Sphingobacterium > Sphingobacterium sp. DR205. The sequence goes on along the minus strand of NZ_CP049333.1, from coordinate 1,790,122 downwards.
GTGAACTATTGCTTTCCAGTCGCCTGTTAGTCCGGGGAGTGACGGCTATTTCTTCCAGCCCTACACTCAATGTTGGTAATATGATGTCGGCAATAGCATTATTTGTTCCATTTAAAACAGTTGTAATGGAAGTCCCTTGTCTTCCGATCATGGAAAACTGCAAATTTGCTGACTTCAGCCGATGGGCCGGAAACTGGAATTTAAACGAGCCATTATTATCCGTAAAATAGTACTGGTTCAGTTCTTTAAGATGTACGGTTACCAATGGTATTCCTTGCCCATTCTCATCGACAACTCTACCCGATAGCACACCCAAAGAAGCCTTACTGATCAAAATATTCTTACCTGAGACCTGCAATTTGAGATAAGTTAACTGTTCCAGCTGATTTAAAACCTGTGGAAGGGCCCCATTTACCTCGATATTGATACGGCGCTCCACATTGATCTGAGATTCGTCATAGAGAAAGCTATAACCCGATTTTTCTTCAATCTGCTTCAAAACAGACCTTAGTGGTTGATTTTTGCTTTCAATCTTCAGTTGTTGTGCATCTACAACTAACACCTGAAAAGAAAGAAGTACACCAAGAAGCAGGGCGCTTCTATTGATGGATTTAGAAGACATAGATATATGATGTTATTTTTTGCGAACGATAAGTGTATTGGATTCGATGTTGAACCGGTAGTCTGTTGTCATGGAAAGTTTTTCAAGCACCATTTCCAATGGCTCGTGTCCTATGGTCCCTGAATACATCAGTTTGATATCTGGTCGGTCCTGCACGATGATTCCATATTTTCGGTTCAGCTGTCTGGCTATTTCGCTGAAAGTGGCCCTCTCAAAATGCAAAACACCCGCCATATTTTCCTTTTCTTTCGCTGGATCAAAGGATTCTACCGCAAAGGTCGCTTTGTTTTTATTATATACAATAGCCTGACCTGGATTTAGCTGTAATCTCTGGGCTCCCTTTAAAACCTCCACCTTCCCCGTAAACAAAGCTATTTTTGACAGTTCATCATCTTCAAAAGCGTGTACATTAAAAGAAGTTCCCAACACTTTGATTTCAAGTTCACCTGTTTGAATAATAAAAGGCTTATGGCTGTTATGAGTAACTTCAAAATAGCCTTCCCCATTCAGGCTAACTATCCGCTTATCTCCCGTGAAATGCTTCGGATATCGCAGTGTAGACGTTGGGCCGAGCTTCACTTTGGTACTATCGCTCAAAAGTACATTCATATACTTACCGGTCGGTACCAGCTGGCTGACAAGCTCAATTTGACTGGCATTTTCCGCTAGCGGCAATTGTCTTTTCAAAAATAGCAAACCCATGGATACGAATAAAAGACTGACAGCGGCATAGCCGATCCACCTGTAGTTTCGTAAACGATGTACTGGAGTGTTATTTTTATGGATAAAGGCCTGAAGTCGGGCACGCTCCTCATCTATCTCGACCGGACTTGGACCAGCCTGCATCAGTTCGACTAATCCTTTCGCATCTTCTATAAGCTGCCGATGCTGCGGATTTGCCTCAACCCATTGTTTCCAATATTCCATATCCTCAAGCCCTGCTTGCAGACAATAATTGATAAAGGATTCATCACAGATCAGTTTTTCCAAAGTAGGTTGTTCCATTGCTTGATGTTGCGTTTATACAATAGTGCAGCAAAGTCTCTTTTTTTACCTATTTTTATTTGGAAAAATTTAAAATAACAACAATAACGACTGATAGTGAGCCTTTTAATTTTTTAATCGCTTCATGAACAACGTTGTAAACTGTTCTTAGTGCGGCATTTTCCATGTCCGCGATTTCCTCATAACTCTTATTTTGAAAAAACTTTAGATCAATATAGCGATGCTGTTTTTTCGTCAGGTTGTCCATCGCTGCACGCAGCGCCTGATCCCGTTCCAACGTTTCTTCAATTATGATTTTTTGCGATTCGATAGAATCCTCTATCGGTGTGTGCAACAGGTCTTCCAGTGGTATATTTTGGTAAGTATGCTGTTTGTAGATCACGCGTTTTAGCCATACAAAGAGATAATATTTTGGATCTGTAGTTAGCATGGGTAATTTTTCCCGTTTTTCCCATAGGTCACAGAATAAGATATGGATGGATTCTTTTACAACTTCACGGTCGGCATTAATTTTCAATCCGTAGCGGAACAGGGCTGTATATAACGAGTCGTATAAGGCCAAAAAACTGTTGCTATCGCCGGTTTTAATCGAGTTCCATATTTTTAGTGCATCCAAGTGCGCAAAATAAACAATTATTTAGATCTATTCCAAATAATATTAAATCTTTAGTATTCCATCTTTTTCACTTAGAATATGACCTCTCCAAAAGAACTGGATTATTTAAAAGACACCATCACTACCCAACGATTCATAAATCTCATCTTGCGAATTGTAAGTCCATTCATAAACAAATACAAACCTCTATATATTTAAAATTTAATTCAAGATGACTATGTTGAGCAAATACAAATTCAGTAAAAATCCACTGCATTATATTTATGCCCTGATCTGGTTGGGGGTGTTCGCTACTTTTGCTTTTTATCTCTTCACTGGGGAGATGTTCAGGCCGGAAAACGGCAAGATCCATATTGTAGCAATTCTTATCGCTTGGGTTGTACAATATCTTGGCCTTACACTGACATGCCTGATCATCCTATTTTTAGGGGTATACAAAGCATTACGAACCGTTTTAGACAAGAAAGAAACTGAATCTTAATAAGTTGATACGCATGGTCAAAAATACTAAAGGCAAATTTTCCCTTCAGCAAGTCACAGCATTACCATTTGTTAAGACATACGGTCATTAAATTTTTTGTGATTATTTGCGTTACCGTTTTTTTTCCAAAAACTTTTGAAATAAATACGCTGTATGTCAAAATCGGGATTGTCTTTCAAAAATTTATATATGGCAGTGGCGTTTTCCGAATCGCCCAACACATAGGCGACTGTATTTTTGCTATCTTTTGGAAAATAAATGTTGATTAGGTCTAAAATACTTTCGGAATCTATTGGCCTTAAAATATAATATTTTAAAGGAAAACTATGGTCAATATCCGGGAATACATCCTCTTTGCTCCCTGCATAAATCAGACTGTAGACCTCTTTACTGACTGCAAGTGCCCGGTTGATCTCGTACAGATGCGATAAAGCTGTGATGTCACCAATTAAAAAATAATTTTCTCCGGATTGATCTATAACTAAGTCGCCTGAAGGTTCTTTGAAAAATATCGTATCCCCCTCCTGTATGCCTTTTACCCAGTCTGTACCTTCGCCGTTTGAGAATGTATTAATGGCAAGATCAGCTATGTTATAGACCGGTTCGTAATTCCAGAAAGAATATTCGCGGGAAACGCTGTGTGGATTATAATAAGGGTTGGAAAGAAATACATCCGTAGTAAAGCCTGCAACATATTTAATTTTGGAAAAATCAGCACTCTGGATTTTGATATGAATAGTATGTTCGGCTATCTTACTTTTTTGAAGAATAATGCCGGTAAAGATTTCTAAAGTTGTACCCTGATTGCTCATTGTCTGAAAATTAATGATGTAAATTTGCTAAGACCTGCATCCTAAAACATTGACTTGAGTCAAAAAATGAAAAATCAAAGCTTAGATTTCAACCGACTGAGTGTTTCCTGTGATATATTAAGATAAGACGCTACCATTTTGTTGGACAGCCGGCGCACTATAATAGGACTTTCGTCCAATAACTGACGGTATTTTTCCAATGCATCCTGAATAAGAAATGACATCAGTCGTTTGGTATTGTTAACGTAAGCAATTTCAAGATAAATTCGGTAAAACTTTTCCCATTGTGGTACAATCTCCAAAAGTTGGTAAAAATTTTTGTGCGTGATATAATAGACTTCTGAATCTTCTACTGCCTGAATAAATTCCTCGGAAGGTTCCGAAGTTATAAAACTGACTAAAGCAGTGGCAAACTGATTTTCAAAAGCAAAATACCGTGTAGAATCCTGTCCTTCTTCATTAATAAAGAAAATACGCACGCAGCCCTTTACCACGAAAAACGTCCGTTGGCTGGATTGTCCGTGCGTAAGAAGCAACTCATTCTTCTTCGCTTTCATCGGTTTGAAATAAGAAAGAATAGTCGCCAATTCCTCATTTGTTACGGATATTTTGCTTTTGATATAGGAAATTAAAAGTTCTTCCATTCCATTGAAATCAGTCTCAGTCAAATTTACCATTAATTGATAAAACGTAATATTGCCTCGATTTAAAATTTATCGTTCAGATGGTATTTCATCTTCTGATGCTCCGGCTTTCCAATAACTGCATGTGTAAATGAGATGCGGATTCCATTCCATTTCGTCTCGGAAATAGTTACGCAGTTCTTTTACCGTTTTATATTCCGCAGCAACATAAATGTAAGTATCTTTTTCATTATCTGAAAAACTATTCAATAATGCCTTTTCTGCTAAATGACTTCCGTTTTCAGGATTGGTGTTATGCAACCATTCCACTTCAACATTCGCAGCCGAACACAGCAAAATTTCATCTTCTTTGCTGTGGACTTCCAATATAGCCTTTGCTGACACTCGCCAAGGCAGCTGTTCCAAAATTACTGTTATCACAGGGACAGCAGTGGCATCACCCACAAAAAAATAAGCATCTGCTTTAGGAACTAATGCTCTTTTGCTTTCTTTCATCCCGATTCCCAAAGGGTCGCCTATTTTTGCATTGATTGCCCAGGCAGAAGCCGGGCCATTTTCCCCGTGAGCCACAAAATCAATCGTCAATTCTTTGTTTTTCAAGTCGATTTTGCGGTTGGTATAAGTTCTAGTAACAGCGGAAAATTCCGTTTTTATTTGCGAACCACCTTCTAGAAAATAGATAATGTCCACATTCGTCGGTGGTATGAAAATTTTATTATTAGAACCTTCCTGCACATTGGACAATAATGGCATTTGTTCATCTGAAATTCCGAACACCACGCGGATAAAGTGCGGCGTAAGGAACTCTTTTCTTTTGACGGTAAATACAGAGCGTATTTTCCGTGTATTGGTCTGATTTATCATTACACATTTGTTTTATAAAAACATCTCAGTTTTCAGTGGGAATTCCACTGTATGGTATTTTCTGTACGCAATAATATCCTCAATAGATAAAACCATCAAGTTATTTTTACCGGCAAATTCTATAATCTCTGGCAGGCGTGACATTGTGCCATCATCATTCATTAATTCGCATAAGACAGAGATCGGTTTTAATCCAGCCAGTTTCATCAAATCAATACTCCCCTCAGTATGTCCGTTTCTGGCCAAAACACCGTTATCACTGGATCTTAGCGGAAATATATGTCCGGGACGTACCAAATCGCCGGGTTGGGCATTGTCTGCGCATGCTGCCTTGATGCTTGCAATTCTGTCGGAAGCAGAAAGGCCGGTTGTAGTTCCTTTTTTCGCATCAATAGAAACCGTAAATGGTGTATGAAACGGACTGGAATTATCATTCACCATAAAAGGTAACTCTAATTCATCTGCTTTTTCATTGGTAAGGCAAAGGCATACGACACCACTACAATGCCGAATCATCTGTACCATATCTTTTGTATTCATTTTTTCGGCGGAAAAAATAAGGTCGCCTTCATTTTCCCGATCTTCATCATCAATTAATAATACGCCCTTGCCAAATTGCAATTCTTTTATAGCGTTTTCAACTCGTTCTTTTGCGTTAGCACCGAATATTTCTAAGGTGTTTTTCATTCTTAGATTTTTTTACTTTTTGTTAAACATTAAAATTATAATCGACAAGACACAGCTTATGCCCCCGAATAAATATACTGCCTGATAATTGAACCATCCTGCTATCAGCCCCGCCATCGGACCGGCAATACCCAACGATAAATCAACAAATGCAACATAAGCTCCAAGAGCCGTTCCTCTCATTTGAGGTTTCACCTTTTTGATGGCTAATACACCCAAGGCTGGAAATACCAAAGAAAAACCGATACCGGTCAATCCGCATCCGATAATAGCAGCGGTTTTGGAAACAGAAGTCCAGATGAATACCTGCCCCACAACTTCTATAAACAAGGATATTAATGCAATTTTGTAACCTCCAAATCTGTCGGGAAAAGATGCAAAGAATATCCGCGTCAGTACATAGCACGCTCCAAAAACCATAAATGCTAGAGAGGCATCTCCCCAGTTTTTCTCAGTAAAGAACAAGGCGATAAATGAAGCAATACACCCAAATGCCAAAGAAGAAAATGCAAGACTTAATCCCTGACCAGATATTGCTCCGATTACTTTGTAAAAAGGTGTTCTGATATGGTCTTTGTCTATCGGGATTGCAGGAAGTTTTGCCGTGGCCAGCCAGCTCACAAATGGCAATACTATAATCAGCAAAAATGCCGGTAAATCCGCGAAAGATCTTTCTAACCAAATACTTAGTGGCGCTCCGATTGCGATACCCGCATACATTGCAATACCATTCCAAGTCATTACTTTGCCGGAATTAGAATGACCAACCAAACCGATACCCCAAGTTAAAGCACCGGTTACTAAAAAACTTTCCCCAACACCGTGAATAATCCGCGCTAAAAGTAGTAATACCAGAGCAAGAGCTCTGTTAACCTGAAAATAAACAGCCAAAACGTAAACAACCCCGGCAATGACAGCCAAAACAACACCTGACATTTTGCTTTTCTTCGCACCTTGGGTATCTGTAATTTTACCCGAATATGCCCGGGTTATTAAGGTTGAAACAAACTGTAAACCGATAACGAGACCGACAATGATACTGTCGTAACCGAGATTGCTCTGCACAAACTTTGGAAGTATACCTAATGCAATCCCTATGGTAAGGTACACCCCAAATACAGCTATAATAATCGGTGTGGTAGCCTGATAAAAATTAATTGTTTTCCCTTTTTCTAATGTTACACTCATAAAATTTTGTTTTAAAAAATAATTCAAGTGCAAATATGCAATTGCCGGAAAGGGTAAACATTGACTTGAGTCAAAAAAGGAAAATAGTTTAAAAAGATTGCATTAGATGAAAAACAGTATAAACAATCATTTGATGGTATTTTATCAAATCCGCCCCCGTTCGGTTCAAAAGGAGACCTGCAGATCTAGCCGCTAGGCTTACAGGGGAGAAAGTCTAGAAATTTTTTGGAGCAGTCAAAGAGTTATCCAACATGTATTTGATCATGAGCATTCAATTGATACAAATGTAGTAGCACAATTGCAAAAAAAATATTCAGAAATATGACTAATGAGATTAAATTGATGATTTAATTAACACAAAATACTAAAAAAACTTATTCCACATCAATATTTACAATAAAAACAGAAGATATTTACTAAAAACAAAGCACTTTAAACTTAAAGCAATAATAAAACAAACATAAAAACAAAAAAACATAAACAATAAACCACAAAAAAACAAAATAACATAAATAATAAAAATAAAACCAACCAAAAACATGTTTTATATAATATTATTTTTAAATTTGATATAAATAATTGAAAAATAATATGATAAAAATCATAAAAACTCTTTTTATTAATGATTTTTTAAAAATTAAAGCTACTTATTATATATAAAAAAGAATAAAACGTGTTTTTTCTCATAAAATAAGATTAAAAACATTTTTATGAGATCTATTTCAACAAAAATTGACTCTAAAAAATAAAAAAACAATCAACATGAAAATTTAGATAATTATTTCAATCATCAACCCATAAACTTATTAAATCATGAACCTACAAGATCAACCTCTTAACAAGCTCCGTATCTTTTCTTTTAAGGGGGTACAGATGCGTACCTTTCACATCACATGGATCACCTTTTTCTTTTGTTTCTTTGGCTGGTTTGGCGTTGCCCCGCTTATGCCACTGGTGCGAGAGGAACTCGGATTAACTAAAAATGAAATCGGAAATATCATTATTGCATCTGTTTCAGCAACCATTATCGCGCGATTATTTGTCGGGAAGATGTGCGATACACTGGGGCCACGAATTTCATACACCATCCTCTTAGTTGCAGGCTCCATCCCTGTTTTACTTATCGGATTAAGCAATAGTTACGAGTCATTTTTGTTATTCCGTTTTTTCATCGGTATTATCGGCGCATCTTTTGTGATCACGCAATTTCACACGTCAATGATGTTTGCGCCCAACATTATTGGCACGGCAAATGCCGTAACCGGAGGCTGGGGTAATCTTGGCGGTGGGGTCACCAACCTAGTGATGCCGCTTATTGCCGCCGCGTTCGTTGGCATGGGCTTCGTTAGTCAATCTGATTCTTGGCGGATCGCCATGGTTGTTCCGGGTGCTATCCTACTCATTATGGCATATATCTATTATAAATACACTCAAGACACACCACAAGGTAATTTCAACAAACTGTCCGCAGGTCAGGCAACAAACAAAAAGAAAAATGGTTCTTTTTTGCTCGCATTAAAGGACTATCGCGTTTGGATCCTCACACTCGCCTATGCAGCTTGTTTTGGAATAGAGATCACCGTAGACAACGTCGCTGCTACATTCTTCATGGATCGTTTTGATACAGGAATTATCCTGGCCGGAGCTCTGGCCAGTATCTTCGGCGGCATGAACCTTTTCGCCCGTGCACTTGGCGGAATTGTAAGTGATAAAGTAGGGCGAAGTTACGGTATTAAAGGCAAAGGCTTGATTTTGGGCATACTGTTGCTTCTGGAAGGAATTGGCATCAGCCTGTTCGCCACTTCCAATACCTTACTTCTTGCGATAATTACGATGTTGCTCTTTGCGCTCTTCCTTAAGATGGCGAACGGCTGTACGTATGGCATCGTTCCATTCATTAACAAGGATAACATTGGCAGTGTGAGTGGAATCGTCGGTGCCGGAGGGAATATAGGAGCCATGTTAGTCGGATTTCTTTTCAAATCTGAAACGCTCAGTTATGCTGATGCCTTTCAGTACATTGGTATTGGTGTTTTTGTTATAGGTTTCACTGTCCTCTTCGTGCGCTTTCATCCCCGAACTGAAACTGTTGTTCAGAATGTATCATTAGAAGTGTAAAATTAGCATCCTTTCACTATGAATAAAGAGTCGAACAGTGTGTATAAAAGTACCTGCTGCTACTGTGGTGTGGGTTGCGGGGTGAAGATATCGGTCGAGAAAAACCAGCTGATTTCAGTTACCGGTGATACCGAACATCCTGTCAATCAAGGCAAATTATGTAGTAAAGGCATGAACTTGCAATATACAGTCAACGATCGTTCAGACAGACTCCTCTATCCGCAGATGCGCCATCACAGATCCAGTCCGCTTCAACGTGTTTCATGGGATGAGGCGTTGGATCGTGCTGAAGCCGTCTTTCGTACATTGATTGCAAAATATGGTCCTGACGCAGTGGCATTTTATGCTTCCGGACAATGCCTTACGGAGGAGTATTATATCCTCAACAAACTGGTCAAGGGATTTATTGGCACCAATAATATCGATACCAACTCTCGTCTTTGTATGAGCAGTGCTGTTGCTGCTTACAAAAAATCGCTGGGAGAAGATAGCGTGCCGATATGTTACGATGATATCGAGCTTGCTGATTGCTTTCTAGTCGCAGGAGCCAATCCCGCCTGGTGCCATCCGATCCTTTGGCGACGTATTGAGGCGCACAAGGCTAAAAATCCAGAAACCAAAATTATCGTTGTAGACCCTCGTATTACGGATACCTGTGCATTGGCTGATCTGCATTTACAGATTAATCCGGGAACGGACATTGTGCTCAATTATGCGCTAGGAAGATTGCTTATAGAACAGGGAGATATAGACCTTGATTTTATAAACGATCATACCGAAGGGTATGAAGCGTACAAAGAGCGGGTGTTCGAACGCTCTTTATTGGAATCTGCTATAATATGCGGTGTCCCAGCGGAGGACATTGAACGTGCAGCCAGCTATATTGGCGAATCTAAAGGCTTTTTGAGTTTGTGGACAATGGGACTGAATCAGAGTGTGGTAGGCGTTAACAAAAACCTGAGCCTAATTGACCTCAACCTGATCACAGGGAAAATCGGAAAACCAGGAAGCGGCCCTTTTTCACTAACCGGGCAGCCCAATGCCATGGGTGGCAGAGAAGTTGGCGGACTGGCCAATCTCCTGCCCGCTCACCGTGATATGGATAATAAAAAACATCGCGATGAACTTCAACAGTTCTGGTCGGGAACTATTGTGAGCGGCAAACCGGGGCTAACAGCTACTGAAATGTTCGAAGCATTAGCCGATGGACGATTGAAAGCAATTTGGATTCTTTGCACCAATCCCCTCACCAGCCTTCCCAACGCACGGCTTGTGGAAAAAGCATTGCAAATGGCTAAATTCGTCATCGTTCAGGAGATATCCAATAAGGCCCAGACCCTGGACTTTGCGGATATTATTCTTCCCGCTGCTGGATGGGCTGAAAAAGAAGGTACAATGACGAATTCAGAACGCAGGATCAGTCACCTGCACAAGGCTATCCCTCCCCCGGGCGAAGCTCTTCCGGATGCAGAAATCTTTTCACGATTTGCACAGAAAATGGGTTTTAAAGGATTTTCATATCCTACACCTGAGGATATCTATAAAGAACATGCCCAGTTAACCTCCGGGACAAGTATTGACATTTCTGGCTTAGATTATACACTTATTGACAGCCTGAAAACCGTACAATGGCCTTTTGATTTGAAAAAGAAACAAGGAACAACACGTCTTTTTCAAGATAAAAAATTCCTTACACCGAGCGGTCGTGCACAATTACATAGCCCTCCTGATCAGCATCACAGCGAACTGCCGGATCAAAATTTTCCATTTATCTTGACAACAGGACGGGTCCGTGACCAATGGCATACAATGTCGAAAACAGGTAAGGTAAGTAAGCTTAATCAGCATATTCAGGCTGCATTTTTGGAAATTCACCCAAACGATGCAGCAACGCTGAACCTGGCTGACGGACAATTGGCAAATGTTTATTCCATACGAGGAGAAGTTCGTGTCAGGACACGGGTTAGTAAGACGATTAAGCCCGGAGTGGTTTTTCTGCCCATGCATTGGGGCAAGCTATTGGGATCTGATCTTCATAGAGCCAATAACCTGACCAACGATTTAGTGGATCCTATTTCCAAGGAGCCCGACTTTAAATTTTGTGCTGTACGTGTTGAAGCCCATGTGAAGAAGAAAGAACGTATTGTTATTATTGGTGCTGGTGCTGGAGCACATGGCTTTGTTCGCTCCTTTCGGGAGTTAAACAAGACCGATGAAATTGTCATTTTTAGCAATGAAGATCTACCCTTCTACAATCGTGTTATGTTGCCACATTATGTGAGCGGAGAGCTTCAATGGGAGCAATTGGTCAAGATGAAAGATGCCGAGGAGCCCTTACTGGATATACAACATATACGTGGTGTGCAGGTTAACACGATTGACCGAGACAATAAGTGCGTCTGGGATTCCCGGGGAATCAAAACACAGTATGATGTCTTGATTCTTGCGACAGGCAGTCGTCCCAGTCTACCAAAGCATGTACCGCAATTGCCCGGTATTTTTACAATGCGCCGTCGTACGGATGCCGATCTTTTGAAACGGTACCTTCCCGAACAGGCACATGTCGTTATTGTGGGAGGAGGTCTATTGGGGCTTGAAATGGCAGCTTCACTCCGCGAGAATGGAACCAAAATCACCATTGTGCAACGCGTTTCGCGTTTTCTGAACCGGCAACTTGATTCTCTGGGAAGCCAATTGCTTCATGAACAAATGGTAGATCTCGGTTGTGATATATTCTACAATGATGAAGTTCAGCTATACTGTGGCCGCAATAAGCTGACAAAGATCGAATTAAAAAGCGGGCGACAGATAAAATGCGATGCTGTTATCCTGGCAATTGGCACTACTCCCAATATTGAGTTGGCTAAAGAGGCTAATCTCATATGCCAGCGCGGCGTGGTTGTGGATCATCATATGCAAACCAGCGACCCCACAATCTATGCTATTGGTGAGATTGCCGAATTTGAAGGAACACTCTATGGTATTACTGCAGCGGCCGAAGAACAGGCAGCTATTGTAGCGCATTACCATCAAGGTGATATCAGCAGTCATTACAAGGGAAGCCTATTTATGAATATTATCAAAATACAAGGTTTTGACCTCTGTAGCATTGGTTTGACGGAAGCACCAAATGAAGACTATGAAGAGATTATCTTTATCGACAAGGCTAAACGTTATTATAAAAAATGTATTATCTATCAGGATAGACTTGTCGGTGCCATTTTAATTGGAGACAAAAATGAATTTCTAGAATTTAAAAACCTGATAGCAAACAAGATTGAATTAAGCGAGAAACGTCTGCAGTTGCTACGAAGTGGTGCCGCAAAAGAAGATGTCATTGGCCGTTTGGTATGTTCATGCAGTCAGGTTGGAGAAGGAAACCTACAGCGACGTATGAGCGATGGATGTATCGATCTCCAGGAATTATGTACATTAACTGGAGCCGGGACGGGTTGTGGATCTTGTAAACCCGAGGTTAAGCGCATTCTGGAAAACTATAGAATAGAAAAGGATCAGGAGGTAAAATCCTATGCAAAGTAAAACAATGAAAAACGAACAGTTCGTTAAGATTAACCTCTCGGGTGGTGCAATCTCCCCAGGAGAACTTACCAACCTATTGATCCCTCTGGAAGAAGCGGGTATAACGGAGGTTAAATTCGGTAGTAGGCAGCAAATGTATTTTAGGATAAATGATGTACAACTCGAAGAATTGGAGTACACATTGCTCAATCAGGAGTTTGCTTATGAAATTTGTCAGGAGGTATATCCAAATATTGTGAGTTCTTATGTCTCAGACGGGCTTTTCAATCAGAGTTCGTGGATACGTGAAGGGGTATATAAGGATGTGCTGGATAGTTTTGATTTCAACCCGAGGTTAAAAGTGAATATTGTGGATTCTACTCAATCTCTTGTACCCTACTATACTGGAAATCTAAATTTCATCACTTCCGAACTTAGTAATTATTGGCATCTGCAGCTTCGATTTCCAAAAAGCACATTATTTCATTCCTGGTCAACTTTAGTAAATACTGACGATATTGCTGGACTCAGTCAGTTTTTGGAACCGATGATGATTGAAACAATGATTACAACAGCAAATGAAGGACAACAACTTGGTCAAAAATTGGAGGGATTGGCCGCTGCCTCAGGAAAATTTCTTTTTCAGCCCATTGGGCAACCCTTTCCGGAAACCGCATTCAAACTCCCTTATTATGAAGGATTTAATGCTTATCAAGATAGGCTTTGGCTGGGGGTATATCGGCGCTCTGAAACTTTCCCAATCACTTTTCTACGCGATATATGCACCCTCTGTATGCAACACAGGATTGGCCAACTCTATACTACACCATGGAAGTCGATCATTATCAAAGATATTCAAATCAGTACAAGACCATCCTGGGATGTTGTATTGGATCGACATCGGATTAACTTGCGTCATGCCCTCAATGAGCTCAATTGGATGACGGAAGATTTCGATCCCACAGCATTAGCCCTTAAGCAGGAATTGGTACACCATCTGAACTGGTTGGACATTCGTACTTACAAACTGTGTTTTGGAATTAAAATGCATCCCAAGAGCGGGATTTGGGGCTCTGTAATTTTGCGTTTCATTGACTCCAGCGATAATAAATCCTGGTTCCAAGTTGAACATACGCACGATTTTAACCCCAATTCAAGAGACTTTGTCACTTACCGTAAACGTGTGGAGCGCGGAGAGCTCACGGGTGTAATTTTGGCGCTTTGTGAAGATTTCTACCAGCTTCAAAGTCGAGAAGCAGTTCGTGAATTTTCTAATATCCCTATTCCGGCTACCACGGAAAAATCTGATCTAATCAGTATTACCTATCAATGCCCAGCCTGTCAGACAATCTACGACCCCATTTGGGGGGACAGTACACAGGATATCGCCCCAGGGACCTCATTTGAAGATCTGCCTGCGACATATTGCTGTAGTATTTGTGAAAACGAAAAGTTAACTTTCAGCAAATTGATAAAATAGTACTGATTGGACTTTCCGCTTTGACATATTTTCTTCCAGATATTGTTTGAGAAAAGGTTGCCGATTCTCTGTGGAAACATCGCGTGTAAATGGTCATCCTCGTCCAGTAAAGGCACATTGTCTTCCTGACGACCGTTTACACATCGCCGATCAATCGATACACCGTAAACTTTAGAAGATGATGCTACGGATTTCACGCCATCAAGTTTAACAAAATCATTAAGCGCCTCGTTGATGGAAGCGTTTCAAATTTGCGGTGAAAATATGTAACTTCAATAAGATTGATCCATTAAAAACAGTAATGATAGTTCCTAATGATAATAGAGCATATCCTTTAAATGGCCTGGTGCTTATCGGCGGCAGAAGTCGACGTATGGGGAGTCCAAAAGAAAAGATCAATTGGCACGGTAAAGAACAAGTGTATTATTTAGCTGATTTATTACAGAATTATTGTAAAGACGTATACATTTCTTGTCGTCCAGAACAGTTAGATGAAATAGACTACGGTAAAAAGACGGCGTCAAACTACGCATGGCTTTCCGATCGTTATAAAGATATAGGTCCTATGGGCGGTATTTTGACCGCTCTTGAATTTCAGTCAGACCAAGCATGGCTTGTCGTCGCTTGTGATTTACCCCTATTGGGGCCAGAAGCAGTCGATTACTTAGTCCAAAAACGTGATCCTCGAAGGATTGCCACTGCATTTACAAGGTCAAAGGACAATTTGCCCGAGCCATTGTTTGCAATTTGGGAACCCGATAGTTTGCCCCTAATCCAGCAAATGTTTGCGCAAAATAGATTATCTCCGCGCCGGGTTCTGATAGAACATCATGCATTGTGCGTTCAAGCGCCCGATCTGCAAATACTTACCAACGTAAATACACCTGCTGAAGCCAAAATTGCAGCGGCAATGATAACCAACAAAGGTCAAAGCCGCTGAAGTGCATCACAGTGAAGCATTTCGTCTACCTTTTTGTATACCTCAGGATTGTGTTTTTTTAATTTTGATCTTCACATATTTAGACGCCGGCATATTGCTTTCTTTTACTACATTGTTGATCGAAACAAATCCATTCGTCTCCGGAAATACGTCACTGTATTTCCGATATGCTCAGCATTTGAGATTTGGATTCGGAAAGTTGTCACTCTGATCCTCCATGGTATTGTCGAGGCAAGCAAAATCCTTTTCGACGAGTATTTTAACTGGTCCTGACTGACCTTCGAAACCTATTCTTTCTGTGTCCACCAATTCCTTTATCATATTGGTAGGTAATCCGATCACAATTTCATTTTCAACAAAAGAGGCAATGATTTGTGCAGTATCCGTTTGCACAATACGATATACAAAGGGCTGGTTGATAAATTCAGTTCGACAGTCAACCTCCCCAACATTGCCCAGTTTATTGATTTCAGACATGGTCAATCGCAGTCTAACGGAATTATCTTTAATCCTTATTTTCATTTTTATATTTTTTGTTCAAATTCTTTTTTAACTACTTAGATCAATTGGCAAGGTGTAGATCCGCTTCCCTGTTGCAGCATAAATCGCATTACAGAGTGCAGGTGTAAATGGCGGTACTGGAGGCTCTCCTACTCCGGTCGGTTTTGCGTCGCTATCGATAATATCCACATGGATCTGTTTCGGGGAATCAGGCATTCGAATGATCTGATAACCGTCAAAATTACCCTGCTCTACCTGACCATCTTTTACCGTGATCGTGCTTTTGAGTGCCAGACTTGCCGAAAATTGTGCACCACCTTCAAATTGAGATTTGATACGGTCTACATTGACAGCCAGCCCACAGTCGACCACATAGTAAACATTGGGAATACTGATTTTCTTGTTCTGATCCACATTTACCTCCACCACGCAGGCAACGTAAGTTAAGAAGCTTTTATGTGCAGCAAAGCCCAGTGCACTCCCTGCTGGCATGGATTTCCCCCACCCGGAAAGCTTGGCTACCCGCTCGATCACCTTTTTCATGCGTGCTGTATCCCAAGGGTAATCTTCGATCTTCTCTCCATAATTGGGATAGCTTGTCTTGATCAGTTCCTGCTCAAAGGTAATGTGGCGGTCTTCACCGAGTAGCTCCAGGGCATTCGAAACAGCATCAATACCTCTTGCTTCAGCAATTTCGTCGAGCATTGTCGCAGCGGCAAAAACCTGTGGAATATTGCGCACAGACCTCAACCAGCCAATCCGCAGATGGGCTTTCGCATCATGCGTAGCAATATTGATCGCTGGAACATTGTAAGGGAAATCCGAGGCTCCCAACATTAATTCGCCATCACTGGGTTGTACCACCGATAAATCCTCTGTTGCAGAGATAGATGGATTGGCAATATGATGGGCCCAGCCGCTCAATTTATTTTGGTTGTCGATAGTAGCGACAATACGCTGTACGCTCATGGCATGGTAGTAGTCATGACGGATATCATCCTCACGCGTCCACTGCACCTTGATCGGTAGACCAGATTCTTTGGCTAATATTGCTGCCTCCAAGATAAAATCAGGCTTTGACTTTCTACCAAAACCGCCGCCCAAGAGGGTTACGTTCATTTTCACCTTGTCCACTGCGATCCCCAGTTCGGTGGCTACCGCATCCCGTGCTCCCTGCGGATTTTGTGTACAGGCCCACACTTCGCAGCTTCCGTTTTTCACGACAGCCAAAGCACAAGGCGGTTCAATGGTGGCATGCGCCAGGTAAGATGCGATGTAAGTGTGTTCAATAATTTTTTTTGCATTCGCTTTTGCGGCATTGAAATCGCCACGCTTACGTCGGAGCGTTCCCTCCTGTGCCACCACCTGCTTAAGTTCTTCGATTTGCCTAGCTGAATCGTAGCCGGCATTGGGTCCCATTTCCCATTCTACCTCCAGCAAGTCGCGGGCTTTTATGGCGGCCCAGGTATTTTCAGCGATGATAGCTACCCCACTCAATGGCTTGGATAAGGTGGCTGGCAGTCCGGCACCTTTGATCGTAATCACCTTGAGAACGCCAGGGACAGCCAGGGCTTTACTGTCGTTTACGGCTTTTACTTTTCCTCCCACCACCGGGCAACGCTTAATGACCGCAATTTTCATCCCTTCGACAACAGCATCAATTCCAAACACAGCTTTCCCAGTTACAATATTGTGTAGATCAATGATCGGTGTTTCTTTGCCGATCATATTGAATTGCTGTCTGTCTTTTAGTTTAACTTCGCTAGCTTTCGGAATAGGAAGGGTTTTTGCAGTTTCCACCAGGTCTCCAAAATCTTTTTTCTTGCCGGATTCCCGTTGGATGACCTGTCCATTCTTGGTGTCCAATTGGTCTACGCCAACGTTCCATTCTTTGGCTGCAGCACGAATAAGGAGTAATCGCGCTATAGCACCGGCTTCCCGCATAGGTTTATAGAACATCCGTACTGAAAAGGAACCGTCCGTGTTTTGGTTACCATATTTTTTTTCATCACCTTCAGCCTGGATGATTTCCACCTTAGTCCAGTCGGCCCCCAATTCATCGGCAACAATTAGAGGAAGAGAGGTGCGGATACCTTGCCCCATCTCTGAACGATGTGCGACAATGGTGACTTTACCATCTGAACCAATCGTCAAATACACATTTGGAGCCACAGTGGCCACTTTTTTACCTTTGTCATCACAGCTAAAGAAGCTTACACCAAGAACCAAGCCACCAGTAAGCAAGCCGCTAGCTTTTAAAAAGTCGCGTCTAGAAACAGTAAAAATCTCCGAATTGACCTTGTCGGTTTTTCTTTTTTGAAAAGGAGCTAATATTTTCATCTTGTTTATATTTTTGATCAATACCTAACCGTTTGTAACTGGTGTACCGGCTGCTTCTAAAATGGCTGCTTTGATTCTATTATATGTGCCACAGCGACAGAGATTGCCCTGCATAGCTTGCTCGATCTCCGCTACCGAAGGTTTCGCATTTTTCTTCAAAAGAGCAGCTGCATTCATGATCTGTCCGGTCTGGCAATAGCCGCACTGAGGTACGACATATTTTTCCCATGCCTCCTGAACAGGGTGATCACCCTCCTCCGAGAGCCCTTCGATTGTTGTAATTTTGCCCTCGCCGATCGCAGAGACCGGAAATGAACAGGATCGGATTGCAGTATCGTTGAGATGTACGGTACAGGCACCACATAGCGCTTTCCCACAACCAAACTTGGTCCCTTTAAGACCAATGATATCACGGAGTACCCAAAGCAAGGGCATATCCTCAAGCACATCAATTTCGTGCTTTTTGCCATTTACTAAAATTGAATATTTTGCCATAATCGTTATTTTTTCTTGTTTATGTAAGCGATATTTATCGGTCCATATGGGATAAGCTCTCTCACTTATACACTAGCATTCAGTTCATTCAGTTATACAAAATCGTTACTTAAATTAATCAAATAATTATACATTTCACGGATGTTTTTACCATTATTACAGTTTTGGTGTTTTTTAACGCGTAATTCACTAAATTTGATAAACGGCATTGTATCATATCGCTGTTGATTTAATCATTATATCCGAGTTCAATGCCTTGCCCGTATTTGCATGAAAGAGATTAAAGACATTGTTTTAGCTGCAGGTGTAGCTGCTTCCGAAAATATCAGGATGGTGCTTGCCACTGTGGTTAAGGTTGAAGGTTCCTCCTATCGAAGACCCGGGGCCCGCATGCTGGTAACAGAAGACGGGCAAATGACGGGAGCGATCAGCGGCGGATGTCTGGAAGGAGATGCCCTAAAAAAGGCTCTCTTAACTATCCATCAACAGAAAAATCGACTGGTGAGTTATGATACGAATACTGAGGAAGGTTCGTCAATCGGATTACAACTTGGATGCAACGGAATAGTTCATATTCTTTTCGAATATGTAGACCTTCAACGAACGGATCATCCAATCGCGTTACTGCAGCACTTGCTCCAACAGCGTGAAGAAAGCTTGTTAATTACGTTCTTTTCTACAGACAGACAGGGAGAGCAAAAAGGAACCCGTTTACTTATTAAAGATTTGACGGAGCAGGTTTTTGCCGTAGATTCTCACTATTCGGCACTGCATGCACATATTCAATTCGCAAAAAAAGAACGGAAATCGGTCCTCACTTCCTTTCAGGAGAAAGGGGAAAGCAGCGAAGTGCTCATTGAATACCTCGTTCCTACCGTGCACTTGGTTATTGCCGGTGCTGGTAATGATGCACAACCTCTCGTGGAGATGGCGCATGTGCTCGGCTGGGAAATTACGGTGATCGATGGACGTGCCAGCCATGTCAATGCCTCGCGCTTCCCAAAAGCCGCTCAGCTTCTTGTATCTCCGGCACGTGAGATCGCGACCAATCTAAGCATAGACCCATGGACTGTTTTTGTGTTAATGACACATAACTATGCTTACGATCTCACACTCCTTAAAGATTTGATGCACACGTCGACACGTTACATTGGCTCATTGGGCCCGAAGATCAAATTACTACGTATGTTCGACGATATGCAAGAGGCCGGTATAACCATTACTGAAAGTCAACGAAGCATTATCTACGGCCCAGTAGGACTCGATATCGGTGCCGAAACTTCCGAAGAGATCGCCATAGCAATCGTTGCAGAGATTAAAGCTGTGCTGAACAGTAGGCCAGCAACTTCATTAAAGTTCCTCAAAACGAAAATACATACTGAATACCCTACAATAATTTAGAGATCATGCTAACGGATACATTTGGACGGATACACAACTACCTGAGAATATCGCTTACCGATAATTGCAACCTCCGTTGTTTCTATTGCATGCCGGAGGAAGAGTACAGCTTTACACCGAATGACAAATTGATGCAGGTGGATGAAATTGAGCAATTAGCTCGATTGTTTGTCGATCAAGGAATCAGCAAAATACGCCTAACAGGGGGGGAACCATTGGTCCGCAAGGATGCAGCCAATATTATAGCCTGTCTGTCCAAACTTCCGGTTGAACTCCATATGACCACCAACGGAATCCGTATCAACGACATGTTGTCTCAGATTGTAGACGCAAAATTCAAAAGCATCAATATCAGTCTGGACACCTTGCAACCCGGAAGATTTTTTCAGATCACCCGAAGAGATTATTTTGACCGTGTGCGTGCCAATATAGACCTTTTGCTTGAACATGGAATCCATACCAAGATCAATATGGTGGTCATGAAAGGCGTTAATGACGATGAGATTTTAGATTTTGTTGCATGGACAGTGATGAAGCCAATAGAAATCCGTTTTATCGAGTTTATGCCATTCAGTGGTAACAAATGGACCAGCAACCAAGTATATACACAGGCCGACATTTTAGCGACTATCAAGCGGAGCTATCCCATAGAACCGATCACTGCAGGTCCACACGATACCGCTAAAGCATTTTCGATTGTAGGACATGCTGGGCGTATTGCTATTATAAGTACAATGACCGCCCCTTTTTGTGCAGGATGTAACCGGATACGGCTTACAGCGGACGGGAAACTTAAAAATTGCCTATTCTCTTCAAGTGAAACCGATCTATTGAAAGCATTACGGACCGGCGAAGAAGTGCTTCCATTGATCCGAGCTACGATTAGCGCCAAAGCAAAAGAATTGGGGGGACAATTATCAACAGATTTTGAACATATTGACACCGATTTTCTCAAGAATCGAAGTATGATAACCATTGGCGGATGACAAAGCAAACAGGTATAGTGATATTGGCGGCCGGAAATTCTTCGCGGCTCGGCCTACCTAAGCAACTGCTCGAATTTGAGGGTGAGACTTTATTGAAACGTATCAGCAGGGAGGCTCTTGCAATACCCGATGTTAAGGTATCTGTCGTGATAGGTGCTTATCCTGACCCAATCAATATGGCATTGAAGGATAGTAATGTCTCTGTGGCAATCAATCCGCATTGGACAACAGGTATGTCTACCTCTATTGTTGTGGGCTTAAGCGATCTACTAAAACATCATCCCAATCTGGACCGTTGTATAATCAGTCTATGTGATCAACCTTTTGTTGACCGCCATGTCTTTCAGCAACTTATTCAATTGGCAAATAGTACTGATAAAGGTATTGTAGCAACCGGTTTTTCCGGAATATGGGGAGCCCCGGTACTTTTTGACAAAAAATACTTTGAACATCTGATGCGCCTGGAGGGACAACAGGGAGCTAAAAAAGTCGCCGAACAATTTTCCGACGATCGGGTCATATTCTCTTATGAGGCCGCAAAGTATGATATCGATACGCAAGAAGATTATTTCAATCTACCTCATCAGTTTATCAGTGTTCAGCAGGCCAAAGATATTATCCATCATCATCTGCCTAATCCAAAACAAATACGGCTTCCCTTAGCGGAAGCGTTGGGCTACACGCTGGCCCAAACCGTTGTTGCCGAGCAGTCAATCCCTGCTTTTCCGCAGTCATCGATGGATGGTTACGCTATTCGATATAGCGACAAAGATCGTGGACTTCCTGTCGTAGACAAAATTCCCGCAGGTACCACGGTTGAAAAAATATTGACAGAGGGACAGGCGATGCGCATTTATACTGGAGCTCCGTTGCCTCGAGGAGCAGATACGGTGGTGATGCAGGAAAAAGTAGATTTGAGTGACGCAAATACAATCCGGATTAGCGATGAAACCCTCCAGTTGGGGGACAATGTACGCCCTACAGGGTCAGAAGTTCCGGCAGACAGTATCGCCATGCTCACAGGAACAGCATTGACCCCGGCGGCTATTGGCTATCTCGCAGGCATCGGATGCAGGGATGTTCTTGTTACTGCGCCACCGCGGATACAACTTATTTTAACCGGAGATGAACTGAAACCTATTGGTACAATACTTGGATATGGGGAAGTTTACGAGTCTAACTCCTATCAGCTAAAAGCCGCACTGCAGCAGCTAGGCATACTGCATGTCGAAAGTCGGCATGTACCGGATGACAGAAGCCAACTTCGGGCAGCTTTGGAGAATGCATTGGATGAAGCTGATATTGTTCTTTTAGTTGGCGGTGTCAGCGTAGGTGACTACGATTACGTGGTGGATGTGGCTAAGGACTGCGGTATTAAACAGCGTTTTCATCGTATCCGACAAAAACCGGGAAAACCCCTCTTTTTTGGCACACAAAATGAAAAGCTGGTGTTTGGGCTACCCGGCAATCCGTCCTCTGCCCTAACCTGTTTTTACCTCTACGTCGCTCCTGCATTAGAGCGTATCATGCAACTTCCGGAGCGAACACGTTCCATCAAAACCCATACAACACATGCTTATAGTAAAAAGCCCGGTTTAACTCATTTCCTTAAGGCACGATACGACGGACTTACTGTTGAACCTTTACACGCGCAAGAGTCTTATCGCCTCCAATCCTACGCACAGGCCAATTGCCTGCTGATTCTCGAGGAGGATAGCAATGGTTGTGCTGCTGGAGACGAAGTTTTTATCCATCTTTTAACGTAATCGCGCCATGCAATTTGAGCTTTTTTATTTTTTCCTTTTTATTCTGGCTTTTCTTTACGCATCAGTAGGGCACGGTGGTGCAAGTGGCTATTTAGCATTGATGGCAATCTATGGGATCGCACCGCAGGAGATGAAACCTACAGCACTGGTACTTAACCTCTTTGTTTCTTTAACATCCTTTATACAATATTACAGGGGTCATTATTTCAAACGAAATTTGTTTTTGATGGTAGCCATCACCTCTGTTCCCATGGCATTTATAGGCGGTATGATCACTTTAGAAGATCATTTGTACAAGAGGTTGCTGGGACTACTGCTACTCTTTCCGATTTTTCGTTTTTTCTTTTTCAGAAGTCCAGCCGAAGATGAGCTCAAACCGTACAACAGTTATGGTGCACTGGCAATTGGTGGCATTGTAGGACTACTTTCAGGCATGATTGGTATTGGCGGTGGAATTATCCTCTCCCCTTTTCTGATCCTGCTTAAATGGACAGATCAAAAACAAACTGCAGCTATCAGTGCTGCATTTATTTTCGTAAATTCATTGTCGGGACTTGGGGGTATGCTGACAAAAGGTGTATCGTTCAATGCCCATATGTGGGGGTATATTGCAGTTGCATTCCTTGGTGGCCTGTTAGGAGCCTATCTCGGATCGAAAAAACTAAAACAGGATGCTTTAAAATACGTACTTGCCACAGTACTGTTTGTTGCAGCCTATAAATTGCTATTTACCTCGGCTTAATAAATTTAAAAAACAATATGACTCTATTTCTCCGAATTGGATAAAATAAGCATAGATAACACGTCTTTTGATTGTGGGATGGGGCAAAGCTGAATGAAAGAGGTGAAAATTTGAAAAAAAATGAATTAAAATATGAAAGTTCAAGTAAAGACCTTTGGCTCCTTGACAGATATATTGGCAAAGGAGTTTTATATAACAGCCAACGATACGACAGAGTTATTGGCAACATTAACGCACGACCATGCTGAATTAGCACAGCGTAGCCTATTGATAGCCGTGAACAATACCATTGTTAAGACAGCAGTGACATTTCAAGAAAATGATATCGTTGCCTTAATGCCACCCTATTCAGGAGGATAAGCGATGCGAAATGAACGGTATTCGAGGCATTATATCCTCCCGGGTTTTGGTGAATTAGGCCAACAAAAGCTGCAAGCTGCCCGCGTACTCGTCGTTGGTGCCGGAGGACTAGGTTGCCCTGTACTCCAATATCTGGCAGCGGCAGGGGTTGGAACACTTGGTATCATAGACCATGATCATGTCGGATTGAGCAACCTGCACCGCCAGGTTCTGTATGATACCAACGACATCGGTCGAGCTAAAGCTGAGGTAGCGGCTAATAAGCTCAGGCAGCAGAATCCTGAAATTGAGATCCGCTATTGGGTAGAACAATTGTATTCAAATAATGTCGCCGACTTGATCCGTCCGTACGACCTGATCATGGATTGTACAGATAATTTTGCTGCGCGATATCTACTTTGCGATGCTTGCCGCTTATTAGATAAACCATTGATTTTTGCTGCAATCTACCAATATGAGGGACAAGTAGCTGTATTCAATGTGGCCGATAAAGAAGGAATCAAGACAGACTATCGGCATTTGTTTCCTACAGCTCCAACACCCTTGGAAGCTCCAGATTGTAATGTAGCAGGGGTATTGGGTGTATTGCCCGGTATGATCGGAATATTACAAGCAACCGAAGCCATCAAGTTGTTAACCGGTATTGGTGTCGCTTTGATTAATAAATTAATGACGGTCAATATGCTTGATAATAGCAGCTTTATCTTTGAAATACCCTTAACGGCATCCGCAGGAACTGTTTACCCACAAACTTTAGCTGAGTTGAGTACGTTTAATTATGAACAATACTGTGCATCGGAGAGCCAACTAATACAGGCGATAGATGCAAAAGAGTTCGTTGAAATGTGGTCTGCAGAAGATGTTGTCCTTGTCGATGTGCGCGATCCAAATGAACTTCCGCGCCTGTCACATCCACATCTATCCATTCCGCTTTCTACATTATCAGCACAAATCAAAAAAATAGATAGCACACGTGTTATTTTTATCTGTCATACCGGAAAACGGAGCCTGATAGCTGCCCGGTATTTTTATGAGCAGGCGGATGCCGGACAACAAATATTCCATTTGGACGGCGGCATGATTGCCTTAGAAAACTATACAAATGACTAAACAAAAAAACGACATATTTTTTCAAGGACCCATTCCGGCCACTTTGGTTGCTGAAGCTATCTCACAGCATCACAATAAACCTAAAATAGGTGCACATAGTATCTTTCTTGGACAGATTAGAGCAGATCAGATCGATGGAAAGGCTGTAAAATCCATCGATTACACGACAAATCGAGAACTGGCCCTGCTTAAAATGGCAGAGATTCGCGAAGCGGTATTTGATAAGTATCCATTAGCCTGTATGCATGTTTATCATAGTGAAGGTGAAGTACGGGTTGGCGAAATTTGCTTCTTTGTATTCACATCTTCAGCACATAGACGCGCAGCGATGGATGCTTGTGACGAACTTGTTGAACGTATAAAAAAGGAAATGCCCATCTGGGGGAAAGAACTATTTGAAGACGATACGCATCAATGGAAAATTAATAAATAATATGGTTGATATTACACATAAAAGTGCGACTTTAAGGAAAGCAACAGCAATGGCCACGGTACTTGTTTCTTCTGAAAATACCATCAAGCTTATTGAACAACGACAGGTTCCGAAAGGCGACATATTTGAATTTGCACGTGCCTCCGCATTACTCGCAATCAAGAAAACTGGCGATATGATTCCAGATTGTCACCCTTTACCAGTAGAATATGCAGCTATCCGGTATACCCTATTGGACTTGCAAATTCATATTGAGGTTGAAGTACATACGGTCTATAAGACTGGTGTTGAGGTTGAAGCCATGCACGGAGCATCTGTTGCAGCTCTTGTTATTTATGATATGCTAAAACCCATAGACAAACAGGTGGAGATTGGTGGTATCCGGTTACTTGAGAAACGAGGGGGGAAGAGCAATGATTCCCAACCTTGGATCACGGATCTTAAAGCTGCAGTCGTAGTTTGTAGCGATTCGGTAGCTCGAGGAGATAAAGAAGATATCTCAGGCAGGCTCCTTTGCGATCTTTTGGAGCAACAAGGCTTACACGATATTGCCTATGCGGTAATTGCTGACGAAAGGAATGCGATACAAGAACGTCTGGAACACTATGGGCAAGCCGGCATAGATCTTCTGGTCTTCACGGGTGGTACAGGACTCTCGGAGCGAGATATTACACCAGATGCTGTGATGCCATATATTACCAAAAATATTCCCGGAATTATGGAAACAGCAAGACAATACGGACAGCAGCGTGTTAAAACGGCTATGTTGTCCAGAGGTATTTCAGGATTTGTTGATCGCATGTTGGTGCTTACCCTGCCGGGGTCACCTAATGGTGTACGCGAAAGTGTAGGCGCATTATTTCCACAGGTGTTGCATGTCTTTCAAGTGAGAGCAAACGTTGGACATTAAGTCCTCAGCTTTTCGACAAGCTGTTTGACCCGCATAATGGTCTGGCTGATTTCCGCTTCACGCGTAAATCGGCCCAGACTAAATCGAATGGATGATAAGGCATCCAAATCTGACAGCCCCATAGCCTTGAGCACATGTGAGGGTCTTGAGGTCACCGCAGAACAGGCCGAACCACTGGATACCGAAATTGTACCCAATCGCGTAATCAGCTGGTCTGACAGTACACCTTTAAAGCAGATGTTTGTCGTGTTGAATAACCGATGGGACGTACTTCCATTTATGAATGTATCTGGAATAGTGAGGAGTTCGCTCTCGAAGTGATCTCGAAGCTGTTTTATATGGTGTTGATCTACTTCTAAGTCTTCCAGCGCAATTCGCAAAGCTGCAGCCATCCCAATGATGCCGGTGGTATTGACAGTGCCGCTACGCCAGCCTTGTTGTTGTCCGCCTCCATGGATTTGAGGTATCACCTGCTCTTTAACCCGACTGGCGGTATACAGCCCTCCTATCCCTTTCGGTCCGTAAAATTTGTGTGCTGAAAAAGCCATAAAATCCACATCTAGATGCTGAAGACTTATATTCATTTTCCCAACTGCCTGTGTTGCATCACATAAAACAAGTGCATGGCTTTGATGCGCTATTTCACAGATCTGTTTTATCGGTAAGATAATACCCGTTTCATTATTCACGAGCATGGTACAAATCAACAGCGTATCCTCGCGAATGCTTTCTTTAAGCAATCTGAGATCGAGCATACCTTGATGATCTACCTTTAGAAAGGAAACTTCAAATCCCAATCGCTCCATAAAAGTGCAGCTTTCCAAAACAGCTTTGTGCTCTGTGGAAATGCTGACAATATGTTTTTTTGGCGAAAATTGGAATCCCTTTAGGACCAAGTTAATTGATTCAGTCGCACCCGAAGTAAAAATGATATTTTGGGGCAGTGTACTCAGTCTATCAGCAATGTTTTCGCTCGCCTGGTCCATAGCATCCTGTATGGTTAAACTAAATAGATGCGAACCACTTGGATTAGCATATCCCGTCCTAAAAAATGGAAGCATCTCATTCAAAACACGCTCATCTACCGGGGTGGTCGCATTGTAGTCGAGATAGATAAAGTTTGAGTTTATATTGTCCATTTAATTATCCTATAGTATCTTTCTATCAAAAGTTTTTCGTTCTCATTTTCAACAGCTATTTTAGTTCGTTTTACCTTCAATAAAGGACTCAGGATAAAAAAAGTAAGCACAAACATAATCCCCTGAATGATAAATACTGGGCAAAGTAGATCTGCTTCGGCATAGCGGTATCCAAAACTTACAATAGTTACCGGCAATGTAAATACCAGACCAAAAAGAGACCATTCTCCGTAAAAGGGATCTTCAGGAAAGTGAATATACGGATAAAGTACCTAATCCTACATAGATCAAAGTAAAATTAATGTCAGCCTATCATATTGATAATCACCCTATCAAAATGATCGTTTTTTGTATATATTATCTACCTAAAAACAATATAACACATTTATATACAAAAACTTAAATAAAAAAAACTCCAGAATGGAATAGATTTTGGCATAGTGGATAGAAAAGAAACTAGAAATGAAAAAAGAAAATGTAAAATGGCGACAACGGAAAAAACCTCCCCAGTTTCCAAAATGGCTAAAATCATATCATCTTTTGTTTTTCGCATTTATAGTGGTGTTGATTTTCGGGGCAATTTTCAAACAGTTAAGTGAGGCATAATTTAATAACATGATGACAATAATTTTGGCGCTAGCGGGTTTAGCCCATTTCGGTCTATTTACAAATGCAATTGATTTTTTTGAAAAAATATAGTATGTAGACTGAAATCTTATCAGCCAATAAAAAAGGAATAATTAAATGAAAACAAAAATTATAAATACCATATGCCAATGGGCTCCTGAAGCCAATGACCTTATGTCGGATATCGAACGCATAGATGATACCCTCGCAGACTATGAACTACTTCATAAATTGGCGGAAGTATGTATGCAAAAGATCCACTCAGGATCGGAAAATGAAATCGAACGCGTGCAGGAAATAGCAAAGGTTGTTAATCTGCTTTATCAGGGGGGGAACCAGTATACCCGCAACGCCATTGAGAATGAATTTTTAACAGTAATGTCGTTTGATGAAAGTCCAGGAAGTCTAAAAAGACATCTTGATCTATTTCCTGCTGAATTGCGAAAAGGATATATCAAGACAATCCTGGAAAATTAGCTTTCTTCCTGTATCGTTAACGAAAGACCAGTTAGCGGATATCCTAACATATTTGAGCGTTGAGTCAATAAAGAGGAACGAGCGAGTGCTAATGCAAATCGTTTTTTTAACAAAAGCTGCCTGCGTCTTTATTTTCGCAACGACGAGATATCTGCCGCAGCGCGCTGTATGGCTTTTGAGCAGACATTTTTAACCGCTATTGTGAGCTTTATCTTAAAAAAAACCGATACAGCCTCATTCATGAATTCCAATATCTAATTAATTCATAAAATGAGAAGTGAAAAGTAAAAAATTCACTCCGCTGTCGTTATTCCCCCCTCAAATTGTCGTATATATAGACTAAGATGAATACAGCTGTGTCTATATATTTGTAATATACAATTTAATAAATCAAGAATATGAAAAGAATAACGCTATTGTGGTTTACAACGACCATCTTCCTTGGACTTTTAGTATCCTGCGTGCAAACGCCTGTGAAACAGGCGCAGGAATCAAGTCGAAAAGATTCATTGAGTGGAAAAGCTCTCCGGGCGTCGGCAACCGGATATGCAGATGTCAATGGGCTGAAAATGTACTACGAAGTTTATGGTAAGGGTAAACCTTTGGTGCTATTGCACGGCTCCTATATGACGATTCCGTTAAATTGGTCAAATATAATTCCATATTTCACCGACCGGAAGGTTATTGTCGCCGAAATGCAGGGGCATGGTCGTACGAGGGATATCTCTCGCAAAATCAGCTACGAAAGTATGGCAGACGATGTCTCCGGCTTGTTAAAACATCTGAAAATTGACAGTGCAGACATCCTGGGTTACAGCATGGGTGGTGGAATTGCCTATCAGCTAGCAATAAGACATCCCGATCAGGTTCGCCGCCTCATTGTTCTATCAGGGAGCTATAAACATGATGGCTGGTGGCCGGATGTAGAGAAAATGTATTCCACTATAAATGCCGATATGTTCAAGGGATCTCCGATCGAGAAACAATACGATAGCCTCGGCAATGATCCCAAACACTTTCCGGAATTTGTAAAAAAGGTAATCCAGATTGATCTCGAGCCTTATGACTGGTCTAAAGAAGTAAAAGCGATAAAGGCACCGTTATTTCAAGTTATTGGCGACGCCGATGGAATACGGTATGAACATGCACTGGAATTATATACAGCATTGGGAGGTGGTAAAATGGGCGATATACATGGTCTACCAAAGTCCAGACTAGCGATTGTGCCCGGTACAACACATATTGGCATAATGTATAGAATGGATTGGCTTAAGCCTATGATCAATGACTTTTTGGATTCGGATCTAAACACAGCACCGCCTACTTTTTAAATGCGAGCACCATCATCCATCTACTCAACAGATAAATCTTCCAAGATTGACATGATCGCAATACTTTCGGATCGAGAGGAAGATTAACAAATAATAAACCCGTCCCTCATTACGGGCTTATTATTAGTTAGCACTTGCCTGTTGATGAAATAGGATTTTTAAATTTATGAGCTATCTCTGCCGTTTTAATAGGCGTTTTTCACCGTTAAATTATAAGTGCTTGGTGCTCCTGGGATTCCACCTCCAGTTACTACCGTTTTTACTAGCGTAACTGGAGTCGTAATGTTGACATGGTATTTGCCATTGGCATCTATCGTAACGTCGGCCGTTCCACCTGAGGTAGCAGTTGCTACATAACCAACAGCACCGCTTGATACTGCAGTTCCCACGGTGCAGGTTAGCGCCATATAGCGTACGTTGGGATTAGCCGACATAACACTACTGGTCGTTAAAGTATATTTCCCTGCTCCCAAAGAAGATCGAAAAATAACATTTAATGCACTGCCCGAATAGGCACCATAATTACCCCCGTCTCCGGAAGTTGTAACTGATATGCCCGCTAAACCACTGGTATTAGTTTGGGCAGAGGCTCCTCTGTTATAGGAATAGGTGCCGAGTTTCCAGCTAGATTCGGATGCATGTGGCTCGGGAACCGGGTCATCATCTTTGCTTCCACAGCAAAGTAGTGTGGTCGAGCTGATAAGTAAAATGTAAAGAAGTGATTTTTTCATGTTGTTTTATATTAATTATTAAAGATCGAATTAGACAATATTTTGGTTAAAAAATTTCACAGTAAATTACCTTACTATGGATTGCGCGATTATTGTAAATCCGTATTGCCCAGAATCTCGCTATTCGAAACTGAATGATTGAAATGTTGATAAACTCGTTTGATATAAACATGTCAATTGTAGAAAAAGCTATTAGGTATAGCATGATTTATCGGGTTTCGAGCCATATACTATTCTGGCTGGTCGTTTTTATTGTCCCTCAATATCAAACGGATATGAGCATCCGTGATATGCTGATCCAGAATCTGTTTTACGTTTCTTTTTATATGATGGCTTCTTATTTTGTCGCTTATTTTATTATTCCAAAGTTTCAAAAAGGAGAACATTATTTGATTGTTATTTTTTATTTCATAATGGGGAGCTATTTAATTAGTGCCACTTCAAGAATCATGGTTGTCTATATGCTGGAACCCTTGATACGCACCCCCCCATATAGCCAGGAGCCGATCGTAGAAATTCTTACGGATCTCAGAAAACTCATCACGGTTTATTTCATTCAAAACTTTTCGTTGGCATGGATTTTCGGTTTTATTAAACTTGCTAAAAACCAGTATCTGACAAAACAACATACATTACAGTTAGAAAAGGAAAAGGCCGAAGCTGAGTTAAATGCTTTAAAAGCACAATTAAATCCACATTTTCTATTTAATACTTTAAATAACATCTATAGTCTTTCATTGGTCAATTCTCCAATCACTTCTTCATCTATAGCGGGATTGGCCGAAATCCTAGATCATATATTATATCGCTGCAACAGCAATTATGTCCCGATATCTACCGAGGTCAATCTGCTGGAGAATTACATTGCATTGGAAAAAATTAGATACGACAAGCGCTTAAACGTCAGTTTTGATCATACAATCGAACAAGACGTGCAGGTCGTCCCACTAATCCTATTATCTATCCTGGAGAATGCATTCAAACATGGTGCTGGAGAGGATATCGGCGATCCACGCATCGCTATTGATCTGACAGTGCAGGCAGGCACTTTAAAGTTTAAAGTAGAGAATACATTTGTTGGTCAAAAAGAACATGAATACACGAAAAAGATAGGGATGAGCAATATAAGCAAACAATTAGCGTTGGCCTACACTAAAAATCATGAATTTAGAACTTACATTTCAGATGGCAGATTTGTAACTTTACTCACCATATCAAATTTGACTAGTGATGATACTCGATTCAAAGGTAAAGATACGATGTCTTTTAGTTGATGATGAACCGTTGGCAATTCAGTTGCTCCAGACTCATCTAAAAAGAATGGAGATATTCGAAGTGACAGCAACTTCGAGCAATGCCTTAAAAGCGCTGGAAATCATACGGAATCAAGCAATTGACCTTATGTTTTTGGACATAAAAATGCCACAGCTAAATGGAATAGATTTTTTAAAAACGCTAAGACATCCCCCAGCTGTTATTATTACGACTGCTTTCAGGGAATATGCTGTAGAGGGATATGATCTGGATGTTGTAGACTATTTATTAAAGCCGATTACTTTTGAGCGTTTTTTTAAAGCAATAGACCGTTATCTTAGAAACCGAGAAATTCAGCCTCAAAACATATTGCCAACATCAAAAGATCAAGCGATCACGATTAGGTCCGGTGGGAAATTTCATAGGTTGGAGATTGCAGATATTCTTTACATTGAAAGCAACAAGGATTATATAACCATCCATTGTAGCCAGCGAAAAGTGACTACAAAATATAGGATCACCGTAATTGAACAAGAATTAAGGCAATTCAATTTTTTACGTATTCACCGGTCATTCCTCATTAATATCAATAAAATTACAGCTTTTACAGTAAACGATGTCGAAATCGTTAAACAGGTGATTCCAATTGGTACCAATTACAAAGAACTTGTCCAACAAGCGTTAAAACATCATTAATTCATGTGACTTACCAAAAACGGACAACCATATGAAATTAAATAAAGTCGGGATAACCAGCACGGCAACTACAAATTCACGAATGGTGCGCCCCTTGGAAATTTTGCCAATTCTACGATCGGATAATTACGAAGCCAACTTTCGAAAGCTACAAAACACAAAATTCTGTGTCGTGTCAGATGGTGTCCGATGGTTTACGCTATGGCAATTGATCTTACTAAAATAATCCTTGAACTGATTTGTTAAACTTATTTCGGAATACTGTTTGATCTCAATGCCGCTGCATTTTTTTGGACCTTGCTCAGAAAATGTGCCTATAACTAAAATACCATCTGGATTTATATTTTCTTTTACCTTCGCTAGATAACCTGCAATATCATCTTCGCTTGTTAAAAAATGAAAAGCTGCCCGGTCATGCCAGAAATCATAGCATTCTGTAGGTGCAAAATGAGTAATATCCTCAACGATCCACTTTACCTTATCAGCTTTATCGCCTAACCGTTGTTTTGCTCTGTCAATTGCTTTTTCCGAAATATCTAAGACCGTAATATCTTCATATCCCAAATCTAATAGATAGTCTACCAGCAAGCTATCGCCACCACCAACGTCAATAATTTTTGCAGAGACAGGTACATTGAAAGCACTTAAATAATCCAAGGATGTTTGCGGTGTTTGCTGATACCAGCTTGTCTCTTTAAGCTCCTTGGTTCGGTAAATATTTTCCCAGTGATTTTTACGATCAAATCTTTCCATACATGTTTTTATGTTATGAACTTACTTAATTTTTATAGCCTGTTGCACCTACGCTATTCCGTTCGGGCTGTTGGCCTACTTTGCTACGAAGACTTAAATTTACAAAAAAGAGTCTATAAGCTCTTGCAATAAATCCATTTGTGATTTATTGTAGTTTACTTTAGGTAAAAGCTTTTAAATACAAAAGACGAATGTTTCGAACAGGGTAGTTATTTCATAAAAATAAAAGCTATTTTTCTTAAATTTGAACTTATACGCTGCTACTGATGCTGACCCAATCGGAAATATTAAAACATTTAGAGTGCCTTCAACAACTGAATGATGAAGAACGGCTCGAATTGTCTAAAATATGCAAACCGCTATTTCTTCCAAAAAAAACAAAACTTGTAAAAACGGAAGATAAGTTTGATTCGGTTTTTGTGCTCACGACAGGCCTGCTGCGCTGGTATTTCTATTCAGATGACGGTACCGAGAACAATGTTTTTTTCTCCTCAGAGGCCGACCACGCATTTATTGCCGGAATTCCAGAATATTATGCTGATCAGAAGGAAACGAAATACACCATCGAAGCAGCTGTCGACACGCAATTGTTACTCTTTCCCAAAGATCTATTTGAAGATTTGGCTTTCCGATACAAAGGAATATTTCAGTTCTATATAAAATCATTGAAAATTGTCATTGATACACTACGCATACGTACCGAACAATTGTGCAGTGATTCTCCGAGTGCCCGCTATGAGGTTTTCCTTGAAAACCGTTCTTACATCACCAGAAATACAAACCGAAAACATATCGCCAATTTTCTGGGCATCACCCCCAATTCACTGTCTAGACTAACGGCACGTATACAAAAAAAACGGCCACCAAAAAACTAACTTAAGAATACTTTTCCCAGGCTTATTCGTTCTAATTTTGCTGTGTCAAAAAAAGCTGTGAAACAGCATTTTGCACAAATAGTATGATTTAAAACGAAAAGAAAATGAACAATTTTTTTGTAAGAATAGGTGTGCTAAGCTTATTCGTACTTTTACAAACCAATGCCGTAAATGCACAATCATCGAATGTAGAAAAGGTTGGCACTTACATGACCCAAGAAATGTCATTTTTAAACATGACAGCAACGCAGGCCGAGCAGATTTATCAAATAAACTTTCAAGCGGCTAACGCAATGGAAAGGCTAAGGGCGCTAAAGAAAACGGACCGAACATTTGACCAGGTTCTGAGCCCTCAACAAGTTACAGTTTACCATGAAAATGTTGATTTTTTGCGAAACCTAATTCGCGAAGAATATGGAACTAACGATTCGTTTTAAATCATGTTTTCGTGATGCTCGGCTTTATCTTAATTGATATTGCCGAGATTTTTAACACCAAATTTACTTTATCATGCAAAAATTATTGGCAACACTGCCCTTACTACTGTTCTGCAGCGTTTCGCATGCGTCTACCGGCGGAGCAGAGGACACCATCGCTGACATCGCATCATGGCTTATTATATTCATTTTACCGCTGGCGGGAATTTTTCTATTTTGGAAAGTACACATCTATCCCGAAAAAGTTGCGGAGAAGAAAAATCATCCGCAATTGAGCGCCATAAAAAGCATGTGTTTGCTGTCGCTAATATTTGGCGGACTTCTTTGGCCGGTTGCTTTAATATGGGCCAACTATGATTACAAAAAAGATAACACATCTTCTTCAGGTTTAGAAGAAACAGATTCTTCGTCAGCAAAGAACGAGGAATCTGCCGAAGACAAGAAATAAATTCCGTGAATACGGAATCATCAAAAACAAAAAATTATGTTAGAACTACTCATAGGAATATATGCTGGTATTTGCTGGCTTCTTATCAAAAAATTAAACCTGATCCCCTGGAATTTCAATACACAGGTCGTGGTATTTTCATTGCCAATTTTTGGGTCTATTGCCCTTATATTGAGCCTTAACTATTTTTGTCCAATAACATCGGACGTCAAAGTAGGTAACCGAAGTGTGGACATTACGACCCAAACATTGGGCAAAGTAAAGAAAGTATATGTAAAGACAAATCAAGAAGTAAAAAAAGGAGATACGCTATTTACCATAGATCCAGTACCCTACGAACAGGAGATAAAATCATTGGAAGCCCAACTAAGCAATATGAAATCCACCGTATCCTCCTACAATTCGGATATTGAGGCCTCCCGCAAAAACGTTTTGAGCTTACAATCCCAGCTTGAATTAAGCAATAAAAGAATAAAACAATACCAGGAGCTCGTAGCTGCTGGTGCTGCGAACAGATTTGACCTTGAACAAGCTGTCGCTAATTCGCAGGATCTACAATCGCGAATTAGTGCTGCACAGGCACAAAAGTCATCTTTAGAAGCCAAATACCATTCAACACATCATGGCGAAAACGCTTCCATCGCAGAAATAAAAGCAAAATTGGATCAGGCGAAATGGAATCTTTCACAAACAGTGGTTTTAGCACCTACTGACGGGTTAATACCGAACGTACAGCTGAACGAAGGAGCCATGATGGCGCCTTTTAAATCAGCTTTTGTATTGATTCAAAAACAGCAATCCATTGTTGCCTTCTTCTCCCAAAATGAACTAGAAACGGTAAAAATTGGAAATGAAGTGGAACTTGCCCTAAAAACTGCTCCCGGAAAAGTGGTGAAAGCCAAATTGGAATACGTGGTTGATGCGACGAGCCAAGGAATCATGAACAATGCCGGTGGAATGCTTGGCGGCAATGGAACAACTTCGGGAATTCCGGAAACGGCACGTCTACAGCCCGAAACGGATGGAAAACTCATCGCTAAATTTGTGCTGGATGAAAACGAACAACCGCTGACCGTGGGTGCAAGAGGAACAGCAGTCATCTATTCCGACCATATCAAACCCTTACATCTTATCCGGAAAGTGATGGTACGTGTAAGCAGCAAACTCAACTTCTTAATTCCAAAACTGCATTAAAATGATAAAAAAAATAGGTATTGGAATTCTCTTGTTCGTAAACTTGACTTCTTGTATCGGTTACAAAAATGCAACACCAGAAACGGTTGAAAATTTAAAAAACTCGAGCGTGGTAAAGGCGAATATTGAAATTTCTGATAAATGGATCCAAGATAAAGCTCAAAATCAATCTGCTTTTTCCTATGAGTGGTTGAACGAACTACTGACACCAGAACTCAAACGCTTGATCAAGGAAGGGCTTGCCCACAATGCGGATATTATCATTTCCAAAGAAACATTGGATCAAGTTGAATTGACGATGGATATTGCCGGAAGTAACCTTTATCCCAGCGTCAATGCCCTGGCGAATACGGGCAACAATCTTATCAGCGGGAGTCATATCGGCAAGCTGCAGCTTAAAGCAAGCTGGGAGCTTGACCTCTGGGGAAAAAATAAGTCTGCGGAAATGGCAAGTGTAAGTCGATATTTCTCCGCGCAGTTTCAACAAAAAATGCTAGAGCAGTCTATCGCCGGAATGATCGCAAAGGCTTATTACCTAAATATTGCGGGACAATATCAAGAACAAAAAATCAGCGAATACATAGCGAAAACCGAAGAATTGAAAAAAATCTTGATCATTCAAAATAAAGTAGGAACCGCAAATGCACTGGACATATCTAATATTGAAAGCGAATCTATTCTCTTGAATTCGTATCTTGAAAAAATTAGGAATGCGAATACGCAATCAAGCAGGAGTATAGAGATCCTTTGTGGGAAATATCCAGCAGGTTTGACAAAAGTAAATGCTAAATTTTCAGCGTTGGAACAGCATATTCCCACAGATTTCCCGCTCAATATATTAGAAAAGAGGGCCGATATTATGGCCAAGCAATTTCAAATAGAATCCAATTTCTATCAGGTTCAGGAAGCCAAAGCAGCGAGACTGCCCGCCCTTAATATCGGAGCAGGTTTTGGCGCAGCAGAAACCAATGTCGCTGGTATCAGTAATTTATTTTCTAATCCTTTGATCAAAGTTGGCGGTGGTATAACGACCCCTATTTTTAATAATGGAAAACTAAAAAAGAATGTCGAGATAAAAACCTCACAACAAAAGCAAGCGGTGGAAGAGTATGCGAAATCGGTCCTAATAGCTTTCAATGAAGTCGAATCTGCTTTAGCAAATTTGGGTTCTATCGATAAACAGGAGATATACCAACAACAGGCAATCTCATCGTTGGAGAAAAATATAGATTTAACAAAAAAACAAATAAAAATAGGTAGTAACAACAGCTTTATTCTACTCCAAAAGCAAAGAGACCTCATAAAAAGGGAGATGAATACCATAGATCTTGACCTCCAACAGC
This sequence comes from Sphingobacterium sp. DR205, assembly GCF_011064245.1. Classification (NCBI taxonomy): domain Bacteria; kingdom Pseudomonadati; phylum Bacteroidota; class Sphingobacteriia; order Sphingobacteriales; family Sphingobacteriaceae; genus Sphingobacterium; species Sphingobacterium sp. DR205. The sequence goes on along the minus strand of NZ_CP049333.1, from coordinate 1,752,797 downwards.
GGATCGAAAGAATCAATCTTTACATGGCGCTGGGCGCAAATGGTCTTGTGAATTTTTAAATTTCACAAACTTCCATAAAAAAAGCTAATCAAGAGATTAGCTTTTTTTATGGAAGTTTGTGAGAAAGCGCGATACGGTCAGCGTACCAGACAAGTACAAGAAAGGGTCTTGTAACTATCATTATACCCGGCACGCCTTTAAATATGTCGGTGCGATCAATTCGTCGGGCGAAGCAATTATATGTGCGACATAAATGATTTTTAGGGCACTTAATGCCCTCTTTTCGAGCAAAAATCTTGAAATAGAAGAAATACGATTATGGCATGGTTTCAATTGGTTGCTAACGGTGATGCCACAGATCCTAACGATTGCATTATAACAAGCCTGCCAACACCTGTACTCAACACTTCATTGCGGACCGAAATGATCACTGCATTAAAGAATAAAGACAGTACTCATGAAAGAGAGTATTAGGTTAGCAAATCCCCGTTACAAAGGGATACTTAAACTTTTATTCTGGGTAAAAATGAGCATCGCTCTTAGATCCTACTCCAAATAACCCTCAGCCCACAATCACGCAATTTAAATTACAATATATTAAAACATCTATATTAAAAACTGTAAACATTTCTCTACAACCAAACTCATAGACCTAAAAACATCATAGTTAATCAAAGGGATACCAATATAATTGTAACACGAAATTTTAGAAGTTAAAGAAAAACATATATAGCGAAGACTAGCTAAATCACACTTATATAAAGTCTTTAGCTATATGGTATAACTAAAACAAATAATTACACAATTAAAAAAAAACAAAATCATGGACAAGAAACAAAGTTATTGCACACCGCAGATCCACATATCTGTGATCGAACTAGAGCAGGGAATTGCTGCAGGCTCAAACTCCCATCGACCTGAACATTCACATGAAGGAAAGGAATGGGGGCAAAGTCATAATCCTCATAATGATATGGACGAATAGCCATTATACCCCAGGAAATAAAAATCTTGGGGTTCATTTTTTTACTTCAAAACAGCCCCCTTTCCTGGTCTGGCATAAATTCCTTATTTACTGGATAGCTTCCTTTATGCAATTATAAATACTGGGCTATGAATCTCAGGCAGCAATAAACCACAAAGCATAAAGTCGCTCGGAATTTTTTCCAAACGACCTTGATTTCTCAGTTCTTCAATAGTATTAGCATAGCTGCCAGTATATCTATCACTTTACAGATCCCATATGCTTGGACTTTTTCATCATACTATTTATAGGATTTGGGCGCGCGACCTTACTGTTTGGCAGTTTTACATAATAGGAAGTATGGTAACCGTTTCCTGGTCTAAAAAAATCTGTAGAAACAATTTGAGCGCCACTGTTAAATGCCGCATCTGCCCTACTGTAATCGTTGATCTTGGCTTCATATGTTTCAATATCGGATCTACTCCTGACGATATACCCTGCTCGCACCAGATCCTGAATTTCCTGTTGGCGGACCAGCGCATTATCCAACAGAACAAAAGATGCAAAGCTATCATTGGGATTTGACTGCACAAACATCATCCGCTTTTCAAGATTAGGTCTGTTTTTGGTATAAGCAGATTCAAGATTCATCCCTGCTGTTGTTGGCAGTAGCAAGAAAATAAATTTTCCACGGGATGCCTTGACACTGGGCCAATGACCAGCATGCACTGCTTCACGCAAAGTACCGTAATCCCCACGTATATCATCAGGTGTAATGAGCTTTTCTTTTCCCAACACCTCGACAACTTCTGCATCCAACTCATCAAAAGCTTTTTCATCAAATGGAAGTATATCGGCACTATTGGGGAAAAGCGGAATGCCCTTATCTTTAGCTTCGACCATAATGAAAACAGGTAGGTGTCCGGGGTTCTTTTCTGACCAAGCCCGCAAAGCTATAAGCCCGCTACGGAAGGAGGCATAATGTGATCGAAAATCAAAATCCGCTATATGTAGCATCTTGAAACCGGGTTTTTCCAGCTCTTCTTTTTGATATGGAGCCAGATCCGAAACTCCCATTTTATTTAGTACTTCATATCCGGCAGGTCTATCAAACCGATGTCCTGTGGGATCGTAATATACATCCATTTCTAAACTTCTGATACCGCTATCAAGTTGTACGTCAAACGCTGGGTGATCGTATTTCAACCCTTCACTCATTGTCATTGGATTGGGATGGAATTCTTTAAATGAGCTCAGTTTATCAGGAGGAAATAGTGTTGCCATCTTCTCCGACATTTTCGAAAAAATGGGGTCAGCATATGCCGCGAGACGTGGATCTACTGGCCTTGCATAACTATTGTGTGTACCAAGCACCTGAATCTGATTAATCTTGTGCTGATCAAGCTGTGATAACTCGGGCTGCTGAGCAAAGGCTGTTCCTATACCCAGCGAAAGCAAGGATACTTTGATGAAAGTGATTTGTTTTAATTTCATATTGCTATTGTTTAAAAAAGTTTTGCGCTGATTCCGACCTGGCCGCGTACAGAATACCATTCGGCTTGTTCTGCACGATCATATACACCATGATAATAGCGTACTGGGGCACCAGTAATGTTATTTAACTCAGCGAATATTCTGAACTTGGAGTTAATCGAATAAGAAGAAGAAAAGTCCACTGAAAAATTGCTCGAATACCACCGGTAATGTTCAGGTCCGGCAATCTGCCGAATGGCATCGAGGTATTTTCCTTTGTAATTTCCGGCAATACGGGCCATAAATTTGCTATTTTCAAAGATTAGGGAAAGATTAAAAATGTGTTTAGCCTGCTTGGGAATCACGCTTTCATCTTCTATTCGTTTTCCCTTGTCAAAGCGCGGAACTTTAGCCTTAGAATCTGTAAACGTATAGTTGGCATCTATACCAAATCCTTTCCATATCCCCGGTAAATCGACAAATCGCTTGGATATCCCGGCTTCAAAACCTGCTAACCAAGCATTTTGGAGATTATCCGGTTCGTTTACATTGAACATGACACCATTGATATTTTGGGTAGATTGATTTGAATAAATCAAATTGGAAAGTTTTTTATAGAATGCTCCTACCGACACCATACCAATACCACCGAAATAATGCTCAGCCATCAGGTCAAAGTTGCTGGCAAAAGTAGGTTTCAAGTTGGGATTTCCCCGTGTAATGATCCGGTTGATATCGTCTTGGGTTGTACCCGGATTGAGGTTTCCAAAATCGGGACGCGCGAAGCTTCGCGTAAATGCCAGTCTAATAAGATCATTTTCAGTCGCATTGATCTTCAGGTGCAACATAGGTAGAAAGGCGTTGTAGCTATTGTCCTGATTAATGGCCTCGACTTGAGGGGATTTGTCTCCGAGAGTAGATACTTTGCTGCCAGAGAAAGTGACTTTGTTGTATTCGTTTCGTATACCTGCAATTACTGTAAGCTGATCAGTCAATTTGTATTCAGCAGAACCATAAATGGCGTATACATTTTCTCTTCCACTGTAATAGTTAGCTGCACCTGAGGCGTTTTCAGCAGAATCAACGCGGAAAGGGTACAGCTTATTGTCTGCAATCCCTGCTGGCGAGGCAAGCTGTCTGACTGATTCCATCGACATCTGGTCGATAAGCACATTGCTGTAAGGTGATCCAATTTCGGTCAAAAAACCGCCACGATATGGATAGGGTTCAGTGCCTAAACCGGCGAGTGTCGGAGCTGGTCCTGAGACACCTGCCACATAAACGCTATAGGGATTTTCTACGTTTTTGTCCTTATGAATAAATTTTCCACCAACTTTGATGGTAAGCGAACTGCTAGGCGTATATTTTAAATTGATTCCAGCACGTTTGTTACTCTCCTGGTTTTTGCTCCTGATATTGACAACTTGTGTTAACTTCATAGCCTCAGCACTAATAGGGGTGGTAGATGAAAGCTGTGGTAGAATTTTGTCGATATAGTCCCCCTCTCCATCCGGTGAGTCCATGGCGAGGTATTTCTTCCCATCTGCAGCCATACCATCGTAAGAAACTTTTTGAGAGAAAGTCGCCATAGGATAGTAGTCCGGATCTTTAAATTTAAATGCAGATTTATCCATGCTAAAGGACCAATCCAATCCTATTTTTTCAGAAAAATTCGATTGTCCGCTCAGCTCTCCGGAATAAAGATTTGTATGATAATCCGCAGCTCGCGTTGTTATAGTTGCTGTTTTAGTATTAAAATAAAAATAATTTTCACGCACCCGTTGCGCATCCAGGTACTCACTATAAAGTCCCTTGAAGATAATTTTATGCCTTTCATTGAAAGCATATTCAAGACCTCCATTAAACCCAATGGTGCGTCTGTGGGCTATATAATCGCGTAATTGGAGATCGGTAATAGAAAAAGCTTGGCCCGCATTGCTGTTTCCAAAATCATAATTTAGATTGTATCGATCTTGGGCGGCTGTTCGGTCCCAGATCACTGCCGAAAGGATATAGCCCAATTTTCCATTGGCAACACGATCGCCAAAGAGAAGAGAGCCATTATATGATGCTCTTTGAGACTGCCCATTGTATCCACCGGCAGCACTGATGTTTAGCGTACGCTTAAGTGGCGCTGTCTTGGTAATAAAATTGATCGACCCACCAATAGCATCTCCTTCCATATCAGGCGTGATCGCTTTTGACAATTGTACATATTGAATCATTTCGGATGGAAAAATATCCATCTGAATTCTTCTGTCCGCATAATCGAGACTAGCAGAAGGAAGCCTATTTCCATTTAACAGTGAAGCGCTCCATTGGATAGGTGTACCCCGTACCGAAACATACCTTCCCTCGCCTTGATCCCGTTCGATAGAGACGCCTTGAATACGTTGGACGGCTTCTGCTGCATTTCGATCTGGCAGTTTACCAATGGCATCAGCAGCCAGCACCTCCATAATAGCATTTGCACTCTTTTTAATATTCAGTGCTTTAAGCTGAGAGCCGGCAGAAGACCCTACTACAATGACCTCACCCAAGCTATTGTTTGAGGGTTGTAATTTAATGTTTCCCAAATGGATACCTTCTGTGGAAACTACTGTATCCAGTGTGAATCCCTGGTAACCGGTGTAGAAAATGGAAAGTTGGATACGTCCTTTTTCTTTTAAGATCAACGTAAATTTACCCTCAAGATTGGTTTGTGTCGCAACCTTTCCAACTTGTACTGTTGCTCCGGGCAATACCTCATCGGTCGTTGAAGTGACAGCTCCTGTGATTTGTTGTGCCTGTAGAAAAATAGGCATCAACCAAATCAAAAAGAATAACGTTCTTTTCATATCATGCAATCAATTTTGTTATTTGCTGCGAAATTGATATTTCATAGAATAAGGGTCGTCTTTCTCGATAAAGAAGAACGTACTACTTGAAACAGAAGACATAAACACCTGTACCTATGTTAGTTACAAATGTTAATTTTTTATTAAGCTTTGATTATCGACGGATTGGCACCTATTTAATGACACTGAAATACTCTTTTCCCTGACGTATTGAAAAAGTTTTTGCGACTGATAAAGCAATACATATTAGGTATTAAGTAGGTTATAATATGGTTTTTCTTTTAAGTAGGCTGATGGAGTACAGCCCTGGACTTTCTTGAAATATTGATTGAACGAAGATTTGGAATGGAATCCAGCCTGAAATGCCAACGAGAGGATATTGATGTTCTCTCCCCTACTTCTATACTTATCCATCAGGCTAACCACTTCCATAATCCGATACTCGTTGACATACTGATAAAAAGATTTTTCTTTATACTGATTCAATGTTTCGGAAAGGTGATGACGTGATACCCCGGCCCTTGCCGCCAGGCTCTCGAGTGTGAGATTGGGATCTAAAAACACCTTATGTTGGGTCATCAAGTTTTCTACGTTCTCTAAGATACCGGCATAGTCCACACTAGTGTTCTTTTCATTTTCTGCTGCAGATAGATAAGTAGGCATGTCACCGATAATCGCTATCGAGTCTTTAAGATTATCGGCAGAATTTGGCTCGTTTAGTTCTTCTTGTTGATACATGTGAATGTAAAGAAAAGAACTTACTTTGACATAGATTATGGATATACAGATAATCACCAAAATAGAATAGATAAATACCCGAAACCATAAATGGATAAAAGAAAAATAAGTAGATATATCAAATAGTTGGGCACAGGAAGTGATGAAAAGAAATGCCAAGCCGATCAATAGGAATAGACAAGCTGCTAATTTGATCATACGCTTTTCCAACTTCCAGAACATCGGTATCTTCTCAATCCTAGCGAGAATCTTTAAAGGGTAATGAATATATAATATCGTATATGCATAACCAGATATCGAATTGTACATTTTAATAAATGGCGGTAATTCACCGGAACGGTTAATCACATAAGCGGCGATCCAAAAATAGCCAACCAACGCACACATCGATGGAAACATGGCCAAAAGGATATCAATAGGCTTTCCTCTATGTTCAAGATAGCTCATATAACACCATAACAGTCCTGGGTAGGCCAAAGCAATAAATGTATTGAACTGTTGATGGATCTTTGAATTGGGCCAAAAGACATTCAATATAAAGGTGATAGCCAAGTGTAAAAAAATGGCAGCTAATAAATACGAAAGAATATTATCATGCTGCCGATTGTTTTTTTTATTTTTTAATAAAATACCCAGTGCCAATAATGCTTGGGTTGCCCCTACAATAATAATATAATTCACGTCCTTGATCTGATTATGCTGCTCAACAAAGTTAATAATCAGGTATTATCAAATTGTTAAATAACAGAAGCCTTCAAACTGAGAAATCTAGGCGATTATTATTTCTGATTTTTCATAACTATTCAATTATTGTCAAGAGATCAAGTCGTTAATATCCATTCTGTCAATACATGTTTTAAGCGTCTCCAATTTGCAGTCAGGAAGGTTAATTAATAACAAATGTCCAATCTATTTTTCCATAATTTTTAGTCCAATAGCTTGTTCAATTCCGCAAACCGATCATTTGTAGAGTCATCGTCCCAATTATATTCCGTTCGCTGTGCAATAGCCAAGGCTTGTTCCCTGCCAAATAGTTTCGCGATAAGTGCCAAAGACATATCAGTTCCTGCAGATATTCCCGAGGACGTAAAAAAATTAGCATCCTCCACCCATCTAGCTTTATGTATCCAGTTAACTTTCTCATTCTGGCTCACGACCCAATTATATGCTCTCTTATTTGTTGTTGCTCTCCTGTCATCTAATAACCCTGTTTTGGCCAAGAGTGCTGCCCCAGTACAAATGGTAGCAACATGCTTTGAGCTTCTGGCCAATCGGCTAATTTTTTGAATAAGGCTCTCATTGGTCACTTCCGTTCTCGTGCCGGCACCCCCTGGAATCATTAAAATGTCCAAGGCCGATAGGTCTTCAAACGTTTTGTCGACGATAACTGATGGGCCCGCTGTACTTTGAATCTTTCCAAGCCTCTCTCCGATCAGAAAGATCTCCACCTGCTCTTTAAGAAACCCGAACATCTCTAATGGACCGAAGACATCTAGCAATTCAAATCCCTCAAAGACAAGCATACCTAATACTAATTTCTCATTTCTCATCTTCAATATTATTACTCTACATATAATGCATCTTTGAAATCCTAAAATAAGCACTTCCAATTAAACAACAAAGGTTTGAAATTTAATTAGTTTTAACGTTGGATTTATAATTTATCAATGGAACTTTTGCTGAATACCTATCCTTCAATGTGCCAGAAGACTTTGGATTTAATGATGCATTGAATAGGGATTTCCCTTTTTTCAGCTTCTAATTTACGTGTTTTACATAGGTAATTTTAAGGTCACTAAATGGAACAATTACTTACAGCTGGTGCCGAAGCACTGAGAAAGGCTGCTACAGGACATTGTCGAAACAAAGTAATCATTAGTATTAGAAAGTTTATAGTATATACAACCCTAATTTTAAACCCCTCGAATTCGAGAGGTTTAGAAAACAAGCTGGTCTCAATAGTTGAATTAACAGCGCTCAACTTAAAAACGATCTCTTGCGATTTAGTACTGTTTATCCGTCGGGTAGCGGTTCATCGGGCTATTATTAAATTTTCTTTTCAGAAAGAGATTAGTTTTAATGGAATTGGAAAATTTCCTTTTACCCTAAAGTAGCTACTTTAAGGTATCGTTTATACTGATTTCTATTGGGATATCAATAAGCTTTTCAGGCCCTTGATCAATTTGTAATTTGAGCTGTACCGAACCTTTTAATTTAGAAAAAAATTGTTTGGTCTGTATCATTACACCTACATTTTGACAGAGTTTATGATCATAGTCCCAAAGACCAAAACGTTGCAGATATAATGGATTTTGAACGGTATCCATCAAGTTCACTTCTTCGTTTTTTTCATTCCTAAGCTCAACATGTGTGAGCGTGCAATGTATTTCATCTGCTAAATCCGTTGCAAAGCTACCTTGTTGCTTAGATGCAAGCTCCATGGCCTTAGTTTCCGCTTGAGTCAATGGATAATAGCTCGCCAATAAAAACTGATTGGCCGGAATACGCTTTGCTTCGGTAAGATCGGTAATGCTAGGATGCATGTGACTGCCTAACGCATCTAAAACAGCTTGCTGTTCCGATACGCTCATCCTATCAGGCGTAGGTTTCGAATCGTTGTGACAATTTGAAAATAAAATTGCCGAAACTAATATTGGGAATAGTCTATTCATCATCTATTATTCATTAAATTTCATTGACTGGCTTTACTTACGCTGTAATCCAACACATCCTTTTCACTAAAATAAGTACTTTTTAAGCATTTTGTCAGGACAGTTACAATTCGCTGAGGCTAGTTTATTATTTGTCGAGCGTAAACTGATAAGCGCTTTGTAAATGAAAGCGACAATTCATAAAGGAATTCAACTTTTGAGGTTAGTTTTCACAAGATTTTCTAACAAATTCAACTTGATCAATGAAATCAATCGTTTCTAAATTTAAATTTTTGGAATATGAAGATCTTCTGTTCCTATCACATAATAATATTATTTGGATTAACAATGGTCTGTGCAGGTCTCGCATCTCCCCATATATCTCTTATCTCATTTTCAAGAGTATAACATATGTGCGAAATAGGGATATCATTTGGGCCGCCCTCAAAAGGATTTTCAGTACTTTCTCCCACTTGATCTAATGATGTATATACCCAGGATATTATCATGCTGAAAGGGATGACAAGCCACACCATGTGGCCCCTCATCCATCCAGTTGTAAATTCATTGAATGAATTAAACTCCTTTAACATAGCAAAAGGCAGCAGAAGACAAAAAAGCCAAACAAATATCCGATTAACAGTGGCATACTGCCTTGGGTAAGGAAAATTTTTTATTTTTTCACTTCTCGCTTGTAAGGTAGAAAATTCACGCAAATATTTATGTAGTTCGAAAAAACGGGAATTATCAAGCGCACCGGTATCAGACAACCTCGCCAGTGCGGCGCTTTGTAGACTCATCAGCTGTGTCAGGGGATTACTGGAGGAAATCACTTCTTCAAGTTCTTCATGACGAATATATTTTTGTAGTACTGTTGATAAGGCTATTTCCCGTTCTGGAATCGTATAGAAGCTAGCGTATTCGCGATTATAAGACTTATCAATATTTTCCCAAGCCCGCTTGGAGCGTAACTCATACCGCAGCAATGTGAGCCATGCCAAATGGCGAAATGCAATCTCCCGCGCAATATCGCGGTCTTTGATAAAATCGCGACACATTATTGCCCAAGCCCTGCTCATGCCGATCTTCAGCCCCCAAATGTCACGTGCCTCCCACGTCCTGTTATAGGTCTGTTGGTTTTTAAATCCGACGACAAAGGCTGTTGCTGTTCCTAAAAACGCTACTATTGGCCAGGGTACTACCAGCCATTGAAGGCCCAATAATTCATACATCAAGACTGGAACAATACTGATCAAGAGCAACAAAAACAGATTTCGTCGCGTCCAAAAAAGAAATTCGGTTATTTTATAGGTTCTTCCAATGTACATCGTTCAATGTCTTATTAAAAATAATGATAATCAATCAGGTAAAATATTCGCTCTTTCGAATATTTAGTTTTTTCATTTTTGAATGTAGAGTGTTGCCGGGAATCTGCAGAATTTCTGATGCACTTCCCGGTCCCGAAATCTTCCCGGAACAACGCTTTAAAACCTGGATAATATAATTGCGCTCCAATTCATCGAGTGAATAATTTAAATACTGCAGCTCTTCCTGTCCAGATTCAGCATGCACCTTAGGAAGATAAACATAATCAATCTCTGCAGTTGTGGTCAAAAGAATTGTCCTTTCAATCAAATGTTCGAGTTCACGTACATTTCCGGGCCAGCTATAGCTACGCAATTGCTGAATTACTTTTGATCCTATTTTCTTCATTTTACGCCCTGTATTGCGACTATATTTCTGCATAAAAAAGTCGGTAAGCTGGGGGAGATCTTCCAGCCGCTCCCGTAGTGGTGGTAGGTGTATCGGAAATACATTGAGCCTGAAATACAGGTCGGCCCGAAAACGTCCTGCCTTTACCTCTTCTTCCAAATTACGGTTGGTCGCTGCAATAAGTCGGACATCAATTTTTATGGTCTGCTGCCCACCGATCCTTTCCAGTTCGCGTTCCTGAATAATCCGCAACAATTTTGATTGCGCTTCTAACGGAAGTTCTCCAATCTCATCCAAAAAAAGTGTGCTTTGGTGCGCCAGTTCAAATTTACCGATACGGCGTTCTACGGCGCCTGTAAATGCGCCTTTTTCGTGTCCAAATAATTCGCTTTCGATCAGATGGGCAGGCAGAGCTGCACAATTTACCTTGACCATGACTTTATCTTTTCGATCCGAGGATATATGGATACCCCGGGCGACCAGCTCTTTTCCAGTCCCGGTTTCACCTGTAATCAAGATGGTAGTAGCTGTACCCGCAACGAGCGACATCAGGTGATATACGTGTTGCATAGACTCTCCACTGCCGATGATTTCAGAAAAATTGTAAATAGTTTTGATCTGCTCTTTTAAGTAATCATTCTCTATTTCCAGATTCTTTTTATAGGCCAATAGTTGCTCATTAGCACGGATATTGTCAATGGCAATTGAAATTTGTGAACAAATGCCTTTGATAAGCATCTTATTGAGCTGGTCCGCCAGCAACCATATCGTACCGATATTTTTGTCACCGATCCGCAAAGGCAGACCATACATATTCCTTCGCCCTGTGGTCTTCCATAACCGGGCATAATCGTTTCCTTTTTTAATTTCCTCCTCAACATTGAACACAAGCCCCTCCTTGCTGGCCAATACTTGGGCAGTATATAGCTCGTTGACTGTAATAAGATTGTTCGCTAATTTATCAAAATCGGATTTTGCACCGGCAAACAGCGCGGCATCATACATAAAAGGAGATAGGTGGATACCATCGGCTTCGATCACACGGATCATGGATAATCTTGTGGACAGGGTTTTATCCAGAACCCTACTGATAGCTGACTGAAGGTCTTGCTTTGTCCTCAGCTGGGTAATATCATTGCTGAAATCTAATAAAAAAGATTGCTCTTGCTGCTTTTTAACCAGCTGTTCATTAGCTAGCGTATTGGAAATCGCTGTTGAGATCTGCGCACAAATGCTCTGGAGTAAGGGGATATTGATTTCGGCAGTCTCCAATAACAACAGGCCTAAATTGGTCTCACCATTCCGCAAGCGTATCCCTGTAAATGTCGCTATCCCCAATGACTTCCAATAATGGAGATAACCTGAGGAAATACCACGCTGCACCTCCCGGTCTACATCAAATAACAAAGGAATCGCACTTGTTAAAATACGATTCTGTAAACCATCATTGAGGGGCAATTGTTGGAACCAATCCACTTTGTTTTTCGGTACGGGATGCGTTCCGAAATCATAAATGTAGGGTTCTGTAAAAGATTTCGAATCACCACAGATTCGTCGAATGACAAAACTTCCCGTCGGACTAAGTTGCTTCAATACATCGCGAACAGTCTCCGTTAACTCTTGCTTCGTCCGAACGGCGGCCATTCGGCTGCTGAATTCGAGCAGAAAAGTCTTCTCCTTTTCCCTTTTAAGTAGCTCTTCGTTTTTTATGATATTGGAAACTGCACTCGATATTTGGGGAATAATACCAACGATGACATCTCTGAAATTCTGGCTAAAGCCATTTATTTTATCGGTATAAATATGAAGGAAGCCAATAGCACGTCCCTCACGCATCAATTTGGCCATTAAAATTTCCCGTACACCTTTTTCATAATTGACGCGCAGAAATTTTGGGCTTCCCGGATCGTCCATAATATCCGATAACACAAATGAAACTGGCTCGGTTGAATTCAATACAGCCTGAATAAATGGTTCATTAAGGGGAAAACGGGCTTTTATCATTTCTGCATAACGTGGATGATCCCTGATCGGGGATCCGTCATTGTCAAGTAGAAAGGGACTGTAAGTATCGTCTTTGTAATCGATGGTCGTAACAATGGTATGGGTAATAAAGTATAAGCCTTTTATGCCTTCCTTAAAAAGCCGAATGAGATCATTTTTGTCTCGAACTTTTGTTAGATCATTGCCCAATGCTAATAGTATCTCGCGCTCTTTCTGGTAATATGCGATACTCGGCTTGGACACCTCATTTTTAGGACTGGTTGTTTTATTTGCTTTCATGATATACAGAAGTGCGGTACGACGGTACCCTTACATTTTTACTCATGCGTTTATGTAGTTGGCTATAATTCGAATATACGCAATTCTGAGTAATCAATTTATCCACTTAAAATAAATTGACAGTGGCATCAAGAATAATATAAGGGGCACAATTACTGAAAAGCTCGTTCCCATCCATTTTATAAAACCATTGTACCGACGATGCGATATACCGAGCGAAGTAAAAGCACTGGTAAAACCATGCAAGAGATGCCAAAATAAGGAGACACAACCAAATAAATAAACCAACACTTCCAGCGGGTTGCTAAACTTCTCCAGCATCAAATCATAAAGTGGCAGCTCCTCATCATAACGAAACTGGTGAATACGATTTGGTATCCAAAAGTTGGAGGTGTGTATCACTAAAAACAGAAGCAAAAGTGTCCCCAGCAAGGTCATACTCTTGCTATACCATTTTATTTTAGGCGTAGCCAATGGATAAGCATATTTAATGGGGCGCGCATCTCTATTTTTTTTCCATAATAGAAGCCCTTGCACGATATGGAGAACAAATCCAACAATAAGAACGATTTCCAAGGTCCTGATCACGGGATTTGTGGCCATAAAATGTGCGCCAATTGTAAACGTTGCTCCACCATCATTATAAAATATGAGTGCATTGACCGACATATGCACCAACAAAAAACTGATAAGGAACAGTCCGCTCAATGCCATTGTAAATTTTCGGCCCAAAGAGCTCGTAAAGGTGTTATAAAAACTCTTCATAGTTATAATCTTTTTAAGAAGGGATAGATAGGCTTCGAAATCCAAGGGCATTATCTGCCCTTGGATCGGAATATATTTATTTTTGAGCACTAAGGCGAAACCATTCTTCAAAGGTTAGCTTACCCAATTTTGCATCCGCGGAAGGCACTAAAGTTAATTCTTCCAAGGGCGCACCAAAATATAAGGCATCCTTACTTCCAACAACTTTTTTGGAATTTTCTGTTTTGATCAAATATTGTTGCACCAGGCCTGCAAGTTCAAATTGTTCGGGGCCACCAATTTCCACGATTCCATTCATAGGCTGGCCAAGTACGAATTCGGTAACAAAAGAAGAAACATCCTCAGCTGCGATCGGTTGTATTTTAGCGGTCGACAGATTGATCACATCTCCATCCTGTGCAGAAGCAACGATACCGCCTAAAAATTCTAAAAATTGCGTGGAATGAATGATCGTGTAGGGAATGCCTGATTTGACAATAAGATCCTCTTGTACTTGTTTTGCCCTAAAATATCCACTTGCCTGAAGGCGGCTCGTACCAACAACAGACAATGCAATATGGTGTTTAACTCCAGCATTAATTTCGGCTGCCAACAAATTTTTCCCAGAAGTCTCAAAAAATTCCATCACATCCTTGTCCGCAAATGATGGTGAATTAGCAAGATCAATCACCACTTCGGCTCCGTTCACAGCTTCTGCTAAGCCTTCGCCCGTAATCGTATTTATACCAGTATTAGGGGATGCTGCAATAACTTCATGCCCGAGTGCTCTCAACTTAGCTACAGTTTTTGTTCCGATCAATCCTGTGCCTCCAATAACTAAAATCTTCATGTTTTTAAATTTAAAGTTTATCAATTCTTTGTATATGGCGACTGAGACAACAGTGAGGCCAAAAGAAACAACTCTTTAATAATCAGATTTTTAAAAAACTACAACCATTTAATAGTTCCTGAAATAAAGTGATATCACCCGAATGATCACTATATATCGTGATTCTGCGTCTTTTAATTGTGTCTAAGAAATAGAGATTCCACCATCCACTGGTATAATAGTTCCTGTGGTCCACTTGGAATCTAAAATAGCTACGACAACAGAAACAATGTCTTCAACATTCCCTCTACGTTGCAAAGGAATTTGTACTAAATCGCCTGAAGGTTCTTTGGTTTAATCATTTATCTCCTGCCAATACGGTAGCTCAGTGCAGCTTTTCCATATGCCATGTTGGAAATAGAGAAATCATTGACTGTCTTTTGATTGATGTCGAACAGTTCATAACGATTCAAAAGTCCCATACCGCCTTGTACCTGAAGCCAGATTCTTCCTATCAGGCGTTGATGTACCTGTAGGCCACCATGTATAGTGGAGAATTGCGCATAATCGACTTCCTTACCACTGTAACCACGATAATTTTTCAAATTAAATCGAGTCCAATCTATTGACCCCGCTAAACCAACCTGTGTGTTTGCACTCACACTATAAAGCACATTTAATCTGGGCCAATAAAACTGGGCTAACCATTTGTTATTTGGACTCCGATAATCAATTGATATTCCTGGAGTAATTAAAGTCTCGCCAAAGGAATGTAAAGCATGAACACCAAATCCAATTTCGAGATTCGATTCAGCCCCAAATTTTTTCGATACACCAAGTATTCCGTCCAGGATCAGGTCATCTAAGGAGAGCGATTTTTTAAAATCCGTAGCAAGGGTTGGCATTGCTATTCCCAAAATAGACCATTTGCCTGAAATGGGGTGTCGGATAATAATTACTGATTTTATCTCATGAATTCTTTCAATCCGGTTTGGATCTTCTATCGTCTCGTTGCCATAATTGAAATCCATTAAACGATAATTCAGATTACTAAAAACGCTTGTTCTGCCAATTTTTAAAGGAGGAATAGGCAGCCAGGCATCATAGGTCTTCAGTTGAAATTTATTTCCTGAAAGGGAACTTTCTGAAGGCAGATCTTTAAAGTTAGCTTTACCATGGACAGTGGTGGCAATACCGCCAACATCCTGAATGATCTGACTATTGCTTTTATTTG
This sequence comes from Sphingobacterium sp. DR205, assembly GCF_011064245.1. Lineage (NCBI taxonomy): Bacteria > Pseudomonadati > Bacteroidota > Sphingobacteriia > Sphingobacteriales > Sphingobacteriaceae > Sphingobacterium > Sphingobacterium sp. DR205. The sequence continues at coordinate 1,737,331 of NZ_CP049333.1, read as the reverse complement.
AAAAGAGGAGCGTTAAAATAAAAATACCAAGATATGACCATCTGGGTGTCATCCGGTTTTTACAATAGGAAGTAAATTGGAGGTCAGTTCTGATGCCAAGGTTTCTAATAGCGATTAGTGTTTTCATTTTCTTTGAATTTAATAATACAAAGGTGGACTGAAAACATGCATTGCTTTAAAACTAAACCACTTTTTACTCGGACAAATCTTGCATAAAGGCAATTCTATATTCGGATGGGGTTACTCCGGTTATCTTTTTAAATAGACGCCCGAAATAGCTAGGATCGCCATAATTGAGCTCAAAAGCAATTTCAGAAATACTCTTGGTCAGGTCCTGCAAAAGCAGCTGGCTCTGCAGGACACTAACTTTATTGATCCATTCCTTTGGACTTTCACCGATGGTTTCCTTGACACATCTATGGAGATAGTTTTCAGAAACAGACAGCTCGCCGGCATAAAATAAGACTGACTTATGTTTCAGATAGTATCTGTAAACCAGCTCTTTGAAGTTAAAAGTAATCTCTGCACCCCGATTTATACTTTTATTCAGTTCTTTACTTGAGGTAAGAATTTTCTGTAGTCCTGCCTGCAAAAGAGAATAGCAAACACCAAGATTCGGATTTGGGTAATATATCTCAATGCTCAATAGTTCAAACAGAGATGTTAACCATACGCTACTCTCCTCTGACAGATGAATAATTGTATTCGCAGAAAAGAGTTTAATGAGCTCCTGTTTTGACAACAATTGACTGAGTGTCTGATCTTCAAATAAAATCATGTATCCCGCAGCATCTGGGCTGACCTCCTTTAATGAAGTTACGTTTCCTTGCCTGACAAATAAGATTTCATTCTCTTTTATTGACACCAAATTAGCATCTACCTGTTGTTTTGCGCTTCCCCTTGTAATATGAACAATGAAGTTGAACTCGGGTCTATGTAACGGCGTGGGGACTTTAATGAAACCAGATGTTTTTCCGATATCATGTATCTGAACAGGTGTTCTTAAAATTGCAAAGTCAGTTGACATTTCTGACATAAACTGCCCCCTGAAATCTGTTGGAGTTATTCTCTTTATTTTAGTCACAGCACAAAACTATAGGGTAAATGATATCATGTATAAACTTTCATTAACAAATGAACGGAATTTAGATTTATCATTGTTGTTTTTATTGATAAAATAACTTCATTTTCTATTCTCAAATCATTTTTTTTAAATTCCTCTCCAGACATTATTAAGTCTAAAGGGTTGGGTTCAAGATGCAAAGAATAACTTATGAAATTAAAAATAACAATAAGGAAGTCCTAGCTGGCTACGGTGATGCTTAAGGCCTGATCTAGGACAATTTCCTTCAATACCACAAAACACGAGGATTTATTTTATTTTTACCTTTCAAATGACTTACATGGCTAGCAAAACAATTATCGTAAAAGATAAACTCGAACCCCAAAAATTATTAAAGGTTGTTGCATTTGACAATTCAAAAGCCATAACCAAACCACATAGGCACAATGGATACCTTGAATTGGTGTTTTTATCAAAAACATCTGGAAAACAGCTTATTGACAACTGCAAAAGCCTAGTTAAGACGCCATGTATATTGATTATTCGCAAGGAATCCGTACATTGCTGGGAATTGGAGGTTCCAATCGAGGGCTATGTGCTCTTACTAAAAAAATCTTTCGTAGAACAGAGCTTAGATCTTGAAATCGCAAGGTTAGTCGATGAGATCAGTCAATTTGACATTCTTTACCTAAAAGAAAATAAAGTCATTCCGACCCTTCTGCAATTGCTATCACAGGAAGAAAACAAAATATGTCAGGAGGGATTGTTTAAATCACTTTTAGCTAAAACTCTTGAAAATATTGGCAAGACGGAGCAATCCACATCGGTCTCCAACGACCTGTATGTAAAATTTATTGAGCTGTTAAATACTGATTCGAAAATCATAAACAATGTCGCTTACTATGCAGGCCTGCTCCACACAAGTCCTCAAAATCTGAGTGCAGCTTGCAAGAGAAATGCCAATTACACGGCCTCTCAGATATTGGCAACTTATATTATCAAAGAGGCGAAAAGGCTTATTTTCTATACCAACAACTCAATCGCCGAAATTGCTTTTGTCTTGGGTTTCTCCGATAAATCAAACTTTTCAAAATACTTTAAGCGATACACAAACTTCACCCCTTCCGAATTCAAGAGACAACATAACTAAAATTCTTTTTCGCCAAACTCACTCTTAGGCAGTTTCAAAAGCTGATTCAGCTTATAAAAATTAAAATTGAGGTTAAGCATCAATATATTCTTTTCGTAAATATAATTAGTGGTGGTGAAAAAGTCATTTGAGGATGTCGTAATACGCTGCTCATTGACTCCCCATTTACCAAGTTCAATGAACTGCCATTGAAACTGTGCTTTAATTGCTCCTTTCAAAAAAGCCTTGCTCAGATTAAAGTGGGGGGCGACAAACCTGGAATCCTTTCCCTGTACCGTAGGCCTTTCTGAGAGATAGTTTACCTGCAAACCTGTACTCCAATTCTTGGCCAGATCTGCCTGAACCCCAGCGTTCAGGGAATAGACCCAGTCACTATTACTGTTTGTCTCCTGATAAGTAAGCACTCGTCCAGATATCTTATAACGATACAGGTTAAGTCCACCGTTGACTCTTAACCAAGGGAGAAGCTTTCCCTCCCCTCCCAGTTCCGCCCCCAAACGGGTAGCATAGTCGGCATTGGTAAACACCCGATTGAGTATTGTATCTGCATACACCGAATTGACCCGTTGGATCGGATTTTTCGTGTGTTGGTAGTAGGTGTTTAAGAATATACTTCCTGTTTTTAACTTCTTCACAATACCAGTCTCGACATTAGTTGTAAATTCTGGAAGCAAGTTGGGATCTCCTTGTTCCAATGTCTCCGAGTGTTCGCGTTCGGGTATGGGATTTAGCTCAAAATTATTGTTTCGTTGAACTCGACGGGCAGCAGCAAATTTCCAGGACCAATCCTCGCTGAGGTTATGCATTAAATTGAGCGTAGGATACAATTGGTGGACGGAATATGGATATTCCATCCCGGTATTGACTAACAGTACATCACGTTGATAATATTCATAACGAAGTCCAAGTGACAACTGCGTTCTTTCAAGTTTATGATCATATTGGCTAAAAATAGCATGCACCGTATTATTTGCATTTAACTTTCCTGTAAATTCGGGTATAAGTTTAATTGCCTCACCTGGCTTTTCCGTGGCAAAATATTCAAAGTTACCTTTCTGCCGATCATTTCTTAGTTGATAACCACTCAATAGCTCCCCATGCGACAATTTCCATTGATGTTGGACTGAAATCCGTAGCCCGTTTAAAGGATTGGTATAATTGTTATTTGTCCATTGGACAGTATCAATCCGATGTTCGATATTCGCGTTCTTGGTCGATCCATATATATTGGCGTATTCATAAATAGCACCTGCCTGCAATAAATGGGTATCACTAAACTTGTACTTATAATTGAAATCGATAAGATAAAATTCTCCCTGTTTATTCTGCAGATTGGAGTTGAAATAATTTATTTTTGAAAGTTCTTCACCTGTTGATGGACGAACTGTTCGATTTGTATAATCGATATCGGCCAGTCGGTCCTGAAATTTCCGGGATGCCAACATACCTAAGTTAATTTGCTGTTTCTTTGATAGTTCATATGAACCATTCAATCTGAGACCAAAATTATACTTGTCAAAACTCCGTTCGCCTTTAGATGGAAAGAACGTCTGCCGGTCGCCAATAATGGTATAAACGCTACCTTCTCTGAAACCAGCATTGTCGTTGCGCAGATAATTGGCCGAGCCGCTCAATTCGAGCTTATTTTTTTTTAGCTGAAAGGAGATATCTCCACCAAATCGTTTTTGCCTCCTCTTGTTCCCATGATTATCTATACTCGGCAATCCACCTTGGAGATTAACTATCCAAGCAAATCCATCCGATGAAGCTTTTTTCGTCCTGAGATTGATAATCCCTCCTTTGCCATCAGGATCAAATTGAGCTGAAGGGCTGGTAATATACTCTACATCGGTTACATCATTAGCTGCGATCTGGCTTAATATTGTCGCAGGATCTAGCAAGGAAGGTTTACCATTGATAAGTACAATAATGCCCGTATTCCCGCGCATGCTTATATTGCCATTCCCATCCACAGCAGCCGAGGGTAGATTTTTCACGATATCCAAAGCTGTACCGCCAACAGCATTTCCATACTGACTAGCCTGATAGCGCTGCCTATCAGCGGAGTGCTTCTGCGCAGCAAGCTCTCCGGTAATCTTTACTTCGGTCAACCGCTGATCCGTACTGACAAGCGCGATTTCAGCTAGATTGGTCTGGCTTCTACCATCGAAGTCCACTACTAGTTTTTTCTGGCGGTAACCAATAAATTTAACCACAATAGCATATTGTCCTCTTTTCAGATCGAAAAATCGGAAACCACCTATCGAATCCGCAACCGCACCATCGACAACATGACCATCCATATCGAGGACAGCGATAGTAGCAAAAGAGATTGGCAAACTTGAGATAGAATCCTTTATACTTCCAAAAAGCAAGGATTTTTGCGCATGCACTACTGTTAGCGTAAATAAAAGGTAGAATAGAATAAAAAATCTTTTCACGGGTGTCTAAGTTTCCCCAAAAATAGAAAAGTTAATAAAGATGGTGTACATACCTGAAAATTATACCACAGTTTTTTCAAATCGACCTTAATCTTACTGAAACAAAATGTTATACCTGGCATTGCTATCTTTAAAATCGAATAAGAGTGGACGTCTGAACCATCTTCATTCTTATGTTAGTCCACCCAGATTTCATCACAGGCGATAGAGACCTTTCGTGTGGGATGATAGCGCCATTCTGGCAAGGAGGAAAATGGTAAGGCATAAACGCGAATTATTTTAACATCATCCGCTACTGGAGCTTTAAATTTGACTTTCTGCACCGTATAGTCCTCGTCTATTTCTTCAATTTTAGAGGAAAGTAACTCCTTAAAATTTTCACCATCTTTTGAAGCCGTGATACGGATCTCTTTTGGAATAAAAATCCAATGCCGTGCATCCTGAAGGAAATTGAGTTCTATAGCCTCCACCTTTTTTGCCTTTTCGAAGTTAAAGGCAATCTCCATAGGTTCTCCAGTCCATAAGAGCCAATTATAGCTATAATCCAGATAGCCGGGGACACGATCAGTCAGGGTCTGCATACCGTTGGCAGGGAATGAAGGGTCAAAAGGGTATTTCATCGTCATTTTTGCTTCAGCAGCTTTATTCACACGTACTCCTGTGCTAAATATCTCGCTCCATTCTTTCGCATATTGGTTGGGTGAGGCACCGCCCTCGGCAAGTTCAGCTACGCCGAGTTTCTTGGCATCTTCAACAAACTGTTGCAGTTTGCGCTGTACATTCGGCCTTACGTGCCACTCTCCATTCTCGTTGCTAAATATCCCATGTTGCCGTGGTCCATAAAACCGGGCCTGTTGTAAATAGGTATAATCCAGACCTAGTCCCAACCGTCTGATACGTTGTTCCAATACCAGGTTGCCTTCACTCCATATTTCAGCCTTTTCCAGTAATGTACTATAGTGATCCATTTGCTCCGGACTTAAATAATCCTTCCTATTATCAATGGGATTTCCATAGATCGATAGCGCTGATGAGGCAGCAGGCAGAGCCTTTCGCCGAGCATTGAGGTAGGCTTTGACAGCTTGACCGGCCTTGCCATAATAAGCATTTACAAATTCATCCGTAAGCTGTTCTTCAGAGATCGTATTGTCCCACAACAGGTGGGCCAGAATATAAGCATTTAGTTCAGCCATATCACTATAGCTAGCACCCCCACCCTGCAAAAACACGCCCTCCACGCCTTGCTGTTTTAAATAACCCAGACTTTTTTGCAATGTTCCCTGAATAGGAAAAGGAACCAGATAATTTGTAAACTGTGTTAAATAATCCCATACAAAGACATGTGCAGCTTTGGATTTCCAATCACGCAGCTGCCTGCGGAATGTCGCTGCAGAAGGTTCGTTGCCAATATCACCTTTACGAAAAGCATCAATATTGCTTAATATCACCGAAACATTATTCGCCACGCGTAGATGGGCGGGGGCATTCGCTGTCTGTAAGTATGCGAGCGTTGTAAATTGCTTATCCGGAAATTTAGCGGCTACTCTATTCACAAAATAGATCAATGACCCCTGGGCTCCGCCTTCGCGTTTATCAATCGCTTGACAGCGATCACAGGTGCAGCTACCAATGTCATCATTTTGCGCTATCGACCAGTATTTAGCTTGCGGATTTTCAAGCATTCTTTGCCTGAAATATGCAACGGTATGTTCAAAAACAGCTTCGTTGGAAAGGCAGAGCTGGGTAGCTTGTCTTTTCCCATGATACAGCGAGTAGTATTCGGGATGTTCTTTAAAATACACGGATGGCGGTAATATCTTGTTGAAGGTGTGTCCCCAGTCGCCCCATTTTTCTTCTAAATTATGCAGCCCATACCAGTCCAAATATTCCTGATCCAATTCGATCGGGAAATAAACTTCGCGAAACTGGAAGTTAGGTTTCGCGAAAACGTGAAAATCGGCATCCACCACTAGCGAAGACAACTCGGGAACGAAGGTATTCTCCCTACCGGTATACCATTTCTTTGCACCGATAATATCTCTCACGTAACGGTAAGCGCCATAAAGAACCCCTTTTCCACTACCTTTAATATACATATTAGCCCCTTTAAACTGTATTGAATAGCTGTCTTCCGGGTAGCTTTTGCTTAGTGGCACCTGCTCCAGTATAATTGCCGGCCGATCCTGTTCCCGGGCCTGCAATTCAAAGCCTGTCCCCGTGCTCAATAAGGTAAATTCGTTGATTACCGCTGCTGCTTTCAGCAGGGCCGAGTTGTTTTGGTCAGTACGGATAACATAATTGGCCACACCTTCATTCACCAATGTAATCCGTTCTTTAGCCTGAGCGATTGTTGTGAAAAAAAGCAGCGCTAACATATACTTCCACATATTAAAAATATTTCCTTAATGAAAGATTCAGATCATACTGATTGATAAATCTGTTTTCAGCCACCTTATAATAACTCCATCCACCCATAAGCGTAAATCCCCAGCTTTCGATACGATGTTGCCATCCGGCGTTGACTGATCGTGACAAAAAACCAAACCTGTTGTTTAAAAATTGGTACCGAGAAGGATCATCCGGAGATGTTCCGATATTAGCAATGACGGTGACATAAGAATTAGGCTTTTCGCTATTGTAATAGTGCCTTACTGCCAGCGAGTAGGCCTGATTCCAACGCTGTTCATCATGCAACAAAAATCCCCGGAGATAGACAAAGGTCGGCCCAAGATACCGGCCTACCGAGGCCACCATGCCATAGTTGCCGGTATGGTCTGCCGATCGCACGTAACGCCCGCCTACATCAAAGAGCCAGGGGCCGGCCTCCCGATAAAGACTATATGCCGCCCGCCATGTCGGAAATACTGTTCCATCGGCCCAAGACAAATGATGATAGGCATATATTTTTGCGCTATAATTCAACCAAGCATCCAATCCCACCTGATACCCTTTTTCTCCTCTTCTGTTTCCATAGTTAAACTGACCAATGAACATACCCTTTGTGCCCACTTTCTTCCCATATTCCACTCCAGAAATAAAGAAGTGTCCGTTGGGCCTATCTTGTGCGCTTTGGGTATGATTTAAGCCAACATAGAAGCTATAGGGTAAATTTTCCCGGTAGACTTTTGCCTGTTGGCGATAACGTTCCACTTGCGGTGATTGCCGCGACAGTCGTTGCATATAGGTCAGAGCGGTCTGATAATCTTTATTTGCAACAGCGATATTCGCTAACTGTTCTTGTATAAACACGGTACTATCCCCTTTATCCCAAAGCATCTCATAGCCACTTTTGGCTTTATTATAGTCGTTAACGGACATATAAGCACTGGAGCGGAGGTATAAATACCGGTTATCGCCAGCATCTGCCCGCTGCATACTGTCCGAAATTGATATGGCTTTTTGCAGCTCTCCACGTGCAATACATTTTAGGCCTTCTTTGTACCAATTGTCGATGTTATTGTTGACAGCATTTCGCATGCTCCTAGCTTCATATTCCCGGTAAGCAGCTGCCAGCTCCATATCATCAGGAAATCGCGTGCGTGCCAGCTGCCAAACTTTATCGGCTTTGTCTAGATCGCCTTTCGCTTCATACAATAATGCTAGGGGCGAGTAGCAGTCTTTATACTTCGCATCATTTGCCATTACCTTTTCGAAATACGGAACAGCCCAATCTCCCCGGCCCATCTTTTGATAACTCAGTCCCAAAATATAGTTAAAATCGGTGTACTGCGGGTATTTTGCCAACACGGTGCGGCTCAGCATAACCGACTGATCAAGCTTTCCCTCATGCAGATAGCTGATTGCCTGCGGTACCAAACTATCCACATCGCATTTTTTATTTTGCCAGATCACCTGTGCGGAAATGGTATATGCTAACAAGGATTGCCAGAAAACGACCATCAATATCAATAATTTTTTCATTGCTCTATTTTTTAGTCCCATTCGGTGATAAGGCTGTTAAGGTACCTTTGCGTTTCATTTCTCCCCAGGCATGTTTTTTACCGAAAAGCTCCTGTATATATCCTTTTATGGAACTGTACACAATGATCGGATGATATATAAAAGGTTCTAAAAATACAGTAAGGCATAAGCGGACAATATCCTCCCTGCGCTTGTAATACTTATAGACATAATTGTCCAACAAGATCGAAAAGCTGGTTAAAAAAACCGAAAACGCATATACGAAAATCAGTAACAGGATGGCCATCTGCCAATTGATACCATTTGTCAAGATCAGGTAGATATAAAAGAAAATACCCAGAATTTCCATAACCGGCGCGAAGAATTCAAAAATGGCATTGTAGGGAAATACGACCAGCCCGAACCTTTTATAGCTGGGATTGAAGAAAGCCCTGCGATGGGTGCGCATGATCTGCATCAAGCCCCTAGCCCACCGGATCCGCTGTCGGGTCAGCATTTTAAGGCTATCCGGTCCCTCAGTCCAGCATAATGTCTGGGGAATATATTTGACCTCATATTTTTCGTTATTGTCGCACATCTTCATACACATCCTGGTCACCATCTCCATATCCTCTCCTAGGGATTTTGGGTCATACCCACCCGCCATGATAAGAATTTCCTTGTCAAATAAGCCAAGGCCACCAGATACATTGGGGATACAATTCAGGTAATTCCATCCCATTTTACCGAGAAGGTATGACCGGATATACTCCATCTCCTGAAATCGCGCCAAGATGGGTTTAGGTAAGGCTGCTTCGACCAACATCCCTGAGTCCACATAGCTTGAATTGGACATCCGTAAAGTGGCCCCCACGGCGATGACCCGTTCTTTAGCGTCCAATACCGCCTCCATCAGATATACCAGTGTATCATTGGCAAGCACGCAGTCAACATCTGTATTCAATATATACGGAAAAGCCGCAACGTTTATCCCTGCATTGACCGCATCAGCCTTGCTTCCACCGTTTATCTTGTCAACGACAGTCAGGTGTTTATGGGAAATATCACGCGATTTATAAATGGCTTTAATTTCCTTACAGGGAACCAAATAATCGACCAGAAAATCGACCGCTACCAGATCAAATTCTTTGATCAGTTTTGCCAAAGTATCATCCTTACTTCCGTCATTAACGATAACCACCTCATATCGCGGATAAAACAGCGTCATCAATGAACGCACGTTATTAACGATAGTCACTGACTCATTATAAGCAGGTGCGACAATACTTACCCCTGGCGCAATTTCCGATTCCATCAGCGTCTGGACATGTCTAGAACTGTGTTTTTGGAGATTCCTACGAATTGATAGCCATGACATGCGAAACAGCATCACATATACGACCAGCAGCAAAAGACAGTACAATCCAAAAACAAACTCTACTGAAGAAATAAAATGTGTCATATCAAACCCCTTCCTTTTAACTCTTTAAATGTAATGGACCATTGGGTGATTAACATAGCGGATGAGTTTACTTTCTACGCGATCCACCTGTTCATCTATTTTTCGCAAAAGCGGTATACTGTAAGGCCTTTGAGCGACCAATGAGCGATAAGCATGTTTTCGCAGGCTTAATGGCAAATTGCTGTCCATAAACAATCGGTTCAGAAAATCAATGGACTTTCCTTGTCCGACACGGCCGAGTGCCTTTAGTATTTCCAGCTTGGCTGCCAAGCTGCTTTCCTCTGTATATAAATCCTGCAATCGCTCCTCACTATCCTTAGCCAATAGCTTTCCCAACGAGTTAATGGCTTTTAAAGCAGTTTTTGATTCTTTATTGGCAGTAATTAATGCCCAGAGCCCAGCTTCGTTTAACTCCTGATAGTAGACCATCAGGTCCATGAACAAGCTGTTAACGGCAAAGGACTTTGACACATTCAACCATTGCGAAAACATATAGTTACCGTAATAGTCTCCCTGAACAACCGTCTGAAAGATATCGAGCGCCTGAAGCTGACTGATCCCAATTAGTCCTTCAAATACCCTGTCAAAGGCCTGTTCGCCTTCTACTTGCAGGAGGTATTTAGATGCTGCGACACGGATTTCAACCTGAGGGCTTTTGAGCAGCTGATCCAGGATCTTTTCCTGAATGGGTACCTTCATCAAGGCCAAATTGGCCAGAGATCCCACTGTTGTCACCATGTTTGCGGCCGAATGTCTGATTTCATATTGCGCTTCTTTATCAAAGCCCAACTCATTGAAAAGACGCCGCAGACTCTGCCCTTTCTCTCCGCCGACGGTAAAGATAAACTCGTGTATAATATGCCGGACCACATTACCTACGAGCTTATTATGCAAGTCCAGTCCCAATTTATCCACAGGGAAATGACTGGCCCTGTTGTTCACCAAAATCTGCTCATAGATAAAATCCCTTAATGCCGGATAGATACGGGAATAGACATTCCGATATCGATAATCACGGTAATAAAAGAAGGCGATGCCAATTAGACAAATAGTCCAAAACAACACGCTCAAAAGCAGGGCTACGGTAACAAGTACCGCCCAGCCGTCACCTTCAAAAAAGGCGCGAATATCACGGATGATATGTACCAATGTGCTAAGCATGGCCAATTCTCAAACGTACACGTGAAATCAGCTCGGTTGGCGATATAGGCTTTTTCATATAATCGTTTGCCCCCACTTCAAAACCCTCAACAATACTGTTGTCGTCGTGATAGCCCGAAATAATTATAACCGGTACCTGATTATTTGTATTGCTCTTTCTGATCCGGTCTATAATTTCAAAACCATTGGCAAAGGGTAGTGCCAGATCAGTAATGACCAGATCAATTGATTCGTCCGAGACCAGAGTAAGAGCTTCCTTGCCTGATTTGGCTAGGAGTAGATCATACCCCTCACGTAAAAGAACAAATTGCATGGTGCCCAACAGAATCTCATTATCTTCGACAACAAGGATTCTCTTTTTTTTGTCCCACATAGTGTGTTTATATTAGTTTTTCATAGTGAAACAAAATTTGATAAAAAAAAAATCAATCTCTGTAGTGGAAGCACTACAGACTCGTTTAATGCATTTAAACTGCATTAATCACAAAAAACAACCAATAAAATGACATTAAAAAGACAATAGAAACAAAATTTGTATCAACTTCTAATTGAGCTATTATATAAATTTAAACTCTTAGGATCAATCGCATCAAAATTGCTATAAGTCAACTCCGCTCCGCTTTCTGCCATATCACTAGCGCTGTTTCTACCTAACACTCAGCGCTATATTGTCCTAATTTGGCCTTGTAAAGTCAGTAGATGAACAATACGGAAGGTTCATTATTCGCCACCAACTTAATTAGTAATTGAAATATTTATGGCACATGGTAATTTTATACGCAAAACAACAATAGGGCATTGTTCGGTCTGCATTTGAGGTATTCACTGGCTGGAACAATAGCTAATCTTCTATCGTAAAATCGATCGATCTGTTGAATTCTTCTTTTTCCGTTTCTGACAGCTGGTCACGCATGGCGCGGATCGTATATCCTCCGCGTAATACTCCTTTATCCAGATACATCCAATCTGATATTTTTTGTTTATCAACGACAACGGTGTCACCGATAGCTACCTCTTTTGTAGAGACGGGGCTGTTATGGACAACACCCGTAAATTGACCATTTAGATAGCTGAGATTTCCTACCCAAATGTGCTCCAAACTGTTGTCGGGTGTATCAAACGCCAGTTTGAGGGCAAAACCTTCATACCCCTCATGCGGTTTTTGAAAAGCTTGTATAAATTCTTTTCCTATGTCAAGTTGACCGAAAAACAAATCGTTTAAATTTGTAAGACTGTAAATGATCAAAATTTAGATAGGATGAATAGAAGAACCTCAATTGTTTGTTTACCGATTTTAAAAAATCGCCGGAAGATACCTGACATAAATTTAAACAGCTGGGGATAGTCGATCTTTCAGGTCCTAAGAAAATAAAAAAATAACCAAAATATAAAAGCTATGCAAAAGATAATTCCAAACCTATGGTTTGACAGCAACGCACAGGAAGCCGCAGAATTTTATCTGTCGGTTTTCAAAGATGGTAAGATCATCAATATTACTTATTACCCGAATTCAGAAACCGAAGGACTGGCTGATTTCCAGAAGGATTTCGCGGGGAAAGTACTTACCGTTGAGTTTGAGATTCTGGGAATGCGTTTCATCGGGATTAATGCCGGACCGATATTCAAATTTAACGAAGCTATTTCGCTGATGATCCCATGCAAAGACCAGACTGAAATAGACTACTATTGGGAAGCACTTACATCGGGTGGAGGACAAGAGAGCGTCTGTGGCTGGCTGAAAGACAGATACGGATTAAGCTGGCAGGTTTCTCCTGAAAATTGGGCGGAACTCAACAAAAGACCCGGTGCATTCAAAAAAATGATGGGAATGAAAAAGATCATTATTGCTGATTTCTAAAAACAAGGTAACGACAAAGTCCATGTTCCAGCGCTATAAACTGGAAAAAAGCTTATGTGCTGGTACATTGGGCTCAGTTATGCTATAAGCAATGTTCAAATATCGAAAATCCGATAGTCGAGACATCTAAGGCAGCATTGGACAGAATAACAATTGCTTTTTGGGATTTATCATCAAATGCAACAAAAGACCTAAATCCGCCTGTACCTCCAGAATGATGAAATATCTTTCTGTTTCCAGCTTTTTTAATACGCCAACCCAACGCCATACTTTGATCGTTGTCCACAAAAGTTATCTGATGGGTCAAATGAATGGCTTTTGTCAGTTTATTCTCGGAACCTAACTGTGCCTCCATAAAAGTAATCATGTCATCCAATGTCGATCTTATGGCCCCAGACCCCGCCAAAGATCCCAAGTGCCAATACGAGGTTGGTCTTCCTTTTTCATTGTATCCTTGTATGGCACCGGCATCTTTTAATGATGTATTTTTCATTCCCAGGGGCATACAAATATTGTCAATGACCAACTGTTCAAAACTTTTATTATTATGGCGTTCTAATGCTACACCTAATATACCTGCGCCTAAATTTGAATAAGAAAACTTGATTCCGGTTTGAGACAAAACTTTATATTTTTTCAAAAAATGGAAGAGCGAATCTACCGTGTAATGACTATATGGATCAGCCAGAATAACATTGGTCGTAAAAATATTCTCCGGGAGCCGAGGGAATCCCGCGGTATGATTGGACAGTTGCACCAGTGAAATCGGATGACCACGCCATGCTAAACGAGGAATAGAATCGGGCAAATATTTACTGATCGGATCGTCCAATTGCATATTGCCGCCAACTACTTCTTTTGCCAATAAAAGTGAGGTGAAAATTTTTGTAACCGAACCGATCTCAAAAATACTTTTAGAAGCGTGCGGGAGTTGATTGCTTGTCTTAGCGATAGTCCCATAACTATATTTTCTTTGCTGCTTTCCATTAATTACCGCTAACATAACACCTGCGGTAGCGCCCTTTTGGATATACGGCCTGACGAATTTTTCAACCAGTAAATCTATGGAGTCTTTTAATGGATTATTGCTCCCGACCACGAAATTCTTATCTTGTATGACAAATGGAATTTCTTTGAAATTCATCCTTAGGACCCGCTTTTCATGATCGAGCAGAACAGAAAATAATTGGTCAGAGTTTTCAAATTTAATGGTATAATTGTATCCGCTGGCAGTCGAATCAACAAAAGAAAACTGCTCCATTGCGCCCACATTTGCCACAAATTTCTTCATACCCAGTGAAAACTTTTCTTTTGAAATTTTAGCCTGATAGATGGCAGATGATCGCCCATAGATCTCACCCGATTTTTTTTCATTGAAAAGCCCTTGAAACTCTTTCATAAAAGAATCGTAATCGGAACGAGTAACTTGGGCAGGCAAGAACTGAACTGAAAGCAGAAATAAAACAAGGAGAACGTAAAACTTATAATTTAGTTTAATTTTCATTTTATTACTAAATCAACTCATTCGCCAAAAACGCAAGAAACTTATAATGAACAAATTAAACATGTCATATATTTAAAGCTTGTTCAAAATCGGACAACTTATGTTCATTTATGAACAAGCTAAAAAGCTATTTGGATAAACTCTAAAATCGACATGTTATATCAAGGCCTTGTTACAAAATATGCTATTAATATCTGGAGTTCCACCGAAATTGGATATATCGAGTTACCAGCCGCTTCCATATTATTAGAGCCCCCCAACGGTTCATAAATCGCATTAAACGAATTGTAAACCCCTTCATAAATAAGACAAAACCTCTATATATGTAAAATTGGAAGGCCTGTAATACTTGCCGTTATAGCATTGAATCAATAGCCGTATTACATGTCTGCAAGGCATTGTTAATATAGATGCCCTTGATATAGCAATTAACGTAGTTTTTCCATCGCAAGTGTCAAATCTCTTATTGCCTGTTTTTGCAAATTACTTAAAGTAGTAGTAGTATCAGTCCACTGGAGCAGCAGATCATACCCCCAACTCCTACTCACTTTTCCTTCGACCGCTGACGGATTAAAATTGGGTTAATAAAAACCTCATCAGACTTAATCTGGCAATCAAATTATTTCCCTTAACCATTTTATCAACTATTATATATCAGGTTCGAGGCCCTGCTGTGCTTGAAAAGAAAAGTTTCCCCCGCCACATCAAACAAATCGATAACAAAGTTATTATCGAAAGTTTAATTATTGGTGCGGGGATAATTAAGGTATTCCAGCCCGAAAGGACCAAATCCTTGAAAGAGATATAAAATCCAACCCATATTAATATCGTCATTAAGAAGAGTAGAATAAAAACTTGTTTTATTAATTCAGACTTCATATATCGGCTTTTGTTTCTTAAATATAAATATACTTATACTATCTAGCAAACAAAACCATATACCATTGAAAATCTATTGTAAGTTTTTTGTACAGGAAACCAGTAACAGAACAGCTAAGGGATGAATTCAGCATCCCTAATGCTGTCTATGATCAGCTGCCGCATGATGTAAAGGATATATGGGGCTTAAAGCCTGTGTTTTATGCTTCGCCATAGCCTTGGTCCGTCCAATGGACTGAATCCTGAGATTATCAAAATAAGGAGTGCTGACATGATTCTGCTGTAAGGATGCCATCAGTCCAGCCATGCCATGGGGATAGTGAGCCGATGTCGCTTTCACCACCTCCTTGCCATCGACAAAGCCGGTCAGTTCGTCACCAGCAAACCGCAGTGTCAGCGAATGCCACTGACAGGCGTTGATTCCGTCTATTTTGGCACTGGCCAATGTATACTCTCCACCCACCTCTTTGTCGGTACGGGCCAGGATCAGGGCCTGCTGTTCGGCATCACCGATGAGTTCGTTCGGATCGGGTTTTCCTCTGGAAAGAACCAACGTACAGTTACCTTTGTCATCTAATTTGAGGTAATAGCCTTTAGCCCAAATGCCATAGCCCGAACCGACATCACTCAAGCGCCCCATTACGGCCGCCTCGTCTTGCGGATTTAGATAGACGTCGGCACTGATTTCATAGTCAGTCCAGGCCGAATCACCGAGAATAGTATAATGATGCCATTCCGGTGCCCAGCTCAGTGTATGCTCGCCCACTACCTGGCGAATACACTGCCCATTGTGGTCTGGACGTTCGGTGAGTTCAAAGCTACCGATCAGGTCAGCTGTATAATGTGGGAGGTAACCCCACTGTTCGGGATGCGCATAGCCGTCGAAGTTATCTCCGTAGGGAATTGGAAAGGGTTTTGACTGCGGAATGTTTGCAAATGTTCCCTTCTGCTGCCCCTTTGTTGTGGAGATGGAATAGACTGTATTGGGCTGAAGCGTGATGCTATAACTGCCGTTTTTAGGTGTGATGTCAGGCATGCGGACGAATTGCTCCTGCGGATTGCTGTACCATACACAAAGTTTATCTGTTGACAAGCCCTCCGAAAGCTTAACCGTCACGGTCTGCGCCTTCTTGGCATCTTTTGTTTCAAAGATAATGCTATAGTCGCCAGTCTCTGGATTTTTTAACGTAGCCATGCTCCCACCATCTTTGAGATAAGCACAGCCATCATTGAGATACTGCCAGCCGATCTGCGTGAACTGCCCATAGTGAGCATAGCCCCAAAGCGCTTCACGCACCTCATAGTTGCCACTCCAGGGCTCCCGGGCCAGCACCATGGCGGGGGTTTCGCTGTACGGCTCCAGCGGGTATACCCCTGCTATATCATACCAGTTGATGACTCTGGTAGCGCCGCTGATGATATAATTCTCGTTGAAACACTTTACAATAGTAATCAGCGCATCGAAACCTTTGCGGTAGACATGGTCCTCACTATTCCATATCGGTTTGCCCATTGCTTCGGCCATTTCCCGCTGTTCTTTGGTCAACTGAATCTCGCTAAAGGTATGTGCGCTGACCACATCAAGTGCGTCCCGCAGTTCCTTATCCTTCTGCATATCCTTTAGGAATTCCATTTTCGATTCACCCCAGTTGTCGAAACCATGCAGTTTAACATTCCGGAAGCCATTTTCATTCATGGTCCTTCGGAGCATTTTGGCAAAGTCATAGCTTACTCCTTTCTCGTTATGGCATCCGATAGCATCTAATTCCAGGCCATGGACCTGGCGCAGCCCCTGCAACCAGGAGACATAATAGTCTGCCATATCCTGAGACCAAAAATTACCCACCCATGCCGGGGCGCTCCAGGCTGTTCCATCGAGCGCCAGCTGCGGATTGCGCTTTTTAGCTTCCTGCATGATCCACCACATATAGCCACGCTGGTAATTGAAATCACCACGATAATGACTATGGCTGGGCATGGCCCCCTGCGTGGAGTTGCCATCGCCGGGGATCTCGACCAGCAGCGAACTGACCGAACCGCCAAACATAGGTTTATAGACCATATCAAAAATTTCGCTGCGCTGCTTCCCGGAATAGTCCTTGAGCAAAACGGATGTCGCTCCGCCACCATTGACTACTCCGATACCGTCAAAACGCTTACTATGGCCTTTGCCACTCAATTGTATGGATTGCTGTGCGATGCTAATAGAGGAAGAACAGATCATCAATAATAAAGTGATCTGCCTTTTTTTCATTGGTTTCTTTATCATAAAAAATTAATTGAATGTCTTAGTCAATATGAGCAAATTTAAACGCCTGTCCATAATTGGCAATAGTCTCCCAAAATAGAACTAGTATTAAAAGAAGTTTCATTGGTTATTGTTTCAAAAACTCCGGGTCAAAATACTGATTTTATAAATTCGTACAGCATAACGAATCATTTTATACCCTAACCTGAAACATTTCCCCCCCCAGTTAGCATAATCACCCCTTCCCCCAGGAACTGCGATCACGCGGCCTCCTTCTTATGCCCCGTGCTTCGGCTCCCCTGACCCAAAGCCATTAAAAAAAAAGAAGCCGTATCTAACTTTTAACGTTTTGATACGGCCTCATTCCTTTCTAACCAAACATATGCCAGCACAGGATAGCTGGTACCGGCAAAAATCTATTTTGCAAAAATTTCTACCAGTTTTTTATCTAGCGCCTCACCACGCAAATATTTAGCGATGATTTTGCCGTTCGGATCCACTAAGAAATTCATTGGGATTGCCTTCACATCGTACATCACCCCGGCTTCATTTTCCCACCCTTTGAGATCTCCGACCTGTTTCCAGGTAAGTCCATCATCCTGGATCGCTTTTAACCACTTCGCCTTATCGGCCGCCTTGTCCATCGATACGCCCAGGATCTCAAATCCTTCTTTTTGATATTTGGCATATGATTTTACCAGATTCGGGTTTTCCCGTCGGCACGGTGCACACCAGGATGCCCAAAAGTCGATCAACACATATTTTCCACGGTAATCGGACAACTTCACGGGTTTACCGTCAACATCAGGTTGTGTGAAATCCTGAGCCTCCACCCCTTCGCTTGTTTTTTTGACCAATGCGATGCGCTTTGCCAGGTCTTTCCCGAGGATGGAAGCCTGTAGGCTTGGATCTAATGTGGCAAATATCTTTTCGGCTTTAACAGCATCGAATTCAGGCGGCAAAGTAGAATTAAAAGCCATTAATCCCATATAGCTTTTTGGATTCCTGGCGACATAGTCCAATTTGGCGTCAATCGTCTGCTGCTGTATCGCATTTGCCCGATCCTCCAATGACTTGATATATTTCGGATCCTGCTGATCCGCAAGAGATTTGGCCTTATACTCATTATTCAAAGCCTCATATTGATCATAAATCGGTTTTAGTAACGCATTCACGCGCTCGTTCTCCGCATTTAAAGGTGATCCCGAGATTTTGGCATGTTTGATGGAATCCGCGGCCACAAATTTAATCGTTGCTCCCTCAATTAAAAATGGCAGTATATCTTGTTTCGGTGGTTTGGCCGGATCAAAAGGAGCATTGTCGTGGATTATACGCAAATGCGCTTCCATCGGTGATGGGATACTTCCCTTAAATTCAAATTTTCCATTTTTCATCTCAACCGAATCGATCCGTTCTTTTCCGTCATAATTAAGACGCAGGTAAGCTTTCGCTGGCTTATCTAATTTGCCTACTGTACCCTGTATTGTATAGTTTTGTTGTGCATATCCCAATACCGGTAATACACATGCCAGGGCCAGCGCCCATTTCATATTCTTCATATTTATTTAGTTTTTATTTTATGCTGTTCTACGTTTTTTTGGGAAAGCTGTCCCACGGTTCCTGACTGTAACAATTGTTTATATAGCTTTTCGTCACGAAGTACAGCTAAGGCTTGCTTAAAACTTTGGTTAGCTTCATTACGTACGCGGGCCTGGTAATCACCGTCTGTATATAATAGTGAACCCACTTGCGCCTTAAATTCAATATCAATGGCCGTATGTGCCCCAACCTGTTCTTCGGGCGGAACAGCCACAGCGAGTTTACGCGCAGCTCCAATCAGCTGCGAGTGAACTTCCCGGGGCACTTGAAAGCGGGTATTGAAGGTAGGGAAGTCTGGATAAGCCTTAAGAAGAGCCTCACGATTTTGTTGTACAAACTCCAGACCTCCTTTGGCTACAATCCCATTGTTCATGAGCTGTGCCATCCACGTGCTATACTCATTTGTATCGATAGGCACAAAGCGGTCCGGCATAATCCCGCCACCGCCGTAGACAATTCTTTTGCTGGCAAGCGTTGTATATTTTAAGGAATCAGGAAAGGAACTATGTCCTTCTTCCAGTAATTCTTTGGATGCCATCCGGCGGTTAAAATCCTGAAAATAATCATCTTTCCCTTTGGTATATGGTTTTTGAATCGAACGTCCCGAGGGGGTATAGTAACGGGCACCAGTAAGCTTCATTTCCGAACCGTCAGATAGCGGAACGGGTTTCTGCATCAGCCCTTTTCCGAAACTGCGGCGGCCGATCACGACAGCACGATCCCAGTCCTGTAGCGCTCCGGTTACGATTTCACTGGATGAAGCGGTGGATTCATCAATCAGGACAACCAACTGACCGTCATAAAACTGACCGTAACCGCCTGTGAAGTAGTAATCCTTTCCGCCTTGGTTGGGTACTGAATAGAAGACTATTTTCTCTTTGGGCAAAAATTCGTCAACCACGCCAATAGCAGACTCCACATACCCACCGCCATTACTCTGCAGGTCAAGAATCAATTTTTTCATACCCTGCTCCTTAAGTTTTTTTAAGGCGGCGTCTATCTCCTGCCGGGTAGTCCGATTGAAAATCGTAAGCGCAATATAGCCGATTTCCTTATCCACCATATAACTTTCACGAACAGACTTCTCCAGTATATTTTCTCGAATAATGCGCACATTCTTCACATCCCTGCTTCCTGATGATAAAATCCCGAGCACCACGGGTATATCTTTTTCACCGCGCAATTTTTCCATAATCTCCCGATTGCCCCATTTTTTTCCGGCAATACTGTCGCCATCAATACGAAGGATCTGATCGCCAGCCCGTATTCCTGCACGCATGGCCGGGCCATCGGGATTGACTTTAGTGACAATGGTCTGGTCATTATTTTTTAGAAATTGAATGCCTATCCCGGCAAAGCTTCCACTCATGGCTACGCGCATTTGCTCTGCTTCCTCACGGCTTGTGTAACGCGAATGGGGATCTAAATCCGATATCATCGCTTTGATCGCTGCATCCACCAGATGTTCTTCATTGACCTGATCCACATAATTCTGCTGAATAAGCTTCAATGCCTCCTCAAATTTATATTTTGGATTCATCTGTGCTTGTAAGGACAGACTCAGACCTACCATCCCTACGAGCAAGCTCGTTGCTTTCCTGTTCATATATTGTATAAATGATTTAATATTCTATTTTTCGTTTTTGAGGGTTTCGATGGCCAGGGACAGCTCGTCCATCAATTTACTCGGGCTTCCGGAGTAACCTCCGGAACAATAGCGCACACGACCGTCTTTCACGATGATCTTACGCGGAATGGACGAGTCTCCAAACAATGGAACCAATTGTTTGAATACTAGATCCTGCTCATTGGTCTTTGGATTGACGGAATCGTGCAACAAATTGAAACGAAAGCCTTCTCCACGAACATAGTTTACCGATTTGCTCCTGTAATCTCCGGTCTGCATGGTTCCCAACATATAAACGGCTACATGGCTATCCCGGGCATATTTGTCTACCAGCAATTGCATCCCCGGAAACGCCATGATACAAGGCCGACACCACGTGGCCCAGAAATCCACCACAACGATCTTATCTTTCCAGTCTTCAGGTGTAATAAATAGTCCATCTGCAGTTTCCAGGCGGAAATCGGGCATAGGATGATTGACCCAATGATGATCCACATAGGCTTTCATTGCCGCTTTTTCTTCGTTGGATTTTAATCCCGCCAGATAAATTTGATACCCGCTTTCATCGCCGGCATGTTCTTTTACGTAAATTGCTCTGAGTTTATCAAACATGCGCGGTGTCATCGCATTGTACTTTGCAGTCATCTCCAATAAGGGCAATAATTGCTTGTCATCTCCCAAGCCCTCCAGCACCCGTAGATTGATCTCGTTCAGTTCAGCATTGTTGTATTTGCCATCTTCGGAGAGCAACAAGAAATATTTTCGGGCTTCCACATACTTTTTGAGGTCATTTAATAAGGAGATATGCGTGAAAAGGCGGTCATCCAAATTCTTAACCACATTGGAATCTGCCTGTGCCCTGTGGTCAAAATCTTCTTTGTATGAATTGTCGCCCCGGCGTGCAATCAATTTAGGCAGAATTGCCTCAGATACTTGATAAAGACTGTCTTTACCTACCATTTTAAACATGTAAGCACGCATGATGTTCCACCGCATCAGTTCATTTCCTGTACGGAAATCGACCTCATCGTAAAGCTTCGCGAACTTGTCAAACTGTTTCGATTCGAAATACGCCGTCCCCAGTCCACGGTACACCGTATAGTAGATGAATCCCTGACCATTGGGATGCTGGCGCCATTGTTGAACAGGAAAACGTCTCAAAAAATCCTCATACGAAGCGATTACCGCAGCCTTGTCCGGACTGCTTCCCATGGTATTGCTATAGGCAATAAAACGTGCTGTCGCACCGCTCGGAAAGTCATTATTTACTCGTTTTTCAATCAATTGAGTCAATTCCTTATCCTGGAGACGGCTACTTGAAAATGAATAGAGTTGATTAAGAACTTGGTCCGATACATCTTTTTGTTTTAATCCATCCACAATCAATTTTTTGGCATAAGCCGGAAAAGCATCTCCCAAAGCCAGCTTCTGCAAGCTCATAAAGGGCTGAAAATAGCTGAGGTATTGTTTTCCGGATAAAGCATACTCATGCTCGGCCAGGCTCTTCAGATAATTAGCGGGCAACACTTTAGGTTGATTGGTATAATAAGAAAAGATTCCGCCGCCGGCTATTGTAGGCACCTGAAAAGCAGCCTCGCCCAGATAGGCGCCCGGTACTGCTTTCCCTTTTGCATCGCTCAGGGAGACTGCATAGCCTTGGTCCTGATTGTTGTCCAGTAGATCCGGATGGTCAAGTGTTCCCTGATAGAATTTTGCGGCGATAAAGGCTGTTGTTGCTTTTACCGGTACCGTTGCAATCCATAGGCCAGCCGCATTCTTTTGCAGCGGTACG
Source organism: Sphingobacterium sp. DR205 (assembly GCF_011064245.1). Classification (NCBI taxonomy): domain Bacteria; kingdom Pseudomonadati; phylum Bacteroidota; class Sphingobacteriia; order Sphingobacteriales; family Sphingobacteriaceae; genus Sphingobacterium; species Sphingobacterium sp. DR205. Next base: position 1,714,647 of record NZ_CP049333.1, on the reverse strand, counting down.
CTGATCTGCCTCCATGCGTAATCTTCGAATAAATATAAGGCCGCCTGTATGTCATCACTAAATTCCAGGTCCTTGTCTTTGGCATCGTAGACCACTTGCACAAGCGCCGTTGTTTTGGGTTTCGTCGGTTTAAAGACAGTGCTGTCAAATCGAGGCTGCGCATATAACACAGCCTGGACAAACAACAGCACTAAAAAAATCGTCTGTTTTTTCATGTTCTATAAATTATCGAGGGTTCTGACCAATTTCTGGGTTGAGTGTTAGCACTTCCTGGTTAATCGGATACACCAGCCGTGGGCTGGAAGCTGTCAGGGTATAGGTCTGTCCATTGAATGTCCGACTGACGGGTTTAAAATAAGAGCCATCCAAAGTAAGGCGGCGCATATCATACCAACGAAGGTCAGTACCCACAAATTCCCTGCGCCTTTCATCGATGACCGACTGCAACAAATCGCCACTGACGTCTGCTGCCGTAAGAGCTACATATTTATCTGCTGCAAAACGCTTTTTACGCAAAAGGTTTAGCAGCGCCACCACCTGAGCGCTGTTGTTCTGCCGTGCATATACTTCGGCACGGTTAAGCAGTATTTCGGGACTGGTCAAACCGACATAGGAATTATTGGTGTAACCGCTGCTATTAAAAACTGGTTTCATATACTTATATCCCTTATATGTCCCAGCATCATTTCCTATGAACAGTTTCAATCGAAGATCACCCTCCCTATATAAGGAAATAAGTTCCGGATTTAATGGTCCGAGAACATAACCGGCACTTACCTTGGAAAGCAGGACTTCCTTGTCATCGATGAGACGCGGGAAGGTCACCTCTTTGGTATAATCCTCAAGATTATAGACTGTCGGGTCCAGTGCAAGGGCAAGATCAGCATATCTGCCAGATTCTTCAAAATTGCGCATCGTCAGGTATACTCTTGACAACAGCGCATAAGCCGCAATCTTGGAGGGATGGTAATTGAAAGTTGGATAATTGGATAAATTCTCCGTTGCCGTGCTCAGGTCTGTAATGATCTGCTCATAAATGCGAGCTAATGACACGCGGCTTAAATTCTGAAAGAGATCAGCAGTCAGCAGCAAAGGCAGTCCTTGCTGACCTTCGGCTTTTGTGGGATCATATATCGGGGCGTACTGATTGGCCAGCGCATAATAAGCAAATGCGCGGTGGACACGAGCTTCAGCTGCCACAGCCAGCTTTTGTGCGGTAGTTCCATTTTGGCTTTCCATGACTCCGCCGAGAATCTCATTGGCAATATAAATCTGTTTATACAGATTGTTCCAAGCGACGTCCTGCTGATTGTCGACGTAGAAATATGCATTCCAGATATAGGCCCGTTGGTAATTTTCTCCCCAGGCTGATGAAGCTGATAAAGCGACCTCCGGAGCGATATTATCACTTGTGATAAGCGGAAGCACATAAGAACTTTCAAAGTTACTTTTATTGTTGAGTAAGTACAGGTAATCGTCCGTTGTCTTTAGCGTACGTTTATCATATTGATCTACTTCCACAAATTTCCGGCAAGAAGATACGAAAAGCGTACCGGAAGCAATTAAGCTATAGAGGATAATATGTTTGATTTTCATAATTTCACAGATTAAAAGGACAGGTTTAGACTCATAAAATACGTTGGCGAAGGCGGAAGGTTTGAATAATTATTCAATGTCCGGTAGCTCGGATCTATACCGTCTTTATTTTTGCGCCAAATTAAGCCGAGATTACGCACGCTGGCATTTACATTGACCGATTTAAACGGCGTACGTTCCAGCATTTTAAATGGAAAATTATAGCCTAGATCAATCTGCTGTAACCGAATATTACTACCACTGATCACTAAAACATCCGAATTGGCGTAACGGGATAAGCTATTATACTGGTAGCCCGCTTTGTTTAATCCAGGTACATTCGTAAAAGCTTCATCCCCCGGTTGACGCCACCTTTTTGCTAGATCAGACTGGAGTCCAATAGCCCCTGAATAGGGAGCATAGTCCGGATAGTTTTGTACCGAAAGACGTCTGAATACGTGCCCCATTTCATAGGTGATGCGAACCCCCAAAGTAAAGTTGCGATAAGAAAATGTATTGAATAGTCCCCCGAAATAAGGAGGCGTGGTACGGCCCACTTTCACCAGGTCTTCGGGTGTGAGGGCTGTTGCCGGTGCATCGGCACTCACAATTTCGCCGTTTTGTTTATATATCTGCGAACGTCCCTGGTTATCCAGACCCGCCCAACGATAAGCATACATATAGTCAGTAGCATTTCCTACGATCGGAATAGTTCCGGTGATATAATCAAGCACACGGGTAGGGCTTTTAAAACGGGAATCCGTCACTTCATTGGTATTGTAGCCAAAATTGAATAATGTTTTCCATTCCACCTTCGACCGCAACCAGATGGCACTCATTCCCAAATCAATTCCATGCCCCTCCATAGTGGAGCTATTGAATTTCAGGCTTGTCCAGCCATAGGTCGGATTATATGGGAAATCGTAGATAATGTCGGAAGATTTCTTCGTGTAATAATCCAGGTTAAACTGTAGTCTATTATTCCAGATTCCGTAGTCTATCCCTACATTAAATGTTTTCACCTTTTCCCAGCTGATCTGACTGTTGGCAGGTGATGCGATTGTTGCCGTTACTTCATTTGTGATCAGATCGTTGCTTGTGTTGATTACGACAACTCTATTTGCTCCTGTCGGAAGCGTACCATTCACGCCATAGGTCATCCGGATACCTAATGCATCCGCCCATTTTGACTCCTTTAAAAAGTTCTCTTTTTTAGCGTCCCATTTTCCCCCTATTGACCAAAGCGGTTTGCCGCGCTTGCTGCGCGAGGCACCGACTAAGGTAAAATCATCAAACCTTATGCTTCCGGAAAGAACATATTTACCGTTAAATGCCGAAAATGCTCCATTGGAATAATATGAAAGTGCACGATTTCTATTTTTTGCAATGGAAGTATTAGAGCTGAAATAACTGTCCCACCCGTAAATTGTCTTGTAGCTTCCTCTGGGATTGATCACAGCAGAAGAATAGGTATCGGCATTAAAGCCCAAATAGGCATCTGTAGAGGAACGATAGCTATTCTGTTTCCATTCTGCCCCTGCCAGAAAATTCAGATTGTGCTCGCTGGCGGCACCCAGCGGCTTGTTGATATTCAGTTGTGTCCTAAATAAATACTGGGATCCATTGTAATTGCGGATGCCTAATCTCCCCCCCATGGGGTATCCATATACATAATTACCTTTATCGTTGAATGTAGTACCGATGTTGATCATATTCCGCTGACCATAGCTATTGACACCATCGATATTTTCCTGATTTTCCAGTTCGCGCTGCCATTGCCCCATGACCGAAAAGTCCGCCCAGCTCGTCAACTTGGTATTGATATCCATATGCATCCGTAGACGGTGGGACTGGTCATTATAACTCGCCGCATCAAGCTCTTCGATGGGGTTATAAGCCCAATCGAGATAGCCCTTTTTCTCAAAATCTTGCATTATTTCGGGTCTGAATTGAATATAACGCCGGATATTATTTCCATTATCATCTTTCAACTGTTCGTAAGGAAGCAGACCACCGGAGCTAATATTTGACGATAACGCATTAATTGCTGCCGAATTACCAATGGAGTTTCCATAGTTATAAGTAATGCCGGTGGCGAGTTTTACCCGGTCGTTGAACAGCATATTGGTCAAATTGGCTGTTGTATTAAAGCTCTCTGCTTTATTGGCCCGGAATACAGGAACATCTTTATTATAATTGGCCGAGACAAAATAGGTATTCTTGTTGGCTCCGCCTGACACGGATAGATTATACTGCTGTGAAGTGGCCTTTTGTAAGAGATAGTCCTTGAGCTGACTCCGATTATCGGCGGCGGCAAGCCTTGCCAGAGCGGCATCACGCTCCTGTTCTGTCGCTGTACCCCGTTTTACACGAAAGATCCATTCGAGTGATTCGGAGTGCGGCTTACTGATATTAAATGGATCCCAGCTATTTTTTACGATATTGTCGGCTATAAAACCTTCTTCTACCAATTGCTTTTCGAGGTCAATATATTGCGCAGAAGACATGCGGTCCATTTTATTAAGGTCAGCCGGAGAAGCAATGCTCAGTGAGGTTCCAAAATTGACCGACGGTGCTGTATTTCTACCTTTTTTTGTTTCAATGACGATGACTCCATTTGCAGCTTTTGCTCCCCAGATGGAGGAGGCCGCGGCATCTTTCAACACCGTAATACTTTCAATATCGTTGGGATTGATGCGGCTTAAAATCGCACCGCCCGAGCTCTGTGTATTTCCTTTATCGGTCAAAGAAAAACGTGCATCCACTGTTTCCGCCATCGGGAATCCGTCAATAACAATCAAAGGATCTCTTGGTGTATCACTACCAAAGGTATTAACACCGCGGATCTTAATGGCATTGGTACGCGGATCTACGTATACGCCGGGGACCAGCCCCTGTATACGTTCCAGTATGTTGATGGACGGTGTTTCCTGAAGCTGTTTGGCAGTGACCCGACCAAAAGCCCCGGTTGCACGCTCTTTGGGCAAACTGGTATAACCCATCGAAACAACCTCCACATCATCCAATACATTGACCACCTGTTCCATCGTCACGTTGATCTGGTCGCTGCTACCGATTACGCGACGTTGTGGCTCCATGCCCATGTAGGAGAAAATAAGGGCATCGGCCGGATTTGTCAGTCGCAGGGTATAGCTACCATCACTACTTGTTGTTACCCCCGTACGCACAGCGTATCCGTCAGACATAACTGTAACACCAACTAATGGCGCTCCTTTACTGTCTTTCACCCTGCCGGAGATAATTTTCCAAAAACGTTCATCACCGTCGTTATCCTTCTTACCACGGCTATCACGAATAATGGTAAAATAATTGTTTTGCACGTACAGAAAGAGATAATTGTTTGGATACAATAATTCTTTCAATACGGATTCAACGGGTAGTCTTTTGTTTTTCGGGATATGTTCACTGTTGACAAAAGCGTCGCGAATAAGCCCTTCTTCATAAGAAAATTTGGTTCCATAGATGCGTGTTACCTCGCTAAGAGCCTGGCTGAGACTAGCCCTTTTTTGTGCAAAGCTACCTGTGGTACTCATCAGGCAGACGATAGGCACAAGAAGTTTAGTTTTCATAGATTTTGATTGATTAATACTTGTTTCTAGTTAGGTTTTATCACGATTTGTTTGTTTTTCACTTCAATGTTCACATTCATGGTATGTTTGATGACAAAGAGAATGTCATCAATTCCTTTTACTGGTATAACACCGGTAAATCTTTTGTGGAGCAGTGCCGAATCCTGAACAATAACCTGATAACCGTAATTATCTTCCAGTACACTGATAATATTGGCCAGGTCACTGTGTTCGATGCTAAGTTCGCCCCGAGTCCAAGATAGTGCCCGATTCACATCACTGTGGACGATTTGGTTTGCTTTTTCATTTTCATCATAGATGAACATCTCCCCAGGTGCCAGCAAACGATCCATCCCGTCCTTTCCCTGAACCCGTAGGCTACCTTCGAACAATGCCACTTCGATACGCCCACGACGGTCTTTTACATTAAACTTAGTCCCCAGCACAGTCAGCGAGAGGTCTCCCACATGCACCACAAAGAAATCATTCTCGCGCAGGCGATTTTTAATTGCGGTATGTTTTACCTCAAACATACCCTCGCCTTCAAACCATACTTCCCGGGGTTTGTCCGTTTTCCAGCCACGTACATAGGACAGGCTGGAATTACTGTTCAGTTTGATAATGGAAGCATCCGGAAGGGCAACTTCGCGTTGCTGGCCAAAGGCGGTGTTTGTCGCTTTAGGACCATACTGACTGATCTCATAGGTCAACATTGCAAAAAGTAACAGCGCAGCGGCTGAAGCAGTCCATCGCAGTATTTTCCGGATAACGCGTGTTTGCCTTTGTTTCTTTTCATATACCGGAATTTGTGCCATGATACCTGCCCAACGCTGATGACTACTCAAACCACTAGGGGCAAGTTCCTGCCCCTTGATCAGCAGTATCCACATCGTTGCGCGTTCCATCTCTGCAATCAAATCAGGAAAATGATCCCCCAGCTCAGACCAAAAATCGTTTTGAGGATCTCCATTTTGGAACGTCGTCTGCACAAAGTCTTCATCCGCAAAAAAGTCTGCTGCCTTAAAATCTTTATATTTAGCTAACCGAGAGTTCATACTGTTTTATATAGGTTACACCTCTCGACAAAATTTTACCCCAATAAATTTTATTTTTTTTAAAAAAATAGGCAATACCAGCTTGATCATCATAAAAACAGCGAAAGCACCATTTATGATCGTCTTATACTGGTTATTATTTATCAGAGAAAACTTGCCTGCAAGTGCGAGATTTAATTGTAACGTAACTGATTGAGTAAATGGAGCAACAGCAATAAACCAAACCTGCCAAAATGCTTCTTCAGGCTATCTAGCGCTCGGTAGTACAGTTTATAGGTATCCTTGGTGGACAACCCCATAATTTCTGCGATCTCCGGATAGGGCAATTCTTCAAAAAAACGGAGGTGGATAATCTCGCGCTGACGGGCAGTCATCTGCTGCAACGCTTGGTCAAGCCTGTCCCGGACCTCCAGGGCACGTTCTTGACGGATCATGCTGAGATCATGAGGAAGCTCAATGGTAAATGGCAAGTAATCGACAGAAGAACTGGTCATATCCGCCCGTCTGAGTGACTGTTCAATTTTCTTCACCAGTGTACGACGGAAGGCTTTATATAGGTAGTTTTTAACGGCGACATCCGAACTTAAATTGTCTTTGTTGCACCACAACTTGACAAATAGTTCCTGAATACTGTCTTCAATGATATCTTCATCCTGCGTAAACTTAAATCCATAATTGAACAACAGGCGATTATACCGTTCAAAAAGTATTTTGAACGAAGGTTCATGCCCTACTTGAAACATTTGCCAAATCTGTTGATCGGAGTTCATTTAGTAATGCGCGGTTTTTTGTTTTTCAGTTTAAGTAGATAAAATATTCATTCAAATCTACTAAAAAAAATTTTTCGACCTACACCACATAAGCGATTCTCCAGAAAACATGTAGCAGCTTACTGTTTCAGCATGCTGTTCATCTTTTTAGGACAAGTTCTATTGTACATTTTTCAGGAGGGGTAGCATCATCGAAACCTTGACCGTAAAATCTTCCTCCTGCGGGTTTTTGTCAATTTCGAGCCAAGCGGAGTTCGGCAATTTTTCGCTATTGATCATCCGCAGCCTATCCTCAACCCCCATTATACCGAAAGAGGCACTTTTAAAAGGATTTAAATTAGGTTTAGGAGCGAAATCAAAACCGACACCGTTGTCCATAATTTCAATACACAAATTATTATCCTTTTTAGTGGCTTTTATACTGATCTTGCCCCTACGTCCACTCAGATGTCTGACACCATGATGCACCGCATTTTCGACCAGCGGCTGTATCAGCATCGAGGGGATCCTATAGCTGCTTTTGATCAGATCCTCATCGACATGTATCACATAGTCAAAAGTCTGCCCAAAACGTTCCTGCTCCAGTTCCAGATAGAGCTTCACCAATTGCAGCTCGGAAGCTATGCTAGCCATGGAAAACTGAGAGTTCTCCAATACGAGACGGCTTAACGTCGCAAATTTATGGATCAATTTGCTGGCATGGCGGGCATCATTTTCCACGACATAGGCCTCAATCGAGTTTAATATATTAAAGATAAAATGGGGATTCATCTGTGACCGAATTGCTTTCAGCTCACTTTCATATAGTTTTTGCCTAAACTCAGAAGCCAGTTTCTTTTCCTTTTCCACCTCCAGTACCTCTGCCTGTTCCCGGATCTTGATCTCATTTTGCTTCAACTCCTGTTGTAAGGTCAGACTGAACTCATGCTGCAGCCGATTTATTTTCTTCTGATGCGCAATTCCATAAAGCAGTATCAGGATTACGGCAAGGAAAATACAGGCGATCAAACCTATTTTAAACCAGAGCCCCTGATACCAGAGCAGCTTCACCGAAAGCGGAATAACCAGCTGATGCGTGGACCATTTTCCGTTCTGATCCTCCACCCGGAGAAAAAAGCGGTAATTGCCTCCGGGGACATTACTGTATACGGCCTCATGCCTGTCCTCGGCATCAATCCAGTCCCGATCAATCCCTTCGAGTTTATAGCTGAAGCGCAAATTTTTACCATTCATGATCTCCGCTGCGGAAAAAAGAAAAGAGAATGTATTTTCACGAGGCTGAAGCAAGATTCGCCCTGTCCTTAACCGATATGAATTATCGCGGTTAAGGATCTTAAATGCACTTATTATCGGTTTTATTTCCCGCCGGTTATCATTTAACGCTTTGATCGATCCCTTGATCAGCCCTTTATCCGTAGTCCATACTAAGTTATCGGAATCCTGGTAAAAGTCGTAAATATGGAAACGGTCAGGCGGTACAACCCCCTGCCCCGGATCAAGCTGGTCAAATGTTGAATACCCCGGATCGAAGATCGTCATTCCGTCCGGAGTCCGCATCCAGATCCGTCCTTTGAAATCATCTTTTAAAGCATAAGCATAAATACGGGGAAAACGGTTCCGGTCATTGACCTGTCGAAAACGCACATTGGCGGCCGATCCAGTGATCTGCCCGATCCCTTGCTGACTGCTGCTATACCAAAAATTGCGATCAGCATCCAGCAGAAATGAAAACACGGTATTTACGGCCAGGCTCGTAGGTGATTTTCCATGTTTAAAATGAATAAACTTCATACCGAGCTTGTCTTCAACCTTGACCGCACCAAAGCCGTCCATACCCATCCAGAGGGCGCCCGCGGCATCCTTTGCCAAAGTAATTATTTTATGGTCAATCAAGCCATTTGTTTTGTCATACCGTACGACGCTATTTGCCTGCATATCGTACCGATACAATCCATCGCTCCATGAGCCTATCCACAGTACCGGTCTTCCGCCCACCGTATCGGCGACGATACGATTACAGTCGGCATGTTCCAATCCGAAAGAGCTGCCGACGACCTTTAAAGGCCCGAGCGTCTTTTTTGTTGTATCGAACACGAATATACCTCGATCCAATGTGGAGATATAGATCCTGCCATCCAATGCCATCAGCTGGCTGACGCTCAGTTTAGCCAGGGGAAATACCGATATCCGGGTTCGGAAATCAGCCGAAAGCTGGCCGATCCCCCCCGCTGTCAGGTACCAGATGCTGTCATTGACCTTGATCAATCTATGGATGGGCTGCTGTCCACCGGAAATGAAATCCGTTATCTGATTTATTTCTTTTGAATAATAATAAAGGCCATTGTCGGAGCATATAAAATACCCCCGTCTGACCGGTACTATGCGATTGATCCTGTTCGGCTTTCCTGATCCATCAGGTACGTTTAAGTTCCAGTCCACTTCCTCGATATGCTTATCCTGTAGTCCATAGCGGTATAGTTTTCCATTTCTATGCGCTGCCAGTACGATATTCTCTTCCGGAAAAAAGGCGGCCTCATCGATATTGTTATCATAAAGTGATACATTGGGCCCCAGGCCGAGTACATCTTTTTGTTTAATTTCCCGGAGAGCAGGATCTACATGGATCAGGTTATAGTTATAATAGGATGCAAATATCTTGCCGCCGACATCACATACAGCCGTGACAGCATTTTCACCCAGATTGGCCAAGCCATAATGAACGATCTTCTTCGATCCGGGATCATAAGAAAACAGCCCGTGATAGCGCGTGCCGATCCACAGTAGCCCCTGTCGGTCTTTATGGATACGGAATATGGTCATACAAGCCTTTCTATCCAGTTTTATAACTGTGATATGCCCCGATGCCAAATCCAGCATCTGGAGATCTGTCTCCTGTCCGCCAAAGTAAACTTTGCCCGCTGATTCATGAACGGCATAGAGTTCATGTTTTACGAGTGCCCCCTGATTGACGCTGGCAGCATATTTCGTCCAGGCCAGATCCGATGGTTTGCTTCTGTCGTAGCACAGCAGTCCCCTGTTGTAGCTCGTGACCCATATTTTGTTGCCTTCACCGATACTGATGCTACTCAGGTCATAAGAAAAATCTCCTTTTTGGTCAAAACTGACCGGGTGGAATGTTTTCCCGTCAAAATAACAGAGGCCCCGCGCGGTGGCCATCCAGAGCAGGCCGTCCGGATCCGTTGCCGCGTCCCTGATCTTATCGCTGGGCAGGCCTTCCCGACTTGTGAAATGGCTGAAATTATAGATCCGCTGTGGCAATCGTTCTTGGGCAAATGCGATGAAAGCAGTTAGCAGCAAGTAAATAAAGACCACAATTCTAGCCATAACACAAGATTAAATACCAAACAACCTTCCCATGAGATTGATCATCACATTAAATTTTCATCAACAGGTTGTAAGCGATGACAGCTCCTTATAAATTTACGCTATTTTTTTGATTGCCATACCATTATCACTGTTCCTCTTTCAGGGCTGACTCTATGGCCTGGTTGTTATTTAAGTCAACACCCTTTCTTTTAAGGCTAGCCATAACTCCACCGGGAATTAATACATAGCGATAGTTCAAAAATGGGTTCAGAGTGCTCAAATTGGTTCCATCATGTGTAAAACGATAGATGATGATCTGATTGATCTTTGACACGAATGAAATGGTATTGGGTCTTCCTCCGACGGTAGAAGTGTAAGGCAGGGCAAATACTCCCCCTCCATAATCCATATAAACTAATATAGCACTACTCTTGAGGTAAATTTTTGTCAATCCATTTGCAGGGAGGTGGCCTAACCTGCAGGATGTAGCATCAATTACAGAATCCTTATTAACATCCTTGGCATATTGCCAGCCACTATAGATGACATTTGCCGCACCCGTAGCTCCCTTTAGATTAATCCCCGCTCCCCAGCCGGAAGCTGTTTTGGGTCCAAAAAGCTGATAGGTATCGGTTTTAAAATAGAAATCACCCACGGCACCGAGTGATACCGCAGGTATTGCGGTTCCGCTTAATATTTTCGTTCCTGCGGCACCGTTGGTTCCATTGGTACCATTTGTACCTGCGGCACCTCGAAACGAGGTAGCTGCCCCCCAGCCGGCATCAGTTTTGGGACCGTACATCTCAGAAGTATTTTTTCGGATATAATAGTCACCATTTTTCCAGTGTAGCGCCGGGAACAGTAGTCCCGCTAAAAATTGTTGCTCCGTCGGCACCTTTTTCCCCTTGCATACCGGTAGTGCCCTGATCACCTTTAGGCCCTTGCTGTCCCGGTTGACCGGTATCCCCTTTTTTACAGGAAAATAACATGATCAATCCCAGATTGACCATCACTAATGTCTTTACTACGTTCATTGGTCTTATTTGTTTATAATTACTGTTCAAATATATTTCCTGTAGGACAAGGAAAAATCAACAATGTGTGAAACAGGTCAACCAATGCGTAGACGGGGCTTTTCATTTAGCCAAGCATCCGATCCGCCTCTTCGGGCACATCCATTCCTCACACTTCTTCCCACTATTTTTGTTGCAAAGAGTGCGATATATCAAGGCGATATATATTGCGTTATGAAAACCGCAACATCCCGATTGTCCCTGAGAAGCGCGGTAACCTATCGGGTCGTAGCCCCGGGCCGATTTCCAACTGTCTCCCGCCCTACAGCACGATTGCCACCGATTACATTCATTAATAATTTATGCATGAAGAATTTTAAGAATTTCAAGGCGAACAATTTCTCCCTTAAATTCCTCATTCAACGCAATCTTCGGTTCAAATGGCACCGGAAGGTCTATCCTACTGCAAGCTCTATTCAGGTAGCGGCCGGAGCTTTCTTTCTAGGTCTTCCAAAAATAGTCAATCGTCGACATATTCAGGAAAACGAAATCCGTTTCTCTATGAATATGATTTCAAAACAAACCGAGTATTTTACGCCCTTAATAGTTGAAGTCACCTCTCCACAAATTGAGAAGTGTGCTAAAATAGAAAATTCCGCTGTTTGAAAAGACCGCCCGTAGCTGAACACCTACATTATAAATTTTATTGCCGTTCTGTCGATATTTTCAGCCCAAACTCCACATATTCTTTTGTAACATTGCTAAATATTATTGCTTACAAACCACTTAATAACTAAAATAATCTATTGTCTATTAAACAAATAACAAAACTAAAAACTCGTTTATAGGTCTACATCATAATGTACGACAGCTGAAATGCTAAAGTAATTTTAATATTATCTCTTTTTGTCAAACTTCATCTATCCATTCAAAAAGAGTACAATATTTTTTAGGTACGATAGCCATATTTCAGTTAATAAGAACGCGATATATTGACTAATTATTTAAATGAAATAGAAATTAACATACAGCATTAAATTTAGGTTATCACGAAAAGTACTAACAAATAAAATCTATGCTCAAAAAAAACATTTATCAACAGAATACAACGGTTTTAATCCATGATTAAACAGGGTATCATGTTTCAGTAAATGTCGAATATAAACCAAATAATAAAAATGAACATGAAAAAGAAAACTGAAAAAGAGATCTACGTGACACCCGTAATCGAGCGGTTACAGGTGATGATGGAAGAAGGTGTGGCTGCAGGCTCGGCAGGGTCAGCCCAACCCGGAGGAGGCTCCGGCGTCAATGAAACAGACTGGAATAGCGGCGGATCAGAAACCCAAGATCCGAGTAGCGGTGAATGGTGGAACTAATCAAAAATTATTTAAAACAATTATGAAAAAAATGCATCAGATTATAAAGACAAAACTGGCTTTAATTGTCTTTCTAGCAATTGCCGTTTCCTGTAGCAAGGAAAAAGGTGAAAATACTATTGAAGTGAATAAAGGGATAAAATTGGCTTTAACTGAAGCCCAATTCGGCGGAGATAATATATCTATGGCGAAAGCTTCGGCAAAGGCTGGCGCAACCGAACCTTTAACGATAACAAAAGAAATTCAGTCGGGACCGTTTAGCATTACCGCAGAACTGACCGAAAATACCCCAAGTAACAGCGGGCTTAAAGCTTCTACCGGTAAAAAGGCCGCAACGAAATTGCTGTCATTGAGAGGTCCGGTAACCTATCGGGTAGTGGCCTATGAAACGGACGGTACCTACATCGACCAGGCCGTTGGCGATGCTTCGGATTCAACCCAGGTATTCTTTGGGGATAAATTGATCGCGGGTAATAAATATACCTTTGTGATCTATTCATTGGGGTCTACGACTACTGCCCCTCCTGCTGCCCCAACAACAAATCTATATACGGCAGGTCAGGTGAATTTCGCTTTTACAAGCTATGCTGAAAATGGAGCGGACTTCATGTATGCCATCGAAAAAGATGTCACCATACTCGGCAACAATACTCCGACTCCGTTGACGACACCATTGCAGCACATGTTTACCCGTGTGACCCTGCTTGTCGACAATAGCGATGCGACAGGTACATTTGGTACCGCAAACTATGTAAAAGGAGGTTACCTTTCGGAGGTTCCGGTACAAGCTGAATGGGTTTCACCTTTCGCTAACCCAACTGTTGACCTGAGTACCGGTGAAACCCTATCCGCTACCAATGCGATAAATGTACCCCCTGTTTCAAATCTAAATGCAACAGCACGGACTTTTATCGTCAACCAGAGTCAGTCGACCAATTTTTCAATTGCATTAACAATACCAAGCGGTCAGATCAAAATCGGTCATGATGTCAATGCGCAAGCGGTAAACTTTAATTTTTCAAATGCGGGTCTAGGCTTAAAACCGGGCTTTTCCTACACCATGAAATTACGTTTCAACAGCGACCGCTTTGTCAATGCGTCCAATGTCACCAGAACCCCTGCTGCTGCTGATGCACGCTATGCTGTCATCGCCGGTTATCGTTGGGACCGCTATAACCTTGGTGTGGTCGATGTAAACCCAGCAACCAATAATCCTGATGCCGTTCCTTCTGTACAGGCACTATATGGTAATTACTACCAATGGGGCCGTCAGGCTGCAGTAGCAAATGCTTACAGTGGCGATGGCGCTATCGCAGGATGGAATACAACATCTGCTCCGGACGGTTCCTGGAATAATGGTACCGCAGCTGCTCCTGTGAAAGCAGCATTGGATCCATGTGGTACAGGAGATAGAGTACCTAGTCAAGCTGAATATACCCGTTTAGGAACTTATACCCGCCATACCTCGATTGGAAACTGGACTACTTTTACTGGTAACATTACAGTTGGATTATCTGACTTTACAGCCGCGCATATTATGACCAGTAAAAAAAGCAGTGATATTAAATTAAGCTTTCCTGCAAATGGTCACAGAAACCCGACAACAGGAGCCCAGCTTATCCGCCAAAGCTCCGCAATTTATTGGCTAAACACTGCAGTCGGCGGCAATAATTATGCGTTACAGGGACGTGGATTCCAAAGTTCTTGGGATACATCGAATTATCTTAAAACTGCTGGTTATCCGGTACGTTGTATCCAAGATAAATAAGAGGCTTAAAAATTCTCTTAAGTAGTCATTATATAATCCCTATTTGACTAGAAATTTCCTATTGAAAACAACAGGAATCAAAGCCCGGCTGGTTTATCCAAGCCGGGCTTTCTTTATATTGTAAACAGATTGTCAACGTGCAAAAACCATTGATGTCTCAATTATCTTTTTGTATATTGGTATGATAATTAAAGAACGGAAAGTGCGATTTAGCATGAGAGCAGTGGAATACAACGGTCTTACATAAATCGGTTTTTTCGATACAGATTTTTAACTTTGTCAACTCCCCAATAATGCTAGGAAAATTAAAATTGTTCTATGAAACGGATAATCATATTGACTTGTATTTTAGCGCTCATAATTGGGTGCACCTCAACTGGTGATAAGAACGAATCTATTAATAGATACTGGAAGGAGCTGACAACTGCGCAATCTAATCAAAAGGAATTAAAGATTCTTGAAGAATTTCGCGTATATCTTAGTAATGAGCATATTTCTTACGAAGTATTTGGTGAGCATGGCAAAGATAGCCTCCTAAATTTAATTACCGTTCCCAACAGTTATACCCCCGAAAGCATTACCATGAAATTTTATTACGAAGATAAAATCGATACAAAACATGGGTGGAAACCCAAAGATCCGAATAATGCATTCTATTTATTTAACGAGTAATTTAGCATTTTCCAAATTAATGACGAGACTAATTATCCCGGGCCACGGAACCATTGATTTAATGTACATTTGAACCAAATGGAACTCATACCTTATCTACTTACGCAAACAAAATTAAATAGGGCTGAATGTGAAGCCATCGACAACGCTTTTACTAGGAAAACTTTTGCGAAAGGTACCATATTGACACAGCCCGATAATCATCACCAAAATGTTTATTTCATTGAAAAAGGACTATTACGTGCTTTTTATAACTTAGATGGAAAAGATATCACCCATTATTTTTTCAATGAGAGTAATTTCTTGGTATCTTTTGAAAGTGTTTTTTTTAACCGCCCCCATCCCTATGGCAAACAGGCTTTGGAAAAAACCGATTTGCGTATCATCCCTTACAGCAAACTCGATGAGCTCTGTAACTGTATCCCTGCTTTTAGAGACTACCGGCTGCAGGTATCGCTGCAAGTAGTCAGTATGTTATCAGATAAGATTCTTGCTTTGCAATTTCAATCTGCCGAACAACGCTATAAAAACCTGCTCGACAAATTTCCCGGCATATTGCAAAGAGCTCCCCTGGGACATATTGCATCCTATCTGGGCATTACGCAGCAAACACTAAGCGTGATACGGGCAGGCAAATAAGTGATTCCATTTTTTAAGAAATATTAAAAATACTACTGATTATTTTAATTTGCTTTGCAGTATCACATCATTAAATAATAAAATATGAAGAAAATACTGTCATCCCTTGCCATCATGTTCATGACAATGATCAGCATTGCCCAGTCCGCAAACGATAATTTTGTAGGTAAATGGAAAACTGAGGAAGGATTCATTATCAGCATCTCCAATAAAAACGGAAAATTCGTCGGTACCGATCCCAAAGGTCGTCCTACACTCTATAATGTGCGTTTTGAAAAAAATGAATGGAAAGGGACAGTGGAAAATCACGATACAGGCCAAAAGGGCAACTGTGAAATGTACCTGATGGGAAAAAAGCTGAAAATTGTAGCCCATAAAGGCATTTTTTCAAAAACTTTTTATTGGATTAAACAATAGACAAGGGAAGTAACATTCCAATAAGAATAATATGTTCGAAAATATGAGTTTTTAAGCGTAAAAGGTTGAAAACAGGTTACCCCATAGCTGGAGAACATATGAATAAATATTAAGCAGTATATGTTGACGTAACATAATTTATGTATTTTGCATTGTAAATTTTAAGATTGCCAAATGGAACAGTTATTAACAGCCGGTGCTGAAGCACTAAGGAAGGCTGCATTAAATGAAGATGCCAAAGCTTATGTTTTGAATAATGAAGCACTCTATAAGCTGATGAAGAAAGCCGCAGATCGCTATATCGGAGGAGAAAACCTTACGGAAACGCTAAAAAAAGTACAGACTTCAAATGATGAAGGCTTTAAATGTTCGATCGAGTACATGGGAGAAAGCACGCGATCCGTTCAGGAAGCGATTAAAGCGACAGATGAGTTTTTAAATATTTGTAACGCAATAAATCAAAAAAAACTCAATTCAACGATTTCACTCGACCTCTCGCACATTGGACTGGAAATCTCTGAAAACCTCTGTTATGAAAACCTTTCAAAAATATGCGAAATAGCGAATGACAAGGAAGTGATCATCAGTGCTGAGGGGACTGAAAGAACTGACCGGATATTAAAACTCTATCAGAAGGGCTCTAAAGAATTCTCAAATCTTTCCATTACGCTGCAGGCTTACCTCCATCGTACCGCAGATGATTTTGAGGCCATATGCAAGGAAAGGGGACGTATCCGGATCGTCAAAGGGGCTTTTGAAACAGCCAAAGGTTTATCCCTGCCGAGAGGACAGGAACTCAATGAACGGTATCTCTATTATGTCGAACAGTTGTTTTCAAGAGGTCACCTATGTTCCATCGCAACGCATCATCACGAAATTCAGCAGGAAGTTAAAAAACTTATAGACCGACTAGGTCCTAAAAAGGAATCGTATGAATTTGAAAGTTTATTTGGTATCCAAACAGAACAGTTGGCCCAATTGAGAAATGAGGGTTATCCCACAAAACTGTATTTCGTGTATGGTCAGGAATGGTACCTATACCTCTGCAACAGATTGGCCGAATATCCGTTAAATTTATTCAGAGCACTACAGGATATTGTTGAAGCAAATTGACGGTTGGCGATAATAATCTAAATCTATAACACTAAATATTACACATGGTCAGATCTATGAATCCGGGACATTGGATATTAATCCTATTTATTTTTATCAGTAGTCAATCCAGCTGTTTTGCCCGCGCAGCAACTACTTATTTTCAATTGAAAGTTTATCACTTCCAGACCACAGACCAAGAAGAGGTCATCGATCGTTTTCTTGAAAAAGCCTACCTGCCGGCGATGCACAAATTAGGCTTTAAAGAAATTGGTGTTTTCAAACCGATTGACAATAAGGACAAAGCAGATAAATTGGTTTATGTATTCAGTTCATCGCCAAATCTTGAAAAATATGCAAGTCTTGATGTAGATATCTTAAAAGATAAACGGTATTTAGAGTCGGGAAAGGAGTACTTGGATGCCGCACATAACCACCCGCCATATGCTAGGATTGAAACGATTTTGATGAAAGCCTTTGACGGGATGCCATTGCTTTCCCTTCCAAAATTAAGCACCGATAAAAGTGAACGTGTTTACGAATTGAGGAGCTATGAAGGTCCAACGGAAAAGTTAGCTGCAAATAAAATTTCCATGTTTAATAATGGTGAGATCGATATCTTCAAAAAACTAAATTTTAATGCCGTTTTTTATGGTCAAGTTATTGCAGGGAGTACAATGCCTAATTTAATTTATTTGACGACTTTCGAAAACATGACAGAACGTGAAGCACATTGGAAAGCTTTTGGACCTTTGTATAAACCAATGGCTGAGCTGCCGCAATTCCAGAATAATGTTTCTAAAAACGTAACTATCCTTTGTAGGCCAACAGATTATTCAGATATATAACGAAACGAAGGGACTGTCCTTTGAAAAATTGGCCAGTCCTTTCGAACGAATGCTAAGCATAAATAATGACTTAGGCATGGACAAAGGCAACCTAACAAGTGAAGCGAAACTCAGCTGACTCGCAATATCCCAGTAAAGTAGCTTTACTTTTTTAATGGACTTTTTCTTTTAACTGTATGTGCTTCAAAAACTGGTCGATCATGTCGACACAGCGATCTACCCAAGGGTGAAAAAGCCAAAAGGGATGTACATTTACATCAATGCAATGCACTTCATGGGGCGTTCCCCAGCGCTTCAGCATGCCGACGAGTTCATCCTGGCCTGCATGAAACCTCGGAAATCCGCTATTGATAAAAAGCATGGGAACCGGCCGGTCCTCTCTGGCCCAGAATATGGGTGATGCTTCCTTCCAGACAAGCGGCTTTTCGGCGAAGGTTCCACCCAACCAAAAGGCATCCGGGGAGTCGGCCTTACGTTCCAGATTGAGCGAAAGGGGGGCCAAGAAGTCTACCACACCATCCAGATCCACTATAGCCTGTACATGCGTACTCGCTTTAGATTCGACCCGGGGTTCAAAACGGTCCACTCCTCCTGTCAATCCGACCAAACTTGCCAATTGCCCTCCTGCTGAACTCCCTGCCACAACGATTCTGCTGCTGTCTATACCATATCGTTCAGCATGTTCTTTGACCCATATAATCGCCGATTTGATGTTGAGTACCGCTTGAGGGTACTTCGCTTCCAAAGACAATTGATGCTCCACTGGAATACAAACATAGCCTTTTCTGGCCAACAGTTGAGCTATGGGCATATCCATTTCCTTGTGGCCCGAACGCCAGCCACCACCATGGATCCACAGCACCGCGGCACGCTTTAATTTATCATCGGGTCGGATAATATCCAGGTGCAAATCACGTGGCCCAAAATCTGTGTGGGGTAGATGCGCATATACGACGTTGCGGATTACCCTGAGCTCCGCTCCTGTACTGTCCACCGCAGGTCTCGCTTGTGGGTAGTTTTTCTTAATCTGCCGCCATACACGCATGGTATTATACGTCGTATCCCGTGGAATAGCCTTATGCTGTGCCCACAGCGTACCACCGTAAAAAAGAAGTATAAAAATAGAACTAAGCCGCCAGTAATGACCTCTATTATTTTTCCATTTCATTGAGCATCAATTTAACGTTCCAATCGTCCATAACTTTATCAAGACTATACATACTGCGTTTATTAGCAGACAGCTGATGGGACCAGGTCACCCGCCGGGCGAGATCCGCCGCACCTGCTCCTTTTGACCCCAGTTCAGCATAGAACACGGTCTTATCCTTATCAGGAAACATCTTGTCGCCCTTCCATTCATTCCAGCCCTCAGGCACAATATGGCCCCCCAAATGGCAATCGACAAGTACCGTCTTGGCATAAGGTCGCCATGGCCGCCCCAAAAACACCTTATTGACAGATTCGTCAGCGGCCACAAAATCACAGCGATCAAATACATAACCATAACGTTGTCCCTGCGCTGTGGAAGCTGCGGTGACATACGAATTTCGCAATGAGATCAGCTTACATGCCGCAAAAAAAGCGGTCCCGGGACCAAAAATAAAATCTGTTGTCCCGCTGATGTTACAATTGGAAAAATAACTCCTGCCACTGCTCTTTCCAAGGTACAAAGTGTCCTGAAAGCCCATAAGATGACAGTTTACTAAGGCGATCTGGTCACCTTCCAAGTGCAGGGCCACAGCCTGGCCTACAGGTCCGGCAGCATTTTCAATGGTCAAATCCTTAATGAGTACCCTGCTGGCACGCACCAGCAGGGTATAACTGCTGAACGTTCCAAGCTTCGTCTGCCCTGTCTCATCTGGACAGCTGGCGACCTTACCAGCATAATCATCAAAGACAATCTTCGTACTGACAGCATCCTCACCCACCAGCTGAATATTTTCCAGGTAAGCGGGAATGACCACTTTCTCATGGTAGGTCCCTTTACGGATCCAAATCCGGACAGCATAATGCCCCCGGAAAGCTCGCACGGCATTAACTGCAGCCTGTATGCTTGTAAAGTCTCCTTTCCCTTGTTGGTCTACAGTAATCACTTCCGGACTGGCCGCCCGTAATTCCGAACCCAATAACAGCAGGCTGACAAGTAGGTAGGCTGCCAAGACTTTTATCATATCTATTCTTTTCATAAGCAGTAAATAATTACATTATTTAACTTGTTTAGTTAAAAAACGTGGTTCATAAATCAACGTATTGCAGTAATTTCATGGCTTTTTAATCGTAACAGCATGGCCCAAACTGTTTTATTTCTCTATGCGAAACCAATCCACTTCTGCATAGCCACTATCATTGATATGCTTCTCGCGGCTGGCATAAAGTCCTAATGTGGCGCCGATCCATTTGCCCGGTTTTGCCTGGAAGCCATTTTCCACGACTGTATATTTTTTACCATCCAAGCTATAAGCCCAACTGCAGGTCTTTCCATTTTTGACTTGTACACGAAGGTAGACAAAATCTTCCGGCAGCGTACCTATGAGCCTGACCTGCTCTTCGGTCCCAGAATAGGCCCCTGTACAGCTGCCATAATAAAGTTGGAAACTGCCCTTTTCCTTGCGGATAAACAATTGGCTATAAGCTTCTCCCACCACCACAAGACCGGCTTTTTCACCTAGATCCTTTTCATTGGGGCGTAGCCGTATTTTTGTTGTCGCAGTGAAATCATCGCCCGGAAATTTCTGCGTGAGTATATTGGGGGCTGCCATCAGATTCTTACTTCCTTCAGGGAGCTGTTGGCTATAAAGCCGAAGCTTTCCGTCTTGGGAGGGCATAAGCCAAGTACCGTCCGGATTGGCCTGCCATTGCCACTGTAATCCCAGGTGTGGTGTATCAAACTCGTCTGACTCCTGCGGGTTGGTCGGGGGATGTACCGAGGTTCCCACATTCGGTTTTTTATAACTCATCACGGGTGTCCCTATTCCATCCCCATCTTTGTCCTCTCCGATGACAGGCCAGTCAGCGTTCCAAACCATAGGTTGTAAATGGACGACTCGTCCCATGGCTTCCTTATCCTGAAAGTGGAAGAACCAATCCTCACCAGTAGGTGTATCCACCCAGGCCCCCTGATGGGGTCCATTGACGGTAGACTTATTCTGGGCCATGGCGACCTTGCGTTCATATGGGCCATAGATATTTTTCGAGCGTAGAATCAATTGCCAGCCTGTTGCGACACCACCTGCCGGAGCAAACAAATAATAATACCCATTTCGCTTATATACCTTGGGCCCTTCAATCGTAGGATCCAGTTCATGCCCGTCATAGACAATGGTTCCCCGGTCCAATACACTGTTGCCCTCGGCATTCATCCTGGCTATACCAATCACGCTCTTTAGCCCTGCGCGGCTGCCAGCATAGGCATAGGCCAGATATGCACGCCCATCCTCATCCCAAAAAGGACAGGGATCGATCAGGCCTTTTCCCTCGAATACCAACGTAGGTGCAGACCATGGTCCACGGATATCCTTCGTTCTGATCTGATAGATCCCATAATCCGGATCTGGATAATAAATGTAGAACTCATCGTTGTGATACCGTATCGAAGGTGCCCATACCCCACCACCGTGCTGCACTTTGCTAAACACGGATTCAGGGATCTGCCGCGGCAATGCATGACCAATAATCGTCCAGTTGATCATATCTTTCGAATGTAAAATCGGTAATCCCGGACTGTGGTTAAAGCTCGATGCGGTCATATAATAATCTTCACCAACACGGATCGCATCCGGGTCAGAATAATCGGCATTGATGATCGGGTTTTTGAATTTTCCATTTCCCAGGTCAGGATTCCACACCTGAGAATGATAATTTTGTCCAAATGTCGATGATGATTCGCCGCAGGCGAGATAAACCACCAATGAGGAATATTTCCAGACATTTCTCCATGTATTTGACATAAATTTTATATATATAGAGTTTACTTCAATTGGTTATTCTATTGCAAAAGGAAGTGAAGCAACCGCTTGCATTAACACTGAAATTAGCATATTTTATTTCTATTGTAAACAATTTTTCACGCAATCGTTCCCGATAAAAAAATTCTGGTAAGTGTATTCTTACAAAGTTGATTCCCCATCACATTGTCCGTCAATGATTTTCTGTGTGAATTTCATGAAACATCGCACGGTTAACATACCTCATTATTGAACGGCAAATTCATAGGCCCCACCTTTGCTAGTCGAGATATCATACAGCACCGTCCGAGGAATCTCTAACATCCCTTTTTTTGTTTTTATCAATGGCTTTTTGATTTCATCGACTGCAAAAAAGGCATTTGTATTTTCTCCATTGGCTTTTTGCAGCGGTTTTCCTTGCCAAGAAAGTTGGGTGTTATGACTAACACGGATCCGGCAATTCCCACCTAGGGTTGACAGCACCTTTAATGCGGTCAACTTTCCCTCTTTCCAACTCATATCGATGATAAATCCACCCCGGGCCGCCAAGCCTTTTACCTCCCCACTCGATAATTCATCAGGCCACGCGGGCAACAAAAATATACTTCCGTCATAGGATTGCAACAACATTTCGGCAATGCCTGATGTACAGCCAAAATTGCCATCAATCTGAAAAGGAGGATGAGCATCCAAGAGATTGGGGTATGTTCCCCCGTTTTGTCCCTGCTGTTCTTCAGGAGCTGGACTTAATTGATCTTTGATCAATTTATATGACCGATTACCGTCCAATAATCGAGCCCACCAATTCACTTTCCAGCCCATTGACCAACCTGTTGACTTGTCGCCACGATAGATCAATGAATTTTTGGCTGCCTGGGCGAGATCAGGATTACGAAAAGGTGATATTTGCCCTGACGGAAACAGTCCATACAAATGGGATATATGACGGTGATGATCATTTGTTCTATCCAGATCTTTGAGCCACTCCTGCAGCTGGCCATGCTGCCCTATTTGCATTGGCGGCAACTGCTTCAGGCACCGTCTCACCGAGTCACGTAAAACGGCATCGTCCTCCAGAAAGGTGGATGCATGAATAAAATTGTTAAAGACATCAAATAGTAGCTGGTTATCCATTGTCGTACCTGCCGAGACCCCTACACTCCCCGGTTCATAACTATTTTCCGGACTGATCGAAGGGCTCACAACCAACCATTTTCCAGAAGGATCCTTCGTTAAAACATCCAGGTAAAATAAGGCTGCCCCCTTCAGCACATCGTAGTAATCTCTCAAAAACTGCTTATCACCATGATACAGGTAGTGTTGCCAGATGTGTTGACTCAGCCAAGCTCCCCCCATAGGCCACATTCCGTAGAAACCGCCATCTACTACTCCTGTGATACGCCATAGATCGGTGTTATGGTGGGCATTCCATCCCCGGGCCCGGTACATTTCCCGAGCGCTCTCCTGTCCGGTAATTGACAGGTCCTTTAACATGCTAAAAAGTGGTTCATGCATTTCGCTCAGATTCCCGACCTCCGCTGGCCAATAGTTCATCTCAGTATTGATATTTATAGTATATTTACTATCCCAGGGCGGAGAAAGTTTAGCATTCCAAATTCCCTGTAAGTTGGCGGGTTGCCCTCCGGGTTGTGAAGATGAAATAAGCAAATAACGGCCAAACTGAAAATAAAGAGCAACCAGCTGCGGATCAAAGTTTGTCGCAAACTCGCGGATACGTACATCTGTTGTTTTTTTGGCCTGTGCATTGTTTCCGAGATCCAATTTAACCCGATTAAAATACTTTTGGTATTTCCTCACATGATTTTCTACTGCTTTTGCATAACTGATTCTCTTGGCTTGTTCAAAAACCCGGGCCGCTTTTTGTTCAGGGTCGATGGAGAGATCATGGTAATTTTTAAAATTTGTCCCAATAGATACGTAAAGTATTACTTCGTCTGCATCTTTAATGATAATTTGTCGGTCAAGATGGTTAATTTGGCCACCTTTAACCTGCGGATAAACAAATCCATAGAAAGCTACCTGCCCTTCTTTGGCATCAACTTGCCCTCCTTTTCCACGGAGAAAAAGTGCTCCATTCTTTTGACCAATGCGGGCATCCTGATGGGGACTCTTCCAGTTTAGATCCATCGAAATACTTTTCTCCTTATCGGCAGTGATACGGATTAATAGCACACTATCAACTAGCGAGGTAAACATTTCTCTACGGTAGTTGACACCATCGACATTATAAGAAACAGTCGCTATTGCTTTATTCAAATTCAGCTCCCGTTGATAATGGACAGGGCTATGATGTGCCGGAAATCCAAGCAACAGACTACCGAAAGTCTGATAGGGCATCCCATAATCAAGTCCTTCGGGTGCTGCCCGGGGAAATGCCAGATTTGACAGATCTTGTGCTTCTTTATTCTTCCCCTCGACTAAAAGTTGACGTATCTTCACAATATCATCGTATTTGCCTTTAGGTACATTATTCCCCGGACCTCCTGCCCAGATCGTCTCCTCATTCAGCTGGATCTCCTCTTTGTCAACTCCACCATATACCATGGCGCCGATGCGGCCATTTCCCAAAGGTAATGCTTCATTCCAGTTTGCAGCTGCTTTATCGTAAGTCAATTTCAATTCTTGGGATGCCCCGAACTGCCAGGACAAGAATAGGACAATAGAAAAAATAAGGTGTTTTATCTTCATATTGCTAGATTATGGTTTGATCATTTGAATTTCTTGTAGCCAAGCCACACATATCTCGGGCCAAATAGCGGTAGATCCCGGATTGTTGACGAGTGCAATGGCATGCCCTCCCTGTGGAAAGATGTGTAGTGTGGCTGGTATATGATGAGCTTGTAAAGCCTGATAATAAAGTAAGCTATTTTGCACCGAAACGGTCTTATCATTTTGGGCGTGAACCAAAAATGTCGGCGGTGTTGTGCCGGTCACCTGCTTCTGTATACTGAACAGTTCTTTTTTAGATGGATCGTCAACTGTTCCCAAGAGATTTTCCACACTCCCGCGATGTGCAAAATCGCCCTCCATCGTAATGACCGGCGACACCAATATACTGAAATTGGGTTTACTGCTTAACTGATCTATACTATCGCCCAAAGACTGGACAGGCTGTTCGATGCTTGCTAAGGATGCTGCCAGATGCCCGCCCGCCGAACTACCCATTACCCCAACACGAT
The DNA here is from genome assembly GCF_011064245.1 of Sphingobacterium sp. DR205. Taxonomy (NCBI): domain Bacteria; kingdom Pseudomonadati; phylum Bacteroidota; class Sphingobacteriia; order Sphingobacteriales; family Sphingobacteriaceae; genus Sphingobacterium; species Sphingobacterium sp. DR205. The sequence continues at coordinate 1,689,358 of NZ_CP049333.1, read as the reverse complement.
CGGGATCCAAATGCCAGTCAGCAGCTTTAGCGCGGATTAACCGGATGGCCCGTTGTGCATCCTGCAGGGGTGCCAGTGACCTATTGATCAAATCAGGTGAGTGTGGCAAGCGATGGATCAGTACAAAGGCATTAATACCAATGGTATTGAACCATTTGGCCAACTGTGTTCCGCTGATGATATAAGCCAGTCGGGCATAACCACCACCGGGAATAATCAGTACGGAACTTCCTGAATTTTCTTCCTTGGAAACAAGAAAAGGAATAATTCGTGGTTCACCGACCTGGTAAACACGTTCGTTCGTTATACTATCCGACAGCTTTTGCCCCTTGCTATTGGGCTTTACTTTCCCATACAATGGTATCGGCTCTTGAGCAGATGCCAGGAGAAATACCAAAGACAATAAAATCGTCAGCAACTTTTTCATATGTATTCAGATTTAAGTCGACAGCCCAATGATAAGTGCTCCCATTCACTGTGCCAACTGTTTAACATTTTCATACGTCAATTGATTTTAACAGCATTCGTCTTTGCGCCGTGGTTAAAGTTCAACTTTCGTTTATCGATGTTCGATTGATTAAAAATAATATTGGTAGCATGCGGCCCATTTACCTCCACTTGGGGAGACTGGTTTCCGTCAAAACGCAAATCCTCAAATCGTAGGTCAGCGGCGTTTTCAATATAAATGATTGCACTTTCATCATTTTTTGAATGTAGAAACGCATTTTTCAGCGTAATATCTGCTGCGTCTTTCAACTCAACTGCCTTGTTGGCCGTTATATTTAAATTCACCATGCTTATCTGCCGTACCGGCATCTCCGGCAAACCCCGAACAAAGATTCCTACTTGAGCTCCCCTGCACGTAATCCCATCTATAGCAATATTCCGAAATTGGGGTGTTTCGACAGTTACCGGCGGAACTTGTTGTACTTCATTTGCCTGAGGCGGTTTTGTCCAATAGTACATATCAAAATATATAGCTTCCTGTACAATATTATTCATATTGATATTGCGGATATGGATATTCTCCACAATCCCGCCACGGCCCCGTGTGGTCTTGAAACGAAGTCCTTTGTCCGTCCCCATAAAGGTGCAGTTCTCGACAAAAATATCCCGTGCACCGCCAGACATCTCACTACCTACCACAAAACCACCATGCCCCTTGTACACTTTATTATGTCGTATAATTACCCGCTCGGTTGCTATTCCCCGTTTGCGACCTTCTTCATCTTTACCTGATTTTATGCAGATCGCATCGTCACCTACGTCCAAAATACAATGTTCGATCAGCACATTGGCACAGGATTCAACGTCAATACCATCACCGTTTTGGGCATAATCCGGATTTTTGATTTTCACACCCCGTATGGTGAGATGCTGTGTCATGACCGGATGCAAATTCCAAGCTGGCGAATTTTGAAAGGTAACACCCTCAAGCAGCACTTTTTTACACTTAGTCAAAACAAGCAAATTAGGCCTTAAATAGTCTTTGATCGCTTCAAAATCAGCCAATGTTTTGCCATCTGCCAACAGGACGGACCGTTTTTCCTCATGTGCAAGCCTAGTCTTTGCACTTGGGTACCAAGTTTTACCGTCTGCACTGACCAATCCGCCAGACGCAACTTTGGCTTTCCATTCGCTTTCAGTCAATGCACCTTTACCGACCATTCGCCAGGCATCTCCATTGCCATCTATGATCCCCTTTCCTGTTATGCCGACATTCTCAAGCTCCGTACCACTTATCGGAGATTGATTCCGTGCTGACGCTTTTCCTTCGTAATTACCGGCTACGATTTTATACTCGTCAAAATCAGCTGTAAACTGTAGAAACGCATTTTCATCCAAATGCAAGTTTACATTGCTTTTTAGTGTTATCGGTCCCGAGAGCCAATAGCCTGCTGGCACCACAACGACACCACCACCACTTTTGCTACTGGCAGAAATTGCTTCGTTTATACTCTTTGTATTTAAAGTATAACCGTCCCCTTTTGCGCCAAATTTCTCGATATTGAGTGTGTCTTTTCGAAATTGAGGCAGTTCCACTTCGGGGAGGTTATTCCAATGGTATGGGCTTTCCACTGACTGAGCCTGTATCTGACTGCATATTCCGAGCATCATGCATAAACTCACTATCACCAAGCCATTTTTTTCGATTTTCTTAACCATCTATTTTTATTTTATTAATTCTATTACACGATTGTCCCATAAAGCATTTAGATCTGCCCTTCCGTAATGGGAAGCACCAGTTCATTGAGATATTCTTCTAAATAAGTATAGCCTGCTTCATTCAGGTCCTTGGCTTTTTTGCCGGGATAATGCTTCTCAAGCCAACCATCTGGTATACCGTCCCGGTCACTATCCTGGACGGCAACGCCGGCTGACAAAATTGGCCATGCGCCAGACGAATTAGCTGGATCTGGATTTGTATCCTGCTGTGAGTCCAACAAACCTTTGCGCGGGTACTGTAAACTTTTCCATTTTCCTCCTTCGCCGTTATGAATGCCCTTGCCCCGAAAAGTAGCGGTCCCTTTACGTGTTTCGGTGATGATCCGCTGATCTACGGCATCACGTACATAGCAGTTTCCGCCGTAGGTCAATACTTTCTCATAGGCGGTCTGTGCATCATGGGTACGAATAGTTCCCTGCACAGGTATCTCCTTGTCCAATCTGATTCCCGCTTGTGTTTGCTCGCCCACGATACGCACCCCTTGCCAATTATCTGAAGAAATCCTGGGGTTGTGAGCCAGTAGATTTCCATTTACAAAGTATTTCCCCCATACATCTTTGATGCTCGGGAAGGGTTGTTCTTCTGTTTTCGCATTAATAGCTATAATTCTATCCTTTATATTTTTGCCCGTGGCAGGTCCAGGTTTATAAAAGTTATTAACAATGTTAACACACATGGCTTCGCCACCATACGCTCCGTTCCCGTTCCAATTGTATATTACATTATTACGTATATCGGTCGTATCCTGTCCAGCATAGCGTGCACCGGGCCCCAATCGAGGGGTCCTACTATCATGATGCGCTAAGAGATTATGATGAAAGGTAGCTTGTACCCCACCCCATATCGCCCCATAGCCATGCGGTCCCTTGGAATGCCCCGAGAGACGGAGACTTTCCGAAACAATACACCATTGCATCGTGAAATTTTTATTGTCATAGAAGGAAGCACATTCATCAGTACTCCAACTGATCGAACAATGGTCAACTATGATATGCTGCCTTTGACGGCCACCAAGGGCATCTGCACCATCAGATTCCCGGCCAACGAGTTGCAGGTCTCCCATTCGGAAGCGGATGAAACGGATGATCAAATTATCAGCATCAACGGATACAGGATTACCGGCCAACGTGATCCCGCCGCCGGGAGCTGATTGACCTGCTATAGTCAAATTCCCCTTGTCTATTGACAATCGCTGCTGAAGCCATATTGTCCCACCTACCTTAAATAAAATCGTTTTCGCTCCATCTTGCCGAAGACACCAGCGTAACGAACCTTCTTTCGTTTTGGCATCGCCACGGTCTTCGTCAACCAAAGTGTTAACATAATAGACCGCACCGGCACGACCTCCCGTTGTATACATACCACCACCTTCAGCACCAGGAAAGGCTGCAATATGCTGCGCATAGAGTATTGGCCAAGTCATTAGACACAGCATCCCACTCCATATTAATTTCTTCATATTCTTTTTTTGCATCTATTTGCCCATGACATATATCCGATAGCATCCAGTTTCGGATTCCATCGGATATATGTCATGGACTATTCTTTACCTATTCAAACCAACGTGGATCTCCGGCGGTACCGCGTCCACCAAACCCGTTGCCCGCTTTAATGCGGAAGTCTTTATTGGTCGGATCCACAAACAGGTCATCCGCGCTGCCGCTGAAGACGGTGATCTCCGAGAAATCTCTTGATGCTCTTTCTATCTGCAATTCATTTGTCCGATAGCTTCCGGCAAATGAAATTTTGAGACCAAAACTAGCATGATCATAGCTGGTTGCATTTAAACGACCGCCGCCGTTCATCCCTGAAATAATGTTGTTGCTACCGACAAAGGCCAAAGGCAATCGTGCTGTATCAAAGCGTAGCAATTGGGACATGGCCGAATTTTGATTGTAAAAGGTGCAATTCCCAACTACAATTTTTCCAACAGCAACACGGACGTCCATCAACTGCGTCGTCAAATCGGTAAAGGTACTGTTGGTTATGGAGATGGAATCGACACTTGCGGTACTGCCTCCGATATTGACTACACCATATCCGCCAATTTTATCAACCACACAATTGTCAAAATTTATTCCTGCTACAGTAACCGCGTTATTAAGACGAACTACTCCGCTACCAAACCTTTCGATATAACAATTTTTAAAAGTGTAAGCAATTACGCTCGCGCCATTTTTATCCTGAGATATTAGAAAAGGGCTTCCGTTGGCATGAATTGAGAGGTTTTCAAACAGCACCTCGCCCAAGATCAAGTCAGTGAACTGTAGTCCCATAAGATTTAACTTGGGCTTATTGCCATTGGCATCTGGGATACCCGTTAGATTTAGGTTACTGATCCCCGCAGGAATCACTACATTAGCCAAATCATACGTTTTGCCCCCGGCAAATACCAACACAATATTGGTTTTTCCACGGGCAATTGCTGAACTGACCAATGTTGGAATATCATCTCCCGGATTTACTGTTATCATTTCACCACCAGCCAGTCCCAAGGTTTTTAATAGCTTTGCACCTCGCTCATTTTGCTCATTAAAAATTGCCACTCGATAGTTTGTACCCGCTTGTAACCCTTCAATTTTGATGTGACCTTCTGCTTTATTGGCCGCGGATAAGGGTATTTTCTGCAATTCAGTATTTTTCTCCGCATCAAAAACACTGACATGGGTGACGCGATCTGTCGCAGGCCAGTAGAGTTCAATTTCAGTTACTCCAAGGGTCCATTTGTTGAATAGCTGTTCCGCAGCTGTCTTAAAATACAATTGCAAATAGTTGGATTCATCACCGGTTTCAGTATTTAGTCCCTTCATTCTGACCGAGTAACCCGTCAGTCCCTCCAGATCGTCAAATAAGGTACGGTATTCGACCCGGGCCGGAATAGTGGATGGCGCAAATGGAGTTAATGTATCGGCCAATATTTCCACTGTTTTAACAATTTCAGCAAATTGCAGACTGTCTTTACTGAATTCAAAAATATATTTTTGCGCGGCAACTGTCTGGGTGTAGGCAATCTCCACCGAAGTTGCGCCAACGATACTAGTAGCAAACTTTAAGGACTTAAAGAGCCGTTGATGTGAGGCATCGACTTCCCAATCGTTGGCCTTCTTGCAGCTGAATAGGTTTAAAACCAATGCCAGCGGCATGATGATATTTAAAATTATCTTTTTCATAAAACCATATGTTTGATGTTAGTACCCATAGGCATTACTCAGATAGCCTCTTGCTTCCCGGATATCATCGATATAGATCGGATAAACGTATCGATAATTGCAGACACTATTGCCCATTTTATACTGATTGAGCTGAGCTTGAATTTCGGCACCATATTTCAATGTGGACAGAAATGCTGAATAGTTGTATGTAGCCATCAATCCAGTTCCTGCCAATAGGGCTCTAATCGGCCATATCGTATAATTGTATACTTTGCCTGATTCTGTTTTTTCTGGCTTGGCAGCATCCTGTGGAAACCATCGGACTGATTGATAATCGCCTCCCGGAGCAGCGGGTAAATCACCATAATAATTCAAGGAAGTCCTGTCAATATATTCACCGTCTTTATAACGGAAATATACCGTAGACGGAAATTGAGCAGGCTGATAGCTTTTATCAAATATCTTCACTGGTTTACTTTGGTCGTACATGAGGCAAAGCGCCATTTTCATATCTTCAATTTTTTTGTACAGCAATCCCCAACGGATCAGATCTTGTTTGCGGACAGACTCGCCACCAAACTCCCAGGCCCGCTCATTAATCACTGCGTCCAAAAAATTAGCATCATATGATTGTATTTTTGATGATCCTGTACCAAATGCCCTTTCCCTTACCTTTTCCAAGGCCTGTCTTGGTGATATCCCGGCGGCTTGATGTACGGCATTCGGATTTTCCAGCTGACTTTGTGCTTCAGCGTACATGAGATAGACATCTGCATATCGCATCAAGATCCAATTTACTCCAGTAGCAATACGTCCTGTAGCGGTCTTATGCATGGCGAGGTATGCGTTAGACATCCAGTATATCCTCCATTTGCCAAATTTTACATCATTCGGGTTGCTGCTGACTTTCTCTTTATTATCTGCGCCATAGCCGATCCAGGTGAGCGTCACGTCACGCCGTTTATCTTCCCTGTCAAAGGAATAAAAATAATAAGCGGTCGAGGTCACATAGCTCCCCCCGAAGCCCCTTGAACCATACTTTGAGTTTCCATCTACACCGTAGCCCATCAGCGAACCTATATCACCATTGTTCCCCATACCAAAGGCTACTTCAAATAAGTTCTCATTTGCCACATTTGAACGATTGCCACATACTGAGGACCATATATTCTCAAAATCCGGATCCAAACGATGCGGATTATCCGCAGATCCAATCAATTCAGCAGTCTGTTGGGCTGCAATACGATAATACGCCTTCCAGTTCTGCGGACGTCCCACATAGTAGCCGTTGATCTCAGGTATAGTAGGATGCTTTTCAGCAGTGGAGTTGGGAAAAGTTTTGCTATCCCGGAGCGACCAACCGCCGGCGAATAATGCTACACGTGCCAACAAACCTTTTGCAAAACCTTTTGTCACACGTTCTACGGTACCATATTCGCTATTTCCACCTTTATAAGGGAGGTATGACTGCGCTTCTTCTAGATCCTTCACCAAATAATGGTATATTGTATCCTTATCCGATTTTGGTAAATACACATTCGACAGATCAGACTTGGATGCTTCTTTTTTGTAAGGAACATCTCCCCAATAACGGGCCAACTCAAAAAAAGCCAGGGATTTTAATGTCAATGCTTCTCCCAACAGGGGATTCATGGTATTGGCTTCACTGATTAAAATTGGTGATTTGCGTATGCCATCGACTACAGCTGTCGCCATTTCGGCAAACTCAAACAAACGTTGCCATCTTGTTGTAGAATTATTGGCGTGTCCAAAATAATTGCCGGCACCAAAATCATCTGTCTGCGAAATATAGCCGGTCTCACTGAATTGGCCATTAGATTCCGTATCTGAAACTCCTTGCCAGTTAACCGAAAGCTTTTGGCCATAGATATAAGTATCGGTCATTTTCCCATACAACCCCATGACTGCTGCCTTGGTCATCGAACTCGTCTTAAATACAGTTTCTCCGCTCAATGAAGAAGGAGAACTAGTGTCGAGATATTTTTTGCAGGAACTCATACACGCCAGTACGACGACAGCAATAAAGATTATCTTTTTCATTTTCTTTTATTTAAAATGTAACATTTAATCCAAATAACACCTTTCGCGCTTTCGGATAGGCAGAATATCCTACTCCGGGCGTCAAGGGATTACGTTGGGTATCGACCTCGGGATCCTGTCCGCTATATTTTGTCCAGACATGCAGGTTATAGCCTGCGATATAAATACGTAAATTCTGCATCAACAAGCGTTTAGCGATATGGGTAGGTAATGTATAACCAAGTGTAAGATTACTCAGTCTAAGGAACGAACCGTCTTCGATAGCCCAGTCGGTCAGGATACGACCATTTGCCGCCATAGGGTTCCACATTGTCTTCCCTTCATTGAGTGACCGAAAGAGTTCGGGGTTAGCATCATTCCCAAACATGATATTCGCACCTGTCGCCGGGTCGATTGTCGTAAAACGCTGGGAAAGACGCATTTCGTCACTGATATTTTGATACCGCTTAGACCCTTCATAAGCCATAAAATCGATCTTATCCGCGTTATATATATCATTGCCGTAAGACCAGTTAAACATCGCGGCCAGGTCAAAACTTTTGTATTGCATATTCAGCATCAATCCGCCTGTATGCTTGGGCTGTGCATGCCCAATGACCATCCTGTCATCCTCCAAGGTGATCGTCTGACCTTCTCCATCCAACTTTTTAAGCTTGATATGGCCAGGTCCAAAATAATTACCGCTCCTTGACATCACCTTCGACACATCCGCTACCCCTTCATTCAATAGCCATCTATTTTGCGTTTCGTCAAATGTAAAATCATCGAAGGAATAGAATCCGTCTTGTTTGAAACCATACATCAATCCCAGTGGTTGCCCAACAATAGCCCGGTAATCGTCGCGTCCAAAATCCAACCAGGCTGAGGCTGGCGTTGTCATTTCATTCAAACCATCGATCAGCTTACGAATCTTGTTACGGTTAAAGGCTATGTTAAAATCTGCTGTTAGGCGAAAATCTTTTTTTTCTACTAGTACTGCAGAGGCCGAAAATTCAATCCCACGGTTGGCTGTACTTCCCACGTTTTGATATTGATTGGCATAACCTGAGCTCGAAGGCAAGGGCACCTGCAGGATTAGATCATTTGTAATATTATTATAGGCATCGACAGTTAGATTCAATCGATTTTTAAACAAGGAAAGATCCAAACCTATATTACTGGACACCGTGCTTTCCCAAGTTAAATTTTCATTCTTCAATGTAGTCTTCGTCCGCAATGCACTCTGTGGAGTTTCCCCAATATAATACAATTGATTGGCGGCATTAATAAAATCATAATCCTGTCGCCAGTAAGACCCTACACGCGCATTACCGACAGAACCATGGCTTACACGTAATTTTGCGTCAGCAAGCCATGCTTTGGTCCCTGCCATGAACGACTCATCCGAAAATCGCCATGCAAAAGCAGCACCCGGAAAAAATCCCCATCGGTTGCCCGGAGCAAATACATTTTTACCGTCCGCCCTACCTGTCAATGTCAGGATGTAACGGTCATTGAACGTATAGTTAATCCGTGAAAAGAAGGAGGTGGTCCGTGATGGTTCACGGATGGTCGTGTAGGTGGGCGAAGGAGTGCCATAATTCCACATCGCAAGCACATCGTCTGCCGAAAAGTCCTTCGGATAAAACTTAGATTCCAGCAACATATCATTTTGTTCGTTGTTTGTCATCTCCTGTCCTCCGACGATCGTAAAACGATGCTTATTTTCCTGCAATTTGAAATCGTAAGTCAGCACATTTTGGAAAGACCACAATGCTCCTTTTTGATCTTCACGCCTTGCGACGGGCTGACCACCGTTGGCACTGGACTGTCCAGTGCCCTTTATCCAGATATTATCCGTAAAATTTTTATTGAAACCATAAGAACCTTTGGCGTTAAAGCTCAATCCTCTGGCAATCTTCCAGTTCAGCCCGGCGTTGAAGATTAAATTAAAGCGATGCTGATCTTTATACTCATTCACGACATTTACGACGGGGTCATTGAGTGAGCTCAGCGCTTCAGCTGACGTGATGTCTTCTGCTCCACCAAGAGCACCTTCGGTCAGGGACGCCAGACTGCGAACAGGAGCATATTTAACAGCTTCCCGCAGTTTGCGTCCATCAGATATACTCGGACCCGTGATCTTAGTATTGGACATCCGTGAGTTAAACTCAAATGAAAGCTTGGGACTGATTTTCTTATTGAGCTTCGCGCTTACATAATCACGCTGATAGGCTGAGTTTAACATGATATAATCCTCGTCATCGCGTGTATAGTTCAGATTATAGGTCAGGCTTCCATCCTTATCACCGCCTGTCATCCCTAAGCTATAATTTTGCTGCAGCCCGGTATTTCCATATAATTTATCCTGCCAATTGAGACCAGCCTTGGACTTGTAAATATCCACATCCTCCCATAATCCGTACATCGAATTAAAACTGTTATTCGCTGCCATGGAAGGATCAAGCTCGCGCTGCCAGTATACATATTCATAGGGCGACAGTACCTCGGTGAGGTTGTACACTTTACTTGCGGCCAGATAAGAGTTGAACGTAATCTTTGGACTCCCTCCTTTCCCAGACTTGGTCGTAATTAAGATTACTCCATTGGCTCCTTCCGAGCCATAGATCGCTGTAGAGGCGGCATCCTTAAGAACATCAATATTCTCAATGTCTGCCATCGGGATATCGTTGATATTTGCCACCCTAAACCCGTCAACGATATACAGGGGTGAATTATCCTGTGTAATGGAACTTCCCCCGCGCACACGTACTTTTATCTCAGCATCAGGTGAACCTTCTGTTATAGTGACGTTCACGCCGGGCAGACGACCGGATATAGCCTGAAGTACAGATACTGTAGGCAGGTCTTTCAATTGCTCCGCATTGATTGAAGCCACCGAGCCTGTCAGGTCTTTCCGTTTTGTAGTCCCGTATCCGATGGCGACGACTTCATCCATCATCAGTGTATTATCCACCAGAACGACATCTATTTTAGTTCGCCCACTTACCTGAATTTCCTGACTCTTTTTTCCAACATAAGCAAATACCAGAATAGCATTCTCGGGAATCTCTTTAATAGTATAGTTTCCAGATTGATCAGTGGACGTCACCTGACCACTAGATTTTAAACGTACAGTCACCCCTGTTATCGGTGCTCCTTGCTCGTCCAATACCTTACCTGTAACAGCGATAGACTGCTGAGCTATCCATTGCGTATGCCTATCCGGATTATCCTTTAGCACCATCGTCGCCGCATAAACGTCCTTGATCTGAATGGTAGTCGAGAGAAAGACCAGTAGGAAGCCAATATTCGCCCGGCTCGGCCTGTGGTAATAAGGCACATTCCTAATTCCATCAGAATGCAACAAATTTTTCCGCCGCTGCATTGCATGAAACAAAGGAAACTTCATTCCATCAAATGGCGTTAATTGATTATTTCTCATAAGATTTGATTTATAATTTCTTGGCTATTTTAACATCTGCGATGTCACTTCCATATTTTAGCGTTAGAAGAGATAAATTTACGGGGGTCCCACCGGTCATTACCCATAATCACCTTCTCATATGTGTAGCTTGCGGCTTCCGAATCGGTCAATGCTGCTTTTGAGATTCCCGTCTCATTATCTCTGTTTGTAAAATGTGTCTTACGATTTTCGGGACCAATCGCCTTCCCTGTTGAATCTATACTCTTGTACTCAGCAAATATCTCAGGGATTCCGCCCATATCTGCCCAGCCTTCTGAGGACACTTGGATATTCATTCGCGTGTAAAGAAATACGGCCTTGGGCCGATCGTGCCATGGGCGACCCAACTTTAGTTTTCCATCTGCAGCCGCACTATTTCCGTCGATCGTACAATGCTTAAATACGTACCCCCATCTAGTTTCCTCCGTATGGCTTGGTGCTACAATGACCGATCCGCTACGTAGATTATACAATGTGCTTTGCTCAACATACGCATTTCCTCCCCCATAAAAATAATCCACAGCTCCTTCTACCCAACAATTGTACACATAGACCCGATCATTGGGCTTACGCGTGCTGGTCATCCAGGTATCTTGAAAAGAGCGGAAAATGCAATTATTAAATGCAGCTCTGTCAGCCTGGATACGCAGTGCCAAGGCCTGTGGACCACTTCGCTGCTCGAAGCCCCAATCGTTTATAAAACTGATGTTTTCAGCATAAAAATCATCGCTGTTTACCGATACCACTGCTCCCGGAAAGCGATATACTGCTGCCTGTGGATTGTGGACAGAAAATCTCCACGCCGCGGTGTCCGTTTTATACGATTTCGAATCGAGTTTGGGAGCAGACTGTACGTTTAATTTAAAATGAATACGTGTTTTCTCCTTATCCTGTCCAATTAAATGGATAAAACTTTTTTCCCTTGGTATCAAGACGACTTCGTTGTAGTCGCCATTTTTCACAAGGACGCGATAAGGGATACGGCAGTATTGAGGTGCATTGTCAATCGCCTCCTGGATCGACGTATAGTCGGCGGTCTGATCTGCAGCTACTACCGCATGATATAGGCTATCGGTTCTTTTCGCCTTAAATGTGTCTGCATAAGTTAAAAAAGGAAAGAAGAATTGCACATACGTCAATAAAATAGATACAAGAGTTTGTCTAATCATTTGAAGTCTATAATTGGTTCGAGTAACATTAATTGTCAGGCCTGTCGCCAGCAATATTCAAAGCTACCGGAGCATAACAAATTATAGGTTCAATAATTGATAAAAAAGGTCAGATTTTTATAAAAACCTCATTACAAACACATTTAAAGTAAAAAAAACGCGATAAAACACACCTCAAATCGGTTATACTGTCTTATCTTTTTTTTGCATGGCATACTCTTTTGGAGAGATGCCAAACATTTCCTTGAAACTCGTGCTAAAATATTTGGGGTTATTAAATCCTACACGATAAGCTACATCGGATACATTTTCCATACCAGCATCAAAATATAGTTTTGCTTTTTGCAAACGTAGTTCACGTACGAATTCTACCGGAGCCATATTCGTCAGGCTCTTGAATTTTTTGTAAAAGGTATTTCGGGACAAATTCAACTGTTCGGCGATTAAATCAATATTAAAATCCGATTGATTCATATACCGTTCCACCACCTCAACAACTGTCTCCAGAAATTTTTTATCCTTATCATCAATCTGTACATCGGATGCTTGTACTACAGTTTTTTTTCGTCCGCTCATCTGTTCAAAATAGGTCCTTCTTTTCTGCAGTAAAGTGGCAATGGCTGTCAGTAAAAAAGCGGGATCGAAGGGCTTCGTAATATAATAATCGGCGCCATAAGTCAATCCCTCTATTTGAGTCTCAACAGCATGCTTCGCACTCAGCAATACAAACGGGATATGGCAAATCCGCACATCTTGACGAACCTCTTTCAATAATCCAATGCCATCCATTTGTGGCATCATCAGATCACTTAATATAAAATCAGGTACCATGGAGCGAATCTGTTCCAGGGCTTCACTACCGTTTGTAGCTACTTCCACATGATAATAGGGTGATAGCTGCTCCTTTAAAAACAGGCGCAGATCAGCATTGTCTTCAACCACCAACAATGTTTCCTTTCGTTCTGCCCTGCTCTCCTGTAAACCACTATCGGCATACCCACTGACTTCGAGTTTTACATCGCCAAAGGCAAAGCTTCCGGAATGGCTCCCCGGCAGGCCTGAGGCATTCGGAATGGGGATTTCGACAGTAACCTGAAGACCATGGGGCGGTCTGTTTACTGCATAGATATGCCCTTGGTGCAGCATAGTAAACTCCTTGGCCAGAGCAAGACCTATCCCGGTGCTTTTTCTTTTATAAGCTCCGTTGCTATTTTCGGTGTAAAATAAATCAAAAATATAAGGAAGTGTGCCGCTAGGCACCCCTGGCCCCTCATCAGCGATGTTGATGTACATTATTTGCTGCCTCAGGTTTAGCTGGATCTCAATTGTACTCCCTTCAGGGGCATATTTTAGCGCATTTGACAGCAAATTATACAGGATTATCTCCATTTTCTCCTGATCCAGGTGCACCCATAATTCTTTAAAAGCCATCTCAACTTTAAAATACACCTGTTTTGCCTCGGCCGATGCCATAAATGTGAGCAGCACATCCGAGAGCATTACGACCATGTCAAACTGCGTTTTCTGCAATTGATGCTTGCTTTCCTGTACTTTGCGTAAATCGAGCAACTGGTTGACGAAAAGCTCCATTCGAAGTGCATTTCGATGAATGATATCCATATACACCTGTTTTCTCCCTTCCGTTTCCTCACCCATCAATTTCTTGACGGGACTCAGGATGAGGGTCAACGGTGTGCGCAATTCATGCGAAATATTGGTAAAAAATTCCATCTTAAGCGCACTTAGATGTTGTTCAATCAGCACCTTCTGTCTTAACCGCAACAACTGTAATATAAGCCTAAAAGTTGCGTAAGAGATTACAAGGAGCAAGAATGCGTAGGCTAAATAAGCCCATCCCGTCTTCCACCAGGGGGAGTTGATCGTAAAATAGACCTTTCGATAAGGAACCCCATCGTAGAGATCATCTTCCCCTTTAATTTCCAGGGTATAATCGCCCGGATTAAGGTTGGTATAAGTAATACGTGCTATCTGATTGTTCAGGTGCCAAGTGGTGTCAACCTCCATGATGCGGTATTGAAAATTAGGGTGCATATGACGAGGATCCGAAACCGACACATCGAAAGAAAGATTATTTTGATTATGATCTAAAATAAGCCGATCGGTATATTGTATACCTTTCTCTTGTCCTTTCTTTTGAAAACTCGGTACAAATTCTTTGTTATTGATCAAAAGCCCCGTCATCAGAAGTTGTGGCCTACTACTTTTCTGCTGGAAATATTTGGTATCTACCCAGAGCATTCCCTTTGTTGTGCCCCAGACCATGCGTCCATCCTTCTGCTGCGCTACTGTCTTTTCAGAAAATCGCATATTACCAAAGCCATCACTTGCGTTGAAATTCACGAATTTCTTTTTTTGGAGATCAAACTTAGATAGCCCCCCTTCCGTTCCCAACCAAAGGTTATGGTCCGCATCTTCGATACAACTCAATACATAATCATTAAAAAGGCCATCCTTAACGGTATAATGTTCAAATTGAAGCCCTTTGAATGGGTCACCATAAGATTTTGACAACCCACCTCCTGAGGTGCAGATCCACATTGTTCCGTTATGGTCCTTGTACAGATACTGCACATCATTGTCAGCGACCTGATCACCACCGTAATGCACAAAATAAAAATGATCCTTCTTTCTGTTGGGATCCACCACAAGCACCCCATATGTAGTAGCGACCCATACCATCCCTTTTTCATCCAGAGACAACTGACGGATTCTGCTGAAGGCATCCTTCTGCAATCCTGCTTTGCGAATCGCTATTCGTTCGAAGACCAGCTTACCATTGACCTCCGTCGCCCGCAAAAGCCCCTGCCCATATGTCCCAATCCATATAGCTCCCTGTTTATCTTCCAACAAAGAGTACACCTGATTACTTCCCAGTTTTTTGTTTGTTGTACTGAACTGTTCCAGCTTATAAGAGGTTCGTTCCTTATTTTGGGGCACAGCCTTTAATAGGCCATGTTTCTTGGTGCCCATCCACATCGTTCCCTTACGGTCTTCCAACAAACAATAGACAGAAGACAGCGCTTCGGGATCAACACCGATAAAAGAAACCGGCAGCTGTTTCCCCCAATCATGTACTGATATACTTCCAAATTTTTTTCCTACCCATAGCCTTCCTTTCCGGTCAAACAACAGGCTACGAACCTCTGGATCGGTTATTTCGCCCTGTTCATTGGCGAAAGACTGAAAGGACATGCCATTATTTTGTAACACCACACTGCCCATCCCTTCACCTTCAACCGCAAACCATATTACACCAGCAGGATCATATACAATATCATGAACAAAGCGAGGAAATTCAATCCTCTTCCCATTGATCGACTTGAAAGAAAAATTGATGGCAGCCCGCTGTTCATCAAAGAAGCCAAATCCACCGCCACGCATATTGATCCAGACTCTATGTTCGGCATCTTCAAAACACTTAAAATTTGCCGTCGAACTTTTTTTGAAGAAAGGTGAGCTAAAATAGGTGCTATTTAGATGTTTTAAATCCAGCATGACAACACCATTTCTCTCAGATTCAAGCCACAAACGATGCTTACTATCCTCAAACATTCCGGCCAGACCAGTCCGAAAATGCAATATTGTCTGTAGTACCTGCTTTGCAACATCAAATGCAATGAGCTCACCCGCCGAAGTTGAAATAAAAAGCTTTTTTTTATCTCGTGACATCCGCATTTCATTGATGCGACCTTGAGTTAGCGTCAGTTGTTGCAAATCTTTTTTCTGTTTATTAAACACCAGCAACTTATTTCTCAAGGTAGAAAAATAAATAAAATCCGGAGCCTCGGCAATCTTAAAGATACCATCAGATTTTAAGTCAAATGATTGGACCACCCGGAATGAATATCGTTCTTTAGAGTCCATTTGAAGCATATGCAACCCTTCTTTCGTTCCTATCCATAGCTGCTTTTGGGCATCCTGATGGAAATAGGTTAACTTATTTGATGATAAATGATGGCTGGGCTTCTTATTCTCTGCGCTAAAAATGGAATAGTTATATGGTTTACCAAGAGCATTTATGCAAAACAAACCATTGTCTGTACTTCCTACCCATACCGACTGTGTGTCGATTGCTAAAATCTTATTGAACTGTACCGGTTTGTTTTGTGTTGACTCCACGACTTCCGATACAGAAAAAAAATCTTCTGAAGCCTTATCAAAATGATAAAGTTTCATGTCATAGGTTAAAAACCAGATGTCGTTGTTTATACCGTCAATCATTTGGATGATGCGACGGCTTGCTACTGCATGTCCTTTTTGCTCAGTAGAATTATATGTTTTGAAACGCTGCCCATCGTAGCGGTTGATGCCATTCCAGGTACTGATCCAAAGAAAACCATCCCTATCCTTCAGTAATCCTGTCAGATTACCATGAGACAAGCCTTTCTCCCCACCAAAATAATCCAATTTAAAATTTTCCTGCCCTTTCACTATCCCAGCATAAGCTAGTGCAAATACAAATAAAAACAGCCACGAACTACTAGATTTTGCCATAATTACAGATTAGGATCCCCATGCAGATCATAGGAATTTGGTTATAACACGAAGTTAGTTTATTATTTGTACGCTAGGTTGAAATTTCTACGCAATCGATCTCAATATACGTTTGTGCGCTATTGCTTCTTGGGCTAGCCCTCCATTTTTTATAAAACACTATATTTCAAACAAATAAACCTTATCTATATTTAAAATCCCGCTAGCTAAGGATGTCTCAAAAAGAGATAATCTCATCCTTCTTTTTATTCCATTTTTCTAAATGGAACCTTCTATTCGCACCTTATATTTTCCAACTCGACATCGAATATGTCCAATTGAACCAGTTTCCCATTTAATTCGTTCCGTACCCGCAATACATTTGCTGCAACAAAAAGAAAGATATTGTAAAATCTAAATCAAACAGCAATGAAAACAAAAATGACAACCATCCTTATGTTAGCAACGTTCGCACTAAGCATTCCGACAACTACGCATGCGCAGGATACAAAAACGAAATCCTCAAAATCTGATGCAGCCATCAGGCCTTTCAAGATCAATATTCCACAGTCTAAACTTGATGAACTCAAAAGACGTATCGCAGAAACCCGCTTCCCGGACAAAGAAACAGTTAACGACGAATCCCAGGGTATCCAGCTTGCACAGTTAAAAGGACTGATCGACTATTGGAGTAATGGCTATGACTGGCGCAAAGCGGAAAATAAGCTGAACGCCCTTCCGCAATTTGTCACCAAGATTGATGGACTTGATATCCAGTTTATCCATGTACGCTCAAAAGAAAAGAATGCCCTCCCTATTATCTTGACCCATGGCTGGCCCGGTTCACCATTGGAGTTCATTGATGCCATAGGTCCGTTGACCGATCCTGTTAAATATGGCGGAAAGGCAGAAGATGCATTTGACGTCATCATACCTGCTATCCCGGGATATGGCTTTTCCGAGATTCCAAAAGAATTGGGCTGGAACCCTGAACGTGTTGCCAGAGCCTGGGATACGCTTGTTAAACGCCTTGGCTATACAAAATACGTTTCTCAGGGCGGTGACCATGGCTCCGTGATTTCCGATGCACTGGCAAGACAGGCTCCTTCAGGACTTTTGGGTATTCACATAAACATGCCCGCAACCATCCCGGCGGAACTCGTGAAACCGATCAATGCAGGTGATCCTGCACCGGCAGGCCTTTCGGAATCCGAAACCAAAGCTTATAATTCCATGAGTACCTTCTTTGGCAGAAACGCCGCCTATGGAGGGATGATGGTAACGCGTCCACAAACCACCGGGTATCTGCTTTCCGATTCACCAACTGCATTGGCGGCATTCCTTTATGAAAAAATTGCGGAATGGTCTGAGAGTGATCTTACACCTGAAAAAGTAATCAGTCGCGATGCTATCCTTGATGACATCACACTGTACTGGCTCACCAATACAGGAGCTTCATCATCGCGTTTCTACTGGGAAAACAATAACAATAATTTCAGCTCGGAACATCAGAAAACCAAGGATATTAAAGTTCCAGTAGCCATATCAGTATTCCCGCATGAAATATACCAAGCCCCTGAAAGCTGGTCAAAAGCAGCATATCCTTCTTTATATTATTATCATAAAGCACCGAAAGGCGGTCACTTTGCGGCCTGGGAACAACCGGAAATCTTTGTATCAGAGATGAGGAATGCTTTTAAAACCTTACGGAAAAATCTGTAAGATCCAATAAACACTAATTCAAAAATCAGAGAAAAATTTCATTGTACTCATTTGATTGCAAGGCTGTCCAACTAAGCGGGCAGCCTTTTCAGTTCGTGTTTTCCACCTCTTTTGAGCAGGCCATCTTTTTTTAAAAGGTACTCAGTCCATTTCATGCACTAAAATGTCTATTACAGCTATTTATAACTGGTTTTAAAATCATATTTCCTGTCTATTTGTATGACAAAACTTAAGGTTTAACAGTTAAAAAACAAGGAAATGAACAGATTAGCAATTTTAGTAATGACAGTCTTTATGATGTTTTGCGGACATGCTAAAGGACAGACTTCAACAGGTCAGATAACGTGGGAATGTACGCTTAAACGGAAATCTCCCGATGAAGGAGAAATTCTCATGAAAGCCAGGATAGCTCCGGGATGGCACATGTATGCGCTGGGCAACAGTCCCAACAGCCCCATTAAAACAAACTTTAAATTCAAACCCGACAGTTCATATCAGCTTTTGGGAACTGTTACTCAACCCACTCCGCTCAGCAAATTTGAAAAGCTACTTGGAATGCCGGTTACCTATTTTGAAAATGAGGTTGAATTTGGACAGCGGATCAAATTGAAAGGTAAAAACGGGACAATCAGGGGAACCATCCAATTCATGCAGTGCAGTGACCAGGTATGCGTACCACCACAGGACTTTGGTTTCGCCCTAAAAATATTCAATTAATTATCTAACGTGAAATAAATATCAAAAATTCAGATCATGAAATCAATAAAAGAAATTCTATACTGTCTGAGCCTACCGCTCTCCATTTTGCTGATCATGGCCTTCAAAGGATTGGCAGATGACAAAAAACTGGCAAATATCAAAAGCCACAATGCGGACAAAAGTTTTGCCTTAGTCGAGCTCTTCACCTCGGAAGGATGCTGGAGCTGCCCCCCGGCAGATGAACTGATCGCAAAACTCGAAAAAAACAATCAGAACAAAAAACTTTTCATCATGGCTTTTCATGTCGATTATTGGGACCATCAAGGATGGAAAGACCGCTTCAGCCAGAGTAAATTTACCGAAAGACAAAAACAGTATGCGACATGGATGAATCTCAATACATGCTATACTCCACAGATGGTCATCAACGGCAAGACAGAAATGGTAGGTTCAGAAACGGGCAAAGTACTCCAGGGTATCCAGTCCGCACTGCTGGAAACACACCCCGAAAACCTAAGGTTAAAAGTGGAGCAGAAAGAAGGGAAAAATATACAGGTAAGCTATACATCAACTTCGAATGCAAAAAATACAGACATCCTTGTAGCACTGGTCCAAAAACACGCTTCTTCACAGGTATCAGCCGGAGAAAATGCAGGTAAATCCCTCTTGCATGTTCAGGTTGTACATGAACTGCAGAGCCACAGGATAAAAGCACAGGATAGTTTTTCTTTTAAGCTGCCCGACACGAAAAATCAATGGGAAATTATTGCATTCGAGCAGAACCAGAAGTCAGGGGAAATCATTGATGCCACAAGTATTAGTTTATCGCATCAATAGCTCTACTCGTACTTTTAAGAGGTCCGGATTCAACAGTTTCCAGTTGCCAGGCATATTTGCCGGCGCATGTTCAGGGCATGCTTGTAGATCTGCCATAGCACGACAAAGCGGCAATCTAACCTTTATTCCTCCAAAATATTTTGGGGGAATATTTATGCTATGTCAACGCTCATGCATTCGGTCAAGAAAGAAATACGATTACCATCAAATTAGAACCACCAAGGTTGAGGCATGTAATCCATGCTGATATTAAGTGAGATCATGTCCATTTCAACATTTCAAAAGC
Organism: Sphingobacterium sp. DR205; assembly: GCF_011064245.1. Lineage (NCBI taxonomy): Bacteria > Pseudomonadati > Bacteroidota > Sphingobacteriia > Sphingobacteriales > Sphingobacteriaceae > Sphingobacterium > Sphingobacterium sp. DR205. The sequence goes on along the minus strand of NZ_CP049333.1, from coordinate 1,669,266 downwards.
TGGCCTCAACAAGTTATATGTCCAATTCAACCGTTTTGAACTTTCTATAGGCGGTGGTTAAAAGTAATTTTACTTTACAAACGAGCAAATACAATGAAGCAAATAAAACGAATCAAATTGATAAACATCCTATTCCTCTGCATTGTTGCAGGTTTTACATCGTTGCAATTTTTCAATAAACCGATAGAACAGAAACCTGTTACCGGCCACATGCGCAACGTACCCAAACAGGTCGAACATATTCTGGAACGGTCCTGTTATAACTGCCACTCTAATGAACAGCAGCTTTCTTTCTTTGATAAAGTAGCACCTATTTCGTGGACCGTGAACAAAGATATTGCCCGTGCAAGAGAAGTGATGAATTTTTCCGAATGGGATAAACTCTCAGGTGCGGAACAAAAAGGGAAATTTTATGCCATCTTCAATATGGTCAACGCCGGCAAAATGCCTCTCCCCTCTTATACCCTTACACATCCCGGATCTAAATTATCAGCAAGCGAGGTGGATATCATAAAACAGTATGCACTTTCCCTGTCGGCAAAAGATGGTTTCATACCTACTGTAGCTGCTGAACAGCAAAAAGAAACTAGGGCTACGCCAACATTCAAAACTGCCCCCATTTCACCGAATGGCATAGCCTATAATGGTGAATTCAGGAACTGGAAAGTCATCGGAATGAGTTCTCTCATTGACAATACAATCCGCATAATCTATGGAAACGATATTGCAGTAAAAGCTATTGAGCAAGAAAACTTTCACCCCTGGCCCAATGGGAGCGCTGTGGCAAAAGCTGTGTTCAAGCAAGTACGAAAATCTAATGGCGACATTATACCCGGCGATTTTGTCAACATGCAGTATATGGTCAAAGACGGGAGAGAATTTAAAGATACAGAGGGCTGGGGGTTTGCAAAATTTAATGGTCCAACATTAAAACCAACGGGAAAGACCGCTCTTTTTGCCCAACAGTCATGCATCAGCTGTCACAGACAGCTCGCCGAATCAACAGGCTTCCTGTTCAATGTACCGCCAAAAGTGAATTCCAAAAAACTGATCGAACACTATTTAAAAACCGTCCAAAATGAAAAAGATATTATCTATAGTGCTGTTAAGTAGCCTAATCTTTGGTTCATGTAGCCAAAGTCCTGAAAGAGAAACCGAGAAAATACGGTTTATGTTCAAGCCGGGAACGCTGAAATTTATCACATCGTCTTTCAATACAGATAAGCAGACCATGTCGGCATTGTACGGAAATCCACCGGCGCTATCGCTATTGTCAGATCCGGGGCATCCACTGGAGCAGCCGGCTTCCCTCAAACTCGTCACCTACCGGATGCAGGATGATCCGCATTATTTTGGAAGTAAGGTCAACGGTGAGCTTATCCTTGTAGAGAAGATACAATCCCGAAAGGACGGTCAATGGGAATATGAAGCTGAATATGGGGAAATACCCCCGGATCAGTCCCGAAAACAGCGCATTGCGCTTATATTGGACAGCCAGCCTGTGAAGTTTCCCCAATAGCAGATTAACTAATAATTTTTGTCCATTTAACAACTCACATAATGAATACAGTATTAAAGCTTAACAAAAAAGTGCTTATTACATATCTGGTAATCGTACTTACTGGAATGGGGATATCATTTCTTAAGGCGCAGCAAATTTCCGAAAGCAAACAGGCTAAGGTCAATATTTCAACCAGTTCAGCTTTCAAGAATACGAAAAAGATCCGGGCAGGGGTGCTCGATGTGGGCTATGCCGAGCTGGGGCCAAAGACCGGAAAACCTGTCATACTGCTCCATGGATGGCCATATGATATCCACAGTTTCGAAAAATCTTCGGAAATTCTCGCCGGAAAAGGTTACCATGTGCTGATCCCTTACCTCAGAGGGTATGGAACAACAACCTTTGTTTCTCCACAGACCGCACGTAATGCCCAGCAGTCGGCAGTAGCAGTGGACATCATTGCATTCATGGATGCCCTGAAGATCGATAAAGCCATCGTTGGTGGCTTTGACTGGGGGGCGAGAACGGCAGACATTATGGCGGCTCTTTGGCCGGAACGCGTTTCTGCATTGGTAGCCGTAAGCGGATATCTGATCGGGAGTCCAAAAGCAAACGAGAATCCGCTTCCGCCAAACGCTGAATTATTATGGTGGTACCAATTTTACTTTGCAAGCGAAAGAGGATATAAAGGTTATAAAATGAACACCAAAGCCTTCAATAAGCTGATCTGGAAAACAGCCTCTCCAAAATGGACTTTTGATGACGGCACATATGAACAATCAGCCAGTTCTTTTGACAATCCTGATCATGTCGAGATTGTTATTCACAATTATCGCTGGCGACTGGGACTGGCCTCGGGAGAAAAACAGTACGATGAATTAGAGGCTCAACTCGCTAATTCCCCGAATATTACAGTACCAACGGTCACTTTGGAAGGTGATGCCAATGGCGCAGCATTTCCCCTTCCCGAAAATTATGCGTCCAAATATACCGGCAAGTATGTGCACCACACGTTGACCGGCGGCATCGGGCACAACTTGCCCCAGGAAGCCCCAAAAGAATTTGCAGACGCTATCGTTGAAGCAAATTCGTTATCCAAATAATTTAAAAATCAAAAAAGTCAATCTTGACCGCTATCTCATAAATTATATACTGTTTTATATCATGAAAAATTCGACGTACAAAAAGATTTATCTCTCAGGAAGCATCCTTGTCTCATTATGGTTTGGCCTAAGCGGATTCTTTGAACTAACCCGCAATCCTGCTGTCTGGGATATCACCCGTAAATTGGGCTATCCGGAACATTTCATTTATATTCTCGGCGTTTTCAAAATCGTAGGCGTAATCATATTACTCATTCCAAACAGATTTAACAGGCTCAAGGAATGGGTTTTTGCCGGCATGCTTTTCGACATCATCTTTGCCTTCTTTTCTAAAGTTGCCGTTCTGGGTCCATCGTCAGTGGCCGATACACTGATTGCGCTTATCCTACTTTTGGTAACCTATTTTTCATTTAATCGCATATACCACATCGTTTACGCCAGCAAGGATTTGAACAGATAGGATTTCGGTTCATCGTTATCAAAACTTTTTTCAGTAATTTGCGTGCTGCTCCCTAACAACGTTTAGCACGCAAAATATATACAATTAAGAACTTTTGCCACCATAAAAATATGAAAACCCCATTTCGCATATCCCATAAGCTGATATGGATCAGTTCTATTTCTCTTGGAATATTGACCTCTATTCCCAAGATTGCGGACCATCATTTTGTTCTTGCAGAAGGGATAGCCGATTTTGTTGTGACCACTGGATTTGCCCTACTGATCTGGTATTATAATATCTATTCCATACCGGCCTACACAAAGAAAACTGGAAGCAAAAATGTGATATCGGCACAGCTTTTCAGGGGATTGGGTGTCGGACTGCTGCTTATGTTTTTGCTTTCTTCGGTTCAGTACTATATCCTTTCCCACATTAATTTTGGCCCAAAAATGCTGATGTACGAAGTAAGGGGCATCTTGATCAACCTCACGTTCTATATGTTCATCCATCTGCTCTATCAGACCTATCTGAACCAGCAGGTCGTCCGGGAACTGGAACGTTCGATGTCCGCAAATCTTGCAGCCCAGTACGAATTGCTCAAGCAGCAGGTCAACCCGCATTTTCTTTTCAATAGCCTCAATACTTTAAAATATATGGTAGAGAGCCAAGATGGCCAGTCAACGGAGTTTATCATCAAGCTCGCTGACTTTTATAGGTTCACCCTAGGAAGTCTTAAATTAAACCTGCTGCCACTTAAAGAAGAGCTGGAAATCATGGAATCCTATATCTATCTGCTGAAAGCACGATTTGAGGATGGACTACAAGTCTCCCAGAATATCCCCAGGGAAATCTACGGCACTTTCATTCCACCATTTACGCTGCAGCTGCTTGTGGAAAATTGTATTAAGCATAATATCGTTGCGCTGGATAAGCCGCTTCATATCTGTATTGATAGAGAAGGGGATTACCTGATTGTCAAAAACAATATTCAACCCCGAAAAATTCCAGAGCCCTCTACAGGACTAGGTCTTGAAAATATTAATCAGCGTTATCTTCACCTTTCTGAACGGGAGATACAGATAATCGCGGACAATGAAACATTTATTATAAAACTTCCCATTATATATGAACATCCTAATAATTGAGGACGAGATCAAAGCTGCGCGTTCCCTTGAAAACCTGATACTGAAACTGCGTCCCGAAACGAAGATCATTGCTAAAATACAGAGCGTGGAAGCAGCCATAGACTATCTTTCCAACAGTCTCTCCCCTGATATTATCTTTATGGATATCCAACTATCAGATGGTATAAGCTTTGATATTTTTAAATCGGTTAAAATTGTATGTCCAGTTATTTTCTGTACCGCATTTGGAGAATACGCAATGGATGCGATCAAAGAAAACGGGATCGACTATCTTCTTAAACCTTTTTCTGAAACTGATCTTAAAAATGCATTTGAAAAAGTCGATAATTTTAAAAATTTCTTCCAAAAGACATCTGAAAATAACCTTATTCAGCTTATCCAGAAAATCAGTGGCGAAGAGACTACAAAAAAAAGCTTTCTGGTGTTTAAAAACAACAAGTACCTGACGGTAAAAACTGCGGATATTGCTTATATATACATCAATTATACTTCACCCACAATAGTCACTTTCAAAGGTGAGCATTTTGATGTCAACCAGTCTCTGGATCAATTGGCCGCCCAATTATCCGATAAGGATTTTTTTCGTTTAAACAGACAGTACCTGATCAGTTTTTCGGCGGTGAAGGAAGTTGAGCATTACTTTGCAAGAAAACTTTATATTAAACTCACCGTACCGACTGACGAAAAGTTACTGATCGGAAAAGAGAAAACGACAATATTCCTCAATTGGCTGGAAGACAGGTAAGCACTGAACCCATCCATAACACAGGGGGTTAGAAATAAAGACAGGGCGTCCGGCCATACGAAAAGCTTTACGTTTTGCTTTAGTAGTATATGGGCGTTTATTAAGGTTATTAATCAGATGATTATCGATGGTTGAAATGGAATAACGACTTGTGCCATTTTAAAAGCTTATGCATTTAAAGCTTTTATTATTTCCTTGACAGAATGTCATCCTGCGTAAATTTAACAAACGATATTCATTTGATATACGTCCCGGCCGACGCCTTTCAAGGCGTCTTTTTCCTGACAAAAATAGTATAGTCTTAAAATTTTCATTAAATCAAAAATTATGAAACGATCTGAGGCTATATACTGTTATTCAGTACATCGCTATTCATAATAACGCCAATACTTAAACTTTGGGTACTGGCGCATTTTCCGCAATTAGCTTTTCATATTTTAATTCTTCCCAAAAACCTGCGGGTATTTTGGCCTTGAAAGACAATGCATTTTGTACCGCCTGTTCGGCAGTATGTGCCCCGGGTATAACGCCTGAAACTTCGTCTGGCGCAGCAGCAAATTGTAAAGCCGCGGTACGTAGGTCCACCGCATGATTTTCTGCTACACGCTGTAGAGCATTCAGTTTTTCCTTAACTCCAGCAGGAAACTTACCATCATACAAATAACGGTCTTTGCCTGACAGAAATCCAGCACATAAAGGTGCACCTACCACTATGGATATATCTCTTTCAGCTACTTTCGGAAAAACCTTATTGAGATCATCATCATGCTTAATCAATGAATATTGGCAGGCAGACAGAAAGATATCGGGGTCTGCAACATCCAATGTCTGCAGTATAGGTTCAATGGTATTGACACCTAGTCCCCAGCCTTTGATAATCCCCTCCGCTCTCATTTTAGTCAGCTCTGGCATCGCTCCTTTCGCTGCTTCCTCAAAATAGCGCGCATAACTATCTTTCATATCGCCGTTATCTGGCGAAAGATCATGGATAAAAACAACATCAATGGACGATAAGCCCAAGCGCTGCAAGCTATCCTCCACACTCCTTCTGACACCGGCCGCACTGTAGTCATACGTATAGCCAAAATTTAGTTTTCCCTTCCATAATATTTGTTCCATCGTAAAGTCTTCTTTCGGTTCCATCAGACGCCCTACTTTGGTCGAAAGTGTGAAACTATCACGCGGTTGGTCTTTTAAAAACAGGCCCATTCTACGCTCGCTGATCCCTAGACCATACCACGGAGAGGTATCAAATAATCGTATTCCTGAGTTCCATGCCGCCTCCACTGCTTGCAGACATTCTAGATCTGTGTTGTGTTGGAATCCATTACCCAATGCGACTCCACCAAATCCAGCCTTATCAGCGGGACGGAATCGTTTCTTTTCTGTTAAATTTTGAGGTGTTGCCATTTTATGTTCTTTTAATGTCGTCAATAAAATATCAGGTGTTGCTGCACCCAATGCAAAAGCTGCACCCACAAGGGCTGTATCTGCTAAAAATTCACTTCTTTTCATATGCTCGGTCCTATAAGTCTCATTTCTTCTCGATTGCCAGTCTAGCTGAAAGTTCATCATGTGCAGTCAGATCCAAACGTAAAGGCGTAATGGATACCAAATTATTTTGTACCGCCCAGCGATCTGTTCCTTCCTCCGCCGGTTCAAGTGGTATTACTGTTATCCAATAGTTTTTTCTTCCCATGGGATCTTGGCTAGGTACTACATTCCCATCATAAAGCCGCACCGATTGCCTTGTCCATAAGACTCCTTCTGGTTTTGGAGGAAGATTCACATTATATAGCGCAGAGCCTTTATCATTGAGCAAAATCTTGAGTACATCGCTTGTCCATTGAGACAGTCCTTCAAAATCCGGTTCTGTTTTTCCGACTGGTGTACTCAGAGCAATACCGGTAATACCGAGGAGCATGGCCTGTTTTGCGGCGGCAAGGGTACCTGAATGCCACATGGAATTGCCTAAGTTGGGTCCCATGTTGATGCCTGAAAGAACAACCTGCGTATCGGGAAACATGTGTAAGCCCAGCGCGACACAGTCTGCAGGTGTCCCATTCACTCGAAAGGCATCAATTCCTTCAAAGGTAATAGGGGCACTCCGATAGCTTAGGGGGCGAGAATGCGTAATAGCATGTCCCATCGACGACTGTTCAACATCTGGTGCAACGATCCTAACGGTACCAAACTGCCTAGCCGTCTTTGCTAGCGCTGCTATACCCGGCGAATAGATACCATCGTCATTGGTGATAAGTATGTTCATAGTTGTGTCTTTTCTAAGAAAACCAATCTCAAGCGGGGTTTGTTCAGCTGATATGAAAGAACAGAGCAAAAAAGTGCGATTAGTACACAATCCAGCTGCTGGGGATGAAGACAATGACGGCAAAGACGAACTTTGTCAGCTGATTGAAGACCTGGGACACCGTTGCACGGTGGTCGCTAAAAAAGATGTAGTCAAAAAGATAGATCCGGAGACCGATCTCATTGCCTTAGCTGGCGGGGATGGAACCATAAAAATGACTATTATGGCGCTATTGAAAAAAAAACTACGATTTAAAAGACCGATAGCCATCTTGCCCCAAGGTACGGCAAACAACATAGCCATTTCTCTTGGTATTCCATTGGACTGTAAACAGGCCATGAGCCTGTGGAAATATTTCAAGCTCAAAAATTTCGACGTAGGGATGGTGACTGGCCTGAGCGGAAAGCCTTTGCATTTTATTGAATCGATTGGTTTTGGAGTATTCCCTATACTGATGGAAAAAATGGATAAAAAAAATAGGCAAGACAATAGTGCTGACGATGAGATTAGGATCGCGCTTGAGCAGCTTCGAAAACTAGCACTAACATTTCCCGCCAAAACGCTCAAACTGGTCACTGCTACTGGTAGCATTGAAAAAGAGTGTATTATGGTTGAAGTGATGAACATTTCGAGCATAGGCCCCAGATTGGTACTCGCCGCAGATGCTGATCCGGGAGATGGTCAGTTTGATATCATAGTCGTAACCGCCGATCAGCGCCAGGAACTAGTTGCTTATATAGATGGGCTATTGAATAAAAAGAATGTGATATTTAATATAGAGCCTATCAGAGCAAGCCGCTTAACTATGGAATGGCAGGGAAAAGAATTGCACATTGATGATGAGTGTAAAGTTTATTCTGGACAGCAACTCAAAATTTCATTGCTCGATAGCTTGATCGAAGTTATTGTGAACGGGAATTGATATTTTTATTTAAAATAGGGATTTGACATACCGAAAGTCAGTAGCAGATCAGCAAAAACAAATAACCCAGAAATAAACGCTATCTTAACTGGAGAATTGCTATCCTCTGTTATATCCAAAAAGAAACATCGAAAAGTTTATTTCTTTAATATCCAAATTTGATTCTTTTGATCATATTGACCAATGATATCATTCTGTTTAATTTCTTGAAGTTTATAATCCTTACAGGGATCATTCGCATCAATTTTAGCTGTATAGGTAATTTTGTCCTGCACATCGGACTTCAGTTGAATATAGAATGTGCCATTCTCAACTTTGTCTAAATTGATCGAAATAAATTTTAATTCTTTATTTACTGTAAATGATAAAGGGGTCTCCCGGTCATTAATATCTATCTTATAAATTTTGATGTCAGCTGCCGGATAGAGTGGATTATCAGCAAAGATAAGCTCCTTTCCGTTCGAATCTTTATAATTTATGTTACTTACCATGGGATGATATATTTCGAGACAAGCCACCAAAGGTTCGTTTTTCTCTTTACATGATGTAATGAAAATCACAATAGACAGAATAAACATTTTTAGACAACTTTTCATAATTTATTTGTGTGTTTAGTAGATATTCAAACGTAACGCATTTTCAATTCGCGACATGAATAGGTATATTACTTTATAAAAAACGACTCTTACACGTTCATAAGCAATCTTTTCCCGAAAAAAATGCTATTTATAAAAATTTCTGTAATTTCATTTCTAAGCATGGGATACCCTTAGCTTGGTTTTGTATACTTTTCTATTCCCAACTCACGGTAATAAAAATTCGAATGAAATTAAAAACGATTGATGTGTCATCAGCTACACCGACAGAAATACAAGGTTATCTGCACTCGGCCATTGCGCCCCGACCGATATGTTTTGCATCTACAATTGATAAAAACGGTGCGGTAAATTTAAGCCCATTTAGCTTTTTCAATGTGGTCAGTGTCAACCCACCGATCTGCGTTTTTTCACCAACAACCAGGGCGCGGGACAATAGCACCAAGCATACGCTTGAAAACATTTTGGAAATACCGGAATGTGTGATCAATATTGTTAACTATAAGATGGTTCAGCAGACTTATTTAACGAGTGCAGATTATCCAAAAGACGTGAATGAGTTTTCGAAAGCGGGGTTTACTGAATTGGCTTCGGAAACGATAAAGCCACCTAGGGTAGCGGAATCGAACGTTCAATTAGAATGTGTCGTGAATGATGTGATAGCATTAGGAAAAACCGGTGGAGCTGGGAATCTAATTATTGCGGCCGTGAAACTGATCCATATCAATGAAGCTATCCTAGATACCAACGACAAAATAGACCCGAATAAAATGGATCTGGTAGCTCGTTTGGGTGGTGATTGGTATTGTAGGGTAACCAGCGATAACTTGTTCAAAATTGCCAAACCAACGGATCATACCGGGATAGGTATCGGTGTAGATTCCTTTCCCAAAGAGGTTAAAAACTCCACCATATTAACGGGGAATAATCTGGGATTATTGGCTCTTGTCAGCGCGCTACCATCCAATGAGGAAGTAGAAGCCTTTCGCAAAACCGACGAAATAAAAAAACTGCTGGCGGCCGGCGCCGACAACCGCACAGCAAGTCTGCATTCAAAAGCCAAGCTTTTGTTAGATAATGGCCGTGTAATGGATGCATGGAAAGTGTTGTTGATGTAGCCTGCCTTTTCCGGCGGAGGGGGCCGATTACATCAAGTAAATATAAATATGATAAAGGATTAAAATCTTATCTGATAATACCGCATCAAGCGTATATGCAGAAGCACATTTAGCCCTGATCGTTACTTATTTGCGAAAGACACCCAAAAAAGTTTCTGTTCCATTGAAGATTGGACCTCAAAAAGAATTTGCTTTATCCGCTGAATGGTCTGGATCCTCTGGAGTCAACTCCGTTAATTCAGCAATGTAATACTGTAAATCGACTAGCATATCCTGATGGGGCTTGGCAAATTTCTTAAAAGAGTACCTGTGCAAAAAATAAAAAATAAATCCGAAAACAGCTAACCTAAAAAGTACAGCAGTATCGAATATAGATCCTACATTAAAAGTGTGGGTATTCTTTAATGAAAGTGCTATTGTGAGTAGGAAACAGAGCGTTATTCCCGTTAAATTATAGAACTTCAAATAAGCGGAGATAAGCCCCTGAATATTCTTGAAACGATCACTCAAAGGCAGATCTGCCAAATAAACTTGATGAATATTTTTTCGCAGTTTATAGGCATTGTACATCATTCCGGCTTCCGCCAATGTACCAACAATGAAATAGTATCCCCAAAATGCACTGTCATAGAAATACAGGAAAACCCCAATGCAGAAGATAACAAGCACTGAGCGATACTGCATATTCTTTTTTAAATTCTGGTCTATTAAATCAAGCAGACCGGCAGATTTTTGCAGTTTAATTTTTTCAATGGTATTTTCGGACAAGAGTGTTTCCTCCATCTGACCTCCAATACTAATTTTTTGCATTTTATATTTGAGCTGATCTAGTTCCATCACGATAGTTGTTTGCTTAATTCCTTCAATTTTGTTTTGATCCGCGATATTTTTACGGCTACGTGGTTGGGGGTCATCCCCATGGTCATGGCGATATCGTTGTAGCTATAGTCTTCGAGATAAAGCGCCACCAGCGCCTTTTCCACCTTGTTCAATTTACTTATGGCCTGATACATCAAAAGAATATCTTTGTCTTCCTCATAGATGATATCAAAATAGCTTTGCTGGCTAAATTGCAATTCAGCAAGACTGTGCCTACGGTCGCGCTTGATATACGTAATAGCTGTATTCAATCCTACACGATACAACCAAGTCTGAAATTTGGCATCCCCCCTAAAACTTTTGACTGATTTCCATGCCTGTAATACGATTTCCTGAAATAAATCTTCCCTATCGACTTTATTGTCCACATACATGCAGCAGATACGATGTATTATAGCCTGATTAGATGTTATTAACGCAATAAAGTCTTTTTCGATGTCCATACCTTACGAGGATGCTTATTTGATATTGTTTTACTTATTAGTCTCCATAAAGAGAAAAATATTACAACAACTTGTAAAAAAAGAAAGTTATGCAGGCAGATAAAAACAATCTTAGCGAAGTGTATCACATCAATACGTTATTCAGGTCAAGATGAATACCTCATTCTTTTGACTTCAACATCCGCTCACGTAAAATCTTTTCACGGTCGGCATCCCAGTATTTACAATCCAGTTCAATAAAAACTGAACTATACGGTATAAGTGATTCCGTTTTCACCACAATGACCTGGAACAGATCCGCCGCTTTATCCATTTTCCCAAAAACATCTTCGTGCAAAAGAGACTGTTTTTTTATATGAGGCAGAAGTTTGGTTAAGCTTGTTTTGTATTCTTTTAATCCCGGTGCGAGTGCATCGTCCAAATATTCAATTTCTTTATCCAGATAAAAAACAGGCCGTACATGCTTCTGTAAGCTGAGCTGTTGCAATATACGGTCAAGTACCTCGGACATCTGCTTTTCGGAATTAAGGACAAGGATGTTTGCACCCGCTGGTGCAGGATAGGCCTTATCAACGATCAATATCCAATTACGATGTCCAAGCAAGGGCATTTTTTGTGAAAGCACTTCCTCCCAGCCGGATTTCTGTTCAGATCTTTCCTTTTGGTCAGCTGATGACAGACATCCCATAACCAGGAAAAGACATATTATCGCAAAAAGCGTATTTACCATTTTTTTCATGACCATCGAATATGTAGCGTATCGCCTTTTTTTAGCCCTATGCTGTCTTTAAAATTGAGCACCAGCCGCCCGTCCCGACGTTTCACTTTATGAAGTAATATCGGTCTGTTATTTTGCAGGACAGTAATCTGCTTGTGATCGAGCGACAGCTGCCCAGCGTCCCCCAGGTGAAATTCTCTCAGATCTAGTTCACCATAATTCAATGTCAACTGACAAACACATTTTCCTGCGCTTTGTTGCTTTTGAATATAGGTCCCCCACCCCATTGCCGTAGTAAAAGGTGCTTTAAAATCTGAAGCACCTATTTTAGGAGCAAAACCAATCTGCCCCTTTGGGCCATGGTAAATAAAGCCACAGGCATTGATAAAGGTTCCGTAACTCGCCATCGCACGCGCATAGTGGTCACTGCATTCAATCTCATTAAAGGGATTTCTTTTTGCAGCATGATACCGGTCATGAATTACCCTGGTCATAACCAAGCTTTCATCGATCATCCCCTCCGCCATCATGTGCGCTGCCACTTGATGTTCAAATCCACTCATACATTCATGAAAATAGCCCAGTTGCCAGGTCGTATTATCGCCATAAGCTTTTTCCTCATTTTTTGGATTGGTATTCATAACCATCCCTCCCTCGCCAGCCAGTGCATAAGGTCTTCCCCCGAGATGTGTCTTAATATAAGGACCTACATCCAGCGCAAAATTATATTTCCAGAGTGCCTTCAGGGCGGATAATGTATTCTCTCGGTTATTAATCCGCGGCATATCCACCTGAAAACACCAGGCCTGCCCATAAACCTGATCTATATGGCAGGTATTATAGGAGCCCAGCTTCTTCCGCCCCTGTGCCGCATCTGGTCGATGGATATAATATTCACCATTAAAAAGATATTTATCCATGTTTACAGTCCCTTTCCTGACGTAGTCCATACAGACCTGCTGGAATTTCTTATCACCGACCTCTTCGGCCATACATGCCGCAGCCTGTACGGCGGCAAGGCAAAGTCCTACAATCCAGCCGATCTCTCCTTCCCATATCGCGTCCAATGTGTTTTCCATAGGTGTATCGGTCATACCGTCTCCATTTTTATCCTGATCGAGGACAAATTGAATCGCCTGTTTAAGTTTTGGCCAATTTCGTTTTAAAAAACTGTCATCACGGCTCATCTGATGATCCCGATAGAAACGGAGAATAACACCGGCCTGCCCGTCTATCGCAGGTCGTTTTTCGTATTCGGCACGGAAGATAATTGCACCGGTTTCGGGCTGAAAACCAACACCGAGGTCGGTAACCTCCCTTAAATTACGTTCAAGATCAGGAAATATACGCCCCATGGACTGCCCATATTGCCACACGTGGGTGCAGGTCCCCGCGCAGGCTCCGACACCTTCCCAGCCCCAAAACCTTCCCGAAGCAAAACGCATCGTATTCGCTGTTGCTAAAGTCCCTATATTAACAAAAGTACGGTCCATAAACCAATAGGGTAATGTTGAATCATTCCAGGTCTGTTGCCAAGCAATGGTTTCGCCATCGAGCTTTTCCCGATGTGTCAGATAGTAGTCCATTACTGCTGCGGCATCACCGAATTTGGCACCGTACCAATAACCATTATGGGCATCTTTCAAATGTGCCCTTAACTTGGGATGTGGATTATTAAAATGCCAGGAGATCGCATACGAAATCTGACTCGTCCCATTTGGCTCTATAATACGCCGAACGGTATAGGCTCCGACTTGTAGATCCGAAAAATCAACGACTGAATCGGTAGTATCAGATTGCAATAAGTGCGGTGTGACAGGCCAATGCTGCACTTTGGTATGCACCTGTGCCAGCGGATCCAAGCATGTAAAAGCCATCGTACCATAGTCGCCGGCCAGCAAAGCACTGTCAGGTACTTGTTCACAACTGTAGTTTAGGACTTTTAGGCCTGCATGATCTAAAAGACGGGATACTTTACGGACCATTGTAAGATCTTTACGCCCCTTAAACACACCGTTTTCCATCCAGCCCGTTAGGGTTATTTCGACCGCTGTATTCACTTTACTTCGCAATTCGAGATGAAAAGTCGTTAACGGTAGGGAAGAATTGTCCTGATCTAACGGAATAAATGGCGAATAAGCTGTCAGCACAACTTCCACAGGAAAGTTGGTGCTGCTATAGGTAACTCGACAGGTCGGATAAGTCGGTTCAAATACAATCTCATCCCAGTGATTTTCCCGAAGTTCTTTGACGACCTGTTTTCCTCCAACGTTGACAGATAGTGCAAAACCTTGCTCCATACTGCGCAGATTGTCCGCAATGGCAGGCTCGATATACGCTGACCCATCACGTGGACGGACTGTCACCAGCTCATTCCCATTATTCCATTGTACATTTTTGGGTTCTATCCCTTCGTATTCACCATCGTAGGCAGTATTAAATATCTGCCATAACCACAGGCGTCCATCGCCACCGATATATACAGTACCAGTGTGTAATCCACCGACGGGCATACCAATAAAACGCAGTTCATTTTTACTCTTTCGATAGGCAATTTTCTCGCCCCTATGATACAAAGATGCGAGCCATTGCTTATCTATATCCTTATGCTCAGGGATATTGTGTAGAGGATTCTCCCAGGCAAATATTGATTTTGACCATATGTTAAACTGACTTGCCAGTACACCAAGACCAATTAAACTTGTTTTCTTAAAAAAGCTTCTTCTATCCATACGTTTTATATAATGACCATCCCGGGTTTTGCGGAAGTAAATTTTTGTTTCTATCTATTGCATGCTGAGGAACTGGACAGTCGGCAAAACCTTGATCAGACTTGGCATATTCTGTTTCGTTGAATTTAAGATACAAATAACCGGTGACTCCACCGCCCTACTTATTAATTTTTTTGATTTTATTGTAGGCTGGATAGAGCTGATATGCAACTTAAGCCATTTGATTTCCTGATATCCATTGCGCGTTGCTCTTATACCCGATGTGCTTTATGATTAAATTTACCGTAAAAAGCTAAAAGCCCTGGAAAATGGTAACAAAAACGCTAGCCATGGCCTGTTTGAAAATTAAGGCTGGAATAGCCTTAAGAGACCACGAGATAATCATTTGTTGGGGAAATATCATGTATTACGCAAAAACCACTTAATTTTTTTTTCGTATATTATCTCACTATGAAAATAGTAGATATAACTAAAGAGAGATTAAAGGATGCTCAAAATGATGGGTATACTGTATTAATTACAAAGTTCAATTCAGATCCACTATATCCTACATGGATCTTTGACAAGATCGCCGATGAAAAAATAGAATCAAACAAAAAAAAGCTCAACGAGAATTACCAGTTATGTTATTCTATTCGAGAAGCTATTAATACAATCGACAAACGGCCTTTTATCGGAAAATTACAGTTGACGAATTAGGCCTTAGAAATAATTGATCCAAGATAATGAACATCTTGTTTATTGTCTTTGAAAACTTATCCAGCTAGCGGCTTTAACGACAGAAATATTTGTTCCTGAATACATTTTAAAAATCGGCTAAGATGAGCTGGGCTTTGAGAACCCAGCTCATAGGCCGCTTCTTTCGCTGACTTAATATATGGGGTATTTTGACTGTTGAAAAGGGCGCTTTAATAAGTCCAGCCTGGAAGAAAATTTCGATTCCGTTGCCTGTATGCACTGATAAAATTTGGTCAAAGGTGATGAATGGATACTAGAACCCCATGGTAATTATACCATGGAAATTGATCAGCAAAAAAATAAGTATTAAAAAAGCAAGAAGTTCAATTACAGCCCCAAAGGTCACGCGGAAAAAATACAAAAAACAGTATGTAATAATTATATAATCAGGATATGAACAGAATTACGAAAGAGGATGTTACCGAAGCGGAAAACCAGCTTTTCTTGGCCCAGCTTGCAGGCGATGCAGATGCTCTTGACCAACTATTGCACGATCAACTTATTGCACTTACACCGGCGGGACAGACTTTAACCAAAGAAATGGACTTAGACGCACATAGATCCAAGGCAATGATTATTGAAGACGCTTCAACTGAGATTGATGCGATTAGGATAATCGAAGATACTGCGCTTTCTGTCGTTACGATGACAGCAAAAGGAACCGTAATGGGATCACCATTGGCAGGAAAATTCAGGTATTTTAGAGTTTGGAAAAACATTGGTGGCACATTAAAAGTCATTGGCGCGAGTTTCATGCAATTACCTGAATAAAACAAATTAAATATTTGTATCAACGATTCATGCGTGCGATGCTTCGCCAATTCAAACAGGTTTGGCGATATCACCATATCTTGGCTTTATTGAAAATCATGTTTTTACTGCTTAATTTAGTTAAGGCAAATTTTGACAATGTATTACTATCCCAAAAAACGGATTAGTTTTTTTTCAAAAAATTTCAGGAAAAGTAGATACGTAATGATTATAAATTCCAAGGACGCAATAGTCTTCGATAAAGAAAGATCAAAAAACAATGTCTTTATTGCCTGATCCCCATAAACGGGTATTTCTGACAAAACCTGGTCCTTTGAAACGGTACTGTACACCGACAATTTCAGTAGGCGCATTTTTGATCATGGCCACGTATGCCTGTTTGTCATTGATCCAAAATCTAATTTGCTGGTTTTTACAGTCTATTTTCAGCTTGGTCCATTTGGAGAGATCACAGCCAAATCCACTGAGATCATCCTGTTTACTATCCGTATAAAAACCGTCGGCGATAAGAGCGATATCACCGATACATGCGGGGTTTACAAGTGGCACGATAATGATATCATTTTTTGATTGCAAAAGTACTTCCACACGCTGGCAACTATTTGCCCCATTGGCCGTTTCAGTCTTTAACTCTGTTTCAAAGCTAAAATTATTCGTCATCACGCCGGTTATATCCTTTTGGTTGTAAAGCCGGACCGGTGGAGCATCTGCCAAAAGGTCGACCTTATATCTTTCTAGAAGCTCTTTGCCAACCGCAATTTCATTCGGCTTAATAATATCAGCTTTTCTAAAATACAGGGGTTCTTTTCCCCAGTCTGCCTCTATCAGCCCCAACCAGCCATCAGTTTTAATCTGTATATCATGTTCCCGGACAACTTTATTTCCGACCATCAATTTGGCCCGAAAGTAACCGGGATAATAATATATAGAAGAGTGATGTTTACCATTTCTGTCTACAGCGACCTTACGGCGGGTATCCCAGCTTTGAGCAATGAATATTGTATCTTGCATATTCGTTTCTGAAGCGTCGTAATCAAATACGACTGAATTGGGTAAGCCTTCCGTCAATATAGTCTTTGACGAAAAATGGAAAGCGTTAGTAGGAGATGAATGTTTACTAAGGACAAATTTTTGGGTCAAAAACCCCATCAGGACCAGCCCTAGAACAGGGAAAATAATCTTAAAAAATAAATGTCCATACTTTTTTCGGGCAGTCTTAAAATTTTCAGAAACAGCTTCCTTCGGGACATCCATTTGTGTTGACCGCTTTTGAGTATATGTATTGCGAAAAGCCCGCCAGTCTTCATAACCGATAAACTGTGACAAGGTATTCAGAGTCGTCAACGATGGCGCACTTTGATAGTCGGCCCTACCAAAAACCCGTTTTAGCGTAGAGATACTAAGCATTACTCCCGTTCTCTCCTGAATTTTACCCGAAAGCTTTTCAAAATCGACGGTACTCCAAGTGGAAGTTTCGCCCCATTCAAGTTGATTTTGAATTGATTCTTTAAGGTAATGAAATAATTCAGACTGGTTTACATTTATCATAATTCACTGTATACAAACACCTTAAAAACACAACACTACCTTGAACAAACTTGAACAAACTTGATGCAAGGTTGACTTCAGGAAGAAGATGTCTAAGCACTAAATTTATCAAAAAACTTTATTAACATGAAAAAAATAATTTTGATAGTAGCTGCACTTTTGGCGACATTGTTCGAAAGTTATGCCCAAGAAAAGAAAAGTAAAATCCCCGGAACACAAAACATTACACTAAGCGCGGAGAAATGGGAGTTTCAACCCGGAAAAGTTGATTTCTTAGAGTTTAAAGGACGTCATACGATGAAAATAGCGCCAGCATCAGGACCAATAGTCATTAAAGATCTGATATTCACAGACGGCACTATCGAATATGATGTAATTCCGGCAAAAACGGAGTTTGCAAGTGCAATCTATTTCCACCGAAAAAATGAGAAAGAGCAGGAAATTGTCTATCTGCGTGTTCCCAAAATGACTGATCCATTCGCCAATGAAGGCATTCAGTATTGCCCGATTTTAGACGGTGTAAATATGTGGGACATGTATCCACAATATCAGACTGCTGCGCAGGCCAAAACAGACGAATGGAATCATATTAAGCTGGTCATTTCAGGTATGCAAATGCAGGTCTTTGTCAATAATACCCTTAGGTTAACGATTCCTAAATTGGAAGGTCGTGAACACTCTGGAAGTATCGCCTTCGATGGTGACTCCTATATTAGCAATATTGAGATAAAACCCGATCAGACCGAAAACCTGGCGCAAACTGAAGGCGCAGACCTGAGTAGGCACGAAGCAAATTATATCAGGAACTGGTCGGTAGCTCAACCCGCACTTTTAGCCGAAGGAAGGGAGCCAACCACTGTCAGCGACCTACCGAAAGATGACTCTTTTGTAGACAAAATAGCAGCCGAAAGATATGGGCTCGTCAACTTAACACGACGCTTTGGCGGCAGTGAAAAACGTAGGATAGTTTGGCTAAAAGCTATAATCAATGCAAAAGAAGCCACTCAGACTAATCTTCAATTGGGATTCTCAGATGAAATATGGGTTTATCTAAATGATCAGATCACTTATACGGACAAAAATATTTTTAGACAGAATATGAAAAAGTATCCGGACGGGAGGATATCGGTACAAAATGGAAGTACTAAATTAAAGCTCAAGAAAGGGGAAAATCAATTATTAATAGGCGTGTCCAATGACTTTTATGGTTGGGGAATAATTGCCCGGTTGGAAAATTTAGAGGGAATTGCAGCAATAGAACCTTACGAGGTAAAAAA
Source organism: Sphingobacterium sp. DR205 (assembly GCF_011064245.1). Lineage (NCBI taxonomy): Bacteria > Pseudomonadati > Bacteroidota > Sphingobacteriia > Sphingobacteriales > Sphingobacteriaceae > Sphingobacterium > Sphingobacterium sp. DR205. The sequence goes on along the minus strand of NZ_CP049333.1, from coordinate 1,650,280 downwards.
ACGGGTCATCGAAAATATTGAACGGTATTTAGGTGTGTACACAGCTGAAATATCTCCCACAGTCAAACTGGCCTTCATACAAAAGGATGGGAAGCTAATTTTACAGACTTCCGAACAAGATAGCACCCCTCTAGATTATATAGGAAACGATCTTTTCAAAATGGGTCTTGGAATAGAATGGCAATTTAATCCAGATTTGAAACAGGTGATAAGGCGAGAAAACGGGTTTGAAATGAAGTTTGCAAAGGAACAATAAATTGGATCAATTCTGCATAAAAACCTGTTTAAAATTAAAGGACGAAAGTAAAGTTCAGCTGGAATTCCATTTTCTTCAACCTTGGGTGCCTTTTAAAAGACACCCAAGGAATACCAATCAATCTTCCCTTACGAAAAGCCTTTCAATCCCCCACTGCCACATCGAACTTTTTTCTATTTTTATATTGTCAAAATGTAGACGCCGAAACTTAATGGGAAATCGCAAAACAGAGTTTACGGTCTAATTTTAAAGTCAATTCTTTATACGTTTAGATCTGTTTGAACATAGCATGCAAACGATCAAATCATTTCTCCCAAAGCGATAATACCTTCCTCCAGATCTTTCTCAGAAAGCGATCCATAGCCAAATCTTAAACCATTAACGGTTTCATCAAAACTATAAACATCGGGATTGATGATGTTGATTCCTTTATCTTGCAGCTTTTTAGAAATATCAAACCAATCCACTTGCTTATTGGGTACGACCCAAAAAGCTAAACCACCATCGGGAATAGTATACGTTGCTTTATCTTTGATATATTTATTTAACAGCATTGCCGTAAAATCTCGCTTAGCTTTATAGTAATTTGTAGCCTTTTTTATATGCCGCTTAATTGTACCTTCTTTGATCAGTTGCAAAACAGCCTGTTCCATAATATTATCACCCTGCACATCAATAATCTTCCGTAAATTCCCTACTTTCTTAACTAGCATTCGGTCGTTGCTCGCCAAATAACCTATACGTAAAGCCGGTGCGACAACCTTGCTCATAGTACCGATATAAACGTAATTTTTCAGTTCAGTAAAACTTGATAACGGTAAGACAGGACGATATCCAAAATGAAATTCATTATCATAATCGTCTTCTATAATGGTAAAACCATGTTCATTAGAAAGCCGTATTAATTCCAATCTTCTTTTCAGGCTCATCGTTACGGTAGTCGGATATTGGCGGTGTGGTGTAACATAAATTGCCTTGATCTTTTTGCCAGATTGCAAATAAGAAATAACATCCTCAATCAGCAAACCATCCTTGTCCACAGCTGCTGGCAATAGTGTAGCCCCCGCACTTTCAAAGGCTCTCCACGCTGGTGCATACCCCGGGTTTTCAATGATCACATGATCACCATCAGTAAACAACTGTTGTGCTGTCAGGTACATGGCCATTTGACTCCCACGAGTGATACAAATACTTTGCTCATCGACCTGCATCCCTCGTTGATGGTTGAGCATTTGAACGATAGTTCTTCTAAATTCCAGATCGCCCAGCTCATTGCCATAGCCCATCATTTGCCATCTCGCTTTTTGGTTGAATATTTGGCGGTATGCCCTTGCAAGCGCTGTAATGGGTGCAATTTTACTGTCGGGATATCCGTCATCAAACTGTAAGTGACAGTACCTATTTAAAGTACTTTCTGCTAAAGAAGTGACAGGGTTGTTTTTTTGAGTATCGCTGAAATCAGGTAATGTATCTGCGACAAAAGTACCTTGCCTTTCTTTGGATATCAGCCAGCCTTCAATAAGCAGCACATTAAGAGCTTCCACAACCGTATTTCGATTAATTTTCAGCAATTGCGCAAGGTATCTGCTGCCGGGTAGCGCATCGTCCGGTTTTAATCTACCCGAATGAATATCTTTTATTATAGCATCCGCTATTTGCAGATAAATAGCTTTATCCGATTGTTCATCTAACTGTATTTCAAAATTCCAATCCCTTAACATCTGGACTATTCTTTTTTATAAAAACTGTATCATTTTAATAGTCCAAAGATACAATACTTTTGTAATGCAATAGTGCAAAAAACAGTAAAAAAAATCAGTTATGTCAAAATTAGAATCACCAACAGAAGTTAAAAAATCAATTCATGCGGAGCAAAAACAGTTCAGCTCTAAAGACTTCCATCAAACATTTGCAAGACCAACGTACATAAAACCCTCGCACCTCATTCATAAAAACGTTGAAAATGCAGGTGTACACAATCAATTTTCAGAAGAAAGAAAGCATCCTGTTTTCTTCGTGGATCTACCCAGTAAAAATGTCAGTCTAACCATCGGCGGTCTGTTGCCGGGACAGAAGACTCACCTACACCGCCATACCTATGAAACTGTATTGTATGTCATTGAAGGCAAAGGCTGGACCAGGATAGAAGATGAAATTGTGGAATGGGAAGCAGGCGACGCCGTTTATATCCCATCTTGGGCTTGGCATCAGCACCAGAACCGCAGTGAGAACGAACCTGCGAAATACATCGCTTGTGAAAATGCCCCACAACTGCAAAACCTGGGTGTCGCATTGCGTGAAGAAGAAGGCCGAGATTTTTAATGTTTAAAAGCAACAGTATCTATGAATCAAGTACCATTTAAAGGTGTAATCGCTTATCCGGTTACACCATTTGACAACAACGAAAACATCGACATTCCGTTATTCAAAAAACAGTTAGAACGCCTGATCACATCAGGCTCCCATGGGATTGCACCATTGGGAAGCACGGGGGTAATGCCTTATCTTAACGACACAGAAAAAGAAGCGTTGGCTGAAGCCACCATGCAACAGGTGGCCGGCAGAGTACCGACATTGGTGGGTGTTTCAAATCTGACCACGGAAAGAACTGTTTACCACGCACAATTTGCCGAAAAAGCAGGCGCAACAGCGGTAATGATTATCCCGATGAGCTATTGGAAATTGACCGATGACGAAATTGTAAAACATTACGACACGGTGGCTTCTAAAATTTCGATTCCAATCATGGCTTATAATAATCCCGCCACTGGTGGTGTTGATATGTCGCCAGCCCTGCTGAAACGCTTATTGGAAATTCCGAATGTAACGATGATAAAGGAAAGCACAGGCGATATTCAACGTATGCATTATTTGAGAAAAGAGCTAGGTGAAGGAGTCGCGTTTTTTAATGGTTCTAATCCGCTCGCCCTATCCGCATTTTCGGCCGGTGCTAAAGGCTGGTGTACAGCCGCACCGAACCTGATACCCGAACTTAATATTGCACTTTACGATGCCGTACAGGAAAATGATCTCGAGAAGGCGCAAAGAATATTTTACAAACAGGTCGATTTGTTGAAATTCATCGTAGCAAAAGGTCTTCCGCGTTCTATAAAGGCCGGTTTGGACATACTAGGAGTAGGTGGAGGTGGTTTTAAAAGCCCACTAAAACCACTTGGTGAAAACGAAATAGCGGAACTGGACAGAATACTTTCAGCAATACAAAGTGAATTGGCCGTTTAGAATCAATACCAAAGCCCAAAGCAAGATAAGCTTCGGGCTTTGCGCATAAATGTTTCAGCAATAATTTAAAATAAATCCAAAAAACATATGAACATGAAAGAAAAAAATCCCCCCACCGAGGCAGAGAAATTGGACTATGTGCAAGTAACATTGACATTGAACGGCAATACAAAGCATATCCAATGGAACAAACAGATGCCTCTGCTCGATGCGATACTCAATGCTGGAATTGACGTTCCGTACTCCTGTTGCAGGGGCAACTGCGGCACTTGTGTATGCAAATTAGAGGAAGGAGAGGTAAGGTTAAGAAGGAATTTTGTACTGTCAGAGATTCACCTCCGGCAAGGTTTAATTTTAGCCTGTGTTTCTGCTCCGATAAGTAAAAGCATAAAGATAAACTATGATCAATTGTATTAATTTACCAAACAGAAAAATATGCTTTGCTCTTTTTAAGAAAAGAAAAAGTATATTATTTTTTTACCGATCCGTTAGCGCTTTCACCGATAAAAACAAGCACTTCACCTAAATAACATCAGGCGAGTTCTAAAAATTATTTAAGTTAGATGCTGAACATAAAATTACAGCAACAGCATTTAAGCACCCTAACTTTGAAAATGGAATCCCGATGAAAAAACATTTAAGTATAGCATATTCTTGCGATAAGCCCGCATATCAACGTGTTAAAGAAAGAATACATATAAAAGCAATTTTTTCATTACTTTTTTTAGTATTTGCGAGCAATATAGTAGCTCAAACTACGGAATACGCAACAAAAGATATAAAATTTAAAAGTAAAGGGATAGAGTTGGCAGGAACAATTTTTAGCGCTCCAAATTCAAAAATCGGAATCGTATTGGTGCATGGATCCGGACAGGAGCTCAGATTGAATGCATTTGCAACTTTCTTGGCTAAAAATGGAATATCTGTATTAACTTATGATAAGCGAGGGGTTGGTAAATCCGGTGGGGAATATGCGGGTCCGGAAGTGGGCACAAATAATATTGACTCAGCAAACCTCGAACTCCTGGCGGAGGACGCTAAAGAAGCAGTTTTAACACTCAAAAATTATTTCGGACATCAATTAACACATACTGGTCTCTTGGGGTTCAGCCAAGCCGGATGGATTATTCCTTTGGCATCAAATAAGTCAAAAGAAGTGGATTTTACGGTCATATTTAGTGGGGCAGTGGTTCCAACCAGAGAACAGCTCCGTTTTCAGTTTTTTACTGAAGGAAAGGCAGATTTCTGGACGAATCATACCGAGAAAGAGGTAAGGACGCATATTCTAAATGCCCCAGATAAATATAAATTTATTACAACAGACCCTCAGCTGGCCCTTAGCAAAACAACGGCACCGGGGCTCTGGCTTTTTGGCGGACAAGATGTGCAAGTTCCTGTCGGCTTATCTATAGATCATCTTAATTTACTTAAAATTGAAGGAAAACCGTTTGAATATTGTCTATTTCCTGAAATGGGGCACTTTCTAACATCTTCAGATTCTTCAGCTCCAATTAAAATAGCGATAAATTGGATTAAAAATCGAAGTCAAAAATTTAAAAATCGTTTATGACTATGCTGGCAATCGGCAGTTCACTACAAGCAACCAAACATAAATACAGTATATATCCCGAAATAAGTTTGCCATGACCTATTTTCCATGAATTGGGTATCTGTAGGGCATGGTTAGAGTTTATTTCATTCCTAAAAAAGTCAACAACAAATGGAAAGATGCAAAATCTGAAGATAAGGCGATTTACAATTTTACAAGAAAATTCACTTTTTTAAATTTGACCGCGTAAATTTATATACATGCGCGCTATAAAGGATATATCACAACTTCGCCCTGGTATAAAAATGAAAAAATATACTTTTTTTCTGGCTTGTGTTTTACTCAGTTTTTGTATCTCTTGCCGGGATATCGGTAAACTGGTCAATAAACAAAAATCGAGCTCTTATTTTATAGATTCAAAAGGACAAATTGTTTATTGCCAGAATGGGAATTGGTTTAGTCTGGGTGTATCGCAAATGCAGGCCGATGCGGAATCTTTTGAGGTATTGGCAGAGGATATTGCAAAGGACAAAAACGCAGTATACTTTCGTGGGATGACCCAAAAGCTGGTGGACAGGAATTCCTTCTATGTCGATAATCAGATTCCTAAAGATCGTTTTCACGTCTATTATATTGATCAAGTCTTAGGCTTTAATATCATCGATGGAGCGGACCCAAAGACGTATGAACTCATAAAAAATCACACGAACTGGGCTCGGGACAAAGATCATTATTTCTACGCGGATGACATGATACATGTTGATCGGCAAACTTTCAGCTTCGTCAATGACTATTTTCTAAAAGATAAAGATTCCGTGTATGTTTCTCCAAATATCGGAGACTTTAAGTCGGTTGTAGCTAATCCGGGAAATGTCGAAGCCATCAACAAGTACTACATGAGAATCGGGAATACAATTTATTACCCGCCTTTTCAACAGGGTTCGGCTAGTATAGCAAAATCATTTAATAGCATACAGACGATTCGGGTACTTGATCTAGATGTTATTTGCGTAAACAATAAAACCATATTAGTCCGGGGTAAAAATTTTAAATATGATCAGGTCGATGTTCCCTCCTTTCAGCTATTTACTGTCGATGAAAAAACTGATTTCTATGCAGGTAACCCTTATTCAAAGGACAAGAACAATGTATACTTTAATCAGGAGGTAGTTCCGGGCGCTGACGTGAAGACATTTATCCTTATTGGCGATGATTTTGGAAAAGATGCGAAAAATGTCTACTATCAAAAACAGCTACTCAAAGACGTAGATGCGCCAAGCTTTAAAAAAGACGGAGACTTTTATAAAGACAAACGCGGAAATAAATTCAGTGCATTAACAGGAAATAAAGTATAAGCTATTGGTTTTCGTCTCTAACCAGATCCGTTCGACATACTCATCAAATGAGGTCGAATGTTATAAATCAAAACTACTAGAATTATCCCTATTTACAGGTGTTGATTTTGGTCCAATAGGTGGAATAAATGGTATTTGACCCTACCGCTCCTATTGAGGAAGAAACGGATTGTCTTTCCGCTCATGTTTCACCCAGATCAGTTTCGAAGTATTGTAGCCAATTTCCTGCGCAATTTTCAGGTAATTTGTTTTTACATCTTCGGGAATGGTTTTGTCTCTTGATAAGATCCATAGGTAATTTAAATCCTTTCCTGCAACTAAAGCATAGCGATAGTTCGTATCCAGAGCAACGACATTATAACCTGAATAGAAGGGACCAAAAAAACTAACTTTCAGAGCTGCTTCGCTTTGATTGCCTCTGAATTTGGCCAGTCCATCCGCTTTTACCCACTCTTTTTTGACCGTATTATATCCGCTATTCAATACCACAACATTACCATCGGTGTTTAAACTATATTGGGCTGAAACATTATTGAGATCTTTTTCAAAACGTGAGTCCAATCGTGCGATCTCATACCATGCACCAAGATAACGATTCAGGTCAAATTTCTTGACAGGGTGAGCATTGGGCGGAATAGAAGAACATGCAGCCACAATCACCAAGGTAAAACCAATCATTATAATGGTTATCCACCATTTATGCATTTTGAACATGAGCGTTGTTTTGAAATTTTTTAAAGAAATAAAGAACCAATAAAAACTGTGTGTATCCATATACCGCATCCTCAATAGGTATGGTAAACACCCGAAAGCCTATAAAATCGGCTGGATTATAATTGACGATAGGCGATTCTAATCCAGTTCCAGTAAGAATGCCATTAACAGGTAAAAATCCCAGCATAAGAACTGTAAAGACTAATGAGGCCTGACTAATCCATTGTACCCGGAGGACAAAATGGAAAACCAACAACGTCAATATCGTAACCAGGGCGGTGACTAATGTATATATGCGATCGCTGTACCGAAGTGCAACAACGGCACAAACGATAATGCTTACAAAAACCACAATATTGTTGAACGCACTAAGCGCTTTCAACTCGAAAAATTTATCGATACAGAAATAAGTAAATATGCAGGAAAAAGGAATAAAGATAAAAAACAACCATTCTTCCAAAGGTAGTCCTGCAATAATTAATCCCACTGTATACCGAGTATCGAACCACCATACACCACGATGGGTAAACCACACGTCCCAAGCAATAAAAAAAACCGCAACAATTATTGATGCTTTAAAAAAAGGGATAAACGCTCGATCGAATCGGATTCGTCTATCGAATGAAGCTATAAAGCAGATAAATACCGTAAAAAATAGGATCAGGGCGTAGGTATACTGTATCATTACTTTTCTTTTTCACTATACATGTTAAAATATTTGATTGGCACATATAAAAAACCAAAACATTCGCCTTCTTCCTTTCCAAGATGCTTGTGGTGCTGTTTATGTGCTCGTCTCAGCGCCAGAAAATACCTATTTTTTGTTTTGCTCAAAAATTTGAAACGTTGATGTATAAAAATATCATGCACAAAGAAATAAGCTACACCATATAACATAATCCCCAGGCCAATGTAAAATAGATAATTATAATTCTCTAATGAGCCATAATACATTAACGCAATTGTGGGAAGAGCGAATATCACAAAGAAATAATCATTCTTTTCTAAAAACCCATTATTGCTATGATCATGATGATCTCGATGCAGTATCCAAAGAAAGCCATGCATAATATATTTATGAATCAACCAAGTCGCTCCCTCCATGGAAATAAAAATGATTATTACGATTAAAATATTCATGATACCCATTGTTTGATATTTATAAAAATGCTGCTTTGTAGCGCAAATAACTTTTAAATGCGACGTAAGCTTTTTCTGTATTGGCTATCCTGATCCTATTTTCCAAAATATCTTTAGAAGATTTCTTCCTGATTTTTGCAAAAAGAGAAAGGTAATACTTATAGGCCAGATAAACACCAAATCGGGCTGATTTAGGCAGTTTTTTTATACCCAAAAATGCCTCTTTAAATTCTTGATGGATTTCGTCTTCGATTTGGCCTTTCAGCTTATTATCGAACACTTCCATATTCAGATTGGGAAAGTAAGTGCGCCCGAGAATATGATAATCTTCTTTCAGATCACGTAAAAAATTAATCTTTTGAAATGCAGAACCAAGTTTCATGGCATAAGGCTTTAGCTCTTCATAACGTTGTTTATTACCCTCTGTAAATACCTGTAAGCACATCAATCCGACGACCTCTGCGGAACCATATATGTATTCATTGTATAATGCCGAATTATAATCCAACTTTTTCAAATCCATTGACATACTGTGGAGGAATTGATTAATGAGATCACGGTCAATGGCATATTTATGAACAGTTTCCTGAAATGACTGTAATATGGGGTTCAAAGAAATCCCTTCTTCCAATGCACAATCTGTTTCCAGATGCAAGCGACTTAAAAGTCGTTTTCTATCGTAACCTTGAAAACTGTCGACTATTTCATCGGCCAATCTCACGTAACCATAGATCGCATAAATACTGTTGCGAATGTTAGGTTTCAGGGCCAAAATGCCTAGCGAAAAGCTTGTACTATATTTTTCGGTTGTCTTTCTGCTTACCTCATAAGCAAGTTCATCAAACAGCTTTTTCATGGTTTTATAGATTTAGATCAATGACTTCTTTAGCAACTATTTTTCCAGAGATAATGGATGGTGGTACCCCAGGACCGGGAATGGTCAATTGTCCTGTATAAAATAGATTATGGATTTTTTGATTTTTAATTTTCGGTTTCCAAACAGCAGTTTGCCTTAATGTATTTGCCAGGCCATATGCATTGCCCCCATACGCATTATAATCGTTAACAAAGTCCCTTACACAATAACTTCGCTTATATACGATCTGTTCATAGAGGTTGCCTGCTCCGGTATGCCGTTCAAGACGCTTAAGCATTTTTAATAAGTATTCTTCCCGTGTTTTATCATCATCATCAATACCTGTTGCTACCGGCATCAACAAAAAGAGGTTCTCCTGATTTTCTGGCGCGACATGCGTATCCGTTTTTGACGGACAACACACATAGAACAATGGCTTTTCTGGCCACTTTTTATCACCATATATACTCGCTATATGTTCATCCAGATCAGGTTCAAAGAAAAGTGTATGGTGGGTTAAGTTGGGGATAGTTGATTTCATACCCAAGTAGTAAATAAGACAAGAGGGGGCAAATGTTCTATTTTTCCAATACGAATCAGTATAGTTTTTTAAATCTTCAGGCAGCAGTGTTTCTATATGGTGATAATCGGCCGAAGCAACAACGAAATCAAACGCTATTTTTTTGCCATCAATAATGAGTGAAGTAATATTTTTATTTTTAATTTCCAGCGCTTCCACATTGTGGTTAAAATGGAAGGTAGCTCCCTGTATTTGCGCTACCTTCTGCATAGCTAATACCAACTGATAAAAACCTCCTTTAGGGTAATGTGTGCCTAGCGCATATCCCCCATAATTCATTAAACTATATAGCGCTGGAATTTCTTTTGGTGAAGCGCCCAAAAAAATCACAGGGAACTCCATCAAAGTGCGTAAGCGTTTATCTAAAAAATATCTGGCCACATAGGATCTAAAATTGGAAAGCAAATCTAGTTTAAGAGCACTAAACGCAATTTTGGGCGAAAGAAACTCCCCCCAACTATGACAGGGCTTGTTGACAAAATCACGCATTCCGACTTCATATTTAAATTTCGCGGACTGCATAAATTTATCCAGCTTGGAAGCAGCTCCGGATTCAATGCTTTCAAATAGCAGTTTTAAGTCTTCATAAGATTCGGGGATACTGAAATTCGCAGAATCAAATACCATCTCAAACTGTGGGTTGAGTGATACAAGATCAAAAAAATCCGAAGTACTGCAACCGAAGTCTGAAAAGAACGATTCAATAATATCTGGCATCCAGTACCAACTGGGGCCCATGTCGAAACGAAAGCCTTCGGGAGTCGAAAACTGTCTGGCACGGCCCCCGGCCTGTTCATGCTTTTCAAAGACATGAACCTCATACCCTGCTTTGGATAAATAGGCCGCGGCAGAAAGCCCAGAAAAACCAGCACCAATTACAGCTATCTTTTTTTTCATTTTCGTTGTATCTCTCTTCTTTTATTTTAGTTCATCCAGCAATCTGTCCGGTGCAATATTCTTTTCATAAATAGCTTGATGAAAATCACTTAACTTATTGAGCAATCGTATCAATTCCATTTTCTCGAGATGATTTAAATCACCTGAAACAATTTGAGTCGCATGACGTATATTTTGCATTTGCCCCTCTAATACTTGCAGTCCCTTTTCTGTAATATTAATTAGCTTACTACGCCTATCCTGTTGCGAATCTTTCTGAGCTATCCATCCCTGCTTGATCAATCGGTTAACAATTGCTATACCGACTGGTTTCTCATGGATATTTCTTTTGATCAATTCCATTTTCGTCATCTCTCCAAATGATTTTAAGGTGATCAGGTAAATAAATTCCTCCTGCGTTGAAAAATCAGAGCCCCAAATAGCAGCTTTCGAATAATTCTTTGCGAATCTATTCATATGTACAATTAAAGTACTAATAACACTTTCTGGGCTACGTCCTTTTTCCTTACCCTCCCAAGTGGGCTCCACAACAGGCTGTACAGCCTGTTGTGCAATCCATTCCTTAAATCCTTCCACTTGATTGCTATACATATTTATTGTCGAATTCTCTTCTTCAAATTTTTCTATCAGCACTAAGACCTCTTTTAAAAGTTGATATTTCATACTCTTCGAATTAGAACATAAATATACTTATTTTAGTTTTAAAATTTTTAAAAAACACATAAATAGTATAAAAACATACTAATTAGCGATAGTTTGTTTGATAAAAATGGTCTGAGCGGGACGTTTCTAAAATAAAAAAGCAGGATCTATGTCCTGCTTCTTTATTTTAGAAATGTTCTATATCATTTATATAATTGATCCATTATTTTCATTGTCTCGTAAAATTCATCTAACAGCGTATCTTGACAGGAATATTGTGAGCATATGGTTGGGAACCCGGCAGTAACAGTCCACCTAGGCTCTTTTTATGTATGTACTCTTCCGACGTTACTGTATATCTTACAAACTTGGACATTTTACAAAAACAGGAGGAATTGTTTTTAATTCCTTGGTTTTAATTCCTTGGTTTAGGGAGTTCTTTAATCCAAATATTTTTAAAGTCTACGGGTTGCCCTTCACTCTGCAATGCGATAAACCCACTGCTCAACAACTTACCGTCAATCTTAATTTTTGGATCATATCCATTTGCTACGCCGCCTCCGATCTGTGGTTTGGAATATTCCAGGACAGTATCTCCATTAATAATATGCCTTATTAACGAGTCGCCCAATACGATCAATTCTCCTTTCACCCATTGATCGCCATCATAAGTTTTTGAAATTGAATTTAAACAATGTGAGGATGCCATCTTGCCTTGGTAGACCACATTAGTCCCTGGAGAGCACATATTACCAGTAGGTCGTGGTTGACCATCTCCCAATCCGCCCAAAAGTTGCATTTCTATGGATATTGGCCAATCCTGTTCTTTCAACATAGTTCTGGGATCCTGAGAATGAAACATAACACCGCTATTACGAAGCGTATAAGAAGGCGCACCTTTTTGAAGATCACCGACAAAACGATATTCAAATTTCAAATGATAATAAGAAAAGGGTGTTTTATAATATAAATGTCCAAACTGGTCGTTAAAATCACCGTATTGATCGTATCTAATCTTAATTATTCCATCTTCAACCCTAAAGGTATTGCCAAAATTCACGCCGACATCGTGATGATGAATTTTGACAAACCAGTTTTTAATGTCTTTTCCATTGAACAATGGTTTCCAGCCGTTGTTGTTATCTCGCTGGCCCTTCATTCCGGTACAGCCAGTAAAAATAGAACTAACGGCTAAAATTGTATAGATTAATCGTTTCATTTAAAAGTGAGCTATTTGGTTTAAATTGAAGACCAATATACGATATATTCCTTTAAGCTTTACAGTGAGCACTTATCCAATGACTACCAAACATTTTCAGAAATTCAGGGAAAGCTGTCCAAAGACTAAAACAGCTCCCATTGCAAACGTAGGATAGCTTTCAAAATGATTTCCGTAAAACAACATCAACGTTTTTAGCTAAACAGTACTTATACAGTTTTACATTTCATCTGTTTCCAAACGGATAGTTTTTATCTCAAAACTATTCTTCTTGATAATTTTCAGTTCTTATAAGCTCTCCTTGTTCATCATAAAATTTCCATTCGCCAGACTTTTTGCCATTCTGATAACGACCAAATTCTCTAAGCTTTCCATTTTCATGATAAAACTGGCTTAGACCTTCCGCCATTCCCTTTTCATATCTTATGTTTTGTAGCAAAATGCCTTTATTCCCGTATAATTTCCAGTCCCCAATCTTGTTGCCATCCTCATAGGCACCGATTTCCCATAGCTCTCCATTAAGATTATAATGCTTCCATTCACCATTTTCCTTATTGTCTTTGTAGGTTCCGATTTTTTCCAACGTACCATTTTGATAGTACATTTTCCATTCACCCTCGGCGGCATAGCCATGGCGGTTTCCAATTCGTTTCAGCCCGCCATCGTCATAATATTCTCGAAATTCCCCTTTGGGATCTCCATTTTCATAGTTCCAGATTTCATGAAGATTTCCGTTGGTATGATAGACTTTCCATTCGCCTATGGCTTGTCCATCTTTATAATTTCCGATTTCGGCGAGCTTCCCCGTGGATTGGTATGTTTTGGAAATCCCGTTTTTTTCACCATTTTCATATTGCCAGATTGCACGAAGTCGCCCGTTTTCATGATAGCTCTCCCATACGCCAATTTTAATTCCATTTTCATATTTCCCCAGTTCTTCTAATTTTCCACTTTCATAATGGGATCTAAATTCACCTGTTTCTTTTCCGTTTCGGAATCTTACCATTGCTTCGGGTTTTCCGCTTTCATAGAACATTTTCCATATACCTGTCTCTTTACCGGTTTCATCGTATTGTCCTGTCGACCTTATCTTTCCACTGGGATAATGACTTTCAAACTTTTTCTGTGCAAAGGAGGAAAGATGAATAAAGAGTACGGCAGCAAGTGTGATTAGTGTTTTCATTAGATTTCCTGTCATTCGTCAAAATATGTTATCTCTTAGTTAAGCACAATAAAAAACAATTTCAATATATTACAGAAGAACTTTTTACAATCCGTTTCAACTATTTTAAATTTGGCAAAAAGCAACGCTTAATATCAAAAAAATCAGATCAAAAGTTGTAAAATCTCTTTTTTAAATTTGATGGGTTAAAAAGAGGGATAAGAGAATGCATTTAATGATAAAAAATCGTATTGAAAATATCTACCTCATAATGTGCGCTGTACATCGAATGTTTGCAGAATACTTGCAAGATATAGCTTAGCTTTATATATTTGCGACATCAAAAGAAATCCTAATGCGGAAGTGGCGTAATTGGTAGCCGCACCAGACTTAGGATCTGGCGCCGCAAGGCGTGGGGGTTCGAGTCCCTTCTTCCGCACATAAAAAACTCCCGATTTTAAAATCTCGGGAGTTTTTTTTATTCCAAAATACTTTATATTTCGTTCCTCAGGTATGGTTTACATGCTATTCGAAGAAAATATAAATGTCGATCAGCCCAAATATCATATTGAGCAAAATAAAAACAGGCTACTGGCTCGTTCCTAGCAGACTTTTCTTAAATAGCTCGACAAACTAAAACTAGTATCATCTTCTAGGCAGACCAGTCAAATGGTTTTGTACAGGGGTCGCACTCAAATTTTAACACCTTACCCAAGCTCTTTGCTTTTTTTCCCTTTTTCACAAATACATAAGCAAGGTCTACAGATTCTTCAACTTCATTGCCATTCTCATCCCTGCCTTTCAATACTACGGAATAATATGTTCCATCCGGATATTTTTTATAAAAGACTTCGTTAATGGTGATCTTTTTAGGTGTTTCATTATCACAGCAGCTGCACCACAAGACAACAACTGTTTCTTTTTTAAGGTATCCAACCGCCTTCTCCGCCTGAGCTTGTGTTAAAGCATGGAGTTGATCTGCTCTTGAAAAAAAAGCAGTACATAGTAATACAAAAAGTAAAATGGTCTTCTTCATCCGTTTAAATTATTTATAAGTGTTGGTCTCATCAATAGAAATGAGTTCGTTTACTCATTACATTGATATTTTAAAGTATTCGTGAACTCAATCGTCCGATTCACCCGGCTCATGCTGCCTTTGGCTGTTTCAGCTATTTAAATTTGTTTTTAGTTATGATAAAAAGTTTTAAATAATTTACTGAGCAAATATTATGCCTTTTCATAATTATTTGCAATGGTTCTTTTCTATACAATCGTGATCTGATTTATAAATATTACGCGAACAAACGTTAAATTAACACACGGAACTTTATACAAAAAAAATAAATTTTAACTTTGAGTATAAATTATAAATATTTAAATTTGCATCTAACTCGTATAATGAACTAAATACCGAAACTAAACCATCAATATAAATTAACATTTAGTTACCATGCAATCTATTCACATTAAAACTGAGAAAAATTTTTTCATTAAATTCTTCCAACACTTGTTTTTGATCTGTTTGATCTCAACGAGTCATTTTATAATCAGCTGTTCTTCCGACGACGACATCATCCAAGAAGAAATTGAAAACTCGACAGCCTGGATGGACGATCTCGAATCATCATTGGGCGTTGGCACAAAGAGTAAATTAAGCACCTGGATTGAAAAAGGGCTCAATGGGGCGATGCTTAAAGAAGCATTTGCAAAAACCGGGAGTAAAGCTGATCTGTTAAAAAATCTTGAAACAGCCCAAAGTATCTACCATCAGCGCGTATATATTGCGGACTGGGACAACATACCCGGGATTGCTAAATCAAATTATGTAGCTAATGGTATGACAACGGGAAAGAAACATCCCCAATGGAATAATCCGGAACTTGACTTACCAGCAGTTGAAGCAGCCAACTTTGTGAATGCGGAAGCAAAGGAGCTCCCTGCAGGAACGAAAATATATCGCGTGACTGGTGGTAATCCCGCTGGAGGATATTGGACGAAGAAGCAGCCTAAGTCTATTGGAGAAGTCATTGGTGGTACAGCTGTACAACCTGCGTGGAACAACTTTAGCAAATTCTACGTTTACACTGTACCTCAGCAGCAGGTATTAAAAGTTTGGGAGGGAATCACAGCAAGACAACCTATTGGTCAAGATATTGTAAATCCGCATCTTCCCGGAGGGGAAATCCAATTATTCTTACCTATCTTAGTCAGAGATGAAGCATTCAAAACATTGGTTCAAGAAATTCCATTACCATGGTAGATCTTAAAAAAGTACAAGAAGATTACCTATTGCTACTTCAATTGGTACAATCTGAAATGGCAATGAATACTTCCGTAGAATCTTTGTTTAATTACTTAAAATCCAAGGAAGGGCATTTTACCCATTTTGATCAAAATTTTAATAGTAAAGATTTACTTGAATTCATAAGAAGTGTAAATCGTTATGCAGATGAATTTTTGTTTTCAGATCAAAACAATACGCAGATACGTAAGCTAATGAACAGCTTATACGAAAATTTGGGTTAGCAACATATAACATTCTATTTGACAACACTTAAATAGGGGGATCCAAAAAAATTGGATCCCCCTGCTTTTATTGAATTTCTCCTAACTTATTTCATCTTCATTTCAATCATGTAATTCTCAAAGGATTGCTTTTACTTTTTGGACATACCACTTACTTGCACCTACAATATAACGCGTGATAGCTATTATTTTTCCCAAACCAATGCACTGGCGCCGAGAATAGCGGCATCAGCTTCTTCCAGCTCGCTGAAAACGAGTTTCACTTTATTTCTAAATAAGGGAAAAAGATTTCTTTCCATATGTAATTTCGCTGGTTTTAAAATAAAATCACCGGCCTTAATCACCCCACCAAACAATAGAATAGCTTCGGGAGAGGAGAACATCACAAAATTTGCCAATGCCTCACCTAATTTTTGCCCGGTATACCTGAATACTTCAATGGCTATGGGATCCCCCTTCACTGCACATTCATGGACCGTTTTAGAATTTATCGCGTCTTCAGGATATTGATTCAACATCGACTCAGGAAATTCGGCCCTCATTTTCTTGGCTGTAATTGTAATCCCTGTTGCAGAAGCATAAGCTTCCAAACTCCCTTCAGACCCTGTACTCCAGTGCTTTCTTCCGCCCGGCTTGACAATAGTATGGCCCAATTCTCCAGCAAATCCATCATGCCCATAAATAAGCTTACCTCCGGCCACGATACCACTTCCTACGCCCGTTCCCAAAGTAATCATAATAAAATCCTTCATTCCTCGCGCAGCTCCAAAAAGCATTTCACCATAGGCCGCAGCGTTTGCGTCATTGGTGATGGTACAGGGAATTTTGAATTTGGCAGTCATTAAATCACTAAATCGGATCACACCTTTCCAAGGAAGATTCGGAGCATGGTCTATTGTACCTGTATAATAATTCGCATCGGGAGCTCCAACTCCAATTCCATCGAAGCTATTTTCACCGCCGAACTTTTCAATAAAAGGGTGAGCCTTTTCATATAAAGCGTCAATAAATTCTTCAACATGCTCATAATCATCTGTTCGTATGCTTCCTTTTTCAAGAACTTCCCCACGATGATTGACCACCCCGAATTTAGTGTTTGTTCCTCCGATATCTATTCCTAACGCTACACGTTTTGATAAATCTATTAATGACATTGCTATTCCTTGTTTCTAAGTTCAAAATTGTAAAAAAGATAGTATTTTACGGGGAATTAAACAAGAGATTAGTTGAATAGTTACAGAAAAGAACTATTTATCCAATGTTTTTTTCATTACAGGTATCCGGACATCATTTTTCAGCTTCTTTCTTCCTTCCTTCGCTGCCTAATCAAACAACAGAAAACAAAAAAATTTGAGCAACCTAGTCTGAACATATACAATTCCGCCAAGATAATTTGTTATTGAAAGCGGAAAAGATATAATATTTTAATAAAAATCAAATTCAGCAATCCAAGCATCTCAAAAAGTCGTAAATGATAATAAGTACAGAAAATTATAAACTAAAGACTTTTGTTATGGAAAAGATGACAGATAACAATGAACCACTATTGAATCATCGTAGTGAACTAGAAATGAAAGATCTCAGAAGAAGAGATTTTCTAAAATTTGCAGGAGCAGGTGCTGCATCACTCGCTCTTCTCGGGCTATCGAGCTGTAAAAAAGACCATGATGACGACATGGACAATGGCGGGAAAGGCATGTATTTTGGCAGTGGTGACATTGCAATATTGAATTATGCCTATGCTCTGGAGCAGCTCGAAGCCGCCTTTTACATTCAGTTGGTCAACAATCCTTATTCTGGGATCACGGATCTGGAAAAGGCTTTTTTTACTGATATCAGGGACCACGAAATTGCCCATCGCGAGTTTTTCAAAGTAGCATTGGGAGCCAAGGCGATATCCAGTCTTGAATTTAATCTGTCCGGCATTAATTTCGGCAGTCGCGCCAGTGTTTTAGCAACGGCAAAGACATTTGAAGATCTCGGTGTCTCTGCTTACAACGGTGCGGGTTGGTTAATTAAAGATCCGAATTATTTATTATTGGCCGGTAAGATCGTTTCTGTCGAAGCACGACACGCAGCATGGGTTCGCGACATGATAGATAATGGCACTTTTGCCAACCAAGAGGTGGTAGATTCGAACGGACTAGATGTAGCCAAGAGCCCAAGCGTCGTCTTGAGTGCCGCAGCCCCATTTATCAAATCTAAAATCGATGTAAAGGATCTACCAACTTATTAATGTACCTAAAATTTGATTATCATGAATCTTTTAAATGTTTTTGAACAAATAAATACGATAGATCCTGAATTCAGCGATCGTATCAGTCCGCGACGGGAAGCCATTAAAAACCTGGCTTCGATGAGCAAAAAAGTAAGCTTGGCAGCATTACCATTTTTTATTGGTGAGCTCTTCAAAAAGGCTTATGGCGCCACGGCCCCCACAGATGTCAATGGTGTTCTTAATTATGCTTTAACGTTAGAATACCTTGAAGCTGAATATTATACAATGGGTGTTGCTAAAGCAGGCCTCATTCCATCTGGAAAACCCCTTGGAGCAATTACCACGATCCGTGATCATGAGGTCGCCCACGTTAATTTTCTAAAACAGGTACTGGGCAATAAAGCTGTCTCAAAGCCTACTTTTGACTTTACAGCTGGAGGTACCTTTGGCAATGTCTTTAGCGATTACGACACATTTTTAGCTGTTGCTCAAGCCTTTGAAGACACTGGAGTACGGGCATATAAAGGACAGGCAGGCATATTATTAGGAAATAGGGTGGTGCTGACTGCTGCATTGCAGATCCACTCTGTTGAGGCTAGACATGCGTCACATATTCGTCAGATGCGACGTGCTCGTGGTGGCGGTGCCGCCGATCAGAAACCCTGGATTACAGGAAGCAATGACACTGGAATCGGGGCAGTAGTAAACCCTATATATGCTGGTGAAAACAATGTGATACAGGGAGGAGTCGATATCACAACCTTATCCGGTTCGATGGGAAAAATTTCAACAAGTGCGGCAACACAGTCTTTTGATGAACCACTTTCTGCCGAAGCTGTACTTAATATTGCAGGTTTATTTATTAAAGCTTAACAAGAGTCGTCGTTAACCTGTTTTGAATGCCCTGGTTTATTTAAAAAACCAGGGCTTTTATTTTTGCATCAGCTCTTCCCTAACAATAGATTCTTTATCCGATATTTTCGGCATAATACAGATCAGAAAAAATCTTTGATAGTTTTGAAGGATCCTCCCGCCAGGAATTGTACATCCCTTGTCCCATTTCATCAGGTATAATATCCAAATTACCTTCGTCTACAGACTTCAATATCTTAATGGCAACACTATCAGGATCAGGCATATCCCAATCACTACCTTTGTTCATATCCGTATCAATTGCGCCGGGATTGACTGCGTGTACATCGATTCCATCTTTGGCTAATTCGATGCGGACAGACTGTGTTGCAGAATAAAGGGCCGCTTTGGAGGCGGCATACCCAGCAATGGATGGTAAGGGGGAGTACGCTACAATTGAAACGATGTTAATGATTTTGGCCGGACGATTTTTTTTCAAGATAGATGCAAATGCGCGCATCATCTTTATTGTTCCGAAATAATTCACCTTCATATCATTGTCCATTCCCAACAGATCGCCATCTAAAATATTCCCCGTATTTAAAATGCCCGCATTATTAATGAGGATTTCAGTGTCCCCGGCAACAGCAGCAATTGTTTTGATCTGTCCATCTTCTGTAATATCCAGGGATAATCCTATGACTCTATTGTCTTCGAACGATGGCAATGTATTCAAGTCTCTACAGGTGGCATATACCTTTTTCACACCATGATCCAAAAGAGCTTTTACCAATGCTCGCCCTATCCCCCTATTAGCCCCCGTGATGAGAATAACTTTATCTTTAAAAATCTTCATATTGTTTTATGTATTAGTTAACACAAAGCTATTTTAAAAGATGCAAGCATAAAATCCGAAACTTGCTACATTTTTGTTCCCCATGATCATGAAGACTCAAAAGCCCGGAAAGTCATTTTTATTCTTGTTTTGAAATTCAGAATTCTCCACATGCGGTAGGCTATCCAATAGTATCTGGTCCTAAAAAATACAATCAGATAAAAACTGTAAAGAACAAGCTACATCATGTAAAAATACACCTACAATTGAAAAATGAGTTTCAATATAAAACTAACGCTATTTTAAAAAAAAGTAATATTTGTTGTCGGTATCGTCCCGAAAAATAAGACACATCCCACAAATCAAAATAATGATGAAAACAAAAACTGATGATAAAAATCCAGAGCCAAAGAAAATCAGACTTCAATTAGCAATTTCCGAAATTATGAATGGCTATTTGTTATTGGATGAAGCAGTGGCCAAATATGACGTTCCAGCATCGAGCATTATCCAAGGTCTTAAGAAGATTCAGAAACTAAAGAAAGAGGCTGCACGACCCAATCAGCAAGAAAGCCAGATCATAAAGCCTACTCCCCCGAAAAATGCGAAATAATGAGTTAATTATAACTCATATGTAAGATCGGATATGATTTTCCTTGTCCATCTAAAGCTGACTTTTTGACAACATTGAACCCCATATACTTATAAAAATCCACCGCCTGGGTATTTTGTTCATTTACATCTACTTTCGTCACATTTAAGCTCCCTATTGCATAAGAAATAAGTGTTTTCCCAATACCTTTACCCCGAAAATCATTGTGAACAAATAACATTTCAAGGTTATCTCCCGAAATTCCCATAAAGCCAACTAAAGCTCCATTTTCTTCATATCCTAATAATACCACATGTTCAAAATATACGGGCATTTGTTCTTTGTAATAGCTAAAGTCTTCCTCTTTCAGAAAATCATGGGTGCTCTTTACTGCGCTCTCCCAGATAGCTATCAGATCCGGATAATCTACTACTTCAATTTTTCTAATCATAACGGCAAATTTTATAAGCACAAAAGGCTGGTTTGAGCTGTCGACGAAAAATCATATTACTTATTCAATCTGATATGAACAAAAAATATTTCTCTCCATTTAACTACTCCCCTTTAATCGCACAGCGATTTGTATCGCGTAAATCGACCTATGTGTTCTACTTATAGTTTTAAATTAAAATTAATGTAATAAAATTACAATTATTGCTATATTTCATATAATAAATTATTTCTATGACAAGGTCTACCGCATTCTTACTTAAAACAGCTTTGTTTTTCGGTTTTCTATCGAATGTACTTAGCATAAATACATTTGCTCAAAAAGCGCCAAAGATCTACTATGCTACTTTATCCGAGGGAGTAAAACTTTATGCAAGTCCTAGTATACAGGCCGATGCCTTAGCGACTGTTGCTTATGGCTCACAAGTTACATTCAGTAATTCGGATATAGACCAACTGGAAATGGTAAACAATTCGTTGGTCATAAATGGCACAAGGACGTATTGGATGAAAGTGATCTATAACACCGTTAAAGGCTATGTTCTTAAAAACAATTTTGCAACTATAAAACCTCCAAAGGAGAATACAGGCGCGCTTTCTGATTGGGTAAAACAGTTATCTCAACCCATTGGAAATAAGTGGGAAAATGGAAAAATATCCGAAACGCTGAGCGAGAGCGAAAATGACAATTACTTTTCAAGACAAATATTTCAAAACGGAATGCTCTTGACCTCGACCTCAGGCTTTGATGTAAATTTTTCAGAAGCTTTGCAAATACCTCATACCGACGTGCTGACTGTTTATAATTTAATAAAAAACATTGGGAGCTTTTACCGGATTCTTAAATTAAATACTGCCCTACCCGAAGGAAACACGATAGTTAAGGACAGTGAAGGAAATGTATATCAATGGAAGATATTACGCAAAACACAAGAAGGAAGTGAAGATAAATCCCTAAAATCCATTGAAATAATTTGGAATAACGGGATTAACAACACACTTTCAATTTCCGCTATGGGTAATGATATTGTAGTATTTTATGAAAATACACTTTAAAAACTTTCAATCTGATTTCTTCAAACAAGAAGTAACAAAACCAAACGGCCTGTAACCACTACCGGCAAAAAATTAAATACTTGAGCATATATGATATACCGAAATTGTGGCATTTTTTCTTTTTTAATCAGTGTTTTAATTTACCTTATCCCAATGAAGGGAATGGCACAAATGGAATCTTTCTATCATGTCACACCGATGGCGATTGAAGGCTATTTCACAAAGACCATATTCCCTTTCAATCCTACGTTTATAAAGGCAAAAAAGGTAAAAAGCATAACCGTTAAAAGTCGGGAAAATGGAATTTTTAATTGTTATACATTTAATTCCAATGGTCTTTTAATGAGCATAAGCATGACTCGGTACGATCAAGAGAAAAAGGATACCGTCTTTTACACAACATATAGCTATCAGGCAAATGGCTTTATTGCCAAAGAAGCGCGGATTGATTATCACAGTGGTATCGTAAAAATAAAGGTATACGGCTACGACGAAAAAAATCGTATTGATAACATCAGAATCTTTTCATTGAATGCACAGATGCCTAATCAAACGCAGAATAATGATTGGATGGGCGAACCAGTTGCCGGTGTCGATCAGCTTATTCTTAAAGGATCATGGCCAGAGGAAAAGCTGTTAAATAACATGATCCGTGAAAATAAGTTCTCTTCATGGCAGTATCGTTATTATACAGAAAACAAATTTGAGGTAGAAGAACGGACAGAGTTTTTCGATTTTATGAAAAATGGGGGTAGTCAAGACACCTGTTATCAAAAAATAACCTATTACCATTTAAATAATCATCCTATCGCTCAATTCCTTCATTTTGGTTGCGCAGCTAAGACAATACCATCTGAACAATATGAATTCAAAGAAGGCCTCCTATCCGAAATTCATGAAACAGATGCAGACGTTGCAGCTAAAAGTGAAAAATACAGTTACGACAAAAACAGAAATCTGCTTTCGATGCAAAATATCCGGAATGGACAAAAAGTAAGCGAACTAATTATGACATATAATCAAAAGGGCTTTTTAACCACGATACAGCGAAAATCTGAAACTGCCAAAATGGCCCAATATTTTGAAGATCGCATCCTTGATCTGAGCTATACTTTTTATTGAAAATCATACTGATATTAACCATTTTTTTCACCTGTATAAATTTCTTTTCCAATTGTAATGAAGCGATCAGATTTATTCATTTCCCTGAATGTACATCTCTACTTGTATCGCTATATATTTAAATCTTGAAAATGAAGATAATCATGGCTCTAATTCTCAAATTGTAAAAGAAAGATGCCGCTTTGTAAATTCTTCGGATTTATTTTAAAGCAGTCATTAACTTAGGGATACCATATGAAATACGTAGCTATTTTAATTAAACTAGCACTAACGAAAGGGAACGATGTACCCGATTTGAAGAAGTTTATAATTATCCGCATAATTTTAGCCAGCTATATAGTTTTGCAAAGAAGTACGGTTCAAAATGATAACTTTCAGCAATAATTTTAGCCAACCACAGATGCACGGGTTATACATTTTTTATTAGCATTTATCTTTTCGAAGCTCTTATGATATCCCGAAAGAATATGGTCTTCCCGCTTTTGGTTATACCTTGAATAGTAATCCAAAACCCTTCTGGGTTACTATTATTAAAAAATGAGATCTCCATTTCTTTACTGCTTCCATCCAATTTGACACCCGGATTCCAATACAAAGTGGGGCGTGCATCAAATTGATCACTTGCTAAATCATCAGTATAAGCTATCAATTTAAAATGTTCTTCTCGCATATAACCTTCAACTTCTTGCTCGTCCAAAGCTCTGCCTATATATGAATCCCCTTCACTTGGATCCATTTGATAAACATACAATACTGAAGTAACGGAACCGTCGACTTTGAATTTCTCAAAGTACTTGACATACGGAATCCGATCCATGGATGTATCGTATAAATCTTCCATCTTCAATATATTTGTTCTTATTTCATAATTATTAACAAATACACGATCCCATCTGATTGAATCTGCGATTTTGGTATAATTTAAACGAGCATATTCTCCAAAATTTAACGGAAGAGCCTTGACGAAACGGTCGTTATGAGGATCAAGTACGGCATCAGCAGGTCCTTTAAATTTTTCTCGGGCATATCTACCCTCAAGGTAATCAATACGCCTCTGCTGCACACTTCGATCCACTTTGACTTCCTTTAATCGGATCCCCCCGTTTTTATCGCGATAGCTCGATGGTGTGTAGGCCCACTTACTTTCGTTCCATTCCTGAGGTGCTAAAAACTTTTGTTGTAAAGGGGGAATAAAAAAGGTAGAATCTACTTTTATCGGTCCAAAATTGTACTTAACCAGAAATTTATCAAACATCATCTTTTTTTCAATAGCAGACAGCTTAGTTGCTATCGTCCCCCGGATAATCAAATTATCCACGACAAAGTATCCTGAGAGATCAGGTATAATTGTTTTATACCGCATAACCTTATCTTCCGGAAATTTGTATCCAAAAGACATGCCACCGGGTTTTCCTTTCCCATTATTTTTTGTTATCTGATCAACAAGCTTCTTGTGGAAATGCCCCCATTTATTTCCTTCCATTAAAATCTGTCCTTGCAGGTAATAAACGGAGTCCTTTGTCGACTGTACCCTATTAAAATTCAAATTGGATGAAGAATTCCAGGCGCTGGTGGCTATCAAACCGTCCTGCAATTTATCATTCCGGAATAAATGTGTTGAATGGACCGGTTCCTTACGCAAGAGATAGGGCCTAAAGTAAATATCCTCAGTAATATTTGGGACGCAATCATTGGGTACTTCCAAAGCTGTGATCGAGATAGACAAGTTTCCTTCTTCATCTGAAGGCAAACTTAGTCTAAAACTATTCTTTCCTCTTTCCTTACGCGTTATCTGCAACCATTTGATATTAGGCACAACTTGAATATCTCTCAATCCGCCCACAAAATGAGCGGATTGAGAGTGTATGCTATCTTGTTGATCGCGCAACTCAAGCCGCAGCAGACCATAATCTAGATCATTGCGGTTTAAATAAATAACAGTCCGTCGATCAGGTCTAATTGTAATCGTATCTATCAAGACCGACCGGTCATTCGAAGTCAATATGATCTTTGTCCTTTCAGCAGGAAGATTACTTTCCAAATAAACGGCGATAGTGTCACCTATATCCCTGCTATATATTTTTCTTCCAAGTTCGGTCTTTAAAAGGATGTCAGTTTTACGCTTACCATCCACTTCCCATTCAATACGACAATTACCAATAAAAGGAGGAATATCGACAACACCGTAACCGGAGCTATCTAACTGAAAACCTGACAGTAAATCACCATCACTTTTTAAAATAGTCCCTTTAACAAGTAGTGGCTTTTCACTAGCCTCTATCGTTTGCAAATAAAGCCTATTATTTTTGTTTTGTAGAAAACGATTGCCTTCAGGGCGTGCAATCAGGGAGCAATTTACAGTTATTGCCCCACTGTCTGAATCATTTTTATTCTGGTCATTTATTTGAATAATTGGAATTTCCTTGAAATAGTATCGTTCAATCATTCCTTTATCTGTGCCCACGTAAGCATTAATATAGATACTGGTCTGCTTCCAATCCGACGGAAGCAAAAATACACCATCACTCATACCTCCGCGTTGTAAGCTAAGCATAGATCTCACAATATTACCCTGCTGATCCGCAAGATTCAGATGGAGATTGATAGCAGAAGAATCCAGATAACCATGCTGCACGACATAGCTTTTAAACCACACAGAATCCCCAGGGAAGTAAGCCTCCCGATCAGTATGAATGTATATTTTTCGTACTTCCTGTTGTCCATAAACCGGGCCCGAAAAGAAGCCGAAAATCAAAATTATTCTAATCCAAACAGCAACGGTTGAAGTACGGTCCAAAATCATCAAGCATAAATTTCTAATTGGTGCGTAAAAAATTAAAAAACTGTACATTAAGAAATGGCTATAATTTACACTACGCCAGATCGGGATGTTGCCAAGGCGTTCGATAAGGTCTTTTCAATAACTTGGTCGCTTCTGGATCATCGGTACATATTTTTTTTTCAGGATCATAGCGCAATGGTCTATTTAATTGCATCGAAATATTAGCGAGGATACAACAGGCCGTCGATATATACCCCTCTTCAATGTCAGCCACGGGCAGTCGATCATGTTCTATTGCAGACAATAGATCCAATAGATGTTGTCGTGTAGCTGGAGCTGTATGCAGTTCAATTCGAGGTTCCTCCAAATCTTCCGGAAATTTTTCTTTTTCATAAACAACATCTTTTTTAATGGGAGTGCCCTTACCTACTGGAATAAATTCATATTTCATCACACTTCCCTTTAACGTTCCTTTATCGCCATAGATAATAAACGCCCAAGGGTATTCGGGATCCACAGGACCACCCCAGGTACGATGTTGCCATACACAATTTAGCTCATCATATTCGAATACCGCTGTCTGTGTATCTGCAATAGTCGACTTTCCCTCCTGTTGCACGTAAATCCCTCCTGTCGCGCTAATTTTCTTTGGCCACTTGAGTTGTAACATCCAACGAACCGTGTCAAACATATGCATCCCCATATCGCCCGTAATACCATTCCCATATTCCATAAAAGTTCGCCACCATCCCCCGTGAGGTAAGCCATCGTAAGGACGTAAAGGAGCAGGGCCTGTCCACATCTCATAGTCAAGAAAATCCGGCACCGGTTCCACCGGAGGGTTTCCATTCCTTCGCATATGATAATAACAGCACATTTCCACATGCGATATCTTACCGAGTAATCCTGGGTCTATTACCTGCTTTTTAGCATCAATCAGATGCGCTGTACTTCGTCTTTGCGTTCCTACCTGCACCTTCTTATTATATTTCCGCGCGTATCGAAGTATCGCTTCTCCCTCAAGTACATCTACACTAATGGGCTTTTGTAAATAGATATGCGCTCCTGAACGTATCGCATCTATCGCCTGTCTTGCATGCCAATGATCAGGCGTACCAATCAGAATGAGATCGAATTGATGATCAGCAAGCATTTTCCTGTAATCTTTGTAGAGCTTTGGAATCTGTCCCGAGCGTTGGCGTTCCCCGACCAGTCGTCCCGCCTCCTGCAAATGCCGGCTATCCACATCGCAAATCGCAACTACATTGACATCGCAGACCTGCATCAGTCTAAATAGATCGCTTTTCCCATACCATCCCGCTCCGACCAGTCCAACCTTGATATTTTTAGGCGGACGTTCAAAAGGCAATCCTTTAGCTTCTAAAGCAGATAAGGTAACAAAAGCACTTGTCCCCAGAATGAATTTTCTTCGGTTCAGTGTGTAATCAACCATAATTTATTGGCATATTGTTTAGTATAAGACAAAACAATAAACTTGAGATAATGTTTGTATACAGGACATTCTGGAGAAAAAAGGCCATCAATATACCTATTTCGTCTTCTCGGAAAAAAAACAATGTGCTCAACGATATGGATGACACCATTGTTTGGAACAAGACACCTGAAAACCAATACAAGCTCTCGTCATGTTCACCAGTTTTTTCAGGTCAGAATACAAACACAAAAAAGCCCTAGAGCGGGGAACTCTAGGGTCTTAGCCATATATTAACCTATTTTATGAAAAGTATTTGCATTAATAACGTATTATTTGCACAACTTATTTTGTACGATGTAAAAAAAAACAATAATCATAAAAAATCCCGTTTGTAAATCTACAAACGGGATTTTTTCACGCTAAATATTTTATTATTTAATCGACACTGCAAAAGCGTATTCATCTGGAGGAAGACATTGCGATGCATCACATGCTTGCCATTCTACCGTACCTTTTACTGTTGCTGCTCCTTTTTTCAAAGCAACCTTTTGTTGAAAGATTACTTCATTTGTAAAATATCCTACATCCATTTTAAAAACCTCTTCGTGCTTTACTTTTGGTTTTGGTTCTGCAGTTTTACCTGTTAGGGCATAATCCGCTGCTTTAACAAAATTAAATGAAGTCGGAATAGGCCCCCCATCTTTTACATTTTGCGAATAGATATGCCAGCCATTTTGAATTGTCGCCTTGACATAGACTATAGCCTCTTTGTTATTTAGCTTTTTACTGGCTACAGTCCATTTTACAGGTTTGTGAATTTGAGCAAAGGCGCCAGTTACCATAAAGATAACCGCAGTCATTAACAATACTAATTTTTTCATTTTTTATATTATTTTGGTTTATTGCGCAAGATTTCCTTATTGGTCTCCAAAAACTTTATCTCTTAGGCGCCAATATATTTTACATAGGCTTTATCAATTTCCGACAGAAACATTAAAAGAGTTACATTGAATAAAAAGACAAAAATATCCACAACAATATTCGTTATAAACAATATAAAAGACAATAACATACAGCTAAATCAAAAAATTTTATTGAAAACAACAGGAAAAACAACATAATCTACACTTCGATACTATTTTTTTAATCTTCTTACCTGATTTTTTTTGTCTTCTAAAAAGGGAAAGCAATAGCAACTCAGTTATCATTTCACCCAAAGACCTTTATTGCGATTATAAAGTTCGTAACAACAGATTTGTTACGTTATAAGATGCGGAAAAAATAATCTTTGGCACAAAAATCGCAATATTTAAAATTCATAATTTAGGTTAATAATTGGTTAGGTTAAAACGCTTGAAGTTCCCCACTTCAAGCGTTTTTTTTCACATCACACAACCGTAATATACTAACATTCAAAAAATTAAAACACACTCAAACATAATTCAAATCAGTACCGTCCTAAACGTGATTTAAAAAGTGGTGGTGAATGATATAGCATGGAATGCTATATTTAGTTCGCTAAAACAAATCACCACCATGGTAAATATAAACGTATTTTCTCAGATTCTCTCGCTTATCGACCGCGATGGTTTCAATTTTTTGGTACGTAAGCATGATTCAGACAAACACCACAAAGGGATCAATAGCTGGACACATTTGGTAAGTATGCTTTTCTGCCATTTATCGTCTGCAGATTCGGTTAGAGACATCAGCAACGGCTTGCGGAGCACGACGGGCAATATGCAGCATATGGGTATCAGCAGGGTACCCAGTAAGTCCAATCTATCCTACATGAATGCGCATCGTAAGCATGTGTTGTTTCGTGACCTTTATGTACGGTTATTGGACATCCTCTGGCAGAAGCAGACGCATCTTCGCTCAGAACTGCGCATGTTGAAACGCAAAGTGCTGTTGATGGATGCCACAGTGATCCCGCTTTGCCTTTCGGTGTTTGATTGGGCAAGGTTCCGAAGTGCCAAAGGTGCGATTAAACTACATACGATACTGGATTACGATGGCTGTATGCCCAGCTTCGTGCATATTACCGATGGCAAGACACATGAATCCACAGTGGCAAAGGCCCTATCCTTTCCCAAAGGATGTGTGTTGGTGGTCGATCGGGGCTATGTCGATTACGCCTGGATGAACGTTTTGGACAGCAAGGGCTGCTTTTTCGTAACAAGGAGCAAATCCAATATGAAATATACGGTATTGAAGTCTTGGCAAAGCGATGAACTGAAAGAAGCTGGGGTAATTGAAGATCAAGTTGTTGCCTTGGATAGCCTCTCAGCAGCTCGGTACGGAAATAAGAAGATGCGTCTTGTCCGGGTTTGGGACAGTATCAAAAATGTGGAATACGAGTTCCTGACCAATCATTTTCAATGGAAGGCGGCCACGGTAGCTGCACTTTACAAAGAGCGCTGGGAGATCGAGACGTTCTTTAAACACCTCAAGCAGCGGTTGAAGGTCTCCAGTTTTGTAGGCACCTCTGAGAATGCCGTTTACATCCAGATCTGGACAGCGCTGATCGGGATACTACTCTTCAAGTACATTCAAAAACGGGCGAAATATAGCTGGAACCTATCCAATCTGGTGAATTTCATAAGGCTGAATATCTTTGTGAAGATTGATTTGTGGAAATGGGCCGATGACCCATTTATTTCGGGTAAACCACCCGATCAAAATGGACAGTTTAACCTATTCTGAAACGCAAAGGGAGGGTCAAATCCGAAAGTATCAACAAAATCTGCATGGAAACAACAGTAGATAGGGATTTTTATGGCCTTAAAATTTATTTAGGACGGTACTGAATTCAAATCGCTGCAAACACAGCAGAAAAGAACGTTTTAAACAATTAATTTCCCTTCCCCATGCTGACATAGCGCTGTCAATATCCATGATTATCTTTGTCATAGAATAAAAAAACAGAACAATCTTTCATTTGTTCAAATGAGTGGATAAAAATTAAGAGCATCGTATCAAAAAGTATTAAATTAATAGATTCAAAAACAAGATGAATACACTTCAACAACTAAAATCTGAACTTGAAAATGAGTACCAGATCACCAAAAATTTTATCGAACTTTTTCCTGAAGGCAAAAATGACTATGCTCCACATGAAAAAAGCATGAAAATCATGCCCCTTGCTACCCATCTCGTGGAGGTGTTCGAGTGGCCAAGTACAATTTTGAAAACGTCCGAACTGGATTTCGCTGATGGCGGGTATAAGCCTACAATCCTCTCAACACGGGAAGAGTTGCTCAATAAACTAGACCAAGATTTCGAGGCTGGTAAAAAAGCTATAGAAAATGCAACGGAAGAGGATTTAATTCCGACTTGGACGATCAAGAATGCAGGCCATCAATTGGCGAGTTGGACAAAATATGAAGCAATCCGTCATTCTTTAAATCAGATCACACATCACAGGGCGCAATTGGGTGTTTATTATAGGCTGAATAATATTCCCTTACCGTCAAGTTACGGACCTTCTGCTGATTCACAGAACTTTTAGTATAGTCTAACATAACTAAAAGCTTTTGAATGAATATGCATAAAAACAGTCCGCGATCGACCTTCACTTATGATCTAAGACTGTTTTTATATAATTTCGCTATGCTCCTGGAAAGAGACAAGTTCGCTATCTGGGAACTTCATCCGAGCATGCGGCGTGCCGTAGTGGGGACAGCGTCAGGATGAATCCGTGATGTTTCCATAGTGTGTCCGAGGTGAGTCCGTGTTATACTCTCTAAAACCACGTTCACATGATGGCCAGACTATCCTAACACCTGCACTCAAGTATGCTTAAAGCTCGAATCAGACACGAATAATTCTCAAATAGTTACCGAAAATAGTTCAGATACTTGGACTCGCATGCCGGAAACACGGTCTTTTGAGGTTAATAACCGTCCTGTATCCATCAATCACACGAAGAGTCAATATAATGGCATAATTTTTGAAAAAATCAATTAACCAATTAGCGAATTATACTAAATAAGCTAGAGGTTCAAAGCAAATATAAGAAGCAGCATATTTAAACCTTGATTATGATTATTTTCGGAACAAGAACAAAGTTACTACAAAACAACTCCAATGCAGCTGTTGGGACTTGCAATTATTGCAACACAGTCGGATCCTTATATGCCTACAAACAGGTTAAATACTTTCATATCTTTTGGATCCCCATTTTTCCATATCGTACAGAGATTATTAGTGTATGTAATCATTGCAAAAAAGTGAATTACCAACGTGAGATTGATCCCCAAACCCTTGCAACAATCCGTTCAAGTGGTATGCCGAAGACACCCGTTGGATATTTTTCCGGATTAATCCTAATCGGCCTTTTCTTCGGATCTGCGGCAGCAGCGGGAATATCCGGATCCATTAAAACAAAAAAATACCTGGAAAGTCCGGCCGCTGGTGATGTATATGAAATCAAACGGAAAGAAAACGGGAAGTCCATGTACACGTTATACCGCGTGGCTAATGTCACGACGGATTCCATTACTTTCGATGTCAATGACTAC
This sequence comes from Sphingobacterium sp. DR205, assembly GCF_011064245.1. NCBI lineage: Bacteria > Pseudomonadati > Bacteroidota > Sphingobacteriia > Sphingobacteriales > Sphingobacteriaceae > Sphingobacterium > Sphingobacterium sp. DR205. Next base: position 1,618,279 of record NZ_CP049333.1, on the reverse strand, counting down.
GAAGCAGAGGGAACAAAAGGTCTTCGTAAATTGAGAGAACAACGCGGTGATAGTTATTCAGAAAAGATTACTTTAGCCCGCACGGAGGTGGTCAAAATGGAGGCTGACAATCAAATATCTACGATAGAAAGAAAATAGAACCGGTGCTTATGCAAAAATCCGTTCTTAAATGAAAAAACTTATTATTCTAGTAAGCCTTATCCTGCTGAAATTTATCATTCAGTATCAATTGATAAGTCCAATATATGACTTACATCGGGATGAGTTTCCATATTAATTTCATTACAAACAGCTATGCAAGAGAATTTGGAACTGTGATTTTCACATTCATCAATGCAAAAATCAATATCAACCAACGAGTCAAGAACGAAGTCGAACAAGAACAACGACAACATATGCTACCCCTTAAATAAAACTTAATATAGGACCATCAAATGAAAACATTATTATGGCAGGGAATCGCTTTCCCCTCTCTAGAGTATTTCAGCATACATGAAAATGAAGATTATCATGTTGTGGCATCAAAAATAATAGGTTCCTATCAGCAAAAAATTTATTCGGTCTCCTATCGACTGATTATAAATAAGCAATGGGAGATCAATGAGTTTCTTATTGACTCCGAGGTCAATGCTGTCAAAAACAAGCTCACCGGGAGAAAAATAGATACCAATTGGGAAATCAATCATTCCGTCGATCCGAACTTCAAGGGTTTTCAATATATAGATATCTCTTTGACTCCATTTACGAATACGTTACCAATAAACAATCTACAGCTTGAAATTGGTGATTCAAAAGAAATAGATATCATGTATGTCGACCTGATCAACAGCGATATCAAACCTGTTCGTCAACGTTATAAAAGGACAGATTTACACGAGTATCTGTATGAAAATATAGTTAGTGATTTCAACGCTCATATTCAGGTAGATGAGAACGGTTTGGTCCTCACATATCCCGGTTTATTCGAAAAGATAGCAGAAAACTAGTCTCGATCATCCCAAAGCAGAGCCAACGTAAAACCTTCGCTCAATGTGATTCTGTGCTGTCCGACCGACAAGCTGAACAGAACGCTTATAGGCTCTATTATAGTGTTATTAGTATAGCTTTTTTATTACCTTCTTTTACGCAAAATATATCTATATTGGCTCCGAGTTTTTTCATGCCAAATAGATAAATTCTATTGGGCAAACTCCTAAACACACAATCTATTAAGAAATCACAAAAAAGAACTTTCATGTTTAAAGCTATTTCACTGATCCTTTTATTATTTGTATGCTATTGGTCGCAACCCAATTTTGCGCAAGAAAAAAAACCTATCCCCCAGCTGATCCCTTTTCCCGAACAACTGGAATCATCTGCGGGTTTCTTTCAACTAGCGAAGGCAGAACTCTCCTATACGATTGATCCCGACTTCTCCACAAATTCTTTAGATCATTGGATAGATCGATCGCTGTTCGGAAACATCTCCAAAAAAAAGACAGCGTATGCCAACCCAGCACTGAGATTGATAAAAAAAAGTAAGATTTCCAAGGAAGGTTATGAACTAACAATTGATCAAAGAGGAATTGAAATCTCTGCTTCTACCGATCAAGGGATTTTTTACGGATTACAGACAATACAACAGCTGTATCTTCTAGCTAAACCCAATGGCAGTATTCGTTTGCCATATCTGTCAATTAAGGATCAGCCAGCATTTCAATGGCGCGGTGTGGAACTAGATGTAGCGCGGCACTTCTTTTCAAAAGATTATCTATACAAATTTATTGATCTCCTGTCATTTTACAAATTCAACAAGCTTCATCTGCATCTTACAGATGACCAAGGTTGGCGTATCGAAATAAAAAAATACCCGAAGCTAACATCACAGGGTGCCTGGAGGACATATAACAACCAAGATTCGGCCTGTTTTGTCAAAGCGAAAGAGAATCCGGACTTCAATCTGCCCCAGGAATTCAAACGCATCAACAATGGACGTGAAGAATATGGCGGTTTTTACACCCAACAGGATATCAAAGATATCGTGGCCTACGCCTCAAGCAGACATATCGAAATTATTCCGGAGATAGACATGCCGGGGCACATGATGATCGCAACCCAAGCCTATCCTGAATTATTGTTGGACAGTCAGACGGCGGGATGGGGGAAACAATTCTCTGTACCGATCAGTCCCTGGAAAGAAAGCAGTTATACATTTATTGAAAATGTGCTCAGTGAAGTCATTGCGCTTTTTCCATCTCCCTATATTCATATCGGCGCTGACGAGGTAGAAAAAGATTCATGGTCGAACTCAGAAGCGGCCAAGACATTTATGAAAGAACAAGGCATCGCCAATCTACATGACTTACAAAGCTATTTTGTCAAACGTGTTAATAATTTTATACGTTCGAAAAATAAACGTAGTATAGGTTGGGATGAAATACTTGATGGTAGCTCCGATACATCAATGACGGTCATGTATTGGCGGGGATGGGTTAAAAACGCACCTCGGGAGGCGGTCAATCGTGGTCATCGAGTAATCATGACACCGACCAATCCCCTGTATTTTGACTACCTGCCTAATAGCAGCAGCCTCGATGCCGTCTATAATATGTCCGTAATCCCCTCAGACATCTTAAAGGAAAAATCAGGTCTAATCCAAGGAGCACAGGCAAATATATGGACGGAAATGATCCCATCGACAGCACGGTTAGAATTTATGATTCTGCCCAGGTTGAGCGCTCTGGCGGAACGGGTCTGGACTAACAAGTCATTATATGAAAGCTATAGAACTAGATTAATCGCTCACTTTGGGCTTTGGAACAAGATGGGACTACGCTACCGTATGCCAGATTTAAAAGGCTTCGCTGATAATCAGGTGATTGTTGATGGACAATCCATCTTGAAAATTGAAAATGAACTTCCGGAAAATGCTATCCATTACACTATTGACGGAAGCTTACCAACTCAGCATAGTCCCGTGTTAACTGATTCACTTATCGTCAAAAAAGAAGGAACCGTACGCTTCGCAACAATATCTTCTTCGGGAGCAAAAAGTGAATTGTATCAAGTAAACTTAAAAAATGACTCCTGGAAACGGGGAGTCTCTGAAGGGATAAAGAATATAAGTCCAGGATTAACCGCAACGTTCTTTAAAGGCACGTTTACAAACACAGCGGCAATAACGGGCGATACAGTACGTAAAGAAATTATCCAAAATATCCATTTGAGTGATACCATCAAAATGCCTGCCTTTGGCACAAAAATTTGTGGTTATTTATATGTAAAAGAAAAGGGAATTTATAATTTCTATTTCACTTGTGACGACGGTGGTGTCTTGCGCATTCATAATCAGGTGGTCGTAGACAATGACGGACAACATGCACCAATCATGAAAAGTGGACAGATCGCCCTCGAATCCGGATATCATCCGATAACCGTTGACTTTTTAGAAGCCGGCGGAGGCTTTACACTAAAACTTCAATATAGTGTTAACGGTTCTAAAGTCACAGACATACCCAATGATTGCTTCTTTCATAAAAATTAGATAAGGCCGCCCCCAATAGGGCGGCTTTTTTTATATCTTTTGAAAATTTATTTTTTCCTTGTCATCCAGCCCATATAAATAGCTGATTGAAAAAAACGCACCGGAACCTCAAAGCCTGCTTCAACACATAAGGCGGCAAGCCGGTCCTCAGGCACATGCAAAAGTTCCTTCTGTATCCTATTCAGTCGATGATCAATCTGTTCTTCGGTAATATCATCAGGCAATAGGAGTCTTAGAATTTTCAGATTTTCCCTGATCATCCGTTCATCCCCGGTGATATCCAGCATCACAAACAATGCCCCTGAGATTAGCCTATTTCCGATTTGCTTCAGCAATTCTAATTTGCTCCCATTATCTTCAAGAAAATGAAGAACCAACAATAATGTGGCCGCATCGTATTTTCTGTCCACCTCCAAATCACTGACTAACGCTTCAATAAGCCTAACGTTCGTATATCCCTCAAGTTTCTGTCTGGCTTGCTGAATCATTTCCGGCGAGGGATCTATACCTGTTACATTCCATTTCTTTTCCTTAGCTACAAGTTGCTGGATCTCATTACCGGTTCCACAACCAACAACCAATATTTCGCTCGGGTCCGAATCCCAAAACAACTTGGGTAAAAAATCCAAAAAATACTGGTAATTTGGTATCCAAGCTTCTACAAACTGATCGTAGCCACTTGCTCTTTCATTTTCAAATAATTCTACTTTGCTCACACTTCAAAAATATTACTGAACACAAACTAATTAAACACTGATTTTATTGCTACTATAAAGATAGCTGAATTGAGCCAAAATCTATTTCGATTACAAAAAAGTATATTTAAAAGACAATTCGACCAATGGCCGCTGGCTGTATTCATCGGGAATGGATTACCCGACAAGAATCATTATAATTGAAAAACACATCGTCTTCCATCGAGCACTGTATGGAATCAAAACTTTTACTATCTTTATTATACTTAGCCAGAGTTATGATAACGACAAATGTAGAGCGATCTATTTTAATCAGATGCAATTCAGACAATTTTGTTAAAGTCATACTCGAAAACATATTAACAATACAGTATGAGCTTTTTAAATTTCTTAAAAGGACAGCGTAGATTAAGTCAGATTGACGTCAGTGAAGACCAAGATTTTGTTGATCTACAATTAACCATAACAAAGAGCTGGAATGATGAAAATTTAAATTACATTATTCAGGCAAAGGGTCTTTGGGAAAAAGAAACCGTTGGCATCGAAGTCTCATTTCGACGTGACATGAAACTAGGAATTGTAAATACAGAAGTTGATAAAAAAAGATTTTATCAAGAAGGGGTTAGCTTTTACTCTATGGGGGAATTAAGTGATAATTTTACGAAGGCTTTAAGTGCATTGTTTAAAACTGAAGGTAGCTCTTTCAGGATGAATGAGACCGTAGTCTCTACGGCATTTGTGCTCAGTGGCCAGCCTGAATATTTTGACGAAGAGTATATAAAGACCAAAATTTTCTTCGACGACACAAACAAAAAAGAGAATTATGCAGAATGGTATGTGAATATTGACCTAAAAAATAGAATTCTAGAGTTAAGGGAAAAAGATCCGGAATACCGAAAAAATATCTTGAATATGTTGACGATTATTTAGTTTTCATATCAACACATCTTATGACAACTAATATTCATCGAATAAGCTCCGGATATCCGTGCCCCATCTTTGATCTCTTTTTAATACGCCAAATACTATTTATCCGTTAAAAACCTAGCGGTCATTAAAAGAAGTCGTTTAAATACCCGAATCGCATTCGGTATACAATGACGACTCAACCTTTTGAAATATTTGCTTATATTAACAAAAAGGGTATTTTTTACTCTAAAAAAAACAAGTATTTACCCTCTACCCTGCGTATTTGTTTTTATCTATTTTAGCCCTACCTTTTAAAGCTACCATATGTCCACTAAAACAATACTCATGCTCGATGATGACAAGCATGTTCTTGAAGTATGTACGATTATTCTCGAAACCATAGGTTATCGTATCGAAGTATCCGAGACTTCCCATGATATCATTGAAAAAGTGGAAGAAGTACAACCTGATTTAATTCTAATGGATAATTGGATTCCTAAAATTGGCGGTGTTGAAGCAACACGACTGCTTAAATCTCACCCCTCCTTCCGGGATATCCCAGTCATATATCTCTCAGCAAATACGGATATACAACAATTAGCCAAACAAGCAGGAGCAGACAATTATTTAGCAAAGCCGTTTGACCTTGAAGATTTAGAAAATATGGTGGCAGATTTATTATGTTGTTCTTAAGAATCAAGCAATTCATACCGATATTCCAAATGTCCTTATCATCTAACTAAATTACTGCGCTATAATAAACTTCTAGAATCAACGGGCTACACAAGCGATTCGCTGGTCTCACTTTTATGATAGAGTGTATTTCTATAGGTGATCCCCCATTTTGCGATTTCGTCGATAATAGGACCGAGTGTACGCCCGCAATCAGTCAGTTCATATTCCACCGTCAGTGGCTTGGTATTCAATACGGTTCTTCTAATAAGGTGGTTCATTTCCAAATCTTGCAGCTCTTTGGACAACATTTTTGCGCCAATGCCATCGACCTCGCGCAATAATTCCATAAAGCGCAGCTTCTCAAATAACATTAACGAACCTATTATGTGAAATTTCCATTTACCAGTCAAAATCTCCATGGTATCTTTTATGGCTAGTATCCTTGTTTTGCAACCACTGGATGAACTTGATAACGCTTCTTTTTTCATTGATCCGATCTCCTTATAGTACAAAAATACGGATTTACAGGATGACAGCATACTATCTTTTTGGAAAGTAGTTTCTTTAAGGAAACTAATACCAAAAATAAACTATCTATGCTATACCTTTGTATTGATAATTGAAATGGCATGATTGATGCCAATTAGATATAATAGTGCAAACATCATATTAAAAAATAAAACGATTAAAAAATGAAAAAACAATTAATCTCGGGTTTAGCCCTTATTTTGTTATTCGCATCTTGTCAGAATACAGGTGGCGACAAAGCTAAGACAACATCAGCACAAGAAGTGACTGAACAAAAAGGACAGACTTATACTGTAGACGCAGACAAAAGCACATTAAAATGGACAGGTTACCACAAAGGTGGCTTGAATCCTAGATATGGTGTTTTAAAAAGCGAGGGTACTCTTGCCGCTGAAAACAATGCGATAACCGGTGGTACTTTTACAATTGACGTCAATTCCATTGTAACCGATAGCGCTTCGGTAGACCCAACAACTGCCGGTGGTAAAAAATCAACAGATTTAGATGCACACTTAAAAAGTGCTGACTTCTTTGATACAGCTAAATACCCAACAGCTAAATTTGAAATCACTAAAGTTGCTCCATTTGATGCTGCTCAAGGAAAAAGTGTCGTTGCTGATGCGACAAATACTGTCAGCGGTAACTTGACAATCAAAGACAAAACAGTAAACGTTACATTTCCTGCAAAAATCACGTTCAACGGTAATGAAGTTACTTTCTATTCTAAATTTACGATTCAAAGACAAGATTGGGGACTTTCCTATGGTACAGAAGGTAATCCACAAGATTGGATGATCGCACAAAATGTTGACATTGAACTTAATGTTGTAGCGAATAATACAAAATAATAGGTTTCTAATAGCTACTACAGCTTCCTAAGACCCCAAATATAAACAAGCAAGCTTTTCTCTGAGCTTGCTTGTTTAATACCTGTATGCTATAGTTATTTTTATCCCTTTTATTTATGGTAACCAAGGTGAAATAGTGCGGTCAACAGGGATTGACTCCTTATCTTGTGCCCCCATTATTTTCTTTAGACGTTGTTTTGCCTTTTTGATGGCTTCCGTTGAAACACAAAGAAGCTCACTCATGACTGTTGTTTAGGTCTAATTTTTGAAGAACAAGTATCCGTAAATCGTTATCAGTTATTTTTTATAGTTTTTCTTCATTTTTGACAGGTAACCCGGATAGAGGTCAAAACTTCTCACCATATGCTATGATTTTGGTTTGCATAAGCAAAAGCTGGTGTTCACCATTTTTCAATTTTGCAGTTCCCTTGCCATTTTGGGTATCTACGGTAATTTCCATTTCGGCTGCTATATTTTTATCACGATCAAAAAAAGCATTGAATTTTTTAAAAATATCCGCTTCATCAAATTCAAAATCTACAGCGCAACGATTTTGATTTTCGTCATACCATTTGATATATATATGCTGTGGAATTCCCCTTTTTTCAAAGGTTATATTTTGTGTTCTTTCATCAAAAGCAAAACGTTCAGCATTAAAATAAAGGAAACTAGCATCGTATTTTTTGATTTCTGGAGCAATCACAAACTTTGGACACCATGTATAAGCCGCTCCTATTTTGTCCCAGTAATCATCAGAAACAGGTTGGTCTTTTTTTGCTAGCTGTATAGCCAAAGGAACGATCATGGTATCCGTCAGTACCTTGTTGCGCCACTCCTGATTGAATAAATCACCGTGCACCATTTCCTTATTGTCAGAAATCTTCTGATCTATACTAACTTTTTTCGCCCGATACTGACCGATCTCGATCTGACGATAACCAGTTCCAGCAGCCCATATCACCAACCTCCCCTCCGGGGCAAACCCAAAAATAATCTTATCATAATGCTCTTCAACGTCGCTATTTGCTCTTCGTTCTATATAAGATTGTTTAAAAAGTGTGAGCAATTTATTGTAGTCTATTGTGTCATGGTATTGGTAAAAAGCATTCTCCGAGAATGAGTACCAAGTAATATCAATTGCTCTGGGCAATGACATCATCCTTTTATAGGTCTCGGCCCCTGCCGCACCCCATTTTGCATGATAATTCACGGTATTTCCTTCGCTAAATGTGAATTCATATTTTTCATCTTTCGGGAAGATGAACGTCCCCTTATAAAGTTGTACTGGATAGCCTGCAGGATTACTCATTGCTCCGGCCCATTCAAATCTTCCCTCTTTTAAATTATCGGCCTGGTCTCTCCGCTCCTGTTCAGCTTCCTTAATCTCACGGCCAACAGTTGAAAAAATAGATACGATCACACTGAAAAAAATATAGGCCAAAAATGTTAATATCAAAGCTTTCCACGATCGCAAACCCCAAACGAATGTGACACTACTGAATAAGCTCAAAAAAATACTCAGAATTAAAATCCAAGGGAACATTTCCGAAATTACTCCGCCCAGATCATCATATATCTTGTGTTCATGTTCGTCGCCCAGCGTACCGAAAAATAGCAGTACAGGTAACAATGTGGAAAATATAAAGTAAAACAAAAAACTGTAAATACCTTCAAAGACAATACTAGGCTTGTCAAATACATTGAGTTTTTTCCGAAGCTTATTGAAATGAAAATAAATAAGGGTAATTAAAAGAAAATAAGGTGAAACACAAAATGCTGCATAAGCCAAATTCATATCGGCATCTTGTGTGAGCAACATGGCCAATAATCCCAAAAGAGTAATCACAAAGGCTGAAATTGTAGCTTTAAGAACCATATATGGATTTTATTATTTATTGATAAATATATAGCGGCCCCCTGTCTACATGTCGATCCAAATTCCCAATTTGACAAACAAGAACAACTTTCCCCAAAAGTAATAAGAAATGGAATTATATGTACAAAACAATTCATATTCAAGGGAATTCAATACATATTCGTTCTTTTTTTGCAAATCACTTAAAATACCGGCGATCAAAACAGTATTCTCCTTATGTCAGATCGGAATGGATACGTCATAAACCGGATACAGTTCACAACAAACCGTATGCAGTTTAAAACAAACCCAATACAGTTTACGACAAACCCGATACAGTTTACGACAAACCGGATGCAGTTTATAACAAACCCAATACAGTTTACAACAAACCGGATACAGTTTACGACAAACCCGATGCAGTTTATGACAAACCCGATGCAGTTTACAACAAACCCGATACAGTTTACAACAAACCCGATACAGTTTACAACAAACCCGATACAGTTTACGACAAACCCGACACAGTTTACAACAAACCGTATGCAGTTTACGACAAACCCGATGCAGTTTACAACAAACCCGATGCAGTTTATGACAAACCGGATGCAGTTTACGACAAGCCGGATACAGTTTACAACAACCGGCCTGACGCTACTGGTTGCACTTCTGTAGTACGTAGCCCTGTCAGGAGCTCACGTTTACGTCGTTCACGACGACAAGATTTAAAATGATGATTTGAATGAACCAAAGAGGCTTCATCGCTACCGCCATACCCCTTTGCGACAGAGTCCTTTGAAATGGAGTGCTTCCGGTCAATACAAAGCTGATCCTATCATTTAAAAATCCTTTTGAGCAGAATATCGATAGGATATTTAACAATTACCATCGCCCACCAAGCATTCAATGCGATCGAATGTTATCAGATAGGCGATGGTTACCTGAAAAAATTTGCTGTCAGTATATGCGGTGTTAGGCACCCGGAAATTTACTCATATCCATATAAAATATCTCCCAGGTATGGCCATCATAATCTTCCACCTTTCTTAATTGCATAAAACCATGATCCATCATTGGCATAGGCTCTGTTCCTCCTGCCGCTAGCCCTTTTTCAACAATTTCATTTACCCGCTCCACACTCTCTACGGAGAGAGCAAATAGTGCGGCAATATGACTTTTTGTATCTGCTATCGGTTTATTCGTAAAGGATTTAAATTTATCATGGGTCATGATCATAACAAAAATATGCTCACTCCATACCATACATTTAGAGTCATCATCGCAAAATTGTAGATTTACCTCAAAACCTAATTGAGTATAAAAATTCATTGATTTGTTTACATCCGCCACAGCGAGATTAATAAATACCTGTTTCATCTTTTAAATTTTAATTGCTATTGATAACACAAAATTGCGCATTATGGTTTACAAAAATCTTAGCATAAGACAATAAAATTCGAGTCTAATTAAAATACCATATCAGCTGGCAGAATGAAGCTACAAAAGCTATATTTGTCTAAATACTAAGTATAATGTTATCCTTTAATTCTTAAACATGATCATCATAAGAACTTTCGGTGTTATTTTGCTCTTGTTAGGTTTATTTCTAGCATACGGGCTATCCAAAGACAGCAGGCTGATGCTCTTTGGTAGCAAAATTAAAGCCGATGTCATTGGGATAGACAGTGTAAAAAACAAGCGTTTCGGATACGTACATTATCCGATCCTCCAATTCAATTATAAACAAAAACAAGTTCGTCTAGTGAAGGATTTAAGTAGCATTGACCCCAAAAAAGTACCTGCTTATATGGAAATATATTATGAGGAAGATATCGGCATAAGTGATGGTTTTACGGTTGTATATGCTGTCTTTTCCATCATAAGTATCATCATGATAATCTTTGGCATCATAGCCATTCGCACCAAATACCTGCATTAACTTATATCAGCCTATTTAGAAAGCTCGGTAAGTTCTGCTTGGGAGAATATATGCTCCCCTTTGAGATAACTATTCGCATCCTTCAGGTAGATATAAATTATTTTTCTTGCTTCTGGATTAGGCAGCTTATATAGGTTATGTACCAAAAACTGCTTATCCCGCAACCGGTCCTTACTGTAGTTCAAAAAAGATGGCGCATGTGTCTGTACACTCCAACGGATAAAACGTAAATCGATATTATCAGGATATTTGATGATAACCGATTCCAATAATTTCTTACCTTTTTTAAACTGCCCCAACTTTGAAAAGGGATTTCCCATATGCTTTGCCCAAAGAATCTGATAAGCGGCAAGGTACCCTTTTTCTGTTGCGGTATTTGCCATAGCTTCTAATGTTTTCAAATTGGCCTCACAGAGTTTTTTATCTTTAACCGCTGCGGCATAATCAGCCCGCATTTTGTCTACATTTATTTGACCAAAACAATAGATTGTACTTAATATAAGAGAAAAACAAACAAAAAATCGTACTACCATTCCAAATTCAATTAAATAAAATCATACATTATTGATACTGAATTTAAACATAAAATGTATCTTCCTATCAGCCCAACAAATCGTTGTGTTAACTTCAAATTCATCCTCAGACCATACTCAGTCTTATTCTAGTTCATATAACAATGGATTAAGCGCAAGAGTTTTCTTATTTTTTCCTTTCATCAGAAACCGCTTTCTCTTTTGCCCATCAAAGGCTCCACGCCAAATGACTATCCCCTTTTAGCTTCAACGTGCACCTATTCTTCAAACATTCTCGCATCATAACTCTTGATCACAAAGCCACCCTGCAAGTATCTCGCTCTTCTTGTTATTTTCTTCCCATCCGATTGGCGATAAAAAGAGTAAGAGATCTCCTTATTTTTTGCATCGAATTTTATGGGTATCGGCGGATAGGACTTTAAGTGATCCTTATGCAATTGATCACTTTCTGGAGAAGGTATGTTCTGCAACAGGCTTTCATCAACATTTGTCCAGCTACACACCGATAAAAAATGATTATTAGAATCAATCAATCCCGAATTATCTTCATACAAGTGAGCCTTATAACAGGAAAAAGATAGCTCATCCATTCTTTTGATAAGTAAATACCTATGCTGATCAAGCGAATAGACCGCATAGAAGTAATCAAAGGTTCTTTCTTGCTTATGGATCACCTGCTTGTTTTTCAGCACATAATTCCAATGTTCAAAATTATTTCTGAGGGTAAACAGCTCATACTCCCCAGATTTTTTGAAACTAAACGCTGAATTTAAACTATCCAACACCCTTCCAAAGGTTTTAAAACGTACGATATCCTCTTGCTCAAGTGCTTGAATTAATCGTCCCTCAAATGCTTTGGAAAGGGTAGCTTTGGTGTCCGAGTCTTGATTGGAAATCGCTGAGTTAAGATCAAGCAATGCCTGTACAAGCTTTAACTCTTGGTCGCTCTGTCCATAGGACACCTGTTTAGCTTGAAGCAATAACATCAACAGCACTAATTTAAGCAGTCTCATCTGTCCGAGTTTCTACCCTTTGAGATTAGAAAGACGCGATAGCTCATCAAAGTCCGCGGTGATCGTGTCCCTTCCTTTTGTCGCTATAAGCCTTGCTCCCTGTTCCGATATTTTATACCCTTTTTCATCCAGATACCGCTGCAAAGCTATCTTATGATCCATTTCAAATTGGGAAATTAACTGCGGAAAGACAGACAATATCCGCAGATGATCATCTTGACGCTGACGGTCTATAACATCACTTTTGATTGTCACCAGCATTGCCCCCTGTCCATAATCAGCAATATAATAAGCACTTGCGTCGAACATTCCCGAAGCGATCAAACCAATGCGATGCAACTCGTCTTTGGAAAAATCAAAGCTACTACTGCTGAACAGATCAATCCCTTGATCTTCACCATATTTTTTCAGTTGAAGAGCCTGCTGCATAATATGTTCAGAAAGACCAGATTTCGTATTTGCCCATGCCCAAAGCCAAGTTTCGGACGAATGCGAAAAAGTCCCTAAGACCTGAATCGGAAAATCAAGGTTTGGTCCAAAACTAATCTCTTCTTTGGTCATATCAATATTCCAATTATTATTACCGATGACCGTTGCAAAATCATACTGTTTATCAAAGGCAATTCCACCAAACCGTTCAATCAATTCCTGTTCTGTGCAACAGGCCAAGCTATCTTCTGGCTCCTTTGTAGACGTAACCTGTTCCACTTTAGCGCCTTGCTCTACCTTAGTTCCTTGTTCTGCTTCGGTACCCTGTCCTATTTTAGTACCCTTTCCAAAAAGTTTGTTTAAAAATCCCATAATTATTTCTCTATTTTTTCAATTCAGCCAGCAATTCTGCCCTTCTAAAACTCTCCCCATTAATTGTCAGTACGATTTCATCGATCTGTTTTAAATCAGCTACTATTTTAAGCAATTCATTTTTTCTATCTATTTTGATTTTCTTATTGATAAAAAATTCATGAATATAAAGTGTGTTCAGTTTCGGAATGGTCTTTAAATCAGCCAGATCTTTCAATTGAAACATATTCGTTAACCGCAATTCAACTAATTGATCCAATTTAACAAAATCAATTAAGTTTTTTGAATTGAGTTCAAACAAAGCAATGCGTTCGAGTCTGGAAAAATCACGCAGGAAAGATAAATCACCCATCTTTGATACCGAGGAAATTTCGAGATTCCGTAACAAGGGCAGATGCGGAATGGTTAGATGATCGCTTTTAGAAGTAAAACCTTCCAGACGCAGTGATTCTAGCTCCAGTTCCTGCAAAAAATCCAATGTATTTACAGCTCCCCTATTACTAATATACAATTGCTTAAGTGACTTACAATTGGCTAGTGGCGATAAATCCTTAACACTTCCCGCAATTAATAAATTGCGCAAATTCCTGATTTTCTCGATAAATTTTAGCGAAATGCTCGTATAAAAAAACAGTTCCAATTTCTCAATCTGTTCGATAGGTTGATCTTTGAGAATATCTAAGTCTTTTGCGCTATTGATCTCAATCGCTAATTCCATAGTACTTATTTTTATGCTTAACTCAAATATACTGAATGCAATAACCAACCTAATTACGCATTTACAATCCGTCAAAATCGTTTATGATTCGTGAAATAACTAAATATAAAATGGACGATCGGTATCGGAAATTGAAAGGAATAGCGCAAATTCTAAATGAATTAGATTTTTTTACCCACAATTATTATTTTTACCGAACAGAAAAGTAAAAAAAATGATAACAGTCGCGATAATAGAAGATGAACCCGCTGTCCGTAAGGAAATCAGTTACCTCATACAGGAGGAAACCGACACAGAACTAATTGGTTGGAGTGACAGTGTCAAAACCGCTGTAAAGCTAATTGAAGAAAAGCAACCCGATGTGATTATGATGGATATTCAGCTTAAGGATGGTACAGCTTTCGATCTTCTAAAAAAACTCCATGTTATCCCACAGAACGTCATATTCATCACAGCATATAATCATTTTGCCATCAAAGCGATCAAGTATGGTGCATTGGACTACTTGTTAAAACCAGTTGACCAAACTGAATTAAGAGAAGCTTTAGAACGCTACCGCCGTCGCAGCGATAACAATCCGCAATGGATGCAACAATTAAATATGGCACAAAGTGCAATGCACCATGGCGATTTACCTGAAAGTATAGCTTTGACATCCATTCATAATGTGCGTATTGTTGCTGTTCATGACATCGTCTATTGTAAAGGTGATGGCCCATATACTTTTTTCTTTCTGAGTGACGGTTCCAAAGAACTTATATCCAAACCGCTGAAATATTATGAAGAACTATTACCCGCCCCATATTTCCTACGTACCCATCAATCCTATCTGGTAAACCGCAAGTATATAACTGGCGTTAACCGTTCCGAGTATATCGTATTAAAAAACAAAGAAGAAATACCTATTTCATCACGGCGGAGAAATGTAATTTTAACCCAGCTTTTCCCAGAGAAATGAGTTATCCGTTACGAAGTATTTTCTTTTTGCTGCTAATTTTACATATTGTAGCTTGCGACAAAAGACCGACGCTTTCTTCCCAAAAACATGACGCTGTTTTAGCGCAGCTCAAGGAACTCGAAGACAAAAAGTTGACGCCTACAAACGGTGACTCACTAAAGAGCGCCTGGCGGAAGCTTGGCGAAAACCCTGATATAAAGAATGATACCGTATTCTACGCAAAAGTTAAATATAATACCGCTCGGCTTTATGCTATGCTTCAACAAGATTCCGCCGGCTTTTTTGTGGAGCAGGCACTTGAATTGATCGAACCTACCGCTGGTAATCTAAAATATAAAGCACTTATCTATAATGGTATTGGCAATATCCGCAGTGCCGAAGCAAAAGAACGAGAAGCAGGCTATTACTACAACAAAGCTGCTGCAATCGTTCTCTCAGACAGCACGGCAGGGCTTTCTGCGGAAGCGAAATCGGCCATATTGCTTTCCGCGGCACAAAATAATCTGAGCTCATTTCAATATAACCTCGCTGAAAAAATGAATCGGGCTGCATTCACGCTTTCAGATTCCCTTCCAGAGGAACACATCAATCGTCAACGTGTATTTGTACAGATGATTCAGACCCTAAATGCATTACAGAAGCCTGCCAAAGAAATCGCTCCTTATCTCCATAAACTGGAGGATCTGCATCGTGTATTTCCAGATAAGTATAATATCAGCTTTTTATACGATTCGAAAATACAGTACTTTGAAACAACGCAACAGCAAGATTCCTTGCTACATTACCAACTGCTGAAAATAAAAATTGATGAGCAACTGAGCAATATCAAAGAGTCATCTGTGTTGATGAATAATCTGTTTGTAAACTACTGCAATGTTGCAGCAATTTATGTGCTATTTAAGAAGCCCGTGCAAGCAGCACAATATATTGTAAAAGCCAAACAGCTTAGAACACAATTCCCCAAATTGATCTTTCCGCATAATGAAATACTCTTTCAAAAAAGCTTAGCCGAACTGTACCGGTTACAGGGAAAAAAGGAAGAAGCAATAGCCGTCCTAAATAATATTGTTCAATTACAGAAAAATGTCTATCATTCGGAAAACACACAAGCTATTGCCGAAATGAATGCATTGTATCAACTACAGGCCAAAGATCAATCCATTCGCACATTGAATGAAAGCATTAAGATCAATAAACTACAGTTACAGCAAAATCGCCTGTGGCTGGTAATATCTTCTTTGGGCCTTATCCTATTGATTATTATATTATTCTTTTTATACTATAGTTTCCGTCAGCGACGCCTAAGCCAGGAGAAAGAAAAAGTCCTACTGCAACAGCAATTACTGCGCACACAGATGGAACCACATTTTATTTTCAACACCTTAGCAGCACTACAGAGTTTTGTGCGATTAGATAAGAAAGAAAGTGCCATCAAGTATCTCAATCGCTTTAGTCGTTTGTTGCGGAGCAATCTGGAGCTTAGCCGAGAGAATCTGGTACCTTTAAATGAAGAGATCGAAGCACTGGAAAATTATCTGACCTTGCAACAAATGCGCTTTGAAGATGCATTTACGTACCACATTACGCAGCCGGACGAACAGGATCTCAGTGCCATTATGGTACCTCCGATGTTGATACAGCCTTATGTCGAGAATGCAATCTTACATGGTATTGACCTCGAAACCTGTAAAGGTAATATCGACATTCATTTCCAATTAGATGGGGATATTTTAGCTGTGGACATCCTTGATAGTGGTAAGTCTGAGCCAAATATCCAAGAAACTCCACATCGCTCACTTTCGGGAACAATTAGTCACGAACGCATGCAACTCCTAGGCAGAAAAGCAAGCATAAAAATCACGAAAAATCCGGAAGGAGGGACACTGGTCAAGTTACAAATACCCGTTACATCCTGACTTTTTTTTGATCGAACTATGCCTGCTCATTGCCTTGCTATTTTGGGCAATGAAGATTGATAAAATGAGTTTATTTCAACAAACGAGCACATAGATCATACATCAAATCTACCGGATTGATATTTGCGAATCGTAAAAACTATTTACGATTCGTAAATATCACTGTTTTAGCAAGCATTCCTTTCTTAGCTTTGATAAATTCAGTAATGGTCTATACATGAAAAATATATTCTCCAATATCGCATCCATTAGACGAATCATAAGTTTCACTATCCTTATTGTTATAACTAGAAATATTATGGCACAAGAAGTCAATCATTATATCGCAACCGGTAAAGACAGATCCAAAACGATCAGTGGACAATATGGTGATCTCAGTGGCATCTGTCTCTTTGAAGATGGCAAATTTATGTTATACGGCTATGCTACCATGGTTTTTGGATCCTATGTCTTTGAAAAGGATTATCTCCTTTTCTATCCAGACCAGTTACCGCGATTTCAACTATATGCAAACCATAACCCCACTTTAGGAGATACCGTATCTGTCAATTTTAGAGGCTTCGAAGAGGGAAAGACTTTTGTACAATTTGGAGATGACAATATGCATCCAGTTTTCAACAATGGGGCCAATTGCTTCGATTTCCCGTATGTCTATGAGCAATCACACCCGATGTCGCAGTTGAAATTCGCTGTACAAAAAGAAGATTTTGATGCAGGTCCTGCATACCAGACCTTCCACTATCAAAATGACCAACACCTCAATGACTTCATCGCAATTTATAATAAACCACAGCGAGCGCGGACGAATTTCGCTGCCTACCTGTATCTAACTGAGGATAAAAAGCTTGCCATAAGTCTTTCTAATTATGGCGGTAGGAAGGGCTTTTTAAGAGATAACCAAGTAGACCCAACACAGGAGCGCTGGCTTGAAATATTAGCAATGAAAAATGAATATGATCGTGCAGGAAGCATTGAGTTGACGGCAATATTTTCCAATGCAGAGTATAACATTTCCTATCCCGACCTAGAGGAATATAATTTCGATAAAGCAACTAATCAATACATCAGCAAGTCCGCAAAGGAAAACGACCAAGAGCGTGATCAGGATGATCGCTACCTGCGTCAATATACCAAAGAACCATTAATACCCAAGCAAGGTCAGTTTGACACCAAAGCTGTCGCTACCGCAAGTCTATTTTTTGCCAGCTGTGACAAACCTGACAAATCATATCATAACACCAAAAAGGAAAAGACTAAATGATCAAACAAAGCTTATACCTCATCTTATTGCTGCTACTTTCTACAATATTACGCGCAAAAAATGAAGGACATTCTCATTATCGAAGAGCCTGATTATCGTAATTATTATGAATTCGACAGAGCTATTTCTGCTCTTACCGATAACTTTAACAGCGATACCAGTTCCGCGGATTATATCCTGTGCAATGCATTGACATCCGAAAAGTTTGAAAAATATGAAAAAAGAGATATTATGGTACATTTACTAAAAGTCGCAAGTGAATGGTAATAAGCAATGGTATCAAGTTTGCTTGGTGTAATGAATAAAAAACAGGGGTCAGCCATGCGTATTCTGAGACGAGCTATCCTATTACTTATGTCATGTTTCACCCATATCGTTGTCTATGGACAGCATCGTACGGTCCAACAGATCGTAGATCAAGTGATTCATTCCTATAACAATAAAGACAGCATCGCTTTTAATGCACTTCTTAACAAAGAGCTTGGTATCTATTTCATCACCACTTTGGGAGTCAATAATCATTGGACACATACATCAAAAATTTCTTTTAATCACCATACAGATTGTTCGATCAACAACCCTTACCAAGACTTTATGGCGCAGGATCAGATCTCAATCCCAAAATCAAAAAATATAACGTATAGCGATCGACCTTTTTTCGAGTGCGAAACAATCTATAAAAAAGGCATATTTGTCGCAAATAAGGGTAAATATCACCCCTTATCCGAATCTATTATTTTTTATAAAACCCACTATTCAGGCATTATCGGTGAAGAAATTACATTGGATAAAGCGCGAGAACTAGACCTACTCTATAGCGGAGTTAAGCGTATGGAAAATCAGAGCCGACGGATTATTGTCAACAGCGACACAGGTACTTTTATTTTTTATGTTACCAAAATAAAAGGACAATGGTGGTTAACAATTATAGACTTTGCCAGCGCCGACTGCAGCGTCTAATTGTCCGTATCTGAACAAGAAATGTTCGAATATGAACAGTAATGCTACACAAAAATAAATTATAAAAAACTGAAAACAAGAAGATTAAAACAATGGCAAATCAATTGCAATTCTATTTTAACATAAAATAGTTAGCTATTGATAATTGATACCGCTATGTTAAAAATCTACATAAAAACTGCTTGGAGAAGTTTAAAAAGCCAGCGCTTCTTCTCATTAATAAAAATAGGCGGATTTGCCTTTAGCATAGCGATCTGTATGCTTATTGTTTTGTACGTAAAGCATGAGTTGAGCTATGATAAATTTTACAAAGATTCCAACCTACTTTTCAGGGTAGTAGGCGTGATCAATAAAGACAATACTGTTCTAAAAGGATTATCGCTCCCAGCTCCGGCAGGCACTACTTTAAAAGAAGAATTCCCAGAAATTATTGCCTCCGGAAGATTATTAACAAACCCTCTTTTTGGCGCTGGAAGCAATCAAATCGCTACAACTGGGAATGCCGAACTATTTTCCGAAGAAGGTTTCTGCTTTGCGGATCAAGCGATCATGGATTTCTTCCCAACCAAAACAATATTCGGTTCATTAAGTCATGCGCTCGACAATCCAAAGACTATTGTAATCACCAAGCGGAAAGCAGCAAAACTGTTTAAAGGAAATCCGATCGGAAAACGCATCTATCTAAATAATGAGAAATCAAATGAGTATTCCATTACAGCAGTCATTGACGATATTCCCACAAATTCCAATCTCCATGGATTTGATTTCTTTATGACATTAAGTGGTCATGAACCTTATGAAGGAGAAAAATTAAATTGGCTGGCCTCCAACTATACAACCTATTTTAAAGTCAGAGAAGGGACCGATATCCAACAATTAGAAAAGAAAATTACAAAATCTTACATCCAGGATCATTATAAACCGGCCATGATTAAAGCAGGTATGACGGTCAATGAAGAGGTTTGGAATACGGCAAGAATGACCTTACAACCCCTGGAAAAGATTCATCTATATTCCAATGATGTACAACTTCATAAGATTGAAAGCCAAAATCGAGGTGATATTCGATTGGTCTATATTTTTGGTGGAATAGCAACATTCATATTGATTATCGCAATGATCAACTTTATTAATCTGTCCACTGCCAATGCTGCTACACGTGCAAAAGAAGTTGGTGTCCGGAAAACAATCGGTTCCGGTCGAAAGGCGCTCATCATACAGTTTATGACGGAGTCTTTTTTATACAGTGGAATCTCGATCGCATTTGCCTTATTTTTCGCAGTGCTGCTACTTCCCTTTTTCAATCAGATTGCCGGCAAATCCTTGGTTTTTCCCTGGACAACCTGGTACTTCATCCCAGCCCTTGTCATCTTCGGTTTGTTAATAGCTGTTGTCTCTGGAATTTATCCCGCGACGTATCTTTCTAGATTTAAACCGATTGCTGTATTAAAAGGAAATGTAAATTTAAAATCTGGCCGCAACTGGTTTCGAAATGGACTTGTGATCTTCCAGTTCGCAACATCTATCATCCTGATCATTGGCACCTTGGTCATCAACCAACAAATAAAATATATTTTAAATAGAGACCTAGGATTCAATAAAGAGCAAGTGCTCATATTAAGAGGAACGGGCACCTTGGATGGAAAGCAAAGGTTACTAAAAAATGAATTAAAGGAACTGTCCAGTGTGGCATCTGTCTCTATAGGTGATTATCTACCCGTTACGATGGACGGTGTAAAACGTAACGGAAATTCATTTTGGAACGATGGTAGACAAAATCAAGATGTCGGTGTAAGCGGTCAGAACTGGATTGTTGATGATGATTATATCTCGACCTTTGGAATCAAAATCCTTGAGGGGCGTAATTTCAACATGAACATGCCAACAGATTCCGCAGCGATAATAGTCAATCAGAAGATGGTTCAAGAGTTGAACATCAAAAATCCGATTGGTGCAAAAATTCGAAATTATGCATCTTATACAATCATTGCCGTGGTCGAGGATTTTATCTTTGGAAACATGCGTAATGAGGATGTGAAACCGCTGGCATTGGTCATTGGTGGTAGCCCGAATATGATGTCCATCAAACTCAAATCAGACAAAATGGAGCAGAGTATTCAGGAAATTACCAGCGTCTGGAACAAATTCTCTCCAAATCAAAAGATCCAATATACCTTCTTGGATGATGGCTTCGCCATGTTATATGCAGATGTACAACGGACTCAGGTTATTGTTTCAACCTTTGCAGGTTTGGCTATATTTATTGCCTGCCTGGGTTTATTTGGACTTGCCGCATTTGTGACCCAGCAACGGACAAAAGAGATCGGCATCCGGAAGGTTCTTGGAGCCAGTTTGCCAGGAATTATAAAATTGTTATCCGCCGATTTTATAAAACTTATTTTCGTAGCCATTCTAATCGCCTGTCCTATCGGCTGGTGGGCAATGAACACTTGGTTACAGGACTTCAATTACAGAATCAGCATCCAGGTTTGGACATTTATATTTGCAGGAATCACCAGCATGTTGGTTGCATTTGGAACCATCTTTTACCATGCGCTAAAAATAGGACGAATAAATCCGGTCAATAGTTTGAAAGACGAATAATTTCCCATTCCTATATTTTACCGACACAGGGAATATACAAACAGATTGCTCCAGAGACTTGAGCAATCTGTTTGCATGCGTATGAATGCTGTGCGATTTTATTCGACTGCAGACTTAAAACATATCAATCTTTTAATTGCATTTTCACCGCCAGGACATGCTTGCATACGCCACGTTTTCCCTGATGGTTTGTATACCAATTGCAGGTACATCGCGCTTGTTCGCCTTCAATCAAAACGGTATGCTGCACACCCGACCCCTCTACTCGAGCCTCCAATATCCGTCCCTCCCGCCGTATAATCTGTATACTATCCGTTTGCAATAATTTTTTTGCATTCTTTAGACGCGGGTTAAGCGACAATATGCGTTCTGTTTTAAATGGCAGGCGTCGATAATAGTGTTTTGCCTCATGCATATCATACCCCAATAACCCAATGGAAGATAATGAGGCCGTTAGGCTATCCATGGTATCAAAGGCGATATCATGTTCTATAGACAGCAGAGTTGGATTAAATAGTTCATTGGATTTCAGTAAGCTGTTAAGTCCATAAATCCATTCCTGCGGAACTTCCTGAACCATATTTTCCAATACATTCCCTTCACCCGAAAACCCGCGATAATTGTCCGGAGAGAGCGCCAGGGTCATGCGCATTTTCCCAAAATCGGCCACCAGACAGACACATTCACCTCCTGCCGCCTGATATACACGTATGAGGTCAACATAAGGTAACAATGACTCCAATAAACGAAGGCGTTGAATACCACCAATTTGTACTGCATCGGCACTTTTCAACGGCGAAAACATGAATTTGTTGCCCCTTTTGCTTAGATAGTAATTCCCTTTGACTGCCCCACGTGGAATAGTTTGAAATAACTGGACGACCTGCAATTTCTGTAAGACAAAAACCTCTTCCATCGCTGCAAGATACCACTGTACACTGGTCAATCCTTTGATCCATCGCACAGGTAGGGTAACCTTTCTTTCTACGACAGTTCCCCCATCGCTATGCAGCGAAACTTCCTTTTCTCCAACGCCCATCACCATCGACTCCGTTTTTTTGATACTATTCAATGCATTTAACATCGGTTCGTTAAAATCCACATTTGTCGTGCCCGCAGCCAAAAACTCCCCGTCTATCGCCTCTTCCAAAAGATCCAGTCGCGCATAAACACCATTACAAGAGGAAAAACCTTCAAAACGAAGCTGTTCCGTTCCGGCAGAAACAATTGGATCCCTTAAACTTGGCGGTACGGGGCCAAAACTCGACCGAACCACCTTAGATAGTGTCAGTAAACACTTTGAACTCAATAAAGGATCAACCAATTTGCCCCAGAAAAAACAGGGAACCTCATTGACATCTTGCAGCTCCGCCTGATGAGCAAGTACGAGCTGTTGTATCCCATTTCGTTCAGCAAGCACCGAAGGCCGTGCAAAGTTCACCTCTAAATCTTTTAATGCCATTTTACAGTTTTTTAAATTTTAATACAATGGGTTTTAACGCTGCCACTTTTTCCCATTCCGCGATTTTTTCCATGAGTTGTTTATCATCTTTTTTGCCCAGACGAAGCCCAAGGTCGTAAGTTTGCTCGATCAATTTTTTAAAATTAGCCGGCATTTTTGTTTCCCAGCTGACACGTAACAACAGATTTTTTAAAAGTTGATATAATGCATCGTTGTGCACGGGGCTGATGTCACGGACTACCTCAAACAAATCCAGAAAACGATTTATAGGTGCATATGCCCTGCCTATTAAATCGCCCAGATATTCACCCAGTGTCTGAACATCCAGCTTTCCTTTCTCCACCCATTGCAAGACCAATTCCGCTGCCAAAGTACGTGTATTCTTTTCTTTCGTCAATAAGCTACAGGCGATAAACAACTGTGTGCTTGGATCAGTGGCGCCATGATAATCCAACAGGGCCGTCAGCAGCGCCGGTATGGTCTTCGAAGTTTCCAACGAATAGGAATTGAAACGGTAATTTAGCACGAGACTTAGCGGTTCTGCCACCTGGGGAGTCAAGCTAAAAAAATAACGGATGTCAGCGTCGCTCACATAATAAAAATATTCATTTTTCCGGGTAGCGTATACATCCATTGCATACAATAATGGTGTCGGTGTATCCTGATAAGCAGGCATTGGAAAAGTCAATTCCTGACCGACCAAATATTGCTCATTCTGTTTTGTCCTATAATCGTAGTTCGTATTGTAATTTGGCTTAATCTGATAACCGGGCCGATAGGGTTCGACCACAAAAGGAAAACCGGCCAAGGCTCCAGTCTCAAATGCTGAAAACTTCCCTTCCGGCCACCGTGTCCGCGCAGTCGTCGCCCATACGGCCTGCCATTCCTTTTCATCACCTTCTTTTTTGAATAAGCGTTGAAGCCAGTTTTTCCCTTCCTCAACCTTGATATGGTCTGTATAGCCCAACGCAAAATCCAACAACTCGCGCAATATATCGGTTTGGATATGTTGTAACTGTGCTTTGTTATCCGCCCCAGGTATGCGCGGCATCCTACTGATTGCAATAGCCATATCCACAGGATCTATAGCAATGCCCTTTTGCTCATGTGCAATGATCCGATCAATTAAGACCTCGGGCGACACCCAATAAGGCGCATGACTCGGTGTACTGAGCAGTGAAACAGCAATATGTTGTTGCAAGCGACCTTGAAATAAAGCCAGTAAATGATCTAAAATAGAAATCGATCTAAATTCACTGTTATAACGGCTCTTATAACGATATATGGTCTTGGGTTGATAAATAATATTTAGCAGCACGTTCCCAAATAGACTAGCATACGAAGTCTCATTGTAACCGCTCTTTAACTGTTTCAGATAAGGATCCAGTTGTTTTATATAATCGGCCGGGAATTCATCCTGCTTGGTTAACCAGGCATGGATAAGCAATTCCATATCCAATGGATCACCACCCTTGATTATCTTTCCCCAATGAAATAAGATATCACTCCAATTGGCCAAATAAGTGATTGGTTGATCTAGTTGTATATCATTCCATTTTGGAGCTTCATATTCATACGCTTCATCCATTCCCCTCAATGGAGACAATACTTCTGCTTCACTCAACGGAGCCTCTTCCATCCAAGGATTTAGCAGGGTACTGACATCCCCCATGGGTTGCGTAGCATACATCGTCAACCTCATTTTAATCTCCTCATCCTCCACAGCAGCATATTTGGCAATCAATTTTGCCGCCCGCTCCTGTAGCGAAAGATCAGATAACATAAAGACAGGAGTAATCGCCGAACATACAGGCGACGCAAGTTCCCTTTCCTGTTTCAACCATTTGTCAAATTGGATCAGAAGCGTCTTGATCCCCCCTTTCAAATCGCTGCGCATAAAAACAGGTTCCAACCAAGATAAAAGCTCGGTGCTATCCAATTCCGACCTCCCGATCAAGGGCTTCAGTCGATCAATGGCAAAATTGACGACCGCAGCCTGTTCATGATGCAACAAGGGGAAAAGATGGTTTTGATGGAGCAAAATCACCTCATCATCGATATTCAACTTCGTCAGAAGCTTTCGGAAAAAGCTTTTGAGATTAATATTCCAATCTTTTGTCTGTGTTTCAAAGAGTTGTTGTATAAAAAGATCAGTATCCAATTTCCCTTGTTCCAATAATCTCGGGAAAACATAGTCCCATACCAGCTCCGATTCCTGCGTCTGATAATCATAATGCAAATGGTTGTTTTGCAGATTCGTTTCATAGGCTAGTAACAAGGGAACATCCCGTGTATAAGCCTTCTCGTCTTCAATCAATCTATCCAAATAGACTTTTTTCTCCGGTTCATTATAACCTAGATTTGGGACGTTGCCCAATGAACGCGCATAGACTTCAGGTTTAAACTCAAAGTAGCCCCACTCTTCCAATAAACGGATGTTGTCATAGGTAATTGCCATCCATTCATTTTTAACCAGTTGTTCGGCAGCATAATCTGCCAGCCAGTTCGGTTTCGCCCAGTCCAACACCTTTTTTACAGCTGGATCATTTGGTGAATTCAGGAGATCAATCAACTCCGTCCAGGTCGTTGTATCGCTCAATGAAAAAGTAGCCAATGCACTTAAGGCGATCAGCCGTTGTTGGGCCCTATCGCCACGCTGTCCCCAGTTATGATTAGACCGGTGTTTGAATTCCGGCTCCTTGGAAAGATCCGTCCATGTTAGCCAATATTTCTTTGCTTTTCGTATTTCTTTTTTGATAAACTCGACATTCCCTTTTAAATGTCGCTCAAGAAATGGAAGCAGACCATCAATATTTGTCTGACGAATAAGTTCCAGGTATTCATCGGCAATAACTTGCTTGGATTGGCCGCCTCCTTTTTTCTCCGAGGGAGCGACAATGGCCAGACCATCATCCGAATAACCTTTTTTTATTTTCTCGGCAATCAATTTCTCCGCATCTTTCAAACAACTTTCTGCTGAATCAAAGTTTTTTGTTTTCGATTGTCCGTCGGTACCATTTCTTCCGTAAGTTACCGTATGACTATTTCCATTAGTTTCTATTTGCCAGAATTTATCCGATGATCCGTCAATTAATTTTAAATGTCTAAACATAATGATTCCGATTTATTAAAACTGACAATCCTGTCACGGCACAACTCGCTATCAACTAACAAATTGGCTTTACGCAACAGGAGACTTAGCCAAAGATACATTTTCAATGTATCCACAAGATAACGGAAATCAGTGATTTTTAAAAATTTATAGTCTAGCGCAAAAAGATAAAGAAGACCTCCAACAAGTGAAAATGAGCGTTCAAACATTGACTCGTTGGCGGGAATCTGAGGGAGCGCACAAACACGGGAACAGAAGGCAGCGAAAAGGAAAAGAGCCCGGTGGAATGCCGAGCTCTTTTATAAAACACTTAATTTGAATTAGGGTATGTTCGCCGCTTATTTTCGCTGAAGTTTATCCGATAAGAGCTTCATATAAAAACCGCCTACGACACTACGTGCTTTAAAATTCTCACGTATCCCTGTATTCGCATCGTAAAAATCATTTAGTGGAACACGTGATTCTGTTTGGATCGCATGGTTGTAAACCGGGTGTACCAAAGCTTCAAATTCTTCCCGTGTCGGTGCGAATGTTGCAGTCCACAAAATCCAGTCATTTTTTGTATACGCTTTTCGGCTATCCAACGGAATTCCGAATCTGCTTTGTTTGGTGAGGTAATACTTGATTTCCGTATTATAGACTTTTTGCGGGAACAAATTTAGTCCCAACACTTTATCCCAGATCAGATTATATTTTTGGCTCCAGGTATTTTTATTGTCAAATGTCAGCGCATAATGGTCTCCAGCATCGGCCATTTCCATCCATTTTGGCACCATTTCCTCGGCGATGGCACGATATTTCTTGGCAGTCTCAGTTTCACCGATCGCTTCGGCCATCTGTGCATAACAGGCAATCCCCACGATGGCCTTCACCGACAAATTTGCATTGCGGGCAAGGTGACCGGCAAAATCATCCGTACACAATTGTGTTTTAGGGTCAAAACCATCTTTTACAAGATAGTCTACCCAAGTGGTAAGTGTCTCCCAATGTTTCTTTGCATAGCTTGCATCCCCCTGTACTTTCGAAATCGCTGCCGTTAAAATAATCATATTTCCAGACTCTTCAACAGGCATCGGTTCGCCATAAGTCTGCCCGTTGGCCAATGGATATGTCCCCAAATCATGTGCTGCCCAGGGGTGAGGATATTTGCCGCTTTCACTAAAGTAAAAGATACCAGTCAACATGCCCTTCAACAATTCCGGATTATAGATCAAGTATAAAGGTGCAGATGGATAAGTGACATCGACGGTATTAATAAAGCCACCGCTGTTGTTTTCCTTTGATAACCACAACAATTCGCCCTGTGGACTTTTTACCAGCGTGTGGGCAGCAATACTTTGCCGATAAGCCAATGTGGTTAAATGGGCATATTCCTTTCCACCCGATTTCAATGCATCGGCATAGACCTCCTTGTCGAAAGCAACACACCTGTCCATCACGGAGCGATATTCATTGGCCGCTAAGGTGAGCTGATTTTCGATGGTTTCCTTACCCGAATTATTCCACCAGGGCCGCAGATCTTTTTTGAAATATTGGATAGCATAAATTTCATCATACCCAAGTTCAACAAAACGTTCAACTTCTTTGTTGCCCACTTTCTCAAAAGGAATGATCGTATTCAATGATAATGCCGTTCCCTTTGTACTTGTTGACTTCGTATTCCCTTTTCTAAAGTCGTCCACTGCCGTTGCCATTGGACTTACAAACTGTTGGGCTTGATCCGCTTTTGGGGAAGCAACATAAAAATACCCCCAGTCAATACGCATATCATCGGCTCCTTTTTGCAACATAGGTTGTTCGACTGTTCCTGCTTTCAAAATAGCTAATTTGTCAGTCTCATATTTTTCAGCAACGACCTCTTGTGATGGTTTATATACCGCGATATTGGATGCCGCGCTTAAAAAGACTTTAACAGCATGTTGCTTTCCATCATTTGCCTTTACCTGATACGTAATGTAGGATACAGGTCTAGCCAATAGATTGAGATCATCCATTAATAGCGGCGATGTAAAGGTCAGTTTCAGGTCAACGTTGCCCGCCTGGAAGTTGTATATGGTACGCGTGGCTGTTACGTCCACATCCCTCTGTACGGCAGTCTGTATTTTAGGCCCGCTCTCTTTAAGCTTATCGACCAAGCCAAAGTCAAGATAACGGCCGCCAGCAGTATTTCGTAAGTGGACAGCAATCTGATTCTGTCCGGCTTTGAGATCAGATTTATTTATGGGCAGGTATTGAAAACTATTTGTCCAACCTGCCTTTTCATAAACTTTTTTCCCATTTAAAAATACCACCACGTTATCGTCATGGTTCAATTTCAGGAAGAGTTGGTTGATGCGTTGCGGGTCGGTCACATTGAAGGCACGGCGCACCCAGATATCATCTGATTTCCACAAGGTCTTGACATGTCTTTGATCATCTCCTATAGGAGCAGCACCTGATTTCCAGTCACTGGCCTGATAAGAAGAAGACTGCCAGTCTCCCGCCGGTTTAGTCTCAGTATATTGTACAGTAAAGGGCTGATCCTCCGCCGTAGGAAGAATCGTTTTATAACTGGGTTCCTCCTTCCCAAGAAAACGATAGATATGACCATCAACATTGATCAGTCCGAGCAGTGAATGATCCGCTTCCGTCCAGTGTTTGGTGGTCGAAGCATTCAGCTGATCCGTCATTGACCAGATACTAAAGTTTGGATTATGGGTAATCAATGGATAGGCTGGAGCTTTTCGTTGTTGTGCCTGCGCATCAAAAAAACTTGATATACAAGCCAGCAAACAACAAAAACTCACTTTTCCGAGTTTGTTCATCTTAAAAATAGGTTTTTTAAAGGGTTTAATCATATATTTTGATAAAATTAGCGACGTAGCTGTTTTCAGGCATAAAAAAGAGTCATTATACATGCTTCAAAAAAATATTACGCTTAACAACAAATAACGTTGGAATAACTGACATTCAGCAGCCGCTTCGTATCAATTTATATGCAATTTATATCAAATTGCAGCCGGTCCTCCCTTGTATTCCTCGATCTTCCCGGCGCCAATTCAGCCATCTTCAAAACGCATACATAAGAGCTACCCTAGATGTCTTTATCAGTTTTATTGGCATGTTGCATCATCTTTGCTAAATTCCCTAATTGAACGAGGGCAAATCTCAGTTCATTTGTCCAAGGTAGTCCCAAACAAAGGCGCATGCAATTTTGAAATTGATTTTGAAGGGTGAACATTCTTCCCGGAGCAATACTTATTTTCTTTTTTAATCCGTAGTTGTAAAGCTTTGTTGTGTCAATGCTTTTTGGCAACTCTACCCACAATGCCAATCCTCCTTGGGGTCTGCTGATCCGCGTCCCTTCCGGAAAAGATTCCGCGATCACATTGGCAAATCGTTGATAGTTTTCCAGCAATGTTTTCCGAAGATGATAAAGATGATGATCATATCTCCCGGTCATTAAAAAATTACCCACCGCCTCGTGAATCAATGTTGTCGACGACAAGGCATGGATTAATTTCAGACGGAGCACCTGATCCTTGTATTTACCTGCTGCAACCCAGCCCACCCGGTAGCCGGGGGCCAATGTTTTTGATACCGAGCCACACCATAGCACGTTACCATCTTCGTCAAATGTTTTGCAACATTTGGGACGTTCGCGGCCAAAATAGATATCGCCATAGGTATCATCTTCGATCAGCGGAATAGCATACTTGGCGAGTAACCTGACCACTTCCTTTTTATTTTTATCAGGCATACAATAGCCCAATGGGGTATTGAAATTTGGTACAAGCAGACAAACATTGATTTTGGGCAATAGACGTTCAAGAGCATGGATATCAATTCCTGACATTGGATCGCAGGTCAATTCAATGACCTTTAATCCCAAACTTAGGACCAACTGCAAAATACCGGGATAACAGGGACTCTCCAGCGCAATGGTATCTCCCGGCTTGGTCAACGCCATCAGACAGAGCGACAAAGCGTGCATACAGCCATTCGTTGTGATAACATCATCCGCTGTCAATCCCCCGCCCCAACCCAGGGAGCGCGCTGCTACCATCCTCCGCAATTTCAAATTCCCCTGTAAAGATTCATATTCAGCGCCACCAGCATCTAATACCCGGCTTGCAAGTACAATTTCCTTTTTTAATTTCGCTAAAGGCAGTAAGTCCCCTGAGGGAACACCGATGGAAAACAAGGTGAGGTCTTTACGGCCCATATTAGCGTAGACATTACTGATCAGCTCATTGGGTTCAACACTATCCGCCATAAGCCGTATTTGACCTGTTTCGGGTAGCTGTAATTTGTGCTGATTCAATGCGTTAACAAAATACCCCGACTGCGGTATCGAATAAATTAGTGATTGCGCTTCCAACGCGAGAAATACTCGCTTAGCTGTGTTCATACTAATGCCATGTTCCTTACTCAACATACGCACGGATGGTAGCCGTTCGTTGGGTTTGAGAACACCATTTTTTATTTTACTTGCTATATTTTGCGCCAAAACACTGTACAGAAAGTCTTTTCCCATTTTGTAAATATAACTGTATCCATCAATTAAACAAAAACTGTAACTGTACTCAACCTTAACTATTCACGAGATTTGTATCAAAATTTAGATCATAGGACAATGGGCATTCATACAGGAGAGACAAAATCATCAAACGGTTGGCTAAACGGTTTACTTGGTGTAATTATATTTAGTGGTTCATTGCCAGCGACACGGATAGCAGTCTTAGATTTGGATCCGTTCTTTGTAACGGTAGCCCGCGCTACCATCGCAGGCATGCTTGCGCTGATCGTATTATTGATCAATAAGGAAAAACTTCCTCAAAAAACACAGTTTTTGTCCCTTGGTATTGTGGCCTTGGGCGTAGTCATTGGCTTCCCCCTATTGAGCGCCCTGGCCCTACGTTATGTGACCTCCGCACATTCCATTGTCTTTGTAGGTATACTTCCTGTGTCGACCGCAGTTTTTAGTATCATTCGTGGTAGCGAACGTCCCCGCCCGGTATTCTGGATCTTTTCGATACTCGGCAGTCTTTTGGTAGTTGGATATGCGCTCAAGCAAGGCATATCTTCCTCCCCCGTCGGAGATATACTGATGTTATTTTCTGTTATTCTTTGTGGACTGGGGTATGCCGAAGGGGGCAAGCTTTCAAAGACATTGGGCGGTTGGCAGGTAATTTCCTGGGCATTGGTGTTTTCATTGCCAGTGGTTCTGCCCCTGACTTTTATTTTCCTTCCAACAACGGTGGCAAACGTAGGTATTGCAGCTTGGACAAGTCTTGCTTACGTCTCCCTCTTTAGCATGTTTATCGGTTTTATCTTTTGGTATAAAGGATTAGCCCAGGGTGGAATTGCTGCTATTGGTCAACTCCAGCTCCTTCAACCCTTCTTTGGTCTCATCTTAGCCGCCAGTCTGCTTCACGAAGAAGTGAATATCGGGATGCTATTCGTTACCATTGGTGTCATACTCTGTGTGGGTGGCGCTAAAAAATTTGCCAGCTAACAAGGTAAAATAAAACAGGCCTTGTTAGCTGACCATTATAAAACCAACACATACATCAGTTCGGCAGCGACAGTACCATCCGGCCATTCAACCTCACGAGAATGCGTATAGTGTTGTCACTGGACCAGCCACTTTATTGGATTTGGACCATTTACTCCAATCACTTTAGCCCTATTTTTGTTGTAATCACAAAAACACCCTTGTATGTACGTACCCAGACATTTTCAATTTGAAGACTATAGGGAACAGCTTGCATTTATGAAAGAATATAGTTTTGCAACGATTGTATCCATTAAAAACAATATTCCGATAGCGACGCAACTTCCTTTTCAGATCAACGAACATGCTGATAAGCTCTTTTTAAGTTCGCATTTTGCTGTCGCAAATGAGCAAGCCAATTATATTGTAGAAAACACTTCGTTGGTTATTTTTTCGGAACCACATGCCTACATATCCCCCATGCATTACGACAAGGAGGAAAGCGTCCCAACTTGGGACTATATCGCTGTACATGCCTACGGAACAGCACGGATTATAAACAATGAGGACGAAAAGATAGCAGTGCTTGAACAAATGATCAAGACCTACGACAGTGCTTATTTAAACCAATGGCAAGGATTGCCCGATCGTTTTAAAAAAGGCATGATGCGAGGTATTGTTGCCTTTGAGCTAGAGGTAACGGATCTACAGGGGCAAAAAAAGATTAGTCAGAACAAAGCGCCCGCCGAAAGGGAACGTATAGCTACACATTTAGAGAAAGGGGGCAATTCTGTCGAAAAGAGCATCGCTAAATCTATCAGAAACTTACAGTCTTAATTTATTACACAGATTCACATGGACAAAAATTCAATAAACATAAAAATTCTCAAAGTGAAAATGACTGATATTGATCTATTGCAAAGTATAAGTCAGCAGACCTTTATCGAGGCATTTTCTGAAGCCAATACAGCAGATAATATGACGAAATACATGGCGGAAAAATTCTCGAATGAAACACTATTGGCTGAATTGAGCAATCAAGGGTCGGAGTTTTATTTTGCGCAACTCGATAATAGGGTCATTGGCTATCTCAAAATAAACAGTGAACAGGCGCAAACAGAATTACAACATGAGCATGCACTGGAAATAGAACGTATCTATGTATTACAAGAATTTCATGGAAAAAAAGTAGGACAGCTTCTTTATGAAAAAGCATTGGATATTGCCCGGTTAAAAAATGTTCGGTTCATCTGGTTGGGAGTATGGGAGGAAAATCTTCGTGCAATCAGTTTTTATCAAAAAAATGGCTTCGTCGCCTTCGATAAACATATTTTCAGATTGGGTGATGATGAACAAACCGATATTATGATGAAAAAAAATTGGACCAACAATTAATTCAAAAAAATGAATTCAACCATTATCGACAATATAAATACTGTACGGCATCGGATCAAAGAAGCTTGCCAAAAAAACGGCAGAGATCCACAAGAAGTAAAATTATTGCTCGCAACAAAAACTGTAGCAGCAGAGCGCATAAAAATCGCTTTACAAACCGGACAGACCTTAATTGCCGAAAACAAGGTGCAGGAACTAAAGGAGAAATACGAAGATCTGAAAGAGATTCCACACAGCAATCATTTTATTGGACACTTGCAGACCAATAAAATCAAAGAAATCCTTAAGTATAATGTTTCCTGCGTGCATTCCATAGATCGCTTCGATTTAGCTCAAAAGCTCCATCAGCGGCTCACAGCCGAAAATAAAACAATAGATATACTCATTCAGGTAAATACATCTTACGAGGAGAGTAAATATGGTGCTGCTCCAGATCAGGTCATTGACCTTGTCAGGCAGATTTCGGTTTTCAATACCTTACATATAAAAGGCCTGATGACGATCGGTCTGCTGAGTGCCGAGGCTGACCGAGTGCGTAAGTGTTTCCAGTTGCTCAAACAGATTCAACAAGAAATTATCAGGCTCGACATCCCGAACGTGACAATGCAAGAATTATCCATGGGAATGAGCGGAGATCTGGACATCGCGATTGCAGAGGGCGCAACTATTGTGCGGGTAGGCACAGCAATATTCGGACAGCGAAATACGCCCGATAATTACTATTGGAACGAGAATTTGATGGAATAGAAAA
Source organism: Sphingobacterium sp. DR205 (assembly GCF_011064245.1). NCBI lineage: Bacteria > Pseudomonadati > Bacteroidota > Sphingobacteriia > Sphingobacteriales > Sphingobacteriaceae > Sphingobacterium > Sphingobacterium sp. DR205. The sequence continues at coordinate 1,584,347 of NZ_CP049333.1, read as the reverse complement.
TCTGATCTATAAATATAGCTTATGAATGTGCATTTTATCCAACATGAAGATTTTGAAGCTCCAGGAGCCTATTTACAATGGGCGGTATCACGACAACATAAAACGAGTTTCTCTAGAGTATATCAAAATGAAACGCTACCGCAAGATAGCGTGACGATAGACCTATTGGTCATTATGGGTGGGCCCCAAAGTCCAGATTCGTCTCCACAAGAATATCCCTATTATGATGCACCTGCTGAAATTGCTTTGATTAAGCAATGTATCCATGCTGGTAAAGCCGTCATCGGCGTTTGTCTGGGAGCACAATTGATCGGTGAGGCGCTAGGAGCAACCTACGAACCGAGTCCGGAAAAAGAAATAGGCGTCTTTGCGATCCAACTGACTGAAGACGGTTTACAGGACAAGAAAATACAGCATTTTGGCAAATCCCTTGCTGTCGGTCATTGGCATAATGACATGCCGGGGCTCAGTCCGGGCAGTCAGGTACTCGCCACCAGTGCAGGTTGCCCGCGACAGATTGTAAAATACAACGATTTGGTCTACGGTTTCCAATGCCATATGGAACTCAATGCAGAAGTTGTTGAACTGCTGATCAAAGCAGAAAAAGATCTCTTGCACAAAAGCCAGGTGCACAGGTTTGTCCAGACCCCGGATCAAATCCGCAGTTACGACTATACCGAAATGAACTATAAGCTATTTCAATTTCTTGATCATCTAGAAGCTACCTATCGGTATAAGAAAAAATAGCTTTTGAAAGAGACCGCACAAGTAAGGAACCCAAACACGCAATAGACATCAACTGTAATCTGTATTCACCTCGTAGGATTTAATTGGCAAAAATAATGCATCAAACATCAGATTTATACAATATTTTAGCGCTGAGGTAAAGAAAAAAATGTAGATTTAGCTATCAAACAACATGCAGATGGATTTTAAACTTAGGTATCTTTTGAGCGGAAGCATCTTATTAATCGTAGGTCTTGTGCTATTTTCCTGTTCTGTTAAAAAGAATGACGAGAATTTGATCTGGTATGAAAATCAGGTCATTGAACAGGTCGTCCCTGATCAGGATTCAGTTTACAGGATACAGATCGGTATGATGGCCGCTTCTTTTTGGTTAGACACCAAAAATGGTGAACGAAAAGATGAGTTAAGCCTTTTACAAAAGAGTTTAAAGCAACGAAATAAGCTGACCATTGGCGTAGAACAAGGGACCAATAGAATCATTCGTGTTGATAAATAGCAGCTTGTCGCTGACAACGCAAACACGAATGATCCGAATATTTTTAATAGCAGTCCATTTTATCCTTCACCCAGTCCCCTGACTTTACCAAACTAGTGTCAGGCTATTCTTTCCATTAAATAAATCTGCGGCGTCTCTTGCAACTTCTCCTCCGCCATGCGTCCGAATGCCAGGATATAAGGTTGCTGATTGTGGTGTTCCAGTCCAGCACGGCTTTCCCAAATTTCATAAAAGATAAACTGATTCTCATCGTCTGTCGTCTGATGTAGGTCATATTGCATACAAGCGGCTTCTTTGCGGCTTTCTTGGACCATATGTTGCAATGTAGCCCTGACTTCATCTCGATACAACGGATTTGCTTTTAAAATAGCGGTTATATAAATCCTCATGATAATTGATTCTCAAAATAAAATACTTCTTCCAGATATTCTTTATACTCTTTTTCGTAATTGTCTACACGTTCCTGCGTTGCCCCCTTCTCCATATCATGAAAATGGAAACTTCCGATACTTTCCAGTCCCGCAAATTGATTCATCTTATGAAAACCGAACAGAACCCCCTCGTCAACAGAATGTTGATCAAAAAACTCACCCTCCATGGTAAATGCAGTATCTGGCGCATTCCAGCTCGAGGTCACAAAATACTTTTTCCCATGCATCAATCCACCGGTACCATAATTGATTGCGGGATTCTTGCGTGAACGACCATCACTCCGATAGATTCCATTATTGTGTCCAGCCGTAAAAACTTCATCGATATAAAGCTTCAGACGATTAGGTACCTGAAACCACCATACAGGGAAATGATACACGATAATATCCGCCCATTTAAAATTTTCTGCTTCTACCATTGGATCAAATGCATCGTTTACATTTGTCACACGCGTTTCAAATCCGTTTTTAATTAAAGTTTGTACCGTCCAATTCGTAATTGTGGTATTAAAAGAACCACCTGAATGTGCGAATTCCTGCCCGCCATTGATAATAAATATATTCATTTCTATAATTTTTATTATTGATAACACAAATTTCTATCATTATTATAGATAATACAAATAATTTAAATTGTACATTTGTATCATTAAAATAATAGATATGAAATGGAACTTAGAATGGCTGCGCACTTTTAAAGCGATCTATGAGACCGGTACCCTGTCTGCTGCGGCACAGGAATTGTTTATCTCACAGCCCGGTGTGAGTCTACATCTCAACTCTTTGGAAGCGTTTACCGGGCACAAACTTTTCGATAGGTCCGCACGTAGGATGGTTCCGACGGAGAAAGGTAAAATTCTATACAACTATATTATAGATCCACTGAAGAAACTTGAAACAGGCGAGCAGCATTTTCACAAACGTACCCTGGATGAGCGTATTACCATCAGTGTCGGCATGTGTTTTGAAACCTTTCAATACACCTTAGAGGAGCATATTGCGCAACTCCCCTTTAACCTGATCATTAAATTTGGTGAATATCCGCAGATGCAACAGGATCTGGACAATGGGCTACTTGACTTAATTATTACACCACAAAAGGGTAATCAACAGAATTTGATTTATCAGGCTTTTTCGAAAGAACGTATTGTATTGATTGCGGGTGGCCAGACCGACACCGCTGACTTAGAAGCCTTATTGCATGACAACAAGATTAAGGAAGCCTCAATGCTATTAAAAAAACAGCTATGGTACAGCACCGCAGCGGATATGGATCATCTCAGGAATTTCTGGTCAACGCATTTTGGCGAACATCCGGATTTTAGTCCCAATTACATTGTACCTAATATCAGTTCTATTATACGATGTCTCAGCAATAACAAGGGCTTTTCCATTGTTCCTGATTTTTTATGTGCAGAAGCCATTGCTTCCGGCAAAATAAAACTGGTCTGGGAAGGACAATCTCCTGTGGAGAATACCCTCTTTTTTGGAACACGCAAGAAAACAATGTATCAGGAGGAAATCAGTCAGTTGGAGACATTGCTACAGGAAAAGTGGTAACTGCCTTTATTGATTCAGCATCTTACTTAAGAATTCGGGGGTCACGCCAATATAGGCTGCAACCTGCTTTTGAGGTAAACAGGCGATCAAGCTAGGGTAGCGGGTGCAAAATCGTTCATAACGTTCCCTAGCGGTCAAACGTAAGTTTTCCATCGCACGGCTTTGGTAATAGACCAAGGCATTTTCCGCAAGTATTCTGAAGTAAATATTCAACTGCGGGATTTCTTTGTACAGCCTATTCAGATCCACCTTGGCAATCATAGCGATTTCAGAATCAAATAATGCATCCACAACAAGATGCCCCGGCTTGCCCGTAATAAGGCTATACATATCCCCAATCCACCAGCCTTCAGGAGCAAATTGCTGAATATAAGGACTACCATTTTCATCCACACAATAACTGCGCAGACAGCCCGAAACGACAAATAAAGCATAACGGCTCACATCCCCTTCCAACAATAAAACCTGTTTCTTCTTGACCTTTTTCAATTTGACAAAAGAAAAGAAAAGTTCCTTCTCTTGGACATTAAGATCAATTTGATTCAGGATGCTCTCCGCTAATAGCTTTTGATCCATAGGATAATGCTGATTGATATACAGCAAATATAGTTTATCCCTAAATCCGAACCAAGGTTTCCGACAATTGTTTTATTCCCTTTAGAAAGCTAGGAGGTCTGCCAGGATAGAGGATTGGCCAACGACGGCGCAACCCCATGGACGAGCGGATTTTATTGGAAATATGTTTCGGATATTTTATAACTTCATAACGGATTAGCTATTAAAAATATATTTCTCGATGAAAGAACATCAATATAAAGCGACTGTCGAATGGACAGGCAATTTAGGCAGTGGTACAGATCATTATAAGAACTACGAAAGAAGCCACCAGATCAGCATAAAGGACAAAGTGATTATCCAGGGCTCTTCTGATCCGGCATTTCGCGGGGATCCCAACAAGCACAATCCCGAAGACCTCTTACTTGCGTCCCTATCCTCCTGCCACATGCTATGGTATCTTCATTTCTGTTCGGTCAACAATATTATCGTGGAATCGTATATTGACCATGCCACAGGGACAATGATCGAGGAAGAGAGTGGCAAAGGCTTCTTTAAAGAGGTTATACTTAGTCCTTCTATTCGTGTTCAGCGACCGGAAATGATCGACAAAGCAATCGCACTCCACAAAAAGGCCAGTGAGTATTGCTTTATTGCAAATTCAATGAATTTCCCGGTATTCCATCAGCCCCATGTGCGATCGGAAGAGTAATCTTATCTGTTGCCGAGACGTTCTTGTAATTCCCTTCTGAAAGTGATCCCAACAGGCAGACTCATATCATTGATCTGCACCATGCCATGTTCATATTTGCTAACCTTGTTGATGGAGGCAATATACGATTTATGGATGCGGACAAATTTGGAAGCAGGTACTTGTTTTAAAATCTGCTGGGTAGTACTGGCCGTAAGATAGGTCTGCGCGGGCGTCACGATTTTTACATAATTACCAAAACTTTGAATAAAGTCAATTTGGGCAAGCTTCACCTCAATCAACCGTCCATCCATGCGGATACTGATTGTCTTTGGTTCCTCCTCTTGTGGGATCAGACTACCGGTGTAGGAAAGAAAGCGTTGAACAGCTTTAAAAAAACGGGGGAAAGATATCGGCTTCAATAAATAATCAATAACGCCGTAGTCATAGCTTTCCAATGCATATTCCGAGTAAGCTGTTGTTAGTATCGTTTTAGGTGGATTGTCCAACATTTTCAGAAACTCCATTCCAGTGATTTCGGGCATATCAATATCCAGAAAAATCAGGTCGACCCTATTATTGCGCAGATATTCCAGTGCTTCAAATGCATTGTAACATTGGGCAGCCAATTCCAGATCAGCGCTTCTTTCGATATAATTGACCAATACATAATGTGCAGCTGGTTCGTCGTCAACCACAATACAGCGATTTTTCTCCATAGCTAAAGATTTATGACTAAAGATACCTCAAACTCCTCTTTACTGGCGTTTGTATTTAACTGATAGCGGTTAGGATATAACAATTTCAATCGTGCTACCGTATTTTCCAAACCTATTTTTGCCGAAAAAACGTTCATTTTTTTCACGGGAACGGAATTTCGCACATGCAAATATAAGTTCCCTTTTTCAATCCTGATCGAAATTGCTACGTAACAATCTTCTATACTACAGGTGCCATGTTTAAAGGCATTCTCTACAAATGTGATCAGTAGCATTGGCGCAATCTGATAATTGACTCCCTCCTCTCGCTGGTAATCAAAGTCAATCTTCGTACGATACCCAAGGCGTTCCCGTTCCAATTCGATATAGCTCGAAATAAAGTCAATCTCATCATCCATAGACACAAATTCCTTATCGCTACTTTCCATTTGATAACGCAGCAATTGCGATACCTTGATAATCAGTTCAGAAGTACGTTCCGGAAATTTGAGGCTGATACCATAAATGGTGTTTAAGGTATTGAACAAAAAATGAGGGTTCAGCTGTTTTTTCAAATTAGACAATTGCGTTTGGTTAGAAAGCAGCTCCCGTCGTGTTTTCAACCGCTGAAAGCGATAAAATTCAATAAATTGAATACTGCCCAAAATACAGATTAACGAGCCCAATAATACGCCGACCTGATAATGGAATGTTTTCTGAGCGAGATTTTTGTACAGAAAACAATTTTTGTAGATTACATTTTCCGTTATTTCTTTTAAAATGAGGGCAAAAACCAACAGCATTGCGATGGAGAACAGCGCATACAGTACAGCTTTATTCTTTTTCAGCAGCAGCGGCAGCAGAAAAAAACGGTTCACCTGCGCATGGATATATAAGATCAAAAAATAGATCACCCCCATTAAAAAACCTTTCCAGCTTAAAATCAGGATCCAGTCATTCAACGTAAAGAGGATAAACGAAAAGATCAATAATGTAATTTCCTGTATGATCTTATTCTCCAGCACCTTTCTCATAATCCCTTGTTTTGTTAAAAATCTGTTACAAAGTAAAAGTATTAAGTTTATAACCACCGAAAAATAAATGACGAATTACATTGGTCACTTTTAAACGCTATAGATCATTTTAAAAGGACTTTACAGCAAGCATGGTCTTATCTTCGTTTCCATAAAATGATATATAACCTATGCTGAAATTGAATTTAGTGTTGTCATTGGCTGTATCACTTGCGACCTCAACCTTATTTGCACAAAAGCTTACCATCCGTGATGCTGTGGACCAAGGTCTGGCAAATTATGGAATTATTAAGGCAAAGGCGTATTATGTCCAGTCAGCACTACAGACCAACGAACAGGTAAAACGCGACTTCTGGCCTAATTTGACCGTTGCAGCGCAACAAGATTATGGAACCATCAATGGACAGAATGGCCCACTGTATGGATTTGGTGGACTGGGGGTTGCGTCTTCGGGGGCGGCACTTCCGGAACAGAACTGGAATTCCGCATTCGGAGCGCTTTATCTTGCCAACATCAATTGGGATATCTACACCTTTGGCCGTAGGAAAGAGCGCATCGAATTGAGTAAAGCGGACAGCAGACGATTGGAAATTGATCTCCAACAAGAACAATTTCAACATAAGATCAAGATTGCCGCAGCCTATCTGAATCTTCTGGCGAGCCAACGTCTCCAGAAAAATCAACAGAAAAACCTGGATCGCGCTCTGGTATTCTTTAACATCGCTGCGACAAAAGCCAAAAACGGGATTTTGCCCGGTGTCGATTCAACATTGGCTTCGGCAGAGGTATCCCGTGCCAAGATCAGTTTGAATCAGGCCGGAGAAAATGTGAAGGAACAAAACAACAAATTAACGGTATTGATGGGAATCAATTCGACAGACCTTCAGATTGACACTGCGCTGGTAACAAAAACACCGGCTCAGCTGCTGAGCACTGACCCAGCTTTGGTAGACAATAATCCGGTACTTCAATATTACAAAAGCCGGATTGAAGTGGGCGAACAACAGCTGAAGCTTTCAAACAAGGAATTTTTACCAACCCTCTCCGCTTTCGGAGTTTTCCAGGCAAGGGGTTCCGGTTTCAAAAGCGATTACACTACAGATCTTCAAGCTTTTACAAGAAATTATTGGGAAGGTATTCGTCCCAACCGACAAAACTATCTTTTGGGTCTGGGGATCAACTGGAACCTAACTTCGATCGCGCGTATCAACAAAAAAATCAGTGCACAACGATACACCAACGACGCCTTGCGGGAGGAATATCAAACTACTGCGGCGCAATTTGCCGCGCAGCTCGATGCCGCTGATGTTAAAATCAAGTTAGCCCAGCAGAGCGATATTGAAGCACCAAGACAGGTGTCAGCTGCCCTACAGGCCTACAATCAAAAGATGGCGATGTACAAAAACGGTCTAGCGACACTTGTGGATGTCACCCAAACCCTATATACACTTAATAGAGCCGAAACAGATCGCGAAATCGTCCATATCAACCTCTGGCAGTCACTTTTACTGAAAGCCGCAGCGGCTGGAGATTTCGATATTTTCAACAAAGAACTATAAATAACACCGCATGAATTTAATCCGTTTTGCCTTACGTAAGCCGATCTCCATCCTTGTGTTGGTCATGGGACTTATTGTATTTGGAATAGGTGCAGTACGCACCATCAAGGTCGACATTTTACCCAAAATGAACCTTCCTGTTATTTATATTGCGCACCCCTTTGGGGGTTATTCTCCAGATCAGATGGAGTCTTATTTTGCTAAAAACTACGTCAATATCCTACTTTTTGCCAATGGCGTCAAATCCATTGAGACCAAAAACATCCAGGGGCTGACCTTAATGAAGATCTCCTACTACGAAGACACCAACATGGCGCAGGCAGCAGCCGAATTGAGTGCATTGGCTAATCGTATCCAGGCCTCCTTTCCTCCGGGATCACAACCGCCCTTTATTATCCGGTTTGATGCGTCTTCACTCCCTGTAGGGCAGCTTGTACTCAGTAGTGATAAACGTTCCAACAACGAACTACAGGATCTGGCCAATGTCTATGTACGGGCTTCATTTACCTCCATACCGGGATTACTTTCCCCGCCACCATTTGGGGGCAGTCCCCGTACCATCGAGGTCAATGTAGATCCCGATCTGATGCGCAGTCACAACATGACCCCCGATCAGGTCGTCGAAGCATTAAAACTCAACAACCAGACCGCACCTGCCGGAAATGTCCGTATAAAAGATAAAAACTACATTACACCCACCAACAACACCATTCGGGATGTAAAAGATTTTGAGAAAATCCCGCTTTTTAAAGGCGGAGTACAAAATCTCTATCTGGGTGATATTGCCACAGTGAAAGATGGTGCCGATGTTACCGCAGGTTATGCGCTCGTCAATGGCAAACGATCGGTCTACGTCAGCATTGCCAAAGCCGGTGATGCTTCCACTTGGGAAGTCGTACAAAATCTGAAAGCTGCACTTCCAAAAATACAGAATACCTTGCCCGAGGATGTCAAACTATCCTATGAGTTTGACCAATCCGTCTATGTCATCAACTCCGTCAAAAGTCTGATCACCGAAGGCGCTATCGGAGCAATACTCACCGGTCTGATGGTCTTATTATTTTTGGGCGACCGTAGAGCTGCGTTAATCGTTATCCTAACGATCCCGATCTCGGTTATTTCGGGTGTGCTCTTCCTGAAACTATTTGGGCAGACGATCAATCTAATGTCACTGAGTGGATTGGCACTGGCAATCGGTATCCTCGTTGACGAGAGTACAGTCACGATAGAGAATATACACCAACACCTGGATATGGGCAAACCCAAAGCATTGGCCATTTGGGATGCCTGTAAGGAAATTGCCCTGCCAAAACTGTTGATTTTATTGTGTATCCTTGCCGTATTTGCGCCTGCATTTACGATGACAGGTATTCCGGGATCCCTATTCTTACCCTTGGCCTTGTCCATTGGATTCTCCATGATTATCTCCTTTCTGCTGTCACAGACTTTCGTACCGATCATGGCCAATTGGCTCATGAAAGATCACCACAAAACCGGTGCACATAAAATAAATCCAAAAGGACTGAATCCGGATGAAGTTCAATTTGCCGAAACAGGTCTATCCGTTGAATCCGAACAAGATACCCTGAATCAAAAGAAACTTCTTGTCGAACGGGAAGATTTTAACAACGATGGCAAGATCAGCCTGTTTGAACGATTCAGAAATCGGTTTATGAAAATGATCGACCGACTGTTCAAGCAGAAGAAAATTATCACCGTCGTCTACCTGGTGGGTGCCATAAGTCTGGTCCTCGTTTTGCTCAATACGATTGGACAGGACGTATTTCCAAAGGTCAATTCGAGCCAATTTCAGATGCGTCTGCGTGCCGTCGAAGGCACCCGCATTGAACGTACCGAAGAAAAGGCCAAACGTGCATTAGCTGAGCTTGAACAACTGGTCGGTAAAGAACACATTAGCATATCCTCTGTTTATATTGGTCAACACCCCGGGCAATTCTCCGTATCACCGATCTACCTGTTTATGGCAGGTCCCCATGAAGCCGTTTTTCAGATCGCTCTCAAAGATTATCACCACGATATGGACAGTTTCCGCGACGAATACAGAAAGCGACTCAAGGCAGCTCTTCCTGATGTGCAGGTTTCTTTTGAACCGATCGAACTCACTGATAAAGTCCTGAGCCAAGGTTCGCCGACACCGATCGAGGTACGGATAGCGGGTAAAAACAAAAAGAATAATGAAAAATATGCAGGCAAATTAATTGAAGAACTGAAAGATATTCCCTATTTCAGGGATGTGCAACTCGCACAATCCATCAAATACCCGTCCTATGACATCAATATTGACCGAGTACGTGCCGCTCAGCTAGGTATTGACCTTGCAGAAGTGACCCGCTCATTGATTGCGGCAACATCGTCCTCCCGCTATACAGAGAAAAATACCTGGATTGATGAGAAAGCCGGACTCTCTTACAATGTGCAAGTACAGGTACCCATTGATAAAATGAAAGACGAGAAAGAGATTGGAGAAATTCCATTGTTAAAAAATTCGTCACGGCCAATACTGAGCGATATTGCAACCATAACCCCATCTTATACTTATGGCGAGAACGACAACCTAGGTGCCATGCCCTACATTTCTGTCACCGCCAATATCGACCATACGGATCTGAAAACAGCCTCCAATGATGTACAACGTAGTATTAAAGCTTTGGGCGAACTTCCACGCGGTTTTTCGGTGGAGCAAATCGGATTAGGAAAAGTGCTGAGCGAAACAATGGATAGTTTACAGGCTGGGTTAGCTGTAGCGATTATCGTGATATTTCTGATGCTTTCGGCCAACTTTCAGTCATTTAAAGTTTCTATGGTCGTCCTCACCACTGTCCCAGCCGTTGTCCTTGGATCCCTGCTGATGCTTTTATTGACTGGTTCAACGCTCAACCTACAGTCTTATATGGGTATTATTATGTCTGTTGGTGTATCCATTGCTAATGCGGTGCTGCTGATCACCAATGCCGAACATATCCGCAAGCACAATCAAAACGCATTGGCTGCCGCACGTGAAGCCGCTTCACTCCGTTTACGCCCTATTATTATGACCAGTTTGGCCATGATTGTCGGGATGTTGCCCATGGCAATAGGCCATGGTGAAGGCGGTGAACAGGTATCTCCTTTGGGACGTGCCGTTATCGGAGGCTTATTATTCTCTACGTTTGCCGTACTGGTGATTTTACCTTTAATATTTGCCTGGGCACAAGAGAAAAGCAGCACCCAATCAATCTCCTTAGATCCAGAAGACGAAGAAAGTAAACATTATATCGCAGCATTAAAACCTTTATCATGAAACACAATCTCCTAAAAATATTATCCGCAGTAGGCCTACTCGCCTACTTAACCGGATGTCAGTCCGCTGCCGAAGAAAATGGCAAAAAAGTGGCAGCGGTAACGGCAAGTCCAGTAATGGAAACATTTGCGCCGTCTAAACAGAAACTAACAAACAAAATGCAGATACCCGGCGAGATCAGTGGATTTCAACAGGTAGAAATTTACGCCAAAGTGAGCAGCTATGTACTGGCATTAAAAGTTGACATTGGCAGTCGGGTTCAGGCCGGACAGCTGTTAGCTGTTCTGGAAGCACCGGAATTGAGTTCACAATTGTCGGCTGCAAAATCAAGATTAAAGTCGCAGGAAGCGATTTACATGGCCACTAAAAGTACCTACGATAGACTATTCGAAACCAGTAAAGTTGAGGGTACCGTAGCACGTCTGGATCTCGAAGTCGCTGAAGCGAAAAAGAATGCTGATTTCGCTCAATTTCAGGCAGCAAAATCAGCCTATGCAGAGGTACAAAACCTACTGAACTACCTAGAAATACGTGCACCATTTGATGGTGTTATCGCTACACGTAATGTCAATCAGGGGGCTTATGTCGGACCAGCGGGCAGAGGTTCGGAGATGCCCATCATGACCATCCAGCAACAGAGCAAGCTCCGCTTGGCTGTTGCCGTACCCGAACAATATGCCGGCTTCCTGGCCACAGATCAACCGCTGCAGTTTACCGTAAAGTCATTGCCGGGCCAACAGTTTTCAGGTAAGATCGCACGCAAGTCCGGGGCGCTGGATAGCAGATTCAGATCTGAAAGAGTTGAAATCGACATTACCAATACCAACAACAAACTCATCCCGGGTATGGTTGCCGAAGTTGAATTACCTTTGACCTCTCAGGATAGCACTTTTGTCGTTCCCAAAACAGCGGTCTTTACCTCCGGTGAAGGCAGTTTTGTCATCGCCGTTGTAGACAACAAAACAAGCCGTGTTCCGGTGCAAAAAGGACGTAGCATTGACGGTCAGGTCGAAGTCTTTGGTGACCTTAGTACGACCATGCGACTCATCAGTAAAGCCGATGAAGAAATCGCGGATGGTACCACTGTGAAATAAAAACAAAAGGCCTTACTGAAAAATAGTAAGGCCTTTTGTCTTTATTTATTAATGCAGCCAAGGCATTACTATCTCATTTTAATTGACCTGCTTATCATCAATAGCGACAGCAGCAGCTGTCAATGCCACTACCCCGCCCACGAGCAAGGCATCTTGCCCCTTCTTTTCTTTGTAAGCCATAACGTCACTCCTCTTTGTATATATCTCTATAATATTATTTAGCGATACTGCCCCAGTCTGCCAGAGTTGTTCCACATAAAATTGTTGTTCGGTGGTTTTTGAAATTGCCTGACCATCGGAAAGTACCGAATAACTCAAGAAATTACGCAGATTGTATGGCGATTCGTCTTGTTTAAATTTTGCCAACTTTACTGCATAGCTTTTTCCGTTCATATCATACATGTACACCTTCTCTTTTTTTGATGACATTGTGATTTCTTTTACATCATTTCGAAGATCAAAGTAACTGCCGTCGACATAAGCATGCGGCGGGATCAGCACAATATCTTTAGGAAGACCTATGCTTCCATTGAAATATCCACGCACCCAATCCTCACTCAATGTACCGAAATCTTTATTTCTAAAACCAGTTACTGATCCATCAATCTGTCCCTTAATCGGGACACTTTCGGCAGCATAACTAAATGCTTTATTATTGATAACCAATGCGGAGCTTTTCAGGTCCCACAAAACAGGTTTATCCAGTTTATTCTCTATTTTCATATAAACTTTCCCCTCTTTACCAGCAAAAGAATAATCAATCTGTATCGTGTCATTATTGAATGAAAAAGTTCCGTTCTCTTCGCTCTTTTTTAAATTTCCGCCATTAAAAGTCATCAGATAGTTTGATGAGCATGCTGATAATAAAAAAGCGCAACAAATCGGCATAAGGACTTTGGTTATTTTCTTCATATTATTAAATTGTTTTTTTAGCATAGTTAGCAGTAAGCTAGTGGTTCGGAATCATTATTTTCTAATATAAAAATTATTCGTGATAAACATGGATTCGAATAAATTCTTTTTATCACCAAAGTGAATTATATTTACAGTATACTAAACCAATCAAATGAAAGAGAAACTTATTGACAGAAAAGACCAGCAGGCAAATAAAATATTTGAAAGACGAACCCTCGCGAATGATTACCGGACTATCCTTCCTTTGCTAAAACCGGGGTTGACTATTCTGGATGTGGGCTGTGGCACAGGGACACTGACGAATGAAGCCGCATCACTTATTAAAGAGGGATCAGCCATTGGTTTAGACAACACCCAATCCTTTATTGATATCGGGAATCAACACTATGCTAATACCGCCAATCTTAGCTTGGTGTGTGATAATATTTTTAGTTATGAGCCACCACATCAGTTTGACCTGATTATGACTGCGAGAACCGTGCAATGGCTAAGCGATATTCCTGAAGCACTAAAACGGTTCAGATCCTGGTTAAAACCAGGGGGACAGCTTTCAATTTTGGATTATAACCATACTGCGATCGAATGGAATCCAGCACCTCCATCCAGTATGCTGGAATTTTATCAAACTTTTCTGAAATGGCGTGCCGACGCAGGTATGAACAATCGTGTGGCAGATGAAATCTCAGCCATACTCGAGCAACAGGGATTTACAGCGATTGAGACCATCAATGCTGATCAGACCTATACAAGGGGCGACGATCACTTCCAGACCAATCTTGGAATCTGGATCAAAGTTGCCCAGTCGCAACAAATGGTCATAGAAGGATATCTTACAGATGAACTGCGTTTAAAAGCCATTGAAGATTACAGCAACTGGATCGAAACAGAAGCGCTATCAATGACGCTCAAAATGAATGATGTAAGAGCTAAGATTTAATGAATTCAATATGATCCGTATACAGCCTATTTTCTTTTCTATTTTCCTGTTACTCGCCACGTTCGATCTGTTTGCACAATCGAAAGACACGACGATCAGTGTTGGCCAGCATAGCTTACATTTTAATATCACAGCTGGAAAAGGAATTCCCATCATCTTTGAATCAGGAGCTGGAAACGATGCCTCTGTATGGCAGCAGCTATTGGCCCCACTATCAGCCAGATTAGGTGCACCATTAATCACCTACGATCGGGCGGGTTTCGGAAAAAGTGGTATAGATACCGTTAATGTCAATCTATCAACTGAAGTCGCTGATTTAAAAAGGGCGCTGAATAAATTGGGTTATCACGACCAATATTTCTTTGTCGCACATTCCTTTGGCGGTAATTATACGTTGAAATTTGCCGATGAAAACAAGGGGAAGGTACTTGGTGCGGTGATGATAGATATTGTCTCGCCTTATTTTATGACAAAGGAGCGCGGAAAATCATTAAAGATTGAATATGCCGACCGACTTCAGGAGATCAAAAAAGAGAGTTTGGGGTTCTATCATTTGACGATGAATTATGAGAATTCAACGGCTATTTTGCATGAAGTAGCGCCACATGCAACCATTCCAATGACCATTATTGGCTCAGGAATTACCGCTTTTGAAGAACCCGATAGAAGTAAATGTGTTGCCGCATTAAAAAAGTTTGCAGACGAAAAGGACAACAGAAAGTATATCTTGGAGCCGAACGCACAACATCACATCTTTTACGATAATCCGACTTTAGTAATCGAAGAAATCCAGTCATTATACAAAAAAACAACCTCAGAAGAATAATTTGATCTGTTTGGAAATAAATTTATGTGTAGCTTAGTAGTATTGTCAACGTCCATTCAACACCATATTTTATGAACAATCAAGCGCAGAATGTTATCGATTCACCCAGCAACAATACCGTTTTTATGGTATGGAATTTTCAGGAAAATAAAGAGCTGAAACCGGTATTTGAACGGATCTGTGCCCTGGTTGTCAATCTAAATAATTCGGCTCAGGTGCGTTCGACTGGTTTAAAAGCGAGTATCGTCATGGGAATCAGTTACCACGCTTGGAAAAAATTAGCGTTACAGGAGCCATTACCGAAAGAATTGGTTCCTTTTGAGCCCATTGTGGGACAAAAACATGTCGCTGTGGCTACCTCGGGTGACCTCCATTTTCATATTCGGGCTGAAGAGCAAAGCTATTGTATTGACATGGCAGCCGAAATTTCCGATGTACTGGCAGCAGTTGCTGACTGCAAGGAAGAAATTCACGGCTTTCGCTATTGGGATGGAAGGAGCATTCTGGGTTTTGTCGACGGCACCGAAAATCCGACAGGAGAAGACCGTGCTTTCTTTGGTATTATTGGCAATGAGGATGAAGCCTATAAAGGTGGCAGCTACCTTTTTGTTCAAAAGTACATCCATGACATCAAAAGCTGGCGGGCTTTACCAGTATCCGAACAGGAAAAGGTTATTGGACGAAGTAAAACCAATGATATTGAAATGACAGATGACGTCAAACCGGCCAATTCGCATTCAGCCTTAGCCAATGTAGGCGATGATCTTAAAATCGTCAGGGACAATATGCCTTTTGGCAATATCGCCAATAATCAAATGGGCACTTACTTTATTGCTTATGCCAGTAGATTCAGTACCGTGACACAGATGTTAAAGCGCATGTTTATTGGTGAACCTGAAGGTAATTATGACCGTATCCTGGACTTTAGTACAGCCCAGAGCGGGACACTGTACTTCTGCCCATCCATCGATATGATGAAAGATTTTACCGGATAAGCATAGTCCAACGATCTATTTCAATCCGTCTATGGGACTAAAACATAAACAGTCAATATTTCAAACAAAAAACATGAAAATCAACATTTTTCAAATAAAAGATCAACATATCGCTGAAGTAAAAGACACTGATATCCTCATCAACAATCTAGATGACGGCTTACAGATTATGGTCGACTGTGCTGCACAAGAAGCATACAAAGCGATCTTATACCAAGAAAATATTTCAGCTGATTTTTTTGAACTTAAAACCAAGCTGGCCGGGGATATTCTGCAAAAATATACGCAGTACGATTTTGACATCGCTATTGTAGGTGATTTCTCCGTCTATAAAAGCAAGAGTTTAAATGATTTCATCTATGAAAGTAATAAAGGTCGTAAGATCAACTTTGTTGCTACGCGGGACGAAGCCATTACCAGATTATCAAAAGATTAACGACGAATCCTGATCCATTCAAAACCGTTCCGTTAACAGTTACTTCATAAAAAATAAGCGGCAAGTAAATAGCCGCTTATTTTTTTACCGCTGCTTTAACCAGTCTTCATAGGACATTACCCCCAGTTCCGGCCGCCCCTCACCTTCCAATAAGGCAATAAATTCCAATTGATTTCCATCTGGATCATTAAAATAAATTGCCAGTGCCGGCATCCAGCCAAATACCATCGGTTTTTCAACTCCATCTTTCAAAAAATTATAAGGTTGTAAATGCCGTTCCTTGAGATAGTCTACAGCATAATTTAAGATATCCTCTTTACTGGCTCTAAAAGCAAAATGCCGCGGCTGAAAATTTGCTTCCTCCTCCCAAAGTCCCAGCATATATTCCTTATCCGTCCCGACCCAAAGAAAGACAATAGGCCGATTGGGATCACGATGAGCAATCCGCAGCCCTAAGACCTTTGTATAAAAATTGACAGATTCTTCCAGATTGCGTACCTGAATATGTGTTTCATATAATCCTGCTATCTTCATTGTTTCACGAGTTAAATATGTTCCTGTTTGTATTGATCATTCCAACCTGTTGCCGGAAATAAATTTCCGTATTCATTGCACAATGACAATGTAACTTAAATTCCGATATTTTAATCGGGGCAATCACAAATTAGACAGAAAAATGATGATATGAACCGAAACAGTTTGATTTAATAAAAAAACAACCTTATCTTGTGTAGAAGACATATTAGCCATGTACAATACACTAGAATTCAAAAAATATACAGCTGAAGATTTCATGTTATTTAAAGAACTTGTCAAAGAGGATGAGATCATGAAATATATTTCAGGTAAAGGACTAACACCCGAGGAAGCCGAAAAAAAATTCGCTTCCATTCTTGACATCAATAGGGATCCATTATTGGGTTATTTTAAGGTTATCGATTCCGAGAGCCAATTATTTTTAGGTGACTGCAAATTAGTCAACTATAAAAAAGACCCGACGGTTTTTGAAATTGGCTATTTGCTTCAAAAGGAATTTTGGCGCAAGGGCCTCGGTACGAAAATCTGCGAATCTATGCTGGCAATGGCCAAACATATCGATGCAAATAAAGATGTTGTGGGTATAATAGATCCGGACAATGTTGCCTCCAGGAAATTACTAACAAAATTTGGATTTCAAAGCTACTTCAGTGGTATAGAAGATGAAATAGCTACGGAAAAACTTATGTTGAAACGGTCATAGCCGCTATTTCAACTCCCTGAAAGCAATAGGTCCCAAACACATTACAATACACGTATATGAAGTTTCGCATCAAGATCAATCCAAATACACACGATAGCCTGCAAGATACCTTATCTTTCTTTGGTGTAGATTGTAATCGTCCCTATTATATCTCCTCTGGCAATCCGCTTTTTGAATACCCCAGCAATTCATTTCGTATCGATTTTTATGCCATTTGCGTTTGCACTGCCGGGACAATTCAAGTAGAAATCGACAACCAGAAACATACATTAACCCAGCATAGCTTACTTGTTTCAGCCCCTTCCACCATCATTAAATTCACTGCGGTTAGCAAGGATTTCAGAATGAAACTACTCTTCTTTGACAAGTTATTTCTACTGAAAAATATTGCCAATCCGTTTTTCATCGAAAAACTGGGGCTGTTCAATAAATCTACCTTTGCCATTATCCCCAGTACAGCAAAGCTAGTCGAAAAACTATTAAAGCTTCTCGAATACCTGAGCGAGGTAACCCTCCGGACAACACGTTTTACTCCTGACATTATTCGCACCATAATATTTAACCTATTGCTCGAAATAGCTGATGCTTTGGCTGTGGAGGATCAAGATGCTGTTGAGACAATTCAGGAAGCAAACAGTCTTTTTTTTAAGTTCACAGAACTGGTACAGCAGCATTGCAGTCAATGCAAAGATGTAAAATATTACGCTGACAGGTTATTTATTTCAAACAAATACCTGATTAGTATTGTTAAAAAAGCATCTGGGAAGACCCCGCATGAAATCATAGACGAAAATTTACTCAAAGAGGCCTATGCGCTACTTGGAAATCCTGAAAAGACCATTTCCGATATCGCCTATGCGATAGGTTTCAATTCGATCTCTGCTTTTGGCCGGTTTTTCAAGAAATACGCTATGTTATCGCCTTCTGAATATCGAAAAAGACAAAATATGTAAAAAAAGGAAATTCGGTAGAACAATAGCGAATTTGAGGGCATAAATGATCTAAGGAGTATGACTAACTTTACTCAAGAATTAAAAACAATAAGAATCATGAAAGAAATCACCTCAAAATTCGACAAAGTATTAAATGCATCTGCTGAATATAGAAATGTAAATCATGAACCGGATTCAAGCACAGAACAACAACGCAATACGCCCAAAAAGGCCATGCCTTTTTCAGATCAAATAGGAAACTATCAACGTAACAAGGGAATCCCGACCAAATCTTATAAGGACAGTAAAATCTACATTGTCGGTAGCGGGATTGCCGGCATGTCAGCTGCATACTATTTCATCCGTGACGGACATGTGCCAGCTGAAAATATCACCTTTTTGGAGCAATTACATGTTGAAGGCGGATCCCTTGATGGCGCTGGCAATGCCAAAGATGGTTATGTTATTCGCGGCGGACGTGAAATGGACATGACCTATGAAAATCTATGGGATATGTTTCAGGATATTCCAGCCTTGGAAATGCCTGCTCCTTATAGTGTACTCGATGAATATAGATTGATCAACGACAACGATTCCAACTATTCAAAGGCACGGCTTATCCACAATCTTGGTGAAATAAAAGATTTCAGCAAATTTGGACTAGCCAAAAAAGATCAACTGGCGATCGTCAAGCTCCTACTGAAGAAGAAAGAAGAATTGGATGACCTGACAATTGAAGATTATTTCAGTGAATCTTTCTTAAGCAGTAATTTCTGGACTTTTTGGCGCACCATGTTTGCTTTTGAAAACTGGCATAGCTTATTGGAATTGAAACTATACATGCATCGTTTCCTTCATGCGATCGATGGATTAAATGACCTTTCGTCCCTTGTATTTCCAAAATACAATCAATATGATACTTTCGTCACCCCGTTGCGTCGGGTATTACAAGATAAAGGCGTTAAAATTCAGTTCAATGTGCTGGTCAAAGATCTCGACATACAGAGCAATACTGAAGGAAAAACCGTTGAAGGCATCATTACCGAGCAAGATGGCAAGGAAGTACGCATCCCGCTCGGTCCAAATGACTTTGTGATTGTCACAACCGGCTCAATGACCGAAGACACCTTCTATGGTGATAATGTCAAAGCACCGATCATCGATATCGACAACAGCACAAGCGGACAAAGTGCCGGCTGGAAACTTTGGAAAAATCTGGCCGCCAAGTCTGCTATTTTCGGTAAGCCAGAAAAATTCTGTAGCAATATTGAAAAATCAGCCTGGGAATCTGCTACACTGACTTGTAAACCTTCGGCATTAATCGAAAAATTGAAAGGCTATTCGGTCAATGACCCATACTCCGGAAAAACAGTCACTGGTGGTATTATCACAATTACAGATTCCAATTGGCTGATGAGCTTCACCTGCAACAGACAACCGCACTTCCCGGGCCAGCCCGACGATGTTCTTGTCCTTTGGGTCTATGCCCTATTTATGGACAAGCAAGGAAATTATGTTAAAAAGACCATGCCCGAATGTACCGGAAATGAAATTTTGGCTGAACTATGTCATCACCTTGGAATAATAGACCAATTGGATGATGTCATTAAAAATACGATTGTCCGTACGACATTTATGCCTTATATCACCTCCATGTTTATGCCTCGTGCTAAAGGTGACCGCCCAAGAGTAGTGCCCGAAGGCTGTAAAAATCTAGGCCTCGTTGGACAGTTCGTCGAAACCAACAACGACGTCGTCTTTACCATGGAAAGCTCCGTCAGAACCGCACGCATTGCCGTGTACGAACTCTTGAATCTCAACAAACAAGTACCCGATATCAATCCTTTACAATATGATATCCGTCACTTGCTAAAAGCAGCACGGACACTGAACGACGACAAACCATTCATAGGAGAAGGATTATTGCGAAAAATCCTGAAAGGATCTTATTTTGAACATATTCTCCCCGGCGGGGACGAAGAAAATGAAGATCACGAATCTTTTATCGCTGAACAGGTTGGCAAATTTAGAGACTGGTTAAAAGGAATTAAGGGATAGTTGAATCGGCATGGTAGCCCTACCATTACATAAGGGACAACCGGGTTCCATCGTCAATTCTTTATTGGCCCATTTACTTTCAGCCGCAACAGACCTCTTGGTCCATGAAGTGGCGGACATGGAGACAATAGTTGCTTACCTCAAGGGGCATTTTATTGATGCAGGCACTTTAACAGCCTTAATAGCAGATCGCCAACGCCTTCAAAAAGGATAGGCGATCTTGCTTTTTCAACAAGACAGGTTAATTCGCATATACCGCATTGAGCCAGCCAAAAACCGTTTCGTTTTGTCCGCTTTCATCCATTGGTTTACGTAGTTTCATCTCCTCCAGCAGGGCGTCAAATGCTTCTGCAATCCGAAGGTCATCACGATTGCTAAATAAGGTAACAACAAGCTCTTTCTGCTTGTCTAAATAAACGATATTATGGAAGCCCGTTGATTCACCGGAATGAAAGCATACTGTATTTTGACCGAAAGGATAGATAAACCAGCCCAAATTGTAGGAAACGCCATCTTTTACCGCCAAGTGCTCGTTTTCCAGCAAATCCCGTATACCGGCCTGCTGAAAACGCTTATGAAGCAAAAAATTGGCCCATTGATGATATTCGATTGCCGATAAGTAGGCACCTCCATCGCCTTGTGTGGCACTGGTCACACTCTGATCCGCAAACACAAAGGTATCCTCCTTAGGATGATAGCCCAAAGCACGATTGGGGATATCCGCGTCAGCCGTATAGATGGTTCCTTCCACAATACCATTCGGCTGAAATAAATTCTTTTTCACGAAAGTTGCAAATGATTCCTTCGCCACCTCTTCCACAATCAATGCCAGTAGGCAATAACCTGTATTGCTGTATCGGAATTGGCTCCCTATTGGGAAATAGAGCGTATCCGTCTGCCGGATATAATCCAGTACATCCTGATCTGACACCTGTGCTGTTCGGCCTGTGGGTATCAATGCTTCATAATCCATGATCCCCGACCGGTGCTGAAGTAATTGAACAACGGTTATACCCCGCAGAGCCATCGGTAAATTATTAAAAAAAGATCCTAATTGATCCGTTGGATGTAATTTCCCCTGGTCAAATAAGCGACAAATAGCCTGCGCTGTCACCTGCTTACTCACGGAGGCCATCCGAAAATGGGTCTTCTCCGTGATCTTTTGTTTCGTTTTCAAATCTGCTATTCCTACTGCATATTGATAACGGATCTGTCCGTGCTGACTAATCGCAACAACGATTCCCGGTTCATTTCCATTGGAATAATGGTTGGACAGGGTTTTATCCAATAAGGACTTGTTGATTTTTTGTCCCATCGCACAGCTTGTTACACACATAAAAAATAAGACGATTTTTAGGTACATGATGCTAAAGTGCTGCATTTCTATTTGTTTTGTATGTCAAAACATCGTTTTAATGGATTTCAATTTACCCATTTTTTAGACAATACTCAAATCTCCGTTCTTAAGTTCCAATTTTCTGCTTTTTCTTTTAAATTTGCCGTCCACCTTTATCACAAAAGGTTTTTGTTAGGACAGCAGCCTATCCTGCTGTTCCATTTGCTTAAATCACAACAACTATGTTATTTATTTACAGTATCTACGACTTTGTACTAGCCGAAAAGACGGTAACAACGACCTTAAAGAATGAAAGTTCAGCCAGAACTTTTACTTTACAGATTATTACGCCCGCACGCAAATTTCTTGGTCTCCCCTTTGGCGGTGGTCTTGTCAAGATTTCGCGGCTATATGATGGACGTGGCCAACTTATCCATGCACGCAATTACTCCGACGAGCTTAAAGCAGAGATCAAAACCTTAAAAAAAGCGTATTCAATCCCTTACTTTCAGCTATGGAAAGGTTTTGTATTTGTATTTGCGGCTATCTTGATCTGGGCTGGAATTTATGGGGTAAAGAACAAAATTGCTGGCCAACAACGTGAAAATGAAACGGAAAAATTATTCAGCAATCTACAGCATCTGGAAGCAGGTCAACTTTATGGTGTAACATTTTTTACCAACAGCAACGGTGGGAATATTAACGGATTACCTTCAGGATGGATAAAAATTAATAAGATTGTCGCTGACACGATATTCATTCAACGTTCCAAACAACTTGAAACAAGTAAAGCGCTTTTTGAGATGGACAATATCAGTTCCATCAAACCGAAATCCGAAACAGATTGGGAAGAAAAAATAGAGCGGATGAACTATAAACTATTTCTGGAACAACTCAAAGAACCAAATAAAAAAGGAGTGGACCTGCTTTATATCGGTCCTGATCACGATAACTATTCCGGCGTGATCTTCACCATCAAAGGCAGCGAATAACGCAGCCATTCATCCAGTCTTCTGAACAACATCAATTCTCAGAAGATTGGATGATCTTTTTCCATAATTACAGTAATTTCTTGAGTTCTCGATTGAGACTTCTGACCGAAATTCCAAGATAGGCGGCCATATCCTCCTTCTTAATCACGATATCCTGCCAGTACTCGAACTCGGCGGTTTTGGCGTTCACATCCCCTACCATATCACATGGACGCATGAACAGCATGAGATTAATTTAGAATATGAGCGGTTTATTGCCCTCCAATGTATGGATGAGATTCTGACATATCTAAGCTAAAAACCGGTTAACAGCCTAAGTGAAGCACAGTCTTTACGAGACGTTCACTTAGGCTGTTTCATTCCTAATAGGCCATGCTTTCATCCACATCGTATTTCATACTTGGATAATTGAGTATACGCCGCATCAGTGCCATTTGGCCACAAAGATAATCCTGCCTTCCAATGCACATTCCCACAAAGTTGAGCTTATTCTCCTCGATAAAAGGAATGTTCATGTCAATTTTAAAAATCTCCGCCAATTCCGCATCGTCTACTTCCAGCAGACGCTGATAAACTTTGGGAGAAATGGCATAAAAACTATCTTTCAATTCTTGTAAACT
This sequence comes from Sphingobacterium sp. DR205, assembly GCF_011064245.1. Lineage (NCBI taxonomy): Bacteria > Pseudomonadati > Bacteroidota > Sphingobacteriia > Sphingobacteriales > Sphingobacteriaceae > Sphingobacterium > Sphingobacterium sp. DR205. The sequence continues at coordinate 1,560,894 of NZ_CP049333.1, read as the reverse complement.
TGGGTAGTTAAACTTTTCGTCCAAGGTTTTCCCCATAAAAAATAAGTCGTGGTAGGGATCTTCCTCCTGAAGCCCCAAGACATATGCAATCCCATAACGTACATTGACAAAATTACCGGCCATCCACACCATGTGGTTGGTCTGCCCGTTGATACGTTGACGTGCATGCTCCTCCGTGATACCATCCAGCACATTGATAAAATTCTGACTGTGCATCCGATACGCGGGGATAATGACTTCTAATTTTGCTGATTTTGGTTTATCCATCGCTCATTGATCTATAGGTGCTGGGCACCTGGGTTATTTCACCAAAGTTAACTGATTGAAAGCAAGATACACTTGTCGTATGGCAAGAATATAAACATCAGCCAAAAACAACAGGCCTTAAATCACGAAACCAGGGTAAATTTGATAACTTTGTCCTGCATGGCCCATACCTTATGGTCAGTCAATATTGTGGTTAAAGTATTTACGAATAATCTTTCGCTGTTGTATGAGAATTCTTTTAATCGAAGATGATGTCCGTGTCGCAGGACTAATAAAACGCGGGCTGGATGAGAATGAATTTCAGACCGATATCGCCTATGATGGCGTTTCAGGAAAGAAAATGGCTCTGCAACACGATTTCGACCTGATCATAACCGATATTGTATTGCCCAAGATGGATGGTCTCGATCTCTGCAAAGAAATCCGTCATAGCAAACCCGACCTGCCCATTATCATGCTTACCGCGCTCGGCACCACAGATGATAAAATTGAAGGTTTTGATGCCGGAGCGGACGATTATCTGGTCAAACCTTTTGAAATGCGTGAGCTATTGGCCCGAATACGGGTGCTGCTCAAACGCTATCAGAAACGGGATCATGCCACAGGAGCCTTATTGCGCTATGCGGATCTGGAAATGAATCTGCATACCAAAAATGTCAGGCGCAACAACGTCGAAATCAGTTTGACACCCAAAGAATTCAAATTGCTGCACTACCTGTTGCTGCACCCCGAACGCGTATTGTCAAGAATGGAGATTGCTGAAAAAGTTTGGGAAACCCATTTTGATACCGGCACCAATTTTATTGATGTCTATATCAATTACCTCCGAAAAAAAGTAGATAAGGATTTTGATAAAAAATATATCCATACCAAATCTGGAATGGGCTTTATTTTAAAACAGGACTAATGCAGATCAGAACGCGAATTACCATACTGTTTACAGTCGTCACAGCGACCATCCTAATGGTGTTTGCCTGCACGGTCTATTTTTCCGCAGTAGAGAATCGGGAGAACGAATTTTTTGCCCTGCTAAAAAAAGAAGCCTATACCAAAGCAAATCTGTTTTTAAATGCGCGGGTCGACAAAAAAATACTGGAAGATATCTACCACAACAACCGAAAAATCCTCAATGAGGTTGAAGTAGCCATCTATGACACCAGTTTTAAGCTATTGTACCATGATGCCGTAGACATTGATTTCGTCAAGGAGACGCCGGCTATGTTGCGGGATATTGTCAAAAAAAAGGAAATTGGCTTTTATCAGGACAAATGGCAAGTGATCGGCATTACTTATACGTACAACAACACGAATTTTATCATCACCGCAGCTGCTTATGATCAATATGGGTATAACAAACTTCAAAACCTGTTATCGACCATCATTATTGTTTTTATTTTTGCGGTCTTTTTAAGCTATGCCGCCGGAATATTTTTCTCAAAAAAAGTATTCCATCCGATTCAGGCAATGACACTAAAAGTCAAAAACATCTCGGCCAATAACCTGGATGCAAGACTTCAGAGCACGGGCAATAAAGATGAACTAGCCGAGCTGGCCAACACCTTTAACGATATGCTGAATCGTCTCGAAAGCTCCTTCGACGCACAAAAGCATTTTGTCTCCAATATTTCACATGAGCTGCGTACCCCCTTGGCCGCAATGATTACCGAACTTGAAATTTCTACGAATAAAGACCGCAGCACAGCTGAATATAAAGCCATCATTGACAACATTTTAAACGACGCCCAAAAACTCAAAAAGCTATTCAACAGCTTACTTGATTTTGCCAAGGCGAGTTACGATAGCTCAGAGATCTCATTCAAGCCCCTACGTGTGGATGAACTCCTACTTGACGCCTGCCAGCAGGTCTTGCAGGCCAATCCGGATTATAAGCTCGATATTTTTGTCGATCCAGTATTGGAGGACGAGCACATGATTTCGACTGTCGGTAATGAATACCTGCTCCGGGTTGCCTTGGTGAATTTAATTGAAAATGCCTGTAAGTTTTCCGATAACCAAAAATGTTCCATAGCGATCAAATCCAGCAAAACCTCAATACAGCTCGAGTTTAAAGATGACGGCATAGGTATCGAGCCCCACGATCTTGAACGCATATTCACCCCTTTCTATCGAGGCAACAACAAAGCCTACAGTGAAGGGAATGGCATCGGTATCTCGCTGACCAAAAAGATTATTCTACTGCATCAAGGCGAAGTCCTTGTCCGTTCAACAAAACATATCGGCAGCGTCTTTCAGGTTAACCTCCCCCATTCATCAGCACGCTAATAAAATTCTAATATTTTTCTAAAGCCTCTCTAACGGCCTTTCAGCAAAGGCATGGATAGCTTTGCACCATAATTTTTTGAAACAGAAACGTCGGTCATCTACTGCCCTTCCGAATGAACAAATCGTAAACGAGTAGACGATGACCTTTAGAAAAAAAAACAATGGTTAACCGTGCTATCAAAATTCCTGTCCACCTCCTTAGGTCTATGGGCTGGATCACTGTCCTCACGATCATGCAAGCATGCAACCCACAGTCCACAGTGCCTGCAGAAGAATCTGCTGACCTGCATTTCGCGGGAGATACCCTGACAATCAATGCGCACGCAGCACTGCTGTCAAAGATCAAGTGTACTACCGTCATCCAGCAACCACATCAGTTGAAGTTCAACACTGCTGCCATGGTCAAAATTATTCCAAACAGCTATGTTGAAATCCCTATGCCCTTTGCGGGACGGGTTGTCAGATCCTATGTAAGCCTTGGACAGCAGGTAGCTGTCAATACAGCGTTATTTTCGATCAGTTCTTCCGATTACTTCGAAGCACAACGGGCCTATCTCGACGCCAAGCAGACTTATGACCTGACGGCAAATGTCCTTAAGCGACAAAAAGACTTACTCAGCCATGGTGTAGGCATTCAAAAGGAACTTGAGGAAGCGGAAACTAATTTTGCCATCAGCAACACAACGCTCAAGAATACAGCTGCAGCCTTAAAAATATATGATAACAGTACGGCAAATCAGGTCGTCCTTGGCCAACCCCTGCTCGTCCGTTCACCCATCCGGGGGGAAATCTTAAGCAATACGATCGTGTTAGGCCAATACAATAAAGAAGATGCCCCTGCTTTACTCCGTATTGCCGAACTATCGAAAGTATGGGTTTCGGCCTATGTCAAAGAAAAAGATCTGAGTGTCATAGATCAGATCCGAGCTGTCGAAGTACGCATTGACAGTCAACCCTCAAAAAGACGACAAGGAAAAATTGTCCATATCAATCAGTTTGTCGACGAAGCAAACCGTAATATCGAAGTGCTGGTTGAATGTGACAATAAAGATCGACTGCTCAAACCGGGGATGTATGTCAATACACAATTTGAGCAGGCAGCGACAGCCAGTATATTTATTCCCGCCAAAGCCGTGCTCCAATATAACGACAAAAGCTTCGTGTGGGTACAGCTGGCAGCCCATACATTTATAAAGCGTTATGTACAGACCGGTGTCACCGAAAATGAGCAGATTCAGATTGTACAGGGATTGTCCAAAGACGAACAGATCATCAGTGAGGGCGCATTTTATCTACTAGCAAGCAACTAAATCCTTATTCAAAAATCGTATTACAATGAAACAATTTGTTAGCCATATCATCACCAAGAGATGGGTTATTGCCACTGCTTTTCTCCTTATTGCATTTTTCGGCTATTATGCATGGAAACAGCTTACAGTTGAGGCCTATCCGGATATTGCAGACGTGTCCTCACAAATCGTTACACAGGTGCCTGGCCTGGCCGCCGAGGAAATGGAACAACAGATCACAATTCCCATTGAACAGGCCATCAACGGCTTGCCCGGAATGGAAGTCATGCGCAGCAAAACCACCTTTGGACTATCCATGGTCACCATCGTGTTTAAAGACGGAGTTGACGACTACTGGGCCAGGGCGCGCATACAGGAGCGCCTTGCGGATCTGAGCCTCCCCTACGGTGCGGCACCAGGCCTAGATCCACTTACCTCGCCGACGGGTGAAATCTTTCGGTACATTCTTGAAAGCAATACCCAAGATCTTCGGAAATTGACCGAACTTCAAAACTTTGTCATTATCCCTAAAATCAAACAGGTGGCGGGAGTTGCTGATGTCACCAATTTTGGGGGCATCACAACACAGTTTCAGGTCGAACTGGATCCTAAAAAACTTGATCAATATGAAGTTTCTCTAAGCGAAGTAACCTCAAAAATAGAAGCCAACAATGCCAATGCCGGCGGAAGCATGATGAACCGGGGTGACCAATCCTATGTGATCCGGGGCATCGGCCTTGTCAAATCACTGGATGACCTCGCTAATATTGTTGTCAAGTCGGTCAATGGAAATCGCATTTACATGCGGGATCTGGGTCAGGTAAAACTTGGCAATCTTGCCCGCAAAGGAGCCCTAGGCTACAGTGACAAACGGGGAGCTAATTATTCCGATAATATTGAAGGGATTGTATTGCTATTAAAGCATGAGAATCCCTCCAAGGTATTGGCCGGTGTAAATGCGGCGGTCGAGGAACTTAACCGTAAAATCCTTCCGAAAGATGTCAAAATACACGTTGTATTAGATCGCACTAGCCTGGTCGATAATACCTTGCATACGGTATCCAAAACACTCCTCGAAGGTATGGTGCTGGTTATTCTTGTACTGATCCTTTTTCTGGGCAGCTGGCGCGGAGCCCTATTGGTTGCCATTACCATTCCACTTTCACTGCTGATCGCCTTTATATTGATGCATTTTACAGATATACCTGCCAATCTGCTTTCTCTGGGGGCTATCGATTTCGGAATTATCGTGGATGGTGCCATTGTTATGCTCGAAACAATTCTGAAAAAAAGGGAAGAAAAACCTGGCGTACAGCTGGCCAAGCTTAGCCTGGCAGCCAGAATTGCCGAAGTTGCCAAACCGATTTTCTTTGCCACCATCATTATTATCACGGCCTACCTTCCCCTTTTCGCCTTTGAACGGGTAGAAAGGAAACTGTTTACGCCGATGGCCTATACCGTAGGTTATGCGCTATTGGGAGCCTTGGCGGTATCCTTACTGCTTATCCCGGGACTGGCCTACATGATCTATCGCAAGCCACAAAAAGTTTATCACAATAAATGGCTGGAAAAATTAACAGCACTTTACCATCAGCGGATCAAAAAAATAATGCTGCGCCCCAAACAAATATTTGTTCCCCTTGCTCTTGTTCTTTTAGCGACAGGACTGCTGACAGCATCTGTGGGTAAAGATTTTTTGCCTACACTTGATGAAGGGTCCATCTGGCTACAGGTTTCCCTCCCACCGGGGATCACCGTAGAGAAATCCAAAGAAATGAGCGATAGCCTACGTGCGCGTACCCTGAAATATGAGGAGATTTCCTATGTCATGGTACAGGCCGGACGCAATGATGATGGTACCGACGCCTGGACCCCCTCACATTTTGAAGTCAGTGTGGGTTTGAAGCCCTACAAAACATGGAAATGGGGAAAAACCAAAGCGGACCTTATCAATGAGCTGGCCGCAGAATATGCCACGATGCCGGGTTACAATGTAGCTTTTTCCCAACCGATGATCGATGGTGTCATGGATAAAATCGCTGGCGCACACAGTGAACTTGTTGTCAAACTTTTTGGCGATGACCTAAAGGAAACCCGGCGTACCGCCGAAGATCTCATCACCACACTGAAAGGGGTGGCGGGTGCCGTTGACCTGGCCATTGATCAGGAGCCACCACTCCCACAGTTGCAGATCATCGTTGACCGTGATAAAATCGCTCAATATGGATTGAATATTTCGGATGTCACCGATCTGATTCAAATTGCCATTGGTGGTAAACCAGTATCTCAGGTTTATCAGGGGATTAAAGTATACGATATTACCTGTCAGTATCCTGAACATGAACGTAGCTCCCCCGAAACGATCGGAAACCTGATGTTGTATCCCGATAACGGCGCCCGCATACCCTTATCGCAGGTCGCCACCATCAAACTCAATACCGGAGAAAGTACCATATCACGCGAACGCAATAGCCGTCAGCTCACCGTCAGACTGAACGTACGAGGACGAGATCTGGGTGCTTTCCTGACCGAAGCCCAACAAGCCATCGCGCAAAAGCTGAAATACGATCCACAGAAAATCAAGCTGCAATGGGGCGGACAATTCGAAAACCAGCATCGTGCCTATAGTCGACTGGCGGTCATCGTCCCCCTGACACTGGCAATTATTTTTATCCTGCTATACAGCACTTTCGGTTCTTTCGGACAGGCCGGACTACTTATCGGTATCGTACCACTCGCGCTCTTTGGGGGGATGCTTGCACTCAACTTTCGCGGTATGACTTTAAATGTATCTTCGGCAGTGGGTTTTATCGCGCTTTTTGGTGTCGCCATACAAAATGGTGTATTAATGCTTTCGCAGTTCAATGTGCTACGAAAAAATGGTATGCCCTTAAAAAAAGCTGTCATTGAAGGCGCATTTAGCAGATTCCGTCCTGTGCTGATGACTGCGACGGTGGCCATACTTGGTTTACTTCCCGCCTCACTGGCTACTGGTATCGGATCAGATGTTCAACGGCCCTTAGCCACCGTGATCGTCTATGGTCTGCTCTTTTCTACTCTACTGACACTGTTTATGCTTCCACCATTATACTATCTGCTGGAACGGGGAAAACAACACAAGGGTGGACCCGGATCATCAGGCGATCATACACAACTGGAGACAAATTCCTAAAATCAAATACTGAATTCCATTGAAAGCAGCTGTCCTATTTTCAATGGAATGATAAGATAAAACTTCCATGAAAACACAGATCAGACTTCTTCTATGCGTTATGCTGCTCGTTGAAAATGCGGCTGCACAAACGATGGACTCAACTTTCCCCAAAAAAAAATTGGACTACAGCAGCTTTATTGCCCAAGTTGGAAAAAACAACCTCGGTTACGCCTCTGAAAAGTTCAACCTTTCGATTGCTGAGGCTAATATTATCAGGGCCGGGATCTTTCCTGATCCGGAATTCACCGTTGAATTATTCGATAACAGCGAAAGCAGCAAACAACTGGGCCGGGGTTATACCGCCGGATTGAGCTGGATGGTAGAATTGGGTGCAAAACGGCGGGCACGTCGTCGCGTCGCCAGCGATGAGGCCGAAACGACCCGGCTCTTGCTTGTCGATTATTTCCGAAATTTGCGTGCCGATGCCACCCTCGCTTTTTTATCAGCAAGGTACAACCAGCAACTGGTAGCAACCTACCGCCGAGCTTATCAACAACTCTCCCAACTTGCCGCATCGGACAGCATACGCTATCAACTGGGGGTAATTCCACAAATTGACTACCGCCAGTCAAAATTGGAAGCTGCCCATATGCAAAATACACTATCAGCCGCTGAAGCAACGGCCAATTCCGCCATTGTCGGACTAGCATTGCTTATGGGAGATACCAGCACAGTACGTTGGCAGACACAAGAATCCGATGTTTCTTTAGCGCGCAATTTCCTATTGCCGTCGCTGCTCAGCACAGCATTGCAGCAACGCAGTGATCTCAGGGCTTCATTACAGAACAAACAGCTCTCCCAAAGTTTGCTCCAGCTGGCAAAAGCAAACCGTGTCCTAGATCTCGGTATTTCCATCGGCTTTACCTACAATGGTGAGGCCAGAAATGAAACCGCACCGACACCACAGTTTAATGCCATCAATGCCGGTCTAGCCATACCACTAAAATTTTCCAATTTTAATAAAGGCGAGATAAAGTCGTTACAATTCAAGATTCAACAGGACGAACTTGCCTATAAAGAAGCGGAGCTACATATCCAGACTGAGGTGAATCAAGCTTATATGCAATATAAAGCCACTCAAAAACAGGTACAGCAATTTAATAATACGATGCTACTCGAAGCGAAAGCAATCCTGGAAGGAAAGATCTACAGTTACAATCGGGGCGAAACCGCCCTACTGGAAGTGATCAACGCACAACGCTCCTACAATGAAACCCAGCTGGCCTATGATGAAGCACGCTACAATTATGCAGTTGCATTGGTTGAATTGCAGCGTGCAGCAGCCATTTGGGATATTGACCAGCTGTAAGTTCTAAGCCGTCAGACAGGTGAAATCTGATTCTTTTTAAGCTTCTTATACATGCTTTTCAAGGAAGGAGAAATCAGTATCAGCAGTAAGATGCTGATACTGATCATAGACATCAGTTCATAGTAGTCCATACCATAGCGGACAAAAGACTGCATATTGACCCGTTCACTGATGAGTTTTAATGCTGCAGTATGTTCCTGAAAGGGCAGTCCCTGTTGCATTACCCGTTGTGATTCCTGCTGAACATAATCTTCAAATATCGGATTGCCCGACTGGAGCTGATCCCGAAAGATCTCACGGTGCTGCGCATGTTCAAATAATCTGAAGAAATTCTGAAGTCCAATACTGCTGGTATATCCGAGATAACGGACAGCCAGACAGGCCGCCGCCGCCGAGGCGCCCAATTGGGGGCGTACGCTAGCGATCACGAATAAAATTGTCGGTACCATGATCAGGCCTACACCCAGCCCATGCAATACCAAAGGCAACCAGAAATGATCTTCATTGCCCTCGCTTTCAAATGAGAAAAACATATATTGATGAAAGCCCAATAGGCAACAGTAGCCAACAATCCAGATCCATTTCACTGTACGCCGTTGTAATAACCAATAGAGAGAGAGCATCACACCGGATACAATTCCAAGGATATTGAACCATTGAATATAGGACAGGTGAATGGGATCCAGATGAATAACCTGAAGAAAATATTGATTAGAAATCGTCAGGGAAAACCGTTCAATATACATCATGTACAGGACAAGGATTCCAAGCAAGAATTTTTTATTTCCAAAAATGGATAGCTCGATATAGACCCGTCTGATCGATTTTTGCCTAATTATAAAGAGCCCCAGCATTAAAATTCCAGCGATCAATACGTTCAACATGGAAGTATCCGAAAACCAATAGCGCTCCTGACCATACACCATCAGATAACCGAAACTCACAACGGTCAAACTGTAGAGGATGAAGCTGGCCCAATCCAGGGAAAACAAAGGGTAAGGCCGGTTATGTCGAATAGGCTTCATGGTGAACATAATCAGCAGCAGTCCAGGAACAAAAGAGAAGGCGGCGTAGAGATAAAGTTCATCAAAGTTGAATGAGTCAATAAATTCTGCTGTCACAAAGGTATTGAAAGGCGAACTGCAAAGCAGCATACCAAAAAAAATTGCATAGCTTCCCTCCTTCGCACGTTCGGTTTTCAGTCTGGAAAATATCATGGAGATGGAAAGGTTGACAGCCGATGCGAACAACATGCCCTGAAAAAAGCGTAAACCGAATATCCAATCAATCGCCCTGATACGGTACATCAGGTAGCAATTGAGCAATTGCAGGAGGTTGAAAATGATATAGTACTGTTTGACCGGAAAGTATTGAAAGAAGCGGCGCTCCAACACATAGAATCCTACAAATCCCGCGTAGAATAAAATAATGAGAAATTGGACATCACTGGGCTGCGCGCCGTAGAAACCAGCAGTGACATTGACATTGGCCCCCGGTAGAAAAAACAAGACCATACTCGGCATCAATCCACTGAATAAAATCAGCTTAATTAGCCATTCGGGCACCCAGTCTTTAAAAATTCCTTTCACTGCTATTGGTTTTTTGAGACTGAAACATTGACGTTCATCCCTGAGAGTAATTTTGCGCTGCCCTTGCCTTTATCCAGTTCAATACGGACGGGTACACGCTGTACGATCTTTACAAAGTTGCCGGTTGCATTATCTGGTGGGAGTAGCGAAAAAGAAGATCCTGTCGCCGGGGAAATAGAGATTATCTTTCCATAAAATATTTCATCCGGATAAGCGTCCGCAACAACTTGTACACGGCCGCCAAGATGAAGATAGCGCAATTGTGTTTCCTTAAAGTTGGCCGTTACCCATATCGGTGTCTCCCTATTGACGATAAACCCAAGCACCTCCCCCGGATTTACCATTTGTCCCTTTTCAATGGTACGCTTACCTACCCGACCATCATAAGGCGCCCGGATTACCGTGTAGCCTACATCAAGGTGCTTTCGGTTTGCTGCAGCCGACAAGCGTGCTTTCTCCGCATTGATCACCCCCTTTTTCACATCAACATCATTCACACGGTCCCGAGAAGCCTCCAACTTATGCTGTAATGCGGCAAGCTCACTGTTATACACCTCCAGCGTTGCTTTTATATCTTCCAGCTGCTGTGCCGTAGCAGATTTTTCGTCAAATAGAAATTTGTAGCGGTCATATTCCAATTGCTGTTTCGTCACCCGTGCTTCGGCAGCAACAATGGATTTTTCCAATGCTTCATGTTCGGCTTGCAATATTTCCTTTTGGCTGCCCAGCACGTTGATTTCTGCATTTTCTCTACTTATCGAAGCAGAAGCCTGATCCGCTTCATATTTGTATTCCCGATTATCAATCAGTAACAACGTGTCGCCACGCTTGACCGATTGATGATCTTTATAGTGAACCGAAATAATGTAACCGCCCACACGGGAGATGATGGGATTAATATATTGCGTCACTTGGGCATCGTTGGTGTAGGTATAGCGTATGCGCAACCAGAGTATCCTTCCTCCCCATAGTAAAAGTGCCAACAAAGCAATTCCAGCAAACCAATTGGTGATGCGGGTCAATTGTACATCGGTCATTGACCGGCCTGATTTAGGTTTCATTAGATAGTACCTTTCAAAAATTCAATAAAATAATAGTGTTTCTGTAGCGCGATCCGAGCGGATTCCAGATCAAAGTTTGTCTTGAGGCATTGCATATCAGCATCCAATAGATCCGTAATCAGTGCCGAAGACTTGAAATATCTATTTTTTATAATACGGGCATTTTCCTTAGCCAGCGCCACATTTTTTTGACAGACCGCCTGTTGCTCCAATGCAAGATTATAATCCAAATAAGCCTTCAACAGTTCATTTTCCACCGCTTCCTCTTCATGATGGTGTTTGACCTCTTCCCGCTTCAACGCGACCTGAGCTCCCCGAACAATATTTTTGTTGAGGTACAAAGCGGATATCGGGATATTCAATTTAAGGCCCACTATATTTAAGTTGTACCAGCTCGCATTATATGGATATAAAAATACCTGTGGATTGGCAAAAGTAAATGTGTTGGTCAAGCCCAATTCAGGCAGATAATTTGATTTGGCCTGTTTGATATCCACTTTTTTTAATGCAACTTCCTTTTCAGATTTTAACAGCACAAAAGCCTGCTGTCTCGCAATGGCCACAAGTTCCGCATAGTTCAGCGGATGACTTTCCATCGGGATACATATCGGAATAATTTCTTGTCGTATATCGGCGATCAGCTGTAATTTTTGGTTAATTGCCCTGATGTCATTAGCGATCTGCACCAGCAGCAGTTCACGCTTGGACAATTCAAGAGAAATCCGTAACACATCACTATGTAATACAACCCCTGCGGTGTAACGATGTTCGATCTCTTTCAGTTGCGTCCGCTGATCTTTGATATCCTCTTCGATCAGAGCCCTGTTGCGATAAGCTAAATTCAAATCCAAAAATAAGTTGGAGATTTCCAGCTTAATCGCCGCGGCGGCACTCTTCCAGTCAATGTTCGCCAGTTCAAGTTCCAGCTTTTTTGATTCGATCTTCATCAGATCCCGATGGCCATTGTAGAGATTCAGATAAAAATCGAGTCCTGTGTCATATAAATAATGGATAACATCATGCTGTGATGGTTTGGCGAATATCCCCTGATCGTAAACAGGCATGTTGCTTGCATAACTTGCAGAAGCCCTGATATTGATTTTAGGCAATAATTCCATCCGTTGCTGCTGTAAAGCTATCCCCTTTTCCTGTAACAGCAAATGTGACTGTTCAATATACTTACTGTTTTGTAGCGACTTACTGATCAAATCAGCGAGCGAGATGCGTAGCGAGTCCTGCGCCTGTGTTTCTAAAAAGGAGCATACAAGTACCGCAATGGTGCCGAATGCTTTTGCCCAAAAAGGAGGAAAAAAGTTCACTTGTGCGTATGTTATTTTTTGCGTTGCAAACTTAGATACTAATCGGAATATGCATTTCTTCACAAACGCCAATATGTTATGAAAAAAAGACATTTTTCAATCAATTTTAAATAAAAGAGTAAAATCAGCCAAAAACAGAAGCAAAGTGGAAATATTACGACCGTACAAGAATTTCCATCCGCAGCAGATTCAGATCCGTGCAAACTGAGGAAGTTATAAAAATATGTATAAGCTATCATGCTGATGGCGCCTTCTATGCATCTGACGTCCATGAGCAGACCATCTATACCCTGCATATCAGGCGGTGGCCGACTATCTATTGAAAAAATAAAATTAAGATTTCCAAAAATGTTTCTCTGATCGGACTGACGGTAACAAAGCCTATTAAAAAAAAATAAAACAACTACAAACCAGACAGTTATAGTTTATCAACTTATTTTTCAGTTTTAAAACTGAAAAATAAGTTGATAAACTGAAAAATAAGTTATAGCTTTAAACTATGGAAGAATTAACAAAAAAAGAAGAAGAGGTTATGCATGCTATATGGAAATTAAAGCAGGCCTTTGTCAAAGATATTATTGAATATATGGATCCAGCACAAACGACTCCCTATAATACCATATCATCCATTGTACGGATTTTAGAGAAAAAAGGGTATGTGGGTTTCAATGCCTACGGGAAGACTTATCAATATTATCCGCTCATCTCCAAGATGCAGTACCGAAAGTTTTTCTTTTCTCGCGTGATGAACAAATATTTTGATGATTCTGTCGAAAATTTGGTTTCATTCATTGTCAAAGAACAACAGATCAGCGAAACTGACATCGAGAAAATCAAGGAAATTATCAATAAAAGTAAAGAAAATGAATAACCTATTTTCCTATAGCATAGAGGCCAATGTCAGTTTGCTTATTTTATTCTCGCTGTTTGTCTTGGCTTTTCGGCAGCTTTCATTTTTTCGTTGGAACCGATTTTTGCTTATTGCATTGGTTAGCTTCTGTAGCGTAGTTCCCTTTCTTAAATTTAAGACCGATTATGTCGATTTAAACGATCCCAAAACAAAGTCAAATCAGGAGGTAGCGTTGCAGGAGCAGTTAAGCAATTCCAATACGCCTCTTTTGATCGAGTCCGAACAACAACCCAACCTATGGGACAAGTTGGAGTTAAAAAAAATACTCGCTTATGCTTATCTACTGATCGCAGTCTTCTTTCTGACACGATTAGTTTATCGGTGCTTAAAGCTCGCATTCCGCTTAAAGAAAATGGATTTTCAGGTGCATCAGGGAATTAAAGTGATTCAGCCCTTTAATCAATTCAATAATTGTTCGATCTTTCATTACATCGTCATGGATAAAAACGCAATTGAAAGTCATGAAGGCAAGCTCATCTTTGCCCATGAGGCACAGCATATTTTAAAAGGGCATGCCCGCGACAAATTATACATCGAATTGATGTGCTGCTTTTTCTGGATAAACCCCGCCATTTACTGGGTTCGGAAAGAACTGCACCGCCTACATGAGTTTCAGGTCGACCGTGCAGTGGGTGAATGCTATGGAAAGACCGATTATGCAAGCTTCCTACTGAATCTGACACAACAACATCAACAATTAGATTATATGCAAAGTAGAATTTTAAAAAACCAAAATGAATTGGTAGAACGCATCGACAGGTTGATGCGAAATCTATCGCCACGCACGAAAGGTTATCAGTATCTGCTGTTTGTTCCCTGTATATTCGTGTTAATTGTCTCTTTTTCTTTTATTAATCCCCCGAAAGAAAAAATCACTGCGCTCACTGCTGTTAAAAACGGTGTAAAGACCATTGTTCTGGATCCGGGACATGGCGGCAAAGATAATGGCGCCACCAACAGCAAAGGCCTCAAAGAGAAAGATCTTACGTTACAGGCTTGTAAGATGATTCAAAATGAACTTGAAAAAGAAGGTTTTCAGGTTGTATTGACCCATTCGAAAGACGAATTTATGATGCTCAAAGACCGCGCGGCATTTACTGGCGATGCCTTGGTTTCCATTCATTTCGATGTCGATCCTGCAAACACAAAACTGCCAATCGGCTTATTTTATCCAAAAGCCGTTGAGCTCCCGAAGATACAGGATCAAAGTCGGGAATTCGCATTCCGTCTCACACAAAATTTAAAAAATCAAGGATTGAGTACGCAGAAACCAGTTGAAAGCCATAGTCACGCTATCCTACGGGGAGCAAAAATACCTGCGCTCATTGTCAGCTTGGGGAATATAAATACATTTTCCGACACATTGGACCCGCAATTTATCAGCGCTTTCGCCAAAGCAATAAAAACCTCTCTGTCGGAATAGTTTTTTGTAAAACTATCCGTTAATTCTTTTTACAAAGATTCCAAACAATAGAAGATTCCCTATAGGGAGTCTTCTATTGCGTTCCAGAGTTCAATACGCTTTTGAAGCGCCTCTTTACTTACTATTTTCATTTCTTCCCACTTCTCATCATCCTCTTTGGCTAGATCAGAGATCATCTGCATTGCCAAAGGACCATGCTCATCACCGTCCAGATCAATATGACGTTGGAAATAATAGATAAAATTATCCAAGCTCGATTCTGGGAAGTTGGTTTTTAGCTCCTGCAAAATAGAGGTAAACATACCTGGGATAAGATCCTCACGTCCGAATGTAAAAGCTGCGGCAATTTTATGTACCTGTCCCTCTTCGATCAGTTCAAAAGTAAAGTTCAGAAAATCTTTAATCCGTTTGTCCAAAGTTGTCAAAGCAATGGCATCGAAAATACTTTTGGATTTCTTGGCATGGGCGATAAACTTATTGATCAGGTGTGGATCTGCCCCCATTTCACTCATTGCGTCCAGATACATTTCAAAATGGCTCAACCGACGACCATCAATGTATTCGTCAGATTCCTCAGCCAATACAATCTCGTTGATCAGATAGCGTGTCGATGGATGCTCGCTCGCAAACCAAGGTAAAGTCGTACAGGTCAGTTTAATCTGTAAAGCTTTTAGTAGAGACATAAAATCCCATACAGCGTAAACATGCCCTTCTGTAAAAGAACGTAGATGCTTGATCGTTTTGATCTTACGATATAAAGGGTGTTGCAATAATACCTCGCGTTCGGCAGCAATGTATTCGTTAATTTCCGCAATTCTATTCATGGCGCAAAAGTATTGTCTTATCGCTGTTTTTTAAAGTATTTTCAATGAGATTACAGTAACATGATAAATTCCCCTTCCGGCTATCCGCTTCATAACCAAATCACAGACAACAGCTAACTAAATCACAGGCAACAGGCAGCCTCTACATTTGATCGTCCTAATCTTCTTGTCAATGCTCATTTACCGTTAAAAACAAAAATATTTTTTATTATAAAAAATAATCTACTATATTTGTAGAGTATTCAGAATTGCATGATGCAATACCAACCGAGTGTAGGCACCGCGGTGGTAAATTAATACGGGTTTCGACCAAAATAAACGTTGCACAACGCTTATTTTCCCAACAAGATCTGGATACAGTTTATGGTTTAATCCTTTAAATTTTTAAATTGTATGGCTACAACAACAAATCTTTACCAACACTTACTGGAAAAATTCAATTATTATTCTACGGACGAACTGATACAACTCAACAACGACACCATCTTAGGACAAGGTTGGGGTTCGGCCAAGGCAACCTTTCGGACTGCTTTGATCAGTACGTTCTCCAAAAGAGGACTGGATCTTTCCAACATCATTTCCAAGGAAGACGGTTTTACCTCAGTAAAGCAGGTGCCTGTACGTTTGGAACAGAACGTCTTGATCCCTTTACAGTAATCGCATCGGCACAAAAAACAGCGCGCATCGAAAGGACTTCGTGCGCGCTGTTGTTGTTGGTTTTGGAAATTGCCGATCTATCCCCTATCATGCAAAAAATTGCATGATCCAATTCGGTTGAGGACGCTATGTTTTGTTATTTTTCTTTTGTACGATAGGCGATCCAGTTATGATCTATACATACCTTAAGTTGTTGTGATTTGGGTGAATAGATCTGATAGTTCAGTATCTTACCATCTTTCCATTCCATATCTAGCGTGTGATTTCCCTTGATGCGCATGCCTGTCACCCGGCCTTCTTTTTTCCAGGCCTGAGGAACCGCCGGCAGAAGATACACCGTATCCTGATGCGACTGCACCAGCATCTCGGCGATACCCGCTGCTCCGCCAAAATTACCATCGATCTGAAATGGGGGCCCTGCTGTTAGCAAATTGGCGTAAACACCACCACCGGCGCAATAATTGATATGTGTATCAACACGTGGAGTCATGAGTTGCCGAAATAATTTATAAGCCCGTTCGCCTTCATGCAATCTGGTCCAAAACAGTAGTTTATGGGCAATGGCCCAACTCGGTCCATCATCCCCCCGTACATCCAGGCTTTTTTTAGCGGCAAGCTGCCAGTCTGGATGTTCACCATAACGAATCAAATAGCCCGGATACAAGCCATACAGATGCGAGATATGCCGATGCTGTGGATCCACCTCTTCATAATCTTCGATCCATTCCATGATGCGGCCATCTTTGCCTAGCTGCACCGCTGGTGCTAAACGTTTCAGTTGCGCCGCAACCTTCGTTAAAAAAGGATCCGATTGATTGCCCAATAATCCCGCTGCATGGATGATATTTACAAATAATTCGCGTACGATCTGATTATCTATTGTTGGCCCCATCGTGACATTTGCCTGCTGGCCATTAGGGAGCTTGAAGGAATTTTCGGGAGATACAGATGGCGAAGTCAACAGCCAGCCCTTGGTTGGGTGTTCGGTCAGGGCACTGGAGTAAAACTGTGCTGCTCCATAGAGAATCGGGTATATCCTCCGTAGGTAGTCTATATCTTCGGTATAGAGGTAATGTTCCCAGAGGTTATTGCAGAGCCAGCCTGAGCCCGCATTGGCAATGCCCCAGGAAGCAGACTCTCCCGGTTCGGTATAGCCCCATACATTGGTGATCACATGGGCCATCCAGCCCGGTGCATTATAGTACGCTTTCGCGGTCTTTGCTCCCGGGGCCATAAGGCCTTCCACAAGACCCACCAAGGGTTCATTAAGCTCCCCCAGATTAGCCGCCCCGAGGTGCCAATGGTTCATCTGCACATTGATATCCAGGTGGTAGTCCCCATTCCAGGGCGTCTGAATCTGATTTGCCCATAAGCCCTGTAAGTTTGGTGGTAGCAAGCCTAAACGCGTACTGCTGATACTCAGGTAGCGACCATACTGATAGAATAGCGCCGCTAATCCTGGATCCTGATCCGGTTCTTTACCGAAAGCCACCAAACGCTGATCGGTCGGTAAGTCATCTTTCGACTGCCCCAATCGGAGCGACAAGCGGTTGAACTTTGCCAAATAGTTTTGCAGATGTTCAGCATACTGCTGGCTATTGGATTTTTTCAAAGCCCTTGTTAGCGTTTCAGCTGTCGTACGCTCAAAATCCTTACCTTTAAAATCAGTATCTGTTGCCACGTAAATTAGCACTTCGTCAGCCTGTTGAATAACAATAGATTGTCCTTTTACCAGCTGTTTTCCCCCTTTTATCTGCGCGCGGACACGTGTTTTGAACTGCATTCCTTTACCATCTACACCATTGTCCAATTGTCCTACCAAAACAAGCTCACCATCCTCGGTCTTGGAAGTAGCCCTTTCGGGACGGTCAATCTTGATTTCCAGGCTAATCTGTCCTTTTTTGCTGCTCTGTAAACGAATAACGCCCAGGTCATCAGCAAAGCTTGTCCAATATTCGCGGCTATACCTGACACCTTTGAGCTCATAGCTTGTTTTTGCCATCGCCTTATCGAGGTCCAGTTCCCGGCGATAGTTCTGCACTGCGGTGAGATTCGTTTGTCCGTCAAAGGCAAGCATCAAATTTCCGAGCACTTGATAACAGCCCCATTGCTTGCCGCCCGATCCCGGGCCTTTGCAGATAAAATGCTGGTCTATCAGACGCTGAGCAAGGTCGTTTTTCCCACTTTTGATCAGATTTCGAATACTATCCAAATACCTACTGGCCTCATAATTATTGGCATCCTGAGGACTTCCCGACCATAGTGTGATATCATTGAGTACAATATGGTCATTCTTTAAGCCACCATCGGGCATCATGCCAATTTTTCCATTGCCAAGGGGTAAGGTCTCCTCCCATTGTTTTGCCGGCTGCCGATACCAAAGTTTTCCCCCCTGCACTTGCCCAAATAAGTTGCCCGAAAAAAAGAAAACCACAAGCGTGCAGAGTAACTTACCTTTCCGAAGATTTATTTTTGATGATCTATTCATGTCGTTTTAGTTTTTTGTCCAGTCATCGGTTCGGAAGGGAGATCCGGGTATCCCGGCTTCGTTGTATAATGTCAGGTCTGGATTATCGGCCCAGCCGTAACGTACCGCGACGGGCGAAGCTACTTCTTTGGCCGATACGATCAGCTTATTTCCGACCTGTTTGACTTCTGCAGGATAAAAGACCTGATCGGCACCGGCAATGGTAAAACTACCGTTGCGTTTATTCGTTTCTTTCAGCATCAGTTTTTTGCCCATGGGGTTAAAGCTGAGTTGCATTGCTGTTCCCTTTGTCGTCCAATGCTTAAGAACAGGGCCCGAATAAGGGATCTTCTTGCCATACAGCTGCGCTGTTGCGATCCAGCCAAGCCTTCTACCGACATCCTGCTTATTTTTCGGATGGATATCCTGTGCATCGCCGATATCAGCAATGACTGCCATACCTGTATAAGGCAATTTGAGTGTTTGGCGCTGCGCTTCCCGTAATCTCGCCCAGGAAGAAGGCTGCGGTGTTAAACTTTTCGCTTTAAAGTTGGCCAGTTGAACAAAATAAAAAGGCATCTTTTCATTGTTCCACTGCTGGCGCCAGTCCTGAATCAGTGCGGGCAGCAGTTGCTGATAGGGAGCGTCTTTTGAATCCGCGTTACTTTCACCCTGGTACCAAATCGCGCCTTTTATTTTAAAATCCACAAAAGGCTTAACCATGGCATTATAGAGCACTGTCGGCCTATTGGGGCCCTCCATCGCATTAGGTTTTGCGGGCAGCTTCGCCAGATCATAACCTACTTTGCATTTCCAGTCTCCAACGAGAGCTATCTGTTCGCCATTTGGTCCTTCCAGTCGTGGCTGTTCTGTACCGCCATATATTCCGCCATCGCCGGCTCCGTCAAATACGCGAACGGCGATATGCAATAGGCTGCCATTGTTGGCCGTTGCAGGAATGGTATACTTCCGAATCTGGTCGTAACCGACAGTTTCGCCCACCTTTGTACCATTGACATAGGTGATGTCGTTGTCATCAATCGCTCCCAAAATCAACTTGAGGGGTTTACCTTGCCAATGTGCCGGTAGTTCAACGTCTTTGCCAAAATAAACGACACCATCCATTCCCGGAAACAGGTTCTTGTCAAAAAAGCTCGGAATAGTAATCGTAGACCAGCTGCTTTTATCCAGTTGTGGCGCAAACCACTCGCCCTGCGTTGCTGTCTTCACCTGATCCTGCTGTTCGGCGACGCGATTCCATTCGGCCAGCTCTTTCGCATAGATTTCCTGTGCATCCGGACGTTGGATTTTTTCGATAGCCGCTGTATAGGTTGAAAAAGGTGTAAGGGCATCCCGGCTCATCCAGGCTTCAATGATTGTTCCGCCCCAGGAAGAATGGATCAGGCCAATTGGAATGCCTGTTTTCTCGTAGATCTCACGTGCAAAAAAATAGGCCGTAGCCGAAAACTCCGGAATACTTTGTGGCGTCACCGGATTCCATCCACCGGACTCCACCTGCACTGCTGTGGTAGGTTGATTGGCGGTTGCTTTTGGAATCTGCAAAATACGAATATTGGGGAAGTTGGCTGCTTTGATTTCCTGCTCAAAGTTATTGATCTTACCCCAGCCCGCCAGGGGCATTTCCATATTTGACTGTCCTGAACAAAACCAGACTTCACCGATCAGAATATTCTTTAGGATCAATTGATCACCATCGTTGATGGTAATTTGGTAGGGTCCACCGTATTTCGGCGTCTCCAGATAGACTTGCCAGCCTCCCTGCTGATCGACCTCAACCTGATAGCTCTTGTTGTTCCAGCTGCTGTTTACGCTAAGTTCCTTGCCTACTGCTGTACTGGTTCCCCAGATCTTGACCTTTTCTTTCTGCTGCAGCACCATATTGTCGCCAATAAAAGCCGGCAGCTGTACTTTGGCCTGGAGGGCAGAAAATCCACTGGCAACGCTGAGTAGAAGGGCCAACAAAGTCCGTTTATACTGTTTAGGTTTTATCATGATTTTTGAGTTTGTTGCTCAATTGGGTTTATACATTTGGCGCATCCGAAGTCCAGACTCTTGGAATCGGAGCTTCGGATGTGCCACAGTTATTTTTTTAAAGTGCCGATATTTTTAGTAAAACACTGGTACGGTTGCTATTCAGGTCAGGATTTACGCCAACTTTCATCAGGTAGTCCCCCGAATAAGTTTGTCCCTGGCCTAAGCTCGACTTGGTTCCCGGATACAAGTTGATCTCCTCCACCCGATATTGCTTTTGGGCGTCCAGTCCTTTTAAACGGACGGGATCGGTTGTTCCGATACCATAGCGGTTATTGACCAGGTAGTTGAAGATTACAGCCTCGGTTTTTTCGCTATTCACGTAGCTCAGGGCGGCAAAGTCACCTTCACGTGGATCGGCCAAACGATACTGCTCCCCATGCCAGATTGTTGCTTTAAGCGCGTCGTAATTCTTTACCGCTTGCTGGCAGAATAACAGATCCTGTTCTTTCAGATGACTCACCACAATGTCAAAACCCAGTTTACCCATCATGGCTACATCCGTCCGGAATTTGAGCGGTTGTTTTCCCCAGTCTGTCACATGGTTTGAAGTGCTGATTGCCGGGAAAAAGTAAGAATACTCGTACTGCATAAAAATACGCTCCAAAGGGTCTGTATTGTCCGAAGGCCAGAATTCGGTAAAGTACCGAAGTGCCGCATAGTCCACGCGTCCACCCCCGCCCGAACATAACATCATCGGCACCTTCGGATACTTCGAACGAATACGTTCCAATACCTTATATAAGCCTTCCACATAAGAAATATAAAAAGCTCCCTGGTCTTTCAAAAATGCGGAATGCGCATTGTAAATCACGGCATTACAGTCCCACTTGATATAGGCCAATGCCGGATTTTTGGTAAACAGGTCGTCCAGAATCTGGAAAACAAAATCCTGCACCTTGGGATTCGTCAGATCCAGGACCAACTGATTGCGGAAGTAATGTTCTTCCCGCTGTGGCTGTTTGACGACCCAATCCGGATGTTGTTCGTAGAGTTCGGATTTGGGGCTAACCATTTCGGGTTCTACCCAGATACCGAATTTAACGCCCTGCTTAGTCGCTTCTTCCACGAGTGTCGCAATACCATTGGGCAGTTTCGTCCGGTTCGGTTGCCAATCTCCCAGACTGGAGTGATCGCTGTTACGCGGATATTTATTTCCAAACCAGCCGTCATCCAATAAAAATAGGTCCACCCCTAGTTTCTTGGTATCCTGGAGCAAACCTTTTAATTTTTGTTCATTAAAATCAAAATAAGTCGCCTCCCAATTATTGAGTAAAGTCAGGCGTTCACCATTTCCATCCAGCAGCTGATATTTACGGGCCCAATTGTGCAAATTTCGGGAAGCGGTACCTTTTCCCGTTGTCGATAAGGTATAGATCAATTTTGGCGTTGTAAACTCCTGGTTGCTGGCCAATTTCACATTGGAAGCATAGTTATTTATGCCGGCAATAATACGTAGGTTATTGAGGTAATCCACTTCAAAATCCACCTTAAAATTTCCGCTATACCCAAGGCTTGCCATCAGGACCGTTCCTTCATCTTCGGATGCGGCCTTGCCCAGTGAGACCATAAAGGAGGGTGGCTGAAATAAATTCGCACGTGTTCCGAGCTTACTGTCCAGCACTTTAATGCCATGTGTTAACGGAGCCTCTTCCACCTGCATTTCTTTTGCCCAGTCGCCATGGTACTGCCGTAGCCAATATGCGTTGGAGCGCAAGGTCAGGTTGGCCGAAGCAAATTTTTCCAGCGTAACGACTTTCTTTTCTTTATTTTGGATGGTTGTCCACTGCTCGATGATATCCTCATTCAAAAAAGATTTGTAGTGTAAAACGACATAAATATCGTATACCGGATCTTTTAGGGTGATATCAAGCTGTTTGACATTGGCATCCAGGTTGTTCACCGCATGCTTTTCATAGCGCAGGTCGAGGGAGCGGTTACCGTCCGCATGGACGATACTAATCGCTGGTTCCAGCAAATTTTTTGAACCGGAAGGCGTATAAGCCGCATTGGACAGTCCACTATAATCTGTCAATTGTCGATAACTGCTTGCAATGGTCGAATACTCTTTTGAATCACGCAATTTTTCGCCGTAATAGAGCATTTTCAACGTTTTCGTGGAATCGTACTCCAACACTAGCGCATTCGACCTGGTTTCTATGGGAATCTGTCCGGACTGCGCCTGTGCTTCCAGATGGACAAGCCCCTGGGTCATCAAAAGCCCGAGTACAACATGTTTAAAATGAAGGGTTGGCATATATCAATAGATTTAGGATTTGTTAACGAACTTGACTATTTTGTTTGCTTTCAATTGAATCTTGTAAAGGTATTTACCCTTGATTTCCTGCTCTGGGTTTAGACCGGCCAATTGGGAAGGGCTTAATACCTGAATCGTTTGATCCTGCGGCGATGAAAGAATAAGCTGCCTAATGCTACTGTTATTCCATTCCATTTTTTCAATGCATACATTGCCCCGGGCTTTGAGCCCCTTGACTGTTCCGGCCGACCAGCGATCAGGCAGGGCAGGAAGTAATTCCAGCACATCCGTCTGCGACTGCAGCAACATTTCACTCAGGGCAGCCACATAACCCAGGTTGCCATCAATCTGGAAAGGTGGATGCACGCAGAGCAAGTTGGCGTAAACACCACCGCCATTATTGTAATCAATACCGTCGCCGCCGACGAGGTTAATGAAATTAGTCAGGATTTTATAGGCGTGATTTCCATCCTGCAAGCGGGCCCAAAAAGCCACCTTCCAGGCCATGGACCAACCTGTAGATTCGTCGCCACGCGCGGTCAGCGTAACTCGTGCAGCTTTGGCCAGTTCTGGTGTTTTCAAAACAGAGAATTGGTTGCCAGGATACAGACCAAACAGATGCGAGACATGGCGATGCTTGTCCTGTGGATCATCACGATCCGTTTCCCACTCCTGCAACTGTCCCCATTGACCGATTTTGGGTTTGAGCAGCGCATCGCGAAGTGCCGTGATATGTTTACGGTAATCAGCGTCCATATTTAAAACTGTGCTCGCCTGGATGTAGTTGTTAAAGAGATCGTAAATAATCTGATGGTCATAGCTCACGGCATCCTCTGTGGGTCCATGTTCCGGCGACCAGCCCTGCGGCGCCACCACAGTTCCGTCCGGTCTTCGAACCAGACGATCATCCCAAAACTCACTTATTTCTTTTAAAATCGGATAGGCAAACTCGCGTAGATATTTCTCGTCCTTGTTAAAGGCATAATGCTCCCAGAGAGCCTGGGCATACCAGGCACTTCCGGGGGTGTTCCAGAGAAAGCTCTCGCCGCCGAAGATATTATTTTCGGTCTTTACGGTCCAGCCCCTGACGCCCGGAAATTCCTTTTGTGTATTTATTTTTTTCACCTCACGCATGCTATTGATGTAATCAAGGTAAGGCCAGGCCGATTCACTTAAATTGGCAACTTCTACTGGCCAATAGTTCATCTGTATATTGATATTGGAATGGTAATCTGATCGCCATGGTGGATTGTTACTGTTATTCCATAACCCCTGTAGGTTTGCGGGCAAGCCACCTTTTCGTGAGGAACTGATCAGAAGATAGCGTCCATATTGATAAAGTAATGCTTCCAGAGCCGGGATCGGCTGTTTTTTATAGGCTTCCAACAACGCTTTTGTTGTTTGCTTGCTATCCAGCTGGCTATGACCAAGATCAAGCTCCACCCGACTGAACAACGCTGTATAATCCGCAACGTGCCGTGCCAGTAGCTTATTTACGCCATATTTTTCCGCTTGGCGCAGATACCGTTCATTGACCTTCATCGGTTCCTCGGCCGACTTCCATTTGGTAGCCCGTGTATTGGCATAATCTGTTGCGGCACTCAGCAGCAGAACAATTCGATCGGCAGATTTTACGGCAAGGACAGCCTGTCCTTTTTCATCTGTTGTTTTGGAAAGTGAACCACCTATGACCTGCACGCGCACCTGCGCGGCATACCGCATGCCATTGTCGAGCGTTCCCTGAAACCACAGATGACCATCTTCTACCTGCACCGCCTGCCCATGTGCATCCTGGAGTGCAATCTGGGCATTGAGTTTCCCTTTTTTACTGTTTGCATAGTCAAATACCATGACCTGATCGGGATGACTGGCAAAATACCGACGGTTGATCTGCTGTCCATCCTGCTGATAGGTTATTTCATGCAGGCCCTTATCCAAATTCAATTTCCGACTATATGCGGTAAAGGATTTATTAACGTCGGCGTCAAAGCGAACAAAAAGATCACCGAAAGCCTGATAGGCACCTGTTTCCTGTTCATCACCTGTCCATAGGCTATTTTCATTAAATTGAATATGTTCCTGATTTACTCCGGCAAAGATCATGGCACCGATTCGTCCATTTCCGATGGGATATGCTTCGGTCATCCAATCTGTTGCGGGCTTATTATCCCAGAGGTAATAGCGTTGTGCATACGATGTGGCCGAGCAAAGGGTTAAACATATAAAGATGAGATATTTAATTTTTCTGTGCATTAACATAGCGACTGATACAATTTATTGAGCGATGCCCAATGGTGAAAAAACAAAATAGATGACAATCATCAACAGGATGAGAAAGGCGCCGATCCTGTACCTTCCCTTCCAATAGGTGCCTTTGTCCTGGCCAGAAAACTCAAATTGATAAACCGATAGATAGTTTGGCTGGCTCAATTTACTTCCCCCCCAGATGACCAGCGCCACCGCGATAAACAACAGTGCGAACAAGTGCAGATAGTGCAGCTCTGTCTTCCAGACAAACACTAGAATGAAATAGCTGAACATGTACAGGAACAGGCCGATTTGCGCCATCCTTGGCGTCACACGACGCGATAGAATCCCCAAGATCATAATGGTGAAGATCGGCATATTGAATAGCCCCGATACGGTTTGTAGGTATGTATAAAACCCATCGTGGGCAAAAAGAATAAAAGGCGCAATAAACATCGCCGAGGTGGAAATAATCAATTCAAACAGTTTCCCTTTTCTGACCAATTCTTTTTCACTAAGATCTCTTTTTTTATATTCCAAATAAGGCTTGTAGATATTAAAAATAAATAAACTCCCGCAGCTCTGTAGTCCAGCAGTATAGGTGGTCATTGCGGCACCAAAGACCAGCGCCAACGAAAAGCCAATCAGCACATCAGGAAAGATCAGTACAATAAGTTTCGGGAAAACAGAAGCTGTAGGCTGCACATGCGGCAATAAGTGTACCGCCAGAAGACCGGGTAAATTAATCAACAGCGGCATCAACAGCTTCCCTCCGGCGGCCAAAGTCATTCCTTTCTGTGCTTCCCTTAAATTTTTGGCACTTAATGCTTGTTGTGCGATATAGGGTTCCATCCCCCAATAGTAAAAATTGATCAGGAGCATCCCGGTAAACAGGGTAGAGAAAGGTACCGCATCCTGTTTGGATCCCACGGCATTGAGATGTTCTTTCTTGTCGTGAAATAACTGGAGGACACCCGCCCAGATATCGCCATTGCCCAGCTGCCAAAAGGCAAAAATTGGAATCAGCAGCGCAAGCAAAAACAGGCAAAGGCCGAGGCCCATATCAGACAGCGAGATCAACTTCAATCCTCCTAAAATACTGTACAAGCTTCCGATGATCCCCAGGGCCCAGACCAGTATCCAGATACTCTGCCAATAACTG
Source organism: Sphingobacterium sp. DR205 (assembly GCF_011064245.1). Lineage (NCBI taxonomy): Bacteria > Pseudomonadati > Bacteroidota > Sphingobacteriia > Sphingobacteriales > Sphingobacteriaceae > Sphingobacterium > Sphingobacterium sp. DR205. The sequence goes on along the minus strand of NZ_CP049333.1, from coordinate 1,534,564 downwards.
ATGTGCAATAGCCCGGGCACATCAAACATCGTGGCCAGGCTTAGTGCGCCACCGTATAATACCGGTGGCAATAAATTAACGATGTATCCGATCAGGATCAGGATAGATACCAACATTTTCGTTTTGGGGTCAAACCGCAGCGCAAGAAAGTCCGGTACCGTCCGAAAGCCATGTTTAAAATAGATAGGCAGCAAAAACTCCGAAACCAGCAGCATGGCGACGACAGAACTTACGCCCCAGCCGATCACCGACAGGTTGTTGATATAGACCGATTCATTTTCACCAATAAACTGGTTGGCGCTGAGGTTGGTCAACAGCAAAGCCGACCCCACCATCCAGAAGCTATTGCTCTTTCCGGCAAGAAAAAAGCCGTTTAAGGTATTGGAATAGTTGGTTTTAAACTTCCATAAGGATCCCAAAGCAACCAAACCGGTAAAAAGACAAAAACTAAAAACTATCATCTTAAAAACTTCCCTATTTTATACCGAATTGCGGTCTGCCAATGTCGTTGGCACCACTTCCTTGATCAATGTTCTTTCGAGCACAAACTTGGCTGCTTGCGATCCAATCCGTGCAAAACTTGTCGAAAAGGTGGTAATACCACCGCTGATAATCTCTTTGATAACATCATCATTATGCGAGAGGATTCCCAGATCCTCTCCCAGGGTCCAGCCTTTTTGCAAAACCTCTTTCAGCATCTGATAGAGCTCCGGATTATGAATGGTAAAATACAGTTTTCCCTTTTTTAGGTCACCCACATGGTATTGCTTTTCGATACGTCCTTTTACTTTATACTCCTTCAAAAAGCGTAAGAAAGCATCTTTGATTTCATTGGGTTCAGCCGTATTTTCCCTAAAATAGAAGATCACTTCTTTATACTTTTTGATCTTTGGATAAAGTTCCTGAAACACCGCATAGGTGGCTTCTTCAAATTCCTGGGATACATAGGAATAATCTTCGCCAAGATCCACCAGGCGATCAATAATCAATAATTTGGAAGCTGGAATGGAACGAAGTAGCAATTCGGAATCTTTATTTTCAATCGGAGCGACAATATACACAGTATATCGCCCTTGGATACGATTGAAAATATCTTCAAAGGTTTCCATATTGTTGTGATGGAAAAAGAGATCCACCGTTACTTCCTCCGGAAGATTGGTTCGCAGTTCATTCACCAAGGTATCCTGAAAGGTATCGTATGCATACAGCAGGACCGCAACTTTCTGTTTCATCTGCGTATTGTTGCTCACCACAAAATATCCTTTTCTGTTTTTCGATTCCACGACTCCATGGGCGATCAGATCTCGGTAAGCCTTGGCAAAGGTTTCGCGCGCATAGCCCAGGTATTGGATCAAGTTATTGACAGAAGGTAAACTGGCGTGCACCTCCAGTTCATTGGCATCAATGGCATCCAACACGCCCTGAACAATACATTCATGTTTGGAAAGTGTATTCAATGCTTCCAGGCGTTTGATCCGATCGATCAGTACTTTAAAATGTTCTTCTTTGCTTTTCTTCATATGTTATCATTAAAACAGGGCGACCTTAAATAATTTTGCGCCCGCTTGCTCAAAGGCAATGGATTTCTCAGCACTAAATTCCTGCGCTGCTTTTTCAAACAGTTCCACTGCCTTATATGTTGTATTTGGCGCCAGGCCAATCTGTTTAAAATCAATGTTTATTGCTGCCGGAGCTGTATTGTAATTAAATACGGCCACATACAGCGCTGTTCCAATCTTTTTGTAATAATACGTATTTGCCGCTTTTCCTTCTACAAATCCTGCCGGACGGAAGCTTTTACCGTCGGCTATGATCTTTAAAATTTCAGGATCCTGCAGATATTGATTCATCTTAGGCTGCCAGTTTTCTTTTTTCGACAAGTCATCGCCAAGAATAATGGTACCCGTTACCACACCCGAAAGCAATCTTGCTTTATTGACTTCAGGGCTTTCATCATGAAAAACAAGGTGGTCGGCATCGATAAAGTCGTAGAGGTAGGTCTGCCACCAACCGTAGCTGACACTATTTAAGGTATACTGTGTTTGGTCGATCGTCTTCCAGGCGTCGCAGGCTATTCTGCGCATGTGTGCAAATTGGGCTGTCGCCAAAGAAGGAGAAATCGCAGCGTAGATCAACATCTTACCCTGCAGCACGTCGACGAGATGTTTCATCCCCACAGCATAAGCCTGCATACCCGTCTGAATTTTCTTGTCGTAAAAACCGGTGGATTCGATTGCCGCATGCGAAAGGAAGTCAACCTTGATCATCCGAAAGCCACAGTCGACCAATTTCCCCAGGATCACATCCATACGGGCCAAGGTACCGGGATGTGTCGGATCAAGAGCCCGACCACCATCTAAATTGTGGTAGCCTTTTTGGGTTTTGGTCCAAAGCTGGCCAAAGGTAAACTGGCTCCCCTCCGCTTTGCGGTCTGGGCCACTTCCATGCCCCCAGTCTGTAAAAGGCGCCCAATACACCCCGGGCTTGAGTCCCAGAGAATCACAATAAAGAACAAATTGCTTCAATTGTGTGTAGTCACCCGACATTCCTCCGGGTGTCATATTATCCCAGAAAGAGTCAAGATCTATAAAAGCCTCGCCATCTGCGTTCCGGAAATAAGGAATATCTTTTGCAAAATAGTCTGCTGTACCTGTGGCATTCTGAAAATTAAGTTTTTCCTGTATCACCCCCCAGCTGTTCCAGCCTACAGGTGTGGCGCCTTGCCAAGATTTCACATAGGCCGGCGATAGCTTCCGGTGGATTTTAGCATAGTTTTCAAGCCCAATGCGCCAATCCTTGTCATAAGATACGAGGTATTTTGGGGAGCGAATCACATCCCCCTTTACAGCTCCATGCGCCATGGAATCCCGTGTGATATTTACATCTGTAAATCCGGCCTGTGCTGCTAAGTGGGTATATTGCCCCTGATCTCCTTTGATCGCAATACCCGATTTCCAAACAGATTGATCCAATGAACCTATCAACAGACCTTTTCCGCTGTACTTATCGTATACAACACCGACCTCGGCGCTGCTGCTCTTATTATTCATCGCAAGGACATTGTTTTCATAGGAAATAAAGGTATCGTTATCAAAAGGAACAGCCAGCTGATACAAGGATTTTCCCAGGCCGGTAATTGAGGCATTTGACCAGATAGGCACAAGTTCATTACTGGCTATATTTTTACCCCTAACTTCCATTTCAAGGATGACACCATCTATCGTGTCGTAGAAATAAAAATGCTGCAGTAATGTGATACCCTGTTGGGCTTTAACTGAAATGGTATACTGTATACCCTTGCCCAAATTATCCTGAACGGGCTTTTCGGTCACGCTGCGGGTTCCTGTCAGTTTATCTGTACTAATTTTTTGTCCATTAGCAAGTCGCAGGTAGGACACCGCCTGATTAATAAAAAGCTGCCTTTCCGATCCAATACTATAGGTACCTTTCGCTTTATTATAATTAAATGTAATTCTATTCTTCTTGATTTGAAGCGTCTGTCCCGACAAAGTCATCGAAGCCGCCAATAAGAGTAATATTCCAAAAAAATATTTCATCGGTTTAATTTGATTGATTCGTTTTGATTCCGTTTTTCCATATGGAAATACCTAGCATATCACCACTTTTTTATACTATTACTGTCCATTCCAAAAACTGAGTTCACTCATATTACTCTGATTTGTATCACCGTTTGCATTATGTTTGACCCGAATTCTAATATACCTAACTGGTGGCGGATTTTTGATCAGTTCAAACTTTTTGGCAGCGCTTCCATCATCGGTTCTGACGGCATCCAATAACAGCGTCCATCCTTTCCGTATCGCTTCATCCTTCCAACCTGCATCGTTGGCGGGCAAAGTAGTAGCTGCATTACTAATATCTGCTATTCCCCAGACCTCAAATTGATCCGGATTATGGCAGCAATTTCGCCCTGTTTCCTCTAAAATACTTAGATTATTGTATATCTTACCCATATCGAAACTAATGGTATGTGGTAAAGGGACATTGCCTTGACTATGATATATATTCGGATATCCTTGCGGGCCTACGCTACCGTCCCACAGATTACGAAGGGGACTTTCTGCTAATGTGCCGACATCATTGGGTAGCGAAAGCTCCCTGAACAATGATTTATCACATAAAATATTAAAATAAATCTGGGGAAAAACCGCATCGGATGTGGTACTAAAAACATCTATTGCATTCCTTGTAGGTTTATAAAAGGATCTATACGTAATCTCCGTTCCCGGCTTATAATCATTTAAATACAAAATACTATCTGTTGGAGCAAGATCGGCTTCTTTGATCGTATTCGCAGTAGTGGTATATTTAACTGTTGTCGTCACATTCACTGTATCCGGCTTATTAAAATTAAGTTCTACCTTTCCATTATCAAAAGCCACATAAGGAACATCACCATTGTAAGGTCGATTCAAAAGGCTCGCCTGATAAATGGGACCATATATTTTGGCATTTAACAGTTTCGGAACCGATTTATTTCCTTTCGCATCATACGAATAGATTGTAAATGTATATACCGCTTCTTCCAAATTTGTAATCGTCGCCGAGACACTGTCTTTTTTATCGGTTACGTCAACAACTACGGAATCTTTTTGATTATAAAAAATCACATATTTGACAATGCTTGGATCAGAACTTTTTTTCCAGGTCAATATTGTCCGCAGATTTCCGGGTTTTTCAATCACCTGACCAACCAGACCGGTATAAACAATTTCATGTCCCCCCAATAAGTCCCTGAAATCTGTCTGTTGTTTGCTACAACTTGCGAGCAATGCAAGTAAGCAACAGATTAAAGTAGTTAAATTATTTTTCATTGTTTGTTTCCTTGATAAATTTCACTATTCAGGTGTTCCATAAGGTGTTACCTCCATCAAATGCGCACCGGCCTCCCTTCCCCAGACCGTTGACACGGCTATTCGTAGATATTTAACTGGAGGAGCGCCAAATGGTACTCTAAAACTTACTCCTTGCTTGACAAAATCTTCATCTGCCGCAGTAGAATTGGCCGGTGCATTTCCGGATGGTGGATCAGGAAAAACGAAATTTCCTAAATTTACCCAATTGCCAATGACCGTACCTTCATCTGCACGTACAGGTAACTTCACGTTATCCGGTATCGCCGCGTTAGTCCCCCACAAAGAAAACTCTTTAGGATTGGCATACTTATACGTATACTGCGATCCTGTTCTTTCAAACAACACAAAGCGACTCAGTTTGTATGTTTTTCCGATGCCAAAACTGCAGGAATAAGGAAGAGGCTCACCGAACTTTGTGTGCCACCCGCTACCATCTGCCCGGCCATCCCACAGATTCTGCACCTGCCAATTAAAATCTATTGGCGTATCTGTGCTCAAATTCAGTGTGCTGAATTTATTTTTATCCATTGCCTCCTCAAACAATGGGGTCAGGGAAGTCTGTAATGTATCTGAAAGGTTTCCCCAACGGTCAGCAACATACACTGCAAATCTGCGTTCAACGGCATTAAATCCAAATACCGAATGATCTATTTTAGTGTTTTTAGTAACAAACTGGTCTTCGATTTCCATTAGGCCAGTATTCTTATTGAAACTTAACAAAACGATACTGATCTGCTTGCCCGAAGGGTTATTGCCTGTAATATTAACTCCGGAAAAATCTGGTGACAGCACAAGTGATGGACGAGTTTCGAGATAAGCGGGTATCTTGGGGTTTACGGTGACAGTAACAGGATCTGACATAATATTAGCTCTAGTTACGGTGTATAACGTAACCTCATAAGGTTGTTCTTTCGCAAATCCCTCCACAACTACCGTGTCTTTATAATAAGAAGATTTAGTTTCCCGTACTAGGTTGTCGTTCACCCGGTATTTGGCTAACACATATAATATGTTTGGCGAATTGGGGAGGTTATAGGTAATATTGGCTCCGCCTGTAAAGTTATCAACCTTAACGTTACTAACAGGTAAAGGCTTGCTTGTATCTTCCGAAATAACAGCGTTAAAGCCGTTGTTTTTCTTACAGCTGCTTATAATAGATACCATTATAAGGAGAAATAAAGGAAGAGTATATTTTTTTATATTTATCATAACTAAGTTTACTATTACCACAAAGGATTCTGAACCAGATTATTATTTACAGGAAAATTATCCGAATTAATTGGCCACAAATAGTTCTTCGCACTAAATACCGGAACGAATAAGGTCAATGGGCGATAATAATTGACGGATTGCTCATTGTATATATTCCAGCCTTGTATAGGCTTACTCATAACACCCTGCAATTCTTTCCAGCGACGCAAATCCCATCCCGGCACACATTCAAAGGCAAGTTCAATTCTTCGTTCCTGATGAATGATCTGACGTAGGCCAGATTGTGTCGTATATTTTGATGGGTTAGTAGACAAGGCGGGTGTATACGCGTCCTCGATAGCGGGTATATTGGCTCTGGCCCTGACAATATCAATGTAAGGCAATACTTCACTATAGTTTTTACCTTGTTCATTTAAAACCTCTGCATACATCAAATAGAGATCGGAAAGCCGCATCAACGGAAAATGAAAATTTTCATAAGTCATCTGGGTACCATACACCGTCAGATAATTCACCAACTTTTTGACCCAATACCCAGTGATATTGGTATGTGATTGATCTTTAGGTCCGGCATAACTTGTCGTTCCTTTCGCCTGCACATAAAATGCATTTGTAGGATTATTTAATTCACCGTTTCCATACCATACACCGCCATCAAAAGCTATCGCAGCATAGAACCGAGGCTCACGCTTAAAATGGGCTGCGACAGTTTCATAACCATTGTGTACATGATATTGATCGGTAGCTGTTGCAGTTTTCAGGGCATACCTATTCCTATAATCCCAAGTTTTGTCTTCCTCAATTGGGAGTCCATTCGCAGTATAAAATAGCTCCTGCTGAGCAATCGGAACAGAAAGCGTGCCTTGGGCACTACTTAAATTGGTTGCTGAAGCGGCAGATAGACGTGGAATAAAACGTTCTTGTAGGCCAAACCCAAAGACAGGATTCAACCCCCATATTAATTCAGTGTTCAATTCCCATTTTTCAGTAATGGCCGTTTGCATGGTCAAAACATCCTTTAATTCTTTTGGAAGATTTGCGGGCATCGCTGCTGTTGGTGTGAACGTGTGCAAACGCAGACCATTGGCAAGGCAAGCATTGAGCGCTTCGGAACAAGCTTGGGCCGCACGGTCCCATTTGGTATTATCTTTTGCCTGATTAAACAGAGGTTGTCCGTCTTTATTGCTAAAGCCAATGTAATCAGGATTTCCATTAAATAATGGACTAGCAGCAGTTGTTAATATCTGTGCTTTGACGGAAAGTGCTATAAGTCCTGTGATCCGCCCCAATTCCAGTTGTGGATTCTGGATCTGAATAGGCAGATTTGGAATAGCTTCATCAATTAAACGCACCATGTAGTTCACGACCGAATCTACTGGCGCCCGTTTCACTTTAACGTCTTCGATCGAACTATTTATTGGAAGGTTGACATCAATAATAGGAATAGGTCCATACATTCTAAACAGGTAGAAATGATAATAAGCTTTCAGAAACTTCGTTTCCGCAATCCATCTTTTCTTTTCCGATTCGCCGAGGTCTATGGGCTTATCAATGTTCTCAAGCATCGTGTTGCAACGTCTTATTGCTTTAAAAATAGCTTGCCCTCCCTCGGTGCCATCCCAGTAATTCAGCCCCGGTTTTCCTGCATTCTGCGTACCTCTCATGATATTAAACCCTACGGGGTTAAGTCCTTGATTGTCATTTATTTCATTGGGTGCAGGATAGATTATCTCCCCGGAAGTAGAAAAACCAGCGTCCAGCCAAGGCGTATTCATCTGTTGTAGCGTTGAGTAGCAGGTGAACAGATAATTTTCAGCCTCGTTACGATTTCTAAAAGCATAATCTATTGTACCGACATTGTCCGGTGTGACATTCAGGTACTTCTTACATGACACTGTCGAAATAATCAGGACAGCCATGTATAAAAATTTTGAATATGATGTCTTCATGTGTTAATTCATTATAATAAAAGATTTATATACCCAGATTGATTCCGAGGTTATATACTTTCTGTAGCGGATAGGCAAATCCATTTCCTCCCAGCTCGGGATCCCACATTTTGAAGGGACTCCAGGTCAATAGATTCAGTCCGCTAAAATAGACACGCAAATTCCTGACTTTAATTCTGTTAAGTAATTTTGTCGGGAATCTATAGCCAAACTCTAAGGATTTCATCCGGATAAAACTACCATCACGCAGCCACCATGTGCTGTTTTGGCGGTTATTTTCTATCTCCGCACCATTTGTACCCAATCTTGGGTATAAGGCATATAGATTTTGGTTATCTTCAGACCAATGGTCATCTGCATACTGTTGGATCACCTGCGTATTTCCCGGTAACCAGGAGTCAGGACTTTTGATAAATGGGCTTGTGCGTGCTGGATCGATAACGAAAGACACCCGTGCCTGTCCCTGAAAAAATACGCTAAGATCAAAATTCTTATATCCTGAGGATAAACCGAAACCATACACGATCTCCGGTACGGTAGGGTTACCGAACCAGGTTTGATCCTTACCATCAACAACGCCATCCCCATTTAAGTCACGATATTTAATATCACCACCTCTCGGTGCAATTCCATTGCTACTGAAAATTTGAGTCGGTGAATTCTGTGCTTCTGTATCATCGACAAATAAGCGCTCGGCGATATAACCATAATTTCTATTTATTGCCACGCCGGTATGCAGTCTGTATTTTTCATTGTAATCAGGTTCTTCATACTGGGTATATTTGTTTTTGGCGAATGTAAAATTTGCAATGGAGGAGATCCACAGGTCATTGCTAAAGTTGTGTTTTCCGTCCAAAGAGAATTCAATTCCCTGAGACTCCACCTTTCCAATATTTGCGTTTATACCGGCCTCTAAACCCATTGTTGTCGGAATGTTAGCACGATCTTGGAGAATATCAGATTTATAGTTTTTATAGACCTCGGTAATCAGCTTAATATTTTTCAGGAAGGTGAGCTCCAATCCCAAATTGATCTGTCTCGAAATTTCCCATGTTACATCTCTATTTTCATAGTTATTGATTGTTACACCATTATGCGAGTAGCCATTATTTATTCCAAAGTATGCTGGATTGCCACCGTTTAAGTTTACATCAGATAGATAGAAGAACCTTCGGTCACTAATTGCATCATTTCCGACCAAACCGTAGCTACCTCTTAGTTTCATTCGGTTGATCACATTGGAAAAATGGCCATAGAACTTTTCATCAGATATAATCCATGATGCCCCCATTGTCGGAAAGAACCCATATCTATGATTTTCCGAAAAGCGTTCAGAACCGTTATAACCGAAGTTGAACTCCAGGAAATACCTACTTTTGTAGGCATAGGTCGCACGTCCGGATAAGCCTAAATTTCGATAGGGCAGCGAGGTGAACAAAGTCTTCGCGTTCGCATTTAACTGCTGTTGTTGTGTTCCTATCAGCGCTGCACTAATGTTGTGATTTTCATTCAGATCAGCGGCATAATCCAATACACCCTGTAAATATAAAAATGTATTGAGTGTGCTCGCTCCGGCATAGTAATTCAAATATTCCCGCGCCTGGTCCGGTTTATTATTTATCCAGTTCAAGGTATATTGGTTACTGGCTTTATCGTAAGACTTTACATTGTAAAAATAAGGTGCATAGGCCAGTTCGGACTCAAATCGCGCATACCTATTCGTGCTAAATATACTTCTGAAATTCAGACCTTTTGTAATAAAATCCAATTTTTGGTTCAGCTCCAATTGGGCCAGCATCCTTGATTCCGAAAATCTTCTGTTGCCCCTTAGTAAAGCAGCATAGGGATTAATGTTCTTTACATCCGTCGATGATGAAGGTAATGTACTCCCATCGGGCAAAACAGTTGCGTCGGTATTATTTCCAAAAAGGATATGTTGTACGCCGGCATTGGCAGCATCGGGTTCATAAAAGGCCGGAAAATCCACCGGGCTAGTATGCATCGCGATATTATAGAGATCGGTAGCAAAAGAGGGATCATTGGTCATCGGCCCTCTATACTCATTGAAATTTCCAGAAAGACGAACAACGAGTTCCGTGCTTTTTGTCAGATCAATATTGACATTGGAACGGAGCTGATAGTTTTTAAAGCTCACGTTGTTATTGTTGTTATTTCTGATATCCGTCTTCAAAATTCCGGCATCGTTCGAATATGAACCTGCGATATAATAACGGGCGACGCCACCTCCACCAGAAACATTTAGATTTGCCCGCTCGGTACTTGTGCGTTTTTTAAACAGCATATCCATCCAGTTTACCGCAGGATAGACAAATGGATTACTCCCTGGCGCTCCCTCCATGGAGGCCTGTGTATTCATAATTTTGTTGGGCGTATAAAGCGGTACCGCTGACGGGTTTCGCGTTAAAGTCGCTTCATTGTACAACTTCATATAGGTAATCGGATCGGCGAGCTGCAAATTTTTAACAGATTCCGAAGCGGAACGTTCTAACCTGACATCTATTTTGGCTCTCCCGCTCTTGCCCTCTTTTGTCTTTACTAGAATAACACCATTACCTCCCCGGGCACCATACAAAGCCGTAGAACTTGCATCTTTCAAAATCGAAAAACTTTCGATATCATCAACCTGCAACCGCGCCAGATCTGAACTGGTCATCTCTACGTTATCAATCAAAATTAAGGGATCCTTTTTATAGCCAAAGGTTGTAACACCGCGGATAAAAAAATTTGAATTGTCCTGTCCCGGTTGGCCACTTGGCTGAAAGGCTATTACGCCAGCAACTTTTCCCGCCAACGCATTGGTCAGATTACTAGCCGGCACCTTCAGATCACCCGGCCTAACGGAAGTAACAGCACCTACAATTGCTTCCCGTCGCTGCTTTTGCCCCATTGCCGTGACAACAACTTCGCCAATTTCGTTGCTTGTCGACTTCATGTGTATTGTAACAGTAAGCTGATTAGGTTGCACTGTCAGGAATTGCTGCTGATACCCCACTATGGAAAATTTGAGCACATTTCCAGTTGAAACATCCAGTTGAAACTTTCCCTGTGCATCGGTCTTTGTCGCACCTGCCCTCCCCTCCGTGGCTACAATGCTCACACCGGCAATTCCCGCTCCCAAAGTATCAACAACAGTTCCAGAAAGCTTCCGAAGCTGTTCCTGAGCATATCCTTTAGTCATTGCCAAAGCAATGAAAAGTAGGAATAACCCAGCTTTTTTAATAAAGTTAATAGAATTCACAAACATAGATAAGATGGTTATTATTGGTTATTATACAAGGTTTAAAACAGAATAGTGGCTCCCTTAAAACAACTATTCTATACTACTCTATACTAGTTATTAGTCAAATGTATAAAATGTATTTATTCCATCCAAATAATTTTTTAAATAAATTGAATAATGCGGTGCAATAACTCACTGAATTATAGCCACATTAAAACATATTAAAAAAACAAGAATCTATTCGATTGCGAATAAGTTAAGCGAAGGAGGTTAGGCGAGCAAAAAAAAGGTAGGCCTAGCCTAGTCATGGTCGGAAGATTTTTCTTCCGACTTTTTTGTTTTAAAAGTGTTAATTTTCACAGTTTAAATATTTGATAATCAATAATTTATATTGTTTTTCCTATTTATTATTTGTATCTTAAAGGTTGATAATCAACAAGGTATGGCAATATTTAAGAGTCACAACGTCACCGTAAAACAACTACTTGGTTTCATTCCCGAAGCGCTTTTGTCAAATTTATCGCTTAATACCCGAATCGACCATTACGCAAAAGTTCTGCAGGGCAATAAGCTGTTCTATTTACTGCTCTACGGTATTCTGGACAATGACAGGCTGAGCCAGCGGACACTGGAAGATACGTTTAATGATTCTGTCTTTAAGATGCTTTTCAATCTTGATGAAAGTGAGACTATACGCAGGAGTTCTATTTCTGAGCGACTGTCCAAAGTTGATCCTGACTATTTTAAGCAGATATATGATTGTATCTATGAGCAGTTTTCCAGGGCATATACATCAACAGAGAGAAAGAAGAACAACCTGATCAGGGTAGACAGCTCCATGGTCAGTGAAAGTGTTTGGTAAGCTCATGGAAGGCATCGATAACAAAAGTGGTAAAAAGGCGGTAAAATATAGTATTGCCTTTGACGGTGTTTTACCCTGTCATTCAACTGTATTCACTAGTCCCGACTATGTAAACGAAGATAATGCGTTGCCGCAGGTTGTCAGGGAGCATGTGAAAAAAGACCCCGGCCACCAAAATATCTATGTGATGGACAGAGGGTTGCAATCAACCAGAACGATAGCTGCTTTCAGCAAGGAGAAGATCACCTTTCTCTGCAGGGCAAAGGAAAACAGGAAACTGGTCGAACTGGACTCATTTATTACCGAGGGCATGAAACTCGATCTGGGTGAATCTCTCCTAGTCAGCGACCGTAAGGTCCAGCTCTATACCGGTATCCCCATCAATAAAAACGGTAAAAAATATTATAGCGAAGAATTGGTAGATACCCCTTTTAGGCTTGTAATAGTTAAGAGCAAGGGGGAAGATCAGAAGGAGTATTGGTTATTGACCAATGACTTCCAAAGCTCAGCAGCAGAGATTTCCCAGGCATACAGAAGACGTTGGGACATAGAGGTCTTTTTTCGATTCATCAAACAGGAACTCAATGCAAGCAATCTGATATCACTTAACAAAAACGGTATACAGGTAATGTTATACATGACCTTAATCGTTGCCATGTTGGTACTCATCTATAAAAAAGCAAACAACATAGGGTATAAAACCGCCAAAAGGAGATTTGCATTGGAAGTAAGAGACCTTGCTATTGCCATGATCGTTGTCCAATGCGGCGGAGATCCAGGGCTATTTTTTAAAACATAAAAAATGGCCGGAATTTCTTCCGACCATGATTGGGCCTAGCCTACCCTTTTGTCAATGAGTGGTGATATTTTAAGGTATTATTGAGCGAATGTGCAGTCTGTCGGGCATCGTCTTGGTAAGACGACAGATCCTCACAATTTCGAATGTCTGCTACATCCACTTTCTTTCTTACTTTGCTGATGACCTGATTTAGCTCTGATTTCCAGTTACCCGGATCGCCAAAATCGTCCATCCAATTTTTATTGATAAACTTTTTGTAGTTCAAAAGCAAAATATACAATTCCTCACCACTACCGGCGCGATTGATTGACGTGCGCCAGTTCTCTAATTTTTCTTTAAAACTCATAACCAGCAATATACAAAAAAATATGGACATTCCAAAATCGCTTCCTTTGAAATGGATGAATATTATTAAAAATTAAGCGATAGAATGATTAAACCTTCGGTGAATTATTTCGGTCATAAGGTAGAGGTTCAATATTAATATTATAATACAAAACAGAATAAATTATGGTCTTTATCCACTTAAAAAATATGCTTGTTATTTCCTTTGCATTGCTATGTATAATGGAGAAAAGTATCGCTCAACACATTGGGGACAATAAAAGACCTACGTCTCAGACGACCTTTCGGCATGACAGAGAAAATGATTATGTCAGCATAGGCAACCGGATTTTCTACAGGGATAAGATGGTCGAAGATGTCGATGCAGGATCTTTCAAAGACCTAGGTAATGCTTATGCAAGAGACAACTGGAATGCCTATTATCGTGGCATTAAGATCAAGGATGTATCGCCACATTCATTCCAATCACTTGGTTGGGGGTATGCCAAGGATAGTTGGAATGCCTATTATCGGGGTGTTAAAATTAAAGACGTCTCCGCGCCCAGCTTTAAAGTACTGGATGAAGGATACGCTAAAGATAGCTGGAATGTCTATTATAGAGGTAATCAAATAAAAGATGTATCCGCTCCAAGCTTTGTTCTTCTTGGCGACGGATACAGCAAGGATAGCTGGAAAGTCTATTATTTTGGTCGGGAGATAAAAGATGCAACTGCTTTTACATTTGAATATTTGGGCAAAGGTTATGCGAAGGATAGCTGGAATGAATATTATAGAGGAAAAAAATTAGAGTAATTTATTCGATAATAATGTTAATGCCGACCATCTTCGCTTTGTATTTAATCTTTTCGATAAGGCCGTAGTAGCTCCAGTTTCGCAACAAGAATTCATCACCTTTGGCCATTTCCTCCTTATTGGATTGGTTGACCAGCAAGAGGGTACCCGCTTGTGCTTTCACACAAAGCTCAATTAATCTACGGCTATACAGGTGGAGTTTGGTATCTACGTAATTTTTCTCCTTTTCATTGTAGTGTTCCAAGCTTTTCATTTTCCGCTTACGCCCACGACCACCTTTATCAAATGCGGCAGCCTTTTGTAAGCGATGTCGCGCTGCTTGGATAGCCATACGGCGGTAAGTAAATTCCTCTTTATTGCCGATCTGAAAGGACTCCTTACCGATAGTTACCGCTATGGGATGTTCGATGGAAAGTGATGCTTCGGCGATAACGTTATCCTTTAGTTCTTGGATTTTTTTTGGAAGCTCGAGTGCAAGAAGGAGAAAAATCTTGCCTTTGACAATTTTGATTGCGCTGCTACAGATTTTGATCTGTCCAACCAGTGCACGTTGGAGCAACACCTTTTTATCCGATCGGTCTTTACCGAGGTATGTCCGAAACGGTATTTTGAATAGTGTGAATTTAAAATCTCTATTATTCTCATCTTTACTCAAGTTAATTTGTCTACCAGAAAAGGGAATAGGCATATCCTTTTTATAATTGCGGAGCGATTTTTCACCTTTCCAGTATGAGAGGCGATCCGCCTGAAAATATTTGATTAAGGCCGTGTTTATTTGGGACAAGATATCCGTCGGGATACGCCCTTTGAAATAGCTGGAAAGCAGGCGATAAGTTGTATTCATCCGTGAAGTATTCAATACACCTTCTGGATCTTTCGCCTGATCGGCCAGTTTGATTTTAACATCTTCTTGTAGGTAAATCAGATCTTTCAAGTTCTCCTGTACATATTGGTGGGTGATGACCATATTCGCACCACGGAAGACAAGATCCTGCCATTCAAAGAGCTGTTTAAAATACCCCGATCGTTTTTCTTTATCATCACAATCAACAAAAACCTGTATTTTGCGGGTCAATACCATTGTATCAGCTGCCATATCTTTTTATATTTAGTTATGCCGTTTTCTTAGCAGATTTAATTTTTGCATGCGCATTAATAAATAATGTGCGCACCTGCCCCCCGTCCAATTGTAAAGCTTCTGAAATCTTGTCAAAGGAATACTGCAATTCATAGCGCATGCGGAAGACCTCAGCCTCCTCTTCGGTCATTTCGTCATTTAATTTAAATTCGACAGGTTTAGCCATCAGCTGCATTTTCTCTTCACTATGAATAATAGAACGCAGGTATTCGATTGTTTTCTCCATATGTAGACCAACCTCATAATCTGAGATGTTCCCCATATAGTAAGCGATACGTTCATAATTAAAACTATATTTTAGGCAAAGACGGATAAAGAGTTGTTGATCGCTGTTGAGATTAGGCAGAATAGCATTAATTTGATCCATCTTCTTTTTCTTCTCCAATTCCAGTTGTTCGATATAGAGCAGATCGGCTTCGCTTTCCTCTTCCAGTTCATAGCCCAGCATAAACTCCTGATAATCCTCGATGCTATCGAGGCGGAGTAAGCTTCGGTGAAATCTATTGCGCGATTTTTGATAAAAAGCCTGAATGGCAGACTTTACCTGGACTTTCAGAAACTCGAAGACCTCCGATTCGGAATGCACATTTTCGCGGAACAGCCAAAGCCTTAGGAATGCTTCCTGCGCAATACTTTCTCCAGCACATTCATCATCTGTGGCGCGATGTGCACGGAAAAAGAAATGTTCGTAAAATTTTTGGTAGAAAAATTTAAGTCCCTTTTCATGCCCATTGTGCAGGTGTTCAATAGCCGTTTTAATGTCCTTGTTTAGTAAAAGTAGTTTCATAATTCGTTTTTATGGTTAGCAATATATCAGCAACTTACCACGGCTCCGGCGGAACTTGACGGATTTTATGGAAACCGAAGCCGGGTAAGTGTAAATCGTTACATGGTTATAAAAACTTATTGGTATTGAGTTGGATTAGAGTTTTGAAGATTACAATAGTTTTGATGGCTATGGTATAGCGCTCTATCAGATTGTTTTTTCATAACTCGTTATTGTATATACCCTACATTTTGAGATCATCAACATCGGACAGTTTATCTTAAGATTTCTAAACTCGTTGTGTATACCCTACTTTTTGAGGTCATCAACATCTTCTCAAAAAGATTTGATAGAATTTATAATGTTGTGTATACCCTACATTTTAGATCATCAACATCAAAGAAAATATTTGGTTTCAAAAGCTTGGAGTTGTGTATACCCTACTTTTTGAGATCATCAACATCCAGAATTCCTTAATACATACTACAGGGACAGTTGTGTATACCCTACTTTTTGAGATCGTCAACATCTAGAGCAATTAAATTTATTATTAACCGCTGTATATACCCTACTTTTTGAGGTCATCAACATCCTACCTTCTAGTATCATAATAATAATCAATAACATAGCATCAATTTTAACCAACATCTTTATAGAAAAGGGTATTCAGTGAGTCGCCCTGGCGCTCACCCTACGGCATAACAAGATGCCTCAATATATAATTTTGAAAATTCTAATATCACTCAAAGAAACAGTAGTAGCCCATGCGCTAGTTGTGTATACCCCACACTTTGAGATCATCAACATCAAATGAGAAACTACGTGATTATTGGTGGGAATTGTGTATACCCTACTTTTTGAGGTCATCAACATCCTACTTTCTAGTATCGTAATAATACTCAATAACATAGCATCAATGTTAACCAACATCTTTTTTAAAAAGGTATTCAGTGAGTCGCCATTGCGCGCACCCTACGGCATAACAAGATGCCTCTATATAATTTTGAAAATTTTCTTACTTTTCACATATTACCCAAGGGAATTAATTGCGGTAGCAGCCATACGCTAATTGCATATAATCAACATCAAATTTCTCAAGTTTCACAAACAAGACTTAGTTGTTTATACCCTCTTTTTGAGGTCATCAACATCTTAAGTTGTGAACGCTTGAATAGAGCACTGTTGTGTATACCCTACTTTTTGAGGTCATCAACATCAAAATTATACCGAATAATCTAGCCCCTAAGTTGTGTATACCCTACTTTTTGAGGTCATCAACATCACCAATTAAATGATAAAGGTTAGCGTTAAGTTGTGTATACCCTACTTTTTGAGGTCATCAACATCCTACCTTCTAGTATCATAATAATAATCAATAACATAGCATCAATTTTAACCAACATCTTTATAAAAAAGGGTATTCAGTGAGTCGCCCTGGCGCTCACCCTACGGCATAACAAGATGCCTCTATATATAATTTCGTTTAGTTTATCAATAAAACTTAAATCCCACATTACCTAACCCATTTAGTTATGTAAAACGAGTTGTTACCACCCTACTTTTTTTTCATATCGCCAACATCCGGCATCAGAAAACACAGGCGCAAGACTCTGTTGCATATACACTACATTTGAGATCTTTAACATCAATCCAATAAAGATAATGTGAATGATATTTGTTGTGTATACCCAACATTTTGAGATCATCAACATCTTGCAAGTGCTGATATCATAAGCATTCCAGTTGTGTATACCCTACTTTTTGAGGTCATCAACATCAAACTCAGATTAAATATATCGAATGCTCGTGTTGTGTATACCCTACATTTTGAGATCATCAACATCCTTGAAGAAGTTGTATATCCCAATTATTTAAGTTGTGTATACCCTACATTTTGGGATCATCAACATCTTGCAAGTGCTGATATCATAAGCATTCCAGTTGTATATACCCCACTTTTTGAGGTCATCAACATGGAGAAGGGGTTGTTGTATAAGGAGGATATTGCTGTGTATACCCTACATTTCGAGATCATCAACATCATCTGGATCTCAGCAACCGCTGGATTGTTCTCGCCGACAAGCCAGTGGCAACAATTGTCTACATATAAAGAAGCTATTTTACCAAAAAATGCATGCGCTTTATATCGAATCAAAGGCATGATGGCATATCTTCGGATCGTTCTGCTCCAACTCGCAATAGAAATGCCCCGGACTGTATATAAGTTGCGACAAATTGCAGCTATCTTGGCGTAAATCGCAAACGTTATAGGTCGAAACAGAACTAAGTTGCTTCAGCGCGCTGTCGTTCCCGTACAAAACGGACCCGTTGTGCGACAGCATGCTTACGGTTTGGCCCAAAAAGGATACAGGACGCTCCATTACAGTTCCATTTTGTTTCATTTCGTATGCAAATCACTTCAAAACGTATACGAAATGAGGAAAAACGTATACGTTTTGGAGCAAAACGTATACGAAACGGTAAGCAAACACTCACCAAAAAACAGGGCTCCATTGCCGTCAAACATCGTTTTTTAGCCAAAATGCCAGCCGACAGGGTCTATCGGTTCACAACTATCCCATGTCGGACGTAAAGTTGACCCGATTAGCCCCCCTAGTACGATAACCGCTGTATTACCTTTAGCAATTAATTTTAAACTATTATAGAGACTGCCTGACTTTATCAGCAGACCCTATTTAAAAAGTTGTGGAAACCCCTCATTTGGAGGTTATCAACAACATAGATTTAAATCTAGATCAACGAACAATTGATGATCCCAACATCTTTATTAAAAAAGGGTATTCAGTGAGTCGCCACTGCGCTCACCCTACGGCATAACAAGATGCCTCTTATCATCATCAAACCGATCAGCAAAACATCCGATCAGCCTATATTTTTATATTCTCCTTTTTCAATACCAATAAGTCAAAGAACATCCCTCACGCAAAATAATTATGTTATTTTTGCGCAAAAACAGCTTTAAAATAAACTCAGTAAGGAGTCTATTTCAACGATTCAAATATTTTATTTTTTATTAATCCTATGCTTTGAATGGCAGTTACAAGTCAATAATAGGGGTTATCAACATAGGATGCTAGATACAAGTCTATAAAATTGAAATCAATTTTATTCTGGTGACTTTGCAATATTTTTAAAACTTAACTTTCTCATTCATTAGATTTTAGTCATAAACAACAGATTCAACCTTCTCTCCAAGGCTGTTGTTGCCTCTCATATTTTTTATCGGCTCTCGTTGAAACAAATATAAAAACAAATATTTATTTGCGCAAATAAAATTAAAATTTATTTATTCTAAAAATGCGCAAATAAGTTTTCCATTTGTATATGGGAGATATTAATGAGCAAATACTTGAGGAAATTGGTGAGCAATTGCGTATTCAACGTGAGAAAATATACTACACCCTGAAAGATGTAGCCAATATGACGGGATTAACGACCAATACAATAGCGGCTGTTGAAAGAGGAAAAGGCGCCTCGCTGAATAACTTTATCCTGATCTGCCGTGCTTTGAACATTCAACCACATACCATATTCAAAAAAGAAATAGATTTAACGCCGCTCTACAATATCCCGCCTGAGTCAAAGCGCCGCATCGAAATGACGAAAGAACTGGATGATCTTGTTTACAATTCCAATTTTTTCGAAATCCCCCGTCGTGTTTCTGATATCATCCAACAGCTGAATGCAAACAAAGAGCAAAGCAATAAATTTTCTGTTTATCTCAGCAGCTACTGTCAGGAAGGTACACTGGAATACGAAAAACATGGAAATTATAAAGAATACCGAAAAAAGCATTCTCCAAAACCTGTCAAAAAGTATAGTAAATGATCGGTTTCGCACAGTAAAATTGCGATCCAGTCTCATGGAAGTTTCGCGAAGTCCTATGACTGCTACAAACAAAGCAATGGAACTTTGATTTCCCCTCGTGGAAAAATGAAACAAACGCGTGCTTGTCTCATCTTCCCGGGTAACTGAATGAAAAACTCCCCTGACTGCTTGTTGCAGTCAGGGGAGTTTTTCGTTCAGTCGATGGACTGTTTGATTTCCCCACGTGGAAAAACCGAACAGTCATCGGTTTGTTTCATACTTTTAGATGGGGAAAATGCAATGATGCAGCGCGGATTGACAAATCCATCCCGCAAAATCCACCAAGTTAAATTCCCTTGCACAAAAGAAAAAAGTGGGAGAAAATTTTTAGGATCATTTAAGGATTAATAACCAAACTATTTCCCAATCCGGTCATAAATCCCGGACCGATATTTTGTGCTTTCAGAAGATCACGGTGTTTGTTGTCCAGTTTCGGAGCTCCGGCATCGGCTGCTGCCGCGAAAGGATAGTTACCTACAAATGCACCCAGTACCGGGCTATTTCCGGTCGGTTCATAGATTCCCTCAGCGGTCAATGTATACTGTGGATTCTGACGTGTAAAGCCCGCCGGAAGCTGTTGGCTCGTCGGCACGTCATAGACGATATTTCCCTGATAGGTAAAATTAATGGGTTGATCTGTAAAGGTCAGCATGGTTGAAGTCGCTACTTGCGACACCACATTATTGGCGATATGTCCATCTGTCGGTGGCAAGGTACGGCTGCTCCCCCCTTTCCCCGAACCGATATCAAATGACTGTTTACAT
Source organism: Sphingobacterium sp. DR205 (assembly GCF_011064245.1). Classification (NCBI taxonomy): domain Bacteria; kingdom Pseudomonadati; phylum Bacteroidota; class Sphingobacteriia; order Sphingobacteriales; family Sphingobacteriaceae; genus Sphingobacterium; species Sphingobacterium sp. DR205. Next base: position 1,513,931 of record NZ_CP049333.1, on the reverse strand, counting down.
TTAATCATGGTATTGGCCACCACCTTCACACGTTTTACTTGATAGTAACCGCTTAATGGTGAATTAGGTACCCCATCCATTAAAACCAAGGGTGCTTTTTGTCCCGTTCCCGACATATGCTGGAAATAATTATTGTAAACAATATGATCCTCACCGATGATACGGATTCCTCCGGCGGCGCTATTACCATTACCGACAAAATAGTTTCCATAGACGGCAGAACCGTTTCCATGTCTCAGGCACAACGTCCCCTGACTCTCGTGGAAGAAATTATTGCGAATGGTATCAGCGCCCATTTTATTTGAGATAATTTCCATCTCACCATTGCAACGCTGAAAGATATTATCCTCGATCGTCGTATATGCATTGGTCATGGACCAGTCACTCGTTCCGATACGGATAGTTTCGCCGCCATTATTGGCCAGTTCTGCCCGCTTCCCAAAAAAATTATGGTCTATCCGGTGCTTCATGGTTTTGTTTGTTCCCCAGACCACCATCGTAGGGCCCTGATGGGATTTTCCTTTGAGATAGCAATGGTCAACACGGTGATTAGAGCCATTGATCGAAACCCAGCGGTAGTCCGTTGTTGCCGTAGGTGGATTATAATCCACAATAGCACTATTTGTTAACCGGCAATTTGATGAAGATGAGGTGAAATCAATGACATTTTTGCCTGATGTATATCCGTTCTGGAAAACCAGCCCGCTGACCACAAGCCATTTTCCCGTAATACTAACGGAAGACATACCTTTCAGAATCACTGTGCCGGGTTGTTCAGCCATCAGCACGATAGGCTGCTGACTTGTCCCCTGGGCGGCAAAGGTCAATTCCTGGTCTGTCCATTGCCCCGATTTCATAATCACCGTATCACCCGGATGCAGACTTAGGGCCTGCAGATCGGCCGCAGATTGAATGGTATGACATTGCACACAGGCGACACCATTTAATTGCATGTTGATCATAACCGGTTTCTCACAGCTGCTCCCGATCACCAATAAGAGTGAGAGCGAAGCAAATACCATTTTTTTTGCGTTCATATTTAAGTTTATCGAAGGTCTTTAATTTACTGTAAGGAAATAAAAGGATAGACAGTGGTGTTTCCCTTTACTCCGTAAACATGCACCACACCGTTCGTTACCCCATATCCCCCCGATCTATTGGTTGTTTTATTATTAATCTGAATCGGAGCCAGATCACTATTGTTCACCAGCTTTAAATACATGGCTCCCTCCTGATCAAAACCTTTCCCCTCATTCAGGTAGCCCAGCAGCGATCCTTTACTGGCAACAGTATTTGCCGGCAATAAAGTTTTTGCCTTCACATTGTCGATGCTCAGATCAGCGAAGTTATATTTCCCTTGCAGGATGAGATAAAGAAAATAATTCCGTACATCCTCTTTGCTATAATCTTCCCATTTCGCCGCAGGTTTGGTCAGTGGCTTTCCGGTTCCATCTACTCCTGTCACGATAGGAAAATCTAAAAAGAGTCCACCCGTTACCTTTTTTGTCTTCACATCCCAAATTTTAATGGCATCATTGTGCAAAAAAATAAATGTTCGATCTGCTTTTTCCAGTTCATTCAGATCAATGCCGGCGTATTCCAAACCCATGCGCATCCATTTGAAGGCGGTATCTGTTGGATTTTCAGGGGTTCCATAGGAACGGTTTTCTAAAAACTTCCTCGCGCTAATGCCAATATTAGGATCGAGCGTTTTATGTTCATAATCGTAATTTTCCTGCAATTCCATATCAAAAAGGGAACAGCCAGTTGTCAGTAAAGTCAGGAGCATCACTCCCACTTGTATCCACTTGATGTTAAAATTTCTTTTCATAATTTCCTTTTCTAAATTCCCGCATTAATCTGTGTACCCCGGATTTTGAACCAACAAACTATTGGAGTTCAAAACATTTCTATTCAATGGCCAGTAAGCTCGATTTTTAGGGTCCAAGAATCCCGGCATTTCCAGGTTTCCGGCATCCTCTTGTCTACGTTTCAGAATAGGGTCCATCACGACCTTGACACGGTTTGTTCTGACCAGGTCGAACCATCTTTTCCCTTCTCCGAAAAGCTCCAGCTGCCGCTCGTTCAGAATTGCGGTTTCCAGTGCATAAGGGGTTGCCAATTCAGGTGCACTCACATCATATGCTGGAAGCTGAGCACGTTTGCGCACAAAATTCAAGTATTTAATGGCTTTTTCCCTGTCGCCCCTTGCGTTCAGGGCTTCGGCATACAGTAGATAAATGTCACTCAGGCGGTACATGGTCAGATAGACCGGAAGCAATTGATTTGTTGCAGGCCAAGGATCCGCTTTGGTTGGATTTGCTTCTGTCGGATACCATTTAATAAATCGATCCCGCTTATTGCTTGGCATACCGAAATAAACATCCAAGGTCTGTTTTGGCCGAATATCCGGACTTGGTGTACTTGTTGTCTGTGGCAGAAACCAGCTGGTCCAGATCCCTTCATCCACAATCACCTGTTTGTTATTTGATGTCCAGGAAGTTTGCATGCAGGCACAGCCATTTTTCAGGTAATCCCAATGGATACTCCAGATGGTCTCTTTGCTGGAAGATGGATTTGTAAAGATGGTTTTCCAGGTCGCTGCATCCTGTAGATTGGTTTCATTTAAACCAGCATAAGTGACATTGGTCGGCGACTTTGCCAGGAATAATTTCTCTATCCACTTGATCGCATTTTCATGATCTCCCTGCCACATATATACATCGGCCATAATCGCACATATTCCAGCCTCACCGATTGTCCACAAGGGGCTTCTGGCGTCTTTGGTAATCAATGAATAGGCTTTTTCCAGATCTGGAATAATTACATCTTTTAGGAGTTTCTCCTTCGGTTCACGCGCTCTTTCAGCAGGTTGCTGCACATCTTCGTAGGGTTCTAACCAGATCGGTGCGTCACCCCAGACACGGACAATATAAAAGTAAGACATGGCGCGAAGTGCATAGCTCTGGGCCAAATAATCATTTTGCATAGCCATTGTTATCCGACTATCCAACTGTGCCGCCTGTGGGATATATTTGATGTTGTTATTCGCCCGCCCAATGGTTGTATAAAGGCCACTCCAATCTGAAAAATCATTCGAAGGAGTGATACTGTTCAACACAATTTCATCGACATAGTCCTTGGTATAACTAATAAAGCGATCGAAATTATCGGACCGATATTCTCCCCAGTAAAGATATTTCTCTGTATACTGTTCCTTCCCGACCATTTCCAGCTGAAAAGCACTATACATGCCGGCCATTGCAGCCTGTACATCGTACATATTTTTGTAGTGCTGATCCAATGTCCCGTCTGCAAGCGGCTTTTCGTCAAGGAATTTGTTGCAGCCACCCAATGTGCCTAAAAAAAGTAATGCTGCTAAAATTTTTATTTTGTACATAATTGAAATCTTCTAAAAATTAACATTTACACCGAAACCAAACTCTCTCCTTCTTGGATAACGGCCATCGTCCTCGCCCGGTGTCAACGGATTCGTTGTGCTGAATTCAGGGTCATAGCCTCTATAATTCGTCCAGGTCAATAGATTTGTACCATAGATATAGGTTGTAAGGCCTTTCATTTTCAATTTATTGGCCAAATTTGGACTAAACGTATAGGCCAGACGTGCACTGGCAAGTCGAATAAACGAAGCATCTTCGATGTACAGACTGTTTTGGTTCGTCTTCATATTTCCACGGTTATTTCTTTCAGGGTAGTAAGGATACTTGGCCTCATCCCCCGGTTTCCGCCATACATTGTATACCATATCCGGTGACCCCGCTCCGGTATTTGAAGGATAGTTCTGGCGTTGCAACAAAGCATTATACACTTCTCCACCGATGGCCCCATTGAACAGCACATTTAAAGAAAAGCGTTTGTAGGTAAATGTCTGCATAAAACCAAAGTAGAAATCAGGGGTAGGATTTCCCAGGATCATGCGATCATCGTCATTGATCAAGCTATCGCGTTTGTTGTTGAACCACTCGGCATCGCCCCCCTTCAGCTTGCCGTCGGGAGCATATAGATGATGCACCGGACCCTCGTAATTTTGGCCGTCTGATGTATAAACAGGTTTACCGTCACGATACAATGGCTTTCCTTGGTCATCAAGTACGAGGGTCAGTTTATCCCAGTTGTCGTTGTAGGCATTGGACTCATCCCAAGCATATACACCGAGATTACGCCATCCGTAAAAATTACCGATGCGTCCTCCCTCTTCGAGATACCATTTATTCCCCGGAAAGAAGGGAATGCCGTCGGCGAGTTTCACGACCTTGCCACGCTCAAAGGAGATGTTTCCATTGATTTCCCAGGTAAAATTCGATTGAACGATCGGTCGGGCATTAACGACAAACTCCATTCCGCGGGTCCGGATTGATCCCACATTTACCTGTAGTTTTGTGTATCCGGTTTCTTTTGGCAATTCTCTTGGATATAAGAGATCCGTGGTTGTCTTCACATAGTAGTCCGCCGTAAAGCCCAATCTTCCATTGAGGAATGTAAGATCCAAACCCACATTGTTCTGCGTGGTCATTTCCCATTTGATCAAATAATTACCTAATGTCGGGGTCATTGAAGCTCCCCCCACACCATTATAATTTCCACCAAATGCTACTTTGGCGTAAGATTCGTAATCCCCTATTTTATCATTTCCTAGCTGTCCAAAACTATATCTGAGTTTAGCATCCTGTAATGCCGGTTTAGCCCATTTCATAAAATTTTCGTCCGAAAAACGCCAAGCGGCAGATCCCGAGAAAAAATTCCCCCATTTGTTGCTCGGTCCAAATCGTGAGGAACCATCTCTTCGATATGAAGCTTGCAGAAGATAGCGGCTTTTATAGTTGTAGCCAACTCTGCTGAATAACGAGGCTGTCGCATTTGCAGTCGCCGATGTATACGTCTTCGATGAGGTTAGATAATCCGGAAATGTGACCAGGACCTCCTCGTTTACACTGTTCAGATATTCAGAATGGAAACGATCGAAACGTCTACGATCGGCACTGAATCCCAACAGGGCATATACGTTATGGTCCTGTGCGAATGTTTTGTTATAATTGGCAAATGCCTGGAATTCCCAGGAGAAAGTCTTGGTAAATTCATTCGACCCATTGTTCTGATCTTTATTGGCCGATAGAAAACGAGGCGAAAAACCTGTATTTTGCAAGTTATCCAACCGCGCATTGAACAAAGTCGTCAATTTGAGATCATTCGTCAACTGATAGTCCAATTGGTTATTAAATTGACCAGAATAGGTTTCGTCAATATTTTGTTCATACAATGCATTGGCGACCGGATTTCGTTTAGATCCAACATAACTCGTCAATGATCCATCAGGATAATAGATCAGCGAATAGGCCGGTCTGTCCATAACGACACGAACCGTATTGGCAATTGGAATGCTATTGCCTTTTTGCCAGGCAAAGGAGATATTGTTGGAGTATCTCAGTTTCGATGAAGCCTGATACTCCACATTGATCCGCGATTGCAAACGCTTTGCATAGCTATTCAGGATAATGGACTTATCATCCAGATAATTTAAACTGCTGTAATAACGAAGATTTTTTTGGCCACCACCTATACTCAACTTGATCTCTTTCTTTTGCGCAAGATTGCCGAGAAGCAATTTTTGAAGATCATTATCCGCATTAAAGCTTGGATTTAGCGAGTCTATATTGCTATTTTGTCCCTGTATGTTTCTAAACTCGCGCACTTCAGCCGAATTACTCACCGGAATATAGTGTGCCAGACGGCCAAAGAGGTGGTTGTAATTGACGTTAATCAGCGGTTTTCCTTCCGCACCACGCTTGGTTGTGATCAAAATAACACCATTTGCTGCACGCGATCCATAGATTGAGGCAGATGCAGCATCTTTTAACACTTCGATATTTTCGATATCCGTAGGGTTAATGTTTGCACCATCCGGATTGATAACACCGTCGACCAGATACAAAGGCCCGTTGCCACCATTCAATGTTGAGGTTCCCCGCACCTGTATGGATCCTGTTGCCCCCGGAGCACCACCGCCATCGTTAACGATCAGTACACCAGCCGCTTGTCCCTGTAAGGCATCAAATAGATTAATGGGTTGTCTTTCCTGAATTTTTTTTGCGCTGACAGAAGATATTGCCCCGGTCAGGTCTCGTTTTTTGGCGACGCTACCATAGCCGGTCACTACGATCTCATCCAGGGCATTATCGCTTTCGACCAACTGTACATCAATCTGTCGCTGGCTGCCAATGGCCCGTTCCTCCTCTTTCATGCCGACCTGACTAAATACGAGGATATTCGTAGGAGCAGCCTCAAGCTGATACTTCCCGGCGGCATCTGTGCTCGTTCCCTGACTCTTTCCTTTAATACGGACGCTCACCCCCTGTAGCGCATCGCCTTTACTGTTGCTCACTTTGCCTGAAATCCGGATATTCTGCTGGGCAAAGAGCGGTAAGCCCATACTGCCCATTAGTAAAAATAGGCAGAGTACAAAGCACCCCATTTTTGTGATACTTTTCATCATAAGTTAGATTTTTATTAATTGGTTATTTACTATACTATGGAATTCGGACCATCATGCTCCCATTTCGTCCCGGCTTCGCTATTGACCGAAGCTAATGACAGACTAACCCGTATTTCCTTATTTGGTTATTGTTTATAATTCGTTATTACCCAAATATCGGGTACTTCCTCTTGTCAAAGGGGGTAAATTCTGTTCTTTTTAGCAGTAAAAAATGGTCATTTTATCCAAAAAAGCACCTGATTCCACCATCAGTGACAAGCGGTTTTACTATTCCTATTTTGTCATAAATTCAAATTGAACCCTTCCAAACGTATTTGGTTTTCCTTGCTGCGGTTTGGATATTTCGCCACTCAGACTCCCTTTTTCATTTTTTTTGACCAACACCCTACGCCAGGCATAGCTTCCTTTTTCATAGTCAAAGCTCACACCATCATCATCATACAGCCGATAGCTTCCCTCTTTCTCCCCGTAATGACGGATGGTCAAATCAACCTTTTCATTTGAAAGTGGCGCATGTAAACGGCTACACATCATGGGTATAATACCACCATCTTTGACGTAGACCGGTATGCGGTCCATATCCGGCGAGGCTACGATCTCTTCTCCATTACCCACATATTTTCCTGTATAGAAATCATACCAATTACCTTTTGGCAACAACACTTTTCGGGATGACTCTCCAACGAATAAGGGCGCGACCAGTATATATTCACCGCACATATACTGATCCTTGACTTCCCTGCTGACGGCTTCGAGATATGGATTTGTTTCCAGATCCTGATTGCCCAGCACCGCCTTGGACTGCCCCTGAAAACCTTCCTCCAATACCATCGCCCGGAAAGGAGGCGTACCCTCAAAGTGATACTTTGCAAATTCGGAATATAAATACGGCATCAGCTCCATCCGCAATTGTGCATAATATTTCACCTGGTCAGCGACTTCGGGAAAAGACCAGGGTTTTGTCCCACTGGACCAGGCATTGATCATGGCCATTGGCGAAAAGACAACGGACTGAAAGCGACGTAGCCACTCCTGCCCTGTTTTCGATCCCCGCACTTCCGGCGTCCACAGTACGCCGCAAAATCCACTATTGACCAGTGCCGTGATAAAATCCTGGTGACTGTAATAATCATTGTAGATAACATAGGGCAAATTATTGGCTCCGGCATTCGATGCGCGTACCAGTCCATAGGTGCGCTTATTCTGACTTCTATACAAACTATCGGTCAGTTTCTGCGCGAGTACACCATAGGTCTGCCGCATCTGGATACCACTGATACCCGATGGAAATTTGGCCATATCGGGCCAAAGATAATAATCGTAACCATCGACTTCATCCATTTTATAACCACTGACGCCAATGTTGAGCTGCGCATCCATGAATTGTTTAGCCAGGATTTTTTTGGCTTCGGGATGATTCAAATCTGGTACCGTACCATTCCACACCGTATGAGAGCCCGTATAAGGTTCGATCGCCTTACTGATCCCGGCTTCGGGTGAGATATACGGATTTGTCCAAAGATTTAGACGGATTCCCTTGGTGGCCAATTTCCTGATCAAAGAAGCTGGATCCGGAAAACGCCCTTTATCCCATTCAAACGTGCATGGATAGGCCCGCGACTGCCATCCGGGTTCAAGACCAATGAAATCAAGCGGAAAACCATGCTCTTCAAATTGGTCGGCTTCATGGAGTACCTCTTCGGCCGTATAGAGTTTTTGTATCCGCTGTGTAAATCCCAGTCCCCATCGTGGTGGCAATGTACCACCGCCGCAGAATAGATTATACCGTTTGATTGCATCCAAGGGATTGATACCTGCAAAGACGTAGATCTCTACACCTGCTGCCGGGATATAGATCTCCACCGCATCCGAATAAGGACGCGAGTTCCAGCTTTTATCGGTATTGCGATCCTTGGCCTCTGCCGGCTCCTTCGCGTCTTTACGAACAGCAGTCCCCACGTAGTAGGTCAGATACTGTGCGGAATTAACAAGTACACCATAGCCCTTGGAGGAGACATAGAAAGGAACGGGTGCGTGTGTGCGTCCGTTGTCCTTGCCGCCATAATGGTCCACATGCAAGTTAAGTATCTTGCCGCGCTGGTGAACGGTCTGAAAATTCAGTCCCAGACCATAGATCTGTTCATTTTTTGTCAATGGCATCCGCACATAGGTTTTCCCGTCAATCAGTTCGGCATGAACCTCCATTTTCGGCAGCGGGAAGTCCGTTGACTGCAGCTGTTCCAGCGTCGAAGCGCGCGGTTCAATACCCGCAGCACCCAGCAGGGTGTATTTTTCAGGTTGACCAAAGGTGCCCTTCCATACACCGGGGTATTGTTCTTTCCATTGGATAGGCTGTGCCTTTGCATGACTACAGAGCAACAGCAACAGGATAATCAGGATTTTTTCCATAATGGTTATTTTTTTAACAGGGCATATATGCACCAGAGTATTGGCGCCTGCCCATGCATATCACCTGTTTTTTGTTTTCGATCCAGGTAGTACTGATAATCATTTTTTCGGTTTGTCCCTTCACAGACATTGGCAATATCCCCTTCCTTATTGATATACCCGACCAGCGCCAACCAAGCCTTACGTGCGATTGGCGTATATTCACTGGCATCAAGCCAGCCGTTCCGCACGCCTGTGATCAGCGCATAGGTAAACATGGCCGAACCCGAAGTTTCTGCCCAGGATTCAGGTCTATCGATCAGTTGCCCCCACAAGCCATCTTCACGTTGATATTTTTTGAGGCTGGCCATCATTTTTTTGTAAGAGGCCAAAATGGCAGGTCTATTGAGGTTATCCTTGGGCAAAGCGGATAGCAATTCGCTCATCCCGGCTGCCATCCAGCCATTTCCCCTACCCCAAAAGAAAGGGGCATCCGGGGCATGATAGAAAAGGCCGTTTTCCTTTTGAATGGTATCGAGGTAGACAAGCATTTCATGTGCTGCACGATCAATGTATTTACGCTTCCCGGTCACCTGAAATGCTTTGGATTGCAGCATGGTGATCATGTACATGTCATCTATCCAATAGCGTGTCTGCCAGGTCAGCCCCTTGTCCAGAAACTTTTGGTAGGAATCTTTCACCGTTTGGGGCGAATCAATAGGAATACTCCATTGCGCATCGGCAAAACGCATTCCCATCTCGCGAAAAGTTTTGTTTTTTGTCTGCCGGAAAAGTTCAAGGGGAACCGTTCCAAACACCGCAAAATCCACATGCCAGGGTCGTGGTACCAGGTGCTTCTCGGTATCAAAAAAAGGCATAAAGCGTTGTGTCAGCTTATCGAGCAGCGCTTTGTCCTGAGAGATTTCCGCAAACTTCAATGCCCCATACCAGGTACATACTTCAGGATAAGTAATGGATTTGGGCGGTGCCGGCGGTTTAAAGCTGTTATGTGGACTTTCGACAAAACGCTGCGCGACCAAACGGCCAACGGTCATGGGATTGGCCGCTTCGGGCCAGTTTTTTAAATCTATGTTCTGTGCCGGAGCATATAGTGCCAAAGACACAGCAATACCCGAAAGTATCGACCTCATAAAAGTTATCATCAGCTGGGTTTATATTTAGTTATTATACCAAATATCGTTATGCCGCTACTTTTTCGAGGGGTAATTTTCGGTCATTTAGGTGGAAATATTGACATCTGCGGTTGCACCGCCAAAAAATTATAGATCCATCATCACACGCAGGCTCATAAAGGCCATTAGGACAACGATTGTCACGCCAATCAGCGTGAGGATCAACGGTTGTTTATAGACACCGACAATTGCCGGCTTATAGGCTGCGATTAACATCACCGTCAGCGAGACGGGCAATATAATCCCATTTACCGCACCGGCGATAATCAATAAATGAACGGGTTTACCTACAGAAACAAATATGATGGTCGAAATCAAGATAAAGGCAATAATAACCCAATTTTCATTTTTAGCGATCCGTGCACTGAATGTTTTTATAAATGATACGGAAGTATACGCCGAACCGATAATCGATGTAATTGAAGCGGCAAACATCACTAGCCCAAACAGGCGATAACCAAAGTTGCCAGCAGCAAGCCGGAAGACCGAAGCTGTAGGATTACCATCCTCGATCAGCAGACCCTGGCTCAGCACGCCCAGCGCAGCCAAAAATAAACATACCCGGACCAGCGAAGCAACAGATATCCCCATGATAGCACTCCTATTGACGGTAGGTAAAGCATTAAATCCCTTTACCCCCGCATCAATCAGACGATGCCCCCCCGCGAAAGTGATGTAGCCACCGACAGTTCCTCCGACCAGCGTAATGATGGAGACAAAGTCAATTTTTGCAGGAGCCACCGTACGCAGTACCGCCTCGCCCAATGGTGGCGAAGATATCAGTGTGATGTAGATAAAAGCCAATATCATAATTGCTCCCATAAACTGCGTAAAGCGGTCCATGGCTTTGCCAATCTGCTTGTTGATAAAAACAGCAATGGCGATCAATGCAGAGATGCAGGCCCCGGTCATGACATGAACACCAAAGAGCGCCTCCAGCCCCAGTCCAGCCCCGGCGATGTTACCAATGTTAAATGCCAGTCCACCGAGGATAATAAGCAAGGAAATAAATCCCCCCAGCCCGGGCAGCAATTTATTGGCAATATCCTGTGCCCTCATTTCGGATACAGCAATCACCCGCCAGATATTTAGCTGAACGCCAATATCAATCAGGATCGAAACCAGAATTACGAATCCAAAGCTGGCGCCCAGTGATTTGGTAAAAACCGTGGTCTGGGTCAGGAACCCCGGACCGATAGCCGATGTCGCCATCAACAATGCCGCACCAATAAGCGCTGAGGTGTTTTTTTGTTTCATCGGATAAGTATCTGCTTGTCTTTTAACGTCTGGTTGATTGTCTTGGCAAATTGAACGGCCTCTTCGCCATCGCCATGCAAGCAGATGGTATCGGCCCGGATATCGACGGCAGTACCTTGCAAGGAAATAACTTTTCCGGTTTTAATCATACCAACCACCTGCTCGGCGGCCCGTTCAGGATCATGGATCAGCGCATGTTTATCTGACCTTGCAGTCAATGTGCCATCCTGTTGGTAAGTACGGTCGGCAAAGACCTCACTATAAACATTCAATCCCTTTGCTCTGCCAGCTCTGATGAGTTCACTTCCCGAGAGCCCATATAATATAAGTCCGGGGTCTATATCATAGATGGCTGCTGCTATCGCATCTGCCAGTTCAAGTTTTCTTGCCGCCATATTATAAAGCGCACCATGCGGTTTTACATGTTGCAAAGTCGTTTGCTGAACTTTGGCACAAGCAGCAAGCGCCCCCACCTGATACACGACCAGTTCATACACTTCCCGCGCTGAAAGCTGCATCTCACGCCTACCGAAACCTACCAGATCCGGAAAGCCGGGATGGGCGCCTATTTTGACCTTGTACTTCAGAGCGAGCTGAACAGTCCTCATCATCGTTGCGGGATCTCCGGCATGAAAACCGCAGGCAATATTTACTGCGGAAACATAAGGCAGGATCGCCTCGTCATCGCCCATTTTCCAAGAGCCGAAGCTCTCGCCCAGGTCACAATTCAAATCTACGGTAAGCTGTTTATTCATATTTCAATGCGATTGCACTTTTCAGTTTTTTTAATTGCGTATGCTGTTTCTTCAGTAGGCCATGTGCCTCATCCAGGCTGACCCGTTCAAAGCTGATGCGATCATTTGGCCCTTTTTGAGCCAGAAGTGGCAGGTCTATGGTGGCCACCTGTGCAATCACCGGGTAACCACCTGTGGTCGGATGGTCAGCCATTAGGATAATCGCATTGCCATCAGGCGGCACCTGTATGCTCCCGAAGGTCACCGCCGTTGACAACAGTTCCTTTTGTTCTGTTAGCCGAAGCGGTTTGGATGTCAGCCGGTACCCCATCCTATCTGAGTTGTTGCTGATGTTAAATACATCCGAAAAGAAGCTTTTTTGCGCGTTACTTTCAAAGCAGGCAAATTGAGGTCCATCCAGCACCCGAATAACCTCCGTGGTCAGGTCAGGATATAGGCCGGGATCCATGCTCCAATGGAACAAGCTATCTTTGCCCGTATAGTGATGTCGGAAAGCGATGCGGTCTCCTTCATGAAGCGCTCTTCCTTGCCAGCCACCCAATCCTCCTTTACTATAGGTAGACCTGCTTCCTAATATTTCGGGGATATCAAGCCCACCCTGAAAACAAATATACGCCCGACAACCTAAATGCGGTCGGCCAAAAGAGAGCAGTGAACCAGCCTCAATCGGGACTGGTCTCCACATGGGCAGTGGATTACCATCAATCATGGGCGACAGGTCTGCCCCTGTCAAACAAATAAGTTGAGCCTGTTCAAAGTAAATTATCGGTCCAAGAACAGTACATTCTATCGCGGCTTCATTATCCGGATTTCCGAGGAGGTTATTACCAAGACGGAGCGCATAGCTGTCCATCGCCCCACTCACAGCCATTCCGTAACGCTGTAGCCCGTAGCGCCCCAGGTCCTGTATCGTTGTTAGCATACCTGCTTTGACGATCTTAATGCCCATTGCTTTTCGTTTTTTGTTGTACAAACTCATCATAGCTTATGGGAACAAAGCATACGCGGTCACCCACTTCAAGTAGCGAAGGGTTCTCCCGCGTTAGGTCAAACAGTTGCAGCGGCGTATGTCCGATAATCTGCCAACCACCTGGAGTTTCGATTGGGTAAACGCCAGTCTGTTCCCCCGCGATGCCCACTGCACCCGCTTCTATTTTCAAACGGGGCACCTCCTTTCGTGGCGTCGCGATCCGACTGTCCATACCGCCCATATAGGGAAATCCGGGAACAAAACCGATCATATATACCCGGTATTCGGGGGTACTGTGTATACGGATAACTTCTTCCTCTGTCAACCCATTATATTGGGCTATATAAGCCAGGTCAGCCCCATTGTAATAGACAGGGATTTCCTTTTTTAGGCCCTTATATTCTGTATCCTCTGGTATATCTTGTACAATCATTTGGAGCGCAGATAATAGCTCCTGATAGGTAATCGTCAGCGGATCATAGTAAATCGTGATTGTGGTATAGGCCGGAACACATTCGATAAGACCCGGCTGTGACCAATTTGCGAGACAAGCCACAACCTTACGTACCTGCGTATTGAGCGCTTCGGAAAGCGTATCGCCGAAAGAGAGGACAATCGCCTGATCTCCCATGGGATAATATCGGATGGGATTTGGCAACGCTATACTTAGAGACTGCTCGTGGGAACTTCCCATAATTTAATTATTATAATCTATACAAAGATTATAAATACCAGACGATAATCAAAAAAATAATCGGGTTGTTAGGTAGTAGTGGACTATATGATTAAAGTTTTTCGATTTCTTCGGCAGCGAAGGGATAGCGCCGATTCAACAAACACTTTCCTCCTATAATTCCCTAGCTTCGTTTTAAGTTTCACCTACTGCCTTCCTACATTTTTCCTACTGTTGGCCTACTCTAGTAGGCCAACAGTAGGAAAAATGTAGACCAAAAGTGGATCAAGGAGTGAATGAGGTCAGTATAAATGGTAAAGAAAGCAGGAAGTTAGTGCGATAAAATTATCTGCAAATTGTTCAGAGCTCATTCGGGACTCGTTCAGGACTACTTCGTCCCATATTCGCATATTACTGGACATGCATATAACATCGGCGATATTAGTTGAGCGGTTTTTTAAGATATTTTTTTATTATTAAATTGCTCTATTGTAAGGTTTCCTAGTGTTGAATAACGACATTCTTTATTATACCAGATTTCTATATATTCGAGCAAGTCTGTTTTTATTTGCTTCTTGGAAATCAAATTGTACGTAAATTGTTCAGAATTTAATGTTTTTAAAAAACTTGAAAGTATTTTAAAACAGATAAATTGCAGCGTCTACGCCAGTAATTCCTAGCATCAGCCAAGTACTTTTCCCTTTTTTTAATTTGCTTACGCAATGATTGCGTAATTAATACTATACCTGTGCTTGAGTAGTGCTTAACGAGTAGTTGAAATATGCAGGTAAAATATAGCTAAAAATTGGCTCGTAATTCAGGTGATTGACCCTTTTTTTATTTTAATTGGTCTAAGCAGGAGGAATTTTCTAATTAGACAGTTCTCTTCCACCATTGTAAAAATTGGTCATTACTGGATTGGGAATTCCGATATAATATAAACAAACCTATCTAGCAGCTCCTAGAGGAGAAAAACCAAACCTAATAAATTTGATTAAATTTCGATTACTAGTGACTAATTTACTCAATGAATGGGTCGACGAAATCTTTTTGATTTTTTGTAAGAATGAATATGGCTATACTTTTGACAGTGCGAATAACACTCATAATAATGTAGTATGCAAAAGCTGCCTCATTCGTAACAATTCAACCAAGCAGAAAAAACACAAAAGATTAAACTAGATTAATAGTTATTGAAAACAAGATATATTAACACGAAAAAGACCGTCCTTAAATTCAGGACGGTCTTTTTAAGATATGTTCTTCAGATTAGTTGAAGATATAACGAATACCGATTTGTGCAGACCATCTTGATGGAACATCAGAGACGAAATAAGGATTATTTTTGTTTAGATCCCCTAATTTGTATTGAGGAATTTTAGTATCCTTAACAAAACTATCAAATGCTATCGCACGGAAAGAATTGTCCCAGAAACTTCCACCACCTGAATATTGTTCTCCCCATTTTTTATTTATTAAAGCACCAACATTCATAATATCCAATGAAATTTGAATTTTATTTTTTGTATTACCAATGTTGGTAAATACATCTTGTAATATTTTCAAATCAAATCTATGAGAGAACGGCGTTTTATCGCCATTTCTTTCAGCATATTTACCTCTCCTATTTTTTAAATAAGGATTAGCTTCAATAAATTGATTAAAAGCATCCCATTGATCATCGGGTGTTTGATTACCATTTTGAACAAATCGGATT
Organism: Sphingobacterium sp. DR205; assembly: GCF_011064245.1. Classification (NCBI taxonomy): domain Bacteria; kingdom Pseudomonadati; phylum Bacteroidota; class Sphingobacteriia; order Sphingobacteriales; family Sphingobacteriaceae; genus Sphingobacterium; species Sphingobacterium sp. DR205. Next base: position 1,498,467 of record NZ_CP049333.1, on the reverse strand, counting down.
TCGCTCTTGTCACGAGGAATATACATCAATGAAAATTGATCACTAGCACTTCCCGCTGAGTACCTTCCTGGATCACCTGTAATTAAATATGAAAATCTCGCGCCCGATTGACCGTTATAAACCAATGATAAAGTCGTTCCTAAGTGACCTAAATACTCTTTTGTGTAAGAAGCAAAACCGATGATTCTACTTCCAGTACTAAATGGATTATGTCCTAAAGTGACACTGTTTGACCCATTTACTGTCGCCGTTCTAAAGAAATTTGATTGATTTTGGGAAGAAGAGCCTGAAAACAAATCTTTTGATTCAGTATAAGTGTAGGCTAATGAACCGAAAAATCCGCTTGCAAATGATTTCGATAGTTGGGCTGTTGCTGACCAAGAATATCCTTGATTAACATTATTAATATAAATAACCTGAGTATAATTTGGAAGAACACGTTTTTCTGCGTTAGTAGCCCCATACAACAATCTATTATCAGCACCTTCCAATTGGCCAACAGGGTCTTTCATGTTTAGATCTGTAAATTTAAAAGAACTTAAATTTTTAGAATACATAAACTCAGCTGTTCCCTGAATATCCCAAGGAAGTCTATAATCAAAACCTAGGGAAGTTCTAGCAATTTGAGGTAGTCTTAGATTTTTATCTAATACAGATATATTTCCAGAAGGCTTAACTTCTTGATTACTTTTAGGTTGGTTATTTGGATCTGCAATAAAGTCAATATTTGGCGCGTTTCCAGAACCTGCATTTAATTGGTTTCCTCCTAACAATGCACCGCTTTGAGTATAAGCACCTGCTGACCAAACAAATGGGAATCTCGAAGTAAAGATACCTAGTCCCCCTCGTAGAATAGCAGATCTATCCCCTTTAATATCCCAATTAAAACCAAGTCGAGGAGACCACATGAATGTAGTTTGTGGCATCCGATTGGTCATAACGTCATAACGTTTTGCTAAAATTGAGTTGTTAAAGTCTGTATTCTCCATTGGATCTGTCAAATACATAGGAATATCAACCCGGATACCACCTGTTAATTTAAAATTATCTGCTAGCTGGTAATCATCTTGAATATAAAACCCTAACTGCATTGCTTTAAAATCAGCCCCTTGCCTTGGATCATCTGTATTGCTATAATTATACTGAAAACTACTTGCCAAACCACGCTCGAAGTTTTCAATAGCAGTATAAGATTTTCCTGTGACTGGGTTTATATCAGTCGCGGGAGAATTACTAAAAGTATAATTTCCAAAGGCACTTCCAATAAATCCGTTGTACATTTTATAAAACTCATTATGAGTACCAAAAGTAAATCTATGATTACCCTTATATACAGTTAGGTTATCGGTAAGTGTAAACACATCTTGATCCAATTGATTTACTGTTGAGAATGGTTCTGTACCTAAGTTTACATTTCTATCACCTAGCTGCAAAGTTACTCTGGGGAAAGGGTTTCCTGGAGCTGATCTTGGTTCACTTACCTTTGTATAACCAATAACTAAATTATTAGATAATGTGTTAGAAAAACGACTATTTAACTCCAATACGGCTGAATTTGTAGTACTTTCTCTCAAAATTGCACCGTTCGAAAAAGTCAATGCCGTTTGTGAACGACTTAAATCTGTTGCAGATCCTTTGACGTAACTATATCGAGCAGATAGTTTGTGTTTTTCGTTGATATTATAATCGAATCTAGTAAAAATTTTATCAGATTTATTGTTACTTTCTTGGTCTAGAAAACTGCCCGCATCATATCCTAAAGCCTTAGCACGATTAGCTATTTGTTCTAGCTCGGCTACTGTAAATTTAGAACCATCAACGCCTGGAGCAAATCCAAGAGGAGTATTATTCTCTGTTTTTTCGTAGTTAAGGAAAAAGAACAATTTATCCTTAATAATCGGCCCCCCAACACGTACACCGTATTGTTTTTCACTGAAATTATCTAACTTCTTTCTTTGTTGGTCTCCGGAAATCAAAGAATAAGGAGTTTTACCCGTAAGATTTTGGTTTCTGGTAAAATAGTAAACTGAAGCCTGTGGTTTGTTCGTACCTGAACGTGTTACAGCTGAGATTCCCCCACCAGCAAATCCGCCAGCCCGTACATCAAACGGTGCAATCTGGACAGTCATCTCCTCAATAGCATCCAAAGAAATTGGAGAAACACCTGTACTCGCTCCATTGGTGCCACCACTACTCAAACCGAAGACATCATTACTAACCGCTCCATCAATAGTCAATTGGTTAAATCTATTATTCATACCACCAATAGATAACGCATCTCCTTTAATATCTGCCTGAGGAGTTAAACGTGTAAAATCATTTAGCCCTCTTGAGATAGTGGGTAAAGTTTGCAATTGACGGTTTGAAATACTTGTGGAAGCGCCCGTTTTAAGGTTTTGGCCTTTTTTTGTTCTAGTGACTGTAACTTCATCAATCACAGTTGCACTTTCACCGAATACAGGATTAAGTTCTAAATCGCGTCCCAATTGCAAATAAACATTCTCATAAACAACTGGATTTTGTCCAACATAAGTTACCTCAACTCGATAGGGCCCTCCTACACGCATGCCCGGCAAACTGAATCTGCCTGCTTCATTTGATGAACTTGAGTATACAGTCCCTGAAGGTACGTGCACTGCTTTAATAGTTGCACCAGTTGTTTTTGTACCATTAGTTTGAGTTACTACCCCTGTCATGCTACTTGTTGTGACCTGAGCTTGTACAGCACCATAACTGGCCATTACAAGAGCGAAAAAGAGTAAAGATCTTTTCATATAATGTGATTTGTTAAAAAATGTTAAGCAAAATTACTAAGAGATTTCAAATAACAAAGGACTTAATATAAACTTAACACACTACAGCACATTCATTTCCTAACATTTACCGGCAAATTCCTACTTTCTAACACAATTTTTAAATAAAAAAAACGTTATAACACCTTTTAAACTGCCATTAACAAAGAATCAAATCCAAACAAAATAGTTTTCCACACCGCATCAAACCATCCTATTTGTAACAACATTCTTCCAATCATAAAGAAAGCTTTTTAAAAAAAATTCACTAACTTTCTGTCAACCGAGCATTTTATTAATCAACTCGTTTTTTTGTAGCAATGACGCTACTAACCTAGGATTTGTATTAAAACTGTAAACTATTGTCCCTGCGAACTGGTTTTCTATAAAAATCTGTTTTAAAAAATGGATAACTTTTTAGAAATTCGCACACCTTTATAATTCTCTTTCTCATGGAAGTCGGTATTCAAAATTCTTCTTTTCACGAACCCGCTGACATTAAACTGTCTCCAGCAGGGCTCGCTTTCTTAGCTTCAGCAGCTAAATGGGCCAATTTTTTGGCTATTGTCTGTTTTATTTTTATCGGAATATCGGCCATCACCATGATTAGCCTGATCTTTGGCGCGAGTGCTTTATCCCTCGGTCAGGGCGAATATGTCTCGGCCGGTACAATATCCACCTTCGGGGTGCTGTATCTCCTGTTCCTGGCTTTCTCCTGCCTCCCAATTTATTATTTGTATAATTTCGGATCCAAAGCAAGAAAAGCAATAGAAAACCGCGATAGCATTCAGCTTGAACTCTGCCTCGATGCCCTAAAAAAACATTATAAATTCATCGGGATCATCGTCATTATCACGATCGCATTTAATTTTCTGGGCCTTATTCTCGGCATCGTCATGGGTATCTCTGATGCGATAGCTGCCGTATAAAACCAAAATAGCATAAACTAAAACAAAAAAGGGAGCATCTGATATGCTCCCTTTCTATTATAATTAAATTACATCTCTACTTTTTGTAATACCGCATTGCATTTGGAATCTGTTTCTCAATATCCGCAATACGACGGGCATCACTCGGGTGGGTGCTCAAAAATTCAGGTTGCCCTTTTTGACTGCCCGATGCCATACGCTTCCAAAATCCAATGGCTTCATTCGGATCGTAACCGGCCAATGCCATAATAATCAGACCGGCCTGATCGGCAGAAGATTCATCGCTTCGTGAGAATTTCAACTGTGCCAAGCTGCCACCCAAGCCATATAGGTTGTTAAAAATACCTAGTGAACTGCTACCCGTCATCCCCGCTGCTGATCCCAATATCTGACCGCCCATTTGTAAAGCCATCTGGTTGGAAGCCTGCGCCACGGAATGTTCTTCAATAGCATGGGCAATTTCATGCCCCATGACTGTCGCCATACCTGCTTCCGTACGCGTTACCTGTAATATTCCTGTATATACGGCAACTTTACCGCCCGGCATACACCAAGCATTCACATCGTCGCTCTTCACCAAGTTAAATTCCCAGTTGAAATTATATTTATTGGCTATACCCTTGCTTTGCAGATATTGGTTTACCGCTGTTGCCAATCGGTTACCCACACGTTTCACCATCGCCGCATCGGCTGTACCGGTAATCACCTTTGCACTATTTTTCGATAAAAAATCTTTATAAGCTAATGCTGCCTGCTGATTCACCTGGTCAGCACTGACCAATTTCAAATATTTCTTTCCAGTAACCGCTGAAGTTGCACAACCTGACATCCCCGATGCTAGCGCAACACAGGCCAAAACCATAGCCGAATACTTAAATATGCCTTTCATAATATTCTATTAAAATCCGTTTTACAGGATACAATTATTGTGCCTATTCTTTTTCTTTCGATTTTTTCTTGAACAGATAAATCTTAGATTCATGTCCCTTTAGCAGACGCTCAATATTCTTTTGATGGGTAATTAACAAGAGTATACAGATCGCGATACCATAAAGTAATACCGAAGGAATCGTGGTCTTAAAAATAAATGCCAAACTAAACGGAAAGGCAAATCCGGCAGATATCGAACTTAAAGACACATAATGGGTGGTCAATAGGATAATGATAAATACGGACACACAAACCAAAGCCGCAGGTGTATGTATGGCTAAGATCATCCCGCACAATGTTGCCACCCCTTTTCCTCCCCGGAAGCCTGCAAACACCGGAAATAGGTGCCCGATCACAGCAATCACCCCCAGTGCCAACTGAAAATTAACGAACTGAACATCACTGGTATTCTGCCCCAGCTCAATCAGGTAAGCAAGATTTGTCGCCGTCCACCCCTTAAATATATCCACAAACATCACGATGGATCCGGCACGCGGCCCTAATACGCGAAAGGTGTTAGTCGCTCCAGCATTACCACTCCCATACTCACGCACATCTACGCCATAAAATGCCTGACCCAACCAAACTGCTGTAGGTATAGAACCAAACAAATAAGCTAGTAATACTGCAATTACTAAATAAATCGATATCATTAAATTAAATCAGTTCTTATAATAATTTGGCCTTCAAACTAAGATCCAAACTCTTGACACTGTGTGTCAAAGCGCCTACCGAGATATAGTCTACTCCAGCCTCTGCGTAGGCCCGAATGGTTTCAAATGTTATTCCTCCAGAGGCTTCTGTCTTAAACCGATGACCGATAATTTTAACAGCTTCGGCCACATCCGCAGGTGAAAAATTATCCAACATGATTCGGTCCACTTCGCCAAAGTTAAGAACTTCGTCAAGTTCCGCAAAATTTCGGACCTCAATTTCTATTTCTATCGGTTTATTTAATTTCTTTCGATAGTCGTTTGCACGTGTCAATGCTGGTACAATTCCGCCACTATAATCCACATGGTTGTCCTTGATCAGGATCATGTCGAATAAACCAAAACGGTGATTGGTGCCCCCGCCAATTTTGACCGCTTCCTTTTCCAATACACGGAGTAAAGGTGTCGTCTTACGGGTATCCAATACTTGGGTACCTGTACCTTTTAACAGGTCTACATATTTTCGGGTTGTCGTCGCAATGCCACTCATACGTTGCATCACATTCAACACCAAACGCTCTGCCAACAAAATACTCCGAATATTCCCGCGCACAAAAAAGGCTATATCACCAACTTTTACCTGGCTTCCATCTTGAATAAACACGTCACAGGCTAAGCTCTCATCGATGTAGCTGATGATCGCCCGGGCAACTTCAACACCCGCCAAAACGCCGTCGTCTTTCACGATCAGTTTCGCTTCCCCCTGCGCTCCTGCCGCAATCGTGGACAATGAGGTATGATCGCCATCCCCAACATCCTCCGCGACTGATTGTTTTACAAATTGCGCCAAATAGTCCTTGATTTCCTTCTCCATAAATACAATTTATTGGGCTAAGATGTGGAATAATTTTTTAATCGGAAAATAGAATGATAAAAAAAATAGTGTCTGGCTTAACTTTTATCGACCCGAAGTTCCTCGATGGACTGATTATTGGATCCAGCTCCGATCTTAATAAATACGCGGTAGTTTGCCTGTTCGGTAGCCAGTGAAAAGGTGTAGTATTGATAACCATTATTCGCATTGCTGGCCTGGGTCAGTTTGACTGTTTTGGGTTTATGTTGATTAAAAAATGTAGCTAGCATAATCTCGGACTGGTACTTGGTATACACCCCGTTTTCACCCAAAATGGACAAGGTCAGGTTGGATCCAAAATATTTAGCTATATTCTTTGCGTTCCCCTCCCTTAAATAGGTTTTAAGTTCTTCGGAAATACTTCCCAAAGACAATTCCTCGACCTGTAAAGCAGGCTGCGCTAAGTCATTAAAATCTTTCGAATTATGCCCTGAGGCGTCAGTGTGTATAAAAAGACTATAGACAAATATAAATACGCAATAGCTAAAAAGTTTCATATAGCTCAGAATAAAATAGAACAGTTTCCACAATAGATGTATCAATTATTAGGTAGCATAGTTTACACCGAACATAAACTATGCCACAAACCTATAAAATTATTAGCTATAAACAAGGGAAGATTTTAAAGATGCATTGATAGATTCTAAAATTAAGGTTATCTTTGTTATACGATGAATAAGAAAAAAGTTGCACTCATGATCCTAGACGGACTAGGATACGGAAAACATGATAAATCAAATGCAGTTGAAGCTGCAAATACCCCATTTTTAGATCATTTATTGGACACATACCCAAATTCAAGTCTGGAAGCTTCCGGTGAAGCCGTGGGCCTTCCCGACGGACAGATGGGAAATTCAGAGGTCGGTCACATGAATCTTGGCGCCGGAAGAATTGTCTACCAGGAACTAGGACGTATCCACAAGGCCGTAAATGACGGCGTATTCAATACAGATATCGTTATCCAGGACGCATTTAAATACGCGCTCGAAAACAATAAAAAAGTACACTTTATCGGTTTGCTTTCCGATGGTGGTGTACATGCGCATACCAAACACCTGAAAGGTCTTTGTGACGCAGCAAAACATGCCGGACTAAACAGTGACCAGGTATTTATCCACGCATTCCTTGACGGTCGTGATACAGACCCCAATTCCGGGATCGGCTATGTCAAAGATCTACAAGAATATCTAAAAACAACCTCAGGCACCTTCGCTTCTGCCATCGGTAGATATTATGCGATGGACCGTGATAACAGATGGGAACGCGTTAAGCTGGCTTACGACCTATTGGTGAAAGCCGAAGGCGAAAAATCCAATGACTTGGTTGCCTCCATCCAAAAATCTTACGATGCCGGTGTAACCGACGAGTTCGTTAAACCCATCTCATTGGTGAATACAGATGGTACCGCAGTAGCAACAATCCAGGACGGTGACGTGGTCTTCTGTTACAATTTCAGAACAGACCGTGGTCGTGAAATCACAATTGCACTGACACAAAAAGCGTTCCCTGAGTATGATCTGGCGCCATTAAACCTGTATTATGTCACCATGACTGCCTATGATGAAACGTTCCAAAATGTACGTGTTGTCTTCCAAAAAGATAACCTGACCAATACACTCGGTGAAGTTTTGGAAGCCAACAAGAAAACACAGACCCGTATCGCTGAAACAGAAAAATATCCACACGTGACATTCTTCTTCTCCGGCGGCCGTGAACAACAATTCGAAGGTGAAAACCGTCTTTTGGTACCTTCACCGAAAGTAGCCACTTACGACCTTCAACCTGAAATGTCTGCCAGCGGAATCACCGAAGCAATCGTCAATGATATGGAAACCCTTCAGCCTGACTTTATCTGCCTTAATTTTGCCAATCCGGATATGGTAGGCCATACCGGTGTATTTGAGGCTGTTGTAAAAGCAGTAGAAACGGTGGATCAATACACAAAAACAGTAGTGGAAACTGGATTGAAAAATGGTTATTCATTTATCATCCTGGCTGACCACGGCAATTCAGAATTTATGGTCAATGAGGATGGCTCACCAAATACAGCACACACAACGAATTTGGTTCCATGCATCTTGATAGATGATCATTACAAAAAAATAGCAGATGGTAAATTGGGAGATATCGCTCCAACCGTCCTTAAACTTTTGGGCGTAGATATCCCTCTTGAAATGACAGGAAATGTATTGGTATCAGAATAAGAATCTATATAAAAAATTAAACAGCGCACTTCCACTACTGGTGGGAAGTGCGCTGCTTTTTTGGAGCTGTAGCTCCCCCTCAGGTCAAAAAAAGGTTAAAAAGACGACGGATATCTTTTCAGTAGACTCTTTCTTCAGTGCCGAAGCGCAACGCCTGCAGCAGCTCAATCCTTCGGTATTAAAATCTGTCAATAAAGACGGCGAAAAAGAACAACGTGAAATTAAAATCGCAAACTGGAAAAATGAACTTTCAGCTTTTCAGTCGGCAGATATCAGTAAAAATTTCGATCCTGCCCTCTATGATGTCAAAGCTGTAGATTGTGTGACAGAGTTTACCGCCAAAAAGGAAGAATTGCAGATACAAAAACTCAGGATCGAATTTGATCGCAACAACGAAAAGGTCAAACATATCCATATCGATAAAAAGATTGCAAACTCCCTCTACGATAGCAATGAAAAACTGGATTACTATAGCGACTCGTTGTATAGCATCGTAAAATTACAGGATGTACAAGGTCTCGATGCAAATCAATATGAGATTATTGGAAAGTTTGTACAATCCAAAAAATAAACTACTAAAAAATGTCTTTATGTGAATCCATAAGGACATTTTTTTTATTTCCCCTTCCAATACAAACAAATAAATGCAACATCATTGCTTTATTTGTTTTTTTACTTATATTTGCCCATTATATGTCTACAAAGACGACAGTTTAGAAAAAACAAGGTGCGCGGTATTCCATTGAACAAATTAGCAGCGTTTACGCTTTTAATGACCTTTTTAATCGGTCAGTTCATTGTCTATACCCATTCCCATAAACCGTCGGTATTAAGTATCGTGGACTGCAATTCGAAAAAACATCATGCAGACCATCCCAAATGCTCCATCTGCGACCAAAATTCACATCCGCAACTACTCTTTAGTTTCATCCAAAGCGAATTTTTGCTTCCCGAACGGGAAATAGTATTTGGTCTTTTTGTACCCGGCGACCAGATGGTCAGGGCATTGCTATCGGGCAATCGCGGTCCCCCTATGTGTTGATTTTGATCCAATATGCAACAATGGCTGTTTTTATCAAAAGCGGCTGTATGCGATGATATATCGGCTTTCCCTGTTCCCAGTTTTAGCGATCAGTGCTGCCGTTTTCATCATGAATTTTCTTCATATTCAACAATCAAAGTGATTCATCTGATGGATCCTTCGAACCCAATGGTGATTTTCACAACAGATGAAGTTCAGCTTTTAAATTCGATCGAATCATCGGGATGGTTTCCATCTACTCATGGAATAAAAATATTTACAGATGAAACTCAAAATTAAAGACGGCATACTCATGCTTGTCTGCTATTTCCTGCTATTTTCTGCTACTGCTGCAACCATTTCTGGTCGAGTGACAGATTCAAAAACAAATCAACCGATCGCCGGAGCGACGATCTCGCTGCTCCAGCTGCGCTCGAGCACCTCTTCTGACCAACAGGGACATTATGCTTTCAAATCACTTCCTTCGAGTGGACGTTATCTCGTCGAAGTACGTTTTATTGGTTACCAATCGCTGATCAAAACGATAGCGCTGACATCGGAAGATGTGACTGTCGATTTTGCATTGAATGAAAGTATTATCGAAACAAATGAAGTCGTGGTTACAGGTACGCTTGTCACTTCACAAAGCCGCCGAAACAGCACCTCTGTCTCCGTTGTCTCCAAAGACGAACTGCAGGGTGGTGCGACAAACCTGATCGACGCACTTGCACGTCAGGTACCCGGATTAAGCCAGATTACAACGGGACAGGGAATTTCCAAACCCGTCATCCGCGGTCTTGGCTATAACCGCGTTGTCACCGTCAATGATGGTGTAAAACAAATGGGCCAACAATGGGGAGACGAACATGGCATCGAGATTGACCAGAACCAACCGGATCGTGTAGAGGTCCTGCGGGGAGCAGCTTCGCTGATGTACGGATCGGATGCCATCGGTGGTGTCATCAATATCCTTGACCCCAGTGTGCCCACTGCCGGTCAGATAAAAGGTGAATTACTTTCGAGCTACTCGACCAACAATGGCCTGACCAATAATTCATTGATGCTTACAGGTAATGAAAATGGCTTTGTATGGCGCGGGCGTGGATCTTATCAAAATGCTCATGCCTACAATACACCAGAAGGACGCTATATCAATAGCGGTTTTAATAATACGAATTTCAGCGGAATGCTGGGTTTGAACAAACAATGGGGATATTCACACCTCAACTTCTCTTACCTCAAAAATAACATCGGTTTTTACGATGCCGACCCCGGAGATCCTTTATACAATAATTCCAAAAGCCGGACATTGGATTTCCCAAAACAGGACATCCGTCATTATAAGCTTGCCCTCAACAATAATTTTGTGATCGGTTCGGGAAATTTAAAACTGGATCTGGGTTACCAAAAAAATCAACGTCGCGAACTGGAGTCGGCAACTCCTTCCCTCTTTTTCGATTTAAATACTTATTCTTTGGATGCTAAATATTACCTAGCGGAACGAAACGGCTGGCAGCATGTTGTTGGTATCAGCGCCAGCCAGGAACATAGCACCAATAAGGGTGTTGAATTTTTGATCCCGGCTTATGACCAGATCGAACTGGGGGCATTTGGTTATGCCAAGAAAAGCTGGGGCGAGAATACCTTTAATATGGGATTACGGTACGATTTCGTCCATACCAAAGGTAAACAGCTCCTTGTCGATAATGAGGAACAATTTCCGGGATTTAAAAACAGGTTCAGCAATATTAGCGGCGCGCTGGGGTATACGCATAGTTTCAGTGAAGATTTTAACTTCAAAGCCAATGCAGGATCAGCTTTCAGAGCACCTAACCCAGCGGAACTTGGTTCCAATGGTGTACACGAAGGGACATATCGCTATGAAATCGGAAATGAAAACCTGAAGGCAGAACGTAGTTTCCAGGCAGATGCCACCCTCGAATTTGGACATAGCATCGTCACGGGCAGCATCGGCATCTACGAAAATTATATCCATAATTTTATTTATGCTTCGGCTAAAAAAGGAGATACCAAAACCATCGTTGATGAAGATAATAACGAACAGACCTACGATGTCTATCGCTATGGCCAGGTCAATGCCAATCTCTTTGGCTTTGAAGGGAGTTTAAACTTCCATCCGCTCAACTGGGTTCACTTAGATAACACATTTACCTATACACATGCGCAAAACAAGACTTTTGACCGGCCATTGGCATTGATCCCTGCAGGTGTTTTACATAACACCCTACGTCTCGAACCTAAGATCAATGGCCTACATGCTTTCTATGTATCGGTAGGTTTAGACAATTATTTCAAACAGAATCGCATTGACGAAACCTTTGAAACGGCCACAGATTCGTATTCACTGATCAACGCCGGAATAGGTACGACCTTACACGTAGGAAAACAACAAGTGAAGGTATATGCAGCGGCATCCAATCTAACCAACAAGCGCTATTACGATGCCTTGAGTAGATTACGCCCGGGAAGATTAGCGCAGGACGATCCGAGCTATGGGGTTTACAATATGGGAAGGAATATGACCTTCGGCGTCTACCTCCCACTCAGCATAAAAAATTAAAAAAAACCATAAAAAAGCAGGGATCCAAAAAGAATCCCTGCTTTTTTATGGGCTATTCCAATCCATTCAAATGATACGAGAATAGCTCCTTGACATTATTTGGGGCCATTATTATTTGGGGGCGTCAGCTGTTGCTTCGCGTGCCAAAGGCACATCGTCAGGCATACTTTCCAAGGACGAATCCAATGCAAACAGCGATTCGTCCGAAGCCCGGTCTCCACCTGCTATCTTTAATTTATCAATCAGCTCTAGAGCAAGTTTCTCTTCTTCGATCTGCTCTTTGACAAACCATTGCGCAAAATTCCAGGTCGCCCAATCTTTCTGTTCCATAGCCAGATTGACAATACGATAAATTGCTTCGGTGTTGTCCACCTCATGTTTGAATACACGTTGGAAACATTCAGTCAAGGTGCTCGGATCTGATGGCGGTGCCGCTATCGCCTGGATTCGGGGACGGCCACCACGCTCGAGGATGTAACCCATGATTTTTGTCATATGATTCCGTTCCTCCTGCGCATGCCGATATAGAAAATTGGCAATTCCACCGTAGCCCTGATCATCGGCCCAAACGCCCAGAGCCAAATAAATTTGTGCGGCTTCTGCTTCTTTCGTCATCTGACTGATTAAAATGTCCTGCATCTCCGCTGACAATCGATTCGTTTCCATATACTAAATTCTTGTTGATTCAAATATAGAACAGTATTGCCCAACATTTCGTTTGCAAATTTGTCAAAGACAGCATAAAGAACCGATCTGTCAAAACGCTGATACCATCGCAAGGCATTGGTTCAGCAGAAAGAATGGAAAGCAGACAGAATAGAAAAGGTAAGGGACAGCCGGACACAAAAAAAGGGAAACCCGGTCGGGTTTCCCTTTTTTATTATCTGTCGTACAGATTATTTCAAGTTATCTCTATACACTTTAGCTTTTTTGACTTCTGTCTGAATGTCTTTTTTAGACGAATCAAAGCTCAATACTTTTTCATAATCCTTGATGGCATTATTATAAGCATCTGTAGCCATTGCTTTGTTGTAATTAGGTGTACCTGCCGTACCGATCAAGATTCCTAGATCGCGGTTCGCGATCGCTCTATTTTGGTAAAATTTGGAGTCTGTAGGTGTGATGGCAATCGCTTTTGAATAATCTTCAATCGCTACGCGCAACAATTGCTCTTTGTTTGCCGCAGACACTTTGTTTGCCTGAATGGCAAGCGTGTTGTTTGCTTTCGCTTTGAAGTAAAGCGCATTTGCATTTTTAGGATTTAAAGCAACCACCTTTCCGAATGTTTCAGCAGACTTTTTATAATCACCATTTTGAAATTGGGAGTAACCCAACATATACAAGACATCCGGATCTTTGCCTTCCTCAGGTAAAGCTTTTGTCAAGTATGACTCTGCGTTTTTGAAGTCACCGTCCAAAAGAGCTTTTTGCCCCATTCTCACATTGGCATTGCTATGCTCAGCTTGTTTTTGTTGTGCATTGGCGCTAAGTGCGACCAAAGCAAAAACTCCTGTGAACAAACCTAATTTAAGTGATTTTAAGTTCATATCTAAATAGTTACGTTTTTTCAATATACCTTATTATTGACCAATATTGATCGTTTATTACCCTATGAAAAAATACCCCCTTTGCTTCACCTCTCGCAAGAATCTGCCATCGTTTATTCTTTCACATTCCAATATTACAATTATTATGCCTATTTATCCAATAAATGGCAGATAAATTTTATTTAACCTGCCTTTTTTTCCTATTCTAAAAAATAGATTTGTAATTTTGCTACCTTTTAGCAATTGGCACTTCCCTTGCACTATAGGGGAAACAATATTTGAAGCTTAAAATTTGAACGTCTACCGACAACATGTCAGCGACTGACAAATACACAAAATAAACACTATGAGCAAATTCGAAACTTTTGATTTCAGTCAGGCTATTCCAATCGTTGCGGAAGACACCGAATTCTTCCCTTTATTGACACAGCAGGATGAAGACGATATGGCGAACGCTGAAATTCCAGAAGCACTATCTATTTTGCCTTTACGCAATACCGTATTATTTCCCGGTGTTGTCATTCCGATCACTGTAGGAAGAGATAAATCCATCAAATTGGTTAAAGAAGCCTATAAAGGCAGCAAAACAATCGGTGTGGTCTCCCAGAAGGATATGACAGTAGAGGATCCCGGATTTGAAGAACTGAATAAAGTGGGTACCGTTGCCCATATTATTAAAGTACTTCAGATGCCCGACGGAAACACCACCGTAATCATTCAGGGAAAGCAACGTTTCAACCTGGTGGAAATCGTCGAGACCGAACCTTATCTGAAAGCTCGTGTCGAGAAATTCAACGAGGCGAAACCTAAGATGACCAAACATTTCAAAGCGACAATCTCGACCTTGAAAGAAATGGCATTGCAGATTATTCAGCTTTCACCAAACCTACCTAGCGAAGCTGGTATAGCAATAAAAAATATTGAAAGCCCCTCTTTTCTGATCAACTTTATTTCGTCGAACATCAATGTCGAAATGATCAAAAAACAAGAGTTGCTACAAATCCCAAAAGTGGAAAATCGCGCCAAACTCCTTCTGGAACTGTTGACCACAGAAATCCAGATGCTGGAACTGAAACATCAGATCCAGAACAAGGTGCGCGTTGACCTGGACAAGCAACAACGGGATTATTTCCTCAACCAACAGTTGAAAACCATCCAGGAAGAACTGGGCGGAAACACACCTGACCTAGAACTTGAAGAGCTCAAGAAACGTGGTAAAACAAAAAAATGGTCTCTTGATGTTGAAAAACATTTTAACAAGGAACTTGAAAAATTATCACGTATCAATCCAGCAGCGGCAGATTATTCTGTTCAGCTGAATTATCTGGAGCTCCTGCTTGATCTTCCATGGAATGAAACAACCAAAGATAATTTTGACTTAAATAAGGCGCAAAAAATCCTGGACAGAGATCACTATGGATTGGAAAAAGTCAAAAAGCGTATCGTTGAATACCTTGCGGTATTGAAATTGAAAAATGATATGAAAGCCCCGATCCTTTGTCTGGTAGGCCCTCCGGGAGTGGGTAAGACCTCTCTGGGCCGCTCTATTGCCAAAGCATTGGGCCGCAAATATACCCGTATGGCCTTGGGAGGCGTACGTGACGAAGCCGAAATCAGAGGCCACCGCAAGACGTATATCGGTGCCATGCCCGGCCGTATTATCCAATCGCTAAAAAAAGCAGGCACGGCCAATCCAGTGTTTATTCTGGATGAGATTGATAAAATGAATGCTGATTTTAAAGGCGATCCTTCTTCGGCCTTATTGGAGGTGCTGGATCCTGAGCAAAACACGCATTTCTATGACCATTATGTCGAAATGGAGTTTGACCTCTCCAAAGTAATGTTTATCGCAACAGCCAACTCGCTGAGTTCCATCCAGCCCGCTTTATTGGACCGTATGGAGATCATCGAAGTCAATGGATACACCATCGAAGAAAAGATTGAAATAGCGAAAAAACACTTGCTTCCAAAACAGCGCGAAATGCACGGGATGGCTGCCAAGGATGTTGCCCTAAAAGGTAAGATCATCGAGAAAATCATCGAAGACTATACCCGCGAATCCGGTGTGCGCGGACTGGAAAAGAAAATTGGTTCGATCGTCCGTGGTATTGCCACACGCATCGTCATGGAAAAAGATTACAACCCCAGCATCAATGATCAGGATGTCGTGGATATCCTCGGGGCACCGATCTTTGATAAAGATATTTACGAAAACAATAATGTCGCCGGTGTCGTAACCGGGCTTGCCTGGACTTCGGTAGGTGGTGATATTTTATTTATCGAATCTTCTTTAAGTCCGGGAAAAGGACGCTTGAGCTTGACAGGTAATCTGGGCGATGTCATGAAAGAATCCGCTTCCATTGCTTTAGCCTATTTAAAAGCACATGCGGCCGACTTTGGCATTGACTACCACGTATTCGACCATTGGGATATCCATATCCACGTTCCGGCAGGTGCCATTCCTAAGGATGGTCCATCCGCTGGCGTAACAATGCTCACTGCGCTGACATCTTTATTTACACAACGTAAGGTGAAAGAAAAACTGGCGATGACAGGGGAAATTACCTTGCGCGGAAAAGTGTTACCGGTAGGTGGTATAAAAGAAAAAATCCTTGCCGCCAAACGGGCGAATATCAAAGATATCATACTGTGCAAATCCAACGAAAAAGATATTCTTGAAATCAAGGAAGATTATATCAAAGATATGCAGTTCCACTACGTGACCGAAATGGCACAGGTAATCAAGCTCGCACTTCTGGAAGAAAAGGTAGATGGTGCCCTTGATCTATCTCAGGGAATTGAAAACACAAAAAAAGAGGGGTAAACGCCGCTCAGAAATTTAGAATAATAGATAAAAAACAGGGTGTCCAATAAAAATTGGACACCCTGTTTTTCTTTTATGTCCCCCCCTATCCTTCGCGGTTGCAGGTCAACTATTCAATACAGCATAGGCTATCAGCCAAGTTTCTCATGCAGCAGTTCCTCATCCAGGCTATTTTCATATTTTGAGATTACCAGCGTTGCCGCTGAGTTGCCGATCAGATTGGTGATGGCTCTTGCCTCACTCATAAAGCGGTCTACGCCAAAGACCAATGCGACGGATTCGACAGGCACGTGTCCGACAACAGGGAGCGTTGCTGCTAAAGTCACAAAGCCGCTTCCCGTCACACCCGCAGCTCCTTTTGAGGTCAGCAACAGCACCAGCAGTAAGGTAATTTCCTGCTCCAGACTCAGGTGCATATTCAGCGCCTGTGAAATAAATACCGCAGCCATGGTCAGATAAATACTCGTCCCATCGAGATTAAAGGAATAGCCCGTCGGAATCACCAGTCCCACGACCGATTTGGCACAGCCCGCACCTTCCATTTTTTGCATAATGCCCGGTAATGCGGATTCCGAAGAGGAGGTGCCCAATACAATCAAAATTTCACCTTTGATATACTTCAGAAATTTGAAAATATTAACCTTGACATAGAAGTGCAATACGGCCCCGATCACAATCACGATAAAGATAATGCAAGTCAGGTAGAAGCTTACCATTAACATCCCCAGCTTGGTCAGGGCCTGAATACCGAATGCGCCAATGGTAAACCCCATCGCCCCCATCGCCCCTATAGGCGCCAGGTACATCACCATCTTAATAATGGCAAAAAGTACCTTTAGAAAAGATTGCAGCACGTTGATCACTGGCTCCGAGGCCTTTTTACCGATCTTGGTCATGCCGACCCCAAAGAGTACCGCAAAAACCAGTACCTGCAACAGATTATCTGAAGCCACTGAAGCGACAACATTCTCCGGGATAATATCCATGATAAAATCCATGAAACTATGCGGTTTTTTGGATTCCGAAATATAGTGTGACACCGAGGATATATCCAGGGTCGACGGATCGGCATTCATGCCTGTACCGGGCTGAATCACGTTGACAAAGATCAAACCGATGATCAATGCGACCGTCGTCATGACTTCGAAATAAATAATGGAGGTGAGTCCGATCTTGCCCACTTTTTTCACATCCTGCATTCCGGCAATTCCGATGACGATCGAACTGAAGATCAGGGGGGCAATCACCATCTTGATCAGTTTGATAAAGGCATCCCCCAACGGCTTCAGCTTGACGGCAAAATCCGGAAAAAAGGCACCGCAGAAAATACCGACCAATATACCGACGATAACCTGAAAATAGAGACTCTTAAAAATATGCTTCATAGTACTAATGATTAACGGCTATTCCCTCGGCCTTCAACATGGTTTTAAATTTGGGATTGCGGATATATTTATTAAAATCATGGCTTTTCATACCGGTAAAATCCGTATACTTCATGATCGGATAATGTTTTACCAACTCATTGCAGACATCAGCTTTATACCCTAAATCCGTTGCTTTTAGCTTATTGGATAAAAAACCAACAAACTTCTTCAACATCACATCGGTATTATTGATGGTGATATGGATTTTCTTCACCTGTTTGCTCAAACTACAGAAAGAATCGGTACCTGTTGTTAAATCCTTTATCTTAAAATCATCGAGACCTATCGCCGGTGCGAGCATAATGCAGGTAATGTCATTGCCATTTTCCGCAAGCTTTTTCGCCGCATCAACATCTACGTTGTGGTTCTCTAACGTACCCTTGGCAAAACTCTCACTGAATGTTGCACTACTTAAAGCACTCAGCACGACTGATGCTCCCCGACTATGGGAGATTAAAATGATCTTTTTATTATGGATGCTATTTAACAAATTCCGCAGTCCAAATTCACCCGCCATCTGACTGAATGAGGTAGCAGAAAACCAAACTTTGGCGCCACCAAAGGGATTCGTGGTATGTAAACCATCCCAATAAAATTTAATGACCTCATCTTTATTTGAATTGAGCTTCAACAGCTTACGCATATATTCATAGCTCTCATTGACTTCGTCAGATGGTGCATTAAAACCATGTACAAAGATAAACACGCGGTCTTTCGCTTTCACTTTACTCCTCACAGCCAACATGCGGGTCTTTTCAAAACTTTTCAGCTGGTTTTCCAGGCCTTTTTCCGTTGCGATCTTCATCAGCGAGTAGGCATTGACGTCACCGCTTTTAGGGGGTTCGCCATACGTCTTACGCCAATTATCCGGATAGAAATTGCCGTTTTGGTCTACAAATGAATTGACGATATTGGGTTTATCGAATGAATTAGGATATGGGCCCTTAGGTACATTATGGGTTATTCCGCAGGAAACCATTAAAAAAAGAAGAAAAAAATAGAAAAGTTGTCCTCTCATGAAGCTATTTTTTAAGCTGTTAAAAACCATAATTTCATTATGGAAAAGATTGATCGAATCATAAATGTATATATTGGCAAACTATAGTGAACACTTTACGAAGTGTGCGGCACCATTTTAATCAATCCGTCCTACGAATATATAAAAAAAGGGATGCATAAATGCATCCCTTCCTCTGATATTTTTTAGTCTTTAATTGCTAAAGTATGCACGTACATTTTTACCTTCAATCCAGTTCATAAAGGCTTTATTCACAACCTTATTACCACCCGGGGTAGGATAATCACCGGAGAAGTACCAGTCACCGGTATGTGCCGGACATGCTTTGTGCAGGTTATCCAACGTCTGATACACCACCTCAAGTTCGGCTTTCAAATGGTGCGGTCTGACGATACGACCAATTTCTTCGGAAATCTCCTGATCTGTAAATGGCGCATAAATAGCCTTTACATAGTTTTCAATTTCATTGACATCCTGGGTCATCGACAACAGACATTTTTGATATACTTCATCAATAATATGTGCCATACCACGTTGTTTCAACAGGTTGATTGCCGCTTCAAACGCAACGAATTCACCCATACGTGACATGTCTATACCGTAACAGTCCGGATAACGGATTTGAGGAGCCGACGAAACAATCACAATTTTCTTTGGATTCAAACGATCCAGGATCGTCAGGATACTTTGTTTCAACGTAGTCCCACGTACAATGGAATCGTCAATCGCAACAATGGTATCTTCATGATCTTTAACGATACCGTAAGTGGTATCATACACATGTTGTACCATATCCGTACGATCGGCATCCTGTGTAATAAAGGTACGCAATTTGGCATCCTTCACATTCAGTTTTTCAAAACGGGGTTTGATGCTTAATATATCATCCAGCTCCTCGTCAGAAATTTTCTCCGAACGTTTTAACAAGGTTTCTTTTTGAAAATCCCGCACATAAGTATTGATACCGTCCATTAAACCGTAGTACGATACTTCGGCCGTATTGGGGATAAAAGAGAATACTGTATTTTTAATATTACTTTTGACAGATTCCAGTACCTGAGGCACTAGTAGTCTACCCAGTTCTTTACGTTCTTTATAGATATCAGCATCCGATCCGCGTGAGAAATAAATACGCTCAAAAGAACAAGAACGTTGTTCAACAGGTTGTCTGAACATTTCCTGTGATACTGTACCGTCTTTTTTAGCGATCAGCGCATGCCCCGGTTTAATTTCTTTCACGGCACCGATAGGTACATTGAATGCAGTTTGAATGACAGGTCTTTCCGAAGCGACCACCAAAATTTCTTCATCCTGATAGTAGAATGCCGGACGGATACCTGCAGGATCACGCATCACGAAAGCATCCCCGTGCCCAAAGATACCGGCAATGGTATACCCACCGTCCCAAGTCTTCGCTGAACGCTTCAGAATCTTGGAAACATCAATATTTTTGGCAATCAATGAACTGATTTCCACATTAGAATAACCTTCTTTTTTGAATTGATCAAAAAGCTCCTGGTTTTCATCATCTAAGAAATGTCCAATTTTTTCCAAAACGGTGACGGTATCCGCCTTTTCTTTTGGATGTTGTCCCAACTCGTACAGCTGTTGCAAAAGTTCGTCCACATTGGTCATGTTGAAGTTACCCGCAACAACAAGATTGCGTGACATCCAGTTGTTTTGTCTTAAAAATGGGTGACAGCTTTCGATACTGTTCTTTCCATGCGTTCCATAACGCAAATGTCCTAAAAGTACTTCTCCAGTAAAACTGACATTATCTTTTAACCATTGGGTATCCTTTGACTCATCTGGAAATGCCTTCTGAACAGAAGCAAATTTTTTCTGTACATATTCGAATATATCTGCCACGGCAGTGGAGCCCATAGCTCTGTAACGCGAAATGTAACGATTTCCAGGTTTAACATCAAATTTAATGGTTGCAATTCCAGCCCCGTCTTGTCCACGGTTATGCTGTTTTTCCATTAATAGGTACAATTTGTTGATGCCATAGAATGGCGTACCATATTTTTCCTGATAATAAGATAAGGGTTTTAACAGGCGAATTAGTGCGATTCCGCACTCGTGTTTAATAGCGTCGCTCATATCTTGATTTGATGTCGCAAAAATAAGAATTATTTAGAACTTACTACCCCCTACCCACACTTTTTCCGCAATAAAATTACAGTGAATCAACAGTGCGTCTTCGAGATAGGTTTCAAAGCCTTATTGCGCGATAAAAACCGGAACTTTTACAGCATGGCGCAGCTTGTTGACGGTCTCTCCAAAAACAAAGTCTTTGACTCCGGTATGACCGTGGCTCCCCACGACCAATAGATCTGCATGATATTTTTCACAAACTTCGGCAATGCTCCGGATCCGATTGTTGTAGCCAAGCTCATATTCCGTCTGATGCCCTTTGGACAATAAAAAATCTGCATATAGCTTCAGGCGCTCCAAATCTTGCCGCGACTCAAAATCATCAGTAGACTCACCGGTGTATTTGACTGAGGCACTTTCGACAATATGGACAACGACAAAGCTGGTATCGGGATGTGACAACTGCAGGGCGTACTGGATCACTTTCTGATCCGAATTTGAAAAATCCAGCGCAATCACCACCTTCTTGAACGAACCTCTGTCCTCAAAATGTAGGGCCTCAAATGGGGGATGTACTTCCAATTCGATCGGTTTTGATTTACGTAAAATGGGAATCAATACGGTCATGATCAACAAAAAGAGCAGACCAACAGCACCCAGAATAAGTAACACCGTGACCAAAGGATTGTTTGCTTCGGCAATCCAGCCCCTGACTTCGTCATAAACCAGTTTAAAATTCAACACCGCGATCACAGCAGCAATTAGCCAGGCAAATGCTTTTGTCAGCGGTTTAATCGCAAAGATTCCCATCTTGGCCTTGTCACTGACAAAGTGAATCAGCGGGATCACCGCAAAAGCCAGTTGCATGCTCAGGATGACCTGACTAAAGATCAACAGCTGCCCTACGCGGCCTTCGCCAGAAATCAGGATCACCAGGACCGCAGGTATAATTGCTAAAAGTCGTGTAATAATCCGCCGTAGCGTAGGACTGATCCGCAGACGCAGGTAGCCCTCCATGACGATCTGTCCGGCCAGCGTACCCGTAACCGTTGAACTCTGTCCCGCCAGAATCAATGCCACGGCAAATAGTTTCGATGCCCATTCGGTGCCAAGTAAATTCCCCAGCAGGTGGTAGGCATCTTCCAGCTCGGCGACATCGTGCATGCCATTCTTATGAAACACTGATGCTGCCAGGATCAGAATGGCGGCATTGACCAAAAATGCCAGATTTAACGCAATGGCACTGTCCCAGAAATTATATTTTAAGGATTTCCGTATGGAGACCTCATTGCGGTCAATCTTTCGGGTCTGCACCAAAGCTGAATGGAGGTAGAGGTTGTGCGGCATGACCGTGGCACCGATGATGCCGATGGCAATATAAAGTGCGGCACTATTGGGAATGCTCGGAATAAAACCCGTGGCCACCTCCGCAAAATCAGGTTTGGCCAAAAACATCTCCACCATAAAGCACATACCGATCAGGGAAATCAAACCGATGATAAAGAGTTCCATCTTGCGCATCCCCAGCTTCTGCAAGTAGAGCAACAGGAAGGTATCGGCAAAACTAATCAGTACCCCCCAAAGCAGATCAATGCCAAAGAGCAGGTTAAGCCCAATCGCCATCCCCAGCACTTCGGCCAGATCGCAGGCGGCTATAGCAATCTCGGCCAGGATATACAGCACAAAATTCATGCGCTTGGGATAGGTCTCCCGATTACACTGTGCTAAGTCCTTACCCCGCACAATTCCCAAACGGGCACAGAGATTCTGCAGCAATAAGGCCATAATATTGCTCATCAGCAACACCCAGATCAAGGCATAACCAAACTGGCTCCCCCCGGCGAGATCCGTCGCCCAGTTGCCCGGATCCATATAACCTACACTGATCAGATAGGCAGGGCCAAAAAAACTGAGTACCTTTTTAAATTTGGATTTTCCTTGATTGACATCCACACTTTCGTGGATATCGGATAATGATTTATGATGGGAGTCGTCGTGATGCATAGCTTACATTAGGACAATATCTATTATTGCTAGGGCTAAAGATAAAAAGCTTTACAGTATTAGGCAATTAAACAGCCATATAATTAGAATTTAAATGTAAGTTGGCCCGAGTTTTCTTTCGACTGGTTGCCGAATTTAACAAAATCAACTGGTTCATACTGCCCCATATCAGGATTAAAGCGACGGATATACACACCGTTACACATAAAACTCAGATCGACCGAACGTAGCATTTTCTTTGCAAACTCAAGTCGTACAGGCTCCAGCCGGCGTCCGATGGAGATATGAGGCTCATCACTGATCTCGATCAGGTCAAAGGGACTCAATGTGTGCACAACCTTTCGTGCTCTATCCTTCAGGTAACTGCGGGCATGTACCGTCGGACCGATATAGAAAGCTCCGCCGGCAAAGGAAGCAAAGTGATCAAAATATACATATTGGCTGCGCTCACAGCGCAGGGATTCCTGCAGTGCCGCAATAGCCTGTGCCAGCGTATCGTCATTTCCTGTAAAAGCACAGATAGTCACATGGGCTTTGGAATTGCAGCTGTGGTACCAGCCTTTATCTTTATCCGGAAACTCCTCCGCCAAGGCTGCCCGCAGGCGCTGCTTTAACCCATCGACCAATACCAAACCGGCTTCATCAGGCTGAAAAACAAACGAATATTTATTGACACTACCCTCCATAACAAAAAATCAACTTTTGATCAGTAGGTAAGATACCAAATCCAATGGAGATAACAAAACCAAGCGGCTCTTCCACCCAGATTTGCCCAGCTCATAGCGGTACCTCAATAGAGGCAGATGCTACCAGCCGATTCCGTAATCTTCCCATTATTGCTGCTACCGCCCCAGAGTGTACCATGCTGCTGATCAAAATAAATGGCATTGATGGGACCACTGTTGCGCTCACCGAACTGTATGCTATAGCCCATTTTCTCCAGCTTTTCGACGACTTCCGGCGCTGTGCGCTTATCCAGTAGCAAACTTCCCGCGCGTGGTTTTCGGTCATCCAATTTGGTACCGCCCAAAGACAGCCACAGCTGATTGCTGTTGATATTAGGCGCTTCGCTGGCTTGCTGCGGCGTCATGCCGAACTCCACAGTATTCAAAAAGAATTGAAGCAGGTTTTGATCCTGTGTATCCCCGCCCTGTACCGCAAAAGAAAGGTAAGGCTTTCCATCTTTTAAAGCTAAAGAAGGTGTGAGCGTGACCCGCGGGCGTTTGCCCGGTGTCACCACATTGAAAGGATTAATGAGGGAGTCGAGGACAAAGCTTTGTAAACGCTGGCTCATGCCTACCCCCGTATTTCCGGCAATACAGGCCGGTAACCAGCCCCCACTTGGTGTAATGGAAACAACCCAGCCTTCGGCATCCGCTGCCTCCACACTTGTGGTTCCGCGCAATAAGCGGTCCATATACACACTATCTGGGTTTTGGGATGCCCAAAGGGCAGTATCCGACTGGGATAGCAAAGATGAGGTGGAACTCACATCGTGCTTAGGCACAAAATCCTTTTTTGATTCGGTATTTGGTGTGAATTGCTTGCTGCGCTCCCGAAGCAGGCCGGTAAAAGGGTTCTGCTTCCCTTCATAAGGGTAAGGATCACCCGGAAGTACCTGCGGATTGTTATGTGCCGGGTCAATGGTCGCAGCCCGCGCCTTGGCGTAGGATTCACTTAAGAGTCCCCGAATAGGGGCTTTAGGTTTGAAATAGGGATCACCATAATAGAAATCCCGGTCAGCAAAGGCCAGATTCATCGCTTGATAAAGCGTATGGATATAGGGAGCTGAATTATATCCCATGGCTTTTAAATCATAATTTTTCAGCAGCTGCAAGCTCTGTAGCATGGCCGGTCCCTGTGTCCATTCCTGCAATTTATAAACATCAATACCTTTATAGTTGACATGTAAAGGCTCTTCCTCAATGGGTTTCCAATTGGCCAGATCCGCTTTGGTGATCAGGCCCCCTTGCTCTTTACTACCGCGGACAAATTCATCGGCGATATCGCCCTTATAAAAACGGTCATAGGCGGCCATAATCGCTGCTTTTCGATCCTTGCCAGCTGCAAGGGCTTTCTTTTCAGCTTCAACAAGTTTGGTTAATGTCCGGTGCAGGTCTTGCTGTACAAAGATTTCCCCTGCTTCGGGTGCTTCCCTTTCCTTGCCTTCATGCACAAGGAAAACTTTTTTGCTATAAGGCCATGCTTTGATGCGTGCTTTTCCACGTTCGATGCTATTGGCCGTCTGGGCATCAATGGGATAGCCCGCGGCCATCTCCATGGCTGGCGCCAGGACTTCAGCCAGGCTTTTGGTGCCATACTGTGCCAACATATAACATAAGCCTCCGGGGGTGCCGGGGGTAACCGCAGCAAGCGGACCGTATTCCGGCGGGAATTCATAACCCTTCGACCGAAAAAAATCAACCGTTGCTCCCGTAGGTGCCACGCCCAAAGCATTGATGGCAATTACCTTTTTTAATTTTGGATGATAGATCAAAGCCTGTGTTTCCCCGCCCCAGCTCAGGACATCCCACATGGTACAGGTTGCCGCAAGCATCGCACAGGCGGCATCGACCGCATTTCCACCTTGCTGGAACAGCTTTGCACCGGCAGTCGCCGCCAAAGGCTTTCCGGTAATGGCCATCCAATGCTTGCCGTGCAAAGGCGGTTTCTCCGTCCGTTGTGCGCGGGCCTGCACCGGCACCAATGCGGTCATTATCCCTGCAAGAGCAGTAAATAGCGTATATCTTCTTTTCATCCCTGTTATTATTTTTTGTCCAAAGTCCGCGATTCTAATCTCCTCCGATGTTGAAATAAGGATACCAGACCGGATTTGCGCATAGCAGCGTATGTAATTTTATTGAAGACAAGATAGGAATTTTTTAAAAAACCATCAGACCATTGCTGCAAATCCAGGTTGTAAAAGGCCTGAAAAATTGTTCTGAAAACAAAAAGCCCATATCAACTGAAGTTGATATGGGCTCTCTATACGGCCTTTTTGATTATTGGCTTACCAATAAATGGAGTACAATGCTGTTACCAATAGGGCAACAATCAATGTTCCGATCAAAAATGCTTTATGTGGTTTAAACATTGTCGTATCTACTTCCAGTCCCGCAGGCACTACACCACGCTTGTTGTCAATCAGACTGATAATGATCATACCAACAATACAAATGACAAAGACAAAGCCCATCCGATCCAAAAACGGAATTTCGTAAACACCGGTTGTCGGATTTGGAATAGAAAATCCGGTAGAGGCCAAGAACGAAAGATCTGCCCAGTCCGGTAATTTTTTGAAAATAATAGACAGGATAAATCCACCGATCGTCGCAAATAACGCAGCATTGGACGTCGTCTTCTTCCAGAAGAATCCTAAGATAAACATGGCAAAGATACCCGGCGACACAAATCCGGTGTACTCCTGAATATACTGAAATCCGCCTTTTTTGTCGATACCCAAATGTGGCGCGATGATCACTGCCAAAATCATGGCTACAACAACAGTCAGTTTACCAATATTGACCAATTTCTTGTCAGTAGCTTCGGTATTGAATACTTTCTTATAAATATCCAGCGAAAAAATTGTCGCAATACTATTTGCCTTACCCGCCAACGAAGCAACGACCGCAGCAGTCAATGCCGCAAATGAAAGTCCTTTCAGTCCTGACGGCAACAGATTCAATAAAACAGGGTAAGCATGATCTGGGTTTACCTCGCCATGTTGCACCATTTCATTTTGGAATAAGCCATCTTTCCACATCACGTAAGCGGCAATACCCGGCAATACCACAATAATCGGCATTAACAATTTTAAGAATGCTGCAAACAAGATTCCGTTGCGTGCAGTCTTTAGATCAGCCCCTAATGCACGCTGTGTGATATATTGATTACAGCCCCAATAGTTTAGGTTTACAATCCACATACCACCGATCAAAACGGTTAATCCCGGTAAATCGAGGTAGTTTTCGTTCTTGCGATCCAGGATCATATGGAAGTGATCAGAGGCTTTTTCTGTCATCAGGTGATAGCCCTGCAATATGCCCGAACCACCGTAATGTTCTGAAACCAGATTCAATGCCAAATAGGTTGTTGCCAAACCACCCAACACCAAAAAGAACACTTGAATAATATCCGTATAGCCAATCACCTTCATACCGCCCAAGGTAATGATAACGGCAAAAATAGCAATGGCATACATACATGCTTCCAGACTGATACCCGAAATACTGCTGACGGCAATGGCTCCCAAATAAAGAATAGAAGTCAGGTTGACCACAACGTATAACAGCAACCAAAAAACGGCCATAATCATGGCAACGGTACCATTATATCGCTTGTGCAGAAATTGTGGCATGGTAAAGATCTTGTTTTTGAGGTAGACCGGTATAAAAAATACCGCAACCACAATCAAGGTAATTGCTGCCATCCATTCGTAAGTCGCAATCGCTAGTCCCATCTTGAAGCCCGAACCACTCATACCAATAAATTGCTCCGCAGAAATATTGGACGCAATCAGCGAGGCTCCGATCGCCCACCAAGTCAGGGATCCTTCGGCAAGGAAATAATCCTTTGAGCCTACAGATTCAGACTTTTTGCGATAATACACCCATAATCCATAGCCTGCAACAATGACAAAGTATATCAGGAAAACGATGTAATCTTTTGTGCTTAAATAATTATTCATGTGTTGGTAATTGGTTTAATTTGATCGCCTAATATAGAAATATTTTGAATAACTATATATATCTATTGATCAAATTTTCTAAATACTCCTGTCTGCCGCTGATCGTTTGTGGCTCACCGAATTCTACGGCCAGATCTCTTAAACGCTCCAAACTCAAGGTTCCTTGCTCAAAAGAAGCCCCATTGCCGCTATCGAAAGAAGCATAGCGGTCGGCCCGTATTTTACGGTATTCGGAGTCTTCCAAGATGCGTTCGGCGGTAAGCAAAGCCCTTGCAAAAAGATCCATTCCTCCGATATGGGCATAGAATAGGTCTTGCGGATCGGTTGAGTTCCTGCGAATTTTGGCATCAAAATTAACTCCACCACCTTGGAAGCCGCCACCTTCTAAAATGATTAACATAGATTCGGTTAGTTCATTGATATCATTTGGAAATTGATCGGTATCCCAGCCATTTTGATAATCACCTCGGTTGGCGTCAATGGAGCCTAATTTTCCGGCATCAATCGCGACCTGCAATTCGTGCTGGAAAGTGTGCCCTGCTAAGGTAGCATGGTTTACTTCAAGATTAAGTTTGAAATCGTCCAAAAGATCATATTGTCTTAAGAATCCCAACACCGTGGCCGCATCGTAATCATATTGGTGCTTGGTCGGTTCGCATGGTTTTGGTTCGATAAAGAATGTGCCTTTGAAACCATTTTTACGCGCATAATCCTTTGCTAAGTGTAAAAACTTGGCAAGATGCTCCTGTTCACGTTTCATATTGGTATTAAGTAGGCTCATATAACCTTCCCTTCCTCCCCAGAACACATAGTTTTCACCACCTAGGGCAATTGTTGCATCCAATGCAGCTTTTACCTGCGCAGCACCGTGTGTCAATACCTGAAAATCCGGGTTGGTCGCTGCCCCATTCATGTAGCGCTTATGGCTAAAAAGATTGGCTGTACCCCAAAGCAACTTGATACCACTCGCCTGCTGTTTCTCTTTGGCGTAATCCACGATCGTTGCCAATCTTTTTTCATTTTCCAGCACGTTGTCGGTATAATCAACCAAGTCCACATCATGAAAACAGTAATATGGAATATTCATTTTGCTGATAAATTCAAAAGCAGCATCCATCTTGTCCTTTGCACGTGTGATCGCATCCGTGCTCTCATCCCAAGGGAAATTGTGCGTAGCACCGCCGAATGGATCCGAGCCATCACCATTGAACGAATGCCAATAGGAACAGGCAAACTTAAAATACTCCTCCATCGTTTTACCCGCAACGATTTGTTTCGGATTGTAATAACGGAAAGCAAATGGATTTTTACTTTCTTTTCCTTCAAATTCGATCTTCTCGATCCCTTTGAAAAACTCTTTTTGTCCTTTAATAATATTCATTTTTATTTGCTATTGATTTTTGTTTCTAAAATTCCCTTCCATTGTTGATAATTTTCTTCGTATTGTTCCACAGATTGGGGTTCCACGGTATAAACAGGTTTTAAACTCCTAAAAGCTTCGGTGAGATCACGATAATAATCGCTGCCGATGCCTGCTCCCAAGGCCGCGCCAACACTACCATCATGATCATATACTTCCACAGGAACATTGGTCGCCCCTACGAATGAGTCGCGGAATACCGGGCTCATAAATAAATTGGCGTGTCCGGCACGGATCATCTGCGGATAAAGGCCATTTTCACGCATAATATCCAAGCCATAGCGAAAAGCAAAGGCAATCCCTTCCTGAATAGCCCGTAAGATATCGGATGTTTCATGTCTATTCAGGTCAATGGATGAGATCGAAGCACCTACCAGCTGATTATTTAACATACGCTCGGCACCATTGCCAAAGGGAACAACCTGCAAGCCCTTACTTCCAATCGGCGAAGTAGCAGCCATGGCATTGATCCGATCGTAGGATAAATCTTTTCCCAAAAGTTTCCTGCCCCAGCTATTCATAATCCCCGTACCATTGATACAGAGCAATACGCCTGTCCGGATCGCATCTTCCCGATAGTTGACATGAGCAAAGGTATTGACACGGGACTCGCGGTCAGCGATCAGCTGATCACTCACCCCATAGATCACACCGGAAGTTCCCGCCGTGGCAGCCACTTCCCCCGGCTGTAACACATTCAATGACAAGGCATTGTTTGGTTGATCCCCGGCCTTGTAATTGATGGTCACGGTGGATGAAAGCCCCAGTTCTTCGGCCACTGCTTTCTTGATTTGACCGTGTTCAGCAAAAACAGGTAATATTGACGGAATCAGTTTGGGATCAAAACCGTAATAATCCATCAGCGTTGTTGAAAGTTCATTCTGTTGAAAATCCCAAAATACCCCTTCCGATAACGCAGAAATGGATGTACTGATGGACCCCGAAAGCTTCATGGCAATAAAATCACCGGGAAGCATGATCTTGTCAATTTTATGATAGATTTCGGGCTCGTTTGCCTTCACCCAAGCAAGCTTGGAAGCCGTGAAATTACCGGGAGAATTGAGATGGTGGTTCAAATTGAATTCCTTTCCGATCTCCTCAAAAGCTTTATTTCCCAATGCAACAGCCCGGCTGTCACACCAGATAATCGCATTGCGCAATACCTGTTGATCCTTATCGACCACAACAAGTCCATGCATTTGATAAGCGATGCCGATGGCCGTGATCTGCTTCGGATCGTATAAGCCCGTGGCATTGGCCTTGGATAAGGCCTGCTTGAAATAGCTCCACCAATCGAGCGGATCCTGCTCTGCCCAATTGGGCTGCGGCGAATAAATGGGTGCTTCAACAGCGGGATACTGCGTTGAACAGATCTTTTGTTGTGAGGACGCTTCGACAATGGAAACCTTGACCGAAGATGTACCGATATCTATCCCTAAAAAATACATCTGATTTTTTTTTAAAACTGGTTATTTAAAACAATAAGCGGAAACAACATTGCAACCGGTTGCATAAAAGTAGGATATGTTTCTGAATTTTCCAAAATATTCAATAAAATTATTTACTTTGGGGCGTGAATAAAAAAACAACGATTTATGATATTGCCCGGGCGCTTGGAATCACGGTTTCAACGGTTTCCCGTGCCTTGAATAACGTACCTACCATCAGTGAGGCTACACGGCAGCTGGTTCTGGCAAAGGCCAAAGAACTGAATTACAGTGTCAATAAAATTGCGTCTTCGCTCTCTTCGGGCAAGTCCAATACCATAGGCGTTATCGTGCCGACGATGCAAATCCACTTTTTTGCAGAAGCTGTTCACAGTATCGAAAAAGAATTAAAGAAACACAACTATAGCCTATTGCTCTATCAGTCAAACGAATCCTATACGGATGAAGTAAATGGTGTAAAAACCTTGCTGGAAGCGCAGGTAGACGGAATCATTGCTTCCCTCTCCCTGGAGACACAGGATATTGCACATTTTCAGGAAGTCATCAAACAAGGCAAATGCCTGATCATCTTTGACCGTACACATCAGGACATTGCCGCCCCTGTCGTCAAGCTAAACGACTTTGAGGCGGGTTATCTTGCGGCTAAACATCTGATCGAACAGGGCTATAAAAAAATTGGTTTTATCACCACAAACAAAGAAATCGCTATTTTTCAGGATCGTTTCAGCGGTTTTGAAGCAGCGTTGAAGGAAGCGGACCTTCCCCAACTCGATGAACTTATTGTAAAGGGCGAACTATCTATCGAGGCGGGGATAAAAGGCACAGAGCAGATTTTGAAATCTTCCGTTAAACCGGATGCCATCATTGGCGGGGATGACTTTACTGCTGTCGGGATTATTCAGGCGCTTAAAACTGCACAGATAGATATCCCCGAAACGGGTGTGATCGGTTTCGCAAATCAGACCTTCTCTTCGTTTATCACACCGACCCTGTCCAGTATCGATCAACAGGCCAACAAAATGGGGGAAGAATGTGCCAAGCTCTTTTTACAAATGGTCAAACAAAAGGATCCTTATGAAGATATCCAGCAGGTTGTCCTCGATCCAATCCTGATAAAAAGAAAATCTACCTGCAGAATAGACAAATAATTAATAACTTTGCCGAAATTTGAAATAAATGCAAGCCCGGCAGAAGTTTAGAATTCTAAGTATTTGCTTACTATTTGTTATCCAGGCACTCTTTCTAGTAGCCATCTTTGTTGAAAACACCAGTTCATATATTGTCCTGTCTTTCATCGGATTACTCTCTTTATTCATGTTATATAGCTACTTTAAGTCGCCTATACATCATCATATACATGAATATGAGTCGATCAAAATAGCAGTATGGGTGCCCGTAGGTGCTATTGCCTCCTATTATTTTAATCAGATTTTTGGTCTTGGCCCAGTGATGGGTGCTGCACTGACAGGAACATTGGCATCATTTATCCCCAATATCAATAAAAAGTCCGGTTATCTCCCCCACCTCCCTGCCGCCGTCTATTGTGGTGCCTTTGTCGGCATGTCCAGTGCGCAGGTTGCCCACGGTTTTTCTTTTATCCTGACCGCGAGTGTTTTTACCGCCATCTTTCTGGTCATTTCAAAAAGCCTGCTGAATGGGATCGGTGGCAAATTGGGAACATTGGCTTTTCTTGGTGTTTCGATGACCTATTTACTGCTTTATCTTTTCAAATAACATGGAAACATTCATTCTCTATCTTGTCGGAATTATCGGAAGTACAGCAACATACTATGTCAATACCCGATACAAACAGGGGGCTGTCCGTTCCTCCGCCTTATTGACTTTGATCGTGTCCGGTTTTCTCTATTTTTTTCCACAGCTATTGTCCAGCTATCTCACACAGTATATTCCAGCCGTATTTATCGGTGCATCTTTTATCGGAATGGTGTCCAAAACGCAGTTGTCCACTTATTTCGGGCTCTCTTTGGCCGGCGTAATCTTCACCACCATCCTGCTCAATACCAGCAAGTTCTTTAATGGATATGGCGGCGCATTGGGGACATCGGCCTGTATATCGCTGCTTGTAGTATTGAGTATCCCTTATTTTAAATCACCTAGAAAAATGACGGTCGGTTTTCTGCAGTTGCGCAAAACAATCTTAAAAAAAGGGCGCAGGAGAAAAAGAAGAGGTACAGATTTATCGAAATAATATAGGTAGATTTACTGTTACAACGCGAGCGGAATTATGCGATAATACCATCGAATTTAACGCAAATAAACCGTATGGCAATGATATAACTGAATTTAATGTAATTATAGGGCTGAATTTACTGCAATAACTAGTATAACCACATGAAACCATTCTTATTTTTCCTCCTCATTCAGGTCTTTCTGACCGAAACGCTATCCGCACAAAAAAACACGATTCAGTTGCTGAACCAAGAACGCAACAGTAGTTACCGTGGACTAAGCGTAGTTGACGATCAGACGCTCTGGGTCAGCGGAAACAATGGAACAGTCGGATTAAGTACGGATGCAGGAAAAAACTGGCAATGGATCAACCCCATAGGCTACGAAAAAATCGACTTTAGGGATATTGAAGCTTTTGATGAAAATGAGGCACTGATTATCTCCGCCGGTTCCCCGGCCTTGATCCTGCGCACCACTGATGCCGGCAGAAGCTGGAAAGAGGTTTTTAAAGATACACGACCTGAAATATTTTATGATGGCTTTGCTTTTACACCAAAAGGTGTTGGTATCGCTTTTGGTGACGCCATCAACGGGAAGATGCCCTTATTGAAAACAACAGATTTTGGACAGACCTGGCAGGATATATCCTCCAATCTAAGCTATACCATTTTCGAAGGTGAGGCTGGTTTTGCCGCCAGCGGTACCTCTATCTTTAGTCTGCCGACGGGGAATTTCTGGATCGCAACAGGCGGAACGGTTTCCAATATTTACACGAGCAGTGATCAAGGGGACACCTGGCAGCGTTACAGTTGCCCCATCACGCAAGGGCAAAATAGCAGTGGGCCATTTTCCATAGCATTTCATTCACCCAAAAAAGGCATCGTCGTCGGGGGAGATTACCGGAATGACAAGAATACGGAAAAGGCCTGTTTTCTGAGTCATGATGGCGGTAAAACCTGGCATCCGTCCCGTCAGCCCATATCAGGCTTTAAGTCAGCGGTGATTTATCTTTCAAGCAAACAGCTTATTTGCACCGGAACATCAGGCACAGACCTGTCAGATGATCAGGGAAAGACATGGCATACCATTTCCCGGGAAAGCTACAATGCGGTGCAAAAAGCAAAAAAAGGGAAAGCTGTTTTTCTGGCTGGGGATAAAGGAAAAATAGCAAGGCTGGTCCAATAGGTCAACCTTGCTATTTTTTGAGCTTCCCAGCTTTTGGTGCCGGATGCTACGAAAAGAATTGACGTCTTTTCTCCGGGTAGTCGTCTTATCTGCGTGACAGCCGCGACTCTTCCAGATCCAGCGAATACTCCAGTTCTTTGATCACATCGCTATCATATTCTTTGCTCTCTTTCATCTTCGCTAATCCATCGCGACGCAAAGCCAGAATTTCCAGCATAATTTTGTTATATAATCCCCGTACAGCTGAGAGTTGCGCACGGGTATCCTCTTCCTTAGCACGTTCAGAAGCATTTACGCTTCTGATAAGCTGCTCTTTGACCCGTGCAATGGTTTCATATTCCATCATTTCTTTGGCATAATGCTTATCCAGATAAGCTATCGAATCCCTACCGAGCTTAACACGGATCTCATCAATTTGTTCCTCCACGGATACCTGTTCGTCGACCTCATCAATTTTTATCAGCTTAATCAACAGCGGCAAGGTAAGTCCCTGAAACACCAAGGTCACTAGAATAACGACAAAAGTGATAAACAAAATAAGATTACGGTGCGGAAAAGCTGTTCCGTCATATAATGTCATGGGAATGGCCAAGGCCGAGGCAAGTGAAACAACACCTCTCATACCGGCCCAACCGACTACCAAAGGTAGTTTCCAGCCCGGACCTTTTTCTTTGACACGCACCCGCTTGAACAATAGACGCGGCACATAGGCTGAGAGATAAACCGCTACCAAGCGCAGGACGATGACAATAACACAGATTGCCAAGGCGTAATCTATGGCTTCTTCCATCGAGTACTCACCCAATCCGTTGATGATCACGGGAAGTTCAAGCCCGATCAGGATAAAAACAAAACCATTCAATAGAAAACCTATTGTCGCCCAAACCTCCTTGGTCTGGATACGGGTATGATAGTTCAGATAATCACCTGCACGAAAGGAAAGGAATAATCCGCCACTGACCACTGCCAGAACGCCCGACCATTCAAAATGCTCCGCAACGATATACATCAGGTATGGGGCAATCAAGGTGATCGGAGTTGATATGCTGGAGGATTTGGCCACGTAACGCAAAAAGAAATACAAGATATGGCCGATCACCAGACCAACAACGACCCCCATCACGGACAGAACAAGAAATTGTGTTGTTGCCGTACCCATGGCAAATTGACCTGTTAGAATAGCGATGGACGCAAAACGAAACACCGTCAGAGAGGCCGCATCGTTGACCAGGCTCTCCCCTTCCAGAATGGCAATCCCCCGTTTGGGTATACTGATCCCCTTTAACACCGAACTCGCAGCGACGGCATCTGGTGGTGATATAATTCCACCCAGCAGAAAACCCAAGGCTAAGGTGAAGCCCGGGATAATGCTGACCGAAAAATAAGCGATTGCCAAGGATGTGAAAAAGACCAGGCCAAAGCCCATGATAAAAATAGATCGGCGCCATTTCAAAAAGTTTCCCCAATTCGTATACCAGGCAGCCTCAAATAACAATGGCGGTAAAAATACCAAAAAGACAATGTCCGGATCTATGCTAATGACCGGTGCTCCGGGAATAAGGGAAATACCTAAGCCGCCAATAACCAACAGAATGGGATAGGATATCTTTAAGCGCTGACTGAGGACAAACAGCATCGCCATAAAGAAAAATAGCACCATCACCAGCAGCAGATTGTTGTGTATAGTATGTCCCTGTTTTCCTCCTACGGCAGATTTAACATCTTCATAAGGCGCCAGCATCGCGATATTATATTGCCTGATCTTCCAATCGTTGTCTATTTTGCTCACTACGCCGGTACCACGAAAGTACTTCGTATTTATCTTAAAGGTTTCATCAAACCAGGCCGTTGTACTATCGCCATTAAAATGCACATATCTGTTTTGATAGGTATAATTCCAGGCATATTTCGGGTTAAAATACTGTTCGGAGAATTTATCACTATGGTTCTTATCCCAACGTTCCTCTCGGTCTGCCCCCAATATAACCGCATCTGCCGCAAGTGAATTGATAAAAGGGCCAAACTTCGCTTCGCCCGAAGATTTATGCCAGGCATCCAGGGTAGCATTGATCGCATTGACAGGCTCCTGAGCCTTAGACGAAACGGCAAGTAAAAACAGGCTTAAAAAACAATAAATCGCTATATAGGTCTTTTTAATCATAAATTATGAAAACGTGTTTTTATTTTGTGGAAATATATTTCCATGTAGATCATAAAACAAAAAGCTGCAGATGCAGCTTTTTGTTTTATTTAATTATTTCTTCGATCTCGCGAATGATCTTTTGAGCAATCTGCTCAGCAGCTTCGGGGCTAGGGCCTTCAGAGTAGATCCGAATGATGGGCTCGGTATTGGATTTACGTAAGTGCACCCATTCATTTTCAAAATCTATTTTCAGACCATCAATAGTGCTGTGCTCTTCATTTTTATATTTCTCCTCCATTTTCGCCAATAGATTGTCGATATCCAGTTCCGGGGTCAACGTGATCTTATTTTTAGACATAAAATATTGCGGTAATGAGGCACGGTATGCTGAAGCTTTCTTGCCCAGTTTTGCCAAATGTGTCAGGAAAATGGCCACACCTACCAAAGCGTCACGACCATAGTGCGAAGCCGGATAGATAACACCACCATTACCTTCACCACCGATTACGGCATCCACCTCTTTCATTTTGGTGACCACATTGACTTCACCGACTGCAGCAGCATAATATTCACCGCCATGTGCTTTGGTCACATCACGCAAAGCACGTGTAGAAGATAAATTAGATACCGTGTTTCCTTTTTTATGCTGCAGAAGGTAATCTGCCACGGCAACAAGTGTATATTCTTCACCGAATAGCTCGCCATCTTCCATCATAAATACCAGACGATCCACATCCGGATCGACAGCAATGCCCAAATCAGCTTTATTTTCGATGACAGCAGCAGATAAATCTGTCAAATGTTCTTTTAAGGGTTCCGGATTATGCGGGAAATTACCATTGGGCTCACAGTGAATTTTATAAATTGTCTGTACCCCCAATGCATCCAACAAGGCCGGAATAAATGTTCCCCCCGTACTGTTCACCGCATCCAAACCAACTTTAAAGTTGGCTGCTTTGATCGCCTCTTTATCAACATATTCCAAGGCCAATACAGCGTCAACATGTTTTTGTAAGTATGAATAGTCTTTGTGTACCGATCCAAGTTCTTCGACGGCAGAAAAATCAAAATCCAGGGATTCTCCAAGTGCCAATACTTCCTGCCCCTCAGCGTCAGATATAAATTCGCCTTTTGCATTTAACAGTTTAAGCGCATTCCATTGTCCCGGATTATGCGAAGCTGTCAGGATAATACCGCCAGCGGCTTTTTCCAAGGGAACAGCAATCTCGACTGTAGGAGTCGTCGATAATCCCAAATCAATCACATCGACACCGATACTCTGAAGGGTACCGATAACCAGATTACTGACCATTTCGCCTGAAACACGGGCATCTCTTCCGACTACAATTTTCTTTATGCCACTTTGTTTTACAATGATCGTTCCGTATGCAGCTGTAAATTTAACAATATCTATTGGCGTAAGTCCTTCTCCTGCACGACCGCCTATCGTACCACGTATTCCTGAGATTGATTTAATTAAAGTCATTTCCTTTGAATTGATTAACGTGTAAATTTAGCATTATGCCAATAAAATCTCGAATTAAAATTATAATTATTGAATTTTTAACGTATCTTTGTTGCAACAAAGTTGTTTTTAAAAGAAACAATCGTTTGCAATGAAATTATTTTTACTTTTGAAAAGCGAGTTTTTAAAAGTTTGGGAATTTCATTGTAATCAACAACATTTATGATTCAACAATTAGTACACATCGATCAAGAGATTTTTCTTGCCATCAACCAGGGCCTGAGTAACCCCGTGTTCGATTGGCTGTTGCCTATACTGCGTAATCCATACACTTGGGCTCCTTTATATCTTTTTCTGATCATTTTTTTCATCAAAACGTATGGAAAAACAGGTATACTGATTGTAGCGATGACCTTGATTACCTTTGGTATATCCGATGGTATCTCATCTCACTTGATCAAAAAGAATGTTAAGAGAATCAGGCCCTGCAACGATGTGGAGTTTAAGGAGAATGTCAATATCCGGGTACGCTGTGGCTCTGGGTTTAGTTTTACCTCCTCTCATGCGGCCAATCACTTTTCCTTGGCTTTCTTTTGGATCGTGCTATTCCGCAGAAGATGGAAATATGTCCTATGGCTCTGTATTGCCTGGGCATTTCTGATTTCGGTCTCGCAAATCTATGTTGGTGTCCATTACCCCTTTGACATACTCTGTGGCTCCGCGCTGGGAATCCTGGTTGGATTGGCTACAGGTTACCTGTTTAAGCGGTTCGTACCTAGCTTTTTTAAAACTGAACAAGTATAATGAATTCAATTTTATTGATTTTAATTTTATTCATACCTGCATTTGCAAGTGGAATCGCTGTTTTTTTCGTCCAGAAAAAAGGAACAAATTTTCTAAAATTGATCCTTTCTTTTAGTGGGGCTTACCTATTTTCCATTACGGTACTGCATTTAATTCCGCATGTTTATCAGTCAACGAATACTTCCCCCGAGGTATTGGGCATCTATGTACTCGGTGGCTTTTTGTTCCAGTTATTCCTTGAGCAATTTTCCCAGGGGATTGAACACGGACACATCCATACGGAGCATGAGCATGGACATCATAGCCATCGTTTTCCGATCGGTATTATGTTTAGCTTATGCCTTCATGCTTTCTTGGAGGGAATGCCATTGGCGGCAACACATCAGACCGAACTCGCGTTAGGGATTTCGATCCATCACATTCCGGCAGCGTTTGCCTTAGGCAGTATTCTCATCAGTACGCACCTGAAAAAAAATACCATTATCATCACGCTTGCCCTATTTGCAGCGATGACGCCATTTGGATTTCTATTGAGTAAGGCCATCAGTGCTGGCGAAGTCGGTGATATACAGCAGTATTTTGATAAGATTATGGCTGTTGTTATCGGTATATTTCTACATATATCCACGACCATATTGTTTGAGTCCGGATCTATAGACCATCACAAATTCAACAAGAAAAAGATGATTGCGGTGATTGCCGGCGTGGCCATTGCCCTGGCAAGCTTTGCTTTCGTTGGCGAACACGATCATGCACATGGCCATGGAGAAAGCCACCAAGAAGAACGGCATGATCATGATCATCATGACCATGCACATTAATTAGCCCCTTAATTTGTCTAATAAAGCACTGAGCTGGATGGCTTCTTTTTCACTGATCCTATTGGGTAGAATATCCGTCATCAGCATAGGCTCCTCGAGATTTTCAAGAATCTTCAGGCCCTTATCGGTGATGAACAGATCGACAGCACGTTTATCACCACCAGATTGACAGCGGGATACGAGTCCTTTGGTGACCATGCGATCCATCATCCGGGAAATATCTGGCGTGTTGCTCAGCATTCTTGATTTGATCAGGTTATTGGTGGCCGGTTTTGGGTATTGACCTCGTAGGATACGTAAGACATTAAATTGTTTCAAAGTGATCCCCTCTTTGCCTGCCCTTTGTTCAAGTTCATTATTGAGCCAATTGTACGTGTATAGGATGTTTACGGTACATCGATGCCATTCATTGCTGAATTTGCTTACTTTGATTTCCTGCTCGATTTTCATTTTGGTTGATAATTAATCCCTTTTTAATCGTAAAGATAGCTGTTTTTTACGCTAAATACATAACTATGACATTAGAATCATTCTAAATGGTAGAAAATCTGTATATTTGGAGGATACAAAAAAATAGGTAGATGCGTAATAAAAGTAGCTTAGATAAGCTAAAAAAAGGGGAAAAAGCGGTGATTATTGATTTTGATTCGCACGATATTCCAGCTAAATTTTTCGAATTAGGCTTTGTGCCCGGTACTGAAGTAGAAGTGAAACATATCGCACCGCTCGACGGTCCTATATGTTTAAATATAATTGCTAATAACGCCTTGATTGCCATTCGCAAATCAGAAGCTAAAGTCATCCTTATTGATCAGAAATAATGAATAACCCGATTATTGCACTTTTGGGTAATCCAAACGTGGGTAAAACTTCCCTTTTTAACCGGATTACAAAATTAAACCAGAAAGTAGGAAACTATCCCGGTATCACCGTAGAAAAACGTGAGGGCCAGGTGAAAGCCAACAATAAGACCTATCGCATCATTGACCTTCCGGGAACCTATACCTTGTTCCCCAGTTCAATGGATGAAGAAGTCGTCTTCAATACCCTGGTCAATAAAGAAAACAGCTTTAGACCAAATCTCGTTGTCGTCGTTGCCGAACCGACCAACCTGAAAAGATCCATCATCCTTTATCAACAAGCGCGCGAACTCGGGCTGCCGGCCATCTTTGTGATCAATATGATCGATGAGGCCAAAGAAAAAGGAATCAGTATAGATATCGCAAAACTTGAACAGTTACTTAATACAAAAGTATACGAAACGAATGCACGCACTGGACAGGGCATCGATCAGCTGATCAAAAGCTTTGATGCGGTACCACCGATGTATATCAGCAAATTCCAGTTGCCGACAATAGCAAAGGAAGCTTTGGAAGAAACCAAAAGGTTGTTTCCGTTGGATACGGAATACCATACCTGGCAATATTTGGCTAAAGGTGAAGTTTCGTTTCTCTCCAAAGAAAAAAACCAGGCTATTCAGCAAATTCGTGACAAACATCAGTTAAAAGCCGAGAAACTACAAAAAGAAGAAGCCATCCTACGGAGCAAATCCTTGGATCATAGCTTATCCGAAATTTATACCAAGGACGATGCATCCAACAAAAATAAGACAAATGCCATTGACCGGATATTACTTCATCCGATCTTCGGTTACCTGATTTTCTTTGGTATTCTTTTCCTGATTTTTCAGGCAATCTACACCTGGTCAGGACCAGCCATGGACTTTATTGATGGACTTTTTGGTGATCTTGCGGCTTATACGCAGACCACACTTCCCGCAGGTCCACTCACGGATCTGTTAAGCAATGGTATTATCAAGGGTATTGGTGGTATCGTCATCTTTATTCCACAGATTGTTATTCTGTATATTTTCATTTCCATTATGGAAGAAACGGGCTATATGAGCCGTGTGGTTTTCCTGATGGATCGTTGGCTCAGACCTTTTGGACTAAATGGGAAATCCGTCATTCCGCTGATCTCGGGCGTTGCCTGTGCGGTACCGGCCGTCATGTCGGCACGTAATATCGAAAATGCCAAGGAACGACTGGTCACGATACTGGTCACACCGTTCATGACTTGTTCTGCCCGCCTCCCCATCTACATCGTATTGATCGGACTGGTAATCCCGGATACCAAATATGCTGGATTTCAATTGCAGGGTATGGTTTTATTTGTCATGTATCTCCTGGGA
This sequence comes from Sphingobacterium sp. DR205, assembly GCF_011064245.1. Lineage (NCBI taxonomy): Bacteria > Pseudomonadati > Bacteroidota > Sphingobacteriia > Sphingobacteriales > Sphingobacteriaceae > Sphingobacterium > Sphingobacterium sp. DR205. Next base: position 1,457,173 of record NZ_CP049333.1, on the reverse strand, counting down.
ATATTTGCCGCATTGTTTTCAGCGATACTCTTGACCAAAATCATTAAATCCAAACACAAGTCTTTTTTAATATTTGAGCTTCCGACCTATAAGTCTCCGGACTGGAAAAACGTTGCTCTGAATGTGTGGGAGAAAACGGCAAGTTTTGTCTTCGGCGCCGGTAAGATTATCTTGGCGATTTCCGTTATCCTTTGGGCATTGGGCAGCTTTGGTCCAAATGACAAATTCGCCAAAGCGGAAGAATATGTGACACAAAGCAATCCTAACCTCACGGGCGAGGACCTCGACCATGAGATCTCTTCTTACCGACTGGAGCACTCCTTCCTTGGCTATCTTGGCATGGCAATTGAACCTGTAGTGGAGCCCCTGGGCTATGACTGGAAAATGGGAATCGGTTTGATCTCTTCATTTGCGGCAAGGGAAGTTTTTGTGGGAACAATGGCAACCGTGTATAGTCTTGGTGACGAAGTGGATATTGAAGATGAAGCTACGAAGACTACAGTATTAAGCAAAATGCGGAGCGAAATTAACCGTAACACGGGCTTACCAGCCTATAATTTTGCTTCAGGCATATCGCTGCTTTTATTCTATGCCTTTGCCATGCAATGTATGAGTACAATAGCAGCCGTGAAACGGGAAACCGGATCTTGGAAATGGACATTAATTCAAGTTGGTTTTATGACAGGCCTGGCTTATTTCAGTGCCTTGATTGCCTATCAGCTTTTAAAATAAATTAACGCGTTGTGCGAGTGCCATCATTTGGACGTTCACAACCTTAAAAATTAAAGATCATGGATAATTTAACAGTACAGTATCTCATCGTTGGAGTTTTGGTATTAGCGGCTGTATGGTATGTCGTTGGAAATGTCCGCAAATCACTGAAAGGTAAATCAAGTTGCTCCAAAGGTTGCGGATGCAGCTGCGGAACAGTGGAAAAACCTCAAAAAGCAAATTAATTTATCTTTTACTGTATCATTTGCAAACAAAATTTCGTTCTAAGGTAGAGTGGCCAAAAATCACACTAGCTACGAACAAAAGAAACGCTACCATTCTCATGGTAGCGTTTTGCATTAAATATCATGTTCTTCAGCAACATAAATCAAGATTACTTACCAGTTTAACAAAAAGGGATGCCTAAGGTGCATAAAATACCTAAGGGTTTTATTAACTTTATGCGCTTAGGTCAAAATATCATGGCAACAACATGAATAATTTGTGGTACTTTGCAGCTAAGTTGCTGTGCATCATGATTCCGCGTTGGACAGCAGCGAAATAACCGTTGAAGACCAGACCGGCCAACACTAAATAAGTAACCGTATTAACCATACAGATGGAGAAACAGGATAACAAGGATTCGAAACAATTAAAAAGGGGACTACAAAATAGACATATTCAGCTGATCGCTCTCGGCGGTGCCATTGGAACAGGATTGTTTCTGGGAATCGGAAAGGCAGCGACACTGGCAGGACCGGCAGTGATACTCGGTTACGCATTTGCTGGGATAATTGCCTTTTTCATTATGCGCCAGTTGGGAGAAATGGTGGTTGAAGAACCCGTTTCGGGGAGCTTTAGTTACTTCGCCAATAAATACTGGGGATCTTTTGCCGGTTATGCTTCCGGCTGGAACTATTGGGTGCTTTATATTTTAGTGAGCATGGCCGAACTGACAGCCATCGGTGTGTATGTACAGTTCTGGTGGCCGGAAATCCCATTATGGGGATCGAGTTTATTTTTCTTCTTCGCTATCAATGCCCTGAACCTTGCTTCTGTAAAAATTTATGGCGAGACCGAATTTTGGTTTTCGATCATCAAGGTTGTGGCTATTATTGCCATGATTGTATTTGGAGTCTATCTCTTGGTCAGTGGCACCGGTGGCGAGCAGGCGAGCCTGAGTAACCTGACATCTCATGGCGGCTTCTTCCCGAAAGGCTGGTTTAACCAGATCGGAGACGGAAGTTATGAAGGATTGCTATCGGCCATGGCACTGATCATGTTTTCCTTTGGCGGACTAGAATTGGTCGGCATCACCGCAGCGGAAGCCGAACACCCTGAAAAAAATATCCCAAAAGCCACCAATCAGGTCATCTATCGGATCCTAATCTTTTACGTCGGTGCGCTAATTATCCTATTTTCGCTCACCCCGTGGACAAATATCACAGCCGATACCAGCCCCTTTGTTCTGGTCTTTGACAAGCTCAATGGTTTTGAGTTTAGCCTATTTGGAAAAACATTCCAGTTCACAAAAATTATAGCCAACGCACTCAACCTGATTGTTCTTACTGCTGCCTTATCGGTGTATAACAGTAGTGTATATAGCAATAGCAGAATGCTCTACGGTCTCGCTGAGCAGGGTAACGCCCCTAAGTTTTTATCCAAACTCAACAAAAACCACGCACCTATCAATGCTATTCTGGTTTCGGCGGTGTTTGCCGCAATCTGTGTTTTCATCAATTATGTCGCTCCAAAGAATGCATTGGAGATCCTGATGTCGCTGGTCGTATCTTCACTGATTATCAACTGGGTAATGATTTCAATTACACATTTGTATTTTAGAAAAAATAAACTCAATGTACATGTTCAAACGAAATTCCCTTCGTTTCTCTATCCATTGAGCAATTACATCTGTCTGATCTTTCTGATTGCTGTACTGGGCATTATGTGGATAACAGGCATGAAACTGCCGGTTGAACTGATTCCCGTATGGCTCGTATTATTATATCTCAGCTATGTATTGATCAAAAGAAAAAAATCTTAGTCTGCTGAACCTTGATCCTGTCAATAGCAAAGGGGGACTGATCAAAAGTTGTCTTTGACGATTTGCTGCCAAATAAAATCTTGACACTACATTCGATGTAATGAAAAAGGGCCAAAACTTACGAAGATTTTGGTCCTTTTTTATACAATTTCGATAATTAAAGCATGCATCCAAATTTAATTCTGATTTTATGATACGCCTGTTTTGTCAAAATTTAATTTTTGTAATCCTCTTTTAGAATAGCCAATTCATAATTATCACTCCAACCATCTTTTAATGGTAAAATTTTTCGTCTGTGAGCTTCTTTAATCATGCCGACTTTCTGCATTACCTTAAAGGAAGCTTTATTTCCCACTGCACAGCCACCTTCAATTCTGTGAAAATTAAGTTGGTTGAAACCAAATTCTATTATTCGTTTTAACGCCTCCGTTGCATAGCCTTTATTCCACATTTCTGGAACAAGCTTAAACCATACTTCCGAATTTTTATATTTCAACTTTACAACACTGATATTAATCAGTCCAATAAATTCCGCTCCTGCAATGGTTTCAATATAAAAAGTATAATCCTTTCTACCCTCGGATTCATTTTCTTGTTCTGACCAAGCTTTTACCATTTTTTCCGTATCCGCTATTCCATCCGGAAATCCGCTAGGATTAAACAATGCCGTTTCCGGACACATTAATAGGGAATGAATCTTTTCCAAATCTAATTTCTTTACTGTTCTCAACTTGAGCCGTTCTGATATAATTTCCATTTTTAAAATTACAAAATAGATTAGTTTTTATTTCTTAATTTGAAAAGAACAATTAAAACAATCCTAATTGCGTACCTGCATCCGGTAAGCGGAAAAGATCTTTTCGCAAGGAAGGCAAGGTGCCATTCCCCATATATTTTTTGACCGACAATTTAAACAGATGCTGCAGGCTCTCGGCCATATTGCCATCCCCTTTTATCCGTCGTCCGAAATCAGTGTCATTAATCTTTCCACCATGACAAGCCTCGATCCAATGCAATACCTTTTCAGCACGATCCGGATAATTTTGATACAACCAATCTTTAAAGATGCCACCGATCTGTCCGTTAAGCCTTACGATGGTATAAGACGCTGTAATTGCTCCTGCATCTGCTCCCGAACGGATCAAATCTGAAATCTCATCGCTATTGATTCCCGGGACGATAGGTGCCATCATCAGCATTACGGGTACACCTATTCCCTTCAATCCCTCGATTAGTTTTAACCGCGCTGACGCTGTAGCGGTCCTGGGTTCCATCTTCTGCCGTACCTCTTCACGTAGCGAATTAATGGTCACTGCAACGGATACCAGATTCAGTGCTGCAAGTTCGCGCAAGAGATCAAAATCTCTTCGCATCAATACATTCTTGCTGATAATGGAAACGGGATTTCTGTATTTAAGCATCAATTCTAAAAGCGAACGTGTGATCCCCAATTTTCTCTCAATAGGTTGGTAGCAATCCGTATTGCCGGATAACATAATCAAATCAGGCTGATAGCTCGACTTGCGAAACTCATGTTCCAGGAGCTGCGCCGCATTATGCTTGACCAGGATTTTGCGTTCAAAATCCAGTCCCGCACTAAAGCCCCAGTATTCATGCGAATTGCGGGCATAGCAGTAAATACAACCATGCTCGCAGCCCTGATAGGGATTTATAGACCTTTCAAAGCGCAGGTCCGGACTATTGGATTTGGAGATAATGGACTTCGGATGCGTCGGAATAAACTGTGTTTTTTCGGCCCCAAGAAATTCCTCATCCAACCCTTCAATGTGCTCCTGCACATACTGGTTAGAAAAAAATTTGTTATTGGGATTGATCTGTGCCCCCCTGCCCTTAAAATATTCTGACGGATTCATAATTTAAAATTACTAAAATTATTAGTAATATTCAAACTAAAAATGCACCCTTTTATCTTTTCATTTCAATACAGTTCCCAAAAGATGTGAAGCAGTAAAGGACAGGATTCCAGACTTCTTATTATAGCTCGTATATTTATAGATCCACTTATGTATATTTCGCTTAAGCTAAAGCTCCTTTAACGTATGCCTCGGAAAAATCAGTACATAAAGCCAAAAAGCCAGACAGGTATCACATTACCAAAACCAATTTCTATTCCATCTTTGGCAAGATAGGCATCCGAGACACCTGCGATCTGCTTTTTCGTTTTGTTTTTCCCTCCGACTTCGAAAGTATACCGTTTATCAACTAAAAAATCAGCTACAGGAGAAAAATTGATCTCATGCAACCCCATAAACTGATTTAAGAAAAATGTTTCCCGCACATTACCCACATTTGTATTTTCTTTCGCTAGTGCATACATAAGATTACTATTATTAAGATATAGTTTTTCGGGTTTAGTTAATACCCCGATTCCTGAATTATCTTTATACAGCTCATTAACAAGTCCTGCACGGCCCAGTATTTTGATACCATGAACTAAAATATTACGAGATACTCCCACAATTTCGCTCAGCTTCGTAATATTTGGAGTAAACGGGGCGCTTGTTGCTATACTAATAAGGAGTTTTTTTAATTTAGTAAGCGTCTCATAATTTAAATCTTCTACCGCATTGATATCTATCTCTATGATTAGGTTGATTGTATTTTGCAATTTCTGATAATACGCTTTTTCATTTTCTTTATAATATGGATAAGCTCCATATTTAAGATAATTTTCAAATAGCGGCAGTGGCTTTATCTCTTTTAAAATATTGGCAGTTAGTTTCTCATGATTTTCGATAATATCTGTCAACGAATATGCCGAGAATATTTTACCTGTTTCAAACATTAGAAATTCTCGAAATGAAAGCTCTTTCAAAGAATATGTTACAGCTCTCCTGCTCAAATCTGATTCTGACTTATATATCTCGAGCATGGATGATGAAGTAAAAATTACATTTAGATCTGGAAAGTTGTCATAGATCAACTTTATCTCCCTAGACCAATTGGGGTATTTATGTACTTCATCCAGCAATAAATGAGTACCGCCATATTGAACAAATTCTTTGGCTAGCGAATAAAGTTTGTTATCAAAAAAATAAATATGATCCAGGCTGATATACAGTGTAGATTGCAAGGGCATATACAGCCTGGCCAACTGCAACAGTAAAGTAGTTTTTCCCGAACCTCTTGCCCCCTTTATAGCTACCAATCGATTCTTCAAATCAATTTCTTGTAATAGATAACGTTGTATTTCTACCGGAACACCAAGCATCCTAGCTTGAAACTCTAACAACAGCTCTTCCATAATTGCTCAAAATAAAAGCAAATTTAGTTAAAAATTGCTCAAATAAAAAGCAATTATGGGCGATTATTGCTTTTTATCTGAGCAATAACATCACCAAAGAAGCTTATTATATCTACACTAACAAAATCAGGATCAAAAAAACCTATGGATACAGCCTAGGCCACTTCTCCATATTCCAGATATAGATCAGGTGTCGGGTTTGCAAATAGCATTGTTAAACAATTATTTTTCCTCCACTAGTTTGCTATTCATAAACTCTCTATTCAATGCATATAGGATCTCCATAAGTTTGTTTATATTAGATTCGAGCTTTTCAAAATGCTCAATATTGTAATATTGATGCTTAGTTTGAAGCGCGTAATACAAAGCATCTTCCAATGTCATTCGTTGATAATGAAACCAACTATTAGCTTTGTAGAAATTATGAAGTGATTTTCTAAGATTACGTTGTTCTTCTCTGCTCAAAAACGTCAATACTTCCTCCTTGATATTCACTTTCGTTATATCAAAATCCGAATCCATCCGAGCCGGATCAAGCCAATGTTCCGGCATATCTAGGGTATGAAGAATGAGCCAACCAATCTCAAGAAGTTCGCCGATACTTTTATACAAGCCTAAAAGCGTTCCAGGCTCATCCTTACTATAGATTTCTGTTTGGTTTTTAGCACAATACATCCAATATGAAAAACTATTTTTTAATTCCGAAAGTTCATATCCTGTAAACAAATATGCCAATAGAAGAAACGGATTATAACCGTCATACGTTTCAGAATAACAATTTAACATCATATAGTCAATGTGAAACAACTGAGAGTTTGGAGGATAAAACCCTGGACAAAACACAAAATCATCCATTAAATAACAAGCCTCAAATAAGCGTTGCAGATGATGAGATGTTTGGTGTGGAGTATAATCGTAACATTCACTTATAAGCCCCTTTCCCCCCAAGGAAAATTCCGCCCATTTATCCATTAACTTCAACCAATTTATCACATCCAGTTGGTTGAAAAAATCATCGAACACCAGAAAGAAATCCCGGCATTCGTATTCATTTATCAGTGTTATTTTATTTTGAAACTGCCTTTTGAAAGAAGTACGATATTGATGATGTTCTGATATATTTTTCTTTTTTAAGGCATAAGGGTTCGGTTTCCATTCTATCCCAAGATACTCATGCTTGAACTCCATTCTATTGCTTTTTTGCAACACACACCATGCTTCTTCAATAATCTTTTTAATCTCGGAGACGAACGGTGAAAAGTCTTTTTCAACTAAATGAGCCTCACAATAATTATTGGATATTACTTGGACTAATTCTTCAATCTTTTTTTTCCATTCAACTAGGCTATGCTGCCCATATAACCACCGCAAATGGCCAAACAAATAGTCCATTTTATCTTCTTCGTCCTCAAAAGACTCAGGAATAAAATTAAAATCTGTATTCATAATAATTCATATTAAATTTATAATCAAAATCTTAAGATAATTACAAGACTAAAGCCTTACGTTTAGTTTAGACAAAGCGGTGGCTGTAGATACCAAACAGTATCCGTTTCTAAAGTCTTTTTTATATGGTTGTTGTTTAGTCTTTAATTGGTTGCTGGCTCCATTAAAACCTTCAAATGCACTTTAGCATCATCCTCGTTACCATGATCGTATAATAACACGCCCAGTAAGTCCAATTTTGGGGACAATCACGCTCGATTAGTAAACCACTGTCGAGCCTTATTAATATATTATCTATACAAATGTACTAATAAAATTATTATATAAAAATAAATTGTAAATATTTTCTATACAAAAGGATTGAAACACGAAACATACACTCACTTTCGATTCGCCTGATAAAGATTACAACATCATTTTAGTATCGCTCTCGACCCTCTATCTCGACAAAAGAGATAGCTATGCCTTTCTTCTTAATTCAATTGACTTAAATCCGGCAGGCATCATAGCCGCTCACAATCTCAGAAATTCTTAAGGACAAAAAAATCCCTATACTGTAGCTACAGTATAGGGATTAGAATTCTTATGCTGAATTTTGGATCAGTTTTTACTATTTCATTAAGAAACCACCGCCTAAGAGATCATTTCCTTCGTAGAATACAGCCGACTGTCCGGGCGCGATACCTTTTACATTATGCACAAAATCTATACGTACTTTATCGCCCTCTTGTGAGATTGTCGACAAAGCACCGGAGTCTTTATAACGTACTTTCGAAATAGCTTCCATCGGTTGGTCAAGACCTGCATATTTCACGAAGTTTACATTCCGGACGTAAGCGTGTGACTTTTCAAGTTCATGCTCCTCTCCCAATACCACGGTATTACTTTCAGGAAGAATTTCGATCACAAACATGGGTTTACCCAAAGCAATGCCCAAACCTTTACGTTGACCGATGGTAAAATAAGGGTAGCCAATATGCTTACCAACAACTGTTCCGTCTGAAAGGATAAAATTGCCCGGACCGATCTGTTGATCCAATGTAGGCACTTTATGTCTCAGAAACGCGCGGTAGTCGTTATCCGGCACAAAGCAGATCTCGTAGCTTTCCGATTTATTGGCGAGCTCTTTCTGGCCCATATCCAGCGCCATCTGACGGATTTCCTTTTTCGTGAAGGAGCCCAATGGGAACTGTGTACGCGCTAGGTTTTCCTGCGATACGCCCCATAGGACGTAGGATTGATCCTTATTTTCATCCTTACCCTTTGATATCACATAACGGCCATTATCGTGCATACGGATATTGGCATAGTGGCCCGTAGCGATAAATTCACAATCCAGTTTATCGGCACGTTTCATCAAAGCTTCCCATTTAATGTGGGTATTACAAAGAACACAAGGATTGGGTGTACGCCCAGCAATATATTCCTCTACAAAATTATCAATTACAAAGTCTCCAAACTCATCGCGTATATCTAATATATAATGAGGGAAACCATAGTTTACGGCTAATGTACGAGCGTCGTTGATACTGTCGAGGCTACAACATCCCGTCTCCTTAGATGAACCACCCGCGGACGCATAATCCCAAGTCTTCATCGTAATACCTATGACCTCATATCCTTGTTCGTGGAGCATGACAGAAGCAACGGAGCTATCGACCCCTCCACTCATTGCAACTAAAACTCTTCCTCTTTTACTCATCGCTATTTATTGAAATGCAAAGATACAGCTTATTCCTTTTTCTCTATGTTAGTTTCTTGTAATTTTATCTCAATCAAAATCAACACTTTCGAAAAAAGAGGAAAAATAATCCACATAAAAATTTTAGAATTCAAATTATCACACTATATTTGCATCGCAATAGGGGAACAAACCCATAGCAAAAAAGCGGTGCCATAGCTCAGCTGGTAGAGCAAAGGACTGAAAATCCTTGTGTCCCTGGTTCGAACCCAGGTGGCACCACGCTTCAATCTGATGATCACAGATTTAAATAAAAGGTCAACTGGTGCCATAGCTCAGCTGGTAGAGCAAAGGACTGAAAATCCTTGTGTCCCTGGTTCGAACCCAGGTGGCACCACAAAAAAAGCTTGTTCAAATGAACAAGCTTTTTTTGTTGCTACTCCGCGATAATCGAACGATCTAAATGAACATAACCGCCATCAACGTGGATCAATTGTCCCGTCGTATGGCTTGACTTATCAGACAGTAAGAATACGGTGGTATCCGCAATTTCTTCTGCTGTTGTCATACGGTGTTCTAAAGGAATACGATCTGTGATCTTTTTCAAAGTTTCCGCTGGATTTGACAAAGTTTGTATCCAGGTATCGTATTGTGGCGTTGCGCATTCGGCAACAATAATCGCATTTACACGGATGGAATAAGGCAACAGTTCTACCGCCCATTCGCGTGTCAGTGCATTTCGTCCACCATTGGAAGCGGCATAGGCCGAAGTATTGCCCTGTCCGGTTTCTCCTGTTTTGGAAGAAATATTGACGATACTACCTTTAGATGCTTTGAGAGCGTCGAGGGCGTGATGCGCCATTAAATAATAATGAATCAGGTTTTTATGTAGTGAGGCTACAAATTTTTCGTAATTACCAGAAGCTAAGCCTACCCCATCATTTTGTCCTGCATTATTTACCAAACCATCGATACGACCATAGACCTCCAGTGTCTTTTGTACTGCTTTTTCACAATCTTCAGGTTTGGACAATTCAGCTTCGATACACAAAGCATCAATCCCAAACTGTTTCACCTCTTCCCTGACTTTCTCGTTGTCGGCCTGCTTACGTCCAACAATGACAGGAATAGCCTGCTCCCTAGCCAAAGCATGCACGACAGCACGTCCGATCCCTTTCGCGCCCCCCGTAACAATAACAACTTTATCTTTTAAATGAAGATCCATATTAATTTTATTGAATTGTGTGTTTCATTGATGCCTCCAACCTGTCCGCATCCATAAACTCGTTTCACTGGTTATTGATTAAAACCTATGTCGACAACCTCGCGTTATTTATTCCCGCTATTTGGCTGTCTTAAAAAATCAGTATGCATTCTTTCCCTTTCATGCATACTGATTTCTTTCTTATAAATTATATACACGTATAGCATTCTCAGCCCAAAACGCCTTTTTTTCCGATGCTGTAAAGCTGCCCAGTTTATCCTCCACAATTGCGATACTTTCTTCATAGGAAGCTGCCAAAAGGCATACCGGCCAGTCTGAACCATACATAATGCGGTCCTTTCCAAAACGTTGAAAAATATGTTCGAGATATTGTGTAAAATCATCCAATTTCCATCCTGACCAATCTGCTTCCGTTGCCAGTCCGGACACTTTACATACGACATTTGGAAAGGCAGCAAGCTTATCGATAAACGCGGCCCATTCATCAAACTCTTTTGATTTAATGGGCGGTTTGGCGATATGATCCAGCACAAACTGCAGGTTTGGATTCTGCTGTACACATTGCAATGTAGCCGCGTAATGACGTGGACGGATCAATAAATCGTAGGTGTAACCAAAAGCGGCCAGCGCTTTCAACCCGTTCAATACAGCGGGCCGAATCAAAAAATCTGGATCCAACTCCCCCTCAACGACATGACGGAAACCCTTGATTACCGGTAATTCTTTATAGCTGGTCAGCTGTTGCTCAATGTCTTCGGCCTGAAGGTCGATCCAACCGACAACACCTTTGATAAAGGGGTAACTTTTGGATAGCTGCACCAGGTAGTTTGTCTCCGCGTCAGACTGATCGGCCTGAACGGCCACACTACCTGCGAATCCATTTCGCTCCAAAACAAACTGCATATCCAAGGGCGTAAAATCCCGTTGGATGACCTGCATTTCGTCGGTAATCCAACTGTCTCTAACGGGATCGTATTGCCAAAAATGCTGATGGGTATCTATACGCATAATAAAACCTAAAATGTTAGCTAAATTAATTTTTGGAATAAGCAACCACTGTCTGACGCGACTCGCCGAGGCCATCTGCTCCCAATTCGATCACATCACCTGCTTTTAAATAAATTGGAGGATTGAAACCAAGGCCTACACCAGCTGGTGTTCCCGTTGAAATCACGTCACCCGGCAATAACGTCATAAATTTGGAGACGTAGGATACAACATGGGCAATCGAAAAAATTAAATCTTTGGTATTTCCATCCTGATAGGTTTTTCCGTTCACTTTCAACCAGATGCGCACATTATTAATATCCTTGATCTCTTCTTTGGTGGCCATAAATGGGCCCATCGGAGCGAAGGTATCACAACCTTTTCCTTTATCCCAGGTACCACCACGTTCCAACTGATACTCGCGCTCAGAGACATCATTGTGCAAGACATAACCCGCCACATAATCCAGCGCTTCATGTTCCTCCACATAAGAAGCTTTTTTACCGATCACAATACAGAACTCCACTTCCCAGTCTGTCTTTACAGAATCTTTAGGAATCATCACATTGTCGTATGGTCCTATTAAAGAAGTCGTGGATTTCATAAAAATAATAGGTTCAGCAGGAATTGGGGCATTGGTTTCCTTAGCATGATCCATATAGTTCAATCCGATGCAGACAATTTTGGACGGACGGGCAAAAGGTGCTCCGATACGTTCTTCCTGAGGTATTTCAATAAGCTTACCTGCATTTGCCTTGACGAATTCTTCCAAACGAGCCAAGCCGTCTTCTGCAAAGAACTGCTCATTGTAATCACCACCAAATGCACTTACATCGTAATTTACACCGTCAATCTGAACTCCGATTTTCTCTTTGCCGAAGGCTCCAAAACGTATTAATTTCATAGTTTTATAGATTTGAGATTTGTCTAGTATCTAATATTTAATTATTCAATTTAATAAAACCACCATCAATAGGATAATCATTACCGGTAATAAAACCCGCATCATCACTACAAAGGAAAAGTGCCAATTTAGCAATTTCTTCCGGTTGTGCCATACGGCCTATCGGCTGGCTTGCAGACAACTTTTCAAACATTTCCTCTTCTTTACCGGGATAGTTCTTCGCTATAAATCCATCCACAAAAGGGGTGTGTACGCGGGCTGGCGAGATACTGTTGCACCGGATGCCATAAGCCATATAATCACGTGCTACAGACATGGACATCGCATAGATCGCACCTTTACTCATGGAATAGGCAAAACGATCTGTAATCCCAACCCATGCCGCAATTGAAGCCAGATTAAGGATAGCCCCTGACCCCTGCGCCTTCATGATTGGTACAATTGCATATAATGCATTGTATGCGCCCTTCACATTCACATTAAAAATGCGTTCAAAGTCTTCGGATTTGCAGTTTTCTAAATTGCCAACGTGAGCAATACCAGCATTATTCACTAAAATATCAATTTTTCCGATATTTTGAGCTATCGTACCAATTTCTTGTTGATCGGTTACGTTACAACGATTGAACACAGCCTGTCCTCCTAGAGCCAAAATTTCTTCCACTACAGCAAGCCCACCTTCCTCATTTAAATCCAAAATATGGACTTTCGCTCCTTCCTTAGCAAATTGCACACTGATCGCACGGCCAATTCCACTACCACCGCCTGTAATAACAGCTACTTTTTGTTCTAATTTTCCCATTGTTATTTAATTGTTAGTGTTAAAACTAGATCCACCTCATCATTTGATGTGGGCAAATCCAATCGTAAACTATGATCTATATTACTGAATTTAATATCCTTATTTCCGATAAATGTCTTTACTTTAGTCACCTCATAAGGAAGTTTTGCAATAACTAATTCTTTTTTTCCCGGTTTAAGGACATGCAGAAACACTTGATTTCCTTTTCGCGTCAATGCATAATCATCCGTAGGTGCTATTCCCCCTGCTTCGGTTCCGTAAATGGTTACACCGTATACAGCCAACCATTTTCCGAGCTCTTTTAAGCGATCTTGTTGATAGTCCTGAATCTCGCCATTCGGCATCGGTCCCACGTTCAGTAACAGGTTTGAGCCATGTCCGGCCGCTTTAACCAAGTAAGTCAAAACCTCTCTGAACGATTTACGTGTCCTATCTTTCAGTTCAAAACCCCAAGACCCAGCAATCGTACCGCATACCTCTTTGGGCAATTTGCCGACATCATGTGCGCTTGTTCCAAATCCGGTGGTATTCTCCCCCGGCAGGTCACGTTCAAACATCTGAAAGTCTTCCCCTTCAAAAGGAGCCAGATGATGATTATTTCCCACCAAACATTGGGGCTGTAACCTGTGGATCAATTCATAAATTTCGCTTAGATGCCAATCCTCCTTTGGTTTGTCCCAATGACCATCAAACCAGATTCCGTCAATTTGCCCATATTGCGTAAGGAGCTCGGTCAACTGGCTTTTCATAAACTGCACATAATGATTCCAATCGCCTTTTGTGGAGTCACGCCCTGCAATGCCACTACCTGTTTTACCTGCTGGCAAATAATCATTCCGATGCCAATCCAGTAGCGAATAGTAAAACATGACTTTGATTCCCTCGGAACGACATGCTTTAACAAGTTCCTTCACGATATCGCGCTTGAACGGTGACTTTTTCACAATATTATAATCCGAAGTCTGACTATCCCACATCGAAAAGCCGTCATGGTGCCTGGTTGTGAAAGTAATGTACTTGGCACCCGATTGCTTAAATAATTTTGCCCATTGTTTTGCATCAAAAGAAATGGGATTAAAAAATTTTGGCAGCAATGCATACTCATCCAGGCTGATGTTCTGATTGTTCATGACCCATTCGCCATCCCCCAACACGCTATATACCCCCCAATGAATAAAGACCCCGAATCGAGATTGTTCAAACCATTCCCTATTTTTTTGGTTTTCAGGGCTTGGCTGGTAATGTTGCTGGCTATAGCCATAGGAAATGGATCCAATGAGCAAGGCCAGGCTGCAGATGACATGTTTTAATTTCATTATGTTTGATTTTGGTTATTTACAGAGAAACGCCCCTTCGCCAAGGAATAAAATCATCCTGCCCCAACAAGACTGCTTTAGGTTTAATCTCACCTGAAGCAACTTCAATCACATAATCAAGGATGCGATGCGCAGCCTGTTCAATGCTCTCTGTACCTTCGATAATGGTACCACAATTGAGATCTATGATATCCGGCATCTTTTCAAAAGTTTTGGTATTGGTCGATAATTTTACCACAGGTGTAATCGGGTTTCCAGTCGGCGTACCCAAACCTGTCGTAAATAGGACAATATTAGCTCCCGCAGCAACCTCTGCTGTAGTACTCTCGACATCATTACCCGGTGTACATAGTAGGTTTAGCCCTGCACCATTAGCAAGTTCGGGATAATCAATCACGGCCGCTACCGGTGAGGTCCCCCCTTTTTTTGCCGCTCCTGCAGACTTGATCGCATCCGTAATCAGGCCATCACGGATATTGCCTGGAGATGGATTCATATAGAAGCCCGAACCATCTGCCTCCGCCTTAGCGTTATAAGTCCGCATTAAACTCATAAATTTCTCCGCAGTAGGTTCATCCACACAACGGTCACTAAGTTCCTGCTCCACGCCACATAGCTCCGGGAATTCAGCTAAAATGACCGAACCGCCCAAAGTTACCAGAATATCGGAAACAAAACCCAGCGCCGGATTGGCAGAAATACCTGAGAACCCATCTGAGCCACCACATTCCAAGCCTATACATAGCTTGTCCAATGTGGCTGGCTTGCGCTCATTTTTATCCGCCTGCATCATACCCGCAAAGGTCGCTTTGATCGCCTTTTGCATCAGTTCTTTCTCCGTACCCTCTTTTTGCTGTTCAAAGATATATAACGGCCGGTCGAATCCCGGATTTCTTTTCTCGATTTCAGCCTTTAAAATGGAGGCTTGCGCATGTTGACAACCTAAACTCAATACAGTTGCTCCCGCAACGTTTGGATGGGTTATATAACCGGCAAGCAAACCACATAAAGCATCAGAATCCATACGCGTACCACCACAGCCCATTTCATGATTCAGAAACTTGATACCATCAACGTTTTTAAATAAACGTTCTTGTTCATTTGAAGCTGGATTGGCCAATAAGTCCTGCCCGAGAATCTGGTTCACATCTGCTCCGGATTTGTATAGATTTATTAAGTCTTCTACTTCGGCGATATAATTATTGGCTTTCACTTTATAGCCCAGTTTTTCTTCGAAAGCCGCTTTAAGCGTCAGAACATTCCGGTTTTCGCAAAATACCAATGGAATGACCAACCAATAGTTCGCTGTCCCCACCGTACCATTCGAGCGGTGAAACCCATTGAATGTTTTGTCTTTAAATGCAGTGACATCCGGTTTGATCCAAGCGGTCTTGCGGTCTCCCATTCTAAAATCTTCGGATGCGTGACGTAAATTTTCCGTTGTAATCAATTCACCGGCACTTAAATCCGCATTCAGTTTACCGACCAAAACACCGTACATCAATATTTCGGCATCTCGCTTCATTGGTTGAATGGTAAACTTATGTTTGGCCGCAACGGCTTGTTTCAAAGTGAACTCGCTGCCTTCGAAAACAATTGTCGTTCCTTCGGCCAAGTCCTGTAAAGCAACCAGGACATTATCCATCGGATGGATCTGTAAATAGCGCTGTATGGCCATAATTTAAACTAATTCAAATATTTTATTCATCATTACCCATTTCTCACCGGGTTTGGCTCCCGGGATCGCAGCCTGATATTTCCACATCAGTTGCTCCCACTCCTGTACCTTTTCATTGGCCGCATCCATAGCTGCTTTCTTTTCAAATGAAAAATCCGCACCAACTTCCATGTTCATAAATAGTCTATTCTCAAAACGATAGATCTCCATCTGCGTTACGCCAGCATCCAAGATCGATTGCTTGATCTCTGGCCACACCGCACGGTGATAGTCCTCGTACTCTTTGATCAATTGTGGATCATTGACAAGATCCAATGCCATGACATATTTTTTCATCTGTATATATTTGTTTTTTTTCGTGATGAAGCGATCAGATTTATTCATCGAGTGTATGTTTTAAGCGTCATTCATAATTTTCCTTAGTTGTATTCATGAACTCTTTTACGCATTAAATTCGTACGCTAAGGTATTCATGACTCACTTCGTTCGGTTCACTCGCTCTGAATAAATCAGGATGATTTCATTGCTCTTTATTAATGTGATTTAAGATTTTCTGTTTCGGCAATACGCACGTTCCTATTTTGAAAGGCAAAGACTAATACCACTATAAAACAGAATAAAGGCACAAAATAACCGTATTGAAAATGGCCTGTTTTATCCGATATCAAACCCAAAAGCGGCGGCAATAAGGCCCCGCCTACAATAGACATAACGATTAAGCTGGAGGCAGATTTAGTATCTGCGCCAATGCCTTGTACACCAAAGGCAAAGATGGTCGGGAACATAATGGACATAAAAAATGCGATTCCGATCAAGGCATATAATGTTTGTACCCCCGTTCCAAAAATAACGAACAGCGATAACACAATCGTCACAAACGAGTAGATGATCAACAACTTGGACGCAGACACAAAACGCATAAAGAAAGTACCGATAAATCGCCCCAACATAAATGCCAGTCCGGCAAAACCAGCGTAGTCTGCCCCATCTTTACCTGATATTCCCGCTACTTCGGTCGCATATAATACCAGAAAGCTTAAAATACAGACCTGCGCACCAACATAAAAAAACTGTGCAATAACAGCCCATCTTACATTTTTGTGTTTTAACGCGTGAAAAAAGCCAGCTTTCCCCTCTTCCTCATCATCCTTGATATCCGGTAATTTGGTAAAGAAAAATAAAGCTGCGATCAATAAGATCAAGACCCCCAAAACAAGGTAAGGCATTTTTACGGAAGCAGTTTCCGACTGAATATAAGCCATTTTTGCTTGTTCAGCCATTTGCGCAAGTTCTTCCTGCGATTTGGGTTCGTGCGACAAAATAAATTTCCCGCCGAATATAGGTGCCAGGAAGGCTGCAAGTCCATTGAATGACTGCGCAAAATTTAACCTTTGAGCCGAGGTTGAAGGGTCACCCAGTATCGCCACATAGGGATTGGCAGCGGTCTCTAAGATCGTCAAGCCACAGGCAACAACAAATAGCGCACCCAAAAAGAAAACATAACTGATCGTGTTCGCTGCCGGAACAAATAAAAAGCAGCCCAAAGCAAAAAATAGCAATCCGATCAGAATGCCTGCCTTATAACCATAACGCTTCATAATAATTCCCGCTGGAATCGCCATAACAAAATAGGCGATAAATACCGCTGAGTCAACCAGAGATGCCTGGAAATGCGATAAACTAAAAGCATTCCGCAAATGTGGAATCAAGATCGGATCAAGGTTATGGATAAATCCCCAAAAGAAGAACAAGGAGGTCACCAAAATCAAGGCAAATGTGTAACTCTTTTTGTTAGTCATATATTCAAATGGTTATAAGTAGTTATTTTATGTAAAATAAGCCTAAAAAACCTAGACAATATTCAAGTATATTATCAATTTATTAAGCTATATTACCATATCCAAACAGAAATGAGTAACTTTAATGCATATATTTCATAGTCATGAAAGCACAGTTACTGCATTTAGACAACGACCTCACCCATTCATTCAATGCCAGAAGAGACGATACGCCGCAATATCACAATATTTGGCACTATCACGAAGAGCTCGAACTGATTTATTTTGCTGAAGGGTCTGGTACACAATTTATTGGCGATAGTGTACGACGTTTTGAATCCGGAGATATCACTTTGGTAGGCTCCAATCTTCCCCATTATTGGTTGTTTGATGAGATCTACCTACGGGATGATCGTCCGCAGGCGGCAGATATACGGGTACTGCATTTTAAGGAAAACTTCTGGGGGCATGAATTCACCAACCTGCCGGAAAACAAAAATATCAAAGACTTGATGCGAATTTCGAAACGGGGGATTGCACTTTCCAGTTCATGCCGGAAGGAAACGATAGCGCATATTGATGCTATATTGGATAGTGTTGGCACCGCCCGCCTTATTCACCTGCTCCAGCTTCTTGTGACCATTGCTGCAGAAGAACAACATGACCTATTAACCAGCACAAGCTTTACGATTCAGTCACAGGACCAGGATGCAGACCGTATGCGCATTGCCATGCATTACATCGGTGAAAATTATCGGGATCAAATCCGTCTACAGGAACTAGCCTCATTGACAGGTATGACTCCGAATTCTTTTTGTCGTTATTTTAAATCACAGCTCGGGAAAACACTTTTTCAGTTTCTCATTGAAATGCGTGTAAAGACCGCATGTAATCTCCTGATGGAAAACAAGCAGACAATCAAACAAATCTGCTTCGAATCCGGATTTCAAAACTTTTCAAGTTTCCACAAATATTTCAAGAATATCACGGGCACAACACCCCTCAACTATCAAAAATCAAAAAGTTAAGACGACTTTGCCCAGCAAGGCGGAATCTTCCATTAAACGATGCGCCGCCGGGGCCTCTTCAAATGGAAGAACACGATACAGGACCGGTTTAAAATCTCCGGAAACAATCTTAGGCCACACCTTAGCCCAGATCTCATTACGCAATAGTTCTTTAAATTGACGGTCCCTTGCTCTAAGGGTACTTCCAGTCAATGTAATCCGCTTTTGCATCAATTTCAGCAAGTTCAATTCCACTTTTGCGCCTTGCATGGCATTGATATAAACCAGATGCCCATCGGGGTTCAGAAGAGCTATATTTTTTTCGAAATAAGCACCGCCAATACTATCCAAGATCACATCAACCCCCAGATCGGCCAATGCCAGCTGGAAGTCCTCGCTTTTATAGTTGATTACTTTCGATGCACCAAGGGATTGGCAAAAATGGCCTTTTTCTTCCGAACTTACGGTCGTATAGACTACCGCCCCGAATAGGGCTCCCAATTGAATCGCGGTACTTCCGATCCCGCCGGCTCCGCCATGGACTAAAAAGTGCTGTCCAGCCTGCAGTTTTCCCCGGCGAAAGACATTATCCCACACCGTGAAAACAGTTTCTGGAAGTGCTGCAGCTTCTTCAAAAGTCAGATTGGGCGGAATAGGAAGACAATGGCCTTGATAGACGGAAACATAGCTAGCATACCCGCCGCCAGCGACCAAGGCACATACCGGATCACCAATATTCCAACGGTCGACCAGACGCCCCTTTTCGACAATAATACCCGCCACCTCGAGTCCCGGAATTCGCGGATCGACACCTGCAGGAGCGGGGTAGTTTCCCTTCCGCTGGAAAACGTCCGGCCTGTTCACCCCTGCGGCCCTAACCGCGATTAGCACATCCAGATCCCCAACCTGGGGCTGGTCAAGCTCTTCGACCTGCAATACTTCTGGAGCTCCTGGCTCGGTTATAACTACTGCTTTCATCTGTGAATACTTATTTATTCAATTTTTTTTTCTCTTCTAGAGACCTTTATTTTTTCTTCCCATTATCCGATAGGCCTATCCATCGTTTAACTTCCATATCACCTATCCTGGAATACCGACATCTTCGTCTGTGTATTTTATTAGGATTTCTTTGGATATTTTTGCAACCGAATATTGAGCGAGAGCATAAAATACCGGGCTAGACGATTATTTTGAACATCCAATATATCGTTACCGACAACCGCACGGGAGATTCCCGTATTCTGATTCATCAAATCGAATCCCTGAAACCGCAGCATACCCAGATTATTACGTCCAAAAGTATATTCCATATAGGCATTGATGATCGTTGGATTGATATTGCTCCATGAACTCGAATACCCCGCATTAAACTTTTGGGACAACTCCAGTCCTATGGTAAAATGCTTACCCATATACGCCTTTGAACCCAAGCCCACAATCCCCGAATGCGCCGTAATATTATCGCGAACGGGCCAATCAAATGTCGCCCGATTCAGCGAATAATTACCATTGAGCTCCGCCTCAAAAATATCGTTCCAGGCATAGCGAAATTGAATCGCCTGTGTGAATAAAAAATGTCCACCAAAGCTTTTCTTATCATTGACATACGATATATTGTTGTAGTAATCAGCATTCCCGTTAAGGCTCATCTGTAAGTTATCCGAAAACAAAGAAGCTGTAAAAAGATAGTAACTTTTGAGATCAAAATAGCCTTCAGTATTGCGGTACGTTGTTTTTTGCACTGTTGAATTAGGCTCGATCGTGCGGTTTGCCACAATTTTATCATTGACAAGGTTATAAGCAAGACTAGCTTCAAGATATTGTCCTTTACGCGTCATGGATTTGCGATATTTTGAAACTATGCTATGGGCAAATTCAGATTTCAGATCCTTATTCCCAATAACAATATTCTGGGTATTGGTATTATCCACTACAGGTTGTATCTGATAAAAACTAGGCTGATTATTTCGTCCATAATAATCTATGGCAAGATCCTCATCTTTCGTAAACTTCCATTTTAGCCCTGCCGAAGGAACAAGATTGACATTCGGATAGGAAGTTCGTATATTTTCATTTGTTAAAGCCCCGGTTAATTCCGATGCCTGGACCGCAAAACCCAAATTTATCTTAACATTTTTTCCTATATCCTGACGGTAGACCATCCCGACCTTATTATTAGCAAAAGAATAATCGTATTTTAAACTTAACGAATCTATCTCAGATTGAAGTGTATTATCGATAGTCGAACGACTGGCATCAATTCTTGTGTAATCAAAATCGTAATTGATCTCCAAAACACCGCCCAGATCCACAGGCTCAACAAGTGACAAGCGGCTTTGGATATTTTTACTTTCGTTATTGGATCGGATCATTTGATTTAGATAAGTATTTGTGACCTTAGGGGGAGTCAGGCTACTATCTATTGCTGTATTATCATCACGTAATACCTCATCTTTATCCAAGGAGTTAAAGTCTGAATGAAAAGTATAAAGTATTTTTCGGCCCGGTTTATCAAAACTACGTACATAAAACAGATCAAGGGCTGCTGCAGGGCTCTCTGTACTATTCGCGGCCTCATATTTACCCGTACTGCTCAATCTATTGTTTCTTATCCGCCGATCTTTTAATGTTCGGCTTGTGGAATTGGTCCAGGACAGTTTTGGAGAGATCTTTAATTGATCTTTAGACGACAGCTTCATGTCAAAGTCCCAGTCCATCTTGTGTGTCCGGTCAACCGACTTTATTTTGTAATCCTCATAGTTACTGATTGCTGTATTACTTCCTTTTCCAGAGCCATAGATGGACTGCAAAAAAGAATTTCCTACCGTATTATTATTACGCTGTGTAAAAGAATATTTTCCACTGGCGTTCACCTTTTTGGAAAGCGGACTGGAAAAACTTGCCCCAATAGAACTTATCTTATTAACACCATCGGTGGGATCAGCAAAATCCGCCAGTTCGCCCATCTCCCGTTCCCGCTCTCCTCCATTCGGAGAACCGAAGGAAAAGAGATTGGTATTCGTATTATTCATCGAAGACACCATGGAATATTCCTTTCCATTATCAAATCTATTCACCCCGATACTTCCCAAATAGCGCTCCGCGGTTCCCCCGCCCAATGTCGCCTGCCCAAAGGTGATTTTTTTCTTATCTTCCTTAAGAACAATATTCAGTACTTTCTCGGACTCCGCGCTTTTGATCCCTTTGGCCGTGGCTTCATCGCCATAAAAGTCAATGACCTGCACACTCTTCACGAAATCTGCCGGAAGGTTCCGTGTAGCTGTAAGCACATCGCCACCAAAGAATTTTTTACCATCAACTTTTACCGAAGATATCGCTTTCCCAAAAGCATAGACTGATCCGTCTCTGGATACTTGCACGTTGGGCAAGGCTTTGAGCGCCTCCTCTAAAAGTGCCCTTCGATCGAACTGAAAAGCCTCTAGATTAAACTGTACGGTATCTTGCTTATAAACAATAGGTTTGTATTTTTGAATAACGATTTCTTTGAGCAAGGATACATGTGGAAACATGGTCAATTTCCCCACATCTAATTTGGCTGTGCTGCTATTATATAGTGGATAACTTCTTTCGAGAATACTCAAACCTATCTGGCTACAGCTTATGCGAATGTCGTTGCCCAGAACCCGTCCAAAGCGGAAATAGCCGGTAGCTGAAGTTGACGTAAATAAGGTATCACGCGAGCTCGTCAAATGCACACTAACACCTTTCAGCGGACTGCCGGCAGTATCTACAACAATTCCATAAACTTCTTTTTTTGTCGCCTGACCAAAAGTGCTTTTAGGCAGAAAAAATAAGCTTATAATGGATAACAAAAGTATAAACCGGATTATATCCCCGCCCCTTAGTTTCATCAAACAGACTTTGCAATAATACAATTCAATATAAGAATTCTTAAGCTATTAACGTAAAAAGTTGTGATTTTGTATAAAAAAAAACGAGTTGTTAGGAAAACAACTCGTTCTTTCAACTAATTTTTTATAATCTGTTACTCACCGGCAAAGGTAACCTTCACAAGATGTTTGTCAATTTCCCAACGGCCTGTACCGTCTTCACCAATGACATCAAATAATTCCAGGATACGTCGCGCAACAAATTCCTCCTCTACCTGCTCTTCAAGGAACCATTGTACAAAGTTGAAGGTTACATAATCCTTCGCTTTGGCACATTTATCAGCAATATTATTAAATTGCTCTGTTACAAACATTTCCTGCTCCAAAGTCTGCTCAAATACACCACGGAATGATTCAAAATCTTGTGGGATACCTGTGACCTCTGGAGAGATTGCACGTCCACCACGATTGTTGATGTAGTTGAAAAGTTTCAACATGTGCTCACGCTCTTCGTTAGACTGCTTTGCAAAAAACTCAGCAGCGTTTTCTAAACCTTGATCATCACACCATGAAGACATCGCCAGATATAGTGCCGAAGAGTGTGCTTCTACTTTGATCTGTGCATTTAGTATATTTTCGATCTCTTCTTTCAAAGAAGATTTTAATTTCAATAAATCTTTCATATTTACCTTAAGTTTAATTTCTAAAACAATATCAGGTGATATACCTTATCATCCGATTACATTACAAAGATACATCGGATTTGGAAAATCTGTATAAATAATCTGCAATACAAATTCAGTCTAAATTAGACAGGCAAACCGCAACTTGTTTAGAATCAATACAATTACAAATACCGCTCATAGATACTTTCAATAACCCATAAATTTAATTAATGATAGCCCCATTACCCAAAAAAACGTCGATTTTCAATAAATAAAGCAGGACAAGAAAAGGATACTTATTTAATTTTAATTTAAATAAGCAAACCATATAACAGAAAAAGCGGTATATCTCTTGTTTAGACACACCGCTTTTCTGTTATTTTATATAAAATATCTGTTTATGCCAAGACAGCAAAAGGCGATACCTGTAGACAGGTTCGGATAACCGAATTTAATTCCATCATAAACTTAGCGCCATCCAGCAGCTCGCGAAGCTGAAGTACATCCTCTACGGCAAGAATGAAGCATCTCTCTGTTCGAAAAGGCATAACAATCTCAAAATCAGATGAACGTGTGGTATCATTGATCATGTATTCTACATCAATGGCATCCATACGCTTTTTGAATTTCAAAAAGTCTGACACCGAAAAAGATGTCGTTTCGTTATTATACTCCAACCAGAAGCAATTTTTACGGCTACATTGATAAACCGTACCAGCTGTAGTGGAAAATACTTCTTCAACCTGCGCTAATGGACAAACCAATTTTGACATTTTTATTACCTTCTCTTTTAAACTGCTCAAAAATAAATATTATTTATAATCAATCCAAGTAAAACAGCTAATTATTTTGATTTAATATAAATAAGCTCCCCGTCCGGTATTGCTAGCAAGTTGCGAGTCTCCCCGAACAGGCTAAAAAAACAAGCAAGCCGAAGAAGCGAGCAGCGCTTGAATACCTAAAAAAAGGCCGGCACAACTCGATGGTTCCCATAAAAAAAGGAGGTCAGCTTAAACTGACCTCCTTCCTTATAAGTATGTAGTATTTTTTAATCGTATTCTTCCTCTTCTTCTTCCTCTACGGAAAGTACTTCTTTGCGATTGCTAATAACTGTATTTTTTGTCTTTGTTTTATATTTGTTAATCTGCCTACGTAAGGATTCTACAGCGATATCCGTCGCCTCCTCAAAACTCTTCGCCTGCCCTTTTGCGAAAAGTTGGCTTCCGGGAATGTTCAGTTTGATCTCTGAAATCTTATTTGCCTCGTCATCGACATTTTCCAATCGCAGGTAGCATTCACCACCGATAATTGAATCCAAAAACTGCTCTAATTTTCCTGTCTTCTTTTTAATGAATTCGATTAACTTTTGATCTGCATTAAATCGAATGGATTGCACAGTAATGTTCATTTTTCCTCCTTTTTTTAAGCTTTTGGATGAGCTTGTTTATAAATAGACTTCAATCGTTCTGCTGAGTTGTGCGTGTACACCTGCGTCGCCGCAAGTCCTGCATGTCCCAACAGTTCTTTAATTGCATTTAAATCTGCCCCGTTATCCAGTAGGGCCGTTGCGAACGTATGCCTCAAAATATGAGGGCTCCGTTTACCTTGTGTGGAAATCAGTGTTAAATAACGATGCACAATATCATAGATTAGCTTGGCATACGCTGGTTTCCCTTCTTTCGTAACAATCAGTAAGCTGTCATTAGTATCAACAAATTGCGACGCTTTTTGTTGCAAATAGTTTTTCAATTCTTTTACCAAAAGATCATTTATCGGAACAAGCCTTTCTTTGCTCCTTTTACCTAATATAAGAATATTTTTGTTAAAAAAATCTATATCCTGCTCCTTAATTTTCAACAGTTCGGCCAGACGAATTCCCGTCCCAAAAAGAAGTTCCATGACCATGTAATTGCGGCGTGACTCAAAATCATCCTGCTCTTGTTCCAGATGATCCAGCAGACGAACCAGTTTTTCTTTCTCCACAACGACAGGTAGCTTCTTTGCAGTCTTTAAGGCCTTAATAAGGGTCATCGGATTTTTATCCAGGCAACCCTCACGTTGAAGAAATTTAAAATAGGTCCGCAACGAAGACATGCTTCGATTGACAGAACTCGCATTCTTACCGGACTCCATCATCTTCGCGAAGTAATGCCGTAAATCCCGGTAAACAACATCCGATAACACAAGTCCCTCAGCATTTAAAAAAGACCAAAACATCTCCAACTCATGCCGATAGGCAACAACCGTATGTTCTGAATATCTTTTTTCAATCTGCAAATACCGAATAAACTCCTTTTCCAACATAATTTCCCTCGCTATACTATCCTTAAATTACAAACTTAAAAGCACAAAAAAAAGGGAAAAGCAATGCTTTTCCCTTTATATTTTTAAATTCTCAGCGAATCAATTAGTTAGCCACATCTTGATTCAAAGATTGTTTGTAAATCGCTTTTTTCACTTGAATGCGACGAGTTACAGATCTCTTTTCATAAGCTTGACGTGAACGCAACTCTCTTAAAACGCCAGTTTTCTCGAATTTCTTCTTGAAACGTTTTAATGCTCTATCTAAAGATTCTCCTTCTTTTACATTTACGATAATCATGCGTTGTATATACCTCCTTTCGTCGCTTTTAAAATTTAAAGTGGGACAAAGGTACGATATTTACATTGAATAAGAAAAGAAAAATAAATTTTATATTAATCCAAATTCCTCCAAAATCGTTCTCAAAGGTTTCTCCTTGGTACACAATGCCGTATGCCAGCCTAATTGCTTCGCTGTAGCCAAATGCTGCGGGCTATCGTCGATAAATAACGTCTCCGCAGGATTTAATTCCTGCTCCGCCATGACCAATTCGAAAATCTCGGCGTCCGGTTTACGCATGCCCACCAAATGCGAATAATAGGTTTTTTCAAAAAATCCTTCGTTGTCGGCAACAGCATATTTTTCATAAATTGCATTCATACAGTACGCATAATGAATAGCATTATTATTGCTCAACAAAAAAGTACGATACTCTTCTTTCAATTGCAATAATAACGCATGATGTCCCTCCGGAACGCCAATCAATAAACTGTTCCATGCGCCGTCAATTTGCGCGTCGGTCAGGGCTGGATTTTTGGTAATCGCACGAATCCCATCCCGGAATTGCGCAGCACTAATTTTTCCCTTGTCAAAATCGTCAAAAAGTGCACTTTGGCCATGATGCCCAAAAACTTCGTCAACATTTTCTATACCTAACTGAGTAAAAGCAACTTTCAACTTCATAAAGTCGATCATGAAGATTACATTTCCATAATCAAGAACAATATTTTTAATTTTTTCCATCGAATTATTTTGAAATACCGATACAAATATCGATAATTGCATCGTCAAAACGGCATAACCGATGCTAAAATTGACAAAACAAACGACCTGCTCCTATAGCTCAGTCGGTTAGAGTAGAAGACTCATAATCTTTTGGTCCCTGGTTCGAGCCCAGGTGGGAGCACAAACAAAAAGTCGCTTTTCCATATTGGAAAGCGACTTTTTTGCGTTTAATTCCCGCTCTTCACCTATTTTCGCCGGATAGTACCTATTACCGTCTGCACAGGTCTACCATTTGTTATAGCCATTTTACAATTCGTTAGAACAAATGCCCAGGATAACTACAAACCGGAATGTCGTTAGATATCTTTTCTATTATCATCTGAATCAATATCAATCAGTTTGTTGTACGGATCCACACCGACCTGTGTAGGTTTTTGATCTACAACCAATGTCAACGTATTATTGATCTGATCAATACGATGTTTTTTGAGGTAAATTTCCTGTGGTTTGCCATTGTTCTTATCCGCCGCTTTTGAAAAAACACCAACCTCAATATAGTCCCTCAGTGGCAAGGATTTCAATGTCACCCGATCTGATTTTTTAAATAACAACGGTTTGCTTCCTTGATCATTGTAACTCTTTTTCCCATTGGCATCCACGCGATACTTAGCCACTTCGAATTGAATATCCACTTGATATTTTCCATTTTTCAACTTTTTAGTACTCACCTTCTCCACTTTATTATTGTACAGGGTGATCGTCTCAAACATGTCTTTAATCAGATAACGCAGGGAGTCAGGTGTCGCTCTGCGAAAGTAATCCACAAATTCCAAGGAGGTTGTATAGGGCGGATTTTGGAAGGCCGTACTTTCCAAATAAGCTTTTGCTGTTTGGTTGAATACATCTTCTCCAAGGTAGTCACTCAGCGCATACAATACCAATGAGCCTTTTTGATAATGGATATACATTTGATTCTCATTGTACATGAGCGGCTTTTCTCCTAATTTCTCCGCACTTCTTCCCTTTAGATAGCCATCCAGTGCGTCTTTGAGAAACTTGCGCATCTGTCCTTTTCCATACCTCTTTTCCAGTACTTTCAAAGAGGAATATTCAGACATACTTTCGGACATCAATGTGGCTCCCTGCGTATTGGCACCGACAACTTGATGTGCCCACCACTGATGCGCTATTTCATGCGCGGTCACAGCATAAGGATAATCCACCGCATCGTCTTTTTTCTCATCCACATCCGCAATAAAACCTATCGCCTCCGAGAAAGGAATGGTATTGGCAAAAGACTGCGCAAAAGTTCCGGCTGTTCGGGGAAATTCAACGATTCGAAGTTGCCGATGTTGATAAGGACTATATTGGCTGGTATAATAGGCCAAGGAAGCCTTGCTCGAGGCCATCATCCGATCAAGATTGTAGGTATGCCCTTTATGGTAATAGATTTCCAAATTAACACCATTCCATTGATCCTTTTTCATTTCATACCGAGCGGAATTAAAAGCAAAGAAATTCAGAATCGCTGAATCCATTTTATACTGGTAATATTTTCTTCCGTTTTTCTCCCACTGTTTGGTCAAGTACCCCGGAGCAATGGCCAATTGATCCCTATCCGTACTTACAGTTGCCTCAAACCGAATCCAGTCTGCATCATTTGAAATATAATTGTTCTTTCGTGCATTGGAATCCGTGGGCAAAGCCATACGATCCCGGTAAGGTAGTCCATATTTTTTACGGATATCATTATCCACCAGCTCGCCCCGATCTAAATAACCGATATTCGGAAATAGCATATTGTTAATGAAAGTTCCATTGCCTTTAACGGGAGACTTCTCATTCACCCACGTGTTTGCCGGACTAACTGTACTAAAGTTTAAGATGATAGAATCCCCCGGTGCCATTGGCTTGGCCAACTTATAGATGTTAAAATTATAAATATCATCGGCCGATATCAGCTTATGAGGCACATCGAAAGAAAAGGTATAATCATAGTCATTATAATTGACAAAAATAGAGTCTATGGCAACCGTAGTCTTATTCTTGAGCACATAAGAAGCCTGTGCTTTAAAGCTACGCATGGAAGGATAGATATCCATATTGAACTTGATGTCAACAACACGGGGCTGAGGCCGAAATTGATATTTTTTGTACTTCTTTTCCCATTCCACGGACTGCTTTTCATGATCAAGACTTGTATAATAAGGATTTTTAATATGGTTCTCATAATATATGCCCGCACCGATCCCCACAAAGCCAATAAAGCTCAAGAGAAGGACAGTTATACTCGCGGGGCTTAAGTTTGTTCTTAATATTTCCCAACGCTCCCTCATCCCCGAAAATCCTCCTCTACGCCAAAGCAAGAGGGCTATCGTAAGAAAAAACACCGCGAACAGCAACCAATATGTTCTATAGGTCAAAAAAGGTAAGATATAGCCAAAACCGTCCATATCTGAATAGTCAAGCCCCGGCCCTTGGTTAAACTGATAAATCGCCTGCTCCACGCCTACCATCGATAAAAATGGCAATCCGATAAATAAGGTTAACAGGACAAAAAAACCAGCCAGATAATTTTTGAAGAGCGTATGTACAAAGATGGCCACAAATAACCATACGATATTTGCCAACATACCATACACCATCAAGTGCATGATGTATTGCCCGATTTCGAAATGATAATAATGATGATAGACCTGAAATGCCATACAGGTGAGCATCACCACTGCAAGCAAGGTCAGTTGCATTAAGATGATCGCGATTATTTTGGAGCCCAAGAGCGCCCAGTTCGGAACTGGTGTCGCATCCAATAATCCGCCCATCCGTGTAATGCTGCCACGATGAACCAATAAACCACTGAAGAGGAAAGTCAGAATCAACAAAAAGAATTTAAAGGTCGTTCCCGGTATCATCAGCATTTTCCAGGTAACAGGATAAGTCGAGGTACCGAAAATCGCACCGATTGTACTAGCCATCAAGATGATAAACAATACGCCGACCAGGGTTAGAATCAAAAAAACCGGATTTTTAACAATGTATCGATAGTCATACCGCGCAAGTGTCCAAGTCGATTTCAAATAGTGGACGATTGAAAAGTCGTAGTTCACTTTCGGTAGATTGAGCCGAAAAACACTGTCAAAATTATTTTTTGTCAATCGTTTTCCTTTCTTGCCTGTCTTCACTGAAATGGAATCCTGTGAGAAAGAAAATAAAAGGTAAAATCCGCCAATAAACAATGCGGCTACAGCAAGCCATATCAGACGATTATAGATAATTGCTCCCAGAAAAGGAAGATTGTTTGTGTTCTTTTCTTCAGGAGACCAATATTGCGTGTAGTAAGAAATGGCGCTATCACCAAAGGGATCTATCAATGCCCCGAGGTAACGATGATCAGCGTTTGTTGTCAGATTCTGCACAAGTACCTGTACAATAATAAGCACCAGCACCGCAACAAAACCTACATATACATTACGGGTAAAAGTGACCAATACAAAAATAATAGCGCTGAGAATAACCAGATTGGGGATAACCTGAATAAGATAGGTCTGGAAGTAGGCTAAAATATGTACGGGACCCAACAAATCCGGATTAATCCCCGGAACGAACTGTGCAACAACAATACCTAAGGTGGATGCCAGTACGATGACGAGTACGACGGCTATGGATCCAAAAAACTTGCCCAATAGATAATCTGTTTTGGTAAACGGATAACTAAAGAGAATGGTATGTACATTATATTGAAAATCCCGATAAACACAGGCCCCCACAATCGAGGGAATTAAGAAATAGATAATGGAAGACATCCCGTTTATCATCTCATTAATAGCCCAAGGCGAATTTCTGATGGTATTGGATGATGTCGTCGCTGTGACGCCATCAAATATCCCTAGTGAGGACAACATGATGAACAACGACAGGACAAAGAATAAAGCCATATAAATATAGACGGCAGCACTCTTAAACCAACGTGTAAACTCAAAATTAAAAATTGGACTAAACATGGCGCTGGTCAGTTTTTAGTGCAACAAAATAGACATCTTCCAGCTGCCCTTGTGCATTTACGAAGGATTCATCTGGCTGCACATCACTATAAACCCGGATATTGAGCGTATTATCCTGATTATAGTTTGTAGAAATTACATTATACTTCTGTGTATACTCATCCAATTGATCGCGGCTAATGATCCGTACCCAGATCTTGCCTTCCAATTGTTCTATTGTCTCCTTTGGCGTGCCGCGCAATAGTATTTTACCCCCATTGAGAATAGCAAGTTCATGGCATAATTCGCGGACATCATCCACAATATGTGTCGAAAAAATAACCGTATGATTGGTTCCGATCTCCCGCAATACATTTAAAAAACGATGCCTTTCAGCCGGATCCAGTCCCGCAGTAGGTTCGTCAACAATAATCAGTTTGGGATCGTTCAGCAATAACTGGGCAATGCCGAAGCGTTGTTTCATTCCCCCCGAATAACCACTCACACTCTTGTTTCGGACATCCCAGAGGTTGGTTACTTCCAGTACACGCTTGATGATAGCCTGCCGATCAGCACCTGTCTTAATCCCTTTGAGTTTCGCGAAATAGTGTAATAAATCTATCGCCGAAAGGTTCGGATAAACACCAAATTCCTGTGGTAAGTAACCCAAAATTTTTCGCAGTTCCATTTGCTTTCCAAGGACATCAATATCACCAAAAGTAATGCGGCCATGATCGGGCTTCTGAAGGGTAGCTATAGTGCGCATCAAGGATGATTTTCCTGCTCCATTTGGTCCGAGGAGACCAAACATTCCCGGCTTTATTTCTAAGTTTACTTCGTCTAGTGCTTTTACACCATTAGGATAGGTTTTACTGAGATTTTCTATTGATAAATTCATAAATAAGTTTAACTGTTAATAATTCGTTAGTATACAGCAACGACAATTTGTTACAACAATATAACAAAAGTTCACAAGAAAACAGATAGATCTACCTATTTTTCAATAAAATATCAACTAAAAACAGTTATTGCCCATACAGTTCATCGAGGTATGAAAACCGTATAGGCAGATTGGAATGGCCGCTTAGAGCTTTAACTCAAATAGACTTACCGTGGCCTTATCGTAGTGTGCGGGCAGACCGGATGTATCGCGAAGTTTCTTTAATCCCAGAAATTCGAAACCACATCTGGTATAATGTTCAATAAGTCCCTTATTTTCCCCCACCGTATCCAGGCGAACAAAATTCTTATTATTTGCAATGGCATATTCAATCGCCCAATGCACAATGTACTGAACGAGATTCTTACCTCTAAAATCGGGATTTGTGGCAATGCGATGAATATAAACCGCCGGATCTTCATTTCTTTCTTCCCAGATATCAGGGTCGTCGAATGTAGTCGCCCAGACACAGGCAATATCCCGACCGGCAACCATTTTCCATTGCCTATGCTCCTTCAGTTCCTGCTCAATAAGCTTCCGGTCAAATTCAGGCCAAGAAACCATGGATTTTGCTTTTTGAAAATCTGTCGCAAACTTATATAACTTAAAAATCGAATCAATATCCTGCGGGGTGCTATTGCGTATCTGTAATTCCATTATTATCACTTAATTACTGTTATCAACTTTGCCTGAAGCATACACAAAAATACACTTCTGCGAATAATGATAATGGATACAGATCATTGCTATATTAAGGTATCAGTTTCTGCAGCCATTTGCCCAAATTGCCACAATAATAGCTGTTGGCTACAACGGAATAAACTTTCATCCCAAGATCCCCAATATCCATTTTACGTCAAAAATATCTGTCACTTCCACCAATTGATCCGTCTCGTTGTTACCTAATACAGGTTGACCAGCCCCTGCCGCCAGCTTAGCGACAAGCCGGCCACGGTCAGCCACATTCGTACAAGGCAAAAACACCGAAAGATAGTTGCCAATTTTTCGACCATCATCGTGTACCAGATCCGAACCATAGATAACCACACTGGGAGAAATAAGAGAGGCACTTACAATAGGCAGCTCTGAATACCCATTTATTTTTTTATCTAGCCTGTCAAAATCCAGGCTCCCGCCAAAACATGACTGATAAAACGTAAGCGCCTTTCTACAATCCCCCGAAAATGTGATAAAAACCCCGCTTCTTAACCGTTCCATATCCTAAACAAATTGAATTAAACTATGCATCCGGTATGACGGGCTCCACAAGTTTTTTCATTTTTTCCAACGATTCCTGCCATCCCAGGTAACACATTTCGGCGGGGATAACTTCAGGAATTCCTGTTTGTTCTATTTTAAGTTCAGTACCACAGCTGACTGCACGCAGCGAAACTGTCGTTGTCATTTCTCCGGGTAAATTGGGATCATCAAAGCGGTCAACATATTTGATAAATTCATTGGGTATGATTTTCAAATATTCACCGCCAAAGGAATGACCATTGCCCGTACCAAAATTGATAAATGTCATCTTGAATTGACCGCCTACTTTAAAGTCCATCTGCTGTACGGTACAGACAAAACCATAAGGGGGTAACCAGCTGGCATGCGCTACCGGATCCGCGAATGCGCGGAAGACTTTTTCAGGACTCGCCTGAATAACCCGATGTAAAGAAACACTATTTGTTTTCATCTCGTTTGATTGTTTATAATGTAAATAGATAATATGATCTTTTTGTTCTTTCTAATAAATTTTTGATCAACCCATCCTTTCCGATGTGAACACCATGATATTAAGATACCGCTGATGCACCTGTATAGGTATGCTGCTGTGCGGCACGACTTGTACCGGCTATCTTTGACCGATAGACATAAGATAACATCAGTATACCCAGTACGATAAGGGGCAATAACATAAAGGTTATATTTTTATCCACGCAGGCATGACTGATAAAGGCAAATACCAAACTGAATGTCAATCCTGCATAAGCCCATTCTTTTAATTTAGCCGGAAACTGTGGAATGGCAATAGCGATGACTCCGAGCACTTTACAGATAATAAGAGCATAGGCAAAATAGTCCGGGTAACCTAAAGGTTTGGTTCCAGCATTCATATATTGCGGTGCAAATAGTAATGTGCCAAGCGGCATAGCGCCTTCCCAGATAACAATTAATATCGTCGCTATCCAGAAGATAATTTTATTCTTTTTCATGATATTGCTATTTTAAGGTGATTAATTCGTTGATTCAACATATTTCACAAAATTATTAAGGATTGACTGCCAGCCTTGTTGCTGAAGTTCAGGATCATTTATCTGCTCCGCATCAAAAGTGGTGCTGATAATTGTCTTTCCATCTCTTTTGGAAAACAGAGTGCTTACTGTCCGGCCGTCAGACATGATATAGGCGATTTCCTGATGCAATTCAACCCTCTCATAAGTTCCTTCAAAATCGAACCCAAAACTGCCATCCTTTGCTTCCATCCGATTTTTAAAAGTGCCATTCACACGCAAGTCGTTTTGACTGCTCGGACAATGCCAGCTTGGATCTGCAGTATTCCATTGCATAATATCTGCTGGTGCGTTCCATTGTTGCCATACTTTTTCTACCGGTGCATTTACTGTGGCTTCAACGTTGATTTTTGTTTGTGTTTCCATGATTTCTTTTTATTTGTTTATAATGATATAGCAAAGATGCAAAGGATTTTAAAGCCCGGCGTATTGTAAAACCGACAACTTTAGGGGTGGATTACGACAAAAACAATTTGTACCTTTATCACATAAACCCAAAAGATATGCAAGTCTCAGTTTTTGTCCCCAAATACGGTACTATCGAAGGTATTACGCCAGCATTTAGAACCTTTCATACGGCCAATGAATTTTTATCGGCTTTTGGAAAAAAACCGATATTCAATGTTGAGTATGTAGGCCTGAGTGAATATGTGCCAGCCAATAGCGGCGAGTACACCATAAAAACAAATCGCTTACTGCAAAATGTCGATCGCACCGATCTACTGATCATACCGCCGACTTTTGGTGATATTGACACCGGAATAAGGGACAATGCCGAAGCCATACCTTATTTTAGAAAACTTCACTTAAAAGGCACCCGCTTGGCCAGCTTATGCGTGGGAGCTTTTCTTCTGGCAGAAACTGGGCTTTTAAATGGAAAAAAATGCTCGACTCATTGGGCTTATATCAGCGAGTTCAAGGAAAAATACCCCGAAATAGAAATCGAAGATGGCGCCGTTATCACCGAAAACGACAATATATACAGCAGCGGCGGCGCCAGCAGCCTTTGGAATTTAATTCTGTATCTCGTCGAAAAGTTTTCCGACCGCGAAACGGCTGTTATGATTGCTAAATATTTTGCGCTGGATATCAGTCGGGACAGTCAGTCACAGTTTGCAATATTCCGTGGACAGCGAAATCACGACGATGTGGATATCCAGAAAGCACAGGATTACATCGAACTGAAATATGAGGAAAGAATTACTGTTGAGGAACTGGCGAATTTTGCAAACATTGGCCGCAGGACTTTTGAACGCAGGTTTAAAGAAGCGACAAACAATACACCGGTCGAGTATATCCAGCGTGTGCGGATAGAGGCTGCCAAGAAATTTTTTGAGGCATCAAGGAAAAATGTTTCGCAAGTAATGTATGATGTGGGTTATACAGACACCAAAGCCTTTCGGGATATTTTCAAAAAAATAACGGGCCTTACGCCCATAGAATATCGGAACAAATTTGCCAAAGTGGCCTAATAAGATAAAGACTACATCGCAAACGCAGCGGAAGGGAATGGAATAAAACAACAAGCCACACGATAATCGAGTGGCTTGTTGCCTAAGTTGCGTTAAACCTACTTCTTAAGCATCATTTCCCGGATATATTTTACCGGTGAATTGCCAAAACTTAAAAATTTCTCATTGAAGGCTTTCAGCTTAAATTGAGCACCCTCCTCCTTTTTAACAGCTTTTCTTAAATCATAGATTTCTTTATATCCTGTAAAATAGGATGTGAGCTGCACACTGCTAACGGATACTCTCTTCCACTTTCCAGCGGCTTCGGCCTGTTGTTGAAATGCTTCGTCAACCAATAAATGCATTGCATCCTTTTCACTCATATTCTTCACATGCACACTATAATCCAATATCGCATTACATACAGTCCGCAGATGCCATTTATACCACATCAACCACATTTCAGGTGCATTGTCACCATAGCCATTTTCCAGCATCATCTGCTCGGTATATACGGCCCAGCCCTCGATCATCGCACCATTCCCCAAAACACTCTTGATTAAGCTCGGTGACTGATTGGCATATACCAATTGCGTATAATGTCCGGGAATAGCTTCGTGGATATTCAAAATCTGCAAAATATAGTGATTGTATTCCCGCAGATAGCTTTCTGAAGCTTCTTTGGTCCATCCTGCAAGACTACCGACATTGTAGTATGTATTTCCACCTTTATCGTAGGGACCGGGAGCACTGATAGAGGCTCCGGCCACACCGGCCATGTAAGCAGGTTCTTTCCGCACAACCAAAGGCTTACTGTCATCAATATATAAGAGATCCTTCTTCTTCACAAATTCCACCAGTTTTGGAATCTGTGCTTCGATAGCAGACTGAAAATCTGCCGCTTTGACGTGATGAACAGACAAGGTATCAATCATCTTGCGGATCAGGACCAAACTATCTGTGGGCTGCACGGCCTTTCCAAAATACTTTGGCCATAGCTGCTTACTGATTTTATGCATTTCGGTATGCAAATAACGCTTACGTGCCCTTGCTGCATCGTAGATCTCCGCAGCGGTAGATCCTGACTGAATGTCAAATTTAAACTTTTGATCATATAATTCCTTCCCTAATCTAAAACTTCGCGGAGACGGGTTGGATGTCTCCTTTAAATAGGTCACAAATCCCTTTATTGCTTTTACAGCTTGGTCGGCTTTCGTTTGAATAGCTGCTTTTTCAGTTGCCGGAAGATTGGATTTTTTTAGAGAATCACGCAGATCCGTTTCAAATACGGATAATCCGCCCAAATTTTGCTGTATGGCCAAATCTGTCAATACCAAAGCTGGATTCTTGATCTGTCCTTTTGCGGCTTCATAATAGGCTGGAATTTTCGCCATGCGCTGTTCAATAGCA
This sequence comes from Sphingobacterium sp. DR205, assembly GCF_011064245.1. Lineage (NCBI taxonomy): Bacteria > Pseudomonadati > Bacteroidota > Sphingobacteriia > Sphingobacteriales > Sphingobacteriaceae > Sphingobacterium > Sphingobacterium sp. DR205. Next base: position 1,420,437 of record NZ_CP049333.1, on the reverse strand, counting down.
TGTAGGCGGTCGTGCAGTGGAGCATAGTTCTCAGCCAACATAAAGGCGATGGTGCCGCTTACATTATAGGCAGAGGGGTTCCATTCGTAAGCCCGCTCCTTTTCGATCGACCACACATTGGATTCCAGATAATTCTGGATCAAATGGTAGTCCGTTTGTTGCGAGAGATTCAGATCATGCAGATCAAAGCTTTTTAACTGATCGAGCTGCTGTTTTGAAAATTCCAAGCGTGATGCCCTGCTTTTAGCATCAGGAATCGTCAATAACGAATCGTATGGATGAAAACCTACCTGTGTGGCCCATTCCGGATTTTCTTTCCAGAGCTGCTCGATGAATCTATCTTCGTAAGCTTTAAAACTTGCATTGGAGGTCGTATCCGCAAGGGCTTTTTTGGTATCGGAGCCCGACCCGCAGGACGCCAGCATTCCAAAACTCAGGATAGTGAACGTATATGTTATCAGTTTCATTGGAGTAATTTGACTAAAAATAGCAATTGTTGTTGATTGTTGATCAATCACCTCAAGGATTTTACAATTCACATCGCTGCATCTTTCCGATCTACAGTCAAGTATGGAATTTGCCTGCAAAGGTCCGCAATCGTCCTGAGGATGCCCATTAGAGATCCAATAGAAAATTATTAGAATTTTGTCAGAAAAAATAAAGCATAATCAACTAATAACCAGTTCATTAAAAACAAATAAAAAAATATTTAGCGCCTTATGTCCAATTTCTTTAACTTCAATCATTATTGTAGTGTAAAACAGTTACACTTAAAACAATAATAAAATGAAACAACGAATCAATTTTTTCGCAAAAGGCCAAAACGCGATGAAGGCTATGTTTGGATTGGGAGCTTATCTAGGTAAATGTACCATCGAACAAGAGCTTTTGCATCTGATTTATTTTAGAGTATCACAGATCAATGGCTGTGCTTATTGCCTGGATATGCATTCAAAAGATTTGCTTGCCACAGGTGAAAATCCACAACGTCTATTTTTATTGGACGCTTGGCGCGAAGCACCACTTTATAGTACACGTGAACGCGCCGCGTTGGTCTGGGCTGAAGCAGTAACGAAAATAACCAATGGAGATGTACCTGACGAAGTTTACGCCATTGCAAATCAGGAATTTTCTGAAGAGGAACTCATCGACCTGACTTTGGCTATAACCACGATCAATGCATACAACCGTTTTAATATTTCTTTCCGCACTGAAGCTGGCGGATACAAAGTGGGCCAACATAAAGTGCAGACAGCATAACTAAGCTAAAACGAGATAAATCAATTTATTTAACAAATTAAACGCGAAGCATGAAGGATTTCATCTTATTATTTCGGCAGGCCGGCGGTGAACAGCCTCTTTTGAACGAAGAAGAAATTGCCAAAATAAACAAAAAATGGGAGGATTGGATCGGTGGTATTGAAGCACAGGGAAAACTATCTGACCACGGCTCACGTCTTGAAAAAAGTGGAAAAGTATTAAAACCGGGCGGGATTATTACGGATGGCCCGTTTGTGGAGATCCGGGAAAGCCTCGGGGGTTTTATTGTCATCTCCGCAGAAAACCTTGAAGAAGCGACGACATTGGCGCATGGTTGTCCCATTTTGGAATCTAGCGGCAGCGTTGAAATCAGGGCACTTTTGGTTTAAAAAAAACTTTATGGGCAGTTGTATGCTATACAACTGCCCTATTATGTATGATGGAACCTAACTTTCTAAAACAGCTTTTTCAACAAGAATTCACCAAGATCGTCGCTGTAATTTCAAAACGTTTTGGGCTACAACACATCGAAACTGCCGAAGATATTGTCAGTGAGACTTTTTTGCTGGCTACGGAATCATGGCAAATGAAAGGTTTGCCCGCAAACCCAACCGCCTGGCTGTATACTGTAGCTAAACAGAAAACCTTAAGTCACTTTAGAAGGAATAAAATTTTCGAAGACAAAGTGATTCCGGAAATACATCAAAATCAGCGTGCCGTGGATTATACCGATGAATTTAGTTTCACACAAGAGAACATCAAGGATAGTCAGTTAAAGATGCTGTTTGCCATCTGCACTCCTGCGATTGCCAGTGAAGCCCAGATAGGTCTTGCACTGCGGATTCTCTGTGGTTTTGGGATTGAAGAAATTGCCGAAGCCTTTCTTTCAAACAAGGAAACCATCAACAAACGGTTGTTCCGGGCAAAAGAAAAGCTTCGCACAGAAAAGATCCAGCTTGAATTGCCTTCCGAAAAGGAAATCGTGAAAAGGCTGGATAACGTTTTGCATATTATTTACCTTTTGTTTAACGAAGGGTACTACTCCAAGACCCAGAATGAGATTCTAAGAAAGGATCTGTGTATTGAGGCCCTACGCCTGGCGCTCATGTTATCCACTTACGAAAAGACAAATGTCCCCAAAACGAATGCACTCATCGCGTTAATCTGTTTTCATTCCTCACGCTTCGATGCCCGCCACAGTATCGATGGAGAGTTCATTCTGTATGAACAACAAAATGAGAAACTTTGGAACCAAGCCTTAATCAATCAGGGAATTTATTTTTTGAATCTGTCGGCAGATGGCGATCAATTGACCTCCTACCATATCGAAGCAAAAATTGCACAGTGGCATTGTGCAAAAGCAGATACCGTAGAAAAATGGAACGAAATCCTTCTGCTTTACGATCGTTTGCTGGCGGTGAATTATTCGCCGGGTGCAGCACTCAACAGAACCTTTGCCTTATACAAAGCTAAAGGTCCAAAAATTGCACTGACCGAGGCAAAAAAACTAAATCTAATGGATAACCACTTTTATTATACACTCTTGGGAGAGCTCTATAAGGATATAGATCGACAAAAAGCAATCGCGAACTTTCAGCGTGCACAGGCATTGGCAAAAAGCTCCCTGGAACAGGAAACTATCCAACGCAAGATCAATATGCTGTAAAGTTCGCGATCCGTTACACTTTGTCAGCTCTTATAATCAGCTGATTCTTATGCCTTAGCTGATCATAGATCCCTTTTTTGAGTTTTGCCAATACGTCATAAAAAGTTCGTAAAGTTCGCTGGGTTCGATCGCTATCACAGAAGCCGAGTACATGATATTTAGCTGTTGTGACGCTTCATCATAAGCCATTTTCCATAACATCGCTGGAAGCCGGTCTTTATAATTGGAAGCATTGCCTAAAGTGACAATCACTAACGTATCTCCACCTACTTTCTGTAAGTTAATTGCTGTGACGTCATCCCAATTACCGGCACCGAAAGCTTTTGCCATTGGTGTAGTTTTTCCGGAGAAATGACTTTTATGTAATGAAATCTGCGCAGACTTGTCCCGAAGACTTAATAAGCTATTCACCAAGAGACCTAGCATTATAAGCAATATTCCGCCCGAGAATACCGCAGGTTTCACTTTTAGTTCACCGTCAAATATTCCGATACAGTACAAAAAGAGCAATAAAAGAACGATACAAATCACACCTGACAGGCTTAGAAGCTTAGCAGTTTTGCTTCTATTTCTATATAAGTTTACTTCCTGATCCATTTTAGTTGCCCCAGTTGACATTAAGGTTATGCTTTTCGGCATACGCTTTTCCTAGAACATATACCTCATCAAATGTTTTATCAATCCCGGGCATGTAATCTTGCTGTATTTTTTGTAGCAATGCCTGCTTTTCTTCAGCAGATCCCTTTGTATCACAAAGTTTAGCGTAAGCAGTATACTCATTTTTATAGACTGGCAACACCTTTTCAAATAAGGCGATGGATTTTTCTTTTAATGCTTTTGCATCATCATCCGAAACATTGAGTGCATTGATGTCTTTTAATGCTTTCTCTACTGTCTGGATCTTGATGTCCACGGATTTCTGCGCCTCATCACCTGCGTTCTTACTCGCGGGGATATCGGCAAATTCAACAGTCTCCTGTTCGAGGCGTTTACCAAAACGATCAGGAGCAAAATCTGCTATAAGATTGGTATTTAAAACAACTTTTCCGAAAAAATTTTCTGGGCTTGGAGCTTGGCAGGCGGTGAAAAATAGACTCGCCGACATGAAAATAACAAATAGTAAGTGCTTCATATAAATTTTTATTTTGTCCGAAATTAACTAATATTAGTTAAACCGGCAAACCATCCAATTCTTCACTATTGCATCCTTAATAGGCTAAAAAAACGTATACCGCACCAACCCCGATATTATCTTTTGCATTTCACTTGACCAACACGCTAAATTTTAATAATTTAGCAGTTATAGAACAACAGATTAAAAACCGCTGATTATGGGCTTTGATATTAGTTACCATCCTATTTCTGAAGAACAGATTAACGCCTGGTACTTTGAATTGATTGCAAATCCTGAAAAAATAGAAACGCTGGCATCCGAGTATCAAATTGATGATTTCTATAAAACAAAATATCAGGACACCATAAACGCCGGTCGGGAAACAGATCAGAATGATTATTTCGACAAAACACATGGTTTCTTTATCGCCGTCGTCCAAGGTTTTTTTGAGACCTATTTCTATGTCCGTGGCGGCGCATTATCTTTTTCAACGAATACACTATTAGATTCCTATTATAAAAAATGGGAAGAATTTATTCCAATAGCTTCGCTCACAAAAAAAATAGAAAACAAGCTTATTGAAAATTATTGCTCCGGCGTATATATTTCGGCCGATCAGGTCATTCGCCTGTTGGAAGACTATCACCATAATGCTGAAATTAGATCGGAATTGGATCAATTATTTTCTGAGGGACGCATCACGATTTTCTTAAAGGCATTGAATTTTGCCAAAGAGCGTGGTCTAGGCCTCCTGGAAGCTACAGAAGTTGTGGAACCTCAGCCTTTTGATCTGAATGAGTCTAAAAGTTATTCTAATCTCTTTAACTGCGACAAAGAAGGTCCATTGCTTTATCAAACCACAGCATTCGAGCAGATCAAAGACATCGAACAGCGTAATGGTCTCCCTGAAAATGAGATTCTACCCAATGTGAAAGTTGAAAAAGTACATGTAGATCCTGCGGAAACAGATACGGAGAATACACATGAAATCAGCAAAAAGAAAAACTTCTGGAAGCGTTTATTTGGTTAAATCCGGGCACAGAGAGACAATGTTACAAATCCCACCAACACATTCACCTGACAATGAAATCGTTAGCTACAGGATCGTCCACGCAGCGATAGACCGGGTCTTTGAGGCTTGCGCCAATCCCGCTCATTTGGAAAATTGGTGGGGGCCTGCAGGATTTACCAATACCTTCGAAGAATTTTAACCCCTTTCGTCCACTCCTATTATTTGCTGCCATGTACCTTGTTTTATTCCTTATCATTGCTTTTTTTGCGGGATTAAATTATCTACTTCGTTCCGCTGTTAAAAAGCAAAATAAAAAGATATCTTCCGTTGAATATACCGTTGTTATTGGCTACATACTATCCATAGCTTTATTTGGAGCTGGTCTGTTGACCCATTCGAGTCAATATCATGAGGCCGTCGATCCCGTTGATGGCGCCTGCTACCTACCTTTTGGTGGGAAACATACCTTATCGCTGTTTATCTATTTTGTTGTTTTCAATATTGCTGTAATCGCCGTTTGGATAAAGGGCCGGCAAATACCACCGATCCCTTTAGTCCTTGCCCTTATTATTTTGATGTTGGGATCTATAATTAGTATCTTTGTGCTGACTCAGGTAAGCTATCACGATACATCAACCTTAAGTAGCTATGTCGGGAATGAAGGAACCTTTTACTTTATTTTCACACCGCTTTTCTGTTTTTGTTTTGGCATAGGTTTTATCTGGAAGATCATTCAGGAGGAGAAAGCAACAGCGATCCACAGAAACTATCGAAATCCCATACTGAACAAGATCAATAGGCAGCTTTCGTCCAAGATGGACTATCCGGTATGGGCGCTGATCTTACTCGTTCCTTTCTTTGTCGTCATGACTGCTATTCTTATCCTATTTGGCCAGGATAGTGACTCAATGGCCAAAGTATTCACCGAGACCACTACCTGGGCTTTTTCTCAGAAAATGCATCCACCTATTTTAGACCATCGGGGACACTACCTCTGTACCGTGGCAGCAAAAGGTGATCCAGCAATTGTAAAACCCTTACGTTTAGGGAATCGGCATGGAAATACGATCATCGTTAACCGTCAACTGTTGGTGGCCAATGCCTTTGAGGAAATCTTAAGCGACCTATCTCCCAAGTTGCATCGTTATGTACGTTATTTTTACGACAGATACGGATACAACATCTCTACCAGAATCAACTCGGTCGGGGCATCAAACCTAACCTATAGGGTAATGAAACCACTTGAGTATACTTTTCTCTTCTTCCTTTATCTATTTTATGTAGAGCCCGAGAAGAAAATCGCCAAGCAATACACTTAATCATTTCAATCTTTACATCCTTCGAATAAGCACCAATATTCAATGCATTGGAGGACCATGACATTTTTTTTATATGGATCAGACAAATTATTTTATTGTCCTAACCGGGGGACCCGGAGTCGGCAAAACTACATTACTCAACAAGCTAAAAAAAGAAGGCTATAGAACCGTGCCCGAAGAAGCACGTCGAATCATTCAAGAACAGGTGGCAAAAAACGGCGATGGCTTACCTTGGAAGAATAAGCAACATTATGCCTCATTAATGTTGGCAGCGTCCAATGCTCGTTACCTTCTCGAAATCAAAGAAAACACCCAACGCCAAGAGTATGTCTTTTTTGACCGAGGTATTCCAGATACACTCGCCTATATCGACATGGAAAAGTTAACTGTTGCGGCTCCCTTAATTGAAGAAGCTAAAAAATACCGTTATCATAAAAAAATATTTATCCTTCCGCCATGGCAGGAAATTTATGAAACCGATCATGAGCGAAAGCAGACTTGGGAAGAAGCCGAAGCTACATTCCATCAGATGAAAAGTGTCTATGAACGGCTTGGATATGAGGTCATAGAAGTACCTAAAACATCCGTCGAACTACGCTATCAATTTATTTGCGAATCGCTCGGGTTAGCTACTCACTGATCTTTCATAAAGGTTTCGATGCGACGATCCGGAATTAACCACATGATGGCTACTGTACCATACATCAACAGACTAACGTACGGATTTATAAAAGATATACCGATCCCGAGAAAATACAAGGCTGTAGAAATGTTCTCCTTGGTCTTCGATTTGACGGCACGTTTTAAAGCGGACTCTTCTCCTTCCGTCTGGACTGCAAAATATTCAACAATATTGTAGGCTACGGAACACATGATCAATACAACGCCATAGGCAATAATGGGATCACGTTCAAAATGGGATTCACCAATCCAGTTGGTTGTCAAAGGCATCAAGGAGAGCCAAAATAAAAGGTGTAAATTTCCCCATAATACTTTCCCATTGACTTTCTGAACAATCTGAAAAAGATGATGGTGATTATTCCAATACAGCCCGACATAGACAAAACTGACTACATAGGAGACGATTTTGGGGAACAGGGGTTTTAAACTTGCAAAAGTGTAACCTTCAGGTACTTTTAGTTCGAGTACCATAATGGTAATGATGATGGCCAATACGCCATCACTAAATGCTTCCAGCCGACTTTTAGTCATTGTTATAAATCGGAGTTAAAAACTGATATTGCAGTCCCAGGCGAAACACATTCAATCGTGCCGGCCCGGGATCGGCGCCAAGCATTCCATCATGATAATCCTTCAAGCCCCAAGAATAGCCTGCAAAAATCGTATAACGGTCATAATTGACATTAAACTGTAATCGCGGGCGGATATCGACGTCAATTACTTTACCTCTATCCCGTTCAAAACTTGTCTTATTGCCACTCTTATCTTCGATACTTCCGTTTTCCTTGATGCTCAACGTCTTCGCTACATCAACACCGAATTGCATATCCATTGTCATCGGTTCAAAATAAACACGATAGCCGACGAAGGGATTAAAATTCAAAAATTGTTGGTTGAGCTTGGTCAGTCCACGACTGCCATTTGCGAATTCGTTGCCTTCTAGGTCAACCTTGGTCTGTAAACGTTCAAAAGCACCTTCTACACCTAAAAGAAAATTATTTGCAAAGACATAACGGTAGTTCACTGCACCCCCAAAATTAATTCCATACTTTTTACCGTAAGGATTATTGGTATAATAATCCTGCTGACCAGAGCCATTTAAAGTGCTTTTAGCGATGCTTCCAGACCCCGTAAAATTGGAGACACCGGAAGTTACACCGACACGAAGTTCATGGGATTGTGAAAAAGCCGCAAACGGAACGATACAGGCTATACATGCAAGAAGTAAAAATCTCTTCATCATAAAAATATAAAAACAATCTAAAATTAAGAAAATTTAGGCGATTGAGCTCACATTGCCATTTTATTTTTCAAACAATTATTTCTTGTTCCATCATGCCGTATACGCTGTCAAATTCAGGTAGTCAAATAAGTCCTCCTTTTCCATATTTCTTGAACTACATCAATGGAATTGAATCAAATGGACTTTAATTTTGTTGTATCAAATCAAAGGAATACATCGTATGAAATATATCTTAGAGAATCCTGTCAGCGGTCATATTGGCCAGCAAAAATATAAAACGACCATTCTATGGCGCAACGGTGAATTGATTACCGATGAACCTGAAAAATTGGGTGGCAAAGATCTCGGGCCTGACCCATACACCCTATTGGTCTCTTCCCTCGTTTCATGTACATTAGCAACCTTACGGATGTATATTGACAGAAAAGAACTTCACATCGATGAAATACAAGTCACGGCCAATATGTACTTACGAATTGAAAAAGAACAAGTAGTGACCTATTTTGACCGAGAAATTTCATTCGGGCAGGCAATCGAAGAAAACACGGTATTACGTTTACAGCAAATTGCTGATGAATGTCCGATTTCAAAGATATTAAAAGGTAATGCCGTGGTAAATACAATCATGAAAACAAACAATTAAATGAAAAATTTAATCATTATTTTGTTCGGAAAAAACGAGGAAATTCTCCACACACTACAGCGGATCATAACAGGTACAAATGGCTGGCAAGCGGTCATTCAACAAGATCTCTCCACTTGTAAGAAATACCTCTCCAGTTACCCTGGCGACATCCTGCTGCTGAGCTCTGGTTTATCAACACAGGAAGAAACCGAGATCATAGACCATCTTTCTTATTTAGACCATCCAATTGGTTTGATAAAACATTATGGCGGTGGAAGTGGACTTTTGAAAAATGAAATCTATAGTTTATTCCCTGATTTGATTCCTGACAAATAAATGAATTCACCGGGAATGTTCTGTTTTTTTCGGTTATTAAACCAGTTCAATGAGAAACACTCCTTAGCAGGCTAATTTTGAATACATAAATCGTAAGATCATGAATAAAAAAAACTTTATAAAAAAGGGACTTTTAGGTTCCGGAATATTTGCATCAAGTACTGAGTCAGCAGATGTCATGAAGAATGACATCGATGAAATAGAACCTTTGGAAACACTGGATGCCAATGCGTTGCAATACAACTCCGATCAACTGGAAAACCATAGTGTACTACACAAAGCAACAAGCCGGGGTTATGCGGATCATGGCTGGTTGCAGAGTAACCATACCTTTAGTTTTGCCAATTACCATAATCCCGACCGTATGCATTTCGGTGTACTCCGGGTACTGAATGATGATATTGTTGCCGAAGGCAGGGGGTTCGGATTGCATCCGCACGACAATATGGAAATTATCAGTATTCCCCTGGAAGGGGATCTGGAGCATGAAGACAGTATGGGTAATCAGGCCATCATCCGAAAGGGAGATATCCAGGTGATGAGCGCAGGAACAGGTATCATGCATAGTGAGTACAATAAAAATACCGATCAGATTGTTAAATTTCTGCAGATCTGGGTCTACCCGAACCAACGTAATGTAGCACCCCGATACGATCAGATCACCTTGGACAAATCACAAAGACACAATAAGTTTCAACAGATCCTCTCACCTGATCCGGCCGACGAAGGAGTATGGATACATCAGGATGCGTGGTTTCATATGGGTAATTTTGACAAAGGTGTCGAAACAAATTACAAAGTTAAGCAAGCTGGAAATGGCGTTTATATTTTTGTCTTAAGCGGAAGCGTCAACGTAGCGGGACAAGAGTTGGAAACGAGAGATGGCTTTGGTATCTGGGACGTTTCGGAAATTAAACTCATGGCCACTTCGCCCGATACGGAGATCCTCCTGATGGATCTTAACATGATATTAAATTAATGCCCTATCATCTGGGAGCGACAAATAAGCGAGATACGATCAAAATAGGGCATCACTTTATTGCTTTTACCGCCGGCTAAATCCAGCGGTATGCGTAAGCCAGATGCTCGTATTCCTGATCGGATTACCATTGCATAAAAAAGGGGAATGTTAACATTCCCCTTTTTTATCGTCGTTGCAAAATCTACTTTAAAAACTGATCGAATTGAGTTTTTTATCAACTAGAATTCCGTCTATCGCTTTTAAATTGAAGTTAACATTACGTTTGGCTTTCAATTTGATCTTAAATAGCACTTCCGAGCCATTCAGCGTTTCCTTATTGCCCAAATTCACAAAAGTAGGATACAAAGCTTTGCTGCCGTTTGTATGAAGACGGTCATTGGTATAGTTATTCATTTCCTTCAGGTGTAGCGGATCTATTCCCACAAACTCAAAATCGCCCTGATTATAAGGCAATGCGAAGCTAAGCGCATTCACTGCTTTAAGGTTTTCTCCGCTTACGGTGATTTCAACGATATCGCCAGATTTTAAGGACGTCCTGGATGCTGTCAATTTTAGCTTACCAGCAACTTTCTCCGCTCTGGTTGGTTTGGCTCCCCCCTCGATCGACACGGCGACATTTGAGATATCATAGGCATCAATCAACTTATTTTTATTGACATCACCATTACTCACATAGCCTTCAAAATCCCCATCCTCCATTCTTAATCCGGTATAATTAATATAAGAAGTCAGATCGTTATGGTCGATCAGGCGATCGTTGTTGATATCGCCGGGTAAATAGCTAGTCGATCCAGGCACCTTAAAGACATAGAGCTCACGACCTGAACCGAAGCCGCCGACAGCCTCCGCAACCGAAATCTTAATAAAGCGTGCGACAGGATGCTGACCAAAACTAAAGCTCTTCATTTCGCCATCACGTTTCCATTCAAAGCTTCCGGCTTCAGACCAGGTATCCTTATCATTGCTATAAAATACTTTACCTTTTAAAATGATGCCGTTGCCACCATCGGTCCGAGGAAGGTACTCAAACTTATCCAGCTGATTGACGGATTTCAGATCTAGCGTAATATCAAACGGAACCGCAGTTTGCCCCCATTTGGTATGCCACATATCCCCTTCATCGTAGTTGAACAGTTTATTGATGCCGTTGCCTCCTTGATTGTCTACGGAGGTCTCCGCTTTAATACCTTCGATCGCAAACTCCAACGGATTAGCTTTTGTTTTTGCACTAAATGTACTCCAATCAGAAGCACCAGCTTTATTAACAGATCGGATTTTAAAGTTATATTCAGTTTCTGCATCCAGCCCCTCAAATAACAACTGATTATCTTCAATGGTCGAGTATATCAGATCATTAAACGCAATCTCATAATAGTCTGCATTGGCGACCTTCTCCCATGTCGGTGTTAATGTGTAGGCTTGGGTATTACTTTCCGTTACATTGGCCTTAGGAGGCCTAAGCGCTCCCGTCTGTACCAAATGCGCGTCATTAGGCGTGAATCTGAATCCATCAACTTGTATTTCTAGCGCTGCTGCTGACACATCCTGCTTACCGATACGTACTAATACCATCGGATTTTTGATCAGCTTGACCTTTTCAAATTCGGATCCCTTTGTTGCAAACTGATTCAGATCAGGTTGTGCATCGTAGAAGTAGGCATTTTCCAGGTTCTTAAATTCAGCCAGTGAATGTGCCTCCTGAAGTTTTATTCCTTTTTTATTGACTTTAGCAGTCACTTTCTTCGGGGCAGCGGTTACATTAAAACGGACTTCTGTCGCTTTCACTTTTTCAAATCCCTCAAATTCCCCCTCTGACGGCGCTATTGTGAACAGCACTTTGTCGTCTTTCTGTATGGAAGAAATCTTGGTATTTACGCCTTTTCCATAACGATAAGCTTCTGTTTTTCCGTCGTCATCATATTCCGTGAATTCAGAATTTCCAAACGGATATACCTCGTAAATACGCTGATCCTTTTTGATCTCCTGTACATTATTATTTGGATTCGTAATTGGAATAATGGCTCCATTTTTAACAAAAACTGGTAGTTTCCAAATTGGTACATTAAAATTATTGATGATACGTCCACCGGTATATTTGTCACCGGTAAAGTAATCTATCCATTCTCCATCAGGCAAATAGATACCATTTCGGATGTCATTGCCCTTCTCATCCACGCGTGTCTCCTGATAGATCGGTGCCACCAAAAAATTAGGTCCATACAAATACTGATATTGTGTCGCCTTTCCAAGTGTATACTGATTTGCCTGTTCCAAAAACATCGCACGAATCATCGGCAGGCCATCGACAGCCTGTTTAGCTATACTATAGCTATAAGGAACTAATTGGGATTTCAGCTTCAGGTAAAGACGGTTGATGGAAGTTGCGGGTTCGCCCAAAGCATGTGGATACTTTTCATTGGATCCCCATCCATCCATATTCAATTCCATTGGTGTCCAAGTTTTCCATTGAAAGTCCCGAATGTTCACCTTAAAGTTTTTTCCACCAAAGATTCCATCCATGTCCGAGGTAATATTTGGCTGTCCGGAAAGACCAGAACCGATATACGTCGGAATATGGAATCGGATATATTCCCAAACCCCACCAGTCTGATCGCCCGACCAAATGCCGGCATAGCGTTGCGTTCCTGCCCAACCATCCAATGAAATAATAAACGGTCGTGCATTGTTACCATAATAAGGCATGGTATGCCCAACGTCAGCGACACCATTTAAGCCGAAGGAATAACCGGGCCCTACCCAGGCGACATCCGTCTTTAGGACCCGGACACCTGCATCACGTACTTCTTTGACAATATCTCTTTGCAGTAATGCACTGATGCTGTCCTTAGGGTGCAGGTCAGACTGCGTCCATAAACCTATTTCCACGCCGTTTTTACGGGCATAATCACCAAATTCCTTTAGGTTATTAATATTTCCGTCCAAAGTCTCGGTCTGACCATATCCAGCGCCATAGCCGTCATTGGGCAGAATCCATCCCAAAGGCATATCATGTGCTTTATAGCGATCTATAACAGCACGGGCCGAAAATTGGTAATTCCCTTTTTCGCCATTCAATGACTCTTTTATACCGCCATTTTCCTTTTGGCTTTCTTTATAGCGTTTTCCATCTTCAAACAGAATTCCCTTTTCATCTTCTTTCCAAAAATCTCTATTATATGCATTGAGGTGACCTTCATACAGGCCAAATTTTGGCAGAAGTATAGGATTACCGGTTAACTGATAAAAATCGTTAAGTAAGGGTACCGTACCATCGTTGATCATAAAAAAGACATCCAGATAATCCGTGTCATGGGATAATTTTACGGTACCTTTTGTCTTTGCCCCAAATGCGTAATTCCCTTTTTTGAACGTATACCACATAAAGCCATAACCGTTCGTTGACCAAAAATAAGGTGTAGGAGATGCTACACCGCCATCGGTCCAGCTATTTTGGTTTTCAATGGCGATCGCTCTACCTTTATGGGAGAAGCGTCCATTTTGTACACCACCACCGAAAAAGTACTCATCCTTATTTTCTTTCAACGTTAAGGTCACTTGTTTAGATTCGAAAGCAATAGGCTTTAAGCTCTCGACGACAACTTTATTCGTGATACGATTGAGGATACTAAATTGAGAGGTTTGTTTATCTATGGAGAACACAATGTCCTTGGTTGCTATTGTAGCGCTACTTCCTTCATCTTTTACTTCCAGCTCATTCACCGCTTTTCGCGGTTGTTCGACAAGGATCTTTGCCTCAGGTTTCGCTTCCGGATCGCGGATAATACCACCGTGTGTATCCTGAAACATTCTGAAAATATGATTTCCATAGAAATCCAATGTCAGCCTTTGGTTGTTTTCATATACAATCTCCACTGTTGTTGGATTAATTTTCTGTACAGCAATAATCTTACTAACAGTAACTGTTTGTTCCATCTTATAATTAACAGCCGGGTGAGTCATCGCACCGACCTTATTCGATTGAAAAATAAACGGAGAAGCCAATCCCACCAATAAACTAACCTGCGCTTTTGTACTCCAAAAAGATATCTTCATGTGTATCATTTATAATATTAAATCGCATTGCTGTATTTCCACCCATGAGAAAGCTGCGAAATGCTGTTAAATTAACATAACAATAATACAATAGTAAATCCAAGTAAAAAAGAGCTTGCGAAATGCAAACGATTGTCTAATAATAATGTTGCAGGAGTCAAGTGATTTTAGTTGAACGTTTCCGTCGGCCCTGACTGGTTTCCAGGCCTCCTGTTCCGGGCCGGTTTCCCCGGACTTCCTGCTGATCCGATATCCCTGTTGAACAAAAAGCTCTGTAAAAAGTATCTAAACGAAAGAAGCCCTTGACTGTTTCCAGCAAGGGCTTCCGTGTAAAAAAAGGCACCGACCTACTCTCCCACCTGTTACGGCAATACCATCGGCTCTGGCGGGCTTGACTGCTCTGTTCGGAATGGGAAGAGGTAGACACCGCCGATATAGGCACCTAAAGATCTTTTTAGATGTGAGATATGAGATATGAGTACCGAGATCCTATTAGATCCCACATAGCACGCATCCATGTCCACGTCTAAATGACATATATATTGAAAGATTATTTCAAAAATTAAAGAGGAAGACAACAGTGTCTGTCTGCTTGAGAAAGCTTCGGGCTATTAGTACCACTTGGCTTTGGTCTCTCAACCTTTACACCTATGGCCTATCAACGTAGTCATCTCCTACGACCCTATAAGGAAGTCTCATCTCGTGGCTAGTTTCGCACTTAGATGCTTTCAGCGCTTATCTATTCCAGACGTAGCTACCCTGCCGTACACCTGGCGGCATAACAGGTTCACCAGAGGTCTGTCCAACCCGGTCCTCTCGTACTAAGGTCAGATCCACTCAAACTTCCAACGCCCACAACAGATAGGGACCGAACTGTCTCGCGACGTTCTGAACCCAGCTCGCGTGCCACTTTAATGGGCGAACAGCCCAACCCTTGGGACCTTCTCCAGCCCCAGGATGTGACGAGCCGACATCGAGGTGCCAAACCTCCCCGTCGATATGAGCTCTTGGGGGAGATCAGCCTGTTATCCCCAGCGTACCTTTTATCCTTTGAGCGATGGCCCTTCCATACAGAACCACCGGATCACTATGTCCGTCTTTCGACCCTGTTCGACTTGTAGGTCTCACAGTCAAGCAAGCTTATGCCATTGCACTCCACGTACGGTTACCAAGCGTACTGAGCTTACCTTTGAAAGCCTCCGTTACCTTTTTGGAGGCGACCACCCCAGTCAAACTACCCACCAAACAATGTCCTCGGACATAGCCGAGTTAGAAACCGGATACAGAAAGGGCGGTATTTCAAGGTTGATTCCACGACTCCTGGCGAAGCCGCTTCAACATCTCCCGCCTATCCTACACATCCTGTACCCAATCTCAATGTTAAGCTATAGTGAAGGTGCATGGGGTCTTTCCGTCCCGTTGCGGGTAATCGGCGTCTTCACCGATACCACAATTTCACCGAGCTCATGGCTGAGACAGCGCCCAGATCGTTACACCATTCGTGCAGGTCGGAACTTACCCGACAAGGAATTTCGCTACCTTAGGACCGTTATAGTTACGGCCGCCGTTTACTGGGGCTTCGATTCAATGCTTCTCCGGATGACATCCCCTCTTAACCTTCCAGCACCGGGCAGGTGTCAGGCCTTATACCTCATCTTGCGATTTTGCAAAGCCATATGTTTTTGTTAAACAGTCGCCTGGGCCTTTTCACTGCGGCTGCTCATCACTGAGACAGCGCCCCTTCTCCCGAAGTTACAGGGCCATTTTGCCGAGTTCCTTAGCCATGACTCACTCGAGCACCTTAGGATTCTCTCCTCGACCACCTGTGTCGGTTTGCGGTACGGGTCTTCATAACCTGAAGCTTAGCGGGTTTTCTTGGAAGTCTGTTTACCTGCTCTATCAGCGCCACCGGAGCTTTGCTGTACTATTGGGTTTCAGCAGGGTCGGCGGATTTGCCTACCCCCTATACCTACGCCTTTCAACGAACTATTCCGTCAGTTCGCGGCAGTGTCACTACTCCGTCACCACATCGCAGTTATGAAGAGTACTGGAATATTAACCAGTTGTCCATCGGCCTGCCCCTTTCGGGTGCGCCTTAGGTCCCGACTGACCCTGATCCGATTAACGTTGATCAGGAAACCTTGGTCTTTCGGTGGGCGGGTTTCCCACCCGCCTTATCGTTACTTATGCCTACATTTGCTTTTCCATACGGTCCAACACCCATTACCAGGTATCTTCACCCCATATGGAATGCTCCCCTACCAGATGCAACCAGTGCAAATCCATAGCTTCGGTACCGTTCTTGATGCCCGTTTATTATCCACGCCCGGCCGCTCGACTAGTGAGCTGTTACGCACTCTTTAAATGAATGGCTGCTTCCAAGCCAACATCCTAGCTGTCTGGGCAACCGGACCTCGTTAGTTCAACTTAGAACGGATTTGGGGACCTTAGCTGATGGTCTGGGTTCTTTCCCTCTCGGCCTTGGACCTTAGCACCCAAAGCCTCACTGCCGGCCATATCTGATAGCATTCGGAGTTCGTCTGGATTTGGTAGGATTTGACTCCCCCGCACCCAATCGGTAGCTCTACCTCTATCAGACTCCATGCCGACGCTGTTCCTAAAAACATTTCGGGGAGTACGAGCTATTTCCCAGTTTGATTGGCCTTTCACCCCTACCCTCAGGTCATCCGGAAACTTTTCAACGTTTATCGGTTCGGTCCTCCATTACATGTTACTGCAACTTCAACCTGCCCAAGGGTAGATCACAAGGTTTCGCGTCTACCTCATCTGACTATGCGCCCTATTAAGACTCGCTTTCGCTTCGGCTGCGTCCCTGAAGGACTTAACCTTGCCAGACAAGAGTAACTCGTAGGCTCATTATGCAAAAGGCACGCTGTCACAGAACTGTCTGCTCCAACCGCTTGTAAGCACACGGTTTCAGGTTCTTTTCACTCCCCTGTTCGGGGTTCTTTTCACCTTTCCCTCACGGTACTGGTTCACTATCGGTCTCTCAGGAGTATTTAGCCTTACCAGATGGTGCTGGTGGATTCCCACAGGATTTCTCCGGTCCCGCGGTACTCAGGATACCACTATGCCAATATTCTTTGCCTGTACGGGGCTCTCACCCTTGTCGCGCAGTTTCCCACCTGCTTCCAGTTCATAGCATTGTACAATATCGTGGTCCTACAACCCCGACTATGCCGTAACATAACCGGTTTGGGCTCTTTCCCGTTCGCTCGCCACTACTTGGGAAATCATTGTTATTTTCTTCTCCTACGCCTACTTAGATGTTTCAGTTCAGCGCGTTCGCGTTTTATACGGCTATTCTTCAAATAGCCAGGTTGCCCCATTCGGAAATCTACGGATCAACTCGCATTTGCCGATCCCCGTAGCTTATCGCAGCTTATCACGTCCTTCTTCGCCTCTGAGAGCCTAGGCATCCCCCGTGTGCCCTTATTTACTTTCTTCACCAGCATAGCCTTTTGCTACTATGCGGCTGCTTTTGATATATATACCCGTATGCTACGCAATGATTCGTTCGGCCTTGACCGAGGGTCTCCTCATCACATCGGACACATACAAGCATTGTCTCTATACTGTTGTCTTCTCTTGTAATTTTTTTTCTCTTTCAATATGTCAAAGAACTCTTTTTCTCAGATAGGAGATATTAGATCTGAGATATTAGACCCTGTATGGCCTGTTATCTTTCTCTGTAATTCCTTCCAAAAAACGTGGAGAATAACGGATTCGAACCGTTGACCCCCTGCGTGCAAGGCAGGTGCTCTAGCCAGCTGAGCTAATTCCCCTTTTTTTTAGATATGAGATGTTAGATTATAGATATGAGATCCCGTATGTCGCCATACTGTTTATCCTATCTCATCCCTCAGATCTTTTAAGTAGTCCCGAGCAGATTTGAACTGCTGACCCCTACATTATCAGTGTAGTGCTCTAACCAACTGAGCTACGGGACTAGCTATTCTGTTCATCTCTTCTCTCAGGGACCGCTCCATTAGGGGCGGGCACTTTCTTCTGATGTTTTTTCTTTTTAGCAGTGAGACTTCCTTATGCGTAAAGGATACCCTCTATGTCGCCATAAAGTTATCCGGGTACTCATATCTCAATTCTCAGTACTATCTGCAATCATATGTAACGTGACGAGCACCGGTCCGCGATACTCTAGAAAGGAGGTATTCCAGCCGCACCTTCCGGTACGGCTACCTTGTTACGACTTAGCCCCAATTATCGGTTTTACCCTAACACGCTCCTTGCGGTCACATGCTTTAGGTACCCCCAACTTTCATGGCTTGACGGGCGGTGTGTACAAGGCCCGGGAACGTATTCACCGCGTCATTGCTGATACGCGATTACTAGCGAATCCAACTTCATGGGGTCGAGTTGCAGACCCCAATCCGAACTGTGAATGGCTTTTAGAGATTAGCATCATATTGCTATGTAGCTGCCCGCTGTACCATCCATTGTAGCACGTGTGTAGCCCCGGACGTAAGGGCCATGATGACTTGACGTCGTCCCCACCTTCCTCACTGTTTGCACAGGCAGTCTGTTTAGAGTCCCCACCATTACATGCTGGCAACTAAACATAGGGGTTGCGCTCGTTGCGGGACTTAACCCAACACCTCACGGCACGAGCTGACGACAGCCATGCAGCACCTAGTTTCGTGTCCCGAAGGACGGATGCGTCTCTGCATCCTTCACTAACTTTCAAGCCCGGGTAAGGTTCCTCGCGTATCATCGAATTAAACCACATGCTCCTCCGCTTGTGCGGGCCCCCGTCAATTCCTTTGAGTTTCACCCTTGCGGGCGTACTCCCCAGGTGGATAACTTAACGCTTTCGCTGGGACGCTGGCGTCTATCGCCAACATCGAGTTATCATCGTTTAGGGCGTGGACTACCAGGGTATCTAATCCTGTTCGATCCCCACGCTTTCGTGCATCAGCGTCAATACCAGCTTAGTGAGCTGCCTTCGCAATCGGAGTTCTAAGACATATCTATGCATTTCACCGCTACTTGTCTTATTCCGCCCACTTCAAATGGATTCAAGCCCATCAGTATCAAAGGCACTGCGATGGTTGAGCCACCGTATTTCACCCCTGACTTAATGGGCCGCCTACGCACCCTTTAAACCCAATAAATCCGGATAACGCTCGGATCCTCCGTATTACCGCGGCTGCTGGCACGGAGTTAGCCGATCCTTATTCTTCCGGTACATTCAGCCAGGTACACGTACCTGGGTTTATTCCCGGACAAAAGCAGTTTACAACCCATAGGGCAGTCATCCTGCACGCGGCATGGCTGGTTCAGGCTTCCGCCCATTGACCAATATTCCTTACTGCTGCCTCCCGTAGGAGTCTGGTCCGTGTCTCAGTACCAGTGTGGGGGATTCTCCTCTCAGAGCCCCTAGACATCGTCGCCTTGGTAAGCCGTTACCTTACCAACTAGCTAATGTCACGCGAGCCCATCTCTATCCTATAAATATTTAATAACCAGACGATGCCGAATAGTTATATTATGCGGTGTTAATCTCTCTTTCGAGAGGCTATCCCCCTGATAGAGGTAGGTTGCTCACGCGTTACGCACCCGTGCGCCACTCTCACCAATGGTAGCAAGCTACCACCGGATCCCGTCCGACTTGCATGTATTAGGCCTGCCGCTAGCGTTCATCCTGAGCCAGGATCAAACTCTCCATTGTAAAATGAAGTTTTTGATTCCAACTATTTACATAATCAGAATTCTTTTTTTATATCTCTGATCTTGGACCGAATTGAACCAATTCTTGAATTTGTTCATGACTTTCGTCTCCTACTCGTCACGCTTACATGATTGTGTTTTCTTAAAGAACTTTTTGCGCTTCAACTTCCGTATCCGCTATATTCCGATGGGCATTGCGCCCGTCTTTATCTTTTTTGTTTTTCCCTCCGTTTCCGTTGGGACTGCAAAGGTAGAAATCTTTCCCGAACTTCCAAAAAACTTTTGAAGTTTTTTTTCTTTTTCTTTTTTCGGTTTCTGCGCTTAACTCCCGTTAAACCCTTCTTTTTTCATTGGCTCCCTCTTTCGAAGCAACCGTTCCTCCCTTGCGGAGTGGTGCAAAGATAGGGAGTTTATTAACAAACTTCCAAGCCTTTTGTTCTTATTTATTTCATTTTACCCCTAACTCGCTGTAACGGTGGCTGATTGTTTTTGCAGAACAGGGTCCAGGAAGCCTAAAATGGAGAACCGTGTACCGGAGAAAGGACATGGCAATGCAAAAACAACCCTATGGGCATGGGTTTACCGTTATTTACAGTATCCCGGTGCCCTGACGGAGGATTTCGGGTCCTTTCCGGAACGGAAATCGGAACTCAGGCGTGGCGGATGCCGTGGAAAAGAAAAGGGAATCGAGTACAGGTGCGGAGACGGTGGATCGGAAAGGTCAGCGAAGCAAGGTCTGGGATCAGATAACAGTAGACCTCCAGAGGAACTAGAGCGCAGCCCGGCCGGATAGACAAAAGACCAGAACCGGAAAACTCCCAATGAGCCGGATCACCCCGGTTAGGGAGACCGAATCCTGGGCAGGCATAAAAGCCGTAGCCCGGCAGTCCGTGGGGGCCATAGCAAAACAAGGCAGAAGCAGCAACAACAATGCCGATAAAGATCCAATGTTTAGTTAGGGTTTACTTAGGTTTTGTTTAGGTTTAGTTTAGGTATTCTTTAGGTAAAAGCTAAGCAACACCTAACTAAATCCTAACCTAAGTCTAGCTTACTTCTAAACTATTATAAAATCAATACTTGAACAGATCATAACATGACTAAAAGCGGAGGTGCGACATGAACGATCCCAAATCCAACCTCTCTAAATTCACTTGGACCAACCAACCATTTCGGTCGCGATCAAACCCGATTCGCAGGCGAACAGTGCCCGAACCGCAGCCAAAAGAAATTGATATAAGCTAACAACGCGTAAAATTCAGTGGAAACGCAGTTTTTTGATGTTGAAAAGTCAAAAATCATGAATTAAGCCGTATATTCGGATAAAAGAAATATTTAATCACCATCCCCGATTTTGAACGAACTTTTCAAAATTTACCAGCTTGATGCGAATGAAGCACTACGCATCCAAGAATCGAAAAACGAAATACATCAACATGATTTCGAAGAACTGATTATTGGTGTCAAAGGACAATTAAAACATTTTATCGATTTTAAAGCGGAAACCTATACAGCTCCGTTCATCAGTTTTGTCGCGCAAGGTAAAAATCATCGGGTAACACCTCTCCTATTGGACCAAGAGATCGACTTGTGGGTAATCAGATTTAAAAGCGAATTCATTCCCGAAACGACCTTCCAGCTCTATGCGCATTTTCACGAAAATGCGACATTGACCTTTTTTCAGCCCTCCTGTTTTTCCAGGTTGGTGATTTTGTGCCAAATGATGCAACAGGAAACGCAACAAGCCGTAGCTGACTATGCGGTAATTAAGCAGTTGTTAAGCACAATATTTATTATGATAGAGTCTGAGCGAAAAAAACAATTTCCTGCCACACAACAACAATTAAAAAACCAAAGTACAACATTCACCAGTTTTCTATCTATACTGGAAGAAAATTATCGACGACCGGAGGGCGTTAACTATTACGCGGAAAAACTGTTTATGTCTGCCCGCAATTTAAATCTGATCTGCCAAAGTATATTGCAACAAAGTGTATCGGAGATCATCGAAACAAGAAAACTGATAGAGGCCAAAAACCTGTTGCTAACAACAAATAAGACCATTTCAGAAATAGGTTTCGAATTGGGCTATCAGGAAAAAGCTTATTTCACCAATGTTTTTAAGAAGAAAGCTGGGATGACCCCATCTGAATTTAGACATGAAATTCAGAAGCTGATTTCCGAATAATACAACAATTTGGCTAAAAAACAATACCTGATACCGTTCCAGACCACCTAATTTTGTACGAATAATTAACGCTATTCGTATCATTCAAATGCGTAGAAAGGATTTTATCAAAATTATGGCAACACTCCCCCTATCAGGCATAGCAGGCCCCGCAAGTTCATTACGTAAATTTTCTACTGACCTTGCTGCTACAGACAAATTTCCGGTTCTTTTTTTAGGACACGGAAGCCCCATGAATGCCATTGAAGACAATGAGTTTGTCCAAGGGTTCAGAAAAATAGGACAGACATTCGAAAAACCGAAAGCAATCTTAGTGATCTCAGCACACTGGGAGACACGTGGAACATTTGTTACGGCCATGGAGCATCCGGCTACAATCCATGACTTTGGTGGTTTCCCGCAAGCTTTGTTTGACGTGCAATACCCTGCCCCCGGAAGCCCCTCATTAGCCCAGGAGACAAAGCGCATCGTCACAAAAACAGCGGTTCATCTAGACGATAAATGGGGCTTGGACCATGGCTCCTGGTCTGTTGTCAAACACCTGTACCCCAATGCTGATGTCCCCGTTATTCAGATGAGTATTGACTATACCCAGCCTGCTTCCTATCATTATGAAATTGCGCAACAACTGGCGGAACTACGGAAAAAAGGCGTCTTGATTATTGGAAGTGGAAATATGGTCCACAACCTCAGGATGGTTGCCTGGGACAAACTCAATACAACAGGATATGCTTACGAGTGGGCTACCCTTGCCAATGATAAGATGAAAAAGTTTATTCTGGATGGCAATCATCAGGCTTTAATTGATTTCAGGCAGCAGGGAAAAGAGTTTGATCTGGCCATCCCTACACCGGAGCACTATCTTCCTTTAATCTATAGCCTGGCTTTACAGGAAAAAAATGAAGATTTATTTTTGTTCAATGACAATTCTGTAGCAGGCTCCCTCACCATGACCTCATTAAAAATCGGATAATGAAAACAACGGGATTTCTTATGGATGTTTTGACGGTAGCACAGAGATCGGTACATTTGTCTTATAGAATGCATAATCGCTTAATTTAAATCATGGCAACGAAACCTGTTATCGAAATCGAGTACTGTCCAAAATGCAATTGGATGTTGCGTGCTGCCTATATGTCCCAAGAAATCCTGAGCTCGTTCACAGAAGATATCCATGGGGTCCTGCTTATTCCAAGTGAAATTTCAGGCCGCTATACCATACGCATAGACGGCAAAGAAATCTTCGATCGAAAGAGAGCCGGCCGATTCCCGGAAATAAAGGAGCTAAAACAATTGATCCGGGATATTGTCGCTCCTGAAAAATCATTGGGACACTCGGACAAAACTTCCTAGCATTCTTTCAATATAGCATAAATCGGATTTTATAAACTTCTTCTTCTTAGCACCTTTGTGTACACTAAATGGACAATCATGACTATTCAACAAGAAGTAGATTTTCAACGTATCGCCAAGGCAATACATTTCTTGCAGGAAAATTTTAGAACTCAGCCCACATTAGGGCAGATCGCTTCCCATGTCTACATGAGTGAAGCTCATTTTCAACGGATGTTTACCTCTTGGGCAGGAACAAGCCCAAAGAAATTCCTGCAATATATCAGTTTAAATCACGCAAAATCATTATTGAAAGAAAACAATATTGCAGAAACCACCTTTCAGCTGGGTCTTTCAAGTAGTAGCAGGCTGCACGAACTCTTTATCAATATCGAAGGGATGACACCCGCTGAATACAAGAATGAAGGCGCCAACTTACTCATTTCTTATCATTACTATGAAACGCTTTTTGGTCCTATCATTATCGCTTCTACCTCAAAGGGCATTTGCCATATTGCCTACGAAGAAGATAAAGACGCTGCGCTCAAGACACTCCAAAAGCGTTTTCGAAACGCCAAATTTATACAACAAGGAGATATCATGCACGAAAATGCATTAAAAGCACTAAATCCACAGGATAATGACATCGGTCAGGTGAAATTGCACCTCAAGGGGACGGAATTTCAATTGAAAGTATGGGAAGCACTATTAAAAATTCCGATGGGTAATTTAAGCACTTATGGTTCAATTGCTTCTCAAATTGGCAATCCCAAGGCTTCACGCGCAGTGGGCACTGCTGTTGGCAGCAATCCGATTGCGTATCTGATTCCCTGTCATCGGGTTATTCAAAACAGTGGTATATTTGGCGGTTATCGTTGGGATCCGATGCGGAAAACAGCGATGATTGGTTGGGAAAGCCTCCATGCCGCAATATAAAAAAACAAAACGGCAAGGATATCATGGAACTCTTCGACAATCTTTTTGATGGAAACAAAAATATACTACCCTATGATGGGACAGTCAATTACTACGGCAAAATACTAGATCAGGCCCAAGCAAATCACTATTTCGACAGGTTAATGGATTCCATCGAATGGGTAAATGATCGCGCTATTATTTTTGGAAACGAAATTATCACCAAACGCAAAGTTGCCTGGTACGGCGAGCAGGCCTTTGAATACAGTTATTCCAACACCACAAAAAGGGCTCTCCCTTGGACAAAAGAACTTCTCGAGCTAAAAGCACTTGCTGAATTGAAAACGCAGGAAACCTATAATTCCTGCTTATTAAATCTATATCACAATGGTGACGAAGGCATGGCCTGGCATAGTGACGGAGAAAAAGACCTGAAAAAAAATGGGGCAATTGCTTCTTTAAGTTTTGGAGCCGAAAGAAAATTTGCGTTCAAACATAAAACCACAAAAGAAAAGATAGATCTTATTTTGGGAAATGGTAGTCTCTTGGTCATGAAGGGCTTCACACAGACCTATTGGCTGCATCGGCTACCCCCTACAAAAAAAGTTTTTAAACCACGTGTCAATCTTACTTTCCGAACCATCGACAATTTCCTTTAAAAACATCTGAATCATAAATGCAGTTATTTAAACCGAATTATATACGTCGTGAGGAATATCAGTACAACATTTATGACTTGAGCAAGCATAAACTTTATCGGGTGAGCAATTGGATCAATCTCTCCTGACGCAGCGAATGATCCAATTGAATTGATACATTAGTTTACTGCTTCCCAAACGTTATCTTTGGCTGTGTAATCCATGAAAACACCCCCATCCAGCGTAATCTTTTTTATCTTCTTAGGTGATGACCAGGTAATTGTTGCCTGTTTTTCATTGGGCTGCCAAATCGAAGGCGTCTGATGTTTTGTTTCCAAAGTCCCGTCCGCATAGGTGATCAAGACATCAAAAGGAACGGCAAATCCGCCAACATTAGCGATCGACAGGGTATTTTTATTGTCAGCTTGCTTTAGGCTATCCACCTTTAAATCAATATAATTATTGGTAAAATACCAGTTTTTCCAAAACCAATTTAAATTCTGACCCGCTCCAGCATTGATGCTGTAAAAGAAATCCCATGGTGTCGGGTGCTTACCATGCCATAGATCCATATAATGATGTAACGCTTTTTTGAACTGTGTATCGCCAAGATAATCCCGCAGCGCGATATACGATAAGGCGGCTTTGATATAGGCATTATTCCCATACCCCAGACCATTCAGTTGTGAAGTCATCGTAATCAATGGCTGGTCCTCCTCGGTCGATGGATCGAAGATATATCGTTTCACACGCGAATCTTTAAACAGCTCCTTATTCTTTTCGGCGCCAATCTCTGCATTACCGATCCAAAATTCCAGAGCCGTAGCCCAGCCTTCATCCATATACCCATATCGGGTCTCGTTAATCCCCATATAGAAAGGGAAATAGGTATGGGCGATCTCATGATCCGCTGTTTGTCGGGCATCAACCAAATTATCGGGCACACTCGAATCATTGATCATCATCGGGTATTCCATATCCGCAAATCCCTGTACTGCTGTCATCGTGGGGTAGGGATAGGTCACTCCGGGCCAGTTTTTCGAAAACCATTCAATACAGTATTGCTGCCAGCCAATGTACTGTTCAAAATCGGGCGCACCGGCAACATAGCTGGATTGTACACTGACACGTTTCGTTCCCAAGTCTACACTGCCCGCATCCCAAATATAATTGTCACTCACACTGAAACAAAAATCAGGAACATAAGTCGCTTTAAATTTCCATTTGTTCCATTCCTGTTGTACCGTCACCTTGCCCATTTTCATCTCGGAGGCTGTAGCAACATGGATAGGTACATCACTCTGTTTCGATTGCTCAAAGCGTTCTAAAATAGGCTTCTGCAATACTTCCGCCGCATTCTGAAGCTCGCCTGTAGCCCATACAACAAAATTTTTAGGAACAGCAATTTCAAACTGATAATCATTAAATCCATTGTAAAACTCCTGTCGACCATTATGTTCCAAAACATCCCAGCCATTGTAATCATCATAGACAGATACACGTGGATAGGAATAAGCGCAATAGAAGGTAGACGCATTGAGCATACCATCACGATCGCTCTCAACCGATAAAGGATACTCCCAGCTGATCGCTAGGGTCGCCACGGTACCGGGGAGTATTTTCTGTCCAAAATCACCAAGTTTCACTGTGCCCCAATCCGCACTATTTACCTCATAAACCTGTCCGTTGAGCGTGAATGATTTTATTTTCAGTCCCGAGGTCAAATAATCATCCGAGGCATAGTTAGCACGCACGGCATTGGGCTTGTGCACATTATTCACAAATCGGATAGCCAACTGCTTCAGTGTATCAGGGCTGTTGTTGGTATATAAAATTGTCTCATTTCCACGAACAGTCCTCGTCGCAGGATCCAATTGTACCTTGACATCGTATTTTCCAAAGTTTTGCCAGTAATTTTTACCGGGCTCTCCGGTAGTGGTTCGTGTACCTTTTTCAATGGCTTGTTTAATATTTCTGGGTGTATAGAGTTCCTGCGCGTGTGTCAAGCCTGTCATCAATAGTAAAGCCAAACCGCAGCGATATATGTTTTGTCTGATCATATCTCCGAATTAAATAATCAAAACTAAGATAAATTTGCGCTTATTTCCAAGTTTAATTACGGGATTCTCCCTTACTGCCAAAAATATTCCGCCCGCACCGTTGAGCCGTAACCCCGGATCATTCATCCGGACCGATAGCCTTTACACGCTTATCCGTTTATGCCAATATCAATGTTTTACGGAATTGGCTTTGCCCGATTAGAAAACATTTTAATATTTTTGACGTTTAAATCTAAGATAAACCCGAAGGTATGCAGCGACTATTACGTAATCACTATTTATTCACTTTCTGTTTTTTAGTATCGTGCCTACTGCTGATATCCAATACGCTTGTAGCTCAATCTGAAAGCGAAATAGATTCTGCTTCATTCTATAAAAAACAACGCGATTCGATTTTGGCAAGCCAATATGATATATCGGACTTAATCGGTCGCATTATTCACCCTAAACGCAAAAAGGAACGATCGAGCAAACGTTCTCCGATTACGCTAATGCCTAATATCGCCTATAACCCTACGATCGGTGGACAGATCGGTGTCAAAGCCGTTGCGGGGAAAATATTGGGGGACCCAAAAACGACAACTATGTCAATTGCGGCAACATCAGCGTCCATCACGACCAAAAACATTATGGTCTTCTACATCAGCCATAATGTGTTTACCCCAAACAATAAACTGAATTTTCAAGGAGCTTTCGCTTTGGTCAAAATGGTTGCATTGGATGCGGGTTTGGGTATGACTCCTTACGGCAAATGGAACAATGAAGAAGAGGAAATACTTGCGAATCCCGAACATAAAAAATATGGTGCCAAATACAATGCCTTTACGTTTAATGAGAAGGTCTACAAAAAGGTTGCCGATGATTTGTTTCTAGGAGCTGGATTAGCATTCGACCTTCGTCGAAAGATAACAAGCAGTGGTCCTAACGGGAATATTACACCAAATACCATTTACACGGAAAAACATGGTTTTGCCCCAGATAGCTATAATTCAAACGGACTGTTGCTAAATATGCAATACACCACCCGTGATAACCCCAACAGACCTTATAAGGGAATCTATTCGGATATAGGTCTGCGATGGAATACAACCTTACTGGGCAGTAGCAAAAGTGCCGTCCAACTCACGACTGACTTTCGTAAATACTTTAGTGTATCGCAATCCGATCCGGCACATGTGCTTGCATTCTGGTATTGGGGTTCCTATAAGCTGGGGGGTGTCCTCCCTTACTTTGATCTGCCGGGGACAGGAAGGGATGCCGCTGTAAGAACAGGCCGTGGCTATACAATTGGTTATTTTAAGGGGATATCTTTTGCCTACGCAGAAACGGAATATCGCTTTCCAATTTTAAAAAACCGTTTTTTGAGTGGTGCAGCATTTTTTAATCTCCAAAGTGCAAGCGATGAATTAGGGACAAAACTTTTTGAAAGATGGCAACCGGGAGGCGGCGCAGGATTACGCGTCCTGTTTAACAAAGCCACCCGGACAAATCTCTGTTTGGACTACGCCATAGGAAAATATGGATCCCGTGGATTTTTCCTCGGATTGAATGAAGCGTTTTAATTTAATGGAAAGCAGCAAGACTTCTTTTCTATAAAATCATTAAATTAGCCGATATTGTAGCTTCACCTAAAATCCGATAGGCGGGGTCTCCCATTGAAGATAAATACGCATGAATTTACAGACGATTTTTCTATACTTTTTGCTTTTTGGATTCGCTTCCTGCCAGCAGACAATTCAATCTAATTCTCAAAATATCCCGACAAAAGATAGTGCGGTCAACAACCAAAATCGGCAGGTGGCTGAAAGCCCCCGTATAGTGAAACCTCTACTTGATACATCTACCTATGCTAATCCGCGAACCGAAGAGACGGCTAATCAGCAACGACAACAGCTCGTCAAATTGGCTGATGAGGGGCTCTTTGAAAAATTACATCTAAAGTTGCTTAAGGACCTTGCAGAAAACCAAAAAAATTATTTCGAAAGCCATACAAACCTCGATTTGCTGGCTCACACAAATGGGGATATCTTTGGCAACAAGGAAAATGATGTTGCTTATGTCGTTTATGATAAAGAAAAACATCAAATTGAAATCATTCTTTTTGACCAGCAGAGCAAACGGTTTAAAACATTGTATCAAGATGTACATGTATCCAATTTATTGCAACAATCCGATTGTTACTATACCAATGGCACAATAGATTATAGCATTGCCGCCGAACTGATCTATCAGGAAGACTATATCCGTTCGAGTCAATCAAATTACTTGATCGATGACAAGGCATTCTCCATTGATGATATCTCAAAAAATAACAACATCGATCTGAAACGGGGATGCCTCAGCAAAGATTCGAAAAATAGCATGGCTAATACCTTGTGTATACCGACAAGTTCAGTATATGCGAATTATCAATGCCTAAAATACAATAAGACCAAAGAGATTTTTGAAATTTACTTTAGCCAAGAATTTGCGGACTAGCCGATCGAACCATTAGCCATGAAAAGAAATTACGTACTCGCCGCCCTTTGTCTATGTGGCAAATTATATGCACAGACTACTGACAGCACCAACAATAGGCTTGAACAAGTGGAGATTAAAGCTTATTTTACTAAACAGCCTTTATTAAAACTAACCTCATCGGCGGCTGTGTTAAGCCAGCAACGTTTACAATCACAGCAATCGCCGGCGCTTGTCTCCGTTATGAATACGGTGCCCGGATTACGTATGGAAGAGCGTTCCCCGGGGAGTTACCGACTGGCACTGCGTGGCAGCATGCTGCGTTCTCCGTTCGGTGTACGTAATGTAAAGATCTATCTGGATGACTTTCCGCTCACAGATGCAGGTGGAAACACTTATTTAAACCTGGTCGACCCTTACACGATAGACCAGATCAATGTTTTGAAAGGTCCTGATGGTTCCATTTATGGTGCAAACTCCGGTGGTGTAATTTCACTCTACAGCAAAGGTTATAATACCCTGACCGAGCCCGAAGTCAACCTACAGCTAACAGGAGGTTCGTATGGGTTATTTCAACAGCAGCTCAATGCCATGCTGCCCATAAAGCAGAAACAACAGTTGGCCATCAATCAAAGTTGGACGCGTAGTGACGGGTATCGACAGCATTCATCTTTGAATAAGAAGAACATTCAGCTAAACTACAATTGGCAATATGCCAAACATGCTGAACTAAAATTTACAGGGTTTTACACTGATCTGGGCTATCAGACTCCCGGCGGCCTGACTATTGCACAAATGGATAACGATCGACGGCAGTCCCGCCCCAAAGCTGGGCCAAACCCAAGTGCGGCTGAACAAAAAGCAGCAATCTACGATAAAACATTTTTCGGAGGTCTGAGCAACCAAACGAATATCAGTTCCAATTTAACCTTATTTGCCAGTGTTTTCGGTTCATCCAACCAAATTAAAAATCCTTTTATCACAAATTATGAAAAAAGGGATGAGAAAAATCTGGGGACGCGACTATATCTATCCTATGTCGACCGGGTCAGCAAAAACTTAAAGTATGAACTGCAATTTGGTTTAGAAGCACAAAAAGGCTGGTACGATATTGACAATTATGATAATAACCAGGGGAATATAGGTAATCCGCAAGCGAAAGATAAATTGGAAAACAGCCAGCAATCATATTTTGCACGCACACAGTTATCTTGGCTGGAACGCCTTCAGGTCGAATTATCTGTCGGACTCAATGAGAACAAAATCGCTTATCAACAGCGCTATCCTGTAGCCCAGGCGGATAAAGCACACATCGATTTCGGGAATACCTGGATGCCACGGGCAGCTGTTTCCTACCAGGCTACAGCAACTTTCGCCCTTCGGGCCTCGATCTCAAAAGGATTTTCTGCGCCGACAATTGCTGAAGTACGCTCATCCGACAATATAATTAATAACGAACTCAAGCCGGAGACCGGCACCAACCATGAATTTGGTGTTCGATGGCATTTGTGGAACCGTCGAGTTATTTTTGATGCCTCAGTGTACAGTTATCAAATGAATGATGCCATTATTCGACAAGTACGTGAAACGGGAGCAGAATATTTTCAGAATGCAGGAAAGATAGACCAAAAGGGAATCGAAGCCTCTATATTGACCTACTTGATGACTCCAAAATCTTCGGGGATTATCCGTAGTTTACAGGTGGGGAGCAATTTCTCGTTAAATCATTATGCTTTCAAAAATTATAAGGTAGGAGATAAAGATTATAGTGGCAACAAACTAACAGCGGTACCGAAAACAGTTTGGGTCAATACCTTAAATGCCCTTTTTCCCTACCAAATTCGATTGGATCTTCTTTCGAATTTAACCGCCGCAATACCATTGGATGATGCCAATACAGTCTATGCCAACCGCTATCATCTTTTACAGGGCAAAATATCGTGGAGTAAAGCGATAGGTCAAGGATATCAGCTCAATCTCTTCGTCGGTGCCGACAATTTGTTGAACCAAAAATATAGTCTCGGCAATGACATCAATGCTTTTGGTGGCCGATATTTCAATCCTGCTCCCCTGCGAAATTATTATGGCGGTATGAGTTTTCATTTTTAATCCCCTGATATATGGAGTTCCATCAATATACGTTGACAACAATAGATTTCGGTTCAGTAAGCCGTTATTCTTATTTTTCTTGGATGGATAGTGCCCTGGCAAATATTCAAGTCAATGTCGTGGAGATGGAATTCAATCAGGCGACCTTTCAGGTCCTCGAAAATTACAGGGATTTCCGGGTGATGGTTATCTACAGGTCACCTGTAACTTCGCTTTTCTGCAATTGTGGGGAGACAGGTTTCTGTAGTCACCAGAAAGCGACATTGACAAGGCTATTCGGACAAGAAAACTGGTTGTCTTTTTTTGACTTTAACCGGTATCGAAATCTTTTAAAAAAGATTGCTGTACAATATGGTTTAGAACATGAGCCCTTATTGGAAAACTATTTTTCGGCACATATTAAAGATGCAGCGCTGCAATTTGTTCTCAAAGATAAACACCTGACATCCATAGATGATTTTGATCTCCTTGAACCACAAACAAGACCCGCTAAAATTCACAGTGAACAACTGCATAGCTTCATTGTACTGACACGTAATCGCTATTATAAACAATTACAGGTCCTGCTATGTCAGGCACCCCTGTCAAAATCGGGCACGCCGAAAAACCCAATTTCCACAGTGGAGAGCCAATCACGGATCTGGCAAACAGACTCCATTGACGAAACCCAGTTTTTTGCAGCGATCAGCCAATTGGCTCAACCCCTACAACAGACAGATACACCCATTGGCCGAAGTCTGCGGGCCATTGCCAAGAATCCTTTGGCCCTGGATTTTTTCCTTCATGATTATGAAAAAGCAGAAAATATAACGGCCACTTCCTTATCTCCGATTCAAATCGGTCTCAGCAAAGGCGAAATCAAACTGCTGATCGAACAGCGCGGTTCCTTTTATTGCATTAAAGGAGAATTATCCATTCATGGCATTACCTACGAACTACAGGATCTGACTATTCTTTTTGATCATTTTATCGCCATAAAAAAGTACCTATATCTTGTTGAGAATAAGCTTCATCTCAAACTGATTCGTTTGTTTGGAAACAAAGGAAATGAGCTGCGTATACACCGGAATAAGTTTAAAGAATTTAACGAATTATTCCTGGCCCCTCTGGCCAATTCGGTTGCGTTAAATTTTAAGGATATCCCCAAGGCGAATAAACCGCAACTGAAAGAAAACCTCTACTATCAGGATATGCAAGCACTTATCTTCCTGGAGGAATCGGAAGATTTTGTAAATATCATTCCTGTCATGCGTTACGGTGATGTTGAGGTTCCGATCCTGAGTAAAAGAAATATATTTGGAACAGATGCGAAAGGATCCCAATTTTTGGTAGAGCGGAAAAAAGAGGCTGAAACAAAAGTCATCTCACTGCTGCTCAAGCAGCATACTTATTTTCAGGAGCAATTGGATGATGATAGTTTTCAACACCTTTATTTACACCGTAAATATTTTCTCGATAAAAACTGGTTTTTAAATGCATTTGAAGAGTGGCACCAACACGGAGTCCAAATCATTGGTTTCAATACCATACGAGGCAATAAACTGAGCAGGTTCAAAGGCAAAATACAGATCGAGGTATTAAGTGGACAAAATTGGTTTAATGCCAATATTCAAGTCAAATTTGGTCCCAAAAGTGTCTCGCTTAAGAAACTGGAAAAAGCAGTCCGCAACCGTTCCCAATTTATTCCCCTGGACGATGGCACACTTGGTGTCTTACCTCAGGAATGGCTGGAAAAATTTGAGGCCTATTTTAATGCTGCGGAAGTCATTGAAGACGAACATCTTCAGATTCCCAAATTCAAGTTTAATGAAATCGACCAGCTCTTTTCCAACGAAGAGATCGATCATGCCGTATCCGTCGAGATCGACTATTTAAGAAATCAGCTCTCCACATTAGCAAGCTACCCGCCGGTGCAATTACCCGACATTTTTGTCGGCGATTTGCGTCACTATCAGCAGCAAGGGGTACAATGGCTCAACTTCTTGGACAAATTAAATTTTGGTGCCTGCCTGGCGGATGACATGGGGCTGGGAAAGACAGTTCAAATCCTGGCCTTTCTGGCCACTCAAAAAGCAAAAGGCATAACGACACCAACATTGCTGGTTCTCCCTACGACGCTGATTTTTAACTGGAAGCGCGAAATTGAGCAGTTCTTACCTTCTTTTAATACACTCGTCCTAGAGGGGCCAAACCGACGCGACATAAGCGAGCAGTTTGAAGAACTGGATATCGTGCTTATTTCTTATCATAATCTACTGACCGACATCAATAGGTTAAAGAAACTGACCTTCAATTATGTTATACTCGATGAGTCTCAATATATAAAAAATCCGGATTCACAGCGGTACAAAGCGGTAAATTTACTGCGCGCTCGAAATCGTATCATACTAACAGGAACACCTATTGAGAATAATACCATGGATTTGTTTGCGCAGCTTTCTTTTGCCATTCCGGGTTTATTTGGAAATAAAAAGTACTTTAAAGACGTCTATACGACGCCAATTGATGCTTTTCACGACCGCAAAAGAAAGAAGATGCTAAAGGAAAAAATAAAACCCTTTATCCTTCGAAGAACAAAACGGGATGTATTGGATGATCTTCCCGCAAAAAATGAATTGGTACTCTATTGTGAAATGAAAACCGCACAGCGACGGATATATGATCTCTATGAAAAAGAATTTCGGGAGTTTATCTCTGCTAAAGATGGGGATGAAATCAAGAAAAGTCCGATGCACGTCCTGAAAGGTCTGACCAAATTACGACAGATCTGCAATTCCAGTAAATTGCTCCAGAGCGAAGATTTAACGTCTGCCGAAGATTCAGCAAAGATTGAAATGCTGATCGAGCAAATCCAGCATAAAAAAGATCAGCACAAAATCATCGTGTTCTCGCAGTTTGTCAGCATGTTGCATCTGATTAAAGAAGCGTTGGATAAAAATGGAATACCGTCGCTCACCCTCACCGGTCAATCGCGAAACCGGGGACAGCTTGTCAGTGATTTCCAATCGAACGAAGATAGCCGGGTTTTTCTGATTAGCCTCAAGGCCGGAGGAACGGGGCTTAATCTCACTGCTGCGGATGTGGTTTATCTCGTTGATCCCTGGTGGAATCCGGCAGTGGAACAACAGGCGATTGATCGTATCTACCGTATTGGCCAACAAAAGAATGTCACCGCAGTACGTCTGATCAGTCCAAATACCGTTGAGGATAAAATTCAGGCGCTTCAGCAGCATAAAAAGGAAATCAGTAGCACTATTCTTGAGGATGGAGGAAGCTTAGATGCTTTTTACCTTGATAAGGATTATTTACTTAAGATTTTACGGTAGGATTTATTGCCTTACAGCTTTTTAATTTAGTTATTCAGTTATCTGATAATTTGCTTTCTATATTTCGAGTCAATTATATATTTTACTCCTTTAGCATCTACAAAAACAGGCTTACCCTCATATCGTTCATCGGTCTGTTTGTCCAAAGCAACGCGGTATAATGCACCTGAACGCGAAGAAGAATACCTGATATCTCCTTGATGTCTACTACGTGCAACAACCACATTAGAAAGATCAACAGACGCCGCATCTACTTTATCCATCGTTTGCTCCTTTGCGACAGCCTTTTTACCTTTATCAGCCGTTCGTTCCAAACTAACGACATTAGATTGCATGTTTACAGGAAAAAAAGGATCTATCCAGCGATTTACAATAGGGAAATTTTCATCCCAATTATTTAAGGAAGTAAGCTGCTGACCATTTACTCTACTTGCGAATACAAAAATTGGCAGTAAAAATAAGCAGCGTCTAAAGAATATCAATTCAACTCTCAGCATATCTTTTTTACTTATGCCTAAAACACTTCCAAATAAAATGCCACACACCTATTCCCGTCATATCTTTAACATATTTTTAACGATCACCGTACGTTAGTTTGATATTTAACTGTTTTATATTTAACTTTGTTTTATGAAAAATGAATCGCCCAATCCGGTAAAACCCCTAGTGGATGCTATCATCTCGTTAAGAACGAGCTTAAAACAATATTATATCCAGAAAATAAAGGAGCAACAATTGGATATCACCTATGAGATGTTGCAGGTATTGGCAACCCTTTGGAAAAAGGAACGCATGAATCAACAGGATATCGCTGTTGCGATACAGAAAAACAAAGCGAGTGTCACTCCGCTGATAGACAATCTTTGCAAACGTGACCTGGTAAAGCGTGTGAGTGATCCTAATGACCGTAGGAACAACTTAATTGAACTCACGTCAAAAGGCGATGCGTACAGGGAATTATTGAATCCTGTACAACAAGATCTTTATCAGGCGATCCTAAAGGAAATCACGCCCCAAAAAGTATCGGAGATCACTGAGCTTTTGGAAAAATTGACTCTGATCATTGATAAACAGTAAAAAATAAATATGATGTACGAAAAATAATACTTTTCCGTACAGGACGAATAGTAAAAATGAGCCATGAATAGTTCAACATTAAGTGAGAAAGAAGTTAAACGAAGAAGAAGAATATGGGCGATCAATAGTGTATCAGCGTTAGTTATTGTCGTAACGATTGTATGGGGGATTATGGTTTTCTTTCACATCAATGAATCTGTTTATACGGATGACGCACAAGTAGATGCCCATATTACACCAATCAATTCAAGAATCAGCGGCTATATTAAGGATATACGTTTTGATGAACACCAAAAAGTACATAAAGGCGACACACTTGTGATTATAGACGATTCAGAATATCGCATCTTGCTACAGAATGCCGAAGCCAGCTTAGCGGATGCAAAAGCCAATAAGACCATAGCACAATCGGGAATCGCCATTGCCAATACTGGTACGGCCATCGCCAATGCCAATATTGAGGAAATGAAGGCCAGGCTGGACAATATGGAAGCCAATTACAACAGGTACGCGAGTCTGGTAAAAGACGAGGCAGTGACCCGTTACCAATTTGACCAGGTAAAATCGGAGTATGAAGCCATGTCGGCCAAATACAAAGCATTGCTTGCACAGCAACAAACGTCCAAACTCAACAGCCATGAATCCATACAAAAAGTATCCGTCAACAATGCTTCATTGCTTAAGGCCGAATCTGCGATAGACTTAGCCAAACTGAATTTATCCTATACCGTAATAACTGCTCCTTATGATGGGGTATTGGGCAGACGGAATATCGAAGAGGGACAGTTGGTGCAAAATGGTACACCACTGGTCAACATCGTCCGTGATGAACAGAAGTGGGTAACGGCAAACTACACCGAAAGCCAAATGAAAAACATTACAATGGATAAAAAAGTCAATATAGAAATTGATGCGTTGCCAGGAAAAACCTTTGAAGGTAAAGTAGTCGCAATATCTGAGGCAACTGGATCCAAGTATTCGGCTGTTCCTGTCGACAACGCTACGGGAAACTTTGTAAAAGTACAGCAACGGATACCCGTCCGTATCAATTTCACGGCATCCAACTCCAGACGGGATATGGATCTTCTCCGCGTGGGCATGAATGCTATTATACGTATAAAGTAATCATGAAAGACCGTATTTTCAGAGATTGGCTGAGCCCAACATGGGAACTATTCTTTTTGTTCTTGCTCAACATTATATTTTCCTTCAATAACGGAATCCCATCGTCGGTCAATACTTATGTCATGAACGGTTACGCCGGCATAAGTGCAGATCTCAATATGGCAACATATTGCTATTATGCCGGTATGGTCTGTGCAATTCCATTAGTGTTTCGGTTGATTAAGCTTCTTCCCAAAAAAACGATACTGATTGTTTCCACCATTGTTATCCTTTTTTCAAATGCGATTTTGG
Organism: Sphingobacterium sp. DR205; assembly: GCF_011064245.1. Lineage (NCBI taxonomy): Bacteria > Pseudomonadati > Bacteroidota > Sphingobacteriia > Sphingobacteriales > Sphingobacteriaceae > Sphingobacterium > Sphingobacterium sp. DR205. Next base: position 1,382,925 of record NZ_CP049333.1, on the reverse strand, counting down.
AACATGCCAACAATGGCATCAATATCTGTATGGCTACGTTTTTTATTGGAAGTGCCAAAATTATCGTCACCATGGCCATTATCGGGGAAATGATTCCTTTTCTGATGCCGCGTGGAGAACGTTACCAGCTTTATGCAGTTTATTACCCGATGACAATGATCTTTCCGGCAATAGCAAATTATATAGCCACTATTTTCGCAACAACATTCTACTGGGAAACTGTATTTCTATTCCAGAATATATTATTGGCTATCGGTTTATTGCTATGCATTATTTTTATGAAATCGTCTAGTTTCAAAAAAGTACCTCTTTACCAGTATGACTGGTTTGGGAGCATATTGTTTTGCATTTCCCTGCTGAATATGGCGTATTTTAGTACTTATGGATTAACACAAAACTGGTTTCACTCCAAATTGATTATACTGACAGGAGCTGCGGCAATTTTATTCCTTGCTCTCTTTATAAATAGAAGTGTTATCATCCGAAAATCGCTGATGAATTTTGAGGCCTTTTCAACGCGAACTTTGCCCATATCCGTCGGAACGATCTTTCTATTCGGAATTTTTTACAGTTCCACATCCTTATATAGCTCACTATTGGGAATTACACTTGGTACAAACCCATTGGAGATCGCAAAGGTAAATACTTACGTCATTCCCGGATACCTTATCGGTGCGCTGATTTCGTATGCATACTTTAAGTTTACCAAAAAATGTAAATTCATCTTGGCTTTTTCCGCTATCTGCTATGCTTTATCTTCTTTTTTCTTTGCACAGATTGCCGGTCTACAGGTACATACCACCCTATTTTACCTACCTATGATTTTAAGAGGGATCGCTGTGATTACATCGTACATTGGCATAGGCGTATATATGGCGGGTAATATCCCAAATAAATATTACTTATCTGGATTGGTTTTTCTGATCCTGACCCGTTCGTTCTTGGTGCCCGTTGTGTGGAGCAATACTATTGCCAATTGGTATTATCGTCAACAGGTCATTAAAACAGGCAATTTGGCTAACATCATAGATAACACGAATAGCCTGGTTTTACAATCAGCCAATATCGGCAAATCGGTACAAGTACAAGCCTCTTTGCTTGCCATTCGGGACAGTTATAACGGATTGTTTATTGTGGGATTGATCCTCGTATTCCTCATTTTGGTGTTTCCTTATCATTCTTCCCCTACCAGACGCATTTTCAACTGGAAAAGAAAAAATACAACAAAAGAAGCCCTACAGATTCCGGTCGCTTAATCTTAACTGATATAAATCTCTGTAATATACCGAAACACGATACGTTGGGAGATCGCATATTTTTCAAACAACGAGCGAAGGTCATCGTATAAATTTTTATTCTCCGTCCCCTCTTTAGGAAAATAAGAGGATGATCTTACCCTTCCCAAAAAGGATTTCAAGTCAAATACTTGTTGGTTAGGCAAGGATACCTTCGTCATTGGTCTATCGGCAAAAAAACTACGAAGGTCCGCATCGGTTATATTTTTATGACTGACAGATTGATAGCTGGGAATATGATTGTGTAAAAATTGTTCATATTCCTTTTGGAAAGCATCTTCCGGATCACGTTGATTCCAGGCCAGCACAATATGACCGTTTTTTGTAAGAATGCGATTAAATTCTTTGAAACAGGCGGTCCGATCGAACCAATGAAAAGATTGTCCGGCGAAAATTAAATCTACACAACCGGACTCGATAGCGGTATCTTCAGCCGTGGCGTTCAATGCAATTAAGTTCCGGTATGTTTTAAAATGGTGCACCAAAGATTCACGCATCTCCCTGTTGGGCTCCAGAGCAAAAACATCATTTCCATTTTCTAAAAATAACTGAGTGGATAAGCCGGTACCGCTGCCGATATCTGCCACCAGCCAGCTTTTATTCAGACCTATCTTTTCCTGAAGAATCTGAATAATTTCTTTGGGATAATTGGGTCTGAATTTTTCATAATCCACAACCCTGTCGGTGAATCGCTCAATACTATTTTTGCTCATATCAGATTTGCTATAGCTAATCGATTATATCTTCATCTCTGAAGCTATAATATCCATTGTCCGTAAAGATCAGGTGATCGTTCACCCTAATATCCATAATTTTTGATGCTTCGACAATTTTTTGCGTCAGAATTCTGTCAGCATTACTCGGCTGCAAAGTCCCTGAAGGATGGTTGTGAATCAGTACAATAGAATGCGCTTTTATTGCAAGGGCATTTCTCAGAATAATTCGGACATCGACTGGTGTAAAATCATTTCCACCGCGGCCGATAAGCTGTTGATCCAACAATTTGCATCCCGTGTTCAGATAAAGTGTCCAAAATTCCTCATGGGGTAAATCCTGTAGGATTGGTTTCATAAAATCATACACACGCTTGCTGCTATTTAAAATCTTCTTTTCCTCTGCCGGAGATTCTTTCTTGCGCCGCGCCAGCTCCAAGGCTGCAATAATCGATATGGCCTTGGCCTCACCAATACCTTTATATCGACTCAATTCATTGACTTCCATCTTGGAAAGTGTATCCAGGCTATTGTTGGCATCCGCTAAAATACGTCGGCAAAGTCCTACGGCACTTTCGTCCATTGAACCAGATCCGATCAGAATAGCCAACAGCTCCGCATCGGAAAGGGCCCTTCGTCCCTGATTCAATAATTTCTCGCGGGGACGGTCGGCCTCGGACCATTCCCTGATAACTAATTTATGCAGATTTGACATTGTTTAAACTATAACCGGCTAGCTAACATAAATATATAAAATATTTCGCATTATTTTTGAGATCAAATTCCTACAAATAACGTGATTTTAAAAAAATGGAGATTGGGATTTACTTCGCATTTCACTCTGAAACATTATCTTTGTATTTCATAAAAATTTTTGAACATGAGTAAAGCGATTATTAAAACAGAAAAAGGCGACATGACTGTGCAATTCTACACAGCCGATGCTCCAAATACAGTAGCAAATTTTATTAAACTTGCTAAATCAGGTTATTACGACGGATTGGCTTTCCACCGTGTTATTCCTGATTTTGTTATTCAAGGTGGTTGCCCAAATTCACGTGAAGGTGCTGCAGGTATCCCCGGAACAGGTGGCCCCGGTTATAAAATCGATTGTGAATTAACTGGTGAAAATCAATACCATGACAGAGGTGTATTGTCAATGGCTCACGCTGGTCGCAATACAGGGGGTTCTCAATTTTTCATTTGCCACAGCCGCAATAATACAGCTCACTTAGACCGTAACCATACCTGCTTCGGAAAAGTAATCGAGAATGTTGATGTGGTAGACGATATCAGACAAGGAGACCGTATTTTATCAATTGAAGTAATCGAAGATTAATTCTTGGAGATTTAAAAAAAATTAAGATGAATTTAAGAGCATTAGTATCTGTAACTGGTAAACCAGGATTGTTCAAATTGGTTGGACAAAACAAAGGCGGTTTTATTTTAGAAACCCTTGATCAAGCAAAAATTAAAACTGTGGTAAGTTTGTCTTCGACAAAAATGGCAACATTGGAAGATATTACCATTTATGGTGACGAAGAGGAAATCCGTCTTTTGGATATCTTCGAAACCATTAAAGAAAAAGGTTTGACATTACCTGACACGAAATCAGACGGCGCTACATTGCGGGATTTCTTCCGTGAAGTTGCTCCAGGCCATGATGAATCTCGTGTATACACATCAGATATCAAGAAGGTAATCACTTGGTACAACATTATCAAGGAATTCCCTTTATTTGAAGAAGAAGCACCAGCTCCTTTGGTATAATCCAGCTAGCCGGATAAAAAAAGCCCCGGAAACGAGTTTTCCGGGGCTTTTTTAGTTTTCCGCAATAATCTTTTTTGCGTACTATGCAAATACTTGACTAGTGACCTTTTGGTTCGACGTCCACACGTTTGATATCTGCACCTAGTTTGCGTAAGCGTTCCTCGATGTCTTGATATCCACGTTCGATCTGTTCAATATTGTGGATCACGGACTTTCCTTTTGCAGATAAAGCCGCGATCAATAAGGATACTCCTGCACGAATATCAGGAGATGTCATTTCGATACCTCTCAAAGAATGGGATTTATTCATTCCGATTACGGTCGCACGGTGCGGATCACACAAAATGATCTGTGCCCCCATATCTATTAATTTATCGACAAAGAACAATCTGCTTTCAAACATCTTTTGGTGAATCAATACATTCCCTTTCGCCTGTGTAGCGACCACAAGAATAATACTCAGAAGATCCGGTGTAAATCCGGGCCATGGTGCATCCGAGATGGTCAGAATGGAACCATCTATAAAAGTATCAATTTCGTAAGAATCCTGTGCCGGAATAAAGATATCGTCACCTCTCAATTCAAATTGAATACCCAAACGGGAAAATACCGAAGGTATTACACCCAATTCCTGAAAACAGACATCTTTAATAGTAATTTCTGAACCGGTCATTGCTGCCAAACCTATAAAAGAACCGATCTCAATCATATCAGGTAACATACGATGCGATGTTCCGCCAAGACGTTGTACCCCTTCTATGGTCAGCAAATTAGATCCGATGCCCGATATCTTAGCCCCCATACGATTCAACATTTTACAGAGTTGTTGCAGATAAGGTTCACAGGCCGCATTATAAATAGTTGTCGTTCCTTTGGCCAATACCGCAGCCATAACAATATTTGCCGTACCGGTTACGGACGCTTCATCCAATAAAATATAATTACCTTTCAGTTCGGTAGCATCTACATTAAAGAAGTGTGTGGATGCATCGTAGACAAATTTGGCACCTAGTTTTTCAAAACCCAGAAAGTGTGTATCGAGACGTCTACGCCCGATTTTATCACCTCCCGGTTTTGGAATGGCAGCTTTGCCAAAGCGAGCCAATAATGGCCCTACAATCATGATCGAACCACGTAAGCCTCCGCCCTTCTCCTTAAACTCAGGCGATTGGAAATAATCTATATTAATGTCTTTGGCTTCAAAAACATAAGTATCTTTATCTATACGATCAATATTAACGCCCAATGCGGCCAACAGATCAATTAACTTATTGACATCTTTAATATCCGGAATATTACTGATGGTCATGGGTTCTTCAGTCAGTAAAACTGCTGACAGAATCTGTAAAGCTTCATTTTTTGCTCCTTGTGGAATAATCTCTCCCTTTAACGGTTTTCCACCGATTATTTCAAATGCATTCATTTATATAACTGATATCTTCTTATTACAACAAAACCCGAGGTATAATTTAGTTTCCTGATGTCACTAAATGAAAATCCGGACTTCTTAAAATCAACAAAATTGTATTGAAAAAAGTTTATGGAATTTTCCAATGCACAGATTCCGTTCAATCAGATCCTATTGACCGGAACTGATAAACAAATCCATTCCATAAATAAAGAAGGCAATTGTAAAGAAATATATGAATCACTTCGCAATTGCCCGCTTCTTATAAATTAAAAACTTAAAGAACTAGCCTCTTTTATTATTATTGTAATTATTCTGAGGTTTTCTGTTTCTATTGTTGTTGTTATTGTTATTGCTGCCACCAAAATTGTTCCGCTTCATGTTGTTATTGTTGTTTGACATACGAGGCTTGCCACTACCACCGCTGCCTTTCGACTGATAACCTGAAGAGTTGTTATTGTTGCTGTTGCTATTATTATTGTTTCCGCTTGAATTGCCTGTTGTAGGACCTTTAACACGGTTTCCAGGAGGCGGAGTTTTAAAATCAAGTTTAGTCAATACCGTACCTTCGGGTAGAGTCAATTGGTAGCCGGACAATTCCTTCAAATCCTGGATTATCAATTCATCGGATACGGAATCTTTGTTCCAGGTAACATAGGCCATTTTCATAAAATTGGCGATACCGATCACCATCTGCTCGCGTTTAGGCTCATCGGTCACTTTTAAGGCCTTATCAATCATTTTTTCCACCGTAAATCCATAGTGTTTGAATTTGATGGAATGTTGCGGATAGCCCAAGTGTTCCACTTCATGCTTCACACTTTTTGCGGTAGCGATTGGATATGGTGAGTCAATATCAAGCTTAAAATCCGAGATAATCTGGAGGTGATCCCAAAGTTTATGCTTAAAATCTGAAACGTCTCTTAAGTGTGGATTCAACACCCCCATCATGTCGATCACGATTTGGGCATGTTTATTTCTTTCTTCCTTTGTGGGTAAAGTACAAATGTAATCTACCATATTTTGCACGTTGCGGCCATATTCTGCAAGGATCAATTTTGGCCTGGTGCTGTTGTAGTCAAAGTTCATATAGCTAATATAAGTACCTATTAAACGGTTAAGATCTCGTTTTGGTATTTTATTATTGAATTATTCTAAGTTTTGCAAATTTAAGCAACAATTGTTTCTGTCCCAACTCCTTAAAGAAAATAGTTGCTTTTATATCTCCTTTATTTCCTTCTAGGTTGACAACTTTACCAAATCCGAAGCGTTCATGTTCAACTTCCATGCCGACCTGAAGATTTGATGTATCAGAAGGAGCAAAACCCGCAGTAGGTTTGTGGGCTTTGGGCAGTATAGACGTTGTTTTAACCATCGGCTTAGGCTTAGGTTTCGAAAACACATCATCACTGTCCTTTTGTTGCCACGCGACTCGTTCGCCTTGAAAACTTCCGGCTGAAGCGGAAGTTTGTCGGGGTTTAAAATCCAATGCAAGACAAGCAGGATTCAGTTCATCCAAGAAACGACTGGGTTCGCAGTTATTCAACGTCCCCCAACGATATCGCGAAGTAGCATACGAAAGTAGTAATTTTTTTTCAGCTCTGGTAACAGCAACGTAAAAAAGTCTTCGTTCTTCCTCCAATTCTGTCCTGGAATTCAATGACAACTGAGATGGAAACAGATTTTCTTCCAAGCCTACAATAAAAACAACCGGAAATTCAAGTCCTTTAGAAGAGTGTATGGTCATCAAAGAAACGGTGTCTGCATTCGGATCTTTATCGTTGTCATCATTGGTCAATAAAGCGATATCCTGCATGTATATGTCAAGGCCACGGTCTTCAATATCTTCCCGTTCCGAAAACTCTTTGATACCATTGAGTAGCTCCTGAATGTTTTCATAACGTGCCAATCCCTCTACCGACTTATCTTCATAAAGTTCTTTCAATATACCACAGTGCTGCGCAATATGCATCGCCGTGTCAAACGCATTGCTATTTTTAGCCAGGGCCTGAAAACTTTGTACCATCTGTGCGAAACCTCCCACGGAAGTCGCACTGCGACCGTCCAGGAAATGTGCCGCATTGGCCACCACATCCCAAATGCGATATTGGTTCTGATCGGCAGCAATCATAATCTTTTCAATCGTTGTATCTCCGATTCCCCGACGTGGGTAGTTAATAACGCGTTTCAATGCTTCCTCATCATTGGGATTGAAGGTAAGACGGAAATACGCGATCAGGTCTTTAATTTCCTTCCGTTGGTAGAAAGACGTACCACCATAGATCTTATAGGGTATATTGATCTTGCGCAGGGCTTCTTCCATCGCCCGTGATTGCGCATTGGTCCGATAAAGAATAGCAAAATCTTTGTAATTGAGTCCTTTCAGAGATTTCTCTTCAATAATCTGATCTGCAACGATTTTCCCCTCTTCATTATCGGAAAAAGCACGTGAAACCTTAATTTTTTCACCTTCTTCATTATCCGAAAAAACATTCTTTTCCAGCTGGTTCTGATTATTGGCGATCACCGAATTTGCCGCATTGACAATCATTTTGGTGGATCTGTAATTCTGCTCCAATTTAAAGATCTTGACATCCGGATAATCTTTCTGGAAGTTCAGGATATTCTGAATATTGGCCCCTCGGAAGGCATATATTGACTGCGCATCATCACCAACGACACATATATTTTCATTGACTGCGGCCAGTCTTTTGACGATTAGGTACTGCGAGAAGTTGGTATCCTGATACTCATCAACCATCAGGTAACGAAATTGATGCTGGTATTTATGCAATACCTCCGGGTGTTTATTCAATAAAACATTCGTTTTGAACAGGAGATCATCAAAATCCATGGCACCCGCGCGATAACAGCGCTGTGCATAGGTCATGTAAATCTGTCCCAATTGCCCGCGCCCATTCGAAATATCTTCGGCTAATATGGCCTCATTTTTATTGTATTCCTGTGGAGAGATCAAATTATTCTTGGCTTGTGATATGCGGCCATAGACATGATTGACATTGTATAATTTGTCATCCAGGTTCATTTCCTTGAGAATGGCACGCAGCAAGCTTTTGGTATCGTCCGTATCGTAGATGGTAAAATTTCGGGGGTATCCGATCAGTTCAGCTTCTACCCGAAGTATTTTTGCGAATACGGAGTGGAATGTTCCCATCCAAATATTTTTCGCTTCGCTTCCTACGACAGATACAATACGCGCGCGCATCTCTTTGGCTGCTTTATTCGTAAATGTCAATACCAAAATATTGAATGGATCAACGCCTTTTTGAATCAAGTGTGCTACACGGTACGTAATTACCCGTGTTTTTCCTGAACCAGCTCCTGCAACAATCATGACAGGGCCTTCTGTTTGCTCTACGGCTCCTCGTTGTGAAGGGTTTAAACCCGCTAAATAATCCAAATTAACTCCTTAAATTTTAAAACCTGAGAATAGGGTATAAAAGTACAAATTTCCTATCGATCACTAAGGCAATCAAGCCAATATTTTTGCACAAAAAAATCCGACAATTTAAAATCGTCGGATTTTTATCGTGTCACTTGTTTAGCCTCTGCTATTATAGTTTGGCGCCTCTTTTGTAATAGAGATATTATGTGGATGAGACTCTCTCAAGCCAGCACCTGTAATGCGAACAAATTGCGCCTGCTGTAGCTTCTCGATCGTTGCAGCACCACAATAGCCCATTGAAGCACGCAAGCCACCGATATACTGATAGACAACTTCAGCCAACGTGCCTTTGTAAGGAACGCGGCCGACGATACCTTCCGGAACCAACTTTTTAATATCATCCTCCACATCCTGGAAATAGCGGTCTTTAGAACCTTTTTCCATCGCTTCGATAGATCCCATACCACGGTACGATTTAAATTTACGTCCTTCGTACATGATAGTCTCGCCTGGAGCCTCTTCTACTCCGGCAAATAAAGAACCCGCCATAATCGTGCTTGCTCCAGCAGCAATAGCCTTTGCGATATCACCTGTTTGTTTGATACCACCATCGGCGATCAATGGTACTCCTGTTCCTTTAAGTGCTTTAGCTACTTCATACACCGCATACAGCTGAGGGACACCCACACCTGCAATAATACGGGTTGTACAGATCGAGCCAGGTCCGATACCTACTTTTACGGCATCAGCACCAGCTTCAGCCAATGCTGTTGCAGCTGCGCCTGTCGCGATATTCCCGACGATCACCTGTAGTTCCGGAAACTTGGATTTTACCAATTTTAACTTATCGATTACACCTTTAGAATGCCCATGTGCAGTATCAATGGTTACTACATCCACACCAGCTTTTACCAAAGCCTCAACCCTATCTAATGTATCTGGAGTAACCCCCACTGCAGCACCTACTAATAAACGGCCGTGGCTATCTTTGGCAGCATTGGGATAATGCTTATATTTTTGGATATCCTTAAAGGTAATCAAACCCTTCAAGATACCTTCGTTGTTGACAACTGGAAGTTTCTCAATTTTTTCGTTCTGAAGGATTTCCTCTGCTTTCACCAAATCCGTTCCTTCGGGAGCAACAACAAGATTATCTTTCGTCATCAGCTCACTGATCGGACGAGTCATATCTTTTTGGAAACGAAGGTCACGATTGGTTACGATACCCACCAATTGGCCTTTTTCATTCACTACTGGAATCCCCCCGATCTTATGTTCCTTCATAATATTAAAGGCATCTCCAACATTAGCAGTCGCTAATAGTGTTACCGGATCTTGGATCATACCACTCTCAGAACGCTTTACTTTGCGCACCTCAGCGGCTTGTTCTGCAATAGTCATGTTCTTATGTAACATACCAATACCGCCCGCTTGTGCGATCGCAATTGCTAAATCAGCACCAGTTACCGTATCCATTGCTGCAGAAACCAATGGAATATTTAATTTGATTTTTTTTGTCAGCGAGGTACTCGTATCGACGTCACGTGGTAAAATTTCAGAATAAGCTGGAATTAATAAGACGTCATCGTAAGTGAGACCTTCTGCTACGAATTTTTGTGGATCTAATTGCATGGCAAATATGTATTGGGTTTTCTATTTGCCAGGCAAATCTAAGAAAAATAAGCAATATTAAAAAATATAATATACAAATTACAATCCTAAGACAAATTAGAACGATTATGAATTGACGCAATTAAGCCTTCCAACGGATTGCCTCTTTTTTTTTGGCAAGCTATTTGCTTTTGGTTACACGAAAAGTAATTTTAATTAATGAAAATATAAAGTAAAGATAATTATGAAAAAGACATTACTCTCATTAGCTGCTGTTGCAGCATTAGCATTTGGAGCACAAGAAGCGAAAGCTCAATCTCCACAACGTGCCGCTATCGGTGTTGTTTTTGACGGAACAGGTGGTGATCTTTGGGGTGTTCAATACAAGCAATCTTTTGGCGGAACAAATAATGGTCAAGCGCAAGTGATGTTTGATGATAACGTTGTTGCTGTAGGAGCTGACTATCAATACGCTAGACCATTCCGTGGTGTAAATGGACTAGGATGGTATGCAGGTATTGGTGCGCAGTTGACATTTCTTGACGCTGGAAATGACGATATGACGCTTGTTGGTTTGAGACCACAATTGGGTTTGGAATTTAAAATCCCTGCTGCTCCTATCGGATTTCACGCAGACTGGAAACCAGACTGGAGATTAAATCACGGTAATGATTTCGACGCTTCAACTTTCACTTTCGGTATTAAATATACATTAAGATAGTAGAAAGAAAAGATAAAAAAGGCTCTGTTCAAGTTTGAACAGAGCCTTTTTTTTGTAAAATAAATTCCTTAAATATTTCTTTTTTTCAGCAATTCTTCTAATTTTATGCCTTTGACCTAAATGGCATAAATAAAGCTTTTCATTCTACAAAAATTTTATACCTTTGCCATTCTTGGTAAAGTGTGATTAAACAAGAACTAATTATCAATTACATAAACAGTATTTAACATTAAAATTAATACAATTAATAACAGACGATGCAAGGTAAAGGGCTGATTAAACTTTTAGTGATAGTGGTGTCATTAGCGTGTCTATACTCCCTATCATTTACTTGGGTGACCCGCAAGGTGGAGCAGGATGCTGAGAAATTTGCCAAAGGAGATTTGGCAAAAGAGAAGAGCTATCTAGACTCCATGGCAGGTGAGGTGGTGTATAATTTGGGTTTTGCGAAATACACCTATAGGGAAGCAAAAGCAAATGAACTGGCTTTAGGCTTGGATTTAAAAGGTGGTATGAATGTCACCATGGAGATCTCATTGGATGAGTTGATCCGTAATCTGGCTAACAATCCAAAAGATGAGAAATTCAACAAAGCGTTGGAACAAGCGGTAGCAAAAAGCAAAACCAGTCAAAAAACGGTCGTTGCTTTATTCATGGAAGAGTACAAATCCATTGGAGCTTCTACCCCACTTTCAACATTCTTTTCGACAAAAGACAACGCTTCTTTAATTAAACCGGGTGATTCCGATTCAAAAGTCGAATCATTCCTTCAGAAAGAAGCCGACAACGCCATTCAAAATTCTTACAAAGTACTACGTACACGTATTGATAAATTTGGTGTTGCTTCGCCAAACATCCAGATTCAACAGGGTACAAACCGTATCTTAGTTGAGCTCCCTGGTGTAAAAGACGAAAGCCGTGTTCGTAATCTACTTCAAGGTTCGGCGAAATTGGAATTCTATGAGACCTACACCAATCAAGAAGTTTATCCTGTATTAGAAAATATTGACAGAACATTAGCAACTACTTTAAAAGCTGCACCAACTACGACAAACAAAACTGCTGCTGACACAACGAAAAAGTCAGACGATTTATTGTCCAACTTAACCGGTGGACAGAAGGACAGCAAAGCCCAAAAAGACAGTGCAGCACTTAATCTAGGTCAGAAAAGACCATTGTTTGATGTATTAAAACCTAATGCTTATCTAAATGAAAACCAACAACCTACACTAGCACCTGGTGCAATGGTTGGTATTGTTTCATTGAAAGATACGGCCAAAGTAAATGCTTATTTGCAACGCCCAGAAGTAAAATCAATTCTTCCAGGTAACTTAAAGCTTTTATGGGCTGTAAAACCAGAGCAAAAAACACCAGAGCAACTATCCTTATATGCAATCAAAGCCGTAGGGGCAGATAATGGCGCTGTATTGACGGGTGACGTCATCACTGATGCAAAAGAGGATTTCGATCAACAAAACCAACCCGTAGTTGGTATGCAGATGAACAGCGAAGGTGCACGTGAATGGAAGAAAATCACAGCAAAAGCGGCTCAAAATAGAGATGCCATTGCGATTGTATTAGATAACGTAGTGTATTCCGCTCCTTCCGTTAACGGTGAAATTCCAAATGGTAATTCATCTATCTCTGGATCCTTTACTGTTGAAGACACAAAAGATTTAGCAAACGTATTGAAAGCTGGTCGTCTTCCGACTACAGCTAAAATCGTTGAAGAAGCAGTTGTCGGTCCTACATTGGGACAAGCGGCAATTGATGCAGGTATCAATTCAGCAGTAATCGGTATTATTGTTGTAATGATCTTCATGATTGCATACTACAATACGGCAGGTATCGTGGCTAACATTGCTGTATTGTTGAACGTATTCATTATCATGGGGGTATTAGCCTCCCTCAATGCCGTGCTGACTTTACCTGGTATTGCCGGTATCGTATTGACAATGGGTACTGCTGTCGATGCTAACGTACTGATCTATGAACGTATCCGTGAGGAATTGGGCTTAGGAAAATCAATTCGTCAGGCAGTTGCTGATGGTTATAAACACGCATTACCATCTATCTTAGATTCACAGATTACCACATTCTTAATCGGTATCATCTTATTCTTATTTGGTAGTGGTCCAATTTTAGGCTTCGCCACAACATTGATGGTTGGTATTATCACATCATTGTTTACAGCAATACTTGTAACACGTGTTATTTTTGAATGGATGCTGGAAAAAGATATTAAAATTAAAGTATCTTTCCCTTGGTCTGCAAATACCTTGCATAATGCAAACTTCAAATTCGTTCAAAAACGTAAAGTATTCTACGCGATCTCTGTTGTAGCGGTTTTAATTTCTGCAGCTTCAATTTTCACAAAAGGTTTCAGTTTAGGTGTAGATTTCCAAGGAGGACGTACCTATACGGTTCGTTACGATAAACCAGTTGACCCGGAAGCTGTTCGTACCAGTTTGGATGATATTTTCCAAAAAACAACTGAAGTAAAAGTATTTGGTGCATCCAACCAACTTCGTGTGACAACAACATATCATATCGAAGAAACTTCCGATGCTGCCGATAAAGAAGTATTGGATAAGTTGAATCAAGGATTGTCTAAAGTAGACGCTTCCAATAAGCATGAAATCCTGTCTTCACAAAAAGTAGGACCAAGTATTGCGTCAGACATCAAGTCAAGAGCGACTAATTCAGCAATCTTCTCTATTATCATCGTAGCGGCTTATATTTTAATCCGTTTCCGCAAATGGGAGTATTCTGTGGGGGCAGCTATCGCAACCATCCACGATGCCATTATTCTATTAGGCTTATTCTCCATATTAGATGGTATTGTACCATTCTCATTGGACATTGACCAACACTTTGTGGCGGCCATCTTAACGGTAATCGCATACTCGGTGAATGATACCGTGGTTGTATTTGACCGCTTGAGAGAGTTCGTATCAAAACCTAATGCGCATAACGAAGATCTTGGCGAGGTTGTCAATCACGCAATCAACTCAACATTGAGTAGAACAATCATTACTTCATTGACGATCATTTTCGTTCTTGCGGTCTTGTTCATCTTTGGTGGTGAGGTTATCCGTGGATTCTCATTCGCGATCTTAATCGGTGTTATTGTAGGTACTTATTCTTCCATTATCCTGGCAGCGCCTTCTGTATACGACTTACGTAAAGGAAAGCACTTAGCTGAAGGTAATACAGCAAAAAAAGCTGAAGTAGTAAGACCATAATAAGATTAAAAAATATCAGGGAGAGGCGTTCAAGTTTTTGAACGCCTTTTTTATTGCATTCAGATTACTTGTTGCACTAAATATTTTAAATATATTTGTCATACTAAATATTTGTATGCTAAACGAAAAATTCGACCGTTATTCCTTTATACTGGATCAAACCGCCAAGAAGGTAAAACAATTCGCACAATCTTCTTTTACGGAAAAGGGATTTGATATTACAGTGGATCAATGGGCTGTCTTAAAGGCACTCTACGAAACCGAACAGTTATCGCAGAAAGACTTAGCCAGACGATGTGGCAAAGACCAGCCTACATTGACGCGTATCGTGGATATTCTACTGAAGAAAGGTTTGGCCGAGCGTGTCATTGATGAAACAGACCGTCGGAGTCTCTATCTTCATTTGACGGAAGAGGGAAAACTTAAGGTTGCATCCCTATCCCACATCGTTGCAGAAATCCGGATGAAAGCATGGGAGAAACTGACGGAAAAAGATTTCGAGGATTTTACAAGAATATTAAACACGATCTATAACAATTTAAATGTATAATAGCTATGATAAATACTGACATCTGTATCATCGGTGCTGGACCAGTAGGGTTGTTTGCTGTATTCGAAGCTGGACTTCTAAAAATGAGATGCCACCTGATTGATGTTTTACCTCAGGTTGGCGGTCAATTATCCGAAATATATCCACATAAACCGATTTATGATATCCCTGGTTACCCGAGCATCACCGCACAGGAACTTATCAATAATCAACTTGAGCAAATAAAACCTTTTGCCCCCAGTTTTACATTAGGCGAACGTGTCGAACATGTCGAACGGCAGGATGATGGTTCCTTTATCCTCTCCACGAGCGATCAAACAAAAGTTCATGCGCAAGTGATTGTCATTGCAGGTGGATTGGGCTGCTTCGAACCTCGTAAGCCTGAAATTCAAAACCTGCATCTCTATGAAGGTAGTGGTGTGGATTATATGGTAAAAGATCCTGCAAAATACAAGGACAAACGGATCGTTATTGCCGGCGGGGGCGATTCCGCACTGGATTGGACTTATCATTTGGCTGATATTGCCCAACAAGTTACACTTATTCACCGGAGCGACTCATTCCGCGGCGCCCCCGATTCTGCGGAAAAAGTTTTTAAATTGGCACAAGAAGGTAAAATCAATTTACTTTTGTCCCATAATCTAAGTAATCTTCAGGGTAACGGAAACCTTACGGCTATTGAAACCGTAAGTAAGGAAAAAGAAACAATTGCGGTCGAAGCCGATTATTTTATTCCGTTATATGGCCTGACACCCAAGCTTGGCCCAATTGCTGACTGGGGACTAAATATTGATAAAAATGCGATTGAAGTCAATACTTTTGATTACTCGACCAATGTCGAACGCATCTATGCCATTGGTGACATTAACACTTATCCGGGCAAGCTCAAACTCATCCTATGCGGATACCATGAGGCAGCCTTAATGTGCCAAAGTGCTTTTAAGTTTGTTTATCCCGATCAAAAATTGACCTTTAAATACACAACCGTTAATGGTATAAATACATTTTAACCATGGAAGATAATTTGATTCAAGTAACTGTTATCGATCGTGACGGTACAGAAAATACAATAGACATTCCGACCGATGTCAACCTTTCCTTAATGGAAATTCTGAAAGCATCTGAATACGATATACTGGCCACCTGCGGCGGCATGGCGCTATGTGCCACATGCCATGTCGAAGTCCTTGAGGGGCTGGATAATCTTCCGGAAGCCAGCGATCAGGAATTGGATATGCTCGACACCTTACCTGATGCAGACGAACAAAGCCGGCTTGCCTGTCAGCTGCATCTCCATCCGAATAACAACGGTATGAAAATCAAGCTGAAAGGTTCGTTGCAATAACAAAGTTATTGTGTATAAAATACACAATAACTTTGTTATCTGTGCAAGTTTTTTTTAGGAGTCTTTCTAGGGTATAAAAGACTTAAAACCAAAACACTACAAAATATTTTATTAAAAGAATTGACCTCGTAACGATAAATTTCACAACGTATTGCCATAATAAATAAATATTTTTTAGCTTTTTGGTTCAAAATTTAAGATATTTGCAGCTTAATTCGATTGTACGAATTTTTACAACAAACTATTAAAAATATGCCAAGCAATAGTTCAAATAGAAAATTCCCAAGAGTAATCATTATTGGTGCTGGATTTGGAGGAATTGAAGTTGCTAAAAAGCTTAAAAATAAGGAGGTTGAAGTTCTCTTATTAGATAGAAACAACTTTCACACTTTTCAACCATTAATGTACCAAGTTGCTACGGGTACGCTTTCGGCAGACTCTATCTCCTTCCCTGTCCGTAAAATGTTCAAAAATCAGGATAACTTCCATTTTAGACTTGCCGATGTCAAAAGCATCGATAACGAGGCTAAAGTTGTTAAGACTGATATTGGAGATTTTGACTACGATTATCTGGTTGTTGCTACCGGTGCAACGACAAATTTTTTCGGCAATCAGCAGATCACCAAATATGCTTTGCCGATGAAAAATATTCAGGAGGCCCTTAATATTCGGAGCTACGTTCTTCAGAATCTTGAAGAAGCGGTAATGATCCCTAATCCTGAAGATCGCAAGCCTAATCTGAACTTTGTGATCGTGGGTGGTGGCCCTACCGGAGTAGAGCTTTCTGGTGCTATTGCGGAAATTAAGAATAATGTACTGGAAAAAGACTATCCTGAATTGAAGAAATCGGAAATGTCTGTTTACCTGGTGGAAGGTCTACCAAAAGTTTTGGCCAATCTCTCGGAGAAAGCATCAAAAAATTCGGAGAAATATTTAAAAGATCTTGGTGTTGAAGTACTGTTGAACGTACAGGTAACTGGATACGACGGTAACTCCATTACTTTCGCAGATGGCAGAAGCATCGAAACAAAAACAGTAATCTGGGGTGCGGGTGTTGCAGGTCAATATCCGGATGGATTCAAAAAGGAAGTTATCCAACGTGGTAACCGTATACAGACAGACGATCAATGTCGTGTTATTGACATGCCGGGGGTTTATGCCATTGGTGACGTATCAGCATTTATTACAGATGATCTACCTCGTGGTTTACCGGGTGTTGCTCCAGTAGCACAACAGCAGGGAGGATATGTGGCCAAACACATCCTTCAGACAATGTCCAATCAACCTACGGAAAAATTCAGCTATTTTGACAAGGGCTCAATGGCCACAGTAGGGCGTAACAAAGCTGTGGTTGACATGGGCAAAATTCACTTCAGCGGCTTCTTCGGATGGATGACCTGGATGTTTGTCCACTTGATGTCCATTTATGGATTTAGAAATAAGTTGATCACATTTGTAAACTGGTCGGTGAAGTTTTTCACGAAAAACAGTGGTGTCCGCTTAATCTTCCATAAGTATGATGAGCCTAAACCGGAAGAACAAGCCAAAACGATACAATAAAGTCGATCACAAAATCATTATAAAAAAACAGCATTGCCTTGTTTTTCAGTCAAAAAAGAATGCCATTATTTTCAATAAGAATAATGGCATTCTTCTTTTCTCCCCTCCCCCAAAAATGATCGAAAGCTGATCAAAAAAAAATTATTCCCTATTAAAATTGACAGCCAATTTTCATATAGTTGTCAAAGCCACTATCTAGAGAACAACAGCACTTATTTAGGTGGCAAATATTTCAAAAACACATTTTTAATTCACATTTCGTATTGCATCCAATAAAAAATAAGTTAGCACAAGAAGTAACAATTGTAGATTATATTCGTTAAATTTAGAAACGGTTTTTTCCAGATAGAATTTACTTGCAGAATATAGTTTTTTTTGATGTATAACCTCAAAAAGATTAATTTTTTTTGTGTAGGTTTGCATATTATTTTAAAATAGCTTAAGGATTAGCAAATGGGCTTATTTAATTGGTTTACGCAAGAAGTTGCGATTGACTTGGGTACTGCGAACACCCTAATAATTCATAATGACAAAGTAGTAGTGGATGAGCCTTCTATTGTTGCATTTGACCGCACCACAAACAAAGTGATTGCCATTGGTCGACAGGCCATGCAAATGGAAGGTAAAACACACGACAATATAAAAACGGTACGACCTTTACGTGATGGCGTAATTGCTGATTTTACGGCTGCTGAACATTTGATCAGAGGGATGGTGAAATTGGTCAACAATGGTAAAAGTTGGTTTTTCCCATCTTTACGCATGGTGGTCTGTATTCCATCGGGTATCACTGAGGTGGAGAAAAGGGCTGTACGTGATTCTGCGGAGATCGCCGGAGCCAAAGAAGTTTATCTGATCCACGAACCAATGGCTGCTGCTGTAGGTATTGGCATCGACGTGGAAGAACCAATGGGTAATATGATCATTGATATTGGTGGCGGTACGACAGAAATTGCTGTCATCGCA
Organism: Sphingobacterium sp. DR205; assembly: GCF_011064245.1. Lineage (NCBI taxonomy): Bacteria > Pseudomonadati > Bacteroidota > Sphingobacteriia > Sphingobacteriales > Sphingobacteriaceae > Sphingobacterium > Sphingobacterium sp. DR205. The sequence continues at coordinate 1,364,335 of NZ_CP049333.1, read as the reverse complement.
CTATCCGGTATCGTCTGTGATCAATCCATCCGTGTAGCAGGTGACAACTTTGACTCTGACATTGTTCAATACATCCGTAGACAGCACAATATCATGATCGGTGAACGTACGGCGGAGAAGATTAAGATTGAAGTTGGGGCTGCACTTCCTGAGTTACAGGAGCCACCTGCAGATTTTGCGGTACAAGGTCGTGACCTGATGACTGGTGTCCCTAAACAAATTACGGTTTCTTATACAGAAATTGCCCATTGCTTGGATAAATCAATTTCTAAAATCGAAGAAGCCATCTTAAAAGCACTTGAAATTACGCCACCGGAGCTATCTGCCGATATTTATCAAACAGGTATCTACCTGACTGGTGGTGGTGCGTTATTACGTGGTTTAGATCGTCGTATTCAAGCGAAAACAAAACTTCCAGTACACATTGCCGAAGATCCTCTTCGTGCTGTTGTCAGAGGCACCGGTATTGCGCTTAAAAATATTGGTCGATTCAAATTCTTGATGCAATAATTAACGTTCGATAATTAACAAGATTTTATTAAAGAGCGATATAATATGCAAAACTATTATATCGCTTGCTTATTAAATACCCACAATAAAAAATGAGAAACCTTTGGTTATTCCTGAGACGATATAATGCATTCTTTTGGTTTATCCTATTTTTTGGATTCTCATTATTTATGATTATTACCAACAATTCGTTTCAACGCAATTCTGTGTTAAACTCTTCCAACCATGTAATCGGCAGTCTTTATGCAAAAATAAACTCCTGGAAAAGCTATTTACATCTGGGGGAGACAAATGATGCATTAGCAAAAGAAAACGCTCAATTACGGAAAGACCTACAGGCATATAAATCGACCGACAGTATCAAAATTGGTCCTGTACCGGTTATGGATAGCAGCGAATTTGGCCGTTACCAATTTGTTATTGCAAATGTAATCAACAATAGTATCCATCAAAAAGCGAATACAATTACCTTGGATAAGGGCAGTAAAGATGGGGTAGAAAAAGGAATGGGGGTCATCGCACCCAATGGTGTTGTTGGCATCGTATTAAACGTTTCGCCGAATTTTTCTACGGTACAGTCCCTCCTACATCCCGATACCCGCATATCGGTAACCTTGGGCCACAGTGAGGTCTTTGGATCTTTAGTTTGGGGTAACAATATAGATTATCGGGCCGCAACAGTGAAGGAAATTCCTAATCATATCAAAGTAAACAAAGGCGATAAAGTCTATACCTCAGGATATTCAGGACACTTCCCCAAGGGCATTTTTGTAGGGACGGTTATTCAAACAGGCATTTCATCCGGAGATGCATTCTTGGATCTTCGCATTCTTTTAAGCACCAATTTCTCCAATCTACAGCATGTATATGTCGTAAAGGATTTATTAAGTAATGAATTAAAAACATTGGAGGAATCGACTAAGGACAATGGCTAGGATTTTAATATTTAACATTATTCGATTTATCGTCTTGATTGGAATGCAGGTATTTTTATTCCAAAATATCGGTTATTACAACTTGGTTGCAGCGTTTCCTTATATTTTATTTATCTTCTTGCTACCAACGGGAACCCCCAATTTTCTGGTGTACCTGATCGCATTTCTAACGGGACTAACGGTAGATTCTTTCTACGATACGCTGGGGGTCAATACTGCCGCATGTGTAGCCTTGGCTGCCTTCCGCATTTTCTTTATGAAAATCACGCTTGAGGTGGAGGAACGGGATTCCTTTCTTACTCCAATGTTGGGATTGATGAATGTGAGATGGTTTTTTTCCTATATCTTTTTCGGTACATTGATTCACCATACTTTCCTGTATCTACTGGAATCTTTCTCCTTTCAACATATTCAATACACACTGCTCAGTATTGTTTTAAGTTGTATATTTACAGTAATTATCATGCTATTATTTAGCATATTATTCTACAAAAAGAAAGATCGGTTGTAGTAGATCGATGGATAGAAATTTATTTCTATGAATAGTTTTTTTGCTCGCAAGTACGTCATTTCCGGAATCTTTGTTGCCATTGCGCTGACTTTGGTCGCCCGCCTATTTTATTTACAGATCATCGACGATTCCTATATACATTCGGCCAATAGCAATGTCATGCGCAAGGTCATTGTTTACCCTGCAAGGGGTGTAATTTTGGACCGCAAGGGTAAGGTATTGGTACAAAATGAGCCTGTCTACGATTTGATGGTAACGCCACGCGAGGTGAAAGAAATTGATACAGCTCTGTTTTGCAAATTAATCGAGATCGACAAAGAAGGCTTTATTAAACGGATGGATAAAGCTAGGGCACACTCCCCGTACAGGGCATCAATTTTTGAAAAACAGCTATCTGTCCGGACTTGGGCTCAGTATCAGGAATATCAATATCAGTTTCGCGGATTTTATGTGCAAAAGAGAACGATCCGGAGTTATCCCGATAGTATTGCTGCTCAATTTTTAGGTTATGTCAGTGAGGTAAATGATAAAGATATTGAACGATCGAATGGATTTTACCGTAGTGGTGACTATATCGGCAGAAGTGGCGTTGAGCGCTCCTATGAAGATCTGATCCGAGGGAAAAGAGGTGTTAACAACTTAATGGTGGATGCACTAAATCGTCCTAAAGGTATATTTATGGAGGGTAAATATGACACTTTGGCCGTGGCCGGTGAAGGTTTGGTTTCGTCCCTGGACAAGGATCTACAAATATTAGGTGAAAACCTCATGAAAAATAAGTTAGGTTCCATCGTTGCCATTGAACCGGCAACAGGAGAAATCCTGGCCTATGTCAGTAGCCCGAGTTACGATCCGAATCTGATGGTTGGCCGTCAGGTTGGCAACAATTACATGAAATTGCTGAACGATGAGACCAAGCCCCTTTTTAACCGCCCCATTCAAGCATCTTATCCTCCAGGTTCTGTCTTTAAAGTTGTTTCGGCCTTAACGGCGCAACAAGCTGGCGTCATCGACCGTAATACGGTATTTTTCTGTCCACACGGTTATAGTTATGGTGGCGGACGAGGTTGGATGGGCTGTACCCACTATCATGGATCAACGACCTTACAACGTTCTGTCGCAGTTTCCTGTAACACCTACTACGGGTTTACTTATGCAAAGATGATCGATGGCCGTGGTCTTTCCGGCCCGAAAGCTTACGACCTCTGGCGAAATGCAGTCACACAGTTTGGAATCGGACACAAATTAGGGATAGATCTACCCGGGGAGAAAGCAGGTTTATTGCCTACATCGGAATTTTATACAAAACGTTACGGCAATGACAAGTGGCGTTCAAGCTTTAATATCTCTTTATCCATTGGACAAGGTGAAATGGGTATCACGCCATTACAAATGGCCAATATCATGGCTATTGTCGCAAATAGAGGCTTTTATTATAGACCCCACCTTATTAAAGGTATCGGTGCGCAAAAAATCGCCAAAAAAGAATTTACGGAAAAGATAAGCGCTGGTGTAGATGAACGATATTATCCTGTCGTGATCCAGGGAATGAGTGATGCCGTAAACACATCTGAAGGGACAGCTTGGTCCAATCGAATTCCCGGGATTGAAATGTGCGGAAAAACAGGTACGGCACAAAATCCACACGGTGAAAATCACGCCGTATTTTTCGCATTTGCCCCGCGGGAAAATCCTAAAATTGCCATAGCGGTATTTGTTGAAAATGCAGGTTATGGCGGTACTTGGGCAGGTCCGATCGCCAGTATGATGGTGGAGAAATACTTAAAAGATACCATTACGGCCCCAAAATATATTCAGGACCGCATCTATAATGCAAACTTTCTCCCTGCACCGAAGAAAGTAATAGACCCAAAAAGTAAAGATGTCAAGAAAGCGGATTCGATCAAATCAAAAACAGATACTGTCAAATCAAAACGTCAAGTGGCGACCCTGGTCAAACCAAAGGAAACAATTGTTCACCATAGCGAGGTAAAGAGAAGATATGAATAATCAAAAAAATAGTTTCTTTGGAAAAATTGACTGGCTGACAATCGTTCTTTGGCTTTCGTTGTGTCTGATCGGTCTTTTCAATATCCGTGCAGCTGTTTTTAATCCAGATATGCCCGGTTTTTTCAGCTTGGGGACCAACTATGGAAAACAGTCTTTGTATCTTGTTTCGGCGATTATACTAGGTATATCCATTTTGATCATAGATGCCAAGTTTTTCAGTTCAGCTTCACCGATATTCTACGGAATAACGGCGATCTTACTTGTCATTGTTTTGGTTGTCGGCCGAAATGTAGGTGGAAACCAAGCTTGGATTGATCTGGGGTTCTTCCGGTTGCAACCATCGGAATTTGCCAAACTCTCCACCTGTCTGTTGCTCGCCAATTTTTTAAGTGCCCAGAGCAATAAAGCCCCCACTATGCAAACCTTGGCCATGGGTGCAGGCATTGTACTATTCCCTGTATTCCTCGTTATGCTACAGCCCGACACGGGATCTGCATTGGCTTTCTTTTCCTTAATTTTCGTTTTTTACCGCGAAGGTTATGTGAACAATGAGTTACTGATCTTTGGTGGCCTGTGCATCTTGCTTTTCGTTTTGGCGTTGTTATTCAATCCATGGATTCTTATTTTAGTCTTGGCGGCTATCATTGGATTTTTTATGTGGAGCTTCCGAAAAAAGAGGAAATACATTATTAACCTAAGCATTCTTTTCGCAGCCTGTACAGCGTTTATACTATGCGTCGACTTGGTTTATGACCATGTATTGCAACCACACCAGCGCGATCGGATCGACATTATTTTAGGCAAAACGGAAGACCTCAGAGGAAAGGGCTATAATTTGAACCAGTCTAAAATTGCCATTGGATCAGGTCAATTTTGGGGCAAGGGATATTTACAGGGTACACAAACCAAGTATAATTTTGTTCCCGAGCAGAGTACAGATTTTATCTTCTGTACCGTAGGGGAAGAATGGGGATTTGTCGGTTCAGTAACACTAATTACAATCTATCTCACCCTGCTCTTGCGTATCATTCATATTGCGGAGCGACAGCGTTCGGCATTTGCCCGAATCTACGCTTACGGCGTGGCCTCCATCCTATTTTTTCACTTGTTTATCAATATCGGAATGACCATAGGAATCATCCCTGTCATCGGAATTCCATTGCCTTTTGTTAGCTATGGAGGCTCCTCACTCTGGAGTTTCACCATACTGCTCTTTATTATGCTCAAATTTGACTCCAATAGAAAAGGAGTCGTATAGTTTGCAGTCGGTACTGGGAGAGGTTTTTCTAAATCCTTTCCAGTACCAGTTGAATAGCTTTTTCCACTACCGCTTCAGGATTCGCGGAAAATTCTCCCGCTACCCTACTTGCTAAAATGGCATTAATGGATAAAGCCTGATGACCAAACATGTTCGCCAGCGCATAGATACCGGCAGTTTCCATTTCCAGATTGGTCAAACGGAAATCGTTATGCCGAAATGAATTTACCAAAGAAATCAGATCCGGGATCGTATTGTCTGATCGTAGACAACGCCCCTGTGGCGCGTAAAACCCCGGTGCCGTCAATGTTATTCCTTTGGGCAGATCAAACGCAATTCGGTCTAATAAATGCTTGCCTGCCTGTGCTACATAAGGTTTTAAACTCAATTGCGGAAAATACCGGATTAAAGCCTGCTGGAGATTCAATTCAGTCTCATCGTAAGGTTTTTGGTAGAATTGCATCAATGCATCAAAGCCAATCCCATATTCTGAAGCCAGTATACTGCCCATTTCGATACCTGTCTGTACTGAACCCGAAGTACCGATACGCACGATATCCAAAGAGGTCAGCTCGCTTTTTACCTCCTTACGCTGAAAATCGATGTTCACCAAAGCATCCAGTTCATTCAATACGATATCAATATTGTCTGTACCTATTCCTGTAGAGATCACGCTCAGCCGTTTAGTTCCAATATATCCCGTATGCGTGATAAACTCACGCTTTCCCTTTTTGAGTTCAATACGGTCAAAATATTTCGACACCTTGGTTACACGGTCCGGATCTCCTACCGTAATGATTGTATGGGCTAAATCCTCTGGCAATAAATTCAAATGGTAAATACTCCCATCTGAATTTAAAATGAGTTCTGAATTGTTTATCATATCGTTCTTAAATAATTCAATTGACAACCTTCAATTTTGGAAAAACGTTCCACGACACGGTTTACCTGCATTTTCCGTACCTCAAATTCCAGGTAGCAATTATTATCAAATTCCTGCTTCTCGATTTCCAGTCCTTCTTCCTTAATAATACGCATAACATCATTCATATTTAGATAATCAAAGGTCAGCCCATAGCTATCGTTAACAGTACGTTCGATTATTTGAGCTTGATCCAAGGCATCCTGTGTTGATGATTTATAAGCATTAATCAAGCCTGGTACGCCCAACAGTGTTCCACCGAAATAACGGACGACAACAACAATTATATTGGTAATATCCGCCGAGAGCAAAGCATTTAAAATAGGACGCCCGGCGGTACCAGAGGGCTCACCGTCATCGTTTATCCGAAATACATTCCGATCCGGAGTCAGCCGATAAGCCCAACAATGGTGTCTTGCCTTCGGATGAAGGGATTTCACTTCCTGTAAAACATCTTTTAATTTCTCCTCAGATTTAAAAGGAAATGCATAGGCAATAAATTTGCTTCCTTTATCTCTAAAAATTCCCTCATAGTTTGCATCGATCGTTCGATAAGTATCTTCAAATAAACTCACTGATATGCGATAATTAAAACTGAAACAATGGAAAGTACTATCCCGAGGTAATTCAACCATGATAGTCTTTCTTTAAAAAATAATACACCGACCAAAGCACCCAGCGAGATAACACCAATATTCATCCCGGTAAATACGATGGAAGGGTTTTCAGGCAATGCCCGATGGGCTTTCATATAAAATAATATATTACAAAAATTGAAAGCACCTAAAATCAGGCCATAGACGACTGCTTTAGGTGAAAAGGTCTGCTTGTCAACGAAGATAAAATAGCCTAATAAACCAAATGCGATCAGCATGGCCATAACAAATATAATAAACATCGAACTGACATAAGGTATTGTCACATGTAATGCCACCTGCTTAAAAAGGATATCAATAACCCCCATCCCAATAAAAACAATCAACGGATAGAGACTGTTTCGATATCCTGTATTTGACCGAGCTATTTTAAGATGGGATTTTCGCCAACCGATGGAACATATAATAGCCAATAGCCCTATTCCTATCCCCAACAGTTTATTTCCCTGTAGCTTTTCGTTGAATAAAAAAAACGCGGCCAGTAGAGGGATAAATAAAGACAGTCGCTGCGCCACCTCCGTTTTTACCAATCCACTATAGCGGATGGATAATGAAATAAAGACAAACATCCCCGGTAACAGTACCGCCAGCGCCGTATACAACGGGAATGGTAAGGCATCCCAGCTAATTTCTTTTATTTCGGGTCGTAATATAAAGTAGGTCAAAGCAACCGCCATTGGATAATTCCAGACGATCACTTGTTTTGTTTCCACGCCATACTGTTTTGCCAATTTTAATAATACGGCTACAGTGACGCTGCAGATAACACTTATAAGGACAAAAATCATTGTTCTGTTACTAAATTATTTCCAAAGCCCACGCTTGGCCTGACGGGCCTGCCGTTCTAATTTTACAAAAAAATCAGCATACTGAACGTTCGGCGCCAAGGTGTATGTCACGGCGTACCCCTGCGCTACCAACTCCGCGTTAACAAATTTCTCCCTAAGATACACATAAGCAAGAAGTCTTCCATACCGATCCTTTTTACCGACATCAAATACCAGCTTTACATTTTTTCCAGTCAACATAGCCTGTAGATATTCTTTTGCTTCCGGGCCATAGTAACCAACCTCCTTTCGTGCTGTTCTCCTTGTTTCGGGAGCATCAATCCCGATCAACCGCACCCGCTCACCTTTTTTACGACCATTATCAATGACAAAGGTATCCCCGTCTATTACCCGTCGTACTGTTGCATACCGCTCCTCCCCTTTATAGGAAAAACCTAAAAATAAGAAACAGATGATCGTTGCGCTCACCAAAAAATTAAATCGCTTTAGCATAAAAATCACATTTTGGGCAAAGGTAGTAAAATACTTTTTCAGCAAACAACGGATAAAACACAACATATTTCAACAAAAAAACTATTATTTTTAAATAAAAAAAACACTTAAAAATAATCTATTTTTCACCTATTTTTTTATGTTAAAAAATCATTAAAAAACAGGTGTAAAAAAGACAATAAAAATCATAAAATATTAAATATAAGATATATACAAAAACAAAAACACTTCAAAAAACTATAAAAAACATTTATTTTTAACATAAAAAAGTAGCGAAAAAAGCGACAAAAACACACCAATAAATGATATATTTTTTATGAAAAAATTTATTTTTTCTTTGATATTTCAAAAACATTCGTACATTTGAAATGTCAAACAACACTAAGGATGAACAGATCATATACATATTTCTATTTTAACTTCTTTTATTTTAAAAATAAGAGCCGGGATTAGATTGTGTATACATTAAAAATATAACAAGAAAGAGTCCCGGTTTAGATCATCGGGACTCTTTCTTGTTTAAGGGCAAAATAGCAACAAGAAAATGAGTTTAAAAATTGCGATACAAGGAGCAAAAGCTTCATTTCACGAGGAAGCAGCATTTAAATACTTTGGACGTGAAGTCGAGATCGTTGAATGTGATTCATTCAAAAAAACCTGTGAATTGCTTAAGCAAAGAAAAGTAGATTACATTGTTATGGCGATCGAGAATTCGATTGCGGGTAGCCTATTACCAAACTACAATCTGCTTCGGGATTATAAATTCCATATCACAGGTGAAGTCTATCTCAACATTCAGCAGAATCTGATGGTATTGCCGGGCGTCAAATTGAAAGACATCAAGCATATCGAATCACATCCGATCGCCATCCGTCAATGCGAAGAATTTCTTTCGGAGCTGGAAGGTGTACGCATCACAGAGGGGTCGGACACCGCAGCTACAGCAAAAATGATTGCTGAACGGAAATTGACCGATACAGCTGCAATTGCAGGCACTTTGGCTGCGGAGATTTATGGGCTTGAGATTTTAGAGAAAAGAATCGAAACCAATAAAAAGAATGCGACACGTTTTTTAGTTCTTTCAAATGAGGTGGTTGAGCACAAAAATGCGAACAAAGCATCTTTATCGTTCCAAACCGGAAATACGGTTGGATCACTAGCGACTATTTTACAGTGTTTTGCTGAGCAAAATATCAACCTGAGCAAGATTCAGTCCATGCCTGTTATCGGAAAACGCAACGAATATGACTTTTTTGTTGATGTTGAATGGAAGAAACAATCTGACTATGAAGCTGCGATCCGAAAAGTACTCAAACATAGTGTCAATTTCAATATTATGGGCGAATACATCAAAAACGAGAAACTATAATCAACAACTTAATAATTTTAAAAAAATCAACTTACACTGAATCTGTTGGAGCGATAAAAGCTTACAAATCAAGCATAACAGCTTAACAGACTCAAATACCTTTAAAAATTTATTCCGATGAAAAATACATTAGAAATCACTCCTTTGAAATCATGGTTGGATACTGGAGACAAACCTTTAATTATCGCAGGCCCTTGTAGTGCTGAGACAGAAGAACAGTTGGTATCTACAGCACATCTATTGGCTAATACTGGAAAAGTAAATATTTTACGTGCTGGAATCTGGAAGCCCCGTACTCGTCCAGGCGAATTTGAAGGTATCGGTTCCATTGGTTTGGAGTGGTTGAAGAGAGCAAAAGAAGAGACCGGTTTATTGACAGCTACAGAGGTTGCGACAGCAAAACACGTCGAAGAAGCTTTAGCAGCTGGTGTTGATGTACTTTGGGTAGGCGCCCGTTCAACTGCAAACCCGTTCACAGTACAAGAAATTGCTGATGCACTACAGGGAGTAGATGTACCAGTTTTCGTAAAAAACCCTGTTAATCCAGATTTATCGTTGTGGATCGGTGCTTTGGAGCGTATCAACCGTGCAGGTATCAAAAAATTAGGTGCTATCCACCGCGGATTCTCTTCTTACGAGAAAACAGCTTTCCGTAATGAGCCGATGTGGGATCTAGCCATCCAGTTAAAAACTGCTTGCCCTAATTTGCCGATCATCAATGACCCTAGCCACATTTGTGGTAACCGCGAATTGCTACCGTACATCGCACAAAAAGCAATGGATATGGATATGCAAGGTTTGATCATCGAATCACATATTGATCCTTCTGTTGCATGGACTGATGCCAAACAACAAGTTACGCCAGCAGCCCTAGCAGAGTTGATCAATCATTTAACATTACGTAAGGCTGATTCTGACAACCCTTCATTCGAGGACAAATTAGCCGAATTGCGCAGCAACATTGATAAATTGGACGATTTAATTATTCAAAAAATTGGCGAGCGTATGAAAATTGCAGAGAAAATCGGTGAATACAAACGCGATAACAATGTGACGATCTTACAGGTAAACCGTTGGGATGAGATTGTTCAAAAACGTACAAAACTTGCTGAAGCGCTATCTTTGGGTAGTGAGTTTGCAACAAAATTCCTAGAATTAATTCACAATGAATCTATCCGTAAACAAAACGCGGTAATGAATTCACAGGAACAACCAACGGCCGAAGCATAATGAATCAACAAGTCATCAAGCTGACGCACCCATCAAAAAAAATAAAAGGCACGGTTCAACTGACAGGATCAAAATCCGAGAGCAACCGTGCTCTTATTATCCGCTCGTTGAGCAAGGGACAGGTTGATATAGCGAATCTTTCCGAGGCTGCTGATACGGTGACGTTAAACCGTGTATTGCAGATCGCATCAGATCCCCAACCCGGCTACAACACGATTGACATCGGTCCGGCAGGTACTGCAATGCGCTTTTTAACGGCCTATCTGAACCTTGTTCAAGGAAACTTTATCCTTACTGGGACCGAACGCATGCAGCAACGGCCAATTGGTATATTGGTTGATGCCATGAAGGAGATCGGCGCTGACATTCATTATGAAAAAAAGGCCGGCTATCCGCCCCTAAAAATAGAAGGAGGCTTATTTCAGGGGAAGGACCGTGTCCGTATAAAAGGAAATATCAGTAGCCAATACATCTCGGCGCTGCTATTAATTGCTCCTGCATTGAAAAAAGGGCTCACATTGGAAATTGAGGGCGAACTGACTTCCAGACCCTATGTATCCATGACCCTCGATATGCTAAAAAGCGTCGGCATACAGCATGAGTGGACAGCGAATGAAATACATATCGCCCCACAGACTTTTTCAAAAAGCACGATTTATGTGGAGCCAGATTGGAGCGCAGCATCTTACTGGTACGCTATTGTAGCGCTGGCTGAAGACGGTGCATCGATTATCTTACCGGGGCTTAAAAAAGACAGTCTGCAAGGAGATATTGCAATTGTCGATATTATGACGCATTTTGGCGTGCAATCCAGTTTTGAAGCCGATGGCTTGCATCTTCAAAAAACCGCAATAGATTCGAAAAAAAAGTTATTTGATTTCAAAGAATGCCCCGATCTCGCGCAGACTGTCGTCGTTGTCGCTGCAGCTTTAGGCCGTGACGTTTCTTTTACAGGTCTTGAGACATTAAAGATCAAAGAAACGGACCGAATCGCAGCTCTCCAGACTGAAATAGCAAAATTTGGCGCTGAATTGATAGCAGATAACGAAACCTATCATCTTAAAACAGCCCAGGTATTCCAGCCAAAAGAGGTAACCTTTGACACCTATGAGGATCACCGTATGGCAATGGCATTTGCACCCCTTGCATTGGTTTTTGACGAGATCAAGATTGCAGAGCCAATGGTTGTAGAAAAATCATACCCTGATTTCTGGAAACATCTGCAGGCCCAATCTTTTAGCATTGACTAATATTTTAAAAACCCGGGAGAATATAGTTTTATACTCCCAGGTTTTATAACCTATATACACGCTATTAATAGCTTTAATGGCAACAAAAGAAATACTACCCGCGGACAGACTCAGATGTGATTTAAAAGCATCAAAATTGATAAAGTTAGGTTTTACAGTAGTGTTTTCATTGCATTTAAAGGCAAATTTATCTAAGTTTATTGAAATTTAATTTTTATGGCAGGAAACTCATTTGGCGATTTATTCAGAATCAGCACTTTTGGCGAATCACACGGTAAAGCGATCGGTGTAATTATTGATGGTTGCCCCTCAAATATAACGATAGACGAAGAGTTTATACAGTCGGAACTAGATAAACGGAAACCCGGACAGTCCAGGATTACCACGCAACGAAAAGAAAGCGATACTGCTCAGATATTATCGGGCGTATTCGAAGGGAAGTCGACCGGAACACCGATTGCCATTGTTATACCTAATGAAGATCAACGTTCCAAAGACTATACCCATATTAAAGATATCTTTAGGCCTTCCCATGCGGACTTCACCTATCAGATGAAATATGGTATCCGTGACTACCGTGGCGGTGGCCGCTCTTCAGCCCGTGAAACAGCCGCCCGCGTTGCTGCAGGTGCTGTTGCAAAGAGCTTTTTACAACAATTTGGCATCGAGATCTTCGCGCATGTTTCGGGTGTGGGTACGATCGAAGCCCCGAATTTGGACACGAAAGACCTTAAAGCCCTGCTTGAGCTTCGGGAATCTAATATCGCACGCTGTGCTGACCCAGCTACAGCCAATGAAATGGTCGAATTTATAGATTCCGTAAGAAAAGCAGGTGATACAGTAGGTGGACGCATTTCGGCCGTGGTAAGACATGTCCCCGTTGGACTTGGGGAACCCGTATTTGACAAACTCCATGCTGACCTCGCCAAAGCAATGATGAGCATCAATGCCGTACACGGATTTGAATATGGATCAGGTTTTGCAGGTTCGGAGTTGCGAGGTTCCGAACATAATGATATATTTGTAGCAGATGACCATGATTTAAATCAAGTGCATACACATACCAATTTCTCCGGGGGAATACAAGGCGGTATATCAAACGGTATGGATATTACTTTTAAAGTAGCATTTAAGCCTGTTGCCACCATCATGAGGGATCAAGAAACAGTCGATATCCATGGCAACCCCGCCATCGCAAGTGGCAAGGGAAGACATGATCCTTGTGTTGTTTCGAGGGCGGTAATTATTGTAGAAGCCATGGCGGCACTTGTGATTGCGGATCATCTACTTAAACATCAAAGTTACAAACATGCTGCAAGATAATTATGTCGTAGGTGTTGACATTGGAGGCACTCATATTTCCGCCTGTATCATTGACACCAAACAATGGAATATACATTTAGAGAACGTGGTCAGAAACCACGTTTTTTCTCAAGGAGATGCTAAAACGATTTTACACACCTGGGCTTCCACAATACGGGATAGTATTACCACCTCACCCACTGCTATTCAATTCATTGGCATTGCAATGCCGGGACCATTTGACTATGAAAATGGGATTTCTAAAATGTTAGGACAAAGCAAGTACGATGACTTGTACGACAAAGATATTAAGAACCTATTGTCCGCTGAGTTGGGTCTACCGCCTACCGCCATTCACTTTATCAATGATGCAGCAGCTTTTTTACAGGGGGAAATATTTGTACAGAACCTTCAGACCAATCCGAGAATACTCGGGATTACTTTGGGGACAGGCTTAGGATCTGCGGTATGGAATAAGGGCGAGAAGGCCTTCGATGCAGACCTCTGGAATACACCTTACCAGGAAAGCATCTTTGAAGAATATCTTGTAACAAGATGGTTTGTCAAACGGTTCAAAGAGATCGCAGGGAAAGATGTCACCGGTTTAAAGGAAATCTTGGACAATCATAGAGAAACAGCTGCATTCGCAACAATCAAGGATGAATACGCAACACATCTATTTGATTTTATGCAATTTTTTGAAGAAAAATACCAGACGAATATCTTTATTATTGGTGGCAACATCGCAAAAGCACTTCCTATCTTTATCGCGGACCGGGAAGAATTCAATAGATTCACCATCCATACAGCTATATTGGGAGAAAAGGCTGCCATGATTGGCGCCGCAAGTATATTCAGTTAATCCAGCGGCTTAGAAACAGAAAATAACGTTCCCCAAAAAAAATGCTATTCAAAAAGCGCCTCGTAAGGAGCTCTTTGAATAGCATGGTTAGCGTAACAGATCCAAAGAGATATCCATCTATTCAAACATAGATGGATATTTTTCTGGATTAGCCTCATGCATGATTGCATACACCGTTTCCACAACATCATCCGAAGATGGCTTCGAAAAATAGTCACCATCCGAACCATAAGGAGGTCGATGCGCTTTTGCTGACAATGTCCGAGGCTGGCTATCAAGCAAATAATAACCATTTTGATTTTCAAGTATTTCCTTTAATATAAATGCGGCGGCACCCCCGGGGACATCCTCATCCACCACCAACAACTTATTTGTTTTTTTCAGAGACTCCGCACATAATTGTGCTTTGTCAAACGGCAACAAAGTCTGAGCATCAATAATTTCGATAAATATCCCTAGACGTTCCAATTCTACCGCAGCTTCTTCGACAACGCGTAAAGTTGAGCCATAGGAGACAACCGTAATATCCTGTCCCTCTTTAATACATTCTGCATAGCCGATCGGCACCGTAAATTCACCAACATTCTCCGGCAAACGCTCTTTGAGGCGATAACCATTCAGACATTCAACGACAATAGCCGGTTCATCAGAGCGGAAAAGTGTATTATACATTCCAGCAGCCTGTGTCATATTACGGGGTACACAGACATGCAATCCTCTTAAAGCCCCCAATATTACGGACATCGGTGATCCGGAATGCCATATACCTTCCAGACGGTGTCCGCGGGTACGGATAATGACTGGTGCTTTTTGCCCTCCGAAAGTACGGTAACTTAAGCTCGCCAGATCATCACTGGCAACGGTAATTCCATAGATCAAATAATCTAAATATTGAATTTCGGCAATTGGTTTTAAGCCGCGAATCGCCAATCCGATTCCCTTGCCGATAATCGAATTTTCACGGATTCCGGTATCAAATACACGATGCGCGCCGAGCTTCTCCTGTAGGCCCGCAAATCCTTGGTTGACATCCCCGATCTTTCCAACATCTTCTCCGAATGCCAATAAACGTTCATCGCGTTGAAAATTTTCTTCAAAACAAAGATTCAATACTTCCCGACCATCCACGATCTTGGCATCCTCCGTATAATTTGCAGCAACCACAGGCACGTTCAACGGAGAATCAACTCCATCAGTAAAAAGTTTGGAATTGTACCTATTTTCGTTATTTTCCTGTTTAACCTTATACCAGTCCAACAATTCCCGACGGCCTTCAGTCTGACTTCCTTTAAGCTCATGGAGCACCTTTCGGACCTGTCCATAGACCTCTTTCAAAGAAGGTTCTACCATCGATTGTAGTTTTTTTGCCGCAAAGTCGGCTTTCTCATTTGGAATTCGAGCCAGTAACTCGATGGCTTCTTTTGCTTCAAGTGTCAAAGTTCTGATATAATCAGCCCAAGCTCTTTTTTGTTCCTGACGAACAAAATCTTTGGCCTCACGATCCAATTGATCTAACTCTTCATCCGTAGCAATGCCCGAACTTTGAATCCACTCCTTCATTTTGGCGATACAGTCGAAGTCCGTTTCCCACTGCAAGCGTTCCTGAGATTTATAGCGCTCGTGGGATCCCGAAGAGGAATGCCCCTGTGGCTGTGTCAGTTCGGTCACATGGATCAAACAAGGGATATGTTTTTCTCTTGCAATGCTGGCGGCCTGCTCATACGTTTCACACAAGCCCGCATAATCCCAACCTCTGACCTTGAAAATTTCAATTCCGTTGGTCAGTTCTTCTTTTTGGAAACCCTTGAGTATTTCAGAAATATCACCTTTTGTGGTCTGGGTCTCATTCGACACCGAAATTCCGTAACCATCATCCCAAATAGAAATAACTGCAGGTATCTGATGTACTCCGGCAGCATTGATAACCTCAAAAAATACCCCCTCCGACGTTGCGGCATTCCCGATGGTACAGAAGGTAACTTCATTTCCTTTATTCGAGAAATAGGACAAATAATCCAAATTTCTATTTTGTTTATATAATTTAGAGGCCAATCCGAGTCCCAGCACCCGCGCCATCTGCCCACCTGTGGTGGATATATCTGAGAAGGAATTCTTCTGCACGGTTTGATCAAGCCAATTCCCTTGATCATCCAACACCCGTGTAGAAAAATGACAGTTCATTTGCCGACCGGCAGAAGAAGGATCTGCCTCAACATCCGGATGTGCATACAATTGAGAAAAAAAACGATAGACATCACTGATGCCCGAAGCAAATATAAATGTTTGGTCACGGTAATATCCCGACCGCCAATCGCCATTTCTGAAGACCTTAGCCATCGCAATTTGTGCCAATTCTTTTCCATCGCCAAAAATACCAAACTTAGCCTTACCGGTAAGCACTTCTTTACGCCCCAATAAACTCACGTAACGACTCTCCAAGGCAGTTCGATAATCATTCACAATAATCTTTTTGAACTCGTCAAAGCTCAAAGCGGAAATAGATTCATTGTTTTGGTCAAATGCAGTATCAAGCATATTCTTTTTTGTTTCAACAAATTTAACAAAAATATTATTCTATATAATTGGTGTTTGTCAAATAAATTGACAATCAATAGTTCGATTTTGAAATAGAATATTCTAATTTCTCAAATTAGTACTTTTTGAGAAAAATTCCTAATTTTTGCAGATTTTTAATTAATATAGATAGGAATTAATTTTATTTTTTTACTGTGAATTTTTCAACACTACAACTCAATAAGTTCCTTTTTTCCAACCTTGAAAAACAGAAGCTTTCGGTACTAACAGCCGTACAGGAACAGGTTATCCCTGCCCTATTGGATGGCAAAGATTGCCTGGCGATTGCCCCTACTGGAACCGGAAAAACCGAAGCTTTCGCCATCCCCCTCGTTCAACATTTATTAGAAAAGGATCAAAATGAACATGCCTCCGTTCTTATTCTGCTTCCAACACGTGAACTCTGCATCCAAACGAAAGATAGAATCGCTAAGCTGATCGAGGGTACAAGCCTCAATATCGCTTGCTTTTATGGCGGCGGAACTTACGAAAGCCAACTTGCAGCCTATCCCAAAGCTCAGCTGATCCTGGCTACTCCGGGCAGACTGCTTGACTTTCTGGAACAACAGCTTATTGACCTGAAATCTATAAACACCTTAGTCATTGATGAATTTGATCAACTGCTCGATCTGGGTTTCGCACTAGAAATCAATAAAATTATGCTGGCACTTCCTACGGAAAGACAGTCTATTTTCGTATCGGCAACACGCACGGCGGAAATGGATAAAATAATTCATAAAAGGCTCAAAAATCCAATCGAAATCGTCGTAGAAAATCCACTTAAAAAAGGAAAAATACACGAATATGTGCTGTATGTTGATAAAAATGACAAGAAAAATCTCATCCGATATCTGCTTGAAGACAGGATAAAATCGCAAGTGCTTATTTTCACACGTACCGTGCATGCTGTCGAACGAATTGAAGCAGACCTTCAGCGAAATGGTGTTTCGGCTCTCGCCTTATATGGCGACAAGTCGCAACAGCAACGGGAGGATATCGTCAGTAAATTTAGAAACAAAGAAAACAGGGTATTAATAGCGACGGATTTATTAGCAAGAGGCATGGATTTCCCAAATCTTGAAGCTATTATTAATTATGAAGTACCAGATTCCCCTGAAACATATACACATCGGATCGGAAGAACGGGCCGTTCTCAGGCTGACGGCATAGCCATCACACTCTGCGACGCAGAAGACAATCAGAAATGGATAAAGCTACAGTTAGCACTAAATAAACAGATACAGATTGACGATCAACATCCATTTTTATTGAGTTGGGAAAAAATGCTGTCCAGCAGCCAAAGCAATACCCGAAAAGGCCAATCAAAATCGAGAAAACGTCGTTAAATTATAATTATTCTTTTACTTTTACCTGCAATTAACAAAATCACAGTCCAAGATGAGTACAATACATTTATTTGACGATAGTAATAATGCGAACGACAATCGCCTGGGGGATCTCGAAAAAACCATCATCATCAACAATCTGATGGAGGTTCCTTTTGACGAACGGGATGAATTATGGCGCGATACTTTCTTAAACAACATAGCAGAATGCACCCTAAAGCTTGCTGAAACTGAAGTTGTGGTCGGCCCGGACGGATTTCCTTATTTTCAGTTGGAAAGTGTGCCCAAGGATCAAAATTTTCAGGCTTTCGTCATCAAAAATCGCTTGAAGGATTTTGTATTGCCGAAAGGTTTTGGTATCGCCATCAATACACAAAATGCAAATCCGGATTGGGTCTTTACTTATGGCGATTTGGTTAATTATTTCTTGAACGACGAGTTTTATACAGACCAGAGCGTTTTTTCACAAAAAAATGAACAGACCACCATTGGTAAAGATGAAGAAATATTAGTTGGTCAACCATCGGAAACAATCCTCCCGCGTCATGTCCGGACACAGCTCCGTGAGTTTTTGGATTATTATGGTGTAAAGAACGCCAAAATTATGCTTATTGCACGTAATTATAAAGACGAAGAAAAAGTGTCTCAAGATCTGGTCTTTAATATTGTTGCCAATCAATTTAGGACAGAAAAAGAATTCACGAATATCATGGAAGCAATCGGCTGGTTCTTGCCAAGACATTATTCCTATATCGGATTAGATGAGTTTGCGATTGAAAATGGCTTTATGCCATTGTAAAAGAAAAAATTTGATTATATAAATAGAGAATAAATAATGTTTCCATTTAACGTAAGAGTATACGGAATATTGATCAACGAGAAAGAGGAAGTGCTGATCAGTGACGAGAGGACGGAAAATGTTTCATTTACCAAATTTCCGGGCGGAGGATTAGAATATGGAGAGGGGCTATTAGAGGCTCTAATCAGAGAATACCAAGAAGAGTGCGCATTTGACATTGACGTCGTTAAGCATATCTATACAACTGATTTTTACGAGAAATCAAGTTTCAATGATAGTCAGATCATATCAATTTACTATCAGGTCAAAAATACTTCAGCCATTCAGATCAGAACAACCACCAAGGCATTTGACTTTGATCCGAACGAGAAAGTGGAAGATAATAAGCGTCAGTCTTTCCGATGGGTTCCTGTCCATGTACTTAGGATAGCAGATCTAACATTTAAAACGGATCAAGTTGCCTGGACAGAATTTTTGAAAATGCTGAAATGATAAGAATTTTTTTAATTTTCGTCAATTTTATTTGTATTTAAAAAATAAACACATATCTTTACGTAAACCAATGGAAATACTTTGTTTTTTTAAAGTATTGACCTTAATAATTACATTTTATTATTTTTTTGATATCTCGTAAGACGAGATGAGTGAAGAGAAAAGCGATATCAAACAGACATTGGTTTATTGAATTTGTAAATTCCTAGTCCTATAGGTTTTTTAATAGTTAGTGTGATTTTATGGCGATACTCCCCGTATCGCCTTATTTTTTGTCTTATTATACGCTGACACCTGACACCTTTATTTAGAGTCTTTTATACATCCCGGGAGCACGGTTAGATACTCACTCTCATTTCAAACCCCGGCAACGACAGCAACAATTGCGGATCCTATTTGAATGCGACGAAAGAAGCAAAACACAAATTTTTATGCAATACATCGATATCTTTAAATCCGACTTTTGCCAATAGCTCGAGCTGATACACCAACGGTCTCGGTGTATCCTCATGTTCGATATAGGCAAAGACATGATCGCGATAGGCTTCATTTTGCAAATTCGTTAAGTAGGCTCCATATTTTTCGCGATAGATCAACTGTTGGAGAGGCGCACTATTTTGTTCGATAAGATCGAAAATCCATACGCTACCACCACTTTTGAGTAATCTAAATAGTTTCCGGAATGCAGTCTCCCAATCCTGATCGTCCCGCAGATGGTGTAATACCGCCGTCGCAATTATTACATCATATTTTCCCTCGGATAGATCGGCCTGCCGAAAATCGCCTTTGACCTGATGCACCCGCCCACTGGTAAGTGCTCCGACACGTTCTTTAGCACGTTCTAACATCGGTAAACTCAGATCAACTAAGGTAACATCTGGATTGGAACTGACTTTTTGCAATAATTTGACATCATAGTTACCTGCACCGCAGCCAATATCCAACACCTGCTCGAGATCCGGATAAAGGGATGAAATCGCATCCGTTATAAGTTCCATATTCCATACGGCATCCAATGTCGTCGCCTGCCCTGTCTCTAAATTAGCAAACCGTTCGACATCCTTGTCAAATCGCGTTTCAATCTCCTGTAATGTTGCTTTATTCATAGTAATATATTTATTTACGAGCTAACTATGCTCTGTTGTCTTTCGATGAATACATCGTATCCGGGTCGTTTTGAAAAGCATGTCAGGCTTTTTCCGATAAGATAGGATATATAAATTTTAATTATTTAAAGGTAGGGTTAACTCGAATTCATTAAAAATATTTATTTTGTCATCGATTCATACCAAAAAAGTATCAATGGAAATCAGACATCTTATTTATTTCAAAACAGTAGCCGAGGAACTTCACTTCGGAAGAGCAGCCGAGCGTTTATTTATGTCCCAACCACCGCTAAGTAGACAGATCAAAGATCTTGAAGATGAGCTTGGTGTTATACTCTTCTTCAGAACAAATAAAAGGGTGGAACTGACTGAGGCTGGTAAATACTTTTTGGAAGAGGTGGGCGAGCTCCTCCAGAACTTAGAGCATAGCAAAACAATCACCAAACAGATTCATAACAATATTTCCGGAGAATTTAAATTAGGCTACATCAGTTCCACTCCCAAACAAATGTTGGCGACGGTATTAAAACAGATTCAGCAAAAATTCCCCTATCTACGGGTCAGCCTGTTTGAGACATCCACACAAAAACAAAAAGCAGCGTTAGAAAACGGAAAATTGGATCTCGGAATTATGCGTGCGCCCATATACGCTAGCGAGCTCCTGATCACACCGCTATTCGAAGACCCAATGGTCATTGTCGGGTCTACAGCAGTCGACTTCAAGGATATCAATTTTTTCAACGAGAATTTCATCTCCTTCAACCAAAAATATGCTTCTGAATATCATCGTTTAACAATCAATACCTGTAATCGCATGGGATTTGAGCCCAAGATTGTGCACCAGAGCAATTCCATGTCTTCCATCCTCGAATTGGTGTCACAAGGTTTAGGACTAGCTGTTGTTCCTGCATCAACGATAAAACAGTATCCTCATCTGAAATTAAAGATCATGAAACTCGATGATATAGATAGCAAAACAGAAGTTATTTTGGTTTCCAATATAAAAAGTAAGAACAGTGCACTCGGAGAGTTCATTCAATGTATTCAAAAGGAATACCTTAAATTTAATAAAGCATAATAAAAAAAACCGGACTGGTTTGTCCTGATTCAAACAATGAAAAAGACCATCATTTCCCTGCTACAATTAATGCTGTTGCTCCCCATACTATTGTTCGGACAGCAGGCATCAGAAATTGACCAGAAATTGCAGGCCATTATGCAGCACTATCAAGCAATAGGATTAAGTGTCGTACTCGTCAAAAACAACCAGATTGACTTTCATAAAAACTATGGTTACAAAAATATAAAAGACAAAACCCCGTTACAGGACAATGACATCTTCCGGATAGCTTCCATATCAAAGTCATTTACAGCCACCTCTTTTATGCAACTCTTAAAACAGGGCCACTGTTCTTTAGATGATGATTTCGGCGATCTAATTGGTTTCCCGATTAGAAATCCAAACTACCCTGAGGTAAAAATTACCCTGCGGATGGTACTTTCCCATACCTCCAGTATTAATGATAAAAACGGATATTTTAATCTGGATGTGATCAATCCATCCAAAAATCCGAACTGGCAAGATTCATACAACAGTTATGCCCCGGGCAGCCAATATCAGTATTGTAATCTAAATTTTAATATGGCGGGAGCCGTATTGGAGAAACTGACGCAGATGCGTTTTGATAACTATATCTCCAAAAACATTCTCAAGCCATTGCAACTTTACGGTGGCTATTGTGTTGACTCGCTGGATCATTCGAGATTAGTCCCTTTATACTCATTCGATGACAAAGCTAATTTTATCGAAGAAGCAAACGCCTATGCCCCAAGACGCGAAGAACTTGCAGCCTATCAACCAGGCTATACGACCCCTGTACTCTCACCCACTGGTGGTATGAAAATATCAGCACTCGATCTTGCAAAATACATGCTCATGCACATGAACTATGGTACGGCTAACGGGAAAAAAATAATGGATAAAAAATATGCAAAGATCATGCAAACGGCGGTCAACAAGCAATCGGGTTATGGTCTTGCCATCATGAACGAAAGCAGCATTATTCCCGGCATTACTTTAACAGGTCATACCGGATCTGCCTATGGTTTATACAGTGCGCTATTTTTTAATCCCGCAAAAAAATATGGATTCGTAGTGATCACCAATGGCTGCAACTTACCAGATAGCGAAAATTTCAATCCTTTGCTTAAAGATTGCATCCAAGCCCTGTATGATAGCTTTATAAAATAGGCTGAAGTCTAAAGACAGAGTCTGACTGTCTGTTTCAAGCAGTAAAGAAAAAAATTAAATGGATAGCAGCTTCCACAACAACCCATAAAAATACCCCCAAATAGTGTTCGACTTTTTGGGGGTATCGTATCGTTGAGCGTATGGATTGATTTATTTTTTATTCTCAACCCAGTTTACAATTGCCGGATCCAATGGATTGGTTGCTGATCGAAAGCGGTGTACCAGCTGACCATTTTCATCAATCAGGAATTTTTCGAAGTTCCATTTAATATCGCCGGTAAAATCAGGATTATTTTGTGTGATCAAATATTTAAATAATGGCGAAATCTGATCACCTTTCACATCTACCTTTTCTGCCATTAAAAAATCCACACCATAATTCTGCTCACAAAATTCTTGAATCTCGGTATTGGAACCCGGCTCCTGCTGTCCAAAGTTATTCGC
The DNA here is from genome assembly GCF_011064245.1 of Sphingobacterium sp. DR205. Taxonomy (NCBI): domain Bacteria; kingdom Pseudomonadati; phylum Bacteroidota; class Sphingobacteriia; order Sphingobacteriales; family Sphingobacteriaceae; genus Sphingobacterium; species Sphingobacterium sp. DR205. The sequence continues at coordinate 1,341,228 of NZ_CP049333.1, read as the reverse complement.
CGGAAAACCAATGATTACCAATTTATCGCCAAAGGTCTTGTGCAGTTCTTCCAAGTCTTTATACTGTTTCGTAAAACCGCATTTAGACGCTGTATTGACGATCAAAATCTTCTTACCTTTGAAATCGGACATTTTCACTTCCTGCCCTTCCAGGGTCTTAAAAGTGAAATTATAAATTTCGGGATTGCCAAATAACATTGACATATACACCATAATAGTTGCTATAATCATATTTTTTTTAGTTTAAAGACTCAACAATGAGTTACTCTCTCTTTCCAATACTGCATTGAACAATTCATTAATAGGTGACTTGAGGATTGTTCCGACCTTAATCTGATGCGTTTCACACACTTCACGTAATAATAAATCAAAACTGTAAGCAATTGACCCCACAAAGTGGCACTCATACTGATTGTAATCAGCATAAGTTAAAATAGATGCCTGAACGAACTCTTCAAAACCACCTTTTACCAGGTCGATGATAAATGGATGGGTAATATTATCAGACATGAAAGGCGCAAAAGATGCTAAAAAAGCATTTGGCCGTTCCTTCTGATACACGTTTTTTATAACAATCTCTTTATTTATGCGGTATTTGACCGCAAATTTTTCGTTCAGATCTTTCGGCATACGCCCATAAAGAAATAAACGAAGAAGCTTTTTCCCAAAATAGGCCCCAGAGCCTTCATCTCCCAACACATAACCGTTGCCATTGTGCGAAGGCATCAGCTCTTCGCCATCAAAAAAGCTCAGGTCCGATCCTGTACCAAGCGTGGCAACATATCCTTTTTTATTGCCACAGGTTGCCAACGCACATCCGAAAAGATCGTTCTCCACAGCGATATAGGCATTTTCGAACAGGGGGGTCAAGGCATTTGAAACCATTTCACGGCGATCTGGGGTAATGCAGCCAGCTCCAAAAAAATAAAGCTCCGTAACCTCATCCGCATAAGGTATTATTTCGGGTATCTCTTTAATAACCCGTGTAATTTCTTTTTCGTTAACGAAAAAAGGATTGAGTCCATTTGTACTGAACGAAATAGGTGCACTGTCGGGCAATTCCAATTTCCAATCTGACTTTGACGAGCCACTATCAACAACTAAGATCATACAAATTCTTGATTATTTTCCCCTGATAAACTAGTGTATCAAATATACGAAAATTACGTCCAAACTGAAACGACGATTCTTAAAGAAAATACGTATCTTGGATTTCTTATGTGACATCTTTACAATCCAATGAAACTTTTTAAATCAATCAAAGTCTAACGGATTTAATGAACTATTGAAGAACCAATAAAACATTTTTTTGTTTGATTTAAGCATAAGATACTTTTAATTTTGTAGCGCATACTAAAATCATCTTTCATGGATAGTGACCATTTAAATATACCCATAATAAACTTTGAGGTATCTTTTCCAGAAGTACAGGCTCATTACATTAACGTAAAAATGAGCATAAAAAAACTCAATCAGCCTTATGTTGATCTCAAAATGCCAGTTTGGTCGCCAGGTTCCTATTTAATTCGTGAATATGCAAAAAATGTAGAGCGGTTTAAACCTGTTGATACCGACGGAAATCCCATTCCTTTCCGCAAAATTTCAAAAAATACCTGGCGTGTTACAACAGATGCACTGGATCAGCTGGATATCAGCTATGCCGTATATGGCTTTGAAGTTTCTGTCCGCACGAACTTTTTCGACAGCGACCACGCATTTATAGTCCCAACAGCCACATTTCTACATATTGACGGTTATATCAACATTCCTTCGCGAATTGTTATCGTGCCAAAAGAGACTTGGAAAAATATTTCAACCGGACTGGAACGCCTGACTCAACATACTTTTCATGCACCTAATTTTGATGTTTTATATGATAGTCCGATTGAAGTAGGAAATCAGGATATCTGGAAGTTTCAGGCTGCGGGAGTAGAACATGAGTGTGCCATGGTAGGCGGTGGATCCTATGATAAAGAACGCCTTACAAGAGACATTACACGTATTGTGGAAGAAGAAACCCGTATCTGGGGATCAAATCCCAATAAACGTTACGTCATCATCACACACAATTATCAGTCCGGTGGCGGAGGACTTGAACACCTCAACTCCACGGTATTGGGTGCGTCGAGAAATGCCTACCGGAATGAAAACAGCTACAAAACATACCTGAGCCTGGTCGCCCATGAATATTTTCATTTATGGAATGTAAAGCGACTTCGCCCTAAAGCACTGGGACCTTTTGACTATGATGGAGAGAACTATACCACGGGCTTGTGGATCATGGAAGGCTTCACCTCATATTACGACAATTTAATCATTAAACGCTGTGGATTCTATGATGAAAAGGAATACCTGACATTATTGGCAAATGACTTCAATATTGTCCTGAACCGCCCGGGGCATGAAATACAATCCGCTGCTGCCTCGAGCTTTGACACCTGGATCAAATATTATAGGCCGGATGAAAATGCGATCAATTCGTCCATCTCCTATTATAATAAAGGAGCAATGCTTACCGCATTACTGGACATCAAAGTCATCGCAGCCACAGATGGAAAAATAAAATTGGATGATATCATCCGGGCGGCTTACGAAGAGTTTTTCTTAAACCTCGACCGTGGATTCGAAGAAAATGAATTCCAGAGCCTTGCGGAACGTATTGCAGGCACTTCACTGGATGACATATTCCAGGCAGCCCACCAGGACGGTGAACTCGATTACAATGCTTATTTCAATTTGGTGGGTTATGAAATTGTAGACAGCAACAAAGATAAGGAGACCTTAACATTGGGCATCACGACCAACAAAATAGATGGATTGATCAGCATCGCAACCGTTGAAAAAGGAACTGGCGCCTATGATGCAGGATTGAGTGTAAAAGATGAATTGATTGCAATAAATAATGTCAGATTAGATGTAAAAGACAAGGAGATCGATTTTATTACACAGCATGCTGCTGAAGGCGACCTATTGAATTTCCTTATTGCAAGAGATGGGATCGTGCGGGAAATACCGGTCCAAATCAGAAAGAACAACAAGAAAATCTATGAGATCCGCCAGCTAAAAGAACAGACATTCTTACAGGAGCTGCTGGGAAAAATTTGGATGGCCTGACCTGAATATTCCGGAGACAATTACATCGTGACGCTTTAGCCACCGGCAATCTTTAAACAGCCCCGGCAAAAATATATTTTTGCCGGGGCTGTTTATTTAGAACTTATATCTTACCGAGAATCCGATAGGATCAAATATCTTGAGACTGGATTCATTCAGAAAATCAAAATAAGGTTTTACATCCAATGAAATCTGAAAGGGAGCCTGAGGGATATTATATTCAATCCCCACAATACCGTCTATACTTAAATTAAGATGGGAGTCAAACGAATGGCGCTGCCCCTCTATAATTTTATCCTTTTCTTTGTAAGAACCGATACTTCCACCAAAGCCATAGTACCAATTTAGACCAGCTGTCAAAGGTTTGTAAATCTCGTATAATCCAACGACACGAAATCGTCGATAATCGGAATTGCTCTGAATACTCATAATACCTTCCAAAGCGTGATTCGAATTAAGCGTATGACGGTAAGTAATTCCTTGAGCAGAACCAAATCGCCCTCCAATAGCGCCTCTATTATCCAACTGAGCTACAGCTTTATTGGACAATGCACCAAACATCAGCATTCCACCGACAGCCAAAAATATTTTTCTCATAAAAATTGAACGCGTTATATGCTTCTTTATATATTCCAAAAGTAACAATTACAGCTATAACGACACAATGTTTAATTTGTTATGACATTAATCCAATATCAACAACTTTATTTCTGATATTTTTTTTATATTTAAGTCAGTAGTGGTAACCAAATAAACTGAAGTGATATGGGCAGAATTTTTGACTTTATAACCTTATATAAAGAAAAATACGCAAAGGACATTATGGTGGCAGGACGAGATGCCAGTGGCAGCTGGAAAACGTATTCTACCAAAGAATATACAGCAGCAATCGACACCTTGAGTAGGGCACTCCTAAAGTTGGACCTGAAGAAGGGGGATCGTGTGGGAATAATGTCCGGAAATAGGCCTGAATGGAATTTGGTTGATTTTGCCTGCAATCAAATAGGACTTGCAACAGTACCCCTCTATCCTACTTTGTCGGCACAGGATCTGTCATTCATCGTCAACGATTCGGATGTCAAAGTACTATTTGTAAGCAATAAAGAATTGACTGCGCGTATTGGGCAAGCAATCAAAGAACATGGTATACAGCCACGGGTGTATACGTTTGACCAGATTGAAAATCATACCCCTTTAAACGAATTAATAGCCAGTGCAGTAGATGAAACCACCGATCTATCCGCCCATCGCGATAGCGTCACGGAGGATGACCTGTTGACCTTAATTTATACCTCAGGAACTACTGGACGTCCCAAGGGGGTGTACCTCTCGCATAAAAATGTCTATAGCAATGTCACCGCCTGTAATTATTTGATACGGGAAGATTTCAAAACGGCACTCAGCTTTCTTCCCTTATGTCATATTTTTGAACGTATGGTGGTATATATGTACTACTCAAAAGGTATTCAAATTTACTTTTCAGAAACTTTGGATAATGTGGTTGCCGATATCAATGATGTCAAACCAGATGTCTTTACCACAGTACCGCGTGTACTGGAAAAAGTCTATGACAAGATTATTGACAAAGGGAAGGCGCTCACCGGAATTAAAAAGAATTTGTTCTTTTGGGCCGTGGACTTAGGGCTAAAATTCCAGGAGCCGGGCAAAAATGGATTATTTTACAGTTTGAAACTGCGTATTGCCCGCAAACTCATTTTTTCGAAATGGCAGGAAGCATTAGGAGGGAATATTAAGATTATCGTATCTGGTGGAGCAGCGCTTCAAGAGCGTTTAGCACGCATATTTTGGGCAGCCGACCTGAAAGTACTTGAAGGCTACGGTTTAACCGAAACCTCGCCAGTTATCGCCGTAAACTCCTATCTACCCAATGGGTTAAAATTTGGAACAGTCGGAAAGCCGCTTAAGAACCTTGACGTAAAAATCGCTTCAGATGGTGAGATTCTTGTGAAAGGCCCCAGTATTACTACCGGATATTATCAAAATGAAGAGGCCACGAAAGAAGCTTTCGATGAAAATGGGTTCTTCAAAACCGGAGATATCGGTGAAATTACTCCGGATGGTTTTCTAAAAATCACCGACCGGAAGAAAGAGATGTTTAAAACTGCTGGCGGAAAATACATTGCCCCCCAGTCTATCGAAAATAAATTAATGGAATCCACCATGATCGGACAGGTCATGGTGATCGGTGAAAACAAAAAATTTCCAAGCGCACTGATCGTTCCCGCCTTTGATGTCCTTTCAAAATGGGCTGCTCAAAAAGGGATATCCAGTAATTCCAATGAAGAAATCATCAAAAATCCAGAAGTTATTCAAAAATATCAAGATGAAATAAACCGATTATCAAGTAACTTTGGCCATTGGGAGATTGTCAAGAAATTCATCCTTCTACCAAAAGAATGGACAATAAATGAGGGGCAGTTGACCCCAAAATTGAGTTTGAAACGAAAAGTTATTTTAAAAGAGAATGAAGCTGCGATCGACAAATTGTATGTAGAGCAGAATCAAGAATAACAATTTGCACGATTATTGGAGCGGATAATCTTATTATGAAGCAGGTTACACTAAAAGATCTATTTACATTCGGATACTGGAAAAATATTTGGCAAGTCATGATTGACGCCTTCAATGGATTCAATGATGACAAATGCATGAAGAAAAGTGCATCACTGGCTTATTATACAATCTTTTCCATAGGCCCCTTGCTGATGATCGTCATTTGGTGTATCGGTTTCTTTTATGGAGAACATCTTGAAAGTGGTTCTTCCGCACAGGATCAGGTACTCGAAGAGGTCATGGTACTTTTTGGGCAAGATGTGACCACGCAGATTCAGTCCTATCTTCAGAAAATTACTTTTGAAAATAAATCCAATATGGGGATCACAATCGGTATTGTCACCCTGGTCATTTCCTCCACAACTTTGTTTGTAGATATCCAAGATTCAATAAACAACATCTGGAAAGTAAAGCCCAAACCCAAGAAAGGATGGTTAAAACTGATCATTAATAGACTTATTTCCTTTTCCATCGTGATCGCTTTAGGCTTTTTGTTAATTGCTTCCCTGATGATAAATGGGGTTATCGTTGCGGTGACCAATTTGGTCATGACTTATTTTCCCATCATCCCGATTGCCCTGATATCTTGGGTCAATACCGGCATCACATTTTCTGTTATTGTTATACTTTTTGGATTTATCTTTTCGTTTCTGCCCGATGCTAAGGTCAAATTCCGTGATATGCTCGGCGGGGCGATTTTCACCGGGCTTCTTTTTATGTTGGGCCGCTACGGTATCTCGCTTTATCTCAACCTTTCTTCCACGGCAAGTTTCTATGGTGCAGCTGGTTCGATCATCATCATGTTATTGTGGATCTATTATTCAGCCGCGATACTTTACTTTGGAGCAGAATTTACCAAATTTTATGCGATCAAATTTGGTGCAGGTATTGTCCCTTCGGCATTTGCCGTTGCCATTGAACAAACAGAAAAAGTAAAGAAAATGGGCACTGATGCTGAGGCCCATATCGGCGATACGATTCAGGTATTAAAGTAACCGCACTATTTTTTCTCTTTTTTCCCACTAATGGAACCATCTATGCCAATCACGTCAATAACTCTATCACCAATTTGTGTGATATCTGATTTCAGGCCAATCATTACGGTAAAAATATTGACGGGTGTATGCTGTATTTTTCTAAAATTATGCAGGTAACCCAATTCCAAGCCAAGAAAAAAGCCGTTAAATTTATAATCAGCTCCAGCACCTAATTTACTCGACAGATTAAAATGATTTTTATTTTCCATCTTAACGAGTTTCTCATCGATCAGCACATTCGCACGGGGCTCACTGGTCAATCCAACCCCCGGTCCCAGGAAGCCGTAAACATTCAGCCTGCGCATCTGTTTGCGCACGCCACCTGAAAAAGCAAAGGTATAAAAGTTCGTATTTGCATCTTCGATACGATAGGCAAAATCGGGATCAGGCAGACGTTGCTTGTATTTGAATGACAAAGTATACAATGTCGGGGAGACAAAAAACATCGAGTTTTTGAGGGAGATATCCAAACCAATGCTACCTGAAAATTTAGGGGAAAGTATATCTTTGGTCTTGCCAATGGGGAAACCCATTCCAGTTGTTCCCCAATAATAAACTTTTCGGTAATGAATCGTGTCAACACCGCCCTGAGCATAGGTATCCATGCTCAACAACAAAAGAAGAATGAAAGCAAGAAGAAATCTTTTCATTTAAAAGCGTTTAATACTGAATAAGAACAATATTAAACGCATAATGTTCAAGCTCTAAAAAATATTTTAAAGATAACTTTTGGATTGAGGCCCCTGATTAAACAAAAGATCAATAATACTCAAATCCGGATAAAAACCGTTCTTGTCCAGGAAAACCTGATAATATTCTTTGGGAGCAACCAGTATGCTTTCCTTTTTTGGATGTATCACTTCACGATAGTCAACTATTGCCGAATCATTTATGCGATATTCCTCTGTAAAGGAAAGTGTTCTTCGTAGCTTAATTGACTTGAGTATAAGTTCCAGTTGCGCCACATTAAAGTCCAACAGGTAATCAAATTTTCCGTGATAGAAGCGGCTAAAATCATCTTCATAATATTCAAAATACGCAGAGCTTCTGTAAGCTGTCTGAATACTCAACCAATGTAAACGTTGCCAGTCAAATTCATAACTGATCCGGATATCTTTCATCGGAACCCGATCTTTGTTGCCATGTTGGATCGGAACGATTAGATCCTGCACCCCATTGGCAGAAGCAATACGGGCCCTTGTGCGATAGCTTTGTTTTTGAAAATGTTCGTATTTTTCGATGACAAGCGGAAGATTATGCTCCTGTATGGTATGAAAATAAGATATCGGCGGAAGATAACATGCTGGAAGTAATAACTGCGATTCCATAAAAACTGATGATTTTTGTTATAAGTGACGCAAAAATAACTTAAATTAAGGATATTTGTAAAATACTACTGGGAATTTTAGCTATAGCATGAAACAAAAAGCGTTAAGCGCATTAATCTATATCATCTCTCTTCTCCCCTATTGGTTTCTATATTTGATTTCCGATGGGCTATATTATATTCTTTATTACATTATCGGATATAGAAAGAATATTGTATTTCAAAATTTAGAAAATGCTTTTCCTGAAAAGAGCGATGCCGAACGACTAGCAATCGCAAAAAAATTCTATCGCTTTTTTCCGGACTTACTTGTAGAATCCATCAAATTAAAAACAATTACCGCTGCTGAGGTCAGAAAAAAAATGACTTTGGATAATGAGGAAGAATTAGTCCGTCATCTCGCTGCCGGAAAAAATGTAATTGGAGTCACCTCACATTATGCCAATTGGGAACTTGGAATTCATCGCTTGAGTCTGATTACTGATTTCCCAACCCTGATAGTTTATAAGCCACTAAATAACAAAGATATCGATACGGTATATAATACCATGCGGGGTCGCTTTGGCGCGGAAATGGTTCCAATGAAACAAATTCTTAGACATATCGTCAAATTAAAAGGGCAGCCCAATGTTAGTATGCTGGTCGCTGATCAGACCCCATTATATTCAGACTCTGATTATTTTATCAATTGGCTGAACCAGGAAACATTGGTCTATACGGGAGCTGAGCGGCTATCAAGAATAAGCAAAGCCCCTGTTGTATTTTGTTATATTGGCCGAAAGGCAAAAAGAGGACAATATTTCTGTAAGTTTGTGACTTTGGTGGAAGACCCTTCTGAATTTGCCGAACATGAAATAACCGATTTACACAATCGCTTTGCCGAGCAAATGATTCGTGAAAATCCCGAATATTGGCTTTGGTCGCATAATCGCTGGAAAAGGAAACGTAGAAAATGAGTAAATTACCAAAAGTAGCTGTTGTCATACTGAACTGGAATGGTCGTTTCTTCCTGGAGAAATTCTTACCTTCTGTCTACAACAGTTCTTATCCAAATATTGAGTTCGTCATTGGAGACAATGCATCGGATGATGACTCTATTTTATTCGTCAAGCAGTACTATCCCACCATTACCATTCTTGAAAACGACAAGAATTATGGTTTTGCCGGAGGTTATAACAAGGTCCTGGAACGTGTAGATGCAGATTATTATATCTTGCTGAATTCGGATGTGGAAGTATCTCAAAACTGGATAGAACCGGTTGTTGCTTATATGGAAAGCAACCCGAATATTGCGGCCGCACAGCCCAAGATCCTTTCCTTCCATAGTAAAGAGAAATTTGAGCATGCCGGTGCCGCCGGAGGTTATATGGACTACTTTGGCTTTCCATTCTGTAGAGGAAGAATTTTGCATGAAGTCGAGGAAGATCATGGTCAATATGATCAGGAATCTGAAATTTTCTGGGCATCGGGCGCTGCACTTTTTATTCGGGAAAAAGCCTGGAAAGAAGCAAATGGTTTAGATGAGGATTTTTTTGCCCATATGGAGGAAATTGATCTATGCTGGCGGTTAAAAAAAATGGGCTATGCTATTGGCTACTGCCCGACATCTGTCGTTTACCATGTCGGTGGTGGCACATTAAATGCGAGCAACCCCAAGAAGACCTATTTGAATTTTAGGAATAATCTGGTTATGTTGCAAAAGAATCTACCTTTGGGTAAAGCAATTTGGATAATTTTCCTGCGCCTCTGGTTTGATTTTGCCGCATTGATGAAATTTCTCATTGACCGAAAGCCGAAAGATGCCTGGGCGATCAGCCGTGCCCATCAGTATTTCTTCCTGAATATTTTCAAAAATGCTAGAAAACGAAAGAAATATCAGGCGACAGAAAATCAGAAAGGGCTGTATAATAATTCTGTCATTATTGATTTTTACGCGAATAATAAACATAAATTTTCGCAATTAAATCCGAAAGATTTTAAATAGGGTATTGAGCCTTCTAAACATAAAATGCACAAAAACGCATTTTAAAAATAAGGCACTCTTATCAACAAGATTCTTTATTTATTTTATTTAAACGTACTTTTTATTTGTAATTTTGCAACATGTCGGTGATGGATATTGAAAAAAAGATAAAAGACTTAACAGCAGAACTCAATCATTATAACTATCAATACTATGTATTGGCAGATAGTCTTATTTCAGATTATGACTTCGATCTCAAGCTAAAGGAACTCGAAGCACTGGAACGTCAATATCCAGCGTTCGCTGATCCTAACTCTCCCACACAACGCGTTGGGGGTGACATCACCTCCAAATTCAAAACAGAGAAACATCGTTGGCCCATGCTTTCGTTGGGCAATACCTACAGCCAAGAGGAGCTTTTTGATTTTGATCAACGGATCCGAAAGATCATTGGCGATCAGTTTGAGTATGTTTGTGAATTAAAATTCGACGGGCTTTCCATAAGCCTAACATATGAAAATGGACTACTCAAAAAAGCAGTTACCCGTGGGGATGGAACTCAAGGTGATGTGGTGACAAACAATATCAAAACGATCCGATCCATTCCGATCAGACTCAAAGAGGGTGACTATCCTAGCCAGTTTGAAATCCGGGGCGAGATATTTATGCATAAATCTGCGTTCCTTCGCCTGAATAAAGAACGCGAAGAGAACGCGGAACAGACTTATGCCAATCCACGCAATTTTGCTTCGGGCACAATAAAACTTCAGGATTCCGCGGAGGTAGCCAAAAGACCTTTAGATTGTTTTCTGTACTTTTTATACTGCGACAATAGAACCAACCTATTTCATGATCACTGGAACAGCTTAGCACATGTGAAAAGCTGGGGATTTCATGTCTGTGAACACACAAAAAAATGTAATTCACTGGCAGATGTCTTTGAATTCATTGACTATTGGGACACCGAACGACATAATCTCGGCTATGAAATCGACGGTATCGTTATCAAAGTGAATGATTATGCCCAACAGGAAGATTTAGGTTTTACGGCGAAGAACCCAAGATGGGCGATATCCTATAAATTCAAAGCGGAACGTGTTGAGACAACACTCAATACCATTAGCTACCAAGTAGGGCGTACCGGCGCAGTCACACCTGTAGCAAATCTCCAACCTGTCCTGTTAGCAGGAACGACGGTCAAACGCGCCTCTTTGCATAACGCCAATGAAATTGCCCGTTTAGATTTACATCAGGGCGATACCGTCTATGTAGAAAAAGGAGGCGAAATTATCCCTAAAATCATTGGTGTCAACCTTGAAAAAAGATTGCCGGATACAACAGCTTTCATCTACCCGGACAGCTGTCCGGAATGTGGCACAACATTAATTAGACAAGAGGGCGAAGCCGTGCATTACTGTCCCAATGAAACGGGATGTCCACCACAGATCGTTGGTAAAATGCAACATTTTATCGGACGTAAAATGATGGATATCGAGGGTATGGGCGACGAGACGGTGGAGACTTTCTTCAGAAAAGGACTATTGCATAACATTGTTGACATCTACGGCCTAAAGGACCATCAAGAAGACTTACAACAATTGGAGCGCTTTGGTCAAAAGTCAATCGACAATATGCTGGCAGGCATAGAAAAATCAAAAGAAAAACCCTTTGAGAAGGTATTATTCTCGTTGGGAATACGTCATGTCGGCGAAACAATCGCAAAAAAACTAGCGCAGCATTTTAAGAATATTGATGCCCTTGCTCAGGCATCTACAGAAGAAATCGAGGGTGTTCAGGATATCGGACGCCGCATCGCTGAAAGTGTCAAAGAATATCTGGACAACCCCATTCATCAGCAACAGCTCATTAGCTTAAGACATTATGGCTTAAAGCTGGAAATTGAAGAAAGGGAAATTATTCTAGCCAGTGAAAATCTCAGCGGAAAAACGTTTTTGATTTCAGGTGTATTTGCAGATTATTCCAGAGAACAGCTAGCGGAATTAATCGAGAGCAATGGGGGGAAAATGCTCTCCTCCATTTCTGCAAAATTGAATTATCTGGTGGCAGGAGATAAAATGGGGCCTTCCAAATTAGCGAAGGCAGAGAAACTGGGCATCCCGATGATTAATGAGCAAGATCTATTAGACCTTATTCATTCCAAATAGGATTTTTTAATTAAATTTATATAAATACAAAAACAAGATGAACGAGCTTCACGGCGCAGGAGTAGCATTGGTCACTCCTTTCAACTCAGATGAATCTGTTGATTTCGAGGCATTAGGTCAACTCATTGACTTGCAAATTAACGAGGGTATGGATTATTTGGTTTCTTTAGGTACAACTGGAGAAGTTGCCACATTGACTAAAGAAGAACGAAAGCGTATCTGGGATTTCACTGTCAAGCGCGTGAACGGTAGACTTCCTTTGGTGGCTGGTATAGGCGGCAACAATACGGCAGAGATTATAGAACAGATCAAAGCGTTTGATCCGACCGGTTTCTGTGCTATTTTATCTGTGTCTCCTTATTATAATAAACCAACACAGGAGGGAATTTACCAACATTATAAAGCTATCGCACAAGTTTCTCCACTGCCTGTTATATTATATAATGTACCGGGCCGTACGGGCAGTAATATGACCGCACAGACAACGTTGCGCCTGGCCAATGATTTTTCAAATATTGTTGCAATAAAAGAAGCTTCCGGCAATTTTGCCCAATTCAGCGAGATCTTACGGGACAAACCGACAGATTTTCTATTGATCTCCGGCGACGATCCGGTCACTTTACCGATGATGGCACTCGGTGCGGCGGGTATTATTTCTGTTGTTGGAAATGCATTTCCAAAGCGTGTTGCTACACTGGCAAAATTATGTGCAGAAGGCAATTATGCTAGCGCAAGAACAATACATAACGATTTACTGCAGATAACAGATCTTTGTTTTGTAGAAGGAAATCCGGCTGGTGTTAAATACATCCTTAAAAAATTGGGTATCGGTAACGATATTTTACGCCTACCATTGGTAAGTGTCAGTGAAAAAACACAGGCCGCCATAAAAGAAGAAATGAGCAAATTAAACTAAGCGGTTAATTTGTCGTCACAGAAAAAGTTTAGATCTCCCCGCAGATCTAAACTTTTTTATTTTAAGGCGTTGCAATATAACAATATAATACCTACCTTTGCACTTCCACAAATGTGGAATTTTAAATAACAAAATTAATTAACAAAATGCAACAGTACGAATCTGTAATCGTTCTTACCCCGTTGCTTTCTGAAGATGCTGCGAAAGAAGTAATCGCAAAATTCAAAAACATCTTAACAGAAGGCGGAGCCGAGATTGTCGCTGAAGACAATTGGGGTTTGAAAAAATTAGCGTATCCAATCCAGAAAAAATCTACTGGATTTTATCACTTAACTGAATTCAAGGCTCCAGGTGAATTAATCAACAAATTAGAGGTTGAATACAAACGTGATGAGCGCATTATGCGTTTCTTGACTGTAAGTTTAGACAAACATGCTAGAGCTTACAACGAGAAAAAACGTAGCGGTGCATTCAACAAAAAAGCTGAAACTAAAACTGAGGAGGGCGCAAACTAATGGCTAACGAAAATATCCAATACGTAACTGCTCCTAAAGTAGAGGACAACCGTAAAAAATACTGTCGTTTCAAAAAGAATGGTATCAAATATATCGATTATAAAGATGCTAACTTCTTGATGAAATTTGTAAATGATCAAGGTAAAATCTTACCTCGTCGTTTAACTGGTACATCTTTGAAATTTCAACGTAAAGTAGCTCAAGCTGTTAAACGTGCTCGTCACATCGGTTTGTTACCTTACTTAGCTGATGCAATTAAATAAGGAGGACGATAGAAAATGGAAGTAATTTTAAAACAAGATATCAAAGGCTTAGGTGAGCAAAACGATATCGTTAATGTAAAACCAGGTTTCGGTCGTAACTACTTAATCCCCCAAGGATTTGCTATTCAAGCGACTGAATCTGCAAAGAAAGTTTTAGCTGAGAACATCAAACAAGCTCAGTTCAAACAAGATAAAATCAAAAAAGACGCTACTGAATTAGCTGGTAAATTGGAAGCTGTAAAACTTTCAATCGGCGCTAAAGCAGGTGAATCTGGTAAAATCTTCGGTAAAGTAAATAGCATCCAGATTGCTGATGCATTGAAAGCAAAAGGTTTTGACGTAGATCGTCGTCGTATTACATTCGAAGTTGAACCTAAAGAAATCGGCGAATATATCGCTAACTTAAACTTACACAAAGAAGTTAAAGTTCAAGTTCCTTTCGAAGTAGTAGCTGAATAAGCTTATTATTTAGTATAAGATAAAGAAGCGGCTATCCCAATGGATAGCCGCTTTTATTTGCACCTTACCTTACCTTACCTTACCTTACCTTACCTTACCTTACCTTACCTTACCTTACCTTACCTTACCTTACCTTACCTTACCTTACCTTAAAAACAAAAAACTCGCGCTGCTGAGAACAACGCGAGGCATAATCTAGGGTATTTGAAAGGGAAAATCTTTATTTATATCAAAATATCAACAAAAAACATAAAATAAAACAAATAATTCAATCAAATATTCGTTTTTCCTCCGTTTTCATATTCAAAAGAAGTAAAAAATATCCATTTATCAAAATAAAATCTATTTTATTTTGATAAAATAGATTTTAAACCATAAAAAACATATTAAAAACACCAAATAACACGACAAAACTGAATACATAGGTAAAACACGCACAAAAAACTTTAATAAAATCAAAACAAAAACAAAAATAAAGTGATAAAAACAAAAAAAAGACCTGAAATAAAAATATTTCAGGTCTTTTTTATTAAAAACGAATTATTACGCTAATTGTTTCTCTAATTTCTCATTTAAAACTGATTTTGGAACCGCTCCAATTTGTTTATCTACGATTTCTCCATTTTTGAAGAACAATAAAGCAGGAATATTACGGATACCGTAACGAACTGAAATTTCTGGATTTTCATCCACGTTTACTTTTCCTATCACAGCCTTACCTTCATAATCTTTAGCCAGCTCTTCAACAACAGGACCTACCATACGACATGGACCACACCATTCTGCCCAAAAATCAATTAATACGGGTTTGTCCGCTTTCAAAACAACTTCTTCGAAGTTGCTATCTGTAATTTCTAATGCCATAATCTTTTAATTTTATAAACCGAAGTTATATTTATGATACTACTTAATTGCTAAAATCAATAAACAAAGATAGTAACAACTGTCAATGTAATTGTAATCTTAATTACACAAAATCTAATCCAAACTAATTCAATCGGTAATTAATACCTTCAAACTTATCTATACAGTCCAAAAACTCATTTGTAAGGTTTATTTTTAGACTTTTAGCTGGCATTTCGACAGAGATTTCATCTTGGGGATCCCAGATTTTAAATTTCAATTGACAATTTGGCACAACACCTTCAATCTCATTCTGTGCTAAGATTTCTTTAATCCCATCCAAGAATTCTTCATTCAGCTTTGGTAAAGGAATATTAATTGTAAAACTCTTTGCCATTTTTTCACGAAGCTCTGAAAGCAACTGCACACTTCTCAACTCAAAGCCCCAATTTCCGACCTGCCTAAAACGCTCCTGAACCAACCCACGCAACTGAACAAAATAACCTTCCTGTAAATATCCTTTTAATTTCACATACTCTTCGCCAAACACCGCCATATCATAAGAGTCACTATAATCTTCGATTATAAATGAAGCAAAGGGCTTACCATTTTTGGTCAACCGGTGGTTTGCCGAGGCTATAATTCCACCGATAACCAATTCTTTATTTTTAATACGGTTAAACTCCAGCAGAGTTTCCTCATCCACCTCAGCAGCCTTAGCTTTATTGATCAACGACAGATCAGACACTGGATTATGGCAGAAATGTTCAATTTCAAACCGATAGGTATCCAAGGGGTGACTAGTCAGGTAAATACCAATAACATCTTTTTCGTATTTAAGCTTTTCGATCAATCCCCATTGTGGGCAAGGCGCCAGCACAGGTTCCGGCAGCTCCGCAGCCTCACCCGCACCAAACAAGCTTGCCTGTGCCGAGTTTTCATTTTCTTTATAGCGTTGCCCAAACCGAATCGCCTTTTCCATCCCTGTTGAATTATCCTCGACATGGAAATACTGCGCACGATGTGTACTTTCGAAACTATCAAAACCACCGGCATACGCCAAACTCTCAAAAGCTTTTTTATTGACCGCACGTAGATCTATGCGCTTAGCCATATCAAAAACAGATTTATACAATCCAGACTTTCTCGTTTGCACAATAGCATCTACCGCACCGGCACCGACTCCCTTGACAGCACCGATACCAAAGCGAATCGCTCCACGTTCGTTGACCGTAAATTTATAGTAAGATTCATTTACATCAGGCCCCAATACCTCCAAGCCCATACGCTTACATTCCTCCATAAAGAATGTCACCTGCTTGATATCATTCATATTATTGGAAAGTACCGCTGCCATATATTCCGCCGGAAAATGCGCCTTTAAATAAGCAGTCTGATAAGCCACCCATGCATAACAGGTGGAGTGGGATTTATTGAAGGCATAACTGGCAAAAGCTTCCCAGTCAGTCCAGATTTTCTCCAGTACTTTCGCGTTGTGTCCTTTCTCTTCAGCCTGTGAAACAAACTTCGGCTTCATTTTATCAAGTACAGCCTTTTGCTTCTTACCCATCGCTTTACGCAAAACATCGGCATCACCTTTAGAAAAACCCGCAAGCTTTTGGGATAAAAGCATTACCTGTTCCTGATATACCGTAATGCCGTAGGTTTCTTTTAAATATTCCTCACAGGCATCCAAATCATATACAATAGGATCTATTCCATGCTTACGCTTGATAAAACTCGGGATATACTCAATTGGTCCCGGACGATATAAAGCATTCATCGCAATCAAATCGGCAAATACCGTTGGTTTCAGATCGCGCATATATTTTTGCATCCCCGGAGATTCATATTGGAATACCCCGATTGTTTCTCCACGCTGGAAAAGCTCGTAAGTCAACACATCATCTATCGGAAATTTATCCGGATCTAACACGATACCATGACTTAATTTAACGTTCTCAACAGTATCCTTGATAAGCGTCAGGGTCTTCAATCCCAAAAAGTCCATTTTCAATAGTCCAGCACTTTCAACGACGTGGTTATCAAACTGTGTCACATACAGGTCGGAATCCTTGGCCAAAGAAACAGGAACGAAATTCGTGATATCATCCGGTGTAATGATCACACCACAGGCATGAATACCCGTATTTCGGACAGAGCCTTCCAATACACGTGCCTGACGGATCGTCTCAGCTTCAAGTCCGGCACCGTCAGCGATTGACTTTAACCGGTTGACCGCCTCGATCTCCTCCGTTCGCAATTTTTCCTTTAGACCTGCCTCATCCAGCGTAAAGATTTTGGAAAGCTTCAGATTGGGAATCAGTTTGGCTATTTCATTCGCATCGCCCAAAGGCAGGTCAAGCACACGTGCGGTATCTTTAATCGAAGACTTCGCGGCCATCGTACCGTAAGTAATGATCTGGGCCACCTGACTTGCGCCATATTTATTGATCACATACTGCATCACCCGTCCACGTCCCTCATCATCAAAGTCAATATCAATATCAGGCATGGATACACGGTCGGGATTTAAAAAACGCTCAAATAGCAAATCGTATTTTATGGGGTCAATATTTGTAATCCCCAGACAGTACGCGACGGCAGATCCCGCCGCAGATCCCCGACCGGGCCCAACAGAAACACCCATATCACGTGCTGCAGCAATAAAATCCTGTACAATCAAAAAGTATCCCGGATATCCCGTTTTTTCGATCGTCGCCAATTCAAAATCCAGACGTTCTCGAATATCATCCGTTATTTCCTCGTAGCGTTTCTCGGCACCTACATAACATAAGTGGGCGAGATATTTATTTTCCCCTCTTTTCCCCCCGTCCTCATTATCTTCTGCAACCTGGAATTCCTCGGGTATATCAAATTTGGGCAAGAGGACATCCCTGTTCAATTTAAAGACCTCTACCTTATCCACGATCTCCTGTATATTGAGAATTGCTTCAGGTAAATCTTTGAACAGGCTTTTCATTTCTTCAGAAGATTTAAAATAATACTCCTGATTGGGCAAACCGAACCGGAAGCCCCGCCCTCTCCCTTTGGGCGTGGAAAGTTTCTCGCCATCCTTCACGCATAACAGGATATCATGGGCGTGTGCATCCCCTTTCTTTTCGTAATAGGTATTATTGGTTGCTACAACTTTAATAGCATATTTACGGGCAAACTTCAATAGAGTTTGGTTGACCCTATCCTCATCTTCTTGTCCATGCCGCATTAACTCAAGATAGAAATCATCTCCAAAATGTTCCTTCCACCATTGCAAAGCTTCCTCCGCCTGATTTTCACCAATATTTAGCACCTTGCTAGGCACCTCTCCCTGGAGGTTTCCCGAAAGTACGATCACATCCTCTTTATATTGTAGAATGAGATTTTTGTCTATGCGGGGGACATAATAGAATCCTGCGGTATAAGCAAAAGAAGCTAACTTGGCTAGGTTATGATAACCACGTTTATTCTTTGCCAACAGCACAATCTGGTAACCGTTATCCTTTCGGGTTTTATCTTTATGGTCTTCACAAACAAAGAATTCACAACCTACAATAGGTTTTAGAATCTGACCGGTAGGTTCCTGCCCATTTTCGACTGCTTCGGCATTTTGTGCCTCCACCTCTTTATTATGACTGATGACCCTAGAAACAAATTCAAATGCCCCCATCATATTTCCATGATCGGTAAGAGCAACGGCAGGCATATTGTCTTTGACCGCAGCCGAAACCAACTTGTCATACGACATGGTCGACTGTAGAATAGAAAACTGTGAATGGTTATGTAAGTGAGCAAATTTTGCTTCCTTAAGGGCGGATAAGGCATCTGCATCTACGACAACACTAACTTCGTCTGGCGTAGCACGTTTTCTGATCTCATCAGAGGCCGCTTTAAGATTAATATGTTTAAGTCCAGCAGTAGGAACAGGACCGGGATTACTCGTTTTGAAATCCACAAAATACCCCGTATCCACCTGAAGTTCCTCGGCCGTAAAGACCTCTCTTCTGACCAGCTCCAGAAAACAACGTGTTGTCGCCTCAACGTCGGCCGTTGCATTGTGGGCCTCAGCAAACGGAACCCCAAACAAATAGGAGTGTAATTCGGTCAGATTAGGCAGTTTATACCGACCACCACGTCCACCCGGAATTTTCAACAGATCCGCAGTCACCTCGGTACAGGTATCCAAAACAGGCATACTCGCCATTTTGGAATCCATACTATAACGATAGAACTCACAGCCCATGATATTGAGGTCGAAACCAATGTTCTGCCCAACAACAAATTTCGCTTTATTTAACGCTGCATTGAATTTTTCAAGAGCAACCTGTAGTGGCACCCCCTGTTCTTCAGCCAATGCGGTAGATATACCGTGTATTTTTTCAGAGTCATAGGGTATATCAAATCCATCGGGTTTAATCAGAAAATCCTGATGTTCGACCAAATTTCCCATCTCATCGTGAATCTGCCATGCCAGCTGGATACAACGCGGCCAATTATCCGTGTCCGTAATTGGCGCGTCCCAACGCTTTGGCAAACCCGTTGTCTCTGTATCGAAAATAATATACATAAATTTCTAAACCTCTTTAATACAATACGTTAAATGTAATCAAATTTACATTTATTTGAACTTGAAATTTACGAAATTCTTAGGGAACATTCTGTCAGATTTTTGCGAAAAATAACAGCATAAAATCTGCTTTTATCGACCACCGCAGATGTCTGGCATCACCAAATTTGCCAATCTAAAAATTAATTTACACAAATGGTCCACAGCTCTTATCGCTGGCTCCCGCAGCTATTTGAGCAGACCCTTTGACAGCCATTCGGAATGACTGCTTTTAAGCATCTTCACAGATTTAGGAAAAAAGCAGAGTACTTCAAAAAAAGCTTAACAGGCAAAAAAGCATTGAATCCCACACAATCATAACAGCTATTTAATATTGTACCTACGACACTATCCCAGTTATTTATTATATTTGGATTTGACTCCAATTTCTATGATTAAAGCGATTTTTTTTGATATAGATGGGACACTGTTAAGTTTCAAAACACATCAAGTCCCCGACTCCACACAGCAGGCATTTCAATTATTAAAAGAAAAAAATATAAAAGTTTTAGTTTCTACCGGCCGGTCCTTTAATCAATTAGGACATATCCGTTACCTTGACTTCGACGGTTTTATCACTTTCAATGGCGGATACTGCGTCACCAAAGATGAACAGGTTATTTATAAAAATAGTATTATTCAAGAAGACATCCGTTCATTACTTAATTACGCAAAGTATCATCCCGAACTCACGTTTTCATTTATGTCAGACAAAGAGATCTCCTTAAATCAGGTTACGCCCGAAGTACTCAGGATGTATCAGCAAGTTAACGTAAAAACCCCGCCGATACGCAACTATGAAGACAACTTTGATCTGGGATCCGTCATGCAGGTCAATGTATTTATCAACCCGGAACAAGAAGCTGAGTTTATGGAAAATGTTATGCCCAACTCTGTTGCTTCCCGTTGGACGCCCATTTTTGCCGATGTTAACCCGATGGGACAAAGTAAAAAAGTAGGTATAGATGTTTTTCTAAAACATTTCGGTATTGAGCTTTCCGAAACCATGTCTTTTGGTGATGGAGGAAATGACATTACCATGCTTGCCCACACACAGATTGGTATAGCTATGGGAAATGCGAATCCCGAAGTAAAGGAAATCGCGGACTATATTACCGACGATGTAGACAGCAACGGCATCTGGAATGCCTTAAAGCATTTTGGGGTTATCTAGAAATGAATTGTGAGTGTAGCGCGGCAGGTATTGCTGTTGCTATTCAAGAGCAAACTATGTCGTTCTGGAAAAAGAAACTCGAGTCTATTCTGAAAATCTTCAATCAAGGTATGCTTAAATTGGCCCTCCAGATAATGGTTTGCACGATGGCTGACCTCAAATAGCAGCACTTTCGAAGATCCTGAGAGACGAACCCGGATGGGATGGGAAGACATACCATTATATCCGTTTGTTACGGCATGTTGCACCATGGGAAATAAGATCAGCGGGGGCAGCAGCAGCTCTTTTTCCGGCTGAAAACGATTTTCCCATTTGAGTAAAAAACCAGCAGGCATCAACATATTGACCATTGCGATATATTGCGACAGCAAGTCCAGCTCAGCTTCGATAGCCTGCTGTTTATCCAATTCCAAAAGCAATAGCTTTTTTTGAAACAGCATATATTCCGTTTCCGATGCCGCATCCTCCGTCAGGGCCTTCGTCAGCAGAAAACGGTCGCATTGGCTGTTCTCAAATGACAATCTATTGGATAGCGCCATTGCCACCTCATTTCTTACAGACTTTTTACCTAGAATACGATCAATTATACCTGACATTTCTTAAATTGCTTTAGAATAAACACACAAAAATAAGGAAACATTATGTCAAATATTGCAATAGTGATTGAAGAAAGAGCCGCAGATATAGGCAATTTCTTGGTAGGGAGACTACTTCCTTTCAGACAAAAACGTATGGTCGGTCCGTTTATATTTATTGACCATATGGGGCCTGACACCATCTCCGAGCCTCACTTCATGGATATTGCTCCACACCCTCATATCGGATTATCCACGTTAACTTATCTCTTTGAGGGAAGTATCATGCACCGCGATAGTTTAGGCAATGCCGTTGAAATAAAACCCGGAGCGGTAAACTGGATGACAGCCGGGAAAGGAGTAACCCATTCCGAGCGCACCCCGGATTACCTACGGTCTACGCAACATGACCTCCATGGCTTACAGATCTGGGTCGCTTTGCCTAAGGATCTGGAACAGATGGAACCCAACTTCGTTCATATCGAAGAACCACAGCTTCCGCATTGGACCGAAGACGGTGTAAGTTATCGCCTGATTGCTGGCGAAATCAACAGCCATCGTTCAGAAGTACCGGTTTACAGCCCTTTATATCTTATTGAAATTAAAGCGGAAAAGGATTCCCGCATTAAACTGGGCGAACATCTCTATGGCGAAAGCGGTTTGTATATTCTTCATGGCTCAGTACAGGCTGAAGGCCAGGAGTTTGGTCCAAAGCAAATTTTGGTTGCAAAGGATGCCAAGTTATGTGAGTTCGAAATGAAAGCAGGCACCTCCGTATATATCTTTGGCGGTGAACCCTTTCCTGAACAACGCTACATCGACTGGAATTTTGTCGCTTCTGACATCGAAACCTTAAAAATCGCCAGGAATAAATGGGAACAACACGAATTTCCAAAAGTTCCCGGAGATGATGGCTACATTCCCATTCCACCTGTGAATCCAACTTTAGGCCAAAGGAAGTCCTAGTATAAATCAATGCAACAGTTTTACAACCAATAAGAAAGGGCTGGAAATTTAAAATTCCAGCCCTTTCTTATTGCTAACATTAGCCTACGAATGCTCAATACCACTGACACCCCCGGAGACAACAAGTTTCATTGCATCGGTGGGCGACATATCTAATTTTTTGACCTTATCCGCACTAATAATAACAACCTGACCGGCAAAAGAGTAAGAATACGGGAAATAAACCATAACCTCATCTTCAAGACCTAAACTTTTTAAATCATGCTGTGTCAGAAAACCGATCTTCTTGAGCCCGAACTCATTAACGGTGACCAGCACAGGCTCATTGAATTTCTTAGCATCCCCAACAAAGGCTTCCGTAAAATCCTTTATTGACGTGTACAGGGTATTTAAGAGTGGTATTCTCTTGATTTGATGGTTGATCCATACTTTGATCGGGTCGGTCACAAAATTCGTAAATATCACGCCAGCCAGAACAAGGATAAGGATCACAGTTAAGATTCCGATTCCGGGAATATATAAAGGATGTCCCTTTTCGTCCTGTAGAAAATGTTCTGTCAGGTTCAGCGCTGAGTCAATCGATGCAAAAACCCATACGATCAGAAAAACAGCGCCTGCCAATGGCACAACAACGAGAATACCTCGAATTAAATAATTAATAAATCCCCTGAATAATTTACCGAGCATGAGTTAGAAAATCAAATATATTTATACAAAAATGCAGAATATCCTTTATTATTCATAAAAATATACTCTTTTTACCCGCTGCGAAATACTCGTCAGGAGTTCGTAAGGGATAGTACCGATAGCTTTTGCCGCGAGCTTAATATCCGGATAAACAATCACTTCATCTTCTTCTGCCACTTCGATATCCGTCACGTCAAGCATACACATATCCATGCAGATATCTCCTATCGTTGGTACGAGCTGGCCATTAACCATCATTTTGCCTACACCATTCCCAAAACGCCTGTCATATCCATCCGCATAACCAATTTTTATCGTTGCCGTTTTGCTATCCCGATGCAATACCCCATGCCGATTATAACCAACGGTCTCTCCCGCAGCCAAGTGCTTTATTTGAGTTACATTGGTCTTCAGACTACTGACCTCCCGAAGCGGAAGATCATGCCGTTCGACGTCAATCCCATACAGTCCGATCCCGAGCCGAACCATATCAAAATAGGCCTGCGGCCATAGTTCGATGCCCGAAGTTGCAGCAATATGACGTAAAAAAGAATAGCCCAGCCCTTCTTCAAGGCGTCTTGTAAATTGATCGAGAAGATCGATCTGTTGTTGAGTAAAAGTATTGTCTTCTTTATTGCCGGCAGAAGCCAAATGGGAAAATGCCGACTTTACTTGCAATATAGCACTAGAGTTTAATTCAGTAATCAGTTTATCCACTTCATCCGGCATAAAACCAAGACGATGCATGCCCGTATCCACTTTGATATGTATCGGAAAGGACGAAATCCCCCTTCCCTTCAGGTAATTCAAAAAGGAAGAAAGCACTCTAAAACTGTAAATTTCAGGTTCAAGATTATACTGAACGATAGATTCAAAGGTATTTTCGTCAGGGCTCATCACAACAATAGGCAATGTGATTCCAGCCCCCCTTAGATCGACACCTTCATCTGCAAATGCCACAGTAAGGTAATCCACCCTATTGAACTGTAACAGGTTTGCAATCTCAAAACTTCCGCTCCCATAGGAAAAAGCTTTGACCATAGACATCAATTTCACATGTTTTGGCAACAGTTGACGATAGACATTCAGATTATTTTCCATTGCATTGAGGTTGATCTCAAGCACCGTATCGTGGGATTTTGCCACCAATAGGCGGCTGATCCGTTCAAAATGAAATTCCCGTCCCCCCTTTAATAAAACAGTAGAATCTTCAAATTGAAGTGACCTGATATCATCCAAAAATGCTGTGGTACTGGCATACGAAACCGATGGAACAGCAAATTGATCAGCAACTTGTGTCAAGATCTCCCCGATTAAGATCAACCGATCCAAGCGGTACTCCGAAAGTAGCCGTTTCAGTTTTGACAAGCTTTTCTCATCCGCTAAACTAACCCCGGGTAAATCCGAAAGAATCAGGATTTTTCGGGGATGCTGTCCCTGTTGATTTAAAAATTCAAGCGCAATTTGGAGGGCATCTAAATCGTTACTATAGGAATCATCAATAATAGAGCTGTTTTTCTTACCTTTCTTCAGTTCAAGCCTCATGGCGACAGGCTGCAGCTCTTTAATTCTTGATGCGATCACCTCTCTTTCATAACCAAAACGCAACATTACCGCAACACAGTTGATGGCATTTTCTATATTTCCTTTGTCAACAAAAGGTACCTCAACAGCAAATGTCCGCCCGCCATAGAAAAGTGTGGCTACCGTAAATTTATCGTCCACCTGTTTGAGTGAATAGACCTCCAATGAAAGCCCCTCATCGTAACCCCATGAAAATTTCCGAGGGCGATAAGGCAGTTGAATATCCTCTACATAACGGCTGGGAAAGATCATTGTCTCAACGTCCTTGAACAGATTTATCTTTTCGTAGATCTTTTCCGCCTTTGATTCAAAACCAGCTTTATGAGCCACGCCTACATTTGTCAGCAGACCGATCGTTGGTTTTATCATATTTTCGAGCTTAACCATTTCGCCTTTTTCCGAAATGCCCGCTTCGATAATCGCCAGATTATACTGATCGGATAAGCCCCATAAAGAAAGCGCTACCCCCAATTGAGAGTTATAGCTTTTGGGACTTCGGTAGATCTTATATTCCGGGGACATCAGTTGGTATAACCATTCCTTGACTATTGTCTTACCATTGCTCCCGGTGATCCCAATAACAGGAAAGCTAAACTTCTGCCGATGATAAGCCGCCAATACCTGCATGGATTCGAGGCTGTCGGTGACCCATATCAAATTTGCATCCGGAAATAACTGTTCCTGTTCTTCGTCAAGTTGTAGAACAAAGTTTCTTACCCCCTTATCATAGGCCTCTTTGATATAATGATGACCATCCCTACTCTTCTGCAGCGCGAAAAACACACCGTTATCTGCCTGAACAATCTTTCGGCTATCATAAAATAAATGTTGAACTAAAGAATTGGGATCCGTGATAAACGTGCGATTAGGATGTAAAATCTGGACGATTTCCGATATTTTGTACATTCTCCTGTATTTTGATTGGATCAAAACTGAACATTTTTTTAGTTATTTCATATTATTTTTGAAATTTTGACAATATGTTCGACGAAGATAGAAAAAACAAAAAGATACTGACCCCCGGTCAGGCTAAGCTAAAAGCTGAAAGCTATTGTGCTTATCAGGAAAGATCCCAGCAGGAAGTAAGGGACAAACTCTACAGCTGGGGGCTACACGAGGCAGACGTTGAAAATTGTATAGCGAATTTAATCGTAGAAAACTTTCTGAACGAAGAACGCTTTGCGATAGCCTATTGCAACGGCAAACTACGCATGAAAGGCTGGGGGAAAATTAAAATCAAACAAGCTTTAAAAGGAAAGCGTGTTTCGGAACAGCTGATAAAAATTGCCTTCAAACAGATCGAACCAGATGAATATGAGCACATCTTGGAAAATATTATTGACAAGAAAATTCGGGAGATCAAAGACAAAGATTCGTTCATCATCAAGAACAAAGTCTATCAATTTGCTTTGTCCAGAGGATTTGAAAGCGATTTAATTTTTTCTATACTGAATTCAAAGGAGTTATAAAAAACAACAAAATAAAGTAAATAAATATTTTGCAATATTAATTTTTCGCTCTATATTTGCATCACCAAAAAGGAACACGAGGTTCTTTTTAAAGTTGAAATAAAAATTCCAAGCGAAAATAGCTCAGTTGGTAGAGCACAACCTTGCCAAGGTTGGGGTCGCGAGTTCGAATCTCGTTTTTCGCTCACCTGCCTAGGTGGTGGAACTGGTAGACACGCAGGACTTAAAATCCTGTTCCCGTTAAGGGAGTGCGGGTTCGATTCCCGCCCTAGGTACAAGAAAGCTCATCAGTCGATGGGCTTTTCTTGTTTATGGCAACAGGTACAGTAAAAATCCGTAAACGAGGCTCAAAAGTATAAGCTGCAGCATTCCGATCCGATATCTAAATAAGAGGAAAATTGAAATAGCTACCCAAAGTAACGCCTTCCAGTCCAAATTTGCCAAACCGGACGTTGTTGGAAACAAAATTCCCTGCCCTAGATAAAAAGCTAAATTAACAATCACACCTACTACAGAAGCGGTGACCAAGGAGAGTACATACTGGATGGCTTTATTTTTTTGAGAGCGTTCGATAAGCGGCGCACCGATAAAGATCAATGCAAAATTGGGCAAAAAAGTAAAGTAAGCTGTAGCCGCCAAACCCACCATAGCCATTGCATAGGAGTGGTCAAAATGATTAAATCCGGCCATAAATCCCACATAAGCCAACACGATAACCAATGGCCCCGGCGTTGTTTCGGCCAATGCGAAACCGTCTATCATTTGTGTCTTTGTCAGCCAGAGAAATTTTTCCGTCACCAAATTTGCGACATAGGGAATAACAGTATAAGACCCCCCGATTGTAAGGTACGCCGATTTTGTAAACAAGAAAGAGAGATCTTTCCAAAATGTAGCATCTGGCATAAACAGGTATAGCGCCATAAATGGGCCCAACCACAACAAAAAAAATGCAAGAAACTGAACACAAATCTTACGTACGGAAATTGACGGTACTGTCTCCAGGGAATTGACGTGATAAAACCGCTCTTTATCGACCTCTTCTTCCTGTTCAGATTTACCCTTTTCCTCCTTGGGGTTTAAGAAATAAAGTGAAAATCCCAGAACGATAACCCCCAAAATAATCCAGGGCATAGGGACTTTGACAAAATAAGAAAGCAAAAAAGCAAGCGAAGCGACGATATAATGCCATGTACCCAATAATGACTTCTGTCCCACTTTGTAAGTTGCGAACAATATAATTGCCAGCACTGCGGGTTTTAAGCCAGAGAACAGTGCAGATAGAAACGCAGAATTGCCAAAGTACACATACACCAGACTAAGTCCCAATATGATACACAGAGAAGGTAATATAAAAAACAGTCCCGCCAGTACTCCACCCTTTAGACCATGTAATTTCCAGCCGAGATAGATGGTCAATTGATGTGCTTCAGGTCCCGGTAGCAGCATGCAGGCATTCAGCGCCCGAAAAAATTTTTTGCTGCTTACCCACTTTTTCTTGTCCACCAGAAAATCATGCATGATCGTTATATGCCCCGTCGTTCCACCAAAACTTATCCAGCCCAGGATAAACCAAAACCGGATAGCTTCCCGAAAACTAGGCTTAAACAATTCATTTCTCTCAATGGCGACAGGTTTTTCCAAATCTGATTTATATTTATATTATGACGATTATAATTGCAACGATAAGGGTATGAGCTACCCGATTAAACCCGTTAAAAAAGCCGATCAGCTTCCATTTAAGGCATAAAAAAAGCGATATATTTATAAAATATCTCGCTTTCCATTCAGGAAAAAGACCCTGATAATTTTATTTTTTATCCAAGATGGTTACTTCTACTCTTCTATTTTTTTGACGTCCCTCCGGTGTCTTGTTATCACCAACAGGATTTGACTGGCCAAAACCTTTTGCTGTAATACGAGACTCTTGTACACCCGAATCTACAAGGAATTTTTTTACGGACGCAGCACGTTTATCAGAAAGCCATTGGTTATACTCGACGGTACCGGTAGCATCTGTATAGCCGTCAACTTTAATTTTATTGTTGTTCTCTTGCAGGATTAAGGCCAGCTTACTTACTTCAGTCTTTGCCTTTTCAGATAAATAGGAAGAATTTGTTGGGAACAATAGATCCGACGAAATACTGAATTTAATTCCCTCGTCAGTCCTTTTCGCATCATTAAAGTCCTTTTTCACATTTTTCAAACCATCATCAGTTCCATCTTTTGTGACAACAGCTCCAGGATTTACTACAATAGCCTGTTGTTTACAAGAAAATAATGATAAACCTGCACATACGGCCAATAGTCCCAAATTAATTTTTCTAAGCATCGTTTTTAACGTATTTATTGTCGATTTAAACAGGGTAAATATAAGGAAAAAAGACCAAAAAAGGTGCTCCTTTCCGTTCATCGGATCGTAACAAATCTATTTCTTCAAATATACCATATCCAATGTCTTTTTAATTTCAGGAATTTGCTCATACAGCTTCCAGATCATGCCTGAATTGGCATTTTCAATCATTACAGCTATCGTGGCCTGATTTCTCGCCCGGTAACTTTCGGAAACATCATTATTTTTGAGATCGATCCAAGCTCTGAATCCATATTGTGTAAACAGGACATCTGCATACTCCTCATAAAATTTACGCAAAGCTTTCAAACCGATTTCCTTTTCAAAGGGATAAGACGCTATTGAAATGGCCGGATTTACAAGATATCCCTGGTCCTGGTAAGCATTATCCGCTTGTTCAACACCCCAGATATCCGTAAATCGTGTTCCGATATTCAACTCATTATCTCTTCGTTTATAGGCAAGTATATAGTCTGAGAGATACTTTTTATAGTCCACAAAATTATCCACTTTCCCTTTCGGATTCATGATCAAAAATGGCCTATAAACAGACATCAACGATTCCGTCAGATTACCTCCAGCGATACTTTTAGCAAAAATAACCTTATCGTCCGAATAAATCGAAACGGGTACATTCTCTATGTTACCGATCAGGGGATTGCTACTTATCGTTTGCGCAAGAGAATCATTCAACTTTGTCCTTATCTCTGGTACCAAAGCGTTCAATTCATCACTAAAATCTACTCCGTCCGCATGTTTAGTTGCAAATCCATTTGTATAAGCCGAAGCAGCCAAAGGATGTGTTGGAGACGACATGGCAAGCACATAAGTACTAAGGCTCTCGTTAAACCCACCCAATTGACGGGATCTCGCCGTAGTATCTATAGGAGACCACTTGTTCCAAAGGACATCCGAGTTATTTGGATCAGTAAAATACCTCCAATTAATTCGTTCCCATAATGCCGTAATTGATTTCCGTAGCGATTGCTCCTGTGGATCATCTTTGCTAAAGTATTCACGGGCGATCAATAATGACTCCATCAGATGTGAAGTACCTCTTACATCATAGGTCGGTACAGAATCACGATAGTGAGGTACTCCCGATCTCCCATCATAGAAGGCAGTAAACACGCCCTGATGATTTTGCGCAGCGCTCAAAAATTTCACCATCCGTGTCATTCGGGCCAACAAAGCTTGTCTAGACATCAGTTGGTTTTCAGCAGCAACAAGCAAACCCAGGATAGCATAGCCTGTTTCATTGGTTGAAACTATAGCCTGACGATTCCCACGGTCAGGAAGGTACATCCCACTGTTCACATCATAATTATCAATAAAATAATTCACGTGCGCATTCCGAATAAAACTTAACATTTCCGCATCGGTTCCCTTTTTGGTCTGTATTTCCTTTACATCTGAAAATGGGGATTCTACGTAGTTGTAATCTACCCAGGCTATTTTATAATAATAACTCTTGTTATACTCGTTCACCCTATCGAGACATTTCTGCACATAAATCGGTAAGACTGCGATTGGCTGATAATTCAGCTTATCTTCCGATCTATAAATTTTCACGTAGCGAATACTCGGAGTCAATGGCAATTGCCATACAAGTTCAACCTGCTTGTCCACTGCACCTATTTTAGACAAAATAGCAGCCGATGACAGCTTAACCTTTGGGTAGTTTTTTGGGAGGAACTCGATTTGATCTATAAAAAGCTGATGCGTAATTGTACCGGTACCACTTTGTTCAAGTAACAACGAAGACACAGCCTTTCCTGTGACAATTCCTTCAAATTTTGACACGGGAATAGAAACATTGAGCCAGGTATCATATGCAAAATCATCAATGTAATAACTAATATCCAATGCATTGGAGCGTACATCATTTTGTTGTAGGGCAACTTTAGGCAACTGCCCCTTTTCAGTATTACTTTGAATGAACAATTTAAAGGTTAAATGATCATCCTTGGAAATCATATACTGAAATTTCTGTTTATCATTTAATATACTGGCCTCCCATTTTCCATTTGGAGAGGAAACGTAACGTAGGGAAAGAGAATTCCCCGGAGTAAAAAACAAGCTATCTGAAACCGGAAGGCTGTGATTCACATTTTGTATCCAGGACTCACCTGTATAATGTGCCATGCTTTTCGCATAACTTCCATTGATTATACTATTATCAAACAGTACCTCCGGATAGCTTTCTGATCTGGCAAGTATAGGTGAAATCAACAGAAATAGAAAGTAAAAGTATTTTTTCAGCATAAGTCAACATTTTTCACAGGCTTACAATCAAAAACTAAGCCACCACAATGATTATAACGCAAATGTAACAAAGGATTTCCAATGATATTGTATGCTCAAATTTTAATTTCGGAAAAAATGCGCTAAATTAGCCCCCTGAATATTTTCATAAAATAGATATATGAAAACCACTTTTGATTTTGAAAAGCCAATTGCAGATTTGCAGTTGCAGATTGAAAAGGTAACACAAGTTGCCGAAAAAACTCAAGTTGATATGAGCGCAACCGTTCGTGAACTTGAGGAAAAACTTGCTTCTACGGAAAAAGAAATATACAGCAATTTAACAGGATGGCAGAATGTTCAAATGTCACGTCATCCGGATCGTCCACAGACCTATGATTATATCGAAGCAATCTGCGATGAGTTTATCGAATTGCATGGTGATCGTACGGTAAAAGATGATAAGGCGATTGTAGGCGGCATGGCCTCCATCGATGGCAATCCTGTCATGATCATTGGTCATCAGAAAGGTAAAAACACCAAAGAGCGTCAATACCATAATTTTGGCATGGCCAATCCGGAGGGTTACCGTAAAGCATTGCGTCTGATGAAAATGGCTGAAAAATTCAATAAACCCGTCATTACATTAATCGACACCATGGGTGCTTATCCGGGTTTAGAAGCTGAGGAGCGTGGACAAGGTGAAGCTATCGCACGCAACCTAATGGAAATGGCAGTACTTAAAGTTCCTATCATCTGTGTGGTCATAGGTGAGGGTGCTTCGGGCGGGGCCTTGGGTATCGGAGTAGGTAACCGTGTATATATGATGGAACATACTTGGTATTCCGTTATTTCGCCAGAATCTTGCTCTTCGATTTTATGGAGAAGCTGGGATCACAAGGAAAAAGCAGCAGAAGCGTTAAAACTAACTTCCAGCGATATGTTAGGCAATGGATTAATAGATGGAATCATTCCTGAGCCATTGGGCGGTGCTCATCAGGATCCAGCACAGGCAGCCGCTAATCTGAAAGAGCAACTATTGAAAGATCTTGCTGAATTGACGGCAAAAGACAGCGATACATTGATCAAGGAACGCATTGACAAATTCAGTAATATGGGCGTTGTGACAGAATAATGTCATCTCCATATTTATCAAAAATATAAGAAAAGTCGGCAAGGTATGCCGACTTTTCTTATTTAACAGCAACTTATTTTTAAAAAAGGTAAACACTGCCTACACAGAATCGCTCGATTCACAATCAAAATCCTGCCTTTTCAAACAAGAAGCCGTTCTCCTAAAAAAAATAAAAGCGTAATTTATAAACTGTTACAAAATATTTAAACAAAAAGAACAAAAACATTTGGACACAATCACATCTTTTTATACCTTTGCATCACTTTCAAAAACAGAAAGGATTCCGTAGCTCAGCTGGTAGAGCAATACACTTTTAATGTATGGGTCCTGGGTTCGAATCCCAGCGGGATCACAGAGGAAAAGCTAATCGCAAGATTAGCTTTTCTTGTTTAAGGAATTAGGATTCGAACGGAGGGCCGGCCGGGTTCGATCCGTCGGAGGCTCAGGGATGTGCATGGGAACTGTGGGGCTGAGCCAATCCCAGCGGGATCACAGAGGAAAAGCTAATCGCAAGATTAGCTTTTCTTGTTTAAGGAATTAGGATTCGAACGGAGGGCCGGCCGGGTTCGATCCGTCGGAGGCTCAGGGATGTGCATGGGAACTGTGGGGCTGAGCCAATCCCAGCGGGATCACAGAGGAAAAGCTAATCGCAAGATTAGCTTTTCTTGTTTAAGCAGATTAGGATTCGAACGGAGGGCCAGCCGGGTTCGGTTTTTAATCATGTGTCAGAACAACCTCCAAAAACTTAACGGCCTCTGCTCCTACAATATTTTTCACATGGAGTTCCACTGATTGCTTTCCGACAGGCAGATCTATTTGTCCGAGCATAAGGGAGTTTCCATGGCTGCTTTTAGGCGATGCCGGATCAATGGCGAAGCTGATTTCTTTTCCGGCTATTTTTAAAACCATCTCCCCGCCTGTGTTTTCCACATCTTTGACATAGCGTACCGAGACTTTAAACCGCGCAGGTTTCAATACATTGATATCCCATCCAAGATACTGATTGCTATTTTTCCATCCCGATACATAGTAACGGTCTCTTTTTCCATCCCCGAATTTCATCGGTTCTCCATATTGTTTTGCGTAAAATGACAATAAACGATTTTCAGTGACCTGTGCATCAACATAAATCAGATCATTGGATTCAGGCGCAACGCTATCCTGCTTTAACTGAACAGCAATAACTTCGTCTGCCAAATCATCCCCTATTTGATCCAAAGGGATATGGAGTCCGGTGGTATCTGAAGAATAACCTTTGATCCTTTTTTTTGAAGACAGCAGAGAAATGGATTTAACCGCCATCGTAAGTCCGCCTACAGTTAATTTCTCTCCTTTCGGCTTTTTAAAGACATGCAAATACAAGGTGCTGTTTCTTTTTGTGATCACTCCCCATTGTTGACGCGGTAAGGACGAAGGCGTCACATCGATGACACTTTCCTTATTCTTTGCCATCCATGTGGCTATTCCTTCCAAAATAATCGCATCAGCTGCATCAATGCTACCATCGCCTTTCGGGCCAATATTCATTAGGATATTTCCACCCATAGCAGTCGCTTTGGCCAACAATTGGATAAAATGTGCTGTAGGTTTGTGATTTTTATCCGTCGAGGAATAGCCGTATGAATCATTCGTCGTGGGAATAGCCTCCCAATAAGCTCCTTCAGGGACGGGATAAAACTCTTCCGGTCGGTCAGCAGTATTCAAATAATCACCGTAATTCCGGTCACCTGTACGCGCTAATCGTCCATTAACAACGATAGCGGGGTCAGTATCCCGGATTGCTTGCAGAATTCTTAAATTTTCGGATAAAGGCAGCTTATGTGGTGTATCGAACCAGAGCAAATCGGGATGATACCTATGGATCAGCTCTTTTATTTGCGGAATCGCCTTTTCATCGACGTAGCGTTTTGCTTTAGGCAACCATTCCGGATGACTGTCAAACCAATTTACTCCCCCCAGCAATTTGTCCCCACCCGGGTTATTATAATCCCAGTCATTTCCCGGTGCATCGGGATGCTCCCAGTCAAATGCATGTGAATAATAAAATCCGAATAACAAACCATGTTTATGGCAAGCTTGCGCCAGTTGCATCAATGGATCCTCTTTTAATGCAGTACTCTTTATCGAATAAACACTAGCATATTGTGATGGATACATTGCGAAGCCATCATGATGTTTCGCTGTGATCATAAAATACTTCATACCGGCATTTTTCGCCAAGATTACCCATTCTTCAGCGTTAAACTTTTCGGGATTAAATCTGGCGGCAGAATCCAGGTATTCCTGACGAGGGATTTGCATGACACGCATGAGATGTTCGGCATACCCCCCTCCTTTTTTTCCCTTCCAGACATTGCCATATTGCGAATAAACACCCCAATGGACAAACATGCCAAAGGTGGCCTTTTTCCATTTTTGAACACGCCGTTTTTGTCCTGTTGCAGATTGCTTCCACCAGCCGGTCTCCGCAGCCGATATCGCAAGACTATCCCTTGCAGTAGGATCATTAAACATCGCTGCGGCTTCATTTCCCCTATTGGCATTTTTAACCTGCCCTACGCCCACCATAGCAGCTGCTGAAAGCATTAAAACAAGGCAATACCTAGTATTGATCATAAGTTTCGATTTATAATTGTCTCTTTAAGCCGAACGCTAGCACAGAGGTGCATATGGTTCAACTATAATAATGTATACTATTTTCAAAAATAGCTTAAAACGAAAAGAATAAGGTGTAATTTTTGTTCATTTTAGGGTAATAGCACATAAGTCAAAAAAGATAAAACCTATCCAGCCCTGCACTGTTTATCTTATATTATAAACTTAAGGACACATGAGCAATTCTTCAGATTATTGGCATGTTCAAATCGGATCGAAAGTCAACAGCAGTGAAATCTTTATCGAAGTCACCAAAGACGGTCCGTATATTTTACACGGACAAGTACCCTTTCATTTGCAATACATCATTCCGGATCGTCAGGGTGCGAAACCGTCAGAACCTTTGCCATTGTGGGCAATCGGCCAACAAACCATTTTGCGATGGTAAACATGCTTCCATAGAATTTCAGGATGGGCTCAGTAAGTAAGCGCAAAAATGGCATCTTGACATTTACTGTTCCCAAGATGCCATTTCTTTGGCCTATTTTTATTCCAAGGAGCTACAAGCTATCGGTATTTATATAATATTTGTTTAAAAAATTTATTTTAAGATCATGGAAAAGCTAACTGCAAAAGCAAGCATTCAGATTCAAAAACCCGTCCGTGAAGTTTTTGAAGCCATTGTTGACCCGAATAAGATGAATCATTATTTTATTAAGTCCGCAACTGGACGATTAGAGACCGGAAAAACCGTAGAATGGACTTTCCCCGAATTCCCTGACAGTTTTCCCGTAACCGGAAAAACAATTCACCCGGACAGTTATATTTCGTTTGACTGGAGCGGTGGGATCGCCAACCAGTTGGTTGAAATCAACCTGTCTGCCTTCGGAGAAGACGCTACCGTCGTCAGAATTACGGAACACGAAATGAACAACGATCAAGATGGCATTTTGATCATGATGCGACAAACGGAAGGATGGGCAAACTTTCTAGCTTGCATGAAGGCCTATCTCGAATATAATATCAATCTTCGAAAAGGTGCGTTTGATTTTATGTTTTAATAGCAATTAGGGAAATGGTGGTAAACAAAACTTCCTACACAGAAAAGAATGTCAATGACTTTATTCAAGAAATATCGGATGTGCAAAAAAGAGAAGATAGCTTCCGGCTTATCCATCTGATGCATTCCGTCTCAGATGAAGCGCCAAAGATGTTTGGCGGATCCATCATTGGCTTTGGACAGTATCATTATATATACGCGAGCGGACACGAAGGCTACGCCCCTTTGATAGGCTTCAGCCCACGAAAAGCGGCGATCTCGCTTTATGTGTATACCGGACTCGACGAATATAGGCCATTGGTGGAAAAATTGGGTAAATTCAAACAGGGAAAAGCCTGTATTTACATTAAAAAACTAAGTGACATCAATACGGATCATCTGACCACATTAATGCAGCAGACTATCCAATTTTTATCAACAAAATACACACGGATCAAGGATAAGGAATAATCGTATGACAAGCAGCTTTTCAACAATTGACGCGTATATAAACCAATTCGAGGGAGATAAGAAAGCATATCTCATCCAAGTCTACAAACTTATAGCCGGGGTGGTCCCCACCGCGGCCACAGAAACCATTTCCTACCAGATGCCTACCTTCCGATTGAATGGCAATCTGATTCATTTTGCCATGAATAAGCAGCATCTCGGAATATACCCCGGGCCGGACGCCATTGAACATTTCGCTCCTCGGCTCAAGGCTTTCAAAACAACAAAAGGTGCCATTCAGATCCCGATAGATCAACCCATACCCGAAAAAATCATCCTGGATATTGTTGCATTCAACATCGAAAAACTCAAAGATAAACAAGGTCCCAACTGGCATAAAAACCGTGGAAATTGGCTGGAAGCTGAAGAAATGATGCAACAGATCATGTTAAAAACCACACTGAAAAAAGAATTCAAATGGGGAACTTACGTTTATACACACAAGGGAAAGAATGTTATCGCATGGGGCGGTTTCAAAAACTTTTTCTCCCTCTGGTTTTACAATGGCGTATTTTTAGAAGATAAGGAAAATTTTCTGATCAATGCTTCAGAAGGAAAAACCAAAGCACTTCGCCAATGGCGTTTTAAGGACGTGAATGAGATGGATAGTGCCAAAATTGAAGCATACATCCAAGAATCTATTCAAACTGTTGACGAAGGAAAAGAAATTAAACCAGCTAAAAAAGAAGTTATCCCCCCATCGGGTCTGTTACTGGAAGTTCTTCGTTCAGATGAGGTATTTCATGATCATTTCAATGCCTTAACTCCCGGAAAACAAAAAGAATATATCCAATATATCGACGAGGCAAAGCAGGAAAAAACTAAATTATCCCGTCTCGAAAAAATCAGACCGATGATTATCGCCAACAAAGGACTAAATGATAAATATAAATAATAAATTTCAACTCAAAAATCGACGCTCATGGAAAATTCAATTATACCCTCGATCTGGTTTGATCAAAATGCGAAAGAGGCTTTTGATCTATACTCTCAGACCTTTCCAAACAGCCATGTAACCCGCAACTCCCCGATCGTTGTCGAGGCTCAGCTCAATGGCGTAAAATTTATCGGCATCAACGGCGGTCCGACGTTTAAACCCAACCCATCCATATCTTTTATGGTGATCTGCGAATCAAAAGAAGAAGTTGATCGCATCTGGAGTGCATTTTCAGCAGGTGGCAACACATTAATGCCCTTAGACAGTTATCCCTGGAGTCCATACTATGGTTGGATAGCGGATAAATATGGTGTAAACTGGCAATTATACCAAGGCAAACTCAGTGATACGAATCAGCAAGCTATTGTCCCTACCCTGATGTATTGTGGGGCCCAGCAGGGTAAATGTGAAGCCGCGTTAAAGTTTTATGAAGATATGTTCGACGACTTTCATAGCAACGGTATCATGCGTTATGCAACAGGTGACTACGAAGGTTTGGTTCAGCATACACAATTCCTTGTCAATGGATTCACACTAATGGCAATGGATAGTGGTGTCACGCAGAACTTTACTTTTAATGAAGGAATTTCTCTTTCCGTCTTATGCAAAGATCAGGCAGAAATTGACAATTACTGGAATAGCATTACCGCACGGGGACAGGAAGGCTTGTGTGGTTGGTGTAAGGACGAATTTGGAGTAAGCTGGCAAATTGTACCTGCCAAGATTGCCACATATCTTCAAAATCCCGGAGCCGGAGAAGCGCTGATGAAGATGAAAAAAATCATTATAAAAGATTTAATAGGATAAGCTTGTCAGCCGATAACCAAGCGCTTATTGCTTAAAAGATGCATAAAAAAAGGGGATAACGATCATCCCCTTTTCATTATCAGCTAAGCATTGACCTGCAATGCCAGTGCATATAATTTCATTTGTTTGATCATCGACAATAAACCGTTAGCGCGGGTCGGCGACAAATGCTCTTTTAAGCCTATTTCATCAACGAAATAAAGGTCTGCATCAACAATTTCTTTTGCCGTATGTCCAGACAGTACTTTGACCATCAGACTAACCAGACCTTTGGTGATAATTGCATCGCTATCAGCTGTGAAATACACTTTTCCGTCTTTAACCTCAGGATACAGCCATACCTTGGACTGGCAGCCTTTAATAATATATTCTTCTGTTTTATATTGCTCATCAATTAAAGGAACTTCTTTGCCAAGTTGAATGATGTATTCGTATTTTTCCATCCAATCGGTAAAGAAAGCAAAATCCTCAATTAATTCATTTTGTATTTCATTAATTGTCATAACCATTTTTATTACACCAACATATTGACAGCACGCTGAATGCCCGCTACCAAGATATCTATTTCTTCTTTTGTAT
Source organism: Sphingobacterium sp. DR205 (assembly GCF_011064245.1). Classification (NCBI taxonomy): domain Bacteria; kingdom Pseudomonadati; phylum Bacteroidota; class Sphingobacteriia; order Sphingobacteriales; family Sphingobacteriaceae; genus Sphingobacterium; species Sphingobacterium sp. DR205. The sequence continues at coordinate 1,302,798 of NZ_CP049333.1, read as the reverse complement.
TGTAAAGTGCCAATGAAGCCCGGATTGTGCCCGGAATACCAAAACGGTCCATCACAGGCTGTGCACAGTGGTGACCGGTTCGCACCGCTATTCCCAATTTATCCAAAATTACACCTACATCATAGGGGTGCGTACCTTCGATAATGAATGAAATGACGGAACATTTTTGGTCGGCGGTGCCAATAAATTTCATCCCGGGAATCTGGGACAATTTTTCCAAGGCATAGTCCAACAGCTCGTGCTCATAAGCTTCGATATTCTTCAAGCCGATTGAATTGATATAGTCAATAGCTTCATTTAGACAGATTCCAGCTTCGATATTAGGTGTTCCAGCTTCAAATTTAAAAGGCAATTCATTATAAGTTGTCTTTTCAAAAGTCACCTCTTTAATCATATCACCGCCACCCTGATAAGGAGGCATTGCATTCAATAACTCTTCCTTACCATACAACACGCCTACACCTGTCGGCCCGTACATTTTATGTCCAGAAAATGCCAAAAAATCAACATCAAGATCCTGCACATCCACTTGAATATGCTGGACAGCTTGTGCCGCGTCAACCAGGACAACCACTCCTTTGTCATGTGCGATCGAGATCATCTCCTTCACCGGATTGATCGTTCCCAATGCATTGGAGACGTAGGTTACGGCAACTAACTTGGTCTTTTCATTGAATAAATTTTGGTAAGCTTCCATATCAAGCTCCCCTTTGTCATTCATAGGAATAACACGGATTTTACATCCTTTTTCATCGCAGAGCATCTGCCAGGGAACAATATTGGAATGGTGTTCCATCGCAGAAATGATGATCTCATCTCCCGCATGTATAAATGCCCTTCCATAACAAGTCGCTACCAGATTGATACTATCAGTCGTACCCTTGGTAATGATCACTTGTTTATCTTCGGGGGCATTGATAAAAGATTGAAGCTTTTTACGGGTAACCTCAAAAGCATCCGTTGATATCTGGCTCAGGTAGTGAACACCCCGGTGTACATTACTGTTCATATCCGTATAATAATGTGCAATGGCATTTATTACTGCCGTGGGCTTTTGTGTCGTCGCACCGTTATCCAGATAAACCAAGGGTTTGCCATTCACCTCTCTTTTTAGAATAGGAAAATCTGCCCGTATTTTATCTATGTTATATGTTTCCAAAGTCGTCTCCATAATTTATACAAAGTTAATAGTATTTTATCGAATACGGGCTGAGCAATCTGTTTTTTATGTCATTATCAATTACCCAAGCTGTCTGTCTACCGCGGTATAACGTGGCTCAATCCGGTTGAAGATGCTCCTTTTATCCCCTTTTACCATTTTAAACAATTCTATCTTGCTTTTATAATTTATTGGAGCTATTTATTTACCTTTGTATTGATATGCAAGAATTACCTCTAAATTTACCAGAAGGCTCACGTAAAGAAGTGATGGCCTACTTGGAGCCTTTCATGTTAAATGAAATGAGCGAATACCTGAAGCCTGTAGAAGAAATGTGGCAACCCGCTGATTTCCTTCCAGACGCTTCAAGGGATACGTTTTTTGAGGAAATAAGAGATTTACAGGAAAGTGCCAAAGAACTTTCGTATGACTTGGTCGCTGTATTAATTGGCGATACAATCACCGAAGAAGCCCTTCCGACCTACGAATCCTGGTTGACTATGGTCGAGGATGTCGATAAAAATGAACAAGGTGGATGGATGAAATGGGTTCGCGCCTGGACTGCCGAAGAAAACCGCCACGGGGATCTATTGAATAAATATCTTTACTTATCCGGCAGAATAGATATGCGACAGTTTGAGATGTCCACACAATACCTGATACAAGATGGTTTTGATATTGGGACTGGTGCTGATCCTTACCGTAACTTTATCTATACCTCATTCCAGGAACTTGCCACCAACGTATCCCACCGTCGGGTATCGGGACTTTCCAAAAAAAGTGGTGATAAGCTTCTTGCGAAGATGTGTGGTGTCATTGCATCGGATGAAGCACGTCACGCCAAGGCCTATATGTCTTTCATATCAAAAGCCCTGACTGTAGACCCTAGCGAAGTGATGATAGCTTTTGAAGATATGATGCGTAAGAAAATCGTGATGCCGGCACAGTTTTTAAGAGAAGCAGGCGAACCTCAGGGTGACGCCTTTGCTCATTTTTCAGATGCTGCACAGCGATTAGGCGTATATACCGCTTTAGATTATGTTGATATCTTGAAAGAACTTAATAATGAATGGAAGATTGATCAAGTTTCAGGACTAAATGATCAGGGAGAAAAAGCAAGAGACTATCTCCTAAAATTGCCTGATCGTCTGGCAAGATTAGCAGATCGCATGAAGATTCCCGAAAAAGAATATAAATTCAAATGGATATACGGATAAACAGAAAAGCTTGATTAGAAATAATCAGGCTTTTCTGTTTACTACTTTCCTCCTTAATTTCTACGATAGCCTTATTCTTCTATACCTCAGGCCTTATATACGCTAAAAAAAATAGAAATTTTAGTGCAAGAATCAGTAGGCTTTCCCTAATGTCCACACTACTTTGAAATTTTTATTTGCAATTAATTTCCTGAACAGAGTCCGAGTATCACGCGTGATTCGGCTATCTTTCGACTATACTTCGGGACAGGTTCGGCCCTCCTCCACCCCTGAGAGCAGGTAAGAGCGACTTGTCTATGCTGTATTTGTGTGGTGAATCCGTGTTATACTCGGACTCACCACGGACTCACCACGCTCTCATCACTGACTCACCTCGAAGCTGATACGACTATATCCCGAAGCAGATACGAAGCATACACGAATCACTACCGTAGGAATGGCGAACCTTATATAATCAGAAATTATTTCACATTTCCCATAAGCTTCCGCACAACAGGCGACAATGCGATGAGCACCACACCCGCAATTAAAGAATACAAGCCCAATTGCTTATAACTTTCGGTGTACGTCACTAAGTTATCCGCCAGCGAACTTCCCTCTTTTGCTTCAGCCATACCCGCACCGATCAAGCCCGCCACATATTGTCCATAAGCACTCGCCAAAAACCACATTCCCATCATAATACCCTGTAACCTTGCCGGGGACAGTTTCGTCATAATGGACAGTCCAATTGGCGAGAGACAGAGCTCCCCGACGGTAATCACTAATAGAGCAAGTGTAAAGATATCCAATGAGGTCATCCCATCATGGGCAAAAAGACGCGTAGCAAAAAGCACGTAGTATCCTAGCCCTAGGAAAACAAAGCCCAATCCAAACTTGATAATGGTATTCGGTTCAAGTTTACGTTTTCCCAACCAGATCCAGAACAGTCCAAATAATGGTGCTAAGGCGATAATAAATAATGCACCTCCAGAATTATTGACACCATTTGGATCAAGTGTCACCGCCCCAAGTAAAGAGTCATTCAGATGCTCTGCAGCAAAAATACTCAGAGAGCCACCACTTTGCTCATATATCCCCCAAAAGATAATGGAAAACAAAATAAATACCAGTGCAGCAATTAATTTTTTTCGTTCCTCTCTGGTTACTTGTGACATTTCATAGAACAAATACAACAATGTCAATGGCCCGATAGTATACATAAAATAATCGGTATATTGGGTTTTCGACACCATGATCTGAATTACAGGTATAAAGATCAAGGTCAGGGCATATACCGCATATTCAACCCATTTTGGCAAGGCTTTCGTCTTTACAATAGCATCTGGGTGTCCAGGTTGCAGCCCGATAGGTCCGAGATGTCTTTTGGTAAAGTGAAAATTAATCAAACTTGCCAGCATCCCTATTGCAGCTAAACCAAAAGCAACATTCCAACGGTGAGGCTCGGAGATAACCGAACTCAACATATACCCTTTACCAATAGCGACACAAACATAGCCACCTAAAAATGCACCTAGATTGATCCCCGCATAGAAAAGCGAGAAGCCACCATCACGACGGCTATCTCCATCACGATAGAGTTCTCCCACCATCGTAGAGATATTCGGCTTAAAAAAGCCGGTACCGATAATAATAAATGAGAGACCAAAAAAGAAATATTGATGTGGATCCGCTGCTAGGAAAAGGCTTCCTACGATCATCAATAAGCCGCCCCAAAACAATGATTTTCTAAAACCTAAAATCTTATCAGCGAAAAGACCACCGATAAATGTAAAAGCATAGACAAATGCCTGAGTAGCCCCATACTGTAAATTAGCTTCTTTCTTTGCAAAATCTAGCTCGGTGATCATAAAGAACACCAACATGCCCCGCATGCCATAAAAGCAAAACCGCTCCCACATTTCCGAAAAGAACAGGCTCCAGATTTGCCGAGGGTACTTGCCCTTAAAATTTTGAATCTCCTCTAACGACTCGCGTTTACTAGCCTCCATACTGTATTTATATTAATCAAAAAAGCTTCTTTCGTAAAAGAAGCTTATATAGTTATTATTTAATTCCGTGCATCAACCTTTTGATCAAAGGATTGAATAACATCACAAGCAATCCGGCAAAAGCTGGAATGGCTGTAAATAAAAAGAAAAAGTGACTTAATGAGTATTCTTGTTGAATTGTCTCCACCTGTCCCCCCAATACTGCTGCAACCTTTTGAGCGATCGCAATAGCAAGATACCAGATACCAAACATAAAAGCCAGCATCCGTGCCGGAACCAGCTTGGAAACATAAGACAAACCTACTGGTGAAATAAACAATTCACCCAAAGTATGGAACAGGTAAGTCAGGACAAGAAATACCATTGAGATTTTCACTCCCGGTGCTATCCCCCATGATCCCAATCCGATAATCAAGAACCCAATTGCAACCAGGATCAAGCCGAATCCATATTTAAATGCTGCCGAAGGGTTATATTTCGATTCCCAGATCTTGGAAACTGTAGACGCTAATGCAATAATAAAAAAGGAGTTAAGAATTGAGAACCAGGAGACCTTGATTTCTGAAGCCTCTTTGTTAAACTCCTGATAAAGCATCCAGATCGCCGCACCCCAGATCAGTCCAAAACAGACAAATAAAACGATATTGGATATTGCGATCTTATCCCATGTCACCTTGGCCAATTTAATTAAGACCCAACTGATAATTGACAGCGGTACGATCGTTAATAAACCATTGACCACATTAAATGTTGTCAATGCAGTGCCTGTAAGCGCTCTGTCGATATTATCTCTTGCGACAATGACCAGTGAAGTTGCTCCCTGTTCAAAGCTCATGAAAAAGAAAATAAGGAAAAATGCCAAAAGCACCACGGCAAACATCCTGTCCCGAACAGTTTTGTCATAACGCAAAATCCGGGAAACAATCAAATAAATAAAAAGGATCAATGCGACGATGACCATGATATACTGTCCCCTCAGAAAAGAGGTATCCAGTCCGGCGAAAACATCAATAATACCATTTTTCGACAATGGGTCATTAAAAGCATAGACAAAACCTATAATGGATACGATAGCGATCAGCACATAATCTCTTAATGTAAACGGATTTTTGGTATCCGTATCGCTAACCGTGACTTCTTTCTTTTCACCGGTCACAGACTTGTCCAAAATACCGAGGTTGCCCATGAGCGGTTTTGCGAAAACAAACTGAAGTGTACCTAAGAGCATAAAAATACCGGCCAATCCAAAACCCCAATGCCATCCATACGTTTCAGCGATATAACCGCAGAGCATCATCCCAAAGAAAGCGCCCGCATTAACGCCCATATAGAATATGGTGTATGCGCCATCCTTCTTTTCAGGAAGGTCTTTATACATCTCGCCAAGGATCGAAGGCATATTCGGCTTGAAAAAGCCCGTTCCGATAACCAGGCAGATCAACCCCAAGAAAAACATAATGGCGGTATCAAAAGCCATTGCCGCATGCCCTAATGTCATGATCGCCGAACCTATAATAACGGCTTTCCGGGATCCGATATATTTATCAGCAATGATTCCTCCGAGGATTGGTGTCAAATAAAGCATCATGGCATAAGTCCCATATAATGCACCTGCCTGTTGAGCAGTCCAGGCCCAGCCAGAGAATGGACTCCCCTGGATAACCGCAGCAGTTAAAAATTGCATCAATAGGACCCGCATTCCATAGAACGAGAATCGTTCCCACATTTCTGTAAAGAAAAGTACAAACAGCCCTGAGCGCTGTCCTAGTACATTTGATTTAAAAAAATCATTCGACGGGCTTGTAGTGATTTCCCCGTTTAGTCTCCCCATAAGTAATCAACCTTTATTTTTATAAAATACTTACAAAGAAACAAAAACAAAATCACTTTTGACCAAAATAAAGTTGCATAAACAAAAAAAGGTAACCCTTTTGGATTACCTTTTCAGTAACAATTTTAATATGCCCTATCTTTTGTGCAATTGTTCGTAAAGATCAATGACCTTTTTTTGAAGTTCGATAACTTCGCCATCGCGTTGTTGCAACTTTTGCGTTAACGCATTGACCTCATTAACGTACTCTTTATCCTCTTCTGAATCAGAAGTAGATAATAGCTGGACAACTGTCAAATTGAATAATTTTGAGATCTGATTCAGGCGAGACAGATTCACATCTGTAATTCCTGTTTCAATTTTCGAAAATGCCGGGATTGAGATATCCAATCGCTTTGCAACATCCTCTTGACTCCACCCTTTTTGGTGTCTAAGTAATCTAATTTTTTTTCCTAATGCATTCATCTGGTAGATATTTTAAACAAAAATAGCAATTAAAAATTAATTTACATTAAATTATAATTTTTTCTTTAAAAATCCCTAAAAAAACGATCAGCAAGAACGGATAGATTAACCCCGTTATAATTATTTAAACTCATAAGCAGTAAATTGTAACCCCTGGATTTTACTCCATCTAAAAAAGAATACAAGCCATCCAAACTCACAACAACCTCTAAATCAGTATTATTAAAACTCTTCTTGATATTCTCAGGAACACTTTCAATATTCTTGTTCATTTCCTTACAGGAGTTGATATTCACGTAGACAACAGAGAGATCCGACTCACGCATGGAGTCAGCATATTGTAACAAAAAGCTTGAATCCAAACTATCATACGAGTTTATTTCGATAATTGTGACCAATTTCTGATTAGGAAATTGTTCTTTTACGGCGTGAATACTTGATTTAACCTTATCTGCATTACAGGCATAATCTTGGTAAACGACAGACCCCTCAGAACTTGCTACAAATTCCAGATAACGGATGGAAGTATTGAAACTCTTTATCGCATCAAAGAACTCTTTCTTTTTAATACCAAGCCATTCACATACCGTATAAGCGCCGGCAATATTAGACAGATTATGCTTTCCGAATATTTGTAAAGGGACATCTCCATCTGCTGTATTCAGATAAGTAACCCCTTTGTTAATGGTATAATCAGGTATTTTATAACCATGCCTATTGATCTTACAGTCTTTGGTATCCTGTAAAACACCCTGAAGGACAGCGTCTTCTTTATTATAGATCAGCGTACCTTTAGGGGGTATGGAGTCAATAAAATCTTCAAACTGTTTAATATATTCCTCTTTGGATATTTTGGAATTAAATTCATTCCATACAATACCCGAAATTAAGGCGATATTGGGCTTATAATACAAAAATTTGGACTTAGGATCAATTTTGGACGAAACATATTCATCTCCCTCGATAATAATAATCTTATTATTTTTTGTAATATCTACCAATTTATCAAAGCCTCTCAGCTGGGCTCCTACTAAATAGTCAAAATCTTTACCTAAGAATCGCATCACATGCATGACCATGCTCGTGATCGTTGTCTTCCCATAGCTACCTGCGATAACTACACGGATCTTATCCTGCGAGAGTTCTTGTATAAACTCAGGAAAAGAATAGATCTTTAAACCTAGTTCCTGTGCTTTTTTTAATTCGGGATTATTTGCTTCCGCATGTGCTCCCAAAATAACAGCATCAATATCATCCGTCACCTTGCCGGAAAACCATCCCAATTGATCTGGCAATAATCCAGCTTCGATAAGATGGGAACGGGAAGGTTCCACAATCTGATCATCAGATCCAGTAATCTGATGCCCTTGCTTTGCCAATGAAATGGCAAGGTTATGCATCACACTACCACCTATCGCTATAAAATGAATACGCATCGCTCTATTACCGTTTCACAAACTTGGCTGCACACCAATTATTTAAAACTTTTTTGGAGATAAATTCAAACCCCAAAGACTCAGCGGCATCACGCAACATCGCCAAATCTTCCTGTTCATAAAATCCACTTAAGTACAACTCTCCATTTTTATTGATACTTAATGCATATTGCGGCAACTGCTCCAACAGGATATTTCGATTAATATTTGCTAATATCGTATCAAAAAGACGATCTTTTAACACCTCAAAGGATCCACATACAGCCTCGATATTGTCAACATGATTAAGCCCGCTATTTTCAGCGACACTTTCCACGCAGATTTCGTCATAGTCCACTGCCAATATGGTCTTAGCTCCTTTTTTTGATGCCAGAATCGCTAGGATACCTGTACCGCAGCCCATATCCAATACTCGCTTGCCCTCAAAATCATTTTCCAGGATATATTGAAGCATCATTGATGTAGTCTGATGGTGCCCTGTCCCAAAAGACATTTTAGGATCAATGATGATTTCATAAGGGAAATCAGGTTTTGACTCATGAAATGTAGCCCGTACATAACACTGTCCACCGACTTCTATGGGATTAAAGTTACTTTCCCAAAGTTTATTCCAGTTCTGGTTTTCTATTTCCTGAACCTTATAGTCCACTTCAAGTCCAGCATCCAGATTTAGCATTAATGTTTCTAATGCCTGCAAATCAAGATTTGCAGCCGGTATATAAGCTGCAAATCCTGATTCGGTATCTTCAAAAGTATCAAAACCAATGTCTGCCAAATCAGATACCAATAGATCCTTTTGCCATTCCTCTCCTGATAGCATTTGAAAGATAACCTCTATGTATTTCATTTCTAAAAATTAGCCGTTAAACACTTTGGCAATATCAATAAAATCTCTCGATTTCAAAGAAGCTCCTCCGATCAAACCACCGTCGATATCCGCTTGCGCAAATAAATCCTTTGCATTGCCCGGATTACAGGATCCGCCGTAAAGGATACTTGTATTATCGGCTGTTTCCTGTCCATATTTCTCTACCACAACCTGACGGATAAATTGATGTACCTCCTGCGCTTGTTCCGGACTGGCGGTAAGTCCTGTACCAATTGCCCAAACTGGCTCATAGGCCAATACCACAGCTGCAAAAGCTTCATTGGATAGATGGAACAATCCATCAGTCAATTGTGTTTTAATTATTTCAAAGAAATCACCGGACTCACGTTCTTCTTTCGTTTCTCCAATACAAAATATCGGCGTCAAGCCATGTTTCAAAGCGATATCTACTTTAGCAGCCAACAAAGCATCTGTTTCACCAAAATAAGCACGTCTTTCAGAGTGTCCCAAAATAACATGTGAAGCACCGACCGATTTTACCTGAGCTGCTGAAATCTCACCTGTATATGCTCCAGATTCTGCCTGATGAATATTTTGTGCACCAATATTTACATTTGTCACATTCTTGGATAGTTGTCCAAGACTTGACAAATGGATAAAAGGGCTACAAACAACCAATTCTTGATTTCCGATTACCTCATCTTTGGCCATATTGATAATTTCAGAGAATAAACTTAATCCCGATTGATAGTCTAAATTCATTTTCCAATTACCAGCTACGATTTTCTTACGCATGATTTTTACGATTTAATTATATTTTTTGTTAAGTTGATTCAATTCCCTCTTATGTCGTTCGGGCAGTTCTTCATTTTTTGACATATATAGCGTTTCCAGATACTCCATAAACTTATCAAAGTTATAGTGTTGCGTATCCCCATTAAACACCCAGGCAAACGACGGTACAAATTTAGCATAAAAACTTGTATCTGCCAGCATACTTGCAATTCCAATTACCGTTCCGGTATTTAAAGAAGAATTAATACCCGTTCGTGTATAATCTCCCATGAAAACGCCGCACTTTAATAAGCCGGTATCTCTAAACCCTTCCAGCTTATAATCATAAATTGAGACCGTTTTCAGATTATTTTTAAGATTCGAATTGGATGTTCCTGCACCGAGGTTACACCAATCGCCGATAACCGAGCAGCCTAGATAGCCGTGATGACCTTTTGCCGAAAAATCACCGATAACCGCATTGCCGACCTCGCCGCCTACGACACTCTTCCGGCCAACCGATACATTCCCATAAATCGTTGCGCCCATTTTTACGACAGCCCCTTTTCCTAAGTATAAAGGCCCGCGTAAATGCGCTCCCTCCATGATGGTGGCGCCTTCATCAATGTAAATAGGTCCGCAGGTCGAATTGAGCGTGGCGCATTCCATCGTGACCTCTTTCGCAATATAAAACGCCGTCCCTAACAGCTTATTTGTCGGGGAAACATTGGCAATAGATTTCTTAGTTGCCAAAAGCTTGAAATCACGCTCAATTTCAGCCCCTGTCAATAAAAATAAATCCTCCACCCCTTTCAACAGCGCAATTTCTTCGGTTATATCCTTCAATTTAAGCGCACAGCTTCTTTTATACCGCAAGGCAATGATCCTACCGCCGCACCGCAAGACATCTCCTTCCTCCATGGCCAAAACAGCCCGTAAAAGCACCTCAGAAGGAACAACATGTTTGGTCACCCAAACGGCTCCGTCCTCCAGCACTTCGCCTTCAGCAAGTTCCAAATCGAATACTGAGGCCAACCTAAGCCATTTCTCCCTTAGCGTCAGGATACCGACACGTAAGTCAAGACAGGATTTAATAAAGGTAAAAGGATATAAGCTCTTTTTATCAAAAGAAGTCAGCGGGAAAGTAAGCTTATCCAACGGTCGGACAGCATCAAAACAATCTACAAAAAAGATTTTCACAAAATAAAAATAACAAAAAAAACCCGACAAATAACATTTATCGAGTTCTTAATATTGTAATATACAGATCTGCTACAATTATTTTTTGTTGTAACGGCTACGGAATTTGTCGATACGTCCAGCAGTATCAACCAATTTCATTTTACCTGTATAGAAAGGGTGTGATGTATGAGAAATCTCTAATTTTACAACTGGATACTCATTACCATCTTCCCACTGAATAGTCTCTTTCGTGTCAACACAAGATTTAGTAATAAAAGCATAGTCGTTTGACATATCTTTAAATACAACTAATCTGTAATTTGAAGGATGCAAATCTTTTTTCATTATTATATATGATTACGTATATTCAATTATTGAGGTGCAAAGATAATTTATAAAAATGTAATTTGCAACAATTACGGAGAATAATTCTCTGAATTTTTCCACACTTTCAGTTACCGGCACTTAAACAATTACAAATGTAACAATCTTTATTTATCTCCCAAGAATTATTTTGTATTCCAACTTTTTTCTCTTAACTTAACTTACTACAATTAAATCATTTACGTAATTATGAGCAAATTAGATGAAAAAATTGCTGCATATACTGCAGAATCAAAAAAATTAGGTCTGTCACTAGATGATGCATTTATTGCCAAAGTGACCAAAGGAATGGGCCCCTCCATTTACAATCCAGATTCAGAAACTATTGCAGCATCAGATCCCGAGGAGCTTAAACGTGTCAAGCAAAATTTCCTGATCAAAAAATTAGGTCTTAAAGATGGTCCTGATCTAGACAAGGCATTAGAAGAAGTCATTACCACGATTGGTAAATCCAATAAAAATAAATACCGCGTTTTGGTATATGCTTTATTGGCAAAAAAATTCAAAAAAGAATCCGTTTACCAATAAGCAACAACATTTTATAATCCAACTTCTACCCAAAGACTAATTCTCCAAAGAATTGAGGCAAATGGAAATTAGGAGTTGGATTATCTATTTTATTCCATGACAGAAAATGCGGATTTTTCAGGTTGTCTCCACACTTGTAGAAGTTTCCGTGTATTGTTTTCCCCTTCAGATCACTTGTATCATCAAATTTAAATACAGCTAGCGGAATAACCTGGATCATGCTCCACCGTTTGTCAGTGCCGCTATGGCGCTCAATCATGGAAAATGCCTGTACCTTCTCTATTTCAGCTGCACTAAGTCTGTTTCTCGTTGATTTATCAGGAGATCCATAACCGATCAAACCGGTTCCTATTAAATTAAATTCGATGTTATAATAATGTTTACGATCGTCAAACGAAATAAAAAATTCCACACAACTATCCTCCCAAACATTTTGATTGACATCCGAGTAATTTCCGCGCAATTGCTCCTCTGCGACATCAAACCGCAACAAGAGTTCATTTTTTGTATAACCGATCTTAAATTTCACCTGTGGCTTATAAGGATACGACTCACTCCAATTACTATGGTCTAACGTATGCCATTCGAAATCGCCGACAAGGTCCGAAAGCTGATTAAAATTGAGACTGCCTGTCAAATTTGATGCGATGGGCAGCATGGTTAGTTTCTTCATATGCAATAAAGTTAAGAAAAAGAAGCTTCATCATCCGATGGAAGCTTCTCAAAATATTAAAGGTATAAAATCGTTAAATACAATCAAAAATTACCTTTCTCATAAATTCCTCATTCTTTTCCATCTCCTCCACCAATTTCAACTGTGTATTTGTGCGCACCAAATTATGATCGTCATATTTGGTCTTATAATAATGGTCACCTTCGATATAATCGGTCAGGAAACGTACACCTTGCATATAGGGTAATAAAAAGGCACCGTCGACCAAGGTTTCTTTTTCCAAGGTCGTGAGAAATTCGTTTGCCTCTTCCAAATAGCCCTCTGCATAGGCTTTATACAACGAAAGGTTCAGCACGATCTTCGACACATCTTTCTCATCTTCAGCAACAGGGTTAATAATGGTACGGATAGCATCTCCAAAATCATAGGCAACATATCCAGGCATTACTGTATCCAGATCGATCACACATTGCATTTTATCATGGACATCCAGCAGCACATTATTAAATTTTGTATCGTTATGGGTAATACGTAAGGGCAATGCGCCTTTATTCCCTAATTCCAGAATCGTCTTCATACGATCTTCACGGCTAAATATAAAATCCAGCTTATCTTTCACCAGACCAACACGTTGGCAAACGTCCAGTGCGATAGCTTTCCTGAGGTTATCAAGCCGGAATTCTATATTATGAAAATTAGGAAGTACTTCAACAATACGGGAAGCATCGAGGTCAGAAAGCTGCTTCTGAAACAGTCCAAAGGCACGTCCACCTTCGGCTGCCTGCACCTCCGTCTCCACGATATCATAGCTCTTTGTATCCTCAATCAGGATAAACATGCGCCAGTAATTCCCCTGACTGTCCTTCGTATATAACTTCCCCTCCAGCGTAGGAATAATCGTCAGGACATGATCACTGACCCGTTTTCCTTCAGCAACTTTTACTTTCTTACTAAGATGTTTTGTTACAATTTCTATATTATGCATTAAACCGTCCACATTTGGGAAAACGTGATGATTAATGCGTTGCAATAAATGCGATATCCCACTATTTATGGAAGTAATTACACGGTAAGTATCATTGATATGACCAGAACCAAAAGGCTGCACTGAAATGATATCTCCTTCTAATGTGAATTGTTTTGCTGCGTTCTCTACTACTAATTGGTTAAAATCAGACATTAAACTATGTTTTTTAAATCATCAATGTGCTTGCAATATCACAAATTGAATTAATAAATGAGAATTTTTATTTCAATCAAACGATTGCATGAAATTTAATAAATTTAAACAATCGTTTGCACTTTCATTTATAGCAAATGAAATAATATATTTGTTGATAAGAGCCAGTCTCATAGATGGTTCTTATCAAGAAGGAATAACTAATATACAAACTCCTCATATCTCAAAACAATGGATAGAAGAAATTTCATTAAATCAACTGCCATCACTACCGCTGGAATAGGCGTTCTTTCAAGCACAGACTTATTCGCCCAAACAAATGGGAAAATAAAAATCGGCTTTATCGGAGTCGGCCTACGCGGCCGTAACCATGTTCAGATTGCCTTAAACAGAGACGATTTAGAAATTGTTGCTGTATGTGATACACAAGAAGAATCTCTTGCACAATGCCGCAAACAGTTCAATGCCAAAGGCACCAAACTTCCAAAAGAGTATACAGGAGGAGTAGATGCTTACAAAAAAATGCTGAGCAGTGAAAAATTAGATGCCGTAATCATCGCAACACCTTGGCAGTTTCACAAAGACCAGGCTATTGATGCCATGAAAGCTGGTTTATATGTAGGCTGTGAGGTTATCGCCGGTCTAACCGTACAAGACCACTGGGATGTCGTAAAAGCATCTGAAGAAACTGGCAAGCCTTACATGACATTAGAAAATGTTGCTTTCCGTCGCGATGTACTTGCTGTTTTAAATATGCACAGACAGGGCTTATTCGGTGAATTGTTACACCTTGAAGGGGGATATCAACATGATTTACGTGAAGTTCTTTTCAATGACGGAAAAAATTATTACGGACACGGTGTTGAGTACGGAACGAAGGCAATTTCGGAAGCTCAATGGCGTACGCAATTCAACATAGACCAAGATGGTGACCTATACCCGACACACGGTTTAGGCCCGATCATGCAATTTGTTGACATCAACAAAGGCAATAGATTTACTCACATTACATCTTACTCAAGCAAAGCGCGTGGCCTGGCAGCGTATGTCAATAAAGTATCACCGGGACATCCAAATAGTAAACTAAACTATAAAAACGGAGATATTACACAAACCATGTTGCAATGTGCAAATGGGGAAACGATGTTATTGACACACGATACGCACTTACCAAGACCTTATTCTATCGGCTTCCGTGTACAGGGTACAGACGGTATCTGGATGGATGTCGCTAAAGGTATCCATATCGAAGGTAAATCCAAACCGCATACTTGGGATCCGGCAGACGAATGGGTTAAAAAATATGACCACCCGATCTGGAAAAAATATGAAGAATTAGCAACTGGTTCAGGTCATGGGGGTATGGACTGGTTTGTGTTCAACGCGTTTATCCAAGCAGTGAAACAAAAAGTTCAAACGCCGATCGACGTTTATGATTCGGTGACCATGAGTGCGGTATTCCCACTTTCTACAGAATCTATCAAAAAAGGAAATAAAACGTTAGCGTTCCCAGATTTCACAAAAGGAAAATGGAGAACAAAGAAAAATACCTTTATGCTTGATGATAGCGGTATGTAAGATCAAAAAAAATAATATAAACGAAAGAAGCTGTATCCCGAAAAGATACAGCTTCTTTCGTTGTACCATTTAATATAATCCCGATAGTTCTACCATTTAGCCTTCCTTTTTCTTAAATTAGCCTTCACAAACAATTTTTCGATAACATTATGCTCACCGAAGCAATTATAATCTTAGTACTAATCATCTTAAATGGAATCCTGTCTGCCTCTGAGATTTCAATCGTATCCAGCAGAAAAGCGCGTTTACAGGCGGAGAGCGACAAGGATAATCCTGCCGCCAAGATTGCACTGCATCTCAAGGAATCTCCCAATAGTTTCCTTTCAACAGTGCAGATTGGGATCACCTTGATCGGTATCTTAACAGGTTTCTTTTCTGGAGGCAGCATCTCTGCGTACCTGATCGAAGTTTTTAATAAATCGAGCCTACTCGCTCCCTACAGTCAACAGCTGGCGGTTATTCTAGTGGTGCTGATCATTACCTATTTTTCATTGGTTCTTGGTGAACTGGTGCCAAAGCGTATCGGGATGGCTATTCCTGAAAAATATGCCATGCTCATTGCCTACCCCATGAATTTGCTCAGCAAGATTGTAAAGCCTTTTGTCTGGCTATTGAGTGCCTCTACTGAATTTATTGTCAAGATCCTTAATATCAAGAGTACGGGAAACAGTGTCACCGAAGAAGAGATCAAAGCAATGGTGGATGAGGGGGTCGATAGTGGCGTGATTGAAGGTATCGAGCATGATATTGTGGATCGTCTCCTAAGTTTAGGCGACAAAAAGGCCATCAATCTGATGACTCACCGTAAAAACATTGTATTTTTGGATCTGGAAGACAGCTTCGAGGAAAATAGACAGATTATCCTTGATAATGACCATTCTATCTATCCCGTCTGCGAAGGTGGGCTTGACAATATCAAAGGGGTGGTCCATGTCAAATCCCTGCTTAGGCAATGTTTTCAGAATAAGCCTTTTAATCTCCGGGAGCTCCTGCTTCCGATCAAATTTGTCAATGAATTCAGCTCTTCCTACAGCATCATGAATACGTTACGAACATCTCGGGTACACCAGGCTGTTGTGATTGACGAATACGGTTCGCTACAGGGTATCATAACGTTGCGTGATATCGTAGGCGATCTCGTTGGCAACATCACCGAAAGCGATATCAGTGTACGCCCGACCATCCGTCAACTGGACAGCGGGGATTATGTCGTGGACGGGCAATATCAGATTGAGGACCTCCTGGACGAATTTGAAATAGGACTTTCCGAAGAAGATGAAGATGACATTAATAACGTCACTACAGTCGGCGGAT
The DNA here is from genome assembly GCF_011064245.1 of Sphingobacterium sp. DR205. NCBI lineage: Bacteria > Pseudomonadati > Bacteroidota > Sphingobacteriia > Sphingobacteriales > Sphingobacteriaceae > Sphingobacterium > Sphingobacterium sp. DR205. Next base: position 1,286,257 of record NZ_CP049333.1, on the reverse strand, counting down.
TGGTTTTCCTGCTGTTGGATCACGTACCAGAAGAAGGCGAACGCGTACGTTTCAAAAATATGATTTTTGAAGTATTGGATATGGATGGCAACCGAATAGATAAGCTATTATTAAAAATTGAGGAGTAACAAGGAATCTATCCATTCCATTAATACATAAGGGCCGATCATAAATGATCGGCCCTCTGTCGTTACTATAATATTATGACGGACATCTTAGTTAATGCCGTGCATCATCTTTTTCAAGATCGGATTCAACACGATCAAAATCAATGCAGCAATACAGGGTACAATCGTAAAAATCCCGAAGAAATAAGACATTGAATGAGTCTCCGTAATTTTGTCAATATATGCACCTAGAAACCCACCGATAAGATTTGCGATGGCAGATGCACAGAACCAGAAGCCAAATAGCAGTCCCAAAAACTTTTTCGGAGATAATTTACTCACATAAGAAAGTCCCACAGGCGACAGGCACAATTCGCCGCTGGTATGGAAGAAATAAGCCAATATCAACCAGATCATACTTACAGAAGCTGTCTTAGCTCCCTGGGGAATGGAGAGACTCCCGTAAGATAATGCAGCAAAACCAATACCGACCAAGATCAGTCCCAAGGCAAATTTAATCGGTCCCGATGGGTTCCAGACTTTCTCCCAGAACTTACTAAAGCTTGATGCAAGTGTAATGATAAAGAAGGAATTTAAAATTTGAAACCAAGATACTGTTACCTCAGTATTCACTGCTGTAAATTCACGATGTACTTTCCAGATACATAGAATCCAAATGATGGCAAATGAAATTCCCGTAAATATGATCGTCAAAGGATACTTTGAATAAATCTTTTTTGCCAACGAAACAAGCACTCCTGTAATCACCACGATAGGAAATATCGTCAGTGCGGCATCCAGCCAGCGAAAACCTGAAGCCATACTACCACTCAACAGCCGTTGCGTATAATCCTTGGCAAATATTGTCATGGATCCTCCCGCCTGTTCAAAAGCCAGGAAAAATACGATACTCGCGATCATTAAAACAGCAACGACGATCAGACGGTCGCGCACGATATGTGCGGGTGTTTCTTCCTCCTCTTCTTCGTGAGCATTCACTTTTTTGTCGTGATCCGCTTGAATTACTTTAGGTGTCTCGCCTATAATTCCGAAAATACGCTGACCAAAGTAGAACTGAACCATTCCGAAGAACATAAATACACCTGCTAATCCAAAGCCATAATGCCAACCGATTTTCTCACCGATATAACCGCAAAGGAGCATCCCCAGAAATGCACCACCATTGATCCCCATGTAAAAGATCGTATAGCCTGCATCTTTTTTCGGACTTGTATCCGGGTATAGTTTACCTACCATCGATGATATATTTGGTTTAAACATACCGTTGCCTAAGATCATCAAAATAAGACCAAGAAAAAAGAAACCCTTCGAAGCGCCTTCCAGCGCCATGGATGCATGCCCCAGGGTCATGATCAAAGCGCCTATTAAAATCGCTTTCTTATATCCTGTCAATCGGTCGGCAATCATTCCGCCAAAAAGCGGTGTGAGATAAACAGCAAATGTATACAATCCGTATAGTTTCATTGCCTCTGCATTCGTCCATTGCCATCCATGTTGCGCAATGGTCGAGATGAGAAAATTAACCAACAGCGCACGCATGCCATAATAGCTAAAACGCTCCCACATCTCGGTAAAGAATAGCACAAATAGTCCGGCAGGATGCCCATTTACCATCTTGTCATCTATCCCCTGCTTGGCCAGATGTGCTACAAGAACTAGATCTTTTTCTTGATTCATATAATTTCAATAATTGTTTTATAACTCAGGTTTTGTTTTTAATTTGATAAAAATCGCATGAAGATACACTATTTTTCTATGAATTAGTCAATTCCATGCATCATCTTTTTTATTTTTTTATTACCAAGCAGCAGAAATACAGCCGCTATCATGGGTATCACGGTAAACACCGCAAAGAAAAATGACATGGAATGTGATTCGGTTATCTTATCAATGTAAGAACCAATAAATCCACCAATAAAATTAGCGATGGCATTGGCGCAAAACCAGAAGCCAAATAGCAGTCCCAAGAATTTCTTTGGCGACAATTTACTTACATAAGACAAGCCCACGGGGCCAATGCACAGCTCACCAACTGTATGGAAAAAATAGGCCAACACCAACCAGATCATACTGACCGAAGCCGTCTTCGCTCCCGTTGGAATCTCGGCGCTCCCTATGGAAAGGGCAGCAAATCCAACCCCCACCAAGGTCAAGCCCATGGCAAACTTAATTGGCCCCGACGGGTTCCAGACGCGCTCCCAGATCTTGCTAAAAGAAGTGGCCAGTGTAATAATAAAGAAAGAATTGAGCATGGGGAACCAAGAAACTGTCACTTCTGAATTCATACCATGGTATTCGCGATAGACCTTCCATAGGCACAAAGACCAGATAATCACAAATGAAATGCTGGAGAAAAGAATAATTAAGGGATATTTACGAATTATCTTTTTCGCCAAGACAAGCAATACAGCAGTAATCACAACAATGGGCACAATCGTTAATGCAAAATCTGCCCATTTAAAAATGGTAGCAGCCTCTCCGCTCAATACACGCTGGGTGTAATTTTTGGCGAATATGGTCATTGAGCCTCCGGCCTGTTCAAAAGCCAAGTGGAATACAATACTTGAAAACATGAAAATCGCAATGACCAGCAACCGGTCACGTACAATATGTTTCGGATGTTCATCATCGGGATTCAGTTCCTCCGAAACAGTGTTTTCTTTTTCTGGCGTATCTCCTATTTTTCCAAAAATGCGTTGTGCAAAGTAAAACTGCAACATGCCCAGAAACATAAATATCCCAGCAAGTCCAAAACCATAATGCCAGCCTATTTTCTCTCCAATATAACCGCACAGCATCATTCCCAGGAAAGCACCGCCGTTGATCCCCATGTAGAAGATCGTATATCCGGCATCTTTTTTCCCGCCCCTATCGGGATAAAGTTTACCCACCATCGAAGAAATATTGGGTTTGAACAGACCATTTCCCAGAACGATAAGTACCAATCCCGCGAGAAAGAAATTTTTGTTGAATCCCTCCATGGCCATCGAAATATGACCGAGGGTCATGATGATCGCGCCTACCATAATGGATTTTTTATAGCCAGTCAGCCGATCTGCTATAATTCCACCAAACAAGGGCGTTAAAAACACCATCCCTGTATATAGACCATACAGTTTCATTGCTTCCGAATTTGTCCAGCCCCAGCCATGTTGAGCAATGGTGGAAACCAAAAAGTTTACCAATAGCGCTCGCATGCCATAGTAGCTGAAACGTTCCCACATCTCCGTAAAAAACAAGACAAATAATCCTGCAGGATGTCCTTTCACCAACACTTGTTCAGCGCCCACTTTATTTAAATGAGATTCCAGAACAGCATCTTTTTCAAAATTCATGTTTTCTAATCGTTATTTTTCAATTTCAGGTAGTGCGATTTCAGCTTATCCATTTTTAGCCAGCCAAATTACGCTATGTTAAGTTAAGAGGGCTGTTACAACACATCCGGCAACCGAATCAGTTTACAAGTTAAATATGGACAAAAATCTAGATTTAATTTAAAAGGGTCTATCCGTTCAAGGAAAAGACTCTTTTTAAAAGCAAAGTTCTTTTCAAATGCATGAAAAGAACTTTATGTTTTTATATTAGATCAATGGACGCAAGCGCTCCAATAATTTCTTAGTTGCGAAGATTCCTTCTTCTTCACTTAATTTACTTCCTTCATATTCAATGCCCACATATCCTTTGAATTTTGCTTTTTTCACAATCTTTAACATGCGTTCATAGTCGATCTGGGTTTCATTACCATTAGCATCAAAATCATGTGTTTTGGCACTGACCCCATGCGCATAAGGCATCAAGTCAGTTACACCCTGATAACGGTCGTATTCATAGAAATTACCAAAATCAGGTAAGCTTCCACAATATTTGCTTCCTACAGCTTTTAAAGTTTTGGCCAACCAGTCGCCATGTGAAGAAATACCGCCGTGATTTTCCACGATGATACTAATACCTGCTTTTTTTCCGATATCAGACAAGGTTGTCAGGCTCTCCACCACACGCTTGCTAACCTCATCGGGAGTTCCCTTGCCGGCAGCATTTACACGGATGGCATGACAGCCCAAAAAGTTCGCTGCAGAAATCCATTTATAGTGATTTTGTACAGCCTGCTTTCTTTTGGTTTCATCTTCATCACCTAGATTTCCCTCACCATCAATCATAATCAAGACATTTCTTACACCATTATCTTTTGCGCGCATGTTGAGTTCAGTCAGATAATTGTTGTCATTAGCCTTGTCTTTAAAGAACTGATTGACATACTCTACACCATAAATACCATATTTTTTAGCCGCTACGACCGGAAAGTCCAAATTGTTCAAATCACCCTTAAACAATGTTTTATGCAATGACCATTCTGCTAAGGAAATGTCAAACCAATCTTTCTTTGCTGCGGCAAAACTCTCCAGCGATGGAGCCAATGCTATACCGGCAGAGGCTAATGCAAGGTTTTTAAGAAAATCTCTTCTAGAATTCATGTGTTTAGATTTAAAGTGTGTTATTTATATATTTCCCCAGCCAGTGGTCAGTACATCCACAAGGTGCATGGTCTGGATAGGTAATTTATGTTTATCAATATAAGCTTGCAGCTGCAACAAGCAGGACGAATCCGTCGAAATAATATAGTCAGCATTCAATGCCATGGCATTTCTGACTTTTTGTTCTGCCATGGCGGCCGATATGCCTTCAAACTTAACGGCAAAACTTCCACCAAAACCACAACAGGTTTCACTGTCCTTTACCTCCAGCATTTCCAATCCCAGCACCTTGCTCAGCAACTTCCGGGGTTCATCCTTGATCTTGCATTCACGCAGGGCCGAACAAGAGTCATGATATACCCCAACACCCTCCAACTCAGCTCCGAAATAATCCTTTTTCAGCACATTGACCAAAAAATCGGAAATCTCCATGACCTGCTGTTGTATTTTATGGCATTGGTGAGAATCGGCCGAATTCGCGAACAGGTCGCTATAACTATTTCTGACCATACCGGTACAGGAAGCCGAAGGAGAAATAATGACATGATCGCCCGAAAAATCTTCTAGAAACTTCTTTCCTACCTGCTTTGCATCATCCCAAAAACCAGCATTATAGGCAGGCTGTCCACAACAGGTCTGATCGGGGTTATAAAGCACTTCACAACCTACTTTTTCCAATAAACGAATCGTATTAAAAGCGGTCTCCGGATAAAGCTGATCTATAAAACAAGGAACAAAAAGTTCTACCTTCATATTTAATTCAATCAATAAAATTAAGATTTATTGGATATTAATATCCGTACCAAAAGTAACAATCCAATTACAAAAAATAAAGAAAGTACCAGTGCAGAATAACGAATATTGTGTGTGATCTGTTCAATCAGGCCAAAGGAGAACAGACCGATGACGATTGCCACTTTTTCTGTAACATCATAAAAAGAGAAAAAGGCCGTCGTGTCCTTGATATCCGTTGGGATCAGTTTAGAGTATGTTGATCTCGACAAGGACTGTATTCCCCCCATGACCAGACCGACCAATGCGGCAATAATATAAAATTGCATCGGAGTGGACAGATAAAATGCGGCAATACAAATTGAGATCCAAATCATCACAACGACGATCAACACCTTAATATTTCCAAAAAGCTTCGATAAATAGGACATCAAAAAAGCTCCTAAAATTGCGACAAGCTGGATTAAAAGAATGGTTGCAATGAGTCGTTCGGCACCAAGATGAAGAATTTTTTCACCAAATGATGAGGCGACAATCATCAGTGTCTGCACGCCGATCGCATAAAAGAAAAAAGCGGGCAAAAACTGTTTAATCTCAGGGATGCCTTTGATTTCATGGATCACGTGGTTAAATTCGTCCCGCACATTCTGTACAAAACTTTTCCCTAAATTATTGCCCGTGGGTTCAATTTTAGGTAAATGCTTAAATGGGATCATGGAGAATCCCAACCACCACAACCCAACCATCAGAAAAGATATCCGGGCTGGCAGCGATGGATCGGTAATTCCAAACCATTCCGGCTTCAAGACCACGATAAAACAAAGAATCTGTAAAGTTACACAACCGATATAGCCAAAAGCAAAGCCCTGTGCGCTCACACGGTCCTGCTGATCTACCGTCGCTAACAGGGGCAGGTATGAATTATTGAACAACACACCGCCAATATAGCCCATTGCAGCCAAAGCAAAACAGACAATACCAATCTCCAACGTTTCGAGCTTAAAGAAAAACAGACACATACATGCGATTGCACCAACATAGGTAAAGAGTTTCATGATCTGTTTCTTTAAACCCTTCGCATCAGCATAGGATGATATAAAAGGCAAAGAAAATGACATCAGCAAGTAAGCTGCAGCCAGTGAAAAATTGGAAAGCGCTGTATTGACAATCTCGAAACCAAAGAAATTAACCACATCCCCATGCTCTTTTGTCGTCGTTATTGCGGTATAGTATACCGGAAAAATAGTGGAGGTAATAACAAGGTTGTAAGCGGAATTGGCCCAATCAAACATCGCCCAGGAACGAATCAGTTTTTTATTGTTTTTTGCAATTGCTTCCATTTAAATTGGCTTAATAAGTTTGACGAATATAAGTAATTATTTTAGCCATTTCTTTTCGAATTGCAGCTGCTCGATCATCAATATAATTATTATTCATAAAAGAGAAAGCAAGCCGGCGCCCAGATCTTGTGATCAGATAACCACTTTGATTATACACTGACGTGATTGTTCCGGTTTTTGCGAATACAAAAGGTACGCCTTGGTCTTTACTGTAGGTTCGTTTCAATGTACCATCCACTCCACCTGCGGGAAACATTCGAAAACGCAGCTGCTCATCAGGTATCTTATTCTTCAAAAGAACCAGAAGATCAATATTATTCTGTGGCGTGACTTTGTTATACGAAGATAATCCCGACCCATCGAAAATCGCGACTTCATCCGAAAAAAAGGTGTAGACCTTATTTTTCATCCAATCCCGAACCAGATAGGTATCGAACTGGCCAAATTGTTTCCACGAGCACATGATCAAAAATTGCTCAGCAATAAAATTATCACTAGGCAGCATCATTTCCCGGATAAGATTTCTGGTCTCTCCAGAGTACACTATTTTTGTATCATTCGGCTTTTTATAAGCTATGAGATTTACTTCCCTCCCCAATGTATCCGACAGTAATTTCACAAATAAACTATCGGAATAGATAAAAGGCACCTCATTAACGTAATCATTCGGAACAGGGCGTTTTGACATCCAGAAAGTATTGCTCCGAAACGAGCGTGAAAGTTCAAAGTCACCCGATTTAGGTTCCGGTAAAAAATCCAGATCCTTTTGAAAAACCATCGGGGAAGTGTTTAAATGGTTGTATCCCTTTTGACGAAAAGTAACCACATTTCCATAGATCGGGAAGGTACTTATTTCAGGCTGATAGTATGCCTCAAAATCTTCCATAGCCCAACCATGGGCATAGAACTTATTTTTCATTGTCCCGGGCACCACGTAGATGGTCTTATTCGTTTTTTTCAAAAAATTATAGACCACCCGTGTATCCAGCCGATTATGCAAAAAAGTTGGATCCCCAGTACCCCAGATCAATAAAGAATCCCCGCGTTCGACGTACTCCAACCCGGGTATGGAATCTCCCAAAAGTTCCAGTGCGGCATAAGTCGTGTACATTTTAGTATTCGAAGCTGGTGTAAAATGTTTATTGCCATTGACATCCATGACAAACTTATTTGCCGTTAAATCATATAGTGAAAATCCATAAAAATGGTCATTCAATATTTTGGATTCCTGAAGCATCCGGTAGACGTCTTCAAAATCTTGTGACTTTACTATGCGGGTAGAAAATAGGACAAGCCAAAGCAGTAATATCGTACGCAGGAAATTTTTCATTGGTTCAAACATACAAAAAAGAGCAGCAACTCCTTTTCTCCTATTGCCAAAATTCAGATACAAATTGCTAAAAACGGCAAAAGGAGGAATTAATTCCTCCTTTTGCATTATTTAACCAACTATTAATAGCCTGGGTTTTGTGTGAGGCTACCGTTACTTTTATTGATTTCCTCCTGTGGAATTGGGAAATAAGCATTTTTATCCGCATATGCTTTGCTCTTAAAGACCGGGAGAATACCGCCTTCAAACTTCGCATAGTTTGCGATAACGTCTTTCGCTATGCCCCAACGTACCAAATCAAAGAAACGATGGCCTTCCATGGCAAGTTCCAAGCGTCTTTCAAAACGAACCGCTTTGCGCGCCTGATCTGGACTTGTGAACGCCTGGTAAGGTTTTACCTCATACTTCGCAGCTGGCGCTCCCTTTTCTGTCAATTTCGCTGGTAATTTTGCGGCGCGCAGACGAATTGAATTGACATATTTTAAAGCATTCGGCAGATTCCCCAGTTCAACTTCACATTCCGCAGCCATGAGAATTACGTCCGCCAAACGCATGATATTCACATCTAAATCGGTTACATAAGCTGCTCCGGCCTGAGTATGCGCAGCATGTTGACTCTTTGGAATCATTGTCTTTATACCCGTAAATGGACCTCCGTGTGGGCGACGACCTTCTTCTGGACGTAACCAGGCATCACCAGGGAATTCGCCATAATCCAGGAAGTTGACACCACGTCGGCCAACCGTATAATCAAGACGCGGATCAAATCGTAAATTCAGATTTAATTGATATTTTTTGATGGCAGCTGTATCAGTCAGCAAGATATCGGATGTATAAGGGTTATCACGGTATGAATCATCTAACATTGGAAGTCCATTTGCGTCCACCTTATAAGCGTTAACAAGATCTATGGACGGTTGGTAAAAACCACAACAACCAACAGGATTCGTTCCATTCAATCCGCTCAACATATCGCCCACATTGGCATTATCGCCACCTCCATCAGGATTTATGGCATGCTTGGCAACTAAAAGCGCTTCAGGGCCATTTTCCTTATTCACATCGTAATTATCTTGGAAAGGCATTGCCGTAATATCCCTACCTCCAATAACCTCCTTAAATAAAACCAATGCTTCAGCATATTTTTTCTGATAGAGATATAGTTTTCCTAAATAGGCTTTTGCAATACGCTGATCCATGCGCCCCCCCTCATCATTGATCTTCTTATCTGGTAGATTTGCAATAGCAATTTTTAGATCGCTTTCAATCATCGGTTGTACATCCTTGTCATTTTTAACAAGCTTTGCATCATCAATGCTTGTATTTTCATCTATATAAGGAATATTTTTAAATACACGCCACAAAAAGAAGTAATAGTGCGCCCTTAACATTTTCGCTTCGCCTTCAATTTCTTTTGCACGTTCCGCTTTAACTGTTTTGCCACCATCTTGATCTTGCTTCAATAAGCGGAGGGTCGTGTTTGCCCGAAGTATACCTTCATAATACACCTGCCACATCGTACTCAAGTTGTCGTTGGAGGAAATGGTAGTAAAAGATTCGATCATGTTCATATTCGGCTGATCAGTAATTACCGACCCCTTGTGTGCATTGTCGGAAGTTATTTCGCCGAAGATCCATTGGCTTGGCGCTGAGCCATAGTTCCCCCAGGTACCATTTATATTACCGTTCATAATTCCATAAGCACCGATCAGAGTGGCTTCTACTCCTTTTTTTCCCTCAATTTGCTCTTCGATCAATTCGCCTTGGGGATTTTTTTCCAAAAACCCTTTACTGCATCCAAACATGCCAAAAGTTGTCAGTCCCAACAGACTGTATAATAGAATAGTTCTCTTTTTCATTTTAATTGCTTTATAATTTCGTTAAAAACCTAAACTTACACCCAACATATATTGCCTAGATTGCGGATATACCCCAAAATCAACCCCCAATGCTGGATAATCTGACGGTGTTGCCGACACCTCTGGATCAAGACCTTCGTATTTTGTGATGGTAAATAGATTTGTTACTCCGACATAAGCCCTTAATTTTTTCACGCTTGTATTTGTCCCAAAGAGTTTATCAGTAGAGAAATTATATCCAATCTGTAAGTTTTTCATCTTAAAAAAGCTGGCGTCCTGTATGAAATAGCTAGAAGATGCATATTCATTGGCTGACACCTCTTCTTTTGTTTGCGATGGAATTAAACTTGATGTATTGCTTGGACTCCATGCATCCAATACACGTACGCTCTTTTGACCATCAAACACCCCGAAATCCGTAAAATAACGTGTTGCTTCATAGTTCTTGTTTCCTTTCGAGCCATAGAAATACATCATCATGTCGAAGTTTTTATAATTGGCATTGACGTTAAGTGAATACGTGAAATCTGGATGCGGGCTTCCGATAACTGTATTATCTTTTGCATCAATGATCCCATCGCCATTCACATCTTCAAATCTAAAACCTCCAACACGGGCTTTTTCATAGGAAGGATATTGCTTCAACTCAGCTTCGTTTTGATAAATCCCCGCTACTTTGAATCCATAGAACGCGCCAAAAGGTTGCCCTGTTCTCAAAATCGAGGTTTCCATGCTTCGGAAAGCACCGTATACCACATCGTTGATACCGGGTGCCAAACCAACAATTGTATTTTTGTTTCGTGAGATGTTTGCTCCAATATCAAAGTTGATTTTGTTCGGATCAGTTTGTTTATGGTGATAATTCAACGAGAACTCCACCCCTTTATTTTGCATATCACCAATATTTACATAAGGTGAAGCTGCCCGGCCAACAGCTGTTGCCGGCAGTGGCAAAGCAAACAACATGTCTGAAGTTTTCTTATTATACCAGTCAAAAGCACCGTCAACTTTACCTCCCAAAATCGAGAAGTCCAGTCCTAAGTTTAACGAAGCAACCTGTTCCCATTTTACATTCTCATTTTGATAATCACTGATCCATAGACCACTTACAAGATCAGTATTTATCGGATAAGAAGCCGAATTAATAGAAGTTGCATAACGTTTTAAATATTGATAAGATGGAATGCGTTGATTACCAGTAATACCGTAACCTGCTCTCAATTTCAGGTCACTTAACCAGCTTACACTTTTCATAAACTCCTCTTGCGATATCCGCCACGCACCACTTACGCCAGGAAAAGTACCATATTTGTTTTTGGAGCCAAAGTTTGACGAGCCGTCCCTTCTGACTGTTCCACTTAAGATGTAGCGATCTTTATAAGAATAATCTACCTTTCCAAAAATGGAAAACAATGATCCCAAGGCCCCTTCACTTGAAGCCGAATTCTTGGAAGCCTGGCTCACATAAAAGAAGTCCGTACTATTTGTGATAAAGTATCCATTGCCATTTCCTTGAACCTGGCGATAAGTATTATCAATAGCCTCCGTTCCCAATAACACATTTAAGCTATGGGCATCGTTAAAGTTAGCCTTATAGTTCAATGTATTTGTCCAGGTCCATTCCGTATTATAACCTGAGGTCTCTGACGATGCACTGTTTGCGCTACCCTCTGTAAACTCCAGATTTGGATAGGTATAACTTAAATTGTAATAATTTTCATATTTGATACCGAAGCTTGTTCTAAATGTTAATCCCTTTAATATGTCATACTCTCCAAAAGCATTACCGAAGAAAAAATTGCTTTTGTTCATATTATCCTTAGCGCGGTAAGCGATCGCTACAGGGTTTTCTCCATTTCCCCAACCACCTCTGGAACCTGCAAAATTACCACCTTCATCATATACCGGGATAATATTTTTGATCCGGTAGGCGAATCCAATCGCACTGCCCTCACCGATATAATCGCCGGCCGTATTTGTATTCACACCTATACCATGCCCCTTGGTCATGCTATATTGCATATTTTCGCCAAAGCGCAGTTTTTTATTAAAAGCTGAAAAATTTGTATTTGAACGAACATTAAACCGTTCAAAACCAGTATGAATAACCGTTCCTTTTTGGCCAAGATATCCTCCCGAAACGGCATACGAAGCATTTTCACCTCCGCCCACAGCATTTAATTGATAAGACTGTGTCGGCGCATTCTGGCTTAATTCTTTAAACCAATCCGTTCCTGCTTGATTCGCTTTTGTAATTTGATAAAATTCTTCTTTGTTGTCCGCATAATTATATTTGGACATATCCGCATCAGCAGGCGTCACCTTATTGCCAGACACAGCACCTGCAAGCAAATATTCGGGCAGCGGATCTTTATTACCATTCAAATCATAAATCTGCTGTGGACTTAACATTTTGGGGAAGCGGCCACTATTAGGTACCTGTACGCCATAATAAGCGTCAAAATTAATTTGTGGTTTCCCAGATTTCCCAGATTTGGTTGTAATGATAACAACACCGTTATTTGCACGTGAACCATAAATAGAAGCTGCCGATGCATCTTTCAGCACCTGCATTGTTTCAATATCATTCTGATTTAGCCAGCTCAATTTACCTTCAAATGGCACCCCATCAATAACATATAGCGGTTCGTTATTATTAATGGTACTATAGCCCCGGATTTTAATCTGTGGTGTCGAACCTGGTGCACCATCTGTGACAACTTGAACACCCGTCGCGCGACCTTGCAGGGACTCCACCGCACTTGCTGCCGGTGTAGTTTTCAATTGGTCCGTATTGACTACAGCAACAGACCCCGTCAGATCCTTCTTGCGTTGCGTTGAATATCCTGTCACGACGACCTCTTCCAATGCATCTTCTGAAGAGTTTAAGGAAATCGTCAAATCAGCCTTTCCTGTGACCGTAACTTCGGAGCTTGTGTAACCGATGTAGCTCACAACCAATACATCACCTACCTTCCCCTGGATCGTAAATGCGCCGTCCGCATCTGTTGATGTACCTTTGCTGGTTCCCTTGATCTTAACGGAGACACCCGTGATGGCCTGGCCGGTAGTGGCGTCCTTCACCACACCTTTAATGGGTATTTCTTGTAACTCTTTGGATTTCGTTAACGAAACGACTTCAATTCTGCCATGGGCAACTACTCCATTGGCTGACACTTGAGCGGTCATTCCTCCTGCAATGAGAAGAGAACTCATAAGCAGAAAACTCTTATTGAACTTTTGGCCCAATATGAGATCAAAACAGCGTTTTTGGTCCGTTTTTTTCATCATAATTTTATAAATAGGTGGTTTAAAAAAATTTATGTTTATTTCTCTGTTTGTTTTTAATTTGATGTTGGTTGTTAAGTTATTGGTCATTCTGCTCTAGCGGAAACAATATGCATTGTTTCAGGCAGCGAGCCCTTTGGTTATCATTTTTTCCTTTAGTTTGGTTATTCGTAGAAATGTTAAAATCTGTTAAATAAATGTAAAGAATAATAAATGTAAAAAAAAAGAAAAATCTTAATTAAATTACAAACCACTATAAATCAAGTTATTGTAATTAATACACTAAGTCTTACCGCTATACTTTTGTTACAAAAGACGACTCATGGGTTTTCTTTGATCAGGTTTCTCCTTATATCAAGCCTGAATGTCAAATATTCGCCAAATACATTTAAATACGCTAAAAGGTACTTATATTTGTTCTGATGAATGTAAGTAGTTTATTAGAACGGGCGCTCCGATTTGAGTTCCTTTCCAAGGAAGAAGGTGTTTTTTTATATCAAAATGCACCGACAGCTGATTTGACTTTCGTAGCCAATGAATTGCGTAAGATACAAGTACCACACGGCAAGGTAACCTGGCAGATCGACAGGAATGTCAATACGACCAACGTCTGTGTTGCAAATTGCAAATTTTGCAATTTCTTCCGTCGTCCGGGCCACGAAGACAGTTACATCACCGATATTGAGAGCTACAAACAGAAGATTGAAGAGACCTTTAAATATGGCGGAGATCAACTCCTGTTACAAGGCGGTCACCATCCTGATTTGGGTATTGAATTTTACAAAAATTTATATAGGCAATTAAAGGAGCTTTACCCTAACTTAAAACTACATTCACTCGGTCCGCCCGAAATCGCACATATTTCCAAGTTAGAGCATATGAGTCATATCGACGTATTGACGCAGCTGAAAGAGGCGGGGTTAGATTCGTTGCCCGGAGCCGGAGCAGAAATCCTCAATGACCGTGTCCGGCGTTTGATATCAAAAGGAAAATGTGGTGGCAAAGAATGGCTTGATGTGATGCGTGCCGCGCATAAGATCAATTTGCCTACTTCTGCCACAATGATGTTTGGCCATATCGAAACCATCGAAGAACGATTCGAGCATTTGGTCTGGATCAGAGAAGTACAAGATGAAAAACCGCAGGATTCGTATGGCTTTATTGCTTTTATTCCATGGCCTTTCCAAGATGACGGTACGTTACTGAAAAGACTACGCGGCATTACTAATGATGTGACGGGAGAAGAGTATATCCGTATGATTGCCTTGAGCAGAATTATGCTGCCCAATATTAAAAATATTCAAGCATCTTGGCTTACAGTTGGAAAACGTACAGCGCAGTTGTGCCTGCATGCCGGAGCCAACGATTTTGGATCCATCATGATTGAAGAAAATGTTGTTTCGGCAGCCGGTGCTCCCCATCGATTCACTTCTAAATCTATACAGGAAGCGATTTTGGAAGCAGGCTTTGCCCCACAGCTGAGAACACAAAAATATGATTTTAGAGAACTACCTGCTCACATGGTCGAGCAAGTCATTAACTATTAATACCCGACATTGAAAGACGTTATCAGAAATATTGAAGCAATTATTTTTGCTTCTGCGGAAGGAATAGATCTTGCGGATATCAAACAGATCTTGCAGGAGGCGCTTGCCATTGAAGTATCCAGAGAGGAACTGCGTGAATTGATTAAAAAGATCGAAGATAAATATAGAGATGAAGAGCATGTGCTGGAATTACGGTATATCAATAATGCTTATCAGTTTTTGACCAAAGCAGTTTATCATGAGGCAATACAGCAATTGCAAAATCACAACAACAAACGTAAGCTCAGTCAGTCGGCACTTGAAACACTTGCCATCATCGCCTACAGACAGCCGATTACAAAGCTTGAGATCGAACAGATCAGAGGGGTCAGCTGCGACTATTCTATCCAGAGACTTTTAGAAAAGAAACTGATCAAAATAGCCGGAAAAGCCGATACAATTGGTAAACCATTGTTGTATGCGACCAGCCAACAGTTTATGGATCATTTCGGAATCAATGGCGTTCGCGATCTTCCGCAGCTAAAAGATATCGTCACAGAAGACAACGCAATTGGCGAAACAAATGAGTAAATAAAATAAAATAAATTTTTATTTTCAAAAAACAATCCAACATACTGATTAACAGAAAAATAAATACCAATATTTTTTTTAAAAAAAGTTTTAAAAAATAGTTTTCTTCTCTAATTTTACAACATTGAATAAGAAACAATAAAGTATTATTTTATGAACACGGCAATATTAGCTACCGAAGATCTTGAAGAAGTAAAATTCGCATCTTTCAATGGACCTGATGACGATGAAGATGATTTCGATAACGATGATTTCGAAATCCCTGAAATTGAAGGATTGGATGACTTCGATGATGATGATGAATTTTAATATTTAGTGCGATATAACACTACCTATTAAAACCAGAGAATCATTTAAAAAAAATAAGGCGTTCAATTTGATTGAACGCCTTATTTTTTTAGCCCACCGATTTACTTCGCTTGGTCTATCAGCTTATGCAATTCCATTTTTGGGATCATCCCGCTTTGGCGCCACACTTGTTGACCATTTTTAAATAAGATAAATGTAGGCACACCACTTACTTTATAAATGGAAGCGATTTTCGGATTTTTATCCACATCAATCTTTATGATGGAAAGATCTTCCTGATAAAATTCCTTCACATCCTGTAATACCGGCGCCATCGTCTGGCATGGACCGCACCATGTCGCAAAAAAATCCACTAAAACCAGCGAATTTGATTGAATAATCTGGTCAAAAGTTGCCATTATTAATTCTCCTTTATTTCATCTTTCAATGCCTTATATCCACCCTGAATATTGCACACATTTTTAAATCCCTTTGCACGCAAGATAGACACGGCGACCGCACTGCGATAGCCTGACTGACAATGCACATACAACTGTGTGCCATCTTTTTTCAGCGTGTTACCAAAATTAGCGAAATCCGACAACGGAATGTTCATTGCATTGTCAATATGTCCTTTATCAAATTCTTTCTCCGTCCGTACGTCAACAATATGACCTGGATCTGATCTTTCTCCAAATTTCTGTGCTGTTAGGTTAACAACCGAATCTACCGTTTCTCGCTCTTTCCAGCGCTCCATGCCACCGTCCAATACACCAATCGCCGCAGTATACCCCAATTGCACCAGACGTTCCCCCACTGCCGTATGATCCTCCTGCTCAATCACAAGCAAAAGCTTCTGATTTCTATTCGGAATGACTTCTGCCAAAAAGGTATCAAAAGGACCTTTAAAACCAATGGTGATCGCTCCCGGAATAAATCCTTTTAAGAACTCATCAGCAGATCGCGTGTCCAATACAACCACATCACCCTGAGCGCGTAATTTTTTAAATTGCTTCAGGGAAAGTACGGGTAAGCCTGTTACAGTAGATTGGGGCACTTCCTGTCCCAGATGTGATTTTGTTTGAGCGGGCAGGACACTACTGCATGTCAAGATACCCCATATAATCGTGGTTATTAAAACTTTGTTCATCTTATTTACTATTTAAAGGGAATAAGCAATTTTTCCAATTCCGTTATTTTTCCGTTGTAAATATTCAGATCGACATTTCCACGGATACCGGTTACTGTTCCTTTTTCCGAAAATTGCCAAAATGCCCAATGCTCTTTTGGGTTTTCGATCCAAAAATTATAGTTCGCGATCCATAGGGTATAGTTCGCGAATTCTTTCTCTAAAAAATCACTATAGAATTTATCTCCGGAATACAGGATGGGCTTGACTTTATAATGCACTTCCACCTCTTCGAGCCAACGTTTCAAACCTACTTTAAGGCTATCCATGGACTGTCGCTTCGGATGTTCCTCGATATCCAGTACTGGCGGAAGGTCCCCCGGATGAAGCTTTACCTTACGGATGAAATTTTTGGCTTGCTTTACCGAATTTTCATTTGGTCGAAAGTAATGATATGCTCCCCTTAGGATTGCACGATTTTGTATTTTGGACCAATTCCGGCTAAATTTATCGTCTATCCCCTTCTCCCCCATTGTCGCACGGATAAATACGAAATCTATTGGAAATTGATCGTTGATCGTATTCACTTTCTGCCAATCTATATCTTCCTGATAAGTCGAAACATCAATACCAAACACTTTATCATCATGCTTACTCATGATTTCGATATTACGGATATCATATTTAGCATCCTTCGTTAACGCTTTATTTTTTGATGTCGCCACGCGGAAGTAATACATGATTCCAGCTTTATAGTGCCATGCAACAAGACATAAGAGAAACATAAGCATCCCTGCCATCACCCAGATCCATCTGGTCTCTCGAGACTGCTGCTGCTTCCTGCCAGTTTTTGTTCGTTTTGTTTGCTGTTGCGCCATACGATGATGAAGTTACGGGAATCACAATTAACTCGCAAAATTTTCGTAACAATTTATATTTTTGTATATGATCGTATACAATCCTAAAGACTGGCTGTCAGCAACTTTCAAATTGCATAAATCAGACACCTTCAAAAAGCTGTTTCCCTTTCTTATTTTTATCGCTATCTATTCTTGGGGTATTGCTTACCTCGAATTGGAATACCTCAAATTGAGCGAAAGGAGCTGGGTCAAGAATATCACTATCGTCCATAATCTTTTAGGTTTCGTTATCTCCTTATTGTTGGTCTTTAGGACCAACTCGGCTTATGACCGTTGGTGGGAGGCGCGCAAACAATGGGGTACATTAACCAATGTCAGCCGGGCTTTTGCCTATAAGCTTAACGCGATTCTTGATGAAGAAGACAAGGTCAATCGCAGCTTCTTCCGAAAAAGTATCCCGCTTTTTGCTGAGACCCTATATGACTTTTTACGGTCTGACTATACCAAGTTTATGCTGGATGAAAATGAACATCCTGAGCTTAAATCATTGGATAGCAAAAAGCATGGTCCAAATCAGGTTTCCAATATGATTTTTCAAAAGATAAACCAGCTCTATAAGGAGCGTATAGTCAGCGGAGACCAATTGATCATACTCAACGAGGAGATTGTGTCTATGACCAACGTCTGTGGCGCATGTGAGCGGATTAAAAATACACCGATCCCCTTAGCCTACAGTGCATTTATCAAGAAGTTCATTATCTTCTATACGATGACATTACCTGTAGGCTACGTTTTCTCGATCGGATACTTTGTCGTTGTTGCCGTTCCGTTCATCCTATATGTACTCGCTTCACTGGAATTAATCGGGGAGTCCATCGAGGAGCCTTTTGGTATAGACCAGGACGACCTACCGATTGACAAAATCGCGGCTAATATTAAAAAACACTGCCACGAGATTATTCTGGCGTAGCGTTTTGAAAATAATCTAGCTCATTTTCAAACCATAAGACATCATTACAAAAATAAGTTTTGCAAATCTATACAGAATTTCTACTTTTGTCGCGGAGAGTTGGCAGAGTGGTCGAATGCGGCGGTCTTGAAAACCGTTAACTGTCACAGGTTCGGGGGTTCGAATCCCTCACTCTCCGCATCGAGTAAAACATTTAATATCAAAACCCTATAAATAGCAGTATTTATAGGGTTTTTGCTTTTATAAGCCTTCCAGCATATTTCAGATTTCCTATTTCGTGCGAGACCCCAGCGAGACCCTAAAAATTAGTATTCTAGGGTCTCGCTCAAATGTACAGGTTTGCACCAATAACCACCTTGCTATCATATGAACATCTTGACAGCAACGAGAGTAAGGAATAAATTGAATAATGAAATAAAGTACCACCACCATGAAAGCAAATCTTACCCTCCACATCTATGCCCGAGCAGCAAAAGCCAATGCTGCAGGTCTGCATCCCTTGTATGTACGCATCACCGTAGAAGGCCAAAGAACCGAATTTTCTACCAAGAAATTCATTAACCCCAAGCAATGGGATCCAAAAATGATAAAAATGAAAGGCAGCAGCGAAGAAGCCCATACAATAAACAGCTACCTTGAAACCATTAAAAGCAAAGTCAACCAAACCCAGATCATACTCGAGTATCAGGAAGAGCCAATCACATTAGAAAAATTCATGAGTGCCTACCTCGGAAAGAAGTCAGAAAAGGAAAGGACATTGATTCCCATATTCCAGGACCACAACAAAAGAGTAAAATCCCTCATCGGTGTAGAGTATTCTGCAGGCACACACGAACGCTATGAAGTATCACTCAAGCATACCCAAGACTTTATACAGCATCAATTTGGCGTCCAAGATATTGCAATCCATAAGATTAATCACACCTTTATTGCCGATTATGATTTCTATTTACGCACCGTAAGAAATTGTAGCAATAATACCACAGTTAAGTACATCAAAAACTTCAAGAAAATAATCCGCATCTGTATTGCCAATGGCTGGATAGGCCAAGATCCTTTCCTACATTATAAAATCAAACTACAGGAAGTCGAACGCGAAGTACTCACACAGGATGAATTACAAAAACTGATGGACAAAACATTTAGCATTGAACGATTAGAACTCGTCAGAGATATTTTCCTCTTCTCCTGTTATACCGGCCTAGCCTATATTGACGTTAAGCAACTCACCGAAGCCAATCTGGTAAAGGGGATCGATGGTCAATTATGGATTAGCACACACCGGCAAAAAACCGATAGTCCTTCTAAAATACCCCTATTAGATACCGCTCAATATATTATTAACAAATATACAGATCACCCAAAAAGCGGTAATGAAAACACCCTAATTCCGATACTCAGCAATCAGAAAATGAATGCCTACCTCAAAGAGATAGCCGATCTCTGTGGAATTAAAAAAGAACTCACCTACCATTGTGCACGCCATACATTTGCCACAACGGTCACCCTTTCCAATGGAGTACCCATTGAAACTGTATCTAAAATGCTTGGACACAAAAGTATCCGTACCACACAGCATTATGCAAAAATCACTGATCGAAAAGTAGCAAACGATATGCAAAATCTTAAGACAATACTACAAGGTGGGATGAAACAAACCCACTCGGACAAGAAAATTGGATAGCCATCAGAGCTCTTTTGATAACAGAACGAGCGAATATCTTTTATATCTTATTCAGATATAGATCACCATTCAAAACCAAACTATGCATAAAACTCTACTAACGATCAACGAAGAAATCAAACATTATGTTGCAGACATCGAACAAACGAATGCGCATGATTATTCTAAAATCACCGAATTGTCGGTTAGGTATATTTCTGATCGGCTACAGGTCGTGAAAGATAGATTCGAGCAGGACAAAAGCATTACTCCTGATGAAGAGATATTCTATTTCAAGAATATCAAATGCCATTTATTGGCATTGATCCAATACTACACGCTAGTACAAAAAATCGAACTGAAAAAGCCTCCATTGCGTAAGAAAAAGCTAAAGCAATATTATCTCAACACACTCTATAAAATCAAAAAGAAACTACGAAAACAGCAGTTTTTCTATAACTATTACAAAGCCAACCTAAGCCAGTTAGACAATCAGTTTTTTCGACGGATCGACCACGACCTATTTGTGCCGGCAGGATCTTTTATCCTCGACATCGATAGACGTAACAATACACCTACTGTGCATATATTCGCTAAGGTGGAAGCATTTGAAATGTTGCGGCACTACCTGAAGAAAAAGATCAAAGGCTATGCTTCGGGAAGCAAAAATAAACCACAAGCAGTCCTGCCAGCTCCCGTATTAAAATGGACCATATCCAAAACCGATCTGATCGAACTGATCTATGCGCTGCATGCATCAGGAACATTTAATAATGGCAAAGCGGATATCAAGGAGATTGCCGAGTACTTCCAGCAGGTTTTTAATGTGGAGCTTGGTCAATATAACCGCGTGTTCTATGATATCCGGGCGCGCAAGATTAACAAAACCAAACTCCTGGATAACCTCAAAGAGAATCTAATCAAGCGAATTAAAGAAACTGACAATGAATTGTTTATGGAATAATTTTTCACAACTTGTTAACAAGTTGTGAAAAATAGTCTTGTTTAATATGGAATTTTACTGCTCACCAATCTATAAGTATCATGGCAGTAGAAATTATTACCAAAGAAGATCTCATGAGGTTTAAGTATGAGTTGCTCAGCGAACTCCAAACACTCTTATCCAGCAAAATGCACCAACCAAAGAAATGGTTAAAGACCAGAGAAGTGGCAAAGATGCTGCAGATATCACCAGGTACCCTGCAAAACTACCGCATCAACGGAACTATTCCGTTTAAGAAGTTCGGGAACACCATTTACTACTCTCTTGCAGAAATTGAAAAGTTGCTGGAGGAAGGTGGCAACAAACACAATTAATGTCCATCACATCAAATTTTATAAGCATGAACTACATCAAGCAACTGACACACTTTTTCAATAAGGCGCAGGCTGACGCGGATTTTTCCGCCACGCACCTCAGCCTTTTTATGGCTCTCTTCCAGCTATGGAACCAAGCACGCTTTGCCAAACAGATACAGATCATCCGGGACGACGCTATGCGTCTTGGAAAGATCAACTCCAAAGCGACCTATCACAAGGCAATGGCTTATCTGCATAAGCAGGGATATATAGATTATCGTCCGTCTTACAATCCGTACAAAGGAAGTACGATTACTTTTTTTCCAGAACAGCCGCCTCGGAGCCTACCAAATGCTGAACCTGTTCAAATCCTGTCCACAAGACCAATAAACGAGCCATATAATAAACTATATAGTACTAGTATTATCATGGATAATACTAGTGATCTATCGATAGATCAAAAGAGAGGAGAAAATAAAAAAACAGCGAGTTCAAATCAAGATGTGCTGCTGTTTCCGAAAAAAGAAAAAGGTTCCGCGCAAAAAGAAAAAACCATTCCACCGCTTCCGGAACAAGTAGAAGGATTTTTCTCGGCCAATCAATCCACTGTCCAGGAAGCCCACCGGTTCATGAATCACTATACGGCCAATGGCTGGCTCGTTGGTGGTAAGAGTCCGATGAAGGACTGGAAGGCGTCGGCCAAGAATTGGATCAGTAACAGTATCAATTTCACCAAATCTGCAAATTATGGAAAGTCAAACCGTGCGCAACAGCTCCACACCAGTACCCGAAAGAATTATTTCGAGCCACTATGATTACGGTAAGGTTTTCCAGTTTATTGATCAGAAGGGTAAGGAATTGTATGGAAGTCGGTTCGCCTTATATACGGATGATCAAAGCATATTGCTTCAACTGGCTGCTTATTTTCTCCGCGACGAAGAATTATGTAAAAGGCATAAAGTAGATCTGGACAAAGGCATTATGCTGACCGGACCTATTGGCTGTGGCAAAACCACACTGATGAACTTGATGCGTTATCTGAACGGGAATTCAAACCGTTATATCATGAAGAGTACACGGGATGTTACATTTGAGTTTATTCAAGACGGCTATGAGGTTATTCACCGTTACAGCCGTGGTAAGCTGTACAACACTGATTACAAAAACTTCTGCTTTGATGATCTCGGTACGGAAAACAATATCAAGTACTTTGGTAACGAATGCAATGTCTTGGCCGAGATTCTACTGTCACGATACGATCTTTTTGTTTCAAAGAAACTGGTCACGCATATTACTACCAATCTCTCCGCAACTGAACTCGAACAGACCTACGGCAATCGCCTGCGTTCACGTCTTCGGGAAATGGTGAATCTGATCGGTTTTGATAAGGAGGTGAAGGATAAGCGGAAATGAATATTGGGCATGGAATAAATCTCTAATTACAATATTATCCATGCCCAATAGCTTAACTTTCTAATTCTAATCGGCTAGTTCAATAACCTGCTCAGAAAGCTTTGTTTTTAATGCTTCGTAATGTTCTTGAACCAGCCTATTTGCCTCTTTCTTGCAGATGATGCATCTTTCTGATATCAGGCTTAGTTCACTCCACTCTAAATCAATATTGGTCTTAACTCGCATATCTGTTAAAATACCCGTCAGCATCTTCCATCGTTTTTTTTCTTCAGAAGTGTTGTTCGGGAATATTTCACGGGGAAATTCCCATATCCCAGCAACGATGGGAAAAATACTCTTAAGCGCAATTTTTTGGGGTGTGTAATCGTAAAAATATTCTAGCAAACCTAGGAAGATCTGCTCTAATGCCAGATTATACATCAAGGTTTTGCTACATATATTCTCCACACACCCAATTGTATTGGCGCTTTCAAGAAAACCATCTGCCCGCTCAAATCTTTCTTCCCAGTTCCGCCATATTTTCTCAAGTTTCTTTTTGTTGCTGACACGTTCAATGTTATTTATGGTTGGCCATTTTATTCCACTCCCGTCTTTAAAGAGCAGTATTGCTTTTTGTAACGCATGCTGAAAGAACCATTTATTTTTCTTTAAATCCACCTCAATTTCCAGTTTACTATGGCCCAATAAATGCACAAAGTAATATGGGGATCCGTTCAGACTGTTTTGTAGTTGTGATATCTCTTCTCTGATATCCGTCTCGCTCACAAGTAATATTGTATAGTCTACGAATCTTTTGTTCGCACCAATAAGCTCCATATTGTCCTGTCTGTACTGCTGTTCATAAAAAGAAATCAAGTAGATTTCTTTAATGTCCGAAAAAGACAGGATTTTCTCGAGAATGTCTTTTAGATAAGGATATTCCGGAAATTCCTTCAACTGAATACTTGCCTCTAGCACAGCAACATTTTCTGTCTCAATATTATAGATATATTCAGATTTGAAGCTTGCTAAACATTCATGAAAAAGTTTTTCAGTAACCCCTAATAGAGCGTTCATTTTTATCTCCAACGTATTGATATCTTCTTCCGATATTTCAAAATCATCTTCATAACGGACTGCACAATAGGTCTCGTTCAGTAGGGATAGCAGACGGTCATCATTATCATTGATCTCAGAGAATACCGTATTTAACATACCCGTTGTCTTTCCTAGATACCGGTGATGGCTTCTGATATTATGGCTCGCCTTTTCTTTTCCCAAGGTTAGGATTTCCATGCACCTGTATCGGAGTTCAAACACTTGGTGTAACATGAAGGCCGCCATAGAAAGGTTCCCCTTTTCCCGGTAGAAATCAAATCCATCCCTAAACTCGGTAATCTTGAAGTTTTCTCTATCAAAGAAACGCTGTAACTCGACGGCATTCTTCTCAGCGGTAAATTCCTCCGGATAAAGCTGAAACGAACACGATGGATTCTTAAAAAGAGTTCTGCTCGGATGACATGAATGGAACAAGAATATATTTCCCTGTACCAATTTCTCCTTTACCGATGCGGAGACAAATGTTACGTGATGAAATCTTTTGTATTTTCGCAGATCAACAGTGATCTGTGGATCAATTTCTCCTATCGATCGAGTTTCTTTGTTCGACAAAAGGGTAACAATTTCATATAAACTCTCTTCTTTCTCTGAAGAAAGGGGCTCCAGAAGGAAAAGGTAGTCAACCTTATACTTCGAAGTCAGTGTCAAAATAATATCCCTTAAATCATTTTGATCGTTTTTATTAGTCAGTTCTATCATGATCGTATTCAGTTAAAATCAGGTTGGTATTCAAGTATAGTGGCAATTTCAATCAGCTTTACAATAAATTCATGAGTCTCACTTGCTTCATTCAGAATTTTTGAATCACTATGATTGCTTAAAACCGCTAGTTTCCAGTCCTCTAAAATAGAACGCCACTTGCTTAACGGTTTTTCGCGAAACGCCTTTAGTACGTATTTGAATGGTCGTTTCATCTGCTTTTCGGAAAGATTGTGAATCGTCTCTAGTCTGTCCGCAGGGATCTGCCACCGCATCTTTGCCAATTCAGACATTCCCGGTGTATCCGTTATATATTCATGAAAAGATTCTATAATAAATAGAAATTCATGGAAGTAATAAAGAACATTTCCCGGGTTGTGGTGAGTTTGCCAGTAATTACTTTCACCTATTAGGATTCTTGCTTGATCGGCTATACTAATCAGATCCTTTGCACGCTCGTTTTCAAAAATATCGTAAATAGTGTCTGAATAGCCGAAGGTACTTGAATCCGTATCTATTCCAAATCCCACGTATTGTTCTAAAATTTTCATGTCGCACTCGGATATGTACCTTTCTGTGTCACTTGAAGATAGGACAAACAGCGATCTAATTATTTTACTGATATCCTGATAGGTGTCATAGATAAACTCATGAAGCGATGAATAGTAATCAACGCAATCGGGTTCCAGACCTTCAAATAGTAAGTCATACAGATCGAGTTTTATACGGTAAAATCCATTCTGCGAATTGACTTTTGTGAGCAACTTAAAAGCTTCTTGCCGGCTTTCAATTAAAGCCTCCGTAAATTCATCGTCCCCTCGGATCCTCGGGTTTAGGCCACTAGATCCGAACTTAACTTTTTGGACATAATTGGGTCTGATTTGCATGATCAAATAACCGGCCTCTATCAGTCTTAAAATTTGTTTAAAGCATTCGTATAAGTACAAAGGGCTTTCAAATTTCATCCAATATGCTGGTCTTATCGCCGATGAAAAAATATTCCAGCATACTTCCTGTATATCATCATCCGAAGCTTTGCCGTTGAAAATGTTGAGAATTAAAAACGGATTTAATATTTCTTCTTTAGTTAGATAGGAAATCCTGTTGTCACCGTAAATGATATGGTTCATTGCTGGCATGTTTTAGGGTTACTAATATTTTTCAGTGTGCATTGTTCATCTACCTGTATTATTTTCATACTAGGGGTTCCATGATAATCAATTTTACTACGTCCGAACAATCCCAACTCTAGCTCTTCTTCGAACCATATAGACGCCTTAGCCTCGTCATTGACATGCACATTACCTTCCGATGCTTCCAGTTCCGATCCATCATAAACACTTCGCTGATGCGCCAAGACACGCGAGAAAATTGTTCTACCGGACAATTTTGCATAGGCATTTTTTATTACGGTACAGTCGAGAGAAAAAGCGTCTACGGTTATATCTAGATTTCCTTCTCTTACGATTATCCCCATTTTTTGTAGGGTAAGTTTCTCTGACGATCTAACAAAGCATTTATCCAGCATCTGCAATCCTGTCAAGATTTTATAGGTGATCGTTATCTGCGGATAATAATCGTGTAGCAACAGGTAACCGTAATAATCGGGCTTGGTGTAGATGACTAATTGATCGTCGAGGATAGATACATTTACCCAATTCGCTTTTTCTCCATTTTCGTCGATGGAGAAAGACGATTGGTCGCCGTGTAATAGTGTAATCTTACAGCGCGTCTGTACAACTATATTATTGAATTCGTTCATAATTTATGCATCTTAAGATTTATATTTTAATAAGTTAGCAACCTCTACAACACAGTAAAGAAATTGTTCAATCTCTTTGTGAGAATCTGCATTATACCACTTGTTATCTAATGTAGCTAACCTCCAATTGTGCAAATCATTTCTCCTATGTGACAAATCCTTTTTCGTAAATTCTTCCGTTAGGTACATTAGCGGGTTTTCAATCGCTGCTTGAGGAACGAACTTAGTCTCCTTTATTTCATCTTCTGGAATCTCCCATTTATACTTTTCAATTTTGTTGCCTTTATCCTTCAGATAGCTCCACATTATTTCCATAATAAACTGAAGTTCTTCCACGTAATACAGCACATTAGCTGGATTACCATTATTCTTCCAGAAAGAATTGCAGCAAGATGTGCTAGCTAAATACTTTATAATGGAAAAGAATTGTTGTTTGTTAAATGCCTCAAACATATCGTCTATACTGTCGTAATAGCTGAATTGCGGAATGTCGAGATCCAATGCATACTTCGTGTATAAGTTTAAAGAAACTTTATCCTTACTTGTTCTTTTAGTACCAATCTCGGAGCGATATACCGTAAACAACGCTGAGATCAGCGAAGTGATTTCTTTAAAACTAGAATAAACTGATTCTTCCAAAAGGTCTTGAAAATTTATGCTGGTAGGCATCAGTCCTTGATAGAACGCGTTGTATAAATCAAATCCTAGGTCAAATCGGGTACTTTGGCTATACGAATTATGGATGGTTTTATAAGCTTTTGCCACTTCCCCAAAGTCGTTTTCTATTATTTTTTCACTTTTCGGATTAAAGCCTTTGATGATAACATCCCCCTTACTTATACTAGCAGGCCTTATCTTAGAAATAAGCCAACCTGCATCCAGCAGGCGCAGTATTTTCAAACATTTTTCATAGAGTGCTCTAGGAGATACGTAATTCATCCAGTAGTTTTCTCTAAATGCTATAGTCCATAAGTCCCAGCAATCATCTATAATCGGTTCACAATTAGGAAGGTGCTTATAAGTTTTTTTTAGCACAATAAATGGATCCTGAATTTCTTTTTTAGACAAAAAGGAAGGTTCGTAGGATAAAAAAGTAGTTCTAAACATAACTATACGATTTTGGTTTATACAAATGAACACACCATCATTCACGTACCCAACCAAACCAGCTTGTATAAAACCAACAACCCTTGTGTAATACAACGCTATCCTTGTTTTGTACCATTTCTGGATATTTCGTATCTTGAACGTTGAATATTTGCTAACTTTGGAATATGAGTACAGCCAACACAACAAACCATATAGGAAGAAAAATCAGCCGCATCCGTGAACTGCGGGGAATGAAGCAAGAAGCTTTAGCCATTGAATTGGGAGTTAGTCAACAGACGGTTTCCAATATAGAGAAAAGTGCTGCTATTGAAGCAGACCTATTGGCACAGGTAGCAGAAATATTAGGGGTTACTCCGGAAGCTATTGAGAATTTTAGCGAAGAGGCTGTGTTCAACTTCTTTAACAGCTTTCACGACAGCAGTTCTAATAATGGGGCTATTTATGCAACTGGCTGCACCTTCAATCCACTTGACAAACTCATGGAAGCTCAAGAAGAAAACAAAAAACTTTACGAGCGTCTTTTAGACGCGGAAAAATCTAAGGTGGAGTATTTGGAGAGGTTGCTGAAGGGGAAGGAGTAATGTTGTTAAAACACTCCCATATTTTTCCAACGAACTAATCAATAATTCAAACATGTCACACATAAACGACATGTTTGAATTAATTATATAAATCACATCAAAAGCTTTTCGATGAGAATGTTTAAGTAGTTTGATAATGATGATCGATACGATCGAAAAATGCAAGAGGATCTTGAGTAAATTCTCGGTCGCCAAATGTAGCTTTAAGTAATTGTCTATCATCTAAAAACTCAACTAGTCGTTCTCTAAACCAGCTTTTAAATCTATTAAAGCTGTCTATGTCGTTTTCATTTAAGCCAGTGAAATCCAATGGATCGTAACCATGGAAATAGGAATGCAGTGTAAATAATCTAATGTACTCCAAGATAATGAACTTGAAGGTATTACCTAAAACTTTCCCAGACTCGCCTATCCCAACTAGAGCTGGAAACGGATAGTCTACATCAATAAGCGAATATCTACCCTGTTCATTACCCCACAATTTACAATATAACTGTAAGCATTGCCGGATTGTAGCAGGTAAAAAAGCTTTATAATTTGGGGGCTGTGATTGTGTATAATAAAAAATAGTGCCTATATCTCTAAGCTTACTATTAAAATATAGGAGACCACCCAGTACCGTTATGAAGTCAATGATATCTTGCCTTTCGCTTAACCGTCTATCTATTATATCCTTATTGCTGATACTTCCATCATCATCAACTTGTGGTGAAATTTCAGGTATATGTTCAAAATAGTCGTATACTATCGTAAAAAACTTAACAGCTATATAGCTTTTGTTATTAACGATAGCATTGTTTAGGTTATTCCAAATAGTTCTAAAAGTATCTTCAGAGATCCGGCTATAGTATTCATGCCTACCTATGAGCCACTCACCAGCAGAAGCATTGTATTGCAATAAAACTGTTTGATTTTGATCCGACTCCATCACCTCTCTGTGTAACTTCCAAACAATCTCATAATCATCTCTAGAAAACTCCAAAGAATTTGTAGAACTTGAGGTTTCACTTCTCAATTGATGATAATATTTCGAAAAATACATCCATAGCTCTTCATCAGTTACTATTTTATCTTTTCGGATAAAATAAATATACAGTTCTAACAACTCTTCTTTAAACTTATATTTACCTTTATCAAGATGAAGCAGATAATCTCTCAACAGAATATCGCTTTTATAGATAAATACCTTTTTCACGAATAAGATCAAGAACAGTGACAGCAATAAAGTAGATATAAAAATCGTCCAAATGAGTACATGCATCCATCTTATCGAAAATCCAAAAGCTCTTCCACAAGTGTAAATAGCTATTAGAATCAAGGAAATATACAACAGATTATTAAACCACTTCCATTCAAATTCTTTCCTAAAAATCTCTACAATTCTTTCGGAATTATATTTCGAGTTTATACTTCCAATCTCATTGATTGCTAGAGGAAATGCCATTGCAAAAATAGCAATCACCAACGGTATACATATTGATAAAATCTCCATTTCTTTATTTCTCTACAACATACATCGTAAACTCCTTACAGATTCTTTTCTGTTGAAAATATTCAGAAAAATCCAACATACCTCCGGTACGCTGCCATATATCCAATCCACGGCCCAAGGCAATAACCCATCCTGTATCGAGACTTATACTACGATCGTGGATATTATCATCAAATTCATACGTAAAATCAACATCCATAGACTCTAAGGACTCTTTCAAATCATCGAACGTATCAATCATCTCCGGAATTTTATCGTCCGTATTAAATGTCTTCAAATGAATTTTGGTTGTCTCATCAGACACACGCTTAGACAAAACCAAGCGCACAAGCTCCATGAGATTACGTACCTGATAAGGCATACGGATATAAGGATCGACAATTTCAATACTTTTAGCCCCAACTAAATATTCACCAAACAACTTGTCATAACTGATATTCGATTGGTTCTCGCGAACATTCACAGTCCGTCCTGCCAGCTTAGGTGATATTTTAGTAGAATCAACGCGTTGCTCTTCATAATTCACTTCAATATTAGCACTCAACTTCGAATCCGAGTCATCGTCATGAATTATATCTTTAGGAACCCCATATTCTATCTCCTCCAATGTTTGGACTTCAAACTTATTTCCATCCATAGAAACGTACTCAAAATAAACAGGATCATCATTGAAAGTCTCGTCCATTATAATGAGCTGATTCTTTACTCTTTTTCGCGATTCGATAGCGAAATCCAATAGAAGCTTAGCATCTTCCTTTGATAAATGAAGATCTGGAAAGATAATCTTTACCAATCCCGAAAA
Source organism: Sphingobacterium sp. DR205 (assembly GCF_011064245.1). NCBI lineage: Bacteria > Pseudomonadati > Bacteroidota > Sphingobacteriia > Sphingobacteriales > Sphingobacteriaceae > Sphingobacterium > Sphingobacterium sp. DR205. The sequence continues at coordinate 1,255,825 of NZ_CP049333.1, read as the reverse complement.
AGTTTTTTCAATAGCCGTTTTATCCCGAGTAGTTATCGACGAGGAGAGCGTAAAATACTTTTGGTACAATTTACTATGATCTTCCTTACGCAAAGCTTTCAACACCTCAGCTAAGTAGTCCACAATAAAACCATAATCCTCAGTAAAAAGTTCATTCCGCAATTTTGAAACTTCCCATCCTGGTAAATATGCATGAATACGATCCAAAAAGGCCGTATCATGGTAATCCTTAGGGAGTGCATCAAATAAATGAGAATGCTTGATCATGTACGAAACAGAATGATCCGTATTACCCACAAAGACCATAGACGCCTCTGCTTGATACACATCCGTTCCTCTAGAAAAAGACTTGTTGGCCATGTAGTTCTTCATAATATCTACTAAGCCGCGGTCTACTTTTTTAGTTTTCCCAGCAAATTCATCATAAGCGATTACGTCCCAATACCCGACCAATCCAATATTACCATTAGAATTATTTACAAATAACTTAGCCTTTGATACTTCTCCTCCAGAAATTAAAATACCATGAGGCGACAGCTCAGAAAATATATGTGATTTCCCAGTTCCTTTGGGACCCAACTCAATCAAATTATAATTATTCTCTGTGAAAGGAATCAAACGACATAGTTGGATCAGTTTTGATCGAAGTGAAAATTCTTCCGGATTCAACCCTATGGACTGCATCAGCAGGTCTATCCATTCCTCCATACTAAAATCTTTTCTCAGGTCCTTGTATTCTCCGACATCAACCATCGATATCTGGATAGGCTTTACATTTTCAATAATCCAAGGTGTCGTATTCCGCTCCTCAACAGCCATATAAGCCATATTGATCAATGACCATACACCTTCAGAAAGCAACTTCGGGTTTTTCTGAACAAAATCATCATTGATCGGGATATTCACCAATCCTAGATTGCTAAACCTTGCCTCATAACGGTCTGCTTTATCATTAAGTTTGACCGAAATTTTGTCAATAACACGATGAGTACCTTTTTCTCGGATCTTTGACTTAATAGACTCGGACTCGTCCCTATGAACAAAATGTTGACCTATAATATTTTTGACTGTCTCAATACCAGCCTGAATTGTCTCTTCATTATCTGTTGCACAGTATTGACCAAGTAAATACTCTAGCACATAGTTTGGTACTATAGCATTACCTTTAATTTTTTGAGTTAAATCTTTACGAACGACCTTTCCTCCAAAAACAGCATTAATCTTTTGATCCAAATTTTTCATAATCTAGGAAATTAAAAATCATCAAAATCATTCATCATACCCAACGACAATGTGAACTTATATTGATTATAAGGTTTCCACTGTGTCGACTCCGCTATTTGTTCTTCGACAAACAACCATACATTCTGATGTCGCTGGATAGTCGTAGAAAACTTAAAGGTGTAAGAAACCTCTCTATCCTCTGCTCGAGACATTTCAGAATCAAAAATATGCTGAAATACATCGCTAATAACCTGTGTTTTCCCATTTTCTTCGATACCAAAGTAAGCCTTCAATTGACGACCTACCAAACGAGAGGATATAGCTTCAGCCTGATAAAATTTTATTGGATGGATATTAGTCGTTATTCGATTATTACTTTTATTAATAATATCCACCGACACCTGGGTCAAAGTATCTTCTCGCAGTTTAGACACATATAATAAAGGTACAACAGTCTCTTGTAAAGATGCTCCACCGTGGACAAACCGACTTCCAGCTCCTTGTCTCCGCAGTCGATTCATACCCTTCGGAATCAATACAGTTGCATTAGAGTGAATACCCACATTGCAGGCATCAAACTTTAATACCGTATTATTATAGCTTAAGTCATGTCCGATAACAAATCGCCTATTGCTTTTACTAATTGTTCCAGAAATCTGTGCATCTATAAAATCAGATTCGTCTATAGAATCATGCTGATAAATAAAACCATGATCTGCAGTGATCAAGATATGGGAAATGTTAAAACTGGTTATACGTTGAATCAACTTTAACAAATGTTCAATTTCATCTCTACCAGCATCAAATACTTTTTCTTCTGTCACCTTGTCATCACCCATCTTATCAATGATATTATGATACACATAGACAACATCATGGTTTTGGACTAAAGCCTTAGCTTCTTCAGATTTCACTTTATACGAAGCCAGCTCTTCTGCACTAATAGTAGTTGCACTTACTTTCCCAATATCAGTTAGGATTTTCTTCCGTGGAACCAAACCTTTTGTTGCCAATCCATCAATATAGATATCATCTCCATCACCAAATGACAGTCGTTTATGTGGTAATAAGCTGGCCATACCCAATTGCGTATAGGAAGGTAGTCCGGTAACTTGATAATCTAAAACTGATTTAAAGCGGTTGCGCTGATTGATGGCATCGTGCAATTCTTGCCCAATTTCATAACGCAAGGCATCTGATATAATCACAAATACCTTACGATTATGATCCAAGTACTTTCGTTTAACATCTTTTTGATAAAAATTAAATTGGCTCTTATCGCCAAGATACCAATCCTTTTCTTTCTCAATGGTATACTGCCATAGCTCTGACAGCTCTAACAACCATTTATTCGTGTATAACCTTTCAATTTCGATATATAATGATTGTAGCACACTTGCATGTTCAACCTGCCGTAATAATTCGATAAACTGCCTATAAAGCTGATCAACTTTATAATAAGCTTGAGTATATAGATTAAAACCGTCGGCTAATGTATCAATGCCTTTTAAGTCTATTTCTTCGACAAGATCGATCACTGATACAGCTTTTTCAATGGCAGAATAATAGTGTTTATATTTCTCAAACCAATGTTTGGACAATCGTTTCTTAATAACTTCCTGGATTCGAGCGGTATTATATGTACGTTCTACAGCTTTTTGAACCAAGTCCTTTATAATCCATTTCTCTATGCTTTCGAATAAATCATCCTCCAGCAAATCTTCCAACACCAAGGAATCTAATAATTGGCGAATTTGCAAATCGTCATTTATTCGCTGGGAAAGAGCATCATAGGTGTTATGAAAAGATCGCAGATCTTTCCACCGAGAGAGTGCAACCTTAGCTGAATTCAACACTTGAGATTCACCGCATAATGGTTTAAAACTATATTTAAATAGCTGTAGCAAAAAATCATATAATTGCTGCGACGGATTATCAATACCATAATAATTCATAATCTGCTTCCAAAAATGATCGCTTAAATCATATTTTAGCAGACTACTATCATATTCCTTGACACTTTCTTCGACAAAAGCTTGTGTGTAATCACGCAACAAATCATCGATATCACTTGAATTAGAACCAAACAAAACTTGGATCAACTTATTATTCAATACGACATCGCTATCAGATGGTACTACTAATTGTTTAAATTTTGCGGTTCTTTCCTTACTACGAAAGAATGACTGATTTCTTTTAATCCAGTTCTGCTGCGCTAATGGTAGTTCCAATTCTTGAAGTAACATGACTTCTTGATTGGTCTGAAAGATATGCTGTGACAATTCGATATCCAGCAACCAATTATCTTCATCAGCTGGTCTAGCATAGGGCATATATAACAAAAACTTTTGCTTAGGTTCTTGATGCAGTATGCGATATTTAACGGCTAATTCATCATTAGATATTTTGATCACCGAAATGTTGGACATAGCAAAATCCACAAGCTCTTCTGTAAAAGATTGTTCCGGATCATACCACACGATGATACGATGTTTATTATATAATTTTTTTAAACTCTTTTCTATTTTCATTCTCTTTATAAAACGTAAAATCAACACTTAGGTTAATCATCACCAAGTATTTGCTTTACTTTATTTTCCAACTGCTTCTGATCGGGTAGGTAGAGCTGATATTTTGACACGAATATTTTAGAAGACAACCCGCCTGTTGCATATTTTACGAGAAACTCATGCTTATCTTTTGCAATGATTATTCCGATAGGCTCACGATCTCCTTCCGTATTTTCTTCTTCTTTAAAATAATTCAAATACAGATTCATTTGCCCAATATCTTGATGCTTCACCTTCTGTGTTTTCAAATCGATCAAGACAAAACATTTGAGTATCCGATGATAAAACACTAAATCAATATAAAAATGCTGGTTATCCACAGTGATCTTATATTGACGAGCTACAAAAGAGAAACCTTTGCCAAGCTCTAATAAAAACTGCTGTAAGTTGTCGATAAGCTTAGTTTCCAACTGTCGCTCTTTAACCAGTTGCTCTTCCGGCAATCCAAGAAATTCAAAAATGTAAGGATCCTTGATGATATCGCTAGCCTCTTCTATAAGCTGCCCCTTCTCAGACAGAGCCAAAACTTGTTCTTTATCTTTACTTAATGCTAGCCTTTCGAATAATGAAGCATTTATTTGCCGTTTCATTTCCCGTGCGCCCCAATTTTCGGCTATTGTTTGCTTTTCATAAAAGGCTCGAGAAAGATCGTCAGAAACAGTTAGCAACTCCGCATAATGGCTCCAACTCAATTTTCCGGACACTGTCTGGAAAATTGGATATTGAAGATAAAACTGCCGACATAGATAAAGATTACTCTTGCCGAAACCCTTGCCATAGGCCAATTTTAGATCTTTAGAAAGATTTGTAAGTAGCGAACTACCGTATTCAGCCTTCTCTTTCCCATGTTGTTCAAATTCAACAATATGCCGGCCGATCTCCCAATTGGCAGCAACCAACTCGCGATTTACAGCAATAGCAGCATTTTCACGTTTCTCTTGAAGCGTAACACCAATATCTTCGATCAGCTTTTTGTAAGTTTTATCTACCTGTTTCATCTAATCGTACTTGTATCTATCCAATCAAATCCCTTTACTTTATTTTTTGTTTTGACATCATTTAGCCCAGCTACTGAGGCTATGGCATGCCCAAACTTATTATAATTGACCAATACACCATCATTCAGATCTATGCTGATACGTTCGCCAGCCAAAGGATACAAAATATCATGCTCATACACTTCACAATCTCGCAATATATCTCGCAATTTATCTTGGCGCTTGTGTGCTTTACCTTGTTCAGATGCCGACCCAGTCACTATAATATCTTGTTGACGCGTAATATCATTACGTACCTTCTCCATAAAAGGGCGTAAATAAGAGTTCAAAATATGATTAAGTGTATCCTGCGTATAGCGGTGCATATAGATAAGTACATTAAAATGTCCCTTCGGCGATGAAAACTGCCAATAGATAGGACGCTTTTTATACCGCTTTAAATGGTCTTTATAAAAATCCTTAATCAAATACTTCCGAAGATCCTTACCCAATACATCTTCTATATATTGCATATTATTTCCATAGGTTTCTTCACCCCACACAGCGCGGATAAATGCTTTCACACGATTTACAATATCATCGTCAAACCATTCTTCCTCCAATAAAGGAATCACATTATCAGCATTAGGCACAAATTGCAATTGATCGACTGCCTTTTCGACCTTACTTAAATAATCCGCGATTGTTTCTCCTTGATTAGCAAGAATTAGCCCTTCTTTATCCAAAGAATATCGACCAAATACACATCCAATGGCGTATGAAATCAACTGAGATATTAATTCATCTTCTTGAAAAACCAATTCATTATCGACAATTTTCACCTCCTCTTTTAGAATAGTAATTTCTTCAAATGGAACATTAGGTGTCAATTCGTCTTGTAGACCATAACTATTAAGAAGCTCACAATTTAATTCTTCTTCGTTTTGATGTAAGGTAAAGAATTCTTCTCGCCAATAATCTTTGTAAGACTCAATGGCAGACTCTATATTTTGACTATTAAAGCGAACTAGCTCATTTTGCAAAAAATCCCATGAACTTTCTCTAGAATTCCATTCCTTTTTTGATATATTGATATTTTCTAATACAACATTTTCGCTAATTAAAACATGACAATCAAATGGCAAGGTTCCAATCGGCCCTTCATGAAAATCTAAAGTTGGCGATAAAACTTTTAAGAAGTGATTCACTAAATTCGAATTTAAATAGGCAAAAAGCTTATAAAATGTTCTTTGATCTTTTGGAAAGCATACAGAACCTTTTGATTCAAACAGCCAATTTTTATCAAAATATCTAAATGAAGCTTTACTGGACGATATTGTAGACCAAGTCATACCATTTTCACAAAAGTAATATTTTTGATTCCTCAATACTGATCGAAGCTTTCCATTAGGTAACTTATAGTTTTTTAACTCATAGCCATCATTCTCCCAATCTAAAACTAAATCAATATTACCGAACCATTTTCTAAAAGGTCCTCCCTTAGAGCATAATACCCATTTATTATTTACTAAATCAACTTCCCAGATAAATCTCAGAAACCGTTCATTATTCCCAGTTGCGAGACCTTGCCGAGGATCAGCATAATTATTTAACAACTTATTACTTGCAAATGTGTTTATATCACTTTTAGAAGACCAATATCCAATATTATGACCAGGTATTTTCTCAAAATCATTTTGAAACGCAGTATAAAACCAGCTGCAATTTGGATTTTGGATCGCTTCTAACGTTTTTGGAGCTTGTGCAGCCGCTCCTTTAAAATCTGATAATCTAATGTATGATCCTTTGGCTTGCTCAATATATTGATTACGCAGAGTGAAAGTACAAATTGGCACAGTGGCTCCATCAAAACCTGAATATTCTAATTGTATTAAAGAATGAATAAGATGTTCATCAATTAAAATATTCCTCAATTTTTCATATGAAGAAATAAACATCCAAACAAAAGGGGTCATATAACCCGTAAAGCCATCTTTTTTACATAACTCTAAGCAACGTAAAATAAAAGTTGCAAAAAGATCAGATTTTGTTTCAGGCCATGTTTTTTCAACATATTGTTTTAATGAGGCTTCCATCCGTGAAGACGAAATATAGGGTGGATTAGTTACTACCACATCATATTGTCTTCCAAGAAGTTCATACAATTCCTTTAGTTTTATTTGCTGTTCAGAAAATAATGTTCCTTCTTCTACAGCAAATGATTTTACTTCTTGTTCGGTTACCTGAATCAAAGAACCAAATGCAGTTGCATTTTTAAATTTTGGATCACCTTCAAAATCTTGATAGAAATAAATATTAGGTTTAATATTATTCCTCTCAACTGACCTGAAGAAACGTCTATATTTTTGACGACCTTTCATCATCAACACCATAGCAGCCATTTGAGCTGCCCTAGGATCAATATCTACTCCAAATAAATTATTTTTAATGATTAATTCTGGTATTTCAGTATTAGAATACCCTTGTTCTTCATAGATTTTATAAAATACGTCAAAGGCATACGATAGAATATGTGCTGATCCCACACATGGTTCGAAAAATTTTATTTCTTCTAATTTTTTAGACGCTCGTTTTGGTATTTTATCGACATAATCAGGTTTTATGTAGTAGTCTAAACCTTCGGTTATCTTAGATTGCGAAAATTGCTCTATTAACAATTGTCCCAAAGTATTATCCACCATATATTCGACAATCCACTTAGGAGTAAATAATTGGGAAGCTGGTGCTAATTCATCTTTTTTATAAACTTTTTTAGAAGAAATTAAATCTGCATTCAACTCAGACACATAAAATTGGTACAACCAACCGATAATTTCCACTTCTTTGCAGTCTTCGTCGGACATACCATTGACCACGTCCGAAACAATCGAAAATTGAGTGGTTAAATCATCGGGCAATAACAATTCTGTATAATCATCAATAGCCTCAAATAAAAATGGAAATATACGATGCAAATCATTACATACTGCGATCAATACATGGCGGTACATCGTATTATCTGGGTTATTAGAGCTAATAACACCATTTAATACATCATTAATATATTGACGATCAACTTTAAGGTCTTCGGGAAAATGACCTGCATGGATATCATTTAAAATTTGAGGAATATTTCCATCCTTACCTATAGTAGGAGATAAAACATTTACACCTAAGGGTTGAAATCCGTTAGCATCCATAAAGCGCAAAGCGACCAAACGATTGAACCAGGTATATGCCACCTTCTCAATTAAGGCTTCTTTACCTATCTCTGCTATTTCTTGATTCAATTCATTGATGGTGCTAGCTTGTCCACGTAGTGTGGACGTATCTTGTGTTAAAACAGCTTCCACACGTCCACCAATCAGAATCGTTAGCTTCTTCCTAGCCTCTTGCGCAAAACGCTTTAATTGTACTGTATTCATGTATTAGTTTAAGTTAATTTTACGCTGCTGTGCAATCTGATCTAATAATACTTTACGCAATTCGCCAAGGTATTCCTCCACATCCTCACTCGTTTCAATGTGAGCCTTAGGTGGTTTTACTTTCTTTAGAGTAGTCGATAGCGTGATAAATACTTCTTTCGGTTCTCGGGCTGTGTTTCCCATAACATCACCTTCATTGTAGGTTTCCGTCATCGTTGTGACCGAAGTTGGTATTTGGAATCGAGCAATATCATTTAATTGTCTATTGTATAACTCTCCTATACCATAGGACATGTTCTGTAAAACACTAATAAAACGTTCTTGCCGAGCATCCTTCAATTTATTTAGCAAAGGTTGCAATGCTATATTTTGCTGATCTATATTCAAATTTTGATATAGTTTATCAGCCTTTAATAAGGATATATAGTTTTCCAGCTTATGTATAAGCCCTGCACGCATTTCATCTTGAGCGTCAGTAATACGTTCAGACAACAGATCTACAGCCTGTTTAGCATCTCTTATAAGTGTCCCTGCATAAGGCTTCTCATGTTGTTGAACTTCCTTCAACAAGTCAAGCTCTTTATCACATTCTATATACTTGAGGTTACTATTATTGTCGCGTAAAAAAACAGAAAGCTGCTTATAAATATTGGCTTGTTCGCTATTTATAAAATTTCGAATTTGATCAAGCACCTCCTCTTTTGCATCCAACAACTCATCTTCATAGTCCTTAATGGAAGTTAGCAACTGATTGTAATCCATTACTGTCAAAGACTGCAGCTTGTCAAGCATTGGACTTAAACTCTTTACAAACGGAAAAAGTGTCTGTTGGTTCAATAACCGTTGGATTTCAGTAATCAATTCCGCTGCTTTCTCCTTAAAATATTTGGTAATCTCCTTGGCTTCTGTAGCAATGTTAGTATCATCAAAAAGTTCTCTATGCAACTCCTTTAATTTACGTAAGTAGCCACTATCAATATCTTGTTGAGGCAATATCAACGTATTATTCCAATGTTGATTATTATCCAGAGCCAACATAAATTGCTGATCATCCAAAATATTTGTAGCCTGTTTGGGCTCTACTTTTCCACGCTTAAACAATTGTCCAACAATACAAAGTGTGGAGATCATACGCCAACCATAGGGCTTTCCGTTGAAATGGCTTCGAAGATCGGTAAGCGTAGTGCGCTCATTTTGATTTTTACGTCTGTTGATAAAATTCAACACCTCCTGCTCAGCTTGAGATATAGCACTTACATCGCCTCCGAACAAATTGAGATTTGAACTACTGGACATAGTCTTTCGCAATTGAGCTTCATCCAGTAGTGCATTACCCAGCAACGATAGTTTTGGATAGGCTACCTTAATCAAATCTTGAGCAGATTCTATTAACCTTGTTTTGCCATCATTTGACGAGGATTTTGTATTTTCCGAACCGTTAATATAAATCTGAGCGCTTGCAATAAGATCATTAGCCAGATCTTTTATACTCGTATTGCGGAGACTATTTTGCGATCCCTTTTCACGCAATATACGTGCATAGGAATCAGTATTAGAACTCGTATTATTCTTGCGAACGTAATTGTCAGTTTTTAAATACGTACGTACCTCCCGCATAAAGCGTTTGTCTTGGGGCAACTTGATCATCATTAAAGTAGAATCCGATAAGGTCTTTGCTGAAAAATGGGAATCGTTCGTATACTCACTGTATTCAGAAGTGATAAAGGATAGCTGTAACTCATGGGGCCTTCCTAAAGTCAAACCATCTACAATCCTTGTATAATCAAAATCTTGTTTATTATCCAAAAACTTAAGTTTTCCTTCTTTCAAAATACCATCAAAGAAGACTGAGGCTAAATATTTGCTCACGTCATCATCTTCAACGCGTATATCCTTAATCTCCTCTTCTATATCCTTCTCTTCATTAGTCAAATATTCATAGATTTCACCCCTACGTTGGATATAGGTTTCCTCTTCTAGTAGTGTAAGAGCTTGTTCTATTTCCTTACCAAACTCATTAATATTGACGCGTACATCTGCGGTAAGCAGGATCTGAATATTGCGAGCTGTAGTTTTAAAACTATCAAAATATTTAACTAAAAACAGCGCTTTTAGGATACGTATAGCCAGTTTGCTACGGTGTTCTAACTGATTGCTTGCTAACAATATCGCATTTTGCACTTCAGTACGTAAAGTTCCGGCAATACCATGGAACATCAAATCAAAAGTGACAAGGTTTCCAACCTGGAATGTATTGAGGTTTTTTAGAACCTCCTGGAATACACCTAACATCGAACGTTCTCCTACAGATGCATGCTTACCCTGGAAAACGTTATGCCGAGACAATGATTTAATACATTGTTGAAATAAATCGAATTGATAAGGAATAAATGGATATTTACTAACAAAATCTTCCTCATCACGATACAATTTAAATTGCATACCGATTTCAGAAAAAGTCAGTAATGTCCTTAAGTTTGCCTGTTCCTGTTCATAAAGATTACCAAATAAAACCTGCCCTTCATTGTTTTTCTCGAGTAATCGACGTTCAATTACTTCATCAACATTTGATGAAGTTAAAGGGATTCGATTACTAAATCGTCCTTGAATTTTAGAAAAGTCGTCTTTCTGTATTTGGCGATCATCGCCAACTAAACTTTCTAGATCTTCCTGCGACGTAACAAAGACCCAGCTATTTCCCTGACATTTGGTATCCAGAGACTCGGCTATAGTCTGTAGATTAAGCATCAACTTCGTATTTTCAGCAATGTATTGCCCGACCTCATCCACAAAAAAGTTTAATCGAAATCCTTTTCCTTTAGAGGTTATGTATTCAGCTACTTTATTCGCAAAATCTTCTATAGAAGCACGATGCTTATCTTCCCATTGATCAAGATAGTCTTCATACTTATCTGAATCAGTGTTATATATTTTGCCCAAAGCAACAGCAATGGCGTCATTGATTAAGGGGTCAACATAATCATTACGGGCTTCGATCCAGGTCTTACCGAATTCCTTTTCAAACTCATTTTTAAAAAGTTCATACTTTGCGTTTTTTTCCAAATAAGCCTCAAATTCAGCAATATGAGGTTGAAATCCATAAAAACCTTGGTGATCAAAAAAAACTTTATAGAAAACCTGCAGCAAAGCATTTTGATCTGATTTACTGGTTATTTGGGCCTGCTGATCAATATTAAATAGAATACTTTCGGAAGGATGCTTAGCAATACTGGAAAGAATATCCGCCTTCAACTTTGGGTCATCTTTTACTTTATCAGCAAATAAACTACTTAAGCTTTCTTCACCGTATATCTTATTTTCAAGAACATAACTCAATATTTTTAGTAAGTGAGATTTACCCGAGCCAAAGAAACCCGATATCCACACGCCATTAGTGCTTCCTTTCTCTTTATACGCTTCAAAGAAATTAGCGATCTTATTAGATATATCATTTGTAATTACGTATTCTGATACTTCATCATAGATATGATCCTTGTCGTCAGCCTTGATGACAGTCTCAATAGGTCTATTATAATCTTTTAGAAAAGATGAATTCAAATTGGCCATTATCGTTAATTTGGTTTTATAAATTATAATTTATACTCGAAAATATTGAAAGCTCGATAGTAATTATCGTCCTTCAAATCTCCAAACAAATTCAGCGCTCTACCGTTGTACTCTCCAGGAAAAAACATCAAAGTTGGTATTTCAGTAATCGCACTCTGTAAGTTATTTAACACATTATGTGATCGAATAAATGGGTATACAGCACCGACTCCCTTAAGCATTAATATTTTAGGCTGAGCGTCTTTTACTTTTTCTACAATGAGAGGAATAAATCGTTCATGCAAATTTAGAGTAGATTGAAGGGCTTTTTTGAATTTGATTTTATCCTTCTTTTTTTCTATTTGAAACATTTTATCCAGCCCAATATGATTGTTAATAAGCTCAATAGACAACTCAAAAAGATCAAGGATAAGAACTTCAATACCTTGGTGTCTTAATTTGTTTACAAGATGCTCAAATTGTTCTGCCGCAAAATCCTGAAACTGGATATCGTAAGGCGCAATCCAAAAAGGAATTTCACCACTCAGCCCTTCCATCTTCAAAAACTTGGAAGAACTGGTAACTTCAAAAATAAGCTTGAAGTTTTCAATAATTTTCTCTTGTTCCGAAATCATATATTAAGCAGATATTTATGTTCGGATTCAGGAATAATTGTTTTTATGCCATAATCTAAAAACGGTACTTGCAACCTTTTTGTCCGGACATTATCAATCAATCCTGCTTGTTCAAATAATTTAAAAATTACCTGTTGAACCTTTTTCTTTGTAGCCACAGATAAAGAAACAATTTCCTCATGATCAATACTCTTATTATACAAAAAGCTATTAAAATCCATCGAATCTAATTGATAATCGAATGCCTGAATCTTATATAAAACAACCTCATCAATAAACTCTTGTAATATCCGATAAAGACGAACACAAGAAATAAATGCAACCATTCGTTGATTCTCTAAGCTTGCGCTATTTAAGTAATTAATTTCATCCTTAGATAAAGTTGATAAACGCAATTTTAGCTCCCCAAATTCTCTTCTCCTAGTACCAGCTCGATCTCTATCCAAGTCTCCACTAGAAAGTTTTCCTAAATTATAATCAACTGCTACAAACTGTCCAGCCAAATGAACAAATTCCGAAACCAGTAGAGAAGCACCTGTCATTGAAAACCTATAACTCATTTTTAAATGCCTCCCTTTCTTCAACCAATAAGTCCCGAGCACTTACACCCAGAACTTCTGCTATCTTGTATAAAGTTTCTAAACTTGGTTGATGTCGATTCTGAACATAAGAGTTAACCATATTAAAGCTCTTACCTAACTTATCTGCGAGCCAGATTTGTTTTATGCCTTTTTCGTCCAACACTTCTTTGATACGATTCATATTTGTTAAAAATAGTGAATTATTTGAGATAATTATAGAAGATATTATCCAAGCTCTGTAAATCAAATAATTAATTTGATCCTTGTCTTTAGAAAAATCTAAGAACTTTTTTAATCAAAAAATAATCTACAAAAAGTAAGGGGTATAACATACTTAGGAGGAAATATGGCATTCGTCTTCCTCCTTCAGCAAGTATGTCGCCAATCCAAATAGACCCTATCCATGGGTGCTCAATTCCAAAAGCATTGGGATAGCGTCTATTTGTCCTTCGAGTGCTGCGCAGATTGTCACCATCCTTGCAGTTCAGTTCGTCCTCCTCATAGGCGGCTACTTTGTCTGGCGTGGAGCTGTATTCCATTTCATTCCATCTAGCACCACGCCATCCATCGCCGCCTCGAGTTTGGCTCGCCTGCAGGTCGCTCGGGCTGCGGTGGCCATAGGCAGCCCAACGCACAGGTCGCAACCTCCTTTAGCAAAAAATAGCACCAATCCGATAGGCACTACACATCCCTTCACAATCCCGATACAGTGTAGAGCCTATTCGCCCTCTGGGTGCTGCGCAGATTGTCATTATTTTTGCATGGCCAGTCGGTTGCTCCGGCAAGTGATTTTGTCCTTCCATGGAGCTGTACTGCGGGGCGCCTTCATTTCGCTATGCTTCATTATCGGCTATGTTGTCCAGCACCATTCCTGTCCTCCATCACTTACTTTTCCCCATGCATGCCTAGTCCACCTTGTGTAGGCGAGCTTTCGGCTGTCACCATTTTTGAAAATCCCAAAGCACAAAGCCAAGACATCAAAAATACCGCCAGCCAAGCTCACCTACATATGCCGTCCCCCGGTACTTCGTCCCTCTTGGTCCGGCACCCTCGCTCCACTCGCAGGCGGCTCGCGAAGCTTGGTAGCTGGTCAGCAATCCGCTGCGCTCATTGCAGCCAGCTACCAGCCGTCTAAACATTCAAGCTTCCCTCAACAAAAAAGCTTTGGTATACTTCATCGTTATCCATTTCGGAAATTAAAAACTCGACCCATTCATTCGTATATAGATATTGGGCATTAGGTTCATCAAAATAGCAATACTGATTATTAACATTTTCTGGGCTTTCTGACCCATTTTCCGGTCTCACTTCATAATACTTCCAACATATTGTATGGATATTCATATTGAACTTATCCACCAATTTGCCCCGTCGCATTATTTTCTTGATTCTAAGACCGTTTTGAACTTGTTGAACCACTTTTGAAGGTTTTAGTAAATCTTTATTCGCGATGTATAGAGACTTTGTCTTTTCTTTGATAATTGTAGCTATCCGTCCGACATTTCTTTTTTCTTCGTCCGACAACTTATTATAATTTACAAATTGTATGGGTACCGTATTTTTTGTTTCATGATTAGCTACTTGTATTAAAAAAGCCTTGAAAGAATACTCGCCCGTATTCAGTATATCAGGATCAATTGAACTTCGGTAACTTCTGATAAAATCAATGATAGGAGATGAAGCTGGGTTTTCTAACACAGCAGAGCTTAAACTTTTAGTGGATGGATATAATTGTAAAGCAAAAGACAGGCACTCCTTAATGCAATACTTTTCAGAATATTCTTTAGCTATAATTTTATCGAAATTTAACAACATGGATTGACATTCCGCAAAAATATCGGTATCGATTTCTGGCACCGATTTATGTTCAATCATATTCCGCAATGGGATGAAAAACATTAAGTTTGTCTTAATTGGATCATTTGTCCCCTCAAAATATTCATCAGCACATTTTTTTAGTTCCCAATAGCAATAATCGCCGTCTCTCTTTTCATAGCACCTTCCTTTTTTGTAAAATGGTTTAATTCCCCTTCTAAAAAATATAGAATGAAATAACGATGTCCACGCAATGACCATTAACGATATGTATCCACCCGATTTGAATTTCACAGCAGGCTTATTATATATCTCGACAGCGAGTAGAGCCGAATCTCTAGCTTTTTCGAGACTAATCCTTACGTTTTTAGGCAATCCTCTTGGCATAGTAGTTATTTTTACTAAAATACAGAATTACTGGGATATTTTAATATCTCAGTCAATTCTGCGAGTACTGATTCTGTATAGCATAACTTTAGCATAATACTTGCGGAATCTATGAAAATAAAGGTGCATATAAAATCAAAAAAGCAAAGTAAGATAATGCAGGATGGCTAAACAGCAAGGTCAAGGACGAGCTTTTCCAAAAAATCTCCATCCTCTGGATAGTATTTTTTGGAAAAACCTTGCTTTATTAGCCAGCAATTCATTGAAAGACCACTTTCTTTTTTTCTCTTTTTTCTTTTGGAATAGAATATCAAGCAACTTACTGAAAAACAGTAGAGATGAACATCTTCGAAAATTATTTTTGAAGCATAAAAAAAGCCCGGCATTCGCCGAGCTTCTAATGAATAAAGCCACCACAACTTTATTGTTTCTTTTTTGTCAAATGCGCGAGTAGTACAGATACAAAAAAACTAACCGTCGCGCCAATAATTGCCAGTATAACGGTACGGAAAATATCGCCGATAAGCAATGATGGAAAAATTCCCATCAATAGACCTCCACAAGTTCCCATACCTACAGCCGATCTATTCATCGGGAGCCTCCTTTGAACCTTCCGACTTATCTTTATCATCAACCGTAATCTGGCTAATAGCGGACAACACACCACCAGCCACTGTCAAATAACCACCGATGGTGACCAAGCCAACCGGAAGTGACACTGGAGCCGTAACAATTGCCCCGCCGACGGCAGCGACGATTAAGCCTATACTGCGCAGCACCTTGAAAAATTTTGGTGTAGGAGCCTGTGCTCTTTCTAATACATTCATTCTTTCTCCTTTCTTTCAATAATCAAAACCACGTCCTGTCGCTGATCTAAAGCAGCGTAAATAGCCTCTTTCAACTTTTCGAATGCTACTCTGGATCTTATTCCTTTGCCTTCCCCAGTCAGCTCGCTAACAGGCGCAATACATCCACGCAGTTCTTTCTGCGCATTATTGGCTGGATGGAATAAAATGGCACTTCGCATCGGTACGTCTCTTACCAGAATATGCCATCCAAATCGTTTGCTGTATCGCTTGGCCAATGGGTAAGTTCCTTCAGGAATACAGGAAATGTTACGGACGTTTTCGCGCCAGGGCAACTCAATGGCATAACACACCAAGTCATCACCAATCCAAATCTCACCATTGGTACCCCGATCATCGTACGTCCGCAACAATTTCACCACCAACATTACACACCTGTATCAACCAACACCAAACTCAATGCATTGTATGCGCCATTGTTCAATGCGTAGAACGTTCCATTGACTTGTTGCAGGAACTCAATCCCGAATACCAAAAACAATGGTTTTGTAGAGTCCTCAGCGCCAATGTCGTTGCTTAGGCTGACAGCTCCGCTAGCCGTATTGTCAAACGCGATCTCTGCAGACGAGCTTTGTGCCAACGCAAAAGTTTCATTCTCAAAATCGACTTCAACACCCGCAGAGATCAAACGAAAATGCGTCGTGCCTCCGGGAGCAACAATTTGACTGTTCGGGACAAAGCTGGCCACATTTACCTCCAATATGCCTGTCGCACGACCGATTGTCGTGGTATATGGAGCATATACCGTCGCACTCAAGCGGGCATTGCCGTTAAAATCAAACCCCTGTAACAGGATCAACTCACCATCCAATACATTTCGTAATCCGCGATTGCTAACCTGGTCCGCTTTGATCACCTGCATCATCGATTTGACCAAGCGTGAGATCATGCGCGAATCCTGCGTTTTGTTCAACACAGGCCTGATAGCCGTACACAATGCCTTGCTGGCTTTGCCCGCTCGTGCAAATTCCGCTGCGTTCTCCCTAGTTCGTTGAAACTTCGGATCGTTATGGAAGCGTTCCTTATCAACGCCTCCTTTCTGTCTGGCCAAATAGCCATCTTTGCTTTTGTAAAAGGTAATATCCCCGATAGTACCCTTCAATTTAATAATACCTGATTGTCTTGCCATATCACACTCACTTTTAGTCTCACCTTTGCTGCAGCTAATCAGTGATTACAGGTTAAAAATTGGGATAATAAAGACAACCTAAAAGCGCCGGTGTACCAAATGGCGGTATTGGGTCAATATGGTCACATATTTCCTGAGTTTATTTTGTAAATTGCAATAGCTCATAGGTTAATTAGAGAAATATGATAGATAGTTTTTGGAAAGAATTTCAAAATGAAATGCCGGAATATAGTGGTGTAGAAACACCGCCGTCTTATTACTTCTGTGATAACGAAAAGGACGCAGACGAATGTGCCAAACTCGTAAGCGAGAGTATTAAACAAGCTACCACACATTCCTTACCCGGGTTGCAAATCAATGAAGAAAAACTACCTGCAATCGGAGATATGGCCATCGTGACCGATTGGCATGGAATTCCCAAGGCAATCACAAAAACCGTCAAAGTGGAGATTGTAAAATTTAAAGATATCACAGCGGAATACGCGTTTATTGAAGGCGAAGGAGATAGAAGCTTAAGCTATTGGCAAAAAGTGCATTGGGATTATTACACGCGAGAACTTAGTGATCATGGCTTGAAACCGTCCGAAGATATGGAGCTTGTCTGTGAATATTTTAAGACAATTTGGCCGAAAATCTAAAAAGCATGGATATACGCCCACTCACGCTCCAAGATTTACCTTCAACGCGTCATCTCCAACCAGACGGATGGGGTGACATTACTATTTCCTTAATGGAATACTGTCTTCAATCGTTTTGCATGCCTATTAAAGTTATTTTTAAAAATAAAATCATCGGTGTTGGAGCTCTAATATTACACCAAAATTCAGCTTGGTTGGGGCACATAATCGTGGAGCAATCATATCGTGGTCAAGGAATCGGTTACATGATTGTAAGCTACTTAATAGACTTAGCTACTAAAAATGGAGCAGTATCCATCAATTTGATCGCAACAGACCTAGGAGCTCCAGTTTATAAAAAAGCTGGTTTCAGAGTAGTTGGTTCATACCAGTTTCTCAAACGTGAGCGTCTATGGCCGCAACAATCATTGCCAGATCAACTGAAACCATCCTCGCTTGCCTTTTATGAGCAAATCCATAAACTAGATCAAGAAATAAGTGGAGAAAATAGGCGTGAATTAATAGATAGTCATCTTAAACAAGCTGTAATCTTTGAACATGAAGGTATGGTCGAAGGTTATTATTTTCCAAAGCTCGGTCAAGGCCCAATATATGCTAAGACAGAGCGCGCAGGTTTAGGATTAATGAGTCTTAAGTATAGTGGAACGGATGCCGCTATTTTGCCATTAGACAATTTTGTGGGGCTTCAGTTTCTTATCAATAACGGTTTCGAAGTTAAAGACACAATTGCAATAAGGATGACATACGGAGAAGATACAATATGGCATCCCGATAAAATATTTAGTCGAATTGGGGGGAATTATGGCTAATGATGATTTGAAATTCGATTATACCATTTCGCTCTCTCCTGTTGAGAAAGAAAGTGTTATGAAGCTTTGGAATGGTGAGTATCCGGCTAAATTAGCATATGATAAGGTAGAAGATTTTAACACTTATATCAATGGGTTAGAAAGTCCTACCCATATACTTGTTAGATTAAACAATGAAATTATTGGATGGGCAACAAAGTTTTATCGCAACCAAGAAAAATGGTTTGCAATAATCCTATCCAGTTCGATTCAAGGGCATCGTGTCGGTTCGAAATTAATGATGGATTTAAAAGAGAATGAAGAAATGCTTTACGGTTGGGTTATCGACCATAATGACGATCGTAAAATTAACGGTGAACTTTACTTATCGCCGCTCAACTTTTATTTAAAACAAGGCTTCGACATCTTAAAGGCGCAGCGTTTGGAACTTCCAGCATTATCTGCAGTCAAAATCAGTTGGAAAAATACTTCCTAAGAATATTTCGTAAATTGCAACAAAGATTCCACCTCAACTTTATACCAACTTGTTACCAAGTTGGGCATCAGAATGATGAATAACTACGCTACCTTATCGTAATATCGACTGGGTAGATAAAGCTTACATAAAGTATAGAAATGAGAAGAATCTGTATCTATCCAAAAGACATAGCACGTATTACCGGCAAGAGCTACCGGCAAAGCTTACGTATATATAATACGGTAAAAAAAACACGAGGCAAGCAAGCTCACCAATTGCTTAGTATAGAGGAAGTCTGTGAATATTTAGGCTTGGACAAAGAGCAAATTAAAACAGTTCTATAACAGATAATTAGCTATACTTTTCTTTTAGTTCCAACTTCTTGATCCGCGATGTAATAGCACCTTCTTTCCGTTCGAAGGTAGCAGCCAGTTCCTTAACAGTCTTTCCCTCACAAAACAAAGCCTCCAGTTTTTCATCGTCTTCGGCCGACCATGGCCGATAAGCTTGCGGATGTTGTTCGCGGATATCGTCCAAAGTATAACTTTTCTTGTCACTTTCCAGATCGGTAAGCTTTTCCAATTTTTTGACAGCACGGTTAAAGACTTTTTTGAAGTCTCTGATATCCTCTTCAAAGATCAATATCTTGTATTTTTCGAAGCCATCGTCGGCGCGCTTACTTTCCGAAACGGAAAGATATAGGCTACCATTTTCTGACTTTTTTACATCAAAGAAATACGTACGATTTCCTTTCGTGATTTTATCAGTAAATAGTTCGTTATTATCCATAATGAAGGTATTTATTCGTAATAAGCGATTGTTACATCGAATATACTAAAACTATCCTACATAACTAAAAAACAGCCACCTAGCAATCTCAAATAATACTACTTATCCGTAAAAAAGACAGGTTTATTCCGTATCTTTGTATAGCAAAAAGAAATAGGGAACATAAGAGAACAGTATTGCGAGACCCTAGCGAGACCTCGTAAAAACGAAACTTATAAAAGATATTAAATCAGAGAGTTACAAGGATAGTTCGAATCCCTCACTCTCCGCAGAAAAAGCCTTTCAGAAATGAAAGGCTTTTTGCATGCTATCGGGCTTCGGAAAAAAGGGCCGACCGGAGGTCAAAAAATGAGTCACATTCTTTATCAGAATCATAAATCCCAACAGGAATTTCTTCCACTATTTTTTTAATCGTTGATATCCGGCTGAAAAGGCCTGATTCGTATGAAAAAGTTTTGATGATCTAAATAAGACATTGAAATAAAAACCTGATATACAATTATATCCCCAGAACAAACCATTCATACAGCACATTAAACAGAGAAAAATGCAAAATAAGTTTTGTAAATCTGTTCAGAATTTCTACTTTTGTCGCGGAGAGTTGGCAGAGTGGTCGAATGCGGCGGTCTTGAAAACCGTTAACTGTCACAGGTTCGGGGGTTCGAATCCCTCACTCTCCGCAGAAAAAGCCTTTCAGAAATGAAAGGCTTTTTGCATGCTATCGGGCTTTGGAAAAAACCGCTGCGGGGTTTGAATACTATCGTCGATAAAAATTGTAAGGGGTGTATAAGTAAAGACTGGTCGAGTTGTTTTCAATCAAAAAGCGTAGGTGTCCGATCTTTCCTCTCCAGATCAATAAGAATAGATTTGTTTTTCAGACCTCCAGCAAAACCAACAAGTTTACCGGATCCACCAATGATCCGATGACAAGGTACAATAATAGATATCGGATTTTTATTCAATGCACCTCCGACTGCACGCACAGCTTTTATATCACCTAGCTGGCGCGCCAAATCCCCATAAGTTGTCGTGTGACCGTATGGAATAGCCAATAAGGCATTCCAGACTTTAAGCTGAAAAGCTGTACCCTGCATATCCAGCGGCAGGTCAAAAATAGTACGTTTGCGATCAAAATACTCAAAAAGTTGTTGCGCTGCAAGCAATAATATTTGAGCATCATCATCTCTATGCGGTATTGATAGCTTTGTACGGGTATAATCTTCTCCTTCCCACAATACAGCAGTAAGACCACGAATGGTAGCTACAAGCCTTATTTTCCCTAAAGGTGATGCAATATCCGTGTAGACAAGTCCATTATCCTGTTCCATATTTTTTGTTACCAAGTTACTCATCTTTTTTATTCCATTTCCGACAAAGGAAACATTGCTTCTCTTTTTATAATACCATTCCTATCTGACCTTAATCCTAAATTACTTCTATAAGAAGTAAGATAAAATGAATTTCGTTATAAAAAAATATGGAATTCGCGCATTCTAAACATCATATCTATGAGAATGAACAATAGTTGTTACCTAAATAATAAAGATCATGGCAGAATTAAACCAAAAAACACGGGAAAGCGGAAAGAAAAAAATTAGAAGCCGTAAAATGGCTCCAAAGGTGGATCTGACGGCGATGGTAGATCTTGCCTTCCTTCTGATTACCTTTTTCATGCTGACCACAACCCTAAACAAACCTGCGGCAATGGATATTGCCATGCCAGACAAAACAAAAGACGATGTGGATAGCCCGGTCTTTATTGATGAAAACCGGACAGCAACCCTGATCCTTGGCGATGGAAAATTTATGTGGTATCATGGTGACTTTAAGAAACCTATTGCTTCATCTGAAAAACCAGCCGATATAGAAAAGACATTGGCACAGGTGGTCGCACAGCTCAAAGGGAAGATCAGTACTATGCCCAATACGAAAGATATGATTGTCCTGATCAAACCGAGCAAAGAAGCACGGACGAAAGATGTCATCCGAACCATTGACGAGCTCAAACATCAGAACATTTCCCGTTATGTCATCGGTAAAACTCAAGACGAAGAGGAAAAGCAACTATTGGCATCCATTCAATAAAGGCTCCCAGCGATCAAAAGTTTACATCGGCAACAATAACCAGTCTGAGCATTCTTTGCCTTTTGAAGCAGAATTGCGGGCAGATGGACAATAATAAATTATCTTTTGTCCAGGTTTTGCCAATAACGTTCCGCATACTCTTTTACTTCCGCGGGCAAAGAAGCGTAATTATCCGAGTACGTCGTTTTTTCGTACCCGTCCTCCGCCTCTGCTCGCATACGATAAAATTGTCCTTTGTATAAAACCAGCGCAATACAGCTCAACTGCTTTTCGACATTATCCTTCGGATGTCTGGAATAAATAAACACCGCATCCAATTTTCCGTCTTTGTCTGCATCAAAAAAAGCTTTTCGGGATTCCCAGACGGAAGTAATAATACCATCTTCCTGAATAGTTTCTTCCACTATTGGCACCCACATACCATCGATTCGTTGAAATTGTTGCGCATACAGTTTATCTGGATCTGCTCCACGTTCCTCTTTTGAAAAAATGATATAATTATCTTCCTTTGCGGTCTGTATACGCTCAACCTGCAACACCCGTTTGCCTTTAAACGGAAAGCCCGAAGATTGAAAGTTTTCTTTATTGACCGTAATATCGGTAATCTGTGCCTGCGCGACGGAGCATCCCAGCAGCAGCAGGACAAAAAAAGTGTATTTTCCCATCTGTTTTTTCCCTAAATGTGCATTCAAATTACTCACAATAAAAGAAAAATCCAATATTTTTAACAGGCTTCTTTACATCAGCCTGATTCATTTCTCCATTATTCTACTTAAATTTAACTTATTATATACCGTGGGGCAGCTACAGTTAAGCAGTATCCGCTTCACAAAACTATACACGTATTCCCATGAAGCAGGATATTCAGTCCATTGCGGACATCAAAATATTAGTCGATCAGTTTTACGGCACTGTCCGTCAGGATAGTCTTCTTGGACCAATTTTTCAGGAACGCATCCAAGACAGATGGGCCCAACACCTGGAAAAGATGTATCGCTTTTGGCAGACCATCCTCTTGGATGAACATACCTACTTCGGCAGCCCATTTCCACCTCATATTCCCCTTCCGATCGAAGCAAAGCATTTCGACCACTGGCTTCTGTTATTTGAAGCGACTGTGGACCGTCTGTACAAGGGCGAAAAAGCCGAAGAAGCCAAATGGCGTGCACAAAAGATGGCGCAAATGTTCCAGTTTAAAAAAGAATATTTCAATACCAATCCTAAAAAGAAACCTTTATTATAGAAAAAGTCTTCGCAATATTTAGGTTCTCTCCCACCATAAAATATTTAAAATCAACAAAATAAATCACAAAATAGATTTTTAACACTTTTTAATTCTACACAATGTAGAATATGTTCTATATTTGTAGTATGAATAAATTATCAGCGACCGAGGAACAATTGATGGGGTATATCTGGGACATGAAAAAGGCCTTTATGAAGGATCTTATGGAAGCCTATCCTGAACCCAAACCTGCTCCGACAACAATTGCAACGTTATTAAAGCGAATGACTGAAAAAGGCGCTATATCTTATGTACTATATGGTAATTCAAGAGAGTACTACCCTTTGTTTGACAAGGACAGTTATTATCTCGCGCACGTCAATGATATCGTTGAAACGTATTTTGATAATTCGGCTTTAAAATTTGCTTCTTTTTTCACCAAACAATCGCAGTTGAACAGGGAGCAACTGGAAGAGCTGAAAAAAATAATTGATTCGGAAATTAAAAACAAAGCGACATGATTATCTATTTGGGAAAATTGATCGCCTGTTCAGGCTTACTGTATCTTGTATACATCTTTCTTTTGCAACGGCAAAAACTCCTGGTGTTTAATCGGTTTTATTTGCTTGCCATTATACCGATTGCCCTTTTTGCTCCGCTGGTACAAACTGCCCTGCCATCTTTTATTCCTGATTTCTTTCATTTTGGTACCGATCCGGCTTCCGTGCTGCCTGAAACTATGGAGCCCGCCGTCGCACCGGCGCTAGTAGATCGACAGGAACCGATAATGGACACGAATACATCCGTTGTTCTGATCTATCTGTTGATTGCGATGCTGCTACTGGTCAAACATATCCTGAATTATAGCAAGTTCACCTCTTACATTGGTCGCGGATCTGTTACGTCGGTTCCCTCTGTTTATACTATTCAAGGCCTCAAAACACCTTTCTCATTCTTCAGACGTATATATGTTCCCCATGAAGCCTTTACACGGGGAGAGATTGATTCTTCCATTATCGCACATGAACAGGCACATGTAAATCAACGGCATTCCATCGACGTGATGGCCATGCAGTTTATCCGGGTCATATTATGGTTCAACCCCTTCGTCTATCTGATCGATAAAGCCATTCGACAAAACCACGAGTACTTGGCAGATGATGCTGTTGTACAGGTTTATGAACGCACGAATTACCAACATCTGATCATCCAGTGGAGCATGTCTTCACCCGATATAAACGCATTACCGGCCAGTAATTTTAATTTTTTAACAACAAAAAAACGATTAATTATGTTACAGAAAAGAACAACCGGCGGTAAGCTCCTGCTGATGCCTGCGCTTACCCTATTGCTGACAACAGCAATTAGTCTACTGTTCTCGACACATGTCGAAGCACAGAAAACAACTCCGGCCAAAACAGAAAAGACCGCGCCCGCCAAACCAGCAGTAGCACCCCCTGCGGCTAAACAGCCCGGTGCTCCGAAAGCCGAAGAAATGCGGCCCAAACCTCCTAAAAGAGAAATGGCACCGCCAATGAAGCCTAAGAAAAACGCCGCTTCCAAAAAAGAAGAATCAGCATATGCTCCAGCTAAAATAGAAGAAGTATATGTAGAAAGCAGCAATGCAAACGGAAATGCAAAGTTTCAGGAACCTATGCGGATCAAGTTAAGCGGCACTGCGGATATGAGCGCCACTACTTCATTGAATTCAAATGTTCAAGTGAATGATCCCAATGCCGTAGTAACGGTAAAAAAAGGAACTGCACCTTCTGGATCAGCAAAGGTAACAGAAATAAGGTCGGCAGAACCAAATACGATAACAAAAGTAAACGTGCGTTCCGCTGGCACCATCGTCTCAGAAGCTAAAGAAAACAACGGAACGCAAGCCGATAGAATTGTACTTAAAGGCCAACCCGCAAAGGAGAACGCCACAGAGTCCGATAAAAAAAATGCGCCGGTTCCTAAGGAGGTCAGAATCCAGTATCGAGGTGAAATACCTAAAAATCCCCCTTTGTCCAAGTAATCAAAACTTAGATCAGGTAGCATAAAACTTCCTTTTCAAAAGACAAAAAATAACCGGAGGAACGATCTTTCCTCCGGTTTTCCAATCAACCCAACATGCATATGTGAAAATCGCTAAATCAAATATGCTGTATTATATTCCAACAGTTTATTGCATACGTACCGCCTGAATCACCTTCGGTGTGGATGTTAGGTAGTTCCTTAGTCCGGTGGCATACTGTTCTATCTCTGTATTCAAAGCATCGATATACTTCTTTTTTGCACCGCTGTCACCGTCGAGTTTTACCATCCAGTTGATTTCGGTACCACGATCCCCGCCTACCGACACATTAGGTTTAACAGCAGGAGAAACAGCCAAGATAATTGCTTTTTCAAGGCACTTGGTAGCTGATCTACAAGTCACAAGGTTGGTTCCCTGATCGTAAAACATTTCTTCGGGAGCTGATCAGAAAAAGATTGCCGGTAATCGGATATCACAAAGAGCTGCATAAACTCCTCGTTCATACGGCTCAAGTATTTATAGATTATTACGAATATAAATGACGGTTGAAACTTACAATTACCCCGAGAAAAAATAAAAAACTTTTTTACTACCTTAGATTGATAAAATAAACAAGAAAAAACCAGCTTGTTTCATTCACTATAGGAATACAGATATGAAATCGTATGCACTTGTTTTAGCGGCAGGCCTGCTCCCGTTTGTGGCATTAAGCCAAAAGATGGTCGCCCCCGGAAGCCCTGATATCAACACTAAATATATAAAGCCAGAGAAATCGCTTTATACCGTATATTATGTCAAAGATAATAACTGGGACAAGCAGGGATCATTGGTCTATGATATCACATCTACAGGCAATCAATTGACCTTAAAAAATTCCTACACACCCAAGGACAATTCCTGGATCAATGTCAGGACAAGTGTTGTGGATCCCCAAACATTAAAATCCATCAGCTATGCCAGTGATGGCAAAAAAACAAAATTAAATCTCAGCTTTGGCGAGACCATCACCGGTAATTATTATTCCAAAGAAACTAAAAAAGATAAAAAACTGAGTTTGCGTCCTACCGAGCCATTTATTGATTTTAATTGGACGGATCTAATGATTGGGACGCTTCCGCTGGATGTAGGCTATAAAGCTCGGATCCCACAATTCTATTATAATGACGAATCCAATACACAGGTTGAATACTATACGATCAAGGAGGTCAAAAGCTATAGCTATGGTTCACCGAAAACCGGCAAGCATGATACCTGGCTGATCACCTTATTGGAAGAAAACACAGGTGCAATTTACAATTATGTAGTAGACAAGAAAGACCGGCGACTTTGGCAGCGGGAGATGTCCATGGGCAACGGCAAATGGGAAATCACGGTCAATGAGGAACTGGACTATCAGCCCATCAAAAATCGGTTCGACAAGGAACTGGCTATCCGACAGATCTCCAACGGCAATAGCGTCATCATCGGGACCGCTTATGCGCGCTCAAGTTCAGGTAAAAGATTAGGCGGTCTTGTCAATACGGCGAAAAAACAATATGCGCCAAAAGGAACCGAGATTATGCTTTTTCCAAATTCAGCATACTACGAAGAATGGCTTGAGGTCAATAAGAAAATCCGTAAACAGAAAAAAGTTGCCGAGGTTCCACTGGATCCAGATTTTGGACACGCTATCAAGCGCTCCAAGGTGTATGATGATGAAGGACACTTTGAATTTGCAGAGCTAATGCCGGGCAACTATATTATTATGACCAGCTTTGACTTTACCAATTCGTACAACTATTCGTATGTATCCGGTTATACCAATTATTACAATTATTGGGGATATACCGGTTCCACGACAAATTATGGAACCGGAAGATCATCTTATACCGATAAAGCGACTATCGAAAAACGGATCAGCATTGATAAAGACGGCGAAAAGAAAGAAGTGAATTTAAAGGAAATGTAGGAAAAATAAAGACATATTTATTTCTTTTGATTTTTCTTCATCAGTCGATCAAAGCTAAATGGAAAATCCCGATAGCTCCCTAAGAGAAAACAGGCACTTGCCCCTACCCAAACCGAATAGTTAAACGTGACTTTGATCCCAAAAGACAGTGTCATCGTCAACGCGAAAACAGTTAATAGAATCCCTGAAGACAGCGCTGCGAAACGTGTCCGATAACCGATCAATAGCAACAGGGCCAAAACGACCTCGAGTATGGTCGCTCCGATAGCGAGCAGACTTCCTATTGACGCAGGCACAAAAAAATTGAGCTGATCGGAATAAGCGACAAAATTGGCCCAATTTCCCCAGGAAGCATTCGCCGTACCCGGGGCTCCCCAAAAACCCAAACGATCCGCCACAGCAGATAAAAAGGCTGTGGCCACAGCTAAGCGCACAAAAAATTGACTATACATCATTCTAAATTTTTAAGATCAAATATAAGGCAACAATATCCAGATTAACTTAAACCAGTTTAAGAAATCAACTGACCGACAACAATAAGGCCGCTAGCACTTTAAATACTGAACGGCCTTATAACATCAATTAATACGAATAAGAATTTATATGGTGCACACCTCCATTAAACCGTGATACACCATTTAAACGACAATCGAATTGCCGAATAGTCCCAATAAAAAGTGAAAACATATATATTTTCCTTAAGCCAGAACAGCCGTTTTTTCCATACAGGCTTTCATCCGCTGATAAGTACGTTCAATATCATGATCCAAGCCGATAGAAAAACGGATCAGTCCGTCGGAGATTCCCATGCTCACCCGTTCCTCTTCAGGAATTTCAGATGACGTCGAACTGCCTGAACAGGAAAATAGCGTTTTATAGAAGCCAAGGCTTACGGCCAAATAGCCAAGGTTCTCCTTTTGCATGAGCTCCATGAGCGCGTTGGCACGATCTGTCGTTCCGGCGTCCAAGGTCAATATTCCGCCAAAACCGTACTCTGCATGCATGATGTTTTTCATCAGCTCATGATGCTTATGAGAGGGCAATCCGGGATAGGAAACTTTCAGTCCATCCTTTTCAAAGCGTTCGGCCAGGTAATGTGCATTATAACTATGTTGCTTTATGCGGATATGGAGTGTACGGAGATTTTTCAGGATGCTGGCCGAGCGGAGACTGTCCATCGTCGGACCAAGCAACATGCAGGCACCGGAATTGACATTTTTTGTTTCGTTGATAAACTCTTGTGTACCACAATAGACACCACCGACAGTATCGCTGCTACCATTGATAAATTTTGTCAGGCTATGGATCACGACATCTGCACCTAACAGGCCCGGTGAGACGGACAGCGGCGAAAAGGTATTGTCTACAACAAGTTTGAGTTTATATTTCTTGCAGATGGCAGAAAGCCTTCTTAAATCAGCTACCTCCAGTAAGGGATTGCTGACGCTTTCACAATAAATTATTTTTGTCCCGGGACGTATCGCAGCTTCGATCGCTTCAAAATTACCAATATCAACAAAACTCGTTTCAATATGGAACGGCGGTAAAAAATTTTTCAGGAAAGCGTAGGTACCGCCGTAGATGGTTCGACTGGAAATAATATGGTCACCACTTTTACAGAGTTGCAAAAGTACTGTTGTTATCGCTCCCATTCCCGAAGCCGTTACATTGGCAGCAGCCGCATTTTCCAGCTTGGCCAGCGCCTGCGCAAGGTATAGATTCATCGGCGATGAATGCCGCGAATATAGGTAACAGCCATCCGCATTGCCCTCAAAGGTATCAAACATGGTTTTAGCGGACAGAAAGGTATAGGTCGAGCTATCCGAAATCGAAGGATTTACACCGCCGAACTCTCCAAAATATTGCAAATCCTGTATTTCATTTGCTGCATTAAAATCTTCCATCTTTATATAATTTGATTTTTAAATCTTCCTAATTTTTTATTTATAAAATTGGGTTATTTTACATTTTATTACAACACTTTATCAGTATATTAGATTATAAATCTGATATATTGATAAATTTTAGAAAATATATCTACAACAACTACATACAGCTGCTTTAAACCAAAAAATAATCTATGCACTTCGACGAAACTGATAAAAAATTACTCCAACTTCTGCAGGAAGACGCCAAACAGACCACCAAAGAGCTTGCTCATAAGCTCGGATTATCCGTAACGGCTGCTTATGAACGTGTACGTAAACTTGAAAACACCGGGGTGATCTCTAAATATGTCGCTTTACTTGATAAACAAAAGATCGCAAAAGATTTTATGGTGCTCTGTCATGTCAAGCTCACACAACATAAAAAAGAATATATACAGCAGTTTGAAAGGGAGGTAATGGATTTACAGGAAGTCACCGAATGCTTCCATGTCAGTGGCGACTACGATTATATTTTAAAGATCTGTGTTCGGGATATGGAAGATTATCGACATTTTATGTTGGCCAAGTTAACCTCCCTACAGCACATAGCGAGCACCCACAGCTCTTTTATGATCTCAGAGGTAAAGAATACCATGACTATTCTTATTTAGCCCCTGCCTAACAAGAATAGCATATTAGACCAGAACACCATTTTTCGAAGCAATCGGATCAGGTAGATTTTCCTCACCTGTCATCTGCAATAAATCGATTTCTATTGTTCGGCAGATGGACAACATCGGAATATCAAACATCAGTCCGCCAAAAGGATTTTCAGTATAATCCCCCACCAGTTCCATCACAATATAGATCCAGCCAATGACCACACAAAAAGGAATACTAGTCCAGATTCCCCAGTGGCCCAGTTTAGCAAATTCATTGACCAGCCCCAAAGGCATTAACATGATCAGAATAACATTAAAAACAAATGCCGTGCTGGCAAACTGCCTTGGCGAGGGGAACTTTTTGATCCGTTCGGCCTGTCCCTGAAAATCATAAAACTGATTGAGGCAGGTCTGCAATTGCATCTGATTGAAATCCGAGATAAGCCCATCGTTTTTTAAATCATTGACATCCTTTGCCTGTTGGGAGTTCAGATAAGTTGCAAAGTTTTTATAGACCGACTGTAACGCATATTCTTCTCTCGAAAGATATTTATTCAAGAATATTGGCGTCCGGCTATAATCCGGAAAACCGGCTTTGATCAGCCGATGTCGCTTGACATTCAGGGCACCGATATGCTTCTTCAGACTGATGTGTTCCCATTCGGTCGGAACGAGCAGTTGCTCGCGAAATTGGTACAACCAGGCAATATGGCGATAGGTTAATTTCTTTCTGATTTCTTCCAGATACTGCTGATCGCCCTGTCCGGTATTAAAGGCATAAAGCATGGATACAAATGAGCGGCTGGAGTTGACGATTCCGCCCCATATCTTTCGGGCCTCCCATAATCTATCATAAGCCTGGTTATTTTTAAACCCCACATAAAATGCTTCTGCTGTACCAATCAGCGCCAAGGGAAGCCAAGGAATAATCATCCATTCCCACTGAAAGAAATAATAGACGAGGGTAACAAGAGAACACCAAGCCGTCAGCCAGATTAAATGGACACCAGCAAGATTAAAGATCTGTTTGTAATTAAAATACTTTGTTGTAATCATAAAAGCATCCGGTTTTAACGTTCCCGCCCCAGCGATGTCTGGTAGGAGAAACAAATTTATCCACAGCTGAATGTACCATTTAAATTTCTACAGTCCAATATCACCTATCATTTTATTTCAAAATCTATCTATTATAGATCACCTTATTGTAGTTACTGTTTTTGCTGGCAAAACGCGTAAAAAATCATCCCCTGTCTATTGTATCTATCTCAAAAAAAAAGAATAGACCGAAGTATTAAGTCGCCGATGCTAGTAGAAAAAGTGACATAGGCGTAATCTAAAATTGAATGCCTCCTAAAATTATCGGTCCATCAGTTAGATCAAAAAACCTTGTTTTTCAAATTGCTTTACCAATTTTTCAGCATCTTTTTCAGCCACACTTTCTTCTACCTCGTAATTATCTAATAAAACTGCAGTGACACTTTCAACATTAAATTCCTTTCCTTGCAGTTCTAGCCAGATCTGCACAGCAGTCTCATTAAAAGTATAAACCTTGGATGCATCCAATTGATCTTGCCCGGGATAGACTAAGATATGGTCATCGCCCAATTTGCGTAATTGTAAATCTCCTCTAAGTTTCATCTGGCTATTCCTCTGTTTATTTCTATGACATTCAAACAATTCATTTGGTTTGTCCTATTACGAAAAAGTATATACATTATACAATAGGTCCGAACGGCAGCCTCTTCTCTACTGCGGCTTGTTATCAAAAATACAAAAGACACTCGAAAAAATAACTAAAAAACTCAACAGAGATAAAGAAAAATAACTAAGGAGTTTAAAAAAACGGGCGTATAACAGCTAATACGATTACGTATGGCTTTACAAAATAACACCAGTTCCGCTTTTCTCGCCTTAACTTCCTTGCAACTGCTCGTAAGTAAATAGCTGCGGATAGCTTTTGGGCAGTTCATAACGCCAGTTATGCATCGGGAAATTGTCATTCCGGATCTTGCCGTCGGGATCCATTAGAATATACCGAGGTATGCCGTTAAATTTAAATAACTCCCGCAACGCCAGATACTCATCCGGCGAAACGATATAGCTTTCGAACATGTGGTTTTTGACCACATAATCGTTATAGAAATTCATATCAGGGGTACCGCTGCTGTCCGTCACGAAAACAAATACCAGGTTGGGATTATCCTTTAGTTTTAGGCGTTTTTCTTTCAACGCCTCAATCCCAGCACGGCAGGGCCCACAGGATTCTGACCAGAAGTCAACAAGAACGACCTTACCACGGTATTTATCGGTCAGTTTTTTAAATACAGCCGCAGATGCCGTCTGTGGCAAAATGTAACCTCCCATGGATTTTTTCACTCTTTCGTTCAACGCTAGGGCTTCTTTTTTCAAGTCCTTATTGGTCAGGACCTTCAATAGGTCATTTGAAATCTCCGTCATCTGTACCGTGTCTTTTGCATTTGACATCCTGAATTTCAATGTCCGGAGTTTTGCTGCTTCAGTAACCAGCGTACCGGCTATAGGTCCATTCATTTTTCGATTTAAGGAGTCCAATGCCTGGTAGAAGTTTAATTTCCGCTGGCTGTTCATTAAGCTATAAAGGCTGGTGGTAGGAAACAACGGTGAGTACTCAAAGCGGTTGATAAGTGTCGAGAACTCCCGCGGGACAAATAAGGCAGGATCATTCAGGTCCAGGCGTTTTATAAAATCAAAGTAATCTTCCGGAAGGGGGGATTTAAGGTAGGGATTTAGGCTGTCACTTTTTGAAATCCCTTGGCGATACATCTGGAGATCCATCAGCTGCGCGGCGTAATTGACATCCACATCACTTCGGATCAAATGCTTTACCTTAGGGGTATAGGTAGCTCTCTTCAGACGGTCATTTACATCCTGCCGGACGGAATCCCATGTAGCGATAACTCCCTCTTTGGCCTGCTGTGTAGGTCTTTCCTTCAACAGCTGTTGAATATGATCATAAAATTTCCTACGGTTGCTTTCCCATTTAAAATCCGCAAGCTGTTGATTTTCCGGAGCAAGCGGTCCACCGTACCGCAACAGCTCCAATTGGCCGCCCGGCGAAGCTTTCAATGTCATAGCCAAGGTATGGCCGGGTTCGATATAATAATAGTAATTAAGCCCATTGATGGATAGATAAGACATTTCCGGATTGACCGCCAGGTAACTGCTCTCAAAACGGCCATCGGGATATATCCGAATTGTGGCCGGATAGTCTTCTTTGGTCAATTGATTGCCGCAATAGATAATGCCGCTATTAAAACCGAGCTTTGGGCTATAGCCTTCAATAAAACCGATGATACGGACAGAATCTGATCCGAAAAAAATTTTATCATAGTTTTTAAGCACGGTTTTGACCTTCGCCGCAGCAAGTTTCTGTTTCATCCAGCCCCTAGGATCAACAGTTCCTGTTTGTTTTGATACAGTTTGAGCTGAAGCAAACGAAAAACTCAGAAAAATAAAAAAGGCGATAATTGGCAATTTCATAATTTTTAGCTTTTAATCCCTTTAAGTTAAGCATTTTACATCAAATAAAGTATAGATTTCAAAAAACTAATCCCTATGTTTAGTTAAGAATGATCGTACATTTTTAGTCAAGAATAACTTTACTCGGCCCGAACCCGACTTAAACAGAAAAAAGAGGCTTTCCAAAGCCTCTTTTTATTTCTATTCAACTATTGATCTTGCAGCATATCATATGTTATAATTGCAAAGCCAATTTCTGCTGTTGCTGGTTTCTTACAACAACAACTTTAGGCTGATCTGCATGGATCAGCTTCTTAATAGCCTGCTGTAAGTCGGTTAATTTTTCAATTTTCTCGCCCTGGTAATCCAGGATCACATCATTGGCACGTAGTCCGCTTTTGTAAAGTGTGCTCTTTTCATCCAGCTGGAGAACCAATACGCCAGCGATGGATTGAAGTCCAGCCGCGGACTGTTCGCCCAAAGTTTCAACAGATTTAAACTGCCCCCCTTTCCATCCCCATTTCAGGCCCTGTTCTTTCGCTCCTGACCGGATCAACTGTGGTATTTCGGGGCTGGCAGCAAGGGATTTCAGCCTTTTGTCCTTGACGCCAAAATGTAGCATGTCAAAATTTGTGAAGCCATTTCCTTTCCAGTCTTTCAACCGAAAATCGCCCTGAATCGCATCAACAAAATTCAACGGAACAACACGTCCGTGTTTTTCCACTCCCTTGGTCTGATCTTTTAGTAAGTCTTCTTTTCTTGTGTAAATATTATGGTCCACCTCATCCCCCCAGTACTTAACCTGAATATCCTGATGGCTATGCATCACCAGATTATCACGAAAGATGTCATGGCTGTCCTTAAACCACACATGTGGGTGGAAACCATTGTTGATCATGACATTGTTATATACTTTGCGGTAAAAGCCCTCCCGCAATTTTAATCCGCCGCTTAAACAGAGGTTATTGTAGATTTCGTAGTTGGAAGATCCATCATCGAGGTCAATATCCCAGCCGTGGTCGCAACGAAAGCGGTTGTCGTGAATTTTTGTTGTTCTGACCGCATCCAGTAAAATTAAGTTGGGATGGGCTGCTGTCATCTGATCCATTTCTTTACGGTCGGGATGCCAAAAACGGTCACGTCCCCAAGAATTAAAAGCGCCATGATCACTGGTCTCCAACACGGTATTGAAGATGTCGTTGTAGGCGATCTCATGCCCGCCCCAGGTGCCATCACCGACATTGATACCCGCACGGGGCACATTATAAATCGTGTTGTGCAGGATCCGC
Source organism: Sphingobacterium sp. DR205 (assembly GCF_011064245.1). Taxonomy (NCBI): domain Bacteria; kingdom Pseudomonadati; phylum Bacteroidota; class Sphingobacteriia; order Sphingobacteriales; family Sphingobacteriaceae; genus Sphingobacterium; species Sphingobacterium sp. DR205. The sequence goes on along the minus strand of NZ_CP049333.1, from coordinate 1,221,379 downwards.
AAGGACTCTGCCATGGAAACCTGTACACCGGCAACCTGCTTTTCAATCAGACCGATCGTATGAATCATATTGTCACTGGCCTCGCAGTCCATCGGGTAGTTATTGGTTTTAGGACCTCTGAGAGTGTCTATCTGACTGAGCGGAACAAATTTTTCATAACGGAATGCGGGTGAGCGTACAGCTTCGGGGTCACCTACAAAATTGATGCCTCCGGCACCGATCTGCTCAATCCGGTTGCCGCTGATCTTTACGCCGCGATTGTAATTGCTCACAAAGACAGCATTCCCGCCCAATTCGACAAAATCATTGGCACGAAGGGTGCAATTTTCAGCGCCCTCAATCTTTACCGCTCCCTGCCGGTAGATAGTCCAGTCGCTGCGCAACAGTGGTTCCGAAGTTTTCATAAAGGTAGGTGCCGTATGCGTAAAACATAAGCCACTGATTTCAATATCGTGTACCGGACCGGAAGCGGAACCCGAAATAGTGATTAAACTTTCAAGTTGGGGAGCCACAAACTTAAGCTGATTGGGATCCTTACCATGGGATGGCATGTAATATAGTGTCGCTGTAGCCTCATCCAGATACCATTCCTGAGCAGTGTCAAGTTCTTCAAAAATATTCTCGACAAAGCGATAGGTTTCGTGCATTTTGCTTGGGCGGTTATTTTGCTCTCCACCTTCAAGCATAACTTTTGACGAGTCCTCTTTTCCTGTGATACGGTAGTGGAACCCACCCCAACGGCCTGCGTGCAGCGCATGCACAATACCCCCGGTCGGGTTTTTCCAGGTCGCGATACGTGCTGGACTCAGTGCATCTGACGCATAGCCCTGAAAGGGTAATATGGAGGCATCATAATTGGGATACCGTGCCCGAACCAAATGTTTTTCATTGGCATAGAGACTCTGGAAACTCACTCCAGCAGGAACTTTAGCTTTCCAGATCCCTTTATCGCCCTGTTCCCATTTTAGATCAAGGGTTCTACCCCCACTGAGGATGACCTGCTTTCCATCGGCGGCTTTAATCTTTAAGGGCTGTCTCTTACTACCGGAGTGATTTGCCAAGAGCTGTATCGGTTTGTCGAGGTAATACGTTCCGCCGTTAAAAATAATTTCGATGCCGTAACCGGCCTTTCCCTTTTTATATTTTTCTGCGGCACGGAGGGCTGCATCAGCTGTGGCAAAAGGCTTTACCGATGTCCCCGTATTCTGGTCGCTGCCTTTTGGACTGATATAAATACGCCTGACGGTGCTCGACTGCTGTGCCTGTGCGGCGGGTATAGCCAAGCAGCTCATTCCAATAAAAAATAGCCCCGCAACTTGGCTCGATTGTATTTTCATCATATTAGTATTTCATGTTGGTTATTTTTCTGATCAATTTAGTTTTTATCATTCAGTTTCCTTGTATTAAAGATGCCTTTAATACAAGAATTTATCCCTAAAAATCCGTTTATTTTGTCAGTTTGTTTTTTAGCTGTTGTCCAAAAAAGCCGATCGCCTTTCATATGCATCTATTAAGCGCTTATTACACTATAATCTAACTATCAAATATTCGATTCGCGGTGTGTTACTTCTATTTTACTGTCTATTCATGCAATTCCAAACTAACAGGCTTCCCAATCATAGTCTAATCAGTATGTAATACTCCATACTTGAACTAAATATCGTAAATCTGTATGGAAAGATATTTATATTTACCTAAAGATGTAAAAACAATCAACCAAAAATTATGAGCTTAAAAACATTGAACCATATCTGGCAGACACAGGAGTATTGGTGGAGCCATATTTCGGAACGCAATGATTTTGATTTTGAAAAAACCTTCAGTAAAAAAGTGGGTATTTTCAGCGCCATTACTGAGAGTACGCAAAAAATTCAGGATTATGTAGAAGGTCTTTCGGAAGAAGATTTAGAAAAAAATGTCAAAGTTGAATCACCTTGGTTCCAATGTGATTTTTCAGTATATGAATATATTCAGCGTCTGATGATCCACCGAACTTATCACCGCGGACAGATCGTCACCATAGGCCGAAATATCGGAATAACAGACGCACCAATGACAGATTACAATTTTTGGAATATCTATAAGGACCAAAAATAAATAAAGAGGTTACCGCGATGGAAAAAATCACAAGTAAAGTCCGTGTCAGAGAAATCCTGGAGCAGGCTAAGCTGGGCTGGAAACAGCAGGGACCGGACGCCCTTCTCATAGCTATACAAGTTGGACTTGTAAAAAAGAAAGTGAGTTTTCCTCTTCTGGAATATGCCGCAAAGGAAATAGCAATGTGGATACCCGAAAATGAACAGACCGTTTTTACGGATGCACTGAGCGCTACCGATGAAATGGGAAGTTATGTCATAGCGGGGATGATCTTACAACTACAGCTCCCCATACATCTGGAGCAGTCGATCCAGAAAGCATGCGGGTATATGATAAAAGGAGACCAATGGTATGTCTGTGACATCATAGGTGAACGTGTACTTGGACATGCACTCCTTACTTTTCCAGAAAAAACAATCCCATTATTGGAGCAGCTTACCAAAGATTCGAATAAATGGGTTGTCCGCTCGGTCGGTGTCGCCACACATTATGCCGTAAAGAAAGGCCTGGCACCGAAATTTGCTGAAGCCATGTTCAAACTGATGCTGTCATTATCCGGTTCAACGGATTTCCATATCAAAAAGGGAATCGGTTGGGGTGCTAAAACCATTGCCAAATTCCACCCTACAATCATAGCGCGTCACATGGACAGGATTGAATCTTTAGAAACCAAACAGTGGTTTCGAACAAAAATTACCATAGGTCTGAATTGGAACAAGGCAGCTACGTCATTATAGATAGCATTGGGAAAGTCTGGTAAATAGACAATCGAATGTAACCTCTTAAAGGACTGATGAAATTGGATCAGAGAAAAAGATCCTGACCTGTAAAAACAGCCGCTGGTTTAGGAATTGTCGTGGTAAAATGAGACAGTTAGAAGAACATGTGCATCCTCAAAAGCGGTCCAACAGCTAAAGGGGCCGCCCGGGAATAGAATATCTGAAACGATACCGCGGAAAAATAAGTACGAAATTATAAAAGAATAGGGCTAACCGAATCTGCTCGGTAGCCCTATTCTTTTTCAGCCAGCAGCGCTATATTTGGCTAGTTTTTTTTCATGGTTCCTGTTTCTCTCAAATTGATATGCCAACTGAAAGCCTCCTCCAGTAAATGTGGCGTGTGCCCACCTCTTTCGCAGGCGCGATTGTAATAATCCAACAGTTGTGCTTTGTAATCCGGATGTACGCAATTTTCAATAATAACTTTCGCACGTTCACGAGGAGCCAGCCCGCGCAGATCAGCCAAACCGTAATCTGTCACCAAGATATCAACATCATGCTCCGTATGATCTACATGGGATACCATCGGGACTATATGAGAAATCGCATCGCCTTTGGAAGCCGCCTGTGTGACGAAGATACTTAAGTAAGCATTCCGGGCGAAATCTCCGGAGCCACCTATACCATTCATGATGTTGGTACCTGAAGTATGGGTGGAGTTTACATTGCCGTATATATCAAATTCTATCGCTGTATTAATCGCAATGATACCCAAACGTTTGATCAATCCCGGTGTATTGGAGATGTTCTGAGGGCGTAACACGATCTTGTCCCGGTATTTGTCCAAATGATCGAATACACGGGAATAACATTCTTCTGATACGGTAATGGAAGAGGCTGACGCAAAATCCAGTTTACCCGCATCAATTAAGTCAAATGTACTATCCTGTAATACCTCCGAAAACATCGTTAAATTATGAAATTTACTATGGATAAAGCCTGTAAGTACCGCATTAGCCACTTTTCCAATTCCCGCCTGCAGCGGCATCAGACTCTCGGACAGATGCCCAAGTTCAACTTCATTCTCAAAAAAAGCCAATATATGCTTTGCTATTGCTGTTGTTTTGTCATCTGGCTCAGCAATATCGGCCGGACTATCTAATTCATTTGTAAACACGATACCCACAATCTTGCCGGGATCCAATGGGATTGTCTTTCGACCGATTTTATTTTCAGGCGCTACAATAGGGATAACATTACGACGCGGATAGTCTTCAGCCTGGTAGATATCATGTATTCCTTTAATAGTGGTCGGAATAGCCGTATTAACTTCCAGAATAACCTGTTTAGCCAATGCAGCAAAGGTTGCCGAATTACCTACGGAGGTTGTTGGAACGATACTGCCATCTGATTCGATCGCAGCGACTTCCAAAACGGCAATATCAACTTGCGGCAAATTCTTATTGTGCAACAGTTCAGCAGTCTCGCTTAAATGCTGGTCAATAAAAAGCACATCCCCAGCATTGATCTTATTGCGGAGGGTACGATCTACCTGAAATGGCATCCGTTTGGACAGGGCTCCGGCCTCAGCCAATTTACCGTCTGTACCATGACCTAAGGAAGCACCCGTAATCAACGTTATTTTCAAAGGATCCTCTTTGGCCCTTTCCGCCAAAGCCGGTAATACAGCTTTACTATCGCCAGCTTTGGTAAAACCGCTCGACCCAACGACCATACCATCCTGAAATAATTTTGCAGCTTCGGCAGCTGTAATAACCTTATCGTGTAAGCTCTGAATTTTTATCCTTTCGTAAGCCATATCCTTATAATTTTATTTATGTACGCTATTCATGTAAACTTAAGAAATTGAAACCTATTTACATCCGCTATTTTAAAAGATATTAGACCCTGGTGTACATTTCTCAAACAAACAATTTTAGTGTTTTTTTCTAGCGTGAATTTATTACCATTCGACACAAAATTATTCAATGGAGACGAAACAAAAGTAAACAACTGTATATCAGTAAAATAAATTAAAATATAGTTCTAATTATTTTATAAAAAAAAGAGACCTACTTCATATAAAGCTGATTTTCAATAAATTAAAAACAATAAATTTAAATCATGGTAAGTAAATACTAACTCTCCGGTGTTTTATTTGCAATTTTAATGTAAGCATACACTCACTTTACGCGCAACAAGGTCAGGTCTAGTAAAAAAGTCTTACCTTTGCAGCGTAGTTTTATAGGAAAAAATGAACACAAAAGATACAACGAGCGATGCAAAATATGTCAACCGCTATTACATGACGGAGGTCGACTCATTTGAGGATAGCATTTATTGTCACCATGCCATCATAGCGGAGAACCATATCACTGAGCACTGTCATGATAAGGATCAATTTTTATACACCGAGGGTGGTGTCGTTTTTATCAAAACGGATGAAAAATCATATTTTTTGCCAGCTCGGCATTACCTGTGGATTCCTGCGGGTGTAAAGCATAGTATCCATCCGAGTACACCGGAGGTTGTGATGCGTAATCTATATTTTCCAAAGACGAACAGCGATACTGCATTCTACAGTAAAATGGGGATCTATCCGGTAAACGATCTGCTGATTGAATTGATTATGTTTACCAACCGTTGGAATGGCAATATATTTCCCGTCGAGGAACCAAAATATAGCTTAGCGACTGCATTTAAGCTTATCCTCCCTGAGTTGTCCTTGCACGAACTCCCGCTGGCATTGCCCTATCCAAGCCACCAAAAATTAAAAGATATCGTTACTTATCTGGAGGAAAATATTGAAGAAAATGTGAGTTTTAAAAAACTTGCGAGCCTATTTAATATCAGCGAACGTACATTGGCCAGATTGTTTCAGAAGGAATTAAACATGTCTTTTATTCAATATTATACGATCCTCAGAATGCTAACTGCCCTTAAATTGTTACTGGATGAAAAACTCAGTGTCAATGAGGTCGCATTGAAAGTCGGTTATAACAGTTTACCTACATTTAGCAATACATTCAATAAGGTCGTAGGTATTCGCCCCAGCGAGTATGTCAAACAAAAAGAATTGCTTATTTAAAAATGTTTACCTAAATTAGGTCAATAAACCTAATTCAGGATGAAATTCAAACATATTATCTATGGTGCTGGAATTTTATTACTCAGTACTTCCGTATTTGGCAATTCTCAAGACAAAAAACCCAAGCCCATTCAATTGTTCAATGGGAAAGATTTAAAAAATTGGACTCCTAAAATCCGAAACCACAAGGTTGGAGATAACTATAAAAACACATTCCGTGTCGAAGATGGTTTATTGAAAGTCAGATATGATGGCTACGATAATTTCAATTTTCAATATGGCCATCTATTCTACGATAAAGAATTTTCCGCTTATTTATTACGTGTCACTTATCGTTTTGTAGGCGAGCAGGCTCCCGGTGGTGAAGGCTGGGCCTGGCGCAATAGCGGTGCCATGCTACATGGACAAGATCCCAAGACGATGGGCGTAGACCAGGATTTTCCGATATCTATCGAAGGTCAGCTCTTGGGTGGTAATGGCAAGGACGAACGCACAACAAGCAATCTGTGTACACCGGGGACGAATGTCGTCATCGATAACAAACTCTTTACGCCGCACTGTGTCAGCTCGACATCAAAAACTTATGCTGGCGATCAATGGGTAACGGCTGATTTCCTCGTATTGGGAGATTCACTTGTACAGCATATCCTTGAAGACAAAGTGGTATTACAATATACCAAGCCTCAAATAGGAGGTGGCAGTGTAACAGACTTTGACCCTGCCGTAAAAAAAGATGGGCAGCTATTGAAAAAAGGAAGCATCTCACTTCAGAGCGAGAGTCACCCGATCGATTTCAAAAAGGTGGAACTATATGATCTGGAACCTTACATGAAAGATCCCAATAAATTGAAAAAAGTCATCGCTGAGTTATTGCCCAATCTAAAACAATAATTCTGCGCCAATAACATAAAATAAAAAAAGCATCAGTACTGATGCTTTTTTTATTACTATTCGCCTGGAAAGAGAAATCCAAAGTATATAACATAAAGAAAAGGGATACAGCGAGCTGTACCCCTCAATATCTATACATAAAGCTTACGCTAAACCGTTAACGAATTTAGTTAACTTAGATTTGTTGTTAGAAGCTTTTTTCTTGTGGATCACATTTTTCTTTGCCAAACGATCAAGCATAGAAATTACGCGTGGTAACAATGTTTTTGCTTCCTCTGCAGAAGTTGTATGACGTAATTTTTTGATTGCGTTACGCGTAGTTTTTGCTTGGTAACGGTTTCTTAAACGTTTAGTAGCGTTTGCTCTAATTCTTTTGATCGCTGATTTATGATTTGCCATTTTTTTTAGCTAATTTTTATTCAATTTTTTCTTGTAATTCGGACTGCAAAAATAACACCTTATTTTCAATATTCAAAATCTATTTTGTTTTTTAGGTTTAGTATATTTGCGGCATGCAAAAATTATCGATGGATGAACTTCAACGTACAGATGTTGAATCGTTTAAAAAACAAGAAAAAACGCCTATCGCAATCATTTTGGACAATGTTCGTAGTATGCACAATGTAGGTTCTGCCTTCCGTACAGCGGACGGATTTGCTATTGAAAAAATATACTTATGTGGCATTACCGGAACGCCACCACACCGAGAAATTGAAAAAACGGCTTTGGGAGCAACGCAATCTGTCTCTTGGGAATACCACAAAGAAACGACCGATGTCGTAGCGCAGCTAAAAATGGAAGGTTATACCATCATTGCCATTGAACAAGCCGATGATAGTGTCATGTTACATCAATTTGAACCAAAGCCCGATAAAAAATATGCTTTAATTTTTGGAAATGAGGTCAATGGTGTCGATGAAGAGGTGATGGAAAAGATCGATACTTGTATCGAAATCCCTCAATATGGCACCAAGCATTCACTTAACGTATCTGTCGCAATTGGCATTATCCTTTGGGATTTTATCCAAAAACGCAATCTGAACTAAAAATTTATCAATAAAGGTCATATTCCTATCCACATTGCTTCCATTTTAGAAAGCAAAATAGTAGATTTGTGTGCAAAATTTAAAGAAGAAATGAGTGTATTAGTTAATAAAGATTCAAAAGTAATCGTTCAAGGTTTCACTGGAAACGAAGGTACTTACCATGCGACTCAAATGATTGAGTACGGAACAAATGTAGTTGGTGGTGTGACTCCCGGTAAAGGTGGTCAACAACACTTAGACCGTCCTGTATTCAACACTGTTCAAGATGCAGTAGACGCTACAGGAGCTAATGTTTCTATTATCTTTGTACCTCCAGCATTTGCTGCAGATGCAATCATGGAAGCTGCCGCTGCGGGTATCGAAGTGATTGTATGTATTACTGAGGGTATCCCTACGAAAGACATGATCCAGGTAAAATCTTACCTGAGCGACAAAAAATCTCGTTTAATCGGTCCAAACTGCCCTGGTATCATCACTGCAGGTGAAGCTAAAATCGGTATTATGCCAGGATTTATCTTCAAAAAAGGTAACGTAGGTGTTGTTTCTAAATCAGGAACTTTAACTTATGAAGCGGTAGATCAAACTGTAAAAGCTGGATTAGGAATCACGACAGCTATCGGAATCGGTGGTGACCCCATCATCGGCACAACAACTAAAGAAGCTGTTGAATTATTAATGAACGACCCAGAAACTGAAGCTATCATCATGATCGGTGAGATCGGCGGTGGAATGGAAGCTGAAGCTGCACGTTGGATCAAAGAACATGGCACTAAGCCTGTTGTAGGATTTATCGCTGGTCAAACAGCGCCTCCGGGACGTCGTATGGGCCACGCTGGTGCAATCGTTGGTGGTGCGGATGACACTGCTGCTGCAAAAATGAAAATCATGCGTGAGTGTGGTATACGTGTAGTTGAATCTCCAGCTGAAATCGGAAAAGCAATCGCAGAAGAGTTGGCTAAATAATTAGTCCGTTAAGCATATAAAAATAAAGGGGATCAAAATTGATCCCCTTTATTTTTATACACTCAACCATGCAACTCCACAACATGCGCTGTGAGCTCCCCTAGGCTTATAGATTTTTCATGCGGCGGCCAATCCAGTTTTTCATCTGGTATCTGATCTAAAATACATCTCGTATTTTTTGTTTCGTGATTCAGTTCGATCAAATAGCTTTTTTTGATACTCATATAAATACATTATTTCATCAACTGAAAATCCTTTAATACGGTAACCCCATAAGGAGATACCACCGCTTGATGCGCAGCCTCCCGCGCTATCTGTCCTTCAATATAGGTCACTTTGAGTGGCAAAAACGTATTATTGACAACATTTTCTTTAAATAGTGCCTCGTACCAGGTACAAGCCGCGACAAAACGTCCATAATCCAAGTTAAGATGATAACCATCCCTTGTGAATTGATCGCCTAGATAGCTTGACCGTGCATTTTGTATAGCTGTCCCCGAAGGCACGAGTACATCAAAATTACCCCAATTAAAGACTTCCTGAGAGGTGTTTACGATAGCCTTATACATCGCACTCTGATTACGATTATACCGGACAAAACCTTCATGCGATGAACCATTCTGATAGGCCCAGGTTTGATGTAATATATAGTTTGTTTCCGGATACTTTACATGTTTTGTGACGTACTCATATAAAAGTGGTAGATCCTTTGCATAGGATTCATAATCTCCCGACAAAGGGCTTGCCTGCTGGAAACTGATGTAATCCCAGGCTTCGTCAACCAAAGCCTCTGAAAGCCGTTCGTTTGTCTTCTCGGACATATGGCCTTCCAGATTGATCTTCCTGTAGCGATAAGCAGGTTTATCCTCTTTTGCATTGCTTACATGCAGGCTTAATGGCGCACCGCCAATATAGAGGTTACCAATTACGATTTTTTTCTTTCCCGCTTTGGCCAATTCATAAAGGTTTTGCTCGATCGCGTCCTCGGAAAAGCTGTTTCCAATGGCCAGTATACGCAAAACACCATCATCCAAGGATTGTTCTTGTGCATTTAATCTCCTGCCACTAAGAAAAAATAGTAATAAAATACTAAGTAAGAATATCTGTTTCGCTTTCATCATAAATTGCTTTGCTATAACGACTAAATTAGAGAATATCTCGTAGAATTACAATGATAACGCAAGAAAGGCAAGTTTTCTCCGGACAGGGTGCTTATCAACAGCACTTGGGCCATGGTTTATTCGGCTGCTGACTGAGTACAATACGTGGCCGTCCGGTCTCAGGAGTTCCGAGCCTGTTCCCCGGGGTTTCACTGCCCGACACTTCTTCATAGAGGACATCGGCCGGAGGCATAGTATCGGCAAAGGGAGATAAAAGAACCGGGGGACAAATAAAAGATCTTCCGGAAAGGAGATATGACCTAAACGAAAGAAGCCCTTGACTGTTTCCAGCAAGGGCTTCCGTGTAAAAAAAGGCACCGACCTACTCTCCCACCTGTTACGGCAATACCATCGGCTCTGGCGGGCTTGACTGCTCTGTTCGGAATGGGAAGAGGTAGACACCGCCGATATAGGCACCTAAAGATCTTTTTAGATGTGAGATATGAGATATGAGTATTGAGATCCTGTTAGGTCCCAGATAGCACGTATCCATGTCCACGTCTAAATGACATATATATTGAAAGATTACTTCAAAAATTAAAGAGGAAGACAACAGTGTCTGTCTGCTTGAGAAAGCTTCGGGCTATTAGTACCACTTGGCTTTGGTCTCTCAACCTTTACACCTATGGCCTATCAACGTAGTCATCTCCTACGACCCTATAAGGAAGTCTCATCTCGTGGCTAGTTTCGCACTTAGATGCTTTCAGCGCTTATCTATTCCAGACGTAGCTACCCTGCCGTACACCTGGCGGCATAACAGGTTCACCAGAGGTCTGTCCAACCCGGTCCTCTCGTACTAAGGTCAGATCCACTCAAACTTCCAACGCCCACAACAGATAGGGACCGAACTGTCTCGCGACGTTCTGAACCCAGCTCGCGTGCCACTTTAATGGGCGAACAGCCCAACCCTTGGGACCTTCTCCAGCCCCAGGATGTGACGAGCCGACATCGAGGTGCCAAACCTCCCCGTCGATATGAGCTCTTGGGGGAGATCAGCCTGTTATCCCCAGCGTACCTTTTATCCTTTGAGCGATGGCCCTTCCATACAGAACCACCGGATCACTATGTCCGTCTTTCGACCCTGTTCGACTTGTAGGTCTCACAGTCAAGCAAGCTTATGCCATTGCACTCCACGTACGGTTACCAAGCGTACTGAGCTTACCTTTGAAAGCCTCCGTTACCTTTTTGGAGGCGACCACCCCAGTCAAACTACCCACCAAACAATGTCCTCGCAATTGCGGAGTTAGAAACCGGATACAGAAAGGGCGGTATTTCAAGGTTGATTCCACGACTCCTGGCGAAGCCGCTTCAACATCTCCCGCCTATCCTACACATCCTGTACCCAATCTCAATGTTAAGCTATAGTGAAGGTGCATGGGGTCTTTCCGTCCCGTTGCGGGTAATCGGCGTCTTCACCGATACCACAATTTCACCGAGCTCATGGCTGAGACAGCGCCCAGATCGTTACACCATTCGTGCAGGTCGGAACTTACCCGACAAGGAATTTCGCTACCTTAGGACCGTTATAGTTACGGCCGCCGTTTACTGGGGCTTCGATTCAATGCTTCTCCCGGGATGACATCCCCTCTTAACCTTCCAGCACCGGGCAGGTGTCAGGCCTTATACCTCATCTTGCGATTTTGCAAAGCCATATGTTTTTGTTAAACAGTCGCCTGGGCCTTTTCACTGCGGCTGCTCATCACTGAGACAGCGCCCCTTCTCCCGAAGTTACAGGGCCATTTTGCCGAGTTCCTTAGCCATGACTCACTCGAGCACCTTAGGATTCTCTCCTCGACCACCTGTGTCGGTTTGCGGTACGGGTCTTCATAACCTGAAGCTTAGCGGGTTTTCTTGGAAGTCTGTTTACCTGCTCTATCAGCGCCACCGGAGCTTTGCTGTACTATTGGGTTTCAGCTAGAGTTGCGGATTTGCCTACAACCCCAATACCTACGCCTTTCAACGAACTATTCCGTCAGTTCGCGGCAGTGTCACTACTCCGTCACCACATCGCAGTTATGAAGAGTACTGGAATATTAACCAGTTGTCCATCGGCTTGCCCCCTTCGGGTGCGCCTTAGGTCCCGACTGACCCTGATCCGATTAACGTTGATCAGGAAACCTTGGTCTTTCGGTGGGCGGGTTTCCCACCCGCCTTATCGTTACTTATGCCTACATTTGCTTTTCCATACGGTCCAACACCCATTACCAGGTATCTTCGCCCCATATGGAATGCTCCCCTACCAGATGCATATCTTTCAATGCAAATCCATAGCTTCGGTACCGTTCTTGATGCCCGTTTATTATCCACGCCCGGCCGCTCGACTAGTGAGCTGTTACGCACTCTTTAAATGAATGGCTGCTTCCAAGCCAACATCCTAGCTGTCTGGGCAACCGGACCTCGTTAGTTCAACTTAGAACGAATTTGGGGACCTTAGCTGATGGTCTGGGTTCTTTCCCTCTCGGCCTTGGACCTTAGCACCCAAAGCCTCACTGCCGGCCATATCTGATAGCATTCGGAGTTCGTCTGGATTTGGTAGGATTTGACTCCCCCGCACCCAATCGGTAGCTCTACCTCTATCAGACTCCATGCCGACGCTGTTCCTAAAAACATTTCGGGGAGTACGAGCTATTTCCCAGTTTGATTGGCCTTTCACCCCTACCCTCAGGTCATCCGGAAACTTTTCAACGTTTATCGGTTCGGTCCTCCATTACATGTTACTGCAACTTCAACCTGCCCAAGGGTAGATCACAAGGTTTCGCGTCTACCTCATCTGACTATGCGCCCTATTAAGACTCGCTTTCGCTTCGGCTGCGTCCCTGAAGGACTTAACCTTGCCAGACAAGAGTAACTCGTAGGCTCATTATGCAAAAGGCACGCTGTCACAGGACCTGCCTGCTCCAACCGCTTGTAAGCACACGGTTTCAGGTTCTTTTCACTCCCCTGTTCGGGGTTCTTTTCACCTTTCCCTCACGGTACTGGTTCACTATCGGTCTCTCAGGAGTATTTAGCCTTACCAGATGGTGCTGGTGGATTCCCACAGGATTTCTCCGGTCCCGCGGTACTCAGGATACCACTATGCCAATATTCTTTGCCTGTACGGGGCTCTCACCCTTGTCGCGCAGTTTCCCACCTGCTTCCAGTTCATAGCATTGTACAATATCGTGGTCCTACAACCCCGACCATGCCGTAACATAATCGGTTTGGGCTCTTTCCCGTTCGCTCGCCACTACTTGGGAAATCATTGTTATTTTCTTCTCCTACGCCTACTTAGATGTTTCAGTTCAGCGCGTTCGCGTTTTATACGACATGTCTTCAACATGCCAGGTTGCCCCATTCGGAAATCTACGGATCAACTCGCATTTGCCGATCCCCGTAGCTTATCGCAGCTTATCACGTCCTTCTTCGCCTCTGAGAGCCTAGGCATCCCCCGTGTGCCCTTATTTACTTTCTTCACCGGCATAGCCTTTTGCCACTATGCGGCTGCTTTTGATATATATACCCGTATGCTACGTAATGATTCGTTCGGCCTTGACCGAGGGTCTCCTCATCACATCAAACACATACCAGCATTGTCTCTATACTGTTGTCTTCTCTTGTAATTTTTTTTCTCTTTCAATATGTCAAAGAACTCTTTTTCTCAGATAGGAGATATTAGATCTGAGATATTAGACCCTGTATGGCCTGTTATCTTTCTCTATATTTCCCTCCAAAAAACGTGGAGAATAACGGATTCGAACCGTTGACCCCCTGCGTGCAAGGCAGGTGCTCTAGCCAGCTGAGCTAATTCCCCTTTTTTAGATATGAGATGTTAGATTATAGATATGGGATCCTGTATGTCGCCATACTGTTTCTCCCATCTCCTATCTCATCCCTCAGATCTTTTAAGTAGTCCCGAGCAGATTTGAACTGCTGACCCCTACATTATCAGTGTAGTGCTCTAACCAACTGAGCTACGGGACTAGCTATTCTGTTCATCTCTTCTCTCAGGGACCGCTCCATTAGGGGCGGGCACTTTCTTCTGATGTTTTTTCTTCTTTTGCAATCATATGTAACGTGACGAGCACCGGTCCGCGATACTCTAGAAAGGAGGTATTCCAGCCGCACCTTCCGGTACGGCTACCTTGTTACGACTTAGCCCCAATTATCGGTTTTACCCTAACACGCTCCTTGCGGTCACATGCTTTAGGTACCCCCAACTTTCATGGCTTGACGGGCGGTGTGTACAAGGCCCGGGAACGTATTCACCGCGTCATTGCTGATACGCGATTACTAGCGAATCCAACTTCATGGGGTCGAGTTGCAGACCCCAATCCGAACTGTGAATGGCTTTTAGAGATTAGCATCATATTGCTATGTAGCTGCCCGCTGTACCATCCATTGTAGCACGTGTGTAGCCCCGGACGTAAGGGCCATGATGACTTGACGTCGTCCCCACCTTCCTCACTGTTTGCACAGGCAGTCTGTTTAGAGTCCCCACCATTACATGCTGGCAACTAAACATAGGGGTTGCGCTCGTTGCGGGACTTAACCCAACACCTCACGGCACGAGCTGACGACAGCCATGCAGCACCTAGTTTCGTGTCCCGAAGGACGGATGCGTCTCTGCATCCTTCACTAACTTTCAAGCCCGGGTAAGGTTCCTCGCGTATCATCGAATTAAACCACATGCTCCTCCGCTTGTGCGGGCCCCCGTCAATTCCTTTGAGTTTCACCCTTGCGGGCGTACTCCCCAGGTGGATAACTTAACGCTTTCGCTGGGACGCTGGCCGTCTATCGCCAACATCGAGTTATCATCGTTTAGGGCGTGGACTACCAGGGTATCTAATCCTGTTCGATCCCCACGCTTTCGTGCATCAGCGTCAATACCAGCTTAGTGAGCTGCCTTCGCAATCGGAGTTCTAAGACATATCTATGCATTTCACCGCTACTTGTCTTATTCCGCCCACTTCAAATGGATTCAAGCCCATCAGTATCAAAGGCACTGCGATGGTTGAGCCACCGTATTTCACCCCTGACTTAATGGGCCGCCTACGCACCCTTTAAACCCAATAAATCCGGATAACGCTCGGATCCTCCGTATTACCGCGGCTGCTGGCACGGAGTTAGCCGATCCTTATTCTTCCGGTACATTCAGCCAGGTACACGTACCTGGGTTTATTCCCGGACAAAAGCAGTTTACAACCCATAGGGCAGTC
The DNA here is from genome assembly GCF_011064245.1 of Sphingobacterium sp. DR205. Taxonomy (NCBI): domain Bacteria; kingdom Pseudomonadati; phylum Bacteroidota; class Sphingobacteriia; order Sphingobacteriales; family Sphingobacteriaceae; genus Sphingobacterium; species Sphingobacterium sp. DR205. The sequence goes on along the minus strand of NZ_CP049333.1, from coordinate 1,206,220 downwards.
ATCCTGCACGCGGCATGGCTGGTTCAGGCTTCCGCCCATTGACCAATATTCCTTACTGCTGCCTCCCGTAGGAGTCTGGTCCGTGTCTCAGTACCAGTGTGGGGGATTCTCCTCTCAGAGCCCCTAGACATCGTCGCCTTGGTAAGCCGTTACCCTACCAACTAGCTAATGTCACGCGAGCCCATCTCTATCCTATAAATATTTAATAACCAGACGATGCCGAATAGTTATATTATGCGGTGTTAATCTCTCTTTCGAGAGGCTATCCCCCTGATAGAGGTAGGTTGCTCACGCGTTACGCACCCGTGCGCCACTCTCACCATCTTTGAGCAAGCTCTCCGATGGATCCCGTCCGACTTGCATGTATTAGGCCTGCCGCTAGCGTTCATCCTGAGCCAGGATCAAACTCTCCATTGTAAAATGAAGTTTTTGATTCCAACTATTTACATAATCAGAATTCTTTTTTTATATCTCTGATCTTGGACCGAATTGAACCAATTCTTGAATTTGTTCATGACTTTCGACTTTCGTCTGTCTACTCGTCACGCTTACATGATTGTGTTTTCTTAAAGAACTTTTTGCGCTTCAACTTCCGTATCCGCTATATTCCGATGAGCATTGCGCCCGTCTTTATCTTTTTTGTTTTCCCCTCCGTTTCCGTTGGGACTGCAAAGGTAGAAATATTTTCCGAACTTCCAAAAAACTTTTGAAGTTTTTTTTCTTTTTCTTTTTCCAATTTCTGCGCCTAACTCCCGTTAAACCCTTCTTTTTTCAGGATTCCTTCTTTCGAAGCAACCGTTCCTCCCTTGCGGAGTGGTGCAAAGATAGGGAGTTTTCGGGCAAACTTCCAAGCCTTTTGTTTATTATTTTTTAATATTAGCGTTAACTTACTGTAACATTGAACGATTTATTTTTAAAGACGCCTTCGGCAAACAATTCAAACAGATCAAATCATAGGTTAAATAACCAACAACTTTATCTAAAAACCAACCCGAATCCCAATCATTAACAACAATCCGTTGGCTAAAAATGGATAAGACAACAGCAATTCCCATAATTTTTCTCTTATCCAAAGTGAAATAGAAGGTGATCCTAGATTATTTTCAACAAGACAATATATAGCTAATTAACATCCTTAAGAATAAGAATTCATAAAAACCTAGTTCCATAAAGCAAAAAAAGGTCCAGACATGCGCCTGGACCTTTCTATATGAAATAATCTATGCTAGATTAATCTTCTTCTTTCGAAGCCAACAATTGATCGTATTCTTCACGAGAACCGACAATTAAGTTGCTGTATTGACGGATACCTGTACCTGAAGGGATCAAGTGACCAACGATTACGTTTTCTTTCAAACCTAACAAGTTGTCACGTTTACCAGCGATAGCAGCTTCGTTCAACACTTTAGTAGTCTCTTGGAAAGAGGCCGCTGAGATGAACGATTTCGTACCCAACGATGCTCTAGTGATACCTTGCAACAATGGACTTGAAGTTGCTGGAATTGCTTCACGCACTTCTACAAGTTTTAAGTCACGACGTTTCAAGCTTGAATTCTCCTCTCTCAACTTACGTAAAGAAACAATTTGTCCTGGACGTAAGCTATTGGAATCTCCCGCATCGACAACGACTTTTTTGTCAAACAAAGAATCATTCTCTTCCATGAAGTCCCATTTGTTTACAGCTTCTTTTTCTAAGAAACGTGTATCTCCCGGATCCTCAATGTTAACTTTTTGCATCATCTGGTGAACGATCGTTTCGAAGTGCTTATCGTTGATCTTCACACCTTGAAGACGGTATACCTCTTGGATACCATTCACGATGTAATGTTGCACCGCTGACGGTCCTTTAATCGATAAGATATCTGCTGGAGAAATCGAACCATCCGATAATGGCATACCTGCTTTCACAAAGTCATTATCCTGAACAAGGATATGTTTAGAAAGTGGCACCAAGTATTTCTTGATTTGACCATCACGTGATTCTATCGACATCTCACGGTTACCACGTTTCACACCACCTAATGTTACCACACCATCGATTTCTGTCACGACAGCAGGGTTAGAAGGGTTACGTGCTTCGAATAGCTCGGTTACACGTGGAAGACCACCCGTGATATCTCGTGTTTTACCAGTAGAACGAGGAATCTTAACTAAGATACCACCTTCTTTCACAGTCACCCCGTTAGCAACAGCAACGTGGGCGCCCACCGGTATATTGTACGTACGGATAACCTCTCCGGATTTATCAAGAATCTTGATGGATGGGTTTTTCGTTTTATCACGTGTTTCAATAATTACTTTCTCTTTGTGACCAGTTTGCTCATCTGATTCTTCACGGAAGGTAACACCTTCGATGATTGCATCAAACTCAACTTTACCAGCAAATTCAGAGATAATTACCGCGTTATATGGATCCCATTCTACCAATTTATCCCCTTTAGCTACAGTACCACCGTCTTCAACGAACAATTGCGAACCGTAAGGGATATTTTGTTGGAATACAATTTTATTATGTGCATCAATGATCTTAACCTCACCAGAACGTCCTAAAACGACTTGATGTGTACCATTGTCATTTGTTTGCGAAACGGTACGCACATTTTCAAATTCGATTCTACCATCGTATTTAGAAATGATGCTTGAGTCTGCGGCGATGTTTGATGCCGTACCACCCACGTGGAACGTACGAAGTGTTAACTGTGTACCCGGCTCACCGATTGATTGAGCTGCGATAACACCGACAGCTTCACCCAATTGAACACGTTTACCGGACGCCAAGTTACGACCGTAACAACAAGCACACACACCACGTTTCGATTCACAAGTTAATACAGTACGAATTTCGACACCCTCAATACCTGATTTCTCGATGACTTCAGCGATTTCCTCCGTGATATCTTCGTTTGCAGAAACAATTAACTCATCTGTTTCCGGATGGAATACATCATGTAATGGTGTACGACCCAAAATACGATCGAACAATGGCTCAACTACATCATCATTATCTTTTAATGCTGTTGTGTAAATACCACGTAAACCACCACAATCTTGCTCCACAACGATCATATCCTGAGCAACGTCATGTAAACGACGAGTCAAGTAACCCGCATCCGCCGTTTTCAACGCCGTATCCGCAAGACCTTTACGCGCACCGTGGGTAGAGATAAAGTACTCCAATACGGACAAACCTTCTTTAAAGTTTGACAGGATCGGGTTTTCAATAATCTCACCACCTGAAGTACCGGATTTTTGAGGTTTCGCCATCAGACCACGCATACCACATAACTGACGGATCTGCTCTTTCGAACCACGGGCTCCAGAATCCAACATCATATAAACTGAGTTGAAACCTTGATTATCGTTAGAAAGAATATCCATTACGTGCGCTGTCAATCTATTGTTGATACGCGTCCAGATATCGATGATTTGATTGTAACGTTCGTTGTTGGTAATGAAACCCATGTTATAGTTGTTCATCACTTCTTCAACTTCGTTCGTTGCTTGTTGGATCAACTCAGCTTTCGCAGCAGGAATGTTCAAATCTTCCAAGTTGAAAGAAAGACCACCTTTGAAGGCTGTTTGATATCCCAATTCTTTCATATCATCCAAGAATTGCGCTGCACGAGCCATACCCGTAGTCTTCACAATCTCACCGATGATATTACGCAAAGATTTTTTGGTAAGCAATTCATTGACAAATCCCATTTCTTCAGGAACAACTTGGTTGAAGATCACACGACCCACAGTTGTTTCTAATAAGGTATCAACGATGCTACCATCTTTTTGTCTAACTTTTGTTTTTACTTTAATCCAAGCGTGAAGATCGATTTGCTTCTCATTTAAAGCAATGATGACCTCTTCAGCCGAATAGAAAATCATATCTTGACCTCTTACGATATGATCACCAGCAGTTTTACGGCCTTTAGTAATATAGTAAAGACCCAATACCATGTCTTGAGATGGTACTGTGATCGGCGAACCGTTCGCAGGATTTAAGATATTGTGTGCTGCCAACATCAAAATTTGGGCTTCCAAAACTGCGGCATTACCTAGAGGTAAGTGAACCGCCATCTGGTCACCGTCAAAATCGGCGTTGAACGCTGTACACACCAATGGGTGTAATTGAATCGCTTTACCCTCTACCAAGGTAGGCTGGAAAGCTTGAATACCCAAACGGTGAAGCGTAGGTGCACGGTTTAGTAATACAGGGTGACCTTTCAATACGTTTTCAAGGATATCCCATACAACCGGATCTTTACGATCTACGATTTTTTTAGCTGATTTTACTGTTTTCACAATACCACGCTCGATCATCTTACGGATGATAAACGGTTTGTAAAGTTCAGCAGCCATATCTTTAGGAAGACCACACTCGTGTAATTTCAAGTGAGGACCTACCACAATTACCGAACGAGCCGAATAATCCACACGCTTACCTAATAAGTTTTGACGGAAACGCCCTTGTTTACCTTTCAAAATATCAGACAAAGACTTCAACGCGCGGTTACCTTCAGTCTTAACAGCATTCACTTTACGCGAGTTGTCAAACAATGAATCTACCGCTTCTTGAAGCATACGTTTTTCGTTACGTAAGATTACTTCTGGAGCTTTGATTTCAATCAAACGTTTTAGACGGTTGTTACGGATAATCACACGACGGTATAAGTCGTTCAAATCCGAAGTCGCAAAACGGCCACCATCCAAAGGCACCAAAGGGCGCAATTCAGGCGGAATGATTGGAACAATCTTTACGATCATCCATTCTGGACGATTCTCGATATTTTCACGTGAGCTACGGAAAGCTTCAACAACATGAAGACGTTTTAACGCCTCATTTTTACGTTGTTGCGAAGTCTCGTTAGCAGCTTGGTGACGTAAATCGTAAGATAATTGATCCAAATCAATACGTTTCAACAAATCTTCCAACGCCTCAGCCCCCATCTTAGCGACAAATTTTTGAGGATCGTTATCGTCTAAATATTGATTTTCTTTTGGTAAAGTATCTAAAATATCTAAATATTCTTCTTCAGTCAAGAAGTCCATAAAGTTGATACCATCTTCTTCCTTAATACCAGCTTGGATAACCACATAACGTTCATAGTAAATGATCATATCCAATTTCTTGGTAGGAAGTCCCAATAAATAACCGATTTTATTAGGAAGAGAGCGGAAGTACCAGATGTGCGCAACAGGAACCACCAAGTTGATGTGTCCCATACGCTCACGACGTACTTTTTTCTCCGTTACTTCAACACCACAACGGTCACACACGATACCTTTATAACGGATACGTTTGTATTTACCACAGTGACATTCGTAATCCTTTACAGGACCAAAAATACGCTCACAGAATAAACCATCACGTTCTGGTTTGTAGGTACGATAGTTAATCGTTTCCGGTTTTGTAACTTCACCACTTGAGCGTTCCAAAATAGTTTCTGGAGAAGCCAAGCTGATCGTAATCGAAGTGAAGTTGCTTTTAATTTTATTATCTTTTTTGTAAGACATACTTATTCAAAAGTTAAAGCTTTATAAAGAAGCTTTGAAGGACTGGAGCCCTTCAAAGCCCTAATTGCTTAATTAATCCAATGTGATATCTAGACCCAATCCGCGCAACTCGTGTACCAATACGTTGAACGATTCTGGTACCGATGGTGTTGGAAGATTGTTACCTTTTACGATTGCCTCGTAAGTTTTGGCACGACCAACCACATCATCCGATTTCACAGTCAAGATCTCTTGAAGGATGTTAGATGCACCGAATGCTTCCAATGCCCAAACCTCCATCTCACCGAAACGCTGACCACCGAATTGTGCTTTACCACCCAGCGGCTGTTGCGTGATCAATGAGTAAGGACCGATTGAACGCGCGTGCATTTTATCATCAACCATGTGACCTAATTTCAACATGTAAATTACACCTACAGTCGTTGGTTGATCAAAACGGTCACCTGTTAATCCGTTATACAAATATGTACGTCCGGATTTTGGCAAACCAGCTTTCGCCACCCAGTCTTGTACCTGATCCATTTCAGCACCGTCAAAGATTGGCGTCGCAAACTTAACACCTAATTTTTGACCAGCCCAACCCAATACGGTTTCGTAGATCTGTCCCAAGTTCATCCGTGAAGGTACCCCAAGTGGGTTCAACACGATATCAACAGGTGTACCATCTTCCAAGAAAGGCATATCCTCATCACGTACGATACGTGCAACGATACCTTTGTTACCGTGACGACCAGCCATCTTATCCCCTACTTTCAATTTACGTTTTTTAGCGACGTAAACTTTAGCCATCTGCACGATTCCTGATGGAAGTTCATCCCCGACAGATACTGCGAATTTATCACGTTTGAACGCACCTAACTCTTCATTAATTTTGATATTGTAATTATGAAGGGCCATTTTGATCAACTCATTTTTATCTTCGTCAGTTGTCCATCCCATTGGGTTGATGTTGTTGTAATCTAATTCAGCTAAGATTTTTTGTGTAAACTTAGCGCCTTTAGCGACCAACAACTCTTTATATACATTGTATACACCTTGGCTTGTTTTACCATTCACCACAGTGAATAATTTTTCCACCAAACGCTCTTTCAATGATTTAACAGCTCTATCGTGAGCAACCTCTAGTTTCTCTAAAGTTTTACGTTCAACCTCTTTAGACATTTTCTTCGCACGGGAGAACAACTTCGTATCGATCACAACACCTTTCAACGAAGGCGGCGTTTTCAATGAAGCATCTTTCACGTCGCCAGCTTTGTCACCAAAGATTGCACGTAATAATTTCTCTTCTGGAGAAGGATCAGACTCACCTTTAGGTGTGATTTTACCGATCAAGATATCGCCACCACCAACTTCTGCACCAATACGGATAATACCGTTTTCATCCAAGTCTTTTGTCGCTTCTTCAGATACGTTAGGAATATCAGCTGTCAATTCTTCCTCACCACGTTTCGTATCACGAACTTCAAGTTCGAATTCTTCAATGTGAAGAGAAGTAAACCAGTCTTCTTTCGCTACACGCTCAGAAATTACGATCGCATCCTCAAAGTTATATCCTTGCCAAGGCATGAACGCTACTTTCAAGTTACGACCCAATGCCAATTCACCATTTTCAGTAGCATAACCTTCACACAATACTTGTCCTGGTTCAACTCGTTGGCCTTTTCTAACGATAGGCTTCAAGTTCATACAAGTATTCTGGTTGGTTTTCTTGAATTTGATCAATCTATATGTTCTGACATCATCATCAAATGATACAAGACGATCATCGTCGTTTCTGTCATAACGGATCTTAATTTCATCAGCATCTACATACTCTACCACACCGTGACCTTCAGCATTGATCAAAGTACGTGAATCTTTCGCTACACGACCTTCAAGACCAGTACCTACGATAGGAGCTTGCGGGCGCAATACAGGCACAGCCTGACGTTGCATGTTCGATCCCATCAATGCACGGTTGGCATCATCGTGTTCCAAGAAAGGAATCAACGAGGCCGCAATAGATGTAATTTGGTTTGGAGCGACGTCCATATAATCAAGCATATTAGGCTCGATAATCGGGAAGTCACCCTCATATCTGGCTTTCACTTTTGCATCTTCGAAATTACCTTTGTCATCATACAAAGCATTCGCCTGTGCAATTGTTTTGCCATCTTCATCTTCAGCAGATAAGTATACTACCGGTTCGTCGACCACAACAACCCCATCTTTTACCTTACGGTAAGGAGTTTCGATAAAACCTAAGTGGTTAATTTTCGCGTGTACAGCCAACGAAGAGATCAAACCGATGTTTGGACCCTCCGGTGTTTCGATTGTACAAAGACGACCATAGTGTGTATAGTGAACGTCACGGACTTCGAAACCTGCACGCTCACGGGAAAGACCACCAGGACCTAAAGCTGACAAACGACGCTTGTGCGTAATTTCAGCAAGAGGATTGGTTTGGTCCATGAACTGAGACAACTGGTTAGTACCGAAGAACGAATTGATTACCGACGAAAGTGTACGTGCATTAATCAGATCCGTTGGCGTAAACACTTCATTATCGCGGATGTTCATACGCTCACGGATTGTACGGGCCATGCGAGATAGACCTACACCAAATTGAGCATATAATTGTTCGCCTACAGTACGTACACGACGATTTGACAAGTGGTCAATATCATCCACCTCAGCTTTAGAGTTGATCAAATTGATCAAATACTTCACAATTGCGATGATGTCCTCACGTGTCAATACTTTCGTATCGTCCGGAGTATCCAACTTCAATTTACGGTTGATACGGTAACGACCAACGTCGCCCAGATCATAACGTTTATCCGAGAAGAACAAACGGTCGATGATACCACGAGCTGTTTCCTCATCGGGTGGTTCAGCGTTACGCAATTGACGATAGATATGTTCTACCGCTTCTTTTTCGGAGTTGGATGTATCTTTTTGTAAAGTGTTATATATAATAGAATAGTCCGCATTGTTTGAGTCATCATCTTTCGCTAAAATAATAGACTTAACGCCAGCTTCGATGATCAAATCAATGTGATCTTCTTCTAGAACAGTTTCACGCTCAAGGATAATTTCGTTACGGTCGATAGATACTACTTCACCAGTATCCTCATCCACGAAATCTTCTACCCATTTTTTCAATACCCTAGCCGCAAGACGACGACCAACATATTTTTTAAGACCAGATTTACTAACTTTTACTTCATCCGCTAAATCGAACAATTCCAAGATATCTTTATCCGAATCGTAACCGATAGCACGCAATAAGGTAGTAACTGGGAATTTCTTTTTACGGTCGATATACGCATACATGACGTTGTTTACGTCTGTTGCGAACTCGATCCAAGATCCTTTGAAAGGAATTACCCTTGCAGAATAAAGTTTAGTACCATTTGTGTGTCTACTTTGACCAAAGAAAACGCCCGGTGAACGGTGTAATTGCGATACGATGACACGCTCTGCACCATTTACCACGAAAGTACCTTTAGGAGTCATATAAGGGATAGTCCCTAAATATACATCCTGAACAATAGTTTCGAAATCTTCGTGTTCTTCATCATTACAAGATAACTTTAACTTAGCCTTTAAAGGAACGCTATAAGTCAAGCCGCGCTCGATACACTCTTGGATATCATAACGTGGTGGATCAATGAAATAATCCAAAAACTCTAGCACAAAAATGTTTCTTGAATCAGAAATAGGGAAGTTTTCCGAGAATACCTTGAACAGCCCTTCCTGATGGCGGTTGTCAGAAGTAGTTTCTAATTGAAAAAACTCCTTGAAAGATTCCAATTGCACATCTAAGAAATCTGGATATTCCAATACTTTCTTACTTGTTGCAAAGTTTATTCTTTCTTGTTGAATATTATTGTTTGCCAAGGGAATATGAATTTTAGTTTTAAAAAAACTGCGCTTACATGTATGCTGTAAACCACATGTCCACTGTGCCCAGCATATACACAGCATAGTGGCGTATTGATATAAATAGGAATAGACTCTGACGAAAAATCGTCAGAGTCTAAACCTTTTCGGGCTAATTAGTTGAGATTATTTAATCTCAACAACAGCACCAGCTTCTTCTAATTGTTTTTTCAAAGCTTCTGCTTCGTCTTTAGATACACCAGCTTTCAATTCTTTAGGTGCTCCGTCAACTAAATCTTTAGCTTCTTTCAAGCCTAATCCAGCTAAATCTTTAACCAATTTAACTACAGCTAATTTTTGACCACCAGCTTCTTTCAAGATAACGTCAAATGAAGTTTTCTCTTCTGCAGCAGCAGCACCACCTTCAGCTGGAGCAGCAGCTACAGCAACAGCAGCAGCAGCAGGCTCGATGCCATACTCGTCTTTTAAGATATCAGCTAATTCTTTAACTTCTTTTACTGTTAAGTTAACTAACTGTTCAGCAAGTTGTTTTAAATCTGCCATTTTATTTTGAATTTTTGAATGTACTTTGTAAAAATTGTTAATTAAATTGTAACGAATGATTCTGTTCTAGAGGATTCGTTAACCTCTTTCTTCTAAAGCTTTTACTAAACCTGCAACAGTATTTCCTCCTGATTGAAGAGCCGAAATAACATTTTTCGCAGGTGACTGCAATGCAGCGATAACGTCAGCGATAAGTTCGTTTTTAGATTTAAGATTAACTAATGCAGTTAATTGATTATCTCCTACGAATGCTGTTGCCTCAATGAAAGCCGCTTTTAACAACGGTTTCTCACCTGTTTTGCGCAATTCTTTGATCAATTTAGCAGGTGCATTAGCGACTTCAGAAAACATCATTGTAGACGCACCTTTAAGCGTTCCAAAAATATCTTCTTCTTCAACACCAGCTTCGATCAATGCTTTCTTAATTAAAGTGTTTTTAACAGCTTTAATTTCGATACCTTGCTCAAAACATTTACGACGAATGCTATTCACTTTTTCAACGGACAACTCAGCAGTATCGGTAATATAGAAGTTACCGTAAGATTTAATCTGTTCGGCCAAAGCTTGAACAATTTCTTGTTTTTCTTCTTTTCTCATGATTAAATACCTGCTACTGATTTAGTCTCAATATGAATACCAGGACTCATAGTTGAGGAAATGTGAATACTTTTAAAGTAAGTTCCTTTAGCTGCAGATGGTTTCAAACGAGCTAGAGTTTGTAATACCTCTAATGCGTTATCATATATTTTATCTGCATCGAACGACGCTTTACCAATAGAAGTATGGATGATACCGGTTTTGTCAACTTTGAAATCGATCTTACCACCTTTTACATCTGTTACAGCTTTACCAACTTCTGTTGTAACTGTACCAGTTTTAGGGTTAGGCATCAAGTTTCTTGGACCTAAAATACGACCCAATTTACCAACTTTAGCCATAACACTAGGCATAGTAATAATGATATCAACGTCAGTCCAACCACCTTCAATTTTGCTGATGTAATCATCTAAACCTACGTAGTCTGCACCTGCTGCTTTAGCTTCTTCTTCCTTATCAGGAGTACACAAAACTAAAACGCGAACAGTTTTACCAGTACCGTGAGGTAATGTTGCAATACCACGCACCATTTGATTTGCTTTACGAGGATCTACGCCCAAACGAACGTCGATATCCACAGAAGCATCAAATTTGGTCAATGAGATTTCTTTAACTAAAGCCGAAGCTTCTTTCAAAGAGTATGCTTTACCAGCTTCAATTTTGGATAGTGCCGCTTTTTGATTTTTTGTTAATCTAGCCACTTTTCTTAAATTGATTTCTTAATTAATTGTTCCAAGGAGCATTACCGGATACAGTAATACCCATACTACGTGCTGTACCAGCTACCATTCTCATAGCAGCCTCTACAGTAAATGCATTTAAATCAGGCATTTTATCTTTAGCGATAGTCTCAACTTGTTCCCAAGTGATAGCCGCAACCTTTTTACGGTTAGGCTCGCCAGATCCACTTTTTAATTTAGCAGCATCTTTTAATTGAACTGCTACCGGTGGAGTCTTGATGATAAAATCAAATGACTTATCCGCGTAAACTGTAATGACAACAGGTAATACTTGACCTGGTTTGTCTTGCGTACGAGCGTTGAACTGTTTACAGAAATCCATGATATTCACACCTTTAGCACCTAATGCAGGTCCTACTGGAGGTGAAGGATTCGCAGCTCCGCCCTTAACTTGTAATTTTACTAACGCACTGACTTCTTTTGCCATTTTGTTTTGAATTTAATTTTGTTAAATGTCTGTTAGTAAGTTGGAAGCAAATAACGTAACATTCATCGATCGGGACGTAACACCCCAACCGAGGTGCAAAGTTAATAAGAAGATTTGAATCCTGCAAGTATCTAACTTTTAATTTTTCAGGAATTTAGGTTTTTCTTTGTAAAGGTTCAATCTATTCCGACATCCTTCCATTTGTACTCAATTGCCATCACCGAATAACCTTGTTTCATAATTTTCTCCGAACGCTAACTCCTGTCTCCGCTATTTCCAAAGACATCATCTATTCCCGCATTTACGCCTTGCATAAAAGCATCAAAATTGTTGATCAATGCAATCAAAAAACCGATTATGACCAAAGCATATAGGAGATACTTAACCCTTTCAGATTTTAAAATTTCCATAGCCTAATTTTATTTAAATAAATTATTCATATTATAGACTTTCGCGTATTGTGTTTAAATTTTCACAAGAACAGCAACAAAATTCACCAACACATGCAGCACCACCCCATATATAAATCCATACCTTACCCTTAGAAAAACTGTCAAATATCCAAGGATGATCTGTGGAAGTACATAAATAGGATAAAGAAACCAAATACTCGTATTAATAGGGGCAAAATTTGCTATGTGCACTAATCCAAATGAAATGGCACTTATTGAGCCCAGAACCTTTATTGAAACAATCCTCATTAGAAATTGTTCAATATTCATACCCTTCAGTATTTGATAGGTCAACAAACAGATCAGCAAAAAAGATGAAACGATGGCCAAGGTCATTAAATTCATCTTAAATAAATTCTTAAAGCCTAACAGGGAATAGATTAAAATAACAGAAAGAGATATCGCTATATGCCGTGGATCAAAAGACAGCCACAGACGAAACATAGTCTCCTCCACTAACGGGGCAAAGAAAGCAGCCAATAAAATTATATAAAAGCTATTATTATGCGCTAAAGCCCTGATCGATCTAAACACATCATGATTCAACAGACTTGGCAATTTATAATAATCAACTACCAAAAAAGTATCAACAGATTTAATGATTAACATGAGTACCATGCCAATTCCCATAAATAGCAGATACAAATAACCAACTAACTTTATTTTATCTTTTGTTAACATGGCTGAACGTTAAACATAACAATAGTCATATTAGGAATCAGCCAACATTACTTATTCCTTGTTGAATTGTATCCCTCATTAAACGCTTCGATAAGCGCGCTGCTATTAGAAAAAACATAAACAATGAATGCTATCAATGCTATTATAGCCCCCAATTTTAAAAGTGTTTTAATTTTCATGCTACTTTAGATTTTAGTTACTGTTCCATCATAGACATTTACCGACGGGATGGGCAATTTTTTCTGCTCGTCTACAAACTGTATCTGAGCCTTGGATTGTAGATTTGCGAGCAGACAAATCAGAATAATAATAAACCTTATTCCCATATTGTAGAGAAGCTTCGACTAAGCATAAGTACTAAAAAAAGCAACTATATTGGCCATGGCATGTAGTGCAATCAGCAATAAAATTTTATTCCATTTTCCTTGTGGACGTAATGCCATATAATAATAAGCAAATACAAACCCTGAAATAATAGTTGCAAGTATATACCATATATTATAATAATGAAATAAACCAAAAACAATAGCTGCAATAACAACGCTAATTGAAGCGGAAACTTTTAATTTACGTAATACTTCCAATATAAAAAATTGTGCAAAAAAAGTTTCCAAGATCGGCGCCACAATCACCAATAACACAAATGTAAATGTCAATCCCTGTTTATGATATTCCTCAATATCAGCAAAACCTGGCGAGAAATGATCAAAAAGATAATACGCACCCCAATTTGTCATTTCTTCAATTAAAAAGAATACCAGAAAAAAATACAGATTTCTATGCTTAGGTATTGCTATTACTTTAAAAATATCGCTCATTTTATACAGCTAACATCATTAAATTACGAAGCAGCATTTGATTCCTTGCCAACAACATAATTTAGTCTCCCCCCCCTATCAACGTACTACTTACTTTATATCTAAAAAATAACACCTTAATTAATTGCCGTCAGGCTATAACCCTTTTCTCTAAGTAATGAGATCAACCCCTTTTCACCAGACAGGTGTCCAGCTCCTACAGCAACGAAGCAGCTCTGCTCCTTGACTAAATTCGGAATAATCGTTGTCCAGTTTACATTCCGTCCTGCCAAGAGCTTTTCTTTCTGTTCAGCTGTCATCCAAGTCGGATCCTGAATCAATTCCGTTAACTCGGTTAAGTTTTCATTCTTATAGGCGGCTACCATCTTAGCTGTCAGCTCAGGATACTTATCCAACTGAAACACTGACTCCATAAATAACTTTGGCGTAATCAAATCTTTTAATAGATTGAATTGAAAATCGGGAGTTTCAAGTTCGCCAATTGACTTTCCCTTTATTCTTGCGATCTCTGCCAATTCGGCCTCAAATGATTTGATCTTGGTTGGATCCGGACAGTTAAAACCTTTCATTGCAAATAAGGACATGGCCGTGACAGGCGATACATAATCCAATAGTTTAATGGAAAGCTGCTGAGGCACCAAGATGCTATCCATACTTTTTATATCACTTTCAGTAAATTTTTTTATAAAATCAGGCTGCGGAGCGGCGAAAGCCTGCATGATCTGTAGATTTTCAGGCTTCGTCAGATCAACTTCAAACACGACTTTCTCACTTGAGTTAAGCGCATCCAGGCATTTCTGTTTGATTTCAAAATCGTCAGGACACAACATGTGGATCGTACCAAACAAATAGGAATCGTGTTTCAGGCCATTTCCCGAGATTTTCCATAGCATCGAATTACTTTGCGCAAAGCCACCAGAAGTGACAAAAAAGAAGAGTATTAGGAGAATAAAATATTTTTTCATGTATATTAATATAAGATTATTATTTATTTCTGGCCGCATTCAAACCATCTTCAAATCCTCGAATAAGTTCGCCAACATTAGATAGAAGGTATACACAAAATGCCAAAACAGCTATTATACCTACAAATTTTAAAAGTGTTTTAATTTTCATGATGATTTAGATTTTAGTTTATGTACCAAAAATAAACATTACGATATATTTGTACCACAACCTGTGGTTGTATTGCAATAAATTTCTTTTTTTGGCAAATAAGTAGCAAAATGGCGTATTAATATACGGGATCAAGGCATCTCTTATTACAATAGTTGGGTTGGAGGCATTGGAAGAAATTAAGAACTAGCTACATGGTATTTAGACCAGCCCTTCAGATAGGATATTCTTCGTAATCAGAAATCCGCTAAATTACATAACCTTTTTCAAAACAAAACACCCTCCCTCAGTAGGATGATCAAGTACCAGGTTATCTTTATTCTCTTTATAAATTAAATTTAAAATCATGAAATCACCTGATGCTGCACCTGAGAAAAAAATTGCAAAAAGTAATAGTGGCAAATTCCCCGTAAAAATTGAATAAATACCTGGCAATAAACCAACTATAATAAAAGGCATAACAAGAGCAAGCATATAAGCCCTAACTTGTAGGGGTTCTTTACAATGAGCATAGGGCGTGAGCATCTTCCATAAAACACCAAATTTTATCGATTTAAAACCCTCTTTGGCGAAAAATGCAAATACAATACCATGAATCAATTCATGAATAACGATACCCGAAACAATAATAATTACATAAACCCACCATACATTAGAATCCTTATCATAAATATTATTTTTCATTATAGAAAAACTTTCCTTTATATCCCATAACAAATAAAAAGGCAGTCCATATAATAAAATAAAAATAGCAAAGAACAAAAAACCAACTACATTGGCTTTATACAAATTAATTAATCGTGGCTCTACGACATATCCTGGATAATTCTCTATTTCACTCATAAATTTCTAGCTTTACATCTGCTTATTATTATCTAAAACCAACACCGCCACAGTGTGGACTTAATTTAATCAAGATGTTCATCATTAAATCACCAAATATAACAACTGCTTTTCAATAGTACTTGTTTGCTCTATAACGATGCATTATAAATCAAGAAAGATAGCATTGTTTATATTTTTTAGATAATACCAACAATGCTATCTAAAATTCATGTTAAGTTAACGCTAAACCTATCGCCAACCCCGCAACAAATCATTAGAATCAACAGAGGTATACCTCCACCATCAAGTTCCTGCATTTCCACTTCTGTAAGTGGAACCAATGACATATTTTCAATTTTCATATTATTACGAATTAACTAGCAACATACATACGAATTTCAGCTCCAATAAAAAAACCAACAGCCATGAACCGAACCCGAATTTTGTCGGATGAGCTCTTGAATGCCGATAATAAAGAAAAAACTCCATGAAAAAAGTTCTCGGTGCCTTTTGAAAACATGCACTTTTAGAAAAAATAAAAAGCGCTATATATGAATATTCAATTTGCTATTTCAATACGCTGTCGTTCAGCAGTATTTTTCCCTATTCTATAACCTATATAAAAAGCTATTAACAATAGAAAACCAAAGCATATAAATGCATCCACATATTTACGTTTTACACTTAATTGAAGAATGTTTTTGTTCACCAATATACTCTCTATTTGCGTTTTTTATGAAATATCGGGAATCGTTCGCATACCACTTTTATTTATAGGTGAAGATCCTCAATATTTTTACTGGCTTGCACTTCCCCCTATTTCATATCCTAAAGCAAACTCAGCATTCCCTATCAATCACCTCATTTCTTTCTTATCAATTTATTCTTGTGATTTTTATGCTCTCCTTCAAATACGCATGCTATCGACACAGCTCTTTGATCTTCACTATCAAATTATCAATATCAATTTGGAGCAAATACACTAATATAGCAATGGCTACAACAGTTAGCACATTTTTCCATATTTTTTTTGTTCCTTCACTCATTTTATATAGGAAAGTATTTGAATAACATTCCGCCTAGAACGTAACCCAGCCTATAAAGAATAAATATGAAAGCGAGTGCTAAAAAGCAAAAATTCTTGTGAGACACAAAAAACAAATAAAACTTCTCCATACATTGATAATGAATTAGAAACTTAGGAATCTAAAAATAAAAATATTGATCGATTTTTGCAATAAACAAATGGAATAATTTCCAGAAAACTCTTAAAAAATTCTCGCTCTTCTCATCTAAGCTTTTATCAATGTGATATAAAATGTAAATCGATTCGCTATCTTCCAACACGGTTATTATTATATTCAAAAACTAAGCGTATTAAGCTTAATTTTTTTAATCAATCTCGGTTCTACAACAAACCCAGAATAATTCTTTATTTCATTCATAAGTTTATTTTTGCTCCAGATAATCATTATGTTTTCTCGATATTAATCGATTGATGAATGCAGAAGAATGAAAATTTGACTTGATGATTTAGATTTGATTTACTATTCCAAAAATAGGCAACACCTCCCGTACAAACTATAACCAGAAGTTGTATTTTGAAATATTTTAACAGAATATTTAGCATTTTTATTTACAAATTGTCATTAATAGATTTCTTATCATAGCGAGAAACAGTAAATACAACAAGGCATAACAAAAGCCCCCGAACAATTAGGCTTGCAAGCCCCCCTTCTATTCCATAGGCTCCTCCAAACCAATAATTGACGGTTGGAAAAGTAAGATTAAACCAACCTTCCTTTATCGTTCCACTCATTGGGAGCGAAAATAACCATTGAGCATAATTCCATCCGAAGTGCAATCCTATCGGGTAATATATATATTTTGTCTGCATATAAGCATAGGCATAAATAATACCGCCTAAAAAATGGGAAAAAAAAGCAATGGCAGTGAAATTAGAATTTGCCAAATGACAAATAGCAAATAACAAACTGGAAATTACTATTGATTTTTTTCTACTGAAAGATTTCCCTAAACCTTTAATCAAATAATATCTAAATATGATCTCTTCAAAAAAAGCTGAACAGATACATATTAGAAAAATATTAAATTGATCAGACATGGTAATAGTGTTGGAAGCTATATCCAAGCCAAACAATAGAAAAAACACAATCAAAATAATACTTGATTGTAAGGTACCAAATATTAAAAGTTCTATTTTCTGTTTCAATAAATCAAACTTAGGAAGAACCTAAGTAGTAAAGTACTTAGGTTCTTACGTAAAATAGTTTTTATTTTGAAAGTACTAAATTACCCATCTTATATATAATCAAAAAATGAAATAAAATTCCCTATCAAATGAAGCATAAAAACAAATACTATTTTATTGCTTTTCCCTTGATCCCGTAGAGCCATATAGTAATACGGTAATATCCAACCCGTCAATAAAATATAACCCATATATGGAATATTATAATTGTGAAATAATGCAAAGATAACGGTACTAACAACAATAGCTATACTGGGCGAAATCTTTAGCTTTAATAGTAACTCCAGCGCGACAAATTGGAACACTATTGTTTCAAATAGTGGAGCAAATATTACCATGATTACAAATAAAAGCCACTTAGGAACATTAGCGACTGACTCTACAGCACCAAAATCAAATGTAAAATAATTAATGATCTGCGTAAAACCGTAACTTAGAATAGTATCTATAAAAAAAAACAGCAAAAAAAATAAAAAATTATATTTTTTATGTATTTTAATAACAGGAAATAATATATATTTCATACAAACCATTAAACGAATGGTATGGCATCTACTCAAATAAAGTCAATGCCACACCAAATTAGATAACTATTATAAAAAAGTTTCCGCAACCCAAACAGCTAGCTCCCCAGCTGCCTTCAACCATTTACCTACGCGTGTCTGCTGTCCACCATCAATTTCCATCATTTCCTTAGCATTCATCTCTTGAACACCGAAACCTTTTAAATCTAATGTATTCATTTTTTTGATTTATAAAAAATTAGCTCCTACTCTATTTTAAGCCTTTTCGGATTCCTGCTTTGTTATTTAATACTACTAAATTACTTTTCCTCAATGCACAAAAAAAGCATTCAATAAATGAATTGAAATAAAGTTGTCACCCGCATTTGCTTGCCTCATTTGATTTAGATCTAGCAAATGGATATTTTCTTGCTGAACTTCTACCTTGATTTGTATTGAGTATTCTTTTTCATAATAATACGTATTAAGCGATCTATCAAAAGCAATTGGAGCACCTATATCCTTGAGATATTCAATAATACGGGCCAATCGCGATACAGAAAGCCCAAGTCGAATCGCTAGTTCCGACTGAGTCCCCGTCCTTCTCCGCCTGATCAACTTGTCCAACAAATTAATCCGGTCTATATATTGGAATAACTTCATATAATTTAATTTATCGTTCCATAAATCTGGTAGCGTAGCAGCAGCTGATTGAACACCACATTATATTTGCTGCGGATCTTTTCCGACTCCGCCTTGATCAAATTACTTTTACTGGTATTGATGTCGTAAATAGATGCCTTGCCTGCCTCAAAACTCCGCAAGGTGTAATCCAAAGATTGCTCCGTTGCCGTGCTCGCTTCTACCGCAATACCATATTGCTTTCTGTTCTCGTCCAATTCAAGCAATAGCTTGTCTAGGATATGTTGCTGAGCGAGCCTTTCATTGTCGGCCGACAATTGGATATTTTGCTTGTTAAATTCGATCTGCTTCAACTGCCGTTTTGTTTTCCCCTTGTTAAATATGGGTACCGAAACCGTTACGGCGAGCTGCTGGGCAAAATTATCTTTGCTCTGCACAAAAAAAGACCGCGTATTCTCTGCTTTAAACGCATTGAAATATGTACTCCCCAAACCAGCAGATCCTTTTACTGTCGGAAATAGTGCTGCTTTAATTAGCTTGGATTCGAGGTCAAGTCCATCCTTTTGATTTTGGAGTTTAGCAAATACTGGATTATGTAAATAGGCTTCTTCCCGCAAGTTCGATATTTCCGAAAAAGTACTGTCATGCTGCGGATCTTGCGCAGTTATCGGGACCGCCAATCGCAAACTACTGTAATCTGGATGGTTCATCAATTGAGCCAATTTGAGCAAGGACTGTTGTCTATCTTTGTGATACTGCTGATATTGCTGCCTTTCCCGTGCCAGATTGGCTTTTGCTTCTGCAACTACCGACACAGCTGTTGCTCCCACCGCCGTACTTTTCTCGGCTTTATCCAATAACTGCTTTGAAAACTGCATGGCCGAATCCTGTGATACCAATAGCGCCTGAGCCAGCAAAGTCTGCAGATAGGCTTCCATCAGCTGAACGGTAAGATTTCTTTTCAATATTTCTTTCTCGATACGTTCCTGCTCCGCTTCAGAAGCTGCTTTTTTGGCCTGATTGCGAAAATAATTATACTGGTAAAGGGTTAGTTCCGCGTTGATCCCCATATTGCTATTCAAGTTATCATTACGCCGGATCGTACCGAACACATCCTGTGATGATCCAAAAGTGGTATAACCGTTCGCATAGCCATTGACACTTGGCAAACGCTCACGGAGTGCCATTTCCTGATCCAACACCTTTATCGCAGCCTTAATTTCCTGCTGCTTGATCGGCAGATTATGCTCCACCGCATAATCGATACAGTCTTGCAAAGTCCAGGTTTGTTGTGCCAGCACATCCACAGACAGCATTACCCATATAAGAATAAGACAATACTTTATACTCTCCCTTCGATAAATGTTCATCATTGAATAATAGGCTAGATTAGTTTAACACGATCGATTGCTTTTTCCACATATCCTTATAAACCGACTCCTGCGCCAGTAGCTGCTTATGTTCCCCCTGTTCGATAAGTACACCGTCTTTAAGCACAAGGATCGTATCCGCTTCCGCAATGGTGCTCAGCCGATGTGCAATGACGATCATCGTCTTACCCGAATCTTTGAAGCGGCGAAAAGCCCGTTGAATCACCTGTTCCGTTGATGTATCCAAGGCCGAAGTCGCTTCGTCTAAAATGAGAATATCCGGATCACGATATAGCGCACGCGCAATGGCAATACGTTGCCGCTGTCCACCCGATAACATAGACCCGTTTTCACCCAGCTGTGTCTCAAAACCAGCAGGTAGCTTTTCGATAAAAGACATCATGTCCAATTCATTGACCACCTGCAATAGACGCTGAAAATTAGGGATATCCTCCCCGACGACTATGTTACTAATGACGTTACCCGAAAATAAATCAATCTGCTGGGGTACTATGGCGATGCGTTCCCGAAGTGAACTCTTTGAGATATAATTCAGATCGTACTGTCCAATGGAGATCTTGCCCTCCTGTAGCGGGTACAGTTTTTGGATAAGTGCTCCGAGAGTGGTCTTACCGCTGCCACTCTCCCCGATCACAGCTGTCATTTTCCCCTGCTCTATTCGGCAGCTAAAATTGCGGAATACCTCCACCCGCGATCCATAGGAAAAACGGACATTATCGAATACGATATCACCAACCAGATCCGATGTCAGCTGTAATTTTTCTTCGGATTCCTCACGCTCCAGATCCATGATTTCAAACAACCGATCTGCAGCGATCAATGCATTCTGCAAGGTTTTGTTCATTCCGATCAATTGTGTCACCGGCCCGGTAAAATATCCGATCAACGCATAAAAGGATAAGAGTTCGCCCGGTGTGATCGTACGTTCGATCACATAATAAGAGCCTGCCCATAAGAGGATAATGGTAAAGAGCCGCGACAACAATTCACCAGAGGTGCTGGAAAACAATCCATTCATCACCGAGGCATAGATTGTTTTCAACAAATGCGAAAACCTGTTGTCTGTACCGCTATTGAAATAAGTTTCGATACCAAACTGCTTGATAGTCTTGACCGAATTGAGCGATTCGACCAGATGCGATTCCAGTTCGGCTCCCTCTTCCATCATCCGCCGCTCTACTTTTTTGTTTAGTTTATTGGAAAGCCAATATACCCCCAGATAAAAGGGGATAACGAGCAGCATTATCAACGCCAGTTTCCAGAAATAAGTAAACATGAGCGCAAAGGAAAATACCACGATCAGCACATTGACCACAGCCTGTATGGCCACATCATTGATAAAAGCACGAATTTTGACCGCATCATTGACCCGCGATATAATCTCGCCGACTTTCATTGTATCAAAGAAGCGCTGCGGAAGGCTCAGCAAGTGTTTATAATAGCCTAAAATAAGATACTTGTCGATCCTTTGTCCCGTCTGTAAGACCATCACGCTTTTCAATGTACCAATGAGCAGCTGAAAAACCAGAATGACCAGCATACCGATAGAAAGCAGGTTCAGTAGGCGTACATTGCCATCCACCAGCACATAGTCGGTAATTTTTTCAATGTAAAATGATGTTGAAAGTCCCAGCAGCGTATACACCGCAGCGCCGACCAGCGCCTGAACAATGACCGAGCGATGCGGCTTGATCAGATTCCAAAATCTTTTATAAACGGCGGTCTTTTCATTTTTCTGTTCAAAGTACTCATTAGGTTCCATTAATATCAGTACCCCGGTCCAGATCTTCTGAAAGGCCTCAAATGTGTATTTTTCCACTTTTCCCAGTCCGGGATCCATCACCGTAATTTTATCTTTTTCAACCTGATAGATCACCACATAATGCTGGAGCTGCTCTTTAAGTACAACATGAGCAATTGCCGGAAGCGGGATCTGCGGAATAGCATCCATTGCGCCCTTGACACCTTTGGCATTAAAACCCATCTGCTGCAGTCCTTGCACCATCCCCAATACATTGGTACCACGCGTGTCGGTATGGCAATACTGTCTGATCTTGGCGATGGGAATATGCGTGCCATAATAGCCTGCAATAGAAGCCAGACAAGCCGCTCCACAGTCACGGATATCGTGCTGTTTGATACAAACAGGTGATTTTTTCATTCGTACAAATTATTATTGTCAGATAATAGAGAAGTTTTTATAATGCGCTCGTTTTAGCGCCAAGGTTTGGATTGAACAGGTCATCAGCCCGATCAAACAGGAGCTGCCATAAGGTACGGTCCAAGAGATAAAATCGGGCATTGAATGTATTCCCCTTTCCTACAAAGACCTTATTACCATTGGGTAAGCCCAGAAAATTTTGATCCATGCGGCACCTGACCCTAAAAAAAGATCCCTGCTGCTGATCCGTCACCAAATTGTAGTCGATATCATGCACTGTACCCGACAGAAATCCCCATTGGTTATAATTATACGTATCCATCTGAAACTTTACCGATTGACCGTTTTTGATGTAGCCAATGGATTTGGTAGGCACCATACATTCGGCTATAAGCTGATCTTCTGGTGAAATTTCGAGGATATCCTGACCCTGTACCAGCTGTCCTCCTTTTTGATACCCTTTAAAATTGACCACGGTCCCAGTGATAGGTGCCCGAACAATATAGTTTTGACCATCAATCAAGATAGACTTTTTCTCAGACGACAGCGATTGCGCCTTTTGTTGCAATTCGACCAGCTTAGCACTCCATTGCGCCATCTGTTGTTTGCGTATTGTTAGAAACTGATTTTCCAGTTGTTCAAAGGAATATTTGGTCTTATCGAGCTCAGCTTGAGACACCACCCCCTGGCTATATAGTTTATTATTACGCTCCAGTTCGCGGCGTGCTAATGTAAGTTGCGACTGGATTTCGGACATCCGCTGCTCCATCGATAGATATTCCAACTGGTATTGTCCACCTTGCACGTTTTTTGCGTCTCCCGCGAGAATGAGTTTCAGGTCAGCAATCTGTCGTGAATAGTCTGCCATCAAATCCTTATTTAAGGACAGCTTATTTTCCAGATCTTCAGAGACGACAATCAGTAAAGTGTCCCCTTCCTTTACCTGCTGATTGTTGCCCACGATACGATTGTCAATGATGCGACCACTGACCAAAGAGAGTATTTTTGCATTCTCCATCTTGGGCCTAATGATCCCCTGTGCCGAAATTGAGATCGGCACCTTGATTAACGGCAATAATATCAGCCCTATCACTATAGCCGCTATCAGCAGTAAGTATATGATATTTGTTCTTTTCATCTTGGTTTTGATCAACGATACAAAATTGATCAATAGCCCGAACACCCACCACAACCTGAGGTTGTATTTTAAAATTTATTAATTATCTTCGGAAGCACAATTAATGGCCGTTGATGAAATTTTTTGATATATTTCCAACTTTTTCCGAAGCTCCATATTCCTATATCGTCGTTCCGATTATATTGGCCTGCAGCATGATTGGATTTTATCACAAACCATTTTTCCATGCACTGATCCTGCACCCCTACGAAATAGCAAGAGGTAAGCGTATTCATACCTTGCTTACCTCCGCATTAGTTCATCGCAACGGGATTCACCTATTGTTTAATTGTATTGTAATTTTTGGATTAGGGTATGATATGTTTGCCGTCTTAAATCAAGCATATAGTATTATCATTGCACAGGTGTTCACAATATTGATTTTTCTTCTTTTTATAATAGTACCTAATTTCGTTCAAACACTTTTTAAAAAGAAAGACTTCAGGTTTACGGCTGTTGGTGCATCAGGCCTTTCCTCTGCACTATTCGGTTTTTCCACACTATTTTTCCCTTTGCAAAAAATCAATCATTTATTTATACCTTGGATTCATAATGCCACACATTATTGGCTATATATGTTATTAATATCTTTTCTACTTTCATTCATCAAGATTTCTAGAATAAATAGACCATTACACTTAGTCGCATTTATCCTTGGCTCTATATTAGCACTCATAATCAGCCCTTATACATTCGAGTTGAAAGATGCTTTTTAAGGTTTAAAATAGTTCAATATTGACTCAAACCAACTTACATCTTTAGAATTTTCCCTTTCAGTTCCCCCCTCAATTTCCACCACTTCTTTTTCATCTAATTCTCTTACGTTAATTTCTTTTAATTTTTTTTCCATGATATCTGATTTTTATTTTTTCAAAATTCACAGAAAAGCAGTTTAGGTACCACAACCTGAGGTTATATCCTATAACCACCAGTTTTATCATAGAAAAACTTACAACTTCAAGTTATATTTATTAAATTAGGCCTTCTTATTTGGGTATTGAAAAGAATGGCAAAAGAGGAAATCGGAACTATTATCAGACAGAAAAGAGAGAGCCTCAAGATATCACAAGAGGCTGTTGCGTTTATTTTGAACATGTCACAGGCAGCGTATTCAAAAATTGAACGAAATGAGACTAAACTAAAAGTGGAGCAAGTTTACAAGATAGCTGACTATTTTGGCATTACGATCTATGAATTGTTGCCGCCTGCCCTAGCAAGCGATATAACCGGAGAAAATATATTCGGGCTGCTCTTTAATTATATCATGATTGCATGGAAAAAAACAAAAAAGCAATTTAAGAAAAAGAATACCGATATTCATGAAGCCTAGTTTATCCAAAAAATGCGATATGTGCCAGAAAGGCCTCAGCGTATATCGGGCCTATCGGAATTTTATGATTGACATGTTCTAGCGTCACCGAATTTGCAGTGACCGATATTATTTTATCAATTCCGCCATAGCTGCACTCGCCCTCCAGCATAAAAAATAAATACAGAAATCGCTCGGGTACATTAAGATTAAAACGGAAGGGTACAAGGGCTTCAACCTGAATAAGATCGACAAAGAATGAATCGTAAAAATAATACTGGCTCATCAGCCTACCAGCTTCATCATCCGCAAGCTGAATAGTATTACCAGTAGCAAAGTGTAAATCATAGCGATAGGTGGTGTAGCTCGGCTCCATGGCGTGACATTTTCCATCTTCCCATACGATGTAATAAGGTCTATTTTTTTGGCTCTTTAGCATAGGCTAACAAATTTGGTTAAAACTTGCTTCAAAAGTTTTTTACCAATCTAGCCTACTTAGCCAAAAACGAAAAAAGTAATCGATGAAATCGGACGGTTTTCGGACGAAATTCCGAAATGAACAATTCCATGTACAAAGCATCCGTATTACCCGGATGTATTATTGCGCAAATGATCACAGCGGAGCGCAAGATTCTTTAGCTTTTTTTCAAGCGCCTTCTTTGAATCCTGCTGCAGCATAGCACCATCCATATTCCGCAATGTCCGCAATGCTTCATAAATCAGATTACGTATTAATATGCGATTGCTTTCATTATCAAATAAACGTTCTATCACGCGGATCTGTGTCTGGATACCAGCCTCCTCGTCATCAGGTAATAACATGGCTCGGGATTCAAGCCTGCCTAAGTGAACTTCCAGTTCTCCTTTCGATTTTTTGAGCTGGCCTGTAACCTCAAGGTCTTTCAAGCTCCTAGAAGCTCCCTCTATTAATTTGATTATTATAGTTTTACTTCCTTTATTCTTTAGAGAACGTCTTATTAGCTCAATTTTCTTTCGCAGCCCCTCAAGAGCGTTTGCTGATGGAGCTTCCTTTTCTTGCCGTCCGTTGGCACGAAGTTCTTTTGCCTTATCTTTCTCATCCGTCACTTCCTTGTAGGCTTCCAGCACTAATTCTGTTTTGCTAGGAAGGTCCAGTTCCTCGCGTCTGCTCGTCAGATGCCAACCATCACATGCGATACAATGATAAGATCTTACGGGAGCATAGCCTGACTCGTTCAGAATTTCTTTGTTATTATATTGCATAAAGTTTTCGGCCTTTTTCTGCGATTCGAAAAGCATTTTTGAACGTTGTGCCTCTCTACAAAAAAATCGACTTTTTGTTGGTTTCATAGTTCATAATTTTTATAAAAGGTTCTGGGAACATATGACCGGCAGTTCAATTTACAAAAAA
The DNA here is from genome assembly GCF_011064245.1 of Sphingobacterium sp. DR205. NCBI lineage: Bacteria > Pseudomonadati > Bacteroidota > Sphingobacteriia > Sphingobacteriales > Sphingobacteriaceae > Sphingobacterium > Sphingobacterium sp. DR205. Next base: position 1,179,783 of record NZ_CP049333.1, on the reverse strand, counting down.
AAACAGATACCGCTTTTAACATTTTCTTTACAAAGAACGGTGCTGATGAAGCAGTCATCAGTCCGAGATAACATAAAAGAGGAAAAAATAAAAAAAAAGCCTTACATTTTCATGTAAAGCTTTTCTCTATCGTTAATTACTAATCTTACTCTTTTTCTACTTGCATGTAGTTTAACTCCAGCGGAGTCTTACGACCGAAGACTTTCACCATGACGATCAATTTCTTCTTATCTTCATGAACTTCTTCGATCTCACCAGTAAATCCATTGAAAGGGCCATCGTTTACTTTCACTGTTTCGCCCACATAGTAAGGAACATTAATGGTTTCACCTTGCTCGGCCATTTCATCTACCTTACCTAGAATACGATTTACTTCTGCTTGGCGCAAAGGAACAGCATTACCAGCTTTGTCTCCCAAGAAACCAATTACGCTATTGATATTTTTGATGACGTGTTCTAACTCTCCGTCAAGAGCGGCTTCCAATAAAACATAACCAGGATAGTAGTTACGTTCTTTAGCAACCTTCTTGCCATCGCGCATTAAGTAGTATTTCTCCATTGGAATTAACACTTGAGGAACCAAGTGTTCAATACCTAAACGACTAACCTCGGCATCAATATATTGCTTTACTTTCTTTTCTTTACCACTTACAGCACGAACTACGTACCACTTTAAACCTTGATCTGCCATAAATAAATACGATTGAAAAATTAAGAAGCAATACCGTACAAGAATTCTAACCCTACACTTGAAGCTTTATCCATTACAAAGACAACCAATGCAATAAGAAGAGACGCAACAAGCACAATAACAGCTGAACTTTGTAACTGAGACCACGTAGGCCAAGTCACTTTCTCAGTGATCTCCACGTAAGAGTCTTTAAAAAAATCAAGTACTTTTGCCATTTTAGTTTATCTGTTTTTATAAGCACGGGCACCAGGACTCGAACCCAGACCAAAGGTTTTGGAGACCTTCGTTCTACCTTTAAACTATGCCCGTGTATTTCTTATTTTGTGATGCAAATATAGTGTTTTAAACCACTTTCTGCAAATCTTTTTTTACTTTTTTTTATTTTAATCCGATAAATCGCTTATCGAAAAAATAAGCTAATCAACAGCAGTTGATTAGCTTATTCTATGTGATTCTAGATCTTTATGAAAGACTAGATGATTTCAGTTACCTGACCAGCACCTACTGTACGACCACCCTCACGGATAGCGAAACGTAGACCTTTTTCCATAGCGATAGGAGAGATCAATTTAACAGAGATCGTAACGTTATCACCTGGCATAACCATTTCAGTACCTTCTGGTAAAGAGATTTCTCCAGTTACGTCAGTTGTACGGAAATAGAATTGAGGACGGTATTTGTTGAAGAATGGTGTGTGACGACCACCTTCAGCTTTTGACAATACGTAAACCTCAGCTTTGAAATGATCGTGAGGAGTTACTGAACCTGGTTTACAGATAACCATACCACGTTTGATATCAGTTTTCTCAATACCACGTAACAATAAACCTACGTTATCACCAGCTTCACCGTAATCTAAGATTTTACGGAACATCTCAACACCTGTTACTGTAGATTTCAAGTTCTCAGCACCCATACCTAAGATCTCAACTGGATCACCAGAGTTGATTACACCTCTTTCGATACGACCTGTAGCAACTGTACCACGACCAGTGATTGAGAATACGTCCTCGATAGGCATCAAGAAAGGTAAATCAGTCAAACGTGGAGGAATTGGAATGTAGTTATCTACAGCATCCATTAATTCCATGATTTTCTCAACCCACTCAGGCTCACCGTTCAATGCACCTAAAGCAGATCCTTTGATTACAGGGATATCATCACCTGGGAATTCGTAGAATGATAATAACTCACGAACTTCCATTTCTACTAAGTCTAACAACTCAGGGTCGTCAACTAAGTCAGTTTTGTTCATGAATACTACTAACGCAGGAACACCTACCTGGCGAGCCAACAAGATGTGCTCACGAGTTTGAGGCATAGGACCATCAGTCGCAGCAACTACGATGATAGCACCGTCCATTTGAGCAGCACCAGTTACCATGTTCTTAACGTAGTCAGCGTGACCCGGACAGTCAACGTGTGCATAGTGACGGTTAGCTGTAGAATATTCTACGTGTGCAGTATTGATTGTGATACCACGCTCTTTTTCTTCAGGAGCAGAGTCAATTGAATCAAATGAACGAGCTTCTGACAAACCTTTATCAGCCAACACTTTAGTGATAGCAGCTGTAGTTGTAGTTTTACCGTGGTCAACGTGACCGATAGTACCAATGTTTAAGTGTGGTTTACTACGGTCAAATTTCTCTTTTGCCATGTTTATGCGAATTAGTAATTATAAATTATTTCTATTTGTTATATACTCTTGCTTAACTTTTACACAAGTACGAGCCAAAGATGGGATTTGAACCCACGACCTCTTCCTTACCAAGGAAGTGCTCTACCCCTGAGCTACTTCGGCTTACTAAAAAACCTTATTTACGTATTAATGCCCCCACCTTTAGATACATTATTATCAAAGAAGATAGAGACTAAATTTAATACTTGAAAAATTTGAGCGGAAGACGAGGTTCGAACTCGCGACCTATAGCTTGGAAGGCTATCGCTCTACCAACTGAGCTACTTCCGCTTAATAACTAGAAACTAGAGTAAATCTAAACTCCAATTAAAAAAAGTGTGGAGGGAGAAGGATTCGAACCTTCGAAGCCGAAGCAACGGATTTACAGTCCGTCCCATTTGACCGCTCTGGAACCCCTCCAGACCTGTAACTTTCGTTACATTTAGAGCCTCTTATCGGGATCGAACCAATGACCTACTGATTACAAGTCAGTTGCTCTACCAGCTGAGCTAAAGAGGCTTCTAATATTTTTAAAATAACTTACGTTCTATCAACGCCAATCCGATAACTTTATCTTTTCAGCGAGTGCAAATATCGAATTTACTTTTGATTTTTGCAAGTTTATTTTTTACTTTTTTTTCATTTAAAGAACTAAGCAAACTTCGTTATTATGAACCGTTGTTCCCTTGTTTGCTGATGCAAAGATAGACACAAAACTCACTTTACAAAAATAATTGTCAAAAAAAAACAACACTTTTTGTCAATTATACTGATATGCAGCACAATAATTTTTAATTGACTATTTGCCTATTTTGGTTATTTGCCTAATGTGCTATCTTTGGGCATGCAAATTTTACCGCAATCACTTTCAAAACTTACCCGCTATACAGCGCTACTTGCACTATTTGTAGCTGGTAAAGGCGATTTGAAAGCTCAAAATATTATTCAAAAATTGAGTAAAAAATTTCTTTCGGCTGAAAAAGACTCCACCCGATCAGGCAGTTTTATGGTTTTACCGGCCGTTGGTTACGCCCAGGAAACGGGAGTAGAATATGGATTAGCGAGTTCATACAACTTTTACCTGGACAAGTCTGATCCCCATATCCGTACCTCCACAATGACGCTCATGGGGACGTTTACATCCAAACATCAGTCAAATTTTAAATTTCAAACTGATCTTTGGACAAAAAATAACGATTACCATTTCGTCAGTGAAATCCGATACCGCAACTGGCCATTTAATTACTATGGCATCGGCATGGATACCTGGAAGAAGGATGAAGAAAGGGTTGATCAAAAGCTATTTCGATTAAAACTGGAAGCTGAGAAAAAAGTCGGCAACCATCTTTATTCGGGCATCAATATACAGTACGATAATTTTTCAATCCGTAGCGATAGCAGCGACCATATATTCAATCAATCGGGTCTTATCGGAAAAGAGGGCGGTCAACAATTGCTGCTTGGCGTATCTCAATTATTTGACAACCGAGACAATGTTTCCTATAGCACCCGTGGTTATTATGCCAAATTGCGACTTGCTTACGCGCCTAAGTTATGGACCAGCACAGACTTCAACGGGGCAAACTTGGACATAGACCTTCGCGGCTTTATTCCATTGCATAAAAAAGTCACACTGGCACTTCAGGGGATCTTTCGCTCGACATTCGGGAAAACAGTTCCTTTCTATAATTACCGTGAACTGGGTGGCGACATGATGATGCGCGGGTATTACCTCGGTCGTTATCGTGACAAAAATTACCTTGCTTCCCAAGCGGAATTACGTTACCGCTTTCATCCTCGTTTTGGTATTGTCGGTTTTTCGGGAATTGGATCAACCTTTTCAAAAGAAAACAGCAGCAGATATGTACCGAGTTACGGTGGTGGCTTGCGCTACTTCTTTAGCTTAGAGCACAATAGCAGTATCCGATTTGATTATTCCTATGGTGAACAGAGGACGGGTGAGAAAAGACAGTCTGGTTTTTATCTATCTTTAAGCGAAGCTTTTTAATTAAAAACGGGGGAGCCTCAGCTGATGGCCTCCCTCTTTAGACCGCCTCCCTTTTCATAAATAGCAATAAAAGCATCTGATTGATGCTATTTTCGTTCTGTGACCACAATAAGTTTGACCCCAGGTAAAGTCCGCCTTTTTAAGTGAGCGTATTATGCTGATAAGATGTCCGCATTCCGGTCATAAAACGAAGCGGAAAACTTCAGAGACCTAATAAACTTTACGCAAAGCTTGTCGGAAGTAAAGAGAACAAACTAAAACCTGATCAGAAAATTTTCCTTTCGTTGTCCGGCCCTAAAAAAGACCAAACCAATTCGATACAGATCTATCGTGACAACCACGCGATCATCATCCCTAAGTTTGTTCCAATACTCTTCCCGTTCGACCGACAAATGGGGCTCGTTTACAATCAGCATATCGCGTTCACCGACAACAGCCAGAAAATCCAGATCAAGGTTTGTTTGGTCAATATAATAGATCTTCCTAAAAGAATAACTTCCGGCCTTCTGTTTAAATAGCTCCTCATAACTCGCTGGAGGCTCATCAGTCAAAAACATAAACTGATCATAGGCAAAAGTTTTTAGTAGACGGTCGACCAGCAGATATTTTTTTATCTCCACCTTCCCCCCCATGCTGACCTCACGGGGCAAGTTTAAGATCCTATCAGGATCATCCTGCTGATAAATTACTTCATCCACCAATTTATAAACAAACGGAGAATGTGTCCCATGACGGCTATGGGATATGAAATAATGGCGCCAGTACTTCAAGTGGTAGTTCATTGGCTGCAAACATCGAAAAATTTACGTTGATATACAATTTAATTCGTGCGCTATACCACACATTTCATCATCTACAGCCTTATAAAAGCACTTTTCGGATTCAAATTCCGGCAATAGTTGATCGTAGTTTTACATATAGCAATTTCGCTTTTACGAATTATTTCACATGGAACATTCAATTACAAAGACAGAAACAAGCCATTTAAGCCCCACCTGGAGCACAGGAAAATTTTACAGGTAAGAATATATTGTATTTGTGATAGTACGTTAAAATTGAAGTATAAAGGCACTGCCTTCTCCCTCCACACTGTTAAGAAAAATGGTGCCCTTATGTAGCAACATAATTTGCTTACTCAGCGTTAGGCCAACCCCAGTACCTGTTTTCTTTGTCGTAAAAAAGGGGGTGAATATCTGTTCCTGGAGATCAGCGGGAATTCCCGAACCATTATCTTCGATGCGAACCTGCACCTTGCCGTCTATTTCCAATGCGGACAAACTAATGTATGCGTCTTCCCTGGTCTTTACCGCATCGATGGCATTCAGCATCAAATTGATAATAACTTGTTCAATCAGATTGACATCAGCATAAAGTATCAAACGCGTATTCTTTAAGATAATATCGACATCAATATTTTTTTGAATCAATGTCGGCTCGAGCAGCTGATAGATATGTTCAAATAGCTGGGAAACCTGAATTGGTGCCAGCTGTGGCTGATCCACTTTGTTGATCATGCGGTAGCTTTTTGCAAAATGCAGCAGTCCTTCACTCCGACGTTTGATGGTGGATATACCTGTTTTTAGATCTTCAATATCCTCATGTCCTCTAAAATGATCCAAACGCCCATTGAGCGTTTCGGCCAACGAACTGATCGGCGCAATAGAATTCATGATCTCGTGCGTAAGCACACGTAATAATTTATGCCAGGCTTTTGTCTCGGTCTCGTCGATAGCTTCATTGATATTTTGATAAACGACAATACGGAATACGGCATCCTGGGTCTCAAAACTAGAGCTCTGGATCAACAATTTTATCTTTCCTTTGCTTGACTGAATGGGTTCCATCTGCTGTTGGCCATTGTCCAGCAGCATCGTTTTTTCATAGAGGTCAGGATTCTTCTTTTTTAACCCGGCGATATTCCCGAGGTGTGGCAGATGAAACAGCTGTTTAAAGGCATCGTTCACCCACATTACTTTTCCCGTGTCCATTTCATAGAAGATAATGGCCGAGTTAAGCATATTGATGACACGATCGAGGTACTGATGCTGTATTTCCTGCTTAATGCTAATTTCCTTATACGTTTCGTTAATCTGATTAAAAGCGCGGAAAAGCTGCCCTTCTACCGATTTTGGATTTTTAACCAAAAAACGTCGTGTGAAGTCACGATATTTGACTGCTTCGGCAAATTCCACAAGCTGCCTTTCCAAAAAATTATATTGGGCATACAGATTGAAACCAAGATACAGCATTATGCAAAAGATCAATGCAGCCTGCACGTACTCATGCTTCATCAACAGGTAGGCACCGACAACCGAAGCCGCCAAAAGCAAAATAATCTTAATTACATTTAAAACTTTTCCATGTCTCATAGACTAGATATCGTATTTCTCCAAACGTCTGTAGAGTGCGGCACGTGTTAGCCCCAGCTCCTTTGCGGCTTTGCTGATATTGCCGTTATAACGTTCGATGGCTGATTTGATGGCTTTCCGTTCCAATTCTTCCAGATTTTGGCTACTGGATACGGATTCAACAGCGACCTGCTCCACCTGTTGTTCAATGGGTGAGAAAAATAGATCATTTCCTGCAATGCTTACCTGATCAGCCATAATGACCGCCCGTTCGATACTATATTGTAACTCACGAACATTTCCCGGAAAATGGTAAGCAAAAAGCTTTTTTATGGCATCAGGTTCAAACCCCTCGATCCGCTTATTATATTTTTTGGCATAGATATCCAGAAAATGTATGGCCAATAGTCTAATATCTTCTCCTCTTTCACGTAATGGTGGCACCTGAATCTCCACGGTATTGATCCGATAAATCAAATCCTTTCGAAAACGACTTTCGTCAGCCAGGTGTTTCAGGGATACATTTGTCGCCGAAATGAGTCGTATATCCACAGGGATCGGTTGGTAAGAACCCAGCGGTGTAACCTGTCGATTTTGCAATACAGTCAATAGTTTGGCCTGTTGCTGCAAAGAAATATTTCCAATTTCATCCAGGAACAATGTGCCGCCATTTGCAGCTTCGAAACGTCCCTGACGATCCTCCCGAGCATCTGTGAACGCCCCTTTTTTATAACCGAAAAGCTCACTTTCAAATAACGTTTCTGTCAGCGCTCCCACATCAACTTTCACATACACCTGATCCGAGCGTAACGAGCGCCGTTGAATCGCCTGAGCAATCAAATCCTTACCTGTACCGTTTTCACCCAAAATCAAGATATTGGCGTCCGTTGGCGCTATTTTCTCCAGCTTATATTGCAGTTCGTCCATGACCGGGGAGTTACCGATCAGATCCGGAGTATTGCTTGAACGTAAAAGCGAATTTTTATTTTTCTTCTCTCTATTTTTCGATTCCGCCAGCACGCTTTCAATTGTGGCCAGCAACTGCTCATTTTCCCAGGGCTTGACCACAAAATCAGCGGCTCCCTGTTTCAGCGATTTTACGGCCAGATCTACGGCGCCATAAGCTGTGATCATAATCACATGAACCTGTGGAAACTTTTCCTTGATCCGCGACAACCAATATAATCCTTCATTTCCGGTATTGATGGTACTTTTGAAATTCATATCCAGAAGCACAAGGTCATAAGGCATTTTCTCCAAATGTCCAATCAGGTTTTCTGGATTAGATTCGACTTGAACATGGTTAACTTTAGGTTTTAGCAAAATCCTTGCTGCTGTGAGTAAATCTTGGTCATCGTCGACAACTAAAATAGATGCTTTTTTCATATTCCCTGGCTTCTTTCAGACACTAAGATAACTATAAATTTAACGAGCCTGCGTAATAATCATTGATATATTTTTGTAGCAACCATTCATACTGCTTGACAACCAACTGGATCTGGCTATTATCATACTTGGTCTTCGCCGTTAAAAATATAACGGAATTGCTGTTCCCCAGTTCGAATACAACTTTGGCAATGCGAAATGATTCGGCAAAGTTTGTGTTCTGCTCATGCAATTGCACAATATTATTACTGGCATTCTTAAGATTAAAAACCGCATTTGATGTTTCAGCTCTTAAATTATTTAGGGCAATCTCCCGTTGGAATTTAGTTGATTCTAAATCTAGTTTAGCTAATTTAACATCATTCCTTACTTTAAATCTATTGAATACAGGGATTGAAAGATTGAGCGAAACGTATTTCCCAACGTTGTTTTTCATTTGGTACCAATAATCCCCTTCCATTCCATTTTTGGAATAATTCGAATTCAATCCACCACTTAATGATAAAGAAGGCCAATAGGATGATTGTGCTATTTTGATATTCTTTTCGGCTGCTTTAATTTTCCAATCCAGTGCCGGAATATCCGGCAGGTTTTCCGTAGCCAATTTATAAAGTGTTGTAGCATCTACTTTTTGCGCGTCAGTTGTCAATTCCAATGCTTGTAGATCGCCCAGCTGTGCTTCGTCAATATTTAAAAAACCCGCCATTTTAACACGATTCATATAAAGAATCTGTTTATTGTTTTCGATAGAATTGATATCATTGGCAAGTTGCCCCTTCAGATCATAATAATCTCCGGGATTAATGGCGCCTTCCCTTTGCATTGCTTCGGCACGACGCACCTGTTCACGTGTCACCTCAGTCTGCAATTCAGATTGCTTCAAAACATCTTGTGCGGTCAGTACCTGGATGTAAGCTGTAATAACATCAAGTTTCAAAGCATTAACCTGAGAATCAAATTCAAGTTTTCCGGCCGTCTTCGCATCAGCTCGCATCCGGATATCATTTAAAATCCGAAATCCGTTAAATACCGGCACGCTAGCATCTAACGAGAAATTTCCAGAAGAGTTATTTCTGGTAATGTACTGATTTGTGGAGTTATCAACCGAACGTCCGGAGGTAAGACTGTGACCTAATCGTCCATTTAAATCAGGTAATCGGTTAGCCTTTGCTTGCGAAAGATTCACTTCTGCACGTTTAACAGCTAATTCATTCTGTAATAAAGTTGGATTGGCTTTTATTGCCAATTGGATACATTCAGTCAAACTACGTTTTGGTCGCTGATTTTCACTATTGACGGTTGATTCCTTGTTGAAGACAGCCTTCTCTTCTATTCCCTGCTCACTTTGTTGTGCGTCCACTTTCGCGTAAGCCAGCAAAAAACACAATGTACTATATATATAGATTCTCTTCATATCCACTTTTTGTTTCCAAACAGACCATCGCCATGCCAAATAACGAAAAGACTATATATCAAATAGATACAAAAAAAGTATTTTCAAAAATGTTCATTAATGAACAGTCGGTGTGCGTAGTTGGACAATATCAGGCAACACCCAATAAGAATAACTGTCAGTAGCACGATCGGGGATCAATTAATCGGAGACATCTGATATCCACGCTGTTGCAACAGATCAAATAAATTATTCTTATTGTCTGCCAAGTTTATTAGATCAACAGTAAATAGTACACCGCCTTTATCCGCCGCTTCAATTAGGGGACATAGTTCCTTTGCCCGAAGCATATCTGTTTCACTGGGCCGCAAAAACCTGCTCAATGAATAAAGGTCAATAATACCTTTTGTATCCTCTTGTTCATAACAGGCAGCCTTCTTCGCTAAATCTGCCTTCAATTCTGTTTCATTAGCGAGAAAATATTTAATCCGCTCAACTCTCCATTCATTGGGAACACCCAACAAGTTGGCAACCGAATGTTCAAAATCGACTAATTCTTTCACCTCAATCCCATACTGCCCCGCATATTCACTAAAGGTTTTTGCAATTACATTAGTTTTATTACAGTCGCCCGCGGCTTTTCTTTTCAATAAGTTTTCGATAAATACAGGAGTCATCTTATTCAACGTTTTTTCATCGATATTCATTTCACGCATTCGCTCCCGCAGTCGATCATATTCCTTATCCGTTAAAAATCCGCGAATAGATGGCTCTTTTTTTTTCAAAAACATTACTTCGGCACTTCGACTATCAGATTTCTTATTTGATAATGCTGACTCCATATAATATGTGTGGATATTGGAACGTAAACCAAGAATCCTATCCAGTAAAGACTGTGGAATATCACACAGATCTCCCGTGACTAATACAAAATATGAACTTTCAACATTTCCTTTTTTCTTTATTTCCCATAGCAAAGAATTTGTATTGTTAAATTGAGCGCTAGCCAAAAAAGCACTACATAGTAACAGGAGAAAAAAACAAACTTTCTTTATCATAACAGTCAATAATTAATTATTTAAACGGATAAAATTAATCAAAATTGATAAGATCGGGAAAGTTAAAAATTCCGTAACGGAATCATCTATCAATGTTGATCCACAAAATTATTAAAACAAAACGAGTCCTGCCACAACCTGTGGTTATATTAATAAAATCCCGCTATCCTAGCGGTAAAAAACTGTAGGCTGTACGTCTCCGTACAAGAAGTGTCCGCTATCGAACACCGAACGCAAAGGAAAACAAAATAAACAACTACAAATCAACATGTTAAATTATTGGCACAGCTTTCATAGTTAGATAGCAAATTGATATTAAATTATGGACAGACCTTTAGAAAAGAAGAAGTGGAATAGCAAACGTATACTGACCATCGTAGGGGTTGCTGGCATCGTTGGATTAATCGGTGCTAGCTTTTATTTTACCTCGGGCAAAAGCAAACTCAATGTAGAGGCTGACCGCATCTCCATAGTCGAAATAAAAAATGGTAATTTTCAGGAATTCATTCCGATAAATGGTACAGTGCTTCCGATCAGCAGCATCTATCTTGATGCTTCTGTGGGTGGTCGTGTGGAGGAAAAATTTGTTGAGGATGGTACTGTCTTAAAAAAAGGCGACCCGATTATGCGTCTATCCAATACAGATCAAGAGCTCACATTAGTTCAACAGGAAACTCAGGTATTGAACCTATTAACACAGTCGCAAATCGCCCAGACGAATGCGCAACAGGCATCTATCAACAATCGTAATCAAATGGCTGATGTAGAACAGGCCTATCGAGAAGCTGAACGTGTCTATAATCTGAATAAAAAATTACTTGCAGAAAAAGCGATAGGTACACAAGAATTCGAGAAATCGAAGAACGAATATAATTATCAAAAGGAACGTGTCCACTTGACCAAACAGATCCTAAAACAGGACGAGATCTCCAATGCGCAAAAGACCAATCAGGACAAGCAGACTTACCAGCGTACACAGAGTGCATTGGAGTTAATGAAAAGAAAAATTGGTGACCTGATTGTCCGGGCACCTGTCGATGGCCAGTTAACAGCTTTTGATGCCGAAATCGGACAGAATAAAAATGCTGGCGAGCGTTTAGGTCAAATTGACGTTTTGACCGGATTTAAAGTGCGTGCTGATATCGACGAGCATTATATTAACCGCATTTTTCCAGATCTCCAAGGTGAGTTTTCCATTGGTGACAAGACCTACAAACTTCGCATTAAAAAGGTTTATACACAGGTAACCAACGGTCGTTTTCAAGTCGATATGGAATTTATCAATGACGTTCCCAAAGGAATCCGCCGCGGACAGACTTTACAGATCCGTCTTGCCTTAAGTGATGAAACGAAAGCATTATTATTAGCTAAAGGTGGTTTCTATCAGCAGACTGGTGGCAACTGGATCTTCAAATTGGATAAAAATGGAGGCACAGCCTATCGTGTGGATATCCAACTGGGCAGACAGAACCCCGAATATTATGAGGTGATCAAAGGATTGCAACCTGGAGACAAGGTTGTCGTATCAAGTTACGAAACATATGACAAGGTACAGGAATTAAGTATTAAAAGATAAAATCGCATAGCGGTCATTAAAAAATTGAAATAGAAGAGACATCCAATCCTTTCAATATCCGCTATTATAAGAGCATAAGAAAAATGATAAAGAACGCGATCAAAACTGGAATTCGTTCCTTACTGACAAACAAAAAGTTTACACTTTTGAATATTGCTGGACTAAGTATTAGTCTGGCGGTCGTTATTATCATTGCTCTTTGGATTACGGATGAGCTATCCTTTAACAAGGTCTTTAATAATTCGAACCGGGTGTATGAACTTTCCGCAAACTTTGATAAAGAAAATGATCAATTTGTGCATGCTGGCCCACCACCGATTGCTATTTATGGCAAATCAAAAATTCCAGCTATTGAAGAAATCTGTCGTATAAGCGGGGGGCGGAATATACAGTTCAATAAAAACGAACTCATGACCTCGGAATATGGTGTGTATGTTGATAGTACCTTTAACAAGGTATTTGATAGTTCTATAAAGTTATTGGAGCCTAATAAGTTATTCCAAGGGAAACAGTCCATAGTCATTACAGAGAAGATTGCTAATAAATACTTTAAAAATGAAAACCCTTTGGGAAAGACGCTCTATTTAGAAGTCGATCCTATTCTGAAAACAGGTAAACAACCCTTTTTAATCACTGCTGTAGTCAACAACTTTCCAAGTAATAGTTCACTTAAGGCTGATTACCTATTGCCTTTTGAATTATTGAACAGCCTTTCCAAAGAACCATTGGATGAGAAATGGGGCAATTTTCAATATTATATCTATTTTCTGTTAAAACAAGATAGCAAATCAGCCCAAGTAGCGGAGCAATTGACTGCGATTCAAAAAAGCAATTTCCAAGGAAACCCATTGTATAGCAAATTCGCTTTCTTTCTACAAAAAATAACACAGTTAAATTTATACACCCCTAAGGGTGACAATAACGGTATACAGTCCATTTATATATTCGCGATCATTGCCTTTGTCATACTGCTGGTTGCCTGTATTAATTACGTCAATTTAGTTACTGCTAGAGCTACAAAAAGAACAAAAGAAATCAGTATACGCAAAATTATCGGAGCCAATAGAAGTCACTTATTTCTTCAATACCTTATTGAATCTGCTGTATTATTTCTGATTTCACTATTTATAGCAACAGCGATTGCTTATTTAAGTATTCCGTTTTTTAATACAATAGCGGAAAAGAATATTCAATTCAGCCTACTTTCTTCTGAATTATGGTATATCTTTCTGCTCACTTTTATAGCAACTGTATTTATCGCAGGAATCTATCCTGCAGTACTTTTTTCAAGCAGCAAGCTTTTGAGTCAATTAAAAAATAACAATACCTTATTTGGTAATAAAAATAATCTTCGAAAAGGTCTTGTTGTCTTACAGTTCTGTTGCACCGTGATACTTATTGTTACCACTTTTATTTTCGAAAAACAGCTCCGCTACATGCGCAACAAAGACTTGGGCTACGACAAAGAGAATGTCTTTCTATTTGAGCAGAAAAACTTTTTAACGCATTATGAGGCTGTCCGTAACGAATTACAGAAACAGCAGGGTATTTTAGGTGTAACGGCCGCCAGCAATGATATCAGTAACATCGGCTCCGAAACCGCAGATATCGATTGGAATGGAAAAAACCGCATGCAATCCAATTTCTTTATCAGCCGAGTTGCAATAGCTCCAAATTTCACGTCCGTATTGGATATCAAATTAACCGAAGGAAATGGTTTTAAAAACAACCCTTCAGATAGCAGCCATGCTTTGCTCAATGAAACAGCAGTTAAACAAATGGGGCTAAAGAATCCAATTGGACAAACCATCACTTTTCAGGGTAAACAATTGACTATTGTGGGGATTATGAAAGATTTTAATTTTAATGATCTTAAAACAGCGATAAAACCTTGCATATTTTTTTCAGGCATGGGTTATGCACTCGGTGGCATGTATGTCAAAACAAGCCCAGGGCAGGAAAAGCAAGCGTTGAGTGCTGTCCAAAAATTATGGAATAAATATAATCCCGAATCAGCATTCAATTATTCTTTTATGGACGAATCTTTTGATAAAATGTATAAAAAAGATGTTGTTCATGGAAAACTTGTCCAACTATTTGCCGCCATTACGATCTTGCTTTCATGTATTGGTCTGTCGGGACTTGTATTGTTCAGTACAGAAGCTAAACTTAAAGAGATCGGAATCCGCAAAACCTTAGGCGCATCCAAACAAGATATTGTCATGATGATCGGGAAAGATTATATGGTTCCCGTGATACTTTCTTTTCTTATTGCATTTCCCATTTCTTGGCTTATCATTTCAAACTGGCTTAACAATTTTGTTTACCGCACTTCAATAGATCCTTGGATTTTTTTACTGGCAAGCCTAATAACTATTTTATTGGTGGTCCTTACAGCAGGATCTGTTTCTCTGAAAGCGGCAATGATTAATCCAACGAAGATTTTAAGGGACGAATAGAAAAATACAGAACAAATAATAATACAAGATACACGATGATAAAGAACTTTATAAAAACAGCCTTTCGTAACCTTTGGAAAACCAAAGGTTATAGCTTCCTCAACATTTTTGGGTTAGCAATTGGCATTGCTGCGGCAGCACTGATATTTTTATGGGTAGAAAATCAGTTGAGTTATAATGATAACTTTCCCAATAAAAAGGATATTTACATCGTTAAGTCAAAACAGACCTATGATGGCGCAACCTTTGTGTTCGAATCAACCCCAGGTCCCCTGGCGCAAAATATAGCGAAAGAGATTCCGGGCATTAAACATGCTGTACGTATGACATGGATTAACCCAATGTTATTCTCTGTTGGTGACAACAATTTATTTCAAAATGGGTTATATGCTGACGCCTCCGTTGCGGACTTGCTTTCCCTTGAATTTACGGAGGGAGATCGTAAGACCGCATTTGACAAAGTAGATAACATCATTTTATCGGAATCTGGTGCGAAAAAATTATTTGGTAATCAACCTGCTCTAGGCAAAACAGTGAAGACTAATAACAAAGACCTTTACATCGTTTCAGCCATTACAAAGGACCTTCCTAAAAATAGTAGTTACGAATTTCAATGGTTAATTCCATTCAAAAAATTTGAATCTACCCAAGACTGGCTGACCAGATGGGACAATAATGGCATCCAGACTTTAATTCAGGTTGAAGACAATGCAAATGTTGATCAAATCAACAAACAGCTAATGAACTATGTCAAAAACAGAACCAATGGTGAGGTTACTTTTTCACAAAACTTCCTCTATCCAATGGAAAGATGGATTACGCATAACCGTTTTGATAACAGTGGAAATGAAATAGAAGGAAGCTTAAAAAATATTCGTCTATTCACCATTATTGCGTGGATCGTTTTGCTGATTGCCTGTATCAATTTTATGAATCTCGCTACTGCCAGATCCGAAAAAAGAGCAAAAGAAGTCGGTATGCGCAAAGTTGTTGGCGCAAGCCGTCAATCGTTGATCGGTCAATTTCTCGCAGAATCATTGGTCCTAGCCTCTATCTCCTCTTTAGTCGCTATTTTATTGGTCTATATCTGTATTCGGCCATTTAATACCATGATTGGCCAAGACCTTCAGGTCGATTTATTAAAACCGATGCATCTTGCCTTTGTTATCACAATTACTTTAATATGCGGACTATTTGCAGGAAGCTATCCCGCATTCTTTCTGTCCGCTTTTAAACCACTGTCTACGATCAAAGGAGCAAAGCAGAAAGCCGGGACCGGAAGTCTTATCCGCAAGGGATTAGTTGTGCTACAGTATACCGCATCAGTTGTACTGATCATTTGTACAATCATCATTTATCAGCAAATACAACACAACAAAAATAAAGACCTGGGTTTTGACAAGAGCCAGGTACTGACCACCGCATTGCAAGGGGACATGGCCAAACATCTTCCCCTAATCAAAAACCAACTCATCGCAACTGGACTAGTGGAGCAGGTCGGTGTCAGTGATGTGAGTATTCTCAACATTTACAATAATACCTCTGGTTTCAATTGGGAAGGAAAAGATCCCAACAAGAGTATTCTGATCGGCATGTTGCGCGCAGATGAAGGATTAGTACCAGCATTAGATCTTAAAATGTTTGATGGAAGAAACTTCCATGCCAACTTACTAGGAGACAGCACTTCGGTTCTTATTAATGAAACTCTGGCTAAATTAATCCGCAAAGATGGTCATGTTGTGGGTAGTATCCTTAATTACGGCGAAGAAAATTATACTATTGCCGGAGTCGTCAAAAACTTTGTTTATAACAACGTATATGCCGATCCAGATCCGATGTTATTTATTCCCTTGGTCAGAGAGAGCGGCCTATTAAATATCCGGACAAAAGCCGGAATTGATCTACCACAAGCTATTCAGCAAATTGAAAAGATTATTGTAAAAAATAATCCCGGATTTCCTTTCGATTACAAATTTTTGGATGAAACCTTCAATAGCAAATTTCAGGCTGAACTTTTTATACAACAGCTATCCAGCGTATTTGCCATCATATCTATTATTATTTCATGCTTAGGCCTATTTGGTTTAGCCGCCTTTGCTACAGAACAACGTGCCAAGGAAATCAGTATCCGCAAAGTACTAGGAGCGTCAGTTTCTGGGCTTATCCAGATGCTCAATCGCGAATTTATTATCCTTATTGGTATCTCCTGTATTATTGCTTTTCCAATTGCCTGGATTTTTATGCACAAATGGCTGGCAGACTACGCGCATCATATCACAATTTCCTGGACAGTTTTTGTATTGAGCGGACTAGCCGCAATAGTAATAGCTTTATTGACGATCAGTTCACAGGCCTTTAAAGCTGCAATTGCCAATCCTACCAAAACACTCCGAGACGAATAAACAGAAAAATAAACACTATAAAGAATATTTTTAAACAGAATAATAACTGCCCAAAGCTGCTGCCAAGGGCCCAAAACATAAAACCATGAGCGCAAAAAATATGATTAAAATAACCAATCTTCAAAAGTATTACCGCACGGAAGAAGTGGAGACTGTGGCATTGAACAATTTGAACATTCACGTAAAAGAGGGTGAATTTGTCGCCGTGATGGGTCCATCTGGTTGCGGCAAATCCACCCTGCTGAATATTATCGGTTTATTGGATGATTTGGATGAGGGAAGCTACCTGTTCAACGAGATTGAAGTCGCCAAATTCAAGGAACGTGGCCGTTCGGATTTGCGTAAGCACAATATTGGTTTTGTATTTCAGAGTTTTAATCTGATTGATGAGCTGACCGTATTTGAAAACGTGGAACTTCCTCTTGTCTATACCAACGTACCTGCTGCAGAACGCAAGAAACGTGTCGAGGAAGTATTGGAAAAAGTACAGATCATGCACCGTCGCAACCACTTTCCGCAACAGCTTTCCGGGGGACAGCAACAGCGTGTGGCCGTTGCCCGTGCGGTCGTCAATAATCCGAAATTAATTCTTGCCGATGAGCCTACCGGTAACCTGGATTCCAACAACGGTAATGAAGTGATGCAACTCTTAACCGAATTGAACGAAGCCGGCACAACCATCGTGATGGTAACCCACAGTGAGCACGACGCCAAATTTTCGGATCGTGTCATTCGCATGCTGGATGGACAGGTTATTATGGAAACAACATCATTAGGATCCTAGTAAAGCTAGCGGCCCATTTTAAGGACAAGAAATGTTCTTAAAGATCTAAAGCGCTTACCAATACAGGATCAAGAGCTATTAAACGAGTTTAAAGTTATAAAACGATGAAAGGTTTAAAATTAATTTTAAGACAATGGGGACGTAACCGTCTGTTTACCTTCCTTAATATCATCGGTCTAGCGATCGGGATCAGCGCAAGCTGGATTGTATTTCGGATTGTCAACTACGAATTCAGTTTTAACCAGAATCATCCCGGCAAGGAACGGATTTATAAGCTTTACTCCGCCTTTAAGGAAGGTGAAAATATCCATCGTTTTGATGGGACTCCCTACCCGCTTGGTACTTACCTCGGGAATAATTTAAAGAAAGATCTGACCGGATTGGAATTGGTTGCACCGATCGCTAATCGATCATTTGAAAGCATCAAGGTTAAGCGTTCCAACAATGAAACCTTGGAGTTCAATGAGCAGGACCAAATTATTTCTGCTACTGCGGACTATTTTAAACTTGTTCCCTACAAATGGATTGTTGGTAATCCGAATACCGCACTCAAAAACAACAATGAGATCATCCTGACGGCCTCACGTGCAAAACAATATTTCCCCGATGCAGACTTAAAATCCCTTCTCGGCAAGACAATGCAATACGATGATCAGCTCCTTACCGTGACCGGAGTTGTCGCCGACTTAGACTACCCGAGCAGTTTTATCTCCAAAGAATTTATCCGTGTAAACCCCAATCCTCAGGAAGCAGAGAATTGGGAAAATTCAAGTTCAAATTTCCATGTTTATGTTAAATTAACTGAAACCGGAAGTCCCGCGCAAGTAATTGGCGCTGCAACCAAAAAGTTCAATGAGATGGTCGGAGAAAAATTCAAACAGTACAATATAACGGCTGGTTACGAATTAGCTCCGCTTACTGAATTACATTTCAATAAATTCGTCTTAAACAGCAGTGACAAGCAGGTCATGTATGGACTTATTGGCATTGCGGCATTTTTGCTCATACTGGCCAGCATTAATTACATCAACTTGACGACAGCCCGTGTTCCCGCCAGGGCCAGGGAAATCGGCATCCGAAAAACATTGGGTGAGCAACCCCGGCACCTGACATTGTCTTTTATCAAAGAAACATTTTTTACCTGTCTATTTGGGCTATTATTCTCCTGGCCATTGGTCAAGATATTTGAACTTACCTTTAGTTCATATCTCCCGCAAAATATAAATGCCTATTCAGATGGTTTATCTGTTTTTATCTTTCTATTGGGTCTTATTATCCTACTTACGTTGATTTCCAGTCTGTATCCAGCCTACCTTATTAATAAAGTCCATGTCGTCGAAGCCATAAAAATACATGCAACCGATAAAATTTCCTTTGGTGGTATTTCACTCCGCAAGATTCTCATTGTATTTCAATTTGTGATCGCCCAGGCTTTTGTCGTACTGACAGTGATCATGGGTTTACAGTTACAGCATGCTTTACACAGTGATGTTGGCTTTCAGGATGATGCTGTTATTACCCTCAAACTGCCCTATAAAAAAGCAGAAGATTCAGGCAAAAGTCCGTTTCTTTTGAAAGAACTTCTCCAAAAATATCCTGAAATCGACCAGGTTTCGCTAGGACACCTCCCAATGAATAACGACCAATGGGGAAATAATATCATGATGCAGAGCGATACCGGTCAGATCTTGGTCAATATGCCTTTTAAATATATTGAAGAAAATTACCTGGATGTATTCCAAATGAAATTACTGGCCGGGCGGCCCCTCAAACTTTCGGATACAACATCAGGAATACTGATCAATCAAAAGGCCATTAGTAAGTTTGGATTTAAAACTCCGGTGGAAGCACTCGGAAAAACCGTAACTGTAAACGATCGTCCAACCACAATTGTAGGCATACTGGCCGATTTCCACAACTTTAATCTCCATGCTCCATTAGAACCCCTTGCTATGCAAATCTCAACCAACAAGGGCACGCTGCAGAATATTAATATCAAATTAAATGGAGACCCTAAAAAATGGCACCAGGCGATTGCATCTATAAAGACCGAATGGGAAAACGTATATCCAAATGCACCATTTGCCTACCAATTTTATGATCAGCGGATCAAAGAGCTGTATGAGAAAGATTATCGCTTTTATAAAATAATCAATTTGTCAACATCCATTACCATTTTGCTAAGTTGCCTGGGATTGATCGGATTAGTGACACTTACTACGCATCAGCGGACAAAAGAAATCGGTATACGGAAAATTCTGGGCAGCACGATCAGTGGGATCGTGTTATTGTTATCCAAAGATTATATCAAACTTATTATAATTTCAATACTCATCGCCACGCCGATTGCCTGGCTGGCGATTGACAAATGGTTAACAGACTTTGCTTTTAAAATAGAGCTCAGCTGGTGGATGTTTATTGTTCCGGCGATAGTAACTATTGGCGTAGCATTTTTAGCCATGAGCTATCAATCCATCAGTGCTGCCCGCGCAAATCCGGTGGATAGTTTAAGGGATGAATAAAAAGCATTTTATAAAGAATAAAAACTGAATTGTAATGAGTAACGTGAAATTGATTTTTAGACAACTCTGGCGACATCGTCTTTTTACATTTCTGAATGTATTGGGACTTGCCATTGGTATAAGCGCCTGTTGGTTTATTTTTCGTATTGTCAATTATGAATTTAGTTTTGACCAACAACATCCAGACAAAGAGCAGATTTACAAAGTATATTCGCATACACAACAGGAGAATGAAAGCGGGGATTTTGACGCAGTACCATTTCCCCTTCCTTATTACCTGAAAGAGAACTCGCAAGATGTCGAATTGGTTGTACCTTATTATAATCGTTATTTTGAAGTCGTAACACCGGCTTCCAAAAGTGAAACGCCCACAGAATTTTCCGGACAGGAAAAGATTTTTGCAACAACTGCCGACTATTTTAAGATGGTACCCTATAAGTGGCTTGCCGGAAGTCCGCATCAGCTTTTCAAACTCCAAAATGAGGTCGTTCTTACCGCATCACGCGCGAAAGCCTATTTTCCCAAGCTGCAAAATCAGGATATTATAGGCAAGACCATTTCTTATGATACGACACAGTTTATTGTATCTGGTATTGTAGAAGACCTGAGTTATCCAAGTACTTTTATTGGTAAGGAGTTTATCAAAATACCTGATCAGGATCCGAACCTAAACAATTGGATGATGCTGATGAACTATTATCAGCTATTCGTCAAAGTCAAATCCACCGATCATCTCAAAAATCTAGCCCATACCATCGATCAAAAAGTATTGCAGATGAATGGCGAAGAATATAAAAAAGAGAACTACAAACAAACCGTTCGTTTTTCGGCATTATCTGAGCTTCATTTTAACCCTATTATACAAAATCACAGCAATATCAAGGTGCTTTATGGACTTATCGGAATAGCTGCTTTCCTACTTGTATTAGCTGCTATCAATTACATCAATCTAAGTACGGCGATGGTACCTATGCGCGCACGCGCTATCGGTATCCGAAAAACACTGGGTGAACGGGAAATTTACCTGACCAGAAGCTTTTTGACAGAGACTTTTTTGATCGCGCTATTCGCATTATTTCTTTCCTGGCCATTGACAAAAATGATGGAATTGCTGTTCAGTGATTTTATTCCTCCAGACCTCAACAACTACAACGACCAGTTCAATCTGTTGTTATTCATCATCGGATTGCTCGTCTTAATTACATTATTTGCAGGAATATATCCATCGATACTGATCAACAAAGTAAGATTGATCGACGTGATGAAAATAAAATCACTGTCAAACAATTCTAACAAAGGGGTATTTCTCCGTAAAGGTCTGATTATCTTTCAATTTGTAATTGCACAGATTTTCCTTATTGGCACTTTCGTGATCAGCATTCAGATCAAACATATGCTCAAAAGTGATTTAGGCTTTAATCAAGATGCAATTGTCACCATATCAATTCCAAATAGAAATGCTGATAAAGCGACAACAGATCCATTTGTTTTCAAGCAGGCATTAGCTAAATATCCCGAAATCAGCCGTGTTTCCTTGGGGCATTTTCCTATGGACAATAGTTATTGGGGCAATCCGATTCGCAAATATGGCGAAGAGGAAAGTAAAAATCAGTTTATGCAATACAAATTTGTGGATCAGGATTACATTGACCTTTACCATATTAGGTTACTCGCCGGTCGTAAACTGTCGATGTCCGACACAAGTTCGGGTATTGTAATTAATGAAAAAGCCATGAAAGAATTAGGATTTAAAAACGCTGACGAAGCAATTGGACAGGCTGTTGTATCCCGCGACAAAAACGTTAAAATTGTTGGTATCATAGCCAATTTTCACAGCAAAGATCTCCACCAACAATTGAATCCCATTGTGATGGAGGTTTCGACCAATAGAAGCCCACTCGGACATATTAACGTTCGCTTGGACAATGATCCTAAAAAATGGCCAACTGCATTGGCAAACCTCGAAAAAGAATGGAAAAATATCTATCCACATGCAAAATTCAGCTACCGTTTTTACGACCAGGAGATCAAGTCTCTCTACGAGACTGACATGCGATTGTCTAAGATTATCAATCTGGCAACAGCGATCACCTTATTGCTGAGCTGCCTCGGCCTCGTTGGTCTAGTCACGATAACAACTGTACAACGCACAAAAGAAATTGGAATCCGGAAAGTATTGGGAAGTTCGGTTACCGGTATTATTGGCTTACTGTCCAAAGATTACATAAAACTAATCATCATTTCAATATTGGTATCAACACCAATTGCCTGGTGGGCCATGAACGAATGGTTACGTGATATTCCATTTAAAATTGAAATACAATGGTGGTTATTTTTTATCCCGGCAATACTCACGATAATGATCGCATTTATGACATTAAGTTTCCAATCATTGCGGGCTGCCCGCGCAAATCCGGTGGATAGTTTAAGGGATGAATAAAACAGTAAAGAAGCTCAATAGTAATCAATACAATAAACACCTATCTCTATGATAAAGAATTATTTAATAACAGCAATCAGGGAATTAAGGAAAAGAAAATTCTATACCGCTATCAATATATTAGGTTTGTCGGTCAGTCTTACTGCCTCGATATTAATTATTCTCTGGGTACAGGATGAACAAAGTTTTGATAAATTCCATCCAGACTATGAGCATATCTACAAAGTCAATTCTCATTTAGATCCCGAGCATAATGGTTCTATATGGGAAAATTCTCCTGGTCCGATCGGAAATTATGCACAAAATATACCCGAGGTAGACTATGCAACGCGTATTTCACAGGACCACAATACGACGCTGGTCAATGATAAGCTAAAACGTCCCGTAACGGATATGAACATCTACTATGTTGACAGTAATTTTTTCAACATGTTTCATTTTCCGTTGCAAGAGGGCTCCCTTTCAGGTTTTCAGGCAAATTATAAACAAGCGCTTATCACCCCATCGACAGCCGAAAAACTTTTTAGTACCCAGCAGGCTATCGGAAAAACTTTCCGTTATCAGAAAGATCTCTTTACCGTGGCGGGTATCCTAAAAGATCTCCCGCAAAACTCCTCAATTCAGTTCGACGTCGTTATCCCGCTAGGTTATCATGCACAGCGATTTACAAACTGGGGCGGTAATGGCAAATGGAAAACAATAGATGAAGACATGGGCAATTACAGTTTTTCAACCTATGTTAAAGTCAAACCCAACACTTCTGCAGCACTTATCGGAAAATCTATCACAGACTCCTATACCAAAGCCCGTAACGGCGAAAATTCGACTGTATTTGTTTTAGACCCGTTAAAAACCATGCATTTAATTGCTCCTGACGGTAATAAATCAACGCTTCGCATGGTGCAGATTTTTGGGATTATTGCCGTATTGCTGCTGGTCATCGGTGCGGTAAATTATGTCAATCTGAGCACCGCAAGAGCATTGGATCGGGCGAAAGATGTTGGTATCCGCAAAATAATCGGTGCCAACCGTCTCCACCTATTCTTACAATTCATCACGGAAACAATCGTTGTATTCCTTTGCTCGCTGCTGATAGCTTTTATCCTTATATTCATCCTTCATACAGGATATAATCAGATCGCACAAAAATCAATCAGCTTTTCCTTCCGTAATACGGCAATATGGCTATACATTGGAATCGCAATTATAGGGACACTGGGTCTGTCCAGCATATATCCTGCGATACAACTTTCATCATTTAATCCAATCCATTCGTTAAAAGGAAAATCCGTAAAAGGGGTTTCTTCAAATACGATGCGTAAAATATTGGTGGTTTTCCAATTTACACTCTCCGTGACACTGATTGTATGCACACTGGTGATCCGAAACCAATTGGCTTTTATCCAAAAGATCAATCTCGGCTATGACAGAGATCATGTCATGACTCTTGGTCTTCCGGAAGAAGCCTATAAACATATGGATGCGATACGGACCGAACTCAAAAACAACAACGCTATTCAGGCTGTCTCCTTGTCCGGCGTTTACAATATGACGGATTTCGGAAATGCAACCGGAGATATAGACTGGCCAGGCAAGTCCAAAGACAACAAACTGATTGTTGCTCAGGCAACCATTGATAAGAATTTTATTCCATTGATGGGTATTCAATTTCTGGAAGGAGAAAACTTTACCGGTATGCCGGCTGATTCGTCTGGATATGTCATCAATGAGACCTTAGCGAAACAAATGGGCTTAAAACCGCCTTACGTGGGATCCAACATGAGTTTTCATGATGTTCCGGGACAAATTATCGGTGTGGTAAAAGACTTTCACTTCAAATCCATCAAAGACAGAATAGGACCGATGGTCTTTTGGACGCGTTATGGAGCAGGTACTTTATATGTCAAAACAAGTACGACAAAAGCTCCTGAGGCGATTAAGGCATTAGAAAAAATTTATAACCGTTATCCTTCCGATGCTCCATTTAACTATACATTCATCGATCAGCAGTTTGACAATTTGTATAAATCGGAGCGCCGCACTGGCCTGTTATTCAACATTTTTGCGGGCATCGCAATTTTTATATCCGCTTTGGGTCTGTTTGCACTGGCAACTCACGAAGCACAAATGCGCATAAAGGAAATCGGAATCCGCAAAGTACTCGGAGCAAGCACCTTTGGTGTCGTCAGACTACTGGGCAAAAATTTCGTGATCCTCGTTTCCATTGCCATTCTGATAGCATGCCCTATCGCAGTTTACCTGATGAAACAATGGTTGAGCAATTTTGCCTATAAAACAGATCTGGACGTACAAACGTTTGTCCTGGGAAGTATTTTGGCCTTGCTGATCGCAATTATCACCGTTAGTTATCAGGCCGTTCGCGCAGCTTTGAGCAACCCAGTAGATAGTCTAAGAGATGAATAAAAGAAGCTCAATAGTGATCAGAGAAAGTGATGGGTATCAGAAATGATCCCATTACGATCTCTACACGATTATTTCATTAACAAACAAGAGGCATTGGCCAACCTCATACATAGTTTAAAAGATGATTACATAAAATAATGAAGAGCTCATAAGGCAATCTTACTAAAAACAAATAACATACATAACTGAATAAATCAAAAAACAGCAACCATGATACAAAATTATATTAAAATAGCCTGGCGCAATATTCTCAAGAATAGAGGGTATGCCACCATAAATATCATAGGCCTTGCCATTGGCCTTTCTTGTTGTTTACTAATCGTTATTTATGTACAGCATGAACTCTCGTACGATAAATATCATCTCAACAAAGACCGCATTTATCGTGTCGTACATGACTATAAAGAAGTCGGTAGCACATCGCAGCAGCAGATCTGGGGGAATGCCCCAATTGGTGAGGCGCTGAAAGCTGACTTCCCAGAGATAGACAAGATCGTTCAATTCTCTGGGCAAACGTCCATCCTACTCAAAAAAGGAGAAAATAGGTTCCAGGAAGAAAATGTATTTTTCATGGATTCAACGGCCTTTGATGTATTCAGCTGGAAAGTCCTTGCCGGAAATCCACATACAGCACTAAAAAATGCATATTCCGTTGTATTAACAGAAAGCACCGCTAAAAAATATTTCGGCGACCAGAACCCTATCGGCAAAACCATTGAAGGTGGGCTCGCTGCTGGCCGCGCAGATGCAGGTTTATATACCGTAACTGCTGTGATGGCAGATGTGCCGGCCAACTCACACTTTACCTTCGATGCTCTGCTCTCAATGAGTACATTCCGAAAAGCAAGACCAGATGTCTTTGAAAAAGAAGGCTGGGGCTATGTGGACTTTTACACCTATTTTCTCGCCTCAAAAGACTTTGATCCCGTAAAATTCAATCAAAAAATACCTGATTTTCTCAAGCGACATATCCCGGTGCAAGAAAATGCCAATTCTAGATACAATTTCCATCTCGAACCCATGCTTCAGGCTTATATGCATTCTACGGCAGATCGTCAACCCGGAGCAACTGGCAGCTATCAAAATTTGTATATTTTTACGATCATCGGCGGGTTTATTCTACTGATTGCCTGTGTGAATTTTATGAATCTGGCTACTTCCAGATCCATGGAACGTGCCAAGGAAGTTGGTGTCCGAAAAGCAATCGGCGCTAATAAAAGTAATCTGATTCTCCAATTTATGTCCGAATCGCTGGCTCTTGTCTTTTTCAGTGGATTATTGGCAATTGTTCTAGTACTTGCTTTTCTCCCTTTTTTAGAAGCATTTTCTGGAAAACACCTGACTTATTCATCATTAATGAACGGTACTACTTGGTCAATATTTCTTTTGGCAACAACTGTCACCGGACTTTTAGCGGCAAGTTACCCAGCATTGATCCTGGCAAGCTTTCAACCAATTAAAGTCCTTAAAGGAGCTTTTAGCAGCAGTAAGGGCGGGACATTGTTACGTCGGGGTCTTGTCGTCTTCCAATTCTGTCTCTCCATCGCACTGATTGCTGGTACCGTAATCGTATTTTCGCAATTGAATCAACTGCAACAGCAGGATCTTGGATTTCAAAAAGCACAACGACTAATCATCGACTATAATTTTGACGAAAAAGTCAACAACAATTTAGAGGCAATCAAAAATACACTTGCAAAAGATAAAGATGTGCAGTCGGTGACAGCTTCACGCACCGTACCGGGAGCATTTTTTCCAAATGCCGGAACAGAGATTATGTCGACAGATGGCAAAATGACCGATTTCGCTCCATCCCTATATGAGGTAGATATAGACTTTATCCCCAATATGGGCATCAAGATGGTTGCGGGAAGAGCCTATTCACGTGATTTCCCAGCAGATACCGCTCATTCACTCGTTATCAACGAATCTGCGGCCAAATTATGGGGCTACTCAAACCCACAGGACATTATTGGAAAACAATTCAGACAATGGGGCAAAGAAGGTACGGTCATCGGTGTTGTAAAAGATTTCAACTACCTTTCTTTACATCGTAAAATTGAACCCCTAACCTTGCGTCTTGAACCGGGTAGCAGCCGTTATCTAGCCGTTAATTTACAACATGTCAATCAGCAAACGATCGACAGAATCGGTAAATTATGGGCTGAACTCGCTCCCCATCGTCCCTTTTTGTACAGTTTCTTAGACGATAATTTTAACCGTCAATACGAAGCCGATTATAATTTTAGAAGACTCTTTACCGCATTTTCAAGCCTTGCCCTTTTCATTGCTTGCTTAGGTTTACTTGGACTTGTGACTTATACGGCGCAACAGCGCACCAAAGAAATCGGGGTGCGGAAAGTTCTCGGTGCATCCATCTATAATTTAGTGCTATTGCTTTCTTCCGATTTTATCCGACTATTGGTCATCGCAATCTGTATCGCCACACCATTATCGTGGATAGCGATGAACAAATGGCTGGACAATTTTGCGTACCATATTGAACCAAAATGGTGGATGTTTGCTTTTGCCGGATTGTCAGCTGTATTCATTGCCCTGATCACCGTTAGCTATCAAACATTTAAAGCCGCTAAAGCTAATCCAGTAGACAGTCTGAGAGATGAGTAAGTAACATAATACAAAAACCGACTATATATAGCACGACACAATCATATACGATCATGATCAAGAACTACATAAAGACTGCATGGCGGAGTATCAGAGCCAACCGATTTTTCAGCATCCTTAATATTAGCGGATTAGCTATTGGCATCTGTGTTTCACTCCTTTTATTTGCCTTTATTCGTCAGGAACTGAGTTTTGATACCATGTATACAAAATCCAATAATATATACCGGTTGCACATGCAGCTGTCGGCGGAATACAATCGGGAGAAGATGATCAACCTGCCCAATGCAGTGGGCCCCGCATTGAAATCAGATATTGCACAGGTCGATAATATGGTACGGTTGGTAAAAGATGGCTTTGGAGCAACGGCTTCCATCCGCGCCGGTGAGGAAAATTTTAATGAGAGACAATTATACCTTGCAGATTCCACACTATTCTCCATCTTTGACTTCCAATTTATTGAAGGTAGTGTACATACAGCGTTCCTGAACAAAAAGAGTATTGTGCTTTCCCAATCAACAAAAGAGAAGTTGTTCGGAAACAGTGAAGCACTCGGCAAACTCATTTCCATTAACCAAAGGGATACTGTACAGGTAACCGGAGTATTCAAGGATCTCCCTGCCAACAGCACCCTGGACTGTAATATGGTCATGAATATTATGGATTCATGGATGGGGCAAAATGTCTATTGGAGTAATGCCAGTTATGAGACTTATATATTACTAAAAAAAGGAGCTGATCCAGCAATTGTTGCGCAAGAAGCAACTAAACTCATTGACAAATATGTCGAAAAAGATCACCGATATTTTACCGAATTTTTCCTACAACCATTATTAAAGGTACATCTTTACTCATCAAATCTCGGGGAGGGCGTCACCAAGCGTATGGGAAATATTGATACCATTCGCACGCTATCTATCCTTGCGTTTCTTGTTATCGTGATTGCCTGCATCAATTACATGAACCTGGCTACCGCTAAATCACAAAAAAATGCGAAAGAAGTAGGCGTAAACAAAGTACTTGGTGCTACCCGCAGCCAGCTCGTTGTCCGTTTCTTTGTTGAAACCGCAACGATTAGCCTTTTTGCTATGATCCTTGGCGTGCTGCTGTCTGTTATTCTGATTCCGCTGTTTAATACCATAGGCAGCACAAACATTACTATCCGACAACTTCTGAATTGGGATATGCTCGGAATATTAGCCATATCTTGGTTTGTTATCACACTTGTTGCCGGCAGCTATCCAGCCTTATTTTTATCGAAAATCAAATCGATAGCCTTGATGAATAAGGGCTATAACAAACAGGGCAAAACAGTTTTGGTCAGGCAAATTTTGGTGATATGTCAATTTACCATTTCCATTATTCTGATCATAGGCATCAGTGTAATGCTTACACAGATGAATTTTATTCGGAACAAAGATCTGGGTTATCAACCTGAACAGGTGGTATCTATCCCTATCCGTTCTTTCCGGAGCCATGAAAAACTCAATACACTGAACCAACAGGTCCAAAGCTTATCAAATACGCTATCCACCACGTTCGCACAGTCCATACCAGGAAGTAACGAAAGTGGAAAAACAACCTATAAATTAACAACGGACAAGCAAGGTCTGCCGACGTTAAGCTGCGTTACCTATGGAAAGACCGTAAATACGCTTGGATTAAAATTACTTGCGGGAACGGATTTGCCCGATATCTGGGGACGTCCAGACTCTACGTGCTACGTGTTGATTAACGAAAAGGTACTGAAATTTTTAGGGTATAAATCTCCCGGGGAGGCCATCGGAAAACATATTGTTACCGAGATGAGCCCGACCAATTCTATCATCACTGGTGTCGTCCAGGATTTCAATTATTCAAACCTTAAATCAGAAATTGGAGGTTACAGCTATTATACCATGAACGATCCTTCCGAATCGGCACGAAACTTACTGATCCGTTATAAAACAACAGATGTTAGCGGATATATTGAACAGGTAAAGAAGATATATATGGCCATTGCACCCGAAGCTGCATTCGATTTTTCGTTTTTAGATCAGCACGTACAAAATCAATATGAAAATGAAATTCGGTCATCCAATGTCATGAGCCTGTTTTCATTTCTTACCCTTTTTATAGCCTGCCTGGGTTTGTTGGGCTTAGCAGCCTATACAACCGAGGCACGAAGCAAAGAGATCGGTATCCGAAAAGTGCTGGGCGCAAGTGTTCCGAGCATTATTCACTTACTTTCATCAAATTATATCAAACTAATCATTCTTTCTTTTCTTATTGCTGGGCCGATTGCTTATTACCTCTTCAGTAATTGGTTAAATGATTTTGTATATCATATCGAGATGCCTTGGTGGGCATACCTGATTGCGATAATATCAGTCGCGCTGGTCGCATTTATCACAATAGGCTTCCAGACATTTAAAGCCGCACTATTGAATCCGGTAAATAGTTTAAGGGACGAATGATGATCCGGAAATAGCTTTCCATTTTGGACAAATCCGCAATTGGATTGTGGATTTGTTCAAAATAATCAACGATCAAAAAGGACATCCATAGTGAACGACTTCTGTACCAAGCCTGAATATTGTTCCAAATTACTAACACCAAAGGACGTCACCATGGTAAGAAAGAGCGTCTTTCGTGTATTGGATTGTTCCTTGAATATACGAAGTTTTTGACCAAGCTGTTCTGCATAAGATTTTGTCAATTGAAATGGATTGACAGAAAATTTCATTTCGCACACATTGATACATAAATCCTGCCTATCAATCAGTAAGTCAATCTGTACACCTACACCATCCTTCCATCCGCGCTGCCGCCAAGCAGAAACCTCCGTATATATTCCCTCAATTCCCAGCGCCTGTTTCAACTGATCTATATGTTTAAAACAAATCGATTCAAAAGCATAACCGCTCCAAATTTTCCAAGTGGACTTGTCAGCAAGCTTCATCCATGAGCCTGCAGTTCTAGTCCGACTGTTTGCTATAAAATGAAGGTAAAACAGTGAATACTCGTCCGTTAGCTTATAAATACTATCTTTTGATTGCTTGCCGAAAGGGATGTAAGGCTGAATAAAACCTGATTCCGCAAGCTCTTCCAGCAACTTGGTCGCGTGTCCGCCAGAAGTTAAGTCACAGGTTTTGATAATTTCCTTACGCGTCATTCCCGCACTCGTTTTTGCCAATGCGCGAATGATGTCCATGTGGTTTACCGCATCATCAAACAATGATCGATACAAGTTGTTGAACTCCTCCTGTAGTAAACCATCCTTTTGAAAACATAAACGATCTATCACCTGTGCTGTACTTTCACCCGGTTCAATTTCTTTAAGATATTGCGGAATACCACCCAATGCCATATAGAGCTGTATCAGTTGAAACCTATCAAGGGTAACTTTCCTGCTTTTTAGAAATGCTTCGGTTTCAGAAAGATTGAACGGAAGCAGACGTATCCGACGACTAACCCGGTTATGGAGGCCTCCCCGGTTGCGGACTACATTCTTGATCATCCAAGCCGCAGCAGAACCACAGATCACCACAATCAAGTTTTTTTGTTGCGAAGCCCACCTATTCCAAAAATTTTCAAACGCAGGCATAAAGCCCGACCTAGCGGTATTTATCCAAGGAAACTCATCAAAAAAAATAATACATCGCCGCTTTTTTATTAATGGAGCAAAATAGTTTTCGAGCATATCAAAGCCTGTAGCCAGTTACTTGGCACTGCCAATGGAATATTGCCCATGGTTTTGCCAAGAGCCATGCTAAAACTCTCCAAATGCTGTTTCAATGTAGCATGATGAGAACCTGAAAATTCAAAATCCAACGGTCGACTAAATCCGTTCCTGATGAGATAAGTCTTACCTACTCTACGGCGTCCATAAACAGCGACAAGCTCTGCATCACCCGACCGCTCTATTTTACGTAGCAGACTAATTTCCTCTAACCTACCTATAACAATACCCATAAAAACAAAGTTATATTATGCTAAAAGTAATAAAAAAAAGAGTTTTGGCGCAATATAAAAAATCATATCACGCCAAAAGCTATAAAAAAACAGAGTTTTGGCGCAATATAAAAAAAACATATCGCGCCAAAAGCTATAAAAACAACTCCTTATTTGTTCGGAAGCGAACAACATACTGTCCATTTTCGAACAACCCAACATGTGCTAAAAATAAAATTAAGCACTCATATACAACACATTACACTTATGGCAAACGAATTGATCTAGCTCTTTGCATAGCAACACCTGATACCAATCCTCCTGATTGAACTAACGGCGATGCTGCTCGTTGATTAACAAAAAACGAAGTAACAATGATTGCAAATTCACTTAAAACAGCTTACCGTTTTTTAAAAAAACATAAGTTGATTACGTTCATCAACATCACGAGTCTCGCGATTGGTATTACGGCGACTCTTGTTATTTTCTTAATGATCCAATACGATTATAGTTTTGACAAACATGTTTCCAATCAAAAACAGGTCTATCGCGTTGTCAGTAACGGTGAATTCAAAAACGCCGGTGTTTATGTACCATTAGTACGCACCATGCAGGCTGAGTTGCCCAACTTGGAAGCAGTAGCTCCTATTTATCGTAGCCATGTACAAAAACTTAAGGTTTCTTTGGCGACAGACAAATTTCAGGTTTTTCCAAAAGAGCAACAGATCGTTTTTACGAATAGTCAATATTTCGATATTTTTCCCTATAAATGGTTAGCTGGAAATGCCCAGACCTTAAATACAGCTGGCCATATTGTGCTTACAAAAAAGGCTTTAGAAAAATTTTACGGTAAGGAATCCCCCTCAGATGTAATCGGTAGGACAGTCATCTATGCAGATAGTATTCCATTGCAAGTGGCCGGAGTAATTGAAAACCCGCAACATAATTCGGATTTTAATTTTGACAGCTTCATTGCCGAATCAACGATCCCACAAAACAATAGTCTGAAAGATATGTATAGCTGGGACGCATGGAATAGTATATCCGACACGCATCAGGTGCTCATTAAAACAAAAGCACAACCTAATCCTCATCTACTGGAACGCAATATCGCTAATCTCCTTCAAAAATATAAATATAAAGAAGGAGAGAAAATCAATGATAAACTTGAGTTACAAGCGTTGGCAGATGTGCATTTTGACACGAGATTCAACTATGACGCTACTCACCCGGGAACGCTTCGCAATCTGATCCTGCTGGCCTTTTTCCTCCTCGCTTTGGGAGCCGTGAATTTCATCAACCTATCCACAGCTCAGTCTATTGAACGGGCCAAGGAAGTTGGCATCCGCAAAACACTGGGTAGTTCTAAGGCGACATTGATCAAACAATTCCTACTGGAAACATTCCTTATTACCTTATCCGCAACGATACTTGCTGTACTATTGCTTCCTTTATTCTTACATGTCTTTGAAGGATTTATTCCCAAAAACTTAAATTTGGATCGTTTGGACAAAACAGTTATTGCTTTCTTTCTGTTCGGGCAATTGATCTTAGTGACCTTACTAGCCGGATTTTATCCTGCTTGGGTACTGACAGGATATGCACCGGTACTGGCGCTCAAAAACCAGCTCGGAAAAAACACCAATCTTTCCCGCAGCTCGTGGCTACGCAAAGCACTGACCATCTTTCAGTTTGTCATGGCCCAGGCTTTTCTCATTTGTGTGCTTATTGTCGTTCGCCAAATCAACTATGTCACCCATAAAGATATGGGCTTTCAGAAAGACGCTATTGTCAATATCTACATCCCAGGGGCCTTCCAAAACTCTGCGAAAGGTGTCATCCTTAAAAACGAGCTCAAAAAGCTAACAGATATCAAGGCCATCAGCTTTGGGAATATCGCCCCTGCAATGAACGGCTGGATGACTACCGCAATCGCTTACGATCAATCGCCAAACAAGGAATCTCTGACCTTCGATGGCCGGTCGGGTGATGAGAACTATTTAGATGTTTATAAAATTCCACTTATAGCAGGAAGAAATGTCCGTTTACGGGATTCAACAAGTGAAATGTTGATCAATAGAAAAGGACTGGAGTTACTGCATATCAAGAATCCTCAGGATGCCATCGGTAAAACCTTCGAAAATGGACAAAATATCATCGTTGGTGTAATGGAAGATTTTGATTTGGCTTCTGCACGACAAGGGGTTAAACCGGTCCTGTATACAGGCAGCAAGACAGGATATGTACTCCATATCGCATTGGACCAATCGCATCCTGAAAACTGGAAAAACACGATCGACAAGATCACTTTAAGTTATAAATCGGTTTTCCCTGATGACGAACTGGATCTGCGCTTTTTGAATGAGGTTATTCAAAACTTTTATACACAAGAGAAACAGCTCTCTAAGCTCTTATCTTGGGCTGTGGGGCTCTCTGTATTTATTGCAGGATTAGGTTTATTTGGGCTAGCGATATTTACAGCCAATCAAAGGACAAAAGAGATTGGTATACGTAAAGTTTTAGGTGCTTCTGTTTTCCAGATCACATTTTTACTGCTTCGAAACTTACTTTCCCTGGTTGCCATAGCCTGTTTGGTTGCCTTTCCCATCGCTTATTATTTTATGCATAATTGGTTAAATGATTTCGTGTATCGCACTACAATAAATCCGTGGATTTTTGGTTTTTCTGCCCTGAGCTTGATTGCTTTCGCAAGCGTTGTTCTATCAGCCAAAAGTATTATGGCGGCAAAAGCTAACCCGGTAAATAGTTTGAGAGACGAATAGATCAAGTTGAACTTTCATTTATAACATGAATTAAAGACTTAAATCCTAAAACAATGATAAAGAACTTTATAAAAACCGCATGGCGTAGTATTTTTTCCAACAAGTTTTATAGCGCCATTAATATTTTAGGGTTAACAGCAGGATTAGTTGTAGGGATATTCTTATTGCTTTGGATTCAGGATGAACTATCCTATGACCGCTTCCATAAACATCATCGATCCATTTATAAAATTGGTATAGAAGGTGGCACCGGCATATCAAAACGGATCTCTGGGTCCATCATTGCTCCTGTCGGAAGCTCCGCTAAGAAGGAGATTCCTGAAGTCCAAGATGCTGTACGCATATTTAAAATCGGTGATGCCGCCCTAAAATACAAGGAAAAAAGATTCAATGAAAAAAACCTTGCATTTGTGGACCCTAGCTATTTTAGTGTTTTTGACTTTTCTTTAATGCAAGGCGACCCAAAGCGACCTTTCCCCGATAACAATTCCGTTGTGATCACCCAAAGTACGGCACACCGCTATTTTGGCAATGAAAATCCTATTGGAAAAACGGTAATATTGGGCATTGAAGATCTCTGTGTTGTCTCTGGCGTCATTGCCGATTATCCGGAAAACTCTACCTTTCAATTTCAGGTCTTACTGCCGATATCGCGATTCAATGAACACGCTTATATCAAAAACAAAACGACCTATGACAATAAAACCTTTCTATCCTCCATGGATGAAGATTGGTCCAATTTTTCGTTTGAAACTTATCTACAGTTGAGACCAGATGCCAACCCGGCAACTATCGCGCAAAAATTACAATCCATACACGAACGGAATAAACCCGAAGATGCCCCTGTACCATATGTTACACAAGCGCTGGCAAAGGTACATCTGTACCAGATGGACGGTAGTGATGGGGGGATAGGCACTGTTCGAATTTTTATAGGCGTAGCCATCATGATCCTTGTCATCGCAAGCATCAATTATATCAATCTTTCTACTGCACGTTCTTTGTCCCGCGCCAAAGAAGTGGGTATTCGTAAAATTATTGGGGCCGGAAAAAAGGAACTTTTCTTCCAATTTATATTGGAAACAACTCTGCTCTTTACCATTGCCTCAACCCTGGCATTAGCAATCGTTTTTAGTTGCCTTCCTTTGTTTAATAACTTCTCCGGAAAACATATTTCGCTGCAGCTCAGCAATCCTACGCTATGGACAAGCATATTGACCATGCTCATCGGTACATTGCTGCTCACCAGTATATATCCCGCCCTCCTTTTATCGAAATTTGATCCGATTAAGGTATTGAAAGGCCGGTTTGCCCTAAAAAATTCCAGCGCACGGAAAATACTTGTTGTCTTGCAGTTTACAGTCTCTATTATCCTGATTACCCTGACAATTGTTATCGGTCGCCAATTGGATTACATAAAACATCAAAATTTAGGCTATGAAAAAGATCATATTATTTCTATTGGCATGGCACCAAAGATGTCTAAGCATTTTGATGCAGTCAAAAGTGAACTTCTAAAAAACAAGGATATTGATGCCGTTATCCGTCTTGGTCGGGATATGGTCTATGGGGGTGGTTCCACTGGAGACAACGATTGGGATGGAAAGCCCAGCAAATCAAATCTCTGGTTCAATATTACGTATTCGGACCAGTCTGCGCTTAGCTTTTTTCAGATAAAACTTACGCAAGGTCGTAATTTTACGGGCTCAACAGCAGATTCAACACATTTTATTGTCAATGAAACGGCAGTACGCGAAATGGGACTAAAAGATCCCATTGGCACACGCCTACGGATTCGAACTGTTCCCGGAACAATTATCGGTGTGGTAAAGGACTTTAATTATGCAAGCGCGAGGCAGAAAATTGAGCCGATGGTATTCCAATACAGCCCCAAAGATTGCTGGCAGCTTTATATCAAAACAACAGCTTCCGGAGCCAAATCTGCTTTGAACTCAATGCAACAGATCTGGAAAAACTATTATGATGATATGCCTATGAACTATAGTTTCCTTGATGAAAGCTACCAAAAGCAATATACGAATGAACAGAAACAAGGTACCTTATTCAATTTCTTCGCACTGATCGCTATCCTGATCTCCTGTCTAGGACTCCTGGGATTATGTACCTATACCGCACAGGTCAAAACCAAGGAGATTGGGATCAGAAAGGTTCTTGGAGCCACCGTATTCAACATTATAAAACTATTAAACAAGGAATTTTTAGTCTTAGTAATTCTGGCCAATGTCATCGCTATACCGATCGCTTTGTATTTCAGCATAAACTGGCTCAATGGCTTTGCCTTTAGAACGACACTCCCCATGACTATATTTTTATATGCAGGTGGGATAACAATTGCTATTGCATTATTTACCGTTAGTTTCCAATCCATCAAAGCTGCTTACGCCAATCCCGTAAAAAGTCTGCACGATGAATAGCTTATATCTAAGGACCAAAAACAACACCATAAAATGATTCGATTATTCCTAAAAACAGCACTTAGAAATTTAAAACGCAACCCGCTAAATACGGCAATCAATATTCTTGGATTATCCCTTGGAATTACAGTCGCATTGGTAAGTACACTGTGGATCTCGAAACAGTTTTCCTTCAACAAGCATTATGAAAACCATGATAGTATTTATCAGATGATGATGACGGGAACTTTCAATGGTGAAAAATCTACGGATGGGACTTCCACGCCCATTCCGTTAGCTAAGGTTATTGCATCAGATTTCACCGATGAAATTCAAGATTTAGCATTGGTCACCGATATGGAAAGTAATACGATCAAAGTCGGTGACAAGAAACTGAATGCCTCTGGCTTTTATGCAATGGGCAAATTTTCAGAACTATTTTCGTTCGAATCTGTACTGGGAAATACGCTCACTCCAACGGCAACCTCCAGCATCATTATCTCCGAATCATTGGCCAACGCTCTAATGGGATCGGCTGATGTGATCGGGAAAACTATTCAGCTCAACGGGAAGGAACAATATACGATACAAGGAGTTTATAAAGATATACCTGAAAACAACACTTTTCACGGGTTGCAGTATATTTTGCCGTTTGTAGATTACCTCCGTAAAAATGAAGGCATAGACGAAAAATGGTCAAACTGCTTCTTTAGTACCTTTGGTAGAATCGAAAACCCGCAAAATATCCCCGGGATAGAGCATAAACTAACCAGCATCTTTAGAACAAATCTGACGGATATCAACCCCGAGATTCTGTTGCACCCCATGTCCAAATGGCATCTCTATGACGCTTTCAAAAATGGTAAAAATGTCGGTGGACAGATTCAATATGTCTGGATGTTTGCCTGGATCAGTGTGTTTATTCTTTTGTTGGCCAGTATCAATTTTATTAACCTCAGTACGGCCCGAAGTTTAAAAAGAGGAAAGGAAATTGGTATTTTAAAATCGGTCGGTGTCAACCGCCGGCAACTGATTACCGGATTTTTAGTTGAATCCATCCTGTCCGTATCCTGTGCTTTTCTGATAGCGCTTATAATAAGCACTTTGCTTCTTCCGTGGATAAATGCCATTACCAAAACCACATTAGCTATTCCATTTACGAGTATTCAATTCTACCTATACTCCTTTTTGGGGATTTTCTCTGTTGGAATCCTGGCTGGAATTTACCCTGCGCTATTCTTATCCTCTTTTAATCCGATCCTTGCGCTCAAAGGAAAGATGAACATCGGCAAAAGAGGATTCAATGCCAGAAAGGGAATGGTTGTTGTACAATTTGCGATTTCCATCTTTTTGATGATTGCAACCTATCTGGTGATCAAACAATTGCACTATACAAAAGACCGTCCGATCGGTTATAAAAGTTCAAACTTAGTAAACGTTACTAGCAGCAGTCAGTTAATTTCCAAAAACTTTGAGATCCTAAGAAAAGAATTGATTGATCAAGGCCTGATTCAGGAGGCATCACTCACTTCGAGTTTTGTCAATAAGCTCACTTTAACTGGCGGTGGTTTTAACTGGCAGGGGAATGAAACAAAGGAAGGATCCATTATGGGCATTTTCACCGTAGATGAAAACTTTGCCAACACTGTACAATGGAATTTTTTGAAGGGAAGAAATTTCTCCAAGGATTTTAAGACAGATTCCACGGGAGTAATCATCAATGAAGCTGCGGCCAAATTTATGGGGGTTACAGATCTGACAAGCAAACAATTGTCTAAAAGAGGGATTAACTACACAATTATCGGTATTATACAGAATACCTTATCTGAATCCCCATTTAAGTCGATTACGCCAACAGCCTATTTTCTTGATTTTCTACCAAAAAATAAAATAACACTCAGACTGAATGAACAGCAAGATATCAGTCAGACAATGAAAGCAATCGCACAACAATTCAATCGCTTTGATCCAGATCTCATCTTTGATTATGCATTCACAGATAAAGAATACGCCAAGCAATTTGAGCAAATGGAAATGATCAAAAGCCTGACCAGTATTTTTACGGGGCTCGCCATACTGATCTCCTGTCTTGGACTATATGCTCTGGTGGCATTTCTAACCGAGCAACGTGAAAAAGAAATTGGTATCCGTAAGGTTCTTGGCGCATCAGAACTTGGTTTATGGAGATTATTATGTACCGAATACATCTGGTTAACATTGATCGGATTTCTTGTTGCTGCCCCCTTGGCTTATCTCCTAATGGAATCTTGGCTTGAAAATTATGTCTATCGTATATCAATTACCTGGACTGTATTTGCGGTTACAGGCTTAACAGCCTTAGTCATTACCTTGTTGACAGTTAGTTATCAAGCGATCAAAGCAACCTGGGCAAACCCCGTGAAAACATTAAGAAGCGAATAAGACCAATTTGTTCGGGGACGGACACCAAACTGTCCGTTTCCGAACATTTAGGTTTAAAAAAAACCAGAACAAAACCCTAAAAATCAAAAGATTACATTTATGGCAAACGAATTGAATTAACCATTTTCTATTGTGCACGACCATGAATACAGCTATCCATTTGGATAAATGGATTATGGACTAGTAAATTATGAAAAATTCAAAATATCAATTCGATGATAAAGAATTACCTTAAAATTGCATGGCGAAACTTGTGGAAAAGCAAAGGCTACTCTGCAATCAACATCATTGGGCTTTCCATTGGTATGGCTGCTGTACTGATTATTGGCATATGGGTGCAAAACCAGTTGCAATTCGATAATTTTTACAGCAATAAAGATCGCCTGTATAAACTTTGGAATAAATATCAAAATGATGAGGGAAAAATAAGTCTAATGGACGTCACCTCAGGGCGAGCAGCTCCTGCCCTATTAGAAGATTATCCGGAAGTAGAACGCGCAGCTCGCATGTATTTTAGTACAAACAGACTACTGTCGTTTGATGATAAAAAAATCAAATCAAAAGGAAACGAGGTAGACCCGTCATTTCTACAGCTATTTGATTTCAAACTTCGACGGGGAAATAATCATCAGGCCCTAGCAGAAACAAAGAATATCATTTTAACAGAAAGCTTAGCAAAAAGTATATTTGGTAATATCGATCCATTGGATAAAACCATTACGCTCGACAATAAGGAACCTTATAAAGTTTCTGCTGTTATGCAAGATTTGCCAAGTAATACCAATTTCGATTTTAATTATCTGATCCCGTTAGCTGATGCTAGTAAATATTCACCAAATTGGAATACAATTACGTTCTCAACCTACGTGCAATTAAAATCGGGAACCAATATTGAGGCTTTCAATAATAAGCTCATCAATATTATCGAAAAAAAATCCAACAAGGAGCTAAAAGGATCGCTGTTTCTGTATCCAATGTCCAAAATGCATCTGTATTCCAGATTCGAACAAGGTATTCCAGTTGGGGGAAAGATTGATCAGGTTAAACTGGTTGCAGGAATTGGTCTATTGATATTATTGATTGCCTGCATTAATTTTATTAATCTTAGTACCGCCCGCAGCCAAAAAAGAGCAAAGGAAGTTGCTGTACGTAAAGTTGTAGGAGCCAGACGTCTCAATTTAATTGTCCAATTTCTTACAGAATCAGTCCTGCTAGCATTTATATCAGGCTTAAGCGCGATAGTATTGACTAAGCTTACGCTCCCGTTATTTAATAAGATTTTAGATAGACCGTTAACCTTTTCGTTCTCAGATACAACAATATGGCTGTCGTTGATAGGCTTTATCCTCATAACGGGACTATTGGCTGGATTATATCCGGCATTTGTACTGTCCGCTTTCAAACCCATTAAATCATTAAAAATATTTGCGCGGTCAAAAAAGTTTTCATTAAGTTTTCGGGAATTATTGGTTGTTTTTCAATTTAGCATAGCTGTTATCCTGATAATTGCTACCATTGTCGTCAGGCGGCAAATTGAATATGCCGGACAACGAGATATTGGTTATAATACCGCTCAATTGCTCGAAATCGGAATGGAAGGTGATTTAGGGAAAAACTATGAGGCGATCAGATCAGAATTGATCAATAATGGAGTGGCTACAGCCGTCACAAGGATAGGATTGTCCATCACTGGTAGTTCTGGAAATTCCTGGGGTGGTTTTTCCTGGGCAGGAGCTACTCCTGAGCAAGAGAAAAAAATGGGATTTGATCTGGGAAGAGCGGAAAGTGACTTTGTCAAAACACTCGGATTAAAGCTCATAGCAGGACGTGATATCGATTATGCAAGATTAGCCGCAGATAGTACCGCTGCACTGCTGAATGAAGCTGCCGTCAAAGAAATGAAGTTG
Organism: Sphingobacterium sp. DR205; assembly: GCF_011064245.1. NCBI lineage: Bacteria > Pseudomonadati > Bacteroidota > Sphingobacteriia > Sphingobacteriales > Sphingobacteriaceae > Sphingobacterium > Sphingobacterium sp. DR205. Next base: position 1,138,528 of record NZ_CP049333.1, on the reverse strand, counting down.
GAAAATCCAATCGGAAGTTATCTCAAATGGGGAGACAGAAACTATACCATCGTGGGCGTAATAAACGACTATATCAGCGGTTCTCCTTATAATCCGGTAAAACCCATGCTTATATACGCGAATAAGACAGCACTATTCAATTTGGTTATCCGTACAAATCCCAATGCTTCGATGAGCGACCAGCTCAAAAAAATCGAACAAATTATTAAAAAATTCAATCCCGCGTATCCCTTCGAGTATCAATTTGTCGATCAAAAATTTGCCACTAAATTCAAAGACCAACAACAAACAGCCCAGCTCGCTTTCATCTTTTCGGGGCTAGCGATCTTTATTTCCTGTCTAGGTTTATTTGGATTAGCATCATATATCGCCGAGCTGAGGACCAAAGAAATTGGTATTCGTAAAGTACTGGGCGCCTCAGTAAGCGGAATTACGGCGATGCTATCCAAAGATTTTGTCAAGCTTGTTATTATTTCTATTCTAATTGCTTCACCTATTGCATGGTGGGCAATGAATAAATGGCTGCAGGATTTCTCTTACCGAATAGAAATACAGTGGTGGATTTTTGCATTAGCAGGCTTGGCTGTCGCCTTCGTGACAGTAAGTTCACAAGCCATTAGAGCGGCAAATCACAATCCGGTGAATACATTAAGGGACGAATAATTATTTCAAGATAAACAACATGATCAAGACATACATCAAAATCGCGTGGCGAAATTTGTTAAAAAACAAAGCTTTTTCGGCAATTAATATTCTCGGATTGGCTATTGGTATGGCAGGTGCTTTACTTATCGCACTGTGGTTACAGAACATGTTAGGCATGGACCGGTTCCATGAGAAAAGTGACCGTCTTTATGTTATTAGTAATAGAGACATTTACCAAGGCGAATTACAAGCCTGGACAAATACACCTAAAATAATGGGACCTACACTGAAAAGTGATTTCCCTGAAATCGAAAGTTTTACGCGTATCGAGCAAGATGATAAATTTCTAACGAGCTACGGTGATAAAAATTTAGTTTCAAGCGCCAGCTTTGTCGATCCCGGCTTTTTCAATATGTTCAGCTATCCATTACTTAAAGGGAATAAAACCAATCTACTTAAAGATGCGAATTCAGTTGTCATTACGGAGCAATATGCGAAGGCTCTTTTTGGTGACCATGATCCAATAGGAAAAACGATCAAAATAGAATCAAAGTATTTGGTAACCGTCCAAGCGATCGTAAAAGATCCTTCCAGCTACAGCAGTATACAGTTTGATTATTTGCTATCATGGGATCTGGCCAAGAAAATGGGCTTCGTAGATGAAAATTGGTCTAACAATTCAACCTATACCTATGTGCTGCTACGGGAAGGGGTAACATTGGAAAACTTAAATTCTAAAATTAGACTTTTCAGCCAGAACCATATCAATGTAGGGGATAACGAAATCAAGTCGACAAACGAAATCTTTGCATTTCCATACAAAGACACTTACCTCTATAACAAAAGTGAAAATGGCGCTTACACTGCCGGGCGGATCCAGTTAGTTCATTTATTTACCTGGATCGGTGCTTTTATTTTACTTGTTGCCTGTATCAATTTCATGAATCTCAGTACCGCCCGCTCCGAGAGAAGAGCCAAAGAGGTCGGCGTACGTAAAGTAGTCGGTGCACAAAGAAAAAGTCTTATTCTACAATTTATTGTCGAGAGTATCCTTATCAGTATTGGCGCAACGATACTCGCGCTCGTAGCTATCGTGTTGGTTCTTCCGGCTTTTAATAATCTGGTTGAAAAAAACCTCACGATCTCCATCCTTTCTGTTAATACCTGGCTGTTCTTAATTGGCTTCACCTTTTTAACTGGTGTATTGGCGGGAAGTTACCCTGCTTTTTTTCTCTCCTCCTTTAAACCCTTGAAAACATTAAAAGGGAAATTGAATACGTACAACAAAGGGCTCAGTGTCCGCTCTATCCTAGTTGTCGTCCAATTCAGCCTTGCAATTATCTTGGTCATAGCGACCGTCATCGTTTCGCAACAGATCCAGCATACCAAGGATCGGGACCGCGGTTATAATGACAATGGGCTTGCTGCGACCCGATTTACAGGCAAACTTAACAACGGAAAGATCTACCAAACCCTTCGAAATGAATTGTTGGCCAGCAATGCGGTGATATCAGTGTCCAAAAACATGTCCCCGGTCACGGATCGTTATAGCAATGGCTGGGGCTTTTCTTGGCAAGGAAGCACAGAGAGCGATAAAAAAATCTCCTTTGACCGTTTCAGTACCGATGCCGGTGCCGTGAAAACGCTGGGATTTAAACTTGTTGCTGGACGAGATATAGATATATACAAATATCCAACAGATAGCAATGCCATGCTACTGACCGAAACAGCGGTCAAACAGATGCGTTTACAGCATCCCATTGGGCAAACAATAAACGGTGACGGTCAGGATTGGGTCGTCGTTGGGGTAATCAAAGATTTTATTACGGAATCTCCATTTGCAGCAAGTTATCCAATGGTCGTCTTTGGGCCTAAATCTTTTTTTACAAATATCCACTATCGCTTAAATCCAAACAACAGTACTGCAGCAAATTTAAAAACCATCGAAGCAATCTTTAAAAAATTCAATCCGGAATATCCATTTGAATATAATTTTATCGACGAAAATTTTGAGGCTAAATTCAAGGAGACGCAGTCTATTGGGACGATTTCAATGCTATTTTCAGGATTGACCATCTTTATTTCCTGTCTCGGTCTTCTCGCATTGATCGCATATATGGCCGAAACCCGGATGAAAGAAATTGCCGTGCGCAAAGTGCTCGGCGCAAGTGTTGCACAAGTAACCTCTTTGCTGTCCGTGGACTTTATTAAATTGGTGATAATTGCTATTCTGATTGCTTCACCAATAGCCTGGTGGGCCATGGACAAATGGTTGCAGGATTACAGTTACCGTATCCAGATCCAATGGCATTACTTTGTTATTGCAGGATTAATGGCGATATTAATCAGCATGGCAACCATAAGTTATCAAGCCATTAAAGCAGCGCTTAGCAATCCGGTGGATAGTTTAAGGGACGAATAATTATCCGTTATTATATTTAGCAGAAACAACATGATCAAGACATACATCAAAATCGCGTGGCGGAATTTGTTAAAAAACAAAGCTTTTTCGGCAATTAATATTCTCGGTTTGGCTATTGGTATGGCAGGTGCTTTACTTATCGCACTGTGGTTACAGAACATGTTAGGCATGGACCGGTTCCATGAGAAAAGTGACCGTCTTTATATTATTAGTAATCGGGATGAATTTCAGGGTGAAAAATCAGCATGGGCATACACCCCCAAGATAATGGCCCCATCAATGGCAACTGATTTCCCGGATATTGAAGCATTTACACGATATGATGAAGGCAATCAATTCTTGACCACATTCGGTGACAAAAAAATAATTGCGAAGACAGTGTTTGTCGATCCCGGATTTTTTAACATGTTTTCATTACCCCTCGTCAAAGGATCCAATAATATTCAGTTTGACGGTCCTAAAGGTCTTGTTCTCACAGAAAGTTATGCTAAAGCTTTATTTGGAGATGAAGAACCCATTGGAAAATCAGTGAAAATCGATTCTGTCAACCAAGTCACCGTACAGGCGGTACTCAAAGATTTACCCAGCAATTCAAGTTTCAAGTTTGACATACTGCTTCCTTTTGCATATGCAAAAACAATCGGTTACGTTGATGACAATTGGGGTAATAATTCGATAAGCACTTATATTTTATTAAAAAAAGGAAGCTCGCTTTCAGATTTCAATACCAAGATCAGGACATATTCGAGAGATCATATTAACACAGTCAACAGAGCCGAAGGTAACCAATCTGCAAAGTATACCGGAGAGATTTTTGCATTTCCTTTCAAGGACTCTTTCCTTTATAATAGCGGAAAAGGAGGTAATTACACTTCCGGACGTATTGATATTGTCAGGCTCTTTGTATGGATCGGTATTTTTATATTGTTGGTTGCCAGCATCAATTTTATGAACTTAAGCACTGCCCGTTCAGAGCGTCGTGCGAAGGAAGTAGGGGTACGAAAGGTAGTTGGTGCAAATAAAATGGGATTAATAATTCAATTTCTGACGGAAAGCATACTGATTAGTATGATCGGAATGATACTAGCCACAGTACTTGTTTTTATTGTGCTACCTTTCTTTAACGAACTCGTCGGAAAGCAGCTCAACTTATCCTTATTAAACTTGTGGACTTGGTTATTTCTGATCGGATTTGCGGTATTCACTGGAATACTTGCTGGCATTTATCCTGCTTTTTTCCTTTCCTCTTTTCAACCTATCAAGACATTAAAAGGTAAATTTATTTCCAAAACCAAAGGACTTAGCGTTCGTTCGATCTTGGTCGTAATTCAATTTAGTCTAGCCATTGTATTAATTATCGCTACGGTAGTGGTTACCAAACAAATTCAATACACAAAACAACGCGAACGCGGCTATAATGAAAACGGTTTATTATATTCCAGTCTGAAAGGAGATTTGGAAAAGAATTATAAACTCCTGCGGGACGAATTGTTAGCTAGCAATGCGGTTGTTTCCGTATCAAAAAATATGTCCCCTGTTACAGATATGTACAGCAATGGTTGGGGATTCACATCCGGTACACCAACCGAAGAAGACAAACGAATTTCTTACAACCGTTTTAGTACCGATGCTGATGCTGTAAAAAACCTTGGTCTTACCCTCATCCAAGGTCGCGATATCGATATCTATAAATTTGCGACCGATAGTACCGCTTTGATTTTAAATGAATCTGCAGTAAAAAGCCTGCATCTTAAAAACCCGATAAACAGCATTGTAGATGGCGACGGCACAAAATGGACCGTTGTCGGCGTCGTGAAAGATTTTATAATGGGCTCTCCATTTGGCGATAATAAACCCATGGTGATCTTAGGACCACAGGCCTGGTTTACCACGATTCATTATCGTTTGAATACGAATCGCGGCATTGCAGAAAATTTGAAAACAATTGAATCAATCTTTAAAAAATTCAATCCGGACTATCCTTTTGAATACCAGTTTATCGACAAAACTTATGAGCAGAAATTTAAAGAAACAAAAGCAATCGGCACGCTTTCTATGGTATTTGCAGGATTGACTATCTTTATTTCCTGTCTCGGTCTTCTCGCATTGATCGCATATATGGCCGAAACCCGGATGAAAGAAATTGCCGTGCGCAAAGTGCTCGGCGCAAGTGTTGCACAAGTAACCTCTTTGCTGTCCGTGGACTTTATTAAATTGGTGATAATTGCTATTCTGATTGCTTCACCAATAGCCTGGTGGGCCATGGACAAATGGTTGCAGGATTACAGTTACCGTATCCAGATCCAATGGCATTATTTTGCTATTGCAGGATTAATGGCAATATTAATCAGCATGGCAACCATAAGTTATCAAGCCATTAAAGCAGCGCTTAGCAATCCGGTGGATAGTTTAAGGGACGAATAAAATAAATAGTAATAACCAACACAGCCCGATTATGATAAAGAATAATCTAAAAATAGCGTGGCGGAATCTAAGAAGAAATTCTTCCACCTCGATCATCAATATCACTGGGTTAGCCTTGGGTATTGCAATCTGTTTGCTGATAAGCCTATATGTTGCTGATGAGTTCAGTTTTGACCGTTTCAATACAAATGCGGATCGAATTGTACGCGTGGTCTTCCGCGGTACGGTAAAAGGGGGAACGATGAATGAGGCTCATGTCATGCCCCCGGTGGCGGCCACAATGAAAGCTGAACTAACCGAAGTACAGGAGACAGCACGTTTGAGGCAAGGTGGGGCTCCCTTATTTTTGGTTGGTGATAAGATTTTTCGTGATGAACAGATGGCCTATGTTGATGCCTCTTTCTTTAAAATATTTACCCTGCCCCTTATCAAAGGTGATGCTAATACAGCAGTGAAGATGCCCTATACTGCGGTCATATCTGAATCCATGGCACGCAAATATTTTGGAACGACAGATGTCGTAGGTAGGGATCTCACCATAAAAGGCGACCAAAATAGGCTAAAAATTACCGGAGTAATGAAGGATATCCCCAGCAACTCGCACTTCCATTTTGATATTTTCACCTCAATGACGGCGCTGGAGGACTCCCGTTCAAACTCCTGGATGACATCCGAATATTATACCTATGCACTGCTTGCAGAAAATACCTCATTAAAAAATCTGGAAAAAAACTTAGCGACCCTATTTGACAAACATGTCGGTGCTCAATTTATGGCCGGGTTCGGAATGAGTTACGAGGATTACAAAAAATCAGGCAATACAATAGGTCTCTATTTGCAGCCCCTGACCGATATCCATCTGCACTCCAATTTTGGCTACGATCTCAGTCCATCGGGTGATATCCGATATATTTATATTTTTAGTGCCATAGCATTGTTTATGCTGTTGATTGCGACGATCAATTTTATGAACTTATCTACAGCCAGTGGTTTCCGGAGAAGTCGGGAAGTAGGTGTACGGAAAGTACTCGGCGCCGACAGGCAAAGCCTGATCCGTCAGTTCCTCTTCGAAGGCATCCTGCTGACCTATCTAGCTCTGTTTCTGGCAGTCGGCATTGTTTTATTGGCCCTTCCCCTATTTAATCAATTATCGGGTAAGTCCATTGCCATTCAACAGCTCGATTTTGCCCGCATAATCCCCCTCCTGCTCGCATTCGGATTATTGGTCGGTCTATTTTCGAGTACTTATTCGGCTCTATATCTAGCTGCTTTCAATCCTTTGACCGTATTAAAAGGGCGTTTGTTGCGATCTACAAAACGATTCAATCTCAGGAGCAGCCTTGTGGTCTTTCAGTTTATGATTTCCGTGGGACTCATTTTCTGCACCGTGGTTGTCATCCGACAGCTCGATTATATGCGGAATATCAAATTAGGCTATGAAAAGGAGAATGTCATTGTGATCCAGAGCTGGCCCTTGGGCAAAAATGAAAAAACTTACGTCAAGCTGCTATCCGAAGATAGCCGCGTAAAACATATCTCCCGCTCATCGTACCTGCCCGCTGGAGAAACTAACAACAATAACTTCTTTGTCTATCCGGACGGAAATACAGAAAAATGGGTGAAAACACTGCGTTATGACATAGATGAGGAATATATTGCTGCGATGGGTATGCAGCTTAACGAGGGGCGAAATTTTTCGAAAGCTTTTGGGAACGATACCTTATCCATTATCGTGAATGAAACCGCAGCAAAAGATCTGGGCTGGAAAGGGAAAAGCCTTGGCCATACATTGACCAATAAGGATAACAAAACCTATCGTGTCGTGGGTGTCGTCAAAGATTTCCACTTTAAATCGCTGCACGAACCCATTTCACCACTGGTGATGGTACTGAGCGATCAAGCTGGGAGCCTGATTGTCAAAACACAGACAAAAGATACCGAGGCCCTGATTAAAAAATTGAAAGCTGTCTACGACTCGTTCCCTTCCGATATTCCATTCAACTATTCTTTCCTCGATGATCGCTATGCCCAGACCTATCAGGCCGAAGTCAAAACAGGAAAATTGTTAAGCATATTCGCCGGACTGACGATTTTCGTCGCCTGTCTGGGTTTATTTGGATTAGCTATTTTTACGGCAAATCAGCGCCGGAAAGAAATAGGTATACGTAAAGTCATCGGCGCCTCTGTTCCCGGTATTACAGGGATGCTTTCAGCAGAATTTATCAAACTTGTCCTGATCGCCATCGTGATTTCTTCACCGATAGCCTGGTGGGCGATGTACAAATGGCTGGAAAATTTTGCTTACCGCATTGAAATGCAATGGTGGATGTTTGCCGTTGCAGGACTAATCGCTGTATTGATCGCACTGCTGACAGTGAGTTTGCAAGCCATCAAGGCGGCTGTGGCAAATCCGGTTGACAGTCTGCGGGAGGAATAATCTCCTATACGACAAAAACAATGATATTGTAAACGCAACACAATAAAATTATGATTAAAACATATTTCAGATCAGCGCTACGACAACTATTGAAACATAGCTACTATACCTTTTTAACAATTGCTGGTTTAGGTCTGGCAATTGCATGTAGTTTATTTATCTATAGCTATAATAGCTTCCAATATAGTTTTGATCAGTTTCATACCGATAAAGAACTTACCTTTCTAGTCGTACAGGATCTGAAACTAGAGCAGGTCGAACATAGCAAAGGCGGATCCTATGCCATGTACAATGCTATTTCACGTGAAATTCCACAAGTGGAACGAACAGCATTGTATATGGATAATAAAGACCTTACGCTACGGATAGCGGATCAGTTGTATAAAACGGAGGGCAAAGCCGCTTTTGTTTCATCGGAATATTTCAACACCTTAAATTTCCCCTGGTTAGCGGGATCCCCAAAAGATCTGGATCAGCCCAATACCGTCGCGTTGACCAAAACAATGGCCAAAACTTATTTTAATAACGATAACCCCTTGGGCAAAACGATCTTGGTCGACAGCAAATTTCCAGTGAAAGTTGTGGGTATCATAGATGACCGTAACAAAAATTCAGACTTCCGTTCAGAAATCTATTTTTCGCAAAGTTCTGTTTCTACTTTATGGCAAATCCCTCAAAACGACGGGTTCTTTAATAATTGGGGCTACTCCAACTCAAGCAATAATATCCTTGTCACCTTAAAAAACGCCGCCGATAAAAATACAGTCGAGCAAGCCATACATGCGCTGGTTGCCAAGTACTGGCACAAAGATGTACTACAGACATTCAGTTATAAACTCCTGCCCTTAACAAGTTACCATTTTGACACAGATTACGGAAAGGGAACACAACGTACACTTCTGAGTATCCTGGTCGCAATTGCCATCGGAGTCAGTATCATGGCATTGGTCAATTACAGCAACATCACCTTTGCCAGACAAATGAACCGCAGTGTAGAAATGGGCGTGAGAAAGGTACTGGGTTGTTCCAAAAGGCAACTCTACATTCAGTTTCTGATCGAAACCCTGATCCTGACCGCTGCTGCTATTATCTTCGCTTTAGTTTTATTGCTGATCTTTTCCAATTGGGCAAACCAGGCTCTTTTTCCACATGAACCTGTACAGATTGTCCATCCTCGGTCATTTATAGCTATCATTGGTATCATCTGGGTTTTAACGAGCCTGTTGACCTCCATCTATCCCCTCATTTTTGTCAATAAGATGGACATCCAGCAGGCATTGAAAAAGCTGACCATAGGCCCCTGGAACTTTAGTCGCAAAACGCTTATTGTTTTTCAGAATATGATCGCCATGACGCTGCTGATCGCCACTTTTGTTATTGTCTTACAGGTAAATCACCTCAAAAACACAGATATTGGATTCAGCAGGGAGCAGGTTATCCTGCTTCCGTTCACAAAAAAAATGATCCAATCAAAAGCGAAAATCGCTCATTTCATCAGCAATAGAACCGATGTTCAATCGTACACTTTTAGCGATAATCCACCTTCATCTGAAAAGGTATGGGGCGGAACCATCCAGTTTGACAACAGAACAGAATGGGAAAAATGGCCTGCCCGATACGCTATCGGGGATTCTGCTTATATCAGCACTTTTAACATCAAATTATTGGCAGGAAAAAATTTCAACGACAATCCCCAGAAACCTGAATTTCTGATCAATCAAAATATGGCTACCGCATTGGGCTATAAAGATCCTAATGATATTATCGGCAAGTCTTTAAACGCCGGTGGGCTGAACGAAGAACAAGTAGGAACAATTGTAGGAGTTGTTGCGGACTTTAGCACCAATTCGCTGAACGAGCCCATCTCCCCTACCGTAATTGGGTATAATGAAACGCGGTTAAAAAATGTAGCGATTAAACTGAAGGGTACCGATCACCAACTGCTCGTGAAAGATCTGGAGCAACAATGGAAAAATTGGTATCCCGATGAAGTGTTCCAATACAAATTCTATGATCAGCAGATTGCTCAGCTCTACAAGAAAGAAGTATTACTGGAAAAACTAATCTGGATCGCCGTTATCGTCGCGATAAGCATCAGTATGCTCGGTTTTTTGGGACTGCTCTCCATTAACATCCTAAAACGGACAAAAGAAATCGGAATCCGAAAAGTGTTAGGTTCTTCGGTAACAGGTATTATTGTATTGTTGTCACAAGATTTCTTTAAATGGATAACAATTGCTTTTTTACTTGCTACACCACTTGCGTATTATCTTATGAACCGCTGGCTGGACAATTTCCCTTTTCGGATCAGTATGGGCTGGTGGATCTTTGCATCCGCTTTCTGTGTTGGACTTATGTTAACGATTGCCGTGGTATCCCTCCAAGCAATAAAAGCGGCCACATCCAATCCTGTTGATAGTTTACGGGACGAATAGGAAAGGAAGCTGTCAACAAATTACAGCGAAAATGCTGGGATTTGAACAGACACTCCTTTCCGATGCTCCGTATTCGAATAAGGTTTGTCTAAAGTACATAACTGCTGATGATATCACTATAATTTGGAGTCGGGTCTATTCCGATATAGGAGACCCTAAATTCATATTCACGAAAGGACTCCAACCCATCGATAATACAGCTGCTTTTAGAACAGAGCTGTGTGCTCCAGTCTACATTTTGACCTTTGATGCGGAACTGATACTGATACATGCGTGCCCCCCGCCATCGTTGTGTTTTTAGCTTCACGCGTCCACTACCCACCTCTTCGGGACGGGCGATTAGTCGCTCCACTTTGGGAACCACTCCTCCATAAGAAGTTTTGGATTTTCTGACAGCATAACCGGCAGCTAAAATAATCGTCGGATCAGCATTGGCGATCGTATCTACATATTTAGCCAGTTCTTTCAATACGTACGCCAGTTCAGCTCTTTTTTGATTACGGATCAGTATAGCACGTGTGTCGCGATAATAGGCTTCCGTTGCGGCATTCCGGAATGCAACGAGCGCTTCCTCCAAAATTGACAATGCGGGTACAGGGGCTGCAAACAGTTCGGTTTCAGCAGCCATTTTGCTCAACACCTGTTCCGCCACCTGCATTAACCCGGCATCTTTATGCCCTCTTTCATTAAGTGTAACTTGACTCATCTTTTTTAAAATTAAATGTTTCAGATAAAATTATTTCCATAAGCAAAGATACAGTCAGGAGGCTCGGAGACAGGGGTAAAATTGTCCCAAAATGCAGGAAGTACAAAAAAGATTTTGGGACAATTTTACCCCTTATTTTAGTTGATTTCGAACAGCAATCTGTAGTAAATATTGCGTTATGGACCGATAAACATCCTTTTCCGAAATAGAAAGATCCTGTATCAGCCGCCCTAGGATAATTTGAAAAATCAAAAAACATATTATATTTTGAAAAATACACTTGAAACTGCGCAAAGTCTTGACCCGAAAAAACAGAAAGCAATTGAGCGGCTGCCAATTACATATTGGGTATTCAATTTTTCAATGGAGCGGAAGCTGAATGCGATGAAGATACTGCGTTTCGCTAATTAAACAAATAGCATATTCAAATAGCGTTTCTGCAAATCCAATAAGCGATCGGCGCTTCCAAATTAGGCATAGCACAAATCAAATTGAGAGAACCGAACATTTCGTTTTCCTATTCCTCTTCCTAATGAGCAAGGTCACTTTTCAAATTGAGGACTGGAAATAACACACTGGTAAAAAGCTTTTTCACGATTGAAAATTACAGTGTCTAATCTATAAAATGAAACTGTTCATCCGATACCGCCGATCGCTTCTCTGCTATTGAATTTTTCCAATGAGTTTTTCCTGTTCACCTATTTTATTATTTGTTATTCGTCCAGAAAATCAACGATATCAAGGTGTTCACCGCTGTACAATGACTGTCCGAAATCGAACAGTCCCTTCAACTGAAAGCATATTAATACATTCACTCACAACAACATACCTATTTGGCTAAGGATTTGTATTAGGATACAAAAACTAGCGAAAACCGAAGCTGGCATCCGGTCTTTATGCGGTGACGGAAATAACCCTTATACAAGTGACAATGACTTTTACAAACTTCAAGATTGCCTGGCGGAATATTCGAAAGAAGAAAATTCAAAACCTGATCAACCTGATCGGATTGACTCTTGGCATTACCTTTTTACTGCTGGTCGGGGCCTATATGTGGGATGTTCATCGGGTAAATAGTAAAATCAAAAATATAGATCAGCAATTTTTATTACAGAGCAAGTATAAGAAGGAAGGTTTTGGAATCAATTTGACCACGATTGGAGCACTACCCAAAGCCCTCTATGAAGACTATCCGGATTTGGTGGCCAACTATTATCGTATCGATGGATTGACAGGTATTATCGCCAATGGTGCTACGATCCATGAAGAAGGAATGGCACTCGGAGATCCTAGCCTTTTGACCATGTTTGGTTTTGAGCTTTTAGCGGGCAATCCCAAGACCGCGCTGAACAACCCCTTTTCTGTCGTGATCACTGACCGGGCCGCCTTAAAATATTTTGGAAACATAAATGTTCTGGGAAAAACCTTGCAGATTAAAAATTTCAAAGGCGAAAAACATGATTTTGAAATTACTGCCATTATAAAAACTACCGTACAAAATGCGGTCATGGATCTAACAAAGGATATGCATTCCGATATCTTCCTGCCCATTGCCAACGAACAATACTTCGGCAGATCCGTGGATAACTGGAATAATCCTTACATTGCAGGTTACCTCGAATTGAAAGCCGGGGTGACGACACAACAACTGGATGCGGCGATTCAAACGCTGGTGCATAAAAACACCGATCAGGAATTCGCCAGCCAATACAGCCCCGACCTAAAGCCGTTGAAAAGCTATTATTTAGATGATAATCAGGGCGCTGTCCGCAAGATGATTCAGACGTTAATCTGGATAGCCATTTTTATCCTGGTCATGGCCATCATCAACTTTATCAATTTTAGTATTGCACAGCATATTACACGATTGAAGGAAATCGGTGTGCGCAAGATTATGGGTTCTTCCAGATTACAATTGGTAAGACAATTGCTGACAGAGTATATTCTTATCGTAGCTATTGCAGCCTTGATCAGTCTACCCATGTATTGCATGGTACACCCTTTGTTTGCACATGTGCTGATGCGCGAGCTGCCGTCTCTGATCAATTTACCGGGCTATTTTTTTGGTTTATTAGGCCTGTTGACTATAGTGGTCGGTATGCTGGCGGGACTATATCCGGCAATTAAACTGTCCAATATCAAGATACTTCCCTCGGTAAAAAATCAGTTCTCCGCATTGGGTGACAAGCAATTGATTCGAAAAGTGCTACTGTTCTTTCAGTTTGCCGTTGCCCTGCTCCTCCTGGTCTGTACCCTGATTATCTCCAAACAGGTCAATCTATTCATAAACAGTAATTTAGGATACAACAAGGATTATCTATTGACGGTACAGGCACCAAGGGACTGGTCTGAAAATGGTATCCGGAAAATGGAGACCATCCGGCATGAGCTGCTGCAGGAATCAGCGGTTAAGTCCGTGAGTCTTTCCTATGAAACCCCTGGGTTATTAGGCTTCAATATGCAACCGGCTTTTGGCAATAACAACGACACGGACGTACAGGTACAACGCATTACCAGTGACGGTTATTTTCTGGAAACCTATGAAATCCCCTTATTGGCCGGCACCTTTTTACCGAAAAATGCGGTGACCGGTACCACTAATCGACCCGTTGTTATCAACAAAAAAGCCATGGAAGATTTTGGTTTCAGTGATGCTCAAAGTACGATCGGTCAGCAGATCGCACTAAATGATCCAAAAGATAAGATGACCATTGTAGGGGTTACCGACAACTTTGTCGCAAATTCTCTCCATCAGGCATCTCCGGCGATCGCCTGGACAGATATCCGTGAAAGTTTCCAATACCGATACCTAAGTATCCGTTTAAAACCGGGTCAACTGTCCAGCGCCGTGCAAGGACTGGAAAAGAAATGGAAACAATTGATGCCGGATGCGCCATTTAAATATCAATTTATGGATGACCGCATCAAAGGTTTATACGAAACGGAACTGCAACTGCACCGGGCGGCGCAGATCGCGAGCGCGGTTTCACTTTTGATCGTCGTGTTGGGATTAACCGGCCTGATCTCCCTATCGATTCATCTCCGTAACAAGGAAGTAGGCATCCGCAAAGTGCTGGGCGCCTCCTTAGCACATTTGATGCTGTTATTTTCGAAAGAGTACTATGGCATATTTTTGTTGGCGATTTTGGTAACAGTCCCATCAAGCTATATGCTGATGCAACACTGGCTACAGAACTATATCATCCGAATAGAAATCAATGCATTCACCTACCTGTTGCCACTGGGCATACTGCTGAGCATGCTGGGTCTGCTGGTGGGCTTCATCGTATTTCGGGCCACCCGGTTTAATCCGGTCGAAAAATTAAGGGATGAATAATATCATAAACCAATCCATATAAACAGTATGATAAAGAACCATCTTAAAACCGCCTGGCGGACATTGACACACAATCGGATCTATTCGCTATCAAACCTCGTTGGGTTAACCATTGCTTTGTTCGTATTTATGTTGATCAGTTCACTTGTCGTTGATGAACTTTCTTACGACAGACAATGGAGCAACTCCAATGAGCTTTACCGAATGCGAATAGTGCCCAAAGAAACAAAGGAAGGTGTCACAAACAATATTTCAGGAGCTCCCGAAGGTATCTCGGCCACATTAAAAGCTAATTTTCCAGAGGTGCTTGGCTATACTTCAATCAATTCATTTTCACCAAAATTAACCATAAACAAGCGCTCGAAGCGACTAGCCGAAATCAATACGCTGGAAATTGACAGTGGTTTTTTCAATCTTTTTGACGCAAAAATAATCGCTGGAAATCCGAAACAAGTCATTGCCGGAGCAAAAAATATCACATTGACAGCCTCCGCTGTACAAAAACACTTCGGCGGAAAAGACGTGCTCGGCAGCACATTCTACAATAAACCACAAGAAGGGGAGCCCGAAGCTTATTATGTCAATGCCATTATTGAGGATATGCCCCATAATTCTTCCTTTCAGGCAGAAGCCCTCGTGCTGATGCCTAAGGTCAATGAATTCAATCCGGCAGAGACTGGTTCATTGCAAACACAGCTTCTATTACTCAAAAGCACAACTGACATTAACAGCTTTTCAACTAAAATAAACAAATGGTACAATGCACAGAAACTGAATGACTGGGCGAAAGGACACAATCTTATCATTGAGCCCATCAAAGACATACACTTACTAAGTATTACAGGATGGGAGAATCCGATGCAGGATATTTATCTGCTGGCTGGAATAGCGCTCTTGATCCTTGTATTGGTCAGTATCAATTACATCAACCTGAGCTTTGCCCATGCCTTAAAACGCGCACAGCAGATAGGAATCCGCAAAGTATTGGGTGCAAGCCGAAAGAATCTGATTATGCAAATGGGCCTGGAGAGTACCATACTCTTTGCCGGCTCTTTTCTGATTGCATTTTTTGGTTATGTGCTTATCAGCCCGGCATTTGAACATTATTTAGAACATCCATTGACGATGAGCTACCAGCATTCCTTATTAATGTTTGTTGGATTATTATCCACCTGGATCCTTCTGGGCTGGCTGTGCAGCTTACCTACGGCATTGTCTCTATCAAAAACGCAGCCATCATTGGAACTTCGGAGGCAGCTTTCTTTCTTCAGACTTCCGCTCAATATGGCATTTACCAAAGTACTGGTTGTTATCCAGTTTGCCATTGCCATTGTCGTAGCGATCTGTATGATGTCCATGCGGGCGCAATTGAATTACCTGTACAGCAAAGATCTTGGCTACGAACCTAAAAATCTTTTGGCCATCAACTATACCTCCTGGGAAGGAAAGGATCAGGCTTTCAAACAGGAGCTATTAAAAAATTCATACATCTCATCGGTCAGCCTCACAGGTTGGACTCCCTTTAGTGGGAGTGTGGATTTTAAAACAGTAAAAGACCCCGATAATCCGAACGAAGATCTCGCGGTTGTATTTGTTTATGCGGACTATGATTACATCAAAACAATGGGCATAAAGCTTCTTGACGGCCGGCCTTTGAGTGCGGACTATGCAATGGACAGACCATTTACGGATTCGGTACACAATGGACAACCGGTCTTTACAAACATGCTCATTTCCGAAGGCACCGCCCAGCGGCTATCTTTAAAACTCAATAGGAGCAACGAGCCTCTAAAAAATACACCGGTGGGCGTATTTAAAGAGTTTAACGGAGCAAGTTTAAAGTTTCCGATCGGCCCTTTTGCGATTAAGGCACAAAAGGAATGGGAAGGCGGCTGCATGCTTATCCGCGTAGAAGAAGGCAAGAAAAAGGAAGCTTTAGCCTTGGTAAACAGTACCTGGAACAAATTTTTCCCTAACCGGATCGCGCAGATCAACTGGCAGGAAGATCAGGTACAGCATCAATATAACAAAGAGAAAAAACAGTACCAGCAATTGGCACTTTTTACGGGGGCCAGTATGCTGATTGCTATCTTAGGGATCGTAGCCATTGCCATTTATACGCTAGAACGACGGGTAAAAGAAATCGGTATCCGTAAAGTATTGGGGGCTTCAGTAAATACGATCACCTATATGATTTCCAGATCCTTTATCGTGCTCCTGCTGATCGCTATTCTAATTGCTTTTCCCACAGCATGGTGGTTTACGCACAAATGGTTGGAAAATTTCTACTACCATATTGATGTTCCGATTGCCCTATTTGTTTTCACGGGATTGTTTATCGGTTTGACAACTTTAGCGATTATTGCTGTCCGGATATTCCGGACAGCCCGCATCAATCCCGTCAATAGTTTACGGGACGAATAAATAAGCCGTAGGTGTGCGAAGTTTAAATAGTGCAAACTGTTATTAAGCTAAAGGGAATGGAAGTTATAATTGGTGTACCTACGGCTTAGGATCTTTGTAACAATTTTTAGCTGTTCGATGTGAACAGTTAAAAATTGCTTATTTCTTTTCAGTCGATTCCGTGTGAGCCGCTAAAACATAGGCAAACCCATATGGAGATTCTTTCTGAACAATTTTGCGTTCGCCAGACAGACTGAGCAGATCATTGAGCACCTTCATCAGATTTTTAGGTCGTACATAGCTCTCCAACTTCTCGCAACATAACTTATGCACCTCGTCAGGTTGTTTTTCCTCGTTAAAATATCCAGCATCAATTGTCTCCTCCAAAAAAGCCGCTATCTTTTCCACTTCATCCGCTGTAGAACTTTCATAAGGATCAATATCGTGACGAATGTCTATTAATTTAAATTCGATTACTCGCTGATCTTGCTCCTCATCAACTTTATATAGCCGGTAAATAACCCGGTCAGCCAGTTTTGTCATATGCAATTCGTATCTTTTCTCCGCTGACGATATTTTAACACCCATATGCACCATAGTATCTAGGTTATTTATAGCCAATACATCATTCATGACAAATACATCGTGCATAGAAATTTGCTTAATCCTGAATGTCTCAATTTTAGTCATAAAATCCAATGGCTTACCCATTAAAAAAGAAACTTCCTCAGGCGACAAATGCCGCGAGATACGGTGCAATATCATCCGGTAAAATATCAATATTTCTATCTCTTGACATTTCCTTTTATACACTTTCGTGCTAGGTTTAAATTTATCACTCATAACATTTATATAGATTATCAATACAAAAGAACAGAATATATTCTAAAAACAAAAACATTTGTATAAATAAAAATAACATTGTATATATTTATCTATACAAAAGGACAGATTATTAAAAAAAAGGATGACAAAATTAGGCGAATTTTTAGCGAAGAAATCTGTAAATAAATCTCAGATTGCCCGCAAAACAGGATTAAGTAAGGCAAGGATCAATGAATTAACCATGACCGAGACCGCTAAATTACGTTTGGATGAAATGTACTTGATTGCCTTGGCCATCGACACGGATCCGGCAAAAATGATGCTCGAACTCTGCGGACATCTCGAACTGAAAGAGATAGAGGAATAAAGCAGTAAAAGTTAGTGGTTTTAAATTTGTATAATAAACTGACATTCATTATGTTAATAAATTTTTTTTGAGATAATTACTTATAAATAAAGACCAGTCCAAGCGATAAAGATACAGGATTGTTAACGGTTTTACGAGGCCATTTTAGAGAAGATATGAATGCGGCCGATTTGGAAAGACTGGAAAAATTGTTTCTTTTAACCATGATCGCATTCGTCTGGTGCTATCGCATGGGCGATTTTATTGACGAGAATACTGAAAAGATAAAAAATAAAACACATGGCAGAAGGTCTGTTAGTGTATTCAAATATGGTTTGGATTATTTATCTAGATTCCTTTTAACCGGTTTTAATATGATGGAATTGAGGATATTTAATTTTTTGTCATATACTTAGATAAATAAGTCATACTTTTTCTCCATAAATTACTAAGTAATAAACTACAAAACTGTCAATCAGATGTTAATTAAGTTTACTTTTGTGTATCCCTCAGAATTTCTTCAAATTTTTTTACCCCAGGAAACCCTGTCATTTGATTCATCAATTCACCTTTCGTATTGTAAATTAAATAAGTTGGGATCGATGAAAAATTCATTTGCCTTTGAAGCTCCTCCATTTGTTTAGATGAAAGATAAAAATGATCACCTGCTATATTTTTGACTTGATTATTCCACAAAGTTCTAGAAGATGACATATCTGTAATATAGACAAAAACGACATCAGTATATTTTTCCTTTATTGGCTTAATTTCATCCATGGCGGTTAAACAGGGCGCGCACCAGGTTGCCCAAAAGTCTATGGCTACAGTTTTAGAAGGATATTTTTGTATGATTTCTGAGAGTATGTTAATCTTGTCTAGATTAGACCAATCATAAACTCGTCCTTTATCATTTGTAATCCTAATTTTATTTATATTATTTTGATATAATAAATAATCAGAAAATGATTTATCATTAAAATATCCAACAATATCTTTAGATTGTCGATCTGAAAGTAATTTACCTCTAGCGATTTGATCCAAATAAGCATTTGCCAACATAATATTATAAAAATAGCCCTCAGAATATCCCAACAGCGGCGCGAGTATTGTCGTTGCTGTCTTCATCCAATCTTTTGATGAAATTTGATCTGTTTTGGGTAAGTCTAGCACACTATCGGCCAATAAAGATTTTGTTAATTCATTATAATAGTTTGATAGTAGATAATCTTTATTATTGAGATCTAAATCTTTTAAAAAAGTGTAATAATCTAAATTAATCCTATTTTTTATTTTAGCCCTCTCTTTGTCCATCCCAGCATCAACATTATCAATATACATTCCATTATTCGGATCTAATAAGAACATTTTTGCATATACTGCTGCAAATGTTCTATCTAGGCATATTTTTGAATCCATCGATAATGTTGTATTTTTAATCTTATCTATCTTTTCTTTCATTGATATCAATGCGCGATCACGATAAGCGTTGGGTTCGAATACATAGTCATTAGACGATATTCCCCCATTGAATAAGTTGGTAAATAAGTTTTGGATGGCTTTTGTTTCACGAAATATCGTTTCGTAAGGGCCTTTATATTGGATATCAGAACTTTCGTTGGAATCGAATTTAAAAATTACTTTAGTAGTGTCATTTGGAAAGAAAAATATATACCTCTCGATACTGTCTATTTTCAAAATTGCTGAGGTCATCTTAAATGACGGTATTTTTAAAAGGGTATCTAAATTTCCCTGAATGGGAATATTTATATCATAATAGCTCGTCAAATTACTCGTTAGGGTCAACTTGAGCGATAAAGCTTTTTTATTTGCATTGTCCCTTACTTCAAACCTAAAATAAGAATCTCCAAAACTCTCGGCAATGTTCTCCAAATTATTTTGGGCATTTACGTTAACGATAACGAAGCAAATTAAAGACCATAAAATTACTTGAATACGAATTGCATTTTTCATCCTATTCTTAATTTGTATAGCCAATAGAAAACTATTGGCTATACTTTTAGTATAAACTAATTTCTAAAACAAACTAAGCCAGAATTGAAGGGCAAGTATTGACATTTCCCTATATTTCCGTTAGATTGTGTACAAGAATCCCATTCTCTTTTGCCAGCGCATCCAACTGCACCACTGCCATCACTTCCACCGGTTATTTTTTTCAATTCATCACGAGAGAGGATTTCCTGATTTTTAATTGATTTTAACGTGATCTTTTTCATTTTTGTGTTATTTAAGTTTATAATATCCTTACACTCCAGGATATAGATTGGAGGCTACAGTTTTGACAGCGAGCATGCTGTTTCCTCAATTCGTTTGCAATCGATCGAAGATTTTCTATAAAAATCTTATTATCGTTTTACACTAATTATATATAATTGAAAACGATTTATATTTTAACCCTAAATATAAGTCATAAAAAAATTCTATATTATCCAAAAGATATTTAGCACACAAATTAAGAAACTAGACAATAATTTATTTTAAAACACTAAAAATATAAATAGCCTCATGCTGGTCCTTATAAGTAAGTAAAATAAATAGTTATTTATAATTAGTACGCATTTAAATTTAAAAAAAATCCCTTTAAGTTGAGATTGTATAATTTAATTAAAATCAATATAGTTATTTTTTTAATTTTACCAAATAAAAACAGAAAAATACTACACAAAAGTGTAGCATTTTCTCAATATGAAAACAACCTAAAACATTATCATTAATGAAAATTTCCATTTTCTATTTGTAACTCAGGTCGTAACCACTCAGGTTATGTCGCTTCAATAGTCCGGAACGCATTTAAGATGTTCTGCTGATTTTTGTTGCAGGTGTCAGTAATAGAATGAATGATTGCATAATTCTGTGCTCCTTTAGCAGATTTAAACATTCCTGAGATCTTTTGTTTCACTTTTATATTACGGATAGCTCTTTCGGAGGCATTATTTTCCGGCGGAACATCGTTGATGATATAAGAACGTTAACAAATAGTTTTTGTACATAATAATTCTTTTTTGGAAAGTAATCACTTCTATATGGCCAGGATCTATATTTTTCCGTAATAAACCATCTAATATAGCTTCAATAGCTGACCTCTCTTTTATCGGATTTTGATACTGCCCGGGATTGATAGTTTTTTTGAGCTTGATAGCCATCATGATCATTTCACTGAACTGCGCTGCCCATGGAGATTTATATTTTTGTTTGAAGAAGAGCAGTTCTCGGAGTAGATGTGCTGTACAGATCCGATGGCCGACAGCGGTTGTGTTTAAATGGCTCTTTCAGCAATCATGAACCGGGACAGCATTTGGGAAACAGGCTGGAAAAGTCTCGGTTGTTTTATATCCGCAACTACAGCGGACACCATAAACCCGGTGTTCAATATAACGGGGCTTTACCATGGGAATATCAATTATCCGACGGCGGGCTGTAAGCTCCGCCGCCATGACATCCAGTTTTAAGCCTCAGCAGCTACAAAAACCGGGGCAATGATGATGAACCTGATCTGGAGTTGCTGTCATTTTGAGCGTGTGCCCATCGTGACCTTTCTGACCCCCTGATTTTTTTCCACTTGGAGTTCATAGACTGCTTGTTCTATGCTGTCGATTTTCATCCTTGGAGGGTGAAACAGAGCTGTTTCCACTGTTCTTTTTTTGCCCCCTTAATAAACGGTTCTCCTCCAAAAGAACACCTATAGTTTCATTTAACTGCCCTATAGTGGCATTTAGATCTTCAGTCGTCTCTTTAAAGGATGCCTGCATCCCGAAAATTGTATCCTGATAAGCTATCGTCCCGGCAGCTCTGGCCGCCTCAGAAGCCATACGGGCCGATGATTCCCGTTCCAGTAATTCAGGTAATTTCTGAAAGCTATGATTATCCATATGTTGTCCCTTGTGTGACAAAAGACAGCTTTTAATAGCATTAAACCTAGAAAAATCGACGTTATTTTCTGAAAACAAAAAATGCTGATTTCAAGCAGAGAAATCCCATGATAAAAAGGTAGAAACTAAAGTAAACCTGAGTGGTTACACCGGTTTTAATACGATGGAATTAAGCATATTTAATTTTTTGTCATTTACTTAGAATTTCATTAGCAGACTTTATGTAATTTCATTAGTAGACTTTATGTAATTTCATCAAAACGACATATCTTTATGGAGGCAATCAAACTCAAAAGCGCACCAACTACTTCGTCAAAAGCTGGAAGCAGGCATCTGACGGAGCTGACTATTAAACATTGTGCGGTATTGGACGAAAAACTGTTCGATATCGTACAGGCATAAAATACACAAACCATATCAAATAACTAAAAATCAATTACTTAAAAAAATGGCAATACAATTGACTTCAGTCTAATGTCTAGATTGACCGGTCGGTTACGGGTCAATTAAGATCTTAAAAATGTATTGTTATGATAGGAAATAGTCTAAAAATCGCTTGGCGAAACATGGCAAAAAATAAACTCTATTCTTTTATAAAGATCGGAGGATTTGCTTTTGGTATCGCAATCTGCATACTCATCGTACTTTACATTAGACATGAGACGAGTTACAACAAGTTTTATCCGGAGATGGACCGCACCTACCGTCTTGTCGTACAGCTTCCGATCGAAGGTAAGCTACAGCGTTGGGTTTCACTTTCTGCTCCGGTAGCACCAACCCTTAAAGCTGAAATTCCTTCCATAGAACAAACAGGCCGGATACTTCCAAACCCTTTATTTGGCGCCGGAAGTAATCAGCTCTCCCTGAACGATAATCCACAAAGCTTTTATGACGACGGTTTTGTCTATATTGATCAATCTATTCTGGACATGTTTCCGACAGCCATGGTTTCAGGCAGACTCGCCCATGCATTGGATCAACCCAATACACTGGTTATTACGAAAAGTAAAGCTAAAAAATATTTCAAAACTGATCCTATCGGACAGACCATTTACCTGAACAATAACAAATCCAAACTATATACCATTACCGGTGTGATCGAAGACATCCCTCAAAATTCTACACTGGCCGGTTATAGCTTCTTTATGTCTCTTGCAGGTGAACCTTTCTATCCCGGGGAACAAAACCAATGGCTCAGCAACAATTACACGGTCTACGTTAAATTAAAGCCGCATGTCAATATCGAACAGACAGAAAAGGAAATTTTAAGAAACTATAAAGAGCACTACTTACCTGAATATCAAAAATCGGGACGCAAGCTCAATCCCTTATTTGAGCAGGTAAAAATCAACCTACAAAATGCTCTTGATATGCATTTAAAGTCCTCGGATATAGAAGATGATAAAGTGAGTACGCTGAATAGAGGTGATATCCGCATGGTATGGACATTTGCCACCGTGGCGTTGTTTATTCTTCTGATTGCCTGTATTAATTTTATTAACCTGTCAACGGCCAATGCCGCCACAAGAGCCAAAGAAATCGGTATCCGGAAAACAATTGGTTCGACAAGGACATTACTGGTCGGGCAATTTTTGCTCGAAGCGATTTGTTATAGTGTATTATCGCTGTTCGTGGGACTATTGCTAAGTTGGGCTTTGTTGCCTATATTCAACAATCTCGCCAACAAGTCCCTGACCATTCCCTGGACATCCGTATACTTTTTTCCTTCGTTATTGCTGATGATAATTTTCATCGGCAGCCTGGCCGGAATCTACCCTGCTTTGTATCTATCCCGATTTAAGCCGATTGCCGCATTGAAAAATAAGAGCACCGGAGCCAAATCTTCATTATTCAGAAATGGTCTTGTCGTCTTTCAGTTTGCTACGTCCATCATCCTTATTGTGAGTGCCCTGGTGACCAATCAGCAGATACGCTATATCTTGGAAAAAGATCTGGGTTTCAAAAAGGAACAGGTCATTGTACTGCGTGGTATTGGTACATTGGGAAATCAGATCCCAAGTCTTAAAAACGAATTAAAATCCATTCCAAATGTCAGCTCCGTCTCCCTAGGCGATTTTCTCCCTGTCCCCATTGATGGTGCCAAAAGAAATGGAAACCCTTTTTGGAATGAGGGCAGACGGGAGATGGATATGGCCACACAGGGGCAGTTCTGGGAGATTGACCAGGATTATCTTGCTACCTTCGGATTGCAACTGACCAAAGGTAGAAATTTCGATCCCAAAATGGCCACAGACAGCACAGCTGCCATCATCAACCAAAAATTGGCGGATGACCTTGGATTAAAAAATCCCATCGGGGCAAAAATAACCAATGGCAATACCTGGACAGTCGTTGGTGTCGTGGACAATTTTATTTTTGAGTCGCTGAAAGGTAAAGGATTCGCTGGCCTATGTATGGTATTACGGGGTTATCCATCACTCCTCTCCATTAAAGTTAAACCCGAAAATCTACAGGAGACCCTAAACGGGATCAACACCGTATGGAATAAATTTTCACCTGATCAAAAAATCAATTACAGCTTTTTGGATGAGGGTTTTGCCTCCCTTTATCAAGATGTCGAACGAACCAAGAATATATTCAGCTGTTTTGCTATTGTTGCCATTTTTGTGGCGGCCCTGGGTCTCTTTGGACTGGCCACCTATGTGACACAACAGCGGACAAAAGAAATCGGTGTACGGAAGGTGCTTGGCGCAAGTACCCTCCGATTGCTGAGACTCCTGTCCGGAGACTTTATAAAATTGGTGTTTGTTGCCTTGGTCATTGCCTCACCTGTTGCGTGGTGGGCAATGAACCTATGGCTCAGAGACTTCAACTATAAAATAGATATCAACTGGATGTACTTTATTCTAGCGGGTATGGGTGCCGTGCTCATCGCCTTAGGCACCATTAGTTATCAGACCTGGAAAACTATCCGGACCAATCCGGTCGATAGTTTAAGGGATGAATAAAATCCGAAGATCTTAAAAATTGGTGTTTGTTGCCTTGGTCATTGCCTTGCCTGTTGCGTGGTGGGCAATGCACCAATGGCTAAA
This sequence comes from Sphingobacterium sp. DR205, assembly GCF_011064245.1. Taxonomy (NCBI): domain Bacteria; kingdom Pseudomonadati; phylum Bacteroidota; class Sphingobacteriia; order Sphingobacteriales; family Sphingobacteriaceae; genus Sphingobacterium; species Sphingobacterium sp. DR205. The sequence goes on along the minus strand of NZ_CP049333.1, from coordinate 1,113,608 downwards.
GGGGGAATGAATGTTCGATTGCGAACGAAAACTGTCCGAAATCGAACATCAAAAACGAACAACAACCACCTAACAAACTCAAAATAAAACAGTTAAAACACTGGCAAGGGGATTGCATTTTTTATGGCATGGCACAAAATGATTTCAAACTGGCTTGGCGTAAACTCTTAAAAAATAAGGGTTTCGCATTTTTGAATATTATTGGACTGACACTTGGTTTTACCGGTTTTATCCTTTCCTATCAATACATCAATCGGGAAACAAGCTTTGATAAATGGAATCAAAACTATAAGGAAATCTATCAAATTGGTCTGGAAGCCGAAGGTGCTTTTACGGACGAAACCTCTCCTTCCCTTGCTCCGTTGCTAAAACAGAATTTACCAGATATCGTCTATGCCGGCCGAAAAATGGTCTACAACTATGGTAGCTACCCCTTATTTGGGGAGAAGACTGTACTTATCAAAAATGCTGCATTAATTGATTCTTCTGCTGCCCGGATCTTTCAGGTAGAAAATGCCATCGGACCACTCTACAAAAACAAAGATCAAAAGGATGCGACCATGGTCAAAAGTCCTATTGCCGAACAGCTTTTCAAAAAGGAGGACCTAAATTTTGACAGCCCCCATTCCATTCCGTCTATGAGCCTTGATCTGGGTATGCGCGAGACGATTTATGGCACCATCAAAGAGCAAGGTCTTTCGATGATTGATTACGACCTTCTTTTTATCCGTGAACCACAGGATCTCTTTGCTGAAAATAATCCCTTTTTATACCAGACTTTTATTCAGGTCAGACCGGGTACAGATATCGCTAAGTTGACCGATCAGATCAACACAATCTACCACAAGGAAATCGCACCAAAAGATAAAATACGCTCTTCCGGTTATGCCAAAGGTAAGATCTACTTGGATCCATTGGCCAACCTGCACCTGCGACCAAAAACCGGAAGCAATACCGCCTATCTCATCACATGGATTATTGGTATCCTTTCCCTGTTGATCCTCCTGCTTGCATCCGCCAATTTCGCCAATATGATTATGGCCCAAGCCGATCAACGCCTGAAAGAGCTCGCCCTTAAAAAAATATTGGGAAGTTCGCGTTGGGCCATCGTAAGGCAATTATTACTGGAAGTATTTATACTGACCAGCGCTGCGGCAGTATTGAGTTTCATTTCCTTGGCGCTTACCGGCAACATATTACAAAGATGGTTCAATGATGATCTCAGAAGCTATATTTTAAGTTCTGAAACCATTATCCAGCTCTGTGTCGCTGTTCTATTAACAACGATCCTATCCGCAATATACCCTGCCATCGTTCTTTCAGCTTTCAAATCCGTCAATCTGCTCAAAGGCGGATTATCCGCAATACTAAAAAAAGGAACATTCCGAAATGTCTTATTAACCTTTCAGATCAGCATGGCGATTCTGTTTATTTCTGGAATGCTGGTCATTCGGGGTCAGCTTCAGTACATGCAGCATACAGATAAAGGGTTTGAGCCGGCACAAGTGGTTAATTTCAGGGGAGTGGGCATGTATTACGACTCCAAAATTGATGGTTCTTTCCACCAGTTGAAACGGCGATTAGAAAATGATCCGAGCATTGCGGCAGTGGCTTCCGCAACAAATATCCCGGGAGAAGGGGAACAACCGCCCAAAATGGAGTTCTCCTATGCACAAAAGAATATTTCCTTTGCGCATGTCGGTATCGATCCGGGCTATTTCAAAACATTAAATATTCCCAATCTACAAGGAAATAGCAATCTGTCCATGGATCAGTTGCTCCGTGACTCCCTCTCCAACTATGCGGTCATCAATGAATCTGCCGCTAAAAGTTTGGGGCTTTCAAATCCCATTGGCGCAAAAATCAGTGGCTGTGACGCAAATTTCGAAATCGTCGGCCTTGTCAAAGATAGTAAGGCCTATGGCTTTGAAAATGCTGTTCAACCTACCCTCTATTCGTTTAAAAATGAGTGTGGGAGCATGCGTTTCCAAACGACACTTATGGTGAAAACAAAACCCGGAATGGTTGATCGGGCAATTAAAACGGTCAAGAAAGAATGGGAGAAAAATACGGCTGCCAAGAATTTACCGTTAGACTATTCCTTTATGGATCAACAATATGCGTTACAGCACCAAAAACAACAGGAACTACAGATTGCTTTTAATAGTTTCGCAAGCCTTTCGGTTATTATCGCCGCGTTGGGCCTGTTCAGCATGGCCGCTTATCAGGCCGCATTACGCAAGAAAGAAATGAGTATCCGAAAAGTACTCGGTGCCTCGGCACAGCTGCTCTTTGTCCAATTGAATAAACCTTTTTTCAGGCTATTTCTGATCGGTATCGGCATTGCCCTTCCCTTAGCTTATTTACTCATGGACAAATGGCTTTCCAATTTTGCATATCATGTCAATATACAGTGGTGGTCGTTTTTGATTCCGATATTTTGCATATTTATCCTAATATTGATTTCCATTAGCTTCCAGTCGCTGAAAGTCGCCCGGACAAATCCGGTAGATAACCTGCGGGATGAATAGAACAAAGATTAATGAATAAGTAGAAATTAAAAGACAAAATAAAAAAGAGATACCAGGTAAGCTTCCGGCTGATACAACCAGGGTCTCCATACTCAAATCTAAATACTCAATACTAACAATGATACAATTAAAACATTTATTCAAGTGGTATAATGTAGGTGGTACACGCTCATTTGTGCTCAAAGATGTCAGTTTAGATATAGCAGAAGGTGATTTCATCTCCATCATGGGGCCTTCGGGTTCAGGAAAATCCACCCTGTTGAATATCATCGGTATGCTGGACGAACCCGATGAAGGTGAATATATCTTTATGGATGAAAATGTATTGGAGATGAAAGCAAAAAAACGGACGCAACTGTACCAATCTCATATTGGATACGTATTTCAAGCTTACCATTTATTGGATGAATTGACGGTATATGAAAATATAGAAACACCATTGATCTATAAAGACATTTCCGGCAAAGAGCGAAAAGCCATTGTAGCCGATATGCTTGACCGTTTTGGCATTGTGGGAAAGAAAGATCTGTTTCCAGCTCAGCTATCCGGTGGACAGCAACAGATTGTCGGCATCGCACGCGCATTGGCCGGCTCTCCAAAACTCTTGTTGGCCGATGAACCTACGGGTAACCTCAATTCCAAGCAAGGCGAAGAGATCATGGAGCTTTTCAAACAATTGAATGATGACGGTGTCACGATCATACAAGTTACCCACTCCGAAAAAAATGCGGAGTACGGCAAAAGAATTGTCAATATGCTGGATGGGCAGCTCAAATAATTGTATGCCAATTTAACCTGAATAATCCCTACTTGGTACATGAATTACTGTAGGGATTTTTTTGTATCCATTTCTCAATTCATTTTTTTAACTTCGTTATGATGAATGAGAGCGCGCTGAAATCGTTAATATTCCTGTTGGACGATACCGATCAACAGGTTATTCAGGAAGTGGAACATCAATTGAAAAGCCAAGGTCCTGAAATTGTCCCTTATTTGGAGAAATTCTGGGAATCCAGCTTCGATCCAAGGGTACAGGGGCGGTTGGAAAACATTATCCATGAAATTCAGTTTGAGCAGACCAAAAATGAGCTACAGATCTGGAATCTGAGCAATTCCTTCAATCTGCTGGAGGGACTTATCATCCTCAATAATTATCAGTACCCATCTTATGAAGACCATAAAATCGTGTTGAAGATCGAAGATCTGAAAACAGAGGTCTGGCGCGGGCTACAATACGATATGAGTCCCCTGGAGAAGGTAAACCTATTGAATCACGTGCTATTTGGCTCCTTTGGTTTAGCTGGCAATACAAAAGATTATCACCATCCACAAAACTCTTATATCGGTCAGGTTTTGGACACGAAACAGGGAAACCCTCTGACCTTATCCTGTATCTATAGCATTATTGCGCAAAAGCTGGATATCCCGATCTATGGGATTAACCTGCCCAAGCATTTTATCTTGGCTTACATGGATTCGGATGAGGAAGGAAATGAACATGTTTTGTTTTACATCAATGCATTTAACCGGGGGCAGATCATGCAAAAAAGTGATGTGAATTCGTTCCTGAAGCAGTTGAACTTAGGTCCTGAGCGAGAGTTTACTTATCCATGCGACAATGTGACAATCATGAAGCGTGCCTTACGAAATCTGCTCTCGGCCTATGAAGCCAATGAAAGTGTAGGCAAGCAACAGGAAATCAGAGAACTGTTCGAATTGCTTGCCTGATATATAAATTGACAAACTAGAAATCAGTTCTTTCTCTGGCATCCAAAAAGATATAATTTGGTATCAGTGTCCCATAATTTTTTGTCATCTCGGGTGTTGCATTCCCTTGATCCTTCAATTCAAAACGCGAGATTTTTCTTGTAGTCAAATCGGAGACGTAAAAGAATTTACCATTTTCAGTACGATCATCAATGGCTATTCCCCAAGGTGCCCTCAACCCCGTATTTGTGCCACCGATTACATAATCAGGTGAGACGGCTTCTTTGGTACTCCCACTAAATAACTCCTTCGGATTCTTAAAGAATAACACCTCTTCTCCCGCGGTAACCGCCAATAATGCCTTATTTGGTGCGTAAGACACGGCTCCCAAGCCTTTTTTTCCCTGTATATAGACTTTCATCGCCGGGGAGAAAGTATTCGAATTAACAATGGTATCCCGCGCTCTGTCGATCAGTTCCCGCTTAAGATTTGTATAAACAGCAAAACCGCTACCCTTATTAGCACCATCCTCATCAAACCCGACCAACAACAATTTTTCATTGGGATCACTCGTGTTACTTTGTAACAGCGTCACTGATGTCGGAACAATATCCCCCAGACTGATCTGTTTATCGATAATTTTGGAACCGCCTGTCGATCCGCCTTTTCCTTCCGGACGGCTTACCGCATATAACATATTATTGTTTGTCACTGCAAGTAGAAAATTGGTCAGAACAGATCCCGAATTACCATTTTGTTGCGCATAGGTATAATAAGCCAGTCCTTTGACGTTCGCAAAGCCCGTATAGCCAATAGCACTTGCATTTCCCGGAATCCCGTAAACGTCGTCCAGTGCAATACGCTGGATAAAGGTATCCTGCGCGACGGTCCCTGAACTCGCCTGAAAAATTGATTTTGCATTAGGGTCAAAGATGACTGGCCCCCCGCCTTTTGCAGGAGAAAGATACTGATAGATATTATCCAAGCTATTGGTATCAGCAGGGTCCACAATAAAGAGATTTTTAATCGAAGAATTATTCGCCTGATAATTCTGAAAAGAAATATACAATCTTGAAATAAGTGTTGCCTCTCCACGCTCAGGTTCATCATCTAATTTTTTACAGGAAGCAACGCCTATTAAACTGGCGAACAATACAATAACACAGGTTCGAAATGAAAATTTCATATATTTTTTATTATAAATAGCTTATTGCGTCAAACATACAAATCTACTAATATATGCAGAATATCAATGAATTTATATGATTCTTTTGGACATATAGTACGGGAACTCAAACGGAAATATTTGTCATTCCGCTACTTTTTGATTAAAATTGCCTTTGTTTTTGATATCATATACATTATGGAAAAGAAGGAATTTGTACGGGAGAAGTTGGCATTACCGGGAGAAGGCAAGAAATTGCTTTTACACTCCTGCTGTGCACCCTGTTCCGGAGAAGTCATGGAAGCGTTGATTGCTTCAGATATCGATTTTACGATTTATTTCTACAATCCCAATATTCATCCACGCAAGGAATACGATCTGCGCAAAGATGAAAATATCCGGTTTGCCGAAAAACACAATATCCCTTTTATTGATGCGGATTACGATGTGGACCATTGGTTTGACCTGGCTAAAGGCATGGAACAGGAGCCTGAACGGGGGATCCGTTGCACCATGTGCTTTGATATGCGTTTCGAGAAAACAGCAGAATATGCGGCGGCTAATGGCTTTGATGTGATCTCAAGTTCATTAGGTATTTCCCGCTGGAAAAACATGGAACAGATCAACGACTGTGGCCTACGTGCAGCCTCACGTCATGAAGGTATGGAGTACTGGACATTCAACTGGCGCAAGAAAGGTGGTTCGGCACGGATGCTTGAAGTGTCCAAAAAAGAGAAATTCTACATGCAGGAATACTGCGGTTGTGCCTATTCGCTACGTGACACCAATAAATGGCGCATGGCAAATGGACGCGAAAAAATAGAGTTAGGTAAAAATTATTATGAATAAGTCGTGCCATGCGTATATATAAAGCGTTCGACCGGAATATTTAAAAAAATATTTCGATCCTAATGATTTTATACATACCTTTGCAGGCTCAAATGCAAGATTGTGAAACATCTAAAACAATACAGAATTCCCTTTTCGGGACTCAACGCTGGAAAGCACAATTTTGAATTTGACATAAATAAAAAGTTCTTTGACTGCTACGAACATTCGATTGTAAAAGATGGCAATCTGAAAGCAGAAGTTGAATTGCAAAAACAGGAAAACCTGTTGATTTTGCATTTTGATATCCAAGGCGAGATTCAATTGACTTGTGATACCTGCTTGAAAGAGTTTATGTCACCGATTTCAATTCAAGAACGGATATTGGTCAAATTCACGGATGAAGATTGGACAGACAACACGGAAGAAGTGTTGATCTTATCAAAAAGCGACCATGAGTTGGATATAGCTGAGTTATTGTACGAATACATCAATTTAGCTGTTCCCTATATCGTGAAATGTGAGGAGCAGGGAGAGGGCATAGCATGCGATCCTGAAATGCTGGCTTTGTTTACAAGCGAGCCGGATGCAGAGGAGCAAAAAGAAGAAGAAATTATCGACCCACGTTGGGAAGCATTGAGAAATATTAAAAATAACTAAAACAAAAATACGAGATGGCACATCCAAAACGTAAAACTTCTAAATCAAGAAGAGACAAAAGAAGAACACATTATAAAGCTGAAGCTCCTAGCTTGACAGTATGTAAAGAAACTGGCGCAGTTCATTTACCACACCGTGCATACACTGTAGACGGAAACTTGTACTACAACGGTAAATTGATCATTGAAAATACAGCTGTTGTCTAAGGTAAACCTTTCATAACACCAAAACATCCCAAACAAGCAATATTTTAGAAATTTGCTTTATTTTGGGATGTTTTTTGCGTATTATTGATTTACTAAATAATAACGGATGAAGATTGGTTTAGATATTTTAGGAGGAGATTATGCTCCTAAAGCAACGATAACAGGTGCGATTGAAGCACAAAAACAGCTTACTGGAGACCAAAAAATAGTCCTTTTTGGTAAAACTGAAGAGACGAAGCAATTAATCGATCAAGCCGGAGGAAATTCATCTGACTTTGAATATGTGGAAGCTCCAGAAGTCATTGCAATGGGCGAACATCCAACCAAAGCGATAACTCAAAAACCCAACTCAAGTATTGCAAAGGGATTTGAATATTTAAAAAACAAAGAAATCGACTCATTCGCATCCGCGGGTAACACCGGAGCCATGCTCGTGGGATCGATGTTCAGCGTAAAAGCTATTCCAGGCGTATTGCGCCCAGCCATAGCATCAATTGTTCCAAAATTGAAATCAGGATTCGGACTCTTACTGGATGTCGGCGCAAACGCAGACTGTAAACCGGAGATGCTGAATCAATTTGCAATGTTGGGCAGCCTCTTTGCCGAGCATGTATTCAATGTATCCAATCCTAAAGTCGGATTATTGAACATCGGAGAAGAAGAAGAAAAAGGAAACATCCTGACAACCTCTACCTACCCCCTACTTAAAGCCAACGACAAGATTAACTTTATCGGAAATGCAGAAGGCCGCGACCTGTTCAGTGACCATGCCGACGTATACGTCTGCGATGGATTTACGGGCAATGTGGTCTTAAAACTTGCAGAATCATTTTATGTAGTGACCCTGAAAAAAGGTTTTAAAGATGATTTCTTCGATCGATTCAACTACGAGCAGTACGGCGGTAGTCCAATCTTAGGAGTCAATGCTCCTGTCATTATTGGTCATGGTATTTCAACACCGGAGGCCATTAAAAATATGGTTTTATTTTCAAGAGATATGATCGAGTCTAAATTCATTGACAGCATCAGATCTATTTTCAATTAAGTATTTATGTCAAAGATTCATGCCGCAATTACGGCTGTAAATGGTTACGTTCCGGATTACATCCTCACCAACAAAGAGTTGGAAACAATGGTCGATACCAACGACGAGTGGATTGTATCACGAACAGGAATCAAAGAAAGACGCATCTTAAAGGGTGAAGGGCTTGCTACATCAGATCTTGCTGTACCTGCCGTTCAGGGTTTATTGAAAAAGAGAGGAATAGAAGCGACGGATATCGATTTAATTATCTTCTGTACCAGTACTCCAGATATGTTGTTTCCGGCCACAGCAAATATTCTGGCCGATAAAATCGGAGCGACAAATGCGTGGGGATTCGATCTTCAGGCAGCTTGTTCAGGCTTCTTGTTCGGTCTAAATACCGGAACACAGTTTATCACCGCAGGCACACACAAAAAAGTGCTTGTCATCGGTGCAGATAAAATGTCATCGGTCATCAATTATCAGGACCGCAACACCTGTATCCTTTTTGGTGATGGATGCGGTTGTGTGTTATTGGAACCGAATGAGGAAGGATTGGGTATACAGGATGCGATTTTGAAAACTGATGGTTCCGGTGGCCAGTACCTCAATATTAAAGGTGGTGGTTCATTAAATCCAGCCTCACATGCTACTGTTGACGCAGGATTACATTATGCCTACCAAGAAGGCCGTACAGTATTCAAATTTGCTGTGACCAATATGGCGGACGTAGCGCATGAAGTGATGGAAAAAAACAACTTGAAATCAGAAGATATCGCCTGGTTGGTACCTCATCAGGCCAATAAACGTATCATTGATGCGACGGCCGAACGTGTAGGTCTTCCAGACGAAAAAGTGATGGTAAACATCCAAAAATACGGTAATACCACCAGTGGGACAATCCCACTATGCCTATGGGAATGGGAATCTCAATTGAAAAAAGGAGATAACCTGATCCTTGCCGCTTTCGGCGGTGGTTTCACCTGGGGATCCATCTATTTAAAATGGGCGTATTAATTGTCCATTTTATGGTATAATTTATTACTTTTGACAGTTAGAATTTTTTAAGAAACAAACAAAACCTAGAATACTATGGGTATGGATATCAAACAAATTCAGGACTTGATTAAATTCGTTTCAAAATCAGGTGTGAATGAAGTCTCGATTGAAGAGCAAGATTTTAAAATTACAATAAAAACAAATCAAGAGCCTACGTATGTAACAGCTACTGTTCCGGCTGTAGCGCCTGTGGCCGCAGCGCCAGTTGCACAAGCAGCAGCTCCAGCGCCGGTGGCTACTCCTGCTGCTCCAGCTGCTAGCAATGACGCAAACTTGATTACCGTTAAATCACCTATGATCGGTACATTTTATCGTTCAGCTGGTCCGGGTAAACCATCTTTCGTTAATATTGGCGATGATATCAATACAGGTTCTGTATTGTGTATTATTGAAGCAATGAAATTGTTCAACGAAATCGAATCTGAAGTTTCTGGTAAAATCGTTAAGATTTTGGTAGAAGATGCTCAACCTGTTGAGTATGATCAACCATTATTCTTAGTAGAGCCTAAGTAATTTACGAACGTAAATGAATACTATGTAGCCTCAAAAGGGCTACATTTTTGTAAACTTCATAATTCAAGAAAATGTTTAAAAAAATATTAATTGCAAATAGAGGAGAAATCGCCCTGCGCATTATCCGTACCTGCCGTGAGATGGGTATCAAAAGTGTTGCAGTATATTCGACCGCAGATAGAGATAGCTTACACGTACGCTTTGCTGATGAAGCGGTTTGTATTGGCCCTCCACCGAGTAAAGATTCTTACTTAAACATTCCTAATATTATTTCTGCGGCTGAATTGACAAATGCAGATGCAATTCACCCAGGATATGGTTTCTTGTCTGAGAACGCACGTTTTTCGGCAATCTGTGCAGAGTATGGCATCAAATTTATCGGTGCTACTGCTGAACAAATTGAGAAAATGGGCGACAAGTCCCGTGCGAAGGACACCATGAAGCAAGCTGGCGTACCTACTGTGCCCGGATCAGATGGTTTGATCTCAAACGTAAAAGAAGGCATCAAACTAGCCAATGAAATAGGTTATCCTGTTATTATTAAAGCTACGGCCGGCGGTGGTGGCCGTGGTATGCGAATCATCTGGAAAGACGAAGAGTTCGAACCAGCTTGGGATTCTGCCCGTGTAGAATCTGCTGCTGCTTTTGGTAACGATGGTATCTACCTTGAGAAATATGTTGAGGAACCCCGTCACATTGAATTCCAGATCGTAGGCGACCAATTTGGTACAGTGTGTCACTTATCAGAACGTGACTGCTCGATCCAACGTCGTCACCAAAAATTGATCGAGGAATCTCCTTCACCGTTTATGACACCTGAATTAAGGGCTGAAATGGGTGAAGCGGCTGTCAAAGGTGCAAAAGCTGTAAACTATGAGGGTGCAGGTACAATCGAGTTCTTGGTTGACAAACACCGCAACTTCTACTTTATGGAAATGAATACACGTATTCAGGTAGAGCATCCCGTAACCGAAGAAGTGATCAACTTCGACCTGATTAAAGAGCAGATCAAAGTTGCGGCAGGAATTCCGATCTCCGGAAAGAATTATGAACCGGAAATGCACGCGATCGAGTGTCGTATCAATGCAGAAGATCCGTTTAATAACTTCCGTCCTTCACCGGGCAAAATCACGAATTTTCACTCTCCGGGAGGTCATGGTGTACGCGTAGATACACATGTTTACTCTGGCTATACTATTCCGCCAAACTATGACTCCATGATCGCTAAATTGATCTGTGTTGCACAAACACGTGAAGAAGCAATCTGTACCATGGAGCGTGCATTGAGCGAATTCGTAATCGAAGGTATCAAAACTACCATTCCTCTGCACCTGAGATTGATGCGCGACCCTAACTTTAGAGCGGGCAATTTCACGACAAAATTCATGGAAACATTTGACCTAACTGAATATCCTGTAGAAGATTAAATAAAATTGTCTTTACATACATAAAAAATACCATTCTTTACAATAAGAATGGTATTTTTGTTTCCAAACAATTTTTATGAGTACACCAAATTCGAAAGATTTAATACAAGCTATCAAAAATAAGGGGAAGAATATAGAAGCAGAAATGTCTTTCTTTGACCATCTTGAGGTCTTGAGATGGCATTTGGTTCGTTCAGCTATTGCAATCTGTATCTTTGCCGGTATCGCATTTACATTTTATGACTTTGTATTCAACGATATTATCATGGGTCCCAAGAATCTCGATTTTTGGACTTATCGCATGATGTGCAAAGCCGCAGATGCATTTAATCTAGCCGACTTCTGTGTCAAGAAAATACCTTTTAACATTATCAATACGGAATTAGCAGGGCAATTTATGCTCCAGATCAACTCCTGTCTTTTGATGGCTTTGATGATGGGTTTTCCCTATCTTTTATTCGAAATTTGGCTATTCGTAAAACCAGCATTGACAGATGTTGAAAGACGTTCTGCACGTGGATTTGTGTTTTACTCTTCCATGTTGTTTCTTTTAGGGGCACTTTTCGGATACTATATTGTTGTACCATTATCCATTAACTTTCTGGCGAACGTGTCCTTAAGTGACGAAATCGTGAATCAGATTACCATCGACAATTATCTGTCCACGATCGCCACGTTGACATTAGGTTGTGGGATTGTTTTCCTGCTTCCGATCCTGGTATTTATTCTGTCCAAGATAGGCATTATGACACCTGAATTTATGCGTGCCAGCCGTCGCTATGCCACTGTAATTATTTTGGTCATCGCAGCGGTCATCACACCTTCTGCGGATATCATCACCATGTTGACTGTTGCTGCACCGATGTTCTTATTGTATGAAGTCAGTATCATGGTCTCAGCAGATGTCAAAAGAAAAAAATTAGCACTAGAAAAATAAAATAACAATAGAAATGAGCAGCGTAAAGAAAATTGCGATTGGAAGTGACCATGCAGGTTTTGAGTACAAAACGGCATTAGTTGGTTTTTTGAATGAACTGGGCTATGAAGTTCAGGACTTTGGAACAAACTCGCCAGATTCAGTGGACTACCCAGATTTTGCACATCCCGTCGCATCCGCAGTGGAAAACAAAGAAGCTGATGCTGGTGTGCTAATTTGCGGCAGTGCAAACGGTGTTGCGATAACGGCCAATAAACATCAGAATATCCGTGCCGCAATCTGTTGGCTGGAAGAAATTGCCGCATTGGCACGCCAACACAACGACGCGAATGTCGTATGTGTGCCGGCACGTTTTATCGACCTTGATTTAGCTAAAAAGATCGTATCAACTTTTATGACAACCGATTTTGAAGGTGGCCGTCATGCCAACCGTGTCAATAAAATAGCTTGCGACTGTTAATAAATTAACATATTTTAAGAAGCGGATGAAAGGTAAACTATACTTTTCATCCGCTTTTTTAGTTATATTGTGTAGAAGTAAGGAGGGTGGGAACCATAAAAAACAAAGTAATAGATACAGCTTAAGGTCTAGGCTTACAGCACCAAAGACCGCTGCATTGAACACCAAAAGAATAAAATAAACAATGAAGAAAATACATAACCTGATCTGGATAGCATTTGCTGCGATGAGCTGTGCTCAGGCACAGGATGTCAGCAGCAAATATGCCAGCGAGATCACCGTAGAATCTACACAAAAGCATTTGCGGACACTCGCTTCCGTGGACTTCGAAGGAAGAGGAACAGGACAAAAAGGCGGGCAGCTGGCTGCAGATTATATAGCAAACGAGTTCAAGAAATACGGGCTTTCAGCCCCAGTAAATGGGTCCTACTTCCAACCTTTACGGCTCATACACAATAGTTTTAAAGTCAAGCACTTTAGCATCAATGACCGACCATTCTTAAATGGAAAAGATATCTTTGTCATCGGCAACAATGAGGATAAGCTCTTTGAAAGCAATGAGATTATCTTCATTGGTTATGGGATCGATGATCCAAAGTATTCCGACATCAGCGGTTTAGACCTGACCAATAAAGTTGTCTTATTATTGAATGAAGGTGAACCTACGGATGACAAAGGAAATTCATGGATCACCGGGAAAAAAAACCTGTCTGACTGGTCGACAAGCAGAAATAAAAAAATAAAGGAAATTCTCAAGAAGAAACCAAAGTTGGTGCTGGCTGTCAACAGTCAGCTTTCACAACTGCTTGAAGATGCGGGAGACCGTGCTACCGAAGGCCGCTATAACCTGGCCATAGATCAGCCGGCACCCGAAAAATCCCCCATGATCCCCGTTGTCAACATTACCGATCATGCAGCGAATTATATCTTCAATCTGGCACGTACAAATCTTGCGGCTGTAGTTGGTAAAATCAACCGTTCCGGACAGGCAAATTCCTTCGCGATCAGTACAAACCTCAAAGCTGAGTTCGGCACAAATGCAAAACCTTTAGCCGACCCAAATATCCTGGGATATTTAGAAGGAACCGACAAAAAAGATGAAATTGTTGTCATTGGGGGGCATTATGATCACGACGGCAAAGATTCCAAAGGAAACATCTTCTTCGGTGCAGATGACAATGCATCCGGAACAACGGCTGTACTTGAGCTCGCACGTAGCTTTTCCCGCGCAAAAGCCGCAGGCAATGGCCCAAGGCGCAGTATTCTATTTATTACTTATGCAGCTGAAGAAAAAGGTTTACTCGGTTCTAAATTTTATACCGAAAACCCAGTTTTTCCATTGGCAAATACCGTAGCCTGTATCAACATTGATATGATCGGGCGTGTTGATGACAAACATCTTAAAGGAAATCATGATTATATTCATGCGATCGGTTCAGACAAACTAAGCTCTGAACTCTACCAGATCAATAAAGATGAAAATGACAAAAACACCAAGCTGGAGATAGATTACATGTATGACAATCCAAAGGATCCAATGCGTCTTTATTACCGTTCTGACCATTATAACTTTGCAAAGAAAGGCATACCATCCATCTTCTATTTTTCGGGTCTTCATCCCGACTACCATACACCCGCGGATACCTATGACAAAATCGACTTCCCGCTGATGGTCAAACGGGAAAAATTGGTCTTTTTTACGGCATGGCAGATCGCCAATAGAGAAAACCGTCTGGCAATAGACAGCAACAAAGAGTAAAAATAGTTTTCGCTATAATAAAAAAAGGTCGGGTAAAAGCAGTTTACCTGACCTTTTTTTATTACACAAGACCACCTATTCCGCTAGCAGATAAATTATGCCTTTAGTGTTAAACTCTGTTAAAACATAGCCATAATACCGACTCCTATTTTTTGTTTCACCTACTACTTAGTATAATTGTACTAAATAATTGTACTAAGCCAATAGCCAAAATAACCTTTATGAAAATACTGTTTATTTTCTACTTTCTGCTTCTTTTTACCATTCCCGCTTTATCTCAAACAAAAGGGAAAGCAAACGGAACAATACTATCGCAAGCAGGTGAACCACTTGAAAAAGCAACAGTCACGGTGCTTGCTCCCAAGGACTCCGCTGTCATCTCGTATTTACTGACAGATGCCAAGGGAAACTTCGAGTTTTTTCGGCTACCGGCCGAAACCAGGCTTATTTTAATTGTATCACATATCAATGCCTCCCCTTACAGCCAAGATTTTAGTATTCACAATGGGTCACATAATTTTGGGCAATTAAAGCTCGCGGCTAAAAGCCTGGATGAAGTTGTGGTCAATGTTCTCCCTCCCGTCCGGATGAACAAAGACACATTGGAATATAATACCAGCTTCTTTAAAACGAGGCCCAATGCCAATGTAGAAGAACTAATTAAACAGCTCCCCGGATTACAGGTCAATATGGACGGGACCATCTACTATCAGGGAAAAGAAGTATCAAAAGTCAAAATCAATGACAAAGATTTCTTTTCCACGGATGTACGCATCGCTACACGAAATCTGGATGCTTCTTTAATAAAAACAGTACAGGTATATCGTGACAAAGGTGAATCTAAGATCAATGTCGAAGATGAAGACAGGCTCCCAATTACGATCAATCTTAAAGTCAAGAAAGAGTTTTTAAAAGCGAGCTTCGGAAAAGCATATGGGAGTGCTGGCACCAGAGGGCATTACGAAGCAGGAGCACTGTTTAACACCTTTCGGGATACATTGCAATTGAGTTTTCTGGCATTTGGAAACAATGTCAATAGACAGAGTTTCGATTATAATGAATTAAACCAGCAAGGTGGATTGGGCCGAGCGGAAAGTTATGGTTTTGATAGCTTTGGCGGGCGAAATTACTCGGGGAAAGCAAATGATGTCGGTATCGGTTTCAATCTCAACAATGACTGGGGCAAAAAAACAAAACTTAACATCATGTATATGCTGAAGCATAACAACACCGAAAATGCTAACCAGTCCAGTAATATCGCAAAATTCGATTCCATCGAGCAATTCAATAACAGTAATTATGAGGAACGCAAAAAACGCTTAGGTCATGATCTGAAGTCCCTATTTCGACACCGACTGGATACGACCGCCTATCTTGAATTTAAACCGAGTATTAGGATCAATAGCGATCACAACGATTCGAAGTCCTTTTCAAAAACTGATACACAGCAAGATAGCATAAACAGATCACAAACAAGGGGAGATTCTAAGCAAGCCCAGTTCAACTATTCACATAATTTTTATATTGAAAAACAGTTCAACAAAAAGCATAGTCTTTCTTTTCGCAATGAAATCAACTACAGCAACAATGATGTGGATGGCACCAATGAACAACTGAGTGAGATCTACAACAACCCAAATCCAAGAACCCTCCTATGGACAAACGAAGGTTCGGTAACGAAGTCCCGTGCCATCAATTCGACGATCAGTTATTTCAACAAAACGGTGAAAAAGTTAGATTTCAATCTATTTTTTTCCCTCAATAAAAACAGCCGTTCGCAGACCGAAACTTTCTATTTTGATCGGAACAACAGCGGAAAGACTCATGGGAACGATCTTGAAAACAATTTTGATTACAATTACCAAGAATATGTCACGGGTCTTAAGCTTTATTGGAAACCCGTGAAAGATATGTTTATTGATATAGGAACCACCTACGCCATAAAGGATGATCATTTCAATCTCAAACAGCTCAACGAAGAGAAAAAGTTCAAAAATGGCTATTGGCTTCCTAATGTTTCCGTTCGTTACAAAAATCTGTCACTCAGTTGGCAGAAAAATATCCAATCGCCCGCCACAAATGGAATCCGCACGGTTGAAAACGACCTCAACCCATTACAAACCCGATTGAAGGCGTTTATTTTCGATAACATAGAAACCCAACAGGTAAGCGTATCTTTTTATGCATATAACGCGAAGATCCAATTCAATACCGGAGGAAATATTAACTACCAAGAACGCAGCATCGGCACTAGAAGCTGGCGTGATGCCAAAAATGGTCATTATACCGTTCAATCTTATTTAGCTGGTTCCAGGTATAATTCTTCTTTATATAGTTTCCTCAGATATAGTTTTAAAAGCGGCGAAAACTGGAATTTTTACCTTTCCCAGACCAGTACTGCTTATAATTTCGAAAATTACAGTACAATCAATGACATCGCCAATAAATCAAATAATGTGGGGATAGATCTATCGCAGGAATTTTCCATTACCTGGAGAAATCTGATCGGTATTCAACCCAAGTATACTTATAACAGGAATAAAAACTTAAATTCCACCAAAAACCATCCCGACTTTGCTGAAACAGCTTATTCAACACATCAGATCGGCATGGGATTAAACATCAACCCTATTAAGGGCTTTTCGTTAGAGAGCACTTATTCATTGGATAATAGAGCAAGTGGATTAAATGGAAGAAAAAACTACCATATATTGAACGCTTCGATGTACTATACTTTTAAAAACAAGTCTCAAGTGAAGCTGACAGGCTTTGACATCCTGAATCAAAATACACAAAATTACTGGGGAAGTCAGGGAAACATGACTTATTTTGGAAGTTCAATGACCTTAAAACAGTATTTTATGCTCGGATATATCCACAAATTCAATATGATAAAAACCAAATGATGGGTCTATCTGGAAAAGTTTGATTTGACGACAAGCAGAAACATTTTACCTGTATTTATTGTTATCTTTAGGATAAAACACGTATAATTTATGGCTTTTGTAGATTACTATAAAGTGCTTGGCATTGATAAAACGGCTTCGGCAGATGATATCAAAAAAGCATATCGAAAACTAGCGCGTAAATATCATCCTGATGTCAACCCCAATGATAACGAGGCTAAACAACGGTTTCAGGAGATCAATGAAGCGAATGAAGTCTTATCCGATCCCGAGAAACGTAAAAAATATGACCAATATGGCGAACATTGGCAGCATGGAGAGGAGTACGAAAAAGCACAGCAGCAATACCGACAATCCCAATCTGGTGGTGGCAATCCTTTTGGTGCCGGCGGGAACCCATTTGGTGGCGGTGCGGGTTCTTATGAGTATACCGGAAATTTTGATGATGGTCAATTCTCGGATTTTTTCGAGCAGATGTTTGGCAGTCGGCGTGGTGGCGGCAGACAAAGTACCTTCCGCGGGCAGGACTTTAATGCCGAGCTGAGTTTAACGCTCCAACAGGCCTACACTACCCACCAACAAACCTTTAATATCAACGGCAAGAGTATCCGTATTACGATTCATGCGGGTGTTGAGGATGGACAGAAAATCAAATTAAAGGGCTATGGTAGCGAAGGAATCAATGGCGGCCCTAAAGGCGATTTATATATTACGATCAACATCACGCCGGATGCAAATTTCAAACGTCAGGGAAATGATCTGTACACCTCGCTGGATGTAGACCTCTATACGGCGATTTTAGGTGGCGAGGCAACACTCGATACCTTTGGCGGTAAGATCAAATTAAAGGTCAAACCCGAAAGTCAAAACGGTGCAAAAATGCGGCTCAAGGGCAAAGGTTTTCCGCTATACCGGAAAGAAGGTGAATTTGGAGACCTCTACGTAAGCCTAAACATCAAAATGCCCAGCAATCTATCCGATGACGAAAAAGCGCTATTTCAACAATTGAAGGATTTAAAGCAATAATCTTATGGAAACGACACTCATAAAAGTGATAGACTTCTGTCAGTCTAGAAAGGTTGAAACAACTTTTCTACAGACCATGGAGGAATATGGACTCATTCATATTGTCATCCAGCAGGAAGAACAATATATCGACGAAGATGAACTCAAGAAACTGGAACGTTTCTCAAATCTATATTACGATCTCGAAGTAAATCCCCAGGGAATTCAGGTAGCCAATCATCTATTGGATAAGGTCGAACAACTGCAAAATGAGATCTTACTACTCAAAAATAAATTAAAAGCCCTGGATTATTAGTCCAGGGCTTTTATACCCGTCAATAAAATAGAATAATTAGAATACCACGTCCTTCTCGGTATTGATTTTGGTCTGCCAGACGATTTTATCCTGCAACGTTGTATAGAGAATTTCATAATCCCCTTTACAAACGACGAATGAGCCATAAAAATCTTTTGGCTTCATTAGCCGGTAGACCACCAATGTACGCTTCCCTTCTACATTTCCGTATGCTTTCATCAGCATATATCCGGTCTTGTTAATCTTCTCCTCAGGAATCTTATAGTCCAGATGCGAGCGGCTCCCATCATCAGGACATAAGATCTCCGTCCTGCTTGGCGTAAAAACATAACGGTCACGATACATAGCCACATTAGATAATACAATATCCTTCGCCCAGGCAATGTCATTGAAATCAGCCGGAAGCAGAAAGATCATGCTGACCATCTTTTCCTGCCAGAGCCTGTCATTGAACGGAATAACAAAATGCAACAGCTTTTGCCCTTTGAATTCATTTATGTTGTAGAAATACCGTCCTTCCCTGTTTTCTTCCCGCTGAAGGGCGGTCAAGTCCAGTAAATGATTTCTTTTGCCTTTGACATTCGGAAAATTGTTTATCACCGCAAGCATGTCATAACTATATTTCCCTTTCATATGCCCGGTAAATAAGACCTTGTAAGCAGTATCCGAGTAATTTAGATGTTTGAGTACATTTTTGTATTTAGCAGTAACCTTACTCACATTGATCGGCCCACCATTGGATTGCCAGTTCTCTTCCTTTAAAATATCATCGCCTAAAAATACAGCCAGGTTTTTATCGATATTGATAAAATATTCGTCCCCCTCCACGGTATAGCCATTTGATGCCACCTGATAGGATTTGCAGGAAACAAATGCAAAAATTAGCCACACAGTGATCAACAGAAGTAAGGGTTTCTCTTTTTTAAACATCCGGGCGGTCTTCTAAGATTTTAAATTCTGCATCTTTAATCCTTCCCAACGGTAAACATCATAAAAATTACCATTCACTTTCATTACCCTTAATGTCAATTCATATTGATTTCTAACAGGGCTGCCATCGAGAATACCGGGCTTCCATTTTGCTCCAGATCGCAACAGTCGGACTAACTCGTCACCAGCCTTCGTATTGGGCGTGCTGACAACTTTAAAATTATTCAGCTGACCATTTTTTTCGACAACAAATTGCACCACGACATTCCCATCTTTACCAGTTGAGTTTGGTGCGTAATTTTTCATCACATAATCACGTAAGGCAATCATCCCTCCGATAGGTTCTGATGTCACGTCTACACGCGTATAATTTTTTACATAACCACCATTCGGGGCAAATTTGTAGTAGAAGGCAGCTTTTGATTCAACAGGTTTACCATCCACCAGGGCAGGCTCCCATTTTGACTGCGACAATAATTTGGTCGCTTGATCAACAAACTGTTTGTCCAGATCCGTCCTGATTTTTAAAGACTTTATTGTACCATCGGGATTAATAATAAAGTAACTTTCAATCACGGGATCGAGGTCTTTATTGGATATTTTTCGCGGCATTTTAAAATTCTGGGCAAACCAGCTGCTTAAGCCATCAACGCCGAGCTTTGGTGTAGCAACCGCTTTTTTTGATTTAGCTGGCGAGCTACCCTCTTGCATTGTATTTAAACGGATAGGTAAGGTATAGGCTACACGTACTTTTCGACCGTTTTGTAGGCCGGGATTCCATTTTGCTGCACTTTTCATTAACTTCAATGCAGCTTCACCGGTACCATAGCCCAGTTCTTTTTTGAGTTCAAAACTCGACAAGCTCCCATCCTGTTCCACAATGAAGGAAATTTCAATAATACCATTCACTGCGTTTTCCAATGCGGCTTTCGGATAGTCGTAATTGTTGCTAACCCACATCATAAATTGCCGCATGCCACCAACGGGTTCAGGAACAACTTCAACTTCGGTAAAAACAGCATCCTTCCGAGGGTTCGTTGTATCCTGCTGGATCAAGGCGTTGGCGCTCCCATCCGCATAAACATTGCTTCCTGCCACAGCTGGTGAAGGTTCAACAATCGCATTCCATTGCCTTCCCGGTGCTTGGTTCGCCGGGATCAACTCTTCAACAGGCCTGACTGATTCTTTTGATCCGGGTATCTCCAGCTTGTTAATGGAGCTTTCCACATCGGTGACAAGATCCTTCGCCCGGCTTGTATTAAATACCAAGGTGGAAGCCGTCACCACCAATAGCATTGGTAAAATGGTTACATACAAAAGCTTATGTTTCTGCGTTGATTTATTCTTAAATAACATCATAATTCTTTTCTTTAAAAACGAATGATTAGAAAACTCATGCGTCAGCGGAAGATGATCCGTCTGCAGGGCGTGAGCGACCAACATTTCGGCATAAGCCACCTTATCTGTCGAACAGATTTCGTCGGCTATACATTCGTGCTGGAACTTTAACTCCTTTTGAAAGAAATATAAAATCGGATTAAACCAGTTGAAAATTTTCAACAGCTCCATCAAAAGCAAATCGTAAGAGTGGCCCTGGTCGACATGAACACGCTCATGTAATTCGATACTGCCACTGTCTTTAATAGACTCGCCAATGATGATTTTATTGAAAAATGAAAAACTTAGATAGTCCTGTTCGTGACGCAAAGCGCGAAATAACCACATCAGCCGAGCGATCAGGAAAACACAGGCAATCGCAACTCCTGTCCAATAGACATAAGTCATCATGTCTATCAGATAAATGGGCTGCTCCTGCGGGCGGCTAATGGCAATGTCCATATAGCCGCTCAGATCCACCATCGGTATGGAATACGCTATTATCTGGGCTTTCGGTAATTCAATAAAAATCCCAATGGGTGCCAAGATCGAGAAAAATATCATCCCGATCAAATAAACCCGATTCCATTGAAAAAAGGTGAGTTTTCGAAAAATCAGCCTATAGAGCGCAAAGCTGATAATCAATGAAACATTGACAATCAATAAGTAAATCATAATCAAAAGTTTATAAGAGGTGGTTGTTGTTATTTGTTTTTTCGGATAATCGAAAGAATATCATCTAATTCTTTGACATCCAATTTATTCTCTTCCAGAAAATAAGAAAGCATACTTTTGGGAGAATTATCAAAATAATTATTCAACAACTTACCAGTGATTCCTTTTTTATATTCCTCTTTTGAAATCTTTGGCAAATACTGATGGCTTTTACCAAAAGACTCATGCGATACAAAACCCTTGGTTTCGAGAATACGCACTATCGTTGAAACTGTATTGTAAGCAGGTTTTGGTTCAGGTAGTCGGTCAATGATATCTTTGACAAAACCACGTTCCATTTCCCAAAGCTCCTGCATGATCTGTTCTTCTGCTTTAGTCAACTCTTTAAAATCTTCCATAACTCCTTTATATTAACAGTACTGTTGTAATCGATTACAATACAAGTATATAACTAAAGAAATAGTTCTACAACTATTTCTTTAGTTATATGCATAAGTTACTGATTATAAATAAAATAAAATTAAACCAAATACTACTTTATAACAGACTAATCTTCAAAATTCCGTCTGCGTAAAGCTTTCAGCTGGGACTGTTGCTTCTTGCGGTCTAGCCTTTTTAACACACTGGAATAGGGTATTTTGGTTTTCTTTCTTGGTTTTATGGGTATAAGGGCATCCTTCACCAGGTGAAGAAAACGATCAATGGCAATTTCCTTGTTGCGTATCTGCGAGCGGTCTGTATCAGATTCCAGCTGCAAAATGCCTTCTTTATTTATGCGATTTGAGAGCCTTTCAGTCAGAATGGCCTTTTCCTCGGCTGATAAAACTGTCGACTGTTCCACATCCCATTGTAGGGTCACTTTGGAGGATACCTTATTGACATGTTGCCCCCCTGCCCCACCGGACCGTGAAAATTTAAACGTCAGCTCTCCGATTAATCCTGTTATATTCATTTGTTTTTAAATGCTTCTTCTATTTTTTCCATCTTCTTGAGCAGAAAGCCTAATTTCTCGACTTGGTCACGCTGCACTTCAACGAGTTCCTGCTCTTTGCGAATAATGAGATGGTCTATTTTTTCATGTAGTTCCCTGATTTCAAGTTCAGCTTTGAGGTTAACCATATAATCATTCCGTGCCCGCTCACGGTCTTTGGCCTCCTGCCTATTTTGGCTCATCATAATGACAGGTGCCTGTAGCGCGGCGACACAAGATAAGATGAGATTAAGCAAAATAAATGGATAAGGGTCAAAACCTTTATTATTTAGCCAATAGGTATTGAACGCAATCCAGATCAGCAAAAATGCGAGGAAAGAAATAATAAATGTCCAACTCCCGCCGAATTCGGCAACTTTATCCGCTACACGTTCTCCCACCGAGGTCGCGCCGCCTACATCACTGTCTATACCTGCACTAATGACTTTATTATCCTTAAAGCTCTGTATCACTTGTTGATCCAATTGACTGAGCTGTCCAGACTCATCCTTCAAAAATTCGGTAATATAGGCTTCCTTAAACCGCGTCAGTTCAGAGGCAGCAATGCACTTATCTTTCGCAAAACCCGGGTATTCCTTCCGGATCAATTTAAAAATAGGTTGTCGAATAGAAGCACCCCAAATACGCTGTTCGATAGGGAATTGCTGTCCTGAAATATCACTTGTAAAATTGTCCATATACCGCTTAAATGTCTACTTAAAGATAATGCTTTTTAAGTAATCAAAAAATTCACAAAACTATGGCAATTGGTTTTTGTTATTTTAGGCATAAATAGTCGAAATTTGCAGCACAAAAAATTAGTTATGAAATCATCAGGATTTATTCGCACACAGAAAAGGCGGTAAATCTGACGCTTCATCACCTTTAAAATAGAACCGAGTGCAGCGAGTTCATTTGTACCAATGAAAGCGAACACTAAATAAAAATTATATCAATGAAAATAGGCATTGTTTGTTATCCCACATTTGGTGGCAGTGGTGTTGTGGCAACGGAATTAGGAAAGGCTCTGGCGGCCAATGGACATGAGATCCATTTTATAACCTACCGACAACCTGCACGCCTAGATTTCTTTTCGGAAAACCTATACTATCACGAAGTAGCAGTATCCCAATATCCACTTTTTGACTTTTTACCTTACGAATCCGCCCTGGCCAGTAAACTGGTTGATGTTGTACGTTTTGAAAAGCTGGATCTGATCCATGTGCATTATGCAATTCCCCACGCTTCGGCTGCGTTTATGGCAAAGCAAATATTGCTGACGACTTATGGCATTAATATCCCTGTTGTGACCACTCTTCATGGCACAGATATTACACTGGTTGGAAAGGATAAGAGCTTTAGCCCGGTCGTCACCTTTTCGATCAATCAGTCAGACGGTGTAACCGCCGTTTCACAAAATCTAAAAGATGAGACACTCCGATATTTTGATATCTCCAGAGATATTAAAGTGATTACCAACTTTATCGATCTCGATAGATTCAGTAATAGGGATCGCTCCCATTTCAAAAAAGCGATTGCTCCGGGCAACGAACGGATCCTGGTCCACACCTCGAATTTCAGAAAAGTCAAAAATACAGAAGACGTTATTCGTATATTTAAGAAAGTACATGACGTCATCCCTTCCAAACTATTAATGGTAGGTGACGGGCCCGAACGCCGCAACGCGGAAGAATTATCCAGAGAATTGGATGTGTGTAAAGATGTTCGCTTTTTGGGCAAACAGGATGCCGTGGAAGAGATTTTATCTGTTTCCGATCTTTTCCTGATGCCTTCCAGTTCCGAAAGTTTTGGATTGGCCGCACTAGAAGCAATGGCCTGTCAGGTCCCGGTAGTTTCATCCAATACGGGTGGATTACCAGAGCTCAATGAAAATGGTGTCACAGGATTCCTCAGTAATGTGGGTGATGTAGATGATATGGCCAAGAATGCAATCTATATTTTAGAAGATGCAGAACGATTGGAAAAATTTAAAGAAGCGGCGTTAAATCATGCTAAAAAATTCCAATTGTCTAATATCATGCCGCTATACGAACAATATTACCAGGAAGTGATTGATCAAACGACAAAAGCGCAATAAATATCATTTTTGGCCTTAAGGGTTGAAAAAAAAATTTTATCTTTGACCTTTGGAAAATTTCCAAAAAAACAATTATGAAATACAAACGTATCTTATTAAAACTTAGCGGTGAATCCTTAATGGGTGACCAAAGCTATGGTATCGATATTAACCGTGTATCACAATACGCTAATGATATCAAAGAAATTCACGATCAAGGTCTAGAAATCGCAATTGTTATCGGCGGTGGTAACATTTACCGCGGTTTAAGCGCTGAAAAATCAGGGATGGACCGTGTTCAGGCAGACTACATGGGAATGCTTGCGACCGTCATCAACAGTATGGCACTTCAGGATGCACTTGAGAAAGTTGGGAAAAAGACACGTTTGCTAACGGCAATCAAAATGGAACAGATCTGCGAACCGTTTATTCGCAGAAGAGCGGTACGGCACCTGGAAAAGGGACGTATTGTTATTTTCGGAGCTGGTACCGGAAACCCATATTTCACAACCGATACGGCAGCGTCATTACGCGCGATTGAAATCAACGCCGATGCTGTATTAAAAGGAACACGTGTAGATGGTATCTATACCGCTGATCCGGAGAAAGATCCTAGTGCAACAAAATTTGAAGAGATCTCATTCACGGAAGTATATGAAAAAGGGTTAAACGTAATGGATATGACCGCCTTTACCCTCTGTCAAGAAAATAAATTACCAATCATTGTATTTGACATGAACAAGCCGGGCAACTTATTGAAACTTGCAAACGGTGAACATGTCGGAACTGTGGTAAAATAATTAATATCTGTAAAAAACGTAATCTTATATGAACGAACTAATTTCAATTGAATTGGACGATTGTAAAGACAAGATGTCCAAAGCAGTTGCTCACACTGAGTCTGAATTAACAAAAATTCGCGCCGGTAAAGCTTCACCATCCATGTTAGATGGTATTTCAGTCGATTATTATGGTAGCGCTACTCCACTTTCGCAAGTAGCCAACATCAATACTACTGATGCACGGACAATTGTCATCCAACCTTGGGAAAAATCGCTCATCAACGCAATTGAAAAAGCTATTACGGATGCTAACCTTGGCATCAATCCTCAAAATGATGGTATCGTAATCCGCTTAAATGTCCCTCCTTTGACTGAAGAAAGAAGACGTGACCTGGTGAAAAAAGTAAAAGAAGAGACTGAAAGAGGTCGTATTGCTATCCGTAATATTCGTAAGGATACAAATGAATCCATCAAAAAACTAAAAAATGATGGCGCCTCAGAAGATGAAATCAAAACTGCTGAAGGTGAAGTCCAAAAATTGACTGATGCATACATTGTAAAAGTTGATAAGTTGGCTGAACTGAAAGAAAAAGATATCATGACTGTTTAAGTTGCTATGCTTAAACAAACGAAAGGAGGATGTTCAAAAGATTGAACATCCTCCTTTCGTTTATGGGATTCGTATCCCGGCCTCCACTCTCATTAAATATTCAGCAGGCTCGCCTTCACTTTCCCAACAGCTTCTATCTTATTTTCTGATAGTTCAATATATCCCTTCACAAAATATTCCGCGGCGTTTTATTGATATTTGACCAAAATAATTGTACATTGTACACTAACACATAATCAGTTATATGATGAACAATTCTCGCCGTCAATTTTTAAAGCAAGCTGGAATAGGTCTTTCGGCAGCTTATCTGATGCCCAACTTGATATCTTGTCAAAATAAAGCGGGCGCCGTCAGTGACAATCCCCTGCAGAACATAGGTGTACAGCTCTATTCCATACGGGATTTAATGGATAAAGATCCAAAAGGTTCTTTGGAGCAAATTGCAAAAATTGGCTTCAAACATGTTGAGCTATATGGTATTGATCCCGCCGCCAAGCAATTCTGGAAATTACCTTATAAAGAGCTAAAAAAGATTTTGGATGACAATGGCTTAAAAACCTATTCGGGTCATTATGACATGTCTAAATATCTCAGTAAATCCCATACAGATAAAGAAGATCTATCCATTTATTTTGATGCGGCAAAAGAGCTCGGTCAGGAATATGTTATTGCACCGGTTACACCGATGTTCGATATTAATGCACTTAAAAAAGACGATTATCTCTATGCCGCAGAACAACTTAATAAAGCAGGGGAAGAGGCGAAGAAACTCGGATTAAAGGTTGCATACCACAACCATTTCTGGGAATTTAGAGATCTGGGGAATAATACGATGGGGGAAGAAGTCATGTTAGCTTTCACAGAACCTGATCTGGTGGATTTTGAACTTGATCTTTTCTGGGCCGAGAAAGCCGGAAAAAATCCGATATCCATATTCGAAAAATTCCCGAATAGATTTAAACTATGGCATGTGAAGGATATGGACCGTACAAAATCCAATCCGATCGAATGGCCTAAGGACGGCAAGTTGCCGGTTGAACAGATCTTTAAAGATATCAGATATACCGAAGTTGGTACAGGAAGTATCAATTTTACCGAGATTGTCAAAGAGAAGGCTAAAGCAGGGCTGAAATATGCTTTTGTGGAGCAAGACGACATTTATATGCCAAATAAGATGGAGAGTCTTAAAAAGAGCTACGACTATGTGCAGGCAAATCTTATCAAATAAAAAGAGGTTGTCTCAAAAAGACAGCCTCTTTTTTATATTATTTCATTATGTTTAATTTGGTTCAATTAACTGATTTTCATATATTTAAAGTGTAAAAAAAGATATATGTCATCTCAAAGACCTACTTTTAAGCCTTACTATCAGGACCAGATTATGGCAATTCCTCCAACTTTGGACGAATTGGTCTCCAAAGGACATCCGGTACGTATTGTTAACGATGTGATCAACCGTATCAACATACAGGGTCTTTTGGATGCCTACAAGATAAAAGGCTGTTCCAGTTATCATCCGCAAATGCTGTTGAAGGTTCTGGTGTTTGGCTATGTAAGCAATGTCTACAGCAGTCGGAAACTGGAAACAGCCTGCCGGGAGAACATCAACTTCATGTGGCTGAGCGGCATGAGCTACCCCGATCATAATACTATCAACAGATTTCGTGGTGTCCGCTTAAAGGAAGCACTTCGCAGTGTATTTGAAGAAGTTGTTAAGCTCCTGGCCGAAGAAGGGTTGTTAAGCATAGAAGATGTCTACACCGATGGCACCAAGATAGAGGCTAATGCAAACAGATACACTTTCGTTTGGAAAAAAGCTATCCATACCAATAAGGAAAAGATGAAAGCTGCTTTAAAAGATATATGGGACTACGCCCAAAGTATCGCCAAGTCGGAGGACAACCTTCCGGATCCTCCCGATCTGACGACAATTGACAGCGAAAAAGTCCGGGCTACGGTCGATAAGCTGAACAGGGTCTTATCCGACAAAGCTTCGGTAAATAAGAAGATGAAAGCAAAGTTGCGTTATGTAACCAAAAACTATCCGGAGAAGATCGCACAATATGAAGAGCAGGAAGCTACCCTGGGAGACAGAAACAGTTATAGCAAAACAGATCCCGATGCCACCTTTATGCGGATGAAAGAGGATCATATGAAAAATGGCCAGCTCAGACCAGGATATAATATCCAGATATCCACGTCCAATCAATACATTGTCAATTATACCATACATTCCAATCCCACAGATACCAGAACATTATCCGGTCATTTGCAACAACATGAGGACAGCTTTGGAAAAACACCGGGAACCCTTACCGCGGATGCCGGTTATGGCAGTGAAGAAAACTATGCATTACTGGCAGCAAAAAATATTGAGGGCTATGTGAAATATGGTATGTTTGACAAAGGGCAGAAAAAGAGCTGTCGGGATAAGAAACCATTTTCTGCAGATAAATTACATTATAATCCTTCACAGGATTGCTATATCTGTCCAATGGGACAGGAAATGCATTGTATAGGTACATTTAACCAAAAGACCTCCGCAGGCTTCCGGCAGGAAATCAAAAAGTATCAGGCAAAAAACTGCACAAACTGCCCGTTGAATGGCGCCTGTCACAAATCACAGGGAAATAGGATCATCGGGGTGAATAAGCAACTTGAGATGTACAGGGACAGGGCATACGAATTGCTCAACAGCGATGTAGGTGTAGCCAAACGAAAACAGAGGTGCCATGATGTCGAACCTGTCTTTGCAAACATTAAACAGAACCATGGGTTCCGAAGATTTATGCTCCGGGGTAAAGAAAAAGTGTCCATAGAATGGGGATTATTGGCAATAGCGCAAAATCTAAGAAAAAAAGCGGCCTAAAAAGCTACTTTTTGTTCATTTTTCTCTTTCATATGAGTCTTTTTCCAAAATAACCAACAAACAACACACAGATCTATCTCATAGACTTTTTAAACAAAAAAACTGTCCCAAATAAATTTGAGACAGCCTCTTTTTTATTTGATTAATTTCCTTAGAATTGTGTATCCTCTACTTCAACGGCTGTTTCAATCACTTTACGCGCCAGTTCTTCCTTGAAGTCAATAATATTTTTACTGATCGTCTCATCGTGAGTTCCTAGAATCTGAGCGGCCAAAATACCTGCATTTTTTGCTGCATTTAAGGCAACTGTAGCCACTGGAATTCCGTTGGGCATCTGCAGGATGGATAAGACCGAATCCCATCCATCGATAGAATTAGAGGATTTTACAGGAACACCGATCACAGGTAAATGTGTAATTGAAGCGACCATTCCCGGTAAATGTGCTGCCCCGCCAGCTCCTGCAATAATCACCTTCAATCCGCGGGATGCCGCATCTTTCGCATAATCAAACATACGTTGTGGCGTACGGTGTGCCGAAACGATGGTAACTTCAAATTCTACTCCAAGGACTTTGAGGACATCAATGGCATCCTGCATAACTGGAAGATCTGATTTACTTCCCATGATAATGCCTACCTGGGCCTTATTATTGACTGACATAGTATTATTAAGCTTTAACTTTTAATATTTCTTGTACTTTTCTTGCATTGGAGATTGCTTTATCCCGATCATCATTGATGATACACACGTGGCCCATCTTGCGAAAAGGTTTTGTATATTTCTTGCCATACAGATGCAAATAAACTCCCTCCATCGCCAACACCTCTTCTACGCCATCATATTTTGCCAAACCTTCGTAGCCATTTTCGCCCAAAAGATTGATCATGACGGTATTTGTCCGACATCTCGTATCGCCCAATGGTAAATTGAATATTGCTCTTAAATGTTGTGCAAATTGAGAAACATAATTGCCCTCAATCGTTTGATGTCCGCTATTATGCGGGCGCGGAGCCAGTTCATTCACCAAAATATCTCCGTTTTTCGTTAGGAACATTTCCACGGCAAGTAAGCCCACGATCTGCAAATCGTCCGCAATTTTCTTTGCAATTGCTTCCGCACGCTGCTGAATTTCCACGCCATATAAGGATGGCGCGATAAGAAACTCAACCAAATTAGCTTGTGGATTAAATTCCATCTCCACCATCGGAAAGGTGGAGACATCCCCCCGATCGTTACGGGCGACAATGACAGCGATTTCCTTTTCAAAATCTACCCACTCTTCTATTAAACTCGGTTCTTCGAAAGCATCCTGAATATCCGCTTCAGTAACAATTTTCTTAACCCCTTTTCCATCATAACCATCTTTACGCAGTTTCTGAATGTAAGGTAGGCTCAGGGCAGGATTTTTTAAATTATCCTTTGTTGATATCAATTGAAACGCTGAGGTCGGGATATCATTTTGTTTAAAGAACTGTTTCTGCAACCCCTTATCTTGGATCAGGCGAATGATACGCGACTGTGGGTAAACGACTACGCCTTCCTCTTCCAGTTTCTCCAGGGCATCAACATTCACTTTTTCGATTTCGATCGTTATCAAATCCAGATCTTTCCCAAAATTATATACCGTCTCAAAATCACTCAATGAACCACATTCAAACTTATTGCACAGTTTCCGACAAGGAGCATTCTTATCAGGATCCAACACATGAACGTTTACATTGTAATTAATGGCTTCCTGGATTAACATTCTTCCGAGTTGACCACCACCAAGAATGCCTAATTGCAGTTCGCCATAAAAATCTTTTGCCATAATTGATTTTAAAATCTTATAAAATTTATCTTCTAAGCTTTTTCCTTGAACAGTTGTTCGCCTAATAAGCTTTCTTTATCTATCTTTTTTTGCAGTTCAATAAATGCACCGATAAGGGCTTCTGGCCGTGGAGGACAACCTTGAACATACACATCCACCGGGATGATCCGATCCACTCCCTTAACCACATGATAGCCGTGTTGCCAATAAGGTCCACCACAATTGGAACAGGATCCCATCGAGATCACATATTTAGGATCGGGCATCTGCTCATATAGTTTTTTTATACGGTCAGCCATTTTGAATGTAACTGTACCTGCGATTATAATGACATCAGACTGTCTCGGCGAAGGTCTTGGAAAAACGCCCATCCGATCCAGGTCATAAGTCGAGGCCATCGCGCCCATCATCTCGATCGCACAACAGGCAATGCCAAAGCTCATGGGCCACATGGACGAAAGCCTCGCCCAGTTTAACAAATCATCCAATTTGGCAACAACGACACCATTATTTTGCAGTTGACTATCTAAACTCATGCTTACTCAGGTTTTTTAAATCGAGGTTTAAAAGCGATCTTTGGAGCAGCCGCTACTTCCTGTACGACTGTATTCTCCATAGCCGCGTTTGCCGGCTCCCTATAGTCCCGCACCTGATAGGTACTATTATTCAATGTGGAATAAGCACTTTGAGGAATATTTACAGGAACCTTAGGCAAAGATACATTGGGTTTCACCCATTCCAGATCGCCTTTTTTCCATACAAAAACCAATCCCAAGATTAATATACCGATAAACATGGCCATTTCAATCAGGGTGAACCACCCCCATCGACCATCTGCGGCAATGTATTCCGATTGCCCAAATACAGTTGCCCATGGAAAAATAAAAATAAGCTCCACATCAAACAACAGGAACACCAGGGCAATGACGTAGAATCGAGGGTTAAATTGTACCCAAGAGGATCCAACAGGATCTTCACCACATTCGTAAGTACCAGATTTAATGGGATTGTTCTTTTTGGGAGAAATTAAACGTGCTAAAAAAATGGTCGCACAGACTAACAGCGCCCCTATCAGCAGAATGATAAGGATTTTGCCGTATTCCGATAATTGCGCGGGGTCATCCATAATAATTACAAATTTAACAATTATTTCGTTTACTCGAGCGAGGAACTTGAAATTACGAATTATTTATTAAAAAAATAGGGCATTGTATGCGTACAATGCCCCATAATATATAACTATACACTAAAATTACATTTTTCCTGGCATTTTAGGCATATTGCGCATCAACTTTGCGGCCATCGCCGGGTTAGACATTTGCTTCATCACCTTTCGCATATCACCAAATTGCTTCAACAATTTGTTTACTTCATTAATATCTGTTCCGGAACCTTTGGCGATACGTAAGCGACGTTTTTGATCAATTACATCCGGATTTTCACGCTCAAAAGGAGTCATCGAATCAATGATCGCTTCAATAGGTTTGAACGCATTGTCATCAACTTCAATATCTTTCATTGCCTTTCCTACGCCGGGGATCATGCCCATCAAATCTTTCATATTACCCATTTTTTTGATCTGTTGGATCTGGGATTTGAAATCATTGAAATCAAATTTATTCTTACGGATTTTCTTCTGAAGCTCAGCAGCTTGCTTTTCGTCGAACTGTTGTTGTGCACGCTCCACCAAAGATACCACGTCACCCATACCCAAAATACGGGATGCCATACGATCGGGGTAGAAAACATCCAATGCATCCATCTTCTCTCCGGTACCGATAAACTTAATTGGCTTATTGACAACGGATTTTATGGATAGCGCAGCACCACCGCGTGTATCACCATCCAATTTGGTCAATACAACACCTGTAAAATCAAGGCGATCGTTGAATGTCTTCGCTGTATTGACAGCATCCTGTCCCGTCATCGAGTCAACTACAAATAAGATCTCATCCGGTTTTGTTGCTTCCTTAACCGCAGTAATCTCCACCATCAAAGGCTCATCTATCGCCAAACGACCAGCGGTATCAATAATGACTACATTATGGCCATTGCGTTTTGCCTCTTCAACCCCCGCTTTCGCAATAGCAATCGGATCCGTTGATTCTCTATTTACATATACAGGTACACCAACTTGCTCTGCCAGCACCTCCAATTGATCAATCGCTGCCGGACGATAAACGTCACCCGCGACCAATAATGGCTTTTTGTTCTTTTTATCTTTCAGGTATAAGGCTAACTTTCCGGAAAAAGTTGTTTTACCAGCACCGTTCAGACCCGCGATCAAAATAACAGTAGGATTTTTACCAGTCTCCAGCTCGGTAACAGATCCGCCCATCAATTCTGTCAACTCATCATTCATGATTTTAGTCAACAATTGACCCGGAGAAATACTTGTTAAAACGTTCTGCCCTAAAGCTTTTTGTCTAACATCATCTGTAAAAGTTTTAGCAGTCTTGTAATTCACGTCGGCATCCAACAATGCTTTGCGAATTTCTTTCATCGTTTCAGCAACGTTGATTTCGGTAATACTGCCTTGCCCTTTTAATACCTTAAAGGCCCTATCTAGCTTATCTTGAAGATTTGAAAACATAAAATCTGAGTCTTATTCTATATAAACAGCAAAGTTAAAAAAATTGTCTGTAGTAACCTCATTAACACCCTATAAAAAATGCGACTATTAAAAATAATCGCATTTTTTATATGCTAAAGTTGTTAAATCGTTCTTTACTCGCTTCTACGCCCGCCAAATAACATAGACGCATAGTATAAAAGTGTTACCAAGGCACTCAAAGCAGCAACTACATACGTCATGGCAGCCCATTTTAACGCATCCTTGGCACCATCGTGCTCCTCGCCATTATAGGTAACTCCGGCATGATTTAACCACGCTAGCGCCCGGTTTGATGCATCGAATTCTACCGGAAGTGTGATGAACGAGAAAATTGTTGTAATAGCCAAAGCACCTACACCCACGGCCAACAACCAAGGATTACCGCCTTTGGAAAATGCAAATAACATCACACCCAGCATCAATACCCAAGAGGTCAGTTTGGAAGCCGCATTGACCATAGGCACCATTGCCGAACGGAAACCCAACCATTTGTAGGCCTTTGCATGCTGGACAGCGTGACCACATTCATGCGCCGCGACTGCCGCAGCCGCTACACTACGACCACTATACACTTCAGGACTCAGGTTTACCGTTTTATCCGATGGGTTGTAATGATCTCCCAAACGATCAGGAATGGAGATTACTTTTACGTCATAAATCCCGTTATCGTTCAGCATTTTCAGTGCGATCTCAGCACCTGACATTCCATTCCCCAATGGCATCTCCGAATACTTCTTAAATTTGTTTTTAAATCGTGTCTGGACAATTAGGCTTACCACCATTATTCCAATAAATAAAATCAAGTACATAGCTTTTATATTTTTATCGTTATTATCTTTTAATAGTTTCGATATGACTATCAAACCCTATTCCAATTCCCATAAATTGATTAAGACATGAATTTCTAAGATAATAAAAAGCGTATAACTGACAAAAAGAACAAATTCTTCTGATGCCGACATGACATTGTAGCATAAAAAAGGGGATGAAAACCTCACCCCCGTTATTGTTATTTTCTAAATTATAGTACTTTTTTCATTATCCCATCTGAAAGACCAAATCGGAGCCTTCGATCATTTTTCGCAGATTGCTCAAAGCATAGCGCATTCTTCCTAACGCAGTATTGATACTCACCTCTGTTATCTCGGCAATATCCTTAAAGCTCATATCACAAAAATGGCGCATAATCAAAACCTCTTTCTGATCATCCGGTAGTTTCTGTATCATTTTCTTTAAATCGACATCCACCTGCTGTTTCAGCATCTTAGACTCAGCGCTTTCATCACTGAACTCCAACACTTCAAAAATGTCAAAACCATCTGCATTTACAATATTGGGAGCCCGTTTGGCTTTCCTGAAAAAGTCAACGATCATATTATGCGCAATACGGATCGCCCAAGGCAAAAATTTCCCCTCTTCGTTGTATTTGCCAGATTTTAAGGTATTGATGATTTTAATGAAAGTCTCCTGGAAAATATCTTCAGCAAGATATTCGTCTTTTACTTTCATATATATAGAGGTGTAAATCTTCGATTTATATCGATTCAACAATGCCTCTAGGCCGGACTCCTGGCCACCGACATACATTTGGATCAATTCTTGATCACTCTTACTTTTCAAAAGTCTCATACGTCACTTACTTTTTAGCAGTTCGCAATTAAATTATCAGTTCTGTTGTAAAATGTAAATGTTTAGCGTATAGTGTTCCTTTCTTATTGTAAAACAATCAATTAATACTATCTCAAAGTACCGTAAAATTATTGAGTAATCAAATTTTTACATTTTATTTTAAGACTTTTTAACATTTTAAGAATTAAAAACTTCCTTCCCTTCGCAAAAAGAGCACCTGACATACTTAGGTCTGCTTCGACTTATCCGGTGAATTACGCTGACCCAAATTGACCGATAACAGGGAGCTTACAGGAACCTGGTCCAGACCTCATTGGATGAAAGCGTATCAAACCGCTGTTAACTCGCTGTTATTTTAGTATAAAACGCGTATTATCCCAAAAGCTGTCTCCATATTGCCGGCAGGAAATTATAAGCTGGTTTCGCAGTTCATACTGTCTCGAAAATAACATGTTAAAAGAAGGGAACGAACATAAGCGGAGCCGGGACTTGCAAATGTAGCTTAGACCCAAAACGAAAATAGCGGAATTACCTTGGGCAATTCCGCTATTCTATATAGGAACAATCGTCTTATTTATACAATGGAAATTCGGCCATCATGGCTTTCACCTTGCCATGGATTTTATCCAATTCAGCATCGTTCGATGCATTTTGCAATGCTTCGTCAATTAATTCTCCGATTTGAACAATTTCATTTTCTTTGATTCCACGTGTTGTGATCGCCGCAGTACCAAAACGTACACCTGAAGTCACAAAAGGAGAACGTGTATCAAAAGGAACCATATTTTTGTTGGTTGTGATACCCGCTTTACCCAATACCGCTTCTGCTTCTTTACCAGAAATATCTTTGTTTCGTAGATCCACTAACATCAAGTGGTTATCCGTACCGCCAGAGATAATCTTATAATCTTTCTCAACGAAGAACTGTGCCAATGCCGCTGCATTTTTCTTCACCTGAACAATGTACTCCATGTATTCGTCAGATAAAGCTTCGCCGTAAGCAATTGCTTTTGCAGCAATTGTATGTTCCAAAGGACCGCCTTGTGTGCCTGGAAAAACAGCTAAATCCAACAACTGTGTGATTGTACGGGTTTCGCCTTTAGGTGTTTTGATACCCCAAGTGTTTTCAAAGTCCTTACCAACCATAATCATACCACCACGTGGACCACGTAGTGTTTTATGTGTCGTTGTAGTAACGATATGACAATGTGGAAGTGGATCATTCAATAAACCACGAGCGATCAAACCTGCAGGATGAGAAATATCAGCCAAAACAATCGCACCGATTTCATCAGCAACTTTACGGATGCGTGCATAGTCCCAGTCACGGGAATAAGCTGAAGCACCGCAGATAATCATTTTTGGTTTTTCACGAAGTGCCGTTTCTTCCAACTGTTCGTAATCAATCAGACCTGTATCTTCTTTTACACCGTAAAATAATGGTTGATAGATCTTACCAGAAAGGTTTGCCGGTGATCCGTGAGTCAAGTGTCCACCATGAGATAAATCAAGACCTAAAATTTTGTCTCCAGGTTTGATTGTCGCCAAAAAAACAGCCGCATTTGCCTGTGCTCCAGAGTGAGGTTGAACATTTACCCATTCTGCGCCAAATAATTGCTTTGCACGATCAATTGCGATGGTTTCAATTTCATCCACAACTTCACAACCTCCATAGTAACGTTTTCCTGGGAGGCCTTCTGCATATTTATTTGTCAACACTGAACCAGCAGCTTCCATCACTTGTTTTGAAACAAAGTTTTCCGAAGCAATTAATTCAATACCTTCTTCTTGGCGTTTCAGCTCATCAGCTATTAAATTAAAAATGGCTTGATCTCTTTCCATTGTTTTTAAATGTTGTAAAGTAAATTTTGTTTTTATTTTAATGCCTCAAAGATAGCATATTCCATAAAGAATATCGACAAAAAGCCATATTTTATTAAATGTTCTTAGAAAAATAGGCTTATTTATGCGAATTAGCTAATTAACAAGGTATCCTTTTAACTCCTATTTGGAGCCCCCCCAATCCAATAAAAATTGAATGTTTTGTAAATGTCAAAAAATCTACGGCGGGCGATTTGCAATTAAAAATATGTATTTTTGTTAAAGAATTGGCTAAAACATTATCAAAATGAGCACAGAACATACAGCAATTGCTCCCGTTACCTTAACTCAAGGGGCAATCAAGGAACTCAATAAATTAAAGGATCAGCAAGAAATCTCTGATGATTTTGGTTTACGTGTCGGTGTAGAAGGTGGTGGTTGTTCAGGTATGAGTTATATCCTTGGTTTTGACCAGAAAAAAGATGGAGACAGCGAGTACGAAATTGAAGGAATCCGCATTTTTATGAACAAAGCACATGGCTTATATCTTGCAGGCATGGAAATTGACTTCAAATCAGGACTTGACGCAAGAGGTTTTACTTTCAATAATCCAAATGCAAGTAGCACTTGTGGTTGTGGAAGCAGTTTTTCAGCATAAAGTTGAAATTTTACACATATTCCAACAGAAAGGGGACTGCAATGCGCAATCCCTTTTTTGTTTCATGCTGATTCCAGCAGCTCGAATAGCTCATTGTCCAACATAACTCCCGTGCTTTTCTAGCTTTCATTTCGAGTTTGAGTACTCCTATCCGTACAATCCTTCCGTTTTGATAGTACCGTGAATTTTCAAAAATAGGAACTGCACATTTAATGATATTACAGCTACAATGCCCTCTTTCTTTTTCCATCATAATTCACTAAATTAGCGACCTTTAGAAAAGAAGCATACAACAGTCTGATGTACAAAGAATATAAGCAGTTAAATTTACCGGAGATCGGTAAAGAGATTTTGACCCGTTGGGAACAGGAAAAAATATTCGAAAAAAGTATCAATAATCGTCCTGAGAGCAAATCATATACATTTTTTGAAGGACCACCTTCTGCAAATGGAATGCCTGGGATCCATCACGTGATGGCGCGTACGATTAAGGATATTTTCTGTCGCTACAAGACATTGAAAGGCTACCGCGTAAAACGTAAAGGAGGCTGGGATACCCATGGTCTTCCAATTGAGCTTGCTGTCGAAAAAGCGCTTGGTATTACAAAAGAAGATATCGGCAAAAAGATTACCGTCGAAGAATATAATGAAGCTTGCCGCAAGGAGGTAATGAAGTATACAGATGTCTGGAATGACCTAACCAACAAAATGGGTTATTGGGTTGACCTTGAGCATCCTTACATTACCTATAAAAACGAATACATCGAAACACTATGGTATTTGTTAAAAGAACTTTACAAAAAGGGTTTATTATACAAAGGCTACACCATTCAACCGTATTCGCCTGCTGCAGGCACCGGATTGAGTTCACATGAGCTTAATCAACCGGGTACGTACAAAGATGTCAAGGATACGACCATTGTTGCTGAATTCCGATTGATCAAGAGCCAGCTGCATCCGGCAATCGAAAAACTGGTTGATGATGAAGCCGAGGATGTTGCGTTCATCGCCTGGACAACCACCCCCTGGACATTACCTTCCAATACAGCCCTGGTAGTCGGCAAGAAAATAAACTATGTGAAGATCCGTACATTTAACAAGTATACGGGAGCACCTGTCTCTGTTGTATTGGCAAAAGATCTGATCAGCAAACATTTTAAAGCTGAAGGTGAAAATGCATCTTTTCAAGACTACAAATTGGGTGATAAAGTAATCCCTTGGGAACTTGCCGCAGAATTTGTCGGCGAGGAACTCGTTGGCTTACGTTACGAGCAATTGTTGCCCTATATCACCAATGAAGATTTACAGGAAAATGCCTTCCGTGTAATCCCCGGTGACTTCGTGACAACTGAAGACGGTACGGGTATCGTACATGCTGCGCCTACTTATGGTGCGGATGACTTTCGGGTAGCGAAAGAAAACGGTGTACCGGGCATTCTGGTGAAAGACGAAAATGGAAAAGATGTTCCTACAGTAGACCGTACGGGCCGTTTCGTCAATGAAATCACGGATTTTGCTGGACGATTTGTAAAAGAAGAATACTACAGTGCCGAAGAACGGGCAAAAGAGGACTTCAAACCTACTGATGTCTTGATCTCCATCAAATTAAAAGAGGATAATAAAGCATTTGACGTTAAAAAATACGAGCACACCTACCCACACTGCTGGCGTACAGACAAACCGGTTTTATACTATCCATTGGATAGCTGGTTTATCCGTACAACTGCGGTAAAAGAAGATTTGGTTGCTTTAAATAAAACAATCAACTGGAAACCTGAAGCTACCGGTACGGGGCGCTTTGGAAACTGGCTGGAAAACCTAGTGGACTGGAACCTTTCACGCTCACGCTACTGGGGGACTCCACTTCCTATCTGGCGTTCGGAAGATGAGAATGAAGAAGTATGTATCGGTTCATTACCAGAGTTAAAATCGCTATTGGAAGCCTCCCTGAGGTCGGACGTTTTATCCGCAGATGAGAAAGCGAAAAATCAGGCTTACCTGGATAAATTTGACACGGAACAATTGGACTTACACCGACCTTATGTCGATGATATTGTGCTTGTTTCTGATGCCGGTCAAAAATTATTCCGTGAACCGGACTTAATTGACGTATGGTTTGATTCCGGTGCAATGCCTTATGCCCAATGGGGACTGGATCATGAGAAGTTGGCAAAAGGTGAAGAGTTTCCATTTAAAGACGGATTCAATCATGCGTATCCGGCAGATTTCATTGCGGAGGGTGTTGACCAGACTCGTGGATGGTTCTTTACGCTACATGCGATCTCCACGATGATGTATAAATCGGTTTCTTTTAAAAACGTGGTTTCCAACGGTCTGGTATTGGATAAGAACGGGAATAAGATGTCCAAACGTTTAGGTAACGGCGTTGATCCATTTTCAATGATAGATCAATATAGTGCCGATGCTACTCGTTGGTATATGATCAGTAATGCAGCTCCTTGGGACAACTTAAAGTTCAACATGGAGGGATTGGATGAGGTCCGTCGTAAATTCTTCGGTACGCTATACAATACCTATGCATTTTTTGCACTTTATGCCAATATTGACAAGTTCTCCTACGCAGAACCAGATATTGCATTGGAAAACCGTCCTGAAATCGATCGTTGGATTATCTCATTACTCAATTCACTAACGAAAGAAGTGGATGAATATCTAGCGGATTACGAACCGACAAAAGCGGCTCGTGCAATCCAAAATTTTGTGGACGAGCACCTGAGTAACTGGTACGTTCGTTTGTGCCGCCGTCGCTTCTGGAAGGGAGAATATACAGAAGATAAAATTTCTGCCTATCAGACATTGTATACTTGCTTGGATACCATCGCGAAATTAATGTCACCGATATCACCATTTTTCTCGGATAGACTGTTCCTGGATTTGAATACTGCAACAAATAAAGAGCAAGTTGATTCTGTACACTTGGCGAACTTCCCGGTATACAATGAAAACTTAGTGGACAAAGATCTGGAAGAACGTATGGCCCTGGCACAAGACATCTCCTCGTTGACGCTGTCATTGCGTAAAAAAACGTCGATCAATGTGCGTCAGCCATTAAACAAAATCCTTGTTCCGGTATTGGACAGTGCTTTCCGGGAGAAAGTGGAGAAAGTAAAAGATTTGATACTTTCTGAAACTAATATCAAAGATATTGAGTTCATTACGGATACAACAGGTATTATCAAGAAAAAAATAAAACCAAACTTTAAAGCTCTTGGCGCGAAAGTTGGTAAGGATATGAAGTTAGTCTCTTCAGCTATCCAATCGTTGACTATAGATCAAATCAGCACGCTGGAATCAACTGGTGAATTGGCCTTAACAGGTACGCCATATACTATTCTATTGAGCGATGTCGAAATTATAGCAGAGGATGTGGAAGGATGGCAGGTTGCTAATTTGGGTAAATTAACCGTCGCATTAGATGTCCATATCACCGAAGAATTGAAGAAAGAAGGACTATCAAGAGAATTGAT
This sequence comes from Sphingobacterium sp. DR205, assembly GCF_011064245.1. Taxonomy (NCBI): domain Bacteria; kingdom Pseudomonadati; phylum Bacteroidota; class Sphingobacteriia; order Sphingobacteriales; family Sphingobacteriaceae; genus Sphingobacterium; species Sphingobacterium sp. DR205. Next base: position 1,072,794 of record NZ_CP049333.1, on the reverse strand, counting down.
CAACCGTCTACAAAATTTGCGGAAAGAAAAAGGACTTGAAGTAACGGATAGAATTAACGTAAAGTTAACAGTTTCACCAGAGGTGGTCGATGCTGCGAAAGAAAATTTATCTTATATTTGCACCGAAATTCTAGCCGATTCATTGGTATTTGAAGATTCACTAACTGAAGGAGAACTCATCGAGATCGATGGCAAAGAACTTAAGGCATTAATCCAAAAAAATTAAATTATGGCAAACAACAACGAGAAAACACGCTATAGCGATTCAGAATTACAAGAATTCAAAGATATTATCTTGGACAAGCTTAGAATAGCAAAAGAAGAGCTTTCCTCGTTGACAGCAACGCTTAATAACAGCAATGCGAATGGTACAGACGATACTGCGGGTACTTACAAGACCTTAGAGGATGGTTCTGCAACGTTGGAGAAAGAGCAAACCAACCAATTGGCTGCGCGTCAAAAGAAGTTTATCGACAACCTTGAAGCAGCGTTGGTGCGCATCGAGAACAAAACGTATGGTATCTGTAGAGAAACCGGAAAACTGATTCAAAAAGAACGTTTGAAAGCTGTTCCGCATACGACGTTGAGCATCGAAGCGAAAAACAAACAATATTAATTTTAAGCAAAAATATATGGTCTTTGCTCCGGCAAAGACCATTTTTATAGCACAATGAAGGGGTATACGAAACCAGTCGCACTAATTGTCGCGATTCTTTTAATAGACCAATTGTCAAAAATATGGGTTAAGCTCTCTATGACAATTGGACAAAGTCATCACATATTAGGCAAATTCTTCCAGATCCATTTTATTGAAAATAACGGAATGGCTTATGGAATGGAATTTGGTGGCGATTACGGGAAATTGTTCCTGACCGTGTTTCGGATACTGGCCGTCGCTGGTATTGGCTATGGTCTACACTACATGATTAAGAATAAATACAACCGTGGTTTTATATTAAATGTAGCCTTGATTCTCGCCGGTGCTTTGGGCAATATCATTGATTCGGCATTCTATGGGGTGATCTTCAGTGAGAGCACCTTTTACGACAAAGCATCCTTATTTCCAGCTGCCGGAGGGTATTCATCCTTCTTGCATGGAAAAGTCGTCGATATGCTTTATTTCCCATTAATCGAAGGAACTTTCCCTACCTGGGTACCTTTTTGGGGTGGCGAAGATTTTCTATTCTTCAGGCCAGTTTTTAATATCGCTGATTCGGCAATCTCAGTAGGTGTTGTGTTAATATTACTATTCCAAAAACGGTATTTTAAAACGGAAAAAGAGGAAAAATCTAGTATCCATAGCGAAATCGTTGAAGATTAACGAAATATATTACAAAAGCCTTGTTAATCACAAGGCTTTTCTTTTAAAAAGTTAAAAATAAAATGGGGATCATAATCCGGTTATCAAGTAACCTAGTCATGTAGGTTATGGCGAATCTCCACACTAAAGATTAAAAATGAAAAACATAAACTTATTCCTAATCGTCTGCTTACTTTTTGTGACAAAATACGCGCAAGCACAGCAAATTGAAATTCCAAAGCTAAAAAAACATATCTACTACCTGGCAGATGACAAGATGAAAGGTAGAGGAACGGGTAGCAAAGAAGTATTCAAAGCAGCAAACTATATCGAAAAAGAATTCAAAAAATATAAATTACAGCCCAAAGGTGAACATGGTTACCGTCAGTCTTTCAAAGCCAAAGTATGGAAAGTGAAAGTAGCCGACAGTATCCGTGATGCAGACAACATTATCGGCTTTGTTGATAATGGAGCAGCCCTGACAGTGGTGATAGGTGCTCATTACGATCATTTGGGTACAGGCCACCAAGGTAGTTCAAAAGATTCCTTAGGTGTGGGAAAAATCCACAATGGTGCTGATGATAATGCTTCCGGTACCGCCGGTTTATTGGAACTTGCCCGTTATTTTAGTACCAACAAGGAAAAAGAACCTTACAATCTATTATTTATAGCCTTTGGCGCTGAGGAGCTGGGATTAGTAGGTTCCAAATATTTTACGGAGCACCCCACCCTACCGCTTGAAAAAATCACCGCCATGCTCAATATGGATATGATCGGCCGCTATAATTCTGACAATGGACTTGCCGTCATCGGATACGGCACAAGCAGCCAATGGCCAACGATTTTCAAAGATATCCAGGCGCCAATAAAATTTAACCTGAGCAAGGATGGTAACGGCGGATCCGATCAGACTTCCTTTTATAAAAAGAATATTCCGGTATTATTTTTCCATACCGGTGGGCATCCAGACTACCACATGCCTACCGATGATGCAGACAAAATTGATTACAAGGCATTGAAATCTATTCTTGACCTGGAAAAATCGGTGATTGAAAATGTGATGAAACAGTCCGATAAAATGGATTTTATCTGGACGAACTAAATATATAAAATCCCGCTTGTTTTTTTAGAATCCCGGCTTAGTCCCGGAAACAACTTGATCGGGATGAATGATACAGTGTAAGTCCCTATTGAACTAAAAGACGGATAAAAAATAACTATACGGATGAAAAAAATTCTTGTCACAGGATCCAACGGCTTTTTGGGTCAAAAGGTCGTAGACCTACTTGCCGGAGATGACCGCTATGAAGTTACAGCCATTTCAAAAGGCTCAAACAGAAATCCAAATCAAGCTGGATATGTATTTGAGCAGATTGATTTACTGGATCATACAAAACTGACGGATTTTTTATCCAGTCATAGCTTTGATACGATTGTACATACTGCAGCGATGACCAGTGTCGAAGCATGTGAGGCCGATAAGGCGGCCTGCCAGCTGATCAATGTAGATCTGGTACAAACCTTGGCGAGCTACTGCGAAAAAAATCAGGCACAGTTGGTTCATCTCTCCACCGATTTCGTATTCGATGGCAAAAAAGGTAGTCCCTATCATGAACAGGATTTACCAAATCCCCAAAGTGAATATGGGAAAAGTAAACATGCCTCGGAGCAAGTGCTCGCACAGTCTTCCTGCAAGTATGCCATTTTACGTACAATTTTAGTCTATGGCATAAATGCTGACCCAAACCGCTCCAATTTAGTGCTATGGGCAAAGGGAAAGCTTATACAAAAAGAAGCGATAAAAGTAGTCAATGACCAATGGAGAATGCCTACATTTGTAGATGATTTAGCGTATGCTTGTCAATTGGCCATTGAACGAGACGCTCAGGGGATATTCCATATCTCCGGGGCCGAATTGATGTCCATCAATGAAGCGGTTTATGCAATTGCAGATTATTGGCAACTGGACAAATCATTGATCTCGGAAATCAGTGCAGCAAGTATCGGACAAGCGGACAACAGGCCGCGTCTGACAGGTTTTGATCTCAGTAAATCCAAAAACGAACTGGGCTATGTACCGACGTCATTTGTGGAGTCCTTGGCAATAATTGATAGGCAATCTAAGGAACTTGGAAGATAATGACAAAAAATAATATGATAGAGAAATTTGCGAGAGAGTCATACACGGAGATGAATGAATTGGTCCTTCCGAATGATACCAATACGTTTGGAAATCTCATGGGCGGCCGTTTATTATATTGGATGGATATCTGTTCGGCTATTGCTGCACAGAAGCATTGTAGCAATGTGGTCGTTACGGTATCTGTAGATAATGTATCTTTTAAGCGTTCGATCAAACTGGGTGAAGTGGTCACCATACAGGCACAAGTCACCCGTGCATTTAACAGTTCGTTAGAGGTACGCATGGAAATTTTTGCATCAAATTTGCCGGAGGGCACTCGCGTAAAAACCAATGAAGCGTATTATACTTTTGTTGCCGTTGATGCCGACAATAACCCTAAAACTGTGCCGGTATTGATTCCTGAAACAGAATCAGAACACAAAGCTTATGAAGATGCATTGCAACGCAGAGAGCTTCGCCTTATTCTCGCGGGAAAGCTAAAACCCGAAAATGCAAAAAAACTAAAAGCATTGGTCAGTCTGTTCAGCCAGAAAAACTAATACAGGACTGATACATTGCTATAAAAGAAAGCGAGTACATGTCGACATGTACTCGCTTTCTTTTTATTGGCTGCAAAAAATATGATTCTGCACCTTTTATTTCGAATGGTTACTCCCCATTGCCTAAAGCTAAGATCCGGTCGAATTCCTCAGGCTTTAGCGGCATCACCGATAGACGGCCCTGTCTCACCAAAGCGATATCCTGTAATTGCTCATCTGCTTTGATGGTCTCCAGCGTAACAGACTTCTTCAGTGTTTCAACAGGAGCCAAGTCTACGACAACCCAGCGTTCATCATCGGTTGTTGGGTCCTGATAAAATTCTTTCACTACCTTCGCGACACCAACGACATCCTTTCCCTCGTTGCTATGATAGAAAAGGACCAAATCGCCTTCCTTCATCGCTTTCATGTTATTCCTAGCCTGGTAATTGCGAACACCATCCCAAAACGTCCGTCCATCTTTATTAAATTGCTCCCAACTATATTTAAATGGTTCAGATTTCACTAAGAAATATTGCATAATCAACTGTTTGTTAAGCGTTAAAAACTATTGTTGTGGCATTAATACTTCCATTTTGTCCGCGAAATGCGCACAGTAATCGCGCAAGTCACCAATAACCTTCTCGGCCATGGGATCTCCGCCCGAGGAACGGATAAAGGAGTCGCCCAACGTTTGTAAAGTTTCGTAAAAAAAACGCTTCATCTCATCGTACGGCATGTCTTTTGTCCAAAGGTCGATACGCATTGAATTTTTATAATGTGAATCCCATAGGGCTAAAAACATCGCTTTCGCGGGTAATTCTTCCGCATTATTTCCATCTGTGGACGACCACATGATGTTTTCAGGAACATTGTTTTCGTCAAGCTCTACTTGTAATTTTATTTCTGCTTTTTTCATTTTAGTATTGAGTATTGAGAAAGGCGTATCAAGTATTGAGATTTTACCTCAACCAGCCCACGGCTTCCGCACCATCTCCGTTTTTTAAATTTCCTTTTTTATTTATCAACTGACTGTTACCTTTATGATCAAACTTACTACACAGACTAGGACCAAAAATGCCAGTTGCAACAGCCACATTTTCTTATTTTCTTTAATGAGTACTCTAAACAAAATATCTACCACTGTCAGTAGTACCATCAACGCGATAAACGCTCCCCATGTAAAGAGTGCCTTTTCGTCATTGGGATTTTCCATGACAAACCAAGCGACCAAACATGCACTAGCAATATTTAATGGGGTAAACCGCATGTTGGTTATCGTTTCTTGAAATTACGGCTTGATCCTGTAGATTTACCACCGCCCGATTTGCCCTTGCTTTTGGCCTTTGGCTTATAACCTGAGGCACGTTGCGCTTCACGGACTTCCTTTTGTTTGATCACATATTTTTTCTCATGGAAAGCGCCCTGATAATCCGGGTTATCTTTTTTCTTTTGATTATCAATATCGCGTGCAATATCCTGTTTCTCCTGAAAAGGTGTCTTCTCCACGAATACCTCCTCTGGGATTGGATACACCGGAATACTCTGTTTGATCAATTTTTCAATTTTTCGAACATAGTATTTCTCGGCCTCATTGCAAAAAGTGATCGCATCCCCTTCATTGAACGCCCGGCCTGTACGTCCAATACGATGTACATAGTCTTCGATGACAATAGGCACTTCAAAATTGATCACGTGGCTTACATTGGAAACATCAAGTCCCCGTGCCGCTACATCCGTTGCAACTAGGATACGGATATTCCCTTCCTTAAATGCATTGATTGAGTTGATACGCGTATTCTGTCCTTTATTGGCATGAATGACACGGACTTCGTCTTTGCCATATTTACGTTCCAGGAAATGAAAAACATTGTCCGCAACTTGTTTCGTTTTACAAAAAACAATCAGTCTGCTAAAAGCTTCATCGTCTTTCAATAGATGCTGCAGTAAATTTAACTTGGTTTTTTGATTGGGAACAAAATATAAAGCCTGACTGACCGTTTTAGCCGGTGTCGCCTGTTCAGAAACTTCTATTACAGTGGGAAAAGCCAGAAAATCACCGGCAATTTTACGAACAAGTTCGCTCATGGTCGCCGAGAACAATAAATTTTGGCGTTTGCGCGGCACGATTTCCAATACGCGGTGAATCTTACTGATGAAACCCATATCCATCATCTTATCCGCTTCATCCAATACCAAAAATTTGAGTGACTTCACGACAATATGTCCTTCCAAATATAAATCCAAGAATCGGCCAGGTGTAGCGACAATAATATCAACTCCTTTTTCAAGGGTTTCAATCTGTGTCTTAGGCCCTAGTCCGCCGTATAAAACCACCGAACGCAAATCGAGGTAAGTAGAAAATAGCCTGATATTCTCTTCGATCTGCATGGCCAATTCTCTTGTCGGTGTTAAGATCAACGCTCGCGCATCAATTCCTTGGGCGTATTTCAATTTCATCAGGATGGGCAATACAAATGCAGCCGTTTTTCCCGTTCCTGTCTGGGCTATTCCCATCACATCTTGCCCCGCCAATATCGGTGTAATTGCCTTCTCCTGGATCTCAGTCGGTTGTTCATAACCTGCCTCTGTGATCGCGTTTAAGATCTGTTTATTGAATTTAAAATTTTCAAATGTTTGCTGCATCCTACAAAGATAAGGAAAAGAGTCCATTTGACTTTCCTCGATGGACATTCACGTACACATTTACTTTTAATTGACATAAAAATTGGGAAAAAGCATAATATAAAGTCTAATATTTTGGTTTTTAACAGAATTAAAGCATTTTTGTAGGGTATAAACAAACTTTTTATCAGGTTGATATGAAAAAATTATGGATGTGTTTGTTGCTGATAACAACAAGCTTTGCTGCATTTGCCGATGAGGGAATGTGGTTTTTAATGTATCTAAAGCGTCTGAATGAGGCTGATATGCAAAAAAAAGGTCTTCGTTTAAGCGCCGAAGAGATCTACAGCATTAACCACTCGAGTTTAAAAGATGCGATTGTGCAATTTGGCGGTGGTTGTACCGCAGAGATTGTTTCTGACCAAGGGTTGGTATTCACCAATCACCACTGCGGCTATGGTGCAATTGCTGAATTGTCCACACCTGAGAATGACCACTTGACAAATGGTTTCTGGGCAAAGACAAAAAGCGAGGAATTGAAACCAAAATCCCTATCTGTCCGCTTCTTCGTACGAATGGATGATGTTTCAAAACGCATCTTAGGTTTGGTCAATAATAAAATGACTGAGGATGAGCGCAACAAAATTATCGCTGCTGAGATCGCTAAAATCCAAAAGGAGAACAGCGAAAATGGTAAGTATGTTGTTGAGGTAAAATCTTTCTACCAAGGTAATGAGTATTATTACTTTGTGTACCAAGATTATAACGATGTACGTTTAGTCGGAACGCCACCAAATAGCATCGGTAAATTCGGTGGAGACACTGACAACTGGGAATGGCCACGTCACACAGGCGACTTTTCGATTTTCCGTGTCTATGCAGACAGAAACGGAAACCCTGCGGAGTATGCACAGGACAATGTTCCGTTGAAACCAAAACATTTCTTACCAGTCAGTTTAAAAGGTATTCAAGAAGGCGATTTTGCAATGATCTTGGGTTATCCCGGCCGTACAAACCGTTGGATGCCTTCGGGTGGAATCAATCAAAACGTAAAATTTGCATATCCTGCTTGGGTAGAGGCCTCCAAAACGGGCATGGATGCCATGAAAAAATTCATGGACCAAGATCAAGCAGTTAAGTTGAATTATGCGTCGAAATACTCTCAGGTGGCCAATTATTGGAAAAACCGCCAAGGTATGATTGACGCGTTGACCTTACATAAAACAGCAGCGTCAAAAGCTAAAGATGAGGTTAAATTTGACAAATGGGCAAACAAGGCCGCCAACAAAGCGGAATACGGAGACGTGATCAAAATAATTAATGCTTACTATACCGCAACCAACGAGAAAGCGAGACATGACAACTATCTCATGGGAATGATTCGCTCCAGTGCGATTGCGACATTGCCGTACACGATCGGCTCCGGCTTAGAAGTTTATGCTGCAGGCGATGAAGCACGGAGAAAAGATATTCTTCCTCGCTTAAAATCGGCGATCGATGCTGGCTATGAAAAAATGTATCTGCCTTTGGAAGAACAGGTGTTGATCGACGAATTAAATCTATATGCAAAAAAAGCGGGGAATATTGCCCCTTATGTTGCTGAGTTGGCTGCTAAAAATAATAATGATTTTACCGCTTACATCAAAGAATCCGTAAAGAACAGCATTTTCGCTTCTGCTGAGCGTTTGAACAATTATTTAGAGAATCCAAATGCTGAAATTTTGGCAAACGATCCGTTGTACAAGTTATCTTCAGCATTGATCAGTAAATACCGTCAGGAAGATCCGAGCTTAAAAGTTGAGCAAGACAAGTTTGATGGGGCTTACCGTAAATACGTCGCCGGTGTGTTGGCTTCCAATCCAAAAGGAAAGTTCTATCCGGATGCAAACAGCACATTGCGTCTTTCATATGGTTCAATCAAAGGCTTGCCACAAGACCCGCGCAATGACGCTGACAAGAACTTCTACACGACTTTAAAAGGTACTATCGCGAAGTACAAAAAAGGTGATGAAGAGTTCGATTTGCCCCAACGTTTGATGGATCTGTACAAAAATAAGGACTATGGGCGTTATGCTGACAAAAAAGGGTATTTACCAGTAAACTTCCTAAGTGACAACGACATAACAGGCGGAAACTCAGGTTCTCCCGTAATAAATGGCAATGGTGAATTAATTGGCCTAGCTTTTGATGGTAATATTGAGGCGATGGCCGGCGATGTGATCTTCGACCATAAGCTACAACGTACAATTTCAGTTGACATTCGCTACGTTTTATTTATCATTGATAAATTTGCAGGAGCAACCAACATTATTGACGAACTTAAGATTGTTGAATAGTTTTTTTTAAGCTTTTTCGATAAAAAAAAACGAAATTTATTTTCTATTTGATTCGTTTTTGTATATTTAAGGAGTGTTTAGGAAAAACCATAAAAACTAAAATTATAATTATAAAAAAATGGAAAACTACGTAAAATTAAAAGAGTTAGTAGCTTCTATCGAAGCTGATGCAGACAAGTTCTTCAACAATGGTAATTCTGCTGCTGGTACACGTGTACGTAAAGGATTACAAGACATCAAAACCTTAGCACAAGAAATTCGTAACGAAGTCACTGCTAAGAAAAACGGCGGAAAATAATCTTTCCTGAGTTTTTACATAAAAAAGGCCTTTCAAATGAAGGGCCTTTTTTTATGTGTTAGTGGATCTGGGGCTGGTTACAAGTAATAACAGCCCATCACAAGGTTATACACCTTAACGCCAAGATAGCCCCCCACAACAGCATTTAGTTTGTCGTAAACCTGCTTTCTATTCAAAGGTTTGTCTTTTTTCTTAAGAAGATTGTCAGAAGAAATCGTTACTGGACTCAGTTCGACTTTAGTTGCGAACATATTATAGTGAAGCTCCGGAACAGCCAACCCCAAAATCATCCCAGGTAGACCATTGAATGCGGACGGTCCACCAGATACTGGAATCTGGTCCGTATAAAATGCTACAGCATAGATCGAGTCAAGCACAAGTCCGTTTGCCCGCCGGCATTGATACCCCGCGATCTCCCGGTACTCGTTCGTAATTTTCCATTTTATCTTTAGTGTCGAATCAGCGATTACGATCCGTTCTCCTCCCAATTCGAAGATGGATTTGAATTCCTTTGTTTTCAGATTCTGATAACTGCTAATCCCAGATTCAAAAATCCCCATCCGCATCAACCCCTGTGTGACTTCGGGATAATCCTCAGCAATATGCTCATACAGCACTTCATCCGGAGAAAATTTCAAGGTCTTTCTCAGCACTTGATTTTCTGGAGCCGCTTCCCCCAATCCCTTGAAAGCATTACGGCTCTCTTCATCTTTGGAATAGGCTCCATAACGCTTGATCAAATTTTTAAGAAATACGGTTTTCTCAAAAGTAATCGTTCCCCGGTCAGGGAAATAAGCGTATTGTCCTACCGCCGTTTTTCCAAAAAATAGGACTAAAAATAGGGTTATTATATTTTTTATCGTTCTCATTTTATTTCGATTTGGCTAACATCTTATTGATTTCCCAGCTTAGTTTTACCATATAATACCTACCAATTGTATTAAATCGACGCTCGGTAAGTAGGGTGCCGTTTTGATTTCGTTCAAAGCCTATATTTTGATTCAATATGTCATTAACCATAAAGGTTGCTTCAAGCTTCTCGTCTTTCATAAACTTTTTCGATAGTGCAGGGTTCAATACAAAACGTTCGAACTTTTTACTATACACGGCCGTCGGTGCCTGATATCGATAGTTGAAGTCTGTCCGCAATACAAATTTGGCCGGAAGAAAATATTTAAGACTTCCATTGGAAGATAATGTAAAACCTTTACTGTCTTCCATCTTACCAATTGAATTATTTTGGATGACATAGCCCGGCGAAACTTCAAATTCAAAATCCAGCCCTTTTGTTGTGGACTTTTGAAGCCCGTAATTCACTGAATAAGTTTGAAACTTCGCATTCGCCAAAACATTGTTCACATAATTATAATTGTTACCAATGGAAATAGTAGGTCCTCCACCGTGTCTCAATTGATACTTTTTCCACAGGATCCCATAATACATAGGGCTGATGCTAATCTGATTATTGGTATTGTGATTTAAGTTATCCCAGATAAACGTTGTTTTACCCACAGAATCAATTGTTGCATTTTGAACCAAGGCTTTGTTGGTACGGGAAGCATTGATGAAAATACCATAAAACTCACCTTTAAGAATTGAAAAAGATCTAAAACCTAAATTCAATTCATTTGTATAAGATGGTTTTAAGTTTTCATTTCCTAAATATTCATTCAACGGGTCAAGGTTTGACCGTAGTGGCTGAATCTGATTGAGTGAAGGTAATCCATTTGTTCCTCTATAGACCATTGAAATTGACCTATTTTTTTTAATCTCATAATTTAAATCCAAGACAGGGTTATAAACAAAAAAGGACCTAGACAGATGTGCATTATCCGCTCGGTTTAACTGCGACAAATCGCTATTTTCAAATCTATTTGCAATATTAATAACAAATTTTTCCAACGGTTTATAGTTGACCGAAAGATTATAGGTATTCTTCGTGGTCTTATACAAAAAGTCATTACTATAAACTTCATCCAGATCATCGTACTTACCTGTGACAGGATTTTTGTTAGATGATTTTACCGAATTATTGTCGCGGTTAAAATTGATGCCGTACTCAAACGCTAAAATAAGCTTCTTTGATAGGGGTTCAGAGTAAGATACATCTCCCCCCATTGCAAACGATTTATTTGCAATCACCTTCTCTTGATCTAAAATCGTATTGCCGACGGAATCACCATCCTTGTAATAGCTTAGATTGGAATATAGCTGCTGATTTCCATCCTGCTTGTTACCTGATGTTGCATAGCTAAATGTTAATGAGCGCCCCTTTTTCTTAAATCTTCTTACATAAATTGCCGAGGTATTATACTGTTCTGACTCAGTATCATTCTTAAAATTTCGGGTATTGCCATTAATCTGTTGATCAAATTGGTTAAAGGTCGTTGAGATCGTTGCTGATGAGCTAATATCCCTTCTCCGATTCGCACCAGCCCAAACGGTCAAATCCGATAAAGAATCTATTTTAAATTCATATTTCAGTCCGACATTATGTTTTTTATTGTCGCTGGAAGCAGCCGTATTATTGTTGCTGATCAGAATGGTATCCCGTGCTGCATTTCTTGTGAATACACTTCTGTCCAGATCTACATTCGATTGACCATACTTATAGTCAATACGCCACGTATGTTTTTTATTTGCTGTTTTATCTGAATATAGAAAACCCGTATTTAAGGACTTCGGAACCCCTTCCCCCTCAAAATTTCCAGAACCGTCACCATCACCACCTATACTTGATGCCTCTTGACCATTCAGCCCTGTTTTTCCGGTATTACTTGCGATCAGATAAGTTGAAATCCGAAAAGATTGATTGAAATAATTCAAAAAGCCCTGACCAAGGTAAAATTTATTATTTCCGACACCAGCATCGGCTTTCCCAAATATACCACGTTTTGCTTCCTCTTTTAGTTTTACATTGATGGTCTGCGTACGTACTCCATCATCAATGCCCGTTTTCTCCGCTTTATCGGATTTCTTTTCATAGACCTGAATCTTGTCGACCATATCCGAACGGATATTTCGGCTCACCAATTTCGGATCATCCCCAAAAAACTCTTCGCCATCGACAAGCATCTTTTCGACCGTTTTCCCCTGTGCGGTAATCTTCCCCGAAGCATCCACGGTGATCCCGGGCAGCACTTTCAAAAGATCTTCAACCTTTGCATTTTTCTCCACCTTGAAACTCCGGGCATCGTATTCCGTTGTATCACCTTTAATTGTTATGGGGATCCGTCCCGTTACGATCACTTCCTCTAATAAAGTCGTACTGCTTGTCAGTCCAATCGACAAATTTGTGTAATCCTTCCCCGGTAAGATATCCGCATAATATTCACCATATTTTGGATAGGTAACGATAAGAATATATTGTCCGGTATCTGGTTTGGCCAAAGAGAATTTTCCGCCCTCATCAGAGCGGGTAAAATCTGTTAGTATCGAATCTTTGGCTGTCAACAACATGATCGTTGCTTTTTGTAACTTTAGCTGATCCTTTACGTCGTTAATCTTTCCCTCAATTTTGGATTGTGCTTGAACTATTCCGCAGGAGCATAGTAGGAAAAGTAAAAGTGGTAACCACAGGCTTTTCATAAAATTTATTGAATGGTATATAATGATAAATTGTATTAGCAGGCAAAACTACAATTTTGCCACTATTATTTTTCACTTCGGTTTTAAAAAAAATAACCATGTAATGAAAAAATTATAAAAATAAACATACTAAGTCGCTTTTTGGCCTATCGTATAGCAGCTAAATTTCGCATAAAGTTACCCCGATCAACATAGATTTTACTTTTTCTTACTAAGAAAGGGCTACCCTTGAGTAGCCCTTTCTTAGTAAGGCACTTGAGTACCTGACAAATTAAACACACTTATGCTCGATGCGTCTTTACAAATTGCCCAATTCCATGATAAACTGAACGGTTTCTTTATTCATGTGCTGTGACAAAACGCTCGAAATCTGATCGGTCATTGTCTTTCTGGTCATCCGTTTCACTTTACTTTTTTCGAACCTTTTTTTATCCATGATTACATCATTGCTCAATTCGACTTTCGTGGCAAAATAGGAAACATGCTGGCTGGGCACCACCAAGCCCAAGATCATCCCGGGAAGACCGTTGATGGATTCAGGTCCGCCACTGATTGGAATCTCGTTACAATAATAGCCGATTACATAAATCGAGTCAGCTGTAAGGCCATTGGCTCTCCGGCAATTGTATCCCGCGATTTCCCGATACTCGTCAGTAATTTTCCATTTGATACGTTTCATCGTGTCTTCGACAATAATCTTTTCACCAACGATATCATTATACCTTAGAAAAGAGCGGGTCGTCATATTGGACAAAGTAATCCCTTCAAAGTCCAATGCCAACATCATGATGTATTGCTTGACCATCTGATCCAGATTATCATCTTTGACTGGTTCAAACAAGGTTTCATTGGCATTGAATTTTAGGGTCTTTTTCAGTACGGCATTTTCAGGAAGTTTGGGTAACATCTGTTCAAAAAATATTTTTGATTTATCATCAGCCTTCGCCAAAAACTTTTTACCCACAATATTCTTCATGTACATAGTTTTATCATAGGAAATGCTCCCGGACCTTCCGAATAGCGTGTACTGCGCCTTGAGACTTAGAACTGTACAACAAAAAAAGAAAAAAACGATATATTTTAACATGGTATTTATCTTAAATTTTATAAAAACATTTTTGTGAAATCCCAGGATAACTTGAGCATATAATATCTACGGATCGTATCATAACGTCGCTGTGTAAAAATTGATGTTGATGCCGAACGGCTAAAACCTTTATTTTGATTAAGTACATCGTTGATCATAAAATCCAACATCAGAGATTCATTCTTCAGGAACTTTTTACTTACTCCGGGATGCAACAGGAATTGCTCAAATTTTTCATCAAAAGCCTTCGTCGCTGCCTCGTAGGTATAGCTATAGTTTGTATATACTTTAAAGGTTTTATTGATAAAATATTCAACACTACCATTCGATCCAAATACAAAGCCATTACTATTCGTGTTACGTTCCAGGCTGGATTTCATTAAGCGATATTGTGGGCTGAAGTTTAAATCGAAATTCAATCCAGTCTTTGTATCTCTTTTAAAGTTGTACGTAAAATTGAAATTCGTTGTGTTGACCTTGTTTAATTGCTGATTGAATAGATTATAGTTATCACTCATATTCAGGTAGAACTGTGGCGAATTGGACAAGCCCAATTTTTTGCTCAATTTGAAATGGTATCCAGACCAGATATTCACGGAGGTATTTGTTTTACCTTTTACATTATTCCAGGTGTAGATATTGAGACCTTTTACAGTATCAATATTTTGTGTGATCGGATTTTTATCCAAAGTGATATTCCCGCCCACATAGACATAACTTCCTGTCAAAATCCGAAATGAGTTATAATTGATATTTAAGGAGTTTCTAAAAGAAGGTTTTAAATTTTCATTTCCCAAATACCTGTTGATCTGATCCGAATTATCGAGAATAGGCTGAATCTGACTCATGGAAGGTAATTGGTTCTTTCCGGTGTAATTCATCCATAATCCTTTGGTCTTTGTGAAGGAATATCCGGCACTCACATTGGGATTATAAGTAAAATAACTTCTGGAAAGCCCTTCTTGACTATAATAATTATATTGTTTCAATTTATCATTATTAAAATTATTGGCAACAGTGAACTTGAACTTATCAGTGGTATGCACGATGGCTAATTTATATCTGCTACTCCGTCTATCAAAATCATAATTGTTACTAAAACGACTGTCCAGATCATCATATTTCCCGTCAGCACCTTTATTGAATGATTCAACACGGGAGGAGTTATTGCTACTTTCTATTCCAGTTCCGACAACAAGATTCCAAACTTTCGATAGAGGCTCTGTATAGGATACCGAAGCACCCAGCACATCATTTTTATTATTGCGTTCCTTGCGTTGATCTGTCCTGTCAATCTGTCTATGCCCTGCGGAATCCTTTTGAGCATAATTTTCAACAGTTGAGGATAGATGACCGTCTCCTATCATTTCACTTCGCTTGAATTGACCGTCAAATGTAAAGGAACGTCCTTTTTTCTTAAATTTATGTGTAAAATAAGTGCTAAAATTCAACTCGTTAACCGTATTCTTGATGGTCTCACGGGTGTTTTCAGCGACGGTTGTATCCACATTCTGGGTAAACTGATAGGCTTCACGCTTGTTGTCCGACCAAAGATTTTTACGGGAAGCTCCGCCTCGGATGGTCAAGGTATTTAATGAATCAAAATTTAGATCATATTTTAAATTGGCACGATGCTGATCGTTTTCTGTATCTACGGATTTAGTTGACTTATTATTGATCAGCCCCGTACTAATTGTCTCATCATCCCCATCACTGCTTAGTCTTCCATATTTATAGTTGATATTGACGTTGTGTTTATCCTTGTTGAATTTATCCGAAAAATTGACCCCCGAATTGATCGCACGGGGTATACCGATTACACCCTGCCCTGAAAAAGGATCCGTAAAATTAGACCAGGACATGGATCCGTCATCCCCGTATGAAACGCCTGAATCACCACCATATTTCTGTGCATCCTGCCAGTTCATGCTTGTCGTCCCATTATTTCCAAAAAGACCATAAACGGAGATCTTTTGAGATCCCTTGAATTTGTTTAACATCAACTGTCCCATATAATAATCACTGGTACCGCCTCCGAGTAAGGCTTTTCCGAACATTCCATTTTTGGCACCATCTTTTAATTTGACATTAATGGTCTGTTCGCGCTGTCCGTCATCTACTCCCGTTCGTTCGGCTTGCTCAGACTTCTTTTCATACACCTGCACCTTATCAACCATATCCGATCGAATATTGCGGGTGACCAGCGTCGGGTCATCACCGAAAAATTCCTCGCCATCTACGAGAACCTTTTTGACCGTTTTACCCTGTGCAGTAATTTTTCCGGACGCATCGACAGTAATCCCCGGCAAGACTTTCAACAAATCTTCAACCTTTGCATTTTTCTCTACTTTAAAACTACCGGCGTCATACTCTGTGGTATCCCCTTTTATAGTAATGGGAATTCGACCAGTAACAATAACTTCCTCCAATAAAGTGGCCGTTTTGGTCAGCCCAACAGCTAACTTGGAATAATCCCTGTCTTTAGAAATCTCTGTATAGTAATCACCGTATTTGGGATAACTGACGATCAACAGATAGGATCCTGTATCTGGCTTGGATAAAGAAAAAAGTCCGTTTTCATCTGATCTCGTAAAACCCGTCAATATGGAATCTTTAGCGGTAAGCAACATAACTGTTGCATCAGATAATTTGACTTGATCCTTTACATCACTTATTTTTCCGGCAATAATTTTGGACTGTGCGTGCACTATTCCATGAACTCCGAAAACGAAAAATAAGAGAATTTGCAAAACTCTTTTCATAAAATTGTTGGATAGTATTTTAATATCAATATAACATTAGTAGATAAAACCAATGTTTTGTTACAGTAAATTTAATTTTATTTCTAAAAAAATTTCCCCGGCTGCCCCGACTCTAATTGAAAAGAAATAAAAAGTCCATGTCTGATCAAAATTGCGACTGCGAGTGAATCAGGCAAACCAGCACTCACATAGTTTTGTAATATGCCCACAATAAATAATCCAATGCCTATTCCCAATACCAGAATCCCCGGCTTTTGTCAATCAGCGGGTTGCCTTCTTCTTTCCTCTCCGGGGATATTGATTGCTGTGCTGCGGTAACGCATAATAAAATAGACGCTAAGTGTAACACATGCAAACAATCCTATCCCTAGAATTGCTGCCATTTGCTCTTTTCCCATAATAATTTGATTTAATTTTAACATTAGTCACTACCAAATCTGAAAAGGTTACAACAAATTGAGTTAAATGTACCGATTTGTGTAAATTTGTTTCAAATACAAACAATATGCAAAACATTAAAGAATATGTAGAAGCAAACAAGCAACGTTTTTTAGATGAGTTGTTTGATTTATTGCGTTTACCTTCGGTCAGTGCTGATCCTAAATTTAAGGGTGACGTGCAGAAGACGGCTGAATTTGTTGCTCAGAAATTGCGTGATGCAGGGGCCGACAAGGTAGAAGTTTGTGCCACTGCTGGTAATCCAATCGTTTATGGCGAAAAAATTATTGACCCTTCATTGCCAACTGTACTGACCTATGGTCACTATGATGTACAGCCAGCAGATCCATATGAGTTGTGGAACACCCCTCCTTTTGAACCGACTATCCGTGATGGTAAAATATATGCCCGGGGTTCGGCAGATGACAAAGGACAGTTTTACATGCACGTAAAAGCTTTCGAATATATGATGAAAAACAATGCGCTGGCATGTAACATCAAATTTATGATCGAAGGCGAAGAGGAAGTAGGCTCAGTCAACTTAGGCACCTTTGTCAAGGAAAACACCGAAAGGCTTAAAGCAGATGTTATCGTGATCTCGGATACATCCATGATCAGCATGGCGCAACCGTCTTTGGAGACTGGCCTTCGTGGTCTTTCTTATGTCGAGGTCGAAGTTACGGGGCCAAACCGGGATTTACACTCTGGCGTATATGGTGGTGCTGTTGCAAATCCAGCAACGATTCTCGCAAAACTTATCGCCTCCCTGCACGATGAAAACAACCATATCGCAATTCCCGGATTTTATGACGATGTCGTTGAATTAACGGATGAAGAACGCAAAGCATTGAACGAAGCTCCATTTGATATTGAAGAATACAAATCAGATTTGGGTATTCAGAATATCTGGGGAGAGAAAGGATATACAACATTAGAACGTACGGGAATCCGTCCAACACTGGAGGTCAATGGTATCTGGGGCGGATATATCGGCGAAGGTGCCAAAACAGTATTACCTTCCAAAGCAAATGCTAAAATCTCCATGCGTCTTGTCCCAAACCAAAATTCTGAACGCATTACTGAACTATTCAAAAAACATTTTGAGGGTATCGCACCAGATTATGTTAAAGTAGAAGTAAAACCGCATCACGGTGGAGAACCGGTAGTCACACCAACAGACAGTGTGGCCTATAAAGCCGCTGAAAAAGCTTTACATGAAACATTCGGTGTAAAACCAATCCCTACACGTGGCGGTGGATCTATTCCAATTGTCGCTTTATTTGAAGACGTTTTAGGATTAAAAACAGTGCTTCTTGGATTTGGACTAGACAGCGACAACCTGCATTCTCCAAACGAGAAGTATGGAATCGAAAATTACCTCATGGGTATCTCTACAATTCCTTTATTTCATAAATATTACGCAGAACTAAGTAAATAATTTAGTTTTTCATTAGATAAAGGGTTATTTTTAAATTTTAGAAATAACCCTTTATCGTTTTATGGATTTTGATTTTCGTCTCATCGTTTTTTATACTGCAGCTCAGCATCTTAATTTCACCAAGACCGCTTCGGCGCTTTTCATCTCGCAACCTGCGGTCAGCAAAAACATTCAGGAACTGGAAAAAAAACTTGGTGTTCCTCTTTTTGAAAGGAAGGGAAATAACCTCGACCTGACTGAACCGGGGCAAATTCTCTATAAATACGCCCAACAGATTATCAATCTCTACAATCAGGCAGGGCAGGAAATACAAGAACTACAAACGGGACGTAAGGGAAACCTTGTGTTAGGAGCCAGCACAACAATCTCCCAATATGTACTTCCCACCTTATTGGCAGACTTTCTTTCCCAATATCCAAATAACCGCATCCAGTCTTTTCAATCCAACAGCCGTAGCATTGAAGAACAGCTTATTGACAAAACATTGGACCTGGGTATCACGGAGGGTTCAACAGACAACAGGGCATTAAAATATATCCCCTTTATGAAAGATGAGCTCGTCTTGGTCACGAATAGCGAAAACCCGCTTTTAAAACAATTGAAAAACCCTATTCTTTCGGACATTACACGTCTACCTTTAGTGCTTCGTGAGCAGGGGTCAGGTACACGTACCATTGTTGAAAATGCATTAAAAGAACAACGTATCAGTCTCTCAGAAATCCAGATAGAAATGATATTACCATCAACAGAAAGTATAAAAGGATACCTGGCCCGTCGCCATAGTTTTGCCTTTCTTTCTATTCATACGGTTCAACGGGAGGTCCTGAACAATCAATTGACCATTGTCGATATTCCCCAGCTGTCTATTGAACGTTATTTCTATTTCACGCACGTATACGGAGGTCTTGCCGGTACCCCCAACCAATTCTTGCAGTTCTGCCTGAAACAAAATTTCAAGATATAACATTTGGTTATATCTCATAAAAAAACTTCGTTTTAATCGCTGTTAATGGACAGGTAGATTTGTACAAACGAATTAGAGGCATGGAATACAAAAAACTAACAAATTACCTAAAGGCGCTCAGTTGGATCATTATTGCATTGTTCATCACCTGTACAACACTCTGTGTATTTCCACTTAAGCATGAACGCACCGGTCAATCGACCGATTCGCTCGCTGCAGACAATGATTCTCTGATTACACATGTATCACAGTTCAGAGCCGTTTCCTTCAAAGACAACCCAGAAGGTGAAATGGCTAGTTACGGCGAGAAGCTGATCAAAAACACGTATGACTATTTTTACGACGGGGAAATAAAAATCGGAAATAAATTAGCATGCAGCAGTTGTCATCTCAACGGTGGAACAAAAGCTTTCGCTGCCCCGTATGTTGGACTCACAAATGTTTTTCCAACCTATATCGGACGGGAAAACAAAGTTGAATCTCTGGAGGAACGCATTAATGGTTGTTTTGAACGAAGTATGAACGGCCGCGCTATTCCAGAAAACAGCAAAGAAATGCGTGCTATTGTCACCTATATAAAAAATATCAGTATCAATACGGTCAATAAGGGAAGATTAACCGGTCAGGGCTTTGTCAAAATGGACATACCAAATCGTGCTGCGGATTTAAAACATGGTCGATTGGTCTTTGAAGGCAAATGTACCAGCTGTCATGGAAAAGACGGACAAGGGGTGCCGCAATCTACAGGTAAAGGGTATCTATATCCGCCACTCTGGGGCAAAGACAGCTACAACGATGGTGCCGGTATGGCACGATTGCTTACTGCTACACGTTTTATTAAAGCAAATATGCCCTTGGGAGCGAGTTACGACGCACCACAGCTCAGCGATGATGAAGCCTATGATGTTGCGGCATACATCAATTCTTTCGATCGTCCCAAAAAAGCAAACAAGGAATTTGATTACCCGAATCTGGCAAAGAAGCCAAAAGATAGTCCTTATCCCCCCTACGCAGACAATATTAGTTTAGAACAACATAAACATGGACCTTATAATTTTTAATATGATGAAAAAACACCTGACAATTGCGTGCATCCTCTTAGCAATGACAACAATACAAGCTAAAGCACAAAGCAATAAATTATTGCTAAACAACCATCAGTATACCGGTGCTGTCGCCAAGAAAAAAATGTATAAAGCAATCTATCAATTGGATAGTAATGATCCAAAAACAATCGAGAAAGCCATTCGCAATATCAACAATGTGCTGAAAGATCCGCGACTGAAAGGACATCTTCAAATTGAACTAGTGGCTTTTTCAGGTGGTACCGAAGCCTATCTAAAAAAGAATAGCCAGTATGAAAAACCATTGCAGGACCTCGTCGAAAAAGGTGTTATTGTCGCCCAGTGTTTAAATACATTGGAAGAGAAGCATATCCCAAAGGAGGAGTTATTTGACTTCATCGGTTATGTTCCCAGTGGGAATGGCGAATTGGTCATAAGGGCAAATGAAGGTTGGGTCATTGTTAAACCATAGTATGATGAGAAAATTAATCACGTTAAGTCTCGCCTTGGCATGCTTTACCGTTCCAAAAATTAAGGCGCAGGAACATCGTTTTGATCCCCCTTGGAACAATCCGCCGGAATCAGCATTAAATTTTACTGTTCCTGGGATAGACAATATTCCGGATCTGTACGGGGATATTGAAAACCCACAGCTCACTGTATTTTTTGCCGGCAACCAGTTTATGGTCGTGGATGATTTACTGGCATCTTTCAAAAAAGAATACCCACAATATGAACGTATTTTTGTCGAAACATTGCCGCCGGGAATCCTGGCGAAACAGATAAAAGGGGGATCCATCACGATTGGCAATCTACGCATTACACACAAACCCGATATCTACACTGCAAGCAAACGTGCAATTAATGAAATGGCCGATTATTTCAGCCATACGCAAACCTATTGCTACAACAACATCTGTTTGATGATCCCACAAGGAAACCCTGCTCATATCAAAACGTTAAATGATCTGGGAAGAGCGAATGTACGGATTAGCATGCCTAACCCACAATGGGAAGGCATAGGTGAACAGATTAAGGCTTCCTATAAAAAAGCAGGTGGCGAACAGCTGGTCAAGAAGATCATGGAAGATAAGGTAAAGGATGGCAGTACGTATTTGACAAAAATACATCATCGCGAAAGCCCCATGCGTATCCTCTACAGTCAAGCCGATGTCGCTCCGGTCTGGACTTCAGAGGTCGTCTACCAAAAGCTTATCGGTCATCCTGTTGAAGGCATAGCTATTCCTGATGCGCAGAATACCACAGCAACCTATGTGGCCGCAAAATTGAAAGATGCACCACATGCACAGGCAGCAGATGATTTTTTAAAATTTATGGACTCCCCCACAGCCAAGCAGATCTACAAAAAGTATGGCTTTACAATAGACTAAAAGAAAATGGATAATTAATTATCCATTTTCTTTTTTTACTTTAGGTCAAAATTAGTTGAATTGTATGGTTCTATTGCTCAAAAAACTCCATCGTTACTGGTATTTTATTAGCGTTCTACTTGTTTTCATCGTATTATTCCCCTATATCTATTTCTTGGCCCGGGATCCAAAAAAGAACTATGCTCGGATTGCGCGTATGCGACGTTGGGTATCCATAGGGGGATCAGCATTGGCAGGTGTATTTTTTAAAGTCACCTATGAATCAAAAATGGACTGGAACAGACCGATGGTACTTTGTCCCAACCATACCTCAGTGCTTGATATCACAGCGCTAACCTACCTATGTCCTGTCCCGTTTTCATTTATCGGGAAGGCCTCTCTTCTTAAAAATCCCGTAACCCGTATTTTTTTCAAAACCATAGACATTCCTGTCACACGGAGGAGTAAAGTATCTTCATTTAAGGCATTTCAACGTGCCAACGAACTTGTCCAAAATGGCCGCAGTGTCGTCATTTTTCCGGAAGGAAAAATAGATGACGGATTTCCTCCTCAGATACATGCGTTTAAGTCTGGGGCCTTTCGTATTGCGGCACAAAACGATGTGCCAGTAGTCCCCATTATCATTGAAAACGCCTGGGATATCTTTTTTGATGATGGCGCCAAAAGGGGATCCCATCCGGGGATTGTCAGGGTCCATGTTTTTTCACCTATTGAAACAAAAGACTTTGACGACAACAATGCCGCAGACTTGGAGAAAATTGTTTATGACAAAATGCATTCCTATTGGATTATGAAGAATAAATCGTATTTTCATCAACCAGAGAACGTCCAAAAAATATGTCAGGAAAGATATTAATCGAAATCAAGGATATTGCTCGTGAATACCAAATAGGCTCAGAGACAATCCATGCACTCAGCTCAGTAACGCTCAATATTCATAAAGGAGAATTTGTAGCACTTATGGGGCCTTCAGGATCCGGAAAATCCACGTTAATGAATATCCTGGGTTGCTTGGATACCCCCAGTAGAGGTGAATATATCCTGAATGGGATTAATGTAAGTGACATGTCGGAAGACGAGTTAGCTGAAGTAAGAAATAAGGAGATCGGCTTTGTATTTCAAACATTTAATCTCCTTCCTAAAAGCACTGCATTGGAGAATGTGGCACTCCCTTTAATCTATGCAGGATACAATAAAGCCAAGCGTGAAGAAAAAGCTACGGGCGCATTGGAAAGTGTTGGACTAGGACACCGTATGGACCACAGACCCAATGAGCTTTCAGGGGGACAACGTCAGCGGGTGGCTGTAGCCCGGGCCCTGATTAATGATCCCTCGATTATATTAGCCGATGAACCAACGGGAAATCTTGATACAAAGACATCCATTGAAATCATGGGTTTGCTCGAGGAGATTCATTCCAAAGGAAATACCATTATTCTAGTCACTCACGAAGAAGATATTGCGCTACATGCTCATCGCATTGTACGCATGCGCGATGGTCTAATTGAAAACGATTACCCCAACGCTGACATTAAGTCCGTGTCACCACGGCTAAGTGCCTTAAATGAAAAAGGGAGCGACTTTGAGAATATTTAAAAATATTATTTCATTATAAATCAAACACTTATATTATTGACACAAAAATAACAGTTGATTTACTTGTTTAAGTTAAATTAAATGATAGTTTTGCGAAAATAGAGAACTTAAATTGTTTTTATATGTATTGGACATTAGAATTAGCTTCGCATCTAGAAGATGCACCGTGGCCAGCAACAAAAGATGAATTAATCGATTACGCTATTCGTTCGGGTGCACCAGTTGAGGTGATTGAAAACTTACAATCTCTTGAGGATGATGGTGAGCCATATGAAAATATTGAAGAAATTTGGCCCGATTATCCAACAAAAGATGATTTCTTCTTCAATGAAGATGAATATTAGCAAATAAAAAACGCCTTTAGTCAAAAGGCGTTTTTTTTTCAGAAAATTAATCCATTGTCATGAAGTTCAGTCTTACGCTTATGAAGATAAAACTAAATCTATTGTTGTTAACGTTCATAAGCTGTATGCTATCTATTTCTCTGTTCGCTCAGGAAAATCCTGCAGCGACAGAAAATATTGCTGTGTTAAGAAAATTCGTCCATCGTCTAAATGATCCCGATCTGGCGACTGACATCATTTTAAGTCAGGATATATTAACGGCAAAAAACCTCGATGAAGACCAACAGGAGTATCTTTTGGCCAGCATAGACGAAATCCGAATCAATGTACAAAGCAAAGATATTCGTCAATTAGAATATATCAATTTTATAGCAGCTGGCCGGAAAGAAACCTACGATATTGATCTGGAAGGAATAGATCCGCAACAAGTATATTTCGTGAGGTATCTCAAGCGTTTTGTTTTTGCCGCTGTTATTCGGGACAAAAAAATTGCCTCCTTTACCTTGGTCTCCAAAGGAAACAATAAAGCACATTTTGTATTCTATTAATCTTTCATATGTGTTATACTCTTCGTTTTTTCAGGCAATCTTATCTTTTTAAAATCCCCGTCTTAGTTTGCCGTTGATCATCCTATTCCAATATGGAAAAGCACAATACACTTGACTTATTTCAGGATTTCACTCGGCTGGACTTATGAGCCATCTTAAGCTTAGACTGCTTTCTTAAAAATTTTTCAATAAAAACACTTGCATTTTAGAATTCTATCAACCATATTTGTAATAACAAAAACGGAAATGATAATAACTGTATTAAATAAGGCTTGGTGGTGGCACAACGAATAACGTTGTGGCAAACACCTATTGCATTATTTGATATATACATCAAGATATGATGGGCTTGCCTGAATAAGGTAAGCCCTTTTTTATTTAAAAAAATATTATGAAAGAAATTTTAGCCCATTTATTTGAATACAAGACCTTTTCGCGGCAAGAAGCTTACGAGATTTTGACGAACATTGCCAAAGGTAAATATGATAGTCATCAGATCGCCGCTTTTATGACAGCTTATGGTATGCGCAGTATTCGGGTGGAAGAACTTGGCGGATTTCGAGATGCCATGTACGATCTGTGCCTCAAGCTGGATTTTGATGGCTATGACTTGATCGACTTATGTGGTACTGGCGGTGATGGTAAAAATACGTTTAATATTTCTACCATTGCTTCCTTTGTGACAGCTGGCGCAGGTTATCAGGTTGCAAAACATGGCAATATAGGTGTATCATCGAGCTGCGGCTCCTCCAACGTAATGGAGTATTTAGGGTATCAATTCAGTAATGACAAAACCGAGTTACAGCGACAGCTTGATGAAGCTAATATCTGCTTCCTCCACGCGCCGCTGTTTCACCCGGCTATGAAAACAGTGGCCCCTATACGCCGCGCATTGGGTGTGAAAACATTCTTTAATATGTTGGGACCATTAACAAATCCGGCCAACCCGAGGTTTCAATCTGTCGGTGTATTTAGCTTAGAACTTGCCCGGCTTTACGGCTATCTATACCAAAATACAAACAAACAATATTCTATTATCCATGCACTGGACGGTTATGACGAGATATCGATGACCGGAGATTTCAAGGTTATCAACAATCAGGGTGAAAACTATTATAATATGGAGGAGTTAGGTTTCACTCCTGTTCTTCCACAGGAATTAGCCGGTGGTGACAGCATCGCCGAAGCAGCCCAGACCTTCTTGTCCATCTTGAACAACACGGGCACAGATGTGCAGAACAATGTTGTTTTGACAAATGCGGCATTTGCCATAAAAACATTTCATCCTGAAAAATCTTTTGGCGACTGTTTCTATGAAGCAGAGGAATCACTTATGACAGGAAAGGCGCTCACAAGTTTCAAAAAAATAATAAAGCGATAAGATGGCAATCAAGATAAAAGTTTGTGGCATGAAGCACCCCGACAATATCGTTGGAGTGACCGCCCTTGCTGTTGACTACATCGGTTTTATATTTTATGAGAAATCCAAACGTTTTGTTGGCGATGCTAATCAAGACTATATCAAAGGCCTCAAAGGTATTATAAAGGTTGGTGTTTTTGTCAATGCGAACCTTACCGAGGTGCATCGTAAAATAGAAGAGTTCGACTTAGATGCAGTTCAATTGCATGGCAATGAAAGTCCTCAATTCTGTGCAGAACTTAAGCAATGTACACCAGTGACCGTGATCAAAGCTTTTGGTATAGACCCGCATTTTGACTGGTCAGTATTGGATGCTTATGTGGGGGTAATTGATTATTTTTTATTTGATACCAAAAGTAATTCCCACGGTGGTACCGGTCTACAATTTGACTGGTCTTTGCTCCATCAGTATAAACTTGATTGTCCCTATTTCCTCAGTGGCGGATTAAATGCGAACAATATTAAAGACGCTTTACAAGCAAATGATCCCAGGTTATATGCCTTGGATCTCAATTCAAAATTTGAAGTAGAACCAGGATTAAAAGATATTGATCTTTTGGCCCACAGCATAAATAGTATTAAGAAATGAGTATATATCAAGTCAATGAAAAAGGGTATTATGGTCCATTTGGTGGTGCCTATATCCCCGAAATGCTCTATCCCAATGTAAAAGAGCTACGTGAAGAATATCTCAAGATAATCGAAGAGAAAAGTTTTCAGGAGGAATTTAACCAACTACTCAGTGACTATGTAGGACGCCCCTCCCCATTGTATCATGCAAAACGACTGTCTGAAAAATATGGCACAACGATTTATCTCAAACGGGAAGATCTCAATCATACAGGTGCACATAAGATCAACAATACCATCGGACAGATTCTATTGGCCGAACGTCTCGGAAAAAAACGCATTATTGCAGAAACAGGTGCTGGACAACATGGTGTAGCTACAGCTACTGTTTGCGCATTAAAGGGGATACAATGTGCCGTCTATATGGGAGAAATTGACATTCAAAGACAGGCACCTAATGTTGCGCGAATGAAAATGATGGGTGCGGAAGTCATTGCCGCAACATCTGGTTCAAAAACACTCAAAGATGCGACAAATGAAGCTTTGCGCGATTGGATCAATAATCCTGTCGATACGCATTACATTATCGGCTCTGTCGTAGGTCCACACCCTTATCCCGATATGGTTGCCCGATTTCAATCCATTATCTCCGAGGAAACGAAAAAGCAGCTGTTAACAAAAACAGGGAAAGAGAATCCGGATATCGTACTCGCCTGTGTCGGTGGCGGATCCAATGCTGCAGGAATGTTCTATCACTTTCTCGACGATGAAGCTGTACAGTTATATGCCGTAGAAGCGGCGGGACATGGCGTTGATTCCGGTGAATCTGCAGCCACTACAGCCCTAGGAAAAGAGGGTGTTTTGCATGGTAGCCGATCCATATTAATGCAAACCGATGACGGTCAAGTAACTGAACCTTATTCAATCTCTGCCGGTCTTGATTATCCCGGTATCGGCCCACAACACGCTTGGCTGTTTAAATCTGGAAGAGGAAAATACGTTAGTATAACAGATGATGAAGCTATGCGTGCAGGATTGGAACTCACTCGACTAGAAGGTATCATTCCCGCGATCGAAAGTTCACATGCACTTGCCTATTTGGGTAAAATCCCTTTCAAAGGTGATGAAACCGTTGTGGTTTGTTTATCAGGGCGCGGCGATAAGGATCTCGATAACTATATGAAATACTTTGATTTTTAAAGCATGACTACAATTGAAAAAAAAGAAGGCAAACCCCTTCTATCGATATATTTTACAGCTGGGTATCCGGAGTTGGATAGTACTGTCCGCATCGCTAAAAAATTGGAAGAAGCCGGTGCTGACTTTCTGGAAATCGGCTTTCCATATTCCGATCCTGTCGCGGACGGACCTGTCATTCAACACAGTTCGGAAGTTGCCCTGGCAAACGGAATGACTGTCAAAAAATTATTTGATCAATTACGCGAGCTACGAAACCAGGTACAGATTCCAGTCTTTCTGATGGGCTATGTCAATCCCGTGATCCAATTCGGCGTAGAAAAATTTTGTGAAGAATGCAAAAATGTCGGTGTAAATGGCGTTATTATACCCGATCTACCGATGTACGAATACGAGGATCTTTATAAGGATACTTTTGAAAAAAACGGTATTGCAAATATCTTCATCGTTACACCGCAGACCTCAACAGAGCGCATCCGGAAAATAGACAGTCTATCCAATAGTTTTATCTACTTATTATCCTCCAATGCAACAACCGGAAAAACGCTGGATGTAAGTGAAGATACCAATGCTTATTTCAAGCGGATTCATGATCTTCAGTTGAAAAACCCCTTGATCGTTGGATTCGGAATTTCAAACAAAGAAGCTTTTCAGAAAGCAAGTCAACATACTGCCGGAGCAATTATAGGCAGTGCATTTGTAAAAAGACTCGGGGAAAAAGATTATATGGATCAGATCCCTGACTTTATAAAATCAATAAAAGGGTAAAAATCGCTTCAATGAGGTAAACGAGCGTTCAGCAGAAGGTAACAATTCTTTCACTGAACGCTTATTTATTTTATAATCAGATTGTAAAAACCAATATTTGAAAAAATAAACATTTCGCTATATGACTAACCGAATAAACTAACATATGGATACTAGAAGAGATTTTTTAAAAAAGGCAGCTATGCTTGCCGGGGGAGCATCACTTTCCCAAGTGCTCCCAGCGGCTATCGCAAAGGCTATGGCTATTGATCCGGCTCTAGGTAGCACATTTTATGATGCTGAACATGTGGTTCTGTTGATGCAGGAAAACCGGTCTTTTGACCATGCTTTTGGTACGCTACGGGGTGTCCGCGGCTTCAATGACCCGAGAGCCATCCGTCAACCAAACAATCACAAAGTATGGTTACAGACACAAAAAAACGGGGAAACATACGCTCCTTTCCGACTGGACATTAAAGATTCAAAAATCACATGGATGGGTTGTCTTCCACACAATTGGACCGACCAGACCGATGCGCGAAACAACGGAAAGATGGATAAATGGCTAGATGTCAAACATTCCGGATTTAAGGAATTTGCAGATCTGCCCCTGACCATGGGCCATTATACACGGGAAGATATCCCATTCTACTATTCACTCGCGGATTCTTTTACCATCTGCGACCAGCATTTCTGTTCCAGTATCACTGGTACAAATCCCAACAGACTTTATTTTTGGACAGCTAATATCCGGGAAAACCTGAATGGAAAAGCATTGGTATGGAATGGCGATTCTGAATTTAGCGGCAAAGCAAACTGGAAGACTTTCCCAGAGCGACTTTCAGCGCTGGGTGTAGACTGGAAAATATATCAAAATGAGATTTCCTCAAGCAGTGCGGGATACAGTGGTGAGGCCAATAGCTGGTTGGCGAATTTTGGCTGCAACCCGATGGAATATTTCCCTCAATACCAAGTCAAATATAGTTCCCGATACAGGGAGCTCCTCACAAGGAAAAAAGAGGAACTTGACAAAAAAATAGCTTCAACAACGGCAAAAGATACGCTTGAAAAGCTGCATAAGGAACATGCACATATAAACGAAGAACTGCAACAATACAGCGCAGAAAATTTCGAAAAGCTTGATGAACGTACCAAAGATATCCATCGCCGTGCTTTCGTCAATAACAGTGCGCAGCCCGGTTACATGGAACTCGAAACCATGCACTATCAGGAAGGTGATCAGCAACGGGAACTGCAGATCCCAAAGGGCGATGTGTTATATCAGTTCAGAAAAGATGTCACTGAAGGTAAACTACCAACGGTATCCTGGCTTGCACCGCCACAACTTTTCTCAGATCATCCCGATTCGCCTTGGTTTGGTGCTTGGTATGTCAGTGAAATCATGGATATCCTCACACAAAATCCCGAAGTCTGGAAAAAGACAATCTTTATTCTTACCTATGATGAGAATGATGGTTATTTTGATCATTTCGCGCCCTTTTCAGCCCCAAACCCTTATGAAGCAGAGAGCGGTAAAGTATCCTCAGGCATAGATCCCAAATTGGAATTTGTCCGTCGTGACGAACAATATTACCCAGAAAGTGGGAGAGAAAGCA
Organism: Sphingobacterium sp. DR205; assembly: GCF_011064245.1. Classification (NCBI taxonomy): domain Bacteria; kingdom Pseudomonadati; phylum Bacteroidota; class Sphingobacteriia; order Sphingobacteriales; family Sphingobacteriaceae; genus Sphingobacterium; species Sphingobacterium sp. DR205. Next base: position 1,042,804 of record NZ_CP049333.1, on the reverse strand, counting down.
ATATAGGTCTGGGATATCGTGTCCCTTTGATTATTGCTTCGCCCTGGACAAGGGGTGGATGGGTAAATTCTCAGGTATTTGATCATACTTCGAGTTTACAGTTTTTGGAAAAATTTATTAGCCATAAAGTCCATAAAGAAGCCAAGGAAACCAATATAAGCAGCTGGCGGCGTACAGTTTGTGGAGACCTCACCTCTGTCTTTAGGCCTTACCATGGGGAAATCATCAAAAAACCGCTGGTATTGGAACGTCAGCTTTTTATCAAAGAGATCCACCAGGCAAAATTTAAAGGACTCCCAATGGGATTCAAAGCACTGTCACCTGCGGAGATCGAACAGATTGAAAAGAACCCCGCACTCTCCCCCTATTTTCCAAAGCAAGAAGAAGGACTTCGTGACTCCTGTACTCTTCCGTATGAGCTGTATGTACATGGCGAATACCTACCTGAAGGAAAGTATCAGCTGACGTTTGAAGCGGCTAATACGATGTTCGGTGCGCGTTCTGCAGGTTCACCTTTTACGGTATACCATCGCAGGTCTTATAAGGGCGAAATCGGCACCTCCCGTAACTATGCCGTATCTCCGGGGGATCAGATCTCGGACAGCTGGTCTATCCATGCATTTGACAAGGAAATGTTTCAACTTGACGTACATGGTCCTAATGGGTTCTATCGTATGTTTAAAGGTGATACGCAACGCCCAAACATTCAAGTTCGCTGCACCTACGAGAAAAGTAGGGATGAGCGGTCATTTACAGGTCGTCTTTCCTTCACTTGTATAAATCAAGATAGCAAAAGCCATCGTCTTTTGCTTGAAGACATCAGCTATGGTGGAGATAGAAAGGAATTCGAACTCAAGGCCGGAGCGTCAACAACAGTGTTATTCGACCTTTCCAAACAAAGCTTTTGGTATGATTTCCGTGTCAGCTGTAAGAATGACAGTGTATTTGAAGAACAATACGCAGGTCGTATAGAAGCTGGAAAAAGTGGAAAAAGCGATCCGCTATTAAGCCGATAACAACTGAAACGGGGTTATTTTGAGAAAGAGATAACCTCGTTTATCAGTTATTTATCAAGAAAATACATGATCAATCTAAAATCAACTCGTTTAAGCCATAATTACTTAGCAAAGCCCCCATCACTATTATTCTTGTATACGACGAATAACGTGATAGAATCCTTTATATAGTAAAACTGCGCCAACAATCAAAAAAACAGCTAATAAATATAAACTGATGGAGTTAATAAATAATAGACACATCATAACGGTAATTTTTGGTTTTTTATTTCTTATGTTCAAGTTATAACATTTATCCAAAATATTACAAAAAAAAAATACAAATTTTCTCTACTTTTGTTGCGATGAGGAAAATTGCATTGTTTATCGGCTTGTTTTTTTATTTGCTTGCGGCAAGTGGTGCAACTTTACACTTTCATTTTTGTCAGGGTGAGGCGCAAAGTGTTTCATTAGGCCAAAATCAAACGGCTCATTGTCCACTATGTGCTAAGTCGGATAAAAAGCAGCAAAATCACTGCCATCAAGAAGGCAGTTGTAAAGATGTCGTTATTGCTGCTCAAAAGGTCGATGACTTTAACAGATTATCACAAACCCTTAATTTCAATAGTTTCTCTCCGGCAATTGTTACACTGCATTGGATATATAATTATTATCAATTTCCTACCGATGAGGACGATTCATCGAAATTAAGTGCTAATCAGAACACCGTAATAAAAAGGTACAGTCCCGCTGTATTTATTCTAAATCAGAGTTTCAGAATTTGATTCTTTTCTTTTTTTTGATTTTTAATCAAAATAACTGTCGATGATTCTACCTTCGACCTTACATGCTATGCGCGATTTTTTTCAGGCCGTACATTATCAAATAAACTATGAATCAAATTTTAAAAAAAATATATACAACGACTCTTTTATTCTTGTTTGCCCTGGCATTCGTGCAGGCGCAAAGCGATAGTAGCCGAACGCTTACCGTAGCTGGCAACTGTGCCATGTGCAAAAAGAGGATTGAAACCGCTGCGAAACTACCTGGTGTTGAAAGCGCCGTATGGAATACAAGCGATAATTTGCTACATCTTAAATACAATGCTCAAAAAATTGAACTGGAAACCATCAAAAAGAATATTGCACTGGTCGGACATGATGTCGAGAACTTGATTGCAAGCGAGGAATCCTATGCAAAACTCCATGAGTGCTGTATGTATCCAAGACTGGAAAACGGAAAAGTTCCCGAAAAGAAAGTGGTTTCTACAGAAGATGGGCACCATGATCATCCCCATATCGTCACAGGTGTTGTTGTCGAAGAAAATGAAAAAGGAGATCTAAAACCTATCGTTGGTGCCAATTTACATTGGGCGAATTTACCGACCAAAAATACCAGAAGTAATGAAAACGGTGTATTTAAGCTTGAGCACAAAGAGGGTTTTGACAAATTAGTCGTCAGTTATGTCGGGATGAAATCCGATACAATCACCATCAAAGACCTGCATGAGGTCGTCATGATCACTGCGAAGGGAAATGTACTCATGGAAGTCGAAGTCAAAGGAACACGTCGGTCGAATTACATTGACCGGATGACACCAGCTCGACTGGAAGTTCTCACAGGAAAAGAATTATTTAAAGCTGCATGTTGTGATTTAAGTGAAAGCTTTGAGACCAACGCTTCAGTGGATGTCATTAGTGCAGACGCGGTAACCGGCAGTAAACAGATTCAAATGCTGGGTCTTAGTGGTATATATACACAATTGACGGTAGAAAACTTGCCTGGACCACGTGGTTTGGCCTCACCATTAGGACTTAATTCCATTGCCGGTACCTGGATTGAATCCATTCAAATCGCCAAAGGAGTGGGCTCTGTGGCTAATGGCTATGAAAGTATGGCCGGTCAGATCAATGTCGAGCTGAAAAAGCCACAAAATTCTGAAAGACTATTTTTTAATGCCTATGCAAATAACATGGGACGTACCGATGTGAATTTAAATCTATCTCAAAAAATAGGTCAACATTGGTCTACATCGGTGTTATTACACGACAACTTTATGTATAATAAGTCCATGAACTTTAGCCACAATGGATTTAGGGATGTGCCCGTTGGCAATCTTTTCTCCGGAGTAAACCGTTGGTTGTATGAGAATGGCAAAGGTCTGATGGTTCAGTTTGGTGTCAAGTATTTAAATGACGATCGTACTGGCGGGCAAATAGATTTTGACAAAAAAACAGATAAGGGCACGACGAATCGTTATGGACTTGGTTTCGATATTGAACGGGTTGAAGGTTTTGCCAAAATAGGCTATGTATTTCCCGAAAACAAACACCGAAGCATTGGCCTTCAATTGGCTGGTTCCAACTATAATCAAAAAAGTTATTTCGGGTTAAAAAATTACAACTCCGAACAGCAAAATGGTTATGCCAACCTATTATTTCAGGATATTATAGGTACCGTAGCCCATAAATACCGTGTGGGCGCCTCCATCAATTACGATAACTACGATGAATGGTATTTAACCGATCAAAATTTCAAACGCAAAGAAGTCGTTTCAGGTGCATTTGCAGAATATACCTTCAGTCCATCTGAAAAATTTGATGCGGTAGTCGGACTGCGCCAGGACTATAATTCATTATATGGCTGGTTCACTACGCCGCGGTTGAATGTACGCTATGCTCCTATTGCTGGAACGACATTCCGCGCAAGTTCAGGTAGGGGTCAACGCACCGCCAATATTTTTGCTGAAAATACGGCGGTGTTAGCAAGCAGCAGGAGATTGATCATTCAATCTCAGGATATCTACAATAAAGCTTATGGTTTGCAACCAGAGGTATCTTGGAATACAGGGATCGCGGTAGACCAAAATATGCGCATCTTTGGAAGGGAAGCCTCCGCCTCCATTGAATTCTTTCATAACAGCTTTTCCAATCAGGTGGTGGTCGACTACGAAAATCCAAGAGAAATCAGTTTTTACAACTTAACCGGAAAATCATTCTCAAATAGTTTACAGACAGAATTTCGGTTTATGCCAGCGCCACATTTTGAAACACGATTGGCTTACCGTCTATTGGATGTCCAGACCGACTTTCAGAGTGGAAGAAAAACAAAACCATTGTTGGCAAAACACCGTGGTTTCGTCAATTTAGCCTATAATCATCATTCCGGATGGAGCTTAGATTATACCTTGAATGTGGTCGGACCGAAACGTATCCCTTCAACCATGGATAATCCAGTTGAATACCAGATGCCGACCGAATCAAAAACGTACGCAACGATGAACGCACAGATCAGCAAAACTTTTGGAAAAGATAAAAACTTTACCGTATATGTCGGTGGTGAAAACCTGTCCAATTATTTCCAGAAAACACCCATCCTTGCGGCGGACCAACCTTTCGGAAACTATTTTGATACCTCCATGTTATGGGGACCTTTAACAGGGCGCATGTTTTATACAGGCGTTCGATATTTCATAAAATAGAATAATTTTAACATAAAAAAAGCGGCTTGGCCGCTTTTTTTATGTTAACTTCTTCAATTCTTGATATAATCGCGCCGTCGGAAGTCCCACTACATTATTATATTCACCTTCGATCTTCTCGATAGCAATTAAACCGATCCATTCTTGAATACCGTAAGATCCAGCTTTATCAAGCGGTGAAAAATGAGTAACATAATAATCAATTTCTTCTCGATCCAATACGTGGAAATGCACTGTTGTCGTTTCGACAAAGGATTGCACGACACCCTGCCAACGTATTGCTACCGCGGTAATGACCACATGTTTATTTCCAGATAGGTCTGCCAAAGTCTGCTTAGCTTCCGCTGCATTCTTCGGTTTACCTAAAATCTCACCTACGGCCGAGACAACAACGGTGTCAGCACAGATTACCAAGCCATCTGTTTTATCTGCAAAAGCCTGTACTTTTTGCAGTGCAATCTGACGAACAGCTTCACTGGCAGAAAGACTCGGATCAACATATTCATCCGTCTCCCGCACCTCTACTTCAAAGGTAATGCCCAATCCCGATAAGAGCTGCTTGCGTCTCGGAGACTGGGACCCCAGGATAACTGTTTTGTTCTTTAAATTTTCTAACATCGTCAAATACTTTTTATCGTTTCGTCCTCATACCAATTTCCCTGCACTTTAAGTACCTTTTCAATCAGTTCCCGTACAACCCCTTTTCCGCCATTGAAAGCCGAGATATAATGTGATATCTTCTTGATCTCTTCCACGGCATCTGCCGGCGACACGGCCAAACCAACAGATCGCATGCAACTAAAATCAGGGATATCATCACCAATATACATCAATTGATCAAGTCCCAGATGATAATCTTTAGCTAACGCTTGCAATTTCGAAAGCTTATCTACGACACGCGAGTGAATTTCTTTCACGCCCAATCCCTGTAAACGGCGCTCCACCCCTATGGAAGCCCCGCCAGTGATGATAAAGATCGGATAACCTTTTTTAATGGCCAATTGTATGGCATATCCATCTTTTATATTAAAAGTCCGCAGCTGCTCTCCAGCTTCATTCACCTGTACAGTTCCATCTGTCAATACCCCATCCACATCCAATACAAATCCTTTTATTGTTTTAAATTCAGTCAATACCATTGAAATATATTTTTGTAAAAATAAAGCATTTCCGCTAAATATACGATTCCCCTCCACCGCCCCTTGTTTTCTCAGTTTATGCCATAAAATTATTCAAATAAGCCAAAATATCATTTATATGTCACAACATAGTTGTATCAGCAACTTATTATAAAAAACATTTGGATGGAACCTGATATTTAGCGTATCTTTGTAGAAGATAATTAAAGGTTATCTGGCTATGAAAACACTAACAGTACTGTTCAAACAAACAATTTTGTTTAAAGCAGCATAAGATTAAAAAAACAATCAATTTAGTTTTTCATGGCAAAAAATACGGCAACTAATTAAGTTTAGCCGCCCTTAAAAAGTCTTTTCATAATTTAGGTTTATAATTGGTTAGTAACAAACCCTGGTGCCCATCATCAGGGTTTTGTTTTATTAGGACTTTTTATTCCCTGTATTTATTTGCTTTTTTGACTATTTTAGGAATAGCAAGTTTTTTTGTTATTTTACATATATCTTTTTTTCCCCAGGTAACATCAGGAAACTACCGACAGAAAAATGAACGATAGTTGGGCGATCAAAATTCATTAAACTCATTCTCGCATGGAGCAAAAAAACTATAGAAAGCAAATTACCATAGGAGTGATAATTTCTTTTTCGCTTATCTTTATTTCCGCCCTATACTTTTTTATTTCTCTGCATCATATCGTCGATAATGAGCGTAATATTGTCCGGATCGCTGAAAATAAATTTAATGTGATCAATGAAGTCCGATCAAACATTGATGAAGTGAACGATGTTAAACTTCATTACTTCATAAAGGAAGATCCGGACTTATTTATTCCTTATCGAAACGAACGAAAGCACATAGATGAATTATTGCGATCTATTGTTCGAGCAGATGAACTCTATCCAGTCTCCCCATTAGCCATTGAAACACTTCGTAAAGAAATTGCACTTTTCTATGATTTCGAAAAAGATATAACCTATGCCAAACTGAACAATGGTTCGCTGCCAGCCTATATCCATGAACAGAAAACAGCGATCTTAAATCAGATAGATATACTATCCGGAGATCTGCTTGATCAAAGGGCAAGTCGGCTGGAAAAATCTAGAAACAATCTTCAATTGGCGCAGAACATTACCTATCTTTTCATTGCAATCGGTTTAAGCGGTTTTTTCTATATTCTAGCAAAATTTTCCGGTATTTCAAAAGTTTTGAGAGCCACTGTCAAAGGACAAAGAGAATCCAATAGTCGTCTTCAGCATTTACAGGATCAAACCAATAATGATAACTGGATCTTGAATGCTATCAACCATATAGATGAACAGCTAAGGGGCGATTACAATGATAAAAAAATAGCCGAGATCAGCCTAAATGCGATTACCAGTACAACGAAAGCTCTGGGAGGGACAGTCTATATTTTTGATGATAATTACCGGGAATATCAATTATGTCATAAAATAGGAATCGCCGCGAAACAGGAGATTAAAAAAAGTTTTAAAGAAGATGACGGTATTCTGGGGGAAGTAACAAACAAACATAACGTAGTTAAAATCAAGGATATCGACCATAATCATCTCGTTTTAGAAACTTCTTTATCCAATAGAATAGAAACAGAAATCTACATTATTCCATTCACCTATGAAAATCACTGTGTTGGTCTGATGGAAATCTGTTGCCCGATCGTATCGGAAAAAGCGGAACGGTTACGATTCAATTTCCTTGATAAAGTAAAAGGCAACATCGCGATTATCCTCAAAGTTGCGCAGACCCATGGCAAACTTGCCGATCTCTATGAAGAACTTCAACAGCAAACGGAAGAACTTGAAGCTCAACAGGAAGAATTAAGAACCACAAACGAGGAATTGGTCCATAAGACTCATTTACTGGAAGCTTCCGAAGAAGAGCTCCGTGTACAACAGGAAGAACTTATCCAAACAAACAATGAGCTCGATGAGAAGGCGAAATTACTCTTCACCCAAAATGAAGATCTGGAAAAAGCAAGACAGGCCATTGCACAAAAAATTGAAGAAGTCGAATTATCAAGTAAGTACAAATCCGAATTCATGGCGAATATGAGTCATGAGCTACGGACTCCGCTGAATAGTATTCTTATACTTGCCAAATTGCTGCAGGACAACAAAAAGAAAAATCTGAATGACGATCAGATAAAATATGCTTCAGTGATCCACAGTGCAGGTACGGATTTACTCCACTTGATCAATGAGTTATTGGATTTAGCAAAAATAGAATCTGGAAAAGTGGAAGTCCAAAAGGAACGTATCAATACAAGCGATCTGGTCAATTACATAAAAGATTTCTTCCATGATACCGCAGAATCCAAGATGATCAAATTTAACGTTGAAATTGATAGCGATACACCACAAGAATTTATTGGTGATGAACATCGCATACAACAGGTGCTAAAAAATTTGTTGTCGAATGCGTTTAAATTTACGGGTGAAAACGGCACAGTATCACTCAAGATCAATATAGAAAATGAGAACATCTATTTTACGGTTAAGGATAATGGTATCGGTATCGCTCCGGAAAAGCAAGAGCTCATCTTTGATGCATTTAAACAGGAGGACGGATCCACAAGCCGCAAATATGGTGGCACAGGACTAGGCCTGTCCATATGTCGTGAGATTGCAAGTCTATTGAAGGGAAGAATCACCCTAAACAGCAAAGTTGGTGATGGCAGTACCTTTATTTTCAGTGTACCACTGGAGAAAGAAGCTGCAATTGAAAACATTCCGGAAATACCGGTTATTGAACAAAATAGCGTACCATCCTATCCACAATTAGAAAATATAACCCTCGAAAAAAATCGTCCTATTGAAAATAGTAACAGAAACAATAAATTACTGATCATCGAAGACGACTTTATTTTTGCAGATATACTAAAAGATTATGCGATCCAAAATGGTTATGACGCCTATATCAGCTATGACGGACAAGATGGCCTTCATAAAGCGCAGAACTTAATCCCTGCTGCCATCATACTAGATATCATGCTGCCAAAAATGGACGGTTGGGAAGTGCTACGTAATCTCAAAAAAACAGATTCAACGAAGAATATCCCTGTACACATGATGTCAGCGGGAACTTTCCTGCATGATGAACCGATATCTGCGGGCGCTATCGGATTTATGTCCAAACCAGTTTCTGAAAAATCACTAGCGGAGACTTTTCTAAAAATTAAAGCGTCAACAAGCCATCCTATTCAGAAAATTCTATTGGTGGAAGATCAGGAAATTCAAAGTGATTTTATCAAGCAATCTCTCGAAGAACAAAATATTCAGATATTTCAGGCCTTCAACGCGCAACAGGCGCTCGATCTGCTGGACCAGGAAAAAGTATTTGACTGCATCATTATGGATCTAAATTTACCGGATAAATCTGGTATTGAACTGCTCAATGAGATCAAATCAAACAGCCAGTTTAAAGATTTACCGATTATTATCAACACTGCTATGGAGCTAAGTCCTGAACAAACATCCGAGATCTTGCACCATAGTCAAGCCATGGTGTTAAAATCAGCCAAATCCAATAATAGATTGATCGATGAAGTCAATTTATTCTTAAATAAAATCCGGAGCAGCAAAACGGAATACCTCGCATTTAACAATAGTGCTTCGGTGCTCGTGGAAAATAATTTGGCTGCTAAGACCATCTTGCTGGCAGACGATGATATGCGCAATATTTTTGCACTAAGTACAGCTTTCGAAAGCTATGACATGAAAATCGAGATTGCAAATAATGGTCAGGAAGCACTGGATATTCTAGCACGCAACGAGGATATTGATCTTGTTTTAATGGACATTATGATGCCTGTCATGGACGGATATGAAGCGATCGAAAAAATAAGGTCAAACAAGAAATTTTCAAATCTCCCTATTATCGCCGTGACAGCAAAGGCAATGAAAGGTGACCGAGAAAAGACAATTGCTGTAGGAGCAAACGATTATATTAGCAAACCCGTTGATGTGGATAAATTAATATCCTTAATGCGTGTATGGTTGAGTTAACTACTAAAGTAGCGGTAATGATCACTTTTGAAGAGTTGGAGGAAATTATTGATATTGTCAAAAATCTTCACGGTTATGATGTGTCCGGATATACGAGAGCATCCCTCAAGCGGCGTGTCACCAGAATTATGGAGCTAAACAAACTGGACCTGGTCGAATTAAAATCCAAACTAATTAACCAGCCAGGATTTAACACTCATTTTTTACAGGAAATTACAGTCAATGTGACTGAAATGTTCAGAGATCCGGAATTTTACAAAGCATTAAAAAACGATGTATTTCCTTATCTGGCCACTTACCCCCATATTAAGCTGTGGAGTGCCGGTTGTTCCACGGGTGAAGAAGTCTACTCTTTGGCCATTTTACTACAAGAAGCAGCGCTTTATCAACGTTCCTTTATCTATGGAACTGATATTAATAATAAAGTGTTGGAGAAAGCCAAACGAGGCATTTATTCGTTGGCAAAAGTGAAGGAATATTCTGAAAACTTTATTAAAACGGATCCCAAAAGTTCTTTATCCGAATATTATACAGCTATGTACAATGCGGCCACGATAAATAATAGCCTAAAAAAAAATGTGCTTTTTTCGCAGCATAGCTTGGTGTCCGATCGAGAATTTAATGAATTTCAATTGATCACATGCCGTAATGTATTGATTTATTTTGACACAAACCTCCAGGAAATGGTATTGGATTTATTTTATAATTCACTTTGCCACCTTGGCTTTTTATGTCTAGGTTCAAAAGAATCATTAATTAACTATAAAAATGCAGCAAAATTCAAGGTTGTAAATAAAAAACACAACATTTATCAAAAAATCGGTTAGGTCAAGATGGAACGTAAAATTCTTTTATTAGCGGGTTCCGCTGGCGGGTTTAGTGTTATTTTAAACATCCTGAAGGCATTGGAACGTCCGGTTCAGATACCCATCATCGTCGTTGTTCACCGCAATCCCAAATACGCATCAAGTATAGAAGATACCCTTTCGAAAGCCTTATTACAAAAAATAAAAACGGCTGACGATAAAGAGAGTATCGCGGACGGAACAATCTATTTTGCTCCCGCAGGCTATCATTTACTTATTGAGCCGGATTATAGCTTTTCATTGGATATCTCAGAACCGGTTCAATATTCAAGACCATCTATAGATGTGACCTTTGAGTCGGCTGCCGAAATCTATAAACAAAATTGTACTGCAATTTTGTTTTCCGGGGCCAACCAAGATGGCGCACAAGGATTGTTAATGATAAAAAAGTACGGCGGAAAAACCTATGTTCAGAACCCGCTTGAGGCAGAAGTTCCGATAATGCCTCAGGCTGCAATAGACCTTAATGCGCAAGATAAGATCTTGAGTATAGCCGAAATAAAAGATTACATTATGCAATTAACCTAAGGTTGTATTTTTGATTTGATATAATGAAGAAGATTAATATATTGATCGTCGATGATAAAATTGAGAATATTATCAGTCTCACAGCATTGCTGGAGGATATCGAATGTGTAAATATAATTAGTAGTACAGATCCCAATGAAGCGTTAAAAATCTGTTGGAAAGAAGAAATTGATCTCGCTCTGGTTGATGTACAGATGCCCGAAATCAATGGATTCGAATTCGTCACCTTCCTGAAGAAAAACCCAAAGACGAATCACATCATCCCGATTATGGTAACTGCGATTTCCAAGGAGGACAAGTACCTCATTCAGGGACTTAACAGTGGCGCTGTAGACTATCTATATAAACCGCTCAATCCAGAAGCTACCATCGCAAAAGTCAAATCTTTTGTTCAGCAGCTGTTGATACAACAGGAAATTAAAGAAAAAAACATTGCGTTGGAGGAGTCTAAACAAGCTATTCTTAAAGCAAAAGAAGAAGCTGAACTCGCCAGAAAGTCAAAAGAAACGTTCTTAGCCAATATGAGTCACGAGATTCGGACTCCTATCAACGGCATTATGGGAATCACCCAAATGCTAAAAAATTCACAGCTTACCGTTGAACAGGAAAACTGGATCTATAAACTCGATTCGGCCTCTCAAAACTTACTTACGATCATTAATGACATTTTAGACCTCTCCAAAGTCGATTCGGGCATGATGAAGCTGAATATGGAATCCACTTCGGTGCATGATATTACCGATGATTTGAACAATCTGTTTATCGATAAGGCGAACTATAAAGGTTTGAATTTTAATATCGAGGTGGACGAGCGGATAAACAGTTATTTTTTAACGGATCCGCTTCGCTTAAAACAGATTCTAACGAACTTCATCTCCAATAGTTTCAAATTTACCTCTGCAGGCTCGGTCATTTTAAAAATCCAGCTTCTAACGGAGAGTAATCAGCAAATTGGTTTACAGTTTCAGGTCATCGACACTGGTATCGGTATCGCAGAAGATGCATTGGAAAAAATATTCATCGCATTTGAGCAAGGAGAAGACAGCATTACAAAAAAATTTGGCGGAACGGGCTTGGGCTTAGCAATTGTAAAACGTATCGCTGCCCTTCTCAATGGAAAGGTTTTCGCATCAAGTGAATATGGCAAAGGAAGCACATTTTCTTTTGAATGCGATTTTGACAAAATAGAAGATAAACCTAAAGAAAAAGAAACACAAGTGCTTTATACCGAGTTACCAAAATTTAATTCACCGATGATCCTGATTGCCGAAGACAATGAATTAAATAGCTTTATGTTAGCAAATATCCTCAAGAGCTGGAATTGCGAGATCACCTTGGCGACAAATGGACAGCTTGCCCTCGAGGAAATAAACAGAAAAAGAATAGACCTGGTATTTATGGACGCACACATGCCACTCATGAGTGGTTTTGAAGCGATCAAAGAAATACGTCGCCATAGGAATCCAGCCATTGCGAATATGCCCATTATCTCGATTTCTGCTTCAGTTTTAAAAGCAGAACAGCAAGAAGCTTTGGATGCAGGAGCCAATGAAGTGGTTGGAAAACCATTTGATCCTATCAATTTATACAAAACAATTGAAGCTTTATTGTCAAAATTGAAATGATTGTTTCGATTTACCGATGAAATCATTAATTTTAAAGAATTAACAAAACATAATAATGAAAAAACTTTTTATGATACCAGCAGTTGCAGTTGCCTTGTCAATTGCATCTTGTGGCGGAAACAGTGAGAAGTCTGGCAAATCAGCTAGTACAGAATCGACAACTTCAACAGAAAACCAAGCAACAGAAACAGTACCTGGAATTGAAAACGTAGCTATTTCCAACAGCTTATCTTTAGAAGGTAATGATCAGATGAAATTTGACAAGGATTTATTCCGTGTGAAAGCTGGTGAACCTGTAGAATTATCTTTCAAAAATGCAGGTACCATGCCAAAAGAATCTATGGGACATAATGTTGTCATCCTTAAACCGGGTGTAGATCTTCCAACTTTCGGAGCTGAGGCGGCAGCAGCCGCAGCTGATGAGTATATTCCAAAATCAGCATTGTCTTCCATCGTTTCCCACACGAAATTATTAGGTCCGGGTGAAACAGATAAAATTACATTTACACTTGAAAAAGGAGTCTATCCTTTCATCTGTAGTTTCCCTGGTCACTACGGAGTAATGCAAGGAAAAATCGTTGCAGAATAATATAAAAACAAAAAAGGGTATCTAGATATAGGTATCCTTTTTTTTGTTAAGGTATTATTTTTCGTTAAAATGATCACAAGTTGCTGCCCCTTGATCCCTTTCGCTGATTCAGTTGAATCATCATCTACAACCTCGCACCACGCCGATGCCTGCTCCTATTAATGAGCAGCTTGTTTACAAAATAACTTTTATCGCATACAGATTTAACGAAATAAGACTATTTTTTTGGTTGTACACGCCTATCCATTTATCAAAAAAATGTAAAGTAAGTCTATTCGCCTACAAATCGTAAGTTTTGATTTCCTATCCCATTAATAATCATTAAATTTGTACTACTAAAAATTAAAACGTAATCAATGCAATACGACGTAATTGTAATCGGAAGTGGTCCAGGCGGATATGTAGGAGCTATCCGTTGTGCCCAATTAGGATTAAAAACAGCTGTTATTGAAAAATATAGCACATTTGGTGGTACTTGTCTTAACGTTGGATGTATTCCTTCAAAAGCGCTTTTAGATTCATCGGAGCATTACCACAATGCTGCCCATAATTTTGACGCATTTGGCATCAGTTTAAAAGACCTAAAGGTGGATATGGCAAAGATGATTGCTCGTAAAGACGATGTCATTGCTCAAAATACTGCCGGTATCACTTTCTTATTCAAGAAAAATAAAATTGACAGTTTCCAGGGTGTGGGTTCATTTGTGGACAAAAACACCATTAAAATAACAAAAGCAGATGGTTCTACGGAACAAGTTACAGCAAAAAATGTAATTATTGCCACAGGTTCAAAACCGACTTCTCTACCGTTCTTGCCGGTTGACAAAAAAAGAATTATCACTTCCACGGAAGCGCTTAACCTAAAAGAGATCCCTAAACATCTTATCGTCATCGGTGGTGGTGTCATTGGTTTAGAATTAGGTTCGGTATATGCCCGTTTAGGTTCAAAAGTTTCTGTCGTTGAATTTGCGAAGTCCATCATTGGTACAATGGATGGTGGCTTAGGTAAAGAATTGCAACGTGTTTTGAAAAAATCATTGGGCATGGAATTCTACTTGGGTCACAAAGTCACAGGGGCAACAGCAAAAGGGAAAACCGTAAAAGTAACAGCTGAAGATCCAAAAGGACAAGAAATCACATTGGACGGCGATTATTGTATTGTTGCAGTTGGACGTACCGCTTATTCTGAAGGTCTAGGCTTAGAAAATATCGGCATTACATTGGAAGAAAGAGGCAAGAAAATCCCTGTGAACGATCACTTAGAGACTTCTGTACAAGGTGTATTTGCGATTGGCGATGTGATCACTGGCGCTATGTTGGCACACAAAGCCGAAGATGAGGGGGTATATGTCGCTGAATATATTGCGGGACAAAAACCACACATCGATTACAATTTAATTCCCGGTGTTGTGTACACCTGGCCTGAAGTGGCTTCAGTTGGAAAAACGGAAGAACAACTGAAAGAAGCCGGCGTGAAATATAAAGCTGGATCTTTCTCCTTCAAAGCTTCTGGCCGTGCAAAAGCCTCGGGTGATACAGATGGTTTTGTCAAAGTATTGGCTGATGCAACAACAGACGAAGTATTAGGCGTACATATGATCGGTCCACGTGCAGCAGACATGATCGGCGAAGCTACAGTAGCCATGGAATACCGTGCTTCTGCAGAAGATATCGCACGGATCTGTCATGCTCACCCAACCTACACCGAAGCTCTTAAAGAAGCTGCATTAGCAGCAACCGCAAATAGAGCAATACACGCTTAAGCGTTAATAGCATAAACCAAAGGGGAAAAGGAAACTTTTCCCCTTTGTCATAACTACCTATATAAAATGAATTTTTACACAAGAAAATGGGTCAAACCCGAAGATCTTAATCCGAACGGAACATTATTCGGCGGAACACTTTTGCGCTGGATAGATGAAGAAGCTGTCATTTATGCGATTGTACAATTGGGCAATCCAAAGGTCGTTACCAAATTTATATCTGAAATCAATTTTGTAAATTCTGCCAAACAGGGAGATATTTTAGAGTTAGGTATAGAGGCGACTAATTTTGGAAGAACATCATTGACAATGCGTTGTGAAGTCCGAAATAAAATCTCAAAGAAAACAATCCTATCCATCGACAAACTGGTATTTGTCAATTTAGATGAGGATGGAAACCCCGTCCCACATGGAAAAGATAGCATTACCTACGCTTATATGGGAATCGAGAAAACAGGAAGAGATGATTAACCATCTCGCCTGTTCCTATTGTATTGAAGTATATTTTTTATAAACCGCTACCCGCAAATTTATGCGCAAAAATTATCGGGCACTATTGCTTTATGCTTAACTTAAACCTAGCCCTAAGCTTAACGGCTTTTAAGATCTCAATATTAATATCTCAAACCCAAATGATTAAGATTTCTGTCTTTTTCCTTCGATTTCCTTCTTTAAATCCAATTCTACCCAAAATCCAAGGATGGGAACCAAGGAGGCCAAAAAGTACTTAATCGCTTTCAGAATGGGCCATTTATATTCGATGGTAGACATGATGAGCATCACGACAAATATAACGACAAAAAAGCCATGAATGGATCCAGCAATCTTCACTGCCTCGGGTATTCCGGCAAAATATTTCAGGGGCATTGCAATAAAAAACAAGCAGATCGTGGAAACAGCCTCCCACAGCGCAATTTGTCTAAATATTCTTAACATAATGATAAACTGTGTATTGTGAACATCAAAAATAACACTCTAAACACGGTTACTCCATTATTTTTCGTCCTTTTACCGACACGTGACATTAGGCTGTACACAATGACATTGTTTTATCAAAAACCGCCAATTTTACAATAAATAGTTCATATTCATCAGAAAAAATATGTACTTTTGAATGAATATAAGGTTCAGTACCTTGGTATTTGAAGCTATAACACTCAACTACAGAATATTTATTTATATGAATTACGACATCATTGTAATCGGTAGTGGTCCAGGCGGGTATGTTGCTGCCATTAGAGCCGCTCAGTTAGGGTTCAAAACAGCGATTATTGAACGCGAATCATTAGGCGGAATTTGTCTAAACTGGGGCTGTATCCCTACAAAAGCATTATTGAAAAGTGCTCAAGTATTTGAATATTTAAACCATGCCGCAGATTACGGCATCAATGTTCAAGGTGGTGAGGCTGATTTCGAAGCTATCGTCAAAAGAAGCCGCGGAGTAGCTGAAGGAATGAGTAAAGGTATTCAGTTCTTGATGAAAAAGAATAAAATTGATGTCATCAACGGAACTGCAAAAATTAAAAAAGGCGGTAAGATCGACGTAAAAGGCGCAGACGGTTCGACAAAAGAATATGCAGCAAAACACACCATCCTGGCCACAGGAGCACGTTCACGTGAACTACCTAACTTACCACAAGATGGTAAAAAGATCTTAGGCTACCGCCAGGCAATGACATTACCTAAACAACCAAAATCTTTAGTTGTTGTTGGTTCTGGTGCTATCGGTGTTGAATTTGCTTATTTCTATAATGCAATTGGAACAAAAGTGACTATCGTTGAATTTATGGATAGAATCGTTCCAGTTGAAGATGAAGAAATCTCAAAACAATTAGAAAAAAGCTTAAAGAAACAAGGCATTAATATCCTTACTAAATCAGAGGTGCAATCCGTTGACACATCCGGCGAATTGAGCAAAGTTTCCATTAAAACGGAAAAAGGTATTGAAGTCATCGAAGCGGAAGTTGTACTATCTGCGGTAGGTATTGCTCCTAATATCGAAAACATCGGTTTAGAAGAGGTTGGTGTAAAAACTGATCGTGGCCGTGTTGTGGTAGACGATTTCTACAAAACAAATATTGAAGGTGTATACGCTATCGGTGATATCGTTAAAGGCCAGGCCTTAGCTCACGTTGCTTCAGCAGAGGGTATTACCTGTGTCGAAAAAATCAAAGGTCTTCATGTAGAACCTATTGATTATAACAATATCCCGGGATGTACTTATTGTTCTCCAGAGATTGCTTCGGTTGGTTATACTGAAAAAGCCGCAAAAGAAGCTGGCTATGAAGTTAAAGTAGGTAAATTCCCATTCTCAGCTTCAGGAAAAGCTTCTGCAGCTGGCGCAAAAGACGGTTTCGTCAAAGTTATCTTTGATGCAAAATACGGTGAATTCCTAGGTGCACACCTGATCGGATCTAATGTTACTGAAATGATCGCAGAAGTTGTTGTTGCCCGTAAATTGGAAACAACAGGACATGAAATGATCAAAACAATCCATCCGCACCCAACAATGAGTGAAGCTATTATGGAAGCATGTGCCGATGCATACGGTGAAGTGATCCATCTATAGTCGCATATAATATAAAAAAGAGGGGAAAATCGAATGATTTTCCCCTCTTTTTTATATTGTTCATTTCAACAAAAACTACATCACCAATCTCGACTTAAAAACAATTTGCTGATCTGCCACATCTGAATTCTCAATTCGCTCAAATAGAATTTCCGCCGCCTTACGTGCCTGCATACCCGGAAACTGCTCAATACGTCCCATTGGAGGGTTTTCCATATACTGCCACAGTGGATAATTGGCATAACTAATGAAAAAGATATCTTGATTTAGGACCAATCCCTTATTGCGCGCTGCTTTCATCAGATCCAGTGTAACAAAGTCATTGAAAGAAATAATCGCCGAAGGCCGTTCAGGCATCGCAAATATACAATCCATGGCTTTTTCATTCCCCTCTGTGCTCAGGTCTGTTTCGATAATATTCTTTTCCAGAATATCCATTCCATTTCGCTTCATTGCAGACAAATACGCTACTTTTCGGTCCTCACTGGCAGGTAATGTCTTTGGTCCATTAACTAAAGCAATTACTTTGTGCCCGCGTGCCACAAACGCATCTACAGCCTCATTCATGCCGGTCGACAGATCACTTTGAACTTTATTGATATTTGGCAAACTAGGAACACAATCAAAAAAGACAACCGGTATTCCAGATGACTCCAGTTTTTCGATAAATTCCAAATTTGTCGTCTTCTTCCCGATCGACATTAATATACCATCTACACGATGATTTTTAAATGTTTTTAAAATCTGTTCTTCCCGATCTGGATCATCCAATGATTGCCCCATCAGAACAGTATACCGTTGAGCCGAAGCAACATTTTCTATTTCGCTGATCGCGAAGGAAAAAAATGGTTCCGATAAACTAGGCAGGATAACAGCGATGGTAAATGTCTTGCGTTGTTTAAAGAAAATAGCTGTCTGATTGGGTTCATAGTTCAATTCTTCGGCCATTTTTTTGACACGCATTGTCGTAACCAATCCAATACTTGGATGATCATTCAATGCTCTCGAAACCGTGGAAGGACTGATTTTCAGCTTCTTGGCAATTTCCTTAATCGTGGCAGGCTTGTTCACTTTATTCATAAATCCAAGGGCTTTATATAAAAATAGGGCTTTTATATCCCTAATCATAATTTTTTTTCAACAATGTTTTTCAATATTCTTCTATCTTCAAAACTTTGTTGGTAGATAATACAAAGATAATCACTACAAACTTAGTCCACAAATTGAATTGCGGAACTATCTACCTCAAATTCCTGGGCTAAGAATGACATGGGATCTATCTTCCGAAATACAAGCTCATCCTCAAAATAAATTTTTATCCGATCGCTGAACACTCCCCAATCCACAAATCTCACTTTGTTCAGTTGTTCCAGTGGATTTCCCTTCGTCAGAATACATATTATTTTACCAGCAGCACTCAATTGAGAAAATAATGTGGTGATATGATCAAAAAGATGCAGCTTTAACGGTAATACGGCATTTACATGCAATCGTTCAAAATTTTCCTTATACTTCATGTCAAATCCAAATGTTGCTTGCGCATGTTCAAATAAGGATTCTTCCCCTTGGTTTTCCAAATGGTTTTTCATGAAATTAACCAGATCGCCTTGGGACGGAAATGTCTCCGTGAATTCAATAAAATTAGCAAATAGATAGTAAACTTGGAGCAAGTAATCTTTTTTTGGAAAAATAACATCATCCAATTCAAAAACATAGACTTTCTTTTCTTCTGGAAACAGCATCACTAATAAACCTTTAAATTAAAAACACGTCGCACAAGTCAGGTTCAGCATGAGGCGAACAATAGTACAATTGCTTTATTTCGATACGCAGACTAGTGCAAAATCTTCCTCAGAATCCGATCTGACCAATAGTCCATCCAGGGTATTTTCAGCCACATCGTCTCCCAATAAATTATCGCCTTTGGAAAGCAAAACATAAGGAAGGTCAACAGGAGGATTTTCAATGATAGGAAAAGCATCAAGAATATCTTTATCCGGAACGAGCACAGCGATCTGATACTCGTCAAATAACACTTTGGCTTCGGCCAATGGTTCAAGCTCGAAACCACCTAAAGGCAGCACATAATCCACTTGCTGGTCTAGGCTCAATTTGAGTACCTCGTGTGCAAAGGTAGGTAGCAATCCTTTGGGAATTGACACATAATTCCCCGATTTTAAGAGTAATTCCGGAATCTCTTCCGAACTCGCGTACAAAACTTCAAATTTTCCTGCAAGCTTTTTGGCAATACGCATCGCCAGTGGTCTGGTTCCGAAAGTTATTAATATTTTCTTCATCAAAATAATTATACTACCAACCCATCCCGCATATGAATTGTCCGGTCTGAAATGCGGGCCAATTCTTCATTATGGGTTACAATGATAAATGTTTGTTGAAATTTAGTTCTAAGGTCAAAAAACAGCTGATGTAAGGCTGCTGCATTTTCTGAATCTAAGTTACCGGATGGCTCATCTGCCAAAATGATAGAAGGATCATTCATTAGGGCTCGGGCGACAGACACACGTTGTTGTTCCCCCCCGGACATCTCAGCAGGCTTATGGTCAATGCGATGAGAAACTCCAAGTAATTCCAATAATTCTTTTGCTTTCTTCTCCGCTTCGGCCCGCCCCTGCCCATGGATAAATGCAGGGATACATACGTTTTCCAATGCCGTAAATTCAGGCAACAAGTGATGGAACTGAAAAACAAAACCGATATGTTCATTACGAAATGCACTCAGCTTTTTGGCATTCAGTTTATGGATATCAACACCATTAATAAATATCGCACCTTGATCAGGTTTGTCCAATGTTCCGATAATATGTAAAAGTGTACTCTTACCTGCTCCTGAAGCTCCGACAATACTCACGATTTCACCTTTTTCCACGCTTATGTCAACGCCTTTCAAGATGGGCAATGCCCCATAAGCTTTGTGAATTCCTTTGGCTTGTAACATCATAGGGCAAAGATAAATAAATTTACGATATCACGCCTTTGAATAAATAAGCAGTTATTTCTCTATTTCAGCCATTTTATTTTTCACAAATGTCAAAAAATAGATAAAAGAGCAATTTATCCCTTGTCTTATCCCTTAAAAAAACATATTTTTACGCCAAATATTTTTGCAAATGAACATTCACGAATATCAAGGAAAACAAATACTAAAGAGCTTTGGTGTGCGCGTACAGGAAGGTATCGTAGCAGATACTCCAGAGCAAGCTGTGGAAGCGGCTAAAAAAATGAAAGAAGACTACAATTCCGACTGGGTTGTTGTCAAAGCTCAAATTCACGCTGGTGGCCGTGGTAAAGGTGGTGGTGTCAAGTTAGCTAAGAACTTAGATGAAGTCAAACAAAGAGCGACTGACATCATTGGTATGCAATTAGTAACGCCTCAAACTGGACCTGAAGGTAAAAAAGTAAACAAAGTTTTGATCGCTCAAGACGTTTACTATCCAGGTGAAAGCGAAACAAAAGAATTCTACATGTCTGTCTTATTGGACCGTGCTACAGGACGTAACATCGTTATGTACTCTACAGAAGGTGGTATGGACATTGAAGAAGTCGCAGAAAAAACACCGCACTTGATTTTCAAAGAAGAAATCGATCCAAAAGTAGGTTTACAAGGATTCCAAGCACGTAAAATTGCTTTCAATCTAGGTCTTTCTGGTGCTGCGCACAAAGAAATGGTAAAATTTGTTGCTGCACTTTACAAAGCATATGATTCTACGGATTCTTCCATGTTCGAGATCAATCCAGTATTAAAAACTTCTGATGACAAGATTTTAGCCGTTGATGCTAAAGTAAATCTTGATGAGAACGCTTTATACCGTCATCCAGATTACGCTGCTATGCGCGATGTAACCGAAGAAGATCCTACAGAAGTTGAAGCTGGCGAATCAAACCTTAACTATGTTAAACTAGATGGTAACGTAGGTTGTATGGTGAACGGTGCCGGTCTTGCAATGGCAACAATGGACATCATCAAATTAGCTGGTGGTGAACCTGCAAACTTTTTAGATGTTGGTGGTACGGCAAATGCTGAAACGGTAAAAGCTGGTTTCAATATCATTTTGAAAGATCCGAATGTAAAAGCTATCTTAATCAATATCTTTGGTGGTATCGTTCGTTGTGACCGTGTTGCACAAGGGGTAATTGATGCTTACAGTGAAATTGGTAATATTCCTGTTCCTATCATCGTACGTCTTCAAGGTACAAATGCCGAAGAAGCGAAAAAATTAATCGATGAGTCAGGTCTGCAAGTTTATTCTGCAATCTTATTGAAAGAAGCTGCTGAATTAGTAACCAAAGTATTGAAAGGATAATTCTTTCGATCATCATAAAGCTTAAAAGCGGATCAACTGAGTTGATCCGCTTTTTTGTTCTAAATGCAGCCCCTTTCTATTGGTTTTGATCCAAATATTCGTCCGGAAAAATTAGTTTTAAAAGCTTATTGATCCTTCATTCAGCGAATTAAATCAACATTGATACCCAATAAACCAACAGAATAGCTTATTTTTGTATAGCTTTTTAAACAAAGCATCTTTTACAAGTCATTCTCCAAAAATTAAAATGGAACACACAAGAATAAAGGAACTATTGAATGCCACAGAATTTGGCAAAGAGGTCGTTGTTAAAGGTTGGGTTAGAACTTTCCGTAACAATCAATTTATAGCAATTAATGACGGTTCGTCAATCAATAATATTCAAGCAGTAGTCGATTTTGAAAATACACCTGAAGATATCCTGAAGCGTATCACTACCGGAGCAGCAGTTCGTGTAAAAGGTCAATTGATAGAATCGCTAGGTAAGGGACAAAAAGTGGAAGTTAAAGCTACGGAGGTAAGCATTATTGGTGATTCAGATCCCGAAAAATACCCCTTACAACCGAAGAAGCACAGCTTGGAATTTCTACGTGAAATTGCGCACTTACGTTTCCGTACAGGAACATTCAATGCGGTATTTAAAGTACGCAATGCCTTGGCATTCGCTGTGCATAAATTTTTCCAGGAAAATGATTTTGTGTATATGCACACACCGATTATCACAGGTTCTGATGCAGAAGGTGCCGGTGAAATGTTTCAGGTGACTACCTTAGATCTAAAAAATCCACCGCGTAAAGAAAACGGAGAAATTGATTTTAAAGAGGATTTCTTTGGGAAATCGACAAATCTGACGGTATCTGGTCAATTAGAAGGTGAACTAGGCGCAATGGCCTTTGGAAACATCTATACTTTTGGACCAACATTTAGGGCTGAAAACTCAAATACAACGCGTCACTTGGCTGAATTCTGGATGATTGAACCGGAAATGGCTTTCTATGAACTGGAAGACAATATGGACCTCGCCGAAGCCTTGTTGAAATACGTGATAAAATACGCTTTAGAAACTTGTCCTGAAGAAATCGAGTTTTTGAAAAGCCGTTTATTAGAAGAAGAAAAATCAAAACCGGCAGCAGAACGTTCTGAACTAAATTTGGTTGAAAAGTTAAACTTCGTCTTAGCAAATGATTTCGAGCGTGTAACGTATACAGACGCTGTTGAAATACTAAAACGCAGTAAGCCAAACCAAAAGAAACAATTTAAGTATTTAATTGACGATTGGGGAGCTGACTTGCAATCTGAACACGAACGTTATTTGGTCGAGAAACACTTCAAGAAGCCTGTTATTCTGACTGATTACCCAAGAGAGATCAAGTCTTTCTACATGAAACAGAACGAGCCTGATGCGCAGGGGCGTAATACCGTACGTGCGATGGATATTCTTTTCCCGGGCATTGGTGAGATGGTCGGTGGCTCACAACGTGAGGAAAATCTAGACCGCCTATTGGCGCGTATGGCAGAAGTAGGAATACCAGCAGAAGAAATGGAATGGTTCTTGGATACCCGCCGTTTTGGTTCTGTACCACATTCAGGATTTGGTGTAGGTTTTGAGCGCTTGGTCTTGTTCACTACCGGAATGACCAATATCCGCGATGTAATACCATTCCCCCGTACTCCGAAAAACGCAGAATTTTAATATAAAGAACAACAGCCAAAACAAAATATTTTGGCTGTTGTTCTTTTAGAAAGATACGTATCTGAATAATAGTTTGCCCCCTTGAGATGGTAAGCACCTCGTTCAGGGGCTCGCAGATTAAAAGCTATGATTTTCATACGTCATAATAAATTACTATACGCAATATGCTTATCAAGATATATAACGACAATCCCAATCCAAAAGCCATTGCACAGGCTGTTGACATCCTTAAAAGAGGCGGAGTAATCATCTACCCCACCGATACTGTCTATGGTATCGGCTGTGATATTACACAACAAAAAGCAATAGAACGTGTCTGTGAGATCAGAGGATTAAAACCGGATAAAGCCAATCTATCCTTTATCTGTTATGACCTGACCGATATTTCCCAGTACACCAAGTCATTCGATACGACCGTATTCCGTGTCCTGAAGAAAGCGCTCCCGGGCCCCTTTACCTTTATTTTTAACGCAACAACAAAAGTTCCCAAGCTATTAAGTTCGAAAAAGAAGACCGTGGGTATTCGCGTGCCAGACAATAACATTGTTCGGGAAATTGTGAAACAATTGGGCAATCCGATTGTGACGACTTCCATTCACGATGAAGATGAAATAATCGAATATTCGACTGACCCCGAATTGATCTACGAGAAATATCAGGATCTTGTCGATGCTGTTATCGATGGCGGTTATGGAGACAATGTCGCTTCTACGGTAGTAGATCTAACAGAAGGAACCTTTGATGTTATCCGTGAAGGCAAAGGTGATCTGGAACAATACTTATAGTAGCCTCCAAATTCCAGTATGGCAGTCTAATCGACCAATAAACATGCGCCCAACAAATACCAACCCTAACGGACTGTTGGTATTTTGTGCATAAGATTGACTCTTTGGTATTTCGCCTTAGACTTATCAACAAAAACAACCACTTATTAACATAGAGAATGTTAATAAGTGGAATACCTGTACCTACCCATCACTTGGGAATGTGAACAACTCAGCACTTACCAACATTAAAATGTGAATAACACAACAAAGCAAAATTAAAAATCACGGTAAAATGTGTAAAACTACGAGGTTATCCACACAAAAATGTTAACAACAGAGCTAAATGCATCGCTAAGCCAAAATTCATTGTGTATAACCATCCTATATTCACATCTCAATGTTGAAAGCTATACCCCAAGCCCCACTCGCTGCTTTATTGCCGTATCAAAGAGCTCAAATCCTTGCCTGATGGTCAATAACTACAGACTCCTGTTCAAAACTTCTAATCCTCAGACGCTTTATGCGCTCACTCGCATCGCATAGGCAATCATGCTAACTGAAATAAATGTCATTAGATTTACGATATAAAAACAAGTCTATGCTTTTCCTTTTATTGGTATTGAATGCCTTGTGATAAAATAAAAGTTCAAGCGTTGCACAGATCACAAAACACGAGACATGTCAGTGGAGATACAATAAAACTACTTCCGTTTCCATCTGTTGATAATCTGATTTTGATAAACGGTACTTACGACAATCACTGATGTATTGAAAATTCTATATGAAAGGAACATCAAAAATAAAAGATTGAGATAGTCACCCCGCTTGAATTCGACGTGTTCAAAACGTGCAAGCAGCTTTGTCCGTGCGGTTTCAGGGAGATGAAATAGGTTGGCTAAACTTAGCTACGAATACAGGCTACAAAATCACGACCTCTTCGATAATGACATGTCCGACATACTCATTTACCCTTCCGAGGATCTGACGGCGCATTAATGCCAGTTCATTTTTAATCACGGCAGACTCTACGCGTACAAACAACTTTTTGTCACGCACATACAGCTGCTGTGTGCGATTGGCAATAGCCTTTCCAATCAATTGAGGCCATACTGAAGCGATTGAGGTCTCATCAAATTTTCGGCGTAGTTTATAAGCTTCGAGGAGACGCTCTACCCCCTGCTTAATGGTCATGTCATCGCTTGACCGAATAAATTCCAGGCTCTTTTTCGTTGGTTGTTTCTTATACATTCACTTGTCCTCCTTCGATTCCAAATATACGAACAGGGCGATTGATTTCGTCAAAGATTCGTTGAATTCTTTTTGAGTCCGTATCCGTTAGAAAAATCTGACCAAAATCATCATCAGAGACCATCTGCATCAATTTATGCGTACGGCGATCGTCCAGTTTATCAAAGATGTCATCCAGGAGAAGTAAGGGTTTAAATCCTTTTTTTTGCTGTAAATAGGAATATTGAGCAAGTTTTAACGCAATGAGAAATGATTTTTGTTGTCCTTGGGAGCCAAACTTTTTCAGCGGCATTCCACCATGGATAGTAAATATCAGATCATCTTTATGAATCCCCTGACTAGTACGTTCCAAAATACGGTCACGCTCAAGGTTTTTCGCTAGAATATTCAGGAAGGAATCCGACATTAGGGGGGACTCATATTGCAGCTGGACAGACTCCGCATCTTCGGTCAAAAATTCATAATGTCGGTCAAACTCAGGTTGAAACTCTTCCATAAATGATCTTCTCTTGGCAAAGATAATATTGCCGACTTCCTCAAGTTGAAAGTTAAGAATTTCGATTAATCCCAAATCCAGCACACTGGTTTGACGGGCCTGTTTGAGCAGGCTATTTCGTTGGGCTAAGAACTTATTATAGATAATTAGCGTATCCAGATACTTATTGTCCGTTTGGGAAATCACATTATCCACAAACTTTCGACGTTCCTCGCTCCCATCCGTAATAATGATACTATCATTTGGCGAAATCATAACCAAAGGAAAAAGTCCAATATGATCGGCCAGTCGAGGATAATCTTTTTTGTTCTTTTTAAACTGCTTTTTTTGATTCTTTTTTAGGCTGCAGGAAATAACATCACTATTCGATTCTTTATCAAATTCACCTTGGACCATGAACCAATCATTACCGGATTTGATATGTTGCGAATCTATAGGATTAAAATAGCTTTTACAAAGTGATAAGTAGTGGATTGCATCCAAAAGATTGGTTTTGCCAACACCATTATTCCCTGTAAAAGCATTTACTTCAGGGAGAAATTCCAAAGAAGATTCCGAGTAATTCTTGAAATTTAGAACAGAAAGTTGCTTGAGCCACATAGCACAAAGATACGCTATTTGACCGCTAATAATTATTTTATTTCCTCAAAATCGACAAACTCACCAGCCGTTTCCGCCCCTTTGCGCTCGGGAGTTTCCTTGGGTGGAATATAATCAACTTTGATTTTGCCTTCAGGCTGAGATCTTTTATTTTCTTGCTGACGCTGACCGGTAAATTCATAGTGGAAAGTACCACCTTGCCCCTGCCCGCTATATGCTCCCCCCTGTTCCTGCGCTTTTTTCATCAACTTTTCAGCTGCTTTGCGCATCGCAAACGGTAATAATAATTTGAATAAGAATCTTATTACAAAGTAAACAGCGAATGTAATAAGTATAAATTTTAAAAATGCCATAGTTAATTCGTTGCTATTTTCTCAAATTTAACCAATAACTCCATAAACTGTTGTCTTTAAAATGTCAGATAAGAAATTATTAACAATTTTTAAGACTTCGCCAGTTTTCCCTTTGTCTCCATGATTGTACGGTAAAGCTCCTCTTGTCGCTGGGTTCCCAACACGTAGGTCAATCCATCTTTATCCGTTAGGAAGACCGCATTTTTACCCCCTGCAAAAAACTTAATCTTCCCTTTGGAATGCAGGTTATAAACAGGGTTATTAAAAAAAAATGTGCTATATGGTCCCTTTTCAACTTTCGAAATAGAAGCCAAATCTATTTTCACCACCCGGGTAGACCAGAGACCACTGATCAGGATATGATCCTGGAATACTTCTATGCGAAACAAGACCATATACATCATAACAATGGATGTAATGATGATCCCCACTCCTACAATGAAAAACAATTGACTGGAAATCAAATGGTCCAAATTCAGATAAAATGCGGTAAAACAAAATAACACAAGTACCAAACGTACGCTTATCCAAACACGGTCACGTCCTAAATATTGATTTTCCGAATAGAATACACCTTCTTTCATTTCTTTTTTTATAATAGGGCACAGAGACAATCTTCCCTTGCTCCTTAATCCTTAACCACATTTACAGACTAAAGTAAGGACTTTTTTTGTATTGCTGGTAATCTTATAGCGATTATCCATGCGATATTTGGCAAGCCAAAGAATATCGCCATTTCCGTTCACCAGAATAGGAATGTTTTCCTTTTCAAATAAACTGATTTTCTTATTGATGAAAAAATCACTCAGCTTTTTTCGCCCATCCATGCCCAAGGGATAGAAGCTATCTCCGATCTTCCATGAACGGATTGTCAATGGAAAGACAAGCAGATCATAATCGAATTTTGCAATCTCCCTACTCGTATTAATCGTAAGTTCTGTAGAGATCCCTGCATGGAAACAATATTGTTTCCACTCCACCGTCGATGTTTCAGAGGTAATGATCGCCTCGTCCGACGATATAAACTCCTTCTCTTTGATAAAAAGTTCATTTCTATCCAAAAGCATATGATAGCAATCCGATTGAAAGATACGCCCTGATTCCCGTCCCCAAGCTTGCTGTAAATCACTTAACACAGCTTTAGAAAAATTAAAACCGGAAAACAACTCGTACAATAAGGGCAAATTGTTCAAATGTTCTTCCAGATCTTCTTTGCGCACTACCCAACCATCGCCTGTAGACCGAAAAAGTTTATTCCGGATCGGTTCGACAAATTGCTGTAGCAATTGATAAGATTCCTTAAAGTGTGTAATATTCTGTTCAAAAATCTGCTCAAAATCAGGTTGTAGCTTTTTGAAATGCGGAATGATATCGATTCTTATCTTATTGCGCGCATACTTTGTCGAAAAGTTAGATTGGTCATCCCGATAAGCAATACTATATTCCTGAACGTAATATTCGATTTCACTTGCTTTAAGGAATAAAAGCGGCCGAATGATGCGATCTCTTAGAGGCAAGATGCCCTGAAGTCCTTGCAGACCAGTTCCACGTGAAAGATTTAGCAAGACGGTTTCAATGTGATCATTGAGGTGTTGAGCGACAGCAATTCGGTCAAACTGAAGTTGCTCACGAAGTTGTTCAAACCAGCGATAACGAAGTTCGCGAGCAGCCATCTGAATGGAAATTTGATTTTCCTTGGCATAGGTCTTGGTATCAAACTGGTTGACAAATATTGGAATTCCATTATCAGCAGCAAATTTTCGAACCAAAGCTTCGTCCAGTTCGGAGTCCTCTCCACGCAACTGGAAGTTACAGTGCGCAATAGCGATATTAAAGCCGGCTTTTGCGAATAAATGTGCCATCAGCATCGAATCTTTTCCCCCACTTACCGTAAGCAATATTTTGTCATGAGGCATCATTAAATGCTCCTTTTCAATATATCCCTTTAATCTTTCCAGCACATTCATACAACAAAGTTACGGTATATTTTGGCTGAATGATAAATTCACATCTTAAAATTTGTGAAATCCAATAAAGTAGCAATTAAAATCCATATTTTTGCCCTTGTGAGACAATACATTTTTACCCTGATTGTATTAATTTTAACTGGCTTGACGGTGCAAGCCCAGAAACAGGACGAATTAAAATTACTTTCTTCGTCGCATATTATTACTGGAAAGAACGGCAACGTCGTTTTCTACCGTCCCGTATATGAACATGTTGGTTCGACCTTATCCTCTGACAGTGGGTATTTACATAATGATAAACTGGGTCGACAATTCTTCGAGGCCTATGGAAATGTAATCATCACCCAACCTGATGGCACCCAGATATTTTCCAATAAGCTGCATTATGAAGCAGCCATGCAATTAGCGACATTAACCGGAGCAGTGCGTATGGTCAGTACCAGCGGATCAATATTGACCACCGATCATCTTGTTTATAATATGCGTAGTAAAATTGGAAATTACTATAGCGGTGGACGTATTCTCTCCGGAAGTGACACGATCACCAGCCAGCGCGCAACCTATTTCGAAAATACCGGCGAATCTTATTTTAACCAAAAAGTTGTTGTCCGATCGACGAATGTAAAAGTCTATACAGACTCCATGAAATACAATGGCAACACCCGAATAACAGATTTCTACGGCCCTACAAATATGAAAGGGAATAAAGGCGAAAATCTGTATACGGAAAAAGGCCGTTATCATATGGCTACCGGTCAGGCCTATTTTTCTAAGAACAATCTTTATACAGAAGGCACCAAATTCCTAAAAGGAGATAGTCTTTTCTACGATAGACAAGTCGGCATCGGTAAAGCCGTGAAAAATGTTGTCTTTGTGGACACATTGGACAAATTCTATGCATATGGTGGATATGGACTCTATAATGGAAAAAATGAATCCATCACGATGACAGACAAACCCTTGGTGGTTTCGGTGGTAAAAAAGGATTCGACCAAAAAAGATTCGGTCTCCTCGTTCTCACCTGTACAGAAAAAGTCTGAAAAGGAACTGAAAAAAGAAGCAAAGGAATTAAAGAAAGCTGAAAAAGAAGACCAGAAAGACAAGGAAAAAAATAACAAAGCAGCGCTTGTCACCGATAAGGACCCTAAGAAGACCGTAGCGGAAAATAAGAATTTCATCGACAAGGATGAGAAACTAAAAGAAAATTCCGAGATGGACTCTGTTTTTATGACTGCCGACACCCTATTCTCACAGATGATCTTCCGGCGAGATTATATCGCACGGGATTTTAAATTAGACCGAGAAGGGGGAGCCATTGAAGAAGACAATGAGGTCGATTATGGTGATACAGATTCTACGTCCACCGATATAGATTCAACCAATGATTTACGACAAGCAGCCGATAGCTTAAAAAAAGGTATAGACAGCCTACATAAGAAGGAAATCAAACAACCCACCCTTGGCAAGGAAATCAAAAAATCAGCAGATACTACCGTCACTAAAAGGCAGAATATTGCAAAGAAACAACCGGTGATCGTAGGTGATCAAAATCGGATTGAGATTGAAAAAAATCTGAAAGCCGATAGTGTGTTACGCAAAAAAGCAATCATCCCGAAAGGCGGGGAATCGGATCAGATTATGGGTGCCGCATTGAAAAATGCGCAAGGCGGGAAAAAAGATTCTTTGGCTCAGGATACCGCAAAAACGAGAATTCTGAAAGCCTACTATAATGCCCGATTATTCAAATCCGATCTGCAGGCGGTTGCCGATTCCATGTATTATGGTATGCAGGATTCGATGTTTAGGTTGATGGGAAAACCGATGATGTGGGCTGAGAATTCGCAGATATCCGGCGATACAATCTTCTTGCAGGTCAAAAATCAAAAACTGGACAATTCCCTTTTAGTCGGAAATGCATTTATGGTCAATGCCACAAGCGATTCATTAAAATTCAATCAGATCAAAGGAAGAAAAATTACCAGTTTCTTTACCAATAACCGGATGGAACGCCTCTTTGTGGATGGAAATGCTGAAAACATCTTCTACAATATCGACGAGAAAACGAATGTAACCACAGAACTCGTTCATGACCGAAGCAGCCGTTTCAAAATTCTGATGGAGGACAATAAACTCAAAGAATACGTTTCTATTCGAAAAGTCGATGGCAAAGTCTATCCGATAGCAGAGGTTACCGCGGACAAAGAGTTTCTGCCAAACTTTACATGGCGTCCTGAGGACCGTCCTAAATCGAAAGCGGATCTATTAAATAGAAAACGTGACCTTTCCAAGTCATCTTTCACCGCTCCGACAGAAAAAGAAACGGAGGAAAATGGGAAAATGAAATTCAAGCCTAAAGAGGATATGCAGGGCCAGGAGAAGAAAGGGAATGACACGAAAGCCGGAGCAAAAGCTGTTTCGAATAAAACCAGCAGTACGCCTAAAGCAACAAGCCCCGAAGCAACAACGGCTAAGCCGCAAGTAAAAAATGACATTACGCCAACAACCGATAAAACAGCTGTAAAACGGGATTCAACGAATTTAAAACCGTTGACAGGAACAGCTCTAGATAGTACCCAAACGTCCAAAAAGAAAGAGGCGAAATAGACCATATAAAAAGATAAACACAAACGGGGCAAAATAAATATTTTGCCCCGTTTGTGTTTACCGTAAAGGATAAAGTTTATCAACTAAAACTGCGCCTAAGCATTATTTTGTTTTTAGATATTCAGCAAGCTTGCCGACAGCAATCGCACGATGACTGATCGCGTTTTTTTCTTGGGCGCTCATCTCAGCAAAAGTTGTGTTGTAGCCATCAGGGATAAAAATCGGGTCATAACCGAATCCATCCACTCCCCTACGCTCTTTAATGATTTGGCCTTCGATACTTCCTTCAAAAAAATGCTGTTGTTCATTCAGGTATAACGAAATAACGGTTTTGAATCTAGCCGTACGGTTTGGATTATCGCCTAATTTTTCCAGCACAAGATCAATATTCTTTTCCATATCCCTAGAGCCCGAATAACGTGCCGAATACACTCCCGGTTCACCATTTAAGGCATCTATTTCCAGGCCCGAGTCATCACCAAAACAGTAAAGCCCATATTTGTTGACCAAATAGTCTGTTTTTTGCTGTGCATTTTCTTCAAATGTTACCCCGGTTTCCGGTATATCATCCTGACAGTCAATATCGTTTAAACTTTTAATAACAAAAGCATCTCCCACTATTGCCTGAACTTCGTTCAATTTATGGGCATTATTCGTTGCAAATACAAGTTCTAGCATCTTCTTCAATTTTATATTGCCAAAAGTAAAAAATCTTATTTAGAAAGGTGGCAAGCATTCTGATTGGCTATATAGCTTTTTGAAATCAAGAAGCTATAAATGTTTTAAACTCGTTCCAGAACAGTTTCTTTTTATTGACATCGGCAAACATCTCCTCAAAGCTAAAGGTATTGAACACCGTCGCTATGCGCCCTTTCATATAAGAATTATGTTCGATCGGAGGAAGCTTTAAGGATGCGGGCTCCACACCCAATAAGATAATCTTTGTAGGTTCAAAAAAAGCCATAATCCGCTTAAAATCGTTGGGATTATGTGCATTGGCTAAATTAACCACCGCCACAGTTTCCTTCGTTAACTTTAAAGCACCAATCGTTTTTTCAAATGCTTCACCTGCTGCTGGAGAAAAATAAGGATATGCTACATAACGCAGAATAAAGAGTATCCCCTGATCTTTGTTGCCCTGATAAATAAATTCTCCGCCTAATACCTCCAGTGCATTACCACTACCCTTTTGATCTTTTCCACTCCCTAGCGTACTCGATTCAATGTTTTTGTCTGAAATAACTGGCGTAGCGAGTTGATCAACCGAGGGAATTCCAACAGCGACATATTCCGTATCCTTTGCTTTGGCTACAGCTTCCGGTTCCGACCGGAAATCATACCCATTAGAAAAAATAGTTTCATCCATTAAGGCTTGAAGGGCTACCGGATTATCTGTTGTTAAATTGCTCATCGTCTGAAAAAGAAATAGTGGAAAGTAAAGATAAACAAGAAAAGAATAAAAGAAAAGGAGCAAGGAATAAAGAACTTGCCTGAGCCAAATTCTTTGTTCCTCACTCCCCTTTCTCTATAAAAAAGATTAATGCCCTAAGATATAAGAGAAAATCAAAGGCGCTACGATTGTCGCGTCAGATTCTACAATAAATTTAGGTGTATCAATATCCAATTTACCCCAAGTGATTTTTTCATTTGGAACCGCTCCGGAGTAAGACCCATAAGAAGTCGTTGAATCAGAAATTTGACAGAAATAAGCCCAGAAAGGTACTTCTTCCCACTCCAAATCTTGATACATCATCGGAACGACACAGATCGGGAAATCACCGGAAATACCACCGGCAATCTGGAAGAAACCAACACCTTTACCTGCAGAATTATTACGGTACCATTCCGTCAAATAAATCATGTACTCAATACCCGATTTAACGGTGCTCGCTTTCAATTTACCCTTGATCACATTTGACGCGAAGATATTACCTGTAGTCGAATCTTCCCATCCCGGACATACAATAGGCAAATTTTTCTCAGCAGCAGCAACAATCCATGAATCTTTTGGATCAATTTCATAGTATTGCTCCAATACACCAGAATTAACGACCTGATACAAAAACTCATGTGGCAAGTAACGCTCACCTTTCGCTTCAGCAGCATGCCACACATCTTCAAGATGTTTCTGCAAGCGACGGAAAGCCTCTTCTTCCGGAATACAAGTATCTGTTACACGGTTGTAGTGATTATCCAATAATTCTCTTTCTTGTTCCGCTGTCAAATCTCTATAATTCGGAATTCTTTTGTAATGTGAGTGAGCAACTAAGTTCATCACATCTTCCTCCAAATTAGCCCCAGTACAAGAAATAAAGTGTACTTTATCTTGACGGATCATTTCTGCCAAAGAAACACCCAATTCAGCAGTAGACATTGCGCCTCCTAGGGAGATCAACATTTTTCCACCATCCAAAAGATGTTCCTCGTAACCTTTTGCAGCATCTACTAATGCCGCTGCGTTAAAGTGACGGTAATTATGCTCAATAAATTGAGAAATAGGTCCTTTTTGAGTACTCATGATATTTTCTAACTTTTATAAAATAATAAGTACCGCAAAGGTACTGAATATTATCTATTTTAGGCTTCCTCTCCCACCAAAACAGCTATTGGCTGCTTATTTTTTAACAAATGTAAAAAGAATGCCAGCACCATAAATAGAATTACATTCTTGAAACTTCCGTTTCGAGTGACGTTTTCTGAGCTTTTTGTTTTTGATAGAGCCCAAATGTATAATTGAAATTTAAACCAACAATTTGTGAATCATTTATGGTTTTAGAACGGATGTTGAATCGATCTCCAACTATTTCACGTTTGATCACATTTGTATGAAATAAATCCCGTATCGTTAAAGCCAGACTGAGGTTATTGGAAAACTGTTTATTGATCGCCAGGTGCATCTGGTACAGTGGTTTAATAACTGTTTGTGCATAAAGCACATTTGTCCGATACGAATTGGTCCAATTTATTGTCAATTTATGCGGTAGCTTTACCTGTATCATCAAATTACTTTGAAAAGACCAAAGATTTCGATCAATCGATAGGTCATTTAGCTCATCAGGTGTGTTTTTATAGTGGATATATTGAATCTGACCAAAACCGTACAGTGTTAAGCTTTTAAAAATTTCTTGGCCCACATTCAAGGAAATAGCAGTACTCCGAACAGCCTCAATATTTTGATAAGTCTGGGCATAATTCTTTCCATTAAGCTGATGGATCATGGATATATAATCTCGATGGTTAAGGAAAGTTACACCGATATTCCAACGCTGGCCATGCACATATTTTAACTCCATATTATCGGTCAGTTGTGGCACCAAATGAGCATTGCCCTGGTAGCTCGTATTAGCATCAAAAAAAAATATTGCAGGATTCAGATCCTGATAGTTGGGACGTACGATCCTTCGTCCGTAAGCAATTTGTATGGCTTTGTTATTTTCTTTGTTGATTTTGTAAATGCCAAATAAAGTAGGAAAAAGATATAAAGTTTGTTTACGCTTGCCCAATTCGGCATATACATCATTAATTTCGTTATGAAATTGCGAATATTCAGTTCTTAAGCCCAATTTAAATTCCCACTGTTTTAATTTTATTTGAAAATCTGTATATATCGCTTCCAGATACTCTACTTGTCTAAATGCGCTTTCAAGTGCGTCTGCATCCCGCAGATCTTGGTCAGTTTTCCCCTTTTTATAATATCCACGTGAGCTACGTGCCGATCGGCTTAGCTGGAACCCCGCTTCTAGCTCAAACCGTTCTTCAAATTTTCGCTGGAAATCGGTCTTAATTCCAAAAAGATCAACAACAAAAGGATTGTTGGAATATAACAACTGCTCATCTTTACGCTGATGCGCAGCTCTCTGCATGATCATTGTTGTTAAATCTTGCCACCTATTACTTGTATAATTTAGGTAATCGACATCCCATTGAATGGTTGTCTTTTTGTTTTCAGCGGCATAATCGTAGTGTAGGTTAGCACTATTTTTATGAATAGGATTGCGCAGGTTACTCCATGATGACGTGGATTGAAATAAGTCACCTGCGTTGGAAAAACTGGTCTGATAAACCCCTAATTCCTTATAGTTACTTTGAAGAAAATTCCAGTTCAATTCGATCGAAGAATTCTTGCTTATCCGATATTCAAGTCCGATTCGTGCATTCATTTCCAGTGCATGATTACGCTCTTGGTTGTGCTGAGCAATTGTATTGATCTCATTGTCCTCGGCTACCAACTGACGTTCGCGAGCAACATCGAAATAATTGGAAGACCGTGCAATAGAAAACCCCGAGTTGATGGTCCATTTTTTCGTGCCATATTGGATCAGCATACCATTGTTGTATTTCCACAGCTGGCCCTTTGATCCTCCCAAAAATACAGTTCCTTTCAACCCTTTTAATACATCCCTTTTTGTTCTAATATCAATTACTCCAGCATAGCCTTCAGCACTCCATTTTGCTGGCGGTATCGACATTAAATCAATGTTAGCGACTGATGTCGCCGGTATAGATTTCAGATAACTTATCAATGCTATCCCATTGAGATGAGTTTGTTTACCATCTACAGTAACTAGCACACCCATTTTGCCTAAGAAAGATAGATTCCCTAATTCATCGATCTGTAAACTCGGAATATTATTCAATACATCAAATGTATTCCCATTTAATAAAACAGGATTGCTTCTAAGGTTGATCCGTACACGATCTAGAAGTTGCTGTTTAAGTACTGTGTTTCTCTTTACTTCAACCGTATCTATTTTTTGTGGCTCCAGACCAAGTGGTTTCAATATGACACTATCCCGCGATTGTACCGTTTTCTTCGGCTTTACCTGTGCCAATAAAAGGCACGGCAAGCCCAGGGATAGCCATAATAGTATCCTAAATCTCATGCTGTTTTATCCATTAAAATTTATTGATCGAAGCTTTGATCTATTGCATTGGCTAATTTTTGGACAAAATAAAGTTTTACATTTTTATCTATCGCATTGATATTGTCCAGATCAAGTAAGAGTGCAGGTATTTTTGCATTACGTAGAACAGCGTGTTTCGTACTAACCTGAGGCCTGCTTACCTGCAATCCATTTTGTTGAAATTTCTGATCTAGGCTAAATGCAAACCTATGATTATGCTGTTCAAGCACATTATTAGTAACCCCTGATTGGTACAAAATCCGAATCGGGAGCATCTCTTTTGTTTCTATGCGATCAAAATGAATGGAAAGAAATAAATCCCCTTCCAAATTGGATCGTTCCTTCAACGTTTTAAACTCGTCACCTGCACGCGATAGTAACACTTTATATCCTTTACGCTCTAATTCCTGCTT
Organism: Sphingobacterium sp. DR205; assembly: GCF_011064245.1. Classification (NCBI taxonomy): domain Bacteria; kingdom Pseudomonadati; phylum Bacteroidota; class Sphingobacteriia; order Sphingobacteriales; family Sphingobacteriaceae; genus Sphingobacterium; species Sphingobacterium sp. DR205. The sequence continues at coordinate 1,005,862 of NZ_CP049333.1, read as the reverse complement.
CAAAAGCAAACAAGTATCCCAAGTCAACGACTTTTCCGTCAATCCAGAAAAGGCTGTGGCTCCCACATCTTTTCCTCCATGTCCTGGATCTAAGACAATAGTTTTTATAACTCCTCCTTTTTCGGAATGAAAAATGGAGTACCACGAGCTCCGCGGTGGATTGATAAACGAATAAAACAATAGTAAAAAACATAAGACCGGAACAGCCAATATGTATTTCCATTTTGATCGGGCAGAAGATGGTTTAGACATCATTACCTGGACACGTTCTACCAGCTCATGCTGGTTATTAAACAAACTGCTCTGTAATCCGATCGGCTTTTCTTCCTGCGAAAAGGCAAGCAAAAAGCGAGCATAGCCGCTTTTCCCGTAGGTATCAGCCAAAATACGATCGACTTGATATTCATGAGTCAGGTACAGTTGCCCACGCAGCCAATAAATTAGTGGGTTCAACCAAAAAAGGCAACGAAAAAATTCGATAACCCATTTATCCAGACGATGCTTGAATAAAATATGTTGGCTCTCATGTTCAAAAATTAACTGCCCTGCCGCCGTATCGAGCAACTGCTCCTCCATAACGATAACGTGTTGTACAGAACAGTTTATATATTGATCAAATGGATCTACGATGATAAATCCCCTATATTCACGCGGGTGCAACTGTCTAATTCTCCTACGTAATGTATTGTAGCGCACGATACAACGAAGTAACAGCAAGACTGTACCGAGTAGATAGAGATAAGCAATCCAATGACCAAGCGAAATTGAGCTCCACAGCGAATCGGCCATTTCTACTTCCGTGAATAGATCTCCGCCTGCTTGTAAGGTGTTTAATACTTGCCCGACCTCAGCAACTTCTGGGGCTGTAGTTACCGACGAAAAGAATAATTCCGCTATGCGAAATTTACCAAATGGCAATAGCAAGCTCAACAAACAGATTCCGATCAAATAATAACGGTTCCATTGAAAAAAAGAAAGACCTTTGATCACCAGAAAATAAAGGGCCGCTCCCAGCATTAGACTACAATTGACCTCAAACAGATAATAAAGTATATTATTCATGATCTTCATTCTTTTTGATGAGTTCTTCAATCTTCTGTATATCTTCAGCCGAAAGTTTCTTCTCCTTTACCATAAAAGACAGGAGGTTTTCGACGGAATCGTCGAAGTAGTTATCCAGTACCCTCGAAAATGAAAATTTTCTATATTGCATTTTCGAAATCAATGGATAGTATTGATAAGTCTTTCCAAAAGCCTTATAACCTACATAACCTTTCTTTTCCAGTATTCTAACAATCGAGGAGACTGTATTGTAAGGGATTGAATTGGTGGGATCCAAGTACTCTATGACATCTTTGACAAAGACCTCCTTTAGATGCCAGATTACTTGCATGACTTCTTCTTCTTTTTTTGTTAGTTCTTCCATAACATAAAGATGAAACTTATTTTTCAGTTATACAACTTATTTTTCAGTTTTTAAACTGAAAAATAAGTTGTATAATGAATTTCAATAAAAAAAGAATACCTAGAGGTTTATTTTTACTTCTTTAATAATCTCGAAAAAAAGAAATATGCAGCCATTAAGAAAATGATAATAACAATAAGGACGACAATCTCCTGAGCGCCTATCCCCCAGTTCATACTATTCATATCTTCCGTATATAAGTTAAATCACCCATTTTTCACAGCCATCCAGAAATGCCTGGTCTATATCTGCGCCAATCCCCGGTTCGTCCGATATATGGATTTTGTACCCGTCATATTGAATCCCACCGATGACCGGATCCTCTAGGTGCCCAACCATGCAAGTATCTAAATCAAAGAATTTGACATTGGGAGCCGCATAGGCGAAATGGACTTTAGCGGCTAATGCTAAACGAGACTCCAACATCCCCCCGATCATACAGTTAATACCATATTCCGCAGCAACGTTATTAATTCTCAAAGCTTCTTGGATCCCCCCTGATTTCGAAAACTTAATATTGATGTAATCACAGGCATCTGCTTTACAAAGTCGTTCCGCATCATGATGCGAATAGACCGACTCATCAGCCATAATTGGGACGATCGTCTCTGTGCGCAATTGAGGTAACAGTTCATCATTCCAGGTCCGCATAGGCTGCTCACAAAATTGAATTTTAAACGGTTCTAAGCCCTGTAAGGCTTCCACTGCCTCTTCGTAGGACCAGCCTTGGTTTGCATCAATCCGAATAGGCATCTCAAATCCGACCGCTTTACGAATTTCACGAATACGAGCCACGTCTGTTTTCGGATCCTTTCCCAGTTTGACCTTCAACATAACTGCCCCCTCATCCTGCAGACGCTTAGCTTTCATTGCCATCTCCTCCGGAGACGCTATACCCAGCGTTATATCCGTGGTTATCTCCCTTGTGGTTCCTTTTAAAAATTGATAAAGAGGTAAACCAGCATGTTTGGCCGCCAAGTCATGCAATACGACATCAAAAGCAGATTTGATCGTTCGATTTCCTGCAATATACAAATCCAGTTCAGCCAGTCGTTCGGCGATGGCCAGCGGATCCTTTCCTTTCCAGATCTTAGCAAAATCACGTGCCAAAACCAGACAGGTATCCTGTGTTTCTCCCACGATCATGGGGAACGCAGAGCATTCACCGACACCGTAGATTCCAGTATCGGTATGTACACGTATAAAAGTATTCTGAGCATAATCCATGGTTCCGGTCGCAATAACAAATGGTTCCATCGGAATGCTGAGCCGGTATATCTCAATTTCAGTTATTTTCATGTCAGAAAGTTAATGAAAATTAAGATAAAAGTTGCTATCAAAAATTAGTAAAAGCAGCTTATCATATCTGTCTATATTGTTAAAAAGACACATCAACCTCTCCCAAAAACAAACAGCAGATTGTGCTGAATAACTAGCAGCTCGGCCTTCAAAACTGTCCGGGTCGCTAGTTCGTACTGAACGCAACCATCTGAACATGTGGCCAACCTCAAAGCCAAGCTCCTCTAATACTCTGCCATACACATCGGTTTTTCTTCGATGGCATTGATTTCCGCTAAATCAAAATAGGTCGATACCAGATTATTGAGTACTTTAAGTTCCTTCTACGCGCAGATAGTTCTTGGGGATCAACCCTATACACAATTCTATCCATTGAGTTTCGTGTTCAGTCTTTCTAATACCCCAATATTTAACCAATTATAGAAAAACTTCATATCCAAATCCGTATTTTCGTATCATGGATATTCAGTTCAGCCCCTTCAACACTTTTATACAGAAGAATACTACAGCGCGCACACGCGATAAATATGCAGATTCTAGGATAGTGAAAATTGATGTACAGGATTGTTATATCAAGGCACGGGTAAGAGGTACCAGTACGTACAGTATTGAAATTTACTACGATAAGTTCCAAGTTTTCGACGCCCACTGTACCTGCCCGTATGATAATGGCGGGTATTGCAAACACATCGTTAATGTACTGGTAAATGCCGATCGACATTTAAGGAGCTTAGATACACAATCTTTTCTATTTCCTGAAGAAACGACCACAGAATTAAACATTACAAAAAAAGATAAAACATTTACTCTCGCTAACAGCGATATACTTACAACTCCACAATTAAGTTCGAACACTTTCCCAAAAAGTCGAAGATATAACGCGGTTAGAATGAATTTACATGCAGCTCAATACAATATCAACGAGTTAAATGGAAAAATAATTGCTTACCAAGGCTATCAGGTCCAAAACCTTAATATTAGCATCGTTCAACAAGACAATGATTTGCTCTTGACCTGTGACTGTTCCAATGACAGCAATCGAATATGTGAACACCTCGATTTTGCGGTCAGTGAAATAAAAAGAGAAAAGTTGCTCCAATTACCTTTCAACGTATCGGAACGTCATAAGATATTAGCTAACAAGGCTAAGGAGGATGGATGGAGCGAAATAAAAGACTATGATACGTTTTTTAAAATCTACATGGAGGGAAAAAAAATCCATATAGCCCCCAGAATCAATGTATTGTCCTACAATCAGTTTTTAACAAGCCGATTCAAAGAAAGAATATTTCCTGGCATTAACCTTCCTACTGAAACCAAAGAGGAATTTCAGGAGTTTATCATTATAGAAAGACAGCCTTATCAGGACTACTTCAAATTTAGTTTAGCTCAAAGCAAGGTGACTAAAAATGGAACCATGAAAGCCCCGGTTACTTTTAATAATTCACTACAGACCCGTGTCAAACGAGCACAAAGCAATGAAGAAATCGCATTTTATAGTTCATTGATGATGGGCAACTCGGAAGACAAGCGATCCTTAGGAATAGATTATTATAAAGATATTATCAAAAACCCACTAGGTTTAGAATTCTTTCTGTTATTGCCGGCCCGCTATTCAGACAAAATAAACCTTAAGCACTTACACTCATACAGGCTACAGCAATCCCCTATAAGTATAAAGATATCAGTCAAGGAAGATGGCGATTATTATCGCATTGAATGTCACATAGAGGTCGAAAGGAAAATGATAGCCTACCACGAAGTTGAGTTATTTGATTATATCTTTACCTATAAAGAAACCTTGTACTGCCTCAACAAAGAAAGCGAAAGAAATGTATTGCGATTTTTTGAAGAAAATGGCTCGCATGTCTTTATTCAAAAACACCAACTTGAGTCCTTTCAATCTGAATTTTTAGGCCCTTTAGAAAATATTGTAACAGTAAGCTATAGTTTCATTAAACCTGCATCAAAAACAATGATCAAGCAAAATGGATTTGATCAAATTAACAAACAACTGATCTACCTATCCGAACTTAATGATTTTATTTTAATAACACCAGCAGTTGCCTATGGTGACACAGAAATTCCACTACTTTCCAAGCGAACTTTATATATCAAACAGGCTGATGGCACGTGCTATGACGCTGAGCGCGATAACCTCTTAGAGCAAAAAGCCCTTGATAGTATACAAGCACAGCACAAAAGTTTTAGCGATGTACCACAGACCGAATTCTACTATCTCCATAAAAGAGAATTTCTGGACAGCGGTTGGTTCATCGATGCATTCGAAGCTTGGCGTCAAGCAGGTTTTACTATACTCGGATTTAACAAGCTAAGAAACAATGTCTATAATCAACATAAAATAACTGTAAAAAACAGTCTAAAATCCGGCATCGATTGGTTTGATATAGAAACTGATATATCCTTTGGAGACCAGCAGGTTACACTCAGACAACTACAAAAGTCTGTACTCAACAAATCTCGATATATTGAACTGAGTGATGGAACGCAGGGCATTTTACCGCAAACATGGATTGAAAAATTTGAGCGATATTTCCGTGCAGGAGAAATAAAGGAGGGCAGTATCCGCGTGCACAAAAGTAATTTTCAGCTCATTGATGAGCTGTTTGAAAACGAGATATTAACGCAGGATGTTCAGCTCGAACTCAGTCAATATCGTAAGAAACTCGCTGAATTTCATTCGATCCAACAAGTCAAGGTTCCTATAAAGCTAAAAGCCAAACTTCGGGATTATCAGAAAGAAGGGCTTAACTGGTTGAATTTTTTAAGCGAATTCAACTTTGGAGGTTGTTTGGCAGATGATATGGGCTTGGGTAAAACCATCCAGATCATTACCTACATATTGAGTCAGCATGAAAAAGGCAACATGGCTCCTAACCTAGTTGTTCTTCCGACTTCATTGTTATTCAATTGGCAAAAAGAAATAGAGAAATTCGCCCCTCATCTCAAGTATGTAACATTATATGGGAGCGGCAGAAATACAGCACAGCTTGATGTTAACAAATACCATCTTGTGCTTACCACCTATGGTACATTGTTGTCGGATATTAGTTTGTTAAAGGAGCAATTTTTTAACATTATTGTCCTTGACGAATCACAAGCAATTAAAAATCCAGAGTCGAAACGCTACAAAGCTGTGAAATTATTAAATGGTAGGCAGCGTCTTGTTTTAACAGGAACTCCTGTAGAGAATAATACTTTTGATCTATTTGCGCAGCTTTCCTTTGCCATGCCAGGGTTGTTGGGTACGTCCAAGCGATTCACAACAGACTATTCCACACCTATCGACAAATTCCAAGATAGTGAACGTGCAAAAGAGCTTCAACAAAAAATATATCCCTTTGTGTTACGCCGTACAAAAAAACAGGTTGCTACTGAACTACCTCCGAAAACGGAAATAATCCACTACTGCGAAATGGGTGACGACCAAAAACGAATATATGACGCTTATAAGCTCGAATTTCAGAAATACTTAACCGGACTCAATGAAGAGGATATACAGTCTTCGAGTCTTCATATCTTACAGGGAATAACCAAATTAAGACAGATTTGCAATTCTCCATCCCTGCTTAGCGACGAAGAATATTACGGAGAGGATTCTGCAAAGATCAAGGAGTTGATCCATCAAATAAAAGCGCTTAAAGATGCACATAAAATATTAGTTTTTTCTCAGTTTGTCGAGATGCTGGATCTTATAAAGAAGCAACTTGAACAAGCAGATATAGGATATACTTACCTCACAGGCAAGACAAAAAACAGAGAACATGAAGTTGAACAGTTTCAAGAAGATGAATCAGTACGTGTTTTTCTCATTAGTCTAAAAGCGGGAGGAACAGGCTTTAATCTTACACAGGCTGAGTATGTCTTTTTGGTAGACCCATGGTGGAACCCTGCAGTAGAAAATCAGGCCATAGATCGAGCTTACCGAATAGGTCAGCAACACAAAGTAATTGCTATACGACTCATAACTCCTGATTCAATAGAAGAGAAAATCATGGAATTACAACAGCGCAAACGTCAATTGGCAGATGAATTAATCCATACCGACAATAGCATCTTGAAGTCACTGAAAAAGAATGATTTGATTAATTTGCTTTAAATTCTATTGAGAAGCCAACGCATATTTTGTAGATTGAAGCATCGAATTATTTTGATCTATTTTTTAACAACACTTATTAATACAGTCAGGATATTTCACAGAGATAATACTTCGTTAGGGATTCAGGATTTGACCCAAGAAATTTCCTACATAAAAATGTATAAAACAACAAAAACTCGTACATAAAAATGTATAAAACAACAAAAACTCGTACATATTTTTTGTAAATTTGTAGTATGAAAAGAGATTTATATCACAAACTACAGTCTTGGAAATTTAGAAAGGATCGTAAACCACTGATTATTCAAGGTGCTCGGCAGGTGGGCAAAACATGGCTTATGCGCCACTTTGGAGAGGCCTCGTATCCTAAGGTAGCATATGTGAACATGGAAAGCAACCCCTTGATAAAAAATCTTTTTACAACTGACTTTGATATAGACCGCATCATCTTGGGCTTACAGATAGAAACTGGTGTTTCCATCGACGCCGACACCTTGCTAATATTTGATGAGATACAGGAAGCTCCCGAAGCCATTACTTCCTTGAAGTACTTTCATGAAAATGCACCACAATACGATATTATCTGTGCAGGCTCCCTTCTAGGAGTAGCATTGCATAGTCACAGATCCTTTCCAGTAGGCAAAGTAGAATTTATGGATCTTTACCCGTTATCATTCACAGAGTTTCTGACAGCTATAGGCGAAGACACATTGGTACAATTGCTCAACAGCAAAAACTGGTCGATGATCAACAGTTTCGCTCCCAGACTACAAGAATGGCTACGTCATTATTATTATATCGGAGGTATGCCCGAAGTCGTGAACACATTTGTAAACAATAAAAACCATGAAGAAGTTAGGGCAGTCCAAAAAAGAATATTAGCAGCTTATCAACAGGACTTTTCAAAACATGCTCCACACGACATCGTACCACGTATACGACTATTATGGAATACTATACCAGCACAACTTATAAAAGAAAATAAGAAGTTCATCTATGGCATCATACGTCAAGGTGCTCGAGCCAAAGACTATGAATTAGCCATGGCATGGCTGATCGACTGCGGTCTGATACACAAAGTGCATAATATCACTAAACCAGCGATTCCATTAAAAGCATACGAGGATTTCAGTGCATTCAAACTATTCTTGGTCGATGTAGGCCTACTTGCTGCAATGACAGATCTGGATGCCCATACATTGTTAGAAGGTAATGTCATTTTTCAAGAGTTTAAGGGGGCGCTAACCGAGCAATATGTACTTCAACAATTCATAACGCGGGACGATCTAAACATCTACTATTGGTCCCCCGATAATTCCAGAGCCGAGATAGACTTCCTCCTCCAATATAAAGGAGATGTTATCCCCGTGGAAGTGAAGGCTGAAGAAAATCTACAGGCCAAAAGCCTACGTGTCTATGTCGATAAGTTCAAACCGCAAACAGCTATACGAACATCCATGAGCAACTATAGACAAGAAGATTGGATGGTGAATATTCCCCTATTTGCAATATCTACAATATAGCAGGATATCACCTCACTTTCGCATTAAATAATCAATGCAGCACGCACTCTTTGCTTTTGACCGAGTCGACCTATTTGGGGTATTAGCTCGCTAAAGTATTATTCTGATAAGATACATCATTGCGTTCACACAAAGTATCGGCTACATAAGCCTCTTATACAATACCATAACGCAAATCTAAAAAAGGATATATCGGCGTATTTCAATGCAATGCCCTGTTACTTGGACAGCTCTTGGTTGTTGAAATATACAATCATCTTGGGCGCATTAGCATATTTTATGCTATACATCGCACTTTTTCTTCGTGCTCTGCCGTGGCATATACAAATTGGCACCGATGACCGAAGCTTTCTTTTCACAAGATGGACAGACTACCTCAATATCATGATAAAGCCTTCGTTACGGACTATAGTAAGAGGATTACTCCCCAACTCGCCTTCTTTATTTTATATTCAGTTCATTATCACCTACAAGATTAAACCTATAGATCCTATAAATTTCCAAGTGCTACAGTCTGTTTTCGAGCACTATGAAGATATGCAGGTAGACGTCGTTTCACTAGATAGAGACTTACAAGAATTTCTGACTATCGTGACCGAAGTCTACGAACTACCAGTATCAATATATACAACAGTACAGTAGTATGTATAAGGCATATAGCACACTACTCAAGAATACAGCCACACTTGTGAGTGAAGTACAAGTTTTATCCAAAATTTGGGGCAAGTTGGCAACCCTCCAAAAACATCGCGACTTATGCATTCAAAGCAGGGGTTTTCACCCCATTTCGATTAAAAACAATAAATACAATATCCATAACAAAAACATTAAAAAGAAACAATAAAATCAAAACAAGCACATTTTTATTAGAATATTTATAATTTTATTCATTTTTATTCCTATATTAGCAATGTATAATATTTGAAAAGGAAAGATGATTCAACAAAGACCGAAAACGGAGGGCCTTTACGACCCTAATTTTGAGCATGACGCCTGTGGAGTAGGCTTTGTCGCCCATATTAAAGGGAATAAATCACACGCACAAGTAAAAGACGCCTTGACCATGTTGGAGAACATGGAGCATCGTGGTGCCTGTGGTTGTGATCCCGAAAGTGGAGACGGAGCTGGTATCATGATTCAGTTGCCACACGAATTTTTGTGGGAAGAATGTATCAGCTTAGGAATACAGTTAGAGGAACCGGGATATTATGGAACAGGAATGGTATTTCTTCCAAAAGAAGAAGACATGAACAAAATATGTCGGGACTTGATTGAGGAAGCGGCAGCCGAAAGGGGTATGAAATTCCTTGGCTACCGTCCAGTACCAGTCAATCGTGAAGGTATTGGACCAACAGCGCTCAGTGCCGAACCTGAAATCGTCCAATTTTTTGTTAGCAGACCGGACGGCGTTTCAAACACGGAAGAATTTGAACGCAAACTTTTTGTTCTACGTCGCCTGATCATTCAAAAAGTTAAACAGCAACAAGAATACCCTCTCCCACTTTACTTTGCATCACTTTCTTGCAAAACTATCATTTACAAAGGTCAATTAACAACATACCAAGTCGGCACCTATTACCTTGATTTACGCGATCCTCGTGTGGTATCCGCGTTTGGATTGGTACACTCACGCTTCTCGACCAATACTTTTCCTTCCTGGTCACTAGCACAACCGTTCCGTATGTTGGCCCATAATGGTGAAATCAACACCTTAACAGGTAACCTCAATTGGTTTTACGCTGGAATGCGTGCCCTTTCGTCACCTTATTTCACCGAAGACGAAATGGAAATCCTGCTTCCTATCGTTGATCGGGGCCAGTCGGATTCAGCCTGTCTTGACAATGTTGCCGAGTTGCTTTTACACAGTGGCCGTAGCCTGACACACGTCATGTTGATGTTGGTACCTGAGGCATGGGATGGTAATACCCAAATGGATCCACTAAAACGTGCATTCTACGAATACCATGCAACCTTAATGGAGCCTTGGGATGGACCTGCAGCACTATGTTTTACCGATGGTAAACATATCGGGGCAACACTAGACCGTAACGGTTTACGCCCATTACGTTATGCTGTAACTTCGGATGACCGTGTTGTCGTTGCTTCCGAAGCCGGCGCCCTTCCGATTGAAGAATCTACCATTATTAAAAAAGGCCGCCAACAGGCAGGCAAGATATTTCTCGTCGATATGGAGCAAGGTCGCATCTTAACAGACGATGAAGTAAAAGATCAATTGATCAACCAACAACCTTATAGCGATTGGTTGGACAACTATAAAATCAAGCTAGAAGAACTGGAAGAACCTCGTGTCACCTATACCTATCTTTCCAAAGAATCCGTTTTCAAATATCAGAAGACATTTGGTTTCTCCAGAGAAGACCTCGAAACAATCCTGACGCCAATGGCATTGACCGGATACGAACCAACTGGTTCGATGGGTTCGGATGTTCCGCTCGCTATTCTTTCCGATCAGCCACAACATATCTCAAGTTACTTTAAGCAATTTTTCGCACAAGTAACCAACCCACCGATCGATCCGATCCGCGAGCGTTTGGTCATGAGCTTGGCGACCTTTATCGGTAATGCGGGCAACATCCTGATTGAGGACAAAAAATTCTGTCACTGCGTGACCTTACCTCATCCGATCCTCACATCCAAAGAACTTGAAAAATTACGTTCTATTGATACCGGATTGTTTCAGGCAAAAACCATTCAGTCCTATTTCCGTTCAGACGGAAAGCCGGGCTCGCTGGAAGCAGGTTTAGAGCGTCTATGTAGATATGCCGATGACGCTGTACGTGATGGTTTTCAGGTATTGATACTTTCGGATCGCGCGATAGATTCCAAACATGCGGCCATCCCTTCTTTGCTTGCCGTATCAGCAGTCCACCACCACTTGATCAAGACCGGTAACCGTGGTGCTGTAGGACTAGTTGTCGAAGCCGGCGATGCTTGGGAAGTACACCACTTCGCCTGCCTATTGGCTTTTGGTGCCACGGCGATCAACCCGTATATGGCACTGGCAAGTATCCGTACCATGAAGGAACAAAACACCTTGGATACTGAACTTACCTGGCCTGAGCTATCCAAAAACTACGTAAAAGCAGTTAACAATGGTTTGTTGAAAATTTTCTCCAAAATGGGGATATCAACATTGCAATCTTATCACGGAGCACAGATCTTTGAAGTACTTGGTATCGACAAATCTGTTGTTGATAAATTCTTCTGTGGCGCGGTATCCCGTATCGGTGGTATGACACTGGATGATCTGGCCAAAGAGGCTTTATCTAAACACTGGCGTGGATTTGAAAAAAGCCGTACACCACAAAATCTTCTGCCAGAAGGTGGTATCTATCAATGGAAACGTCGTGGCGAAGGGCACTTGTGGAATCCAGATACCATTCACTTATTGCAGCAAGCATGCCGGACCGGAGACTATGCCACGTATAAAAAGTATGCAACCAAGATCAACGAACAGAAAGAACATATGTTTACCCTTCGTGGACTTTTGGATTTTGCTAAACATCGCAATTCCATTCCATTGGAGCAAGTTGAGCCGGCAAGTGAAATACTAAAACGCTTTGCTACCGGAGCGATGTCCTTTGGATCTATCTCCCACGAAGCACATAGTACCCTTGCCATTGCCATGAACCGCATCGGCGCAAAATCTAACACCGGTGAAGGAGGGGAAGATGAATTGCGTTATCAACCTCTTCCAAATGGGGATTCCATGCGTTCGGCAATTAAGCAAGTCGCTTCTGCGCGCTTTGGTGTCACCTCCAATTACCTGACACAAGCGGATGAATTACAGATCAAAATGGCACAGGGTGCTAAACCGGGTGAAGGTGGTCAATTACCGGGGCCGAAGGTGGATGCCTGGATTGCGAAAACCAGACACTCTACACCGGGCGTCGGTCTGATTTCCCCGCCACCACATCATGACATCTATTCCATCGAAGATTTGGCACAGTTGATCTTCGATTTGAAGAATGCGAACCGCCAAGCGCGGATCAATGTCAAATTGGTATCTAAAGCCGGTGTAGGAACGATTGCCGCCGGTGTTGCTAAAGCACATGCTGACGTTATCCTCATCGCAGGTTTTGACGGCGGAACAGGTGCCTCACCGATCAGTTCGATCAAACATGCCGGATTACCTTGGGAACTGGGCCTTGCCGAAGCACATCAGACGCTTGTGAAAAACAAGCTGCGTAGCCGTGTGGTCTTACAGGCCGATGGTCAGGTAAAAACAGGTCGCGATATCGTTATTGCAACACTTTTAGGCGCCGAAGAATGGGGTGTTTCCACAGCTGCCTTGGTTGCTGGAGGTTGTATCATGATGCGCAAATGTCACCTAAATACCTGTCCCGTCGGTGTAGCCACACAAGATCCTGAATTGCGCAAACTTTTCTCCGGAAAACCTGAAGATATCGTCAACCTATTCACTTTCCTTGCCGAAGAAGTACGCGAGACCATGGCATACCTCGGCTTCCGCACCATCAATGAAATGGTAGGCCGTGCTCAGTTCCTCAAAAAACGGGAGAACATCGACCATTGGAAAGCAAAGAAAATCGACTTTACAGATATTCTCCATGTTGAGCGCAATGAACCGGGACAATCATTGTACAATACAGAGGAGCAGGATCACGGCATGGCCATGATTTTGGACTGGGGATTATTGAAACAATCCAAGCTAGCGTTGGAAAGCAGAACACCGGTCTTTGGAACGTTCAAAGTAAAAAATACGGATCGTACCATCGGCACAATGCTCTCCAATGAGATTTCCAAATTGTATGGATCCGAAGGATTGCCTGACAATACCATTAATTTCAAATTCGAAGGGTCTGCAGGCCAAAGTTTCGGGGCCTTCTCTACCAAAGGACTTTCCTTTGAATTGCAGGGCGAAGCCAATGACTATGTTGGTAAGGGCTTATCAGGTGCACAGTTGGCCATTTATCCAGTGACCGAAAGTGGCCTGATACCAGAAGAGAACATCATTATCGGTAACGTCGCACTATTCGGAGCCACTTCAGGACACCTATTTGTCAATGGCCAGGCAGGCGAGCGTTTCGCTGTGCGTAACTCCGGAGCTACTGCTGTCGTTGAGGGTGTAGGCGATCATGGTTGTGAATATATGACGGGTGGACGGGCACTGATCCTCGGCGCGACAGGACGCAATTTTGCAGCCGGAATGAGCGGTGGTATTGCGTGGATTTATGACATCAATGATGATTTCCGCGAAAACTGCAATCAGGAGATGGTGGACCTGGATCCATTGGAAAGTGAAGATGAAACAGCAATTATTGCCCTATTGAAACGTCATGTATTATTGACCAATAGCCGTAGAGCAGATTTCATCTTACAGAACTGGGCCCGGGAGAAAAATAAATTTATTAAAGTATTCCCTAGGGAATATAAAAATGTCATTCGTCAAAAATTAGTTGAAGCATAAAATAGGAAGCACAGATCATGGGAAAAATTACAGGTTTTAAAGAATTTGAGCGCGTGCTTCCAACAAAAGAAGCTGTTGAAGGCCGTGTGCAGCACTTCAAAGAATTTAATAAAGGATATTCTGAGAATGAGCTGAATAAACAGGCCGCGCGTTGTATGGATTGCGGTATTCCGTTTTGTCATTCAGGCTGTCCACTGGGCAATGTCATTCCTGAATTCAACGATGCCGTATACGACGGTAAATGGGAAGAGGCTTATCAGATCCTGACCTCGACCAACAACTTTCCTGAATTTACAGGTAGAATATGCCCTGCTCCTTGCGAATCGGCCTGCGTATTGGGCATCCATAGCACACCGATTACCATCGAAGAAATTGAAAAGCATATCATTGAGATTGCATTCAAAAAAGGCTATGTAAAGGCCCATAAGAGCTATTTAAAAACGGGCAAACGTGTTGCTGTGGTCGGTTCCGGGCCAGCTGGACTCGCTGCCGCCGCACAATTGAATAAAGCAGGCCATGACGTCACTGTTTTTGAACGTGACGATCAGGTGGGCGGCTTACTCCGTTATGGTATTCCGGATTTCAAACTGGAGAAGTCTGTTATCGACCGCCGGATTAATTTAATGAAAGAGTCTGGGATCGAATTTAGCGTCAATACAGAGGTAGGAAAAGACATCAGCTTTTACGAATTGAAAGCTTATGATGCCGTAGTATTGGCTACTGGATCGACCGTCCCCTGGCACATGCAGTTGCCCGGACATGAAGCCAAAGGGATCCATTTCGCCATGGACTTCTTAAAACAGCAGAACAAAGAAGTCAGTGGCATCAGCATTGATCAAGAACGTATTTTAGCGACAGATAAACATGTGGTCGTGATTGGCGACGGTGATACAGGTTCGGACTGCATTGGTACCTCCAACCGCCACCGGGCCAAAAGTATTACACAGATCGCCCGTAAACCAACACCTGCAAAAGAGCGTTTAAGAAACAATCCCTGGCCGATGGACAAAGTGACCTTCGGAACCTCCTCTTCACAAGAAGAAGGCTGTGAACGTCTTTGGGCAACGGAAACGCAAGAGTTTGTTCACGACGAAAATGGCCATGTCAAAGCGGTAAAAATTAAAGAAGTACAATACGAAGTCGATGAATTTGGTCGCCGTACGAGACTGGGCGAATCCGAAGTTAGGGAAATTCCTGCCGATCTTGTTTTATTGGCTATTGGCTACAAACATACCGAGCAAAGACTACTGGAGCAGCTCGGTGTACGTGTGGATGAAAAAGGAAATATCCTGGCAAACGACAAAGATTACCAAACTTCAGTGGAAAATATCTTCACAGCGGGTGACTGCCGCAAAGGGCAATCCTTGGTGGTCTGGGCGATATCTGAAGGCCGGGAGTGCGCACGAAAAGTAGACGAATACCTCATGGGGTATTCCGAACTTGAAAGCAAGGATTTCTTGGCTACGCAACAAGCATAATTATAAATAATAATCCTCATATAACAAAAGCACCTTAAGGTGCTTTTGTTATATGAGGATATCCGCGCCCATTACTGAAAATCTCCCTCAGGGAAACGCAAAATACTCCAAGGGGAATTTACTTTGCTCTTAGGGGGATACACTTTTCCCTTAAGGGACTACAAAAAATTCTTAGGGGAATTTGATTTCCTCTCAGGGGGATACACTTTTCCCTTAAAGGATTGCAAAAAATTCCTAGGGGAATTTGATTTCCCCTCAGGGGGATACACTTTTCCCTTAAGGGATTCCAAAAAATTCCTAGGGGAATTTGATTTCCTCTCAAGGGGACAAACTTTTCCCTTAAGGGATTTCAAAAAATTCCTAGGGGAATTTACTTTCCTCTCAGGGGGATAAACTTTTTCCTTAAGGGATTGCAAAAAATTCTTAGGGGAATTTACTTTCCCCTCAGGGGGATACACTTTTTCCTTAAGGGATTGCAAAAAATTCCTGGGGGAATTTGATTTCCCCTCAGGGGGACAAACTTTTCCCTTAAGTTCAGGCTAGCCAGCTAGACCATCTAAAATCAACCTCTACGCCATCCAAACACAGTTTGTAAGAAAATATTTATTACAAATCAATAATTATTAGGGATAAAATTCCGCCACTTGGAGTTTTCCGCTTTTTGCATTTTGGCGGAATTTTACCCCCTCACGTTCTCTCCACTGTCGTATGTTGGTATCGTTGCTAGCTCAATAATTTATTTTAAACTTTTAACATTTAAAAATTATGAGTCAATCCAACTTTAGAAAAATGGAAATATCAAAAAATGCCTGACTTTATAAAACAGACATTTTTTGATATAAACCAAAATAATTATTTCAACGGCGTTTTTAATTTAATAAAATAGATGCTATTCTTATCAACGGTTTTTATCGCCGGTAATATCTTCGATTTATAAATCCCCTCTCCCGTAACGCCAAAATCATCGTCGTTACATACAGCGATTAAAGATGAATTAATAACAGCCAATCCTTCGGCTTTGTCATGTGGATATAATTCTTTGATATCCTTCATTAAATCAGCCACCAAAGTTTTGGTAACAGGCTTAATATTATATTTCGCTAAGGTAGCAGCATCTTTTAGTTCTTCAACACTCTTACCATCAAAAAGTCTCCCTTTTTCACCGTTATTATCATCAGAAATATCCGTTGCACTCGCAAGATCTATCTGATAGATTTTTTTGAATACATCACCACGTGTTTCTTCTGTTGCATATGCTCCGTCACGTTCCAGCACAATAAAAGTGGAATTGGACACCGCAGCAATTTCACTGACAGCCTGTAGGTCAAACCGTTCCATCATATACACGTACTGCTTGGTATTTCCAGTTGCGATATCCATAGTGACAATGCGGATAATCAAAGAATTCTTCACCGCATCCTTGGATGGATTATAGAGTGGAAATTGCATAATACCGACCAAAGTCTTTCCATCTGGTGTAATGGTCAATCCCTCCATTCCACGATTTGGTCGACGTTTGGCAAAGACCAAGGGTAATTTCTTTCCTGTTGTCCAAGGATTGATCCGCTCAATCTCCTTTCCAGAAGCATCAAAGTGAACGATATGTGGTCCATATTCATCACTTACCCACCAAGAACCGTCAGCGGCTCTTGCCAAGCCCTCCGAATCGATGCCATCTTCGCTTTTTCCCAAATCCTTTCCATTCGTATCCAAAGCTTTCTCTCCCGAACCACCTTTACCCTCAGGGTTCGGCAATCCGTTCAATTTTACACCGTTTTTATTCTTTAATTCAATCGCAGACTCAAAAACCAGCACATTATCCTTTAATCGAAATTTACCGATCTGAGGGGTAAACATCGGGTTAGCAAAAACTTTACTATCTTTTTCTGTACCATCAATATTTGGCCCGCGATCTGTTAAGAGGTAAAACACTGTCTTATCATTCGGATCCTGAACCATGGAAGAGCCGTACCCGCCATTATATACCTTTACCTCACCAATCGTACCCAATACTTTTGGATCCATGGCTACAGCCTTATCCGGGTAAGTTAAATTGACAATCGGATCAATGATCTTTGATACATCATCTTTACTGCAGGAAGCACACAAAAGAGCAATCCCCAATACACTGTATAATCTTTTCATAATTTATTCTATTATCCTGCAAACATAAACCTCGCATATTAGGGCATCATTAACAAACGTTTAAATAACTTACATCCACCGACCAAATCATAATGACAAATAAAAATAGATTGACTTTATGGAATTTCGTTTTTCATTGCATCAAAGAAAAAATAGACAAAGAAAAGATGAATCGTTGTTGATGGGGTGATACAAATGAAACAGCCTAAGACTGTGTGAATGCCCGAAAGAAACAATGAGCTGATGATTAAAAAAACGGACTAAAAGCGTCCATTGATACCGATAAGACCAGACAAGTATGCCGCGGAAGGCGGCCTGAATATGTAAAAAAACAAAATAATTGATAAGCAAATCATTTCAAAGATGAAAAAGACAATATTAGCCCTCCTCATCCTATTGGTATTTTCCAATGTGGATATAAAGTCTCAAATAAAACCCACCCGTGAGGTGCCCAGCTTAAAAATAAAAAATGAGCAAGGTGTAGACGCAGCAAAACTCGTCGACCTAAAAGTAGCAGTCAATATTTTTGGAAATATTGCAAACACATCAATGACCATGACTTTCGAAAACACGTCAAATCGGGATCTTGAAGGTGAACTTACCTTCCCGATGCCCGAAGGTGTCTCCGTCAGCGGCTATGCCCTGGATATCAACGGAAAACTACGTCAGGCGGTACCTGTGGACAAAAATAAAGGAACCGAAGTTTTTGAAAGTATAGAAACACGACGAGTAGACCCCGGGCTACTTGAAAAAGTTGAAGGAAATAATTTCCGGACACGTATCTATCCTTTGCCTTCAAAAGGACGGCGTACCATTCAGATTAGCTATTCCGAGAACCTAACTCCAGAATCCGATCAGGCATTATACTATTATTTGCCTTTGAACTATAATTCCATTATTGAAAATGTTGAGCTGAACATCAACGTTTACCAAGGGAATAAAAAGCCGAGCTTTACTGAACAGCCTGATGGATCCTTGGCATTTGCTGAACAAAACCATAACTATGCTGCCACATTACGCAAGCAACAGTTTAAATCCTCAAAAAATCTCGCAATTAAACTTCCTTTAAACGAAAACGCCACCTCAGGATTAAAACAATCCAACCAGGATGGCAGTTTTTACTTTCTAGCCAATGCAAAATTGGAAATACCTAAACAGGCACAAAAAAAATGGGGCAACAGCCTCGCCATTATTTGGGATCGTTCACTAAGTTCAAAAAATAGAGATCTGGAAAAAGAGTTCAGCCTCCTGGATCAGTTTTTCAATGAAAATCAGAATATATCAGTGGATCTAGGCTATTTAGATATTCGTTTCAGCAAAGCCCGCACTTTTCAGATTAACAAGGGAAACTGGACAGAATTGAAGGATTACCTGAAACAGACTGTTTATGACGGCGGTACCGATTATAGCCAAGTAAAGAGCGGAGTTCTACATGGCGCAAATTATCTCTTTTTCAGTGACGGACTTTCTACATTTGGCCAGGGCAAAATTGTACTTGACCAGCCTACTTATTGCATTACCTCCTCAACCAGCTCAGACTATGCCAATCTCAAACAGATTGCCCAGACTCATTATGGGAAAATGGTCAATTTGACAAATACAACGATCACGCAAGCCTATAACATGCTAAATTCGATCGATCAACTCTTTTTGGGAGTAAAAGAACAATATGCTTTTACCGAAATCTATCCCGAAAAAGGCTCACCTATTCAATCCTATTTCTCTGTTTCGGGACTTGGTAAAAACAGTGATGCAAAAGAAATCACACTTTTAATTGGTGATGGAACAGACCAAATCAAAGAAATCAAAGTTCCATTAAAGCCTGACAATGGCGAGATTGATCTGCAACAGATCTGGGCACAGAAGAAAATAGAGGCATTGGACATCCAATATGAAGACCACCGTGAAGAGATTGAAGCGATCGGAAAACAGTTTGGCATTGTCACCCGGAATACAAGTTTAATCGTACTTGAAAATGTGGAAGATTATATACGCTATGCAATTACACCACCAGCAGAACTGCTTCCCGAATTCAATCGACTCAAAAAAGAAGAACGCATAGAAAAGGAAGAACGCGTAGCAGATTTATTGACACAGGCCCAAAGTATCACCGAGCAACTCCAATCTTGGTGGAATACCGACTTTCAGCAAAAAACGAAATACCCACAACGGGATCGGTCAGGTCGGTCGACTCATACAACTATTGTTGCTCCCCCAATACCGTCCCGTCCTTTGGCAAACGCGGTGCCTACCCCTATGGTTGTGGAATCCAGATCAGCAGAAGGTGCCACAAACAAGAGCCTGTCTGTGTCCGCCAATTCAAGAGCAGCTAACGCAACAGTCAGCGCTCAGGAGGAAGTGGTTAGTAAAGATGAACTTATGGAAGCCGTCACAGTAAATGCTGTTCAAGCACTAGAAGGGCGAGTCGCTGGAGTACAAGTAACGAATCCCCGCAATCAGGTATCTGGAAAAATAAGTATTCCCGAAATTAAGGAAGACAATACTTACCTAAAGGAGCTTAATCAAGCCAAAGATCCTTACAAAAGCTATCTTCAGCTTCGGGATCAGTATATGGGTACACCAACGTTCTATTTTGATGTCGCCAATTTCTTTTTCAAAAGGGGAGATAAACAAAAAGCATTGCTTATCCTGAGTGCCATGGCAGACCTGCAAATTGAAAATGCTGACCTTTATAAAACCATTTCATACAAACTCAGGGAATGGGGAGACGTCGACAACGCGTTGTACATAGCCGGTAAAGTATTAAAATGGCGACCAATGGATCCACAGAGTCATCGTGACTACGCCTTAGTATTACAGGATAAGGGCCGTTACAACGAAGCCTTGGAAGAACTTTATGGCATCTTGATACAAAGCTATTCAGCGGAAGCCGCAAATAGAGATGATGGCATTGAAGAAATCCTTGTCATGGAGATCAATAACCTCATTAAACTTCAGAAAAACGCAACTGCAAAAGTTGCTGTGGAGAAAAAGCTGATTGCCGACCTACCCGTTGATATGCGCGTAGTCATCAACTGGAATTCCCAAAACACCGATATCGATCTTTGGGTAACTGATCCAAACGCCGAAAAATGTTTCTACAGCAACCCCGCAACAGCAATTGGAGGTCGTCTTAGTAACGACTTTACCGGAGGATATGGTCCAGAACAGTTCTTATTAAAGAAAGCGTTAAAAGGAAAATATAAAATAGAAGTTGATTTCTACAACGATAGTTCACTGACCTTGGCCGGTCCAGCTGCTGTTCTGGCAGAAATCTACACCTATTATAGTACTGGGAGACAGGAACGTAAACTCACGACGATTTACCTTGACAGGGATCAGGAGAGAAATGTTCTGGTAGGTGAATTTGCCTTTTAATTTGCCCGACAATTGAATTCTTGATATGGTGAACAATCAAGGCGAACCACTGTCAGGAACAGGAATGTGTACAACAAAAGATTACCGGGCTGTCCAAAAAGACAGACAGCCTGGTAATCTTTAATGTAATTTTCGGATGATAAGATCTTTCTGTCTCTTCTCCAATTTTGTTTTCACATAAGGGTAGGTAAACACCGCACCTAGAACGATACAAGCTCCGAGATAAAATCCGCCGCTCATGGTTTCTTTCTGTCCAAAGATCAACATGGCCAAAAGTATTCCATAGACAGGCTCCAAATTCGTCGTCAATGCAACCGTAAAAGCCGACAGCTCTTTCATGACCGCTACCCCCATCACATAGGCAACCGCCGTACAGACTACCCCCAACAATAAAAGGTAAATCAGATCCTGCTGTCCCAATTTCATCTCAGCATTGAAATCCCCAGTAAAAAACATCAATATACTGATCCAAAAACATGCACCCAGCATTTCGTAAAATGTGATCAATGTCGGACTCGATTTCTTAACCATCCTTGCATTGGCAATGGAAAATATACTGGCGCAAAAAGCACAGCCAAGCCCCGCCAGTAAGCCGACCAAATAATGCGTTTCAAAGGAAAATATGGTATAAATCCCCACGATGATCACCAAACCAACCACAATGTCCAATAGCGCGATCCGCTTTTTATTGATAATCGGTTCCAATATTGCCGTAAACAATGTCACCGAAGATAAAGTTACCAACGTGACCGAGACAGTAGAGACTTTGATGGAATAGAAAAATAAAACCCAATGTAGACCAACCACGGCCCCCACCATAAAAAACTGAAGAAACTGTTTTTTGGAAACTACTATCGTTTGTTTGGTCAACAGGAAATAGGCCAGCAAAGAAATGGAAGCTATCGCCACGCGGTACCAAACGAGATGAATCGCAGAAACAGAAATGAGACTCCCTAGAATCCCCGTAAATCCCCAAATCAGGATTGTTAAATGCAGAATTAAGATATTCCGATTTAGATGAATTTTGGACATATTCAATAGAATATAAATTATTTGTAATGGCAATGAAAAATCACCATGCGCAGCACTTATTTTCCCTTTTATTGTAAGCTGCTTAAGTTGATGATCGTAATCGGAGTTATTTTGGCGCCTTTACAGCCAGATAAATTGCGACCAATAAAAAAGTCACATTTGGAATCAATACCGCAATTATCGGCGGCAATCCACCTTTCAGTGAAAACATGGTGGCAAATTGGATAAAAACAATATACGTAAAACTTAAGCCGATTCCGACACCAAGACTTAAACCGATCCCACCTCTGACTTTCTTGGAGGAAAGCGCTACCCCCATGAGCGTCAGAACAAATGCAGAAAATGGGTAAACATAGCGTTTATATTTTTCCAGCAATAAGTCATTCATTACCCCCGTTCCCCTCGTTTCTTCTTTATGGATTCGGATATTGAGTTCTCGCGTATCCATGGCAGTAAACATATTATCCCTTAACTCAAAATCAGAGGGCTTCATATCCAATGTCGTATCTTTGACTGTCCCTTTGTCCATTCGCTCGCGTAAGCCATTGATAATACGGTTGGTGTATCCCTCTATTTTCCATTTCGTCGCCACTGAATCCCAAGTAATACGGTCTGCCATCATCTTCTCCTTCAATGTATCCCCTTTGAAAATCTCCAGGACGAAACCATAGCCAGTCTTGGTAGCATTATCAAAATTGTCAATATACACGTAACTGTTTTTATCCAGCTGCATATGTGTTGATACCCGGGAGTTATCCTTCAATGGTTTCACATAGATATTCTCAAAATCCACCTTCATTTTATTGGTATGCGGAATAATGAATATATTGAATATGAAAGATACAGCAAAGATTATTGTTGCAGCAATCATATAAGGCCGCAACAAACGGTTGAAACTATAACCCGCACTTAATATAGGGACAATCTCGGTCTGATCCGCCATTTTCGAAGTGAAAAAGATCACCGCAATGAAGTTAATTAACGGACAGAGAAAATTAAGATAGAATGGAATAAATCCGGCATAATACTCAAAGATAATCTTATCCAGTGGTGCTTTGTATTTCAGAAAATCGTCCAATCTTTCGGACACATCAAAGACGACCATAACCACGGTGAATATGGCCATCGTGAACACAAATGTTGTCAGGTACTTTTTGATGATGTAACGATCGATTAACGAAAGCATAGTTTTAGATTTGAGTATTAAGATATGAGATTTGAGACTCTACTTCTGCAAGCCCCGGGGCTCACATACTTTATCTATGTTTTATTTTTTTATGTGACTCCATTACAAACGTTGATCCAAAATTTTCACCATTTTATTTTTCCAGTCATAGAATGTACCGTCTATGATTTTCTCCCGGGCTTGATTGACTAGCCAAAGATAAAAATGTAAATTGTGTAATGAAGCAATTTGTGCACCTAAAATTTCCTGTGATTTTATCAGATGCCGTAAATACGCTTTTGAATAGAACTGATCTGTATGTAAGTCGCTTTCTGCTTCAATAGGCGAAAAATCATCCTTCCATTTTTCATTCTTAATGTTGATGATCCCGTTTTGTGTAAAAAGCATACCATTTCTTGCATTACGTGTTGGCATGACACAGTCGAACATATCAATTCCCAAAGCGATATTTTCCAGGATATTCACAGGAGTACCTACTCCCATCAAATAACGCGGTTTTTCTTTAGGCAAAATATCACAAACCACTTCGGTCATCGCATACATTTCCTCTGCCGGTTCACCCACGGACAATCCTCCGATTGCATTTCCGTCCCGGTTAAAGGAGGCTATTGTTTCTGCGGATTTTATTCTTAAGTCTTTGTAAACTGAGCCTTGTACAATAGGAAATAAGGTCTGATCATATCCGTAAAGTGGATCCGTGCTATCAAAACGATCTACACATCGCTTCAACCAACGGTGAGTCATATCCAATGAACGACGTGCATAACCATAATCACAAGGGTAAGGTGTACACTCATCAAAGGCCATGATGATATCCGCACCGATAATACGCTGCGTATCCATCACGTTTTCTGGCGTAAAAAGATGTTTTGAACCATCAATGTGAGAACGGAAAGTTACTCCTTCTTCTTTAATCTTACGCACTTCCGTCAGGGAGTACACCTGATAACCACCAGAATCGGTCAAAATCGGACGATCCCAGCCGTTAAACTTATGCAATCCACCAGCTTTATTCAATACGTTCAATCCCGGACGCAAATAAAGATGATAGGTATTCCCCAAAATAATCTGTGCTTCAATATCATTTTTCAGCTCATGCTGATGAATGGCCTTCACCGTACCGGCGGTGCCAACAGGCATAAAGATGGGAGTTTGAATGGGACCGTGTGCAGTTTCGACAACACCCGCACGTGCTTTTGATAGTGTATCTTGTGCTTGTAGCGTAAATTTCATTAATATTTTCCTCTGAGACTAATTTCATTTTAGTAGACAGACTTTCGCATGTATTTTTCCCAATAATATGGGCAAGACTGTTTTCAACAACGGAAATATGGTTCCGCTTACCAGTATGTTTACGCCCGTCCTTTCCTAAAATATGTTGCAAAAATACTACAAAAAGATTTGCAAACAGGATGTTTCAGGAATAAATTATCATTTTCCTTTATAAAAAGATTATGAATGCGCTTATCTTTGTGGGCTATGCTTGACCTACATGTATTTTTGGCCAATCTTCCATATATTATATTTGGAATATTAGGTCTTTTCCTATTGGCACAATTATATTACATCTTATTTGTTTACAGCAAATTAAGTAGGTACCAAATTGAAGCTTATCAAGAGGGAACGGATCTCCCGGCAATATCTGTTATTATCTGCGCGCACAATGAGCAGGATAATCTCCGTGAATACTTGCCCAGTATCCTTGAGCAAGATTATCCCAATTTTGAGGTTATTGTTGTCAACGATTTTTCAACCGACGAAACACCATGGATACTCCAGGAATTTGATGAGCAATATGCCCATTTAAAAATTGTCGATATCAAAGAGCATATCCGATTGAAGCATGGCAAAAAATTCGCGGTAAGTATGGGGATCAAGGCTTCAAAACATCAGACTTTGGTATTTACCGATGCAGATTGTGCTCCTCAATCTAATCAGTGGTTGAAAGAGGTTGCATCGGCTTTTAGGCCGGAGACCGAAATCGTATTGGGCTATTCGCCTTATTTTAAAAAAAGAAGCTTACTCAATTTGCTGATTCGGTTTGAAACGAGCCATACCGCAATGAGCTATTTATCCTATGCGCTCAAAGGAGACGCCTATATGGGTGTTGGCCGAAACATGGCCTACAAAAAAGATCTCTTCTTTCGCAACAAAGGATTCGCAGCCCACATGCATGTCAAATCCGGTGACGACGATCTTTTTGTCAACCAAAATGCCACCGCAACCAATGTCAATATCGTCCTCGCACCAAGCGCTATTGTCTACTCGGCTCCCAAAACAACCTGGAAAAGCTATTATAAACAGAAAGCAAGACATTCGGGAGCCTCCACCATTTATAAAAAACGTCACCAGCGCATGCTGGGTACACAGCTGGTATCCGCGGCATTGTTTTACCTAACCTTGATTGCTGTTGCGATTGCTTTTCCTACGTTCTGGTACGTTCCGCTTACAGCTTACCTGCTCAGACTATTCGCCCAATGGGCCGTTTTTTCATCTATTTACAGGAAACTCGAAGTGAAAGAACTGATTTGGTGGCTTCCGCTGGTAGACTTCATCTACTATTTCTATATTTGTATCAATGGTTTGTTCAGCCGAAAAAAGAAAAAAATAAGCTGGAAATAATTCACCCCTTTAAAAAATCACATGTTGAATCCTACAGTCGATATCATATACTCCTATTTTCCGAAATTAACGGATATACAAAAAGAACAGTTTGCCAAACTTGCAGACCTCTATACTTTTTGGAATAGTCAGATCAATGTAATTTCACGTAAGGACATTGATAGCCTATATCTTCATCACGTATTACATTCATTGGGCATCGCCAAATTTGTTCAGGAGTTGACTCCGGGAACACAGATTTTGGATGTCGGTACCGGTGGTGGATTTCCGGGCATCCCCATGGCGATCCTTTTTCCGGACGTCAAGTTCCACTTAGTCGATTCGATCGGAAAAAAAATCAAGGTAGTCCGTGAAGTCGCCGCGGGATTAGGCCTTAAAAATGTTGAAGCCGACCATATTCGCGCAGAACAACTGGACGACAAATATGATTTTGTCATTTCGCGGGCAGTAACCAGACTTGGAGAATTCACCCCCTGGATCCGAAACAAATTCGCAAAGAAAGATAAAAACGGAATTCCGAACGGAATTCTTTATCTAAAAGGTGGTGACCTGAGCGAAGAAATCAAAGAATCCAAACTAAAAGCTGAATTGTACCCGCTCTCAGGCTACTTTAAGGAAGAGTTTTTTGACACAAAATATTTGGTATACGTACCGATGTAATCAAAGTTTAGCATTATCCATAGGCAGTTGGAGCCGCCTGTGGATAATGGTTACAGAATCCAGGTAATATTTTAAGCACTTATTCATATAAGCTATCTTTTCATAGCGATCATTTTCATAAAACCAGGTTAAAGAAGGCTCATAGTATATCCTAAATTTATTCAACGAATCTCCCGACAACTTACTGTAATCCTTCGTCAACGCATACCACTCCTCACGAATTAAATCCTGTTGGTAAGTTTTTTCAAACTCACGTTGAAGTTTCCTCGCATTCCGCCCTTTTCGGCTGAATTTATTGTAAAGTTTGTTAAGATTGACAGCGATCCCTCCTTGATGCGGCAATGTGACCATATTCTTGGTATCGCCCCAAAAATAGATAGATTTATATTCTTCTTTTTTTTTGTCCAGTTTCTCCTTGGCCGAAAGGTTTTCACGAATGATCTTAGCCGTATCCAGTTTAAGCGTATCTTTTCCATTCTTCTTCACGGTATCCTGCAAAATAACCTCTTTAGGTAGCGCAAAGACCTGCCGATCAAAGGCCAAATAGATGCAAAGAGCGATTAAAAATAAGAAACCAATACGTGCCATATCTATCATTGATTATCCTAAAATAATCAACGTCAGATAAGAGCAAAATAATTTTAACGATCTTTAACTTATAAGAATTATTGGCTAAGCTCTTTTTTGATTTCCTCCCCGATCAGGTTAATCTCTTCATCCATTCCAAACATCGGCAATTCGGTTTCAGGATTTAGTTTTAGCCAAGTGGTATCGGTATCCTTTATAATTTTCACATATTCCATTCCATCTTTAAAGATCACATAGGCATCTTCCTCTTCCGGAAAGACAGAATAAATTATATCGCCCAATTCTATATCAAAAGGTTCTTTCATTTCCATACTAAAAATATTGTTAATTCAACAAAGCTACCAAATCAAAACATTCTTCCCAAAAACAGCCTCAAATTGTTCCCCCAAAAGGAACGATTCTGAAATCAAAACGCTCATCTATACGATAGCGCAAATGCGGTTCCAGATCTCAATTTATCAACAATCAATGATCGTGCGATACACGACCAGCAATACGATCTCCGAGCCACGGCTTATCAGTGGAAACAGCACCGCTAATGTTTGCGGAAAATGGCCACAAAATCAAATGATTAATTCTAATGAAAAGCGCTACAAGATTTATAATTTTTCACTATATTTAAAGTACCCAATTATGAAATTAATCTATCCCATAGCTTTGACTAAGATCAAGGGCATTGGCCCTAGAACAGTGCGTAATATCATGGATCATTGCGACAACTTAGCGGATTTCTTCTCTTACTCAAAAAAAGAACTGATGCAGATCCCGGGGGTGAAGGCATCTATCGCCGATGCTGTCCATAACAAAACTTACCTGTCAGCCTGCGAAAAGGAACTTGCTTTTATCGACAAACATCAGATTAAAGCGCTATGGATCGAAGATAAGGAATACCCCGATAGACTAAAACAATGTGATGATGCCCCCCTCATGTTATACTACAAGGGAAATGATGTGCTCAACGCAACAAAAGTCATCAGCATCGTCGGGACAAGAAATGCGACACATTATGGGCAGAAAATATGCGAGGACCTAATCCGTGACTTAAACGAAGACCGGGACACGCTGATCG
Organism: Sphingobacterium sp. DR205; assembly: GCF_011064245.1. NCBI lineage: Bacteria > Pseudomonadati > Bacteroidota > Sphingobacteriia > Sphingobacteriales > Sphingobacteriaceae > Sphingobacterium > Sphingobacterium sp. DR205. The sequence continues at coordinate 977,848 of NZ_CP049333.1, read as the reverse complement.
TCAGCGGCCTAGCCTATGGCATTGATGCCGTGGCACACCGCAATGCCTTAAAAAATAATATCCCGACCGTCGCTGTACTGGCCCATGGACTGGATCGAATATACCCTGCATCTCATCGCGAACTCGCATCAAAAATGCTCGAAAATGGTGGACTATTAACCGAATTCACATCGGAGACTATACCCGAACGAGTCAATTTTCCAATGCGTAACCGCATCATCGCCGGGATGGCAGATGTTACTATCGTGGTAGAAGCAGCAATTAAGGGGGGCGCATTAATTACAGCCGAAATAGCGAATAGTTATAACAGAGACGTATGTGCCTTTCCGGGATCCATATACGAGAAGAGCAGTGAAGGAACCAATTATCTGATCAAAACAAATCGCGCCCACATGATCAGACATGCAGAAGATCTCGCCTATGTCATGAATTGGGAAATCAGTAAAAAAAACGACGTAAACCAGCAGTTAGCCCTCCCATTGAGTTTGACTAAAGACCAGGAAAGCCTTTTCAATCTCATTCACCAAAACGGACAACTGGAACTTGATCAAATGATCAAGCTGCTCAACTGGCCGCAGAGTAAGCTGGCCCTGGTCTTATTGGAACTGGAAATGCAATCGCTGATCCGCTCGCTCCCCGGAAAAGTATATAAATCAGAGGGCAGTCTACAATGGTAACCAAATGAGTTATCCAATAAATACAAGAAAATAAATTCATTCAGATCAAATTCTATATTAAGCAAACATAACACTAAACCGATTATTAATGAACGACAACAGCACAAAGAGCATCTGGAAAGTCATCGGCGCCTCATCCATGGGCACACTCATTGAGTGGTATGACTTTTTTATTTTTGGAAGTCTCTCCATCGTAATTTCAACGAAATTTTTTCCTGCCGACAATCCCACAGCGGCCTTTCTATCGACATTGGCTACCTTTGCCGCCGGATTTGTCGTACGCCCTTTTGGGGCATTGTTTTTTGGTCGCTTGGGCGATATCATCGGCCGCAAATACACCTTTATGGTAACACTGATGCTGATGGGTGGCGCGACCTTTCTGATTGGTTGTATTCCAAGTTACGAAACGATCGGTTTTTGGGCACCATTGATTGTTTTGATCCTACGGCTTTTGCAAGGACTCGCGCTGGGCGGCGAATATGGGGGTGCAGCGACTTATGTCGCCGAACATGCTCCTTTGGGGCAACGTGGCTATTGGACATCCTGGATACAGACTACTGCTACCTTCGGCTTATTTATCTCCCTTGTGGTGATTCTTTTAACCAAAAGTTTTCTGAGTGAGACGCAATTTGATAGCTGGGGATGGCGCGTTCCTTTCCTGCTCTCCTTAGTAATGGTATATGTTTCATACCTCATCCGTAAAAAAATGAAGGAGTCACCTGAGTTTAGCAAAGCGAAAGCAGAAGGTAAGACAAGTACCAACCCGCTAAAAGAAAGTTTCGGAAATCGGTATAACCTCAAATTTGTTTTACTAGCCTTATTCGGTGCGGCGATGGGGCAGGGAGTCGTTTGGTATACCGGTCAATTCTACTCCATGAGTTTCATGAAAACGGTCATGCACCTGCAATCCGATCAGGCAGATACCATTTTAGGTATTGCGTTATTGTTAGGCACGCCATTTTTTGTCGTTTTCGGATGGCTTAGTGACAAAGTTGGCCGCAAGTGGATTATGCTGGGTGGTATGCTCCTGGCGGTGCTAACCTATCGCCCTATTTACGAAGCGATGTATCAGCTATCAAATGTTCAGCAAAAAACCAAGCTAAACGAAACTACAGCACCTAGCTCCCAACAAAATTCTACCATCATTACGATCACAAAAAGCCAGTATGCCGATGGGACAGAAATGAGCAGTTCAAAAATACTACATCAGGAAGGAGAACTTAAAGGAAAAGAAACGGTCAAAACAACCGTACATTTAACAGGCAAAAATTACATACTGCTCGTTGCCCTTATATTTATCCAGGTTATCTATATTACGATGGTTTACGGACCTATTGCAGCATTTTTAGTAGAACTATTTCCTGTAAAAATTCGATATACCTCCATGTCTTTGCCCTATCATGTGGGCAACGGTATATTTGGAGGGCTCCTTCCGGCAGTTTCCACTTACCTCACCACAAATGCAGAAGCCTCGAATACGCCACAGTTTTATCTGGCGGGATTAGGGTATCCTATCCTTATTGCTGCAGTCTGCTTTATTATCGGTAGTCTATACATCAACAACAAATCAACACCCCCGAACCATGAATAATCTGAAAAAACTTCTCGGTATAGTATGGATCATGCTAGCCATATACACGGCATATTTTTCCATTTTTGAATTGGCATTACCTAAGATTGCTACAGGACACCAAGAGGATCTGGTCTTTGGTATCATTATACTCTGTATCTTAACGCCGATCATTTCCCTCGGTTTGGGGCTGTTTGGCTACTATTCTTTGCTGGGCGAGTACGACAGAAAGAAGATGTAATGCATTAAAAAAGCAATCATGGCCATCTTAACGGATTATTTATACCAGTAAGATGGCCTTTTGAATAATTTATTCTGATGAGAATCAGTACAGTAGGAGAAAAAGGCATTTTTTCTTTCCTAAAACTATTTTTTTTTCTACTTTTGTGCTGGGTAAGTCTTCTACGACCAGCTCCCATTGACTCCCCCAGGTTGGGAACAAAGCAAGGGTATTTGGTTGAGCGGTGCGATAGGAGTAGCTTACCCTTTTTTTGTGCCCAAATTTTTGATCAGGGATCGTCCTCAACCTCAGCCGCCCCAATTTAGCCCGACAATATGCTCTCAAATCGCGTGTCTTATCCGCCGACCAGCATCCCTACCAAACGAAACAATTGATTTACTGCCCTTTACATTCAACACAATTATAATTGTATATAAAAGCATTTTTATCTAAGTTTGTAATCGAATAAGAACTATCGTATGAGTTGGTTTAAAAGAGAAAAAGCTGGTATTAGCACAGCTACCGCTAATAAAAAAGAAGCACCGGATGGCATGTGGAACAAGTGTCCCACGTGTAAAAAACCACTGTTGCATCTTGAACAAGTAGAAAACGACTATGTTTGTCAATATTGTGGCCATCATTTAAGAATTGGCTCCAAAGAATATTTTTCAATTTTATTTGACAATAACGAATTTACTGAACTATTCCCCAACCTAAATTCTGGTGACCCGCTGGAATTTTTCGATTCAAAACCATACCCTGAACGCTTAAAAGAAAGTCAAGCAAAAACAGGCCTTAAAGATGCGATACGCTCTGGTCACGGTAAAATGAATGGCCAGGATATTGTGATCGCTTGTATGGACTTTAGCTTTATCGGCGGATCGATGGGATCTGTCGTTGGAGAAAAAATCGCACGCTCCATTGATTACTGTATCGAGCATAAAATTCCTTTTATGCTGATCTCAAAATCAGGTGGTGCACGTATGATGGAAGCCGCATTCTCTTTGATGCAAATGGCAAAAACTTCAGCCAAATTAGCATTACTGGCACAAGCAGGACTTCCTTACGTATGTCTATTGACCGACCCGACCACCGGCGGAGTAACAGCCTCTTATGCCATGCTAGGCGATGTTAATATTGCTGAACCCGGCGCGTTGATCGGATTTGCCGGCCCTCGTGTTATTAAAGAAACAATCAAAAAAGACCTTCCTAAAGGATTCCAGACATCTGAGTTTGTACTTGAACATGGATTCCTGGATTTTATCGTTGACCGTAGACAATTAAAAGACAAAGTGGCTACCTATCTCAAATTAGTCGGATAAAACGTAAAATTAAATATACAAAAAGGCTCTTAACATGTTTTAAGAGCTTTTTTATGCAATCTAAATTGCTTGATCGAGTCAATTATATGTATTGCCAAAATGCCCAGATCTTTCTCTTGGATAAGTAGGCAGGATCACCTTCGTGACGATAAGCTTCCCGTTCAAAGGAAATCTGGCGGTAAGCTTTGTCAAAATCCTGAAAACGGGCAAAGCGAACCACAAATTCGCATAAATACCAGAGATAAAAAAACACAATCCCCAGTTCCAGGGCTTGCCGCAAGTGGATACGCTCGTGGCGGATCAGCTCCTTGTTATCTTTAAAAAATGCATGTTTCAGAAATATAATCGGAAAAATAGTAATTGCATCGGCTTTCCCAAAAGAGAATAAATTTGTCCAAAATTTGCTAACGATAATCATCCGATCTGTCCATATAGGTTTCAACGTCAGTCAAACTTAGCTAATTTAGTCCTTATTTACAATGCGCATCCTAGCGCCACAACAACAACTTGCCATGTCCCAACCCCAAAGCGGCTAAGACCATATATAGATCAGAACTTCAATTACCGGCTCTCTTTCACCGCTTTGTTTCCCGGCAACCTAAAATAAGAAACCGCAAAATTTCTTTTTGAATTGGAATTTTTATTAAGTTTGCTATAGATTAATTGCGATGATATGCCGTACAAAGAGCGTGAAATAAATAAATTGTATTATACAATGGGGGAAGTTACAGAGATGTTTGATGTAAATGCATCCCAGATACGTTTTTATGAGCGTGAGTTTGACATTCTTCAACCCAAGAAAAATAAAAAGGGCAACCGACTCTTTACGCAGGAAGATATCGCAAACCTCAAAATCATCTTCAATCTGGTAAAAGAAAAAGGATATACGCTACAAGGTGCAAGAGATTATCTCCGTGACAACAAATCCGAGGCAAAAGAAAATCAACGTGTTGTGGATTCTTTAGAACGCCTGAAGAGCTTCTTGCTGGAAGTACGTGACTCGTTATAAGAATATCTGTGTATCCATCTTAAGGCCATAGCCGTCGCACGCCCCTTTAGAGATTGATGACGCCAAGCAAAAAACGCACGATAAAACGAGCAGTTTTTTTCGGGCTGATAAAATCCCATCTGCAAACGTCAATAAATAATAGATCTATTGATGGGCTATCTCCCCTTGAGCTCAATCACTTCAAGGTTTTCAATCTTATCCTTATTGATCTCAAAGCGCATAAGTGTTCTTACTTTATGCCAACCATGTTTGCCTGCAGCACCTGGATTGAGATGAAGACAACGGATTTTCGGGTCAAAAACAACCTTGAGGATATGGGAGTGCCCAGTGATAAACAATTTTGGCGGATCAGCCAATAGGCCGGCCTTGATTCGAGGAGCATACTTCCCCGGATAGCCCCCTATATGGGTCATAAAAACCTCCACCTCCTCACAGGTAAATCTTAAATCTTCAGGAAAACGCAAACGAAGATCTTTTCCGTCAATATTTCCGTACACCCCACGCAAAGGTTTAAAAGCTTCTAGTTGGTCCGCAATAGCAGCGTCGCCGAAATCCCCGGCATGCCAAATCTCATCGCAATCAGCAAAGTACTTGAATACAGATTCATCTAAATAGGAATGTGTATCCGAAAGAAGTCCAATTTTTGTCATAGTCTAGAAAGCTAAAAAATAAGGCGCCAAAGCATTCTTGTACGATTCCGAGTAAACACCCCTGGATTTATAAATCACAAATTCACGTTGGTCAACCATGGTCGTTGGCATACGTTCAAAAGTGACGATCTTTCGAATCACGGGATCCCCAATGAATGAGCTTATTTCAATTTCAGCGGTACAATACAAGCGATGTTCCACTGCCAATGCCATTACCGTTTCCGCGAGTTGTGTAGGAAGAATCAGAACAATTTTACCTTTAGAAGTTAAATACGACGATGCGAACTGTAGTAATTCCCGAAAAAAGTCCAGGTCCGTATGTCGGGCTAATTTCTTCCGGACATCTGGATTATGCAGTGAATCTGTATAAAAAGGAGGATTTGACACAATCAGATCGTAGGGATCGCTTATTTGTAAGTGTTGAAAAGCAGTCGCATGCAATACGAGCCGATCCTTAAAAATCGAATTATTAAAATTTTTGCTCGCCATCGCTGCTGCAAGTTCATCTATCTCCACGGCCTCCACCTGGCTATCAATCATCCGTTGAGCCAACATAAGTGCGATCACACCTGTGCCCGTACCGACATCCAATATCCGCCTCGCACCATCCGTATCGACCAATGATGCCAACAATACGCCATCTGTATTGATCTTCATCGCACAATTGGATTGATCAACTTCAAATTGTTTAAATCGAAATATAGACGCCATGAGCCAAAGATAAAACTTTTGAGATGTTTGCCACAAATAACGAAGACATCATTCAATTTATTTATTAATTTAGTCCCTGATAAATCTATAAGCCATGATGATCCGTCAGTTCATTTTTGCAGTATTTGCTTTCATTTACTTTCTTGCCCCACAAAAAACTCAGGCACAAGAAACATGCGAAAAACATACAGCAGAGATCCTTCCTTTAATAACAGGAGCGTTGAACAACAATGAGTTCGACAAAATTGCCCCTTTATTGAATACCTTACAGGCCAGCTGTGGTGTGACGGAATTCGGCCAACGCTTACGCATTCTTCTGCTCATTATCGACAAAAAGGATAGTGGTACAGAAATAGAACGTTATATCGGTAATCAATTGGACAAGACATTTGTTCAACGTTTAGATGCTGCTGACCGGGGCGACTTCGCCCAGCAATACGAACAAAATAAATCGATATACAATTTCTTTCCCCTGCGGCATCCTTTGGACAATTTAATCAAGATAAGAGCCCGGGCGCTGCTCTCTTCAACTAACTACAGTCTCAATGATCGTGAAAGAGATATTCTTCATTTGTTTGCCGATACCGATAGCCCCGAAGATGAACCGGCACCTCAAAATACCGAACAACCGAAGAGTCGTCCTCAAGTCTACGGAAACAGAAGTAGATCCAAACTGGGCTATGTTCCACTCATCGGTGTGATGAGTCCTCTTGGAGGCGCAAACAAGATTTTTGGAACAAATTTCATGTTTGGATTTATGCTTATGAGTTCATTGGAACGCAAATTTATATTCGAGGGTGGTTTCAACGTGCGGATCAATGCAAATGATAAAAATATCGCCTACAATTATGAAGGATCCGATGTTACGATCAATTCTTCCGCAACGGGATTTATCGGCGGTTCCGTGGGCTATAAAATTTTTGACAACGAAAAATGCATCCTGATTCCCAAAGGCATACTAGGGATAGATATTACGGATACGGGCATCACGGAAAGCGTCTATTCAGACGGATATTATGACCCGGACGGTTACTATTATGACGGCGGTTACAACGATCGCATGGTAACCATTAACAATGTTCACTTAGGCTTGGGTTTTTCCTCTCTTATTCAGATGAAAAACAAGAAATATGTTGGAATTGAGGTGGCTTACCACTATGCACCCTATGATGCGAGTAGCAAGGTCCTGACACCGATACAGTCGAATTACGGAACTGCAGCGTTCTTCTTCAGGTTCTAATTCACTTTATCATCCGTTCCACCATTTGAATCTCTTTTCCTTCTGTTGAAGCAGATCCTTGGGATCCACGTGCAGCATAAGCCAATCTGTTTTTATCTAATTTTTTAGCAAACGCTGAATTTCGTCTAATTTCATCAAGGCTTCCACAGGAGTAAGTGAGTTAACATCCAAGTTGTTCAACATGTCGCGGATTTTATTCAGAACCGGATCATCTATAGAAAACATCTGCAACTGATAGGCCTGTTTCTGAATCTTACGCATGCTATCTTTAATCTGCTCTCCCCCTGTACGCTCCTGTTCCAATCGTTTCAAAATTTGATTGGCACGGTTCAACAGCTTCGGCGGCATTCCCGCGAGCTTGGCAACATGAATACCAAAACTATGTTCGGACCCTCCGGGTACGAGCTTACGCAAAAAGATCACCTTGTTATTGACCTCCTTTACCGTAACATTGTAATTTTTTATGCGCTCAAGCGAGGTTGACAGTTCATTCAATTCATGATAATGTGTCGCAAAGAGAGTCTTCGCTTTGGCAGCAGGATGATTATGTAAATATTCTGCTATTGCCCAAGCGATCGAAATTCCATCGTAGGTACTTGTCCCACGTCCAATTTCATCCAAAAGGATCAGACTTCGATCCGAAAGGTTATTCATGATACTGGCGGTTTCATTCATCTCCACCATAAATGTAGACTCTCCGGAAGACAAATTATCCGAAGCCCCTACTCTGGTAAATATTTTATCGACAAGACCTATTTTGGCTTCTTTGGCAGGTACAAAACAACCAATCTGCGCCATCAGGACAATTAGCCCTGTCTGACGGAGCAAAGCTGACTTACCCGCCATATTCGGACCGGTGATAATAATAATCTGCTGCGCTTTGGGGTCGAGATAGGTGTCGTTGGTAATATAATCTTCACCAATCGGCAGATTTTTTTCGATAACAGGATGCCGTCCACCTTTTATATCCAAAATCTTGCTGTCACTCACCTCCGGTTTGACGTAATAGTTCTTTTCTGCGACAATGGCAAAATTAAGTAGCACGTCCAGCTTGGCAATAAGCTGTGCATTCAGTTGAATCGGCTTGATATATTCTGCAATAGCAACCAATAGTTCAGCATAGAGTCTATTTTCCAATGCCTGGATCTTTTCTTCGGCTCCAAGAATCTGCTCCTCATATTCTTTCAGTTCCTCTGTGATATATCGTTCCGCATTGACCAAGGTTTGCTTGCGGATCCACTCCGTTGGAACTTTGTCCTTATGTGTATTCGTTACTTCAAGATAGTAACCAAATACATTGTTGAATGCGATCTTTAGCGACGGGATACCCGTCAGTTCAGCTTCTCTTTTTTGAATTTCCAACAAATAATCTTTACCGCCAAAAGAAATCTTACGCAGGCGATCCAATTCAGCATCAACTCCCGCAGCAATGACGTTGCCCTTATTGATGGCCACAGGCGGTTCAGCCTGTATTTGTTGTTCTATTCGTTCTCGAATAGCGGCACAGGCATCCAATTGATCGGATATCAGGGCCAGTGATTGCGCGTCCTTACGATCGGTCAGTTCCTTGAGTTTTTCAATGGCATGTAAAGCACGTTTCAATTGAACAATCTCTCTCGGATTGGCCTTTTGAAGCCCGATCTTTGATATCAATCGTTCCAGGTCACCAACTTGTTTAATCTGCCCGATCAGCTCGTCCCGCAGTTCACGGTTATTAAAAAAGAAATCCACTACGTCCAAACGTTCCTGAATACCCTTTTTATCTTTCAATGGCATGACGATCCAACGCTTCAAAAGCCGTGCGCCCATTGGACTTGCTGTATGATCGAGGACATCTGACAGTGTAACTGCATTTTCGTTCATGGATCCGATCAGTTCCAGATTGCGGATCGTAAATCGGTCCAGCCACATAAACCGGTCCTCTTCAATGCGGGAAAGTGTCGATATATGTTGTAGGTTGCGGTGTTCCGTTTCATTGAGGTAATGCAGGGCAACCCCCGCCGCAACGATGCCTGCTGACATCCGCTCCACGCCAAAGCCTTTCAACGATGCAACTTCAAAGTGCTTTAACAAAGCCTCGGTCGCATAGTCACCAGTATAGGGCCACTCATCCAAAAAATAAGTATAATAGTGTGCTCCGAACTGCTCGATAAAATCCTTGCTTTGTTTTTTGGGTAAAATGATTTCAGTCGGCTTGAAACCCTGAAGCAATTTATCTATATAGGATGTGCTTCCTTGAGCAACAAGAAATTCACCAGTAGAAATATCCAGAAAAGCAATACCGATCTTGTCTTTATCTGTAAAAATAGAGGCTAGATAATTATTCGATTTCTGTTGAACAATGTTATCATTGTAAGAGACTCCAGGAGTAACCAATTCCGTGACGCCACGTTTAACGATCGTTTTGGTTGTTTTGGGATCCTCCAGCTGATCACAGATTGCTACCCGTTGACCTGCACGCACCAATTTAGGGAGATAAGTTTCCAGCGAGTGATGTGGAAAACCCGCCAACGCCGTTTCGGATTCCGAACCATTTCCTCGTTTCGTCAAAACGATACCCAAAATTTGAGCCGCCTTGATTGCATCCTCACCAAATGTCTCGTAAAAATCGCCAACACGGAACAACAATAACGCACCAGGATACTTAATCTTGATCGCATTATATTGCTGCATCAACGGAGTTACTTTCTTTTCTTTTGCCAACTTCTAAAATCAAATTTGTGAAGCGTAAAAATAGGATAATATCGTCGCTTTGGCAAATTACAATATCGAACAAATTTTAACATTAATTAAGAAGATATGATTTTTTTAAATTAATATATTTGACTTACATATAAACCACATATTATGAAAATCTATATTATTGCCTTATTGCTGCCATTATGGCTATCATGTATGCTTTATGCACAAAAGAATCTCGAACCAATTTCCCTAGCAGATAAGTCCTATGATCAATTGAGCAAAAAGCAACTGGCGAAAGTGACGGGTAAAATATTAAATGCTAATCAGGAAGACTTATCTAAAATCCAAATACAATACAGTATCGTCAATTTGATGGGGCCACATCAAAGTAAAGCAACTATACCGATGAATGCTGATGGCACATTCGAATTTACACAAACGCATAACGTGCCCTATCAGCAAGTTTGGTTCAGCTTGGGTGACTATGCTTATACCTGCCTTTATCTTCAAGAGGATTTAGAACTCACCTTTGATTTAGAGAAGCTGAAGAAGAACAACGTTTACATGATCGGCGATGGCATTTCCTTTTCCGGAAAAGATGCAGAAGTAAATCGACAGATGAATGCGTACATTTTATTCGATAAGGAACATAATCCCGATTTTTATAAACCTCTGCGAAAGCTCGAACCCAAAGATCCCCAATTTCAGAAAAAATTAGACTCATTATTTACGATTCAAAGAAATACAAATACAGCATTTTATAAAGCTTACAGTACGACTTGCAAACCGTTAATTGATGCGGTGACCAATGCACAGTACACCTACAAACTGTTGAATTACTATTTGACGAATAGAATCAAAAAAGAAATCGGCGATGATCTATTAATCCCAATTTACTCCATTTCCAATGAAGTTAGCGAGTATTGCCGAATTCTAAATTACTATACCAAATATGTCCTCTATCCGGACAACGAAAGTCGTGACGACGTTGTTAAAGTATCCGATTATATTACCAACATTTTTTCAGAAAATTATGCTGATATCGTCAACCTAAAATTCGAGGATAATGATATCCAAATACAAAATACCATGTATAGTACTTTACTGCCCAAATTAAGAAGTGCATGGGCCAAGGAAAACCTCGGTATTGAAATAAAGAATTTAACAGCAAAGCAGGAAAAACTAAAAAGTATGCTCGACACTGCACCTACAAAATCAGTACAAAGCTCTTTCGGCACATTAATAAAAGAGTTCCCTTTCGATGCAGCATTATCAGTGAACAATACGAAAACTGGTACCGAGCTTCTTCAAACCGTCAAGGCAAAATATCCAAACAAACTTATCTTATTGGATATATGGGCGACCTGGTGTATGCCCTGTCTTGATCAGATGCCCTATAGCAAAAAACTACATCACCAAGCAAAGGAGGAAAAAGTTCCGGTAGAATTTATTTACCTCTGTACGGACGCTTTCTCTGACCAACAAAAGTGGATCAACAAAGTAGCAGAGCTGGAACAGCCAGGCACCCATCTCTTTGTTGAAAATAATCTGATTAGCGAACTATTTTCCCTATTTAACCGTTCCGGATTTCCAACATATGTCGTTATAAAACCGAATGGCGAAATAGATACAAAAGCCATATCGTGGATGAGTGGTGTAACTTTGGAAAAATTAAAAGAAATGATGAAGTAATACATGGAAGTATAACTTTTTGATGTTATGTTTGCACAAATTTTGTAATGATATGGCCATCAAAAGATCTGGTAAGCAAAATACAGCCAGCAAACAAAAAAATACCTTTAAGAAAGTTTCCTTCAATCCGTTGAAGTCTATCAAATCACCCGTTCTGCGCATCATAAGCAGAGTCGTCCTCTATTTTATTGGCATCAGCCTTTTTTGGGTAATAAGCTTACGTTTTATTAACCCACCTATTACCTGGCTGATGATTCAACGTGGCTTTGAACTCAAGGAACAGGGTAAAGGGTTTAAACTGGAAAAGAACTGGTTGAGTTACGACGAACTTTCGGACAATTTAAAGCTAGCGGCCATTGCTGGTGAAGATGCCCATTTTATGACGCACTGGGGTTTTGACCTAAAAGGTATCCAAAATGCCATCAAGAAAAATGCACAGGGTAAAAAGCTCCGTGGCGGAAGTACAATCAGTCAGCAGGTTGCCAAAAACGTCTTTCTCTGGCCAGGTCGCTCTTGGTTAAGAAAAGGATTTGAAACCTACTTCACGGTACTCATTGAAACCTTCTGGAGTAAAAAACGTATTCTTGAAGTCTATCTCAATGTCATTGAAATGGGACAGGGAGTTTATGGAGCAGATGCAGCTGCTGAATACTATTTTAGCAAAACCGGAAGCAATCTGTCCAAAAAACAAGCGGCATTGATTATCGCAATCCTGCCAAATCCCCGCGAATGGGATGCGCGTAATCCTTCTTCTTATGTCAACAGAAGAGCAAATGCAATTGCAAAGTATATGCATCATTATACCATTCCGGAATAGGAATACCCGGATTGGATCTTAGCGTTAAATTTGGAGATTTCAGTGATCTGGCGCAACAGCGGATGGAATGCAGATCAATTCCTTTATTATACAGTTCACTACGATCTCGTAACACCATAAAAAAACGCCATTTCTATGAATGGCGTTTTTTTATATCCTCTTTTCGTTATGCAAATAATCTTTTGTGCCAGCTCTCTTTAAAAGGAACCACCCAAGCGTTATCCAATTGGTGCTCGTAAGTAATTGTATTATCAAACACGAGTGTGTTATCATTTATTTCACCTGCGGCCAATAATCTTTCAAAACCTGAACGGTTGACTACCGCGACGCCGCTAGCCGATTTATACGCAAATTGCATACGATCGAAGAGTTGTACTCCGTACTTTTCTTCTATACCTTTCAGAAAACGAACCGAACTATCTACAGAGCAACCTGAAGCCGCAGCAATATCCTCATCAACCTTTAGAATAATAAAAAGGTTGTCGCGCAGTTCAGCAGAGGCAGACAAGGGCTTACCATGCACTTTCCACTGCTCAGCAAAAGCCGATAGTTCAACTTCTATTTGTTGTCCCTCCTCAACCGTGAGGATGCGATCAGCTTGATATATCCAAATACGTTTCATAAGCACTCTCCTTTATTAAATTAACCTATATAATAGGGTGAAATCATCAAATAAACAATGACGCCTGTCACTGCAACATAGAGCCACATGGGGTAAGTGATCCGTGCCAACTTTTTGTGTCGCGCATAAGATCCCGAAATACCTCTTACAAAAGTAAAAAGAACAAACGGTATGATTATAATAGACAAGAGAATATGTGTGATCAATATAAAGAAATAGATTGGTCTTAAAATTCCCTCTCCTCCATATTTTGTTTCAATAGATGTCATGTGATAGGCCACATACATTGCCAAAAAGGCTAAGGAACAGGCAATACAACATTTAATCAAACGTTCGTGCAAAGTTTTATTCCCCTTCTTTATTGCAGCTACCGCCCAAAATAACAACACCGCGGTTACTCCGTTGATCGTCGCATAAATCGGCGGCAGAAAAGTCAATGGCTTCACGTCATAACCTAGCTTTTGTAAATTCACAGTAAACAAAACAGCGACAACTATTGGAATCACAATAGACAGCAACCAAATCCACTTACTATACTTTTTTTCTTTAATAAGGCTCTCTTCCATAATGTTAAAATCTCTTTTGTTCTATTGTGGCTGGATGGTTTCGGATTTCTTCCACCAACAGTAACTTAATTTCGTCTTCAAGACGATCGACATCTGTCTTTACATTAATATCATACATGCCGCGAATCCGTCCTTTTGTGTCAAGCAAGAGATAATTCGAACCGATAATAAATGGCTTGTTCTTATCACTGTTTACCAACGCATCCTGTAATAAACTCTCTTTGGCAAATTTAAAAATATCGACATTAGGATCTGTCACAAAAAACCAGGATTTAGTCCAAGGTTTGTAAACTTTTACGTATTTCGTCAGAACCTCCGGCGTATCGTACGCAGTATCCACGGTGATCGAATACAGTTTTACCTTTTTATTATGAATAAAGCGATTGGCAATCTGATCCAGCTTCTTCACCATCATTCGCGACAATGAAGCATCTCTTGAATACATCAAATGTACCACGGACAAGGTCGTATCACTATCCAATAGGCGCACAGGCATGCCGTCATAATTCACAAAATCAACGGGCGGAACGGTATGATAAATGGTATCGGGAATATCACGTCCCCATTTACGGTGTGTTGTTCCGGGAACCTCCTTTTTACCGAAAATAGGTAAGGAAACGTAGCTATTGGAACCACTTTTATTTAGTATAAAATATAAAAATCCTGGCAATAAAAGAATTACTGCCAGGATCAATATAGTTTTAATACCTTTCTTTTGTCCAGTATTATTATTATCCATTATTCACTTTATCTATTTATTTGGAAACAATTGATGCTCCTGAAAAGCACCAGCCAAGAAACCTCCCTCAACTAGCATTAGGACGATAAAATAAATAATAAAAATAAAGACTATTGATACTGTAACGATGAAACTCGATTTTTCAAATTTTAAGTGCATAAAGAATGCAACGATATAATATGCTTTAACCAAAGTTAAAACGATATAAATAGTATTTACCAATGCACCTTTGGCTAAAATTTGCCAGTGGTGAACAAAACCTAATGCAATTAAGAACTCTAGACAAGTAAGCGCCAAAAGTACGCCAAATACTCTCCAGATGGCTTTCTTATCCATCCCACCTTCGTGAGCATGCTCTCCGTGAGCGATATTATCTTGATATTGTGACATAGCGATCTAAAATTAATAATACAGTGATTAGATTAAGTAGAAGAATGTAAATACGAATACCCACACCAAATCCACAAAGTGCCAATATAAACCTACTTTTTCAATCATTAAATAAGAACCACGATTTTCAAAAGTATTATTCAACGTCATGCAAAGAATGATGATGTTTAATATAATACCTACAGTAACGTGGAAACCGTGGAAACCTGTAATCGTGAAGAACAAGTTTGCAAATTGCAAGGCCGACGTATAGGAAATATCGTGTGTAAAGTATGGCAACAACGCGGTTTTAATCGCATCACCTTCTAAACCTGTAGCTGGATTTTTACCAAACCAGAAACCCATGTGGTGTAAGTGAGTCCACTCGATAGCCTGACAACCTACGAAACAGATACCTCCCAAAATTGTCCATAGCATCCATTTAACAACTTCATTTTTTTGATTACGGTGACCAGCTTCAACGGCCAAAACCATCGTTACCGAAGACATAATCAAGATAAAGGTCATCAAACCCACGAATACCAAAGGTTGACCATGCTCCGCAATACCCGGGATAGATTGGAAAATCTTATCAGGATCTGGCCAAGTTGGGTGAGAAAAGCGTTGTGCGCCGTAATAAACCAAAAATGCAGAAAATGTGAAGGCATCCCCTACCAAGAAAAACCACATCATGATTTTTCCATACTCTAAGTTCCAAGGTGATTTTCCACCATTCCATGGACCAGTTTTTACCTTATCCAATTGCGATACTGTTGTACTCATTGTTTACTATTATTGATTCAAAAGTAAGAAAACATATATATAAATCCATAAAAGATCGAGAAAATGCCAAAAAATACTGGCAAGATCCATGCGGAAAAGATTGCCGTCCTTAGGAAGTTTGTTAACTCCTATAATCGCGCCAATCAAAACGATCAAACCCGCAATAATATGTGCCAAGTGCATCCAAATAAAAACGTAAATAAACGATTGGGATGCGTTGTTATTCACAAAATAAACACCTCTTTCGATTAATACGTTCCAAGCATGTACCTGTAACGCAAAAAATACGATACCCAA
Source organism: Sphingobacterium sp. DR205 (assembly GCF_011064245.1). Classification (NCBI taxonomy): domain Bacteria; kingdom Pseudomonadati; phylum Bacteroidota; class Sphingobacteriia; order Sphingobacteriales; family Sphingobacteriaceae; genus Sphingobacterium; species Sphingobacterium sp. DR205. The sequence continues at coordinate 961,882 of NZ_CP049333.1, read as the reverse complement.
AACAAAAGTGACCATCAACAATGCCTTTTGTTTGGAAGAATCACCATTTTTAGCAGCTTTATGCGCTAAAAACATCGTAAGACTACTTACCGCAATCACAATTGTACTATACAACAGTGCATTTGGTAATAGGGTCTTGATCCCTTTGTCCACGCCACTCGCTGTATATACAATGAAACCACTGGATAACGCAGCAAACATCATGAACATACCCAGCATACCCAACCAAAGGTTGAATTTCTGAGCTTTTCTCTGTACTAACTTCTCGTCAGTCTGTGCCTGTATATCTAACATTATTTCAAAGGAATAAAGTTAAGCAATAATACGAGTTGTGTAACAGGTAAATAGATGAAAGATGTAAACATAACTTTCTTTGCCGAAGGAATATCACAATTCCTAAAAAGCAAATAGCCATAATACCCAAACATCAATCCACCAATGACGGACACTATCGTAAACCAAATTCCACCAAAGCCAAAATAATAAGGTATAAATCCAGCAGGAATCATTAACAATCCTGTAATGAATACCATAAAGGCCGATATCTTATCACGTTTTGTAGTTGGTAACAACCTAAAACCAGCCAATTTATAGTCATCATCCACAACCCAGGCGATTGCCCAGAAATGTGGAAACTGCCATAAAAACTGAATCGCGAACAAAACAAAGGGAATAATAATAATCGCGGCTTCGTTGTGTCCACTGTAATAGGCAAGATCATCCTGTGAAAAGGCTGCATAATAACCAATTAATGGTGGAAATGCGCCCGGAAAAGCCCCTACAAAAACGGCTATTGGTGATTTTCTTTTTAAAGGTGTGTAGATGAATGCATAAAGTAGGATACAAAATACCGACAATAAGCCCGCCACAAAATTTAAGCGAACCAATACCAAGGTACCCAGTATGCCCATAAAGACGCTCAATACCAAAGCTTGACCAGTTGTCATCCGACCGGAAGGTAACGGTCTATCCTCCGTACGTTTCATCAATTTGTCCAAATCTTTTTCGATGATCTCGTTAAAACCATTGGCAGAACCTGTTACCAGAAAACCGCCTACAGTCAACAACAACCAATTGATCCAGAAAATTTCACCCTGTTGTTTTGATCCTATCAGAAAAGCTATTGAGGCGGAGAATACCACCGTCAACGTAAGTCTTAACTTAACGAGCTTTTTAAAATCTGAAATAAATTCTTTCATAATTAAAAGAGACCTCCTACTACCAGTGTATTCAAACACATAGTTTTTAACATAAACATCTCGAATTTCAAAATTAATGCCTCTGCTTATTTAACAGCAACAACAGATAAAATTGAGCACCAAACAAAAGTGTCCCAATAACCAAGTGTGTTGTCTGCGCAAATGCCGGTATTGCAAATCGAGCTAAGATAATTCCTGATAGCATTTGGATACCCACGAGGATCAATGCGATTAAAGCAAATTTAAACTGCTTAGATCCTGTATTGAAACTTGTGCGGACCAAAAAGAATAATACAATAACTAAAATCAAAGAACAATATGCCAACCATCGATGCACTTCAAATTGTTGGCCAATAGCTGTTATAAAATCGGCACGGGCAATGTTGGAACCAGTCAATAGATCAACTTCCTCCCGAACACCCGTTCCGACGATCACTTGCGTTAACATCAATAATATCGATGCCAATGCCAGAACTTTCAATACGCTTAAAGAACGATTAACCAATATGGTCTTATCACGTAAAGTAACTGCTTTAAAGTAAGTGTATATACTAATACAAACAATTACAAGCGCCAAGAGCATATGTACAGTGATAATCCATGGCATCAAATTAGTCGATACGACGATCGAACCCAACCAAGCTTGAATAACCACAACAAAAAGATTAATCACTGACCAAACAACGATCGAACTTTTTGATTTTATATATGTGAAGGAATAAATGGCGGTAAACAATAAACAAAATCCGGAAATAACACCTACCAAACGATTGATATACTCCGTCCAGGTCTTCGCAACATTAAATTCCTCATGCTGCAAAATACTTTTGTCGGTACGAAGCTTGTAAGCCATTTCCTTATCACCAAAAAATTCTACAATCTTGGCGAAACGTTCATTCTTCTTTGCTCTCCCTTCGATATAATGTTGTTCATATCCTTGCGGTAATTGGGAAATATCTGTGGGTGGAATAATACGGTTGAAACATTTTGGCCAATCTGGACATCCCATGCCTGAACCTGTACTCCGTACAACACCCCCAGCAATAATGACCATAAACAGTACGATAATCGTAACAAAATTGGTCTTTATAAATCGCTTTTCAGCAGCTGGAAACATAATACTACCCCTACCTCTTAAAATACAAACTTGTATAAAATAGAGTAGGTACAAGCCCTACTCTATTTCATTAAATCTTATTAGTCTTTTCTACCATTCTGCGCATTCCATTCTGCCTGGATACGCTCAGCTTCCTCGTCTCCTTCAAAATCATGAGGCAAATTCGAGCTCATTGTTTCAGAGAAAGGAACATCTTGAGGAATGAAATCCTCACCATGACCTGGCTTACTGTAATCGTAAGGCCAACGGTGTACTGTTGGAATTTCTCCCGGCCAGTTACCGTGAATATGTTCTACCGGAGTAGTCCATTCCAAGGTGTTTGATTGCCAAGGATTTTGTGTTGCTTTCTTACCGAAGAAGATCGAGTAAAAGAAGTTCCATAAAAATGCAACCTGTCCCAAAGCAGCAATGATAGCCGCCCAAGTAACCAATTGATTCACAGAAACCCATTTTGCCATGAAAGCAAACTCGGTAAATGCATAATAACGACGAGGCACACCATCAATACCCATAAAGTGCATTGGGAAGAATACCAGGTAAGCACCGATGAAAGTCAACCAAAAGTGTAAATAACCCAATTTCGTGTTCATCATACGGCCAAACATTTTAGGATACCAATGGTAGACCCCACAAAGCATACCGAAGATGGAAGCAGATCCCATTACCAAGTGGAAGTGGGCTACAACGAAATACGTATCATGCAAGTTGATATCCAATGCTGCGTTACCCAAGAACAATCCTGTTAAACCACCGGAGATAAAGAAAGATACCAAACCGATAGCAAACATCATTGCAGGTGTAAAACGGATATTACCTTTCCACAAAGTTGCTAGGTAGTTAAATGCCTTAACAGCCGAAGGAACGGCAATAATCAACGTTGTAATCATAAATACACCACCTAAGAACGGATTCATACCTGTCACAAACATATGGTGACCCCATACGATAAATGACAACACGGTGATACCGATCAACGAGTAAACCATGGCGTGGTAACCGAAAATTGGTTTACGTGAGTTTGTAGCAATAACCTCAGAAGTCAAACCTAATGCAGGCATAACGACGATATATACCTCAGGGTGACCCAAGAACCAGAATAAGTGCTGGAACAAAATTGGAGAACCACCTTCGTTAGGTAAAATCTGTCCTTGTACAACTAGATCAGACAAATAGAATGACGTACCAGCGGCACGGTCAAAAATCAAAAGAACCACTGCAGATACCAAGACTGGGAATGACAACATACCCACGATTGCAGTTAAGAAAAACGCCCAGATTGTCAAAGGCATTTTCCATAGATCCATACCTTTTGTACGCATGTTCAAAATCGTACTTACGTAGTTGATACCACCGATCAACTGTGAAGCGACGAATAGAACCATACTCACCAACCATAAAGTCATACCAGTCGCAGATCCAGCGATTGCTGTTGGTACAGCCGATAATGGTGGATAGATTGTCCAACCAGCAGAAGCAGGTCCGCTCTCTACAAAGAAAGAAGCGATCATGATTACTGATGCAATGAAGAACAACCAGTAGGATAACATATTCATAAAAGGCGACGCCATATCGCGCGCACCGATTTGATATGGAATCAATAAGTTACTGAATGTACCCGATAGACCCGCTGTCAACACGAAGAATACCATGACAGTACCGTGGATCGTCACCAAGGAAAGGAAAAACTCCGGCTTAATACGGCCACCTTCAGCCCATTTGCCCAAGAATACTTCTAATATAGGGAATTCTTTATCCGGCCATGCTAACTGGATACGGAATAATACTGATAAAAGCATCGCAAAAACTGCCATGATGATACCAGTGATCAAGAATTGCTTGGCAATCATCTTGTGGTCACCAGAAAAGATATACTTTCTGATGAATGATTCCTCGTGATGATGTCCGTGCGAATCGTGATGTTCAGCGCTATGCGATATTACTGTACTTGACATATTCGATTTTATATTCAAAAATTCTTAATTAGTTCAAAGATGCTGTAACTTGTACGCTATCCTTTTTTACGTCAGCCGTTTTACCACTGAATTCCTTTTGTAGGTCTTCAGTAAAATATTTGTTTTGTTTAGCTAACCACTCTTTATATTGTGCCTCAGTTACAACAACCACTTTCTTTTGCATGTTCCAGTGAGCAGATCCACAGATCTTGTTACATAACATCACAAAATCATAGTTGTAGTCTCCCAAACGATCACGCATTTCTTCTGTTGTTACAGTAGGTGTGAATTGGAAATAGTTGGTCATTCCGGGTACCGCATTGATTTGAACACGGAAATCTGGAATAAAGAAAGAGTGAATAATATCTTTTGAAACGATATGGAAACGAACTGGTTTGTTTACAGGTAACCAAATCTCAGAACCTTGAATATCATCCCATGAATTTTTATCATTAAAATCGATCCCGTAAGGATTTGTTGGTGTCGTCATTTTGTAATTACGTTTACCAATAACGCCATCTGTACCAGGGTAACGTACATTCCATTGGAACTGCTCGCCCAATACTTCAATTTGCAATGCAGATTTTTGAAGATCCTCTGGAACATTTGTAATCGATCTCCAAGTAAAGAAACCGAACAATACCAATACGGTCAAAACCACAGCCGGAACAATTGTCCAAAGCTTTTCAATTGCATTGTTATGCGGATAATAATAGGCTTGACGTTTTGCACGCATGCGGTACAAGAATGTAAAAGTCAACAACAAAATATGTGTGATAACCAATACAAATGTTGTAATTGCCGTTGTGATGATAAACATGGTATCAATACGTTCACCATGTTCTGTCACCGCAGATCGCCAATATGCGGCTCCCCAATGTACGTATGACCAGTAGACACCGTAAAGAAATACAACCAAGAAGACAAACAACAATGCCGATTGGAATGTGTTATTCGCAAAAGGATTGTATCTACCGTTCATTTTTCGTGTCAATTCGTAGATCGAAAGTACCTTGCCAATAACGGCAACGATTGTACAAATGACTAAGAACAATAACACATAGTATGTGAAGTTTTTATAAACCTGAGGGTCTATTTGCTTCACTTCTTCAACAGCAGGAGCAGCTGCGCTAGCCTCTGTAGTAGAGCTAGCAGATGCAACAGCAGCAGCACCTGCTGCCGCTGTTGTATCTTTTGCAACCGAATCCGTTGCTGCAGGGGCAGCTACCGCTGTAGTCGCCACTTTAGCAGAATCAGATGCTACTGTATCTTGTTGACTTGCAAGAATAGGATTTGCAAAAAGCAGCCCTAGTGCAAGCACAAAACCCGAGATGGATTTGAATCTATTATTTAATTTAAAGCTCATTTCTTTTATAACGTTTTTACGTAACCTTCCTTTAAAAGTGAAACTATATCTGGTGATGTAAACTCTCATCCAAGAAAGGATGATTTTTAGGCACCAAGGCTTGTTTGCTTAATTTACTCATCACTAAAAAGATGAACAAACCTAAGAAACCAAGTGCAGTTCCGATTTCAATGATACCAAATCCTCTATGTTCAGCAACAGTACCAGGCATAACCATGATATAATAATCAAGCCAGTGACCTGCCAACAATAGGATCGCTACGAACAACATAACATTTTGTTTACGTTTAGCATCGCGATCTACCAATATAAGCAATGGAGACACAAAGTTAATGATAATACTCAACCAAAACCAAGGTTTGTATTCAGGTTCCCAACGTTTGTAGAAATAAACTGTTTCCTCAGGAATGTTCGAATACCAAATCAACATGAATTGTGCAAACCAAACATAAGTCCAGAAGATGGAGAAACCAAACATCAATTTACCCAAATCGTGTAAATGATTTTCGTTCACCCAGTTCATATAACCAGCTTTCTTCAGTACAACAACGATAATCGTGATACATGAAATACCACTCACCCACATTGCTGCGAAGTTGTACCATCCGAACATCGTAGAAAACCAGTGTGCCTCTAGGGACATGATTGTATCGAATGCCCAAATTGGTGTTGTAAATCCAAAGATAACCAAGAAGATTGCCGACAGTTTGAATGACTTTTTGTAAGATGTCAAACCGCCTTCTAAATCCTCTTTATAAGAAAGTTTCGCAAGGACAACGGCAAAAATACTATAGATACCCATGAATACAATTTGACGAGTCAAAAAGAAAGGTACATTTAAGTAAGCTGATTTTCCTTCGATAATAGGGTCATAATTTGCATGATTGGGGTCTAATAGACCATCTGCATGCCAGTGATGATACAAGTTATGTGTAGTCAGACCTAAGCCCACTATAACTAGTAAGATCAAGGATGCAATTGGTAAAACACCTGCCATAGCCTGAGGTATACGTACCAGACCTGCAGACCATGCAGACTGTGTTACATATTGCAAGGCAACGAAGAATGCTCCAGCTGCGCATACACATGTAAAGTAATAACCCATCAATAACAAGTTGGCGTAAGTACGCTCTACAGTATGCGAATCGCCCGAAAGCAACCCGAAAGCTACAGCAGCTACGCCTAGTACAACAGCGATAATACTGAACATTTTAGCTTTGCCAGCAAACTCGTATCGCTCGTTGAAATTATAATCGTGATGATGACTGTGAGTTCCCATTTATATATCTGATGTTAGATTATTTCTTTTGTAATTCGTGAACATACATAACAACTTTCCATCTCTCTTCTGGAGACAATTGCGATGCATGCGATCCCATGGAGTTGTGTCCGTAATAAATCGTATGGTAGATTTTACCATCTGTCAAGTCAGCCATCAAACCACCTCTCGAAGAGTTTGCCGCATCCGTTCTATGATAAGACGGTGGCGGCGGAAAGTTCTCTAATTGACGGGTACCTCTAGAATCAGTTACACTACGATCTTTCGTCAGCGGTCCGTCACCTTTACCTTCCGGTCCGTGACATACCGAACAGTACGTGGTGAACAACGCCTTTCCTTTTTCAAGGTTTTCTGCATTGACAACCAAAGGATTTTTAACTTCCCGTCCCGCACGTTCGTACTCCTCTAATGTATTGGCATACTCGAAACGAGTGAATCCAACTGGATCGGTACCCTTTGGCGGAGTTTGCGCTGTTTTTCCATCAGCAAAATTCGCGTTGGGTTGATCCGGATTGAACGCAAGCGGATCGTACATGTTACGGGAAAATTCCAAACCTGTACTACGAGTTGTTTTATCACCACAAGAAGAAACAAGTGCTGTTAATGCTACAGCTGCGCATACAGTTCCAAGTAAATTCTTCTTATTCATAGCTAACATATTTTCTATCATTGTACTTAACTTCAACAGCACCCGCTTCTTTCAATAAACTATCGATCAAAGCGTGATCTGCATTTTCTTTGGCATCTACTGCAAGGATGAAACGATCATCAGTTGCGCGCAAGTCCATCACGCGAGGTGTACGTCCCGGGAACAGGTGGTTACGGAAGAAAAATGTAGCAACCATACCCAAAGCACACAATAAGATGGTAACCTCAAATGTTACAGGAACAAAGTTTGGCATTGCAAAAGATGGTTTACCACCAATATTCATTGGCCAATCGTATACCATGGTATAATACAATAAACTAAAACCTAATGTCGTTCCCAATGCTCCAAAGCAAAATGCTGCGATAGGCAAGCGAGAAGGTTTCACACCTAACTTCGCTTCGATACCGTGGATAGGCATCGGAGTAAAGCAGTCATAAATACTTATATTGTTTGCTTGCAACTTGTCGATCCCATGCATCATGTCATCCGGATCCGCAAAACTACCTAATATATATTTTGTATTGCTCATTGCTGATTATTTTCTAACTGATAATTCTTTAATCTCTTCTTCTGTCACTGAATCATATTTCTCCAATGATTCCTGGAAGTACTCCACTTGCTCTGCAGGGAATGCACCTTCCTGAGCCAATTTCGTTTTGTGTTGTAATGATGATGATTTCAACAACAACTTAACTTCGGCAATTGCTATACCCGGTAAGAAACGTAAGAACAACAAGAATAACGTAAAGAATAATCCAATTGAACCTACAAAGATACCTACGTCTGTCCAAGTCGGGTAGAACATTGCCCAAGATGAAGGCAAGTAATCACGGTGCAATGAAGTCACGATAATTACGAAACGCTCAAACCACATACCGATATTTACCACGATAGATAAGATCCATGAGATCGGAATACTTGTACGGATTTTTTTGAACCAGAATAACTGTGGAGAAATTACGTTACAAGTCATCATCGACCAGTATGCCCATGCGTATGGACCCAACATACGGTTCTCGAACGCATACATTTCGTATTCTGAACGAGAGTACATCGCGATAAACAACTCTGTTAAGTAAGCCACACCTACGATAGAACCAGTCGTCATGATGATGATATTCATCGACTCAATGTGGAACATCGTGATGTAGTTTTCAAAGTTCATTACTTTACGTAAGATCAACAATAAAGTCTGTACCATCGCGAAACCCGAGAAGATCGCACCTGCCACGAAATATGGCGGGAAGATCGTCGTATGCCATCCAGGGATAACCGAAGTTGCAAAGTCCATGGATACGATGGTGTGTACAGAAAGTACCAGTGGTGTTGAAATACCTGCCAAGATCAATGACACGATTTCAAAACGTTGCCAAGTCTTCACAGAACCATTCCAACCGAATGATAATACAGAATAAATCTTTTGTTTTAATCCAGTAGCACGGTCACGGATAGTCGCGATATCCGGCAACAAACCACAGTACCAAAATACCAAGGATACCGTGAAGTATGTTGAGATCGCAAACGCATCCCATACCAATGGAGAGTTGAAGTTTACCCAAAGTGATCCAAACTGATTTGGAAGTGGGAAAATCCAATAAGCCAACCAAGGACGACCCATGTGAGCGACAACGTAAGTAGCCGCACAAATTACCGCAAAGATCGTCATCGCCTCTGCGGAACGGTTGATTGAGTTACGCCAGTTCTGACGGAAAATTAATAATACAGCTGAAATCAACGTACCAGCGTGACCGATACCAACCCACCATACGAAGTCGGTGATATCCCAGGCCCAGCCTACAGTTTTATTCAGACCCCAAGCGCCGATACCTGTCCAAAAGGTATAACTAACGCTAACTACCCATAATAAAGCTCCTAATACAGCAACGGTAAAACCAATCCACCATGCTTTATTTGGTTTATTTTCAACCGGTAGTAAGATATCATCCGTAATTTTTGCATACGTGATGTCTTTACCGGTCATTAATGGTTCTCTTAATATTGATTCGTTATGCGATGACATAGTAATTTTATTTCAAATATTGTACAAGATTACGCCTCAAAAGTGTTTCTAACTTTTGTCATATAACCGATACCCGGTTGAACATTGATTTCCTCAAGTACGTAATAAACACGCTCATTGCGCAATGCTTTGGATACTTCTGATTCTGGATCGTTAGCGTCACCAAAGATGATTGCATTTGCCGAACATGCTTGTTGACAAGCCATCTTGATATCGCCATCTTTCACTTTGCGATTTTCGATCTTAGCTTGCAATTTACCACCTTGAATACGTTGGATACACATTGAACATTTTTCCATTACCCCACGTGAACGTGTTACCACATCTGGATTCAATACCAATTGTGTGAACTCATTGTTCAAGTAGTTGTCAAAACGAGAATCATTCCAGTATGCGAACCAGTTGAAACGACGTACTTTGAACGGACAGTTGTTTGCACAGTAACGCGTTCCGAAACAACGGTTGTAAGCCATATGGTTCAGACCTTCTGAAGAGTGTACTGTTGCCAATACCGGACAAACTGTTTCACAAGGTGCGTGACCACAGTGCTGACACAACATCGGTTGGTGAACAACAGTGATATCTTCGAAATCCAATTCAGCCGAAGCTTTCGCAATTTCTTTCTCTTTTGTAAGATCTTTTTCTTTGCCTTCGATTGTATAGTAACGGTCAATACGTAACCAGTGCATCTCACGACGACGACGAACCTCATCACGACCTACAACAGGGATGTTATTCTCCACATTACAAGCTACGATACAAGCACCACAACCTGTACATGCGTTCAAGTCGATTGCCATCACCCATTTGTGACCCGGTTGCTCGTATTTGTTCCACAAATCGTACGTTTTGTGATTATCTGTAAAGCGTCCCGCCTCAGAGTTAGGATCTTTCAAGTATTTCGCAAACGTAGTCTCACGAATCACGTTACGACCTTCGATCGTGTGGTGTGTTTGTGTTTGTGCCAATTGGTAAGTTCCAGAAGCTTTCGCTACAGTTGCTTTTGCAACACCTTGAACAGTACCGTTGATAATAGAAGCAAACGGGAATGCGTTTTTACCAACTTCATTACCTGCTTTACCAACTTTCGTACGGCCATAACCTACAGCAACTGAAACGGTTCCTTGTGCTTGACCTGGTTGTTGTACAACAGGCAATTCCAATTCAACACCATTTGCTTTTACAGTTACTTTACCATCTTCACCCAAGCCTAGTTTTTCAGCATCTTTAGGATTTAGGGCAGCGTAGTTGTCCCAAGTTACCTTAGATACTGGATCAGGCAATTCCTGTAAGTAAGCATTGTTTGCGTAACGACCATCGCGAAGAGCAGAAGGCTCGTAAAGTTTCAATTCAAACTCGCCAGTGATTGCTTTGCTCGAAGCTTCGATAGCAGAAGCCGCAGCAGCAGCATTTCCTGTAAAAGCAGGAGCAGTCGCAGCTTTAGCACCTTTATATTCAAAACCAGTTTGCAATACAGCATCCCAGTTTTTCGTAGAACCAGCTAAGATTTGTGTAGACCACAAGTTCTTAACGAAGTTGTACATATCTGTTGTGTTTCCTGCCCAAGTCAACAAGCTTTGCTCAACTTGACGTGTTTGGAAGACAGGATTGATTGTTGGTTGAACGATTGAGTACAAACCTTCCTTCGGATTTGCGTCACCCCAAGACTCTAAGAAAGTACTTGCAGGCGCGATCGCTGTCAACTCCGATGCTGTTTCATCAGCACGTTGCGAGAAAGAGAGCGTGAAAGGAATTTGTTTCAATGCAGCTTTTACGTCATCCGCTTTGAAGTAGTCATATACAGGGTTACTGTTCAAGAAGAACGCTACCCCCACTTGACCGCCTTTTGCAGCAGCTAAGAAAGCTTGGAAAGACGAATCCGAACCTTGGTATTGTTTAGAATAATTATCTAAATCAATGATTGTACCGTAAGCGCCCAATGCGACGTTGATTGCATTGACCAATACCTGAACATTCACATCGTTTGAACCGGCAACAACTACGGCAGCGCCTTTGCTGTTCAGCAATTCTTTTGCTGCCAGCGCCACACCTTTTTGTGCTTTTTTGTTTGCAGTCGCGCCAGCCAGTGATTGACCAGTGATTGCATTATACAAAGCGATCAATGTAGCACCTTCTTCTGAAGGTTTGATAGCGATACGCGCATCCGCATTTGTACCCGTCATCGAAAGACCGGATTCAAATTGTACGTGACGTGACATTTTGCCATTTTTCAATGATTTATAGTCACGGTTTTTAGCGTATTGTTGTGTATGTTCTTCACCTGCCAACCAAGTTCCTAAGAAATCAGCGGCAACTGAAACAATGATATTTGCTTTATCAAAATTGTATGAAGGAACTACAGCTTTACCAAAAGAAGCTTTATTTGCTTCAATAATACCACTGTAAGACACAGCATCGTATTGTACGTGGTTAACTGTAGGAAATTTCGTTGCGAAAGCAGCGATAGCTGCCAAGGTCGAAGGACTGTTTACTGTATTCGAAACGATCGTAATTTGTTTGCCAGAAGATGCGGCTGCAGTTAATGCTTTAACAACTTCCCCATCCAATTTAGACCACTCGACATCTTGACCTTTCAATTGCGCCTGTTTCAATTTAGACTCATCGTATAAATCCAATACAGAAGCAGCAGTAGTTGAATCCAAACCTTGGTTCAAACCAATTGCATTCGGGTTAGGTTCAACGTTAATCGGACGACCTTCACGCGTTTTAACCAAGATACTCTGACCATTGAATGTCGAAGCATAGTAGTTAGGTATACCTGGAGTTACTTCTTCAGGTTTAATCAAATAAGGAACTGCCTTATGCACAGGAGTACGGTTACAAGCCGCTAAAGAAACAGCACCCAAACCAAAACCTAATGCTTTCAAGAAGTCACGGCGAGGAGTTTTAGTACTCAAGCCAGCTTCGTTTAATACATCTTCTACAGGAATAGATTCGGCAAACTCACCCTTGCTTCCCTCAACGAAAGCAGGAGTTTGATTTAACTCTTCCAAACCTTTCCAATATTTTTTATTGCTATCCATTTAAGCTGTATATAAGATTGCGTATTTCAAATAATTATTAATAGTGACATTTACCACACTCAAGACCACCGATCATGGCTGCAGTCATTTTCTCACCTTTCTTAATTCTTTCGTGTGCCTTAATCAGATCTTCATAATATTTATTATCCGATTTGATATCTGTCTTTTTGTGACAGTCCACACACCATTTCATTGTCAATGGAGAGTATTGATATACTTCTTCCATATTTTGGATCGGTCCGTGACAAGTCTGACACTCTACTCCAGCTACCACAACGTGTTGTGAGTGATTGAAGTAAGCGAAATCAGGCAAGTTATGGATACGAACCCATTGAATTGGTTTTGGATTATTTCCATAAGTACGTGTCTCAGGATTCCAATCTAACGCACGGTAAATCTTCGCGATTTCTGGTGAGATCTCACCATCATAATGCTCAGAAGCAGTGATTGTATTGTGACAGTTCATACATACGTTAGCCGATGGTATAGATGCATTTTTAGATTTAAATGCACCACCGTGACAGTATTGACACTCAATTTTATTTACACCAGCGTGGATTTGGTGTGAGAACTTAATAGGTTGAACAGGTTTGTAACCTTCGTGAACACCGACGTTCCACATCGTCTTCCAACCACCTACTGCCAACAGAGCAACAAGCATCAACACGGTAAATCCAACCAATTTTTTGTTTTTAACGAATGCTTTCGCAAACTTCACAAAACGTTGATTATCCTCAGGTTCCTCTTGCGCAGCAATAGCTTCCTGATTCTTAGCAATTACATTTTCTAAGGTACGGATCACACGGTTCAACACCACGATCACAACAACCGCCAAAACAACAACAGCGATCAGACCCAAGATCATGAACATAGATGCATTGTCATCTTTTGCAGCAGCGCCACCAGCAGCAGCATCCTTCGGCTTCTCTACTGAGGCATCTTTGATAAACGCGATTACCGATTTAATCTGATCATCAGATAAATCCGTAAAAGAAGTCATCACAGACTTGTTGTACTCTTCAAAGATTTTAACCGCTTCGGCATCACCAGAAGCAATTAGAGCTTGAGAGTTGCGAATCCATTTGATCAACCATTCTTCAGATTTTGTATCTGGAACTCCTTTCAACGCAGGACCAACTACTTTTCTGTCAATGGCGTGACAGGATGTACACTTAGATTTGAAGATTTTTTCACCTTCCTTGACATCTTGCGCATGCAACGTCGTAACGGCAAATAATAGCATCAAACTCGTTGACACCACCCTCGCAAGGCTTCCCAAAACGGATGAGATAGTTCTCATATTTAGCACTTTATACTATTTATTTGTGAATGTAAAAAATTAACTCCCATGGTTAAAGGAGCCACTACCCCCCTAACAATGCCACAAAAGTATGATTTATTAATAAATCGCTGACAATTTTGTGACCTTTAATATCAATTTATAATCATTCTAAACAATTGCCTTTAAACCACCGTGAAATCACTATTATAGTAAAAAGTAGCTCTTTCGCTACAACTTTTCATTACGTCGTTCAATCAAATATAAGACATTACTATGACAATTTAAAATAGCTGAATATCAAGCCCATTCAAGCTCATAAAAAACATTATTTCATATTAATTCCGTAACTTTATAAGCATAAAAATGCGCGGATATCGCGAAAGTATCATCTTGCTCCTAATAGCTTATTGCTCTCTAAGAGCGTGATACACATTAAACACACTACGAAGATGGAAACGAATAAAAAACACAACCCGTTAAGCAAAGAAGAGGAATATGTGATTCTGCATAAAGGGACGGAGCGTCCTTTTACGGGAGCACTTTTGGACAATAAAGTGAAGGGAACCTATATTTGTCGACGTTGCGACAGTCCACTGTACCGTTCGGAGTCAAAATTCGAGTCTGGCTGTGGATGGCCGAGCTTTGACGACGAAATACCCGGTGCAGTCACCCGGATTACGGATGCAGATGGCCGTAGGACAGAAATCCTCTGCAGTGCATGTGGAGGACATTTGGGCCATGTTTTTCTTGGGGAGGGCTTCACGGCAAAAAATACGCGCCATTGTGTCAACTCCATTTCAATGAAATTCGTCGCGGATACTACACGTTAACCTTTGCTTTAGTCGACTCACGAATTTTCAATTCACAAGGCAACACCATCTTACGTGTTGCTTTTATTTTTCCCTGCAGCCGAAGTAAAAGTATATTGATCAGATTTTCCGCGATCTCCTTGATCGGCTGAGAGACAACGGTGATCGAAGGTTCCAGTAATTTAAAAACAGTATGATCATCGAAGGCAATCATTGCAGGCATAGCAAAACTATATTTCTTTGAAGCTTTCAACCCTGAAATTGCCAGATAATTGGTTGAAAATAGCACAGCATCCAAACGGTTCTCACAGATAAAGTCTTTCAGGGAGTCCATTGCCTCCTCATCCGATGCATCCATTTGAACTTTCTGTATAAAACTTTGCTGTTTGTTATTATCCATGGCCTTCAGGTAGCCATCTGAGCGTTCTTTCATCTGCGTCTGGTCGGAATATAAGGACACAAAGCCAATACGTTTATACCCTTGCTGACACAGATGGTTGGTGGCATCAAAGGCCCCCTGAAAGTTGTCCGCCCCTACATAATCTGTTTCCAGGTTCGGAAAATAGCGGTCAAAGAGTACAACGGGTATATTACTTTGCTGCAATTGCTTAACAGTATCTTCCAAGCCATCTGACGGGGTAATTATAAAACCATCGACCTGACGGTCGTAAAACATCTGAATTAACTCCCTCGCCTTGTCTACATCGTTATTTGTGCTACAATAGATAATGCGGTATCCCTGCTCGTAAACCTTGCTTTCGATCAGACGGGCGATATTTCCAAAAAATGGGTTCGAGATATCTTCGATAATCAGCCCCAAAATCTTGGTCTTTCCAGTGCGCAAGCTTTTCGCCAACTCATTCGGCTTATATCCTACTTTCTTAACATAATCCAATACGCGCTTGGTCAGCGCTTCACTGATACGCTTCTCTTTCGCCTTGTCATTCAAAATAAAGGAGACTGTAGTTACAGAAATTCCCAACGCCTTTGCGATATCACTGATTAGAATACGTTTCTTCATGTAGAGTAGGTTTGTTAAGTTTTATTTCGAAGATTACTAAAGTAAAAAATTTAACGACAATTTACTAAAATAATAATAAAATTGCGCTAAAAGGTTTTATTTACTAATTTTAGGCAGTTTCAAATACCCGAATACAACACCTATGACAGGAAATAAGCTTATCACAACAGTGTTGGGCACGCTAATCTTACCATTTTGCGTTCAAGCTCAACAAAATTTAACACAATATGTCAATCCCTTTATTGGCTCAGCGGACCATGGACACGTCTTTGTCGGAGCCAATGTACCTTTAGGTGCAGTACAACTTGGCCCAACCCAAATACCACAGGTTTGGGATAAATTCAATGGTTGGGATTGGTGCAGCGGATACAATTACAAAAGTCAGGAAATATTAGGTTTTACACATACGCATTTGAGTGGAACAGGTATTGGCGATCTAAATGATCTGATGATTGTTCCGGCGAATGGCAAACTGCAATTAACGCCAGCAGAATTCAATAAGATGAATACTGGCTATGGTTCATCCTTCAAAAAAGAAAATGAAGTCGCTAAACCTGGATTCTACAGTGCCTATCTGGATGACTATAAAGTTCAGGCCAATCTCACAGCAACAGAACGCGTCGGTTATCACCAATATCATTACGAAAAAACAGATAATGCCCATATTTTGGTAGATCTGGGTTATCATATCAACTGGGATAAACCTACAGATACTTATATCAAACAAGTCAATGATTCGACATTCGTTGGTTACCGCTTTTCTACCGGCTGGGCAACTGATCAAAAACTATACTTTGCCATAAAAACTTCGCAACCGATTCAAAAGGTTAGATTCTTTGATGGCAAAGACGAAAAATTTGGTCAGACCACGTTCAAGGGACAAGCAATTAAAGCGGCACTTTTTTTCGATGCCGCAAAAAATAAAAACATTGAACTTAAAGTTGGTATTTCACCCGTCAGCTCCAGCAATGCGCTAAATAATATTAATGCCGAGATTTCGGGCTGGAATTTTGAAAAAGTAAAACAGGAGGCAGATCTACGCTGGAACAAAACCTTAAACAAAATTCAGTTTGAAGCAGATAAGGATACAAAAACGATCTTTTACACAGCGCTATACCATACTTACTTCGCGCCTACGATTTTCAACGATGCAAACGGCGATTATATGGGTACTGATAAACAAGTCTACGAAAAGCAGGATTTTGTCAATCACACCGTATTCTCCTTATGGGATACTTATCGCGGACTTCATCCTTTAATGACTATCCTTGAGGACCGTAAGATCAATCAGGATTTTATCAAGACAATGCTTGCCATCTATCAACAGCAAGGGAAGTTACCGATGTGGCATCTGCAGGGCAATGAGACCAATACTATGGTCGGTCTGCCAGCTATTCCGGTGATCGCCGATGCATTCTTAAAAGGAATCATTGACGAGAAAGATTATCCTTTGGTATGGGAAGCTGTTAAGACCACAGCAATGGGCAATGATCACGGCCTAAAATACGCACGTGACCTGACCTATATCCCTATTGACAGCATGCCGAATGAATCGGTAGCCTGGGCACTGGAATATGCTATCGCTGATTTTGGTGCTTATAAAATAGCAGAGAAACTTGGTAAAACAGAAGATGCCGCCTATTTCAAAAAACGCTATAAGCTTTACGAACAATATTTTGACAAAGAAGTTGGCCACTTTGTCGGCAAAAAAGTTAATGGCGACTTCCGCCGTCCCTTTGATCCACTAATGGCCAAGCACCGTGAAAACGATTACTGTGAAGGCAATGCATGGCAATATACCTGGTTGGTACCACAAGATGTCACAGGATTGATCAATCTTTTTGGTGGTGAACAACAATTTTTGAAGAAACTGGATTACTTCACAACCATGTCCTCGGATTTGGGTGGCGAAGCCTCACCAGATATCTCGGGACTAATCGGACAATACGCGCAAGGCAATGAGCCCAATCACCATATCCCTTATTTGTATGCGTATGCAGGACAGCCATGGAAAGGTGCAGCGTTAGCGCGTAAAGCGATGACCGATTTCTATACAAATACACCGGCAGGACTCTGTGGTAACGATGACGTCGGTCAGATGAGCGCCTGGTATGTCTTCTCCGCAATGGGATTCTATCCGCTGAATGCGATGAGCGGTGTTTATGTGTTTGGCTCGCCGATGATGGAACGCGCCAACATCAATTTGCCAAATGGTAAAACCCTAGCAATAACGGTGAAAAACCAAGGCAAAGCAAACCCGTACATCAAATCCATCAAATTGGATGGAAAACCTTACAGCAAGACTTTTATCACACACGCGCAATTGCTACAGGGGGGTCAGATGGAGATCGAGATGAGCGCCACGCCAAATAAGAACTTTGGAAAAAATAAAGCAGACAGGCCATCAAGTATTGACAATAATTAACTGAAAAATTGTCAGCATAACATTAGTGGATTAATATTTGTTAATACCTATATAAATTAAGGAGAACAAAAAATGGCAGATTACAAAAACATCAACATACAAGACATCCCTGATGGAGGCGAGAATCCTAAAGACTTCTATGAAACTTTTAAAGAAAGATTAGAAGACTTGGAAACCTTTCCAAAAGACTATACGTACAAATTTATCTTACCAAAAGATCAGGATCATTTCAATCAGATTCAAAGTGTATTTGATGATACGGATGCACGTTTTGACTTCAAGGATTCCAAAACAGGCAAATACACCTCGATCACGGTCAGCCTGAATGTAAAAGATGCAGATCAGGTCATTTACTTCTACAAAGAAGTCGCCAAGATAAAAGGCGTTATTATGCTATAATAAACAAAACAGGCTGTCGAAATGACAGCCTGTTTTGTTTATTGTTCAAGAAGTTCCTGCTTGACCAAATCGCCTTGAACAAGCAGCTCTTCCATCTTGACCTGATCAAACAATTCTTTCGGAACTTTGAGTTTCAAAAGATAGCATATCGGGCGCCCCGATTGAATCCCCGGACTCCATTTTTTTTGCATTTTTAGAAAATCAAGTAGAACCAGATCTTTAGCACCATTTCCCCTGTCCATTAGTGATCCGTTTTTTGTGACGAGTACCTCAAATATATGGTCAGCATGTATCGCTTTGTCCAATCGGCCGTCCCGCTTAGCTTCTTTTAGATAATTTAGCCAATGGATCTTAAAATTATTCATTCCCTCTTTCGGTACAAGAAAAATATCCACAGCCGTATAGATATGGCTTGTATCAGTATTTTTTGATACTTGGGCCACAACCGGCCGATATAATACCGATAAAAATAGAAAACAATATATTCGGACCATAATTAATAGATAGTACCAAGTTAATCAAATTTAGCGCACAAAAAAAGCCCGCTACATAGCGGGCTTTTATATATTAAGTTAAAGAACAAGCTTATTCCTGTCCGGCACCGGCTACTGGAGCTTCGCCATTTGGCTTATCTTGTTTTGGTTTATCTTCTTTTGGAGGACGAGGCAATAAAGCTTTACGAGAAAGTTTCATTTTACCTTGTTTGTCAATATCCAATAATTTAACCGTTACTTTATCACCTTCTTTGAAGATGCCATCCATTGTTTCAAGACGTTTCCAGTCAATTTCAGAGATGTGCAACAAACCATCTTTACCCGGCATAATTTCAACGAATGCACCAAATGGCATAATTGATTTTACTTTACCTTCGTAAGTTTCACCAATTTCAGGTTTAGAAGCAATCGCTTTGATACGACCTACAGCATCGTCAATTGCAGCTTTATTATCCGCAAATACTTGTACGACACCTTTATTATCAACCTCTTCGATAGAAATCGTTGCACCGGTCTCACGTTGCATTTCTTGAATAATCTTACCACCAGGGCCGATTACAGCACCGATAAATTCTTTATCGATCAACAATTGAACGATACGAGGTGCATGTGGTTTATAGTCTTCACGTGGAGCAGAAATGGTTTTCTTCATTTCACCTAAGATATGTAAACGCGCTTCTTTCGCTTGGTCCAAAGCTTGTGTCAACACTTCCCATTTCAAACCATTGATTTTTAAATCCATCTGACAAGCAACGATACCTTTCTCCGTACCGGTTACCTTAAAGTCCATATCACCTAAGTGATCTTCGTCCCCTAAGATATCCGATAAAATTGCATATTTACCAGTTTTCTCATCGGAGATTAATCCCATTGCGATACCCGATACAGGCGCTTTCAATTTCACACCAGCATCCAAAAGCGCCAATGTGCCGGCACATACAGTCGCCATTGAGGATGAACCATTGGATTCCAAAATATCGGAAACCACACGGATTGTATATGGATTTTCGTTATCTGCAGGAAGGACCTGTTTCAATGAACGCATCGCCAGGTTACCGTGACCAACTTCACGACGACCAGGACCTCTGTTTGGTCTTACTTCACCTGTAGAGAACGCAGGGAAGTTATAGTGAAGGATAAATTTGTTATAACCGTTGATAAAAGCACCATCGATCATTTGCTCATCGTCTTTAGCACCTAAAGTAACCGATGTCAATGACTGTGTTTCACCACGTGTAAATACGGCAGAACCGTGTGCCGCAGGCAGATAATCCACTTCAGACCAGATCGGGCGTACTGTACGTACGTCACGGCCATCTAAACGCATGCCTTCATCCAAAACTAGATTACGGACAGCATCATACTGAACATCGTGAAAATATTTTTTGAATAAGAATGCGGTATCATCATCCAATTCTTCAGGCATTGTCGCTCTGTATTCTTCCGCAATTTTTGCAAAGTTCTCAGAACGGTCATGTTTCGCTGAAGCTGATTTCGCAATTGCATATACTTTATCATAAGTAGCAGCGAAAATGGAAGCTCTCAATTCAAGGTTTTCAGGTTCGTGATTATACTCACGTTTCACTGTTTTACCGACCAAATTAGCCAATTCTACTTGTGCTGCAACTTGTTTTTTGATAGCCTCATGTGCAAAAGCGATCGCTTCAACCATTTCAGCTTCTGAAATTTCTTTTGCTTCACCTTCCACCATACCGATATCCTGAGCCGAACCAGCAACGATAAATTCTAAAGTCGCATTTTCAAGTTCAGATAATTTTGGATTGATGACCAATTGACCGTCGATTTTCGCTACGCGAACTTCTGAGATAGGACCATTAAAAGGAATATCAGAAACCGCAATTGCAGCGGATGCTGCCAGACCTGCTAACGCATCAGGCATAATATCTTTATCCGCCGAAATCAAGCTGATGGCAACTTGTGTGTCTGCGTGATAGTTTTCAGGGAATAATGGACGTAGTGCACGGTCTACCAAACGGGAAATTAATACTTCATAGTCTGATAATCTAGCCTCACGACGTAGGAAGCCACCCGGAATACGGCCAGTAGCCGCATATTTCTCTTGATAATCTACCGAAAGTGGTAAAAAATCAACACCAGATTTAGCTTCTTTGGCAGAAACGACAGTTGCAAGCAACATCGTATCACCTTGTTTTAATACCACAGCACCATCAGCCTGTTTTGCCAATTTTCCTGTAGACAATTCGATCTGGGTGCCATTACCCATATCGATGGTTGTTTTAATTTCGTTGTAATTCATTTAATCTTATTTTTGACACGCTTTTCATCTTGTTGGCAGCGGGCCTATATTTTAAATACGTTAGATTTCAGCACAAAGGTAAATTAAAATATTAAGATTAATGCAATTAACATCAGGCTAAATAATCAAATACTAACACTTCGCTACATTTGTTTTCGAACCCATCCAATTTGCATATCGCTTACCTCCCACCTGCGATTGCTGGTTTACTCGAATAGGTATTGAAACGTTGATCTTATAGGGGAATTTGCTTATCGGCTTTATTTATACCATTAATAGATTATGAACCTTGCAATTTTCAAGGGACGTTGTTGTAAATAGCTTATGACCAAGTTCGCCCCAAGGCCGCCCTGTTCTCGACTTGTAAAAAACATGCAGGCACAGTGAAAGCACCTTAAAAGGTGGACTCAACGTGGACTCACTGTGCACTTAATCTGCTTACAGGTCGAACTTGGCAATAACCAGGTATTAACTTGTCCCCTATTAAAGCACTCCGCCAGCCGAAGGCCGACACTAGACATCCTCAAGAAACCAGTTTCCCGCTTTCCTACTTTAATTTTCTTTCATTACCATCTAATAGCTTCATTGTAGCTCTATCGCGTTTATCCTCAAGATAGAAGCTTATCATCCCTTTCTCTTCATGCAGCAGCATACCTGCCTGATAGCACTGTATACTTCTTCCCTGCCGATTTGATAACAGATAGTAAAAAAAAAGCCATCCAAAATTGGATGGCTTTCTTAAAAAACCTTTGTACAAAAGCTTATTTGATGATATCACGTAGACCTAGACCTTTGATGATCGCACGGTAACGGTTAATATCTTTTTTGTAAAGATAAGCCAATAATGAACGACGTTTACCTACCAACATTTGTAGGGCACGTTGTGTACCGAAATCTTTTCTGTTCTTTTTCAAATGCTCAGTTAAGTGAGCGATTCTCTTCGTGAATAAAGCAACTTGACCTTCTGTAGATCCAGTGTTAGTAGCTGATCCAGCAAATTCTGCGAAGATCTCAGCTTTGTACTCTTTACTTAAATACATCTCTTGAATAATATTAAAGCGTTAAAAAATTTATTAATTGCGTGCAAAGGTAGCGTTTTTTTTGAGACGAACAAATTATGCTCATAACTTCTTCACTTCCATTACACTTTGACATATATTTTCTTCTTGTCCAGCCAGTAGCAAATCACCCACATGAGTGTCAAAAAGCACAGCGAATACACAAACGATCCGACTTCTGGAATTCCAGGAACTTTGGCGCAAACATATTTATAAAACCAGGCAAAAGCGTCGGTATATTTCTGTGTTCCGTCATCCTTCAATCCATCGGGGATCCGGAATAAACCGAGAAAACGGGGCAGGATTCCGCTCAACACAAAAATAAATAACGGATTCTTGCCGAATACATCAAAAAATTGAGTGAGTTTGTTTTTGACACCCTGCACCTCGATAAACCAAATCATACCGCCAATTGTCATTGTCGCCAGTCCTGTTGTATAGAGCACATAGGAACTCGTCCAGATTTTTTTATTGATCGGGAAGCCGAGCGCCCAGATCCAGGCCAGAACTACAAGGATAAAACCAGTAACAAACATCCCGGCCAACAATTTAATATGAGGTTCTTTTGAGGCAGGTACTTTAGACCATAACCAGTCCACCTGACCCTGTTTTTTTATGAATACACCGACCAGATAACCAAACACAACCTGTACGATCGCCGGTAGGGTACTCATCAATCCCTCTGGGTCGAATGGAACACCTTCGCCTTTATAAATATGCGGCAGACCCAATATCGCGATATCGTGCTTGGTACCAAACCACCCTTCTAAACTATAAGGATCAGCTCCCCCTGCCAGTGCACAGACAACCCAATACAGCAATAAAATACCAGCAGAAATCCAAATAATTGCTTTTTCTTTAAAGTAATACGCTAATATAGAGGCAAAACAATAAGCGATTGCAATACGTTGCAGCACACCAAGGATACGAATCCCCCGGCTCGGATCATTGGGGTCTACCCATTGTTTAAAAACCAGTTCTGCCCCCTCCCATTTAATAAAAGGCCACCAGTTAATAAAAAGCCCAATAGCAAAAATTAAAACCGTGCGTTTAAGTACCTTCTTCCAAAAAACCGCGGGGCCAGCTTCCTGCAATCGAGGAATCACAAAGGACATGGCATTTCCTACTGCGAATAGAAAAAAAGGAAAAACCAAGTCCGTAGGAGAACAGCCATGCCAGGCTGCATGTTTCAGCGGCGCGAACATATGCGCCCAAGTCCCCGGATTATTAACCATAATCATCAGTGCCACAGTAGCCCCACGAAACACATCCAAGGAATAATAACGTTGTTTCATCATAAATTAAGTGATTAGCTAGTAAATATAGGTATTAACGAATTCATTTTTATGCATAATTCAATTAATTATCGCACAAACAGGAGTTCTTTTTATTTTTTTTAAAAAGTATTTGGAACTTAATAATAAATTATTCTATGAAGTAGCTATATATTTCGAAACTTACCCTGTGTTAAGTTTGCTACTACCGACAGTCTAGAATCACGTCTAGGCTTTCTACTTTTTAAAAAAAATTAAAAAGTATTTTGAACTTATGCACAAAATGCTTTATCTTTATCATACAATTATAACCGATTCTTTCACAAGCCAATTATACCGATGAAAGCTGACATATTAAGATTATTATATTACAACGAGACGCAATCCATTGCGGATATCTCAAAAAATCTTTCAAAAAGCACACCGATCGTTACAAAGAACATTAACGAACTGGTCAAACAAGAACTTATTCTTGATAACGGCTTAGGCGAATCAACAGGGGGGCGCCGTGCTTCCAAATACGGTCTAAATAGCACTCTTCCCTACCTTATCATTAGTATCGCAATTGACCAATATTATAGTTCTTTCACTATATCTGATCTAGCGCATAATATCATCGCCCAACAAAAAGATGTACCCATTAATCTCAAAGAACAGAATGCTGGCGAAACCATTCTTCAGAAGCTAGAAGATATTATCAAAGAGAGCCAGATAGACGGAAAAAACATTATTGGAGTGGGTATTAGTATGCCGGGCTTTGTTAATCCGGAGGAAAAAATTAACGACTCTTATCCTAAAAGCTCGTCCCTTCACCACCTCTACAGACAAATTGAAGAAAAGCTAAAAGTGGCGACTGTCATCGACAATGACTCCCGTTGTATCGCCTGGGCAGAAAAAGAATTCGGTCACGGTGTGGACATTGCACATACACTCGTCATCAACCTAAACTGGGGCGTTGGTTTAGGGATCATCATAAATGGCGAGATTTTTAAAGGTGCAACAGGTTTTGCGGGTGAATTTAGCCACATCCCGTTATCTGACAAAAACACCTTATGTTCCTGTGGAAAAAGAGGCTGTCTGGAGGTTGAAGCGTCATTGAACGCTGCAATACAAAACACGGAATCCGATATTGAGAATGGCGAATATTCGATTTACTCAACATTTGTTAAAGCAAGTTCCAATAAAGCAGATGCATTGATCGAAGCGGCAAAATTGGGCGACCAAATTGCGATTAATAACCTAGGAAAGATCGGCTACATGCTCGGAAAAGGTATTTCTACCTTACTCCATATTCTCAATCCCAACAAGATAATTATTAGTGGCCGTGGGGCAGAAGTGGGTGACATCATAGCACCCCAAATTCAAGTTGCTATCAATGAATTTAGCATTCCTAAAATAGCAAAAATGACAAAAATAGAGATTTCGTCTCTTCACAAAGATGCACAGCAGATGGGAACTGCTGCTTTGGTTGCAGATCACTTGATTGATAATATTATTAACTAAACTATTTTTATACAAACACCTACATTATGAGTCTACTTCAAAAACAAGCTGCAGGGTTAGCTTTGTGCACACTTTTTAGTGTCACATCGCTCTATGCACAGCAGTCTATTACTGGTACAGTAAGGGATGCAAACGGAGCAGTTGCTGGCGCATCAATCTCCGTAAAAGGAACAAATCGAGCTACCCAAACCAATGAAAACGGAAGTTTTACGATCCAAGCCAGCCAAGGAGAAACCTTACGTATATCCATAGTCGGATATAAACCTCAGGAAATTCAAGTCAATGCAACAAAAACTATCGATGTAACCCTCTCTAACGATGATTCAAGCCTGGATGAGGTTGTCGTTACAGCATTAGGAATCAAACGCGAAGCCAAATCACTGGGCTATTCGGTACAAAAAGTTGGTGGTCGTGAACTTACACAAACAAATGCACCAACTGTTGCCACCGGACTAATGGGAAAAGTTTCAGGAATGAATATCAGCATGTCGAATGGTGTTGAAGGCGGATCGCAACGCGTGGTTATACGTGGTGCAGCCTCATTAACCGGAGCAAATCAACCGCTCTATGTCATCGATGGCATGCCCATAGATAACAATCAAATTACAAGTAAGGGAAATGACATTACCAAAGCAAGCGGATCCTATCAGGACTGGGGTTCGATATTAAATTTTATCAATGCGGATGATATTGAAGATGTAAGTGTATTAAAAGGACCTACTGCGGCCGCATTGTATGGCGCACGAGGTGGCAATGGTGTTGTTTTAATTACAACAAAAAAAGGTAAGCTAAAGGAGGGACTTGGAATTGACTATAACTACTCATTTCGCTCCAACGAGCCCTTCCGTTATCAAGAAATGCAAAATAAATACGGATACGGAGGAGCGATCGCGCTATATTCCGCCATTCCAACATTACCTGTAGACGCTAAAGGTCAGTTAAGATACCCAGGTGCAGACCCTTGGTCCGGAACAAATATCACTGATCAGAAATGGCTTAGTCACGGGACTGTCCCTGGAGGAAAAAATACCTGGGATTATTTTAGCTGGTATGGAACAGGTGCTTCATGGGGCGCCGAAATGAAAGGTCAGGAAATTCTATGGTGGGATGGAACAAAAAGGAATTACTCTCCACAACCCGATAATATCAAATCATTTTACCGTACGGGTAATACACAAACCCATAATGTTGCTTTTAGTGGAGCTAATGATCTTGGAAGTGTACGCTTATCTTATACTCGCCAAAACAATACATCAATCATTCCCAATAGTAATTTTAATAACAACACTTTCAATTTAGGGACAAACGTAAAAATATCAAAGAAAGTTACCGCAGATGTATCTGCAAGCTATATTAATTTCTATCGTCTTAATTCTCCTGATGTGGGAAATAGCAATAATTCTTGGGGTAAATTTTCAACTTATGGTATGTCACGGGATTATAAAAATCTAGAAAAGGACATTTATCGAAATCCAGATGGCAGTAAAAACTTATTAGATGGTTCGGTTTACAATATGGGATATCCTTACGGTGGATACGGAAAGGATATTTATTGGAATATTTTCATGAACAATACTGAACTAAATCGTGATCAACTATTAGGAACAGTTAAATTAAACGCTGAATTAACAGATTGGTTAACTTTAATGGGTAGAGCTTCTGGAAACTTTTCTTCAGATGAATTTGACAAAAAGTCCTATCCGACCGATAAAGAAGGGCTACAAGGAAAATATGGACACGAGCTATATAAAACGACTGATCGAAATCTCGACTTTTTGGCAACAGCACATAAAGAGAATCTCAATGGATCCAAATTTAGCGGTAGTATTTCGGCAGGAGCTAGTTCCTGGAAATCCAATTATCGAGGTATCCAAGGATTTAATGACGGTCCGTTCAATGATCCATTTTTATTTTATTTAGCCAATATCAATAAAAACGGTACCGTATCTGGTTTTATACCTACCGAGGAACGGATGGAACAACAGATAAATTCTTTATTTGGAATTGCCAATATCTCGTATGACAATTTCCTCTTCTTCGAAGGAACCTTTAGAAATGATTGGGCTTCAACTTTGCCTAGCAAAACAAGAAGCTATAATTATCCAGCAGCATCTTTAAGCTATGTCTTTACCGAAAAATGGGCAAACAAACCCAGTTGGTTAGATTATGGAAAATTAAGGGCTGCATTTGCGAAAAGTGCCATCGGAACTAAACCGTATCAGACATCCTATATTTACAGTACCGGAACATTCAATGGCCAAGCTCTCCGTAAGATTTCAAATAATTTATTACCTGTAGATTTACTAAAACCCCAGCGCTCCACTTCTTATGAACTCGGAACAGATCTGAGCTTTTTGAAAAATCGGCTTGGATTAACCTTTACCTATTACAAAGTCAATTCCACGGATCAAATCATCGACTTGAATGTCGCCCCTTCTTCTGGTGTTACAGGTGTACGAACAAACTCCGGTGAACTCCAAAATAAAGGGATAGAATTTACGTTAAGAGCAACACCAATAAAAACACAGGATTTTTCGTGGGATCTGACGCTCAACGGAGCGCAAAATAGAAACAAACTTATTAAGCTGGCTCCAGGAATTGACGAATATTACTTGGATGAAATGTTTGGCAACGAAGGGGTAACGATGAAGGTTAAAGTTGGCGACAACTTCGGGACAATTTATGGAACAGACTTTCAATATGATGAAAAAACAGGCAAACGGATTGTAGAACGGGTATTGGATGGACAAGGTAATCCCACAGGCACACATTACAAAGTTACAACGAATCAGGTACCAATCGGAAACGCAAACCCTAAATTAACAGGGGGACTAGGAACAAATCTGCGCTACAAAGATTTTTCATTTTATGCCTTAGTGGACTTCAAATGGGGTGGGGATATTTGGAGTGGAAGTTATTCCACAGCTATGGGAAATGGTCTTGCTCCTGAAACGCTGTTGGAAAGAGACGGTGGTGGCTTGGGGTATACCTACCCCGATGGATCAAAAGCAAACCATGGTGTAATTTTAGATGGCGTCTTTGCCGATGGAACAGACAATAAAGATGTCGTTCACTATATGTGGAAATACGCGGGCTCCTATGCAGCCTGGTCAAATATCCCCATGCCTCGAAGTTTGGCTGTTTTGGAAAATTCCTGGGCAAAACTTCGTGAAGTTCGGTTAACCTATCAGATTCCAAAATCTGTAGTTCAAAAGACGAAATTTTTCCAAGGAATGTCCGCCTCATTAATAGGTCGTGATTTATTTTATTTGTACACCAGTTTACCGGATAATTTAAATCCAGAAGCAGTTAACGGAATCGGTAACGCACAGGGTATTGAGTTCGGGGCCCTTCCGGGTGTTCGCTCTCTGGGCTTTAGCATTAGTGCATCGTTTTAATAAATGGAAATCATGAAAAGAAAACATCTAAAAACACTCTTATATAGTTCACTATTTTTGGGAACAGCAATAGTAACATCATGTACCAAAGATTTTGATGAAATGAACGCGCCTTGGAAAGACGCACAAACTGCGGATATAAAAAGTCTTTTTAATGGCGTTGTGGCGAGTATCGAACTTGGTGCCCAGGAACAAGCAACCGCGAATACATGGATCTACCCCATCGCACAGCTAGGAACAACCGTAGGAAACTCGGGATATTCCATGCAAAATGCATCAAACGAATTATGGGAAAACTACTATAGGGCTCTTATTTCCATTCGATTGACCGAAAAAATGATCAATGAATCGCCAGACAAAGCTAAGTATCAAAACATACAGGCGATGCTCACGATTCTAAAGGCCTACAAGACCTTTAAAATGACTGATGTCTTTGGCGATATCCCTTATTTTGAGGCCGGCATGGCAGACCAAGGTCCTACCAATTACCGACCTGCATTTGATAATCAAAAAAGTATTTACGAAAGCTTATTAAATGATTTAAAAACAGCAGTAGCAAACTTAAGCAGCTCTGCCGATCAGATTAATATAGGAACATCAGAATCCATGTTAAATAGCGATATTGCCTTATGGAAAAAATTTGGCAACTCCTTACGTTTACGCTATGCACTACGTATGAGTGACGCCAATGGAACTGTTGCAGCCACTCATGTGCAAGAGGCATTAACTTTACCACTTCTAGAAAACATTGAAAATATCGGATTGACGCCTGCTGTACAAAATTTCACCGGTGAATGGCGGGAATGGTCATTTCATGCCGGAATTTATTTACGCATGGGGAGTACCGCCTGGGAAATGCTTAGCAACAATAATAATAAAGATGGTTCTGGAATTTTCGATCCAAGAGCCAAAATCTTTTTTGAAACAAATGCTAAAAATGAATGGGCACCGAAACCGCAAAACGTCGCGATGTCCGATGGTGGTGAACCCTATAACCGGCGAAGAGATGATGATTGGTCTAATAAGGGAGCAGGAAACCTAATCTCGAATTTCAATTATTATTTTGGCCGCGATAAAAATATTCCGGAATTGATCATTACTGCGGCAGAAGTCTATTTTCTAAAAGCGGAAGCAGCGGCGAAAGGAATTGGGGCTGCAGCAAGTTTAACTACAGCCAAAACAGAGTATGAAAATGGTGTCAGGTCATCCATTAATTTTTGGACGACCATGGCGATGAAAAGCGTCGTCTGGAAAGAGAACAAACCCACCTCTTTACCCACCAGCACGCAATTAAATATCATCTTGGCTAATCCGAAAGTAGCATTTTCCACCACATTAAGCACTACAAATGCGCTAAAATTAATCTATACACAGCGTTGGTTAGATAATTTTAGACAACCATATGAAGCTTGGGCTTTAACACGGCAAACGGATGCTACACCAAAGTCTTCGGTAAACAACGATTTGTATGAAAAAGAATTTGGTGTAATAAAAAGATTAAATTATGCGGATAAGGAATACCAATATAATCGAGATAATACATTAGAGGCCACAAAGAAAGAAGTTAATAGTACGGAATGGCAAAAAGTAAAAGTTTGGTGGGATGTAAAATAAAAGCATAGTACATATTCATTCTAAAACGCCCCAAAATTTGGGGCGTTTTTTCTTTAATACAAAATAAAATTTAACACAGAAAACAGAATACTTTTTAAAAATATTCAAAAAGTTATTTTCTCTTAATATAAAAATAACATATCTTTAGCGCTCACTAATGGGAAAACACTAACGCAAACCCACATAACGTAATGGAATTGAAGGAGAAAATCCTTATACATCTGTATTATCTGAAGGAGCTGTCTATTGCTGGACTTTCTAAAAGTCTGTCAAAAAGCACCCCTATTGTTACAAAAGTAATCAATGAGCTATTAGAACAGCGTATCATTGTCGACAAGGGGTTAGCAGCGTCAACAGGCGGTAGGAGAGCTGCATTATATGCATTGAATGACGATGTCGACCACCTGATTGTAAGCATATCCATTGATCAATTCTATACATCCATCTATATAAGCAATCTGAGACAGGAAATTCTGCATCAGCAATTCGACATTGCGTTGGATATCAGTGAGCCAGTTGCTGGACCTAAAGTTCTCGAGGCGCTTAACGTGTTTCTCAATCGGCACCATGTAGACAACACTAAAATTATAGGAATAGGGATCAGCATGCCGGGTTTTGTCAATACGGCCCTCGGTGTTAATGATTCATTCCCTGACAACGAACCGATCCATCATCTCCAGAATCTGATTGAAAAAGCGTTGAATATTCCAACGATCATCGACAACGATTCACGTTGTGTTGCCTGGGCCGAGAAGGAATTTGGCGGCGGTGTCGACAGCACACATACCCTAGTCATCAATTTGAATTGGGGAGTGGGTTTAGGAATTATTATTAACGGTGAAATTTTTACAGGTGCCACGGGTTTTGCCGGCGAGTTCAGTCATATTCCATTGTCTAACACCAATAGCTTATGTTCCTGCGGAAAAAGGGGTTGTCTTGAGGTAGAGGCATCGCTAAAATCTGCCATAGCGCAGACAGAAATGGCAATCCAACAGGGAGAATATTCCATCTACAGCACACTCATTAAGACCGAAAGCAACAAAAACAACGCACTTATAGAAGCTGCGAAAATTGGAGATCAATTAGTTATCAACAATATCGGAAGGATCGGTTTTATGATCGGAAAGGGAATATCCACCTTGCTTCATATCCTCAATCCAAATAAGGTTATTATCAGCGGTCGTGGAGCCGAAATCGGACATATTTTGGCGCCACAGATCCAGAATGCCGTCAATGAATTCAGCATTCCAAGAATAGCGAAAATGACTGCAATAGAAATATCCGAGTTACATAAAACTGCACAACAAAAAGGGACAACAGCTTTGGTTGTCGAACATTATATCAATCGCATTTTAACGAATTAAACTCTTACTTAATTACCTAAAAAATGAGTCTATTTTACAAAAAAGCAGCGGGGTTAGCACTGGGCACTATATTTAGTGCTACTGCCCTTTATGCACAACAAACAATTACAGGTAAAGTATCTGATGACAAAGGGCCGATTTCGGGGGTCACTGTGGCAGTCAAAGGTACTTCAAAAGCTACACAAACAAATGCAAGCGGATCGTTTAGCATTGATGCAGCTCCTGGCGAAACCATACGCCTATCAATCGTCGGATACAAAGCTCAAGAAATCGTGGTTGGCTCAACTAAAACGATTAATGTAACATTAACCGCAGATGCATCGGCACTGGAAGAAGTTGTCGTAACAGCAATGGGCATAAAAAGAGAAAAGAAAACACTAGGCTATTCTTTTCAAGAAGTTAAATCCGAACAACTTACCGATGCCAAAGAGACAAATGTTGCCAATGCTTTAGTGGGTAAAGTTTCTGGTCTTCAAGTCATCAAAGGCTCAGCGGGTCCCGCATCTTCAACCAAGATTACACTACGTGGTAACAACTCCCTTACCGGAGATAACCAACCCTTAATAATCGTAGACGGTGTGCCGATGAACAATTTCCTTGGTGGTATGAAAGGAAATGGCGATAAAAATAACGATATGTGGAATCCTGCGACGGATATGGGTGGTGGTTTAGGTGACATCAACCCCGACGACATCGAGAGTATGTCTGTCCTGAAAGGCGGTGCCGCTTCGGCCTTATATGGATCGAGAGCAGGTAACGGTGCTATCGTGATCACAACAAAATCGGGTAAATCTCAAAAAGGGGCCGGTATCACGTATTCATCAACCATCGGCCTTGAAACGATATTCATGACACCAAAGCTCCAAAATAGCTATGGACAAGGAAAAGACGGTGTTTACAACCCAATAAGCACAACGAGCTGGGGTGATAAGGCGACCAATGTATACGACAATATTGGCGCATACTTTAATACAGGCGTTAATCACACCCAAAACCTTGCTTTTCAACAACAGTTGGGCGAGACCAACATCTATTCGTCTGCAACCTATTTAAACGACCAAAGCAAAATTCCTGGCTCTTCATTGGAACGAATCAATTTGATGACTAAGGTCACTTCATCATTTGGCCCTGACAAACGCTGGACCACTGATGTCAAAGTGCAGTACATGAATATGAATGCCAAAAACAGACCTATTTCCGGCCAGAATAATTCAAACGTTTATAGCACCTTGTTTACCATGCCTCGTTCCATGAATATTCTGGACTTTAAAAACCCATTGAACGCAGTGGGCGATATGGCTTGGTATGGAACAAGTGAGAACAAAACCATGAATCCCTATTGGCTGGAAAAATACCGTCTGAATAATGACATTCGTGACCGTTTTATCATGAATGGGAACATCAAATACAAATTCAATGACTGGTTAGATGCAGAAGCAAGATTCGGTCGTGATCAGTATACCACCAATTATGAAAACAAAACTTATGGTGGTAGCCCGTTGATTACAGGCGGTAGTTACGGAGTCGGGAAAAACACCTTTTTTGAAAACAACTTCACTGTTGCATTAAATGCCCGTAAAGATAATTTAATAGGGAAATGGGGCGGATCTGCTTCCGTATTCGGTCAGATCATGAAAACGAGATCTACAGGAATAGATGCAAGTACAGGAGAGTTGCAAGTACCAAATCTGTTCTACATCAACAACAGTAAATCTTTTCCTACGATCGAACAGAGTTTATTGCAAAAGCAGATCAACTCACTATATGCTACTGCGGAAATCAATTACGACAATTACCTATTCTTTAACGTAACTGGAAGAAATGATTGGTCATCAGCGCTAGGGTTGGACAATAGATCTTTCTTCTACCCATCCATAAGTGGATCGTGGGTAATTTCAGATATGATTACGAAGACAGGCGGTTCATTGCCAAGCTGGTTATCATTCGCGAAGTTAAGAGGCTCTTATGCCGAAGTCGGTAACGATCTTCCATCTTTCCAATTGTATAACGTTTACAACATTGGAAAAGATCCAAATGGCAATACCACTGCTGGCATGGGAAATACCAAATATAGCCCTAGCATCCTTAGCGAGCTCATTAAAACCATCGAATTTGGTTTTGACACCAGATTATTTAACAGCAGATTAGGACTGGATTTTGCCTGGTATAAAACAAATGCAACCAACCAGCTGATAGATCTTCCAATGAACCCTTACAGCGGCTATGAATACGAGAAAATCAATGCTGGAAACATCCAAAACTCAGGTTTTGAAATCGTATTGGACGGAAGAATATTGACCAACAAGGAAGGCCTGATCTGGAATTCTAGCCTGAACTTTTCAAGAAACAGGAATAAAATCATCAGCCTCGCTGACGGCGTAGACATGTATCCCTTGGGATCTTATGACAACGTCTCTATCCGTGCCCTTGAAGGTGGATTATATGGAGATATTTACGGCACTAAATTCCTAAGAGTTGAAGATCCGAACAGTGAATTTAATGGTCAATTGATTTTAAATGGCAGTGGATTACCACAGGCGGCGAGCGGTCTACACAAACTCGGAAATCAAGCTCCTAAGGCATTGGTAGGCTGGAACAATAATTTTGCCTACAAAAACTTTGGCTTGAGCTTTCAGGTGGACGGAAGATTTGGCGGTGAATTCTTCTCCGGAACAAATCTAAATCTGCAGGCAAATGGTAGCGCCGCTGTCACAGCGCCAAATGGTGAACGTAATCCATTTGTCGTAGACGGCGTGATAGCCTCCAATGGAACTTACACGAAAAATACGGT
This sequence comes from Sphingobacterium sp. DR205, assembly GCF_011064245.1. NCBI lineage: Bacteria > Pseudomonadati > Bacteroidota > Sphingobacteriia > Sphingobacteriales > Sphingobacteriaceae > Sphingobacterium > Sphingobacterium sp. DR205. The sequence continues at coordinate 927,546 of NZ_CP049333.1, read as the reverse complement.
ACAAACAACGCAACAATTGTATTGGACACAAGTAACTTCCACATCAGGAAACTATGGTATTACAGAGCAAAATGTGTATGATGCAACGAATATCCGTTTGAGAAATGTGACATTGAGTTATAATTTCCCAAAAAGCATACTTGGTAATAGCATTGTACAACGTGCCAAAGTCAGCCTGACAGCAAATAATGTCTGGATGATTAAAAGTTACGCCAATGGGATAGATCCCGAATCCGTATTTGCCATCAATTCAAATGCGACAGGTTTTGAGAACTTCTCTACACCAACTTCTAGATCATTCTTCCTTAATGTTACTTTAGGCTTCTAATCAATAAAAACGATAAATCATGAAAAATATCATATCAAAAATAGGTTTTGCAGTTCTTTTGGGAGGAGTAATCAGCTCATGCTCTAAATTTGAAGAGATGAACGTCAACCCTTATAAGGCTAACGACGATCAAGTCAAAATCGAATTCTTTTTTAACAACTCACTTACTGGTGCACAACAAGATCCCAATATCGCTGAACGCATCTTTGTCCTCGACTGGAAAACTACTGGAAGACAACATATGACAAACGGTCTTGCGACCGGAACGGTAAATGACGATTGGTCTAAAGAATACTATAGATATTCCGCTGAATGGATCAAAAATGCAACTAAAGGAATTGAGATTGCCACTAACGAAATCAATACTGGATCCGCAAAAGATTACACCAATAATTTACTGCAGATTTCCCGTATCTGGAGAGCATACCTGATCAGTGAGGTAACGGATAATTTTGGCCCCACCCCTATTGCATTTGCCGAAGGTGTGAATCCAAAATACAGTTCTGTTAAAGATGTATATTATTATCTTTTCGAAGAACTTAAAGACGCAACTTCCAAAATAAAGCCGGGCATTAAAGTTCCTGACGATGTCGTGAAGTTTGACCGTGCCTATGGGTTTAACGATGAGAAATGGGTCAAATATGCGAATTCAATGCGTATGCGATTGGCGATGCGCCTATCTGAGATTGACGCGAACAAAGCAAAATCAGAATTCGAGGCTGCTGTGGCTACCAATAAATACATCAGCAATACAGCGGACAATTTTACAGTTGCCGAGAAAGATGGCTGGGATGCTTTGACAGGCGTCATGAGCCGCAGCTGGAATTATCAGGCACTTTCGGCGACCTTGAATAACCTATACCTGGGATTGGGTGGTATTCAAACAGAAAAGCAAGTTGCCCAAGATCTGAAATCTTCAATTAAAGCCGAAAACTACATCGGCAAACGCTACAGTAATCATTTCACTAGCATGACCAATGACCCTTCTGCAGGTTACTGGTTGGATGGTCTGCCGAATAAAATCGATCCACGTGCATTGAAGGCATTTTTTATTCCTGGTGATTTTAACAATCAGAATTTCTTCGACAATGGCGATGACTCTAAAACAACGGTAGATACCTTAGTGAATGGCAATACCAAAATTGCTGTAAACACAAAATATACCTGGAATGCCTTTTCATTGGGCGACTGGGCTGCCAAAGGTACAAATAACCGACTTAGAAGTACATTGGTCGGTAAAGTTCCTGCAATTGCAGTTCAATTCAGAAGAAGTGCGAATAGTCGCATTTTCTTTGCCAACTGGGAGACTTATTTCCTTTTAGCTGAAGCTTCTCTAAAAGGATGGATAACCGGAACATCTGCACAGGCAGCCTATGAAAATGGTGTCAAAGCAAATTTCGATTACTGGGGTGTAGGTCAATTTGCGTCCGAATACCTTAACTCTACCGATTATAATAGAGTAGGTACATCTGTTAGCTTTACGCATACAGCAGAACCTGGTGACGCACATACTATGGATTATATTGACGGTTACACAAACACTCCGGGTACTGCAAGCATCAAATACCCTGTCAATTCACTTTACAAAAACGGTACAGTACGCAATGACTTATTGACAAAGATTATTACACAAAAATTCATTGCCAATTTACCTTGGTTACCATTAGAGTCCTGGAATGATCAAAGAAGACTGGGTTTACCTTTCTATGAGAATCCTGCGATTGAAAATGCTTTACCAAACTTACCTGATCTTACATCAGCGAACTTTATGACAAGCAACATCAAGTTCTTTCCACAACGATTAGCGTTCCCTTCATCTTTTAGGGATACTGATCCAGCGGAGTACCAGAACGCAGTATCGCTATTGGGTGGCGCGGATAAAGTATTGACACCACTTTGGTGGGCAAAACAGAAATAGACTTTTCATACAACAAGTCAAATTTTGAGGAGATGTATCTGTGATACATCTCCTCTTTTTATATCATTTTTATACGAGATTTTTTAATACAAACCTTTTGACGACCTGAATTGTCCCGATATTAATAGGGCATTTTTACGTCCAATTGGCCGCCAATAGCTATTCCTGAAAAACTCATTCGATACTACATTTTAGTAATTGTCGTATAAGCCCAATTCGTCCAAACCCCATCTTTATTTTTTACCCGGGCCGAAACTGTATATGTACCGCTATTAGAAAATTGTATCCGTACACCAGTATGGTTTTCCAAGAGACAATCTAATCCCGAATCGTATGTAATTGTTGCCGAAGGGGAAACCTGCCATTCCGCATCTATGGCATCCGTACATCTATTGGGGTATAAAGCAACGAAATTCATAGGCGGCATCGAACCCGAACCTATTGTGGCAGATTCGCTCCATATCCCATTCAGTACCGTTGGCAAAGCCGCCATAACAACCGTTTTTGCTTTTGAAGAAAGAGTTGGTAAATCGCGTTTGGCATTGGAATTTAAATCTGCCCTTGTGAAGCCAAAGCATATAATAGTGCCTAAGCAAAGCATGCTTTTAAAAATTTGATGTTTTCTCATAACTGTTATAATTGTGAAGAATAGCTGGTTTGAAACCGATCAAACCTTACATAAATATAGACAAATTGTTACACATAATATTCTCCATTTAACGGCAGAAGGGAGCATCTTATATATTACGCCTGCATTTTTGACACTTCTTTTTAAAAAATTTAAAAAGAATTTTGAACTTAATAGAAATACTACATATCTTTATTGCATCATCATTAGTATGATCCACCGATTAGGCTGGATCAGAAGAGGCTAATATTGTGCATACTAACTTGGATATTGGATAAATCAATGTCTTTTTAAAATTACAAACCGAATCACTACTCACTGAAGTTGAACTAATATGGTTGTCGATATATTAAAAAATTTGTACTACCGCCCCATGCAACCGATTTCGGAAATTGCTAATACCCTATCAAGGAGCATTCCATCCGTTACAAAACAACTCAATGCCCTATTGGCAAAAGACATTATCGTTGAAAAGGGATACGCAGCCTCCACAGGGGGAAGAAAGGCAATCCAATATAGGCTAAATGAAGACTTGTCCCATACCGTCATAAGTATATCCATTGACCAGTTCTACACTTCAATAGCTTCAACCAATTTAAAAGCAGAAATACTTTTCGCTGAGAATAATGTTCCTATCGATCTAAGAGATACAAATGCTCCAGACTTAATTATAAACTGCCTAGATAATTTTCTGTCGGAAAATCAACTAGATAAACAGCTAATAATAGGCGTCGGAATTAGCATGCCCGGATTTGTCAATTCTGAAACCGGACTCAACGAATCGTATAACGAACATTCGCGCTTATACAACATCCGTGAGCAAATTGAACTTAAATTCGGCATCCCTACTGTTATAGACAATGATTCCCGTTGTGTTGCGTGGGCAGAGAAAAAATTCGGTGAAGCTCAAGACTCCAGCCATTCACTTGTCATCAATCTTAATTGGGGGGTTGGACTTGGTATACTGATCAATGACGATATATTCAAAGGAACCTCCGGATTTGCTGGAGAATTCAGTCATATCCCACTTTCTGATACCCTGACGTTATGTTCGTGTGGGAAAAGAGGATGTCTGGAAGTCGAAGCATCAATTAGCGCTGCTATCCGAAATATCCAAAAAGATATCAAAAAGGGAGCATATTCAATCTATGAGAAATTAGAGCTAGAACATAACAATAAAGTTGAAGCATTGATAAAATCAGTACAAATCGGGGATCAAATAGCCATTAATAATATTGGGAAGATTGGATATTTATTAGGAAAAGGAATATCTACGCTTATCCATATTCTAAATCCCCATCGAATCATTATCAGTGGTAGGGGTGCAGAAATAGGTCAGATTTTAGCACCACAAATCCAGGTTGCTGTCAATGAATATAGTATTCCAAAGATTGCAAAAAAAACGACCCTCAGTATCTCAACGTTACACAGGAACGCTCAGCAACTGGGCACAACGGCTTTAGTTATCGAAAAATTTATCGCACGCATTATAAACTAATATTTTACACAAATACCTAAAACATGAGTCTATTTTACAAAAGAGCTGCCGGATTGGCCTTATGTACACTATTCAGTGCCACATCACTCTATGCGCAGCAAAGCATCACTGGGATTGTTTCGGATGCTAATGGTCCTGTCTCTGGAGCGACCGTTACCGTAAAGGGAACTACAAAGGGCACACAGACAACCGCCAATGGTTCTTTTACCATTCAAGCGGCCCAAGGCGAAACATTAAGAATTTCAATCGTTGGATACAAAGCCCAAGAAATTGTGGTTGGATCGAATAAAACGATTAATGTTACACTAAGTCCCGATGCGTCGGCCCTTGATGAAGTCGTTGTAACAGCGATGGGTATAAAACGCGAGTCTAAAGCTTTGGGATATGCGGTAAGCAACATCAAGGCTGATGAAATTACTAAAGCTGGAAACACCAACTTCGGTTCCGCATTATACGGTAAAGCACCAGGTGTAAAAATCACCACTGCTCCTGGTGGTTCGGCCAGTGCGGTAAATGTGCAGATCCGTGGGATCAATTCATTAAACTATCAACGCCAACCACTTTACGTTGTGGACGGAATTATCATCCGAAACGATCAGCAAAATGGGGCTGCTGGAGCCAACAACAACAACTTCGATCGTGATCAACGAATCCGCGGCAACGGAATGTTGGATATCAATCCTGCAGACATCGATAACATATCCATTTTAAAAGGTGCTGCAGCAAGTGCATTATATGGCTCAGATGCAGCGAGCGGAGTGATTGTTATTACGACAAAAAAGGGAACTAAGGGACGCGGTCTAGGTGTCGATTTTAATTACACAGGATCCTTGGAGCGCGCCGCATTCTTACCGAAATTTCAAAACGAATATGGTCCGGGGTATGATGCCGGCATTAACGTCACCAATGGCGCTACCGAAGAAGGTTGGATCCTGGATGCCAAGTCACCCACTGGACGACGACCTTACTTTAGGTCCTACGCAAGCTTCGGTCCCAAATTTACGGGAGAAGATGTTCTTTGGTGGGATGGCCAGATTAGACCTTACGTTGCGCGTAAAAACAATTACTACGACGTTTTCGACAAAGGTTATAATTCTACCGCAAACATCGGAATATCCAATCAGACTGAAAAACTCAATTATCGTTTGAGTGCAACCCGCATGGATTATAAAAGTACCAGCCCGGGAAGCAAACAGACAAAAAATACATTTAATTTAAATAGCTCATTAAAGCTAAGTAACCGTTTATCCACAGATATCGTCGCGAATTATATCAACACCAACACGCACAATAGAACATACCTTTTAGGACAGGTACTAGGTAGTTTTGATGGATTCTTCAGTAGAACGGAGGATATGGCAGCCATGAAAAAAGCCTATCAAACATCAGATGGCTATAAGTATTCGAAATTTGGTACAGGCCGTCCGGAGGATTTTATTTACACAATGCGTGCATCAAACCTATTGGATTATTTCTGGAATCAGTATAAAAACAGTTATGATGAGGTTGAAAACCGTATTTTAACCAGCGCGACATTAAATTGGGATGTAGTTGATCACCTCAAATTCAGAGGAAGAATAGGGAATGACTTTACTTCTGCTACCAGTACAAATAAGCAGTACACAGAGAATGCAACGAAGTATAATTCGCCGTCAAGCAGTACCGGTGGCTATTCAACCACTAAAGGAGCCTATTCAATTTTATATGGCGATTTAATGATGACATATAGCAATAAGATCAATGAAAATTTTGACTATTCAGCTAGTGTTGGCTTTCAATCCCGGTCAGAAAATTACGATGATCAATCCTCAAGCACCGCTTCTGGGCTCGTTACTGAAAACTGGTTTAGTTTAAGCAACAGCTTGGCGCAGGCTACAACGACGAATGCTCGAAAGGAAATGCTTAAATACGCTTACTTTGGGTCATTAAACATCGGTTACAAGGGCTTTGCTTATCTTGATGGAACATACCGTTCAGAATACTCATCAACTCTTCCTCCACAAAACAACAACTACCAATATGGTTCCCTAAGTGGTAGTTTCATTTTTAGTGATGCATTTAATATCAAATCCGACAAGTTTTCCTATGGTAAGTTACGTGCTTCGTATGGTATCGTAGGTAATGATGCTGCTATTTACGAAGCCAATATCGCCTATACTCAAGCGCCTTTGTTAACAGTGAATGGAGCTATACCGGCATTGACGTACAAAAACCGATATGGTAATCTAGATCTTAGACCGGAAAGGAAATATGAAATGGAGTTCGGTCTGGAATTGAAATTTCTAAAAAACAGAATCGGCTTAGATGCAAGTTACTACAACAACTATATCGAGGATCAAATTCTTGGGTTGACAACACCTGCATCAACAGGTGCAACATCTCAGCTTCTAAATATTGGAAAAATAGCTAATCATGGATTGGAATTATCCATTAACGGAACGCCTATCCAAAACGAAAATTTCACTTGGAATTCCAGACTAAATTATTCTTTCAACCGCTCTAAAGTCAAAGAATTATTGGCGGGTGTTGATGAATTGGTTTTTTACTCAGCTGATGCCAATTCATTAAAAATTACGGCAAAAGCAGGAGAAACTCTGGGAAATATCTATGTATATGATATCGCTAAAGATGAGAATGGCAATAATCTGATATCGGATGAAGGCTTTTATGTAATGGATAAATCCAAATATAAAATGGTAGGCAATATTATGCCTAAAGCAATTGGTGGATGGACAAATACCTTTAACTACAAGAACTTTAGCTTAGATTTCACTGCTGATTACCGGTTTGGCGGTAAAATGGTATCCGAAAATCTTAAGTATGGAATGGCTTCCGGACTTTATGAGAACACACTTCCCTACAGAGAAAGTGGCATCACGCTACCGGGTGTTAATGCCAATACTGGAAAAGCAAATGATGTACATTTAAGTGGAGCGGAATATTACTTCAATACGTTTAACTGGGGTGATGACTCCTGGTCTGAAAAAGGTGCGGTTTATGACAATAACTTTATTAAACTAAGGGAACTTTCTATTGGTTACCGGATCCCGGACAGCTTTACAAAACGCATCAAAATGAACAATCTTAGATTTTCATTAATCGGAAGAAATTTATTCTATTTCTACCGAACATTGAAAAATCTTGATCCTGAAGCTCCAGTAGGAAATGCTTGGTGGGCTCAGGGTGTTGACGTTGGTTCCTCCGCAGCAACAAGAAGCTTTGGTTTTTCGTTAAACGCTAATTTTTAATCACTTTTTACTGAAATCATGAAAAAAATATTTTTTACCATATTTACACTTACGACTGCTTTAACCTCCTTGGTAGGCTGTAAAAAGCAATTGGATGAAAAATTTCAAAATCCAGACGCTACCGAAAAAGCCAGTGTTTCAGCATTCTTTGCCGAATTGTTAAATAATGACCGGGTGAGACCTTCCTATTGGCATTATAGAACTTTCATTTTATCAAATCAGGCAATTTATACACAAACAGCATCTTTTATCCCATCCAATTCCATGTATCAGCCAAATGATGGCTATTCATATGATTATTGGGTAGATTTCTATTCACCAGGCGTACTTGGCATCTATAGAGCCATGGAAAAAGCCTATGCTGCACTCCCTGAGGAAGAAAAAGCTAATGCCAAAGTTATCTTGCAGGCAGCAAAAGTAGTTGTCTTAGACGAGGCTTCAAAGTTAGTAGACAACTATGGCGATATCCCGTTCAGCGAAGCAGGCAGCCTACCTTCAACTAATGTGATCAAACTTCCAAAATTTGATGATCAAAAAGAGCTGTATTATCAATTCATATCGGATTTAAAGGAGATAAACACCTATTTCGATACCGTAGAATCTAATCCCGAATTCGCCAAATATGATATATTAAACAGCGGTAATGTCGGTAAATGGAGAAAGTACACAAACTCGCTGAGACTTCGTTTATTATTGCGAATTTCCAATGTCGACGAAGCCAAAGCACGCACGGAGATATTGGAGATCCTAAATAACCCAAGTCAATTTCCATTAGCAGATGGAAACAATAATGGCAGCTATGATCCAAAAACAGAAGATATCCTTTTGGCTCCATTGACAAACTATACAGGTACATTAAGACAAGGGCTGATTGAGGGGCCTAATCATTATGCAACTGACCATATGTTAAACAAGGTTATGTTACCATCAAAGGATCCCCGTATTCCGGTATTTTATGACAAATTTGGAGTAACTGTGGATAATAAATTTATACCAAACAAAGAGTATAAAGCCATGCCGATTACTTTTACTTCCACCGAGATGGAAAAGAACTATCAAAGCTATTCTATTTTGGATTCCACAACATTTGCTGACAACAAAGAACTTCCCGGTATCGTATTTTCAGCCAGTGAAACCAACTTTATTAAAGCCGAAGCTCAGTTAAGATGGGGATCAAGTGCTGCAGCTAAAGAGGCTTATAATACAGCTGTAAAACAGTCAATATCTTTCTACTATTATTTGAACAATATAAATAAGTCCGGTTTAAAAACCGAAACTAAACCTGCCGACAATGTCATCAATGATTTTATTGATAAATCCACGATAACATTCACAGGGGATAAAAATAAAGACCTTGAGTTAATCTATACGCAAAAATGGTTGCACTATGGTTTTCTACAGGCACAACAAGCTTGGTCCGAATTACGACGAACAGGCTATCCAGTGCTAACCTTTCCAGTAGCTGGGCTTGTCAACTTCGCGAATCCACCTATGAGGTTGAATTATCCATCTTCAGAGGTATCAAATAATAGTAAAAATTACGAAGCCGTAAGATCAAAGGACACACGAACAACCAAAATTTTCTGGGACGTCAATTAATCGACACTACATCTCCTACAGAAAGCCACCTTCAAGTGGCTTTCTTTTTATCATTTTCATTATATTTATACATGCAAAAACTGACAACCATTATATCAACCGCACTCTTGGCTACGACCTCTATTTTAGTCTTTGGTCAAGCCCATAATGTGTCGGGTGGCTATCAAAAACCTACCGATCCGCAGGTGATCGAAACCCTCGAACAATGGCAAGACATGAAATTTGGTCTCTTCATGCACTGGGGGACCTACAGTCAATGGGGGATTGTTGAAAGCTGGAGTTTATGTCCGGAAGATGAGGGCTGGACACAACGCAAGCCTGAACATGGCGCAACTTACAACGAATACGTAAAGAACTACGAAAATCTACAGACAACATTCAATCCTACGGATTTCAACCCACAAAAATGGGCCGATGCCGCCAAAGCAGCCGGAATGAAATATGTGGTCTTTACGACCAAGCATCACGATGGATTCGCCATGTTTGACACCAAGGAATCGGATTATAAAATTACTTCCAGCAAAACCCCTTTCTCTTCAAACCCAAAAGCTAACGTCACCAAAGAAATATTCAATACTTTTCGCAATGACGGGTTCAAAATCGGAGCTTATTTTTCAAAACCGGATTGGCATACGGATTATTACTGGTGGAGTTATTTCCCGCCAAAAGATCGCAATGTAAACTATGATCCCCAAAAGCATCCTGAACGTTGGGAAAAGTTCAAAAACTATACCTACAACCAAATCAATGAACTTACATCTGAATATGGCAAAGTCGATATCTTATGGTTGGACGGTGGTTGGGTACGTCCATTCAAAACGATTGATCAATCTGTAGACTGGCAACGAACCATCAAAGTTGAACAAAATATTGATATGGATCGCATTGGTGGCATGGCCCGAAAAAATCAGCCCGGAATCATTGTCGTAGACCGCACCGTTCCCGGTAACTGGGAAAACTATGTCACACCGGAACAGGCCATACCTGAACATCCCCTGGACATTCCTTGGGAAAGCTGTATTACTATGGGTGACTCGTTTAGCTATGTTCCCAACGATAATTATAAGCCAACAAAGAAAATCGTCGAAACTCTTGTCAAGATTATCGCTCGTGGTGGTAACTATTTGCTGAACATTGCTCCTGGCCCTAAAGGAGACTACGATCAGGCTGCATATGATCGTTTAAACGAATTGGCCGCTTGGATGAAGATCAACCAAAGTGCTGTATACGCTACACGTACCATTGCGCCTTACCATCAAGGTGATTATTATTATACCCGAAGTAAAGACAATAAAATCGTCAATGTATTCCACCTGTCGGAGGGAGATACTTACCAACAGCCGAATGAATATGTCTTTGAGGTACCTGACAATTTTAAGGTAAAAAAAATAACAATATTGGGCCATAAAGGTCGTTTGAATTGGTCGCAACATGACAATCAGATCACCCTGAGAAGTCCGGGTACAAGATTTAATTATGCTACCGCGATTCAATTGCAAAGCAAGTAACAAAAAAGCAGCTGGATTACATCAAGCTGCTTTTTTGTTATCCGATAACGATGATCGATTTCAGGCATTTTCAGAGGCTTTCATTTGACTAACGAAGATCAACAAATACAAATCCACCTGATCGCTACCATCAATCATTGTTCAAATAACTAAAATACAACCTATAAAAAACAGCACTTGTGAACTTGTCAGCACGTACTAACCGAATGAAACAGATAACCTTATTTTTAGCATTATTACTCATAACATTTTATTCATGTAAAAGTTATAAGCCGCAGATCATCTCATCCCGGCAGATCTTCAAGGAAGGACAGGTCAATTTCAAACAATGTCATGCTTCGACCATACAATCCATCGGCAAAGACAGCCTTTTGGCTTGCTGGTTTGGCGGCACGCAAGAATCCAATCCGGATGTGGTGATATGGAGTTCCCATTATACAGACGGAAAATGGCAAACACCAGTACAAATCGCTGATGGGATTCTTGCAGACAAACGCTATCCGACCTGGAACCCCGTGCTCTATCAACATCCTAAAAGTGATACCCTCTATTTATTCTATAAAATTGGTCCTAACCCAAGAGAATGGAAAGGCTATGTCAAATACTCCCTCGATAAAGGTCGTCACTGGTCTGTGGCACAGGCATTACCCGATGGTATTTTGGGCCCAATTAAAAACAAACCATTTACATTGTCTAATGGAGACATACTATCTCCTTCCAGTACCGAATCAAAAGACGAAATCTGGAAAGCGCATGTAGAAATAAGTCGCGACCGGGGTAAAACCTGGTCTATTCATACAATTCGGCCCGATACAAATATTCAAGTCATTCAGCCCAGTATTGTCCAACACAGAGATGGCCGCCTCCAGGTACTTTGTCGCAGTAAAGAAAATAAAGTAATGAGTGCTTTTTCTTCCGATCAAGGCAATAACTGGGGATCATGGAAAGCCACCAATCTGCTCAACCCCAACTCGGCTACTGATGCCATCCGATTGAAAAATGGTTTATTTATGATCGTTTACAATCCCGCCATAGCAGGAAAAGATTGGTGGGAAGGGCGTACAAAGCTGCGTGTCGCAACTTCCCGTAATGGCCTACAATGGAAAGATGCTCTTATACTTGAAGACGGGGTCAAGGGGGACGAGTATTCTTACCCCACAATTATTCAAGATAACAGTGGTCTAATACATATCACGTATACATGGAATAGAAAGAGTATCAAGCACATTATCCTTAAATAAACAAAGGGATCTATTTTCAATAGATCCCTTTGTTTATTTAAGGAATTGTCTTAGTAATCCTTCTTTAGTTCCATCTCTCCTTTCAATCGAATGTCGTCGGATGACGCCCCGATCAGCAATTTGAATTTCCCTTTCTCTGTTTTCCAAACATTATTTGCGTTCCACAGTTTAAGATCTTCTTTGCCTAACTGGAAAGTGTACCTTTCTTTATTTCCTGCTGCAATGGTTTTACGTTCGAATTGTTTTAACTGCATAATGGGTGTTACTACCGAACTGACTTCATCGACAACATATAACTGCGCTACTTCATCACCGGCCGCGCTACCCTTATTTTCGACATCAAAAGAAACCGTACACACAAAATCAGCTGCACCTTCGGTCAGTCCGACCTGTAAGTTGCTGTATTCAAATTTACTGTAACTTAATCCATAACCAAAAGCATATAGAGGTTTGGCCGACATCTCCACATAATCATGATGTTTAGGTTTTGTATGATTATAATGTACAGGAAGCTGGCCCACAGAGCGAGGCACAGAAATCGGTAACCGGCCGGCCGGATTATAATCGCCAAACAGGACATCGGCAATAGCCAATCCACCCTCCTGTCCGGGATACCAGGCATTTACGATCGCAGGAATATGTTCAGCAGCCCAATTCAGATTAAGTGGTCGTCCCATAATGGTCACCAGGACTACAGGTTTTCCTGTTGCCCGGATCGCTTTCATCAGTTTTATTTGATCGCCCATCATATCCAACGAAACGCGATCAAATCCTTCACCGCTTTCCATATCACTGACAGTATTGGGATCTACATTCGCTGCTCCGGTTGCCTGGTAAGAAGTTTTAAAATCCCGAGCACTCGAACCTCCGAGAATCAAAACTACCACATCTGCTTGCTCAGCAGCCGCTACCGCAGCTGGAATATTAGAATTTGCCGTATCACGGATGGCGCAACCTTTGACATAATCAACTTGCGTTCCTCTTCCCAGAGCCGAGCGAATACCTGTCAATACAGTCTGAACCTTCCCTTCGGCCTGTGGCGCAGTATAATCCCCCAATTGATTATAGCCATTGTCAGCATTTGGCCCGATCACCGCAATCCGTTTCAACGATTTGCTTAATGGTAGGATATTTTGTTCGTTTTTCAGCAAGATAATGGATTCCCGTGCAACCTGTCGTGCAACAGATCTATTCTGTGCTGTGGCAACTTTTTGAGCAACAAGCTTCTCATCTACATAAGGACGGTCGAATAGCCCAAGGTTAAACTTCATCCGTAGCACCCGCGCTACTGCAGTATCCAATACTGCCGGCTCGACCAGTCCTTGTTGTACCGCTTGCAATAGATTCGGGCCGTATCCCGATCCGCTCAAGTCCACATCCAATCCGGCATGTATACTTTGTGAAGCGGCTTCTGCTGCTGTCGCCGCCGTTGCATGCCCACCGTTGAGACCAGAAATACTTAATAGATCTGACACCACAAATCCCTTGAACCCCCAGTCTTTCCGTAAAATATCTTTCAACAGCCAAGGATTTGCAGAGCAAGGAATACCGTCAATACTATTATATGCCGTCATGACCGACCCCGCACCGGATTTAACGGCACGCTCGAATGGCGGTAGAAAATACTGTCTTAGGCTTCGTTCACCAAAAGATACAGACTCACCATTATGTCCGCCATCGGGTGCAGCGTAAGCAACAAAGTGTTTCAATGTACCAATGATTTTATCCTGTTGCCCAAGCTTCTCACCCTGAAAACCACGGATCATGGCGCTTCCCATCTGTGCGATGAGGTAAGGGTCTTCCCCATAGGTTTCCTCGGTCCTGGACCAACGCGGATCGCGCGCCAGATCAAGAACGGGGCCATAACCATTCTTTCCGCCGACAGCGTAAGTCTCCTGAGCAATTGTTGATGCCATACGCTGAATTAGATCCGGATTCCAGGTACTCGCCTGCCCTATTGCCGTCGGGAATACCGTGGCACCAATGGCCATATGTCCATGCGGAGCTTCTTCAGACAGCAACAATGGAATACCCAGGCGGGTGCTATCCAACATGTATCGCTGAATGGCATTGGTCGCCCGTGCAGCTTCCGTGGGAGTAAGACCATTGAGTAAGGTTTTTTGTGTCCAGGGATCGGCACGCAATGTGGCCCACAACAAGCCGATATGCTGCTCCTTTACCGCTTTCTTTAATTTATCACTAACCCCGACATACTTGCCCTTTTTCTCATACATATCCCATCCAAGCAATTTGCTTAGTTGCCCGACCTTCTCTTCCACGGTCATACGCCCTAAAAGATCTTTGACCCGCTGTTCGGTAGGCAATGTGCCATTTTTATAGGGCAATTTTTGGGCTTGAACTTTTGGCGAAAGCAATGTTGCCATTGCCGTAAAAAGTATTATTTGGACTTTCATAAGTAGTCTATTTTAAGCATTTTTTATATATTATGAGACCTGTAGTTTTTGCATCACACACTATATGCAACCGGTTTCAAAATACTAAATTAACGATTTAGCAGTAATAATCAAGATAATTTTTCGAATATAGAAAATTCAGAATCCGAATCAATAGAACGAATAAATTACCTGCATATATGCAAAATCACTACATCGTATTCATTATCCAAAACGAAGGAAAGGGTTATTAATTTCTATACATTTACAATTCATGTAAAAAATATTATCTCCTAAAATAAGAAAAGACGGCAAGCCGTCTCTCCATTCATGTGTTATAGGAATGCTACTTATTTTTTCTGCTTTACTTTTCCTTTAAAATGGTATTCCATTGGCAATAATTTATCTATGCCGCCTCTCATTTAGTTATAACTCCAACGTCTCAACCTGCCGGACTGCTACAGCGCATAAATATTTTCTAACCGAATAGATAAAAGAATAGCATTATTCTCCGGTACGATCAGTTTCCGAATGCACTGTAATTGCATCAGTCCAAAGACCCGGATAATCTGTTTGTACAATACGTACATAAGGGTATTTTTCCAAGAATGACCGGTAGACTTTTACCCCTTCCAGGCTTGCTTTTTCATCATCATCCCCCAGACTATTCATCCAGAAATAAACACCCTGCTGCCGCAGGGAATTAAGCCTTTCTGTGTCCGTAAACGACTCATCAAGATGGATGATTGATGTCATCTTCATCTGTAGAATCGCATTCAGTTCCTTCATACTCCGTGCCCGCGGGAAAATCGTGATTTTTGTATTGAGTTTATAGATGCCCGGCATATCTTTGTAATCATAAAGAAAAAATAACACCTGGTCTTCCATCCCCTCTTGAGCGATAAGATCATAGGTTTTGGCGACAAATCCCTTCCGTTCTTCCTTAAAATCCAGGTCAACAATAATTTTCCCTTTACAGACACGCAGCGCTTCCTGCAACGTTGGAACTGTCAAATTAGTCATTTCACCTTCAGCGGGGCCACGCAAACGCATTTTCTGAATTTCGGCGTAGGTATGTTTACTGACCTCCCCACTTCCATTTGTGGTACGATTGAGTGTATTGTCATGCATCAGTACAAGTACACCATCTTTTGTGGCGCGAACATCCAATTCCACAACGGAAGTACCCAAGCGAATCGTCTCTTCAATTGCAGCGATAGAATTTTCGGGATACGTCAGGTGTGCACCCCGATGTGCCGCGATATGTATACTCTTTTGATCCAGATTTTTTAGTAAATTCACAGACTGAGCATATAACATGGTAAGGGACATTCGCACTATACCTAACAAGATAATACAATAAAAGCTTTTTTTCATCCTTATAAATTTGTTTATTCGACAACCAATACTCCTATGGATCAAGGTCCGTCGACTTTGTTTTCAGACGGAAATGATCCATAAGCGTACGTTATGATTATTTTTTTGACAGCTCAAACGAATCAAACAATTGTCCATTGAGCTTATAACTTGCAAAATAGAGTTTATTCGCCCTGAATTTTATCACCTGGTAGAGTTGTGTTTTCTCGGTTGCAACATCCATCCATCGCTCAGAATCAGATTCGTACATCTTTGGTCCCGCTACTGACAACAGGTATACAGGTCGTTTTCGGCCAAGGCTACCCCGGGCATAGGTATGATCGTGGCCCTGCAAGACCAAATCAACACCATATTTCTCGAAAATAGGTTTGAACCGTTCTCTTAATATGGTATTGTCTCGACTTTTTGCTGTAGAGTATACCGGATGATGCATCACAACAATATTCCATTTTTTCGTGGAAGAAGCCAGTACACTCTCCAGCCATTTTTCTTGTGTAGAAGCCGCTACCGAATCCAGCATAATTAATTGGGAGTTTAGAGAAATAATGCGCAGGTCCTGATAGTCCAAGTAGTAAACCGCATCCTGAAGTCCCACAGGTCCATTTTTTGGTAGGTTAAACTGTACTTTCCAATGCGGATCCAAAACCAGACTTCCTGTCGAATCGCGTCGGTATTCATGATTCCCGGGCGTGGGGATAGCAGGTATCATTTGATGAATGAACCCTGCCCCTTCATACCATTCAGCCCATTCCTCATCCGTATTGGAGCGATTGATCAGATCACCGGCATGAACAATAAAACGTGCATTTGATTCCTGCTGAAAAGCACGGCGAATCGTCCGTGACCAGCGCGAACGCAAATCATTCTGAGCATCCCCCAGGTAGATAAAAGAAAAATCACCCGAGTGTGCCGCCGTTTTAAATTGATTCCACGCACTCCAATGGGTACCGTCACCTACGCGATAGGTATAGGTTGTTCCGGGTTTTAAATTCCGAAAGCTAACATGGTTATAAATATCCTTCTGCTCGCCCCTTTCCAGATACGATCGGGTACCTTCTACTGTATGCGCATTTGTTTCAAAATCGGGATTGCTTTGCTCTTCGGCAATCTGTCCTATTATTTTTTCGCCATTACCCGTCGCGCGCCAGGAGACCGACTGTGTGCTGCTCGGATCGTCAGACCAGGTCAACATAATACGATCCGGCTGTTTATCCGTCACACTGGACTGTGCCTGACCATGCGCCATGGAACACCATAACGCTATTGCTAAAAAAAGAGATTTTATTTTCATTGTTATTTTAATCTATGTATCCTGTATATTTTACCAAGGTTTACCCGTTCCTTGCAATAACCAAGGTTTGGACCATGCACTATTTTCATTATCAGCCTGCGAATACGCTGTTTTCTCGATACGGCTTAACGCTTCTTCGGCATTCTTATGATTCACGCTCATTTCTGTCTGCATGTAAGGTACACGTACCGGAAGCTGTGCACGGATCGCTGCAGGTCCAGCTTTTAATTTTGGATACCCCGTTCTCCGATAATCAAACCAGGCCTGTGCACCGGTGGACCAGCTAGCGATCCATTTTTGCTCGATAATCTGTACTTGTGTATTTTCAAAAGTCACACCCTTTTGGCGAATATAATCTGCGTAATTTGACGCTTTTCCCCAGCTTGTCAGCGAGGCTTGAATACCACGTTCATAATATGTACGCGCAGTCTCGGGTACAGCCCAGCCCTTCCAGGCCGCTTCAGCCAAGATAAACTCCACTTCGGCCGCAGTCAACAACCTCGCTTTGAGCAAAGTTCCTTTGGCTGAGCGATAAATATCATTGAGATAAGATACATGGGGATTGATTGAAGTCTGTCCGGGTGTCGGATTCAAATTATAAGCGGAAGGATTTTTAGATCCACTCGGTGGCAAACCCACATAATCTTTATCTGTATCAATAGGTATTCCCTTGATTACATCGGGTGACAGGATGCGAATGCCGTTAACAATTTTATCGGTACCAGGGGGTACCGTGCTGCTCACTTCGATTGGTATCTCTACCCTTTTTGCCCAAACGGCCAGTCGTGGATCATTCAGTTCCTGAAGTCGGTCGACAAATGTAGCACACATTTTCATTCTTCTGAAATTGCTTCCACTGGCATCATACACCGTATTTGACGGCCAGGAATCGGCAGCATTATTGCCGGCAAAATCCATCAGTACCTCATCTGCCGAACTGGTAATCAGTGGAAACTTATCGGGATTGGCCAGCATGTTTTCAACTCCCTGCCTGGCAAAAGTATTCGCCTTCTCTGAAATACGCATATAATACCTCAAGGCTAGGGAATTGGCAAAACGGCGCCATTTGGAGGCTTTACCATCAAAATACACATCAGCACCCGCCAATACTTCATAGGATGCATCCGGTCGCGACAGCAATTCATTTGCCTGTTTTAGTTCCTCGATAATCCCTTTGTAAATCACTTCCTGGCTATCGTATTTTGGAAAATTATATTTGGTGTCCCCCAGTTCTGCTTTCAAGGCATCCGTATAAGGCGCATCGCCCCATAAGTCGGTGATCAGGCCAAACAGATAGGCACGCATCACCAGGGCAACACCCTGATGAAAATTCAGGCCCAATTTCTCGGCCCGTTTACGCATCAATTCGTTATCCCGCAGAAAACCATAGTAACTGTCCCAGCTCAAAATTCCTCCCGTCCATTCATAGTCATTATGCGAGTTGAACCAAGCATCAAACTGCGTATGTTGCATCACTCCACCAAGATCGGAGAAACTTAATTCATTGTATTTTTTTGCTGCTCCCGTCAATATCGTTGGCAATAGCAGATTGGGATTTGCATCCTCTTCACTCACTCCATTCGGATTGATATTGAGTTCTGTCAAGTCTTTACACGCAGAAATACTCAAAATCATCCCTAGCGCAATGATCATTTTCGTTAATGTCTTCAACTGATTTTTCATCCTTATTACCGGTATTAAAATGTCACATTTACTTTAAATCCTATCGGCATTGACCAAGGCGTCACGTTATAACGCTCAATTCCTTGTTTAAATCCAATGCCTGTTTCGGGCTGGAAAGCCATTTCCGGATCTATTCCCACTTTTGCTTTGGTCCATAAGATCAGATTGCGCGTATAGACCCCTAGGCTTCCATTTGCTATGCCGAGCCGTTTCAACCATTTTCCCGACAGATCATAGCTAAAAGAAAGTTCACGAAGTTTGACAAATGAAGCATCGAATGTTGCTGCATTCATAAAATCCCATGGATAATTATCTGAGTAAGCAATATATTTGGTCCCCTCGGCACCTAAATTTTCAGTATATCCTGTGATATTGCCTTTATCATCGTATTGGGCAATAACCCCGGGATTAAATACGCCGAAATTTCCGGTGACACCACCCACATTCACAGGATAACCGCCATACTCTTCCCCCGGTCCCCCAACAATCGGATAGCGATTCCCTTGGACACGCACCAGATTATTATCTATCAGGTAATTTCGAAGTGTCTCTCCTGTCATTCCCTTGGGGTTGATCAACTGATCAAGAAAACGCTGTGTGGTCAGGTTGGATTCAAAATAGCGATAAGTTTGCGACATGAATTTTCCACCAAAACGCATATCCGCCGCGATATTCATTGTCCATTTTTTATACCTTAGGCTGGACTGCAGCCCCATGGTAAAATCCGGATTAAAGTTGCCGATCTTATTGCGACTATTATTGATCCGGACGGCCTGCCAGGAACCATTTTTATTTAGGATTGGAAATCCGTAATAAGGCGATGACTGATCTTCAACTGTGACCAGCTTCGAATCGTATAAATCGCCTATTTCTTCCCCTACATAGGTACGTGCTCCTCCTCTGCCGTCGGTCCAAAAAGTATAAAATTCTACTCCTTCCGATAATTCATCAATACGGGTACGGTTGCGGTGCCAGTTGAGTCCGAGATCCCATGACCAATTTTCTTTGGCGATAGGCCGCCCCGAGAGGGCCAGCTCGATACCACGGCTACTCAATAAGCCGGCATTAATATTTTTTGAATTGAAACCACTTGAACTTGGGAGCGTCGTAGAGATGATCTGGTTTTTATTCGCCAACTTGTAGTAGGTTCCCTCAAACTTTAAGCGATTGTTCCACAGACCGAGATCCATCCCCAACTCATAAGATGTTGCGATCTCGGGTTTCAGGTCAGGAATCAAGAGTGCTCCGGAGCGTGTCAGGCGCAGTACATCTCCCCAACTGCCCGGATTACTCAGCACATTGGATAGGTTATAGGGATAGGTATCATTTCCGACCCGTGCAACTCCAGCTCTAAGCTTCATTAAATGAATCGCTTTAGGCAGCTTCAATACCTGATTGGCCAGTAGACTTAGTGATGCCGAAGGATAAAAATAGGATCGGTTATCCACCGGAAGCGTACTTGACCAATCGTTACGTCCTGTCAGATCCAGATAAACCATATCACGATAACTTAGATTCACCAATCCATATACGCTGTTTATTGCTCTTTCCGAGATGGAGCTGTAGAAGTCCAGATTCAGTGGACTGATGTTTGCCAATGTATATAAGCCCGGCGTGATTAGACCGGCACCATTTTTTGATGTATTTTGCACAGACTTACCACGGTTGTAGCGCAAATTGCCTCCCAATGAACCCGTCGCATGGAAATCACCCATTTTCTGTGTGTAAGTAGTCAGAACATCAATATTCTGCTCCATATTCATCAGATTCACAATCCCATAGGCACCCCGGGGCTCATTGGTGTAGCTATAGGGAATTTTTGTTTCCCTATTTTCCCAGTAAACATCTGTGGCATAGCGCAGCATCGCCGTCCAGTCTTTTTTAATCGTCCAATCCAGCCGTAGATTTCCAAATACGCGATCCCGGGTAAAGGCATTATTAACGCCATAGGCCAAAAAATAGGGATTATTATGATTGCCTATAGACTGGGAACGCTGTTGTAGCTGTTCCTGTCCGGGGAGCCAATAATCCTTTAGATCGAGAATATTAATGTGTGGAGCAACCTCATAAGCCGCCTGAATAGGATTTGTCCCCCGATTTCCAGCTGGTCTGTTATTCGAATTATTTCGGCTGGCATCCAGAGAGAGGCCTAAAGTCAGACTATTTCGAAGTCGCATGGTTGAATTGATATTTAACGTATTTCGAAAAAGGTCTGCATTGGGAATAATCCCTTTATTAGCCATATTAGAATACGAAAAACGGTAATCCAATCGTTCACTGCGGTTACTCAGGGAAATACCATTGGAACTTGTTATACCCGTTTGCACAAAATTCTTGATATTGTCCGGATACGATTTCAATTCCGTTGGGATCGGTTTCCCCTGTTCATCAAGCGGGCTATTCCATTGAACAGCTTTATATCCTTTATCTAGGGCTGGGCCGACCATGACAGTTGACTCCTCTTCGATGATCAAATTGCCGGGCTGGTCACCGGGTCTCCAAGGCATGGTACCGCTCGCAAATTTATTATGCAGATCAATAAACTTATAGGGAATATCAAATACCGTGTTGCTATTGACAGCAATCGTCATTTTTTCTGCATTCTTCCCTGTTTTGGTTGTAATTAATACGACGCCATTGCCCGCTCTTGAACCATAAAGAGCAGCTGCACTGGGTCCCTTCAAGATGGAGATATGCTCGATATCTTCGGGGTTGATATTGGCAATGGCATTACCATAATCGACTTTATTGTCATCCCCTATTTGACCGATATTATTCAGACTATTCATTAATGGCACCCCATCGACGACAAAAAGCGGCTGATTGTCTGTACTCAACGAAGAAGCTCCCCGAATCACCATATTGACTGTCGAGCCTGTTGGTCCCGTTGAACTGATCGTGACTCCCGGAACTTTCCCCGCCATTCCAACCAAAAAATTATCATTGTTGACGCGGTTGAGATCCTCGCCTTTGATCTTTCCGACTGCATAACCCAGGGAACGATCCTGACGTTTAATCCCAAGTGCCGTTACCACGACTTCATCGAGCACACTATCATTTCTTTTTAAGATCACCTGACGTACAGTAGTATTGTTATCATCCAGTTTTATAGGATGGAGTTCCTTTTTCTCATAGCCAACATGTGTGATCACCACATGATATTCACCAGGACTCAACTTGACCGTTACCTCTCCTTTTGCATTAGACAAGCTACTCTGCCCGGTCTCAATCACATGCACAGACGCGCCGGCTACGGGCTTGTTGTCCACATCTAAAATCTGCAATTTCAACGGATAAGAGGTTTGTTTGCCCGCATTTCGAACAAGGACAATCCCGCCCGTGACTTTCCTTGATTGAATGTCGGTACCTCTCAAAATATAGTTCAATACCTCATCGAGATGCACGTTGCGGAATACCTTTTCAGTTATTGCTATACGCTCCAGGTGGAGAATATTTCGATCATAACCAATTGCCTGACCTGTTTCCTGCGAAAGCTGGAGAACAGCTTCCGCAGCATTGCCACTACGGAGATGAATATTGATCAGATCGCCAGGTATCAGATGTACGCTATCCATTGCCCCGGCACGACTATTTGCTCCCGAAATAGAAAGCACTGAACAGAGCGCGAGCTTTACTGCCAGGCTGGTGAGCTTTGTTATTTTATACATATATTTGTATGAATGTTTTTTAACATGACTTATTAAGGTGCTCACTGGTCGATTTAGCGGTTTGCCAGATGAGCACTTTTCCTTTGATAGATTTTCCGTCGTTTTCTGCTAATTCAGCTTATTTGTGTAAGATTATTTCATTTTTTTCCCTCCTAAATTTGATTTGATGAATAGTGCAGATCATATTCAAGACCTGATCCAAGGACTCAACCTGAGGAATCATCAGGGAGTAGTTGAATTTATCCGTATCAAGGTTGTCTGCAATCAATACAACACCATAACGGTTATAAATAATTTCTTTTAGCGCATCGAATCCCACATTATTCAATAGCATGCCACCTTGTGTCCATAGATTCACAGTACTTGGATGCTGATCAAAAATTTCAAAATGTTTTTTTGCCAGACTGTAACGTGCCGCTTTACCCCTAGTCAGGATATGTTGTTCCCCATTTTCTTCAGCGAACACCTTTACACGTCCGGTTTTAACTTCAACCGTAACTTGTCCGGAAGCCTGTGAACGATTGACATTGAATGAGGTCCCTAATACGGCGACAGAAATAGCCCCTGATGCTATCTTAAACGGATGCAAAGTATCACGCTTGACCTTGAAGAAGGCTTCGCCACGATCTAAAAAAATGGTTCTATCTTTTCCGTAGTTTATCTTATCATAGCGAATCTGTGCATTTCCATTGAGAAAAACAGAAGTTCCATCGGGAAGAAAAATCTCCCGCAATTCACCGGCTTTCGTCACTGTTTGCATAAGCTGCGTTTCGGATACTGTTGCCCCGGAATTGAGCGCTGATTGATTGTCCCGGAAAAATAGAAGAGCTGAGACACCTAGTAATACGAATGCGGCAGCGGCAGATAGCCAGCGAAACCGTTGGTTTTGAGCTGCTTTTTTTCTCTCGGCCCGTACAGCTGGTACAAGTCGCTCAAACAACTCGTCCTTTACCGCATGACGATGGGCCGTATCATGAAACGGATTAATATCTTCATCTGTAATAGACTGATACCAACTATCCACCCGTTTACTTTCCCCTTCAGTTAATTTTCCCTGTAGGTAGTATTGTATTATGCGTTTAAAGTTCTCAATATTCACTGTTATTATTTTTTATTCTAATACAGGCGAATACCCTCGAAGTACTTTAATTCAATGTGTTTTTTATATTAAATAATAATGAAGCAGATAACTGCCTGCGAAGAGTAGAAAAATAGAATCACGTTCAGCAAATCGTTGGGTCAATTCCTGACGCAGGATTCTTCTTGCATCCGATAAATAATTTTTGACAGTCTGTTCGGCCAGGTTTAACTCTTTGGCGATTTGCGTTATCGAATAGTTTTCATAGCGCATCAAATAAACCGATCGCATCAGCTTGGGCAACCGTCCAATAGAGTCTTCCACAATGACCTCCAATGCCTTGTACTTTGCTAAACTATGATCATCTAAATTGGTAAATAGCTCCATTCGTAAGGCAGCCTGATCAAACACCTGTTTACGAACCCGCTCCGTCGCATAATAATTGAGTACTTTGTTTTTAACAGAAGTATAGAGATAGGATTTCAAGGAGTTATATTCGGTGTTAATGAGATTGCGCCTTTCCCAGATGTGTATAAAAACTTCCTGCACGAGATCTTTTGCGGAGGCTTCATCCCTAAGATGGCGAAAGACTGTTGTGTACAGCTCCTCCCAATACAAATCAAAAAAATAGGTAAAAGCTTTGGGATCACCTGCTTTAAAAAGTGACAAATAATGGTTATCTACATGGGCTTTGGTCGTTTTCACCTTACAAAGATAGTGGCACAAGATTACGGGAATGTTAATTTTTCCGGAAGATTTCAAACACAATCTTCCCATTTACATGAGGTGGGTCGATATTGTACAATAAGCCTTCATTTTTGTTAATAACCATGTTAAGTACCTAAGTATTAAAAGACATTTTGTTGAAAACCTGCCCAGCATCGGGTGGGCGAAGCCCGATGCTTTCAAAGTACCGAGCAATCGCTTTGTATAAAAAAAAATGTTAACAACACTGTTAATTTACTCTATATAAGTGCTATTTATGTTAATAACATTTTTACCGCATCCTATTTCCAAAGACAAAATAAGTCTATTTAAAAAAATTATCCCGGTCGCTAAGGGTAAAACGAAAGTTAGCTGTCATAAAAATAAAGCTTAATCAATATGAAACTAACATCAATCTTAATCATAGCAATGGCGACCCAGGCCACGCAATCACTTGCGCAGGTTCAAGATTCGACGAAGACAAACCGACGGATGGTGACCGAGACTGTCAAAGGGACTGTCCTGGACAAAAATACAAGACTACCACTGATCGGTGCCACCATTATTCTTTCTTCCAACGGAGATACAAAATCCGTTAGTACAGATCAGCAGGGGGTATTTAGGCTGCTGCAAGTTCCTGTTGGACGTCAAGTATTACGGGTACGTATGGCGGGCTATAGACAGGAAGAGCTATCAGAACTGCTCATCACCTCTGGCCGTGAGAATATCCTTAATATTGAAATGGAACCACAGGCAAACACCTTAAACGAAGCCGTGGTTTATGCCAACACCGGAAAGCAACCATTAAATCAAATGGCGATGACCAGTGGTCGCTCATTTTCACCAGAGGAGACCAATCGGTATGCTGGGGCTTTCTTTGATCCGGCCAGAATGGCACAGAGCTTTCCCGGAGTTGTTGCCGGTGGTGACGACAATGAGATAATTGTGCGTGGAAATTCGCCTAAAAGCTTACAATGGCGATTGGAAGGCATCGAAATTGTAAATCCCAACCACTTTGGGGCCGAAGGTGCCGCCGGTGGAGGGATCAGTATGCTTAATACGATGGTTTTGGGAAAATCTGATTTCTATACTGGTGGACTGGCTGCTGAATACAACAACGCCATATCGGGAGTATTTGACCTTAAATTTAGAAAGGGAAATACCGATAAACGCGAATATACATTCAACGTCGGTGTGTTGGGAGTAGGTGCAACTTTAGAGGGGCCTTTCAAAAAAGGAAGCGATGCCTCTTATTTGATCAGCTATCGTTACTCCTCATTGAGTCTATTGGAAAAAGTAGGGGTAAAAGTCTCGGATACCGGTATCCCAAAATACCAGGACCTCTCCTTTAATTTTGTATTTCCAACCAAAAAGGCCGGAACATTTTCATTGTTTGGGATAGGCGGTCTGGGAAAAATAAAGGAAACTGCCAAACGCAATTTCCAGGAATGGGAGGAACGCACAGATGCACAGGACATGAACTTGGGATTTAATGCTGGTAGTGCCGGGCTAAAACATCAATATATCGCCAATGATCGATTGTATTTCACCAATATTATTTCGGCATCGGTCAGCCGCAATTCCAATAAAACAGATACCCTGACACAGGATTATGTTACTAGCCTGTATCATAAAGATAAATTTACAAATACCGCAATCCGTTATGCTGGAAGCCTCAATTATAGAGCAAACAGTAAAAACACGATCCGGGCGGGAATCAATGCCAGTCTGCTTCGCTATGATCTCTACGCCTTAACCTATGATACCGAACTTGCCGCATTAAAAGAACGGATCAATGAACAAGGGAATACCAGTACCTATGACGCTTTTGCACAGCTCAAAACTGAACTGTCCGATCGCCTGACACTAAATACGGGGGTACACGCTAACTATTTTGCCTTAAGTAAAAGCTGGACTGCAGAACCTAGACTGGGCTTAAACTGGAAAGTCGCGGCAGACCAGACGATATCCTTTGGTACCGGGCTTTACAATCGTTTAGAACCACTCAGTTATTATTTTGCCAAGAACGGAACCGGTCAAAATACAACAGACAATACAGCGCTATCCCCTACCAAATCCGCGCAGGCTGTTATAGGCTATGAAAAAAATCTAAGCCGCACGCTGAGATTTAAAACCGAAGTCTATTATCAACATTTATACAATGTCCCTGTATCCTCAGATCCAGACATGAACTTCTCCCTACTCAACGTGTCGGATATTTCGGCAATCGGAACATCAACCTATCGTCAATTGGTCAATAAAGGTACAGGCAGAAACTATGGCATTGAGTTAACGGTTGAAAAATCACTCAGCAAGGGGTATTATTTTATGGCCACCACTTCAATATTTGATTCCAAATTCAAAGCACTCAATGGCAAAGAATACAATACAACATTCAATACACGCTATGTCGGTAATCTATTATTGGGAAAAGAATGGACAGTAGGAAAAAATAAAAATAACCTATTCGGGATGAACGCCAAACTGATCTACGCGGGCGGAAGAAAATACTCTCCGGTGCTGGAGGATGAATCCTTGCGCTTAGATGAGGAAATCATCGATCAAAGCCGGATTAATACGCTAACTGCCGATCCTTATATTCGACTTGATTTTTCATCAAGCTACCGCATCAACCGCAAAAAAGTGAGCCACCTCATCATCCTGGATATTCAAAATATCCTCAATAGAGAGAATACGGTCGGGATGCATTACAACTTCAGCAAACGTATCATCGAACCGCAAAAATGGACCGGGATCATACCGACCATTAACTATAGGATCGAATTCTAAACGCTACATATAATAGACTCGAATAGACTTACGATATAAAAAGATTGATTCCTAAAATGATTTTAGGAATCAATCTTTTTAAATACAGGCTTATAGCTATAATAAAAAAATAGTTTCTAAAACTTGTAACCCAAAGAAATCCCTAATGAACGATTTCTTAGTGATCCCCCAGGTTTATAATCGCCCCATTTTGATTCTAAATTAGCAATCCCTTTTTGAAACTCCATACCAACAAGATAATGTCTCCTGAATAGATAGTTCACCTTGGCCCGAATACCGTAATCAAACGATTTTCCAAGAATATAATCTCCATAATCCGCTATACTGGCATCATTTTGAAACTTAATATCACCTTTCTGACCAATACCGATATCATCAATATAGACCTGTTCGGAGGTTTTCCATTTCCCTCCTAGGCCAAAGCCTATATAAGGCCCAAGTCCAAATTGCAGTTGATCGTTACCGATTGGTGAATTAAAAACAACATCAATGGGTAGTTCCAAATAGGAAGTATTAGCCTTAAAATTCTCGCCCCAGCCGATAAATTTACCTTCTTTTCGTTCGAAGCCCCGTTTAGCGAATACAACCGCCGGCTCAAGAGCGAATCGTTCGCTCATTCTTATCGTCGGACCAATTCCTAAATACAGACCTCCGACGGATTCCGTATTTGCTTTATTACCATCCTTGTTTTTTGCATCGATATTCGAGAAGTTCAGGCCTGCTTTCACATTCCATTTAGTTTGTGCGTGTACGAGACAGCCCCCGATTGACAAACATAACAATAACGACAGTTTTTTGATAGTCATCATAAAGAAAATAGGTTTATATAATTTTCATTGTTAACGATAAACAAATGCAAACCGCTACCATTGACCATCAATTTACGGAATAAATACAATTTCATTGCCTATATCTGGCTTCTTTTCAGCATAAATTCAGCTAGAAGCATACTGATTTCTTTACGAAAACGATTGCGACGAAATGACAGAATCGTTCATACTGAATACTGTAAATTCACAGTACAGAAAATTCATTTTTTCATCCAATTAAATCTAACAAAGCCAATGATCAAGATCCAAAACGCATCCGTTGCGAAAAATCGCTGGGTGCACGCGATAATCTCGTTACCAGAGGGTATCAACCCCGACATAAGCTTTGGCCGGTACCGGGACAATAAATAGAGATGAACGCGGCACTTCTGCCACAAAATCAAGATTGGTAAACATGAGAATATATCTAATCCTATTCTTCTTTCTCAGTAGTCTCTCTTTTCAGAGGCTACTGGGAAAAGAATTAAAGCTACTCACAGGCACTTTTAAACAGGAAGATCTCAAGATCAACCTGAGCCGGGACAAGTCCTGGATTCCCTATCCAAGTTATTCCGATCGTAAGGCATGGGATCAGCTGATAGCACCCTTCCGGGAGCAGGTTGTTGCCAAAGGCGACAAAGCACTCGACTATCAATGGCAGGTGGTCAAGGCAACAGATTATCTGGAGTATGAACGCTCAGGCAACCGCGGCATGATGGAAAAGCCGATGAACGAAAACTGTACCGCGCTCACAAACTTGCTATTAGCTGAGCTAGCTGAGGGGAAAGGACGTTATATCGATCAGATTTTAAACGGTACCTGGCATATGACCGAGATGTCTACTTGGTCATTATCGGCCCACCTACCAGCTTTCCAATCCAGCAAAAGATCCCTACCACAAGAACGGATACATGTCATTGACCTCATGGCCGGCGATGTAGGATCCTTACTTTCGTGGATACATTATTTCTTTCGGGACACCTTCAACACTATCAATCCGGAAATTAGTCTACGCCTAAAACAGCATATCCAGCAACGCATTATACAGCCTTATCTGGACCGCAATGATATGTGGTGGCAGGGCTTTGAACTCAAAGGAAACCAATTGGTCAACAACTGGAATCCCTGGTGCAATTTTAATGTGCTCACCTGCCTGCTGCTGATAGAAGACAATCCGGATGTTCAACTGACTGGCATCTATAAAACAATGACTTCGGTTGATCGCTTTATAGATTATATCAAAAAAGATGGTGCCTGTGAGGAAGGTCCATCCTATTGGGGGCACGCCGCCGGTAAATTGTACGATTACCTCAAGATCCTTTCCCTGGTAACACAAAACAAGGTCAGTATCTTCGACAAGCCGCTTATCCGTGATATGGGTGAATACATCGCACAATCGTATATCGGTGGTGACAGATGGGTGGTCAATTTTGCCGATGCCTCAGCCAAAGGCGGTGGAGATCCTCTTCTCATCTATCGTTATGGGCAAGATGTACACAGTACCGAAATGATGCAATTTGCGCGATACATGACAGATCTTGGCGGTAAAGGTGCGGACTTTAGACCCTCACGGGATATCTTCCGTGCATTTGAAGATCTACGCTGTTTTCCGCAGCTTCAACACACACAGGCAGCACTTCCACAAAATGCATTTAAGTGGTATCCGGAAACGCAGTTTCTCTATCTGAAAAAGGAAGGTTTTTTCTTCGCCGCCAAAGGTGGTTTTAATAATGAGAGCCACAACCATAACGATGTCGGGAGCTTTATTCTATACCAGGATCAGCAACCCCTTTTTATTGACGCGGGTGTGGGAACTTACACGAAGAAAACATTTAGCGACGATCGCTATAGTATCTGGACCATGCAGGGTGCCTACCACAACCTTCCACAGATCAATGGTACTGATCAGGCGTTCGGCAAAGAGTACAAGGCCGAAAATGTGGTATTCCTACCTGAACAAAATAAATTCCAGCTCGATATCGGGAAAGCCTATCCAAAAACAGCCAATATCGAACATTGGAATAGAAGTTACCGCCTTGCAGCTGACGGTCTGACCATAGCGGACGAGTTTAAGATCAGCAGTCCAACACAGGCAAATATTATCCACTTTTTGGTTGCAAAAGAGCCAAAGATTACAAAGGGAGTAATAACCTTAGGTAATAGTCTGGCAGTGCTTCATTTTAACGATGGACAGTTTGTTGCTTCGTACGAATCTATTCCGCAGGACGACCCACGTCTGAGCCAGG
Organism: Sphingobacterium sp. DR205; assembly: GCF_011064245.1. Taxonomy (NCBI): domain Bacteria; kingdom Pseudomonadati; phylum Bacteroidota; class Sphingobacteriia; order Sphingobacteriales; family Sphingobacteriaceae; genus Sphingobacterium; species Sphingobacterium sp. DR205. The sequence goes on along the minus strand of NZ_CP049333.1, from coordinate 897,538 downwards.
TATGGGGTGAGCGGCTTTACCGCATCAGCCTCAAGGCCAAAAGCATTAAATCGACAGGAAAATATAATTTTATCATTAAAACAGCCAAATGAAAAGAAGAAAAGATTATTATGTAACTTACTAATAATATACGCTCTTATGAAACCATCATGATTTATTCAATCCGAGTGAACCGAACGATTGAGCTCATGAATATCATAAAATACCAATTTAATGAGTAAACGAGTTTATTTATACCAACGAGGCTAACACATATACCACCGAAGGCAGCGTGAATCAAGCGAACCAAACGAAGAGAGCTCATGAATACCCTAATCATAAAATCATTGATAGACAAATAATTTATGCAGATGAAAAAAAGAAAAACCAGTTTAAAAACAATCCTTCTTATCGCTTCTGGGCTTTTTGCGCTCAGCTTTATCGACCAAAAGCCAAACTTCATCGATGCTAGCTTCAACGCTGCAGAGAAACAATATCAATTTTTGGCCAAAGAAGCTGACAAAGACCATAAGTTCCCACGTACATTGACTCCTTCCGGACAATTGCGCGGAACCGATGAATGGGATTGGACAGGAGGTTTTTTCCCTGGCTCACTATGGTATATCTACAACCACACCCACAATAAAGAAACGGAGAAAGAAGCGATAAAATGGACCGAAGCACTCGAAAAAGCGAAGGACTTGGATCAACATCACGATATTGGTTTTGTCATGTATTGTTCCTATGGCACGGCAATTAAATACCTCAAGGATCAGAAAAAAATTGCCGATTATAAAGCCATTCTTGTCCATTCGGCCAATACCGCATTAAAGCGCTTTAGCCCACAGGTCGGTGTCATCAAATCATGGAATGAGAAAAAGTCATGGGATGGCAAAACACTTTGGAAATACCCGGTCATCATTGACAATATGATGAACCTCGAAATGCTGTGTTACGTTTCGGATCTGACAGGTGATCCTAAATATAAAGATGTGGCCATCAGTCATGCAACACAAACCATGAAAAACCATTTCCGCACAGACTATAGTACCTACCATGTTGTAGACTATGATGCCAGCGGAAAAGCAATCCATCAACAGACAAATCAGGGGTATGCCGATAATTCAACCTGGGCACGTGGACAGGCATGGGCTATCTACGGATTTACCATGATGTATCGGGAAACAAAAAAACCAGAGTTTCTCAAAACAGCACAGGCAGCAGCTAAATTTTACATGACCCACAAAAATCTTCCAAAAGATAAAATCCCTTACTGGGATTTCAATGCTGGACAACAGGGATATAAATCAGATGCGGATTTTTCAACGTTAAAGCTCAATTACGTCCCTCGTGATGCCTCAGCAGCAGCCATTGTCGCTTCGGCACTCGTTGAACTATCGACCTTAACTTCTGGAGCAGAAAGTAAATCCTATTTAGCTTTTGCCAAGGAAAGTCTACAGACACTATCAGGAGCAGGTTATTTTGCCAAATACGCAAGCAACGGAGGTTTCTTGCTCAAACATAGTGTCGGCAGTCTGCCACATCATTCCGAAATTGATGTCCCTTTGACCTATGCAGATTATTATTATCTCGAAGGTCTAACTCGATTGGAACAACTCAAAAAATAATAAAAATAGGCTGTATCAAAAGCTGATTTTGGGCAAGCAACGCCAATTAATATTTTGAAACCTCAGTTTCACAAATGAATAAGGTCCAAGTTCTGTGGAGAACTTGGACCTTACTTTTTAATATTCACGGCAATTCGAAAGAATTAAATCTTTATTTATTACCGGTCAGGATTGTTTCTGATGAAGTACTACCCGCGTACTCAGCCTGCGGAAGCTTGATCTCGACAATCTGATTTACTTTTGCACCTTTATTGATGAGATGAATACGTATAGCTTTTTCCTGTTGCAGTGGATCTGCCACATCCAGCTTGAAGACGCTATTTCCCTTTGCGATTTGCAGAATAACCGGCTTATCCACCTGAATAGACCAAGCTCCAATTTGATAGGTACCAGACTCATAAAACACGGCCTGAATAGCGGCCAGACCCAGATGTTCTACAGCTTGAACAGCAGGCGTATTGTGCCAGATTTTTAGCTGCTGCATAGCCCGCTTATCGATCTGATCCACACCAGGTACCACGATATAAGCATAACTTCCATTGACCGGGCCTCTTGCGTGTTCAAACCATAGTTTGAATACCTTTCCATGAACAGGATCTTTGGACCTGGAACGATTGATGCGGTACCAAGAGCCCGATTGTTCTTTTGCCGTCAGAGCGACTTTCATCGCTTCCGGAAAGTAATAGCCGACCTGATTGTGTATGACATATTCACCTTGTTTGACATTTCGAACCAGTGAATCGGTTGACATCTGCTCTTTTCCATTCCATACGACAGGGCCATGCAACCAAGTTTGATTCAGTGTTGTTACGACCGGTTCCGCAGCACTACAGTTAATTCCACTGCCCAGACAAACAATCTCCTTATCAAAAAAGAACCATGCTTTTTGTGCAGCCAGTCCATCGTATTGAACAGACATGGCCGATGCGCCGATTGTACCATTGCTGACCCCACCAGAGAAACTATTGGCAGCCAGTACACCCCACTGTTCTTTCAGTTCCTGATCACCCTGATAATCTCGGGTTGTTGTCCCCGGAATTTTGTCCCATTCCCATACTGGCATGATATTATAGTATTCTGGACCAAATACCTGAATATTGGTTACACCATCTGTCATATTTTTACCAAGCATATTTTCACCGTTTCCTGACTCCGATTTGTTGGTTCGCTTGCTTGCCAGACGCAGGTTGAAATGAAACTGTTTTCTGAGGTGTGTTGTGTAGTCTCCTTTCCAATAATGTCGATGCAGAGATTGATCTTCAGCATTAAAAGCCTGTATACTATCTAATTTTGCCAATCCTTTCTTCCAGATCTCATTTTTAGCTGGATCAATCAATTGCATCTGCTGCAATATGGCGACTTCCTGGTCCTTGCGCAATATATCTGGTCGTGATATCCCACGTCCATGCACATTAAAATCAATATAACGTGAGCGTATGATCGGCAAGTAGGTTTCCAAAAGAAATTTTTCGAAGAGGGCCAATTTCTCCTTATTAACCGCATAAGGTGTCTCGCGAACATAGGCCATTACCTTAGAAATTCCCTTTAAAAACTCTTCGCCATAGCCCGCGATATACAATTGTGGTCCATGCTGTAAGTAAGAGAAATCATATTGCAACCCTTCTTTCCCATCCACCAACTGGATGGGAAAAAGCAGTTGTTCCATAGCAGCAGTCAGTAGACTGGCATCTTCCAGGATCAGTGCACGATAGAAATAATGCATGGCAATATCACTTTTGTTCGCGCCCGTTTTCTTATAGGGATCCCCTCTTTCCATCAACTTGACCAGTGCTGTTTCCACTGTAGCTGGGATTTTCTCCTGACCAAATTTCATCAGGATCAGACAGACACCTATTGCTTTAGGAGAAGCGATTTCATTGTGCCACCAGTTTGTTGATTCAAATCGGTTATTTGCCCAGTACTGTGCTGCCCGTACAATCTTGTCATAAAGCGACTTTTGCTGATAAGATTTACTCTTGGGCGAGACATAAGCTACGATCAAAGCTTTCAAGCGATCCAAGTGTTCTCCTGGAGGCCACAGTGAAATTGATTTACTCGTGTAATCTATATCAGACCAAGTACCAGCTTCAGTCAGCTGATTGCTCCAGATTGTGGTTTTATCACCGTGAGCAGCCAAACTTTGCAATTCGTCCTCCTACACATGTTTTTTGATGCGATCAAATGTATAGTTGTCCTGGGCTTTAGCCATGACAAGTCCAAATGCGAGTAAAAGTATAAGTATGATTTTCATTCGTTTTTTATTAGCTATCCGATTAAGGATATTGTTTTTCTGCGGCTGTTCCGACCACCTCCATTCTGTGCTTCATGATCTGGTTCTGGTCATTATCCAAAACAGAACTCAACCATTTGGGCTTTGCCATTTTTTGCTTCCCATTCGGCACGTGAGGGTGCGCAAACCGATGCAGATGCATAAGCACACTGAAAAAGAATTCCATGTTTAGCCAGCTCATCGATATGCGGTGTATGCACCTTCTTTTCCGCCAAAGCAGCCAAAATCATCACAACCGCCATCGTCGCTCAGGATCACAATGACATTGGGCCGCTGCTGTGCAAAAACAGAAATTTCAACTAGAGAAAGTACACTCAACATCGCAAGTATACGATAGCACATTTTCCGATTGATCATCGCATTAGATTTATCCCTAAATGTAACCTTAAATGTATTGGATTTTTTGTAAAAAATCGAAAACGATTTCGTTAAGTCAATTTTTTTTAGTCCTTTAGATATGTAAATCTAATGTGAAGCAGATGGAAACAAATAGCAGAAATCAACTCGCAGTTATTGCTAAAGTTTTGGTCGGAAATCTTCAGGAGCAGGCTTTAACAAAGCCCCTGACAAGCCTACGCGAAAGTAATCGGGAGTCCATCCTGCCAGACCTTTTTCAGTTTGTGGACAAATGGTCAAAAGCACCATTTCCAATTGTGGTAGCGGAGCTCTGGGCAGACTTTACGAAGCTCATTTCCCTTCATTCCGAATGGGGTTTTGTGGTTATTGAAGGCGCATGTATTGCGGATATTCCGAGTTTTTACGCCGAAATCAATAGGGTTTATATGGCCGATGAAAATTGGAAAATTGGCAGTCTTGATGGTTTCGATGACCTGCTGTACGGTGGCTTTGGAAAAGTTCAGGAAGCAAAAAAGCATACGATCATTTGGAGGGACATCGATCACAGCCGTGCGGCACTAGGAGTGACAACCACCCTCGCCTACTATCAGGAAAAACTCGCTGCTAATTCACCTTTCAATCAGACTTATTTCCAACAGAAACTGAGTGATTTACAGGCCGGAAAAGGACAGACCTATTTTGATATCGTAGCGGAAATAATACAATCGCATCCAAAGATTGACTGGATTTACTAAAGGATTTAAAGATTTCAAAATGTTATCTTTATTGAACCTAAACAGAATACCATGAAACATATAGTAAAGATATTTTTTTTGTTGACGATGCTATTTCAGCATATTGCTTATGCGAATAGTCCACTGAAAGTCGCTGTTGCGGGGCTCAATCACGACCATGTATATCTCCTGCTGAATTTATACAAAGAGAAGAAGGTCGAGATCATTGGAATAGCCGAGTCCAATAGTATCCTCGCGGACAGGATTCAGACACAATACAATCTTCCGAAATCCGTTTTTTACCCAGATCTCTCTTCATTATTAAAAAGGGTAAAACCTGATGTGGTTCTTGCTTACAACCCCACCAATGAGCATATCAATGTAGCGGAAATCTGTCTGCCGCTCAAAATACCGGTCATGGTAGAGAAGCCAATGGCGACCACATTGTCTGATGCAAAACGTATCGCCACACTCTCCAAGGAAAACAAAACACCTTTTTTGGTCAATTATGAAACAACTTGGTACAGGAGCAACCAGCAGCTCAAGCAATTGGTAGACCAAAATGCCCTGGGCCGTGTGACACGGATGATTGTAAAAGATGGGCATGAGGGGCCGAAGGAAATCGGATGTAGCAGTTATTTTCTCGATTGGCTGACGGATCCGCAAAAAAATGGTGGTGGTGCATTAATGGATTTCGGCTGTTATGGGGCCAATCTCATGACATGGATCAAGAATGGCGAACGGCCTATTTCTGTCAGTGCTATTACACATCAATTGAAGCCCGAAGTTTATTCAAAAGTCGAAGATGATGCGACCATTATCTTAAAGTACCGCGATGGCAGTACTGGTATCATCCAGGCATCTTGGGCATGGCCTTACAGTGTAAAAGATCTTCAGGTATTTGGGACAAAGGCCCAACTCTATGCACAAAATGAGAAAAGACTGGTGAAATATACACAGCATAATGAGGAGCCGACAGTTATTCCAACGGATCAGCCTTATTTTGAAAACCATATCCAATATTTGGAACATGTTTTAAACCGAAAACAGCTAGCTGAAGGCGATCTAGGTTCCATCACTAATAATGTGACGGTAGTTGAGATATTGGAGGCTGCAAAGCGTTCTGCGAAAGAAGGAAAGACGGTAACATTAAATTGATCTTTAATAGAAAAAGGTATATAAATAAGTAATCCACATACCTTTTTCTATATTTACCAACATCGTTGACAAAGACATGTTGGATTTGTTTTGTCTTGTTCAATCTGAGTTCTGAAGTGAACCGTTAGGGATCCAGCGGCTCATCCGGATCAATTGTGAATGCTTCTTCTTTCGCCTGAAATTCGATGATAACATCCGAAATTCGTTTTCCAAGGCTGTAGGGGACATAACCCAATTCGCGGATACAACGGTCGGCCATTTTTTCTACAGCATCGATATGTGCCTTACTGCTGTTGACGATGGCAAATTTATCTTTAGGAAATCCATAATTTAGTAATATACGGGCAGTATTGCGCAGATTTGTAGTTGTATGGCGGGCATGCGGATCGATCAGGATCGCTTGTTCCGGAACTCCCATGACATTGATCAGGTACTTTTTCATCTCGATTGCCTCGATATAAGCCGTTTTATAGGGATGTACCTTTCCCCCGGAAAGTACAATAAAAGGGGCCAATTTTTCAAAATAACTACGGGCAGCCATGCGTGCACGTAACATTCCGCCTGGACTGATCGGCTGTCCATAAATTTCAGGGCCTGCCCCCAGCGTCAGCAACAGGCTGTAAGGATAGGCTGAAAAATCCGTCTTTTTCAATTGTTCAAGCGCCTTTTTATTTTCCAGTTCCATCAGTGGCTCCAATTGCGCGACATCCCAACGTTCATTGATCTCAAGCAGCCTAACTGCTGTCATCATTGTCATAAAAAGCGCCTCCTTACCAGTCGGAATATCTTTTAGCACATCCTGACGTACATCATCCAAAAGCCGAAGGTAAGCCTTACGATTCACATCAAAAGAAATTGAATCAATCTTGGGATAGTTGGGCTTCTTGCCACCGCCATAGACATCAACAACATAGTTCATGGCACCAAAGTCCTGTAACAGCGCTTTCTTAAGATACATTTTTGCAGTCTCATCCCTTGGTATACCATAAGTCCTTGATGGCATCAATGTCGATTCAACCATTTCCTCCAATTTCCTGTTGCCTTTGATCTGACTGGAAATTTGTTCAGCCATGAGTTCGATCTCAGAATTTCTCCATTTAAAAGCTTCCAGAAAACAGCTGAGATCCGTGCAATGATCACTTCGCTTAAAACGGTCAAACCGCTGGTTCAACAATGCCGAAACAGCCTGGGACGCACAAAGCTGCTGTATTAAGGCGGAATCCTTTAGCAACAGATAGCTTGCGTAATAATTCTTGCGGATTACCCAGTCCTGCGGACCGGAAGGATTGGGTTTGAGCTGACCTTTGGAAATATGCATTCCGCATATTCCCAAAGTCAACAAAATGACCTTTTTAATGATACCTGTCATATCCGATTCTATTAATAACCCGGATTTTGATACATACGCTGAGGGTCCAATTTATATTCATCGAAAGGAATTGGAAAATACCGATCCTTTGTGGATATATTGGAGATTTTAGCGTTCCCATAATCCGCCTGGTTTTTAGTTTTAAAGTACGTCACCAATTCCTGCGGATTATAGTTCCGGATTAAATCAAACCAACGTTGATTTTCGAAAGCCAGTTCCACACGGCGCTCGTGCAAGATCGCCTCCTTTAATGTCGGGTATTTTGTACGGTAGTCATTGCTTAACATTGAGGCTGCATAAGAAGGCAGGCCAGCACGTTCGCGCACCTGATCCAATAGCGCAATAGCCTCAGCTTCTTTACCCAGATGGTATTTTGTTTCGGCCAATAATAACATCACATCGGCATAACGGATCAAGATCCAGTCATTACCTCCCCATCCGTTGGTTCCAGCCTCTGCACTACTGTCCCTAAATTTAGTCACAAACCAGTCATTTACTTTCGCATCCGGTGCAAATTTGACCGAAAAATCTTTCCGGATATCATTTGGTTCATAATCCTTGATGAGATCTAATTTTACAACTTCTCCCGCTCCTGTTGAAGTAAATCGCGAATTAATAGACTCTCCTCTAGCCTGATAGTTACGCGCGATGCTTGAACTATAATTTTGATCACCCTGTAGGTACTGAATCTGAAAAACCAATTCTTTACAAGCCATCTTTTGTTTCACATCAAAAACCTCTGTATAAGGGATTTCTTTTAGTTGACCAAAGGTCCGCATTCCATAAGAAGCATTGAGATACTGTTCTGCTTTAACCAGGTTTTCCGTTGCACCTGTGGGTTGTGTGGCTGCTAAAGTTAAATATACCTGTCCTAGAATAGCATTCACTGCTGCTTTTGATGTACGCCCCACGGCATACTCATGCTGCGTATTGGGCAAATCACTTGTTAGGGCTTCGGTAAGATCCTTAATAATCTGTTCATAAATAACCGATTCCTTCTGACGAAACGCCAGTTCATTTGCCTGCTCTTTGTTTATTACCTGGACGGTTGCCATGGGAATATCACCGAATTTACGCACCATATGGAACAGCAATAAGGCACGGACAAATTTTGTTTCGGCCATGTAACGTTGTTTTAGCGCCTCACTTGAAAAAGAGACTTCGTCAATATGAGTTAAGATAACATTACAACGACTAATCCCAGCATACATTGCCGCCCAATGTGTTTTCAGATAGGTGTTGCTCGGCAATAACGAAAAGTCATTGAACTGGAATGGCTCTCCGGCATTTGACTGGTTATCATTTCGCCCGGTATTATCCGAGCGTTCTTCATTATAGAGGGTACTACCTTCACCAATTGTGTTACCTGAACGTAACGTTTGATAAAGGCCATTAACAGCTAATAATACGTCGTTTTCAGATTTAAAGTAATCATCAATCTGTACTGCATTAGGATCTTTCTGGTTTAGAAAATCTTTGCTGCATGAAGACATAGTAAACAACACAAGCGGTAATAAATATCTTTTTTTCATTGAATTATTTTTTTATTAGTGTGGCCATTCGATATGTTGTAAAAAATCATAAGGGCGCCATGAATATTAGAAAGTTACTTTTACACCGAGATTATAGGATCTGACCAATGGGTACAGTCCATAATCGACACCCGGAGTTAGGTTTCCCCGTTGGTTATAATCCGGTTCGGGATTATAGCCTTTGTATTTGGAGATCGTAAAAGGATTGTCCACCGTTGCATACACCCGTATTCCGGATAAACTCAATTTTTCAGCGATGTTTTTTGGCATATTATACCCCAGGGCAATATTGGTCATCCGTAAAAACGAACCATCCTGAAGATAGAAATCCGACAGACGCGTACTGTTACTTTGTGTACCACCGCGGGAAGCACGGTATACCTTGCCGTTACCTGGGTTTTGTCCCGATCGGTAGCGTTGTGCAACATCAGCATACTGGTTTCCGGAGCCTTCCATGTTATAGAGGTAGTAATCATAGCCATCCAGTACTTTATTGCCTTGTGATCCATTGAAAGATGCACGTAAATCAAATTCTCTGTAGCGCGTACTCAACGCAAAGCCATAGGTAAAATTCGGATGGGGATTACCGATCACCCGTTTGTCTGCATCATTAACAATACCGTTTCCATCAACGTCCTCAAAATAAAGGTCTCCGGGTTGCAGCGGCGTAGATGAAGCTGCTGATGGCGCTACTGTTTTGTAATTTTCCTCCGTTGCCACACCAAGAACTTTAAAGCCATAGAACATACCGATTGGACTTCCTTCTTGTGTAATGTGTGTCAGGTATGAACGTTCTGCTCCATTGGTTAGGATCGTCGATGATCCCCCCAGATCCAATACCTTATTGCGGTTGACATTAATATTTCCACTGATGCCCAATTCGAATTCATTTTTACGGATCAATGTTGCGTCCACTTGTAGATCAAATCCTTTATTTTGCACCTTAGAATTTGGCAAATTTGTCAAGATTGTCGTTGATCCAGATACTGCAGAAATTGGTTGATCAAACAATAAATTAAAAGAGCGGCTCAGATAAAAATTGGCCATGATATTCAAGCGACCTTTCAACAAACCAAGGTCAAGACCCGCATTGTATTGCGAGGTTGTTTCCCAGCTTAGATTGGGATCAAATACATCACCTGAGGTATAACCGGTTTTTACATCATTCCCGATAATAACACCTGCCGGCGAGTTAAAGACCGAGACTGAACGATATTCTTTGATATTGTTATTACCGCTACGACCCCAACTCGCCCGCAACTTTAACGTCGACTGCTGTCCTAACCAATCCGTGTAAAAGTCTTCTTTAGAAATTGTCCAGCCTCCAGAAACAGAGGGAAAGGTTGCCCATTTATTATTCGGACCAAAGCGCGAAGAACCGTCCGTACGGATGGAAGCTGAAAGGAAATATTTCGAATCAAAATTATAGTTTACCCTGCTGAAATACGATTGAAGCGTTGTTATACGTTTAAAAGTATCATCTTTCAACAATTGGAAATTAGATGGATTAGCCCCTTTATCCGTAATTTCGCCTATAGCATCATTACTGAAGCCGTTGGCTCTGACTCCTTGATAGTCATAGTCGGTGCGCTGTGCAGAATATCCTAAGAGTGCTGAGATCTGATGTTTCCCACCAAAAGTTTTATTGTAATTCAACGTTGTTTCCAGCAACTTATCCAGTTCATTTTTTGTTTTGGCGTCTGCGTAAGCTGCAGTAATAGCCTCAGGAGAATAAGGTCTTTTATCACCATTTGAAATACTTGTTGGGCGGTAATAATCGTACTTTTCATCGTAGGTAGATAAACCGCCATTTACTTTTAAGTTCAGTCCATCAATAATTTTAAAATCGGCGAAGGCATTATACAAACCTCTTTTTCCACGGCGGTTATTTTTGATCTTGGTAACATAAGCCAAAGGGTTTTCAGGGTTTTGTATACCAAAACTACCAGCGGATAACTCGCCCATTAAGAATTGTGCATACGTACCATCCTCGTTATAGACAGGCAATGTTGGAAGATAGATCAGGGCCGCCATAGAAGGGCTACGGTCGTACCTTCCCGTGGTCACTTCATTGTTGTCGTTGTAAGTAAAGGAAACATTGGCGCCCACCGTCAATCTTTCGTTAACTTTGCTATCTATATTGGCGCGAAAGTTAAATGTCTTTTGATCCGTGCCCAACATAATACCCTGCTGATTCTGATACGAACCGCTTAAAAAATATCTGTTTTTTTCATTGCCTCCGTAGGTTGACAAGTTATGCCTTTGAAAAGGAGCATTACGGTATAACGCGTCCTGCCAATCGGTGTCGTATTTTGATTTTTTTGCCGTACCTGTTGCAAAATCATAATATTCTTCTGGAATACTGACCGAACCTGCATTTCCCACATTCGCTACACGAGTTTTGTTATCATCAAGACGCTTACTATCGGTCCATGCAATTCCTTTTGCTGCCAAAAGATCTCTATAAGAATTATTACGACCATCAATCAAAAGGTCGATAAACTGTTCTGCATTCAAAACATCAATTTTTTTGGAGAGCTGACCAAAGCCACCCAGCACTTCATAATCCACATTGTTTTTACTTTCTTTACCGCGCTTTGTCGTGATCAATACCACACCGCCTGCCGCACGGGATCCATAGATGGCAGCGGATGCCGCATCTTTAAGGATATCTATAGATTCAATATCATTGGGATTAATATTTAAATTATTTCCAGCGGGATAACCATCGATGACGTAAAGAGGATCCGAGCCAGCATTAATGGATCCCATACCGCGTACGCGGATCTTGGTTCCGTCATAAGGGGCACCGCTTGTTTGCATGACCTGTACGCCGGCTACTTTACCAACTAAAGCCTGGGATAGTTTTGGTGCACTGAGATTTAATTCTTCAGCCTTCACACTTGCAATGGCACCAGTAACATCAGATTTTCGTATTCTCTGGTAACCGATTGAAATCGTCACCTCTTCAAGCGTGTTTTCACTAGTTTGTAGTGCGAAGACCTGCCCCTTGGATTGCCCAACTGTCTGTACAAGGCTACTAAATCCCACATAGGAAATATTGAGTTGATCACCGATCTGTGCGTCAATCTGAAAGTTTCCCTGCTCATCAGACTGAGCTGATTTTTTTGTTTTTAGATTTAGGATCGTTGCTCCCGAAATTGCATTTCCCTGTGCATCGACCACACGGCCTTTAATTGGACTCTGCATTGTCAGGAACTGCGGTTCAGTTAGGGAGAGCGGTTTGGCTTGAACAGCGGATGAGCTTGCTGCAATGGCACATAACAACCAAAAGACATTGTTGGTTTTAATTTTCATAAGTAGTGCATTTGATTTACGGGTACAAGGTTACAAATGCAATATGAAGGTAGTGTCAATTAAAGGTTAATAGTTTTTAACTAAACCGAGTTAGCAAACAATATAAACTTAACAATAGGATAACAATAATGAAAGCAGTTAGCTCCTCTTCTTAGCGAAGCGCGCGCGAAGCAACAACCGCAACAGTATATACATGACTACTGCAAAAAGGACATTACCGATCAGTTTGGGTGGTTCAAATTTTCGAAGCTGGCATATTCATCGCTTTCGACATTGTAGCCTGTCCCGCTTGAATAAAATTCTCAAGGAAATCCTATTGTTAACTTGCCATCCACAGGTTGGTCATTCTGATAAGAAATGACAGTCAAAACAGCAAAAATACAAATGGTACCAGCCACTCCTTTCAAAATGGTTGGTACCATTAATGTTCTATTGCCAGGAATCATTGTATTCATTGGAATAAATATAATGATTGTTCTTCTACTCAGCGCCAGCCATTTAATAAATACTGTTTCTGGCTAGCTTACTGAAAATCCGGCAATAAAAAAGAATAACTATTTTCGATATTTCTAACAACGAGTTTGTTCTGTTGGATGAAGCTATACAAGACATTTTTAAGGTGTCGTGGGAAAATTTGTAAATGAACAAGACCGGTATGTTCGACCTCTCGAAACATTTGCAACGCTGTGGCACCATTTTCGAAGTAATTATTCTCCAGTAATGCTTCTAGTTTTTGTCGGACATGGAGCATGGCATCCGATTCAAGTTGAAGATCTTTCTCAGCTTTCCATTCTTCAAATTGTAATTCTGGCGCAGGTGGCTTTTTTTTACCCGTTAAAAAGGTCCAAGGCACCTCAATGGAATAACTCCATTTCACCTCATCCTCTTCGATTTTAAAACGTACGAGACGCTCCTGGGAAACTTCAAATTCTTCGCGATGGAATTCCATGGCTTCTATGTGTGAACTCGCATATATCCGATCCAGTAAAATAGATTCCTGTGTTAAAAACTTCTGGACTTGAAACATTTTCTCAAAATCCAGATAGGCATGATCAGGCTTGCCCAGTAAGAATGAAAGCTCCTCGGGCCGCCATTCTTTTTTTATCCGCCGCTTGAAATACGTATACCATAGCTGAAAATCATGTGAATACATCATTCCACCGTGGGAAGTTTTTATTGTAGATTCGGTATTCATACTAAGTATTTTCTTCTTTGTCATCATTTTTCATGATCTCATGAATCCGATCCTCCAATACCTTTTTATGCCATTTTTCAAGAAGCTCCTTGGTCTTCCCGATAGGATCATCACCACCGGTTTCCATCATTTCCACCCAACTTTTCGCAAAATCCTCATATTCAAACATTATCCCCTTCGATTTTGTATATTGAATCATATATTCCATGGCAAATAAATTGGCCCATCGGTGAGGATCAAGGAATTCACACATATACTGTGCGATATCAATTTTATTTATAAATTCTTGAACCACTTCTTCGGGTGTGAAATTGAAGATATCACAGAACTGTGTAAATTCGGTGGTTAAATTAATTTTTTCTAATGTTTTCATTGGTTTTTTATAATATGTTATCCTCCGCTCTATTCTCCAAAAAATCGTCTAGCCATTCCTGATAAACTGCAACCCGTTTTTCAAGCCCACGATAAAAAAAATAGCGTTTATTCAGTTCCTGAATTTCCATAATAAAATTTTTAAATCTGGCTGAATTACGATATTCCAAATTGTTAATATTACCATAACCATCGTGAACCCGAATAATAAATCCAAGAATAGGATTATATTCGCCTTCATCCAAATGAAGTTCCGCTAGATAATCGGGTATGGAAACCAGCTGCATCATTCCATTAATATAATGGGAAGGATGTGTATTATTTAAAATGCAGGTCAATAATAAATCCTTGTTAAGTTTGAAACAAGTATTTTCATCCAGATAAATGATATCTTTCATTTTTCTTCCTTTTGATAAGATATCATAAATTTGCCCAGTAATTACACGCCCTCTATTCCTTCGCTCTGTAGTACTATAATTTCTATTTAGGCCCAATTTCACCTGACGTTGGATCAATTTTACACCCCGCTCTTTTTCCCTTTGGTCCAATTTAATAGATAAAGGATCTGTTCCAAGTTTGAACTTATCATCAATAAAATGAATACCTCTGGTAGCCAGATTGTAGCTTGAGTTATCCACAAAATTTTGATCCATAAAAGAATAATGATCCAAAAACAACTGTATAAATGCAGGTACCGCTATACCAAAGAGCTCGCAGATCAGTTTAAAATTCCGAGGTACCACCAAGGGTACAGATTGCATATCTTCCATTTTTCTATTTGTGTTGAATATAGCGGTAACCAAAACTTCTGGACTTAGATTTACGAAGGGGGGCTACTCCCTTCTTTCCTAGCATAAGTTCCAGTTCCTGCTTTAAAATGTTTACCCGAATTCCGTCTCCGATATTTTTTTCAGCGCAACGCCAGAGCTGAAGAGCCGTACAATATCTCTTAAAGTACCCCTCTTCCAATAAACTCATCAGCAGCAAATTCGTAGCAAGACGATCTACTTTAATTGTTTCAGCATCACGAAATTTATCTTTATTTATTACTTCCATAAGCCGAAAAAAGACAATGCTCTCCACCTCATTGATAAAATATTCCATTTGGTAATAGCGGATCCCCTCCTCCTCCCAGATGGATAACTCAAATAGATAATCAGTCCGACTATCAAATGCATCAATCTGCAATTTCCCTCGAACAAATACCCACTGGAGATGAACCATAACTTCTAAATCACCAATGGGAATTTTGAATTCCTCTATATCTTTGATATAGTCCTCATTTTGTCCCATCAAGAACGCCAATTCTTCACGGGTATAGCCAAAACTTATTCGATTCAGTATCAAAAGATAAATTGCACTTGCATAGTGCATAGAAAATTCAGCTCGAAATTTTCCTATTAGAGGATTGGTAATTAAATTATTCATCCTTTCCTCCTTTAATTTTGATTCGCTCCCATTCCCGATTTCATTTCCATATATCTTAAACTCTGCTCGCACAGATCAGCAAAAAAGGCTACAATCCGATTAGCGTTGGATTTAAAGTACTCCATTTCCAGCTGGTTCAATTCAGGAGGCAGCTCATGTATCCGCCCTTTCATATCTTTTAATAGCTCTTGGTACAATAGAGCTTCGGCAGGTTCATTTGAGGTAAAAAAATCGCTTATTTTTTTATCACAGATACAACTCCATTCGACCAATTCCTCCAACGTTGCATTCATTGGCGTGTAACCGATCCGTAGGTAGAGGTAGCTATGTATTCCTATTAGAATCAACTGATTTAACAACAGCACCGCCAATTGCTTGTTCGAAGGACGAGCATCAGAAAATATGGCCAGCAGATCGTGCATGAGCTTTACGTTACGTGTCCAGACATTTGTCGTTTTCAACAGCGTATCGGGCCAATTTACAGGAGTTAGCGAATATGTCGGCTTATAGCGTGGATTGCGGTAAAGGACAACAGAGTCATTCCAGATCGTGTGCGAAAAGCGACTTCCTATATTTAATTTCGCTGCGATAAAGCTGCTGCTTAAAAATGAAATAACTGCTGTCGCCCGACCAAAAGAAGCGTTACGGAAGTAACATTGTCCAACCCATTTTTTAATAACAACTATGTAAATGCTGACATTTCCAACATCTTTTTGGGGATAGTCGAATAATCCCTTACCATGAGTTTTACTCACATAATAATTGAGTAACATCATCTGTTCAACCTGATTGTCCCTGAGGATCTGATAAAGGAGTTGCTGTATATCGGACTGATATTGTTCAGGCCAGGGGAATGTGTGAAAAGTAGATACAGCGGCCAACATTTCCTGCTGTGCAATTTTAACTTTTTCTTCTTTCACCAATTTAGTCTTTGCAAGCTCCGCCTGAACGGCCGCTTCAGTCGCCAAATTCTTTTCGTATTCAGCCTGCAATTCCTCCATAAAGTAACGGAAGAGTTTTTCTATCGCCGCCTGCATGACGGCACAATGATCGTATAACTGTGAAGCCGCTATGGCAGAAATCTCCAGATCTCTATTTTGATTGACGGCATTAAAGGAAGTATCCAATAAGCGGAAGCGCTCTTTCTCTTCATCTCCCTCACCCATAAATACTTTTTTAAACATCGAAAAGTGTGTATCGAGGCTTCTTATCCTACTGTCTAGACTGTGTACATTATTTCCTTTCCCCTCCACCATCACCTGCAGCAATTTTAAATGGCTTTCCAGACTTTGATGGACCATAAATAATGCACGGAGATAGTTTGCTGTACCGGCAAATGTCTGTGCCGCCTGTAAAAATTCCGCGGAAGCAGCCAGCACTTTTTGATAATGCTTATCGGAGAGATCCAGTATACCCCTTATCTCTTTCGGTTTACTGATTGCGGTATTGTTTTCACCGGAACTAAAAATCTCATGCTTGGGCAAAGCCGCATAACAATAGAATAAACTTCCCATCTTGATCTTATTTTTCAGTTCAGGGGTAAAAATCAACTCAAATGAGATACGTTCCTGATCCAACAGACATAATTCCACAATAGGTTTTAATATCTTATGCGAAAGGCCGCTCACAGGCTTAAGCGTCAAAACCAGGTGCTGATATTCCTGATCCAAAAACTGATATTTAACGAGATAAACCCGATCGAGATCCATACGTTGGGATAAACGGTCGATAATCAATTGGTTATTAATTTCCATAATAATGACTTAATAAGTGTAAAATTTCACAATATACAGCCTACTGAACAACAAATGGTTACAACCAATTATTGTAAAAAAACAACAGCTATATTGGAAAAAAATCAGAAGCAACTACCAAGGTGATTAAATAGAAAATCAACAGGTAACATACATTTGCGTTTGCACCTTGGTTTATTTTAGGAAAGGTCGGCAATCAACATAAAAATCGTATTGAAATTTCAAATACACTCATGAAAGATAGCTATCTGTCTGCCGACAAAGAGACAGATAAGTTATTCGTGTTTTACATTATTCAAAAAACACTATTACAATACAATTATATAGTTTATATATACAAATGTAGTAATTAAAAATATATCACACAAATATTTTAGAATAAAATGGTTTCGCCACGAATCGCATACCTTTCTTTCGCTAGAGCTGTCGCCACTAGCGCCATTAGCGTATATGTTGTAGCACCGCTCAAATTATGATATCCATACCCAATGAGATCCTTTATCGATATCGAATCAGTACTTAATCTATACTTAGTCAGTACGACAAGGGTGCCTCATCCGGTTTTGACGTCCCGTTTATCGCACTCCTTCGATCAGGAAATATGTGCTAATTATTGTTATGTTTAAGCGTAAATTGCGAGACCGGGAACTTAAGCTCATAAGGTTATGTAATTTATCATAAACGAATCATAAATAGCCATTAGCGAATTGTAAACCGCTGTCGCGTGCGATGTCATAGCATCGTATTTTTATAGTAGATTAAAATAGTACCGTTTTGAAGAATTATAGCGTCTAACAAGCCGGAATAAAACTTAATCCATTCCCGATTGGATTGATTTTGCTGTTCACTATATCTACGAGTGGCAATACATCATCAGGGAGAAAATCATATAGAGGAGAGTATGAAAAATATTTTTAAAATGGGAATTCTAAGCACATGCATCGGCTTGTTCTTCTCCTGCAAAGAGCAGGTCAGCCCTTTGTCTGAAGACTATTATAAAAAAAGTGGAGCGATCTATTTTATCCCCGGAGGTAATGGTTTTGAACGCGGTTCAAGAAAGACGGAAGCAGATGTAAATAGTTTTTCTGTGATCAAAGACGTCTATGCACGTGATAAAGACAATATCTATTTTATGGGTTGTCCACAACAATTCGTTGATGCAAAGACCTTTCGTTTGAAAGGAAAAATTCCCATCGATCAGTCTCACGTATTCGATTTTGTTGGGTTTCCATCAGCTACAGGAGCATGCAGCAAACAACAACTCACCGTCATTACAGGCGCGGATCCCGAAACGTATACTACGCTGTATGATTCGGTCGCATCCCTATCTAAAGATAAATCACATTATTTCTACAATGCCCAACCATTAGCGGTTGACTACGCCTCATTTAAAATTTTGAATAAAAATTTTGTAAAAGACAAGAATAGGCTCTATGTGGTCACGGAGAAAAGTATCAATCCGCTCAGTTACACAACGGACAAGATTAATGTACTCAACAGCGAATACCTCATTATAGATGGTAAAACATTACTTTATTACGAACCTTATCAGAGTATCGGCGTGCTTGAAACGACTTTGCCATCGGCCAATAAAATCAAATTGTTAGACAAAAAATCAATCATTATTGATCAATTAGTTCTCATTGAAGGAAAGAAATTTGAATTCGCTGATGTTGATGCCGGCAGTTTTAAAATATTGGAAGGGATAGGTGGAAACTCCTTTTGGTCCGGAGACAAAAATCATATTTTTTATAATGAACAGCCGTTGGTGGAAGCCGATCCAAAAACTTTTGAAGTTCTTAAACGTGCTGTCGCCAAAGACGCCAGACATATTTTCGTCGGCGATAAAATCTTTGAAGGCCCTGATGTCAAAAGTTTCAGAGTTGTAGATAAATCAAAAACAAATCATGATTTCGAAGATGATCTGGGCCACAAGTACTGGTACCGGCCCAAAGAGGGAGGAGCCGAACTCATTCCGGTAGAGAAGAAATGATGCTATCGCTTGAATCTATTCTTTTAAAATCGGTCGTCTAACGGAGTATAAGTTCATAACGTACGGATCTTCCAAGCCCAATTTGTTCAACTATACCTTGCTCTTGCAGGTATTGCAGATCTCTTGTTGCAGTAGCTTTTGAGGTCTTCGTAATGGACATATACTTTTTTGCTGTCATACCACCGACAAATCCTTCAATCCCCTGTTCTAGCATACGATTAATAACCTTCATTTGCCGCTCATTCAATAAATCCCTGTTTCGATCAAAAAACTTTGCTTTTATTACTGTAAACTCAATCAGTTCTTTTGCTTCTTTTTGAGATTCTAAAATAACTTGGGTAAAATAGCCTATCCAACCTGTGATATCCAAGCTAGCCTGAGCAATTTTTAGATTTTCATAATAAGCCTGCTTATTTTTTTCGATAGTCTTTGATATCGACAACAAGACAGGAGCCTGTAATGTATTGGATAAAGTGTATTCTGCCAGCGCTCTTCCGATCCGTCCATTCCCATCTTCAAAAGGATGAATAGATTCAAAATACAAATGGACAATAGCTGTCTTGATCAGGGCGCCAATAATATACTCCGACTCTTTAATTTCATAGGATTTAAACCAGTGAACCAGTTGCTCCATCTCTTTTGGAACAACAACAGATGGAGGAGCTTCATAATGGACAACTTCTTTACCATACGAGCCGGAAATTATCTGCATAGGTTCATCACCTGTACGCCATACTCCCGCATTAATTTTCGGAAATCCTGCCATAAGTATGGCATGCCACTCCTGGATCAAATCGACGCTTAATTCTTTTACCCCACTCTCCCGTACGGTTGTCATCAATTTCGCAACACCAGTAACTCTTTGGTCATGAACGACTAGGTCATCTTTAATACCGAGATTTCTTTTGATGGAGGACATCACGTCCTCTCTACTCATATATTCGCCCTCGATCTCTGAAGTTTTCATTGCCTCAGCGATCAGAATCTCCACAAATGCTTCCTGTTTTAGTTCCGCATTTAATCCCGTTAACAAACCATTTAGCTCTCCCATTTCTTTAGCAAATGCAACAGCTATAGGTAGAATCTCTTCGATACTATAGCTGAAATGGGGCCATTCTTTATATTGCCAGTTATACATTTGAGCCGATTTTAAATTCTAATCGGCTCAAATATAAGTAAATTTTGAGCCGATTAACCAATTTAATCGGCTCATCGAAAAAAATAATGCAGGGACAAACGGACTTAATCTGGCTGTCCAACAACCAATCAAGTCGCTTCATAATCACTGAATTCGGCTATTTTCCCAAAGGCTATTTTCGCCTACTTTAGCTTCAGGATCCCCGTATTCAGCTGAATCCTATCATAAAGTGTTGCATTGGCACAATGAGCATATACGAAACTTTTCGTTGCTCTTTTAAACAGCGAACACTTTCTATTAAAAAGAAAAAAGATGATCAAATCAATATTAGTAGGTTTAATAACCATTCTTTGTATGACGGCCTGTGCACAAGAGTCCACCATAAATCCATCCTTGGAATCTATCCATTGGATTCCGATGCAGACCAAGGACAAACAATTCGTCTATGTGGACAGTTCGCTCCAGCAGCAGCTGACACAAAAATTCTACGAAGCCGAACCCTTTACCCCTACTGGTTACGCTATCGTCTCCAATGAGAAGAACCAGCAGGCTTTAATTAATTCAAAGGGAGATTTTATAGAACATTATTCTGATACCGATCTTGGGCTACAACCACTAGATCAGGTGACGCTACTCATGAAACGTCGGGAGCATGAGAAAAAACTGCCTTTCTGGAACTGGGACTGGAGTATCATGGGTGGTGGCATAAAAAAAACAGCGACCTATGTTAAGCTAGAAATCCGTGTGCTAGAAACCGACCAGATCCTGTTGGACAAAGATGTTCCCTATGACGAAAACGAATACAGTTCGGCTGTATACGATCTGGATGATAAACATTTCGTCCTAAATGGGAATCTTTATGAACTAAAAAATCAGCATCTAAAAAAGCTTAATACAAAAATTGATATGATTTTGGAAAATGGCCGATATATTCTTCCTGCTGAAAATCGTTTTGAGATCTACGATATTCAACAGAACCGGCCTATTTTTTCCAATCTGGTCGGTGTCGATAAAATAGACTTGCTTTGGAACGGCCAGCCTTTACAGCTGGATTCCATCAATCAGGATCGCTATAAACCAACAGTGCCTAAATTGTTAAAAGACAACAGCACAGGTGCCATCTATGTTTTTCCGGAATATGAGAAAGCTTTGCCAAAACAAATCAAACAGGCTACTGCAGCACAGATGGCTTTCCTGAGAGAAGTTTCTCTCGTGTATTCTGTCAATAATTCACCTTACTTTATTTTGGGGAGATTTAATTATGACCACGAGGTATGGGCTTATGACTGGCTGTATCTTGACAAGGATGGCAATTTATTGGATAAAATCAACGTTAAGGATTTCTTTATTTTGGATCAGGTAGATTATCTGGTCTGGCCGGATAAACATATGTTGTTTACAAAGAACACCCTTGAAAAAGATTGGAAAACGGGAAAAATAAAATACGTCTATCAAACCGAAGCATTATACCTCATCAACGTCAAAAAAGGTGAGCAGGATCCCACCATGGGCCTCTGGAATGCTAAGACCAAAACATGGGATCTACTGCCAAATTTTCAGCATATTGATATCTTGGATGGCAAACAACAGATCTTTTCCTTACAGATACAAAAAGATGGCCCTTTTACGTTGTACAATAATAAAACGAAACAGCAGATCGGGACCAAAAGCTATGGCACAATCAATCCGAGTGGTCTGGTACAGGTAAAAGGCGCGGAAAATAGAGAGAATTACTATTACATAGATATCTATACCGGAAAAGAGTACAAGGAGTAGCTTCTTTCCTTCGTCGCCTTTTAAAAGCTTTTTATCAATAAAAGCCCCGTTGTGATTTTACGCACAATCGGGGTCTGAAATGTAAAGGAAATAAAATTCTTATTTTACGGCTTCCAATAGTTTATGGAAAATCGCTGTATTATCATAGACACCCCGGAATAAGAACGAACGGGCACCATAGGCAAATACTGGGACAAAAGCATTTGTATGATCATTACTGCTGAAATTAACCATTACCCGTCCTGATTTACGATCTGAGTCCAGCAATGTCAGTCCACCGGTTTCATGGTCTGCAGTTACGATAACCAACACCTCCGGATCCTGATCCGCTAAGCGTAAAGCCTCTTCGATCGTTTTGTCAAAATCCAATGTTTCCATTACCGAATAGTTGAGATCATTTGCATGCCCGGCATAATCTATTTGCGCAGATTCTGCCATCAAAAAAAACGGCTTACTATCGCGCGAAAGGAACTTTATACCGTCCAACATCGACTGTTTCAAAACAGCTGGTCGACCATCTTTTACCGGTTTTAGGAGTTCATCTGATAGGAAAACAATTTGCTTACCCTCAGATTGATTGATCTGATCTTTGGCAATTGAAACACCCGTATATCCTTTCCAGTCTTTTTTCTTTTCCAGCCAATCTGGCTTTCCGCCCAGTATAAAATCCATTGTGGAATGTTGGAACTGTCCTAGGATGGCTTCACTCTCATTGCGTTCTTGCTGGTGCGCATAGAAGACTGCGGGCGTAGCGTCGGTTACATCACCGATACTGATCGCACCAGTCTTCCAACCTTGATCTGCCAGTACCGCAGCTACACTAGGTAGCGGTTTACCGTTCGTATCCACAGCAATTGCACGGTTATTCACCTTCTGCCCTACAGCGATAGCCGAACCTCCGGCAGCTGAATCCGTATTATCCGAATTCAGGGCCTCAGTCTGTAACAGCCCTACCATTTTGATCTGTGTCATATTCAATATGCCTCCATTGGCTAACGCTGCTGCTTTTACCGCAGCTAATCCCATACCGTCTCCAATTAACAGCAGAATACGTTTCACTTTGCGATCTTGCCCGTCGTATCGAAAGCTTGGTGTATAGACCGACTGCGATTTGGCCAATTGGAAGGATGATCGTTCGCGTTGATCGAGAAACAATTCTAACGTCTTAGGGTGGTCTGTATTCACCCAGTATACGCCCAGATTAATGAGCTGTTGCCAGGCGTTCGGACTATCGTGCGTCCCATAAAACCGAAAACGAAGCCCCAATGAATCCGCCTTTGCAATTGCTTGCTTGATGGCTGGAATATTTTCAGGTAATCCCTTGCCATTCCAGTCTGTATAATCCTTTAGATCTGCGCTGATTAATCCCGTCTGGGCTAAGCTGGCGGCATCATAGTTCCAGTTCACTTCACCATCAAAAAACAACCATTTGGGATAATCCTTAAATCCACCTGGTTTGGGTCTCCCACCCGTCACGATTACTTTAACTGCATTGGTATTTTTAAGCGGATTGAACAGATCACCATATTGCTCCAGTGCTTTGACAAGAACGGGCAATACCTGTTTATAGTTTTCTTTGACGTCGATAAGCAATTGTAGCTTTTTTGCTTTATCAGCAAATGCAGTTCCGCCATTTTTACGGTATAGTTTAGCAACAGGATCCAGATAAAGCGTATTGAGTGTGTTCTCCGTTTTGATTTCCTTTGCGTCATGCGCAACCATCAATTTACCGTTGCGCAGAAAAATATCCGCTTCAATGGATTCCATTCCAGCATAATAGGCCGTATAGAAAGGCTGGCTCTGCCAATAGTCATTGTGACTATGTCCGGCATAATCGATCGCTCCCTGTTTTTCCTTATCCCGGCTGAACATGAGTTGCTCAAACTTGTCAGTCAGCGTTTGTGCAGAGGACCAGAGAGGCCCTCCACACAAATACGTCAATATCAATAGTCCTCCCAATTTACTTGCAGAGGTTTTTGGAAATCTTACCATCCTTGATTTTGTTTAATCAGACCCCCACTATTATCCACTTCCCTACGTGGTACAGCCCATACGTGATGAATTTTCGGATCAAATTTACGACCGGCAAACTCAATTGGTTTACCTGCTCCATCCACCATTGCATAGGTATGAAGCGGTTTGGCATAAGTTGCTTCTGCATCACCCCAACGTACTAGATCACGATGACGGTCCGCAAATTCCCCTGCCAATTCATTACGACGTTCACGTTTCAGATCGGCCAAGGTCATCCCGGTTTTCTCTATAAGGTTGGCACGTCTACGAATCATATTCAATTCTTTATCCCCCGCTCCAGTACCATTCAGCATAATCGAAGCCTCTGCTTTAATAAGTAATATTTCTGCAAAACGGATCAAAGGTACATTTAAATCCGTCGCCATATGATTTCCATTTGGACTCACATGCCCTGTCGCAACTGGATTTACATGTGAGAAAGGCTCCATATATTTATTGAACTGCATATCACAAGTAGCCGAGCCTGCCGGGGCAAATGTCCGCTCACTACCGAAGAACATAAACTTATCCCCTGGCTTCAGGATTGTTGCTTCCCGACGCGCATCACCGGCTTCATAAGAATCATACAGTTCTTTAGTTGGCATATAGTAGCCCCAACCATTATATAGACCCCAGGCACCATTGGTCAGCATAACGCCCGGTAAAATGGATCCCCAACCATCTGTACCAGCAGCTGTGCTCGTCACAGACCAGATATATTCTGACCCCCAGTTGTTCGCCGCTTTGAAAACATCTGTAAAAGATTTTTCTAATCCACGTTTTCCTTGATTGATCACCATATCGGCATAGAGGATTGCGTTTTTATAATCCTTCTTATACAGGTACATTTTGGAAAGCACAGCCCATGCCGCCACCTTATGCGCCCGCCCATAATCCGCTTCTTCTAATTCATTGAAAAAAGGCAGCTGATCAGCCGCATCTTTCAGCAACTTCTCAATATGACGATAATTTTCTTCGATATTGGCAGCCCTAGGTGTAGCCTTTTGATTATCCATATTTTCAACGGTAACAATAGGCACGCCTGCTCGTTCATCCGCGTAATTCACAGCCAACTGAAAGTACATGTAACCTGCGTTAAAATTCGCTTCCCCCAGAATGCGCTTCTTTAAAGCTTCATCCATGGAGATTGAAGGAACATAGCGCAAAATATCATTGGCCTGTTTGATAACTGCATAACGCATTTGCCATTGTGTTTCGGTATAACCACCACCGATGTAATTACTATTAAACGTTCGAATGTTTTCAGCTTGCGCATTATTTCTTCCGGTAACCATATCATCACTGGCATTCAGAAACCAGGCAAATCCACGGCCATAGAAATCCTCTTCATCATAAAGGTAATAGAGTCCATTGGCGCCTTTTATGGCATCTTCTTTGGTTTTCCAGTAACTTGCTTTTGAAGGCGCTCCTTCAGGCAAGATATCCAATTTGTTGGTACAAGATTCAAAGGACATTCCCATACTTCCTAAAAGCAGGGCAAAACATATATTTCGAGTTATTTTTTTCATTGGAGTATTTATTTTAATAGGTGCAAGATGATCGAGTTTAACTATTCGTCTTCCGATTTGAAAACCCTATTTTATCTGCAACGTTATCCAAATTTTAAATTAAAAAGTGACAGCTGCCCCCAATAGGAAAGTACGCGATTGTGGATAGCGGCCCGCATCCACACCATAATTGTTCATTCCTACCTCAGGATCCATTCCCGTGTATTTCGTTACGGTAAACAGGTTGGTTGCCGAAGCAAAGAACCGTAGCTTCTGTACCTTATACTTTTGTGTTAGTTCCCGCGGCAATGTATAGCCTATGGTTAGATTTTTTAAACGTAAATACGATCCATTTTCCACATAGAAATCTGACACATTCGAGAAGTTACCGTTGGGGTCTTTAACCGACACACGTGGTATATTTGAGTTCGGATTACTCTCTGAATAAGCATTCTTAATCTCCTCAAACATATTGTAAGGTTGTCCAGAAGCGGCATTCAAACCCGTATATTTCAACGTATTGAACAGTTTATTTCCTTGTACCCCCTGGAAAAAGATGTTGACATCAAAGTTCTTATAGCTGCCATTGAACGTCACACCATAGTTAAAATTCGGATAAGCACTGCCCAAAAATATACGGTCATTATCATCGATCTTACCATCCCCATTTTGGTCAACAAATTTCATATCTCCAGCTTGGGCATTGGGTTGTATTTTGGTTCCAGCACTGTTTTTATATTGCTCGGCCTCCTGATTGGATCTGAAAAGACCTGCTGTTTCTAGACCGTAGTACGAATACAATGGATGACCGGGTTCTGTCAACAAAGGTTTCAAGATGCCACGATAGTCAACTTGCGAAGTTATTTTAGGAAAATCCTCAATCAAATAATCTACATTATTGGAGATCTTATTGACTGAAGCAGTGATATCATATTGGAAAGCTGCATCTGACTTGCTGTTATAGGTCAATGCAAATTCAAACCCTTTGTCTGTCACACGACCGCCATTGACAGTTTTAGTTTGCAAACCTGTAGTCCCTGGTAATGCGATTTCCATCAACATGCGGTCTGTCCGCTTAACGAAATAGTCCGCATTCA
Source organism: Sphingobacterium sp. DR205 (assembly GCF_011064245.1). Taxonomy (NCBI): domain Bacteria; kingdom Pseudomonadati; phylum Bacteroidota; class Sphingobacteriia; order Sphingobacteriales; family Sphingobacteriaceae; genus Sphingobacterium; species Sphingobacterium sp. DR205. The sequence goes on along the minus strand of NZ_CP049333.1, from coordinate 870,920 downwards.
GGGTCAATCGATTATTTAACACACCGATATCCAATCCCAAGTTTGTCTGTTTCGACTGCGCCCAGGTTAACTGTGGGTTACCCATAATTTTTTCTACATATCCAGGCATTAAGTTAGGCGTTTTTCCAACCCAATTGTCGACGCGCTGTAGCAGTGGACTTACAGCAGTGGATGTCAATGATCCTAAATTCCCTAAAATACCATAACTCCCTCTTAATTTTAAGGTATTGATCAGTTCGGAATCCGAGAGGAACGCCTCCCGATGTATTGCCCATGCTCCAGATACTGATCCGTAGTTTTGGAACTGATTCTCTTTAGCTACCAGTGATGTGCCATCGCGGCGACCGATCAAAGTCAGCATATAACGGTTGTCGTAATTGTAGTTTGCGCGTAGAAGATAGGATACCAAAGCTTGTTCCAACTTACCGTCAGCTATAGGTTGAATCCGTCCGGCATTGACTAAGTAACGATAGTTTTTGGCTTCGTCATCAAAATTTTCACCCACAACGTTACTGTAATTCTCAGTCGTTTTTTGATACATGTATCCAGCCAAAGCGTCGAAGTGATGTAGACCGAAATCTTTTTCGTAGGTCAAAGTTTGCTCAGCCAGGATATCTGTCAAACGGTTGGTATTAACCGCCAATGAATTGGACAAGGAAGGTTTTCCAATCTCAGGAATACGTGCGGTAAACTCTTTGAAATCGGTGAATTGCTTTGTATAGGCAAAATTTGATTTAAACTTCAACCCCGGAAGCAATTTGAACTCAACATATGGATTGATCAATAGGTTGTTTACAGGATTATTGACATCCAATCGCATCAAATAAGCCACCGGATTGATGACATCACCGTAAGATCCTGGACCATACATTTCTGGAAGTCCTGAAAATTTACCCTCGGCATCATAAACGGACACGTTCCTTGGATAGTGAATCGCGGATAATACTGCACCTGTATAACCCGAGCTTGTGTTTGCGCCCTGCCCATTGGTAAAAGAATAGGAAATATTTTCACCCAATTTCAACCATGGTGTCACCTGGGTTTGTGAATTTACACGAAAATTATATCGTTTGGTATAGGTATTAATCAATATACCCTCAGCGTTTCGGTAATTGAAGCCTGTGTAAAAAGAAGACTTTTCATTGCCAGCGCTTGCAGATATATTATAATCCTGTGTACGTGCTGTACGGAAAATTTCATCTACCCAATCGGTACGGGTAATTTGCCCATCCGGATTTTTTGCAGCATCAAAAGCCGGATCACGGGCTACACCAGCATTATCCGCGGCCAAATTAGATATCATAGCTCGGTCTGCCGCATTCAGCGATTGCAGAAGATTATGTGCTTTTTGTACACCATACTTAGCCTCAAAATCAATCTTCAAATCACCGTTCTTACCGCCTTTTGTTGTAATCAAAATAACACCGCCGGAAGCACGCGCTCCATAAACTGCCGCCGCGGCATCTTTCAATACACTGATATCCTGAATATCATTTGGATTAAGCTCCGGAGCCCTCGCCTGGAGCACACCATCAACAACATATAAAGGCTGTTCGCCATTTATACCGCCCATACCACGGATATTGATACTCGGTTTAGACGTCGGATCACCACCCTCAGCTGTTACCGTAACCCCCGGAGTCTTGCCTTGAAGTACCTCACCTATTCCAGCCATTGAACGACTGTTTGTACCTTTCAGATCTGTTGTAGCAACTGCACCAGAGACTGTGCTCTTCCGTTGTGTACCATAACCAACCACCACGACTTCCTCCAATTGACTGGCATCTTCGGTCAACGTCACTAACAGCGTATTGCCCGTCACCTGTTGATCGAGGGCCTTGTACCCCACAAAACTAAAACGCAAGGTTTCGCCTTGTTTGGCAGACAATTGAAATTGTCCCTGCGCATCTGTTACTGCTGTTTTTCCTGATTGAACGTTTTTAACTGTTACTCCCGCAACAGGCACGCCATTGTTCGCGACAACTGTTCCTTTCACTTGCTCCTGAAAGACACCGCTTCCAACGACATACGAAAAAGGCTTTTTGTTGGGAAATGCTTGTCCCTGATAGGCAATCCCAAGCGCGAGTGGTAGAATTAAAAATTTATTCATATGATTGATAATGTGTGGCGAAAGTAGAAATTACGAGTTATCAAAATTTTAATATCGTATTAACAAAATGTAAACCCGCCTTCAGTTCGTTTAATTGGTATATTTTTTTTGGTTTTCATAAAAATAGAATTTTTTTTTATGTCTTCAAATGTATATACATAATAAAAATTCGATTTAGCATATCTATTTTTTTACTTATCTTGTTATCAAAAAAGACAACAACCTGTATGATACCACAACTCAGAAGAATCGCCCTCTTATCTTTACTAATTCTCAGCGCATCAATAAGACTTCTTGCTCAAGAGGACCGAAAGGCAGACTGGTTTAAAGATGCCCGTTTTGGCATGTTTATTCACTGGGGGCTATACAGCGCTGCGGAAGGAATATGGAAAGGTGAACCCCTCCGTTATATGAACAACTATGCGGAATGGCTACGCTACCGCAACCGGGTATCAAAGGAAGAATATGGAAACTTGGCCAAACGCTTTGACTGGAGCAAAATAGATCCTGAACAATGGGTGCTCCTCGCTAAAGAGGCCGGAATGAAATACATCATCATCACCACCAAACATCATGATGGTGTAGCACTTTGGGATACCAAAGTAGGCACTTACAGTTTACCTAAACTCAGCGGTGCTAACCGCGATGTGATTAAAGAAATCGCAGCAGCATGTAAAAAACATGGGATGAAGCTCGGCTTCTACTACTCACATTGGATCGATTGGGAACATCCTTATGGCTGGAACCATCAACAGGAACTCTCCGGGCATGTTACGGATCCACAGTACAACCAATACTGGCAAGAAAAAGTAATCCCCCAGCTCCGTGAACTCATGAGTAACTACGGCGATATTTCATTAATCTGGTTTGATATGTGGATCCCCTATCAAAAATCCATCATTAAAAAAGAACAACTGCTCCAAGTAGTCAGGCTGATCCGTGAACTACAGCCAAATTGCTTGATCAACTCACGTCTCGGCCTTCCTACAGATGCCGAAAATGTAGATTTCGAAACTTTGGGTGACAACCAGTTCGGGAGCAACTTTATTGCACATCCTTGGGAAACACCCGGTACCATCGCCCACTCCTGGGGTTATAATGGTCAGGAAAATGAATGGAAATCAACCAGCCAGATTTTTCAGTCACTGATCTCAAACGTCAGTCTCAACGGCGGGTTTACCCTGAATATTGGCCCTCGCGCCGACGGAACTGTTCCTTATGAAAGCGTAAGCCGTCTACATGATGTAGGCTCCTGGTTAAATACCTATGGCCAAGGGATCTATGGCAGCACTGGTCTTTCTTTAAAAAACAACCATTTTGACTGGGGTTACTTGACCACCAAAACCGAACAGCATAAAACCGTTGTCTATGCGCATGTATTTAACTGGCCGCTGGATCATAAGCTACGCATTACAGGAATTCAATCCAAACCATCCAATGTATCGCTAATGAAAGGTAATACTTCAACACCTTTAAATTATGATCAGAGCCTGAGTCTAATCCATGTTGACCTACCGGCGGACCAACCGGATCATTATGTTTCAGAGGTAAAACTGACCTTTGACGGACCTTTAGAACTGGACAAAAATACAGTCCCTGAATCCACCTTCGGCGGCTTTTCATTAAAATCAACCAATAGCCTGAACAATGACCTAAAAATCGTGCGCTATAACGGTAAAAATCCAACCTATGCCATACTCACAGGAAACACAAAGATCGACTGGGAAGTAACTATCCCCGAAGCAGGGAGCTATACAATCGACTTTTCCGCCCACAATCCGAACAAAGAGCCTATTCCGTTCGAAATTAACGTTGCCAGTCAACAACTAAAAGGAAGTTTTGGGCCGAACAAAAAAATGGTTGTCGAGCCAAATGAAAATAACTACACCGAGGAATTCGTGGAAAAACGCATCGGGACGTTCAAATTTGATAAACCGGGAAAATATATTTTGACCTACAAATCCCAACAGCAGCTCCCGCTCTGGTTTAACTGGTTGTGGCTGGAAAAAATAAAAAATTAAATTCCTTCGCAGAAAACGATGTTAAAAAATCAGCAAAAACCTTTGGGAAATAGCCAAAGGTTTTTGTTATATTAACGTAACTATATGCATAATGCCTTTTTGTATATAAGTTGCCTACTTTAATATTTTTTTATTATTTCACAGCAAATGTTACCAATTTTGTAAATAAAGAACAGATAAATCTCCTATCTTTATACATGAGTAAAATGATCCTAAATATTGTTGGTTAATGCATCTGGAACAGAACTCTTTATCTACACCTTCCGCTCAAACACAACGTTCGGGATTGGAGGGATTGATTACAACTTTGGAAGACGGCACCATTCTACATCTCAATGAACGCGCATGTGAGCTTTTAGCGTTAGACAATATTGAAGCGAAAGGCAAGAAATTACATCAGTTGACTACATTCTATTCATCTGAGGATGCATCGCCTCTTACAGCAGAACAGACTCCCTTTCAAATCGCGCTTAAAAACAATCCTTACGACAAAGAAATAATCTTAGGAATCGCAACAGGGGGTACGTTTAAATGGTTTGTTTTCCATATCAGCCGGTTCTCCGAAGAAAGTAAGTCCGGCCTTCTGGTATCTTTCATCGATATTTCAAAAGTTATCAATCAGAACCATGCCCTGAAAGATAAACAACAGCAGTTGCAACTGCTGGTTGCCTCCCTCAACGATCTTGTCTTTGAAGTAACCGATACCGGAGTGTTTAAAAACTATTGGACCAATGACCCCGGTTTACTATTCTACCCACCGGAGGAATTTTTAAACAAAAGCCTGACCGAACTTTTCCCGGCAGATCTGGCTATACCAACGATTCAACTGATCCAGAAGTCTCTACAGTTAAACAGGGAATTTAAAATGGAGTTTCAGTCTCCTTCCGAACAGCATAAAGACAAATGGTATAGTCTACAGATCAAACCTATTCATCGATCACAAAACCGGATCGCATTGGTTGTCTCCGATATTACAAAGCAGATTGAATCAACCGAAAAAATCCGATTTAACGAACATAAATTCAATCAGGCCTTCCATTTCTCTGGTTTAGGTATTGCTTTGACAAATCTAGATGGTTATTGTATTGAATCCAACCATACATTAACCAAGATCCTGGGGTACACACAGGAAGAGTTGTCGACAATGAAATTCTCACACAACGCCCATCCAGATGACGTCGAACGTGACATCGGGCTCAGGAGACAACTTATTCGTGGTGAAATTGAAACGTTTACCATACAAAAACGTTACCGACACAAACTCGGCCATTATGTGTGGTGTTCAGTGACAATTGCAGCAGTCTTTGACAATGCCAATGCCCCCCTATTTTTGATCGTTCAGGTTCAGGATATTTCTGAATCAAAGAAAAATATCGAAATATTAAAGCGGCAAAAAATAGAATCTGATCTGGTTAAAATGGACCTCGAAACCAAAGTCAGACAACTGGAAGAATTTACGAATATCCTTGCACATAACTTAAAAGGGCCGTTGAGTAATATGCCGATGCTCATCGATGAGCTTAAAGTCTCAACAGATGAAAAGGTAAAGGCTGATTTTCTGGACCTTTTGAAGATCAGCACGGAGCAACTTACCGAAACGTTACACGACTTGGGTGAGATACTCGAATTGAGGTCGAATAAATCGCTCGTATTTGAAGACTGTGATTTTCTCCAAGTATTCTATAAGGTAAAACAGCAGTATATTGGAGAAATACAGCAAAAGAATGCTGTAATTTCTGTCGAATTCAATGTGACCAATATCCACTATCCAAAAATTTATCTGGAAAGTATCCTTGGCAATCTCATCAGCAACTCACTTCGGTTTACAGCGAGCGATAAAGCGCCATGTATTGAAATCAGGACTTCCCTAGAGAAAAATGGAACATTATTGACCGTCAAGGATAATGGATTAGGTATCAATCTACCTAAATATAAATCTCAGCTCTTCATGTTTAAAAAGATTTTCCATCGCGGGTTTGAGAGCAAAGGCATTGGTTTATTTCTTACCCGGTATCAGGTAGAATCATTGGGCGGTAAAATAGATGTCCAAAGTAAACCGAACGAAGGAAGTATCTTTTCCGTCAAATTTTTAGAAAGAAAATAATGAATCAGGAAAACAATAGAAAAATCATCCTCATAGACGACAATGCGATCTTACGCACTATTTTTGGCTACATGCTACAGGGATTTTCGGATTATCCAATTGAATTTTACCCTTTCAAAAATGCATTGGACGCACTGGATTTTATGGAATCGAATGACATCAGTGCATCATCCAGACCAGCCGTACTGTTTGTTGATATCAGCATGCCCTTTATGACAGGCTGGGAACTGATGGACGTTTTAGAGGATAAAACCGATTTTATCAATCAGACCAAGATCTTTATCATAAGCTCTTCCACCAGCCAGAGCGACCAGGAACAATTGGCAAATTATCCTTTTATAAGTGGTTTTATTTTGAAACCTTTTGGCAAAGAATTATTATATGAAATTCTGAGAGCGCCCCATTAAAGATGATCGCTTCATCTCCAGAATGTTGGATAAAAGCATTCAACAGAATGCTATACCTATCATTGATGAAACGGAATAGTGGGAAGACCGACAACAATTAGCCTGTTCTTTAGAGGCAAAAAAGGAAATAGACATCAGTTAAAATACGGATGTCTATTTCCTTTTTTTTGTCTGCATTGTTAGATTGCCTTACATTTCTCTGCAAGCCAGTTCTTTTCTTCACTCGAAAGATGTGTTGATAACTGATCAAATACCCATTGATTGTAATTATTCAGCCAAGAAAGATGCCTTTTTTCCAACAGGGATTTTTCAATCAAGTCTGTCGCAATATAACATATTGTCAATGTCTCAAAATCCAAGAAATCACCGAATTCCGACGAACCCGCTTTTCGAGTCAACACCAAATTCTCGATACGAATACCATGTTTGCCAACACGATATAGACCAGGTTCAATGGAGGTAATCATACCCGGTTCAACAGCAACATCTATTGCGGCAGCATTAAATGTCTGCGGCCCTTCATGCACGTTCAGGAAAAATCCAACACCATGCCCTGTGCCATGACCATAATTGCGCAAGGTCTCCCACAATGGGCGGCGGGTAATAGCATCGATTTGATATCCACGAGTGCCTGCAGGAAAAATTGCCTGCGACCCCTCTATCGTACCTTTCAGCACCAATGTATAATCTTCTTTTTCCTCCTGTGTAAGACCTCCCAGTGAAACAACCCGTGTAATATCTGTCGTTCCTGTTTTGTATTGACCGCCAGAGTCCACCAACAACAAGCCCTTTGGGCGTAATGTATAATTGGATTTCTCATTCGCTGAATAATGTGGCAATGCACCATGATCTAGATATCCTGCAATTGTGGTGAAAGAAACATCAACAAATCCGTCTTGGTCCTCACGGAATCCACGCAGCTTATCAGCGATCGACAACTCCGAAAGCTCTTCACTGCCGACATTTTCTTCCAACCATTTAAAAAACTTCGTAAGTGCAACGCCGTCTTTTACAAAAGTATGCCTGTTATTTTCAATTTCAACTTTATTCTTAATTGCTTTTAAGGTCGTAGAAGGATTTATTTTTTCTACGATTTTAATGCTATCAGGCACGCTGTCAAATACAGCAAAGCAAGTACGTTTCGGGTCAATTAAGATGGCCTTTGCCGATAATGTTTCAATCGTTTGATAGATGCTTTCGTATGCAGCTATTTCCACACCATAGCCTTTTAGTTCAGCAATTGTTTCGGTGCTCAACTTCGACGGCTCAATGTAGAGTGTTGCTGTATCCGCTGTAATCAATACGAACCCTAAAACAACAGGATTGCAGGGTACATCCTGGCCACGGATATTAAGTAACCAGGCGAGATCATCCAGAGAAGATATTAAATGTGCATCGGCACGATTTTTCTTTATTTCAGCCCGAACAGCTTCAATCTTCGCAACAGTAGATTGCCCTGTAGTACTTTCTGGCAACAGGTAAGCCTGCTCCCTTGGTAAGTCCGGTCTGCCCTCCCATAAATCAGATAACAAATCGATATGACCATCCACCTGAATATCCAGAGGCTCCAATGCATTTTTGACAGACTGAGCCACCAAAAGTGACGCCAGATTGCCATCAAAAGCAACTTTTGCTCCTGCATTCAATTTCTCTCCTAACCAATCCGCATATTCCGCCGCTGCCTGGACTTTCAGTTTAACTAATTCAAAACCTGTTCCTTCCAATTGCTCCACAGCCTGGACAAAATAACGGGAATCTGTCCAAAGGCCAGCAAAATCTTGCGTGATAGCCAAAGTGCCTGCAGACCCTGTAAAACCTGAGGCCCAGGCAATACATTTGTAACGTTCTGGTAAATATTCACTGATATGAGGATCTGATGACGGGATAATATATCCATCGATTCCTTGAATCTTCATAGCCTCACGAATAGCAGCTAATTTTTCGATATGCTTCATGTCGTCTATACAATTTTATGCAAGTTAGGATTTTTTAGGGTCGAATGCCTAACTTTAAGGCAAATAAAACAAACGGATTAAATGCGTATATACGCTAATTAAAATTATACATACATTGGACCAACGGTACAATATCAAAGAATCGTACAGTTCATGTTCAAAGAAATTACTTGTTGATGAAAAAAATCGCCATATATTCCATTACACTATCGACCTATGCATTTACCGCGGTGACAAGCTCCCTGTTTGCTCAGGATATCAGAACCAAGATCCAAGAAGCATTCAATCAATTTCAAAACCAAGAAAGCCTGAAGAACGCAATAAGTTCTTTGACAGTATTTGACGGAAAGACAGGTCAAACCATTTTTGCTGCCAACGAAAATATCGGGCTGGCTACAGCTTCAACGATGAAAGTCATTACAGCTGCTACAGCATTGGATTTTCTGGGCAAGAACTATCAGTTTAAAACGACCTTATATTATACAGGTTCAATCGATGAAAACGGGGTCCTCAATGGAAATATCATTGTTTCGGGCACCGGTGACCCTACACTGGGGAGCGACCGTTATCCGGAGACCAAAGCAGCTATTGTGCTAAACAAATGGATTACGGCCATTCAAAATGCTGGAATACGAAGTATCAATGGAGCTGTTATTGCCGACGACCGCTTATATAATGGCAATCAGCTACCGGGCGGATGGATATGGACGGATATGGGTAATTATTATGGCGCAGGCATTTCATCACTCAACTGGCATGAAAATGCTTTTGGAATTGATTTTAGTCCGGCGGCCAAAGTAGGTGCAAAAGCTGAAATCGTCAATTACACGGTTCAGGTTCCCTATCTGCAGATTATCAACGAAACCACAACAGGCAAAGCTGGAAGCGGTGACAATGTCTATGCCTATGCAGCCCCCTATTCCACCAAAATATTCGTTCGTGGCACCTATGGGCAGGATTTAAAGAAAACGATCGAACTCGCTTCCCCCGACCCTGCATATGATTTGGCTTTTCAACTGAATGAAGGACTCAACAAACAGGGCATTGTTGCTATCCAACCGCCTGCAACAGGTGTCAAAATGGATTCGATAGACCTTTCCCAAAAGCAACCATTGGATGTACACCTATCGCCTACCATGGACAAAATTGTCTATTGGTTTAATCAAAAAAGTATCAATCTCTATGGGGAAGCCTTACTAAAGGCTATCGCCTATACAACCGCTGGAAAAACGGGAACGGATGATGGTGCCAATTATATCCAGAAATACTGGAACGCGAAGTTAGGGATCAAACCGGGCGAGATCAATAGTGTGGACGGCTCAGGGCTTTCGCCACAGAATAGAGTTACGACCCTAGCCATGAACAAAATTATGCAGTATGCGCAAAAGCAAAACTGGTATCCCGTATTCTACGAAAGTTTGCCGACCTACAATGAGATGAAGATGAAAAGCGGAACAATTGCTGGTGCCTTAGGCTATACCGGCGTACACACCGCTAAAAATGGACAGTCTTTTACCTATACATTATTGGTCAATAATTATTCGGGATCAGGGGCAAATATGCGCAGGCAAATGTTTAAATTGCTGGACGTTTTGAAATAACATATTATTGTCTATTTATAATAAGATATTGGCAAATATTTCCAATTGTCAAAAAGAATGATAGATTTGTAGCCTTAAATTAATAAAATCGTAATGAGTAACACTAATCGTAAACAGGCAGCGTTAAATTACCACTCAATGGGTAGACCTGGAAAAATAGCTGTTGTTCCGACAAAACCAACAAATTCGCAAAGAGACTTATCGTTAGCATATTCTCCTGGCGTAGCGGAGCCATGTTTGGCTATTGCCGAGAATAAAGAAGATGCTTATAAATATACCGCAAAAGGGAACCTTGTTGCTGTTATCAGTAACGGTACAGCTGTATTGGGCCTAGGTGATATCGGCGCTCAAGCAGGTAAACCTGTCATGGAAGGAAAAGGTTTATTGTTCAAAATTTTTGCTGACATCGATGTATTTGACATCGAAGTGGACACCAAAAATGTTGACGAGTTCGTCAAAATCGTAAAAGCATTGGAACCAACTTTCGGAGGTATCAACCTGGAAGATATCAAGGCTCCTGAATGTTTTGAAATTGAGCGTCGCCTCAAAGAGGAAATGAATATCCCGGTCATGCATGATGATCAACATGGTACAGCAATCATTTCCGGTGCAGCACTGATCAATGCCTGTGAAATTATCGGAAAAGATATCTCCAAAGTAAAAATCGTCGTCAATGGTGCCGGTGCTGCTGCGATGTCCTGTACAGCAATGTATATTTCCGTAGGCGCAAGCAAAGAAAACATTGTGATGCTTGACAGTAAAGGTGTCATTCGTACGGATCGAGAAAATCTGGACAGCATGAAAGCACAATATGCTACGGATCGTGATATCCACACCCTAGCAGATGCTGTCAAAGACTCCGATGTGTTTATTGGTTTATCTGCAGCTGATGTCATGTCAGCAGAGATGTTGTTGACTATGGCTCCTAATCCGATTGTTTTGGCGATGGCCAATCCAAATCCAGAAATTGCCTACGATTTGGCAATGGCTACCCGTAATGATATTATCATGGGTACTGGGCGTTCGGATTATCCAAATCAGGTAAACAACGTATTGGGTTTCCCTTACATTTTCCGTGGTGCTTTGGATGTACGCGCAACAGCAATTAATGAGGAAATGAAAATTGCCGCTGTACGTGCTATTGCTGACCTGGCAAAACAACCCGTTCCTGAAGAAGTCAACCAAGCTTACAATACCAACAATTTAAAATTCTCTGAAGAATATATCATTCCTAAACCTACCGATCCACGTTTGATCACAGAGGTTTCTATGGCTGTGGCAAAAGCAGCAATCGAATCTGGTGTAGCGAAAACGGCAATTGAAGATTGGGATAAATACCGCGATGCATTGCGTAAACGTCTGGGTAAAGATGATGCGATCATGCGCAACCTAACGATGGCCGCTAAAAGAGACCCAAAACGTGTTGTCTTTGCCGAAGCAGATAATTACAAAACATTACGTGCCGCTCAAATCGTAAAAGAAGAAGGTATTGCGATCCCGATCCTATTAGGTAAGAAAGAGAAAATCCAACGTTTGATCCAAGAGTATGCTTTTGAATTGGATGGTGTAGAAATTATTGATCCAGTTGCTGAGGTTGACGGTGAATCAGAGCGTTCAAAAAAATTCATTGAGCACCTTTATACCAAAAGACAACGCAGAGGGATCTCCCGTTACGACGCGCGCAAACTGATGTTTGACCGCAACTACTTCGGTGCTTCTCTGGTTGAGTTTGGCGAGGCAGATACATTGATTTCTGGTATGACCAAAAATTATGCAAACACTATTCGTCCGGCATTGCATGTCATCGGTGCCAAACCGGGCAGCCGTGTAGCAGGTATGTATATGATGTTAACCAAAAAAGGGCCTATTTTCATGGGCGATACGACCGTGAATGAGGATCCTACTGCACAAGAGCTAGCTGATATCACCTTACTTTTGGACAAAGCGGTTAAACGCATGAATATCCAACCACGTATTGCTTTGTTGTCTTACTCCAATTTTGGCTCCAGTGAAGGAAAGACTCCTACCAAAGTGAGAGCAGCAGCACAGATCATTCATGAGCAGCACCCTGACATCATTGCTGATGGCGATCTACAAGCTAACTTCGCCTTAAATAGTGATATGTTGACTGACAATTTCCCATTTAGCTGTCTAAATGGACAATCAGCAAACACACTTGTGTTCCCGAACCTGGAATCAGGTAATATTGCCTATAAACTATTACAAGAAGTCGGTGAAGCGGAAGCTGTAGGTCCTATTCTTTTGGGGATGAACAAACCGATCCATGTACTCCAATTGGATAGCTCTGTACGTGAAATCGTCAACATGGTGACTATTGCTGTAGTTGATGTTCAAGCTCATCTTAAAAATTTATAGAATCGCTTAAAATCTTCCTATATTCGTAGTACTATGTACGAATATTTCAATGGAAAATTAGCATATAAAGCCCCCACTCATGTTGTTATCGACGTGAGTGGGATTGGCTATTATGTTCACATCTCTCTTTATACCTTTTCTCAAATCAAGGATCAGGAAAATTGTAAATTATTTATTTCACTACAAGTTCGGGAAGATTCCCATACACTGTATGGTTTTGCCACAGAAGGTGAAAAAAAACTGTTTGAGAATCTGATCTCCGTTTCAGGTATTGGTCCCAATACAGGCCGGATGATCTTATCGTCCAATACACCTGATGAAATACAATCCGCTATTGTCAATGGGCAGGTTGCTTTAATTCAGAAAATTAAAGGAATCGGTCCTAAAACAGCACAACGTCTAATCCTGGAACTTCAGGATAAATTGAAAAAACAGGGCGTGGAAACACTTTCAACTACGATTCCATCGCAGTCTGTACCTGATGAAGCTTTATCTGCTCTGGTCATGTTAGGCTTCAATAAAGCTGCTGCCGAAAAAGTATTGAATACGATTCTAAAAACAGAGGCGAACCTCTCTGTCGAGGATATGATCAAATTAGCGCTAAAGAGGCTTTAAAAAACGGCGGGCTCAATTCGCTTAACAAAAAGAGGCTTACAGGTTTGGCTCAAATAAAGTTTCATCTGCTGTACTCCAATTTCAGGATAACTAGGATGCATCTTTATAAATGCCATAGGATTTATAGGGACTTCACAGAAACCTTATACGGACCCCATTCGGACTTTATTCGGATCAAAGCGTATAAAGTCCGTTTTATATCCTTATCAGCCTCATAAAAAAAAATATCTTATACAAGTGCTAATCTGCATTTTGTTCAATCATTGAAACGAACCATTTGCCTTTTAATGAATTAGGCTGTCCGATACTGTAAACTCCGATAAAATTACGGATGAAATAAACTTTATTCGACAATAAATGCGCATCCAAATGTGATCAATCATCGGTGCCCTCAGCGGGAAACGCAAACGATTGTTTTAATTAAAAACACATTAAATCAAACCACTGCAAAATACAAAGAAGAGTATTTATCCTATTTCAACAGACTATTTGTTACATTAAGCTTTTGCTAAATCGTATTTATTCCTTTATTTTTAGGGCTTCTTATTTCAGTTATAATCGCACTCATGAAAAAACTATTTTCACTTGCGCTTGCTTTAAGTATAGGAGCAGCAGTATTTGCGCAGGAAAAAAAAGATGTCACATTGAATATTGTGCCTCTACCGCAACATGTCCAGATCAAAAATGGCTCATTCAAAATCAATGCAAATACAAAAATTGCTTTCGATAGTGAAGAGGACAAAAAAGTTGCCGCTTTATTCCAGGATTTTCTAAAAAGCAACTACAACCTCAATTTAACGCTGGCAAAGTCGGCAGGTAAAAACAGCATTTATTTCTCTTCTAAAAGTGCAAAATCAGGCAATACCGAAGCGTATGATCTTAACATTGCTTCTGACCAAATTACGGTCAGTGGAAAAGCAGCCGGCCTATTTTATGGTATGCAATCGTTGATTCAATTGCTACCTGTCGATAAAAAAGCAGGTATCGAAATTCCCCAGGCATCCATTCAGGATGAGCCTCGTTTTGCTTACCGTGGATTACATCTTGATGTTGGCCGTCACTTCTTCCCCGTAGAATTTGTCAAAAAGTACATTGATATTTTGGCATCCTACAAACTGAATACTTTTCATTGGCACTTGACAGATGATCAAGGCTGGCGCATTGAAATTAAATCCCACCCCAAACTGACACAGATCGGTGGCTATCGTAACCAGACTTTATTGGGCAACTATAAAACTGACGGTGACTACGACAATACCCCTTATGGTGGTTTCTATACCCAAGACCAGATTAAAGAGGTCGTCGCTTACGCAAAAGCGAAGTATGTCACTGTCATTCCTGAAATAGAGATGCCGGGCCACGCTTTGGCGGCACTTTCGGCTTACCCAGAGCTAGGTTGTGGTGATCAACCGGGGCCATACACAGCTGCCCAGACCTGGGGTGTATTTGATGATGTCTTTTGTGCTGGTAAAGAAGAGACATTCAAGCTATTGGAAGATGTTATCGACGAAGTCATTCCATTGTTCCCAAGCGAATACATTCACATCGGTGGTGATGAGTGTCCTAAGACCAAATGGAAGACTTGTCCACATTGTCAGAAAAGAATCAAGGATAATAACCTCAAAGATGAACATGAATTGCAGAGCTATTTTATTCAACGTATGGAAAAATACATTAATAGCAAAGGCAAACGTATCATTGGCTGGGATGAGATCTTAGAGGGTGGATTAGCACCAAATGCGACTGTTATGAGCTGGAGAGGAGACCAAGGAGCCATCGACGCGGCAAACCAAGGACATGACGTCATTATCACAGCCAACAGTTATGGACTTTACTTTGACCACAAACAAGGTGCTGATCAAAATAGAGAGCCATTGAGCATCGGTGGACTTTCGACATTGCATAAAGTATATGCTGCCGACCCTATGCCTACCAAAATTTCAGAAAACAACAAGAAACACGTTTTGGGTGTACAAGCAAATATCTGGACAGAATATATCGGCTCTTCCAACAAAGTAGAGTTCACCATCTTACCGCGTGTACTGGCTCTTTCGGAAATTGCCTGGACGCAACCGGAGAATAAAAACTGGAAGAATTTTTCCGAACAACGTGCGGCACGCCAATTGGCAAAACTCGATCAGACAAACACATTCTATCGTGTACCTGAGGTATATGGTATCACTGACACGACGATATACGCATCAGAATATACCATCCGGGATTTAAAGCCATCTGTCGAAGGTGCGAAAATCTTTTATACCCTGGACAATTATGATCCTTCAGAATTGGACCTTGAATATACTGGGCCGGTCAAAGTGACGGTTCCAAATAGTAAAGAACGTGTGTTCAAAGCCGTAGTTGTGACGCCTTCCGGAAAACGAAGCAATTACATTCGGGTAAACATTATCAATACAAAGAAATAATATCATTTCGCCCATGTGAAAGCGCTAATATTCTGTTAACTTTGAACAGAATATTAGCGCTTTTCTATTTAATGAGCGTATTCTACAAGAATATAAATACGAATTTTATGGCTGAAGATCTATTAATTGCCAAGGGCAGCAAAGCGGAACAATATCAAAACTTACTTCCACAGATAGGTGGATTGTTACAGGGAGAAAATAATCAGATTGCAAACCTTGCCAATATTGCGGCAGCACTAAAGGAACAATTTAATTTTTTTTGGGTTGGTTTTTATCTCGTAGACGGTACTGAAGAGCTTGTTCTTGGCCCCTTCCAAGGCCCTGTTGCCTGTACGCGTATAAAAAAAGGAAGAGGGGTATGTGGTGGTGCCTGGGCGCAGGCCAAAACTCTTATTGTACCTGATGTGGAGCAATTTCCCGGGCACATTGCCTGCAGCTCGCTGTCACGGTCTGAAATCGTATTACCTGTTTACAAAAAGGGGGAAATTATCGGTGTACTCGATGTGGACAGCAGTGAATTGGATAGCTTCGACGAAATAGACGAAAAATACCTTACCCAAGTCTTGCAGTTGTTGGATAAATAACGTATTAAGCATTATTAGCAAAAAATATATAAAGCAAAAACCTAATAATCAAAAGTCGAATCCATTCATACACATGATTTCTACTGGCGCACTTACGGTCTTTATATTATTGTAATTCCCAAATTTTAACAAGCTTGTCGTCGCTGACACTAAAGAAATATTGGCCGTCTTCGGACCATATTCCTGCATTGACGGATAGATGATGGCCATCCTGCATTTTGTCGCGGCTCATATTTTTCAGCAGTGCAAAATCAGCATTAGACCAAAATTTCAACGACTTATCGCGGCTTACTGTTGCAAAAAATGGTTCAAAAGGGTGTGGATAGATCCCATACACCGTGAACAGGTGTGGTATAAAGGAGAAGTTATTGCTCAGTTGATTGACATCGGAAATAATAAGCTGAGCATCGCGTCCACCGCTTAAGAGTTTATTTTGAAGAAAAGCCAAAGAGGTTGTGGGCAGACTATGCAACTTCATCCGTTCGATGACATGGAAGTCCTCGCTAGCCAACAAATATACCCAGCCATCTTTATCACCCAGAGCAATCTTGGTTTCATCGGCATCCACGGCAATACTTCGTACTGTCGTTTGGGATAGCTGTAGGTCATAGATACGCTTGTATGTTGCGAGGTCGATTACATAAAGCCGTCCTTCCTCCCCTACGGCGAGCAGCTCATTCTTTTGCTGGATATAGGAAAGTGCAAAGATGGCTCTATTGCCGAGCTGCAAACTCGCCACAAGTTTCTGTTCCTGTACATCCACGAAAAGCAACTTTCCCTCCCGCAGCGCAATTGCCAGTATCGCAGTTCCCGGAATCAATTTTAAAGCATACACGGAGGAGGTCACCGCGCAGAGGATGCGCTTAAATCCGTTCTTCTCAACATCCCATTCGACCACGCCCTTGTCGTTACCGCCAGTAAAAAAAGTATTTAGGTAATACCCTTTTTCTACACAAAAAATTGGGTTCTGATGTCCAGTTAAAGTCGATTTTAATTTAATATCCATAGTTATTTATCAAGAGCAAACCGCATTCTTCCTGGCATTCACCTCCGTCCCAAAAAAGTGCAGTATATCTACAAATATACTGTACTTCTTAGATTATTTTGTCATCCTAGCTTAAAGCCTTTCGCCCGAATCGGATTTCGTCCGAATTAAAATGGCGCATTGTCAAATTTAAGCTCTGGGAAAACATTGCCATTTCACATTTGCTTTGACCCCGAACGGGATTATTTGGTCCTGAACCGATAATTAGTTTGCATCCAAGGCTTACACACGGAGCACCGAAGCAAACACTTGCGCGCTTAAAGCATTATATTCGGGTGTTTTCTTAATCCTTCAGCGTGCGATAGCAAATACATGCGGCACTACCCGGATCACATCGTTGTCCACTACATCTCAGTTTGGCGTACAAGCAAACATATATAGCACACATGTAAGGTATATGACGATCGAATTATTTGTCGCTGTATTGGAAGTGTTTGCAAGGTGTACCGATCCAATCGTCCGGGTGGTAGAAGGGATCAAGAAGAAAGGCAAAGCACCCTAATGCAAAGAAAAATAGAATCAGTCGAACGAAATTGGCAATACAATAGCGGTATTTGATTTGCTTTGGAAAAGCAACTGAATATTATTGGTATATCATTGGATTACTTGGTGTGATAATATGGAGTCTTCGGATGCTAAAGAAGTTCCGATCAAACACGAAGTGATATTGAGCTAATACAAAGTGACATCGATCCAGCTTGAAGCAATATCGGTCTGGTGGGAAGAAATACCGTACCAGCTGCCTTTGGACGTCTCTTTAAGTCAAAATCAGTCTGTCAAAGGAATTAAAAATTTACTCAGCTTACCCGGAATTGGGCCCTACAGTACAGCCCTACTTATTACGCTCAATGAGCGCAAGATGCAGACGATACTAAAGTAAAAGCCCAACCAATAGGTCGGGCTTCACTTTTTAAAATGGTCTAATCGTTCTTTATAAACCTTTTTTTGACGCTCAGTTCTTTTTGGGTCGATCGCTTGAGGTCCCTAACTTTTGTTGAGCAGGCTATTGATGCCTACTTTCAAGATTTTTCGCAATTGTTTCCAACGAAAATCCCTTCTCACGCAACAATACGATCAAATGGAACAATAGGTCAGAAGTCTCATTGATAAAGTCGGTTTCAGTTTCAGTTAATGCGGCAATAACCGTTTCTACAGCTTCCTCACCTACCTTTTGCGCGATCTTATTAATTCCTCTGGACCGCAAACGGTTAACATAGGATTCGTCAGAAGGATTTTCATAACGATGATTGACGATACGTTCGAGCTCCAGTATAAAATTCTGATTGAATTCTGTGCTGAAACAGCTCCGGCTTCCCGTATGGCAAGTTGGCCCCACAGGATCAGCCTTGATCAATACGGTATCTTTATCGCAATCGATATGGATACTCTTTACGTTTAAAAAGTTTCCACTCTCTTCCCCTTTTGTCCAGAGACGATTTTTGCTACGGGAGAAAAAAGTCACGCGCTTCTCCGCCTGTGTCTTTTGCCAAGCCTCTTCATTCATATAACCCAGCATCAACACCTCCAGGGTTTGGGCGTCTTGAACAATCACTGGGACAAGTCCGTCACTTTTTGCAAAATCTAACATTGTATTGTATTTAGTATTGAGCTATGGGTATTTGAAGCTTACTTATGTCCGCCTAGGGCTTAGAAGCTTTGTTCCTACTCCTTACTCATTAATCAATTTTCTTATTCTGCAAGCCCTGATAGCTTACCTAATAGTATCATTACTCCTTTATCCTTACTCTTAATTCTTTACTATTTTATTCGCGCCTATCGCACGACAATACCATTATGGCGCAAAGTCTGCTTAAGATCCGGAATCAATATTTCTCCATAATGGAATACGGAAGCTGCTAATGCGGCATCCACGTTGGCCTGTTGGAAAACATCGACAAAATGCTGTTGATTACCAGCCCCACCAGATGCGATCAGCGGAATATGAATACGATCGTTAACAGCCTTTAAAAATTTATTGTCAAAACCGTTCTTAGTTCCATCATGATCCATTGAGGTCAACAGAACCTCTCCGGCCCCGCGTTCTTGCGCTTCAAGGATCCAATCCAGGGTATTGATTTCCGTCTTGATGCGTCCACCACTTAAATGGACAAAATCCTGTCCTTCAATAGATCTCGTATCGACAGCAACCACTACAAATTGGGCACCAAAAGCGGCGGCCATTTGATTGATCAGTCCCGGATTGCGCACTGCTGCAGAGTTAATGGAGATCTTGTCCGCCCCAGCATTTAATAGGATATCCGCGTCACTGATTTCATTGATACCACCTCCTATTGTAAAAGGAATATTCACCTGACGAGCTACCGCTTTTACGAGATCTATCGT
Source organism: Sphingobacterium sp. DR205 (assembly GCF_011064245.1). Taxonomy (NCBI): domain Bacteria; kingdom Pseudomonadati; phylum Bacteroidota; class Sphingobacteriia; order Sphingobacteriales; family Sphingobacteriaceae; genus Sphingobacterium; species Sphingobacterium sp. DR205. The sequence goes on along the minus strand of NZ_CP049333.1, from coordinate 851,336 downwards.
CGTCTTACGTCCCTCATGTGTAGCTGTAATATCTAGAAACACAAGTTCATCAGCTCCTTGCTGGGAATATTCATAGGCGAGTTCAACAGGATCACCTGCGTCACGCAGGTCGACAAAGTTGACACCTTTTACCGTACGTCCGTCTTTGACATCCAAGCAGGGAATTATCCGTTTTGCCAGCATGTTAAAATCGGATTAATGATTTGAGATTCCAGTCTTTGACTTCATCGATAGAGATACGATTCTCATAGATTGCTTTTCCTACAACCACAGATTCTACTCCACCTAGCTCTTGAAGCTTTTGAATGTCATCCATTGAACTGATACCCCCAGAAGCAATCAGCTTGATAATCGGAGAGTGGTTTAACAATTTTTGATACAATTCCACACCTGCGCCCCCCAGTTTTCCATCTTTGCTAATGTCCGTACAAAGGAATCTAAAAAATCCCAAAGCCAAGCATTTATCAATATACTCGATCAATTTAATTGGTGAACTTTCTAACCAGCCGGAGTATTTAATGACTTCGTCCAACACATCAATTGCAATGACAATATGATCTGCGTATTTGACTTTCCCTTCGTTAAGCGTTGCCAGTTCCTCCAAAAAAGAAGGATTTGTGATCGCTTGCGTACCGACAATCACACGGTATACACCAGCATCCACCAATTCCTTTACCTTATCAATGCTTCTGACTCCACCGCCATACTGTATTTTCATATCTGTCTTTTGGATGATATCGAATAAATAGGCCTGATTGCTAAAGTCACCTTTTGCACCATTTAAATCTATGATATGAACCAACTCCGTACCGTTTGCACGATAGTTCTCGATCTGCTCTTCTAAACTTATAGCATAAGTTGTAACGTCGTTGTAGTTACCCTCTCTTAAACGGACAACTTTTTTGTCCAAAACGTCAATTGCTGGAATGATATACATAATCGAATATTTTTAGTCTACTTGAATAGTTGAAAAATTGAGCAACAACTGCTCACCTGCTTTTCCCGACTTCTCCGGGTGAAATTGTACGCCAAAGAAATTTTCTCTGGAAATTGCTGCTGAAAATGGCACTCCATATTCACATTTAGCGGCGGTAAATGTCGTATCATATTCGATATAATACGAATGGACAAAATAAAAATAAGTCTGATCTTCTATATTCGCAAATAAAGGATTATTTGCTTGTACCGAAACGCTATTCCAGCCCATATGAGGCACTTTACCCGCTATACCAGCTTCAAAATGTAACGTTTTCAACGGGAACAACTTCAGCATCTCGGCATCACCTTCCTCCGAATATTCCGTCAGCAGCTGCATCCCGACACAGATTCCAAGCACAGGTTTACGCAAATCTTTAATATAGGGTACTAATCCCGACTCAAGCAACTTATTCATTGCCGCCCCAGCATGACCTACGCCCGGAATAATAATCCGATCATAACGATCCATCTCCTCAGCCGTATTGATCATACCATAAGTCAACCCTACTCGATCTAGCGCAGCAGTCAGGGAAAAGATATTCCCGGCACCGTAATTAATAATTCCTATCATCTTACAACACTCCTTTTGTACTTGGCAGTTGCATGTGATCTGCATCACGGCGAACAGCTTTCTTAATAGATTTGGCAAAAGCTTTAAAAATTGCTTCAATCTTATGGTGCTCATTATCCCCTTCGGCCTTGATATTTAGATTCGACCTGGAGGCATCAGAAAATGATTTAAAGAAATGGAAGAACATCTCTGTCGGCATGTCACCTATTTTCTCACGTTTAAATTCAGCATCCCATACGATCCAGTTGCGTCCGCCAAAATCCAGTGCAACCTGTGCCAGGCAATCATCCATTGGTAAGGTGTACGAGTAACGCTCAATACCACGCTTGTCTCCCAATACCTTCAAAAATACCTCACCCAAAGCTATCCCTGTATCTTCAATCGTATGATGCTCGTCTATATGAAGATCACCTTTCGCTTTGATCGTTAAGTCCAATGCACCATGTCGGGCTATTTGATCCAGCATATGGTCAAAAAAAGGCAATCCTGTTTCGATTTCCGATTTACCGGAGCCATCCAAGTTTAGTTGAATAAAAATATCCGTTTCATTTGTCTTACGATGATGTTCGGCAGTACGCGTGCCCAGTTTAAGAAATTCGTATATCGTCTTCCAGTCTGTGGTTTCCAACGCCACCACTTTCGGGTCAATGTCAACGTTCTCCAACGCCCCCAATTGATCATTGGCACGCAGCCATATTGCTTTGGCACCAAGATTTTGCGCGAGCTTCACATCATTGACTCGGTCACCGATAACGAACGATTCACTTAAATTATATTTTGATGGATCGAAATATTCACCGAGCATACCAATACCCGGTTTACGAGTGTCAGCATTTTCATGCGGAAAAGTTTTATCTATATGTTCTTTGGCAAATACTACACCCTCTGCTGCAAACGTATCTAGCACAAAATGATGGACGGGCCAGAAGTTTTCTTCCGGATGGGAAGATGTTCCCAGGCCATCTTGGTTTGAAACCAAGATCAATTCAAAATCCAGTTCCTTCGCGATACGTGGCAGGTACTGCAAGGCACCCGGATAGAATTTTAATTTTGCAAAAGAATCGATCTGCTCATCTTCTGGTTCCAAAATTAATGTTCCGTCGCGGTCTATAAACAGTACACGTTTTAAGTTATCAGGCATAGTATTATTTATTGATTTGATTAAGTTTTTCTAATAATGTTTGGTTCTCTGCAGGCGTCCCGACTGTAATGCGCAAACAGCCCTCACAAAGTTCGACTTTAGACCGATCTCTGACAATGATCCCATATTGAACTAGATAGTCATAAACTTCTCTCGGCTGTTCCATCTTGACCAGGATAAAATTGGCATCAGAAGGAGTGATATATTGCACATAATCCAGTTCGAGGAGCTCGCGTACCAGTCGTTCACGTTCAGCTACCGTCTCTTTGATCCAGTCATTGACCTGATCCACATTATTCAGGGCCTCCAACACGATATCCTGTGTTGCCTGATTAATGTTATAGGGTGGTTTGATTTTATTATAAACTGCTATAATCTCTTTACTTGCAAATGCCATGCCCAATCGCAATGCTGCAAGCCCCCAGGCTTTGGACAAAGTCTGCAATACCACCAAGTTAGGGTATTCAGCCAATTCCTGTGTAAATGATTTTACGGCAGAAAAATTGATATAAGCTTCATCGACGACAACAAGCCCCTGAAAATTATTCAATATCGTTTCGATGTCCTGACGACGGATAGAATTTCCGGTCGGATTATTCGGCGAACAGATAAAAATCAACTTGGTATGTGCATCTACTGCATTCGCTATTCCATCCAGATCCAACTGGTAGTCTGCTGTAAGGTTTACTTTTTTGAAAGCGACATCATTGATATTCGCCGACACCTCATACATACCATAGGTCGGTGGAACGAGGATAACATTATCCACACCGGGTGTACAAAATGCGCGGTACAAGATATCAATCGCTTCATCGCTCCCATTGCCTAAAAAAATATTTTCTGCGGGAACACCTTTTATTGTTGAAAGTTTTGCTTTGACTTGATGTTGGAGTGGGTCTGGGTATCGGTTGTAATCATGGTTGAGTGGGGATCCAAAAGGATTTTCATTGGCATCAATCCATATGGATGCCTCCCCTTTAAATTCATCTCTTGCGGACGAATACGGTACGAGCTTCTTGATATTTTCCCGTAATAGGTTGTTTAAGTTGAATGGATTATCCATTATAAAAAAATTAGAGCCGTAAACTTAGATAAATTGTTTATCAAATGCAATATAATAAGCAATTTAAAAGCATTTGGTCGTAGAAATGTGGTATAAAATTCACAAAAAACTAAACTAAAAACCACTTCCCTTCGATCGAAAGTTCGGTATTGGGAAATACTGTTCGGGCTTCTTCCAACAAGGGTGCTAAATCCCGGTACCGTGCAGAGTAATGACCGAGCAATAATTTCTTTGCATGGGTTTCTTTGGCTATCTCTCCAGCTTCCAATGCCGTTGTGTGGAAAGTTTCTTTTGCCCGGTCGACCATATCATGTAAAAATGTAGATTCATGGTACATGAGATCGGCATGCTGAACATAGGGAAGGTAATTTACTGTGCGTACCGTATCTGAACAATATACATAACTTCTGGATTTGGGTGCAGGCAGGCTCAATTGATCCGCTGGGTAAACATCCCCTTTTTCGTCCACATAATCCATCCCTTTCTTGATAGCGGGATAATATACCGTGGGAATGTTCAACGCTTGAACCACATCACCGAGCAAGGTCCTAGCCCGTGGTCCCTCATCAAAACGAAAACCCGTGCAGGCAATACGATGTGTTAAAGGGAATGCGCTCACTTTCATGGTCCGGTTTTCAAAAATAATACCGGGCCCGTCGGGTGAAATCGGATGAAAAATAAGATTATAGCGCAAGACTGTCTCCGAATGCATAAATTGGACATCCAAAATCTCTTTTAAGGCAGCTGGTCCGTATAAATGAAGATCACTTTTGCGGCCGACGAGATGCATCGAAGAGAGCAGCCCCACTAAACCTAAATAGTGATCTCCATGTAAGTGACTAATAAAAATATGTCCTATACGATTGCTTTTAATTCCATAACGGCTGAGCTGCATTTGTGTCCCCTCCCCGCAGTCTATTAAAAACAATTGTTCATTAAAGTTCAGCACTTGGCTAGTTGGATGGCGATCAAACATCGGTGTCGCGGAACTATTTCCTAATATCAGAACTTCAAACTTCATATTAATCTTCAATTGTCCCCCGGTATTCAGATTCCAGTTCGTGCGCGAAGATCAAATCTTCCGCAACCTTCAGTGATGGAGCGATCTTTATCGATTTATCCAGGTGCGACACCCGAACCATATCCATTAATTTAGGACAAAGATTGACCAAAATAAATACGCCACCAACAGACTGACATAGGCGGTGCGCCAATATGCCCAAACGGATCCCAACTTCATCCGTCTTTTGGACATGAATCATATCCAGAACAATGTTGCGTTGGCCAATTGTATTGCGCAACAAAAACTCACCCTTGAGTTTCGCCGCATTATCCGCATCTATCACTTCGACATGAGGCTCTATGACAATATAGCGATCGTGTTTATCAATAGTATACTTCATAAGTCTATTTCCTTAGTTTGAGGATACAATGTACTAATAATTTAGCTCTTTTAAGGCTTTTGTCACATTTCTTTCCACGCGTTCCAGTACATTTTCCTGATCAGGGTAAACAAATTTTTCGCCCACGATGTGCTCATATAGCTCAATATAGCGTTCGGAAATTGAAGCAATGATCTCATCTGTCATCTCTGGGACCACCTGTCCATCTTTACCCTGAAATCCGTTATCGATCAACCACTTACGAACAAACTCTTTTGACAATTGCTTTTGTGCTTCCCCTTTGTCCTGACGTTCTTGATATCCGTCAGCATAGAAATAACGGGAAGAATCCGGCGTATGAATCTCGTCGATAAGGACTATTTTGCCGTCTTTTTTACCAAATTCATATTTGGTATCCACTAAGATCAATCCTCTTTGTGCTGCAATTTCAGTTCCGCGTTGAAACAATGCTTTGGTATATTTCTCCAGTTGCACGTAATCTTCCTCACTTACAATACCTTTTTTCAAAATATCCCCCCTGGAAATATCCTCATCGTGACCTACTGCAGCTTTGGTCGTCGGTGTGATAATCGGTTCAGGCAATTTGTCATTCTCCTTCAATCCCTCAGGAAGAGACTCCCCACAAACTTCCCGTTTACCGGCAGCATATTCACGCCAGGCATGTCCTGATAGGTAACCTCGGATAACCATTTCAACTTTAAACGGTTCGCACATTTGACCTATGGTCACACTAGGATCCGGTACAGATACGACCCAATTCGGGATAATATCGGCTGTCGCTTTCAAAAATTTAGCCGCAATTTGATTTAACACCTGTCCTTTGTAGGGAATAGGACGAGGAAGTACCACATCAAATGCGGAAATACGGTCAGAAGCCACCATAGCCAAGTAGGTATCTGCAATCGTATACACGTCACGTACTTTTCCTCTGTAGAAAGCAGTCTGGTTTTCGAAATTGAAATTTGTTTCTTTTATAGCGTTCATGTTCAAAGTAAAATTCAAATAAATAATTATTGATCAGTCTTTGTTTTCATTTCCATGGCTGAAAACAAAGACTCGATTATGCATCCATGGCCTTTTCTAATGGTCCAAATGAACCAGTTTATCGTGCCTTTTAAAGACGATATGAATATCCAGATCCTCTTGGTCCGTACTGGGCCTCCGATCGGGGATATTACAATTGATCTATTTTTGCAACGAACGATTAAATGTCGCCGTATGCTTCCAAAATGCGTCGCACCAATTTATGACGAACCACATCGCCACCACTAAGGTGGATAATATCAATACCTTCAATATTTTCCAGCAAACGGATCGATGTCGAAAGGCCCGATTGATTTTTTTTAGGGAGATCGACCTGTGTCATATCACCCGTAACAATGAATTTTGCGGTCGGCCCCATACGGGTCAAAAACATCTTTAGCTGCATATCCGTTGCATTTTGGGCTTCATCCAAAATGACAAAACAATTATCCAGTGTGCGTCCCCGCATAAATGCCAGTGGCGCAACCTCGATGGTACGGTTTTCTAAATATCCTTTTAATTTTTCGGCCGGAATCATATCGTCCAATGCATCGTAAAGAGGTCTTAAGTAGGGATCTACCTTTTCTTTCAGATCTCCGGGTAAAAAACCGAGGTTTTCTCCGGCTTCCACCGCTGGTCTTGTCAGGATAATACGTTTGATTTCTTTATTGCGAAGTGCCCGGACAGCAAGTGCAACAGCCGTATAGGTCTTTCCTGTTCCTGCCGGACCAATGGCAAATAAGATATCATTTTTCGAAATACTATCGACCATCCGTCGCTGATTGGCTGTCCGTGCGCGGACAATCAAACCATTGGGTCCATAAACTATGGGCTCAGAACCAAAGGCAGCTTGCTTGGCAGCAATTTCCTTTTCCTGTTGGGCAGCAGAACCTGCACTTGCCCCAAGGAGATTTTCAAAATCCAACAACGTAATGTTGTTAAATTTCTCAAGGTGAGCCATGACTTCCTTAAACGATTGCTCAAACAGCTCCAACTCCTTCGCATCACCTAACACTTTCATTTCACTTCCACGAGCCACAATCCGCAGTTTTGGGAATTGCTTCTTTAAATAATCAAAGTGCTCATTGTCTGCTCCCCATAATACGGGCAAATTCAGACCATCTAATGCAATTAGTAATTCGTTCAAATTTTATCCTATTTTAGAATTAATTAGATTGTAGCTACCACGCAATAGCTCTTATGCGTAATACTATTCAAAATTAACGTATTCTAATGAGAAAATAGACCATACCAAAGAGATTTTTGCAAAAAGAAAACCAAATTATTTTTTTCGTATTTTATACCTGAGTTTTGCTTTTAAAAGTGGATCTTCAGGGTGCGGAAACCAATTCTTTATTATTTAAATCGAAGCTATGTTTGTGTGTATCAACCGGAAAAAGATATATTCAAAATAAGTTCTTCAATTAGCTTTACAAATCAGCTGATAAATAGTAATTTTGCTCTCTATTTAAATAGATTTTTTAGCATCAGAACAAGTAAGCAACAGAAGATCTATTTCTATTCATTCAAAAAGGGAATTCGACAGCAATTCGGTCTACTTTAGATTATAATGGCAGTAATTACGTTAACGACAGATCTAGGACATAAGGATTTTTATCAAGCTGCGCTAAAAGGGAGCCTTTTAACGCAGTTGTCTGATGTTAATATTGTCGATATCACCCACGAGATCCCAGCATTCAACATTCCGCGCGCAGCCTTTGTACTTGGTAACGCCTATCATTATTTCCCCAAAGGGACCGTACATATCATCGGTATCAACACCTTATTTCATGAAGAATCCAAATACATCGGCATGAAATACAAGGACCATTATTTTGTCGGCGCGGACAATGGTATTTTCAGTTTGCTGTTAAATGGAAATGAGCCCCAGGAATTGTATGAACTCAATCTGATGCAGGACCTGCGATACCTCCATTTCCCACTCGCTGACATTCTTTCAAAATCAGCCTGTCATATTGCAAAAGGGGGAAAACTGAAAGATGTGGGCACGCCAATGCATCAACTGATAGAAAAAGTTACATTACAGCCGATCTTTGATAAGGATATGATACGGGGAAATGTCATCTACGTTGACGCCTTTGGCAATGCCATTACCAATATTTCAAAAGACCTGTTCAATAAAGTCCAAAAAGGGCGAAATTTTGTCTTGTATTTCAAGCGCAACGAAACGATCACCAACCTTTCCTGGCATTACAATGAGGTCGGCGAAGGCGAAAAATTATGTCTCTTTGGAATCAGTAATTATCTGGAAATTGCGATCAACAAGGGCAACGCGAGCCAGCTTTTGGGACTTCACGATGACGACTCCAATGTCATCCGTATCGAATTTAAAGATTAATTTCATAAATTCATTCTTAGAAATTATTTGCCCACAGGTGTCAAGCTCCAAAACAGGGATAGCGCTTGTAGCAGTTCTGCTGCCAAGGCAAAGCAATTTCAGCAAACTTAATATGGGATTGATTGGTTCATTGTTTATGAAGTCTTTAAAATACACGTTACTGCCCTTTCTTTTATTATTTAACCTCGCGTATTTGATGGCGCAGGAAAATGCAGATTCCAGTGCTTTTGAAGTACAGCGCAAACGTGTCAATAGCCTGCTTGAGGCAAGACAACAGAAGTTCGGCGCTTATGATACGAGCCTCACTCAGAAAACAGGGCTTTTTGGACTGTTTAAATCCAAGGGTGATATGCAAAAAAGCATCGATATCCTCAAAGATGTCGTGATCACAGATAACAACATCTTTTTGGAAACCCAACAGCTGCTCAAAATCAAAGATTTCGAAAAGGACAAATTCCGGCAGATGGCCACAGAATATGATAAGCAGATCTCAGCCTATATGGGCACAATTAATAAACTTCAGCTTGAAAATGAAAGACTCAGGACACAATTGGACAAATCAGCCGGAAACGGACTGTCCGGCAATGTATGGCTCTACCTGGCCTTGCTCGTCATCCTAGTGCTAGCGGTCTTATTGTATCGTAGCCGTACACAAAAATCAGTCCCCATCCTTAAAAATACGGACTAGCACTTTGTGCTTTTGGGCGTATAGCGATGACATGCACCACGAGAATTGGCTAAATGATAATTGTTGTTGATTAAAAGCAGTCAAAAGCCAAAAAATTGACCAAAGTATGATAGCAAAATATTTTTAATCTCTTTACATTTGTCCTCGCAACAAAACATTGAAGTAGCGGATTATGGCAAGAGGTTTCAATAGTGGTAATAAACAAGAAGAAGATCTACCAAAACCAAAGTTAAATAAGGAGCTCCTGTTACGGGCTTCGAAAATAATGACCTATTTAAGGCCTTATCGGGTTAAGTTTGGAATCGGCATGTTATTTTTGGTATTATCCAGTCTTTCCATGCTAGCTTTCCCTGCACTTTTGGGTGCGATGATTGATGCCGCCCAAGGCAAGCAAAAATACACCTGGCTACCCCCTGAAGTGTATTACATTGGTGGAATAGCCTTTATCATTCTATCGTTTACGTCCGTCGTTTCTTTTTTCCGAATCCGTATCTTCGTCGAGATCGCTGAACGCGCTTTGTCCAAAATTCGTAAAGATACCTACCATAAGCTTATCTCCTTGCCGATTGAATTTTTCGCCAATCGCCGTGTGGGAGAATTAAATAGCAGACTTTCCGCTGATCTATCCCAGGTCCAGGACACCTTAACCACTACATTGGCTGAAATTTTAAGACAATTGATCAGTCTTTGTTTTGGAGTATTTCTGCTCGTCTGGGTATCGCCCAAATTGGCCTTGATGAATCTCTGCATATTACCCGTCATCGTGGTTGCCGCAATTGTCTTCGGAAAATTTATTCGTGAATTATCCAGACAGGCGCAGGATAAGATGGCGGAATCAAATAGCATAGTTCAAGAAACTTTATTGGGCATTAGCAATGTAAAAGCTTTTGTGAACGAATACTTTGAATTCAACCGTTACAGTAATCAGATGGATTCTGTTGTCAAATTAGCGGTCAAGGGAGCAACATTCCGAGGAGCCTTTGCTTCATTTATCATATTCTGTATTTTCGGTGCTGTTATCGCCGTTATTTGGTATGGAGCCGCATTGGTTTCTATCCATGAGATGTCTGTCGGTGATCTAACAACATATATCCTTTATTCGATGTTTGTTGCCGGATCGATGGGTAGTTTCCCTGAATTATACGCAAACATACAGCGCTCACTTGGCGCCAGCGAAAGGATCCTGGAAATTCTTGATGAACCACAGGAGGATATCAAAGTTGAACCGAGTTGCAAGGAGATCAGTAAAAAGATGAGTGGAAATCTCCGTTTTAATCATGTGGCATTCGCCTACCCTAGCCGTCCGGATATTGAAATTCTCAAAGACATTAATTTTACCGCCAATGCTGGCGATAAAATCGCCATCGTCGGCCCTAGCGGCACCGGTAAATCAACCATTGCCTCTTTAATACTACAGTTCTATACCAGCAATAAGGGAGAAGTACTTTATGATGGCAAGCCTGCATCGGACTTTGAGCTGTGCGATATACGCAACCAGGTGGCCATAGTACCGCAAGACGTACTGCTCTTCGGCGGAACAATCCGCGAGAATATCGCCTATGGTAAATTAGACGCCACAGAAAATGAAATAACAGAAGCTGCCAAACGCGCCAACGCCCATCAATTTATATTAAATTTCCCTGAAGAGTATGATACCGTGGTCGGAGAACGTGGTGTAAAACTCTCGGGAGGACAACGTCAACGCATCGCTATCGCCCGGGCTTTACTCAAAGACCCAGCGATTCTGATTCTGGATGAAGCAACGTCTTCATTGGATTCCGAATCAGAACGTCAGGTACAAGATGCGCTGGAAGAATTAATGCGTGGCCGTACATCCATCATCATTGCCCACCGTTTATCGACGATAGTCGATGCAGACAAAATTATCGTGGTCGAAAATGGCATCGTCTCAGAAAGCGGAACACATTTCGAATTATTACAGAAAGAAACCGGGCTGTACCGCCACCTCTATACCCTGCAATCCAAACAGCAGAAAGTAGATATGTAAAATTTTGTTAATTATTGATTCTTTTTAAACAAATTGTTCCAGTGATTGTTCATTTGGTATCATACTTGATTATCATTTGAATACACAATAAAATAGAAGAATTATGAAAAATAGCAAAAATGGATTAGTGGCATTTGCTTTGGTAGGATTGGCTGCGGGAGCTGCTGCATGGTATCTTTTAGGAACAGATGACGGGAAAAAGCAATTAGATCGTGCAAATGATGGCATCAAAAGCTTAACTAAGTCATTGAAAGATCTTTCGAAAAAAGAAGCTAGAAAAGCCCAAAAGTTAGCTAATAGAGCTTCGGCTGAGCTGGACAACTTAAAATCAAAAGCACAGGCTGCTTTCAGTAAAGCGACGGACGATGCAGATGCATTGAAAAACAAGGCAAAAGAAGCAGGCAGAGAAGCTTTGGACCACGCCAACAATGCAGCACAAAATTTAGCAAGTAAAATCGACAACACAACCGATGCTGCTAAATCAAAAATTTCTAATGCATAAGTAAAAAAAACGTTTTTTTAAGAATTGGTGGTTTGGCCGCCTTCGGTGGTTAAAATACATTTGTATCTTTGCGGAATATGACTTTACTGCAACAGGTAAAAACCTTAATTCTTAAAGACATCATTCTGGAATGGCGATCAAAATACGCCATCAACGGAATCCTACTATATGTCGTATCTACTGTATTTGTTTGTTACCAAGCATTCAAGTCAGTAGATACCACAGTTTGGAATGCTTTGTTCTGGATTATCATGTTATTTGCATCCATCAATGCCATCAACAAGAGCTTCGTTCAGGAAAATCCCAACCGACAACTCTATTATTATTCCTTAGTTGACCCACGGGCAATTATCCTCGCCAAAGTCATTTACAACATGTTATTGATGACCATCCTGGCTACCATCGCTTATTTCGTTTATTCGATCATATTCCAAAATCCTCTCGGGGATCCCACGCTATATTTCATTTCGGTCATTTTGGGCAGCATCAGTTTTGCCAGTGTATTTACTATGATTTCGGGCATCAGTTCAAAAGCCGGAAATAACAGCACGCTAATGGCCATTTTAAGTTTTCCGGCAATCATACCGCTGTTGATCGTACTGATCAAACTCTCCCGCAATGCAATAGAAGGTTTGGAAAGAGCAGCAAGCATGAGAGAAATAATCGTATTACTCGCAATTAATGTAATCACGATCACTATTTCTTTATTGTTATTTCCGTACCTTTGGCGAGATTAAATTTTAGGATTGAAACACATTAAATTCAATTTACCATGAGAAAAAAATGGTGGAAAATATTAGCTGTTCTGATTATTTGCGCAGTCATTATCAATGGTCTTTTAGGCCCTGTCCCCCGCCTATTTATCCTTCACGAAAGTATCCGTAATGTCTATTTCCATGTTCCGATGTGGTCTGCGATGATTGTGATGTACCTGATTTCTGTTATTTATAGTGTCAAATACCTTAATACAGGTAAACAAGAATACGATTTAATGGCCATAGAAGCCGTAAATACAGGTATTACCTTTTGTTTTTTTGGCCTGGCAACGGGAATGCTGTGGGCCAACATCACCTGGGGAGAGCCTTGGCCAAATGATCCCAAGTTAAATGGTTCGGCAATCGCGACATTAATGTACCTGGCCTATCTCGTACTCCGCAATGCACTCGAAGAAGAGCAGAAGCGGGCGAAAATATCTGCTGTCTATAATATCTTTGCATTTCCGATCATTATTGTATTGCTTTATATTCTTCCAAAAATGACAGATTCTCTTCATCCCGGAAGCGGTGGCAACGCTACCTTTGGCCAGCTACAAATGAGCAACGAGCTCCGCCCGACATTCTATGCTGCAATGATCGGATGGCCAATGATTGCTTTTTGGATCTGTTCGATGCGTTACAGGGTGCGTCTATTGGAAAGAAAAGAGCAGGAAATCGATTCATAAAATAATAGAAACAGGCTATAACTGCCTTAAAATAGGCATTAGGACAATAAGTCCTAAGCTCATGAAATAAAACGGAAAAATAAGCATAAGCCCTTTGTTTATAGCGGATCAAATGGCGATAACACTGATCAAAAATAAAATTCTGATGAAACCGGAGATTTACCCGATTACTCATCAGTCATTAAAAGACAAATAATAGGATGAAAAAAATAACATTGTCAATTGCATTATTAATCTTATCAACTGTAAGCACCTTCGCTCAAGATGACGTTGATATGGCAACAGGATTACGTAGTGAGGGCAAAATCTATGTGGTTGTGCTCGTGATGCTGGTCATTTTTTTAGGTTTGGCCTTCTTTCTTTTCTTGCTCGACCGCCGCATTACGAAATTGGAAAAAAAGAATAAATAGTCAGCTATCAATCGCATACCATGATTATAAGTCAGTTCAGAAATTATACACCAATAAATATCCTATTTTTATCCTTAGTGGGTTTTGTATTATGCCTCGGCATATTCCTGCACCTTCCGGATAAACTGGATTCTGTTATTTTTGAACCGGCGCTTGGCAATCTATTGGGGGAAAACAATTTAATCAATCTATCTCCGGCAACCAATGTCTTTATCACGCTCATTCTGACCATTTTTCAGGCAACCATACTTAACCGGATCACAAGCCACTTCAACCTGCTCGGAAAACCTAGCTTTTTGGTTGCTTTGATGTACATGACATTGGCCAGTTTATTTTTACCTTTTCTGGTGCTGTCGCCTACGCTCATCTGTAACTTTATTTCAATATGGATGCTGAGTAAATTGCTTTCTTTGTATCGTCAGACCGATGTGAAAGCAGAAATGTTTGACTTGGGTATGATTGTCGGCATAGGAAGTCTGATTTATTTTCCTTTTTTGAGCATGTTCTTCTTGCTGTGGATAAGTCTGCTTATATTCAGACCATTCAATTGGCGCGAATGGATCACACCGCTTTTGGGATTGGTCACAGTTTATTTTATACTCGCCGTCATCTATCTATGGGTAGGTAAAATGGAATTATTTTACACCATATGGTTGCCATTCACGTATAAGTTCCCAACTGCCATACGGATTCAATTGTTTGATTACCTCGTATTGGTCCCGATACTTTTTACACTGATCCTTTTCCTGTTGATCCTCAAGGATAATTTTTTCAAAAGCATCGTGCACATCCGGAAATCTTTCCAATTGTTGTTTTTCATGTTATGTCTGGCCGTGGCATCTTTCTATTGGAACAAGAAACTAACAGAAGCCCATTTTTTACTCTGTGCCCCCCCAATCGCTATTTATATGGCCTATTACTTCACCTATGCCAAAAAGAAATGGTTTTTTGAAGTTGTTTACGCCATTATTGTATTAACGATAATCTACTTCCAGTTTTTCTAAACAACTGTACAACAGGTGTTTAACCTTTTTTAACAAAATCGGCTTAACAAGCTCACAAAAATTGAATAGTTTTGTATGCGAATAAAAGCAAAGAACATTTAATTACAGGAGTCAAAAAACTCAAAGATTTCACAAAAACTAAATAAACATTAGTTTCTCAATTTTATAGGTTGACCATGCAGAAACGCTTTATAAGCTCTCTAAGAAATAAATCACTCCAACTGTTGTTAGCAGGTGGAATTTTAGCTAGTTCTACTACCGCATTTGCCCAAAAAACAACATCAGCTTCGCCATATTCTCAATTGGGAATAGGTCAGATCCGTGAAGATTTATTGCCTCAGTACAGAGCTATGGGGGGAATTAATACAGGTATCCGTACATTTGACGGGGTATATAATACCAACCCAAGCAACCCTGCCTCTTACTCTGCAGCACGAGTGAGTATCTTCGATGCAGGTCTATATGGAAACTATACACAACTCAAATCCACTACCAGAGCGGACAATACCGCTGATTTTGCTTTTAGCCACATCACGATGACTTTTCCAATGAAGAAGTTCGGCGGTATCAGTATGGGTATATTGCCATTCTCAGATGTGGGTTACCGCACAAGTTCGCAGGAGGGTATTAATTCCGAAATCTATAACAAGGTATTTACCGGTGAAGGCGGTCTGACAAAAGCTTACGCCGGATGGGGTGTACGTGTTTACAAAGGGTTGAGCATCGGTGCGAATATGTCGTACTTATTCGGTACCTTAAATGACTATAGCCGTGTTGAATTTCCGGTCACCTCTGGAGCTTTAAACCCGCAACGCCAAAATAAGCGTGAAATCCAAGGTATTATCTTTGATTACGGTTTACAATATGAACAACCTCTAGGTAAAGAGCATGTATTGAGCTTCGGTTATTCAGGATCACTGAACAACGATATCAAGGAACGCACAACAATTATCGACACAAGGACCGCTCCATCATCTGATCCGGACAATCAAAATATTCCGATAGATACGACTTATATGTCTGACCGAATCAGCAGGCATCTGACTCTTCCGTTAAAACACAATGTGGGGGTTACACTTGCTCGAAATGGCAAATGGCTAGTTGGGGCAGATTTCAAATATGCAGACTGGTCAAGATTTCAGGTCAGAAATGGTGAAAATAGACTCCGTAAAAATTATGGTGTAGCTCTTGGTGGACAATTGACTCCGGACAAATCGTCTCTTAACTATTTAAAACAGGTAGACTACCGTCTTGGATTCAGATACAACAAAACACAGTATTTTCAGGCCGGCGAAAACATCAATGATATGGCTGTGACTGTAGGTGTGGGATTACCATTAGCTAGAACGCTATATTTAGGTGCATTTTCAAAAGTCAATTTATCGGCAGAATTCGGACAGATGGGAAAAGCAGCCAATGGTCTCTTACGGGAACGTTATATCAACTTCAATATTGGCTTTACGCTCAATGACCGTTGGTTTAGAAGAAACCCAATTGACTAAAATCATGGTACGCAAAGTATCCGCAAGATCCATATTTCAAAATATATCGCCCCTGGTAATTCTATTTTTGCTAGGGGCGCTCTTATTGACTTCCTGTGAGCCGGACCTAAAGGAAGTTGACCGGATCGCTAATCTAAAAAAAGAGGAAGCCGTGGATATCTCACGTCATGTGGATATCATCTATAGTGATTCAACCCGGGTCAAAGCCAACCTCACGGCCCCCGAAATGCGAATCAAACATGATAGCACTGAAATCTATGAGTTCCCAAAGAGTATAAAAATCATATTTTATGATGAAAACCTCAAGGAAACCCAACGTATTACTTCTGACCATGCCGTCCGGAGAGAAAAAGAAAAAACAACGATCTTTACCAAAAATGTGGTTGTGACCATGGCTGATGGATCTATTCTGAAAACGGAGGAAATCGTCTATGACGAAGGTGCAAAAGACCCCAATAGGACTTTTTACAATAATCTACCAGTCACAGCATTCTTTAAGGACCAACGTGGTAACCTGTCAGGATCATCATTTACGTCTGACAAGGATTTACTGCATGCCAACATACAGAACGCCACTGGTGTCGTCATTATTAAAGACAACAGTTTATTCCCATCAATAGGTAGATAAACTGCCCCTGCTATTTATTTGTTTCAGGTATTGTTGCACCGCTACTTTTCCCCATCGCTTATATGAGGCCGGAAAACAACGTTCCGAATGGGAGTTAAGCCCCATGAGCAATAAATGGCTGTGACAAGCAAATCACGCTGCTACAGATGGCTTACAGCAGATTACGCTGACCTGATCATAAACTTTGTAATAAAAAACAGCAGAATACAAATAGTTTTCAAATTTGTTTTATTACATTCAGGAAAATATTCCGTTTTTTTTTATAAAAATTGTATCTTGCACCGCATTTTGCTATGCTATGCATAAATTAACGAAATACAAGTATTTACACAATATAAACACAATAAGCAGACTATGGGATTAATGGGCTTTTTGCGTAACAAAGCTGGTGTCATCTTGACCGCAGCGATGGCTATCGCAATTTTAGCATTTTTACTAGGCGATGTCGTTCGAGGAGGAGCCCCTTTTTGGGCGAGACATCAAAATCGTGTAGGGGAAGTCAACGGAACAGAAATTGAGTATCCTGCGTTCAACCAACAAGTGGAACAGGCCGAAGAAATGTTCAAACAACAAATGGGCGGTGCAGTTACTCCTCAAATGAGAACTTATGCCGTACAACAGGTTTGGAATCAATTCCTATCCAGAGAGATCTTGAAAAAAGAGATTGAAAAAATCGGTTTGACAGTAGGTAAAGATGAATTAAATGATCTAGTAAAAGGACCAAATCCTTCTCCTCAGATCGTACAGGCATTTACCAATCCACAAACAGGACAGTTTGACCATGGCCAATTGATGACTTTTATAAGTCAAATGAATACATCCGGTAACCAAGCGGTGGCACAGCAATGGGAAGTGCTACTTGAAGGTGTAAGAGACGAACGCCTAAGCAGCAAGTATGGCGAATTGCTTTCGAACAGTGTTTACGTAACTTCATTGGAAGCTAACGAAGAATACCAGGAACGCAATAAATTGGCCGACTTCAAATACATCCTTTTAGATTACGCTTCTGTAAAAGATGCTGAAGCTAAAGTAACTGATGCGGATTTCCAGGAATACTATAATGAGCATAAAAACATGTTCAAAACACAAGAGGAAACACGTGCGATCCAATACGTTACTGTAGATGCAAAACCTCTTGCAAAAGATTCATTAGCTGTCAAAGAAGCGATCGACAAGTTAAAACAAGATCTTATTGTTGCGAAGGATGACTCACTATTTGCTTCCATCAATTCAGATAACAAATACCCATTCACCTACGTAAAAAAAGGTCAATTGAGCCCTTCATTGGATTCAGTTGTCTTTAACGTAGCAACAGGTACTACGGTAGGTCCATTCTTAAGCAATGGTGCCTATGAAATTGCGAAAGTGGTTTCAACAGTGGTTGGTCCAGATTCAGTAAAAGCTTCTCATATCCTATTGGATGCTACGGCAGAAGGTGGTGTTGACAAAGCGTTGGCAAAAGCTGATTCAATCAAAGGCTTAATTCAAAAAGGAGACAACTTCGCAGCATTGGCCGTTCAGTTCAGCAGTGACCCGGGCAGTAAAACAAATGGTGGCGAACTTGGTACTTTTACAAGAGGCCGCATGGTACCGGAATTTGAAAAAGCCGTATTTGAAGGTAAAGCTGGAGACATTAAAGTGGTAAAATCCCAGTTTGGCGTACACATCATCAAAATCGAGAAACAGATCGGTACTGCAAAATACGCTAAAGTTGCGGTTATCGACAAGGTTATCAACAGCGGCAAAGAAACTTTAAACAATGCACATAGCAAAGCGACAGCATTCTTATCTGCAGCTACTGCACAAAACTTTGCACAAGAGGCTAAAAAACTTGGTTTAGAAGCTCGTACGGCATCACGTGTTACAGCAATGGACAATGTGCTTGATGGTACTGAAGCGCCACGTGATTTGATAAAATGGGCTTTTGAAGCTAAAAAAGGTGATGTTTCAGACAAAGTCTTTGAAACTGAAACTTCTTATATCCTGGCGAGCTTAGTAAATGTACAACCGAAAGGGGTACTTTCTTTGGACGCGGTGAAAAAAGACATCGAGCCTGCAGTTAAAAATAAGGTTAAAGCTAAAGTCTTAAAAGAAAGATTTGACAAAGCTTTAGCTGGAGCTTCTTCAATTGACCAAGTGGCTCAAAAAGTGGGTAAATCGGCTATCCATGTGGAGAATGTGGTATTTGCCAACCCTGTTATTCCGGGTGTAGCCATGGAAAATGCGGTAGTAGGTACTGTATTTGGTCTTCAACCAAATAAACCTTCGAAAGCAAT
The DNA here is from genome assembly GCF_011064245.1 of Sphingobacterium sp. DR205. Lineage (NCBI taxonomy): Bacteria > Pseudomonadati > Bacteroidota > Sphingobacteriia > Sphingobacteriales > Sphingobacteriaceae > Sphingobacterium > Sphingobacterium sp. DR205. Next base: position 832,339 of record NZ_CP049333.1, on the reverse strand, counting down.
TGAAGGAAACACAGGTGTTTATGTCGTGCAGGTGAATGGATTCACAAATCCATCAGCAATCTCTGACATCAACGGACAAAAGAAACAAATGCTTGCAGCTAAAGCACAACGCGCTTGGGGATCTATTTTCCGCGCATTGCAGGACAAAGCTGAAATCATTGACAATAGAGTGAAATTCTTTTAGAAGATTTTTAAGTAAATTTGTAGCCGGACGAATTATCGTCCGGCTTTTTTTTGATAGAATAACTATGGAAATTCAAACGAATATTGTCAATAAAGTTGCGCAAAGTGGATTAATAACCGTTGATCTGGCAGATTATCATCCGAAGACCGACAATGTCCTATATGATATCAAGGACAATTTGTTCCATGGTCTGATGTTACGGGAAAAAGATTTCCGAGAGTTCATAAAAACACATGATTGGTCACTGTATACCGACAAACATGTTGCCATCACCTGTACTGCTGATGCTATTGTGCCCACATGGGCCTATATGCTGCTGGCAAATAAGCTAGAGCCTTATGCCGCGGCTGTTATCTTCGGAGATTTAGATGAGCTCGTACGCATACAGTACGCCGCCGCTATTGACCAAATTGACATGGAGCAGTTTCGCGATCAACGGGTGGTCGTGAAGGGCTGTGGAGACACCTTCATTCCGGAATCGTCATTTGTTCAGTTCACGATAAAACTTAGCAAAGTAGCTAAAAGTATTATGTACGGAGAACCCTGTTCAACAGTTCCAGTTTTTAAAAGAAGTCCTCAAGCGCCAAAAGCAGCTGACAAACAAGTATAAGCTACTGGCTCATGTGGGTTTCATCACCTTAAAAAGACAATTTATTCTGATGAAATTAACATTTCTTTTCAAACAATTTTCGTAAACTTACGTACATGAAACTTATATCGACATTGCTCCTATACTTATCAGTTTTTGTAAGTACAGTTTTCGCTCAGGATTTACCCCATTTAAAGGAATCGGCATTTAAAGGTGGAGAGAAATTAAAGTACAAACTCCGCTATGGTATAATTTCCGCAGCAACGGGAACGTTGACTGTCGGTGATACGAAAGACGGATTTGGGAATCCCTCCTTTCATCTGTATGCCGCAGGTAAAACAGCGGGAGCATTTGCCATTTATACTGTAAGAAACGAATATAACTCGTATATCAATAGTAAGACATTCTTGCCTTACTACTATACGGAAAACATCCGTGAAGGTGGTTACAGAAGGAACGATAAAGTACGTTTCAATCAGGATACACATACAGTGGTTGGTAATAAAGGAACATTTACATCCAAGGTGGATCAGACCTTTGATTTGCTGTCCTCCTACTACTTTGCCCGCAATCTGGACTTAAGTTCGGTAAAGCCCGGGGAATCCTTTAAACTGACCTATTTTCTGAATGACGAAATTGCCACACTGGGCATACAGTATATCGGAGTCGAAAAAATAAAAACCGAATTGGGTACATTGGAGTGCCTTAAATTCAGTCCCGAAATTAAACCGGGACGTATCTTTAAAAAAAATAGCAAGCTATACCTTTGGGTAACCAACGATGGTAACCGCATTCCAGTGAAGGCCAATGTCGATATATTAATTGGCTCTGTCACGTTAGAACTTCTGGAAGCAAGCGGACTAAAATATAAATTGGGCCAAAAAGCAAGCTACTCAAAATAAATAGAATGATTGAAGTAGGAAATGTGTTGGTACACGAAGATCTGATCAATAATGACTTTGTGTGCAATCTATCAAAATGTAAGGGAATCTGTTGTATCGAGGGGGACTCGGGTGCACCTTTACTGGAAAGCGAAAAGGCCGTTCTGGAGGAGATCTATCCGAAGGTAAAACCCTATATGACAGAGAAGGGTATCGAGGCCATCGAAGAACAAGGCAAATACGTCGTCGATGTAGATGGTGATCTAACCACAACATGTGTTGATGGCAACAAAGAATGTGCCTATGTCACCTGGGAAAATGGCATTACCAAATGTGCGATCGAGAAAGCTTATGAGCTAGGCGAAGTTCACTGGCGGAAACCAGTCTCCTGCCACCTCTATCCTATCCGGACGACGCATTATCCAGAATTTGACGTACTTCATTACGACCGCTGGCATATCTGTAAAGATGCCTGTAGTTTTGGAAAGGAACTTCAGGTGCCAGTCTATAAATTTCTAAAGGATCCCCTGATCCGCACCTATGGCGAAGAATGGTACAAAAATCTTGAGCGGGCAGTCGACGAGTTGTAACAAAATTACTATCTTTAAGCTTTAACTTTTTTGGTATTTCATTCCAATTCATGTCAAAATTAACAGAGATCCAACGCCCTATTATACACGAACTTGAGGCTTTTGAAAAGAAATTCAAAGCATCTATGAAAAGCTCCGTACCATTGTTGGACCGTATTACGCAATATCTGATCAAACGCAAAGGCAAACAAATGCGGCCAATGTTTGTCTTTTTCTCAGCGGGCATCTGCAATGGGATTAATGAATCGACTTACCGGGGAGCCGCTTTGGTCGAATTATTACATACAGCTTCACTGGTACATGATGATGTTGTTGACAACTCGTATGAACGCAGGGGATTCTTTTCCATCAATGCACTATGGAAAAATAAGATCGCCGTGCTGGTCGGTGATTTCTTGCTTTCAAGAGGTTTGTTGCTTTCTGTAAAACATCAGGATTATCACCTGTTAAAAATTGTTTCAGAAGCAGTCGATCAAATGAGTGAAGGAGAATTACTTCAGATCGAAAAGGCCCGCAAGCTGGACATTGAAGAATCCATTTACTTTGAAGTCATACGGAAAAAAACGGCTTCGTTAATCGCATCCTGTTGTGCCTGCGGTTCGGCTTCATCCAATGCGGACCAAGAGACGGTGGAGAAACTCCATCAATTTGGTGAAAAAATTGGCATTGCGTTTCAGATTAAAGATGACTTGTTCGATTTTGGATTAGATGATGTGGGCAAACCGCTCGGCAATGATATCAGAGAGAAAAAGATGACTTTACCCTTGATTCATGCCTTAAATCAGACAAGTTCCAGCGAAAAGCGGAGGATCATCAATCTGGTTCGAAACCATAATGAAGATCCGAAAAAGGTTGCTGAAGTCATCGATTTTGTACGCAACAGCGGTGGACTGGAATACGCAACGGACAAAATGCTGGAATACCAACAAGATGCTTTTCGGATCCTGGAGGATTTCCCTGATAACGAATACAAAGAAGGATTATTACAATTGGTAAAATATACAACAGAAAGAAAAAAATAATGAGTCACGAATTAATGTTTTTTGGAGGTTTTTTAATCTTCATCGCACTGATGCTAGCCATTGACCTTGGATTATTCTCCAAAGGTGATAAGCCTGTTAGCTTAAAGACCGCAGCAATTATGAGCGCAGTATGGGTATTGTTCTCTTTAGGCTTTTATTGGCTACTACGCCACTATGGATTTGAATTGCATAATATCCATGATTTAAATCATCTACAAGAAGTCATCACCAAACATCACCACGAGATCAAAATTATTCCCGGCGATCTGGCGGCAAGTTTAGATGTCTATAATAAAAACCTGGGGTTGGAATATTTGACAGGTTATGTGGTTGAATATGCACTTTCAGTGGATAATATTTTCGTGATGGTACTCCTGTTCACCTCATTTGGAATTCCTGAGCGCTATTACCATAAAGTCTTAGTCTGGGGTATTTTGGGCGCAATCATTATGCGGTTCTTGTTTATTTTCCTCGGAGCAACCCTGATCGCTAAATTTGGCTGGATTCTATATGTCTTTGGTGCCTTCCTAGTCTTCACTGGTATCAAGATGTTTATCAACCGCAACCAAGAGGAAGAAGTCGATCCGCAAAACCACCCGGTGGTCAAATTTGCCTCTAAATATTTTAAGGTAACGCCAAAATTGGATGGTGGTCATTTTTTCCATATCGAGAATGGCGTAAAATACATGACACCGCTATTCTTGGTCTTGTTAGTGATTGAATTTACCGATCTTATTTTCGCCGTGGATTCTATCCCAGCTATTTTCTCGGTGACCAAAGATCCGTATGTGGTATTCTTCTCGAATATCTTCGCCATCCTTGGATTACGCTCCATGTTCTTCTTATTGGTAAATATTATTCATAAGTTCCAATATCTAAAAGTTGGTTTAGCATTTTTATTAGTCTTTATTGGTTTGAAGATGTTATTGCATCACTGGCTGGCAGAAGTTGGCTTTACAACGACGCATTCCCTGATTGTGATCATCAGTATACTTGCCTTAAGCATTATTGCTTCGCTGCTCTTTCCTAAGCATAAAGAAATTGCCGAATAAACATAAAAGCAAAGGGTCGTAAAAATTACGACCCTTTGCTTTTCAATAATTTAAGCCTAGTTGTTACGCCTATAATCCAACCTAGAATAAGGACGGAATTACAGCCTATTTTTAAGAACAATTATTTTACAGAGGAATTTACCTTACTAAATTTAATTTATTTAATTTAGCACCACTTTAAATTAACAAAATACTAACAAATGAATTGGAATAAATCGATTGTACTAGCCGCGTCTCTTTTTGCAGCTTCATTCCAAGTACAAGCACAGGACAATTTGATCAATGCCTTAAAAGCAAATCAAAATGACAATAGCAAATCCGGATTTACATTTACAGAAGTTATCAATTTAGGTAACACCTCGATCAAGGATCAAGGTTCTTCAGGTACATGTTGGTCTTATTCAGGAAACTCGTTTTTAGAATCCGAGATGATTCGTATGGGTAAAAAACCTGTGGAGATCTCTCAGATATATACAGCACGTAATACATATTTAGATAAAGCACGTACTTATGTACGTCTTCATGGCGGATTATCTCTGGGCGAAGGCGGTCAATTCCACGATGTGCTGAATTCATTCCGCAAATATGGTACGATGCCACAATCAGCCTATACTGGTCTTCACTACGGCAGCACACGCAATAACTTCGGTGAAATGACCTCCATGCTCGACGCGATGTTAGGTTCGATTGTAAAAGGTAAAGCTTTGACTCCAAACTGGGAAAAAGCCTATACGGCAGCAATGGACTCTTACTTAGGTGAAGTTCCTGAAAAATTCGATTACAACGGTAAATCATATACGCCACGTACATTCGCAGACCAGGTTATCGGTATCAATCCCGATGATTATGTTGGCATCGCCTCAGTTACTGACCACCCTTATTACAGCCAATTTGTTCTGTTAATTCCCGACAACTGGTCATTTGACCGTTTTTATAACGTCAAAATGAACGATTTAACGGACATCATCGATAACGCTTTACAAAAAGGGTATACTGTTGCTTGGGCAACCGACGTGTCAGAAAAAGGATTCTCCTGGAAAAACGGTGTTGCTTATGTACCGGAAAAACCATTCGAACAAATGAGCGAGCAAGAAAAAGCCAGCATGTTTGTAGGTCCTAAACCAGAAATGAAAATTACGCCAGAGGAGCGCCAGAAAGCTTTCGACAATTGGCAAACAACAGACGATCACGGTATGCATATCGTAGGTCTGGTGAAAGATCAAAACGGAAAAGAATACTATATTGTTAAAAATTCATGGGGAACATCCAATGATTACAAAGGATATCTGTATGCTTCCAAAGAATTTGTACGCTACAAAACAACTTCTTTACTGTTACATAAAGACGGTCTGACCAAAGATTTAAAATCAAAGATAAATATCAAATAAGCGATTTAAAGATCCTTTAAAACACCTCTGAAATTAATCTTTCAGAGGTGTTTTTGTTTTCAGATTAATTTGATAACTTAAACATAAATTATAAATCTAGTTGTTCAGTGAGTATGAGAAGTATAATCACATTATGCCTTGCAATTTTATTTGGGAATTTAGCACAGTCCCAGACCAAAGGGGTGAAATTTGTAGAAGGATTAAGTTGGAAACAGGTCAAAGAAAGAGCGAAGGCAGAAAATAAGTTTATCTTCGTAGAACTTTTTGCAACCTGGTGTGGCCCTTGCCAATACATGAGTAATGAAATTTTCCCTTTGGAACAGGTTGGTGAGCCCATCAATCAAAATTTTATCAGTGTCCGGGTTCAGATGGACTCCACCGAAGCGGACAATGCTGCTGTCAAGAAATGGTACGCTGACGCCCGTGCCATTTCCAATGAGTACAATATCCAGTCCTTTCCGACCTTTTTAATCTTCAATCCAAGCGGGGAAGCTGTACACCGCATTGTTGGTGCGAGCGATGCCCCTGAGTTTGTCGAACATGTATCGGACGGACTGTATCCAGAAACACAGTATTATACCCTATTAAAAAAATTCGAAAAAAGGCCTCAGGATATCTACACGGCCAAACAGATGTTAAAAGCGGCAAATATCGCTTATGATGAGAATACCGCCCGTAAAGCAGAGAATACTTTAGCCAACTCCTTGGGCACCGACGAGCTTTTTAAGAAAGAAAATGTACATATTCTATTGGCTGCGGCCAAGTTTACAAATTCAAAAGCTTTTAACCTGATTCGCAACAATAAGGAAAAAATAGATATTCTGCTGGAATCTCCGGGAATTGCCAACCGTACACTGGCAAACGTCGTTGTCAATGAGCTTTTCCAAATTAAAATAGACGCCAAACACGAGCCCAATTGGGATAGTTACCAAAGCGAGCTATCCGCAAAATATCCGGACATAGACTTCGTCCCCATGTTTAAAAAGATCAAGGCACACTATTATCTTCAGGTCAAGAATTATGTGGCCATGAAAAATACCATCAATGATTATCTATCGTCAGAGGATTTTACGGCCCATCAATTAAACACCTTTGCATGGACGATCTTTAATAACAGCAGTGATCCTGAATGTATCGACGCAGCGATCAGCTGGAGTAAAAAATCGATTATAGAGGATCCCAGTTCTGCATTCTTAGACACATATGCCAACCTACTGTATAAAAAAGGTGAAAAAGACAAGGCGATCAAGTGGCAAAATAAAGCGATCGAAATGGCCAGTGACGACGATCGACCGATCTATCAGGAGACATTGGACAAAATGACCAAAGGGATAAAAACCTGGGAAAATTAGAGCTCGCCTTCAGGGATCCCGCGCTTGAAATAAGGCAATGTCGCAGAGGCATTGCCTTATTTTATTGATCCGGGTTTTAATTCGAGGGATGCATCCATCGATGCCTCAAAATAGTAAACTCCTTGATTAATTTTTTTTACAATATTTTTCTTGATCGCAATTTTAATTCCGTAAATTAACATCTAAATATCAACGGATTATGAAAAAGTTAATTTTAATGTTATTCCTGATTCCAACACTCCTATTTGCGCAAAGTGAAGGTGTAAAATTTGAGCATGGCCTCAATTGGAATCAGATAAAAGAAAAAGCGGCCAAAGAAAACAAATTTATTTTTGTGGATTGTTTCACCACCTGGTGCGGTCCCTGTAAGTATATGGCAAGTACAATCTTTCCACAGGCAAAAGTAGGAGATTTCTTCAATGCCAAATTTATCAACGCCAAAATCCAGATGGATAAAACCAAGGACGACAGCGAGGAAATAAAATCCTGGTATGCAGAAGCAGATCGTTTTGCCAAAGATTATACAGTAAGAGCCTATCCTACATTCCTGATCTTCGATTCAAAGGGCAATCTTGTCCATCGGATTGTCGGTGGCGGAGAAGCAGATGCTTTTATCGCTAAAGCCCAAAAAGCGCTTGACCCAAATACGCAATATGAAACCCTATTGGCAAAATTCAATGCTGACCCCAAAAATATAACGATTGCAAAAGCCATGGCTGCGGCAGCAAAAGATGCCTATGATAAGGAAACACAGGCAAAAGCAGAAGGCGTTGTATTGGCTTCGCTATCAACTGATCAGATCTTTACCAAAGACAATGTCGAGTTGTTGCTTTCTTCGGCAAGTATTAAGGATTCAAAGGCATTTAACTTAATAAAAGATAACCCAGCCAAATTTGACGCCATCAGTGAGAAGGTTAAAGCAAATGATTTCTTAGCTAAACTATTGATCGGTGAAGCTGTCAATACCAAAATACAGGCTAAAGAAGCCGTGGATTTTGCTGCTATCGAAAAAGAACTGGCTCAGAAATACCCAACGGTCAATACCGAAAAAGCGAGCTTGGAAATGCAACCTCGTTATTTCTCTTATACCAAAAACTATCCTGGATTGAGAGACAGTTTTAACAAGTATATTGCCAAATACGGTTCAACGATCACTGCGATGGAACTCAACAATATGGCTTGGTCTATTTTTGAAAACTGTGACGACCCCGCTTGTTTAAAAGCAGCTTCGGAATGGAGCAAATTATCACTGGAGAAGGAAAAAGATACACCAATGTATCTGGATACCTTTGCAAATCTTCTTTATCGTCTAGGTGATAAAGATCAGGCTATCAAAACACAGGAGAAAGCGATCTCACTTTTGACAGCAAATGATAAAAAAGAGGATTATGTAGCAACGCTGCAAAAAATGAAAAAAGGCGAAAAAACCTGGGAATAATTCTTGTCTCCAAAATAAAAATATAAAGTCCAGATCAAGCATGTTGATCTGGACTTTTTTATTGTCTTCGGATAAGCGCGATCGACAACGAAATCAAGCTGTGGAAAGTTCCTCCCGATATCCTTATTTCAATTCTTTGACCCCCATATTCCAGAGCGCAAAAGCATATTTATCAACTGTACTATTGATCAGCACCTCGGTAGATCGGCCAGCACCATGTCCGGCCTTTGTTTCGATACGGATCAATACGGGATTATCACAAGCCTGTTTGGCCTGTAATTCGGATGCAAACTTATAAGAGTGTGCCGGCACAACGCGGTCATCATGATCGCCGGTCAATACCATGGTTGCCGGATAACAAACACCTGCTTTCACATTGTGCACGGGTGAATAGGCTTTCAGATAGTCAAACATCTCTTTACTATCCGCAACTGTTCCATAGTCATATGACCAGCCTGCGCCAGCTGTAAATGTATGGTAACGCAACATATCCAAGACGCCCACTTCCGGCAATGCGACTTTGGCAACCTTAGGATCTATGGTCATTGTTGCTCCAACGAGCAAACCACCATTGGAACCACCAGACAATGCCGTGTATTCGGGTGAAGTATAACCATTCTCTTGCAGATAATGTGCCGCAGCGATAAAATCGTTAAATACATTCAGCTTGTTGAACTGTCTTCCACCATCATGCCATTTTTGACCATATTCGCCACCACCGCGTAAGTTTGGAACAGCATATACACCCCCATTTGCCAGCCAAACCGCAACAGAAGTGCTGAAAGATGGTGTCAGGCTGATATTAAAACCACCATAACCATATACAATTGTTGGATTTTTACCGTTCAGAGCGATGCCCTTTTTATACGTAATAATCATGGGCACTTTCGTTCCGTCCTTGGAAGTATAAAACACCTGCTTCGATTCATATTGATCACTGTCAAACTTGACATTCGGTTTGATATAGAGCGTCGATTGTCCCGAGTTGACATCAAACTTATAGCTTGATGAAGGCGTAATATAATTCGAGAAACCAAAGTAGATCTCTTTTTCCTTTTTCTTGCCCGAGAAACCACTTGCGGTTCCTACACCCGGCAATTCGATCTGTCTGATTTTTTTACCGGTATAGTCGTATTGGATCACAACCGAGACGGCATCTTTCAGGTAATTTGCGAATAGATAACCACCACCAGTACTGATTGAAAGTACATTTTCAGTTTCCGGAATCACGTCTTTCCAGTTTTCTTTGGCCGGATTTTTCAGATCTACTTTGACTAATCTATTATTGGCCGCCTTATAATTTGTTTCCAATAGAAAAGTATCCCCGATATTATCCACTACGCCTGTATTTGCATCAAAATGATCCTGTAGGCAGATGATTTTGCTATTGGGTTTACTCAGATCTTGGTAATAAAGCTCATTCCCCGTAGTTGTATTGGCTGCAGAGATAATCAGATAGCGTTGATCATCCGTTAATGAAGCGCCCACATAACGTCTCGGCGTTGCCGAACCGCCAAAAATCAGCTGATCCGTAGACTGTGCTGTTTTGAGCTTATGGTAATACAATTTATGCTGGTCTGTTTTTTCCGACAGTTCAGACCCCTTGGGTTTGTCATAACTCGAATAGTAAAATCCGTCGTTTCCTTTCCAGGCGATGCCTGAGAATTTCACATCCACAAGCGTCTCTCCCACTGGCGCTTTATCCTTAGCATTCAACACAATCACCTTTCTCCAGTCCGAACCGCCCTCAGAGATCGAATAAGCAACCAGACTTCCGTCCTTTGAAAAAGAAACATCGGCCAAAGAAGTCGATCCATCTTTTGAAAAGGTATTTGGATCAAGGAAAACCTCCTCTACACCATTCTCACCTTGTTTACGATAAAGTACGGAATGCTGCTGAAGTCCATTATTTTTAAAGAAATAGGTATATGCCCCCTCCTTGAAAGGAGTTCCTATTTTTTCATAATTCCAGATTTCCGTTAATTGCTCTTTCAATTTTGTCCGGAAAGGAATGGTATTTAGATAATCAAAAGTGACTTTATTTTCGGCTTGGACCCAACTTTTAGTTTCTGCTGACCGATCGTCCTCCAACCAACGGTAGGGATCGGCTACTTTCTCGCCCCAGAATTCGTCTACGACAGAGCCTTTGCTCGTCGTTGGATATTTCAACTGTTGTCCACAAACAGTAGTTGCTGTACCAGCCATACCGATCATCATCAGGATAAGACCAATTTTTTTGTTTATCATAAAAAACTTTATACTTGTTTCACCCAAAAATAACAAATATAATTTCAGATTTCATAACGATAGCTTAAAGTAATGTCATTATCAGGGGATATTGAACAATAATTCACGTCTTCAGACCAAAGGCCGGATCTCATCCTGATGAAATTTTCAGAATCCTTATTTTTACATCAGCTGAAATTTTTTTAGCTTTATTTAAATCTTTTAAATATTCAACAATGCGCAAAAGAATCGCTTTCCTTTACTTGGCCATTACCCTTTCTGCTATCGGTATGAGTCAAGCGCAGCAGCCTTCGGAAGATCAGCAATATCGTGCTACCCCCACTAAGGTCAACAACCTCGTCCATACCAAACTCGATGTCCGTTTTGACTATAAAAATCAATTTTTGAACGGGAAAGAATGGGTCACATTACAGCCGCATTTCTATCCGACAGATTCACTGCGCTTGGATGCCAAGGGCATGGATATCAAACAAATCGCACTGGTCAATGGTCAGCAACTCGTTCCCCTAAAATATACTTACGACGATAATTCTCTTCTGATCAAACTGGACCGAAATTATCTTTCAAGCGAAAAATACACCATATACCTGGACTATACCGCCAAACCGAACCTACTCAAAGTACAGGGCAGTGCGGCAATCAATGATGCGAAAGGACTCTATTTTATTAATCCCGACGAACGGACGCCGAATAAACCCCGACAGATCTGGACACAGGGCGAAACAGAGGCTTCGTCTGCCTGGTTCCCAACCATTGACCGCCCCAACCAAAAGACGACGGCCGAAATTTCAATGACTGTACTGGATAATTATGTCAGTCTGTCCAATGGAGCTTTGGTCAACCAGCATAAAAACAACGACGGAACACGTACCGATACCTGGAAAATGGATCTTCCCCATGCGCCGTACCTCTTTATGATGGCCGTAGGAGATTTTAAGATTTACCGGGATAAATACAATAATATTCCTGTGGATTACTACCTGGAACCGAAGTATGCCCCTTATGCCAAAGATATCTTTGGAAAAACCCCAGCCATGATGGATTTCTATGGCAAAACCTTGGGAGTTCCCTATCCTTGGAACAAATATGCGCAGATCGTCTGTCGCGATTATGTCTCCGGAGCCATGGAAAACACCACGGCGACGTTACATGGTGAGCATGTGCAAAAGACCAAAAGAGAACTTTTGGATGAAAATGAAGAAGGCACCATTGCCCATGAGCTGTTTCACCAATGGTTTGGTGATCTGGTTACCGCCGAATCCTGGTCCAACCTAACGATGAACGAATCTTTCGCAACCTTTGGCGAGGTCATCTGGCATGAGCATGACGGTGGCAAAGAAAAAGGGGATAAATCAAGATTCGAAAAGTTACAGTCGTACCTCAAATCAACTCAGAACGGTAATAGTCCGGCACTTGCACGTTACTACTACCACGACAAAGAAGATATGTTTGATAATATCAGCTATGCCAAAGGTTCGTTGATATTATACGCCTTAAAAGAACAGATGGGCGATACAGCGTTCTATCAATCACTCAAAAAATACCTTACGGAAAATTCTTTCAAAACCGGCGAGCCACAGCAATTACGTCTGGCCATGGAAGAAGTTACCGGTAAAGACTGGGCTCCTTATTTTAACCAGTGGTATTACAAAGGCGGCCATCCGATCCTCAACGTGACACGCAAAAATGAGAACAATACACTTGTCCTCAACATCGATCAAGTACAAGATTCAAGTGTTCAAACATTCCAATTGCCACTCACCATTGACGTTTATACCAAAGAAGGCAAAATCCGTAAAACGATACAGCTCAACAAACGGGCGACAAAGCTGACGATTCCCTTGGCCAGTCCTCTTGAATTTATTGATATCGATCCCGAAAAAACGCTTGTCGGCGAGATCCGGATCGACAAAAGCGACGCGGACTATCTTTATCAATATAAACATGCACCATCTTTTACCAACCGTGTTACCGCGTTACTATTTGCGATGAAAAATCCAAAAACAACAGTCGGAAGGGAACTACTGACACAGGCATTGGCTGATAAGGATGCTGACCTGATAGCGATGGCCATTCAGGGCATCGATCCAACCGATCCTGAAGTTAGGAAATCTACTGGGAACATCATCGCTTCATTGGCTGAAAAATCCACCGTCTCGGTCGTACGCGCTTCTGCGATCCGGAAGCTGGGACAAATCAAAGACAAAAAGTATAAAAATTTATTGTTTAACGGAATTAAAGATCAGTCTTATATGGTCATCGCAAGTTCACTCATGGCCATTAAGGATGCCTATCCTGATCAACTCCAGCAGGCTGCCAAGAATATAGATCCCGAGGCTTCGGAATATTTGAAATCCCTCCTGACAGATCTGTCCAAATTGTAAAAAATATATTGTGGAAGCGAATTTTGTATTCGCTTCCATTTTCTTTAGATTTGGGCACATGTCAACAAGAAAAAAAATCTATTTTGCCTCAGACTTCCACCTTGGATCCTATCCACTGGAGCACTCGCGCGAAAGAGAACAGGCTATTATTCAGTGGCTCGACGAAATCAAAGTCGACGCAGCACAGCTCTACCTTGTTGGCGATATTTTTGATTTTTGGTTTGAATATGCGACCGTAGTACCCAAAGGCTACATCCGCTTTTTGGGCAAACTGGCAGAAATTGCCGACCTGGGTATCCCGATCACTCTATTTAAGGGCAACCACGATATGTGGATGTTTGATTACCTCAAAAAGGAGTTAAATGCGCAGATCATTGCCAATGAACTGGAGCTTGAACTTGACAATAAACTTTTCTACATCCATCATGGGGATGGACTAGGCTCCGGGGACTACAAGTATAAATTGCTCAAGAAAGTATTTCGGAGTCGTTTCTGCCAATGGTTATTTGCCCGATTGCATCCCAATCTAGGGATAGGCATCGCCACCCGATGGTCCAAGCATAGCAGACTCTCCAATAATGAAGATGAAAAATTCCTAGGCGAAGATAAGGAATGGCTAATCGGTTATGCCAAAGAAATCGAGCGTAAACAACATCACGACTTCTATCTATTTGGTCATAGGCACCTTCCCTACGATGTCCAACTGGGTACTGAAAGCCGTATTGTCAACTTGGGTGAATGGATCAATTATTATACCTACGCCGTATGGGATGGGGAAACTTTACGTTTGGAAAAATGGGCGAAAAAGTTGTAATTTCTTTGGCAGACTGCTTCCAGGGTTACCATTTTCTCAACCCTCTGAGCATTGATCGGCTGGAACAGATCAGTGAAAAACTTATCTGCAAAAGGAATAGTGTATTGATCCGGCAAGATAAAATACAGAAAGATATTTATTTCTTGGCTTCCGGATTAGCCCGTGTCTATTACGAAACTGCAGACCGGCAGATCACATTGGACTTTGTCTCTCCCGGCGGCACTTTAATCTCGATGAACAGCTATGTGCATGACACACCGGGCTACGAAAACATCGACCTCCTGGAAGACAGCATAGTTTACAAAATTGACCAGAAAAAGCTATTTACGCTCTATGAGAGCGACATTGCAATTGCTAACTGGGGCAGAAAAATGGCTGAACTAGAATTTATCAAAGCGGAGCAGCGCACAATGTCCAAACTTTTTAATACAGCCCAGGAACGATACGCCGAGTTGCTCGAAAAATATCCTCAATATATACAACGGATCAAACTTGGTTACATTGCCTCTTATCTGGGCGTTAGCCAAGTGACCCTCAGCCGCATCCGGGCAAATATCCTTTAAAATTTTTAACATTTGTTAAAATTATTCTGCGGAAAAACGTAGACCTTTGTTCCTGAAACAAAAAAACAGATATATGAACTGGGTATTTTTAATTCTTGGCGGAATATGTGAAATTGGTTTTACAACCTGTCTGGGAAAAGCCAAGGATGCAGAGGGCAGTGAGCAATGGCTCTGGTATGGAGCCTTTGTTGTCTTCCTATTTGCAAGTATGGGCTTGTTGATCAAAGCAACGCAGACACTTCCGCTCGGAACAGCCTACGCTGTATGGACAGGTATCGGTGCTGTCGGAACGGTTTTAATGGGTATTATCTTCTTTAAAGAACCGGCAGATTTCTGGCGCATATTCTTTATTTTCACGCTGATTGCTTCCATTGTTGGACTAAAAGCAGTTTCCTCTCATTAATAGCTGGCTAGGTAGTTCAAAAGCAACAAAATTTCCTTACTTTTGTACTCTCAATAGTAATCTAGGTCATAAATTCCTAGAAGAAGCATTTTTGATATATGTTAGATAAATTACAAGCGATCAAAGAAAGATGGGAAGAAGTGGAAGCTGAGTTAAGCAACCCTGACACCATGCAAGATATGAAACGTTTTGCCAAATTGAATAAAGAATACAAAGATTTGGGCAAAATCGTGGATCAATACCATATTTATAGAAATATGGTCAGTAATATTGATACCAATAAAGACATCATCATGAACGAGAAGGATCAGGAACTTCGTGAGATGGCAAAGGAAGAGCTGGATATTTTATTGGTTGAAAAAGAGGAAAAAGAAGAAGAAATCCGTTTGATGCTGATCCCTAAGGATCCTGAGGATGCCAAAAATGCCATTATCGAGATCCGTGGTGGAACGGGCGGTGACGAGGCAGCTCTATTTGCCGGTGACCTTTACCGTATGTACACCCGTTATTTTGAAACAAAAGGCTGGCGCAATGAGGTGATGGACGTTACCGAAGGAACTTCAGGTGGTTATAAGGAGGTTATCCTTAAAGTAATCGGTGAAGATGCATATGGTCAATTGAAATATGAGTCTGGTGTACACCGCGTACAACGTGTTCCTGATACAGAGACACAAGGACGTGTACATACATCAGCAGCTTCAGTTGCCGTATTGCCAGAAGCAGAAGATGTGGATGTTGAAATCAATCCGGGTGATATCGAATTACAGACATCCCGCTCGGGTGGTGCCGGAGGTCAGAATGTCAATAAAGTAGAAACAAAAGTACAATTGACACATAAACCAACAGGTATTGTCGTCGTTTGTCAGGTAGAACGCTCCCAATTGGCCAACCGCGAGTTAGCGATGGAGATGCTTCGTAACAAACTTTATGAACTTGAACTGAACAAAAAGAACGGTGATATTGCTGCAAAAAGAAAAACTTTGGTGTCCACAGGTGACCGTTCAGCAAAAATCCGTACCTATAACTATCCACAAGGTCGCGTAACAGAGCATCGTATTGGTATGACGATGTACAACCTACCGGCGATCATGGACGGTGATATTCAAGGAATTATCGACGCATTACAATTTGCAGAGAATGCGGAGAAGATGAAAGACGGTCAAGTAGACTAGTTTTTTTCAAAAAATCTTTGCAGATACGTAAACAAACGCTATATTTGCACACCTTCTGAGGAGAAGGGTTGAGGTCTGGTAGTTCAGCTGGTTAGAATACATGCCTGTCACGCATGGGGTCGCGGGTTCGAGTCCCGTCCAGACCGCTTCAAAAAAGAGAGTAATCTCGGTAAGTTCTTTAACAAAATAAGTTTTTAAGATTTTTAGGTCTGGTAGTTCAGCTGGTTAGAATACATGCCTGTCACGCATGGGGTCGCGGGTTCGAGTCCCGTCCAGACCGCCAAAAATTATTAAAAACAATCTTTAAGATTTTAGGTCTGGTAGTTCAGCTGGTTAGAATACATGCCTGTCACGCATGGGGTCGCGGGTTCGAGTCCCGTCCAGACCGCTAAAATTTTAAAAACACACCTTGTTGGTCTGGTAGTTCAGCTGGTTAGAATACATGCCTGTCACGCATGGGGTCGCGGGTTCGAGTCCCGTCCAGACCGCCAACAAAAAAAAGCATCATTTGAATAAAATGATGCTTTTTTTTTGTTACACGAATTTCCTCCCTTATTTTTTTAATTCATACTGCAGCGCTCCCGAAGGACAACGCTTAATCTGATCAATCAGTTCCGCTGTGCTTGCATTTTGAACCGTAATCCAAGGCCTATCTTTTGGATGGTATACCTGTGGTAAACTTTTAACACAGACAGCGGCGTGTTCACATCGCTCAGGAATCCAAAGCACAGCGATCTCCCCATTGGGGTGATCATATCTAACAATCCTTTCTTCCATAATAAAAATCTCTCCTGAAATACTAATATCAATAAGAACGATTTTGTTTTACGAAATCGGACGTCTCCGTTTGATCATCCTACTGACACGATAGAGCATAAAAATAGCCACTATAGAGAGTAACACGACAATGACACCCAAGCTTGGGTAATGTTCCAATGGGCTTTCCTTCGTCTGTTGAACAATGATCACACCGGCAAGTGACGCTGCTACTCCCCCAGCCAGCTGCTGCAGGGATGAGCTGATGCTCATAAATGCGCCCCTGTCTTTCATCTCGGGAACCGCACTGATCAAAGCCGAAGAAGGTGTCATACGGCTCAGGATACCGGCCATCATCAATATATTCAAAAAGATAACTAGATAAAACGGTGTAACTCCCAGATTGGTATAAATCAATACGACAACCATCAGCCATATCGAAGCTAGCGCAAAGATTTTAAATTTGTCATAGCGATCGCTCAATTTGCCAACGATAGGCATAATAATCAATGAGGCGACACCGGATATCATAAATAATAGGGGCAATTGCTCATGACTAACTTTCAGGTTATTGACAGCAAAGGCACTTCCAAAAGGCATCATCATATAACCACCAATAGAGAGCAGCGCTGTCGCGAGAAAACCAATGCGATATTCCTTTTGCGAGAATGTTGACCAAAGGTGTTTAAGTGCAGATTGATGTTTCTGCAGGCCGATATGTGCAGTAATAGGAATCAGTTTAACCGCAATAATAATGACAATGATCAAAGCCATCACAGCGATCCACAGGAAAGCACTATGCCAGCCCCAGTTGTTTGCAATATACAGGCCTATTGGAATCCCAAGTACCTGACTGGCGCCAAAGCCCATCTGCACAAAACCCATGACGCGCCCTCTTTGTTGCAGCGTAAATATATCCGTAATGATAGCCATCGAAATCGACCCAATGACACCACCAAACAAACCGGTCACCACACGGGCAGCAACCAAAGTCCAATAGTCATTGGCGAAACTGCAAAAAAAGGTTCCGATGATAAAACCCGAGTAAAAAAACAGCAAGAGCTTCTTCCGGTCGAAGCGATCGGCAAATCCCGCCGTCAGCAAACCCGATGCGCCGGCACTAAAAGCATAGGCTGAAACCGCTACACCAAATTGAGCTGGTTTTAGATCGATGGCCTTCATCAAAATATCGCCCATCGGTGACATCACCATAAAATCAAGCACGACGGTAAATTGTGTTATTGCCAGCAAAAACACAACGAGTTTTTGGTACGCCGTAAACGGGGCATTCGCCTGTTGGTCTATTTTCATGTGATAATGATGATCTTGGTTTAAACTGGGTAAAAATACAGAAGCGTCTGAACATTCTACGCAATAAGGCTATAAAAATTATTCAACATACTTTTTGACAGCTTTAGGGCCAATTTTTACCAAACCTACACGAGGTAAATAGCCCTGCTGCCGACTTTTTCAGCCCCTTAGTATCCTTTTTGCTTTAGCGATAGCTGGGGCTCAACCGTCAGTCTTATCATGCAATAAACGCGCGCAACTGGTTTACTTAACACCTATTGAAACCGTGGAAGCAGCTGCGTTTGCTAAAAGCTGACACACAAAATAAAAAAGCCAGCACTTGTGTTTCAGGTGCTGGCTTTGATCGCTTTTAATGTATTTTTTATTCGGCAATAACAGCAAATTCTGCGCCTGAAGCGAAATCATCGCCACGCTGCGAGCTCAATGCGGTAAAGCGGATATAACGTCCCTTGACAGGCTTTTCGAACCGAACGGTTTTGAGCTTCTTATTCCGTTCGAATGCGCCCGACATGACGTCTTCCCAGTTTTTACCGTCTTGACTCACCTGAATCTTATAATCCTTGATATCACCATTTGCGCCATCCGGTCTCGGCAAAAATGTAAAACCTTTGATAGTCTTCACACTAGCCGCATCGAAATCAACCCAATGCGGATATTGTGCGACAGTGACTGAATACATCGTATGCCAGATCGACGAAGGATCTCCATCCAATAGGTTCTTGGCATCACCTTCACCGGTCTCCTGGCTGGAAGCAAAGACCACTTCCATCGGAACCGTCTCGATCTTGCTGTATTGTTGGGTTACTTTTAATTTTTCATTTCCCCGATACCAGGCCGTTATTGTTCCGCCCTGACGCAGATCAAAAGAATTCTTATAAATGTTTGCTTTTCCATTGTTCACCGTATACAGTACGGTCTCCGCTTTATTTCCCGAAAGAATGGATACCTCACCTGTTGAACTTCTGGCAAAAGAAATGGGGGCATCACCTGCGGTAGCCACCTGTGCTTTGGCCAAGTAGTCATTTTGTCGCACCGGACGGATAATAAATCCTATTGACGTGGGAACAGCTTTCACACGGTCTTTTTCCAATGGCGGCCCTTGACCGCAACTATTACCGCCGAGACCAGTGACCGCAGCGTCCAGGTGTAAATGCACACCGGAGCTCTTTGGTAGCTGATAAGGGTGCGGTGCAAATGTCAATTCCAGTTCGCTGTATTCCAAAGCGGACGTCGCAAGATGATCTTTCGCAATAAAGATCGCTCCTTGTCCATCCGTATTGGTCAGGGATGTCCAGCGCACATCCTCATTGTTACTCATATTCTGCGGATTGGGCCATGAGACGAACTGATCTTTTACTGTACTTTTATGCAATTCGATAAATTGTGCCGTTTTACGATCCGCATAGTTATTGATCGGGCCACGTCCATAATAGGTATAATTGCCAAATTCACCCGGCAATTGCAAGGAATAGCCCAGTCTTGCCAATACGACGCTTGCATTGTTCGAAGTGATACTAGATGACAATTCAATCGAACCATCCTGGTATATCGTCCAGATCTGATTGCTCGTAAACTTGAAATCATCAGTACCAAACGGTTTATCCGTATGCGCTTTGAGTGTATATCTTCCTGATGTTCCACCTAACAGTGAAGCACCATAGGGAGCCTGAGACTCAATCGTAAATGCCAAAACTACTGTCCCGTCTTTCTTCGTATAGCTATTTGAAGATAAAACGTTATGTTTTAAGTTGTGCAAACCCTTTTCAAACCATTGCTGATAAGCCCAGTTATCGTTATCAACAGGCGCACGCAAAGCATCCAGTTTAGGTCCTTCGCCGTCACGAATAATTTGCTTGCCAGCATAAGCCAAACTGTAGATTGACCCAGTCTTATTGTCAAATTTTGCGACAAACTGATCCCCTTTCACAACCTGAAGCTCACCTTCCTTGGAAAGTACGGGATTTTCACCTTTGGCAACAGTCGAAATCAACGGTTTATTTTCTGCGGCTTTGACAAACAGCTGCTCTTCCATTTGGACAAAGCCCCTATTTGCCCATGGCTTATCCTCGTTGAGCAGAAATTGAACCTTGACAAAATATTCAGATCCCGCATCCAATTTAGCATATTCGATCGGCAGGACAACCTGTTTTTTCTGACGTGCTTTGGGCAGATCAGCAGTGGCTATTGTACCTGTACTTCCGGCAACAGCGATCCCATCTTTGAACAGTGACCATTGAACCCGATAGTCACTAAGATCTTTGAAATAGTTTTTATTGAATAGCTCAATTTTTCCCTGTTGAATATCAATGGCCTTAATACCAACATTTTGATAAACCTTTTTTACCTCATAATATTGCGGTTTGGGTTTCATATCGGCAAAGATCAACCCATTGTTGACAAATGTACCATCATTCGGCTTGTCACCAAAGTCACCACCATAAGCCAAAAACCGTTCACCTGTCTTTTTATCGTAATAATACATCGCTTGGTCAATCCAGTCCCAGATTGCTCCACCCATAAAGAAGTTGGTCGATTCGATGGCTTCCCAGTAATCAATTAAGTTGCCGACGGCATTTCCCATCGAATGCGAGTACTCGGAGATATGAAAAGGGTACTTCAACTTGTAGGTTCCTTTGACAGCCCCTCTGACCCAGTCAATAGATGGATACTGATTTGAGCCCATATCCACAATCGCGTTGTTACGTTCGTACTGGACAGGTCTTGAGGTATCTATTTTTTTGATCGCATCATAAGCCGCTACAAAATTATCTCCGGGACCAGCCTCGTTACCAAGCGACCAGATCACGACAGAAGGATGGTTGATAGTAGCATGCACCATTTCGATATTCCGTGCTACATGGGCATTTTTCCATTCGGGAACATGAGAAAGCGATTCCTTTCCATAATAGTATTGATGGCTTTCAATATTAGCTTCATCCTCAAGATAAATGCCGTATTTATCACAGAGGTAGTACCAATAGGGCGGCTCCGGATAGTGTGAATTACGCACGTGATTGATATTGGCGCTTTTCATCAGCTTTACTTCGGCCTCCATCTGCTCCCTGGTAACGACTTTTCCATGTTCAGGATTCGTCTCATGGCGGTTCACACCTTTCAGTTTAACCGTTTTTCCGTTGATGTAGTAATAACGTCCGGCAAGGCCAAATTCGTCATCAGACGCCTTGGTATCTTTAATTTCGACCTTCCGAAACCCGACATAAGTGGAAACCGTTTCAATCGTTTTATTTTTCCTGTCCTTCAATTCGGCAACCAAGGTATACCGATAGGGAAGTTCAGCGGACCATTTATCCGGATTTTTTACAGTTAATGTTGCTTCGATACTATTCGAAGCCTTCGCATTCAACTGTGGAACAATAGCAGACACTTCAGCCCGATCTACCAAGGTATTTTCATCGCTATACAGTTTATTCTTATACAAGGAATAAACAAGGGTATAACCATCAGCTTTCTTACGGCTCAAATTACGGACGGTACCGATAATTTTCAGGGCACCATCCTCATAGCGGTCATCCAATGTCGGAATTGCTGCCAGATCACGAATTTGGACTTTAGGAGTTGATGTCAGAGAGACATCCCGAAATATTCCCGGCAGGCGAAACATATCCTGGGCTTCCAAGAATGATGCGTCAGAGCTGCGGTAGACTTCTACCGCCAACACGTTCTCCCCTTCTTTTTTTAAGAAAGGAGAGATATTAAAGGAAGCAAGGTTTCTTGAATTTTTTGAAAAGCCAACATATTTGCCATTCACCCAAAGGTAGAAAAAGGAGTCTACCCCGTCAAAATTGAGAAATACCTCACGACCATCCCAATCCTTCGGAACGGTAAAATTACGGCGGTATGAGCCGACTTCATTACGGTATACATAAGTCGTCCAATCTTGTGGTGGCGTACGCATCACCCCTCCACGCCAGTCATCCACCTTCACCTGATGTTGAAAAATCACGCGCTGGTTGGTGTAAATAGGCACACCATATTTTAGGCTGCCATCCTTCTGAATACCGAAGATGTTCCAGCTCATTGGAACAGGTACGGATTCCCAAGCATTGACATCATAGTTAGGATCATAAAAATCTTTTGGTCGTTCTTCCGGTGTCTTTACCCAATGAAACTTCCAGGAACTGTTGAGCGAGCGCCAAAAGTTACTATGCTCGGGAAGTACTTTTCTCGCAGTTTCAACGTTTGAAAAGGAGAAGAACGAAGCGTGTGGCAATTCTTTGTTGAGTGATAATAACTGTGGTGATTCCCATTCATTACCTTTTGGAGATAAGATATCTTCATACTGGAAGCCTGCTATAGGAGCTGTGAATGACTGTCCTGTCGTCGAGGTCGAATGAAGGGACAGCAACGAAGCCAGTAAGGTTGGAAAAATAACGGATTTTCTTAACATCATGTATTTAAGCATTTTAGTTCAGGAAACCAAATGTAACTTCATTTTAGAGGAATAACAAGCAGATTATTAAAGCACTCGATTGCGAAACTTTTTCGATACATAAATAAACAACGGATGATTCAAGGGTCATCTGAAAATCGAAGCAAAAACAAATGCTTTCGGTTTCAGGGAATAAGCAGTATTTTTGGGCGTAGATTTCGCATTAAACAAATAAAAGTTTACGTTTGAAAATATTTTGAAGATTTTCATTTTTCAAAGGGTTACAATTTAGGCATTAAGGTATTAATAGGTGAGTAAATTCAGTAAATCAGTCCTGCTAGAAAATGATGAGCAGATCATTGAAGGCCTCAAACAAGGCAATAGCTTGGCGATAGATAGTATCTATAAACGATATTATCCATCCATAAGCCATATGATACTGCAAAACAATGGAAGTGAGGATGAAGCAAAAGATATCTTTCAGGAGGCTGTAATTGTGCTCTACGATAAAGTTGCCAAAGGTGACTTTGAGCTCAGCAGCAAACTCAAAACATATCTTTACTCGATTTGCCGAAGGCTTTGGCTTAAGCAACTCAATCGTGCTGGTTTTGGCAATAGTGACATTAGCGGTTATGAAGACTCTTTATTTGAGGAAGAAGATTTACAACAGCACCAAGAACTTGAAAAAAAGTTCGATCAAATGGAACTCGCGCTAGAGAAAATGGGGGAACCTTGTAAGACGATCTTACATGATTTCTATATCTTAAACCACTCGATGCAGGACATCTGTGAAAAATTTGGTTATACCAATACAGATAATGCCAAGACTCAAAAATATAAATGCCTACAACGGCTGAAAAAAATATTTTTTTCAACAGATTAAAATTTGAGTAACACCATGGGAACAATGAATCAAAAAGAATTTTTCGAATTGGCTGACCAATATCTGCGCGGGGAATTACCTGCAGCGGAAAAAGCGGCGTTCGAATCTTTTTGTGCTGAAAATCCTTCGTATGCTGCCCAATTACAACAACACCGCAACTTTGTTGCCAATATGAAAGAAACTAGCCAAAGGCTCGATTTCAAAAAGGTATTGGCTAACTCAGCCAAGGAATATCATACATCCCAAGGTCCGACCGCAAAAGTGGTTCCGATAAAACAATCTACCGTTATATCACTTTGGGAACGGATCAAAGCAAGCTCTTTAGTAGCTGCAGTTGTGGCAGTATTTGCGGTATTTGGCACTTTATGGCTTAGTGGCTATTATAGCAACCTGGAAAAAGCCTCTTCGGATTACAGCGCGTTGCGCCGCGACATGAATAATGTCAAAAAGAACGTCAATGCACATAACGCCGCAATAAAAGATATCAACGATAAAAAGTCGGTTAAAAGTAGCGAAAGCCAATTTGGAGCAACCGGTTTTATGTTGACAACAGATGGCTACGTCGTAACAAACTATCACGTCGTCAGTGGCGCTGATTCCATTTATCTGCAAAATAGTAAAGGGAACTCCTACAAAGCGCAAGTTGTTCACACCGATGCCAGCAAAGATTTAGCAATCCTATATATTGCCGATAAAAACTTCAAAAAGGCCAAAAGCTTGCCTTATACCTTCAAAACGTCTACTTCGGATTTAGGAGAAGATATCTATACAATCGGCTTTCCACGTGATGAAGCAGTATATGGACAGGGATACTTAAGCTCGTCAACAGGTTACGCAGGTGACACGATCGCTTATCAAATATCCGTTCCGGTCAACCCCGGAAACAGCGGTGGCCCCGTATTGGACAGCAGAGGCAATGTGATCGGTATTATCTCCGGTAAACAAAGAGGAATAGACGGTGCTGCTTTTGCCATCAAAACCAAGTCAATCATGAATGCGCTTGCTGATATTCCGAGCGACTCATTAACCACGGGCGTAAAAATCAATAAAAAGAATGCTTTGGCAGGTTTACCAAGAACAGAACAGATCAAAAGAATACAAGACTATATTTATATGGTTAAGGTCTATTAAGACTGTATCTTTAATGCTTATAAAAAGGGCGGTACATAAGTATCGCCTTTTCTTTTTTATCAAACGCTGGTTAAAGGCTGGATCCGGTCATTTTCAAAAGGAATTCCTGATTCATCTTGTATAGGAACGCTCAAAATGATGTAGTCCAAAAAGAAACAGCGGACTCCGCTGCGTATGACAGCGGAAAAGGAGTATGTGAAGAAAAGGCAAAAATCAAAAAGGGAGTGTCCAAAAAGATAGGACACTCCCTTTTTATATCGGAATTTCACCTAATTGACTATAAATTAGGCTGTGGCGTTGTTCTCAAATAAGGCTTGATCTCCTTAAATCCTTTCGGGAATTTTGCCGGGATATCTTCTGTCTTGATTGCAGGTACAACAATTACGTCTTCTCCATGTTTCCAATCAGCCGGTGTGGCAACCTGATAATCAGCGGTGAGTTGCAATGAATCTATCACCCTCAAGATCTCATCAAAATTACGGCCAGTAGATGCAGGGTAAGTCAAGGTCAATTTTATCTTTTTATCCGGGCCAATAATGAACACCGAACGTACAGTAGCCGTTACCGAAGCATTCGGGTGAATCATATCGTAAAGCTCAGAAATATGATGATCTTCATCGGCAATAACCGGAAAATTCACTTCCGTCTGCTGTGTCTCATTGATATCCTTGATCCAGTTCAAATGATCATTTACATTGTCTACGCTCAACGCGATTGCTTTGACACCCCTTTTGTCAAATTCAGATTTCAATTTCGCCGTACGCCCCAGCTCAGTTGTACATACAGGCGTATAGTCAGAAGGATGTGAGAAAAATACCACCCAGCTATCTTTAATATAATCGTGAAAATCTATTTCACCAATAGTCGTTTGCGCTTTAAAATTTGGCGCTTCGTCTCCTAATCTTAAACTCATAATCTTATGTTTTAAATATGTTCAAAACCACATACTCTACAAATATAGTAGATTAAATTTAGCAAACAAATAATTCCCTGCTTTTTTAGATTCAGATGAAAAAACAGAACTTATATACTATGCAAGCATAATATATATTTTGTATATTTGATTATAAGCGAGCGCCTTCCAAGTTGCCTTGAGAAACAGGGCCAAGGATACAACGTAAAATATTTTTGCTTCAAGGCGAGTTGTTCACGTAGGACTGAAGGAGTACATTACTGGAGAAATAAAGTTATAGACCATAAAAATTGAGATATCATGAACTTTGAATTAAGCGAAGAACATAAAATGATCCGTGATGCAGCACGAGAGTTTGCTCAGGAACTAAAAGCAGGTGTCATACAACGGGATGAAGAAGCCCAATTTCCAACAGATTTTGTCAGACAAATGGCCGAACTTGGATTTATGGGTATCATGACCCCAGAGGCCTACGGCGGTGCCGGCATGGATACA
Source organism: Sphingobacterium sp. DR205 (assembly GCF_011064245.1). Classification (NCBI taxonomy): domain Bacteria; kingdom Pseudomonadati; phylum Bacteroidota; class Sphingobacteriia; order Sphingobacteriales; family Sphingobacteriaceae; genus Sphingobacterium; species Sphingobacterium sp. DR205. The sequence continues at coordinate 806,381 of NZ_CP049333.1, read as the reverse complement.
CTGGCCTATGTACTGGTATTGGAAGAAATCGCCAAAATTGATGCATCTGCAGCCGTTATTGTTTCAGCACATAATTCGTTGGTGCTTTATGGACTCAACGCCTACGGAACTGAAGAACAAAAACAAAAGTATCTGGTTCCACTTGCCCAGGGAGAGAAACTGGGTGCATTTGCACTTTCGGAACCTGAGGCTGGCTCGGACGCTTCCTCGCAACATACAATAGCCGAAGACAAAGGCGACCACTATCTATTGAATGGCACGAAGAACTGGATTACAAACGGTGGTCACGCCGATATCTACCTCGTTATTGCACAGACTCATCCAGAAAAAGGTCATAAAGGAATCAATGTGTTGATTGTCGAAAAGGGATTACCGGGTTTCACCATTGGGCCAAAGGAAAATAAATTGGGAATTCGAAGTTCAGACACACATTCCTTGCTATTTTCGGATGTTAAAGTTCCAAAGGAAAACCGTATCGGTGAGGATGGTTTTGGATTTAAATTTGCCATGAAAACCCTTGATGGAGGCCGTATAGGCATCGCGGCGCAAGCCTTGGGTATTGCCGCCGGCGCTTACAATCTGGCACTTGCCTACGCCAAGGAACGCAAAACATTTGGAAAACCCATTTCAGAACATCAGGCTATCCAATTTAAACTGGCCGATATGGAAGTCGATATCGAAACGGCCCGACTGTTGACCTATAAGGCTGCATGGACCAAAGATCAGGGACTGCCGTATGGAAAGGAGGCCGCAATGGCCAAGCTTCATGCCTCTGAGGTCGCCATGAAACATACCGTCGAAGCTGTTCAGGTCCACGGTGGTTACGGTTATGTGAAAGAATATCATGTAGAAAGACTAATGCGTGATGCCAAAATCACCCAGATCTATGAGGGTACATCCGAGATACAACGGCTGGTCATTGCGCGGGAAATCTTGCGGTAAGAACGTACAGCATTGCTTAGCATAAAAAAATTCAGTTCGCATTTAAAAAAACGGACTGATTTTTTTTATTGGTTATTCAATTTACTATCTATCATCGATAGGTACTGATAATCCTGAAAAGAAAAACTCGCCGTCTCAGCCATCGCCAAATTTAAGAGGAGCTTTGCTTTACGCAATAAATTATGCTGTTCTTCACCCTGTACATTCAACCCATCAAAGAAGAAGGTCAATGCCAGTGGATGTAGTTGCTGTGCTTGCAATTCTTCTCTTGAATAGGACGTAAGTTCATCGTCAGAGAGCTGCAGATAAAAATTGCGATCTTTGTCAAAAAACTTTTGATAGGCATCTGCAAATAAAGCGGGGTCACTGGGTTCGGCAAAAGCATCATATCCTTCGATCCAAATACGAAGAAATTTTCCGATATCTTCAACCCAACGCACCATTAAATCTTTTTTAAAACTTACTCCCATTTTGAAATCTATTATCGGATCTGTCCATTGCCACGGACAATCCATTTTTCTGTTACCAATTTTTCCAGTGCAAAGGGACCACGTGCGTGCAATTTTTGCGTTGAAATACCTATTTCAGCCCCCAGTCCAAATTCCCCACCGTCCGTAAAACGCGTCGAAGCATTTGCATAGACTGCTGCAGCGTCCACTTCATTCAAAAACCGTTCAATAGCCAACTCATTTGAAGACACAATACACTCCGAATGTTTTGAAGAATACTTTTCGATATGCTCCAATGCTTCGTCCAATCCATTGACTGTTTTTATCGAACACTTCAAATCTAGAAATTCTCTTCCAAAATCCGCTTCTTCCGCCGCCACTAAATTTGAAAATCCATGCTGCTCCAATAGCTCAAATGCAAAAGGATCGGCGAAAACTTCCACGCCGGCATGCTCAAAATAAGGTGCCAGTTTAATTAAAAACTCTGGTGCCACCTGCTGATCCACTAAAACTGTATCCAAAGAATTGCAGACTGACGGTCTGGAGATCTTTGCATTGGCGACAATTTTTGCTGCCATTTCGAGATCGGCAGTTTGATCCACATAGGTATGACATACTCCTGCACCAGTTTCAATCACCGGAACTTTCGCATTTGCCCGTACAAAATTTATCAGGGATTGTGAGCCTCGCGGAATAATAATATCCACATATTTAGTTGCCTCCAGCAATTCAGACACATGTTTGCGATCGACCGGTAATAATTGTACGATATCTTTTGGTATCTCCTGCTCTTCGAGGACAGCATAAATGACCTCCAGCAAGGCCATATTTGTATAAAGCGCATCAGAACCACCCCGCAACAGACAAACATTCCCAGATTGTATGCAAAGGGCTGCGACATCAATTGTCACATTTGGGCGGGATTCATAGATCACACCAACCACACCAAGAGGCACGGTAATTTTCTCTATTTCCAGTCCATTGGGCAGCACTTTCTTCAGCAACAGCTGATCCGTCGGGTCTGCCAAATCAGCAATCTGCTTTACACTATCGGACAGCGCTCTCAAACGATCACTATTCAGGAGAAGACGGTCTTTTTTGGGATCTTCATCGTCCATACGATCCAGATCCATTTTATTAGCCTTCAGGATCGGCGCTTCTTCTTCAATAAGAGCAGCAGCAATCGCATCTAATGTTTTCTTTTTACCTTCTGGAGAAAGCTGCTGCAAGAACTGTTTTGCCTTCGTTGCCGCCTTCAGTTGTTCAATTATTGTTTCACTCATAACAACACGATATCATTTGCATGCGCAATTTCTAAATTCTTTTTACTGGACTGGGATAACAAGGATGAATCCATTTTTGCCCGGGCCACTGCCACCGTCAGACCTTCGAGGTTCACAATATTCAGCACCTCCCCCTTCTCAAAATGTTCAACAATACGGGTTACCCCAACAGCCAATAAGCTTTTATGTTTTAATAAAGCCTCTTCGGCTCCACGATCAATCATCAATTCACCCTTAATTAAGCTTCCGCTCGCTAGCCATTTTTTTCGTGAAGAGATCTTTTTACTCTCAGGCAAGCACAAGGTACCCGTCTCATGTTTGATGGCTTTTGTGATTGCATCTTCGGTCTGCATGCTAAAAATAACCACCCCGATCCCCATCTGATTGGCAAGCCGTGCAAAATTCAGTTTTGAGGTCATACCACCTAATCCGACGGCAGATTTATCTTTCCTTGCCAATCCCAGAATATTCCGGTCAATGGTCTCAATAGTTTCTATAATTTTATTATTCGCATCCAATACCCCCGGAACAGAAGTACTAAACAATAATTTTTCAGCTCCAAATCCAACAGCAATAAGTGTTGCTAGTTCGTCGTTATCCGAAAACTTCAGCTCTTTATTGCTCACCACATCATTTTCATTGGCTACAGGGATAACATTGTTGCGCCACAGTTCCTCATAGGTATTCTTTAACTGCAGGAACTGATCCCGATTGGAAAAATGATGTCGCTCACATAAGCTTTGTGCCAATGAAATCTTAAAAGGCCTGAAATAGGTGGAATACGTATTAATCAATATCGGATTCCCAATAGCAGCTGCGGCTTTCCGCTCGGACAGCGTGCCTGTGTAACTGGGGAGAAAACGCTTGCCGGCAGCAACAGCACCCGAAGATACCAGGACAATATTATACTTCTTCTGTAAAGAAGCGATCTGCCGGGCAATCTCCAAAACAATACGTTCATCAACTTCTCCCTCTTTCGTGGTAATAGAAGCCGATCCAAATTTGACAACGAGAATAGGCTTTTTCATTGTAAGTATGCTTTAGTTTAGATTAAAGCTCTAATTTAGTGAGAAGAATTTGATTTTTGCAAAATATGTTAATATTTGAACAATATAGCGCAATAAAATACCAGACCTTGCTATCCAAAAAAACAGCTTACATGACGAATACCTGGAAGATGTTTTAAAATAATATAGACTCTCAAAGAATAAATAACTGAAATAAGCTGTGGAGAAATTCCGGTAAAGAAAACTGTCCAACCTTATTGGACAGCCTTCTTTTAAAGCAATTGTATCTTTACGATGAAAAGCGCTCTTCGTAGAGCTTCTCCAAAGAGAACATTTCGTCACGGTATTTTGCTGCTTCCAAGAAGTCCATTTCTTTTGCCGCTTTATCCATTTTCTTCCGCACATTGTCGATCGCTTTCTTCAGATCTTTCTCGCTCAGGTACTGCATGACTGGGTCCGCTGCAATAACCTGTGTAGGGTCTGGCTCAACGTAAATCTTCTGTTCAACGCCTGAAAAATCAGCAACAGAGGTCTGCTCCAGGATCTCTTCCCTGGTCTTTCCAACCGTGCGTGGCGTAATACCATGTTCTATATTATAGTTCATTTGCTTTTCCCTACGTCTATTGGTTTCGTCTATCGTGACACGCATACTATCCGTCATTTTATCAGCGTACATAATAACCCGCCCTTTATCATTCCGGGCAGCACGTCCGATGGTTTGGATCAGCGAGCGCTCCGAACGTAAAAACCCTTCTTTATCAGCGTCGAGAATAGCTACAAGTGTGACTTCAGGCAAATCCAATCCCTCCCGAAGCAAATTCACTCCCACCAATATATCAAATTCACCTAAGCGTAATCCCCTTAAAATCTCCACACGTTCCAAGGTTTTAATTTCGGAGTGTATATAACGTACTTTCAGATTCAGCTTGGTCATGTATTTGGACAGCTCCTCCGCCATCCGTTTGGTTAGGGTCGTAGCCAAGACACGCCCCCCTTCCTTGATTGTTTTATCGACCTCCTCCAAGAAATCATCGACCTGATTGATCGCCGGACGAACTTCAATAACAGGATCCAATAAGCCTGTCGGACGGATCACCTGCTCAACAACAACACCTTCCGTCTGCTGCAATTCATAGTCTCCGGGAGTAGCTGAAACATAAATGGTCTGATTGGTCAGCGATTCAAACTCCGGAAAATTGAGCGGTCTATTGTCCAATGCTGCCGGCAATCGAAAACCATGCTCCACCAAAGATACTTTTCGAGACCGGTCACCGCCATACATAGCCCGTAGCTGAGGCAGGGTAACATGACTTTCATCAATAACAAGTAGGTAGTCTTCAGGAAAATAATCCAGCAAACAGAAGGGACGCATACCCGGTTTTCTACCATCAAAGAAGCGTGAATAATTTTCTATCCCTGAACAATAGCCCAGTTCACGCATCATTTCAAGATCATAATTCACCCGCTCTTCCAGACGTTTGGCCTCTAGCATAAGTCCTTCCTCTTCCAGCTGCGTCTTACGCTGCATCAATTCGTCCTGAATAGCCCAAATGGATTCCTTGAATTTTTCCTTCGGCGTAACGAAAAGGTTCGCGGGGAAAAGCGCCAGATCTTCCATTTTATTCAAGGTCTTACCGGACACCGGATCGATCTCACTCAATTCATCAATCTCATCACCAAAAAATGAAATACGTATTGCAAAATCCAGATAAGCTGGATATACATCAACTGTATCCCCTTTCACACGAAATGTACCACGTTTAAATTCAGTTGTTGTTCTGGAATAGAGTATCTCGACCAATTTATGCAAAAAGGCATTCCGGGTGATTGTCATCCCTACACCAAAACGAAAAATTGACCGCGAGAAATCCTCAGGATTCCCCATACCATAAATACAGGACACCGAAGAGACCACAACAATATCCCGTCGTCCGGACATCAGTGAAGAAGTCGTTGCCAATCGCAACTTTTCGATTTCCTCATTGATCGCCAAGTCTTTTTCAATGTAGGTATTCGTTGAAGCGATAAATGCTTCCGGCTGGTAATAATCATAATAAGAAACAAAATAGTTGACCGAATTATTCGGGAAGAACTGTTTAAATTCGCCATACAGCTGCGCAGCCAATGTTTTATTATGACTTAATATCAGGGTAGGCTTTTGGGTTTCTTGAATTACATTGGCTACAGTAAATGTTTTACCGGATCCCGTAACCCCCAAGAGCGTCTGATATTGCTCGCCCTGCTCAACACCTGCTACCAATTCTTTGATTGCCTCTGGCTGATCACCCGTCGGTCTATACTCTGATGTCAATTCAAATCTCATACAATTCCTATTTCTTAAAGAAGACTATTTTAACCTTTCGGTACACATCACAGCAGGAGCTTCAATGAATTTCTGCTAAAAAAGTCCTTCACACTAACACCATGATGTAATCTACTGACGCTGCGATTTTGCAGTATACGGTCCAGGCCCATATTTTAGATGGTCTTCATACAAATTTACTAATTTTTTTACCATTTTATATCAAACTATAATTATGCTGAAGATGTTATTACTTTCAGTTGATTATTTACTATCTTTAGCTTTAACTGAACTAGCACGCACGTCATGGTCACTATTCTATCTACCCAAAACAGCATTGCAAATCATTTTATTGCAGAATTGAGAGATGTCACGATTCAGCGGGACCGCATGCGCTTCCGTCGGAACCTGGAGCGACTCGGAGAAGTATTTGCTTATGAGATCAGCAAAACCATGGCATTTAAACCTGTTGAAGTTGAAACACCGTTGGGCGTCGCCAAAACACATCTATTAATGGAACAACCGGTATTGGCGACCATCTTGAGAGCCGGACTTCCCTTCCATCAAGGCTTATTAAATATCTTTGACCAAGCAGACAATACCTTTATCGCGGCTTATCGGCACACCAAAAAGAGTGGTGAGTTTGAAGTTCATAAAGAATATGTAAATACCCCCAATTTAGATAATAGAACAGTCATCATCGTCGACCCGATGCTGGCAACCGGAAAGAGCCTCGTCTTATGCTGCAAAGATCTACTGGCCGAGTACGAGATTAAAGAGCTTCATATTGTTGCGGCAATTGCTTCGGAAGAAGGGTTAAACCATGTCAAGGCTTTCGTTCCGACCGCGCATATCTGGGTAGGCGATGTCGACCATGAATTGACAACAAAAGCCTATATTGTTCCTGGTCTTGGCGATGCAGGAGATCTGGCCTATGGTGAAAAACTTCATTAATGTGGATAATTATTTAAAATTAAATTAACACTCAGCTCATTGAAATTCAGTAAATTTATGTCAATGATGAAGTTTAATTTTTTTATATCTAATTTATACCACTATGAGATGGCAAAAATACAATGGCGAATCCATTCGCTCCACGATTTTCGATGCTGTTGAGGAAGTCATTAAACGAGAAGATGCCCTCGGGAACAAGCTCAAGGTTTATATCGGTACCGATTCCCAAGTAAAGAGAGGAATCATCGACTTCGCCACCGTCATCGTCTTTCTCAGGGAACATAAAGGTGGATTTATGTTTATCCAACGGGACAAAAGGCATCACCGGATGAGTATTAAAGAACGGATGCTACTCGAAGTCCAAAAATCCATCGACATCGCCTACCAACTCTGCCCCCTCCTCGAAAAACACAAAGTAGACCTCGAAGTCCACGCCGACATCAACACCAATCCAAATTTTCAGTCAAATGTTGCCCTCAAAGAAGCCATGGGATATATTATGGGTATGGGTTTTGTATTTAAAGCCAAACCTGAGTCGTTTGCGAGTACCAATTGCGCCAATAAACAGGTGCAGTAGTTAATTTTTGGACAGACTTTGTATCTTTAGGTGTAATTTTTAACACAGCAGATGCAGGATTTTTTTCAGCAGATTGCCAGTCAATTTGCCCAGACCACTTGGCTCGAATGGTTAGGTACACTAACCGGATTCCTTTGTGTTTATCTGGCCGCAAAGCAAAATATATGGAACTGGCCCATTAGCATCATCAGCGTGGTGTCCTATGCCATTCTGTTTTATGATGCAAAGCTCTATGGCGATACCGTATTACAATTTTATTTTCTATTCACGGCAGTGTATGGCTGGTATTACTGGCTTAAACGAAAGGAAGAAAAAAAGAAACCCATTGTTAAAGCCAATAAAAAACAGCTGATGCTAATCGTGCTCGCTATCATCTGTTTGACAGCCCTAATAGGTTACCTCTTGGACAATAAGACGAATTCCGATGTCCCCTATATCGATGCATTCTGTACCGCTGTTAGCTTTGTAGCCCAATTTCTAATGACGAGGAAAGTACTTCAGAACTGGCTTCTCTGGGTTTTTGTCGATATCTGCTATATTCCATTGTATATACACAAAGAGCTTATGCTAACAGCTGTACTGTATCTCGTATTCGCTATTATTGCCTGGAATGGCTACCGTGACTGGCAAAAAACCTATAAAAATTTTGCGTAATATTGCCTATCAAAAAGATAGATGTGGGAAAAGAGTTAATAAAAATTGCCGTCGTAGGCCCCGAGTCTACAGGAAAGTCAACCATGGCACAGTATCTCGCTGAAAAATTTCAAACGGTCTGTGTTCCGGAATATTCGCGCTATTACTGTCAGAGCCTCAATAATAAATATACGTTGCAGGATGAGGTCAACATGTTTTATGGACAGGTTGCTTTGGAAGAAGCACTCCTCCCTTTGGCAAAGGATAACATCCTGGTCTGTGACACCACTTTTATGACCGTGAAAATCTGGTCTGACTATCTATTCAAGCATACCCCAAAAGAAGTCACTGACAAGATCCGGCAACATCCCTATGATCTCTACTTACTGATGGATATCGACCTTCCCTGGCAGGACGATCCCTTAAGAGATTTTCCAGAGCAACGAGAACACTTTATGAAGGTGTGGAAAACAGAATTAAATGCTGTCAATGGTCAATATCACATTATCTCAGGCGAGGGACAGCAGCGACTGGAAAATGGCTTAGCAGCTGTTAACGATTTTCTGACATTGATTTGAGACAAGCACCTTGACGAAGCAGCCTTTTACAGCTATATTTGTACTTGTAAAGTATACCTTTAGTGCAATGAACAAGAAAATTAAAATGTAACTAAAAGCTGTACGCTACCGAATTAAATTAGAATATTAACATTTTACTTAAGAAATAATGTATCCAGAATATTTAGTAGCTCCAATGCGTCAAGAGTTAGTTGATGCGGGATTCGAAGAATTAAAAACTCCAGAAGCAGTTGATACTGCAATCGCTTCAGAAGGAACCGTTTTTGTGGTTGTAAACTCCGTTTGTGGTTGTGCGGCAGCAAATGCACGTCCTGCAGCAAAAGCGGCTGTAAAAAACGAAAAACATCCGGCAAAATTAGTTACTGTTTTCGCAGGTATGGAAACTGATGCTGTTAACACAGCACGTAACTACATGTTGCCTTACCCTCCATCTTCTCCAGCAATGGCATTGTTCAAAGATGGTAAATTGGTACACATGATTGAAAGACATATGATTGAAGGTCGCCCGGCACAAATGATTGCTGACAATTTAGTTGCAGCATTTGACGAGTACTGCTAATCACGTATTTTGATTTTTGAATTAAAACGGCTATCCGAATTATTTGGATAGCCGTTTTTGTAAACCCCATCATATACTTTACGATATTCCAGCCAGTTCATATTTCAAAGAAATACCCTCTCGCTTTATAAACACTTTTTTTTATTTTTAGGATATGAGAAAATTTTCAGTTATCGTTTTCCTCCTTTCCATGATCTTCCTTGCCTGTTCCCCTCAAGAAAAGGTAGACCTGATAGTATACAATGCCCAAGTGTATACCGTTGATTCCACCTTCAGCGTAGCACAGGCATTTGCAGTTAAGGACGGTAAATTTATTGCCATAGGATCAGACGAAGAGATTCAACGAAAATATAAAGCCAAAGAAAAAATAGACGCTGAGGGAAAAGCGATCTATCCCGGATTCTACGATGCACACGCGCATCTATTTGATGAAGCCGAACTGATGGATCAGGCTGATCTCAACGGCGCGGATTCTTTCGAAGAAGTAATTCAACGGGTTAAAAGTTATCAGCAAAAAAATCCCAATAAAACCTGGCTCATCGGCGGTGGCTGGGACCAAAATCGCTGGAAAGACAAATCCTTCCCTACAAAGGAACTACTGGATAAAGCTTTCCCAGATATACCAGTGTACCTGATACGGGTAGATTATCACGCCGCTGTGGTAAACTCCAAAGCTTTAGAATGGGCCAAATTGACAAGCATTCCCATTATTCATGGTGGCGTTGTCGGTGGAAGTAACAATATACCGAATGGTCTTTTGATCGACAATGCAATGGATCTGGTCAACAAAACAATCCCGGTACCCCATGAAAAAGAGTACCTGAGAATGTTAAAGCGAACCCAGGACTCGTTGCTTTCTGTGGGACTTACTTCCATTGTGGATGCCGGTTTATCAAAAGAAAGACTAGACCTCTTAAAAAAATACTACCAGGATGGGGAATTGAAATTTAGGGATTATGCCATGATCCTTGGCAATCCGCAGAATATCTCCTCATTTATAGCGCAGGGCTTTTATGAAACGGATCGTTTAGAAATCAAATCATTCAAATTACTTGCAGATGGCGCATTAGGCTCAAGGGGCGCCTGCCTCCTCGCTCATTATCATGATGCACCTACACATGGATTCTTATTGCATAGCCCACAGGAATATGAAAACATGATCAAAGCGATTGCAGCCAGTAATTTCCAGGCGAATACCCATGCGATCGGTGATTCAGCCAACCGTATTATACTGAACATCTATGGTAAATACTTACAGCCGCATACAGACCGTAGATGGCGCATTGAGCATGCGCAGATTATCTCGCCAGTAGATTTCGATAAATTCCGAAAATTCCAGATTATACCCTCTGTACAACCTACCCACGCCACATCGGATATGTACTGGGCAAAAGACCGTCTAGGTGAAGAACGGATGAAAGGAGCCTATGCTTACAAACATCTATTGAAGGAGTACGGTAAACTCGCTCTGGGAAGTGATTTCCCGGTTGAACATTTCAATCCGCTATACGGCTTTCACGCAGCCGTGGCCCGTGTCGATAAAAAAGGATATCCAAAGCAGGGCTTCCAGATGCAGGACGCCATCAGTCGGGAAGATGCATTGCGCGGAATGACCATCTGGGCAGCATACTCCTGCTTTCAGGAGAAAAAACGGGGAAGCATAGAAGCCGGCAAAGACGCTGATTTTGTTATCCTCGAGCACGACATCCTCAAAATACCGAATGAGCAGCTGCGAAACGTAAAAACAATGCGGACGGTGATTGCTGGAGAAACTGTTTTCAATAGACAACAATAATAGTTTCACACACACGGAGCTTCACTTCATCCCCTAGAAAAGTACAGTTCAAGGTATAATAGTGAAAATCTACAATAATTTTTATTTTTACGAATATTTCGTATATTTACGATATAAACATAATTTTATGAAATATTCATTATCCTTCTTATTATCGCTGACGATACAGATTCTATTTGCTCAAGAAAATTCGCCAGCAATAGCTAAAGTACATTACGAATTCAAACACATTAATGACACCACGCAACGTGATCAATTTATTCGCGACGAAACGATCACTTACCTTAATCAACAGGCCAGTTACTATACCTCATACTCCACAAATCGTATGCAGGATGAAGTCAAAAAACAGATGGATGCCCCCTCCTTTGACGGGAATATAACTATCCAGACACGAACAACTCCTTTAGGGGCATCGTATTTACTAGATGTCAACAACAACAAAATGACAGAATTGATATCCGTTGCCGGGGACAAATTTGCTATACCTCAAACTTACCCAGCTCAAGAATGGGAAGTATTAGGGGATCATAAGGAGATCGGAGGATACAGTTGTCAAAATGCAAAAACAACTTTCAAAGGTCGCACCTATGAAGTATGGTTTACGACAGAGCTGCCATTTCCTTACGGACCTTGGAAACTTCATGGACTACCAGGACTCATTTTGGATGCAAGGGATTCAAAAAACGAGGTCATTTTTGCATATGCTGGATTTGATAAACTGGAAGACAGCAAAGTACAGGTGGCGCTACCACAAGGCGTGATTACAACCTCACTAGAGGAAGTTCAAAAAATCCAAGCTGCATTTAAAGCAAATCCACAGGCCTATATGAACGCTCAATCGGCAAAGAGTCGAAGTATCAGTGTAGGTTCTAGCAATGCCATTACTGTTAAAAGCGGTTCAAGCGCTGGTATGAAAACAGGAGATGGTGGTATGGATGTCTCTAGGATCAAAAGTTTTAATATACGGAAAGATGAACTATATAAGCCTTCTAAAGTCACCAATAATCCGATTGAGCTAATACCTTAATGAAAGTACCTATATGTTTACTTTTAATCACTTGGTTTGGGCAAATTTGTTTTGCCCAACAAATGATTAGTGGGAAGGTACAAGAAGCAAATACACAGAAGCCAATACCTTTCGCAAGTGTAAATATCCTGTCTGAAAATAAAATCGTCGCTTTTAAAACGACTGATAAGGAAGGACGGTTTATGATGCAACTTTCTAAAGAATATACCACCGTCTACCTGCAGATCCACCATCTTACTTACGAAAAATTCGAACAGCAAATTGACAAAAAGTCGACCGATCTCCGGATTGTCTTAACCCCCAAAACCAATCTATTAAAAGATGTCGTAGTCAAGAGTAAACCCAAAGTAAGTCGTTCCAATGACACCATTTCTTATGATGTAGGTTCTTTCGCTAAGGAAGAGGATCGAAATATCGGAGATATCATCAAACGCCTACCCGGTATGGAGGTAACAGAATCCGGCTTAATAAAATATCAGGACAAAACGGTTTCCAAACTTTACATTGACGGTGATGATCTGTTAGAAGATCGTTACGGAATAGGCACACGAACAATTCCGCACAGAATGGTCAAAGACATTCAGGTCCTCGACAACCATGAACACTATAAAGTACTTAAAAACAAAAGATTTACAGACGATGTAGCAATTAACCTTGTCATCAAAGAAGATGCTAAGTTAAAGTTAACCGGACAGGCTAAAATAGCTGCTGGTACTCCCAATAACTATGACCCCGAGCTAAACACAATCCTTTTTAACAAAAAAGTTAAAATGCTGAATGTACTCAGTGCAAATAACATCGGTAGGGATCTTTCTGGTGATGTCGTAGGCAATAACCAGTCATCTTTACTCGCAAAGTTTGGCGCTTCCGCTATTCACAACCTCCTTGCAACAAGTACAACTGGAGCTCCCAATATTCCAAAAAACAACTACTACTTTAACAATACAGGTTCCCTCAACACCAATAATCTATATAATTTCAAAAACAAATGGCAATTGAAATCAAATATTCAGTTACTATTTGATAAAGAAAGACAGAATAACGCTGCTAGTACACGATATTTACTCGATGGAGGTGATGTGTCCTTTGAAGAACAAAACGGCATCAGAGCAGAGAAATGGCTGGGTGTGGCAAGACTCTCTGCATCTGTGAATACAGAAAAAAAATACATCAGCGAAATACTTTCCTTTGAATATGAAAAAAAAGATATAAAAGCCCTATTAACAAACTCGACCAGTAAAATTGACCAATTTCAAAAACACCATATCAAAGGAGTCAGCAACCAGTTCAGTTATATACCGCAATTAAAAAACAACGATATTATAGCAGTTAATTGGACATTAAACTATGGAAATAAACCACAATCTCTACAGATTTATCCAGGTGTTTTTTCTGAAATATTGAATGACAGCATTCCATACAAAAGTACCACTCAGCAGATCGAGGTTCCCTCATTTTTCACTGAGGTTTCGACAGGTTACCACTTCAATAAAAGTAAGATCAAACAGTATTATCAGATCGGTTTCAATACCGACCGCCAACATTTTACTTCATTGTTATATCTTCAAGATAATGAGCAGATAGATAGAAGACCGCGCCAGAATACGAGCAACGATCTGCACTGGAGCAGATCTCAAGTGTTCATTACACCACAATATGACTGGAAAAACGATCGCTTCGAGGCTCACCTTGATATCCCGATCACTTATCTGATCACCCAATATAAAGATAATACACAGGCTTTGGACATTTCAAAAAATTCATGGTTGATCAACCCCGGCCTAAAAGCGCGCTGGCGAGTCTCCCAAGAAGATTATCTCCAATTTGCTTATCAATATAGCCAGGACATTGGGAATATTGAAGACGTATTCCATGGAGCGGTACTGCGCAATTATAGGATGCTTAGCCAAAACAATGCTGCGCTGAATGAATCCCAAAAACATGCTTTTAATCTCAATTACAATCTGGCGCGTACATTGAAAGTATTATTCGCTAATGCAGGAATCAGCTATTCCAGGCTTTCATCCAACACGATGTTATCCTCAATTATAAAAGACGATATCACAGAGAATATATTGGTTAATATGGACAATCTGCAAGAACATTGGTCCTCACAAATTGGGTTTGATAAATATATATTTCCTTTGGCAAGTACGCTCAAGTTAAAAGGCAGTATGGCCTATTCCCGATTCAATCAATTGCTAAACAGTAGTGTTGTTCCCATAAAAAGCATCAATTACACGCTCCAACCTAGTTTAGAAGCAAAAATATTCAAATCATATAATATATCTTATACAGGTACTCTCAATTGGAATAGAAGCAAGCAACAAGGGAAAGACTATCTGATTCGGAATAAAACAACTATGATGACACATAACTTAGGTTTCCCTATAAGCCCTTTTAAAAATGGCTTTATACGTGTAAACATACGTAACCTCTCCACTTTCCAGACGAATATGAAGAATGCAAGTTATACCTTTATAGACGTTTTTGCGCGTTATCGATTGAACAAATGGAAAACTGACTTTGAATTGGATATGAGCAATTTGACGAATATAAAAAATTATCGGACCTACATGACAACAGCCAATATGATTTCCCAAAATGAATTTGAACTACGGGGAAGAACAATTTTACTACGCGCTGTCTTTAATCTTTAGGCCTTAAATGCACTTGAAACCAGCATTTTAAAAAAAAGCAGCGGTCGAAGGTAATTACTTACAAAGTTCGACCAGGATAAGATGATCCATAAAAAGGCCCGGGTGAAATATTCACCCGGGCCTTTTATATGTTAATATGGAAACAATTTTTGCTTTTCCAAGAAGTCTAACTGTTTAGCACGCTATTATTGCATATCAAATAAATGCTTTTCAGCATGGTAGGACGAACGTACCAATGGTCCTGATTCAACATACTTAAATCCCATTTCCAAACCAATTTTTTGATATTTCTCAAATTGAGCTGGTGTGATAAATTCAATAACGGGATGGTGTGCTTTTGTAGGCTGCAAATACTGACCGAGCGTCAAAATATGAACTCCTACATTATATAAGTCCTGCATGGCCTCGATTACATCTTCTTCCGTTTCGCCAAGACCAAGCATAATACCAGACTTCGTACGAAGACCTGCTTCCGAAATCCGACGCAAACATTCCAAAGAACGATCATATTTGGCCTGGATACGTACTTCCCTTGTCAGACGGCGTACAGTTTCCAAGTTATGTGAAACGACCTCAGGACGAACCGCAATGACACGATCCAGATTGTCCCATTGCCCTTTAAAATCTGGCAATAGCGTTTCCAAGGTTGTCTCGGGGCTCTCTCTACGGATGGCATTAATCGTTTCCGCCCAAATCGTCGAACCACCATCTTTCAAATCATCACGGTCAACAGAAGTGATGACACAATGTTTGACCTGCATCAGCTTCACTGAGTTTGCGACCCTGTTAGGCTCATCCAAATCGACCGCCAGAGGACGACCTGTTGCTACAGCGCAAAACGAACATGAACGTGTACAGATATTACCTAGTATCATGAAGGTCGCTGTTCCTGCCCCCCAACACTCACCCATATTTGGGCAATTTCCACTCTCACAAATCGTATGTAATTTATGTTCATCTACAAGACTTCTGACATGTCTATACTCTTTACCAACAGGCAATTTGACACGCAACCAATCGGGCTTGCGTTGTGCAGGAGTTGCCGGAATAACTGGAAGTTCAATCATACAACAAAGTTAAGGATTAAAAATGTAATTTCTATCCGGCAATTTGTTGGATTTATATCATAAAAACTTATCGAATGACGGCAATAATAGAATAATGAAACAAAAATTAGGATATTTGTGTTGATTATCTATTGATCTAAATACTATACTATGCGATTGAGTCAATCCTTATCCCTTTTATTGCTTGGGGGAACTTGCATTTTCGGTGCACAGGCCCAAACTAATTTTGATCTAATTCCCAAGCCATCCAAGGTGACCGTAGCGACCGGAATATATAACATCCCAACACAGCTCTCCGTTATTGTTTCAGACGATTTTCAGGCTGCGGCGCAATTGCTTACCGAGCATCCCGCAATCAAAGGCTTAACCTTTGAGGTGCTAAAGAAAAATAAAAAAACTCCAAAAGAAGGTTTTCGTATTATTAAAGCTGTTGATGCAGACAACTTGAGCAAAAATGCGTATTCGATTCAAATTGATGAAAAAGGTCTTCTGCTTAAAGCCTGGGATACGCCGCAGGTCATCAATGGGATTTATACCTTGATCCAGTTGGGTTACCTACAGACTGACCCCAGCCAAATAGCATTTGCAACAATCGTCGATGAACCTCGTTTTTCTTACCGCGGGCTTCATTTGGATGTTTCCCGTCATTTTATGCCGCTCTCTTTCGTGAAGAAATATATCGACGTCATGGCCATTTATAAGTTCAATAACTTTCACTGGCACCTGACAGATGGCGCCGGATGGCGATTGGAAATTAAAAAATATCCGGAATTAACACAAAAGGCTGCCTGGCGTACACATGCGCATTGGAAAGATTGGTGGAACAATGGCCGTCAGTATGTAGAAAAAGGAAATCCGAATGCAAATGGCGGCTTTTATACACAGGAAGAAGCGCGTGAACTGGTAGACTATGCTGCTCGAAAAGGCATCAATGTCATTCCTGAAATAGAAATGCCCGGACACTCGGAAGAAGTACTGGCCGTGTATCCCGAACTCTCCTGTTCGGGTAAACCCTACAGCCAGGGCGAGTTTTGCATCGGCAATGAAAAGACTTTTGAGTTCTTAAAAAATGTACTGGATGAAGTACTCACCATATTCCCTTCCCAATACATCCATATTGGCGGGGACGAAGCCGAAAAGAAACATTGGGAAAAATGTCCAAAAGACCAGGCCCTGATGCAAAAGGAAGGTTTAAAATCAGTAGATGAATTACAAAGCTATGCCATCAAGCAAATGGATTTATACCTGCAATCGAAAGGGCGAAAGCTTATCGGCTGGGATGAAATCTTGCAAGGCGGTCTGACTGAAGGTGCCACGGTCATGAGCTGGCGCGGCGAAGACGGAGGAATAAATGCGGCAAATGCCGGCCATGATGTCATTATGACTCCGGGTTCACATCTGTATTTTGATTCTTATCAGACCGATCCAAGGACACAACCCGAAGCAATTGGCGGATACCTAACCCTCGATAAGGTATATTCTTATGATCCTATTCCAAACGCGATACAAGCGGACAAGGCGAAACACATCCTGGGTGCACAAGCTAATATTTGGACAGAATATGTACCGACGACAGAGCACGTTGAATATATGGTATTTCCGCGAGCATTAGCGTTATCCGAAGTCAATTGGACCGCAAAAGATACAAAAAGCTGGGCTGACTTTCAACGCAGATTACAATCACATTATAAATTGCTACAGGAGCTGAATCTGAACTATTATCGTCCATCATTCAATGTTGCTTATACAGCGTCTTATAATGCAATTAAAAACAACAACAAAATTACACTTACAACAGAGCAATTAAACACGGATCAGATCCGATATACCATTGATGGAAGTGAACCTACGATTCAGTCTACGCCATATACCGGTCCATTTGAACTTAGTTCAACAGGACATATCAATGCAGCATACTTTCAGGACTCTATCAAAATAGGCCCTACATTATCCTTTGATATTGATATTCATCGTGCCATTGGAAAAAAAGTAACGTACAATACGCAATGGTCAGGATATCCAGCGCAAAAAGATTCGACTTTAACCAATGGGCTAATGGGAGGCCTGTCTTATCACGATGGACAATGGCAGGGTTTTACCAGCCCGATTGATGTTGTTGTTGATTTGGAAAGAAGGGAAGAAATCCATCAAGTTGCCATGAATTTCATGCAAATGATAGGTCCCGGAGTTTATATGCCCGGGGAAATGGAGGTTCTCGTTTCTGACAATGGTCGTACATTCCGTTCAATAGGGACAGTAAAAAACGATGTATCCGATAAAGAATCCAAATTGACATTTAAACGCTTCGAGCTGAAACTTAATAAAGCGCAGCAGGCACGCTACATAAAAATCAAAGCCAGCAACCCGAAAAAAGGATATTTATTTACAGATGAAATCATTGTTTATTAACAGAAAATAAGCGATTCCCGATACTAGTTGGAGAACCTATTCCTTACGTTTTCCAACTAGTATTCCTATTTTCAAGACCACTTTTCCAACAAAGCTCATTTTATTTTGAAATATTCTTAAAATAAATACTTCATTTTCAAAATTTAAAATGTAACTTTGCACTCCGACAAAGCAGTCGGAATGACCCTTCCCCATGAGCTATTTTTGATTGTCTTTGCTCAGATTTACAATAGGAAATTTAATTTTTTGAACTAGATATAATGCCAAGAAACACTTCCATTAAGTCGGTTTTAATCATCGGATCAGGTCCCATCGTTATCGGTCAAGCTTGTGAATTTGATTATTCTGGATCTCAAGCATCCCTTTCATTGAAAGAAGAAGGTATTGAAGTATCCATCATCAACTCAAACCCTGCAACAATCATGACGGACAAAGTTGTTGCAGACAATGTCTATTTACTTCCATTAACGTGCGAAAGTATTGAAGAGATATTGCAAAAACATAACATTGACGCAGTACTTCCTACCATGGGTGGCCAGACCGCTTTGAACTTATGTATCGAAGCATCCAACCTGGGCCTTTGGGAAAAATACAACGTAAAAGTTATCGGTGTTGATGTTGCTGCCATTGAAAAAACTGAAAACCGTGAAGAATTCCGTCAATTAATGGTTGATATTGGTGTGGGTGTTGCAACTTCAAAGATTGCAAACTCATTCCTGGAAGGTAAAGAAGCAGCACAAGAAATTGGTTATCCTCTTGTTATACGTCCTTCCTACACCCTAGCCGGTACAGGTGGTGGATTTGTACACAGAAAAGAAGATTTTGATGCGGCTTTAAATAGAGGTTTACATGCTTCGCCGACACATGAGGTTTTGGTAGAGCAGGCCGTGTTGGGTTGGAAAGAATTCGAATTAGAATTGCTTCGCGATACCAACGACAATGTCATCATCATCTGTACCATTGAAAACTTCGATCCAATGGGCATCCATACGGGAGACTCGATCACGGTTGCACCGGGAATGACATTATCAGACAAATGTTACCAAGATATGCGTAATCAGGCTATCCTGATGATGCGCTCGATCGGTACATTTGCGGGTGGATGTAACGTGCAATTCTCTGTTAACCCAGAAAATGAAGAAATCATCGCAATCGAAATCAATCCACGTGTATCCCGCTCATCTGCTTTAGCATCAAAAGCAACTGGTTACCCAATTGCAAAAATTGCCGCTAAATTAGCGATCGGATATAACCTGGATGAGTTGCAAAATCAGATTACTAAAACAACATCGGCATACTTCGAACCAACATTAGATTACGTTATCGTGAAAATCCCGCGTTTCAACTTTGATAAATTCAAAGGTGCAAACAAGGAATTAGGCCTGCAGATGAAAGCGGTAGGTGAAGTAATGGCAATCGGACGTACATTTATCGAAGCTTTACAGAAAGCATGTCAATCACTTGAAACAGGTCGTGCCGGTCTAGGGGCTGATGGTCGTCAATGGAGAAATCTTGACGAAATTATGGATAGCTTGGAACATCCAAGTGGAGACCGTCTATTCCATATCAAAGATGCATTCGAATTAGGTGTTCCTTTGGAATCAATCCGTAAAGCAACACGTATCGACAAATGGTTCTTAGTACAGATCCAAGAGTTGGTACACCTGGAGCAAGAATTACGTCGTTACCAATTGAATAATATCCCACGCGATTTCTTTATGACCTTAAAACAAAAAGGTTATTCAGATGTACAGATTGCTTGGTTGTTAGGTAATGTAACAGAAGATCAGGTATATGATCGTCGTAAGGAACTTGGCATCAACCGGGTTTACAAAATGGTTGATACTTGTGCCGCGGAATTCCCAGCACAAACTCCATATTACTATTCAACATTTGAAGAAGAAAACGAATCCATCTCTTCAGACAAAAAGAAAATCATTGTATTAGGTTCAGGTCCAAACCGTATCGGTCAAGGTATCGAGTTCGATTACTCTTGTGTACACGGGTTATTGGCTGCGAAAGAATGTGGTTACGAAGCAATCATGGTGAACTGTAACCCGGAGACTGTATCTACGGACTTCAACATGGCCGATAAATTATATTTCGAGCCTGTATTCTGGGAGCATGTCCGTGAGATCATCGAATTGGAAAAACCAGAAGGTGTAATCGTTCAATTAGGTGGACAGACAGCACTTAAAATGGCTGAACGCTTAGAGCAACTTGGCGTAAAAATCATCGGTACATCATTCGAGAATATGGACTTGGCGGAAGACCGTGGCCGTTTCTCTGATCTATTGAAAGAATTAAATATTCCATATCCAAAATATGGCGTAGCTACTTCGGCAGAAGAAGCATTACAAGTAGCCAACGAAGTTGGTTATCCAGTATTGGTTCGCCCTTCGTATGTATTGGGTGGACAAGGCATGAGTATTGTCATCAATGACGAAGACTTGGAAAAAGCAGTTGTTAACTTATTGAAAAACCTTCCCGGTAACCATATCCTGATCGACCATTTCTTGGATCGCGCTGAAGAAGCGGAGTCAGATTCCATCTGTGATGGTGAAGATGTACATATCATCGGTATGATGGAGCACATTGAGCCTGCAGGTATTCACTCTGGAGACTCATCGGCGGTATTACCTCCATTCGGACTCTCACAAGCTGTTCAGGATAAAATGGAAGAATACTCGATCAAGTTAGCGAAAGCACTAAATGTACGTGGTCTATTAAACATTCAGTTTGCTGTCAAAGGTGAAAATGTGTATGTCATCGAGGCTAACCCACGTGCATCACGTACAGTTCCTTTCATTGCGAAGGCTTACGATGTTCCTTACATCAACATCGCGACAAAGGTCATGTTAGGTGTCAATAAATTAAGTGACTTCACCATCGAACGTAAATTGAAAGGATACGCGATTAAAGAGCCTGTATTCTCCTTCAATAAATTCCCTGAGGTAGACAAACAATTAGGCCCTGAAATGAAATCAACCGGTGAAGCGATCCGCTTTATCAAAGATCTTCAAGATCCATATTTCAGAGAATTGTACAATCAAAAATCAATGTTTTTGAATGCACAATAAGGTGTCTCTATAAAATAGAAAAGGCTTGCAATGCAAGCCTTTTCTATTTTATATCTTTTACACATCGGAAACCGACATTATTTGTTGGGCTATTGACCTCCCCTTTTCCCCTGCTTCCCGCTTTATAACGTTCACAATATTGATCATTGCAGAGAAATGATCCACCACGCTGAACACGTTTTTCAAGATTAGGTTCCTGTGGATCATAGGAGTTTTCAGGTCCTTTGGGATTTGCCACCGTGCTACTTTTGTAATAATCCGGACGGTAGTAATCGGAGCACCATTCCCAGACATTCCCTTCCATATCATAAAGTCCTAAGGCATTTGCCTGAAAAGATTTTACGGGAGCGGCTCCCTCATATCCATCTTCTTTTGAATCTTCAATCGGAAATTTCCCTTGGTATATATTTGCAGTCCACTTACCATTGGGTTTAAGCTCTTTTCCCCAATAGTACAGGTCTTCATTCGTATCCTTACCCGAGCGGGCAGCATATTCCCATTCCGCCTCTGTAGGCAATCGCTTTCCTGCCCATTTTGCATAAGCATCAGCATCTTCATAGGCGACCTGAACAACGGGGTAATTCATTTTATCTTTTATAGAACTATCAGGCCCTTCGGGATGTTGCCAATTTGCGCCAGGAACATATTCCCACCACATCAGATAATTATTTAAGGAATTAAGCTCTTTGGGTTTCGAGAATACGGCAGATCCGGGGACAAGCATATTTGGATCCACACCGGGAAAATCTTTTGGATCCAATTTCCGCTCGGCTACCGTCACATATCCTGTTTCCTTTACAAATTGAGCAAATTGGGCATTTGTTACCTCGTGTTCATCCATGTAAAATGAAGTGAGTTCGACCTGATGTACAGGCTTACTATCTTCAAAATTTGAACTTCCCATCAAGAATTTACCACCTTCGATTAGAACCATCTTTCCAACAGCGGCATTGCTTTGTTTGGATAACTGAGATTTGATCATGCCAGCTCGTGTAGGTATATTTTCACCAACACAACATGAGAGTGTATCTTTTGTGGAAAACAGAGATAGACAGGCAACTAGCGTCAGATTGATTAACATACCTAAAGATAAACATAAAAGGGGAACAATAAAATGCTCCCCTT
Source organism: Sphingobacterium sp. DR205 (assembly GCF_011064245.1). Lineage (NCBI taxonomy): Bacteria > Pseudomonadati > Bacteroidota > Sphingobacteriia > Sphingobacteriales > Sphingobacteriaceae > Sphingobacterium > Sphingobacterium sp. DR205. The sequence continues at coordinate 783,931 of NZ_CP049333.1, read as the reverse complement.
TTAATTATTGAACAAATGCAGATTTTATACATCCAATTGTACATTTTCCTTTTTCACATTTTTGGAGCGAATAGGCGTATTCCCACCACCTTTTAGTGTAATATCTACGGGATTATTGCTTTTCCAGGCGCCTTTTGTAAAATCAGGTACAGCCACAGTTTTACAGTTCTTTTCAACAGATTCAAAGCTCAATGGCACGATACAGCTCCACGAAGCAGCATCGTAAACGTCCTGATCCAATGGCAATCCGTTACGCAGACAATCGATTAAACGCCAGTCCATCATAAAATCCATTCCACCGTGACCGCCGACTTCTTTTGCTTTATCACCGATATATTTCACCAATTCGGGCGTGTATTTATCATACAGCTCCTTGAGTTTCTCCTCCTTGATGAATTCATGGCCAAATGCGATATTTTCCGTAGGATATTTTTGGGCAAAACCCTTTGTACCGCTAAGTGTATGCAATCTCGAGTAGGGTCTAGGTGAAGTCACATCATGTTGTAACATAATTGTTTTTCCTTTGGCTGTACGGATCAATGTCGTATTCATATTGCCACGGTATTTCTTTCCGACAAATTCCTGAAAGAAAGAATCTTTGCCTGCTAGTTCTTTTGCCTTCTCACCCATCATAAAATCATTGGATGACATGGCTACAAGATGATCCATCTTGTCTCCTCTGTTGATATTTAAACACTGTGCTACGGGGCCAAGTCCATGAGTTGGGTATAGGTTACCATTGTACTTGATATTTTCCCGTAAACGCCACATCTGATCGTAACCATTCTTTGCGAAATTTAAATCCAACAAATCATGGATATAAGCTCCCTCACCGTGGATTAATTCACCAAATAGACCTTGGCGGGCCATATTCAATGTCAACATTTCGAAAAAGTCGTAGCAACAATTCTCCAACATCATGCAATGTTTTTTTGTTGTTTCAGATGTTTTGACGACCTCCCAACAATCTTTTATTGTCAGCGCAATTGGCACTTCACAAGCCACATGATTACCAGCTTTCATTGCCGCAATACTCATGAGTGCATGGTAATCCCAAGGCGTGCAAATATAGACAAGATCTAACTTCTCCTCTTTCAGCAATGATTTCCAGCCATCTTCTCCTGAGTAAGACTTTGCAGCGTTCAAGCCCTTAGAAGTAAGAATCTTCTGTGCTTTCTCAACACGTTCAGGGTGTTTATCGCAAAGTGCAACGATCTCACAACCTTCGATAAAAGCCAGTCGTTCGACTGCTCCGGGACCACGCATCCCCAATCCAATTACAGCAACTCTCACCTTATCAATTTTGGGCGCAGCATAACCGCACATATTAAATGCTTCTGCAGTCGCATTGGCATTAACCAAAGTAGGAAGTGAAACAGCCAGTGATGATAAAATCCCGGCTTTTTTTAAAAAATCTCTTCTAGAATCCATAATTTAAAGTCATGTAAATTTAAAGGGACCAATTGGTCCCTCTAAAAAATCACCTATTTTAAAACAAACTAAACAGTCAATAAGAAAAATCCCTTTGGATTTGGATTTATATTTGGTTCTTACTAAAGAACTTAATCTCTTTAACAATAATATAACACTTTTCTCAAAATAAAAAATCAAACTTGAAAGCAATCGTTTGTTTAATCTACACAAACGATTGCTTAATTTATTATTATCTTGTCTTTTTAATGAAAAGTATCGCATCACAGTAAATACGCTATTCCAATCTCAGGGCAAAATCCAAAAAAACATATACACAAAACTTTACTCCTGTATTCTCCCATCGTTAGGTCTTATTGTGGGGCCTTTTTTGAATAGTTATCTAAAATATTTTATCATTAAACCGAAATTTAATGGTTATATCTTCAACTCAGTCTTCGGCTAATTCCTATGTGTTAAAGATTCCAAATTTGAACCTTTAGTAGCAAATTACATATTAATGAACTCCTCTTTGCATATCCAGCGATAAAATGAGAATAGTTAATCGACCAAGTTAGCTAAATGAACGAAGCTATCAAATCTATTTTCCAAGCGAAAAGGGAAAAAGCCAATAAAGTGCGGTGGATATGTCAGATGATTATTACTCAGTCCTTTGGAACAACATTATTCTGAATGGATTTTTGGATCCTTGTTCCGTAGCTGTTCCCCGGGGTTTCCCCGCCCGGAGCTTCTTCATAGAGAACATCGGCCGGAAGCATAGTATCGGCAAAGGGAGATAAAAGAACCGGAGGACAAATAAAAGATCTTCCGGAAAGGAGATATGACCTAAACGAAAGAAGCCCTTGACTGTTTCCAGCAAGGGCTTCCGTGTAAAAAAAGGCACCGACCTACTCTCCCACCTGTTACGGCAATACCATCGGCTCTGGCGGGCTTGACTGCTCTGTTCGGAATGGGAAGAGGTAGACACCGCCGATATAGGCACCTAAAGATCTTTTTAGATGTGAGATATGAGATATGAGTACCGGGATCCTGTTAGGTCCCACATAGCACGTATCCATGTCCACGTCTAAATGACATATATATTGAAAGAGGTTCGTTTCTTTTTGTTATTCTTTTCGTTTCAAAAATTAAAGAGGAAGACAACAGTGTCTGTCTGCTTGAGAAAGCTTCGGGCTATTAGTACCACTTGGCTCTGGTCTCTCAACCTTTACACCTATGGCCTATCAACGTAGTCATCTCCTACGACCCTATAAGGAAGTCTCATCTCGTGGCTAGTTTCGCACTTAGATGCTTTCAGCGCTTATCTATTCCAGACGTAGCTACCCTGCCGTACACCTGGCGGCATAACAGGTTCACCAGAGGTCTGTCCAACCCGGTCCTCTCGTACTAAGGTCAGATCCACTCAAACTTCCAACGCCCACAACAGATAGGGACCGAACTGTCTCGCGACGTTCTGAACCCAGCTCGCGTGCCACTTTAATGGGCGAACAGCCCAACCCTTGGGACCTTCTCCAGCCCCAGGATGTGACGAGCCGACATCGAGGTGCCAAACCTCCCCGTCGATATGAGCTCTTGGGGGAGATCAGCCTGTTATCCCCAGCGTACCTTTTATCCTTTGAGCGATGGCCCTTCCATACAGAACCACCGGATCACTATGTCCGTCTTTCGACCCTGTTCGACTTGTAGGTCTCACAGTCAAGCAAGCTTATGCCATTGCACTCCACGTACGGTTACCAAGCGTACTGAGCTTACCTTTGAAAGCCTCCGTTACCTTTTTGGAGGCGACCACCCCAGTCAAACTACCCACCAAACAATGTCCTCGGAAATACCGAGTTAGAAACCGGATACAGAAAGGGCGGTATTTCAAGGTTGATTCCACGACTCCTGGCGAAGCCGCTTCAACATCTCCCGCCTATCCTACACATCCTGTACCCAATCTCAATGTTAAGCTATAGTGAAGGTGCATGGGGTCTTTCCGTCCCGTTGCGGGTAATCGGCGTCTTCACCGATACCACAATTTCACCGAGCTCATGGCTGAGACAGCGCCCAGATCGTTACACCATTCGTGCAGGTCGGAACTTACCCGACAAGGAATTTCGCTACCTTAGGACCGTTATAGTTACGGCCGCCGTTTACTGGGGCTTCGATTCAATGCTTCTCTTGCGATGACATCCCCTCTTAACCTTCCAGCACCGGGCAGGTGTCAGGCCTTATACCTCATCTTGCGATTTTGCAAAGCCATATGTTTTTGTTAAACAGTCGCCTGGGCCTTTTCACTGCGGCTGCTCTTCTCAGAGACAGCGCCCCTTCTCCCGAAGTTACAGGGCCATTTTGCCGAGTTCCTTAGCCATGACTCACTCGAGCACCTTAGGATTCTCTCCTCGACCACCTGTGTCGGTTTGCGGTACGGGTCTTCATAACCTGAAGCTTAGCGGGTTTTCTTGGAAGTCTGTTTACCTGCTCTATCAGCGCCACCGGAGCTTTGCTGTACTATTGGGTTTCAGCAGGGTCGGCGGATTTGCCTACCCCCTATACCTACGCCTTTCAACGAACTATTCCGTCAGTTCGCGGCAGTGTCACTACTCCGTCACCACATCGCAGTTATGAAGAGTACTGGAATATTAACCAGTTGTCCATCGGCTTGCCCCCTTCGGGTGCGCCTTAGGTCCCGACTGACCCTGATCCGATTAACGTTGATCAGGAAACCTTGGTCTTTCGGTGGGCGGGTTTCCCACCCGCCTTATCGTTACTTATGCCTACATTTGCTTTTCCATACGGTCCAACACCCATTACCAGGTATCTTCGCCCCATATGGAATGCTCCCCTACCAGATGCATATCTTTCAATGCAAATCCATAGCTTCGGTACCGTTCTTGATGCCCGTTTATTATCCACGCCCGGCCGCTCGACTAGTGAGCTGTTACGCACTCTTTAAATGAATGGCTGCTTCCAAGCCAACATCCTAGCTGTCTGGGCAACCGGACCTCGTTAGTTCAACTTAGAACGGATTTGGGGACCTTAGCTGATGGTCTGGGTTCTTTCCCTCTCGGCCTTGGACCTTAGCACCCAAAGCCTCACTGCCGGCCATATCTGATAGCATTCGGAGTTCGTCTGGATTTGGTAGGATTTGACTCCCCCGCACCCAATCGGTAGCTCTACCTCTATCAGACTCCATGCCGACGCTGTTCCTAAAAACATTTCGGGGAGTACGAGCTATTTCCCAGTTTGATTGGCCTTTCACCCCTACCCTCAGGTCATCCGGAAACTTTTCAACGTTTATCGGTTCGGTCCTCCATTACATGTTACTGCAACTTCAACCTGCCCAAGGGTAGATCACAAGGTTTCGCGTCTACCTCATCTGACTATGCGCCCTATTAAGACTCGCTTTCGCTTCGGCTGCGTCCCTGAAGGACTTAACCTTGCCAGACAAGAGTAACTCGTAGGCTCATTATGCAAAAGGCACGCTGTCACAGAATTCTCTGCTCCAACCGCTTGTAAGCACACGGTTTCAGGTTCTTTTCACTCCCCTGTTCGGGGTTCTTTTCACCTTTCCCTCACGGTACTGGTTCACTATCGGTCTCTCAGGAGTATTTAGCCTTACCAGATGGTGCTGGTGGATTCCCACAGGATTTCTCCGGTCCCGCGGTACTCAGGATACCACTATGCCAATATTCTTTACCTGTACGGGGCTCTCACCCTTGTCGCGCAGTTTCCCACCTGCTTCCAGTTCATAGCATTGTACAATATCGTGGTCCTACAACCCCGACCATGCCGTAACATGATCGGTTTGGGCTCTTTCCCGTTCGCTCGCCACTACTTGGGAAATCATTGTTATTTTCTTCTCCTACGCCTACTTAGATGTTTCAGTTCAGCGCGTTCGCGTTTTATACGACATGTCTTCAACATGCCAGGTTGCCCCATTCGGAAATCTACGGATCAAGTCGCATTTGCCGATCCCCGTAGCTTATCGCAGCTTATCACGTCCTTCTTCGCCTCTGAGAGCCTAGGCATCCCCCGTGTGCCCTTATTTACTTTCTTCACCGGCATAGCCTTTTGCCACTATGCGGCTGCTTTTGATATATAACCCGTATGCTACGCAATGATTCGTTCGGCCTTGACCGAGGGTCTCCTCATCACATCAAACACATACAAGCATTGTCTCTATACTGTTGTCTTCTCTTGTAATTTTTTTTCTCTTTCAATATGTCAAAGAACTCTTTTTTTAGTAGTGAGTAGTTAGATAGCAGTATCAAGATTTTTATATGTCGCCATATCATCTCTAAATACTATATACTAAATACTTGGTACTACTAAGAACGTGGAGAATAACGGATTCGAACCGTTGACCCCCTGCGTGCAAGGCAGGTGCTCTAGCCAGCTGAGCTAATTCCCCTTTTTTTAGATATGAGATGTTAGATTATAGATATGAGATCCTGTATGTCGCCATACTGTTTATCCCATCTCCTATCTCATCCCTCAGATCTTTTAAGTAGTCCCGAGCAGATTTGAACTGCTGACCCCTACATTATCAGTGTAGTGCTCTAACCAACTGAGCTACGGGACTAGCTATTCTGTTCATCTATCTCTCTCGGTCCTGCTCCTTATAGGGGCGGGCACTTTCTTCTGATGTTTTTCTTTTTTAGCAGTGAGCGTTCGTTATGCGTAAAGGATACCCTCTATGTCGCCATAAAGTTATCCGGGTACTCATATCTCAATTCTCAGTACTATCTGCAATCATATGTAACGTGACGAGCACCGGTCCGCGATACTCTAGAAAGGAGGTATTCCAGCCGCACCTTCCGGTACGGCTACCTTGTTACGACTTAGCCCCAATTATCGGTTTTACCCTAACACGCTCCTTGCGGTCACATGCTTTAGGTACCCCCAACTTTCATGGCTTGACGGGCGGTGTGTACAAGGCCCGGGAACGTATTCACCGCGTCATTGCTGATACGCGATTACTAGCGAATCCAACTTCATGGGGTCGAGTTGCAGACCCCAATCCGAACTGTGAATGGCTTTTAGAGATTAGCATCATATTGCTATGTAGCTGCCCGCTGTACCATCCATTGTAGCACGTGTGTAGCCCCGGACGTAAGGGCCATGATGACTTGACGTCGTCCCCACCTTCCTCACTGTTTGCACAGGCAGTCTGTTTAGAGTCCCCACCATTACATGCTGGCAACTAAACATAGGGGTTGCGCTCGTTGCGGGACTTAACCCAACACCTCACGGCACGAGCTGACGACAGCCATGCAGCACCTAGTTTCGTGTCCCGAAGGACGGATGCGTCTCTGCATCCTTCACTAACTTTCAAGCCCGGGTAAGGTTCCTCGCGTATCATCGAATTAAACCACATGCTCCTCCGCTTGTGCGGGCCCCCGTCAATTCCTTTGAGTTTCACCCTTGCGGGCGTACTCCCCAGGTGGATAACTTAACGCTTTCGCTGGGACGCTGGCTGTCTATCGCCAACATCGAGTTATCATCGTTTAGGGCGTGGACTACCAGGGTATCTAATCCTGTTCGATCCCCACGCTTTCGTGCATCAGCGTCAATACCAGCTTAGTGAGCTGCCTTCGCAATCGGAGTTCTAAGACATATCTATGCATTTCACCGCTACTTGTCTTATTCCGCCCACTTCAAATGGATTCAAGCCCATCAGTATCAAAGGCACTGCGATGGTTGAGCCACCGTATTTCACCCCTGACTTAATGGGCCGCCTACGCACCCTTTAAACCCAATAAATCCGGATAACGCTCGGATCCTCCGTATTACCGCGGCTGCTGGCACGGAGTTAGCCGATCCTTATTCTTCCGGTACATTCAGCCAGGTACACGTACCTGGGTTTATTCCCGGACAAAAGCAGTTTACAACCCATAGGGCAGTCATCCTGCACGCGGCATGGCTGGTTCAGGCTTCCGCCCATTGACCAATATTCCTTACTGCTGCCTCCCGTAGGAGTCTGGTCCGTGTCTCAGTACCAGTGTGGGGGATTCTCCTCTCAGAGCCCCTAGACATCGTCGCCTTGGTAAGCCGTTACCTTACCAACCAGCTAATGTCACGCGAGCCCATCTCTATCCTATAAATATTTAATAACAAACGATGCCGAATAGTTATATTATGCGGTGTTAATCTCTCTTTCGAGAGGCTATCCCCCTGATAGAGGTAGGTTGCTCACGCGTTACGCACCCGTGCGCCACTCTCACCATCTTCGAGCAAGCTCTCCGACGGATCCCGTCCGACTTGCATGTATTAGGCCTGCCGCTAGCGTTCATCCTGAGCCAGGATCAAACTCTCCATTGTAAAATGAAGTTTTTGATTCCAACTATTTACATAATCAGAATTCTTTTTTATATCTCTGATCTTGGACCGAATTGAACCAATTCTTGAATTTGTTCATGACTTTCGTCTCCTACTCGTCACGCTTACATGATTGTGTTTTCTTAAAGAACTTTTTGCGCTTCAACTTCCGTATCCGCTATATTCCGATGAGCATTGCGCCCGTCTTTATCTTTTTTGTTTTTCCCTCCGTTTCCGTTGGGACTGCAAAGGTAGAAATCTTTTCTGAACTTCCAAAAACTTTTTTAAGTTTTTTTCTTTTCTCTTTTTCCGGTTTCTGCGTCTAACTCCCGTTAAACCCTTCTTTTTTCATTGGCTCCCTCTTTCGAAGCAACCGTTCCTCCCTTGCGGAGTGGTGCAAAGATAGGGAGTTTTCGGGCAAACTTCCAAGCCTTTTGTTCTTATTTATTTCATTTTACCCCTAACTCGCTGGACATGTGGCTGATTGTTTTTCCGCAGGAGGCCTTTCCGCGCCCCGAAAATTTCCATTCAATAGCCTATGGGAAACATTAATCATAACTCAAGGACAAGTTATGCTTTTAGTTAGGGTTTAGTTAGGGTTTGTTTAGGTTTAGTTTAGGTTTTCATTAGGTAAAAGCTAAACTAAACCTAATGGATAGCTAACTTAAATCTCACTTATTGCTAAATTAAAATCGAACTTGTCCATAAATAAGGGTAAAACTGGGGCGATCATAAACAGTATTTGTGATTTTAGGACTTGTGATCTACCAGGATAAGCAATTAGATAAAGTATGATCAACCATTATATCGACAGAGTCCAAGAATCAAAAGGAATATAACGGCGGCCAATCCTTGTTATACCCATCTATATTACTTGGGCATCTGAACGAAAATTCTTTTAAGAAAACAAATAGCTTTCCCACCCGGGAGATAAATGAGATTCAATCAGAGGAAAACACTAAATATATAGGGAATGAATTTATTAAAAACAGGATAAACGTGGCGCAGCCATCGTCTTCTTCTCAAAAACTATGGCTGCGCCACGTGAATTAAATACTATATCTGAGCCAACAACACGAAATCTTAAACAAAACATCATATTGTTATCATCAATTTGAACAATATGATGTTCCCCTATTTGATTTGCATTCAGATTTAAGAAAATGCATTAAGCCCTGTGATATCCTGGCCAGTAATCAATAAATGAATATCGTGAGTTCCTTCATAGGTAATAACAGACTCAAGATTCATCATGTGTCTCATTATTGGAAAATCTCCAACAATGCCCATTCCTCCCAAGATCTGTCGGGATTCACGCGCAATCTGTAAAGCCATATGCACATTATTCCTTTTGGCCATCGAAATCTGTTGTGGAGTTGCCTTACCTTCGTTTTTCAAGACACCCAAGCGCCATGACAATAATTGCGCTTTTGTAATTTCTGTCAGAAATTCGGCTAATTTCTTCTGTTGTAATTGGAATCCACCAATTGGTCGGTCAAATTGCTCCCGTTCTAAAGCATATTGAACAGCAGTTTCATAACAGTCGATCGCTGCGCCTATCACGCCCCAAGATATTCCATACCGTGCTGAATTCAAACAAGACAGCGGCCCACGCATTGAGCTTACCTCAGGTAATACATTTTCCGCGGGAATAAAAACATCATGAAAAACCAACTCACCCGTTTTAGAGGCCCTTAACGACCACTTATGTAATGTTTCCGGCGTTTCGAAACCATCCATTCCACGCTCAACAATTACCCCCCGTACTTTTCCAGCCTCATCGCGTGCCCAGACCACGGCAAGATCGCATATCGGCGAATTTGTGATCCACATCTTTGCTCCATTTAATAGAAAACCACCGTTCTTAGCGGTCAGTCGTGTTTCCATACCTCCCGGATCAGATCCATGATTCGGCTCGGTCAAACCAAAGGATCCTATAAGCTCACCCGAAGCAAGTCGCGGCAGATATTTCCGTCGTTGCTCCTCACTACCATAGGTATATATCGGATACATCACCAAAGAAGATTGCACCGAGGCAGCCGAACGGACAGCAGAATCACCAGCCTCCAATTCCTGCATGATCAAACCATAAGAAATCTGATCCAATCCGGCACCACCATACTCTACAGGAATATAGGGCCCTAAAGCCCCTATTGCACCAAGTTTAGGCATTAACCCCGGTATTGCCTGATGTGCCTGTGCCGCATCTTCTATGACAGGTTTTATTTCTGACCGGACAAAATCTCGCACGGCACCACGAACAAGCTTTTGCTCCTCGGATAACAGGTCATCTACTTGAAAATAATCAACATTTATTTGTTTCATCATCGTATAGTCTACATTAGCTTATCTAAGATAACAAAATATTTTCAAACTGAACAATATTCATTCAAAACTTGTTTAACAGAATTTTATTCCTTACATTTAACGTAATACACGAATAAAATAAACCATTATGATAAAAAAGGAACTTAAAATACTTGGCATAACCTCCCTGAATTTAGGCTCGTCAACAGGCGAGAACTGGTTTTCTGGAGGCGAAGCATTCGAATCCTTATCTCCAGTCGACGGAAAACTCATTGCGAAAGTATCAGGGAGCAGCCAAAAAGATTATGAAACCATTATCGATACAGCCGAAAACACATTCAAAGAATGGCGACTTATCCCCGCTCCAAAGAGAGGAGACATTATCCGTCAATTAGGCGATAAATTACGAGAATTGAAACCGACACTCGGAAAATTAGTCTCCTATGAAATGGGTAAATCTTACCAGGAAGGCATGGGGGAAGTACAAGAAATGATCGACATTTGTGATTTTGCCCTTGGTTTATCCAGACAGCTCTACGGAAATACTATCCATTCCGAACGTCCGGGCCATCGCATGTATGACCAATATCATCCACTGGGCGTCGTCGGAATTATTACTGCATTTAATTTCCCCGTTGCCGTATGGGCATGGAATACGGCCATCGCTTTGGTTTGCGGAAACACAGTGGTATGGAAGCCCAGTGAGAAAACACCACTATGTGCGATCGCCTGTCAGAAAATATTAGCTGATATCCTTCACAATAACGGATTACCAGAAGGTATCTCCAATCTGGTCATGGGTGATAAAGAAGTTGGTGAATGGCTTGCTGCTGACAGCCGCATTGCCTTAATTTCAGCAACTGGCTCAACAAGAATGGGAAAAGAGGTCGCTGTTACTGTTGCGCAGCGTTTAGGCAAAACGCTGCTGGAACTCGGCGGTAACAACGCAATTATTGTTACTCCCGATGCCGATCTCAACATGACGATCATCGGTGCCGTATTTGGTGCCGTAGGTACCGCGGGACAACGTTGCACCAGCACACGAAGACTTATTATCCATGAAAGTATATATGACAAAGTAAAGAAACAACTGACCAAAGCTTATGGACAACTAAAAATTGGTGACCCTCTGGACACCAAAAATCATGTAGGACCATTGATCGACAAAGCCGCCGTAAAATCATATTTAAACGCACTGGACAAAATTAAAACACAAGGAGGAAAACTTCTCATTAAAGGAAAAGTACTGGAGGGAAAAGGTTATGAAAGCGGCTGCTATGTGCAGCCCGTTATTGCGGAAGTTGAAAATCACTATGAAATCGTACAGCATGAAACCTTCGCTCCAATTTTATACTTAATAAAATATCAGGGTAATATAAGCGATGCGATTGCCCTCCAAAATGGCGTTACTCAAGGGCTATCCTCGGCCGTCATGACAAACAACCTGAGAGAAGCTGAACTATTTCTCAGTGCTGCCGGATCGGATTGCGGCATCGCAAACGTCAATATCGGTACCTCAGGCGCAGAAATCGGTGGAGCATTTGGCGGAGAAAAAGATACTGGAGGAGGTAGAGAATCCGGCTCTGATGCATGGAAAGCATATATGCGTCGCCAGACGAATACCATTAATTATACGACAGACTTACCATTAGCACAGGGTATAAAATTCGATTTATAAACCATTCAGATTCGAAAATATGAGCAACGTACATGAAAGACTAAGTAAACATATATTGGCGGACGGATTTCCACTGGTCATGGATATGGAAAAATCGCACGGCTCTTATGTTGTCGATGAAAATGGAGATGAATATTTGGATATGTTTAGCATGTTTGCCTCCATGGCTGTTGGCTACAACCATCCTCATTTAATTAAACATCGCGATTTTCTCGGCAAAATGGCAGTCAACAAACCAGCAATGTCAGATATCTACCCAAAAGAATTTGCAGATTTTGTGGATACCTTCGACCGTGTGGCCATACCCAAGGAACTCGCTTACACATTCTTCATCTCGGGAGGAACATTGGCTGTGGAAAACGCCTTAAAAGCAGCATTTGACTGGAAAACAAGACTTAATTTCGCACAAGGGATACAAAAAGAAGCCAGCCAGGTCATCCATTTTAAACAGGCTTTTCATGGTCGATCAGGCTATACGCTTTCCCTAACAAACACACAGGATCCCAGGAAGTACATGTATTTTCCAAAGTTTAACTGGCCTCGGATAATTAATCCCAAGCTTACCTACCCTTTAACACCGGAGCGCATAAGCCAAACAGTAAACCTGGAAGAAAAAGCAATCGCCGAGATCAATCAAGCCATTGAGAACAATCCCAATGATATTGCATGCATTATCATTGAACCCATACAAGGTGAGGGGGGGGACAATCACTTCCGGAAAGAATTCTTTCAACAACTGCGTCAGATCTGCGATGAAAATGAAGTGCTGCTCATCTTTGACGAAGTACAGACAGGCTTGGGTATTACTGGAAAAATGTGGGCTTATCAACATTACGACGTTATACCTGATGTCCTGGCTTTTGGCAAAAAGGCTCAAGTCTGCGGGATATTGGCGAATAAGGAAAAATTTGATCAGGTCGAGCATCATGTATTCAAAGAATCCAGCCGGATCAACTCAACCTTCGGTGGAGATTTTGTAGACATGCTCCGTTTTAAATTAATTTTGGAAGTCATTGAACAGGAGAATCTATTGGCAAATGCCGCCGAGAAGGGAATATATCTTAAAAATAAGCTACAGGAACTGATAAACGATAAACCGCAGCTCAGTAACTTAAGGGGGGAAGGCTTATTTGTTGCGCTGGATTTTGATACTGCAGATTCCCGTAACGAATTTATCAAACGGGCTTATGCCAATAAATTGATTATGTTGGGCTGTGGCGAGAAAAGCATCCGCTTCAGACCGCACCTTAATGTCAGTAAGCAAGATATCGACAAAACAATAGCGATCATTGAAAACAGCCTATAAGACAAAATGCAGTATTGCCGAGGATTATCCCCCTAACAATACTGCATTTTTGAACGGAATGTCTCAGATCACTAGTTCCTACACACATTTGGACGATCTATGTCGACCAGTTCTGAGATCCCATATTCGTCAAAACGATCCAATAAAGCGTCTGTTCCTTCTTCCAGTTTGAAATCCATCTCCTCCTTATAGACCGGAATCATCGCATAGAAATTGATGATATTACCATCCTTCGTTTGAAGTTCCAAAAATTCCTCATCAAAGCTCAACATGGGAGGCAATAAAAGCATACAACCAAAACCGGTATTTGCTATTTCCTCAGCTTCCATCCCGTTAGGGATCGTGTGCCCATAGCCTAACCAGGTTTTATACTCATGCGGAAAACGTGCGAGTCTCTTCAAAAAATAGACCGGCCAATAATTGTTATCATCCTGAAACTCCTCCTCACCTATCTTCCAGTCCGCAGGAAGGACAACCATCAATTCGGCACGTTCATAAGCTTGCTTATCGTCTATTTCATCCGGAACACTCATCGGCAGGTCACTCATACCGGATGTTACCAAGATATTGTACGGATAATTCGCGCTAGGTTTGATCCAATGCACATCAATATGCACCAACTCAGATATAATTTCGTGAAAAACCCAATCCGGCTCAGCGATGTATTTCGCCAGATGCTCTTCAATCTCTTCCAAATAAACACATTGTACCTCGGGGAATAGGTCTTTTGGATCTTTTTCCTCAGGTTGATTTTCATAACGATACACAGTCGAACCCCCGGCGGTAATTTCAACATCTTTCTTTCCAGTGGAGGATTCATCCTCTTCCCCACTCATGATTTTTTTGACTTTATCCCAAAATGACATACTATGCGAATAAATGGTTAAATTTTCAGATTACAGCTTGTATTTATTTATTCAATAACAGCAACTACAGGTTGCCTAAATCTTGTTTTGACCGGCTTTCCTTTGACTAAGGCTGGCATCCATTGCGGTGATTTGCGCATTGTTGACAGTACTGCTTTAGCAAATTCAGGACTTATCTTTTCTGGATTCTCAATTTCGATATTACAAATCGCGCCATCCTCACAAACGATAAAATTAAGAATCGCTGTTTGCTTGGAGCCATATTTTACATAGGCAATGCTATCCATAGCAACTGCTGTACGCGTTAGATCGAGGTTATTTTGTAAGAACTTTGACCATGCCGTTATCCCGCCCTTAAAATAAGGAAAATCATCCACATTTTGAACTAGACTATCTTTAGGAATGTTACGAACAACGCCAGTCTGTGCCTTTGAGGTCAAGCAAACGATAAAAAATAGGACTGATAAAACAGTCATTTTAAAATTTGGTGAATACATACCTGATCTTATCCATAATCATACCATTTTAACGCGTATTTGGAACAACTTATTACACTACTTTCTTCAGATTTAATTTAGCGGCATATCAACATCCCCGATAAAAGCACCTTGATCATCCAGCAAAAAGCTAATTGGTTGTTCTGGATTTTTGATAATTTCAAATAAGGTCAGCCCCCAAGGCTTCCAGAAGTTTTCCAATACCTGCCCATACGTCTTGTTCTGCCAATGATCAAATATTGGTTTCATCGACATATCTGCTAAAGGCATTGGTTCAACATAAACTTTCTGCGGTGTATTTAAATAGGTATAATCGGGTAAACGATTGAATAAATAGGCTGAATAGAAATAGCGGGCACATAATTCTTCAAACTGTATCGGGTGAAGCTTTTTGCCAGCAATCACTTTCAGTATGTCTTCGTGATAGATATTGTTTGTCGCATTATCCTGAAGGCAAGCAATGACCGCAAAGTCTTTCATTCGAATCGAAAAAATCAGGGTATTTATTTCATCACGATACATGAAGGTATCCGGTGCATTTTCTACGGGTACAACAACGAGGGAAAATGGGAATGTATTTTCAAATTCCATTGGAACAACCAACGACTGCAACATGGCATGCAGGTTGGTAAAACGCTGCGCCAAAGCCTGTGAAAAATTCATGTCCTCACCTGAGGCTTTCTGTTGGCGGATTCCTGCAAGAATTTCGTTATAAACAACTCCATAAATGATCTTTGTCATCCATTGAAAAAGTAGCAAAGGATCCAATTGGCGGACCGCTTCATAGCCTTGCTCGAATGATTGCTCAACGGCACGTTCCATCTGCTCTATTGCTTCAGCAGCAAGGATAGAACATGGAAGTTTTAAGGACTTATAGGTCACTAAATTCTCATCTAACATTTTGAACGGCTTATCTTCCAATTGAAAAGATTTCATCATCCAGACAGGAAAGACATGGATACTCTCCTCCTCAGACTGAAGTTGATTGCCCGTTAAAAAACAAATAGCCGGATCAAACTGAAATTGTTTGAATGGATTATACAAAGTTGTTGCCATAATGCCAGCAAAGTTAATACAAATCAAAAAGGACACAAGAAAAGGAAAACCTTATTACGATATGGTGACTTGCAGGTCCAAGACTTTAAATTAATTTATGGAAACCGACAATGAAAAGAATCTTATTATAAACACTAAATTATGGAAACAACAAAAGAGGAAAAATTCCAAACACTTCTTGTCTTGTCCATCAGAATATTGTTAGCACTCATTTTTCTAAGTTACGGAATGAGCAAAATCTCTGGTGGACAATTTGGAGGTTTAACCCAAGCCGAACTCAATACCCCCATAAAAGATTTAAGCTTATTCAAAATCGGCTGGTACCTTTTTGACCACCAACCATTCAAAGCTTTCATTGGAATTTCACAGGTCATGGCCGCCGCATTCCTGTTGTTCAACCGTACAGTTATTTTGGGGCTACTGATGCTCATACCTATTATTTTCAATATTTTAGTAATCGATCTGACCATTATGGGTTATGGTCTCAAAGTGGGTTTCTTTTTCAGGTTGACAGGCTATCTATTTTATATAGCATTACTACTTTTTTATTACAAGCAATCCACTTTCCCCGCTCTTCGATCGATAACGCAGACACATTCCACGCCCACTAATCTCAAAAATAAATGGACTTATCTGTGGATTCTATTAATTATTCCTTTACTAGAGATTATTCCCGCAGCGCCCAAGATGCTATTTCTGATAGCAACGCATCCGAAAGAAGTTTGGGTACAAATCATGCACTGGTTTACGTGACAACTGCGATTCCAGTGTTGGCTGATTTCAGCTTACCCCACGTTGACTTTAAAGTTTTCAAATACAAGGGGAGCATTTACGATGGCGCCCTCGCTATTTTTAACACCTTTAAACTCCGAAGTTTTCCCTTTTTCCAACAGATTCTTCATCTCCTTTTCCTCCAGAAAAATACCATTCAAGGTTCGCCAAATCTTAAAATCACAACCGCGGGCGTAGTGATCACATTGTGCCACCCGATCATAGAGCAGAATTAAGCCCTTCTCACATTTAGGGCACTTGATTTTCCCCTTCTGCTGTGGTTTGACTTCCTCTTGCGCCAATGAAATACGCAATGTCAATAACTCTTTGGTAATTTTCGCCGTATAATCCTTAATATGCTTCATAAAAACATCATAAGAAACCTTATTAGCCCGCATTTCTTCCAACTTCTGCTCCCATTTTCCCGTCAGTGTTACTTTAGCGATCGAGCGATCTTTGACAAGGTTATATACGGCTAGCCCTTTTTCTGTTGGAATCAATTTTTTCTTATCCCGTTTAATATAATCCCGTTGAAAAAGCGTCTCTATCGTTGCCGCACGGGTAGCTGGTGTTCCCAGTCCACAGTCTTTCATCGCCTGACGCATTTCATCATCCTCAATTTCTTTACCTGAAGTTTCCATTGCTTTTAAGAGGGAAGCTTCGGTATGAATCGGACGTGCCTTGGTAAAACGCTCAGCAAGTTCCAAAGTCAATATTTGCAGAAATTCCTCGGCCAGCAGTTTAGGCAGCTGGGCATTTTCGTTATCTTGGTCATCGCTGTTCTTATCCTCATCCGGAGCTTCTATCTGCTCGGCAGAAAGGCGCCAACCGTACTGTTTGATGACCGTTCCCTTTGCGATCAGCTCTACCCCCTGTGCATCTATCGTGACCGTAGTGATATCCTTTATACAGACTTCGGAGAAACTCTCGACCATACGCTTGGCAATCATGTTGTAAATATTTTGCTGTTCTTTCAACATATGGCCCGGCTTTTCATCAGTAACCAACAACGCATGGTGATCAGTTACCTTTTTGTCATCAACAGAACGCTTATTTAACTTTGCCCCAATTAAATTCTTCGCGATGGAAGCAATAGATTCCTCCGCATGATCCGAAAGATGCTGGAAAAGTTCTTCAATTTGTTCGAAAACATCCTCACCGATATAACGGGATCCCGTACGTGGATAGGTAATAACCTTTTTCTCGTAAAGTGTCTGCGCAATACCCAGGGTTTGGTCGGCCGAGTAGCCGTATTTTTTGTTTGCATCCTGTTGCAGGGAAGTCAAGTCAAACAATAAAGGGGGTTGTTCCTTTGTCTCTTTAGCTTCAACCTTAGCAACGCGGGCATTTGTTCCAACAGTCAATCGGGCGATGGTCTGTTCGGCAACATCTTTTTTGTCTATTTTGTTTGAAGTGGCTTTAAAGCTAATATTATCTTTCTCAAAGCCCGCCTGAATTTTATAAAATGCCTGCGGCTTAAAATCTTTATTTTCGAGGTAACGCGAGCAGATCATCGCCAAGGTTGGCGTCTGAACTCTTCCCAAAGAAAGAAGCCCTTTGTTGCCTGCTGCCAAGGTGATCGCCTGTGTAGCATTGATCCCGATTAGCCAATCTGATTCCGATCTTGAGCGGGCAGACATGTATAAACTATCGTATTCAGTGCCTTCTTTTAAATTAGCAAAACCTTCTTTGATTGCTTTATCCGTCTGACTCGAAATCCACAGCCGTTTAAACGGCACCTTTGAGCCCAAGAAGTAATAGATATTACGAAAGATGAGCTCACCTTCCCGTCCGGCATCCGTCGCTACAATAATTTCTTCGGCCTGTTCTAATAGTGATTTTATCGTATTGAGCTGTTTGACCGCACCTGTGTCATCCATCTGCTTTCCATCCCGCTTAACTTTTTTCGATTCCAGTTTAAAATTTGCAGGTATAATAGGAAGATTGGAAATGGTCCAGCTATTATAACCGTAAGCTTGAGGCGTGCATAGTTGAACCAAATGACCAAAAGCATAGGTAAAGGCATAGCCGTTTCCGGCGATATAGCCATCTTTGACTTCCTTCGCTCCCATGACACGGGCCAGATCACGTGCCACGGAGGGCTTTTCAGCTATTACAACTTTCATTTTAACGTTTTGAGATTTGAGTATTGAGATTTGAAACGCAACATGTACATGCTCTTAGCTTATCGAGTACTTTCATTTTTACTTTGACAAGATAGCTTACAAAAGTAAGCCTGATCTTAATAAATCGATAACCAGGATCACAAGTTAACAAACTAAATTGTTCGCAAACCTATTCGATACTCGGAATTGTTATTCCTTTAATCTTACGATAGAGTTCGATGGCATATACATCGGTCATTCCAGAAACAAAATCCAGTACACAACGGATTTTGGAATAGGAGTCCTGTTTGTCTGTATAAAACTGCTCCGGAATCAAAGCGACTAATTTCTTGTCGTAATTATTTTTGTTCTTTTTAAGGTATGCTGGTACAAACTCTTTCAACAGGGCATCCATAACACGATAGCCTGCAATCTCAATCTGGACTACAGTTGGCGCATTATAGATCTTCGCTATAGAAATTTTTGAGATCTTGTTCATTTGCTTGACAATACTGTCATCCAGCGCATCCATCAATGCGGATGAAAAAGTTCCATATAAAAACTGTTCTTGCTCACGAACAAATACATCGACACAACCTTTGATCAGGGTATTAATTGCCTTAGCCCGTAAGAGCGCTACACGACTCGGTGTATCCAGCAAACCATCCAATCGGTCACGAAGATTTTCGGAGCCACATAACGGCAATAAAAGTTCCTCGACCTCTTGGTAGGATAATATTTTTAAATGATGCGCATCTTCCAGATCAATGATATTATAACAGATATCGTCGGCAGCTTCTACAAGATACACCAAGGGATGTCTCAAATAACCCTTGGGATTGGAAGGATCTCTTAGTAACCCTAACTCGTCCGCAATTTTTTCAAAAGCTTTTTGCTCCTCTGTAAAAAAACCATATTTTTTGCGATGGTGGCTTTTTTTGACATGCCCATCAATAGCTAAACACGGATATTTCACAATAGATGCCAATGAGGTATAGGTCAAAGCAAATCCTTTTGGATCTTTTCCTTGAAAAGCGTGGGTCAGAATCCGTAGCGCATTGGCATTACCTTCAAAATGGGTCAGATCTGCCCATTCTTCGGCTGTTACCTGTTCCTGATACTTACGCCCTTCTCCATCTGTGAAGTAGGTGGATATCGCAGACTCCCCGGAATGTCCAAATGCAGGGTTCCCCAAATCATGAGAGAGACAAGCCGCTGAGATAATATTTCCGACTTCCTGAAGAAATGGGTATTCGGTATCTATATTGGAATTTTCCTGCTTTAACTGTGCATAAAACATACGGCCAAGTGAACGGCCTACGCTGGCAACCTCCAAGCTATGCGTTAGCCTATTGTGCACGAAAACAGCTCCCGGAAGCGGAAAAACCTGTGTTTTATTCTGTAATCTTCGAAATGGGGAAGAAAAGATCAACCGGTCATAATCCCGTTGAAATTCCGACCTAGCCACAAGGTAGCTGTCAGCTGTTCTATCTTCATAGCCCCAGCGTTTTGCAGAAAGCAAATCTTTCCAGTTCATTTTTTCAGACATAGCGCAAATATATAAAAAATAAAAATTTAGGCACCTATTAGATCAACCCGAAAAAACCGCCTAACCGGAGTCTCCCCTCTCAATTCTCATATCTCACGACTTATATGTATCTTTAACCTAAATACCAATGGGAATCAATCATGACAAAATATCAAACACTTATTCCAAAACATTTTGAAACCAATATTGAGGGGAAAAACACCCATTTACTTTTATTAAAAAATGAGGGCGGTATGCAGGTGCTTTTAACGGATTACGGCGCCCGTATTGTCAGTATCCTAGTCCCCGACAACAAGGGCAACCTAGTTGATGTTGCTCTCGGCTTTGATTCCATTCAGGGTTACCTGGAATCCGATGAAAAATACCATGGCTGTACCGCTGGCCGATTTGCAAACCGCATCGCAAACGGCAAATTTGAAATAGACGGGAAACAGTATACACTTCCGCAGAACAATGGCACAAATTGTCTGCATGGTGGAATATCGGGCTTCCATGATAAAGTTTGGGACCGTAGAGTAACCTATCAGTCTCATGTAGAATTTTACTACGTTTCTAAAGATGGCGAGGAGGGTTTCCCGGGAAACTTAAAAATAATGGTTTCCTACACGCTAACGAGAAACAACGAAATCATTATCAAATACCACGCAGAGTCCGATGCTGACACGCATATTAATTTAACAAATCATACCTATTTCAATCTTGATGGCGAGGGAAGCGGAGATGTATTGCAACAAGTGCTTCAAATAAATTCAGACGAAGTGCTGTTTGTGGATGAGAATCAAGTACCCAATGCGATCGTACCGGTAGAAGGGACGGCTTTTGACTTCAGAACCCCTAAAAAAATTGTTCAGGACATCACGGAAAATGACGAGCAGCTCATTGCAGCCAAAGGCTATGACCATTGTTATGTCAATAATAAACCAATCTCCCAGCCCTGCGCAACAGCTTACTCAAAAAACACAGGCATTCAGCTGGATGTATTCACTACCGAGCCCGGAGTACAACTGTATACCGGAAATTGGATGACGGGAAATGATATCGGCAAAAGAGGGTATAAATATCTACCTTATGCCGGATTCTGTCTGGAGACACAACATTTTCCTGATAGCCCCAATCAAGCAGAATTTCCCTCCACGCTATTAAGGGCCGGTGAATCGTTTGATTCAGAGACACACTTTAAGTTTTCAATTAAGAAATAACAAAAAAGAGCTGTGATAACATAAATATATCACAGCTCTTTTTCTTCAAGCCTGTCTCAATCAGCAACTATTGTTGCCAAGTGTTACGGACTGAGTAGGATAATTGGCCTTATTTCACCAATTCTTCCAAGGCCTTTTCTACTTGTTCAAATCCGAAAGTCGCTTTTACCTGCTGAAACATTCGTTGAATCTGATCGTTACAAAGATTTCCGATACTACCTTCATGTGTATGGTTAACCTCTTTCGATGGTTTGAAACGTCCTTCGTCAATATCAATACCAATAGTCCGGTAAGCCTCACGGAAAGGCACGCCTTTAAGCACCTCATTGTTTACCACCTCAACGGAGAAAAGGTAATCGTATTTTGGGTCATCAAGGATATTGTCTTTTACAGAAATATTTTCTAGCATGAAGGTCGCTATTTCAAGACATTCATTCAGCGATTTAAACGCTGGGAATAGATTTTCCTTTAACAATTGGAGATCCCTATGGTAACCCGAAGGAAGATTCGTTGTCATCAATGCAATCTCATTCGGCAATGCCTGAATTTTATTACAACGTGAACGGATCAGTTCAAAAACGTCAGGATTTTTCTTGTGTGGCATAATACTCGAGCCTGTTGTCAAATGGGCCGGGAATGAAATAAAGCCAAAATTCTGATTGATATATAAGCACACGTCCATCGCAAACTTTGCTAATGTAGCCGCGATCGAACTCATCCCCTGCGCTAAAATCCGTTCGGTCTTACCCCTACCCATCTGCGCATAGACCACATTATAATTCAGATCCTCAAATCCCAATAACTGTGTGGTCATTGTTCTATTTAACGGAAAAGAAGAACCATAACCTGCAGCCGAACCCAATGGATTTTTATTGCAGACCTTCCAGGCCGCTTTCATCATTTCCAGATCATCAACCAGACTTTCCGCATAAGCTCCAAACCATAAACCAAAAGATGATGGCATCGCAATCTGAAGATGTGTGTAGCCTGGGATCAAAATATGTTTATAACGTTCACTAAGCTGGATCAGTTCATTGAAGAAAGCTTCGGTATTCTGAATAATATGTTGGATCTCTGTACGGAAGTACAGTTTTAAGTCCACAAGCACTTGATCATTTCGGGATCGGCCTGAATGAATTTTTTTACCAGCCTCGCCGATGCGTTGTGTAAGTAACATCTCAACCTGTGAATGCACATCTTCTACCGAATCTTCAATCTGAAAATCCCCCGCTAAAATTTCCTTATAGATATTTTTCAGTTCCTTCTGTACCAAAGCAAGATCCTCATCAGTCATCAGGCTGATGCTATTTAGCATCCGTGTATGGGCCAAGGAGCCCAAAACATCCGCTGCAGCAAGCTGTAGGTCCATCACACGGTCATTACCTACGGTAAAAGATTCTACAAACGAATCAACATCTATATTTTTTTGCCAGATTTTCATTAATATATATTGTTTTATGGTAACGAAATTATGATGAGCCAATATTCATTTCGGTTTAGCAGCTGATCATAGCTCATCAGAATATTTATTTGTATGTCATTTTTTTGCCTTAGGGCCATTCGCCTACCCTCAGCAAATAGTTATTTGTCAATTGGCGCAATCTCGCATTTACAACTCAGCTTTTTTACGCATAAAACGATCTCTATTCATTATTTATGATCTCTCTTAAACAGATTGAAGTTATTGATCAAAATGCACCCGATTTTTTAACAATGCAAAAATACCAATTGCAAATGGTTATATCAATGCCAAGCTGTGCAAGGAGAAACAATAATCAAAAGAGGGGCAAAAAGGAGAATTTTGGAATAAAAAAATATATGTTACAAAAAAAAACAAATGTTAAAAGTTTGTTAAATCGCAATAAACACATTTTATAAGTAACCACTCACTTTATTTTTAAAAGTTATTTTGTCAGTTTTTTAAGTATTCCTATGTTTGTAGTGTAAGGGAGATGAAAAAATAAAAGCCGGTAAGGTTAGTAAATACTTACCACTTTAAATACACCGAGATTAAAAACCAAATATGATAGACCCCAACGTCTTAAAACTTGCAAGAAATTACCTAACCAATTGTGAATCGAAATTTAAAGGCACGTCAAACCAAGATGTGCCTTTTTTCGTATACACGGGTGCTAAAGCCAGTCAATAGGTATGCATGTGATTCTAGCCTAAAATACTTATCTTTGTGTATCATATTGAGCATATTCAACATAAAACGTATACGATGGGAACAGAAAGCAAGAGACAGCAACGTTTTGCTGGAGTCATTCAACAAGATTTAGCAGCATTATTTCAACGGGAAGGTAAAGCGTGGGCTCCGGGAGCATTCATTACAGTTACACGTGTTCGAGTTACTCCTGATTTGGCTATCGCACGTGTTTATTTGAGCTTTTTAAACACGAAGACTGCGCAGGAAGACATGAAAGCTATACGTACCAAAACATCCGAGATACGTTATAAGTTGGGATCAAAAATTAAAAACCAAGTCAAAATTGTCCCGCAATTGGAATTTTTCCTGGATGACACCAATGAGTACGTGGAGCACATGGAAAAATTGTTTGAAGAAATAAGTAAAGAGCCTCGTCAACCAGAAGAATAACGCAATTTAAATTGGCCTATCTAAAGGATCGATGGTATTTGAACTGGATAACAAAAAGCTGGAGTTTCCACATCCGAGCTACGCTGATGAAGATGGTTTATTGGCTGTCGGGGGTGACCTTTCGGCTGACCGACTGCTTTTGGCCTATAGCAATGGTATATTTCCCTGGTTTAGTGAGGATACACCGATATTATGGTATGCACCTCATCCACGCTTCGTCATCTATCCTTCCAAGATCAAGATCAGCAAAAGCATGGCTGCCTGTATCCGGAAAAAGACCTTTTCCATTTCGGTAGACCGCAGCTTTCATACGGTCATCCAGAATTGCTCCACTATCAATAGAAAGGATCAAGATGGAACATGGATCACAGAAGACATGATCCGGGCTTATACAGCATTGCATGAAATGGGATATGCACATTCAGTGGAAGTATGGCAAGATGGATTACTTGTAGGTGGGCTCTATGGTATGCTGATCAATGGTGTATTTTGTGGAGAGAGCATGTTTTCCAAAGTACCTAATGCTTCGAAAGCTGCACTGATTTACCTGGCGCAAGAAATAGACCTGCAATTGATAGACTGTCAATTTCATACGTCCCATTTGGAAAGCATGGGCGGTGAATACCTTTCCTTACCTGATTATTTAGCAATATTAACAAAAGACCCAAGATATGAACAGTCCATATAGTAAATATTTTGACATTGATGAAGCGACAACTTACTTGACCACCCCCGGCTCAGGTCTACTTTCACGTGAAACAAAGCAATGGCGCACGCAACGCGATCAAGCGTTTCATGAGTCAAACACATCGCTTCGTGAACAACAGGGCGCCATGTTGGATTCTTGCAGAAATACACTTGGACAGTTTTTCAATTGTCCCGGAACCAATGTATTTTTGTCAAGCTGCTTTTCTTTTGGATTCAATGCATTACTAGCGGGCCTTCCCAAACATTATAAGGTGCTGCTTTTGGACAATGATTATCCCTCGGTAAATTTCCCAACTATAGTTAGTGGGTTTGAGCATAGCTTTGTCAATATGGACGAACAGCTTGAAGCTAATATTCTGGATGCCATAGCAACTTTTAGACCTAACGTACTTATTCTATCCATTGTTCAGTACATTTCCGGTTTAAAAATAGACCTTTCTTTTATACAGGAATTAAAACATCAGCATCCTGATTTGTTAATCATTGGCGATGGAACGCAATTTTTAGGAACTGATTTATTTGACTTTGATACCTCGGGCTTTGACGCCGTATTGAGCAGCGGATACAAATGGCTAATGGCCGGATTCGGAAATGGCTTTATCCTGCTGAACGATCGACTTAAAGAAATCCTTTATGCTGATATCCAGAAAAACTACAGTTACCTCAACAACCAATGGATGAATAAATCCGTAGTACAGTTATGCTTTGAACCAGGGCATCTGGACACCCTAGCTCATGGAACCTTACAACAGTCTCTATTGCAGTTTGAACAATGGGGATATGCTGAAACAGTCTTGTATACACAGGATCTGGTGGCACAGGCCCGGGCTGAACTGGCTAGTAGAGGGCTACTCCTGGATCGTATTATAAATAGACGTCCGCAAAGCAATATTTTCAATATACAGATCGACCCCAAAAATTTTCAGCTTCTGATGGATGAAGGTATAAAATGTTTCCCCCGCGGTTCCGGTATCCGGGTCGGATTCCACCTCTACAATGACCATGCAGATCTTGAAAAACTATTATATATTATAGATACAAAAGTAAATTAATCATGAAATTTAGAATAGGCGACTTAGTCAGGTTTGTGGATGAGCCCATTGAAGGACATATCACTTCCATGCAAGCGAACAATATTGTCGGAGTAACAGATGAAACAGGATTTGAAATTCCTGTTCCCATGGACAAGATCACGCTCGTCTTTGGAAATATGCGCAGAGCAGATGACGAGCTTGATCAGCATGCCGCCCCATTGACGCCGCATCGATTTATCGAAAAAGGAATTTTACTGGCTATCTCCGGAGATCATAAAGATGGATTGGCCAAGCTTCATATCATCAATGAGACAAGTTATGAGCTCCTAGTATCAGTTTCTGAAGCTACGGCGAATAAAGTGAAAGGCCTTTTTAGCAATAAAATACCACCGCACGATTCTATCCAATTTTATACAGGAAACTTCGCCAATGTTGGAAAATGGCCGACATTCCGTTTTCAGATCATTAGACATAGCAGCAGTTTGCAGGAACTGACTAATCCAATCAATAGAGAGCAGCGTGTACGTCCTGTGGACCTCACCAATCCGAAAGTGCTGCATGAAATTTTGGATGAGAAAATCTGGTCTTATGAGTTAGACAAAATTGAAGAGGATCTCGGTCTGGATAAACTAAAGGCACATTTTATACCGCATCGTCCAAACAAAAAATAAGCTAGATAAAATATCTAGCTTATTTTTTTCGCATCACTCATTTGTTGACACAATCTTCTTTGTGCTCAACAGCAATAGCAGGATCCCGATCAAATAGACAATCCACCCCCAGCGCATGTGAAGCGATTTGGACAACAATTTGTCCGCAACCCCCCAGCCAAAATAATTGTTGATTTTAAACCATACGGCGGTAATACTGACTAGATACCAACATGCGGACAGTCTTGTCATCCATTGATAGGCGCGTACCGCACGAACAAAAAATAACAATGCTGTTATTCCCAGAATCAGCATGGTAATAAAAAATAGATAGGCGTCCACCTGATAAAGATTCCAGTTACCCTTGATAGGAACTTTTAAAAATGGAGTCATACTGGACAAAAAACAAATGATTAGTCCAACAATGGCAAAATACTTCCTGATGATGACCATGGCTCAAATTACTTTAAAATTGATACGAATATAAGTTGAATATCGCCACATATATAACTTGTATTTCATTTTTTGGAAATTTGTTCTAATTTTAAAACGAAGTTCTCGTATAGCATTCTGGACAAATAACAATAATCCAAAAGATCATTCAAAATTGAATAAAATTGATTCCTTCAAAATTGAGTTATAAAAAGTATTTGAAAAGAGTCTTTACCCAAAAGTTGATTTAAAATTTAAGCCCAATATTGAACATGAAAAGAGCATTTGAAGAACCTGAAACAGAACAGGCACCAAAACAAAAATCAAAGAAAAATATATATATCATTATTGGAATAGTCTTGCTATTGGCCATACTTGCCGGCGGAGGATATTATAATTTCGTCCTGCGGCAAGACCTTGATGCCATACCTCTAGATAGCGGAGCAACAGCCGTGGGCGGATTTGAGAATGCAGATCCAAAAGATCTCGAAGATGCTGATGGCTGGAGCTCCATTGATGAATACGCCCATTGGAACAATGCCATCTTTACAATCCCCGAATATGACAATATTCCATTACGTTACCGCAGAGGCATTACAAAAATCTTTATGGGAAATAGTTACCTGGAACCTTCCGGTGATAAACCCATCTATAAATTTACCCGGATAAAGGACCGCGCAAAATCGGTATTCTGTTACGGTAATTTTACTGATCGTCATGATGCGGACAATTGGAATAAAGAAATGGCTTTTTTAGTGGAAAAAAATGACTATCAAAGTAGTGCCATCTGGATTATATCAGCAAAAGGAGATATCTTGTTTTGGAAAGAATATTCCAGTGAACTTCCTTTGATCAATAGTTTTAAAAAAGGACAGAAGATTTTTATGGATGAGATGAAATTAGTTCCCGCTCCAGCTGATGGAATTATTGTCAAAAACAAAAGTTCCAAGTATGCATTGATTTACAATAAAGGGACTAAAACGTTTGATACTTATTATCAATATAGTGACAGTGAAATAGCGGAGGCGACCGCCGCTGAAGAAGTCCCCTATGTAGAGGAACTGGAAGATATCACCATAGACTCAGCACAAACAAATACAGGCGATAATGAATAGTTTAACGCCTTCAAGAGGTTGAAATTTTCATCACACATCTGTGTGATGAAAATCATTTAATTTTATAACGATTTTTAAAACATTAAAAATCAAATACTTAATTACAAAATAAAACTATTTAAAATCTTTCTAAATTAATGCGTTTGACAGATTTTTGACACAAGCACAAAGCATTTAAGCTACATTTGTACCGTTAAATATAAGCGAGGGATTAGAGCTTTGAAAAATCTTAAAGTATTAGCGTTTACTCATAAACATGTCGAATTAAAAGATCTAGGTAATCTAGTGATCTGCAATGAGGATTTAGAAAGTCGCCTCATTAGCTTAAAACACAGCCTAGATATTCCGGAGATCTTTTACATTGGTACTTGTAACCGGGTAGAGTTTGTATTTTATGGAGCTCACGAATTGACCAACGAATTTATTGCGGAGTTTATGGGAAAATTGAATTTCTGTGTTCCGCAAGAACGACTCCAATGTTATTTGGGTCAGGTCAACAAATATGAAGGAATGGATGCTTTACATCATTTACTTCGGATGTCCTGTTCACTCGAAAGCTTGGTTGTTGGTGAGAAAGAAATCTTGGCGCAGGTACGTAGAGCGTATGACCGCTGTAGAGAAGCCGGTTTTACGGGTGATTTCCTTCGTTTAATGATGGATCGTCTTGTAAAAACAGCAAAAGAAGTTTATACCTATACCAAAATTTCCAGAAATCCGATTTCTGTTGTTTCTCTTGCCTACCGCAAATTACGTGAATTAAAGCTCGTTGAAAACCCGAGAATCCTTATTATCGGATCAGGCGAAACAAACCAGAACTTAGCAAAATATTTCCAAAAAAATCAAAAGGCCAAATTTGTCGTTTTTAACCGCACGCTTGAAAACGCAAAGGCATTAGCTACGGAGTTAAATGCTGAGGCTTATCCGCTTGCTAGCATTGACGAATACAAAGAAGGTTTTGATATTCTGATTACATGTACCGGCGCTCCAACATCAATCATTGATAACACGTTGTACCAATCGCTACTAAATGGTGAAACTGACAAGAAAATTATCATTGATTTAGCTGTTCCAAATGATATCGATGCCGAAGTAATCAAAAACAACCCGATTCATTACATTGAAGTCAGTAGCTTACAAGCTATTGCGGAGAAAAATATCCAGGAACGTTATAATGAACTGGACAGTGCTGAAAAAATCATTCAGGATAATATTCAGGAATTTTTACCACTGATCAAACAAAGACGCGTAGAGGTTGCTATGCGTGAAGTTCCTGAGAAGATCAAAGAAATCAAGTCATTTGCCTTAAACGAGGTCTTTGCCCAAGAAGTACAGGCGCTGACACCGGAAGCGAGGGAGGTTCTTGAAAAAGTCATCAACTATATGGAAAAGAAATACATTAAAGTTCCGATGGTTATGGCGAAAGAGATCCTGGTTAAAACGCCTGAGATTGAGAAAAACTAATTGCAATCCTATCGCTGCAATCATTTCTGACAAAATACATTTATCCTTTTCTGAATTGCGCCCAATAATGGCGACCGTATGCAATTGATTTTTTTGTCAAAAGAGCTCCTACTGCTATTCTAATTTTCGGTTTATCAATCATTTCCTTCTAGATAATGACAGTAACGTGTCAACATATTCCACCTATTTATTTATTTTTGCTTCGATAAATGGTATTAAACACATTTTAATAGGTAAAGTAAAATAACGTGAATAGAAAACTAATTATTGGCACCAGGGGAAGTGTTCTTGCAATGTGGCAGGCAAATTTTGTGAAAGACCGATTACAGGAAATCGGTATAGAAGCAGAGTTAAAAGTCATCAAAACTCAAGGCGATATTATTCAGCATCTCCGTTTGGATAAATTGGAAGGTAAAGGATTTTTCACCAAAGAACTTGAAGAAGAACTTTTGAACGGGACCATTGATTTAGCTGTACACTCACACAAAGATTTACCTACAATCAATCCGCCGGGATTGATTATTGCCGCCGTTTCCGAACGGGAGGATCCTTCCGAATTATTGATTATCCACAAGGATTGTGTAGATATCAAGAAGCGGCTGTCACTAAAACATAACGCAACTGTCGGAACATCTTCCAACCGTAGAAAAGCACAAATATCGGCTTTACGCCCAGACCTGGAATTCGACGATCTAAGAGGGAACCTGCAGACAAGAATGCAAAAACTGCGGGATGAACAATACGACGCAATTGTACTGGCAAAAGCTGGTATCAGCCGTATCGAAATGGATATCTCTGATTTTCATGTCGAAGAAATCCCACCGGTCGAAATTATTCCTGCTCCGGCACAGGGTGTATTAGCTATTCAGATCCGTGAAGTCGATAAAGAACTCTTTGCTGCATTGCAACCACTAAATAACAATGAGGTCGCTACAACCATCGCTGTAGAACGTTTGGTATTGAACAAATTTGACGCTGGATGTCATGCACCACTCGGATGTTATTGCCGCAAAAGTGGTGATGAGTACGAAGCTTGGGCTTCCATTGCCGATACAAGTGAAGACTTTCCTGACCGTGTGTACCTCAGAGATGCTGATCCAAACCGGTTGGCAGAGCGTATTTTCAGCAAGTACGCAAAAGACCGTAAGTTGCCTCAATCTGTCTTTATTTCCAGAGAGGTGGACGAAAATTCCTACTTCGCGCGCGCAATGGCCAAACATAATATTTCCATCGAAGGGCGTTCATTGATCAAAATATTTCCGATCATCAACAAAC
The DNA here is from genome assembly GCF_011064245.1 of Sphingobacterium sp. DR205. NCBI lineage: Bacteria > Pseudomonadati > Bacteroidota > Sphingobacteriia > Sphingobacteriales > Sphingobacteriaceae > Sphingobacterium > Sphingobacterium sp. DR205. The sequence continues at coordinate 753,592 of NZ_CP049333.1, read as the reverse complement.
TGGATCCTTTTATCCTGAAACATGTGGATTGGATTATATTTTCAAGTAAGAACGGGATTGAGCATTTCTTCAATCTGGAGCCCCGATTGAGTAAAAAGACCAAAATAGGCGTTATTGGCCGTGGCTCAGAAGAAGTATTGCGTAAGTACGATCGTGTAGCTGATTTTTCTGGTGACAGCGAAGGCATTAACATGGATGAAATCGCTAAGAAATTTGCCGAATTGGCAAATGGTGGAACAGTACTTATTCCGCGCGCAAAGGAATCGCTTGAGACCATTCAGAAAGCACTAAGTCCAGAGACTAAAATCATTAATATCCCAGTCTATGAGACTGTATTGGAAGAGGACGTCGATCCATCCAATGCAGAAGTACTCGTATTTACAAGCCCTAGTAATGTAGAGGCTTATTTTGCGGACAATCTTTTAGAACCGGGACAAAAGGTTATCTGCATTGGTCGTTCAACCGGAGCGAAGTTTGATGAGATGAATGTTCCTTACACCCTTCCCTATTCACCAGACGAGATCGGTCTCTCAGAGGCTGTTTTTGGTCTGGACTATTAAATCGTATCACGTAATTAGTATTGCGTATGGAAAGGTTGGCAAACAGATTTATCGCTGTTGCAATTGAACGACACAAAATCACTGGATCATAATAAATAAATAAATAATAATGTTACAACGTCCGAGAAGAAATCGTAAATCTGCCGTGATTCGCGACATGATTCAAGAGACACGTTTAGACGCGTCAAATTTGATTTTTCCACTTTTTATCGTAGATGGCCAAAATCAAAAAACCGAGGTTAAATCAATGCCGGGTATCTACCGCTATTCAATAGATAATTTATTGAAAGAAGTGGAGAGCTGCCTCAAATTAGGCTTACGTTCATTTGACTTATTTCCCAATATCGAAGAGTCATTGAAGGACAAATATGCGACGGAGAGTTACCGTGACGGAAGTTTGTATTTACGGGCTATTGAGGCCGTAAAGAAAAATTTTCCCGAAGCTTGTATCGTTACGGATGTAGCGATGGATCCTTACAGCAGCGATGGTCATGATGGAATTGTCGAAAATGGCGAAATCCTAAACGACGAAACATTGGAAGTATTGGGCAAGATGGCACTCGCACATGCGCAGTCCGGTGCAGATATTATCGCACCTTCCGATATGATGGACGGACGTATCGGGTATATTCGTGAGCTATTAGACCATAATGGTTTCATCAACGTGTCTTTAATGTCGTATACAGCGAAGTATGCATCAGCCTATTACGGTCCATTCAGAGACGCTTTAGGTTCGGCTCCAAAACATGGTGACAAGAAAACCTATCAAATGAATCCTGCAAATGCGAAGGAAGCGCTTATTGAGGCTCAACTCGATGCACAAGAAGGTGCAGATTTCCTAATGGTCAAACCAGGGCTTCCCTATTTAGATATTGTTAAACTCCTCGCTGATAATTTTGATCTTCCGATCGCGGTGTATAACGTCAGTGGTGAATATGCGATGTTAAAAGCTGCTATTCAAAATGGATGGTTAGATGAACGCGTCATCTTGGAAACTTTATTAAGTTTCAGACGTGCAGGCGCAACAGCAATTTTGTCCTACCATTCCAAAGAAGTTTTGGAAAAAGGTTTTATTTAGTATTTAGTATTGAGATAAGAGTATTTAGATTATGGTCGTGGAAGCCTGCGGCTCACAAGTGTCTCTTTTTTCTACTTTTTAACGAGCGATAGCGAGCTCATCATTAGATAATTTTTACTTTTCAATTTGACAATGCAAACACCTGATATTTCAAGAGCAAAATCTGCTGAATTATTCGAAAAGGCAAAACAATATTTCCCGGGCGGTGTAAACTCGCCAGTTCGGGCTTTTAAATCCGTATTTGGCACCCCTTTATTTATTGAACGTGGCGATAAAGCGCATCTTTGGGATGCTGATGGCAATGAGTTCATCGATTTCTGCTGTTCATGGGGTCCCCTGATTCTGGGGCATAATAACGACCAGGTTCGCCAGGCCGTTTCCGCACAGCTCGGTAAAGGATTGAGTTTTGGAGCGCCTACTGCTCTAGAAAACCAACTGGCTGAATTGATTATTGAAAACAATAAATATATCGAGAAAATCCGCTTTGTCAGTTCGGGAACAGAGGCCGTGATGTCCGCAATCCGTTTGGCAAGAGGATATACCAAACGCGATAAGATTATCAAATTTGATGGTTGCTATCATGGGCATTCGGATTCTCTTTTGGTAAAAGCTGGATCTGGCTTGGTGACATTTGGAGAAACATCTTCTGCCGGTGTACCTAAAGCTTTTGCGGATGAAACAATTGTCATTGAATTAAATGACAAAGAGGCGCTACGAGCTGCTTTTGCTGAATTTAAGGATCAGATTGCCGCAGTAATCATTGAGGGCATACCGGCCAACAATGGGCTATTAATGCAATCAAAAGAATATATGCATTTCTTGCGTGCTATCACCAAAGAGCATGGCAGCATGCTAATCATGGATGAGGTCATCACCGGATTCCGAATCGGTTTTGAAGGAGCCTCTGCTTACTACGAAATACAGCCTGATATTATCACCTATGGTAAGATCATAGGCGGCGGAATGCCAGTGGGAGCCTATGGAGCATCCAAAGAGCTTATGGCTTGTATATCACCTGACGGTGCCGTTTATCAAGCCGGGACATTATCAGGAAATCCTGTAGCCATGGCAGCAGGTATAGCAGCCTTGACTGTATTGGCACAAAAGGATTTTTATACAAATTTAAATGCCAAAACTGCAGCATTTGTTCAGGATCTTCGTCAATATATCGCTGAAAAAGGTTATCAAGTACAGTTATTCCATGTTGCATCTATCTTTTGGTTTGCATTTACCGAGCAAGAAGATATCAAGAAAGCAAGTGAAATTGACCCCGCGTCAATGGAATTATACAAAATTATGCACCGCGAACTCTTGAATAGAGGTGTATATTTCGGCCCTTCGGGCTATGAAGTTGGTTTTGTTTCCGCTGCGCATACCGACGCGGATTTAAATACTGCCAAGAAGCATATTTTCGACGCCTTGGACATCGTATTTCAGTCATAAAAGGAAAGTATAATACAACAATGCCCCAAAAACTATTTTAGTTCTTGGGGCATTTATATGCTGTTTAATAAAGAATCGCTGTCTCAGCTAAAGTTCCTGTTGAACTACAGTATGGGTATCAGCCAATTTGGTGGACAGCTTTTTATCCTTCGATTTTATCTTATTCAATCCCTGGATAAGTTCATCCAATGAAAATTTGCCTTTAATATCCATAAATACGCTTTCATCGCCTTCGTCGTGTACCAAAAGTGAAACCCTACTGATCACATTATCTTTGTCAATACGTGCATTAATTGATATCTCTTCCCCCTCGCTGTTGATCACCAGCAGTTCCTCAAATTTGTTCTTTTTTAGATATTTGTGGTAATCCTCCAAAATCAGCGCATTTTTTTCCTGGTCATTGTTTGATAATGTCATCATCCTGAATTTTTTCAGTTTTTTGACGATTGCAGTCATCGCTCGTGATTCCTCGTCGTTATCATCCTTTAACGCTTTTTTGATAAACGGTTTCGTTAACCACATCGGCAAATTTATGGCAACAATCTCCGCGTTATTTGAAATATTGGATCCTCTCACGTAATCCATATTGGATCCTTTTCTAATCATACAGGACTGCAATGAAGAAAGCACTCCAATTAGGCATAACAATGTTAGTAATCTTTTCATAATATCTACTTTTTATTGTTATTTTCGTTCACCAAACCAGTCACTTCCTTCAACGGTATAGCTCCATCCAAAATCATAAACAAGTTTTGGCCATCACCATTGATTGTCAAAAGCAAATTATTGAGAATATCAGAATTTGCGGATATATTTTCAACCAGAAAACGGATATCCTCACCATCACTATTAAGGGTCATCAATTCCTCATACTTGAGATTGGAGACTGCGCTCCGAATGACTGAAGTCAAATTTTTGTCCTCGCCATCCTCGACGATCAGCATCCGCAAGGATTTTACGTTTTTGAGTAAAGGCGTAATTTTCTGCATATCCTCGTCATCAATTTTTAAATTCCCTAACAACTTGAACATAGGGGCTCCAATTTTAAGTGTGGTCACTCCCTTTTTCCCCTGATATTGCTCGAAGAGTTTATCCAACTTGGAAATTTGTGCGTTTGCCATACTTGCTACAAGTAATAGGCAAGCTATTAATAATCCTTTCATATTATTTTAGTTAATCGATATTGACATTTGTTTTATATTCATTGCTTTATCTACTCCATTTTCCAGGTTATTCGCCAGCAATCCCAATGACCTCAGGGTCAATTCCACAGCTTCCTCTTCGTTGGCAACGGGTTTACCATTTAATACAACATAATCTGCTTGATAAGTCTGTCCTGTGGTTGATTCCAAATTTTCAGTCACGACTTCCTTCTTCGCTGTCCTATCTTTGGCTTGTTTTTTAATTTTTGGACGTTTGAAAGTTTCTGCTGTTTGCATTGCCGTCCGACTTCCATCTGACAATATCCTATCATTAGGATTGGGATTCGCTGCTTCCGTATTTTGATGTTCGATAGGCTTATTTTTCGCAGGTTTTAAATCTTTCATGTTCTTTTCTACGAGCACCGGCTCCTCGATCGTGGGCTTCTGATTCAGGAATAGTGCGATTCCAATGGTCATTAAAAGAACCGCTGCTGCCGCATATTTCACCCAGCTATATTTCCACCGTACAATAAGCTTTTTATCCGCATTGATCTGACTTTCGAAGTCATCAAAGGACCAGTCCATTTTAACATTCTTTTCTTGATTCAAAGTTTGAAAAAAAACATGATCCGAGTTTTTCAACTCGCCTTCTTCCTCTAACGACGACTGGCCATTAAAGTACTTGTCTTCTAATTCCTTTAATTTTTTATCTTTCATCACCACCTATCTTATTTTGTATAATCATGAAACTACAGGATCTATTTTTTATCTGAATAAACTCGCGTTCTTTCATAATCGAATAACTTTGTCAACTGCTCTTTTACCTTCTGTCTTGCACGCATTAAATTGACTCTAACTGCCGACTCACCCATATCCAATACTTCAACGATTTCATCAATATCATAATCTTCCACATCGCGCAAATGCATAACCAGACGTTGTTTTTCGGGAAGGGAATTGATCATCTCCAGAATAATTTCTTTGGTATTTCCAACCGTATTCTCCGTCATCGAAACTACTTGATATTGATCAACGTAGTCTGCTCTCACTTTATCTCTTTTAATCCGGTTCAACGCTTCATTTTTAACACTTTGCATACAGAAAGCTTCGACATTTTTATACTGATGTAGCTGATCTTTCAATTTCCACAACCGCATCATGACATTCTGCACAGCATCGAAGGCCTCATCGTCATCAACCAAGATCCGTTTCGCAAAGCGAAATAGCTTATCCTTATGGACGAAAACGGTATTTTTAAATTGTTCTTGGTTCATTTTTAGTATTTAGTAATAACTAGCCCCCATCCCTTCCATACCTTCGTCACATAATCAAGACATTTCAACTTGATGATTCATTACATCTAATATGAATATTTTTTTAAAATATTCATTTATTCAAATAACAGGTCATTAAACACGTTACTCTTTCGTGTTGAGAAAGCAAATAAACAGGGATTATTCTTGTTTATATACCGCTTGCTCACAAACTGGTTAGTTGTTTTAGCATTATTACAAACAAAATACGCTTAGCTATTGTTATTTAAGATGCTGAACAATAAAATTTAAATAAAAAAATTATGAAGTACTACAGAATTACAGCCATTGCCGCTGCATTAGTATTGTTAATGGGAGCCGTCGGATGTAATAATTCATCCAATAAAGGTGCTGACCATACTGATTCCATGGGTGACACCGATACGACTACTGCACAGAAAATGGATTCCATTTCAGTTAATCCAATTGCAGATTCAAAACAATTTCCCGGAGCAAATCTCGAAATCGCTTCTATAACTGCAGAAAAAGTAGGTGCAGACTCTGCAAAAGTCACCGTGAAATACACGGTTAAAAACTTCAAGCTGACAGAAATGACAGAAGATGCGCATGCTGCTCACATGGCCAACTCGCATGATGGACAACATATTCACTTTATTCTGGATAATAAGCCCTATACAGCATTATATAAACCTGAACACTCCGTTACTTTGGCTTTAAATTCGGAGCACTATTTACTTTCATTTTTGTCACGGTCTTACCACGAATCCATTAAAACAAGTGAAGCTTCAAAATTGATTAAATTCAAGATAGATGCCACAGGAAAATTGACACAGGAGCCAACCCCCAAAGAACCATCTCTATTTTACTCCCGTCCAAAAGGGGAATACAAAGGCGATGAAACAAAAAATTTACTCCTGGATTTCTATTTAGTCAACACCAGTATTGCTCCAGACGGAAATAAGATTACCGCAGATATCAATGGACAGACATTTACTTTGGATAAATGGGGCCCTTACGAAATCAAAGGTTTGCCAATGGGAAATAATAAGATAAAATTAACGTTGGTCGATAAAGAAGGCAATGCGATTACGGGAGATAATATATCTATAGAACGAGATATTAAACTCTCTGCGCAATAAATAGGTCATAACATACCGAAAAGAGTCGCATTTCAATGCGACTCTTTCGTTTTTTATGCTACATCTCCGGCTTTCAGGGACAGATTTAGCCATTAAGGCAGTTTATCAAAATCAATTTTTGGGGCTGTGTTTTTATTGACAACCTCAAACTTACTTCCAGGTTTGACAATTTCATTAAAGAAACCGCCATTTCTAAGAAAATAGCCATGTTTAGTTGTACCGCTGATGGCATCAATACGCTGATTGGCGCGATAGGTATTATCAACACTGAATGAAGCAGATTGGACAGGGCGCCATTGGCCGTCATAAACCCATTGGTTTTTAAATTCTACCTGTCTTTCTAAATATCCCTGATTCGGGCTAAAATTCTCCAGAAAACTATGAAATCTCTTTAAATAAGTATTTGTTTGCGGACGTTTGAAACTGGCGATCACATTCCATGCGTTTTCCTCAGGTACAAAAAACCAGGCGGTATAGTCTGTATTCCCTTTTCCATCCGGGGTACCTTTCAACAAGAATTTATAGGTTTCACCCGCTTTCCAGAAATATTTCCGGTAACTCTGTCCACCAGACCCTTCATTGCCAAATTCGCCCGTTTGGACGTCTTTTCCTTTCTTCAACAAATGGATTTTTTGCTCCTCCGGAATACTTTTCGGATCATCTGTATGAAAGGGGCTCCAAACTGAAAAAAGAATACGGCGTTCCGTCTCCGAATTCACCTGTATACCAAAATAGCCTTCGCCAAAACCGTTCGCCATAAAATATGAACCGATTTTATCTTCTCCTTTGGGGACGGTTACCTCATTATAATAATAGCTGACATTTCCTTCACTAGGTACCGTATAATTTAAATGACAGGAAGGACCACGACGCGACCAATAGTAATAATCAGGATCATTTGAATAGATAAGGCCTTCAGATGCTGCTTCTCCACTGACAATTAATTCCGTTACGTCGGCAAAGTTACTCCCCGACTTACTTAATCCTTTTAAATTCACCTGTATATAGCCCGGGGCTTTGACATCAATTGACAAGGCTGCTGTTTCGGATAACTCAGTTTCTTTTATATCTAAGGAGCTCCTTTTTCCCAAGGCAGAAATCTCTATTTTGGAGGTATTTCCAGCATCAACTTTTGCTTTGAGCTTTAATTCAAGATTTCCGGTTTTCTCAGTTCTGAAATACACCGATGTGATGCTCTGATCGCTTGACCATTTCACCAGTCCATTGCGTCCTGAAATTTCTGCACCGCCATTTTGTCCGGTAGTAATGAAAGCATTGCCCGCAAGTGGAACAGAATAGGATTTTATAGAAGTCTGCGCATTACCACCTAATGAAAGGCAAGATAAGGCACCAACGAAGAGGAGCCTGATAAAGAGTTTTCTTTTCATTTTTTATTTTTATTATATCTTTTGTCTGTTACCTTAGCCATTTATGTCGCCTCAGCTGAGGTTTTATAGGCGCCAAGTTAGCTCATATCTATTACGCTGATATGAACGCTCGTTTAAATCGGTCTTTGGAAATAGTATTACTTTAATGAAGATAAGGGTTAGATTGACAGAAAAAGAAAGGAAATGTATATCAATCGATTGTGTAAAAAAGCAGCGATAATCAACCCGCTATTAAAAAGATTTATGAAAGATATTAGCGTAGCTCCGTTTGAATCTCAAATAAAATAAAAAACCATTCGCCCAGCTCATCTGAAGTTCCGGCTGCATTTCGAATGGTCTTGAAGCTGATTACACCCAAAATAACAACACTAATAAATTTCAGATACCGCATCATACGACTTGCATTGGCATATTGCCGAAACGCATTTTCTTTCGTTATCTTAACCGGATAGTTGAAAAGATGTGGAAATCTATTCACGATGGTCATGCCTATTACGCCCGCATTAGCTTTATACAAATCGGCGTCGGGCATAAAAAAAGTGAAGCGGTTGCCCGCTTCACTTTTCCACACAGCGTTAATAACTATGTTGATAACTGTATTTTATCAGGATTTTACTATTTCGATTATTCACAGCCTGTTAATACTGCTGTTGAATAAGCTCTAAACAATTAAAAACCAACACTTTTCAAATTTAATCCCATACGCTCATTCAATCCGAACATGAGGTTCATATTTTGTACGGCTTGACCAGATGCTCCTTTCAACAAATTATCGGTAGCATTTAAGATCAGCAACTTATTCCCATGTTTCTCCAAGTGGATAATACTTTTATTGGTATTTACCACTTGTTTGAGGTCAATATTGCTACGGCTAACGTGCGTAAATGGATGTGTGGCATAATAGCCTTCGTACAATTCGTAAGCTTGCTCCTCCGTCAAATCAGTATCAACATAAATCGCTGAGAAAATTCCCCGAGTAAAGTCACCACGCTGTGGTACGAAATTTATTCTTTCTGCCGCACGTGCTAATAATGAATCATCAGACGCTGGCAAAAATCCACTTTGCAATTGATCCAATGACTCCGAAATTTCCTGTAGGTGTTGATGCTCGAAAGACTTGTATGCAGAAAGATTGTTGTTACGCCAAGAGAAATGTGTGGTCGCCCCGGGCTTCTGTCCGGCACCGGTAGATCCCGTTGTCGCATTAACGTGAATCTGATCTGGCAACAAGCCCTTACTTGCCAACGGCAATAATGCCAATTGAATGTTTGTTGCAAAGCAACCCGGATTAGCAATATACTGCGCAGATTTGATCGCTTCCTTGTTTAGCTCCGGAAGTCCATAAACAAATTGCTGTCCTTGATAAGCGGTATTTGCGCGAAGGCGATAATCTTGCGAAAGATCAATAATCTTTACAGATGCCGCAACTGGATTCGTATCCAAAAATTTGCGTGCATCGCCATGCCCGACACATAAGAACAATACATCAATATCGGAATGAAAATCAGAAGAGAAGGTCAGCTCAGTATCTCCGAATAAATCATTGTGTACTTCATATAATTTGTTTCCAGCGTTGGAAGCACTATTGGCGAATATAATCTCCACCTCAGGATGGTAGATCAAAACGCGCAATAATTCGCCACCTGTATACCCTGCCGAACCAACGATTCCTACTTTTATCATTTTTTAGTATTTAGATGTGAGATATGAGCCTTTGGCGGTTCAGGTCAAAGACTTACCAACTATCTCCCTTTTTTAATTTTGACTTTTTACTTATTGTTTACTTTATGCCAGATTATAGTTTGATTTCCAAAAATTTTGGAGAAGCCTTTCACATCATCACCAGTATAACCTTTATTCATCTCCCCGTAACTACCGAATTTATTGGACATTAAATCATGCTCCGACTCAATACCAATCACAACAAAACGATAAGGGTGCAATTCAACGATCACACGGCCCGTTACAGTGTCCTGTGAAGACTGTAAGAATGCTTCAATATCGCGCATGACAGGATCGTGCATTTGTCCTTCGTGCATATAATTTCCGTAGAAAGCAGCGATTTGATCTTTCCAGGATAATTGCCATTTGGTCAAAGTATGTTTTTCCAGGGTGTGGTGTGCCTTAATCAAAATGACTGAAGCGGCCGCTTCAAAGCCTACACGACCTTTGATACCGATAATTGTATCACCTACGTGAATATCGCGACCGATGCCATAAGGTTGTGCAATCGCCTGCAATTCCTGAATGACTTTAACAGATGACATGTTCTCGCCGTTTAAAGCAACTGGCTCGCCCTTTTCAAAATCTATTGTGATTTGTTGGGGTTCTGAAGAAGTCACTGGCGTAGGCCAAGCTGATTCGGGTAGATATTGGTTGGATGTCAATGTTTCCGCCCCACCTACAGACGTACCCCAAAGGCCTTTATTGATCGAATATTTAGCTTTTTCGGCAGAATATTCAACACCATGTTTATTCAGGTATTCTATTTCCGCTTCGCGGGATAACTGCAGATCACGGATAGGTGTGATAATTTCAACCCCTGGGATCAAGGTCTGGAAAATCATGTCAAAACGTACCTGATCATTTCCGGCCCCTGTAGAACCATGCGCAACACATTCAGCACCGATTTTCTTTGCATAGTTTGCAATGGCAGTGGCCTGACATACGCGTTCAGCGGACACTGACAGCGGGTAAGTCGCATTTTTCAGCACATTACCAAAGATCAAGTATTTAATAGTTTCGCGGTAATAGTCTGCTGTTTCGTCAATCGCCGTATGTGATTTTACGCCTAATGCATATGCACGTGCTTCAATCGTCTTCAATTCTTCATCCGAAAAACCACCTGTATTTACGACTACGGAATGAACCTCCAAACCTAAATCTTGCGTAAGATAAATACAACAAAACGAAGTATCTAATCCTCCGCTAAATGCTAAAACTACTTTTTTCATTGAGATAAATTGTTTTTTATTGCAGTGAAACTATTATCAACCAATCCGGTTCTATTTGAGCCTTAGGCTGAGCGTTTCATCGCTGTTCATTATTTATTTTCAATGGCTGCTACGCCAGTTGACATGCTATGTATGATTTTTGCGGAGAAAGATGGGTGACACCCGGTTTCTCCTGTTAAAGTTATTAAAATCCTTTTGCAACTTTATTATGCTTTGGAAAATTGACCGCAATGAATTTATTGGCCGATTTCCAGAACTTTGCCTGAATACGTTTTAACAAGGATTGTTTTTGTGTGATTCGCTCCAAACGCTCCTTTGCTTCATGTTTACGCTGGATCTTTTCTTTCAGCTCACGTTCTTTTTCCTCCGGATCCCAGAGCATGGCCGTACACATACAATTCTTACGGTCTTTGCTCATTAAAATTTCATAATTCACACAACTCTGACAGCCTTTCCAAAATTCATCATCGTTCGTCAATTCTGAATAAGGTACGGGTTCGTATCCAAGTTCTGAATTAATTTTCATGACGGCAAAACCTGTGGTCAAACCAAATATCTTTGCTTTGGGATATTTTTCACGAGACAGATCAAATACCCTTTTCTTAATGGCTTTTGCCAAACCTACCTTTCGAAATTCGGGATTGACTATAAGTCCAGAATTTGCAACGTAATCGCCATGGCCCCAAGTTTCAATATAACAGAAGCCTGCCCATCGACCGTCCCTATGTAAAGCAATCACTGCTTTACCTTCATTCATTTTGTTGGCAACATACTCTGGTTTACGACGTGCAATACCAGTACCACGAGCCTTTGCAGACTCGAACATTTCGTTGCAAATAACCTCTGCATAATGTGCATGCTCAGGTTTAGCCGGAATAATTAAAAAATCTGATATAGTCATTGACTTACGACCCTAATAATAAAACAACAACTACTGTCGTGTTTTGTTACTGAATAAATTAAAATAATGGATTCAAAACCATCGGACAATCATGGCCTTGTTTGGAAGATTCACTACCTCAAATCAAGCCCGAGGTAGTATGGGTCGTCGGAAGCGTAAAACAGGTATTTCTACGAAAATGAAAGCACAAAACACCTTCCTCATAAACTTCTCAAAAGTTTGAGTATAAGAATAGTCGTTCTTTTTGCTCTGTTTCATTTTATTTCTCTGTCAATTTGTTTCTGACGTTGCAAATGTATAAAAATATTTTTTTCTTTTCCACAATATTATCATGGATTTTTTGCAAAAATCAAAAAATTACAATCAGGCATCAAAACAGCCCTGTACCCTTCATTTTCAAGCAATTAATTATTGACAACCCCAGTCTACCCCTTAGCTTCAGACGATATTAATTTGACAATAAAATCGATAAAGGTTTAAGGCTTTATCAATTGATAAGGGGAGTTTTTTCCACGGGTTCGTTATTTTTGGACAAAAACGATACTTTTGTATACATCATTTAGAGGAAAATAGCATGTCACCGAGTTTAATTTTCTATATTATTTTTGCTGTACCTTATATCGTCTTTATGTATTGGCTTGTCAAACAGGACAAACGTAAATATGCCTGGGGACTCGCAATCATTACTGTGGTTGCTATACTTGCCATCTATGTGTCGCAAAAAGCGAGCAAAGTTGCGATGGACAACTATCAACAACATCAGATCGATTCCAGAGAAATCGAACGTGAAGAACGTTTACAAAAACAGCAGGACAGCATCAATCATGCTCAACAATAAAAAAGCGGCAATGCCGCTTTTTTATTGTTGTCGTACTCTATCAGTTTAGTGGTCGATCCCTTCCAGCTTAAACAAAAAAGCATATTCTAGCGCGATCTCCTTCAAATAGTCAAATCTTCCCGAAGCGCCGCCATGTCCATAATCCATATCTGTCTTCAAGAACAGAACAGACTTACCCGTTTTGACTGTCCGTAATTTTGCCACCCATTTGGCGGGCTCAAAATATTGAACTTGGCTATCATGTAGTCCAGTGGTAACCAACATATTTGGATATTCTTTCGGTTCAATATTCTCATAGGGCGAATAACTTTTCATATAAAAATAAGCATCCGACTCATTGGGATTGCCCCATTCATCATACTCATTCGTCGTTAATGGTATTGTCTCATCCAACATGGTATTCACAACATCCACAAAAGGGACTTGAGCTATGATACCATGATATTGCGCTGCAGCAATATTCGCAACAACACCCATCAATAATCCACCTGCGCTTCCTCCTTGTGCATAAAGGTGGTTTGGAGAAGTGTAGCCCTGTTCAATAAGATGCCTTCCACAATCCACAAAATCATTAAAAGTATTCATTTTACGCATCATTTTCCCATCCTCATACCACTGACGTCCCATTTCTTCACCACCACGGATATGTGCCAGTGCATAAATAAATCCACGGTCCAATAAACTCAAGCGATTGCTGGAAAAACTAGGATCCATCGATGCACCATAGGAACCATAAGCATACTGTAATAACGGCGCTGTGCCATCTAATTTGGTCCCTTCCTTATAAACGAGAGAAATAGGCACTTTTACACCATCCCTCGCGGGGGCATAGATACGCTCAGTCTTATAAGCTGCCCGGTCATAGCCGCCCAGAACTTCCTGCTGCTTTAGCAATACTTTGCTCCGATCCCGCATGTTATATTCGTAGACGGAACTTGGCGTCACCAAAGAGGTATATCCATAACGCAGACTTTCCGTATTGTATTCGACATTTATCCCCGGATATACCGTATAGGCTACCTCTCCAAAATCCAAATAATGCTGTTCCAGACTGCTCAAATTATAGATCGCCAACTGGGTCAATCCATCTTTTCGTTCGGCTATTGCCAAAAAAGACTTAAACTCTTCAATGTCACTCACCAGCACATCTGGACGATGTGCCAAGAAAGTAGTCCAATGTTCGCGCCCCGTTTTGTTTAACGGACATTGCATCACCCGGAAGTTAATAGCGTCATCATTGGTCAGTATCAAAAAACGATCTTCCAAAGGGACTATGGTATAAAGCACATCCTTCCGGCGTGGTTGAAAGACCTTAAAATCATTATTGGGAAGATCGGCATCCAACAACCATATCTCGGAGGATAGGGTACTTTCGGAACTGATGATAATGTATTTACCATTTTTTGATTTACCGACCGCGATGTAATTTGTATTATCTCTTTCTTCATAAACACATACATCTGCTGAAACGTCCGTGCCCAGTGAATGCCGCATAATTTTTTCACTCAGTAGTGTTACTGGATTCTTCGCTGTATAAAACAGTGTCTGGTTATCATTCCCCCAGATTGCAGTACCTTCCGTATTAACAATCCGATCAGGGTAAATCTCACCTGTCTCCAGATTCTTAATGTATATGGTATATTCCCTTCTGGAAACTGTATCCACACTAAAAGCCAGCAAACGATTGTCCGGACTAATTGAAAACCCCTTTGCAGTGTAATAAGCATATCCTTCCGCTAGGTTGTCAATATCCAATAATAATTCTTCGTCGGCATCCAAACACCCCTTCTTGCGGCAAAATTTAAAATATTGATATCCCTCCTCAGTTCTACTGTAATAATAATAACCGTTCTTAAAGTAAGGTACGGACTCGTCTTTTTCCTTGATCCGGGATTTCATTTCCAGAAATAAGTCTTCCTGAAAAGATTCCGTATCTTTTAGCATTGCAGTGGTATAGGCGTTTTCTTCGTTCAGATAATTGATCACTGCCTCCGATCTGGGCCCCTTTTTAAAATAGTCAATCATCCAGTAATAGTTATCCACGACGGTATCACCATGAATCTGTCTTTTATATGGATGTGTTGCAGCTATCGGCGCTGAAACTTCCGGCCATTGTACATTATTGTTATGTTGCATATACGCTATAAATTCGCTAAATATCGTCTTTCTAATTAAAGAAACCGCTTATTATATTTTCGTTCCTCATAATCGCACGATCTCCCAAAGGGACTCAATTTAACGCATTTATTTAAACATATCAAAACGATATTTTAAATACGTCCGACTGGTTTTAGGCCGTCCTATAATTTTTCAGATTTCGCAATACACATCTTTGCGGTCTATCCCGTTAAGGGCACGAAAAGTCACTTTTAATAAAAATTAACAATTCATCAGAGGCATTAATACTATCTTTGCTACAATGCTAGGAGAAAATTGCATGAATTTAAAGAAATCATTATATCTGATTGCCTTGGGCGTGTTGCCGGTAATCTCGTTTGCTCAAAGTGAATCTGTACCTCCAAATTGGTACAACCTGGATTACCAAACG
Source organism: Sphingobacterium sp. DR205 (assembly GCF_011064245.1). NCBI lineage: Bacteria > Pseudomonadati > Bacteroidota > Sphingobacteriia > Sphingobacteriales > Sphingobacteriaceae > Sphingobacterium > Sphingobacterium sp. DR205. The sequence goes on along the minus strand of NZ_CP049333.1, from coordinate 738,327 downwards.
GATGGTGTCATGGGAATCAGTACGGAGAAAGCCTATAAAACTTTATTAAAGGGAAAAAAATCAACTCCTGTCATTGTTGGGGTTTTGGACGGTGGCGTGGATGTCTTTCACGAGGATCTGAAGGATGTCGTTTGGATCAACCCAAAGGACAGTCTTACCAATGGGAAAGATAATGATGGTAATGGCTATATCAATGACAAGTACGGCTGGAACTTTATTGGCAATGCCGATGGGAAGGATGTTCAATTTGACAACCTGGAACTTACGAGGCAATTAAGGATTTTAGATAAAAAATTTGCGGGTGTCACCCCTACGACAGAACTGAATGAAGCCGACAGGAAAGCTTTTTTGGTCTATCAAAAGATGGTCGTTAAGTACAAGAACAAGCTAGAAGAAGCCAAAATGGGGCAGTTTTCCTATGATGCCCTTAAACGCAACCTAGACGCCGTGGTCCGTGAAATAGGTAAAAAACCAGCAGAAATCACCTTGACCGATCTAGAGAATTTCAACCCAAAATCGAATAATCAACGTATCGCACTTAGTTATGCGAAAGATGAGATTCAAACCAACGGTTTTGTCAAGTTTTTTGATGATATCACGGAGGGTGCAAAATATTTCAACAATCAGGTGGAATACCATTTGAACAAGGAATACGATTCCCGTCCCATTGTTGGCGACAATTACGAGGATGCCTCCGAACGTTATTACGGAAATGCCGATGTGAAGGGGCCTGATGCACTTCATGGCAGCCATGTGGCCGGTATTATTGGCGCCAGTCGCAACAACAACATTGGCATCAATGGCGTTGCAGACAATGTCAAAATTTTAGCTGTACGTTTGGTTCCGGACGGTGATGAACGCGATAAAGATGTCGCAAATGCAATCCGTTATGCAGTAGACAATGGCGCAAAAGTGCTCAATATGAGTTTCGGAAAAAGCTATGCACACAACAAGCAGACCGTGGATGAGGCCGTTAAATATGCCGAGTCCAAGGATGTCTTATTGGTACATGCAGCGGGGAATGACAGTGAGGATAATGACGTGGAACCAAATTTTCCGATGAAATACTACACCGATGCAAAGGGGGATACTACCGGTATCGCAAACAACTGGATCACCGTGGGCGCAACGGGCTTATATCCGGACAACGCGCTTTTAGCCGATTTTTCCAATTATGGTAAAAATTCAGTTGATGTATTTGCTCCCGGTGTGCAGATCAATTCCACTATTCCAGATTCGCAGTATAAAGAAGAACAAGGAACAAGTATGGCTGCTCCTGTAGTTGCCGGACTGGCAGCTATGATACGCTCCTACTATCCGAATCTCTCAGCTGTGGAAACCAAACAGGTCATTTTGGAATCTGTGGAAAAACCGGTGGGAATGGTTCAGGTCAAGGTAGGTGAAGATGCAACAAGAATGGTCAAATTAGCAGATATCTCTGTCACTGGAGGAATCGTTAATGCATATAATGCGATTCTTAAGGCTGAAGAATTTAGTAGTAAAAAGAAAAAATAAATATTATTCTCGTTTTTTGTATACCAAAACCATCTTTTGTCCGTTTAATTAATTAACTTACAGGGACAAAACTCAAGATGCTTATGGTAGAAAACTTTACCCAATCAGAAAACGAAGTTCAAAATTTGCTAACCCAAAACGAGAAGGTAATGACTGACGAGGATATAGAAAATGAATTGAAACTTCAATTACCCAAAATGTTGCTTAATCCAAGCAAAAAATGTATTGCGAATATCATGGAATATTCCAAACAAATGGAAAAAAGAAAGGCCTAATCCAGAGATTAGGCCTTATTTATTGAAATAATACCAGTTTATCTCCCTCCTATTATCTAAGCAGATAAGTACCACTACCGTATTTCTAAAATACCCGATAGACTTCAGCCCACACGCCTATTATCGCAATCCATTTGTATTCCAAATTAATCCGCTCGATGAGCCGTGTGTAAGCGTTAAGTTTTCTTTTTTGATAGAAATTTTGGCTAGTTTTGGAGTGATGTTAAAACAAGAACGATACAAAGCTTTTGTGGAATATTTTTCCAAAAATAATCCGGATGCGCAGACAGAACTCAACTATAGTAATCCGTATGAATTGCTTGTCGCTGTTATTCTATCGGCCCAATGTACCGACAAGAGAATTAATCAGATCACGCCAAAGCTATTCGAACGTTACCCCGATGCACATACTTTAGCCGCTTCAAGCGTCGATGAAGTATTTACTTATATCCGCTCGGTAAGCTATCCAAATAACAAAGCCAAGCATCTTGTCGGAATGGCACAAATGCTTATTGAAAAATTTAACAATATCGTGCCTGAGCAGATTGAGGATTTGGTCAAGCTGCCCGGGGTAGGTAGAAAAACCGCTAATGTCATTTCGTCTGTTGTCTATCATAATCCTGCAATGGCAGTCGATACGCATGTATTCCGTGTGGCTAACCGGCTTGGCTTAACCTACCGTGCAACAACTCCATTGGCGGTAGAGAAACAATTAGTCAAAAATCTCCCGAAAGAGACCATTGCTGTTGCGCACCATTGGTTGATCTTGCATGGACGATATATTTGTCTGGCCCGAAAACCACTTTGCGAAAAATGCCCGATTACTTATATGTGTAAATACTTTGAGAAAACCCATCACATAAAAAGTGCTCCAAGCGTGATAGAAACAAAAAACTAATTTTTTTAGTGGAAATATTTGGTTTATTCTTTTTTATTTTTAATTTTGATAAATATATACTAAAAATATGAGCAACACAGATAAATTAAAGGCGTTACAGCTGACGTTAGATAAATTGGAAAAGAGCTTTGGAAAAGGTTCGATTATGAAATTAGGAGATACAGCTGTTGAGCCTATCGAGGCGATTTCTACAGGGTCCTTAGGATTGGATATCGCTTTGGGAATTGGCGGTGTTCCAAAAGGACGTATCATTGAAATATATGGACCCGAATCTTCGGGTAAAACGACATTAGCAACGCACATTGTTGCTGAAGCACAGAAAAAAGGCGGTATTGCAGCAATTATTGACGCTGAACACGCTTTTGACAAATATTACGCGCAAAAGCTTGGTGTTGATGTTGAGAACTTATTAATTTCTCAACCTGATAATGGTGAGCAGGGGTTAGAAATTGCAGACAATTTAATCCGTTCAGGTGCCATCGACGTCATTGTTATTGACTCTGTAGCCGCATTAGTACCTAAAGGTGAGATTGAAGGTGAAATGGGTGATTCAAAAATGGGTCTTCAAGCCCGTTTAATGTCTCAAGCTTTACGTAAGTTGACGGGAACAATTTCCAAAACCAACTGTTGCTGTATTTTCATCAACCAATTGCGTGAAAAAATTGGAGTGATGTTCGGTAACCCTGAAACAACAACAGGTGGTAACGCATTGAAGTTCTATGCTTCTGTACGTTTGGATATCCGTCGTACGTCGCAGATTAAAGATTCTGACGAGGTATCCGGTAACCGTGTTAAAGTTAAAATTGTAAAAAATAAAGTCGCACCTCCTTTCCGTATTGCGGAGTTTGATATCATCTTTGGGGAGGGTATCTCCAAAGTCGGTGAAATCATTGACTTAGGTGTTGAATATGGTATCATCAAAAAAGCGGGTTCTTGGTTTAGCTACGGTGAAACCAAATTAGGACAAGGTAGAGATGCCGTAAAAGCCCTATTGTTTGACAATCCAGATCTAATGGACGAACTTGAGGCAAAAATCCGTACGGAAGTAACAGGAGAAGATCCTATGCTTCATGTAGAGGAAAATGAAGACTAGTTCCTGTAAAAATTAGTATAATGTAGGTGGCCATCCTTTAGGGATGGCTATTTTTTTCCGCTCCCCTCACATAATCACGATTAAGTTTAAATGATTATTTTGTTACATGTCCAAACTTTTGAGTTTGTCCTGTAAGATTTTATTATTTTTAGCACAGCGAACATAAATCGCTGACTTCATTCTAAACTTAATTTTGAAAAATGAATCATAAGCTCATTGTATTTATATTGGTCCTTTTCGGATCAATATTTCATCTCAGTGCACAAAAAATCCGTGTGCTTTCCTTTAATATTCATCATGGAAATCCCCCCTCAGAAAAGGAATCTGTTGTCAATCTCGATACCATCGCTCAAATTATTAAAAACAGTAATGCGGACCTAGTCGGTTTGCAAGAAATTGATGTCAACCTGGCGCGATCCTACAATGAGGATCAAGCGAAAAAATTGGCTGAACTAACGGGAATGCACTACATTTTCTCAAAAGGAATAGATCTCGAGAAAGGTGAATATGGTACTGCGATATTGTCAAAACATCGGATAGAACATGTAGAAAAGCATTTTCTTCCTTCTCCGGTCGAAAGTGAACAACGAAGCTTATCCATTGTTGAAGTGCGTATCAACAAAAAGAAAATCCTATTTGCAAACACGCACCTGGATCTAAAAGACAAGAACAAGATCGCACAGGCAAAGTTCATTACATCACGTTTTAAAAATGAAAAACGACCTATTATCCTGGTCGGCGATTTAAACTCCGAACCCACTGATCCTGCAATTAAAGAGCTCGGCACCTTATTCACAAAAACAACGAGCCAAAATGGTTTTACTTTTCCGCAAGATAAGCCAAGTACCGAAATAGACTATATTATGGTCAACAGCGCCTCACATCCCAAGTTCGCCAACCACCACGTTCTAGAAGAAAAATATGCGAGTGACCATCGACCATTATATGTTGAAATCGACATTAAATAACCCCTATGAATTTTAATAGAAGAAGATTTTTAGAAGCGCTAGCACTCGTGGGAATTACACTACCCAACATTAGCGTCGCTAAAGAAAAAGCAACAGAAAATCCGGAAGGAGATTTTAATTTTATAGTGCCTGCTTATTTACAGAATCAGACGGCAACCGGCATCAGCATTTTTACGATTCTGAGTAAACCCGCCTTGGCCTGGCTGGAAATCCTTGACAGTGCCGGTAATGTACAGCAAACGATCCACCAATCCGAAGATGGTATGATCAATGCAAATACAGATTTCTTTCACTTCACTATCGATGAAGCTCCCCGATCTTTCCGCTATCGTATCCGGGCAAAGGAAATCCAAAAATTTGATCCGTATAAGATTGTCTATGCGCAAGAAATCCAAACACCAATCTTTGAGGCTAAACTAGCAAAAAACGATCAAGAGCAAATCCGTTGCCTGGTCTACAACGATGTTCATGAAGAAAAAAGTAGCTATCGTGATCTTGTACCAAATCAAGATAGCTCAATCTATGATTTCTTTGTCCTGAATGGAGACTCCTTTCACTATGTGAGCAATCAGGAAGATATTACGGAAAAATTATTGAAACCCATCGAATTCTTCGCCATGGAGAAACCTTTTATTATGAACCGTGGCAACCATGAAACGAGGGGTTCTTTCGCCCGTCATTTCAAACGGTACTTTGGTTATCCCAATAATAAATACTATCAAGCTTTTAAAAGAGGTCCTATTTTCTGGATCATGCTGGACAGTGGTGAAGATAAACCTGATAACCATGAAGTATATGCCGGTACCGTAGATTACGACAATTACAGGAAAGAGCAGGCAAAGTGGCTCGAAACTGTCTTACAGTCCAAGGAAAGAAAATCCGCACAACATACCGTGGTTATCAGCCATATTCCGATATTCCATTCAGACGACTGGCATGGCACATTACATAATCGGGAATGCTTCCATCCTTTATTTCAGAAATACAAAATAGATGCGATGGTCTCAGGGCATACACATCAATACGGATACTACCCCGCAGATAAAGATCATAATTATCCAGTATTTATCGGTGGTGGACCGAAAGCCGGCAAAAGAACAATTATTGATATTTCGGCATCTGCGAAATCATTAGCCATCCGGATGACGCGTGACGATGGAACCGAACTGGGGCAGTTTAAAAAATAAAAAGGCAGTCCAGTAATGGACTGCCTTCTTTGGATATACCCGTTCTGATTGGCATCAGCTTTATACAAAACCTTACCCATTCGTAGCGGATAATCTTTTAGGTATTTTTATTCGCCTTTTTCTAAGAAAGGATATCTATAATCCGTATCCGGATTGAATGTTTCTTTGATTGTACGCGGAGATACCCAACGCAACAGGTTGATCATAGATCCAGCTTTGTCGTTTGTACCTGAACCTCTCGCACCGCCAAATGGCTGTTGCCCTACCACAGCACCGGTACACTTATCATTCACATAGAAGTTACCGGCAGCATGTCTTAATTTATCCGTAGCTAAATTAATGGCATAGCGGTCTTGTGCGATAATAGAACCGGTCAATGCATAGATCGAGGTTTTATCAACGATATCTAATGTTTCCTCGAACTTAGCATCCTCATAAACGTATACCGTCAATACCGGCCCAAACAATTCTTCAACCATTGTTTCATAATCTGGCTTTGAAGCTTCAATGATCGTTGGATGAATGAAGTAGCCTTTAGACTTATCATAAGTACCACCAACGACGATCTCTGCTTCATTGGACTCTTTCGCACGATCGATGTATTTTGCTAATTTATCAAATGACTTCTCATCGATAACGGCATTGATGAAATTTGTAAAATCTTCTGTTCCACCAATTGTAAATGACTTCACGTCGTTAGCCATTGACTCTTTTAATGCTGGCCACAATGATTTAGGAATATATGCACGTGACGCTGCTGAACATTTCTGACCTTGATATTCAAATGCGCCACGAACCAAAGCTGTATTTGCTGCTTTTAGATCTGCTGAAGGGTGCACAACGATAAAGTCTTTACCACCTGTCTCACCGACAATACGTGGATAAGTTTTGTAACGGTGAATATTGTCACCGATTGTTTTCCAGATATCCTGGAATACACCTGTTGAACCAGTAAAGTGGATACCGGCGAAATCAGGATGTTGGAAAATCACATCACCGGCATCTGGTCCTGATACGTATACTAAATTGATGACACCATCAGGAAGCCCCGCTTCACGGAAGATTTTCATCAACACGTTTGCTGAGTAGATCTGCGTATTGGATGGCTTCCATACAACAACATTTCCCATCATGGCAACACATGATGGCAAGTTACCGGCGATAGCTGTAAAATTGAATGGAGTCAATGCAAACACGAAGCCTTCAAGCGGACGTTGTTCCACACGGTTCCATACACCTTTGCCAGATACAGGAGGCTGTTGCTTATAGATTTCACTCATGTATTGCACATTGAAACGCAAGAAATCTATGATCTCACAGGCAGAGTCAATTTCTGCTTGATATGGGTTTTTCGATTGCCCCAACATTGTTGCCGCATTTAACTCATAACGGTATTTCCCTGAAATCAATTCAGCTGCTTTCAAGAATACTGCCGCACGGTCTTCCCATGCTAGATTTTCCCAATCCTTTTTAGCCGCCAAAGCAGCATTGATTGCATCTGTTACATGAGATTTCTCACCTTGATTGTATTGACCTAAGATATGTTGGTGGTCATGTGGAGGAGCTATTGTTACTTTTTTAGAAGTAGTCACTTCTTTACCGCCAATATACATTGGGATATCAATTTGTTTCGAACGTGCCTCATCAATTGCTGCTTTCAACAACTTACGTTCTTTCGTTCCAACAGCGTAAGTATACACCGGTTCATTTGCAGGAACAGGAACTGTAAAAAATCCTTTAGACATATTACAATTATTTATTATTCAACTTTTTAGCACCATACTAAATGGTGCCAACAGAAGTAAAATTACCTTAAATTTTATGAATACCCAAAGTTACTCCCCTCCTTTGAGCACCTTGGAAAAGATACGTTTAAATTTTTCCAATTTCGGTTTAATGACTAATTGCAATAAGGTTCCTTCCCATTTAACCTATAATAATCTTGATGATAGTCTTCTGCGGGGTAAAATATACTTGCGGGAACAACTTCCATTACAATGGGTTCTTGGTAAACTTGCTCCTTAGTCAGCGTCCCAATATAAAACTGTACTTTATGCAGTTGCTTCTTACAATGGACAAATATAGCCGAACGATATTGTGTCCGGCAACAAATCACAAAAACTCATGCCGTCTTAACCTTGCATCCCCTAAAGTAAAGAAGCGACAATAATAATCTTATTGTCGCTTCTTCTTGTACCTATTTAAATGATCAATTATTTTGCTGCAGCATAATTCTGTGCTACGGCATCCCAATTGATAACATTAAAAATTTCTTCCAAATAAGCCGGACGTTTATTTTGGAATTTCAAGTAATACGCGTGTTCCCAAACGTCGATACCTAAAACTGGTGTTCCTTTTACCTCTGCGACATCCATCAATGGATTGTCTTGATTCGGAGTCGAAGTCACCGCCAATTTGCCATCAGCACCAACGATCAACCATGCCCAACCTGATCCAAAACGTGTAGCACCAGCAGCCTGAAGTTGTTTTTTCAATTCGTCAAATGAACCGAAAGTAGCATTGATCGCTTCTGCCAATTCACCTGTAGGAGCTCCGCCAGCATTTGGACCTAAAACTTTCCAAAACAAAGAGTGGTTGTAGTGACCACCACCGTTATTGCGTACTGCTGCTGAATATTTGCTCACATTCTTTATAATATCTAATAAAGATAGGTTTTCTGCATCTGTTCCTGCGATAGCCTTATTTAAGTTGTCCACGTATGCCTGATGATGTCTGTCATGGTGGATTTCCATTGTAGTCTTGTCAATATGCGGTTCTAATGCGTCGGCTGCGTATGGTAACGCTTCTAATTCAAATGCCATATCTATTTTAATTTAAATGTTTATTACTTCGTTTATGTATACAAATATAACACAATATAGCCTGTTATGTTTTTATGTGTTACAATAAATTCAATATTTCGTTAGCGTTTTTGACGAAAAAATGATTTTACCAAATCGGCGCATTCCTCCTGTAAAACACCTTGAGTAACGACTGTTTTCGGATGTAAAATCTTATCGTGAAAATGAGAATAACCTCGCTTTTCATCCTTGGCCCCATAGACAATTTTACTGATATGTGTCCAGTAAGCTGCTCCAGCGCACATGATGCAGGGTTCAATAGTCACGTACAATGTACAATCGTCCAGATATTTTCCACCAAGATAGTTTGCTGCTGCTGTAAAAGCCTGCATTTCGGCATGAGCTGTGACATCATTCAAGCGTTGGGTAAGATTATGTCCTTTACCAATGATGCGTCCCTTATGCACGATAACTGCACCAATAGGAACCTCCCCTTCTTCAAAAGCTTTTTTTGCTTCATTTAATGCCATCCGCATAAATGATTCATCGCTATCTATTAACTGTGTTCCTTCAAAATCTATAAATGTCATGCCACAAACTTAGCTAAGTTTCGATCCATTTGGTAATTTCCTGTCCACAGAAGTCAAAATAATATCTCCAAGCTCATCAGCAAATCCTGTCACCAAACATTCGGAGAAAAAATTGGCAATCTGTTTCTTTGGGAAATTCACGACTGCAACAATCTGTTTTCCGATCAATTCTTCCTTCTTATAATGTACTGTTATCTGGGCGCTACTTTGTAATATTCCGATTTCGTTTCCAAAATCAATTTTCAGCTGATAAGCTGGTTTTTTTGCTTTCGGAAAATCCTTTGCATCCAAAATGGTCCCGACCCGTAAATCTACTTTTTCAAAATCTGTCCAGCTGATGCTGTCACTCATAACCTATTGCTATTAATGTCCTGAATTTCCTTACCAATTGTGAATATAATATAAGAGGGTTTGCGTTTTAAACGCGAAGAGAGTTTATGAACCAATTTATCCTCCTCACCTGCTTGAAAAGCTAAATCTTCGTCGCTTAAATGATTGTACTTGCGACGGAGTTTTTCTTTGGCAACTTGCCATTGTTCTTCGTTAATTTTCAGCATAACTATGATTTAGGTACAAAATTTGTATATCTTTATCAAACTTGTGAAAGTTTGTTTAAAGATACAATATATACATAAATAAAAGATTATGAAAAAGATTTTACCAGCATTACTCTTGATTTGTGGTAGCGTAGCAACGGCACAGGCCCAGCTTTTGCCTGGATTTGAGGTCGGTTTAAAAGGCGCTTTGAACTTCTCAAAGTTTAAAAGCGACGGCAAATATTTCAATTCAGACAATAAAGCGGGTTATCAGGCAGGTCTTTATGGACGTGTTGGTGTCTTGGGATTCCACGTTCAGCCCGAGATCTACTTAACCGGGAAGAACACCAAAGTAACGAATTCCGAAGGAGAATCGACAGACGTTAAATTCACAACGGTCGATATTCCCGTGTTATTGGGTAAACGTTTTGGCTTAGGGCCAATTGGAGCCAGAATTCAAACTGGTCCGATCTTCTCATTTAAAGTAGATGACAAACAAGATAAGATCATTGCCAATTTAGATCCAAATAACTACAAAAAAAATGGCACAGCATGGGCATTTGGTGTCGGTGCTGATATCTCAAGCCTACGTGTAGATGTACGTTACGAAATGGGTTTGAATAAAGTTAACAATGAAAGCCAGGCAAATCCAAAAATCAATATGTGGAGCATTGGTTTAGGCTACAGATTATTCAGTATTCTGTAGTTTATAAACCACTGTTCATACTATATCAAAAAGTCCGTTTTTATCCAAAACGGACTTTTTATTTTAAGAAAATTTAGAACCGTTCTAAATTATTCCTTTTTCTTGTCAAAATGGTATCATATTTAATAGCAAATAGTAGATTTGCCTAATTAAAATTAAATTACAAGCATAATGAGTAAATCAAAGCCAGTTTTCAGTTCTTCGATTGGGAAGAAGCTAATCATGAGCTTAACAGGAATTTTCCTATGTTTATTCCTAGTTGTTCACTTGGTTGGTAACTTGCAATTATTTAAAGATGATGCGGGTCTAGCGTTCAACAAATACGCTTATTTCATGACTCACTTTACACCAATCAAAGTTGTTTCTTACTTATTGTACGCTTCGGTAATTGTTCACGTCATCTACGCCATTACGCTGTCGATGAAAAACAAATCCGCTCGTCCTATTGGCTACGCCAAATACGATGGCCAAGCAAACAGTAAATGGAATTCACGCAACATGGGTATCTTAGGTACTGTCATTTTAGTATTTTTAGCTACACACATGTCTAATTTTTGGTGGAAGTTTCACAATGATCAGGTACCTTACATCGAATACCGTACTGATTTGGCAACTGGACAGACAACAGCTAGAGAACTTCAAGCTTCTGAATTCCACGACTACCAAGAAACGGTAGAAAACAATGTTCAAATCTTAAAAGCAAGAGATTTGTACAAACAAGTTGACTTTGCCTTCAAAAATGTGGCTTTAGTTGCTTTGTACGTTATTGCTATGGCGGCTTTGGCATTCCACTTAATTCATGGTTTCCAATCTGCATTCCAAACTTTAGGTTTTAACCACAGAAGATATATTGGAATTATCAGAGCAATCGGAGTTTGGGTATTTGGGGTATTAATTCCAATTGGCTTTGCAATAATGCCATTGTTTTTCTTCTTTAAATAATTCAGAATCTTTTAAGATAAGACCTTAGGCCTTATCGTTCAATATAAAATTAAGAGATATGTTAGATTCAAAAGTACCAGCGGGCCCATTAGCCCAAAAGTGGTCAAATCATAAATTTAATCTTAAGTTGGTTAACCCTGCTAACAAACGTAAATTTACCGTTATCGTTGTTGGTACAGGTCTTGCTGGTGCATCTGCAGCAGCATCTTTAGCTGAATTAGGATACAACGTAATTACCTTCTGTTACCAAGATTCACCTCGTCGTGCGCACTCAATTGCAGCGCAAGGTGGTATTAATGCGGCAAAGAGCTACCAAAATGATGGTGACTCCGTGTTCCGTTTATTCTATGATACAATCAAAGGTGGTGACTACCGTTCACGTGAAGCAAACGTTTACCGTTTGGCCGAAGTATCTGTAAACATCATCGACCAATGTGTCGCGCAAGGTGTTCCTTTTGCACGTGAATATGGTGGTTTATTGGACAACCGTTCTTTCGGTGGAGCTCAGGTAAGCCGTACCTTCTATGCCCGTGGTCAAACTGGACAACAATTGTTGTTAGGTGCGTATTCGGCGTTGAACCGTCAAATCAAAAAAGGAAAAGTGAAATCATATACACGTCACGAGATGCTGGATCTGGTTATGATCGATGGTCATGCCAAAGGTATCGTCACACGTGACTTGGTATCTGGTAAAGTTGAAACACATGCAGCACATGCGGTATTAATGTGTACTGGTGGTTACGGTAACGTATTCTTCTTGTCTACAAACGCAATGGGATGTAACGTTACAGCAGCTTGGAGAGCACACAAACGTGGCGCTTACTTCGCTAACCCTTGTTATACACAGATTCACCCTACTTGTATTCCTGTAACTGGAGATCACCAGTCTAAATTGACGCTGATGTCCGAGTCTTTACGTAACGACGGCCGTGTATGGGTTCCTAAGACGCAAGAAATGGCTGAAAGATTACGCAAAGGTGAAATCAAAGCCAACGACATCAAAGAAGATGACAGAGATTACTTCTTGGAACGTAAATATCCTTCATTTGGTAACTTAGTACCTCGTGACGTAGCATCACGTAATGCGAAGGAAGCCGTTGATGATGGTCGTGGTGTTGGTAAAACTGGTTTCGCGGTATTCTTGGATTTCAAAGAAGCGATCGGCCGTCTAGGCGAAGATGCTGTACGTGCTAAATACGGCAACTTATTTGACATGTACTATCAAATCACTGACGAGAACCCTTACAAACAACCAATGCGTATCTACCCTGCTGTTCACTACACAATGGGTGGTGTATGGGTTGACTACAACTTGATGACGACAATCCCAGGTTTGTATGCTTTAGGTGAATGTAACTTCTCAGACCACGGTGCAAACCGCTTAGGTGCTTCGGCATTGATGCAAGGTCTTGCTGATGGTTATTTCGTTATTCCTTACACTGTCGGTGATTACCTAGCTAAACTAGGTTCTTTCGCACCAGTAGATCACAGCCATCCTGCTTTCGAAGCTACACGTAAAGAGGTTGAAGAGAAAATCAATAAATTGCTATCCCTAAACGGTACGCAAACTGTTGATGATATCCACAAAAAATTAGGTCACATCATGTGGGAATACTGTGGAATGGCACGTACTGCTGAAGGATTACAAAAAGCACAAGGTTTGATCCAGGAGTTGAAAAAAGAATTCTGGACCAACGTTAAAGTTCTTGGAGAGAACGAAGAATTAAATCTTTCTTTAGAGAAAGCTGGCCGTGTAGCTGACTTCTTGGAATTGGGTGAATTAATGGTTGTTGATGCATTGCAACGCGCTGAGTCTTGTGGTGGTCACTTCCGTCTAGAAAGCCAAACTGAAGAAGGTGAAGCTAAACGTAATGACGAAGAATTTGCTTATGTATCTGCTTGGGAGTACAAAGGAGACAATGTACCTGAGGAATTACATAAGGAAGACTTGGTATTCGAAAACGTTCAGTTAACACAAAGAAGTTATAAATAAGAAGGAAATTATCATGGCACAACATATGAATTTAACGCTGAAAGTTTGGCGTCAAAAAAATGATAAAGATAAAGGTCAATTTGTAACTTATCAGGCAAACGACATCGCTGATGATATGTCTTTCTTAGAGATGCTTGATATTGTGAATGAGGAATTGACACGTAAAGGTGAAGACCCTGTATATTTTGACCACGACTGTCGTGAAGGTATTTGCGGGATGTGTTCATTAGTAATCAATGGTCGCCCTCATGGTCCTAAAGAAGGTACAACAACGTGTCAATTGCACATGCGTAGCTTTCATGACGGACAAACGATCGTAATCGAACCTTGGAGAGCTGCTGCATTTCCAGTATTGAAAGATCTTGCCGTTGACCGTACTGCTTTTGACCGTATTCAACAAGCTGGTGGATATGTGAATATCAACACAGGTGGTGTTCCTGACGCTAACACGATTCCTATTCCGAAACGTATTGCTGACGAGGCTTTCGAATCCGCTACTTGTATCGGTTGTGGTGCTTGTGTTGCAGCTTGTAAAAATGCCTCTGCGATGTTATTCGTATCGGCTAAAGTATCTCAATTTGCATTATTGCCTCAAGGTCAGACTGAACGCTACGAACGTGCGCAAGCAATGGTGGATCAAATGGATGCTGAGGGATTCGGTAACTGTACCAACACCGGTGCCTGTGAAGCTGAATGTCCAGTGGGTATTAAATTAACGAACATTGCTCGTTTGAACCGTGAGTACTTGACTGCTAAAATCTTCAAACAGGAAGAACCACACGCATAAGTAATTTTAGAATAAAATAATATAAAAGTCCTTGTCCTAAGAAAGCAAGGACTTTTTTTTATATTTACAATAATGTAAATTGACTAACGTGAATTCTGGTATAAAAATTCGTTTACTTCTACTTATCTTAACACTATGCTTTATAGGAACAGCTATCACCATCAAAGAATCTGTTACAAATAAGGAAATACTCGACATCGATACCAAATCACTCAATGATTATATCTCCGAACAAGAAAAAAAGGTAGACCTTATTTTTAAGGACTCCTTATTACTCAAAACATTTAAAAATTACGATCAATACCCCATAGCCGTCTATCAAGCTTTCGAAAGGTATAAAAACGATCAAGAGGTTTATCTTTTCCTCTTTAAGGACCATCAACCTAAGATGTGGAGCACAAATTTATTTGTTCCGATCACCGATCAGGGCTTCTTAGAAAAATCCAATTTCGTACAAGATGACAATAGGTCCTACGTCATCCGTAAAAAAACAATTGGGAATATAAGCATACTTGCCTATATCCTTGTTAAGCCCTATACCAACAATAACAATCCTTACTTAAACTCTTCGCTACGCAGAAACTTTTTTGATACGCGAAACATAGACATTGCCTCCTACACGGATACCGTAGCCATCAAAAATATCTACAGCAATGAAGGCTCCTATCTATTTTCTGTGAAGCTTAAAGATGGTGAGCATGAAAATATCTATACCATCTTACAGTTCTTTTGCTGGTTATTGGCATGGATTGCACTATTGATTTTCTTTAACAGCCTTTGCCTCCTCATGGCAAAGACCAAAAGAGCTTGGTGGGCAATAGTGCTATTGGCTGGCATATTTGTCTTGGTCAAATTTGCAGACCTGAAATGGAATCTGCTCTCTGAAAATGCCACGTTTGCTATATTTGACTCCCGCAACTATGCCTATAATAGATTCTTCCCCAATATTTGGTCGGTGTTATCCACGACAATATTGATCCTATGGTGGATACTATTTATCTATTCCATTCGAAAGGAACTCAATTTTGACAAAATCAAAAATATCCGCCTCTTTAGAATACCTATTGCCATTGGCTTTATACTGAGTATATATTTCGCCTTTGCACTTTTATATGATATTGCCGGAACATTGATCACCCATTCAAATAATATCTATTTTGATTTCACCAAACTTGTTGACCTGCATTTCCTGAGTTGGGTGGATCTAGGCATTGTCGGAATGGGAATATTAGCATTAAGCATTTACATAGACCTGGTATTGTTCTTCCTTAAAAAGTTAGAACTAAAACCTACTCAATTGTTAAATATCCAATTGGCCTGTGTCATATTTGTTATTCTTATTATCTCCATTTACATCGAGAAAAATAGCTTGGTCAATCTGCTTTTAGCCCTGATTATCCTAATCAAATCTTTCGGCGAGAAATATTTTGACAGGCATATACTGACCAATTATATCGCCGTTTTGATCCTTTGGGCGATCATAAGTACAATTACGCATGCTCGATTCTATCAGGAGCGAGATCTTATTGATATGAAGATATTGTTAAACAATCTTCAATCGGAAGATGATGTTAATGCTGTTTCACTATTTTCAGACATTGAGAATGGAATTACCAATGATAAGGAACTAAAACATTTGTTCAATATCAGCTTACCCTATACAAATACCGATGCAATCAATGATTTTATTAAGAAAAAATACTTCAGTGGATATCTTTCAAAATATGACTTTAAGGCATATTACTATGATCAAAATAATATTCCATTAAATCCGAACAGTCAAAATAAGATTAATGAATATCGAGAGAAAGTAATCAATAAATCGATCAAGGTTACTCAAAATTTTTACCGCGCCAGTGCTGAACTTGGAACCCATGAATACTTTTCGATTATTCCGGTAACAATAGATCAAAACAGGGTCGTCAATGTGATTATTAATCTGTCCAATAAGGATTTCAGTTATACAGTACCGTATCCCGAAATACTGACAGATATGCGGATCAATAATTCGCAATATTATAATAAAGGAGAGTATTCTATTGCCTTGTATAAAGGTGGTTCACTTGTCACACAATTTGGCAAGTATACCTATGAAAATAACCTACGCGGATTAAAAGGTGCACCCGGAGAATATATTGAAATATTGGATCGGGATTCATACCTGCACATGGCTTATGTTGCCAATACCTTTTCAACCTATGTCATCAGTAAACAGAAACCATCATTTTGGGATTATGTCGCGACATCCTCTTTCCTATTTCTGGTGTTTTTCATGATTTTCATGTTTTTTCATTATGTCACTTCGTTTTATATCTTCCTGAAGAATACAAAACTGACGTTTCGCAACTTGAAATATCAATTCTATAAAATCATCAATAAAATACAGTATTCGACGCGTATCCAGACCTCGATTATTTCCTCGGTGATCTTAGCTATTCTGATATCGGCCGTGATTTCATATATCAGCATCAATAAACAGCTCTACAACAACAATAGAAATAGTAAGGAGCGTTTCATTATCGAACTTGGAAAACGGATAGAAAACATGCTCCCCAATACAGATGAAGTCTCCAATGAAAACCAACTTATTAGCGTTCTAAAGACGTTATCTGAGACCATATCCAAGGATTTCAACCTGTACTCAAAATCAGGTAGGCTTTTATATAGTTCGCAGCGCCGAATTTATGACCTGGAGCTCTTCTCCACATTCATCAACCCGATAGCGTTAAAAAACCTTTCGCTGCTAAAAAAATCAGAAACAATTGAAGATGAGGGAATCGGAACCTTCCAGTTTGAAACAAGTTATGTTACAATTAGGGATAAAGATTACAGCACGGTCGCTTATATAGGCATTCCAAATTTCTCCCTTCAAAAGGAAGAGAATATCAATAAAAATTTGCTACTTAATACCATTGTCAACATTTATTCACTAATCATCATTGGTTTCGGTTTCTATGCCACTTTTGTTGCCAACAGTGTCACCAATCCACTCAGTATCATCAGTAGAAAGATCTCTCAGCTTCGGCTAGGACAGCCTAACGAACCCCTTTTCTGGCAAAGAAACGATGAAATAGGGACATTAATCAAAGAGTACAACCTCATGATCATAAAACTGGAGGACTATGCCAATAAGATCAAGGACACCGAACGTGAATCGACCTGGCGTGAGATGGCGCAGCAGATCGCCCATGAAATTAAAAATCCGTTGACACCTATGAAATTAGGTATACAACAGCTTCGAAGATCGTATAAAGACAATGATCCGAAGTTTCCGGATCGTTTCAATAAGTTCTCCACCTCATTTATTGAGCAGATAGATGCATTGACACAGATCGCTTCAGAGTTTTCCCACTTTGCAAAATTTCCAACGACGGTGATGGAAAATATCAATATCGTTGAAAAAGTTGTGAAATCCATATCACTCTATAACAATACACCAAACGTTAACATCCGCTTAATAAATAACGCCGATCAAAAAACACTGATTGTTAAAGCCGATGGCAATGAACTGCTTCGGACATTCAATAATTTGATAAAAAATGCCATTGAGGGTGGATATGGACGAAAAAACATGAAGATAGAAATATCCATCGAACGATACTCAGACAAGTTTGTAAAGATAGATATCAAGGACAATGGTTATGGAATACCCGAAGGGATGAAAGATCAAATATTCCAAATTAACTTCACCACAAAAAGCTCCGGAAATGGGTTAGGATTGGTACTTGTTAAAAAAACAATAGAAGCCTGTAACGGACAGATCTACTTTGAAACGACGGAGGGAGAAGGTACGACCTTCCATATCCTACTTCCCTTACAGCAAATAGAGTCTTAATCGGAATGGCGTAGAAATAAACTTATCAGATCTAGAGCTCCTATTTTCTAAATAAAGAAAGCTTTCAATGAGCATATAGAAACACTATGCCAATTCAATAGCGACTTCCTCGCCCCTTGGACTAAATCATATACCTGTGTACGCCTGCCCCTAAAGAATTTCATTTGTGCCATAAAGTAAATTGGCAAAAAGGTCCTAAAACCAAACTGAAAAATTGACCGGACTGCAAAACGAAACGGGCATCCTTGTGGGACGCCCGTTCTATCTTTTTTATAATACTGCTTTACTAACGCAATACCACTGTGGATCTGCCCATTATTGCATTGTCTTCGTAAAGTAATACCGTATATGCTCCTTTGGTAAAACCATTCTCAGCAGCCCAATACACAATATAATCCTCCCCTTTATTCGTAAACAAAATATTATGCTTAAAGGTATATTGCAGTTTTTCACCATGAACAAAGAAAATATTGTCTCCCTGAACAACCAGGTTGCCTTGCGGATCGATAATTCTTATATAAATGTCCCGCTCACCATTTTTTGCCAGCGCATTATCGGCGATGGTAAAATTGATCTTCAGCTTATCCACACGTTTGGCCCGTTCTTCCACAGACTCTTTACCATTTTTTTTGATCTCAAGTCCATTAATGCTGATACTTGAAACCTTTAAAGCAGATGCTGTTGTCACTTTCTCTTTCAATTCTGAATTAGTCGTTGTCAAAGAAGTAATTTGTTTATTTTTCTCGACAACAGATTCATTCAAATTTGAATTCTGCTTTGATAAAATTTGATTTTCCTGAATCAATCGCTGAACATCCACACGATAGTTGTCAACTTGCTTCTTTAATAGATTGATTTTACGTTGCGCGTCGTCAATATCTTTAGGAGTAATGCTTTTATTTTCAAGCTTTTTTCGTAGCTCAGCAATTTCTGTTCGCGAATCATCCTTTTGCACCGTCATCTCAGGAGTCAATTGAATATTTTCAATGTCAATCTTATCCAACTCGGCTTCTATCCGATCGATCTGTACCTGAAGGTTTTCTTTTTCTACGGTTAAGGCATAGACTTTCTCTCCGTTCGTCTTAAACTTAACATAAAAATATATATTCGTTGCTAGTAACGCTGCTATCGCAATGATGAAGAAATAAACTTTAGAAGAATCTTTCTTCTTTTCGTCCTCCTTCTTACTCGAAACAACCTCTGAATTCATCATAATACACTGTCATATTCATCGTATGAATTCATTGATTCATACCAATAAATGTTTAAACAAAAATTATTCCAGTTTTATTTTTTCCTTATCAATTATGAATTATTCAAAATAGTTCAGTGTCTGAAAACCACCTTGTTTTAAATATTCTTCCTTTCGCATCAGATGCAGATCTGATTGTACCATATCTGTTACGAGCATCTGGAGGTCATATTTAGGTTTCCAGCCTAGCTTGGTATTTGCCTTGGTAGGATCTCCAATAAGCAAATCAACTTCCGTCGGTCGGTAATAAGCCGGATCCACTTTAACGACTGTTTGCCCAAACTTAATCTGCGATTTATCAATATTCAATTCAGCCAAACGTTCCTCATCAACATCAATAATCACTCCTTTTTCTTGCTCTCCTTTCCCGCTGAATTCGATTTCAATACCCAGTTCGGCAAAAGCTAAGCGGACAAAGTCTCTGACAGTTGTGGTAACTCCGGTCGCAATGACAAAATCTTCAGGTTTTTCCTGTTGTAGGATCAACCACATCGCCTCAACATAGTCCTTCGCATGTCCCCAATCCCGTTGAGCCGAAAGGTTTCCCAGATAGAGTTTGTCCTGCAATCCCAATGCTATTTTTGCTACAGCACGGGTTATTTTACGCGTCACAAATGTCTCGCCCCTGACAGGACTTTCGTGATTGAACAAAATACCGTTACAGGCATACATGTTATAGGCTTCGCGGTAATTAACAGTAATCCAGTAGCCATACATTTTGGCTACTGCATAAGGGCTTCGCGGATAAAAAGGAGTAGTTTCACTTTGCGGTACCGCTTGCACCAGACCATATAGCTCAGAAGTTGAGGCCTGATAAATGCGTGTCTTCTCAATCATTCCCAGTAATCTGACAGCTTCCAGTATACGAAGGGTACCAATTCCATCGGCATTGGCAGTATATTCCGGGGTATCAAAACTTACCTTAACGTGGGATTGTGCCGCTAGATTATAGATTTCATCCGGTTGTGTCTCCTGAATAACGCGGATCAAATTGGTTGAATCAGTCAAATCACCAAAATGCAATGTAAAATTTCTATTGTCAAGATGGGGATCTTGATAAAGGTGATCAATACGATCTGTATTAAAAAGTGAGCTCCGGCGTTTTAGGCCATGTACCTTATAACCTTTTTTCAATAGGAATTCTGCTAAATAGGCACCATCTTGACCTGTAATACCTGTTATCAATGCAGTTTTCGTGTTTTGTTCAGCCATACTTCTAGTTATATTGGGCAGTTCCTAACGTTCTCGCCGGGAATCATGCTATTTTTCATCCGATAAATCTGTTCAACTCCGCTCCCAATATGAATAAATCATGATGGTTTCGGAGTGTAAAAGTATTAAATTTTCAACAAAAAAAGCCATAGGATTTCCTATAGCTTTTCATTATGTTTTTTTTCTTGCTTATGTTAGTTTACGCGGGAGAAATTAAATACCAAATATGCTTCACCATTTGCAACTGTCAACGGCATTTTCATAACTAATTTATTGCCATCAGAATAAGACAGATCCAAACGGTAACCTGTCGTCACGTTTTTGGCTTTATCTCCTGCATAGATCTTTTTAAATTGGAATTGTGGCTCACCTAAACCTTTTCCAGGGTTATAGATAGACCAAAAGATCTCACGTGATGCCCCCGGAGCACATAAAGTACCTTGCGCGTTGAAGGTGATTGATCCCTTTCCATTTCCAATAAAATTCCATGAACTACCAACAAAACACTCCGCTGGAGCTTCTTCAAAAACGCTTTTAATCGTGAATGTAGAAGGTAAATTTTCTCTATCGATTGAATTCAGTGTCCAAGTTCCTTTCACAGCAGATTTCCACTCTGAGGCACTAGGTCCCGAAGCTGCACTTGTATTGGAAGAACCATTACCAGGATTTCCAGATGATGTACCTTGCTTTTGTGCACCACAAGAGAATAAGGACACCGTAGCAAAAATAGTCGCCAATGATAAAACGAATCGATTCATATGTCTAAATTTTAATTTCAAATTGTATTTTTGGGGTAAATTAATCCACAAATCATGAAGATTACAGCCAAAAATCATACCATAAGCAAAATAATTGCAAAAACTCTTTTGAGGTTATTCATTATTCTCCTAGCCTTCGCCACCTATCCACTTTTTCTTGGGCAGGAAGCTAAGGCAAAATTAAGTCAAATCAGCCTAGCCTTCACAAATAAGATTTCTTTGATCGCCCCCATTTTACTATTTTGCTTTATCGTCGGATTAATGATTGCTGTGCTAAAGCACAAATATAATAGAATTGACCTAAATTGGCTATTTTCTCTTGCGACAATATTCGGCATTTTATATCTGATATTATTGTATTCAAGAATTTACCCAACTATCGCTTAAGTAAAATTGCACATTTCGACAAAGTTCCTAACTTTGAATTTTCCAAAATCGCCAATATAATTGATTAAGATTGGAAAAATAAACTTCTATGGACAAAAAAAAAGGTTTTAAGATCCTAAAAAATATACTAAAGATTGTCGTTACTGTGGGAGCCTTATATTGGGTTTTCAGTAAAGTTTCACTAAAAGATCTCAAAGAAGCTGTAATTAATTCAAATCCTATCTTTTTATTTCTAGCATTATTAGCTTATAGCCTCTCAATTTTTATATCTTCTTCACGCTTATTAACCTTTTTAAGGGCAATTGGTTTGGATGTTTCTGAAAAATATAATTTGAAGCTCTACCAGCTGGGACTATTCTACAACCTCATTCTACCGGGAGGAGTAGGTGGGGATGGGTACAAGATCTTCTTTCTTCGAAAAAGATTCAGTATTAAAGGCCGGAAATTATTTACGGCATTATTCTTAGACAGGCTAAGTGGCTTATGGGCCTTATGCCTAATTATTTCCGCCTTAATTACCTACATGCCACAACTGGGAATTCCAAATTACCTGACGGTCATTTTGTTTATATCAGGTAGTATACTTTACTATTTTATTGTCACAAAATTTTTCAAAGAGTACAGGTCCACCTTCCTAAAAGCACACCTAAAAGCGATAGGTGTACAGTCCATGCAAGTGATCGCAGCGATTTTAATTCTTTATGCTTTAGGATTTAACGGAAAGTTCTCCCCTTACCTATTTTTATTTCTGGCCTCTTCGTTAGTCTCTATCATTCCTTTCTCTGTGGGGGGATTAGGCATGCGTGAACTCGTGATTATGTGGGGAGCAGGCATATTTCAGGTTGACTCTCACAATGCGGTATTGATCACATTGTTATTTTATATTATCTCGGCGATGGTCGCACTCTCCGGAATTTATTTTATCTTCAATCCCAAAGCAATCGGAGAGGATAAACTGCCTTCTGTCGAAGAAGTTGAACAAAGTCAAAAATTAGAAGAATAAACATGGCGAATATTATTATTACCGGAGCAAGCAGCGGTGTTGGGTTTGAAGCTGTACTTGATTTGACCTCAAAAAAGGACAACAAGGTTATCGCACTGGCCCGATCTGCAGACAAATTGAGAAAACTTCATGAAATCGCAAGTCAGCTCAATTATGACGGGGGGACACTCTTTCCCGCACAATTTGATATCGTCTATGATGACTATGCAACGCTAATTCCTTTTATTCAATCGAAATTTGATCGCGTTGACATCCTGATCAACAATGCCGGGGCACTCATCAATAAGCCATTCATGGAGACCAGCAGTCAGGATTTTGCAGCAATGCTCCAGACAAATATCATGGGCCATGTCAATATGATACAGCATGTTGTTCCGTTTATGCACGCAGGTTCCCATATTGTCAATATCAGCAGTATGGGCGGCTTTCAAGGCTCAATGAAATTTCCCGGGCTTTCAGCCTATTCCACCAGTAAAGGCGCGTTGGCGATTTTAACAGAATGTCTCGCCGAAGAATTTAAGGAGAAAGGCATCAAGGTTAACTGCTTAGCCTTGGGATCGTCACAAACCGAAATGTTTGAGGCAGCTTTTCCGGGAATGGAAGCCGGTACACTAGCCTTCGAAATGGGCCGATATATTGCGGAGTTTGCGCAGAATGGACACCAGTATTTCAATGGA
The DNA here is from genome assembly GCF_011064245.1 of Sphingobacterium sp. DR205. NCBI lineage: Bacteria > Pseudomonadati > Bacteroidota > Sphingobacteriia > Sphingobacteriales > Sphingobacteriaceae > Sphingobacterium > Sphingobacterium sp. DR205. Next base: position 714,912 of record NZ_CP049333.1, on the reverse strand, counting down.
AAGATTCTACCTGTTGCTAATACTACACCATAACAGAGCAGTTAAAAGCAACAGGTTGTTGATGGAATCTAAGATTCGCTTATTTTGTTTTCAGTTTAAGCCACTTTGTAAGATCATCCATGAGTTGTGCATTGAAACTTTCCGGGTTTTCAAAATATTCTTCAATTTTTCCTGTTTGCGCGTTTTGAAAGAGATGGTTCAAATTTGGGTAATCTTTAATTATTACATCTGTCGTATTTAAGTGCAGGCGTTGAAGCGCATAGATATTTTCATTTGCAGGAACCTGAATATCCTTTCCCCCAAAGGAAGCGAAAACAGGTACTGTCACTTGCTTAAGATAGTAAGCCGGATCGATGCGGAGAAAGGTTTTGAACCATGGGGTCAACATCGGACTCAATTTAACTTTCATATCTGATGTTAATGCATTCCCATTGTTTTGACTGATAAGTTCTTTTTCCAATGATTTTGTCAAAACCTTTGGCGGCTCATCCTTAAGCAGAATGTCATATAGCTTTCTGTTATTGCGCTTATTTATTTCCAACGCCGCTTCAGATAAACCAGCCACTTTCCCCAAAGCATAGCTCTGCAGAATCAATAAGGAATCACCTTTGAGGACAGGTCCGGACAACAAAGCAATATAATTGACTTTCTTGTTCTCCGCGGCAACCATTTCAGCGATCAAAGCTCCTTCACTATGACCGATAATACCAATTTTTTCTGCCTTGACCATCTGTTGCCTGCTCAGAAAATCCACAGCTGCATTGGCATCCGAAGCAAAATTAACCGTCGTAGCCAAATTGACCTCTCCTTTAGAGTCGCCAATACCGCGATCATCATAACGAAGCACGGCAAAACCATTTTTACTGAGGTGGTCTGCCAATATTTTAAATGGCCGATGCCCGAAAACTTCTGAATCTCTATTTTGTTGTCCACTTCCATTAACCAGGATGACAGCAGGAAAAGCCCCTCCCCCTTTGGGATAAGTAAGCGTTCCCGCTAAAGTAGCATTTCCTTTCACATTTTGAAACGTAACCTCCTGTTCAACGTAATCGTAGGGAGGAAAGACGTCCTGTTTACGGGAAAGTCCACTTTGGTCGCTTTCACTCCGCACCAATATCATCGCGGACTCAAAACTCCCCTGCTTCATCACTCCCTTCATCACATCTTTATCCCGATCCAGATAACCTGTATAAAATAGACCGATCGCTTTGACATCCATCGATATCGAGTCCTTGGTCACTTTTATTGTATTAATCGGAAACTTCAGCGAGGTCTGCATCGGGCTTTCAAAAGTTCCCGCCCAATTATCATTACTACCCTGTTTTAGATTAAATACCAAAAGTAATTTCTGCCCAGACACACTCACCTCACCTTTCCAAGAACCATCAAAAGTCTGTGCATCTGCACATGAGAACTGCAAACAGATCAAAAATAAATAGAAAATTTTCTTCATCATTTCCTTGCTATCAAAAATAAAACTGTATACCTACATCAAGTATAAAATATAATGCCACAAACAATATGCTTATCCAAATCTTTTTATTATTTACGGCAACATTCATTCCTTTGACCAATAAATAGAACTGATAAAACAGGAGAAATAGCGCTAGTATTCCAAATACACCAAATAATATCATTTGACCTTTATCTATACTCGACAGGGTATGGTCACCATTTTTTAACGCTTCATCTATCTCATTGGTAAACTTGTCCTGATTGATTAACTTACCCAAGAGCAACATTAGATAAAGCGGAAATGGCACAATCAGCATCACGTTTAATACATCAATAAGCCTTGTCTTGGTATATAATATAAGACCTACAATATATAATAAGGCTAAAGGAGCCAAAATCATATAAGCATGGACTCTTAAAACAGCAACGAAAGAGACTGCTATCTCTGGTCGATAGAAGTGCATAAAACCATTGAACTGCTCCCCCGATAAATACACGAAATAGCTCGATAGCAAAAAACCAATGGTGCCTGCAAAAAATAGTTTCCGTTCCGAAAACTCTTCAAATGGGTTTAGAAATAGCTGTTTAATTTTCATTGTTTAAGAATTTGGATAAATTCAATTGTTCGATCTCCACTGGGTTTTGAGTTCCGATGAGCAGTACTTTACCATTTCTCATGGTAAGTTGCAAGCCCATATTACCTTGTGCTGAAAAAGCTCTTCCTCGACTCCCTCTTCTCAGCCCCCAGCCTCCAAACTCTGCAATTGGACTATATTTTCGTAATTCAACTGTAGTTATATCACCCCATGCAATCCTTTTTCGATAGAAATTAAATGGAAAAAAATAGACTTCAATCCCATTCTCATGAATAGTGGTCTTTAAACGAAGCACACCGAATAAACACCACAAGGCTAAATTGATCCAGAATCCAGGTAATCTAAATAGAGGAACAAAATTGAACTGTAAAATATCCTGCCAGTGAGCAGAAATGCTAGCTACGCTAACAGATAAAAGGATCAGACATAGCCACCAACTAAAAAATGATTGACTCTCGTTATAAAATGTGTTATTTCTCATCTTGAGTAAATAGTTTATATATCACTACTTCAATTCTTAAGGCTGCCTAAATCTTCCTATTTGTGTCAACATTACCCGTATTAGCAAGCGAATTTAATTTATGAATCAGATCATCCAAAATATTGCGAACAGTTGGGTACGACTTTCCCATTTGGTTGGCCATCTCTTTTAAGCTACCCGAATACTTTAAAAAATTGAGGACAAACTCCTGCTCATCTATGGTCAATTGCATAAGCAAGGGTAAGTTAAACTTACCGACAACTTCTGTGTCACAGGAATCGCAGACCAGCTTAGAGACCTGCAGTCTCGCATCACAACATGGACAATTTACGGGTATTTTTTTCATTTAAAAAAGACAAACATTAACATTGTTAAATATAATATTAATATTATTAAAACAAAACACAATATTATCAATATTTTCCAAAAATCGTTGCTTAATGATATATTTGTAAACAATAAATAAAGCGTATGAAAAAGTTTTTAGGCTATATCCTATCTATTATATTTTGGTTCTGTTTTGGCTTATCCCTGATTATATTTCATCCCATCCAATGGCTATGCCTAAAATTTGGTGGTTATGATGCGCATAAAAAAAGTGTTGACCTATTAAATGCATGTTTGGTTGCATCTTATTATACATTATTTAATAGGGTTACTTTTATCGATAACAAATCAATCCCTTTGGGACAACCGATTATTTTTGTTGCCAATCATCAAAGTACCTTTGACATCCCCCCACTGATCTATTTTCTGCGAAGATTTCATGGAAAATTTATCTCAAAAATTGAATTAGCTAGTGGCATACCCAGTATTTCATTTAACCTAAAACATGGTGGGGCTGCCAATATTGATCGTAATGACCCCAAACAATCCATAGCTGAGATCCTCAAACTTGCCAACAATATGAAAACAAAAAATTGGTCGGCCTTTATCTTTCCAGAAGGTACCCGATCAAAAACAGGTAAGATGAAAGCTTTTCATGTAGGTGGTATTGCAACATTATTAAAGAAAAACCCAAATGCATTGGTCGTCCCGATTGCGATAAAAGGATCCTACGAAATGGTGCAATATGGTATGTATCCATTGACTCCTTTTTTACATATGACATGGGAGGTACTGGACCCTTTGGACACCGCGGATAAAAATATCGAGGAAATCGTAAAATTAGCGGAAGAAACGATTAAACGGAAAGTGGAAAATTAAAATAGTTTTATTTGACTTGCCTGCCCTTCCAATCGTATTTTCCAACATTCCCCAATATTCCGATATAAGCTAAGTATAGAATATGGGCCAGACTCAATATCGGGAGATACCAAAGCAAAGTCGTACGTTTCGCAAAATTGGTTAAGGGCTGAATAAACAAAAACTCAACTGTTATTTTAAGGAGCAATGCAAAGAGGACAACCCCTCCAAGTGTCTTCACCCCTGTGACCGTAAGAATTGCCGCCATCAGCAATAGCACATTGAACAGCCAAATAGCAATTCCCAAAGCAATGACACCTTTATTTTTATACTTGGTACTCTTGGATGCCCAACGTCTTCTTTGGCTAATAAATGACCCAAGATCAGGCTTGGCGTCCGTATACACAATAGCATCCTCTGATTTACAAAAAGCAATCCGTTCGGGATACTTCTCAGCCACCTTATGCAAAAATAACTCATCGTCCCCCGAAGCAAGCTCATCGATACCTTTAAACCCTCCCATTTGTTTAAATATATCTTTTCGATAAGCTAAATTCGCACCATTACAGGTCGTAGGTTTTCTATTACCAATACCCGCTGCACCAAGGCCTATGAGATACAGGAATTCCAAGGTCTGTAGTCGTTCAAAAAAACTCTTTTCCTCCGAGTATACGACTGGAGAAGACAATAAATAAGCATCTTCCTTTTCAAAGGTTCCGATCACGGTAGCCAGCCAATTTGGTCCCATTCGGCAGTCTGCATCTGTCGTTATAATAATCTCCCCCTTACAGCAATCAATCGCCCTTGAGATCGCCAGCTTCTTATAGGAATTCATCCGACCATTCTCATTTAGCTGAATCAACTTGACTCCACTTTCGATATATTCTTTAACAATCGCGGAGGTATTGTCATCCGAGTGGTCATCAATAATAATAAGTTCAAGAAGTTCACTCGGAAAATTTTGATTTAATATGGATGCTATCGTTCTCCGGATATTTAATTCTTCATTGCGGGCAGCAATAATTACCGATACGCTTTTGGTAGAAATTAAGTTACTGTGAGGTGCCTGGATTGTAGCCCAACCTTTCCGCATCCATAATACGAGGATAGCGTACACACAGGCAAAACTGATCAATAAATAGCTAAGAATTTGTATCACCGAAAAAATTTATCTTAAAAACAAAAATAGAACCAAATATTGCAGGAAGAATTAAATTGACAAACCAAATACATGATACAATAGCCATCACCGCAATCTCCTGTGTTGTAATATAGCTATAAAGATTACTTGCCACAAAACTCCGCACACTAAAATCAAAAATATCCAAGGTAGGTAGTGCTGCCTGGACGAAAAAGAGGATAAAAATCATCAAGATCATGGATAAAAGAGGCAGCTCAGGCAAAGTCAATTTCATCAAAATAATATATTGTGAGGTAAAAATGATGAATCTAGCCAATGAATTTAGCAAAACAATACAGAGCTCACGTGCAGAATAATGTTCAAGGACTTCAAAAAAAGGCTTGATTTTCGTCAAAAACTTAATTCGACCCACAAGCATATCCACCCATCGCACATTAAAATACAATATCACAAACCCGACAGCATAAATAATAGCCAACAACCAAACCCCAAATTGAACAGATAATGGCGTAGATAAGAACTTACAGAGAAACCAGGCGATGCTCAGTGATCCTGCGACACTTGTCAGTACCAGTTGGGCAAATAACCCAACCCCCATGGCGACAGCTCCCTTAGCTCTATTGTGGGGTTTCAGAAATAATACCCTTCCACCATATTCGCCAATCCGATTCGGGGTAAAAATCGCCCATGTAAGTCCACAAAAAACGGACTGAAATGCCTTCCAAAAAGATATTCGCTCCAGTTTGGATGCAAGATAGCGCCATTTGACAACCTCCAGAAGCCAGTTTACAAGCATTAAAACAACAATCAAAATCAGCGTCCATACAACAGAATGTTGCTCCAATCCAGTGATTAGCGTCTTAAACTTATCGATATTGCTCTTATCAGACACCTTGGTAATAATATACCATGTCGCAAGTGCAAAAACCAGTATCTTTAATAAAAGACTGATGTATTTTTTTTGTCTCCCGGTCAACTTTTGATAATTAGAAAGCAATGTTACTAAATTTTGTCCAAATGATTAAGTTTTGTACACATCAATCCACTTATAAAGAGCAAAATTTGTAATATTGTACATGCAGAAGGAAAAGGCGAAAGAAAGAATCATTCTAGGGATAGACCCCGGTACAGTCGTGCTTGGGTACGGAATTATTAGAGAAGTCGGCAATACCATATCCCTTATTTCAATGGGTGTGATCAAAATGGGGCATCTCGATGACCATGCCTTAAAATTGCAACGCATCTTCAAAAAGACCTCTGCATTAATGCAAGAATATAATCCGGATTGCGTTGCGCTAGAGTCACCCTTCTACGGCAAAAATATTCAAGTGATGCTCAAACTCGGGCGGGCGCAGGGCGTTGCCATGGCGGCAGCACTGGCACAGGATATTCCGATCTTTGAATATTCACCCAGAAAAATAAAGCAATCCGTCACCGGAAATGGAAATGCTACGAAAGAACAGGTTTCTGCCATGCTCAAAAACCTATTAAAGTTTGAAGAAACACCCCAATTTCTAGATGCGACAGATGGGCTGGCCATTGCGGTCTGCCATTCATTTCAAAAAAACAGCAGCACTGGCAACGGAAAATCCTATTCAGGCTGGTCCTCTTTTATCAAAGACAATAAAGACCGAATCAAATAATTACATCTGCACCTGTCGAATCACATTTTTCACATTTAATTCGACAATATCAGTCATTGTCTTACATTTCAAGTAAGAATTATTTTGGTAAAACTCCGCATAACCTTCGCGCAGTTGTTTTATATTTTCGGGCGTTGAAAGGATCTGGGTCTGCGAAGCGTCCCGAAGATCAGCAATGCGGTGCCGTTCGCTCCGCACCCTATGCACGATCGAAGAACGTTCCTCCTGTTGATATTGCTGCACCGTTTTTTCTGTCAAATGCTCCATGGCAAGCTTGACGTATGGATAGTTCTCTTTAAAGAACTGTGGCATATATACTTTCGGATTTCCCTCATAAAACTGCTGGTCAAAATCAATGGCCCTGATCCTAAACTGAAAATCATCAAAATCAGGTGTAATCTGCATAACAAAATTATAGGCACGCATATCTCCCAGCAGCGTGATAATACAACGTTCGTTAAACTTGACGAATTCCTTCGAAATCCGTGTCAGATTGTAATCAGGCGTAAACATTCGGGTTTGCGAGAATATATCACCGGGAATACCAACAATATGCTCCTCAACCAATGTGTCCTGATCCACCATATAGTTGACCTGATTGGGAGATAGTATTTCCTCCAGCTCTAAGCCGTATATCCGTGATGCATCTGCCTGCTTGATATAAAAATAATCGTAGACGTCATTCAGCCGGTTTACAATACGAATACGAAAAGGCCTCGTATTACCAAAACCGCAATACTCCACGCGGTCGATATATTTGTGCTGTACAATCCGTGTATTACCAGAAGCTTTGAGCTTAGCATAAATTACTTTTAACCCGTCATACAACTGATCAATGAGATATTGAGGATAGAGTGGAGTTTCCCAAAAAGTATCATGACCAAATTTATCCATGACTGGTACCGTCTCTGTAAAATTCAATAAATCCTTATAACCAATGGGCAATTTCTCATCCCGTTGATATAACCTAAGATATTTATGGAGCCCTTCCCCTACCTCAAAAATCGGCTTCTTCCTCGAAATCTTTACATCTTGAACTTCTTCCATCTTTATTTTAGTATTGAGACCTTGCTCTGACATGCCCTACAGTTTACTTATTTTACCTTTGATCTTCGTAACACCGTATGAGATCCTTAATCACAGGATATCCTCCTATTTCCACCCAACTTTAATAACAAGATAACGAAAGAATCCGATAACCTTACAATAAAATCACCTCTAAAACAATTATAAGCACTTTCAATCAAAAACATACAACATTATCAATATCAATAAGTATTTTTTATTAAATTTACATCTATAAACCGAAAATTCTTAGTAATTTTGAAATAAATTTAATTATTTTAGCAATTGGTCAGATTTTAATGTATGACTGATGAATGAAACACAAAACCCATTGTTAATGGAAAATCAATATGCAAACTATGATCTAGACAATTTGGATATCCAAATCCTGTCTATTCTAATGAACGATGCTTCTATTCCTTATACCGAGATTGCAAAAAAGCTAATCGTATCAGGTGGTACCATCCACGTTAGAATGAAGAAGATGGAAGAGTTAGGTATCATCAGAGGTTCAAATCTTATTATCAATCCCCAAAAAGTTGGATTTGACATCACTGCCTTTCTCGGTATTTATCTAGAAAAAGGTTCACAATATGCAGATGCGGTAGATAAGTTGAAAGAAATCAAAGAAGTGGTTGAGTTACATTATTGTACCGGCCAATACAGTATTTTTGCAAAAATTATCTGTAGGGACACTGTCCACCTCAGAAAAGTATTGAACGAAGATATCCAATCCGTACCCGGAATTCAGCGTACGGAAACGATTATCTCCCTTGAAGAAAGTATTAAGCGTCAGATCAGCTTAGTCTAGTATAAAAAAAGCTTCCAACAGTTGGAAGCTTTTTTTATACTATCTCTTGTAGCATAGCCACATACAAATCTATTCCTTCCCGAATTTCATCAATATAAATAAATTCATCAGCCATGTGCGATCTTGCACTGTCTCCGGGCCCCAGTTTCAAAGAAGGCACCGGAATAAGCGCCTGATCACTCATCGTCGGAGATCCATATAGCTTACGACCAAGTTTTATTCCTGCCTGAACGATAGGATGTTCCTCCGGAATAGCTGATGATTTCAAACGAGTAGATCGAGCCGAAACTTCCGAAGTAACATGAGATTTGATGATCGCCAGTGTTTCTTCATTTGTATAAGCATCAGTTGTCCGTACATCGACCACAAAACTACAATTGGCCGGCACTACATTATGTTGCGATCCTGCTTGAATCATTGTCACGGACATTTTTATCGGGCCTAAGGTAGTTGATGTTTTTTCAAAAGCATAGTCCTTAAACCACTGTATATCTTTAATTGCTTTATAAATAGCATTGTCACCCTCATTACGAGCAGCATGGCCCGCCACCCCTATTGCATTGCAGTCCAATACCATCAGACCTTTTTCGGCGACAGCTAAATCCAGCAGTGTCGGTTCGCCAACAATTGCAAAATCAATAGGTCCGATATCCTCCAGGACGCACTCAATCCCGTTTCTTCCCGATATTTCCTCCTCGGCACTCGCCACTAGACAAAAATTGTATTTTAAGCCCTTCTCGTCGTAAAAATACAAGAAAGTGGCGATCAACGACACCAGACATCCGCCCGCATCGTTACTTCCTAAACCATACAGTTTCCCGTCCTCCTCAGAAGGTGCCAATGGATCACGAGTATACCCCGGATTGGCTTTTACCGTATCATGGTGCGAATTAAGCAGAATAGTCGGTTTATCTAGTGCGTACTGTTTGTTGTATACCCAAACATTATTCCCCTTTCTAAAGGTTTTAATGAGCCTTTCTTTGAAAAATGCCTCAATCAGGTCAGCCGTCAGAACCTCCTCCCGACTTAAGGAAGAAAGCGCGATCAACTGTTTCAATAAAGCTAAGCTATCTTTGAATAAGCTCTCCTTATCCTTCATGATATAGTCCTCCTGCTTTATCGGCAGACAATTTTATTCCTTTGATAAATGCCGAACTAAAACCATGATGTTCCATTTCATTCAATCCAGCTATGGTACACCCTTTCGGTGAAGTTACCTTATCGATCTCGCCCTCAGGATGCGCATTCGTATGCAATAATAAATCTGCGGCACCTTTAGCCGTCTGCACAGCCATTTTTAAGGCATCATGTGCATGGAAACCAATCTCAACTCCACCCTGTGATGCCGCTCGTATAGCCCGTAAGAAAAAAGCTATTCCACAGGCACACAAGGCTGTTGCCGAAGTCATCAGATCTTCATTTATAATGACTACCGAACCAACGGTCTCAAACATCTTTTCTACCTCAGCTAGACTACCTTCCGAAGCATTATCACTCGCAATACAAGTCATCGACTGAGCGATGGCAATAGCCGTATTTGGCATCGCACGTACTACCGTCGCATCATCACCCAATACGGCTCTCAGGTCAGCACAGGAAACACCAGATACAATGGAAACAAAAATCTGGTTTTTCTTATCTATTTCGGGAGCGACTTCAACCAATACCTTTTTTAGCTGCTGCGGTAATATGGCGAAGACAATAATATCAGCACCTTTAACAGCAGCTTTATTATCATTACTTACCGAGAATCCCTGGCTTGCTTCCTCAGCCAAAGCATTCAGATTTCTGCGGGTCAATGTAATATCGGCAGCACTAGCGAACTCGCTTTTAACAAGCCCTTTCGCCAAGGAAAGACCGATATTGCCACTTCCGATGATAGTGACCTTTTTCATAGTTGGGTTTAGATTAGATTACATGATTATTTTAATGTCAAACAGGTACCGAACTGCCCCTGTTGAAACAAGTGCAAATTATTGGCATGACCAATATATACCTCCTGAACACCTTTATTTATCGCATTAAATGCATTTTGCAATTTTGGAATCATACCATCATTGACAATGCCCGATTCCTTAAGATATTCAAATTCATCAGATTTAATCGTTGGTATCACCGAATTTTCATCGGTCACATCACGTAATACTCCATTTTTCTCGAAGCAGTACACCAACGAAGTCTCATACAGGGACGACAAAGAGACCGCTAAAGAAGATGCAATGGTATCCGCATTGGTATTGAGCAGCTGCCCTAAACCATTATGCGTAATGGCAGAGAATACCGGAACAAAGCCTGCTTCCAGGAATTTTTTTATTGCCAATGTATTCACAGAATCATGCAATAAATCTCCAACAAAACCATAGTCAATATCTTTGACAGGTCTCTTTATAGCCTTAATTACATCACCATCAGCCCCTGTCAAGCCAACAGCATCACATTTTAGTTTTTGTAATTTGGCAACGATGGTCTTATTTGTCAATCCAGCATACACCATCGTCACAATACGCAGCATATTTTCATCTGTCACTCTGCGGCCATCAACCATTTGCGCTTGTAGACCAAGCTCACTTGCAAGACGTGTCGCAATTTTGCCACCGCCATGCACGAGGATTTTCTTCCCTGACAGTGCGGAAAATTTCTCTAAAAAAGAATCTAACAGACCCTCATCGTCGATAATATTTCCGCCAATTTTTATAATATTTAATACACTATTAGCCATTACGCAACTTTTCCCAAATAAAAATAGTTTCTCAATAATCAAAAGACCGATCTTAGACTAGATCTTCCAGCATTCGTTTTAAAACAACCTGTGCCGCCCAGACACGATTACTTGCTTCCTTAATCACCAAGGAGTTTGGTCCATCCAAAATCTCGGATGATAATTCCAAATCCCGTCTTACCGGTAAGCAATGCATGACCTTCGCGTCATTCGTCAAAGACAACTTCTCGTTATCCATCATCCAATCCTCGTCAACGGTATATACCTCGCCATACTCCTGATAGGATGACCAGTTTTTCACATAAACAAAATCAGCATCTTTCAGGCTTTCATTTAGATTTGTTGAAATTGTCGCTCCCTTCGTAAAATCCTTACTGAGTTCATAGCCCATAGGTTGCGCGATGGTAAAATCGACAAGTCCTTCCGCTTGCGCCTGACACATCCATTCCGCAAAAGAATTCGGTACAGCCTGTGGTAAAGCTTTCACATGCGGAGCCCAAGCCAATACAACTTTTGGTTTCGCTGTCTTCTTATGTTCGGTGATCGTAATGATATCCGTTAAACTTTGTAATGGATGGCGTGTTGCACTTTCAAGCGAAACAACAGGTACACCACAATATTTAATAAATTTGTTGAATAGATCCTCACTGTAATCTTCTTCCCGATCTTTTAACTTCGGAAAAGACCGTAAGCCAAGGATATCACAATATTCACCCATGACGGCTGCTGCCTCACGGATATGTTCAACAGTGCTGCCGTTCATCACGACACCATCCTGTGTCTCCAACGCCCAGCCATCCTTGTCCATGTTCATAACCATGACATTCATACCCAAGTTCATCGCCGCTTTTTGAGTACTCAAACGTGTACGTAAACTAGGATTTAAAAACACAAGACCCAAGGTCCTATGCTTACCAAGATCTTGGTTAGCATAAGGTGCCGCTTTTAGCGCCAACGCCTCTTGAACAACGTCTGCTACACTGGATACGTCTTTTACAGAGAAAAACTTTTTCATCTATATAAATCATTTATGCGAGCCTTTTCTAGGACACAATGCATTGTGCTACCCGCTTTGTTTATTTATGCTGAAGAAACAATTCAGATAGGTCCCCCCTTACACGGAGAAGTCACCCTTATTATTTCATCTAATTATCGTTAAGCGACTACAACCGCCTTTATATGTTCTTTTAATGCCAATAAAAATTGATCAGCATGTTCTTTGGTAATATTCAATGCTGGAAGCAATCGAATAACGTAAGGTTTAGCTTCCCCCGTAAAAATACGATTCTTTAACAAAAGATCTTTCTTTACATGTGCCAAAGATGCTGGAAGCTCGATTCCGATCATCAATCCTCGGCCCCTTACTTCTACGATCTCTTCAATTTTCTTTAATTCGTCAATGAGATACTGTCCTACAGCATTCGCATTCTCCATCAAACGATCCTGTTGAATCACCTCCAAAACAGCCAAAGCCGCTGCACAGGCCAAGTGGTTGCCACCAAAGGTTGTCCCTAAACTACCATGGGAAGCTTTAAACTTAGGAGAGATACTTATTGCCCCGATAGGAAAACCATTTCCCATCCCTTTGGCCATGGTATAAATATCCGCGTCTACTCCAGAATAATCCTGCGCATAGAACAAACCCGTCCGACCGTAGCCACATTGCACCTCATCAGCAATAAATACGGCATTATATTGGTCGCAAAGTGAGCGGATCAATTGAAGAAAAGTAACGGACGCTTCCCTAATTCCACCAACACCTTGGATACTTTCAATAATAACAGAGGAAATTTCCGTGCCATAAGCTGAAAATGCATCCTTTAGTGCTTCCTCATCATTGAACGGAAGAAAAACGACGTTGTCAGTCTCATTGACAGGCGCAACAATACTCGGATTGTCGGTCGCAGCCACAGCCAGCGATGTTCTACCATGAAACGATTTAGAGAACGCGATTACTTTTTTTCTCTTATTATAGAAAGAAGCAAGCTTCAAAGCATTTTCATTCGCTTCGGCGCCAGAATTACAAAGGAATAAGTCATAATCAACCTTACCAGATACTTCGCCAAGCAATCGCGCAAGTTCACGCTGAATTGGAATTTCAACAGAATTAGAATAGAATCCGATACGATTCAACTGCTCTGTAATACGTTGTACATAATGTGGATGCGTGTGTCCGATCGATATCACGGCATGGCCACCATACAAGTCCAAATAAGCATTTCCTTCGGCATCCCACACCGTAGATCCATTAGCTTTAACTATGTTAATGGGATTAATGGGATAAACATCAAATGGTTTCATCTTAATGAATTATAGATTGATAAACGAAATAGCTAGTAATAGAAAAAGCTATCAGATTTTAGCATTACAAATATATCAGTTATAACGGTAGGAATGGTCATAAAATAAAAAAAGTCCTCTTAAAAAGAGGACTTTTTTTTATTTGTAACGGGATCAATATTATTCTCCGTCAACTTTTTCTTCACCTTCTACTTCAGCTTTTACCTCTGCAGGAGCTTCGGTCTCAGCAGGAGCAGCAGCTTTTTTAGCACCGCCACGACGACGAGTAGCTTTTTTCTCAGCAGCAGCAGATTTTTTACCGTAGATTTCGTTGTAATCAACAAGCTCGATGAAAGCCATTTCCGCATTATCACCTAAACGGTTTTCCATTTTGATGATACGAGTGTAACCACCTGGACGGTTAGCTACTTTTTCAGAAATTTCGCGGAACAAGATAGAAACTGCGTCTTTATCTTTCAAATAAGCGAATACTGTACGACGAGAGTGTGTTGTGTCGTTTTTAGATTTAGTAATCAAAGGCTCTACATACGTACGCAATGCTTTAGCTTTAGCCAAAGTAGTTGTGATACGTTTGTGTAGGATTAATGATGTCGCCATGTTAGCCAACATTGCTTTTCTATGGCTATCCGTACGGCCTAAGTGATTTACTTTTTTTCCGTGTCTCATTTTGATTTTATTATACTATATATACCGTTCTTGTTTTATATAAATTGCTAAACTTTTCAAAGGCAACTGCCCATCTCGTCCAGCAATCAGCTTCAAGAGGAATTACATATAGTGGTCGCTTAATAAATTATTATTCTTCGTCTAATTTATATTTTGCCAAGTTCATTCCGAATGATAAACCTTTGGATTTAACCAATTCCTGAATTTCACTTAACGATTTTTTACCGAAGTTTCTGAATTTCAACATATCAGCTACGTCGTAAGTTACCAACTCAGCTAATGTACGAATATCAGCAGCTTTCAAACAATTCAATGCACGCACTGAAAGGTCAAGGTCTACTAATTCTGTTTTCAAAATCTTACGCATGTGCAAGATTTCTTCATCGACGACTTTAGTTTCCTCTTTTGTTTGCGACTCAAGCAGCATATTCTCATCAGAGAATAAGATAAAGTGTTGAATTAAGATCTTAGCAGCCTCTTTTAAAGCTTCTTCGGGGTGAATTGAGCCATCTGTAGAGATATCCAACAACAATTTCTCGTAGTCAGTTTTTTGCTCTACACGGTAATTCTCAATGGTATATTTAACATTCTTGATCGGAGTAAAGATCGAATCGATAGCGATAACACCTACCGGCGCATCAGTCACTTTATTCTCATCTGCATTTACATATCCACGACCTTTAGCAATACTCAATTCCAATTCAATTGTCACTGCGTTATCCATGTTACAGATTACCAAGTCTGGATTTAAGACAGTAAAGTTATTAGAGAATTTTGTGATATCACCAGCTAAGAATTGTTCTTGACCATTGATTACTACAAATACCTTTTCGTTGTCGCCAATCTCACCTGTTTTTTTGAAACGGATCTGTTTCAAGTTCAAGATAATTTCAGTTACGTCTTCAACAACACCTTTGATCGTTGAAAATTCGTGCGAAACGCCAGAAAACCTTATCGACGTAATTGCATATCCTTCTAACGAGGACAATAGAATACGGCGCAAAGCATTACCAATGGTTACACCAAAACCAGGCTCCAATGGACGAAATTCAAACGTACCATCAAAATCCGTAGATTTCTGCATGATAACTTTATCCGGTCTTTGAAATGCTAAAATTGCCATTTATTTTCTTTTAATGTTTTATTTGTAATAATAATTGTAATACAACAGAAAGATGCATACCCCAAAACTGGACTATGCATACTTCTATTTTATTTATTATTTAGAGTATAACTCAACGATTAAGTTCTCTTTAATGTTTTCAGGAATATCAGATCTTTCCGGATAGCTTAAGAAAGTACCTGTTAATTCTTTCGCATTCCACTCTAACCAAGAAAATTTATTTACAGTACGACCTGCAACTGAATTAGTGATGGCTTCAAGCGTTTGAGAACGTTCACGAACTGCTACAACGTCACCTGGACGCAAGCTATATGATGGAATGTTAACAACACTTCCGTTAACAGTAATGTGTTTATGAGATACTAACTGACGAGCAGCAGCACGAGAAGTAGCAATACCTAAGCGGTAAACTACGTTATCCAAGCGAGCTTCTAATAATTTCAAGAAGATCTCACCTGTAATACCTTGTTTAGAGGAAGCTTTAACAAATAAGTTAGCGAATTGACGCTCTAATACACCATAAGTGTATTTTGCTTTTTGTTTTTCTAACAACTGAATAGCATATTCAGATTGTTTACCTCTGCGTTTAGAAGCTCCGTGTTGTCCAGGAGGGTAATTTTTCTTTTCTAACGCTTTATCAGGGCCGAAGATCGGCTCTCTAAATTTACGGGCAATTTTGGACTTAGGTCCTGTATATCTAGCCATTTTCTTTTACAATTAAAGTATCTATCAGCCTATAGCCGATGAATCTTATCTTTAAATTAATTAAACTCTTCTGCGTTTTGGAGGACGACAACCGTTGTGAGGAAGTGGTGTGATATCTTTAATAGTAGTCACATCGATTCCTACAGTTTGTAATGTTCTGATTGCAGATTCGCGACCAGCACCAGGTCCTTTAACAAACACTTCAACTTTGCGTAAACCCAAGTCATGAGCAACTTTTCCACAGTCTTGCGCAGCTTGACCAGCAGCATATGGAGTATTCTTTTTTGAACCACGGAACCCCATTTTACCGGCACTAGACCAAGAAATAGTTTGTCCTTGATTATTAGTCAAAGTTACAATGATATTGTTAAACGTTGCGTTAATGTGAGCCTGACCTATAGGTTCAATAACAACGATACGCTTTTTTGCAGCTTTTTTAGTTTTAGCCATTTCTTATTTATTATTTAGTAGCTTTTTTCTTGTTTGCAACTGTCTTACGTTTACCTTTACGAGTACGTGAGTTGTTTTTAGTACGTTGACCACGAACTGGTAAGTGTTTACGGTGACGCAATCCACGGTAACAACCGATATCCATTAAACGTTTGATGTTCAATTGGATTTCTGAACGCAATGAACCTTCTACTTTCAATTCATCATTGATGATGCTACGAATTGCTGCCAATTGCTCATCATTCCACTCTTGTACCTTCACATCTTCGCTGATACCAGCTTTTTCCAAGATATATTGAGCTCTTGTACGACCGATACCAAAAATATAGGTAAGGCCGATCACACCTCTTTTGTTTTTAGGTAAATCAATACCTGCTATCCTTGCCATATAATATTAAGCTATTATTTTTAATGAATTAACCCTGACGTTGTTTAAACTTCGGGTTCTTTTTGTTGATTACAAAAACTTTACCTTTACGACGGATGATCTTACAGTCCGCGCTACGTTTTTTTATTGATGCTCTTACTTTCATGATATTTATTTTTTCAAAAGCTTGTGCTAATTAAAAGGCTTACGACTATTTATAGCGGTAAGTAATCCTTCCCTTAGTCAAATCATACGGAGACATTTCCAATTTAACTTTATCCCCAGGTAAAATTTTGATATAGTGCATACGCATTTTACCAGAAATATGGGCAATGATTTCATGTCCATTTTCCAATTCTACCCTAAACATAGCATTAGAAAGTGCCTCTCTAATTATACCGTCTTGTTCTATTGAGGCTTGTTTAGCCATATATTCTCGATTAAATTTAATTTAAAAGCCTGCGAACAGGAGTGCAAAGATAAATAAAAATAATTGAAAACCAACTACTTTTTGTTCAAAACTTTCTCTACATGTTCGAATGTCAGCAACACATCTGGTTCACCTTTTCGGATGGCAACCATCTGTTCGAAGTGCGCCGATAACTTCCCATCTACTGTACTTACTGTCCAACCATCGTCCCAAAAACGAACACCTGCCCGTCCCGCATTGATCATTGGCTCGATACAAATAACCAAACCTTCTTCCAACTTCGGGCCTGCACCACGTTTTCCATAATTTGGAACTTCTGGTTTTTCATGTAAATGATATCCAACGCCATGTCCGACCAGTTCGCGTACAATTCCGAAACCGAACTTGCTCACGTACTCTTGGACCGCAGAGGAAATATCCCCAACACGTTTACCGGCCACAGCCTGTTCAACACCTTTGTACAATGATTCCTTTGTGACATCCAACAACAATTGGGCTTCTTCAGAAATCTCACCTACACCGAAAGTGTAAGCTGAATCACTGATAAAACCGTTCAAATTGACACCCCCGTCGACTGAAACAAGATCACCATCTTTAATTTCATAATCGCCCGGAAAACCATGTACAATCTGATCGTTGACAGAGATACACAAAGAGTATGGAAATCCATGATAATTTAAGAACGCTGGCGTACCGCCATTATCATGAATATACTCATAAGCTAATTTATCAAGAGATATAGTTTTTACCCCAGGCTTAATCACTTTTGCGATTTCACCAAGCAATTGCGAAAGCACATCTGCTGACTTCCGCAATTGCTCTATATCATCTGCTGACTTATAAAATACTTTAGACATCTAAAGAAATTAAATTGCCGAATGATCCATTCCCTCAACAGACGCGGCCGAACGACCTTTAATACGACCTGTTTTCATCAATCCATCGTAATGACGCATCAATAAATGAGATTCGATCTGTTGCAAAGTATCCAACACCACACCTACTAAAATCAATAAGGACGTACCTCCGTAGAAGTGTGCAAATTGATTATTAATACCAAACAAACTTGCAATAGCAGGTAGAATAGCAATAATCGCTAAGAAAATTGCACCTGGAAATGTAATATTTGATATTACGCGGTCTATAAAATTACTAGTTTCCAATCCCGGTTTAATACCCGGAACAAAACCTCCGTTTTTCTTCATGTCATCTGACATCTGTTGCGGATTCACCATGATCGCTGTATAGAAGAACGTAAATGCGATAATTAACACCGCAAAAGTCACGTTGTACGCTACAGAAGTATAGTTACTCAACGAAGTCAAAAATTCCGACTGAAGATTTGGGAAGAACTGTCCTAAACTCATTGGCACAAACATGATCGCCTGTGCAAAAATGATCGGCATTACACCTGCAGCATTTACCTTTAACGGTATATACTGACGTACTCCACCGACTTGCTTGTTTCCGACAATTTTCTTCGCATATTGCACAGGAATCTTACGAACCCCCTGTACGATCAAGATCGTAAAGATCACGACGAAGAACAAAGCCACAAATTCAAGCAACAATGGAATTGGACCACCACCACCTTTCGCCATTCTAGAAACCCATTCCGCAGTGATACCACTTGGCAATTGAGCGATAATACCAGTCATGATGATCAAAGAAATACCATTACCGATACCTTTATCCGTAATTTTTTCTCCTAACCACATCACAAATAAAGTACCGCCTGTCAAAACTATGGCAGTCAGAATAGTGAACAATGGGTCTGCGATTGTTTTAGCACTTGGCTCGATCTGAGTACGTACATAAGCAAAAGCCTGAAGCAAAGTAATCCCTAATGTTAAATAGCGAGTAATCTGATTCATTTTTTGACGACCACTTTCCCCTTCTTTCTGCATCTTTTGGAAGTAAGGAACCGCGATGCCCAGCAATTGAACAACAATGGATGCCGAGATATATGGCATTACCCCTAAAGCAAAGATAGCCGAACGAGAGAATGATCCCCCCGCAAACATATCCAGTAAGCCCAATAAACCCTCTTTTTGACCGGAAGCCAAAGCTTGAGGATTTACACCTGGTAATACCACGTGACATCCAATACGGTAAATCAAAAGAAAAAGTAAGGTATTTAGAATACGCGTACGTAAATCATCGATTTTCCAAATATTGGTTAAGGTTGTGATTAGTTTCTTCATTTATTAAATTTTAACGATAGAACCGCCTGCAGCTTCAATAGCTTTTTGAGCAGAAGCAGTAAACGCGTGCGCTGTTACTTCAACTTTAGCTTTCAATTCACCGCGGCCCAAGATTTTTACTTTGTCATTTTTAGACACTAATCCATGAGCTTTCAATGCATCGAAATCTACAGTTGTCAAATTGAATTTCTCGATCAACGTTTGCAAAGTATCCAAGTTTACACCATTGTACTCTACGCGGTTGATGTTTTTGAAACCAAATTTAGGCACACGACGTTGCAAAGGCATTTGACCACCTTCGAAACCGATTTTCGTAGAGTGACCTGAACGAGAACCAGCACCTTTGTGACCACGTGTAGAAGTACCACCACGACCAGAACCAGTACCACGGCCAATACGTTTGCTACTTTTTACTGCACCTTTTGCAGGTTTTAAATTACTTAAGTTCATTTTTAAACTAAATTGTGCTAGCCCTTCGCTCTCACTAAACAGGTACTAGCGATTAAAAAATAATTATTATTAATAACAAGTAATGGAAAGAGCCCAAAGACCCCTTCCATATGCTAATATTAAATAGTTTCGATAGCTACTAAATGGTTTACTTTACGTACCATTCCAATGATTGATGGAGTAGCTTCAACTTCTACTGAGTGGTTGATTCTTTTCAAACCCAATGCCTCAATAGTTTTCTTTTGGCGCTCGCTTCTGTCGATAACGCTCTTTATCTGGGTGATTTTGATTTTTGCCATGATAATTAACCGTTAAATACTTTATTCAAATCGACACCGCGGTGCTGTGCCACTGTATATGCATCACGCATGTTTGCTAAGGCAGTTACAGTTGCTTTTACCACGTTGTGTGGGTTAGAAGAACCTAATGATTTAGCCAATACGTCTTTGATACCAGCAGACTCCAATACTGCACGCATTGCACCACCTGCCAAAACTCCTGTACCACCAACAGCTGGTTTAATCAAAACTGAACCACCAGAATATTTACCATATTGTGCGTGAGGAACAGTACCTTTGATTACAGGAACTTTCACTAAATTTTTCTTTGCGTCGTCGATACCTTTAGTGATTGCTTCAGTTACCTCTTTAGCTTTACCTAAACCGTAACCAACAATACCGTTTTCATCACCTACTACAACAATTGCAGAGAAGCTGAAAGTACGACCACCTTTAGTAACTTTAGCTACACGTTGGATACTTACTAAGCGATCTTTTAATTCAATTTCGCTTGATTTTACTCTTTTTATATTGCTTAATGCCATTTCTTTCTATGATTAAAAGTCTAAACCGCCTTCGCGAGCACCTTCAGCCAAAGATTTGATACGGCCATGGTATAAGTACCCATTACGGTCAAAAACTACTTTATTAATACCTGCTGCTACTGCTTTTTCAGCAACCAATTTACCTACAGCTTTAGATTGATCAACTTTGTTACCAGATGCAACAAATTCTTTTGACAAGCTAGATGCAGCAACTAATGTTTTACCTGCATTGTCATCAATGATTTGCGCATAGATACCTTTGTTACTTCTAAAAACCGATAAACGTGGACGTTCAGACGTTCCAGCAAGGTTTTTTCTGATTCCTTTTTTGATTCTCTCTCTACGAGATGCTTTTTGTCCTGCCATGATTATTATTTTTTAGCTGATTTACCTGCTTTTCTTCTCAATACTTCACCTTCAAACTTGATACCTTTTCCTTTGTAAGGTTCTGGTTTACGGAAGCCACGGATTTTTGCCGCTACCTGACCGATCAATTGTTTGTCAGCACATTCTAAAGTGATTGTAGGGTTTTTACCTTTTTCAGCAGTAGTTGATACTTTAACCTCTTTTGGCAATACAAAAACAATCTGGTGAGAGAAACCTAAAGTTAACTCTAATACATTACCTGTACTTGTGGCACGGTAACCTACACCGACTAACTCTTGAGTAGTTTTGTAACCTTCAGTCACACCTTGAACCATGTTGTTCAACAGGGAACGGTATAGACCGTGTAATGCTTTGTGTTTCTTTTGATCAGTTGGACGTGTTACGACGATATTGCCATCTTCTTGAGCAATCGTGATGTCACGGTCAACCTGTTGTGTTAATTCGCCTTTAGGACCTTTTACTGAAACTAAGTTTTTGTCCGAAATAGTAACAGTTACCCCAGCAGGGATAGCGATAGGCGCTTTTCCAATTCTTGACATTTCTTTGTGTTTTTACCTAGATTAATAAACGTAACATAAAACTTCACCACCAACATTTTGAAGTCTAGCTTCTTTATCTGTCATAACACCTTTCGATGTTGACAAGATAGCAATACCTAAACCATTCAAAACACGAGGCATAGTATCAACGCTTGCATACTTTCTTAAACCAGGTTTACTCACACGTGTCAACGTACGAATAGCCGGAATTTTGCTAATTGGATTATATTTCAATGCGATTTTGATCGTACCCTGTACGCCATTCTCATCGAATTTGTAATTAGCAATGTAACCTTTGTCAAAAAGAACTTTAGTGATTTCTTTTTTAAGGTTCGATGCAGGAATTTCAACAACCCTGTGGTTGGCCTTGATGGCATTCCTTACTCGTGTAAGGTAATCCGCAATTGGATCTGTAGTCATTATATATGAAATTTGCGACAGCGGTTTCCCTCCCAACCATTGGTATGGGACCTGCTATCTGTTAAACAATTTTAAATGCAAAAACCCGGCAATCCTAAGTAGAATTGCCCGGGCAAAATTAAGTATTTTTTTTTAATTACCAAGAAGCTTTTTTCACCCCTGGGATCTTGCCATCCAAAGCCATCTCACGGAAAGTTACACGGGAGATACCGAATTGACGCATATATCCTTTAGGACGGCCAGTCAATTTACAACGGTTGTGTAAACGTACCGGAGAAGCATTTTTAGGTAATTTATCTAATGCAACGTAATCGCCAGCAGCTTTTAATTCTGCACGTTTTGCCGCATATTTAGCTACCAATTTAGCGCGTTTTACTTCGCGTGCTTTTAATCCTTCTTTAGCCATTGTTATTAGTATTTTGATTTTTAAATGGTAAACCGAATTGTTTCAACAATTCTAAAGCTTCAACATCATTTTGAGCAGAAGTCACAAAAGTGATATCCATACCTTGGATCTTGTTGATTTTATCAATGTTGATCTCAGGGAAAATGATTTGTTCAGTGATACCTAAGTTATAGTTACCACGTCCGTCAAAACCTTTATCGTTGATACCGCGGAAGTCACGAATACGTGGAAGCGATACTGCTACCAAACGATCCAAGAATTCGAACATGTTGTTGTCACGTAAAGTAACACGTGCCCCTACAGGCATACCTTTACGTAATTTAAAGTTTGAAATATCTTTTTTCGATTTTGTAGCAACGGCTTGTTGACCTGTAATTAAAGTCAATTCAGCGATAGCGTTATCGATTAATTTTTTGTCAGCTGTTGCAGCTCCTACGCCTTGTGAAACAACGATTTTCTCAAGTTTAGGAACCTGCATAATACTTTTATACTGAAATTTTTCTTGAAGTGCTTTACGGATTTCCTCCGCATATTTCACTTTTAATCTTGGTACGTAAGTCATTATTTAATTTCCTCCCCTGATTTTTTAGCGTAACGAACTAATTTACCATCTGCATTTAACTTACGGCCTACACGGGTAGTTTCACCTGTTTTAGGATCGATAACAGCTAAATTAGAGATGTTAATACCAGCTTCTTTCTCAATGATACCACCATTAGGATTAGCTGCACTTGGTTTAGTGTGTTTTTTTACGATGTTAGCGCCTTCAACGATAGCTCTATTTTTATCCACTAAAACAGTTAATACTTTTCCTTGAACACCTTTAGAGTTACCAGCGATAACTTTCACTAAATCACCTTTTTTAATTTTGATTTTGTGCGTAGTCGTTTTTGTTTTCTTGATTGCCATAATTATAAAACCTCCGGTGCTAGTGATACAATTTTCATGAACTGTTTCTCACGCAATTCTCTGGCAACAGGGCCAAAGATACGTGAGCCACGTGGCTCATCATTATTATTTAATAATACAGCGGCGTTGTCATCAAAACGGATATAAGAACCATCTTTACGACGGATTTCTTTTTTCGTTCTAACGACTACTGCTTTAGAAACGGAACCTTTTTTCACGTTTCCTGAAGGCATAGCGCTTTTCACCGATACAACAATCTTATCTCCGATTGATGCATAACGCTTACGCGTACCGCCCAATACACGGATTACTAAAACTTCTTTAGCACCGCTATTGTCAGCTACATTAAGTCTTGATTCTTGTTGTACCATGTTATTTAGCTCTTTCTATAATTTCAACTAATCTCCAGTTTTTTGTTTTACTCAGCGGACGAGTTTCCATAATTAATACCGTGTCGCCGATACCGCAGGTATTAGTTTCGTCATGAGCTTTAAATTTAGTAGTTTTTTTAACGAACTTACCATAGATAGGGTGTTTTACTTTACGTTCAACAGCCACTACAATAGACTTGTCCATTTTGTTGCTAACTACTAAGCCGATTCTTGTTTTTCTTAAATTTCTTTCCATTTCGACTTTAAATTTTACGCCTCAGAGGCTGTTTCGTTTTTAGCTGCAGCTTTGCGTGCACTGATTTCTGTGCTGATACGAGCGATAGCTCTGCGTGCTGCCTTGATCACGTTAGGGTTCTCAATAGCTGAAACAGCATGTGCAAATTTCAATTTCGTAAGGGCTGTTTTCTCCTCTACAAGACGAGCTGCTAAGTCCTCATTAGATAATTCTAAAATTTCTGAATTTTTCATGTTTTTTCAGTTGTTATTTGGGTTATCATCCGTTTATATGTAGCGTTAGGAGTAACGGCCCTAACGCTTAAATGATGACATTACCAAGATTTTTATGCTTCAACGTAGTCTCTACGAATCACAAACTTAGTTTGAACCGGAAGTTTTTGAGCTGCAAGGCGTAAAGCTTCTTTGGCAATTTCCAAAGGCACACCTTCTGCTTCAAATAACATACGGCCTGGGCGTACTACTGCTACCCAGTATTCTGGAGCACCCTTACCTTTACCCATACGTACCTCTGCAGGTTTTTTCGTAACAGGTTTGTCAGGGAAAATACGAATCCAAACTTGACCTTCACGTTTCATATAACGTGTAACCGCAATACGAGCTGCCTCGATTTGACGACTAGTGATCCATGCTTGCTCCATTGTTTTGATACCGAAAGAACCGAAAGCTAACTCCGCTCCACGAGAAGCGTTACCTTTCATGCGGCCTTTCTGCATCTTTCTGAACTTCGTTCTTTTTGGCTGTAACATGTTCGTATACTTTTTAAATCTGCTTCTTCAGCAGGTTTTTGTTGTAATCTAAATAAACTCTATTAATCTTTTTTCGGACCACGGTTATTTCCACCACGGTTGTTTCCACCACGGCTGTTTCCACCGCGACCACCTTTGTTACGGTTGTCACGACGTTCGCCACCACCTTCGTGGTTGCCACGTGATTTTACACCAGATGCTTGACCAATGTTTGGAGATAAGTCACGTTTACCGTAAACCTCACCTTTACAGATCCAAACTTTGATACCGATTTTACCGTATGTAGTCAATGCTTCAGCTAAAGCGTAGTCGATATCAGCACGCAATGTGTGTAAAGGAGTTCTTCCTTCTTTGTATTGTTCAGTACGTGCCATTTCAGCACCACCTAAACGACCAGAACACATGATTTTGATACCTTCTGCACCCATACGCATGGTAGAAGCGATTGAAGTTTTCATTGCACGACGGAATGAAATACGCGCCTCTAATTGCTTAGCGACACCTTCAGCTACTAACTTAGCATCTAACTCAGGGCGTTTGATCTCGAAAATGTTGATTTGAACATCCTTTTTAGTCAGTTTTTTCAACTCTTCTTTGATCTTGTCAACTTCTTGACCACCTTTTCCGATAACGATACCTGGACGAGCAGTGTGAATTGTAACAGTGATACGTTTTAAAGTTCTTTCGATAACAACTTTAGCTACACCACCTTTTGCAATACGAACAGAAAGATATTTTCTGATTTTTTCGTCTTCAACTAATTTATCGGAATAGTTTTTACCTCCGAACCAGTTAGAATCCCAACCTTTGATGATTCCTAATCTGCTACCTATTGGATTTGCTTTTTGTCCCATTTCTCAATAAATTAGTTTTGTTCAACGTTTAATTTGCTATCAACTACCAACGTAACGTGATTTGAACGTTTACGAACTCTGTATCCGCGACCTTGAGGAGCCGGACGCAATCTTTTCAATTGACGACCACCACCTACTGATACTTCTTTTACAATAAGTTCGCTTTCTTCCACTGATTTACCTTCGTTTTTGGCTTCCCAGTTTTTGATTGCAGATAATAATAATTTTTCTACACGAGCAGCAGCTTCTTTACTAGAGTGTTTCAAAATGTATAATGCATTTTCAACACGCTGGCCACGAATTAAGTCTACCACTAAACGCATCTTACGAGGCGAAGTAGGGCAGTTCAATAATTTGGCATCCGAAGCTCCACCTTGTTGAGCTTTCTCTTGCTCTTTGCGTTGTCTAATTAAGACAGACTTTTTAAGTTTTTTTGTTGCTTCCATTACCTATTATTTTTTCTTTTCTGCGTGGCCTCTGAATGTACGCGTAGGCGCGAATTCACCAAGCTTGTGACCTACCATATTTTCTGTTACATAAACAGGGATAAATTTATTCCCGTTGTGCACTGCGAAGGTATGGCCAACAAAATCAGGTGAAATCATTGATCTACGAGACCATGTTTTGATAACTGACTTTTTGTTAGTTTCATTCATAGAAAGAACTTTTCTTTCTAAGTTGTGATCGATATAAGGACCTTTTTTAATTGAACGAGCCATTATTTTTTCCTTCTCTCAATGATGTAACGATTCGATGTTTTCTTCTTGTAACGTGTTTTGAAGCCTTTAGCTAATACACCTGTACGTGAGCGTGGGTGACCTCCTGAAGTACGGCCTTCACCACCACCCATTGGGTGATCTACTGGGTTCATCGCAACACCACGAACTCTTGGACGACGACCTAACCAACGTTTGCGACCTGCTTTACCTAACACTTGGTTAGATCTCTCATGGTTCGATACCGAACCAATTGTAGCAACACAAGTCAATAAGATCATACGTGTTTCGCCTGAAGGCAATTTGATGATGGCATATTTACCATCACGAGCAGACAATTGAGCATAAGTACCAGCCGAACGAGCAATTGAACCACCTTGACCAGGATTTAATTCAATGTTGTGGATGATAGAACCCAATGGAATGTTTGCTAATGGTAATGTATTACCAACTTCTGGGGCAACTTTATCACCTGCAACTACAGTTTGACCAACTTGTAAACCAGCTGGAGCAATGATGTAGCGTTTTTCACCATCAGCGTAGTGCAACAAGGCAATACGAGCAGTACGGTTTGGATCGTACTCAATAGTAGCTACTTTTGCAGGGATATCTTTTTTATCGCGTTTGAAATCAATTAATCGGTATACTTTTTTATGTCCCCCACCGAGATAACGCATAGTCATTTTACCGGAGTTATTACGACCACCTGATTTCTTGTTGATTTTTACTACTAACGATTTTTCAGGAACGTTTGTAGTAATATCAGAATAATCTGCGCCTATTCTGAAACGAGTACCAGGGGTTACCGGTTTGAATCTTTTAACTGCCATCTTAAATTATATAGTACTGTAAAAGTCAATAGTTTCGCCATCTTTAATAGTAATGATAGCTTTTTTATACTTAGGAGCTCTACCAGATACGAAACCTGCTTTTGTGTAACGGCTTTTTGCTTTACCTGCTACAACTGCAGTGTTTACAGCAAGAACTGTAACACCGAACATAGCTTCAACAGCTGATTTAATCTGGATTTTGTTTGCTCTGTGATCTACTTTGAAAGCGTAACGGTTTAATTTTTCCGTTAAGATAGAAGCTTTCTCAGTCAAGATAGGTTTTTTGATAATTTCCATATTACTTAGCTAATGCTTCCTCCAAAGTTTTAACAGCATCTGTTGTTAACAATAATTTTGTTGCATTTAATACATCGTATGTATTTAAATCAGAAGCAACAATAACTTTTGCTTTTTTCAAATTTCTGCTTGATTTATAAACAATTTCATCGTAAGCTGGCAATACCAACAATGTTTTCTCATCAGCTACGTTCAACGCATTTATTAAAGCAACATAATTTTTAGTTTTGATCGCATCGAATTTTACTTCATCCAATACCACAATATTATTATCTTTTGCTTTGTAAGACAACGCTGATTTACGTGCTACTTGTTTCAATTTTTTGTTCAATTTGAACGAGTAGTCACGAGGTTGAGGACCGAATACACGACCACCACCATTAAACAATGGAGATTTGATAGAACCCGCACGAGCACCACCAGTACCTTTTTGTTTGTGTAATTTACGAGTTGAACCCGCGATTTCATTACGTTGTTTAGATTTGTGAGTTCCTTGGCGTTGGTTCGCTAAGTATTGTTTCACATCCAAATAGATCGCATGATCGTTAGGCTCTAACCCAAATACCGACTCAGGAAGTTGCACCTTGGCACCTGTTTCTTTACCTGATAAATTTAAAACTTTAACTTCCATCTCTACTATTTGTCTACGATTACATAAGAACCTTTAGCTCCTGGAATGGAACCACTAACAACGATAAGGTTTTGCTCAGCGTAAACTTTCAACACCTGTAAGTTTTGAACTTTAACTCTGTCACCACCTGTACGACCAGCCATGCGCATACCTTTAAATACGCGTGAAGGCCATGATGAAGCACCTAATGAACCTGGAGCACGTAGTCTGTTGTGCTGACCGTGAGTCGCACCACCTACACCACCAAATCCATGACGTTTCATTACACCTTGGAAACCTTTACCTTTTGAAGTACCGACTACATCTACGAATTCGCCTTCCTCGAAAAGTGTAACGTCAACTACGTCACCAAGTTGTTTTGCATCTGGGAAAGTTTTAAACTCTACCAACTTACGCTTAGGCGTTGTGTTTGCTTTCGCAAAGTGCCCTTTCAAAGGAGCTGTCGTGTTTTTCTCCTTAGCTTCATCGAAACCAAGTTGAATTGCCGAGTAGCCGTCCTTTTCTTCCGTACGTATCTGCGTAACCACGCACGGCCCAGCCTGAATCACTGTACAAGGAATATTCTTTCCTTCAGCGTTAAACAGGCTTGTCATTCCTACTTTTTTTCCAATAATACCTGACATGTTGTAAATTAATTAATTAAAAGTCCTTCGAAGCAGTAGGGCTTCGCTCAAGACACACTATTCCCATTAAGGGACTGCAAAGTTACAAACATTTTTATAACTGTCAAATAATTAGTGAATTATTTTTTTTATTTTCTAATTTCCTCCCTACTCCGATTTTATTCACCCGATCAGACAACTCACAACACTCCGCACAATTCATTCACCAAAAAAATAAAAAAACAAGATTTCATTTACTCTACTGCCATACGGCTGTCATTTATCCGGCTAATTTTGAACTGTCTTAATAACGGAAGACAATTCATCCAGATTAAAATTTAAACACTTAAAATACGATAATCATGAAAACAGAAATCATTTCCAAGAACGAACTGCTTGCACATTGGTTAGGCCACAGAAATTTAACAAGACAAACGATCGAAAAATTTCCGGAAGAAGCACTTTTCAATTATAAAGTAGAAGGCATGCGGACATTTGCCGAAATGATCCAGGAGCTTCTGGGCATCGCTGTCCCCGGACTGCAGGAAATTGTCAATAATAAAAGCGGGGAGCTTAATGAGAAGTTTAACTATACGACCAAAGCTCAACTGTTACAGGCCTGGGATGAGGCTACTCCACAGATCAGTGCATTATTCGACAAGATTCCAACAGAACGTTTCTCCGAAGAATTTAACCTGTTCGGACAATACAATTCGCCGATCATCCACAGTATATTCTATTTCATCGATAATGAGATTCACCACCGTGGTCAAGGATTTGTCTATTTACGCTTGTTGGGTATCCAACCTCCATTTTTCTGGGAGCGGGATTAACTTGTTAGATGAGAGATATTAGATTTGAGATGGTAGATTCTAGTATTACTAGCCGAAGACGCTCTATATAATATTGGAGACCTGCCACATTATTATCACTGACATCTTAAAATCTATATCATATAAAGATACTTGTTCGGGTTCAATTCAGATACCGGACAAGTATTCTTTTTAGTAATCTCTCGACGGGGAACCTCAAGCTCCCCTAACTTCAGATTAAACCTGTTCGAGTGCTGCCGCCAGCAATTGCTTTACAGTTCCTTTTAGCGATTCCGGCTCTATAATCTTTCCTTTATCGGCAAACATCATGTACCAGCGTGCAAATCCACTCTCAACATGGATACTTTCAAAGTGCATTTCAACATAACTGTCAGTAACCACTTCCTTTTGAAATCCAAAGTAATGGCGATCCCATTCCATATACCTCGCCATCTCTCTGTTCACCTGCACTACCACTTTGGTTGTTGGCGTCTCGTGCCGTTTATTCAGAAAAAAAGAAAGTTCGGGGTGTTCTTTTCCAAAACTATCAGCGAGCTTCCGGATATTGCTGATCCGGTCCAGGCGAAATTGCCGGTAGTCATTGCGGAGTTTACAAAAAGCAAGGACATACCAAAACTTACTTTCCACAAAAATACCCACTGCTTCAATCTCCCGTTTTTCCGGTGTCTTGTCTGACGGTTTGGAATAATAAATTTCCACACATTTTTTTTCCGCTATACTTTCTATAAGTGTATTTGTGCCATGGGTCAATTTCTCATTAAACTGATGGCGGCCGCCTCGAACGAGAAAATTGTCCCCCAACAAAGCAACATGTTCCTTTTCGTTCCCTCTCAAAATAGCCTTCATCTTGAGCATAGCTGTCGTAAAATGGTGGGCGAGATTCCTGTCTGTATACTTCTCAACCAATTTTTCAGCAGCGACAAAACTCAGGGCCTCCTCGCGGCTAAATTGCAGGGGCGGCATTTTATATCCTTCGACCAAGGAATAGCCATTTCCTGCTTCGCCATAAATAGGTATTCCTGCCTGCATGAGGGAGCGGATATCGCGATAGATCGTCCGCAGGCTTACTTCGTATTTTTCTGCCAGCGCAGCGGCAGTCACCACAGGTTTTGCCTGCAGGTGCATATAAATAGCAAGGATACGGTCAAATCTTTTCTGAATGTCGGTCATAGGGATAAAGATACGAGTAATTCATTTTTTTCCGACGTAGAAAAAGACTTTCAAAAGCACATGATGCTTAATACTTTTTCAATTCATCACCCATATCCCTAGCAAATTCCTTTACATTGACCACGAACCCAGCTTTTGAATCGACAGAAAACACATTAATTAAATAATTATTTTGTTCGATCAAGTTGATCACATCCTCCTCAAATTCATCTAAAGTAATTTCTTTGGGCGAATAATCTGACCATTCTTTGACTGCTGACAATAATGCGTATTCTGGGAATGGCCAAATAGAAAAAAAGAAATACCCCTCCACCTCGGAAAGTGCATATTCGTTACTCCGGTTAATTAAAGTATACATACGTTCGGTATCAGCTACTCTTTTCAGAAAGTATTTATATCTATCAAATGGAGCCAATTTAACCACTGATGCGACTTCCTTCTCTGTCAACATGATATTCATCTCATCAAAATGCTATATCCAAGCTAAGAAAATACTATTCATTTTAAATGCCATTTACCTTTTCCCTTCTTTCAATTGCTTGACCTCGGCAGCGAGATCTAATACGGCTTTACTAAGCTCCGCTATGGATTGTGTTTTGATTCGATCTTCTTCGATAAACTTTTCCAAAAGAGTTATTAATTTATCAGAACCATCATTATGAATAGTAGGATAATTATATTGCTGATTGCTGGAACTGGTATCTTGATTATTCTGTATATTATAAATGATATTATCATCCTTAAAAGACTTCACGAAATCTGGAGTGACACCCAATGCTGTCGCCAGTTCCTCTAGAAGTGGTTCGTCCAAAGCGACCATATTTTCGAAGTCCGATATACGCTGTTGTGAATACCTGTTGCGACAGAGCTGCCCAAAGGCTTCCTGTTTGATTCCCTGTATCTCGCGGATACGCTTGATATTATGACCGATATGCATGCTGTCAGTTTTTTCCTTAAAAGTAGTATTCATAAGTCATGAAAATTATCATCTGGTTTTTTACCGGTAAATCGGTGAAAAACCACCACAAAAAATAATATTGAATGAAATATCTTTGGTCTTAAAGTTACGAATTATTGTAACCAAAGGCAATAGCTGATGTTCTTTGACGTATGGATATTGATTGAAATAAACTAAAAATAGAAATATAACGAGGCTGCTTGTGAAGCCGTAGGGTGAGGACAATTGGTCACTCGCCAAATACTCTTTTATTTTTTTAAAATAACACAACGCGCTTTTCGGACTTGTATGCACAATAGCGAACTTCTTGTCAGATTGTATAGTGATACTATAATTACTATCAATGATCGTCATGATGATAATGCTGTGGTAAATGAAATCTTAATTATAGTATACATAACTAAGGCGTCAGAAACTGTCTTAAAGAAATTAGTAACGAGGCTCGAATTGGAACTATCCGAAGTTTACACAATCTCACTCATCTTTTCCAATTTGAATACAAATTGGAAGTGAACACAATAAAACCGCTAATTTTCCAATGACAATTTTGAGACATACACAACGCGTCCGCTTACCGTTTTAACAGATTGTAGCAAACGCATTTGCTTGCGCTATCATTCTTGGAGCCAAAAGGGCTAGCACTTATTGAAAATAAAAGTTACCATGACCTTATACAAATCTTAAATCTATACACGGTTGAGCGGCTTCACGTAGTAAAATATCGATTTACAAATACACAATTGAGTTCGCTTTCTATCAAGTTCTTTAAATATATACAAAGGGCTACTGTTTGTCCGAAAGCGAGATATGAATACACAATGCTGGTTTCTTAGCGGTTTGACATCCCTACTTCCTTGTACCCCGATCGATCAGAGAAAATTAAATTATATTGAGGCTGCTTGTGAAGCCGTGGGGTGAGGGCAATGAGCCACTCATCAAATACTTTTTAGTTATTGTAACAGAGCGATAGATTGCACATAATGAAGATTATAGGCACACGTAGCAACGTGGTCAACTTACACAACTAGGCTCTCCCCGTGTGCCAAATTTTGAAGGTTAAGAAAGATAGTGCTCTAGTAATTGAACTGGCCTTTAAGCATACACAATATGGGCTTGCTCTTGTTTGCATATTATAAAGCATAAACAATGGCGCTCACTCGCTAAGATGCAATAAAAATCGTACATAATGGTGGTCTTGTGTAATGAGATGAAAAAAACACAAAGAAGGGGCAAGTTCACTAACCGAATACTTTTATTCAACAGGCGGTAAGGTTAGTCTATCTTCAAGTATATACAACGGTGAATCTTATGTCAGACACATACAATGCCGTTTCCCTTAAAACTGAGAACGGTATTTCCAATATTGAAAGTGTTCACAAAGGAAGCTATGCTCTTTCAAAAAAACTAAAATCAAACAAAACATAGAGGCTGCTTGTGAGGCCGTAGGGTGAGGACAATTGGTCACTCACTGAATACTATTTATGCAAAAGTACGGTAAGGCTTGCTATCTGTATAAACAAAGGGTTCCCTTCTTATGTTGAGAAATACTTTTACCAATCTCTGCCTGCAATAGCCCAATGTTACCTTTTCTAAGCATTACGATATACACAATCTAGTACTTTCTGTCAAACAGATATACCTATTTAACAGAGGAAATACACAATCTGGTACCATTTGGCGGAAAAAGTACTGTAAAAAAAAATAAACTATACACAATTGTCGCCAATATTATATCCATACTTCAAGAGATCCGTTCAGCAGCCATACAAATCTACAGGATCCCGGTTCCCAAAAATCCGCTAAGACCGCTGGGATCCCTGTAGACCATTAACCAAGATAAATGCAATCCTATATTGCGCAAACTGAATATGGATTATGAAAAAAACTTTACAAAAACAGCAAGCTGAAAAGTACGTATCGCTTTTGAGACAGGGCAACGAACGGGGCTTGGATTTTTTTTACAAACGATTTTATGGCTATCTTTTCAGGAGGGCTTATCGTGCCACTGGGGATGAATGCATTGCCGAGAGCATCGCACAAGAAGCCCTGCTCAGACTCTGGCTGTACCGTGAGCAGATCCTGCATATTGAAGATATCCTCGATTTTCTCAAAAGGCAGATTCGGTCTGCCATAGATGCTTTTTACAGTAAAACACGGAACCGCTTTCACCGGAGCCTACTCCGGCTCGACGGTATCGAAGATTATCAGGAATTCCTGCTGGGCTATGACATAGAAGAGGAAGAAGAAATTGACCCGGTCTATCTGGAAAAACTGGAAGAAGAAAAACAGCAGCGACTGGAGCAGCTTAATAAACTATTACCTAACCTCGGCCAGCAGCAACAGCTCTTTATAAGACTCTGCCTGAAATATAGCTTTAATTATGAACGTATAGCTTATTATCTGGGCGGCATATCCGATTATGAAGTCAGTATGCAGGTCGAAAAAACAATAGAAACCCTGCGTACTATATTTGGCAGTTCACAGAAAATGGAACTAGCCAGCGGATCTTCCAAGATTGTATTACAGGGTGAATTCAATGACCAGCAGACAGAAATATTCCATATGCGCTATGAGCTGCAACTGTCCTTTGAGCAGATCGCCGACGCCCTGCAACTGGACTCGACCTCGGTAAAACGGCTTTTTGTACAGGCGCATAGCAAGATCAGATCAACACAAAAAACAGCATAAAAAAGCGAAACATGGAAAAGGAAACTATTATTTTGACACGAAAGATCCAACTTCACCTGGATTGCGACGACAAAGAGCAACGCTCCGAATACTTTAAAAAATTGTTCGAATGGCAGGATATTGTATACCGTGGTTCGAATATGGTATTGACCCATCAGTACATTCAGGAGCAGATCAAGGACCTGATCTATCTGCGGGATGACATCAAGGTGAAACTGGCCGACTTCAAAAAGGATCCCGATGGCATTTTCACATCCTCAAAGATGAATACCACCTACCGGATACTGAACCTTTATTTCAAGGGTAAACTGCCTTCCAACATTATATCAGCCATGAACATGACACTAAATCGGGTGTTTAGTGCTGATCGTACGGCTTATTGGAGAGGAGAGAAATCATTGCGCAACTATAAAAAGGATATGCCTATCCCCTTTTCGGGAGATCAGGTAAAACTGAGCAATGACGAGAAAGGCCGTGATTTTAAACTTTCACTCTTTAAGATTCCATTCCGAACTTACCTTGGCAAAGACCGATCGGATAAAAGAGTTCTTCTACAGAGAGCCTTAGTCGGCCAGATCAAGATCTGTACGAGTTCGATCAAGATCATAAAAGGTAAGATCTTTTTACTACTGGCACTGGAGCTGCCGAAAAAGCAGCACGCATTGAAAGAACACGTCATTGCAGAAGCGTCCCTGTCTGTAGAACACCCGATCACGGTCAATATTGACAAGGACAACTATCAGATCGGCAACAAGGAGGAGTTTCTATACCGGCGGATGGCTATTCAGGCTGCCCGTCACCGCATACAAAAGGCTGCGGCCTATAACAGTGGTGGGCGCGGACGCAAGAAAAAACTAAAAAGCCTAGATCATTTCAATGAAAAGGAGAAGCGTTATGTGGATAGCCGGCTTCACCTTTATAGCCGTCGTCTGATAGATATCTGTGTAAAATCTGGAGCTGGAACACTACTATTAGTCAATCAAACGAGTAAAGAAGAATTCGCTAAAGAAGATGAATTTCTGCTCCGCAACTGGAGTTACTACGGACTGATTGAAAAAATTAGATATAAAGCGAATATGGCAGGGATCAATATTATCGTTGAATAGCAGCTACCTGACGGCAGAGCTGGTTGATGCAGATAAATAGCTTTGCCGTTTTTTCCTTTAGTCCTTTTGAATTCCATTTTCTATTCCTGTTTACACTGTCCTTTAAAAAGAAAATAATCTTTGAACAGCATTAAGTTGCTTATACCGAAATACTTTTGTATCTTAACGATACTAACCAATTTTTCGAAAAAGTATGCTGATCAACAAGAGCATAAACCTTAAATATCCGTACCATTTAGCACAACGCCATACTGCTCCCAAAGGACTGTACTTTAATTTTCTGACGGCGGAGGATCCTATTCTTTGTACTAAAGATCAGTATATCGCCAGTAAAAAAATAGGTAGCCATACTTTTTTGGAAATAGCCGGAACTTTTGAAGAAGACTGGAATTTTAATATCTGCAATAGCCAGACTGCGCTCTGGCTGGCTTTCCAATTTCATGGTTCTTCTTCCATAAAAGGCTTTAATCAATCCACTCTAGTCCATCAGCAATACTTGGGCTACTTTAATACGGATCAAGAAATCAGCTATCAGATAAAAGCCGGTAAAGTCGCCATGATCCTGATCGGAGTTGAAATAGAAGATTCCAGCTCCTTAGCTCTGGAATGGAATACGCTGCAACTGGACAGGCTACAGGTAACACAGGTATTAGCCACGGAAAAGATTGGCTACCGCATCAGAAAAGTGCTCGACCTTATCCAACAGACCAAATCCTCGGCCTATTCATTAAGCGTCAGACTACAATTTTATACAAGCAATATCATTGAGCTTTATCATAGGGATCTGACCGAACAGCGCAAATCAGCTCAACAAGAGGACATCTCGCTCCTCCATCGGGCAAAGGCCTATATCTATGCACATTATATGGATGAGGGAATCAACATTCAGTGTATTGCAGCCGCCCTGCTTACAAGCGAGCGAACATTATACCGAGTATTTAAAGATAACGGATTAACCGTAAATTCGGCCATTCAGGCCATACGGATCTATAAAGGCCGGGAAATGCTCCGAACCTCCAACGATTCCGTTGATATGATCGCTTTCAGATTACAGTTTTCGACGGCCAAATATTTTATTAAAACTTATATCCATTATTTCGGACACACACCTGTCGTAGAACGGAAGCTCCACAATGCAAAATATAACTTTGACGATGAAGATTAGCGCTTTCCCCTAAGGGGGACAAACTCTTCCCTTAAGGGATTTCAAAAAATTCCTAGGGGATTTTACTTTCCTCTCAGGGGGATAAACTTTTCCTTTAAGAGATTGCAAAAAATTCCTAGGGGAATTTGATTTCCTCTCAGGGGGATAAACTTTTCCCTTAAGGGATTTCAAAAAATTCCTAGGGGATTTTACTTTCCTCTCAGGGGGATAAACTTTTCCTTTAAGAGATTGCAAAAAATTCCTAGGGGAATTTGATTTCCTCTCAGGGGGATAAACTTTTCCCTTAAGGGATTCCAAAAAATTCCTAGGGGAATTTGATTTCCTCTCAGGGGGATAAACTTTTCCCTTAAGGGATTTCAAAAAATTCCTAGGGGAATTTGATTTCCTCTCAGGGGGACAAACTTTTCCCTTAAGGGATTGCAAAAAATTCCTAGGGGAATTTACTTTCCCCTCAGGGGGACAAACTTTTCCCTTAAGTTCAGGCTAGCCAACCAGACCATCTAAAATCAACCTCTACGCCATCCAAACTCAGTTTACAAGAAAATATTTATTCCAAATCAATAATTATTAGGGGTAAAATTCCGCCAAAAAGAATTTTCAGCTTTTTGCATTTTGGCGGAATTTTACCCCCTCCACGTCCTCCCCACTGTCGTATGTTTGTATCGTTGCTAGCACAATAATTTATTTTAAACTTTTAACATTTAAAAATTATGAGTCAATTAACAATTAACGAAAAAGATCAAACAGATGTACAACTGATGCAGACCGCAGAGCAGATTGCGACCAAGATGGCCAACGAAGCAGTCCTGTTTCCCACACCGATTCCGGCACTGACTGTACTCAATGCGGCACTTACCGCCTTCCGTAATTCGGCTACAGAAGCTGCCTATAGGGATACCAGGGCAATTATGATCCGTAAACAAAAGAGAGAGGAACTGGTCTACGTCCTTAAAGAGCTCGGCAAATATGTGGATACCATCGCAGGCAACGACGACACGATTGTACTGGCGGCGGGATTCAATATCCGAAAAACAAATACTTCTTATAATGGCTTTGTACCTAAAGCGCAACGCCTCATTGCTGAACCCGATCAGGTAGGCAGCGGCCGTGTCAATCTGAAAACAAACGCATGGGCCGGGGCGAGAATGTATGAGTACCAGTACAGGCTCAAGGGAAGCAATGAGGCATGGTCGTCCCAACTAAGCTCAAAGAGTACCTGCGTGATTGATGGCTTGGAAACGTTCAAAGAGTATGAGTTCAGGGTCACCTATATCGGCATTGATCCGAAACCAAATTACAGTGATGCGATAAGCAGTTTTGTACTGTAGTCGCTAGACCTTACATCGCCGGCTTCCTCCGGCCTGACACGCTAAAGACTCGAGGAAGCCGCATTTTCCTGAACAACTATGAACTTCCCTTAGCGGAGGTATAAATCAACAGATATGAGCGTATAGACTACGCTAACAAAAAAAACAGATTTGGAAAAAACACCGCCATTTTCTATCTTGATGCGGGAAGGACTAAAAAAAGACCGGTCAAAACAGTTAAAATGGCGGTAATTCCAGATATCCATACCACTACAATTATGAAAGAAATCGTCAGAGAACACCAGCTAAGGCCAATTGTCCTCCGCTTTGACCTTGATAAGCCCCGGTCAGATTTTGAAAAAAAAGGCCTTGATGCCCACTACCTCATGCACGACCTCACCTGGGATATGCTTCAAACACTCAAAGAGCAATATCGGATTCTGGAAGAGATTGATTATGAAGTAGCCGAACTTGAATATCTATTGCTGCCCATTGAGCAGGACCTAGATATACTGGAAGTCATGCTTAAGATCAAAGCGCCTTCCGTCCTCCCTTTCGACGAACATGATGACGGCGCCGAAATCAACATCAATATCGGAGAGTTCTTTAAGGGGGCAATCTACCACAACCAGCGGATACAGGATCTCCACGATGAGGTTTCCGAAGCATACCGATGGTTTAATGCCCATTTTGAGATGATCTATGAAAAAGAAAGCTGGATCGACGAACAGCTCTGGGACGATATCCAACAGATCTATAGCAATTATCTAGAGGCACAGGTCGATATTGTTTCCCTGGACCGTGACCAGGAGGAATTTAAAGAGGCTTTGTCCCAAGTCATCGAACTGCAGGATAGGTACAACGACTACGGACAGGTTCTATTTGCCTCCTTCAACGCGCTTCAGGCCAGATCAGAAGAATGTTACAGAAGGACCGAGATTGTCAACAAAGGACTGGATGAACTGAATAAAAATCTGAAATAGGCTTCTTATTGAGCATAATATTTCCAAGAAATTCAATCCAGTACTGGATAAAACAAAAAAAATCACATTCCATTTAGTTGGACCGTGATTTTTTTTTGTTGAATTTCTAACGAAAGTGATTATTGCTTTGTTCCCTCAAAATAAAATTCTACATCGCTGCTAGCTTCAGACTCTGTGCTTATCTGAATATTCTTATCATCAAGTTTATAGGTAATTGACCCCATGGGTCCTTGACCGGAAATATGGATATTGGATACGTTTTGTACAGGGAATGTTTTAGCCGTAGCTCTACTATAGGCCTCGCCTGTCTTCACTGTCGCTTTCACTTTGCCATCATCCACCTTGGTAACATTGACAATCGCATTAAAATATTCAGCATCACCGCCGATGACCATCTTTCCTTTAAAAGAGCCTACAATGCCATCTATTTTTCCCGAAACGATAGGTTCATTCTTGTCTTTGCTACATCCGACAAAGATCATTGACACCATTGCCGCTAGGCAAAGGATCATTAGGTTTTTGTTAATAGTTTTCATCTTTTGCATATCTATATAAACAAAAGTAGATATACGCTGGAGGTCGAACAATACCACGAAATAGGGTAATTTACCCTCCCAATTTTAGGGTAGTCATTACAAACAAGCGTCTAGAGTAAATTTTCCTTAAATAGTATTGTCAACAGTTCTGCAGTATTTTTTACGGCAAATTTCTGAATCAGATTTTTTCGGTAAGTATCCACTGTCAATGGGCTCAGGAATAGTTTTTCGGCAATTTGCGCACTTGTTTTTCCTTCTGCCAGTAACTGCAAAACCTGTTTCTCGCGCATTGTCAGTGAAGGCAGTTGTCGGGATGGTGCGGCGGCTATGAGCCGTTGCGTTGCCCCACATAAGCCCATACTGCCTTGAGAAACT
The DNA here is from genome assembly GCF_011064245.1 of Sphingobacterium sp. DR205. Lineage (NCBI taxonomy): Bacteria > Pseudomonadati > Bacteroidota > Sphingobacteriia > Sphingobacteriales > Sphingobacteriaceae > Sphingobacterium > Sphingobacterium sp. DR205. The sequence goes on along the minus strand of NZ_CP049333.1, from coordinate 675,210 downwards.
TTCTGAATACAGGTTATAATTTCCTCTGCATCGGCACTTTTCAGGATATATCCTGCAGCACCATTGGCAAGCATCTGCAGGATGCTATTGCGCGCCATATGATTACTAAACCCAACGATGATAAGCTCGGGATAATTCCTTTTGAGTTCGCCGCACAAATCGATACCGTTCGTATCGGGCAGGGCAATATCCAATAAGAGCAGGTCTATCTGATCCTGCTTCAAAAAATCGGTCAGGGCCCGACCCAGTGAAAATCCAAGCACCCTGCCGTATGACAGATTTTCTTTTAAAAATGATTTGATTCCTTCGATGGCAATTGGATGATCATCCAAGATAGCCAATGTTTTTTGCTCCTCAGACATTGATTTCAATATTGACACTTGTTCCCGCCCCTGGCTGTGACGAGATATTCATTTTTCCATTTAAATATGCTACCCTCATTTGTACATTCTTAAGTCCCATTCCCCGTTTAGCTTTCACAATCTCCCCCACGTCAAATCCTTTGCCATTGTCATCCACACCGATCAAAAAGCCTCGCTCATTTTGCAGACATTGCACGATAATTTGATCTGCATTCCCGTGCCGAATATGTGAAGCCCGATAATATGTATATAAAGCCTTCAGGTATGACTGCTTTGCACATAATTTTTGTGCTTCGCCCAAATAGCGTAGAGCAGTGACTGAATCTTTTTTTTCAAATATCGACTGATTCGCGATCAAAAGAGCCGCTCTCGCTCTCAGGCTATCATTCTTAACGGTATTGAATACATTCCGTAGACTGTCAATGAAACTGGTAGAGGGCCCACTCTGCTGTAATGCAAAAGCAGATAAAAGCATGCTGCACAGCAGTATCATAAGAAAAACAAGTTTTTTCATCTATTCAGCTTGATATTGACAGATTGGTCTATTTCTATCACACAAAATGCAAAAAAAGATAATATATTGTTGTTTTCCTAAGACATTTAATACAACTGTACCCGTTATATCTGCTCGATAATATCATTGCCCAAATCCATCATATCAATTGATGAAGTAAAACAAGACATCGAACCGAGATCGTTCAGGTCCATAAAATCGGCTCAATTACCTTAAAGTCCTTTCACGTGCCCACAGCAATTCGAACTATTCGAGACAATTGGGGGAATAGCTATTGGGCATTTCCATGCACAACGCCCAATAGCATTACGATCAGAACTAACCAATAATTTGTTTTCATTATTATTGTGCTTGCTATTTTTTCCGCTCTTTGTAAACGTCTGCTCCAATAATATCTGGACTCAGTGTATGATCGATAATCATTGGTTCGCCATTCCATGCCTTTTTAGCTGTCCAACTTGCATCAGGGGCGGACCACAGCGGATCGTTTGGCGGTAAGCCCAGAATAATGAAGGCTTCTGAGCATAAATATTCACTTCCCGTAGAAACATAGGTTTCGCCCACTTCCGGTTGATGGCCAGCAAAACCAATATTTAACCAACCGGAGCTATTAAAAGTACCGGGCATTTCAATCTGTCTTTTTATTACTGTATAAAGCGCACATCGCACTTGAGCCGGTTCGATTCCTTTTTCTAATTCATGCATATACGCAATTTTCGAAAGCAGCTGAAAAGCACCAAAACGGTAACTTAATGAACGCCCGATCGGTGGATAAGTTCCTTCCGGAGAGATTAAACGTTCTTGTATGGTAGCGTATCTTCTGGCGCGATCTAAGAATATCGGATAGAGGTTTGCTGTATCTAAATTAGCATTCTTCAGTTCCAAACTAGTTTCTAAAAGCATTGGATGTATGACAAAGCTATTGTAGTAATCGTAATGAAAGTTAGGGCCATCACCGTATATTCCATCCCCTTTATACCAGGAAACCATGAGGTCGATAGCTTTATCCAAGCGGCTTTTATCGACAACTTTATCATATTTTAGAAAAAAGGCCTCTATTTCTGAGCTAAATAAAACCCAGTTATTACCATAGGCATTCATTTCGCGGGTCAGGTTAAATGCATTGATCACATTTTTCCTGGTCTGATCATCTAATTTACCCCAGAGTTGATTTGGAGACCTTAAGAGTGCCTGCGCTAAAAATGCAGCATCCACCAAAGCCTGACTTTGTGTTTTGGGATGCTTTCTAAAGTTCATATAATCCGGATTATTAGGATCCGTTGCGTTTTTAATAGAGGCAATGGATAGATCGATATATTTCTTTCTCAGCTTGCCTTCGGCGGTATCATCCGGCCCAAGTTCAAGCCACGGTGCCATTCCAGCCATTAATCTACCAAATGCTTCCAAATAAGTACAACCTGTACGATCCAGATTGTCACGCGATTCAATCGGCATTGTTTTAACCAATTCCCCTTTACTCAATGCCATTAATACAGGATCAGCAATTTTGGTAAGCGTTTTCACCAAATATGCCCGCTGTTGTACACCATTATTTACCGTTTTCTTTTGAGCAAATAGTATCTGTGGCACTAACAATACGATAATGATAAGTTTTGTATAGTTCATATGACTGGAATTAATTCTTTTAAAATCGAGCTAGCTTGCCTAGCCCGCTATACGTTGATAATATCCTTACTGTTTGATCACTTTTTCGCCATTGAGCATTCGGTCATATCTGATCAGTGCCTCTACATAATAGTAATCAGCATAAGTCAATGGTACATCTACCTCAGTTTTATGCGGAATAGAACCGACACTATGTTTCAGTATGTAACCACCGGCTTCTTTGTAATCTGCTTTGTAAGGTTTCGAAGAAAGTGACTTTAACATCTGCTCAGCTTTGGAAATGTACAACTGACTTTCACTGCCTTTTGTATATTGTGCCAATTCCAACAATGCAGAAGCGGTAACCGCAGCGGTAGAAACATCACGTAGATCCTTTTGATTATAATACTTACTTTCCTTGGTCAGTTTATTTTGATCCATATCCCAATACGGAATCAGATCCTTTGGAAGATTGGGATGATTAAGGTAAAACTTGGCAATATGCTGTGCTTGTTCGAGATAATTCTTATCACCAGTTTCACGGAACATCATTGTGTATCCATATAATCCCCAAGCTTGTCCCCTTGCCCATGCAGACTCATCAAAGGCACCCTGTGCTGTTTTTCTCGAAATTATGCTTCCATTTTCTGGATTGTAATCAACTACGTGGTAAGAACTATAGTCTTTTCTGTAATGATTGGTCATGGTTGTGTTGGCATGTGTTACAGCAATATCTCTGTATCGTTTATCGCCTGTCATCTTGGAGACTTCTGTCAAAAACTCCAAATTCATCATATTGTCAATAATAACAGGATAAGTCCAGGGCTGTCCATCCCAGGAGCGAATTGTTTTGGGAACTGTGTGAAAACGTGTCGCCAATGAAGCAGCTCCAGTACTTAACACTTCTTTGTATGCGGTAGAATCTCGAGTCAATCGTAGCGCATTACCAAAACTACAATACAGCATAAACCCAAGATCATGTGTTCCTTTATTGTTTTTCTCCTTTTCTAAATATTTTAATTTTCGTTTTGCCTCATCCAACAACTTCTCATCTTTTGTATATTCATAAAGATAGAGCACTGTACCCGGATAAAATCCGGAACACCACCAGCTAGAACCCCAATTGACATATTTCCCGTCTTTATAAGTGGTGGGAATATCCGATTCCTGTATGGACGAAGCTAGATAGGTAATCTGTTTACGCGCATCTTCAAGATTGGTTTGCACAAATTCCTTGTTCAGTCCCAATTTGGCTGTTGTTATATTCTTCTGGCTAGAACATGATATGGCTTGTACGCCAAGTCCAATCATTAAAGCTCCTGTAATATAGTGTTGTATCTTCATTATTAGTATTGAGATATGAGTATTGAGTATTGAGATTTTACTTAGACAAGCCTACAGCTTACCAAGTGCATCTATTTTTTATTTCTATCTTTTAATTATTTAGTATTGACATTTTACTTATGCAAGCCTGAGACCTACCTGATACCTCTATTTTTTTAGTATTTAGCTTATGGATCAAAGAATAAGGAGTTAGTAACTAACATAATAATCTTTCGGAAACTGTTCTGCATTCCAGCATTTCTGTGAGGTCCATTTCTGTGGGGCGCATGTCCAGAACTCATCCGTAGCAGGTAATCCTAGCGGCAGGAACGACAGCGATGCCACATACATTGATCCGGCGTTGGTATAATAGTCAGCTAAATTTGACTGTTGGTCTCCAACCACTCCCATACGGAGCCATCCCGAAGGAGCAAAAGTTTTGTCAATATAAATGTGCCTGAGTACCGCCGTAAGGGCCGCCCTCACCTGACCTTTTGAGATATCTTCCGGCAGTTTATCCTCTAAAGCTACTGCTGCCAAAGGCTGAAAGGCCGCATTCTTATAGGTAGAGGACCGCCCAACGACCACATAGTGTCCTTCAGGCGATATCATCCGTTCCAAATGATGTGCATAACGCTGCATGCGTTTATAGGCGCGTTCATACATTTCCTTGTATTTTCCACCCGCAGAAATATTATGACGAAGTGATTCGACCTGCATGCAATGGATCACGTATCCATTATAATGATCAAAGCTAAAACGTGCCCCATCACTATACCAGCCATCACCAACATACCATTCCTGATCAAATTTATTGACCGCATAGTCTATTTTCTCACGCGCACATTCTTCGCCAGCGCTATATATGAAAGTTTCGGTCATTGCAGCAAAAAGCAACCAGTTACTTTCATTAGGTTTAATCTTACGTAGCAGTTTAAATTCTTCGACAACCCTTTTCTTTGTTACCTGATCCAATGGTTCCCAAAGTGCCTTGGGAGCTCTTAGGAACGCAAGGGCGAGATGTGCTGCATCTACCAGCGTTTGCGATGAAGGACCTCGCCATGTAAAATAATCCGGAGATTCAGGATCTACACCATATTGGATTCCCAATAAAGCTTGATCACGTAATTTCTTACGCAGTTTACCTTCTTCAGTGCTGTCATCCGCTAAAGCCAGCCAAGGTGCCATACCTGCTAGCAATCGACCGAAGGCTTCGAGGTAACCAACCCCCGGATCTCTACTGTCAAAAGTGGGGCTTACCTCCATCGGCATCTTTTTACGCCATTGCTGCTTACTGATATTATCCAATATTGGTGTAGCCATCTTACTGATTATTGAAACCCAATAAGCACGGTCATTCCCCGTATAGCTTATACTTTCATCAGGTAAAACACCTGCCTTCGCGCTCATCGGCAACGAGGCCGTCAATGCACCAACGCCAGCGCCACCCAACAATTTTAATACAGATCTTCTCTTCATCGATAATGGTTTATAAATAAACGTGTGCTCAATACAGCCTCACAAAACATTAAAAATCTTTATTTTAACACAAAAAAACAAACTAAAAAGAATCAATCGCCCTAACAAACGATTGCACGAGCGATTGATAACAACTTCTTTACACAAGAATAAAAGTCTTTCTCTACTTTTTAATCATCCCAACCAGGATTTTGTGTTAGAGATGTGTTTCGTTCCCGTTCCACTTGTGGGATCGGCCATGTATAAAGTTGATCACCTCGCCAGTCATACGGTGAAACAACTCCTCCCCATGTCTGTCTAATACCATTTCCTGTATAAAACGATGTTTCTTTCAATGTTTTCCAACGCAGCTCATCAAAGTAGATAATACCTTCACAAATCAATTCACGGCGGCGTTCTTCACGAATTTCCTTTCTGAGATCCTGTTCACCTATTCCTAATGGCAATTCTCCAACTCCGGCGCGCTTTCTTACCTCATTTACTTTTAACACAGCTTCACCAGGCTTTTTCGCTTCATTCAGTGCTTCTGCCCATAATAAAAGGATATCTGCATATCGCATCACAATATAATCATAAGCGCCTGCCTCTCTATTGGGAATACCTGGGTTAGCTCCCTCATAAACAAATTTACGTGGGTAATAGTAAAAATTAGGGACAATATCTGTTCTCAGGTCAAACACACCTCCAAATTCTTGCCTATACGGCCACCTAGAGGTAAACGTTTGGTCTGTCGCACCATTTGCTCCTACAAAAGTAGAATAAGGTAAAATCACATTGCTTACTAACCTCGGATCTCTATCTTCATAAGCTTTCTTAAGACGTTCTTCATTACCTGTAGGCAAATACAAAGACATATCAAGCTTATTTGTAGTCCGTTTTTCAATGTTCGATATTTCAGCGGGGGTCAAATTATTCCTTAAGAAAAACACCTCCCTTTGGCCCGGTGCCATCTGATTATAACCTGGCAGGTAATCGTCCCAATTAAACTTAGATCCGTCTTTACGCTGATAGCGATCTACTGCATCAGGATGTACCAAATAGGTGTTCCAATTGGATCCAAAAGCTGATCGTGATCCAAATCTGAATTGATAATCGGAGCCATACCCAGCCAAAGCTATATTTTGAATACTGAATATAATTTCAGGGCTCTGTTCGTTAGTTCCTTTAAAGAGATCGGCATAATTACCAAATAAGGTATGTCCCATATTTTTGACTTGCTCAAAGTCTGCAATAGCTTTTGCCCATTCTTGCGTATACATATACACCTTACCACGAAGCGCATGTGCTGCAGATTTAGTCACTCGCCCAAACTCGGCCTTTCCTTTATCATAACGATTTGGCAATAAAGGTTCATTGATACAATCCGTCAGGTCTTTAATAATCAAGTCCCAGACTTCTTTTTCTGTACTCCTTGGTTTATCCACCTTATCCCACTCGATTGGCTCAGTATAAATAGGTACTCCTTTATACAGCTGATTTAAACGATAATAATAGAAAGCTCGCAAAAATTTGACTTCTGCAAGTAGTCTTGCTTTCTTTTCTGCTCCGAGAGGTGACACATTGGTTATACCATAGATCGCATTATTACTACGGTGAACCCCCTCATATAAATTTTGCCAAGTGGAGGAGAAAATACCCGATGAACTTGTTGCAGTCGCATTCATCAGGGTTGAATTGTCTCTACCTTGTAGGGTGACATAGGTATCATATATATATAGCATCTGACCGAGGCGCAAAGCTTGATATACACCATTCACACCTTGGTCTGTAAGATTTTCTGTTAGCCACATATTATTGGTCAATACCTGTGTTTTCGGTACGGTATCCAATAAATCCTTCTGACAAGCGGAAAATAATGTTGCTGAACCGAGAGTTAGGCCAAGCAATATTTTTTTACTCCACAAATTATATTTTTTTATATTATTTTTCATGATCTTTCTATTTTTAGAATCCAATATTCAAACCAAAAGCAAACTGTTTCATTGTTGGATATTCTGCACCCGCCCCAACTTCTGGATCTAACCCTGGAAAGTCTGTAAACATCAGTAGATTCTCGCCTGAGAAAAACACCCTTAAACTACGCACTTTGATTTTTTCAGTCAATCTCTTGTCAACCGTATAACCTACTTGTAGATTTCTAAGCTTTAAGAAATTTGCATTATACAACCAATAATCACTTGATTGATTATTTATATTCTCAGCAGAGGTGCCTAGTTTTAATCTTGGTAGATAGCCATTTTGATTAGTGCGTGGATCATCGGGCGCTGCCGGATTATAGAAATAATGATTTTCAGCGAGTCGTGTTGTCACTTGGTTTCCATTTATTAAAATGTTGCTATTATAGCCATGGTCAGTCCAATAATACTGGCCACCTGCTTCTCCTGCCCAAATCATAGACATATCAAATCCTTTATACGAAAATCCTAAATTGAAACCATAAATGTATTTGGGACTTGTAGACGTTCCGGTAAAATATTGATCTGCAGTATTTCCATAAATACCATCCCCATTTAAATCTGCATAAATCAAATCACCATAATACATTCTGGTCGTACCATAGCTATCGCCAATAGCTTGTGAGGAAGATAAAAAGGAATAACCTGCAGCTTTCATTGCTTTTGCCCATTCATAATCCTTATCTGTTCGGATCATTCCTGTTGTTGGTCCACCATTGATATTAACCGAGCCATCTGCATTAAAATAAGTTCCATTACCCTTGTACACTTGACGCAGGTAGAACTCATCTAAACGATAATCTTCAAGTCTACGATTTACCCCTCCAGTAGATACATCTCCTAAGTTAGTCTGCCAAACCATTTTTCCAGATCCATCATCTACCATCCCTTGTATCAATTTACCTTCATATTCCGTAACCCTATTTTTATTATATGCGAAGTTGCCACCTATATTGTAATGGAAATCTCCAATTTTATCCCTCCAATTCAAATTGAGCTCAATACCATTGTTACGCATAGAAGCTTGATTATAATATGGCGGGCTAGCTGTACCGGCAGTAATCGGCATCTGTGCTGTACGAATGATGTTTGAAGTTTTACGATCATATAAATTAAACTCCACAAAGACACGACGATTTAACGTGGCAAATTCTAAACCCAACTCCTTGTTTTCAGAATCTTCCCATTGCAATACATTATTTCCAAATCGAGACAGTCTTAGTCCATTAGCCTGAGCTCCATTAAAGGAATAACCTACCTGACCATACACACCATGCCATCCATATACGTTCAGGTCATCCCCTCCATCATTACCCAGTTTACCCCATGATCCACGAACTTTAATATCTTGCACATAAGGATTTACCGCCTTCATAAATGATTCCTTGGACAATATATACCCTAACGAAGCAGAAGGGAAAGTACCATATTTCTTACCAAGACCAAATTTTGAAGAACCATCTCGGCGTAAACTAAATTCGGCTAAATATTTTCCATCATAGTCGTAGCTAAAGCGCCCGAAAAAGGAACGCATTGAATTGTCAGATTCGAATCCTCCAATGCTGTTCATTTCTGTTCCCGTACCAATATTTGTAATAGTGGCATCTATCAAACCCTTTGTTGAAGCACTAAATCCTGAATCATTATAATAAAATTCATTGTGGCCAACTAGTGCACTAATCGAATGTTTGTCAATTATGGTATTATAACGTAAAACATTATCAAAGGATTTTCGATAAATTTTTTCATAGGATTGTCCAGTCGTCGATTGCGCAAGATTAATAGGGCTAGTAATGATATTCATTGTAGAAAAATCATACCGTGGAGCTGGATCTGACCAACTTTTCACTTCATCAAAGCGGCTCTGATAGTTAAATTTAGTCTCAAAAGTTAAACCCTTCCAAAGTTTAATATTGGCAAATAACGTTGAATTCAAACGCGTACGTTCATTGCTTCCTTTATTATCATAAAGATATGTTAATAAGTTATTTAATTGAGAGGATTCGCCTGAACTCAACACTGCCCCTCCAAATTTTCCATCATACATCGGATAAATTCCCGGGGTAGTTTGACGCAAATAATTATAAAGGTTCGCATCCGAGGCCATAGAGCGATCTTCTTTAACAACAAATGTCTGTGTACCAACCGTTAAGAAATCCGTAATATCTGTTTCCAAGTTGACCCGTCCTTCATATCGTTTCATTCCCGTGTTGTGCATAATACCAGGATTATCCTGTATTCTTCCAGATAGGTTATATCGGATCTTATCACTTCCCCCCAATACACTTACATTATGACTCTTAAGCCAGCCATTCTCATAAATCCAATCACCCCAATTGGTATTTGGGTATGCGACGTAATTTGGTATACCCTGTGCAGTCAAACCATTTGGATCTGCGTTAGCTGCTGTCCAAGCGTCAATAGCACTTTGGGTGTAAGGACCTTTTTCGCCAATATTTTCAGCCGCTTCTTGGAACAAAAGCATATGCTTCAGATAATCGCTTTGAAATACAGGCTTGACACTCGGTGTCGTACGGGAAAACAAACCTGAGTATTTTATTTGCGGAGCCTGCCCGCCCTTTCCTTTTTTTGTTGTAATTAATATAACACCATTTGCTGCCCGCGCACCATATATCGCTGCAGATGAAGCATCTTTTAATACTGATATAGTTTCAATATCTTCCGGATTTACTGCATCCATTACCCCCTGAATACCGTCAATAATCACCAAAGCATCATTATTGTTCATGGTACCTGTACCACGTACGCGAATGGTTGCGCCATCGCTACCAGGCTTACCGTTACCGACTTTCACCTGAACACCGGCGGCCAGCCCCGACAAAGCAGAGGATACGTTCGTCACAGCCCTACTCTCCAGTTTTTTTCCATCGATAGTTGCAACAGATCCCAATAGTTTGGATTTCTTCTGTTGCCCATACCCCACAACAACAACTTCATCAATCGCCGAACTAGAGTTCTCGAGCGTTAAGTCAACAACTTTGCGACCGTTGAGGGTTATCTCTTGGTTTTGATATCCCACATAAGAGATTACTAGTGTTGTGTTGGGACTGACGGACAAGGAATAGGTTCCCGATCCATTTGTGGAGGTTGAGAGTGTTCCTCCCTTCTCTCGAATTGTAACACCTGATAGTGGTGTTCCTTGACTGTCTTTGATTTGTCCTGTAACATTTACTTTCTGTTGGGCGTTAGCGACACCAACAGCAAATAATGTCATAGCGGACAATCCAATTGCGTAAAACTTAGCCATACTTTAGGAAATTGGTTTTATAATTTAAAAATCGGTTGCTTAACAGTATCAAAATTGGGCAAGTGCAACTATTCAATAGGGTGATTTTTATAAATATTAAGGGGTAAAATCTTAAATTTGAACCATAACCGCTATTTATCTATGAATTTCCTCATAAAGCAGATCCAAAACATGGTCATTATCACATGGCTACTTTGCCCATTTATGTCTTGTTTGGGCCAGAATTTCAGTTTTGAGACACTAACACAGGAAAATGTATTAGATAAACAGGCAGTTTTGACTATCGCACAGGATAAAAAGGGAAAACTTTGGTTTGGCGGAGGGAATAATCTGTTTGTTTACGACTCACAAACTATTATAAACCTTCGTGTTCAGGATAGCATATTCAACAAATTGGATTATATTAATAAGATTTGTATAAATGACAAAAATGATCTTTTTATAGCTACCGCAACACAAGTATTTATTTTCAACATAGACAAACGAAAGGCTGTATTGAGGAAAGGAAAGCCTTTTATAGAAAAACTCGTTGTCTCGGATATACAAATTCTCTCAGGCCAGATCTTTTTATGTACAAATAGAGGTCTATATATAGCTATACCAGCTTCAGGCTCCTATGATTTTAAATTAATTTTAGATCGTCCTCATACGCAGACTATAGTTCAAACAGGACTAGACTCGTACACGATAGCTAGTTCCAACGGTCTCGAATCATTTGTATACAACAACAAACGAATATCTAAAATCCATAACCTAGGGTTCCCCGTACTACCGCTAAAGGAACGAATCTTTAGTACAATGCATTTTAAAGACAACATGCTCTGGGTAGGGACAAAATTACATGGTCTATTTCTGTTCAACTTTTCCAGTGGAAATTGGAGGAATCTAAGAGAAGAAAATAGTAACCTCCTGAGTAATAACATTCGTAAAATCATCAGAAACGCAAATGGGGAGCTATTAATCGGAACGTTGAAAGGTCTTTCCGTTTTCAAGGGGTCTCCTTTTTTCACAAATTACAAACATAATACATCAATCAAAAACTCGCTCAGTCAAAATTCGATTTATGATATCTTTGTCGATAATCAAAATGTGATCTGGCTAGGAACATATTTTGGAGGTATTAATGCAGTTTATCCTGATTTGATCCCTATACGATCCTATTCTACACGTTCTTTATTAAATCAACGTTTGAATAGCGATATCGTGGGCAGTTTTGCCGTTTCCAAAAATGCTGCCTGGATAGGCACTGAAGAAGAAGGAATCAATAAAATTGATAAAATTACGGGGAATACCAGTCCACAACCGAATTTGACCCGATCAAACCTGATAAAAGACCTCTATGTCCGGGATGAAAAATTATATGCCGCACAATATGGTGGTGGCTACTCCATCATTGACCTAAAATCGGGTAATACCAAAAATTATCTCCTCGAAAAGGATCTCTTAAACCTAAAAAACAATATTTACAGCATTTACGTGGATCCAGCACAACGAATCTATTTAGGTACAAATAAGGGGCTTTACATTACGGAACAGGAAAAACCACCACAGTTTGATTCCTCGCTCGCAGCAAATACAATAGATGAGATACAGGCAGATGATAAACAACAGATTTATTTCCTGCAATCAGGAAAACTATTCCGGAAAAAGACGTTTAGTACTACTATCCAACCCATAAAGCAAGTTGATTCACTTTACATCAATGGATTTCATGTAGCACCCAATGGCAATATTTGGCTTACTTCGAACGGGGATTTATATCATTTCGATCTTAAAGATCGTTTAACCCTTATAGCACGCTTCCCCAACAACACGCTAGGCTGGCCAGTGATGATCGACAAGCATTTCTGGATCAGCAGCAAAAATGGACTGATTTTCTTCGACCCAACGACAAAGTATCATACTGTCCTTAATCAGTACGATGGTCTCCCCGTTAAGAATATGCTAGGAGCAAAGGTCTATAACAGCGACGCCGGTGTTTTATTCGTGACTACACTGAACGGTCTGGTTTCCATCGACACCCGAAAAATCACTTTTAATCAGAAGAAACCAAATGTGCTTTTTAGAAATATATTCCTTGAAGATACCCCATTAAACTATGGCCGCATCCAACAAGGTGATCGGTCCAACAGCTATCAGTTGCAATTACGTTATGACGAGAATTTTATCACGGTCAATTTTTCAAGTTCCAATTTTATCAAACCACAAAAAAATAGATATCGTTATAAGCTCGAAGGTTTTGATAAAGACTGGATAGAAACCAATACCCCAAGTATCAGATACACCAATATCCCCGAGGGGCGGCACACACTGACCGTATATGCCAGCAATAATGACGGCGTCTGGAGCAGTACTCCGCTACAAATACATATCGCTATAAAACCTCCGATCTGGCGCACATGGTGGGCCTACCTCTTATATGCCGGACTATTTACCCTTGGGGTGCATTTTGTCATTAAGTTTGTTGTGGAACGCCAGATGCTGATCAATTCCGAACGGGAACAAGAAAAGAAAATCAAATTCTTTACACAAATTTCGCATGAAATCCGTACGCCGCTGACCTTGATCACTGCACCTCTGGATGAAATCATTACCGAAACCGCCAATTTAACGACCACCCAGTCTAAGATCAAACGGATTAAAAAGAATGCTGCTAAATTATTGGGAGTTGTTAACGAACTACTTGATTTCAAAAAATTTGATGACAAGCACTTCATCCTGAAACAAAGCGATATCCCTTTCAGAGAATATATTGAAGACACATTTTACCTCCTCAATGATCTTGCGCAGAATAAACATATCAATTATTATATCCGGAAATTGGATGCCGTAGGATTACAATCCATAGACCCTGTTCAATTTGACAAGGTCATGTTCAATCTATTGTCAAATGCCATTAAGTATACGCCCGAGAATGGCACCGTTTATCTTGAACTCCTTGAGAGTGAAGACAGCATCATTATCAACATCGTTGATAACGGCATTGGCATTGCAACGGATAATCAATTCAAGATCTTTGAAGAATATTATCGGGAAGAACAGGCAAACGACAGCATAGGTACCGGAATCGGATTAGCGTTGACCAAACAGATTATCCTACAGCATCAGGGAGAGATCCGTTGCTTTACAATGAAAGATGAAAAAGGAGAATGGACGGTGTTTAACCTACGTTTGCCAAAGCTATCGAAAGTCCGCGTGTCATCTCCTACAGACTCTATGACGACCGCAATAGATCATTCAAATTTAGCAACTCCGACAGCCCCGGACAGATCTTTGCAACAGACCATTCTCATTGCCGAAGACAATAGAGAACTACTGGATACCATTGTCCATTTGTTTCAGGACAGCTATACCGTCATCACGGCTGTCAATGGCGAAGATGCATTAACAAAAGCCCTAGAATACATCCCCGACCTGATCCTGTCTGACCTAATGATGCCTTATATGAATGGAGCTCAGCTATGCCGGGCAATAAAGACAAATATCACAACTAGCCATATTCCCGTTATCTTGCTGACCGCAGTGACAGACAGTGACTCACAGACACAGGCCCTACAATTTGGAGCAAACATCTATCTAACCAAACCTTTTGACAATAGGCTATTGTTTCTATCTGTGCAGAATCTCATCGCAATCAGCCGTAAAAAGAGCAGGGAATTTCAAGTTAAAAAGACAGATTTCGACAATGAACTGGATGCGCAATTTATTGCCACATTGGATCAACTGATCGAAGAAAATATACAGTCAGAAGATTTTGACGTTAACTTTATATCCCGAAACATGGGAATGAGTGCGCCTATTCTCTACCGCAAACTCAGAGCAATATCCAATCTCTCTATCAACAATTATGTCAAAATGTACCGCCTTAATAAAGCCAGAGTGTTGTTGAAATCTTCGATGAATATCAGTGAGGTCGCTTATGCCGTAGGATTTTCAGACCGAAAATATTTTAGTAAAGAATTCAAGAAACAATTCGGACATAACCCATCTGAAGAAACCTCAGCCCCAGATCAAGACGGTTAAAACCGTTCTTTAAACAGGGATAGTTAAAATAAAGAAGCCACATTTTATGCTAAAATATGGCTTCTTTATTTTGTGAGATACCTATTTATTTTGCAATTTCCTTAATTATTGGCTCACCCGCCAATAATCTCTTATAGCGCACCAATGCTTCTACATAATAGTAGTCAGCGTAGGTCAAAGGCACATCCACTTCTGAATTCAAGGGTAAAGCACCAACACTGTGTTGAAGAATATAGCCACCATTTTGACCGTAAGCCGCCAGATAAGGCGCTTGCGATAAATTTTTGATCATCGTTTCGGCTTTATCCAAGTAGTTTGTGGATTCAGTACCTTTTGTATATTGAGAAAGCTCCAATAGCGCCGAAGCATACAAAGCTGCTGCCGATACGTCTCTTAAATCTTTATTCGGATACATCTTATCAGATGAAGCAATTTTATCCTTGTCAAAGTCCCAGTAAGGAATCAGATCTGAGGGTAAGTTTGGATTGTCAAGGATATATTTCGCTATCTGCTGCGCCTGCTTCAAAAATTCCTTCTTCTTTGTTTCACGGTACATCATCGTGTAACCATATAAAGCCCAACCTTGGCCACGCGACCACGCAGACTCATCAAAAGCACCCTGATGTGTTTTTTTGGATCGGACCTTACCCGTATTTTTATCATAATCGATCACATGATACGAACTATAATCTTTTCGAAAATGATTTTTTAGCGTCGTTTCGGCATGCGTGACAGCAATATCATAATACTTCTTATCACCAGTTACTTTAGAGACCTGTGTCAAAAACTCCAGGTTCATCATATTGTCTATAATGACTGGATAGTCCCAGGCCCCGTGATCCCATGAACGAATAGTTTTTGTTTTCTGGCTATAGCGTGATGCCAATGAATTGGCCCCCGTCGTTAAAACCGGTTCGTATTTCTGTGTATTCCCGGTCAACCGAAGGGCATTTCCAAAACTACAGAACAACATAAAGCCCAGGTCATGCGTACCCTTATTGTTCTTCTCCTTCTCCAGGTAGGTCAATTTATCTTCGGCACTTTGTAATAGTTGCTGATCTTTGGTTCCTTCATATAGATAAAATAAAGTTCCGGGATAAAATCCCGAACACCACCAACTTGATGACGAAAAAACCTCCTTCCCATTTTCAAATGTTTTTGGAAATTTATCTTTTGGCGTTTCTTTATCCAAAACCTTTATCTGCTTGGCAGCGCCATCAAGTTGCTGCTGAATAAACTCCTTCGAGAGTTTCAATTTTTCCGTTTGCCCATGGGCTAGACTGCTTGTTCCCAAAGCAGCCCATACAATCATTAAGATTTTCTTTTCTAGTCTCATTATTTATATTCCCTTTTTTACGTTATTGATTTTTAAGTCTTCGCACTATTTATTTTCACGGATGGCCGCTGTGGCACCTTTATCGAGTTCTAATAGGATCAAGCCATCCGCTTCTTTCGTGTACTGTCCCTTTCCAAGTATTTGAACGGATGGGTTCACTATATCAAGCTTGAGTTTTAATGATCCTCCATATTGACTTTTAATCTCAACGGCTACTGTGGCTCCATTTTGTCGTCGTGCTGAAATCAAATGGCCGCCATCCGCCAAAAAGTGACTGAACGAAACATCTTTCCATCTACTTGGAACTGCCGGAAATACGCGTAATATTCCGTTCCAATATTGTAGGCACAATTCCTGTATACTTGCCATCGCAGCCAGCGGGGTTTCGATCACAGGACCACTTTCTGCATATAAGGTATTCGGTTTGATATATTTGTTCAACAAAATATCCAATGAGGCTAAAGCAGAATCGCCACGTCCCATCATCGCATACATGGAAGCAGCCCCCGTAAATGAATAACCTTGGAGCCATTGCTTTTTGCTCTGCCAATGCGCGATGGATTTTTCGATCAATCCCCTATTCTCCCTTTGATCCCAGTTCACATCATAAAAA
Organism: Sphingobacterium sp. DR205; assembly: GCF_011064245.1. Taxonomy (NCBI): domain Bacteria; kingdom Pseudomonadati; phylum Bacteroidota; class Sphingobacteriia; order Sphingobacteriales; family Sphingobacteriaceae; genus Sphingobacterium; species Sphingobacterium sp. DR205. The sequence goes on along the minus strand of NZ_CP049333.1, from coordinate 658,732 downwards.
GGATAAATCATCATAAGATGCGAATAATGGCGATGTGATTCATCATAGGGTACATCTTTGGCAATCATAAAACCATCACTGTTTTGTGGATATTCAACCAGATGGGTTAGCACATCCTCCCATACAGCATGAAGTGGATCATTACCCCCTCGCTCATCGTCCAGTTCCAGAAGTGTTTTTAACCCCCACTTTAAAATGGACAGATCATAATTTGTATTGTAAGCAAATCCCTTCGCATATTCCGGTGAATAAGTTTTAACAGCGATATGGTATTTTCCCATTGCATCTTTTTCCATGAGATGCAAATGGTAGTTGACCGCTTCCTTCAAAAGTGAAAAGAGACGATCGTATACTTCTCGCGACAATGTTGCCCGATAATACTGATAGTAGCTATGCAGTAGCCACACCAGATTGCCAAGCTCTTTATCACCATCAGAAGCCTTTTCAAGGGCGACGCCTTTTTGCAGTAACACGGGGCTCCATAAATCCGGCCCCGATGATCGGCCTATGGCGATACTATTATAACGATAGGGCTCCGGAACATTTAAGCGCAAATTGTCTTTATTCCGCTCGATCATCTGTATCAGGGAATTGGAAATATCCAAATGATTTGCTTTAAAAGTTGGTGAATAAGCAAGCTGCATATTCAGATTAAGCCAATAAGCGGGCCAGGGCGTAGCGCTTGTCCAAGGACCTTGCAGATCCATGGCAGGTTTATCCGACCGCGTAGCACTCGCGAGCTTATACAATTGCATATCGTAGAAATCTTGGTAGATTGGATCCGGCAATTCAAGCGTAGATGCATTAAAATAGTCCGTCCACCATTGACGATGCTCCCTCAGACTGGCATTTATCTTCCCAGCATTAAATTTTTGGAGATAGTCAAGTGTTTTTCCGGTAAAATCTTTTCCAGCCTGACTGTAGCCAACTGTGATCACATAGGTATCAAGATCTTTGGACGAACGCAATAAGTAAGCAGTCGTATAACCGCCACCTGCTGTCAAGGGTTGTTCATAGAATTTTATCTGGCCCTGCTGTCCGTCGGTTCCGGTTGGATTGGGAAGGTAAGCCTTCGGTTTTTGGGTATAGCTAAATTTCATACGCGGACTGATTGCAGAATCGGCAATCCAATTGAGCGTATACCTTCCTTTAAAGTTCTTTTTTAATACCTCCAATAGAATAATGTTAGCATTAGAAAGTGTTGTAGTCTTTACGTTGATTGGTCCCTGATCAGTCACAATCGTCGCCACAGCATATGCATCCTTCAAATAGATATCCCCTTTGGCCTGTTCGATCGCACAGCTCAAATCCAAATTGAAGTAGCCCAGGGACAGACGGGCTTTGTCAAACAGTTTATCAGCTGAATTTGCGCGATGGTCATATACATCTGTTCGGCCGATGTCAACCCGCACTGATTTTTCCCCGGACAGGTAAGTCATGGTCCCCAATAGACCATTACCCGTGAATACACCCTCATAAATGGTATTTCCGAGCGGAGCAACCTTAAATTGCCCAAACCCTGCCATCTGTAAAGCTAGGGTATAAATAACAATTAATAATAGTGTTCTCGGTCTCATCATATCGGTTTTCCTCTTTTCAAGGCTCCATAAAGATGCCGTATTATCTAAGTATAATCAAGCCTGATTTACGAAAACGATTAAGTACCTTCTCGGGTTCCCTGTAGCATATCCGTTTATTTTTTTCCGGTGCCGCCAGTATGAAAGCAAACGAAGCAGACGATTCGGGCATTAATATGGACCAAATATCGTTTCGTTCCTTTCAAAAACGGTCAAATACTCGGATATTACCACTGGGTGCGCCGGACTGCATTGCTGAAAACCTAGCCTCAGCAGGAAACTCATTTGGGAGCAGCTTTGTAACAATTCTGTCGCTAAATTTCCTTTTTCCGCAAGAGAACCAAACACTATATACGAAAGAAATGAGTTTAGAAGCATTCTTTTATTATTTTTTCACAAAACGAGAAGAAACAATACGTAAAAATTTAGTTATCAGTTTATATTTAGCAGTTTTTTATCTATTTTTAAGTTCGATATCCAATTGCAGTTATTATTAACAGCCTAGAACGGATCAATTATAAAAAAACTAATCCAACCAACATGAAAGAACAGAATTCATCAAGGCGTGATTTCATTAAAAAATCAGTGGTAGGCGCTGCTGCATTTTCTATTGTACCACGTTTTGTACTTGGAGGCCAGGGCTATCTTGCTCCAAGTGATCATCTAACCAAAGGAGTAATTGGCGTCGGCAATATGGGCCGTGGACACTTCGGCTATGCCGGAACAAAGACAGTTGCCATCTGCGATGTTGACACAACCCATCTTGCAGCTGCGCAAAAGGACTTGGGGGGTGGGATCAAGGAATATCATGATTTCAGAGATCTTATTAAATCTCCGGAAGTAGACATCGTTCACATTGCTACTCCACCACATTGGCATGGTCTTATGTCTATTGAAGCTGCCAAGGCCGGAAAAGACATCTGGTGTGAAAAACCGATGACACGTACAATCGGCGAAGGTAAGAAAGTTAAGGAAGCCATCGCACAACATGGAAATATGTTCCGTTTAAATACCTGGTTTCGCTTCAAAGATGATTTTTATGGAATGAATGTACCTGTCAGTAAAATCAAAAAACTAGTAGATACAGGCATGTTGGGCTGGCCATTGAAAGTGACAATAAGCAAGCACACAGGATTTGACTGGAAATTCTATTGGGTGGGAAAAGAAAACCTACCCGAAGAACAAGTTCCGGCTGAGCTGGATTACGAATTTTGGCTAGGTCCCGCTCCTTATAAGCCATATAACAAACATCGTACACACACCACTTTTAGAGGATATTGGGATTATGATGGTGGTGGATTAGGTGATATGGGACAACATTACATGGATCCCGTGCAATATTTCCTCGGTAAGGACAACGAAAGCCCGGTGACCGTTGATGTCGATGCGCCACAGCAACACCCAGATGCGGTTGGTACATGGAGACGCATTACCTTTACTTATGCGGATGGTTGCCAGATCATTTTAGATGGTGAGGCCAAAGACGAAAAAGCGGCATATATCGAAGGTCCAAAAGGTAAATTATATAAAGGATTTGCTTCGGATATCCCTGACCTGGAAAGAAAACTTGCGCAATACCCTGAACCGGCACCGCAGATCACCGACTTTTTAGAATCTGTCCGGACACGTGAAAAGTTCGCACTAAATGAATTAAATGGGCACCGCTCCTGTACTTTGGTTAATATGGGTCTAGCGGCTTTACGCCTCAACCGTTCATTGAAATACGATTCTCAGAATGAGCAGTTTATTGACGATGACGCGGCAAACCGTTTAATTCATCAACCCATGAGAGGTCCTTGGTCCATCTAACAATTATAATCCGATGAAACATCATATACTTAAAAAGCGTCACTACAAAAGATGTATAGAAAAAGTCGTGGTGCTTCATACCGATAAAAGATAAATAATCTCAATGAAACCTTCATGATTTATTCAATTACATAGGGAAATGGGTAAATCCGATAGCTTCATCACAATTGAATCCGCCGAAGGCAGCATAAATGCCTTAGGGGGAAAATTGACTAATGAATAAACAGATTTAAACGGATGAAAAAGATATTTAATTCGCTGGCCGTATTGCTTCTTATCTCAAGCGCTTCATACGCCCAGCAACCACAAAATAGAACCACAGCTACCAAAATAGCTGATGTGTTAGCTCAACAGCCGGCAGAGGAAAAAGAAAAATTCCTGCTCGCCATGCATGAGCTGGAAGGATTTAGTTCGGATGACATCGTTGCTTTTCTTAAAGGCCTAAAAGCACCCGGAAGTAATAATGCACCAATTGAATTTGCTGCGAACAGTTATTCCTTTTATGTCAATCAGCCCGGAAAAGAGCAGCAAAAAAAGATCTTTGTTGAAGGCTTAGCAAAATCCATCACACAACTGAGCGAACCTACAAATCAAGTTTTCGCTTTGCGTTTACTCCGCCAATGTGCGGACAACTCGGCAATCCCTGCTGTCGCAAACTGTTTAACAAACGATTACCTTGCTGATGCAGCTGCAAGAACTTTGGTATCTATCCGTACCAGCGAGTCCGCTGCGGCGCTGGAAAAAGCGCTGGCTGCCTCAACGACTGAAAAAACTGCTATCGCCATCGCTACTGCATTAGGTGACCTAAAAGTTAGCAATGCGGAAAATGCCATTTTAAATTTAACGCAAAAATATAGTTCAGATGCTTTCCAACGTACCGCACTAATTGCATTGAGCAAAATTGGGGGGACGGCCTCTGCTTCTCTATTTCAGAATAAATTGAATGATGCAGCATATAGCTATGATAAATTTGATGCTGTCGGACTAGGCATTGACTATGCACAGTCATTGATCGACAATAAACATGATCAAGACGCAGTCAAATTCCTGAATAAATTCTTTCAGGAATCACAAAAAGCAAAATCCATCAACGGACAATTTGCCTCGTTGAAACTATTGGCTGCCATCGATCCAAAAAAGCAACAAAAAAACCTGCTGTCAGCCGTAAAGAGTGATAATGGCGCATACCGTAATCTCGCATTACAATTGCTGGGCAAATATGGCAAAGGCAGTGATGCCAAAAGCCTGCTCGCTTTAGCGAGTAAAGGTACTCCAGAAGTACAGGAAAGTGTACTAAATTACCTTGCACATAACGGATCCGCAAGCAGTTTAACAGCAATCCAGGCATTAGTCGGCAAAACGACTTCGCCAGTTACAAAATTAGCGGGATTAAGCGCGATCAACACACTTTCACAAGGAAAAGAGACCAATACCCTAATACAGGCTTTTGATGCGGACCAAGAATTCAATAATTCTGTTAAGGCACTCATCCTTTCCTCCAAGGACGCCAATGTGATCAATGATGTCAATAACGCGCTCGCCTCTGTCGATGACAGCAAAAAAATTCAGTTACTGGATATATTGAGTAAACGCTCCAATAGCGCTTCGTCAAAAGCAGTATTGGCAATCAAAACAGCAAATCCTTCCGTTGAGGAAGCGATAAATAAAGCGCTGCCTAATGTCGCTCAGGAATCCGATCTCGAAGAACTTTTCAATAGATTGAACAATACAACTGACCCGAAATCTGCTGCTTTACTGCAAAAAGCGATTGTCAATGTCGTCCAATCAAGCCCAAATGCCAACGGACTAACAGGAAAACTAGCTGCAAACATTTCAAAGTCTGCAGCACCGAGCGCCACAAAGTATTTTCCTATTTTTGCCGGACTCGGGGATGATCAATCGTTAAAAGCTGTCGGTAATTATCTAAACAATAGCAATCCAGAACTTAGAGCCGCAGCCATTACATCATTGGCGAGCTGGACATCCGCGAACGCTCTTCCCGAACTGGTAGCATTATCCAGGACGGAAAAAGACCAAAACTTATTCAATACCGTTTATAAAGGATTAATCAAATCCATTTCCTCTTCGACAAATACTACAGATCAGAAAACACTGTTGTTGCGCGACGCTTTTAGTGTTGCAAAAACAGTAGAACAGAAAAAAGCCGCACTTGCCGCCCTGCAGCCAACAGGTACGTATCAAGCTTTTATTTTTGCTGCGGACAAAATGGCTGATCCACAATTAGGCGAAGCTGCTGCGAATACCGCCATGAACATAGCCATGGATAATAAATATTATGGTAGCAAAGTAAGGGAAGTTTTAGAGCAGGTCATAGGTAAATTGTCTGGCAGTGAGAGTGGCTACCTGAAAGAAGCCGTAGTTCGTTACCTTTCTGAAATGCCAATAAAAGAGGGTTATGTATCGCTTTTTAATGGCAAAGACCTGAGTGGCTGGAAAGGATTAGTCGCTGATCCGATCAAACGAGGTAAAATGAATGCCAAAACATTGGCAGCTGAACAAGCCAAAGCTGACGACATCATGCGTAAGGGCTGGTCAGCATCAAATGGCGAAATTGTTTTTAGCGGAAAAGGAGATAACCTGGCAACAATAAAACAATACGGAGATTTCGAGATGTTAGTTGACTGGAAATTGGAGAACTATGGTGGCATAGAGGGTGATGCCGGTATCTATTTGAGAGGTACACCACAAGTTCAGATCTGGGATATCGCAAACACGAGAGTTGGTGCTCAAGTAGGCTCAGGAGGATTGTACAACAACCAAAAAAACGAAAGCAAACCGTTAAAAGTGGCTGACAATGCCACGGGCGAATGGAATACGTTTAAAATAAAAATGCAGGGCGAGAATGTCTCTGTTTGGTTAAATGGTCAATTGGTTACCGATAATATTCCGCTTGAAAATTACTGGGATAGAAATCAATCCATTTTTCCTACAGAACAGATTGAACTGCAGGCTCATGGTTCAGTGGTCTACTATAGGGACCTCTTTATCAAAGAATTCCCCAGAAGACAAGTCTTTAAGTTAAGTGACCAAGAGAAAAAAGAAGGATTCGATGTCCTATTTGATGGAACAAATCTCGACAAATGGACTGAAAACAAAGCGTATGTAATCAATGATGAAGGTTACATTTGGGTATATCCCAATGCAAAATTCGGCGGCAACTTATATACAAAAGAAGAATATGCTGATTTTGTATATCGCTTTGACTTCAAATTGACCCCCGGAGCTAACAATGGTGTTGGGATCCGTGCTCCATTAGATGGAGATGCGGCTTATGAAGCTATGGAAATCCAAGTACTGGATGACGGTGCAGATGTGTATAAAGACCTAAAACCTTACCAGTACCACGGTTCTATCTATGGTGTGGTAACGGCCAAAAAAGGACATTTAAAACCATTGGGCGAGTGGAATTCCGAAGAAATATATGTAAAGGGGAATCGTGTTAAAGTAACTTTGAATGGTACCGTTATTGTTGATGCAGATATCGCTGAAGCGAGTAAAAATGGAACACTGGACGGAAAACAACACCCCGGTTTAAAACGTAAAAGTGGCCATATTGGTTTCTTGGGCCATGGAACGGAAGTATTCTTCAAAGATATCCGAGTTAAAAAACTCAAATAACTTCTTGAAGTGCAGAAAAAGGGGATAAGGAATCTTATCCCCTTTTTGCTAAAAGACCGGCTTGCTTGACAAGTGAGAAAAATAACAGAATGATTCCAAAAACTTTTATTAAATTAAAGATCTGGGATTCTAATTCAAAATATGATGTTTTATGACTAAAGCCGTAAACCTGTTGATTAACAAAAAATTGGATAGCAAACCTGAAAAGAAAAATCTATTCAATAAACTTTCTATTATAAAATTAATAGCCGAATTAGGATCTGTATCAGTAAACGACATCGTAAAAAACCTTTCGTTAAGCCTTCCAACGGTCAACAGCCTGATTGCTGAACTATTGGAAGACAATATCGTTCGTCAATTTGACAAGGGAGAATCCATCGGTGGTCGCAAACCTAACCTATATAGGCTATGTGATGGGTTATTTCAAGTACTATGTATAGAACTTCAACGTTTCTCCATTACACTGAGTATTATGGACAATAATCAGAATATTGTTGCTGAAACCGTTGAGCTGGACAATGAGTTATCCCGCAATGCAGATAATCTCCATGACATTACAGCAATTATTGACCAATATTTATTGGAAAAAGCGGTAGATACCGAAAATCTTACCGGACTGATCATTAGTATGCCGGGACTAATCAATGCTGAAGAAGGAACAAATGAAACATTTTTACATGATGCTTCACAATCTATCACAGCATATTTCGAAGACAAATACAAAAAGCCCGTATACATACTCAATGATGTGAAGGGGGCAGCGTATGCGGAATTGAAATTTGGCTTAGCCAAAAACACCAGGAATAGTCTTATTATATTAATGGATTGGGGAATAGGTCTTGGAATAGTTTCCAATGGCGAAGTTTATCTCGGGCGTGACGGTTACTCGGGCGAGGTAGGGCACATGCCATTCATTGATAACGGCGAATTGTGTTATTGTGGCAAAAGAGGTTGTCTCGAAACGGTGGCTTCCGGAATTGCCTTGGTCAACAATGCAAAGCAGGAGATCGAGAAAGGTGAGCTTACCAAACTCAATGAGTTGCAGAAAGAAGAGTTGGATCACTTAACACCAACCCACGTGATCGAAGCAGCTAATAAAGGTGACCAATTCGCAATAAATCAAATTTCTAAACTGGGCACCAACCTCGGGAAGGCATTTGCCTCCCTGATCCAGCTGCTCAATCCCGAATTAATTGTACTGGGAGGAAAAATAGCCAAAGCCAATGAATTAATTACAATCCCGATACAACAGGCAATCAATTCATATACAATGGCTATTTTAAAAGAACATTGCGATATCAAAGTATCGAGCTTGAATCTAGACAGTAACACAATCGGTTTGACAAACTATTTTATCACAAAGTATCTGTCTGTCGAATTGCAACAGAAATCCAAAATCTAAAACTGACCTGTACTCAACAATACCAGAGTACAGGCTCTTTCAGTTTTTATGCCATTTTCCATTGCCAGCTGTTCCAATTCAGCATTTTCTGCCCCCGGATTAAAAATAATACGCTTTGGTTTGGTCTCCAAAATATAGTTATAATATTCTTTCTGATTCTGCTCGCCAAGATACATGGTCACCGTATCAATATCAGTATGTATGTCGCCTTTCTTTTCAATAGGTACACCGGCCGCTTCTCCACCGCTCAAACCAATATTAACAATATCGTGTCCGTGTTTACGGAGCATATTCGCGGCTTTATTTGAATAACGCGAAGGATTTGTACTGGCACCTAAGATTAACGTCTTTTTCATCCTTATACTTTTTTGTTCATCTATGATTGATCTTTAAGAACATGCCTATTGTCTTCTTTATACCCGGCATCCGGTTATCAACGCCCAAAGTGAAGTTACGCATTCATTTTATTATTGATGAGCATAGAATTATTCATCAATAATAAAGTCACCATGGGTGCTATAAGCATTCTTACGTAAAACAGGCATACCCAAAATTTTATAAAGTTCATCCAATTTCACCAAACTGCCATTTGTCATATTCGAAAGTAAAACGATAACAATATTTCTTTTCAGATCCCGTACATAGATATGACGAAAACCGTGCCACCATCCGGTATGATAAACAATATGGTCATTTCCATGCTCAAAAGTACGCCATCCATATCCATAGCTAAAAATACCTTTCTTTGCATCAGGGTAACCGCGGTAAGCCGAATCCAACGTCGATTGTTTTAATAAACGGCCATCACGAAGCGCTAAATCAAAACGGTAAAGGTCTCGTACTGTACTATAAATTCCCTTATCTCCCAACGGTCCGTCCTGAAAATTCTGCACCACGGATCTTCGCCATATCTTATCATGTCCAATGACGTTGGTCGGTATCTTTTCGTATACAGCTTTTGACAGCGCAGCGGTATTGGTCATTCCGGCAACATTGAAAACACTGTCTTTCATATATGTTGCATAATCCTGTTTCGACACCTTCTCGATAATAGCGCCTAAGACCATAAAATTGGAATTATTATAGAAAAACCGTCCGCCGGGAGCGCCGTATCTGTTAGGCTTAAACTCTGTTAGCATTTTCATAACATCCTGATTGGTCATCCCTTTTTTACGGTCGGGCCAATGTTTCTCTGAAAAATAGACATAATTTGGTAGGCCTGACCGATGGGTCAGTAACATTTTGACCGTAATACCGGGATAAGGAAAATCCGGATAAAAATCATTGATTGTCTGGTCCAGACGTAATTTTCCGGCTTCGACCAATTTCAATGTACCAACAGCTGTTAAAGGTTTAGAGACTGACGCCAATTCAAACTTATCATCAATTTCCAAACTATCACGTTTCAGGTAGTTGGCCCAGCCAAATGTATTTTGATATAGAATTTTGCCATCCTTCGCCACCAGCACATTTCCGTTAAATGCAGATCTCGAATGCAGGTTTTTCATAAATGCATCAATATTGGGGTCTGCCTGCTGAGGGTTGTAAATAAGTCTTGTACTATCTATTTTTGCCTGTGCTATTGCCGCTTCTTTTTGTTTTTTCTCTTTTGAACTACAGGCAACTGTAGATGCCAACAAAAGAGCTACCATTCCCTTTAAAAAAAATAATTTCACGTATTGTATCTCCCGGATTTTCTATTTTATGTAATGTTTGCCCCTATCTCGAAGGTAAATCTGCGCCTCATCTTCATACGATTTATACATCGCAATGATCTCATGCCCGTTCCATTCTGTGTATTCTTTTTGAATTTCAATAAAGAATCGAGTTTAAAGATAATAATGCTAAAATGAAGATTTTAGTATAAAAAAACGAATTTTTAGCACAAAAAAAGCCACTTTATTCCTAAAGTGGCTAATATTTTATTGGCATCTAAAATCTATGCTAACAACCGGACTGGATTTTCTACCAATGCTTTTAAAGTCTGTAAGAATGCAGCACCTGTTGCGCCATCTACCACTCGGTGGTCACAGCCCAAAGTTACTTTCATTACATTACCCGGAACTACAGCACCATTTTTCACAACCGGAACTGCCTGAATAGCTCCTACTGAAAGAATAGCTCCGTCAGGAGAGTTAATAATAGATGTGAACTCATCTATACCAAACATACCCAAGTTGGAAACGGTGAATGTAGAGCCTTCCCAATCCGCTGGTTGTAATTTCTTAGCTTTCGCTTTTTGCGCAAAATCTTTCACCTCAGCAGAGATGTGAGATAATGATTTACCATCAGCAAAACGCACTACGGGAACTAACAAGCCATCTTCAACAGCCATAGCAACACCGATGTTTGTATGCTCATTGAAACGGATCTTATCTCCCTGCCAAGAAGAATTCACAGCTGGGTGTTTTTTCAATGCTACTGCGACAGCTTTCACGACGATGTCATTGAAAGAAACCTTTACTGGTGCGATCTCATTAATTTGAGCACGAGCAGCCATGGCATTGTCCATATCGATAGACACTGTCAAATAGAAATGTGGCGCAGTGAACAATGATTCAGCCAAACGGCGCGCAATTGTCTTACGCATTTGGTTGACAGGTTTTTCTGTATAGCGTTCTTCACCAACATAGGTAGGTAAAGTAATTGCTTTTGTTTCTGTAGCCGGAGCTGCTGCTGTTTCAGCTGGTTTCGCTGCAATCGGAACAAAGGACTCAACATCTTTTTTCACGATACGACCACCATCTGCTGACCCTTTGATATCACTCAAATTGATTCCTTTTTCCTTCGCAATCTTACGTGCCAAAGGGGACGCTTTCACACGGGAATCATCGTTTGAAGCAGCAGCAACCGGTGCAGCAGTTGCTGCTGGAGCTGAATCAGCTTTAGGAGCTTCTGCAGATTCCGCTTTCGCAGGAGCAGATTTTTGATTTAATAACGGTGTAATATCAGTTCCGGCAGGACCAACAATAGCAATAATATCATTTACTTTTGCGGCTTCTCCAGCTTCAAGACCAACATACAACAACGTGCCATCAGCATAAGCCGTAACTTCCATTGTCGCTTTATCCGTTTCTACATCAGCGATAGCATCATCCGATTTGATCGTGTCTCCAACTTTGAAATTCCATTGTGCAATGACACCTTCTTTCATGGTATCACTCAATAACGGCATTGTGATCACGGTACATCCCAATTCCTCAGGAGTTACAGTACTAGCCGAAGATTCTGGACCAGAAACTTCTTCTGCTTTTTTCTCTTCTGCTTTTTCCGGTGCTTTTTCCGCTGCAGGAGCATCTCCGCTCAACAATGCTTGAAAATCTTCACCGGGCTCACCCAAAACAGCGATAACAGCATCAATAGCTACTGCTTCACCCTCTTTTGGGCCAATATATAAAAGAGTACCTTCTTGGTATGACTCAAAGTCCATTGTAGCTTTATCTGTTTCAATTTCAGCTACTAAATCACCAGAATTTACTTTATCACCAACTTTTTTGTGCCATTTTGCGATGACCCCCTCGGTCATTGTGTCGCTCATTTTGGGCATTCTTACTACTTCAGCCATTCTGTATTATATTATCAAGTTAAAGAGTATTAATCTAAAATAAATGGATAGTCTTGTTGTACATAGACATCTTTGTACAATTCGTCAGCATCTGGGTATGGAGATTCCTCCGCAAATTTTACAGACTCTTCGACTACTTTTTTCACGTCAGCTTCAACCTCAGCAAACCAAGCATCATCAGCATATTTGTTTTCCAAAATAGCATGTTTAGTAGCCAATAATGGATCGCGATCTTTATACGCTTCCAATTCCTCTTTCGTACGATATTTCGCAGGGTCAGACATGGAGTGTCCTTTGTAACGGTAAGTACGGATTTCTAAGAATGTAGGTCCTTCGCCAGCGCGGGCACGTTGAACAGCTTCATCCATTGCGTTGTGTACAGCAACAACATCCATTCCGTCTACAGGAGCTGAAGGCATATCAAAACCTAATCCCATTTTGTAAATGTCTTGCATGTTAGTCGTACGTTGTACAGAAGTACCCATTGCATAACCGTTGTTTTCACAAACGAAGATAACAGGGAGTTTCCATAGCATCGCCATGTTTAATGTTTCGTTGAATGCACCTTGACGTACAGCTCCATCGCCCATATAACAGATGTTTACATTATCTGTACCAAGATATTTCTCAGCAAATGCGATACCAGCACCTAAAGGAATCTGACCACCGACAATACCATGGCCACCCATGAATTTATGTTCTTTAGAAAAGAAGTGCATAGAGCCTCCTTTACCTTTTGAACAACCAGTGATCTTTCCATATAATTCAGCCATACAAGCATTTGCAGAAACGCCTTTAGCCAAAGCGTGGGCGTGATCACGATAAGCAGTGATTAAAGAATCCTCAGGTTTGATTACCGACATCGTTCCAGCGACTACTGCCTCTTGTCCTATGTACAAGTGACAGAAACCACGAATCTTTTGCTGTCCGTAAAGTTGACCTGCTTTTTCTTCAAACTTACGCATAAGTAACATCGACTTATACCACTCCAAATATGTCTCTTTTGTTATAGGTGTTGAACTCATTTCAAAGTTTTGATTTTCTTACAATTCTAGACTACAAATCTAATAATTTTGGATGAATTTTCTTGGTCAAAAATCAATTTTATTTACACTTTAAGACACTTCTAAGACATTTGATTTAAAGTATATAGCATTTTTTAACAAATAAATGAACGGCACAACCAAATAAATCAAAAACTTATGAAAATAAAAAAGCCAAAGGACTTAATAATCATTTGGCTTTATCTTTTTTATACAAATTGTTCTAGCGAAGTTTTTGAATAAGCTCATTTTCGGTAACCTTCACCTGTTCTCCGCTTTCCATGTCCTTGAGCGATAACTGACCAGAAGAAACTTCTTCCTCCCCGACCAATAATACATAAGGAATTCTTTTTCCGTCGGCATAGCTCATTTGCTTTTTTAGCTTCACTGGTGCAGCATACAATTCAACAGCAATATTTTCTTTGCGGAGTTTATTGAGCAAACCCAGTGTATAGGTTTCAAGCTGTTTATCAAAATTAATGATCAACAGCTTGGTAGAATCTGCTTTGTTTGCCGGAAATAAATTCAATTCCTCCAGGACGTCATAGATACGATCGGCTCCAAACGAAACGCCAACACCGGTCAGGTCCTTCAGACCGAACATCCCGGTAAGGTCATCGTAGCGTCCGCCACCACCGATACTGCCCATGGCAACTTCATTTGTCTTCACCTCAAAGATACAGCCCGTATAATAATTCAAGCCTCTCGCCAACGTAATATCCAGATCAACAATACGGGTCAACAGTGTGGTGTCCCCGCTCAATTTAATAATATAATCGAAGACTTCCTCAATTTCAGCAATGCCTTTTAAACCCACTAAAGAATTCGCCAAGATAGATTTTAACGCTGCAAGTTTCTCCTCATTAGAACCTTCCAATAAGACAATAGGCTTCAACAGATCCAGATCCGCTTCTGTAAATCCTCTTTCCAGCAGTTCCTTATTGACCCCCTCTAATCCGATTTTATCCAATTTGTCAATGGCGACAGTCATATCAACAATAAGCTCCGGCTTTCCGATAATTTCGGCGATACCAGAAAGGATCTTTCGGTTGTTGATTTTAATATTAAAATCTTTCAATCCAAAACGTTCGAAAGCCTCTTGATAAATCAGAATAAATTCAGCTTCATTCAGCAAACTAGTTGAACCCACCACATCCACATCACATTGGTAAAATTCACGGTAACGGCCTCTTTGCGGTTTATCAGCCCGCCAGACCGGCTGAACCTGAAAACGCTTAAATGGTAAGGAGATTTCATTTTGATGCATCACAACGTAACGTGCAAAAGGCACCGTCAGATCATATCTTAAGGCTTTATTAGAAATTAAAGGGATAAGTTCATTCAAGGCCCTTTCTTGTAACAAATTATCTGGGGCTTTGTCCAAATAATCTCCTGATTTAAGGATCTTAAAGATCAATTTATCACCTTCATCACCGTATTTACCTGTTAAGGTTGTTAAATTCTCAAATGAAGGTGTCTGTATTTCATTGTAACCATATTTTTTAAACACAGCTTTCAATGTGTCAAAGATATAATTACGTTTGATCATTTCGGAAGGCGAAAAATCACGGGTTCCTTTCGCCAAAGAAGGTTTTACTGTTGCCATATCCGGCAAAGTTAATAAATTCCTTTAATCTACTTCCAGAATCTTGAGGAATTCACAGGCTTTTTCTGCAGCTAGCTTTTCAGCGGATTTTTTATTGAAATCACGGCCCAGGCCACATACCACCCCATCTACAACAGCCTCCACACTGAACATCTTCGAAGATTCACCTTCTGGATTATCCGTTTGTTGAAATAGGATTTCTTTCCCGGTATGCTGACACCATTCGATCAACCGGCTTTTGAAATTAGTCTCGGTCTGCTCCAGTAGCTGGATATCAACATGTGGTTTAATAATACGGTTTAGGAGAAAGCTTTTTGTAAATACGTAACCTTTGTCGAGATACACCGCACCGATCAGCGCTTCAAATGCATCGCCCAACAACGACCCTTGTTTGTTTGGAAAACTGATCATTCGAGCGTCGAACTGTATCATTTCATTGAACCCTAATTTTCTGGAAAGTTGGTTCAGATTTGCGCGGCTCACAATTTTGGAACGCATCTCCGTGAGGAAGCCTTCGTCTTTATACGGATATTTCTTGAACAACAGTTCGGCAACGACCGAGCCTAAAACAGCATCACCCAAGAATTCCAGACGCTCGTTACTGTTTTTAGCCCCTTCTTTGATTGTTACTGCAACAGACTTATGTCTAAATGCCATCTTGTACAAATGCACATTCCCGGGAATAAAACCTAGTAGGTTTTTTAGTTTTCTAACATATTCCCGATCCGGCGAAATATATAACTTGTATATCCTTGAAAAAGGCATCTCATCTAAAAATAAGGCGACAAGTTCTAATTAAAGAACCTGTCGCTAGCTCATATTACCAAACCATGTTTGAAGGATCAAACATTAAGCTTTATATTTTTTTACAATCACAGTAGCATTGTGGCCACCGAACCCAAAGGTGTTACTCAACGCTGCATTAACAATACGTTTTTGCGCTTTGTTGAATGTAAAATTCAGTTTATTATCAATTTCCGGATCATCTGTGAAGTGATTGATTGTCGGTGGGACAATGTCATTTTGCACAGCTAAGATCGAAGCGATTGTTTCTATCGCCCCAGCAGCACCCAAAAGGTGTCCAGTCATTGATTTTGTTGAACTGATATTCAATTTATATGCGTGTTCACCAAACAGGTCAACAATAGCCTTCGTTTCACTGATATCACCGACCGGTGTAGAAGTTCCATGAACATTGATATAATCAATATCTGAAAAATCCATCTCTGCATCGTTGACAGCCATCGTCATTGCCAATTTAGCGCCCAAACCTTCAGGATGCGAGGCTGTGATATGATGTGCATCCGCACTCATGCCACCACCGGCAATCTCTGCATAGATTTTTGCACCGCGTGCTAAGGCATGCTCTAAACTTTCTAAGATCAAGGCACCCGAACCTTCACCCGAAACAAAACCATCCCTGTCTTTATCAAAAGGACGGGAAGCAGTTTTGGGATCATCATTTCTTGTTGACAATGCATGCATAGCGTTAAATCCGCCGATTCCAGCTTCATTGACCGTCGCTTCTGATCCACCGGTAACAATCACATCTGCTTTTCCCATACGAATATAGTTAAAAGCATCAATCATTGCGTTGGTGGCAGAGGCACAGGCCGATACTGCCGAAAAGTTAGGACCGCGAAGGCCATGACGCATTGAAATATGTCCTGGAGCAATATCAACGAGCATCTTAGGAATAAAGAAAGGATTGAAACGTGGTGTTCCATCCCCTTTTGCAAAGTTGGCAACTTCTTCTGTAAAAGTTGTCAGACCGCCTATTCCTGAGCCCCAGATTACTCCGATACGATTTGTATCTAATTTTTCAAAATCTAAGCCAGCATCTTTAATTGCCTCATCAGTAGACGCAATTGCATACTGTACAAAAGGATCGACTTTACGAGCTTCCTTACGATCCATAAAATCATGTGGATCAAACCCCTTTACCTCACACGCAAACTGAGTTTTGAATTTTGACGCATCAAAATGCGTAATAGGAGCAGCTCCGCTTACACCATTTATTAATGCCTCCCAGTATTCTGAGACGGTATTACCAATTGGTGTAAGGGCGCCTAATCCTGTTACTACTACTCTTTTAAGCTCCATTTATTACGATTAGCCTAATTAAATTAGTTAGTTAACGTTTTTTTCTAAATAAGCGATTGCTTGACCAACAGTACCGATAGTCTCTGCTTGATCATCAGGAATAGCAACGTTGAATTCTTTTTCAAACTCCATGATCAACTCAACAGTGTCAAGTGAATCAGCACCTAAATCATTAGTGAATGAAGCTTCTGGTGTTACTTCGTTTTCGTCTACACCTAATTTTTCAACGATAATTGCTTTTACTCTTGAAGCGATATCTGACATGATTTTATAGTTTAATTGTTTAATAAATCTGTGCAAAGAAAAATAAATTTCATCAAAATTCAAACCTAAATTGATATTTAGATGAAAGTCACCATGTTAGGCGACCGAACTTATTCGCGTCTTATACTAGCTAACCCACTCTATATTAACTTAGTTCAAGTATAACAAAAAATATTTTGTATTCCAAACGCTCAGCTAATTAACTCAAATTTTACACAAAAAGTATATTCCCGCCTTAAAATTATTAGTACCTTCGTTAGCATAAGAACATATATTTTAGAAAAAAAGTGGTCAATAAGTTAGTAGCAAGGTTAGACATGGACATGGATGAAGAGTTAGATTTCACCCTACTCGCCATCACCTGCCCGCTGAAAGATTACCGTCTCTGTCACTTTATCAACAAAGTGACAAATCTGGATTTTTCCAGAGGCAAAGAGAGCAAATATGATCATGATGGCCGTCCAAAAAATAAATCCGAAGAAGAGCTTGAATATCATATCATCTTTGATGCAAAGAAAAAAATAAGCTACCACTTCACTGCTTTTCATTACCTCAGTCCCGATTCGGACACAGAATATTTTCTCATCAACAATAAAAGTATCGAGGGAACCTTTTTAATCCCCGAAAATCCCCATTTTGATTTCTTCGTCATCATCAAAAATTACATCTGTGAAGAAGATGTTGAACATATAATCAAAAGGATCAGCAAATTACCAGAAGTAGTCATAGCGAAAGAAATATCACCAAAAATATTGAAATCTAAAGAAAATCTCATATTTTAGCAGACTGTAGGTTAGTGTAGCAAATACACCTAACTGTAAATCTAAATTAATTCGATTTAGTTTTGACAAAACGACAACAATACAGCAAACTGTTTGTTGTCATAAATGAAGAACATTAAAAAATACAAAATAACAGATGGAAAAAGTTCAAAAAAGGACTAAAATTGTCGCAACATTAGGCCCTGCTTCGGCAGACAAACAAGTTTTGACCAACATGATTGCCAAAGGGGTTGATGTGTGTCGGTTGAATTTCTCTCATGGCAGCCAGGCAGATCACCTTAAGGTAATCGAAACTATAAATGCAATAAATAATGAAACCGGATTCAATGTTGCCATCTTAGCTGACTTACAAGGTCCAAAGATTCGGATCGGAAAAATGAAAGAAGGTGGTGCTGTTCTCGTCAATGGTTCAAAAGTTGAAATCACCACACACGAACTCATTGGAGATGAAAACAGAATCTATATTACATACGAAAACTTTCCAAACGATGTTGAAGCAAACGAAATCATATTACTTGATGACGGAAAACTTCAACTTCGTGTTTTAGAGACCAACCATAAAGACACCGTAACTTGTGAAGTCGTGCATGGAGGTGTCCTTACTTCACGTAAAGGTGTCAACCTGCCAAACACCAAAGTATCTATCCCTTCATTGACTGAGGAAGATTTGGATAACTTAAACTTTGCATTGGATCACGGTGCTGACTGGATTGCCATGTCATTCGTTCGTTCGGCAGAAGATATCGCACAATGCAAAAAAATCATTGCTGAAAAAGGAAGTCATGCGCGCGTAATCGCCAAAGTAGAGAAACCAGAAGCGATCGAAAACATTGATGCTATCATCGAAGCTACTGACGCTGTCATGGTCGCTCGTGGAGACCTTGGTGTTGAACTTCCCATGGAAGAGGTACCGGGACTTCAAAAGATCATTGTCCAAAAATGTAGAGACCTTTCAAAACCTGTAATTATCGCTACTCAAATGTTAGAAAGCATGATTACTACACCTCGTCCTACCCGTGCTGAAGTAAACGATGTTGCCAATTCAGTATTGGATGGGGCAGATGCAGTGATGTTAAGTGGAGAGACTTCAGTTGGCGAATTTCCGGAGATCGTAATCGAAACAATGAGTAAGATTATTATCCACGTGGAACAAACTTCTTATCCTTATTATAATGAGAAAGTTAGTGAGATACACGACGGAACGCTTATTCCGGACGCAATTTGTGCCTCTTCAGTTTATCTGGCTCAAAAAACAAATGCCTCAGCAATTGCCGTGTTGACATCTTCCGGCGCAACAGCATTTGAAATTACAAGTTACAGACCAAATGTAGACATCTTGGTATTTACAGGTACACAGACATTATTGAGACAATTGAGCTTGCTTTGGGGCGTAAAAACATTCATTTACGACAAATTCGAAAGTACAGATGGTTCTATCCATGATGTCAATAGATTTATCGTCAAAAACAACTACGTTACACCAGGATCAATTATCATTAACACAGCCTCTACACCGTTAATTGAAAAAGGTAAAACAAATACAATCCGTGTTTCTCAGCTGTAAGAAATAGGATCAAAAAAGAAAGGCATTCGCGGTAAAACGAATGCCTTTCTTTTTTATTTTTTGGGATAGAGCGAATCTATCTTAAATTTGAAATCTTTCACTTTTAAACTATCTTCCAATAGCTTAAACCTTAATGAGTCACGCTGTGATTTTTTCCGCTTGGGTATTTTTTCTGTCCCCGGCATAGGCGATAGACTATCCAGCTTTTTGAATTTCTGAACGGGCATATTATACTTCGCTGAAGCCGTATCTAATCCCAGAACGGGCATCTTGGAGTGTTTATCCTGTAATAAAGGACGATACTCTTTTTGCTTAATTTGGCCAAAGGCAATTCCCACCGTAAAAGATAATGCCAATGATAATACGTAAGCTTTCATAACATAATCTATTTTAACTTCTAATTTACAACAACATAACCAAGATTTAAAGCAATCGCTGTTAAACATTGTTAAAACAGCTTCAAAACAAGTTAGCATCTTTATATTTGTAACAATACAAGTAAAGTGGAAGATGGAAGGCAAGAAAATATAATTTAATGAAGAAAAATAGTATTGTATTAATCATTGGACTAATGTCTTTGGCGCTAATCGGGGTATTGGCCATGCAATTCTATTTCCTGCGGGATTCCTATCGTCAAAAATCACAGCTTTTTGATGAATCTGTCAATGCCGCGCTTACGGCTGTCGCAGGGAAACTCGAACGCCGTGAGGTTGTGGATTTCGCGAAAGTACAACAGGAGCGTAATATCGAAAAATCCAAGCAGGAACAAGCGAAACAACGTCAGTTAACTGAACAGCTTAGGCTCCAAACTCAAATTGAAGAACTCCGGGGCAAATTAGATCAGGTCTATCAAAAATATAAAGTACGAGAAGACAAATTAAAGGCACTTTATCCCAATGTAGTCAATATCGAAAACTGGTTTTACGAAACCTATATCAGAAGACCACAATATCAGGATCTCGTTGAGATTAATATTATCAAAACCCCAACAAATAGCATGTATTATCAGGAAGACGTCATTGTGTCAGCAACAAAGACTATTCCGCGTATAGAAGCAAAGGATGATAGCACTCGATTTTTGATTATCCATTTTGACGATTACAAAAGATTGATAGGAAGAGATTTATTTGTCCTCCCCCCAAGATCAGATCCAAAATTAGCCCGGAAGATTTTCGAACTTGAAACGAAATTAAATAAATTATCCCGGCAAAATGCCCGGTATGAATTCAATGTCTACGACTCCGTTGCCATGCTCGGCGGTAAAAAGGCTGATTACATCGAAGATGTCGCTATCGGGATGGAGCTGGCCAAAAGACCGCTAAAAGACCGGTTAAACGTTATAATTGTTCAGGAACTCCTAAAAGAAGAACTGGCACAACGAGATATCAAAGCGCCGTTTAATATCGAAATATGGAGCACAAGCAACATCTTGCTGAACAATATCCTGAATGAAGCCGAATTAAACAGCCCTAAAAATACCACAAAGTACTCAACTGCTCTTTTTAAAGGTGACATCGGTGCTGCGCCGGGAAAACTGACAATATATTTTCCGAATAAAAAAGCGATTATTGCGGACAACATGGGCTATTTATTACTGCCCATGCTCGCGCTCCTGTTTCTACTGGTCGGATGTTTTGCGTATACGCTTATTATTATCTTCAGGCAAAAGAAAGTATCTGAAATGAAAACCGACTTCATAAACAACATGACACATGAGTTTAAAACTCCCGTGGCTACGATTATGATCGCCAGCGAATCACTCAAGGATCCGGACATCAATGCAGACCATAAACGTGTACAGAAATTGGCCAATATCATTTACGACGAGAATGTTCGTCTCGGAAATCATATTGAACGGGTACTGGATTTGGCAAAACTGGAGAAAGAAACCTTAAAACTCGACCGTGAAGATGTGCATATCAACGACCTTGTTGCCGCCGTCACCGACAGTATGCAGCTTCGGATGCAGAACATCGGCGGACAGTTCAGTGTTGACCTAGCGGCGACAAAAGATATTGTTGTCGGGGATGAACTGCATTTTTCAAATGTTTTTTACAATCTACTGGATAATGCGATCAAATACAATAAAGGAGATCTACATGTCAATATCAATTCCAAAAATGTCGGCGACAACATCGTTATCACCATTGCTGACAATGGAATCGGGATGAGCCGGGACCACCTTCAAAAGATATTCGATCAGTTTTATCGCATTCCTACTGGAAATGTCCACAATGTAAAAGGTTTTGGCCTAGGCCTCAGTTATGTCCAGGATATATTGAGAAGGCTCAATGGAAGGATCACCGTAAAAAGTGAGAAAGATAAGGGCACAACCTTTGAGGTAATTTTGCCCATAAAAAAATAACACGTTCCTTTTTTGTATATTCAGGGAACATTAGTGAAAATTAATAGATTCATTATGCAAAAGATATTATTAGCAGAAGATGATCCCAATTTGGGGGATCTTTTAAAGGATTATCTCGAATTAAAGGGAAAATTTGACGTTACGCTCTGTATAGATGGGGACGAAGCCATTTCCCAATTTAAAAAAAATGATTACGACTTATGCATTTTCGATGTCATGATGCCTAAAAAAGACGGTTTTACCGTAGGCCGTGAAATCAGAAAAACAAATAGCACTGTACCGATCATCTTCGCCACCGCAAAGGGGATGATGGAAGACAAGACTGAGGCATTTGAATTAGGTGGAGATGATTATATTACCAAGCCGTTCCGTGTTGAGGAGTTGCTGCTTCGGATTAATGCCCTTCTGAAACGTAGTGTTAGAGACAAAGAAGATGAAGTGGTTGCAGACAAATTTGAAATTGGAGATTACTTCTTTGATTATACAAGTCAGCAGATCTCCTACAAGGGCCAAACGCAAAAATTATCAACAAAAGAGGCCGAGTTGCTCCGTCTGCTCTGTTTAAAAAAGAATGATGTATTGACCCGTGAAGAAGCCTTATTAAAAATATGGCATGACGACAATTATTTCACCGGCAGAAGTATGGATGTATTTCTCAGCAAACTTCGCAAATATCTAAAAGAAGATAACAAGGTAGAAATTGTCAATGTGCACGGGAAAGGGTACAAACTTCTGGTAAGCTAAAAACATAGCGGGTGAGATTCCATTGAACAATTTCACCCTGCTTTCCAATGAAAAGAAAGAAATAAAACTTTTCTATCCTTAGTAGATTATAAAAAATAGATGCACTTTTATAAAAAATTTGCATATCAAAAAAAAATGTACTAACTTAGCGTCGCTTATAGAGAAAGGCAGAGGGAATAGACCCGATGAAGCCTTAGCAACCTGTCCCTTGACAAGGTGCTAAATTCTACCCTACTTGATATGGGAATGATAAGCCGAAGTCACCGAATTCTAGTGTGTCCTTCTCTCTAGCAAGAAATATAGTTGTAAAGAAATATTAAAAACATTATTATGTTATTGACTAACAATTTAGGTTACCCTCGTGTGGGCGCGTTCCGCGAATTGAAAAAAGCCAATGAGGCCTATTGGGCTAAAAAATCTTCTGTTGAGGAATTATTGGACACAGCAAAAAAAATTCGTGAAGGCAATTGGAAAACACAAAAAGATGCTGGAATAGATTTGATCCCTTCCAATGACTTCTCTTTTTACGATCAAGTATTGGATTTAACCCTTACTGTTGGTGCTATTCCTGCTCGTTATCATTCTTTATTGAATAAAGTTGATAACAACTACAGCTTAGACTTATATTTTGCTATGGCCCGCGGTTTCCAGCAAGAAGGAATTGACGTGACTGCAATGGAAATGACCAAGTGGTTGGATACCAATTACCACTATATGGTTCCCGAATTCACAAAGGATCAAGAATTCAAATTGACTTCTGAGAAATTCTTAAATGAATACAACGAAGCAAAATCATTGGGTATTGAGACAAAACCTGTTTTATTAGGCCCAATCACTTACCTTTTGATCGGTAAAGAAAAAGAAGCTGGTTTCGACCGTATCGACCTATTGGACAAATTGGTTCCGGTATATGAGCAAATCCTGGCTAAATTGGCAGAAGCTGGTGCACAATATGTTCAGATTGACGAGCCTTTCTTGGCTTTGGATCTAGACGAAAAAGTAAAAGCATTATACCAACCTACTTTTGAGAAATTAGCTGCTGCTGCAAAAAATATCAAATTAATCGCTACGACTTACTTCGAAGCATTAAAAGACAACGAAGATATCGCGGTTAACTTACCGATCCATGCATTACATTTGGATTTAGTACGCGGTGAAAACCAATTGGATACCGTTTTGGCTAAAGTTCCTGCTTCATTGACATTATCATTGGGTATTGTTGAAGGCCGTAACATCTGGAAAAACGATTACGAAAAATCGTTGGTTAAAATCAAACAAGCGGTTGATGCATTAGGAAAAGAACGCGTTTGGGTTGCTCCTTCTTCATCATTATTGCACGTTCCTTTTGATTTGGACAATGAGCACAATGAGCAATCATTGCCTGCTGAAGTTAAAAACTGGTTAGCATTCGCAAAACAGAAATTAGCAGAGGTAAAAGATCTAGCGATCTTAGCTGACGGTGAGGTTGATGCAGAAACGACAAAACGTTTTGAAGCAAACAAAGCTGCTGCTGAAAGCCGTCGTACTTCTCCATTGATCCACAAACCAGAAGTTAAAACACGTACGAGCAATATCACTGATGATGATGCAAAACGTACATCAGTATTTGCTGACCGTAAAGCAGCACAACAAGCGAAGTTCAACTTGCCAGCATTCCCTACAACAACGATCGGTTCATTCCCACAAACGAAAGATGTGCGTAAATGGAGAGCTGATTTGAAAAAAGGAGCGATCACACAAGAAGAATACGATAAAGCAATTGCCGAAGAAACCGAAAACACAATCCGTCTTCAAGAACAATTGGATATCGACGTATTGGTTCACGGCGAGTTCGAACGTAATGACATGGTTGAATACTTCGGTGAGCAATTGGCGGGATATGCATTCACTCAGAACGGTTGGGTACAATCCTATGGTTCCCGTTGTGTGAAACCTCCAATTATCTACGGAGATGTTTATCGTCCACAAGACATGACTGTACGTTGGTCTTCTTACGCTCAATCATTGACTAACCGTCCGGTTAAAGGGATGTTAACTGGTCCAGTTACCATCTTACAATGGTCTTTCGTGCGTAACGATCAACCACGTTCGACAACAACTTACCAAATCGCATTGGCCATCCTGGATGAAGTACAAGCTTTGGAAAAAGCAGGAATCAAAATCATCCAGATTGATGAACCAGCAATCCGTGAAGGCTTACCATTACGCAAAGCTGATCAAAAAGATTACTTGAACTGGGCAGTTCGTGCTTTCCGTGTATCTTCATCCAATGTAGAGGATGATACACAGATCCACACACACATGTGTTACTCTGAGTTCAACAATGTGATCGAAGATATCGCAGCAATGGATGCAGACGTAATCACAATTGAGACTTCCCGTTCACAAATGAAATTATTGAATGCATTTGCCGGTGATTTCAAATACCCGAACGATATCGGTCCAGGTGTATATGATATTCACTCACCACGTGTACCAAGCAAAGATGAGATGGTAGACTTATTGCGCAAAGCAAAAGCAGTAGTTCCTGCGGAGCAACTTTGGGTTAATCCAGATTGTGGCTTGAAGACACGCGCTTGGCCTGAAACTAAAGCTGCTTTAGAATCAATGGTTGATGCTGCGAAAATCTTAAGAGCAGAATAATTCTTAAACTATATTGATAAAAGCCCAAGATGAGAATTCATCTTGGGCTTATTTTTTGAGTACTTTATCCGAAATCAAGCATCTTCGTCAGTTATTTACCTCGCTTTTTGCTTGTCTTGGTCATTTCCTGTTTTCCTTTAATCCGATCTTCGACAGACTTTATGACCGTGGACAGATCGCTGTCCAGGTTATCCAACTTAGCCATTTTGAGGATTTTTAAAGCCTTTTTGTATTTCTTTAATTTCTCAAGCAGCAACACCTTCTTAATCCAGATCGCTGTCAGGGACATCCCGGGCAATGTCAATGCATATTTGATGGTTTTCTTTGCTGCTTCGTAATCGCCCATGTCGATCAAGGTCTGTATAAAATAAGGGTACACTTCCAAAGCATGCACATTGTGGCTTAAAGCCTCCTGAAAATATTTCTTTGCCTGCTCATAATCAAAAAGTTGCTCCGCATAAACCCTACCCATTAAACACAACGCCATGGTATTGGATTCATCGTATGACAAGGCATAGGATAAGGATTCTAACGTATCCTCCAGATAATATGGATAATTATCCAGAGCCTGAAGGACATATTTATTCACTGAATTCATTGTTTTTTTTCAACATTACATGAGTATTAGACCTCCTGCGACCACCACCAGCCACACAGATGTCATTTCCTTTTATCGGTTAGATCATCTCAAATGATCTCCTGGCGACACATACATCACGATCCGATGCTGTATTCAAGCGCCGAAAATTGGTCCGGAAAAGAAGATTAGGAGAGTGCGGTATTCCGGAGAATATGCCCAAGACTCTTCTTTGAGGACGAAGCTGGGGTTTTTAGTATAGCAAACATATTCTTCCGTTTTTTTATTTTATATTAATACCTAATTGTGTTGCAAAGATTCAAAATATTTATCAGATTAAAAAATATTTGATTATTAACAACTTACAAACATGTTATATCATTGGCATATTATTGTCATATCGTTTTTTTTAAAATCAACACCGTTTTAGCCATTTTCGTGTCATGGAAAGTCAAACAGTAAATCAACTCATCAAACAATCTAGAAAGCGCAAAGGACTGACACAACAGGATCTCGCCAATCAAGCAGGCCTATCTTTAAGAACAGTACAACGAATCGAAAAGGGGACTGAAGAGATCAGTGGTTTCAGTTTAAGACAAATCAGTCAGATTTTAGAAATTCCTTTAGAACATTTAATTATGCCAAATGTAAATCAAATCAGTATCGACAAAAACCAAAGTGGAAGCATAAAGGCTCTTTATCTGGCTTCTCTAACATTTCTGGTCAACCCCTTATTGGGCTTATTGGTCCCGGCCATTATGGGCTACACGAAGCAGAATAAAGATGCCCAATACAGCAAGCATCTAAAAAAGATCATCATCATACATGCCTCCGGTCTTTTATTTCTCGGAGCCTTTATAGGCTATCTCCTTACAGCAAAATTTTTTCATATTCAACTGCCCTCGTCTTTAAATTATATTTTTACAGGCTGGCTTTTTCTGCTCATCCCAATGTGCTATTATGCCGTAATTATCATCTTCACAGCAGTAAACTATTTTAGAATTAAAGGATCTGATGTAAATTAAAAATAACTAGTATTCAGTTTACTCGAATCAGAATTCACGATAAGAGCAAGCTGAAAATACAGCTATATGAATAGGTTTTATAAAATCAGAAGAACATTTCCCATTAGAGATAAGAGAGAAAGCGGGGACATTAAGGAGAAATTGTTGTAAAATTTTATAATGGTTTTTTTTGAACAACCAATATCCACTCATTTTCCAATGTGAGATATCCCATTTCATAGATAAAGTTATAAACCTGGCCTTTATTATTGACAAATGTATGCGTGTGGAATTTGAAATCAAATCCCAGTCTTTTTAATTTTTCGCGCAGGACCTTTGTCATACCCTTCTCCTCCCCTTCCAGCACATCCGCCAAAATACGCCGGTTTTTACGCAATATATTATTCACATTACGGATCAGATTGGTCTGATCACTATTCAATTTATTGTTGTAAGCATTTCGACAGGAGTCATCGCAAAAGCGCTTATCCGATCTTCCCCGTATATTTTTCCCACATTCCAAACAGACTTTTTCCATAGTGTTCAATATGAAAGTTAAACGACAACAAACGGTTACAACCGACTATAGTCGAATACAAATGGTAAACAGACGATTATTATTCTTTCTCCTTTTCATCTTTGCTCAAGGTCATTCCACATCAATTGTTATGGCCAGTAACTAAAATAAGAATTATTAGAAACATTTAAAAATTAGACAAAATGAGCACATTACGTAACAAAGTACAATTAATTGGTCATTTAGGAAATGATCCTGTAATCAAAACCACTTCAACCGGGGTAAATTACGCTATTTTACGACTTGCCACAAATGATCTTTTCAAAAACAAAGCTGGAGAATGGGTAGAGGAGGTACAATGGCATACACTTGTCGTATGGGGCAAGCAAAACAATACCATTGAAAGGAAATGTAGCCGCGGGACCAAATTGATGGTTGAAGGGAAACTAACCTATCGTAACTACGAAAATGCTGATGGAACGAAAAGATATATTACTGAAATCAAAGTTGACAGCTTTTTGATTCTATCCGATCAAAACTGCGCAAACGAGGATATTCCGGTACCACAAGAGGAGGATGAACAAGATCTTCCATTCTGATTTAAGACAGAAAAAAAGTAGGACTTTTATACAAAGCCCTACTTTTTATTTTTTATCAAAAACTATTTCGCTGCACTAGCAGTTAACTCTGCTGCTAGCTTTTGAGCATACTCCGACCATAGCTTCGCATCTTCCGGAGTTAATTTAGTAAGAGCGGTAGCAGTTTTTGTAGCCCACTCCTGTTGTTTTCCGGCTAACTCCTGAATTTTAGTTGCATCTCCGCTTTTAGCAGCTGCAACATATTCGTTCACATATTTTGTGTAATCGTCTGCCAACTGTTGTGCTTCCGGAGAACTAAACTTTGGCACTTCAGTAGTCGTTGTTGTCTCTGTCGTTGTTGTCTGGGCAACACCACCTTGTGTATCAGTCGTTGTGACCGTATCCTTTGTTTCTACTTTTTTGCTATCTGCATTATTACAAGAAACAAGGAAAAGTGCAGCAATTGCTGCAGATAATACCATTTTTTTCATTTGTATAAATTTGTTTTTAAATTGTGATGAAGCGATCAAATTTATTCATCGCTCAGAGAGGTTGAATAAAGCATGATGGTTCCATGAAACGAATAAGTTTATAATAAATTAAAATTATTTACCAACTTAAATTTGGATTATTTTGTTTTATAATCCAAATTTATTTTTTTTCAAAAACAAATAAGTGTTAAAAAAAACCTCCGTTTTTCTCTTTACCATGCGTTTACATTAAAAATATCTGATGAAAAAACAGTTGTCGATTGTAACAAAACCATGGCATTAATCACCGTACTGACCTCACCTAGTCTCCAAAGCAAGATACTCCCCGGAAACGATATCCATGATCTGAATATTCTTGCAGTCTCCCTTTAAGGCATTATTCATAAAGTCTCTATTTTCAATGGTATTCATGAGCTCGTTGACTCATTAAATTTGTACTTTAAGGTATCCGTGAGCTCAATCGCTCGGTTCATCCTGTCTTCGGCGGTATATTGTTCAATCTCATCGGTACAAATGAGCTCGTGTTTGCTTTTTGCCTCCAATCTCGACTTATATCCTTTCAAATTTACCATACAGTTTCCAAAAATTTCCCTTCTCGGCCAATACAAAGTCGACTTTCTTCCATGCGTTTAAAACCAAGCTTATTTCCTGCTCTGCTAAGGTATATTTTCCAATAAAGAATTCCTCGGCTGAAAAACATAGGCCGAAGGCATTGTTTAGCGTATGCAAGCTTTCAATGTCAATTTCTTCAAAAAATAGAATTGATTGTGCTGATACAGCGAAGTCACCGGGTACCGGTATAGCATCCATATACTCCATCGCAATAAAACGATTGCGGCTCTGCAACGGAAACTCGATGACCGGCAGTTCATTTAATTTTGACACATAAGTACAAGCATCTAACAGCGCTTCACGTTCCAATAACGGGACCTGTGCCAATCGCTTCCCCCCTACTGCAGGCGTATCAGGCTGAAAATAATCGTTAAAATTGAGAATCTCATTAACAGAAAGATTTTTTTCAATCAGATGTTGCACAGGAATGCCAAAATAATTTGCAATTTTTAGGACAATCTCTATTTTTGGTTCGGCACGCATCTCTTCGTAAGATGAAATATTCCCCCTAGTAAGATTAAAAACATCTCCAAAAGCCTGCTGACTCAATCCTTTCACCTTTCTCAGCTTTTTTATATTATTCCCGACGTTACTCATTTTAAAAAAAAATTAATTTTTTCTTGCAAAATATTTTTGCAATTCACTATCTTTATGCAAAGAATATGTGCAATATATAAAAAACTTGATTATGTACTTCTCAAAAATTGAAAATTATATCGCCAACATCGGTTATAACATTACCCATAAGGATGAAAAAGAAGGCGTCTTTGTCATCGAAAACGAAGATGATGGTATTCGAAACCTCATTGTGGGTATAGCACATCCCATCGTAATTTTCGAGCAGTATCTATTTACCATCAACAACGAGAACATGGACATGTTCAGATCGTTGCTCATAAAAAATAGAGATATCATCCATGGCGGATTTGCCTTGACGGAGGATGGCAGAAAGGTCATATTCCGATATACTTTGCAGATACATAATCTGGATCAGAATGAATTTGATGCAGCCATCAATTCACTTAGTCTTTTGATCAGTGAATATTATAATCAGTTAATAAGTTTTTCAAAATTATAGAATAATGAATATTTTTAAGAGAATTTTCAGAATTGGTCAGGCAGAGATCCACGCTGTAGTGGACAAAATGGAGGACCCCATCAAAATGACGGAGCAAGGTATCCGTGAGATGAAAGAAGACCTGGAACAATCGTTAGAGGCTTATGCAAAAGTAAAAGCGCTAGCGATACGCACGCAGAATAACTGTGAAAAGAAAAAGGAAGAAGCCAATGAATTTGAAAGCAAGGCTATTTTATTGTTGCAGAAAGCACAAAAAGGAGAACTTTCTGCCGAAAAAGCAGAAAGCCTGGCCAAAGAGGCCCTATTACTGAAAAAGCAATTGTTGATTGAAGCTACCGAACTGGAAAAACAGGCAGCAATTCATCAGAGTTCCGCAGAGGAATTGCATAAAAATGTGGATATACTTAAATTCAATATCGCTAAATGGGAAAGCGAATTATCAACTTTGAAAGCACGGGTCAAGGTTTCCAATGCAGCTAAAATGGTCAACCGGCAACTGGCCAACATTGATTCCAACAGCACGATTTCCATGTTGGAACGCATGAAAGAAAAAGTCGAAGAGGACGAAGCATTAGCGAAAGCCTATGGTGAAATCGCAACAGGTAATAGAAGCAAGGTGGATGAGATCAATGAATCCATAGGTGGTTCGGACGCTGTAAACAGTGAACTGGAAGAATTAAAACGAAAATTGAATGGCGATGCGGAAATATGAGTATAAAACAATCAAAATTGAACCCCAAGGCTTCTGGGGAACCAAATTGGACTCGGACAAAATCGACAAGATTCTGAACGACCTCGGTGATCAGGGCTGGGAGCTGGTCGCGATGCAGGACCTTGAAATGAATGGTAATTCCTGGTCATTTCATTACACCTTCAAAAGAGAAAAAATTTAAAAGAAAATATGATGACAGAATTAATCAATATCTTATTCAACCCATTGTCAAATGGCATCATGACTGTCCTGACAGGCCTGTCTGTAGTGTATTGGTTATTTATGTTTCTCATGGGCGATGGCGTGCACCTATTTGACGCGGATGCCGATGTGGACCTACATCCTACACCTGATGTCAGTGACGTCGATGGCTCACATGATATTGATACCGATGGACCAGATCATCCACATCATCATACAGACTCCGATACGCATACCGAACCGGGTTTCTTTGCCAAGGCAATGGATTATATCAATGTCGGAAAAGTGCCCATTATGCTTATTGTGACCATGTTTAAATTCGTTGGCTGGGTGATCACCATTGTATCTTCATTGTATATTGACGTTGCATCCTTGGGAATAAAATCGGTATTGATCCTGGTTCCGGTTTTTATCGTTACGTTCTTTTTAATGCATTTTCTGACCAAACCCTTAGCAAGAATGTTCAAAAATATTGGCTATAATGGCGAAGAGAGCCATGATTTCCTCGGCCGCATGGGTAAAATGCGCGCAAGTATTGAGGGTAAAAAAATAGGTTCTGCTGAATTTATTATCCAACAAGATCCAATTCGTCTCAATGTCGTAAGTCATAATGGCGAGAAAATCGGCTATGGCGATGATGTCATTATTGTGGACGAATCCAAAGACAAAAAATATTATTATGTCACCAAGGAAATCACCATTGACAATATTTAATCGAAAATAAAAAAGAACAAGGAGCAAGGATTAAGACTTGATCGGTAAGCCGTAGGCTTGCGCAACTAAAATCCAAATACTCATATCTAAAATCTAAATAAATACTAATCAATATGCTATATCAACCTCTTTTATTTTTAAGCGGCTTAAACGGAATTATATTGCTGATTGTCGGTTTAGCTGTTTTTCTAATCTTTGCATTCTTTGTTGTACTGAGTGCATTCTACAAAAAGATCCCGCAGGGAAAGGCAATTGTCCGGACAGGTGTCGGCGGAACGAAAGTTGCCTTCAACAAGGGTATGTATGTCGTCCCGGTTTTCCACAAGATGGAGATCATGGACATCTCCATCAAAAAAATTGAAATCGCCCGTATGCAGAGCGAAGGACTGATCTGTAAAGACAATATCCGCGCAGATATCAAGGTGGCATTCTTTGTTCGTGTCAACAAAAATGTGGACGATGTGATCAACGTTGCTCAGAATTTGGGATGCGACCGTGCCAGTGAACCCGAAACTTTAAAGAGCATCTTTGAATCTAAATTTTCTGAAGCTTTAAAAACCGTAGGTAAAAAATTCGACTTTATCGAACTCTATGAAGCACGTCGCGAGTTCCGTGATGAAATCCTCAATATCATTGGTACAGACCTGAACGGTTATATCCTTGATGACTGTGCGATCGACTACCTGGAACAAACAGATATCGAACATTTAAATCCCAGCAACATCCTGGATAGCGAGGGCATCAAGAAAATCACCGAGCTGACAGCAAAACAAAATATCAATGCCAACTTTATCCGTCGTGACGAAGAGAAATTAATCAAAAAACAAAACGTAGAAGCACGGGAGGCAATTTTAGAACTGGATCGTCAACTTGCCGAAAAAGAAGAAAAACAAAAACGTGAAATTGATAATATCAAGGCCCGCGAGGAAGCAGAGATCGCTAAGGTACGTGAAGAAGAGCGCCTGAAATATGAAAGCGTCCGTATTTCCACCGAAGAGCAGCTGGCAGTACAGGAAGAAAATAAACTACGCCAAATTATCATTGCCGAGAAGAACAAGCAACGTACAGATGCTGTGGAAGCCGAACGCGTAGAGAAAGACCGCGCATTGGAACAAACCGAACGTGAGCGTATTGTCACCTTGGCTCAGATTGACAAAGAGCGTTCGATTGAGACCGAGAAGAAAAGTATTCAAGGAGTAATCAAAGAACGCGTCCAATTGGAAAAAGGCGTTATCGAAGAGCAACAAGGTGTCAAAGATATTGAAGTATTCCGTGAAGTAGAACGGAAGAAACAAGCTGGTGTTATTGCAGCATCACAAGAAGCAGAAGAAAAATTAATTTCTACGGTGAAAGCGGCTGAAGCAGCAAAAATTGCGGCAGAACAAGAGGCTGAGAAAAAAGTGATTGACGCCGAAGCGGCGCGTAAGATTGCAGAAAAACGTGCACAGGAATTATTGATAGATGCTGAAGCGAAAAAAGAGGCGTCACTCAAAGAGGCCGAAAGTCGTAAGATCATAGCTGAAGCTCAGGCGAAAGAAGAAGCTGCAATAGGTTTATCGGAAGCCGAAGTAATGGTCGCAAAAGCCGAAGCCGAAGAGAAGCAAGGTACTGTACAGGCAAATGTTATTGAGAAGAAAGCCGAAGCCATGCGCAAAGAAGGTTTAGCACAGGCGGAAGTTGTCCGAGAAAAGGCACTTGCGGAGGCAAAAGGTATCGAAGAGAAAGCCGAAGCGATGAAAAAACTGGATGGTGTTGGTAAAGACCACGAAGAGTTCAAATTACAGTTACAGAAAGAACGTGACATCGAACTTGCACAGATCAATATCCAAAAAGATATTGCACAAGCACAGGCGGGGGTATTGTCCGAAGCGCTTAAAACAGCGAAGATAGACATCGTCGGTGGTGAGACCATGTTCTTCGAAAACATTGTACGTCAGGTGTCCAATGCCAAAGGTTTTGACCATCTGATCGACAATTCGAAACATGCCACTGATATCAAAAATTCACTATTGGGCCCAGACGGGAAAGGTGATCTCGCCGAAAAAGTACGTGGACTGGCAGATAAATATGGTATCTCATCCAATGATATCAAGAACTTAACAGTTTCTGCGGCGTTGATCAAACTGCAACAGGCAGCCACAGATGCCGAAAACGGTGAAGATGCCGGTTTTATCAATTCCTTATTTGGATTAGCAAAAAACTTAGGCATTTCCAATAAAAAGCTGTCTTAAGACATCTTAAGCTTACTAATTATCCGCAAGACCATTTCAAAATGGCTCCTGCGGGTAGTTAAAATTGATTTTGTCACAACAATCCAGTAGAGAAAGCTCATTTTATGCCAGAAGAAAACGTAATAAATCAGAACGACAGCCTTGACCAAGGTGCATATGAGATTATCCGAAAGCGGCTTCTTACACAAAAAGAAGAACTAGCAACAAGACTCCAAGGCTTGAATGAAGCCCGTAAAGAAGTCTTTAATTCAACAAGCTTTGTCCTCAAAGCCAATCAACGGATCACCACAGAAAACAACTGTGTTGCCCGCGGTATTCTGGCCTTGGATAATCAATGTATTTTTGGGTATAACGTGCATTTTGGACTGCGTACCGAGATCAAGCTGGAAGATGTTTTCAGTGTTTATGCATTTGAGAATAATCAATTTATTCCGCAGTCCCTCGACCTGATCAACGATCAAAATTTTATTTCAGATTACCAAAATCTATATAAATACTACAGGGATTCCATATTCTCCAAATTTCGTAGGACGGAGAACTATTTGTACATGATCTTTCAGACCAGCAAAAATCCCGCTGACCTCAAAGCATTCAAATGGTTAATCAAAGATGGTAAGCTCCAGTATCAGGATGACCGCAGCATCCACGAAGTCAAATTGCCCAATCAATTTGAATTTGACTGGACGAAAACCACGCTTGAAGACCGTCGGCTCGGTAAGTATCCCCATATATCCATTATGGATAAGATCTTTATTGAGGCGATCAATGGCGACATCACCTTCAAGATCGAAAACAATACAGACAGTGGTAAAGGGATCTATTCCGAAAAAGTGGTCAATGCAGACCAACAATTAGACGACGCTGATTATTACTACGCGGATCTCGGCAATCTTATTGCGGTACGCATCAAACCTTACCAGGAAGATTTCAGGGCCTTTGTCTATAACCAACGGACGAAGGAAGTAATCAACCTCAAATCACTGAATGAATCAGCAATACTGTTACCGGACAATCAGGGGATTATTTTCTCCAATGGCTACTATTTACAAAATGGCACAAACAAAGTTTTTGACGCCCAGTTTGAGCAGGTATCGTTCCTTCGTAGAATAGCCTCCCCCAATGGTGAGGATTTTCTATATATATTCTGTCAGGAAGAAACGAATACCTATATCCTGCTGTCATACAACATCATTCAGCAGCATGTCGAGACTCCGATTATCTGCAACGGATTTACCCTGTTCAAAGATGGTAGCTTAATTTATTTCCGCACTGAGGCAGAAGCCACCAGACATCATCAGGTGCAGATCTGGGAAACACCCTATATGGCCATGCTCAAAGAAAATGAGCAAAAGAAAGATGATCCCCTTTATAAGGTAGGCAATAAACAGATCGTGCAGGCGATGGCCGAGGCTCAGGAGGTTATACAGCTGATCAACAAAGAGGACAGCTACGAAGGTTTATACGAAGATATCCTCAAAAAGTCCACGGTATTATTGGATTCCTATTTCTGGATCAAAGATGAGGCCTTATCAAATCTTGGCCAGCCATTAACACAGATCAAGGAAGTCGCCAATACCGCCATTGATGAATTTGTCAAAGTACAGGCACAACGCAAACATGCTGCAGAATTAAATATAGCAGCAGAAAAGAAGATGGAAGAACTCACCTTCTCCATCAATAGTACCGTTGTAGACAAACTCGATCAGCTCGTCCATCAATTGGCCGACTCCCGTCGTCTTCAGGGTGAAATCATCGACCTTAAAAATGTAAAATATATTGATACGGTCAGCATAGATAGTCTGTTGGAAAAACTGCAGGTTATCACTTCTGGGCTGGCTGAAAAAACCATTGCTTTTCTCCTACGTGATGAAGCTCTGCTTCCTTATGAACAGAAAGTAGAACAGCAAAAGAAGAATGTGGATGCAATAGTGAAGGTCTACGATGCCAAGGCAATCGAGGAAGCCAATTTGGCCATTTCAAGCGAACTGGAACTATTGATTGATATCCTCAATAGTCTAAAAATTGACGACTCCACGCAGACGACCAAAATTATTGAGAAGATTTCGGTTATTTTCTCTTCACTAAATGAAGTCCGCGCACAGCTTACGCGAAAGCTCAATTCATTGAAGAGTACAGAAGCAATAGCCGAGTTCTCTGCACAGCTGACCCTATTGGAGCAATCCGTGACCAACTACCTCGAACTGTCAACGACAACCGAAAAGGTGGACGAATATTACACAAAAGTCATCGTTCAGCTGGAGGAGCTTGAAAGTAAGTTTTCTGAATTTGAAGATTTTGCGCTCAAGATCGCGGACAAACGTGATGAGGTGATCAAGGCTTTTAATTCCCGCAGGGAACAAATCGTTGAACAGATCAACAAGCGTACATCCTCGCTCGAGCAGATCGGTCTTCGTGTATTAAAGAACATTGAGAACAAATCCAAGACATTTGCAACGCGGGAAGAGATCCTCAGCTTTTTTGCCTCGGATCTGATGATCGACAAGATCAGGCAGTTGGTACAGGAGCTAAAGACGCTGCAGGATGTCTCAAAAGCCGAAAACCTTGAAAATCTATTAAAGAAATCACAGGAAGATGCCTTACGGGTGTTACGGGATAAAAATGACCTCTTTGTAGACGGGGAGAATATCATTGCTCTTGGTAAACACAAATTCGCCGTCAATAACCAATCCCTCAGTTTAACCCTGTTGCGCAGAAACGACGAGCTCTATTTCCACCTGACAGGTACAAGCTTCTATCAAAAAGTGCAGGCCGAGGAGATCAACAGGTTTCAGGATATCTGGGATCAGGAACTTGTATCCGAAAATAAGGAGGTCTATCGTGCAGAATATCTTGCATACAAAGCATTCCTGGCTTCGAAAGGACAACAAGATTTTGATGCTGTACTGTTCATCACGCAGACCGTGGAGCAAAGTTATTCGGAAGGTTATGTCAAAGGAGTTCACAATGTGGATGCGCTATTGATCTATGATACGATAAAACAGCTCGATAGCAAATTGGATCTGCTTCGCTATGATCCTTCTTTGCGCACGATGGCTCAGCTATTTTGGCAATCGCTTTCTGATGATCAGCGTGCAAAACAGCTGGCGCTGATACACTCGACTTACACGATATTGAAAACGTTTCCAAATTCAAATCGTTACCAATCCGTCATTGATGAACTCAGCAAGTTGTTCAATGCCTGGGAGACACATTTGGATCGCGCCACCATTCATGACCGTGACCTGGCAACTTACCTTTTTCAAACGTTTACGAGCTACAATACCTTTGTCGTCAGTGAACAATCCGATGAACTGAAAAAGGCGTTTACTCGACTGCTGGAATCCAAGAAAAGTTACAAGCTTTTTGAAGCGGATATTCAGAACGAACAATTTAGCTTGGTAGATCGCTTTTACCTGACTTTAAACTGGCTCAACTCCTTCGTTGATGAGCATCCGGAATATCTTACGCTACGTAAATATATTGAGGAAGCAGCGATCATGTTGCTTTATCCGACGCAAGCATATCACTTAATTATAGCCAAAGACCAAGCACATATCAGCGGATTAAAAGGCAACCATACAATCCTCAACAACGGGGAGGAGCATATCCAATATCATGAATTTTTAGCACGTATGGCACAATTCAGTGATTATAATGTACCTCGTTTTGTGGCTTTCTCCACATTGAAAGAGCAGCTTGCAAAGTCCTATGCTAAAGAACTAAAGATAGGTGAGTTTGAGCCCAAAGTACTGACTTCCTTTGTACGTAACAAGCTGATCAATGAAGTTTATTTTCCACTAATCGGAAACAACCTCGCCAAACAGCTTGGAGCCGCGGGGGATAACAAGCGTACAGCCCGTATGGGAATGCTTCTATTGATCTCGCCTCCGGGTTATGGTAAGACCACCTTAATGGAATATCTTGCCAAAACTATGGGCTTACATTTCGTCAAAATCAATGGGCCGACCATTGGTCATTCGATCACCTCCATTGATCCGATTGAAGCGAAAACATCCGGAGAACGGGAAGAACTGAAAAAGATCAATCTCGCATTTGAGATGGCTGACAATGTCATGCTGTATCTGGACGATATCCAGCACCTAAATCCGGAGTTTTTACAGAAGTTCATTTCTCTTGCCGACGGTCAACGTAAGATTGATGGCATCTTTGAGGGCGAGAGCAAGACCTATGACCTCCGTGGCAAGCGCTTTTGCATCGTGATGGCCGGAAATCCATACACAGAGAGCGGCTCTAAGTTTCAGATTCCCGACATGCTTGCCAATCGGGCCGATGTGTACAATCTCGGTGATGTGATCGGTGATACCGAAGCATTATTCAACCTCAGTTTGATTGAAAATGCGGCTATTGAAAACAGTTACCTCGAAAAGATTGCAAGCAAATCATTTAACGACTTCTACGCCCTAGTCAATTATGCACAGTCTGTTATGGATCAACTGCCGGATTTAGAGGGCAACTACCTGAAACAGGATATTGATGACTTTATCGCCGTGCTGCGCCATGTACTGAAAATCAGAAATGTGGTGATCAAGGTTAATCAAAATTATATCCAGAGCGCGGCTATGCAGGATAATTACCGTACCGAACCGCCATTTAAAATGCAGGGATCGTATCGTAATATGAGCAAACTGGTTGCACAGGTGGTACCGATGATGAATGAGCAGGAAATTGATCAGGTTCTTCTCGCGCACTATGAGAGCGAATCGCAGACATTGACAGCGGATACCGAAAGCAATCTCTTAAAACTAAAAGAGCTTGCCGGGCTACTGAACCCTGTCGAGCAGGAACGTTGGGAAGCCATCAAAGAAATCTTCCGCAAGAACAACAAACATGGTGGACTGGCCAAAGACGATAAAGTATTCGGTCAGCTACTGGACTTCAATGAAAATCTGGAAGGTATTATTCAGGCAATTCGGGAGTATAAGAACTAAAACCATAAACTTAATTTTTCTCCATTGGCCTATCCGAACCAATGGAGAAAAATAATTTATCAGATGATTTAGCTAAGATCGCATCTACAGTCATCCCGAATCACGATTACCCTATTTTACAGCTCCCGAAGAAACGGTAAATATCCCATAATCGTCAATAAGCATCCGCTCCTTGCGCACCCCATTGTAAGCCATAATCCGATCCAGCTCTTTCTGCGAACGTCGGCGCATGACCCAATCTTTCTTCTGATGGCTGTTCAGCACATAAGCGATCATTTTCAACTGTGGATGCCATGGCTGTCCGGTATAGACCAGATGGCTGTTTTCCTCACAAATGGAAGTCGCGCCATGTACCGCCCTACTTGCCATTTCATTGTCGCCAAACAATTCGAAAATACCGGAGATTACTACAATATTAGGTTCAAAATCCAGTTTGCTGTATGTAGCCGGATCAAAACAGTCGTAATTGCTGAAACGTATTCCTTGGAGGGCTTTCTTCTTGATGGTTTTCTCACCCACTGCTATATTTGGCAACAGAAACTCGTTGATCACGATCTCTACCTCTGGATATTTTTCTTTGATATCAAATAAATAATTTCCGGTGCCGCCAGCGATATCCAGAATTTTCACAGGTCGGCCTGTAGACTTGACTCGCGCAATATTCTCTTCTAGCAGCCGTAAGAGATGCTGTTTGCGTATACGGATTCCTTTCCAGCCGATCGCTTCTAAGTATCCTTTGTCAATAACTTTGCCTAACCCCAACCTGCCCTTCGGCTCATTACGGTATACGTAATCCAATGAGATTCCTGAATCAAAACCAAACTGAAGGCCTAAGTTCATACCATGACTCAATGATCCGATCTTGCCTAAAGTCCATTTTTGGAATGCATAGTTTAGCTTCTCAGCCGCTGGCATCACCTTATGGTACAATTTCTCATATTCTTTTACCGAAAACTCGTCAGCCTCCAGTCCCTGTTCGGGCATTTGCCTTGCATAGGCTTTCGTAATAAAATCTTTTAAATAGGTATAGACTTTCTGTCTGTTGGATTCAAACAGGATACCATGATAAAAATTACGCAGGGTAATAAATGTCTTTAGCTTGGAAGCGATGGAAACGAAGAATTGCTTTTGCACCGAGTTTTTAACCACATAGTCCTTTTCAGCAGATAGCACAATCACGGGAATATCGATTGCGGCTGCATCGTCTACGATACGCACACCAGCTTTCAATAGATCGACCAATAAAGCGCCGTTAATGGATTTTGAGATTAGGGGATCAGCATCATAAGCCTGTTGTTGTTCGATATCATGCGTCAATACCTTCGCTTTAACATAGCTTTGGATAACAAGATCCTTTTTCAGTTTAGTTCCCAGTGCAATCATCTGATTGGCCAAGGGCACATACAGTTTGATTTCAAATGCGGGCGCCAATAAAGCCATACCTGCAATCGGAGGGGCAAAATCATGTACCCAAGCACTTACAATGACCCCAGCAATACTATTGGCGATGACAAAGACATCCTTCGTATCAACCGCATATTCGGTATGAATATAGGACACAAAACAGTCCAGATCACGCACATTATCCATGAAAACCGGTGATACGGGCACTTTGGTATGGCCATGTCCACGCAGGTCGAATGCAAAGATGGAATAATCGGCAAACTGCGGATCGGTAGCCATCTCCTGCAAGCGTTCTGAATGTTCATGCCCACGGTGCAATACAATTAAAGCCTTTTGTCCCTGTTGATAATTCCAAACACGATATAGCAGTTCCCCTTGATCGAAACTCTTAAAATAACCTGATTTCATCTTTTTATAATTTATTCCATTAATACAATGGCATATGTAATTTTAGTTTCTCTTTCGATATGCCTTTTAAAAACAAAGACCAAGCCACCCTTTTTGATCACGATCTGCCCGCGACGATAATTTTCATCAGCTGGATCGCATGAACCTGTAACATCATATGCCTATTGATCGACTTCACCCGACCAATAGCTTTATTTAAATCTAAAGATAATAATTCCTGCGTCATCAGAATAGCAAAAATCATGCTCCTACTATAACCCATTGTACAATGAATGACCATATTTTCATGTTCGTTCATTTTGCGGTAAGCGGATACCATAGCGTCTATGATCACATGGGCATGATGCAAATCGATCTCCGCAATATCCAGCAAAGGGAAAGAATAATACTTTTCCATGGCACCTAAGAGTTTTACCTCCTCCAGCTCAGCTGCAAGGTCAAAAACAACCAGATTGCGATCCAATCCCAAGCCTATAAGTTCCGAAGCGTTCAACCTTGGCCCCACATAACAACGGGGCAATAACTCCATCAGCGGCGGATTATTTTTCTTTCTAAAAAAACGCCACATCAACCGGTACGCAAATTGGTAAGGAGCGTAAAATACTTTCTTAATCAGCGGTATTCGACCTCGATGATCCTTTAAAAACCTCGTATTACTGCGCAGGTAATTGTAACCAACCGCAAAGCAGACGAAGGCTACCCAAGCAAAAACAATCAGCGGCAATAAATATCCCTCGCAAAGCAGCGCCAGTAGCATGAATATCCACCCAATAAGGTAATAACTATTCGCTAGTTGTTGGTTTCTGACTACCGGACGACAACTATCAAGATTTTGGGTATCAATGCCCGATTTCTCAGCTTTCTCTTCGTTCCGCCCCCTGCTTTGACCTATAGCCTCCCCTTGTACCGATTGTTCAATGGCATTCGGAAAGAGGATAAAACTGAACTGAACGAGTATGCAAGCTGTCAATAGATCGATCACATGGTGCTGATATACGGTCAATGTTCCTAAGCCCATCAACAGAAGCCAGATGCCCAAGATTATTTTCTTCCAACCGTTGAACTTCCAACGCAGCACCGACCAAAAAAGACAGGCATAAGCGACATGCAGGGAGGGTGCCTGATTAAAAGGCGAATCATATTCCTTTAAGAAGGAAAAGAAAATAGTAAACAAAGGATATTCAACCAACGGTCTGTCAAAAGAAAACCGCAACGGAAAAAGGAGAAAGCACAATGCCGCAATCAGGGTAACAAACGTAAATCGCTTTGCATAGCACAGGAGCTCCCCTTTTTGTCGACAGTAAAACGGCACGAAGCAAAAAAACAGTCCACTACTCATATAAGGTAGGATCATCCATGGAACGAACGAAATATACTGTTCAAAATCGAATACAAAGGAAGACACCACAACTAAACTGGAGGCGTAGCCTGCTGCATAAGGATAGGTAAGTTGAAAAAGCAACAGGCAATAAATGGCAACAAGGAGCTGCCCACCTACCTTCTTTAATCGTTTTTCATCCATTTGGCTTTCCTAAACATGATTTTACTTAATAATACATGGGGAAGCAGGCCTAAAAATCCCATCAGCCA
This sequence comes from Sphingobacterium sp. DR205, assembly GCF_011064245.1. Lineage (NCBI taxonomy): Bacteria > Pseudomonadati > Bacteroidota > Sphingobacteriia > Sphingobacteriales > Sphingobacteriaceae > Sphingobacterium > Sphingobacterium sp. DR205. The sequence goes on along the minus strand of NZ_CP049333.1, from coordinate 616,560 downwards.
TTTCATGCGCATCGGAAAAATCACGATTTCTTTCTTTTGCTGTATCGCTTTTAAGATGCGTTGCGCGGCATCGTCCACGCTGATCAAAAAGGGCTTTTTGGAGAGATCCTGCTGATTAAGTTCGCGCAGTTTGGTTGTATCCACATACCCCGGTGCGATGACTGTCACCGCAATCCCATACGGAAGCAATGCCCTTCTGTAGGCATCAGCCACTTGAATTGCAGCCCGCTTTGTTTTGCTGTACAAACTTGAGTTTGGAAAATCCAGCGTCCCCGAGACGGATGCTATTGTTGCGATCTGCCCCTTTGATTGTCCACGCATGGCTTCGCGGGCGACTTCAAAACAGTTCAGGGTACCCAGCATATTGACGCGGAGCATCGCACTTGCCTCTTCATAACTGATGCGCAGTGCCACATCATCGGCATAACTTCCGCTACAATTGATAAAAAGATCCAATGTCCCATGATCACAGAAAGAATTAACGGCATCAGCCAATACGTCCCGATTACATACATCCACTTCAAACTTGATGAGCGCATCGAATGTCGCTTGATTGGTCAACTTTGAAAGGTCTCGACCACATACAGCAACTTCAGCCCCTTGTTGGAGGTAGCATTGTGCTAGTGCCAAACCTATTCCGCTTGTTCCGCCTGCGATAAATACCTTCATTTTATACAAAAAAAATAGCGATTATATTACCCGCTTGATCGGGCTATCCTGTCAAACAAATAAACTTTCGATGTATGCCAACTAAACTCTCCAATAGATCCCGTATTACACGATAAATACTTCCAAGAACCATTACCCAGAAACATCGTGTACTACGCCATCCGCAGTTCCATCGCCTTGCGATATCCATAATTCCACTGCGCTTCCATCGCAACCGCAAATTCATCCAGACTTGCCGGAAGGGACAATGTTATTTCAAATCTACGCCAATCTATGTCTTTTCTGCAATAGTTTCCTGCTAACTTTTCCGCAGCATCCCTTGTATCGATCCATCGGAGACCCTGAAATTGCTGATCAATATCCCGCAGGCGTTGGTTTCCGCTGAAGCCCAATACCGCTCTGACCAATCCCTCCTCCTGAAATTTATACCTCTGCTTGCACTCACAGATTACTTCTGCTGCCAAAGACTGCGCCAGTTCTACAGGTACCAGATCAATGGCTCCACCGGCATAATATTCTCCATTCCGCTGTATTGGCTCAATATAAAACATATCGGACATGGAAATACGAACAGCTTCCAACAAGGTTACCGTTGAATTTATTGCTACCGCAGGAGCAACAGCACTTTGTCCATAATTTTCACCTTGAATTTGGATATTATCCAGACTTACGTTTGATAGAGCAGTGGTATTCCCCATCAGGACTTTCTGGTAGAGCTTACGTTCGCCCCGTCTCTCTCCAACTGCTGAGCGGTCAAAAAGCATTTTCGAACCAATAATAATCGCCGGTATTTCCTCCGAAAATGGACGGTTCAAAGTCGGTAATAAGGGTGAAAGATCATGTTCCATCTTGACCAGATAACGATCAAAAACATCTTCCAGATAAGGAGCAGTTCTCTTATCCCATTGCTTTCTTAACACATACCAACCCAGCTTGCCCAGATGACGCTGCTGTGTAAGTTGATGTCCACAGAAGAAGCGATAAAACTCTTCGGATTGGAGATAAGATTTCCGTTCTAAATCCCTTGCAAAAGCCTGAATAATCGCAGCGGCCAACGATCCACCACAGGTAGCAATCAGTAGATCCGGTTTTAATCCCAGTTCCTCCAACGCGGCATACATTCCCAAGTATAAGCCAAAACGAGTACCACCTCCTGAAAATAAAACTGCCCGTTGATAATTCATTTCTGAGCTATTAAATATGAGTTTATGCTTTTACAAGGCCGGGGCCTAATTACAGTTTTTAACCTTTGATAGATTGACGTCATTTTTCTCCATTCGTAAGCAAGCTATCGGACCACTGATCGCAGCATAATAATTATAAATTTTACGATTTCGATGATAATCACCCACTTGATAAAACCATTACAAATTCGTCATTTCTATCAAACAAATCAAACCATAGAACACAGGTGCATTAAACACCAGGCTATCTATCCGATCCAGTAATCCGCCATGTCCGGGGATTAATGTCCCCGTATCCTTGACTCCCGTCTTGCGTTTCAAAAAGGAGAAAAGCACATCACCACAAAATCCTAACGTACCAAAGAGCAAGCCAAGCAACGAAAAGCAGATAAAATCCCCTAATGGCAACAACAGATAGCCCAAGATATTACTCAAAATTACAGTTAGCCCGATACCACCGATACATCCGGCAACAGTTTTGTTTGGACTGATACGCGGCACGATCTTTCGTTTACCAAAGAATTTACCCATGAGGTATTGGAATACATCGTTCAGTTCTGTTAAAACAATGATATAGGCCACGAGCCGTAACCCCATTAGTTCATCCTGATGGATTTCGACCGTCCGGATAAAGGTCAGCTGGCTGAATGCAAGCAAGCAGGCAGCCGCTCCAAAAGTCATTCCGATCGCGGCGCTCACCGTTGTTTTCTGTTCCAACCGAAAAAAAAGCCCAATCCCTATGCACAACAGTGCAGCCCATAACAAGTAAGCTCCATACGAGCAGTAGATTAAAAGTAGCAATTGCAATAGAGCAGCGAAAATAGCAAAGGGCAATGCAGGACCAAAATTTGGCACAAACATCTTCATAAATTCGCGCATGCCCTGGAAGGTAATCCAAGAAACAAACAGCAAAGATGTTGTTTGTGGAACGAAAGCAATCGCCAGTACGAGTACAATATAGCCCCAGCTTCTGACTCGGACAGGTACGTCAGCAAACTTGCCCTTCGGATTGGAGACTTCACTCATGTATCACCAATGCCTTTCTCAATCGTGTTATTGAACTCAAGGCCAATAACAAGCATAGCACAGCAAAAATATATCCCGACAATGCAGTTATCGAAACATGCAATAAACTCAAAATCCCGTATACCCCAAGCAGCAGCGCACGGTCACTTTTGCCCATGGGTCCATCATAACGACGGTCATTGGCGACAACCTTTCCAATCAGCCCGCAGAATTCATTGATCACACTCAAGACAATAAAACCAACCACCAGGTATAAACGCTCGGGATGAAATTTCAGCAAGGGAAAGAAGATCAGGACATCGGAGACAATATCGCCCACCTCGTTCAGGACTTCACCTTTCTTACTCGTCTGATCAAAAAGACGGGCCATCATACCATCCAGTGCATTGAAGGCCATGCGAAATAATAAACCGATTGGCAATGCCAAAAACAACATTGGCATCCGATCGGCATACCAGAACAGTACCGCAATAACCAAAGACAAAGCGATTGAGCCAATCGTAATCTGATTGGCCGTTACCTTTTTCCGATGTAAGAAGGTCAGAATCGGCATCAATAACTGCTGAAACTTTGGTTTTAATTTATAAACAGAAATCATATATGCACTATGTAACTTATTTTTTTGATTTTTTTTAAAAAAATTTTGCATAGTGTAATAAATACACTATATTTGTATCATCATAATTTAGGTTTATAATTGGTTATTTAAGGTTTTCATTCTCCCCGTTTGAAAACCTTTTTTTTTGCTCCTAAATCACATATTACCATCTTCCGCCAGCACCACCACCACCTGAAGATCCACCGCCAAAGCTGCCTCCGCCACTACTGCTTGACCCGCCACCCCCAGAACTGCTCGATGAAGACCGTACTTTAACGGGTATGGTATGCTCGCCATGAGACACACGGTGACCACAGTTTTTACATTTATCAAAACGTTCCTCCAACCCCTGCGAACTGTAAGTTGCAGATCGGATCGTATGTGAAAGCCCCGTTTCAAACGTATGGTAATGGCATTGCGGACAATCCATATAGCCTGCGTTTTCATCCCAGGGAACCAGTTTGATTTCATTGCTTGTCTGATTTACCCAGATCTCATAAGATCGACTGCCAATTCTCTCCTCCATGAGCTGTCCCTTATCCAAGTAAGCGCTTTCTCGGGTAGATACATCATCCTTATTCATCCGTAACCAGCTTCCCGAATCATCCGGAGGAGTCAGTCTAAGTTCATTCCTTCGGATCCGTTTATTTATGCCAAAGAGATCAAACAGTGCTAAAGGACTTAACAGTAAAGGAACAAGTCCCCAAATGCGAAATTTACGCAGAGCTTGCTGGATATTCTCCTCATCGCGATAAGAATTAACAATCTGCGTACGACTCGCATTATATTTCATCGCCAATGTGATACTGCCAAATATAAAAATAAAGTAAGGAAGGTTTTTCCATTGATAAACGACTTCAAAGTTGTTCAATGCAAAAGCACATATAAACACACTGGCAAACATCAACATCCCCATACAACCACAGCCGCTGACCAGTGGTGGGAAATACTTACTTTTCTTGGTCAGTTGCCCTTTTATCGCGCGGGTCACCTCTCCCAGCCAGATATAACAAATGGCAAATAAAGCCAGTACCAAAAGTGAATTTCGCAGGATAGGACTGCTGAAGCTCCAGATCGGAGTTGCCTCAGGCATCAGGCGCTCCAATTCAGCCTTGCTATCAGGCGACATCAGGATCGCTTTGATAAACTGTGAAGCATCAAGAACGCCCTGATCATAATTTCCATTTCGAAAATTTGGTACGAGATACTTCTCACCGATCCGCTTTAAATAGGCATCCGGCAAGGTACTTTCCATCCCATAACCCGTAATAAAGCGATATTCCCGCCGGTCTTTGGCAATAAACAATAATAAACCATTGTTACTTTCCTTCTTACCGATACCCCAGGTATTAAATAATTTGAGTGCAAATTCAAAATCGCTGTCACCGACATAGTCATTGACCAATACAATGGCAAACTCACTTTTAGTAGCTGCCTCAATCTGTGCGGATAAACCATCCAGTTCAGCTACAGTACCCGATGACAAAATCCCATCAGGATTGGATACAAAATAGTCCTGCCCCCTCTGCTTCGGACTGGGAATATTATCAACGGTATACTGGGCCAACACCGGAGCAGCATTCAAACAGCAGCTTAGCCAAAGTAAAATAAAGATATAGAGTGGATGTGATCTATGCATATTTTAGACAACTAGAACAATAAAATTCGGTTCATTGTCACGATATTAAGAAAAAAAAATCAAACAAACGTTTCCATCAAAGAAAAGCCCATAATTGGTTGATCATGGGCCTGTATAATTCAATATTCGTTTGAGCTATTCATGTATATCCTTGCGATTACTTCATATAATCGTTTTGTTGAGCTAATGAACTAGATTTATTTTACAGCAACGGTTCATGGAGCGTGTCTTGCGGCAACTTTAAAAATGATATGATACTTTCCCATTCGTTGTCAATGGCCAAGCCAATGTAAAATCAAGACACCGATCAATCCAACAACAGAAACGAGCGTTTCCATCACCGTCCATGAGCGAAACGTATCCTTCATGCTCACTCCAAAATAAGATTTAAACATCCAAAACCCCGGATCATTGACGTGTGAGAACATGAGACTGCCTGCTCCCGTCGCTAGTACCATTAATTCAGGAGTAACATTTCCTGCTTGCACAATGGGGAGCATAATGCCCGCTGCCGTGAGTCCAGCAACACTTGCCGAACCGATCACTAGGCGAATGATGCCGGCTATTAACCATGCAAGCACAAGAGGCGACAAGCTCAGGTCTGCGGTTAGGTCTGCGATGTAGTTGGCTACACCACTATCTACCAAAATTTGCTTGAAGGCGCCTGATGCTGCAATGATAAAAAGGATCATCATTATCCCACGAATTGCTTCTTCCACACTTTCTGACTGCTCCCGCAAACTTTTACCTTGGCGGATACCCATCGTGTACATCGCCACTAGCGATGCAATCATTAAAGCCACCACCGGGTCACCCAAGAAACGTAGTGCCGTCAGCCAAGAGGAGCCTTCTGGGAATATTAGATGTGCAAATGAACCAAAAGCAATTAAAATTATTGGAAACAGCCCCGTAAATATACTAATTGCAAATCCGGGAAGCTCTTTCCTATCTGCCTGATCGTGTTCAGGAAAAAACTCGGCCGGTGGGTTGGTCGGAATACGCTTAAGCATTCTGCCAAAAAGTGGTCCACCGATAATTATGGCAGGAATTGCAACAACAATGCCATAGGCCATTGTCAAGCCTATATCCGCATTGTAAGTAACCGCTATGGCTGTAGCGCCCGGATGTGGTGGCAAATAACCGTGCGTCACGGACAGCGCTGCCAGCAGTGGAATGGCTACGTAAAGCAAGGGCATTTTATTGGAAGCACATACCATGAAAACGAACGGTACTAAGACGATAAAACCGACATTGTAAAATAAGGGAATTCCAACTAAAAAACCCGTGAGAACCATTGCCCAAGGTAAGTTCTTTCGGCCAAATACAGCCGTTAGTTTCGTTGTAATCTTTTCTGCAGCTCCCCCTTCCGCCATCAATTTACCCAGTAAAGACCCGAAAGCCAACAAAAGTGCCAATTGGCCCATAGTACTGCTCACTCCGGTTTCAACAGATTTAAGGATATCGACGGCATTCATATTCATGGCAAAACCGACCGCAACAGAGGTTATCAGTAACGAGAAGATCGTGTTTAACCTGACGACAGTGACTAAAAGAAGTAGTAAAGCTACTCCCAAAATAACGATGATTAGAGGCATAATAATTTACATCTAGTTAAAACTCACCTTCCAATATATGGTACAGGTGTTCAAATTTCTGGAAGTTTTTAATATATACGGCGTGATTCTCCGCACTCGGTTTGTAATAGTGCTCGGTATCTTGTGCTCCCCCCGCTTGCTTGTTTTTTACGGTAGGCTCCTCCCTATGTATACCCAATGCTTCCAGGCCTATCAATGCGGCTCCCCATGCAGAGCTTTCTACCGTATTTTTGGTGAATACAGGTTTATTGAAAATGTCTGCAAGCATTTGCACCAACATCGATGAACGTGCTAAGCCGCCGCTTGCAAAGATTGTATGAATGGGGCCGGTGTTCTCCTCTAATGCGATTCCTACACTGTAAATTGCAAACAACATCCCTTCCATCATGGCCCGCGCAAAGTGCGCTCTGCCATGATGCAGCTGTATTCCAAAATAAACGCCTTTTGCATTGGAATTCCAATGTGGTGCCCGTTCACCAGTTAAATAGGGCAAGAATATCAAGCCCTCTGCCCCGGGAACGACGGACTCGACCAAAGCATTTAACGAGGCAGAAGAATCTCCATCCGTTTCCATTTGGGCAAATTCATGCAAAAAGTTATCTCGAAACCAGTTGCGCAATACACCGCCATTGTTAACAGCGCCACCAATTATATATTCATTTGGCCTCAGTAGGTAGGTAAATAGCCTTTGTTTTTTTTCTTGATTTGCCTGCGAACTTGCTACGCGAATAGCTCCACTGGTACCGATAGTTACCGAAGCCACTCCAGGACTTATAGCCCCTACCCCGAGATTAGCCAAACAACCATCGCTACCACCTATAACAAAAGGGGTATCTTCAGGAATGTGCATCAAAGCCGCAATTTCTCGGCTAGGCATATTTAAAATATAATCGACCGGAACTGGCGATGCCAGTTGTTCCTCCGTTACGCCCGCCAATCTTAACGCCTGATCAGACCATGTTAGGCGATGTATGTCGAAAAGCCCTGTTGCAGATGCAATGGAATGATCGACCACATAGACGCCAAAGAGCCGGTAAAAAAGAAATTCTTTGATACCGATAAACTTGTGCGACTGAGCAAATAATTTTTGATCGTTAGACTTTATCCACATTAATTTGCAAAGCAAAGACATGGGATGTATGGGTGTACCGGTCTGCTGATAAAGCTGCCTGCCCGCCTCACTTGCCTCCAAAGCAACCGCAATATCCTCACTTCTGCGATCTGCCCATATCATGCAATTGCTAAGTGGTTTGCCAGCCGAGTCAACAGCGATCAGTCCATGCATAGCACTGCTCACCGAAATGCATACGGGTTTCGGTGTCTCGGCACTAGATTGCTTTAAGCCAATCATTACATGTGCAATAGACTCAATACATGCAGCATAAACAATCTCCGGATCTTGCTCATACCAGCCTTCCGACGGGTTTAATATGGGATAAGATATACTATGCTGCGACAAGATGTTACCTTCGCAGTCAAATGCAACAGCTTTCGCAGATGATGTACCAATGTCTAATCCAATGATCATAAATAAAATTGATGTTTAGGAGAACTCAATATACGGATTATCTGTTGTTTTACCCGGTCTGGAGAAAATTATTTCCCCTAATGCACATCGTCCTATTGATCAGGAAGGTATCTTTCATACACTTTGGGATTAAGAAAAAAAAGCTTGAAGATTCGATTTAATCTTCGTTCAAGACGCAAAAAAGCGGCTTTTTTATATAAAGCCGCTTTTTATAATTGAGCCTCCTATCGAGATGAACCAATGCCCCACGGATTACAAGTCCGTTGCTCCACCAGCTGAGCTAAGGAAGCTTCCTTTACAGATAAAGTTTCTGATTTCTGTACCGCAAATATCGGATTTGAACAAAAACTTGTAACGTATGATTATGTGAGATAGACTAACAGAATACGTTTACACTCCGTTGATTTAGATGCTATCGCTCAATATCCTTTAAACTGCTCATTTTCTTATATTCCAAGAATCCTTTGATATCCTCAAAATGCTCACGGACACGTTTGTTTCCAAACTCGAAGACTTTTTCCGCTAAACCGTCCAAAAAGTCACGGTCGTGTGAAACAAGGATCAATGTGCCATCAAAATCCTTCAATGCATCTTTGATAATATCCTTGGTCTTCATGTCCAAATGGTTGGTAGGCTCATCGAGGATCAATACATTTACTGGTTCCAAAAGAAGTTTTATCATCGCTAGACGCGTACGCTCACCTCCGGATAATACCTTAACCTTTTTCGTCGTGTCATCACCACTGAACATAAAAGCGCCCAAAAGATCTTTCATTTTTACACGCACATCGCCTACTGCGATTTGATCGATGGTATCAAAAACAGTCAGTTCACCATCCAGCAAGGCCGCCTGATTTTGAGCGAAGTAACCAATCTTGGCATTATGACCTACCTTTAGCGTACCTTCAAAATCTATTTCACCCATAATCGCTTTAATCATGGTGGATTTACCCTCTCCGTTTTTACCGACAAAAGCAACCTTTTCTCCACGTTCAATGACCATGTTTGCTTTTTGAAATACCACATGATCATCATAAGCTTTTGTAAGATCTTCGACAATGACCGGATATTGACCCGACCGAGGTGAAGGTGGAAATTTTAGGCGCAAGGCCGAAGTATCTACTTCGTCAATTTCTATGATTTCCAATTTCTCCAACATCTTGACACGCGACTGCACCTGCAAAGTTTTCGAGTAAGTACCTCTGAAACGGTCGATGAATTCCTGATTGTCAGCAATAAAACGCTGCTGTTCCTCATAAGCTTTCAATTGATGCTGACGTCTTTCCTGACGCAGTTCCAAATAGTGACTATATTTAGCTCGATAGTCATAAATACGGCCCATCGTCACCTCAATGGTACGATTGGTGATATTATCGACAAAGGCCTTATCGTGTGAAATAACAATAACTGCCTTGGCCGAATTGACCAAGAAATCCTCCAGCCATTGGATACTCTCGATATCCATGTGATTGGTCGGCTCATCCAACAAAATCAGATCTGGTTTTTTCAATAGTATCTTGGCCAGCTCAATACGCATACGCCATCCCCCGGAAAACTCTGAGGTCTGTCTGGTAAAATCCGATCGTTCAAAACCAAGCCCTTTCAGCACCTTCTCAACTTCCGCGTCGTAATTGACCTCTTCGATCGAATAAAATTTCTCACTCAGTTCCGACACGCGTTCGATCAATTGCATGTAATCATCCGACTCATAATCCGTACGGATATTCAACTGCTCGTTCAGACGTTCCAATTCATCGCGCATCCCATAGACCTCCTCAAAAGCCTTAGATGTTTCCTCAAAAACCGTCACGTTGTCCTCTGTTAGCAAATGCTGTGGTAGATAAGCAATGATGGCATCCTTTGGTCCCGCCACATTACCCGTCGTAGGCTTGCCCACCCCAGCGATAATTTTCAGCAAGGTAGATTTACCCGCACCGTTCTTACCCATCAATGCAATCTTATCATTCTCATTGATCGAGAAAGATACATCCGAAAAAAGAGTCGTTCCCCCAAAGGAAACTGAAATATTATTTACGTCAATCACTTTATGTACACTTAAATTTGCCACAAAGATAAGCGAATCAATCTTATAAATAGACAATGGATCATTTTTGTGTATCTTTGCACCATGCGTTTTGATATTATTACGGTCTTACCAGACCTTTTGGAAAGTCCATTTGCACACTCTATTTTACAACGTGCAAAGAATAAAGGCCTCGCGGAGATATATGTACACAATTTAAGAGATTACTCAACAAATAAGCACAAAAGTGTGGACGATTATCCCTATGGCGGCGGTTCCGGCATGGTGCTCCAGATCGAACCTTTCGCCAAGTGCATTGAACAATTGCAGGCCGAACGGACATACGATGAAATCATCTATATGACTCCCGATGGTGAAACCTTTAATCAGGATATCGCAAACGGGCTCTCGACAAAGGGTAACATGATGATTCTCTGCGGTCACTACAAGGGTATAGACCAACGCATCAGGGATATATATGTGACAAAAGAAATCTCGGTAGGTGATTATGTGCTGTCTGGTGGCGAACTTCCGGCAGCAATTGTTACAGACGCGATCATCCGTCTGATCCCCGGAGTTTTGTCCGACGAAACCTCCGCACTTTCGGATTCTTTCCAGGACGGATTGTTGGATGCACCGATCTATACGCGCCCCGCAGACTGGAAAGGGCACAAAGTACCCGATATTCTGCTCAGTGGACATGAAGCAAACATCGCTACCTGGAAGCATGAACAACAGTTAAAAAGAACGCAAGAGAGACGTCCCGATTTATTAAATGATTAAGAAATAAGGCGAATTTTTGTTTTTTTATCACAAAAAGTTTGCTTATTTATTTTTTTTTATAAATTTGTGTAATAATGACACGAAGATATACAAATACAAATTGGTGGTGGCCTGAAGCAATAAGCATCGGGAATCAATTGGTATTGTCATAATATTTCATAATCAACCAAAACCATTTATGGAAATTCCAAACCCGATGCTAACCAGTATCGGGTTTTTTTTATGTATAAAATTTATCACAGCGAATAAAAGAATAAAATGAAGTATAAATTCAAAACACAGAGCAGAAAGTTGCTCGCCGACACAACTACACCGGTGAGTATTTATCTTCGATTACGGGATATCTTTCCAAATTCACTGCTATTGGAAAGTTCAGATTACCATAGTCGTGATAACAATATCAGTTATATCTGCTGCCAACCCATTGCAGGGATCCAGCTGGACGAGCGGGAACTGACCTTAACCTATCCCGGGAAAGAACGAATTGTCAAAAATGCACAAGAAATCGAATTACGCCAGGAAGTTTCCGATTTCCGGAATTCTTTCGAAGATTCGACAATTGCCGAACTGAATTTAATCTCCAATGGGTTATTCGGTTACTTTACATTTGACTGCATTGAGCATTTTGAGGATATCAAGCTGACCACACCTGTCGATCCGGCACGCAAGATACCGTTTATGCAGTACCACGTCTACAAATATGTGATCGCCATTGACCATTTCCGTAATCAGCTGTATATTTTCGAACATCTTTTGGGAGATGAAGAGTCTGAACTGGAACGTATGCAGTTCCTGATCCAGAACAAAAACTTCCCAGAGTACACATTTAAATTGGCCGGAGAGGAAAGTTCCAACCGTAGCGATGAGGAGCACCGTCAACTAGTCAAGAAGATGAAAGAACATATCCAACGCGGTGACGTCTTTCAGATTGTTCCATCCCGGGGTTTCCGAACACCATTCTCGGGAGATGAGTTCAATGTCTACCGTGCATTGCGCTCCATTAACCCCTCGCCTTACCTATTTTATTTTGATTATGGTGATTTTAAACTATTCGGATCATCGCCCGAGGCTCAGTTGCGCATCCACGGCAAACAGGCTACCATCTTCCCTATTGCCGGAACCTTCAAAAGAACCGGAAACATGGAGGAAGACCAAAAAATTGCCTCTCGACTAAAACAAGACCCGAAAGAGACATCCGAACATGTGATGTTGGTAGACCTTGCCCGTAATGATCTGAGCAGACACTGTACCCAGGTTAAAGTGGAATCGTATATGGAACCACAATATTACTCGCATATTATCCACTTGGTATCGAAGGTAACTGGCGTGCTTAAGGACAATATCAATCCCTTTGACATTGTAGGAGATACTTACCCTGCCGGAACATTGTCCGGAGCACCAAAACATATGGCCCTGACACTCATTGACCGCTATGAGGGATTGCAACGCTCGTTCTACTCCGGAGCAATTGGCTTCATGGGTTTCAATGGAGATTTCAATCATGCCATCATGATCCGCTCATTCCTGAGCAAACAAAATACCTTACATTATCAGGCCGGAGGCGGAATTGTACTGGATTCAGATCCGGAAATGGAACTTCAGGAAGTCAACAATAAAATAGCTGCTTTGCGAAAAGCATTACAATTAGCAGAAACGTTATGATCAGACCATTAGAATACTGTGTCAATACCCAACATATCAATGTTTCAATCGACACCATCGACAACCGCATCGTTGAATTGCTAGCCCTACGGAAAGCATATCTTCATAAGGCAAAAGTATTGCAGGATGATACAGATAACGAGCAGCATATTATTAAAAATATCAGCAGCAATCAGGTGACACTGGCAAAGAGATTCGATCTGCCAATAGAATTTGTCCAGGCGATATTTCAGGAAATAGATAATTACTTTAATCAGGACTATACAACAAGAGGTTATGAGCAACAATAAAATCGTTGTCATTGACAATTACGATTCATTCACCTATAATTTGGTTCACTTGCTCCAGGAACTGGGACAGGACTATGTGGTGTTGAGAAATGATAAATTCAAACTGGAAGAGCTGGAAGCATTCGATAAAATCCTCCTTTCCCCAGGTCCAGGGATTCCTGAAGAGGCGGGCTTACTGCTTGATGTGATCCGCACCTATGCGCCACACAAAAGTATATTAGGCATCTGCCTGGGCCAGCAGGCAATCGCCGAAGTATTTGGCGGTACCTTATTTAACATGGAAAAACCATTGCATGGTGTCGCAACAGACATTATCGTAACCGATGAATCCGAAAAGCTATTTCAGGATTTTCCGAAAGATTCTAAAATAGGGCGCTACCATTCATGGGCAGTAAACAAGGATACATTGCCGAGTACACTTAAAGTTACGGCTGTAGACGAGAACGGCATCATCATGGCACTGACACATACAGAGTATGATGTGCGTGGAATGCAGTTCCATCCGGAATCAGTACTAACAACAAATGGGAAAAAATTAATTGAAAACTGGTTGTTTCAACACTAATATCTAAATACTACAAATGACTATACTGGATAAAATCATTGAACGAAAAAGAATAGAAGTAGAAAAAGCGAAAGCCTTAGTTCCATTCGAAGAGCTGTTGAACTATCCCTATTTCAACGTAGCCTGTCTTTCGTTACGGGAATCTATATTAGATCCTGAAAAAACAGGAATTATAGCTGAATATAAACGAGCGTCTCCCTCAAAAGGAGATATCAACAGTACAGCAAAGGTCGAAGATGTTGTCAAGGCCTATGAAGAAGCCGGTGCCTCGGCGGTATCTGTGCTGACCGATGGGGAGTTTTTCAAGGGCAATCTTGAAGATCTTTCCAAAGCAAGGGAAGCAATTAACATCCCTATTTTGCGCAAAGAATTCATTGTGGACAAATATCAGATTACTGAGGCCAAGGCTTATGGTGCTGATGTTATCCTTTTAATAGCAGCATGTCTAAAAAAAGAAGAAGTGCAGGAATTTGCTGCTTATGCACATCAGATCGGACTCAACGTATTGCTTGAAGTACACAATGAACAGGAACTGTTGGATAATCTTTTTGACGATATTGATGCCATCGGTGTCAATAACAGAAACCTAAAAGATTTCACCGTCGATCTACAACATTCGTATGATCTTTTGGATAAGATTCCATCCGAATACATCAAAGTGTCTGAAAGTGGCATCTCCGATCCCAAGACGATTAAAGCATTAAAAAAGGCTGGTTTCCATAGCTTTTTAATCGGTGAAAATTTTATGAAAACCACAGATCCGGGGAAAGCGATCAAGGATTTCGTAAAAGAAATTTAGAAATTATTTAAAACGAATCTAAATAAGCCTATCTTTGCGTCAGAACAGCGAACTGGTATTTTGGAAAAAGAGTTTTTTATTATAGATAAAGCAGGTTTTGAGCAAATATATCTTCAACACTGGGAAGGTATGTTTGCCTTTTGCCTGAGCAGCATCAAAGATGAAGAACATTCCAAGGAAATTGTACAGGATGTTTTCAAATCACTCTGGGAACGGCGTGATGAACTTCGTCTCATCGAGGTTGAACGGTATCTGATCAGATCAGTAAAACTCAAAACATTTGAATACATTCGCAATAAAGTATCGCGGCAGCAACACCTGGACAACATTTCAAATACAAGAGAAGAGCATTACGTAGATAATTCGCTGATCGCTGATGAACTGGCCAAGAAAATATCAAATCTGATTGATACTCTGCCTAAACAATGTAAAAATGTCTTCCGCATGAGCAGAGAACAGGGGCTCACCAACAAGGAAATTGCACATAAGCTCTATATTTCAGAAAGAGCGGTAGAATATCATATTTCACGAGCATTAAAAACATTAAAAACAGAACTAACGGAATATATATCCTAAATTTAGCTATACAAAAGAAATCCTGTACTTTTGTCAGGAAGTATATTATATGAAAATAGACCATAAACTCATAGAGAAATATCATTTAGGCCAATGCTCTCCCGCAGAACAACTTCTTGTGGAAGAATGGTTATTGGATGATACCCTCGAGTCGGATCCCTTGTCTATTTCCATTGCTAAAAAAACAAAATTAGAAACGGATATCTGGGCCGAGCTGAGCAGCCATATTGATCGATCCGAAGTCCCAACAATAGTTCCTCCTAAAAAATATGGTTTTAAATATATTGGAATAGCCGCCAGTATTGTATTTTTAATCAGTTTTGGTTTTTATCAATTTAGTAAGGATGCCGAAAAAGCTTCCGCCATCTTTGATAACGGAACAAGTGCTGGACTGAAGTATATTAACCAGCATAGTTATAATATCATCTTGGGTAAAAATGCAAGGGCAGAGATCAATACGGATACCGGGGAATTCAAAACTTCAGGCAATATGATGTTCATACCCAAAAAAAACTTTGCCTTTAGCTTTTCTGGAACAGATAAAAAGAAGGAGTTCAAACATGGGGAAACATATTTTGTATTAAAACCACAAAAAAATGGCAAGCAAGTAATAATCTCCAAATCGGAACTTACCTTTTTAGCTCCTACCATCCAACACGAACTGAAAATACAATTTAATATCATCTAAATAAGAAGAACCTCAATTAGTCCATACACTCATGCTCTCCAACCGCTTCACGCTATTCTTATCCTCGTTATTACTCCATTTGGTAGTAAGCTGTGGAACAGATGACGGAGAACAAAATGCAGCCGGAAAGTACAGTCTTTATACGATGAATAAGGATCTCAGCAATACCATCCTGACGACAAATACGGTGGATAGCGGGAATCTGACAATTTCGAAAAATGGAATCGACGTTTCTACAAAACTTTTTGATAGAAGCATCATCGTCAAAGACAAGCATTTTTATTTTTTGAGGGCAGGGAAATTCAGAAAATATATACTTGAACCAAACGGGTTAAAGGAAATTGCTCAATTGGATATGCAGGACCGGCATATTGAAAACATCAGCTGGATCCATCAGGATACATTACTCTTATTCACTTCGGACAACAAAACAAATCGTCGGCTATGGATCTATAAAATTGCCGTCCATGATTTCAAAATCAACCAACAGCAAGAGATAAAATTACCGCCGGCCGCAGCGGATTTTAAGATCCTTTCTGTGGGTTTTGGCACGATACATCAACAGCAATTGCTGGTCGGTTATACGTTTAATAAAGTAATCAACGAAACTGACTTCACCACAATAGACACCCTATACGTCGCAACATTGGATAAGGCGACTTTACGATTGAAAAATATACAAAAAGATATACGATCCACTTACCCCGGTGGAGTTAATACGGTACAGTCTTACAGCTTTCATGACGAAAATGGGAACTTCTATTTTATGTCCTGCCCGGGCATAGCGCTGGGCAACAGTCCGTCGAAACCTACCGCAATTTTCAGAATTGACAGCAATTCTACCCATATCAACCCTACCTATTTCCTAAATTTAACAGCCAAAACGCACAATCATGCTTATGGCATGTGGTATTTGGGTAACAATCAAGCGATCGTGCGTAGTGAACGTAGAGACCGCTACACAGACTTTAGCGATCATCATTCCACCTATCAATTTGAGTACTATGTAGTCGATCTTATCCGCCAAACTACTAAAAAATTAAATCTTCCTTTCGACAAGGGAACGCGTAAAGAATCCGTTCTCGTTGAAAATGGGAAAGCCTATATCACCATAGACGACGCAAAGGATCAGCATCAAGTTTGGGTCTATGATATCACATCAAAAAATATTCAGGTTGGTCTTACCCTAGATCAAGCGACCGATTTTATTGTCAGAATAGACCGATTAAACTAAATTTTCGACTGATATTCAGCTTATTAAAAAATAATATCATTTATTTACTTTTTTGACCTTCGGTAAATTTAGAGTTACGCTACTTTTCTATGTGTAATTAATCTAAATAAAATAATGTCAAAATTTAAAATAATATGGTTAATCGTATTCTTAATCATATCTCAATCTTCTTTTGCCCAACAAGTAGCTGAACTCAAAGGTAAGATCGTGACAGCTTCCAATGAACCAATTGAAGGAGCTTCCATTACATTTAGAGAAATCAAGCAGGGCGCAAAAGCTGATCAAGATGGAAACTTTACAATAAAGGGGATTCCATTTGGAATATACCAGATCAATATCTCTGCTGTTGGTTATAAAACTTTACAAAGAAAGTTTAGAATTAATCAAGAACATGAAATCCTCAGAGAAATACAGCTGACCGCAAAAAATAATGGGTTAGAAGAAGTAAAAATTAACGGAAAAACAGCAGGTAAAAAAATAAAAGATTCCGGTTTTAATGTCAACGTCATTGAAACAAAGCAATATGCAAATACCAATTCCGATGTCAACCAAATTCTAAACAGAAGCACAGGGGTAAAAATTAGAGAACAAGGAGGACTAGGATCAAAATATTCCTTTTCGCTGAACGGACTATCGGGAAATAACATCAAATTTTTTATTGACGGCGTGCCAATTGAATCTTTCGGAAGCGGTATGAGCCTAAACAATATGCCGGTCAATATTGCGGAACGAATCGAGGTTTACAAAGGTGTTGTGCCTGCCCATCTAGGCTCAGACGCTCTTGGAGGAGCAATCAATATCGTGACCAACCGTGATTACAAAAAATCTTTGGATGTGAGTTACAGCATCAGCTCATTCAACACGCACCGAGCAGCGCTGAGTGCTGGATATAAACATCCAAAAAATGGATTAATGGTCAACCTTAATAGTTATTACAACTTTTCAAACAATAACTATTTAATGAAAACCAATCCTAAGGCAGGAGTCTACATACTTGCTCCCGTAGATGCCTCGAGATTTGACACATTACAATCCGCAAGACGCTTTCATGACGATTATCGCTCATTCATGACCCAGGTCGAGGTTGGTGTGAGCAACAAAAAATGGGCCGATATCGCTGTTTTAGGATTAACCTATAACGATGTCTACGATCAACAGCAGACTGCGGCAACACAGGAACGGGTCTTAGGACAAGTATTTAGTAAAAATCATACATTAACACCCAGTTTAAGGTATAGAAAAGACAAACTCTTCTTTGAGAATCTATCAGCCACTGTATACGCCAACTATTCAAGGGGTGAGAATGTGATCACCGATACGAGTTCACGGACTTATTATTTCTGGAATGGCCTTCCTACGGAATATAGTCCCACGGCTGGTGAACTTAATAGCTATAAATCAATTATTCACCAAAAGATCAACAATAGTTTTTCTCAGCTTAACCTGAACTATAAACTGGCAGCGCAACATCTCATCAATTTCAATTATAATTTAAACACCAATAAACGCGAAAATTATAATGAAATAGACCCCTACAATGATTTTTATAATATTACCAATCAAATCATCCGCACTAATGCTGGATTAAATTATCAGCAATTTTTATGGAAGGAAAAAATCAACAACTCGTTTTTCATAAAAGAATATGGACTATCAGGCAAAACCAATACTTCAGAAAAAACGTCGAAAAATTACTTAGGTTATGGGGCAGTAACAAATATCAGATTTGGAAGTAGTTACGGAATAAAATTATCGTATGAGCATGCTTATCAATTACCATCCTTTACACAACTCTTCGGAGATGGACTCAATATAATGCCGAATGAGAAATTAAGGCCGGCCAACAGCGACAATTACAATTTAAACCTCTACTACGTTACAGCCTTTGGAAATCATCGTCTAAACTTTGATGCTTCCACCTACTATAGAAATGTAAAAGACTATATCATCAGTAAAATGTATGATACACCGCAAGGACAAAAACAGTTAGCCGAGAATGAAGGTGGAGTGAAGGTGAATGGAGTCGATTTTGAGATTAAATATGGTTACAAATCAGATTTTATGGCGGTATTCAATATGAGTTATTATAATGCTGTCGATCGCGAGCGCTTTGATAATAACAACAGAGAAAAAATTACCTACAAAAACCGTACACCGAATGAACCTTGGCTATTCGGGAATCTGGATATCAGTTACGGCCGAAACAATTTATTTGATAAAAAAGATAATCGAATACAGTTAAACTATTATTTGCAGTTTATCAACAACTATTCACTAAGCTGGTCCAAATTAGCTGAAAAATCGACAAAAGATTACATCCCAGCACAATGGTTGCACAACATCGCCGCAACCTATTCTTTCAATAATAATCAGTACAACATCACTATCGAAGGGAAAAACCTGACCGATCAAATTGCGTATGATATTTTCAAGCAACAGCGCCCCGGACGTTCGGTGTATCTAAAACTGCGTTATCTGATCCAATCCACACATTAAAAAATAATTTAAAATTTCATATTATGTTAAAATCAATCACAAAAAGTGTAGGTCTGGTCGCTCTGGCTGGCATGACGCTTATGAGCTGTAGCAAATCAAATCCAGATCCTGCCGAACCAACAGATCCCACTGAAGAGGTAGGTGGGAACTTTGCAATTAAGTTTAGTACAGACAATGGATCTTTTATGCTTCCAGTAAAAGACTTAATGTCTGGCACAATATCTCCAGTAGGGGCAGGTACAGATGTTACAAGCATGTTTCCATGGGAAGAAAATGTGATTCAAAAAGGGAAATATTTTTATTCGATCGATCCAAACGCTTCTAAATTTGGTAAATATGCATTTGAAAACGGTGTACTAAAGACTATTCAAGTTATCCCTTTTACCAAATTAACCACTTTGTATATCGGTTGGCATAGCTGGTTAGATGATGACCGTCTAGCTGTAGGCCCACGTAATAGCAATGAATATGCTATTATCAACACCAAAACAATGACTGTAGAGGCAAATGGATCAATAACTTCTGAAAACGATATCCCAAAAGATCACAGTATGCGTATTTACGCATTTCTTCCCCAAGGAAATAAGGTCGTATTAGGCTATTGCTTGTACAATAATGTCACTAAAGTGAGTTATGACGTCACGTACACAGGCGCTGTTGATTACCCTTCTTTTAAGAATTTCAAAAAAACAGGTGAGGACAATCGTTCAGCACCAGTAGGCCCTGTAAGAAATGGCTATTTCCATAAATTCAAAGAAAACGGTTATACATATCTCCAGACATACACGATGCCAGCACTAGGTGGCGGTAAAAATATGCCTACTGGATTCTATCGTATCAAAGATGGTGACGACAAATTAGATCCCAACTACTTCTTTAACATCAGTCAATACCAAGCTGGTGACAACCAACTGGGCGTTGCATATCTAGGTAATGGAAAAGCTTTGCTCATCAGTGCCCATGACACAAAAAACAATGTTAAAGAATGGAATGATTGGTGGTATGCTGCAATGTGGGAATACCTAATTGTCGATGTAAATTCTCAAAAAGTAATCAAAAAGCTAGATTTTCCATTGGTAAGTAATTCCCGTTCAGCCGTTGTCGTAAATGGTAAGGCATATATTGCGGTGAATGATCCCAAAGCGGATGCCATCTACATCTGGGAATATAATCCCACGACGGACAAATTAACAAAAGGGGCGAAAGTACTTGGTGGTGATGCTGATACACCAATAATCTATAATTTAGATTAATCGCCTTTTCAATAGGGCAACGCTTATTGCCCTATTGAATACATTTTAAATCTCTCCAATATTTAATACTATTATGCTCAGTAAAATTAATGCCTGGTTGCACCTCTGGCTAGGCTTGGCAGCGGGTATACCCGTTATCATCTTAGGAATTACAGGCTGCGTACTTGTCTTTGAACATGATATCAAAGAATTGACTACAAACTATATTCAGGTCGCACCGCAAAAACCAGCAGAGCAGCTTCCACCCTCTGCGATCTATAAATCTGTTAAGGCTGCACTTCCCAATTATGAAATTGGGAGCTCCTGGTATTACGGACTGGACAAGTCGGTCAAAGTAAGCTTAGACCATTCCGATAGTCTGGTCTATGTAAACCCTTATACAGCCGAAGTCATGGCCATTGTTAATCATGAGGATTTTTTCCATTTCATGGATGAAGGTCACCGTCATCTTTGGATGCCTGTAAAAATAGGCCGACAGGTCGTTGGCTGGAGCACCTTCATTTTTTTTTTACTGCTGATCACAGGCTTGATATTATGGTGGCCGAAGAAATGGAACCGTAGATCCAGAGAACAAAGTTTCACCGTCAAGTGGAAAGCAAAATTCAAACGTGTCAATTATGACCTCCATAACGTATTGGGCTTTTATACACTAACAATCGCATTGGTCATGTGCTTTACAGGACTAATTATGAGTTTTCCCTGGATCCGAAGTTCTGTCGTCTGGGTGACGGGAGGCTACCCCAACAAACCGAAGACGGAAAAGAATAATAAACTTGAGCTTCCGGACCAACCGCTAAATGATGCGCTGGTCGTGGCGGATCAAATCTGGTATAAAGTACGTCACGAGTATGCAAAATTCAATAAGGAAGCTGTCATCGTACACTATCCTGAAAAGGAAGACAAAACGGTATATGCCTGCACGGATATGGCCAACGGAAGCTGGAGAGATCTTACTTTTGACCGTTATACCTTGGAATTAAGCGGACGCAAGCAGGGGCCAATTGATGAAGCCAATACCGCGGAATGGCTCATGCGCTCCAATTATGCCCTGCATACCGGTTTTATAGGTGGAATGACCACCAAAATCATTTACTTTATTGCCTCACTTATCTGTGCCACATTACCCATAACGGGATTCTACATCTGGTGGGGAAAGAAAAAAAAGCCAACAAAAAAAGCAAGACGTACACAATTAGCAACAACTTAATCACATCACCATGCCTTATATCCTCCGTTATCTCTTAAGTCTCCTTTGGGTCTGTACTTTATTTACGAGCCAGGCCCAAAAAACAAATCATATCAAAGGACAGACTGTGGGCGAAGATAAACAGGCCATTCCTTATGTAAGTATTTCGCTTTATCACGTCAAAGATGGCACCCTAGCTAGTACGGCAGCCTCAGATAGTACCGGAAATTTCAGGTTCACCAACTTAAAAGCCGGCACCTATTTTATTAAAGTCAAAAGTCTTACACACCAGGATACTTTCAGTCCTCACTTCAGGCTGGAGGAACATTTTGACGAATATGATCTTGGCAAGATCCTCTTATTACAAAACAATGGTTATCTCGCAGAGGTCCTCGTCGAAAGAAAAAAACAATTTATCGAACAGCAACAGGACAAGCTGGTTTTCAATATTGAAAACTCAACGCTCGCGGACGGCAACAACGGGCTGGAATTACTCAGCAAGATTCCGGGCATCGCGGTCGACGAAAGTGGCTCGCTAAGTATTAAAGGTAAATCTGGAGCTACGGTCATGATCAATGGAAAAATTACATACCTGTCTGCCGATCAATTGGCCAATCTCCTGCGAAGCACCTCCTCAATGGATATCAATAAAATCGAGGTTATGTCAAATCCAAATGCAAAACAGGACGCCGCTGGATCCGCAGGTATCATCAACATTGTATTAAAGAAAGGACTCAAACAGGGGTTTAATGGTTCCGTATCGGCTAATGCCGGTGCCGGTAGAGGAGCACATCTTGGCGGGAGTTTAAACCTCAATTACCGTACAGAAAAAATTAATGTATTTGGAATTTATAATCAGTATTTCCAGAATCTGGAATACTATAACTCGCTTACACGTTATTTTTATACCGACCGCGGATCCGATCCTGATTCTTATTCGCAGCAGGAAAACACCATTCAGCCCAAACTCCGATCTAATAATTTTAGAGTCGGCATGGACTACAGCATAAATTCCAAACAGACGATAGGCTTCTTAATTAACGGAGGATTTGGAAAATATCCGAAGTACGAACCCACCACGAATAGTCTCAGGAATTTTAATACCGATAATTTAATATCGGCATCCACTACCGTCACCGAAGGCAAGGAGCGCTGGCGAGATATGCTGTACAACTTCAATTATAATTTAAAGCTTAATGATAAAGGTCATGAACTAAAACTAGATCTTGATTTCGTTGACCATTATTCAAAAATGGATCAGCAGCTGAATACGGCATATCACAATGTGGGACCTTCAACATCGCTTGCAAATTCCTCAAGAATCGGTGATATCCCCTCAGACAATCAGGTTTATGTTGCCAAACTGGATTATACACTTCCGCTTCCAAAGGAGTACAAACTCGAAGCTGGCTGGAAGAGCAGTGATGTGCGCACTGAAAACGATCTACATTATGATACATTACAAAATGATCAATATGTTCCGGATCTGGGCACAAGTAATCACTTTATCTACAAAGAGACTATCCATGCGGGCTATGTAAATCTTTCAAAAAGCTGGCATAAGTTTTCAACGCAATTAGGCATTCGGGGAGAATACACCCGTACACGTAGTCATCAGATCACATTGAACGAACAATTTGAAAGATCCTATTTCAAATTATTCCCGGCAGCGTTTTTAACTTATACAGCCAATGACAATCATAAAGTACAGACCAGTTACAGCTATCGCGTGCAAAGGCCTTCGTTTTGGGATTTAAATCCATTCAGGGTATACACAGATCCTTTTTCCTATGCTGAGGGAAATTCGAACTTAAACCCAGCATACGAACACTCCTTTGAATTAGGTTATACTTACGCAAGCAAATATGTCTTAACGTTGAATTATGCACAGCGGTCAAATGTTGTCAACGAAATATTGGGAAGAGATACGCTTAACCCATATATCACTTTTGAAAGACCCGAAAATATAGGTTCTTTTAAAAATTATGGGATCTCTTTTATTGCCCCGACCCAATTGACCAGTTGGTGGTCGGCAACACATTTTGCAAACTATTATCGGAATGAATATGAATTACCACAAGAAGATGAACTGATCATTCGCAAAGGCAATACGTTAAGTCTAAACAGTCAAAATTCATTCAAATTGCCCAAGGGCTGGTCTATTGAACTGGGAGGCAATTATGTATCAGGCTTAACGGTAGGGATCAGTCATATCAAAAGCTGTGGACAGGTATATTCCGGCATTCAAAAAAATCTTCTCAATAAAAAAGCGACGCTGAAATTAGTCGTTAACGATATTTTCAGAACTAACAATCGACGATATGAAACTATCTCGCCAACCATAAGGCTCATCGGTAGATCTAATCCAGACAGTAGAACTGCCATCCTGTCTTTCAGCTACCGTTTCGGTGGTTCTCAGAACGCCACAGCACAGCGCGCTACGGGTTCTGAAGACATAAAAAGTCGACTCTAAACTCATGACAGTTAGCTAACTTTATACTAATACCAAATTTTGTACCTTTGTAAAAAATTATTGAAGATGTCGGTCAAGATTGGTGAAAATATTGATTTGGGTGAATTCCCTTTGTTACTAGCTCCAATGGAGGATGTAAGCGACCCGCCGTTTCGCTATGTATGCAAACAGAATGGTGTTGATTTAATGTATACTGAATTTATTTCTTCAGAGGGACTAATCCGTGATGCAGCTAAATCTGTTCAAAAGCTCGATATTTTTGAATATGAACGGCCTATCGGTATCCAGATATTCGGTGGAGATATTGAAAGTATGCGTCAATCAGCTGAAATCTGCACAAAAGCAAATCCAAATCTCATCGATATCAATTACGGTTGTCCAGTTAAAAAAGTGGTCTGTAAGGGAGCCGGTTCTTCCCTATTGCAAGACATTGATAAAATGGTTGCAATGACCAAAGCTGTTGTTGAAGCAACTCATCTCCCCGTGACAGTAAAAACACGGCTTGGCTGGGATGATAATACCAAAAATGTATACGAAGTAGCTGAACGGTTGCAAGACGTCGGTATCAAAGCATTAGCGATACATGGCCGTACCCGTGCGCAATTGTACAAAGGTCAGGCTGATTGGTCTATGATCCGTGACATCAAACGCAATCCGCGCATTCAGATTCCAATTTTTGGTAACGGTGATGTGGATTCAGTCGAAAAAGCAGCGGCCTGGAGACAGGAATACGAAGTGGATGGCATTATGATCGGCCGTGCGGCTATTGGTTACCCTTGGATCTTTAGAGAAATCAAGCATTTCTTCCATACAGGCGAGCGCTTGGAGGGGCCTACAATTGCCGAACGCGTTGAGGTTTGCAGAACACACTTAAACAAATCCATTGAATGGAAAGGTGATAAATTAGGGATCTTTGAAATGCGGAGACATTACGCAAATTATTTTAAAGGAATTCCGAATTTCAAAGAATATAGGATGAAACTTGTTAGTCTTCAAAATCAAGCAGATATACTTGAAGTTCTTGATGAGATTGAACATTCGTTCATGCCTGAATTCATCTAAAAAATAACAAAGGCGATAACCTAACAGTTACCGCCTTTGTTTTAATATGAAATTATCTTCTTCGTATTAATTTCATCAGCGCATTCTTTTCAAGGAAAAAAGTAACACCGAGCAGCAGCAATAACATAGCGTTTCCTATCCAAATATTACTATGGAAAACTTGAAAGCTCAACCACGAAATCAACAGCCCTGCTCCGAGATAGACAGCGATCTTGATCATCTTATAGGGTATGGGGTAATACTTCTGGCCCCAGTAAAGTGAAAAAGCGATCATGACTAGATATACTACTGTTGTTGATAAAACAGCCCCAACATAGGAATAAGTTGGGATAAGCCACACATTGAGCATAATTGTAATTAGCGCCCCTATTCCCGAAATGTAAATAGCATAACGTGTATGATCAGTCAATTTATACCAAATCGATAGATTCATATATATTCCAAGTAGCACATAATTAAATAAAAGAATGGGGACAATTTTAAGTCCAGTCCAGTATGTTGCGACCTCTTTTTCATTACCTTCAATAAAATACTTCAGCCAATCCAAATTCACTGTCAAGCCGACCATTGCGATAACCATAAGGATAACAAAATACTCCATGATTAGGGCGTAGGTTTTCGATGCGTTCTGGTTTTTTGAATATGAAAAGAAGAATGGCTCGGCCCCTAATCTAAAAGCTGTCACAAATAAGCTTAGGAATACAGACAATTTAGCAACCGCGCCATATATACCCAACTCATCTTTCCCCGCCTTTCCAGGTATCAATTTCAGAAAGAACATTTTGTCTAGATTCTCGTTAATAATAAATGAAATATTGGCGACTAGAATTGGGAAGCTATACTTTAACATTTCATTCATTAATTTTCTATCTAGACTAAATCGGAAAGTTAACAATTCAGGGAGTAATAGGATTAACGTGACGATACTTGCGAAAAGATTGGAGATAAAGACATAACCGATCCAACCCTCTTTGAACCATGTGCCAGCAAAATCCGCCCAAAATGTATACTTATGTACCCAATCCGGCAAGAACAAAATAAAAAATAGATTTGAAATCACGGTAATACCGATATTAACAAATTTCAATGCACTGTATTTATAAGGTCTGCCTTCTGCCCGTAGCTTTGTAAACGGGACAACAGCCAGCGCATCCGCAACAAGGATAAAAGCAAAATACTTAATGTACTGTTCATATAGATCCACGTCACCCCCATCCGCAAACCATGAAGCGATAGGTCTTGTGAAAACAAATACAGACAACAATAATACTCCTGAGGTAAATAAAGTAATAAAGAAACTATTATTGTAAACTTTATTCTTATTCTGTGGTTCAACTTTCTGTAAATACCGGAAATAAGTTGTTTCCATTCCAAATGCTAGAATAGCATTCAGCATGGACATCCATGCATAAAAATTAGAATAAATTCCATAGACCGCTGCATCCTTAAATTTACGGAGATAGAGTGGGGTCATCAGGAAACCTATCATTCTTGAAACGATAGTAGTCACACCATAAATAACGGTATCGCTGAGAAATTTCTTAATTGTCGACACTGGGCTTTAGGATTGAACTCTTTTAATCACTTCAAAATTAGAAAAGCCTTTCAGTTCGCCTTCCGTAACCTCAACAGCTTCAACATTTGCATCCTCTGGACCTTCCTGGCAGAAGTCCAACAATGAATCAAGGGCAAAATCGTCCCCCTCGGCCTCCATGTAGACAGACCCATCCTTTTGATTGAGCACAAAGCCTTTCACGCCGACCTGATCCGCAACAGCTTTGGCCGTCAATCGAAAAAAGACTCCTTGTACTTTACCTCTTATTGAAATATTCAAATGTTTCATAAGAGCAAAAGTACAGAAGTTTTTGTGGAATTAAATACTACGCTAAACGTTTGACTTTAACTTTATCTGTTAAACGCAAGTTTTCCATACCCTCAAGCAGGACAATCCCCGGTTTTTTGCCGATTTCCAAAGATCCATATTCATCCTCAATATTCAATGCAACAGCTCCGTTGATTGTTGCCCATTGGATTGTTTGCAAGAAATCCAAATCTTCGAAATGTTCATGCAATACCTTCAGTTCTTCCAATACCGAAAGTGTATCATTCGACGCTAGGCTATCCGTACCAATCACTAACCGTTGTCCCGCATTTATAAAGTTTTGAACCTTAGGAAGGTTCCCTTCAATATATAAATTTGCTTTTGGGCACAGGCACCATACAACATCCCGGTCCATTCGTTCTACAAAATCCAGATCTTTTAATGAAGTATAGGTATTATGGACCAACAACAACTTATTCGGATAAGGCAAGTAAGGTAAGTAAGACTGGATGGAGTTTCGGGCTTGCGCTTTAATAGAATCCGCATTCTTTCCGATACTCTTATAGAAATCCAGAAATTCACCTGTTTTGTATCTAAACAATTTATTCTCTTCGTCACTCTCCTGATTATGAATACTAATGATATTAGTCTCAGGCACCGATTTTTTAAATTTCTTAAAAAGAACTTTCGAACAGGAATAAGGTGCATGTGGCGTAATAGACACATGGCCATTTCTAAATTCTTGTGTTAAAGACTTGGCTTCTTTAAGTTTAAAATCAGCTTCTTCAGGTTCAACCCCAATGACCTCCACAAAGGTATGATAAAGTATTTTTGAATCTTCCTTCAGTTTAGAAGAATTGTCCGTATTTGCATGGTCTCCCACCACTACGATCCCATTTTCATACATCTCTTTATCCGCTTTCGACATCGCATCATCCATTTTCTTCATAGATGCACTACGTGAAGTCATGACTTGGCTAAGGAAATTGGGAAGACCGGTACCTTTAGCGACCACGCCTTTCATATGTGACAATTCAAGATGGCAATGGGCATTGATAAAACCCGGAATAATTACTCCCTCATACCGCTCGATTTTGACTTTATCAGTCTGTGTGAATGAAGTAGGGTCATAGATGCCTTGAATTACCCCCTCCTCGTCTACCGCTACAATACCATCTTTTATAGGCATTGAGGTAATCGGTAGAATATAATTTGCGCTTAAATACTTTAACATTTTATCTCCTCACTCTCAAATTAATAACTAAAAATTTTTGACCGAATATGAATACATACTAACAGTAGAAAATTCTATACCAAGGTACCTAAAAAGAACAACAAACACCAAAAACAAGCCTAAACGTAAAATTTTAAACCAAAAGGAAATTATTACATATTTTACAAAAAGTCTACTTTTTGTAAAAAACACCATCTTTATATATCATTCCGATTTTAATTTATATATTCGCAACGTCGATTAGGGGTGCCTTGTTTTGTCAGAAACACAAATAAAGGCTGAGATCATACCCAACAGATTAAGTTCTGTGCACCTGATCCAGGTAATGCTGGCGGAGGGAGAGGTTAGTTAAATAAAACGGTCATGGTGACCCCTTGCCATGATTTGTTTAACTTAAACAAAATACATCAACATGATCAAATTTTTGATTTGTAGCGTTTTAGCTACTTCTTTAAGCCAAATTGCTGTTGCCCAGCACAATTTGACGATTAAAACCGTAGATAAGGATACACAAAGGCCGCTACAGAATGCATCGGTATCCATAGACGGACAGACTTCATTTACAACCAAATCTGACAGAGATGGCCTGATCAAATTATATAATATCGCAGATGGAAAACATGCCATTCAGGTCTCGTTTGTCGGATATCAAACCTGGACTCAAAACCTAAACCTCCAACGGGATATGGAATTGACCGTTCAGCTCGATCCAAAAACAATTCGTACCGAAGAGGTTCTTGTGGTATCCACCAGAGCTAAAAAGAATGCACCTACCACATTCAGGAACATCTCAAAAGAAGAGATTTCTAAGAATAATCTGGGACAGGACATCCCCTATCTCTTGAATCAAACACCTTCTGTTCAGGTAAACTCCGATGCAGGAGCCGGCATAGGATATACAAACATGACGATCCGTGGATCTGACAACCAGCGGATCAATGTAACCCTTAATGGTATTCCATTAAATGATGCCGAAAGCATGGGGTCATTCTTTGTCAACCTCCCTGACTTCGCCTCATCCACAGAAAGCATCCAGGTACAGCGGGGAATCGGAACATCTACCAACGGGGCCGGATCCTTCGGAGCTTCCCTGAATATTCAATCAAATACATTAGCAGAGAAACCTTATGCCGAGCTCAATAATTCATTCGGGTCTTATAATACCTGGAAAAATACAGTAAAACTCGGAACCGGTTTGATCGATGACAAGTTTGCTTTCAATGCCCGCTTATCCAGGATCAGCAGTAATGGTTATATCGAAAGAGGTGCCTCAGACCTACAGTCCTTCTATATCGATGGAGGTTATTATGGCAAAAAACACACCTTAAAAGGAATCGTATTCTGGGGAAAGGAAAAGACCTACCAAGCCTGGAACGGCGTCCCGGAACCTTTGATCACGGGTGATAGATCTCGCATGGACGATTACGCAGATAATGGTCTCGGCGTATCCGGCGCAGAAAAAGACCGATTTATGAATGCAGGAAGAAACTATAACCTATATACCTATAAAAACCAAACGGACAACTATACGCAGAAGCATCACCAGATTCACTATACCAATATCCTCAATGACAAGCTCACACTGAATACCGCACTACATTATACAAGAGGCTATGGGTATTATGAGGAGATGAGACCCGGTGATAAATTAAGTAAATATGGTTTGCCTGATGTCATCCTCGGTAGTGATACCATAAAAAAAACAGATCTAGTCCGCAGAAGATGGTTAGATAATTATTTTTATGGGATGACCTATGCGCTGAACTACAAACCCAATGATCAGCTCGAAATTATATGGGGTGGTGCATACAACCAATATCGAGGAAAACATTACGGTGAAGTAATCTGGGCACAGTACGCTTCCAACGGATTTATAGACGACAAATATTACTTCGGAAAATCGCAGAAAAATGACTTCAGCAACTTCCTAAAGGTAGATTACAAATTGGATAAATGGATCTTAATGGCCGACGTCCAGTACAGAAATGTAGACTATCACATGTATGGGGACGATGATAAGGTCAAAAACTATAATTACCACCCAAAATTCAATTTTCTAAATCCCAAAGCCGGAGCAACCTATCTGTTAAATGATCATGCAAATATATATGCTTCCTACGCTTTCGCGCAAAAGGAACCCGTCCGAAAAGATTTCATAGAGAAAAACAGCAAACTTCCGGATCCAACGCCAGAAAAAATGCAGGACATTGAAATTGGGTATAGATTCACCAATACCAAATTCAATATTGGATTAAATGGATACGGGATGTTTTATAAAGACCAGTTGATTCCAACAGGCGAGATCAGTGATACCGGTGCTCCTATCCGACAAAATGTAAAAGACAGCTATCGAATCGGACTGGAATTTGACGGAGCCTGGAACATCAGTAAGCAATTGAACTGGAAGGCTACCGCTGCTTTCAGCCAAAATAAGATCAAGAACTTTGAA
Organism: Sphingobacterium sp. DR205; assembly: GCF_011064245.1. Classification (NCBI taxonomy): domain Bacteria; kingdom Pseudomonadati; phylum Bacteroidota; class Sphingobacteriia; order Sphingobacteriales; family Sphingobacteriaceae; genus Sphingobacterium; species Sphingobacterium sp. DR205. The sequence continues at coordinate 585,726 of NZ_CP049333.1, read as the reverse complement.
GAAGTCATTGGCGACCTTAGGATCTCCTATCCAAAGACAGATATTGCCCTGTCTCCAAATACAATTATCTCCAGCAACTTTTCCTATAGCCCTATTGAACCGCTCACATTTTCATTGTTGTCAAAATATGTAGGACGGCAATATCTCGATAACTCCTCAGCGAAAGAAAGAAGCATCTCTTCATCCTTTGTTAATAATCTGCTGGCGAATTATAATTTTACGGCTTTAGGTATAAAAGACATTAACCTAAGTTTACAGGTAAATAACTTACTGAATGAAAAGTACGAAACTAACGGCTATACCTTTGGCTGGATGGAAGACGATACCAGAAAATATTACAATTTCTACTTCCCACAGGCACCTACAAATTTTATGTTAGGCCTGAATATCAAATTTTAACAATTAGGATCCCGGCTATATAAAAGTCTCCTTCTCTTCAATAGAGAAGGAGACTTTTTATTTTGGCAGCAATAAATGTTAGATTGGATCGTGTTTGACGATGGGAATTTTTAACTTTGGTTTTATACTTTTTATTATGCGTGCAGTAATACAACGGGTAAAACATGCTTCCTGTACAGTGGACGACCAGATCACCGGGCAGATTCAAAAAGGTCTGGTGATCCTATTGGGAATAGAAGAAGCCGATACAATTGAAGACTTAAAATGGCTGGGACAAAAGTTCGTTAACCTACGGATTTTTGAAGACGAGCAGGGACTAATGAATAAATCCATTCAGGATATCGGCGGTAATATCTTACTGATTTCCCAGTTCACCTTATTCGCTCAGACAAAAAAGGGAAATCGGCCTTCGTTTATTCGGGCAGCCAAACCTAATACCGCCAAACCGCTTTATGAAGAAATGGCCAAATTGCTTTCCCAACTGATCGATCAACCTGTTCAGCTCGGCTTATTTGGGGCTGACATGAAAATCAATCTATTGAACGATGGTCCCGTTACCATCATTATGGATACAAAAGATAAGGACAATTTTTAAACTACTTAATCCGAAAAAATGACAATCAAAGAAGCACAGGAAGTAATTGATAAATGGATCAATACAACGGGGATACGCTATTTCAATGAGCTGACAAATACAGCCATGCTCATGGAAGAAGTTGGCGAAGTCGCCCGGATCATGGCCAGACAGTACGGCGAACAGTCTTTCAAAAAATCAGATAAAGAGGTTAATCTGGCTGATGAGATGGCAGATGTATTGTTTGTCTTAATGTGTCTTGCAAATCAAACGGGTATAGACCTGACCGATGCACTGGAAAAGAACCTTCAAAAGAAATCCATTCGGGATGCAGACCGTCATAAAAACAATGAAAAATTAAAATAACACCTTTGTGTTCCATCGGTATCCAAGGTTTAATATTAATCTTAAGCACAATTTTAGAGCAGATATTATGAATAAACTATTTATTTATTCGCTAGTAGGAAGTTTACTATTCGCTTCGTGTTCCAGTACCCACAGGCAGTTTGGTTCACATAGGACCAGCCCTGCCACATTCAACAAGGCTGCTGTGGTCACTGCCCACCCCCTGGCCTCCGAAGTCGGAGTAATGATTCTGAAAAAGGGCGGAAATGCAGTTGATGCTGCTGTCGCCGTACAGTTTGCTCTTGCTGTTGTCTATCCCAATGCAGGCAATATCGGTGGTGGTGGATTTATGCTATACCGCAATAGTCAAGGTCAATACGATGCCCTGGACTTCCGGGAAACTGCTCCCAAAAAGGCGCACCGGGATATGTATCTGGATGCACAAAAGAATGTTATTCCCGATTTGAGCTTATACAGTCAGCTGGCATCCGGTGTGCCCGGTTCTGTTGCCGGAATGTGGGAAGCACATCAAAAATATGGGAAGCTGGACTGGAAAGAATTACTCTTGCCCGCGATAGAACTTGCGCGGAAAGGTTTCAAGATCAGCGAAAGGCAAGCACGCGAGTTTGAAGATCATAAAGAGCGATTTATAAAGCTGAATCCCACTGGTGCCGCAATTATCAAAAATACAACATGGCAAACTGGTGACCTATTTGTACAGGAAGATCTTGCCAATACCATCGAACGAATCGCCAATGAAGGACGCGATGGCTTCTATAAAGGAAAAACGGCTGATATGCTCGTCGCCGAAATGAATAGAGGCAAAGGCATCATTACCCATGAGGATCTAACGAGCTATCAGGCACGCTGGCGTGCCCCGATCGCCTCAAGCTATAGAGGGCACAAGGTTACTTCCATGCCTCCACCATCAAGCGGCGGGACCTCCCTATTGGCTTTATTAAAGTCAGTTGAACAATTCCCGCTTCGGCGCTGGGGCTTTCAGACGGACTCCGCAATACGTGTCATCGTTGAAGCGGAACGTCATGTGTATGCAAATAGGGCAAAGTATTTAGGAGACCCCGATTTTATCAATGTCCCTGTACAGCAACTGATAGATTCCACGAAAAATGCAGCTAAACTAAATCCGTTTAATTTTCGTCAGGCGACTTTAAGCAAAAACGTCAATGCAGATGTCATTCCGGGTTATGAGAGTGAGCAGACAACCCATTTCAATATTGTTGATGAGCAGGGAAATGCTGTTGCCATCACCACCACACTCAATGATTCCTATGGATCCGGGGTCATCGTGGATGGTGCAGGATTTTTATTGAACAACGAAATGGATGATTTCTCGGTAAAGACCGGCGTACCCAATATGTATGGCTTGACCGGAGAAAAAGCAAATGAAATTCAGCCCGGGAAGAGAATGCTGAGTTCCATGACACCGACCATTTTAGAAAAAGATGGCAAACTATTTATGGTGGTAGGGACACCAGGCGGATCAACGATTATTACCTCCGTTTTCCAGACCATATTAAATGTGATCGACTTTGGTCAAAATGCACAGGCCGCCGTGAGCTCACCCCGCTTTCATCATCAGTGGTTACCTGACCGCATTGATGTGGAGAAAGATGCGATTGATACAACACTTCGAGACAAATTGACAAAGGATGGTTATGTGATAAATCCTAGAGGGACAATAGGACGTGTAGAAAACATTCTTATCCTTCCAAACGGCAAATTGCAGGCCGGTGCCGATCCTCGTGGCGATGATACTGCAAAAGGATATTAAACATCAAAACAAAGGCTCATCTGGAATTCCAGATGAGCCTTTGTTATATATCAGATGGTTTGGATGATCTTACATCATTCCACCCATACCACCACCCATCGGAGGAGCACCAGCACCTACAGGGTTTTCTTCAGCCTCGTCAGCCAATACACACTCTGTTGTCAACAACATTGAAGCAACTGAAGCTGCATTTTCCAAAGCAATACGAGATACTTTAGTAGGGTCGATTACACCTGCTGCGATTAAGTTCTCATAACGGTCAGTACGTGCATTATAACCAAAGTCAGCTGTACCTTCTTTTACTTTTTGAACGATCACCGCACCTTCGATACCTGCGTTATTACAGATTTGACGTAAAGGCTCTTCGATAGCACGTTTGATAATGTCGATACCGATTTGCTCATCTTCGTTTTCACCTTTAAGGCTTACCAAAGCTTCAGTAGCACGGATAAATGCAACACCACCACCAGCAACGATACCTTCTTCAACGGCAGCGCGAGTTGCATGTAAAGCATCATCAACACGGTCTTTCTTCTCTTTCATTTCTACCTCGGTAGTAGCACCTACGTACAATACGGCAACACCACCTGACAATTTTGCCAAACGCTCTTGTAATTTCTCGCGATCGTAGTCAGAAGTTGTTGTTTCGATTTGTGAACGGATTTGAGCAACGCGAGCTTTGATGTCATCTACGTTACCGCCACCGTTGATAATTGTCGTATTATCTTTGTCAACTTGAACTTTTTCAGCTTGACCCAAATAAGATAACTCCGCATTCTCCAATTTGAAACCTCTTTCTTCAGAGATTACTGTACCACCAGTTAAGATAGCGATATCTTCTAACATTGCTTTACGACGGTCACCAAAACCAGGAGCTTTTACAGCTGCCACTTTCAGTGAACCACGGATTTTATTGACTACTAATGTCGCAAGAGCTTCACCGTCTAAGTCTTCAGCAATGATCAACAATGGTTTACCAGTTTGAACTTGTTTTTCCAAGATAGGCAACAACTCTTTCATGTTGCTGATTTTCTTGTCGTAGATCAAAATGTAAGGGTTATCTAATTCCGCTTCCATTTTGTCAGAGTTCGTAACAAAGTATGGAGATAAATATCCACGGTCAAATTGCATACCTTCTACAGTTTTTACTTCTGTTTCAGTACCTTTTGCTTCTTCAACAGTGATAACACCATCGTTACCAACTTTTTCCATCGCTTGCGCGATCAAAGAACCGATTACCTCGTCGTTATTCGCAGAGATAGCCGCTACTTGTTTGATTTTGTTGTTATCTTGACCAACTTCTTGAGATTGAGATTTCAAGTTGGCAACAACAGCTGCCACAGCTTTGTCAATACCACGTTTTAAATCCATTGGGTTAGCACCTGCTGCTACAGATTTAATACCCGGAGCAACGATTGCTTGTGCCAATACAGTAGCCGTAGTTGTACCATCACCAGCTTGATCAGCAGTTTTGGAAGCAACTTCTTTTACCATTTGAGCACCCATATTTTCTAAAGCATCTTTCAATTCGATTTCCTTCGCAACTGAAACACCATCTTTAGTGATTACCGGTGCACCGAATTTTTTCTCAATAATTACGTTACGTCCTTTTGGACCTAATGTTACTTTAACAGCATTAGCTAAAGTGTCTACACCTTTTTTAAGGGCCTCACGAGCCTCAACGTTATATTTTACTTGTTTTGCCATTTCTTTAGTATTGAGTATTGAGCTATTGGTAGTGAGACTCTAATATGACAAGTCTGCAGCTACGAACCGCCTCAATTTTTTAAATTTAACTTTGTAATTTTGACTTTTGACCTCTTAGATAACAGCGTAAATATCAGACTCACGCATAATTAAATACTCTTTTCCTTCGTAAGTAATTTCAGTACCTGCATATTTACCATATAATACTTTGTCACCTACTTTTACAGTTAACGGCTCGTCAACTTTGCCAGTACCTACAGCAACTACTGTACCTTGAGATGGTTTTTCTTTTGCTGTATCGGGAATATATAACCCTGAAGCTGTTTTTTCTTCTGCTGGAGCAGCTTCTACTACTACTCTATCTCCGATAGGTTTGATACTTAATGCCATAATTAATTTACTTTTTATCTGTTATTGAATTTATTTTTATGTTATAATCGTTATAGACACATCATCTTTTATGCCAATTGTAAATAAGGTGATGTATAAGACAATTTTTCACCGAAAACTTAACATGTCAATAAATAAAAGCGGATTTTGCTGTCACACTGTCACTGTTTGTATGACATCCTTACATAACCATATTCGCCATCCCGACCAGACTTTGATAGGCAAACTGACAAACCCGCGTATAGCAAAAAAGGCCTCGTCTAAATTGTAGACGAGGCCTTTTGAATTTCTTTGTTCGCAACTATTTTTTAGCTTCTTCAGTTGGCTTAGCCGCTGGCGTTGCCGCCGGAGTTTTTTGCTCTGATTGCGCTGGAGCAGCTTGCTCTTGTCCTGCTGGCGCACCTGCAGGTTTCTGTGCCGGCGTACCCAAGTTCAAAGGTCCCTGTTGTTGTGCAGGGGCTTCAATTTGACCACCCAAGCCACCTTTGGATGTACTTGGCGCTGTTCCCATAATGTTAACACCCAAACTAAAAATCATAATGGCAATAACCATGATCCATGTACCTTTTTCCAAGAAGTCTCCTGTACGTTTTACACCCATTAGGTTTGTTCCACCTGAAAAACCAGATGATAAACCGCCACCTTTTGGATTTTGGATTAAAACCAAAAATGCTAAAATAATACTAGCTAATATGATAAGACCAATTAATAATCCTTGCATCTCTTTATGTAATTAATTTAATTTCTTTTCTAATTCTGTTATGCGTGCCGCAAAGTAAGCATTTTTTTCTGGATATTTCAAAACTAATTTTTCGTAAACCTCTATTGCTTTAGGATATAAACCCTGTTCGGTATATATTTTTGCAAGGGTCTCCGTCACCAGTGAATGCTGATCTTCCGAGCTTTTTCTGGCCTTATTCTCCAAATCCAACTTCTCAGCCTGTAGTGGTTGGATCATAGGCTCCTCGCGGATAAATTTCTCGATCACCTCATCCGTTTTGCGCGGAATCTGGAAAGCAATTGTTGTTTTCACCTCATCACTGAGTTTTGCCTCCGGCGATTGCAGATGGAAAATATTCTCCCGAATCTGTTGATCCAATAGCTGGCTATCCAATTTTTCATGAATCTTGGCAATATCATCATTTGATGGTGCCATAGGACCCAAAGGTGACTTTACATAAGGCTGATAGGTTTCAGCATATTCAAGTCGCGTTTTATGCAACCACCACAAGAAACTATAGGGCATGGTATCATCATCATAGACCGAGACACGTTCCTGTGTATCCTTGACTGGCTGGATAGCTGTTTCAGAAGATACCGGCTCAGCGATTTCTGGCTCCTCAACCGGCGCGACCTGTTGTTTTGCTTCACGCGAACGAAAATAGTCCTGTGCGACACCTGCTTGAATCAAACGGTCCAATTCATCGGGCTTCTCCACCACGTTTTCAACTTCAGTTTCCACCACCTCATCTTCGGTCTCAGCCACTACTGTTGCCTCAACATCTTCATCAAGGTCGTCCTCAAGAATTATGATGTCCTCCAATTGGACTTCTTCCCTAGCCACCGTTGGCCTGCTATGCATAAATTCATACAACCAGTTTGGAGACGAAGCATAAAGCAATGTAGACGATAAATTCTGCACAGGTTTGCTTTCACCAAAAACTTTACGCTCATAAATAAATCGTAAACTTTGCGCATACGGATATTTTTCAATCAAGCCTAAAATCATTTCCTCATCAACAGATTCCGGCTGATTGATCGCTCGAAAAAAAAGCTCATTATTCGATAGTGGCATAGTCATATTCATCTTGGGAAAGGATTACCAGTTGGCAAACGCCTTATTATAAATATCCTCTGTCAACATCTGGATAACCTCCTTACCCAAGCTCTCTTCCTGTGCACTCTGAAGATTTCCAGCAAACTCTTTGAAGCGTGTAAAAGGCTGCTCAAAGTCGTCTTTAGGGTTAATCTTATTGTGGTAAGACACTTTAATGGTAATGGTCAATCTATTCATTGCAGCCCGATCCGTCCCTGCTTCAACAGCTGCTGGACTGATCGTATAATCTGTAATGAATCCTTCAAAAGTAGCATCACCATCTTGGTTGACCTGACTTAATCGGGATTGATTTCGAATACGCTCCTTTAATGCCTCCGTAAAATTCTGGCTTAAAGTCGGATAAACCAAAGGCGCAATATTTTCGAAATATTGAATATTGACGGTCTTCATACCTTCTGGAATAGATCCTCCCGTAAATCCATATTTTACACCACAACTGTTCATGATGAATAGAAAAGTGGTCGTGAGCAAGGTATATAAAATTCTTCTTGACAACATCTGCAAAACCTTAGTCTAAATTTAAGTCTTTAATTTTCCTATACAAAGTCCTTTCGGAAATTCCCAATTCTTGTGCCGCTGCTTTACGTTTGCCGCGGTGTTTTTTCAAGGCCTTCTTGATAAGATCAGATTCCTTATCCACCAAGGACAAAGACTCTTCCACTTCCTGTGCATCTTGCAGATATTCATCCTGCGCGGCAGGATTCTTCAAGACATTTGCCGTATTGTTATTAGGCGAATGTATTGTCAGTGTTGGCGCAATACCATATCCTTCGGCATCAGATTTTATCTGTGGTTCAATTTCCTGATAGAGCTGATTAATATAAGGCGAATTTTGATCGAACGTAGAAGAATCCACGCCCTTCTGGATCAGCTCGACAACGAGTTTTTTGAGATCGACCATATCTTTCTTCATATCGAAAAGCACCTTATAAAGTAAATCTCTTTCTGAGAAATCTTCTTTTGCGCTATTATTTGATGAAACTATGGCCGGTAAACTTGTCCGCGATTCATTTGGCAAATAGTTTTGCAGGGTATGCGCATCAACAACACGTTCTTTCTCTAAAACAGCAATCTGTTCGGCCACATTTTTTAATTGACGCACATTTCCCGGCCAATTATAGTTGCGTAGCATATTTTGAGCATCTTCAGTCAATTGCACTCCGGGAGAGCGGTATTTTTCCGAAAAATCGACAATAAACTTACGAAACAATAAATTGATATCTTCAGGGCGTTCCCTAAGTGAAGGGACACGCAGCGGCACGGTGTTGAGACGGTAATACAAATCTTCCCGAAATTTACCTTTTTGGACAGCTTCAAACATATTGACGTTTGTCGCCGCAACCACACGTACATTCGTTTTCTGAACTTTCGATGATCCTACACGAATGTACTCTCCGGATTCCAAAACACGTAGTAATCGGGCTTGCGTTCCCAAAGGTAGCTCCCCGACCTCATCCAAGAAAATTGTTCCGCCATCAACTACTTCAAAATAACCCTTACGTGCTTCGTGAGCGCCCGTAAAGGAGCCCTTCTCATGGCCGAATAATTCGGAATCTATCGTTCCCTCCGGTATTGCCCCACAATTGACCGCTATAAACGGGCCATGCTTACGGGAACTCAATTGATGGATAATATGCGAAAAAACTTCTTTACCACTACCGCTTTCACCTTGTATTAATACAGAAATATCAGTTGGAGCCACCTGCCGGGCAATGTCTATCGCCCGATTTAACAACGGTGAGTTACCGATGATTCCAAACCTATTTTTTATATCTTGATTATCCATAAATTTCCAGTTGGAAATAAATTTATATTAAGTTTTCTTAATCAACAATTTTACCGAGCAAGGTTGCCGACGTACATGATTCAACAAGCACGTTGACATAATCACCCTGTTTGTAACGAGGATCTATAGGAAATACAACCAAGGCATTTTGATCATTACGACCGCAGAAATCAAACTCAGATCGCTTTGAAAAACTCTCTATAAGGACTTTACATACCTTTCCAATAAAGTGTTGGTAACGATATAAGCTATGGTCACGCTGTTTGTTGATCACCTCAGTCAAACGACGTTTTTTGACATCCTCTGGAATATCATCTTCATAACGCTTAGCAGCTAATGTACCTGGTCTTTCCGAATAAGCAAACATATATGCAAAGTCATACTTCACATAATCCATCATCGATAATGTTTCCTGATGTTCTGCTTCGGTTTCTGTACAGAATCCTGTGATAACATCGGTAGAAATCGCACAATCCGGAATAATTTTGCGGATAGCATCTACACGTTCCATATACCACTCCCGATCGTAAGTACGATTCATCAGCTCCAATACCCTGGAATTTCCGGATTGTACTGGGAGATGGATATAATTGCAAATATTTTCATATGACGCGATCGTATGTAAGACCTCATCCGTAATATCTTTTGGGTGTGATGTGGAGAAACGAACCCGTAAAAGCGGGCTGACTTCCGCCACCATAGCCAACAATTTAGCAAAAGTTACCGTCTCAGCAGGAGCTTCACCTTCTGCAACCGTTGCTGTATGCTTATAGGAATCCACGTTTTGCCCGAGCAATGTTACTTCTTTATATCCGGCATTGAATAGATCCTGCGCCTCTTTCACAATAGAATGAGGATCACGGCTGCGCTCACGTCCACGGGTAAATGGAACCACACAGAATGAACACATATTGTCACAACCACGCATGATCGAAATAAAGGCTGTCACACCATTTGAATTTAATCGAACCGGATTAATATCGGCATAAGTCTCCTCACGTGACAACAGTACATTCACTGCCTTTGCACCGTCATCGACCTTATCAATTAAATTAGGAAGATCACGATACGCGTCAGGACCTACCACAACATCAACTAATTTTTCTTCTTCAAGAAACTTCGATTTTAAACGCTCAGCCATACAGCCCAGCACACCGACGATCATTCCCGGATTTTTGGTCTTAGCCGCCTCAAATTCTTTCAGTCGATTACGAACACGCTGCTCTGCATTCTCGCGGATTGAACAGGTATTTATAAAGACAACATCTGCTTCCTGATAATTTTTTGTCGTCTCAAAACCTTTATCCAACAAAATAGAAGCAACGATCTCACTATCCGAGAAGTTCATTTGACAACCGTAACTTTCAATGTACAGTTTACGTCCATTACTGATCTTTGGATCCTGTTCCAATAACAATGCCTCACCCTGACGAGATTCGTCGTGTTCCTTAGTTGTATGTGTTAAATCTAGCATAGCTCAATTTTCAAAGACTACAAAGTTAGAAATTAAAATCCATATAATGACAGTTTGTCAGCCAGAAATATGGTTTATACTTTGTCAAATTTTAGCGCTAAATACTCCTGCGCGGTCCGACCGTATTATATTTTCCGATGCGTGTAGATGATACAAAAAAGGCACGGATAAATTTCCGCGCCTATATATTTTGAAACTCAACAAACTTTTTTTCGAAGCGTTAAACAGCAAAGGATTCCACAGGAAGCAGCTGTTCAGTTCCTTATTGACCAGCTTGTTGTTTTGCTTCTTTCTTCATTTGATCACCAGCAACGATAACGATCTCCACACGACGATTTTGTGCACGTCCTGCTTCTGTATCATTACTCGCAATTGGCTCAGAGAAGTTTCTTCCTTCAGTTTTAATACGTGAAGAAGCCAGTCCTTTGGATACAGCAAACGCACGTACCGCATTTGCACGGTCCAAAGAAACTTTATCATTTGCCGCTAACGTACCTACATTATCTGTATGTCCGATAACCAAGATTTCTGTCCCTTGTTCCTTATTTAAAGTGGTAACCAAGTTAGCGATATTATCTTTTGCAGTGGTTTTCAAATCAGATTTATTGAAATCGAATAAAATACCTGAATCAAACTTCACAACAATACCCTCTGCGGATTGAGTCACTTCAGCACCTTCGACGGTTTTAGAAATCTCAGCAGCTTGTTTATCCATTTTCTTACCAATCAATACACCGGCTGCACCACCAATGGCCGCACCTGCTAATGTACCAATAGCCGTATTACCAGCCTTACCGCCAATTAATGCGCCTAATGCACCACCAGCTACACCACCGATTACACCACCTTTAGTCGTATTATTTGTATTTTGGATTGTAGAACAACTTCCAAATAACATAGCCGAGGTTGCAACAGTCAAACCAAATACAGCTAATTTTCTATTCATTTTCATATCTATCTAAGACTTTTAATATTCAAACTAAATACTGTCCATGTTAAAATCAAACAAAGTGCCAAAAGCAACCTTTTTCAACTTTTTTGTTACGATACGCTCAAAAAAGCATTACAACACGTTTAAATGAAGACAATCCGCTACAAATAATCCCGATGGCCAATGTTCACAAGAACTAACAGTATGGAAAGGAAATTGTTTTACTTTTCCTGCGTCTTAACTTCGATATCGGGCAACAATGACCCTTTTGGACGGCCCTTTGCTTCGAAATCCTGTAAAGACTGTTGCACATAGTTCATCAAATCATATTGTCCCCAATGCTCGGCGAGATCAAATGAAGGACGATAACGTACCATAAAAGCATCTAAATCGGCACTGTCCAATTTTGTTAATTTCTGGACAGCCGCGCGTGAAAAAATACGGTCGACCTGTAATTCTTCTTTTTCCCGGTCCATAAAACGTCCAAAACGTTTCGCATTTTTTGCTTCCCGTCCAAAAAGATTATAAAGTGCGGTAGCAGGACTTCCTAGATAGGTTCCAAATTTATTTTTCCCCCCATTATAAACTCCCTTTTTGGAGTAGTTTCCCATCGCCTCATTTAGTTCAGCTTCTTTCGACTTCCGTTCTACGATTACTGTCTCAAGCTTTATCCCTTCCTGCATCTCAATATAAAATTCATTCAGGTTTGTCAGCACTGTCTTTACCGGTGAAAATCCGACCTTCGTGAAAGAAAGCGAATCGCCCACAGAAGCGTCAATTGTAAAGACACCAAAAGAATTTGTCAGCGCCGATCTGTTCGTCCGCAAATTTAGCACCACCACATCACCAATTCTATTGGCAGTTCCCTTCCGCATCACCATACCCGACACTTGTTGTATATGTTGCGCCTTTGCTCCGAATGCCGTCAAAAGCAACATCAATATGCCTAAAAACCCTCCTATATGTATGTGTATTCTTCTCATTGGAATATATTGTTATTATCACGCCAAGCTTTAAAACCTCATGTTGCACTTAGCGCTTGGGGCTTGTTTACCCACCATGCTCCCAGTCTATTTTGTTAAAAATAGTAATAGTTTGACAATTGTATTGTTAAAAAAGTTTAAATATTCCTTATTTATTTATAGGGGTAAAAGACAAAATTGGCTCCTTCGGCAACAACCACAAACAGGCACATAAAATCCCTAGCAGATTTATAATTCTGGATAAAAGTGGCTTTACGGTCTTCCTGAATAATATCCATTTCGACAAATTCTTCCAAAGTAGAGGCATTGATTGTCCAATTCGTTTCTAGCTCCGTACGGTCCAAGATTACCTCTCCTACCGAAACCTCATGTTGATGTGCCACAAAAATCGGGTAGGAAGAATAGCCTTCCTCAATGATTTCCATCGCAACCTCACGGATTGACTCACTATAAAAATCAAGATCAACCTGCAAACTTTTCAATGGACTCTGCCCAGTAGATTGCGCGGCTTCCTCCCTTGTTCCGCCTGAAAATAAATCCTCTACTTCCATATATATTATGATTTTTTTAGTTCTAATAGAACGACATTTTCTACGTGCTGTGTATGTGGAAACATATCCACCGGCTTAATACGCTTCACGTCGTACTTTTCAGCCAATAAAACTAAATCTCTCGCCTGCGTCGCAGCATTACAACTGACGTAAACAATTCTCGGGGATTCCATCTCCAATAAACGGGCCACAACATCCGCATGCATACCTGCTCGTGGTGGATCGGTAATTACGACATCTGGTTTACCATGCTCAGCAATAAAAGAAGGAATCAACACATCTTTCATATCCCCAGCATAAAACTTCGTATTGTTGATATTATTGATCGCCGAATTTACCTTCGCGTCTTCAATTGCAGTAGGGACATACTCAACTCCGATGACTTCTTTTGCTTTCTTAGCGACAAAGTTTGCTATCGTACCAGCTCCCGTATATAAATCATACACCAGCTCATCTCCTTTTAAATCCGCAAAATCGCGTGTGATCTTATAGAGTTCGTATGCCTGTGCTGAATTGGTCTGATAGAAGGATTTCGGTCCAACCTTATAGCGAAGACCTTCCATTTCCTCATAAATAAAATCACGACCTGCATATACATGAATATCCTGATCAAAGATGGTATCATTACGCTTTTGATTCACGATATATAAAAGCGAGGCAATCTGAGGAAACTTTTCATTGATGAAATTCATCAATAATTCCACCTGACCTTCCTCTGGATAAGCAAAAACCACAATCACCATCATCTCACCAGTAGACGAAATACGGATGATCAGATTGCGTAATACCCCAGTATGCTCGCGGAGATCATAAAAAGTCATTCCTTTGCTTAGCGCAAAGTCCCGTATGCTATTCCGAACCTCATTGGAAGGGTCTTCCTGGAGAAAACAATGATCAATATCCAGAATTTTATCAAATCGCCCCGGCACATGAAAGCCCAAAGCATTCATTTCCAATTGCGACGCATCCTCATCAACAGAGGTCAACCATTTCTTATTGGAAAATGTATATTCTAATTTATTTCTATAATACTCCGTTTGAGCCGATCCCAAAATATCTTCCATGGCGGAAGTATCTACTTTCCCGATACGGGATAAAGCATTGTCAACAGACTGTTGTTTAAATTTTAATTGAGCTTCATAGCTCATGTGCTGCCATTTACAGCCCCCACAGACACCAAAATGCTCACAAAAAGGGTCTACGCGATAAGTAGAAGCTTCCTTCAAACTCGTCACCCGAGCCTCAGCAAAATTCTTCTTCTTGCGCATTAACTCCACATCGACAACATCACCGGGGACAGCTTTTTCGACAAACAGAACCAGATCTTCGGTTTTCCCCACACCTCTACCTTCTTCGGCAATATCAATGATTGCGATATCTTTCAAGAACTTCTTTTCTTGCGGAATTCTTCTACTCATAGTTCGCAAAAATACAATTTTTTATAATGATTTTTCACTGACCTACATGCTCTTAGAAAAAAGATCTTTTATATAGCGCAATAATCCATTTTGATCAGACAAATTTCCTTTATTATTCGCGGATATGCAGCACTGCTTAAGCCCATAGAAAGGTCTAAATTCAGACATACTTCCTTGAAAAAAAAGAATTAGCAAAAAAGGAAGATTATTTAACAGGAGGAGAATGGGCAGCAATAAACAACAGAACCCATAATCAATTAGAGAATCGTTGCCTGAACAAGGTACGGTAGAATCTCTTTTTGAAAAGAAATGAAATTTTTACGTACATCGGCATCCGAAACGGCAGTAAAAGCAAAAGAGAATACAATGCTCTTGCTTGATTTGATCAGAAATGTCAGTTTTTCCTCACTGATCGCTTCATTGATCTTTTCATTCTGGATAAATGTACTTAAAAGCAGGAATTCCAAATCCTCAGATAGTGTTTTTAGATATTCCTGTGCATTGGCCGACTCACGGATAAATTCCCAGCCAATCAATTCATTGCATGCTGTATAGGTCAGCCGGCTGACACGAAGAATGGTGGAAGCCAAAAAAGAGGCCATATCATCCTCATATTTTGTGGTCTTTAAGATATCCAGCAGACTCGCCCGTAGATAATCCATCAAGATGGCATGCAAGATCATTTCCTTACTATCAAAGTATTTATAAACCGTCGCCTTAGCAATCTTAGCTTTTTTGGCCAACGTGTTTACACTGGTTTTATGATAACCATTTTGACGAAAGAGTTCCCGTGCTGTTCTTTTTATGGATTCAATGATATGATCTGGTTCCATATTCTTCAGATAAGACTAGCACACATCACACTATGCCCAATACCCGGGCCAAATAAGACACACGCAAGGATTGGTAGTAGTGTGATGGTTTCAATAGTCTTTATTAGCATTGATTTATATTAATTCAGTCTCAAACTGAGCTAAGAAACGCGTATCATTTTCAGAGAAAAGTCGCAAATCTTTGATCACATATTTAAGATTTGTGATCCGTTCGATGCCCATACCGAAGGCAAAACCCGAATACTTTTTACTGTCGATTCCACAATTATCAAGTACATTCGGATCTACCATGCCGCAACCTAAAATCTCTACCCAACCTGAATATTTACAAAGATTACACCCAGCACCTTTACAGATCGTACATGAGATATCCATCTCCGCAGAAGGTTCTGTAAATGGGAAATACGAAGGGCGGAAACGTACTTTAGTGCCCTCACCATACATTTCTTGAACAAAATGGTATAAAGTCTGCTTCAAATCAGCAAACGAAACATTTTCATCCACATATAATCCTTCTACCTGATGAAAGAAACAATGCGCTCTTGCAGAAATCGCTTCGTTCCGATACACGCGTCCGGGCATAATCGCACGGAAAGGTGGTTTTCCAGCTTCCATGAGTCTAACCTGAACAGAAGATGTATGTGTTCTGAGTGTAATATCGTTACCTTCTTGTTTTTTGATAAAGAATGTGTCTTGCATATCACGCGCCGGATGTTCAGGCGGGAAATTCAACGCGGAGAAATTATGCCAGTCATCTTCAATCTCTGGTCCCTCAGAAACGATGAAGCCCAGCTTTTTAAAGATCTCAACAATTTCCTTGCGAACCAATGAGATTGGGTGTCTGGATCCCAATTGAAACCCATTACCCGGCAATGTTAAATCACCCTCCATTTGTTGGGATTTCTGCTTCTCACCGGAACCAAATTTCTCCTGTGCTTCCTTGAATGTATTTTCTGCCAACTGCTTAAATTCATTCAGTACTTTCCCCAAAGTACGTTTTTCTTCAGGAGTAACTGTTTTGAATTCGTCAAAAAGATTTTTTACGATCCCTTTGGAAACCAAAAACTTCAATCTGAAATTTTCTACATCGGCTGAAGAAGATGGCACAAACGCCTTAATTTCTTCAGTATACTGCGTAATTTTATCTTGCAACATAATTACGACAAACATAGCCAAAATTTCTGCCAAAAAGAAATTTTAGCCATCTCTCAAACGGCTTCGAAAACATCCCTGTCTGCAAAATTTCAATTAAGATCAACCAGAATAAACCTGTTTGTAATCAACTCATTGAACATAAAAACACCGGTAAGATGATTTTTTCATCCCTGTCAGAGGCAAGCAAGAGTATACTAAAAATCAAAAAGAGCAGACTTTCATCTGCTCTTTTGCTCATAACTATATAATGTAAAATAATATCCGCTCAATATTCAAAGCTACTTTCGAGTTCGATTAAAATGGAAGCGGATTATCTTCCTGATCGTTTTCAGTAAAATCAACTTCGATTTCTTTATCCTCGGCCTTCTGCGCCGGGGTGCTTGCAACATTTCCCGTATTAGCAGTTCCAGCTGGTTCAAAATCCGATTTCCGTCCCAAAAGAGTAAATGTCTCAGCAACCACCTCAGTAGCATAACGTCTGATACCCTCTTTATCTTCGTAGGTACGCGTACGTAATCGACCTTCGATATAGACCAATTTGCCCTTAGTAAGGTATTTTACCGCCACATCTGCCAAACCTCGCCACATGACAATATTGTGCCACTCGGTTTGTTCGACCCGTTTTCCGTCCTTGTTATACGTTTCTGAAGTTGCCAATGGGAAACTGGCAACGGAGACATTGCCTTCTAAATATCGAATTTCGGGGTCTTTTCCAAGATGTCCCACTAAAATAACTTTGTTAACTCCTGACATAATTTAAAAGCATAAATGGTTAAAAATTGGATCTTTCCAAAAAGGTAAAGATCAACTTGTGTTTAGCTAATTTATCTAAATCTTTTAAAAATACATAATCCCAATTGGATTTTTTTTGTTTTAGACCGCCCTTTAACTGCACTTCAAAGAATGTCGCATAAATATTCTGATGGCTCAGAATATGTTTAGTTTGTTTTTGCAGGAGTTTGATCTCCGCCTTTTCCCCAAAATACCGGACAAATTGCTCATCTATAAGAATCTCCGGTATCGTTAAAGTCCGATCGGACTCGACCAAGGGAAACTCATATAAATTCTGCCAGACATCGCCTTCTCCGCGCTTTGACATCAAAATTTGCGCTTCGTCTTTAAGGATAAAATAATTAAAATACCGTTCTCTGCTGGCCTTGCCCTTAAGTTTAACAGGCAGTCGGTCGACTTCCCCTTGGCGAATGGCATAACATGATGTATTAAACATACAAGTAATACACAAGGGTTGTTTTGGCTTACAATGAGTGGCCCCAAAGTCCATGATAGCTTGATTGTATAACGCCGGATGGTCTTGATCTAAATTCTCCTGAGCGATAGCCGTAAAAATTTTCTTTCCCTCAGTAGAATTGATCGCTGTATCTATTCCATAGTATCTCGATAGCACACGAAACACATTCCCATCCAGTACAGCCTGAGCCTCATTATTGGCAAAAGATGATATTGCGGCAGCTGTATATTCGCCTACACCGGGAAGTTTTAGCAGCGTTTTATAGTCCACGGGAAAAATGCCGTTATATTCGTCACGGACAATTCGTGCAGCCTTATGCATATTTCGTCCCCTTGAATAATAACCTAGTCCCTGCCAAAGGTGTAAAATATCGTCTTCCTCCGCATTGGCAAAGTCAACGACAGTCTCAAACCGTTCCACAAATCGTAAATAGTAGGGCATGCCTTGTTCTACCCGAGTCTGTTGCAGGATAATCTCCGAAAGCCATATCTTATAGGCATCTTTTGTTTCCCGCCATGGTAAATCACGCTTATGTTGTTGATACCAGGCCTGCAATTCCGCACCAAATGTCATAACAACAAAAATGCACAATTTTTCAGCATTTTCAAGCAGCGCGCAAACAAAGATCGGCTGCCGCTATCAAATCAAAACCTGAAACAAGCATTCCAATACTCACCTCTTATTTTTTCGCATTGCGAAGCGATGTAATCTGTTCATCCGGTTCCAAAATGGCATTCTCCAAAGCAATGGAACCATTATATTTTTCTTTTAATGCCTGATATAGGCGTCCGTCATAGGAGACAGCAAAGCGTCCATCAGCTTTCAGATACACGGGCAAATGACGATTGCCTACATCAAAACAGAATTCTCCGACCACAGAAAGATCCTGACTGTCAAGCAATACACACAGACAAGGCAAAATATTGACCTGAATAAACAAATCATCACTATGATAGATACATTGTCCCGACTGTAGGGCCGTACTGTCATCCCGCTGTATCTTGACCGTGTTGCCCTTACGCGTTTTTCGATGGATAACGCGTTTATTTACTTCAAAGTAGGAAAGATCCAAAATATCCGATTCACGATTGAATTTAACATGCTCAAAATTGAGAATGGACTCAATGAGGATTTCTGTCGGCTCTTTCGATTTACGCATATTTCAGTCCTTCCTCTGTTTTATTTTTGCTTGCCCTCCTTTTCCGTGGACTGGCTGCGCTTTTCTTTTCTGCAACAGCTATTTCTGTCACAACTGTTCCCGCCACAACCGGCGAAGTCTCCGTCTCCTCATTTTCGATAACTTCAACTTCTTTTGACTCCGACAGTTTATGCATGGTAAAGTCCCAGCACAGTTGCCCCAACATTTGCAGAAAATCATAGAGCAACTCACCGTCAGAACCCAGCGCCCGAAGGATGACTACATCCGATGAAGCCTGTGTAAACCCATAAGAGATATCATTATATTCTACAGTCAATATTTCATCAAGCTCATTCTTTAATTCCTGAGCGAAAAGAGCGGAAAATAAAAAGGTCGCCTGATGGGTGTAGCCTTCAAAGAAGAGCATTTTTTGGATGGGCTGCATTTTTGGTTGCAACAGCTGATTATCAATAAAAACCAGTTTTCCAGATCTGAAAATCTTAGTCTGTGTATGCAATCGATCAAATTCAAATGCTTCTTTCATATAAATCCGCCCGACACTGATGATATCACCCCACATCAAAACCGCATCTTCGGCCAGATGAATATGATTGGTCGCCTTGAATATAGAGTCTTTAAAAGGCGTGACCGGATGTGGGATGTAATGCAATATCCCCCCCGATGCTACCTGTACATCTGTATGCTGGCTGGCACCCGTTTTCATCGGGTGCAATTTATTGAAAGACTGCGTAAACAGCTTTAATTGGGCCTCTTCCTTTACATGGACATCAATATGAAGATGATCTGTATCCATAATACCGGGTGATGCACTCATGATAATCATTTCCAGATGGTCAGTTAGATTCGCTGCTCCATAATGGGTCAATTTATAAGGCGCATTGTGATAGCTTTCTTTCAGCCTGCTTCTACCTTCCTCTTTGGCTACATTTAATACTATCTTACTATCCATATCCTATTGTTTTTAGCCTACTTGTTCTAATAAAGCGTACTCTTTGATCCATTTCTTTACGTCTTCCAATCCTTCTAATGTCATCAGATTTGTGAAAATAAAAGGACGTTCTCCACGCATGCGCAATGTATCCCGGCGCATGACCTCCAAATCTGCGTGTACATAGGGCGCCAAATCAATTTTATTGATCAATAATAAGTCTGAGCGTGTGATACCTGGCCCACCTTTGCGCGGCATTTTTTCTCCTTCGGCAACATCAAGAACAAAGATGGTTAAATCCGCTAGATCAGGGCTGAACGTTGCTGTCAGGTTATCCCCCCCACTTTCAACAAAAATAAGCTCCACATCCTCAAAACGACCAGCCAATTCTTCCACAGCTTCAATATTCATTGATGCATCCTCACGGATCGCCGTATGTGGACATCCGCCGGTCTCTACACCAATAATGCGTTCAGCCGGGAGTGCCGAATTTTGCTGCAGATACATCGCATCTTCACGTGTATAAATATCATTTGTAACAACACATATGCTGTAATCTGCAGACATCGAACGTGTCAATCGTTCGATCAAAGCAGTCTTGCCCGATCCAACAGGTCCGGCAACACCAATTTTCACATAATTTCTTTTTGACGTCTTTTTCATCCGTATAATTTTTTTCACATTATTTTTTCCATCGATTAGATGAAATTTACTCCGCTTAAAATTTAAATCACTCAATCAGATAAAATAAATTTTAAGTATAAACAGTAATCTTGCTTTTACGATATATAGATACGTGTATATAACTTTTCATGTTGCATACAGCGGATATCCTGCGCGATACAACAATTACCGATTAAATCCTCTTCTAACGCTGGTTGCGCTGCAACCAACTTGTTGATCAATGGCTGCAACTTAAACAGAATCTGCTGTGCATCCATCTGACTAATAGGGACCAGTTTTGCGCAGTTGGTCATAATACCATTGAGTGAATTATAATAAAATGCGCTCAGTGCATCTGTATAACTAATTCCCTGTGCATGTGCAAACATGGCAAATGCCATGGCGTAATGCCCATGCAGTTCTTGGGTGTTTATTGCTTTTAAATAAGCTGAACAACGTTTAACCGGCTGCAGTTTTTCAGTCAGTTTCAAGAAACGTATTCCTAGTTTTTTACTTGCATCCCGAATTTCATAAGGCGCTTTAAAGGCTGTGATCAAGGCATCTAATTCTGCTACCTTTTTCTTTGTTGCCTTTGTCTCGCATAACTGCCATGTCTTATGAAAAAAGGCCGCATCATTGTAATAGAAGCTATGTTCCAATAAAGTCTGCGCGTACTCTTTGGCAGTTTTCGAGTCATGTACGAGACCTTTGGTTATATAGGTTTCCAATCCATAGGAATGTGTGAATCCTCCAATCGGAAAAACGGAATCATTGATCTGCATCAATGTCAACAATGGATTCATATTATACCCCCTTTGCTAGTGTGATTTTATTTTGCACTACGGCATACTGATGGATGCGCAATGTATGCGTGCGTTCGATTACCCGTGACTCTTGCGTTGGTGCAAATCCCGCCCGCTGTAATTGTTCCCACAGCGGATTTTCGTAAGCCGCTATGATTTCATGAGCTGCGTTGATAAAAACTGGGATATGTTTATTGCCTATTTCTAAACATATTCTTGCCATATCCAATACATTTTTTGGTCGTACGACCAAACAAGGACAGGGCAATATTCGGACAACGATACGGAACTCCTCTGCTTCAAACAGGACATCACCATCAAACAAAGAGTCTTCACCCAGGTTTTTAAATCCGATCTCCCGGCCTTGAACGGTAAATCCCCGAATGACACGCCGCTCAGTATCAAACCATTCAAGCTCTAAAAAATCGAGTTCTCTAGCATCATGCTCCTTGCTAGCTGCCCAAATATTGCCTTTAACGTCTCTTGCTAAAATCATATATTCAAATTAGAACAGGAAGTAACGTTGTGCCATCGGAAGTTCGCTCAACGGCTCACAAGTCGCTAACACACCATCCACCGTTACTTCATACGTTTCTGGATTGACCACGATATTAGGTGTGGCATGGTTATGTACCATATCCTTTTTCATCACTGTACGACAGCCTTCTACTGGCAAACATTTACGTGATAAATTCAATTTCTGGATATTTCCATTCTCCAGCGATATTTTTGAAACGAAGTTAAAACACAGTCTTGACACCGCTTTACCATAATTTCCGAACATCGGCCGGTAGATAATTGGCTGTGGTGTAGGAATGGACGCATTTGCATCCCCCATTTTCGCACCTAGGATCATACCGCCTTTGATTATCATTTCTGGCTTCACACCGAATAATTCGGGTTTCCATAAGATCAGATCGGCATATTTACCTGTTTCGATAGATCCAATATATTTATCAATTCCGTGCGCTTTTGCGGGGTTGATCGTAAATTTGGACACATAACGTTTTACACGGAAGTTGTCATTATCTTTACCCTTATCCTCAGCCAACGGTCCACGCTGTATTTTCATTTTATGTGCGGTCTGGAATGTACGCGAGATCACCTCCCCCACACGCCCCATCGCCTGGCTATCCGAACTCATAATGGAGAATACCCCCATATCCTGAAGAATATCCTCAGCGGCAATCGTCTGTGGACGGATACGTGAATCAGCGAAAGCAACGTCTTCTTTTACATTTCTATCCAGGTGGTGACAGACCATCAACATATCCAGGTGTTCCTCTGCAGTATTCACTGTAAATGGTTTTGTCGGATTGGTAGATGCAGGAAGGATATTTGGATACATCGCTATTTTGATGATATCAGGTGCGTGACCACCACCAGCTCCTTCGGTGTGGAAGGTATGAATAACACGACCGTCGATGGCAGCAACGGTATCTTCCAAGAAACCAGCTTCATTCAATGTATCTGTGTGTATAGCCACCTGTACGTCATACTTATCAGCAACTTTTAACGCGGCATCTATTGTTGCAGGTGTAGCACCCCAGTCTTCGTGGATTTTCACCCCCAATGCACCAGCTTCAATTTGCTCTTCGATCGGCTTTGTTGTCGAAACGTTACCTTTACCAAAGAAACCAACGTTGATCGGTAAGTTTTCAAATGCTTCAAACATACGCTCGATATACCATTTACCTGATGTAACAGTCGTCGCAAGAGTACCATCTGCTGGGCCAGCACCACCACCAATAAATGTGGTTACCCCAGAATACAATGCGGTCTCGATCTGCTGTGGTGATATAAAGTGAATGTGCGTATCAATACCACCAGCAGTAAGAATATAACCCGCACCACCATGAACTTCGGTAGATGCGCCGATAATCATTCCTTTGGTGACGCCATCCTGTACGTCAGGATTACCTGCTTTTCCGATACCAACGATTTTCCCGTCTTTGATACCAATATCCCCCTTTACGATACCCCAATGGTCAATAATGATCACATTGGTAATACAAAAATCCAATACGTCTTCATCGCGCAATGCACGGGCAGATTGTCCCATACCGTCACGGATCGTTTTACCCCCACCGAATTTATTCTCTTCGCCATATACGTTGAAATCTTTTTCAATTTCTATAAACAGCTCCGTATCAGCTAAACGCACTTTATCACCCGTTGTCGGGCCAAAAAGAGCAGCATATTTCTCTCTAGGGATATAAAGCTCCCCATCAATATATTTAACAGATGATTTATCTAAACCTAGTTTATCTAAACCAAGCGCATGTAGACCAACAGTAGAACCCAATGCAGTGAGTCCTACAACCTTAATCCATTCGCGTCTATTCCATCCTCCCATGCTATATTATTTAGATTGTCTGAATTTTAATTTTTTCATTTTCTCAACGGCTTTAGTTTTGACATGCTGATCAGTATACTTCCCATTTGTCAATCCATTAAACCCGTGGATTTCTTTACTCCCGCCAAATTCAACCAGAATAATGGACTTCTGTTCACCTGGTTCAAATCGTACTGCTGTACTTGCTGGAATATTCAGGCGCATGCCAAATGCCTTTTCCCGGTCAAAGGACAGCAATTTATTCACCTCAAAAAAATGATAGTGCGATCCCACCTGAATCGGTCTATCGCCCTCATTTTTTACAACAACGCTAGTGGTCCTTCGGCCCACATTTGCCTTGATCTCTTCTTTCTTTAAAATGTATTCTCCTGGAATCATATTATTTTAATTTTTATTAACGGATAGGATCATGAACGGTGACCAACTTGGTGCCGTCCGGAAAAGTAACCTCAATCTGCACATCATGGATCATCTCAGGGACACCTTCCATGACCTGGCTTCTTTTCAATAAGGTCGTACCATAAGACATTAAGTCAGCAACAGAGCGTCCGTCTCTTGCTTCCTCCATGATCTGCGCACTGATATAGGCAATACATTCGGGATAATTTAGTTTCACCCCACGCTTTAGTCGCTTTGCTGCCAATTCTCCTGCTAAATGCAATAGCAGCTTCTCTGTTTCTCTCGGTGTTAAACGCATAAAAAATATCTGTTTGTTATTTTGTTAAAGGAATTATTACAAGACCGGAATTGTAAAGTATGCGCCAAAGGCAACACGGTTATATTGGCTTTTGTCGATTTTCATATGCCCTTTGTAGTCTACGGTATTACCTACATAACCAAGGTAAAATCGCAGATCCTGATTATGAAAAGGCTTATGTTGCAAGGCTGCAAAATATGTCCAGTTTTGACGAAAATTTTTACCAACTTCATCATCGTCTTTTGCTCCAGCAGTCTCATAACCACCTTTCAGCGCTACCTCCCATTTTTTACTCAAAAATTGATCATACCGAAGGATTGCGGAGGTATAACTGACATCCTTTGCCAAAACGCGCCCCGTACCCGTACGTCCGTAAAAGTCGTTGATGGCAGATGAAGCAATCAGCGCATGGTCAACCCCCAGATAGGAATATTGCAAATCCAAATAGAGCATCTGTTTTGGCGTTTTAAGCTTGTTTGCCAAGGAAATGGAATGATTGGTATGTCCCTTTGCAAACTGAGAGATATTATAAGACCATTTTGTGTTTATTTTTTTTTCCAGAAAGGCACCTACCCAAGTAAAATAAGCACCCATTGGCACATCAGAACGCTCCAGATCACCTACTGCAAACCCATTTTTGCTGTGCACATCCATAAAGCTGTCGTTTGTGGTATTATACACTTGCGCATGTAAGGAATGATTGGGATTAACTTCGTAGGACAATGTTCCGCCGACTACAAATAAATTCAGGATGCGATCAACATAATCCGTGAATTTATATTCGTAAATTGGATTGTTTTCAAACTCGTAGCTCCCCACAATGGCACTCTGCTTACCTGCTGTGACCGACCATTTGAGATCTTTACCGAACTTATATTTGATGTAGGCCATATCCAATGCCCTTGAACCATTGTCCTGACTGGTCGGTGCAAATGATCTATTCAGTCGAAAACGTACTTTATAAGAAAGCTGCTCGTTGTAGTCACCGCTCATCAAAATACGGGCATCATCCAAATTAGCCTTCGCCTGGCCAGAGCCATCCCCATTATCAGATTGCAGACCAGCGCGCAACATAACGTCCAATTGAAATGATTTTGCTCTGGCTGGTTCTTTTGACAATAAACTACTTCTGGATAATAAGCTATTTCTTTCTGCGGGAATAGAATCCACTGGAGTCTGAGTCTGTGCATTTAATGTCACAACGCCCAAACCCAAGGTTGTAATAAGTGAAAGTGTTTTTTTCATCCGTTTTAAATCGCTTTTTATTCGTGATGAAGCGATCAGATTTATTCTTTTATATGTTTGAATAAATCATGATGGTTTCATATGATATACCTAATTCGTGTACAAGTATATCATGGCGAATTAAAAATGGAATAAGGATGAGATTAAAATCAGATTAGAACATAATTTTTGGCAATTTGACAAGCACTTGGGTACCTTGTCCTTCGGCTGAGATTAGGGTTAGCTCCGCACCATGTAGATCAAAGATATTTTTGGCTAAAACAAGGCCAAGGCCATTTCCATAGATATCCCCCACATTGGAAGCACGATAAAAAGAAGTAAAAATATGGGGTTGATCTTTCTGAGGAATTCCGATGCCTTTGTCAAATATTTTAACTGTAATATTTTGGTCATCACAGCTGATGGCAATCTGTATCTGCTCGCCATTACCATATTTATATGCATTGGAGATGATATTACTAAAAGCAATATAAAATAAATCAGGATTTGCAAAGACAGTTAGCTCATCACTATCCTCGGGGATCTGGGTAAGATCAAAAGACAGCCGAAAATCCTTATAGATGCTTCGTTCCGCTTTATAAATTTCATAGAGCAATTCATCAATACGGATGATTACTTTATTATCTACCTCCCCTTTAAAGCCCATACGGGACAATTGGAGCAAATTATTAATAATAAGTTCCATTTTATCGGCATATTTTGCAATTGTCTCTAACGAGTAATACGCTTCATGTTCTCTAGGGATAAGATTCCGCGCCAGCTCTGCCTCACCGCCAATGATTGTCAAAGGGGTTTTCAGCGAATGGGACGCATTACCGATAAAACTCTGCTGGGACTGCACAGAAATATCCAGGCGATTGAGCATAGAATTCAGGTTCGCGATCAGTACGCCAAGTTCATCTTTGGCGTTACTGAATTTACTGAAAAGTCTATAGTCCAGATTTGAAATATCCACCTTCCCTAAATCACGGTTGATATCCTTTATTGGCTTGAGCAGTCGGTCCGCAAAATAAAATGACATGAGGATAATCAGTAAAATGGCTAAAAACCCACCTGTTATCAGGGTACGGTCTAGGTGACGCTGCTCGTCATGTCCATACTCATCTATACCTTCGGATACGACGATAAGATTGTCATGATGGAGATTGTCGTTAAAGAATACCGCAACAAATGCAGTTTCGTTGTGCATATACCTACCTTTGCCGTTCTTAATGACTTCCTTATAGAAGCTCATGGGCATAGGTAAGTTAGGTTTAAACCGAATACTGTCGCTGCCTTTCACCACCCGCAGCAAATGATCTGTCCCTTCAGACAGCTGCTTGAGGTATTTGCGTTTTACCTGAATATATAATTCTTTGTTTTCTTCCTTTTGGTGCACAATATGATCGCCGACGATAACTGCATTTTCTTCTAACCGGTGAAAAAACTTAGTCTGCAAACTATCGTAGGTAAAATAAGAAACATAAAGGGCAAAGACAACAAGCAAAAGCGTGCTGATGATCGAAAATAAAAGTACAATCTTGGTCCTAATTTTCATGACGGATGACATAGCCCATACCGATAACCGTATGGATTAATTTACGTGCAAACTGTTTGTCAATCTTTTTCCGAAGATAATTGACATACACATCCACGACATTCGTACTTAGATCGACGTCCATCCCCCATACTTCCTCCAGGATATCTATCCGCGTTAATACTTTATTTCGATTGAGCATTAAGAATTCCAATAAACGGAACTCCGTAGCTGTGAGTATGATGGGCGTATTTCCTCGTTGTACCGATTTACTGTCCCGATCCAGTTGCAGATCGTCGAACGTCAGCACATTCTTTTGTTCGCTAACGGTTTTGGATTTACGGCTGTAGCGATTGATCCTGGCCTTTAGTTCTTCCAGACGAAACGGTTTGGTGAGATAGTCGTCAGCATCACGTTCAAAAGCCGCAACAATATCCTCTGTTTGGTTTAATGCTGTTAGAATAATTATAGGAATCTCATTATTGGACATACGGATGTTTTTGCAGACATCCAGACCATTCATCCCCGGCAGCATGACATCCAGCAAAATGAGGTCATAATGATTTAAGCCGGCCATTTTCAACCCAGTATAGCCATCCATTGCAATGCTAATGTTATAGCCTTCTTCCTTTAGCCCTCTTTCTATTAATGATATGACCGACGGTTCGTCTTCTATAAGCAATAGTTCCACAGATATTGTTTTAAAAAGTAAATTTAAGGTTTGTAAAATACAAAAATATCAGCACAGCTCTTATATAAACCGTTGTCTATCATGAAATTCACTCTTTCTTGACTTTTATATGATACTTTTTACGATGATATAAGCAACAGAGTTACCTCCGGTCTGCTTTTAATCACTTATTTTACAAAATGGCATTCGCTCACAATAATATCAAAATTTTTGCATGATTTTTCTCAAATGACAAAAGATTATTTCACAAACCAGTCAAATTTCAATACATTCGTATTTTAATTTGTATTCCTAATGAAACATTTTTTCCTTTGCATAGCATTATTCACATTAATTTTTGTTAAAACCGGTTCGGCTCAACAAAAACTATTCAAAATCACCTATCAGTTTGCAGATCCCGAAACAGGTACAGACACATCAAGTTCCGAATTTATCAAAATATTGGCCGGTAGCGGAGAGGCATTGATGCATGCCTATATCTGCAACGATCAGATGCGCGTAGAAACACTACTTTTTGGAAAATCAGTACAGATTAGCAATATAAAAGAAGAGACTTCCTATCTGATAGATGAAAACAGCAAAACCTACACACCGACCGATTTGGCGTCCGGCAAGCTTATTGAAACATCAGAAGGTGCTGATTATGCTTATTCCAGTGATTTTGAAATCAGTCTAGTCCCGAATGAAAAGAAAGTTATCGCGGGCTTGCCCTGCAAAAAGGCGATATTCAACCTGGCCGGCAGTAAAGATAAAAAAACTGAGATCACAGTCTGGTATGCAGAACAATTGCCCAAATTATACTGGGGCACTTATGACTATCTCGAAAAGGTGCCCGGAGCAGCCCTTTATATCGGTGCAGAAGGTTTAGGAATTCAGGCGACTACAGTTGAAGAAGTCCCTTATGATACGGCCTTATTCGAAATTCCAGAAGGTTATGAAGAAGGGGAAGCCGAAGAAGCCGCTGCTGACTCTGCATTAAATGACCATTTATCTTGGTATCAGGACTCTACTACTGAATATTTTGGCGTACAGGACAGCTTAGGCAATAAACTCACTCCTGCAAAATATGCGTCCATCTATGCCTACGTGGGTGATTACGCAATCGTCACCGATGCAGCCCAGATGTTTGGCCTGATCGACCTACAAGGTAGAGAAGTTATCCCATGTCAATATGAATCGTTAAGTTTAGATTCGGAAGGTGCACCGTTAGTCTTTATGAAAGACCAAAAGTATGGCCTATTGGATTATACAGGAAAACTACTGCTCGCTGCAAAATATGATTTCATCTCCATTCCCAGCTTAAGCCACGCGCTGTACACCGAAGGGGACTATACAGGTGTGCTCGATCTGAAAGGCAATATATTGATTCCCGCAAAATATGAGACAATAGCTGAATACAGTGACCACCTGGCACTGATTATTGAAAACCAAGCCTATCAGTTAGTTGACAAATCCGGTAAAAAATTGTTACCTACAAGTCAGGAGTTCTTATCTTTTGCTGGCGAGAAATTATTATTGGTTTTTAAAGACAACAAATATGGCTATATAGACTACAGTGGCAAAGTGGTCATTCCTTTTAAATTTCAAAATGCACAAACCTTTGAAAATGGATTAGCCTTGGTCAGCGAAGACCTGGAGAATTTTTACTATATTAATGCTCAAGGAAAGTTTATAAAAAAGTATGCAGAGTAATCCAAAGACATTCTATCTTTCAACATTGCATCGCGGAAGATACATGTTTATTCTATTGACCTCGATTCTATTGATAGGGATAGGGATGTCAAAAGTTCCGATTCAGGAAATTTATAAGATCATTATAGCTCTTCTGATGGTTCCCTTGGCGCTTTATCTGGCGATCAAGTGTTCTACACTGGATTCAACATGGCGATTGGACACAGATATACTCACCATCAGCAATTCAAAGAAAACTATTGAATTCCCATTGAGCAACATTTCACATATCCGAAATCTCAGACGCTCGGGTGGAAATTTGATTATCATAAACCAAAACAAAGGTTCCGCTTTTCGCACCTGGCGCAACAAATTATTTCAAAAAGAAGATGACTTACCCTTATTAGTCGAGGCCCTCAAGGAAGCCAACATTGAATATTACGATATGTAATAAAGCACATTCCACGGTAACATTTGTTACCGTTTTTTGTAATAGCGCTATGTACCTTTGTCATATAACTTTAGAACAAGCTATGTTATTGGAATACATCAAACAACCATGGCCTTGGTATATTTCAGGGCCTTTAATTGCATTAGTCATGTACTTGTTGCTAAAACAGGGGAAGGATTTCGGTATGTCGAACAATCTGCGGACAATGTGTACGGTATTAGGTGCCGGTAAATCATCCTCTTTTTTTCGCTTCGACTGGAAGACGCAATCCTGGAACCTTCTTGTGGTACTCGGGACCGCCATTGGAGGATTCATAGCCCATTACTTTTTAAGTGACGGGGCCGCTGCGCAAATCAATGCAAAAAGTGTCGCTGATTTAAAGGAACTGGGAATAATTGATCAGCTACAGGGCTATCTTCCCGAATCTATCTTTATTTTTAATGGCTCCTGGTTTCAGTTTCTAATACTAAGCATTGGCGGACTATTGATTGGATTCGGAACAAGATACGCCGGAGGCTGTTCATCAGGACACGCTATCTCAGGACTCAGTAATTTCCAGCTTCCCTCATTAATCGCTGTCATTGGATTTTTTATAGGTGGAATTATCATGGTTCACTTCTTATTTCCTTTAATCTTCGCATAAATGAAAGCAGCAAAATTTATATTGATCGGGATCTTATTTGGGATCATTTTATACAAATCAGAAGCGGCCTCCTGGTATCGTATTTATGAGATGTTTCAGTTCCGCTCCTTTCATATGTATGGTATGATAGGCACGGCACTTGCAACAGCGATTATACTTGTACAATTTATAAAGCGCAAACAGGTCAAAGACAGCAATGGCATGCCAATCGTCTTTCTGGACAAGGACAAAAGTATCACACGCTATTTGGCAGGGGGGACCATCTTCGGACTTGGCTGGGCATTGACTGGAGCCTGCCCGGGTCCCATGTTTGCGTTGATCGGTTCTGGCTATTGGACATTGGGCATTGTATTGCTCTTTGCCATCTTGGGAACATGGATCTATGGTGTACTGAGAAACAAATTGCCTCATTGAGTTTTGATTTACCGCTATCCGCGCTGTGCTTAAATGAGAAAAAGCTGATAATCCACTTCAAAGGTTCATTTTAAAGAAAGCATTTAATTTAGGGCAAATGGAACTACTATTTATAATTGGTTTTTTATTAGCGATTTTAGTTGGGCTATCCATGGGTTTGATGGGGAGTGGCGGCAGTATTTTAACACTACCGATCTTCGTGTACCTATTTCATGTTGAACCACAATATGCGCTTGATTATTCCCTGTTTTCCATTGGAATACTGGCCCTGATAGGTTCGGTCAAACCAGTGACTAATGGTGAGGTAGATCTAAAAACTACAGCTATTTTCCTGATCCCTTCCTTAGTGTCAGTCTACCTGACCAAGCGCCACCTGTTGGTTGCCATACCAACGCAATTTCATCTTGCGGAAATGGCGGTCTCCAGAAATCACGTTATTATGCTGCTGTTTTCGATTGTTATCCTGATTTCCGCTCTGGCAATGATCCGCAGAAGGAAACAGGTCGAAATATCAGCCGTCACAATGCATATTGGTCAAGTTTTAAAAATAATTATTGCAGGTTTACTCGTTGGTATCATGACAGGACTTGTGGGTGCCGGAGGTGGCTTTATTATTGTTCCTTCTTTGGTGCTATTGTTGGGCATTCCATTAAAAAAGGCTATCGCGACATCACTATTCATCATTGGGTTAAACGCCTCCTTTGGTCTGATTGCGAACTACCAGCTGTTGAACCACATGAATTGGCCGATATTGCTTACTTTTACGTTAATCACTTTAATAGGCCTTCAGATGGGTTCCAAATGGAAAGACAAACTGGAAGTGGTGCGATTACAGGGGATTTTCGGTTATTTCCTGATCAGTATCGGTATCTTAATACTTATGGTCGAAATCATTCAATTCGTAAATCATTAAAAATCATATATTATGTTTTTTCAACACATTTTCGAGTCATCTTTAGCACATTCAAGTTATTTAATTGGCTGTCAGGCCAAAGGTGTTGCCCTAGTAATTGACCCCAAAAGAGATGTCGACACTTACTTAGCGATTGCAGCAAAAAACAATTTAAAAATTACACATATTGCCGAAACACATATCCATGCTGATTATCTCTCCGGAACATTGGAATTAGCCGAACTAACTGGCGCCCAATGTTACCTTTCAGACGAAGGGGGCGAAGACTGGCAATATGAGTTTCCACATATTGGATTAAAAGATGGTGACCAGATCCACCTTGGAAATCTAATTTTTAAGGTGCTTCACACACCGGGGCATACTCCTGAAAGCCTTAGTTTTGTTCTAATTGATACTCCGGCAACAATGGATCCGGTGATGATATTTACAGGTGATTTTGTATTTGTTGGAGACATCGGCCGTCCAGATCTTTTGGAGAATGCAGCTGGACTCATCGGTACCAAAGAAATTGGTGCACAGCAGATGTTTAAGTCTTTACAGCTTTTTTTGACCCTGCCGGATTATATCCAGGTGTGGCCTGCCCATGGCGCCGGTTCGGCATGTGGTAAAGCATTGGGCGCCGTACCTAGTTCAACCGTTGGCTACGAACGGATTCGCAACTGGGCACTTCAATATCAAAATAATGAAAGTGGTTTTGTCACTGAACTTTTGGATGGACAGCCTGAGCCACCACGTTATTTTGCCATGATGAAGAAACTCAACAAAATCAGGCGTCCGCTACAAACGAGCGTACCTCAGTATCCCAAGCTCTCGATGGAAGAGTTCAATAGATTATATCAGTCTGGTACGACAGTTATTGATACACGAAATAAATTTGATTTTGCTCAAGGTTATCTCCCGGGCAGCATCAACATACAACATAATCGAACATTCAATACCTGGGCTGGCTGGATATTGGATTACACAAAGCCATTTATTCTTATCATGGATGAAAACGAACAGGACGAAATTGCACGTAAGTTAATGCGCATTGGTCTTGACAATGTTGT
The DNA here is from genome assembly GCF_011064245.1 of Sphingobacterium sp. DR205. NCBI lineage: Bacteria > Pseudomonadati > Bacteroidota > Sphingobacteriia > Sphingobacteriales > Sphingobacteriaceae > Sphingobacterium > Sphingobacterium sp. DR205. The sequence goes on along the minus strand of NZ_CP049333.1, from coordinate 553,103 downwards.
CGGATATATTACAGCTGATGCCATTCCTCAATTGGGAATTTCTTTGGAACGCCAGCAGCTCATTGGATTCCAGGAAATGAATAAGGTATTTAAAAATTCCAACGTTCAAATCTTAGATGTCAGGAACACTGCAGAATTCACCGAAGGACACTTGCCCAATGCCACACATCTCTTCGTAGGAACAATTGAAAACCACCTAGACAAGATTGATCAAGAGAAAGAATTATACTTGCATTGCCAATCTGGGGATCGGGCGACGATTGCAGCTTCGATCTTGGCTACACATGGGATTAAAGACGTTAAAATATACAGCGCATCCATCAATGACTGGAAAGCTAAAGGTGGAATACTGGTTAAATAAACTGCTAAACAAAATAGCTCCAGAATTTATCACTGGAGCTATTTTGTCTTTCTGTTATCGTAGTTATTAAGGAGCTTTTATAGACTGTTCCTATTAATTCGCAGGAATTCAATAATCTCATCCTTCTTCTCTTCCACCTTCCCTTTCTTCTCGACAAATTGATGGTTATAGATGGTCAGATATTGATGGTCATCAGTATCCGATTCATACACTTCTGCAGTCGCAAAAGAAAAATGCTCTTCCTCATCGGAAAGGTGATCGTAGACATAGGCAAAATCATGATTTGCCAATGTGTTCGCCATTGCGTCTTTGTCCTCAATAAATTTTAATCTTCCGGGCAAAATTCTCTTTTTCATCCACATTTCGTCTTTTTCTGAAAAAGGATAAATGGTAATCCCACGAAAAGCCATGATGACGGGTGTAATAAGGATGATTGCCATTTCAATAGCCCAGACGGCCCAGAGCATTGCTCCGGAGACTGGTGACTTCTTCAAGGTAAACGTACCAACCTCATTTAGCCCCTGCAGCGCCTCCCAGATAAAAGATGGATGCATAAAAAACGCTTTAAAACCTTCCAGACTAAAAGAAGATTTTACCCAAGTGTCTCCACCCATGGTACCCTCAGCATTATACATCAGTGAAACGAACAGCGCCCACTGTGCGTAAAAACCAACTAGGGCAACAATCAGCGTGATGATAATCGCAACGCCTTTATTTCTTAGCTTCCACTGTTTGAAACAAAAATTGAGCAGATAGAACAGTCCTGCGCCAAACCCAAGTGTGATAAATACATTGAAATAGACAATCGGAATAAACCATTGTAAAGCGATGTAGATAATGGCCAGAACAATTGCCCCGACAATACCTAACACAAGTGAACCGATTAATGCTAAAGCAGGCACCTTCCCCGAAGGCTTATAATACAGATTTTCCATAAATTTATTTGTAATATTTGTTAACTCAATAGATAAATTTTCTAACCAAAACCAAGCCAATTATTAATAATCAAATCATTTTTCGTCAAGATTTGATGACATTTACCTCGATTAGGGTGATTAATCGGCATTTCTTGAGACAATTTTGTAAGTTTGAAACATGAAAATCAAAATATTATCCTTTTTTGCACTTTTATGTGTAATAAATATTTGGGGACAAGAGCTAAAGGCCCAGAGAAAAGGATTCTGGCAGCAGAAAGTTGACTATACAATGGATGTCAACATGGATGAAAAGGCTTATCAATATGATGGAAAAATGGCTTTGAAGTATAGCAACAATTCAGGCCAATCCTTAAAAAAAGTTTATTTTCATTTATATTTTAACGCTTTTCAACCAGGATCAATGATGGATTATCGGTTGAAAAATATCAGCGACCCTGATAAGCGAATGGTATCAAATATTGGCACCAAAGAAAAACCAATATTGCAGAGCCGTATCGAAACCCTGCAACCCAATCAAATCGGTTACCAAAAAATCAAAAGCCTCAGCATGAATGGGGTCAATACAAGCTATAAGATTGATGGTACGATCTTAGAAGTTACCCTACCCTCCGCGATTGCAGATGGCGAAACAGCAAATTTTAATATAGAATGGACTGCACAGGTACCTGAACAGATCCGGAGGTCAGGCCGCAATTCGGCGGAAGGTGTAGCGCTTTCTATGGCGCAATGGTATCCGAAGATGGCACAGTTCGATGAATTCGGCTGGCATCTCGATGAATATATCGGCCGTGAGTTTATAGCGCCTTTCGGCAACTTTGACGTTACCATACACCTCAATAAAAACTATGTGGTCGGTGCTTCGGGTGTTCTTCAAAATCCCGATGAGGTAAAAGGCTATCAGGCAAAAGCCAAAGTAAAAGCAAACAATGGTAAGGCGACATGGCATTACAAAGCCCAAAATATCCATGATTTTGTATGGGCGGCGGATCCGAAATTTGTGGTAGACTCCGCTTCCAGCAAGAATGGAATAAAAGTGTATACGGTTTATCTTCCAACAGACAAAGAAGTTATTTCAAACTGGAAGACGGCCTTGGGCCTATCTACTGAATTTTTCGATTTTTGCAGCGCTAAGTTCGGCACCTATCCTTGGCCTACCTATACTATTATCCAAGGCGGCGACGGTGGTATGGAATATGGAACCGCAACCCTGATTACTGGAGGCCGTAATCTCAAAAGCCTTGTTGGTGTCATCTTCCACGAATCTGCTCACTCCTGGTATCAACATTTGTTCGGAATCAATGAAACCGTAGATGAGTGGTTTGACGAAGGATTCACTTCCTATGTCGAAGAATTGGCGATGCAGCATCTCTTCGAAAAACGCGGAGCCATTGCATCCAATCCACTTATCGATGCTTATCGCGCTTATTATAAATTAGCACTTTCAGGCAAAGAAGAGCCGATGAGTCTACTTGCAGATTATTACAATACGAATTACGGATATAGTAATGAAGCTTACAATAAGGGTGCTGTTCTGGCGGAGCAATTAGGCTACATTATCGGTCAGGAAAATCTAGAGAAAACCTTTTTGAAATTCTACGACATCTGGAAATTCAAACACCCGACACCTAATGATTTCAAGCGTGTTGCAGAGGATGTATCCGGAATAAACCTGAAATGGTATTTCAATTTATTTATCAATACCACACGTCAAATTGACTATGCAATCGGTCATGTAAGCGATTCAGAAATTCAACTGCTCAATAAATCAAACTTTGCGATGCCACTCGATATACTTGTAGAATATAAAGATGGAAGCAAAGAGCTATTTTACATTCCTTTGCGTGAAATGCGCGGTGAAAAACCGGAGGAAAATTTTGAGATCTATCAGGGTATAAAACGTACAGTACTGACAGATTGGTTCTGGACCAACCCAGAATATAAAATTTCAGTCAATAAGGCACCAAAAACAATCACGATAGATCCATCTCTTCGACTTGCGGATGTCGAATCAGCGAACAATAGCCTCACACGCTAATTTAATACAGAAAAATAGGCATTGCAGCAGATTGATGTAAAAGAACTACTTTGTGATAACTTAATAAGCCCCGATAAATTGCAATTTATTGGGGCTTTTTTCTATTTGAACCAAATGAAGGTTGTCCAGTGAACCGGCAAAATACTATCCCCTCAATGGAATGACCATATTCCAGGTCCGTTCAAACTGATAGGACTCGGATCCATCTCCTGTAGCAGCAAAAAGATGTGTCGGTTTCCCATTTTCAAATAGTAAAAATGGCCGTTCAAAATTAGCTTGATGACTTACAGTACCATCATTCCAGCGAATCGTCTTGGAATAAGCTTTGACGGCTTTTGACAGATGCCAATCGATTCCATCTTTCGAATATGCATGGATACCACCCCCCTCTTCCCCACAGATTTTGCCATAGCGGTCTTTCATAATCAATTCAAATTGCAGACCATTATGCCATACGAACGGGTCTTCCACATCATTTTCATGATTTTGATTGCTATGGAAAGAAAAAATAGGTTTATCAGACAAACGAAGATATGGTCCCAAGAACGAATCAGCTTGTGCTGCCCCCAATAGCAAAGGGGGATTATAATTCACCGGTGATGATTTATAGATCAGATATACCTTGCCATTTGGCAAAACTACCGGAGAAGGATTGGATGTTATGGAAGCGTCCCACTCGCCCTGCCTAGGATTCAAAATGGGCTGATCTACACGCTTCCAAGGACCTGATATCGACTTTGAATAGGCCATTCCGATGCGTTTATGCATCCAGGCTTTCTGCCCCAGCCCCGATTCCCAAACATTCTCGGAATAGCTGGGATTGGGCTCAGCATAGTTATTCCCAAAATAATAAAGCACATAATAATCACCGTTTTTAACGATCCGAGGATTGTGGGTTGTACAACCATCAAAATACTTTTTCCCACGGGCAGGCAATACCACTTCGACAAATTCATATGGTCCCTCCGGTGTATCAGCAATCGCACGCACGACTTCGGAATTGGTCACCCAATTACCAAAGCCATATTTTTTGCTCCAACGTGATGCAAACATATGATATTTACCATCCTCCCCCTTAATCACTGAAGGATCCCATATCCAATAGTCTGCCATGGCAAATCCACCCCCTTTTATTGCAGGGAGCAATTTATCGATAAATGCTTCTTCTGCATCATCAGTCAGAGAGAAACTATGCTTTGAAAGCGCCAATAAAGCACTGGTACCAACTATATTTTTTAGAAAATCACGGCGGGAAGATATTTTCATATGATTGGTTTTTTGATTATGTAAAATGAATCTGACCATCAAGATAGAAAATAACTCGTTTGTTATCAAACTCTTTATCTCCTATTTTTAAATGACTATTTCAGAACATAACTCCGTTCAACATCGACGCGACATAACACTGGTCTTGCTCGCCAATAAAAAATATCCAAAAGGATAGGGAAAACGACTTCCCAAGTGGAAGAAAAAATGTGAATAAACTCCGAAGTTGGTCCAGTGTTGGTATATTTGTGCCCATGATTTACATTCATATCCCATTCTGCAAACAGGCCTGTCATTATTGTGACTTCCATTTCAGCACCTCTCTGCAATACAAGACCGAAATGGTGAGTGCCCTTTTGCGAGAAATCGAACTTAGGTCTCCTTATTTGGAAGACAGAAAAATTGAATCCATCTATTTTGGTGGTGGGACGCCCTCCCTATTGGATGTGGGCGAAATCTCAAGGATCATTGATGCTGTTGCCAAACAATTTGACATCAGTAATCATGCTGAAATTACTTTGGAAGCCAATCCCGATGATCTTAATTCGGCGAAAGTGAATGCATTAAGATCAACTTCAGTCAATAGATTCAGTATTGGGATACAGTCTTTTTTTGAGGAAGATCTGAAATGGATGAATCGGGCCCATACCCGACAGGAAGCGTCCGCAGCGATCATGCGTGTACAGGATGCAGGATTTGAGAATATTACCTGTGACCTTATTTATGGTTATCCTTTGTTGACTGATGAAAAATGGCGCTACAATATGCAACAACTGATCGATTATGCAATCCCTCATATTTCTTCTTACTCAATGACGGTGGAAGCCAAAACCGCCCTGGATCATTTCATCAAGAAGGGCTTGAGTCCTGCTATTGATTCCGATCAGGCCGCCGATCAGATGAACCTGTTGATCGAAACATTGAAAGGTGCGGGCTATGAGCAATATGAGATTTCCAATTTTGCTAAAAATGGTTTGTATGCACGTCACAATACAAATTATTGGAAAGGCAAGCATTATCTTGGTATCGGCCCTTCAGCCCATTCTTTCAACGGCAATTCCAGGTCCTGGAATATCGCCAATAATGCAAAATACATAGGCTCAATACAAACCAACCAACTCCCCTTGGAGATCGAACATCTATCTGTTCGCGATCAGATTAATGAGTGTATTATGACCTCACTGCGCACCATGTGGGGGCTTGATCTGGAACAGTTAGAAAAGAATTTTGATTACGCCGTTAAAAGTAAAATAATAGAAGATGCCGCACCATTTCTCGAACAGCAGCAATTAATATTAGACGACAATACATTAAGATTAACGGATGCTGGCAAATTAATGGCAGACCATATCATGTCCGAATTATTTATTATTGAAAATTGGCAATAAAACAGCCTGTAAAATTATCAAAACAATAATAATTCACGTGTTTTTATTTCAATAATTACGAAAATGAAAATCAAATCGCATTTTTAGTTCTGTTTATACTATGTTTGCAACATAATCTATTATAAAATATTATGTTACATAGTCCTTCTTTTGATTTAGAAATCAAAAGTTACAGAGAACAGCAAAATGCAGCTGTTGAGCTGATTCAAATCATTAGTAATCTTTGGTATAATCAAGCTATTGAACTCGTTCTGTTCAGAGAGCAGCTTGTTGATGAAAAAGTAAGTGTGATTCTCAAGCACCTTCGGGAAAGTACTATCCTTACCGGCAAAATACTGACCATATTTGATCTATTGAATATTGCTCGTGTATTGGAAAAATCAAATCTGGCGCCCGCACGAATTGATATCGGTAAACTTGCTACAAAAGCCATAAACGACCGGATCAATACGGAGGATTTATCTTCTTTTATTTCCAATGAATTAGAGGGCATTGCCGCCTGGCAGGAATTAACACCCCGCGATGTTGTGCTCTATGGTTTCGGTCGTATTGGCCGTCTGCTGGCACGCGAACTCATTAATAAATCAGGTTCTGGCAAGCAACTTCGTCTACGGGCAATAGTCACCAGGGACCCTAATGATGCCAAGTCATTGTTAAAAAGAGCGGCTCTCTTAAAAAGCGATTCTATACACGGCGAATTTGAGGGCGAAGTCTATACCGACCCCGAAAAGAATGCCCTAATCATTAATGGTATCACGGTCAACTTTATCTCGGCAAAACAACCTGAAGATATTGATTATACAATATATGACATCAAAAACGCATTGGTTATTGATAATACAGGTGCTTTTCGTGACGAAAAAGAACTTGCCCGCCATTTAGCATCTAAAGGGGCCTCGCAGGTATTGCTGACGGCACCCGGTAAAGGTGTACCCAATATCGTTTACGGTGTAAACGAAAGCACGATCGATCTGGAAAAACATGCTATTTTTTCAGCAGCCTCCTGCACCACAAATGCTATTGCGCCAGTTTTGGCCGTCCTCGAAAATAAAATAGGTATCCTGAAAGGCCATATAGAAACCATACACTCCTATACGAATGATCAAAATCTGGTTGATAATATGCACAAAAAGGCCCGAAGAGGTCGTGCTGCGGCCTTGAACATGGTCATTACGGAGACTGGAGCGGGAAGTGCTGTTTCAAAAGTCCTACCAACATTAACAGGCAAACTCACCTCCAATGCAATCCGGGTACCCGTACCAAATGGGTCTTTAGCCATATTAAATTTAGAATTAACATCAGCGAGATCTTTGGAACAAATAAACACGCTCTTAAAAACGAGCGCATTGGAAGGCAATCTTGTCGAACAGATTAAATTCTCCAGCAATGATGAGCTTGTATCCACTGATATTATAGGCACAACCGCAGCAGCTGTCGTTGATGGACCGGCAACCATTGTTTCAGCCGATGGTAAAAATATTGTACTCTATGTATGGTATGACAATGAGTATGGATATTCACATCAGGTGATGCGTTTATCGCGGCATATTGCGGGCGTAAGAAGATATACGTACTATTAAAATCCAATTTTTAACATAAGGAAAGGGTATCCAAAAAAGGTCGGATACCCTATTTTTCTTTAATTTCGTTCGTTTACTTTTAGCACCTCTTTTTCAGCTATTCAATCCCGGCTAATTTGCTTTTACCTTTGAAACAGCTTTCTCTATATTTTTATAAATTGGCATTCTTCAAATATTTCATAATAATGGGTGTTGCTCCCGCCTTCTGCTGTACATATTGGCGAGCTGCCTTGGATGCTTCCGTCCGATTTGATTGATTCTGCAATCGTCCAAAGAAATCCATAAGCCCCTTACCATCAACAAATGAGAAGCCTGCACCCTGTTCAATCAGGTCTTTCGCTTCCTGAAACTTTTTATACTTGGGCCCAAACAGTACCGGTATTCCGTAAGTCGCTGCTTCCAATGTGTTGTGTATGCCAGCTCCGAATCCCCCCCCTATATAGGCAATCTTCCCATAACCATACAGGGAAGACAGCAGCCCGATATTATCGATGACCAATACCTTCGCCGCCTGCAATGTATCCCGGCTATATGTATCTATTTTTGAAAACCTCAAGGCTTCCGGCCACAGCGTCATGATGCTCGATACATGTGCTTCGTCGACCTCATGGGGTGCCAAAATCAGCTTATATGCAGTAAACTGCCGCAACAGCTCTTCCAAGAGTTTTTCATCCTCCGGCCATGTACTTCCCGCTACCAATGTAGGTGATATCCCCACAAAATCACTGATCAAAGGAACCACTTTCCGCTGCTTTGGAAGATCAATGACACGGTCAAAACGGGTGTCTCCGGCCAGCCCGGCATTGCGGATACCATACTCTTTGAGCAAACGGACACTCTCTTCATTCTGTACAAAAAAATACGTCACATAACTTAAAATCTTCCTGAAAAAACCACCGTAATCCTGAAAAAAGATTTGCTCCGGCCTAAAAATAGACGCAATCAGGAATAAAGGTATCCCGCGCCGGTGCAATCCTTCAAAATAATAATACCAATATTCGTATTTCGTAAAAACGGCAAAAGTGGGATTGACAAGTTCCAAAAATAATGTGGCATTGCCAGCGGTATCATAAGGTAAATAGAAAACATGATCCGCCAGATTGGTGTTTTTTCTTATCTCATAGCCAGAAGGAGAATAAAATGTTACAATTATTTTATGGTCTGAATAATTATTTTTTACGGCTTCCAAAACAGGTCTCCCCTGTTCAAATTCGCCCAGTGAAGCGAAGTGAAACCAGATATGTTTTTGACTAGGATCAACCGATTGTTTCATCCGCAAATACCAGTCTTTTCGCCCTGTTACCATAAGGCGCGCTTTGGCATGGAAAGGGACCAAAATACGCAATAAGAGTCCATAAAGAAAGATTCCAATTGAATAAAGCAAACGCATGTTGTGAAAATAATGTTTATCTTAGTCAAAGATATCAAACCCATTTCATTAATAAGGAACCATTGAGTGGAAAATAAACATCGTAAACGGATTTTAATCACAGGAGCAGCAGGGTTCCTTGGTTCCCACCTTTGCGATCGCTTTATAGCCGAAGATTACGATGTCATCGGCATGGATAACCTGATCACTGGAGACCTACAGAATATCGCGCATTTATTCAAGCTGGCGAATTTTGATTTTTATCATCACGATGTTTCAAAATTTGTGCATATTCCTGGAGATTTGGATTATATCCTCCATTTCGCTTCTCCTGCCAGTCCCGTCGACTATCTCAAGATTCCCATTCAAACGCTTAAAGTTGGTTCGTTAGGTACCCATAACCTCCTTGGCTTGGCAAGGGCCAAACAGGCCCGGATATTGGTGGCATCGACCTCAGAAGTTTATGGCGACCCTTTGGTGTCACCACAGTCCGAAGATTATTGGGGCAATGTAAATCCTGTCGGCCCCAGAGGGGTATATGATGAGGCCAAAAGATTCCAGGAAGCGATTACAATGGCCTATCATAATGCACATGGGCTTGACACACGTATCGTAAGAATATTTAACACCTTTGGTTCAAGAATGCGCCTAAATGATGGGCGTGCGATCCCAACTTTTATAGCACAAGCTATCCGTGGCGAAGATATCACCCTTTTTGGTGATGGCTCACAGACACGGTCGTTCTGTTATATCGATGATCAAATCGAAGGTATTTATAGATTGTTGCATTCCAATTGTATACAACCGATAAACATAGGCAATCCCGACGAAATATCGCTATTACAGCTGGCACAGGAGATTGTAGAACTTACCGGCAGCTCCAGTAAGATCAGCCATAAACCATTACCCATAGACGACCCTAAACAACGTAAACCGGATATTGGTATGGCGAAGGCAAAACTGAATTGGCAGCCCAAAATAGATCGAAAATTAGGCTTAGAAAAAACCATAGATTTTTACAGAAAGATTCCTTTGGAAACGCTATTACATAAAGACTTTACATACTATAATCAAAAATAATGAGCAAAAAAATATTAGTCACAGGCGGAACAGGCTATATTGGTTCTCACACAGTTGTTGAACTACATCAGGCAGGGTATATTCCCGTAATCGTTGATGATCTTTCCAATTCAAATATCAAGATATTGGATCAAATAGAGAAAATCATCGGAGTTAAACCCGAATTTCATCAATTCGACCTTTGTGATACCAATAAAGTCAATGAATTTGTAAAAAATAACAGTGATATCTCCGGAATTATTCACTTTGCTGCATCCAAAGCTGTCGGCGAATCCGTTCAAAACCCTTTAAAATATTACCACAATAATTTCTTCTCCTTGATCAACATCTTGGAGTCTTATCGAAATAAACCGATCAATTTTGTATTCTCTTCGAGTTGTACGGTTTATGGCGAGCCAGACTCACTTCCTGTTAATGAAAGTGCTCCGGTTAAAAAAGCGGCTTCACCTTATGGAAACACAAAACAGATTGCTGAAGAAATTCTTGAAGAAACAGCTACTGCATACGATAATTATAACATTATCGCCCTGCGTTACTTCAATCCAGTAGGTGCGCATGAGTCTGCATTGATAGGCGAACTGCCAAATGGTGTTCCACAGAATTTACTGCCATTTATTACGCAGACCGCTATCGGAAAAAGAGAAAAATTAATGGTATTTGGAGACGATTATGATACGTCTGATGGTTCTTGTGTACGTGATTATATTCATGTGGTCGATTTAGCAAAAGCCCACGTCGCTGCAATCAAATTATTGGAAAAAGGAAACCCTAACGGACAATATGATGTATTCAATGTAGGAACCGGTAACGGCTATTCGGTACTTGAAGCCATCAAAGCATTTGAGAAAGCTTCCGGCCAAAAATTGAATTATGAAATTGGTCCACGTCGGGATGGTGATATCATCAAAGTTTATGGTGATGTGACCAAATCCGCTGAACAGTTGCACTGGAAAGCCGAACTGGGCATCGATGAAATGATGGCCTCGGCTTGGGCATGGGAAAAAAACCTGAAAGAAAATCCGTTGGATTAAATAGCTGCTCGTTGAGCTCAAGAAAGCATTATAATTTTGCACTTCATATGACCGTCTTACGAACTGAGACGGTCATTTTTTTATAGTGAATCGGATTGTTCAAATCCTTTCTCTTTTTGCAAAGGCTCCCCGATATCCTGCTCATCATTTCTTTATCACAGCTGAAATGCGACAAGAATTGAAGCCGCATTAAAATCTATTTCATTGAGCACATTTGACCTGCGGCTATCTTTTTCTAGATACAGAATGGTAAAGCCAATGAATATTGAACTACCTATAAACTCTCCACACTTGATGGTCAGGGTCTTTGCAGGTATCGGATCCTGCTTATATTTCAAATCGTATTCCCACTCCGTATCTTTTATTTCTTTATGCTCAAGTTCGTCGAAGTCGAATGAGAATGCGTGAAATTTGAATACCACCGCATTGCATTTTTCAGGAAGGACCAGTGCTCTTTTGATATCAAACTCCGGAAAAGATATTTTAAGATCCTTCTTCTTGTTCAGGGAGATTAACGGATCGATAAAAAAATAATCCTGCATGTGACAGTTTTCATTGAACTGAAAATTTACCAAGCGATCCAATACACAGTTGCTCAGCGCGCGACTACCTTTGTCGCAATCAAGATTTGTCTTTATCGCCCGATAGATTTGCCTATTTAAGCGATTGCCCATCTGCCCATCATGCAGCTGCTGATGAATTTCCCCAAAACACATTCGGATCAGCGCACCGGCACGGCTTACGTTTCCAAAATCTTTACTTGCCCTCTTGGTATCATCCGTCTGTTTGACGCGATATGGCCTGCTTTGCAGGTAATTTTTATTGCCGACTTTTCTATTCACCAGCGGACCGACCAGGCCCCTGATAAATCCATTATCATTTATTCCCATACCTAAAGATACTACAGTAAAACCCTGTTTTCAAGCATCTTATTAATTTTTAAAAATTTCCAAATTCGAGTAAAATGACAATTGTAAATCTTGCAATTTTCAAGGGACTTTATTGTAAATAGCTTATGGACAAGTTCGCCCCATGCTCGCCCCGCTCCCGACTTGTAAAAAATATGCAGGCATGGTGAAAGCACCTTAAAAGGTGGACTCAACGTGGACTCACTGTGCACTCAATCTGCTTACAGGTCGAACTTGGTAATAACTAGGTATTAACTTGCTCCCTATTAGAGCACTCCGCCAGCCGAAGGGTGACATTCAGGAATTCAGCTTTCTAAACAAGCTCTTTATCAGAAATATATTCCATCAATATTCCGGCCTGTCCCCCCAATTTCTTTTTTAAACGCTGCATTGACTTTTTGATTGCGTCGGGTGTAACGCCTAAGACATTAGCGACTTCTCTATTATTCAGTCCCATTTTCATTAGGACAATCACGCGCAGATTAGACTCTGTAATATCAGGAAATTTACCTTGAATGTCATGCAGCAGGTTCGGAAATTCCTTGGTAAGCAAGAACTTAAATTCCTGCCATTTCTCATCCGTGATAAGATGAGATTGCAAAAGTGTTTTAAGTTCATCCCGGTCTTTGGCACTTGTTTCCTCCATCTCATCAAGCATTGAAGAAAGAAGATTTATCTGCTCATTATTACGTTTGAGATACACCATGTATTCCTCTAGCTGACTTTTGGAACTCATCAGTTCTTTGTCCAGTTCGGCTTTGGTATACTTGAGGTTCAGCAACTGATATTCGTATGCCTGCATGCGCTTCCTCGAACGATATCTAAAAGCATTGTAGATAAAAAAGAACAGCACCAATAGAAACAAGCTTAATATAACCCACAATCTCGTTTCGGCACGTTTCTTTTTTATTAGCGCTTGTGCCAAGGATAATTTGTCGGCATATTTTTGTTTATCTGCCATAAATTTCAATTGCGATAAAACAGGATCTCCGTCCAAGAAGCGCAATGAATCCTGAAGCTGTTCAATCCGGCGCCGCGCATTGAGCTCTTGCTTCAAATCATGGTTTTGAATGGCAAGATTCAACTTATGCCCCTCCAACTCAAGTATTGTTTTTTTATCGTCAGCGCCTTCCAGCAGATGTTCGGTTTCATTGATCAGTTGACGGACCTCTTGATTTGCTCCCATAGCAATACGCAGGCGAATCCGCGTCATTAAGGCAAAAATGGTATTTTTATCGTTCCCCAGAGATTTCGAAATTTCTAGATCTTTATCTAAAAGTGATAGTGCTTTTTTATAATCTTTCCTCCCTTCATAAATCCGTGCCTGATTACCCAGAACCTTCGCATAACGAAGAGAATCCTTCTCAGAAAGCGCCAAATGCAGAGCAAGGTCAAAGTTTTTCATTGCCTGCACGGTATCCCCACCACTTTTTAAAATCAATAAGCCTAAGTTGTCTAAGATCTCCGCTTTCAATTGCGGAGAAATGTCCGCCTGTTGCTGACCTAATTCCAGGTACTTAATTCCCGAACGATAATCGCCCAAAGTTCCGAAGAAATAGCCAAGCTTTTTGTAGGTCTGCGTCAGATCTAACACCAGTTCTCCCGGTATATCCTCCAGGCTTTTTTCACCCTCCAATAGTAATGGAAGCGCTTCCGAAGCCTTTAAACATCTATACAGATAAAATCCGTACATCACCTTTACCCAAGCCTTCACGTTTTGATAATTGCACTCTTTTTCCAGATCGAGGGCTTTAAGATAATATTTATCACTAAAACTATTTCTACCACCTTCATTATCAAAAGAGTGATCTGCTAATAAACAATAATAAATTGCAAGCAGGGCGTTATCGTTTTTTCGGATAGCCTGGTTAAAATAGGGCGTTAGGTATCTACTCAATGCTGCACTGGAAGTACGGTGCTTTTGTGACTCCCGGATGATCGTCTCGTAAAATTTTTTATCTTCTGCAGAGGAATTGGAATCCATTATATCCATTCCAAAAACAGCACTATTGGGAATTATAGCTGCAAAAAAAAGTATAAGAAAAAATCTCAGCATAGCCGCATACAAGTAGAATTTCACATTAAAAATAAAAAATAATTTTAATTAAATCATCATGTGCCGAAATCAGCGTATAAATAAAAATCAATGAGCTGATCAATAAAATAAAACCTATAACAGAGCTCCCTAACATGCTATTTGCTTATTTACGCTAAACAAAACTATAAATATGATAGGGCGTAATTGCTTTTGTCAGCATGACATCGTGTTCATTCCGATCAGCGATTCGCTCAATTGGATCAAAAAAAGATAATCCTACTCGTTGGGTTTCTGCGGCACAAAGCGCAAAAAAACGATCGTAAAACCCTTTTCCATAACCTACCCGATGACCATCCACATCAAATGCCAGCAAAGGAACGAGTATAAAATCAATAAGCAACGGCGAAACCTCCTTCCCCGAAACAGGCTCCGGAATGCCCCATTCATTTTTTTCAAACACAGTTTGGGCATCAAGAATATAGTGCTGCATGGAATAGTCCGAAAAATTTGATCGGGATACGACAAGGACAATATTCGAAAAAAACTCCTTCACATAGTTGATGATGGAATACGTATCTGGCTCATGATATTTTTCGATAGGAAGAAATACATGCATATAGCTGACCGTCGTCAGATCTATTTTTTGAAATTGCAACAGTAATTTATGATTGAGCATTTCCTCCTCCGGCAGGGAAAGCCGGCATCTTTTCATCTTAAACTCCTGTCTTAATTCCTTTTTTGATTTCATGCTTAAATATATATTTTTTATTCCATGATTTAGCTGATCACCGGTGAGCACAGATAGAGCAAAAAAAAACGGCCTTGTAGCGAGCGCTATCAAGACCGAATAATCAACCTAAACCTAAAATCTTATATTACTTTACGCGTTCGATATAATTACCTGTTTGCGTATCGACTCTTACTTTCTCTCCTTGATTGATAAATAGAGGCACCATAATCTCTACTCCTGTTTCTACAGTAGCTTTCTTCAGCGCATTTGTAGAAGTATCTCCTTTCACTGCTGGCTCTGTATATGTAATTTCCAATTCAACACTTTTAGGTGCTTCTGCCATGATCGGCTCATCACTTTCAAAAGCAATAATTACAGTCATTCCCTCTTTCAGGAAACGAGCTGAATCGCCAAATAAGAATTTGGGGATATTGAATTGTTCATAAGTGTTGTTGTCCATCACAACGAAGAACTCACCATCTTCGTATAAGTATTGATAATCATTCGTTTCCACACGTGCAATCTCAACACTCTCATCAACTCTAAAACGATATTCAACTAATTTTCCGGTCTTCACGTTACGCATTCTTGCTTGATAGAAAGCACGTAAATTACCTGGTGTACGGTGTATATATTCTTCTACAGAGACTAACTCTCCGTTAAATCTTAAAATATTTCCTGATTTTACCTCTGATGCCTTAGCCATTCTTTGAATTGAACTTTAAACGGTTATCTCATTATTGAGTCGTCAAAAATACAAAAACTAATTGTGTTATTAAAATTTCATTCGTTACTTTTTGAAGTCGACAATAGAAATTGTTTCGTCACAAAATTCGTATTCTTTTTTTTGATTTGAACAGATAATAAACAATCTAAAATCGCGCTTGGTACGATCTATTAAATTCAGGTACCATTCCTCTCCTGCACTATCCAGATTGCTTGTTGGCTCGTCCAACAATACTAAATTTGAATTGGAACAACAGGCCAAAACTAATTTAACACGTTGTCGCATACCCGATGAAAAGTGTCTTATTTCTTTATCCAAGGCATGTTCCAGCCCCAACAAACTCAAAGCACTTTCTTTATCAAAACCTGGGAGATAACTTTTAAACTGAAAATGAAAATCGAGCAATTCACGCAAGGTAAATTCTTCGATCAGTTCAATATATGGTGCCGCGATAGACAACTGTTGATAAATCTGATCTATACCAATATTGATTTCTTTATCGGTATAGATCAATTCCCCTTGTGAGGGTGATAAGCTGCCAGAGAGAACCTTCAAGAAGGTAGATTTTCCAGAACCATTTTGTCCGAGAACGGCATAACTCTTTCCGGACTCAAAACGATAATTAATATGCCTGAAAATCCATTCACTGTTATATCTTCGACCAATATCCTTTAATGTTATTTCCAAAGTAACCCGATTCGGTAATGCAATTACATTGCTCTATTATTGAATCCCTTCATGATACCACGGCCAGAATTCCGGATAAAATCCAAAATTTCATCACGGATTTCCGTTGCCTGATACTCCGCTTCTATAATTTCTATTGCCTTAGCCAGATTTCTATTCTGTACAAATAGAATACGGTAAAGGTTTTGAATTTCGGCAATCTGCTCTTCCGAAAACCCTCTTCTCCTCAATCCCACAGAGTTAATTCCGGCATAGGAGATCGGCTCACGGGCTGCCTTTACAAACGGGGGAATATCTTTTCGTACCAAAGATCCACCTGTGACAAAAGCATGTGAACCAATTTTCACAAACTGATGTACAGCCACCATCCCCGCCAAAACAACATAATCCCCGACGGTAATATGTCCCGCAAGTGTACTATTATTCGAAAAAACACAATTATCGCCCACCTCACAATCGTGTGCAACGTGGCTGTAAGCTTGAATCAAGCAGTTTTTGCCAATGACCGTTTTGTATCGGTCCTTCGTTCCTCGATTAATTGTCACACATTCACGAATCGTTGTATTATCACCTATTTCTGCTGTTGTAATTTCACCATCAAATTTTAAGTCTTGAGGCTCACCAGAAATCACGGCGCCGGGATATATCTTACAGTTTTTTCCAATTCGAGCTCCATCCATAATGGTCACGTTTGAGCCGATCCAAGTTCCCTCTCCAATGACAACGTCTTTGTAAATGGTTACAAATGGCTCAATGACCACATTTTTAGCAATCTTTGCTTCCGGATGAATATAAGCTAATGGCTGTATCATCTATACTTCTTTAATTGTTATTTACTCTTACGATCTGTGCCATAAGTTCAGCCTCACAGACAATTTTCTCTCCCACCATGGCCACACCTTTCATTTTAGCGATGCCTCTCCGGATTGGTTCCATTAAATCACATCTAAAAATAACAGAATCCCCAGGAGTAACTTGTGCTTTAAAACGTGCATTCTCAATTTTGAGAAATAATGTTAACCAGTTTTCAGGATCTGGAACGGTCTTTAAGACCAAGATACCACCAGTCTGTGCCATCGCTTCGACCTGCAGCACCCCCGGAAATAACGGAGCTCCGGGAAAATGCCCCATAAATAGGTCTTCGTTCATGGTTACATTCTTTAATCCCACAACATATGTCTCGGTTAACTCCAAAATCTTATCGACCATGAGCATTGGTTGACGATGTGGAAGAATTTTCATAATCTCCACGGTATCATACAATGCCGGCATATTTGGATCGTAAACTTTTATTTTTTTACGGGTTTTATCTTTCTTAATCTGCTCTTTAATTTTCTTTGCAAAAGCAACATTTGCAGCATGTCCGGGACGGGCAGCCATAATATGGCCTTTCAAAGGTCTTCCCACTAAAGCCAAATCACCCACCATATCCAACAGTTTATGTCGGGCAGGCTCATTTTGATGACGCAATTGATTATTGTTCAGGATACCTTCTTTGGCAACGGCAACAGTCTCTTTATGGAATAGATGTGCAAGCTTCTGTAGTTCTTCAGGTGAAGTCTCTTTGTCAACAATGACGATCGCATTGCTTAAATCCCCCCCTTTAATCAATCCATGGTCGACTAGCATCTCCAATTCATGCAGAAAGCAAAACGTACGTGAAGAAGCAATTTCAGCTTTGAAATCTTCAATAGAGGTAATCGCAGCATGTTGACTTCCCAAAACAGGTGAGTTAAAATCAATCATACAAGTCAACCGATAACCATCCATAGGCATTCCCAGGATCTCAACTTTACGATCTGGCTCAGCATAATGGATATTATTGGATATCTCATAATAATCTCTATCAGCATCTTGTTCTTCAAACCCCGCTTCTTCCAACAATTTCACAAAAATTGCTGAACTCCCATCCAATATTGGAATTTCAGGACCATCAATATCAATCAGGACGTTATCAATTTGCAGACCAATTAATGATGCCATTAAATGTTCGATTGTACTAACACTTGCTCCATTTTGAGAAATAGTAGTTCCTCGGGAAGTGTCCGTGACGTTATCTGCATCAACCAAAATCTCCGGCTGACCTTCTAAATCCACACGTCTGAACTTAAACCAGTGATTTTCCGGAGCAGGTTTGATCGTCATCGATACAATTTTCCCTGTATGAAGACCTACCCCCGAAATTTCAACCTCGTTTTTGATGGTTCTCTGTTTCACATTCATTTCTAATAACATATTTTTAAATCAAAACTTCTTTTGACGGAACCATCATGAGATTATAATATTTATATCGAATAGCAGCAGGCTAGGGCCGCTCATGATAGCTTCATTACAATTAAATAACAGTTTATTTCAATGAAAAAAGATTATTTTAACTTCAATTCTATTAATTTTTCTAGCTCCTGGATGCGTTTCTCCAGTTCTGGAAGACGAGCAAAAATGACATTGGATCTTAACTGAGGCTGATACGGCATTACTGGTGTCCCACCCCATTTTTTCCCCTCATCTTTAATTGATCTGTTAACGCCGGATTGAGCCTGGATCTGGGAGCCTTTAGCGACAACAATATGTCCTACGACACCAACCTGTCCACCTAACACCACATGCTCTCCAATTTTTGCACTTCCGGAAATCCCTGTCTGTGCAGCAATAACTGTATTCTTACCGATATCAACGTTATGTGCTATCTGAATCAAATTATCTAATTTGACACCGTCACGCACAATCGTAGCCCCCATCGTCGCTCTATCGATCACCGTATTGGCGCCAATCTCGACATTATCTTCTATCTGAACATAACCTATTTGCGGAACCTTCTTATAGGTACCATCTTCCTGCGGCGCGAAACCAAAACCATCCGAGCCAATCACAACGCCCGAATGAACAACGACATTCTTACCTACTTTACAGTCATGATAGATTTTCACACCCGGATACAACGTTGTATTATCGTCAATAGTGACTTTGTCTCCTATAAAAACCTGTGGATAAATTTTCACATGATCGCCGATCTTCGCTCCTTTACCGATATAGGCAAATGCCCCAATATACCCCCCTGTGCCTATTGTTGCCTCAGGATGTATGAAACACGGTTCTTCACGTCCGCTTTTATCAAGACGAAATTCGTTATACATATTCAGTATGGTAGAGAAAGCCGCATACGCATTCTTTACACGAATAATCGTGAGCGTGGGTTTGGTATCTTGCATCAATTGCAAATCTTCATTCACAATGACAATGGAAGCATCCGTGTTATAAATAAAATGCTCATATTTTGGATTTGACAAAAAAGAAAGATCGCCTTTTTTACCTTCCTCAATTTTGGCAAGGTTACCTACGGTAACTTCTGGATTCCCCTCAATCCTTCCTTCTAATAATGTCCCTATTTGTTGAGCAGTAAATTGCATGGTACAAATCTATGTTTTTTTATTAAAAAATAACTATCCGGCAGAAGGAATTGCAATATATCCCACCTCTTTTGGATAACATAACGCATATTTGGATACATTTTTAGACAATGCTTCTAAATTTCCAAGATCCGATGCTTCGGTAATATCAATGAGTTCACCCGATTTCAATAATATCTTGATTTGATCGTTTGAGGGATTATATGCACGATTGTGGATTTCTTCCGTAAATACATAATAATGGATATCCTCCCGTCTTACTCCCAAGAACTCTTGCACCTTGCTTTTTACCAGTTCAAGGTATGCTGTAGAAAAGGGCTTATTGCTCATTATCGAACGATATAGGTCCCTTTTCATAATTCGCTGGCACATTTTACTCAAAATCTCATCCTCATGCCGTTCCCATGTTTTTATTGCGGACATAATATCCGTATCATCTAAACGGGTAAACCAGTCTAAATGCAACGGGTCATCCAAAAAATTTGTGCGATCAACCTGCTGACTCAAAAACCAATGAAATGCTGGCGTGGAAAAAAGCTCCTTACCAGATGCTGTCAAGTCTTTCGCTCTTTGTAAAATTTTAATCAATAATTGCTCTGCTCCGATAACGGTTTTGTGTAAATAGACCTGCCAGTACATTAACCTCCGCGCAATAAGGAATTTTTCCACGGAGTAGAGCCCCTTATATTCAACGACAATCTCATCATTCACAACATTCAACATCTTTATAATCCGGTCGAATGAAATAACCCCTTCGGAAACTCCCGTGAAGAAGCTGTCTCGATTTAAATAGTCCATCCGATCCACATCCAATTGACTTGAAACAAGCTGATGAAGGAATTTTCGCTCGTATTGATTATTAAAAATAGCAATAGCCAAGCTCAATCTCCCGCCTAGATCTTGATTTATACGATCCATCAGCAAAGAGGAAAGCAACTCGTGCGAAACACCCACAATCAAACTATGTTCTAAAGAGTGAGAAAAAGGGCCATGACCGATATCATGCAATAAAATAGCCGCTAAGACCGCCTCTTCCTCAAGCGCAGAAATTTCGATCCCCTTACTCCGAAGGGTTTCCAATGCCATCGACATGAGATGCATAGCACCTATTGCATGTTGAAACCGTGTATGCAATGCTCCAGGATACACCAAATGAGTCATACTCACCTGTTTAATATAACGAAGTCGCTGGAAATAGGGGTGCTGTACAAGGTCAAATACCAATCCCGTCGGAATGGCAACAAACCCATACACAGGATCATTGATGATTTTATTTTTGTTCAATGTGGCGATAAATTAATGCTACTTTTCAACATATTAAATTGAAAACCTAGTTTTATAAAACACAAACTTATGGTTATCACTAATATAAACTTAAAACAAAGATAGTTAGTTCATCGTTAAGAAATGTTAAAAATAAATCTAAAGCACGATATTTGCTTATGTTAGTATGATATTGAAATCCATTCAATAAACGAGGTATTTTCTTTTGTTACAATTCAAATTTGAGTAACACTACCAACCTCTCTTATAAGTAGACATATATAACAAGATGCAAAAAACACATATTCTCTGGGCTGATGACGAAATTGACTTTCTAAAACCTCATATTTTATTTTTAGAAAGTAAGGGGTATAAAGTTGATACCGTCAACAATGGAAACGATGCGGTTGAAGCCTTTAAAAATGGTTTTTTTCATTTAATCTTTCTGGATGAAAACATGCCGGGGCTGACCGGGCTCGAAACCCTTGCGATCATCAAATCCATTAATCCGACCGTTCCGATCGTGCTCGTCACCAAGAATGAAGAAGAGCATGTCATGGAGGATGCCATTGGCTCCAAAATAGATGATTATCTCATCAAGCCTGTAAATCCTAAGCAGATTTTGATGACAATAAAAAAACTTACTGAAAATAAACGTATTGTCAACGAGAAAACCTCCATGGCCTACCAGCAGGATTTCCGCAATCTAGGCATGATATTAAATGACAACTTAGATTTCATGCAATGGTCGGAAGTGTATAAAAAACTTGTTTACTGGGAATTATCACTCGAAAAGCTTGAGGACAACAATATGCATGAAATATTGACGATGCAGAAGTCGGAGGCAAATATGCAGTTTTCAAAATTTGTCGAAAACAATTACATCAATTGGATCAACCGTCCGGAGGATGGTCCTATTTTATCCCATCAATTGTTTAAAAAGAAAGTATTTCCAGTCCTTGAGGATAATATCTCGACCTTCTTCGTCCTGATAGACAATTTGCGTTTTGACCAATGGAAAATCATCAACGAGGTGATTACAGATTATTTTAGACTGGAAGAAGAAATCAATTATTTCAGCATCCTACCAACAGCTACTCAATATGCAAGAAACGCAATTTTCAGCGGCTTAACACCATTGGAAATGGAAAAACGCTTTCCTAAGTTATGGCAAAATGATGAGGATGAGGGGGGCAAAAATTTATATGAGGACCGGTTCCTGGATGATCAGATCAAAAGGTTATACCGTAAACCGATAAAGCATTCTTACACTAAAGTTTTAACGCTTGAACAGGGCAAGGATGTCTTGGACAACTTGGGCAACATGATGCACAATCAGCTCAATGTCCTGGTATACAACTTTGTCGACATGTTATCCCACGCGCGAACAGATAGTTCGATGATCCGTGAACTGGCGAATGATGAAGCAGCATACCGTTCGCTAACACTATCCTGGTTTGAACATTCACCTCTTTTAGAAGCTTTAAAATGGCTTTCACAGAAAAAAGTACGTATTATTATCACCACCGACCATGGAACGATCAGGGTCAAAAAACCAAGTAAAATCGTCGGAGATAGAAACACGAATACCAACCTTAGGTATAAACAAGGTAAAAATCTAAACTACATTGAAAAAGATGTATTTACGATCAAGAATCCGCATGATGCGCAGTTGCCCAAACTCCATGTTAGCTCAACTTATGTATTTGCCAAAGAGGATTCCTACTTTGTTTATCCGAACAATTATAACCAATTTGTCAATTACTTCAACGGCACATTCCAACATGGAGGAATATCATTGGAAGAAATGATCATCCCCTTTGCGACATACTTGCCGAAATAGTAATTTTGCAACATGGAAATTATCGTAAACACAACGGCAGATCTTTCTGTTGCAGCCCAAACTCTTTTGAACAGGTTTCCAAAGGATCGAATTTTTCTGTTATATGGCCCAATGGGGGCGGGAAAAACAACCTTTATAAAATATTTGTGTGAACAGTTGGGCGTAAAGGATAGTACCTCAAGTCCGACCTTCTCCATTGTCAATGAGTATGACTCCGACAATGGTCCAATCTATCATTTTGATTTTTACCGGATTAAAGATGAACAGGAGGCATTTGACTTTGGCTATGAGGAATATTTCTATTCGGGAGCGTATTGCTTCATTGAATGGCCTGAAAAAATCCCCAATCTATTGCCTGAAGAAGCAAAGGAAATACAGATCAGCATCGTAGGTCCCGATACCCGTAAAATATCCATCCGTTAATCTAGCATTTATCACCTTCCATTATGGCTCATTCATCGTCTTGTCAATATATTCCATCTGATACCCACGTACCCGGATTAGCAGCTATCCATGCCGAACAATTAAGTTTTTCCTTTCATGAAAACAATGTGCAGTTTGCTGTCGAAAATGCTTCTTTTGATATTGAAGGAGGAAAGATAACCGCTATTATCGGTGAATCCGGAAGCGGAAAAAGTACGCTCCTAAGATTAATCTATGGTTTGTTGGAACCAACCAATGGTGCAGTGCGGTACAAAGGCTGGCAAGTTCCCACACGCAAAGACAAACTAATACCCGGACATGATGCCATGAAACTCGTATCACAAGGATTTGACGATTTGAACACATACGCGAATGTATGGGATAATGTCGCTTCACAGCTACCTAATACAGATATCAAACGTAAACAGGATAAAACCGCCGAGATTTTACAACGCTTGCGCATAGATCATTTGGCCAAAAAAAGGGTCGCTGACATCAGTGGCGGGGAAAAACAGCGCGTCGCCATCTGCCGCGCATTGATCAATGAACCTGAAGTACTGTTGATGGATGAACCCTTTAACCAAGTCGATGCCTCCTTTCGGGACACCTTACAACAGGACATAAAAGATATTGTCAGCGATACAGGACTGACGATAATTTTAGTTTCGCATGATCCCACCGAGGTGCTCGCGCTTGCGGACAATCTTATTGTCATGAAATCAGGTAAAATATTGGATCAAAATAATCCACATGTACTATATAGTGAGCCATCACACCCTTATACGGCACAGCTGCTTGCAAAAAGTAACATATTAAATCCTGAACAGGCGCAAAATTTGGGTATTGAAAGTGAAAAGTCCATCGCAATTCATCAGGAATGGATTTCTATTTCCACCACAGAAGAATCGTCTTTCTTTGTCAAAGACAGCAAATTCAGAGGTTTCTATTATGAAATTTTGGTTTCCAATAATGCCGTTGATCTGCATTGCATCACCACCTCGCAGTTAATACCCAAGAAAAATCAAGCCGTTGATCTAACAATTTCCAATTGGATCGCTTTCGATTAATTTAAGGTCGACAGCCAGGAAAGAAATGCATCAAACCATTTTTTTTCCGAAGTTTTATTGATTAACCCGAAGCCGTGGCCACCTTCATCAAAGACATAGAGCGTATTTGGAATATTTACCTTATCCAACGCAGCCATCATTCGATAACTATTTTCGATAGGAACAGCTGTGTCATCTTTGGCGTGAACAAAGAAAGCGGGACACACTTCGGGAGAAACCTGTAGATTCGAAGAAAATAACCGGACAAGTTCTTCGGATGGGTTTTCTCCAATGAGATTAATTCTTGAACCTTTATGCGTCACATCGTTTTCCATTGAAATCACTGGATATATCAGTCCCGCAAAATCAGGGCGCAGTGACACATGTGACGGATTGGCGATATATGCTTTCTTAAACTTGGTCATGAGGGTTGATGCAAGATGTCCTCCCGCTGAAAAACCAATAACACCAACTTTTTTTAATTGCGGGTTGGAGCTACGAATCAACTGCATCGCCCGTTGCGCATCTTGAAGCGGCCCGATACTCTTATCCCGCATAATATTTGGCGAAGGCAATCTATATTGCAATACATATGCCGAATAACCATTCTTTACAAGCTCCTTAGCGACCGCGTGTCCTTCATGATCCATAGCAATATGCGAGTACCCTCCTCCCGGGATCACAAGCACGGCAATATTTTTAGCTGTATTTTTATCTGGCGTATAGATAAATAATTTAGGTATATTTTTTTCCAAAAGAACCTGAGCTTTATCAGCTGCATTTGGAATAGAATCTTGATAAAGATTAATCGCTTCCTGAGCCTTTGCAAGCGAAATCAAAGAACATAAGATCATAAGAATTTTTTTCATAACGACGAAACTACTAATAAATCTAAATCTTTTGCGGTCATATTAAATCGGGAAGCCATATCGGCATTGGTCAGGTTACCTTGGTATAAATAGATTGAACTTCTTATTCCCGGACTTTTCCAAATTGCATTTCTCAATCCGCCCAATTCGGCAAAGTCCAACAAGATGGATGTAAAAATATTGCTCATCGCATAGGTTGCCGTACGCGCCACCCGCGACGCGATATTGGGAACACAATAGTGAATGACATCAAATTTTCGAAAAACCGGTTTATCGTGTGAAGTTACTTCCGATGTCTCAAAATTCCCCCCCTGATCAATGCTGACATCAATAACAACCGAATTAGGTTTCATCTTCGAGACGGTTTCTTCGGAAATCACACAAGCAGAGCGGCCATTCTGTGCTCTTAATGCACCAATGACAACGTCCGAACTTATTACGGCCTTATTTAGGATAATGGGCTGAATAACGGAAGTAAACACCCTGCTCCCAAGGTTGTTTTGCAAACGACGAAGTTTGTAAATCGAATTATCAAAGACCTTTACCTGAGCCCCTAGTGCCAAAGCAGTCCGTGCCGCTTGCTCTCCTACAGTCCCGGCCCCAATAATAACGACTTCCGTAGATGCGACTCCGGTAACACCGCCTAGCATGAGCCCCTTCCCGCCAAATGCGTTACTTAGATATTCCCCGGCTATTAAGGTCGCGGTTGCACCAACAATCTCACTCATTGCCCGCACGACAGCCAAACAACCACCCTCATCCCTAAGGTATTCATAAGAGATTGCGGTGATCTTTTTATGCATAAGCGCCTTTAATACGTCCACATTCATTAGCGAAGGTTGCTGCGAAGATAACAGCACTTGCCTTTCCTTCATCAATTTGACTTCTGACACGGTAGGGCTGCCAACTTTAATAATCAAATCGGCCTGATAGATTTCTTCTCTCGAAGACACTATCCGGGCTCCCTGTTCACTATAATGGTGATCTAAAAAATTAGCTCCGGCACCAGCTCCGGTCTCAATTAATACCTCGTGACCATTCTCGACCAATAATGCCACAGCCAAGGGTGTCAGGCATATACGCTTTTCCTGAAGTGAGGTCTCTTTTGGAATCCCAATAAAAAGACTTTTTGCATTCTTCTTCTTCTCAAAAAGCATCTCTTTCGGAGACATCATGGCCTGACTCGCAAGCTTCCCTAACTCATTCATTTTGTTAAATTGACTTTAGTTAAAATTACGATAAATAATCAATCTAATCAAACGAAGATAAAATTGCTGCGACAACTGCGTCATTTTCCAAGTAATATCGTAATTCCTAGCGTACTGATCTCCCCTCATGAACCATTATATATTGTAAAAGATTAATACATATAAAGACCATTGAAATGGTACAAAATTATCTACATTTGTCTAAATTAATCAGACTTAATACCATGCTAAGTAAAATCAGTATCGTACCCAGATGGATCATTTTTTTATTGGACATTTTCAGTGTTTCTATTGCCTATCTCCTTGCAAATGTTATTTATTACGATTTTAACTTCGACTTTCTCCTTGATATAGATTTCAGCATACGATATATTTTGTTTATAAGCGTTTGCTCCCTGTCATTCTACTTATTCAAAATGTATACGGGAATAATTCGTTACACAAGTGCCATTGACTCCATACGAATATTATCGACCATAGTATTTAGCGTATTCATACTTTTGGTCCTCAAATTGATTATCCAGGCAAACGAAATCGAGCGAAATATTCCGACGGCATTAATTATCTTCTTTGCGCTCTTTTCATTTTTAATATTAACGGTCTATCGAACCATTATCAAAATTTTCTTTTTATATACTAAAAAGGTCAATGGCAGTAGAAAGAAAACTTTAATCTATGGTGCTGGTGATCTAGGTATTGCGGTAAAAAGAACGTTGGACCATGACGTTCGATCGAAAAATGCCATTATTGGTTTTTTGGATGATAACGACCAAAAAATCAATAAAGTGATTGATGGAACGAAAATTTACTCCTCCAAGAAGTTTAATCATCTTATCAATACCCTCAATGTGGAGGAGGTCATTATTGCATCACACAATATTCCTTCAGAACGCAAGAATGAAATTACAGATATTGCCCTGGAACGAAATGTAAGCATCTTAACTCTTCCACCTGTTAAAAAAATCATGAATGGAGATCTTAATCCCAATCAGATCCAGAAAATAAAAATTGAAGATCTATTGGAAAGAGATCCGATCAAAATCAATGACGATCATATTCTAAGCCAGACAAAAGGTAAAAGAATACTTGTTACTGGTGCTGCAGGCTCAATCGGAAGCGAAATTGCTTCTCAATTGGGGAAATATGAACCTCAAATGATTATTCTATGTGACCAGGCTGAATCACCATTACATAATTTACAACTGGATCTGCAGGACGAATTTCCGGATCAGGTGTATCATACCTACATCGCTGATATTAGAAGTACAAAAAGAATGCGTTTGCTCTTTGAAACATTTAAACCACATTATGTCTACCATGCCGCCGCATATAAACATGTTCCCATGATGGAAAATCATCCCTTGGAAGCGGTACAGACCAATGTCCTGGGAACTAAAAATCTAGCTGACCTAGCCGTTGAATTCCAGGTCGAAAAATTTGTTTTCGTTTCAACGGACAAAGCGGTCAACCCTACAAATATTATGGGTGCGACCAAGCGAATTGCCGAGATATATGTTCAATCGCTCAACAATCATCTGGAAAGCATTCAGGATGGGAGCACTAAATTTATTACAACACGATTCGGAAATGTCCTTGGTTCCAATGGTTCTGTCATTCCGAGGTTTAGAGATCAAATCCAGAAAGGGGGCCCTGTTACAGTAACCCATCCCGAAATTACACGTTATTTTATGACTATTCCCGAGGCATGTCGACTTGTTCTTGAAGCCGGTGCAATGGGACAAGGCGGAGAGATATTTGTCTTTGACATGGGTAAATCCGTAAAAATAGTAGAGCTGGCCAAGAAGATGATCCGTCTTTCCGGATTTAAACCGAATGAAGATATCGAAATCAAATTCACTGGTTTAAGGCCAGGAGAAAAACTATACGAAGAGTTACTAAATGACCTTGAGAATACCCTTCCGACACATCATGAGAAAATTATGATCGCCAAAGTCCGCGAAAATAATTATAACATTGTCAGTCTAAAATTAGCTGAATTAAAAGAGAGGTTAGCTACTCAAAATAAAAATGAGGTTGTCTACCAGATGAAGCTTATCGTTCCAGAATTTAAAAGTAAAAATTCAATCTATGAACAGCTGGACAAAGAAATCGAATTATCAAATGAGTCCGAAAACAAAAGTTAATTCACTTTAAAATTTCCAAAATACTTGCAAATTTGCTCGAAAAGTGTATTTTTGCAATCCATATTTTACTGATTAGTAATGTCTAAAAATACAAATAATACAAATCAAGGTTTAAAACCTTCAAAAGGATCTTTTTTTCAAGATAACCAAAAAAGCGTTGCGTTTATTTTCGGTGGTATCATTGTATTGATTTTGCTGTACTTTGGATACGAGAAACTTTACTTGCAGCCAAGAGCTGAAGAAGCATCGAATCGCATGTATAAAGCTGAGCAACTTGTTACAATTGACTCTTTACAGAATAAAGCAATTGCAGGTGACGGAGCATTCCTTGGTTTTAAACAAATTGCCGATGAATATTCAAATACAAAATCTGCAAATATTGCAAATGCATACTTAGGAGGTCTTTACCTACGTCAAGGTAAGTTTGATGATGCAGTAAAAGCATTGGAGAAATATTCACCTACAGGAAGTCAAATTTTAGACCCACTGGTTATCGGTTTAACAGGAGATGCCTATTCAGAGCTTAAAGACTATAAAAAAGCAGCTGATCACTATAAACAAGCTTCTGAAAAATCGAGCAACTCATACACAACACCTTTATTTCTAAAAAAATTAGGGCTTGTTTATGAAGCACAGAACGATTACAAAAGTGCTGAAACAGCATACAAAAAAATCAAAACTGATTTCCCTGAAAGCCAAGAAGCATCTACTATAGATGGTCTATTGGGCAGAGTACAAGCACATTTATAAGAGAACATAAATACACAAAAAAAGAGGCTATTTCATGGCCTCTTTTTTTGTGACCATCTAAATTCATTATCTTTGTATCCATTATGGCAAGTAGCATTAAAAATCTATCAGACTTTTCGCATATCCAAGTTGCGGATGCAAGTCCATTCAAATTTGCAATTGTGGTTGCACAGTGGAATGCGGAAATCACTGGTGCATTATTGAACGGCGCAATCTCGGGTTTAGAAAAACACGGCGCAAAAGAAAGTAATATTGAGGTCATTGAAGTTCCGGGAAGCTTCGAGTTGACTTCTGGAGCAGATCTGGCATTAAGAAACCAAAGCTTTGATGCTGTCATCTGTCTGGGTTGTGTCATTCAGGGAGAAACCCGACATTTTGATTTTATTTGTCATGCGGTCGCCAATGGCGTTTCAAATGTAGGACTAAAATATAACAAGCCCGTAATCTTCGGTGTACTGACAACAGACAATCTTCAACAAGCCTTGGATCGTGCTGGTGGCAAACATGGTAATAAAGGAGAAGAAGCTGCTATTACGGCAATACAAATGGCTGCCATTGCTAAAAAATTCTAGTTTGGTATCAATTTTGTCTAGTATTCAGTCATGAAAAAGTATTCTGGGCCAAAACATAAAAATGCACCAGTACTTTTATTTTAAATAAATCGATTAATAAAGTATGGTAATATCTTATTAATCGATTTTTATTTTTTAGATATGATTATGAAAACATTATCGAACATACTTTTGGTATTTATGCTATCGATATTCTGCCAGGCACATCTGTCAGCTCAGGATGATAGCTTAAACAGACAGATCTGGCGTAGTATTGGTGGCCAAGACAAGTGGGATTCCCTGCAATACTTAGCTTTTTCAGCGAAGGGAAATACCATGTCTGAAGAGCTGTCCAATGAGGAACGCAAATTCCTCTTTAACCGGACAACCGGGGAATGTAGGTTCGACGGGTATAGCGGGTCTGATCAGGTGACCTATTTATTCAATTTTAAGGGCAGTGGTACCGATAAGCTTTTTATAGGTGGTAATGTCGCAACCGATGGTCAGGAAATCAAAAAATCCATTAAAAACCAACTTTTTGTAGATCTCAATCTGCTTTTGCTACCAACACTCATCGAGCAGAAAAGTATCCAGCTTAAAAATCAGAAAGAACAGTTTATTGGCGGGCAAAAACTGACCATTGCAAGCATTACTTCGTCAGGTGAAGTGCTGGGCTCAAAGCTAGATGGTCTACTTTATATTGATCAAAATACGGGCGAGATTACACGTTATGATTACACGGATAAAACAGAAAAAATCAGTTATGAGATAAGCCGGTACAAGGAGATCGGTGACGGGATACGTTTACCAAGTCTATTTAGCTGCGTCAGCAATGCTAAGAAAAGCTGCGTATTCTCTTCGATCTCTTCTTTTGTACAGGTCGAGCAAAAAAAATTCAAAGAACTATAGTTATGATCAATTGGATAGAATTAAATACGGAAGAACAGTTACAGGAACTTTATCAGTCGGATAAGGTTACCGCTATATTTAAGCACAGTACGACTTGTGGTATCAGCAACATGGCAAAGCGTAGCTTAGAACGTATGTCAAATACATCTGATCGGGATTATTCCATTTACCTGTTAGACTTGTTGCGCTACCGCGCGCTTTCGAATGAAATTGCACAACGGTGGAATATCGAGCATCAATCCCCCCAGATCCTTATTATCGAAGGTAGAAACAGTCTTTACGATGCATCACATGGGGATATTCAATTTGATGAAATTGAAAAATACCTTTAGTTATTTTAGCTTAAACATTTTACCTTCATCATAAGCACTGAGCGTAAGATTATCCCAAGTGATCAATCCATTGGATTTTTTCTTTAATCCACGTGGATTTTTGGCAACGATTACTTGGGATTCCCCAACCACTATAATACTCAACAGCTTTTTCATAACAGCTTTCCCTATATAATACCTTTGATTTATTTATAAATTTCTACTTTTATCTTACCATCCTTGGTTACCGTCCCTCTATACATTCCTTCGGTATTAAATGGCATGGCGACATGACCTTCTTTATCCATAACAATCATTCCACCGTCTCCGCCCATCTTGCCAATCCGATCAATAACCGCTTGACCAGCTTGCCATACATTGTCTCCTTTATATTCCATTAAGGCTGAAACAGAATATGCCGCTACATGACGAATATAAAATTCGCCCCACCCGGTACAGGAAACCGCGCAAGTTGCGTTATTAGCATATGTCCCTGCGCCAATAATTGGTGAATCGCCAACACGACCAAATTTTTTGTTCGTCATCCCACCGGTCGAAGTACCCGCAGCTAAATTCCCCTGATTATCCAATGCGACACAACCCACTGTTCCAAATTTATAGTCCTTATTAAGGATCCCCAAACGGGAACTCTGTTTCTGATCATGATCCAGCTGTGCTTTAGTACTGTCTTCTTTTTTAATTTTTTGCAATGCATCCCAACGCATTTTAGTCCAGAAGTAAGATGGATCCACGAGCTGCAAACCGGCTTCTTTGGCAAACTCTTCGGCTCCTCTGCCCACCATCATGACATGTTCCGATTTTTCCATCACGGCACGCGCCGCAGAAATTGGATTTCTGATGGTTGTAACGCCGGCTACTGCACCAGCAGCTAATGTCTTTCCGTCCATAATCGACGCGTCCAGTTCATTTTTTCCTGCATTCGTAAATACGGCTCCCTTTCCCGCGTTAAACAAGGGAGAATCTTCCATTACATGAATCGCCTGTTCAACGGCATCCAAGCTTGAATTACCTTGCTTCAATTGGTTATAACCAGCTTGTAAAGCCTGCTCTAAAACTGTTTTATAAGCCTTCTCCGTGGAGTCAGTCATATTTTTTTTTAAAATTGTCCCCGCTCCGCCATGGATTGCCAGAACAAATTGCTCTTTCGCCATTTCTTGTGTTTCCTTTCCATCA
This sequence comes from Sphingobacterium sp. DR205, assembly GCF_011064245.1. Taxonomy (NCBI): domain Bacteria; kingdom Pseudomonadati; phylum Bacteroidota; class Sphingobacteriia; order Sphingobacteriales; family Sphingobacteriaceae; genus Sphingobacterium; species Sphingobacterium sp. DR205. Next base: position 521,047 of record NZ_CP049333.1, on the reverse strand, counting down.
TTATGATTACAGGAAAGTGTCACCGCAGCAGTACCCATAATCACCGCTATCATTGCATGTATCTTCATTTTATTCTTTTATATAACCTGGATTTTGAACCATATTTTTATTAACAAATATTTCATCCGCAGGAATTGGAAAATTGTATTGCGCTTTTGTAGGCTCCAGTATTAATGCTCCTGCCGTATTTACAGCATCTTGAGCTCCTCGACGAACGGGCATTTTCCTTCTTTTTAAATCAAAAAAACGATGTCCCTCAAATGCTAATTCCTTGTAACGCTCAGCCAAAACGGCATCAAGTAGTTCGTCTTCCTGTCGTCAAATTGCTGACGGTGACAGCACCTATGCCCTGCCCCTTCTCATCAAGAATTTTTCCCCGAATAGTTTGTTGTAAGCGCGCGAACGAATAGCCATAACTGGCAGCTGAAGCGGAGTGTCCAGACTTGGCGAGAGCTGGTGATAGATTTAGGGTGAGCGCTAGGGTCATCAGCGCTTGTGCGTGCATGCTACCTCTCATAATATTTGCATTTTGGTCAGTGTTAAAGTCTATCCATGCGGATAACTTTAGCTAACCTAAAATGCAAATAATTATCGAAGAAATGAAATATTTTTTACTTTATTCATCTTCTTTGTCCCACCAGTCCGATGCCTGTAAATCATCTATTTCACGACGATCCTTCTTCGTGGGTCTTCCCGTTCCGCGGTCCCGTTTAAGTACCGGCGCCTGAAACACCGATTTGTAGCCCACAGTCTCTTCCACTGGGGTCTGATCTTCATAAAACTGAACCGCAGTTTTTGCATCCACCCGGCGCTCAAGAAGACCGGTTACCTGCACGACTTTCTTTTCGATTCCTTTTTGGATATGATAGACATCACCAATTTTAACCTCGTAAGAAGGTTTAATATTTTGACCTTTCAGCTTGACCCGTCCCGCCTTACAGGCTTCGGTTGCCAAGGTTCGCGTCTTAAACAATCTTATCGACCATAAATATTTATCAATTCTCAATTTTTCTGATGCTGCAGCCATAGTTCAAAAATAGTTATATTAGCAAATTATCGTGGTATTTCCACCGAAAATTAACATATTTCCCCGATGAATATTTTCTTCATGAGGGGAGAGAACGATAAAGTTGCTTTTAAATGCAACTTTATCTAAGTTTGTACATCAAAATAAACAAATTCAAATAAGCAAACAAATAATATGGTAGAGCCACTTAAAAAATTGATTGAGGAAGCTTGGGAAGATAGACAGTTATTGGAGTATAAAGAATATACAGAAGCAATTCGTACAGTGATTATGAAGCTGGACAGCGGTGAAATCCGTGTAGCTGAAATGATCGGAACGAGATGGCATGTCAATGACTGGATCAAGAAAGCTGTGATCTTGTATTTCCCGATCAATGATATGCGTGAAATGACGGCCGGTCCTTTTGTATTCCATGATAAAATGAAGTTAAAAACGGATTACAAACACACGGGTGTACGTGTTGTTCCCGGAGCTTCTGCACGTCTGGGCGCGTATTTAGCTAAAGGAGTAATCATGATGCCTTCATACGTTAATATCGGTGCTTATGTCGATGAAGGTACGATGGTAGATACTTGGGCGACAGTAGGGTCTTGTGCTCAAATCGGTAAACATGTACACTTAAGTGGCGGCGTTGGTATCGGTGGCGTACTTGAACCTGTTCAAGCTGCTCCAGTTATCATTGAAGACAACGTATTTATCGGATCAAGAGCAATCGTTGTTGAAGGAATTCGTGTAGAAAAAGAAGCCGTATTAGGTGCTAATGTTGTATTGACCGCATCGACAAAAATCATCGATGTTACCGGACCTGAACCAGTGGAATATAAAGGTTACGTGCCTGCACGCTCGGTTGTCATCCCTGGATCTTACACCAAAAAATTTGCTGCGGGCGAGTATCAAGTTCCTTGTGCATTGATCATTGGTCAACGCAAAGAATCTACCGATAAGAAAACTTCATTAAATGATGCTTTGCGTGAGCATAATGTCGCTGTCTAAATTCAAGTCAGAACTAAAGAAATAAAAAATGAGCGCATTCGTGGATCGTGAGGATTTAAACAAGGCGTTGGAAACGCTGAAAGCAGGTGGGTTAATCCTATACCCAACAGATACGATCTGGGGAATAGGCTGTGATGCCACTAATCCGGAAGCTGTAGAGAAAGTCTTTCAATTGAAGGGAAGAGATAAATCCAAGAGTCTGATCGTCCTTTTACATAACGACAACCAATTGGCAAGTTATGTGAACGAAATCCCGGACGTTGCTTATCAGCTTATTGAATATACGGACAAGCCATTGACAATTGTCTATTCGAATGCCAAAAATCTTGCCCCCAATGCCATCGCAGAGGACGGTTCGATTGGCATTCGAATTGTCAAACATCCTTTTTGCGAACAACTTCTACAACGCTTCCGTAAGCCTATTATCTCCACTTCAGCCAATATCAGTGGTGAGCCAACAGCGAAGGATTTTGACGAAATCTCTGAAGAGATCAAAGCAGGTGTAGACTATATTGTCGAATATGATAGGCATGTGAAGACCGATGGTAAATCGTCTACCATCATGAAACTGGATCCGAGCGGTAAATTTGAATTTATTCGAAAGTAGTAGAAAGTTCTCCTGTTTTTTAACAAGTAAAATGCGAGAAACGGTTTTTGTGATCTTGAATACGGCTTAAAAGAGACAGACGATGAAATTGTGCTTGCGCGAACGAAGTAAATATGAGACCAAAGATTATAAATAATTTAAACGGATGAAAAAGATCATTTTATTTTTTGCCCTGGCAATTGCTATAAATACACAATTACATGCGCAAAAAAAGGAGATTCCTTCCGCAAAGCCCGGTGTAAAATATGGAAAGGAAATTCAGGCAAATAAGGCGATTTCTGTTGCTAAACTAGAAAAAGAGCTAAGTAACAAAAATACCTTCACTGGCAAAATTGAAGGTAAGGTTGTTGAAGTCTGTAAGAAGAAAGGTTGTTTCATGACCTTAGCGCGCGATGGGGAAGAGCCTATTATGGTACGTTTTAAAGATTACGGCTTTTTTATGCCTGCTGATATTATCGGTAAAACGGTCGTGGTCGAAGGCGTGGCCAAGCGGAAAGAAACTTCAGTTGCATCACTGCAACATGCCGCAAAAGATCTCGGTAAATCTCAAGCCGAAATAAATCAAATTACTCAGCCAAAAAACGATATTAATATTGTTGCTGACGGAGTACTTGTGGTAAGATGAAAAAATTTCAGACAGCAACTGCCCCATCCATCAATGTAGGTGGACAGCTAATGACATTTGAGAAACCTATAGTGATGGGCATACTCAATGTTACCCCCGACTCCTTTTATGACGGTGGAGATAATACCACTGTGGAGAAAGCCTTGGAAAAAGCAAGTAATCTCTTAGCGGCAGGCGCTCAAATTCTCGATATTGGGGCCTATTCTTCACGTCCCGGCGCTCCATTAATATCTTCTCAGGAAGAAATGGACAGGGCGCTCCCTCCTATCCTGGCAATCAGAGAGGCTTTTCCAGAAGCCATCTTATCCATAGACACTTTTCGGGCAGATGTCGCTGCCGAAGCTATTGACGCAGGTGTACACATCGTCAATGATGTCTCGGGAGGTACGCTTGATGAGGAAATGTTTGCCACTGTAGCCAAATACCAAGTACCTTATATCCTCATGCATATGCGTGGTACTCCCGAAAATATGCAGAAGCAAACGGAGTATACCGATATCGTGACCGATGTTGCTACCTTTCTAGGGGAAAGTGTAGCAAAGTTAAGGGATTTGGGGGTAAAGGACATTATCCTGGATCCCGGGTTCGGCTTTGCGAAAACGATCGACCAAAATTATGAATTACTATACCGAGTCAATGAGCTCCACTATTTTGGTCTTCCAATTTTAGGCGGCATATCACGTAAATCCATGATTTATAAAAAATTGGGTATTACAGCACAGGATGCCCTCAATGGTACAACGGCATTAAATACCTTACTTTTGGAAAGAGGTGTACAGATGCTTCGTGTCCACGATGTCGCAGAGGCAAAACAGCTTGTTGATCTCTTCTATTAGAGAAGTGTGCATACTATTTGTATAAACATCGTTCCGGGTATGTCGTATTTACTTGCCAATAAATGTTGGATCACTTAATGTTCCTATAAAAGCAATAATAGCTAATTTTTCCTGCTCCGTTAATGGAATGCGATTGCCATTTTCCTTTAGGATAGAATCAAGATTTTCTGCATCAAGTACGCCTTTATCGAAATAATCCAAAACGGATCTCAAGGTCGGGAATTGACCAAAACTTCCGTAAGGCGCTGTATAGGCCGCATTTCTTAGAGAGGGAACACGAAAAGCCATTTGATCAGCTTGCCGTCCGGTAACCCGACCACGTCCTGCTTCTTCAGGATTAGGATTCATTGGGAAGCCCACATTTCTAAAGCTCTGATCAGTAAAAAGCTCCGTACCATGACAACTTGCACATTTAGTCTTGAAAGTTGTATACCCTCTCTCCTCTTCCGCTGTAAATCGCTCCCCTTCATTTCTTTTTACACGATCATATTTGCTATTGGCAGAGATCAATGTATACTCGTATTGTGCAATACTGCGATAAATTCGATCAGGTGTTATGCCACCCTCACCGAATGCTTTTTGAAATAAATCTTTGTAATCGGAATCGTCGCCAATCTTACGGATAACCTCTAATATAGAAGAATTCATTTCTTCATGCGTGATGATGGGAACCAATGGTTGCTTTTCCAGCTCAAGAATATTACCGTCCCAATTATAGAATTTCATAAAGGCCAAATTCTGTAAAGGGGGTGTATTCCGCAGTCCAACCCGTCCCTCAATACCTATTGCCTGCATCTTTCCATCAGAAAAAGCCAGGGAAGGATTATGACAACTTGCACATGAAATCGTGTTATTACCACTGAATCTTTTTTCATTGAATAGTTTCTCACCTAATTCCACACCATATTTCGTAGGTCTATTATCTTTTACAGTAGTATTCAGTGCGGGAAAATCTGTAGGTATAAAAAAGGGAATTTCGGGATTGCTATCGTTATCCAACACAAAACTATCCTCTTTGCTACAGGATAAGATAATCAACAAGGTAAACAAAATCCCAATTACGGTTTTCATCTGCATCTCTATTTATTGTAAAATCATCATGGATAGGCTATGTCGTCATGTATACGCTTGCCCTCCATGATGATCAATTGTATAATTTATTTTAGTTTTCGACCTTTTCAATAGAGAACATTCCTGCTCTATCTTCCTTATCGTCTCCGCCAAGATTATTGACATATTCTACCATGACCTCCATACCTTCATGTTGTTGTGGTGCTGTCGCATATTTTGCATTGATGCTGATCTTATTTTTCCCACTAAATAACTTATCAAAATCTGCCTTAATCGTAATTTGGGGTTTGTTACCACCGACAACAAGCCTTGTATCTAAATCCAATGTAATATCACGATAAGCATCTACTCCCTGCACGTAGGTATCTGGTTGCCCAGGCTTTCCATTTAAAGTACTGCCGGTATGAATCGTGAATTTTTTATGATCGTTTTCATAAAACCCCTCCATTTTAGCAAAACGATAACCAGTCGCCCATTGCCACATCATCTCCGTATCATTGGCTTCAGCAGTCGCATAAAATACAGGAAATCTAAACTGATCCAATGTGTTTAATCCCGGCTTTATACCAAGTCCAAATTTTATCTGCTTGTATTCCCCTACGGGTATGTCTGCCAACATGTAATCCAAGCTTGAAAGTTTTGCCTGATTAACCACGGTAGCTCCCTTGTCCAAATCATTTACATTATAAGGAATTTCAGACCCATCGGCTTTCACAAGTCTGATATTGCTAATCACGTACTTTAACTCCGAAAATTGATGCACTTGGCCATCAGCCGATGTATTCGTCGTCGCTACTGGGGAATCTAAGCCCCCCAGCACGATTGTCGTATTTTTAAAAGTATTGTTGAAATGTAAATTAACACTGTTTGCGACATCTTCATTTTTACTACAAGAGATCATGACCAAAGAAATCATTAGGAGTTTAATTGCATTTTTTTTCATGTTATTCTAAGTTTTAAGTTATTTAAAAATTGACTTTTAAGGATGTAAAAATATTCCGTCCCATCCGGGGTATATTTCCCCAATCCGCATAGGTACTATAATATTCATTCAACAGGTTCTCGGCCCCAACCTGAAAGACAGATTTGAACTTGCCGAGGCTGAAACTGTAATCCGCAGATAAGTTCCATATTTTGTAGGAAGCCGTTTGATCTTCACCATAGGCTGGACTGTAATTGGTCTGGGCAAAATCTCCGTTTAAGGAGGTCCGCAAGCCGAGTCTTTTATACCCATAATGCAGTGAAGTCTGATAACTCAGCGGACGTATAAATGGTAGATTCCCGCCTTCATCATCCTTTCCTCTTGCATAGGTAAGCACGCCTTTCCAATGCAGGTTATCCAGGATTTTATAATCTACATTAATAGCTGTATTAAACAGCGTAGCATATTTTAAAGAAGTATAACCTTTTACACCGACGGATTGATAATTCATGGGGCTTCCTAAACTCAAAATCCGCCCGATGATATAATTGTTGATGTAGAAATAGTTAACTTTTGCAGCAATACTTAGCTTCTCAGTCTTGAATCCAACGCTGGCGTTGCCTTCATAAGAAATCTCATTCTTTAGATCGGGGTTCCCGATATAATCATAACGGTCAAAGCTATTGTAGATATAATAGCCATAGGCCTCGGAAACAGAAGGCGCGCGATGGCCAAAACCCGTTCCTAACGAAATATCAAACTGATTTAAGCTTAACTCATAGCTGGCATGTAAGCCCGGAAGCCATCTATTCTTTTTTTGTGATGCTCCGGGATGAAAAATCCAGTTAAATTCCACGTATTTGGAGTAGTTATAGTTCCAGCCTAACGAACCACCGAGATTCACTTTACTCCTTTCTGAAATTTCCCAGGAATTATTCATTGCAATACTTGCAAAACGGGTTGTTACCCAAGGCCAGCTATAAGCAAACATGGTCTGTTTGGAACGATCTTGGGGGTACATTCGCATTTCCGCTATCGAAAGATTATCGTAGGCATTGAACTGTACCTCCGAAGAATATCGGTCTTTCTTTAAATTTATTTTTGACACCAATCCATACGTCGTACTCCATCCGGGCATATCCATGTGTACCAAATTCTCCGGCCGTGTCGTATCATCCATATAGTGCTCCACGGCATTGAAATAAACTTTGGTATCCCATACTTTTACCAATCCTTCCTCAAACAATTGCTTATAGGATGCTGATGTAATAATCGCCCGTGATAACCATAGATCCATCGGTAAAGCTGGGAAGCCAACATCTTTTGCCCGATCAAATATCGCATCTACCCTGATGGCAGAAAGTGGACTTGTCTTATAGGCTAGGCCCAATGATGCATTCAGTTTATTATATTGTGAATGCAGTACTTCCTTGTTGTTTCCGTCATAATAATTACCTGCTTTACGAAAGGCAATGCTACCGTCAGCCACAAAGTTGTCTGTTGAATAGAATAGATTCCCAAGGTTAAATGCCTGTTTATTGTTAAACTCAAAACCTGTCTGATACGCACCACCTACTTTTTGTTGCAGACCAAAAGGCGTACTTCTTCTTTTGAGATCAATACTTCCAGCCACTGTCGCGCCATGCATATTCCCTTCTTGCCCAGATTTAATATCAATGGAAGAGAGGTTGTTCGTTTCCACGTAGGAAGTTATGGGATCCATCTTATCCGTACAGGCGCCAAAAATATGCATACCGTCGATTGTGATTGTAGAACGCTCTGTACTCATGTTGTTCAGTAAAGGTTCCCATGCATAGGCTCCACGCTTAATAAAGCTGATATTGTCTGATGAAGCCAAAAACTCATCGACTGAGACAGCCATCTTCATATCGTTTTCGATTTTTCGTTTGACCGTAGCGTCAACCTTGACTTCCCCCAAACGTCTCGTTGTATCTCTTTTTACCGGAGCAATTTGTCCATTAACATCCAACCCAAGAGAAAGAATAAAAAGAACTAGACTTAATTTCTTCATGACTCTTAGAATAAAATATCGAGATGTAGTTCGCTTTTACGTCCTTCCACTCCCGGTGTAAAATCTTTTGGCACTTCAGTACCACGGATCACCTTTCCCTCTGGGTTCAACAGGATGAAATTTAATGTCCAATTTCCCGTCATGGTATAATTCACAACACCATGGTATAAACCGTCCTTATCCTGTATCAGATCCCTATTGTTAGGAGACGAGTGATTGCCCATGGAAGGTTCAGGCATACGCGGGTCTAACTTCAACGTATAACGCTCAACCTGCGAATAGGAAAATTGCAGTTGATCAGCCGGCCCTTTTGCTGCAGAATCGAGCATTCTATTCAATTTATAGATGCCGGCGACCAATTTATTTTCGGCGACATTTGGCTTCCGCGGAGCAATCAATGCTATGACATACTGCTCATCATCTTTTCCCCTGAACACGGTCATATTGAGATTTTTATTAGTCTGTTGTCTGACCGCCACCTCTTTTATCAGGGAAAAGGTTTGATTGCCGACGGTAAAATTGATATAGAGTGCCCAACTACCCTCAGTACCGCTTTCGCTGGTGAAAACGGTGTAACCTGAAAAATACTTATCCGCTGATTTATAACCGAAATGATACTGATTTGGACACGAACTCTTTTCTCCCATGACAGTGGTCTTGATGGGCAGAAATGTAAGACCCGACACTTCCACAGGAGTATTTGTTTGCGTGTTCTTAATTCTTACGCGGATATCATTATAGCCGCGATATAATACGCCGTTCAGCGCTTCTATACTGACCGTGTAAGCAGAGGTTACAACATTTGAAACCTCCTTAAATTCATTATTCTCTTCAATTACTTCTCCCCTTTCGGCTTCATAATTTGTTTTTCCCTTTGTACATGATCCGAGAAAGACACACGCAAGAGCAGCATAAAAACCTATTGTTTTTATCAATATACTTACCTTCATAAAAATACCATGTTAGCTTAGTTAACAGGTGAGGTTTATAACACAGGTTCAAGCATGGTTAGAAGAAAACATAGAAATTTTTCCAAATTACCCGGAACCCGTCGTCCAAAAACCGACAACCTGTTCAAATAAAATTTTCATCCGCTTAAATTTTATTCAGTAGTGATGAAGCGATCAGATTTATTCATCGAGGGTGCGTTCTAAGCTGCATTCTTGAGCTTGCTTCGCCGGGTTATCGTTCCCTTATACGATTGAATAAATCACGATGGTTTCATTGGAATAAATTATACTTTATAGCCGATGAAGCGATCATGAGCATATACATATCACTATCAGCTAGCGACATACATGTCATGATGATTTCTAAAAATGGATTTAAACTAATGGAGGGTGAAAAATTGTGAAGATTGGTCTGTAAGAATAATTTTCGTTGTATTCTGGGAACGGGCGTTCCGCAGCATCTTCCTGAAATAAAGAAGAAATCTTAAAATCAAAATTTTGAGTATTATTGATAAAAACAACATCAATAATACGTGATTCCAGGTTCTTTTGCTCCTTCTCTTCGTGCTCACGCATTTTCTTCATCAAGATACATTGGCCTCTACACGAGAGCGCCTTTTCGTTGAAACGGTTGATACATTCGTAACGGGCAATGTAATCTCGATTCAGCTCAAAAATGGACCATAGCCATACTGTTGAGAAACTCTGGAGGAGCATCAAAGGCAATAAAATCCATATGAACTGTTTAGCTTTCATCTTGTGAGTTCGGCAAATATATAAATGAATCCCCGAATACACAAATTCATCAGGAACAATAAAAGCCCTGAGTAAAGTCTTACCCAGGGCCTGAAAAATTAAAAAGCTGCTTATTTTGATACCACCGTAAGCACCGCTTTTTTATTACCCGCTGTTAAATCCAGCGTAAATAGATACGTTTTTCCAGCTTCCAACGTTTTACCTGTTTTGATACCCAAGTTTCCGGAATCACGCCCATTTTTACCGTCACCAATAAAAATTAGATCGCTTGACGTCGTCACATCCGTACCCCCGAACTCTCCGCCCCAGCCTTTTTGGTGAAAGAACTTAAAGTTGATATTATTGGTATTGATTGATTCGCCTGCTTTCAGTGTAATTTGGTACTTTTTATTACCTAATGGAGCTAAACAGAGGGCTTTATCGGTATTCCAACCAACCTGATTACTGGAAACTTTTGGCTTTCCAACGCCTTCTCCAATTATCCATACGGCTCCGGTACCATCTTCCTGCAATTTAGCAAGATCATTTCCGGCCATGGCCTCAACCACGAAGTATTTTAGCGCGAAGTCTGCAGTAATGCGGTATTTCCCTGTTATTCCTTTAAACGATATGACCCCATCGGCGGCTCGCGTAAAGAAGTCAGGGTCAATCCACCAATCTTGTAGATCCGCAATACCTTCAAAAGTTGCTGTCTCCCCTTGATTCAACACCATTTCAACTTTAGAATGCGTATCATCAAGACGGCCGAACAACGATCCATTAAGCAGCACGAAAATAAATGGAGAGGCTTGAAACGTCAATGTATTAAATTGTATCGGGTATACACCAGATGTTGAATTTGAAAACGGGATTTCAGCTGTAGAACCAAAATCAACAGCATTATTAACCCATCCAAAACTCATGGCATTCCCCTGTTCGCCAACCTTTGGGGCTTGGATATAACCCTTTACTTCAGCCGAAAAATTCTCCTTGGCGGCATATTGATTCCGCCCGGTTTTCTCCATCCGATAGGACTTTGATTCGGTAACCAATGTGAGGTAAGGAAAGTCCGGACGACTTAAATCTATATCAAAAGATTGTTCTGTTTTCTTTTGACTAATATTCTGTAAAACAAACTTAATGGTCGCTTTCCCATCTGGAATGTCTTTCAAAAAAGGGACATAAATTTTTCCGCTATAGTCGCCATTCTCTTTTGTACGAATCGTCGTTTCGGTAACCTTATCGTCTGTAAAATATAATTGAGCTTTCAGCGTAGACAAAGCTACTTCGCTATCCGATACACGAACATTAAAGACTAAACTATCACCAAAATGAGCAGCAGAAATAGCTGATTTCAATTCTATTTTTGGATCACCGATTTGATACACAAATTTTTCATCCTTTTTACAAGAACTTACCACAGCTATTGTTCCCAATAGTATATTGATGAGATAACTTTTCATAATCCCAATATTTAGTTTTTCCAACGATAAGAGACGACTGAATTTGCAGGAACCTCGTAGTTAAAATGATTTTTACCATCTGCCAACGTGATTTTACGGTTGTCGTTCGATTCATTCAATAACACGACAGCATAGCTTCCGTCTGTATTCTGAAAGGCACTATAGACCAGTCCTGCAGCGGTATATCCTGTAGCGCCAATGCGTGTCGCACCGGACTTAACCACGGATGACAGATGTCCTACAATATAATAATGCGAGTTGCGCGTGATACTCCTGTAATTTGACTTGCTAATATCGACAGCGCCATAACAGGTTTGACAACCGCCTTCGCGATTTGGGCCCTTATCGGTATCCAACATCAAATTCCAAACAATAACACCCTTGCTCCAATTGTTTACAGTCCCTAACGCTACTTCGCGCATATCTTCCATTAAACGCTTGTCAAGGTTACGCCCATCATTCCATTCCCCGATGGATGTTTCTGTAAAGACCAGATCTTTATCCGGACGCTGATTATGAATATCAATTAACTCCGCTTTATCACCACCATAGTTGTGATAAGCTGCGCCAGCGATAAAAGAAGCGGCACCGGCATCATTATAGATTTTGATGGGGTAATCTTCCTGATCGGCCATATTATCGTAATTATAATTATGGTCGAATGCATAGATCTTCGTAGCAATACTGGCCGCCTTAAGTTGTGGGCCTAGAGATTGTTTGATAAATGCTTGTTGCTCCTGCCACGACATGTACATTGAAGCAGAATTTTTCCGATTCAATGGCTCGTTTTGAACGGTAATTGAATAAATATTAATGCCCTCTTTCTTCATTGCCTGAAGCCATTGGACAAAATACCAACCGTAATCCTGATAGTACTTAGGATTTAATTGACCGCTGGTCCAAGAATCAAAAGGTTTCAAATCTGTCAGATTATCGACCTTCATCCATTTTGGCGGAGTCCATGGCGATCCCATAATTTTGACATTTGGGTTGATGGCTAGAATCTCCTTCAGCACAGGAATAACATATTGCGTTTCTTCTGACTGCAATCCAAAATTTTCCTTTCCTTCTTTGTCCCAACAGGTATACTCGCTCAATGAAAAATCAGAACATCCGATAGCAATACGGATGTAACTCATGCCCATACCATCTTTATCGGAGAAAGTCTCCGTGAGAAATTTCGTCCGATCCTCCTTACTCATTTTCATCAGATTATAACAGGTAGAACCGGTGATAGCCGCACCAAATCCATCCATTGTCTGAAATTTCTGATCAGGATTTAAGGTAATCGTATTGGGCGACATGTTAAACTTTGTACTAAAATCGACATACTTTTTTGTCAGATCATAGGCTCGACTTGTATTGGTCGTTACAATAGTGACATCGCCAGATTTTTTGATATCATCGCCTTGAGAAGGTATATAGCTATCTCGTTTACAAGATGTTGCCGTGATCAAACAGGACAACAAGAATGTATATATCATAGTGTTATTATTACGTTTCATAAAATTAAAATAATTAGTATCCCGGATTCTGAACTAAGTTAGGATTCTGGTCAATTTTAGGTTGCGGAATCGGCAGACGGTAGGAATTCTTTGTGAACGGATATACCCGCGCCTTTCTTCCTGAGTCTTTCGCATACACGGCATTCATGACAGTTTCCACCTTATCCAAACGAACCAGATCAAACCAACGCTGTCCTTCGAAGGCTAATTCTAAGCGACGCTCTTTTAAATATGCTTCCAGCAAAGCATCTTTATTCGCACGAACTCCAGCGGATAATTTGGGTAATTTTACACGTGTACGGATCTTATCAATAATGTCAGCTGCCCCCGAAAGATCGGTTCCCTGTTGGATTAACGCTTCGGCTTTCAATAACAAAATATCCGCGTAGCGGAGCTTGACAATGCTACTCATGCCCGAACGCAACTTAAACATAAAAGGATAATGGCTTGATGGGTAATAGTTGCTCCAGGTTGTTGTATAATAAACAATAGATTGTGCCATCCGAATTTGGTCTGCTTCATTCGTATATGCTTGTATCAAATCACGAGATGGTGTGACCCATTTGGCCCATGTAAATGCATTGTCGTAATTGGACAGGTCGCGACCAAACATCCAGGTCGCCCAGTTTCCAGATCCAGGCATAAATTGCGCCTCTAAAATTGATTCTTTTGTATTTCGTTGCGCTAAGTCCGTCTTGGCGGCGTTCAATTCATATAAATCCCCATAATTAGAATTCAAATCAAATCCATCTCCAGTCAATGCATCCGCATACTGAATAACTTTATTATAATCCCGGAGGGGTTTTTCCGCATAGAGTTTTGCCAACATTGCCCGAGCTACAGACTTTGTAAACAAAGTCTTATTCGCATTGTTATTGACCGGGGCATCAACCAAGGCCTCCAAAAGATCCTTCTCGATCTGTTTATGCGCTTCCTCTTCAGTCGCCTGCTTGGGGAAGTACTCCGGATATACCGTTTCGATATTTTCTGCGGTAATATCTTTTCCTTGAGTTGTAATTACTGGGATAGATCCAAATATGCGCACCATATCAAACATCGCCAGTGCCCGAAAGATTTTACCCTGCGCCTTGTAAACTTTAATGTCAGCGTCACTAATGGATTTATCCGCAACACTATCGACATTGATGATTAAACGGTTGGCCCGCGCAATATCTTCCAGATAACGTGCCCAATCTCGATCAACAACGGAGTTCGATCCCTCAATAGAATTATTCTCAAATGGTACAACTTCGGCACCTGTTGTTCCCGCGTACGCATTATCAGCATGGGAATCGCCGATCAGCAATAGATCCAGGTACCAATGTTCTTGCCTATCTCGCATCTGTTGGTAAATCCCAGAGAGAAAATTATCAACCTCGCTTTTGTTTTTAAAGACGATCTGTGTTCCATTTTCAGTTTTACCCTGACTAACATCTGTATAACTGTCCAGTGGATCGCGATTTAGCGAGCAAGAAGCCAGCAACAATCCTGTCATGAACAACGGTAAAACGTATTTAATATTTGTTTTTTTCATCACCATTCAATTAAAATTCTACATTTACACCAAGTACAAAAGATCTATTTTGCGGATATGTCCCCCAATCGAGACCTTGTACTCTTCCCGAATTTCCCCACTGGTTTACCTCCGGATCCATGCCTGAATATTTAGTTAGCGTAAATAGGTTACTGGCCGAAAAATAAGGCTGAATCTTTTTTATTCCAATCTTTTTCAAACGTTCAGGTGCTATAGAATAGCCCAATGAAATATTTTTTACGCGCAAATAGCTTCCATCTTCCACAAAATAAGATGAGTTTTTAATATCAAAGCCTGCTTTGGGCACATGTGTAATCTGTCCCGGAACGCGCCAGCGATCGAGTACAACGGTTGTTTGATTACGACCATCATACATTCCCTCTGTTTCCATTCGGCTCGCGTTGAAAATGTCATTACCATAAGTACCCTGAAGAAATATACTTAAGTCAAAATTTTTCCAGGAAAAGCTATTTGTCAATCCATATACAAATTTTGGATTGGGATCTCCAATATAAGTCAGGTCGGAAGGGGATGTTTTGCCATCACCATTCAAATCTCTATACATCAATTCGCCTGTCTCCGGATTTACACCATCAGAGATATAACCGTAAAATCCACCTAAAGATCTTCCGGGTTCGTTCCTAACGACAGTTGCATTGACTAGATTATTTGTAACCGCATCGTTGTAGATTTTTGTAAAGACGAGCTTGTCCAGACGGTTCTTATTAAAGGAAATATTAAAATCTGTATTCCATGTAAAATCTCCTGTTAGATTCTTGGAGTTGATTCCGATCTCAAATCCTTTATTGGTCATCTCGCCCTCGTTCCGTTTAATTGTACTCGCCGAAGAGGACCCTGTAGGTAAGCTCACTTCCATCAACATATCTGTTGTTTTTTTATGGTAGTAATCTAAGGTCAGGTTCAATCTGTTATTTAATGTAGAAAAATCAATCCCCACATTTGCCTGGGTAGTCGTTTCCCATTTTAAATCTGTCGCTCTCAATGTAGTCGAATTTCCAATATTCGGCGGAGAATATTGGTATTTGTCCTCAAACCAAGGTAAACGCTGAATCACATTGAACGAAAGATAGGAATAGTCGCCAAGTCCGGATTGGTTACCAGTCTGCCCCCATCCTCCACGTATTTTCAGCTCATTGATCCAGTCTACATCTTTCATAAAATCCTCCGCTGATAAGCGCCATGCTGCCGATACCGAAGGGAAATATCCCCATCGACCAGAAGGGCTTAATTTAGACGATCCATCCGCACGCATATTTGCAGTTACAAGGTATTTTCCGTCATAATTGTACATCGCACGGGCAAAATAGGATAGGATGGCCCAATTGGATGCCCCGGAGCCAGTTCTATCCCATGAAATCTTGTTTGCCGCATTGAGTGTCTGTATGATACCATTAGCATAATTCGAACCATAAATATAACTATTAGAATATTTGGAATCTGTCCAGGATGACCCTGCCATCGTTTCCAAGCTATGTTTTCCAAAGCTTCTGCTGTAAGTCAGCACATTGTCCCAGGTCAATACCGTGTTTGTGTTGCGTGCGTCAGAGGCTTCTCCAAACTGATTTCTACCCTGTTGTGTAATCCAGGGATCTAAAAATGTTGTCAGTACGCCCGACCGTCTGTCCATTGAAAATGAAGACTTCCAGGTTAAATTGGGCATAAAGGATATCAATACGCTTCCTGTCGCCAATAACCTATTCTCACGATTATTGTTATTCTTGGTTCGTTCGAGATTTTCTAAAGGGCTGTTGATATTTAGCCCATTGAAATTGGTATTGTACCGATCAGGAAACAAAGGATCCCATATAGGAGCATAAGTTGGTGTATTGATGATCGAAGTAACTACTCCACCTCGATTAGATCCATTGCCTGATATAATTCCATTGGTATTGTAATCCGCATAAGATATATTAGCGTTAACCTTCATCCATTTTTTCACCTGATTATCTATATTCGCTTTGAAGTTATAACGTCTAAAAAAGGAGCCCTGCAGCGTGCCTTTCTCTGTCAGATACCCCCCACCCAAATAATAGCGTAATTTCTCGTTACCATCGGAGATTGATAACTGATAATTCTGTTGAACTCCGGTTTGATAGGTTTCCTTAAACCAGTCTGTTTGATCAGTAAGCCCTTCAGGCAGCTTAACATAACCTGTCTCATCCATCAACTCTTTGTATTGTGCGGTATTCAGGACTTTTACGGTATTATTAACCACATTTGCTGTAGCTTGTGCTCCTAAGGTAATTTTAGCTTCCCCAGCTTTTCCGGATTTTGTGGTCACAAGAATAACACCATTTGCTCCGCGCGATCCATATATAGCTGCAGAAGAGGCATCTTTTAAAATCTGAATGTCCGTAATATCACTTGGTGATAAAAATTTGATGTCCTCAACAGGTAATCCATCGACAACATAAAGCGGGTCGTTTGATCCATTAAAAGACGTCGTCCCACGGACTTTAATTGACATTTCACCACCCGGTGCTCCATTGGGTTGAATCACAGATACACCTGCCGCCTTGCCTTGTATGGCCTGACCCAAACTTACGACCGGTCTCTTT
Organism: Sphingobacterium sp. DR205; assembly: GCF_011064245.1. Lineage (NCBI taxonomy): Bacteria > Pseudomonadati > Bacteroidota > Sphingobacteriia > Sphingobacteriales > Sphingobacteriaceae > Sphingobacterium > Sphingobacterium sp. DR205. The sequence goes on along the minus strand of NZ_CP049333.1, from coordinate 504,168 downwards.
TCCAAATCTTTGGTCGATACGGAAGAAATTGCAGTGGTTACGTCCTTCCGTTTTACGGAACCGTAGCCGATGACAATAACATCTTCAAGGACATTGGTAGCTGAATTTAATTGAACAGTCATGGTACTATTGGCCGGCAATTCTTTGTTGTCATAGCCAATAAAACTAAATTGAAGAATGCTGCCTTGTGGAGCCGAAATCTGGAAACGACCTTCTCCATTACTGGAAACCGCATTGCTGGTACCTTTCTGTGTTATCGTTACACCTGTGAGTGGTTTCTGATCCTGCGCATCCAGCACCCGCCCACTGACCTGAATGCGGTCCTGTGCAAATACCGAATTCAACCAGGTACACAAGAAAATCAGCCCCATGGAAAAGGTTACTTTTCGAATAAAGTAAATCATATGAAATAAAAAAATTGGTTATTGTTTTGTCTTTGGTTATTCCAAATTGCGAGGAGTTTCCCCTGCTCCATCGCTCAAAACAAAACTAGCAGGACCTAAACAGGAAAAAAAGTGAAGGTACTCAAAAAGTACCTGACTAAAATCGTAAAACACTTAAAAACAGTATATTGAAAAAATAAATACAATGTAAAAAGTACTTAAAAGAGATACTATCCACTCCTACATTATTATTTTTTTGGTATTTTCAGTGCTTATTAAGGTCGATCGATAGTTGCAATTTGACAAACAGAAGCCTCAAAGTCATCGCGATGACCGGCTGCTTTGTTACGTACCTTGGTCCTATAGTTATAAACTGTACGAAGGGAGTACCTCAGAAAGCTGGCAATCTTAACCGAGTCATCTATTCCTAAACGAATCAGAGCAAAGATACGCAGTTCCGTATTGAGCAGTTCGTTCTTCTTCGGATATATCTTCTCGTCCTCCTGAAGAAGGGCATTAAATTCATCAACAAAGGTTGGATAAAGGTTCAAAAAGATCCGATCAAAATTGATATAAAGTTGTTGTATCTCCCTTTCTTCCATCTGTGTCGATTTCAATTGCTCCCGAATTGCTTCCCACTGATGGTTGGATGCTTTTTTCAGCAATGCTTTTCGTATATCCTCCATTTTGTCGATATAGCTTGAACACATATCAAAAAATTGCGCAATATACTCTTCTTTAATGTGATTGGATTCGGAGAGTTTTAAATTCGTTTGATTGATTTCAGTGTTCAATGACCGCAACTGCTGATTGGTTCCCGACAGTTCGGATCTGATCCTGCGCAAGTGCTGTACTTGACGATATATCACAATCAAGCCAATAATTACACCGACCAATAAAATACTGACCACAACAACCAAGGCGATCAATTGCTTATTCTGGCTATTGATTTTCTGTTGGTATGCTGCGTTAATGATCGGGTAGGAAGAAGTACCTTCGATAATCCGATAACGTACTTTACACAGCATCGCGTCATCAATCGCCTTTTCAATATATCGAAAGGCACGATCAAAATCCTGTTTGTCATAATAAGTTAGTGCTAAATCATGAAATGACGCATTGTCTCGATTTGCCATCTCAATATCCGCACTTGCCGACACAGCCAGATAATAAAGTTGATCGGCCGTATTTTTTTCATATTTATAGATCAGGCTAATAAAATAGGACAATAGGGCGCGCTGCTCCAAGTCTTTCTGACTTTCCGTCCAGAGCTTGAAAAATTGCTTTTTTGCATCTTCCCGACTGCCATTAAATAAGGTCTTTATTGCAATGGTCGTCCGATATTCCAATGAAGATTTCGGTAAAACCTGTAATAGTGAATCGCGATAACGTTCACTCGCCTGATAATATTCCTGTCGGTTGTTACTTTGTCCGTAATGACTATAAAATGAGCTATAGGTATCGTAATATTTGGCTAAAAGTTTGTTACCAAGGCCCGCGGGACTAATCTCATGCAACAATTTTGACGCTTCAATATAACGTCCAATCGTCGAATAAACCCAGGCTAAATCTAGCTGAATAACGGTATGCAGTGAATCATTGTTGGCCGGAGCTAATTTTTGGCAAAGCGTGATATAGGTAAGTGCGGCATCGGAATCGAATTTTTTGTAGTTCTCAAAAATTTCATAATTCTTCTGAAAAAAAAGGTTCTGATCAGCTTCAAGTGATTTTGCTTCCTGCTTTAGTTTATCCAATTTATCTTCCCTATTCTTAACGTACATCTTCTGATTTTCCATTAGATATTCTAACCTTTGAAAAATCTTTGTACTATCCGAATAGTTCTGAGCAGATAGTATAAAACTTAAATGAAATAGAAAAATGAAAACAAAAATGCGCTGCAACATAATAAAGCCAGGTTCAACATAGTCAAAGCTAAACTACATAAAAATAACAATAAAAAAGAGGACATCTCACGACGGCCTCTTTCCCTGACCCGATTAAGGATCTAAGAATTAACAAGTTAATTCTTTATCGCATGAAAAATAGTTTTCCTAATTAGCTGTACATTTGGTTTATTTCCATCCTCCGCCCAAAGCTTTGTAAAGTAAAATCTGGTTCAGGGTATTTTCTTTCTCCAGTTCGACTTTTCCGATCTGGGCCTCCAAGGATTCTTTTTGTGCCGTAACGACGTCCAACGATGTCACCCGCCCAGCAATAAATAATTCTTGTGCGGCTTCAATGGATAGATCCAATGCCTTTACATGCTCATCCACAAACTTTCGCCGTTTGCTGATCGCTTCTTGGGTCATGATAACATTAGATACTTCATTATAGGCGTTTACAACAGATTTCTCATAGTCTAAAAAAGCAATTCCATAATCAGCCTTTGCAATTTCATACTGCGTCTTCAATTGTCTTTGATTCAATATAGGCAATGTAATGCCACCAAATAAATTATAGGCAATGGACTTGTCCAGATTAAACAACTTGTTGAAACTGAAACTCTGCAAACCGACAAAAGGGCTAATAGCTACCGAAGGCAAAAAAGCAAGCCGAGATGCTTCCTGGCTGTTTGACGAGGCCATCATCTTCAGATAGGCTGTTTTGATATCCGGACGCTGGTTGACCAGATCATCTGGTGTACCAAAGGCCATTGCATGATAGAGATTGGTGTTCTCAACGTATGCACTGCGCTCGATAGGCTGATAATATCGTCCTAGCAATCCGTTGATATGATGTTCCCAAAGTGCAATCTCCTGACTCAATTTTTCTTGAGCAGATTTTGAATTTGCCAATAGCGCCTTGAATTGTTGAACAGACAGCTCGGTAGCATAACCGGCATCTTTCTTTACTTCCACCACTTCAAGGGCATTGGTATGTAGTTCAATATTACGGTTATATACCTTAATCTTTTGATCTAAGGCCATCAACTCATAATAGGCTGTTGCGATATTAGATACCAATTCGGTTTCCAATAAGCGTCTCCCTTCCTGCTCGGCCAAAAAACCAAAATAAGCAGCTTGCTTCTGGCTTTTTAATTTACCCCATAGATCAATTTCCCACGAAGAACGAAGTCCAATAAAATAATCAGGAATAAATGGTTCAGGCAGTTTTTCATCGCTTTTCAGGTTATCGGAGAAATTCGAATCATAATTACCGATACCAGATTCTGTGTAATGCCCATATTTACGTATTCCCCCTTCAACTGCTGCTTCAACCGTGGGGCCTAATGCGGCCTTCCGCTGTTTAAAATAAGCTTGCGCCGACTCTAGCCGTAAGATCGATTGACGAATATCAATATTATGCTGTAAAGCGGAATCAATCAATGCGACTAAAAGCGGATCCTTAAAGATCTCCCGCCAGGACCGATTACCCACATTTACGCTATCAAGAGCTGCTCGTTCTGAAAAGGCTGTCGGTATGACAATTTTTTCAGGTTGCGCCGCCTTCTTGGGAACGGAACAGCTACCAAAAAGAATAAGTGCAGCAATCACCAATGAGGTCTGTTTTATGACCTGTTTCTTATTCTCTTTTTTCGAGAATAAGATGACCAGTCCCGGAATAACAATCACACCCAATATCGTCCCGATAAGCATCCCTCCGACCGCAGCTGTACCAATACTTCGATTTCCCAAAGCTCCGGCACCACTAGCCATCATCAATGGGATCAATCCGGCGATAAAGGCAAAAGAAGTCATTAAAATAGGGCGTAAACGAGCAACAGCCCCTTCAATTGAAGCCGTTACGATATCCATTCCTTGCTTATATTTTAAATTGGCATATTCGACAATTAGAATGGCATTTTTGCCCAAAAGACCGATCAGCATGACTAAGGCTACCTGCGCATAAATATTGTTTTCCAAACCAAAGACTTTCAGAAAGATAAAGGCCCCAAAAATTCCGGCTGGTAAACAGAGTAGAACCGGTAATGGCAATAAAAAGCTTTCATACTGGGCACACAATAACAGGTAAACAAATAGTAGACAGAGCGCAAAAATATACAGGGCCTGATTTCCTGAAATCTTTTGTTCACGGGTCATCCCCGACCATTCAATGCTATAACCTTGTGGCAAAGATGAAGCGATCTTTTCCACTTCTTCGATGGCCTGTCCCGAACTGAATCCTGGAGATGACTGACCAGTAATCATCGCCGAACTAAACATATTGTATCGTGTAATCTGTTCAGGACCATAAATACGTTCCATGGAAATAAAGGCATTGTAGGGTACCATTTCACCTGTTTCATTCTTGACATATAGGCGGAGTACATCTTCAGGTCGCTGGCGGTACTCTGGTCCCGCCTGTACCATCACCTTATACATTTGGCCGTAACGGATAAAATTTGTGGCATAGAGACTACCCATCAACGTCTGCAAGGTATTCATCGCATTTTCAACAGAAATACCCTTCTTTGCGGCCATATCGTAATCCACCTTCAGCATGTATTGCGGGAAGTTAACGTCAAAGCTGGAGTTGATGTCCTGAATAACTTCACTTTTTTCCATATCCCCCATAAACTTTTCCAGTACCTCAGCAGTTTTGCTGAGATCTTCGTTACCACTACGGTCCAACAGGCGCAGTTCAAATCCGGAAGAGTTACCAAAACCAGGTACCGTCGGCGGTGGAAAAAAATCAATCTGTCCATCAACAAAGTCCTTTGTTTTCTCACGCAGTTCTTTGATCACATCATCCACCGTCTGGTTACGTTCTTTCCAAGGCTTAAGATTGATCATCCCCATACCATAAGAAGCCCCGGAGACTTCGGTAACGATACTATATCCCGATAAAGTTGAAACGGTTTCAACAATATCCAGTTTGCGCGCCACAGAGTCAACCTTATCCAATACGCGCTCAGTACGATCTACTGTCGCACCGGGAGGAGTCGTTACGGAGACATAGATCATCCCTTGATCTTCCGTTGGAATAAAGCCCGAAGGTAATATTGCACTACTTCCCCAAGTTGCTACAAAGAACCCAGCTAAGAGCAGCAGCGTAAGCCCACGTCTGGCACTTGTTTTTACTAAGATTCCTTTGTATCCAAAAGCTGTACGGTCGTAGAGCGCATTGAAATGTTTAAAGAATCGGTCTAACCAATTATTGGACGGCTTGCGGTCATGTGGCGACCGGAGAAAAAGCGCACATAGCGCTGGTGTCAATGTCAAGGCATTAATACCTGAAATCACGATAGCCGCCGCCAGAGTTAGTGAAAACTGTCTATAAAATATCCCCACTGGCCCCGACAGAAAAGCAACAGGAACAAACACTGCTGACATCACCAAGGTGATTGCCACGACCGCACCCCCAACTTCTTTCATAGCTTCCAAAGTCGCTTCCATAGGCTGCAAATGTTCTTCTTCCATTTTAGCGTAAACTGCCTCCACGACCACAATCCCATTGTCGACCACAATTCCGATCGCCAATACTAGTGCAAATAATGTAAGTAAGTTGATGGAGAAGCCCAACATCTGCATGAAAAATAGAGCTCCGATCAGACAGACCGGTACGGCTAAAATCGGGATAACTGTCGCTCGAAAATCCTGTAAAAAGATAAACACGACAATGAATACCAATAGAAATGCTTCCAATAGCGTCTTTATCACCGACGAAATAGACGCATCCAGAAAACGGGACACGTCATAGCCCATGGTATAGGTCATACCGGCTGGGAACGAGGTCTGCTTCAATTCCGCCATGCGATCTTTTACCCGTTGAATCACTTCCTGTGCGTTTGATCCGGGAAGCTGTTTTAGCATAATAGAGGCCGATGGCCGACCATCGGTCTTGGAGACCATTTCATAATCCAGGGAACCAAACTCGACATCAGCCACATCCTTGATACGAATAATGGAACCGTTGGAATTCGCACGAATAGGCACATTCGCATATTCGTCAATTTCTGTAAATTTTCCAGGGTAACGCAAAACGTACTGCTGCATATTTCGCATCTTGTCGGAACTTATCCCAGTTTGTCCGGGCGCTGCTTCAATATTTTGTTTGCGCAAAGCCGCCACCACATCCTCCGCAGAGATATTATAGGCGGCCATACGATCCGGTTTTACCCATACACGCATCGCATAGTCACGCATACCCATAATCTGGGCTAAACCGACCCCCTCGATACGTTTTAATTCCTTCAGGATATTAATATCGGCGAAGTTATAAATAAAACGTTCGTCAGCAGTTTCATCGTCAGTGAACACATTCAGATACATCAACATCGAGTTGACTTCTTTCTCTGTCGTTACCCCAGCTTTAATGACCTCTTCGGGCAACTCATCGAGTACTGTCGTTACCCTATTTTGTACGTTTACCGCAGCAATATCTGGGTCCGTTCCCACTTCAAAGAAAATCTGGATCACCGTGCTTCCGTTATTGGTCGACACGGAGTTCATATAAGTCATCCCTGCAACACCATTGATTGCTTTTTCTAGTGGGATAGCCACCGCATTGGTACTTACCTCCGCATTTGCCCCCGTATAATTGGCATTCACCACCACCGAAGGCGGAACAATATCCGGGAACTGCGTAATCGGTAATGTAAATAAGGCCAGTAATCCCAAGAGGGTAATAAAAACCGATATGACCAGTGATAATATAGGTCTTTTTATAAATGTTTCAAACATAATTTATCCTCCGCTACAGCTTCCTCAATTTTGGATTAATCTTCATTCCATTACGCAAATTTTGCACACCCTCATAGACCACTTTAACATTTGGATCAAGACCACCTTCTACTATATAATAATGTCCCACACGAGGCCCAGCAATAAAGGGTGTCATCTTGACCGTACTATCCGCTTGCATGGTATAGACATATGTTTTATCCTGTATTTCAAATACTGATTTTTGATGTACAAATGCATGCTCTCCAGTTTCCATTGGCACAGCAATCTTGCCGGTTGCCCCATGTTTTAAGATATGCTCTGCATTGGGAAATTGTACACGGAGTGAAATTGATCCTGTATTTGCTTCAAATTCACTTTCTACAATATGAGCAACGCCTTCATGTGGATATAAGACCCCATTAGCCAAGATCAATTTTACAGTTTTACGCGTTTCTTTACCATTCATTTTATCCTGCATCATCGTCAGGTATTCTCGTTCAGAAATATCAAAATACACATTGACCTGGCTTAAATCCGAAATCGTTGTGATAAGGCTTCCTTCTGTCAGTAGTGATCCCTCCTTTAATAAAATCCGATCTATCCGACCATCAAATGGAGCCTGGATCACCGTGTAATCCAATCTTGTCTGAGCTTGATTAACTAAAGCACGCGCTTCCTCAATTTTGGAATTGGCGGCCTTTAATTGAATTTTCAATAGATTATATTCCGAAGGACTCACAATATTTTTATCCACCAATTTCTGGGTTCTTTCCATCTCAAGCTTAATTTTTTGCGCTTCAGCAATGGAGTTATCATATTGCGCTTTCGCCTTGGCGAGTTCCGAACGATATTCTTCGTTATTGTATCTGAACAACACTTGACCTTTCTTTACCCGAGCCCCTTCGTCCACAAAGATTTTATCCAAAAAACCGTTCAGTTTGGACCGGATCTCTACATTTTTCAAAGCCTGAATATCTGCAATATATTCCTGGTAGACTGTTGTATCCATTACAATCAAGGGTGTAACGGGGATATTTTTAATTTCTTCTTTTTGCTCGGCATTCGCATTGGAGGAGCGACAGGAAGCCAGCATCCCTACCGTACCCAATAATAGGCACAGCGCAAGTAATTTCTTCATAAAAACGATAAAAAATAAAATGTTAAACTAGATGGGAGCTACAATAATATTGCATAACAACGCAAGGAAGCTACTGCCTTGTGACATCATTAACAAAAGTTAAAAAGCAGTAGATTTTATAGACTCCGATAGAAAAGTAAAAGGGAAATACCTAGAAAGGCCGGAATCTATACAAGAACTCATAATATCCCGGTCGACAGAGTGTCTTTGACCGATAAAAAGGATGCACCTTATCCTTCGAAAAGCACAACGCAGTAAATACAATCCCAAAAACAAATATAAAGATGGATAGTACCTGACTATTGACAGAAAATATACGATAGTCGTCCTGCAATAATACCTTCTCTTCTTGTGAGGTTTGAATAGGGTCTAAATTCAATACATCGTCCAAGAAATACTCCACGATCGTTTCTCCGGCATGCAAAACCTGTCCTGTCGCTGATGAGAAGGACTCATACGTCAAGAGATTGAGATACGCAAAGAGTGTTAGAAGATGGAATAATTTACCTAACATATCGAATTTTCGAATCACAAAGGTATGGTTTTAAACTGCTAAGATTATTTTATTAATGTAAAAAAACCATGACAGCGATGGGATTTGTCATCATGGTTTTTAAATATTTACATTTTATCGGATCAATATATACATTATCAATTGATCTTTAAAGCCTGTTATTCACTGAAGCTTCATTTAACGTTTTTCATTACTGAACGAATAGGGTGCATCTTCTCTCTTGATACCTCTATTTTTATTCGGTTCTGCGCTCATCTTGAAATTCAGATTTGCACCACCCAATAAGTCTGAATAACGGATATAGTTTTTATCATAAGTTTTTCCATTCCAGGAAAGTTGATCCACATAGACCTGATCTACTCCCTGTTGCGCTGCATGGATACGTATTTCTTTACCATTTTCGAGTTTCAAGGTTACTTTATCAAACTGAGGCGAACCGATCACATATTCTCCCGAACCCGGGGATACAGGATAAAATCCCAGTGATGAAAAAACATACCAAGCCGAGGTCTGTCCATTATCCTCATCTCCACAGTAACCATCTGGCGTCGGGAGATATAGTTTATCCATGATCTTACGAACCCAGTATTGTGCCTTCCATGGTTCTGCCGCATAATTATAGAGATAAGGCATATGCTGTATAGGCTGATTACCATGTGCATACTGCCCCATATTCATCACTTGCATTTCGCGCATCTCATGGATCATGCTACGGCTTTTCATTCCTTCATAACTCGGGATAATAAACACGGTATCCAACATAGCAACAAAAGATTTATTTCCGCCCATCAAATCAATTAGCCCTTGGGGATCATGAAATACACAAAAGCTCCAATGCCAGGCATTACCTTCCGTATACTCCCGAGACCAAGCACTAGGATCAAAATTGTCCACAAAAGAGCCATCCGATTTTTTGCCCCGCATCAACTTTGTCGTGGGATCAAAAAGATTTTTATAATTCATCGCACGTTGCGCATAAATGGCTGTTTCGGATTTTGGTTTCCCCAGCGTCTTTCCAAATTCATAAATACACCAATCGTTATAAGCGTATTCCAGTGACCTTGCCACATTCTGATCTACCTTTACATCTGCTGGAATGTATCCCAATTTGTTATAATATTCATGGCCAAAGCGTCCGGTAGAGGAATGTTTGGGATAAGCGTTATGGGCTCCATGTTTTAGGGCCTCCCAAAGCACCTCTTTATCATAACCTTTTCGATCGGTTATCAGGGCATCTGTTACTATTGAAGCAGAATTATTACCGATCATAGATGCACGGTGTCCGGGTGACGCCCATTCTGGTAAATAGCCACTTTCCTTGTAAGCATTTACCAAACCAGCCTGCATACGGTCGTTCATCGACGGGTACAATAAATTTAAAAGTGGGAACAAGCTTCTGAATGTGTCCCAAAAACCTGTATCCGTAAACATCTCACCAGGCAAAACCTGTCCATTGTAGGGACTATAATGGATTCTTTTTCCAGAAGCATCAATTTCCGAGAAATCCCGTGGAAATAATGTCGAACGGTAAAGGCAGGAATAAAAAGTACGCAGGCGATCAATATTATTGTCTTCAATTTGGACACGGCCTAACACTTCATTCCATTGCTCCTTGCCTTCCATGGCAACCTGTTCAAATGTTTTGGACTTTACTTCGTTCAGATTAAGCGCTGCCTGTTCAAAACTGATGAAGGAAGATGCAACTTTGGCCACTACTTTCTCTCCCCTTTTTAACGAAGGGAAACCTACGATCGCCCCAGCGTGATCATCCCGAACTTCCAGCTGATTGTCTTTAATATTACCATTCGTTACACCGGCTTTGTAGGAAAAAGGCCGATCGAAAGTAATGACAAAGTAATTCTTAAAATTGTCCGGAACACCACCGCTATTTTTTGTCGAATAGCCAATAATTTTATTTTCTTGAGGTATCACCTTGATGTAAGATCCTTTATCAAATGCATCGATAATAACGTAGGCGTTGTCTGTTTTTGGAAAAGTAAATTGAAAAACAGCCGCGCGCTGTGAAGGTGTAAGTTCTGTAGTCACATCATGGTCTGCCAGATAAACACTATAATAATAAGGTTTCACAATTTCGGCCTTATGCGAGAACCAGCTCGCGCGTTTTTCCTGATCAAACTGTGGTTTACCCGTCATGGGCATCAAAGAAAATTGGCCATAATCATTATTCCAGGGACTAGGCTGATGTGTTTGCTTAAATCCTTTGATTTTATCAGCAGTATATGTATATACCCACCCATCGCCCATATTGCCTGTTTGCGGGGTCCAAAAATTCATTCCCCAGGGACGTGCAATGGCAGGATAGGTATTTCCGTTAGACAACTCATATTTAGATTCTGTACCTATGAGCGGGTTTACAAAGTCTACTGGCGAGGATTGCTGTGCCATACTCACCTGAGCTGCGAAAAGAAAAAGGATAGCGCCTGTTAATTTTTTAATATTGAACATGATATTGATCTGGTTGGTGCTGTCTGAAAAACAGCCTACAAGCTAAAACGTATTAGTAAATATAATTAAGAATTTTAAATATAAGCAAATAAAGCCCTGTTTTTCACAAGATGGTTACAAAGAAACTCCCACTTCCAAACCTTGCTTGAATGTGAGAGTTTCCTTATGGACATATTACCATCCGGGATTTTGCCCCAAGGTAGGTGATTTTTGAAGTTCAGAATTCAAAATAGGAAATAAATAATGGGTAGGGGTATTAAAAACCCTACTCTCTACAAAAAAACGTTCCATTCGATACTTTTTGTCACCAATTTGAATTTTACCATTTACATCTTCAATCGGACGCATCCCATTGATCATATTTTGAAGCTTAGGATATGAGCTATTGTTATTCTTCCAATAATTAATACTCCGCTCACTATTGGTGGTTCCCGCTGCAGTAAAAGTTTGATATTTTGCCTTTTCTACTGTACTGCTGGGTTCTAGGTATAACCTGCTATCAAAAGCCCTTTTATTCTCATAAAAAAACTCCACTCTTCGTTCACGATAGATATATTCACGCATTAAATTTTTGTTCGAAAGCGTACTCAATGGCATTGGTGCCATGAATGATCGCGACCGAACTTGATTTATCAAATTATAAATTTCTTGCGTTGGTCCGTCTATTTCATTGACCGCCTCGGCATAAATATAAATAAAGTCCGGTAACCTCCATACAGGCGGAGCACTGATAGTCACACTACCGTTTTTATTCCAAGCCTCTTGCAGAAATTTTCTCAAATAATATCCTGTCCGAGTTGCATTATTGGCTCCGATTTGATCCGCTCCGCTTGCTACATTGGTTTGAGAAGGGTTATTATTTCCCCCTCTAAAAGTAGCGCCATGAAATATAATATCCCGATAGAATCGTGGATCTCTCTTTACTGATGTGTAAGGGCTTCCGTCATCGTAGCCATCTTGTTTCGCTTGTTCGCTATACACTGGATAGCCAAAACCATTAGGGGAAATGTACTCATATTCATCAACTTGTTCCTGAACCGGCATTTGACGGGCTCCTCCGCCCCTGCTGGGTGGATAGACATCTCCAAACCACCCCTCTCCTTTATACCTGGTAAAAAACAAGACATACTCGTTCTTAAATGCTTCCATATCATAAAACATCTGCCAGAGTCGAGTATAAACGGTCGAATTACTTGTATTTTGTCCACCGCTATCCCCAAAGTCCGTATTTGAGTATTTTTGGTACAGACTATAACGTTTCCCTCCGGCTACTGTAAAATCTAAGACCGCCTTTGCAGCTTCTTTGGCTTTTACCCAACGCTGTGTGTTACTGCTTGCATATTCTGACTCAAATTTACGACTCCCAGTATATCCTTTTTCACCTGCTCCATTCCAAAGTGGGGTAGCAGCTAACCACCGTGCTTCTGCTATCAAGCCTAGACATGCACCTTTATCAATCCGACCAAAATTTTGTCCCTCCCACTTTTCCGGAACAGCATTATAGGCTAAAGTCGCGTCAGCCACAATTTTTTCTATAACCATATGCACTGATTCCCGTTCAAAATTCATGTTCTCTGTTGCAGTAATGACATGATCGATATAGGGAACTTCACCATAAATTCGAACAGCCATTAAATGGAAATAAGCTCTTAAGAAATAAATTTCCCCTACGCGCATAGGTAGCGATCCCGGCTCCAAAATATCGTCGGGTGTATTATATTTTTTTATACCCTCCAAAATAACATTTGTACGCCTGATACCGTCATACATACTATTCCAGAATTGTCCATTATCTCCCGGCAGTTCATTAATATTCCAGTCCCCAGTATTATATCTATTTGTAATATTTCCTTCTACCGTAGAGCCCTCTGCTTCATCTGTGATGGCAGCACTTGAAAAATGATAAAACCATGAAATAGGCTGATTCACATTCTTTGCTTTGTTATAAACGTCTGTAACAAGCTGATTTACTTTCTCATAACGCGTAAACACTTCATCTTCTCTTAATTGATCATCTGGTAATTTGTCCAAATATTTGTTACAGCCTGTCATCATCAATATGACAATACCCATTATAGAAAAAATTATATTTCTCATTTTAAACATATTCATAACGATTAAAAATTAAGATTTATCCCAAAATTGTAGACTTTTAAGATGGGGTACCAATATCCACTTGCATTACCCATCTCAGGATCTATACTCAAATCTTTGAGGCCTGACCAAGTAAAGAGATTCATTCCTTGCGCATATATACGCAACTGATTTAAACCAATTCTTTTGATAAGGTCTTTAGGTAAGTTGTACCCGATTTCAATATTTTTAAGCCTTAAATATTTTGCGTCATATAAGAATAAACTACTATTACTATTTTTGTTGTTTTCCGAATTACCGATATGTAACGCGGGATAAGTTGCTGTTTCAGCTGTTTCCGTCGTCCAACGGCCCATATGTATCGGTCTTACAGACCCCAGTTTATCCTGGTCAAAGGTTGGAAAATCCCATACTGCAGCATCTTTCAATAAGATAGATGAATTCAATGCCCCTTGAAATAAAAGACTGAAATCAAACCCCTTATATTGCAATGTGATAGGTAATCCAAACTGAATCTCTGGGCTTCGTGGATTTCCCATAACGGTACGATCCCCCAAGTCGGTAATTTTACCATCGCCGTTCAAGTCTTTGTAGACGACATCTCCAGGCCCTACAATTCCCCATGGTTGAAACTGGTTTTGATTCAGCTTATCTGCTTCTGCCTGATCTTTAACAAAATGATCAAAAACATAGACAAAATTTTCATATAATCTTTTACCGGTCGCCTGCCTATAATCATATTGACGGGGAACTTCCTGTCTATAAACTAATTTATTCCGCGAAAAGGTGAAATTCGGTTTTACAAAAAATCTAAAATTATCTCCTATCATATCTGAATAGCTCATTTCGATATCTACTCCTCGATTGCGTACCTTTCCAATATTAATAAGTGGAGACCCTTTGCCCACTACACTCGGAAAGCCAATATCATCATTCCCCAGCTCAGTAATAATATCGTAACGATAATCCTCAAATACATCGATACTGAAATTCATCTTATTCTTTAAAAAACCCATATCGAGACCAATATTGGTTTTACGGGATTTTTCCCAGGTTATATTCTCGTTTGCCAGACGCCCCTCGCGTAATCCACTTTGGCCATTGTTAAAATTCTGCTCGCCAAAACTGTATCCATCTCCGCCTTGGAAAAATGCCAAATAGCCGAATCTCGCATCACCAGGCATCTTATCATTGCCAACAAGTCCCACTGAAGCCCTCAATTTAAGAAAGCTAAGCCAGTCCTTAGTGTGATCCATAAATTTTTCCTTGCTAACCACCCAGCCCAGCGCACCAGCCGGAAAAAAACCATAACGTTTGCCCTCAATAAAGTTCTCAGATCCATTGTAGCCGAAATTAAATTCCGCTAGATACTTCTCAAGATAATTATAGGTAAATTGTCCTGTCATTCCCTGATAGCGGATATCCACACTTGCCCTTGAGTTTCCCGCATCATATACTGACTGGCTTGAACGGTTAAATAATAACATACCGGTAACACTATGCTTTTCATTGAATAAGCGATTGTAATTGATTTTTCCTTGAATAAAAGTCCTATTGAACGGACTACTTTGTGTAAATGAATTTCCAACAGTTTGATCTACGGTATATTTGTTACCATTGGTATAGGTACCACTATAATATTCCGGGTTCATGAAAGTATCTATCCCACCACTAGGTTGAAAAGTTGCATAGTTCGGGTAAACACGATAGCCTTCACTATATGTCCCCAATTCTCTTCTAACCCACTGCTGTTCTTTGGCATCATAAGAAAATACCCCGTCAACAGAAAGTCCTTTGGTGATAAAGTCCATATTCCAACCTACAGCAAAGCTTCCTTCCAAATAGGTGTTTTTTTCGGTGTGGTATCCCGATCTGGTCAATTCGCCTAATACATTAAACCGGTAAATCTGATTACCAAACAATAAACCTGATGGATTATTTAACAAATAATTCTGTGTTGACGACTGGCTATTAGGTTCTAGGACAATGGGCAAATAGGGGGGTTGGGTCATCGCCAATGTCATTAATCGTGATGCCGAAGTTCCCGGAGACGTACGATTTGTGATACGTGCCCCTAGGTTTAACTTAACCCACAGGTTTTTCGTAATATTGACATCGATATTTGATCTAAAATTGTACCGTTGGAATTTCGGAGCCACACTATATTTAGACAGGTCAACGTGATCATAATTATTGTCCTGCCCCATGTACCCCCCCATTACAAAGTACTTCGCAACCTCGTTTCCTCCACGGATCGATAGGTTATATTCGTGTTGGGGAGCAGTTCTAAAAATGTAATCAAAATAGTCCCAATTATATCCCAGGCCATCAGAGTTATCACCCTTTGCTCTTCTAAATTTATCGATAGCATCCTGACTAAAGAGTTTCAGATTATCAATATTACCGCCGGATAGTTTTGCGTCATTTACCAAAGCTTCGTTATAAAGTGTCGCATAATCCGCAGATCCCAGTAGTTCTGGCAATTGTGCAGGCGCATTCAAACCATAAGAGGCCTTAAAATCCACTGTCGCTTTGTCAGCTGACTGTCCTCGTTTTGTCGTGACGACAATTACACCGTTTGCCCCACGGATACCATATGGTGCTGTCGCAGCTGCATCTTTCAAGATAGAAACAGTTTCAATTTCGTCAGGAGCTAAATAGCTCATGTCTCGTTCGATACCATCAACAATGATAATAGGCGACTGATTACCATAGGTAGATTTGCCTCGAATAAATAATTCAGACCGATCCACGCCCGGTTCACCACCAGCATATTGGTTGACAACCAGCCCTGGAAGCCTACCAGCCAGCATATTATTGATATTTGCAGCTGGACTCTGCACGAGGTCCTTTGTCGTAATTGTAGCTACGGCTCCTACAACATTTCGTTTTTTCTGAGTCGTATAGCCTACAACAACAACATCTTCAAGTGCTTTAACATCTTCGACCAGACTGACTTGTATGACGGATCGTCCTTCGAGTGCAATTTGTTGCGGCTGAAATCCGATATACGAAAATGTTAACGTGGCCTCTTTATAAGGCACTTCGATACGGTATTTACCAGCAACATCTGTTTTGGTAGATTTACCGCTTCCTTTTACGACAATACTAACTCCTTGCATGGTTTTCCCAGTCGAACTATTTACAACTGTTCCTTCAATGACAATACCTTCTTGTCGGAAATAAATTGGACTGGATTCGGTCTTTAATTCAGCTTGAAGATAAGATGTGCTGCACACTGACAGCGTAACAAATAATGGAATTACCTTTCTTTTCATAAATTTACTCCGGGTTTACTAAAACAACAATTGGTTGACGGATTACTGTACACCAAACAGGCTAGATATCGTTTTAAGAAAGACCAGCACCAGCACACTAATTCGTTTTAGTAAAAGTAAACAGAAAGGAAAAGGAAAGTTGTTAATCGATTGTTAATGACAATTCTCGTTACTCACTTCTAGAATAAATCCAACCTTATAGACTGTTTTTATTGCTACATATCGCGACCTTTTCAGCATTTTTCTAATCTTACAGATAAATACATCTAAGCTTCGTCCTAGGAAATAGTCGTTTTCTCCCCACAAAGCCATGAGTATTTCTTCACGCCGTAAAACCACGTTTGGTTTATTCGCTAGGAAAGTCCAAAGTTCAAATTCCCGAGGAGAAACAACTTGTTTGGATTTATCACCAAATTCTATCGTATAGAGCTGATCATTGAGCTTAATATCCCCTACATTGATTGGCCGTTGAGAGACCAGAGTATGCTTAACGGTATAATTCTGAAGCTTGAGTGCTAATTCTTCAACATCAAAAGGTTTAGTTATAAAATCATTGCCACCAAGACGCAGCCCTCGTAATTTGTCTGTTTTCGAGAGCCTAGCGGTAAGGAAGAGTACAAATTGTTTTTTATTTAGTTTTGAAATATATTCTACAAACTGAAAACCATCCCAGTTCGGCAATTGGATATCCACAATAAGAATATCAAATTTATCCGTGCGATAGCGGGTTATACCCTGTTCTGCCGATACTGCATGGACAACCTCAAATCCACAGCCCGAAAGATAGTCAATTAGCATGGCTGCCAAATCAAGATCGTCTTCAATCAATAATATATGGCCATATTTTAACATATTTACATATTCATAGTGTTGGTATATAAATAATAAACTTCGTCCCCTGTCCTACAGTCGATTTTACTTCTATCTTCCATCCATGAATACGGATAACTTCATGAACAAAAAATAATCCGAGCCCCAGACCATCGCTCGAAGAATGTAATTTCCCTCGATATCCTTTGGTAAAAATATGCGGAAGTTGGTTCTCGGCAATACCTATTCCATTATCCTGAACAATCAGCAAAAGTTCATTTGCAGCGGAATATTTCAAATGAATATGAATATGTTTCAATTTTTCATTGTTATACTTCAAACCATTTTCCACTAGGTTATTCAACATTGTAACAAACATAAACGGATGCACAAGTACTTTTACCGGTGAAACCTTCTTGTCTATTAGGATGTAAATTTTCGTATATTCCGAAGTTAAAATTACAATATCTTGCCCGAATTGATCTATCAGTACTGAAAGATACCGTTGCTCCAAAATGACCTTTTCCTGATTAAAAACACTTAGATCTATCGCTTTGTTAACAAGCCTATCCAGTCTTTTTATCTGTCGTCCCATTGTTTCAAGTATAGGCGAAATTTTCACTTTTTCTTCATCAGATACTTTCACCGCTATGTTGGATAGGGCAATACGTATTGTTGTCAATGGTGTATTGAATTCATGCGTAACATTATTGATGAAATCAGAAGCCATCTCGGCCATACGTTTCTGTTTCATCCAGTTATTGTAGGTTACCCAATAAAGTCCCACAATTCCGGTAATACAGCAGCCGGATAATAACAATAGCGGAAAAATAGATTTTATTACAGAGTATTTAGTGTTTATGTTACCTACGTATAAAGTAAATGCAACACGATTGGACATCTTATTATTAGCAGCGATGGCCATTGCCGAAACCAAGTTGTCTTTTTCAATGAAATTTGGTTCACCACCAATCCGAATAAAATAATTCTTGGAAAAATCAATTATTGGAATAAAATTCTTGGCATCAAAGGTTACTGATACATCCTTCAATACGAGCGCATAACCAAAATCCTTGCCTAAATGAGTCTCCGCTCGAATCACTTCAAATAAACTGTCTATTGTAGGATTATTCTGAAGCTTGGACAGCAATTGTCCAGCAATACTATCCCTTAATTCATCAAAAGCCTTCCTGTCCTCCTGATGATAGTATTTCAAGCGATTCATATGAGGCATTAAGGTCGAGTCAACAAGCTTTTGTCCCCCAGGAAACATCTTATCATTCAAGATATACCTGTTATACACGACCTTAATATCCTGTTTCTCTTTCTGAAATAGGTGACTACGTTTTATCTCATATGATTGCACGAGCATGAGGTATTGCAAGATCAAAAATAAAAATAAGCAACAGATAGCTATCGTTTTATATACGCCTGATCGCTTCATTTTTTATCCGTGTACCTAATCTCTCTATTTATTTGGTTTGTTACTCATCGTATAGATTAATTCTCCACCATTCATCAAACTCGCATAGGATAATTTTAGATTATCCAGCACTTTACCGTTCCATGTTACGGATTTGACGTACACATTCTTTTCAGACTGATTACGCGCAGTAATGGAGATGCGTTTGCCATTTTCTAGATTGACATTCGCAGATTTCACCAATGGGCTACCGATCCAATAGGCATCCTCACCGGGTGCCACAGGGTAAAATCCCAGTGCAGTAAACAAGTACCAAGCTGACATTTGTCCACAGTCATCGTTTCCACCTAAACCAGCGTGCCCATTGTGATATTGATTCCGTATAATCTGGCGCAATCTTGCCTGCGCCTTCCAAGGGCTTTGGGTAATATTATACAGATAAGCCACATGATGGGATGGTTCATTTCCATGGACATAATTGCCAATAATACCATCCCGTGTTATATCTTCGGTATGCTCAAAATATTTATCCGGCAGTTCCATCGTAAATAACGAATCCAAGTAGGTCTCCAGCTTCTTTTTACCGCCCATAAGTTCCATCATCTCCTTAGGTTGATGCGGCACATATAGACTATAGTTCCACGAATTCCCTTCAATAAATCCCTGTCCATGTGTATCTAGGACATCAAACTGTTCCTTAAACTTTCCTTGGGAGTTTTTTGGCCGCATAAAACCAATTGTCGGGTCATAAAGTGCTCGCCAACTTTCGGCCCGTTTTGAAAAAGTCTGATAGATATCTTCTTTACCCAGCTTCTTTGCCAATTGCGCAATGCACCAATCATCATAAGCATATTCGAGTGTATTGGATACCGAAGTACCTGACACATCATCCGGGACATATCCTTTATCGATATAGGCGCCAATTCCTTCATAATTACGGGCGTTTGCCGTTTGTACACAAGCCCTTAAAGCAGCTTCCGGATCGCCTTTATAGACACCTTTTAATATCGCGTCAACAATGACGGATACGGAATGATAACCGCTCATACACCAATTGTCGTTTGCATAATGCGACCAAATGGGCAGCATTTTCAATACACTCTGATCGTAATGTGCCATCATTGAAGCGACAATGTCTGAATTGCGGGAAGGATTAATTAAGTTCAGCAGCGGATGGAATGCCCTAAACGTATCCCAGAGCGAAAACGAGGTGTAGTTCGTAAATCCCTTAGCCCGATGTATCTCCTGATCCAGTCCCTTATATTCACCATTCTGATCCATATAAATGGTAGGCATTAGACTGGCATGATACATGGCCGTGTAAAAGTTAACCAAGTCTTCCTTGTTTAACATATCCACTTCAATCTTCTGAAGTTCTTTTTCCCAAGCCGATTGCCCTCTACGCACGTAGCCGTCAAAATCCCAGTTCGGTGCTTCCGCTTCCATATTGCTGAGTGCATTTTTCATACTTACAGGGCTTAATGCAACTTTCATCTGGATGGATTCTTGCGCTTTGGTATCGAAATCCAAATGCAACTTGATGTTGTGAGCCGCCAGATCCGGGAAATTATGCTGCTGGTCAAACTTGCGCCAAAAACCATTGTATACGGACTTACCATCTTCATATTTCGCACCATAGTTTTTGAAAGGTTTGGACGTCTTTATCGCAAAATATACGGTACGTGTCCGGGACCATCCATTGGTTTGGCGGTAGCCTACTAAAGTTGAGTCATTTAAAACTTTGACAACCGTCCAGACATTTTTACCATCGTAGTTATAAATTCCAGCCGTTAAATCCACGACAAGATGCGACGCATCAGATTGCGGAAAGGTATAACGATGGATCCCCACACGAGTTGTCGTCGTCAATTCGGCCTTAATCTGATGTTTGTCTAACAAAACACTGTAATAGTTTGGCTCCGCCCGTTCATTTGCATGTGAATAAGGCGACCTATATCCTTCCTGCGGTTTATCCGCTGTTCCCGGATTGAGCTGTACCTTACCTTGAGTTGGCATGATCAAAATATCGCCAAGATCAGAATGGCCGGTACCACTAAAATGGGTATGGCTAAAACCCACAATTGTTGGGTCGCCGTACTGGTAGCCGGCGCAGTACTTATACACGTCGCCATTGTATTGTCCATTTACGGCATACGATAACGTATCTGTATCCGGACTGAGCTGCACTGCCCCAAAAGGAACTGTCGCACCGGGGAAAGTATGGCCCATCCGTGCCGTTCCTATAAGCGGTTTGACATATTGAATTAATTTGGTTTCCTGTGCCCTTAAAAAATAAGGAATACATAGTAAACCGACACAAACTAAACTTCTTACGTTCATCACTTCAGGATTAGATCTTAGGGCTTTGACTATAAGCACTCCATAACTCGTCAATCGTCTTGCCGGTCTGTGCTTTCCAGAAATCATCGGTATATGTTTTATTTCGCATTGCTCCGTCCAATTTTTTAACAAAATCTTTTTTTACATTTTTGTTAATCCAATAAAGGAATCGTGCCGTCGTACGATATGAATCCGTATATTTTTGTTTCTCTGTATAGTCCGGCAATTTCCAATTTGCACCAGCGTTGTCTATTCCTTCGTCAAACCGAACGAAATCTGCTATTCCCTCGGTAATCCACCAAGGGCCGGCTCCATCTGGATAAGCCTGAACAATGTGCATGACTTCATGCGTTACGACATCTATATCGCCCGGATTTTTTGCAAACCACTCCGGACTGTAGCGGACAATTCCACCTGCTGTAGCCGCTACACCCTTATAATCGGGGTCAATGACAAAGGATACCTTTTTTATGGTCTTGTTATTATATTTCTTTGCCAGCTTGGGGTAATTAGTAAAATACGCCGCCACCAATCTATCCTTTAAGGCTGGACTAAACCCCTTGTCTTTATTAATCCAGATCAAGGTGTATCCATTTTTGGTAATGCTATCAACATCCACCGCTGCCTTACGGTCATTTTCGGTATGTTGCCAATTATCCTGTGCCGAAACTGAAAAAGAATACAGCAGACCGACGATGGCCAATGCTTGTTTCAAAAAATTAAAGTTCATAATTAGAGTTATAATTTGCTTATTTTTTCTTCTTTGATTTAGTTGAATTCACATCCCCCTTCAATTCATTCGTCATCGAATATGGAGCCGCGCTTAAGGTAGCCCCTCTATTATAGTTCGGTTTAGCGGCCATATCAAAATTCAGATTTCCACCTTCATGAAGAGCCTTGTGACTCAACCAGTTTTTACCATAATTTGTTCCGTTAAACTGCAAAGTATTCACATAAACATTTTCACCGGAATTCTTAGGCGCATCTATGGTCAATGTCTTGCCATTTTCAAAAGTTAGTATAGCTTTCTTAAATAATGGAGCCCCAAGCACATATTCATCTGTCGCTGGACAAACGGGATAAAAACCTAAAGCCGAAAACACATACCATGCCGATGTTTGACCATTATCCTCGTCACCACAATAACCGTCAGGAGTCGGCTTGTACATCCTGTCCATGACCTGGCGAACCCAATATTGTGTTTTCCAAGGTTGGCCGGCGTAGTTATACAAGTAT
This sequence comes from Sphingobacterium sp. DR205, assembly GCF_011064245.1. Taxonomy (NCBI): domain Bacteria; kingdom Pseudomonadati; phylum Bacteroidota; class Sphingobacteriia; order Sphingobacteriales; family Sphingobacteriaceae; genus Sphingobacterium; species Sphingobacterium sp. DR205. Next base: position 481,881 of record NZ_CP049333.1, on the reverse strand, counting down.
GGCATATGCTGGATTGGCTGATTACCATGTGCATATTGGCCCATATTGGCAACCTGCATCTCCCGGATTTCGTGGATAATACCACCATAATAACTATCATCAAAATCTGGAGCTTGGACAAATACAGAATCCAACATATTGACAAAAGTTTTTTCGCCACCCATTAAATTGATCAGTCCTTGCACATCGTGGAAAACACTCCAGGAGTAATGCCAGCTATTGCCCTCCGTAAATGCATCTCCCCATTTCAATGGATTGAAAGGAGTTTGGAATTTACCATCCTTATTTTTACCACGCATCAGATTGGTGGAAGGATCGAATAAGTTCTTATAATTCTGAGCTCGCTTAGCATATAAGTCAATTTCGGCCTTAGGACGATTTAATGCTTTTGCCAATTGGTATATGGTGAAGTCATCATAAGCATATTCTAATGTACGGGCAGCATTTTCATTGATTTTAACGTCATAAGGAACATAACCCAGGCTATTGTAATATTCAACACCTTTTCGCCCGACAGCAGTCATTGGTCCCTCATTATTTGCACCATGTTGCAAGGCTTCATACAATTTGTTGATATCATAACCACGCAGACCTTTCATATAAGCATCCGAAACGACCGAAGCGGAGTTGTTACCAACCATGATGTCAGCATATCCCGGGCTGCTCCATTCAGGTAGAAATCCACCTTCAAGATAAGCATTGAGCAGTCCTTCTTGCATTTCTTTATTGATCGATGGGTACATAAAGTTTAAGAAAGGATACAAGGCTCTGAATGTGTCCCAAAAACCTGTCCCGCCGAACAAGTATCCCGGAAGCGTCTTACCGTTATATGGGCTATAATGTACAGGCTGACCTTTTGCATCAATCTCATATAATTTGTTCGGGAAAAATAACGTCCGGTACATAGTCGAGTAAAATGTACGCAATTGATCGATATCATCTCCTTCTACCTTAATTTTACCTAAGGTTGTATTCCAAATCTGGCGACCATCCTCTTTAATTTGATCAAAAGACTTATTGCCGAGTTCGTTTAAGTTCAACAGCGCCTGTTCAGCACTGATAAAAGAGGATGCAACTTTGACTTGAACAGGTTTTGATTTATCCTTGACTTTAAAACCAACAATAGCACCGGTATGGTCACCTTTAATTTGCAGCTGTCCATCTTTCTTTTGCTTTCCTTCCCAAGTCGCAACACTGGCAAAAGGCTGATCGAAGACAAGTACAAAATAATTCTTAAAATTTTCAGGTAAAGGTCCACGCGCATATTTCGAAGAATAGCCAATAATCATATTTTTTTCCGGGATGATCTGCACCTCTGAACCTTTTTCATAAGCATCCAACACGATATAGGCATCATCCGTTTTATTGAAAGAGATTCGAAACATCGCCGCACGTTCAGTTGGCGTCATCTCAGCTGTTACATCGTGATCTGCCAAATAAACGGAATAATAATAAGGCTTCACAATTTCTGCTTTATGCGAAAACCAACTCGCACGTTCGTCCTGATCAAAAACCGGTTTTCCCGTCACCGGCATAATCGAGAAAACACCATAGTCGTTCATCCAGGGAGATGGCTGATGAGTCTGCTTCAATCCGCGGATTTTATCAGCTGTATATTGATACTGCCAACCATCACCATTTTTGCCTGTCTGTGGCGTCCACATATTCATCCCCCATGGCCTCGCTATGGAAGGGTAAGTATTCCCGTTGGAAAGCTCAAATTTGGATTCTGTACCCATCAAAGGATTCACCAGATCCACAGCTTCCATTTGCTGTCCTCTAAACTTCTGAGCCAAAACCGGTTTTGCGCAAAACAAACCCAAGGACAATAATGACCCTAAAAAAACACTTAATGATTTCTTCATTATTTAGGATATATATAAATATTTCTACTAAAACGTATTAGTAAAGATATAAAAAAGATTATTAAATCAAAATAAACGCTATGTTTCCGAAGCGGAGGTCTTAAGATTTTTACAATAGGGCTTTACTTTCTTTGGGGCAAACCCAAAGCGAATTCGCGCTTCAGCTATTCGACTATCTTTTAATCAAGTCGGTCGAAATTACGTATTCTTTAGGACTGGAAACCCCTCGGTCTATTTCTTTTAACAGGACTTTCACACAGGTTTTTGCCAAAGGCTCCAAAGGTTGCCGGATACAGGAGATCTTAGGATTCAAAAGATCAAACAATTCATGATCATCAAAAGAAAACAATGGGAAATCAAAATTCTTTCCTTCCTCTGTCCGAAGCGATTTCAGACCAAGGATACACAGGTAATTGGTGGTAAAAAATAAACCATCCAATTCTATATTTTTTGCCACCCAGTTCTGTAAGGTTGTCATACCCTTCTGCCGCAGGTTCTGATAGGGCAAATGTAATATCCGTGCTTGCATCCCCGTTTCTTCACAAAATTGCAAATAGGCATTTTTACGCGCAAGCATCTGAGGTTGATCCGAATCAATTGTGACTAATCCAAAGTTTTCACATCCAATCGACTGCAAATGTGAACAAGCCTTCAAGCTGCTGTCCCCATTGTCAATATGGACATAATGTGTGGCTACTTCTGGCGAATTTCGGTCAAAAACGACTAAAGGGACTTTATGTTCCAATATCTTTCGCTGGTGTTCTTCCAGATCTACAGTAGGTGCCAGGAGGATGCCTTCGACTTTCTTTTCAAGCATAAAATCAATGATATCCTGCGCATTTTGGGGATCCCCTAATGTACTGCTGTATAGAACGTGGTAATCTTTCTTGCGCAAAAGCTCTTCCACATATAGCGCAAAAGGACCGAAAAACGAATCACCGATATTTTCGACAATCAGTCCGATTGTATTCGAACGGCCTGTGGCGAGGCTCTTTGCCAATGAATTAGGTTTGTACCCAACTTTCTTGACATAGTCCAGTACACGTTTCTCAAGCTCTTTGCTAATACGAGCCTGCTCCGCTTTATGATTAATCACCAACGAAACGGTGGATTTGGATACATTGAGTTCCTGTGCAATTTCTTTAATAGATTTGGCCATAAGAGCATTTCATAAAATTAGGTGAAATTAGAAAATAAAAGAAGAATAAACTCTTATTGAGGCAAATGAATATCAACACAATCGTTTGCGTGAATTAACTGAATACTTTTTTGTTGTTCCCGCTACCTTGCGCAATAACAAATAGCCTTTTTATGATAACAACATTTTAAGTTAGCTAAAGTAGCTTCACTGTCATACGATAACAATACCTAATCTATACTTCAAACCTACTGGAAGCCTATTTCGCCTATGACGAGTTATTGGTTAATTCCTATTAAAAAATATAAATTTTTGTTGAATTTTAATAAAAATACAAAAATGAACACAAAAAACAGCACTACTTTACCAATCTTGTAATGAGAATGTTAATTTTTTTTTAAATTTACTGGCGACTAGCTCCTTATGAAAAACACTGGATCATATCACTACCAAGATCTCCTCCCCCTTGTACAGCAAGGGGATCAGCGTGCTTTTTCGGCATTATATGATTTATTTGCCCCCGATCTTACTTCTTTTATTGCAAAAAAGATCAGCAGCCGCGAAGTAGCCGAAGATATCCTGCATGACCTCTTTATTTCCGTATGGAAAAATAGAGCGTTAATTGAAAAAATAGAGTCTCTTCCAGCATATCTATTTAGTTCTTGCCGGTATTTAGTCCTTGCCCATTACCGCAAAGAGATGAAACTAAAGATTACCCAAAACGTTGAACATCTTGAGTTTGCAGATCAATCCATAAACATCGAAGATCGACTCTATTACCGTTATATTATCGATATAGTTGCCAAAGAAGTAGAAAATCTTCCTCATAAATGTCGGGAAGTATTCAAATTGAGCAGGGAATATTATATGAGTAACAAAGAGATTGCTATAAAATTGGAAATCAGCGAATCCACGGTGGAAAAACATATTAACAAAGCCATCCGACATCTACGTACAGCAACAAGCCATCTTTTCCACTTTATTTTATTCTTTTAGTTATCAGTAATCGTCGATTTCAATAAAAAATTTTTTTTTTACTTTCTGAGTAGAAGCTCCTCTTCATTTACATCACTTGTAATATAACCAACCAGTATAAGTTGCGATTTATGAAGCAAGTGAAAGAATTATATAGATTGATAAGCAGTTTTCTGAGCCGAGCCGAAAATATTGAGGAACGTAAACAGCTTTTTGATTGGTTTGATCAGCAATCGGCCGATCAAATACCCGAAGAACAGCTTTCAGACATCCAACAAAATGTCAGAAATCGTTTGCTCACTGAAATTGGCGTAGTAGAAAAAAAATCCAGTACCATAAAATACATACGGATTATCAGTGCAGCCGCTGCGGTATTGATCATCGGTTTTTTAAGCTATATATACTGGCCAGCAGCAGAGCATATAGCATCCAATAAATTATTGGCTTCCATTCCTCCAGGAAGTGAAAAAGCAATTATCACGCTGGCCGACGGGAAGCAGATCAATCTAGATGAATTATCATTAAATCAAAGTATCCAGGTCGGAGAAACAATTCTAACAAAAGATGCCAAGGGGAAAGTCAGTTATAGAAACGCCTCTACTGGGAAAATTACTACCCAACAAAATACTTTAAAAACGCCCAAAGGAGCTACCTACGATATTGTACTGGCAGACGGTACATTAGTAAGCCTCAATGCTGATTCAAAATTGACTTATCCATCTGCTTTTGCATACGGCGACCGTATCGTTGAATTGGAGGGAGAGGCCTATTTCCAAGTTCAGAAAACGAAGGATCACAGGGGGTTCATTGTAAAAACTGGAAATCAACAGATCAAAGTATTGGGGACAAAATTCAATATCAATGCTTACTCAGGAGATGCTGGAATTCGTACAAGTCTAGAAGAAGGGGCTGTTATTGTTTCCCAACAGAACAGTGCTGTTAAATTAATACCTAACCAGCAAGCATTTGCTAAGGACGGGAAACTCCAGTCGAAGACTATCAATATTGATCAGGTGCTTAGTTGGAAAAGTGGCCAATTTTACTTTGATGGCACCAATACAGAGGAGGTATTTAACGAGATTGCCCGATGGTATGACATCGACATCACTTACAACAAGCAAGGAAACGCGGCTCAATATAGTGGGAAAATTCCACGGAATTTGAGTCTAGAAAAGCTCATTGCACTTTTGAATTACGCGGACATTAAGACCAAGGCAATTGTAGGGAAGAACAATAGAATCAACTTAATCATTACATAACCAAACGTATTAACAAAATGAAAAGTATAAAATCTCCTCCCTAACAAAAGTTCGTTAATATCAATTAAAGACGGATCCTGTTGGCGCAGAACCCGTCCAACTTAATTGGTATTAAAGTATCGTCTAACTTCTAAATTATTAACACGTTAAAACCAAACGAATTTAATGAAATTTACCTTAACTCCGTTCACAAAGAAGGAGAAAGATTTTCATTCGACCAATTTGAACGCTAACCTGGCGTCCGATATTTGGCGAATTTATGAAAAACAAAAGCCTCTTTTTGCGCGCCCATTATCCAGATCTCTCATGAGGATCAACTTAATCACCCTACTACTAGGTCTAGGTTTGTCGCAAGTAGATGCAAATACCTATGCCCAACAGATTAACTTAAAAAAGCAGAAATCGAGCCTTGAATCGATCTTGAAAAACCTCGAAAAACAAAGTGGTTATTCGTTCTTTTACAAGAAAAATGAGATCAACCAAATCATCGACTTGACGACTGAAATCAAGGATATTCCCTTCAAACAGGCGCTAAATGTAATCCTGAATAAAGCAAATCTGTCTTACGACTTTTTTGATAAAACTGTAGTTGTCAAAAAGAATACCGAGCGGCGCCAACATCTTACCATGGTAACACCGCAAGCTGAAAGAATCGTCTTGACGATACAGCAGCAATACGTTAAAGGAAGAGTCATCGACAACGAAGGCAAACCCATTTCAGGTGCATCCATTCGACTCAAAGAAGATGCACGAAAAGGGGTAATAAGTCTGCCCGATGGGAGCTTTGCATTACCAATATCTTCACTAAACGAAATTCTGGTTATAACTTCCTTAGGCTACGAAAGACAGGAAATTAAAGCGAGTTTAAATCAGGAGAAGATGATAGTTCGCTTAAAAAAACAAGAAAATGCCCTTGAAGAAGCAGTTGTCTCTACAGGTATTTTTAAGAAGGAAGACAAAAGTTTTACGGGAGCATCACGGACGATTACCACAAAAGAATTGCGACAATATGGCGCTCGGAACCTCGTTACCTCATTACGTAATATCGATCCCTCGTTTAACATCATTGAGAATAATCTTTTTGGTAATGACCCTAATCGACTTCCTGAAATTCAGATGCGTGGTAATTCCAGCATCCCTAATGTAAATGAAATTCAAAGCGAATCTGCAAGTCAACTCAACACGCCATTGATTGTTTTAGATGGTTTCCAGACTTCTTTACAAGCATTGATTGATATTAATGAGAATGATGTTGCCTCCATTACACTTTTAAAAGATGCCGCAGCTACAGCGCTCTATGGTTCCCGGGGGGCTAACGGCGTCATTGTCATCACCACGAAACTTCCCAGACCAGGCAAATTACGTTTAAGTTTTGGCTCGGAGTTAAAAGTAGAAAATGCAGACCTATCCGCTTACCACCTTCTTAATGCAAGAGACAAACTGGAGCTAGAACGTATTACCGGAATTTATAATTCGCCGAACGCAAGTACAGACACTCCGAATAAGCGTTACTATAATTTTCTGTTAAATGAAGTAAATAGTGGTGTAGAAACAGATTGGATGGCCATCCCATTGCGTACTTCCTATGCTTTGAGAAGCAACTTAAGACTGGAAGGCGGGGATAGCCAATTCCGATATTCAGCTGGCATTCAAAATAACAACACAGCCGGTGTAATGAAAGGTTCGTCAAGAAATACGTTGAACGGATCAATTACCTTATCGTATACCTACAAGAATTTAATATTCAGAAATTATTTAAACATCAATAACATTAAAAATCAGCAGTCGCCTTACGGATCATTCAGTGATTATTTTAACCTCAATCCGTATTGGCGCCCTTATGATCAAGATGGAAATGTCAATAAAGTATTGGGTGATCCGGGTACAACTGATTATTCAAATATATGGACAACCCTTCCGACAAACCCCTTGTATAATGCGAGCTTAAAAACATTTGACAAAGGCGAACAAACAGACATTACCAATCAAACGGCTGTCGAATGGTCTATTCAGGAAGGCTTACGATTAATTGGCAAGTTTAGCTTTACCAAATCGGATAAACAGTCCGATGCATTTAAGCCGGCAGAACATACTGACTTTGCCAATTATACTGGAGTTGATGTCTTTAGAAAAGGTGCTTATTGGATTGGTCTCAATCGGGGAATGAAATACGAGGGAGCTTTAAACCTATCCTACAGCAAGAAAATAAAAGAAAAACATCAGATTTTTGTCGGAACTGAGGCAAATATTTTTCAGGATAACACCTCGCAACTGACAAACGCAGCAGAAGGGTTCCCAAATAGTGATCTTGATTTTCCATCGATGGCATTGCAATATATGAAGGATGGAAAACCTTCAGGAAAAGAGTATTATTATCGCACCGTAGGTTTCGTTGGAAATGCCAATTATAACTATGACAACCGTTATTTTATTGACGGAACATTCCGTATGGATGGCTCATCACAATTTGGCGCCAACAAGCGTTTTGCGCCTTTCTGGTCTGCAGGTCTTGGCTGGAATTTACATGAAGAAAAATTCTTTAAAAAGAATGAAGTCGTCAACCGTCTTAAATTACGCGGCTCAGTAGGAACATCCGGATCGACCAAGTTTAATACTTATCAAGCATTAACGACCTATAGTTACTACACTTCGGATAGGTACTACAACTGGTTAGGAGCCTATGTATTGGGCTTAGGAAATCCAGATCTAAAATGGCAGCAAGTGCTCAAATACAATATCGGAACCGATATTGACCTTTTCGATCGGTATCTAACGCTGCAAGCCAACTATTATATTGAAAACACCAATGATCTAGTTTCGTCCGTTAATACCCCCGCATCAACAGGTGTCGATTACTACACCGCCAACATTGGAAAATTAAGAAATAAAGGATTCGAGTTATATGCAACAGTTTATCTGATGAAAAAGCCGACTGGCCTAACCTGGTCAGTCTCTGGTTCAGTATTGCATAACAAAAATAAGGTATTGGAAACTTCACAAGCTTTAAAAAATGCTCAAAAAACACTCCAGGGAGATCTTTACAATGCCAACAAGATGTACATCGAGGGATATTCCAGCAATGCAATTTGGGTTGTGCCCTCGCTTGGAATAGATCCGAGCACTGGCAAAGAGCTTTATCTCGCCGCCGACGGAACGCCAACTTACACCTGGGCCTCAAAAGATGTTACTGCTGTCGGAAACACCGATCCCAAAGTTTGGGGTAATTTCAATACGATGTTACGCTACAAAGGATTTACGTTTACCGCGTCGTTAGGATATCGTTTTGGAGGGCAAGCTTACAATAGAACCCTGGCTGAAAGAGTCGAAACCAGTAGTTACAAATATAATGTTGATGAACGTGTCTATACTGGCAGATGGCAAAATCCCGGCGATTATGCGCCATTCAAAGGGCTCTTAAATACAAATCCAACCTATAAAACATCCCGGTTTGTCCAAGATGAAAACACCATATATGCAAGAAGTTTTAATTTCCAATATGATTTTCGTTACATGAACTGGGTCAAGAAAATCGGCTTCGAAAATGTCAACATAGGCTTGGACGTATCTGATCCATTTATCATTTCCAGTATCCGTCAAGAACGGGGAACAAATTATCCTTTTTCAAGGCAGGTTACTTTTAGTCTTAACGCAACATTTTAACAAAATGAAAAAACATATTATAATAGCAAGTCTCGTAGGATCCTTATTTTTGAGCTCATGCAATAAATTTTTGGATGTCTTACCACGGACGCAAATACCCGCCGATAAGTTATTCGACTCTGAGCAAGGTTTTAAAGATGCATTGGCAGGTGTTTACATTTCTGCAAAAAGCAAAACAGCCTATGGTCAGGCACTAACTTTTGGAACAATAGAAAGTCTACTCTCAAGCTGGGATGTGACCCCAAATACCGTGGAACAACAGTTGGGACTTTTCAACTATGCTGATAATCGGGTAATTGATCAATTCAATGCTATATTTGCCCAGCAATATGTAACAATCGCAGCAATAAACTCCATATTGCAGAATCTCGAATCCAATAAATCTGTTTTTAAGAACCAAGGGATATACCAAGTAATCAAAGCAGAATGTCTAGGTCTCCGCGCTTATATACATTTTGACCTCATGCGGCTTTATGGCCCCATACCGACAGAACCTGCAACTGGAAATCAGCTCGCGTATGTAACCGAATTCAACAGAGAAATTCATCAGCATATTTCTTATGACGAATATAAAAGCAAAATTTTCACAGATCTGAAACTGGCAGAAGAACTTATCAAAGAGTTTGACCCTATGCTTACCTATTCCATGAATGATGTCAGAAATCCAAATGGCGCTGGCAGCAACTACAAACCACTAGATGACTTCATGTCCTATAGAAACATGCGCTTCAATTATTATGCAATGAAGGCGTTGGAATCTCGCGCAAGCCTATGGTATGGAGAGAAAGAAAATGCATATAGAGCAGCAAAGGAAGTTATCGATGCAAAAGACACAAACGGAGATTCTAAGTTTAAATTGGCAACCGGAAAAGAGTATACAGCAACCAATTACATCCTTACTTCTGAGCACATATTCGGACTCTACGCCTTTGATTTAGCAAAAACCTATACCGATAACTTTGGCAATGCGACATATCGCAAAGGGACTTCCACAACAACCATTACCAATCAACTATATGGTAATACTGGAACTGATTTTAGAGAATCATCGCTTTGGAATATGATTACATTGTCAAATGGTTCCAAGTATAATGTGATTAGAAAGTTTTGGGTTACTGCAGACAATGTAACCGTTTTAACAGATTACAAACAACTTCCAATGATACGTACGAGTGAGCTTTATCTGATTTTGGCAGAAACAGCACCTTTCACCGAAGGCTTGGAGTATCTGAAAACCTTTAGAGCAAACCGAAATATATCAGGACTGGCCATACCCGGGGACGTACCAACATTGCAGAACGAGATTATTAAGGAATACCGAAAGGAATTCTATGGAGAAGGACAAGCTTTTTACGCTTACAAAAGACTAAATATACCAAAACCGCAAATATTGTTTGCTCCCTCAAATGCAGTGGTCAATTACCTCTTGCCCATGCCAACAGTTGAATCAATTAATTAATCACCGCTATGAAACCATATTTTTTACTCTTTATAGTTGGTATTGTATGCATCTCGTTCAATAGCTGCAAAAAAGACCAATATTATATATTTGATGATATTCCACGATTACAGTTTGGGCCTCCAATTTCGAACCTTAAACTTAATGAATATACAGATTCGCTAAAATCTGAAACATTCTTTTATGAAGCACAGGATATACATCAAGACACCGTGTATTTTGATATCTATACCGTCGGTGAAACATCTAAAAAAGACCGGAAATATCAGCTTCAACAAATAAACCTACCCGGAGTGGAAAATGCTGTCCCAGGAAAACACTTCATTTCTTTTGATGACCCAAATGTTGCTAACCTCTACGTTATCAAACCCGACTCTGTACACGCAAGAGTACCTGTCGTAATTTTAAGAGATGGGGAATTAAAAAGCAAAACGGTTAATTTAGGTATTTCCATTGTCGCTAACGAAAACTTTAATATTGGTGAACCCACCAAATCTTGGCGAAAACTACAATTTACCGATCGCCTCAGCCAACCCAATGCTTGGACAACCTCCTACTCTACCTATTATTTCGGAGCATATAGTGTTAGAAAACATGAATTCATGATTGAGGTTACGGGTCAGCGATGGGATCAAAATTTTATAGCTACCCTCCCATTAGATCAAATGAGCTATTATAAATCTGTACTTGGAATGGCTGTGATAGATTACAACAAGCAACATCCCAATGCCCCTTTACGTGCAGAAAATGGCGATCTCATTACCTTTCCTAATTAAACACGATCTATGAAAAAGATAAATATTTACATACTACTGCTTGGCTGTCTATCTATTTTGTCCTGTTCAAAAGATAAAAGTAACTATGATTACAGCGAAACTGAGCATATTGATATCGAAGGAATTGAGTCAAAATATGCTGTCATTTCTCTAAAAGATACCTTAAAAATTTTTCCAACTGCAAAATCGAATAAAGAAGGTGAATTAGAATATCGTTGGGGATTTTACGAAACCAATGTTCAAGGAAGAGCTGAACCAATGGATACCATCGCCCGCAGTCAGAACCTAAGCTATTTTATCACTGAGGACGCTAAAGACTGGATCGCAGTCTGTATCGTTAAAAACAAAAAAACAGGTTATAGCGAGTATAAAACCGCCACTATAACCGTTAGTACACAGTTTACGCGAGGCTGGTATGTTTTAAAAGATGATGGTAACAATTCAGATTTGGATCTCTACCTAACCCCACAAAATAATCTGGTAAATGGAAAAATCGAAAATGTTTACAGTACAGCAAATAATCAAAAGATCGAAGGAAAAGGTAATTTTATTAGCTTCTCCTCCAGTTACAAAAGTAATATCCTCAATCCTTCTTCCTATTCAAATACCCGAGCATTATTCCTCTCTACCGATAAAGATATTCAAACGGTGAATGTCAATAATTTAAAAAAAATTAGAGATAGACAGAATCTATTCTTGGGAGGTGCACAACAGATTACGGGTAATACCGGAGCTTTTATGGGCAGCACGGCTAATTATGTTCTCAATAATGGACAATTATACAATATCTATGCAATGAGTGCCAATACAGGTCAATTTGGCAATAAAGCTATGATAGATGGGAATAACAGCAGTTATGAGCTGTCTAAATATATGATCTCAAGTGGTAGCAATGATCCCATTTTATTTGACAATTTAGGAGGAAATTTTACAACACTCGGTAACGGTTATGGATCCACCATGACCATATTTTCAAATGATGCTGCCAATGATATTAGCACCTCAAATAACAATCAGAAAGCACTGTTTCTGGGAATGAAGTCCAATGTTTATTTACCTGCTCCCGATTATTACTATAAAACTGTTGGTTACGCAATATTACAGGACAAAACTGACCCCGCTCTAAAATCACTTTGTGCGTTAGAGAAAAAACAATATATATTATCCATAAAAAAAGAGGCAATTGATCCCTCATCCAAATTATATAATGCCAGCCTGTATACATTGCTCTTGGATGATGAAAACCTAATGTACTTTGTTAATAATAATCAATTATACAGTAGAAATTTAAGTAATGGTTTTGAACAACTACAGTTTACAGCTCCAGGTGACGAACAAGTTACTTTTATCAAACATTTAAAATATTCAGAATCGGGGTATGCTTTCAACTTTGTCATCGTCGGAACAAAAATTGGATCGAACTATAAAATCAGAATGTTTACAAAAAACTCAGGAAATCTAGACGCCAATCCAATCCAAACACTTGAGGGAGGCGGCATTGCACGAGCAATAATCTATATTGCTCCCACCGTCTCTGACTATACTTATCCATCATCCTATTAGCTCATTTTATAAAAAAGAAATGAAAAAACATATTATAACTTCATTAACAATACTCGCTGCAAGTGCAGTCTCCGCTCAATCCCCCGTTCAAATCAAAGGAACATTTGACAAAGAGTTTATTAAACAAGTCAAACTCTTCAAAGTCGTCGACGGCGATATGGTTGAGATTGCTTCGGCACAACCGCAATTGAATAAAAAGTTCGGTTTCACCTTCTATCCGGAATACGAAGGTTTTTACGCCATCGGCTCAGGAACAATTGGGAGTCAAACCGATAATAATATCTTCTACTTTAAGCAGGGCGATCAACTTGAGTTGACCGTTTCTGAAAAAAATTACCAATTGACTGGCACAAATAACAGTAAGGAAAACCAGATCCTGAGCCGTTGGCACGAAGAAGTCAACCCAATAGAACAAAAAGCCTTCTATTGGATGAAAACCCAAAGTACCTTCGTCGATTTTTTTCCAGATCTGGAGATTGTTGCCGCCAAAGCCAATGCCTTCACAAAAAATAATAAAAGTGGAAATGCAAAATTCGATGCAAAACTATACGATTATATTCAATGGGATCTTGCCGCGAATGCGACAAATTTCCTCAATACACCACGTTCGGCACACCCCGCAGTAGAAGAATATTCGGATTACTACAAAAGTCTTACGTTGACCAATTTTGCAAAAGATGCGTCTTTAGTTTATCAAATGCCCTGGGGAAACCGCACGTTGGGCGGCATCTCATCGGTAGCCCGTCGCACGGCAAATATACCTTACGAAAAAGGGGTTGCGGGCTTACAAAAAGACATGCAGCTTCTTCCCAACGACACCTTAAAAGGAGACGTTGTCTTGAGTTATCTAGCCAGACAAAAAGATTATGCTAGTTATAAAGAAGCCGCAGATAAATACCACTCCTATTTTTTAACAGCAAGCCAAAAGCAACGCGCGACAGGGATCATGAATGACATGGCTCAATTAAAAAGCGGAGACCAAGGGCTTAACTTTTCTTTTCCTGACAATAACGGAAAAACCATAAAATTCGCCGATTTAAAAGGAAAAGTAGTTTTGATAGACGTATGGGCAACCTGGTGCGGTCCCTGTAAAGCAGAAATACCACATCTCAAAAAGCTTGAAAAAGAATTGCACGGAACCGATGTTCAAGTGGTGAGCATCTCTGTTGATGAGGAAAAAGATAAAGCCAAATGGCTAAAAATGATTAAAGACGAGCAACTCGGTGGTCTTCAGCTTTTTGCTTCCGGATGGGGTGATTTTGCCAAATATTACAAAATCACAGGCATTCCACGCTTTATGGTTTTCGACAAACAAGGTAAAGTTGTGACCATAGACTCACCACGTCCATCGAGCCCAGAATTAAAACAGCTCCTCGAAAAAGTATTAGCAACGAAATAGGCATGAATAACCTTTGGATTTACTTCCTATGCTTAACGTTATCTCCCTCGCTTCTATCTGCGCAGGGGGACAGCGTTACAATGAAAGGGAAAATAACATCGCCGGCAGTAGACCCTGTAGTAAAGCTGAGCATATCATTTATCGACACTCAAGGTAAAAGACAAGGTTTCGCAACTCCAGTAAAGGATGGATTATTTGAAGTCAAGATCCCAAAACAAGCACAGGTGGTTGATGCTACCTTAAGGACTATTGGCAAAGATCCAAACACCAGCGCATTACAACAGGTCATGCGTCATCCGCTCAATATTTTTATTTCTGAAAATGATATCCTTATAGACGGCAATGCCGAGGAACTTGATTTAGCGCAAGTCAGAGGTGGAGAAGAAAACAATGAATACAATAGCTTGCGTCAATCAACAGCTGGATATATAAAGCAAAAAAACAGATTATACAGTCCAATTCTCGAGGGAAAGATAAGTACTGAATCTCCAGAAGGTAAAACGATACTCGAACAGCTCAGCCAATTAGGCAAAAAAGAAAGTGATCTCCAAAAGAAGTTTATAGAAAACCATCCGGAATCCTATGTCAGTTTATTTTTGCTTTACAGAATGAAGTCTAGCTATACTTCCGAAGACTATAAATTTGCATTTAATCGTCTTGCTTCGAATTATAAATCAACAGACATGGGAACAGCAATAGCGTCGACAATTGCAAAAGAATCCGTGACTGCGAAAGGGAAAGCAGCACCGCTATTTACACGGACAACTGCCTACGGAACTCCTTTTAGGTTAGAAAAGATGCAAGGCCGTGTTATTCTACTCGACTTTTGGGGGAGCTGGTGTGGCCCATGCCGTGCAAGTATGCCACACCTCCAACAGCTTTACAGTCGTTACAAAAACAAAGGCTTTGAAATTATCGGTATTGCCCAAGAACGAGGTAAAACACTTGATGAGTCAAAAAACAGCTGGCACAAAGCTATAGAAGAACTCAACTTGTCTTGGACAAATGTGCTAAATAACGAGAACAAGGAGCAAATGGATATCGTAAAAGCATATCAGATCAACGGTTTTCCAACAAAAATTCTGGTGGATGAAAATGGAAAAATCATTTTGCGCGTTATAGCATCGGCAACAGATGACATCGATATTGCACTAAAAAAGATCTACGGCTTCTAATTCTATTACATACTTTATCAAATAATAATTTATTCCGTATAACCATGCCATATAAACCCATTATAAAAGTTGGAAGTCTCTTGCTGTTGACAGCCTGGGCATCGTGGTCAAAAGCTCAGCTTGCGACAGAATTACCAGCTAAACTACTGACATGCTTTGAACAAAAAGACACCTCGATAATAACAGCTGAACTCGCACCAAATTTTTCCATCGCAGGTCACACAGGCCAAGGAGCCAACTTCCGCTTAAACCAAATTGTCAAAAATTATCCCCTAAAAGCGGTACATATTCTATCGGACAAGAAAACAAAAAGAGGGACATTACTTCAAATAGAGGTCACAGACACAAAGGGTAAGACAACAAGCAATCAAGCTTTGGTCGACAAAGAGGGAAAACTCATCTATTTCAGTCTTTTTGATCAACTCTACGGACTGAAAAGAGAAATCCAGCCTAAATTACGTGCAGTCATTCCATTTGAAAACAAAAACGGATCCATTTACCTACAGGTGAAAATCAACGCATACGAAAAACCTTTAAGGCTCCTTTTTGACACCGGAGCAGATGGAATGGCCGTGAACCAGCAGCTTGCTGATGCTATTGGTTTAAAGGTAACCCGTGAGAACAACGCTTCAGTAGTCGGAGGCAACACAAAAATTCAGGTATCTGACAACAATAGTGTTCTATTGGACACGCTAAAGCTAGCGGGACAGGGGATTGCTATCTTTCCCGAAATGGGCAAAGAAGGCGATGGCATTATCGGCAATACATTGATACGCCAATTTATCACGCATATCGACTACGATAAAAATACTCTTTCATTGTACGACTTCGGAGATTTTCAATACAAAGGCAAGGGAACTGCAGTACCGATTACAATGCCTGCTGGCGTAATGATATTACCCGGACAGCTTGAGGTCGTCAAGGACAAGAGCTACTCGGGGCATTTTGTTTTCGACACGGGTGCCTCGTATGACCTGATCTGTTTCCGTCCTTTTGTACGCCAAAATAAATTGCTGGTCAGCGGATTTAAACCGGAAGCACAGGCGGCAACCGTAAGCATGGGAGTTTCCTCTCCCACCTTCTCGGGCAAAAGCTACCAATTTGCCATTTCTCCCCTGCCGCCAATGCAAGGCTTGCCTGTCACACTCATGGGCGGTAGTGCTGGAAATGAACAATGGCAACCTGGTTTCGATGGTTCAATTGGCGTTCGCCTATTAAGCCGTTATAACATTACAATAAATCTAGCAGAAAGCGAGGCCTACTTTTCTCCAAATAAATTACATGCCCACCCGCAGGATTTTTTGATAAAGAATTATCAGTTTGGCTGGGATAATGCCGGGCAGCTTAAAGCTCTTGGAGTTGTAGGAGCCGTCGAAAATCCAACGGGTCTGAAAGCAGGAGATTTGATTCAACGTATAGACAAGTATACGGTCGATCAGCTGAAAAAAAATCCAACGCTGATAGATGAAATTCGATTAAGATCGACAGCAGAATCAATTTCTGTGACCACGGTTGACAAGAATATCATAAACATCTAATCTCATTAAACAAGATATACTATCCCTAATTCTCAAAACAAATTTTATGAAAAAGATTATTTTTTATATTGTCACGGTCTGTTACGGAATATTCATTTCAAGCACCACAAACGCACAAGAAAAAGCCTTTGAGGGCAGCTATGCGGCATGCCAAGCACAGGCAAAAAAAGAAAATAAACTCATCTTAATCGACCTCTATTTTGTTGGCTGCATGCCCTGTGCAGAGATGGATAAACAGGTTTTTCCAGATCCAATAGTGGCTCAAGAATTAAGTACTAATTACATTCTATACAAAACAGATGTCATGAAAGAGACCGACGGGAAGAAATTAGCTCGTAAGTACGGTGCCCCAGGGTTCCCCACCTATATCATCGTAAACCCCGAAGGTAAAACCATAATGACCGAATCTGGTTTCTTTGGTGTGGACCGATTTGTCCCTTTACTAAAAGAAGCTGTCCGGCGCAATAAATCTGGGCAATACCTCGCATTTAACAATACATTGGACAACGTCTATCCTGCAGCTTACAGCGAACGTTTTATCAAAACCGGCGAAAAACACGATTTTGCGGAACTCGAAGGATATCTAGAGCAACAGAAAGATCTGTTCAATGAAACCGCTTTCTTGGCCAATAGCGTTACTTCCTTTACAAAATATAATAACTGGGCTTATGACAATCTTCCAAAACTGATTAAACTATACGGCGGAAATCTACTCCGCAACAAAATTTCAACAATTGCCAAAGCAAAAAGTAAACAATATGGGGCAGCGCAGCAATTGGATAGCCTAAACACCATGTTGACCTATATACGTCCTACGTTCAACGATAAATTATGGGAGGTATTTTTACCCGGGTTTGTAACGAGTTACTATGCCGGCTCCCAAAATGGGGCCAGCTATTTAGCGCTGATTGACGAATATAAACTTTACCCTACTTGGGATGAACGCAGCAACGCCTTTGGACCGGTCATTCTAGATCAGTCAAAGAACCCGGCAATCCTGAAATCTATACGAGCTGAATATCTAGCCGCAGAACAACGAAACACACTGGACCCCGTAGATTGTTATCGGCTGATACTATTAAATTACTATTTAAAAGATTTTGATCAGGCTTCCAAAGGGATGGAAAAGCTGCTGAAGTCAGATTTAACATCTCCATTCCTAACCATCGACAAAAAAGACCTGCAAGACTTAAATGAGGCCATAAAAAGAAAAGATGCCAGTTTATATCAAGCTAAGAATATTAAGAAAATTATTCCATTTAAATTAAGTTAACCCGCTATAACATGATTAGAAAAACTATTTTATTGCTCACTGCCCTGACTTGCTCGATTGTCGCATTCGCACAACAGCCAAGCAACATCACCGGAACGACAGATCCCGCTAAAGTAAAACGTGTCGGATTATTTAAAGTGCTCAATGGTCGATTGAAGGAAATCGCAACATCCATTCCCGATGCATCTGGAAGATTTGCATTTCGTTTTACGCCTGAATACGAAGGCTTGTATTCTGTTGGTAGCGGGAATGCCCAGAATCAGCAGGGACTTTTCCGTTTTTACTTCAAGGGAAATGAGGAATTAAACCTAAAATTAACCCAAAATGATTATGAATTAACAGGTAAAAATAGCCCAGAAAATGAAACGTTATACGCTTGGGACAAACAATCGAAAACTTTTCGCGATAAAGGCACCACTCCTGGTGGCATGAGTACTTATGTCGATTTCTTCCCCGAGGTAGAGGAATTTAAAGGAAAATTAGACGGCATCAAAAAGAAGGTCAAGACTGGGAATCCGAATTTTGACAAATTTTTCCCTGAACTAGTCGATTATGATTTTGCCTATTATGCAATCTCTTATCTGTACATGCCACGTACAGCCCATCCAAGTAAAGAGGAAATGAGTGATTTTTATTCCCAGTTCAACGCCGATCGTTATCTGACGACCGAATTATTAAAATTTCCGTATGGCGACCGCTTTATGAGTAATATGATCTATCGTAAGCTGGATCTTTCCTCCAAACCAACATTTGATCAACAAGTAGCGGCAATCGGACCCGATGTACTAAAAGGACAATACGTATTGCAGCGGCTTGAGGGAGCACGTTCTTATGGCGACTTTCAGGAAATGAATGAGAAATACAAAAAGTATTTTACGCTACCTGAGCAAATCGAACGGGCAAAAGTTGTAGAAGCGCGATTGGTAGAAACAAAAACAGGTGTACCTGCTTTCCAATTTAGCTATCCCGATCTTAGTGGTAAGAAAACAAGTCTCGCCGATCTTAAAGGTAAGGTAGTATTGGTCGATATGTGGGCTACATGGTGTGGACCTTGTCGTGCGGAAGAACCACATTGGGAAAAACTTAACGAGGAGTTTAAAGGAAAACCGATCGCATTTGTTGGTGTTTCCGTCGATCAGGACAAACCAAAATGGGAAACCTATGTTAAAGAGAAAAATATGAAAGGAATTCAATTACACGCGGGACCGGGAAATGAGTTGACAAATGCGTATAAAGTAAATGGTATACCACGTTATATTCTGATCGATAAGGCTGGAAACCTAATCTCCGCAGATAGTCCGAGACCTAGTGACCCAAAATTGAAAACATTAATTGAAGAATGGATTAAAAAATAAAAACCGAATATCAACCGATGTAAACAGAAAAAGATCTCGGTTCAAATAAAACCGAGATCTTTTTTGTTATATAGCGAGTAGTCCCCTTATTCGCAGCTTTGCTTAGATGATCATTATCCCAATTGTGGATCAGTCTTCGAGTGACTTCCTGTCTCCACACGACCGGCAAATTGGCGGACAAATTTACTTCCCACAATCTGTAAAGTAACATCATACCAACCGCTAACCTTCTGAGAGTCTACAACCCACTTGGTCGTTTTACCGGCACCCAATACAAAATCTTTCCTCCAGGAACTGTAGGCATTATCTTTCACCTGCACATGGAGCACTTTGTCTCCTTTATTGCTTGCTTCCAAGATCAGGTTTCCCGTGGGAATACCTTTTTTTCCGATTTCATAGCTCGCAACAATAGATAGACGCTCTGCATCTCCCTTAAAACTGCGCATAAACCCATTTGGCCCATATACCGTTAGGTCATAATAACCGTCTTTAAAGTCAGTCCGGTTCCAGTCAAAGCTCAACTCCTCGCCAGCGATAACTGCAAACGGCCAAAAACTTACACCATCTTTATAGCTTGGCCCACTATACACATTAAAAGGGCTGCTCAGGGATTTCGCTCCGAAAATCTTATTGCCTGCGGACATCGTCAGTTTTACGCTGTCTTTATCAACCGTTTCACTTGCATATAACTCATAGGCCAGCGCATTGGAATTTTTTTGACCTTTTTCCTGTCTTGCCAATTGTGCAGCCTTTCCCGTATTTTGTAAGGCTTGCATTTCATCAGCAGTCCATACATGGAAGTTATTCGGTAGCGGTTTGGATTTGGCCTGATCAATTGCATAAATCTGTTGATTGCGGTTCAAGAACGGCAATTCTACAGGAACACCACCTTCTGCTTTCCGAAATACCGAAGTCAGATCTCCCGTAATGGCACGGCGCCACGAACTGATGTTGTGTTCTTTCACATCCCTACCAAGCTTCTTATCGAAGAAATACTCCATAAATTGAATGGTCGAAGTGATGTCGCACACCTCCGAATTAACCCAGCCACCTTTGCTCCATGGAGATGCAATGATCAACGGCACCCGATAGCCCAGACCAACCGGTCCCTCTGTAGCGTGTTCCTTCTTCTCACCACTGGCAAGTTCTTGCTCCAGACTTACATATTCACCACTATAATCCAAGCCTGCTGAAGTCTTTCCTGACCGTGCATCTGCCGGATTAGGTGCTACGAACGGCGGAATATGATCGAAGTATCCATCATTCTCATCGTAGTTTAGTATAAAGATTGTTTTCTTCCACACGTCGGGATTTTCAGTAAGAATATTCAGGATTTCGGATACATACCATGCACCATACATCGGCGCACTTGGATGATCTGAAAAACATTGTGGGGCGACAAGCCAAGATACTGTTGGCAATTTCCCAGACTTCACATCTTTCCGGAATTGATGGAGTACATCCCCTTTTGGAACAGTAATCTGTTCACCTTCATGTAGGACGGAAGCTGTCTCACGATAGAACGCGTCATCCTCATTGGTCTGAAAAGCACGCTCATGCAACGCGATTTGCTCCTTTGGAAGTTGCTGGAATGCCTGTTCGGTGAGTCGCTCCAGTTGTTTCTTATAGCTGCCCAGCTGCTCCTGTTTTTGCTTAAGCTTATTTTGGGTTTTCTGTACACTTTCAGTTCCATTATTCGCCAATGCTTTTTCAAGCTCCTGGATTTCAGTAGGTAGTTCAACGACACGCTTACGCATAAATTCCAAGTGGCTTTTTTTGAATTCAATATGGTATTGTGAAAACCACTCTAAGTTATTGTCTGTAAAATTTCCTAACCATTCTTCTCCATGAAGACCGCTCTCCATACTGACTTCATTCTGATATACCTTCCAAGGAATACCCGCAGCTTCTAGACGTTCAGGAAAAGTTTTCCAATGCGCCCAACGGTTGAAATAAATATCCGAATTACGAATCAACGGTTTTGCTCCTTTATTGGGTACACAAGTGCCTGTCCAGAAAAAATGACGATTGGTTGTCGTTCCCGTAATCGACGAACAAAAATGTTGGTCGCAGATGGTAAACGCGTCGGCTAATGCATAATAGAAGGGGATATCTTCACGGGTATAATAGCCCATGGTTAACGGTATCTCTCTCAGCACCTTTCCACTGGGACGCTTTGCTTCAATCCAGTTATCATGTTTACCCTGATTACGTGCCGCCATTTGATTTTCCCACGAATGGGGAAGATTTCCTGTCCAGGCGGCATTGGAATTCTTGATATCCAATCGAAAGGGTGAATATGTCTTTCCTGAAGCTGAAGCCTGCAACCATACGGGATTTCCACTAGGCAACTCGATAGCTCTTGGATCATTAAATCCCCGAACCCCTCTCAGTGTACCAAAACTATGGTCAAAGGAGCGATTCTCCTGCATTAACAAAACAATATGCTCGGCATCTAAAAAAGAACTCCCCGCAACTGGTTCAATAGCCAAAGCGCGTTGTATCGCATCCGGCACAGCGCTTTGTAAACCAAAAAACCCAGCCAGCAATGAAGCCTTCTTGATAAAATCTCTTCTACTATCCATAAAATATTTATTATATCTCCTATAAATTCAATGGTCTATCAACGAATATATTCATTCGCCACCGCTTTTTAATGTAACGTTTTTAACAAAAATCCCCGCACACGATTGATATGGTGCGCGGGGATAGTTTTCACGATAAAAAATTAACAGATTAAAGTATTACCTATTTTAGGATCCACATCAGTTGATTTGGATCGTCTACGCCTTCAAATTGCCGTTTTACAGCTTCTTTCACATTTTCAGCGTTATAATTATACTCCCGGTCTTTGTATTTCCATCTAACTGGAATTTTGCTGGTTGCCTCGGAATTCATACTCGAATTCGGATTAATTTTCCAAACAGGATATCCTGTACGACGGTAGTCATAATAAGGCATATGACTCAATTGAAGATAACTAGCCAAGTATTTCTGTAAAATAATTTCTGCGATTTGCTTTTCAGTATCTTGAGGGAATTCTAGCCCATATTTTGCAATTACCTCCGCAATATAACTCGCATCCATAGACATCTTATGTGTATACTGATCTTGATTTGGTGTATTGTCTGCTACAAATTTCATAGATGCCTCAATCCCCTTTTTATACCAATCCACGGCAGTACCATTGATCCAGCCACGTGCTGTCGCCTCTGCCATAATAAAACAGAATTGTGGATACGAATATTGTTGTGTTGGCTCGCCGGTTACCAATTCGAAATACCGATCATTTAATTTGGAGAAATCTTTCGTCACAACGATATCAGCAATATCACCAAAAGGCAATGAAGGATCTACGCCAACGTAAGCGTCGAATTCATTTTGTGACTTTCCGTTCGCAATTTTTAAAGCAGCGGGTGCAGCATAATAAAAAAGACGTCTATCCTTTCTTGCTTTCAAAGGTTCAATTACTTCTGAAGACACTACAGGATAAATCACAAAGCTATTGCTCACTTTGTAAAAAGGATAAGTCTGACCACTTTTATCTGAGCGGATCAATTGAAAATTATCGGCATTTGACGCGAAAAGCACACCACCATCCACGATCTTTTTGAAACGTTCTTTCACCCTCAGATCGGGATCAGTAGTCTTTCGACTAAGTTGAATGAGTACATTTAACGCAAATGTATTCGCAAATTTTCGCCATTGCAAAGTGTTACCAGCATAAACTGGATCGCCAGTAAATTTATCTCCGGCTTGAAACAATTGATCAGCTTTTTCTAATTCATCCAATATTCCCAAAAACACATCCTTTTGCAGATCATACTTTGGAAAGTATATTTTTTCAGATTCGCCTTGTAGTGCCTCCTTATAGGGGATATCACCCAACTTCATTGTGCCTTCAAAAAAACGTATTGCACGCGCCACATGCTTAACTCCAGCATAAGATTTTGACAGCCCATCAGTCGTTGCAAAGTCCACCATATATTCTGCATCGTTCAAACCCGTGAGAGCGGATTCTTCCTCACCAAGATTATTGTATTGATACCCTTCAGGAAGCTCCGTCCAAGCCACCTGTTTTGTCAACATATAAGGCTGCATAAACGATTTTTGGGAAGGCGGATTTGCCAATCCCAAAATGATCCGTTCCGATATCATTGATGAATTAACGGCCTTAGGCATCTCAGGATCCGTATTGATCTCTTCAAATTTGGAACAGCTCATTGTAGCAAATAGTAAAACTACCGCTATTCCCCAAGTATAGTTGTTGAATCTCTTTTTCATTGTATTCGATAAATTAAAAAGTCACGTTCAAATTAAAGCCTATGTAACGCATAGATGGAGAACTTAAATCTTCCTGTCCACGATCTGGATCTGAAAATTTATATTCCTTTGTCCATAAAAACAAGTTTTGCCCAGTGACACCGATACTAGCCTTTTTAGCTTTGATCTTTTGAGCAAAAGTATTTGGCACCGTATAATTTATAGATAGTTCACGTAATTTGACAAAAGTCTCATCCCAATAATTTTGACGACCCGAATAGGCGGACTTCCAATAAGATTCATAGGATACCGCTTTATCATTTTTTTCAAAAACACGTGTATCCTCTGAAATTCGACCATAATTATCATATTTCACTGTTCCCGACACGACCTTCACTCCAGGTGCTATAAAAGTCTTATTTCCATTCACAACTTCCTCATATCGATACTCGTTATCAGAATCAGGATGCGCACCAGTCTGCCATAGACGAGCGTTCATAGTAGAATAAGACATCCCTTTAATCCTTCCGTCTAAGCTAAACGACAATGAAAAGTCCTTATAGCTGAATTGATTCGTCAATCCCCAGAACCACTTGGGTGCAGAATAACCTATCAATTGGGCGGCATAATTTGCAGAAATCGGCATACCAGATTTATTGAGGATCAATTGTCCATCCGGCGCCCGTTCCCAATCTTTTGAAGTGATATAATCAGTCCGTAAACCTTTTTGTATATATAACGCATCACTTGAGTAACGCGGATCCAAAGAGTGGAAAAACTCCAAATTTTGGGAAAGATTCAAACTAACATCCCACTTGAACTGATTGCGATTGATTGGAATACCACCCAATGTAATTTCATGACCTTTCGTCATACGTTCTTCTTGTGTATTGATCAATCTGTATTTGAAACCTGTAAAAGAAGATATATTATTATAAATTGCCTGATTATGTAGCAAACGATAGTAACGCGTATAATTACCATATAATCTATTTTTCATGACAGCAAAATCAAATCCAATCTCTGTAAGATCCCGTTGTGTGGGAGAAATAGAAAAATCCTTAATATCATATTGATATTCAGAATTGGTAATCGCATATGTCGCTGTCGGGGCACCGTCCCAGACATTATTATTTACCCGGAAAACCTGATTAATTTCATAAGGATCTGGCACAGTTTTGGTAACGGCCCAAGAGCCACGCACTTTCAACATATCCAACCACTGCGGTTTACTTGCCAACAGATCCGAAACAATGACACTACCAGACAAAGAAGGGTAGAAATAAGAGCGATGTTCCTTGGACAAGGTAGATGACCAATCATTACGGCCAGTTGCTTCTAAAAATATGGCATTTCTCCACGAGATGGACAATCTTCCGTATAGTGCGTTACGCATCTCCTTTACGCGGGATTCAATGGAGTTAACCGGGTCAATAGAATTTCTCAACGAATAATATCCAGGAATTGCCAGCCCATTCATCGTTTTGGAAATTAGGCTATTGTTCTGACGGTAGAAAACAGCAGCTCCCGCCAATCCATCCAAGGTAAAATCTCCAAATGTCTTTTTACCAGTGAAAATCAAATCATTGTTGGAACTAAAACCATCATATTTGGCCTTCATATACTTACCCTTGCTGTCAAATCCCCCAAAATCCTTGAAACCACCACGGGTACCATAAATACCTATCGGGTTCTGTTGTGTTTTGGACTCACTTAAATAATCATAGCCTGTTCTAAACATCAATTTACCCCAATCACCAACCTTATAGTTTAGTGTAACTGCCGCATTTAACTTATTACTCAAACTTGGCGTAATCTTCTCATAAGCAATCAAGTAGGGATTATCATACCAGCCATTATACATCCAATTTTGTTTCTGATCTGGTATTACCCAATAGTCTTTATATTGCTGGAGGTCATATTCTGGCCCTGTCCAGACAAGAATATTATAAATATAGCCTTGATCTCCATATCCTGATCCAAAATTATTCGAGGACGAATTCCTATTGTAGGCCAACCTAGTTTCAAGGTCAAACTTCTCGCTTATTTTAGTTTGTCCAGAAACAGACAAGTTTGTCATATTTAATTTTTGATTAGGATATTGCCCCTTATTATAAATATGATTTATCGAAGTTCTTATACTTCCAAACTCACCCTGATTTGTAAAACTTACCGTATTATTGGAAATAAATCCAGGTTCGAGGAAATTCTGAAAATTGTCTTTCCCTCTCGATAACAAGTCCATTTCTTCCAATTGCTTTGTCAATGGATTCCATTGTTTAGCTTTCCGACCAATATCCAATTTATCTCCCCAGACGTAGTCATTATTGTTGAATTTCCCAGATTCACCCGAAGAGTAACTGTTCTGAACTTTCGGAAGTGCCAAATAGCCGGAGAAAAACATATTATTACTATTTACTGTAATTTCTGTCCCCTTTTCACCAAGTCCTTTTTTTGTGGTAATCATGATAGCACCTCCGGCGCCAATACTACCATACAATGCTGTTGCAGTCGCTCCTTTTAAGACAGTCATGTCCTCAATATTGTCAACAGGCACATCACGCAAGGTCATATTTTCATAAGCAACACCATCAATAACCAAAATTGGTGTTAGCCCGCGAACTTGAATTTCTGGCGTACTATTAAACTCTGTACTATTTAATACACGTACACCAGATACACGTCCAGTCAATGTCGTTCCTACGTCCACTCCTTTTACACGCGTTAAATCTCCCCCTTTGATGCTTTGGGTTGCGTAGCCAAGCGATTTTTGCTCCCGTTTGATCCCCAATGCGGTTACGACGACCTCCTCTAGAGCCTCTGATGATTTCGACAATTTAATTAACGCAGCCTGTGCAGCTGTGACTTCCTTTGTTTCATAACCAATATAAGAAATCTGTAAGATAGCGCCACTCGATGTCCCTGACAATTTAAAATTACCATTTTCATCACTTGTCGCTGTTGCAGTTGTACCCTTCACCCGTACAGTGACACCAACAACAGGTTGACCTGTTTCCTGGTCGACAACTTTACCATGAACCTCCTTTTGAGCATCAACAAGCACAGCAACACCTCCTTTTTCAATCTCGCTATTTCTTTTCGAAACGACATAGACCTTATCATCAATTTTTTTTACCTCAAGATTCCCATCTGAAATCGTCTGTATAAACTGGACGATCTGATCTTTTTTGAGATGGCCAATGTCAGCACGCTCATTAATCTTCTGATTAGATATTGACGCATCATAACCAAATTTGACATTGAATTTCTGTTCCATTCGAGCGAGGATCTTTCCTATACCTTCACTGGCAGAAAATTGGGCGGCCATGCTTTGAAGTGCTAAAGACTGAAATAGCAATGCTCCTCCCATAAGTTTTAAATAGTAATTGGTTCTTTTCATAAATTACTTTTTGTGGATAATTATTTGATTAAACGCTGTATTGAGAATTTTCAATGATTTTTCTAGATCACTTGCCGGCAGATAGCCAGTAAAACTTTTTGTTTGAAAGGAATCGATCAATTCTAAGTTATAATCCGGATAAAGATTGTTCAGGTCATTCACAATTTGCAAAAGTGGAACTTGATTGAATGATAGAAAGTCACTTTTCCAATTGGATGCTGTTATGGTATCAACAGCAGTGACATTAAATTGCTTATGGCGTACATCATAATCTACCCGCTGCCCAGGAAGAATAACCGAATGTTGTTCACCATGCTTAACCTTAACTTTACCATGATTTAAAACGAGATGTGTCTGTTGAGCAGAACATTTCAAATTGAATGCGGTACCCAAAACCCGCACATCAAAATCGCCTGAATTGACGATAACAAATGCCTTATTGGGATTTTTGGCGACTTCAAAAAATGCCTCTCCGGACAATTTCACCTTTCGTAAGCTGTCAACAGCGAAATCGGATAGTATCGAAATATTAGCGCCCTGACGCAGGGAGATATGCGTGCCATCCAACAAAATAATACGCTTGACAAATTTTGTTGGGTTCGAATATTGAATCGTAGTAAACTTAGCTTCCCGCTGTATCGGTTTAAATACGAGAGAAAAAAGAAAAACAAAACCTGCGAGTAACAATGTTG
This sequence comes from Sphingobacterium sp. DR205, assembly GCF_011064245.1. Lineage (NCBI taxonomy): Bacteria > Pseudomonadati > Bacteroidota > Sphingobacteriia > Sphingobacteriales > Sphingobacteriaceae > Sphingobacterium > Sphingobacterium sp. DR205. Next base: position 454,091 of record NZ_CP049333.1, on the reverse strand, counting down.
CTGCGATCACAAGTAGCCCCCTTTTGCGTCTCCAAATAGGTCGAACTGTTGGATTTAATCCCTCACCCGTAATCGAATAAAAAATATCATCCGAGATAGAGTTACCCAAATCACAGCTACGATCATCCAATGCGATGACTTCCTCCAAATCGGGTAAATCATCTTTATCGCAAGAAGTCAGTAAATCTAAAAATATGGCGTTTTCCTGCGGGGTAAGCTCCCCTAATAGGTATTTCTTATATAATGTAGCTATCTTCGGATCCATCATTTTTGCCCTCGTTTAAATACATATACGTATCTAAAAGACGATAAGACGATGCTACACTAAAAAATAGTTAAGAAGATCAACAGGGCTATTGAAATCTCAAAATTATCCAGGATATATTGGCGTACAAACTTATTTCCCTTGACTAGCTGATCACGGACGGTATTAACAGATATGCCTAAACGATCCGCAATCTCCTGGTTATCCAAAAACTCTTCCTTGCTTAGCAAGAATATTTCAAGACGTGCTTTAGGAAGTTTTTGAATTGCTTCCCGATAGACACGTTCTAAGTCTTTAAAACGGATAGATTCTTCGTTGGAATTATCCACCAAGGTGGTGGCATCAATTCCTGCAAGGTTAAATTGAAACCGCACTTTTTGCTTCCTAAGTTCATCAAATACGAGATTTTTAGCAACGGTATACAAGTAAGACTGGGGATTTCTTGTTCCGTCCAACTCATTCCATTTATTCCAAATACGAGAAAATGCCTCCTGAACCAAATCGGCGGCAGTATCCTTTTCTTTCACGTGTAATAAGGCATATTTATAGACCTTATCTTTGTAAGACAAAAAGAAATTTTTAAAATCTGGGATATTGTTATTTTCAATAGGCATCCTTCATCACTTATAATTGATGCTACAAGTTTAGGGAGAAATTTTCAAAATATTTGAATGAAAATGCACCATAGCTCAAAGCTCAGTTTCACCTTCGGTAGTCATAACATTTTAACTACAATTAGTTTATATACAATTAACTCTTGTATTGCAGATTCCAGAAGTTTTCATAAACGTATTGTCGCGAGGTCAAGAAGTCGATTCTTGCAATAAGATTAAATTCATTAAAAAATCCCATTGGGGTCTCCAATGGGATTAAAAAATGTTTTCTCACTTAATAGACAACCTTATTTTATGAGCGGGAATGGGCCCAAAAAGTAACTTCCTCTTTTATAGAAACGAAGGAAAAAATCCAGTACTGGTTCTTCCAACGGGAAGAAGAATTGTTTGTCCACCTCCGTTTTGAATAAGTTGGCGTAGTACTTTGGCAATTCGCCAGGAAAAAAGTCTTCGACCAAAAGATTCAAGAAATAACGGGCAAACGGAACTTCTGCTGGGGTTCCCTCCTCTTCCTTTTCAATAAATGGATTATGTTCCAATGGAAAGAATTCTTCTATTCCACCAAATACCTCTAATCCTGTCTTTGGGTTGAAGAAAACCGTCACTTTCGCATCTGCTGTCAGATCCAAATTCGATTCTGGAAGTGCTGATTCCTCTTTGCTTGGATATTTTTGCTGATATGTTTGAAAGAATTTGTTTGCAAATTCTTTCACTTCTCGTCCCTCCATAAAAGCTACAGCGGCCTTTTGCTCAGACTGGAATAATTTACCCATATCTTTCAATTGCTTCTCTGTTTTTTTCAAGCTCTTGTCCTTACCGGACATCGCTTCAATACGGTAGGTCATTTCATATTGTTCCGGCAGATCGAAATTCACTTCCTCCGGATTGACCACCGTCATAATTCCGGACAGATTCCAAGCATCTTTCCAAGGAACGATTTCCATATAGAAAGATAATGTCATAGAAGGCTCTGCAAATTCCCGGATTGAATCTTTATAAATCTTGAATACCGTTTTTGTATTGATATGTTTTACATGGACAAACTGTTCATCCGTTTTTACATAGTCAAAAAAGCTATGGATGCGGTTCCCCAGCGTCTTGACGGAACTATAGAGGGCATGTTCCTTACCAACCACTTCCGCAACAAATTCTGATGATTTAAGAGCAAATAAGTGCAGTCTATAATTATTGAAGTGATTATCACGGACACGATAGATCATTTGCTGCAACTGTGCCTGATCGTGCTGATATCTTCCCAATTCTGCAACCTGCATCAGATGGTTAAGATTGGTATTATATTCACCTGCTGTCAGATAGTTTGTTGCGACAAGTTTTTCGATAAAATTACGAACCTCAAAATAATCCGCATTTTCATCCAGTGTATATTCTGATTTTAACTTTGGATTCTCAGGGGCCACTTCATAATGTTCCTCCAGAATAGCATAGGTAAGATCCGTTACCAACTGTATCAAACGGCCATGAGGATCGATAAACAGATGTGGGTTGCGCTCACTAAAAAATAACCAAGTTAATACAGCAACATCTTCGCTATTGATATCCTCAGGATAGTAATCCAACAGATTGTTGTCCTTGTAGAAGGGTAGGAACTCATTGTACAATTCTTTATGAATGGTTCTAAAAGCCGCAAATATCCCTGTGTTGGCAATAACATCCTCCAAATAACAGGTCAGGTAAATACTTAATGTTTTTAAGGCATCAGTCTGAATTAGGTCATTCGTTTCCGGTTCTTCAAACCACAATGTCGATAAATTATCGTTGATCTGATTAGCAACTTTTAAGTAATAACTATCTATATCGCTTGCTTTCTGGTAAGTATGATGTGCAATCCAATCTTGAATAAAAATTCTGTTTCCTCTCATATGAAAAATGCTAAATCCAAAAGTAGCCAAATTTTCGAAATTTCCATGATTACAAAACACATACAAAAACGAAAATAATTCCGACAAATCCATCTGACCTGTAAAGAATAAAAGAACTTCCGATAAATTCGTCCCATCGACATGAATGAGCGTTTAGCAGAAACAAAAAAAGATGCCTTATGCATCTCTTTATCGTAATTTTTTTTCCTTTATCCTGCAGCAGTAACATTATCATTGCTTCCCAAATGATCTTGAAGCGTCGGATTCAAGATATTACATGTTTTTAATAAGTCGCGTACGGGATATTTCGCAACGATCTCCTCCAGCGCAGTCAAATGACGGCTATGATGTACATCCGTCCCTACGAAATCATACATGCCCGATTTAATCATCGTTAAAGCTGCAGATTTCACTTCAACACCATAATATCTGCTGACCGACAGCAGATTTAATTGCAACATACAACCAGCATCTTTGATCTGCTTGTACATATTAAAATTATAATGGTAATAATTATAACGCTCTGGATGTGCCAATATTGGCTGATAACCAAGCTTTTGAATATCCAGAATAGTTTGAAATAACGCTTTGGATTCCTGCAGGTAAGACATTTCAATGAGCACATAGCCACCCGGCATTACACAAAGCTCGTTAGTATCGATCAACCTTGCAATTCCGTCATCTATCATATGCTCAGCGGCAGGATAAATCTCCGGAATAGTAGGCAGGTGTTTTATACCATTCACCAACTTATCTTTGGCATCCTCGATTGTTTGGATTGAATTCGGATGCACCCCATCCATAATATGCGGTGTACAAATAAATTTTTCAAATCCCATTCTTCCCAGGCCTTTCAACAAATCAATTGATTGTTCAATGGACTGACTTCCGTCATCTATTCCCGGGAGGATATGGTTGTGCATATCCACTTCCAAAAAGGCGAGTGTACCAACAACCTTTATTTTTGAATCTTGAGTTTTGTTACCAAACAGTTTTGAAAATATCCCCATATCAAGTACAAATCGTTTTTTATCCTATTATTTGCAAATAACAAACCACAAAAATACTACTATCGGTCTAAACATCGTGTAACATTATATCAACATTATAAAAATATAACCTTAATATTACAAACTTTGCATCAAACAATTTTACAATTAAATTGTTTGATGCTCGGTATAATCTTTCTATTTGTCAATCTCCAGTAGAATCTGGTCAATCATATAACTAATTGCCCCCTCCTTTGTCTGTGGAAGCTTTGAAGACATCTCTGCCTCCATACGGTTATCTACGATACCTTTCGAGGTGATTGCCGTACTGCCATATTGATTCAGCTGTGCAAAAGTTTTGTCCCATTGTCTTCCGGGACTAATGCCCATCTCTTGAAGCATGGCGGGCAACTTTTGCAGGTCAAAAGCTGCTGACATTTTATTTTGTTTCATCAACTTAATAAAATCTTTATTCGCAGGGGCTGCCATCTTATTTTGGCGGATATCAAGTAACGATAAAGAATCATTACTTACCATCACCAAATCATCTTTCAGCAGCATATACATCGGGAAATCCATTGCTTTTTTTGAAGAAAATGCATAGATACCATCCTGTGTTTTGCCTAAGGATTTGGCAATCGCTAGATCCAGTCCTTTTTTAATCAGACGTTGATCCTTCGAAGTAAACATCCAGATAAATACCGGTAAGGTTTCATCCTTTGTTTTCTTTACTTCTGTGGCATTATAATCATCGTCATAGGTATAATCAATATATTCTTTTCTAAATTTACGCAAACCATTGACCACAAAAAGATGATCTCCGGGCATTACCTGTGCAATGGCTTTCTCATCTAGTGCAACTTCAAGCGCCATCAGCCCCCATTCAACTAAATCTTGCTGAGGGCCCAATAATCCGCCATAGTATTTGGCCATATAACTAGGCATATCGCGTAAATAAGCTTCTGAATTAATATTAAAATTAAAGAACCCAAGCGTTTTATCGGTCAAAAATTTACTGAATTTTCCATTTGGCTTTCTGGCATAAAACCGTTTGGACATTTCAGCAAGATCTTTATCTAAGCCCATCGAACCTTTTAATTTCAATACATTTCCTTCCTGCGATAAATCGAGCACTCCATCCTGATATCCTGTTCTAAACTTATCCATATTGATGCCCATATAGAGATAAGGAATCGATTTATAAGGCATAAGGCCGCGGTAAAGTTCTTCAACATGCGGTACGTACAGACGGATCAATCCCAGGTTTTTCAGCACCTTATTCTGATCCGAAACAGAGAGCGGCTTATAGGAAGCAGACAGCAAACGTGTAGCTTCGCCTGTCAACCATTTATCACGAAGCGCATTACGAATGGAATCATTTTTTCGATTTTGATCCTCATAGGCTGTATAAAGCGAATCGTAATAACTTGGATCATGCATTTCCGCCGGAGCGACATCCATTGGCACTGGCACAACTGCCTCCACACTCGCTACGACCGTATCTGGCAGACTCTCCACAATAACCGGCGGACTCAGTGGCTCTATTTCCTTTTCGCCTTCTTCCCAATCTACCGCCACTGCTGCCGAATCCGCAACTGCCGCCGCAGAATCTATCTCTGGAGAATATGCATCAGCCGCAGGGTCCATGTAGGCTACTTTTTTTATCCCGTAGCGGTTTGCAACGGAGTCGTTGTCGAGGAAGGTAGTATTCATCGTCGACGAAATAAAACGTGCCATTCGGTCATTATAAACCAACATGCTCCCCGGTTTCAGTGCTATACTTGAAAAACCATTGGCAAAGGGTTTCGGCTCTCCTGCATCATGTAATAATTTTTCAAACTGACCTTTATTGGACAGCGGAAATATAAACTCGATAAAACTCACGCTATCTGTCTTTCTGCTATAGAAATAAGACGTCTGCGTAAGGTCAATACCTAGGTTTTTGATATCGTTCCCAACTGAAGCACCCGACTTTTCAATCCGTTTGAAGAGGCCGGCTTTCTGAAGCAACTCGTTCAATTTGTTTGCATTTGCTTTCTGCACAATCTCCTTTACATTAAAGGCTGCGATCATTTCAGCTTCTTCGGGAATGAGCTTAATTAAATCTTGCGATTTCACGCTCCCCATCAGGGACAGACAGGCCAGTCCGGTCAATAAAATTTTTGATTTCATATAGGTTATTTTGTTAATGTGATTTTATTTGCCAATGTAGATTTACCATAGACCAGATCAGTAAATAATAACTTTAATAGCACTCCTCTCTTGTTTCCTGCAACTTTTGCTTTACTATTTTCCTGTGACGCGAGCGGTTTTTCAAATCGAATGATCTGGGTATAAAAAGCATCTGCAAATTGCGCCGTGTTGTCGCTTCCCAACTGATTGAATTTAGCCTTCCAGGTATTAGAAGCTACAAATTTACGTTCAAATATATTGGTCTGCGCATTGTAATAATAGCGATTTGAGTTTGAGATCTTCGTCTTAAACCGATTGGCCAATATATCAGAAAAAGCATTTAACGACTCGATCTGACTAAAATCACAGGAAATATTGACAATAAAGTTTGTGAAATCTGTTTGATACTGTACATTAGAGATACCCTTCGTCTGTTTAAGCAACTGAACCGCAGCCCGAATCTCCTTTTCTATTTCGGCTTGCGTTGGTATCTGTATGCCTTTAATACTCTTCATCTTCATCAAGGATGAGACTTTTGTTTTACTTTTACTTAGATTCAATGTTGCTGCAATATGCCCTGAACCGTTAGGCTTAAGGTCAATCTGTTCGACAAAGTCAAAACAACCGGACAATGTAAAAACCATTACCAATGCACATAAAGCCACACAGAGCCTGTTCACTTGTCCTTTTAATTCAAATACTCCCTTCATTTCTTAGCTGTACAGATTAATAATTTATCAAATCAATATATGTTCGGGCATTAACAGCAAACATTGTGCTATTTTCTTTACTTTAGGAAAATTTCAATAAAAAGCATTTAAAATATGCTTTTCCAGATCACAATAAATACACGATCCATCATTGTTCGTAAAACCTGCACAAAATCAAGTACGAACTAAAATGCCACAACTTGAAGTAGTTGAAATACCATTGGAAGCCAATCAAAAATTCACAAAAAACAAAATAATTATACCTAAGAATCAAACACATACTTTTGCGAAACATTTATTGAAGCAAAAATGCAGGTTAGCGCCCTTTTTGTTTAGTTTTTCTAGCTACTTTTGCCGTCTCATTATTTACAAACACTAACGATCGAAATGATTTACAAGCTAATGGCTATTCCACAGCATACCATGTGCCGAATAGTTTACCTGATGACCGCATTGCTTATCTTCAACGCATGTCAAAAAAATAATTCCCGAATTGAACATGCTGCGCTACAATTTACACCTACCATCGTGGGGCAAATAAACACGAATGCGATAGAAAGCCCCTGGAATAAGAATGATCAAATTGGCGTTTATATGTTCAGAAACGGACAGGCATTAAGTTCAAGTTCTATTGTGAACGGAATTAATAATCACCTATTTACCATCAATGGCAAAGTATTTCAAAGCAAAACACCTAGTTATTTACCCAATGAACAAGTAGATTTCATTGCCTATTATCCTTACAGATCCATTAGCGATTTTAAATACCCTCTTGATGTAAGTGATCAAACAAACCTATCGGCATTGGATTTCATGTATGCAAGCAATACAAAAAACATCAGCAAAACGAACAATACCATCCCGCTTAATTTTGTGAGACAGTTAAGCAAGATTTCTATTCATCTTTCCATTACCAACACGGCCGCTTTAGAAGCCGGTCCGATCACAGTAAGTATTCCATCAGTACATACTACAGCAGGATTTGATCTTTCAACAGGCAAATTGACTATCAATCCTAATGAAAAAAAAGATATTCAGGCAAACGTAACGGCGAGCAGCACGCAAACCGCTACAATAGAATTCATACTCCTTCCCGGAGAGGACATCACCCAAAAGACAATTAAATTTATAGCTCCGAATGGTGATCCTTATACCTGGACAACACCGCAAAATGAACAGCTAAAAAAACTGATCGGCGGGAATCTTTATCGGTTTAATATCAGCATTAACAAGGGTAAACTAATTGGTAAAACCGGCAACTCTCAAGCTTATCTTGAAATCCCCAAAATGAACAATCTGAGTAATGATGAGGTCTTTGTACAGCACTTTCTTCCCGACGCAAAAACAGAAAGAAACTATGCGATGTTGTACAATAAAAAACTTAAAATGGCTTACTGGGTTGCTTATCCGTTATATCGTGATATTTTAGGCTCTGGCAATCGCACCGATGCATGGGCATATGACCCCGCCGTATCGACAGCATTCCAGCCAACGCTTTTTAAAGGGTTTCAGCCAACAGGTTATGACCGCGGTCATCAACTTCCCAGCGCGGATCGAAACCTGAATATAACGCAGAATAAAACAACATTTTACTTCACCAATATGACGGCTCAAGCATCCCGTCTCAATCAGGGAATCTGGGCAAATCTGGAAACAAAGGTGAGAACCTGGACCGCACAGTGTGACACCATGTATGTTGTAACAGGAGCAATGCCTACAAGTGAAATGGACAACCTACTTGACTTTGCTACGGACAATGACGGGAAAGACATTGCAAAGCCAAAATACTATTTCAAAGCATTGGCAATGAAAAAAGGAGACGAATACTATACCATTGGCTATAAGATAGACAATATTACCCCTCCATCAGGAAGTACTTTTGACAGTTACAGATTAACGGTAAGCGAACTGGAAAAAGCAACAGGCTTTACTTTCTTTCCCGATTTAGATAATGCAAAAAAAGAGAGTATAGATAGCCGTATCTGGAAATAATTCATGGTTTAATTATACTATTTCATTCAGATTAAAACAGCCGTTTTGCCTTGATAAAACCAAAAAATCCGAAGATTTCTACTGTTAAAAGCCAAAGCACAAATAATCGTGCTTTGGCTTTTTTTACCGATATCGACACTGTTCTCCAAAAAATTTGACATTCCTAAAAAAACACCATTTTATAGATGAATATCACTATAAATCCATCGCGGTTTTTTATTAGATTTAGCCCATGAAGCTAATAATATTTGATCTGGACGGCACATTGCTGGATACTTTGCAAGATCTTGGGGACAGCTGTAATGCCATTCTTCAACGATATGGTTATCCTACACATCCGCTTTCTGCTTACAAGAAATTTGTGGGCAATGGTGTACAAAAATTGATTGAACGCGCATTACCTGAAAATGCACGATCAGAAAACATAATTACTACTTTGCTGACTGCATTTAAAGCATATTACGAGCAAAAGCCTGTATCGCACACAAAACCATATACCGGAATCATGCCGCTGCTAGAAGAATTGAAATCTTCAGGCTATTTAATTTCAGTAGCATCCAATAAGTATCATGAGGCCGTTATTCCTTTAATTGAACACTATTTTCCCACGATCGCTTTTGATCTGGTCCTTGGTCACCGCACGGGACATCCGGCCAAACCTGATCCAGACATTGTCCTGGAAACCCTACGAACATTAAGCATAGCAAAAGAGAACTGTTACTATGTTGGTGATTCTTCCGTTGATATGGACACCGCCAATAACGCTGCTGTGACTGCAATTGGTGTGACTTGGGGCTTTCGCGAGGAGAACGAATTGAGACAGCACGGCGCACAGCATATTATCCACCATCCACAGGAACTGTCGGCAATTGTATAAAAGAAAAAGCGGAATCTAAATCAACACTGATTTAAATCCCGCTTTTTTCGATCACTCCAAATGGTCTGGATTAGGGCTCATACGCATTTAAAATGAAATTGTAAAATTTCCAACCTAATGCAGGAAATTACATCTTTGCATCCATTAATTTATCACTTTGCGATTTTGGTTTACCCAGTTTCATTTTTACAACGAAAGCTTTATCTGCACGAAATGTCCCCGGAAGAACAACATCATAGTAGGTATTCTTGTCAAGATCCAACCCAATGTCGGAACGTTTAAGATCCAAAGATTGACCATCTTGCAACAATACAGCTTCCACCGGAACCTCCGCGGCGTTCTTGGGAACAGCAATACGTACAATATTGTTGACAGGGCGGTTAAACACAGTAAGGTAGAGGTTGTCGGCCTTTTTCGTGAAATACCCCAACTTGGATGGCGCAAGCCCCGCATGTCTGACACCATACACGGCTTCTCCGTTTATCTTGATCCAATCGCCGATCTCTTTTGCCAATTTATCCTCTCCGGGATGCATCCGTCCATTTCCGTCAGGGCCAAAGTTCAACACAAAATTACCATTCATGGAAACACAATTCATCAACATATCGATCAGATCTTCTGAGGTCTTCGTATAAATTCCCGACCAGTCTTTCATATAACCCCAACCATTCGGAGGAATCGTCATGACACAGTCCCAGTCACGTCCCTCCAGCCATTCAAATTCCTTCGGCATTTTTCGTTCCCAACCTTGTTCATAATCACCTAACATTTCACCGTTGGAGTCGAAATGCCGTTTTCCAAATTCGTCATTTCTAAATCTGCTTCCGATTATCAATCCCGGATGTTTTTCACGTAGTTCCTGCTCTAATTTATACGTAAAATCATAGGCTTGGATCCAAGATTGATCCCAGGTACCATCAAACCAAAAACCTTTTATCTGTGGGTAGTTTTGTAGAAGTTCCAACAACTGATTACGCGTATATTCTAGGAATTTATTGAATTTAACCTTTTCTTCAGGAGTAACAGGAGCTTTCCCCATATAGTTTGAATTATTCCATTCTAGAATTGAAAAATACAAAAACACATCTATTCCTTCTGCTGTATAAGCATCTACGACCTGCTTGACGATATCTTTCTTATAAGGGCTTTTCTTGATAGTATAATCTGTATACTTAGATGGCCATAGCGCAAATCCATCATGATGTTTTGTTGTAAAAATAAGATACTTCACACCCATTTCTTTTGCCTGCTTAGCCCAGTTTTTTGCGTCAAAACCTGTAGGATTAAACTGTTTATAGAGGTTATCATAAGTATTTTTCCAATCTTTCGGTGCTGTTGGCCCACTCCAGGTGCGTATCCATTCGGATGCCGCCGCTCCCTTCCGTGCGCTTACTCCTTCCCATTCATTACCTGGAATCGCATACAAGCCCCAATGGATAAATTGTCCTAATCCATAGTTTCGGAACCGTTCCATGGCCTCATCTGTCCGATGTGCGGGCGTCAAAGGTCCGTATTTTACGTCTACTTTGTTTTCTACTTTCTTACGAGGACCAGTCCACTGTGCTGAAGTAGTTTTTATCCCTAGCAATATGTTGCCGAGAATCAATGCTGTGATTAATTTATTATATTTCATCTTATCATTTCTTTAAAAATCGACTCCTCCCAACGAAAGATTGAATCGGTGTTTATTAACTGGATTTATGTTGCCCATCCGACGATCACTTTGGATTATCTATATATTGCTTTTGTGATTTCTTAATTACCGCAGGCTCTGGGTTACTGTCCTCAAAGGGATCAAAGTAATACAGTCCCTGATCGCGGTACAAGGACAAATGCCTTTCTAATTTTCGTGTAAATTCATCAAAATTACGGTTTGCTCCGGGCACCCAAGCCGCCTCCGCAAGTGCCGCTATTCTCGGAAACACAAGATAATCCAGGCGATTGACATTGGTCACTGTCTCTGTCCAAAGATTAGCCTGAATACCCAAGACCTGTTTTTTCCGTTTACCCAAACTATCCAGTTGGCTTCCGGCAAAATTGTACACATTCTGCAAAGAATTAAAGCCTTTGCCCCATTTACGACCGTGCTTATGATTCTCTTGTTGTACAAAATCAAAATACATTGGCAGTCTAGGAGTTAATATAGTCTGATAGCCTTTATCCAAAATTTTGTTCAGCTGCTCAGGTTTATCATGACGCCACCACATCATGACCGTCTGATCCTTAGCCAGCTTTGCGTCCACCATTTCGTCCCAAACAATAATCTTTCCGTTTATCCTAGCCACAGAATCAGCCATACGACGAATAAAATACTCTTCAACTTCTTTGTTGGACTTTAGAGCTATTGTCTTTTTCAATTCCTCAACTTTGGCGTCATTATCCCAGGCATCGCTGCCAAAGGCGACCTCATCTCCTCCCAAATGAATATAGACAGAAGGAAACAGCGATTTCACTTCACGCAAAACACCTGTCAAAAATGTATATGTTGTATTCTTGGCAGGGTGGAAAGTGAAATCGGGGTGCTTTTCGTTGCCTCCACCAGTGAGAAAAGGATAAGCCCGGTTTGCGGCTGTAGCGTGCCCCGGCATATCAATTTCAGGAATGACCTCAATATTTCGTTCAGCAGCGTAACCAATGATCTCACTGATATCAGCCTGACTATAATACTGTACCGGAGCGTAAGGATCAAGATAGTTGCCTATTCCCCCAACTTGGGTTAACCAGGGATATTTTTGTATACTGAGCCGCCATGCCGGTTCATCTGTCAAATGCCAATGGAATTTATTCAACTTGTAAAAAGCCATCCAATCCAATAAAGATTTAACCTTCTCTTTACCGAAAAAATGACGTGATTCATCCAGCATAAACCCCCTCCAGGCAAATTGCGGTTTGTCTTCGATTTCAACAGTAGGCAAAATAAACGTTCCATTTTTTCTTTCGGCAATAGCAAGCAGTTGATCTAAACTAGACAACGCATTGACAAAGCCCGGATGGCCAGATGCGCTAACCTCAATATGTGTCTGATTGATCCTAAGGCGATACGTTTCGTTTTCCAATTTGCTATCATGCTTCACAATAATTTTAGCGTCCCTCTCAGGAGAAGTGTAGGTTGAAATCCCAAAACGGCTCAGCATTAATTTTCTGAGATAACCCAGAGAAGATTCAAATACAACATCCCCAACTACCCCAATTTGATCTCTCAGTATTAACTTTTCCTTTCCTAACTCATATTTCAGAGGATGCGGAATAATGGCAATTTGGGCAATTGCCTCCTGAACAAGCAAGCATATAGCACAAAGTACAGGTATTAATTTATATTTCATCTGATAATTAAGATTTCACTCAGTTTAGACTGTTAAAATTACTTTAAATATTAGCATTGGGCTATTAATTTCAAAAAATCACCCTTTATTGACATCCGCCTCACGTACCTATTTAAACTCCATCAAATATTCACAGTTTTAATTGGTCCCAGTATCACACTATACAATACAATTGTAAATAAATTATTAAGTTATTGTCCAAGGTCAAATCCAGTCAATCGTTTGCGCAACTCTCGAAAACGTTATAGTGTACATCCTACAAACAGGACAATAAAGAAATAAATAACACGTAAAGTGAAAGATAAATTACATAAAATAAATATATTTTCATTTAATCGTTTTTCAAAAAAGAAGCGAATTAGGCATTGTCTTTTTGTTGGTTATATTTGAAAACGAAACAAATACCCTAAGTTAAAAACCATATGATTAAAAGGATTTTTTATACGCTTTTCTTTATTGGGATAACTATTCTGAATCTACAAGCTAGAATAGTCGTTCCGTTCAACGCAAACTGGTCGTTTAAAAAAGGTCCATTTTCTACCTCAGCATTAGATTATAACCAGACATTTGACGGGAAGTGGCAATTGGTTACCCTACCACATACCTGGAATGCGTCAGACATGCAGACAGCAGAGATCAAACCGGGCAGCCTTGGAAAAAACGAACGTTTTTATACCGGAGATGCCTATTACCGCAAAACATTTGTCCCCGATATAGATTGGAAAGGTAAACGTGTTTTTATCCGATTTGAAGGAGTGAACACCAATACCGAAGTTTACTTAAATAATAAACCCCTTTCTGCCAAAACAGGAAAAAATGATGTTACTTACGATAACTCGCAACGAAATGGCAACTACAGTTTTGTCGGCAGACATCAGGGCGGCTATTCCGCTTTTGTCTTCGAATTAACCAATATGCTTCAATTGGGAGTGGAAAACGAGCTGTTGGTCAAGGTTAACAACGAAGCCAGTCCACAGGTTATTCCCGTAAACCACACCCTATTCCCGATGTACGGCGGCATTTATCGTCCTGTCGAACTTATAGTCACCGATGACATTCATGTTGCTGTGAATGACTTTGCCTCCCAAGGTATCTATATCACGCAGCAAAATGTTTCAAAAAAGACCGCGGATATAGCATTAAAAATAAAAATTGACAACAAATCCGGAAAAACACAACCGATCGAATTGCTAACAACCATTTTTGAAAAAGATGGAACCATAAAAGCAAAACAACAAACTGCGTATACATTGCCGCCACAGGGCCGTCAGGTCTTATCACAACAAATTGTGATCAAAAACCCACATTTATGGCAAGGACTGGACGATCCCTACCTCTACAAGGCTGTGACACAGATCAAAAAAGATGGTCAGGTCATTGACGAGGTAACGACACCTTTAGGCATCCGCAAATTTGAATTACGTACTGGCCAAGGTTTCTTTTTAAATGATATCAAGTATCCCTTATATGGGGTATGTCGACATCAGGATCGTTGGGGCAAAGGCTCAGCCCTAAGCAACGCCGACCACGACGAAGATCTAGCGATCATCAAAGAGATGGGTGCCACTTCCATCCGTCTGGCACACTATCAGCAGTCAGCATATTTCTATTCCAAATGCGATAGTATCGGGCTTGTTATCTGGGCCGAGATCCCATTTGTGAATCGTGTGACAACATACGAAGACAACAACGCCCAACAACAGTTGAAAGAATTAATTCGACAAAATTTCAACCACCCTTCCATCTATATCTGGGGGATGCACAACGAAGTTTACTCGCCATCCGCCTACACGGTAGAACTCACGACCAAACTAAATGATCTCGCTAAATCCGAAGACCCAGATCGTTACACCGTGTCCGTAAGCGGGTACAATGTAATTGACCATCCGGTTAACAACAATGCAGATGTACAGGGAATTAACCATTATTTCGGCTGGTATAATGGTGAACTGGAGGACAAATCCGATAAAGATGACGATGTAGCCGCATGGGCGCAACGGATAAGTAAAGAGTTCAAAGACTATAAAATCATCTTTTCTGAATACGGTGCCGAAGCAGTTCCTGATGATCAGGCGGAAAAAGTAGGCAATTTCGGAAATCAATGGAGCAATCCATCATTCTTTCCGGAGGAATATGCAACAAAATTCCATGAAGTCCATTGGGGTGTCATCTCCAAAAATCCTATTTTCCTTGGATCGTACGTTTGGAATACCTTTGATTTTGCTACACCAATTACAGCATTGAACGTCAATCCCAGAAATTACAAAGGCTTGGTTTCCTTTGACAGAAAACTGAAAAAAGATGGCTTTTATTGGTACAAAGCCAACTGGAGCAAAGAACCGGTATTGTATATTACCCAACGCCGTATGATCAATCGTGGCAATGAAATCACCCCTGTAACCATTTATTCCAATAGAGGTGAACCAACTTTAACCGTTAACGGAACTGTTATCAAAGGCGTTAGAAAAGGGCAAACAGATGTACACTACATCTTTGACAATGTCAAACTTAGGAAGGGAGCGAACACGATACAAGCTCAGCTAACGCAAAAAGACGGAAAGGTATTGACAGATAGCATTCATTGGAATTATGACCCATCGTACAAACAAGATGCATCGGGACCAACCAAATCAAAAAGCGAGCACGTAGGCCTTTGATACGGAGTTTAAATAAACTGAAAAAGCACCACTCGCCCCTTGACGAGTGGTGCTTTTTTATGTAAAATAATTTTAGATTTATCATATCATCATTTTGAATCCACGTTTGTCTGGCTTCTCAGTACAGAATAACCCAACGACCACTGACCGACATAAGACAACTGTTTACCGAGATTCTCTCCTGATTAGCCTAATGGCTCTCCCTCCTATAGCAAATCTCCGCTACCTTTGAGGTATCAAATAAGAAATAAAAACATTAAAAAATAAACATCATGGCAACTAAAACAACATTCAGCATCAACAGCAAAACGATCACAAAAGCTTTTCAAGATCTTTTTGACTCATTTAAAAGTTCACGCTTAAAGGTTTCTTCTAAAAATGGACAGGAATATCTAAACATATCATTACTGCTGGCAGTGATCATTGGAATTTTCTTACCCGTAGCTTTTGTGGTTCTTATTATCCTCACTTTGGTTTGCAGCCTTCAACTAGCCATCTTGCAAGAAGATAAACAGGAAGAAGAAAAACAAAAAATGATTGAATTAAAATAAACTGTACTTGACATAACTTTTAACACGGACGGGATGCTTATTGCTAAGCATCCCGTCCTACCTTTAGGTATATCTTACATAAAGACCTGAAAATACATTATTCCAACGTCGGATTAAATTCTCCGCCCCAATCTTTATTTTGCTTGATATTCGGATTCTTGTCGATCACCGATTGTGCGATCGGAAAGAAATAGTATGTATCGGGCACCAGATTGATTTTATTTCCGGTACTAGGGACCTGTAATATGGTATACTTAAACTGATTTTCTTTCAGTTGATAAGTTTTGGCCAGATCTGCCGCCGCTTTTAGATCCATATCCGTTCCATTTGTATTTATTGCGATTGCTTCCACACCCTGTTTGGTTTTATTGTTCAGTACCGCAAGCTTGCGCAATCTGCGTAAATCCCAAAAACGATGGCCTTCAAAGCAGAATTCGATATTCCGTTCTGCTAGTATAGCCTCCCGCATGTCTGCCTTATTACCGGCAGTAATACCATAATTATTATCTGTTCCGGCTTCGATGCCAGCACGCATTCGGATCTGCTTTAAAAGCGACATTGCTGTAGCGAGATCACCCGTCTCATTTGCTGTTTCAGCATAATTCAATAGCACCTCTGCGTAGCGCATCAGCACAAAATCCACATCATACTGGGTTTCTACCTGCGTTTGCCGTAAAGAGAGTTTTGAGTTTTTTAGAATAAAAAAACCTGTATAGCGATCTCTGTTCGAAGAAGTTGTGCCGGCTTTTGGATTTTCACCAAAATTGTCCAGCGCATCCGCAATACCTAATGACGTATATTGTCTTTTGCCGGTTTTACCAGAAACCTCATAAATTTTTCCATTCCAAACAATAGATTTGTCAAAACGAGGGTCACGATTCTCCCAATAGCTTTGCAAGAACTGCTCATCTGTTTTATGATATTTACTGGTTGGATCCGTATATAGTTTACCATCTTTCATCGGAAATTCTTTTACAAAATCCCAGGTTGGTACAGCACTGGCAGTCCCCCGGCTTTCGGAGCCAGGTCGCACCCCATTATCCCAGTTAGCAACTTTGTTGGGATAGGAGTTTATGACAGCAAAGACGACTTCAGGCCCCTTTTCCACCAATGTAATATTGCCATAATCAGCAGTCAGGCTATAGCCCTGTGCCTTTAGCTGCTCATAAGCTTTTTTATTCACCGCATTTGCCTCTACCCAATAGGCATTCCCATAAGGATTGGAAGGATTAAATTGCGGCGACGCTTTATACAACAATACTTTAGCTTTAAAGGCCAGGGCGAAATTACCATCAATACGTCCATAATCTGCAGCTCCCTTTCCAATTGTCATGGGCAGATAGGTCATCGCTTCATCCAGATCTTTTATCATTAAATCAAAGCATTCTTTGGTACTGTTGCGCGGAACCTTCAGTTCATCGTTTTCTAGATCCTGTGGTTTTGTGATGTAAGGTACTCCTCCATGATACTTGACCATATTGAAATACATGTAAGCACGCATGAAAAGTGCCTGACCTAAAATGGATTTCTTGGTAGCTTCATTTAATCCGGTACTTTCGGACACTTTCTGGATAGCGGTGTTGATCTTGCGCATGGTTGTATAATCCCATGCTTTATAAGCGCTATTATTAACGGTAACAGCATTCAGGGGGAAGTTAATTCCGGCCAGCTGTTGTGAGTTATTATCAGCGCCGCTGTTCCAGTTGCCGAATAAGGTATATAAATTAGCCAGATAGGCATTGACGAGATTGGGGTCATTCCACACCTTATCTTCGTTCACCGAATTGAGATCCTCAATATCCAGCACATTTTTACAAGAAGCCGTTGTCAACAACAGAGCAACTAAGGGATAAAATATCTTTTTCATCTTTAAAAATCAATTAAAATTTAACATCTAGGCCCAAGGTGAATGTTTTCATCACGGGATAAGAATCGTACATTTTCTGTTCTGGATCATGAAATTCCTTCATTGGTGAGAAAACAAATAGATTGGTACCATTTAAGAATACGTTGACACTTTTCATTTTGATTTTTTCCATCATAGCCTGTGGCAGCGTATACGAAATATTTAAATCCCGCAATCGCATATAAGCTCCATTGCGGATCCAGAATGTTGAAGAAGCCGCCCCAGATTCCTGCCAGTTATAACCCACAGGACGCGGGTATTTGGCATCCGTGTTTTCAGGTGTCCAGACATCTGAAGTCCAGATCGGGTAATAAGGCCTAAAGGTATCCCCATGTTGGCGCATGCCTGCCCCTTCCTGATTACTGATTACACGATCATAAGCCAAAACCCCCTGAAATAAGGCCGAGACATAGAAACCTTTCCAGCTGGCATTAAATCCAAATCCGTAGTTAATGCGGGGCGTATTGTTCTCCGAAAGCAGCTGCATATCATTGTCATCAATAATGCCATCAGGCTGATCTGCATAGTTCTGTCCACGGATATCTTTATACAGAATCATCCCAGGATAAGGATCACGTCCATAGGTTTTAAAGCCTTTTCCTTTTAGGGCATCCGCTTCGGCTTGCGTACGAACCAATCCCGAAGCTTCTAAACCAACAATGCGATTTTCAGGACGTCCCACTTTCGATAAGAAATTTTGCTTTCCACCTACTGCATAAGACGGCTCTTCATCAAAAATATCCCAACGGTCTTTCGCATATCCCATATTCGCATTCAGACCATAAGAAACTTCCCCGATCCGGTCGCTCCAATTGAATGAAATCTCTCCTCCCCGAAAGCTTCGGGCAGCATAGTTTTCCGGTGCCAGCGCACGTCCATAATTATCCGGCACCTTTATCCCTCTCGTTCCAAGGATATCGGTTTCCTTCCGGATAAATCCATCCAAGCTACCCGTTAGTTTATTCTGAACAAAACCAAAATCTATCCCTACGTTATAGCTCTTTGATTTTGTCCAGGTCAGATTTGTTGTCGGATTATCCAGATAGGTTATTCCGGTATAATAACTATCACCAAAAATATATCCGGGTACCGGAGTTCGGGTTCCTGTGCGTGAAGTGATGATCGAACTATATTTTTCCATGTAGGAATAAGGCAATATCGAATAACCTTCCACATCCACAAAGTTGCCCGAACTTCCATACGATGCTCTCAATTTTAGGTCGCTGACTGTATTTTTGATGGACGAAAAGAAATTTTCGTCCGAGATGCGCCAGCCCAGAGACATGGACGGAAAAAATCCCCAGCGCTTGTCATTTGGAAACAAAGGTGAGCCATCATAACGAAAAGAGAATTCCGCAATATACTTATCCGCATAATTATAGTTCGCCCGACCGATTACTCCGCGTCTTGCATCCATCAATTCAAAAGCGTCTGTCGATCGCATGCTCCTGTCGGTCGGATAGATATACATTTGGTCCAACGGAATAATTGGATTTTCGGCACGCGATGTAATGTTAGTATTCCCTGATTTAAACTGCTCATAAACGACCAAGCCATCTACCGTATGTTTCCCAAACTTGCGGTTATAGTTTAAAAACCAATCCACCTGGTATTGCCATTTTCGCTGTGGATTGTAGTCCATAAAAGGTTGTGCCTGACTGAAAGTAAATACGTTGGTCCTATCTTCTGAGGGCGGTGCAGGTATAAAACGGTTTCCATTCGGGTTCAGGGAGGTGAATGTATAGTTCTTTTGGAAACTCATATAGCGCTTGCGCATATAATCCTCTGCCACATAACTTCCTACCAATTTTGTTGAAAGTCCTTCCAACAGTTTATCCAATTTCAAATTTAGTGTCATAATCGGATTTACCTGACGCACCTTACGATCGATATACCGATCGCCAATCACCTGGTCAATCACATTCCAGGCCTGCCAGCTTCCCATCGGTGTCTGCACCGGATAAGCCGTTGGAGTATTGCTCGGTGTCCCATCCGCGGTCAGATAAAAGGGATACATCTTTGGCCAGTTGAAAGTAACGCGGTAAAAATCCGAAACATCGAAATCATCATCACTGGCGGATGTACTAAATGGCCAGAAGAACCTATTGGAATTCGTCTGATTGGCCGAGATATTAAAATCCATACTAAATGCGTCACTGATCTTCGCCGAAATATTGCTGCGGAGATTAAATTTTTCGTGATCCAGCGATTTATAAGATCCGTTTTCTTTCCGATAGCTCAATAAGGCATAGTAGGTAATCTTGTCCCCCCCACCGTTCACCGCAATAGATTGTCGGTGGCTAAAAGGGTTTCGCCAGATCACATCGTTGGCATTGTAATTCTTATCTTTAAAATAATCAAATTCACGTTGCCCATTGGGTGCGACCCAAGGTTCTGTTTTTTTCCCTTGTTCCCAGCGGAATTGGGAAACTCGATTCTGGTAAGTTAATTCATCTGTGGCGGTGGTCAGGTTGGCCAATAAGGTCTGCGTGGGAGAACTAAAGGAATAATTACTTTGCACATTGAACACCGGTGCCTGGGCTGTCCCTTTTTTGGTTGTCACCAATACAACACCATTACCTGCTCTCGTACCATAGACGGCGGCAGTTCCGGCATCTTTCAAGAAACTCATCTGATCTACTTCATTGGCTTCCAAGGCATCAAAGGCAGCTTTATCACGCACCACACCATCAATAACATACAAAGGTTCGACAGCGGCTCCACGGATACGCAGCGAAGAGGAAGCTCCAGCCATTCCTGAGGTATTGGTCACATTCACGCCGGCAGCCCTTCCCGCTAATGTATTGGACAGATTGGATGGGGAAATGTTTTTCAGTTGTTCAGAATTTACAGCGGCCACAGCCCCGGTTAAATTCCCTTTTTTTTGCTTACCATAGCCTACGATAACCACTTCTTCCAATGACTCTGCGTTGCTCACCATCGTTACGGCAATAGCTCCACTACCTACTGCGACTTCCTGTCGTGTGTAGCCCTGATAGTTGATGACCAAAAAATCGCCCTGTTTGGCGCGAATAGAAAAGTTACCGTTAGCATCCGTCGAAGCTTGTACCGTACTGCCCTTTACGGTAATGGTAGCACCTGCGAGTGGATCGCCTTTCTCATTTTTTACATTCCCTGAAATTTGCTGTTGATCGACATGAAAATAGTTCGATTTCAGGTTGCTCGCAAACAAAGTGGGGGACGAGCACAAAAGACCAAGCCCTAGGAGACTTAATGGTCTGACATTTCGGCAAAAAAGATAATTCTTTTTCATAATTAAGATGGAGGTTTAGATAATAGTTTACAAACAATTACTAAAGGTTTATTGGTGTCAGGTCTTTTGTGAAAAAATAACAAAAGATCATACGTTATTACAGGAAATTAAACAAAAGATTTTAAAAACAAAAATAAAATTCAACAAAACAAGTTAAAAACAAAGCTATTTTTTATGTTTCACACAGAAATTATTAAAATAAATCACTATCCACCACCTAAAAACCCAATGTTTAGACTCAAATTCAAAAAAAAGATTATCTTTCCATACAACAGAAGAGCTCGTGCGACCAGCAATAAAAAAGCAGCGACCAAGGCCGCTGCTTTTTATCCAATGGAGAAATAGATCGTATTATTTTTTCTCAATTTTGTTGAAAGGTATACCCGGCGACAGATTAAACGTGAAATTTCCTTTCGAATCTACACCACCAGCACCCCTTACCCGTGCTTTAATTTCGTATTTTGCATTTGGATCATAGCCTTTAACAGTAAAATTGTAATAAAAAGGTTTAATTTTATTTGTCCCTCTAAACTTATCCGCAAGCGCATGATGGTCATCCTCATCGACAATACGGCCATCCTGTAGCAATTGGACACCATCAATCTCCAAAAAGTTCTTACCGTCCACAAAGAAAAAACCAGCTTGTGCCCTGCCGTTATCATAGATCTTTTTGGTCACATCAAAGCTAATCGTCGTATACGCCTCCTGGATATCCTGATTTGACCAAGTACCGGCAATATAACCGCCGGTATGGTAATAGTCAATCCGCATAGCATCTAAACGCGGCAGATTTGCATCCAGTCTACGACAAAATTCCGCATAATCTTTTTTTGACTTGGAAGCCCAGCCGATTTCAGCAACAGCAAGTAACCGCGGAAAATTCTGTACGTTCATATCCTTGATGTCCTGAGCGATGGCTGACCACATATTTCCCTGTACCCCCAGCACCAATTGATCTTCTGCCGGCGTCAGTCCGTTTGACGGGTCAAAATCATATACTCTTTTTAGGGAATTAACCTGGGGATAGGCTAGGTCGGTCATTGTACCGTCATTCCGGTCTGCCTGTGTAATATCAAAATACAAATGGGAGGCAGGTGTTGCCACAGCCTTAAATCCATCTTTGGTCGCCTCCTTTATCGCTTCCTCACCAAGCCAGCTCATAATAGCTGTATTTTTGGGAAGGTTCTTGGCGTCTGCTAAGATATCGTTCCATCCAATAGGCTGCTTTCCTTTTTGAACAATAATAGCCGATACGCGTTGTACAAAATAGCTTTGCAGTGCTTTGACATCCGCGATCTGGTGCTGTTTCATGAAATCCCTTACATGAAGTTCTTTTTCCCAAAGATCGTGACGGACCTCATCTCCACCGAAATGAATGTAGTTGCCCGGGAATAGGCCGGCAATCTCCGTAAACACATCATCCAAAAATTGGTAGGTCGCCTCTTTTGTCGGATCCAGTGTATTGGGTGTAAATTGATTGCCCCAATAGCCCCAGGAGGATACAAAAGGAAAGATATGATTTGGATAAGAATTCTTGTTCACACCCAATTCCGGATAGGCTAATATTGTTGGCCAGGAGTGCCCGGGTACATCAATTTCAGGAACGATTGTAATATTACGTGCCTTGGCATATTGCACGACTTCCTTTATTTCCTCCTGAGTGTAAAAACCGCTCCTTTCCGCAGGCTGCTTTTCGGTACGATGGAAGACAGTCGCATTCTCCGCGGTTAACTTCGGATATTTCTTTATTTCAATACGCCAGCCCTGATCGTCTGTGAGATGCCAGTGAAAGACATTCATTTTGTACAGAGCCATTACATCCAGATACTTCTTTATTGTTTTTATATCATAAAATGTACGGCTTACATCTTTCATATAACCTCGCCAATGATATCGCGGATAATCTTTGATATCTACGGCAGGGATGGTCCAAATAGATTGATCAACAGCACCGTTACTCGTCTCAATGGCTGGGGAAAAGAGCTGCCGGAGGGATTGTGAAGCATTAAAAAGACCATCTGCTGTCTTTGCGCTCACCAATACTTTTTTGGCAGACACATGCAAGCGATAGCCCTCATCATTGGGTACGTCCAACTTTTTATCCAAAACAAACTCAATTGTATTGTTCGACTGATTTTTTAGCGTAATCGGAAAATGACTTGCCTGTCGCAATTGTCTGACAAATAGATCCACATCATTAACGCCGCAATTTTTAAAACTTAAGGTGGTTTGTTTATCTAATTGAAACACAACTTCTCCATAAGTTATTTCCTGTGGTTTTGGAATAATATTCACATGAGATTGCGCATGGCTTGCCTGCCAGGTAATCAACGACAGCATTGCTGAAATAATGATCTTTTTCATCAGATTAAAATTTGTTCTTAGGTTTTCACCTGTAAAATAGAAAATAAAAGTTGTACTATGGGTGCATCCTCTTCAATCAAACGATTGTGTAAGTTTTTCAAAATGTAGCGATTAATTGACAGTTTTACACAGCGGCTTTCATTTTTAAGTCTTAAATTTGAGTTTCATACAAAGCAAAGAGGCTGTAATTAATTTATTGGTTGAAAGAATAACAACGTGAAAAATAATAGAAAAATATTCATTTTTAGGACAGTTTTAATTGCTTTCCTGATTCTTTCTTTGGTGTATATTGGCTCAATATTCACCTATCAATATATTGAATATCAAAAAACAGAAGCCCGTCTAAATAAAGCTTACGGTTCAAAAAATCAGTTAACCAGCTTATTTTATGAGCTTTTTGCGTCTTATAATGACGCCGGTAATGCGTTTCGCTCCTATACCGTGGATTTCAGTCCTGAAAATTTAGCAAACTATACGAAAAAACTCGATAGCCTCCGTTTTTATATTGACTCTCTCTCGACCCTCTCTTCCAAAAAGGGGATTTCCTTTTCGACCAATACACCATTGGAGCAGAACATCCATCTCTCCGACGAATTCGCCCGTATAAAGAAATCTGTTGATAACATGATATTCCTGGCAAAAGATTCCCTGTCTCTTTTGACTAAAACCAGCCGTACGTTGCGTCCGACAAGCAACCGGATAGATGCGGATTCTGTGGTTAGTAAAATACTACGAGATACTGCCTTAAATGTCAGCAAAAAAGATACAATTGTCAGAAAAAAAGAAAAACTCTTCACCCGGATTTTCAAAGCAAAGAATGACACTTTAGTTGCTGACAGACTCGAACAGCAATTTAATGTCAATCAGATCAAAGCCATCCACAGCCAGATCCAAAACTTGATTGAGCAGAATGAATCCTTTTATAAACAAGATTTCAGCAAAATTCGTCGGTCTTTCTCCGAACTTCAAGTTAAGGAAAGACAGCTTCTACAATCGAATTATGCACTTTTTAGTACCATCAGCACTGCCTTGCTCAAAATAAAAACACATGAAGATGAGTCTTTACGGGCAGCCGAAATACAGGATTTCACCTTGTACAAGAAAAATTCAGCCATCTTCGGGAAGCAAGTCATTGC
The DNA here is from genome assembly GCF_011064245.1 of Sphingobacterium sp. DR205. Classification (NCBI taxonomy): domain Bacteria; kingdom Pseudomonadati; phylum Bacteroidota; class Sphingobacteriia; order Sphingobacteriales; family Sphingobacteriaceae; genus Sphingobacterium; species Sphingobacterium sp. DR205. The sequence continues at coordinate 429,381 of NZ_CP049333.1, read as the reverse complement.
ATCAATTATCCTGATGATTATTATGGTGACCTTAATTCTGTCCTATCATTACAATACCATCATTTATGAGCGTAAAATCACCGCTGCGAGAGATTATGCACTACGTACAGCCAAGGAAAAAACAGGTATACTCGCCAATGTGAGTCATGATGTACGGACGCCAGTCAATTCACTGATCAGCGTTATTGACTTATTAAAAAATAATACATCTAATAACCGCATTAATCTAGCACTATTGGATTCCATTACACAGGACATCCAAGTTATCAACGATACAGTTGAAGATATCCTCAATCTTGGCAAATTAGAAGCAGGTATGCTGGAAATTAAAGAAGAATACTTTTCACCGGCCAACCTCCTTACCAATCTGATAAAAATGCAGCGAGCCCAAGCCGATAAAAAAGGCCTTCAGCTCATCAGTCATATTAACATTGACCGGGATATTTTAATCAAGAGCGGGGCATATCGATTGCGCCAAATTGTATCCAATCTCCTGAGTAATGCAATTAAGTATACCGACAAGGGGCAAATAGAGATAAAAGCATTTATCAGCTCCGAAGCAGAGAAAACCCTTCATATCCAAGTTATAGACACCGGAAAAGGCATTTCCGCTAAGGACCAAGAACATATATTTGAGCAATATTATATGTCCGACCTGAAGTCCAAAAACAGTTTTGGATTGGGATTACATATTTCCAAGCTTATGACTGAACAGCTCAATGGCACCCTAAGCGTAAAAAGCAAGCAAGGAAAAGGATCAACATTTACGTTGATCGTTCCCATTACTGATGAAAAGAAAAGCACGAATCAAATTTCCTCACAGGACAATCTATCAGAAAATTTACGTTTTGTGGTTATTGATGACAATGCAATCAATAATTTATTTGTTAAACAAGCCTTGCAAAATTTCAAAAATGTACAGGTTTTTCAGGATCCCCAACATGCGATAGACTATCTGCAAAAGCATGCAAGTGACATTGTGATCACTGACCTTAGAATGAAAGGTCCGAGTGGTTGGGACATACTAAATACAGTTAAAGAAAACAATACTACTCAGGGATTAAAAAGTAAAGTCATTGCATTGACATCAGACGCGTCACAGGTGATCACACAGGCACCTGAAGGACAGAAGCATCATTTCGATGGGGTTATGGTCAAACCTTTTAATTTGTCGACCCTTGTGCAAATTTTAGCAACTATGTCATAGATCCTATTAGTGGGTATAGTGCAATGATCCTTATAATTTACAGAAGCATCGCCTATTTTAGAGAAATCAAGCCGTAATGGCTTAATCAGCTATTAAAGGGCGACAGCAGAACCTGCGCCCTACACCATATCCCCGCAGTCGGGCCTGAATTTTTTTCAAAATTCCTACCATTATATTTCACGCAGATGAGCGCATGTTTGCAAATACCAATTTCATCCTATTACGGCTTTATGCCACTTCTCTGATTGGCTATCATCAACGGCAATAACCATAGCGTGCAAATCATTTGATTCCTCACCTTTTCCTGTACATCAGATAGAAGAAAATGTTTTTTCATCCATATCACTTGCACTACTTATGGATGCAGCCTTCATCAATACAGTGTTAACGTCGGGTAATCTTCAATCGGACTGGCATCCCTAACAGCCAGATGTATTCGAGACCTGTTATGGATCCTGAGCGTAACTCAGTCCTTTGGAGCAATGTTAAGCTAGCGGGTTTCCAGGCCTCCTGTTCCTGGCCGGTTTCCCCGGACTTCCACGCCCGACACTTCTTCATAGAGAACATCGGCCGGAAGCATAGTATCGGCAAAGGGAGATAAAAGAACCGGGGGGCAAATAAAAGATCTTCCGGAAAGGAGATATGATCTAAACGAAAGAAGCCCTTGACTGTTTCCAGCAAGGGCTTCCGTGTAAAAAAAGGCACCGACCTACTCTCCCACCTGTTACGGCAATACCATCGGCTCTGGCGGGCTTGACTGCTCTGTTCGGAATGGGAAGAGGTAGACACCGCCGATATAGGCACCTAAAGATCTTTTTAGATGTGAGATATGAGATATGAGTATTGAGATCCTGTTAGGTCCCACATAGCACGCATCCATGTCCACGTCTAAATGACATATATATTGAAAGATTACTTCAAAAATTAAAGAGGAAGACAACAGTGTCTGTCTGCTTGAGAAAGCTTCGGGCTATTAGTACCACTTGGCTTTGGTCTCTCAACCTTTACACCTATGGCCTATCAACGTAGTCATCTCCTACGACCCTATAAGGAAGTCTCATCTCGTGGCTAGTTTCGCACTTAGATGCTTTCAGCGCTTATCTATTCCAGACGTAGCTACCCTGCCGTACACCTGGCGGCATAACAGGTTCACCAGAGGTCTGTCCAACCCGGTCCTCTCGTACTAAGGTCAGATCCACTCAAACTTCCAACGCCCACAACAGATAGGGACCGAACTGTCTCGCGACGTTCTGAACCCAGCTCGCGTGCCACTTTAATGGGCGAACAGCCCAACCCTTGGGACCTTCTCCAGCCCCAGGATGTGACGAGCCGACATCGAGGTGCCAAACCTCCCCGTCGATATGAGCTCTTGGGGGAGATCAGCCTGTTATCCCCAGCGTACCTTTTATCCTTTGAGCGATGGCCCTTCCATACAGAACCACCGGATCACTATGTCCGTCTTTCGACCCTGTTCGACTTGTAGGTCTCACAGTCAAGCAAGCTTATGCCATTGCACTCCACGTACGGTTACCAAGCGTACTGAGCTTACCTTTGAAAGCCTCCGTTACCTTTTTGGAGGCGACCACCCCAGTCAAACTACCCACCAAACAATGTCCTCGGAAATACCGAGTTAGAAACCGGATACAGAAAGGGCGGTATTTCAAGGTTGATTCCACGACTCCTGGCGAAGCCGCTTCAACATCTCCCGCCTATCCTACACATCCTGTACCCAATCTCAATGTTAAGCTATAGTGAAGGTGCATGGGGTCTTTCCGTCCCGTTGCGGGTAATCGGCGTCTTCACCGATACCACAATTTCACCGAGCTCATGGCTGAGACAGCGCCCAGATCGTTACACCATTCGTGCAGGTCGGAACTTACCCGACAAGGAATTTCGCTACCTTAGGACCGTTATAGTTACGGCCGCCGTTTACTGGGGCTTCGATTCAATGCTTCTCTTGCGATGACATCCCCTCTTAACCTTCCAGCACCGGGCAGGTGTCAGGCCTTATACCTCATCTTGCGATTTTGCAAAGCCATATGTTTTTGTTAAACAGTCGCCTGGGCCTTTTCACTGCGGCTGCTCTTCTCAGAGACAGCGCCCCTTCTCCCGAAGTTACAGGGCCATTTTGCCGAGTTCCTTAGCCATGACTCACTCGAGCACCTTAGGATTCTCTCCTCGACCACCTGTGTCGGTTTGCGGTACGGGTCTTCATAACCTGAAGCTTAGCGGGTTTTCTTGGAAGTCTGTTTACCTGCTCTATCAGCGCCACCGGAGCTTTGCTGTACTATTGGGTTTCAGCAGGGTCGGCGGATTTGCCTACCCCCTATACCTACGCCTTTCAACGAACTATTCCGTCAGTTCGCGGCAGTGTCACTACTCCGTCACCACATCGCAGTTATGAAGAGTACTGGAATATTAACCAGTTGTCCATCGGCTTGCCCCCTTCGGGTGCGCCTTAGGTCCCGACTGACCCTGATCCGATTAACGTTGATCAGGAAACCTTGGTCTTTCGGTGGGCGGGTTTCCCACCCGCCTTATCGTTACTTATGCCTACATTTGCTTTTCCATACGGTCCAACACCCATTACCAGGTATCTTCGCCCCATATGGAATGCTCCCCTACCAGATGCATATCTTTCAATGCAAATCCATAGCTTCGGTACCGTTCTTGATGCCCGTTTATTATCCACGCCCGGCCGCTCGACTAGTGAGCTGTTACGCACTCTTTAAATGAATGGCTGCTTCCAAGCCAACATCCTAGCTGTCTGGGCAACCGGACCTCGTTAGTTCAACTTAGAACGGATTTGGGGACCTTAGCTGATGGTCTGGGTTCTTTCCCTCTCGGCCTTGGACCTTAGCACCCAAAGCCTCACTGCCGGCCATATCTGATAGCATTCGGAGTTCGTCTGGATTTGGTAGGATTTGACTCCCCCGCACCCAATCGGTAGCTCTACCTCTATCAGACTCCATGCCGACGCTGTTCCTAAAAACATTTCGGGGAGTACGAGCTATTTCCCAGTTTGATTGGCCTTTCACCCCTACCCTCAGGTCATCCGGAAACTTTTCAACGTTTATCGGTTCGGTCCTCCATTACATGTTACTGCAACTTCAACCTGCCCAAGGGTAGATCACAAGGTTTCGCGTCTACCTCATCTGACTATGCGCCCTATTAAGACTCGCTTTCGCTTCGGCTGCGTCCCTGAAGGACTTAACCTTGCCAGACAAGAGTAACTCGTAGGCTCATTATGCAAAAGGCACGCTGTCACAGAATCTCTCTGCTCCAACCGCTTGTAAGCACACGGTTTCAGGTTCTTTTCACTCCCCTGTTCGGGGTTCTTTTCACCTTTCCCTCACGGTACTGGTTCACTATCGGTCTCTCAGGAGTATTTAGCCTTACCAGATGGTGCTGGTGGATTCCCACAGGATTTCTCCGGTCCCGCGGTACTCAGGATACCACTATGCCAATATTCTTTACCTGTACGGGGCTCTCACCCTTGTCGCGCAGTTTCCCACCTGCTTCCAGTTCATAGCATTGTACAATATCGTGGTCCTACAACCCCGACCATGCCGTAACATGATCGGTTTGGGCTCTTTCCCGTTCGCTCGCCACTACTTGGGAAATCATTGTTATTTTCTTCTCCTACGCCTACTTAGATGTTTCAGTTCAGCGCGTTCGCGTTTTATACGGCTATTCTTCAAATAGCCAGGTTGCCCCATTCGGAAATCTACGGATCAAGTCGCATTTGCCGATCCCCGTAGCTTATCGCAGCTTATCACGTCCTTCTTCGCCTCTGAGAGCCTAGGCATCCCCCGTGTGCCCTTATTTACTTTCTTCACCGCCATAGCCTTTTGCCACTATGCGGCTGCTTTTGATATATATACCCGTATGCTACGTAAAGATTCGTTCGGCCTTCGACCGAGGGTCTCCTCCCTACATCAAACACATACAAGCATTGTCTCTATACTGTTGTCTTCTCTTGTAATTTTTTTTCTCTTTCAATATGTCAAAGAACTTTTTTTCTCAGATAGGAGATATTAGATCTGAGATATTAGACCTCGTATGGCCTGTTATCTTTCTCTGTAATTCCTTCCAAAAAACGTGGAGAATAACGGATTCGAACCGTTGACCCCCTGCGTGCAAGGCAGGTGCTCTAGCCAGCTGAGCTAATTCCCCTTTTTTTAGATATGAGATGTTAGATTATAGATATGGGATCCTGTATGTCGCCATACTGTTTCTCCCATCTCCTATCTCATCCCTCAGATCTTTTAAGTAGTCCCGAGCAGATTTGAACTGCTGACCCCTACATTATCAGTGTAGTGCTCTAACCAACTGAGCTACGGGACTAGCTATTCTGTTCATCTCTTCTCTCAGGGACCGCTCCATAAGGGGCGGGCACTTTCTTCTGATGTTTTTTCTTCTTTTGCAATCATATGTAACGTGACGAGCACCGGTCCGCGATACTCTAGAAAGGAGGTATTCCAGCCGCACCTTCCGGTACGGCTACCTTGTTACGACTTAGCCCCAATTATCGGTTTTACCCTAACACGCTCCTTGCGGTCACATGCTTTAGGTACCCCCAACTTTCATGGCTTGACGGGCGGTGTGTACAAGGCCCGGGAACGTATTCACCGCGTCATTGCTGATACGCGATTACTAGCGAATCCAACTTCATGGGGTCGAGTTGCAGACCCCAATCCGAACTGTGAATGGCTTTTAGAGATTAGCATCATATTGCTATGTAGCTGCCCGCTGTACCATCCATTGTAGCACGTGTGTAGCCCCGGACGTAAGGGCCATGATGACTTGACGTCGTCCCCACCTTCCTCACTGTTTGCACAGGCAGTCTGTTTAGAGTCCCCACCATTACATGCTGGCAACTAAACATAGGGGTTGCGCTCGTTGCGGGACTTAACCCAACACCTCACGGCACGAGCTGACGACAGCCATGCAGCACCTAGTTTCGTGTCCCGAAGGACGGATGCGTCTCTGCATCCTTCACTAACTTTCAAGCCCGGGTAAGGTTCCTCGCGTATCATCGAATTAAACCACATGCTCCTCCGCTTGTGCGGGCCCCCGTCAATTCCTTTGAGTTTCACCCTTGCGGGCGTACTCCCCAGGTGGATAACTTAACGCTTTCGCTGGGACGCTGGCGTCTATCGCCAACATCGAGTTATCATCGTTTAGGGCGTGGACTACCAGGGTATCTAATCCTGTTCGATCCCCACGCTTTCGTGCATCAGCGTCAATACCAGCTTAGTGAGCTGCCTTCGCAATCGGAGTTCTAAGACATATCTATGCATTTCACCGCTACTTGTCTTATTCCGCCCACTTCAAATGGATTCAAGCCCATCAGTATCAAAGGCACTGCGATGGTTGAGCCACCGTATTTCACCCCTGACTTAATGGGCCGCCTACGCACCCTTTAAACCCAATAAATCCGGATAACGCTCGGATCCTCCGTATTACCGCGGCTGCTGGCACGGAGTTAGCCGATCCTTATTCTTCCGGTACATTCAGCCAGGTACACGTACCTGGGTTTATTCCCGGACAAAAGCAGTTTACAACCCATAGGGCAGTCATCCTGCACGCGGCATGGCTGGTTCAGGCTTCCGCCCATTGACCAATATTCCTTACTGCTGCCTCCCGTAGGAGTCTGGTCCGTGTCTCAGTACCAGTGTGGGGGATTCTCCTCTCAGAGCCCCTAGACATCGTCGCCTTGGTAAGCCGTTACCTTACCAACTAGCTAATGTCACGCGAGCCCATCTCTATCCTATAAATATTTAATAACCAGACGATGCCGAATAGTTATATTATGCGGTGTTAATCTCTCTTTCGAGAGGCTATCCCCCTGATAGAGGTAGGTTGCTCACGCGTTACGCACCCGTGCGCCACTCTCACCATCTTTGAGCAAGCTCTCCGATGGATCCCGTCCGACTTGCATGTATTAGGCCTGCCGCTAGCGTTCATCCTGAGCCAGGATCAAACTCTCCATTGTAAAATGAAGTTTTTGATTCCAACTATTTACATAATCAGAATTCTTTTTTATATCTCTGATCTTGGACCGAATTGAACCAATTCTTGAATTTGTTCATGACTTTCGTCTCCTACTCGTCACGCTTACATGATTGTGTTTTCTTAAAGAACTTTTTGCGCTTCAACTTCCGTATCCGCTATATTCCGATGGGCACCAGCCCGTCTTTATCTTTTTTGTTTCCCCTCCGTTTCCGTTGGGACTGCAAAGGTAGAAATCTTTTCCGAACTTCCAAAAAACTTTTGAAGTTTTTTTCCTTTTTCTTTTTAAATTTCTGCGTTTAACTCCCGTTAAACCCTTCTTTTTTCAGGATTCCCTCTTTCGAAGCAACCGTTCCTCCCTTGCGGAGTGGTGCAAAGATAGGGAGTTTTCGGGCAAACTTCCAAGCCTTTTGTTCTTATTTATTTCAATATGTCTGTAACTCGCTGGAAACTTGACGGATTGTTTTTCCGCAGATGGCCTTTTCGCCCCGGAAAGGCCGGTTATCCGCGGAGCCGAAGCGAAAACACAACGAAACAGAGAACCGCGCAGCCCAGCGTTTAATGCCCTAGATATGTATAATAGGGATAGGATGTGATTGAAACCCGAAACGAAGGAACAAAGAATGGCAGGGCTTGTAGTATCCAGCCCCCGGCCTGCAGTAATAGAAAGAGCAACAAAACCGTATGCTAGGATCTGCACTGGTTCAGTTTGGAATTTACGGAGGACTCCCGGTCATGTAATTTTGTTCCAGGGATTAGATTACCATAAACTTTGATCAACTTTTACTTTAGTATAGGCTTTACTTAGGTTTTGTTTAGGTTTAGTTTAGGTATAGTTTAGATAAATACTAACTAAAACCTAAATAAAAGCTAACTTAATACTAGTTAAAATCTAGCTTAAAGAAGAACTAAATAAAAGCGAATAAATAGAACAGCTATATTATTACCAATATATTAGGCAACCGCGGTTACTGCTGCCCAAGTATAATTTACACTAGAGCGCCAAAAAACGACAGTGAGTTGCAGAAATATCTTTGAAATTGGCTGCTAAGAAGCCTTTCCGACCAGGAACGAGAGCTGAACTAGCATTTTACTAAACAAGACTTGGTAATATGAAGAAACAAGCGATCAAAAATTGGAATTCACAAGCAGTATAATCTGTCGCACTCAAAATACAATAGCTTTAAACTGTGCATAGAAAGCCAATAATACATATTATACAATTAGATTAACGGCTAAAACTAGGTGCTTAAATCATCGCCTAGGAATATAACTCCTATAGCGCCCTATCCAAACACATAAAATACCGAGGTAGATTCCTTTTATTAGAAAAAAACAAACATTATCCTTAGAGTATTTTACGCAATCGATTGATTTCTTTATCTACTTTTTTTATAACCAATTAATTACTTATTTTAACCTAACCAATAAACTTAAAGAAATATGAAGGCCATAATTCTCTTGTTAGCCATGTTGTCGATTTTGAGCAAAATAGACGTTAAAGGCCAAAATCTAATTTATGCAAAAGACATCCCAACTGAAAAGCTTAGGATAATTCCCGAAACAACACAAGGAGGTACCGTTTCCGAGTTACTAGGTGATTTAGAATACATTCCTTTAACGGGAAACAAAAACCAGCTCCTAAGCGATGTCGTTGAAATGAACTGCAACGCCGGGCGTATAGGAGTATTAAATTCAAAAGGTGAATTTTACCTCTATGATATCCGCGGCAATCTGTTGAAAATTATAAATAGTGTAATCGGTCAAAAAGAAGAGAAAGAAAAATGGGCTATGCTCTTCCACAATATTCAATTTAATGAACATGGATTCGAGCTATCACATGCGTACATTCAGGCACGCTATGACCTCAACGGAAATTTTATTGACACTATCAGTAACAGAAATAATAAATGGGATTATGTTACACAAATCGGCGCTAAAAAATGGAAGTATTATTCCCCACGTTTAAGTGACCCTAAAATTAAAACAATCGTTGCCTTAAAACTCGGAGATAGCGTGATTGTAAAATATGAAAAACTCGATTCAGTATTGATTTCTTATGGTGTACATCAACCATTAAGTCCAAACATCAACAATAAGGCCTATGCAAGCTTTGACTATACGACCAAATTATTCGAACTGGATAGCAGTGGAATTTCTAAAGTATACCAATTTGTTTTTCCCTTAAAGAATACAGTCAACCTAGATGAAGTCCGAAAGGTAAAAGATTATACAAGTTACATGCACTATTACAATGCGCATCGGGAGGAAATCCGGACATTGGACAAAGTGGCCAATTATAAAAATTATCTTATCATGGAGCTTAAAAAATCAGATAGTTTTTGGATCGCCCTAAATCTGTCGAATAAAAGAATAATCGGACTAACAAATATTCTCCCCGACAAAAGCAGCGACTATCTCAAATTTATGAGCGGAGATTTCTTACGCAGCAATGGTGAATACCTCTTCTCATTTCTTTCTCCTCAAGACATTCGCATTGCTATCAGTAAATCAAAAGAAGAGTTCCACCCCGTTAGCGAACGGCTCAAAGCCTTGGAAAAATCCAATAATCCTGTATTCGTCCGATTCAAACTCAAATGAGATCCATGACCAAAGCATATTTTCAAACTTTACTACTACTTGCCTTTCTTATCTTATTAAACGTATCCAGTTTTGCTCAAACCAAAATCGAAGGTATTGTTATCGATACAACACATAATAATGTCCTACGATCCGCGACAGTATCCGTTTATGAGAAAGGCAATAAATCCGTAGACAAAATTACACTGACCGATACCTATGGAAAATTTTTCATTAACGATCTAGGCATCAATAAAACCTACTTATTGGAATTACGCTTTCAGGGTTTTAAGAAAGCGACACGAGAATTTATCTTAAAGAAAGATGAATCCAAAAATTTTGGAAAAATCCACATGGATTTTATGGAAAACGAATTGGAAGAAGTCGAAGTACTCCCTCCCGTCCGAATGAATGGGGATACCTTGGAATTTAACGCCGATGCTTTTAAGCTAGATAGCAATGCCGTAGTAGAAGATTTACTACGTAAACTTCCCGGCATTGTGGTGTGGGGTGATGGCAGTTTGACATACAATGGGAAAGAGATTCCTAACATACTTGTTAATGGCAAGGAATTTTTTGGATCCAGCAAAGCGATCGTATTACAGAATCTCGCCAAAGATGCCGTCCAGAAGCTGCAGATCTACGATAAGCGTGATGAAAAGGAAAAGAAAGAAAACCCGCTTAATGTGTCACTTGAAATGAATGTAACATTAAAAAAGGGTAAGGAAAAAATGTACTTCGGAAGTCTATCGTATGGTAGGGGTACAAGTAAACGTTACCAACAACATGCGAACTTTAACTTGTCAACCGGTAAATCACAATATACACTCGCCTATTCTGGGAATAACAGCAATAAATACCTGCAAAGCACAGATCAATTATTAAAAAATACCAGCTTTAAAGGCGTCGGTATCAACGCGGATTTTGATTCAGATTTTTTAAGTACAGGGATCAACAATCAACATGTACTTAGTGGCCGGTATCAGTATGATATTGTAGGAACCAACCAAGTCAATAGAAAACACCTATTGACAAGCAATGTGTTGAGCCGCTGGGATAATACACTCAATAAAGACCATTCAACGACCTCTTTTCTTTCCGATGACAATGCTGTTAATAATCAGCGTACGAACGATAACGAAAGCCACAACAAAAGGAGAAGCCTCGTAGCCGCCCTAAATTATACCAATACTGGCGGAAAAGTCGGCAATCGATTTACGAACCTAACAGCAGATGCTGATTTTGAGCACATCTCCAACTTAGATAATTCGGTCATCTTCAACGAATACAATTACACCAACGAACATGCACAAAATACAGTTCGAAATAATGGTGAATACCGCAAAAATAGACTATCCTATAGTACCAACATAGATCTGTATGACGTCAATTCAAGTCCTACAATGAGTATGCGTATCAAGAACGGAAATTCATTTGGCGAGCTCCTGACCTATAAATTGAAATGGAGCGGATCAGTCTCCGAAACACAACAATTCAATGAAATGCGGAGTGCCTATACGAACGCCGATAAACAGGAATTAAATAGACAGGATCATCGAACCTACGACAAATCACTCAAAGAATTTAGTCAAAATATTAACCTCAGTGTTCGATATCTTGATTGGACACTCGAAAATAATCTCAGTTTCTATCATACAACCACCAATGACAATGTTGTAAATTTAGTAGAAGACAAACCACAGATCAACTTGGATTTAACTCACTTGAGCAGGTTCAATCAGCTTCAATACGAGCCAAATCTTGAAAAATCCTTTCGCCTAAAAAGCCACTATCTACAAGGAAGAAGTAGCTCCTCTACAAATCTAACATTAGGAGCCGGACTACGTTTCTATAAAGCAGAGAATCGCTCGACACTCGATTATCGCAACCTGGAACAAACTTTCACAACATTTTTGCCGCAGGTTCGCCTCAGTCGATATTATAGTAAAAGCGGCCAATACTACATAAACAGCTCCTTAACTGTAAATTATGATGAAGAATATCCAAACTTGGACCAGCTTAGGCCCATTTATGATAACAGCAATGTTGCTTACCGCTTTTTTGGCGCAACACAACTTAAAAAAACACAGCGTGCTAAAGCAACCTTTTTGACGAGCTTTAATGAACAACGTCAAAATGGCTATTCGGGCAACATAAGCCTGAGTTATACGCAGTATAGACAGGGACTGACAGACAGTATTTTATTTAAAGAAGGGCAGCAACAAAGATATCTTGTTCAGATTGCTACTCCAATGCCCCTATTAGCTGTTAATGGCTATTTGAATAAAAATTATCCCCTCAGCAAAACACAAGCATTAAATTTTCAATTTAATGTTGGCCTCAACTGGGGAAATAAAATTCAATTTATCGATACAATAAAACAAGAAATGGGTACAAATAGCCAAAATATCAGCTTAAAAAGCTACTACACCATTCTGGATCGTTATCAAATTGGCTGGATCAATGGCTGGAACCGTTATGCGCGGCACAATAAACTATCCGAAAAAAACAATGACTATGTATCCAATTATTGGACTTCGGGAATAAGTATGAGCTATTCATTGTCGAAACGCTGGCAACTAAATAGTAACGGTACAAGTCGGTTATCCTACGCTAACAATTACAAAGATCATGCTTTCATCTGGAACATGAATACAACATATCGTTTACTCCCGGGAAATAATCTAGAACTAAAATTATCCGCCTATGATTTACTCAAGGAGAATAAAGGGTTATATATTAATAATGGACTTACCGAATTTACACAGGGCTATCGCAATAATTTAACGCAATATTTTATGCTATCTTTAACTTATTTCCCTCGGAAATTCGGTTTCAAATAAGATGCAATAAGAATAATAAATTTTATCAAGAAAGCCAGTAACTAAAATTTAAGAACCATGCGCCTTATTTTACTCACCATAATTACTCTATTTGCTTCACTGCGCTTAAAAGCACAAAACCGCAGCATTTATATTCACACCGACAGGGATTATTATATTCCTACCGACATGGTTTGGTTTAAAGCCTACCTGCTCGAAGATGGAAGCCTGCCAATACAGTATTCAACCTCTATATGCGCATGGCCAATGACGAAGGAATAGAATTTCAACGATCTGTCGCGATGGTCACCGAGGGCATAAGTGCAAGCTTTTTTATTATTCCTCCAGACTTCAAAGGAAACAATATTTACATCAATGCTTACGCACGAAATCAGCAATGTTCTGTGCAGAAACCCTACTTTAAAAAATTAGGCGTGTTGCATTTCGATAAAGAACAAAAATCAGCTTCTCCCAGCTCCAAATCCAAACAAACATTCCTATATATAACCCCCAGTGGAGGACTATTATTGAGCGGAATTGAAAATCAGGTCACATTTCAAGCGCTCGACCAATCCGGTTTACCTTTTATGACAAAGGGGACCTTGCTGGACGATCAAAACAAGCAGATCACGACATTTGAAACCGATTCAACAGGACTAGCCGAAGTAACCTTCACCCCATCGACGTCAGCCCTCTATAGGATCGAATGGGTAGACCCAAAAGGGGATCTTCGAAGAAACCGGAAAAAGAAGGGGGATCTCTTTTGGTTACAAAGATTTTCAAAAACTTGGGTTCAAGTACACCGAAGCCGAAATGGATTCTCTCGGTAGGTTTACAGTGCCCAACTTAATTGTCTTTGATTCTATGGACACGCGCGTCAGCCAGATCCATTCTTTATTGAAATTTTATCCTTTCAAAGTCAATTACACTTTTGTAGACCCAAACAAATATAAGACTCCTTTTTACATCCCTATTTCTAAAGCAGGTCAAAAGCCAGGATATTCTGAACCGCAGGAGCATACAAATTTTAAGAGCTATTACTATACAGATGCTAAAGGAAATCGCATTCTCCCAACTGTTAATGTTAAACGCTTAACAAAGAGACAACGTGATATCTCACTTTTAGAACGTCGATTCAAGCTGCAAGATATTCCAACCAATCTCGAACCGGATCAAATATTGCTTCCATTACTAGACGAGGAAGTCCAGAAAAGAGACATGTCCTTGTACGATTATCTCCGTCGACATTTGAATGGATATAATTACGTGACTTATCTAAATGGACAGAGAAAACGTGATCCAGACCGAGCTTTTTTAATGGTCGACGTTTCTAACTATGCCTATATCAAATGTTATCGCTCATTTCCGCCTGCAAACGGAGCCGCAGCAGTCTTAATTTTCGAACTAGCACCATCAGAAAAAGATCGAGATTTTGGTAAATATATAGACGAACAGACCATATTGGGTTATATGCCTATCAAGCAGTTCACCCAACGCGACTATTCTAGTGAGATTGACAAGGAACTAACGCCAGAGGATAATCGCATGACACTCTATTGGAATCCATTTGTCTCCATAGATAGTACTGCGGCATCCAAGCAGATCAAATTTTTCAACAACAGTAAGGCCAAAGGGTTCTGTATTACTATCCAAGGTGTCTGCAACACCGGTCAGCTTGTTTACTATCGCCGTATCTTCAATAGTCCAAGATCTGAACGCCCAGAAAAGTAGGAATACGATTCACTTAGCCTATGGTTTTAGGATCCCGTCGAAATACTTGTTGGATTAGAATCCTTCGGTTACTCATCGGAAGAACCAAAAAAATCCCCAGAAAGTCATTCACTCGCTGGGGAAATTCAAATCAGACATCTTATCCCGGTATATGGATTAGCCGGGTTGTCTTTCCTTTTCTAGATTTAAAAACGGATTATTTAAGCAATATTGGGGCATATCCCGCAGCTCTAAATTCCGCCAAATGCGTTGATGTCGCACCAGCGCGCATTGGCTCCGTCATAGTTATGCGGACATACCTGGCTTTAACCATCGATACATTATAATCATGCCATACTGCTGGGCCAGCCGAATCAAAAAATAGGTCTTTACCAACCATAGTCCAACTCGCTTTGTCCAATGACGTTTCAATATTGAATGTTTTAAAACCACCTGTATTATTATTATGTCGCCGTATCATTCCAAACTGCGCAAAACTTTCCACTTTCCCTAAATCAACAATAAACCAATGTGGGTAGACCGGATTATTTGACGAAGACCAGGTCGAATGCCAATATGTTCCAATATCACCATCAATCAACGAGCTCGCTTTCCCATTTGCGGCCCCCTCCTGGGATTCGGTCGAAGATACCTCTGCAGACCAGGTCGACCTACTCAACAACGTGGGTGCCTTTACTTCAGCATCTTGTACGGGTGAGGTCAGTCCGTCCGTTTCTATTGTGAAGGTAAAAGCTGTAGGCTTACCTTGAAGGTCGAATAATAATCTTTTTTCGACATCTGTGCTGTTATCTATCCGTACCGTTTTCGACTGGCCATTCAATTGGTAATTCACGATAATAGTAGCCGGATCCTTGCCCAGATTTGTCCAAGCCAGCCCCCCATTATTCCCGTCCATAAAGGCAACCATTGTTTCTAGTATTCCTTTATAAGCCAATACTCCGGGTGCTTGCTTCCGCTCATCCACAACTGCTACTTTCAATTCTTCATCCATAGTTAAGATCTTGAAAGCTACTTCCTTGGTTTCGTCTGTCAGATTCGAGATAACGACCTCACTCTCTTTATTCGAATCAAAGGTTCGAACGACCTCTTTACCATCTAGCACATAGCTAATTTTTGTTGCAATGGCTCGGTCTGAAGTTTTAGGGAATACAAATTTTATTCCTCCGGGAACGGGTTCCAAAGTAAGTCCAGTAAGTTTATAGGCCGCTTCATAAGGTCCCGGCTTCAATGAAACCTTACTTAATTTTGATGCAGTTCCGTCCGAAGTGAAATATTGAACTGTAACCGTATAATCCTTATAATCTTTGAGAGTGATAATTGTCGGCTCATCAAATTTGCTCACTGTAATCACTTTCTCCTCAGCTCCCTCGGTATAGCGAATCTCTGCTTTAACGACTCGATCTGATAAAGCAGGCCAATGTATTTCTAATTTTTGGTTAAAAGCCGATACAAAAGTCAAATTTGTAGGCCTTGCTGTTGGGCGTGTCTCCGTCACAATGGTCTCTTGATCCCCTTGCTTCGGAAAGATAAGTTCCTCTTCTTTACAACTCCCCATACTTAGCAAAAAAGCTCCTAAAATGACATTAAATGCCCAGCTCATTTTAAAATTCCTTTTCATCTTTAAATAACGTTTATTCCACCAGTACGATGGAGCTTAGTTTATAATCTATTTTCTTATTGCTTTGGCAAGAGGAACTCTACTTCGTATTTATTTAAAAACACCTGCCCTTCCAATTTCCAATCTTTTAACGTCCGCACTTCCAACCAATAAAATATCTGTGGGAAAAAGTCTGCTGCCTGAATAAAAACTGCATTGTCGCCCAACTCACAAGGCACTACTTCAGAGGTCATTCTGGATTGGAAATCTCCACTAAGTCCCATTGCACTCTTACCCGTTACCTCATTCTGAATCGATCCGTTTTCAGTAGGAGACATCTTCCAATACCCTTTCAGGTTATTGGCAAAAGGAGATTTTGTCAATTCGTCCGTAGAACATAATGAGTTACGGATTTCATCTTGTGTAAAAGCCTTATTAAAGATGGATACATTCGACACATCAAAATCCACCAAATCATAGGATATATTTGGTCTATAGCCAAAAATCAAGGGATCATTTGTTTTGAT
Organism: Sphingobacterium sp. DR205; assembly: GCF_011064245.1. NCBI lineage: Bacteria > Pseudomonadati > Bacteroidota > Sphingobacteriia > Sphingobacteriales > Sphingobacteriaceae > Sphingobacterium > Sphingobacterium sp. DR205. Next base: position 412,902 of record NZ_CP049333.1, on the reverse strand, counting down.
ATTGGCCACATTCATTCCAGATGTCGTCGTTTCTTGGGCTAATGTCCCATTGTTATAAATCTTGATATTTACTTGGTCATTTCCGATCGATTTGATGACTGTGGTCATGGTATACCACTCGCCATTGACTTTCGCTGTTTGGCAAGTAGCTTCCTTAACACCATCACTGATCTTCACTTGCAAATCATTTCCCCAAGTAAAATACATCCAACCTGGAGTACCCAACGATGTATTCGAATCCTTGCCGAATATACCGGAGTACCAATAGTTATACGTATTTGGTTGATAGGTCGATGAAATAATGGTATTATTCAAATTAAATCTGAAGCGGGCAGAAATCGTTAATTCTTTTGTGGTTGCCAAATCATAGTCGCTCGAATTACCCAAATTATCACTGACAGCCCTTACACCCAGCGGCTTATTTCCAGTACCGTCGTATCCCCACATCCGAACATAGCTCATAGGTTTTCCGGTTAGTTCGGCCCCTTTAAAGTTTTTATTCTGAAATATGGCAAAGGTATTCCGTTCTTGCATCGTTTTACCACCGTAGGAACTTCCAACACCCCCATGATTTGACGTTAAGATAATCAACCAGTCTTCATTTTGATAATTTTTGCGTGCAGCCAGTCCTTTTGTTATTTCACCAATATAACCATCAACTTTCTTTAGGGCATTCGCATAATCGTTATTGCTCATTGTAAACCCACCTTTTTCGCCCGCTTCCAATAACGAGGTGAATTGTACGATCATACAATCCGTATTTTTGGTATTAAAAAGGTCTAGCACCTTTGTCTTTACATCTTCGTCGGTCGCTCCATTATAGGTTTCATTCGCGCTAACAAGCAGTTTGTCATTCATTGTCGCCGACCGTGATACAACGGTCGTTTTCAGTGAAGGTGCTATTGTAGCAATACGATACAACATGGACGGATAACCGGCAACATTTTTATGGGGATCATTTTCATCCGGTTTCGGAATAAAAGAGTCATCATTAATTTGGTGATTGGAATAGGTCACTCCACTCATCATGGTCATCCAAGACGATGGATCACTGGTATTCTCATCGGCCAATGCACTAAAGGTATACTTACTTGTCTTGAGCAACTCTGCCATATTAGCGGGTACACTCTTTTTTAATTCCTGCCCGACCAAGCCGTCCACGGAGATAAAAAGCACCTTCCGTTTAACTGCTTGTTGCAGATTCTGCTCATAGTCTTCATAAACTGCGGGTGGGTTAGCATATTTTGTACAGCCAACCAATAACGACACCGCACCTACGACAAGCACTAAGGCTCTCATTATATTGAATAATCTTTTCATAACTTAAGTTTATATATCGTAAAACACCCCTAACTCGGCAATTGCTACGTGTATATCTCCACCAGTATTTGGATCCGGGAACACAAATTTCACGTACTGCGCCTCCACGAGATTTGAAAAAGTAAACTCTTTCATTGCTGCATTCTGAGCCGTTGTTTGGGAAGCGCTACCCAACGCATATTGCCCCATATCAGTCCAGTTTTTGTTGTCCTTGCTGATAAAAACGTTAACCTTAGTCGCGAAGGTTGAATTCGCTCTATTTTTATAATAAAAGCCTTTAAAGACATTAACTTCCTTCATATTCATGGTTAATTCCACAGGTAAAGTCGTCGGGATAGAACAGCCAGACCAGCACGTATGCCAATAGGTATTTGGATCGCCATCCGTCATTGCACTAAACTTACCGGTACTTTCGTTGGTTGCTGTCGCAACATTGGCCGTAAATTCAAACAAACCGCTAGGTAAGAAATAACGCGGTTGCAATACGCCCTCGCCCCCTGTAAATGTCAATGGATTGTATTCCCAAATCGCGCGATCCATTGGTGGATATTTCTCACGCATTTCACGTTTGGCCGAGCTACTTACCGGAATCCCCCAAGCGATAAAGAATCGATTAAAGTCTTTCCCTGTAAAGTTACATAGCTGGCGATAGAAATAGTCTCGTTTACCTTGATCCAAAGAACTTGTAAAATTTTCATTCCTCGCCTTACTATAGATATAAGGGAAAAAATCCCATCCTGACTCCCCATTTTTACCCTTTGTCTTATCGAAAATCTGAAGAAATGGCGTTAATCGTGCAAAAGGATCATCGGCATCGATACCCAATTCTTCAGGGAAATTGGAAAAATTCTTCGCCGAGGTCAGCGCAGCAAATTTCAGGGCCGCAGGAATCGATGTCTTTAAGGCATGAGCAAAATCAATCCGAGAAGTCACACCGCGATTGCGTGCCGCATTAAAAATAAACAAGTTGTTTGTTGTTTCTCCCAAATCCGACCAGCTCCAAGCCCATGTTGCTTGGTAATTATGTCCAACCTCATGATACGACCCCCATGAAGTTCCCTTTTTGATCGTGTTTGGATTTGTCAATTCATCCAACCAATATTCATCCTCCTGCATTATCCATGGACTACCGCTATGGGCATAACCTAAGGATGGATGGATATCCATCACACCTCTCTCCCAAAATTCCGGATAGCGATTTTTTGGATCGGCGGCATCTGCAGACAATCCCATCCAATTGTAATAATCTTTGACATAAGTATCGTCCCACAAACGCAGCGCTTCATCCACCTGATCCATTTTTCCCGACTGGATGAATTTAACAACCAGTGAACGCGGAACGGAGAAGGCAACGCGCTCCCCGATAAGATCCATCCAAGGTACATCCTGCGATAAAACCTGTTTTTTCCAATCGGCCACCGTAGACTTCCCTAAAATAAAATCTGTGGTTTTAACAGCACCCGCTACCTTAATATTGACGGGAGTCGCACTTGCTTTCTGATTTATAATCCATATGGTTCCACCATACAAGTTTTTAATGTAGTTTGTCCCCGGGAACAATTCCTTTCTCGTGAACAGAATTGGATCCCTACGTGGCGCATCTTTACCTGTTATATTATCTGTATGTACACCTATCTGTACCGTCATGCCAACGGCGCCTGTAGGTACTGTAATTCGAATTACCTCTCCTGCGGGAGCATATAGTCCTGTTGTATAAATCGGCGCAGGTGTCACGCTGACCTTAAATTCGTAAGATGACACATACTTTCTATTCATCAACATAGAAATTGTGGTATCCTTAATACGGGTCACATTTTCCCCGACCAAACCGGGATATATTCGCGCTTTATGGTATAAACTTCTATCGGCCTTACCCATCGTCGTGTCTGTCACCAAGGCTGTTTCCGTGGAATCTCCAGATTGATATCCGTCTGGAAACTCAATACCATATTTACTGCAGGAAGAGGCAAAGGCCATCAACCCAACAAATAATCCAAAAACTAAATATCTCTTTCTCATTAGGTCAAAATTTGGTTATTTTCTAATTTGTGTATAGTTTGGCGTCCAGCTCTTGCCGTCCAAATTCCATGATGATTCTACCGATACGCCCAACCATTGAAAAATCATAAAGGGAATATCTACGGCATTCGGCACTAGACGATAAAACGATTCCTCAATTGGTGGTTGAAAGAACGGCACCAATTCATTGAAACTTGTCCAGGAAACCGGGCCCGTCAATTTAAAATTGCCGGCTCCCTTCCCCGTTTTCTCCGTCAGAAGAGTAGTATTGACATCTTCATATCCAGGCCAATATCCTTGAAGATTATCCCAGAATGGATACGTTTCATCAATATGAGTCACCCCACCGTATCGCTTTACTTCTTCGGCCGAAAAGGCTCGATTATAAATCTGTACATTACAGATCGAAATATTACAACCTGTATCTCCATCCCCTGGATTGAAGCCTAAGGTCAAAGGGCTTGTGTTATCAAGATTATTCCCATTGGCACCTACTTGAGAGGACTTTCCTGACACTGTCGCGTTTGTTCCGTCGGTATACACATAAACAGAATCCTGAGTCCCACTCCGTTTAATAACAGCGGTCAGCGCATGCCATTCACCATCATTAATACCGGGACCGAATGCTTGCCCTGCAATTGAGCTATTAAAACCCCAGTAATTTCCTTCTAAAAAGAAGTTCCAGCCAGCTCCAGTAAAACCAGCGACACGCTTTGCAAAAAATATCGGGTAATAATAATTAGAATTAGCGACATTGTATTTCAAAAAGAGGGTCATCGTCCAATCACTCCCCGTGCCCATATTAAATTTATTTTCATCAGCTAATTTACCAATGACCTGATTGTTGCTCGCATAAGTATATCTCGTCGCATTTGCCACAAAAGGAATATCTTTAGAATTGGGTCTTGGCACAATTTTCCGCGCAAACTTTGGCGAGTAGAATAACGTATACGTATCTCTTTTACTATCCCCATAAGGTGTAAAATCGGTCACCGGATCCGTAGATGCCCCCCCCTGAGCGGAAGTAATGATCACAATCCAGTTTTCCGTATTGAAGCTCGCTCTTTTCTTGATCGTTTCCCATAAGGATTTAACCTGCTTGTCCATTACGTTGACTGCAGCGACATATTTTGCATCCGCGGCGGCATAAGCTGATGATTTCCCAGCTTTATCAACTTCCGTCAAATGGATAACATTTAGATCGGATTCGGTATTTGACAACGACGTGTTCGCTGCAGTGACCACCGCAACATCATTACTTTCCACCTTAACTTCGGCATCATTACCCAGGGTAGCACCATACTTTGCGTCGGAAGTGAAAAGGCTCGATTTACGGCTTGTTGCATTTTGCTTCAATTTCGTAAAAATCGTTGGATACTTATTCAAGTCAATCGTGCTTAAATCTGTGCCGACGACTCTATTTTTAGCACTATTTACACCGGTCAGAATTGCGGCGGTAACCGATTGATTGGTTACCTCAAAATCCGTTGTCGGATCAGCTAGACTACCATAAGTCACCAAACCGTTACGCGCCATCAAATCGATATTCGTTGGAGCAATGTCCTGCATGGCAGGACCAGAAAGCCCATCAACGATAACCAACAACACCTTATCACGACTTTCTGGACTATCCTTTGCTTCATTGAAATTCTGCAACAAATTCGGAAAATCTTTATTACAAGCACCTAATATTATTAAGGTAGCAAGAACTAAAGAAATATATTTCAAAGTTTTTAAATACTTAATCATAACCAGTTTCATTTATTGGGTTAATTCTTGATTTCCAAACGTAGGAAGTTTCCTACTGTTTTTTGCCCATATTGGAGAATACTTCCTCCAAGCAACAATGCGGGTTCGTCTAAAGAGGATTTCGTTTCGATAACCTTAGCAAGATCGCCAGTGAATGGTCCCAATGAATTATATTTTTGCAGTAATTCGCCATTTTTTTCCAAGATCAATAAATTGGCTCTTGGCACACCAGCATAACTTTCTTGCGTTCCTTCAACAATGACTTGTCCGTTATTCAATATCTGTGCATAATTAATAATTCCAGTACCCATATCCTGCAGAATGAAAGTCTCATCAATTGTTCCATCTGTATTCATCAAGGCAATATTATTTACCTTTCCTGAAGCACCAGCACCTGCAAATATGCCCGAAACAGCTAATTTTTTCAAGGTACTATTATAGCTTACCTTAAATAATCGCGTAATATTTCCTTTTAAGGTAAAGGTCTCATCCAATGAACCGTCTGATTTGATACAAGCAATTCCGTTGGCCGCCTTACCATTGTAAGTCGTAAATGCGCCGACGATGACAACACGTTCATTATCAATCATGGCCGCATCCATGATCTGTCCATTGGCGCCGGAGTTATTCAGCGCAAAAGTAGAATCCAGTGAACCATCCTCTTTCATGCGAATGATACTCTTCGCGGTCGAGATAATATATCTACGGGAATCACGAGAAGAATAGTCGTAGTCAATCCTATAGTGCGATGTAAAGTTACCTACCGCAATTACCTTATTATCCGCCACAGTAAATGTTCTGATAATCATATCGTTTACACCTCCATTAAAGGCAGACACCGTATCCAATGAATTTTTCGGGTCATTACCCGGATTGATCACTTCTACAATCATGGAATCAATCTTACCATCATTATTGATACGGACAATGTTATTTACCGCTCGTTTTGCAAAAGTTCCCAAAGCACCAGCAAAGATAAATTTACCATCGCCTGTCTTTGCGATAGATCGCACAAAACCGCCTCCGAATGCCCCTTGGCCAAATTTCATATTATCGCTTGTCTTACCATTCGCATCAATAAAATGTACCCCATTGCGGTAGACCTTTTGATTTTCTGGAACGTTTAGCGTAATTGCTTCATTTTCGAAGTTAGAGAAAGATCCAGCTACAATAAAACCACCCGCATTCGGTAAAATATCATATACTCCGCCTCGAAATCCGTTTACCATGCCATAGTTTTCGTCTACAGAAGTATTCCCCTCAATTTCCAGTCGTGGGCCATAAAAGATTTCTTCACCCACAACGATTTTGGCATTTCCGGCGGTAATCTGCGCCGGTATTTTAATCGTGACCAGTGAATCTTTCGCCGACACCACCTCTACCGCTGTGTTATTCACAAAAAAGTTAATTTGATCTAATTTTCCTTTCAGGCCTTTTACATAAAAATCCACCAATTCACCAGGTTTGGCCGTTCCTGGTTCTGGATAGTTGATATAAAATCCGACTCCCAGTGGTTCTTTACCTCCTGCGTACGGATCTGTTCCGGTTACGATATCCTTGCTACAAGCAGCACATGCGATTAATGCTACAATCAGGACAGCTATTTTGGTTATTAAATTTCTTTTCATAGTAATATCAGATCGTTATTTAGGGAGCACCCCCAACAAGTAAGCCTCATCTGCAAATTCGTAATTCTGAAATCCGAAGGAATGTTTCGAGAATTGCAGCACATGTAATACACCATTGGTCGGTTGAATATCCGATGTTGCTACCGGTGCTGTAATATAAGGGACAAAATAATCCTTAATCTCATCAGGCACACTAAAGGAATACGGAAAATTCAAATAAAGTTGACGATAACCCGCATATTTAATGACCTGTGTCCCCCCAGAGCTTTCATTTTTACTGACAACATCATTATAGAGCACACCAATATTCATATCGCCATCAGCTAGGTTTTTATATACCCCACCCGGAAATGCAGCCAAGTTTAGTGTATCAATCTGACGATAATCTTTGGCTACATTTTTACCTTTAAAAATATACCTGGACAGGTATTTTCGCCAAACTTCCGGTCTGATTTGCTCCAGTTTGGTGATAGAATCCTGTCCTGAACGGAATAATGTTTGATTCAACAACCACACCGACTTCAAAATGCATGGATCGGGGGGAGCAAAGAAGGTTACTTCATCATTTTTGAGTACAGCATCCAATTTAGCAACTTTCAATGCCACCATTAGGGTATCAAACAAATCAGGTCTTGATTCCAGATAATTCCAGATCGTACCATTAAACTTCGCTTCATGAACACCCGTATCGATATAATCTTCTTTTTTACACGCCGAAAACAACGAAACTGCCATCAACAGTAAAAAAGTATATTTCCAAATCTTTTTCATGATCTATTCCTTTAGTTCCAGTAATTATTTAATTGCATATAAGGGTTATTTGTCCGGGCAGACTTATCAATTGGCCAGGTCCAACCACCCGAGTTAAAGGCTGCAACCGACATAGGAGCACTTGTGTATTCCGAATTGATTACCTTTTTCGTACGCACCAAGTCATAAAAGAAGTTTGCTTCTCCTAAGAGCTCTCTGACGCGCTCCCACCAGATAGCATCTTTCAAATCATCCCCACTGTCTCGAATAGGTGCTGCTTTAGCACGTGTACGAATGACGTTGACAACAGTTCTCGCTTCTTCATCTTTTCCCAATTCAGCCAGGGCTTCTGCTCGTAATAAAATTGGGTCAGAATAGCGGAATACCATCTGGTTATCATCGGGATTGTTGTTTTCACCTTCTTCCATAAATACGTTGGAGAATTTTAGACATTGAAAATCTCCATTTGTCGCATAGATATCCTTATCAAACCAATACACTTTTCGTTGGTCATCCTCCGTTGGTGGATACATTTTTTCGATAAACTTCGGGTCGTAATAGATATAGGACTTGGTTGTCACTTTATTCGGCGCATGGAGCACATAATCCGAATAGGCTGCCGACAAGTGAAAACTCTCTCCAAAATTGAAGTTTTGGACAATCTCAAACAAACCTTCTTTTGTCCGGCCTTTAAAGATTTCTTTGGTTCTACTTAAGTCCAACAAGGTATAGGCTCCCCCATTTTCTTCCATCAACTCTTTGCCTAGATCAGCGACTTTCTGATAAAGCACTGTTTTATCATCCGTTCCCAGTCCTGCGATCCACATATTGATATGCATATTAAGTGCGATTGCCCCTCCCCGCATTGCTTTCACAGCTACTACAGAAGGGTCATCATAGGTCCAAGGCAGATCCTTATAAGTCGCATCCAAATCTATTGAAAGATTCTTCAATACGGTGAACATATTTGTCCTCGGCAAGGGATTCGTATTTACATCCGTATAATAAGGGACATCACCATACAAACGCACCATGAAAAAATAAGCTAAGGAACGTAGGAAAACAGCCTCTGCCTTATAGGTTTTTTTCATATCCTCACTAAGGAATGGCATATCTTTATTTTCCAATTGGTAGATGACAATGTTCGCATTTTGTACCATCTTATAGAAGTTGTTCCATTGCGTAATTCTTAGAAAACCAAAATAAGAGAAATCATCTTGTCGAGCCATCAGACCATTCAGGTCATTGTTTTTAAGATAGCTGATATAATCCCTGTCCGATCCACTCGTAGCACTTGTTCTGTTTGTCGGAGCACAGCGCAAGTCGCCTGATGCCGGAAAAAAGATATTCGTCATGGTTGCTTCTCTGAAAGTAGAATAGATACCCCCCATGTACTGATCGACATCTGCTTGTCTGGTCCAGTAATTATTTCCCGTTAATTTGTCAATCTGAGTAATATTTAGGAAGTCCTTTCCGCAGGAGCCCAAACCTAGGGATGCTCCCAATATAAATAGATATAAAAATTTCTTTCTCATGTTGTCTTCGAACTTAGAATTGTACACTTACCCCCAATGAATAGGTTCTTCTACTTGGATAACCGTTTGAGCCATCACGTCCCACGCCTGTTACCAATTCTGGGTCTGGCCCTGAATAGTTACTGAATGTGTACACATTGTTTGCTGTCAGGTTGATCCGTGCAGATGATACGCCAAAACGACGTGCCCATCTTCTGTCAAAATTGTAGCCTACCGTGATCGTGTTAATTTTCACATAAGAACCATCCTCCATAAACATGGTTGAGTTGTAACGATAAGGATTATATAATGTCAAACGTGTAAAATCCGAAACATTGGGATAATCCGCATTGTCACCCAATTGGCGCCATACATTATAGGCATCCAAGGGAACATAGGCTCCAGGGGCCCCATCACCGTAGTTTTGTCCGCTTGGATCCGAATAGTTACGGAAGCGATCCGTCAAGGCTGTATTAAGGATATCACGGTCTATGGTATAGGATAACTGCGTACGCAAAGACCAATTTTTATAGCGTGTATAGAGATATAGTCCTCCTGTAATTGCTGGCTGCGAATTACCGACATAAACTAAATCATTTTCGTCAAGCACATAGTCGCCATTTAGATCTGTAAAAATAGGATCTCCGGCACGGAAGAACTTACCTTCATTCATTTGTCCGCCAGCTCTGTAGCGCAGTCCCGTTAGCGGGTTCACCGGTACTTGATCATTTGAGGTATAGACCCCTTTATAATCATATAAGACAAAAGTAAATGCATTACGCCCTAGACGAAAGAATTGAGGAAGGTCATATCCTGATCCATCCGCCTGTACCAATTGACGTGCTCCATCCGGCAATGAGGTTACATAATCTCTATTTATCGCAAACGTTGCATTCGCATTCAGTTCCCAATCCGAGTTCGTTAATTTTGGTCGATATTGAATACTCAGCTCGTGTCCTTTGTTCACCATTGCTTTCTCGTTAGTCAATACATTTGAAAACGCGTTATGATTTGCAATTGGTTTTTTATCTAAAATCTTATCTGATTGCTTGTAATAAGTTTCGTAAGTAATATAAAGCGAGCTATTGAAAAACCCAAGCTCTGCTGCGGCAGACCATTGTGTTGTCGATTGGGGTACTAAGCCCGTATTGGGGGCAATATCCAGATCTAATGATGTGGTTGGTCTATTGTTGTAGCGACCATCATCAATCTTATACCAACCGTATATGTCAGACAGGGTCCCCGCTGGTGAAATTGTCCGACCGACCGATCCTCTCAAGAAACCTGTATCCCACCAATCCATATTTTCCATAAATTTCTCTTTCTTGAAATTCCAACGTAAGCCCGCTGAAGGATTTTTGGTCCAAGGTGTTGCACCACCGGTCAATGAACTACCATCGACACGGTAGGTCAAATCAAGAATATACTTTGAATCGTAGTTATACGAAAAGCTCCCTGCATAAGCTACCGATCTAAAATTATTCAATGAGTTTAACAAACCTCCAAGCGTATTTCGTGTATTGTAGCTAATTCCCGTTTGAAATTGATCATTGGCCGTTCCGCGAATCTTCGACAAGTCTTCAGAGGATGCGGATATTTCCATTTCCGTAAATCCATAGACACTAAAAAGATGTTTCTCTTTAATTGGCTTGACATAGGACAGTTGATTCCTGTTATAGACTTTACTTTTGTTACTATAATAACTGTATACTTCTGAAGAGTTCCCTAAAAGCACCTCTGGTGTATAACGATCTTTTGTCGAAGTTGTATAGTTATAGTTTAAGGTGACGGATGCACGTACATCTTTAATAGGTACGTATTGCAATTCCAATTGCCCTAAATAATTCCCTGTTTTATTCTGATCATCCACGCCCAATGCCGATAACGCCCCCATACTTCCAGAAAATAAGGAAGGTGAAGGGTACAGCGAGGTTGTGTTAACCGATTTACCTACCCCCGTCTGCATCAACGCATTCCCTGAGCCCATCTTATTTTGCGCCACATTGACATTGATATTGGTCATCATCCTAAAACGGTCACTCGGTTCATACTGCATATTGGAGGTCATTGCATATCTTTTAAAACCCGTATTGGCAATGATCCCATTTTCATCATAATAGTTCATATTGGCTTTGTAGTTGAATGTTCGTTCTCCACCAGATATCCCAATATTATGCGTCTGATTCATGGTATTGCGGTAGAAGTAAGATTGCCAATCCGTTGAGTTATTATAATAGGGATTCAGGGAATCGGCCAATATTGGGGAATCATTGATACGGCGCAGCGCTGCGGCCAATGTTGTATCATTCATCAGGATTTGCTCCAAACGAACCATACGTTCTCCTTTACCACCGATTACGCGACGCAATTGCGGTACTGCGGACAGGAAAAACTGACCTTGATAATTTACGATAGGCACTTTCGAATTCCCCCGTTTGGTACGCACCTGAATAACACCATAGGCACCACGCGATCCATACATTGCTGTTGCCTGCGCATCTTTCATGACCGTAATATCTTCGATATCTTCTGGCGGAATCATAGAAATGGGCGATACACCGGGGCCGGCTGTCTCAAATCCATATTCATAACCCGAGTTATCATCAATAGGGACACCATCAATAACGAATAAAGGTGAGGTCGGTGTTACAAAGGTATTGTCACCGCTACCCGAAACATTAAAGTTGGACATCCCCCGGACGGCCATTGTTCCGCGCATTCCCGGGCTGCCTGTATTGTTCTGAATATTTAAACCCGCAACCTTACCTTGCAAGAGGTCAACAAAGTTTCCCGAAGGAATATCCTGTATTTCCTTACCGGAGATTGTTACTACCGACCCCGTCAATGTCTCTCTTTTACGCTGTTGGTACCCCACGACAACAGTCTCTTCCAGTTCTTGTGCGGTACTTTCGAGGGTCACATTGTATTCCTTTTTGCCAGCAACAATCGTATACTTCTCCGTACGATAGCCCTGATAGGAAAATATCATCACCCCGCTGTTTGGGACCGAAATCACAAATCGCCCATCATCTCCGGTTTTTCCCAGATCCCGTTTAGGGTTTTCTAAGCGTATAGAAACGCCACTGAGCGCCCTATTATCGTTTCCTTTCACGACACCCTTGACCATGGTTTGGGCCCATGCCTCCCCCACAAACAAGGTGCAAATGAAAGTTAATATTATGCTAAATTGTTTCATAATCTTTAAGCTAATTAGTCCGTCCATCATCAGTCAAATTTTGGCGTTTCATTGGTGAAGCGAAACTGGATCTCCCAATCTCCTTCTTCGTAGATCGCAAATGGCATCTCAATCCCACAATCTTCAAGAAAACCAAACTGCCCTTTTCTGCGGAATTTGAAATTCATCACGGCATATGTACCATCGCTTGACGAATAATCAGTTTTGATCGGTGCCAAGGGAATTGGATAAGCAACATCGTAGATGACCTTGCCATTTTCAAATCTGTGGTTGAAACCATGTACTAATTTACCCCATTCTGTCGCTGCAAATTTCTTTACATCTATTGGACGGTTTAACGAATCCAAGAAACTTATGGTCAAGGTTCTACTTCCCGCCCCCTTGCTTTCCAACTTATTGAAATACACATTAATTAGGCTTGGATAAATATATTGATCAGTTCGTTCACCATACAAATTGGTTGTCCTGCTGGGATGCGTATAAGGAAGGGGCGATAAACCTGTCACTGGATCCATGATGCTTGGTTCAAATGCACGCTCACGATAAGGCTTTAATTTGAAATTCCGCAAATATCTGCGTCCACCAGTGTTACTGATTTCGATATCAAATACATAGCCTGAATCTGGCTGTGCTTTGACAAAATTTGAATTTACGGCCTGTCCCCAAAAGTTTATATTACCTGATTTCTCCAGAATCTCAAGAATTGGGCGATATTCTACCTTACGTTTACTTTCAATTTCTGCAATGGATTTCTCCTCACCACTATATGACTTTGTCCAGATTTTTACCGGAAATTTATCCTCAAAAAGTGTTGAAAGCTGTCCATCAATATCACGCACATTTACAATCTTGAAATTGAGCGGTTGTGAGGTATTCTGCCCTATATTGACAATATTATTATAGAATGTATTTCTTCCTAACAATGGCATAAATTCGTTGGTGCTATACACCACGTCGGTACCCAGTGAGTCTTGGTCATCCGGAATATACTTATTACATGAGGCCAGCATGAAAAGTCCGATCCCGAGCACCAATAACTGTTTTGCCGATTTAAATATTTTCTTTTCCATGCTATTTGTTTAATAATTTAGCGAGTTTACTAAATCCGAAATTATGGCTTGGAGCCAGGACATGTAACATCCCGTTGTGGGTACGGATATTCACCACAGATGTCGCACTTTCCTGCCAGTAGCGTTGAAAAATAGACTTATTCATATCACTCAATATGATCTGTTGTTGACCGCCACCAATGATACCGGAAGCAGATGTCACTTTGTATTTTAAGGTCATACTATAATCGTCAATGGCTTTAATCACCTTTCCTTCCACAAAATCTCGCAAGTAGGGAGTATCGTATTCACCATCAAAGGCATAATGGTAAGTTAATGAATCAAGTATCAATTGGGGAATTTCTTCGAGGTAAAGTGGAGATCTGTTTCCCGCTTTTCGTACACCGTTCATGGCATCCAAAGCATTGGTAAAACTGCTGTTCGTCATGGCGAAAAAGGTCGTTTTGACATTGGCATCTTTCAACTTTGCACGTACCGAAGGAACACGATCCAAGACTAACAACAAGGAGTCATAGGTATTACCTTGTGATTCCAAAAATTCCAATGAAGTTCCGTCAAATTCGGTATACTTGACCTGAAAATCTTCGTAATAGGTATTTCCTTTTTTACAACCAGCAATGCCAAAGAGCAGTACGATTAACGATAAGCCTAAAAAAATATGTTTGTTTTTCATGATTATCTATTCTATTATTTCCAATATGAGTTTTGCACCAGTTTGGAGTTTCTTTCCAATACATCCGAGGAGATCGGCCAATAGATTCCACCTTTCTGAATTAAATCGTTCATGACTGGATTATTTTTCTTAATCTTTGCCAGACGTATTTGATCGTACCATCTCCAGCCTTCTCCCATCAATTCCCGTCTTCTCTCCAAAAAGATCTCTTCCAATAAGTCTTTTGGCGAGTTGCTGATATAGGGCTTTAGGCCACGGCGCTCTTTAATCACATTGAGGTACTTAATGGCATCATCACGCTGATTGAGTACAGCTTTTGCTTCTGCTTGCAGTAAGTAGATCTCTTCAAGGCGGGTAAAAACCAAGTTCGATCCAAAAATGGAAAAATCAGAATCACCATTACCATTACGGATGACTTTGATTTTACTAAAAATCGGGATATCGCCGTTGTAGTTGGTAAAGTAATTAGTCCGTACCAATCCCGACACCGAGTCAATACCGAAACGCGTGTCGTTGACGTCATCAAACAATTTATTGATCGTGTCTCGGCTCACATAGATATCCGGTTTAGCTTTGGTGACAATTGGATAACCCAAAGTCAATGATTCGATATGCCCAGTATTCGTCGCTTCACCCAATTCGTAGGAAGAGCGAATTGCTAAGATCTGTGCGCGCGTACTTGGCCCAAATAGACCATCAGCTGGATTCACCAATTCCGGTGTTGTCAACAATTCAAGACTCGCTTGTGAATAGTTGTCGATAACAAATCGGGAGTATACCTCGGAATTGATGTATTTGCCCTGCCAAGCCGCTACGTGTGCCAACAGGGAATAGGCTGTAATTTTGTTGACCAATACGCCGACCCAAGTAGCATAACTTTCGCCATAATAACTTTGTGTTCCGACCGCATAACGGTAAGGTAAATCCTGCGCCGCGGCTAATAGTTCGGTTTCCGCGAAAGCTAAAACAGTCGCTTCGGTCGATCGCGCAAGTTCCACAAAAGAACCGTTATCATACGAATCTTTTAACAATGGAACATCACCCCAGATACGGACCATATAGAAATACATCAGGGCACGGATTGTACGTGCTTGTGCAACATCAAACTTCATATCGCGCTCTGTATATCGCTTATCTTTGGCCATCACTTCTGGAGCCCGTTCGATAAAAAGCGATGCCGCATTGATGACCGCATAAAATCTACGCCAGTCTGTGAGATCTTTAAGTAAAGGATAAGCTGATCTCAATTTATTTTCTTGGACGACACGAAGATCGGCACGGGAATACGGTGTGAAATCACCGTAGCGCATCTCTCCATACACCCAATGCCCATAATTATCAACCAACGCTGCCCGCATCAGGCCATAAATGCCCATTAGGTGCGCGCGTGTATCAGATATGGATTGCCATTCCAGTTTCTCGGAGCCGAGATTGGATGCAACGATATCCAATTTTTTATTACATGAGCTCGTAAAAGCAGTTATGCCCATTGCCATCAGTAACATGACCGTCCATCGATTATATCTTTTCATACTCTTTCTACTATTAAATTATTACAGCTCTAACTTAACGCCTAAGGAAACCATTGGAGACAATGGTAGTCCATAACCTGTATAATATCCATTAAAATCTATCAGTTCGGGATCCGCTCCTGAAAACTTGGAAATCGTCAATAAATTGGTACCTGCAATGTAAACATAAGCTCTACGAATGGTCTTCATCTTGTCTTTCACATTGTTCAATTGAGCAAGATCGTAGCCTATCGTCAAGGATCTCAACTTTAAGAAAGAAGCATTTTCCAAAAACAGATCTTGATCCACACGGTAGGCAACAATCGGGCTCCAAGGATTATAAATCGGGTATTTATCCAAATCAACATCTTGCTGCCAATGAAATACTTCGCGAATCCCATCCAATGAATTGGTGCTTTCGGTATTGATGAAATTATACTTATTTGAAGCGCGTTGATTCAAGGCCTTATGCCCAAGCGCAAAATACCATTGCATATTCAGGTCGAAACCTTTGTATTTGAAATAGTTTTGAAACGAACCTGTTAGTTTTGGCATAGCATTACCTTTCAAGACACGATCTTCATCATTGATTTTAAAATCTCCGTTTTGGTCTTTCCAGATCGGGTCTCCCGCGGCAAAATCCACTCCGTCAAACTGAAGTTTTTGACCGTTCTGTACGGGGATACTCGCCTCGGTATCATAAGATCCTTGATTTTCGTACAACCAAAACTGATCAATGGCCTCGCCTACTTTTAATAGGCGATTACCCACTTTCAATTGCTTGCGCCCTCCTGGAAGTGCCGTCAATTTATTTTGATTATAATTTAGATTAAGTGATGTATTCCATTGTAATGTCTCAGGATTAGACAATACTTTTGCCGACAGGTTGACATCCACCCCAGTGTTTTTTACACTTAAGCCATTAACAATTTGTCCAGAATAACCATACTCAGCAGGAATTGGTGAATTAATCAATTGATTTACATCTTTCTTTTGGTATAAGGAGACTTCAAAATCAATTTTTTTCTCCAATAAGGTTCCATCAACGGTCAATTCAGCATGATCTGTGTAAGGCCATTTGATATCGTAACCTACCCAACCTTCTGAATAAGGTCTGGATGCAACGGCGAAACCATTATAGGACACCAAGGATTTTTCGGATCCCCAATTTAGATCTGCGGTATAATTTGGGCCAATGGCAAATTTACTCGTAAATACTGGTTTCCCAATTCGCGCCCAGGAACCCTTTACGCCTAAATGGTTAAATAAGTTGTCCTCATTTTCGGGAATCAAATGATATTTCGCAGCGAATGACGGTGTCATCAACCAACGTGAATCAGGTTGCATTGTTGAAGAACCATCATAACGTAATACCGCATTTAAGTCCAAGAGATTTTTGTAGCTATAATTGGCAGCCAAATACAGGGAATGCAATCGAAAATCCTCCCGGTTACTATAACGGTTCACATATAACCCACCTATTGGTGTCAAATACCCCTCCTTATTAGGATCACCATTTACCACGTTAACCTTGATAAAATCATTAGGTCCATCATAGGCACGTGCATAATTGTAACGATACAGATCTTGCGTATAAGAAGATCCTAAGGTCAAATCCAACTTATGCTGTTCTTGAAACTCCAGATTATATTCCAAACGGTTGTTATACACCAAACGCTGATTAAAACCAAAATAACTCGACATATAGTTATTGGTTTCCATCAATGAACCAGGGAAAAAAGCTTGTCTTGCACCCTCAGAATAATCAATTCCTAAGGAAGTATTAAATTTTAGGTTCTTGAGAAAATAAAGATCCAATGTTACCAGCGAATTTAAAAAATTGACCGTATTCTTATCCAAAGCCGTTTTATAGATATCTAGATACTGGGCATACATTTCCTTATTTGGTGAAATGGGCACCGATAAATCAGGTACATAGGACGCTTCACCGAATCGATCTCTGAGACTGCGGTTGCGATCTCTTAAACTACGGCTTGCATTGATTGTCGCGCCAAAATTCAACCATTTGAAGGGCGCCATATTAACGTTAAACAGGGCATTATAGCGCTCAATATTTGTCTTGTCGACAGAGCTTGCATTTTTGGTGTAACCACCCACAAAGGAAAAATTCGCGCGATCATTACCCCCACGGATACCAATGCTTCCACCGTAAATCGGCGTGGTTTTATAATATTCTTCATTCCAATTGGCCGGTCCATAATAATTTACATTGGTCGAATCACTGAGATAGCCCGGATAATTCAAACGGTCTGTTGCAGATCCATATTTATTATAGAATATCGACCGGAACATATTTTCATACTGGGCATTCACTGGTGTCACTACCGGTTTTGTGGCTAGTCCAACATAGGTATTAATGGAAATTTGGCGTTCCCCTGCTCGACCAGGTTTGGTCAGGATCCAAATTGCTCCATTAGCTGCTAGCGGTCCAAGCCTTGCCAATTTAACCGGATCTTTTATCACTTCGATAGACTCTACAGTTGCGAGGTCAATACCTGCGAAGTTGTCGGTTCCAGGTCCAATACGATTGAATTGATACTGTTGAATGGAGTAAGCAAAGTTGTTGTCTCTTGCGATGGGTATTCCATTAATAAATACGCTTGGTTGTACATTAACGGCGTCTTTGATTTCAAACAATGGCGATCCTAACCCGCGAAGCACCATATTCTTTGGTGCACCTGGTTCGCCTGTCGCTTCTTGTACGTAGAGACCGGCAACTTGCCCTTTCAAAACCTCCGGAATACTGACAACAGGTAGTGTTTCAACGTTTCTTAAGTTTAGACTGTCTTTGACACCCTGCTTTTTCAACAAAGTAGCCAATCGTCCTTTAAGCAATCGCTTGTCAACCTCATTGATTTCAGAAGTATCTTGTTTTGAGGCCCAAAAGTTAAGGTGATTAGCCTTCGCAGCTGGAAACATAGGGACAAGAAATAAAAAACAAAATAGTCTTTTCATTCGATTTATGTCTTTAGGCATTAAAAAAATTGGTGTTATTCGGCTAGCAAATAAATTTAGTTTCGGCTTTAATAAATTTAGTTTCGGCTTTAATAAATTTGGACTTCGGGTCCTATTAATAATTGATAGTATGTAACAATGCTACAACAATATTTTTAAAGTCAGACATAATGGGATAAACGAAATCGATTGCGTAATCAAAACAAACGATTGCACAATTTCTTATGCATAGTCTATGAAAATAGTAGTTTTATAAATTTATAAAAAAAGCGGATCGCATCTTTATATTTAATTAAGAATCTCCTTGTTTTTAGTCAATATATTTTTATATTTATTTTTTAAAACCAATGGAAAATTATTCGCCATTTAGCGCATCTTAATCGAAGGATAGTCGCAATAAAATCGAAGGAAAAATTATAAGAAAATAGGAGTATTATCGCTATCTCGACATAGCTTTCTTTCAAATGATGCAGAAAATATGTTAGGCTATACTTTCTTAATCAAAATAACATTACAATAAAAACAGCTGTTAGCGATGACCTCCGTTTACATCATCGTACAGGCGTGCACACGTTTCGACCGCGGCCCTAGATTTTCTTTGCGTTTTAGAAAATTCATTTATAACTAATGCGGCACAAAAGGATTGGTCCGCATTAGTTAGGGATATTCAGTAAATGTTATAAAAAATGGTGGTCAGAATAATTTCGGTCACCATTTTTTGTTCTGTTATCCCGATCTTTGTAAGATTTTTCCGCTGGTTTAAGCACCCCATTGCCAAAAAGCTGCTTTTTCGTTTTTTTGGGCATAGCTGTCCCCTGAACACCCGTTCTTCCACCTATTTTCTGTGATCTTTTAAGCCGCTTTTTCCTGCTGGCCCTGCATCTTGGGGATCATCCGCACCGCATTTGCTGTATGGATGCCAAAGAATATCCACAGGATTTCCGTTTTCTTGGTCCTGGCCCGGATACGGCTGAGCGAATAATACCGTTTTTCTGTGCCAAAGCTACCTTCAAGCCGCGTAGAGCGCTCCCTGTTCAGCACGGAGCGGAGCCTGCCGCGCTCTTTTTCATCAGCTGCAGGCTTACCCTTGCGCACAAAGCTGGTGAATATGCCCCTGCTGCGGCACCAGCTCCGGTTGGCGTTGGTAGCGTAAAGCGCATCGGCAGCTACATGGCTGACACGTTTTCTCAGCAGTGACTGCTGTAGGTCTATACATTGTGGAAGCCGGTTCCCTTCATGGAAAGCATCAAAGCTCAGGTGCTCGATAAAGTTGATGCCGTCAATCTGGATACTGTTCACTTTGGCGCCGAACTCAACCCCTTTACTTTCTTTGCCACGGACGATCGGGCGGATATAATCTTTGTCGATACTAACGATCAGACCCTTCACTTCCCGCCCGGCAAAACGTTCCCGTTGCTGATGGAGTACTTTTTTGATGATGGACAGCCGTCTGTGAAAGCGGCCAGGAAGATTGGCTGTACCAAGGGCCATGATATCCCCGCACTGACCGATGAGCTTGCCAACCAGGTGGAGCAGGCTGCGTTTCAGCACGCGCGTCTCTGATTTCCCACGCTTGCGCTTTTTACTATAGATACGGTAACGCAGGCGCTGTTTGTCAAATTTGTTGCGCGGCATCCGCAGGCCCGACAGCTTTGCCATGCTCCGCAATTGCCCCTGCAGCCATTCCGCGCATTCCCATAACAGTTTGATATCCGTGGGAAAGCGAACATCACTCTCATAACAGGTCGCATCGCTCATCAGTACATGGCTGTCCTTTAACCAGGCCTTCCAGTAACCGGCAAGCACCCGCTGAAGGGTGCCGATATCAAGTTTTCTGGCAAGTTCGCAGCGGATCTCGCTGACGATCTTAAAATTATCGAGCGGCTTTAACGGATTGATCCGAACACCGCAGAAAAGCTGATAATGGAGGTTGGAATTAAGCTGGGCGACCAGGTCACGGTCGGAAAGCCCCGTATAGGATTTCAGCACCATCAGCGCCACTTTACCCGCCCCGCTAAAATAGGACCGGCGGCCAACTCGGTTTTCCCGTTGCCCCAGGCTCGCTGCCAGCTCGGAAAATGGAATACTCCGATAAAGCCGCCCTAGTTCACTCAGGTGAAAACTTGATTCGTACTGTTTGAAAATATCGTATTCGCTGAAGGCTAAAGTTGGCTGAAGTTCGCTAAGTTTTTGTATCTTTCGCATATCTTTTTGATGACCGTTACCCCGATTTTGGCCGCTAACCTTATTATTCGGGGGAATACACGAAGATAATAAAATCCCAACTATTTATTTATCAAATAGTTGGGGTTTTTCTGAATATCCCTAGTTATCTAAACATGTAAATAAGCCCACTCTAGCAGTCTTATCTCAAATATTCCGCTTTGGGATATTCTTTTATTTTATACCCATAAAAATCCGGTTCCACCGTATTTTAGAAAATCCATTTCCGTTTGTGTTCCAGCTCATCCAGGTAAATAAAGCTTTACCCACAATATGATCCTCCGGCACAAAGCCCCAATCCCTTGCGTCCAACGAATTATGTCTGTTGTCCCCCATCATCCAATAGTAATCCATTTTGAATGTGTAGGAATCCACTTTGTTGTCATTCAGGTATAAACCATCCGCCCTCTTTTCCAGGCGGTTATTTTCATAGACCCTGATCGCGCGTTCATAAAGAGGCAATGTTTGCGCGTTCAGAGCGACTTTCATCCCTTTTTTTGGAATCACAAAAGGTCCAAAGTTATCATAATTCCATTTGTACTGCGGATCATTCGGGAATGTATTGGCTTCCGGTTCCCCTGCTTTGCGCAGGTTCATCTGCATCGATTTAACATTGGACCAAGATTTTACCATGTTAACCTGCTCAGGTGTTAGAAAGACCATATAAACTCCGGGCTGAATCTGTGCGATTTCGATACCCATATCTCGCATTCGCTGTTCATCCAGGCCTGTCTCATCAGTCATCACGGTATAATCCATCTGACTTTCTGGAGCAACGAAGCCGGGTTGATCGTTTACATAAAGTACAGCATCGCGCATGCTGATTTTATCACCCGGCATTCCAACACAGCGTTTGATCAGATGCTCCCGCTTGTCCACTGGACGTGTTTGAATAGTAAACTGTTGATGGACGGCTTCGTAACCCATGGAGCGAACCAGATCGTAATAAGGCTGATCCTGATTCTCTATCGCGACAGTATCTCCGGCCGGCGCATTAAAAACAATGACATCATTACGTTTGATCTCCTGAAAACCGGGCAACCGCTTATAAGGAAGTTCGATCAGTTCAGAAAATGCTTTACCACCAAATAAAGGCATGGTATGATGTGCAAAAGGAAAAGCAATCGGCGTATTGGGAATACGGGGACCATAATTCAACTTACTGACAAACAAATAATCGCCGATCAAAAGCGATTGTTGCATAGAACCCGAAGGGATCATAAAAGCTTCCAGCAAGAAACCGCGGATCAGCGTTGCGGCAACCGTCGCAAAGACAATGGCATCCGCCCACTCTCGCACCATAGATTTCTTATAGGGATATTTGGTTTTAAATTCATTGTAGGATTCATGCAGCAGCCTCAGCTTATCCTCTTTTTTCAGCTGTGCACCCTCAGCTGAAGCGTTCAGTTTTTTAGCATAAAGTCCATTTAGAAATTGAACGTTTTTATCTCTTCCCCAGAGCGGTAATACGATAAAAGGGACCAGCACCGCAGCACAATTTTCCCAAAATCTTCTTTTACCAAAACAATGGATGAAATCCAGGTATAAATTATAAAAGACAAAGACATTCACGATCGGAATGATCAACAATACAATATACCAGACAGGCCGATTGGTTATCTGTCCTTGAATCCATTGGCTATAAACAGGTACAATACCCTCCCAGCCACGACGCCCCGCCTTCTCAAACAAAAGCCAAAAACCATAAGCAGCAATGATAGTCAGTACAATAAAAAGAATAAGCGCCATATGTTGTTTTTTTTTCGAAATGTAAATGGATGAAAGTTAGTAAATAAACAGTCTGGATTGGTCTGACGGAGATTCTTTTGCCTGCTGTAGCTCATTATATCGTACAATGTATTTGATAAACACATCATAGTTATACTTTTGCTCCTTTTCAAATTCAGCAAGTAACTCTGGCTCATCATTAATTAACTGCGTGAAGGTAATCTGTCTTTTCTTTTTAGCATTGCTAAATAGGCCATTGTTGTTGCTATTGATTTCAGCGACCTCACCAGTTCCTTTTTTCAGTGCATATGCATATTTATTCTTATTAACCAATATAGTTGGCATCATTCCGGCACCACCGCCACCAACATTTACTGCGGCACCGCCACTAAATTTTAGTTCTGAAACATAATAGGCCATTATTTCACCATCGGCCAGCACTTCCGCAAAAGTTGGATCCTGATCTGTTCCCTTCTGTATGCGATACATTTTTGGGCTTGTTCCGGGGACCACTTCCAATCCTTTTTCTACATAGGATGGTGCATATACTTTCTTTTTGGACTGCCAGTACGCACGGTACACCTGGTCAGGTGTAAAAGTCAACTTTTCCTTTTGTTGATTTTCAAATTTAAGTTTATTGTCCTTTACAGATGAAATCTTCCCATATAGGGTATCCGCATTCATCAATACTAAATAATCCAGCTTCTTTTGATCATCCTGTGCCCGGAGCGTTATTGCAGCGAACAGAAAAAACAAGGTGATGGTACTGGATAAAACAGATATAATTTTCATTAGATATAATATATTAAATTATCTTTCGCAGTATAGGGAGTCCTCCCTAATCATACAGATCGTTGTATTCCTGCCGCTATCACAAAAATTAACTGATCGCACAGGTTTTACACCAGCATTTTGTCGCATAAATCTACATAAAAATACGAGATTCAATGAAAAGTCCTTCGGCTTTAACATTTCATTTGCATCTCATGTTAAATTCCCATTCCTCGCCAAACTCAGCTAATGCTGCTATAAAAAAAGGTACTGTTTTAAATTCCAAATATTTAGACAAAAAAGTATTTTTGTATTCTAAAGAAGTTCAGCTTCTGAACTATCTAGTGTAGTCTCGGTTTTCGGATCGGGACTACTTACTTTATAATTTTCTATAAACACGGTATCATTTTTCCAAAGTGTATACATTAAGATTAATAATTTTCTCTGTACGGCAACCTGTCCGACCATTTTTGACGGCTTTTTCTGGATGATTCTCGTGTAAGCTTCCTTTAGCACAGAATTATGCCTACAAGCTACCATAGCCGGAAAATACAGCGCATTCCTGATATACCTGTTCCCCTTTTTCGAGATCCTGGTTTTTCCTTTTACAGATGTCCCAGATTCCCGCTGAACAACATCGTATCCAGCATAGCTGACAAGTTGTTTGGCGCTACCGAACTGTTCAAACCCCATTGTTTCGGCAAGAATGGTAACCATGGTGATCATTCCAATCCCCTTTATTGTTGCAAGCTTCTCTATTTTTTTATGGAGCCCCAGGTCTGACTTTACCAGCCTGTTGATTTCCCCGATGCATCTGCCAATCTCCTTATCTATCTCAGAAATAAGTTTTTTATTGCTTTTTAGTATAAAGATCTGGAGAGCATGCGAACAGTCCTTACTATGTTTGATGTTACCTAATGCCGTTTTCTGCTCCTGTAGCTGGACATGGTATCTGGTCAGATTTCTCAGCTGCAATAAGACTGGTGGTGGAGGACTCCATGCTTTATGGATCCTTTCTACACCGAATTGACTCAGGATCCGTGCATCAACAGCATCCGTTTTGGTCTTGATATTGAGGCTCGAAAAATAGTGCTTTGACGTATTGGGAAGAACAACATGAACCCTTTTCTTAATCTTATGCAGATGGTGGGCAAGGTTCTCATAATACACACCGGTAGCCTCCATCAAAAAAACAAGTGCTGCATCTTTCGCAATGACTCCTTTGGCCCAACGCAGAAACTGGTTGAACCCTTTGCTATCATTACTGAAATCCACTGTCTTGGAGAACACTAATTCTCCATCATCTGAACACTGACACAGACATGCTGTGAATGTCGCTTTTGAGATATCTATCCCAATGCATTGTTTACTAATAGCCATAGTCAAGAATTTAAATCGTATCGACTTAATCCTCCTTCGTCTATCCTTTTGTTTTATCCAGGCTCGAAATAGCGGCCTTAAGTACTGTTCAGACTCCTGAGAATAAAATCGTGTGGACAATTCCTTTTTTACGGTATAACGATCTGTTTACCTAGCCACATCTCGTCTCACACGAACAGCCAATAAATTTTGTATAACAACAATATAATGACCTTTTCTAATTTCTCAGTAAAAATAAAAGCCGCATCAAACATGACACGGCTTCAGTGGCGCTTATCGACTAAGTTTCTAGCCCTTATATTTACCCTCAAATTCGGTAGATGCTTTATTCACACCGTTGCTCATATTTTCAAAGGCTTTATTGATATTATCCAGCAGTGCCGATTCGGCAGTAGCGTCAGGCGTTTTGTTCTTGCGCAACTCGATCAGTTTTGGATAGTCTTCGGTAACGATCTTTTTATACCCGTTGAGCCCATCGAGTACCGCCTTCTGAAAATTGGCGTCACCTTTGAAATCACCGAGATCCTCCACTTTCTTGATATCTTCATTCAAGGCTTTCTCCCAATCCGAACGAACCTGCTCTGCCTTCGTATAATCAGATGCATTCATGGCAGCATTCATATCAGTGATATGCTTTTCACTTCCATTGATGACCGTAATAATTGAATTGTTATAAGTTGCAGGATCCTTCGTTCCTGAACCACAACTTGACATCGTCAGTACCGCTACGGTCAAGATGCCTGTTATAAATTGTTTCATCATTGTTGATATATTTTATAATTTATTTGTTTTCTTATTTACAAACGCTCCCTCCTATCCATTCCGTATTGACCTCGAAGAAACTGCCGTAGTAACCCTTTAATCAACTTACTCAAAGATAGTTGAGCTACAGATTTCTTTTTATCACTGATTTCAGGGATTTATTATCACGAAATTAATTTCGCAACACAGTTGCTTTTAAAACCTTTTTAGCTATATTTGTTGCAACTTAATTGCAATACATAATTTACAAACAGCTCAACAATTGATGAACAGGCGTACGATTTTCACTCTATTATTCACCTACGGCATCCTATATCCTGTTTTTGCACAAGAAAAAGCAGCAAAAACCATTGGACTGCGTGAGGTACATGTTGAGGGCAAACGTTATAAACATTCTTCGGAGGGCGCACTATCTGTGGATGTCTTAACCAGCGATTCCATACAGAAATATCAGGCAGGCAGCTTGATGCAGACCTTAAGTCGGCTACCCGGCGTCAATGCGATAGGTATAGGTGCCAGCCAATCCAAACCACAAATTCGGGGTCTAGGCTTTAATCGGGTAGCCACCCTAGAAAATGGGATTAAGCACGAAGGGCAGCAATGGGGTTTGGATCATGGGCTGGAAATTGATCAGTACAGCATTGGCACTGCCGAAATCATCAAAGGGGCAAGCTCATTTATGTATGGATCGGATGCCATCGGCGGCGTTATCCGGTTATCACCACCTGCAGAGCTACAAAAAGATGGATTAAAAGGGATCTTCAATCTATTGACTAAATCCAATAATGCGACATATGGAGGATCCCTGCAGTTACAGGGACGAAAAGGGAATTGGGTTTTCGGGGGCGGTCTGACGCTTCTGGATTATGGAGACTATCGTGTCCCAACCGATACAGTACATGTATACAACTATCCAGTACCGCTCAAAGACGGTTATGTACGGAATACAGCAGGTCGCGAGAACAATTTCCAATTGCGGAGCGGTTATGTTACCGAGCGTTTTTCCTCGATTCTTTATTTAAGTAATTATCACACTAAAATTGGTTTTTTCGCCAATGCCCATGGATTAGAGCCACAAGGGGTAGATACAGCGTTGTACGACCGTTCAAATCGCGATATTCTTTACCCTAGCCAGCATATCAATCATTTCAAGTTAATCAGTCGCAACACTCTCGCTTTGGGCACACACAAACTCGCTGTGGACCTCGGCTATCAGCGCAATCACAGAAAAGAATACAATAAATACAAGGCCCATGGCTATATGCCCCCAGAATACCCGGCATACATGACCATACCGATGCAATTAGAGCGACTTTACGACAAAAATATTTATAACATTACCATAAAAGATCAATTTGCATGGTCAGCCCACCGACTGACGATAGGAGCTAACGGCGAATATCAGGATAATATGATTGATGGCTGGAGTTTTCTTATTCCATCCTTCCGGCAAAGGGCAATCGGATTTTTCCTTCATGACCACTATCAGCTCGATGCACAGACCACATTATATGGAGCGTTACGCTATGATAATAGCCAGATTCAAACCTCATTTTATCAAGATTGGTTCGAGTCTGAATTGGAAGACGGTCAATTGAAGAAAGTTGTCCGGGCAAACGCCGTGGACCGTAGTTTCAGTAGTTTAGTTTGGTCACTTGGGGCAGCACGACAATTTGGTCCATGGGAAACCAAAATAAATATTGGAAAGAGTTTTCGTGTGCCATCGGCACAGGAACTCGCGGCGAATGGGGTTAATTACCACTATTTCAGTTACGAAAAAGGGGATGCATCCCTTTCTCCCGAACAATCCTATCAGGCTGACTTTTCCTTAGCCAGACGCACAACGAACAGTTATATTGCATTTACTCCTTTTTTCAATTATTTCACAAACTACATCTATCTAAATCCTACGCCGCGCTATGATCAGTACTACGGCGCTGGAAATCAAATTTTTGAATATTCAGAAAGTAAAGTACGCCGTTATGGCGCTGAGATACGAATGGAATATCGTCCACTACTGCATTGGAAAGTAGAACTATTGGGCGAGTATGTCCGCTCCAAACAGTTATCCGGCAGCAAAAAAGGCTATACCCTACCCTTCTCTCCAGCACCTTCACTATTGTTTGATGTGAGCTGGTTGCCAAAAGACAAAACACATTTCAAAGATTCCTATATATCGTTGGATT
This sequence comes from Sphingobacterium sp. DR205, assembly GCF_011064245.1. NCBI lineage: Bacteria > Pseudomonadati > Bacteroidota > Sphingobacteriia > Sphingobacteriales > Sphingobacteriaceae > Sphingobacterium > Sphingobacterium sp. DR205. The sequence continues at coordinate 385,446 of NZ_CP049333.1, read as the reverse complement.
GTAAATGGACGATGGGCCAATCCAATATTGTTCCTCCAGAGAATCTAAGTGATGGTTATCAGATTTTCAATCTCCGGGCGGGCACACAGGTGCAGCTCTATCGCTCGAAAATCCAATTACGCCTACAGGTGCAGAATCTTTTCGACCGTAAATACATGGATCACACCAGTTTTTATCGCCTCATCGCTTTGCCAGAACAAGGGAGAAATATAACGATTTCCATAGGAGTCCCATTTGGAAAGAACAGCACAAGTTAACATGTTGATTTAATGAATAATAATATAAAAAAACAACATAATATCATGAAAACACACATAAAATATACCACGATGGCGCTATTGCTTTTTTCGGTCTTGGCTTGTAAAAAGGATAAAGAGGCTATTGACACCGAAAAACCAACCATTGATCTCAGCGCAGAAACTGCCTTTCCAAAAATGTGCAGTCAAATCAAACGAGGATCCTCCTTCACCTTTAAAGGCAAGCTAGCGGATAATGTTGGTCTGGGTGGTTATAGCATTAGCATGCATCACAATTTTGACCATCACTCCCACAGTACCGAGGTAGAGGAATGTACATTAGAACCCGTCAAAAAACCTGTCAAACCGTTTGTACTTGTCAAGTCCGTCAATATACCCGGACAACCACAACAGTATGATGCCCAACTTCAGATTGACATCCCCGCAGATATCGATCCCGGAAATTACCATTTTATGATTCAAGTGACGGATCAATCCGGCTGGAGCATACAACGCGGAATTAGCGTACGTATCGTGGAATAACGCCTCTTAACATGCAACTATACTTCAATTATTTTTTATTATAAAATTCAAATCCAATGAACATGAAAACTAGAAACATTAACTTATTCCTGCTGTTTACAGCGCTTATCTTTGGCTTTCTGTCTTCCTGTAAGAAAGACGATGCCGATATCCCCATCTCAACAAAACCCGAAATCGGTACCCTGGAAATCGGATCCGACAATAATAAAACAGTAAAAGCAGGCTCGGATCTCCATTTAGAAGGTGATATTGTGGCGGAGGCACTCATCGACAAGATTGTTATCGAAATCCACCAGGAGGGCGGAGGTAACTTCAAATTAGCCAAAGTTTATACCGACGAAAAATATGTCGGTAAAAAAAATGCAACTTTTCATGAACACATGGACATTCCATCTGAAACGCCTGCCGGTCAATATCATTTTCACTTTACAGTAACCGACAAAGCCGGGAATTCGACAACCGTAGAGTCGCCATTGACGATACAGGCGGCAGATGCCAAAGTTGCTTTTAAACTGGTCTTTACCGAAGTCGATGCCCATGCCCATGGCGATCACTTCCACGATATCGCTGATAAGTCTGGGGTAGAACCTATTTCAGTGAGCTTTGACAACAGCGGAAAGGCATTAGGAGATGGTCACGCCCATATCAAGCCCGCAGGTGTTTATAAAATTGACTTCAAACAATTTGATGCCGCAGGGCAGGAAATTCAGGGGCAATATATTAAAGATAAAGCAACAGCAAGCCTTTATAAAGCCTTCTTAACCGGTGGCGTTTTTGTTTTGAATTCCAATAGCACGACCTCAAGCGGTGCAGTCTTTCAGACAAAAGAAACAACTTATGGGGATGGTTCGACTGTAACAGGTGCCGTTGAAACGACTGGTATCACGAGCTATTTTACAGCCGGAAAAGATAATGCGGGGGAAAAAGATGTTGCCTTCGTGCTACGAAAATTTAAGGACGCAGCGACGAAAGCTACGATAACCCGTTCGGATTGGAACCGCGCCGACTATGTAGCGAAATATCCCGGAGAGGATATCATCCAACTATCCTTTGAGATGCATGCCGAAGAGGGTGAAGATTAATTTAAAGCGACGACTATTTTAATAAAAAACACCTAGTTAGGAAGGCTAACTAGGTGTTTTTTATCCAAATTATTTATATTCGCTATATTGAATTAGCAGGTAACACACATCAATAACAATTTATGACTATTTTTTTAGCCCTATTTTTTACAATTCTGATAGGACTAATATTATTTATCTTCTACCAATTCACAAATAAATCCAAATGGGTAACCTGGATTTTTTTGAGCCTCCTGATTCCTATTTTTATCTTTTGGTTATATCTATTCAATTGGAGAGAGCCGAGTAAAGATCGTGTAGAATCACTGCTTGGATTCTCCATTGGAGATGATATAGAAGTTTTGCGCGATGATTACTATGACGAATTACGCGACTACGATTTAATTTATAAAATCAAACTCAGTGATAAAGCGATTCGTCAAATCGATAACAATCTACAACAAATAAGCACCTTTCCCCTAAATGACTCAATTTCGAAATCGAATTGGGTAAAAGAAAATCAGATTTATTATTACAACAAAACACAAAACAGTCTTTTTTACGACGTAAAAATTGACATCCGTGCCAAAACAATTGAATACCAAGAAACAAAGATGTAACAAGGATGCTTTGTTAAAATAAGCTTACCATCATCAATCTCTTACTTTTCCTAACACATTCCCTTTGGGATCGACCACAAGTTTCCATTCGTTTGATCCATTTTTTACTTCGAATGCATAAGTAACCTTTTGTTCCTCCGTAATCTTTTTGACATCTTCGATACGATAGCCGGGGAATTCCTTTTTCACATTGGCAATCACCGCTTTTGGTAAATCATTTTTTGCAAGTTCTTCCTTATGGCGCACAATTTTACCGTTGCTCTGAATCCAAACTTCGTGGTCTGTTCCGAATAGACCCGTTTCAAATTCGGCTTCATAAAGACCCGCTTTCAGCTCCCAGTCAACCCCTTTTGCTTTCGGGAATTTTTGCTGAAAACTATTTACCACGACAGCAGGTACTTGACTTTGGGGAATATCCTGAGCAAAAGCTCCAATCGTTGTAAGTGCTAGGATACATGCACTTAGTATTGTTTTACATTTCATCATTTTACTTTCCTTAATGTATTACAAAGTAAAGCCCTGATTCTGTAAAGATTTGGGAATGAAAATTATGCCGGGTGAAAATTCAGTTTAAATATATGCCGGCTATTGTCATAATCATATGAAATCTCAAAACCATAGAGATGACAGATGGCCTGAACAATTGCAAGACCCAACCCTGTGCCCTTGGAGGAAGCATCCGATTTATAAAATCTTGAAAATACCTGTTCAACATCCAAAGGCCCCTGAACACTTGTATTTGCAACCAGCAGCGCATTTTCAGTGATCGTGATAGTAACTTCCCCGCCCTCGATATTATGGAACAAAGCATTACGGATCAAATTTGACACCATGATATTGGCCAGAGAACTATCTAACTGTAGGTTAAGCTCCAGTTGTTGTAGTACCTGTATCGTGATATTTTTAAATGCGGCCATATCTTCGAGTTCCTCGACGATATGTGTCACAAGGGTGTTGAGCGAAAGATCCTCGTTGTTTAAAAATTGCCTGTTTTCAATCTTTGTAAGCAGTAATAGTGACTTATTCAATCGCACCAATCGCTCCGCAGTGTTCAATACTTCGGCAATTGCATTTGCCTGTTCAGGTTGCAAGCCCTCTGTTTCAGCCACCATTTCAAGTTTGTTGATCATTATCGCCAAAGGTGTCTGCAATTCATGTGAAGCATTCCCGATAAACTGCTTCTGCTGTTCATAGATTTCCTCGTTATGTTGAATCAATGTTGTTACAGCAAACTGCAAATCTTTGAATTCCATAATCTCGGTATCCATCGCCGGTTTGTCGTCCGATTTCCCAAGACGAAATTTGGTCAGCTGATCCAAAAAATGATACAGGGGACTCCATAATCGTTCGATAACCACCTTATTGATCGACACAATACTGACCACCAGCAGGACAAATAAAATCAGAACAGAATAAAACAGGTTTTTGATCAGGTCACTCTCCTCGATCATCGAATTAATAATCGCAAGCTCGTAGTAATGCCCTTTATGCTCAAAAGCCGTTGTCAGCATACGCACAGGCTCGAGCTCAGGTTCAGGATCATCGTCATCCTGCATATAAAGCATGGTATCTTTATATACATTCTGCATGTTGATCGCCTGCTGTTCAGAAATTTCACGTACCTTATAATTGTTAACCCCAAATTCCAGATCCGGAGATACAATTGCCTCAGAAGCCAGCTCCTGAATAATTAAGCGCTTTTGATTCTCCAATTCCTCATCTATATTATCATGGATCACTTCCAGCATAAATAAATAAAAGATGGTCGACCATACCGCAATGACGACCAGCACCGAAATAGAGAGATATTTAAGTGTCTGATTGGCTAATTTCATTTTTCAACAAGTTTATATCCTATGCCATAGACCGCCTCAAAGTCCACATCCGCCTGTTTCGCCAAAAATTTCTTTCGAAGATTTTTAATCTGGGAATAGATAAAATCGAGATTATCTGCCTGATCGGTATTATCTCCCCAAACATGCTCTGCCAATGCGCTCTTACTGACCAGGCGGTTTTTATTCAGCAAAAAATAATTGAGGATATCAAACTCCTTTCTATTCAGTGCGACAGGTTCACCGGCAATCGAAAGACTACGTTCATTCAGATCTAGCAGCAGATTGCCCATTGCCAACGTATTTTTGCCATCACGTTGTTTTCTGCGCAATACCGCTTTAATCCGGGCATTTAACTCGGCGATATGAAAGGGTTTGGTCAGGTAGTCATCGGCTCCAAGTTCCAGCCCACGCAGCTTGTCATCCAGGGAATCCTTCGCAGAAATGATAATGACATTATCCGATTTACCCTCCTGTTTAAGTAGGTCCAAGACCTGCAATCCACTCCCCCCCGGAAGCATGATATCCAGCAAAATACAATCATAGTCATAGACCGAGACCTTATCCACCGCCGATCTAAAATCGCTGGCGGTCTCTACGATATAATCTTCTTTAACAAGAGAGTCTTTCAATGTTTCCCTCAATTCCGCTTCGTCTTCAATTACAAGTACTTTCATTGGACAATTGTTTTTTTAACCAATCTCACCGCTATTCAACTTTTCCTTACCCGTTACAAATGTATTCCGAATTTAGGAAAGAATTGGGAAAATGACTATTGTTCTTTGCCGACATCAGGACAGTCCGTATCGAATAACTGGTTTATTTTAATCCATTGCCTCAAATGCTATGGGCTTTTCGTATTTTAGGTCTGAGACATTGTACTATGGATAAACGAAATGCTAATAGCTGGGCACCGGTCATTGGGCTGGATGGTTTTCGCAAAGAACAGACCGCCGGCCGGGAAGAACTGCTCTTCAATGAATTACATGGCGAAAGGCTGATAGAAAAGCCCCATAAGCACGATTTTTTTATTATCAATTTATTTGATACCGCCTCTGGTGTCCATACGATTGATTCGATTGACTACCCGATTAAAAATCATCAGGTACATGTGCTATTCCCGGGCCAAATGCATAAGTGGCACGTTTATGCCGGTACAATTGGCTACCAACTGATGATCGAACGCTCATTTTTTGAGCATTTCGCGCCCTTCTTTCGCTTTTCCTTTACCAACTACCAGAACCATCCAGTGATCGACCTGACTAAAGAAGCCTTCTCCCTGCTACATTACGAATTTGAATCGGTCAAAAAAGAGCTGGAGCGTGAGCATTCATTGATTCCCCTGATCACAGCACGTGCCGGCGTGATCGCCGCCATCGTCAGCAGGGAGGCAGAGCATGTCTTCACCGAATTTAAAGTCTATCAATCCGTCCCCCGTCTTGCTAAATTCAATATGCTGATAGACGAGTTTTTCAGGGAACAGAAATTAGTTGCTTTTTATGCCGAGAAGCTGCATATCTCCCCCAACTATCTCAATATTCTGTGCAAAAAACATTTGAAGATATCCGCCACCCAGCTCATCCATCAACGGATCTGTGTAGAGGCAAAACGCCTTCTCCAAAGTACGGAATCCTCCATTAAGGAAATTATGTTTGAATTAGGCTTTGCGGACCAAGCCTATTTTTCAAATTTCTTTAAGCAGCAGACGGGTGTAAGTCCCAGTGATTTTAGAGAAAAAAGATAAATCGCACAAGAAATGGCAGAAATTGCCCAGTAATACTAAAGCTCTCTCTATATATCTTTGTAAAAGGCTGATTTATTTAATGGATCAGTTAGATTGCACCGTAAATGGAAAATAAAATGAAACCAATAGCGCTTACACGCAAAGAATTTATACGGAACTCAGCTCTTGCACTCACCGGAGCAACATTGGTCCCGAGCATGCTCGTCGCCGAAGACCGTAGGGAACTTAGTCCGCGAACTTTGGCTGGGCACCAAGGCAAAAAAAGTTATATCCTAAAGAATGTTTTATTGGAAACAGGCTTTGAATATGATGGAAATGGCAATGTCATCGCAACAAAAACCGGTCTTTTTACTGTACAGATCGAAGGCGGAAAAATCAAAAAAATTGGGCCCAACAGTACCGATGCCAATGCCATAGATGCAAAAGGCCGTCTGATGCTCCCTTCATTTAGAGATATGCACATCCATCTGGACAAGACATTCTACGGTGATAAATGGCAAGCTGTACGACGTGGGGCAGGCGGTGTAAAAGGCATGATTGCACTCGAACAACAGATCCTTCCTGAACTGCTTAAAAATTCAACCTATAAAGCGGAGAAACTGATTGAATTACTGCAATCCAAGGGCACAGCCTTCGCGCGCAGCCATGTAAACATAGAACCTACCTCTAAGTTAGATTCCCTACGTCATCTACAGATCGCACTGGAAAATAAAAAAAATAGCTTCGGAGCTGAACTCGTTGCCTTTCCACAACATGGCGTATACTACACGGATTCCGTGCCATACCTGAAGGAAGCAGCGAAGACCAATATTGATTTTATCGGTGGCGTGGATCCTTTTACCATTGATGGTGCCATTGAGAAAACAATGGATTTCACCGTTCAGCTAGCGCTGGATCACAAAAAAGGAATTGATATCCATTTGCATGAGTCTGGAGAATCCGGATTGAAGACGGTGGAGTATCTGATCAAAAAAGTAAATGAAAATCCTACATTAAAGGGAAAAACCTACCTCAGTCACTGTTTTGTTTTAGGAAAGCTCGAGAAAGCCAAACAACAGGAGATCGCGGAACAGCTCGGTGCAGCGCAGATTGGCATAGTCTCTACGATTCCTTTCGCTGGCTTGATTATGCCTATCCCAACACTCCTGGAAAACAAGGTCACGGTGATGACCGGAAACGACAGCATTGTCGATCACTGGAACACCTTTGGGACAGGAAGTGTGCTGCAAAAAGCCAATATAGCAGCCCAGGTATATGGACAGGTCACTGAGTACGGTCTGTCACGTATGTTAAAGCTGGCAACCGCAGGCCCGATTCCATTGGATGACAAAGGGCAACAGCAATGGCCAAAACCCGGTGACGACGCAAATATCGCACTTATCGATGCAAGCTGTTCGGCGGAAGCTATTTCGCGTATTTCACCGGTGAGCTCCCTGATCTACCAAGGAAATATTGTCTACTAGATTTCTGACAAACGAAGTACTACACCACAGATCTTTTTTAACACAATGGCGGTCAATTGCTTTTTATAAGCTTTTGATTGCCCCCTTGTGAAATAATTGTTACTAAAATCGTACGTACGTCATGTCGACTCCGTATCTGGTCCATGATGCCATGAAAAACAGAAAGCTCGGTGTTAGATCATACTGAGCTTTTTCATTCTGTAGCGTCTCTATTTCAGGAAATCGAAGCTAATGTCGTTATTTGACGAGCTTAACACTATCGAGACAAATACTATCGCTTAAAGAGCCTCATTACACGAGGCTCTACCCAATCGCTGAGGATGTAGGCAACACCCAACATCAGGAGCGTAACGGCAGAAACAAGCACATATTTATTTACGTAGCCGTGAAGCTGGTTGAAAATAATAAAACCGATATGCTGATGGATAAGGTATAAGGGATAGGTCAGCATCCCAATTTTGATAAATTTAGGCGAGTTGAGACATTGTAGTTTCTTACAGGAGACGAGTAACATCATCATATAAAACACAATGATGGTCACCGCAATTATATAGGGTGAAAAATCGCTGTGAAAAGCCCTTGCCAGCCAATGAATACGGCCAATGGCGCCATCAATCGACAAGTACAGACACCAGGACAATACAATAAAATGCTTTACAGCCGGTCCCTGCAGAAAAATCTGGCAAAATACGATGCCTGCAATAAAATAAGCGCTCCAGTCCAGAATGAAAAGGTGGTGGACAGTATCATAAATTTCGGATGGTCCAACATACAGCCGCAAGCTTGACAACAACAGCCAGAAGTAGACAAGATAGTCGAGGCTCACCTGCTTAAATCTACTTATAACAAGAAACACCGCGATAATAAGGTAAAATTTCAGTTCAACATAGAGAGACCAATACGCCCCATCGATATTTCCCTGTCCGAACAGTTCCTGAACCATGGTCAGGTTGGCCAAGAGCTGTTTGAATGTCACAAGATAGCGCGGCGCCCCAAAGAAATAAACGGTCACAAATGTTATGATCAAACAGATCCAATACATTGGATACAAGCGTTTAAAACGTGAATAGCAAAATTTGGGCAACGAACGATGTTTGATGGAAAAGGCGATCACAAAACCGCTGATGATAAAAAAAAGGTCGACACCAAGATACCCATATTTAAAATATTCACCGATCTCATCGAAATGCAGCAGGGACATGTTGCCACCTTTATATCCCCGATATAAATAATGGTACAATACCACCGCAGATGCCGCAATAAAGCGAAACAGATCTATTTGATAGATTCTTTTTGATTGAGATTCGGACACTGTCACATTTCTGGTTAACCTGACTATTTATTCAAATTAAAAACATAGATATTGTTTATAAGCTTATACCTTCGAGCTATTTAACAACACGTTTCAGATATTCGCCATATCCCGACTTGCATAATGGTTCGGCTATTGCCAAGAGCTGTTGTCGCTCTATGTAGCCCATGCGATAGGCAACCTCTTCAATTGCACCTATTTTCATCCCCTGACGCTCTTCGATTACCTGAACAAATTGCCCTGCCTGCATCAGGGACTGTATGGTGCCCGTATCCAGCCAGGCGGTACCACGGTCAAATATGCCGACTTTTAATTTGCCCTGACGCAGATATTCTTTGTTGATATCCGTAATCTCCAGTTCTCCCCGTGCTGATGGTTTGATACTTTTTGCAATTGCCACGACATCGTTGTCGTAAAAATAAATACCGGGAACAGCATAACTGGATTTTGGCTGGTTGGGTTTCTCCTCGATAGAAACTACATTTTTCGCAGCATCAAATTCGACCACGCCATAACGTTCAGGATCCTGTACAGGATAAGCAAATACGACACCGCCATCAGGGTTGGCGCAAGACTGCAACAACTTTGACAAGCCCGAACCGTAGAAAATATTATCGCCAAGAATTAATGCGACTTTGTCATTCCCGATAAATTCCTCACCCAATATAAATGCCTGCGCGAGCCCGTCAGGACTTGGCTGTTCCTTATATTCAAAGCGACAGCCCAATTGCGAACCGTCTCCCAATAACTTCTGAAAATTTGGTAAATCCTGTGGAGTCGAGATAATCAATACCTCGCGAATGCCTGACAACATGAGCGTAGACAATGGGTAGTATATCATTGGCTTATCATATACGGGCATTAATTGCTTACTCACGGCGAGCGTTAAAGGGTGCAAACGGGTTCCCGATCCACCGGCTAATATAATTCCTTTCATTTTTATCCAGCTATTCGTATTGAGACTTTCGTATTTAAAATTTGGTTGTATAAGCCTTCAGCCTTATCATCCTTTTTTTAATTTTTAATTTCCTCGGCCAGCATTTTAGCCAGACTCAGCTTCCAATCCGGTACAGCTACATCAAAGGCTGCTTTAATCTTCGATTTATCAAGCAGTGAATACCTTGGCCGTTTCGCGGGTGTAGGGTAGGCACTTGTCGGAATTGGATTTACCTGACAATCCAACGAACGGAAATCCCGTATTGCTACAGCAAAATCATACCAGGATATCTCCCCCTCATTGCTGTAGTTATAGATTCCGGCTTTCCAATCCGGTGCATCAGCGATTTTCAAAATCGCTATCGCCAGATCTTTTGCATACGTCGGGGTACCGATCTGATCATTGATTACATTTACTTGATTCCGTTCGGACATTAGACGACACATCGTCTTGACAAAATTCTTTCCATAAGCAGAATACACCCAAGATGTCCGGATAATAATCGACTCGGGACACCATTTCTGAATAGCCCGCTCCCCGGCAAGTTTGGTCTGGCCATAGACATTGATCGGTGCTGTCGGTGCATCTTCGCTTAGCGGAACAGCAGAATTACCATCAAACACATAATCCGTTGAAACCGCGATCAGCTTGCTGCCATGGAGGCGGCAGTATTGTGCAATCTCCTCACAGGCTAAATGATTGACCAGATTGGCTGTTTCATGCTCTTCTTCGGCTTTATCTACGGCCGTATAAGCGCCCGCATGAATAATTAAATCGGGCTGATACATGGCCAAAATATCCTGAATCAGGATAATCTGATCCAAAGGCAATTGCTTACGGTCCAAAAAATAGCACTCTTTTTCGGTATCATTGACCAATAATTCATATAATTCGGATCCTAGCTGTCCGGAAGCGCCGGTAATGACGATTTTCATCAAAATCTTTTTTATGGTTTACGCATCCTGATCTGTTTATCCTCTCCGAGCAGGAGCATTATGTCGGTCAGGCACGCTATTCTTCTATTACAATTTATCGGATAGTGCGGTGAAGTTTTGCGCCTCTTTGTCTTTCTGGGACAAGATCATATGTTCCGCTGGAATTTGCCAGTCGACGGCCAGCTGCTGATCTAATGGATGTACCCCCTCTTCCGCTTCTTTGTTATACTTATTGTCACATTTATAAGCGAATACCGCAAGCCCGGACAATACTGAAAATCCGTGTAAAAATCCTCGTGGTACAAATAGCTGCTTTTTATTTTCCGCGGAGAGTTCCACGGCAACATGCTGCCCATAAGTGGGGGAGCCGGGCCGCACATCAACAGCGACATCCAGTACGCTACCCTCCAGTACACGGACCAATTTTGCCTGTGCATGGTCTCCGGCTTGCATATGCAATCCCCTTACAACGCCATATTGAGATTTCGACTGGTTATCCTGCACAAAATGCGGATTGTAACCTAAGATGGCAGCCAGTCTGTTTTCATTATAAGATTCAAAAAAATAACCTCTTTCATCTTCGAATACCACAGGCTCCAAAATAAAACAACCGGATAGTTTCGTTTCTGTATATTTCATATTTAAGCGCCGTGATATTGGTTGTTATAATAATGCTGATAGTCTCCCGAAGTCACATGATCCAGCCATTCCTGATTAGACAAGAACCAGTCTATTGTCAGTGACAGGCCCTGCTCAAAAGTTACTGACGGGCTCCAGCCCAGCTCTGCATTTATTTTACTTGCATCAATCGCATAACGCAGGTCATGGCCCGGACGATCCTTCACAAAGGTAATCAGGGAAGCTGCCGTACCCTGTTCCCGGCCTAATTTAACATCCATTTGTCGGCAAAGCTCCTTGATCAGGTCTATATTCTGCCACTCGTTAAAGCCTCCCACATTGTACGAATCACCATCCTTACCCTCATGAAAAACCAGATCAATCGCTTTGGCATGATCAATCACAAAAAGCCAGTCGCGCGTATATTTACCGTCTCCGTATACAGGCAATGGCTTATCGTGTAAAATATTATGAATGCACAGCGGAATCAGTTTTTCAGGAAAATGATTGGGCCCATAATTGTTGGAGCAATTGGTCAGCACAATCGGCAGTCCATAGGTATCATGATAAGCACGGACAAAATGGTCCGAGCTCGCTTTGGAAGCCGAATATGGTGAGTGTGGATCATATTTGGTGTCTTCCGTAAAAAAACCAGATTCTCCCAACGCACCAAATACCTCATCCGTAGAAACATGATGAAAACGTTTACCCACAAAATTATCCTTCCAAATCGCATGGGCAGCATTCAACAGATTTACTGTCCCGATCACATTGGTCATCACAAATGCTGTCGGATCTGCAATAGAACGATCGACATGAGATTCTGCCGCCAAGTGAATCACACCATCCGGCTGATATTGTTCAAAAACAGCATTCATCGCCGCCTGATCCGTAATATCAGCTTTGACAAAAGTATAATTCGGACGATCCTCGATATCTTTCAGATTTTCCAGATTGCCGGCATAGGTCAGGGCATCCAAGTTAACAATCTGATAATTTGGATACTTTACAACAAATTCACGAACGACATGGGATCCGATAAATCCTGCGCCTCCCGTGATTAAGATCTTTTTATTCATATATCTTGATTATAGACAGCGTACCGTTCGAGTTAATCTGTCCAACATTATTACCTTAATTAAATAGTTCGCTAAAATTAGGTTGATTTTTGCGAATTGGCAAGTTTTAATCGATGGGGATAAGCATAATATACACAAAAGTCCCGTCAATGGGACTTTTGTATATATTATGCTAAGATTGCTTTACCTAAGTTTATGCTTTCTTAATAAGCGAATAAACGGGGACATCATTTATATACTCCTGTTCAATCGTGCTATCCAAAGCCTCATATTCCGAATTTTGAGATTTAAATTCCGGAACAATGCGTTTCATTGCTGCCACCAATTCCATAAAATCCGGCAGATGCTGATCTGCATCCACAATCTGCTGGCAGACCGCATTGATCCGTTCAGCCTTCAGGATAAGTTCATCGTGTTTTACTTTGGCAATCATAATTTTCGGATGATGTGTTTTTACCGTATTTTCATTATTGGCCAAAAGCTCTTCATAGATCTTTTCCCCCGGGCGCAGGCCTACGATCTTGATGTCAATATCTTCGGGATAGCGGTAACCTTTCAGTTTGATCATCCGTTTGGCCAGATCCATTATTTTAACGGATTTGCCCATATCGAAGACAAATATCTCACCGCCTTTTCCCATGACACCGGCTTCCTGTACTAGCTGACAGGCCTCAGGGATAGTCATAAAGAAACGCGTAATTTCGGGATGTGTCAGGGTCAATGGGCCACCGCTTGCCATTTGTTTCTCAAAGAGCGGTATGACCGAACCATTTGAACCCAGCACATTACCGAATCGAGTAATGATAAAACTAGTTTCGCCCCTTCCGCTGCAGCTACTCACATAGATTTCAGCCATTCGTTTTGTTGCCCCCATCACATTTGTCGGATTGACAGCCTTATCCGTCGAAACCATCACCATTTTCTTTGTACCATACTGCATGCATAGATCAGCGACATTCTTACTTCCAAGTACATTTGTCTGAATGGATTCGTAGGGATTAGCTTCCATCAACGGCACATGTTTGTACGCCGCAGCATGAAAAACAAGGTCCGGCTTATACTGCACAAATATATTTTGCATAAAAGCGTAGTTGCGGACATCCCCCACAATGCAATGCAGCTGGTCGGGTTGGGTTGCTTTTATCGACTGTTGGATATCGTACAGTGCAGATTCCGCCTGATCCAATAGGATTAATTTCTTATAATGACGTCTTGCAATCTGACGGGCCAGTTCCGAACCAATGGATCCCGCCGCGCCCGTGACCAGAATCACTTTGCCGTTCATTTCTTCCTCAATCTCCGGATGATCCAGCTTAATAGGTTTGCGCCCGAGCAAATCTTCAATTTTTAAAGGGCGTATCTCCCGTTTTGCGCCTGAGTTGAGCAAGATCCTGGCCGATGGCATAATTTTAAGTTCAAGCCCGATATTCTGAAACCAGTCCGAGACATATTCCAACCGTTCGGGGTCATTGTTTTCCACGGCAATGATTACCTGCGTAATTTCGTGTTTACTGATATACTCCTTGGTAATTTCGGTAATATCCTTTATTTTCAATCCTGCAAGGCGTTTTCCGATGCGTGAAACCTTATCTTCTACAAAGGCGACAACCTGGTACTTGATCCGGGGATCTTCTTTCAACAAAGAGAAAGACACCAGCCCGGGACGTGAAGCTCCAAAAATCAACACATTTTCTCCTTTTCTTGCGGGCAGGAACAGATACTCAAAAATCGTCCGGTATACCACGCGCGCCCCTACCATGATCACCATTAAAATACAGGCCTGCATCGTTAATACCCCGTACGAAAGACGAAGGTAATCATCCTCTACTGTCCCCTTTTCGAAAACAGCTCTAACCACCAGGGTCAACAACATCAATGTGATATAGGCAGAGGTGACCGTTTTAAATATTTTTATGGTATCCCGAATTCCTGTCTGACGCACGATTCCCCTAAAGGTATTATAACACAAAAACATAGCGAAGTACACTGGCAGTACGAGCACAAGTTTCTTCAACATAAGTGCCACATCAAAGACACCTTTGAAATTATTGACTACGTAGTTTGAAAATATATAGCTCGCCAATACAAACCACATATCAATGAGCAAAATGACCCACCGAGGATTATCCTTTCGCAACCGTTTTCTTAAATCCCATAGAGATCCCATCATAGCTTCCTTCTCTTTTAGTTTATTTCTTTACCGTCGTATTTATTTTGAAGTCCGTACAACGCATATGGCTTATTTCAATTTCATAAAAGATGACCAAGATACTTAAAATTTAACAATCATTTGGACCTTTTTACTAAAATAACAATAACGACGGGTGCCATGTACGCGCTATTCGCATCATCGTGGAGTAAGCAACTATTATACCGAAAATATTACAAACAGCAATAAAAATTAAAAAATCCTCAACATAAGGCTTTTCAAATTTATTATTATTCAACAAAATTCATTCTTCCTTGCATTTTATCCTTCTTCATAAACGCTAAAACTGGCATATTGTTTGTAAAACATCCTATAAAACAGACAAAACCATATACTTGAATCAGCTATTATGAATTTTTTTACCAAAATATTCAACTCTAAAAAGTCGCCAGCGGTCCGACCTTTGGCCCAGCTGGAATTTTTGGAAGTAGACATGCACAATCACCTTTTGCCCGGTATTGACGATGGGAGCAGTTCAGTAAAAAATTCAATAAGCTATATTCAGGCCTTACAAAAATTGGGATTGAAGAAATTTATCTGCACCCCGCATATTATGGCCGGCGTACATCCCAATACCAAATCTACGATTGAAGCGGCACAGACGGCCTTAATCAGCGGTCTTAAAGACATCGGAAACGATACTCCGATTTTTGCGGCGGCCGAACACATGATTGATGACGGCCTGGCATCCCTTGTTCAACAGGATGAACTTTGCATTATACCCGGCGGTTATGTGCTGATCGAGATGTCTTATCTGTCCGAGTCCAAAGCATTATTTCATACCATTCGGGATATTCAAAAACTGGGCTACAAACCTATTTTAGCGCATCCCGAACGTTATAATTATTACCATAACAATTTCAATATTTACAAGCAGATCAAGGACGCGGGCTGTTTATTGCAACTCAATTTACTTTCCCTCAGCCGATACTATGGCGTTGATGCAAAAGCAATTGCAATGACTTTATTAAAATCCGGCATGTATGATTTTGTGGGCACGGACCTGCATCATGAGCGACATCTCGAAGCACTACAGAAAATCGCAGAAAAATATCCGGTGCGTGAAATGTTAAAAACTTCGCCGATCCAGAATCAAAGCTTGGCAGATCATTTCAACAACAGTAAATCCCAGGGCATTGCCGGCTAAAAAAATACAGGTTACCCCGCACCATTAAACAGCAAATCATCTGATAATTGACCTTTTTTGGCTTCACTTTTAACAACGATTGACGAATTACAGGATCAGCATTCCTCCCGCTTGCAATAAAATTATTGCATTGGCGGGTGACGATCGGTATAAACACATAAAAATGCAGGTATCCTATGACACCTGTATTTTTATGATTTTCATAAGGCGTGCAGGGTGTTTGACTAACACAAAAATACAATGTCAAATAAGGCGAAAAGTATGAATTTCGGTCTAAAAAGTATAAAAACAGGAGCGAATAAACTTATCCTTGCCAGCGCTTTCGGTATTCTTTTGGAGTTACGCCGGTTTCCTTCAAAAAAAACGTACTAAAATTATTTACATTGGTATAGCCCAGTTCCCAGGCGATTTGCTTAATACTGAGCGAAGACTCCACCAATGACTTTTTACTCACGCGCAACAATTCGCCAGTAATCACATCTTTTGGTGTAATTCCAAGCACTTCATTTGTTAAACTGGTTAGTTTTTTACTACCTATATTGAGCACGCCGGCATAATACATCACCCGTTTCTCCTTTTTTACATTTTTTTCTACGAGATCCTCAAAGCGGCGTACCAAATCCATATTATACCCCAACAGCTCACCCGGCCCTTTTTCTTCCATGTAAATCGCTGCGAGCAAAACCACTTGCTTCACAATATTATGTGCCAGGTCACGATAGATAGCCTGGTTATAGTTTTGTTTGGAGAGCTTGAGCTGCAGTCCAACAAACTCGTAATAAGTCGCGTATTCCTGAGGGACATTTAGCACCTGATAGGTATACTGTCGTCTGTCAAATGATTTAAAACTACGGATAAATGAAGCATCGATGTCTGTACGTGCAAAAAAATTCTCAGAAAAGTAGATAATTAAAAAAGCACGCCGCTCTTCCGGATCAAATGCAATTTTAACTCCCCTTGGCACCAGAACGAGACTGTATTCGTCTACCTCAACCATTTTTTTATCAATCTGAATCCGGCAGCCACCTGCCGACACAAAAAGGACGGTATAATTGTCTGTTGCCATTGCATCAGCAATAGCCGAAACCTCCCGCTCTATTCCGATCACACGATGAACTCCAAATTCCATAATTTCCAATTATCCGAAAATAACACCCTGAAAAATCAGCAGCGTAGGCCAAGCGAATTTAATAAATAATTTGGAACGAAAAAAAACGCCTTCCCAAAAAGGAAAGGCGTCTCCGTTAAACTTATTATTCAAATAGATCTTTCAGTATCTTAATTTCGTACACAACGCACCTGCACAGCATCACCGGATCCAATTCCATTAATCTGACAGTCCCAACCAATACTTCCTTTGGATCCACCCATTTCAAATTTTTTGTATCCACCGCCATTAGCCGTAATCAAATAATAAGCTTTATTATTCTCACCGTTTAATGTATTAGACGTGCTATATTGACCAGCAAATAACATAAATAAATACTGATCTCTTGCCGCCCCAGGATGATTATATACACCATAGAACATTCCCATCTTGCCCCCAGCGTTACCACTAAATGTATCTACCCATCTAGCTGCCGCATCGCTACGTTGATTTTCAGCACTATTGGGGTTTGTCCTTTGGATCAATGCACTAGCCTCCTGCTCAGTTGGCAATCTCCAAGTATTACCATCCACCAATTTGCAAGGGTCACCTGCCGCACCATTTCGCTCTCTTGAAGGAGTTTGGTAAATCCAAGGATCCTTTGTATTGGATGTCGGAATAAATTTAGGCAACACATAATCAGCAAAGAAATAATCGCCGGCTGCATTATTCGCTTCTGCAAAGCCATACTTGCCCGTATTTGGGTTGTAAACTAAATTTCCAAGTCCCCAAGTACTACCACCGATATTTACGTCAATTGGCCTTTTCAAAGTGATATCCAACTGATATTTCACACCAGGTTTAAGGTTCCATCCCCCTTTGGTTAAATTCTTTGCAACACTTCCAGCGATTGAAACTCCAGACAATACTATTGTTCCATTTGTTGTAGCAGCGGTTGTGATGTAGGTAGAATCCGAATTGATTACTGTTCCATTGGTATTTTTAAGATTGAATGCTACCGGATTTGCAGCCCCAATAAAGGTCAATGCACCATTTGTAAGCGACACATCAACAGCTGCACTGGAAGGAGCAATTGTTGCCCCCGCAATACTGCTTACTGAGCCCAACTGCGAGGCGTCAAATTTCAGTGTCACCTGTGTAAATAAATGCGCCAGATCAGCATTCAATAGATTCTGTCCATCTTTAACCTCAAATGGAACCTGAGCTAACATAAAGTCCTTATCGGCAGTTAGACCAGCGAAATTCACGGTGTTCAGCTTCGATCCAGGGGCAATTGAAGGCAACGTCTTATTGGTACCGGACGCATAAATTACGAAAGTATATTTTCCTTTTTCAATTGCAAAATCCTGCGTACCATTTCCCTGTGTAAAAGATTTTGTTTCTTTATAGTCACCCGCTGCATCAAAAATTGCAACATAATAAACAGTACCTTGTTTCAATGCTTTCTGATCAGTACCTGTCGAAACGGTAGCCGCACGGTTAGATGCTTTTAATCCCTGCGCCGCTGCGGTTTCAGCGGTCAACGTCGCCACCAATGTATATTGATTGTCAAACGGAATTTCTACTGATTGTGACGCCGAAGCATAGGTCCTTCCAACTGAAGCCGCTTTTATCGGATCTGCCGGCGCAAATGCCTGACCTATATTTAAACGTACGCTTGGTCCGTCCGGAATGACCACGTTATTAGTATCTTTACTACATGATGAGATGAAAACTACGCATGCCAAAAGAGAAGATAAACCGAATTTTGTTGTAAACCTGTTCATAAAAATGATTGTTTATATCACTATTAATTTAATTATCCTAAATACTACCACTCTACATCCTGACTTTGCGTCTCTGTCTGCCAAGATTCGGTCATCGGACCACTAACAGAACCTTGATTGGAACCTGCAGCAACACTGTATTCCAGTTCTACATGTAACGCATTCACACAAGGAGTTTCATAAGGAAGACGGCCATTTAGGTTAGCCAATTTTTTTGTATTCGTTTTCATTTCTTATATTTTTAATGTTCTAAAAAAATTTATGTTTGTGTAATTTATACACACCACAAAAAAGACTATATCTAATTGATAATAAGATCTTTATTGCAGAATAATATGACACTTCCAAATCAAAAGTTGCACGAAAGTAGATAATATTCGAAAGGGACCAAAGGAATTCGAACGATGTTTAATTTCCTGTAGCTAAAGCACTACAGACCAACTTAAAAACGAACTATTTGAATGACATTTGCATGAGAATTAAGGTAAGATTCTCGAGAACTTGCCCACGAGAAAAAGATGGACGCTATTTTTAGAGCGGATTAAAAAATGAGGTTTAGCTATGAACCGAAATCGAGGAGTTCAAAGCGTATTAATTGCTTAAACACTTTAATTATTATGAAAAGAAAAACAAAGAAATGGCAAAAAAACAAGTCGATATATATTTTTCTAAAACAACAAATACATACCGCTACTATTGTTTACCAATAAATACTCAAGAAAGCGCGATGTTATATATTTTATTTCAAACAGAAGTGATTAGCATTAAGAAATTGATTATCGATATTAAAAACATTCAACATACACAAAAAAAGAACAAGCAAGCACATGAATACCGAAAATATAGGCGGTCTAGAACTAACTGTTCAAACATGTTAATTGTAAAACAAATATCACCGATAAAATATTAATGAAATTTAAAACAAAACCCAAACATCTTTGTTGAAGCAACGTATAACTGTCATGTAATGTGATAAAAGGTATTTAAAAAACGTTGCTATTTTACATTAAAAGACAGTTATATAAAAAAGAGACAAACAATAAATCGATGAAAAGGAAACATGTTTAAATATCAAATTAATTTTATGTTAGAAAATAATTTACAATTTTTTTTTGCACAAGTTGATATTTAATCGTAATATTACAATTCAAAAATATATTGTATTAAGCCAAACTAGGAAAAAGTAGTAGACATATATAAATTTATAACGGCATTAACTAGGAAAATTATATCAAAATTGACGCAGCGATAACAACAATACTTGTCTGTACGCAGAGACAAGCAGCATATCAAAACGTTAATTTCTAAATTTTTAACAATGAAAAATTAAATTGTCCATTAATTTTTAAACCCCATGCTAGCAATAGCATGGATTATCCAAATAATATTATCATGAATAAGAACGCAAAAAAAATGTACGTTGCTCCGTCCATTAAGGAGCACGTTATTGAACTTGAGCAAGGCATTGCTGCAGGTTCACAAGCTCAACCGGCTTCGACTCCACAATCGAGCGGCTGGGGAGCTGGAGTAGATGAAACCAATAATGGTGAAGGATCTTAGGAAGTATTGTAATTCATTAACAAACAGAAAGCACAAAATGAAATTTTTACAAAAAAAAGGAGCTCACTGGGTTGTTGCAATGGCAATGCTTGCGATACCGGCCACGTTAATAACGAGCTGCTCCAAAGATTCAAAAGAAATTATTGACACAAAAAGCAACAAATTAACCATCGCGGTTGGAGGCATTAAAACCAACAATGAAGAGGGTGTAAAGCGTATGGGAGTTTCCTCTTCCACTAAAACCACACAGCCTAAAATTTATTCTTTTTCTGATGTTGACATGGCGGTTTCCATGGACAATACGGTTCCCGTAAGCACAAGCAATACTAACGCAGCAAGACTAAATGGCACAGCTGCCGATGCAGCACCCGGTGTCACAGAGAATATGGAACAAGACACAAAATATGTCGTGTACATCTACTCCGGAAGCACATTAGTTGCATCCAAAGAATTGCAATCCGGTACAGCAGGCACTATTGAAGGGCTTGATCCAGCGGCCTCTTATACTTGGGTAGCACTCTCTTACAACTCAAAAGATGATGCGCCATCATTGACGCCGGCTAGTGGAGCGATCGCACTTCCGCAGAATAAGGATATCCTTTACGCTTCAGGCACAGTTAATTTAGCAACTAGCCCGAGCATCAATATCTTATTTAATCACGCATTTTCTCGCATTGGTATCGAACTAAATACCATCGGTGTTTTCGGTAATATGACAGGAACTCCGACTTTATCAGTGTCAGGTTTGAATTTAGCGACAGGAAGCATCAATCTACTGACTGGAGAAGTTACTGCGGGCGCTACATTTACACCAACACTTAGCTATGCGGACTTCAATAATATTGATCCGTTGCAGAACGACGCTAAAATCGCATATGTTTATACAGCTTCAACCGCAGCACAAAGTGCTATCAAAGTAACACTGCAAGACTTAACTGTTAACCATGTAGACGGAGGCGTAGCTCGAACATATTTCGCCGCAGCTACAGATTTTAATTTTTCGGTTACTCCAGAACTGGGCAAGAGTCATCATTTATTATTAAATGTTATTGAATCACCATTGGTCACTAATTATGGTGGACGTCAAGTAAAATGGGGACGCTCTAACCTATACTATAGAGGCAATAGTGGCAACGGCCGCAATTATGCTTTCTATGCAAACAACACTTTGACAAGTAAAGCAAATGGTTATTTCGGTTTCGGAGCCCTTATTCCTGGCAAATTCGCAACAACTTCTACTCAAGGCGATCCATGTGCATTGGTTTATCCAGCAGGAATGTGGAAACAACCGGCTAAAGCAGATTTCGAGGGACTAGTTCGTGATGATATCAAATTTAATGATTTGACGGGTGCACTAGGCGGCTTAGGACAAGTCGTTGATGCCACAGGTGTTACTGGTATCTTAAATATTCTTACGAACCTGCTAGGTAACGCTACATCTATGCTAATCAATACGAAAGCGCCAAATTCGTCGCTTGATCCAAATTCCCCATATACTTATGGGCAATATACAATTACATCTGGAGCTCCTGCCAGTGGCGACAATGCATTCGGCAACGCAGCTAGTGCTTCTAATAATTTACGTTTTTATTACAATGGTCAAATTTCAAACGTAAACGTGCTTCAGGCAATCGGTGAAGGAGATGGACTGCTTAATGTTGGTTTGAATGATATCTCGGCAGATCTTGTTGGCGTGCAAGTCGTCAATTTGGGTCTTCCAATACTCGATACTTACGGTAAAGCTACGGCTCTATGGACTAATGAACAAGGAACCAACATACTTGGTTTAGCGGGAGCTGGTACATGGGGATACTATGGTAATGCAGGAAGGGGGTTCGAGTGGACTGGACTTTTACCATCTCTTGGAGCTAGATTCCATATGGCTAATAACACTGGAGAATTGTTAAATGGTGTGAGTGTATTAGGCGCAGACTTATTAAGTACCACCTTCAAAAACGTTCGTTGCGTACGTACAAACTAAAATAATAAGGTATTTTTACACCTCATATCAAGATGGCGGCTGGGTATTACCTAGCCGCCTTTTTTATTGTAGCTGACTCTCTACAAAATATTTTTTTCACATTTTTTAACGCGGTCGTCTCCAATTTTCACACGAGAAGTCCCAATTATATTTTCTACTTTTGAATCATCAAGTCATTTTTTTTGCGTTCGACTTGATAATATTAATGGATAAAATGGAACGAAGGCGTTCGTTCCATTATTTTTTTTATTATTGATAACCAACCAGTTAACAGCAAGATCACTTTACCTATTACCAGTCTCCGCTCAACAAGAACTAAAAGCATTTTTAAAGCTGATAAATCAAGCGAAAAAATGAACTGATCGCGTTTTCTTTCCCACCAATCGGAAAGCCGACGGCCATTCCGACAGCTAATTTATCATTCAGTCCCAATTTCACCTGTGGCCGGAGTGTTGTCTCCAGATTACCTGAGGTAACTTCCTGATTCACCTCCAGTCCAATAAAATGATCAGTCTGTGGTAACGTATAGTGAAAGGATGTATTGATTTGCCAATTCATTTTGGTGGTATGTGATTTATAATGATAAGCTATTTCTGGCCCGGTATAAATTAATGTATGCCAGTTGGTGTGCCAGCTTTTCGCAGCCACAAAAAAGGGATTGAATGCAGTACCCCCATCCACGAAATTAAAAATCTGCGTATAGCCTAAGGCCAATGTTGTCGCCTGTTTTTTGGAAACATAAAATGAATACTGGGACGACAACCTTAACCTTTCGAGTTCATTGCCTGAAGAAACATCGGCTATTTTACTTTTTGAATAGGCGAAATCTGTTTCCACCTCCAAACCCAGGCGATCGATGGGGGCAAACTCATATTCCATTAAGTAACCATACTCGTCCACTGTCCCCGTTCTTGTGATATCCGTCCCCACATTAAACTCTTTCTCCCCCTTCCTGGCGCCCAGATCACGAACAAGATCATTATATAGTGGCTCGGCATGGTGCACCTTATCCGGCAAGGGTCTATTTTCCTGTGCACTGGCCGAATATGTCAGCAAGATAATTCCTATTATCACCAAAAATCCGAATCGTTGTATTGCCTGTCTATCGTAGTTCATACCACAAATCACCAATACAATTATGGAAACAATTGGGAATGTCCGGTCTGTATGTTATTCGATCTTTAATCTCGTCCGCAGGGATAGACCCAGCGCCGCCTTATGTAACATCAGGGTAATCGTTTTATATTTCACGAATTCTTTGGTGACATACATATACCCTTTAAAATCGTTGGCTTTCCCCCATGAATTTTTAACAAGGTAATATTCTTTGCCATGCTGATCCTTGGCTAGTCCCACAATATGCATTGCATGATCATCGGTGGTCTCCCAATTATCGAAGGCCATCTGCCGCTCTTCGGCAGTCACTTTCCTTTCAGGCATCGGTTTAACAAACATGGCCTTTTTTTCTTCGCTGGACATGCTGTCAAAGGGCTTTTCGGGAACATAGGCAATACCATAAGGCCATGAGAACCCCTTCTCAGACACATCGGTTGTCCAGGCAATGGTAAAGCCCTGATGCAATGCCGTATCAATAATTCCCGTTAGATCTTGCATCGGTATATTATAAAAACGATCAAAAGACCAATTGTCCGGCACCATTAGCACAAAAGGCTTGTAGTACGGCTGATCTGTTACAGAAGCAAAACCAACGTAATCGTCAGGATCGATGCCGATCACCTGATCTGCAAATGATCGTGCCGTATAGGTTTTGCCCTTAAAGTCAAATTTTTCAGGTACCACCCCAAGATGAGCATCAAGTGTCGCGCGGTAGGCCTGCTCCCAGTTGGGAGTCAATGGCCTGCTCTTGATCAGCACTTTGAGCATGGCATTCAGCTTGGGGGTCATTTTCTTAAAATCATTGTAGGTTTGGTTGCCGCGTAAGCCTGCGTAAGCAGTCCTCGGCATCGCACCATATTTGCGAAATACATTCAGCACATCATGTAATTGTCCCCCTTCACCCATGGTCAGTCCTCCGTGGAGACGCACAAAATTATGCGCTCTGTCCACATAGGCCTGTCG
Organism: Sphingobacterium sp. DR205; assembly: GCF_011064245.1. Lineage (NCBI taxonomy): Bacteria > Pseudomonadati > Bacteroidota > Sphingobacteriia > Sphingobacteriales > Sphingobacteriaceae > Sphingobacterium > Sphingobacterium sp. DR205. The sequence continues at coordinate 361,216 of NZ_CP049333.1, read as the reverse complement.
GGCTGTATAGACCTGTGAAATTTCAACAGGCTCTTTTCCCATGCGGATCATCTCCGACTCCAAAAATGAATTACCAGTATAAGACCAACAGGTATTCGATGCGCCCTGTTGTTTTACCGGGGTGCAGCCATGATTGATGACATCCGTAAAAACATATTCCGTTTTAATTCGCTTGTACTTGTTTTTAATGAACATCTTGCGGCCATAGTTGACCAGCAATGCCCCGATGACCAGTACAAGCAGAATAATGACAGGCTTTTTATATCTTTTCATAAACTCTATTAACGTCCGCCACTGACAATTGCCATAAACCGGGGCCAGAACTGCTTTAAAAAACTGTAAATCATCAGACCAAAAACAATGATGATAACGGGACAGAAAAAGTACAGGAACAGCAATAAGACTTCAGATTGTGGTTTGAGTAACTTAAATAAAAATTTAATAACAAACACCAAAGGTAAACGATGGTAAGCAAAAATAAAAAAGCTGCTATTGGCCAGGAACCTGTTTGTATGCCAGCTTTCTTTTCCTATAAAATGAGCAACGACTGACACCGTAGCAATAAGACCTATGCTAATTCCCGCACAGTATAAATCAACCCACCAGCTTTTGTGCAGAAATAATAACTGTGCCACAACAAGCAGGACATACAAAGGCACGGCGATCGATAGCATCGGCCGCATACCACTGACAAAGTTTTTATTGTTGATACTAAAATAAGCCCCTGCAGTGAAGAAAAAGAAAGAAACCGTACTCAGCCCCGGCAAATAAAAAAAGGGGTTAAAAATCCACAGCAATCCCAATATAATTACGGCATAAGTCCGCAGTTTTTTAACCAGGATATAGACTATTGGCGAAAACAGCACTACAACCATCAGATCACGGATAAACCAAAAGGGTGAATTAACAGGCAACGATTTCATCGAATGCGGATTAACATGAGAGGTATCCCAAAAAGACCAGAGCCAGTCCAGCAGGCTATAATCCGTTATTAATTTGTTTCTTCCTGAAACTAAACTGCCCGACAAAAATGTCTGTGCAAGCAAAAGGAATAAGATGACCAACAGATTCCAGAAAACATACGGAACCAACAGAGACCGGACACGATTTTTCAACTTCTGCAGGTAGATTTCCATAGAAAAACCAGCTGTTTTATAGAAGAATAAAAAACCTGAAATAAAAAAGAAAAGCGGTACACAGACCTCGAAAATAACTTTGGAAAATAAGAAAAAGGTGTGCGAGAACAAGGGATAGTTAACAAAGCTGATCTGCTTTACACCCTTCATAACGATATCTGAAAAATCCGTATGGATAAATACCACACCCACAATCAGCGGGAAACGCAAAAAATCAATAGTCTTCGACTGTAGCTCATCACCAGACATTTTATAATGATAATCTTTACCCATTAGTTATATTTACAGTATACAATTGTGCCATTAAATTACACATTTCTAAGTAAATATCAGGCATCTGGTTTTCTCTTCGATAAATCTCCCAGCTGATCACAAGCAAATTTAACAGTCAAATAACACGCTTAGAACAATATTTCATGTACCAAAAGCGTTACACAATTACTAAACCACATCAATAAAGGAGACTACTATGCAGCTAAAATCGCTTAAACTATAGCAATAAATATTAATAAAGGATTAATACGTCATTCCATTTTTTATTGTTCAGAAATCAACCAGACCAGCGTTAAAAATGAGCTCGATCATTTCCTATTTTCTTCCCATTTCAATTTTACTATCCCCTTTCCTTGCCTCCGCACAAGACGCATTGCTAAGTGGCTCCATTCGCGATTCCGTCAGTCAAACACCGCTACGCGGAGCCATTATTACCATAAAGGACGGCATAGGCACGACCACAGACCCACAAGGACGTTATCAGATCACAGTTCCTAAAGGTATTCACCAGGTAACGGTAAGTTACACGGGCTATCGGCAACAGCTAGCGACGGTCGAATTACGTCAGGCACTTGAAAAAAACTTTGCGTTACAGCCCCTAACTAAGCGAATGGACGAGGTCGTCGTATCAGCCAAAGAAAAGGGTGAAGCCATCGATGATCCACAGATGAGCACGGTTCATCTCCATATGAAAGATATTAAAGATGTTCCCGTCATCTTTGGCGAGAAAGACCTCGTTAAAACCATACAATTGTTGCCCGGTGTACAAAGCGGCGGTGAAGGCTCTACCAATTTTCATGTGCGTGGTGGTGACGGTGGCCAAAACTTGATCCTCCTTGATCAGGCTACCGTTTATAATGCTTCGCATCTCCTCGGATTTTTCTCTACCTTTAATTCGGATGCGATCAAGGACGTACAGCTCTATAAGGGCGGCATACCGGCCCAATTTGGCGGACGTATATCTTCTGTACTGGATATCTCCATGTTGGAGGGCAACAAAAAGCAGTTCTCTGGCGAAGGCGGGCTGGGTATAGTTGCTTCGCGGCTCAAACTTGAGGGTCCTATTGTAAAAGATAAGAGTTCCTTTTTATTCAGTGCCCGCCGCTCCTACGCGGATTCATTTTTAAAACTGGCGAAAAGTAAAGATATGGATAAGAATAGCCTGTATTTTTACGACCTGAATGCCAAGCTTAGTTTTAATCTGGGTAAGAAAACCAACCTATACCTATCGGGCTATCATGGCAAAGACAGATTAAAGTACAATGACCTATTTCACCTTTTCTGGGGAAATACCACGGCGACGGCACGGTTGAATCACCGCTTTAACGATAAAATATCGAGCAACACCTCGCTTATCTACAGTGGATTCAATTATCAGTCCGGTGTTTCCAGCGAGCAGATTGATTTTCAGGTGGCCTCCAACATCCGAAACGTCAATGCGAAGCAGGATTTTTCCTATTATGCGAATCCCAATCATACCATCCGGCTGGGGGTAAGCGCACTGGCACAGTCCATCCGGCCAGCCAATCTCTCTTCGGGCAAAAATCAGTCTGTCAATCCGACGGCCATTGAAAGCCAGCGTGGTATTGATCTCGGTGGTTATATCTCCCACGAATGGAAAGCTACCACCAGCCTGTCGTTACAGTACGGCATTCATGTCCATGATTTTATGGTCCTGGGCAAACGGACTTTCTATCAATTTGACAAAAACGGAATGCCTGTTTCCGAAAAACGGGATAACAGCCAGATTGCCAAACACTATATCAATCTGGAACCACGTCTGTCCGCCAGTCTGATGTTAGATGAACGCAGCAGCTTAAAAGCCTCGTACAACCGCATCGTGCAGAACCTGCATCAATTGACCAATACCACCGCCAGCTTGCCCACCGATCAGTATGTGCTCAGTAGTCTCCAGATTAAACCGCAGCGCGTAGACCAGGCTGTCCTGGGCTACTTTCGTACCTCTGCAAACAAACAGTACGATTTTTCGGTCGAGGCCTATTATAAACGTTTGGGCAATCAGATTGACGTACGCAATGGGGCCACCTTACAGGCGGATGCCTATTTTGAAAGGGAGCTGCTCTTTGGTATCGGCCGGGCTTACGGACTGGAGGGGTACCTGCGCAAGAACAGCGGCCGTCTTAAAGGCTGGATCAGCTATACCCTTTCCAAAAGCCGGCGTAAATTTAACGGAATCAATGACGGGAAATGGTTCAATGCACGGCAGGATCGTACGCACGACCTCGCAATTGTGGCCAATTATGCCCTTTCGGACAGCTGGACAGTCAGCGGAACATTTGCCTTCAATACCGGAAATGCCGTTACCTTTCCAAGCGGAAAGTACCTTGTCAACGGCAAATCCATGTTCTACTATACCGAGCGGAACGGGTACCGCATGCCTGATTATCATCGACTGGACCTGTCAGCGACTTACGCCCCCAATAAAACCGGCAAACGCTTTCATTCGAGCTGGACAATCGGCATATACAATGCCTACAACCGCAAAAATGCTTATACCATTGACTTTCGGGAAAACAAGGACAACCCCAATCTGACCGAAGCTTACAAAATTGTTTTATTCGGAATCATTCCTTCCGTCACCTGGAACTTTAAATTTTAGACCTTATGAATGCTAAACTGTCTTTTATCCTATCCGGTCTGTTGTTGCTGATTTCTTCCTGTGAAGAAAAAGTGGACCTTGATCTCAATGACGCTGCGGCACGCATTGTTATTGATGCCCAGCTATCCGATGCCAGTTCAGTCCAGCGAATACGCATTTCACGATCCGTCGCATTCGATGATCCCATCAATACTTCCGGGATTAAAGGAGCAACGGTATGGGTCAAAGACAATGAAAATAGAAACTACTCTTTTCAATATGAGAAAGATGGCTATTATATCCATCGTACCTTTAAGCCCCTTTCCGGCCGGACCTATGCGTTGCATGTTGACGTCCAAAAGCAGCAATATAACTCTACCTGTCGGATGCCCGCTTATGTTGTCGTGGAGTCAACCCATATTTCCGAAAAAAATCTCGGCGGAGAAAATTATTTTTTTGCGGCACTGACCTTTAAAGATCCCGCTAAAATTTCCAATTATTATATTTATACCCTCTCCACCAATGGCAGTCCCTTTCGTTTTGCACGAGCAGAGTCCGACCAATTTAACGACGGACTGAAAGTAACCCATTATATAACCGACCAGGAGAACGACCTATCCCCTGGTGACACAATTACTGTACGCCGCTATTGTGTGGACCAGAAAACCTATCAATATTGGAACGAGTACCAGCGCAACAATCTCAGCAACGCCGCACCAGGGAATCCGAAATCCAATATTTCCAATAATGCGCTGGGCTATTTCTCAGTAGCTCCGGTCATGGAATATAAGCTGAAGATCACACAATAACCAGGGAGCCCATCGCATGCGCAAACTATTCACGGTTGTCACTCTCTTCCTTGCGTCCCTCCGCGATCAGTTCATTGACTTCGCTCATTTCTCCCTTTTCAAGCTCTTCGATATCTTCCGCCTGCTCGTCCGAATAGCGATCTATAAAGAAGGTACAACCCATGGGAAAGTGATCAGAACCTACCGAAGGATAAATAAACAGCTTGTCTATAAATACATTTGGACTATGAAACAGCAGATCCAGCGGAACCCTGAAAAACCAATAATTGGCATGAAAGGTCGATAAGATGCCACGTCCGATCCGAGCATCGATCAGCTTGCTTGTTTTTTTAAACAGGACCGAAGATCTTGCCCAGGCCACATTGTTAAAATCACCCGTCACCACCACCGGCATTTTATAATCGCGCACCTTTTTTGCCACACTGAGCAGATCACCATCCCGTTCCTTGGAGTTCTCTTCTTCCGTAGGACTTGGAGGCGGTGGATGCACCGCAAAAAATATAAAACGGTGACCGTCTTCTGTCTCCAATTCAGCCTCGATACTCGGAATGTCATCAGCGACAAAGTAATGCACCCAACTTTTATTGACCTTGAGCTTGGTATAGAAATGCATACCGTAGGTATTATCCAAGCTCACTTTGACCACATTAGGGTAGTCTGATTCCAATTCACGCAAGGCATTTTCCCAAACCGCATCACTTTCCATTGTGACAAAAATCTGCGGCTGCTCTTTCCGGATCAGCTCTATAAAACGGTCGTACTCTTTATTGAACTGCAAGATATTACAGGATATAATTTTAATGCTATCTGAAGCGTCTTTCCCCTTTTCATATATTTCTTTCCGCCAAAATTTGGTGTAGCGCACCAAGATAAATACGTGATAGCCAATCAACAGCGCCTGAAGGATCTGTATGCTCCATATCCATGGAGCGTCCGCGACAAGATAAAATCCCCAGGCCAGCACCGGCACCTGAAAGACCAGCAGCTGCAGCTTCACAAACTCAGCCACACGAAACACCCAGTGCTGGCACCTGATAAAAGGCAGCAGACTAAGAATAATCAAGAGCCCCGATAAAACAAAAAATAAAATCTGCATATTGCTTTCAAAATTATTATACAAAGATATTGCCTAAGCGAGACATTTATGTATCCTATCATTGACTGGCAGGAAGATCCCCTAAAAAGGGTTACGCTTTAATTTCTTTCGCAGTATAATCAACCCGTGTTTTGGAAAGGGCATCCGGAAAATTAAACTTGATATAATCGATCATCTGTTCACGTATGTAACAGCGGAGATCAAAAGCCTGCCCTGAGTTACGGCAGCTCATCAAGCAGCGTATCTCCATGGTATGCTCCTTAAGATCAGTGACCTGCAATACATTGACTTGACCATCCCATAGGGGATGTCCAGTGAGTAAATCCGTCAGCTTTTCCCGAAGCTGCTGCACGGGGATGGTAAAATCGGTGTAGATAAAAACCGTTCCCAATATCTCGGCTGTAGTCCGCGTCCAGTTCTGAAAAGGTTTCTCGATAAAATAGGTGATCGGCAGTACCAGACGACGCTTGTCCCAGATATTGACCACCACATAAGTGAGGTTGATTTCCTCAACCTTTCCCCATTCCCCTTCTACCACCAGCACATCGTCCATTCGTATGGGCTGTGTAAATGCGATCTGAAAACCCGCCAGCAGATTCCCAAGTGATTTCTGTGCCGCAAAGCCAATGATAATACCGCCGACCCCCACACCGGTCAGCAATCCTGCACCGATCTTTTGCATGCTTTCGAAACTTAATAATACAATCGCCAGTGCGACCACAATTATGATGGTCACCACCACTTTGCGGATAAAAACGATCTGTGTCCTGACCTTCCGCTCACGTAAGTTATTCTCCTTGTTGACATCAAAGCGATGGTACAGATAATCTTCAAATACTTTGATCGCCTGAATCAAAGCCAAGGCGAAAAAGCCGACCAACAGTATCTCGTTGATTTTGGTCACCACCTGTAATGTTCTGGCATTAAAATGCGCAAAAGGAAGTAAACTGTTAAAGACCAGCAATGGAATAAAAATACTCAATATCCTGTTGAATCGGCGAATGAATGAACGAAACAGGGAATAAGAAGACTGCTCGATCGCCTGCCTTCGCAACAGGGGTATAAACAACATTTTTATGAGGATACCAATCAGGAATGAAAATAGGATTAATGCCATATTCCAGAGCCACGCAGGCCAGTTCTGTGAAAGTTGGATTAATACTTCGGTCATAACGTTATTTTTCTATTGCACTACATATAAATTACTACTATGTATAACTGTTGGGCAGAGGTAACGTTTGTTTTATTTTGAGAAAATGGTCAAGTTTAATCCGAGAGGGATTAAATAAGGCAACAAAATTTAGATTAACACAGATTTTTGGTATATTTTTTGAAACAAGCAGGTCTGTTGTAAAATCAACATTAAATGGAGGTGCCATAACTGATCATGTATACTATTAAAGATACAAATCCGTTTTATACAGATGGATTTAACAAAATAATAAAACTATCCACAAAGAATTAAACCAAACACACATCAAAAACTATGAGCAAGAAAAAAGACAATTCAAGATGGCTTAACGTGGCTATATCCTGGGGCGCGAGTATCGTTATCATCGGGGTACTGTTCAAGATCCTTCACATCGGCGGCAGCACGGCCAATTATATGATCGGTATCGGACTCGCCGTGGAAGCCCTCCTTTTCTTTCTGATGGGTTTCAATCCCCCTGCACCAGAACCTGACTGGAGCCGTGTTTATCCTGAACTGGATGACAACTTCAATGGCGAGCTACCTGTCAGGGGTAAAACCGTAGCGGCGCAACCTGCAGGGCCTTCCGCTACTGCCGCATTGGACAAAATGTTTGCGGATGCTAATATCGAACCGGCAAGTATTGAAAACCTGGGACGTGGATTACGTGATTTCAGCGAGAAGGTATCGGCCATCAACAAGCTGTCTGACGTTTCGCTGGCAACAGAAGAATTTATACAGAAACTGCGCACGGCAACATCAAAATTTGACCACCTGAGCTCAGCTTTTGAAAAAGCTTCGGAAAACCTCGTAGCGATGTCAAATACCTCCGGTGATACGGCAAACTACCACGACCAGGTGAAAAATCTGACAACTAATCTTGGTCAGCTCAATGCCATGTATGAGCGTGAATTACGTGACTCCGCATCACACCTGCAGTCCATGAATAAGTTTTATGAGAACTTAAGCTATACCATGCAAAACTTCAACGAATCACTGGATGACTCCAAAGCATTTAAAGAAGAAGTGGGCAAACTGGCGAAAAATCTGAATGCATTAAATGCCATTTACGGTAATATGCTCAGTGCCATGAACCAGCCTCGCGTATAATTTATCCTTGTATTACTTAAATTAGAAAAAATGGCATTAGGAAGAGAAACGCCAAGACAGCGGATGATCGGCATCCTCTATCTGGTCTTGCTTGCTTTACTGGCACTCAATGTACCGGATTCAATCTTGGATGCATTCAAAAATATCAACAACAGTCTCGAAACATCCAAGTCAAATGTCAACACGGCTGTACAACAGCTATTCGCTGCATTTGAAAACACCAAATTAAAGGAGGAACCCGCAAGGGCCAAACCCATTTACGATAAAGCAAAAAAAGCACAGGCTATTATTGGCGAGCTCGATAAATATATTCTGTCCCTGAAAGAAGAATTTGTCAAACAGGGCGGCGGATACGACGAAGAAAAGGGAGACCTGGTCAAACGGGAAAATGAAGACATCTCTCCCAATCTGATGATCAATGAGAAAAAAGGAACGATTCTGAAGGACAAGATTAATGAAACCCGTTCCAAGTTATTGGCATTACTGACACCTGAAGAGCAAAAAATGGTTTCTTTTTCCCTTGAAGCCAAAAATCCGGAGAAGTCGGTGAATGGCAAAAGATCCTGGGAAGAGATCAATTTCGGCAGCGGCACGCCATTGACCGCAGCGATGACCATCCTGACAAAGATCCAGACCGATGCACAAAATGCCGAGTCTGATGTGGTGAAGATCATTCTGGGCAAAATGGATCAGGCCGTGGTCAATCTGGACAAGTTTGCTGCAGTAGCCGTCGCTCCCACGTCTTACTTGGTACAAGGACAACCCTACAAAGCAGAAGTCTTTTTAACCGCATCCGATTCCAAGTCCGAACCGGCGATCTCTGTCAACGGTTCAGCATTACAGATTGTGGACGGTAAAGGTGTATACTCCGTACCGACCAACCGGGAAGGTATTTTTAGCTGGACTGGCGTGATTAAAGTCAAACAGACTGATGGATCCTTTAAGGAATATCGCACACCCCAGCAGACCTATCAGGTGGCCCGTCCTTCGGCCGTGGTATCACCGGATAAAATGAATGTCCTGTATATCGGCGTCAATAATCCGATTTCCGTTTCAGCTCCAGGCACACCTACCGATAAAGTCCGTGTAAGCATGAGTGGCGGGAGCATATCCAGTGCCGGCGGTGGCAAATATAATGTACGCGTAAGTTCACCGGGAACTGCCCGCATTGCCGTATCCGCCGAAGTGGCACCAGGCAAGACACAAACCTTGAGTTCGACCGAATTCCGTGTCAAAAGAATCCCGGATCCGATTGCCAAATTTGCCGGTAAAACAGGCGGTTCCATGGCGACAGTAGCGCTGAAAGCACAAAATGCGCTATTTGCGAAACTGGATAACTTTGACTTTGACGCTACCTTTAAAGTCACCAAGTTTACGATGATTATTGCCAAACCCCGTGCAGACGCAATCGTACTGTCCACTTCGGGCGGCCAGTTAAGTTCAAGCATGGCATCTGCTTTAAATGGCATTGTTCCGGGTACACGCGTGATCTTCGACAATATCGTTGCTGTCGGTCCTGACGGGACGTCCAGACAACTCAATGCCGTCGCATTAACGGCAAACTAGCAAAAAAAATCACCCCTACTTTTATACATAAGACCTTCTCCTTTGCTGGAGAAGGCTTTTTTTGTGTGTTACCAACAGTTCAGGACAGTGGAATAAAAGTTTAATTGCATTATTGCAACGTAGTTCTTTCAGATCCCATTTTCTGCCTAAGATTACCTATCCATCACATGGATCATGCCGTAACCTGAAAGAGTCTGCTAACCAATAACTAAAGTAATTATTTACTTTTCTTGAAACACCAATTATTAAACAATTGAACTGTATGAATTACCAATTTTTCACGAGAACACTACTGAAAAGTAGTATTAAGTTACTTTGTCCTTTGATGGCGCTCGCCCCCATCTCGCTTTATCCCCACAGCTTAACCGAAAGGCCTATTTTATTGACCACAAAATTTGCGGGTATAACCGGACGTGTATTAGACCCCGACGGGAAACCGGTCCATGGTGCGACCATCCTGGTCAAAGGCAGTAAAGCCGGGGTCAAGACCGGCGAAGATGGGGTATTCCACATCAATCTCCCTACCGATAATCAAGTCATTATTGTCAGCTACATCGGTTATAAAGTGCAGGAGATAGACATGACCGGAAAAACAAGCATCACCATTCGGCTTGAATCCAATACAAGTATTGATGAAGTCGTCGTCGTGGGTTATGGTACAAAAAAACGCGGTGAAGTACTGGGTGCTGTGGCTTCGGTCGATCCCAAAGAAATCCAGGATATTCCCGCAGCAAATATTGCTGCAGCCCTACGTGACCGTGTCGCGGGCCTAGGTGTCAGCGAATCATCCGGCCGACCAGGTGCCGCCGTTACCCTCAATGTCCGGAATGCCTTTGCCTCAGATCAGGCAAAATTACAGGGTGTTACCAACGAGCCGCTATATGTCATTGATGGGATCATCTCTACTTCGGATGTATTTGAAAACCTAGACGCTTCTATGGTCGAAAATATATCGATCTTAAAAGATGCTTCAGCAGCTATTTATGGAGCTTCGGGCGCAAAGGGAGTTATCCTTGTCACGACCAAGAGAGGACAAGCCGGCAAGCCCCAATTGAGCTACAACGGCTATATCGGTATTTCAGATGCCACCGTCAAACCCAAAATGCTCTCAGCCTATCAGCATGCCAAATTGTTGAATGAAACCTATGCATTGAACAATGCGCAGCCCACTTCGTTCTTTTCGGATGAAGATCTTGCCTACCTCAAAACCAATCCCTACAAAAGCTGGTATGACGAACTGTGGAAATCCTCCAAAATGGAAAGGCATAATCTATCTATTTCCGGAGGGAGTGAAAAAGTCACCTTTTTTGCCGGCGGCAGTTACCAAAAAGAAGATGGCAATTATGCAGGCATGAACCAGCAAAAATATTCATTCCGATCGGGCTTCAATGCCGAAATCATCGATGGACTGAAGGCAGATGTAGCTTTTAACGTCAATAATACCAAAACCAACAGCCAAAATAGTCTGTCCGATGACCGCGATCAGAATTTCTACCAGACCCTGATTACCACCCCGCAATGGGTACCTATCCAGATCGATGGTCTGCCTGTCAACTTTAACAACATCAATGCCAATAGTAACACCAATCCATTGGCCATTATAAATTCAGGTTATTATCAAAAGCAAAACAATTCAAACTATAGCATCAATGCTTCGCTAAATTATGCCCCAAAAGCACTGAAAGGTTTTAATGCACGTATCCAAGTGTCACATTCCGGCACATCATCCAGTGGTCAGGAATACCTTCCAGCCTATGATCTATACGACTTTGTACGCAGGGGCAATAACAACTTACTCTATACCAATACTGTCAACAGCACCTTTCGTATGGATGGCAACAAAACAAAAATTGCTCCGTCACTGGGCAAGGGAAGCAGTTACCAAGGTAATCTTGTGTTACAATATGCCAATACCTTTGGCGATCACAATATGGCTGTGATGCTTGGCGCTGAGCAATCGGCATCCAATTCCGAGGGCTTATCGGCCTATTGGACCAACCAACAGCTATTGAATTTGGATGAATATTGGGCTTTCGACCAATCTACTTTTACGAATAATGGCCGAAGTATTGAAGAGGCCGTAAAACGATCTGTCTTCGGCCGCTTCAATTATGACTATAAGAAAAAATACCTCGTGGAGGTGATCACCCGTCTGGACGCATCCTCCCGCTTTGCCAAGGGCAATATCTGGGGCTTGTTTCCCACAGTCGCGACAGGCTGGGTAGTCAGCGAAGAAAACTTCTTTAAAGAGCTGAACTATATCAGCTATCTAAAAGTGCGGGCCAACTACGGTCTTGTGGGCGAGGATCGCGTCAACGCCCGTCTTTGGCAGGACCGCTTTAGTGTAGACCTGGTCAATACTGGTTACCTCTATGGCGAGACCCCAGTGGCATCCCTCAACCCGACAATTATTGCAAATCCAGATATCTCCTGGGAAAAACACCGTACGTTTAACTTTGGTATTGAATCGCGTTGGTTTGATAATAAATTGAGTTTCGGATTCGAGTATTACTTCCGTGATTCTTACGATGTATTTGACAAAGGCAATGATGAAAATTTCCCCATGTATGCCGGATTCAAAGCACCGGTGGTAAATTACCAAAAACGCAAAGGCTGGGGGACTGAATTCTCCCTGGGTTACCAAAATACATTTTCCAACGGGCTTAAGCTATCCACCAACATGAACTTTGGCTACTCGGGCAGCTATACCACACAGATGTTTTTCAACAAATTCCAGCTCTATGATTTCTCCTATCCCGACTGGAAGGTCGAAATGGGTACCGACTCCCGCAAATACAATACCGGCAATTATGGACTGATCTATGTGGATATGCTGCGTACACAGCAGGATGTGGATAATTTTCTGGCTAAAAACCCCAACTATACCATCGATGGTAAAGTGCCACAGGTTGGCTGGACAGTATACGAAGATACCAATGGCGACGGAAAAATTACCGAGAAAGATCTCACCACCATGTTTGAGAATACATCGCCTATTTTCTCTACGGGTGTTACCATTGGTTTAGCCTATAAATCTTTTTCATTGAACACCAACTTCCGAGCAGTTTTTGGCGGCAAAGCATTTTATGAATCACAGGCCATGACTGCCCCTACCGATAAAGTCAATGTACCCAGCTTCTGGGAAGACCATTGGTCATTGGATAATCCCGATGGCAGATTCCCCCGTTACGATGATGCAGCCATGATGAGAAAATGGAACTCGACATTCTGGGCGAAGGACGGGACGACGATCCGGATCAACAATATGGTGTTTAACTGGAGTGTACCCAAAAATTTTACCGATAAGATCAATGTACGTTCACTCAAGCTGATGCTATCCGGCAATAACTTATGGACGATCGTAGCCCCCTTTAAACACCGAGATCCCTATTCCTCATCCTTATATAACTATCCGACCATCCGGACGATATCCTTTGGTTTAAACTTTGGCATTTAATATACAAAGACATGAAAAGACATTTTAATTATATCATAGCCCTACTCATGGCATCCAGTACCGTCCTTATGACCCAAAGCTGTAAAGATGATTTTTTTGAACTGGTCGATCACGGAGGTCTTGACGCCCGTATCTGGGACAACGAAGGCGCAATAGAATTTTATCTGGCGGGCACTTATGCCATGATTATGCCGACCCATCCCCATGAGATCACCACCAATGACATGCAGATGCACTATGCCAGTGACGAAAACTATTTCTCGGGAACCAATGGCCCTAGCAAAAAAGTATTGGGATTAAGTGGTGAAATTATGCTCAATGATGTCAAATACATTGCAAGCAAATATCAGGGTACCAATGTCGGTGATAACCGCTATTTTGACATCGCCCGTTGCAACAATGCCATTGCGTATATCCCAACAGGCACGCTTACGACTGATGTAAAGAAAAAATTTTTAGGCCAGTTTTATGCGCTACGTGCTATGGTTTATTTTGAGCTCACCCGGCTGTACGGCGGTGTACCTTTGGTTCTTGAACCTCAAAATCCCGATAACCTGAAACTGGAGGGCCGAGCTTCGGCAAAGGCTTGCTTTGGGCAGATCGTAAACGATCTGGATTCGGCCATGGTCAATCTCGATGGTGTGGCTTGGGACGACGCCACAGGTCGCGGAAAAATAACAAAAGCCGCGGCGGCAGCACTGAAAGCCAAAGCACTATTGTACTGGGCAAGTCCACAGTTCAATCCTACAGATAATCCCACGCACCCCCATGAGGCACATCGTTGGGAAACAGCTCTGCAGGCCAGCAAAGAGGCCTATGACCTGTGCAAAGCCGACGGCCGAGCCCTGTTGCCCAATTATAACGAGATCTTTCTAAAAGAAGGCATTGCAAATACCGAGGCCGTGATTGTCCGTTCCTATTCAGCAACATCACCAAAGCGGTTCACGGTTGTTGAGCGTGCTTCACGTCCAGTATCTGAGGGCGGGTCACCAGCGGATTATTATGTCCCTACGACCCTATTGTTAGGCGCTTACCCCATGCAGGACGGCACCCCGGCCAACAGCAGCAATACAAGTTATGACGACGCACTGTTTTGGAAAAACCGCGACCCCAGATTTAAACATACCATTGTCTATAACGGTGCCGAATGGCCTTTAAGTGGTAAGAGTGGAAGAAAACAATGGAATTACAGTAATGCCGAAGATGAATTCTCCATTAAATCTTTTTATTGTAAAAAATTTGTCAATCCGGCACTTTCGTCTGCAGCTGTTGGGATTGCCAACGATATGGGCGGTAATGGCATGGACTGGATCGAAATCCGTTTTGCTGAGGTAATGTTGAATTATGCTGAATCAGCCAATGAAACGGGCAACCTCTCCCTTGCCAAGGAACTTGTCCGCAGCATTCGCCAGCGCGCCGGAATAGCACAGGGAAACTTTGACTATGGCTTATCGCTGGCATCCAACAAAGAGCAGATGCGCGATCTTATGATGAACGAGCGGCAGATTGAATTTGCCTTTGAAGGCAAACGCTATCACGACCTACGCCGGACACGGCGTATGCATACCTTGCAGGGGACTATTCAGACTTATTTATTTGAAGCAAAATCTGGGGCAGCAAAAACGTATCTCGAATCGGTAAACGCGGCGGCCGGTATCCGCCATCGCGAAAGTCTGGATATGAACAACCGCGATACGGTACTGACCTATTTTAAATATCCTTACAACCTGCGTGCAGAGAGTTCCAATGGTGCCTTTGCCTTCCGTGACTATTATTATTTCTATCCCCTTCCCAATACCTTTATGAACTCCTCCCCTTTGTTGGAGCAGACTATCGGATATGAAGGCGGTACATTTGACCCTTTAAATGATTAGTTATGAATCGTTCCTATTTAACAGCTATTATACCTCATTATTTACAGATGAAAGCAAACTATTTATTCGTTGTGCTCCTATTGGGTACATTACTTTCCTGTAAACGTGAAGGCGACAATAATATTTTCAATCTATTTGAAGATGTATCCGTCACGCTTCATATGGAAAACGAACACAATATCGGCACCTATAAGGATGTTGCCGTAGGTGACTCCATCTTCGTTGATTTTACCATCAGCTCCAAATCCAAAGATATGCACCAGGTCTGGATCTTTTATAATGGAGCCGGTGCCGCTGTCCTAAAAATACCATTAGGGGAACCAGAAAAAAGAAGTTTTCGCTATGTATACAAGATCCGAGCCGATAAAGTCGGCGAAAGCACCTTCCGGATTATGGCCGTTGACAGAGAAGGAGTGTTTATGGGGGATGGCTCTACCTCCGTTACCTACAATGTACTGTCCGATTACGTTCATCTCAACAACCGCGTGCTCTATATGCCTGATAGCGTAAACCGGAGCAGCGCCTGCTTTATCGACCTAATGGAAGGTAAAACCTATACCTATGCCGAGGCCAAACTACATCCGGAGAAAATAGATCTAGGTATGTACCGGACGTACACCGTGGAACCCAATGGAAGTCTCACCTTTAAATACAACATCTATTCGCTTCAGGCTAGTCCCATTCCATTTGGTGCCTTTGATTTTACCGATCTTGCAGGTAAAGGCCGCGCAACCTATTTTTCGGGCATCCAAAACAATCAGACCAGTGCATTTTTAAATACATTGACCTCAGGTGAAGCCATAAAAACGAATGCGATCTCACGTAAGACAGCTAACCTCAAATTAGAAGACCTGAAGGTGGGAAGCCTATTTTATTTTAAGACTCCGGACGAAAAATATGGTGTCGTTATCGTCAATGCCCTGAGTGGTTTTGACAACAACCGTTACCTGAACATCAGTATCAAACGTCAAAATTAATCTTGTCCCTTTTTTCCCTTAATACCGGGGGTACCACAGCCTTGTGCGTACCCCTTTCTTACTTTCAAAGTAAGCAATAGCAAGCGAGGCACTATACGGCGCGTAAAATTAAAGAAAAATTATTACCTTTATATTAACAGTCATTTTATCTTGTTTTATAGTAAACCTAAGTCAAGCATATTAGCATGGTAAAAACAGCTAAAAAAAACGAACTTTCTAAGTCGGTATCAGGTCGTATCGATGAGATTTTGCGCTTCACAAAACTTCCTATACAGGAGTTAGCCCATATGACGGGCATTAATATTCGATCATTACAGGGTTACCAGATAGGCAGTATTCCTATTACACTGGAATCGGTTCTCAAAATATGCACAGCATTATCAATCGATTTCCATGACTTCTGTGATTTTAACAAAAGGTTAAGTCAAAAGAAATTTATGGTTACAATTGGCTCGGCAATAGTATCATCGTATAGGAAGGAGGAGAAATAATTTGAAACAAACACAGGAAGATATTATTGCCCATGCATTTTCTAAAGTGCGTGAATTTCACGCCAAACATGGCCGAACTCCGGTCCGGCGGGAGATGGAAGACATCAATACGATCGCACGCCGATATTTTGGCGCCTGGAACAAATTTATTCTTGCGGCGGGATTAAAGCCTAATACCAGAACAAAAGAAGAGATAACAGCCAAACTATTGGCCCTGGTAAGCGATTTTTATGAAATGAACGGCCGGATTCCCATGCGCAGGGAATTTTCTGCACAATCATCTACTATAAATAACTATTTTGGATCCTGGAACAAGTTTATTTCAGCAGCCGGATTTGCGCCCAATGACCGTAGAATTCCTTCCATTGGAAAGCTAAAAAATTCACTGGTCAAATTTTACCTTAAACATGGGCGATCGCCGAATATATCAGATTGCACAAGGAAAAACGGACTCTACAATCCATTATCCTATTACCGGCATCTAAATGTCAACAGCTGGGCCGATGTACTGGAGTACGTCAAGTTAAAGTCTCACTTTCGGGTCACCACGATGACGGTAGATGAAGCCAAAGAGAAAGTGATCAAGCTGATCAAAAAGCACCGTATCAAATATTATAAAGACTACAAACGGCTAAAACCTGACAATTATCCCTCGGTTTGGTACCTGAAGGAAAAATTTGGCTGGAACAACTTATGTTATCTCGCCGGTACTAAAATACCCGTAACCAAGTTTAGCATCAAAGACTATTACCTCAGTCTCGCCAAAGAACTCGGCAGGGCACCGACGACAAAAGAACTGGAAGCCAAAATGGGTGTCACATCGGGTGCTATGGTCTGGAAAACCGGGCAACGCTTAAATCGTTTTATTGAATCTTTTGGTCAAAAGCCGGCTCATAGTACGCGTGAGCGCTGCAGGCTCAGCAAAAAGCAGCTTGCTGAACTCTATAAATCCAAAAGCATCGAGCATGGTTATCCTCAGGGAATGCCACGCAGCAAACTGATGGAGCTTACCGGTTACTCCAGGGATGTATATGAACTTCGTTTTTTTTCGATGAATGGACTGCGGCTTGTCTGTGGATTCAAATTGCTCCATAGTGGCGATAAGCGCTACACGGAGGAGGAGTTACGTAATATCTTGAAGATGCCGCGTTATAGGTAAGAACATACAAATATTCAGGTCAAGATCAAAAGAAAGAGCCATTTCCCAATGGAAATGTTTTTTTAATAAAGGTGAGCGGTCACAACTACAGCATGCTTTGTTTTATAATAAATCAGCCTGTTATTTGCCCTTTAGGCACAAAATTTGTCATTGCAAAAAAAGAAAAGAACAGATCATGAAAAGAACAGCACTATTATTTGCACTTGCAGCAGTTATGGTTTCCTGTAATCAAAAACCAAAAGAAACCGCAGCGCCACCCGTTCCGCAAGACACAACAGCGACGGAGGAGCCTGCTAAAATTGACACATCGGCAACGCTCGAGCTTGCGAGCATCCCCTATTCGGATGCAGATATCGGTGTATTCCCCTTTTTTACCCCACCAAAAGGCTATAAGGAGATGAACCAACCCATCAATAAGGACTTTGATGTTTGCTATTTCGCGATTAATGGCATCATGAAACCCTACGAGGGAAGGCTGTATAAAGCAAATATTACCAATGAGCAGGGTACGCAGTTTTCACAACGCTATTTTGAAAAGAGTATGGAAGATTACTTAGCATCAATAGGTGCTGTTAAAGTTTTCGATGGCACCATCACGCGCGAAGAATACGAACGGTACCATAAACAAGACCCCTATAAAGGTGACGAGGGTGATATTGGCTATGCGGATGAACAGATCCGTGTATACGTCATCCGTAGTAAAAATCAGGGCAATATCTTTATTCAATATACAGCAAATAATGCTGGTGCCAAGCTGAATATACTGCAGGAAAACAACTTTAAACAAACCATCCAAAAAATCACGGCAGACGACATCAGCAAGGATCTATCGGAGACCGGAAAATCAATTGTTTACATCACGTTCGACACCGATAAGTCCAGCATAACCACAGCGGGCACTGATCTGGTTATTCAGATTGCCGAAGCGCTAAAAAATGACCCCTCCCTTAAAATCGCCATTGAAGGGCATACGGACAATACAGGTGATGCGGCACATAATAAAAAACTATCTGATGATAGAG
The DNA here is from genome assembly GCF_011064245.1 of Sphingobacterium sp. DR205. Lineage (NCBI taxonomy): Bacteria > Pseudomonadati > Bacteroidota > Sphingobacteriia > Sphingobacteriales > Sphingobacteriaceae > Sphingobacterium > Sphingobacterium sp. DR205. The sequence goes on along the minus strand of NZ_CP049333.1, from coordinate 342,458 downwards.
CGCACGCGGTGATGACTGCTTTAGTAGGGCAAAAAATAGACAAGTCACGCCTATCAGCCAAAGGTTACGGCGCCGAGCGACCGCTTGTAGCCAACGACTCCGAAGAAAACAAAGCAAAAAATCGCCGTGTCGAGCTGGTTAAGATCAAATAAACCTTACTTTTTGTAGCCCTATGCCGCTTTCGATACGAGAAGGCGCCATAGGGGCAAATAAGTGTTAGATACCTTTGTTATAAGCAGCGGGAGCCGGGCAACCTTCTCGTCTCAGTGCTGCTATTGGTACAGCAATTTCCTGCTTCCCAACGACCTTCCGGGTCACCTGACTGACAACAGACAGTATAAATAGGCCTTAATACAGTTTTTGACACAATTAGATCGCATCATATTTTCATATATCTTATCAACAAGTTCGCATCTTATCAACAAGTTCGCAATAGAAAAAGTTTAATAACATATTTTAAAAAAGTAGCAATTAGAGGAATAAGAAAACAAGATTTAATCAAAAAACAGCAGTTACCCATACTAGAAACACTATTATTCATTAAAAACAAAAGAAATACAGAACAAAAGCAATAAAAACAAGAAAAAAAATTCAATTAAAACCTATTAGGCATCAATAAAATAGCAAAAAAATAATAAATGGTATTTTTTTAACAAAAAAATTGAAAAATAAAACAAAAATGACGATATTTACAGCACCTTATTAGGTTTATAATTGGTTATTGAAAGGTTTTCATTCTCCCAGCTTGAAAACCTTTTTTATTTTACCAAAAAATCAGCCATATTTTCTTCCGATCAACATCCAATAGCAAGAAATACAGATTATTTCTCTCCAATTAGAGACCTATCCCCTACCTCAGCCTTCGGCATTCCATTATCTTCTAAATAATTACTATACTTTTACTTGTCTTTTCACTATAGATCGCAAGATAATTCTGCTCGCTCTGTTTGGCATATCTTACCGCGTTGGAAAACAGATTAAAAAAATCTGAGACAAATCAACAAAAGAATGAATGAATTGATATTGTACATAACCCGAAATTAGCAGTATTAGATAAAACCAAGTTATAAACCCAAATTCACGATTACTTGTTATTCCGGCTTAATGGACACGCGAATTTCAAGAAAATCAAACCTATACTTCGCGTAGTTTGAAGATCGTCAGAATTTAACCGAATTAAATTATGAACATCATCGCTCAACTTTTCAGCTTCTTTTTACCAAAAGAAAGCAATTTTTCCCGCCTTACGAACATCCTCCTATATTGCCTGATCGTATGGACAAGTGTTCCGTCGGCTTATGCGCAAAAGCAATCTGATCAATTTAAATTCGAAGGAAACTATAGCCCTCATCTGATCGGTAAAAGAATCGCTGCCCGATTTGTCCATGCAAAGCATGCGCTCCATGCCGGAAAATGGATAAGTTACCCCGAAACATTTTATTGGGCTGGCGCCCTTAAGTTTGCCGCTATCAGCAAAGATGAACAGTTACTTGAGCAAGTGAAACAAAAATTTGAAAAGTTGCTTTCCACAGAGAAACAATTCCTTCCTCCGATGAATCACGTCGATTTAAACATGTTTGGAAGCTTGCCTCTTGCGTTTTACCAACATCATCCTAGATCCGATTACAAAGATCTGGGAATGCGCTATGCGGACAGCCAATGGCAAGTACCGGCAGATGCCACACAGCAGGAAAAAGATTGGGCCACGAAAGGATACTCTTGGCAAACAAGGTTATGGATCGACGACATGTACATGATTACGATCGTGCAGACCCAAGCCTACAAAGTGAGTCGAGATATCAAATATTTGGATCGCGCAGCCAAAGAAATGGTACGCTACCTGGATGAATTGCAACGCCCGAACGGCCTTTTCTATCATGCCCCGGATGTACCCTTCTACTGGAGCCGGGGCAATGGATGGATGGCCGCCGGAATGACCGAGCTGCTATTAAATCTCCCCAAATCCCATCAGGATTATCCACGGATCATGACCGGATACCTCAAGATGATGAAAAGCCTCAAGCAGTATCAACAGTCCAATGGATTGTGGAACCAGCTGATCGACGAAAAAGATTTTTGGGCCGAGACTTCCGGTTCAGCGATGTTTACCTACGCCTTCATCAACGGAGTAAAGCAAGGCTGGCTTGGAAAAGATTACAAAAAAGCCATAGAAAAGGCATGGCCTGCACTCGTTGACAAAGTAAGCGCCGAGGGAGCGGTATCCGATGTCTGTGTTGGTACCAATAAAAAGAATGACAAGCAATATTATTATGATCGTCCGCGCCATACCGGTGACTTTCATGGGCAGGCGCCCTACCTCTGGTGTGTCAACGTCCTCCTGGCAAGCGGCCGGGATAATTAGCCCTTGCCAGAAACCATACAACACAGATCTTATTTCACCTATTTAACCAAAATTTATAATGAAAAAGTGTAGAAAGAACTTCATACACCTCAGCATAGCTGTGATTTTCGGTATCCTTTTTTATTCTTGTAAGGAAAAAGACGGTGCCAGCGAAACCACGGCCGATGCCCCTGCCGGCCCGGTCCTTTTTAACGATTTTGCCCCAAAAAAAGGGGCGGTACGCACTAGGCTGTATATCGAAGGAAGTAATTTTGGCAACGATGTCAACAAAATTAAAGTCTTTATCGGCGAGCAGGAACTCAAAGTTGTCGGATCAAACGGCAAACAGATCTACTGCATGATCCCGCGGTACACCAGTTCGGGAAAAGTAAAAGTTGTGATCAGCCGCAGCTCCGGAGAATCGGTGGAACACATTTTCCCCGATGAATTCCAGTATGCCAAAAGTACCGCCGTAGGCACTCTCGCCGGGAATGTGGATGAAAACGGCAATTCATCCATTATAGATGGTAATTTTGATGAGGCAAGATTTGCCTATCCAGCCTATATCACCTACGAACCTGAAAGCAATGCGCTCTTCGTCACCGAATTGGACAGGGCGGTGCGCCGGGTAGACCTGGAAACGAAAACAGTCTCGACACTCATTACCAACGGACAGGCCGGATTTACAAAAATGCAGACCACGACATTAAGTGCAAATACAGATACCTTATTCCTCACTGACGACAACCAGAATCTGACTGCCAGAACCAAGGTCGCGATCGCCTACTCCCTTCGCTCCGAAAACTATCGCCGGGTACACCCTTATCTGTATGATCCTGCGGCCTACTCTTGCGCCCCACACCCCATTCACAACAATATGTTCTACAATGGCTATGCAGGTATCGCCATCAAAAAGGCTGTGTTTGATCCATTCCTTAATGAGCTCGGACCCAAGGAACTGTTTAAGATCGGCGGCAACACCAATAACAGTTCGCTGATCTTTTTTCATCCAACAGGCAATTACGCCTACATCGTTTCCTACGGATGTATTTACAAGAGCCTATATGACTGGACGACCCGGGAACTGCAACCTCCCATTATCTTTGCCGGCAGCCCGACGGCCAAAGGTGACGTCGATGCCATCGGGACCTCCGCCAGAATTGAGCGCGCTTATCAAGGTGTATTTGTCAAGAACCCCAACTATGCAGGCCAGGCCGACGAATATGATTTTTACTTTTGCGACCAGTACAACCAGAGTATCCGTACGTTAGCCCCCACAGGTGTGGTGAGCACGTTTGCAGGCAAGGGCAGCCCCACGCCCGATGGCAGTAAAAGCGGCTACATTGACGGCGACCCGCGCAAGGAAGCCCGGTTTGCTGATCCGACCGGAATTGCCTATGATGAACAACGCAAGATATTTTATATCGCCGAGCGCAACAATAAACGCATACGGACCATATCTATTGAATAAAGCAATTCAGAAGCATACATAAAGATCCCTTAAAACGCTGTGATCAAAAGATAGCGTCCGAAGGGCCATATTGACCAATAATAAACCGATGAAAAAAAGAATTCTAATTCTCCTACTGGCTTTGATGACCGTTACGCTCAACTATGCACAGAACGGTTCGCGTGTACCGGTAACCATTACAGGAAGTGTGATCAACAAGGCAAAGGAACCGCTGAGCGGGGTCACGGTAACCATAAAAGACCAACCGGGACTGGGAACAGCCTCTGACAACAAAGGAAACTATACGATTAAAGCATCAAAATACCAATGGCTGGTGTTTGCTATGCTCGGTTACGAAAAACAGGAAGTACTGATAAAAGACGATCTAAAAATAGACGTTATCCTAAAGGAGGCAGACCATAGAGCCATGGACGAGGTCATTATCACAGCGCTTGGACCACAAAAGAAAGCCACGGTAACGGGTGCTGTCACCACGGTTGATCTCTCCCAGCTAAAGACACCGACCTCAAGTATCACCAACGCCCTGGCGGGCAATGTTGCGGGTGTAATGGCTATGCAGTCCAGCGGTCAGCCCGGAAGCAACATGTCCGAATTTTGGATACGTGGTATTTCCACATTTGGTGCAGGCACTTCCGCACTCATCCTCGTCGACGGATTCGAACGTAGCCTGAATGAGATCAGTATTGAAGATATCGAATCATTTTCCATCCTTAAAGATGCCTCCACGACCGCTATCTATGGTTCACGGGGCGCCAACGGTGTTGTGTTGATCACGACAAAGAAAGGAAAAACAGATCGTGTGAGCATCAATGGCAAACATGAGACCTCCTACAATACACGAACATTTACGCCCCGGTATGTTGATGGACACACCTATGCAAGCCTCATGAACGAATCACGCATCACCCGCAACGAAGAACCCTTTTACACCCCCGAGGAGCTCTTTCTCATAAAAAACCGACTCGATCCCGATCTTTATCCCGACATCAACTGGATGGATATGTTTTTAAAGGACGGTGCCTTTACACAACGTAGCTCGCTCAACTTCGACGGCGGAGGCTCTCTGGCTCGCTACTTTGTATCCGGAAGTTACATCAATGAAGGCGGGATGTACGAAACCGACGAGAACCTCAAGAATTATAATACCAATGCCAATTATAAAAGATGGAATTACCGCGCCAATATTGATATGAACCTCACCAAATCCACATTGTTGAGAGTGGGTATCAGCGGGTCGCTGGGCAAGCAAAATCTCCCGGGCGGCACCTATGATGAAATCTGGGCTTCGCTTATGGGCCAGAATCCGATATCTATCCCCATTAAATATAGCGATGGCCGTGTCGCCTCCAGAGGAGGGGCCGAGAAGCAGAATCCATGGGTACTGATCACACAGCAGGGATATATCGAAAACTGGGAAAACAAACTGCAGACCAATGTCACATTGGAGCAAAACCTCGATGTGCTGACCAAAGGATTACGTTTTGTAGGACGTTTTGGATATGACATTAACAACAACAATAATATCCGCAGAATGAAATGGCCAGAAGGCTGGATGGCCGAACGGCTACGCAACTCAGATGGCGATCTTGTACTCAAGCGAACAATTACCGAGCAGCTGCTGACCCAGCGTTCCAATGCCACTGGTGACCGCTTTGAAACGATGCAAGGTGAACTGCATTACAACAAACGCATCAAAGACCATAGCCTAGGTGGAGTAATACAGTATACCCAGGAAAAGCGCGTCAATACCTCCAATTATGGTGAAGATATCATGCAAGGCATAGAACGCCGAAATCAGCGACTTGCAGGCCGGTTTACCTACGGTTATCAATCACGTTACTTCTTCGACTTCAATTTCGGATACAATGGGTCAGAGAATTTTGCCAAAGGCCATCAGTTTGATCTCTTTCCGGCAGTTTCCGCCGCGTGGAACATAGCGGAAGAAAAATTCATCAAAGAACAGCTTACCTGGATGAACATGTTCAAGATCAGATATTCCTTTGGTAAGGTAGGCAATGACGCCATGCCCGTACGCTTCCCGTATCTAGCTTCTTTCAGCACCGATGAAAATCTCGGCTACAATTGGGGCGATATCGAAAGCAAAAATCTCTACCCTGGACTCACTTATTCGCGTATAGCCTCCAACTCCATTACTTGGGAAATTGCCACCAAACACGACCTCGGGCTCGACTTTTCTTTTTTCAATGACAAATTTGGCGGACAGCTTGACTACTTTCATGAACAGCGCGACGGAATATACATGGAACGTAAATATATTCCTTTTGTGGTAGGCCTACAGGGGCAGGATCCCCGGGCCAACGTGGGATCTACCCTCTCCAAAGGCTTTGATGGACAGATGCGGTTTACCCAAAAAATCAATCAGCTCAGTTTAACTGCACGTGGCACAATGACGTACAGTAAAAACAAGATCCTGGAAGCCGATGATCAGTTTAGCAACTATCCCTACACCACCCTTTCGGGGTTTCGGGTTAATCAGAATAAAGGGCTTATTGCCTTGGGACTATTTAAAGACTATGAAGATATCCGTAGCAGCGCCACCCAAAGTTTTGGACGCACAGCACCCGGGGATATCAAATACAAGGATATTAATGGTGACGGTAAGATTGACGATACCGATATCGTACCGATCGGCGCTACACGTTACCCCAACCTGATCTATGGCTTTGGCATATCAGCAAATTACAAGTCTTTTGATGCGAGCGTGCATTTTCAAGGTGCCGGAAAATCTTCCTTCTTTATCAATGGTTACACGGTATACCCATTCAGTCAGGGGGACTGGGGAAATATTCTGACCGATGTGGTCGAATCCAACCGCTGGATACTCGGAGTCAACGAAGATGTAAATGCCCAATATCCAAGGCTCAGTTATGGGGGCAGCGCAAATAACTACCGCGCTTCAACCTATTGGCTTAGGGAGAGTTCGTACCTGCGGCTCAAAACCCTGGATATAGGCTATGCCATACCCAATGGATTCACAAAAAGAGTTGGCGTCAAATCGGCACGCCTATATGCCATGGGCACGAACTTGCTGACCTTCTCCAAATTTAAATTATGGGATCCCGAGATGAATAGCTCCAATGGCCAGGCCTACCCACTGGCCAAAACAATCACCCTCGGACTTACCATCAACCTCTAACGATAGCAATCATGAAGAAAATACACCTATTCACACCCTTACTGATCAGTGCCAGTGTATGCCTATCCATTAGCTCCTGCTCCAAATACCTGGATGTCGAACATTTTTTTGATGACCGACAAAGTGAAGAACGCATTTTTAAAAGCAAGGATTATACCGAGCAATGGCTAGGAAACTGTTACAACAAACTATTGGATTACAACCTCGAAATGGGCCACCGAAATTATACCATCTCCAATTACTCGGACGATATGTTCTATAATGAATCCGGAGGAGGCAACGGCGATGAGTACCGGCGATTTAAATTTGGGGAGTACGATTATACCTGGCAGCGCCAATCGTGGGCACAGTCCTATGGCGGAATCCGCCAGGCCTCAGTCATGATCCATAGCATGGCCGAAGGCGGAGCTTTCACACCCAAACAGGTAGCAGATTACAAGGCGCAGGCACGCTTTATCCGCGCCTACCTTTATTGGCTGCTCCTACGCAAATATGGTCCAGTACCGATTATGCCGGACAAAGGTGTAGACTACGACGAAAGCTACGACAAACTTGCCTACCCGCGCAACACCTACGATGAAGTAGCCAACTTTATTGCCGAAGAAATGGCCCTGGCAGCGCAAGATCTACCTTTGAAACGTGACAACCGCAATATCGCCCGTCCGACCCGTGGAGCGGCATTGGCCACACGCGCCAAAGCATTATTATATGCTGCAAGCCCCCTTGCCAACGGTAACGCCGAGATGAGCGACTTTACTGACGATAAAGGCCGAATGCTGATTTCGGCACAATACAACGAAGAAAAATGGGCACGTGCAGCTGCTGCGACCAAAGATGTGATCGATTTAAATACCTACAAGCTATACACCGCCGATTTTAAAGTCAAAGGCACAGCAGACTATCCCGCCACCATCGCCCCTCCTCATCATCCTGAATACTCCGAAAAGAACTTTCCGGAGGGATGGGCGAATATCGACCCTTTCGAATCCTATCGTGCCGTATTTAACGGTGATCTATATGCTGCCGAAAATCCAGAAATGATCTTTACCAGAGGAGAAAATCAAACCGATGAGAACCATGGCATTATCGCACTGACCAGACACCAGATGCCGCAGGTGGGCGGTGGATATAACTGCCATGGCATTACCTTAAAACAGTGTGATGCCTATGCCATGAATGACGGAACAGTATTTAACAGGCAAGAAATCCGTCAGAAATATGGGGCAAATATGTTTGTTCAAAAGGCCGAACTTGATCAGTTCAAACCACTCATGGAAAACGCCTGGAAGGATTTTGCCCATCGTGAACCGCGATTTTACGCCTCAGTGGCTTTTAGTGGTGCACTGTGGACTATGTCTAGCGCTACCTCCAACCTGTCCAATGTCACCAACAAACAGATCTTTTACTATCGGGGCGAAAATGAGGGCATGATCAATGGTGACCGCTGGCTACCCACTGGAATTGGTATGATGAAATTTGTCAACCCAAAAGATAATGCTACGGGCAATGGCGGCAAGATATACCCCAAGGTGGAGATTGCCATACGCTATGCCGATCTGCTGCTCATGTATGCTGAAGCACTCAATGAGATCAACGGTTCTTATATGATCGCAAGCTGGGACGGCAAGACCACCCACCAGATCAGTAGAAATATAGATCAGATGAAAAACAGTATCGGTATGGTCCGTATACGGGCGGGCGTCCCCAATTATGAAACAACCATATATACCGACCGGACAGCATTACGCCGTAAAATAAAAAGTGAACGACAAATCGAATTGCTGGGCGAAAATCAGCGGTACTACGATTTGCGCAGATGGAAAGATGCTCCTGTAGACGAGGCGGAGCAGATCTACGGCTACAACGTGTATATGACCAAAGACAATGCAGATCTATTTTATACACCTGTGCGCGTACCGCAACTCCAGACAATATTTTCTAAAAAAATGTATTTCTGGCCCGTAGACTGGGATGAGCTCCGCAAAAATAGACGCATGACACAAGCGCCGGGATGGCCTTCTTTCGATTGATGCTACAATTTTGAGAAAATTAACAGAAAACACCGCAATACGTATTGCATTATCTTTTAAGCATTAGAAATAAACAACAGATGAAAAAGCTTCATATCTATATTTTAACAATGGCGTTGGCCCTGTTTCAAACTGGATGTAATGATGAGTGGGAAGAAGAACTCTATACACAAATGGTATCTTTTAAAGCACCGATCGGAAGTGAGGGTGTGTCCGAGGTCTATCTGCGCTATAACAAGACCGGCGAAGTCACCTATAAATTGCCAATTATTCTCAGCGGCTCCAGGGAAAACGACAAAGACATCTACGTCAAGGTGGATGTGGATAGTGATACCCTGGCAACTTTTAATCAGGAAAAATATCAATACCGTAAAGATTTGTATTTTAAACAGCTTCCCAGGCAGTTTTTTGCGCTGCCCAATGAAAGCTGTCTGATTCCGAAAGGAGCACATACTGAAAATTATCCGATCAGATTTAAGTTTGACAACCTTGACCTGGTCGAGCGCTATGTGCTTCCGTTGTCGATTCAGGAAGACCCTACCTATGTGACCAATAATCGCAAAGGATGGCGCAAGGCCTTACTTTACGTCAAACCGTTTAATAATTATTCGGGCAATTATTCAGCCACATCGATGAATGTATATGCCGACGGGCAGACTAAAAACCCACTTGTATCCAGCGTGCGGACATCCTGGGTGGTAGACGAAAAAGCGGTGTTTTTTTATGCCGGCGTTTTGGAAGAGAAGTCAGAAGACCGGGGGCGTTACAAGATCATCATGGAATTTATGGAACCTTCGGAGGATGTTAACGGAATAAAATCAGGCACATTACATGTATACGCTGCTGACAAGTCCATCAACTTTGAGATGCTTGGGCAGCCGACCTATCAGCTACGGGAGATCGCAGACGCCACCAAAAAATATTTGGTCAAACAATATTGCACGGTCTATCTAAAATACAAATATGACGATATCACCACCATGCCCGGTGTACCCATGCGCTACCGTGCCGAAGGAAGCATGACCATGGAGCGCTCCCGCAATACCCTAATTCCCGATGAAGACCAGGCAATACAATGGTAACATGAGATTTGAGGCTCAGCAATAACAAAAAATTAATCAAACAACTACATCCATGAAAAGAATGACAGTGACCTTTTACTTTATGATGAGCAGCATGTTATGGGTATCTGCTTGTCAAAAGACCAAACACGTAAGCGATTTCGATCCCATCCCGCAAAGTAGTGAGGAGCCGATAGACCACTCTACGGACGATACCGTAGTTGTGGACAGCACCTTCTCCAATCCGCTGCTGTCTGGTGGTCCTGATCCCTGGGTAATACAAAAAGACGATACTTATTATTATACCTATACCCAGGGCAGCAAGCTTGTGATCCTCGAAACCAAGAGCATGTCCGAACTCGCTTCCGCTCGTAGATATGAAGTCTACATACCTCCGGCAGATCAGCCCTTTTCAAAGAATTTATGGGCGCCGGAACTGCATGAAATAAATGGCAAATGGTACTTCTATTTTGCTGCAGATAATGGCAGTAATGCTAACCACAGGATGTATGTACTTGAAAATTCTTCTGCTACCCCCGTAGAGGGCAACTGGGAGATGAAAGGCAAAATTTCTGACAGTACAAATGAATGGGCCATTGACGGTACCATTTTGCGGCACGGCGCAAAAATGTATATGATCTGGTCAGGAGGCGATGCCGGCGCTCCACCCCAAAATATCTATATTGCTCCCATGAGCAATCCATGGACCATCTCCGGACCAAAGGTCATGATTACCTCCCCGACCTATTCCTGGGAGAAAAACGGAAATCCGATCAACGAAGGCCCTCAGGTTTTGATCAATCCCCAGGGTAAAGTCTACATCGTTTATTCTGGCAGCGGCTACTGGTCTGACGGTTATTGCCTCGGCCTGCTCTCTTTAAAAGAAGGCGGAGATCCACTACAGGCAACAGATTGGACCAAACGCAACCATCCCGTATTTTCCATGAGACCCGAAAGTAGCATTTATGGTCCCGGTCACAACGGATTTTTTAAATCTCCTGACGGAAAGGAAGACTGGATGATTTATCACGCACGCAGTGTGGCCAACGATGGCAATGCCATACGTCGTCCCTATATTCAGCAATTTTCGTGGCATGTAGATGGATCACCCAATTTTGGACTACCATCCAATGCTGCACTCAAACAAAGGCGTCCATCGGGAGAAAAATGGCGAAAAATCTATAACAAGAGCGGTTGGACTGTCGCTGGTTTTAGTTCCGAGGAGCCGAATAATAACCGATTGGCTGCCGCAGTGATCGATGACAATGTCAATTCCATCTGGATAACACGCTATTCAGTCAATCCCACGCAGTATCCCGACCATTACATAACCATCGACATCGGATCCGTTCAATCGGTAGACGGTTTTGTGATCCATCAGAAAGACGGCGACAGAAAGATCAGGGAACTGGAGATCCATGTCGGCAACGACAATCAAAACTGGGAAAATCTGGGCACCTTTTCGTTGAGTGATGTCAATCTCCTAAGACAGTTTATCGACCTGAGGCAAACCAAGCAATTCCGGTATTTTAAACTCGTACCCAAATCAGGTTACGACAACCAACAACAGCCCGGGCTGGCTGAAGTGGGTATATTCCGCAATAGTGGCTAGCTTGCATGTAGCGATCACCATTTTAAAAATAGCCTGATCATATATATCGGTTAATTTCGTAAAGGCATAAGCAGGGTTGCCGGCTTATGCCTATTTTTTTACGCTCAAATCAGCCCGTCAATTTAGGCCTTGGGCATTGATTTAAGATAAGTCGACGGAGATACCTTATAATATTTGTGGAAGTTTTTATTAAAAATACTTTGTGAACTATAGCCTACCATCGTAGCGATCTGCTGTAGGCTAAATTCATTTTGAGCCATTAACTCGGTCGCTTTCTTTAAGCGTATTTTATCGACAAGCTCCTTGGGCGAAAGCGCGGAGAGCTGCTTTATTTTGCGATAAAATGTTGGTCGACTCATTAACATATGTTCAGCAAGCTGATCTATGCCAAGTTCGGGATATTTAAAGTTTTTTTTGATATAAGCATCCAGTTTTTGTAAAAACTCGGCATCCAGTTTTGAGGGTGCCAGCATACGTACATCTTCAAAAGGTGCATGCGCAAAGTGTGTTTTTATATTCACCCTGTTTTTTAGCAGATTGTCCACCTGCAACAGTAAAAGTTCCAAAGGAAAAGGTTTTTGTACGTAAGCATCGGCGCCGACTTCAAGTCCTTCAATATGTGCGGCATAGCTGTTTTTGGAGGTAAGCAATAGTACCGGTATATGGCAATAGTTCAGATTAGATTTGATGAATTTACAGAGTTCAAAACCATCGATTCCGGGCATCATAATATCCGAGATCACCAGATCTATAATTTCGTTATCCAGGATCTGTTTTGCACTTTCACCATTTTCGGCGGTGTGTGTATGGTAATTTTCGTCCAATTCTTCGGACAGGAACTCTAGAATTTCAAGATTGTCGTCTATAATAAGTATGTGTTGTCTCATAATCAATTTATTTTTTTCCAACTGCTGAGTTCAAACTCCCTATCCTGCCGTAGTGGCAGAACCAATTCAAATACTACGATCTTACCCCCGTTTTCGACAAGCAGTAGTGTACCGTTATGCAGCTCGCTGAGTGACTTTGCGAGCGAAAGGCCGATCCCGGTTCCAAAACCAGAGCTGTTGTCGATCCTAAAAAAAGGCTCAAAAATCTTTTTTGCAAATTTTTCAGGAATGGGCCGGCTATCATTTTCAACCCGGACGCTAAATCTATTGTTTTCCGTATCAGGATCTGCCAGCTTCACATCCACGTATGTGAGGCCATATTTTATAGCGTTTGAGAGCAGATTGCTCAATATTTTGATCGTAGCTTCCCGGTCGACAAAGGCGATGACATCATCCTTGGGGTATGTACAGCTCAATAGGATATTTTTTTGGTCCGCCATCTGTTCAAAGGAGGAGACCAATTCCTTTAATAAGTCAACAATATTCGTTTTTACAAAGTTGAGCCCAAACTGATGTAATTCTGTTTTTCGAAAATCCAAAAGTTCTGCTGTCAGTTCGGTCAGTCTTATTGCATTTTTCTCCACCTGGAATAAGTTTTTTCTGACTGTATCACTATCAGTGAACTTTCGTAGCATGCGCTGTACGCGTCCCAGGATCAGCGTCAACGGGGTTTGTATTTCATGGGTAATATGCGTAAAAAATTCTATTTTAGCAGCGTAGATTTCTCGTTCCTTTTCACGCTCAAAGCGCATGAGCTTTACTGCGTTTTTTCGAAGTGTCCATCGATGGTAATAAAAACAGATCAGCGCCAGAAACAAAAGAACCAATAACGTATATAGGCAATAGGCGGAAAATGTTCTCCAGAATGGCGGGTTTATGATAATGACAAGCCTGCGTTCAATACTTGACCAGCTCCCTGTATTGCTTTTGGCCCTAACAGTGAAAATATATTCTCCGGGCTGGATATCAGTAAAGTAAGCCTTTCTATTGCTAGCAAGAATTGTTCGTTTCTGGGCCAATCCTTCCAGTATATATTCATATCTGGTGACCTCTGGAGATGCATAATTGAGCGCGGCAAATTCGATACTAAAATTATTTTGGTTATAATCTAAACAGATACTGTCGAGGTAAACTACAGCGCGTTTAATCGGGCTGTTATCTACTCGGGGATGGACCGCTTTATTGTCTATCTCAAGGCCTGTAATAAATAAAGGCGGGGGCGGTCCTGTTTTTAAAAAATCTTTGGGGTCAAAGGCGATCATCCCTTTTACTGATCCAAAGTACAAGATGCCCGTGCGGTCTTTGTAGGCCGAACTAAAATTAAACTGATCGGTGATCAATCCATTGGCTTGCTGATAATTTTTAAAAGTTCCGGTTTTGATATCCAGGCACAAAAGCCCCTTCAAGGAACTTATCCAAAGGTGCTGAAAATCATCTTCGAGCAAACTAAAATACACATTGGTTGGAAATCCCGTAGATGTATCATATCTTTTTGTTGTTGTTCGATCTTGGGCTAAACGGATCAGGCCGCCCCCTTCTGTGGCAAACCAGATTGCCCCCTGGCTATCTTCATGGATACCGTATACCGGAAATTCGGTGATGCGACCTGTTTTAACCGAGCTCCCGAATCGAATATTTCCCTGTACGCCTGACTTTGGGTGATAGTAATAGACACCATTCGACATAGTGCCCACCCAGATATACCCTTTTCTATCCTCGCGGATGGTCAGCACATAAGGCCGATCAGGAATATAGTTGATACGATCAAAAGTTTTTCTCTTGAGGTCATAGCTGAACAGTCCGGCATTTTCGTCATAAGCCGTACCGACTAATATCGTGCTATCACTTGTCTGAAAGACACTCAGAACAAAGTCGTTACCAGATTCGGCGGGTTGGCCGACAGACCTGTGCTGCTGAGCAATTAGCCCATTTCGGATATCCATAATTTCCAAGCCCCGATGAAAAGGACCTACAAGAAGGTGATCTCCGGCAGCGAGCAGACCATGGATATTGGGATAGGACAGCGCTTGTTTACCGGTCATTGGATAGCGCATAAAAAGTTGCCTCTGGGTATCATACTTATTGAGACCTGCATCTTCAGTTCCGATCCATAGATTACCCCGGTGGTCAGGAACAATCTCACGAACAGCATATCCGGATATCGAGTTTTGTCCTGCAATGGGGTAGAATTTCCTGAAACGCGCATTTTCAAGGGAGCAATAGTTGAGTCCACCAAAGAATGTGGCCAGCCAGAGCCCGCCACTTTTATCTTTGCAAATTTTATAAACTGCATTATCCGTCAGGGCATAAGGGTCATCGGCACGCTTGGCAAGATGCCGACAGCTTTTGGTATCGGGATTATAGATATACACGCCCGATTCGGTTGCGATCCAATATTCTCCATTATTTCCCTTACAGATATCCCTAACAAATAGATCGCTGTCGTCCTTTCCGTTAAGTGAAATTTTCGTTGTCGTCCGTTTATCCAGATCATAGTGTTTGAGTCCAGCCCCAAAGCAACCAATGAGCACGCCGGAATCATCAAGCGGAAAAATAGCGCTTATGGTGTTGATATTCGACTGCTTGATCGCGCTCACCGTTTTCATGGTTTTTAGAGGTGTCCCTTGAGAATCGAAAATATGCATTTCTCCCTGTTTATTTCCCGTCCACAGATTTTTAGCACTATCCAGAAATAAGGCGGTCGTCTGCATCTGATAGTTTGTGACCTTTCTTTTTTTTATGCTATATCGCCATAGCGAGGAATTGGCAATAAACCAGAGTTCATCACCATTGGCAATCACCTGTTCGATATACACCCGGGGGATCAGCTCAACTGGCGAGATCAGGTCACGAACGGTATCGTAATGGTACATCCCTTTTCCTGTACCGACCCATAGTATCCCGGACTTCCCTTCTGTCAAGGTATTGATTACGTTATTGCCGATGTTATTAAAAGGATCATTTTTATTCTCACAAAGCTTAAAATTATAGCCATCAAATCTGCATAGGCCAGCACGTGTGCCTACCCACATAAAGCCTTTGCTATCCTGTAAGATCGAGCGAACAGCATGGTGAGGAAGTCCATCCTGTGTCTGATAGTGCTTGAAATAATATTGACCATGGCAAACCACTACGCTAAACTGCAGGATCAGCCAAACTAAAAAAATAGGATAAGACATAATCTGTGTTGGCAATCGGTTCTTTCAAATATAATCAAATGTACCAAAAAATGCCAAGAGGACATGTGAGGGCATTTCCGACAGCCATAGTCTATTGAGACAAAAAAAAGGCACAGCGCGATCTAAATCAGGAATATATTGTCTAAAGTGGTGTATTTTGAGACAAAAAGACAAAAGATTGAGCTAAAAAGGAATAAAATTTTCACTTTTTTTGGAGTATTTAACATCCATTATACATGATAAAGAGAATACCCTCCGCCTTATTGTTATTCACCTTACTAATATCCTTTGTCTTAAAGGGACAAGTTTTGATAAAGAATCCTTTACCCATAGCTTTCGGTGATCCTTTTGTATTGACAGATTCCGATGGAACATATTATATGTACGGTACCGGCGGGGATGTGGTCAAAGGCTTCGGAGCCTATTCATCCACCAACCTGCACGACTGGACTTTTGAAGGTCAGGTTTATCATCACGACAATAAAAATGGCTGGGGATCAGATGCCTTTTGGGCTCCTGAGGTTTACCAAAGGGACGGACGCTACTATATGCTGTATAGCGCTCAATGGAAAGATAATCCGAACCAAGAACTGGAGAATTTCAGGATCGGTGTTGCGGTATCGGATAAGCCCACCGGGCCATTTATTGACCTCTATGACCGGCCCATTTTTGACCCCGGCTATCCAATTATTGATGCCAATCTATGGTTTGAGGACGGCCGTGTCTACCTCTATTATTCAAGATGCTGCTACAAACACCCGGTACAAAGTGAGGTGGCCACCTGGGCAAAAAATAAAGGCTGGTATGATGAGGTTGAAGAAAGCTGGGTATATGGAGTAGAAGTTAAATCCGATTTTTCGGGTATCATTGGCGAGCCTAAATT
Source organism: Sphingobacterium sp. DR205 (assembly GCF_011064245.1). Taxonomy (NCBI): domain Bacteria; kingdom Pseudomonadati; phylum Bacteroidota; class Sphingobacteriia; order Sphingobacteriales; family Sphingobacteriaceae; genus Sphingobacterium; species Sphingobacterium sp. DR205. The sequence goes on along the minus strand of NZ_CP049333.1, from coordinate 325,837 downwards.
ACTTTTGCGTCCGCCACTGACAATGGGTGTTTCGGACGATTGGGAGAGCAGGTCTGTCACCAGCAGGGAAGTAAATCGGAGATGGACAGAAGGTTCTTATCTCTTTAAAGAAGGCCATACCTATTATATGATGTATTCGGCGAATAATTTTGATGGTAAGAATTATGCGATCGGTTATGCGACCTCGGACAGTCCTTTAGGTCCTTTTGAAAAATTCGAAAATAATCCCATTTTACAAAAAAATGGCTCCGTGACGGGGACAGGTCACAATAGTATTGCCTATTCGCGGGATGGCAAGTATCGTTATTGCGTTTACCATGGCCGAACGGAAGCAACCGGGCATCAACGGTTGGTATTTATAGACCTTATGGAGATCGATGCCGATGGTAAACTTATTGTACATGGCCCGACATTAAAAAATTGAGATAGCATATTATCATTACCATCCGTTCAGCCAGCTATTCACCTTGTCCCGAGTTTAACCAATGCATGTAGCCGTATTGAGGGCAGGTCGCAAGAAATTCCATCAATAATTTCTGCAGCTTTTTAAAAAGCATATCAATTTTTTATAACCAAAAATTTAAATAATTTACAACTCTTTAGCTAATTAACTGGACGCTAAGTTGATTTTTTATATATTTGATATTGATCTTTAAATCTTTCGGTTTTAAGCAATATTATGACCAATAAACAACAGTCAAGAAAAAAATATCAGGGCGAGAAAAATAATAAAGAACGGACCATGGGGAAGTTAATTACTTCCGTTGGCAAAGTACTTGAAGAAAAAGGTTATTCCGGACTTACGATAGCTAATATTTCAAAGGTGGCCGGTGTCGACCGTAAGCTCATCAGTCTATACTTCGGGACGCTCGACAACTTGGTAGAAACTTACATCAAGGGCAAAGACTATTGGCTTTCCGCGACGATGAACGCTGTTGGATATTTTGGAAATGCGCCCGAGGTGGGATCGAGGGGTTTTTTAGAATCTTTATTATTAAATCAACTGGATGATTTTCTTACCAATACAGAAATGCAAAAGATTTTGGCCTGGCAGATCTGCGAGGAATCTGCGCTAATGTCTGAGATTTCGCAGGAACGGGAAAAGATGAGCGCTCTTTTCTTTGCCTTTGCAGATAAAGAGCTTCAAGGTAAGGATCTCGACCTCAGGGCTGTTGTTACTATTCTGGTTGCAGGCATCTATTATATTGTTCTCCACTCGGCACATACAAAAAGTACCGTCTGTGAGATCGATATCTCCACCCCCGAAGGGCTGAACAGGATCAAAGCTTCGATCAAGAACATTTTAGGGTGGGCCTATAACTCGGTCGAAGAGCCTGCCGGATAAGCAAACCGTATATGCTCAGCATAATTCCAGAAATTCATAAGAGGACATAGCAGAAAATGGTGTTATATATGCTATTCTTTTTCAGCGCTATATTCGCTAATGAATTCGCCGGCTGCACGATCCTCCAGACGGGCGACGACCTTGAATGCGCTATATATCTGATCGACTGAATATTGATGCTCCTCTAAAGTTTCAAAAAATACTTCATTCAACGTTTTTATCATTCTTTCAATCTGATCGTAGGATTGCAGTGTTGTCATTGTAAATCTTATGCCTGAATGGTTTTTGGATACAGCGGGAAATACGCCGATGTTCAACAAAAATCCGCGCTTGATCATTTTTTCCATGATACTATATGCCAGCTCGGCCCTCGATGTACCAACGAAGAATATCCCCGAATCAAAATTCGAAATTAATGGCAAAGAGGTTGCTTTAAATAATGAGTTTGCGTATTTTATCCTATTTGCCAGTTCAGTTTGCAGCACATATATTTCGTCCGTTAAATGGATCTTTGCAGCGGCAACTGCAGCACCTAAGGTCGCTGGCTGCAAAGGACCGGAGGAATTGAACGGAGCCCCGCAGGCGCGCACCCTTCTGGCGATCTCCTTATTCGGGAAAACCAAAATACCTCCGCCTGTAGCAAAGGCCTTGGCCATCGATGAGGCGACAATCATCCGCTCGTGTATCGTATGGTTACTAAGTATATATCCTTTTCCGTTTTTGCCCAATATACTCATACTGTGTGCATCGTCGATATACGTATGAAATGCGGGAAAGGAGTCCAACAAATTAAAGATCTCATCTGCAGGACAGCGATCACCGAACATGGAATACACTCCATCGGCAAAATACCAAACCCTTTTATACGTTTTTTGGAGTATTTCGATACGTTCCTTCAGCACATCTAAGCGGTTATGCCGGAGGACTTCAAAGTGAATCGGCCAATTTGCCCTAAATACATTTATACCACTTAACACGGAATTATGCAGTTGCTGATCAGCGATAACAGCATCCTCCGGATCCAGAATCACAGGTATGGCAGCCAAGTGTGCGAGTGTTGTCGTAGGGGCAACAATTGTAGGAGCTTCAAAAATCCTGCTCATCAACTCTTCCAATTCCCGGTATAAATCGATGGACACGTATGCCCTCGATTCGGAAAACTGTACACCATATTTTTCTACCGCTGCTATCGCAGCAATTTTTAGACGCTCATCATGCTCCAGTCCAAGATAACTACAAGAGGTAAAGTTCACTAATTCGGAGTCATTGACACGGATGAGGTTGTCGGTTGTCAGATTACCTTCCTGGGTCAAATGAAGTATACCTCTTCTCACACCTTCAGAAATGCTCTGGTCAATAGCGCTCATAAAATTATGGTGGTTCATGCCTTTGGATTTTATATTTAAGTTATTTATTAAAGTTATCAAATTTCTCCTAAATAGTAAAGCAATTTCTCGTTATCTGACAAAGATATTATGTGAACATCAACATTCTATAGCCGGCGATATGGAATTGCTGCGCTGAATTAAGTTTTTGTAGATAACAGCAATATCGAAACGTTTTCCCCCTTTGGGCTTATTTCAAAAAAAACGGATAACATTGCTGTTATCCGTTTTTCCTTATCACAAAAAAACACTTGTTTTTACAAACCGTTCAACCAATTATTCACCTCATCCTGTGTCTTTCCGGTCTTCTTCTGAAGTTTACCGACCAACTCATCTTCTTTGCCTTCTGCATACAGTAAATCATCATCCGTAAGATCTGCATATTGCTGTTTTACTTTGCCTTTGATTTCATTCCAACGGCCTTTCCAAGTTAATTCGCTCATAATTATTTTCCTTTCGTTGTTTATGAATAGAACAGTCTGAAACCAGAATCGTTTAAAAGAAATTGTTATAAAATGTTAAATTAGATAAGCAGCGCATTTGCAGTCATTTTATTGTTTGCGCCTAAATATCCGGTTTAAAATACGGCTTAACGAGAAACTCACAAGCGTTCCGACCAATGCCGTCAGTGCGCCGTTAATCAGGTCGCCTACTGAAAAAGAAACCCAGATACCACAGAGTGTACCACCGATTGCCGATAGTCTTATATCACTAAGTTTCATTGATCGCTCCTTTCTCTGTCGGGTTCGCCCTTTGTCTATCATGCGCCTGTTCCCCTTTCTGTCCATTCTTATCTTCCGAGCCTGTTTCATCCGTCTCCCCTTCACTGATCACCTGATCATCTTCGTTTATGACCGATTCAATGATCCCCAGCCCTAGCGCAAGATACCGTACTATATTCAATGCCTTTCCGGGCAGCTTTATCGGTGCTGCGAGTACTAGTCCCAGCACCTTTCCTATTTTATTGACTATTTTTTTCATCTGTATAAATTATTTATTAGTTTCTTTTCCAGGCATTAGTCATGTTCCCTCCAGTCAGCCTATTTTCGATGGACAGGATGACCTTGCCGCTTTTTACATGGTCGATCAACACTTGATATAAATTCAGGTAAGCCTCCTGTGATTGATATACTTCATAGTCCTCGCGGTTCTTGTCTCTATGGAAGTAAGTTCCCACCAGCAGGCAGCCGGCCGTATCCGCATGCGTATTGCCGATATGAATATAGATATTGCTAAAAGCCGGGACATCCCGTATCTCGATCATCCCCTGATGCATATCCGGGAAACGCCTCTTATAAGCGGTATTCATCCCGCCCCAATAGTTAATCCCGAGACGGTACCTCCCGGCCGGAATACAAGTCTGTCCTTTGATTTTATGATCACGTATCCTGTCTTCGAGGACATAACATTGAAACAGGCCATCTATATACAATTCAGACAGGGTACTATTTTTCCCCTGTCTGACTCTTTTGAGCAGCATATTCATTAGCGCACCAAGATATTAGCCGAATCACTCCAGTCGCCTACCCCTTGGGTATTAATTGCACGCACCTGCACTTCGTAGAATTTGCCCACTTCCAGTGGAGCGATAATATTGCTCCGGGACGAAGTCGTCGTAAACCGATCTCCCCATTCGACCGGAATATCCGTTCGTATGCGATAGCGATATTCGTAGATGGTCGCTATCTTTTGAGGTGCAAAATCCAGCTTCACCTGTCCGGACTGTCGTCCGTCCGAGAGCCGCACATTATCCACTTTGAGCGGCACCTGATTGGCAAAGGAGGTGCTATTGGTCGGGAATCCCGAACTCAGTAAGGTAGAGAGATGACCTTGGGCCACCGAATTGACGTAGTATCCCAGCTGCTGCATCACCACAATAAGCGGGCTGCGGCTCTCATCTTTGCGGGCGGTATCTTCGGGTGAACCACGCTTGCGTGCAATGGCCAGCTTGGCCGTGAAATCATCCAGCAAAATCTGTATATCCGCCAGTGCGGGTGTCGGTGCCGTGTACTTGGCGTTGTCGGTCATTGCGCCGATAATTGTATTGCAGCTGATGACCAGTTCATCGTCTTTCATTTTTCCAAATCCGATCAAGGCTTTCATTTTTGTTGCCATATTTGTTCTATTTATTAACCTGCACATGCTATTTGGCAGAGTCAGTTAAAAATCTGTTTATTAACGATTAAATATTCCTCGCGAGATCATTTAATGAGACAAACATAGTATGGGAACGGACCGAAAATGAAGTTTTGACCTGGATTGAGCTTAATTGAGCCCATTTGAGCCAACCTGATCGGAAAGGCGTCAGAAAGTGATGATTTTGCGCTGTGACTGCTCAGTTTGGCGCAGTAAAATAGGGATTCCGTCACCCGGAATATTCGCACAGTCCCGGGACTGACACGAGCAGTCCGGTAAAAAGTCCATTTGCCCGAGCGGGGAAATGAAACAGACCAGTGTTTGTTCAAACTTTCCGGGTGACTGAACAGCAAATTCCCCCGACTGTACCAACCAGTCAGGGGGAATTTCTATTCAGTCCACTGACTGTTCGTTTTCCCCAAGCGGAAAAAACGAACGGTCAATCATTTGTTTCACACTTTTGGCCGGTAAGATCACAAAGTCACAGCGCGAAGTCACCGATCCTTAGCGCGAAATCCAACCGGTGCCGTACTGAAGTTATATTTTCCCCTTGAGCCGGCTTCTTTCGAGCGCCTCGGTTAGATCTTCTTCAAAGTAGCGATCGTCCCCGGTCAGAGTCATCGGATTGAGCAATCCCTCCTGCACACGGCGCTTGTAGGTCGAGACGCTGATACCAAGGTATGCAGTCACCTCGGCATGCGTCCAGAGTTTACGCTCGCGCAGTGGCTTTTGTTCTACTTTCTTTACTTTAAGGATAATAATCAGGGTCGCCAGCAGGCGGTATATCGCCCCTAAAATTTCAATCAATTTTTCTATACGATCTATTAATGTATGTAAGAATATACTTAGGTTCATGGTCTATGGGTTTAAGGCCATCGACGCACAGGTAGGGTTATTTATTTCCATGGACAAAAAAATCTATTAATTTCATTTCAAGGTCTGCCAAGCCCTGCGAAAAAAGGGAAATACCCACGGATGGTGAAGGTTTATAATTACCTAAAGTTACACATTTTTCTGATCTATCTGCGTATTGTCCATGCTATGCTGATTAAAAGAGACCGAAACCGTAAATACGGATTCATCATTAGACACCGTAAGGACGGCATGCTGCGGATTCAGTAACCGCAGCTGGCGCTCAATTCGCTGTAGCGTTGTATTGTGGCTGACCTTACCAGCAACCGCTATTGCTGCGATCCGGTTGGAAACCAGAACGGTCACCATATTATCTTGTGATTTGGTGATCACTATTCGTATGGGATACTTCTTTATGGATGTCTCACCGTATTGCAATGCATTTTCGACCAGGTTGAACAACAGCATTTTGGGAATCCTATAAGCTCCGTCCGATAGATCCTCCACTTGTAGCGAAATTGAATGTCCCTTTATAAATTCATACATACTTACCAATTTATCGACCATTTCCATTTCCCTCCTTAAGTCTAACCATGTATCATGATTATTCATATATACGTTGGCTATTTTACCTAGTATACCTACAGCGAGCAATGCATTTGCTGGTGATTTGCGGATCAAAGCCCGGATCGTAGCCATACTATTTGTTATAAAATGAGGATTGAGATCTTTTGTCAGGGCAATTAATTCCCAATTTATGGCTAGATGTTCGATTTCATTCAGCCGCTGCTGCGCTTCTCGATAGGCTAACCACTTATCAACACCAAACTGCCAGCTATACATAAAGAAAGCTACCAGTACGGGCGGAATGATTAAAAATATCACGGGCCAGAAATTTTCAATCTCCCATTTTCCCGGTGTCCATTTCAATGCACCCGTAGACAGGCTAATCAAGATTGGAATAGAACAAAAAAACAGAAAAAGCAGCATGACGAAAGTAATCAGCAGCCAGGCATTATACCGGGACCATATAAATAGTCTGGGGAGTATCAGGTGCCTAACCACCACATATATTATACCGGTCAGGGCCAAGGCAGTCAATTGATCCCGCCAATCCTGAAATGCTGCAGGTATGATCAGGAAGATATAAGCCAGCGAAAAGACAATTGCAGTACTGAGTACGATATTTTTGAGCCAAGTAAGCATAAATTGTTTTCTTGCTGGCATGACCTTACAATTTGTGGCTAATATCCATCATCATCAATCTTCTTTTGAGTTCATCAGCACGTGATTTTGAAACAGATAGAAATTTTGACCCGACAGAGACTCCTTCCAGGCCCACTTTTTTAACATAGTTTAAATTAATGAATACAGACTGATCCATCCGGACAAATCTCGGATCTTGCTGGAGTAGATCATCCATGTCCATCATCCTTTTGTTGAGCACCCCCAGCAAGACAAACTGATCATTTGGTCTAAGCGCGTAAAAATGAATGTAATTTCCTGTTTTTTTCAAATAAGCAATTTCCGCAAGTGCGACCGGAACTTTTTCATATACCCTTTTATTTTCTGGATGCTTCCGCATTGGAGGACCATTCTTTCGTGCAAGATGCAATTCGCTTTTGGGGTCAACAAAATCCAGAAAGATCGTCGGTTCGGGCTTGAGGTCGCGATCAGTGCTACTGGTAGGGACTTTACTTTTTAAATGCTTTACTAAGTCAAGCAGTTCATCCGCTTCAACAGGTTTTGACAAAAGACCATCAACATGCACTTTGTGTCCGTCCAGCGCATATTCTTTCGCAAAACCGGTGACGAAAACAAAGTGCGAACAATAATTACGGAGCCTCTTAATCGCATCCAAGCCCGAACAGTCCGGCATCTCAATATCACAGAATATAATATAAACTTTCTCGTCCTTCTTAAAAAAATACACTTCTGCATCTCTTACCGAAGTAAATTTTCCTTTTATCTGAAATAAGCCAAGCTCTTCCAATACGGCGGCTGTATCCTCCAGCGCACCATATAGATCATCGATTATAACCACGGGAAATTTGCTCATAATAGGTTTATGTTGATTGATGACAAAAATAGTTATAGCCGTAAAATAAATAATTACAGCCGACATAAACAAATAGTTAACCCAAAGTTATCCCTTGATTTCACCAATTTAAAGAAATAAACAAAAAAATACTTACATCATGAAACCATTCAAGTTATCCATTTATCTACTTAGCGTAGGCCTGTTTTTTGCCATTGACCTTATCCCTACTTCCACCATGTCTGTGCAGGACAGATCCAGCACAAATTACATACACCTGAAAGCGGTGGACAGTCCCATTCAAGATGGACTGTCTACCCGATTATTCTTTCCCTCCTCGCCCAAAGAACAGTTTATAAAACAATTAAAATAGCAAATAGCAGTTACACGCCACTAAAACCTATGTTAAGACTGATTTTTGCCCTAGGCTGTGCCATACATATCTGTATGGCATCAGCCTACAACCTACGGATCATTTTTAAACTTCCTGATCATTTGCCAGAAATATTCGGGTTCGCTTATCTATATCAGGACCTCGCAGGACTGAGTGGAGGCTATACTTTCTATGGTCCCAGTGTAGGCATGCAGATACAGCTTGAATATATCCAATATCAAAAGGGTAACGCAACGCTGCTGAGCGAACCGCGCATACAAAGTACGACCGGAATGCTCCGGTTCAACAGTTACCTGCAACTGGGTTCATCATTCGTTGACGGCAGTCAGTCTTATCTACAGGATCAGGCGCGTACATCAATCAGCAATCTAACAGGCGGTCTGTCCGATATTATGGCTGCCGACAGCATTTCATGTCGTTTAATAACGAAATATATACCAGCATTAGTCCAAAAAGGTGAGCCGCACTTTTCATCCCAGTACATTATTCTTTTTGAGTATATCAAAAATTAAGGTTATGAACAAGGGAGAACAACTAAGCGCCGATACGATCCTACCTATTATGTCCAGGGGACTGGGGCTGCTATTGGCCATAGATATGTGGCGGTTATGGCCGGACCTCAGTATGCTATTTGGCCAGGGTACATTCCTTGACGAGGAGAGCATTTCATCGCAGCAAAGGCCAGATACAGTATCCATCCACACCCTGATTGCCAATTTACCGGAATACACACTAGCCAGCCTAGAATGGATCCATTTCTTTGGCCTGCTATACATCATCTGTGGGTTAGCCTTGTTTTTTGACCACTATCGCAAAGTCGCCATGCTGGGGCTCATTATATTGCATTATCTTTTTTTTATCGCCAACTATACCTGGAGCTACGGAGCAGATTATCTCGCACAGACAGGCTTATTTTTCAGTGTCATTTTCTGCTTTTTCCGCAGCCGTTGGCTACCTAACGAAAAGTGGGCCGCGCTCGGTACAAAGCTCTTCCGGTGGCAGCTTACATTCGTGTATTTTTTTGCCGGCCTGGGTAAAGCCGTTGGCCCCACTTGGTGGAATGGCGAAGCCATGTGGAAAGCCCTTCAGCAGCCCTTGAGCCCCGCTTTGGTTACTATCCCCCAGTCAGCCCAGCAATTTACCGCTCTTTGGGTAGGGCTGGGAATCGCTACCCTGCTTTTAGAATTGGGATATGGATTGCTATGGATCAAAGGCCGAGTCCGTATCTATATCAGTACCGGCATTATTTTAATGCATCTGGGTATCGCACTGACCATGGGGTTGGTCCATTTTTCATGTCTGATGATCTGGTACAACCTCTGTGCCTGGGATCATCCCCTCTTACACCGCATTGCCAAGCCAGTTATAAAACTGCTTGAGACCGCCGAGCCAACGTTACAGGTGCGAACGGCGACAGCGGATCTCGATACAAGGGAAGGAGGTAATAACAAACACGTTAAATAACCAACAGCCAATTATTTATGAAAAAAACATTCCATTTTAAGCTGCCGGAGGTTGGCACATTTTCTGATCAGGTAAAAGCCTTTTTGCCCAAGCTGGCCGATTCAGCGCTACAGCGGTATGAGGATTCAGGCATTCAGCTTGTCGAAGAATACATTGACTATCATAGCGTCATTTTTTACCGGTTGCAGGCCCATGTGCAAGTACCCCACAGGCTTTCCATTGAAACGTGTAAAGCAGATTACCACCTGCTGTACAATCTCCATTCGCCTACCGAGATCATACTTGAGCAATCATCAGGTAACAGTCTCGCAAAGCTTCCCTCTGTATGCAGCAGCTATATCTATATTCCCAATGGGGCGCTCCATACCGACCTAGGCCCCGGCGAGTATCTGGTATATGGCGTTTTGGTCGACATAGGCTATATACGGTCCGTCCTATACCAGGAGCGCCATTTTCTATCAGCATTCAGATCCGCCCATTTACGGGATAAAGATCGATTTTATCAGAGTGCCATCTGGCCTATCAAAGAGCGGACCCGCTACCAGCTGTCCCGGATTGAAACGCGTTTTTTCAAGTATCATAAGGACAACGAAGCCCTGGCGGTCAAGCTCGTCTATGACCTGTACGATATTGCCATTTACAAAAATTTTGAGGAGCATGAAAAGATCAGTCCGGATGAGCTACTGGCAGAATGCGCCCTACAGCTGATCAGCGATCAGGTACTGCAAACCTTTAGTTGCTGTTCGATCCAGGCCGTTGCCAATGCGCTGGAGACGGACATCAGTAAACTGGGCAAAGTCTACAAGTCGACGTACGGTGAAACGCCAAAGCAGACCTGGAATAAACTCTTGATCCAAAAGGCCAAAGATTTGTTGCTCATGGGGTATCCTGTCAAAGAGGTTTCCAATTATTGTGGTTATGGGCATCAGCAAAATTTCTCAACTTTTTTCCAGAAGCAGACAGGAGTCGCTCCGGGGGACTACTGTACCGATAAAAATGAGGGTGACCGATAGCTATTGATCGAAAAATCATACAATGGCCTACCGAAAAGTCATACATCCATGGAAGATTGCTGCCCTAACTTTGGTATAAGATACAGATCGGCTGGGCTCGGGCAGTACCGGCCGGTCAATAGGAAAAACTCCACGACCGATTCAGGAGGATAATAAGGATAGGTAAATTTTTTAAAATTATAAACATAGAAACATGAACAAAGTAGTAAAAAGAATCACCGGCACCATGAGTATTGGTGTTATGACATTAGGAATTTCGCTAAGTGCGAATGCCCAAAGTATTAAAAGTGAAAAAGAGGTTAAAGGTGAGAACGAGGTAAAGACAAGCAAAGAAACGAAGGTTGTACGAGCAAATCAGACATGGTATTTTACTGGAACTTCGAGTGATAATCCGACAACTCCAAGTCTTTATACGACAACGCCGCATTCTGATGGCTGCCCCACTCCATTACAACGAATTTGTACTATTGAGGCTCCGGATAATGGCAGCGGACAACCGGATATGTCAGCTCCGGTATTGCCGGGTAAGACAGTTGCTGATCAAATCAACGATGCTAAGAACTCTCTAAACACATCAAGTCCACAAACAAATGAAACAGTTAGCAGTTTCCGAAAAAATTAAATGCCAAACAAATAGGGCTATCCACCTTGGACGGCCCTATTCTATTTTAGATGCATTTTTCAGCCCGTACATTCAGTCTACTTCAACCATTGAAATTATCTTTATCTCAGGTTCTGAGGAATCTGGCTTTGGAGAATAACTTCTTGAGGTATGGGGAGACAAAACCTAGGATCATTAGGAGGTAATACAAAAAGTTTCATCTCCCCATTGACAAGCAAATCGCGCTTCAAGACTATCCCCCTATTATCCAAGGCATTTAATCGTCTAATGTCCATCCATCTCACCCCTCTCATCAGCATCTCTTTCCTCCTTTCATCCAAAATTAAAGTTAACAGTTTCTGTTTGTTACTTTCCAATTGAATACCATATGATTTATCCTTCCAGCGATTTGACAGCAGCTGATCCAAATAGTTTGCCGCTTCTTCTATTGCGCCTCTCCTGGTCAAGCATTCAGCTTTAGTCAGATAAAGCTCTGGCGTAGCAAAACCGCCAAAGTAAGATACCGCGGTATTGGCATAATATCCTCTGAATGATATTTGGTTTGATGAATTCACCGAAAAAAACAATGATTTCCTTAAGTCTAAGGCATCGTACATGGCATACAAGTCATTGCTTATAAAGGAATAATCAGGATAAATCAATTGATAGCTTTGTCCAGTTTCGGCATAATATATAAGCTCAGGATTCTTAGTATTAAATGGCTGCGCGCTCTCAGCGGCTACAGTTTTGTAATCCAAAAGATCGTCCGTAATTCTCAGGGCTTTATCGGTAAATGACTCTGCCGAAAGGTAATCACCCATCGCCAGATAAGTTCGCGCCAAGGCCATAAAGGCCGCAGCTTTGCTTGGTCTTGATATGAATTTGCTTCTGTTATCCAGGTTATCTGCTGCTTTTTTAAGGTCATCAATAATTTGCTGATAGGTATCATTAAGATTACTACGCTGGATTTTTTCTGCCAAGTCTGCTTCAAATTTTAAGGGCAGGCCAAGTTCCTGATTTGCCGTAAGCGAATTATAGGGTTGACAAAAAATCTGGGCAAGTAAAAACAGTTGATATCCTCTTATGAAGTGTGCTTCACCATACAGTTCTTGATAAAGTTGCGGGTTAGTATTTGGCACTTTCTCTAACGCGTTCAACACTGCATTCGCCATCATAATCGCTTTATATGGCGTGATCCACGATGCCAAATCCGTTGCATTCAAATCTGCGCTCCAAATATAGATCTCCTGCAGATATGGAGGGACGATACCATATTGGTCAGCGGAGACATAATAATCATCTGTCCCTGTTTCCAATAACCCAGGTAGGTTTCTATTGAGATCACCTTCATTGTCAAGCAGTGCTCTCAGGTCATTCAATGTTTCGGCCACCGAAACCGAATAGTCAGCTTTTTCTTCTAAATATTTACCACATGATATTGTGCATAGCAGGCATATACTACAAAGAAGTAATCGAAAAATGTAAAATGATTTTTTCATATTAAAATTGCATATTTAATCCAACAGAATATGTTCTGGCAGGAGGCATAAATGAATAGTCCGGATCCAAAGGCGTATTCGCTTTTTTCCAGAGGATGCCGAGATTATAAGCATTCAGATTCAAGCGCATATTTTTGAGATAGCGTATATTTTTAATTTTTAAATCATAGCTAAACTGCACATCCTGTAAGCGGATTAAATCACCTTTCAAAATATTCGGTTCCGCATTGGCATAAAAACTATCACGCGAAGAATTAGCCGGATAGATCAAGGATGGAACAGTAGTCTTCAATTCGTCACCAGGCTGTTGCCATCTCAGATCATAATCAGCATGAGTTGCCCAAGAATTAAAAAGATTAGCATACATTATCGTAGATTTTTGAAAATAATGTCCTCCTTTATACAGGATGTTGAATGAGAATCCAAAATCTTTGTATTGCAATGCGTGTCTAAATGAACCATAAAATACGGGTAGTCCCGTGCCATAATAACGTAGTTCATGATTAGGTACATTTAATAATTTGCTATAATCTTTCGAAGTCCCATTATCCAATATTCCAAGAGGATCACCTGTCAGCCCATCTAGACCTTCAAATTTATAGGCAAAAACAGGATACAGGCTGTATCCCTCCATAGGGCGATTTGTTGTTCCTGAATTCGATACGAGAGCAGGCGAAGTATACTTGCCGCCATTGTACGTATCTACGTTATTCTTATTATATGAAAACAGGAATTGTCCATTCCATTTAAAATCCCCACGTGAAATCTGGCTGCCCAACTGAAAATCGACACCTTTAGAGCTCAATTTACCTACATTCCTTTCTAAATTTGTAAAGCCATGCGTTGGGTCGATATTATCTGCAGCAAGTAAATCTGTTGAGACCTTCTTATAATATTCGAGGGAAAACGTCAACTTTTGTCTCCACAGCGAGAAAGAGAGCCCGTAATTTGTCTGTTGCACCTGCTCCCATTTTAGCTTCGAATTCGCTAATGAACTGACGCGAGCATAGGGCTGATTAGCGATCCAGTATGAAACTGCCTTTGCATTAGAAATTAACGGATAGAGAGCGGTATTACCCCCAACATTTCCGCCAAAACCATAGGTAAATGACACTTTCATATTATCCAGGAATGTTAAATCCGCCAAAAAATGCTCCTTGTTTACGAGCCATGAACCTCCAACAGACCATAACGGATTCCATCGGTTATTGGTTTGTTTACCAAAATTATTAGACGCATCCTGCCTGGCTGAAGCACTTAAGATATAGCGATCCATCAAGGTATAGGCTCCATTAAAATACAAGGAAATAAAACGATTGTTTCTTTTACTAAACTGGTCGAGATAAGGAATATTTTGTAAACCAAAATAATTCCGATAAGTCTGCAGTGAATTCGAATAGTTAACGGGGCGTGACAACTGTGTATTCGGATCAAAACCATATACACGCGAACCTTTGGTATCTGCTAATCGATCAGAAAGCTCTCCGCCAAATAGAAACACCAAGTCATGTAGCCCCCATTTTTTGAAATAGTCGACTTGCACCCTTGCCTTATGGCTAGTCATCTGGCCAATATTAAAATCGACAATTTGTCCTTTAGGCAAACTATTTACAAACTTCCCTGCGTCTTGAACCGTAAATTTATTATATAGATCTCTAAAATAATATGCGCTTTCTGTATAGATCGTTTTATTATCGGCCGTTTCATTTTCATAATTATATAATGCCGAAAGCCTCCATCCATTTCCTATTATATAATTAAACTGCATATCAAATGCTATATATTTAGCATCTCTGTCCACCTGAATAGCATCTGCTTCCTGCAAAGGCCTGAAAGTCCAATCCAAAAGGTTTCCATTGCCTACAGTGTCGAGAAATACGGGATTATATTGATAAGCAATCGGCAGCGCTGTGCCATCATCTGTAAACAATGAAGCATAAGGATACAAGTTTGATTTTCCACCCGAGATGCTAATCGGGTAGCTAGGGTTATAGCCCCGATTCTTTCCTAAGGTTTTGGTATAAGTAAGACCGGGCGTGATATTGAGCTTTTCCCCTATTTTGAGCTGGGTACTCCATCGCAAATTCAATTGATCTGTCTGGTTTCCCTTTGCTGCCGGAAGAGTCTTTTTATATCCTAATGCTATTCGTGTCAGCGCTTTTTCAGTTCCAAAACTATAGCCCATATTCAATTGATTATTCACTGCCATGCGATAGAAGCCATCCTGCAACTGGTTTCTATAATCTGTCTTTCGATATTGATCAATGGCTTTGGAAGCCTCTTCCTGAGATATTTCGCCTTTAGCAACACGATTTAACAATAATACAACGGGAGAGAACACAATATTCCTGTTATTTACATTTTGAAGTGATGCTTTATAGAAGCCTTTTTCAAACAACATCATTTCGACATCAATAAAATCGCTGCTATTCATCGTTGGTTGATAGGCAACATTTGGTTTTTGTGTGAGCGAATAATCCCATGATACATCCAACTTATTAGCAAGATTTGGCTTTTTGAGATTAATCACAATGACACCATTACCAGCTCTTGCCCCATAAATAGAGGTTGCAGCAGCATCTTTCAAAATGGAAATTGATGCTACTTCATTTGGGTTTATACTGTTAATATCACCTTCAAAGGGAAAATTATCTACGACAATCAATGGTTTGGACAATATTGAACTGAACGAACCCAATCCGCGGATATTGAGCTGTGCGTTTCCCGACCTATTGTCATACTGAAGGCCGGTCGCAAGTCCTTCCATTTGCTGCAATACATTCCAGGAAGTTCTCTTTGTCAGCAGTTCCCTATCCAACTGCACGATACTGCCAGTAGCGCTTTCTTTCGGCAACCATTGATAGCCCGTATTGACCAATACTTCTTGCAGCACATTTGTCTTATTCTTTAATTTAAACTTCGTACTACTATCAATTTTATAAATGACCGTGTCAAGATGCTGGTATGATTGGTGTTTAATCACAATTGATATAGGAAGAACATTAACAGGTATACTGAATTGACCATATTGATCCGAACTCGTCATTGAATTATTTTGTTTTGCGAGAATGGTTGCATTGGGAATCGCATTTCCCGTTTCGTCGCTAATAATTCCCTTAAGAATGTCCTGCGCACTTACCCCCAATGGCAAGCAAAACAACAATACGAAATACCATTTCATAATCGTTCTCCTTCCTCTTTAGATGAAATAGGAAAGCGGTCATCCAACAGGTTCATTCCAGTTATTGTACGTATTGCTCCGTCCTTGTTAATCCACACATACATAGGGTATGTAAATGAATCAAACAGATCATACAGGTAGTTATCATAAATAATAGATTCAAAGTCGTCCATTCCAAAATCCCGGTATCTTTCCATTCTATAGAATTTTTTGAACGCTTCGATATTGTCCCAGTTTGGAAGGTTATTGACCATTATTACGTTTAGACGATCTTTGTATCTTTTTTTCGCTTTTGCGATTTCCTTCTGATCAAGTAAACAGCTCCTGCAGCCTAAGTACCAAAAATCCAACACTAATATTTTTCCCTTATATTTTTCTAGCGTTGCTGAGACAGTATCTCCATTACGAAAGAAGAGATGTTTCCGAGACCAAAAGTCCTTAGGCACATCATTGCCTACACGTAGCACCTCTTTTTTAGGCTTAGACCCATCGGCCCCGCTATCCTTGCGGGGCGTCTGAGCCGATAAACTAAACATAGAAAACCATAGAATAGATAGTAGGGCACTATACAGTTTGATTGTCTTCGGATTGGGCAAGACCTCTCCTGCCCCAAAAAAATTTTTCATTTTTTTAAGTGTTTAAAGAGTGACCAAAAACACATAGCTCGCCCTTCCGACTTAAATCAGTTTTTCCAGGTTCCTAAGCCTTGCTTAGGTCACTCCAGTAAATAAATAGAACTATTAATAGGTTCTCAGATGCGGAGCTTGACAATTACAGGTTATTTGATAGAGACGATACCGCATCAGTTGGGAAAATGAAAAACCGACCTATTGTATAGTAAATCTATATTTATTTTTTCTAAAATCTTTGCTTATGAATTGCAAAATCCGTACTTTTAGGCTGCTAAGAATAAAAGAAACAGGGATAGTCCAATTGTCGGGCATTTATCTTGAAAAAAACAGGTCGGCAAAACCAACAATGTTAATGCAATAAGTAGACCTTACAGTTTTTTTTATGCACATTCCGGCACCGTATTGGTATCGGTCGTTGTTGATTTTTAATCTTGTTTGATACTACTCCGGAGGGCAGAATTTGTTCTTGATCAACCGGCTAACTGCATGTTGACGACAATGATCCTTGATCTGTCGTTGCGATGATGAATGTGTTTTTGACTCTACTTGTTTCATAATTTAATAGCATTGGAGTTATTAAAAGAGTCTTGAGAGAAGTATAGAGTTCAACCTCTAAAATATATAGAAGAGGAAGGCCCACTATTTTCTACCGTCATCGTGGTACGACCAAGCACCATAGCACAGTTTCCAATAGGGGACCTTCCCCTTTTTTGTAAAAATACAAAAATTGAGGGGATCCGGAAACCCTACGTCTTGTGCTTCTGAATTTTGGTCGTTTTCGATGACAAGACTCAATCATTTTATTGATCTATACAAAGATACAAAACAAAAACAAAAACAACAACAAATGTTGCACTTTTTAAATAGCAAAATTCATAATGGCTGAACATCTCGATTCTACAGATTTTAAAGATAAATTAGAAAGGATTCTAATAGAAGAAAATAAACATAATGAATTATCAAATGTTAAGGATCGCATTGATTCAATAATAGGTGATCGAAAATTTGTTACCGGACGAGTCTTTTATACAGTCGCGCAAATTGTTAATATAGAAATTGAAAGCCTTTGCAATAAAGTATTTAATGATAATAAATTTAATTTAGTGATTGATTTTTCAAAAGCCAAAACTAAGTTACAAGCTTTTATTATGATTTATGCAAATTCAAACAATCATATCTCTCGAGCATCAGGAATAGAAAAATCTAGGTTTAGTAGACTTCAGAATGGAGAGGTTCAAGAGATATATGCTGATGAAGTATATGCTCTAGCCAAATCATTCAACATATCGCCTAGCTTACTTTTCGAATATTTGTATGGTGAAAACAAAGAATTGCTGTTAAAGCTGCAACTAATCGATCCTACCAAAGAAAAATAACTGGGATAATCTCCAAAATTTATATTTTTTTGATATTTAAATATTTGCCACTTAATTAGTTATGCCGGTTAAAAGAAAACCAACGCGTAGCTTGACTCCTGAGTTACATCTGGAGGCTTTATTTTTTTATCCGCCAGGGAGCCTGATCCTTCCAATTTGGAGGAAAACCTAGATTCCTTTCATCCATTGCATGCGATTCAATAAGAGTTTCAAGTTTATCAATAAAAGAATTATGAGGATTAAAAGTCAACAATAATTGATTTATAGCTATTATGGCACCATAAATATTACTATTAGATGCTTCAGGAATTTCACCATCGATCTTATGATCCCTACGTGAAGGAAAAATCAATTTGTTTGCAGTAAATTTTCTATTCCATAATCTAGAATGATGAGCACAAACATTGCGTACATCGTTCAGAAAAAGTAACCAATTAACAAGGGTTTTCCCAGAGGGTAGTTTAAATGCTGTAGCAATCGAATTTTTAGTATTGTCATTTTTAAGACAAGTATATAATTTAATTAACTTACCAAATGATAATGTTTCAAAATACATATTTTCAGGAGGGTAAGTTTCATCCGTATATTTTAACTTAAATGCTTTCAAAAATTGCTCTTTTGGCTTCTCAAAATCCATAATTACTGACTCTAAAACATAGGAATGATAGCTTAAAACTTCACTTCCATCATCTCTCAAATCTTTTTTATCCAGAAAATTCCCCGGATGCACGTACCAGTAAAAACCCTTGAGTTCAGAATATGCATTAAGTATACGTGTTCTTAGACACACTTCAACGCGTTCCAAATACTCCAGGAATATGCACCTTAGCTTTTTGTCGAAGGTATATAGATTTATAATATCACTAAATGTAGTTCCTTCATAAAATTTCGATGCATTGCCCTTATCTTGAAGATGGAACATATAACCGCTTAGACGATAATAACTAACGCTTCCCAAATACCTTTTTGCTCTATCGGTATCATCAATAGTCAATCCACGATCAATTAATATCTTTAAATGCTCATCTATAGTACAAGCTTTCTTGGTGTATTTCATAAAATTAGGCAAAAAAAAACCTCGCAAGATGCGCTTGAGACAGAGGCGTGCGAGGGTATAACGAAACAAATATACTAATAAAGCAATATATTCCAAAATATATAAAAATAATTTTAAACAATTTTAACAACATTGCTTTCAAAGCCTTTGAGCTAAGTATTCCAGCTAGACTCAAGGCTAATAAACTTTTCAACTACTTTTACGGCGATGGCCCACGCCCAATGATTGGTATTGTTCCTTCCAAGTAAACTCTGTTGCTGATATTACATATTTAACAGAAAAGCCTTTACAAGCTTTGATATTAAATATTTATCCTTAAATTAGTTATGCTGGTTAAAGTAAAACGAACTTCTAGCTAAGCCTCCTGAGTTACATTTGGAGGCTTTATTATTAATGATTTTTTTGAATACTTCTGTGACAGTAACAAAGACCAACTATAAGATATGTTACCCTCTGCTGATGATATAAAATAAAAAGATTACCATTATGACACTCCAAATTCTTTAGCTAAATTTGGGTTAGATGCTTATATCGTAAAAGTATATCCGCGAACTCATACTAAATACCCACTTTATATTGGAGACCAGATGTATTGGATGGACAAATTTGATAAAAATAAACGAAATAGGAATGGGGTAAAATTTCCAAAGGGATTTGTTGAGATTATTCTGTAATCGTTAATTGAAGGTAAAATGAAAAATATAGAATTATATAAATTGATGGACCTTGTTGATGAAATCAAGAAAATTGATGCCATTATTCTATTACACAAAAATGTAGAAAGTAACGAATTTATGGCTTCACAATATGAAGCAAAGAAAGTAAAATTAATGGCTCAGCTCATAGATGCCCTTGCTGCTCCCAAGGTCCAATCCGAACAGAGCTTTTCTTTGATTCAAATGTTACTGTCAAAATTTTATCCAAATAAAGTTGACAAGCAAGCTTTTAAAGAAACCGGTCTTGATGACTTAATCGCCGTAATTTAGCTTTGCTAGTCTTTAAAGGCACTTCTTATCATCTCTTCGACTACTTGTATGGCGAAGGTGAACGTCCAGTAATTGGATTAAGCTAAGACCCAAATTGAGAAAATAAACATCAAAAAACACCTATTATTCTGTTGAAATATACTAACCTCTGGCGGCGTGACTTAATCTATTAGTGCTTTATTATTACTGATAAGGTTTTTCTCATAATATAGTTCTAAAAAGTGCTCCTCTCGTATACCTTGAGGAAAGGAGAGTTTTCAAGACTCCCCAGTTTAAAATGAAAAAAGCCGCTCCCCCCCGGAAATGGCT
The DNA here is from genome assembly GCF_011064245.1 of Sphingobacterium sp. DR205. Classification (NCBI taxonomy): domain Bacteria; kingdom Pseudomonadati; phylum Bacteroidota; class Sphingobacteriia; order Sphingobacteriales; family Sphingobacteriaceae; genus Sphingobacterium; species Sphingobacterium sp. DR205. The sequence continues at coordinate 305,569 of NZ_CP049333.1, read as the reverse complement.
TCAAAAAATTATAAATTTAAAACTACTTTATTACAGTTTTATGCTCCCTTGAAATACTTCTCAACGTCATGCTTGGCCATACCAAGCTTCTGGCAGATCTCTGCAATAGTAAAACCTAGCTCCCTAAGTATTTCAATCTTACCCTCAATCTTGCCCTTTTGAATTCCTTTTTTTTCAGCTTTATCTAATAAATATTCTTGAGTGCCCATAGTATCGCTCCTTCCTATTTTTGTTTTTATTTCGTCTTCAAATATACTCAAAACTTCCTCATTATCAAAACTTACGTAGTAAGTTAGAAACCGTTATGAGCTTAGCTCATAACAGCATCATTTCCTATTAAAAAAAAATTAAATCAATGATAATCATATAACCCCTGTCTGGTATCCTTATCCATCTCCCGATTTATCATTTCGTCATAAAGATCATGCTTAATCGCTTTCAGACCTTCGTCACTTATTTTCTTGTTCTTGATAGCCAAAAGAGCAGTAAGAACAATCACTGAAAATGGATTTTCATTAGCTCGCAATACCGACTCTTCCTGATCCATGATCTTGTAACTGTTAAAATCGTAGCGCAATGATGTGCCCATAAATTCTTGCCGATACACCACTGGCCGGTAGCCTCCATTTTCATCTGCCAAAATAGCTATAGCCGTAATAGGAACTTTGTAACGATCCCATATACGATAGAAATATCGGAACATCCGCTCAGCTAAATCACCATCTCCCTTGCGGCTTTGTATCTCCACATGGCACAGCACAAACTGTTCGTTGCCATTCTTTAAAAAGACCTTTACAAGCTTATCGACATAACGGACTCCCTTTCCGTTACCTTCGGGGGGAAATAATTGCTCAAACTCTTTATCAAGATAATCAAAGCGTCTGCTCAAATCAAAAACAGCATCTGCATCTGGAAAGATAAATTGTAGAAAATGCGAAAATGTTTGTTCCAAAATAGATTTCCATAAGGGATCATCTACACGCCTTCTTCTTGGACTCATAATTATTTATCAATTGGTTAACAACACAAAGATATGAAATAGCAGAATAAAATACTAATTAAATTAGCATTTTAAAAAGGACAATTCAATTATACAAATCCACACTTAATTACTAAAGCACTTTGAAACCAATTACTTATATCGTACTTTTGAGACTAACTAACGGGATAAATAAACATATGCAAGCAAAAATAAGATCTTTCCTATGCTATTTTAGTGTACTGCTAATAAATTTCCAATTTAATATAGCCACTGCCCAATCCCTGCAACTGGACACGTCCTCTCAAGAGGAGTACCAATTCAATATCAAGAAAACAGAGGAAGATGGTTTTTTGACAAGTTTTTATGAAGCGGTCAGCAGGGATGACCAATCCAAACCTTTCGAAATTATCATTACAGAAACCGCCAAACAGCTAATGAACATCGATGGGGTATGTGAAAATATTAAAAAGACACTAAATAACCTCGGCCCTGATAATAACTTAAAATTATTGAAAGAGAAAAGCAACAATGGCGAGAAACGTCAGCTGTATAAGGTTGCCTCCAAATCATCGACTTTACTTTTTTTAATGCGCGAGTATAAAGACTCTTTTACAATGATCGAAGCGGAGTTCCCAAACGAAGAACTCCAAAAAGTTTCCATCGAGAAGTGGCAAACTATTTTTTGGCATGCCAAGAATTGAAGTCGAAGCTTCTTCCAAAAACTAATTCTACCATCAGGATCCATCAATATACAACTCGGAATTCCGTTAGTTTAAATAATTCGCGTAATGCCCTATATTCATATAAATTCCTTTACGTTGGCTATTTAAGACTTCATAATAGACATGACGACTAAATAGTATCGAATACTCAAATTATTTGAAAAAGGTTAAAAATCCATCCTGTACCAAAATAGCCGAATCATTTAGGTCTAAGCGAGCTATAAAGTACGAAATACCTACTATTAAGCCTTATCGTAAAAACAGAAGATTAGAAAACCATGCGGCGCTGCCCGTCTGGGTAGGGCTTTTCACATTAAAATGACTCTCACAAATTATTTAGCCATCGGCTCATTATTGGTTCTTATCGAATCATATCGGCTCATTCTTTTATGGATTAAGCAAAAAAAGTGCGGAGATTCCCTAATTAATAAACTGACAATCAGTAAATTATATTACAAAACATAGATGTCTCCGACACAGATGTCGGGGACATCCCCAAACAAAAGATACAATATTAGAAATATGACTGAAACACAAATAAAGAACCAGCGTTTATAAGTCTTACCAAAGTGAAGCTGTTGGCAGGTCATAAAAAGTGGTATCTTTTTCTTCCTGCCACGGTGCCTGGTGAAATTGCCAGCATTCTTCTACCTTGTCAAATCTTTTTCCTATGCTCATTTCTCCCCATTGATAACCTACTTTGTATTCTTTTCCATTGCTGGTTAAGGTTCCAAAAATTGTAGGATAAGAGAAACCCGATACCCCATTGGTGTATTGAATGGCTTTTTCAAACTTCAATATAGTTTCTTCCGGAAACCTGATGATCTCTTCCAAATCACCCATCGCTTTTTGTTCTTCGGCATATTGCCATTTCGGATGCAGGCTATCCAACAGCACATAAGGGTAATCACTGTTATGGTTCATTTCTACCTTATCCTTAAACAGAACCGTTTCTTTGTTAAGCGTCACCGTTTTCCCTATCCATTCTTTGAACGGCTCATACTTGTTGATGCTGGTAGATTTGGTTTTTACGGTTGCAAAAATGATAAAAACCAAAAGCACGATACCACCGATAATAACTAATGCAATGATACCCATTATTTTTTTCGTAGACATTTTACTTCTTCTCTGATATATATACTTCCGTCAATCCATCGGCAGATTTAAAGCGAATATTATACCCGGTTTGTTCCGACAATTGCAGAGCAGGAAACGTTTCTGTTTCGTAATCACCGCTGTTCAGTTGTTCTTTAGGTTTGCTGGTTTTGCTCATTTCCGTGCTTTTGGCAAGATAAAAATCCGAACCTTCAACCTTTATAATTTTGAACCATCCAAACCCTATTTCTGCTCCGATAGGCCTTCCTTTTTCTTTATACTTTTCAAAATGCCCAAAATAGATATCGCCCACCACTGGTGCTTTTTCCATCGCAACGGCTTCTACAGATTTTGGCAGAGGGGGTTTTAATTCCTGATAAACGATCAATCCCATCGTTGCGATCATTAATGCTACGAAGATCCATCCTACAATAGTCAGTTTAAAGATAAAAGGAGGCAGAGGTGCTTCCGCTACTTTTTGTCTGGCGAATGCTTTCATTTCGGGTGTCCAGTAGCGGGCCGTTATTTTTTTCCGCTCCAGATCGTCCCAAAATTCACCGTAGGCTTTTTTGGAATAAACGTTAAAAATTGCCGTTCTCGACTGCGTACGGTAAATGCCCAGTACCATTGGGTTAGTCGGATTTTTAGGGTTATGCAGACCATCGGTACGATGGACTGCCTGTTCAATTTTATTGATTACAAAAAACATATTGATTCTTATTTATGGTTCTAAAATTTCAAATACAAGTGTGCATCCCTCCACTGAAATAAGATCGTGACCTTCTTTTTCATCCAACGGTACCAGATAAAGTTTCCGTTCGGTTTTATTGAAATGGTAACGATAATAATAGCGATCTTCCATTTTAAAAATGGCAAATGACGGACGTTGTTTTTCATCGATTTTAAGAGATATCAATCTTTTGTTTTCGTCGATCTCAAAAGCGCCTTTCTTTTCTCCGTTGATCAAAATATCGTTTTGAACAAATGCTATCGTTTCATTGTGATCAACATTCATATATTTACGTTCCATCGGGTGGAATTCCTGCTTCATCTTCCAATGGTAATCGGTGAACTTTTTAGCATTGGAACTCGGGGAATGCTGAGTCATTTCATCCTCTATCTGAGTGAGCAAAGGCCATACATCTTGCGAAATCAATTGATCTCTGGGTTCCAGCCAATACACCCGATGGGCTTGCATATTCTTTTTTATAAATGTCTGCTCAGGCAAATGCTCATCAAAACAGATGAACTGGTAATGTTTGCCATCACTGTTTCGGATGGTCATTTCATAGTAATCGGTTTCCAAAAAATCTTTTAGAACAAAAGCATTTTTCCTAGCGGGTCCCAAGAATACATCAAGTGATGTGAAATTGTAGGAAGGATTGTCACTATCGAGACTGCGGAAAGTCTGTGGCGTTCCGTTTTCCAGTACAAATTCCCTGATTTTTTGAAACAGCGAAGGCCTGAAAATGGACGATGCATCCGTATAATCGTATTGTTGTATTTCCTTTCCTAAATGACTTATGATGGCGTTTAAACCGTTCAATGTCCCTTCAAAATAGTTGTCGTATTTAAATTTCGGTATAAAATATTCGTCAATGATTTTTTTTGTGGCTACATCGCTCATTATTTTCTCTATACCGTAACCGTTCTCGATACGCATTTGGCGGAGTTGTTTGGATATAGCGATAACTATCCCATTATTTTTTCCGTATTCACCTTGGGCATATCCTGTCAAATTGTTAAATACGTATTGGTCAAAATGCGCTTTGTCGGTATGGCGTCCATCAATAGTGACAATGGCTATATCTGCTATTGCATTTTTCCAGCAGATATTAATGATACTATCCAATATTTGTATATCTTTTTCAGTAAAAATCTTTTCGTAATCAATAATACGCACTCTCTTGACTAAAAACTGTTGGTTTTCGGGAGCAGTTTGACCGAAAGTATTCGATATTAAACAATGGAACAATATGATTAAAAGATAACGCATTTATTATTGATTTAAAGGAGAGGGTATGTGATAAATACTAAGATGATCATTACCTGCACTTAATTTTACTGTATTGCTGATCCATCCTGTTAATTCTTCGGTACAATGAACATGGAATGTAATTCCATTGGTTGGGAAGTATTTGTCAGGTAGTTGATTTCCTTTGTAAAATGCTCAGTTATCAATGAAATTAAATTTATCTTCGAATAATTTACCGATTAACGGCAAAGGTTTTTTCACTTCGTTGGCTGCTGTTATAATACCCAACACCATAAGTATAAGAAAAACCAAACCAATTATACCTATCAAAAATGCAAGTGCTGGTACAATATACAATAGTATTCCTGCACCAAGGTTAATAACAGCAGCAGTGATGAATAATCCTAAACCTTGCTTTAAATGATACTTACTAAAATCGTTTCGCTCATCTTTTCCCATAAAAAAAGCTATGAGCCATAAAATGCCTAGATAACTTAAAATAGACTGTACTTTCGGTGTCATAATTCTTCAATTTTGTCGTAAAACAAAAATCGGAAGTATCTTAAGAATTGACAATCCATTTTAGTTAACAAACCATCTACGACTTTTCAAAGTGTATATACAAAGTATCTACAAGCAATTTATCTATCTTATTTTCAGTATATTGAAAATAAAATCACCACAAAGTTTAATGTTATCTGATTCGGATGCCATACAATTTTTTTATTACTTTGTAAGAGTATGTATATTGAAATTATATGAGATTTAAGCATATTTTATATTTAATATTTGCTCTTCTGGCATGTTTAAGGCTTCGTGCTCAGCACATCCATTCCAATACCCAAAAAATTCTGGATCAGCTGGATCAGCTTCAGTTGCACAACCAGCAAAAAGAAGCTATTAAAATTTTAGATTCCGGTATTAAGTCCACAACATCACCCGCTGATTTAGCCTATCTCTATGCATACCAAAGTAGCATATATACTTCGATGGATAGTCTTTTACTTTCGAAAAGACTCACTGATTTAAGCTTGGAAAATGCAGAGAAGTCGAAGAAAAAAACATCTTTAGCAGTGGCGTACAGAGCTAAAGCCTTCCTGAATAATACCCTTAATTTACCAGATGCGGTTGTAAAGGATGCTCTTTATGGACTAAAACAGGTAGAAAAAAATGAGGACGATCTGTCCACTAAATACCATCTGAATTATCTGCTGTATGGTGCGTACAGCAGATGGGACGACAGCGAAAAGATGGAACATTATATACATCAGGCTCAATACTGTGCTATCAAAGCAAACAACATCAACTTACAGACGAATGTAAACAACGGTATTTCAAGTATGTATCTGGCTCGGTACAAAAAAAGTAAAGAGCGAAATCTTTTGGACAGCAGTTACCATTATCTGAATAAATCTTTTAATCTGCTGGAAAAGCAGCCGGATAGACTGAGCATTAATACATACGTGATTACGTGTATTAATCTGGCAAATTATTATTTAGAGCATTCGGCTGAAGCATTGATGTATAGAGAGCAGAAAGCATTTGACTACCTTAAACTTGCAGAACAAAAACTGGATAATAGCGAAGCTTTTGCCGACAAATGGGGTAATATATTTGGTATTAAAAGTGGATTTGCCAAGCAAAAAGAAGATTGGGGACTTGCCGAACAATATCTTTTACAAGGGCTTAGCAGGTTAATGAATTCCAGTGGGAATCATTTTAGGTTAGAATATGCCATTAACCGGGATTTAGCAGATATTGCCTTAAAAAAACAAGCTTATAAATCGGCATTGACGTATCAGCAACGGGCAGAAGATCTATTAAAAAAATCGTTCAATGAACAACAGCTTTTCAACGCACAGAAATTAGAAGTGCAGTATGAAACCGAAAAAAAAGACCGTGAACTGGAACTTTTGACCGAACGAGAAAATTTCAGGAAACGGCAAAATTACCTCTACGGAGGAATTGCGATTGCGCTGTTATTCGGACTCCTGTTTATGTTTGTATCTTATCATTTCCGCTTACGATATTCCGTAGAACGTGAAAAGCAATTGGCTCAGGAAAAAGAAGATCAGGCACAGCAGGCTGCGATGCAGCTTAAGTTTGAAAAAGAAGAACAAGCGAGGTTGACAGCTGAACAGGAATTACTGGACTTAAGAAGACTACAATTGGAAAAAGAAGCTTTGGCAAATTCCCTGATAATTGACAGAAAAAACGACACACTTAAACAGATTCAGGATAAAATAGATAGTGGTGAAGCAAAATATATTCAAAAGCTTATAAAAGAAGAAATGCTCCTGCAGACGGATTATGAAGACATCAAAATGCAGATACAGGAGCTACATCCCAATTTCTTTAACCGGTTGAATGAAAAAGCGATTCACAAACTAACACCGCTTGATCTGAAATACTGTACCTATCTCTATCTAAAAATGAGCACTAAGCAGATTGCACAGGCACTGCACGTTGAACCACAAAGTGTTCGTATGTTTAAATACCGACTGAAACAGAAATTTGGATTAGGGAAAGAGGATGATTTGGAGAATTTTTTGGAGAGGTAGGTTGGGCAATATCAATCTCTACAATGGCGCAAAGCAACTTAATGGGGCAAAATCAGTCTACGACAAGGTAAAAACAGAGGGAAAAGTTTCTTGATTTACTGGAAAAATATCAGCTAAGGCTTGAAGATATTTTAGAATAGAGTGTTGCACAATTAACGATAAGATTTTTTAATAACATAATTAATATTTAAAATTGTTCCTCTTTTATCGGCGGTAAAAGAGGGTTTTTTGTTGGCGGAATTTAGGAAAATACTTTTCCCTTTGCTGTCTTTTTATTGTTTCGGATAAAAAAAATTCTTATTTTAGGTAATCACGTTTTTTTCATTTTACCAATGGATGAATTGAAAGCTATGCAAATTGAGGAAATTGAATCTTTTTTGAATGAAGCCCAACAGGGGCTTAAAGCCATAAAAACGGGCGACAGGCTATTTGAACTGTACATGGAACTGACCATCATCAGATCCGAGCTGCACCGGCTGGCCCATTTCTGCGTGGATGATTACGAACGTAAGCAGCTTTTCTCCTTGATCGATCAGTCAAGTGCAATACAGGTGCTGACGGAAAAACAGATCGATGACTATTTTCAGAGCAGAAGTGACAACCTGAAGTATGACTTTGAGGTAGAAAAGCGATACATGCGACAGACACTTCAAACGCACATGAATGAAGCCATCCTCTTCAGGGAATTCAGCAAGAAACTGCTTTCCAATGAACAGTATTCGCGAATCAACAGTCTTTCCATGCGCTGCCGCCAGCTGAACATGAAGGTAAGTGATTACATTAAGAAAAATGGTCTGACCGAAAACTGAACCCGAATATGAAAAAAGAACAGTTATTGCTGCTGAAAAAGGAAATCCTCGAGGGAAGAGATTCCGAAAGACTTTTGGAGCTGGATATCAACCTTAAGCAGCTCATCAGTATTTTGGATTACCGGATTAGGGAGAAAACCGGAAATGAGTATACCGAAGGGGAAATAGGGGAATTCAGGAGCTCGGTCGCTATCGCAAGGTCGTACCTGAGGGTGATCGGATGGAAGCTGGAAAACTTCAGATTGGAAAGAGAAAAAGAGCGGATCGATGCCATAACAGAAAATAAACGGGTTATATTGGAGATCTTTGAATCCGGAATGGAATCAGTTCTTAACAGCCCATCGGACACAGAAGAACTCCGCGCCGATAATATTGCATTGAGAGATCAGCTTTCCCGAAAAGAGAAGGAGATCACTGCCCTCGAAAAAAGGGTAAAGATAATCGCGCGTGAGGTTGTCGGCATCCTTGAAAAGACAAAGCGGGAATAATCAATGAAATTATACCGTCCCTATTTAATATACCTCATGTCAGGAAAAATCCTTAAAATTGCCTTGTTGTAATAGCCGAATTGAAAAGCCTTTTGAAATTATTCAGAACACCGAAACGTATTCCAGAGTCCGTCTAACTTTGACCATACTGGGACAGATCTCTTTTGCTGCGGAAACTGATGAAAAATACTTTTTACCCAGATGATACAGATGTGGTACATTTCTTACCTAAATTGGTAGACCGCGAACGAAGCTGGTAAACTTTTTACCAAGATGGCACAGAGCTGGTACATTTCTTACCTAAATTGGCCGACCGCGAACGAAGCTGGTAAACTTTTTACCGAGATGATACAGAGCTGGTACATTTCTTACCTAAATTGGCCGACCGCGAACGAAGCTGGTAAACTTTTTACCGAGATGATATAGAGCTGGTACATTTCTTACCTAAATTGGCCGACCGCGAGCGAAGCTGGTAAACTTTTTACCAAGATAGCACAGAGCTGGTATATTTCTTACCAAAATGGCCGACCGCGAGCGAAGCTGGTAAACTTTTTACCAAGATGGCACAGAGCTGGTACATTTTTTACCTAAATTGGCCGACCGCGAACGAAGCTGGTAAACTTTTTACCAAGATGATACAGATAGGTGCATATCACTGGAATATGCAATTAGAGGATGCCAATTAAAAAACGCTAATATCTGGCGGACCAAACAAAAAGCCATTCCCTTGCGGAAATGGCTTACAATAAATATGTAAAGACTTCTGACAGGCCAATACAATATACGCAAAAATATTGTCCATGACAAGGAGCTCTTCTTCGCTATGATCGAAGATCTGATAACTCAGATAACGGAACTCCAACGAAGTTCGGAACATCGAATAGCCGTATACAGCTGGACGCCGCTGGCCACGGTCGCCCGTAAAAATAGCTATAGTCTCCACTGGAACACGATAACGGTCCAATAGACGATAATGGTACTGAAATATCCGATGTAAAAACCCCGCATCATTACCGCCCTCTATTTCCGTATGCACCAAAATCCATTTTTCCGTACAATCCGTAAAAATACTTTGACTAATAGATCCGCCATGCAGATTCAACCTCACGATGCCCCCCTTGCATTTGGCTAACATTTCCAACTGTAATGGCATGTTCGGGACTTACACCCTAGAGTTATCGCGCATGCTGGGCGCAAAATAAAAAATGCGAAGTTCATTCGAACCTCGCACTTTTATATAACTTAGACACTAGGTATGACAGTCCCTCAATACACAGAACAGATGCTTTTTTACTACAATATTGCCCCATTGAGGCCATGTATCCTTTGAGTCTAGAAAAACTAAAGAGCGATAGTTTTTCAAAATGTCTTTAAGAGAAACAGAACAATTATTAAATAGGCCTTCAAAGCTATACGCAATGCCCTTAGCGCTTTAGAGATATGATATTCGACGCTTTTAGTTGAGATATCTAATCTCAGAGCTATTTCTTGATAGGATAAATTGACTTCACGATTTAGTATAAAGATTTCTTTTGTTTGAACCCCTTGTTCTTCAAGAGTGTGATACAATATTGTATAAATTTCATTGGTACAAAGAAATGATATAGGTGTTTGATCTAAAGTTTCGATATGAAGATCCAACTCCAAAATATTTTCTGTAGAGGCCTCTTTTCGAACAGCTAACCGACGTTTTTTTCTGATTTCATTCCATAGTAAATATTTTAGACTCGCTACCAAATAAGCTTTTAGATTTGTAAAGTCCTCAAGCTCACTTTTCTTATTCCAAAAAAGGATAAAAACTTCTTGAATTATATTTTTTACTTCTTCTTCGTTTTTCAGGTAGGACATAGCATAACGATAGAGTCCAGGATAATGTTCTTGATAAACCTCCTTAAATGCTTTCTGAGAACCTGTTTTTAAATATCTTATGTCAATATACTTTTCCATTAGAAAGGAATATGATTGATTATCTGATTTTAAAAGTTGTCATTACAGCTGCATGATCGGAAGGCCATACATCATCAATCTCAGGCGCGGTGCGGATAATTTTTGAAGAAATCGGATCAATTCCCAACGGTGAATAATAAATAAAATCTATCCTTGATGTCTGTAAGTGCCCATAGATAACCGCGAAAGTTCCTTCCGGCCGAGCAACCTCATCTTTGTTCACTTCTCTAAAGCTATCTATAAAACCATTCTGCAACATAAAATTAGAAACAGGAAAATCGATTTTGCCGTAACCATAATGAAGAAATGCAGCTCTTTCAGTCCAATCTAAATGACTAAAGGAATTAAAATCTCCTGCTATTATCACAGACATTTCATCTGTCAAATATGGTTTAATATCATTGTTAATAATTGATGCAACATCTTTCATGGCTAAAATGGAATCTTGTGTGATCCATAACTTAGTATTTTGTCCTTTTTGGGGGAAAGATGCTGTATATTCAGGATCGTTAGCATAACGTAACCAACATGAATTCACCAAAATTTTTCTATCGTTAGGCAAAGTGATTATTGATGGATTGGATGAAAAGGTAGCTGTAGAGGGAAGCTCTTGGATAGGATAACGACTAAAAAGAGCAAGATTGTCTGAAGATGAATGTGTTTGCAGATTGAATTTCAGCGCGTCAGCAATTGTATCTTGACTACCATATGCCTCCTGCATTGTGATCATGTCGGCATTCGTCTTTTTTATCAATTCTATAACTCGACCAACACCCACATTACCTAAATGACGTCCCCCATGCCAAATATTCCAACTTAATAATCGAACTATATCATTACTATTTTCGCTACTTTCCGTAATGGTTTTTAAGGTTAAATCCGTACTATACTGTGGAATGAACTTATCTTTATCGATAGTTATCGAAGGAATTTTTATTTTTATTTTATTTTTCAAACTAGCCATGTCTGAAATATCCGCAGTCAATAGTATATAATTTACACCCTCAGTTAGTTCAATATCTTCACCTTCTAAGTTTATATGCCGCTGCGGAGGGATATCTTTTGCATAAATACTCTGCTTGATCAGCGAGCGTGCTTTTTTGCCATTATAATAAAGATTTAAAGCCTTAATGTCGGATAGATTGGAGCAACTTGTCAAATCTAACTTAAGTCCATTCATGTGGATTGCACCTTGATTTCCCGTAATAATAATCCTTAGCTTCAAAATAGCGTCACCAACTGCCCCCCTATCCACATCCCACTCACTATCGACTACAACAGCGTTAAAAAATTCTTTCTTTTTTTTGTTTTCCTGCCAATAAGGATTGTTCGACTCTATCGTATAGGCTAACGGGGTTTGATTTTTATAATCAATTCGTCCATTTCGAATATGATAGGCTTGCTGGCCCTTACCTACCCAATTAACAGTCGATTCTTTAAGTTCTTCATCAAAAGGAAAATAGACCTTGAGATTATAAAAAAATTGGTGTTGTCGATCGATCGATTTGTTCCTCCATTTTGCAATAACGTGCCTAGGAAGTGATGTATCCCAAATACGCACTTCATCAACGTAACCACAAAAAGCAGAATCTTCAGTTTCAAGTATACCTATACTACCCACTAGTATCGGGCTAGCAAAAATGGTAGAATCAACTATTTTGCCGTCAAGGAACAGGGTGGTTATCTTACCATCGCAGGATAATGCAGCATGGTGCCATTGGTCATCTATTATAACATCAGACCATAAATTGGCACGCTCATTATGCAATTTACCATTTTTGATTACCAAAGGTTGATTATCAACCCCTGCGAAACTGCTGTATTCCCCGCCACCGATCAGCACCTCTGTTTCTTTCCAAACAGTATCGTTTCCTTTAAACCATATTTCCATTGTCCATTCGCCCTGCATAATCCCCAAACCAAATGTAACACGGTTATTGTGCCCATCCAGACACAACATCCTATTAGTAGACCCGAAACTATCGAGTCTACTCAAGGAAAAAAAAACAACAATGAATAGGATTATTTTTTTTTTATACATGTTTTCATTTATTTTAGTATCCACATACTGTTGTTGATGTTATCAACTCCCCCCCATTGTCGATCCAATGCTATACTCATTTCTTTCTTATTGTAATTGATTTCTGATTGTGGATATAACCATCTCGAAGGGATCTTATTTTTCACTTCATTCAGATTGGTTTCGGGATTGATAGGTAACTTTGGATACCCAGTCCTACGATACTCAAAATAGGAGTCCCATGATAAATGGAAAAATGACGCAATATAGGATTGAAGGATAATTTGTTCTATGTGTTCATCTAAGGTTCCGTTACTGTTGTATATAACTTTTGGATTTTTCAGATAACTGTCAATGTATTCATCCGATATTGTCATTCCTTGCGTATACTCTATTTTATTTGGAACCGTGGTACGAACAAAATCAAAGGAGGCTCTGATTCCCTCTTCATAATAACTTTTTGGATCACCAGTTATCCACTCTCGTTCTGCCGCTTCGGCCAAAATAAAGTTCATATCTGCGTATCCTAAACGGATAAAAGGTACTCCTTCAAAACTCGTCCGATAAACATCATTAACTCTATTGAACATTTTTATTGATATTTTGTTATAGATGCTAGCTGATGGATCCGACGGGTCTACCCCATTATAAGCATTCCAATCATTCCGCTCCAACAACGTTCCCCCAGGAATTAAATAATCCTTTTCAGTAACTGCTTGCATAGGTGCAAAATAATAGAAAAGCCGATAATCACTTCTTTCTTTGAGGGGCTGGATCATGGTGATCGTTGCGGCATAGGTATTTATAGCCCGCCATTTGCTCTCATGCATTGGGTTTTCTTGACCTTGAATACTTGAGAATACAACCTGGAGATTATCCGCATTACTTGAAAAAAGTGGATGCTTACCTACTATTTCGGCAAATTGATTTTTAATTTTTAATGCCTCGGTATCATCAGCTCTCTTTTGAAGAGACATCAATACTTTTAGCCGCAAAACATTGGTTGCTTTTCTCCATAATGTAGGGGAACCTTTGTAAAAAGGATCACCTTCAAAATTATCTGCTCGCTCAAAATAATTTTCAGCCAAGGTTAGGTCCGCTAATATACCTTCAAATACCTTTTTTTGTTCGTCATATTTTGGATACCTATATTTTTCGATATCAAGAGCCTCACTATAAGGAATATCTCCCATCTCAAGTGTATGACGATAAAATGTCCAGGCTTTTAAGAAGTAAAACACACCAGTATATGCCGGCAAATCTTTTTCAGAAGATAGTTCAACCATTTTTTTTGCATTCGTCAATCGCTCTATCATTCCGAAGCTCCCTTTACCTAAATTATTATATTGATAGCTATCAATACCTTCGCCCGAAAGAATTTTTTTTGATAAGAATTCACTATTCCATGGGCTTGACGGCAGTATATTATCTAAAATAATTTGCGTGCATAACATTGCGGAAGTCACTGTTGTAGGTTTATTAGGATCTGTATTGAGATCATCAAAGTTGGATGTACAGCCAACTAGGCCAAAAAGGACCATGAAAAGGATAAAGCTATATTTTGTTTTTATTAGATTCTTCATAAATAGTGTATTAAAATTAAAAGCTAAGCTGAAAATTCATCCCTATATACCTTTGAGATGGTGAGTTAAGATTTTCATATCCAGAAGCATCCGCTCCTTTATCAGGATCTGACATTTTAAACTCCTTCGTCCACAAGAATAGGTTTTGCCCTGTTATTCCTACAGAAGCTTTTTGTAGACCTAACTTTCTAGAAAGTTGAGGGGAAAGAGCATATGAGATAGATATGTTTCTTAATTTAAAAAAAGTTTCATCGAATACATTTTGCCATTTAGGTTTACTTGCACCATCATTATAACGTAGTACATAGGCCTGATATGAAACCGGAACGTCGTTAGGAGCATACTTCCTATTATCTTCTAATATATTACCCTCTGCGTCTCTTTTTACGTCACCTGAAATCACTTTTACACCACTACCAATATAATTTGTCTTACCATCAACAACCTCATCATACCTCCATTTTGTATCTGTATCGATGTGTGATCCTGAACTAAACATCGTCTGAACAGTACGGGAAAATGCCATGCCGCCAATGCGCCCATCAAACGAAAAATTCAGTGTAAGTTGTTTATAACGCAACGTATTTGTGATACCCCACACTAAATCTGGTCGAATATTTCCTCTCTTAGACAGAAAAGACTGTTGTATAGGCATACCTCCTGAATGAATAACATTTCCATCAGGATCACGTTCCCAATCATATAACTCAAACCAATCAACACGAGCTCCTTCCTTGATCCACGCCCTATTAGTTGAGTGGGCAGGGTCCAGCTTTTTATATTTATAGACATCACGAGACCAATTTGTAAGAATATCCCACTTAAAATTTTTTGTCTCTATGGGACTTCCTCCAATCGTTAGTTCGAATCCATTTCTCACTAACTGCTCTTTGGAATTCGTCTGTATTGAAGCAAAACCAGTGGATTGACTGACACCACCGTTGATTATAAAATCAGATTCTAATTTTCTGAAATAAGCAAAATCGGTATACAGTCTATTTTTCAAAAAATTACCGGCGGTACCAAACTCCATTGTTGTAGATTTTTCTGGAAAAATATCTTGACCAATAACGGAATTAGGAAAACTCGCCGCACCCAGCCCGTTCCACCTATTGATTTTTACATCATATACATTGTTATTGGCATATATACCTGCATCCTGTTTTGTCATGGTCCAGGAGCTTCTCACTTTCCAAAAATTCCAAAAAGAAGGAAGTTTGATAATCTCCGATAAAACTACACTACCAGCTACTGAAGGATAAAAATAGGAACGGTTATTTCGCATGAGTGTTGATGACCAATCATTTCTACCAGTAATATCAATAAAATATTTATTGTCCCATGATAATGACGATTTACCGTAAATGCTATTAATTTGCTTTCGTTTCAAGACATTTCGGTTGTTGGAATAGTCATAAGGTGTTTGTACCGGATCTACAGATGCCTGTATGGAATAGAATCCGGGGATAGTAATTCCCCCTGCTGTTTGAATAAATTGATTGTCCGAATTCAAATAGTTAAGATTACCTCCTATCAATAAGCTCAAATTGAATTTTCCCCAAGTTTTATCACCCATTAATATCGCGTCAGTATTTACATTGTAACCAGTGGTCGTACTCGTAGAAAAATATCCCCTTTTATCCCCTGAATAATTGGCACTCATCGCATTTCTATTTTGAAATTTATCAGAGTATGTATCTATTCCAGCCCTTAACATGGCCTTGAGCCATGGGCTAATGTCGTAAACTGCGTTAAAATAGGTATTTACTATCGTCTTATCCGTCGGTTTTATCACCTCATATGCCTTGAAATATGGATTATCATACCAATTCTTATCATACCAATTTTGCTGAATATTTTCTTTCCCTTTTATCCAGTAGTTATTTTTGTAGTCTCTAATATCATATTCTGTCCCCCCCCAAATTACCATATCATATATATAACTTGAGCTATAATATCCCGCCCCAGCATCGTTGGGCGAAATACGTTTATTTAAACTAGCTGCGGCATCCAATTTAAATTTCCCAAAGTTCATTTCTCCTCCGACATAGTAGTTGAAATTGTTAAGTTTTTGATTGGGGTACTGCCCTTTGTTGTATACATGTGTCAATGAGGATCGAAATGAACCATACTTGCCTTTTTGCGATACACTCACATTATTATTTGTAACCAAACTTGGTTCTAAAAAATTTTTAAAGTTTGATTTTCCTTTAGACACCAACTCTTGCTCCGTTTTTTCATAAAGGTAGGGGTCCCACATGACAGCTTTCCTTCCAATATCTAGCTTATCACCCCAAACATATCCACTGACATCATCATATTTACCAGCAAAACCATAGCTATATGATGATTGTGCTTTGGGAAATGCTAGGTGTCCGGCAAAAAACATCGTATTACTATTCACGCTGACGCTTATCCCTTCTGTTTTTCCACTCTTCTTGGTCGTGACCATAATTGCTCCGTTATTTCCCATCGATCCATAAAGTGCTGTTGCTGTTGGTCCTTTCAGTACGTTTATTGATTCAATATCATCTGAAGCTATATTGGACAAAGACATATTCTGAGTAGGAATACCATCGATAATTAACAATGTATTTTCACCCCTAAGTTTTATTGTTGCGTCTTGATTAAACTCCGTGGTATTCAATACGCTCAATCCAGCTATTTTACCAGTTAACATGGATGAGATATCAACACCTTTGACTGTGTTTAAACTTTCTCCTGTTACTTTTTGAGTAGCATAACCCAGTGCTTTTTCTGATCGTTTAATCCCTAAAGCAGTTACAACAATCTCATCTAATACAGCAGTGCTCTCAAGCAGCTGAATATTTAATAATGTATCTTTAAGAATTTTAATTTCTTGGCTTTCATAACCAACATAGCTAACGCGTATGATCGAATTAGGCTGTACGCGCAATGTAAAATGCCCTTTATCGTCTGTACTTGTACGATGTGAGGTCCCTATCTCCACAATACTCGCACCAACTACAGGAATACTAGAACTGTTCAAAATTGTCCCCTGAATAGTTGCTATTTGTTGTGGCCTCGCTACTTCTTTTGTCTTTTTTTCGCTTAAAATAGGAGAAATTACTATATTTTTATCCACCATTTTATACCCAACATTCATTTTACTAAATAATATATCCAATACTTCCGATACAGGTTTGTTGACAACTTTAATGTTTACTTTTCTATCAGCGGATATTGCTTTTTTATCATAGTAGAACAAATAGTCAGTTTGATTCTCAATATTGTTTAAGACATCTAATATTTTTGTTTGTTGATAGTTTAGGCTTACTTTTGATGATTGGAAAAGCAGGCGGCTCCTCGCTGAAACACAAAATATGGTTAAAATAAAAATCGTTACCAATATTTTCATGCGCAAGAATACGTTGAACATATTAGATCGCTCTGTTTTCTCTTTTATTAGAGATGACTTTTTCATAAAATTTATTAATTAATTTAAAATGACTTTTTAATCTTACCTGTCAGATATATATCTGTACATCCTTGTTTTTCGTTTACTTTGGCATAAAAATATCGCGTTTATTTATCTGATATAAATAGTGTCATTGTCGATACGATATAAAAAGCTTTTATCCGCATTCATGACATCAAGAATTTGTTTGATATTTAAAGTACTTTTAAATTTCCCCGTATATTTCGCTTGATTTAAATTTCGATTTTCAACCCTGACAACCAACCCCTTATATTTAGAAATACGATCTAGTATGTCAATTAAACGCATATCATGAAATGAAAACAGCCCTTTATCGCCCCAGAATGATGTAGAAGAACAGGAATCATTAATAAGCTTTATTGTCGTCTTTCCAAGTGACTTATTATATTGCAGAAGCTCTCCCGGTTTAATTGTTTGATACGAACTTTCTTTAGTTTTATTTTCTACCCGTACAGCTCCCTCCATCAATACGACTTCGAAAAAATTAGAGTTTTTATATGCATAAACGTTAAAAGTCGTACCGAGTACTTTAACATCATGACTTTCGGTCTTTACAATAAATGGGATTTTTTTCCCCTTTGTTACATGAAATTGTGCTTCGCCAACTAGACTTACGCTTCTTTCCTTATTTCCAAAATCGCTGGGATAGGTTAATTTACTATTCGGATTAAGTTTTACCTCAGTTCCATCAGGCAACTTAACATTAGTTTGACTATCTTTTATAGTCGTTATAGAGGTGTAGTTAATGGCTTTGGTCTCACTTTTGACAAAAAAAATAACGTATGCTGACAATGAAACAAGAAACACTATTGCTGCATATTTAATTACACCTCTAGTAAACCTCTTCCTACTACCAGCTAAGGTTCCATTATTTTCTATTTTTGTTAATAGATCGGCATAAGAATTCTCTATATCATTAGGTATAGAGAATTCAATATTTAATAAGCTAAGATCATAAATCTTTCTTACCTCTAAATAGTATTTGAAATTATCTGGAGATGCGTATATCCACTTTAAAATAGCCTTTTTGTCAACATCACACACTTTCCCCAAAATAAAACTCATTAATTTTTCTTCTGTCATTTATAAATAATATACATTGTTCTAATACATATATGTCATTTATCTGAGAAGACCCTAAACAAAAAATAAAAATAATATAAAAATATGCACAGCTCGTTAGGGCGAGATTACACTTGCATTAAGAATTAAAAATATAATATATGTTAAAGGGAAATAATCAGTTACCTCGTTGACGCGGCAATAAGTACAATACTTTTCATTACTAGATGTTTTTCGCAGGATGTTGCAGATAAATAATGGCCAGATTCAGCAGTAAAAAGGTGCAATTTAAAGGCAAATAAATATAGTCTGGACAGTTAAAAAGTTATTAACTGTCCAGATTTCTACATTAAAATTATTTGCTTAAAGAATGAGCTTGTGAAGTTACTCAGACAGCGCTTCAATAACCAATTGAGACGCCAAATAACTACTGTGCTGTTGTTGAGCCGTAATCAGTCTGCCGTCTCGTATGGCAAAAGGTTCCAATGCACCAGCAACTTCAAATGTCGTATTTGGATTTTTGCGAGCCTCGGTTTCAATAGTATATTCATTTACCTTCATCCCGAACATTTCGTTGATCATTTCCTCTTCACTGTCTGCAAAGCCAGTCCAACTCTTTCCATCAGCCAAAAGCCGTCCGTCACCTAGTCGTGTCCATAAAAGCAAAGACGTTCCATGACAGATCAAACATGTGATTTTACCGCTTTCATAAAAATCTGCAATAAGTTTATGCAATTTTATATCATCTTTAAATGTAATCAAGGGAGCTCCTCCACCAGCTACGCAAACAGCATCGTAATCGCTTATATTAATTTCAGCAATCGACTTTGTATTTTGCATCCACTTTCCGAATTCTTTGTGATGCACAAAACCAATACTTATTAAATCATTGGGATACGCCCCATCTGGATTCTCCGGGTTGCTATGTCCGTCAAATTTAACCTCACCACCATTCGGAGAGGCTACGTCCACATCATAGCCCGCATTAATAAAATCATAGAAAGGTCTTGTCATCTCCTCTGCAAAAAAGCCAACCTCCATGCCATGAAGGTTTGCGACATTTGAAACAAGACACAATATTTTTTTCTTAGGATAACGATGCTGTCCGTATCGTTTGACTACATTATTCTGGTTACTCATAGTTATGTTCTATATCAAGCAAAGGGTACGTTAACGCACCCTTTGTTAAAATTGTTAATTTATCTTGTGGTATATCCGCCGTTCGCAAAAATAGTTTGTCCGGTAATCCACCAACCATCAGTTACTAAAAACTCTACCAAGGGAGCAATATCCTTGATATCGGTAAGGCCACCCAAAGCCGAAGCAGATTTATGATATGCTACTGCATCAGCTGTTTCCTGACTGTAGAAGAATGGGGTATCCATAGGACCCGGCGCTACAGCCGTAACAGAAATCCCTCTGTCTCCAAATTCTTTTGAAGCTGCCCTGGTAAAATGTTCCACTGGTACCTTAGCCCCGGCATATGTTGAATATAATCCGGTATATGCCGCAAGCAAAGAAGTAACAATACTACAGATCTTACCATGGTCATTTATCTTTTTGCCGGCTTCCTGAAGAAAGAAATACGCCGATTTTGAATTAATTCCGAACATCGTATCATACTCATCTTCAGTAGTCTCCACAAACGGTTTTTTCAATACCATACCAACTGTATTAATAGCAATATCAATTCCTCCAAAAGTTTTTATAGCCTCGTCAAAAAATTTAGTAATGTTCTATACTTTGGTGAGATCTCCCTGAAATAAGAACGCTTGGGCCCCCAGGGCTTTCACCTCAGCCAAAGTTTTTTCACTCTCTTCTCGCGAAGATTCACTATTATAGTGAATGGCCAAATTGGCTCCTTTTGAAGCAAAGTCCCTGCTCAATAGACCCCAAGATTTTTGCCCCCTCCTGCAATAAGGACAGTTTTTCCCTCTAAATCATTGTATTTCATAATATTTTCTTTTTATGTAAAACAAATCTAATAAAACTGACGGAATATTCCGTCAGTTTTTTGGATAAAAAATATTAAACAATTATTGAATCCCAAGACATCTGAATGAACGTATCAACCATTTCTTCATTTATCTCCATTTTCTGATCCAACGCCTACAAAATCCAACCATTAATGATACTAAACGTAAAAAGACGAAGACGTCGAGCAAACAAAGGTTTACGCCTTGTTGCTGAAAAAAAACATCCACAAGTCTGTGAGATCTCCCCAGGTAAGAACGATAACTATCTTCTCATATATCTGCTACATTTACCTTGATGCTTCCGTACAGTATATTCAGTTTGCACTGCAACCTCATCCAGCAACTTAGGCCTTATATGTAGTTTCTGTACGTTAGACCGAGAATTTGCCTAGCGCTTCCTTCAGATTCCACCTCACGATGGACACCCTTGCATTCGGCGAACATTTCCAACTGTAAGTAAACCCATTTTCTTAAACTCCAATGTTATTGCAATGGCTTCCTCGCGCTTGCATTTTTCAATAACAGTTTTAAGCCCTTTTCTCGTTCCTGTCTTTTGATTGTTTTAATTACTACCATTTCAAATGTGCCTCCTGTCACTTGATAAAAAAGCTCATTATATGATCTTTACTGTATTTAGTATTTATGTTGAATTTTAGCGCGACATCTTTTGCATTTTGGCAGCCTTAGTTTGATTACCTAGTCCATAGACGTATAACTTGCATCAACGGCTAAGAATTCTTCACCATCTGGCGAGACATTGTACATTTTTATCTGAAGGCTATTATCGGTAGGTAATGGAATGTCAATGCGCCAACCCCAATCGGGATTATCGTGCACTTCATAAGAACCCCTTAAGGAAATATCTCCCCCCTCATTCATTGTACCATAGCAGTTCATGATCTTTCCACCCATGCCCCATGAATCAATCCATGATGCTGTAACTTCGGATTGTTCATTGTTGTTACCCACTAATAGTATCCCTTCCTGCGCAACTCCCTCATGATGCCAATCATAAGTAAATATCAGAAATTTGTTATTAGCAACGGCTTTTATAGCTAAGTTTGATATCGAATCAAAGTTAGGATCGGGCAACCAACTTAGGATCAACCGATGGTTGCCTTTCCAAAGCCCAATGTATTTATTTTTTACGTCTTTTAGCTTCATCGTTATTTCCGTTAATCTCCAAATAAGCTCCGGAGTATCGCTATTTTTGCTGCCGCATCACATTCCAAAAATTATAATCCAACATCGGTGCTTTTAAAACGCCCACATTGTGCCCAATAGTAACTATTTGCCCGCGATGATAGGTTGTGTGGATTAATAAATGCTGGAGGTACTCATACTTAGGAAAGTTTGACGAAAACCATTGGGATTCTATTAGATAGGGTTCGCTCATCGCTTCGATATTTTCTTTTACATAAGCTGCCAAAAGCTTTGCCTCATTGACCAAGTTGGCCATTTCGTTTTCAATATCCACTGTTGTGGCGATGTATTCAAAACTTGGCACTGGCGTTTCGCGGATCATCGAGGACCAGTATAATTGAGTATCACTAATATGTTTCAGTGTTTTTGCAATGCTACTAAAACTGGATAGACATTCCTTTTGTAACAATTCTTGGGGGTAGGTTTTCAGCCAAGCGACCAATTGCTCCGCAACCCAAATGTTGTATTCAACGCTGTTTGTCATTGATGTACTTAAACTCACGGCATTCTTATTTTTTAAATCAATAAAACTTACAAATTAGGATGAATTCTACTATGCTTTCAAGAAGAAGGACATTTCCCGAGAAAGATTGGTTATTTCTTCTATTAAATATAGCAAATATTCTAACTTAAAGTTCTACGAATTAGATATTTCCGCCAGCCAAATTGACAAGCCTCTCTGAAATTATTCCGAACGCCGAAAAGTATTCCAGAGTCCATCCAACTTTGACCATACTGGGGCAGATCTCTTTTGCTGCGGCCAGTGAATGCATACAACTAAAAATTTTGGCAGGCAAAATAGTTGTAATCATATCTATAATACAAGTGAAATTTAAAAAAGCTATAGACATAATTATAACTTTGGCCAACCGCGAGCGAAGCTTGGTAAGCTTTATAAATTAGAAAAACCATTCCCTTGCGGAAATGGCTTCAACATTATTTATAAACTTTAAAATGCTAGATTACAGTTTTTCGATCTCCTCGATAGAAATACCTGTTCCTTTAGCAATATCAACTATAGATAAACCCATTTTCTTAAACTCCAATGCTATTGCAATGGCTTCTTCGCGCTTGCCTTTTTCAATGCCAGTCTGAATCCCCTTTTTTTCAGCCTTATCTAATAAATATTCTTGAGTGCCCATTGTATCGCTCCTTCCTATTTTTGTTTTTATTTCTTCCTTAAATATACTCATAACTTCCTCATTTTCAAAACCTACATAATAAGTAAGAAACCGTTATGAGCTTAGCTCATAACAGCATCATTTCCTATTAAAAAAATTAAATCAATGATAATCATATAGCCCTTGTCTCGTATCCTTATCCATCTCCCGTTTTATCATCTCGTCATAAAGATACAGTTTTCTATATCAGTAAAAATTTTTTCGGTTAACATTCAAGTCGCTTTTGTACAATATCCAAGTAAAATTGACAAGAAAGCTTTGACAGAAAAAGAATAGTAGTTTAGTATTGCGCACCTTAAAAAACATACCTAGCCATACCTTCGACTACTTCTGCGGTGATGACCGACGCCTCACAAAAATTAAATAAAGAAAGATTTCCCGCTATCGCCTTTCCTATTTCCTCCCCTATTCTCATGCTCAGCCACCCAACAGATCGACCAAAAAAGCATATTCATGCGTTTTTGTTCAACAAATTATGTCTTTAACTCACAAAAAAAGCTTAAATTATTTTAAATATTGCATTTTTATGCTATATTTGATATGAAACATATATAAACCGATTTTTTAACCGCTATAAATTTCTAGATGAAATAGCAAAATTTTCATGTTGTACAAGCACTAGGTGCATTGGCAAAACCTAAATTAAAGAGAAGCTAATCAAACACATTTTTTATTATGAAAAGAAGTATGCTCATACTAGTGAGCTTGCTGAGTACGTATGGAGTCGCCCTGGCCCAAAAAATCGTTACCGGTAAGGTCACTATGACAGATGGATCCGCCTTGGGAGGTGTTACAGTTTTAGAAAAAGGCAAAAACACCCAATCCATCACCAACAATAGCGGTATGTACAAAATTACCGTACAGGAAGATGCCACGTTAATTTTTAGACATGTCGGCTACCGACAAATCGAAAAAACCATCCTAGGACAGGCGGTCGTTAACATCACACTATCCGAAAATAGTTCATCATTGGACGAAGTAGTAGTAACCGCCTTTGGTGTCAAGCGTGATCGAAAAACACTAGGGTACTCTACCCCTATCGTCGCCGGATCAGATGTCTCCGAAACCCAACGGGAATCTTTCTTTCAAGGTCTTCAAGGCCGTGTCCCCGGACTGTCGATCAACAGTACCAGTGGTATGCCCGGCGCATCAGCGCAGATCGTACTCCGTGGGTTTGCATCCATCTCTGGCGACAACAATGCGCTTATAGTCGTAGACGGAGTCCCCATTAACAACTCTACCCTGAACGAAAATGACCTCGCCAGCAATGGAGCCAATAGAGACTTGGATTATTCCAATAGAGCAATGGATATTAACCCCGACGATATCGAGACTTATACCATTTTAAAAGGCCCCGAAGCTACAGCTCAATTCGGAAGCCAAGGTGCTGGAGGTGCCATCCTGATCACGACAAAGAAAGGTAAAGCCGGTCGGTTTACTGTCAACTATTCACTTTCAGGAAGGGTAGAAACGGTCAATAAATATCCTGAACGACAATATGTATATGCCCAAGGCACCAATGGCATATATGCCGCCAATTCAGTTTATTCCATGGGGCCGAGGTATGCTGAGGGTGTTACGCTCTATAAAGATAATGTCAACAACTTTTTCCGCACAGGCTATAACCAAAAGCACAACCTTTCTTTCGAAGGAGGCTCCGAAAAAGTGACCTACCGCTGGTCAAATGAATATAGCAACAACAGTGGCATTGTCCCTAATACTAGTTATAAGCGGTTTTCAACCCGCTTAAACGGAACAGCTAAATTTAATGATAAACTTGAGTTTAACACATCCTTTAACTTCATCAACACACAAAACGATAAAGCAAGAAAAGGTAATACGGGCTATTTAATCACCTTGATGCGCTTCAACCCTCTTTATGATGTCCGGGACTGGATCGATGAAAAGGGAAACCGTGTCCTGCACAGTTCGGATATTTACAATGAGCTGGACAATCCATTCTGGGACGTCTATCGCAATACCGCCAATGACGATGTCAACCGTATCCTGGGGACCTCCAACATTACTTATCGGGCCACCAACTGGCTAAGCCTGAACGGCATCATCGGTATAGATTTTTCTAACACGTTGGGCCAAAGCGTATACCATCCACAATCCTACTCCGGCTCGGGATCCTCCACCGATGTGCGCAACGGATCCATGAATGTGTATCAGGTCAATGGACGTGTGCTGTCAGGTTCATTTATGGCTACTGCCAACACAAAAATCGGCAGGAACATCAGCTTTCGGGCAAACTTAGGGACCGAATTTAAAGATTACAATACACTGACCAACTCACAATATGGTGAGGACTTTTACGATCCTGACTTTTACAGCATCAACAATACTTCCCCAAGTACACAGCTTGCCAAAACCATTGCCAATAACTTTCGGACGGTCGGCTTCCTTGCCCAGGCAGGATTTGGCTACCTGGACAATCTGCTCTACCTGAACTTAACTGGCCGACTGGATGCTGCCTCCCGTATGATGCCTAATAATCCTTATTTTGGTTATCCATCAGCTTCGTTAGCTTTTAACTTTTCAGACCTGGCTTTTTTTAAAAACAAACTCACCTGGCTCAATGACGGAAAGTACCGGATTTCTGTCGGGACCACGGGCAAAGCGCCATTCAAAAGCTATTATACCTTATCTAATTTAGAGCCAAAACTTTCGACCGGCGGTGGCTTCGCCTATGGTGTCAATGGTGGCAACCCCAATTTAAAAGCTGAAAAAACCAGAGACTTTGAAACAGGATTCGAATTTGGGCTATTCAAACGCAGGCTTACATTTGACTTCAGTTATTTTAACCGATTGAGCACCGGGCAGATCATCCTGCCACGGTTGAGCTATGGCTCCGGCTTTGTGTTGCGGATGATGAATGGTGGTGAAGTCAAAACCTATGGTACCGAGTTGCAAGTCAACGTCAACCCCATTAAGAAAACCGACTTCAGCTGGGATATGACCTTCAACTTTACCCAATATAAAGGAAAGGTACTTTCGCTGGCCGAAGAATTACCTGAATTATATGATTCGGACACCTGGGTACTGAGCGGTGTACGGTCTTCGGTGATGCCGGGCTACAGCATTGGTACGCTGTCAGGCACACGGTTTAAAAGAAATGAACGCGGTGACATATTAATCAATCCACAAACGGGACTACCTATCGCGGGTACAGATAAATATTATCCCATAGGGGACCGTATCCCGGATTACACACTTGGCATTGTCAATAAGTTCAATTACAAAAATTTTTACCTCACCTTCTTATGGGATCTCCGGAAAGGAGGCGATGTACTTAATGGACTGGATTATAGACTTTACACTTACGGACAATCTGTAAAAACATTGAATCGAGAAGATCCTCGGGTAATTGAAGGCGTACTGGAGGATGGACTTGAAAACACGGCCAGTCCAACGGTCAACCGCATAGCGGTAACACCTTATTCGGCATCGACCTACTATATGACCAATATAGAACCACAGATGTTTATTGAGAAAAACATCTATGCTTTTAGGCTCAGAGACATTACACTTCGCTACACCTTACCCAAACATCTTACACAGCGCATCTCATCACAATCTGCACTAAGTGTGTTTTTTACCGCTACCGATGTCTTCCTTTTCACCAACTATACCGGATTAGACCCAGAGAGCAATAGCAATACTGCCGGACTTGGGGGGATCGGAGGATATGGTATCGATTACGGCAATATGGCCAAACCGCGGGGGTTCAATTTTGGATTTAACTTGAGATTTTAGGAGGAATACATTATGAAGGCAACAATTTATACATTAATTTTTACGGTACTTATCGGACTGAGCAGCTGTAAAAAATACCTGGATATCAATGAGAATCCATCCAATCCGCAGCTCGTCAAAGCCGAATTGCTTTTAGCGCCGATCATCTATCAAATGGCCAATGGCTATGCCAATGACCAGCGACAGATGAATAAGTTCAATCAAACGATTTTGGGGGCAAGCACCGTAGAGGCCTCGCTGATTTGGGAGCGCCATGGATTTCCGCAGCAAAGTGATGTCGGTGGCGTCATGTGGCGCATGGTCTATTTTGATCACGGGCTCAACCTACAGTTGATGATCAATGATGCCATTACCAACAAAAAATATGAATACGCGGCGATCGGGTACGCAGTCAAGGCCTGGGGCTATCAGATGCTGACTGATTATCACGGTCCAATTATTCTCGATGAAGCTTTGCGGACACAGCAGTTATCGTTCAAATACAATGACCAACCGGATGTGTACGCTAAAGTCCGCGTATGGTGCGATTCGGCACTCTATTACCTGGATCAAAAGAGCCCTGTTGATTACAGCGCAAACTTGAATTCGAAAAAGGGTGACAATCTATTTCGGGGCAATATGGACCGTTGGCGAAAGTTTGTCTATGGTATACGAGCACTTCAATATATCCACTTGGTCAACAAACCTGATTTTAAAGAAAAGTATGCCGATTCCATTGCCTATTTTGTAGACCGTTCCTTTGATTCACCCTCCGATGACGCCGGTGTCAAATTTGATGGCGATAAATCTGAAACGGCCAATGTAGTGAGTTCAAAATTCGGCCTTTACACCACATCCTATTATAACAGAGCCGGCAAACCGATCGTGCGCTACCTAACCGGAGGGTTGCGTGGCGAACCGATTGAAAATCCAAAAATATCAACTGACCCGAGGCTTTCGCGCATGCTAATGATCAACAATCCTGTTGACAGCATCTATATCGGTGGCGAGCCTAATGTATCAAACACAACGGTGCCCAACATCCTTGGGGACATCAGTAGTGGACAAGGGAAATTTATCTTTAGAGATGCCGCGGATTTTCCGTTGATGACCTATGCGCAGCTGCAATTGGTCAAAGCCGAGGCAATGTTTATCAAAGGCGACCAGGCTAAGGCCTATGACGCTTATATCAAGGGAATTTATGCACACATGAATTTCGTGAATAAGTACATCAATACGACAAACGAAAAACCAATCACTTCGGCCGAAGTCGCAAGTTATATAGAGGGGGGTGAAATACCACTGACAGCATCTGAATTGACCTTAGCCGATATCATGGGTCAAAAGTATATTGTCCAATGGGGCTGGGGAGGTCTTGAACAATGGTGTGACTTAAGAAAGTACCATTATAACACGGAAATATTTAAGCAGTTTATTCCCTTGTCCGGCAGCCAGCTCACCTACAATGATTATTGTTATCGTGTGAGGCCACGTTATAATTCGGAATATGCATGGAATGCTTCAGAGCTTGAGCGGTGGGGCGCACTGGATCCCGAATATATCATTAAACCGACCTGGTTTGTTAACTCGGCCTATTAACCTACTAACTGGAAAAATTATGAACAATTTCAAAAAAATAGTGTTTCTTGCTTTAGCCACCTTTGGCCTATATTCCTGTGAGAAATCGATACAAGACTTTGGAAAAGTAGATTTCCTCGGTGCTGATGATGTCATTGTGAAGATCAATATGGCATCTATCTACCCCGACGACCGCTATATGTATATCAAATTTGACGGGCAACGTGTGACATCGCTCATCCGCGGGCGTGAGCCGTTTCCCGGAGGTGGCTACAATACACGGGGAGACTCGCGTCCGGATTTTTTAAAATGGAAAGCAGGCAATGTGAAGGTCCAAGTGTCGCTTCCGCATAAGACTGATGATGGGCGCGATTCACTTGTTTTAGCCGAATCGTCCGTCAACCTGGCTGCCGGCAAACGCTATACTATCCATATTACCGATACGGCGCAAAATACAAAGATGATCCTAAATGAAGAGGATCTGTCGCGCCCCGACAGTACACAGGCAAAGTATAGATTTACCAACCTGATGCCCAACGTCCCATCGATTGACCTCTACTATGGTGCGCCAGCTACCGGAAGTGCGGACGCTATCGCGATGCAAGACTCTTTGGTAGCCAAAGACGTTAAGTATCTGGAGACAAGTCCTTACTTCCAACTGAACCGCATTGCTACCCGTACCTGGAAGATCCGCAAAGCAGGATCCCCAGTGACAAATGGTACGGTAATCGCATCCTATAGCAATGGCGGCGCCATCCTAGATCGCAGATCGTACGTTGTTTATGCCCTTGGCTATGATGGATTTACCAGCACCATTATGAAGCCTTATGTTTCATTTTTCTTAGTCCGATAGATATGAAAAGAAAATCATTTTTAAATCCTGCTATGCTTTGCCTCGTATGCATCAGTATACTTTACTCCTGTAAGCAAAGAGATGACTATCCCTCATTTGATGATGAAGTGATAGAAACTATGCCGACAGATTCTATTCCTGATGACAAGGAAATCGAGCCAGTCACCAAGACCATTATGGATCGCACTGATCTGATCAAAAAGTTCCAAGTAGATTCTTCCGTCGCGCTAACCACGGGTCTTGTCAGAACCCATATCCGTTATCTGAATAAGCTTGACCAGCCTGTGAGCGTGCAACTGCTAAAAGCAGACCTTTCCATCAATGCGGCATTCCCCACGATCATGAGCGCATTTGATGATTACTTATATGTCAGTCAGCCGATTGGAGACATGGCAAAATATAATGAAAAGCGATCTGGCGGGGAGATTTTGGCTGCGATAAACGGGGCACTATCCACTGCCTATTCGTACATTAAAAATGGTCGGCAGATCAACGTATCGACCACCAATATCAAAACCAAGGAAAAGACAAGGCCATTTTTCGCGATCCGGAAAGACGGCACAGCATATATTGGCAATTGTGTCGATACCACCAAGTTTGCTTTTGAGCCTTATGATCTGAATCAATTTGGCGGGCTGGTCTCCGGCACCGAGTGGGTTCGTTACCGAGGCCATAGCGTTATATCTACTTCTGAAGTCGTGCAGGCCACTACGGCCATCGGATTATCATCCAATAAAAAAACGCTATATGCCTTGGTCGTTGATGGGGGTAATATTAACTTTTCGGTAGGCATCACCAGTAATGATGTTGCTACCTTAATGGCTGCTTTAGACGTTTACGACGGGTTTGTTCTGAATAGCGGCACTACCAGCGTAATGGTACAAAAGACCTTCACAACGGACAATTTAAATCCAATCGTCTGGAATACCGTCACTAAGCCTCTTACAGTAGGGGGGGCAGCAAGTATTAGCGGGATTGGGTTTGTGAAGCGATAAAGTAATATTAAAATCATTACCCGATCGATTATTGAACGTATATTTTGAAAATGCAAAAGGGGCTGTCCAAAAAGACAGCCTCTTTTTAAAACTCATCACTGACTATAAAAATTCAATGATACTCTCATAGAATCCAGGTTTATAGTTTCCGCTCCCCTCGCTTCAATGCTGAATGGGTTGTTTTTTGAAATAATTACTATATCTCTACCCAAAACTGTATCGTCTTCGCAGGAAATCTTGTAGATACTCCATTTAATAATAAAGTAAGTGATGTAGACATCAAAATTTACTACCAACAGCCGGGGCCGCCTTTCATAAACTCTATGTTTGTTATGATTTAAAAACAAAAACATTATGGCAAATCAACTTCTTATCAAAAACACAATGGCAGATATGCGTACGCTATCGGCTGCCGAGATTACTGGATTACAGCAGAAATACATAAAAGCATCAGTAAAAACAGTAAAGAACATTGAGAGCAACTATTCGTTGATATTACTTATCCAGTTATTAGCAATGCCATAATCTGTAGGTTTTTCCGTAGATTCAATACGGATTGTCCCACCTTTTCTGAGTTCATCGTGTGTTATCCATAAACGCCCCAAATCCTTACCGTTCAGTTGGATTGATTTGATATAACGCCTTTTGTCACTTGCATTCGGCACCTCAATGACAAGCGGGTTTATACCGTTTTGTAAAGTAATCTGATCGAAAAAAGGCACACTAATATAGAAAATAGGCTCACCTATCAAGGGTTGCTGCAGTCCAATGGCGGAAAGCACCCACCAACTTGACATCGCACCAGCGTCATCATCCATCGTCCGTATAAACGCTTTTGGTTCATTTTTATAGATACGATCGATATGTGCTCCGATGCCGCGGCTATTGTCATTGAAATAATATTGTATGGTGGTATCCAACGCTATCCGATGTACCCATTCCTGATAACGCCAAGGTGTCTTACTTGCATTATACAAGGTCAGCGATTGCATATCCGGCTCATTCGCTCTATTGAAATAATACCCATCATAAAATTCATCCAACTGCTTTACAAACTCTTCTTCGCCACCAGCGAGCTGCTTTAATCCAGCGACATCGAAGGGCACATTCCAGCGATATTGTCTGATTGTACCCTGATACATATCACGCGCTGACATACGATCGACATCCCGTTTGGTCAAATCTTTAAAATCTTTATTCCAAATTGTTTGATATGATCTTGCCCGCTCCAGATAGATTTTGCTGTCCTTTGGAAAAAGTTTGGCCATTGCCCACATATCATAACATGCTTCAAGGTATTTATCCGGTTTCTTAAAATCAAAGCGCGTGGTATCACGTACCAAGGAGTCTTTGATGCCACGAAGATCGACCTGATACCCTTTTCTGACCGCATCCAGCAGGACGACAGCAGCATGCTCCGTCCGGACTGAATTAGCCGGTTCATATGGTCCCGCAAAATCAAATTTGCCATAGCGGTACAAGTCTGCAATCGAGGAGACGACACCTTGGTACATTTTGGGATCTAGCAATTCCAGAAGCGGCAATTGTGTTTTATAATTGTCCCAGATGGCCCAACCGTGATAACGTGTTTCTTTGGAATGATGTATTTTTCCGTCTGTTCCCCGAAAATCGCCTTGCTCATTGCTGATAACATAGGGTGATTGCAAGCTGCGATATAGCAAGGAATAGAACAGATTTACTTTATCCGAATCGCCCTTTACTTGCAGCACTGAAAGGGAACTTTTCCAGCGATCAGCGGCACGTTTCTTTACGGTCTCAAAATCTAACTTAGCATATTCAGTCACTTTCTTTTTTGCGTCATTTTGGCTAACAGCAGAAAAAGCGATATTAATGTTCGCTATCTTAGTCTCCTCTTTCAGGTCTACCCATATCTTATTTCCTTCTTTTCGCCATCTACTGGCTTTAGGAATTTCCAGTGCATAATAAATGGTATAGATACCAACATGACAGGTGGTTTTGGCACGCACTTTACCCAAAAGGAGGTTACCTGTCTCGGTGAATTCATTATCGACAAAAGCCCCATTGAAAGCATGCCCAAGATCGATAAAAAAACCTTTTTTTCCGACTGGAAAGGCAAATTGCTCCTTACCGAAGTCTTCGTCCACAGCCACTTCAACCCGAATGCCTTCTGCTGTATTCACCGCATAATAACCCGGACTTGCCTGCTCATCAACTTTATTCAAAACCTTGTTGTGAGTTTCTAAAAAGGGCCTAATCAGGATCAGTCCTCCGCTCCCCATACAGCCCACTCCTTCCAGGCGGTTATGGGTAAGGCCTTTAATTTCCTTGGCCAGATACTCGTATCCTGTATGCGTTGTAGGATTGGTATAGGGCACTATACTCAGTTGGTGAAAAGGAGAAGAAGCCGCTGGTGAAAGCTGACCGTGGTCTCCGGAGGAGCCCAAGAAGACATTCACACGATCGGTCTGTGCGCTGGCAGTTGCTGCATAACAGAGTAGTAAAAACAGCAGTATTTTTTTCATTTATAGTATGTTTTAGCTGCAAAGTAATTTATCCAAATTTAATCCAACATTAAGCTACTATTAAGTTCCGAATTTAAAGTAAAAAAAAACCTGCTAAATTTTAGCAGGCCTTTTCCAATGTATACTATTGTTTGTCCCACCACACGCGGGATGTCATCTGATCGCCATTGTTGAGGTTGGCTACAGCTTTTTGATAATTCGTTGCATTGACTGTAGATTCTTCCGTAGGATACGTAAAGCGTCTCGGAATAGTCCCATTAGTTGCATTCCCGATATAATTCACTTGTTTCAATACCGGATAGCCCGATCTCCTCCAGTTGGCAAAAGATTCATATTCATCCGAAAACGTATTGATATAGTACTGGGTATTGATCTGCTCCAATGCTTTCGACTCACTGAAAGGATTTTGAGTAAGGTACCGTGCTATGGACGCGTCATCTATACCTGCGATTCCAAACTGCGTAAATTGTTTCATTGCTGCAGTAACGCCTGCGTCGTAATAGCTCTTGGCCGAACCTGAGATCCAGCCCCTAAAAGCAGCTTCTGCTAATAAAAGTTGGTTCTCGGCATATGTCACCAAAAACGTCGGCGCATCCAGGCGTGCGTAAGTATATCTGTTTACAACAGAATATTTATTCATTGCGCCCGGGTAAAGTGGATAATTTTCGATGAATGTAGCTCCTTTAGTTGTCTGATCATAACCATTTGGCATGCCCAGCTGCTTACTCGCTGTGGTATCCCCTCTTGAAAACCGGCTGTCGTCTACTTTAATCGTTGGGTCAGTCACCACCGTTGCGAGAAAACGTAATCGTGGATCATAGGTATTTTTCAGCAAGTTGATAAAAGATTCACTCATGCGGTAGGCATTTGGGTCTTCATGCACATAAATCTTTCCAAAGGGCTCTGCGCTATTGTTAGCGGTTACCGCACCCGGATGCAAAACAAGGGCACTCTCGTCATTGCTTGCAAACAAACCTCCAGCGACGGCAGTATTCACCCAAGTTTTAGCGACTTCAGCATCTACTTTAGAAAGACGCATACCCAATCTTAACATCAAAGAATATGCAAATTTTTGCCATTTGATCACATCCCCTTTGTAGATGATATCAGCATTACCAATGGTCGATGTCTTGCCATTCAGATTGGTCGCAGCTTCTTTGAGTTCTTTCAGCATATCCAGGTATATGGATTGCTGGGTGTCGTAGGCTGGATAGCCTTTTCCCTGATAATAGGCAAGACCTGCCTCCGAATAAGGTACATCCCCGTACATATCTGTAAGCCGGTGAAATAGCAGTACGCGCATGATGCGTGCCATCTGATATTCTGGGTTAAACTCTTGTTTATCCTTCCAATTTTCCATCAGATCCGTCACATCACGTATACCGTTCGGATATAGCCGATCCCAGAATGCAGAGTTGTATCCCGCACTATAGGTATATTTGTCTCCATTCCAATAACTTTCGACAGATGCCGTATGTTGGAGCATGGTGCTGATATAGATCAGCCCATTCCGCCAAGCTTCGTACTCTGTTCCATAGCCATATTGCTGTACATTGGTAAACATCAATTTATAATCCATATTGTCTTTTCCTATCGCTTCAGGATCGACATTTAGGTCACCAAAATCACTACATGCGGATAATCCGAATCCAAACGCAGCGACGAGATATAATAGTTTCTTTTTCATTTTTATGTTTCTTAACCTTTTACTGTTTTTAATATTTCCTCCGATCTTTAAGTCATTATTTGACCTTAGAATTTCAGATTTAAATTAAAACCCACATTGCGTGTCATAGGATAGCCATTGAGTTCCAGTCCTTGAGCATTACTGTTGTTGTATGCAGATTCAGGATCTATATTTGGCGTATTTTTGTGAATGGTCCATAGGTTACGACCGACCAAAGAAATTGAAGCTCCTCGGAACGGCGTTTTGGACAAGAAATCTTTTGGCAAGCTATAACCAAAAGAAATTTCCCGCAATTTGACAAATCCGGCATCATAGACAAACTCTTCAGTAAAAGACTGATCTACCACATACTTCCAATAGGTTTGAGCATCAACTGCTGTCGTATTTGTCGAGCCGCTTAGATTAACACCTTTGCCCACAATATTACCTTCGCGACCTTCTAAGGTTGCTTTATGTAAGCCTGATCCGTACAAGTTTAAATTTGTTCCCGAAAAGATTTTTGCGCCCAATTTGAAATCCAATAGCATGCCTAAGCTAAAGTTTTTATAGGTAAAATCATTTCTAAAACCGCCGGTAAAGCGATATACACCATTACCGAGCACCTCGACGGCATCAGAACGTACAGGTAAACCTTTATCGTCAAATATTCGATTTCCTGAAGCATCAGTTTTGTATTTATAACCCACGATCTGACCATAAGGAAGACCGACAATATTTTGTACAGAGGCATTTCCGGATCTAGATACTCCACCTTCAAACGTGAGGCTTTTTTGGTTACCCAAACTAAGCACTTTACTATCATTGAATGCAAAATTGACAGAGCCTTTCCATTTAAAATCATCCGCTCGGATAATATCACCATAGATCAATGCTTCTACCCCTTTGTTGCGCAATTCTCCAATATTCTGAATAGCGACGGAATATCCTGAGCCCGTACTTGTCGTTACACGCACAATATCATCTTTAGTTGTTTTCTGATAGACAGCAAGGTCAATACCCATTCTGTTGCCCCAGAATTCAAGATTGACACCCGCTTCCCATTCACTGATGCGTACCGGTTTTAAGTTTGCATTTGGGACAACCTCATTGTTGATCGTTCCGATGGGTTGACCTTGCAATTCATAGGATAATGTTCTATAAGCAAGCGCCGTTTGATAAGCTTTGGTTCCATTCGAAGCAGAGGCCCGGGACAACCTCAATTTACCCATATTGATCCAGTCTGGAAGCTTTAAGTGATCACTAAACACATAACTTAAGCTGGCAGAGGGATAGAGATAACCATTACTTTCCGGGTTCAGTGTCGAATACCAGTCATTACGGGCAGAAAGATTTAGGAACAAGAAATCTTTATAGCCAAAATCTGCTGTTCCGTATATTGACCTGACCTGATACTCATCATACAGTTTTTTGAAGGTACGGGTACCCGCGGCGACATTTCCTGTATTGTATACTCCATCCACAATAAATGGGCGTATCCCGCCATCTGTCCCCCAAGTTTGGTTACGCGTTTTTTGGCTATTCCCGCCGACCGTTGCCGAAATGGAGAAGTCACTGACTTTTTTCTTAAAACCAATTAAATAGTTAAAGTTGGTTTCTTCAAACTCTTTGTTATATTCATTAATGTAACCATTTGGATCCGCAGAGGCCCCTTTAGGCTGTACCTGTTTGAAGGCTAGGTTGAAACCATCCCGCGTAGCCGCTCCCTGTACATATAACCAATCCGTGATATCATAACGCAGATTAAACCCACCAGTCAATCTCTTTTTTGTCGACTTGTTGAATTTGCGATATTGTAAAAAGTAAGGGTTGTTAAAATAAACATTATTTCCAGGCTGCAATTCTTTGCCGAACTCATCTACTGCGGGCTCTAACCAGCGTACATCGTAACCATTGGCTAGATACAACAAGCTGGCATTGGTATTTCCATTTCCATCCGAAAGATTTGCCCGATTATCGACAAACTCAAACATATAATTGGCATTGATACCGAGCTGCAATTTTGGCGTGATCTTATAAGTCGTATTTAGGTTCGCCCCACGTTGGTTTGATTTTGCATTGGGCAGAATAGACCCTTCATAGCCATTATTCAAACCAAGTCGGAAGCTTGATTTTTCATCACTGCCACTGACAGCTAGTGAGGTTTGATTGCTCAATCCTGTGCGGTAAAAATTTTTCCAATTGTCCACAGGCGAATACACATAGCTATTGCCAAATTTATTCACCGCCTGGCTACCGTCCATTTTAGCACCCCAGCTTTGATTATAGGTATCGTTCGCAGAAGCGGCAGTTGTTGGTTTCGATCCTTGTACACCCTGACCATAGGTATCCTGAAAATCACGATAATCATAAATGGTGTTGACTGTCATATTGTTGTTGAAGTCAATACCTAACCCTTGTGCACCTTTACCGGATTTGGTGGTAATCATAATAACCCCGTTTCCACCCCGATAGCCATATAGTGCCGATGCGGCCGCACCTTTCAACACCTGGATATTTTCAATATCATCCGCATTGATGCTATTGAGGCCATCGCCCATATCCATACCACCATATTGTCCTGCCGATCCCTGATTCTGATTATCCAGCGGAATACCATCCACAACGTACAAAGGCATATTGTTACCAGTCATGGACGCATTACCCCGAATAACTACGCGGCTACTACCGCCGAGGCCGGTGGCATTGCCCGCGACACTTACACCAGCCACTTTACCGCTCAGGGCATTCCCCAAATTGGGATCCCGGGCTGTGGTAAATTGATCGCCCTTAACGGATGTCGTCGAATAACCCAGAGATTTCTTCTCGCGCATAATGCCCAGCGCCGTAACGACCACTTCTCCGATAGCCGTACTAGAAGCCGCTAGCTGAACATCCAGGGACTTGCTTTCGCCCACCGTAATTTCCTGATTTTCATAACCGATAAATCTGACCACAAGGACCTGACCTGGTTTAGCGGCAAGGGTATACCGTCCATTTGCGTCAGTTTGAGTGACCAGTGTCGTTCCCTTAACTGAAACAGTTACACCACTGATTGGATTTCCTGTACCAGCATCCTTAATGACTCCGGATATGGATTGCTGGAAGTTCACAAGATTTTTGTGCTCCTTTTTTACCAAAGATAGGTTAACAGCCGCATGCAGCTGTGTATAATTGGCTGCGAGAGCCACGAGTGGAATAATCCACTTTTTGGAGGCTGTCACCAATTTGATTTTGTCA
Organism: Sphingobacterium sp. DR205; assembly: GCF_011064245.1. NCBI lineage: Bacteria > Pseudomonadati > Bacteroidota > Sphingobacteriia > Sphingobacteriales > Sphingobacteriaceae > Sphingobacterium > Sphingobacterium sp. DR205. The sequence continues at coordinate 267,934 of NZ_CP049333.1, read as the reverse complement.
GAATACCACATAAGTTTAATAATGATAGATTATCTTGATTTATAATTTTTCTTAGGTCGGTTACATTCATATTGCAACCGGTTGCAATGCTTTATAGACAAAGAAATGTATTATTTTCGATACATCAAAATATTAATTGTCATTTTTATACAGTTTAAAACCTTTTAGCCAAACTATTTATCCACGCATTGACTTGCTCACGCAATTGAATTGGTTATTTTTTTAGTAGTGCTTTTTTCATAGGCAATCATTCAAAAAGGTAAATAATGTGTTATTTATGTGTATAACATCGCAAATGCTCTTTTGTTTCTGCTCAGATATGTAGTAATTTTTGTATTGACCTTCTCAACAAAAAAGGTCATTTCCAATCAGAAATGACCCGCCAAAAAATATATAATTATTATTACCTATCGTTCACAGTTTGCAGTCCAGGCTTTGCAGTCTTTCGTATAACCGATTGTTAATTTGTCGTCATCGATACGGATAATTCCAGATCCCGCAGAGCCTATATAAGTGAGCAGTTATACAAAGCTTGAAACTTTTAAATGGTTCCATCATTCTTGCTCCGATCATTGGAAACAAAAAAATCAGTTACGCAAAAACAAAATTCTACGTAACTGATTTTCACAAGATATGATCAGCCCTTTTTCTGCTTATTCATATTGGAAAACAACGGACACGGGAAGGTGATCCGAAGCATATTGACCTAGCAATGCAACAGACGATACGAGCGTATAGCTGTTTGCGGCCTTTGGATTAAATATCACAAAATCTATCGCCTTAGTTGGTGTATTTACCGGAAACGAAAGCGGACAGCTACTCATGCATGACAAGGTAAATCCCTCTTTAAGCTTGAGCATTTCACTACTTGATGGTATGGCGTTATAGTCTCCTCCTACAAACAGTTCTTTATTCAAGGTGGCGCTCATCTGATTAAGATACGCAGCTTGCGCAGTCCGATTCGGCACATTGAGATCAAAGTGAGTAGATGCAAATTCAATATTTTGACCATTGGGTAAGGTAACCGTAGCAAGCGCGATACTCCGTTGTTCTCCGGCCGTAGGCATAGGCAGCAGCTCCCTCCTTTTATTAGATAGGGGATATTTACTAAGTATTGCTACCCCGTATTCACCACCATTGTAATCAATGGACTTAGAGAAGTGGTATTCCATTCCCAAGAGCTTTGCCAGTTCCGCGGCCTGATTAACTTTGCCCGAGCGTGGCACATTGACATCCACCTCCTGAAGCGCAATAAGTTCGGCCCCGCTATTTTTTATGACTGCAGCAATGTTCGCCAGGCTGACTACATCCGAATTTTCAGGCGCTCCATGATGTATGTTATACGTCATGGTGACCAGCTTTTTCTTTTCGGGTGCAATAAGTTCAATTTTCTCATCCCCACTACAGCTAAATAAGTTTAATAGAGCCAAGGCTCCAAGAATAATTTTTTTCATTTTATGATCTATTTTGGAAGTTTTAATTTGAATTCGGCAGTCATTGGCAAAAAGTTATTGGACGATTTGGAGAAAGTTCCATATTTACTCAGCTGCAATTTGTCCTCAGGAGTTTTAAATGTGATATAATCAAATACACCGGTCGGATTGTCCTTTGGTGCATTATAGGGACATCCCGTGCCTAGACAGGCAAAGGTAAAGCTGCCCTTGAGATAAGATAATACTGGACCGTTGGCAGATTCCTGTTCGTTTAAATTTCCCACAAGAATCACTGGCTGAGTCAATTTTTCCGTTATATTCAGCAGATCCACGACCTGAAGAGCCCGGTTGGCGGCTACCGAAGGATCAAGCTCAGTTCCTGCAAAATACAGTTCATGTCCAGCCTGCACTTCGACTTTGATCATCGCCATACTGCGAAGTTCGGCCGTATTCCCTTCTTCCCGGCTCAACAATTGGCTATACTTTTCTTTGATCGGAAATTTGGATAAAACCGCATTTCCGAATCCCCCGGTCTGGTAATCTATATTTTTCTTAAAGTAAGCATCCATCTTCAATGCTTTGGCGATGGCCCCTGGACGGTCTACTTTCCCAGCCCTCGTAGTCGCACTATCCACCTGTCTCAAAAACAGGAGGTCAGGATCATATTCTTTTATCAGGTCCACCATGGCGTCAAAGTTGGCTACGGTGCTTCCTACATTCATATTTAGGGACATCACCTTAAAACTTTTTGTAGGCGTATCATCCGGTTCCTGCGGTTTTTCGGGTTCTTTTTCCGGTAGCAGATTCCAGTCACCGGGGCTGTAGGACTTGCGGCAGCCCTGTAGTAGCATACCAGCCTGCAAGAAAAGCAGGCCAAACAAGATTATCTTTATTTTCTTCATGATAACAGGCTTTTTAATAATTTGGATTTTGTACCATATTGGGATTAGCAATGATTTCTGCCTCTGGAATAGGCCATAGCCCTTCCCTATTTCTTTTGTAGGTACGGCTCTGTACCCTTACCACTTCGCCCGTTTTGGGGTTGGTGGCCCCAAAGACTTCGCCATTCATGACAGCTTCGTCGATACCCCATCGGCGGATATCAAAATAACGTCCTCCTTCGAAAGCGAGTTCTGCCTGACGCTCCCGGCGGATCAGTTCGCGCATTTTGGTCTGTGTGCCATACAAGCCACTATTCACGGCCGGCATGGCTGCCCTTGCGCGCACTTCGTTGATCGCAGCAAGCGTTTCGGCATTATTCCATTGCCCGGTTTCTATCATTGCTTCCGCATAGTTGAGCAATATTTCCGCATAGCGTATAATCATAAAATCAAGGCTTCCGCTTTTAGCCTGCCGATCTCTGGCATCGATGTATTTTTTTATCCAATAGCCCGTTGCTGTGGATTTTGTCTCCCCTATTTTATCTGTCGGATTATAAAATGGGTCTAGCGTGTATTGGTTCTGGAACCTATCATTGGGCACAAACACAGACGCCGAGAGTCTCGGATCCCTATTATTTTTATAATTCGGGTTTTGCTGATAGATCAGTATGGAATCTCGGCCGAGCTCCTGAATGGTTTTACCCTGTTTGGTTTCAAAATTATTGACGACGGTATTGGTTGGCGAGAGATAGGTTTCGCCTCCAATACCAAACGGCGCAAACGAAGTCCAAGCATTGGAGCAGCCATTTTCTTTAAAGAATATACGCTCGTCATTTAATTCACCCGCGTAGCTGAAGAGTTCGGCATAACTGTCATTTTTATTTGTCGTACTCAGCCAGAGGTTATACACTTTAGAGTCAATCACCTGTTTGGCGCTTGTCTTGGCCAGCTCATAATCTTTATAATACAAGCCTAAGCGGGATAACAGAGATAGACAGACCCCACTGCTCATGCGCCAGCGATCAGCATTTACATATGTTGCCGGCAACTTGGTAGCGCAGTCCTTCAATTCGGCTACTACAAAATCATAAACCTCTTTTTGGGGTGTACGAAACGATTGATTCTCCGTTGGCATCAATGATTTTGTCAATAAAGGGATATCGCCGAAAACGAGCATCAGTTCCATATGATAATAGGCCCGCAGTGCCCTGGCCTCCTGCTTCATCCTTTCTTTCAGTTCAGCATCGATATAGGCAGCACCTATATTTTCCAAGAATCTATTGGCTCTACGGATGCAAGTATAATCGTCCGCCCATAGGCTACTGGAGACTCCCCAGCGGCTAGAAGCCAATCCGCGTGTAAAGCCATCGTATTCGCCTTTGAAGTCGCCACGCTGCACCGCTTCATCCGTAAGTCCGGCGTAGTACATGATGTTTCGCCCCGAGCTTCCGTCCGGTATACCGGCATAAACAGTTGCCAGGGCATTATATCCATCTGTCTCGGTATTCCACCACTGCCCATCCGACACGCCATCCGGGCTGTCAACAGTGAGAAATTTTTCACATGAACTATTTAACAGGCCCATGACTAGTAGGCCAAGAAATTTTATTTTAATTTTTATCGTATTCATTTTTCTTAAAAATTAGCCGTTAATCCAACAGAAAATATGCGCATCATGCCATAGGTCCATGATCCGCCCTGTGACTCCGGATCCGCCATTTTTAACTTTGTGAAGAGAAATGGATTTTGTGTATTGACATATAGGCGTGCATTTTTTATCCCGTACTTATTGAGGTAGGCGGAGTTAAACCTGTAGCCAGCCTGAATGAATTTGACACGGAGGTATTTAGCATTGAACAACCAAAAATCACTACGCAGGATATTGTTTGCCGGATTGGCCAACAGGCGTGGATAGATGGCATCCTGATTATTTTCGCGCCACGTGTTGGCTGCCCGATAAGTTGTGGGGATACCGCCCGATGCGCTTAAATTGAGCGGGTGCCATAAGTAGCCAGCAGATTTGCCCCCTAGATTGGCCGAGTAATCGTGGTTGCCAGCCCCCTGTAACAAGAACTCAAAATCAAAGTTTTTATAACTGAAACTCACGTTGCTAAAATAATTGATCCGTGGCGTAGGGTCTCCGATCACTTTTTGATCACTTTCGTCAATTATTCCGTCACCATTCAAGTCTACATATTTGATATCTCCCGGGCCTTCACCTGCAAGCGCCGGAACCAAGGCTGTTTTCTTGTCCGCGGCAAAATCATCATACTGCAGAATACCATCGGTCACATAGCCATAATGGCTTTTAATCGCATAACCGACCTCATTGGTGGAGATGCCAGAATAGTATGGACCACCCAAAAGTTCTGTAATTTTATTTTTATTATAAGAAATACCCGGTCTGATAGAAAAGCTAAAATCATCACCGATCTTATCGTTATAATTCAGCGACAGTTCCATACCTTTATTGTTTACCTTACCCGCATTTAAAGGAGCAGAACCAATAGCGCCTGAAGGCGCGACAGTCGGTTTGAGCAGCACATCCTTCGTTCTTTTGTCGTAGTAATCAAAGGTTAAGGAGAGCTTATTCTTAAAAATCGACATATCCAAACCCAGATCGAGGATATTGACTTTTTCCCAGGTTATGTTTGGATTTCCCCATACTGATTCAAGCCCGTTGGTCGCATTGATCAGATTTTGATAGAGATAGAGCCCAATATTCTCATTTCCGAGTTGTCCATAAGAAGCTCTCAACTTCAGGTTGCTGATGGCATCCACCTTTAAAAAGCTTTCATTATGTAGGTTCCATCCCAATGCGATGGATGGGAAAAATCCGTATTTCTTTCCGGGGCCAAATTTGGATGATCCATCTGCCCGAAAGGATAATTCAGCAAGGTAGCGGTTGTCATAAGCGTAATTTGCTTTCGCATAGCTGGATACCAACGACGATTCTTTCCAATAGCCTTCATTAAATTTTTCCACAGAAAAACCACCCATTGCAAAGATATTGTGTTTTTTGAAGGTCTTGTTGTAGTCAAGCGCACCGCTCAGGTAGTAATAGGTATTTCGGGTTTCCGAATAGGCGTTGCGCTGGACGGCCCAGGTCTGTACCAGCTGTTTGGTGTAATAGTCAAAGAAATAGAAATTATCTCTATTCTGTTTATACACATCACTGTTGAGCCGATAACTAAACTGTCCCCGTAAATTTAAATTGTCGGTGATAGACCATTTTGGCTGTAGATTGATTGTTGCCTGGTCATATTGATAACCAATGGTACCGCCGACCTCTTCATAGGCCAGTGGGTTGACGATATCGGCATAACGGCCGTATATCGCGGGCCACCCTTCCTCCTGCGGGTATTTGGGCAGTACCGTTGGAGGTAGCCGGTAAAGGTCGTCCAGTATCCTGCTTCCGCCATTGTCTATTGTTCGATTGGGATACAAGGTATTCCGTCTGATCCCTAAAACATCCAGATTAATCAAAAAACGTTTAGAAAGAGATACGGAGGTATTTGCCCGGATATTAAAACGATCCATCTTATTGAGGGGCAACATCCCTTTCTGATACATATAATTGCCTGTCACCGCAAAACGGGCGACATCATTACCCCCACTGACTGCCAGGGAATGAGAGGTCAGGGGGCTGTGATCATCAATGACAATATCCGTCCAGTTGGTATTGGGATAATTAATGGGGTCTTCACCCGATTCGGTCTTGCTGATCTGTTCATCTGTATAGAGTATTTGTCCACCAGAAGCTACCTGCGCATAGTTATACATCCGCATATAAGTTGGCGCATCGACAAATTTGGGAAGGATTGTCGGAGATTGCTGACCATAATAACCATCATATAGGACGTTGATCTGCCCTGCTTTACCGCGTTTGGTCGTGACCAGTATAACGCCATTCGCTGCCCTTGCCCCATATATTGCTGCCGCTGCTGCGTCTTTTAATATGGTGACACTTTCGACCGTTACAGGATCAATATGATTCATATCCATGGGTACCCCATCAACCAGTACCAAAGGGTCCGAGTTATTCAATGTGGATATACCGCGAATTTTGATGCTGGCCGCGTCTCCACCGGGCAAGCCCGAACCTTGCTGTACCGTAAGTCCAGTTACGCCACCTTGCAACGATTGTGAAAGGTTGGTAATTGGTTTTCCTTCGATATTGGATTTGATATCCAAGGAAGCCACGGAGCTCGCAATATGTTTTTTCTGCATTTCGGTCATCCCCACGACCACGACTTCATCCAGATCCGAGACGTTTTCTTTGAGTGATACGGTAAGGTTGGCTTCAGTCTTATTGACCAGGATCTCTTTGGGGAGATAACCCACGGCAGTAAATGACAAGCGGCTTCCTTTAGCGATCTCCAGGGAATAATAGCCTTCATTGTCTGATACAGTCGTGGCTGTCCCCCCTTTTTCAAACACCGTCACACCAGCCAAGGGACTGGGAGGCTCCTGGGTATTAAAAATACGCCCTTTGACAGTGACTTTTTCCTGCACAGCTGCAGATCTGACCGTATTCGCAGCGCCCATTCCCTGTCCGGGTATTACGGTTATCTGCCCGACTCCCTGTGAAATATTTAAGTTAAATCTCCGGAGCACCTGCCTTAAGGCCGGTACCAGTTCCTCTTTATTAAGATCGACATTTACCCGTTTGTCGGCCAATAAATTATCCGGATACAACAGCGCAATATCTGTCTGTTTTTGAACGGATTGCAAAAAATGTTTCAACGGTACATTTTTCATTTTGAGCGTTATTCGCTGGGGAAACGCAAGTGCACTTACGGAGAGTAAAACTCCTGTAATGGCAAGGGATCCTATCTTCATATTATACCTAATTTTAGGTGACAATAGTTGTCCAGAGGAGAGATTTTGTCCCACCTGTTTTTTTTTCATAATTTTGATGAAATTAAATTTTTTGAAACGTTTAATTTTAACGGATAAAGGGGACGGCAATTCCTCTTTATCCAATTTTGTGGTTAAATAATCAATTGTTTTTAATCCAAACCTCCTTTTCTACTCGTGTTATTGTATAGTCTTTTAATTCATAGATGTTGCTTAATGAGGTCAGGATGCTTACATCGAGATTGATCCTTCCCGAATAGACGGTCGTGTTTTCCAATACAGATCGGTCAGCATGAATTGTTACATTATAGATTCTTTCTAATTTTTTGATCAGATCCTTTGTCGACAGACGATCGAGTACAAGTTGTTTTTTAGTCCATAAAATTTCATTTCCATCCGCTTTGTTATCGACGAGCATTTTATGCTGCTGCAGATCATAAGCGATAAACTGTCCCGGAGCCATGGTTATATTTTTAAAATGCGGGCTGCTGAGTTCCACCTTTCCAGTAATCAATTCGATCGCCATTTTTTTATCTTCCTCATAAGAAGAGACATTAAACGTGGTTCCTAACACTTTGACTGCGGCGTGTTTTGTCTTCACGATAAAAGAGGTCCCGTTGTGCGCTACATCGAAATAACCTTCACCATTGAGATAGACTTCACGTGGTTTACCCAGCATATCCCGGCTATAAGTAAGGTATGAGCCCGCATTAAGCCAGACTTTGGACTGGTCTGGCAAGGTAAATTCCTGTCTCTTTCCATAAGGCACAAAAACGGTGTTATATTTAAGGCTCTCTGCGGAATTATTGGGACTTAGCAAATCAAGTATATCGGAACGCTCCTTCACTTTCAAAAATGAAATGGCATGTTTTTCGGACCTTGGGTCAACGGAAATTAGTTGTAGGCTATCTTTATTCCTATTGAAGGTCTGGCTTATCGACGCTATTCTTTCGATATCGAGCTCTGTTGGAATGACTTTATCAATCGGATAAAATAATTTGAAGCAGATCAGCAAGCAGGCCGCAGCAGCAATAGCGCCAACACGGACAAGCACTCTTTGCCGATGTCTCTTATTCGCACTGTGTACGATCCTTTGGAAGAGCTGTGCCTTATCCGCATCCGAAAGGGAGTCTTCCGGTGTTATATTGAATATGTGCTTAAATTTTTCGTTTTTTGTTTTCACAAATTATGCTTTTACAGATATAGAGCACAATTTTTGAAAACATAGACTAAAATTTATTAAAAAAAATATAAAAGATTGTAAAAAGCTCAATAGGTTTCAATTCAACTTTTAATTGCTTGATTGCACGGAAGGACAATGTCCTACAGGTTTCGACATTCACCCCCATCATACGGGCTATTTCATCGTAGGAAAAATTGAGATAATACCGTAAAAAAAGCACTTCTCGCTGCCTTTTAGGCAATGCATCAACTTTTTCTTTGATCACCCGCACTACTTTCGTTTCGACCTCATCATTGATCAGGTCCAGTTCGTGGCTATTTGTCCAGCTGATGTCTTCTGAGAGTGTTTCGATATCCACGGTCTGCACTTTTAACCGGAGCAATTTTCGGCGTAGCGCAGCGAAGAGATAATACTTTACATTAACTTCTTTCGCAATTTTGGGATTATTGAATAGACTGATAAAAAGGTCGTGAATGCAGTCCAGCACAGTATCCTTATCATAATGGTACTGCCTACCATAGCCGTATAGATCATCGATATGTGCATCGTAGATTTCCTTAAATGAGCTTTGGTTACCTTGTATAAATCCAATCCAAGACATAAAAAATTGGTAGAAATTTTCCGCTAATTTCTTCTTTTTAATATTAATCTTAGATGAAATAATGGTTATATTATCACTTAGGTCTATTTCATCAAGATGGGGTTTAGACACCTTGGTAGCAAGTATAACAAATTTAAAATCAATAACAAAACAAAAATGATCGCTTGGCATATACCAGCGTAATTCCTCCTTTATGGTCATATCAAGATACGAGAGAAAATTGCCAACAAAAGCAGCTTGTAACTGGGCTAAGGGTAGGCAATACGGATTCTGTTTCTGGATCTCCCATACGCACATTATATTCAATTACATAGGGTTCACCATCAACATTCATCAAACCGATGAAAATAAAACCCTTGTAGGGAATACCATCTTTCTTCAGCGGTTAAGACCGGAGAAAATAAACTTGGTGTAGTGATGAAACATTTATTCAGCCAGATCACTACTACACTAGATATGGATAAGAGTGTCACGGGGTCTATTACAAATATTGGGTTCTCGATTTTAAAACCTACACAAAGCAGTGCAGACGTTAGGCTAAAAGAGGGAGATGACCAGATCAGTTATAATGGAATTCATCCTGATGGAGCAGTAATTATCTTTTCTTCTTTAGGAAATGGTTTGCGCACTGTTGAAAGTGAGCCTACGGTTTCAGGAAAATGGTTCAGCGTGGGTTTGATCAGTATAGTATATAAAATGCCATCACCTTGTATCTGTTTAATCTGTGTATGACTGTAAAATTATCCCTTTTTTTAAACAGCGAGGAATTTTCGACAGCAATACAGTTGCATTAATACAAGTCAAGCCGGTACCTTAACTTTGATCGGAAGTATCCAATTATTTTCACAAAAAAAGCGGATAACATTACTGCTATCCGCTAATGATCTATATTATCCTACCAATAGTGAATATCTTTCGCATTTTACCCCATTTATTGTTATATGAGATAATGCAGCCCATATTAAGTAGGGCTTTCACCAGCAATGGTTGATGAAAAAGTTAGTTCTTAACACAACGTATTGATACAGCTAAGTTATTTGCATTTTCAAAATTTACGTATCTTTGAATATGCCCCCTTCCAGGGCCTATATCTCCGTAGGACGCAACTACTTCTAGTAATGAATACCAATTAGCATCTCCTGTTATTTTATTTTTTATTAAGTACCATCCACTACGATCTAGATAGTTATTCGCTCCATTATCATAATACCCGGCAAAAGGTAAGCAAAGAAAATTTCTTCTATTACCACCAGATACATCGCGAGTTCCAAAAAATAATCCATTACTTAAGATGCCGTACGGCTTAAGATGATCCAAATAGGTATTTTGACTACCATTATTCGAATTATAATCATTATTAATTTCGACCAATAATGACTCTATTTCTTCGTCAGTTGGCAATCTCCATGTATTTAATGGCTTAATTAATTTGCAAGGATCTCCGTTATTGCCATTAATAGTCGGTTCAGGCAGAGGGTTATCATTTGCTTTCTTAGGTTTTAGAAAGTTAGGAAAAAAATAATCACCATAATGTTCATTTGATTGAGCGAAGAAATAACTATCTGAATACTCATCATACTGTAGGTTTCCCATAGCAAATTCAGCTCCTCCAATTTTAAAAGTCTTCTCCTTCTTTTCTCCCAAATCTAATTGTAGATTATACTTAACTCCTTGTTCAAAGGTCAGATTTGACAGACTAACACTACCATTAATCCCATTGATAGTAATATCAAAGAGGTTTACTTCGCCATCATTTGTAGATTCTGTATAAATAGAAACGGGATAACTCGTCCATGATCGAGATAGTTGGGGTCGAGGAAAATACACATCACGAGGGTTGACATAACCGTATGATATTGTTCCAGAAAAGTTATTAACGCTAAAATTATTATGATGAGGTGTAATTTCCCCCCTTCCAATACTCTCGATATTACCAATATCGCCAGAATTAAACGTCACAGTAACTTCAGAAAAGATATAATTCAATAAAATGTCAAGGTTTAACTGTTGACCACCAAATAGCTGTACATCCTTTTTCCAGCGATAGCTATTAAATTTTAACGAACTGTATGCAGGATTTTCCGAAGCATTTATAGAAGCACCGTTATTACCAGACGCTAAAAAAGTATATTCTCCCGGTTCTAAATCAAAAGAAATGTTCGAATCGTCAATTCCATGCTTAAAAGATTTTGTTAGAATTTCTTTTGATGCATTCCCTTTTTCATATACAGTAATCGTATACTCTGACCCCACAGGCAAAGGTTCTATCAAAGGTCCGTTAGAGACAGTTTCCGAAATCTTCGATGCTCTCAAGGGCGAAATGGCACCTACAGGTATTAGTGATCCGCTAATATCATATTTCTCATTAAAGGAAGCCTCAATATATTGGTTTTTTGGAAGCCGTCCTATATTCTTATTCGTCGTCGAATGCAAGGTGCGATTACCTTGAGGTTCAGAAAATCCCATACCAGTCATTTTGACAGTAACATGAGCCTTTGCTGAGTCCACATTTACTTCCTCTGAATCTTTTTTGCAGGCAGAAGTTAAAACTGATCCGGCAATAAAAAACGCCAAGATTTTATTTAGAGTTATTTTCATTTTTGATACTTTTAAGATTAAAATAGGATGTATTTTTATGGCTTACCAATAGTTGTTTTCAACCTCTTCGGTTATCGTCTGTGAATCTTTCCAGCCTTGTTGCATAGCATTTGATCCACTAGCGATGCCATATTCTAATTCTATCTTCCTTACTTCAATTTTTGGAGCTTCATACATTTGCTTGGAACTGTCTTTGGCTTTAATGTTTGTCTTTTTCATTTTTTTACTTAAAAATTGGTCGATATAATTCCTTATCGACTTAAATAAATTATATAAACGTGGAATTAGAAACCTGTTAAGAATCTTGCTCTGAATACAACAGACTAGGTTAACGTTTTCTAGGCTAAATTTTTACAATTAAATGCAAAGTTAATAATTAATGGCAAATTTCAAAGACGTAACGATACAATTGAGTCACATCAGTTTAAAAAATTACAAGAAATCAGAAAGCTATTAATATAAGTTACGACTGATAATAGTCTTTTTAAACCAATGAAAATTATCTAACTGCCAATCAACTGAATACGGATGTACCCATAAAATGCACCTATACGTTCGAAGGAATACTCCCTGCTGGAAAATGATCAAATTATTTAAATTCGGTTATTCGCATTCGGCAGGAGAGCCTTATTTTGTAGATTTTAAAGATATTTCCATAGACTGGAAATAGCCGAACTGAAAAGCCTATGGAAATTATTCCGAACAATGAAAAGTATGCCACAATCCATCCAACTTTGACCATACCGGGGCAGATCTCTCCTGTGGCGAAAACTGATGGAAAATAATGGTGTGATCTGTACCGGGACACTTTCTCACATGTACTGTTGAGTGTAAAGTTATGGGCTGTTTGCCCATATAGTCCACCATTTGAATGGTACCGGTAAAGGTAGATTCATCTTCTCCCTCTGGCTCGGCTAATTTTTTGAATTTAGTCTTAGTTTTCTTGATCAGCTCCTTTGGAAGGGCACGCTTTTCTATGTTACGGTTCACGAGGCCGTCAAAATACATAGATAGATTAGCTTCAATTGTTTTTGAATTGGGCACCTGCTGCCCTTCTATATACCACAAGAAAGCATAAGACCAATACTCATCGCTCTCAGGCTTGTTCCATCCACTCGTAAAGCGAACATCTTCTACACCCTTGTAAGGAATCTTAGGCGCAAAGTCTATCGGTATCGGAAACCGCTCTATTCCCCAACCATCAAGGCTGAGATCATATGGAGCCTTCCAGGCTACAGGATCGAATTTCTCTTGCGCCCGAAGTGCTGTATGGAGAACAAAAACGACAAGTAGTGTAAAGAAGGACCTTATCATAATTAACTCATTTATTGCTGGTTAAATAAAGTTAGCGATTTTTGATTAAAACTCGCTGCAATTTATACCAATAGTCTAAGGGCACGCGCCGATACTTTATTGTTTCTATTGTTTTAACGGCTTACATATCATCGTAAATGTCATTCACACCTTCGCAAATGTCATTCACACCTTCGTAAATGTCATTCACACCTTCGTAAGTGTCATTCACACCTTCGCAAATGTCATTCACACCTTCGCAAATGTCATTCACACCTTCGCAAATGTCATTCACACCTTCGTAAATGTCATTCACACCTTCGTAAGTGTCATTCACACCTTCGTAAGTGTCATTCACACCTTCGTAAGTGTCATTCACACCTTCGTAAATGTCATTCACACCTTCGTAAATGTCATTCACACCTTCATAAATGTCATCCGCACTTATCATATATGTCGTTCATCCCTTATATTGTGTATTCATCCCTGAGATGTCGGGGCCCTCACAAGGCGCAATCCACGATCACTATGTCGTAGAGACCTTCTGATAAATACTGCATGGCTAGAAATGAATAAAATCATACATCGATCTACCTAAAATTCATACATCCAGGGCAGATTACTGGGCTAACTTTGGTATAAGATAACAGATCGATTGGACTCAGGTAGTACCGGTCGGTCAATAGGGAACAACTCCAAGGCCGATCCAGGAGGATAATAAGGATAAGCAACAATAACAAACTTAAAAACATTAGAAATGAAAACATTAGTAAAAAGAATCATCGGCACCATGAGCATTGGTGTGATGACATTAGGAATTTCGTTAAGTGCGAATGCGCAAAGTATTAAAAGTGAAAAAGAGGTTAAAAATCAGAAAGAAGTAAAGGCGGCAAAAGATACCAAGATTGTGCGCGCCAATCAGACCTGGTATTTTACAGGCACTTCGAGTGATAACCCGACTGACCCGAGTAAATATTCTACCAGTTTACCAGCTGGAAAAAGTTGTAGTAGCTTGCCCTACCAAACTGTTTGCGAATTGCAGGCTCCAGCTAATCCATCTAATTCATCACAACCAGACATGAATTATATTGCTTTTGGAAGTGAAACAGTACAGCAACGTATTGAGGATGCCCTTGAGACATTAGATCCGTCAGAAACACCTCAAGAAAATGAGACTGTTACCGCTTTTAGAAAACACTAACAGCTGAAGGAAACAAGGGAGAAACCGGCGGTCTCTCCCTTGTTTCTATCTCGTATTTTGTTCAATACCCCCCAAAACAATTACACTTTCAGGAATTGGATAAACGTAACGGCTATCGTTAGGTTCCAGATAAATTGTCTGTACATGAGTACCATCATCGACTTCGCGGCTAAGTCTTGTTTCAAATTCCTTATCCAGATTCAATCTTTTTAAATCTGACCAACGGACACCTCTAAAAATCAGCTCTTTCCTTCTCTCCTGTAAAATATACTTTAATGCTTGGGTATCAGTAGTAAAATCGGGCAACTGATACTCACCGTTTTGATATCTTTTGGTAAGCAATTCCTTTAAAAATATTAGTCCATCCGACCTCCTTCCCCTTCTGGTATGGCATTCAGCTAATATAAGATAGATCTCATCCATCGCCATCCCTGCAAAGTAAGAAGAAAAATTGCTAGCATAATTCCCCTTAAATCCCTTTGCTCCGTCGCCTTTATCCTTAAAATACACTTCCTTTCTAAGGTCATTTTCCTCATATAAATTGTATAATTCCGGAGATATATTAAGGTCATCTTCATTGAGCAACTCAGCATTTTCCACCGAATAAGCCAGGTAGATCATTTCGTCATGCAAGGCTGGAAACGGTCTATTGGATTGTATATCCAACTTATTGAAATCAAGCAGAACATTGCTTTTATCATACACCTCTAACGCCATCTTTTCCGCATTTTGATAATCCTGCATATAAAGATAGACCTTTGCTAAGGCCGCACTTGCCGCGGCTTTACTTGGCCGTGTTTTGACCGCAACTTGTTCGGGTAATAATTCTCTGGCTAATTTTAGTTCCGCTATGATAAACTCAAATGTTTTCTCCAAAGATGACCTTTGCACCTTCACATTGGAGTCGGATCCTAATCGTATAGGCAATCCCAATTGATTATTTTCCTTTCCATGTTTATACGTTTGACAGTAAACCAAAGCGAGATAGTAGTAACATAAGCCACGGACAAAGTGAGCTTCTCCGCTTAGCTCCGTTTTCAAGCTAATATCAGAAGATATTATTTTCTCCAAGCTTTCCAATACGACATTGGCGACCAATATAGTCCCAAAACTGGCTTGCCAGCTCGATGTACCCGAATTGATTAATTCCCTCTTCCAGAAGTAAAAGTCTTGGTAAAGCTGATATTGGGAGGTAATTTGATCAAAATTCAAATAATAATCATCCGTCCCCACTTCGAGCAGCCCCGGATAAGTCTGATTGATCCGACTTTCATTGTCAAGCATAGCCCTGAGATCTTTTAATGTCTGCGGAGTCGAAATTGTGGAATCAGGTTTTACATCCAGATATTTTTCACAGGACGTGACTGCAAACAAACCCATTATAGACACAAAAATTAAAATGTTAATTTTTTTACATTTCATAAGATTATGATTTTTTTTAATAATAACTAACTGAAATCTAGTTTAATACGACACATTCAGACCAATAGTGAAATTCCTTGCATTTGGTATTCCCAGAAAATCAGCGTCTAGTCCAGATTTCGTCGCTCTCCATAATACACAGACATTATTGGCATTAAAAAATAAACGCACATTTAATTTTTTCGACGAAAGAAATCGAGAACAATCTGGAGCGTAGCTAAACTGAACATCTTGCAGTTTAACAATATCACCTTTTTCTATATTGGCTTCCGAATTTGCATAGAAGGTATCCCGATTTGTATCAGCAGGATAATTCATTGAAGGTACAGTCGTGGTCAGTTCATCTCCCGGTTTTACCCACCTCCTTTCATAATCTTTGTGTGATATCCAGCTGTTATAAAGCGAGGCATAGCGAATAGTCTCTTTTTGGAAGTAATGACCAAATTTGTAGCTAATATTAAATGAGACCGACATATTTTTCCAATTGAATTCATTCCGGAAAGCGCCATAATAAGGAGGTAAGGCTGTACCATGATAGCTTAGGTTTTGAATAGAATCACGCAACATATTGCGATAATCTTTTGAAACCTGTCCTTTGTAAATCCCTTGAGGGTCGCCATTTAGAGGATCTAACCCAGCGAAAACGTAAGAAAATACAGGGTAAAGACTTTTATCTTTCAATGGGCGCATCGATGTTCCTGTATTTGTTGTATAGGTTGTACCTGTACTTAAATTTCCATAGAATTCAAGTACTTTATTCTTGCTGCTTGACAAAAATAACGTCGGGATCCAAGAAAATCCACCATGACCAATACGTCCGGACAATTTGAAGTCAAATCCTCTATTTAGCAGCTTACCGACATTTTTCGTCATGCTTGAAAACCCAGACGTCGGGTCTATCAGATCGGTCGCCAATAAGTCAGATGACAATTTGTTAAAATACTCTATAGAACCTGATATTTTATTATTGAACAAGCCAAAATCAAGTCCATAATTTATCATACGGATATCTTCCCATTTTAGCGAAGGATTTGGCAAGACACTTATTAATGCTCTTGGCAAAGTGGTCTGAGCCCCTGAAGGAGCTTTCGTATATGTTATGATCGGTTCACTTCCGGTTATCCCGCCAATATTTCCACTATGGCCAATTGTCCATCTCAGCTTTAAATGGTTGATCTCCGGAATTTGCTGCATCCATTTTTCCTTGCTCAGATACCAGGCTGTTCCGACCGACCACAATGGATTCCATCGGTCGTTTGTTTTTACGCCAAACATGTTAGATGCATCTCTTCTAGCAGAAGCGCTGACGGTATACTTATTAAAAAAAGTATAGCCTACATTAGCAAAAAAAGATACAAATCTATTTTCACGCATTTGATCTGACATGAGATAAGGTATACTTTGTTTACCTGCCAATCCTCTATAGGTCTGAAATAGCGTCACATAATCCACGGGCTGGCTAGTTTTCAAGTTGACATCATAACCGTATACTCGGCTTGACGAGCTCTCACTTGTTCTTTTCGAATATTCGGCTCCCGCAAGTACTGTCAAAAGGTGTAAATTATTGTTCACTTCATAATTTAACTGAGCACGACCACGATGGCTCAACATTCGATTACCGGATAAGGTATTTATTGCACCTTTAGGTATGCCATAAGTAAGCAGGCCGTTAGTTGATGTTGTAAATTGATTAATCAGATTTCGAGTAAAGTAAGCATCTTCTGTAAATAAAGTTTGCTGTTGCTGTATCTGCTTTTCAATATTATATTGCCCAGTAAACTTAAAATTCTTTGAAAATGAATACATCAGGTTGAGTCCGCCATTAAAATAGTCCATCTTATCATCCGTTCGCGAATCAAAGATATCTTTGTACGGTTTCATTGTCCAGTCAAGCAAAGGATCTGAAATACCAATCAAGTAATCTGGGTCATAAGCGTATGCAATAGCTGCTGCGTTTTGGTTTTCATCGACCAATTGGGCATAAGGATACAGTGCTTGTCTATTACCGCCCGGGTATATGGGGAAGCTGAATGCCGATGGCGTCTGGTTAGCGGCTGTATTGACATATTGAAATGCTGTACTCAGTTCCAGATTTTTTCCTAGCTGATATATCAAATCGGATTTTAATGTAAACCGGTTATTTTTATCTGTAACTGCGTTCGCAAGATTTCTATCGTAGCCCACACTAAAACGCGAAGTAAGCAAATCGGAATGCGTAGCGTAGCTTGCGTTATACTGTTGTAACACGGCATTCCGAAAGAAGTAATGCTTCATATCATCTTTATAATTTATATTTCGATATCTTTCCAACTGTCTATCAGCTTCCGGCTTTGATATCTTACCCACATCTATATCTCGAAGCAACTTGACCACCGGCGAAAACAAATATGACGCACTACTATTGCTTAAAGCCGATTTATAAAATCCATTTTCATATAATTGCTGTTCTACTGCTATAAAGTCCGCCGAGGACATTAGCTGCAAATAATCGAGATCAGCTTTTTTCGTGATCATAAAACTAACTCCAGCGTCCCATTTCCCCTTAGACCTTTCAGCATTGCGCTTTGATTTTAGGACAATCACTCCATTGCCAGCCCTCGCCCCCCATATTGAGCTTGCCGCAGCATCTTTTAAAACTGTTACAGATTCAATATCATTGGGGTTTATATTACTTAGCTCTCCTTCATATGGAAAATTGTCCAATATGATTAAGGGCTTAAGCAATGCGTCAGAAAAAGACCCAAGCCCTCTAACATTCATAACAGTAGAGGATTTACGTCGATCAAATTGAAGGCCCGGCACTGTCGATTCCAATTTATCTATGATATTTAAGGAAGAGCGCTGATTGAGGACCTTGTTAGCTATCATTTCGAAACTACCTGTGGCCCGCTCCTTGGGAAGCGACTGGTAGCCGTCACTGTAAACAACCACTTCGTCTAGGGCAAGTTCATTCCGTTCAAGAGTGACGATCAGTGAATCTGGAAATGTATACAAGACATTCTTTGGACGATAATTAATGTGCGATACAGCTATATGCCCATGTTTATTTTGCAAAACAAGTTCAAACTTTCCATCCCGGTCTGTTGATGCTGCTACAGTTCCAGCCCTTACAATAGCATCACCAATAGCCTGATGTTTCGGGTCCAGTATTTTGCCAGTTATCTTAAATTGTGCTTTTGCCGCTATCGATACCCAGAAAGACAGCAAGAAAAGAAAAATATGCTTTTTCATTTTACTTTGTTCTAGGTGTTGGGTCCACAAAAGGGGCATTATAACCTCTATCCAATAAGTTGCGCATCGTATAAGTCTGTATATTACCATTCTGATTTATCCAGACATAAAAGGGGAATCCATTAAACGGGAATAGGCGATGGAGGTAATCATCGTCTATAATAGAGTGTATGGATTTGAAACCAAAATCACTATGTTTCAATCGATGATTAAGTCTTTCAATCTTTTGTATATCATCTCTAGTACGCACGGAGTTAACCATAACAACATTGATTTCATTGCCGTACTTATTTTTAAAGAATGCAATTTCCTTTTGGTGAATTAAGCAAGGAGAGCAGGTTGTTGACCAAAAATCTAATACCAGAAGTTTCCCTCTGAAAGGAGCAAGAGTTGATTTAGATAAATGTCCATTGTTATAAATAGTAAATTCTTGTTTCCAAAAATCATCAGGCACAGCATCACCTATGTTGATAGGACGTTCAGTTGACCCATTGGCCCCGCTGTCCTTGCGGGGCGTCTGAGCCGATAAACTAAACATAGAAACTAAGCATAGGATAGATAGTAGGGCACTATACAGTTTAATTGTCTTTTGATTGGGCAAGACCTCTCCTGCCCTAAAAAAATGTCTCATTTTTTTGGGTTTTAATGGAGTGATCTAAGGCACAGATTATCCTGTCCGATCGGGATCAGCAATTTCATCCCAGGGGTCTGGCCTGAGCCACTCCGGTAAATAAATAGAACTATTAATAGGTTCTCAGATGCGGTGCTAGACAATTACGGGTGAATAGATATGGACGATACCGCATCCATATGGAAAATGAAAAACCGACCTTTTGTATAGAAAATAAATATCTATTTTTTCTAGAATCTTTGCATGTGAATTGCGAATTTCGTACTTTTAAGGTGTTAGAATAAAAGAAACGAGGATCGTGCAATTGTCGGGCATTGATCTTGGAAAAATCAGGTCGGCAAAATCAACAACATTATGCCAATAAGTGGGGCTTCTTGAGCCTTTCTTAATGCGCATTTTAATACTGTAGGTATTGCGTTGTTGATTTTAAAATTGTTAGCTGTTATTCTGGTGGACAATGTTTGTTCATAATGAGCAGGATTACCGCATATTGGCGACAATGATCAACGATCTGTCGTTGTAATAATGATTGTTTTCTTGACTCTAGCTGTTTCATAATTTAATAGCTGGGTTATTAAAAGAGTCTCAAAGGAAGAAAGTGGAGATATATAAGATAGGCTCCTGCCTTCAACTGACAGAGGGTACTAGCAAAGACCACGACGCAGCATCCAGCAGGAGCCTATCCTACAATTGCAAATATAGGCAAAAGTAGGGATAAAACTCCCAGTGGTCTCGCGTCTGTAAAATTGCTAGTTTTTCTGCCGAGACTACAATCAGCGAACTGATTATAAGACAAATATAAAAATAAAAAACAAAATAAGTCTCATTTGAGACTTTTTATTTTACAAATAAAATTAAAATGACTGAAAATCAATTAAATAAACTTGAATCTTTCACTAAACATATCTTGTCGATAATTGATAAAAAGTTCAAGAATAAATTAGAACATAAAAATAAATCTCAGCAGATATTAGATATCCTTAACGGAAGCTCACCCAAATTGGATGGTAGAATCTTCTATAGGGTCTTGATTATTCTGGGAGAGAATATCGATGAATTTTGTGATAATTACTTTAGTAAACATGA
This sequence comes from Sphingobacterium sp. DR205, assembly GCF_011064245.1. Lineage (NCBI taxonomy): Bacteria > Pseudomonadati > Bacteroidota > Sphingobacteriia > Sphingobacteriales > Sphingobacteriaceae > Sphingobacterium > Sphingobacterium sp. DR205. The sequence goes on along the minus strand of NZ_CP049333.1, from coordinate 247,514 downwards.
AGGATATATATTAGAAAGTCTAAAAAAGAATGGAAACCTATTTCACGACTTAATTTATCCATTTACAAATAGCCAAAATCAAATAAGTGAAAGTTCTAAAATTATAGCAAAAAGATTCAATCGATTATTCTCAGGAGAACTAAAAGAGCTATATGCAGATGAAATTTATGGGCTTTCAAAAGCATTTGCATGGAAACCTAAGCAACTTTTCGACTACTTCTACGGTCATGGCCCACGCCCAATGATTAACATTATTACTTCCGAGTAAATTCCTTGCTGATATAGAGCAGAGGCTACCTTGATTTATCTTGGTCCTTTATTATAATACTACAAAAGGACCGACCTCATATCAAGATAAGAGCGAAAATTAGGAACAAAAAGCAGCTTGTAACTGAGCTAGGAGTATAGCAAATCAGTGGCGGTATCAATTTTGATTCGTTTCTTTAGATATAAACGAAAAATATAAGATGAGCTACAAAATATCATTCTCGGAAACCAGCCGAGTACTACAGCTCCCAATTTGTCAATTTTAAAAAAATTACTTATTTTTGCATTGTAAAACAATTAAATATAGATAGTTATGGCAATTGCAATAAAAAACATTCCTGTTCTAAAAGAAGATGCAGCGATTAAATTCGATAGCAATGCACAGGCAGCTATTAAAAAAAAATCAACAATTAAGTTTAGCAAACAGTTATCTATCGCAAGCCAAATTTTAGCGAAAGCTAAAATCTAATTTTTTTTATTTTGGCATTCTTATATGAAAAGTGCACGTTAAAAGTGTATGATGAGGCTACTCTTAAAAATACTTCTCCCTTTGACTGTGGAAATAGTGATCTAAATGACTTCTTCGCCAGTGATGTTATAGACTATTCTTCTCAATTGTTAGGCAAAAGCTACTGTTTTACATTAGATAGTGATGAAAAGCAAATAGTTGCTGCGTTTACAATATCCAACGATAGCATAAAGACGGTTTCATTGCCAAACGCCAGAAAGAAAAAAGTGAACGCTGACATCCCTAGACCTAAACAAATGAAAAGCTATCCGGCAGTCTTGATTGGAAGATTAGGAGTAAGCGTACAATTTAGAAATTTGGAAAATGAAGAGAAGTCCATTGGTGACCAGTTGATGGATTTTATTAAATCTTGGTTTATTGATCACGCTAATAAAACAGGTTGTCGATTTATTGTTGTGGATTCTTACAACAGCATAGCTCCACTCAAATATTACAAAAGAAATGGATTTATAGAACTTTTCAGTTCAGATGAACAAGAAAAAGATTTTATGGGAATTCCTATGGATGCTAGATTGAATACTAGACTGCTTTATTTTGATCTAATTCTTCTAACTCGTTAAAATCTGACCCTCTCTAAAAAAGCAAGTAAAGATTCGTGATTTTTTTGACTACCGTTAGGGCGATGGGCCACGCCCAATGATCGGGATTACACCTCCCAAGCGAAGTCAGTCGCTGATATTGAATATTAAGTAGAAAACAAATCCAAAACTTTTTGATATAAAAATATTTATTGCGTAACTTAGGTATGCCGGTTAAAGGAAAACCAACTTCTAGCTAAGCCTCCTTACTTACGTTTGGAGGCTTTATTATTAACGATTTTTTGAATACTTCTATGACAGCAGCAAAGACCAATTATAAGACATAGTACCCGCCGCTGAGGACGTAAAATAAAAAAATTACTATTATGACACTGAATTTTGATACGAAAGGCAATCTTGTGCCCAACAGCAACATTAAATGCTCTTTAGAGCTGTTTCGCAAGGTTTTTGTTGAGGAAATCGCCACCCCAATTCGAGCGTCTCTGTATGAATCTTTCTTAAGATACACTTCAAATCTGAAAGACACAATAGATGATGCTGAGTTGATTTGCTGGATAAATGGTTCATTTGCGACCAAGAAGAAAGAGCCTAACGATTTGGATCTGGTCACTTTCATTAATTATGATATTATTGATCAAAAGGAACAGTTTTTGCAGGATTTTAAATATCCAAATTCTTTAGCTAAATTTGGGTTAGATGCTTATATCGTAAAAGTATATCCTCGAACTCATACTAAATATCCACTTTATATTGGAGACGAGATGTATTGGATGGATAAATTTGATAAAAATAAAAGAAACAGGAATGGAGTAAAAGTTCCAAAGGGATTTGTTGAGATTATTCTGTAATCGTTAATTGAAGGTAGAATGAAAAATATAGAATTATATAAATTGATGGACCTTGTTGATGAAATCAAGAGAATTGATGCCATTATTCTATTGCACAAAAATGTAGAAAGTAATGAATTTATGGCTTCACAATATGAAGCAAAGAAATTAAAATTAATGGCTCAGCTCATTGACGCCCTTGCCGCTCCCAAGGTCCAATCTGAACAGAGCTTTTCTTTGATTCAAATGTTGCTGTCAAAATTTTACCCGAATAAAATTGACAAGCAAGCTTTTAAAGAAAACGGTCTTGATGACTTAATGGCCGTAATTTAGTTTTGCTCGTCTTTAAAAGCACATTTTATTGACATTTTGAATACCTTTACGGCGATATCTAACGTCCAATAAACGGAATTATACCTACCAAGTAAAGTCAGCAACTGATATTGAACATCAAGCAGAAAACAAATTCAAAGCTTTTTGCTATTATAATATTTATTCGATACTTAGTTATACCGGTTAAAGAAGAACCAACTTGTAGCTAAGCCTCCTCACTTACGTCTGGAGGCTTTATTTAAAATAACTGTTGAATTTCAATAAAAATACTTTTCATAAAAATAAGTTAATATAAAAAGGCTGCTCCCCTGTCATCGGGCGATGACAGGGGAGTTTTTTTATTCCTGAATCCGTAAAAATATAAAAAGCCATTCCCTACCGAGAATGGCTCACAACAAATATTTTTAAACGCTAGAATTACGTTATTACAGTTTTTCGATTTCTTCTATAGAAAGCCCAGTACCCTTAGCAATATCTGCAATCGGTAATCCCATTTTCTTGAACTCTAATGCAATTGCAATAGCTTCTTCTCGCTTGCCTTTTTCAACACCTTGTTCGATACCTTTCTCAATTCCGGTCTTAATACCTTTCTCAATTCCGGTCTTGATACCTTTTTCTCGCTCCTGTCTTTTTATTGTTTCAATTACTCCCATTTCAATTGTGCCTCCAGTCACTTGATAAATGTATTGGTCAAATTTACTATTTATTTCTTTATCCCGTATAAAAAGAAAACTCTTTAAAAAAACCAAAAAGCTCATTATACGATCTTTACTGTATTTATTCGTCTCTATCAATGTACGTGCAATCGTACTGCGCTGCTCCGCTAGCTCTTCCTCAGGAAGCTTATCTTCCTGTAAAGACTTCTGACAGGCCAACACAATATACGCAAAAATATTATCCATAACAAGCAGCTCCCGCTCGCTATGATCGAATATCTGATAACTCAGATAACGGAATTCTAACGAAGTACGGAAAACAGAATAGCTGTATGTAGTGGGCCGCCGTTGGCCTCGGTCGCCGGTAAAAACAGCTATGGTCTCCACTGGAACACGATAACGGTCCAATAGACGGTAATGGTACTGAAAGATCCGATGTGAAAATCCATGGTCATTCCCGCCTTCTATTTCCGTATGTACCAAGATCCATTTTTCAGTACCGTCACGCAAAAATACCTTGACCAGAAGATCCGCCATACGCTTGCCTTTTTTACGCTCACGGTCAGGAATGATCTCTAACAGCTCCTTGTCCATAAAGGTCAGACCACGCTGTAGATCAAAGATCGCATCGGCATCGGGATACATAAACCGCAGAAAGTCCGGAAAATTTTCTTCAAAGATAGCCTTCAGAAGCTCATCGCTCTTCTTGGCAGGCTTAAATCGCTGCATTGCATCCATAATTATATAGTTTGGCCTATGACAGCAGATCATAGATAGGATCATCTATCCGTCTTGATCTTTGGCCAATCATTATTTATTAAACTGGCTAATAGTACAAAGATAAGAAACACTAATTTAATTAGCAAAATTATTCAAAATACAAGATTTACGAACGTACTAAAGCTAACAGCAGATGATTTTTATGCTTATGAGGTTTTTTCCATTGCAAAATCCCAAGGTATAACGTCCAAAACCGCATTTGAACAACTATATAAAGAAAAACTTAATGATAGCTAAGCTCAGATGTAAATCAGGGGGCTTTATTTTAAATCATCACTGAATATCTCGATTAAAAATACTTTCGTAAAATTAAGTTAATAACAGGTACTCCCTTCCCATCGCCCGATGACAGGGGTGTTTTCTTATCTATAAATCCGTAAAAAAATAAAAAGCCATTTCGGAATACAAGAATTATTGCGAACATATCGAACCAGGGCATACCTGATTGTCTTGCCACCTCACTTAATTTTTAATCTCACCTCCGCTGCAACTATTAGTGACTAATTAAGACTTATACTCATGTTGACTATATTCAAAATTTTAACAACTAGGCTATGTCATTAGCGTAACAACTAGGTGAATAAAGTGTACTTTTATTGTTTCGGATAAAAAAATTTCTTATTTTAGGTAATCACGTTTTTTTCCATTTTACCAATGGACGAATTGAAAGCTATGCAAATTGAGGAAATTGAATCTTTTTTGAATGAAGCCCAACAGGGGCTTAAAGCCATAAAAACGAGCGAAAGGCTATTTGAACTGTACATGGAACTGACCATCATCAGATCCGAGATGCACCATCTGGCCCATTTCTGCGTGGATGATTACGAACGTAAGCAGCTTTTCTCCTTGATCGATCGGGCAAGTGCAATACAGGTGCTGACGGAAAAACAGATCGATGACCATTTTCAGAGCAGAAGTGACAACCTGAAGTATGACTTTGAGGTAGAAAAGCGATACATGCAACAGACACTTCAAACGCACATGAACGAAGCCATCCTCTTCAGGGAATTCAGCAAGAAACTGCTTTCCAATGAGCAGTATTCGCGGATAAAAAGCCTTTCCATGCACTGCCACCAGCTGAACATGAAGGTAAGTGATTACATTAAGAAAAATGGTCTGCCCCAAAACTGAACCCGAATATGAAAAAAGAACAGTTATTGCTGCTGAAAGAGGAAATCCTCAAGGGAAGTGATACCGAGAGACTTTTGGAGCTGGATGTCAACCTTAAGCAACTCATCAGTATCTTGGATTACCGGATTAGGGAGAAAACAAGAAATGAGTATACTGAAGGGGAAATAGGAGAATTCAGGAGCTCGGTCGCTATCGCAAGGTCGTACCTGAGGGTGATCGGATGGAAGCTGGAAAACTTCAGATTGGAAAAAGAAAAAGAACGGATCGATGCCATAACAAAAAATAAACAGGTGATATTGGAGATCTTTGAATCCGGGATGGAATCAGTTCTGAACAGCCAATCGGACACAGAAAAACTCCGTGCTGATAATATAGCTTTGAGAGATCAGCTTTCCAGAAAAGAAGGGGAGATCACTGCCCTCGAAAAAAGGGTAAAGATAATCGCCCGTGAAGTTGTCGGCATCCTTGAAAAGACAAAGCGGGAATAATAAGTCTGTCTTGATATTACCCTATATTTTTATCAATTCCTATGATCCAATTCTTCAAAAACGGAATTCTGCGATCGATATTCAGGAACAATATCTTTAATCAGCTGCACCAAGCGCATTTTATCTTGGTTTGGATCAGCTGCTTTCGCAAGGCCACATAATTGCTCCACACGTGCTTTCTGCAATTCCAAATCCGGCGTATTAACCTTGGCGATCATAATCTTTTCATGATAGGTTTTTTCCGTGTTCTCCCCATTGGCCAACAACTCCTCATAGATCTTCTCTCCTGGGCGTAGACCCACAATCTTGATATCAATATCCTCCGGATAATTATAGCCTTTGAGCCGGATCATCTGCTTGGCCAGATCCATAATCTTCACCGGCTGGCCCATATCAAAGACAAATATCTCGCCACCTTTACCCATTACCGCAGCCTCCTGTACCAATTGGCAAGCCTCAGGTATCGTCATAAAATAGCGGGTTATATTCTCATCCGTGATTGTCAGTGGCCCACCTTTCAGCATCTGCTTTTCAAATAATGGTATTACCGAACCATTCGACCCCAATACATTACCAAAACGGGTCACGATAAAATTCGTCCTTGAGTTGATATTTACTGTTGATACAGCAATTTCGGCAACACGCTTGGTCGCACCCATAACGTTCGTCGGGTTCACAGCCTTATCGGTAGAAACCATCACAAATTTGGATACATTGTATTTATCGGCCAGCAAAGCCACATTGTAAGAACCCCATACATTGGTTAAAATCGATTCGTAGGGATTCGCCTCCATCAAAGGCACATGTTTGTAAGCCGCTGCATGAAAGACATAAGTTGGGCGATAAAAATGGAAAAGCGTATCCATAAAAGACTCATCCCGGACATTCCCCACAATAAATGTACAACGCGAAAAATGATTGGAGCTACTTAGCTCTTGTTGGATATCATACAGCGCAGATTCAGCCTGATCAACCACGATAAGTCGTTTTAGATCGGTATGAGCGAGCTGACGAACCAATTCACCACCAATTGAACCCGCACCTCCGGTTACCAGTACAATCTGGTCTTTCATCTCCGAAGCAATGGCAGGATTATCCAGATCAATGGCTTTACGGCCCAATAAATCTTCGATACGTAAGCTTCGGATCTGCCTTGTTGCCACCTCTCCCGCCAATAGACGCGCAGTATCGGGAATAATTTTGACAATTAATGGAATTGGTTCGGCCAGTTTAAATACAGTATTCAATCGCTCAGGCTTGCGGTCGTCCACTGCGATAATAATTTCCGACGCATTTCCATGCTGTTGTACAAACTCCTTATTCAGCGAATTAATATCATGGATTTTGAAACCCTGAATACGATTACCAATCCGATGTGGGTTGTCATCCATAATGGCAACAATACGGTATTTATTGCGCGAAGTTGTATGAATAAAGTGAAAGGTCGTATTTCCCATATTACCTGCTCCAAAGAGAATTACTGGGATCCGATTATCTTTATTCCCCCACATTAGCTCGTGGTATAGGGCACGGTAGAGCACGCGGCTAAAGGTCATCCCGAAGCCCGCAATTAATGCATGGAAAAGAAGTTGTGTATCCGAAAAAGGAAGCATGTCATCATAGGAGGGATACAACCACTCTATTGCTTTACAAATCAGCACACTGGAAAAATAGGCCAGCCCGATGGCCAGAACAATACGCTGCAATTCACGGATACCGGTCTTATGAACCACGCCTTTAAATGTGCCGAAGATACGGAACCAGATCAAATAAACTATTGATACAAGTACCCCCTGTCTTGCCATCTCATCTAACTGCACTTCCCCTCTATGCTTGAAAATAAGAACATAACTGATAAAAAAAGCTGTCACGACAATAATCATGTCCAACAGCAGAATTATCCAACGCGGCTTGTTGATGGACAAGCCTTCTTTCCATAAATTACTCATTTAAATTCTATAAAGATATTATATACTCTAATCGCAAAATGCGCTTAAAAAGTATCCCTTTCCGTAATTAAAAATTTTGAAGAAGCTCTTTCGATACCAATACATTTATCGTACCTAAAATGATCTCATCGGTTATATTTTAGAAAAAAGATCGTTTTTGGTACAACACTATTTTTATGAATAAACAGAAATTAAGTTTGGACTTCAGCAAAAATTAAACGATCGCAAAATTACTAAATTAAAAGATAAATAAAATAGAAAGAAGATGCCAAAATATTATAACCTATTACCAGCTCTAATTTAGGGACTCAACGCACTAGAAGTACAGGTGAAAAACCTTATCTTTGGACAAATTGTTTTTGCTACAAAATTCAAATGGACAAGCAACTAAAGGATATATTTTTTCAATTGTTACGTATCGGTTTATGGGGTGAGGGAAAACTTGTTGTAAAACAATCTCTCACATTGGATGATTGGATTAAGATACAACAGCACGCTATTAACCATACCGTTGAGGGAATTATTTATGATGGCTTCCCTTTTTTAGAAGAGCAACAGCTTCCTCCAACAGCACTCCGATTAAAGTGGGCGGTACGTATCGACCAAATTGAGCGGCATAATGAAAAAATGAATCAAGTAATTGCTGAGCAGTTTAGCCTCTTTACCGAAATGGGTATCCAGCCCATATTACAAAAAGGGCAGGGCGTAGCATCCTATTACCGTAATCCTAGTCATCGTGTAAGTGGCGATATCGATTGGTGTTTTGAAGCAGATGGTTATAAAAAAGCACGTAATTTTCTAAAAGAAAAACAGATTAAATTCCAGGATACTGCTGGCTTTAGCTTAGATTATAATTGGAAAGGCATTCATGTTGAACATCATAAACGGACTTTTGATTTTAGTAGCCCGCTAAAAAAAAACTATCTAAAAACGTTAGTGAGGCATTATAGAGATCAGCAGCATGTGATTAATGTCAATAATACCCAAATACACTTATTAGTCCCAGAACTACAATTGTTACAAGTGAATATCCATATATTAAAACATCTCATCATTTATGGCATAGGCCTACGGCAATTTTGTGATTCCGCTAGGCTTTACTATAGCGTCTCGTCCCAAATAAATAATACAGCATTGCTGCAGATTTATAAAAAAACAGGTATCCTGAAATGGATTCATCTCCTACATAAACTTTTGGTCGAAAATCTTGGACTTCCAAGCGATAAACTTCCATTTCCATATCCTGAAAATACCGAAATTGAATGGATGCTTGATGAAGTGTGGTATTCTGGTAATTTCGGTTTTAATGATCAACGATTTGAACACGGCAAAAAATCTAAACTTTTCTATCGCCCTGATTCTCCCAAACGCCTATGGCAAAATTTTAGACGTTATGTCAAGTATGCACCACAGGAAGCTATTGCCTTTCCGTTAATTCATACTTATTCGAAGTTTCTGGGCAAGGATAGTGATTAAAATTTAAACGAAGAAAGCGAGTTGTGCTATGGGAATAACACAACTCGCTTTCAATAACGTAATTCTTACCTTACAGCTTTTCTTCCGTTTCTTTGGTATTTTCCGAATTCTCGGATTTCCCTTCTTCCTGCTGTTCAAGCTGCGATTGTTTTTCTTTCGATTCAGTCCGATTGGATTGGCTACCTTCCAATTCTTCCGCTCTCACCCCCTTTGGATTGCTCCATAATTTCTTTTTATATGCATCCAGCTTCTCTTCCACTTTCCGACCATCCAATAGCTGTCCACCATTCTCTGATTCTTTTACATTTTGTAACATACCCGGAGACGATTCGCGCACAATTGTGCTTGCAAATTTATTCTGTACAAAAAAATCATCCATAGTCATATCATAAAGTCCTTTATCCGGATCCGAAATATCCACCTGTACCAAGCTATAACGCAATTGCGGAAAATATAGCCAGAATGCAGGAGTGGCTCCAACAGATTCAGCCAATTCCGCTGAAGTGGTAATATTCATTAATGGAGCGACCCCAATAATACGCGTTTCTAATCTGCTCCGTTGTTTATCGAAAAAGATATCTTCTTTTACTCGAAATTTAGTCACCCGACTTGGATCAAACTCATTCAGCGCCATCTTTGAATCAATCTGGTTTCCTTCGCCGTCGAAGATTGGTACCAATACACTGTCTGCAAAACGGGCCATACCTTCCTGTGCGCTTAATCTTCCTTTGAAGGAATCATCATCAGGGCTGTATAGCGACAACTTTCCTTTTTCAATTGCTTTCATCACAACTTCGATCAGGGAATTTCCCGGAATAGCCAAGATGTAGTTCTTTTCATCTTTTAGATCAATATCGCGCCATACACGTTTGTAAAAACGGATATTCTTTTTATTCACCTCAGGATAAACAAATGGTACAGCATCCTCCATACTATTTGCTTGATAAAATCCGTCTGTTGTTGGAATCGTATCCGGATTCACTTCCCCTGAAATATCTGATACGGTTGACATTACATTATTTAAGGTATCCTGTTTTTTAGGAACTGTATCTATTGTTGTCTCTTGCTGAGCGAACAAGGATCCAGTTACCAATGCCATGGTAACTGTCATTACGGTTTTCATGTTCATCATTATCGTTTTTGTAATTAACAGCCTGAATTAATACTTACGTGTTTTGCTCTGCACGGTTGGCATTTCAAATGCAGACATGACACAGCGAAACCCAATATAAGAATGCGGTTCGTAGTCTACTGAGTAATTCCGTGTCTCACTATTTAGCTGCTCACCATTGTCTTTCCATGAGCCGCCACGTACGACTTTTCTCTTCAATGCATCACCATCCTTTTCATCAGCATCATATAATAATGCCGGGTTAAGGTCATTGACAAATACTACTGCGGAAGGACTATATGCATCCAACGTCCACTCGGAAACATTACCTGCCATATTGTAAACACCAAAAGCATTAGGCATATATGATTTAACAGGTAGCGTGAATGTAGCACCATCGCGCGAGTAAGTACCTTCCCCTTGTTTAAAGTTTACTGCCAATTTCTTTTTACCTTCCGTACCATCGATTGTCATTCGAGCCCCAGCGACAGTATCTTGTGGATCAAGCTTACCAGATGCCGCATATTGCCATTGCGCTTCTGTTGGTAAACTCAGACTCAATTGATAACCATTAAGGTAAGAGTTTTTCAAAACTGTAGCAGCCATTTCATTTGCACGCCAGTCGGTAAATGCGCGCGCTTGTCTCCATGTTACACCAACTACAGGATAATAGTCAAACGATGGGTGAGTAAAATAATTCGCGTCTAAAGAGGCTAATTGCGCATTTGGAAAATCTTTGGTCCAAATATCTTCTACAGGCATTACTGCAACAGAATCCGTCACATAAGCTTTTTTCATATTACCTTTAGACTGTAAATAAGAGAAGCGGTATTTAATGACCTCTGGATTGAGCGCACGTCGGTTACCCCGCATCTCCAACATCGGTGCTAAACGTTCCTGAATACTTGGATCGTTGCTCTTCCATAAAGGCGATACCTTCTTAACCTTCGCCCAATTAATTCTCCGTTGCCCCACCTGTTCTCCAGCAATCTCTAAAAAGTATTGGTCATCCTGCAGGTAATCCGTTACCGCCACCGAATCAGCTACCCAATTGACAAATTCGCGGTACTGTTTATTTGTTACTTCCGCCTCATCAATAAAAAAAGCACTCACGCTTACATTTTTACCCACATTACCACTATCTAAAGATCCTTTAAAAAGGATTGTTCCAGAAGGGATATAAACCATTCCTGGAGGGGCAGGTAACTTACCACCCCGAAAAGCATTTACTTTAGGTGCTTTATATACTGCAGAGTTCGATTTACACGCCGAGAAACCAATTAAAAGTGCCAAAACACCAAAAACCAGCGTATGAGTTCTATAGACCTGTTTTATTGTATTTATCATGTTTCGTTATTTAAATTAGGTGCTCTCTAGCTTATTTCCGATTGAAAAGTGCATATTTTATGCCTAGAGACACAAAGCCATATTGGTCATTATTTTTATTCTTTATACCCTCAAGATTATCATTGGTTGTTAGTGTATGCTGATAGTTGACATTGATTGCCCATTGGGGACCATATAGTGTGCGGCCAAAGGGGATGTCTACCCCAACATTTAATGGAACTACAAAATGGATTTCACCTAAATCGTCTGCAAGTTCACCACCTTGGTTGATAATTGCATCCACATAAATGGGGTCAATATTATGTTTAATACGATTTTTAACAAGTCCGGCTCCTGCACCAACATAGACATTGGAAAGAATACGTGAAAGCGTATTAGCTTGTAGTGTGTAATAACTGTAATTGCCCGCATGTCCCATAAACTGACCTAAACGAACTTTACCATTTATATTTCCAGCGAAGTATCGATTTTCAAAATCACTATTATGACCATTACCACTCAATGTACCTTTTTCGCCATGTAGACCAACTGATATAAAAGGACTAATCAGGTAATCCGCTTCACCATAAAAAGTGAATTTAGCTTCCACGTTCGCCAAATCAGTTAGATTATAAGCCACTCCCGCTCCCCCTCCCACACTAATTGGGCGTGAAAATTGTGCTGAAACAGTCCCTGTCATAAAACCCCAAGCCCCTATTGCTGCACATAATAGTTTTTTTACCATAGTATGTTGATTAGTATTAAGAATATCACAATCCTAACGGATTGTATCAATAATTATTATAAAATAAAACCCCAAGTCGAGTATTCGACTTGGGATTCAACAACAATAAGGCCAAATTTTATTAAATTATAGATTATTTTATATTTAAGCGATCTTTAATGTCTTGCCAAATTTTTGAAATGCCCGTTTTCTTTTTCCCTTTGTCTCCATAACCGTAGCCATAGCCATAGCCGTAACCGTAACCTCTGGCAAAGTCTACATCATTAATAACTGCGGCTAGATTTTTCAGTTTACCGTCGACATATAGTTCACGAGGTACTTGAAGTAAACGTTTGTCTAGATAATTCGCCCGCGCCACATATAGGGTCAAATCGGCATTGTGAGCGATCAATAAAGTATCGGTAACAAGACTGACAGGCGCAGTATCTACCAATACATAATCGTAATTATCACGAGCATACTTAATCACATCATCAAAATGTCCATTCATCAAAAGTTCCGCCGGATTTGGCGCTATATACCCAGAGTAAATCACATCAAAATCATAGCTCCCTGGCTTTTTTATAATGATATTTTGAACATCCATTTCTGGATTTATTAGAAACTGCGTTATACCCACATTTGTATGCTGTAGATGAGACAGTCCTAAATAATCTAAAACTTTTGGGCTACGAATATCAGCCCCTATTAAAAGTACGTTTTTACCCGACATAGACAAAATCTGAGCTAAGTTTGTAGTCACGAATGACTTTCCTTCACCAGATGTTGTTGAAGTGATAAAAACCACTTTTGACTTGTGTTTCTGCTCAACAGGAAACATGAAATTCATATTTGTACGCAAAATCCGAAACGCTTCAGCTAATGAAGAGCGGTCATTCAAATGGATAATAGTCTCCTCCGCAGTCGGAATCTCCCCTAAAACCGGAGCTCTAACAATTTCCTCAAGATCTTTTCTTGAATGCATTTTATTGTCCAATAAAAACTTAAGATAAAGGGCTAAAAAAGGTATAACAAACCCAATTATCAAAGCTCCCAACAGAACTATCGGTTTTTTAGGTGATACAGGTAAGCTACTACCATACGCATCATCAATAATCTTTAAGTTATCCGGCGTTGCTGCTGCTTTTACTTCACTTTCTTCTCTTTTTTGTAATAATAATAAATACAAAGATTCAACTATTTGTTGCTGTCTCGAAATCTTCTTGAACCCTTGTTCTTGGTTAGGGATAGAATTAATTCTACCTTTAATCTCATTGGATTTACTTTGAATACTACTAAGTGCTAATTGAGTTACCTTTTGATAGTTTCTAAGAGATTGACGAATATTTTTATCACTTTCTGCAATATTTTCATTTAATAAAATCACAGCAGGGTTTTGGTCTGAGGCAGATTTTAACAAGTCATCTCTTTCTAATACTAGTTTATTATAAGCAGTAATAGCTGTACCAATCGAAGCATCTTGAAGGCCAATATTTGAAGGCAAAAGTTTCCCAACCTGTTGATTTTTAAGAAAATCATTCATATGGTCAACTAATTGTAGTTGAGTTCGGTACTCTAACACTTTTCTGTCATTCTCTGAAGCATTATTTAAAAATACACCAGCCTCAGTAGCCATATCAACCATAGAATTCGCAGACTTAAATTCCGCAGCCTGCTCATCGGCTCCAGAAAGATCTTTTGATATCAACATCAGACGCTTATTGATAAAATCAGATGTCGCTCGAGTCATTCGTAATTTATCATTTGTTAGGTCAGTATTATAAACATTTATTAAAGTGTTTATAATTGTCTCCGCTTTTTTACTCAATGCTGAGATCATCGAAAAATTCACAATATAGGACTGATTTTCCTTATTTGGTGAAATAACCAATGAATTAAGATTAAAATCTATTGCCCAATCTCTTGGAATAACATCAATATTATACTCAGATTCTGTATCCAAAGGGATTGAGGGATTTCTTTTAAAAACAAAAACATCATTTCCAATTTTGGCACTTTTATTAAAAGCACACAATATCCTCACTCCTGTTCTCAAATTTGTAACATAAAGGTCACTGGCATTTTTTACATGCACACGCATGGCCATTTTAATTGTATCCTGATCTCCCTGAGGCTGAACAGAAAATGGCATATCCTTCTCTAAAATTTCAGAAGATCGTATTTTGCCTTTGATTAGGTAGGTAATATTCAAATGATGCTCGTCTATAACCTTTCTCATTAAACGACGAGAACGGAGTATCTCAATTTGATCAGTAACGAAAGCAGACCTAGTACTTCCTATTCCCATTCCGCTAGTTAATTCGGCTATTCCTTGCAATTCTCCTGCAGATGCACTTCGCTCATCTTTAAGCAAAATTTTAGCTGTTGTATTGTAGGTCCTATGGGCATATCTAAGATAAACTAATGCGATACTAGCTGCGAGGAATATTGACAAAATGAACCATTTCCAATAGAAAGCATATTGTTCAAAAATTTGTCTTAAATTAATTTCCTCCTCTTTATTCTCCCTGATTTGTAACGGTTGTTGTTCCATGTATATTATTAACGGGTCAATACTGATATTACGGTGATTAATAAACTTGCTATTGAGATAATAACATTAGTATTGGCACCTAATTTTGAGTTATTTATTTGTGATTTGTTTGGCTCCACATATACAACATCATTTTGGGCCAAATAATAATAAGGTGAATTCAAAGTTGATTGTTGTGTCAAATCCATACGATGCATAGTCTTTTTTCCATCAATTTCACGGATCAACATTACATTCTCCCGAACACCTCTAATTGTTAGATCCCCAGCCATTCCCAATGCCTCTAATACTGTTACCCGTTCGGTAGGCATAATAAACGTACCTGGCTTCGCCACCTCACCTAATACCGAAATTCGGAAATTATTAAAATTAATATTTACAGTAGGATCCTTTATATATTGGCTCAATTCCGATCTAATTTTTTCTATAGCATTCAACCTAGTCAGTCCCGCAACTTGGATTTTCCCTAACATAGGCAAAATTATATCCCCTTCATTGTTGACGGTATAGGTTGGACGTAATGCAAGATCTGTCTGTTGGGTTAAACTACCATTTGTAATAAGGCTTATAGGATTAAATGGGGCTGTAACTTTAGGATCCGCAGCACTCACTACAATGGTTAAAATATCATTTGGTTGAATTTTTGGAACATATTGTTCATAAATTGTGTTAATCTGTGTTGAATCTGATTGAAAATAAACCAAATTTTTACGTGATCCACACGAAGAAACAAACACTATTATTAATGCACAAAACATCAATATTAAACTATTCTTTGAAATTAATCGCATTTCTTATTTTAAATTATAAAATTCATTCTAAACACAAAAGTATACCTTTTATTTTACTCTTCTCAGAAAAAATAGATTTAAAAAGAGAATATATGGATTCATATCCTCATCAAAATCCATGCCCGAAACTATTTAACTGAATTACATAAATATTCACAAATCATTTCTCACAAATTTTCTAACGACATATGCTTTCACAAATAGGTATAAAATACTCATACAGACCAGGAGAATTATTGAAATCCACAATTGATCTATAGCAGGTTTGTTCGCTGTTTCAATTACTAACCATCCTATTAAAAGCTGAATAAATCCATAAAAAAATGATATCAACAACTTATTTATTCCGACTTCGTTACCCAAATACTGGTAAAGATGAGAACGATGTGCTGAAAATATATCTTCTTTTAAATATATCCTTCGTATAATAGTCCAAACCGCATCAATACCATAGACGGCCAAAAACAGAACATAAACTAACTTTCCAGATGTAATAATCAATGCTCCTAATGCAAAGAGTAGGATAAACGCAATAGAAACAGACCCAACATCCCCAGCGAAACACTTTGCATTCGTTCGAAAGTTAAAAAACGTAAATACTGCCAGCCCCAACATCGTATAGATAAGAAAGTCCTGCGAGATAAAATGTTCATTGCGATTAACAACCATTAGTAGTCCTCCAATCGACAGGCTGTAACAGGCAGTTATTCCATTAATTCCATCCATAAAATTGTAAGCATTAATTACGCCAACAGTAATTATAAAAGTTGCAAGAAGATAATACCATGGCATATTAAAAATATTCAATTCATAGGCCATAAGGAGAACAGAAATAAAATGTATGGCTAGCCTTATTTTATTTGATAAAGTCAAAATATCATCCAAAAAGGAAACGATCGTCATCAGAGTTAGCCCAATGAAAAACCACGGATATTCATATCCGGATATAAAAAAATAAAGAGAAACTGCAAAATAGAATATTATTCCTCCGCCCCGCAAAGTTAAAGCAACATGCGAAGACCGTTGATTCGGTTTATCGATGATATTAAATTGATCTGCTATCCGAAAATAAACCAACTCCAGTACAAATAATAATAAAAGAATAATGATATATAACATTTTTATTTTTTTGTTATCAATTAACGATAATTCACAAAATGGTTATGCTCCCAAGTATAATTATCATCTTCAGCAAACTCAATACCTCTATCTGCAAATACTAATAACTCACTTTCCTTTTCTAATGATCTAAAAGCTGTCCCGTAGCCAGGAGGAATATGAACAACCTGCTGATCATCAAATTTTAAGAGAATTTTCTCTATTAAAAGATCTGTCGATGGAGTTTCCCAATTATCAATCTTAACTATATTAAGTTCAAAAGCTCCTGATATTACGTAAAACCAACGATGTTCGATACGATGAGCTCTCCATCCCCGAACAAAAGATGAATTAACATTCTTTATGGTATAAAAACGCTTTACAAGCGACATATCAAAATCATTAACAAAACGTATTTGCCCTCTATGATCCCTAGCCAAGTCTCCTTTGATTATTTCTATCATATTACTAAATTCTTCTAAGCCAATATTAACAATAAATTTCTATATTTCAGCTTTTCATTTTTTCTGATAATCTGATAAAGTTGAACGCGATCTATGCCACTGGATAGAAGTTTTATACGTATCAAAACTTTTTATCTTTAAATGATCTTATTGTCATTTCCAACCCTTCTTTAGCCGATATCATTGAATTGGTTATATCTAAGGCATCCTTTATTTTTCTAGTCGAGAGTAATAAATTGCTAGTCATTTTCTTTAATCGTTTCGTATTTAATGGTATCGGAACAACATCTCCTACTTTAGCAATAAATCTAATAAAAGATTTGGGCACAGAAATCTGAGGAATGGATTTGCCTGTTACTTTTCTAATCGTATTAATAATATCCTTTGTGGAAATACTATCATCATCTGCGATATGATAAATCCCAGTATTAAGCTTATCGTGATTTTGAATTATAAGTTGTATAAAAAAACAAAAATTATTTATATACAGAAATGATCTCTTATTCTCAAAAGATGCAAGAGGATAAGGTATGCCTTTCGAAAGTAGACCATATAACAATCCAAGATTTCCCTTATCACCTGGCCCATGTATCATTGGAGGCCTTAATATTATTGCCTTTTTCCCCTCCACCAATTTTTGTTTCAATATCCATTCCTCAGCAGCTCTTTTTGAAAGCCCGTACCAAGAGATTGGATTACAACCATCTGTTTCTACTAATGGTATTTGAGCTTCAACTTCTTCTAGTGCTGCTAATGAGCTTATCTGAATAAATAAATCTGAGTTTGATTTCAAAAATTCCGAAAAAATTTCCTGAGTAAGTCCTAAATTAACATCAAAATATTCTTCTTTGGAACCTAACTGTTCATGATCATGTGCCTTTCCAACAAGATTAATCACTACATTAGCCTGAGAACTATGAAACTTATGCCTCCAATCCAAATCTCTTAAGGAAATCTCCTCGTATCGAATAGTGTTATTCAAAAAAGATGACTTAAGGTTTTTACCCACAAAACCAGAAGCACCAAAGATAGCAACTGTCTCACTCATATAATCATTTCTTTAAAGTTAGATTAGATGAACCTACTTTATGAATTCTCCACCAATCTGGCTTCATAAAAGGCTTCTCAAATATCAGATATAATAAAGCACAAGATATAGTCATCACAATAACAGAAAACAGAAATTGAATCACAAAATTCGCTCCATTTTCTTGAATAAGAAAATATTTACTCACCTTCGAAATACCAAAGAAAATAGGATAATGCCACAAATAAATGGTATAACACATTCCTCCAAAAATTACAAAAAAACTTCTCGAGAATAACCTGCTAAAAAAGTACCCTTTAAATGCGCTAAAAAATATCGCAAGTATACAAATATTAATTACAAAAACTTCCATTAAAGTGGAATTGAATTCTACAAAGAAATAAATATATATAGCTCCTGCCCCAATAATATCTACAAATGGTGAACATTTTAACTCTTTCCAGAAGTTGGATTTAAAAATATTTAAAAATAAAACACCTACTAAGAAATGACTCAAAAAAACAGGTAAAGAACGTCTTAAATGACTACTCTCTAAGAAATAGCCACTTTCTATATTAAAAATCAAAGGAAGTATAAAAATAGCTGCAATTATTAAAAGAATACGTATCCAAGGTTTTACTTTATAAAGAATAATGCAAAAGAAGGGAATTAAAATATAAAACTGTATCTCAACCTCCAGTGACCATGAAACAGGATTTATTGGGGACCAATAGCCGAAAATAAGATTGTGAGTATATGTAAGTGTAGCTATTAAGTGACCAATTAGATCCTCCCATTGTTTATCCATAAAAAATGTGACCATAATAAAAAGCACGACAGTTGAAATGATAAATGGAGGCTCAAGCCTAGTAAATCTTCTTACAAAATAATCCTTAAAATTAATCATATGATTCTTTTCAATCGAATTATAAAGTCCCAAAGTTAAAATAAATCCACTAATGGCAAAAAATAAGAATACACCTCTCTCTCCGTGGCTCATTACTTTATCAAACGGTTCTCCCAGGGAGCTACCTAAATACCTTTTATAGTTAGTATTGAAATGCATAAGTAATACTGGCATTAATGCTAAAGTTCTTAATCCATCAATAACAGGAATAAATTTCTTTTTACCTGTATCACGCTTAAGATGTTTTAAAATACTGGGTAGTTCCATTAAAAGTTCTTATTAAAATTATCATTTTTAAAATAGTCAAAATATCTACTAATATTTTCGCCCTTTTTTGAGTTTATAACTAATATGCTTCTTCGCCGTTTGAAACAGTTGACAAGTCAAACAATAACAGCTTTTTACATAACTTAGTTTTTCTACATTTTTATATATATTCCAAGTGTATTTCAGAGCCTTCCATTTGTTACTGGAGACAGTGTTAGGATGAATTCTATAAGAAGCCAAAACTCGATCTAGGCATGCCGCCTTTATTCCCGTTTTGAGATAAGATAACCAAAAAACATAATCTTCATGACCAACTTTAACGAAGCGCTTCTTACCAAGCTCCTCAATATCCAAAACAGCTGTTAAACAACCTATTACATTAGATTTGAGAAGAGATTCATATGATGAAATCTTATCCTTTATGAATACTTTGGATAAAATTATATCCCCTTGAGAATCTATTATTCTATATGATGTATATGAAAAAAAACACCCATTACTTTTCATAAATGAGATTTGCAATTTCAATTTATCAGAATCCCATATATCATCACTATCTAGAAATGCGATATATCTACCACTAGAATATTCAATTCCAGTATTACGCGCTTCAGCCACACCTCTGTTTTCCTCTTTTTCTACTAAGATTATTCTTTCATCAATCAGAAAGGGCTCAATCATTTGTAACGAGTCATCTTTTGATTTGTCATCAATTATAATAAGTTCCCAATTATCATAGGTTTGATTAATTACAGATTTTATCGATTCTTTTATATAACGACTTGCATTGTAGCAAGGCATAATTATTGACACCTTATCCTCCATTGTATCCTTATTTCACCGGAGTTAATATACCACACCAACCACCAAAGTCCCCAAAATCAATATTAACTATATCATCTTTTCTAATCTTTCTCACCATAATTTTCCCTGAATCATCAATATATTTCATATTGTAAGATTTGTTCGTAATAAAATCAAGTTTAATATCAATAGACCTTCCCTTTCCCCCATTCATTCCTCCTATATACCAATTTTCTCCATTTCTTCGTGCTAGAATTAAATAATCTCCAATCTTTCCATCCAAAGGTATGGTCTTATCCCAAGTGGTAGGAATTTCAAGAATAAACTGAAAACCTGGTAGGTTTTGTAAGTAATTTGAGGGCCTATCGGACAAAGTTTGAATAAAACTTTCATACACAACATATTGAGCAATATTATGAGTAAGAGTCCCTTGAGAGTATGGAGCTAAGCGATCCTGTTTAAATACACTTGGTACAACATTTTTAAAAGAGCCGGGAGTATAATCCATATTTCCAAGAAACATTCTTGTAAATGGTATTGTCACATTATAATTTGGTGAAATATCTTTTGACCATTTATTATATTCAAGACCTCGGACAGCTTCATAAGTAATAATATTAGGATACTTTCGTTCTAAGCCTGTTGGAGGATACGACCCATGAAAAATCACCATCAGCTTTCTTTTCGCACATTCCTTAGCCACAGTTTCATAAAATTTAACGACATCAACATCGGATCTATCTATGAAATCGAGTTTAATTCCAGCTACACCAAGAGACTTTAATTGGTTTAGGAGACTCGTCATCTGCTGCGCATTTTCCATATCTTTCCAAAGAACCCATAAAAAAACTCCCACTCCAACATTCTTTGCCTTTTTCATAACCTCAACCATATCTACACCATTCGCATACTCATATTTCTTCTGAGAAATTCCTTTAGACCATCCTCCGTCAATGATCAGATATTTCACTGAAAATTTAGAAGCGAACTCACTCAAAAGTTGATAGGATTTAGTATCAATACCAATTTTGTACCCATTTAAAATAGAGCCCCGTGCAGACCACCAATCCCATATTGCCTTCCCCGGTTTAACCCAAGAATAATCTTGTTGGCTTGACCGCCCCTCTGAGAGGGCTAAGATTATATCGTTCCCAATTAGATCAAGATCACTATCAAATACTCCAAAAATTCTCCATGGTAAGCAAATATTCTGATTTTTCGATCGTTCCATTTTAGCCGCATAGGAAGCTCGAGAGACAACTCTTTCCACGCGACTCCGAGGAGCATTAGATCTGCTTGTTTCAGACACTCTCATAGGTTGCTCTGCTGTAATAGTATATTTACCATCTTTTTTAAAATAGGTAAGGGGAAAATTATCCACATTTGCTTCTGCGATAAGTAATATATATTTCTTATCCAACGTCGACTCATATACAATAGGCATTCCAAGCTGAGCTCCTAAGGGAACGTCTTTAAAAAAATCAATTTTAGCATAGGAGTATTCTGAAGAGGAATGAACCACGTCAGGATCCATAGTAGAATAATAATTCCCATTTTTGCCAAAATTAACTTGAAAAGATTCATTTTGAATCTCCACTTCATCACTATTAAATATAAATCTGTATGTGATAATTTTCTCAAAAACAAGCACTTCCAAATTTTCTTTCGCTCCTAAATTGAACAAATACCTTTTATATTTCAAGTTAATGTCACGATTTTTTGTTGAGAAATTATTATAAAAATTTAATGATGAACTGTTTGTGGAAATCTGATCTAAAATAGATATTGTTTTATGATTTGTTCCAATAGAACCAATTTCCATAACTGACCTTCCTTCTTTTAGAATTTCAATTTTCAAAGAACCATTTTCAAGAGACAATACAGCATTTAGGCTACCACTAAGCGAGGTAAGTGGAATTGCCTTTTGCGCAATCACTGAACACAAAAAAATAAAAATGCCAAACCACAAAAAAACTACTTTTTTTATCATAGTTATAGATTTAAATAGTTATAATATATTTTTCCACTTCTCAATAACATTTTCAATAAAAAACCTCTTTCGCCCCTCCATTATATTATGGAAGGTCTGATTTCTCAGATTGTCATCTTTTAGCATAAGATGGATTGAACGTGCAAAGATTTCAATATTATTCGGTGGAACGAGAAAGCCTTCATTTTTATCAGCGAAAATTTCCCTGGGCCCTGTTTCACAATCAAAACTTATGATAGGACATCCGTATGTAAGAGCTTCAACTAAAACCATCGGGTATCCTTCAAATCTTGAAGATAATGCATAAACTTGGGCAGTATTCAAAAGTGCCCCTATATCCTTAGTAAAAGGTAATATGACACAATTAAAAAGACCCAACTGTTTCTTTGCGTGATTAATAGCATCTTCTAGCTTAGACTTCAGACTACCTTCACCAACAATCACAAGTTCCCAATCTGTATGCGACGATTGTATTTTTTTCCAGCTTTCTATTAACAAATCAAATCCCTTTTGTTCCTCAAGCCTGCCTACAGATATAATTCTTCTCGGCCTTGCTAAAACGTGATTTAAATCTGAGTCCTTTGGTGAAAAAGAGGAAGCGTTGGGTATTTGAATGACATTTCTATATCTTAGATTGTCCATAATTTCTTTATCAAACAAAGTAAGAACCGCGATATAATCAAAACGTCCATAAATCAACTTCTTAACACACTTTAAAAAAAAGGAAGTTTTAGAAAAATTAATATGTTCGCTCGCTATCAGTTTTACATTCTTTTTAAAAAAAATCGAAACAAAGCCCAGCCAAATATTAAGCTTTGTAATGGAAATACCAATAATGCTGTCGAAATTGCTTTGGTTGACTAGTCTGACCAAACATCCAAACCTCCCTAACCAACTCTGTTTCACAATCTTTTCCAAGTATATAATATTAATACTTTCATGAAGAGGGAAAAACGCACTAGCACCCTTCAAAGCTATAATAGTAACCTTAAAGTTTGGATCCTTAATAATTTCATTTGAAACATTAGAAACTACTCGTTCTGTCCCCCCTGCACTTTCTAAGGAATTAATAATAAATGCTATATTTTTTTTCATCAAATAATGATTCAGGATTTATAAGATTTAAGAAACAACCAAGGGCGCCCCAATAAAATAAACAGTAAATATAAGATTATAGGATCTCCATTCATAGTTAATGGTATAGGACTCATTGATAAGTAATAAAGTAATAATATAGTTAAAAACAATGAAATTTTATTAGCATTATTAATTTGTCCTACTCTATTTAAGACAAACCAAATAACAACTATCACGCCAATAATTCCAGAAAATTCTAAAAGATATAACATCGCATTATGAGGATTGGCATCTATTTTCTCATTTAATCCAACAAACTCAACCATCTTATCTCTTCCAAAAAGCCAATTCCAAAGATCAAATTCCCTATACATTCCCTTCCAAATATCATCCCATATCCTTACTCTTAGTGATGTTAGTGTCTTAAGCAAGATCTGTATATTTTCACTACTACTACGATATATATAAATAAGCCCTAACCAAAAGGTCATTGATAAAAAAGAAACCCATTTTTTTTGCTTTGGAAAAATGACTACCAACATGGCTATAATTGCAGAAAATACAGGAGACAAACTAGAAGTCCATAGAAGGACAAATAAGGAAACAAAGATGTTTATACGATCTATCAAGTTTTTCTTATCTATACTAAAAACAGTATAAATAAGTACGCAAGTAAATAATATGTCAGGGCCGGCTGGGCTTCCTGATATACCTATCATTCTATCCAAACCTATTAGTCCTCTACCTTCCAGGTTTCTGATACTATACTGAGTCAAAAAATTCAGAGGAGAATAAATCATTATCATATTTATTATTAAATACAACAAAGGGGTCACTCTTATCATCCAGTTTATATCACTTTTTTGTAGCCTTATTAGTGATGTGTATAATATCAGCAAAAATGGATAAATTATTTGGCTATTAAAATGTCCAAAAAGGACAAAGCTAAAAGATACAATAGAAGTAATTACTATAATGGATGTGATTTCCATAAAAGATAGATTAGCTTTCTTGTTATTCTGAAGCATTAATAATATCAATAAGCTATAACTGCTTAGAATCACCATTCTACTAATATCTCCTAATGCGATAAAAGACGAGTGAATTAAGATAAAACAAAAAAAATGAAGTATATATTGGGTTCTAAAAATCATAATATTCGATTATATTTAGAAATATTCCTTTTTTATACGCTTACTTTCAAATAACAAATCGTAGCTATCTTTAAACCCCTCTTCCAAGCCGTCATTAATTAAGCTTATAATTTTAACATTGTGATAATTCATCACGTTGAGCGCTGCTCCACTGAAAAATGTATAAATAACTAAGTCTACTGAAGGTTTTATAATAAATAACTGAGCCAAAAAATCTTCAAAAATAAGATCTGTCTGAATAGAAGGAATATCAACTAACTTTTCTCTTTCCCTCGGATGAGGAAAATAGTATTGTATATTTCTATTTTTTACAAACAGCTCAAATGAATCCCCAACTAGATAACTCCTTATGTCCTTTATTGGCTGACCAAGAAACAAACTGATATTATTATTATTAAGATTCTCTTTAAGGAAACCATCATCTATTTTGTATTCTTTAGCACTATCCAAAAGATTAATAGTCTCAACACGATCAATAATATTTTTATATCCTGGATAAATAGTATAATGGAGACTACTTTGTTGCCTTATATCATCTCTATTCATTCGAATACCAGAAAAATATCGCGCCATTCTTTCTAAAAAACTAATATTCAAGGGCCTATAATAGACGCTATTACAATTTATGTTGGCAGTACCATCATCAAAAGTTCTCAGTTCTCTGTATTTGCAGCTACTTAAAATAGCTAACACAAAAGGGTTCTCAATACTCGAAACACAACATATCTGAAATTTATTTAGTTTAATCTCACTTTCAAACCAAGATTTGAATTTTAGAATATTAAAAAATCGAGCAACTTTTGTGTTACTCTTTACATGAAAATATTTGACTTGCGCCAAGGATTCCTTCAAACGTTCATAGTAAAAATGATATTTAGCATTGTCATCGTATGTAATGATGATTACAATAAAATTTCCTCCAATTTTTCGTATAATATTTTCAGTGATTAACATCTGAAGAGGAGTTACACATACAATAATATTAGTCATATCGTCATTATAAGTTTAATGCATTTCCGTCTAACGCAATACGTTTGATAGTTTGATAGATCAGTTTAAATCCCTTCCAATTGAGAAAAAGAAAGAAAATTAAAGGAATTATCATTGCCCATTCAAAATTAAAAATTACTAAAATAACAGCCATTAAATATGGTAACAACAACCTATAATGAAAGCTCTCATTAAAAGTAGATAAAAAAGATCCACTTTCCCCCATATATCGCTTGGCAAAATAAGTTGACAAATATGAATACAAAAGATAGCTCATCATGGTGGCAAAAATTATATACTCATAAGTTACGTGAAAAATCTTGATTAGAATTATACCTAATACTAAATTGACAGAAAGTGACAAAATAGAGATGAATGCATTCATCCTTTCTTTATTGTTTGCGACCAAATATGTACTATATCCAAACGAATTACAATATAACACCACAGTCAGTGCGCATAGACCCACTATAGAAAAACTATGTTCATATTTAGGTATAAATCTTAAAAATAGAGGAAAAAAAGCTAGCCCTATAAATATTAATAAATAGGAAATAGGAACGTATACATCCCTAATATTCTTCAATGCGCTCTTTGTTACTTCATGATTATCATCGTTCAATTTTGAAACAAATTTCGGATAGAGCAAAAATGAGACTGCCTGTAGGAATAAAAGAATAGAGTTTGCCAAAGAGAATGCAAAAGTGAACGTTCCAAACTCTTCAATGGAATAAAATGCGCTTATAAAAGATCTTAAGCTAACTAAGATAAGATAAAAACAAACATTATATAAAAACAAAAATAGCCCTTTATTTAATATAATTTTTAAATATGACTTTTCAATTTTATACAAAGCGCCAACTTCCCCTCCCCTAATAAATAGTATAAGTGCAGATAAATTACCAATTACATAACAACCTACAAGAATCCAAAGGAGGATTTCACCTTGGAAAAACAAAATACTAAAAAAGACTAATAGCGGAACTACTGATTGATAAAATGATAAATAGAAAAGCCTATTAGAGATTCTATACAAGTGCATTAATAAATTATTATAATTTATTAATGCACCTACGATACAGATAAAAAACAATAGATTTTTGAGGTCATATTTATCAATTATTTCAAATGCGAAATATTTATTGAGAATCCATAAGGATAATATAAATAAATTTACTAAAGAAACTAAAAAGATACTATTTGAAATAAATTTAGCCACTTCTTTTTCAGAGGACCTATTTTGTATAACAAGCACATTCATCGAATTTGCGACACCAAAATCAAAAATCGCAAAATAATTGATCAAAAGCAATGCGAAGCCCCAAATTCCAAAATGATACGGCCCTAATTTGACAGCAATTAAAATTGAAGAAACAAATTGAATGAAGTATGTACAATATCTACTAAATAAATAACGTATATTTTTATTCTTTGCAACTTTAATAATAACAGATCCTAATCTATTCCCAATCATTATTCAATATCGTTAAAGCTAAGGCGACTACCTTTTGGTAAATCTCCTGTAATCTTACGTCCCAATATATCATGATAATGTTTTGGATGCATACCAAAACCTGGTCTGATGGATCTTACATTGTTTTCTGTTAATACATCACCAGCCTTTATATCCTCTACAATATATAGAGATCTCGAAAAGTCTTTGCCTTTGGCCTGTTTTTCGGTTAAATTATAATCCACAACTCCAATAGCCTTCTCTGCCTCTCTCACAGCTCTCACCATCTCTGAAAACTCAATTTCGTTCATGGAAAAGGAAGCATCAGGCCCCCCAATTGACCGATCTAAAATAAAATGTTTTTCAATGATCTTGGCACCAAAACAAGTTGCAACGACAGGAACAGTTGCCCCCATTGTGTGATCGGATAAGCCAGAAATTACATCAAACTTGCTTACGAAATCCTTAACCATCGCCATATTTGCTTCCTCAATCGGTGCAGGATAAGAAGATGTGCATTTTAATAAAACAATTTGATCGTTTCCCTGACGTCTACATGCATCTAAAGCGAGTGCAATATCTTCCTCTGTAGCAATACCTGTAGAAATAATTACAGGTTTACCTTTTGAGGCAACCAATTCAATTAAAGGAATATCTGTAATTTCAAATGATGCAATTTTATAAGCCGGCACATCTAAAGACTCCAAAAACTCAACACTGGTAGGGTCAAAAGGTGACGAGAAACACAGTAACCCTTCTTCTCTAGCTACCTTTATTATCTCCGAATGCCATTCCCAAGGAGTGTATGCTTCCTTGTAAAGATCATGTAAATTCTTTCCCTCCCAAATTGTCCCTTTAATCAAAAAATCATCATTACGACTATCAATTGTAATAGTATCTGCTGTATATGTTTGTAACTTTATACAATCTGCACCAGCACGCTTTGCAGCCCTAACCGTCTCAAGTGCCGTATCCAAACTACCATTGTGATTGGCAGAAAGCTCAGCGATAATAAACACTGGACTATCCTTATCTATAACGTAATTGCCTATTCTCATTTTATTTCTTTTATAAATTTTACACTTTCGTTTTCTTCAACTATTTTTTTATAGTCTAATTTTTCAAAAATTCTAATAGACGCGGAGTTTTCTTTTAGAACATATCCTACTAATAGAATTCTATTAAGTTGATTCACGATTATATAATCTTCTAATAATCGTAAGATCTGCGTACCTAGCCCTCTTCCATGATATTTACGATCGATCAAATAGCTGATAATCCAAGAATCATTATCCCGATCAATTCTAATAGATCCCAATTTATTATTAATTGCATCTTCTAGAATTAAATAGATGCAGTTTTGATCTTTAAGTTTATTCAAAAACCATTTTGTATGTTCTTGCTTTGTTATTAAATTCTTATTAAAAGAATACTTTCTTATAGAAGGATCGGAAGCCCATGTAAAAGAGATTTCTACATCTTCTCGATTTGCCAGACGCAAACTTAATGTATTCATTTTAGAATGGATAAGTACGTCAATGTAGTTATTATCCAACTTACAATGTTGTTTTAGAGTCGCTTCATGAACAAATTTCGTCTCTAATAAGGCGCGATAAAGTCTAGGTCTAAGGTTATATGCATATGTAAATATCTTATGGAGACCTATTTCATCAAAAGCCACGCGTTGTATAAGTCTCAAGAAAGTACACCAGTGGTACTCGAACTCACTGTTTTCCAATTCAGTATTCATAATAAATGAAATTTCACTATGGTTATCAGTTCTATTTATATGTACTAATCCACCATAACCGATACAAATATCCCCTTTCAAGTAAGAGAATAAATACTGACTAGGTTTGTCATGGTAAAAGAGCGGCCGTACAACATCTACAAAATATCTTTCTTGGTCAGATTCTGTTAAGAAACCTACTTGTCTTAGATGGTAAACTTGCTCATTACGCCATTTCATTATAATGGTCCTATCTTCGAATCGAATAGGAATTAAACGAAAATCTCCTTCGATATAAACGTTTTCTTTGAGACTCGAATATCTATCAGGAAAGGTCATTTTCAATTTCTTTTTTTAATATATCTGATGCACGAAAATAATCTAGAGAAGATAAAATACGCGACGATTCCTTGAGTTCATCTAGCCTATCAATTTTTGAGTTCTTTTGAATAACATTTTTATTACCATTAAATACCCAAGAATGTTGCTCTAATACGTATTCAATAAGCTTAAACCCTTTTATCTTATATTTACTTTCTATTTGGGCTAGGATATTTGCTACTAAAAAGTCCTGTACAGTATCGACAGTAACTCGAATTCCTGAATATTTTTCAGGATAAGAATATATTCCTCTTTTAAACTCTGATCGTCTTCGCAAAACTGAAGTAACGTGCTCTCGATCTTGCTCGTTTTCTAAAAAGATTAATGACTTCAATAGTGCTTCTCCTTTAAAGATCTCTAGATTCATACCTAAGGGAAGATTCACCGAAGATGTATAATCAAATTGATTTAAGACGTGAAATTGTAAAACCTCTGCTATTGCTATAGAGTCTACAAATGGATTATCAGCCGTTAAGCGAATAATATTGTCGAATCCATTCCTTAACTGGATTTCAACAAATCTACTTAAAACATCTTCTTCTTCACCTCTAAAACAATCTACATCTGCCTTTTGACAAAATATCTCGATTTCAATGTTACTTTCATCGTTAGACGTAGCTACAATTACATTACTTGTAATCAACTTAGCTGTATTTATAATACGTCCAAGAATAGTTTCAGCACTACCAAAAGGCAAGGTTTTTAATACTTTACCGGGTAATCGTTCAGACTTCATACGCGCCTGGATAATTATACCCAAATTACTTAGTTGTCCAGCCTCCATCTACGATAAAATTTTGACCTGTTATAAAATTTGAACCATCTGATAGCAATAATACTATAACACCAATAAGGTCTTTCGGAACCCCAACCCGGCCTAGCAATGTGTTATCAGACAAACGTTTAACAAAAGAAGGATCTCTATCCTTTACTTCATCGGAAGGAAATGGCCCAGGTGTAACAGCATTCACTTGGATATTAAATTTACCCAAATAAGAAGCATAGTATTTAGTCAACTGAATAACACCAGCTTTAGCGGCACCATAATGTGGAGGATTTAAAGATGCTGGAGATTCAACATATACTGAAAAATCTGGTGCAACAACTCCATACATTGATGAGATATTGATGACCTTTCCCCATTTTTGAGCTTTAAATATCGGAATAATTTCTCGAATACCACGAAATACGGACCCTAAAACTCCATCAATACCATAAGAAAAATCTTCATCCGTCATAGCTTCTGGGGACTGGCCGCGGCTATAAAATGCATTATTAATTATCGCATCAATGCGTCCATGAGTGTTCTGCACGACATCATACGCATTACGTATACTATCTGTGTCACTAACATCACAGAAAACATAAGTAATGTTATTTAGACCCGAAAACTCTTTATCAAATTTCTCTTTGCTACGTGATAAGACAAATACTCTAGCTCCTCTAAGAGCTAAATACTGTACACTGGCACTTCCTAAATATCCGTAACCTCCGGAAAATAGAACTATTTTATCAGTTATATCAAGTATATCCAGTTTCATATTGCTAATTTATTGGCCATTTTGACGGTGTTAATATATTATCTGAAACTCTTTCATTAAAAATATCTAATTCTTCTTTTATTGAAAGTCTTACTGATTCTATATTTTGTTGTAACTGTTTTTGGTTATTAACTCCGATAATTACTTTATCAACAAGATCGTTAGTCAATACATACTTCAGAAGTAAACCTGGGAGTTTATCCCCATATTTAGCCAACCTCGTCAAAATAGGTTTAGCCTCAGAAAAATATTCGTCCAACTCTTCCACACAACAGAAAAACAGCCCTTGAAGAAATGTTGATCTCGTATGTATTTCACAACCTAATTGTTTTAAGTCCTTCATAGCCGGCAAAAACCTATTATCTAAATAATTGAAAGGCACTTGAATGATGTCGGGTATAAATCCAGCTCCTAAAACAAGACTAACCTCCTCTAAGTCATTAAACGAGAATCCTATTTTTTTGACCTTTCCTTTTTCTTTCAAGCTATTCAAATCTTTCCATATAGATGGATCCTTCGCTATGGAAATAGGCCTGTGAGCCATATAACCATAAATAGATTGGACTTGAAGTTTTTCAAGGCTAGCATCAAGCTGAGCCTCAATCTTCTCATTATTATCCAGCAATAAAAACTTTGAGACAATCCTAAATTGAGACAAATCATTTTTCCCTAACACCTCTTCAGAATCACCATATGCAGCCGCTGTATCAATCAAATCAATTTGATTCTCGATAGCATAAGATAAAATGTTATGAACAGCTAATTCGGATGTTTTTCCCTCATTATTGGAAATTCCATAACTCATTCCAAATTGGACTGTCCCTAAGCCTATTTTATTTGTAATATTCATCAATAGCTTCGATTACATAATCCAATTCTTCCTTTGGTAATGTCGGATACATCGGTAAGCTAATGCAGTGCTTATAATACGTTTCAGAAGCTACTCTATCTCCTTCCTTCCAACCAAATTCGCGATAGTATGGCATTAAATGACAGGGAATATAATGTATTTGAGCGAAAATATTTTTTGTTCTCAAATAATTATAAAGGCCTAAACGATCATCTACTTCTAAAATATATAGGTGATAAGCATGTCCATCTACCACTCCTGATTGACCCTTGACATAACTCTTACCAGAAAATGCTTGCTTATAACGACTTGCAATAGATCTTCTGGTTTCAAGACCGCTATCCGCTCTCTTTAATTGATTATTACCTAAAGCTGCCTGAAAATCAGTAATTCTATAATTATATCCTAATGCTTGCATTTCCATATACCATAATGGATATGATTCTATACCTCCAGCAAATTCTATAGAATTTGTGTACAAATCATCTTGTTTCACTATTCCATGTGTTCGTAATTTCAGAAGCCTTTTATATAACTCTTCATTATTTGTTGTAATCATACCGCCTTCTCCAGAAGCTATATGTTTGACAGGATGGAAAGAAAAAATGGCTAGTTCCGCAAATTGTCCATTGCCACAATATTGCTGCTCACCCTTGCTATCGATGAAATATCCTCCAGGTGCGTGACAAGCATCCTCTATAATCCAAAGATCATATTCTTTTGCCAACGCTTTGAATTCCTCTAAATTAACAGCTCTCCCAGCAAAATCAACAGGAATTATACCTTTATAAGTCCCTTTTGGAGCAGCCTCAAGCAGAGAACGCACCGAATTGATATCCAAGAGATAGGTATCAGGATCAATATCACCAAATACAACCTCTCCTCCACAATACCTAATACAGTTTGCCGAAGCAGCAAAAGTAATGGGAGTAGTAATAACTTTATCACCAGGTTGTACGTCCAAAGCTAGCGCACATAGATGGAGCGCTGCAGTGCCATTTGCAAGCGCCACTGCATATTTTGCGTTCACATATTTAGCAAAATTATCTTCAAACTCTTTAATTTTGGGCCCCTGTGTTAAGTAATCGGATTTCAATGTCTCAATCACAACCTCAATATCCTCTTCTGTTATATTTTGTTTTCCGTAAGGAATAATCTTGTTTTCCATCGTTATACTTCAAAGGTTGAATCAACATGTTCCTTAATTAATGTCCTAAGACTCTCCACAGTTTCCCAATCTGTATTGTCTCCCGAATTATAAGCAAATCCTTCCGCCACTTTCGAACCATTAAACTCTGATAGGAACGTATTTAGATCCCATTTTGGTGTTGAAGGTAAAATTGTATAATACTTTCCTAAATCATAAGTATAAAATGAATCGGAAGGAGTAATCATCTCTTCATGTACTTTTTCACCTGGTCTGATTCCTATAACAAGATGTTCACATTCTGGACCTATTGCAGTAGCAACATCTGTAATTTTATAAGAAGGTATTTTGGGAATAAAAATCTCTCCTCCCCAAGCGTTAAATAACGCATGCATAACCATATCTACCCCGCCCTGTAAACTAATATTGAATCGAGTCATATTGGAGTCTGTAATAGGCAATTTGCCTTCCTTTTTCTTTTTAATAAAAAAAGGAATAACTGAACCATTTGACCCCATAACGTTTCCATACCTCACAACTGAAAAGCGAATAGGATTATTTCCACGAATGTTATTTGCTGCAACGAACAGTTTGTCTGAAGCTAATTTAGTTGCACCATATAGGTTAATCGGCGCACAGGCTTTGTCTGTAGATAGTGCGACAACTCTCTCTACTTCAGTAGCGAAACAAGCATCAATTACATTTTGTGCACCGTGTATATTAGTCTTAACGCACTCATCAGGATTATACTCGGCAATCGGCACATGTTTCATTGCAGCAGCATGGATGACATAATCAATACCTTTCATTGCTCTGATAAGACGCTCTCTATCTCGAACATCACCGATAAAAAAACGGATTTGGGGAAACCTGTCAGCAGGATAGTCTTGAGCCATTTGAAATTGTTTCTGCTCATCTCTTGAAAAGATCACCAATCTTTTGACATCTTTGTAGTTTTCAAGTATATGCTTGGTTAACGCTTTACCCAAAGAACCAGTACCTCCGGTTATTAAAATAGATTTATTTTGCAACATATTTTTTATTTTATAATCTTTTGTTTATTCTAAATTCATTCGATCAAAAAAATCAACATTTCATTTATATAAATTCATAGTACTTCTTTTTTTTGATAAAGCACAATTTTCCCATGAACAGTATTTGAACAATTTGTATATACGGTGACCTTTTTATCAACTATAGTGCCAGCTTTAATAGAGGCTTGCTCTAAATAACCTTTATCAAGATTATTCCCTTTTATCAATACCTCAATATGGCCAGAATCTATCCCCTGTGCATAATCTCCTAACAATGCTACTTCCTCAACATCACCTGCTCTTTCTAGAACTTTATCAACAAAAACCTCGATTCCCAAGAATTTATGAATTAATCCGCTGAGAGAGGAAAATAATGAGTGGTGAACATTCACCCGATAGAATATTTTATTATCACTTTCTTCACGTATAAGATAACCGGCTTCAGTCAATTGATTGAGCTCTTTGCGAATAGAATTCGTGGATTCTTTAAATTCATCAGCTAATCCACGTAAATAACCACGATTACTTGCCGAAACAAAAAATTTGATCAGCAATTTGAGTCGGGTTTTGGAAGTAATCAACGAATCCAGCATGGTTTAGCCTAAATTGAGTAACAAAAGTACTCAATACAATTTATTTCCGCAAATAAAGAAATTGTTAATATTACCTTCACCTAGACAAATAAACATAAGTTATCCTAAACACCTAGTTAGCAAGACTAAAACATGAAAATTCACGTGGAACATCTACTTTTAAAGACAAAAATGTGGACATTTTGTAACAAAGTGCCCACTTATAATTATATAAAAACGAAGAGCTCACCCTTAATCCGTCCGAACTTGTTGATACAAATCCATTATTGGCAACGTGGCAGTAAAAGGCTCAGCCCTGCGTTGTTCATAATTTAATACGCCAGAAATACTCACACGCTTACCTTTTAAGTCTTCAATCCGTGCACCCCGTTTGATCACTTTAAATCGTACCGAAACATCCGAATTAGACATCTCCTTGTGTTCAAATGGGATCACTAAAATCTGCTCCAGATTGACATCCAAAGCCGAATGTAAGGGCTTCACCTTTCGAATAACAATATTTTTTAGTTTCTCATCGTTCCGCTCAGCCTTGAAAACAAACACCCCGCTTCTGGCATTTCTATCTCCACTGTATTGCCCGGGACGCTCCTGAAACATATAACTCACAGTCATTCCGACGCATCGGTTAAATCGTTGTTCCAGCTGTCTTTTCCTCCAAAAAAGATACCCGCCTAAAAATAAAAAAATAAGTATAACTATGATCACCATATCAATATGTTGGTTAAAATTAAATGACTAAGATGTTGCACACAAAGGTGCTAATAAACAAAACCAAATATCTGATATTACTATTAATTCAACATTAAATCAACCAGAGACAAATAGGGGACATTTGAGAATATCCTTCAAAACAACAGTATACAGACGTTAACTTTGTGTTAACAACGCTGTTTTATGAAAACAAGATTTAATAACAAGGACAACCTGAAAATAAAACAGCCTGACCAAAAAAATGATCAGGCGTCTTTATTTCTCTTTAAATCTAGTCAATCAGCTTGGACTGATGACGTTCTAATGTATTGTATATTTTTTTGACATCCTGAGATTTTTCTTTTTGCAGAACCAGTATGGCATCCTTCGTATGCACCAGAATGCTATCCCGTAAGCCGACAAAAGCAGTATAAACATCCGTACCGATCACCATATTTCCATTCTCGTCAACTGGATGGCCAGTCTGCTTTAGATAATCGTACATGGATTCAAAGGAGCCCAGATCAGACCATTGAAAACTCGTAGCGACTACGCGAATTTTCTTCGATCGCTCCATAACGGCATAGTCAATCGAAATCGATGGGATCTCTTTGGACAAGGCTAGATCAAGCTCCCCATCCTGGCGATGCTGCCAGGCATTAAATGCCGTTGCATAGACCCTGGGTTCGAAATTCTGTAATTCACTTAGAAAAGTGTCTGCACGGAAACAGAACATCCCTGAATTCCAGAGAAAGTTGCCTCGCTCTATAAAATCCTCTGCGGTATCCTGATTGGGCTTCTCCCGAAAAGATAACACCTTATCATCTTTGTATTCAATATAGCCATAACCCGTTTCCGGTCGAGTCGGATGGATACCGAAAGTAACGATATAGCCTTTATTCGCTTTTTCAATACCAGCTTTTATCGCTTCTGCATATTCCTTCTCCCCAACAATAACATGATCAGAGGGCGTTACAATCAAAATATCATCCGGCTGAGCTGCAAAGGCTGCAAAGGCAATTGCCGCAGCGGTATTACGTGGTGTAGCTTCAACAATATCAATATAGTCTATCTTATTGTTTTCCATCACCTCCCGGCTCAGACCATGATTATCACGATTGCCTACGACAATGACCTGACCGCACAAGGACTGATTGCGCTTAATGGTCATTTCAAACAAGGAACCCTCTTTGAATAAAGAGAGATATTGTTTGGGATAACTCTTGCGTGAAAGTGGCCATAAACGACTCCCTACCCCACCTGTTAATACCACATGGATAACTGTACTCATAATATTATTTTTTCTCAGCTTCCTTATCGGCTACGACCTTACGCAGTCCCGTACTCGAAAAACGATGTGTACGTTTGTTATAATAGATCTCGATATTTTCTTCCACACAATACAGACGGCCAGAAAAATCTTTATCTCGATACTCCTCGCCAATAATACGCATATGGATTGGCAAAGCCTTGATCATATCAATAAGATCCTGCTCTGTCTCATAGGGTATAATCTCATCCACATAACGACAGCCCTCCAATTGGATATAACGTTCTACGATGGTCTGCGTAGGCTTCGCTTTTTCCGGAGACACCTCCGAAGGATCGGTATTCAGGCCAACGATTAAATAATCACAATGGCGTTTTGCTTCTTCTAACATCATAATATGGCCGGCGTGCAACAAATCAAATACACCGAAAGTTATTCCTATCTTCATTTCGTTATCTTCTTTAAATTGTTGATGAAAGGTCTGATTTTAAAATGGATTCCTCTTCCAAATTGGCATTGGCCACAATCTTGCGTAGACCCGAGCTCGAAAAACGGTGATCCCGGCTATTAAAATATAACTCAATCCCCTTTTCCTCACAATATGCCCTCCCGGTAAAGTTTTTCTCCCGGTATTCGTCCCCAACGATACGTACATCAATATTAAAAGAACGGAGTACATCCTCCAGATCTTGCTCTGTAGCGTATGGCACAATCTGATCCACATATTTACAGCCTTTAAGCTGGATGTAACGCTCGACCACGGTCTGTGCCGGCTTGTTTTTCTCCGGCCGGTCCAATGTTGGGTCGGTCTGTAGGCCACAGATCAAAAAGTCGCATTGGCGTTTGGCATCTTCAAGCATTTTGATATGCCCCGCGTGCAAGAGGTCAAACGCACTGAAAGTAATCCCGATACGCATGCCCTTGGCTGGAATAGTAATCATAGTCTAATTGAATATTAAAAATTTATAATAAAACGGCAGTACACCTATACCAAAGATAAAAATTAAAACATGATGCTACCTTCTTTATACGAAGATTTAACGAAAAATCATGCCAAAGAGGGGACATCGGCATGTCTAAGGTATAGATTGGCACAGGCACGCGCATCGGAAAGTGCCTCATGGTGGTTAAGCTCAATTCCTAAAACTTCACAACAGGCATTAAGCCGTGCTGGCTTAAAACCCTTCTCCTGATAGATCTTGAAGGTACACTCCCATTTATCCATGAGACCCAAACTATCATAAGCTAGATTATAATAGTTCATGGTCTTGCGCAAAACTCCCCTATCAAATAGCTCGTTGTGCGCAACCATAATCCGGTTATTGATCAATGGAAGAATACGAGGAAATAATTCTTTAAATGTCGGCGCTTCAGCCGTATCCTTTGGTCTGATACCGTGGACACGTGTTGTCTGCCACATATATTGATTCTGAGGAGGCCGGATCAGCGAATAAAATTCATCAACGATAATACCCCGCTCCACCACCACCAGCCCAATGGCACAGGCGGAATTTTGGTTGGCCGTAGCTGTCTCGAAATCTATTGCTGTAAAACTTAATCCTGATTGCATGTTTGCTCCTCTAAAACTTGCGGTAAAGTTAACAAATAGTATTTAGATATCAGTTATTATGCAGGGAGGATTGAACCGAACTGATTATAATTCGCACATAGTTTAGCATACGCTTGAAAATGAAATAGGTTTTAACTATGTTTGGAAAGCATAATAATTAAACGCAACGAATGAAAAGTTCAACTCTTGGGTTTTGGTTACCGATGGGCCTGATCGTAGGCCTGCTGTGGGCCTGCAACGGAAATAATAATTCAAAAAAGGAAAGTAACGAAACAACGCCGCAAAAGGCAAGTATGACTAGTACTACCGACAGCAGTCTGCTCCATTTCTGGGACAAATTTGACATGAACGATACTGCGCAGGTGAAGAATCCGGACATCGGTGAACAAAAACTTGCTGATTTCATCGGGCTGCTATCGACAACCCCCGATTCCGCCCTAAGGGATAAGGCGGTGGACGGGATGTTGGATAAGGCCAAATCCAATAGGCCGAACTTTGACCATTTCATTAAACTATACGAACGCTATCTTTATGACGGCAATTCGCCCATGCGGAATGACATTGTCTATGAGTCGGTATTGCGTTACCTGATCAAAACGGATCTGCTGTCAGACCTGGAAAAAGAGGCTTATAGGCCGATCTACAAATTGCTATTGCGCAATAAGGCTGGACAGCTGGCAGAAGACTTCAGTTATGAGCTAGCGAATGGAAAAAAACAGAAGTTATCGCAGACAAAAGGGAAATATACCTTCTTGCTCTTTTATGATCCAGAATGCTCGCATTGCAAAGAAACGATCCATCAACTCCGCGATACGCCACAACTGGTCCAGCTGTTTGAACAGCAACAGGTGCAGGTGCTGGCTATTGACCCTTGGGGCGACCGCAACAAATGGAAGGATTATATGCCCGAAATTTCCGAAAAATGGATCAACGGTTTCGACAGCGAAAGCAAGATCTTATCGTTCAATCTATATGACCTCAAAGCTTCGCCAACCATTTATCTTCTGGATGAAAACAAGAGAGTCCTTTTGAAAGACACTTACTTGCAACCCGTAATTCAGTATTTCGTTCAACCCAAGCCATAGGATATGACCGGATATTCGGAAGACAAGAAGACACGTATCATTTCCAATGACCTCTATTTTACTGAAGTACAACGTATGCTGGATGAAGGTAAGGAGGTGCGTATCCGTATCAAAGGCGGCAGCATGCGCCCCTTTATTCGGGACGGTGACAGCGTTTTGTTGCTGGCTTACAGCGGCGGGGCATTGCTGCCAGGAAGTAATCTATTGGCCAAACATCAAGGGAAGTATGTTTTTCACCGATATGTCGGAAGAATAAATGGGCAGATCATCCTGGCCGGGGACGGTAATCTCGTATTAAAAGAGTATATAGACCCGACAGATATTATTGCTGTCGCTTCGGTCCATTATCCACAGCAATCAGCCGAGGAAATTAATTTAAATTACCGCTGGGCAAGATTGCGTGGTCTGGCCTGGTACCGTATCCGCCTGCTACGCAGGATTATCGCAAAATTGAAACGCATCGTTTAGCGATAAAACAGGTGATACTGATGGAAAATAATTATTAACTTTGGTTTTATTTATTATATTTTGCCCCAACATATCCTTTTTTTAAGAAGACAACATCCGAAAACAGGATATGACCATTAAAAACAGATAATTTACATATGAAATTAAGATCGGATTTAGTATTGAGAACAATTGGTTCAGATCATTTAATTGTTGACCCCAGCCAGGATAGCATTGACCTATCGACCGTGTACACGCTGAACAGTTCTGCGGCATGGCTTTGGGAACAACTCAAAGGAAAAGAGTTTGATCAGACAACAATCGTTGAACTGCTCTGTGATAACTATGAAGTAGATGCGGAGCAAGCACAATCCGATGCCAAAGTGTTACTTGGAGATTTTGAAAAACAAGGACTATTGGAAAAATAACCTTTCCATTGATCTATCCAAATGAACAATAACAGCCTGAAACAACATGCACGCTGGGCATGGTCCGTCAGCGAGGGCTATCGCGGCAGATTGCTTCTTTATTTTGTATTGGAGCTGATATGCATCGGTCTGTCCCTTCTCTTTGTATACCTGTCCAAAAAAGCGGTTGATGTCGCAACCTCCCCGGGAGAATTGCCACTCAAATGGCTGTTGATCGGCATTATAAGTAGTATTACGCTCAATGTGGCTATCAAAGGCTTTTCGGGCCGTCTGCTGGAACGGATCAAATTGATGCTGACACTCCAGTTGCAGCGTCATATGCTCGATGCACAGATGTTATCGGTATGGCGATTGATCAAAAACTGGCATACAGGTGATATCCAGATCCGGATTCAGACGGACTGTGAAGAAGTGGCCAACACCATCGCCAGTACCGTACTTTCTTTTGTATTGACGATTGTCCAACTATTGGCTTCTGTGGGTTTCTTGTGGTATATGGACCCCATGCTGGCCCTGATGATTCTGGCCATCTCACCCCTCTTTGTCTTTTCAAAGATTTACTTCCGTAAAATGCGCAAACTCAGCAAGGAGGTCAAAGAGGAGGAAAGTAATTTTTCAAAGGTCCTCCAGGAAAATCTGCGCTTCCGCCTGCTGATCCGTGCCATGGGTATTTTCCCCAAGAGGCGTGCGAAATTGACGGCAAGTCAACAACAGCTTTTTATGCTGAAAATGCGTCAGATCAATTTTTCGACGTATACGCAGGGGGCGATGAAGGTAGCCATGAATGCGGGGTATTTGGTCGCCTTTATCTGGGGGGTCTATCGGCTACAATCCGGGCAGATCACTTTCGGAACAATGACGGCTTTTTTGCAGCTGGTGGCGCGCATTCAGAGCCCAATTCTTGCCTTGATCGGCTATATCCCCGGCTTCGTCCGCTTTCGTGTATCCGCAGACCGGCTCCTGGAATTACAGGAGGGTGAGATTGAACCTCAGGTAGAACAGGAGCGATTAAATGGGACAGAAGAGCTGCGTATCAGGGACCTGTCTTTTCGCTATGAGGATAAGTGGGTATTGCAGCAGCTCAACCTCTCGCTAAAAGTGGGCGAGCCAACGGCAATTATCGGCCCGAGCGGAAAAGGAAAAACAACCCTGATCCGGCTGTTGCTGGCATTGCTCAAAGCTGAAAAAGGTGACATCACAGTGGTTGACAAAGACGGTGAAAGATCGCTGGAAGCAAAACACCGTGTCAACTTTGCCTATATTCCGCAGGGCAATTCGCTTTTCAGCGGAACGATACGGGAAAATCTCATGCTTCATGTGAAAGAAGATAGCCCCCTGGATATTGATAAAGCGCTTTGGCTGGCCTGTTCCGAATTTGTATATGATTTTCCGGACGGTGTGGATACGTTAGTGGGCGAATCAGGAATGGGCCTATCGGAGGGACAAGCCCAACGTATCGCCATTGCGCGTGCCTTGATGCATGACGGTGATATCTGGCTCTTTGATGAAGTTACCTCAGCGCTGGACCGCACAACCTCGGATACGCTAACGCATCGCCTGCTGGAATATGGAAAACATAAAATATGTCTATTTGTAACGCACGACTTGAATCTGGCGGATAAATGTCCGCATCGCATTTACCTCGATTGAGGAAGATCGGAATGGCAACATATCAACATCAATAAAAAGAATCTGGATATTTCAACTAATATCAATAGATTAAAACAAACCGAGCTTGCAAGCTCATGAAGTAATTAATCAAAAGATGAACTGAATCATGGATATCACCAAATCACCTGAGTTCGCTCGAACCCGCTACCATATTGCGGAATTATTGCTGGAATTTAACCACCCTAAGGAATTTCCCTTATATCAACTTCTTCGCTCCTTCCAGGATTTTCACTGGGTAGGTACCTATAAAGCTGAAATTGTCATCAATATCAGTTTGGACAAGGCTCCGGTAACAGTCGATATGGGGACATTACGCACAGATGACTCGATCGCCTGGGGCGACCGATTCCGTTTTTATGAAAAGGGTGATACCTTTATTACGACCATTGTAAATGAGAAGGGCAATGGCACATGGTACCAATACAGTAACCGTAACTTTGAAGAATCGACGATCTATGTCCCTGAGAGTTCGGCGGATGAACAGAGTGCCGTGATCACCTGGATGTCCATGATGATATTTGGCCAAGCCAGCCTCCTACATGATACTGTAATGATTCACGCTTCTGTGGTTAATCACGACAGTAATGGAATCGCCTTTCTAGGTAAAAGCGGGACCGGAAAAAGCACACATAGCCGGCTTTGGCTGACACATATCCCCAATACGGCATTGCTGAATGACGACAATCCGGCCATCCGCATAACAGAAGATGGGATTTTTATCTATGGAACTCCCTGGAGCGGCAAAACACCCTGCTATAGAAATGAACGGCAGCCCTTAAAAGCATTCGTACGGTTACAACAGGCTCCCGCCAATACATTTACATGGCAGCCCGGAATCAAGGGCTTTATTGCGGTGCTCCCGAGCTGTACAGCAATCCGATGGAACAAAGATCTTTTTTCAGGAATGAATACAATTCTCGAAAAAATTGTAGCTGAAATACCGGTAGGTTATTTACAGTGCTTACCCGACGCTGCTGCTGCCCAGCTGTGTCATTCCTTCATATTTGACCGTAAATAATTCGTATTGAGCCTTCCATTAAATTAAAAGGTCACGGGATAACATAATTATCCGGTGACCTTTTAATCTCTTTTAGCTATTATCATACAGCCTAGTGCTCTCAGCACACTGTGCCAGCACTAACTTATTTGCTTCTTGTCTTGATCATACCCCGCTCTGGCCTAGTATGCATTTTGCCTTGATCCACGGTTTGGATCGCTCGGGAAGAAATACTGCGCAATGCTGCCCGGGTTTTGGTCGACGGAGCCGCATCCGCTAAAGCTGTTGCCAGCATTTTCTCCGCAGGATCTCCGACATCGGCTGAAACATCGTCACCGACGCCAGAAATATCAGGAACAAGGCCATCCCAATAATCACGCAGGTTTCGGTCAGTACCCTTGTTATATTTTTCGCCAAGATTTCCGCGTGCGTTCTTCAGGATAAATGAAGCTGGCCAATAGGATACTTTATCCCGGACTTTCTGTTCAAAAAATCCAACAGGCTTGCCATATGTCCTTGATTCGGTGGCAATGATCTCAACCGGAAGGTGCGGCACCAGCACATTAATCAGCATCTCCGCGGCTGAAGCTGTCTCTTCACTCACCAGGAAATAAACTTTATTGAGATTCAAGGCACTTCGTCCGTCGAAGTAGGTATCATACATATTCAGTTGATCTCTTAAGCTCTTTGCTGCATCCGACTGCATGTACTTGTTCATTTCATAGGTCAGCATCAACTTACCTTTGGTCTTGGTGCCACCGATCTTATCAGCAATATAAATGGCCGCATCTACATAGCCCCCGCCATTGTAACGCAGATCAACAATGAGGCTTTTGATTTGTTTAGCCTCATATTGCGTAAAGGCCGCATCGATATTTCTCTGATTTTGATTGTTATTTTCAATTTCCTCAAAAGACGATAAG
This sequence comes from Sphingobacterium sp. DR205, assembly GCF_011064245.1. Lineage (NCBI taxonomy): Bacteria > Pseudomonadati > Bacteroidota > Sphingobacteriia > Sphingobacteriales > Sphingobacteriaceae > Sphingobacterium > Sphingobacterium sp. DR205. The sequence continues at coordinate 204,446 of NZ_CP049333.1, read as the reverse complement.
GCCAGATAACCGATATTATTGCCACTATTGAGGTAAATCGTATCCTTATAGACTGGATTGATGACGTACGAATTGTTATAGTTCATCGGCTTCTCGAACAGCTTATTATCAGCACGTTTCACCTGCAGGGTAAGACTTGCCGCATCCAATGCTGAATTGATATTGTTCCGCAGCCGGCTGTAGGCCGCAGGGTCCTTTACTTCGCAGCTTCCGCCGGGATCGGGACAGGTAACTTCGACCGAATAATTTTCTTTGTCATTATTGACAGAAGTAATAATATCCGCGCGTTTAAACCCGGCCACCTGTGCCGGAGATCCCCCTTCCACAAAGGAAATATAAGGCTGTGCGGTCTTGCTGTCTATCGAAAACCACTGCACGGAAATACCATAACCTTCGTTATTATCCATCTTTGTACTGGCCTGCCCGGCGATATTGTAACCGTTGATACCTTCCATAAAGGAAAAGCGGTCAAAAACGCCCGAGTAACCAGCCGCCACATGGACAGGTGTCAGCCTTTTGAGTGCCTCAAGCACATTGCTCGCCGAACCATATTGATCGGTATATTGAGCCGGGTCTTTTAAATAATCCGGAATAGATCCATCCGCCCATACGGAATAGAGTTTATAATATTTATAAATATCGTCTTTAATAAGCTGACCTTCGGTGCGGTCAGTTGGTTCGGGCTCCGGTTCGGGCTCGGGATTATCCTTTTTACAGGAGAGAATAAAAAGGCCGGAGAGCAATATCGTAGCCAGACGCCCTACTTGTTTTACACGCATTGTGTTCATACTTGAAACATTTGTAAAACAAACATAAATAATTTTAGCTGATCCGCAATGAAAAAAAACGCAACCTCCCCATGATGCGCTACTGTAATAAATAACATTTTTTAACAATTTCATTTGTCTGTATGAAGATATTTCTTACATTTGCGCTGTTTATAATTAATCTAAATAAATTTTTAAAACAACAGGGATTCCGAATCTACCAAATAGATCAAGCGATCAACATAACATGAAAAACATCAAATACAATAGTATCTTTCTGCTTATCCTATTAGCATTCAGCGCGCAGGCGCAAAAATTTACTGCATCATTAAAAGGGTATGTCAAAACCACAGCCCAACAGGGGATTGCGGCTTCGACCATACGAATCGGTGATCTCAACTCATCAACAGATGAAGCAGGGTATTATGAAATCAAACATATCGACCAAAGAAGTGTGACAATAACAGCTTCTGCGATAGGTTATAGAAATATAACGAAAACTATTGTCCTAAAAGCTGGCGAAAATACATTCGACCTTGAACTTACATCGGATCAAAAAGAAATTGACCAGGTGGAAGTATTTGGCCGTACGAAGGCTCAGGAAGTGAACCGGCAGGCTTTCAATGTAACTGCTGTAGATGCAACCAAGCTTTATAATACAACACTGAACATCTCAAGCGCACTTGATCAAGTGGCGGGTGTACGTGTACGTGAATCCGGGGGCGTGGGCTCCAACTTTAACCTAATGCTAAATGGTTTCAATGGAAGTCAGGTCCGTTATTTTATTGATGGTATCCCCATGGAAAATTTTGGTTCAGCTTTTCAGATCAACAATATCCCCATCAATATCGCTGAACGTATAGAAGTCTATAAAGGTGTCGTACCTGTATGGCTGGGTTCTGACGCACTGGGCGGTGCCGTCAATATTGTAACGGGAGACCGGTTTAAAAACTACGTGGATGCCTCTTATTCTTTTGGCTCCTTTAATACGCACCGAACCGTAATCAATGCGGCACATACCACAAAAAGCGGATTATTTTTCCAACTGAATGCCTTTCAAAACTATTCCGACAATAATTATAAGGTTACAGTAGATGTCGCCGACCTCAATACACAGCAGTATAAAGAAGGTGTCAGAGTAAAAAGATTCCATGATACCTATCACAACGAATCCCTGATTGCAAATATCGGTGTGGTCAATAAGCCGTACGCGGATAAGTTGCTTTTTGGAATCGTATTGGGTAAAAGTTACAAAGAAATTCAGACCGGAGCCCGGATGGAAACTCCATTTGGTGGCTGGCACCGCAGAGGCACTACGGTAATGCCAACCTTCAAATATAAGAAGTCTGATTTATTTGTAAAAGGTCTGGACCTGACGCTAAATGGTAATATCAACGTCGGTACGGAACAGAATATTGATACCGTATATGCACGGTTTGACTGGTATGGCAATCGGAAGTATATCCCCGGAAAGGGCGGGGAAAGTTCCTATTCCATGTACAAATACAAGAATAATCTCGCTGTTGCCAATGCTATTTTAAACTATAAACTCTCCGAAAATCACAGCTTGTCGATAACGGATGTGTTCAACAGCTTTAAACGAATGGGAAGCGATGAAGTAAATCCGCAAAATACTTCTTTGGAGCGGGCAAAACTCAGTCAAAAAAATGTGTTGACTTTCGGTTATCAATACGATGTAAAAGACCGCTACAGCGTCAATGCTTTCGTAAAAAATTACCACCAGCATAATGTAAATGGAGCCAATGAGCTTGTCAAAGATCTATCAAAATGGGGCTATGGAACAGCGCTAGCCTATTACTTTACACCATCTTTCCAATTGAAAGGTTCTTATGAATTGACTGTACGGATGCCTACCCCAGATGAACTGTTTGGCGACGTGGAGAACTATGAAGGAAATTTTGCGTTAAAACCTGAAAACAGCAATAATTTTAACCTCGGTATAAATTACGATTTCGCATTGAATGCTGCCAACCGTTTTTCCTTGATGGCCAATGCATTTTATCGAAATGCGGACAATTTCATCTACCAAAGGCTCAATAACAACCAAACCAAATATATCTCCGACAATAGAGATGGGGTCCGGTCCATCGGTGGTGACATGGACTTGCACTATTCACACAGCAACTGGTTTACAGCAGGCCTTAATATGACCTATCAGTCCGTTGTCAATACACAGAAGTACGAACCTGATTATACAGGCATAAGTCCATTGTATAAAAAAACAATGCCGAATATTCCGTACCTCTTTGGAAATCTAAATGCTGCTGTCACGCTATATGATTTTGGTGGTAAGGACAATAAATTAACATTCGGTGGCAGTCTACAATATGTACATCGCTTCTGGCTTTACTGGCCACTATTGGGGGGTACCGATGAGGAGTCCGAAAAAAGACAGATTCCAATGCAAATGGCACTGGATGGCAATGTCGTCTATTCCATCGCCAACGGACGCTACAATATTGCCTTTGAAGGTAAAAACCTAACGGACAACCGTCTGGTTGATAACTTTAGTTTACAGAAACCAAGCCGTGGATTCTATCTTAACTTACGCTACTTTTTCAATAAATAATAACGCATAATATTTTAAACATGAAAACAAAATCATTATTATCAGTCTTAGCAGCAGCTATCTTAATAACATCTTGCTCCAAAAGTGAAAACCCCAATCCGGTGGATCCTGATCCTACTCCAGGTGCGGGAAAATATATTGTTGCCGTGACACCTATTGCCAGTACTGGGGTAGCTGACTATTTAGTCACATCCAGCTCGCTTGATGACGGTAAAGTGTCCATTATCGGAAATGGTATTGAACAAGATGGAACATGGAGATACTATTTGACAACGAATAACAAATTTTTTAGCTTCTTATACGGACAAGGTAACCCCGGAGCTGTGACAGCTTATAAACTGACGGATGGAAAATTAAAGAAATTGACCAATTTCCAGTCGGAAACCGTAGCGGCATTTGCCCCTGTCAACGACGATGTATTGATGGCCAAAATGACCAGAAATCCAACCACTCCTACACATACCTGGTACAGGGTAAACACCAATAGTCTTTCCATGGTAGGTGAAGGTACAATAAAGGCACTTGAGCTGACCAATAATGGAGAAATAGGATATTTTACTTGGTTAACCCAAGTGGGCAACAAAGTATTTGCGCCTATTATGTCAATTCAGGACCGTAATTTTACAACTACACAGCCAAATAAAGCATGGATTGCAGTCTATTCTTACCCGGACATGAAGCTTGAAAAAGTTTTTACCGACGAGCGTACAAGCTATATAGGCCAATACTTTACCAATGGTCTAGGTACAGTTGAAAATGGTGATATCTATGCATTCTCTGCTGCCAACGCAGAATCAAAAGTGGGCGAAGACGTTAAAATCACAACAACTAATCCTTCGGCTATCTTAAAGATTGCTTCAGGCGCAACAGAATTTGACAAAAACTATTTCTTCAATATTTCTCAGGTTTCTGGAGGATACAACATTATTAACTGGACATATGTAGGTGGCAACAACTTTATCGTGAGCTCCCAAAAGAAACAATCCGATGGTAGCTACAGTGCGGAAACAACCATTGCTGCAGTAAATGTGGTCGATAAAACATTTAAAACGATCAGTGGATTACCAAAAGCCGACGAAATAAAAACATTTACACAACGGAACAATTACAGTAAGAAAGATGGCAAAACAGGCTACATCGGTGTGAACTTAAAATCGGGCAAAAGCTATGTCTACAAGATCGATGCTGCTGCAGCTACCGCTACCAGAGGTCTGGAAGTTGAAGGCGGATCGATCACCGCAATCGAACATTTAGACTAATCTCATTTTATACTTACAATACATACCCAATATGCTGATAGGTCGCATATTGGGTATCTGTATAAAACCGCATAACCAACTATGTACACATTTTTACTCCTGCTCATTTTTGCTGGTAGTTTTTTCTGGTTCTGTTCATCAGAAAAAGTCAAGATCAAGCATGCGCCAGCGCTCATACTCCCCCTGGTGAGTGATAAGATGCGTGCGAAGATACTGGGTATCGTCCTGCTTGGCCTTTCCTGGGTACTGACTATGTATTTACAGGGGCTTCTTTCGGGAACATTAGCTTTTGGTGCTTATAGCATGGGATTTTTCAGTCTGATCGTACTCTTATGGCCATACCACTACTTTCAATGGAAACAACTTACTGTGGTTTTTCTGGTCGCTCTCCTATTGGAAACTATTATCTTCTAAGCCATGCCAGCGAATAAAAAATATTTAAGCCATCCCTTTCAGCGGTTCCTCAAATTAACCGCGGGATTCTTCGGTGGCTATTTTGTGATGCTCTACCTTCACTTGTGTCTCACCAAAGTGTTTGACAAAACAGACATCTTGATCACCGCCTATGTAACAGGTTTTATCGTATGGGGCATCTTATTGCTTGTCGCCTTTCTCGCCAGAAGTGGCTGGTTGATCTGGGGTATCTACTTGCTTTTGATTGCGCTATTCTACAGCATCTTTATCTACCTGTAACCACCTGACCTATGAATTTAAGACGTTATAATATTTATTTCAATACCCATACGATCTCGGGAATAATCATCTGCGCGATCTTGTATGTGATCTTTTTCGCGGGTTCTTTTTCATTTTTTAAAAATGAGATCAATGCCTGGCAAAAAAATGAATCGGACAAAGGTGGCAGCTACCGAAACCTGGTTTTCGACCAACTCCTGGATTCTATTGGGCAGATCAAAGAACTGAAAGGAAGGGATATTACCTTTTACATGCAACACAATGGTCATTCGAGTTATGTCAATATCGACGCATCCCAGGATACGATAGTTGCGAATAAAGCGAAAGCAGTCGCTGCGGAAAAAGAATTGGCCGAAAAGAAACGGCTCGCGGCAGCAAATAAAGGCGCAGCGGTAAAAGATGCGAAAGGCAAGGACGAAAAAAAGAAAAGACGTGGTCGCGGTCGACGTGGAAATGAAGATTCCATGTATTTTTCTTATGACCTGACCACAAAAAAACCGTCAGATTACAGCGATGGTTATACGATGGGTGAATTTTTGTATCGCCTGCACTTTTTAGCACCGCTTAACCAAATCGGGATCAATATCGGCAGACCCTTCGGATATACCCTTGCGGGTCTGGTATCCTTTATTTTCCTGTTTGCCCTGATCTCCGGTCTCATGCTCCATTGGGATAAAATAAAATCAAACTTCTTTGTCTTTAGACCCGGAAATAAATGGAAAACGGTATGGACAGACATGCATACGGCTCTGGGCGTCATCGGGTTCCCGTACCAGTTTATGTATGCGCTCACAGGCATCGTACTGATCGTCAGTTCCGTCCTTGTCGTCCCATTTAGCAAATACCTGTACGATGGCAAGGAGGATCAAGTATATGAAGCACTTGGCTATAGCGACAACACAAAATACACCTATTTGTATGAGCCACTCACGACAGCTTTTAAGATGGGGGATTTTTTGGATAAGCTGGAAAGCAAATGGCCAAACAGCCATATGAACCGTATCTTCATCAAAAACTATGGTGACAAGAGCATGCATGTGGTTGCCCTATATGATGCCGATATGGATAAGAACTTTGCCGGATCAGGTAAAATCATCTATCGGGTGGCGGACAATAAAGTACTTTTCGAGAAATCGGCATCAGAAAATGGCAGTTATCTGGATTATATGAAAGGGTTCATTTACCGCCTGCACCTAGCGGATTTTGGCGGTTATCCCATCAAGATCATTTATTTTGTGCTCGGCATAATGGGCTGTTTTGTTATTATTTCGGGTATTCTGATCTGGCTGGTGGCACGTGACAAAAACAATATCCCAAAACGTAAGCGTGTCTTCAACTTTTGGGCAGCCAATGTATTTATGGCTGCTTGTCTAACCATGTTTCCGGTTACCGCAGCAACCTTTATCGCTGTTAAATTGGCGACGAAGGTGGACCAATCTTTTATATTTCACGTTTATTTTTATAGCTGGCTGGCTTTGGGAGTCTTTTACATTATCCGTCGAAATATCGGAAAAACCAATCGGGAGACTCTTCTCTTAGGCGCAGTGTTGTCATTAGCAGTACCAATTGTCAATGGTATAAAAACCGGAAACTGGATTTGGGAAACGTTTCGTTCGGGCTCAAATGACATTTTACTGGTGGATCTCCTTTGGTTGTCTTTAGGGATCATCGGCTTGTTGATCTTCAAAAAGATGGCGCAAACAGCCAAAAAAGATGTCGCGAATGGTCAGGGTACAGCTACGCCTAAAAGCAAAGAGCAGACTGTTGCTGACGACAGCGGCAATAGTCCAACAAAGCCTTTGCCTCCAAAAAGGTCATTTGTACCTAAAAATACCCGCACGACAGAAGCATAATTTCGTTGTCCATATTCGCAAATGGCGGGCCTACAAGCTCGCCTTTGCTATTTTATGCGACCTCCTGGCTTTAATATCGGTACTTCTCTTTCCACTTGTCGCGTAGACTCTGGCGGATCTTCTCTTCTTGAGGATTTTGTCCGGGTTCATATAATTTTACGCCACTGACTTCCTTTGGCAGAAATTCCTGTACCACAAAATTTCCGGGATAGGCATGCGCATATTTATATTCTGCTCCATAATTGAGTTCTTTCATCAGCTTGGTCGGTGCATTGCGAATGTGCAGGGGCACCGATAGGTCACCAGTCTGCTTCACCAGCGCTTGGGCCTTATTGATCGCTTCATAAGAGGCATTGCTCTTGACCGAAGTGGCCAGATAAATAACGGTTTGCGACAGAATAATACGCGATTCGGGCCAGCCGATTACATTCACTGCCTGAAAACAGTTATTGGCCAACAAGAGCGCATTGGGATTGGAGTTTCCAATATCCTCGGATGCTAAAATCAGTAATCTACGGGCGATAAATGAAGGGTCTTCTCCCCCCTCGATCATGCGCGCCAGCCAGTACACGGCAGCGTTGGGGTCGGACCCACGAATAGACTTAATAAAAGCTGAAATAATATCGTAATGTTGTTCGCCCGCCTTGTCGTATATCGCCATGTTCTGCTGCACCTGCCGCAGGACAAAAGCATTCGTAATCGGCTCCCTGTGGAGAACCGCCGCATTGACCACAAGCTCAAGCACATTCAATAGTTTGCGTGCGTCACCTCCGGACAACCGCAATAGCGCCTCATATTCCTCGACAACAATTTCATGCTTTTGGAGGTATTCGTCCTCATGCAAGGCCTTTTGCACAAGGCCAATAAGATCCTCTTCAGACAAATGCTCGAGCACATAAACCTGACAACGGGAAAGCAATGCTGATATGACCTCAAATGAGGGATTTTCGGTGGTGGCACCGATCAGTGTAACCAAGCCCCTTTCGACAGCGCCCAACAAGGAGTCCTGTTGGGATTTGGAAAAACGGTGTATCTCATCAATAAACAGAATGGGCTGATCCTGATTGAAATTCATCAGTCGCTCGGCTTTATCGATCACCTCACGGATATCCTTTACACCAGCTTGTATAGCGCTCAAGGAGAAAAAAGGTCTATCCAGCTCTTTCGCAATTAACAGCGCCAGACTTGTTTTTCCCACCCCTGGAGGGCCCCATAAGATCATCGAAGGGATATTTTTTTGTTGAATCGCATGATACAGGACTGCATCAGGGCCGACAATATGTTGCTGTCCCACATAATCATTCAATTGATGTGGACGCAGTCTTTCTGCAAGCGGGATACGTGTTGCCATAACACAAAATTAGTATTTAGTATTGAGATATGGGTATTGAGATATCTTTAACATTTTTTCACACAATTTTTCTTCATATTTGCTCTAGTATAAGTTCTTTATGGCTGAGCAGAGAACGATAAATTGCCTTCACTATACAATTTATCTGAGTTTGCTCTAGTATAAGTTCTTTATTGCTGAGAACAATAAGGTTCGCTCTATTGTATTTAAAATGCTTGTGGAAGCAGACCTGAGCTTGCCAGCTTATTGAAGATAAAACGATAGATTGCTTTTGGCATGCAATTTATCTAAGTTTGTAATACACGTTTATGACGACGTAATCATTTTAAAGGATGACAAAATACTGGACCCGACTTCTGACTGCCCTAATCCTGACCCTTGGAATGAGCGGTAAGGTGGCGGCACAGCAAGCCCCAAAGGATTATACGGGGGCGATAAAAAAATATGATGTTTCATTTAAAGGTGTAGGCCCAGAGGTATATTTCCTGCCTCCTCCAAAGACTGAAAACGAAATTATTGAAGATAATTATAGTGATAAAAAGGGCTTTAGCAAGGAAATTGCCAGACAGCTGCTCTTCCAACGCCTGTTACTGCAATTGAAAAGCACCAATAACATGGGGCATTTTCAATACCTGATAAACCCCGTTCCTGTCGATGCCGCAGCATGGAATAATGCCATCGAGAACCAAAAGAAATCTGAAAACTGGATTGCGGGTTACGCCCTGGCGAATGAGGCCGCGCTATTTGCCATTAAAAATAACGACAGCAGCAATGCCTCAAAATTCCTTTATGATGCACTGTCTTTGGCCAACCGTACCGACAATAAAGATGACATTGCTACAATCAATCTGAATCTGAGTAATTTTCAATTGTACAATGGAGACTTTATCAAAGCGGAAGAAAGTGCCCAAAAATACCATAACCATGCGACAGTCAGCAAAAGCTATCTCGAACAGGCCAATGCTTGGTTATTAATTGCCATGGCACGTGCAGGACAAGGAAACTTTAAAGCCGCGGAAAATAACATTATCCGAAGTGCCATTCCCCTATTCAATAAATCAAAAGCCTATGAAGGCAAAATATTCGCCTGGGAAATGCTTGCGGAGATTTACTTTAAACAAAATAAATACACACAGGCACAGTGGTTTTTGCTGCAGGCACGCGATCTGGCCAATGCAAAAAAACTGATCGGCGAACTTGCGGAGATCGAATATTTACTTGCGGCCTCCAAACAAAAGGACGGTAATTACAAGGTCGCCATCAAAGAATTTATTCAAGCCGCTGAACTGGCTTCCAATGAGAATAACAAACAGCTGTCGTTGGCGATATTGGACAAATTGGGCGAAGTTTACCTGGTTCTGGAGGATTATCCATCAGCAGACCAGACTTACAAAGCGTATACCCAGCTGAAAAATGAATTGTACAATTAATCGGCTGTGATCAGATCATAGCAACCGTAGGAATAAAAAGTAAGAAATAAATTGTATTTTAAGCTTTTTGTAAATATTAAAGGATAAATCAAATAAATTTTTAGAATCTATGTCAATGTGCTATGAATTTCACTAAATTTAGCACGCTTATCAATAAGAGCTGAAAATTTTTTTATAAAATGATTATTAAAACTGTCGAAAATATGTTTAGGAAACTCATATTTGCACTTTTTGTGGTATCTATTGTCTCCTGTGGATCAACACCACGGGTGGCGCTTCCAGATGATGGCGGCCTCAAGCCAAGTACCCAGCATCAGATCATCGCGAAAGAAGTGATTGGATTATTGGAAAATGCGAGCTACAAAAAGGTCAAAATGAATGATTCGGTATCTGGAATTATCTACGATAATCTGATCAAAGGGTTAGACCAAAGCAAGAATTACTTGATCCAGTCGGATATCGATGAATTTCAGGCTTACAAGAGTAATCTGGCTCAGGATATGAAAGATGGCGATCTTTCTGCTGCTTTCCATATCTTCAATATCTACAAAAAAAGATATTTGGAAAGAATGCAATATGCGCTTTCTGAAATAGACAAAACACATGACTTCACCAAAGATGAATTCTATCAACCCAACCGGGAAAAATTAGGCTGGTTCAAAACTGATGCTGAGGCGAACGACCAATGGCGTAAACGGGTGAAGTATGACTTATTGAACCTGGAAACAGCGAGTGGAAAATCTACGGACAGTGCCAAAACCAAACAGGTGGAAACATTGAAGAAACGTTATGTGAATTTAATTTCGCAGACAAAAAAATACAATTCCAATGACGCCTTCCAGATTATTATGCAGGCGCTTACGGATGCCGTGGATCCGCATACATCGTATTTCAACCCATCCTATGCACAGGCTTTCAATGAAGGCATGGCAAATACTTTTGAAGGCATTGGCGCAAGACTCATGATTGACAACGAGGCCGTGAGCATCAACGAAATCATTCCCGGCGGGCCGATCTTTAAGGATAAAACCATTCAGGTGAATGACAAGATCATCGCTGTCGCACAAGGTAAAGATGGCGAATTTGAAGATATCATCGGCTGGAGACTGGATGCAGCAGTAGCCAAAATAAAAGGACCTAAAGGAACCATCGTAAGGCTTAAGATTATTCCGGCCGGACAACCAATGAACTCGCATCCACGCATTGTTTCATTGGTCCGTGAGAAAATCGTCGTTGAGGAGGAATCCGCGAAAAAAGAAATCATGAACATCAAAGGTGCCGATGGCAAGATGTATAAAGTCGGGGTGATCAATATCCCTAAATTTTACATGGATTTTGATGCCTACAGAAGACGTGATCCAAACTATAAAAGTACAACACGGGATGTAAGATTAATCTTAGACACCCTGAAACAGGCGAAAGTCGATGCCGTATTAATTGATTTACGTTTCAATGGCGGTGGATCACTTCCGGAAGCAATCGACCTGACAGGATTGTTTATCGACAAAGGACCTGTGGTACAGGTACGAGATACCAAAAACAATATTGATGTCGAAGAAGACAAAAATGCCGGTGTGACCTGGGATGGTCCACTAGGTGTGATGATCAACCGCTTCTCGGCCTCAGCTTCTGAAATCTTTGCCGGTGCGATTCAGGATTATGGCAGAGGGGTAATCCTTGGCTCACAAAGTTATGGTAAGGGAACTGTTCAATCGGCTATAGACATGTCACGTGTCATTAGTCCAACAAGCCGCCTGTTACTGAAAGCTTCTGGTGAGAAAGATCCTGATACCCCCGAAGGTGCGCCACAATATGGACAGATCAACATTACACTGGGTAAATTCTACCGTGTCAATGGCAGCAGCACACAACATAAAGGGGTAACACCTGATATTACATTTCCATCACAATTCTCCGCAGAGAAATTTGGTGAAAGTTCAGAAAAATCTGCGCTTCCTTGGGATCAGATCCAGTCCAGCAACTTCAAAAAGGTCGCTGATATGACCGGTGTGGACAAACAGCTCGAAACCCTACATGAGACACGTATCAAAAATTCACTTGAATACAAGTACCTAAAAGAGGATATTGAAGAGGCTCAAAAAGATGAGGACGTGAAAATTTCACTGGAATTGAATAAATTCAAGAAAGAAAAAGATGACAATCTCAAGAAAAATAGAGACCGTATCAATGCTTTATTGAAATTACAGGGCAAACCAGCATGGGAAGAGGGCAAACCGCAACCGAAAATGGATCTTGACTTTGTAAAAGATGAAAGTGCAAAAGTAATGACGGATTACATCATCAATTTTGCAAACAAAAAATAACCGGGACAACCCCATAAAAAAAGGCAATCGCGTAATAACGGTTGCCTTTTTTTATGATACTCATCACAATACTAAGCCTTTAACAGCGAATTCATCTTTTCTTCGTACCTTGTCATAACGCGATAATCGCATAGATTTTAGAATGATGGTCCGCGCGTGTAAACTTTAAGCGGCTTAAACTGTTTACATACTAAACATCGACTTGACATAAATTTCTAACTTATAGCACAATGAAACGTATCCTGCTTTTAACCGACTTTTCAGAAAATGCACTCTTAGCGGCGAAACAGGTCGCCCTCTGTGCAGCGGCCTGGAAAACTGAACAAGTTATTGTTTACCATACGTATAACAGCGTAACAATTGTAAACAACGAACCTATAGTCGTGGTCAATGACGAAGTGAAAGAGGCCAAAGAGAAAGAACTAAATAGCTGGCTGGAACTGATCAAGCCTCTTTTTCCACCACAGGTGATCTTGTCACACAGGATGGAAGATGTCGACTTGCCGATAGGAGTGAATGACCTCTGTAAATCGGAGTCCATCGATCTGGTGGCACTGGGAATCACCGGACAGACTGGCTTTGCGAAAATATTGGTGGGCAGCAACGCCATTACCTTAATGGATATCTGCAATAAGCCAATGCTGATCGTCTCCCACAAGGTCGATCCGGCAGTTCCAAAACATGTACTGGCAACCACTGACCTGAAAGAAGTGGACCGGAAATTAAGTCTGTTTAACCTGGATCAGGTCCTCGATGCTTTTTCCGCACAGTTATACGTACTGAATGTTGCGAAGCGCGAGAGTTCGGCTGCAGATCTGGCACAGGAATTAAAACATTTACATGAACGGCTGGACAAGTATAAACCCATCTATGACTACATCAGTCACGACGATATTACGATGGGAATATCGGAATATGCGAAAGAGAAGCATATTGACCTCATCCTGTCCTTTCATAAGAAACAAGGTTTATTGGCGAGTCTGTTTAAAACGAGTATATCCAAAAAGATGGCCTGGAACGGTGCGGCCAACTTATTGGTTATTCCAATGGACAAGTCCTAACTAGGCACTAACACCAAGGGGTCCCGCGCATCAAATTTAATGCACGGGACCCCTTGGTGTACATTTCAATATCAGAAACGACCGACAGGGTGATGGTTTTCCGCCGAATCCTTGCTATTTCTTGTCCACGGAATGCTTCCCGGGTCCGATAAATACAAGCCCGAGAAACACGAAAAATAGTTCGATCGCATGGGATGCACCTGAGATACCGTCGCCTTTGGACAGGTGCATCAATCCGGCAACCACCATCGTAAAGGCAAGTAACAGTGCTGAGGGCCTAAAGAATAGTCCTAAAAGTAGAAAAAGACCACCAATGGTTTCTGCTGCTGCAGCCATAAAACCCCAAAATGCCGGCATAAAATGAATACCCATATTGCCCATTGCTTTACCCACACCGGCCCAAAGTTCGGGTCCTCCTTGCAACTTAGGCAAACCATGCATAATCATCATGACGCCTAATCCGATACGAAGAACCAATAAGCCTGTATCTCTATATTTACCCAGTGAATTCCAAATTGCCATAAATAAAAATTATAATTAAAATGTTAATGACTGATAGACTTTCCTAAAATAACCAAAATTTTTCATTGATCGGTGTTCAAATTCTCCTTTTGATACTGCAAAATTAAACCAGTATGGAATATCTTCCCTTGATATAGATTAAGAAATTTCACAAAATAAACTGGCCTGAACAGAAAAATATTGCATTTATGCTACTAAATATGTAATTTAATGGACATAGACCCGATTATAAAATAAAATGAAGAATCTTCTCTTGTTAACGGATTTCTCTGACAATGCTTATGCTGCCGCCCAATACGCAGCAAAGTTAGCTTCGCTTTGGGGAATAGAAAAGGTTGTGCTTTACCATACCTATGAGGTTGTCCCTACAGTCGGAACAGAGCCTGTCGTCATCAATAATTCGGATATTCTGGAAGAAAAACAAAAAGATCTCAATGTGTGGCAGGAGGATCTGATGCAGCTGTTTCCACAGGGGATCGCATGGAAAGTGACCCTGGAAGAGTATGAGTTAAGCTATGGTGTCAACCGCACCTGCGCCGAAGAAGATATTGATCTTGTGGTGGTTGGAACGGCCGGTAAAAGTGGTTTCAAAAAACTGCTTCTGGGAAGCAATACCTTAAAATTGATTGAAAACTGTCATACCCCGCTATTAGTTGTACCGGCCAAAGCGGAATTTAGGATTCCCAAAAAAATGCTGATCGCAACGAATCTCAAAGAGGTGAAAATCAAACTGGACCGCCTGCTGGTCAATGCTGCGGAAGTACTCCGCAAAAGCGAAGTTTATGTGGTCCATGTGACCAAGGAAGATCCTGCGAGTAAAGCGCTAAGTACAGAAATTAATATCATGACCGATCTGCTGGCCTCTTACCATCCGATCTACAGCTATATCCTGCAATCGGATATTGCCGTTGGCATTAATCAATACATCAATGAGAATCATATCGATATGATGGTCACGTTCCATCGCGATAAAGGATTACTCAGCCGGATTTTCAACACCAGTATTGCACAAAAAATGGCCTGGAAAAGCCAGGCGGCAATGATGGTTATCCCTGTACATTCAGGATAATATATAAAATATCGACAATCAAACAGTATCATCTCGGACAAACTATTTAATTGTCGATGTGGTTAACCCTATAAATAGATAAGTTCCGTTTTATTGGCACTCGTTATTAATCTTACTTTCCGGCCTAATACCAGTGCATGGTTATCATCAATATGCCCCGCAGGATAAGCAAAGGCAACCGGAAAGTCGTATTCTTTAACTTTGTCCCAGATAATTTCCTCTACTGTCTGTCCAAATGCGGGGTCATTGTCTTTCATGGACGAAAAACCACCGACGATAAGGCCTTTCAGTTTTTTAAATTTACCCGCGCGCTTCAACGCCCAGAGCATCCGGTCCACGGAATAATAGGCCTCACCCACATCTTCAATAAAGAGAATTTTATTGGCATACTTAACATCGGAATCCGAAGCTAAGACTGATAATAGAATAGCCAAATTTCCACCAATCAGCTTTCCTTCGGCCTCACCTGGGCGATTGGGAAATACAGACTGCTCGTAGGCAAAGTCCATGGGTCCCCCAAAAAGCGCATTTTTCAGCGTCTCCAGTGAAGCTTTTGTTCCCGATTCAAAAGACTTGGGCATCTGCCCATGGATGGTTGCAATTTTATAGTTACGCTGAATATGACTGTGCAGGACTGTGATATCGCTAAAGCCGACCAACCACTTGGGATGCTGCTCATACTCCGAAAAATCAATCTCATCCACAATACGGACACAACCGTAACCTCCCCGGGCCGCAAACACAGCTTTAATGGATGGATCATCCAAGGCCCATTGCAGATCTGCGGCACGCAGCTGATCATCGCCGGCAAATTGGTGGTAAGATGTCCCTACTGTCTCCCCTACCAGAACCTCCAGTCCCCAGCTCTTCAATGTTTCAATCCCAATATCAATCGTGCCGCGAATGAAACTGGCCGGACAAACGATCGCAACTTTGTCGCCTTCTGTAAGAAAATCAGGTATTTTAGACATATTCATTATGTTTCATGAATGATTTTGATTCTTTATGGCTATGAAGCTATCATAAGCCAAGGTGCTTTATTTTATCTCAAATTATTTTGTTCTTACCCATGATGGTTTCCCCTATTAAAAATTTTCAATGGATGAGGAGAAAACGATAAATTTGGTCGTCCATAAAGCTCTCTGAGCGCCAAATTAACACAAATTTATCTTAGTTTTATACCGTAAATTGAATTATCTTTGTGAAGAAAATAAGTAAAAACTTTAATATACTTTCAAGCATTGAGTATTCTAGATAAAAAACGTTATACAATTACTTCGGCATTACCCTATGCCAATGGTCCTTTACATATCGGACACCTCGCCGGTGCTTATATTCCCGGTGATATATTTGTTCGTTATCTGCGTTTAAATCAAAAGGATGTAGTCTATGTATGTGGATCGGACGAGCATGGCGCAGCCATTACCATCCGCGCAAAAAAAGAGGGCATTACGCCACAGCAGATCATAGATAAATACAACAAACAGATCAAAGAGAGCTTTGAGGAATTTGGCATTTCTTTCGATATCTACCACCGTACTTCCGAGCCGATCCACCATCAACTGTCACAGGATTTTTTCCTGAATTTATACAACAAAGGTGAATTTGTCGAGAAATTTTCGGAGCAATACTATGATGAGGAATACCATCAGTTTTTGGCAGACCGTTATATCACAGGAACCTGTCCAAACTGTAAATCCGAAGGTGCTTATGGCGACCAATGTGAAAAATGTGGCACCTCACTTAGTCCAACAGACCTGATTAACCCCATTTCTACACTAAGCGGGAAAACACCGGTATTGAAAGAGACAAAACATTGGTATCTGCCATTGGATAAATATCAGCCCTGGCTTGAAAAATGGTTAATCGAAGGCAAGAAAAATATTCTTAAATCCAATGTTTTTGGCCAATGTCAGTCCTGGTTAAAATCGGGTCTGCAACCTCGCTCCATGACCAGAGATCTGGACTGGGGAGTGGATGTACCTTTGGAAGAAGCACAAGGAAAAAAACTATACGTATGGCTGGATGCGCCAATAGGTTATATTTCCGCGACGAAACAATGGGCAATTGACCACGGAAAAAATTGGGAAGACTATTGGAAAACCCATGAAAATCCAGCGGATGATGCCACATTGATCCATTTTATCGGAAAAGATAACATTGTATTCCACTGCATTATATTTCCGGCGATTCTTCATGCACATGGGGACTATATCTTACCGGAAAATATTCCTGCGAATGAATTCCTCAACCTGGAGGGGGACAAGTTGTCAACTTCCAGAAACCATGCGGTCTGGTTACATGAATATCTACAGGAATTCCCGGGCAAACAGGATGAGTTACGTTATGTATTGACCTCGATATTACCGGAGACCTCGGATGCTGAATTTACCTGGAAGGATTTCCAGGCACGGATCAACAACGAGCTGGTAGCCATCTTCGGGAACTTTGTCAACCGTGTGATGGTACTTTCCCATAAATATTTCGATGGTAAAGTATTAAATGGTTCTCCGCTGACAGCAGTGGATCAATCGGTACTGGACGAGTTAAAATCCTACCCAGCGTCGATCAAGTCCTCTCTGGAGCAGTTCCGTTTCCGTGAAGCATTGGCCGAATTTATGAATGTTGCACGTCTTGGTAACAAGTATTTAGCAGATGAAGAGCCATGGAAAGTAATCAAAACAGACGAGGAACGCGTAAAAACGATTCTGAATGTGGCGTCTCAGATTGTTGCTAACCTGGCTGTACTGGCACAGCCTTTCTTACCAAAAACAGCAACGAAGTTATTTGAAATGCTCAATTTCCCACAGGGGAACTGGAGTGATGCGGGCAACGAAGGACTAATTGAGAATGGCCATCAACTGGGTGAAGTCCAGTTGTTGTTTGATAAGATCACTGACGAACAAGTTGAGTTCCAATTAAACAAACTGGCGGAGGCCAAATTGAAAAATCTAGCAGACAATGCTAAGGTTGCTCCTGCAAAAGAAAATATCAGTTTTGACGATTTTGTGAAAATGGATATCCGTGTGGGAACAATTTTAGCGGCTGAGAAAGTTGCGAAAACAAAGAAATTACTAAAACTAACGATAGATACGGGTATTGACAACCGCACCGTCGTATCTGGTATTGCGGAATTCTTCAGTCCTGAAGAAATCGTCGGACGCCAGGTATCTATTTTGGTGAATCTGGAGCCGCGCGAAATCAAAGGTATTACCTCCCAAGGGATGATCCTAATGGCTGAAGATGCTGATGGCCGGCTGGATTTTGTCAGACCGGATACTGCAATCAAAGTAGGTAGCACAGTACGCTAGTTAGCTATAAAAGATACCATAAAAAAGCCTGTTCAAGAGACAGGCTTTTTTATTAAAGGTGATCAATACTATTTCAAGCCCCATCGTGCTTTACTCGCACTAATGATGCAAAATCATATGAAAATCTTAGAATAATACGCTCTGTAAACGTTTTTTAAAATCTTTGTCATCCATCCAATCGTATACCGTATCTTTCAATTTTTTTATGATCTCTGCCTTAGATTCCGCAACAACCTTTTTCTTTTTGGTAAGCACATTGGAGACCGGGGCATTGGTAAGTTCAATTTTGGTTGCAAACATATTGATATTCATGCTAGGGACGGATACCCCCAGGATCAATCCGGGCAAGCCATGGATTAATTCAGGTCCACCCGCTATCGGAATCTGTCCCGCAAAAAATGCGACAACATAGATAGAATCTTGTATGATCCCATTTGCCCGTCGACAATCATATCCGGCTATGTTGCGATATTCGTCGGTATACTTCCATTTCACCGCCGGCAAAGAATCTTTCATCAACAGCTGCTCATCACCAAAGGGCAGTAACTTGATAAACTCGCCGTTTTTAAAATTCATATAAGTCTTTGAATCCGTCAGTGCGGGGTTGTACCAGGAAACATTTCGATAATTCGCGGGATAATCTTCCTCTACTGTTTCAAACAATGTTTCCTGATCGTAAAATTTTAATGTATGATGTGTGATCACTTCCACAGGCCCATTTTTGACCGCATTGTCTACCCCCAGCTTATCCCAGGTATCCAGGTCGGGCTTACTGAGATACGTCCGTTTAAGATAGTTCTGCACATGGAATTTCCGTTCGAACATCACCGTGCCGCTGCTTGGAAAAAATGCGTTCTGGGCTTGTATCGTCGTGACGGATAAGCATAATAGCCACAGCATTGATATCAATTGCTTACTCATTTATCACCTCCCTTCATTGTTGTAAAATTGTAGATCACTTTTAACATTCCATAACGACGCAACACATCATTACTGGTCTGGACAAATGCAGTACCGTCCTGATAACGGCGTACGCCAATATTCTTATTTAATATATCATTGACAAATAGCTGCGCTTCGAGGGATTTATCTTTCAAGAATTTTTTGGAAATATAACCATTCATATTCAACATATTAATGGACTGCAAAGTCTTAGTCGCAGCTTGATAATTCTGCTGCATGGAGACAGAAATCTTAAAGTCTTTGGGTAAGTAATAGGTTCCCTGTGCATACGAATTGAATTTAAATGTGGTCTGGTTCAATTCGGGCTGCAGATAAGAATCCATCTGTTCAACACCAGGACTTAAGCTAATATAAAAATCCATTTTATTGGCTTTATATCGATTAAAGCCAATCTCTGGTCCGATACTCCAGGTCTTATTACGATTGAGCCTAGGCTCTTCATTAAGCAGCGATAGATAGCTATATTGGCTATTGTATTCCGCATTCATACCCATATTCATTTTCAAACCCCATTTCTTCTTTAACATGAAATTATATGATCCACTTCCGTAGAAACGCCAGTTGTCTTTATCAATATTGACAAACGAAATTTTTCGGGTACCGTCTTCCAGATTATAACGAACACTGCTGTTAATGTTTCGTTTCCCCTGATTGGCGCTGACATAAAAGTAGAAGCTCTGGTCTTTGATCTGTTTGTAAGAATTATAATTGAGGGAATAGGAATTATTAAAACCGGCTTTCAGGTCCGGATTGTCCAAATATTCGACAAGCGGCTGACTATTTTGTTTGAGCGGTTCAATCTGTGTGAGCGAAGGCTGAACAGTCTGCCCATTATAATTGAATCCTATATTCTTCGTTTTTGAAATCTTATAGTTCACATTCAATGAGGGTCTAATGGATGTCTGATCGCGTTGCAATACAGTATTCAAGTTGTTGTAGGTCCGTTTCACAGCCTCAAAATCAGTACGGTTGCTTAGATTGACCGTCCATGTATTTGTTTTATAATTCAATGCCGTATTAACACTATTTTTTAAACTGGAAAAATTAAAGTCATTCAATACACTTTCGTCCAGCACAGTATATTGATGCGTGATAGAATCTCTATTGAAGGATTGATTAAGTGTTTCTGATTTATTGCTGGAAAAAGAGTATCCGATTGATCCAGTGATCCTTTTTGACAGCGGCTCGGTATAGGTAAGAGAGGCTCCATATGTATTATTGCGAAGTTCATCTTTTTTAAGTTGATCAATTGTATCAGTACGATTGTCATTGAAAAAAATGTTTTCGGAAAAATACTTTGTATCTGAATTATTTTGGTCCGTATTTGCATTCACATTAAATGTAATGGAGCGCCGTTCCTTTTTAAAACGTCGGGTCAACATTGCATTCACGTTGAATTTATCCTGATCACTATTCAGATCCGTACGCGATTTAGTTCTGGTAATATCTTTTCCATCAAGGGTTTTCTGATAAGCTTCAGCCTCGGATAGATTATCTCTGCTGGATTTATTGAAGCCCATGTTCACCGTCAGATCGGCAAGTGAATCCAATTTATAATCGTATCTAAGATTGGCAACATTGGCTCTGTTCTCATTTTCTGATCTGGTGATATTACTGTCTATCTACGCGCGCTCCGGCAAGTTATTCTGCGCATTATAAGTACTTGTATTATTTACATCGATCTGGCTGCGTTTGTAGTTGACATTGATTTTATGTTTATCGTCTTTGCTTTTATCGGAATAACTTACCCCCATATTTAGAGCCTTAGGTACGCCGCCACCCCGGTATCGCCCATCCCAACCACCTTCCGTTTCATCTCCACCCGAAGAGATCATAATGCCTCCCCCATCCATCATCTGGACATTGCCGCTTCCCCCGACACCATATTTTTGACTATCTTCAAACCCCAGTCCCACCATACCATCGTTGGCCAGGATACCGTAAGCCGCAATTTTCTGCGATCCTTTAAATTTATTGAGCATGACTTTCCCGCCATAGTATTTATCCGTTCCTGCCCCAGCGATTGCCTGGCCGAACATCCCTTTCTTCTTATCCTCTTTCAGCTTGATATCAATGGTCTGGGTACGCTCCCCATCATCCACGCCCGTACGTACAGCCAGATCTGATTTCTTTTCGTAGACCTGTACCTTGCTCACCATATCCGATCGGATATTTTTGGTAATCAGGGTGGGGTCATCTCCAAAAAATTCTTCCCCATCAAGCAGTACCTTCTTTACCTCTTTTCCCTGCGCCGTAATCTTACCTGTCCCATCGATCGTAATGCCGGGCAATACCCTGAGCAGATCATCTACTTTGGCATCTTTCTCCACCTTAAAACTACCAGCATCGTACTCTATAGTATCACCCTTGATGACAACGGGAATTCTCCCATTGACCTGCACCTCTTCCAAGAGCAAAGCCGCCTTTGACAGTGCTATCAACCCGATGTCGTAATCTTTAGCTGTAATATGGATATCTTTTACAAGATCTGCATATTGTGGGTAAGACACCACGATCTTATAAACTCCAGTATCCAGATTGGCAATTTGGAAAGTTCCATTTTCTTTCGTTCGGTCGAACTTAATTAGAATGGAATCTCTGGGATTGAGTAACGCAACAGATGCTTGATGAAGTTTAGCTTGGTCTTTCCCGTCAACCACGGTCCCCACAAGCCTATGTTGGGCATAGGAAATAGAGCTTAAGGCTGAGAGTATAAGAAACAAAACTAAGGAATGGGTTAGTTTCATAAATTTTCCGTTTATATCGTATGGATATAAAGATATTAATGTTGCTACGGAAAATTCGTAAAATAATGTTAAATAATTACGAAGTTAAAAACACAAACAACAAACAATAAAAACCGTGGATAGACAAGGAAAACAAAACACTGCTTATCAACACTTTATTAAAATAAAAAAGGAGATGCAACTTATCTGTTACATCTCCTTTTTTGTTTTTGATGACTCAATTTATTTTACCTAATCTACATTTAGGTTCAATTCTTTTTCTTTATTGATTAAATGGGCGATGCTTGTATCATTCAAAATCTGTAACATCGCATTCCTCACTTCAACAAATGTATCCCGTATCCCACAGGCATGTTCTTCGGTGCACTCTTCACAGGAGCGATAGAAATTGAGACTGACACAGGGAAGTAAAGCAATCGGTCCATCGATCAGGCGCATCACCTGCGATAAAAATACATCTTCAGGAGCCTTATTTAGACTGTAACCACCACCTGCACCTTTTTTACTGTAGAGAATCCCCGCATTTCGCATTTCAAGGAGGATCTGTTCCAAGAATTTCTTTGGAATATTTTCTTCCTGCGCAATCTTAACGATCTGCATAGGTTCATTTCCGTAGTTACGACCGAGCACCATAAGTGCTTTAATTGCATATTTTGTCTTTTTGGAAAGCATAATTTGTTAACCCCCTGTTGAATTGCAAATTTACGTTTTTTATTCAATAGAATAAAACCCATATCATTAGCAGGTAAAAAGAACCCTTAGCACAATTTCATCCGATTGGACATCCTTATGCTAAGGGCAGATCGTATTAAAACTTAACGTTACTGGCCCAAAACTGCCGTAATTGGTTTACCGATACTTCCATTTGGTTCGGTAATATGGAGCAGCGATGAAATGGTAGGCGCAATATCCACAATATGCACTTCGGTATTGGATACACCCGGTTTGATGCCCCAGCCCATAAATACCAATGGAATATGAGAATCGTATCCCGACCAGGTGCCATGTGTCGTTCCTGTAGAACGCGGCGTTCCATCATACCATTGTGGTTCACAAACGATTTGAATAACACCGCTCCGTTTGAAATTATAGCCGTTGATCATTTTTTCACGGACAGGCTCCGGGATCATTAGGCTTTCACCTTTTTCCATGTCCGCAACATAAGCAACACCTTCTGTCTGGCGCAACTCGCGAATAATGGTCTCTTTGATTTTGTCCCGGTCCAATTGAAGCGAGTCAATCAGCTGATTGTTCAGATGGACCTGGTAATTCATTAGGCTTTTGACAATTTTTTCCTGTCCGAATTTCTCTTTCAGTTTTTTGTTGAGGTCCGAAATAATCTGACGGGAATAGAAATAGCCGCCATTTCCTTTCATATCCATAAAGAATCTGGAATTGTAGGAAGCACCGTGATCAGCTGTCAGGAAGAAGGTGTAATTCCCTTTCCCAACCGTATTGTCCAAGTAAGCGAAAAAATCCGCCAGCTGTTTATCTAACTGCAGGTAAATATCTTCGATCTCCACTGCGGTCAATGAGTAACGGTGTCCAACATAATCCGTAGCGGAAAGACTGACACAGAGGAAATCGGTGTTTTTGGTCGGATTATTTCCCATCTGCTCGTTTTTGATCGCTTCCATGGCTAGATCCAAGGTGAACTGATTTCCCATCGGTGTTGTTTTGATCAGTTCAAGACCTTCATCTTTCATCAGCTTGGATGTCGCCCGTGGTAAGGTCGGCTTTTCTTCACCGGGATATTTTCCTTCATAAATATTATCGTCAGCAATGCTATTAGCCGCGTAAGTACTTACATCATACATGGGCTTCCAGTCTGCTTTAAGATACTTTTCAGCTAATTTTTTCTTGTTGAAGTCCACCACCCATTTTGGCAATTTATCCATATAAAAATTGGAGGTAATCCAATTGCCTGATTTTGCCTCAAACCAATAAGCCGCATCGGCAAAATGGCCAGCAGGCAATATTCCGCCACGATCTTTTATCGCTATACCAATGACTTTGGATTTAAAATTTGAAGCCAGTTTCAACTGATCCGTTACGGTAGATGCCAGCAAGTTCCGTGGAGATTGTTTACCTTCTTTTTCAGTTGTCCCTACTCCAGTGACATTGTCATCTTGTGTACAGTACATATTCTTACCTGTAAGCTCTTCGATCCAGTCATTGCCAGCAATACCGTGTATGGAAGGGACAGAACCGGTATATACCGAACTGTGTCCAATAGCCGTATAGGTCGGAATGTAATTGATCAGGGTATTCTCACAGGAGAAGCCTTCTTTCAAAAGTCGCTTGAAGCCATCATTGCCATATCGATCCGCAAAACGATATAGATAATCCCAGCGCATCTGATCCACCATCAGACCGACGACCAGTTTGGGTCTGTCCGGTTGTTGTGCCATGGTGGAGAGTGCAGCTATTCCAAATACGACACTTAAAAAAAATCTTTTAATCATTGTTGTTAGATATTAGTATTGAGATATTAGATTTGAGATTCTGGGTTGTGCCAGTCTACGGCTTATGCTCCTTATTCTTTAATCTTTATACCAGCCTGAGGCTTACCAGCTGTTCCCATTTTTGACTTTTTAATATTAATATTGAGTAATTAGTATTTAGATTTAGTCCGGCAAACCTTCGGTTTACGAACATGATCTATCATTCTAGCGCTTTAATTTTCGTCTTAATTCCAGCAGGCTCTGCATTAGCCGGTTATTTAATAACAGGTACTAAAGTAGGCTTAATCTTTCAAATGTGTTTTTAAAAACTGTCCTGTATAAGAATCTTTACAATGCACAAGATCTTCCGGAAGCCCTGCAAAAACGAGCTTTCCCCCTTTATTTCCCCCTTCAGGTCCGATATCAATGACCCAGTCTGCCGACTTGATCATATCCATATTATGCTCGATAACCAGTATACTATTGCCAAGATTGATCAGTGCATCAAAAGACTTCAGCAGCTTTTTAATATCCTGAAAATGTAAGCCGGTCGTCGGTTCGTCGAAGATAAACAGGGTTTTCTTACTGTTATTGCCTTTGATCAGAAAGGATGCAAGCTTAATCCGCTGTGCCTCTCCGCCGGAGAGTGTACTAGAAGATTGCCCGAGCTTAACATAGCCCAGTCCAACATCTTGCAATGGCTGCAGCTTGGCCAATATCTTAGGCTGATCACCAAAGAATACGGTGGCTTCATCAACACTCAATTCAAGGATATCGGCCACGGATTTGCCTTTGTATTGCACATCAAGGACAAACTGTTTGAACCGTTTGCCACCGCAGGCCTCACAGGGCAGCACGATATCTGCCATAAACTGCATCTCGATCTTCACTTCTCCCTCGCCCTGACAGACATCACAGCGCCCGCCTTCAACATTAAAAGAAAATGCAGCAGGTTTCAGTCCCGCAGCTTTGGATGCAGCCTGATTAGCATACAAAGCTCTGATCTCATCCCAGGCTTTCACATAAGTCACCGGATTCGAACGTGAAGAACGGCCAATAGGGTTCTGGTCAACCATTTCGATCTGCTCTACCTGCGCAATATCGCCTTCGATGGAATCATAAACACCTGTTTGCTCACCAGAATAATTACCAATTGATTTCTGCAACGCGGGGTAAAGAATCCGTTTCACCAAGGAGGTCTTTCCGGAACCCGATACTCCGGATACAACCGTAAATATATTTAACGGGAACTGTACATCTATTCCCTGAAGGTTATTCTCATGTGCCCCTTTAACGGTAATCCCATGAGACCATTTGCGTCTTTTCTTGGGTACTTCAATCTGGCTTTTTCCGCTCAGGTATTGTCCGGTTAAGCTCTTGTCATCTTTTAAGATCTCGCTATATGTTCCAGCAAATACCATCTCACCGCCATTGATCCCGGCTTCGGGGCCAATATCAATCAGGTAATCCGCAGCCTCCATCATCTCCTGTTCGTGTTCAACCACAACAACAGTATTACCGACATCACGAAGGGATTTCAGCACCGAAATCAACCGTTGTGTATCACGCGGATGTAAACCGATACTGGGTTCATCCAAGACATAAATCGAACCTACGAGCGAACTTCCGAGCGATGTTGCCAGATTGATCCGTTGGGATTCTCCTCCGGAAAGGGTATTGGACAAGCGGTTTAAGGTAAGGTAACTTAAACCCACATCGCATAAAAACTGTAGTCGATTATTAATTTCGGCCAATAAGCGCTTCGCGATCATCTGTTCATTTCCTACCAAAGGTAAATTGGTAAAAAATGCCAAGGCTTCTTCCAAAGGCATTAATACGATATCGGTGATTGACTTTCCACCCACCTTGACATAAGTTGCATCTTTGCGCAATCTTGTGCCGCGGCAGTCCGGACAGTCCGTCTTACCCCGGTAACGTGATAACATCACACGATATTGAATTTTATAGGTCTGCTCCTCCAATTCCTCAAAGAACTGATTAAGTCCGGTGAAATAATTATTTCCCGTCCATAATACCTCCTTTTGCTCCACTGTCAGGTCAGAATAGGCACGGTGGATGGGGAAATCAAACTTTAGGGAATTTTTGACCAGCACCTGTAACCATTCCCCCATTTTCTCTCCCCGCCAAGGTGCAATTGCTCCGTCGTATACCGAGCGGCTCTTGTCGGGGATAACCAGATCGGGATCTATACCGATAATTTTCCCATAGCCCTCGCATCGCCGACAGGCACCATAAGGATTATTGAAACTGAAGAAATTGGGACTAGGCTCTTCAAAAGTTATTCCATCGAGTTCAAACTTATGCGAGAAATGATGTCTTTTCCCATTTTCCTCCATATACAGTTCTCCTTTTCCCTCAAAAAATCCGGTCTGAATAGAATCGGACAATCGGTTTACGGTATCATCATCCTGCTCAATACGTACGCGATCGACTACGATCAATACCTCAGCATCCTGAATCGTTGCATTGGCCATGCTTTTATCATCAATAATGCTTTCGATTTTTTGCATTTTATCCTGATAAACGACGCGGACAAATCCTTTCTGCAGTAAAAGCGACAGTTCTTCTTTGAGCTTGCGTCCGTGAGAAGGCACCAAAGGAGCCAAGAGCGTGACGGACTCCCCCTCGTCAAACTTCAGGGCGAAATCCACCACCGAGCTCACACTGTCCTTTGTCACTTCCCGACCGGAAACGGGAGAAATTGTTTTGCCGATCCGGGCGTAGAGCAATTTCAGGTAGTCGTAGATCTCGGTTGAAGTCCCTACGGTAGAACGCGGGTTGCTCGTGATCACCCGCTGCTCGATGGCGATCGCCGGCGCGATACCTTTGATGTAATCAACCTCAGGTTTATTCATCCGCCCCATAAACTGCCGTGCATAGGAAGAAAGACTCTCCACATAGCGCCTTTGCCCCTCCGCATACAGCGTATCAAAAGCAAGGGAAGATTTTCCCGAACCCGACATTCCTGTAATGACAACTAATTTATTTTTGGGAATATCAACATCAATATTTTTTAAATTGTTGACTCTTGCCCCTTTTATTTGAATATATTCTTTTGGAGTATGCTCCACTTTTTTACGCATAATAATCCTTATCTCACACAAAGTTACGCAATCTTGGCTGATTATAGTCCCTATGAATTAAAAGCTCTCACGAAAAAATACAGCCGCTATCATCATGCAGTTCTATAAATTTAGAGGTTGCCTTTTTTCATTTCAGTGACAGCATAATCTACGGCTCTAGCTGTTAATGCCATATAGGTCAGCGACGGATTTTGCGTTCCGGTTGAGGTCATGCAGGCACCATCAGTAACAAAGACATTTTTGACCAGATGCAGCTGATTCCACTTATTCAACAGGGAGGTTTTTGGATCCAGCCCCATACGTGCTCCACCCATTTCATGGATATCCAGGCCCGGGTTCTGGTGACTGTCACTGATCCGAAGATTTTTCACTCCGGCGACTTCCAGCATCTCTTGCCCCTGCTGAAAGAAGTCATCTCTTGATCTATAGTCATTATCTTCGTACCCGACCGAGGTAATAAGCTGCGGCATACCATAGGGATCTTTTTGATCTGTGCTCAACCGGACGTGATTATGCTCCTGAGGAATCGTTTCCCCCTGCATCATCATCGAAACGCCCCAGCCGCCTAATTCCGCTAAACTGTCCTTATAAGCTCCCCCAACCTGCTCGCCTTCAAAATTACCACCCCTCGAACGGTAGGCTCCAAAGAATGACGCATAGCCTCTTAAAAAATCCGTTTCCTGCCGCTGTACATTTCTAAAATTGGGGATAATCGGCTGAGTTGGCCTACGACCATAATAATATTTGTCTTCATACCCCTCCATTGTGCCCGAAATGGTGCCCAGATAATTATGAAAGGCCACATATTTGCCCAACAGGCCACTATCGTTTCCAAGTCCATTCGGAAAACGTCCGGATGTGGAATTCAACAAGATGAGGTTTGTCGCTAATGCGGAGGCATTAACAAAGATGACCTGCGCAAAAAACTCCTGACTCACTTTTGTTTCGGCGTCGATAATACGGACTCCGACTGCTCTTTGCTTTTTATCGTCATAGCGTATGGATTCGACAATCGCCTGTGGGCGAATGGTGAGGTTACCTGTTTTCGCAGCCCAGGGCAACGTAGATGCATTGGAACTAAAGTATCCACCGAATGGGCATCCACGATGGCATAAACTACGGGCCTGACACTGGCTGCGCCCCTGATCAATATGGATCTGTCGGGGCTGGGTCAGATGGGCACAACGCCCCTGAATCACCGGACGATCCTTATACTGTTGCTGTATGCGTTGCTGTATTGCTTTCTCCACCACATTCATCTCCCATGCTGGAAGAAAATCTCCGTCCGGCATGGCATCAATTCCATCTTTATTACCCGAAATGCCTGCAAAATGCTCAACATACGAATACCAGGGAGCGATATCATCATACCGGATGGGCCAATCTACGGCAAAGCCATCCCGTGCAGGCCCCTCAAAATCATACTTAGACCATCTTTGCGTCTGACGTGCCCAGAGCAGCGATTTTCCACCGACTTGATCCCCCCGAATCCAATCAAAAGGTTTTTCCTGGATATAGGGCTGTGCGGCATCCGGCAAAAAGAAATGTTTGGCATCTTCCCGATAGGCATAACATTTTGACGCGACGGGATTTTCGTCTTTGATGAGCTTTTCCACTTGCCCCCCATGTCTGAACTGCCAGGGATCCATATAGGCTGTTGGATAATCCTGAATATGTCTGACATCTTTTCCCCGATCCAGGACAAGTGTTTTCAATCCCTTTTCGCAAAATTCTTTGGCAGCCCAGCCGCCAGATATGCCCGAACCGATCACAATAGCATCAAAATGGTTTTCCTTATTCATCATTATATTTAGGTCATTTTTGAAAAGGTAATATACTGTAAATAATACTATTGCAACAAATATTCCTGATAGTTCAGCTAATTTTGTTACAAAATGGAATCTAAGCGATCCTCGAAATTAACATCTTGGTCAACACCCTTCAGCATCAAATGCTTAAGCTTTTATTCTAGTTTTTCAAACAATTATTTTAAATATTCAGCCATTCACAATTAATCCTTCTGCATTTTCGGCTGTCTTAGAAATATAGTTACATAAACAACAAAATGGCAATACAGCAATAATTGCGTTTAAAAGAACAAATAAAAAAATAGTTATGAGAAAAAATGTATTAAATGTTATGGTCATGATGCTATTCGTTTTAGTCGCATCCACAACAGTAAGCAAAGCACAGATGGTAATTGATAAAATAGATTTAAGTATTTTTCCGGCTGCGGAAAAAGGGTACAAAAAAATGGTGATTGAAGTGCCACATTCAGAAAATGACAAGAATAAAAAAATTGAGTTTTCCGTTGGTAAATGGATGGAAGTAGATGGCTGTAATACCTTTAATTTAGCCGGCACTTTTGAAAAGAAAGATCTTCAAGGATGGGGTTATGATTACTATGTATTCAAAACAAACGGAAATGTAGCGAGTACCATGATGGCCTGCCCCGATAAAGCAAAAAGAAATCTTTTTGTAAGTGCTCAACCGGAAACAGTACGTTATAATGGTCGAATGCCTATTGTTATTTATATCCCTGAAGGTTATGAAGCTCAATTCAAAATCTTCACGACGGATGGGGATACCTACCGTGCTGCCGAAGTCAGAGAAAAGAAAAAATAACAGCAGTAAAATTTAATTTAGTTGTTTAATCAATAGCAAGCAAATGCAGCTTGCAGTTAAAAGTCTCCAACAAAAATTGGAGACTTTTCTTTTTTATATGCCCCCCATAAAGAAAATGATCCGCATTAGACCTCTCCCGTTACAATCCTTCTGAAAACCGCCCGACAACCTTTTTCAAAGACGTGATTCACATCGCATTACAGCAGGCAAAAAATCCAAATACCATAAACTTAACATTTGATTAGTTTAGTATTAATACACAAAGTTTAATATTGCTTACGTTTTCAGACATAAGTATAAATGATCATGTTTAATCAACCTTCATTACATCTACCAAAAATTGCGGTCCTCACATGTTTCTTAACAACATTGGCTGCAAAGGGCTTTGCCCAATCCCAATCATTTCAGGGAAAGCTGATTGATTCATTAAGTCAGGACGCTATTCAGGGCGCAACCATTCGAAATTCCCATCTGGGCAAATTAGTTTCATCAGACCAGACAGGAAAATTTACCATTCAGGCGCAAATCGGTGATACCCTGCGTATAGGTTTCATGGGGTACCTTCCCAAAAATTTCGTTATTTCGGATCAGGGTCCTCTGCTGATCGCCTTATCCGCCAATCAGCAATCACTCAATGAGGTCGTGGTAACTGCCCTGGGCATAAAAAAAGAAAAGCAAGCCATAGGTTATTCCGTACAGGAGGTCAAGGGTAAAGATCTTGTCAAAGCCCGCGAACCAAACGCAATCTCCAGTCTCGCAGGCCGTGTATCCGGCTTAACCATTACACCAAGTACGAATTTATTTGGCGACCCCGGCATCACCCTGCGCGGAAGAAGCAATATTCTTATTGTCGTGGACGGGATGCCGATCAATACCGACTCTTGGAACCTGAGTCCAGATGATATCGAATCCTATTCTGTACTGAAAGGAGCCAATGCTGCAGCCTTATACGGAAATCGCGGACAAAATGGTGCTATTGTCATTACCACAAAACGAGCCAAGAATGAGGACAAGGGGTTTCAAGTTGAGTTTAACTCGAGCACCCAATTGCAAACCGGATACAATGCGATCCCTAAGATCCAGACGGAATATGGTCCCGGTTCAAATTTTCAATATGCTTTCAAGGATGGACGTGGCGGCGGAATAAACGACAACGACTATAATATCTGGGGACCGCGCTTTGAAGGACAGCTCATCCCGCAGTACAACAGCCCCGTAGATCCTACAACCGGCGCCTTGACCCCGCTTCCATGGGAAGCCCGCGGGAAGGATAATTTGAAAAAATTTCTGCAAAATGGATTGTTGAGCACCAACAATATTGCTATTTCAAGTAAAACAGAGCGTGGGGACATCCGGCTTTCGGCTTCTCAGATGTTCCAACGCGGGACAACACCAAATACCAAACTCGGCGGCACAAATATTAATCTTACAGGAGGAATCAATGCCGGAAGCAAATTGAGGATTGATGCGAGCATCAACTACAACAAGCAATATTCGCCTAACTACCCCAATATCGCTTATGGGCCGAACAGTCCCATTTATATTCTGACCCTATGGGGCGGGGCAGATTATGATATCAACGATCTCCGGAATTACTGGCAACCGGGTAAAGAAAATGTGCAACAGTATAATCGCGAATATACGATATATGACAACCCCTGGATGACCGCCTATGAGAATCTGCGCACCTACGATAAAGATGACATTTACGGCTATGTTTCTGCCAATTACAAATGGAATAACCATCTTTCATTAAGCGGCCGTACGAGCGCAAGCACCTGGAGCAGGAACCGAACCATCAAAATTCCGATCTCCGCCAATCTATACAATTACAATATTGGCGGGAGCCGTGTCGGCGGTTACCAAGAAACCTACGATACCTTCTGGGAAAATAATACCGAAGTATCATTAAAATATCAAAACCACATTTCTGAGGATATCGGTTTCACGGGTTCGATATTTGGAAACCTACGAACAGTAAGCGCAAAATCCTTGTTTGCCCGCACCGACCGGGGCCTGACGGTCCCTGGTGTATATGATCTCAGCAACTCGGTCATGCCAACTGTAGCCACCAACGACCGTGCCCTGCGTCAGGTCGGGAGTGTCTATGGCTTTGTCGATCTCGACTACAAAAATATGTTATTCCTGAACCTGACCGGCCGGTTTGATAAATCATCAACCATGCCCATAAAAAACAACACCTATTTTTATCCTTCAGCATCCCTAAGTGCCGTCATATCGCAGATGGTCTCTCTACCCAACGTGATTTCCTCACTTAAGGTGCGTGGTGCCTATGCCAATGTAGCCAGTGATTTTGTCAATGAAACAGCTCAATATGATATTTACAAACTTCTGCCGGCCTATAGTAATTATGGTCGCTGGGCAAATTCCATGACCGGTGTCACTTATACAGATGTTTTACCGAACCCAGACCTAGTTGCGGAGCGGGTGAAAACGGCGGAAATCGGTCTAGAAACCCGCCTCTTCAACAACCGAATTGGCATAGATCTCGCGGTATTCCGAAATCTGGAAGGCCCACGAATTATTGAACTGGCCACATCTGTAACTTCAGGTGTAAAGGCAAGACAAACCAACGGGTTGACTTTATTGCGAAAAGGGATCGAGCTGAGCATCGATGCGACAGCCATCCAACGTGAACACTTCAGCTGGAATGTATCGGTCAACGCCTCGACCAATCACGCCTGGCTACATGATATCGATGGCCATCAGACCCGCTCAGGCGACGTCCGTATCGGGGAACGCTGGGACAGCTTCTATGTCAATGACTTTCAGCGCGATGAAAAAGGAAACATGATTGTAGGAACCAACGGTCTTCCGGCCTATAATCCCTATGTCAGCAAGATCGGATACAGCGACAATAAGTTTACAGCGAGCATCAGCAACAGCTTCCGCTACCGCGATTTCAACTTTAGCTTTCTTGTTGACGGCCGTTTTGGAGGACTGATCAAAAATGTGCAGGATGCCAAACAATGGGGGTCAGGAACCCATCCTGAATCGGCCAACGCCTATCGCCTAAAAGATTGGCAAAACAGAGACAGCAAGGACTATAAAGGTTCTGTCATGACCGAGGGATTAAAAATTGTCAAAGGGCAATTGAGCACAGACCAAGATGGCAAAATAATTTCCGACACACGGGAGTTTGCACCAAATGATACCCCCGTTTTATGGCAAAACTGGGCCACCAACTATTATCAGTCCGGCCCCATCACGGCAAAAGACCGGACATTTGTCAAATTACGGGAAATTGTCCTCAGCTACAACCTGCCGGCCGGTTTACTGAAAAACTCTGGCTTTTTGCGTAGTGCAAGCGTATCCTTAGTAGGTCGAAATCTACTGTACTTTACCGGAAAAGGTACGCGAAACATGGATCTGGATCAATTTACCGCCGCCAGTTCTGATTACCAGACTCCATCGGTAAAGAGCTTTGGTCTAAATTTTAATGCAACTTTTTAAA
This sequence comes from Sphingobacterium sp. DR205, assembly GCF_011064245.1. Taxonomy (NCBI): domain Bacteria; kingdom Pseudomonadati; phylum Bacteroidota; class Sphingobacteriia; order Sphingobacteriales; family Sphingobacteriaceae; genus Sphingobacterium; species Sphingobacterium sp. DR205. The sequence goes on along the minus strand of NZ_CP049333.1, from coordinate 170,858 downwards.
GGTTTTAACACATCAAGATATTTTTCAATATGAAATACTTTAAATCAGTCTTACTCTTACTTCTCTTCGGTAGCACAATGAACTCCTGTAAAAAAATCGAAGACCTACAAAAGGATCCTGCAGCCGTCTATGATCCTGCGCCAAAGCTGCTGTTTACAGGTATATTGATGCGGTCGCACGATGCTCCCTGGAGCGAAGACCACCGCTATAACCAGTACATGACCCAAAATGAAGCCTATTATACCGGACAGCCATATAGCTGGACGACAGGTTCTTTTGACACACCTTATGGCGTGCTGCGGGATGTCTACCGGATGGAAATCGAGGCAGCCAAAACACCTGAACCGGGGGCTGCTTACCTCACGTTAGCTAAATTCTTCAAGGCCTACTTCTTTGCCCGGACGACCGAAATGTTTGGCGATATCCCAATGGCAGATGCCTTGCAGGGTGAGACCGGCAACAACTTTGCTCCCCGGTACAATACGCAGCTGGAAGTATATCAGCAAATACTATCCTGGCTAGAGGAAGCCAATACCGAACTGGCCGGTTTCAAGGAAAAAGGCACCCTAATCGACGGTGATTTCTTTTACAACGGAAAGACGGAACAATGGCAAAAGCTAGTCAACTCCCTGAAATTGCGCATCCTGATAAGCCTGAGCAAACGTGCAGAGGATAGCCCCGCATTACGCATTAAGGAGCGGTTCGCAGAACTGTTGGCCAATCCTTCCAAGTTTCCGCTGATCCTGGATAATCGGGACAATTTCCAGCTGCAATACAATTCCATCAATACATATCCGCTCTGGCCGACTGACGGTGTAATTATCAAAAAAGATGTGCGCAATACACTGGGTGCAACTTATCTGGACATCTTAAAAACAACCCGGGACCCACGGTTGTTGATTCAGGCGCTTCCGGCCTCTGCTTTACCTTTGGATCCGGCAAAACCTTTCGAGGCTTTTCAGGGCGGCAAGACGGGCGATCTACAAAGCACACTCTTGAAACAAGCAACGGAGGGACAACTTTCCATGATCAATTTTGACTATTGGCTCGCTTCACCTTCAGGATTACCATCCATTCAGCTCGGGGCCTCCGAAGTGCAGTTTGCGCTTGCAGAAGGGATCAACCGCGGCTGGAGCAATGCAGATGCCAAGATCCGATTTGAAGCCGGCATAACGCAGTCCATGCAGTTTTATGGTGTTTCCTCAGAAAAGATTGAAGCCTTTTTAAAAGGTTATCCTTACAAAGGGAATAATTCCGAAGGCCTGAAACAGATCCTCACACAGAAGTATGTTGCTTTCTTTGAGAATTCGGGCAAACAGGCCTTCTTTGAGCAACGACGTACCGGTATCCCTGAGTTTGATGTAGGTCCGGCAAATGCCAACAACAACCAGATCCCCAAACGGTGGGCCTATCCCAAAAATGAATATAGCACCAACGAAAACAATTTAAAAGAGGCCCTGCAACGTCAGTTTAACGGATCGGATACACAGAATGATGTCATCTGGTCTATCAAATAAACAAAATCAATACGATCGATTGTCCCATTCAATTTATTCAGCTCCTTCCCCCCTAGCCTTTTCCAGCTTAGAAGCCTTTACAAAGAAGAAATTAAGAAATGGGGAGGACCTGAAAAAGTAGTATAAGCTGATATAAAAAAGAGGTTGTCTCAAAAAGACAGCCTCTTTTTTATATTATTTCATTATGTTTAATTTGGTTCAATTAACTGATTTTCATATATTTAAAGTGTAAAAAAAGATATATGTCATCTCAAAGACCTACTTTTAAGCCTTACTATCAGGACCAGATTATGGCAATTCCTCCAACTTTGGACGAATTGGTCTCCAAAGGACATCCGGTACGTATTGTTAACGATGTGATCAACCGTATCAACATACAGGGTCTTTTGGATGCCTACAAGATAAAAGGCTGTTCCAGTTATCATCCGCAAATGCTGTTGAAGGTTCTGGTGTTTGGCTATGTAAGCAATGTCTACAGCAGTCGGAAACTGGAAACAGCCTGCCGGGAGAACATCAACTTCATGTGGCTGAGCGGCATGAGCTACCCCGATCATAATACTATCAACAGATTTCGTGGTGTCCGCTTAAAGGAAGCACTTCGCAGTGTATTTGAAGAAGTTGTTAAGCTCCTGGCCGAAGAAGGGTTGTTAAGCATAGAAGATGTCTACACCGATGGCACCAAGATAGAGGCTAATGCAAACAGATACACTTTCGTTTGGAAAAAAGCTATCCATACCAATAAGGAAAAGATGAAAGCTGCTTTAAAAGATATATGGGACTACGCCCAAAGTATCGCCAAGTCGGAGGACAACCTTCCGGATCCTCCCGATCTGACGACAATTGACAGCGAAAAAGTCCGGGCTACGGTCGATAAGCTGAACAGGGTCTTATCCGACAAAGCTTCGGTAAATAAGAAGATGAAAGCAAAGTTGCGTTATGTAACCAAAAACTATCCGGAGAAGATCGCACAATATGAAGAGCAGGAAGCTACCCTGGGAGACAGAAACAGTTATAGCAAAACAGATCCCGATGCCACCTTTATGCGGATGAAAGAGGATCATATGAAAAATGGCCAGCTCAGACCAGGATATAATATCCAGATATCCACGTCCAATCAATACATTGTCAATTATACCATACATTCCAATCCCACAGATACCAGAACATTATCCGGTCATTTGCAACAACATGAGGACAGCTTTGGAAAAACACCGGGAACCCTTACCGCGGATGCCGGTTATGGCAGTGAAGAAAACTATGCATTACTGGCAGCAAAAAATATTGAGGGCTATGTGAAATATGGTATGTTTGACAAAGGGCAGAAAAAGAGCTGTCGGGATAAGAAACCATTTTCTGCAGATAAATTACATTATAATCCTTCACAGGATTGCTATATCTGTCCAATGGGACAGGAAATGCATTGTATAGGTACATTTAACCAAAAGACCTCCGCAGGCTTCCGGCAGGAAATCAAAAAGTATCAGGCAAAAAACTGCACAAACTGCCCGTTGAATGGCGCCTGTCACAAATCACAGGGAAATAGGATCATCGGGGTGAATAAGCAACTTGAGATGTACAGGGACAGGGCATACGAATTGCTCAACAGCGATGTAGGTGTAGCCAAACGAAAACAGAGGTGCCATGATGTCGAACCTGTCTTTGCAAACATTAAACAGAACCATGGGTTCCGAAGATTTATGCTCCGGGGTAAAGAAAAAGTGTCCATAGAATGGGGATTATTGGCAATAGCGCAAAATCTAAGAAAAAAAGCGGCCTAAAAAGCTACTTTTTGTTCATTTTTCTCTTTCATATGAGTCTTTTTCCAAAATAACCAACAAACAACACACAGATCTATCTCATAGACTTTTTAAACAAAAAAACTGTCCCAAATAAATTTGAGACAGCCTCTTTTTTATAATCTTTAGTTACCTACTATTGGAATTTTTTCGCGTTTACTTTACGCTCATTTTCCGTCAAGTAGATTTTACGCAAACGGATAGATTGTGGTGTAACCTCAATGTATTCGTCTGCTTGGATATATTCCATAGATTCTTCTAGAGAGAATTTAATTGCCGGTGCGATACGAGTGTTATCATCTGTACCAGATGCACGCATATTTGTCAATTGTTTACCTTTAACGATGTTAATCGTTAAGTCATTGTCACGGATGTGTTCTCCTAAGATTTGTCCTTCATAAATATCCACACCTGGATCAACGAAGAACTTACCTCTATCTTGTAACTTATCAATAGAGTAAGCAGTTGTTGTACCTTTATCCAAAGAGATCAATACACCATGCAAACGTCCAGGAATTGTTCCTCTCCAAGGCTCGTATCCTTTCAGACGGTGTGCCATAACAGCCTCTCCAGCTGTAGCAGTCAATACGTTGTTACGCAGACCGATGATACCACGAGAAGGAATTTCGAACTCAAGATGCTGCATTTCACCTTTCGTTTCCATCACTAAAAGCTCACCTTTACGTTGTGTTACCAACTCAATTACTTTACCCGAAACTTCTGCAGGAACGTCAACAACCAACACCTCGATAGGCTCACATTTCTTACCGTCGATCTCTTTCAAGATTACTTGAGGTTGACCTACTTGTAATTCGTAACCTTCGCGACGCATTGTTTCAATCAATACAGATAAGTGAAGGATACCACGTCCATAGACCAACCAAGCGTCCGGAGATTCAGTAGGAACGACACGTAATGCCAAGTTCTTCTCTAATTCTTTTTGTAAACGATCGTGAATATGTCTAGAAGTAACCAATTTACCTTCTTTACCAAAAAATGGGGAGTTATTGATTGTGAACAACATGTTCATTGTCGGCTCATCAATGCTGATAACTTCCAATTGTTCCGGGTTGTCAAAATCTGCGATTGTATCACCGATATCGAAACCTTCGATACCAACAACAGCACAAATATCACCACATTTAACTTCCTGTACACGGCGACGGCCCAAACCTTCAAACGTATGCAGTTCTTTTACACGTGATTTTACGATCTTACCATCACGTTTTACCAACGAGATTGGCTGACCTTCTTTAATCGTACCACGAGCTACACGACCGATAGCAATACGTCCTACGAACGTAGAGTAATCCAACGATGTGATCTGCATTTGTAATGTACCTTCAACAAATGGCGAAGGCGGGAAATGATTGATGATCGCATCTAATAGTTCAGACACATCTTCTTTCTTTTCTTTCCAATCTGTTGACATCCAACCATGTTTGGAAGAACCATATAATACTGGAAATGCTAATTGCTCCTCTGTCGCATCAAGGCTAAAGAATAAGTCAAATACATTTTCGTATACCTCTTCTGGGCGACAGTTTTCTTTGTCCACTTTATTGACAACAACCAAAGGTTTCAAACCTAAGGATAATGCTTTTTGTGTAACGAAACGTGTTTGCGGCATTGGACCTTCGAAAGCATCCACCAGCAATACAACACCATCAGCCATTTTCAATACACGCTCAACCTCACCACCGAAATCGGCGTGACCAGGTGTATCAATAACGTTAATTTTTACGCCTTTATATTCAACAGAAACGTTTTTAGCGACAATAGTAATACCGCGTTCACGTTCTAAATCATTATTATCCAGAATTAAATCACCTGTACCATCATTATCTCTAAAAAGATTTGTGAAGTGTAAGATTTTGTCTACCAACGTAGTTTTACCGTGATCGACGTGAGCGATAATCGCTATGTTTCTAATATTTTGCATCTAGCAAGTAAATTTGTTTTTAAATTCAGGGTGCAAAGATAAACATTTTGCACCATAAATTTTATAACTATGTGTATTTTATTTAATTACACCTAATTCTTTACCTACTTTGGTAAAGGCAGCAATCGCTTTATCCAAGTGTGCAAGCTCATGTCCTGCCGAAATCTGCACACGGATACGGGCTTTTCCCTGAGGTACAACAGGATAGTAAAAACCGATCACATAGATACCTTCGTCCAGCATTTTAGCTGCAAACTCCTGTGCAAGTTTCGCGTCGTAAAGCATCACAGGGACGATCGGATGGAAACCCGGCTTGATATCAAATCCTGCTTCCGTCATTTTTTCACGGAAATATTTCGTGTTGGATTCCAGTTTGTCACGCAAGGTTGTCGTCTCGCTCAACATATCTAATACCGCAACAGAAGCGCCTGCAATCGCCGGTGCCAAGGTATTTGAAAATAAATATGGGCGCGAACGCTGACGTAACAAATCAATGATCTCTTTTTTACCGGACGTGAAACCACCAGAGGCGCCACCAAGGGCTTTACCGAGGGTGCCGGTAATGATATCTACACGATCTATTACATTGAAAAGTTCGTGTGTACCACGGCCGGTAGCACCTATGAAACCTGTACAATGAGATTCATCGATCATCACCAAAGCCTGGTATTTGTCCGCTAGATCACAGATCTTGTCCAAAGGTGCCACTGATCCATCCATGGAGAATGCACCATCAGTAACGATGATTTTGTGTCTTGCGCCGGATGCTGCCTGCAACTGTGCTTCTAAATCTGCCATATCCGCATTTTTATAGCGGAAACGTTGTGCTTTACACAAACGTACACCATCGATGATCGAAGCGTGGTTCAGCTCATCAGAGATAATTGCATCCTCCGCACCGAACAAAGGTTCGAAAACACCACCATTTGCGTCGAATGCCGCCGCATATAAAATCGTATCTTCTGTTCCTAAGAACTGGGAAATTTTTGCTTCTAATTCTTTATGTACATCTTGTGTTCCACAGATAAAACGTACCGAAGACATTCCATATCCGTATGTGTCAATCGCTTTCTTCGCAGCTTCGATTACTTTTGGGTGCGAGGACAGTCCCAAATAATTGTTTGCGCAGAAATTGACCACTTCCTGTCCTGTGCTCACTTTAATGTCAGCTCCCTGAGGAGTAATGATCACCCGTTCTTGTTTATACAATCCCGCTTCTTTGATTGCTTCCAATTCCTTTTGTAAAACTGGTTGTAATGTATTGTACATAATTCGAATTTATTTTTTTATACAATATTACAGTTTTTTCACTGGAATAAATTGCATTCCTTCCCGGGATAGGGGTTATTCACGGAGAATTCACCTCAAATCAATGTTTTGATAACATTAAACCGTTTGCACAAATTTGCGTTCCGCAGTGATTTCTTTCCTTTTGCAACGAATAATGAAACGATCATGAAGGAGATAACAGACAAACTGCATTGGATTGCCGGCAGCATGACTTTGGAGCAATTAACGGAGCGATACAGGTCAACAACTGTTATTCAATGCAGATTCGGTTTATTCGTAACGCAGGGCATCCACCGGATCTAATTTTGAAGCTTTTGATGCCGGATAATAACCGGATAGCATCCCCACAAGACCACATACTGCAAATCCGAGAATAATAGCTGCCCAAGGGATAATAAAGGATGTCCCCAGTTGAAGGGCCAACAAATTACCAATCAGGATGCCGATAAATATACCCGCGACACCGCCCATCATACAGATGACAATGGCTTCCATCAAAAACTGCTTGCGTATCACACTGGGCGTAGCACCTATTGCCTTCCGGATACCGATCTCCCTTGTCCGTTCGGTAACCGACACCAGCATGATATTCATCAGTCCGATGGATGCACCAACAAGAGTGATAAAGGCAATCACGACTGCCCCTAAGGTCACCATCGCCATATTCTGCATCAGCATTTGTGCTACTGCATCGGATTTGGTAATCTCAAAATCATTGGACTGTCTTGCAGATAGTCCGCGAATATTCCGAAATACAATGGAAGCCTCACCGATCGCTGCTTCCAAACGCATTGGATCATTGGAGGATACCGTGATCACATAGGATGGCTCTACGACCTGCATGACCGATCTTGCTTTCACCAGGGGAATAAAGCAGGCTCTATCACCACCCATACCTGCAGAGGAACCTTTGCTTTTTAACACTCCGATTACCTGGTATCGGATATTATTGACCGTAATAAATTGTCCGATCGGGTCAATGATTTCGCCAAAGAGCATTTTACTGACCTCACTACCGATGATAATCACCGCCCCACCGGTCTCTACATCCCGGACGGAGAAATTACGCCCTTCACTGACGATGTAACCCGAGGTCTGAAGATAATTTTCATCGGTACCAATAAGGCCAATATTAGGGTTTGTCTTTTTCGATTGAAATTTTGCGGTCGAATTCCAGGTTACATTGGCACTGATGGATGTCGTCGCATTAAAATGAAAATTCTGTTTGAACCTTGCCGCTTGGGCATAGGTAATATTGGCAAATACCTTAGAACGTGTACCTCCCGTACCGATCTGCACATTGATCCCCCTATTCCGTATATTGAATGAATTGGACCCCATGGAAGAAAAGGAATCCGTTAAGGAGTTTTTCATGGCATCAATAGATGTCAATACACCGATCAGGGCCATCATCCCTATCGCTATGATCAATGCCGTTAAAAATGTCCGCAACTTGTTGCCTACAATGGATTGCAGTGCAAGTTTTACGTTTTCAACATAAGACATTTTTACGGACATACGGCAATTTTTATTATTTGCAGATGAAAATACTGTTATTCCTCCACAAAACCAAAAGGCAATTTATTTCATTAGAATAAATTGCCTTTTTTATACCAGATCAACGCCAACAAGAAGATGGCCATTAACTTGGTAAGATCTTACTTTAAACTATAACACAACGATTAATTGATCCTTTTCCAGGTCTCCGTCCGGCCGAGCAAACTAACCCCTACATAACCACGTATGTCGAGTTTGTCCCCTTTTAAAGTCATTTTACAACTATAGGTTTTCCCTGTTTTGGGATCATAGATCTTCCCATCTTCATAGGTATTTCCATCTTTTTCAAAATTGGTCAAGATCTCCAATCCCTGAACTGCCCGGCCCTGAAGCGCCTTGTCTGGGTTTTTAATATCTTTCTTGGGCTGTCCGGCTTCATTATTTGGAAATTTAAGCCAATAAAGCTTACCAAAAAATTTGTCCCCTTTTTTATAAATCTCCACACGGCCCTCGCCGCTTGGGTTTTCCCACTTTCCGATAATCGGATCTGTTTGCGCAAACAATGTTACTGTAACAAGCAACATGATGAATGACATCATAATTTTCTTCATTGGTCTATATTTTTATGAATTTATTTTACCATTTTTTTTGCCTATCTCTCAAATCGCCTAGCTCCAAAAGATTCTAGAGAAAAAAATAAAACCGTCTAACCAATTCCAATGGAGTCCAGCGAATTAAAGCGTGTGGACTTATAAGTTAAATATACAAAATATTTACTATGCTTGCATATATTTATTTTCCATATTCCTACTGATTTAAATAGATAAATGAGTTGTTTCCTGTTTGCTCCAATATCGGCAGATAAAAGAGAGACTCGATTTTCCATATATAAAGCCAGTCGGGGGTTCGAAGGTTGTTTGGTATGAGAAAAAGGCGAAGAAAGGGACCGAAACTTTGGCATTGCGTTTGCACGATAGTTATTATATTATTACTTTATTCACTGTTTATAAATTAGCATATATTATGAAATTTATTATTAGTCTTCTACTTACCGGCGTAGTCGTCGCAGTTGCTTGTTGGATTGTTCCAGGTGCACATGTCGCAGGATTCGGCTGGGCTATTGTCGCGGGGTTGGTCATCGGATTTGTCAATGCAACCGTAGGTTCAATTTTGAGATTGTTCACTTTTCCATTAAACTGGCTTACGCTTGGGCTGGTTTCCTTTATTATCACCGTTTTAATGGTATTACTTTCAGACTCGCTCCTTGGATCCAAATTTGATGTGGATGGATTTTGGACAGCAGCATTGTTCGCCATCGTCGTTGCCGTATTGGAAATGATCATCGGAAGCACTTCAAAAGACTAAAATTATATAATTATATATAAAAAAGGCTGTTTTCCGATTGCGGGAGGCAGCCTTTTTCGATATCAGTGGGAATGATGATCTCCCGACGGAAAGGCTATTTCTAAAGCTGTTTATGCGCTATTTTAATTTCCCTACCCTCGCTTTTTAAGCTTAAAATAGCTAAATTTAAATTATTTAACAGATCCTCCGATATATGTGCGAACACAACCACGAGCATAGCCATACAGAAAAAGAGACTCCCTGGTGGATATCACAACGCAAACTTCTTATTGCACTTATCCTATTGATCACACTGCTGATCCTCAAATATGCCTTCAAGATCACGCTTCCTTTTTATGCTTCTTTATTTTTAAATGGTACGGCATATCTACTAGCAGGTACACCTGTTCTGCAAATGGCTTTGCGAAAGGCCAAACGCGGTGATTTCTTCAATGAATTCTTTTTGATGAGTGTTGCAACCTTAGGGGCTTTTGCCATCCAGGAATTTGAAGAAGGGGTTGCCGTCATGGTCTTTTACCAGATCGGCGAATGGTTTCAGGATACAGCTGTAGATAACGCCAAAAAATCCATAAAATCGCTTTTGGACATCCGTCCGGATAAAGTCACGGTCTTGCGTGATGGAAAACAACTGGATGTAGATCCCAAAACCGTCAATATCGGTGAAGTGATTGTTGTTAAAGCGGGTGAAAAAGTTGCACTGGACGGGAAACTGCTGAATGAACGGGCGGCATTCAATACTGCGGCGCTCACCGGAGAAAGCAAGCCCGACACGAAATATAAGAGCGATGCCGTCTTTGCGGGTATGATCAATTTAGAATCAGTTTGTGAAATCAGCGTAAACAGTCTGTTCAAGGACAGCAAGCTGAGCAAGATATTAGCAATGGTGCAGGATGCTACGGCACGCAAATCCAAAACACAGCTATTTATCTCCAAGTTTGCAAAGATCTATGTCCCTATTATCTTCGCGCTTGCTGTTCTTGTCCTTATCGTCCCGTTATTTATTGTCAGTGACTATAGCTTTAGAGAATGGTTTTATCGTAGTCTGGTATTTCTTGTGATCAGCTGTCCCTGTGCCCTGGTTGTCTCGATCCCATTAGGTTACTTCGGCGGAATAGGCCTAGCTTCCAGAAACGGGATTTTGTTCAAAGGCGGTAATTTCCTAGATGCCATCACTGCGGTCGATACCATTGTCATGGATAAAACGGGTACTCTGACCGAGGGTGTTTTTGAAGTCAAAGAGGTCATTGCTGTCAATGGACAGTTGGCGGAACTATTAGATTATGCCAAAGCCATTGAGTCCAATTCGACCCATCCAATTGCAAAAGCGATCGCGCGCTACCATCCGGGAGATCCGACTTTTATTACCAAAGGAATCATGGAAGTAGCCGGCCATGGACTCAAAGCGACGATCAACGATAAGCTTGTCCTTGCCGGCAACAGCAAACTGCTGGACAAGTTTGGCGTCTCCTATCCAGAAGAAATAAAGCTAATTGTCCATTCCATCGTACTGATTGCAATAGACAAGCAATATGCAGGCTACATTACGGTTGCAGACCGAAATAAACCGGACGCTAAAGCGGTAATTTCGGCCATGCGGGCACAAGGCCTATACACGGTCATGCTGTCCGGTGATAAGAAAGCGGTAGTGGATGAGGTGGCAAGGGAACTGGGGATAGATAAGGCTTACGGCGACCTGCTGCCAGAGGATAAAGTAAGTCAGGTCCAAAGATTGATCGACGAAGGACGAAATGTGGCTTTCGCGGGCGATGGTGTCAATGATGCTCCTGTGGTTGCTTTGGCCCAAGTAGGCATCGCAATGGGCGGATTAGGTGCAGATGCGACTATCGAAACGGCTGATGTGGTGATACAGAATGATGAACCCCATAAAATTTTGTCTGCCATCAAAATCGGTAAGATCACCCGTAATATTGTCTGGCAGAACGTCATCCTGGCAATGGGTATCAAAATTATTGTGCTGATTCTCGGGGCCGGCGGGGTTGCCACTCTCTGGGAAGCTGTGATCGCTGACGTTGGCGTGGCGCTATTGGCGATTTTAAATGCCATCCGGATTCAGCATAAAACGGTATAATACAGTCCAGAAAGAGCCGTTTTAAAAAAATAAAACCTGTAAAACACATTCGGCCAAACTTGCTGAAGATCAGCCGAATGTACGATAAGGACGTATTAATCGCGCCAGGATTTATAGGCATTGATCAATCCATTGGTGGAAGAATCGTGACTTGTGATCGGATTATCGTCGCTCAGCTCCGGTAGGATCTTATTGGCAAGCTGTTTACCAAGTTCAACACCCCATTGGTCAAAACTGTAGACGTTCCAAATTACCCCCTGTACAAATATCTTGTGTTCGTACAGCGCGATAAGTCTGCCCAATGTCCGTGGAGTCATTTTTTTCAATAAAATGGAGTTTGTTGGCCGATTGCCCTCAAATACTTTATAGGCTTTTAACTCTTCGATCTCAGCATTGGATTTACCTGCTTTTTGGAATTCAGCAACAACCTCTTCCTCGGTTTTACCATTCATCAGGGCCTCTGTCTGTGCAAAGAAATTAGACAATAAAAGTTGATGGTGGTTGCCGATCGGGTTAAGGCTATTTGCTGGCGCAATAAAATCACATGGAATCAATTTCGTCCCCTGATGAATCAACTGGTAAAAAGCATGTTGACCGTTTGTTCCGGGTTCACCCCAAATGATCGGCCCGGTCTGGTAGTCGACGCGTTCACCATTGCGGTCAATGTATTTTCCGTTGCTCTCCATATCTCCCTGTTGAAAATATGCTGCAAAGCGATGCAGGTATTGATCGTAAGGAAGGATGGCATGGCTTTCAGCCTCAAAAAAATTATTATACCATATACCGAGCAAAGCCAATATTACCGGAATATTTTCCTCAAAGAGGCTGGTTCTGAAATGCTCATCAGCTTCATAGGCACCTTTTAAGAGTTCCTCGAAATTATCAAATCCGATCGCCAGGCTGATGGAAAGCCCAATGGCAGACCATAGTGAATAACGTCCACCAACCCAATCCCAAAATACAAACATATTTTGCGGATCTATACCAAAAGCCGTTACAGCCTCCGTGTTGGTACTCAATGCCGCAAAATGTTTGGCGACATCTTTCTGTCCGGCTCCCCTACTCAGAAACCAATCTTTTGCCGTATGTGCATTGGCCATTGTCTCCTGGGTAGTGAATGTTTTGGATGCAATCAGAAACAAGGTTGTCTCCGGATCTACTTCTTTTAAAGTTTCGGCAATATGTGTTCCGTCTACATTGGACACAAAATGCACGTTCAGCCTGGTTTTATATGCCTTTAAAGCCTCGGTCACCATCACCGGTCCCAAATCAGAACCGCCGATACCGATATTGACAACATCGGTAATCACTTTTCCGGTGTAACCCTTCCATTCACCGGAAAGAATCTTCTCTGTAAAAGCTTTTACCTGCACCAATACATTTCTAACCGCAGGCATCACGTCCTTGCCATCCACAAAGACAGGCTGATCGGACTGATTCCGCAAGGCCGTATGCAAGACGGGTCTATTTTCGGTCACATTGATCCGCTCGCCGGCAAACATCGCCGCTATCGCTTCGGACAGATGACACTCTTTGGCCAGCTGGATCAACAATGCGATGGTCTCTTCGTTGACACGATTTTTGGAATAATCTAAAAGAATATCCTCAAAGAGAATCGAAAATTTCTCAAATCGCTGTGGATCTGCCGCAAAAAGCTCGCGTAAGTCCTGCTTATTGATATCGATATAATGATCTACCAAATATTGGTAGGCTTTGGTCGTTGTAAAATTAATTTTTGGAAACATACTGTTTTTATTTGAAATTATTTGCTTTAAGCCGGCATAAGAACCTTCCATATTTTTTATTACACTTCGTGTAGCTCTCTAAACAAAGGTTTATGTGCCTGCGCTATCAAAACTAAAAAAAAAAGGTGAGATACAAACCGACGGTTTCCGATCGTCCCTATTTTTTATTTTTTATTTTTTGATTTTGAATATCTACATTAGCGGGTATGACAAAAGAACAAATTCAAGACTTGAGGGATCGTGTTACTTCCCTAAGGAGGCATCTTTGACATTGATGTCCGTAAAAATGAAATAGAAAGAGACCAGGCCATAACCCTGGAAGCAAACTTCTGGGACGATTCCAAAGCTGCAGAGAAAATACTCCAGGCCATTAAAAATCAGAAGGTATGGACAGATCATTTTGATGAAGTAGCTTCGGCAGTTGAAGACACCTATGTCATGTATGAGTTTTTTCAATCCGGGGACGCAACAGATAAAGAACTGGATGATCAGTATAAACTTGCACTGGAAAAGGTTGAAGAGCTGGAGTTCAAAAATATGCTCAGCGCCGAGGAGGATCAATTGGATGCTATCCTACAGATCACAGCGGGCGCCGGAGGTACCGAAAGTTGCGACTGGGCGGCTATGCTAATGCGCATGTATATTATGTGGGGTGAGAAAAACGGGTATAAAGTGACCGAGCAGGACTCCCAGGAAGGCGATGTCGCGGGGATCAAAAGTGTCACCCTTCAATTATCCGGAGCATTTGCTTATGGTTACCTGAAAGGTGAAAATGGGGTCCACCGACTAGTCCGCATCTCGCCTTTTGACTCCAACGCCAAACGACACACCTCATTTGCATCGGTGTATGTCTACCCATTGATTGATGACAATATAGAAATAGACGTTAAAGATTCGGAAATCGAATGGGACACTTTCCGTTCGGGAGGTGCCGGTGGCCAGAATGTGAACAAAGTGGAGACAGCTGTCCGGCTACACCATAAACCCACGGGCATCATTATCAAAAATCAGGAGACGAGATCACAATTGCAGAATAAGGAAAATGCGCTGCGCTTATTGAAATCGCAACTGTACGAGATTGAAATGCGCAAACGGCAAGAAGCCTCTGCTGCAATCGAAGGAAACAAAAAGAAAATCGAATGGGGATCCCAAATTCGTAATTATGTCTTGCATCCTTATAAATTAATCAAGGATTTACGGACAAATTACGAAACATCAAATACCCAAGCGGTACTGGATGGAGACTTAAACGATTTCCTGAAAAATTATTTAATGGAATTTGGCGGTTAATCTACCATAAAAAAACTACAAAATTGAAGACGCTCCATTGACGAGCGTCTTTTTTTGTCACGGCAATCACTGCCTCCTTTCATACACAGTCTGTCACTGTAACTGTCAATTACGCTTTAAAAAAATCTTAAAAACGTTAAAAAACCTTAAATGTCGACTGTTTGCATAGGGTAGCAAATTATTGATTAAACAGACAAGCAGTCAAACGTAAACAATTAAAAAACAATGATTTACAACAAACAAAAGTGTATCAAGAACGTTACAAATCGTAGATTTCTTCAATTTTTGGCACAAAATAAAGGCATGTATTTTGCGTTTATGCATTCGTAATATTTTCATTACAAACGACACTATACTTGGGGTCAACAAAGAAAATAAAAAGAAGAATGTATATCTAAAAATAGAACGGTTATGAATTACATGAAAGAAAACTCAATCGTATCAAAGCAGATGACCCAACAATGGAAACCTGCCGTGTACGACGTCAATGAAGAACAGCAACAATCTGAGACAACAGCAAACAAAGTCGAGGAAAGCAATTTTGGAACGAAAGAATACGTTATTTTTGGAGCGACTTTTTTCGTGCTATTTGCATCAGTCTTTGGTGTATATATGCTTCAGCCAGATTTTGATGCATTACGTTTTCAACGTTTAGACAGTATCGGCGGAATATTTTTAATTGGCTTGGGAATATTTTTAGCCGTTGTCGCCCTAAGTTTTTTAATCTTTTTGATTGTACTTCACCGTAAATACAAACCCATTGCGTCTGTTTCGGATGAAGAACTGCCGACCTGTACAATTATTGTTCCGGCTTATAATGAAGGACAACTGGTATACGATACGCTCCATAGTTTGGCAAGCAGCGACTATCCGGAGAAAAAACTTCAGATCATCGCTATTGACGACGGAAGTAAGGACAATACTTTTGCCTGGATACAACGTGCGAAGATGGAATTGGGTGATCGTATTGAAATTTATCAACAACCCAAAAACATGGGTAAGCGCCATGCGTTGTACCGTGGATTTAAATTGGGGACAGGCGAGGTCTTTATTACAGTAGATAGTGACTCTGTGGTCAATAAAGACACCATTCGCAATATGGCCAGTCCATTTGTGACCAACCCGGAATGTGGGGCAGTAGCAGGTAATGTGCGTGTACTGAATAATAAAAAGGCAATCATCCCTCGTATGTTAAATGTGAGTTTTGTCTTCAGTTTTGAGTTTGTCCGTTCGGCTCAAAGTATGCTAGGAACAGTAATGTGTACTCCTGGAGCATTATCCGGGTACCGCAGAGAAGCTGTTATGCACTGCTTGGAGGATTGGGTCAACCAAACTTTTATGGGACAACCTTCTGATATTGGAGAAGATCGCGCCATGACAAATATGATATTGAAACAGGGATATCATGTATTGTTCCAATCGAATGCTTACGTATACACCGATACGCCTGTACGTTATAAAAATTTATATAAGATGTTTATCCGTTGGGAAAGAAGTAATGTGCGTGAAAATATTATGATGAGCCAGTTTGCCTTTAAGAATTTCCGTAAAGGGCCGAAATGGGGTGCACGTATCCTATTGATCATGCAATGGAAAAAAGTACTGCTTTCTTATCCAATGATGTTATTAATGCTTTGGACCGTATTTCATTATCCATTGATGTTTTTGAGCTCAACCTTAGTCGGAATCCTTATATTTTCAAGTATTCAGGCTTATTTCTTTGCATCCAAAAATTCAGACGCAAAAGAAGCTTTCTGGGCTTATAGTTACAGTATATTTTACGCTTTCAGCTTATTTTGGATCACACCTTATGCCATTGCTACGGCTGGGCGTAAAGGTTGGTTGACAAGAGGCTAGTTTCGACGGAAAGAACGTATCTTTACTTTAAATATAAATATGACAGATTTTCAGATTAAAAAAATTGCCATTATTGGTCAGGGTTATGTGGGATTGCCTTTAGCGATAGCTTTCTCTGAATTCTTTCCGGTGATTGGCTTCGATATAAATAAAACGCGTATTGACGAACTTAAAGCTGGTATAGACCGTACACTTGAAGCAGATGGTGATGAGCTATTGCATGCACGGAATCTATATACCGCATCGGAACAGCGCAGGGGCTACGACGCAAGTTCAACCGTTCATGATATCGCAGATGCCAATGTGTATATCGTCACAGTCCCGACACCGATAGATCGTTATAATTCGCCCGACTTATCACCGCTCTTGGCTGCATCTAAAATGATTGGAGAGCTGCTAAAATCGGGGGATTTAGTTATCTATGAATCCACGGTCTATCCGGGATGTACCGAAGAAGAATGTATCCCCGTTTTGGAAAAAAATTCGGGGTTGAAATTTAATCAAGACTTCTTTGTTGGCTACTCTCCAGAGCGTATAAACCCTGGCGATAAGGTCAATTCATTGCAAAAAGTGATGAAAGTAACTTCCGGAAGTACTGCCGAAGCGGGACTTGTGGTTGATGGGCTCTATAAAAAAATTATTCATGCCGGTACTCATCTAGCTCCTTCCATCAAGGTAGCAGAAGCAGCCAAAGTGATTGAAAACGCGCAGCGGGATGTCAATATTTCTTTTATGAATGAATTGGCCCTGATCTTTGACCGCGTTGGTATAGATACACAGGATGTGCTCGATGCTGCCGGAACAAAGTATAATTTTCTTCGGTTCAAACCGGGATTAGTTGGGGGACATTGCATTTCAGTAGATCCTTATTACTTAGCGCAAAAGGCGACCCAGCTGGGTTACCATCCGCATGTGATCTTGTCTGGCCGCGAGGTTAATGATCAAGTAGCTTCTTTTATTGCGTCCAAGGTCGTCAAACTGATGATACAGAAAAACATCAAATTTGACGGAGCCAAAGCATTGGTATTGGGGGTAACGTTTAAGGAAAACTGTCCAGATATCCGTAATAGCAAAGTTATTGACATGATCCACGACCTTAAAGAGTTTGGTCTTGAGGTCGATATCTATGACCCTTGGGTGAATACAGATGAATTAAGGAAGCATTTTGGTTTAGAATTACTAGAAACTCTTCCGCAGTCAGGAAATTACGACAGCATCATTCTAGCTGTGGGGCATCGGGAGTTTTTACACCTGGATCTCAAGAATTTAAAAAAGGATCCTTCTGTCGTATTTGACATCAAGGGAATTCTTGACCGAAAATTGGTAGATGCCCGCTTGTAGTCTCATTTATTTGATACTATTTTTAGGTAGCATTCTTTTAAAACCTTTAGTTTCCACCTCCAAATATGGTGAAAACTGAAGGTTTTTTCCATATTTGGAGGCAATGTGATCATTTGATTAAAAAAACCATCATCAAATCTTTTGCTTTTAATATTGACTTAACACCACAATTATAAATCTGACCTCATTAAATTAAGCGCTATTTTGGCACCAATTGCGGTACCTATGAAACAGTTAAGCGACACCGAGCTATTCACTAGCATTCAAACGGATGATTGTTATACTTTTCCTGAAGTAATCAATCGCTATTCAGAGATCTTTTTCTGCTTTATCCAGCGCCGGGTTTGTTGTGATTCTATTCTATCTAAAAAATGGGCTCAAATGGCGAGAATTGATCAACAAATTATCCAATAATTATCCAGATAAACAGAGATCTAACCAAGTATACATCTAAAAATACAACCCTATATATCCATGATTATCAATTCTATATCATTTTTTTTGTTTATGTGTAGCGTTTACCAATAATTATCCGTAGTATTAATAAACCAAAAACAAGTTTAAGGCCAGGAGAGAAATGCGCCTTTGTCTGATCAATATCAGGTGATGTAACTACTATAAACTAAATCATGGAAAATAATTTGCGAAAATCAGATCAATTCAATGACCACAGCTACGGCCTCCATGCCAATTGGTACAATACCCTCTATCCAGAAAAAGAACAAAAAATTAAGGTAATCAAATCCTTAAATAGCTACAATGGAAGTATCAACCATTGGTTACAGAACCTTTTTTTCAATTGTCTGAATCCTTTTACCAAGAATAAAAATGCGAAATGGCTTACCCTTGGTGATGCTTATGGACATGACGCGCGATATCTGCTTGACCAGAATATTCAGGATGTAACCGCAAGTGATCTGGATGACAGTTTCCTGAAAGTTTCCCATGAAGAAGAATTTATCAAGGATTTCTCCGCCCAAAACGCTGAATCATTAACGTTGGAAGATGAGAGCGTGGATTATATACTCTGTAAGGAAAGCTACCATCATTTTCCACGTCCTTACGCCGCGCTCTACGAAATGATCCGGGTAGCCAGAAAAGCTATTATAATTATTGAGCCACAGGATCCGATATCAAAAATGCCTTCCCTATTGTATTTGGCCAATTTACTGGGAAGAATCAACGACAGGACGATCAATAAGATCTGGAAAAATAGGTTCTCCTATGAAAAGGTGGGAAATTTTGTCTACAAGGTTTCAGAACGGGAATTTGAAAAATTTGCCGCTGGCCTCAACCTTCCTATGATTGCAATAAAAAAAATCAACCCAAACTTTTGGTTTCCGGGCAGTGAACATATCAAAGCTGATAGAAAGGAAAAGGTTTTCAGGCGTATTCTTTTCAGAAAGAAAATACGTGATCTTTTTTCCAATTGGGGGGTATTGCCGAGCCAGACACTTTCCATTGCCGTCTTTAAGAATATGCCCGATGATTCCCTAAAGAAATCCCTTATCGAAGAAGGATACAGATTGGTCGAGATCCCGAAAAATCCACATATCCAAAAGTCATCGTACTAATCCCACAGTGAAAGCAGGTATGAAAAATTATTCGATTACTTTTATTGTCCTTGATCTTTGTTTCCGCGAGTTCATGTAAAAAGGAGAAGATCATTTGCGGGCAATTGGACATGTTGGTAAAGACCAAAATTAACTATCTGGGCGTAGACAGAAAGGATCTTCTTTTCGGAGGAATTCAATCTGAGTTATTTTCCGCAGTTTAAATGAAGTAGAACAAGTGCGACAGTATTGTTCTCGACGAGATTAGACTATTTTAATCGCATAAAAAAAGCGACTCTTTTGAAGTCGCTTTTGTAGCCCGTAGGGGAATTGAACCCTAATTGCATTAATCTATTTATCAGTAATTTACAAACCTTCCATTTCCCTACTCATCGAATAACTCACTGATTTGACATACGTTTTAGCTGCAAGCGCTTATAGTACTAAGATATAGAAAAATGTATAAATTTTCTATATCTATCATCCAATTATTATTAAAATACGACCTAAATACATGATAAAATGTGTATGAAGCTTATTCAAACCCTAAATGATCCTGTAAAGCACATATGGCCGCATGAAATCCGCACATACCATGTACTCCGCCGCCTGGAGGTGTCGAAGATGAACATATATAGACATTCTTTAAAGATGTACGGTAAGGTTTGGAGCCCAGAACGGGTCTCGCAACCAGCTGACGTAAATCCATAATTCCTCCATTGATATCTCCTCCAACATAATTAGGATTATATTCTTCAAGTTCTTTCGGTCGCATAATATGGCGGGCTAAAATTGTATCTTTAAATCCTGGCGCGAACCGTTCAATTTGGTTCTCAATTTCTTCGCTATAATCTATTTCGGATCCATGAGGCACATGACAATAGGCCCATCCAATATGTCGATCGGCTGGTGCCCTAGTTTTATCAAATGTGCTTTGTTGGGAAAATAAGACGAATGGTTTTTCGATTTTTTTCCCTCGAAAAGTATTATATTCATTCGCAACAATCTCTTCGAATGTATTTCCTAAATGTACAGTTGCAGAATGATTGCAACTATTGTCTTTAAAAGGAGTCTTCTCAGACAGGGCCCAATCCATTTTAAATATTCCCATTCCGTACCTGAAATTTTTTAAGCGTGATTGATAGCCTATTGAAAAATTTAATCCTTTTATCCGCAATATTTGCCGTGGTGTCAAATCTAAAAATAATAGTTTATGATTTGGAAGGTCGTTTACATCTTCAATCCAAATATCGGTCTGTATTTCCCCGCCTAGATGTTTAAAGTAATTTACCATAGCATCAGCAATGGATTTAGATCCACCTACGGGAATCGGCCATCCTGATTTACTAGCAATGGCAGACAAAATAATTGCGATTGCAGACGTTCCAAAGTTTGATAAAGGTTGAATACTATGAGCAGCAAGACCGGCCCACAAAGCTTTAGTGCGCAAATTCGAAAATCTCTTTGCGGTCCACGTTGCAGGCTGAATCGCATCTAGGCCGAATCCCGAGTATTTTAGAAAATTAGATCGAAAAGTTAATGGAGCTAAAATCGCTTCTGCGTAATCTTCCCAATGATCTATAATTTTCTCAACCAATCGACCAAAATTTTGTCCATCTTTTCCCTCTAAACAATCTATGGTTTTTTTCAGATCATCATAAAGTGTTACTGTAGGATTATTATCCATTGGATGGGACAAAGGATACGTTGCATGGGTAAATTCTAGACCATAATCCATCAATGGTAGGGATTTAAAAAATGGCGATGCAATAGCCATTGGATGTATTGCTGAACAAACGTCATGTTTGAATCCATTCAATGTAAGTTCCTTGGTACGCAAACCACCACCTATTGAATCTGAACCTTCAATAATTAGCGTTGATAATCCGCTTCGCTGGAGTGTAATACCTGCCGCAAGACCATTTGGTCCAGAACCTACAACAATGGCATCATATTTTCCCAAATCTATTATAAATTATTAAATGAAAATTTTTAGGCAACGTAAGAATAACCCTAGTATGCTACCTACGACCTTTTAAACCTAATCTACAATTATGTGATCAAACCCATTTTATTTTATCTTTATACAGAATGAATGGGCGTTCTTTTTCTGTTGGTTCCTTTTCGCATAGCAGATACATTGTACCGGTTGGAATATTATCAAATATAAGACTGCCGCTTGGGCCTACAAGTTTTTTATCTCCTAGAACCCATTTCTTATCCCAAAAATATAATTTATATTCCTTCCCTGGGATCGGTGGGGAATTTATTTTTCCATTCGCTATCCGAGTACATTCTTCTACCTCCCAACCATTTTTCAATACATCCATTTGATCAGCCTCTGGGGACTGCGTTCTATCAAGTGTAATACTTATTCTTCGTGCAAAATTAGCGTATAGAAAAATAGAATGCCCAGACTCATCTAAAAACAATGGAAATTCGTTGGTGTTATCTTTGTTTTCTTGATACGTGGAGACATAATATAACAAGTTTCTATTCATCTTTGAAAAGATATAACTCTTACTTCTTTCCACTGCCATCACCGGAACAAACTTTCCGTTATTATAATTACTTATGTATAGTAAATTTGGGTTTCCTTTTATCCTGTTTAATGGCAAAATAATATCGGATACTTTAAAATATTGATCTGTCACATCGATCATCCGGGAATTTACAGTCATCGGTAAAAAGTTTCTTTGATTATCAAATTTATAATACGAAGTCCCTTTTTGTACCGAATATGTTCGCCTATATATTTTCCCCGGTAGTTTATACGTAGATTTTATACTATCATCTCCCATTTTAAAAAGATAGAAAGGCTCATACCCTCCAATATTAGCTTCAGCCCCAAGAAATGGTATACTTGAGCTGTCCGAAGTTATTAAAGCATTCCAAACGTGTCCTCCCGGAGTATTGCCCCAAGCTGGTGTAAAATCAATAGCGACAGGTATTCCTAACGCCCTAAAAACGTACCCCGCATAATTTGCCATTGTAACGCAGGAACCAGATTTATTATCTAGGATCTTATTTATGGTTAATGTATCTTCATAAGTATTCTTTAAATCGAATTTAAACCCGATTTTAAGTTTGTTATTAATAGAATTACAACTGTCTATCAAAGTCCTAATTGAGTTAATTCCATCAATCTTCCGTCTCTTTTGAATATTCCAAATATAGCTCCTCCAATCATGTATAGGTGAATCGTTTAGTCTATAAGGCAATACAAATTCTTTAAAAACACTTTCCGAAATAATTCTTTGATCTAAAAGATCTTTCGATGATTGATAGGCTAGCTTAATATTCTTGAGAATGATTTCCTCAGAAACGTTCCCACTATCTTTTTTTACGTCACCGTTCTCCGACAAATGAAATAATCCTGACATATTTGTATCGATGAACGTATAATAGCTTTCCAGTCGTCTATCGCCTTGGATTTCTTTTGGAATATTAGACTTTGTTGAGGTAACGCTGCTTGTACAGCTTACAAAGATAAATTGTAATAACCAGAGTATATAATTTCTTAACATCTTCACAAACCTTAATTATTAATTTTTGTTCTTTTTACATCTACCCTATTCCTAAAGAGCATTATACAACGAAGCTGGCATTCTACTAGTTCCTTATTATTATGAAACAGCTCGATTGTATCACCCTTAACCAGTTTCATGTTTTTTTTGCTCTCAGGTGGTAATATAAATTTATGTGAATTCTTAACGATAAATAAATTCTTTGTCGAAAAGTTCTCCAGCTTTACTTTAGCCTTTGAATTTAAAGAGGAAACCTCGAACTTTTCAGACGACGCCAGTTGTGTATGCCCTGAACTATATATTCTACAGGAATATAAACAGCTTGTCAAAAAAGCCGATATTAAAATTAGTTTAAGTTTTCTCATTCTATTTCTGTTTTAATCTGTTAATTGCATCTTCGCTTTCCGACTCTTTTCTTTCTGCGGTCTTTATTTTTTGCATACCTAAATTCCAAGAAACACTAAGCCTGAAAAATCTTGTATCATTATATTTACGCGTTCTATAAATAAGGCTATTATAAAGTACTGATGTCCTATCTATTTCATTTCTAAAAAGGTCACTAAATGTACCGGTTATAGTTATTCCAGGTTTAGTGAATTTTTTCTGTAAGGCTAAACTTGTATTATTGTAGCTTTCACTTTTAAAATAACCGTCACTCATTGAGCTGTAGTAAGTCTGGGCAATTTGAAAAACCCAACCATTTTTTATAATGAAAGAGTTCGTAATCCGACAATCGAAAAGAGGGGACGACGATTTTCTTTTCACATTTCTATAATCCCCATAAGCATAAGTAATGTTGCCTGTCCCGAGCAATCGCCACCATTTTTTAGGAGATAAGTTTAAATTTACATTTCCATAATATATATAGGCAGTAAAATTGTCAAACTGCTGATAAAGGTTCCCATTTTCATTAGCTAAAATTATTGTACTAATAAAGTTTTTCAAATATTGGCCCCCAACAGAAGCCGATAATACTCCATTATTTGTCCATGAAACATCTATTGTATGGTTATTTTGAGGTTTGATGTTTTGGTTACCTTTAAAATTCACTGCAGAATTATCCGTAAATCTTTCAAAGGGGTTTAATTGATAATAATCAGGCCGAGTAAAAGTATTTTTATAACTCAAGTTCCAAACATTTTTTTCATTCAAATCCCATTGAATCAATAATGATGGTAGAATATTAAACCAGTTTATCTTTGTTTGAAGATTCTTTAATCGCTCGTTAGACTGTATACGGTTATTTTCCAACTTTATCCCCACGCGATAATAAAACTTATTTAATTCAGCTTCCCATTCCGAATATAGTGTATATGTACGTTCAGTATATTTAAACGAAGACTTTGAAAGATCGGCAACAAAAGCAGAATTTCGGTTTAATTCAGTAGTTTTACTCTCATTAGTTAAACTATTATAAAATAATCTAACACCGGTTATCATATTTCCACCCAATATTTTTTTTGAATATGTGGTATTTGCCACGAAGGTATTAAGCCCATTAGGAAGGGAATCTTGATATAAACTTTCCTTCGCCTTATTATCTGAAATAACCGTATTTATAGATCGACTATTTAAAAGTTTATTTCTATTCCGACCGTATTCCAATTGAATTTTTAAGCTTTGATTCGTTGTATCCCAAGATAGGTCATATGTTCCCTGAACGAAGAATGATCT
This sequence comes from Sphingobacterium sp. DR205, assembly GCF_011064245.1. Taxonomy (NCBI): domain Bacteria; kingdom Pseudomonadati; phylum Bacteroidota; class Sphingobacteriia; order Sphingobacteriales; family Sphingobacteriaceae; genus Sphingobacterium; species Sphingobacterium sp. DR205. The sequence goes on along the minus strand of NZ_CP049333.1, from coordinate 146,375 downwards.
ATTCTTTCCATTTCCCATGGATTTAAAAATAAAAATGGAGTCTCCAGCAAGTAACCTATCGGCAGAGGGATCTCCGTTGTCCGAATTAATAGCCAGCCCATTCTTGTTGAACTTCAATTCAGAGTAGAGTGTAAGCTTATTATTTTTATTTATATCATATCCAAGATTCAAATAATATTTTTGTCCTTTTGTTTTATTGTCAGAATTCTGCATTACATCCCATATCATATCATCCTTATACTGGGTAGTAATATCGGATTTTTCATATTTTTTCCCATCTTCGAAATTAGATCCTATCTGGCCGGAAAATAAATACTTTTTAAAATCCACTCGTGCGGAAGCAATATTGCTAAAATATCTTGCCTTGATTAAACTGTTGCCAACTGTAGCCCTATAGCCGTCCGTTTTAAGCTTTTTTGACTTTACATTGATCACAGTTGCAACATCGGATGGGAAAGTACTATTGGGATTTGCAATAACTTCGATCCTATCTACATCATTTGATGGGGTCGATCTTAAATATTCCATGAGCTCTGAACCTCCCATATAAACTCTTCTTCCATCAATATACACAGTAGCCACCTGAGTTCTCACAGTTAGCATGCCGGATTCTGTTGTTTGAACAGTCGGCACCTGCTTTAACATTTCCCATAAGTTACTTGAATTCATCATTGGGTTATTCTCAGGATCTATTATAATACTTCCCTTTTTTATTTGCATAAATCTTTTCGTCCCAACAATACTAACCGTATCAATATTGATATTTATTTTGGACAATTTCATCTCAATACTCTGTTCAGGCTGGCTTGCTAAAACGATTGTATCAGTATTATTAAAACCTACAGAAATTGCAGAAAGTAAATATTTCCCAGATTTCGGTAAGAAGATCTCAGCATTTCCTGTTTCATCACTCTTTATTTCATGCGTGAAATGTTCTCCTTTAATTCGTATAGTAATATTTTGCAATTTTTTGCTGTCCTTATCTGTGGTATAAATATTTAGACGGGTCTGAGCAACACCTGAGAATGTTAAGCATAGAGCTAAAAGCAAAAACTTTATTTTCATTTTAAAGGTTTTCTTTGTAACATATTTTGAACTTCAATTGCAGCACTTTTTATCTCCCGTACGACCCGTGATTCTACTTTAATCGGCTGTTGGGTTATTTCCATCGCCGTACGTAAGCAATCCTGGTTCATCCCATTATTTTTATAAATATTCATCAAACGGTATTTTGGGTAAAATAAATTCGGTATTAAAACAGAGGCATATTTGTAATATCTTATAGCAAGTGAATGATCCCCAAGTTTTTCATAACTTTCTCCCAAATACATGAAAATGGTATGGTTGCTAGAGTACAGGCTGGCTTCTTTTAATACGCCGATAGCTTCTGTGTATTGGGAATTTTTCATCAGATATTTACCATAGTCGATTAATACCACGGGATCATTTGATAGTTTTTTAGCGATATCCTTATATGCATTTGAAATATCCGCATTAGAACTCTGTACACTTGCACTCTTCGTTTTTATTACATGCCATCGCAGAATGTTGTTATACCGGCTCAATATTCCCGCTATGATGAAGATTGAAATTCCAGATACTAATAAAAAAACGAGTGGTTTAGGTAATGTTATGGATCTAACCTGTTCATTCTTTAATGAGCCTAACTCTGAAAGACTAAAAATAAAAATGCATACAATAACCAATGTTTCAGAGGGATAAGAAAAAGTTCCCAGTATTGTCAACGAAATTATGGAATAAACAAAAACCAAATTATTTTTATCCGAATTTCTGCATAGGTTAAATATCTTAACAGTAATAATCGATAAAAGTACAAAACCGAATATTCCACCCTGAAGCAGAAAATCTAATATTTCATTATAATTTACGTTGATATAGGAAGCCAGATATTTCTCGGTAGCAATATTATGTTGGGAAAAGTACTCTGCCTGATACTGATTATATACTCTTTCAAAATTACCAAACCCGATCCCAGTGATAAAGTTCTGTTTAAGCAATTCTATTTCCCTGCAAATAACAAACCACCGACCATTAGTGGAATCCTTTTTTGAGAGTAATAAAGTAACCAATATAAAACATAAGCATCCTATACCAAATAAAAAAGCCGGCAAATTCTTTTTCCTAAAGCATATCGTCCATAAGCTTTTGTATTCAATGCACAATGCTACTATTGAAGTAATTAGAATCGATAAAATAGCGGTTCTTGAAAATGAATGAAAAAAAACTAAATACAAGATCAAGAAAATAGATAAGGCGATTGGAATAGTGATGATTGACCAACCCTTACTTCTTACCCGGGTAACAAGTGTCCAATATAAAAAGGGTAAAATAGCTGCAAAAAAATTTGCTAGAACAGCTCTATTTCCAAAGCTTCCAACCATTGTGCCTCCTTCTACAACTTGTAATAGTGCAACAAAGGCCTCGTATATCCCTAAAAGTGCAAATACCACAATAAGATTTTTTTTTCGACCTTCATTCCCACATATAAATAATCTTAGAATTATATAAAAAGTAGAAATAGCTAGAATTCTGAAATAATCCGCAATGACAAAGCTGACAGCTGAAAGAAAATACTTATTTAAGATATAAAAGGCTAAAAATATGAAAACATAAATATCAATTTTGTAAAACGTATATTGCTGAGCATGCTTGATGCCTCCTTTAAATAGTCCTTTACCTCCGATAGCCAATATTAAGAAAATGCTAATAATTGGAAAAAGATAATCATAAGAAAAGATTGGATTCATTTTTTACTTTTGTCAGAACTCAAATTTAAGAACGCAGTTAAATTTAAAATGATCATTAAGATTGAGAAAAAATACAGTCCTAAACTTAGTAATATACCAACATGCATTAGACTTATTAGCACTAGTACATAGCCTCGCCAAGATTTTTTCCATATAAATACTGGGTAAAATAGTTCCAGAATGACTACAAACCATCCGGCTAGTATTGCTGTGATTGGAAACGAAGCCATAAATCCATAGTCTATCTTGATCAGACCTGTAAAACCAGGTAGATGCACGGATTTCCAGAATGATTCTCCATTTCTCCAGTCTTCTCCAATAATTTTTTCTATACCTCCGGCAAAGTAAACTATGCACATATGGATCTGTAAAATTCTTCTGTATGGACTGGGGTTGACGAACGCCTTATCCTTATAAATAGTTGCTTTATCAATTCCCTTTCCATGACCAAGAGGAAAAATTGCACAATAAAATAGGCTAATTGTGGTAAAATAATCAACACCGTAGCTAAATATTGGAGAACCTTTGACAATAATTAAATGTAAAATGACTAATCCTATGGCAGATAGTCTGGTTCGAAAACCAATTGCCAATGTAATACAGAAAATAATATAAAGAGAAATAAAGACAGTCAATAATGACTTCTCTGGCGCAGAAGTAATTTCACCGAGAAATCGCAGAACCTCATTTATGTTAGGTATAAACCAAGGCTTTTGGATTCTCATCGCGTCCTGGGAGATGATATCGTTCGTTATATAAAGTCTCTCAAAGTCTTTTAAACATGCTAGAAAATGGAATAGACTAAAGAAACCTATGCCAAGCCTGTAAACAAAAAAGAAATTTTCATCCTCGCCGCGGTATTTAAAAAATGACGATCTAATTTTGTCAAAATATACTGATATTTTATGCATACATTCTAAAACTCTTTTTAGTTAATATCGAAGGCTACTAAACTAATTAATACAGGCTTTCTATTTCCGGCAATATAGTCGTTCAAATTAGGGTATTTATATAAGTATAAAGTAACGGTCCCGTTAGATTTATCTGCGACAGACGATTGATCATAGATATTCTGACCAATTTTCTTCAGTACAATATCCAAATAACGTGTATAAAGAGTTTTCTCATTTGCTTTTTCAAGTGCTTTCATTCTTTCCTGAAAGTCGGATACCAGAGTCTCATATCTATTTCTAGCTTCTTGTGTAGATAAGTTGGGAGTATACTGCCGTGATATAATTTCTCCCGTTCTATTTTTTATTGCACATTCTATAATATAGCTGCTAGCTACATTTGGTGCAAAAAAGCCGTATCCGGCATCAATTCCTGCTATTATAGCGTAAGGAGTTATTCCGGGAGTATTTAAAAAACTTCTTACAGTTTTCTGAATTAAATCCGGTTCTAAGGAATCTTCCTTAGATACAGTCCTTTCATGAAAGTATTCTTTGGCAGTTGAATACCCTCCAAGGAATGTAGAGAATACTACGATGGTAAAATGAAATATTGTAAACAAAAAAAATAGGTTTTTTCTATTGTTAATCAGTTTTTCTTTCATTCTTATTGTGAATATCCTTCCCCCATACGGAGGAAGGAAATGATCAATTATTCATGGCTTTTAATGAACTCATCAAGAGACACATTGTCTGTATTCAAAGTTGCAAACGATGCAACCACTGTTTCAGACGATACTGTTGAGGTTTCTGCACTTTTAGTTATTGTTCCTTTTTTTGCAACAAATCCAGCTTCCGCATATAAAGTATTTTTGCCCTGCACGGCTTCATAACTCACTCTTTGAACTGCGGCTAGATCTTCAGAGTTGGAAAGAGTTGCAGGCCTAAATGCTACCAATCCTAGCGGTAAAGCGAAAAGGCCAATCATAAAAAATTTTGTTTTCATTTAATTTAAATTTAATTTATAAAATATTGGATTAATACAGCAAGCATCTTAATACCTTGCATATCACTAATATAAAATTTTATACCTTTTTAACCATAAGAAAAACAAAATACTACACAATAGTGTAGGGGTGTATTAAACTAGATTATTTACCACATATAGCAAAATATAATTAATATTACAGAAAATATATATCACTGAGCAGCAATACTGCATCTCAACCAAAAAAAATCGTAAGAAAAAAAATTAAACCTATAAAGTACGACACAATGTGTAAACCTATAATAAAACGATACATCTGAGCAAGCAGAAGTTGGGCAGAGCCCTACTTTTCTTGCCCTATGCTCTGCAAATGGGGGTTAGCGTATCCTCCGGGGATACTCTCTTCGCTTAATAATAGCATTAAGCCTCTTTTTAGTATACTGTCCAGTATACTAAATATGGTTTGAATTTAGCGGCGATAAGCTATATATCTATTAGGCTATATATCCAAATCATTAACTTTATGGTTATATAGCAATTTTGAGCCTTTGCTATTTATTAACAAAAGGCTCAAAATAATTTTTTTAAAAATTTATGCTATCAAAATGGTGATTTCCACATGTATTTCTCAGGAACAGTAGTGATTTTGTCGGCGATAATCTTCTCTAGAATAGGTTCAATATCTATGGTTGCATCGGTAATTCCAACCAAAGTCCCGTCGTTTATCCATGCCGAAGGGCCCGTAACTGGTATACCACATAAATATGCATTTAGCAGGTGCACTTCTGGGCCTATAAGCTGAGGCGAAGTCCAGCCCTTTTTTCTAGTAGTTAGTTCAGCCTTGTAGTCATAATCAAGCATAAGTCCGACAGATTGGACATGATCGCGATACTTTGGCTGCAGTTGTTTCCATTTATCCATCGAAGCCAAGCAGGGGGGACACCAGGTTGCCCAAAAGTCTAGAACGAGCATCTTGTCTGCCGAAAGTTCTCTCAGTGTGATGCTGTCCCTTCCATATATGTCGTTGACGATACGTATAGGTAGATCCATGATGTCGTCCGGTACCTTTTGCCCGATTTTAAGCGGAGATATCCGGTCCATCTTTATATTATATTCAAACAAGGGATACTTTATAAGGTCAGCGTCAGGGTTAAAATGTAATATTTGTCTCCGGATATCATCCTTATTTGTGCTAGAAACAAAATTAGAAATATTCTCTCTTATAATCTTTTTGTCTGTGCAATAGGATATTTTGTTCCTTGATTGTGCAAGAGTTTCTCCATTAAACAAAGAGATAAAGAAAATAGTAAAAAATAGTAGTGAAAGACCGTTGCAAAAGTTTCTGGATTTCTCTTTTGCATGTTTTTATGTTTTTGGATTTCTAAAATTTGATTTTTTTCGCGAAAAACAAGTTCATTTTTGCTTACAAAGCTCATTTCGAGCTTTATTTGGGGATTAATTTCCCGTTTTTATTGCATTGGACACAATTATCCCGGGTGAGCGGTACAGATTATATGCTATTGCTTCCATTAAGTTCTGCGTATGCATCTTTGCTATCCCTTTATAGCTTGCACAGCTGGAATGAAACCATCGCTTAATACTACCAAAGGTTCGCTCTACTTTAAATCGGGTTTTCCCGATCAACTTGTTCCTCAATATTTCTATCGGACATAATGACACACCTTTTTTAGCTTTGTGCAGGATTCTGCTCTTGAGTTTATTGCGTTTTAGCATTTGCTCATTCTTTGCAGAACGATAGCCTTTGTCGCCGTAGACGGGAATGTTTTCAGGTAAATCCGCGGAGGCTATAACTTCTTCCAGATTCGTAATTTCGTTCACGTTAGCCGGGGTGGTAACCACGCCTATTACAAGGCCTTCGGTATCGGTGAGGTAATGCTTCTTATAGCCATAGCGTGTTTTTCCCGCCTTCTTTATCCATCTAGCTTCGGCATCTACACCGGGTTGCTCTTGTTTGATCAACAATTGCTCTTGTTTTTCTGCAGATAGGTCTTCTTCAGAACGACTCTCTTGGGAGCGGTCCGTTTCAATTTCATACCTTGTTTTTCCTTTTAGGTTTTAAAGGTGAATCAATTATGCTTGCAGCAACAATAGCACCCGTTTTTACGATGATTGAATGCTTGATGAGCTGCTTGTTCAATTCTTTGAAAAGCTTCTCATAAACCGATTTCTCTGTCAGTTCGCTGCGAAACCGGCTTATGACACTGTGGTCAGGAACACGTTCGTCCAGGCTGATGCCCACAAAACGGCTAAAAGAGATACTGTCGTTCACCCGATCCTCAAGCTCATAATCACTCAGGCCATACCATGTCTGCAATAAAGTCATCTTAAACAACACCAAACCGGGATAACTCGGTCTTCCTGTAGCACTTTCTCCTTTTTGGTAATGTTTATTGATGATATTTGAAATCGGACGCCAATCGATCAATAGGTTCATCTGATCAAAAAAATCCCGCTTGATTTTACGCGTTTGAACCATATAATCTACAAAACCTAATTTTTGCTCTCTTTTCATAAAGCTAATATACAGAAAAAATACCAAAAACTAATACAAATAATTGAAAATCAAATTGTTAAAATAATTCTTCCCCTGCAACGGTCTTAATCTTTCTGTACAACACCTCATTAAGTTTGGGGCAGACAGCGCTGTATAAGCTTCTCAAATTTTTCATGAGTAAGATTTAGATTGTTCCATCCGGCTTTTTTTCTTTTCGCTTTCAGACTGGATTTACCGGATACATCAGCTTTTAGAATGTTGAGTGCCAGTTTTCTCACGATGGAGAAATTTTGGGCGGCCCTCCTCTTTGAAACGGAACTGGTTGACCACTTGGCCGTACAGCTCTTTCTGGTTCCGTTTTAATGCCAGGATATAACCACCCTTTTGTTCTACTATTTTACGGGCAATATCCTTCTGGATTCCCATGGCGTCAATACTGACCACCGCTCCCTGAATATAAAGCAATGACAACAGTTCTGGTATGGCCGTGATTTCATTGCTCTTGTCCGCTACCTTCTGTTGGCCCAAAACAAGTTGATTTCGGTCGCTCCAGGCACTCACCATATGTAAGGCCCCCAAACCATCCTGTTTGCTGACACTGTTGCGGAGACTTTTGCCATCGATGACGATCAGATCAGGTCCTTTTCTTCAGCGGATTCAAGACCTTGGAGACTTTCTCTCAGTTCGGCAGTCCAAGCACGGAAACAGCGTTCAAACAAAGCACGGGCAATCATCATAAAAACACGGCTGAATGTATCATGGCTGGGATTATTGCCTGTCCGAGGATCAGGAATCCATTTAAAATGTCTTTGAAGCGATATTTCCATAAAAAAAACAAATAAACGGCTATTTACCCGACTGGGACCATTCCCGAACTAAAAAGATACTCGCAATTTACAAACATCTGTGAACAAAACGACCGATTTCTAGCGTTTCTTATCCGTCGGCCCTACTTAAATGGGTTATTTTTTTGCATAAATTCGAAAATTCCATTATTTTTGACGAAAATATATCAGCAATTTGGAGGGTTAAAATATTGATAATAATATGAAGTTAAAGATTGTTGTTTTTTTCCTATCGTTATATGTGATATTATTATTTTCTTGTCGATCTAAAAGCCATCCAACGGCTTTACTTATGGAGGCTAGAAATCTTGCTGAAAGTTCTCCCCAAAAGGCTATGAGGCTAATAGATTCAATACCAAATCCTGCAAGCAATTTGGATAAGGAAGAATATATGTCTTATCTAGTGACTCGTGTCCAAGTTTATTATAAAAATTTTCGTGATATTTCTGATGATACGCTTATTTTCGAAGCTCGAGACTATTATGATCGTAAAAAAACAGATGTTGGGAATTTACGTTTTCTAGCTCACTTCTACAGTGGTAGCGTGTTCCGTGATCAAAAAAATTACTTTAAAACTGTCGAAGAATATAAGCGAGCTCTTTCCATTGCTAAAAGTCAAGATAATCAAATTCACCAAGCATTTGTATTATATAATTTAGGTGATCTTTACTTCGAAAAAAGAACCTATGATATTTCTTTAGCATATTATAAGGAAGCGTCTATAAAATATAAAAATGACAAACCAAAGCAAGCACTTTCTTTACAGGCAGCTGGGCAATCATTTCTGCTGAAAGGAGAAATAGATTCCGCTTTAGTGTATTTTGATAAGGCACTAATGCTAATTAGACAATTCCAGAATAAACTGGAAGAGGCAAAATGCTTACAGAATATTTCAGTGGCCCTATTTGAAAAGGGAGACTTTTTAAGATCCATTAGTTTTCTATATACCGCTAAACAGATTGATCCGGATTCTACTGCCGAAGGACGTTATCAGCTTAATTTAGCCCGAACCTATAAAGCTGCGAAAATTTTAGATTCCGCAGAATTTTATAGTGGGAAGCTAAAAAATTCAATCACAGGAAATTCAGACTCAAATTTTAAAGCTGCTGCAAGTAAATTCCTTGCGGAGAACTATATTGATAAAAAAAAATATCAATTAGCAATACACTATATGCAACTAAAGGATAGTTTAATGTTGCAAATAATAAGGAATACAAATGTTCAGGAACTAGCCAATGCCGAACGTAGATTTGATTTAGAGACAAAAAAATCACAATTAGCAAATGAAAAAACTAGAAACTACAGACTTGGACTGATCTTGACATTAAGTTTTCTAATTATTTTGATCATTGGGTTAATTGTTCTGTATTTGTCTCTCAAACAGAGGAGGCAGAAAGAAGAGAATATACGACAAAAGGAAGAGAATGTCAAACTGCAACAGCAATCTGAAAGAAATGAATGTCTAATTCAAGTTTACAGAAATCATATCGGGAACACAGCAACATTTAAATCTCAAATTAATAATCTTATAGTGAAATACTCGCGTAAAGATATTAAGGATCCTAGAATTGGTTTTGAAAAAATAAGAGAAACTGTCGAAGATATGGAGGTAAATATTCATTCAGGATATACCTCATTTATCACCAATTATCTCAAATCGTTAGACTTATTACGTGGAGTCGAAGTTCCTCAATTAAAACTAGAAGATCAATTACTGATTACATTATTGCATGCTAATTTTGAGCACACAGAAATAGCTGGATTGCTCCAGATTAAAAGTCACGCGCTTACAACCCGAAAATCACGTTTGAAATCGAAGCTACAAATTATTGGTCTTTCAGATTCACAAATATCCGAGATATTTGAACCTAACAAATAACTCGATCATTTAGAATCGCACTTTCTTAAATTTAATCTATAACAGATTCTATTTGTTTAATCCCTCATTTTTGAAATCGTCCTTTTGTTGAGTATTCTTCCAGTCACAGAGGAGTGTGTAATAATTTGAATTACAATTATTTAAGCATTTACTTGCCTCACATTTACCTCACGCAATCACTCCGTATTTTTTAAGATCATTTACCCCTTTATATTTGCCGGAGTATTAACTTATAATAACTAGATATGAAAGTATTATTTGCTTTATTATTAAGCACTATTGCATTTTCTCCTTGCAAGGCGCTTAATAATACTCAAGATGATCACACTAGCACACAAGCTGAAAAAAAGAAGCAGGAGATTGATTGTACAGGGCACCTTCCTCCCAGCAGCCCAAACCGAAAAGGAGGAGAAGCTCTTAAAGCATTTTTAATTGATAATGGTGTATTGGTTGAATATTATTCTAATGTTGGAATAGTAGATTTCGTAATCGAAGCGGAGGATGGCACAATAGTTCGCAGTTATTCTTCGAGTAGTATGGGCGGTGATACCACTATCTCAACTATTGGACTAACCACAGGTAGTTATATCCTAAAAATATGCAATACAAATGGTTTCCTTATAGGAAAGTTCAACTTATAAAAAATAAATAGAAAATATCAAATTCTAATCATGAACAAAACAAAATTTATAATAGCCCTATCTACTATGTTTTTAATTTTCTCCTGTAAACAAAATGACGTTTTACAAGAAAATATAGTAGAAAAAGAAACAATAAAGATGTTTGCAAAGACGATGTCTGATTCGTTGGCTAAGAAGGGCTCCATCGTACCCATTAAGGTAAATCCTGACTCAATTAAATCAAAATTATTTGGTAAAAATCAGAATAAGACGTTCAGTCTAATGAATGGTTTATTTTATGACCCTTATTTGTCATCAAATATGTATGCTCTTAGGGATATGCCATTAACTTTTCAAGCCAGAGGAGGAGGTGCAAACTCTGCAAATAGATTTTTACAAACCAATGGACGTGGTAAAGAGCTGGTTTTAACCTCTTCAGATAACCCCTCAACCACAAACTTTAAAGTACGGGTCTTACCTGCAAGCTCAGGGATACCATACCTTATCTACTCTTTCCAGGAAAATACACCAATAAGTGTTGGACAATATTCTAATGCTCCAAATAATAAGGTCTTATTCCTTTTAAATGATGAAAGTGGATCTTTATACAATGCGTCTTGGGATTTGATCGCATCGTCAAGTAATCCTGGATATTTTGCGATAGAAAGCCAATCTTACCTTGAACAAGGTCCTGGTGGAATGTGGGACATATTTTATAATGTAGTAGAACTAAAAGATGCGGCCAAAATAGGATATGGTAAATATTCCAACAAACCTCAGCAAGATTTTTTAATAACCCCCAGAAGCAAGTTTACGCTAAGCTCAATGGAGTATGTTAATGATTATAATGCCACAGTAACAAAAGGGCCAGATATTATTTTAAAGGGCAGTTATACAAACACTGGTTATTCCAATCTTTCCTATGATATTGAATGTTTGAAATCTGAATTTTTGTCTTCTAATTTTTCAGTTAACAAGTCTATTAATTTCCAATTTGAAAATATAGCACAAAAATTTAAACGACCTTCGGTATTACAAGGGGTAATTAACTTAAATCCAGGATCAAATATTGAAGCTGATGTTTCTTTAAACTCAACTGGTTATACAAAAAATATGCTCACCAAAGTGCCATTTCTTATATCTCCTCGTACAAAAGTTGCGATAGACTATAAAGTTGCATCTTATACCGTGTCTGTTGATTTCGTCGCAATCGCCACATATCAAGATCGCGAAGTAAAGATAAGTGGGCGTTGGACTGGAAGGGTGATAAGTGATGAATATCCTTTAAGTGACCATAGTTATATAATAACTGACATAGACACAGGAGCGCCAAAAATGGTCAAACTTCCAAATCCAAACTTGAATCTTAATGCGGTAAATAAACCTTTAGCTGTTCAATAACAAATTGAGGAATAATTTCGCACAGAAAAACATAAAAATGAAAAAATACTTCATCTATATTGCTTTACTTTCGCTTATCGTTTCCTGTAAGCAAAATGACCTTTTCAACGATACTGTCAGACAGGAACAAACTGAGGATATCATATTCCAGGCGAGGAACTCCAAACTCCCAGGAGCGTTATCTCGGTCAACTAAAAAGAAAAGTACAAATCAGTTCAATACACAAAATACTACCTCATTACCAATAGATGCATATTCGGGACGTGGTTACACAGTAGGGAATGGCATTCTAGGGAGCGTCGATAACGTCAGAAGACAAATTCTTGATTTTAATAAACTTCAGACAAACGGATTAATAGTAAAGGACCCCATTAAGAAAACCAATATTGAATCTTTTGCCTTCTCTGATTTTCAGCGATATGCTAGTTGGACTAATATTACAAAAAAAGTATCCGCTGGATTTAATCTCAATTTGGGGTTATTCAGCTTAGGCGCTAAGAGAACCACAACAGAGAAATTCTCGAATAATACGATGGAAACGTCTCGCAGTGTAAGTGGACAATTAAACATCGAAGTTCGAGATGCAATGTATCGAATGGATTTATCCCCAAGTAGTATGAGGAGAATCGCGTCAGGATATATGGATAGTTGGTTTTTGGATGATCTTTACAATTCTACGATTGTTGATGTTTTAAATACTTACGGTCCATTTGTAATTACTGGATATTACTCTGGAGGAAGAGCTAGTGCTACATACTATGGGACTCATAAATTCAGCGCCGATTCTACAAATAAGGAAAAAGATATGCAAACTGATATTACCGCATCTTACAAATGGGGAGGAAAGGGCGATACCACTAACTCAGTAAGTGCCAATTTCGGTTTTGGAAGAAATACAGGCAACGGTAGTTCATTTCAGTCGAACATTGAGTCGACCTCTTATATTATTGAGACAACTGGTGGAGCTTATGACTTTCAGGTTCGGACACCGCCAACGGAAATAAAAAATTCTAATATTGATCTTTCTCAATGGCTTTCTTCTCTGAACAATGTAAGTAATCATGCGTTCTCTGGGCTAGCAGATCAAGGACTTAACCCTATTTCTGATTTTATGTTGGAAGCTAATTTTAAACGAAGGTTGCAGGATACCCATTTAGGATATTTTAATACCAATACATTTGTTGAGCCGTTCATAGAAATTGTAAAAGTTTTGGTGAGAACAACAGGATCGGGCGAACGCCTCTACGATATTGCCGCTGTTTTAAATACAAGGCAAGGAGATAAGATTATTTTAGGAAAAGGAGCGGCAGCCAATGCTACTGACGCTGATTTAAGGGCAAATAATACACCCTCTATTTTTGCTGCCAAAAGTCAAGCGCTCGCAAATGAAAAGATGAATTTCTATCAATGTTTGATTAAGTCGAATGAAAGTACAACAATCCTACCTTTCTTACGGATTCCACTTAGTATCAATATTGCGAATGTTAGCGAAAGCCGAATGCTTAAATTTTATAACACTGAATCGGATATGTGGTATATTTATGATCCCGTGGGTTTAACTGCGTATTCTTTCTATTTGGACGATTATATACTAGAAGTCTATGGAATGAAGGATTGGTTCGATACATTGCAGGAAAAGACTATTTCCATGACGAATCTTTATCAAAGATACACAATAATTGGTTTGTAATTCAATGTTCTGCCAACTTCGTTGGCAGAACAATTTTTTATTATTTTTACATTTAATTAATCAATACAACATGAAAAAAGTAATGTACATAATGGTTATTTTGGTCGGCTCTATATTAACTGGCTGCAATAAAGATGAGACATCTAAACCTATATTTGAATTTAATAAGAATACTATTAAACAGACTGGATGGAAGGGAACACTTCGAATCAACTTCAAGGATGAAACGAGTGAAGAAGAAATCAGCATGCTATTTCTGGATGATAAAGTGGGACGATATGAATATAAAAAAACACAAACTGGTGGCTTTGACTATGATATTGATGGTAAGCTATTAAGAATATGGGGGTTACAAAGCAATAAACTAGAAGGCGACTGGATGTTAGTTGAATTCACTGAAAACAAATTAATACTAAAGGATGAACTATACTCAGAACAATATAACAAAACTCTGGAACTTACACGAGATTATTAGCGTAATACAATGCCACGTAATTCATCAATAATGTGCCCCCAAATAATATCATTGAAATGGCCTCTACTTATTGAGGCCTCTTTCAAATTTAGTATCTCAAATATGCAATAGTTGTATTAATATATACACTAAGTTGAACTATTATGTGAGTTATTCAAAAATATCACCTCAGATAGCTTAGAATAATTACACATAAATATTTTTGGTAAAATTAGATCCATGCCACAATACTATTTTAAAGTAAGGAAAGTATTCGATTTAAGGCCCCATCCATTTGCGATAGGAACGATAAAAGGAGTCCCCAGTGGATACGAGGACAACCATTTTCTTTTAAAGATCTATGGTTTAAAACGGGAGGTATTTGGCGACTACTATCAGTACCATCTGGAATATTATCTTTCCGGAGGAAACCGTTCAGAAAAGGAGTTTTTTTCCCATGTGTGGCATATCGTTTCCGATAGGATTGATTACTTTAAAGGCCAGAGTCCCTATTCTTCTAAGCATCCGCTCTATGTTTCAAATATCGGAAAGCTGAATGAATTTCTGGATTTTCTTGCACCATTGGACAAATGGAACATCAGACCAAATGATATACTCATAAAAGAAAAAGACGAAGAGATCAGCAAACTGCGAACAGAGTTGGAAACCCTACAGAAGAAACTGGCCGATCTAGAAAAATACGAGGTGTCTGTCAAACCGATGGTACAGGACGACCATCTTCCCACTTTTATCGACCTGCTCCAACAGATGAAAAACCTGACACTTCCGAATGGAAGGAAGCTATTGGTCAGCGACTACGAAAGCCCTTATTACAAAATGGTATCGAAATATTTCGTCTACAATGGCAAAGATATACCTGTCAATACCGTTCGGAATTATTTCGTACAGAAAGATCCAAAAGATTCCATGAAAGGTGTCAAAATCCCCGATTACAAAAAGCTGTTCAAGATAATACCCATAAAACAAGGATAATAGCGATCCTGTTCGATTGCTGAACATGACCAGCGGAGTTTGATGGTCATCCAGACTATCGTCCCAGCATCCAATTTTGTAGCAATGGCAAGGCACAGAAAAAGCCACGCCCAGATTGTTCACAAAATTAGTTTGCTATGGTATTTGACATCCTGACAAAAGAAGACTTACAGCAGTTCAAGAAAGAACTGTTCGAAGAGATCAGACAGGTCTTAAGAAGAGAAAACCCAGTTGGCAGTGGAGATAAGGAATGGCTCCGCAGCAGGGAGGTCAGAAAGAAACTGGATATATCTCCCGGAACCTTGCAGAACCTACGGATCACGGGCATCCTACCCTTTAAAAAGATCGGGGGCAGCATGTATTATCGCAGCAGTGATGTCGATAAAATGATGGAAGGAGGTAATTCCAATGGATAATAGCATTCAGGATCATTACTTTAGTTCATATTTGGAGCAAACCGCAAAAGATAGCAGATTGCTTCCATCGCACATTGGACTGCTCTTGGCAATGTTCTATTATCACCAGAAAGAGCGTCCCGGGGATTTCTTTCATTCCAGCCGTAAAAAGCTGATGCATTTTTCACGTATAAAGTCCATTGCGACCTATCATAAATGCCTTTCCGATCTCATCCTTTATGGCTACGTGGATTACATCCCCTCCTGGCATCCGACAAAAGCCAGCAGGTTCCGGTTTATTATCGACAATAATCACGATGACAATGGCTAGATCAGATGAGAACACACGGTCTGTCCGCTTCCCGGTGGAGGTGGATGGTCGTCTGGCACTGCTCTCGCGTAAACTGGGCAGGACCAAGCGCCAATTGGTGATGGAGATGGTCGATTATTTTTACAGGAGCAAGAAAGACCCTGCCGACCTGAATGACGAGGTTTTGAAAAAAGAACTCTCCAGTGGGGTAAGCCGTATTCTTTCCTTTATCCGAAAACAGGAGACCGACCTATTGGTTCCCCTATATTCCATGCTGGACGAGCTCGGTGCTGTCACCAAACAACAATCCGGTCTAATTGACCTGATTTCCGATGAACATCAGAAATCGTCCGAATTTCTAAAGGCAAATACAGAATATCTCGGGAGTCTGGACAAAATCCTTAAAAAGATATTTCTGGGTATTACACAAGGACAGGAATTAAAGGATGGTTTCAGGAGGATCCTTGAACATTACATTGCGCAGCGGGAAACACTCGGATGGCCTGTGTCAGCGACAAAAAAAGAGGAACTGGCAAGACAGGTCAGGGAAGCACTGGATAAAATTTAGCCGTTATGTATATCAATATCACGGATTCCGAAACAGGAAACAACAAAGGAAGTTGTGGCGATCTTGTCGCCTATCTGGAAAAAGAAAACCGCCTACCCAATAACAAAAAACAGGAACACTGGTTCGACGGTGGGCGGAACGATATTAAACCCCATGAGGTGCGCATCGGGATTGATGGCAATATTGCCAAACTGGGCAGGGAGGACAGTAAGTTCTTCCTGCTCAATATCAGTCCCAGCAGAAAGGAGATCGATTTCCTGCTGGCTACTTTTGGCGAGGATGGTGCAAAAGAAAGATTAAAGGAATATGCTGAACGGATCATGGATGAATATGCACGCAATTTTAAACGGCCGGGAATAGAAAACAACAAAGATCTGTTATGGTTCGCCAAACTGGAAAACTACCGCTATTATAGCTACAAAGATAGAGAGGTCAAGAACGGCACAAAAAAAGAGGGACAGCGCAAAGAGGGCCTACAGATGCACATACAGGTTATCGTCAGCCGAAAGGACATCACCAACCGTATAAAACTGAGTCCACAGAACAAGTCCCGGGGCAAGAATGTGGAACATTCAAAAAAGCTCGGACAGTTTGACCAGATGGCCTTTAAGCAGTCAGGAGAAACTGTCTTTGACAGGATGTTCGGATTCGATAGAAAATTGAAAGAAACTTTGCAATATGCGAATACCATGAAGAATGGCAATGCGGAACAGAAAGCACGGCTTCATACCTTTGGCAGGCTTCTAGAAAGAGGGGCTATCCCAAAAATGGAAGATGGCTGGACAGATAGGATACTTGCTAACCCCACTCAGGACAGGCCTGCCGTACTTGGGGATATATTATCCTCATTTGCCGCAAATGGACTTGGACTCCTGGATATTCTTCTTGATCCTGTTCAGGAGTTTGGGGGGCAGGGAACGGTCACTGATGAGGAAGAAAGGAGAAGAAAACGAAAGAAGAAAAAACGGGGCCTGCAAAGGTAAAAAAGCTATTCGATTGATTGTGAAAGTGGTATAGAACAATGATCCAGCATGATATAAAAATCATCTCTTGGATCATTTTAGCGGCTTCCCCCATGCCACCTCGTTTAATTTATTCAGTAAATCTAGGATAGATATATGGTTTACTGAATATTAACAAAAGCTTATATACATCAAAGGATATAAACACATATCTACTGTTACATATTGCCGGCGATATGGAAATCCATCGTTACCGCTTCTACAAATTTACCCACAATGGCACAAAGGTCAAGGGTATAGTAAACGCCCCGACGCATAGTCCCCTCGCTGGCGCCCTTGACCCAATTGTGCCGTCTTGCCTTTTGGTTGCCTAAGCG
Organism: Sphingobacterium sp. DR205; assembly: GCF_011064245.1. Taxonomy (NCBI): domain Bacteria; kingdom Pseudomonadati; phylum Bacteroidota; class Sphingobacteriia; order Sphingobacteriales; family Sphingobacteriaceae; genus Sphingobacterium; species Sphingobacterium sp. DR205. Next base: position 128,723 of record NZ_CP049333.1, on the reverse strand, counting down.
GTGAGTATGGGATGGTGTGTTCCGATTTAAGTCTCGTTAAAAAGTGAATATTTTGGTCGCTTCTTTATTTCAGCATGGACATATAACGATATATAAAATCGGGGCTCTTGAGCTGCTCCTTCCCATATTTATTGATCTGATCGGCATATTGCATCAGTGATCCACAGCCGGCCTTATTAAAAAGTTTCCGCAGCCCTCTGTCCCCTGAAATATCATAAAGCAGAAAAGCATCCATGCAGTCGATCATCAGGTGTTTTCTGTCCAGCAGTTTCAATTTTGTCATTTCTTCCAGCCTATTGCCCTCCGGTGTTCCAGAATTGGTCAGGAAGAGAAAAGTCCGGATCAGCCACTTGTCCCGCTGGAGGGAGATGACAAAGTATCCTACTTTGTAGGTTGCAAGATAACATTCCAGTAGTACATAATCCTTTTTTACAATGGTTTTAGCTGTACCTTCCCGTATGATATATCCAATATAGGCCTGCACATATCCCCGCCAAAAAACTGCCCGTTCTTCAAAACGTTCAAGTGCATGCTGCTGGGCGTATATCGGTAGAGCGATATCATCGTCGACATTGATTAATCCCAGCTGGCTCGGTCTGATGAAGATCCAGTCAAACTCATCTACTTTGGTCGCTGAGGGCACTCCCATGCGGACAACCGTTCTCTTCTTTCCGTCAACATCCTGCAGAGCGGTGGAATGGGACAGCCTATGCACATGGATTTCGTTTGTCCCGCCGAACTGTTCAACCGCCATCCGGTCAAAACTGAACCGTACAGTACCTTTATAAAAATCATAGAGCTGCAGGTCATTGAGGCTCATGATCTTGATGATCTTCATCCGCTGCTCGGCGAACCATTCGGTAGTGGTAAAATAGGGTGCGAAAACTTCCCTTAATCTGGAAAACCCTTTTATTCTGCCACCGACCCTATACTGGATATAATGCAGGAGCACCAATGCATCGGTCAGAAAACGGGCATAGGAAATCTTCTCGCCCAATAAGGTCTCGACATGTTGGCCACTGAGCAGCTCAGCCAAAGTCTGTTTATAGCTTCTCAGTTCTTCGGCATTCAGGACACGTTTGCCGTGGGATACCACCCTAATATCGGGATAACGATATAGATATAAAAGACGTAGGCTACTTTCTGGCAGTAATTCGAAATATCCCATACCGACCATTTTCTCGCAGATAATGCGTAAGCGATGGTAAAACACCTGCCGGCGGGCCTGTTCTTTTTGGCCATAATTGGTTTTTCTGTGGCTGGATTTACTCATATGCATTCCTCTTAATTGACAAGCAGATAGCTTATTTTCACTTTTGGAGTGATATAAATACCCGTTAAGTTAATAAAATTTAGGTATAATACCAACTATTATTAAGCTAAAATGGGCTTCGCCCAAATTGACTCTTCCTCTCTAAGTCAGAGACGGGAGTTTAAATATGATAATTTGGTACATATCAGATTCACCATAAAATCAAGATCGCCCATTGGGTGTGCGAAGACGAGAGCCCCAGAATTTTAATTCAATTATTATCTAGAAAGGTTCGATTTTAGCAGTAACATTAAGCTAACCTAATAATAGGCAATTTTGCTATTAGGCAGGTAATCGGAATCTACATAAATAACTACAATACAATGTGATACATTATCGCAGGACAAGAAATATTAATACCAAAACTCAATTATTTTTGACGTAACCTTTCTTCAAGTTCAACAATATATTTCCGTTGTAATAAGAGAATTTCTTCATTCTTGTCTAACAATGAGTCTTTAAGATTTAGTTGCTCTTTTAACTCGTTGATTTTTTGTTCCCAATTACTGATTTCCAAATCTCTAAAAACTTTAAAGGGACCTTCATTATAATAATATGCCAGAAAATCATGATTTAACACCAACGCTATTTCCTTTAAAAGTTCAATATCAATCGTAGAGCGCCTATAAATACTCGCCACACCTTGTTTAGTTTTATTGATTTTATCACCGAGTTGCTGCTGGCTGAATCCTTGTTCAGTTGCAACTTTTTTTATTATTTGTCCAATACTAATTTCCATAAGACAAATATTAGTTTACTGTAAATCTTAATTGGCAGCCTAAAGAATCTAATAAGTTTACTTTTGAATGTTTTTATTTTACTTTATCAAATGTTATTCTTATATTTGAGTAAGAAGTAGGTGGAAATTTACTTACAACTCTCATTCTAAATGGGATTTGTACACAGTATATTAGCTATCTTTTCTGGCTTTATCATAGTATTGATTAGTCCTCCCCAGGCAAAATAGGAAGCTAATCGAGGCAAGTGAAGCCCCATGCCGTGCATGTTAAATTTTATCATAAATTTGCATGATTGAGCGGCATGGTGTGCTCACTCGCTTTTCCAAACCTGCCTGGGGAGGGAGCGAGCAGAGGCCCATGTCGCTTAATTATTTTTAGACCTCCTCGCTCATAACTTATTAAAACAAGAGTTATGAACCATAAAAAACAATTACTTCAAAATTTATCCTGCCCACCCGAATGATCGGGTGAGATAACCCTATACTGCTCCCTTTCTGTCCCGACCGAATCCGTCATAAATTTTCCAAGGGCTGGGGGGCTATTTTTATAACCCTAAAAACAGACCAATTTTCATCGAAAAAATTAACGCTATCTGCGTAACGGCTAAGCTATGCCCTGATTTTTCGACCATAAACAGACCATAATATGATCACAATAATACGCTTAATACTAAAAGATATACTAAAAACACGCCTTTACAGCGGAAACAACCTGTCAAAGGTACTCACGGCAATTTTCGTTTTTATGTTTAGTTTATGTTCAGCACAGTCCGTGGAAACACGGGCTGATGTGGAATCTAACCTCAAAGTACCTACCGGTGGGATAGTGATAGGCGACAGTCTTCCAGAAGCCTTTTGGCGACAGGAATTAAAAATTGTAAACCATCCCTATAATAATCCAACCTTAAAACTTGCGGACTATAGGCAGCATCTATTAGTGTTGGATTTTTTGAATACGGCCTGTGTTGCCTGTATCAAATCGGTAGATAAATGGAATTTACTTCAACCGGAATACCGTCATGAGGTCAAAGTAATACCCATACATCTATATGGCGATAATGACAAGATCCTGCCGCTGGCCCAACAAAGGGAATGGAAAATGCCTATCGCAACAGGAAATTCGGCCGATACGACCATTAATCAATTGTTCTATGCTTTTCGCAGCTTTGGACAGGTATGGATAAAAGATGGTAAATTGGTAGCTATTCCACACAATAAAGATGTATCCCCTGAGCTGATCGGACGGGCGTTATCCCGTCGTCCATTGGGTATTGAAATGAATGATTTTCTGACTTATTTTGATAAACGTTATGGGATGGCAGATCGTAATAAGAAATAGTACTTTATTGGTACTGTTCAGTCTGATGGCGTTACAGGCTGTTGGACAGGTCGCAGGTTACGTTTTTGATAGGTACGACCAGCCCCTTTCGGGGGCGACAATAACATTTGTGAAAAATGGAAAGTCGGTCAAGACCAATATCAACGGTTATTTTAAGATAACTAACCTGAACTTGCCCGATAGTATGGCGGTTAGATATCTTGGATATGCTACCAGAATGGAGGTGCTCAATACGGGCAGTTCAGATTTGAGGATATACTTGGAGAAAATAACCAGGTCAATTGAAGAAGTACAGGTCGTTAATACAGGATTTTATCAGATCCCCAAAGAAAGGGCAACAGGTTCATTCAGTGTAGTGGACAATAAACTCCTGAACCGATCAGTAGGGGGAAATATCCTGCAACGGTTGGATGGTATCTCATCAGGAGTACAGTTTGTCACGCCGGGTGGTACGGATGCATCTGACATCAGGGTACGTGGACTTGCTACTATCCAATCGGACGCAAGTCCCCTGATCGTTGTCGATAATTTCCCATATGATGGCGACATTACGTCCATTAACCCGAATGATATAGAAAACGTTACGGTACTGAAAGATGGTGCTGCGGCTTCCATTTGGGGAGCAAGGGCTGGAAACGGTGTGATCGTTATCACCACCAAAAAAGGAGGATATAATCAAAATGGGCAGATAACGTTCAACAGTAATATAACTATTGGACAAAAACCTGACCTGCTGTACAGCAGAAATCGACTTCCGTCGGAGACAGTGATGGAAATTGAAAAAGAGAAGTATGAAAAAGGTGGATATTATTTGGAAAACGAACAACAGTCAGCATTTCCCGAATATGTCGAAATGCTGATAGCCTTGGATAAAGGAACCATAACCCAGCAGGAATTTAGCCGTCGGGAAGCTATTCTGAAGAATACTGAGGTACGTCGGGAAGCAATGAAATATCTTTATCAGCCATCCGTATACGAACAGTATAGTTTAAATGCCCGTGGCGGGGCTGATCGTTTTACATACTATCTTTCAGGTGGCTACGACAAAAACAGGACGAATGTCATCGGCGATGAAGCAGAACGTTTGAACCTGAATATACGGAATACATTCAGGCCGTTTAAAGCTATGGAGCTGTCCGCCACCCTTTGGTATAGTAAGCAGGCGGGAAGAAATGATGGTATCAGTATCAATGACCTGTTTGGCGGATACGCACATATTGGACTTTCTCCATATACCAGGTTGATGGACGAGAATGGAAAACCGCGTTCCATAATAAAAGACTACAGAGAAACATACATAGACCAGTCGGAAAATAATGGTTTGCTGGACTGGAAATATCGTCCATTGGATGAACAGAGGCTTACGCAGAGAAAAAGCGGGAGCGATGAACTCCGTGCCGATCTTTCCATGCGCTATTCTTTTCTCGACAATTTCGTTGCAAGTCTCACCTATCAGTATATCAAGGGAACCAACAATAACAGTACGCTATATGATAAAAACAGTTACTATGTTCGGAATCTGGTGAACCGTTTTACACAGGCCGACGGTTCACTGATCGTTCCATACGGGGGGATATTCCAAGAATGGAGCCCGTCTTCGCTTCATAGTAATTCAGGGCGTGTACAGTTGGATTATAACCGGCAATTCGGCTCCGACCATCAGTTGATAGCGCTTGCTGGCGCAGAGATAAGAGAGATTGTAAAAGACAAGGTTCCGGGATATACCTTATATGGCTATGACGCAGATCTGATGCTGGGGACTAATTTACTGGATTTTACAAAGAGTTACGATACTTACCCGTACAGTACGGGCATGCTTCCCCAGATGGAGGATAGGAAAGAACGGATAAATGACCGCTATCTTTCCTATTACGGGAACGCCAGCTATACTTATAGGAACCGTTATATCTTGTCCACCTCCCTTCGTTGGGACGGTTCCAATCTTTATGGTGTCAAAACAAATCAAAAAGGCACTCCTTTATGGTCAATTGGAGGAAGTTGGGAATTGAGCAGGGAACATTTTTACGGGATTCCCGAAATTGAATATATGCGGCTGAGAATGACCTATGGTAAATCTGGGAACACCAATAGAAATGTCAGTGCATTTCCCGTGATATATTATTGGGGAAAGGATTATAAAACGCAGCTGGAAACAGCAGCGATCCAGAGTATAGGCAATCCTTCGTTGAAATGGGAAAATGTAGGGATATGGAATATCGGGCTGGACTGGCGGAGCAAAAAGAATATATTTTCAGGTGCATTGGAGTATTACTTCAAGAAATCAACCGATTTGATAGGCGCTGATGTAATGTCTCCCTCTACAGGAGTTTTCCCGGGATCATCGGCAGAAAGTTCTAATCTGATAAATTATGCCGATATGTCCGTACGAGGATTTGATATTCAGCTTAATGCAAATATTTTAAAGGGGTATTTAGGCTGGAATACAGCAGTGCTGTTCTCATTCGTGAAAAATAGAGTGAGCCGATATCGCCGAAATCCAGATTTACAGCTTGCCGACTATCTGGTGCGTCCGGTACCGGTTGAGGGCAGGAGCAGGGACGCACTCTATTCGATCCCTTGGCTCGGTCTTGACAGCGAAACGGGGCTGATGAATATGTATGTAGATGGGGAAAAGACCAATAGCTATGAAGAATATTACAAAAGTCTTTCATTTGATGATCTTATCAATACAGGTGTGACTGTACCTACCAAGTTCGGTTCTATCAGAAATGAATTCACCTGGAAAGGGCTTACTTTGTCGATCCTGTTGACGGGAAAGTTCGGGTATGTCTTTAAAAGAACGTCCATCGCATCAGGAGGGCAAATGTCATATCTGAATTATAACATGGACTATTTGTCCAGATGGCAGAAAAAAGGCGATGAAAAATGGACTGATGTGCCCGCAAAGGCAGATAAGGTCGATCGCTATGATGACATATATACGGAATCTGAGATATTAGTCTCAAACGGGAACCATATCCGTTTACAGGATATCCGACTGAGCTATGATCTCGGGAATATCATAGGGAATAGAAACAGGTCAGTCCGAAATCTAAACCTGTTCGCATACGCACGTAATCTCGGTATAATCTGGAAATCCGAACGTAGGGCTATTGATCCCGATTATGCCAATGCTGAATATGTAACGCCTAGAATTTTTGCATTTGGTTTTACCATTAACTTTTAATGCGATGAAAAAAATCAAGATCATTATCCTATTGATCAGCCAAATTTTGCTGGTCAATTGCGCTAAGGATTTCTTAAATGAAAAAAGCATTTCCAAACAGGTGATCCCCTATTCCATAAAGGATTATCAGGCACTATTGGATAGAAGAAGTATTATGAATGAAATCGGTTCGGTATCCCAGCAGATGATTGCAGGTGAAGAGTTTTCCATATCCGACGAAGCATTTCATGCGTTGCCAGATGTGACACAGAAAGATACCTATATTTGGAAACATGATATTTTCGGAGATATGGCTTCCTTGGACTGGAATCAGGGTTTTCAACGTATCATGTATGCTAATTTGGCATTGGATGTCAATAAAATCACACCAAATGAAGAAGAACGTGCTGAATGGGAGAACGTGAAAGGGGCAGCGTTGTTTCACAGGGCGTGGAACTATTTTCATTTATTGCTGACGTTTGGCAAACAGTTCAAGAAAGAAATGGCCGGGGAACAGTGTCCGATACCTTTTAGGGCTGACTATGATGTTACGGATAAAGGGGCGATACTGAGCTACGGGGATTTTTATGACAGAATATTAAAAGATGTTCTGGAATCAGCGGAGCTACTGCCTTTGTCCCAGCCCGCAAAAACCAGACCCAATAAGGCGGCGGCATATCTTCTATTGGCTAAGGTGTATTTACAGCTGAATGATTTTAAAAGTGCGTTAAAATATGCTGACCAGGCTGTTCGGTTAAATCCTGTTTTATTAGATTATAACAACCTATCTGATATCCCACGATTTCCTTTTGCAGATGATAGTGGCATATCAAATCCTGAAGTTCTTTTTTTTCAAAAAGGAGGAGAGATTTCGATTCTTGGAAATTCCAGAATCAATGTGGATATGGCACTCTACGAACTGTATGAAAGCACTGATCTCAGGAAAAGGTTTTTCTTTCAGGCTGCCCAAAACAATAGGCTTACTTTCAGGGGATCATATCATGGGGGGGTGAGTAGTTATTTCGTCGGGCTTGCGGTAGATGAGGCCTATCTGATCAGGGCGGAGTGTTTGGTCAGATTGGGCAGAAATAAAGAATCCCTGAACGACCTCAACTTTCTATTGGAGCATCGTTTTGAAAAAGGGAAATTTAGCACGGTCCAGGAATCTAACGAGACCTCTTTGCTGGAATTAATCTTACTGGAGCGAAGAAAAGAGCTATGTTTTCGTGCTACTAGATGGGAAACACTCAGAAGGCTTAATGCGGAAGGGAAATTGCCGACTACATTGAAAAGGTCATTGGACAGTGAAGAAATTACCAATGACTGGTCCAAAGGGACATGGTTTTGGAAGATACCTGATTTTAAATAAAGCATCAGATAAAGGGGGCATCAATAAAATGCCCCCTTCAAATGGTATCAACCCTATGGAAAACTATTTTTGTCAATTACTCATCGTTAAGATGAGCTCTTTCTCCTTGCGGGTAGCTATTGTTTATAGCATCCTGTAAGGTGAAAGGGAATGACGGCGGTGTAGCTGGCAGCTCAAGTTGGATTGCGCACAACGGTTGGGTAACATCCGAAGATGCACATGGGGTGCTTGGAGTACCGCCCGGATATTCTTCCACAATAATCTTGTTGGAATTGCCCGATCCGTTATCAACAACTCTGTACCATTTTTTTGCAAGCTTTCCATTCTCGTGGTTTTTCCACGATGCTGTTAAGCCGACAATAGCCAAAAGAGCTACAATAGCGCCTAGATTCAAATTTTTAAGAAATGATTTCATATCGTAAAATTTAAATAGTTAACATACGCTGATTTCATCAGGCCCATCGCATGGCCTGCCCCATATGCTATCCAAGGCCTTGGCTTGGGGATATTCCTTGATCTTGGCAGGGTAGACCTTCAACCTGCCTTATCGGCTGAGTTATGATAAGATGGTATCCTCCTTCCTGCCAAGATCGGAAATGACGTCTTTTTCCGTATGGCTTTTGTGGGCCGATACCCAATATATGATACCTAAGGTAATAAATATGCTATTTAGTGCTATGTGTAGCCAGTGATTGTTTGTCGGCCATATCCCGGCGCAGGCACAAGGTGTATGGCCGAGGATCTTGGTCACTCCGACCAAAAGATAGATAGTGAAAAGAGCGATCACGACCGTAGACAGCCTGATACCTAGTTTTACCGTAGGTTTATAGAGCAATAATAAAGTCAGGCCTATATACACAGCTGGAAGCCCCCACAGAATCAGCCGCTCCATCCAGTGGGGGAATGACTGTAATGCTATTTCACTCTTGGTCGTATCCCAGCTAATGAGCTTGACGGTAGCAGTAATCCCCCAAAGCATTAAAAAGCTGTACTGCGTTATGATCTTTATTTTATTTTTTGTTCTCATATCTCTATTGTTTATATCGCTGTTCCCTATCGGGAAGAGCCAGTGACAACACCTTTAATACAAAGTTCAGGCTTCGGAAATGGCCAGAAAAGGAAAAAACAGACAACTTTTGGCCAATTTTTATCAAAAATGTCCGTTTATTCCCTTTTTTGGTAACAAAAGAGATACAATAGAAATGATTTAGATGAGTTTAGCAGTGTCATTCATTTTTGTAGTAGCTGCGATAGGTACGTGAAAAGCTGCCAAGATCCGCGTAGCCGACCATGGAATATATTTCTTTTTTGGCTAGCCCCTGTTCATTGATGAGCTTCCGGGCCATTTCCATTCGGAGCCTGACACAATAGTCATAGGGTGTTGTTCCAAATATGATCCTGAACTTTCTCCGAAAAGTTTTATCGCTCATCGGTAGATCTTGCAGCTGTGACTGGATATCAATTTCTGGATCTGTAAAATTTTTCAATATATATAATCCCGCCAGATAGATCCTGTCCAGCCCCGAGGTCACCAGCATTTCATGATAAGACTTTAAGACCATTGCGATCTTTTTGCGCATTTTGAGCTTGACGATCTCGATGTTCGGATCATTGAAGTCCAGTATTTCATCTAGTTCTTTTCCCAGCATTTTCTCGATCCTCAGCCTAGGCAGAATACTGAACTGCCTGTTGGAACGTGCAATTTCCCTTAACGCTTCCCATAATATCCTGTAGGGCCGGACAATTCGTTCTGCCCACTCCGGATCAAAGGAAATTACCAGGGCTTTCACCAAGGATCCTTTCATGATATCTGCCCCATATATCTCCGGCCTGCTATGTGAAGGATAAAAACTATTTTCGTTTGCGATAGTAACTTCGATACCATTCTCTGTCGAAAATCTGAGATTTCCCTGTATCGTAAATAAAAGGAACAGTCTGTCCCTGTCTACCTTAAACCGGAGGCTGAAAGCTTCTTCCGTACGGAGCTGGATCAGTTCAATATGGTATTTTTTTAGGAGCAGCTTCCCACGGAGGACTTCTGCCTTTGGAAAAGAATACCTTAAGGACGATGTTGCTGATCTTAAAACACTTTCGGTCCAGTCTGCCGGACAGCTGTTCACATCAAGTACAGAAAGAGGTACACTGGGGAATATGATATCAAAATGGTCCGTCATAAACGCAAAAAAAAATTGTTTCCTGTTTTATTGGGGCGGCTTTAGGAGCACGAAATATATTAAATGTAGGATGTTACATTTTACATTTGCAAATTTTTTCGATAAACAGACGTTTAACCAATATAAGTTGCACGATTTCCCCGATATCTGACTTTTTCATACAGCCTTTCTCCTGACCTAATAACGATCCACTTCGTTTTCAACAGCAAATTGGCGAGCTTTAGAAAGCTGTAAATATCAGTAGGTGCAAAGAAACGCCATTCAAATACTTGTAAATAGACAAATATTATCGAGGCATGTAGATGGGTTCATAACTTGAACCGCCATACTATTGATGGGCATGAAGCAATCTCTATGGGAACCAATAAGAAATGCAGGGAAACCGGAAAGGTGATAGGAAAGTTTTCAGAACCCGGAATTAAAAGCTCTCTATTTTCCCAGCTGCTTGATAAAGCCTACAATTTCGGAAAGGGATTTTTGTCCAAGTGCATCCATCTCGGCCAGTTGCTCATATGAGCAGGCCATGAGTTCCGACACCGTTATTATCCCATGCTTACGGAGGGCCCCCACTGCCTTGGCACTGATCTCCTGCCGAAAATAGTAAAGGTCGCTTTCAAGGATCATCTCATGGATATAACTATTGTCCCCCAGGATCCGTTGCAATTTCATGGAAAGGTTCCGAAGCGAGGTATAATCCATCTTTCGAAGGTCGATCCTCGTTTTAACATCATCCAGATAGATATCAATTTCGTGTTCTTTCATGGTTTTAAATATTTGGTTATGAATTAATAGCTATCTGTTCTGACCGTTGTACTGTTCAAAAATCAGCATTCAAATTAGGTCAACTTGAATAATAATTCCAAATTTATTCGACCAACTGCCATTTGACCACAACCAAGAGTACAATATGCTCGATTAATTAAACTTATGAGATAGATTTTTCTCAACAGAATCTATTTAAAAATCTCCATTGATAAATTCTTCTATCCCGACTACCGCAGCCCCAAAAGCTGAATCTCCATAGATTTTGAACTCATATTTAAATTATTTATTTTAGCCATTCAAACCATAATTAGGCCATGAACAGAAACCGATTGATCCTTTTGTTCATTTTTCCCCTATTGTTTTTTTCCTGCAAAAAGGAAAATTCTGGACAGGGTATGACTGGCAGTCTGAAAGGAAAATGGAAGTTAAAAAGTTATGAAACCACCCTTTCTACCGGTGATAAGAATGGGAGCAGTAATGTTCAGACAGATAACCTCCCTTACGAATATCTGAGTTTTGACGGGCGTGACAGTGCTTCACTACGGTTAACGGTACCGTATTTTGTCGGTTCAAGTAGCACTGGGGATGGCGGAGAATGGAATCCCCCGGGCGCAGATGTAATTATTAAAGATGGGAGCATCCAGACCGGAGAACCTATTTATTACCGCAAATATTATTATCAGCTCTCAGGAAACCGTCTTTTGCTCAAGGAAACTAGGGAATTTAACCCTTCCGCATGGGTAGAGAAATGGGGAAGCCCTGCGACAGGAATTGTCGATTCCCTCGCAGATTATTACCAAAAGCTCAGGACAGATATAGATTGGTGGGATGTATCTCTTGATGGAAATTCACTAGAACTACATCAGGAAATCAGCTATGGTGGCAAGGACAGTTTTCGGTCCAAAGTAATAATGCTCTTTTCAAGAGAATAGAGAAGGGCAGCTATTTCTCTGCTGAGGAAGGATAACATATTTTTTATTTAATATGGAAGCGATACACGATGTACCGCTTCCTTTTATTATTATGCAATATTTCTACCCTTATGGCCTGCCTTTATAAAAGTAAATGCCTGTGGAGTACATATCCTTTCAATTTTAGCATTGCCTGTTGGCATCGGTTTGTTCTCGATCTTTCTTTCCAGTCTGTCCATATCCACCGCAACCCTATTATCCAAAAGTTTCGCATAATGCTGTGTGGTTTTGATATCAGTATGACCGAGCATTTTGGAAACTGTTTCTATCGGAACGCTATTGGCAAGCGTAACAGAAGTGGCGAACGTATGGCGTGATTTGTGAAAGGTCAGTTCTTTGGTGATCTCACATAGGTCTGCAATTTCTTTGAGATAGCTATTCATTTTCTGATTACTCAGCACAGGAAGTGCCATATCCTTTGCCACACATGGTGGATAGGTACGATAGCGTTCAATGATTTCAAGAGCCTTGGGCAATAGCGGAATATTTGATGAGGTTTCGGTTTTCTCCCTGCTTGTGAAGATCCAGAGCTTTCCATCCACTCCCTCGGCAATGTCTGTCCATTTTAATTTCTTTACATCGGCATAAGACAGACCGGTATAGCAACAGAAGACAAAAATATCACGCACATGCGCAAGACGTGGTATTTTGAATTCCTTTTCTTCTATCCTCCGAAGTTCCACATCGGTTAGAAATTCTTTTTCTTTTGCCTTCGCCTTGATTTTGTAGAAGGCAAAAGGATCATCAGTGATCCATCTATGTGCAATACAGATCTTGATAATCTTTCGCAGGTGTTTCATGTATTTTGCTGCCGACACGGCTGAACAGCCCATCGTGGCACGCAGAAAGAATTCGTATCCTGTGACAAAAGCATGGTCAATCTTTCTTGTGTCAATATCTGTCAGTCTAAATTCTTTCTCTAGGTATCCATAAATATGTAATAAAGAGGTCTTATACCCTTTGAGTGTATTAGGTTTGAATCCATTTCCCAGAAGTGTTTCCATCTGCACATTATGTTCCCTAAAAACATCAAGAAATTGCTTTCGTTTGATATCCTTTCCTTGATACCTCAACTTGATGGATTCTGCAGTAATTTCTTCCGCGGCAGCTGTCATAGCGGTATGGATTGTACTTACTTTGCTGACGAGAGTGTCAAGGTAAGAGTTTAGAGTCTTGACAGCTTCGATAGTACCTTTCATACGATTAGCTTTGGGGTTCCATCTCGACGGATCGCATACCCGTCCTGTGGAGACTTCTTTTGGGATTCCATCAACAGTAATCCGCATGTAGATCGGCTTGGGGCCGTTAACATAATTTTGGGGTTTCTTCAAATAGAAGAGTAAGGAATAATTTGTACTCATGACAACATCATTTAAGTGAAACAAAATTAGCCTTGCAACTAAAACGGATCAAGATGTTTAATATTTGAATAAGCTGATAATCAAAATATTAAACATGTTTTAGTGAGTAGCCATATCGGAGAAAATGACTCACTGAATGACTCACTTTTTTCTTGGGAATTCGTGTAAGTTTTGTAGATACTGAAAAACAAAAAAGCCTGCAAATGTTTAATTTGCAGGCTTTTGTATGTTTTGACTTTTAGATGTGTAGCCCGTAGGGGAATCGAACCCCTGTTTCAAGAATGAAAATCTTGCGTCCTAACCCCTAGACGAACGGGCCGCTTTCTGTTTCGGTGTGCAAATATAGAAAGTTTTCTAAATCTGTCAAAATTTTATCGGAATTTTTATTCATTTTTTTCCAAATAGATCGCAAAACTCTCTAAAATAGCTATATTTAGACTCATTGAAAAAGTAACCAACATGACTAATTTAAAAAAAATTAAAAATCCATTACTCTATGCAGGCCTTGGCATGGCTCTTTTTAGCCAAGCAGCATATGCTCAAAAATCGAGCTCAATTGCAGATCAGCTGCAACTCACCTGGCAAGTCAAGGAGGGCCAAAATATCCGTAAAAACCCTGTCTCAACAATCATTCTGAAAAATATGGGCAAAAGCGCAATACAGCTTAACGATTGGAGCCTCTGGTTTAATTTTATCCGATCTATTGATCCTGATAAAGTAGATAATAGATTTGCCATTGACCACAGGAATGGCGACCTATTTCAGGTTAGTTTTAAGAAAAACAATTTTTTATTAAATGCACAGGACACCATCCATATTGATTTTACAACAACGGGATTAGTCAATTATACCGACGGACCAATCGGTTTATACATAAAAAATAGCAAAACCGGGATTTCAACAGATATTCGGAACTATACAGCAGTGAAAACCGCTCCTCAATCCGAGGCCGAAAAAAATAATTACTGGTCCTATAAATATGACCTAAACCAACTTACCAAGGGGGTCGAAGCACAGCGCATTATCCCCCTACCAAGTCATATTAACATCAACGATAACACAAAATTTAATGTAGCGGCCGGTACAAAAATATTTGTTGCCAGCGAATTTTCTTCAGAAGGGAATTTTCTGACAGATTTTCTGAACAATTACACGGGAATCAAGCTGTCCCCTTCCTCGGCAAAAGAGGATGGAATTGTTATCTTCAAAGCAAATGATCTAAAACCTGAATCCTATCGGTTAAATGTTAATACAAAGGGTATACACATAGAGGCATCGGATAAAGCCGGTGCATTTTATGCCATACAATCGTTAAAATCACTGATCAATCATCAACAATGGAGTAAAACCACGAAATCAATTGCCTTACCACATGCGAGCATAGAAGATAGCCCGCGCTATGGATACCGTGGTTTTATGCTGGATGCGGCCCGTAATTTTCATAGCAAGGCAGAAGTTTTACGTATTTTGGATCTGATGGCAGCCTACAAATTGAATAAGTTCCATTTCCACTTTATCGATGACGAAGGTTGGCGACTGGAAATCCCTTCTTTGCCCGAACTAACCGCTGTAGGAGCAAACCGTACTGCTAATTTTGAGGATGGTAAAGGAATTCAACCTGCCTACGGTTCTGGGGCAACGGCAAAAGCGCATCAATTCTACACCGTAGCTGATTATATCGAAATCTTACAATATGCACAGGCAAGACATATTGACGTAATTCCTGAAGTTGAAACTCCGGGGCATGCCCGCGCGGCGATCAAAGCGATGCGTGCCCGTTATGCTCACTACACCAAAGCGGGTGACAAACAGAAAGCTGAAGAGTTCCTATTGGATGATGCAGACGACAAATCGGTTTATAACTCTGCGCAGAACTGGAATGATAATGTGATGAACCCAGCCCTGCCTTCAACGTATCATTTCCTGAGCAAAGTAGTCGATGAAATCAAAGCTATCCATGAAAAAGCCGGAGTCCCGTTGAAAATGATCGATTTGGGAGGTGATGAAACACCGAGTGGTGTCTGGGAAAAATCACCCAAAATCCTTGCTTTCATGAAAGAGAATAATATCAGTAATGTCCTGGATGTATGGCCACTATACATTGCCAAAATAAATCAACTTGTCCAAAGTAAAGATCTGACTATGTCGGGATGGGAAGAGATGGGTATGCGTAACAAAGGGAAAGGAATGGAAGTTAACGCTGAATTGGGTAAATCCGGCATCCATCTCAATGTATGGAATAACCTTCCGGGACAGGGACAGGAAGATTTAGCTTACCGCTTAGCAAATGCAGGTTATAAAGTTGTGTATACAAGTGCGGCTAACAACTACCTGGATATGTCATGGGATCGTGATTTTGCGGATCCGGGTCATAGCTGGGTGGGTACTGTAAACTTGAACAGAACCTATTCTTTCTCACCGGAAAACTTCTTCATCAACCTTCGTAAAGATGACACCGGAAAAGATCTCGTAAAAGAAGCTTATACCAACAAGGAGCAACTCACGGCTGAAGGAAAGAAAAACCTGCTCGGCATTAAGGGTGCACTCTGGGCAGAAAAAGTATCGACAGATCAACGGCTTGAGGAGATGATATTCCCTCGGCTTATCGCCATTGCCGATCGTGCCTGGGCGCAGGAACAAGCTTGGGAAAAAGGCAATGCTTATGATGAAGCAACCTATCGTAAGTCGTATACAGCCTTTATTAAGAAATTAGGCGAGGATGAATTAAAGAAACTGGATATTATTAATGGGGGTTATACCTATCGCCTTCCGAAGCTTGGAATTAAAAAAGAGGGCAACCAGTTGTATATCAATACAGATTATCCCGGATTCAAAGTCTATTATACAGACAATGGAAGCACGCCGACATTGAAGTCAAAAGAAGTAAATGGCGCAATTCCTTTTCAAGTGGGCAAGAAATATCTATTCAAGGTCTTTGATGCCAAAGGTAGATCAGGAGACGTTATTGCATATTAAAAACTGGGCTGGATTATTAACAATAAAATAGTGATATCCAATTTACTTAAGCTCGTCGGTGAAATAGCACAGGCTGATAGCAGTTCTAAAACTGAAAAATGGATGATTTCTAATAGAAATCATCCATTTTTCAGTTTTAGTATGGAATACTATCCGCTTAAAACTTATAGCTTAACGAAACAGCCGCATTTCTCGGGTCAATCTGATTGATAAAACCGCCTCGGAAATACGAGTTCAAGCCAATCTCATTAGTGATATTGTTAACAAAAACTCTTGCATCAAACCTACGCCATTTATAACCTACCTGTGCATTTAAAGTTGTATAAGCTGGCATATTGAAAGGCCTTTCTCCATAATATTCACCGTGGCCCTGTGGTTTCAAACTGTATTCATTCACAGGACGGTCTCCAACATAGTAGACACCAGCACTTAAACTCAGGTTCCTCAAGGCGCCTTGGTTAAACACATACTGCACCCATGCATTGGCTGTATGCTTCGGTGCGTTCATTGGCGCTGACCCATTCATATAAGATGGAGAATTTTTATAACGAGCGTCCAAATATGCGTAACCTAACATCACTGTAAGATTTTCCAATACACGGCCGTTTAATTCTGCTTCAATACCATCCCTAATTAAATCTCCAGCTTTGAAATAAAGTCCCGTCGGTTGATTTTCAGTATTATACTCAGCATTCGTTAAATCGGACGTATAAATGTGAAAATAAGTCAAATTAAATCGTAGTCTGTTGCCTAGCCAATCAGACTTAATCCCGCCTTCAAATTGCTCTGTTTTAGATGCACCAGCTGTGGTGCCATCAACGAGCGGACTAGCTGCACTTCTTAAATTTGTCGCATTGGTATAAGATCCAAAGATATTGAAGTTTTCAAAAGGAGTCACAATCACTCCTGCCATTGGATTCCATGCAGATTCTCTTTTATTGCCGTTTGATGTAAAGTCTTGTGTTATTATTTCAGAATAGCGTAGACCTAAAACCGCTTTAATATATTTATTGAATTCTATCACGTCCTGTGCCATAAAACCAATGGATGAATAATAGTTTCTAACCGGTGTTTTGGCCTCAAAAGATACTTTCTTTCCTGTATGTTCATTTCCCAAAGAATCTGTATAAGTGACGTTGGTCAAATCGTTGGCCCAATCTCCATAAATATCAATAATATCAATAGTACCTGCTGCCAAGGCTGACTGGTCTGCTTTTTTTAGGAGAACTTTATCCTCCAACAGGCCCAGCTTCGTACCAAATGAAGTTGTTGTTGCATCAGCAATACGGTAATCAACCCCCGCCTGCACCAGATGCTTTACCTTACCGGTATAAAGATCTTTTCCGATCAGGTCAAATTGAAAAGTTTTGTTCTTGTCATCTCTCAAACTCTTACTCATCTTTCTAGAAAAAGTATCAAATTTTTTCGCATCATCTTCGATAAGTGTGGCTGAAGTCGTCAAGTTATCGACCTGATAAGATGATGTCGCAATTGAGGCGCGGATGCTCCAACGATCGCTCAATTCATGATTGATCTGCCCCATAAAGCTTTTCATTTCGGTATTTACATTATCAGAATTCATACCCAGGAATTTATTATTGGGTATGACGTACAGTGCGTTGATACTCTGCGAAGAGTTTAAGTTAACAGCCGAATTGACCGGTGTACGGTTATCATTAAAGTAATCTCCTTCTAAAGTAATCGTTGTTCTGTCTGTCGGTTTCCAAGCCAATGAGGGGTTTAGATACACACGGTTGGCCGAAAGTCCTTTTCTGAAACTATCACTTCTTTCATAGGCGCCGTCCATACGAAAAGCAACAGTCTCCTTTTTATCCAACACAGTCTGAAAATCAAATGTCGGACGGAATTGACCCCAGCTCCCTACGCGTACTCCAACTTCGCCAGCGTTGGTAAAATTAGGCGTTTTGGTCACCACATTGATCACCCCTCCGGCATTCCCAAGGTCAGTAATAACACCCTGTGTTACCGCTGCGGATCCTTTGATCATCTGGATAGACTCTACCCCCTGCATGTCCACAACGCCGGAAGCGGTCTGAAACTGAGAATCCATACGTACCCCATTTTTCAAAACTGGCACACCTCTGAAACCCCGTGTAGATAGCGATTCTTTAACGCCGCCGTATGAACCGAAAAGCGTAACACCCGGAATATTTCTTACAGCATCTGTCAACGTTAATATCCCCTGATCTTGAATTACTTTATTTGATATCACCGATATACTCTGAATCTGATCGGAAGGTTTTAAAGGCATACGGGTGATCATCTCAAGTCCCTTTGGCTTTTTATTCCGCTCACCAAACACCTCCACTTCATCTATAGCCTGCTCATTGCTCACCAACACCACCGGTTTTATGACCCCCTCACGGCTAGTGGAGCTAAATACATAATCAACCGAAGTTGTTTGATATCCTAAATAGGTAAAACGGATTACCGCATTCTGATCGACACCCTGAAGTCTAAAATGACCTCTGTGATCTGTCCGTACGGTTTTATCGCCAATTGAAACGGTTACTGAGCTTAATGGATTGTTGTTTGCATCAACAACCTTTCCTTTTACGATCCCTGAAGTTTGACCATATACAGCGCTTCCGATTAAAAATGTAGAGGCAAGTGCAAGTAAGTGTTTGTCCATGTTAATAATTTTGGGTAATTATTTTTAATTATTCTAAATAATGAAGCAAAGATATAAAAACTTGTTTATTTAGAATAATTAAAAACAAAAAACTCTGAACCACTTATGATTCAGAGCTTTCCTAATATTAACTCAGATTATTTAGTCAAATTTCCATCGTACAAAAGCTTCTATCGCTTCGTAGTTAGCCAGACCTAATCTATCATATAACGACGCGGTATCACTCGTACGGTCTTCTGCACGTACCCAAAATTCACGTGGGTCATCACCCGGGAATACAGGTAGATCTTTTTGGGATTGGTGTTTGAAGATCGCTAAGCGCTTGCGGTACACCTCTTGTGGTGATAGGGGAACGGCCATTTCAATCTCATGGATTGGGTATTCATGCCATGCGCCTCTGTACAACCATAACCAACAGTCTTTTGTCCACTCGTCAGTTTTGCTCAATCTTTTCAAAGCTTCGAACAAAATATCGAAACATACTTTATGTGTACCATGTGGGTCGGCAAAATCTCCCGCTGCAAATACTTGGTGCGGTTTTACCTGACGTAACAATTCCATTGTTTGTTGAATATCATCTTCAAACGATACTTCCTTCGCAAATTTTTGTCTATCATAGAATGGAAGATCCTGGAAGTGAATATTTTCATCTGGCAATCCGACTAAACGAGCTCCGGCAATGGCTTCTCCTTTACGGATCAATGCCTTTATTTTGCGAACAAGTTCGGTATCGATCTGATTTGGTTTTTTCGTTGCAAAGATTGCTCTTTCTTCATCATAAATCTGATTGATCTGAGCGGCCTCCGCTTTCGCACCGATTTGATTTGCCAGATCCTCCGCAAACTCCAGGTAACGTACTACATCATCATCCCATACAGCCGTATTACCACAAGTCTGATATGCAACATGCACATTGTGCCCTTGATCTGCCAAACGGATAAATGTTCCGCCCATGGAGATGACATCGTCATCTGGGTGTGGAGAAAATACAATCACATTCTTCTTAGCCGGATTGGCACGCTCCGGACGTTGTGAATCATCTACGTTAGGTTTACCACCCGGCCATCCTGTAATCGTGTGCTGAAGTTCATTAAAAATACGGATATTGATGTTATAAGCAGGACCGGTTTCAGTCACCAGTTTTGCCATGCCATGGGCATTATAGTCTTCGTCAGTAAGTTTCAAAATCGGCTTATTGATCTCTAAGGCCAACCAAACAACTGCCTTTTTAATTAAAGACGGTGTCCAGGTAACATCTTCGGCTAACCATGGAAGATCAAAACGTGTCAGCAACGACGCTGCTGCCTCATCCAAAATGAACTCGACATTATCCGACAGTTGAAGATATGTAGCCGGAATCTCTGCTGAAATCTCGCCTTCAACAGCTTTTTTGATGATCTCCGCTTTTGTTTCAGTCCATGCCATCAGAATGATCTCACGTGCTTTGAAAATTGTACCTACCCCCATTGTAATGGCTTTTCTTGGCACATTTTCTTTTCCACCAAAAGCGCGAGAGGCATCACGACGTGTCAGATCATCTAAGGTTACAATACGAGTACCGGAGTTGGGCGCAGACCCCGGTTCGTTAAAACCAATGTGTCCGGTACGACCAATACCTAGCAATTGAATATCTAAACCTCCAGCAGCTGTAATCTTTTGCTCGTATCCCTCACAAAATGCATTGACTTGATCAGGTGCCAGGGTACCATCAGGAATATTTACATTCGCCTTATCAATATCCACGTGATCGAACAAGTTTTTGTTCATAAAGGTCACATAGCTCTGATCGGCGTCAGGTTGCATGGGGTAATATTCGTCAAGATTGAAGGTAATCACGTTCTTAAAGCTTAAACCTTCTTCTTTGTGCAAGCGAATCAGTTCTTGATAGACCTTCACCGGTGTGGCACCAGTGGCAAGACCCAGAACAGCTTTTTCACCTTTCTCTTGCTTTGCACGAATAATGTCAGCAATACGATTTGCAACGTTTTTCGAAGCTGAATTTTGATCTGGATAGACGCTTACGGGGACTTTCTCGAAGCGTGTTTCTTCCAATAAATTTAATCTAGCCATTTTATGGATTATTGATAAACGTGAATTACAAATTTATGAAATTAGTGAGTTAAGTTGAAGTAAAATTTTAATAAAGTACCTTGTTCTTAACAATATTTTAAATAAAACCTTTTAGCCTTAAATTTAGCATCTAAAACAGGCTAAATTTTATTCAAAATAGCTACTGCTTCCAATAAAGTAACGTCCTGTTTGGCGAAACAAACGCGCAAAACTTGTTGATCTGTAGCCTGTTTATAGAATGCGGAGAGCGGGATTGTCGCTATTTTATGATACGTTGTCAAATAACGGGCAAAATCAAATTCTTTCTCCTGGCTGATTGTACTATAATCCAGATTCAGAAAATAGGTACCTTCACAGGGCAGTACTTTAAAACGGGATTCCTTCAAACCATTTTTGAGCAAGTCTCTTTTTTTCTCAAAAAAACCAGCGAGACCTTCGACGTAGGCAATATCTTTTAAATATTCCGCAATCGCAATTTGCATTGGTGTATTGACGCTGAACACGTTAAACTGATGAATCTTTCGAAATTCTCGTGTCAGCATGGCCGGAGCTACACAGTACCCAATCTTCCAGCCTGTCGTATGCAACAGTTTTCCGAAAGAAGCAACAACAAAACTCCGTTCGCGCAAGGTCGGAATACTCAAAACTGATTGCGGCTCAACTCCATCAAAGACTAGATGTTCATAGACTTCATCGCTGAGCAGCAGCGTGTCCGTACCTTGCAGAAGTTTGCCAAGTTTATTCAATTCTTCATTTCCGAGAACTTTCCCTGTAGGATTATTCGGATTATTGATAATCACCAGTCGTGTTTTTTCGTTGATCAACGTAGCCACATAATCCCAGTCAATCTGAAAATCCGGTGCCAATAATCGAACCGGAATAACCTTACCTCCAAACAATTCGATCGTTGGGGCATAACTATCGTATGCCGGTTCGAATATAATCACTTCATCTCCAGCCCCGACCACTGTTGCTATCGCTGTAAAGATGGCCTGGGTTCCCCCGGCTGTTATCGTGAGTTCCTCCGAAGGATCTACATCCACATTATATACAGCCTTGTATTTATTTACGATCGCCTCTCGCAGACTTTGTGCACCGATCATCGGCGCGTACTGATTATGTCCTTTTTTCATCGCCGCAGCAACCAATTGGGTAAGCCTGGGATCCGTTTCAAAGTCCGGGAATCCCTGTGAAAGGTTCAGGGCCTGCTCCGCATTGGCAAGCGCGGTCATCTGGGTAAAGATCGATGTACCGACGTGTGGAAGTTTAGCTATTAGGTTGAAGTTCATTTTTTGACATTTTATTAATCTACCAAATTAGTGGATTTTCTTATATTTGTAAATATATAGAAGAATAGCAACATGATAAAATACATCACACTACTTTTTTTGGTTCTTCCCCTCTTTGGTTCAGCTCAGAAAAAAGAATTGACCAAACAGGAATACATTGCCCGTGTTAAAGCAGCACCTGATTCTATTTCAACCTTAGTTGATTTGCGTCGTGTAGGCGGCTACGATCCTGTTTATACGGAGCTGCAGGAGCTTTATAATACTTTGAGTGCCAATGTAAAAAACTCCAACGAAGGAAAAGAATTTCAGGAATATTTAAATGCGCTGGAGACGGTTCAGATCGGAAAAGTCGCACCTGCTTTTACGCAAAACGATACAACAGGCAATCCTGTACAGCTATCCGATTTTAAAGGCAAGTATGTACTGCTTGATTTCTGGGCTTCCTGGTGTCCCGATTGCCGCGTTGAAAGCCCGGATCTTGTTAAAACATACGAGCAGTTCAAAGGAGACAAGTTTGAAATCCTTGGCATATCTTTTGACAAGGACCACAACTCCTGGATCAAGGCCATTCACGCAGATAAACTACACTGGAGACATGTTTCTGACTTAAAACGCTGGCAAAATGATGTCGGCACATTATACGCAGTAAAGTCTATCCCTCAAAATGTACTGATTAACCCCAATGGAAAAATCATTGCAAAGAACTTGCATGGTGATGCTTTACGTGAAAAGCTAAAAGAAGTATTGAAGTAGGTTTTCGATATAGATGGTTACTGTCACCTTCAAAGTGAGCATCAGAAATGAGGCTATAGGGGAATAAGAGCCGTATCAAAAAAGAATAGGTGCCTGATTTTTGGGGACCTATTCTTTTTTTTCTAGGTTTTAGCAAATCAGCCAAATAAGGCGCTAAAAATATCCTCCAGTTTAGCTACTGGCCGAATGGCAATATTATATTTTTTGGCATCCAGTCCTTTGGTATTAAACTTGGAAATAAAGATTCCATCAAAACCCAGCTTCTCAGCTTCCTGGATACGTTGTTCAATCCGGTTGACGGCTCTGATTTCTCCCGACAAACCCACCTCGCCGGCAAAAGTCAGGTTGCTCCGTATCGGAATATCTTGCTGAGATGAGATAATCGCAACGACAACTGCCAGATCAATAGCGGGATCTTCGACCCGCAGCCCGCCGGCAATGTTCAAAAATACATCCTGTGCACTTAAACGAAAACCAAATCGCTTTTCCAATACTGCTAACAGCATGTTTAATCGCTTTGTATCGTAACCTGTAGACGAGCGTTGAGCTGTACCAAATGCCGAATTGCTCACCAAAGCCTGCACCTCGATCATCATAGGCCGCATCCCCTCAAGCATGGCCGCAATGGAAACTCCACTCACGGGCTCATCACGTTGTGAAATCATGATTTCGGACGGATTGGACACCTCCCGCAATCCGGAACCCTGCATTTCATATATACCCAATTCCGAAGCGGACCCAAACCTATTTTTGACAGCACGTAAAATACGATAAACATGATGACGATCGCCCTCAAATTGTAGTACGGTATCAACCATATGTTCCAATACTTTCGGTCCGGCTATAGAACCATCTTTGGTAATATGCCCTACAATAAATACGGGAGTACTGGTTTCTTTCGCGAACCGGAGTAATTCGGCGGTACATTCCCGTACCTGAGAAACCGACCCCGGTGCCGATTCAATCTGTGATGAATGCAGCGTTTGGATGGAATCGATGACAATAACATTAGGCTGTACGGTCTCAATCTGCTTGAAAATATTTTGTGTGGATGTTTCCGTCAGAATATAACAATTGGCTTTAGAGGACTGTGACAACCTTTCTGCACGCATCTTGATCTGTTGTTCGCTCTCCTCTCCGGAAATATAGAGCGTTTTGACCTGTGGAATGGACAAAGCGAGCTGCAACATCAAGGTGGACTTTCCTATTCCGGGCTCACCACCGATCAACACCAAGGAACCTGGAACTATGCCGCCGCCTAATACACGGTTGAACTCCTGATCGGGGGTAATAATACGGGATTCATCCTGATACACAATCTCATGGATGATTGCCGCCTTATTTGTCCTTTTTGTATTTCCGGTTGTTGTTGTGCTTCGCCATTCAGGAACTTTTGAGCTACTTTTTTCAACTACCTCCTCAACAAAACTATTCCATTGTTTGCACGAAGGACACTGTCCCATCCATTTGGGAGCCTCATAGCCACAGTTTTGACAGAAATATGCGGATTTTGTTTTTGCCATTCTACGAAATTACAAATTTCCATCCATTACCCTATTCTTCATTTTCTTTTAAAATCCGTAGGAAATTCAGTCCCATAATCTTCGCAACATCTCCTTTGTTGTATCCTCTTTCCAAAAGTCCCTTTGTCAATAAAGGAAATTTAGAAACATCTTCTAAGCCCTGAGGTGATGATTCGATGCCGTCAAAATCCGATCCAACTGCAACATGATCAATACCTACTTTCCTGACCAGGTAATCAATATGATCCAATAATTTGGATAATGGTGCGTCGGCTTCGTGCTTGGCTTCCTTTGACAACTGATCATACATGCTCCAGGTATTCTGCGTTGTATCCGCGTTCTTGCCAACTTGTCGCCCGTAGATCTGCTTCAATCTCTTCTCATAATCCGGATCTAAAAAACCAGAGTAAAAGTTCACACCGATCACACCGCCATTTTTCTTCAACGCTT
Source organism: Sphingobacterium sp. DR205 (assembly GCF_011064245.1). Taxonomy (NCBI): domain Bacteria; kingdom Pseudomonadati; phylum Bacteroidota; class Sphingobacteriia; order Sphingobacteriales; family Sphingobacteriaceae; genus Sphingobacterium; species Sphingobacterium sp. DR205. The sequence continues at coordinate 103,813 of NZ_CP049333.1, read as the reverse complement.
CTAATTGTTCATCTTTCAGGTTTCGGAAATGTGGACATAAACGATAGGCATTACTATGCGACACCAATATCGGCTTACGGGAAACCGCAAGGACATCATAAAAAGTCTGCTCGCCACCGTGGGAGAGATCGACTAGCATGCCAAGTTCATTCATTTTTTTAATGATTGCTTTCCCATGATCCGTTAATCCTTTTGCCTTCGAATCCATCTTTTTGGACTCCATCGCAGCGCAGCTTGCCCAGGGTAGATTATAGTTCCAGGTCAAGGTCAGATATTTCGCGCCACGTTCATGGAACCTGACCAGATTATCAATACTGCCCTCAATCATATTACCGCCCTCCACACCGACAATTGCAGCAATTTTTCCAGTTTTTAGAATTGCGTCGATATCACCCACTGATTTAGCCAAGGCAATAGCTCCCGCATTAGCCGCTACCATTTTCTCCAGCGCATCTATCTGAGCATTGGCATGCTCGAATGCTCCGGTCTTCCATTTCGCATCATCGGACCAAACAGCAAATACTTGTACATCTACTCCACCTTCCTTTAGCCGTGGTAAATCCGTGGCACCGGAATTCAGACGCTGACCGATATCTTTTCCCGGAAAAATAGATTCATAGATCACATCATTATGCCCATCAACAACAACCATGTCTGCATGAATTTGCTTATAATCCTGACTATGGGCCAAGTGGTTTAAGGACAACATGCATAAGCCCATAAGCACTAATTTTTTTGTCATTTTTTCACCTCATTGATTGTTTCGTAAATCGCATCCTGAATCCGGCTGCGGATATTGAGATCCAACAATTTGGTACTGACCTGCGGGTGTACCCGATTGGATAGAAAGATATAGATCAGCTGGTTTTGCGGATCTATCCAGATACAGGTACCTGTGTACCCCGTGTGTCCGAAGACAGTGCTATTGGCTAATTTAGATGGATATTCATTTTTCGGATTTGGATCCCAGCGGTCGAACCCCAGTCCCCTCCGACTTGATGTGGACTGCTTACTGGTAAACTGATCTATCGTTTCAGTCTTAAAATAGCGTTCTCCGCCATATTCACCCCGATTCAGCAACAGCTGTCCATATATCGCCAGATCATTGGCGGTAGCAAATAACCCCGCATGCCCGGCGACTCCCTCCGCCATAGCTGCTCCTTGATCGTGCACATACCCTTCCAATAATGTCCTGCGAAATGAAGTATCCTGCTCCGTAGGTACAATCTGCTCTCTTGAAAATCGTTCCCTGGGAAGATACCCCGCGTGTGTCATTCCTAATGGTCGATAGAAATTTTCCTGAACATAATCCTGCAAGGGTACTGCCGTCTGATGTTCGGCAACTTCCTTCATCACATACATGCTTATGTCGCTATACACATAGTTTCCTGTTGGCTTAACTGGAGACTTTAACATTTCGGGCCACATCACTTCCCGATAGTAATGGTTGAGAATATAACTATTGTCAGCCATCTTAACCTGATGCTGTTGATCTGGACTGGCAACAACATCCCCAGCTTTCAAATATTTATAAAATGGGATAAATGGCGTAAAACCAGCTTCATGCAGCATTACGGAGCGCAATTTGATATCTTTTTTATTCGTATACTTCGCTTGCCACAGATAGTGCCCCATGGTGCTGTCCAGATTAATGATATTACGTTCAGTCAGACGCATAATAACAGGAGTAGTACCCGCGATTTTACTGACAGAGGCCAGATCAAAAATATCACTTGTTTTTGTTGCAATAGCCTTCAAATAGGTATGATAACCGTATGATTTTTCCAATAACACCTGCCCGTCTTTGATAACCATCACGACCGCGCCCGGAGTTGCCTGCTTCTCAATTGCTTCTTGTGCAATGGCATCAATTTTTTTGGTCAATTTACCCAAGTTCAGACTTGAGTTTTCACCAAAACTGTATTGAAGTCGCGTTTGAGCCGTCTTGGCGTTTCCTTCAGTAATGGCTGCTCCACCAAAAATTGACATCGCGGCATTGCGTTGACCGACAGCTGTAAAAGGTGCCAGTAGTTCAATCAAATCGGATTGTGGATGCTCAGACACAGCCTTTTTGCTGCGCTCATGCTCAAAGAAATGGCAGAGCACAACCTTTTTATTGTTCAGGACTGCCTGCTTAAGCTGCGCCAAACAATCTGCATCCAAATCATCTTCCTTGCCAGCTACAATAATCGTATTATAATACTTGATATCTTCGTCAAATTTACTGAAATCAAAAAGTGCTGTATTCGCATAACGCGTCAGCTGATTTATAAACGTAGCATATTTGTCTACATTTGGAACGACGACAGCAATACGCCGTTGATCCAACCCTGTGAGTGGCAGCAGCTGATCTACATTATTAAAAAGTATGGTTTCGTTCTTTATAGTCGACTTATATTGAGCGAACAGGGGGGCAATACAGAATAAACCTGCAAATAATACCCCGAAAAATCGTTTTTTCATTCTGTTTTTATCGTTTTTTAGGTTCTATCAAATAAAAATACGAATAAAATAAAAAAGCCAAGTTCATTCCTTTAAAAAAATCAATTTTGTTACGCTTGTTTTCTAAATCCCCCGGTTAGGGATTTTCGGGATGAGCAAGCATAAATCTTTTTTTTTCTGTAAATTTGGTTAATGCCGGAATTGATTCAAGATAAAACAATATTTTCCCTGTTAGAGGTGAGCAAAAGTATCCAAAAAACGCTTGCTGAGCGTTACAAGAGCTTATATTGGATCAAGGCGGAGATGAATAAACTCAACCACTATACACATTCCGGACATTGTTACCCCGAACTCGTTGAAAAACAGGATGGCAAAATCGTTGCAGAGATCAGATCAACTCTGTGGAAAGCAGATTTCACCCGGATCAACAACAATTTTCTGAAAATTGCCCAAGAACCCTTAAGGGAAGGCATTACGATGTTATTTCAGGCAAGTATTTCCTATGATCCGATGTATGGTTTAAGCTTAAGGATTGTTGATATTGATCCGACTTTTACCTTAGGGGAACTGGAGAAAGAAAAACTGGACAGCATTAGAAAGCTCAAAGAAGAGGGCATTTACGAGGCCAATAAATCTATTCCGTTCCCAATGCTTCCAAAAAGGCTAGCAATTATTTCGGTGGAGACGAGCAAAGGTCTTTCAGATTTTTACAAAATTATAAATCAAAACCCATGGGGCTACAAGTTGGAATGCACACTATTTCCAGCGCTCTTACAGGGTGATAAATCCATTCCCTCCATTATCAATCAACTCGCGGTGATCGCCGATAAAATAGCTGAATTTGACGTGGTCGCCATTATTCGTGGTGGTGGTGGTGAGGTTGGTCTATCAAGCTACAATAATTATTTATTGGCAAAGGCAATAGCGATCTTTCCCATTCCTGTATTGACCGGCATTGGCCATTCTACCAACTATACTGTGAGTGAGATGGTCGCCTATAAAAATGCGATCACACCGAGTGAGCTGGCTGATTTCCTTATTCAAAAATTCCATAATTTTTCTGTCCCAATCGAAAAGGCGGCAGAAGGGATCCAACAGCTGATCTTTACACGGTTTAAGGAGGAGAGAAACTTCCTGTCTCAAATGGCAACGCATATCCAATGGGTCGGAAAACGAGAACTTCAGACTGCGCGCACCAATATTCAGCATATGCAGCACGAGCTGGGTGCGTTGATCAAACTACGCTTTTATGAACATAAAACAGCGTTGGCGCACACCGAACGGATTATCCAGCTTTCTGATCCGCGGCGACTGCTCAAACGGGGGTTTTCCATCACAAAAGTCAATGGCAAGTTACTTCAATCTCTTGATCAGCTATCTCCGGGTGATCTGATCCAGACGATCGTGGAAGATGGCGAAATTATAAGTACTGTAACGGATAAGAAATCGTTTAGCGACAGTTCCGAAAACAGCTAACCGGAACTATATTAAACTGAAAAATTTAAAGAGATAGTATACAATGGAACAAAAATATACGTATACCGATGCCTTCAATGAATTACAAACGATTGTAAAAGAAATTGAAAACGGCACAACAAATATTGATGAGCTTGCTGAGAAAATCAAACGCGCATCCGAGCTTATTGAAGTATGCCGGGCAAAATTGACCGCAACCGAAGATGAAGTGAATCAGTTGTTGCAAAAGATCGCTCCGGCACAGGATGCAGATCCTGATTACCCCTCCTAATATTGATAAGCAACTACTTGTTTATCTCTTCGCAAAACCTCCATGAATTCTCGATGTTGTCTTGTGTTTCCAGTCAAGCCAGCTAAATCATAATAAGATATGCGCTGTATTAAAACATGGGAACTTCAATCAGTAGCAATTTTGCATTGTAATCTGCCGTGATCTCCATTTTTTCCGAATCGTAGATGCCGATAGCATCTCTTCGGGATAATGTTTCGCTGGCCACCTTTACCTTTCCTTCAAGCACAAAAAGGTACATACCATTTCTTTCCGAATGAACAGTATACGAAACTGTATTCCCTTCATCCAGGTCCGCAAGACTGAAATACGCATCCTGATGAATATGAACGGTGTCCGGATCAGAACTATCAGGAGATACAATGGTCGCAAACCTATTATGGCGATCTAAATGCAGGTAAGATTTTTGATCATAACCGGGTGTTAGATTCATTTCATTGGGTATAACCCATATTTGCAGAAATTTGACAAGATCTTTCTGATCACCATTAAACTCTGAGTGCTTCACCCCTTTACCCGCGGACATAATTTGGACTTCTCCTGTTTCAATATTACGGACATTGCCCATACTGTCCTGATGGGAAAGTATCCCCTCCAAAGGTATGCTCACGATTTCCATATTGTCATGGCCATGACGACCAAAACCCTGACCGCCCTCCACCTGATCATCGTTTAATACACGTAATGCTCCAAAGTTTATTTTTTCAGGATCAAAATATTGCCCAAAGCTAAATGAATGGGCACTTTTCAACCAACCAAAATCAACATGGCCGCGATCGTTTTCTCGGTGTATGATCTTTTGCATCTGTTTCTCCCTGTTACATAAATAACTACTAATCAGAGGACAAAACTCATACCAACAAGCTTTTTAGTAAAAAATCTGCCAATTTGACAAAAAAACACCATTAAAGTACTTTGAGTTTACCGGGAGCAACAGCCTGAATAAGTGCCCGGGCGAGGATCCGGTTGGGATCCACTACGGTCATTCCATTATGATCTCTTTCGGGAATGGCCAATGGCAATTCGGCACATCCCAAAATAATCACCTGTGCACCCTGTTTTTTCAAATCATCCATAGCCATTAACAAATCTTCTCTTGCCTTATTGGCTATTGGTGCTGGTTGTGCCTTAATCCCATATTCTTTATCGTAAATCGCATTGTTTACCTTTTCTTTTTGTGCACCTTCAGGTTCTACGATAGGAAATCCTTTTTTCATAAAAGCTTCCCGATACTGGCTGTAAGCCTGCTCACCTGCTGTCGATAGCACACCTATGGTACTCTCTGGATAATTTTCATGAACAAAGCGTACCGTCTCATGGACAATATGGAGCAACTTCAGTTCATTTCCTAAACGGGCCATTTCATCCTGAATAACTGAAAAAATCGGTTCTGCATGCGCTGTATTCGACGGAATTGCCGCAATCGTTGCGCCAGCCTGCTCCAGTTGTTTTAAAACCACGGCTATTGCCTTTCCGGGATTCTCCTTCGATTTATTCAATAAATATGCGGAACGATCCGGAATCAAATTAGGGCAGGAAAACAACAACAGTGGCAAGTGTTCCTGATCGGAACTTGCCACTGTCTCATCTATAATTTTCTTGGCTATATCCAAGCCTGCATAAGGACCAAGCCCTCCTACTATACCAATCATAACACTATTTTTTTATACCTTAGATATAACCAATAGCTCGCGGAATGGTTTGAACAAATTACCATTCGATGGACTGATCCTCGTCCGGAATCTGTGTATTGAGCTGACGCTCCAAAATCAATGAGCCCGAGACCTTGAATTTGATTGCTGTAGTAGAAACGAGGGTATAATCTGTAAATTCGTAATCCACATTATTTATCGTGATATAACGATGCAATAAATAAGGACGGACGGCATCCATCTGTTCAGTAATGGTATAACTTGCATCTTTTTTCACAACAAACTTAATATCGGGATTGTCCGAGCGAAAAGTTACTGTACCTGTCTTAGTGAAGGTTGCATATATCCTATAATTTCGTCGATCTTGTCTCTCTTCATCAATATTCCCTGCATAGAAAAAAACAGTATTTTCGTCCACCACATAGCTTCTAATTTCACTTTTCACGACTGGAGTTTCATTTTCTTGTCCCTCCATCCTAGTTAAGAGGGCAGCTCCCGAATAATTGCCTGAATAAATCGTTGAATGGATTAACCCGAAGTATTGCTTTCTTATAATACTTTCGAGGGTGTCCTTTATAGATTTGTATCAACACTAGCGACCTATAAATTAATCTGTTAAAAGAAAAAAAGTAGCTAGTGAATTGAATGTCTCGTTTTTTAAGGGAATGCACTTTTTACACGTGAGCGGAGCCCTTAAAAGCAAGAATAATGCAATGGTGTTAGGGATAATGATACGGCAAGCATAAGGACAGTGTAGACACAGTGGCAGGAGCGATTCAAGTGCTCGGTACTACAAATAGTGAAAGAAGCAATTGTTACGCTTAAAACCGAAACATATGGAGAAAATTAGGCATTCGGAACTGCCTTTAACGATCACTATTCGATTATTGGGTTTAACAGTTTGCAATATTTACGCTCATTCCAACAATCCGCCTACGAATGCTGAGATGTATGACGCGGATGCCGAGTCAAATAATGCATACTATACCCAAATATAGCTATCACAGCGGCCAGAATGCCGATCAGTAATGCGGAGTCACTCCCAAACGGTTTTAACTTTACTAGTAACATCAGGTTAAAAAATATCAGAATAGCACTGATCACTTTTCCCAGCCGCTCTTCTTTTTGATACCTCTTACCGTAACTAACCCGATAACTATTCATGGATGCCTGTAGCAGCTGGTCGGAAAACTTTGCTGAAGGTGTATCCAAAATCTCCTGTTTCAGTAAATCTGCAAGTGGATCACCCTTTTTCATTTTCTCACGGTTTATCATAAATCTTTCATTTCATTCCCTAATAAACTTCTTAGCGATTGTTCTAGTTTTTCCCGTCCTCTCATCAGCCTCATTTTGACGGCTGACTTTCCAATGTCCAGGATTTTCGCTATTTCTGACGTGCTTTTCTCTCCCAGATAATGAAGTGTAATCGCCGACCTTTCTTCTTCTCCAAGTCTAGAAAGCGCCAGGTCAATATATCTTTTCCTATCTGACTGAATCAGGCCGCCAATTTCTCTCTTTTCGTCGAGCAGATAGCTTTTGGATTCGGAATTTTCAGCCAGTTCTGTCGTTTCTATTCGTTTACTACTTTTTCTAGTCAAAGCTGTATAGTAAACGATTTGATATAGCCAAGTGGAAAACTTAGCCGCACTTCTAAATTTATCCAATGCCCGGAAGGCTTTCATAAACGAATCCTGCACCACTTCTTCCGCATCTTCATTATTTCCGCAAATTTTAATTGCCAATGTATAGGCCAGCTTTTGATAAGTTGACACCAAATAATCAAAGCCCTCACGCTCACCATCCAAGGCTTTTTTTAAGTAATAGTCTTCACCTTTACGGTTTTTTCCGAACAGCATGCGTGTGGCCAAATTATTTATAAGTACTATTACTTAGACTATCAGAAAAAAATATTGGTCACATTGTGACCACTTATCCCTAAATTCAGTCCTATCAGGAAATTAACAAAAACAATTGAAATGGAAACTACATCAGCGGCATTATTTATATCCATCTCCCTTGTCGTATTTGGGATTAGCTATTATTACTTTACCACCAGACATAAAGAACGCATGGAAATCATAGAAAGGGGGCTTTCGCCGGATTATTTTAAAAATCAATCCAAATTTTTGCCAATGCTGCTGGTACTTGGCTTCAGCAGCGTCGGAGTTGCTCTTGGATTGGCCGCGGGTCTAGCCCTAGGTGATCTCTTTCCCACCCAAAAATTTCTGGCTGTCGGGATTTGCATTTTTATGGGGCTCGGCCTCGCACTTATCACGTCTTACTTCGCACTGAAAAGCACTCCGAAAAAAGAATAAAACCACTTTTTTTACAATTAACATTCAGATTTAACAATAACTTATAAAAAATGAAAACATCATTACTGGTATTGCTATGCCTTATTTTTTCGCTGCTTGTCCAAGTTATAGCACTCGCACAGACCAACCAGCAGCAGTTTGATTCTCTCACCAGTGCCCAATTTGCTAAAGATGGCGCAGGTACAGTTGTGTACCTGAGCAGAGGTGACCAAGTGCTTTATCAGAAGGCATTTGGTAAAGCCAACATCGAGCTTGATGTGGCGATGACGCCGGAACACGTATTTCGCCTGGCATCAGTGACCAAGCAGTTTACTGCAGTACTGATCTTGATGCTGCAGGAACAAGGCAAGTTGTCGATCCAAGATGACATCCGCAAATACATCCCGGATTTCCCGGAGAAAAAGAAAGTAATCACGATTGAAGCCTTGTTAACCCATACCTCTGGAGTCGTTAACTATACTGGACTGCCAAGCTTTACTGATGAAATCAAACTAAAGGGCCTAAGTCCTAGACTGCTGGTGGATTTAGTCAAATCGGAACCATTGGACTATGATCCCGGTTCAGACTACAAATATTCCAATTCCGGGTATATCTTGCTGGGCTATATTATAGAACAAATAACAGGAAAAAGCTATGCGGAATTTATCGAAGAAACGATTTTCAAGCCTTTAGGAATGACTCATTCTTATTATGATACCCCGACTAGGATCATATTTGGTAGAGTGTCAGGATATGTCCAGCGAAATGGTGTATACCGTAATGCAGACTATCTAAGCATGAGCCTTCCCTATGCCGCCGGTTCGCTGATGTCAACCGCTGGGGATTTGCAAAAATGGTACAATGGCTTGCATAACTGCAAATTGCTGAAATCAGAGATAATCAGGAAAGCACAAACATCCTTTAAACTGAATGACGGACGTTTGACAGGCTATGGTTACGGATGGGAAACAGGAAACGTCCAAGGAAGTCCTAGCGTTAAGCATGTAGGGGTGGTTAATGGTTTTTTTACTCATGCAGCTTATCTGCCACTGGAAAATCTTTCTATTACGATACTACGGAATTGCGATACCCCCTATGAACCTGATATCCTGGCATCCAAGCTCCTCGCTGTGGCTTTAGGAAAACCATACGACTATAAACCTATTACACTAAAGTCATCTGAACTGGAAGTGTTTCAGGGTGTATATAACATTAAAAATGGTAGAAAACATTCTGTACGGTTGCAAGATGGAAATCTGATGTATTATTATCTGGGTGGGCCAAAAACTCGTTTGGTTCCCAATGGAAAGGATCAGTTTTTGGTGGAAAATAGTCTAAACACGTTCAAATTTACCAGGGATGAAAAAGGTATCGTGGATGGGTTTACGACAAGTGGTACGGGTATGCCTAGCTCGGCTGTCAGAGAAAACACTGCCTTGGAAGCTCAACCGAAAATCAACGTTTCCACGACACAATTAGCGAAATACACCGGAAAGTACCAGTTTAATCCCGGGCCAGTATTTGAAGTGGTCCTGGAAAACAACATCCTTTATGGACAAGTGGGGAACGACAGAAAGGAACTAGTGCCGTTTGACAAACACAAGTTCTACGCCCGGGACTTGGATGCGACTATTGTTTTTAACGTAGATAATAAAGGAACAGCCATTGGTCTGACCAAAATCCAGAACAGTAATATGGTCTCTAAGAAACTCTAACAGCATTATAATTAGACGATACAATTACCGTTTAGACGCCAAACTGCCCAACTTCAAAGATAAGCCACTTGTAAAAATTGGAACTAGATGAGCTGTAGATAAGATAATTGCTTGTTTAACAAAACTCGATGAACTTTTCATAAATGCAGGTGTTGATGATAAACGCTATATTGTTGGCACTTATACCCTTAAAAATTATAGTTTGATGGATTGACTTATCGAGCATCCCGACATAATGAATATCAGAAGTTATTCTCCTGGTTAACAAAGTGCTAAAAACAAAAAAACCTGCAAATTTAACATCTGCAGGTTTTATCTTTTGTAGCCCGTAGGGGAATCGAACCCTACTTGCATTAATCTATTTATCAGTTATTTACAAACCTTCTGTTTCCCTACTCACCGAATAACTCACTGGTTTGATATACGTTTTAGCTGCAAGTGCTGTATATCTAAGATAAGAAAATATTATAAGATTTTCTTGGTTTAAATATTCAAATTGCAAAATATTATAAGGAAAAATTCTTAAAGTTCATACTTTATTTCAAGTAACAATTTTTAGAAATGGAATCAATACTTACCGAATGTATTCGCCACTATAAATAAGGGTTATTTGGTATATTAATTAATTTATAGCCTCGTTTTTTTAAAGATTCCCGTAATTCGATTTCAGGAAGAGTTTTAAATATTATAATACTTAAAGATTGACTTGGTACAATGCCAAAATTTGATAGAGAATCACGAAGACCTTTTTTGAAGAGAATTTTTCTAAATTTTTTCTCGGATTTAATGGCTGGAATTTTTTCACTTCCTGGGAACCAAAAATTAGGATTGAAATTTTTGATTGCTACCATTGGTAAATTGATACCAGCAGCAAACTTTTCCATTTCCCTTTCAGAAACCTTATAGACGAAGTTGCCAACTGCTTCATAAGAGAAACGGTTTTTCCAAATCTTATTTACCAAGCCATATTTTATCTTTTCTAAAACGTTGCTCATAAACAATAAAAAGGGCATTTTCATAATCGGATCTTGCGGTTCGATAATTACAATTCCCTTTTTTGCTACTCGGATCATTTCATAGAGCGCAGCGTAAGGCCGAGGAAAATGATGATAGGTTTCTTTACATAAAATATAGTCTATGCTATTATTTTCGAACGAGAGATTTTCTGCATTTTCAGCAGAGTATTGCTCAACAATACCAACCTCTTTAGATACTGCAAGAAATTCATCACTTATATCGGAGGCAATTACATTTTGGACACCATTCTCGATTAAATAATTCGCGTCATGCCCGTAAGCGTCACCTACGGTCAACCAAGATGCATTCTTATATGTTGTAATGGGTTTGACACATTCAAAAAACTGATTCTGTAACCAATGATTTATTGTTCCCTTATATGTTTTTATTCCATTTAACAAAGCTATCTTCTGTTCTTTTTCGGGGAAGAGATTTGTATACCAATTGGAATGCCTATTATAACTATCTTCTTGAAATGATTCGATATTGTTGTTTGTATTTTCCATAATGTTATTTTACAAAAACGGTTAGCTCATAGTACTTCTCCCAATATTTCCTTAATGATCTTATATAAGATTGGTTTGTGTTGGATTCGCCCGACTATGAACATTCCCTAAATGTTTATCAGCAGATTCTGGAACTAAAAATAATTAAAAAAAAAGCTGCTTTTAGTAATTTAATAAATTCCACACTTTTGTGTAGATAATAAACTGTAAACCTATAATCGGACGAGACAATGTGTAAACCCAAAGTAGGACGATACAATGTGTAAACCCATAATAGGACGATACAAAGGAGCAAGCAGAAGTTGGGCAGAGCCCTACTTTTCTTGCCCCATGCTCAGCAAATGGGGTTTTGAGTATCCTCCGGGGATACTCTATTCGCTTAATAATAGCATTAAGCCTCTTTTTAGTATACTGTCCAGTATACTAAATATGGTTTGAATTTAGCAGCGATAAGCTATATATCTATTAGGCTATATATCCAAATCATTAACTTTATGGTTATATAGCAATTTTGAGCCTTTGCTATTTATTAACAAAAGGCTCAAAATAATTTTTTTAAAAATTTATGCTATCAAAATGGTGATTTCCACATGTATTTCTCAGGAACAGTAGTGATTTTGTCGGCGACAATCTTCTCCAGAATAGGTTCAATATCTATGGTTGCATCGGTAATTCCAACCAAAGTCCCATCTTTTATCCATGCCGAAGGGCCCGTAACTGGTATACCACATAAATATGCATTTAGCAGGTACACTTCGGGGCCTATAAGCTGAGGCGAAGTCCAGCCCTTTTTTCTAGTAGTTAGTTCAGCCTTGTAGTCATAATCAAGCATAAGTCCGACAGATTGGACATGATCACGATACTTTGGCTGCAGTTGTTTCCATTTATCCATCGAAGCCAAGCAGGGAGCACACCAGGTTGCCCAAAAGTCTAGAACGAGCATCTTGTCTGCCGAAAGTTCTCTCAGTGTAATGCTGTCCCTTCCATATATGTCGTTGACGATACGTATAGGTAGGTCCATGATGTCGTCCGATACCTTTTGCCCTGCTTTAAGTGGAGATATGCGATCCATATTTACACTATATTCAAGCAAGGGGTATTTGGCCAGATTAGCATCGGGGTTAAAATGTAATATTTGTCTTCGAATATCATCCTTATCAGTGGTCGTAACGAAATAAGAGATATTCTCTCTTATAATATTTTTGTCTGTGCAAGAGGACATTTTGTTCCTTGATTGTGCAAGAGTTTCTCCATTAAACAAAGAGATAAAGAAAATAATAAAAAATAGTAGTGAAGTGAATCTAATTATTTGAAATATATTCGACAATTTAATACACATTTTGTTAAAGTTCATTCTCATAATATTTATCTATTATTAACGTTCATTTTGCAGGATGCCACTGGCATCAATTTCTGACTGCGGGATAGGCCAGACCCATTTTTTACTATTTGGCGCCAACGAGTATTTCATGCCATCCAATATCCTGGTAAAAGTGACCGGATATTTCCCTTCAAGGTTGAGCCTTCGTGCATCTTCCCATCTGCTTCCGCGCATAAATAATTCTTTTCTTCTTTCAGTCAGAACATAGGTTAATATATCGGATACGTCGGAAAGTTTAAGTTCATGATATGTGTCAGCGTCAGTTCGGTGTTTTCTGAGTAGGTTGATGTCATCTAAAGCCTGCTGATCCATACCCGAGCGGGCCCGACATTCTGTACGGATCAATAATATTTCTTCAACACTCAGGCCTGTGAAGAATTCATTCCCTCCGTAACCACAATATGAACCGGTATAGACTTTCGTTCCGTCTGGCCTTGTAAAAAAATATATTTTCCCCCTGAGATCCTCCGGCTGAATAGATTCGGTGAAAAGTGTGTCTATATTTTGCATTGTAGGCATTATGATTCCCCCAACGGCAGCTGCGGAATAAAAAATAATAGCAGGATTATTTTTTCCATAAGGCTCAAAATAGCTTCCATAGATATCAGTGACTGACCCCGTCAGCTTATTATAATCTATCAGCACCTTTTTCTTTTGCAAAACAATATCTGCATATCGGAGTGCCAGATCAAACTTTCCCTGCTGGAGATAGACCTTTGCCAAAAGTGCCTGCACCGCGGTGGTGCCCGGCATATAGGGGTTGGTATCGTCTACTATTGGAATATTCTCTGCTTCCGTCAGGTCCTTTATTATCTGGTCGTAAACCGCTTTTAATGATGAGCGGTCATATCTGACTGAAACATCATAATCCAGCCGCAGGGGTAAACCTGGAGCCTGTGCAACAGTTGGTTCATTATATGGACTGCAGAACAGCTGCGCGAGCTGATAAAAATTCCATGCACGGTGAAAGCGGGCTGCCACCCTTGCCCTGTTCCTGTCAGTGGTCTCACCCTGACCGGCTGGGGCAGATTCTACATCCAGAGCAAGATTGGCGTACATGATCCTTTCATACGCTAAATCCCAGTCCTTGATATTTCGCTGGGTGCCATAGGGATTGTCCTGCCAGGTATAGGCATACTGATGGAATGGTGTGTACTGTGAGCCGGCAACAAGGTCTGCGGAATTTTTAACATAATATTCGTCCGCTCCAAGGTAAGCCAGATCACTTGAGCTAAAATACATATTATCCCGGCTCAGGATCGCCAGATAATCCTTGGCGGTCTTGGGCACAACCTGATTGGATGTCCGCTTCGCGTCCAGAAAATCTTTTCCGCAGCCTGTCAAAATAATGACAAGGCAAAAAATCAAATAGTTTCTTAAATCTTTCATAGTTTCCTTATCAAAAGTCCAACCTCAGCCCAAAAGCAAAACTTTTTGGCACAACATAATCTGCATTAGGATAATCAGGATCTATGCCGTAATGGTTAGCTTTCCACATTATTCCCAGGTTCCGGGCATATGCATAGAACTGTATATTCTTAAACACCGATTTTGGTAACATAGATACCGGGAGATCATAGGAAAAGCTGAGATCCTGGAGCCGCAGATGGTTGCCGCTGGTCACAAAATTTTCATACTGTTCAAACATGCTGTACATATTATCCGAAGGGTTAGGCGATGTTGCCGGTATGTCTGTCCAGCGTTCGTCCCCCGGGTTTTGCCACCGTTTTAGATAATCCATATGATACTGCAGCCTATATTCTCCGTTGGGAACAGTTGTCGAACGCCTGAATACATGGCCCATTTTCCATGAAATAAGGAAAGACAGACTCAAGTTCTTCCATCGGATCTCATTCCGTAAGGAACCATAAGTGGTCGGAACAGTGACCCCTGTGCCGATGAGGTCTTCAGGCGAAAGACTGTTATAATAATCCACTCCGTTTCTGGTACGTTGTCCATCTATAAACATGAGTACCGTCCCATCTTCAGGATCGAGCGAATATTTAGGTAAAGCATATAAAATATCTTTGCTTTTACCCACTACGGGAAAAGAAGGTGGAAGCAGATAATTGTATAATCCGATATTATTATTTGCTGAATATCGGGTGACTTCATTATGGACGATGTTGAAAAGAAGTGTACTGTTCCAGTTAAAAGCCCCACGGATATTTCGGCTGCTGAGCTGTAAGTCCATTCCTTTTGTTTTCAGGTTCGCATAGTTGACAAGATTCGAGCTTTCAGCAAAGCTTTCCGGATAAATTCCGCTACTGGGTGGTAGTACGCTGGCTCCGATCAGGTCGTTTGCATTTTTTACGTAATAATCGGCGCTTACCGAAATGCGATTATCGAGCAATCGGATATCGAGCCCCATATTAAATGTTTTTACCTGTTCCCAGCGCAGGGATGGATTTCCGATACTTCGCACAATTGCCTGTGGAAGGCCGGTGTTTTCATTGGTCGCAGCATGTTCGATAGTTGGAAGGGAACTTACATTTTTGTTTACATTTCCTGCGATCCCATAAGTTCCCCTTAGGCGTAGATAATCCATGACAGGCAATTTGAACCAGGATTCTTTGGTAAGCTCCCAGCTTGCTCCCATAGACCATAATGGTGTTCCTTTCTGGTTGGTTTTCACTCCGAACAGGTTTGACCCATCCCATCGGAGTGAACCGGACAGAATATATCTGGTTTTATAGGTATAGCTTGCATTTCCAAAATAGGACAGGTAACGGTCTGTAAGCTGCTGTTTTGCAGAAGGAGGGGCAAGGAGTCTTGACCTGCCGCTGGGCCGTATCTTATAATTTTCGGTATAGTTGTAATTGTTGTCCCCGATCATCAAATCGGGATCATAATTATAGAGTGTATAGCCCGGGTCTGTAAGCTGTATCATTTCCCTGATCTCAGCACCTGCCAGTGTGGTTATCTCATGTTCGTCGCTAAATTTCTGTGAGTAGTCCAGCTGTGCGCGTGCAGAATGGCTTCGCGAAAAAGTGGACGGCAGCTCGCGGAATACTCCGCCATAGGGAATAATCCGTGTGCCGTCGGCCTGTGTGAAGCGGTTGACGATATTGCGCGCGTAATAGCTGTCTTTATCATACTCGGCCGTGCTGGATGAGCTGCCCCGGATATATTGATAGGTAGCGTTGATGTTAAAATGCCGGAGAAAATCGTACCTCAGGCCAAGGTTTGCCCTGAGCTCGTCACTGTTTCCCAGCCTGTCCATAAGACCCCGTTCTTCCAGTGGGCGATATTGCCAGTCAAGTAAGCCGTTAGCCCCTGCCTGCTCCACATAAGGCTGTCTGTACTCTTTTATGACAGATGCAGGATTTCCGTTTTCATCAAATAAGCGGGTGTAGGGTGAGAGACCGATATTGGTGGCATTACCCCTGAGATCGTCCAATGTGATCTGATTGTTCTGATTCGCCTGTCTGCTGTACCAAAGTGCTGTGGACAGTTCCAGATGGGGAAATGGCCTGAAGGTATTTTGTAGATTGAGATTTATTCGGTCATTGAAGGCTCCGACTTCGCTGGAGCGGCTTTTGTCATATCCGCCTGACGCATAATAGGTAAAACTTTCGCCTCCTCCACGTGCATTAAGCGCATACTGCTGGTATACGGCGGGCTGGTAGAGATATTTCATCGCTCCCTGGCGAACTTCCGTATTTTTTAAAATGGCTTCCTGCCGGGCAAATTCTTCGGGGCTGAGTGTTCCCTTATCCCGCGCGATCAGCATTTCCACATACGCTGGAAAAGCAGTCTGCTGTGCATTTTCCAGATAATACCCTCCTTTTTCGTATTTCTCTTTTTCGATCGCCATGACAGTCTCAGAGGGTAGACGGTTCCGGCTGTACATCAGGTCGGGTTTTTGGCCAATAGTTACATTGCTATTGATGGAAAGCTGCCCTTTCTGTCCATATTGTCCTTTTTTTGTTGTGATCACGATCACACCATTTCCCGCACGTGCTCCCCATATAGATGCTGCGGCACCGTCTTTCAGGATCGTGATGTTATCAATATCATTCGGATTTATAGAGCTGATATCACCATCATAGGGAAAGTTGTCGACAACAATGAGCGGGCTCGCATCGGACTGTATAGTCGCCAGTCCTCTTACCCGGATGTCGGATGCTTTGGTACCATTTGGTGTGACAAACTGAACTCCGGAGGTGACACCGTCGAGTCGCTGGAGGATGTTGCCACCCACTGAGCGGTTCAGCAGTTTGTTGTCTATAACCGTAAATGATCCGGTGACTCTTTCCTTTGGAATACTGTAGAACCCGGTATTGACGACCTGTACTTCGTCAACTTTTGTAGAGATGGGATATAATACAATAGTTCCTATTTCTGTTTTGCTAGTGATTTTCTGCAACTTAAAACCCAAATAGGAAATTTCTAAAAGATCACCATTTTGTATTCCCTTTATTTCAAAAAGACCATTTATATCACTACTTGTTTGTTTTGAAGTTCTTTTTTCTCCGCTATCCAGAACATAAATCGTCGCTCCAGCAAGTGGTTCACCGTTCTCATTTACAACACGTCCCCGGACTGTTTGTTGTAGAACTTCGTCATAAGCTTTCATGATAGAATTGGCCACCTGTGACTCGTTGACCTTTCCCTTGATAACAATTGACTTGTCTTCTAATATATAATCCAATCCTCTGGGAAGGAGAATCCTGTCCAACACTTCCTTTAGACTTCCGCTGTTTATTTGTATCGTTACAGGAGTAGCACGGCTTACTAATTTATAATCCAACACCAGAAAATCATAACCTGACTGTTTATGGATATTGTCAATGACCTTTTGCAACGAAGTATTTTTCTCGCTGAGACTTATCCGCTGGGCCAGGACATTTGCTTTTACCTGTACCAGAAAGGCTATCATGATGACCATGATCAATTTCATAATCAATAGTATTTTGAGCAAAGCGCGCCAAAATAGCACACCTTTGTGAAAAGCATTTATTTGCATATTTTTGCTTTGGTTTGAGTTTTACAGAATGATTGTCCAAAATTGTTTTTTCCCGTTTTCGGGATCGGTTGGCTCAAATTTCGGCCGGTAGTGCTTCCAACACTGCCGGCTTCCTTTTGTAATCCAACACGCTGGAAATTAACCTGTATCGGATAGCTGTCTTTTCATGTTTAGAAATTTATGTCAATAATTGGATTGTATATCTTTTCAGTGTTGAGCGTTACATCACTGTAATAACGTTGCCGGATACTTTAAAAGTGACCTTGCCGGTTTTTTCCATCAGGTCCAATACCGCACTTATACTTCGTGAACGTGAAACAGTGCCGCCTACGGTAATATACCGGGCAGCATTGCGCTGATAACGGACCTCAACATTATACCATCGTGCCACGGTACGGAACACTTCTTCCAAGGTCTCTCCCCGAAAAACAAAATCACCCTGTTGCCAGCCAATTGCCTGCATGACATCTGCCTCCTCTATTTTCAGATCGCCACTGGTAAAAAGAGAACTCTGCTGTCCCGGTTTCAACAATTGTCCATTGACCAGTACGCCTCCCTCTAGTAATGTTGTCTTGATGGTCTTTTCATTTCTATAGGCCGCAATATTAAATTTTGTCCCGGTTACCTTGACTTCCTGTCCCTGTGAGGATACAATAAATGGCAATTTTGCTGATCTGTTATCCTTATTCTTTATCCGCTGCTCGCTGATTTCAAAATAACCTTCGCCTTCCAAAGAAACCTGTCGCTCATTGGCGGCAAACCTTGATGGAAATGTTAGCCTGGAATCGGCATTGAGCCATACCTTCGAGCCGTCCGGAAGGATGAATGTATAAACCTGTCCTTTTTCTGTAGCTGCAACAATTGAAACCGCCCCATTCACAGGAAGATTAACCGATCCTCTGATCGGACTGCCATCGTTATATGTCAATGATCTACCGATAATGGCTCCAAGCCTTGTACTGTCCAGTATGATCTTACGCCCGTCTGAGAACGTCAGTGTAGCTCCGTTGCTGCCCGGTGCAACATCTTCCTGCTGTTTAGCCAATGTAGTATCATGAACTTTGCCAGAATCCGTCCATTTAAAGAACCACCAGCCCGAAAAAATCAGTAGCAGTGCTGCCGCGATAGAAATATAGTAGAATGATCTTATTCTTGAATTTTTTGGGGTACCTATTCCCAGGTTTTCCCATACACGTCGTTTCCGCTTGGATAGATTGGCCAAAGGCTCCATTTCTGGAGTTTCAGCTGTAATTTTATTAAAATGGCTATTCACTATACGCGCCTCCTCTTCCGAGCACGTTCCGTTTAGGTATCTGTCGACCAGCCGCTTTATTTCATCCTGATTCATTTCCATAAGACGATTCCGTTAATGTAATAGTGTAGTCGTTTGACACCAGTGGATGTTATAGATAAATTGAAATGTTTTATAACATCTTACCTATCCACCAGAGCAATACCATAACCTGTAACCATATATAGCAGGTAAGACGAGAACGCAGTCTTACAATGGCATTATGGATCTGCTGCCTTACCGTACCTTCGGAAAGACTAAGCTGGTCAGCAATCTCCTTGTTACTCAAATACTGCCTTCGACTCAGTTCAAATATCTTTCGCATTTTGGGTGGTAACCCGTCTACTTCCTGTTCTATCCGATGCTGCAATTCACGCTCGATCAGCATGTCATCTGTTGTCCAAGCTCCTTTATGGTAATAATCCTGTAGGCCCGCCAGATAATTATTTTGATGCTTTTGTTTCCTGAATAGATCTACGATTGCATATCGTGCACTTTGATATAGATAGGACCGCACTGATTTAACTGGGGTCTGCGTGCCATTCTCATAGAAGGCCAAAAAGATTTCCTGGGTCACATCCTCTGCCTGATCCGAATCCCGGAGCATTTTGCGAACAAAAGAATAAATAACAGCAAAGTACCGATCATAAAGTTCGGCAAAAGAGTTCCTATCTCCCTGAAACATCTGCTCAACAAGTTCATTATCACTATATGACCTATACCTTGACTTCTTCAATAATTATTGATTAGTAATCTATTTTAAATTTAGTAAAATCGCTGAAACTATAAGGAGCCATCTTGCACAGTGGCAGCAATTATGTACATAGACGGATAAGATTGCCGGATGTTATAGATTATTAAAAAATTTATAGATTAATTAGTATAAGCTTGGTTCTATTCTGGAGCAAATTATAAAAAACAGAAGAATGTGTCATGATCCCGCAGTGCGTTAAACCCGATTTGAAAAAGACCGAGAAAATCTAGATTTTCCCCTCTTTTTGTACAGAAAGAGATTTTTAGTTACATTAGATCTATGTCAGCAAATTACTTTAAGGCAAGAAAAACACTTGATTTCAAGCCACATCCTTTCTCAATCGGAACTATAAAAGGAGTTCCTAGTGGATATGAAGACAATCATTTTCTTTTAAAGATCTATGGCTTAAAACGGGAGGTATTGGGCGACTACTATCAGTACCATCTGGAATATTACCTTTCCGGTAGAAACCGTTCAGAAAAGGAGTTCTTTTCCCATGTATGGCATATCGCTTCCGATAGGATTGATTATTTTAAAGGCCAGAGTCCCTATTCTTCTAAGCATCCGCTCTATGTTTCAAATATCGGAAAGCTGAATGAATTTCTGGATTTTCTTGCACCATTGGACAAATGGAACATCAGGCCAAATGATTTACTGATAAAAGAGAAGGACGGAGAGATCATGAAATTGCGAGCAGAACTGGAAACCCTGCAAAAGAAACTGGCCGATCTTGAAAAATACGAGGTATCCGTCAAACCAATGGTACAGGACGAGCATCTTCCAACTTTTATCGACCTGCTCCAACAGATGAAAAACCTGACGCTTCCTAATGGGAGGAAATTACTTATCAGTGACCACGAAAGCCCTTATTACAAAATGGTCTCGAAATATTTCGTCTATAATGGCAAAGATATACCGGTCAATACCGTCCGGAATTATTTTGTACAGAAAGATCCAAAAGACTCCATGAAAGGCGTAAAAATCCCCGCAGACAAAAAACTGTTCCAGATAATACCCATAAAACAGGATTAATAGCGATCCTGTTCGACTGCTAAACATGACCATCGGACTCCACTGGTCATCCAGACTGTCCTCCCAGCATCCAATTTTGTACCAGTGGCAAGGCACAAATGCCGAGCCCGCATTGTTCACAAAATTGGTATGCTTATGGTATTTGACATCCTGACAAAAGAAGACTTACAGCAGTTCAAGAAAGAACTGTTCGAAGAGATTAGACAGGTTTTAAAAAGAGAAAATCTAGGAAATAGCGCAGACAAGGAATGGCTCCGCAGCAGGGAGGTCAGAAAGAAACTGGACATATCTCCCGGAACCTTGCAGAACCTACGGATCACGGGCATCCTACCCTTTAAAAAGATCGGGGGCAGTATGTATTATCGCAGCAGTGATGTCAATAAAATGATGGAAGGAGGTAATGGCAATGGATAACAACATGCAGGATCATTACTTTAGCTCATATTTGGAGCAAACTACAAAAGACAGCAGGTTGCTTCCATCACATATCGGACTGCTCCTGGCAATGTTCTATTATCACCAGAAAGAACGTCCCGGGGATTTCTTTCATTCCAGCCGTAAAAAGCTGATGCATTTTTCACGTATAAAGTCCATTGCGACCTATCATAAATGCCTTTCCGATCTGGTACTTTATGGCTACGTGGACTACATTCCCTCCTGGCATCCGACAAAGGCAAGCAGATTTCGGTTTATCGTCGACAATAATTCCGATCGTAATGGCTAGACCCGATGAAAATACACGGTCTGTTCGCTTCCCGGTGGAAGTGGATGGCCGTCTGGCTCTGCTCTCCCGTAAACTGGGCAGGACCAAGCGGCAATTGGTGATGGAGATGGTCGATTATTTTTACAGGAGCAAAAAAGACCCTGCTGACCTGAATGATGAGGTACTGAAAAAAGAACTCTCCAGTGGGGTAAGCCGTATACTTTCCTTTATCCGAAAACAGGAGACCGACCTATTGGTCCCCCTGTATTCCATGCTGGACGAACTTGGTGCTGTCACCAAACAGCAATCCGGTCTAATTGACCTGATTTCCGATGAACAGCAGCAGGCATCAGAATTTCTAAAGGCAAATACGGAATATCTTGGGAGTCTGGACAAAGTCCTTAAAAAGATATTTCTGGGCATTACACAGAGGCAGGAACTAAAGGATGATTTCAGAAGGATCCTTGAACATTACATTGCCCAGCGGGAAACACTGGGATGGCCGGTATCTGCAGCAAAAAAAGAGGAACTGGCAAGACAGGTCAGGGAAGCACTGGATAAACTTTAGCCGTTATGTATATCAATATCACGGATTCCGAAACAGGGAATAGCAAAGGAAGCTGTAGCGATCTTGTCGCCTATCTGGAAAAGGAAAACCGGCTGGCCTATAATAAAAAACAGGAACACTGGTTCAATGGTGAGCGGAATGACATTAGACCCCATGAGGTGCGCATTGGGATTGATGGCAATATTGCCAAATTGGGCCGGGAGGACAGTAAGTTCTTCCTGCTCAATATCAGTCCCAGCAGAAAAGAGATTGATTTCCTGCTCGCTACTTATGGCGAGGATGGCGCAAGAGAAAAATTAAAGGAATATGCTGCACGGATCATGGATGAATATGCCCGAAATTTTAAACGTCCGGGAATAGAAAACAACAAGGATCTGTTATGGTTCGCCAAACTGGAGAACTACCGCTACTATAGCCACAAGGACAAGGAGGTCAAGAATGGCACGAGAAAAGTGGGGCAACGAAAGGAAGGTCCACAGATGCACATTCAGGTCATTGTAAGCCGAAAAGACATCACCAACCGTATCAAACTGAGCCCACAGAACAGATCCCGGGGCAGGAATGTGGAACATTCCAAAAAGCTCGGACAGTTTGACCAGATGGCCTTTAAGCAGTGCGGCGAAACTGTCTTTGACAGGATCTTCGGATTTGATAGAAAATTGAAAGAAACTTTTCAATATGCGAATATCATGAAGAATGGCAATGCGGAACAGAAAGCACGGCTTTATACCTTTGACAGGCTTCTGGAAAGAGAGGCTATCCCAAAAATGGAAGATGGCTGGACAGATCGGATATTTGCTAACCCCGCTCAGGATGGGCCTACCGTACTTGGTGATATATTTTCCTCATTTGCCACAAATGGACTTGGACTCCTGGATATTCTTCTTGATCCTGTTCAGGAGTTTGGCGGTCAGGGAACGGTCACTGATGAGGAAGAAAGAAGAAGAAAACGAAAGAAGAAAAAAAGGGGACTGCGGAGATAAAAACGCTATTCGATTAATTATGAAAGTGGATAGAACAATGATCCAGCATGATATAAAAATTATCTGCCGGATCATTGTTTCGGCTTTCCCCAAGCCATCACGGTTCATTTTTCCGGTAAATGTAGGATAGATATATGGTTTACTGAATATAACCAAAAACTTATATACAGTAAAAGATATAGACACATATCTACGGTTACATATTGCTGGCGATATGGATATCCATCTTCACCGCTTCTGCAAATTTACCCACGATGGCACAAAGGTCAAGGGTATACTAAACGCCCCTACGCACGCATCCCTCGCTGGCGCCCTTGGCCCAATTGTGCCGTCTTGCCTTTTGGTGGCCTAAGCGGTGACAATGGGATGGTGTGTCCCGACCATCCAGCGACAAGGGAGGGGGAGTAAATATGTATTTATCAGAAAGTAATTGCCAATTAATTGGCGTATTATGTGTTTAATGATATCTGATAAAGATTAGAACAGTAATAAGCTATTTTCAGAGAAACAATCGAAAATAATAGAATAAAGGCTGTTATTTTAATTATAGCGAACCACGGCAAAATGCGGTGCGAGGGGAACCAACGAATAAAAATATTAAATGGAGCAAATAAATCGTATATTGGTGTTATTTGCTCCATTTTCACCAATTAAGTTGGCAGCACCAACTTATTAATAACGTAAAGCATGAAAAAATTAAAATCATTATTATTTATCTTATTGATTGGACTGGGAATTTGTAATGCCCAAACCGACAAAAACCACTTTATCGACCTGCCTTCAACCAATCCGGAAACGACTTTTGAGAACGTCTTACAGCTTTTTCTTTCGAGCGATTATTTTGTCCTTTCGGTGGATAAAGGCTCGGGGCTTATACAATGTAAAATCGTTAAGGACGACCGCAAAGTTTTTTCAAGCCTAAAAGTAGATATTCTCGAATACAATCTCCTGATACGAGAAAACCAAGATAAAGGTACACGGATATATATTCAGGCCAACCTTAAACAAAAAATTCGTTCTGCTAGCGTGAATAACGATGGAGTTTACAGTGATGATATCGGGGTAACTAAAAAGCCAAAACATTATGAAGACTTAATAGCATTTCTTAAATCCAATTTAAATTAAATTTTGGAGATAAGGATAGATTTATACCGTCTTTAAGTAATTTTTCCACTCGGATATATTATGGTAAAAAAGTATTCAAAACAAAAGAGATCCAGTTTTTCTCATTTCCAATAGGACCTGCTCACCATCCCGCAGAAAGAATACAGGATATCACGGTTTCCTGACAGAAGGACCTGGGTGCATACTCGCTGTAAGTTGTCCAGTACCTGGTACATTGTCGTGCCCCTTGGACGAAATCCAAATAAAGACGACACTTTCCATTGCTCGAGCATTACGTGCAGATCGATCACCGGAAAACCCGGGAGCTGCGTGAGACGTGGGCCGGCATTCCGCTGTTCGTTGAGCTCCGTCTTCAGCACGATCTGATACCAGCAGAGTGTGTCGGTATCGACCTTTTGCAAATATCCGGGAAGCTTGGTAAGGTAACGTATTTCCAATAAAAGGAGTTCATTTGTGTCATCCTCCATATAGGCCTGATTCATCTGCTGCTCGATTTTTTGCCACTCTCGTCTGAACAATATGGAATATTTTTCCAGTCCCGCGCGTAAACGGGCATAGATCCTGACCGTATTCGGCTCCCTAACGGGACAGACTTTTGCCTCACATATCCGATCCCTCTCGCAGGAAGTTACATGGGCAAGGATGTTCGGTTTCGAATATTTTAGAAATTCAGGATCTTTAGCAAACTTTTTAATCAGTTCCTGATAAACCATGTCAGAAATACCCCCTCCGTGTTCAGAAGATCCTAACGACCGAATAAATCCGATCTGAGATTCAGTTGGCGTGGCCACGTCACAAGCGGCTGAAAGCATTGTGAAGATGCATATACGTACCCAATCCCGATCTTTCGAAGAAAAATGCTCAGTCTCGAGTCTCTCTGCCAACAGTTTTGCCGTACCATAATAAAAATTGAGCAATGCATCCCTAGGTTCAGATTCCAGGAGTAAAAGATAAGGATCCAGCACACTGCGAGCAATCGAGTCTATCCAGTCAATATGATCGAGTCTGGAAATAACCTTTTCCCGCAGGTAGAGAAACCTCTCCTCAAGCCTTGCCCGGTCCATGTTTCTCATCCGTTCGAGCGTCTCTTTATAATATCTGTCCTTGTTAGATTCGTCCCAGTCTTTTTCAAGGATTTTAAAAGGAAAATAATAAAGGATCTTTTCGAGCGAGTTCCGGCTCCGTTTTCTCTTGCCTTTGAAATAATAGGTCAGCAGATTGACACAGGATGAAAAAAAATCCATACCTGAAAAGGATCGGGTATGGATCCGCTCGACCATGTCCCGGATGTGGATCGAAGTTTCCTTGGCAAGTTCTGCGATATAGTACGTTGTGGATAGCGGAGTGTCCGGTGGGTCGGCTTCCCAGAAATAGAATTTTTTACCATCGATTTTCAGGCCGGGTACCATCGTATCTTCAAAGAAGATGTCCAGACTGACATATTCGCCGGGAATGAGGTTCTGTACAAGAGTTTGCTTGCCCTGCCAGAAGAGCTTACATTCACCCGCCAGACTCTCTCCGGTAAAATGTTCGCCGAACTGGAAGTCAATGTTTCCTTCAAGCTGGATGTTCAATGTCAATACGGGCCTATTGGGAATTGAAAAGAGGCTGACATTCTTTTTCACGGTGTATCTGGAAAAGCGGAAATGGCAAGATGAGTCGTAGGCGGAGAGTGTCTCAATAATACAGCTGTCGGATACCTGTTTGGAATCGGCAACCTGATACCGCTCAAATGCGGTCATCTCCCAAGGCCCGAGAGCGAAGGGAGGCGGCACGGCTTTTTCGCCCAGATCAACAAAAATATAATTGGCATACATCATCTGATTAGCTCCATTGTTCCAACCTTACCTAAATTGATTATCCGGCGCACCTTCCTTAGCTAACGTCTATTACAGACAAGATAACAAAAAATAACATTTCATGAAGTGCTTTTAAGGATCCCCCACAAAAATTCGAGGTTGTAAAACTCAGTATTCCGGTACCACTTTGTCGCAACCTCATAACATTTAGCTAAAATTCGATAAGCTTTTAGGATTAAAAAATTGGATAGACATACCATGCAAAAAACATTTGTTGCCCTACCAGGGAAGATACATATTTCGATAAAAGCCACCTTTTAG
The DNA here is from genome assembly GCF_011064245.1 of Sphingobacterium sp. DR205. NCBI lineage: Bacteria > Pseudomonadati > Bacteroidota > Sphingobacteriia > Sphingobacteriales > Sphingobacteriaceae > Sphingobacterium > Sphingobacterium sp. DR205. The sequence continues at coordinate 77,496 of NZ_CP049333.1, read as the reverse complement.
GTGGCTTTGCTATGCTATTTATTTAAAAGTCTTTTAATATCTTCTTCCGTTTCTGGTTTTGCAAAATAGAAATTAGAATTATGATATATCGGACCAAAACTGTTGTCTTTTCCGTGATGGATTAAAGTAGGCTGTTTTAAGAAAAAGGATTTAGGCACTTTAAAAAAATCGGATAGTTTTTTTGCATCATCCTCGGTTACATCTGATTTGCCTTCACGATATCCTAAGTAGACTTCTTTTTCTATTCCTGTTTCTTTTAGAATTTCCTCAATCACTCTCCCCTGTAATTCTTCAAGTTCAATCAATTCTGTCTTTGTCATATACTAAATTATAGTTTACTAATCAGTAAATTTATAACTTATCTTTGAGTTTCGATAAAAAATCTTCAACCCTTTTATTCGCAACTTCTAATTCCTGTTTTAGATCTTTGATGGTTTGGCTATACTCCTCTATTCGAAGATCCTTTTCCGCCAATAACTTTTCGAAAATATCTTTGAAAGTGTCATCTCTATAATAATTCGTGTTTTTATTTATTGGACCGAAGCTATTGTCTTTGCCATAATGAATAAATTTTGAATCGTCTGAAAAGAAATATTCAGGCTCTATATCATAAACTTTAGAAAGTTGAATAGCACGGTCAAATGTCAGTTTTGTCTGACCAGATTCGAGTTTGCTATAAGCAGCTTGGCTCATGCCAAGCTTTTCAGCAACAAAATCCTGACTCCAATTATTTTCATCTCTTATAATTTTCAACTTTATGTGTCCCGACATGATATTCAAAAATTTATAACCATATCAAATATATATAAATAAAATGAATTGTTATATAATATTTTCGAATATAATTAACCGAGACTTATGAGTAATTTTGATTAATGATTTTTAATACAGTTTAATTTTGTGGGTTGTATTATAGGAATTTAGTAAATTTGAAAACTTAATGTCTAGATTTAGACAGAGTTTTCCTACAAATAATCTCGTTCACGAAACCGACTAACTTCATAGAACACGAGAGAAGGATAGGAAAGCGCTGTCCCTCACCATATTTTTTATGGCTAAGGGGGTGGCGTCCTATCTTGATTCGTGTTCGGGCCTTTAGTCGGTGCCCCGTGAACGGTCAAGTGGGATGTTCACTCCCTTAGTCGTTTCACAGGAGGAACCCCGTTTGGCAAATTATAATTATAAATAAGCCAACGGTTAATGAAAAAGCAATTCTTCAAAAACATAATTTCCGCCCCTGAGTAAGCAATTAGCCGTTTAACGGCTTCCACTTTCCTACACTACGGAGGCGCCCCTGTGTATAGTTTTTTTTAAAACTAATTATGAACGTTATAAACCTATTTACAAATGAAGCTATTTTACAGCTACATGGAGCGCCTGTGCGTTTATATAATACACTATATATCCCTATGTCTATCTATAACGCCTGCCATATTAAGACATAAACTGGTATATGTCCGGCAGGTATTTTTATTACCGGTATTTTGTTTCATAATGTTTAGTAATGCCCCTGCGCAGTCCCAAGATACACTTGGGGCTGATGCCGGGCTAACGGACATAAAGCCACTGCAGATCGGCGACAAGATCCCTGAGGAACTGTGGCATCTTCCTCTGCAGATTGTAAATCACCCGGATGGGAAAGATACTATTACCTTGAATGATTATCGGGACAAAGAATTTATAATTTTGGATTTCTGGGCGACATGGTGTGCTCCGTGCATAAAAGAATTGCCCAGTCTCTTAGAACTAAAGGATAGTATCGACTGTAAGATTATCCCCTTATCCGATGAGCCTACCGATAAAATTGAACGTTTTTTAACCAATAACCCGATGTTTCGGCAATCTGAATTTTATAAGTATGAAAGGGGAAGCATCATTGACAAAGGTTTCAAAAGAGCCAGTATTCCTCATACGGTAGTCATCCATGAAGGCAAAGTTATATCCTTCACCCTCCCCAATCTTATCTCCGTAAAAAAGCTTGCAGATCAGGCAGCCGGAAAATCCGGTGCTATTCCCATGAAAGTGGAGCTTAAGAACAGTAAGGATGATTTATTGACACTTGTTCTCGACAGGGATAAAAAGATCGGACTTGGCGGATTCTCAGTGATGTTTGGCCCTATCGAGGGAATTGTTCCCGGGGTCCGCTGGGAACCTGAACTTCAAACAGGAGGGGCAAGATTTCAGATTGCAAATTATCCCTTGCTTTCGGTGATGGCTTTAGCTACAGGTCAGGGACACATATTCCTCAGAAATCCCAATAGGATCCTTATTCGGGAAAAAGGCGGCATCCGCCCGATCAATACCGCTGAGTGGGACTGGTTAAAACATACCCGACTCTGCTATGAAAGCTTTTACCCCTGTGTTCAAACTTATGAAAAAGCAACGGAAGACCTCAAAGGTAATCTACTGTCCTATCGAAATATAGATTGCAGGATCGAAGATGTTTCCTCAGAAGTGACAGAGCTAACGAGGAGCCAAAAGACTGGACACCCCAAAACAAAATTCTGCTATAGTGTTGGAGAAATTGCGTTTGTCCTGAATCAGGCCCCAGGCCGCATACCTGTAAGTTACCCGGAGAACCTGTCAAACGAACAGGTATACCTTGGGATAGAACTAAGTTCTGCCTCTCCCGATATGTTGGATAAATTGCTATCCGAGCAGGGCTGGTCAAAAGAGTTGATTACAACCAGAGAGAAACACTTGATTATAACCAAAAAAGACTGATTATGATGAAACAAATCGCAATATTATTACTATTTCTCTTTTGGACAATATCGGGCTTTTGCCAGTCCCGGTTAATCGAAGGGAAGATTCTTGACAGCTTAACCCGACGCCCATTGCCGGGAGTCACAATAAACCATGGTCCGTTGAGCACGACGTCGGACAGTAACGGATATTTTAGTTTTGAGAGTAAAAATGTTAGGGAAAATATCATTTTCCATCATGTAGGCTATAAAAAGATAACAAAGAGGCTTATGGATGACTATTCTTTGATTCTTTTGCCACAATCCCAGCAGCAACTTGATGAGGTTGTCGTTTCTACGGGGTATCAGACATTTGATAAAAATACCAGTACTGGTTCATATGTAAGTATTCCGAAGGAAAGGATCGCCAATATGCCACAGGAAGATTTTATGAGCAGGTTGGATGGATTGTCAAGTGGGCTCCTGCTGAGCCGGCCTGCCAATGGAAATGAACAGAACAGCTCTTTTTCCATACGGGGACTGAGCACACTGGGCGGAGTATCAATGAGCAAGCCCTTGATTGTTGTTGACGGATTCCCCTATGAAGGTGATCCCAGTGCGATAAACCCAAATGATATTGAGGGTATTTCTATCCTAAAGGATGCATCAGCCTCTGCAATCTGGGGCGTGCGGGCAGGAAATGGCGTTGTCGTGGTCACGACCAAAACTGGACACCGAAAAAGTAGGCTCAGGGTTCAGGTAAATTCCCTTACTACCCTCACTGAACGCCCGCAGAACAGGTCAATTCCTAGGATCAGCAGTGCGGATTATATACAGGTAGAAAAATTTCTTTATGAAAATGGGAAATATAACGCGGTACTGAACAACAAAACCACAAGGCCCGCTGTCACACCTGTGGTAGAACTTTTGTACCAGCATGGACAGGGAAATATCTCCGATAGTGAACTGGAGGCAAAACTGGAAAATTTGGGACAGATTGATGTATATGATCAACTTGATAAGTTCGTTTACCGTAAAATGTTTAAGCAACAGACCTCAGCAAGTATCTCATGGGGAGGCGATAATGCATCCAATTATTTTAGCGCAGGATACGATAAAAATAGTACTGGCCTACGGCAGAATGCAACAGGACGGATAAGTTTCAGGAATCAGTTTGACATAAACCTAACCCCAGCGCTAAACCTGAACGTAGCTATGCAGATGGCCCAGATGAAAACGGCAAACAATAATAGGGGAATGGACATGCTCAATTCAAATATCTCGATGTATCCATATCTTGAATTAATGGATTCAGATGGGAATTATGCAAGCATGCCCTACCAATACCGCAAAGCATTTCTGGATACGTTATATGCCGGCCATCTGCTGGACTGGTCATTCAGGCCTCTTCAGGAGATCAATGTAGCAGATAACACTTCCCGCAATACGGAAGTTATGGTAACCGGAGATATTTCATATCGGATATGGAAAGGGATAAAGCTGTCCGCCAGATACCAATATGGCCGCCAGGAACATATCCAGCAAAGTATATACGATAAGGGTACATTTTACGCAAGGGACCTGATCAACCGCTTTTCGCAGATAAAGGATGGGGAGATAAATTATATTATTCCCAATGCGGCGATAAAAGATGGACTAAATACGCTGGGTGAAAACCATTCTTTACGCTTTCAGATCGACGTGGACCAAAAGATCGGTGATTTTGCCGCCCTGCGGATGATCCTCGGTAACGAGGGCAGGGTAATAAACAGCGATGGGAACAGTTATCGAAACTATGGTTATGAGCGGGAATTCAATAACCTTCCTGCACTGGATTATACATCCGTATACCCAATTATTGCTGGTCTTTCCGGTTCCAGCAGGATCCCTTTTTCCGATGCAATTTATGGTACAAGGACAAGATTTCTCTCTTACTACCTCAATACTGATGTCACTTTTTTTGAGCGGTATAGTTTAAGCCTAAGCGCACGCCGGGACGCATCCAATCTTTTTGGCGTCCGTACTTCCCAAAGATGGAATCCTCTGTGGTCTGTCGGTGGAGCATGGTCAATCCATAGGGAAAAATGGGCTTTTATGGACAGATTTCAGGACCTAAGGTTGAGAATGACCTACGGAAAGAGTGGCAATATCAATCCGGGGCTTAGCGGAAGAACCGTAATTGTCTACAATAGTATTCGGAGTAGCCTCAATAGGCTACAGTATGCGCGGGTACGGAATCCTCCCGATGAAAATCTTCGATGGGAAACAGTATCAACTGTAAACTTAGGAATAGATATGGGGTTAAAGGCCGTACCAATATCACTCTCTATCGAGGGGTATATTAAAGACAGTAAGGACCTTTTTGCGTTAATGTCGTCAGATCCCACGATTGGATTTGGTAGCCTGACCAAAAACAGCGCAACAATGCAGAACAGGGGACTGGAGATAACCGTTGCGGGGCACTATAGTATTGGAAAAGTCGCAATGCGGTCCAGTTTCAACAACACGCTGAACGCATCAAAGATCACATCCTATTATTATAAGAGAACTAGCGATTCGGATGTCCTTGGAGGGGCAACTTCACTGACACCGGTGGAAGGCTATCCTGCCTTTGCTGTGTTTGCCTATAAATGGGGAGGGCTGAACCCCGAAAACGGAGTGCCCCAAGGGTTTCTGGGAGGCGAAATTTCTAGAGATTATAGTGCTATCCGTCAGCAGAGCAGGCTGGAAGAATTGAAGTACATGGGCACGGCCGTTCCTAGATTCTTTGGGGGGCTGACACAGGATTTCAACTGGAGAGCATTGGATGTATCGCTATTGCTGAGCTGGCGGTTCGGTCACGTTTTCCGTCGGCCCGCAATAAATTATTCGGACATGGTAAACAGTGGCAGTATTCTTCAAGCAGAGTATTATGACCGCTGGCAGATAAAAGGTGATGAAGACCGGACAGATGTTCCGGCATTTGTATATCCCGCCAATTCAGCCGCTGATCTGTTTTACCAGAATGCTGAAATAAATGTTGAAAAAGGGGATGTTTTAAGGTTGCAGCACATCAGGTTAGGATACAGACCCTTTTCGGGAGGTATATGGAAGGACGTAAAAGTTACCGCTATGGTAAATAATGTCGGGATACTATGGAAGGCCAGTAAAAACGTACTGGATCCGGATTATTCGCTCATGCCACCATCCCGTTCCTATAGTATTGGTGTTAACTGGAATTTTTAATCAGAAAAAAAATGAAAAAATTGATTTACTTAATTGTGCTGTGTCTGTTTTCCTGCAACGATTTTTTGGATGAGAAAGCCGATATTTCATGGAAGGAACCCAAGACACTTGATGACCTCCAGGCACTGCTCAACGATGAGAACAATATAAATGGGTTTCTACCTTCTTTAGGGGACATAGCATCGGATTATTATTATCTATCCGAACAGAACTTTAATTCCAGAAGTGAAAATGCAAGGTTACTCTATAGCTGGAACCAAGCAGCCCTTACGGATAACACCTGGACTTTTTCCATGTCCCAGATATTTTATTTCAATCTAGTTCTGGATAATATATATAAGGTATCACTCGGAAGCATGTCAGAAAATGACCGGAAACGGATCAAGGGAAGTGCGGCTTTCCTGCGGGCAATGACCTATTTCCAGTTGGCCACGATCTATTCACCTCAATTTAAAAAAGGTATAAACGACAACGAAATGACAATTCCGATCAAAAAGACTCCAGATATCGGTGAGGCAATCGTGTTCTCGAGATTGGGAGAGCTTTACGATTTTATTGAAACTGATCTGAGGACAGCTGTTGAATTGCTTCCAGAAAAGCAGGAGATCAGCACAAGGCCAACACGCCTTGCCGCAAAAACACTGTTCAGCAGGTTTTATCTCAGTCTGGGAAATTGGGAACGGGCATCTTTTTATGCGGGAGAAGCGATGAAGGGAAATGTGGTACTGCTTAACTTTAAAGATCTTCCCATAAACTCCCAGCAGCCTTTTGAACGCTTTAACGGAGAGACTCTCTTTTATTCTACCATATCAGGCAATGAAAGTATCTTTGCTCCCTCAATAGCAAATGTACCGCAGGATCTTTTTGATCTTTATGGAGATGGAGATTTGAGAAAGACAGCTTTTTTTACAGTTTCAGGGGCTAAAATAACATTCAAGGGAAGTTATACCGGCATGAACAATTCCACTCTATTTGGAGGGGTGACCTCTGGAGAGCTATATCTAAATTACGCAGAATCGTTGATCAGATCGGATCGAATAAATGAAGGCCTGGATGTCCTCAATACCTTGTTAAAAAATCGTTATGCAGAAAACTCATTTTTACTTTATTCCGGACTCAGTAGAGCTGCTGCGATAGATCTTTTAAAAAGGGAGAGGTTAAAAGAGCTCTGTTTCAAAGGAGGGATCCGATGGATGGACTTAAAGCGTTATGCAGCCCTGAATTCAGAACCCTTAGTTATAACAAGGCGGATTGGGGATAAGAACTATCAGTTAGACCTTTCGAAAAATGAAACACCTTTCAAAATCCCTATTGGAGTAGGTAAATAAAGAAGCCCCCTTTTCTAAAATAACCGATCATATCCCAATAGCTCGGATATGATCGGTTAGAATTAAGTTCATTCAACAATCTGTTTTAAAGAATGAATCGGTACTGGTCTTTGTGATCAATTTTTGAAATACACATCTTCTGCCGGCGCCTGTTTGTTGATCTGGTTAATCAAGCTTGAGGTCAATTGAGGATGACCGTCTCCACGGTCCTCGGCCATCACTGCACAGACATCCTCGGTCCCTGAACATAATTCCTCAGGATTTCCCGTGAAAGGTTGATAACTTGTCTCCAGTGTAGGGTTAGCAGATGGCGAGGTGAGTTCCCATGCCGTTATTGCTTTTTTCTGTAACGGTTCCTTTTTGTTTTCGAGGGCTTTCGCTATAACCCCCGCTGAAACAGTGATACCCAGTATCACTAGCATCAGGGTCATGATCTTTCTCATGATGGTTTCTTTATGTAATTAATGCACTCCGGTTTTGCCTCACAGTTATGCGATTGAGGGATCCTGTTTATTGGCCTACCGGTCTCCTTGAAACCAATGGGCCGCATTAACCGTGAACAGCGCGAATTTATTGGCGTACCATATTCTCTGAACATGAATTTTGGGCAAAACCACTCCAAATATCGCAGTGACGCGAATCCCCCGCCATATCGGTATTATACGGAACAGCTCTGCGATCCTCACTGAGAGACCAGTTGTCTTATTTCTCATTATTTTTGTAGTCCTGTTCATAGTATATCTTTTATCCCTTTATTCTTGCATCTCCTGAGATATGTTCGCCTAGAAAATATCTGGCAGAAACCTTTAATACAAAGTTCAGGTTTGAGCAGAGCCCAGAAAAGGAAAAAACAGACAACTTTTGGCCGTTTTTTATCAAAAATGTCCGTTTATTCCCTTTTTTGGTAACAAAAGAGATACATTAGGAATGATTTAGATGAGTTTAGCGGTGTCCTTCATTTCTGTAATAGCTGCGATAGGTGCGTGAAAAGCTGCCAAGATCCGTATAGCCGACCATGGAACATACTTCTTTTTTGGCCAGCCCCTGTTCATTGATGAGCTTCCGGGCTTTTTCCATTCGGAGCCTGACACAATAGTCATAGGGTGTTGTTCCAAATATGACCCTGAACTTTCTGCGAAAAGTTTTATCACTCATCGGTAGATCCTGTAGCTGTGACTGGATATCAATTTCCGGATCTGCAAAATTTTTCAATATATATAATCCTGCCAGATAGATCCTGTCCAGTCCCGAGATGACCAGCATTTCATGGTAGCATTTTAAGACCATTGCGATCTTTTTGCGCATTTTCAGCTTGACGATCTCGATGTTCGGATCATTGAAGTCTAGTATTTCACCGAGTTCTTTTCCCAGCATTCTATCGATCCTCAGTCTAGGCAGGATACTGAACTGCCTATCGGAACGTGCAATTTCCCTTAACGCTTCCCATAATACTCTGTACGGACGGACAATTCTTTCTGCCCAATCCGGATCAAAGGAAATCACCAGTGCTTTTACCACAGATCCTTTTATGATATCCGTCCCATATACCTCTGGCCTGCTGTGAGAAGGGTAAAAGCTGTTCTCGGTAGCCGTGATAACTTCGGTACCTTCACCGGTCAAAAATCTAAGATTTCCCTGTATCGTAAATAAAAGGAACAACCTATCTTGGTCTACCTTAAACCGGAGGCTGAAAGCTTCTTCCGTACGGAGCTGGATCAGTTCAATATGGTATTTTTTGAAAAGCAGCTTCCCACGAAGGACTTCTGCCTCTGGAAAAGAATACCTTAAGGACGATGTTGCTGACCTTAAAACACTTTCGGTCCAGTCTGCCGGACAGCTGTTCACATCAAGTACAGAAAGGTGCACACTGGGAAATATGATATCAAAATGGTCCGTCATAAACGCAAAAAAATAATTGCTTCCTGTTTTATTTGGGCTGATTTAGGAGCGTGAAATACATTAAATGTAGGATGTTACATTTCACATTTGCAAATTTTTTCGATAAACAGACATTTGACCAATATAAGTTGCACGATTTCCTCGATATCTGACTTTTTCATGCAGCCTTTCTGCTGACCTAATAACTCCCCGCTTCGTTTTCAGCAGCAAATTGGCTAGCTTTAGAAAGCTGTAAGTACCAATTAGCACGATGACGTGTCATTTAAATATTTGTAAATAGACAAACATTATTGAGGCAAGTATATTAGGTCATAACCCGAACCTTTATACTATTGATAGACAAAAAGCAATTTCTATGGGGATCAATAAGAAATGTAGGGAAACAGGAAAGGTGATATTTGCTTCCTGGATTGAGGCCCGGCTCGTCATGCTCGACCTTAAGTGGAACTACCTTTTCAAAAGGGACAGAACAGGCCGTCGCATCAAGCACCGGCAGGGACGTCCCATACAACGACGGGCATATTTCTGTACATATTGCAGGGGCTACCACCTGACCAAATGGGAAAAATCAAATTTCAACTCCTATACCGAGAAAAAATGGAGAAGGGATAAAGGGGAAGAAAACCGGGAAATATAGATTGTCCACCAAAGTCTATTGTTCGCTCCGGTGGTTTCAGCAATAGTCAGAACGACCCGATAATAAAACGGCCACCCTTTTAGGGCAGCCGCTTAAGGATTAGTTTATGGGGATTGTTTGAAAAACAATATCAAATTACGCATTTCAAGGAAGTTTTCAAAACCCGAAATCAACAGCTTTCTATTTTCCCAGCTCCTTAATGAAGCCTACAATTTCGGAAAGGGATTTGCTTCCCAGTCCATCCATTTCTGCAAGCTTCTCATACGAACAGGCCATCAGTTCAGCTACTGTCATTATCCCGTGCTTTTGGAGAACCCCCACGGTCTTGGCACTGATCTCCTGCCGGAAATAGTAAAGCTCGCTTTCAAGGATCATCTCATGGATATAACTGTTGTCCCCAAAAATCCGCTGCAGTTTCATGGAAAGGTTCCGAAGCGAGGTATAATCCATCTTTCGAAGGTCGATCCTCGTTTTAACACCATCTAGATAGATATCAATTTCATGTTCTTTCATGATTTCAGACTATTTGGTTATGAATTAATGGCTATCTGTTCTGACCGTCGTCCTGTTCAAAAATCAGCATTCAAATTAGGTAAACTTGAATAATAATTCCAAATTTATTCGACCAACTCCCGATTGACCATGTTCAAACATTTAATACACTCGATTACTTAAACTTATGAGATAGATTTTTCTCAACAGAATCTATTTAAAAATCCCCATTGATAAATTCTCTATTCCTAGTGGTGGATGAATAAACAAACAGTCGTTCAACAATGAGAATAGAACTTGGGCAAGTATGGAAAGAAAAGATATAACTGAAATTTTACATTTTCAACTGTAGCTTAGCTAATATTTTTTTCGTCCCTTTATATGAATTTTATAAACTATACTAGTAATATCAATAATGAGGAGAAAACTAACTATTCTACTTTTTAGCGTCTTGTTTTTAATAGTTGCGTCTTGCAGTCGTAATGAACCATTTGACCCAAAACCTCAACCAGAACCGGAACCCCTTATAGAATACGCCTGTCCAAAGGCAGACGATATTTATAAAATCTATCCGGATACTTTTTTTGTAAATCCAACAGGCTTATATATAATACATGAGAATAAGCCAATAAAGTTGACATACACGGATGAATTTAGCACTACATTTGCATTATTTACCTGTGAAGGCAAGTTTGATAATCGCAATATGACAGTGAATAGTCCACTTTCCTGGAAGATTAAAACAGCTGATCAAGAACCTCGGGAGGTAGTTTATGCCAATCAAGGGGTTATCCAAATCAAGCAAGTACTCTTACCGAAAGACATTGATCGTATCTTGACGTTTAAAGAAGGAGAAAAAATGGAATATAGCGTTTCCCTGTTAAATTTCAAGGAAGATGTCATCCAGACAAGTAAAATTACTTTTATATATAAAAAGGATCTACAACCGTAATCTGAAAAGGAAGCTGCCTTTTATGAAGCTTCCTTTTTGGGAATTTATGCGATATCTCATCCTTGATGCTTTGCCTTCATGAAAGTAAATGCCTGAGGGGTACATAGCTCAGCGATTTTAGCTTGATTTGCAGGTAGCGGTTTATTCTCCATTCTTCTTTCTAATCTGTCCATATCCACGGCAACCCTGTTATCCAATAACTTCGCATAATGCTGTGTGGTTTTGATATCAGTATGACCGAGCATTTTGGAAACTGTTTCTATCGGCACACTATTGGCAAGCGTAACAGAAGTGGCGAACGTATGGCGTGATTTGTGGAACGTGAGTTCTTTTGTAATCTCACACAGATCAGCTATTTCCTTTAGATAACTGTTCATTTTCTGATTACTCAGAACAGGAAGTACCATATCCTTTGACACACATGGTGGATAGTCACGATACCGTTCAATGATCTCAAGTGCCTTGGGAAGCAGTGGAATATTGGATGATGTTTCAGTTTTCTCCCTATTGGTAAAGATCCAGAGCTTTCCATCCACACCCTCGGCAATGTCTGTCCATTTTAATTTCTTTACATCCGCATAGGAAAGTCCGGTGTAACAACAAAAAACAAAGATATCACGAACATGGGCCAGCCTTGGTATCTTGAACAACTTTTCCGCTATCCTTCTAAGTTCCGCATCTGTTAGAAATTCCTTCTCTTTAGCTTTGGCCTTGATCTTATAGAATGCAAATGGATCGTCCGTTATCCATCTGTGTGCAATACAGATCTTGATAATCTTTCGCAGGTGTTTCATGTATTTTGCTGCCGACACGGCAGAACAGCCCATCGTGGCACGCAGAAAGAATTCGTAGCTTATGACAAAGGCATGGTCAATCTTTCTTGTGTCGATATCTGCTAGTCTAAATTCTTTCTCCAGGTAGCCTTCAATATGTGAGAGCGAGGTTTTATACCCTTTAAGTGTATTGGGTTTGAACCCATTGCCGAGCAATGCTTCCATCTGCATATTATGTTCTCTAAAAACATCAAGGAATTGCTTTCGCTTGATATCCTTTCCCTGATATTTCAGTTTGATGGATTCCGCTGTAATTTCCTCCGCGGCAGCTATCATAGCAGTATGGATTGTACTTACTTTGCTGACTAGGGCATCAAGATAGCTATTAAGGGTCTTGATAGCTTCTGTTGTGCCTTTCACACGGCTGGCTTTAGAGTTCCATTTCGACGGATCGCATTCCCGTCCTGTGGAGACTTCTTTTGGGATACCATCTACGGTAATCCGCATGTAGATTGGTTTGGGGCCGTTAACATAATTTTTTGGTTTCTTCAAGTAGAAGAGCAAGGAATAATTTGTGCTCATGACAACATCATTTAAGTGAAACAAAATTAGCCTTGCAACGAAAACGGATCAAGATGTTTAAATTATGAACACATTGACAATCAAACTTTTAAATATATTTCAGTGAGTAGTCAACTCCAAGAAAATGACTCACTGAATGACTCACTTTTTTATTGGGAATTATTATAGGTTTTGTAGATACTGAAAAACAAAAAAGCCTGCAAATGTTTAATTTGCAGGCTTTTGTATGTTTTGACTTTTAGATGTGTAGCCCGTAGGGGAATCGAACCCCTGTTTCAAGAATGAAAATCTTGCGTCCTAACCCCTAGACGAACGGGCCATTTTTATGCAACTCCAAAAGTTTTGTTGTTTTTGGAGTTGCAAATATAGGCCTTAAAATCATTTATACAAAAATAATTTTAAATATTTTTTAGATGAGGTCAAAACCGATATCACGACGGAAATACTTTCCTTCAAAATAGATCCTTCCGGCATCAGCTGTAGCCTGTTGAAGCGCTTCAAAAAGCGAATCCTGTAATGTGGTTACCGCGATCACACGTCCGCCGGCAGTAACAACCTTGCCGTCCTGTTCCTTCGTTCCCGCCTGGAATACAATCGACTCCTTAACATTCTCTATATTCGCGATCTCCTTTCCAGATTCATACGCTCCTGGATAACCTCCTGCCACTAACATAACTGTAACCGCGGTCTTTGGAGAAACGGTATAAGAGCGTTGATCCAAATTTCCTTGTGCGACGCCTTCCAACAGATCCAGCAGATCAGATTCGATACGAGGCAATACGGATTCTGTTTCAGGGTCTCCCATACGCACATTATATTCAATTACATAGGGTTCACCATCAACATTCATCAAACCGATGAAAATAAAACCCTTGTAGGGAATACCATCTTTCTTCAGCCCTTCAACAGTTGGTTTGATGATACGTTCTTCTACTTTATTCAAAAATGTTTCGTCGGCAAAAGGAACCGGAGAAATGGAGCCCATTCCACCTGTATTTAGACCTGTATCACCTTCTCCAATACGTTTGTAATCTTTTGCAGAAGGTAGTACCTTATAAGAGTTTCCATCCGTTAGGACAAATACCGAGAGTTCAATTCCTTTTAAAAATTCCTCCACCACCACTACGCGACTTGCCTCTCCGAATTTGGAATCTGCAATCATTGCTTTCAGTTCGGCTTTCGCATCTTCAAGTGTTTCACAGATCAACACACCTTTTCCGGCTGCTAAACCATCGGCCTTAAGCACAATCGGTAACTTCTGGCTCTCCAGATAAACCAATCCTTCAGCAAGCGAGTCGGCATCAAAAGAACGGGAAGCGGCGGTAGGCACGCCATGGCGGTCCATAAACTGCTTCGAAAAATCTTTCGAACCTTCTAATTGTGCACCTTCCTGCTGTGGGCCTATAACAGGAATATTTTTTAAATCTTCCCGGTTCAAAAAATAATCATGAATACCTTTTACCAAAGGCTCTTCTGGTCCCACCAACACCATTTGTATCGCATTTTCCAAAACAAAGGATGCGATAGCTTCAAAATCAGTAACTTTAATATTTACATTTTGGCCATATGCTCCGGTACCAGCGTTTCCTGGAGCAATAAACAATTGATCTAAACGTGGACTTTTCGACAGTTTATAGGCGAAGGCGGATTCACGACCTCCTGAACCGATTATTAGGATATTCATAGCACAAAGATATTTTTTTTATGCTAATTTTCAGACATAAGATCGTTCAAAAACGGATTTTATATTTATTTTCCAACTCAAAAGCGTCCCCATCCCAGTAATAGAAATTGCCGGATCTCTTTCATGCGATAATATTTTGATTTATAAGTTGATTAAAGGGAAAATATTTTCTAATTTTCAAGAAACATTAGTCATATGTATGCTCGCTTATTGCTGTTAATCAATTGCCTTCTGCTTCCTTTTCTGGCCTCCGCTCAAATTGATCAGACCATACAGAAATTGGATACCTATCACGAAAGTCATGTTACGGAAAAAATTTATCTACACCTGGACAAAAATGACTATTCAGCGGGAGAAAATATCTGGTTCAAACTGTATTGTACCACGGCACCATTTAATTACCTGAGCAATATCAGCAAGATTGCGAATATCGAATTGATCTCGCCGACAAATAGCATTATCAAAAGCATTAAAATCCCCCTCACATTGGGCCTTGGCATCGGTGATTTTAGTCTATCGGACACACTCGTGGAGGGCTCGTACCGGATCAGAGCATACACCCGCTGGATGCAAAACGATTCCATCTCCAATTTCTATGAGCGGATTGTACCGATTACCAATGGTCGGGCAGACAATGTCATTACTCAAAGCACTCTCCTTCAAAATGGAACTGAAAATCTCTTCCAGATCAACTTAAAGACAATTCAGGGCGCGCCGCTAATAAACAGCAGCGTGAGCTATACCCTCCAACAGGATGGCCTAAAAGAAAAAACCGGGCGCTTAAAATCCAATGAAAATGGAACAATAGCTCTTGAGCTCAAAGATAATTTTAAGGGCGGAACATTATCCTTACAATTTTTATCATCAGATAAAAGACGGGTATTAAAGAATTTTACAATTCCAGATCCCAACCAACGGAACAGTATCCAGATTTTCCCTGAAAGTGGTGAGCTCGTAAACAATATTCTGAGCAAAACCGGGGTTAAAGTACTTACACCCGCCGGACTGGGCCTGAAGTCCAAAATCAAAATCGGAGAGGAAAACCAGGCTCCCATCATCGAATTTGAAACAAATGACCTCGGCATGGGCAGTATGCCGCTTATTTTAAGCACAGGAAAAAAATATATTGCCACGGCTGTATTCCCGGACGGAAATTCGGTGAGCACCTCTCTGCCTCAGGTAGCTGCCTCAGGCTACGTACTCACTGTCAACTCAGGTTTAAAAGATAAAATCGCCGCGCAATTATCGGCGACAGATGACCTCGTAACGGGTAAAGAAGTCTACCTCATTGCACAATACAATGGATTTGTTTTACATGCTGTTAAACAAAAGTTAAACGGGCCGGAAATATTATTCAACATTCCAAAACAGGACCTTCCTTCGGGAGTAATCCAATTATCAGTTCTGAATGAACACCTGGTTCCGATCATCGAAAGGCTCGTATTTAGTTACAATGCTCCAAAAACAATATTGCCAATAACCTTACAATTGAACAAGCCAACATTTACAACACGGGATCAGGTAATCGCAAATCTTTCGGTTAAGGAAGGTAGCAGTGATACTTCAAAAATAGCCGCACTCTCAGCTTCGGTAATCAACCTCAATAAGTCCGATTCTGCTACAGCGCAATATCATTCTTCGATTGTCTCCGAGCTGCTCTTAAAATCCGATCTCAGGGGCTTTATAGAACGTCCAAATTATTACTTTGAAGATCTGAACAATATTAAGTTCAATGAACTTGACAACCTTATGCTGATCCAGGGCTGGCGTAAGCTAGATTGGAAAAATTATCTTAATACGACGAATAATGCGTACCTTCCGGAGAAGAGCCTCGCAGTCTCGGGCACTGTTAAAAAAACCGGACGAAAGGCACTTGTTCCGAATGCAAAAGTTACTTTAGTCCCCACGAGCAATATGATGCTAAGTATAGATACGCTGACAGATAGTGATGGTAGATTTGCCTTTGATAACCTATTTTTTGCGGATAGTATCAAGTTTATTGTCACCGGGAATGGTCAAAAAGAGAAGAATAGAGTCGATATACTTGTTGACAATCCCCCTTCTCCCGCTGTCAAGGAAAGTAAAGACAAGCCACTGATGCAGAATGACATCAATACCAAGCTAATCAACCAGCTCAAGGATAATCAGCAATTTCTGGCCGAACTTGAAGCTGCCGGTATTATTCAAAAAAGCATCAAACTGGAAGAAGTTCAGGTCAACAGGGTCAGAGCCAATAAAGCAGATAAAAATTCAAGAAACCTCAATGGCCCCGGCAATGCAGATCAGGTGATTACGGCCGAGGACCTATCTACCTGTGCGACCCTAGAGCAATGCCTTGCGGGGAGACTAGTGGGAGTTATTTTCCAAAACGGAGTTCCTTACAGTACCCGATCGATGGGATTAAATGGCGGCAGTCCCATGCAGGTAGTGCTAGACGGCATGTATATTGAGCCTGACCAGATTAGTATGATCAACGTCCCGGATATCGCGAGCATCGAAGTGCTGAGAAGCGCTGGAAACACCGCCATTTATGGGATGTATGGCGGCAACGGTGTATTGGTAATCACCAGTAAATCTGGCGATGCGATGTTATCCACCTATACGCCAACAGGAATAATTACCATTTTACCCAAAGGTCTGCATGTGAATCGCAACTTTTTCAAACCACAATATAATAGCACACAGAAACAGGTGCTTAATCGTGACCTGAGAACAACAATCGCCTGGGAACCAAATCTGGTAACAGCTAAAAACGGAGAAGCCAAATTTGATTTCTATACTTCGGATGAACCCGGAACATATAAAATCACGATTGAAGGAATTGACATGGAGGGAAAAATTGCACACCTAGAATATTTAATGGAAGTAAAGCCACAATAGCAAGCCGAACAAACCGTTATACATTTAAATAAACTCATTATGGAGCATATCAAAACCCAAGTAGAAGACCATATTTTAAGCATTTTTCTGGATCGAGGAAAGTCAAACGCTATCGATACGCTATTACTGAAAGAGCTGATAGAGACGTTGGAGATAAATCGGGAAAACGACGCCGTTCACGGCGCAATTCTTATTGGTAAAGAGAACTTTTTCAGTGCGGGGCTTGATCTCATCACCTTATTTGGCTATAATGAGGATCAAATCAGGGAATTTTGGAATCTTTTTTTGGAGGCTACCTCGCTATTGGCGTCATTTCCAAAACCAATCGCTGCGGCCATATCCGGTCATAGTCCTGCCGGAGGCTGCGTATTTGCCCTATGCTGCGATTATAGGATCATGGCCGAGGGTAATTTTGTCATCGGGCTCAATGAAATACCCGTTGGGTTGATTGTTCCCGAAAGCATTTTTCAACTGTATGCTTTTTGGATTGGAAAACGGACTGCGTATCAAAACCTGCTTGAGGGAAAACTCTTAACTCCAGATGAAGCCAAAGCACAAGGTTTAGTGGATGATGTCGTTCCGGCAAACATGCTTTTTAATACCGCAGCAAAGAAAATAAAACAGATCTCACAGTTTAATCAAAAGACCTGGCAGACCTCCAAACTGAACTTCAGAAAAGAAATAATTCTTAAATTGCGCGAGAATAGAGAAGAAACTATTCAAGAAATCCTCGTCCAATGGTGGCTGCCTTCGACAAGGTCAATATTAAAGTCGATCATAGATAACTTGACTTCAAAAAAATAGTATTAAAAAAAATAAAAACAACATGAGAAATCTCTTTTTCTTTGTTCTGGTCTGTATCTCGATAGGTGTATTCTCCTGTAGAAACAATAAAAAGGAAGACAAGGCCGTAAAAATTGCCCAAGATTCTATCCCCTTAGATACGATAAGCAAACCCGACACGCTCGAAAAGGAAGTCAAAAAAGAGGATACAGAAACATTAGAGCAAGTTTTGGAAAAAATAGCCAAAGCGTATATTGATCAAGACAGCAAAACAATCAATAATTATATACATCCCAAATTAGGTATCTATATCATCTATCGCCCGGGGGCACTGGACTCGTATGTGCACCAAAACAATTTTAGCTTTGCCAAACCGGTGCCAGAGTATCACTCGTATGAAAAACTGAGTTACAAAGGACCTTTAAAAGCTGGAAAGCTTCCCGTTTTTGACTGCGGCACAATGAAATGGGATAAACTCGGTTTTTTTTATGACAAAAAATCCCGCCCAAATGAACTGTCACAAACAGCCAAGTTTATGAATGAGATTTTAGACGCAAAAATTACGGGTAACGAATTAAAACGATTAAGAAATATAGAAATCAGAAGTTATCGCGCGATAATGACCTCCAATGAAAGCGAAGAACCATTTGTTTTTCACATAACCAAAGAAGGTGAAAAATGGTACATTACTGTCATTGATCGCGCATATGCGGGTTGTGATGCCTAAAAGATTTTTTTATATTTAGCCATATTTTACAATAATGGAAAATTTAGATAAAGACATACAAAAGAAAATCGACGATTGGTTAACCTCAAGTTATGATGTGGAAACAAGAGGTGCGGTTCAGAAGTTAATAGATGATCAGGCAGAAACGGAACTGATTGATTCATTCTACAAGGATCTCGAGTTTGGAACTGGAGGATTAAGAGGAATTATGGGCGTTGGCTCCAATCGCATGAATAAATACACGATTGGAAAAGCGACACAGGGCTTATCGAACTATCTTAAAAAGCAATTTCCTGATCAGGAAATCAAGGTAGCCGTAGCATACGATAGCCGTAACAACTCGCAATCTTTTGGCCACCTTGTAGCCCAGGTATTTGCTGCAAATGGAATAAAGGTTTATCTCTTTGACGAATTACGTCCTACACCAATGTTATCTTTTGCCATCCGCCATTTTGGTTGCCAGAGCGGCGTCATGTTAACGGCTTCACATAACCCGAAGGAATACAATGGTTATAAAGCCTATTGGAACGACGGCTCGCAATTGACTGCCCCACATGATGAAAATGTGATCGATGAAGTCAATGCAATCGCCTCTGTAAAGGATATTCAGTTTGAAGGAAATAGCCAAAATATTATCCCTGTCGGTGAAGAAATTGACCAGATTTATATTGATGCCAATAAGGCATTGAGCATACACCCCGAGGCGATGCGGGAACAGAAAGACTTAAAAATAGTCTATTCTCCGATCCATGGTACAGGAATTACAATTGTACCCAAAATGCTCGCATCATGGGGTTTTGAAAACGTTACGGTAGTCACCGAGCAGGCAACACCGGATGGAAATTTCCCAACGGTGATCTATCCAAATCCGGAGGAAGAGGATGCCATGGCCTTGGCGAAGAAAAAAGGCGAAGAGATTGACGCGGATCTCGTTTTGGCCACTGACCCCGATGCTGACCGTGTCGGAATCGCCGTTAAAAACAGCCGGGGACAATTTCAGTTACTCAATGGTAATCAGATCGGCAGTTTGCTAATCTACTATGTATTGAGTGCAAAAAGTGACCTACAACAATTGGGACAAAACCCATATATCGTTAAAACAATTGTAACCAGCAACCTTCAGGCTGATATTGCCGATCATTATCATGTAACGCATTATGAAACCCTTACTGGCTTTAAATATATTGGCGAACTGATCACAAAATTAGGGGATTCGGCCCAATATCTAGCCGGTGGAGAGGAAAGTTATGGCTACCTCGTCGGTGACCTGGTCAGAGATAAAGATGCGCCTAATTCCTGTGCTTTCCTGGCTGAAATGACCGCATATTTTAAATCAAAAGGCAAGACTGTCTATGACGTATTGTTGGAGATCTATCAGGAATTTGGCTGCTATCAAGAAAAACTGATCTCCTTAACGAAAAAAGGAAAAGCCGGAGCCGAGGAAATTCAGGCTATGATGGCCGGCTTGCGTCAAAATTTACCAACGAAACTCGGCGGAATCGAAGTCAAGGAAATTCGGGACTATCAACTTTCCCAAGCTACTGACATGAAAACAGGAGATAAGAAAGAGATTACACTTCCCAAGTCGGACGTCCTGCAATTCATTACGACCGATGGTGACGTGATTTCGGCAAGACCTTCAGGTACGGAACCCAAAATCAAATTTTATTGCTCCGTTAAGGGGATACTTCAGGATAAAAAGGACTATCTGAATCTTCAACATATATTGGAAGAAAAAGTGGACCGCATGATGAAAGATATTGTTGGTTAAATGGAGAAGTGGAAACTACTATCATCTGAATATATCTGCAAAGAGCCCTGGGCGACATTACGGCGGGATACATGCGAACTGCCCGATGGACGCATCAACGACCATTATTACGTGCTGGAATATCCAGATTGGGTCAACATGGTCGGGATTACGGCACAAAACGAGTTATTGGTAATCAGGCAATACCGTCATGGAGCAGGGATCCTTTCTTTGGAAATTCCGGCTGGCACAATGGAGCCGGGTGAAAATCCCCAAGAAGCCGCTATACGGGAAATGCTCGAAGAAACAGGGTATCAGTTTGAAAAAATCGAAGAGATCGCTACGCTCTATGCCAATCCGGCAACAAGCGGAAATGTTACGTATACCTATCTCATGACCGGAGGACAGAAAGTTCAGGAACAGGAACTGGATGAACACGAGGAGATCGACGTTTTCCTTATACCGCTTAAGGAAGCAAAAGCCATGCTGCTGGACAACAAATTTAGCCAAGCCCTGCATAGCAGTGCATTGTTCTATGCTTTTAATAAATTAGGCTTGTTTTAAAACAAGCCTAATTTTATTCTGTTTTTTCCGTTCATACTTTAATTTTCACTAGACTTTTGATTTTTGTACCTTTGTGCCATGGCAAGAGAAATTTTTGAAACCAAGCGAAAGGCCCTGAAGATAAATCTAAACCCCGAGATTTACGGAACCTTCGCGGAGATCGGTGCTGGACAGGAAGTCGCACGTAACTTTTTCAATGCAGGCGCTGCATCAGGTACCATTGCGAAAACAATGTCAGCTTATGACATGGCATTCAGCGATGCCATATACGGTGAAGAAGAAGACGGCAGATATGTCAGCAGAACTCGTTTACAGAAGATGCTTTCCCATGAATTTGACTTGCTGACCCAACGATTGCACGGCGATAAGTATTGCAATAAAAAATTCTTTGCCTTTGCGGACACTGTCACCACGCTGAATTTCACCAAAACAAATGAACCCCATGGATGGATTGGTCTCCGTTTTCAGCACGAGGTCGGCGGGCCTACAAACGATATTATTGTTCACATCAGACTCTTGGATAGCGACAATCAGCTGCAACAAAAAGTATTGGGCATTATCGGTGTGAATTTGTTGTTTGCAGCCTACTATTATGCAGAAGATGTGCAGACCATGATTGAATCCCTGGTCGATAACTTATCCATAGGATCTGTCGAAATTGATCTGGTTAAGTTAAATGGCCCTCTTTTTGAAAATGTCAACCAACGCTTGATTAATTTATATCTCATTGCCAAAGGCTTCGCTAAGGCGGCTATTTTCCAACCCGATGGTAAAGCGGTACAGATCAAGGATTATTTATACAAAAAGAACATCATCTTACTCCGCACAAAATACCGTCAGAAATCACTTCCTAACTTCGACCTGTTTAACCTTGCCGTCGAACAGTTTAAGAAAAACACAGGGGCTACGGATAGTGACACCATTGTTTTGATCGAGGTTTTGATGGGGAATGTGCTAGAGGATACGCATGAAATTACAGATGAAGATCTCCAAGAATTCGCATCAAGAGCAGATGAGTTATGTGCCACAGGCAACAACATTATCGTCAGCAACTTCCGTAGAAATAATCATCTCGCTGAGTTTATAAGCAACTTTAAACCTAAGAATATCGGAATTGCGACAAACGTTTATAACTTAAAGAACATCTTTAATTCGGACAACTACAATAAAGAGCTGTACACCAATGAGCTATTATCGTACATATCCGGCATGTTCAATAAAAATGTAAAGCTTTACGCGTATCCTTACCTATTGAAAAAGGAAAATAAAATCATTACCACGCAAAATATGCCTGTTTCCGAAGAGGCAAAACCTCTATTTGATTTCTTGATCAAGAACGGATACATCATTGATATTGAAAATTACGACGAGAAATTTGTAAAAACCGTATAACATACACTTCGTTAAAAATTAATTTATTATATAGTCCAATTTAGTTAAATTGGACTATATTTATTTCCAGTCCTTATGAAGCAAGAAAATGTAATACTCGTTGATACTAATGATGCCGTGATTGGCAGCATGGAAAAATTTGAAGCCCATGAAAAGGGCTTGTTGCATCGGGCATTTAGTGTTTTTTTATTTAATGATCGGGATCAGCTTCTCCTACAGCAAAGGGCCCTGGATAAATACCATTGTGGCGGGCTTTGGACAAACAGCTGCTGTTCGCATCAACGCCTCGGGGAGAGCAATCTGGATGCTGCAGCGAGACGCCTGACAGAAGAGCTCCAGATTGAGGCAACGGCGCTATATGATGCCTTTTCATTTGTATACAGTGCCCGATTTGACAATGGCCTTACCGAACATGAATTTGATCATGTCCTGATTGGAAAATTCAGTGGAGAGCCTGATTTTAATCCGGCAGAAGTCGCCGCCGTACAGTATATGGGTCAACAGGAGATCGAAGACGAAATCACGCACTTCCCGGAGAAATTTACACCTTGGTTCAAGCTAATCTATCAACGTGTATTTGAAACCTATTTGGACAAATACAAAAAGTAAGATAACGCCCATACTCCATCAACGGCACGATAATAGTAGCGCTAGGGGCTGCTAGCCCTGCAAATAAAAAAGAGCAATTCTATCAAAAATTGCTCCCCTCATTTTATACTGTTCAAGAGATCACTATAGGTATTTCTTATAGATGGAATACAAAATCTTTAGATCGTTTTCGCCCAAAAATGCGGTATTCACATCCTGTTGGATATAGTGAATCTTAAATGCCTTTATTGCCGCGTCTAGATTACTGACATCATAACCAATAATACGTAAAGCCATTTTTGGGTTAAAGTCAACAGGAGGTGTTTCCAAAAATTCTTCATACCAATAGCCAAACCCCTGATCGGCCAGCCTTTTCCAAGGGAATCTTGACGGATCATTTTTACGTGTAGGGGCAAGATCCATATGACCGATGAAATTTGCCTGCGGAATGCTATAGGTATTCTTTAGATAAGTCAATAGCTGTATCAACGCATTTACCTGCGCATCCGTCCAGGGATCCGTTGTCCCATTATTATCCAGTTCAATACCTATGGATGAAGAATTCAGATCGGTATTATTTCCCCATTTACCCAGACCGGCATGATGCGCACGGTACAGATCATTCACCATCTGCACCACCTTACCGTCCCTACCGACAACATAATGTGAACTTACTCCTGCTTTTGCGGAATGAAAGGTACGAATGGTCTGCCCGAGAGAATCCTGAGCCGTGTGATGAATTACCACAAAATTAGGCTTCCGGATACCAAAATTGATGGAGGCAATCCACTGCTGATCTTTGACATTTACTTTTTCCAGCTGTCCCGTTACGGGAGAGGCGCGATATAAATTAGAGAACTCCTTTGCTTGATTTTTATATACTTTCTCGGTCTTCGCATATTTATTGCCCGCACAAGATGTAATCAATGCCGCAGCAACAAAAAGATTAAATGTTAATGTTATCCTCATATCGAAATGTTTCAACACAAATATACTTCCAAAATACGACTCTAGGGTAATTATAACTTAAATTGGTACAATAACTTTCCGTTCCTGTAGTACTTTTCACGAAATCATTCCTGATGCACACCCGGTTTGTTTCTACCATAATCTGATCATCAAAAAAGTCCGGACGGGATGTCCGGACTTTCTGCGATCTATAGAACTTATTTTATTTTATATTTTTTTAAGACGGTTACGCCTCAGCATATTCTTCGATCGAAGGACATGAGCAGATCAATGTACGGTCTCCCTGAGAATCGTTTACACGACCTACTGAAGGCCAGAACTTACGCTCTCTCACATATTCCAAAGGATAAGCAGCCGTTTGACGACTGTAAGGTCTATCCCACTCATCTGCGGTAACCACTGCCGCTGTATGCGGAGCATGCTTCAACACGTTGTTTGCCTGTTCAGCTTCTCCAGCCTCCACTGCAGCAATTTCCTGACGAATAGCAACTAATGCATCACAGAAACGATCCAATTCAGCTTTAGATTCTGACTCCGTTGGCTCAACCATCAATGTGCCTGCAACAGGGAAAGAAACTGTTGGTGCATGGAAACCGTAGTCCATCAAACGTTTTGCAATATCAGCAACTTCGATACCTACATTTTTGAAACCACGGCAATCAAGGATCATCTCGTGTGCACAACGTCCATTGCTACCTGAATAAAGTACTGGATAAGCATTTTCCAAACGCGCCTTAATATAGTTTGCATTTAGAATTGCCGTGCGTGTAGCATTGGTCAGGCCTTCACCACCCATCATCGAAATATAGGCATGGGAAATGATCAAGATTGATGCTGAACCAAATGGCGCAGCAGAAACTGCCGTAATTCCTTCTTCTCCGGATGTTGAAACAACTTGGTGATTAGGCAAGAAAGGCACTAAGTGTTTAGCAACGCCGATCGGTCCCATACCAGGGCCACCACCACCGTGAGGAATACAGAATGTTTTATGCAAGTTTAAGTGACAGACGTCAGCACCAATGTGGCCTGGGCTTGTCAAACCTACCTGCGCATTCATATTTGCGCCATCCATATATACTTGGCCACCATTGGCATGGATGATTTCACAAACTTCAATGATTGATTCTTCAAATACACCGTGCGTAGATGGATAAGTCACCATTAACGAGTTCAGATGAGCAGCATGCTCTTCCGCTTTTGCTCTTAGATCTGGAATATCAATGTTTCCAAGTTCATCACATTTTACCACGACCACTTTCAAACCAGCCATTGAAGCCGATGCAGGGTTAGTACCGTGTGCAGAAGCTGGAATCAAACAGATGTTACGACCATGATCGCCACGGCTCTCATGATAAGCACGGATAACCATTAGCCCTGCGTATTCACCCTGTGCTCCTGAATTCGGCTGGAAGCTCATTTTAGCAAAACCTGTGATCTCAGACAACCAATCGTTCAATTCACCGATCATCTGCATATAACCTGAAGTTTGATCTGCTGGTGCAAATGGATGTAATCCACCAAATCGCGCCCAGGTAACAGGGGTCATTTCAGCTGTGGCATTTAATTTCATGGTACATGAACCCAATGGGATCATCGAATGGCAAAGCGATAAATCTTTTGCTTCCAATGATTTAATATAGCGTAACATTTCATGTTCAGAATGGTAGCTATTAAAGTTTGGATGAGTTAAGTACGCTGAGGTACGAACCAATTCAGCAGGGATCGAAGAACCTAAGTTTTCTTCTAAGGTATCGAAATCTACATCGTTCAATGTTTTGCCCTGAATTTTTGCAAACACTTTTACGATTGTTTTGATATCTTCATAAGTTGTTGTCTCATCGATAGCAATGGAAACCTGTGAACCGTTGTAGTAGAAGTTCAACTCATTGTTCAACGCCTCAGATTTTAATGCGCCCGCATGTGCACCTAAATCCACACGGAGGGTATCAAAGTACGCTTTATTCAATTGGGCATAACCCAATGATTGTAATGCTTGATCCAATAAACTTGCTAAAGCATTGATACGGGATGCAATATTTTTAATTCCTTCGGGACCATGGTAAACAGCGTAGAAAGAGGCCATAATAGCCAATAAAGCCTGCGCCGTACAGATATTGGAAGAAGCTTTATCACGACGGATATGTTGCTCACGTGTCTGTAAAGCCATACGTAAGGCATACTTTCCATTGGAATCAGAAGTTACACCAATGATACGTCCGGGAATATTACGTTTGAAGCTATCACGTGTAGCAAAGAATGCCGCGTGTGGACCTCCGAATCCCATCGGCACACCAAAACGTTGTGAGTTACCGACAACAACATCTGCCCCCCATTCTCCCGGAGGAGTCAACAGCGCCAAGCTCATTAGATCGGCGGCAGCACATACCGTAATGTTTTTACCGTGTGCTGCATCAGCAAATGATTTGTAATCAACGATTGAACCGTCTGCCGCTGGATATTGCACGAATGCAGCAAAAACGTCGTCTGTCAATTCCGATTCTTGAATAGCTGTGATTTTCAGCTCGATACCGAAAGATAAGGCACGCGTTTTCAATACATCTATCGTCTGTGGATAGGCATTTTCAGAAACCAAGAATACATTTGCTTCTTTGTTTTTACGCGCTGAGTAAAGCATAAACATAGCTTCAGCTGCAGCCGTAGCTTCATCCAATAATGAAGCGTTTGCAATTTCCAATCCAGTAAAATCAGAAATAACGGTCTGGAAGTTTAACAGTGCCTGTAAACGACCTTGTGCAATTTCCGCCTGGTAAGGAGTATATTGCGTATACCATCCCGGATTTTCAAACACATTGCGTTGAATTACACCTGGAAGGATCACGTCATAGTATCCTTGACCAATAAAAGATTTAAAAACTTTATTTTTCTCTGCAATTTCCGCTATCCGCTTTAAATAGGCAACCTCAGACAATGCTTTTGGAAGATTTAAAGGTTTTGGGGCACGGATTTGAGAAGGGACCGTTTGGTCGATTAGCTGGTCAATTGACGTTACGCCCAATTTGGCCAACATTTCATTCGCTTCAACTGGACTTGGGCCATTGTGGCGACTTTCGAATTTTTCTTGGAAGTGTATATTGCTCATGTGTGCAAAAAGTTAACGCTTATAGACAGTTAGCGACATAATAATTAGGTAATTAACTCTCTTATAAACAGTCGTTTTTTGGATGAGCAAAGATAGCAAAATAAATGACTGAAAACGAAGCAAAAAAGTGTATAAAAAGTCAGTTTTAACAACGCGCAGATATGCAATCGATTGTCCTATATGCATTAAAATTCAAATAAAAACAAACAACCAAAGTTCATGTTGAAAATATACCAAACAAATCAAAGATAACTTAACAGAATAATAAAAAATGAAAGATTGAAGATATTCTTTTGCAATGGCGCCGATTTTTCAATACATTAGTATAAGTACCAATTGTAAAGCGATTTCTGACACTGTTCAATGATTCAAAGGGATTTCACGCATAGTGCAGCATTGCTGAAAATCGAAAAGAGAAATCGGGCTTTTACTGCAATGGGACTCATAAAACAAGCATATCATTCTTTTTAACAAATATAAACCAGCGAAGTAACGATTATAAATCATGAGAAAACAGGTAACAGACAGTGTACTCCTAGTAAGACCCTCTGTCTTCCGCAAAAATGAGCAGACCGCAGTCAATAATTTTTTTCAAAAGGACATTGAAAACTTAAGCGGTGAAGATGTAAATAGGGAGGCACAAAGTGAATTTGATGCCCTTGTCAATGAATTAAAATCACACGGCATTTTAGTGACGGTCATTCAGGACGATGAAAAATCGGAAAGCCCGGACAGTATATTTCCGAACAATATTGTCTCTTTCCACCAGGACGGAAAAATTATCTTTTATCCGATGTTTGCCCCCAACCGTCGAAAAGAGCATTTATTGGATTTTGAGGGTCCATTGAAACAAAACGGTTACTATGTAAAGTTGATTAAAGACTTAAGTGAGGCCGAAAATAACAGACAATATTTAGAAGGAACCGGGGCCCTTGTACTGGACCGAACACACCGTATTGCTTATTGTGCGCTGTCGGAACGCGCGGACCGCACCATGTTGGACGAATACTGCAGAACGGAAAATTACACCCCGATCGTCTTTCATGCATTTCAGACAGTCAATGGCGAACGCAGACCTATCTATCATACCAATGTGGTATTGGCAGTGGGAGAAGATTTTGCGATCTTATGCCCAGCTGCAATTGATGATTCATCTGAGCGCGAGGCACTCTTAAAGAAATTAAAAGAAACTGGAAAAGAAATCATCGAGATCAACGAAAACCAACTGGAAAATTTTGCGGCAAACTGCCTCCAGGTCAGAAATAAATATGGCAACCGTTTTATCGTATTAAGCGATAAAGCATTATCCTCATTGACCCTTTATCAAACGGCACAATTGGAAAAGCATGGAAAAATCATCCATCAGGATTTACATGTTATTGAAACCTGTGGCGGAGGTAGTGTCCGCCATATGATGGCAGAAGTATTCCTTCCAAAAGAAAAAGTGATGAATGCTTAAGGCATTCATCACTTTTTGAAACTCAAATTCCATCAGGATACAGCTATTGAATCTCTTTTTTTTCTAATTTGTTGATCTTCCTTGTATCTGAACCTGATATTACGTCAGACATTTGCCCCTTTATTGTTATTTTTTGATTCAATTTCAAAAGGTGCGGCTATCTAGTCAGACAGCCGTGTCCTGCTTTTCTAAACTATTTAGAAAGAATAACGTAAGCCCAGCTGGAATTGGTATGGATTGCCGGAGGGGGTAACGATACCAGAATTGTTTACATTGTAATTAAACTGCTGCTTGGCAACATC
This sequence comes from Sphingobacterium sp. DR205, assembly GCF_011064245.1. NCBI lineage: Bacteria > Pseudomonadati > Bacteroidota > Sphingobacteriia > Sphingobacteriales > Sphingobacteriaceae > Sphingobacterium > Sphingobacterium sp. DR205. Next base: position 48,726 of record NZ_CP049333.1, on the reverse strand, counting down.
AAAAGGAATCAGCTTTTCCCCGGCAGCATCTTTGCCGCCTAACGCATATAGATTTTGATTGCCTAGAGACTCATTTATGCCCCAAGTTTTCTTAAACAAGTTGGCAACGTTGAAAAGATCGCCCGATATCTCCAATGCGTGGTTCTTATATAAATTGAATTTTTTAGCAATTCGGAGATCGATCAAACCATAAAAACCATTCACCCCACCATTACGTTCTGCTATTTTACCCTGATATTCCTTGATATAATCTTTAAGACTCTGACTCGCTTCTGGGTTATTCAACAGATTGTTGAGTCCGGTAACCAGCTGTTTTGAAGTGTTCGGGTTATTCGGGTCAAAGATAAAGGCCAAATCATTATCCCCGGCGACAAAGTCTCCATTAATGTTACCGCCTGCGAGTAAACTATACCGTGTCCCGCCGATACCTGAGTAGCGAACGCCGACACTAACCCCGTAAAATGTGGGCAAAGTTCCGTAAATAACTATCTTATTACGGAATTGATTGTTCGAATAGCTCATTTTGCTCAAATCGCGAGGATCATCTTTCACCGCTAGGGATAAGGTAGCCGTATTGGCCACATTCCCGTTGAAGGAAGTATTGTCTTTTGCATCGTTCCAGGTATAACTAACCGAGATCGTTCCATCCTTGTAATACTGATAGCTCGCATCTAGGACGACAGCAAACTGATTGACTTTGCCCTCAGAATTCAATTCCAAAACTCGGCCAAATTTATCTGAAATCCGTCCTTTTTTCCAATCCGGAGCCCCATCAACGATGGATGCCGCAGGAACGAATACGCCTCTATTATCCTCATTAGCTAATCTAAAGAAAGGATCCTGTACCATATTTCGATCTACGTACATATAGTTATTGCGTCCCAAATTCATATATCCCGAAACGCTCGCTTTTAATTTTTCTGTAAAAAAGTGTGTATAAGATACATTGGCTTTATACACGACCGGGATTTTGGCATCGGGACCATACGTATTGATGGTCGGTACTTGGAACTGAGCCAAAGTAGGCGCTAAAGAAGGATCTTTTCGGTAGTCAATAAAATTCGGTGTCGGTACATCAGCCCCACGAACATCAACAGTAGCAAAGTGTTTACCATCGAAAGTAAGGTTATTGATCGTCATATAGTTATTGATATCCGAAGCAAATATACCTCCCCCCACTCGGAAGAAATCTTTACGTTCTTCGTTTACATCCCATGTCATTTGAAAACGAGGCTGGATAACGAAAGACTTCAGTTTATGATCTGTACGTACTCCGACCTCTTTTAGCAATTCTTCGTTTAATGGAGAGGTTGGATAATGACCATAATCCAGTCGCAATCCAGCTACCAAATCCAATCCTTGTGCTAATTTAGTTTGTAATTGCCCGTACACACCGGCATTGAATATCTTACCGACCACTGCTGGATCACTCATCAAAGGAACTTCACGATAGTAAGCATATGGCTTCATGTCGTCAAAGTTCTGCATAGCCGTTTTTCCATCACTTGGTCTAAAATGGAAGCGACCATTGACCTCACTTCCGTAAATGGAATTTGCATGGGTATACATCAGGTCCACACCAAAAGTGTAATTGATATTGTCGGTGCTGTAATAGATGTTATCGACAAGCTGAAATACATTATTTTTAAAGGATTCCTGCGCAAAACGATGCCCGCCCAATTGCAATGTGGTCTTTTTATCTTCCCCGGCAACTTTGGAGATCGCATCTTCTACAATTGCACGTGGAATATTCTGGCCGGGTAAAAGGTCTCCCGGACTACTTTTCTGATAGGTATAAAGATGTTGTACTTTTAACTCATTGGTTACCTTAGGGGAAATAGTGGTACGCAAAGTAGCCAGTAGGCTATTGTCGATATTCTTGTCATTCCCGTAAGATTCATATAAAGTAATTGGTTTGTTGTCTTGAAGCCCAAGCTTATTGTTGTCACTTGTAAAGTTATTACGGATTGTCAATAAGTTATTATCATTGATTTGCCAGTCAATACGTCCAAAAATCGCATCGGAGCCTCTTTTCTTGTCAAAAGCACCATATTGGCGTTCGTTTCCTAATCCGTACTTTTTCCGCCCGATATTGACAAATTCATCCAATGTCGCGTTTGTAACATTAAATCTTTTTTCATCGGCTTCAGAGTTGATGTCAGCAATAATCAAGGGACGGGAGTCTTGCTGATGATCCCAGGCAACAAAATAATGGAGTTTGTCTTTTATAATGGGACCACCCAAAGTAAAGCCATATTGATAAGTGGAAAAATCGTTGCTTCGTTTGTTTCCCCGAATATCATAAGGACTCGACAACCAGTCTGCTCGCGAATATAACCAGGCACTACCCTGTGTCTTATTTGTTCCTTGTTTTGTCACGGCACTGACTGTACCCCCTCCGGCTCTCCCATAAGTCACATCATATTGATTGGTCACAACTTTAAACTCCCGTACTGCTTCAATAGAGATCGAAAAAGGCGCTCCACTCCGGCTTGTTGTCGAACCCGCAGAAGTCGGGTTTTTCGCGTTCATACCATCAATGGTAAAATTGGTAGAAGACCCGAGCTGACCACCGATATTATCGCCCTTGCTCAATGGAGATAGATCCATTAAAGACGTAAAATTACGGCCATTGACGGGTAGTTTCGCAATATCCCGGGCTGTAACCGCTGTTGCAGCACCCAAGTTCTCTATTTTATTCTTGAGGGTGCTTACACCAGTCAATTCAACTGTTTCCAGTACATTTGAAGCATTCTGAATCGGAATGTTTAACCGGATCATATCCCCTTGGTTTAGCGTAAAGCCCGAACGAACCTGCTCTCCATAACCGATATAAGTCACTTTAATGATGTACGGGCCTCCCAATGGAAGCTCCTTAAAATTGAAATCGCCATTGGCATTGGTCGATGTTTTGGTGGTAAAACCTGTCGATTCGTTACGAACCTCTACTGAAGCCCCATGAACGCCTTTGTTATTCTCGTCCGTAATCTTTCCGGAAAATCCTGCCTGGGTTGTTTGCGCATACAAACCTGTTCCTATCGCAATGGCACAAGTCGTAAGTAATATTTCTTTCATTTAGTTGTTGGTTGTAATATGGCAACAAAACTACTCTGACAGTATTAACAGAAGCTAAACGAAATATTATGAAATTATAAACAAAGCACCACAAAACGAATTAAGGAAAAATAACGAAGCAAAAAGAAAAGACAGAGGGGATTAATTATAAAAAAAGTCAGTGAAACACTGACTTTAATATAAGATTGTAAATTTAAAATCCAGGGGATTAAAGTATTTATAAAGATCTCGAAAGAGGTTATCACCATATTTTACATACAACAAGGCGAAGTTTTCCGATCGCTCCTGTAGTCCCCCTCCGGGAAAGAGCTTTTCTTTTACATTGTCTATATCTGCCAATGCATGCTGATGGTTTCGTTTTTCTGCTTTCATCAACTTTTTTTCCAGGTTGTTCATCGCCTTTTTCAAGCGAGCTTTTATCGCCTCGGTGCTGGGTCCCAGACTTGGATCGATTTTGTGAGTGCGCAATCTTATCTTTCCAAAGATCGCGTTCAGTTCCATCCATTCATCATTAAGGTTTAATCTTTCCTTGGTATGACGGCGTACATACTCCTTCTTCAAAACCTCTGCTGGCCGAAAGATGCTTTTGAAGGTTAGATCAACACGAAAAAGCTTCGCGGCCACATTATCTTCGGTAATCATCGCTGAATTTCGCGGAATCAGGATGGGAAAATCTATTTTGTACTGATCAAAATTAGATTTCAGTTGCATCCAATAGACCATTTCAGCTCCACCACCGATATAGGCTAAATTGGGAAGGATAACTTCCTGATACATTGGACGCATCACTACATTTGGACTAAAACGCTCAGGATGGGCATCTATTTCTTTTTCCAGCTCTTCCTTGGTAAAATATATATTTTGATGCAGCACCTCATATCGGCCGTCTGCAGTCAGAACCAAGCGTTCTCTAAATTCATCGGTCAGATAAAAGAAGTTGATTTCCCGCGCATGCACCTGTGTAGAAAAACCCTTTGATTCCAGTTCTTTAGACCTCTCCGTGATGGCTTTAAAGCTATTTTCGGATAAAATATCCGTTTTGATAATCGGTTTAAATAACTCCTTCAGTGCTTTATCATCTGCATCAATAATCAAAAGACCATAGGCTTTAAAAAGTTCGTTTACCATATAACGTGTTGCGTCAGCCAACCTCGAGTGTTTCAGGTATGCTTGCTCCACAATAGCTGTGAGCTTAGCAGAATTGTCAGAAAGACCAAGGATGTTAGTGTATTGCTTTACTGCATCGACAATTGAACTAGTATCCATCCGTCCTGTAGCCGATACCGCAGGTATTTCCCAGGCAATTTTCTTTCCGTAGACTTTCGTATGATTAATTTCTTCAAAATCATGATCCTCAGTAGCCATCCAATATACCGGTACAAAGTTTTTGTCCGGATGTTTGGCATGTAAGTCTTCGGACAGACGTATTGCCGTCATGATCTTAAATATAAAGTACAAGGGCCCCGTAAAGATATTCAGTTGGTGGCCCGTGGTAATCGTATAGGTATTCTCCTGCAACAACAAATCTATATTTTTGGCGACGGCGGGAGAACCCGGCAACAATGTCGTATATTGAGCTTTTAAGCGCTCCACGAGAATGCCACGGTGGTCAAAATGTTTTTTTTCGTGCAATTGCTTTTCAAAACCTTCAAATGTAGGCCAGTGTCCAACAAACGGTTTCAGCGCCTCGTCATGAGCCAGATAGGCCAACAATGTTTTGGAGAAACTATTTGTCTCACTATATTCGATATAAGTTGCTTTCATATATGCTTATTGTACGATATACAAATGTATTTAGTTTGAGCGGACAAAATACTGATTTTTAATAAAAAGCTCATTCCACTTTTAAATTATATCATTCTATTGACAAATGTCCAAATAAAACCCTGATACTTTCTCCGGCATCAACAGCGACATATCTCCACAGAAGATTCTCCCTAACCAATAATCCAAGCCTAGCAAGCTCATTGACGCCCCAATGAAAAATTACGAGTCAAAAAAAAGACTGTTTAAAAAAAGAGCCTCCCTTGTATTTCGGGAGGCTCCTGCATATATTCTTACTGACCTTTATCGGTCAACCGAGTATTATTTTTTGACAATTTCGCCATAGAGATCGAAATCTTCCGCACGGTCGATTTTTACCTGAACAAAATCACCGATCCGCGCATAGGAATCCGCCGCTGAAATCAAGACCTCATTGTCCACTTCCGGAGAATCATATTCTGTTCGCCCTATAAAATAATCTCCGTCCACACGATCGACTAATACCTTATATGTATTGCCCACTTTCGATTGATTAATATCATAAGAAATTCCTTGTTGAACCTCCATAATAGCCTCAACCCGTTCTTCTTTTATTTCTTGTGGAACATTGTCCTCCAAGGTATGCGCATGGGTCTTTTCCTCATGGGAATAGGTAAAACAGCCCAAACGGTCAAAACGAGTTTCCTCCACCCATTCCAACATCTCTTGAAAATCCTGCTCCGTCTCCTCGGGGTATCCACAGATTAATGTCGTACGCAGCGCGATATCAGGCACTTTATCCCGGATCGCATTGACAAGGTCGATCTGTTTCTGTTTGGTTGTCCCTCTGCGCATAGACTTCAACATTGGGTCTGAGATATGCTGCAATGGCATATCCAGGTAATTACAGATATTTGAACGCTCATTCATTGCATCCAAAATATCCATTGGAAAACCAGAAGGATAGGCATACTGTAAACGGATCCACTCAATACCATCTACATCGGACAAATGACGCATCAGGTCTGAAAGATTACGTTTCCCATAGATATCCAATCCATAATAGGTTAAATCTTGCGCTATTAAAATTAATTCCTTGGTTCCATTTGATGCCAAAAATTTCGCTTCCTTAACCAAGTCATCAATTGATTTGGAAACATGCTTACCGCGCATTAATGGGATTGCACAGAATGAACAAGGGCGGTTACAACCTTCTGCGATCTTAAAATAAGAAAAGTGGGAAGGAGTCGTCAATAAGCGTTCGCCCAATAATTCATGGCGATAGTCCGCTCCGATAGAAGCGAGTAAATCAGGCAAATCATTTGTCCCGAAATAGGCATCCACACTCGGAATTTCAGCTTGCAGTTCCGGTTTATAACGTTCCGAAAGACATCCGGTAACAATCACCTTATTGATCTTACCTTGGTCCTTTAATTCTGAATATTGTAAGATTGCATCAATAGACTCCTGTTTGGCATTGTCAATAAAGCCACAGGTATTGATGACAACAATGTCATTTTCCTGTATATTGGAGGCCTCATGGACAACTTCCATCTGATTACCTTTCAGTTGGCCCATCAGCACTTCACTATCGTGAATATTTTTCGAACAGCCCAAAGTAACGACGTTGACACGTGGTTTATTGATCAAAGGGACAGATTTCGTATATTTTGTCTTCATATGATTAGAAGGGTTTGTCGAGAAAAGAAAAGGGCTGATCAATCATTCCTAAGCAAAGGATGACAACCTTATTTCTGACAATAATTTTAATTTTCTATTTGAAAAGGGAGTCTACAAATTCCTTTTTATTAAATAATTGGAGATCGCCAATTTTTTCGCCTACACCAATGTATTTCACAGGAATCTTAAATTGATCAGATATCCCAATGACGACACCGCCTTTCGCTGTTCCGTCCAATTTCGTCAGCGCCAAAGCGTTTACGTCTGTCGCTTGTGTGAATTGGGTACATTGCTCTATGGCATTCTGACCTGTAGAAGCGTCTAAGACCAACAAAATTTCATGTGGAGCGCCGGGAACGACTTTTTGCATGACATTTTTAATTTTGGTCAATTCATTCATTAGACCAACCTTATTATGTAAACGCCCTGCGGTATCAATAATACAGACATCTTCCCCATTAGCAACAGCAGACTTAACCGTATCATAAGCGACCGAAGCGGGATCCGACCCCATTGCCTGTGCCACAACGCGCACTCCAACACGCTCGCCCCACAACTTAAGCTGATCCACTGCTGCGGCACGAAATGTATCTGCGGCGCCTAACACGACTTTACTTCCAGCTTGTTTGAGCTGGTGGGCAAGTTTGCCTATTGTTGTCGTCTTACCAACACCATTCACTCCGACGACCATAATGACATAAGGTTTATGATCTCCGTAATTGAAGTTTTCAAAATCTGAGCTGTTATTTTCGGCAAGTAAGGTCTGAATCTCTTCTTTCAGTAGATTGTTTAGCTCTGAAGTGGAGACATATTTATCTCGGGCAACACGCGCTTGAATGCGGTCTATGATTTTTAAAGTCGTCGTAACCCCCACATCAGAAGTAACCAAAACCTCCTCCAAATTATCAAGCACATCGTCATCTACAGTAGATTTACCCACTACAGCTTTCGTTATCTTGGAAAGAAATCCTTCTTTGGTTTTTTCCAACCCCTTGTCTAAGGCTTGCTCTTCTTCTTGTGTTTGCGGTTTTTTCTTAAAAAAATCAAATAATCCCATGGAGTGTTTAGTGAAAATTGATGTCCAAATATAAACAAATGTCCTCAACAAAAAAAGCCCTTTCGGTAGGATACCAAAACGGCTATTTTTATCGAATTCTTTTTAAAGAAAAACTTTAAAAAAGGAAAATGTTACTAGTTATTTTTTTGAGCTTCTGCAAGCACGTCTTTCACTTTATCGTTGTGAACCATACCTTCTTTGAAAGTATACGCGCCAGTTTTTGCAGATTTAGTAGTAACAATAACCTTTGTAAATTCTTTACCGCCACCTTTTTGTAACGATGCAACTGCTTTCTTTGCCATGGTATTTAAATATTTTTACTCAGCCCGCTATTTGCAAGTGCTAAGAATGGGTGAATTACTTAATTTCTTTATGAACAGTAACTTTTCTCAATACTGGATTGAATTTTTTCAACTCCAAACGCTCAGTTGTGTTCTTTTTGTTTTTAGTAGTGATGTAACGAGACATTCCCGGAAGACCACTTTCTTTGTGTTCAGTACATTCTAAGATAACTTGTACTCTATTTCCTTTTTTAGCCATTGTTTTACTTTATTTTGAATCCTAATATAGGATTGAAATTCATGAATAATCTTAATGTAACAGGCGATAAATCAATATTAAATTGATCCTTTAACGATAAATTTATTGATCGCAGCTGTAATGCCGTTCTTGTTGATGGTCTTGATAGCAGAAGTAGATACTTTCAACGTAATCCAACGATCTTCTTCTGGAATGTAAAAACGTTTAGTTTGTAAATTTGGATAGAATTTACGTTTAGTTTTAACGTTTGAGTGAGAAACGTTATTTCCTGTTAACGCCGCTTTGCCTGTTAAATCACAAATTCTTGACATGATATTATCTTTTTTGTTGTCTTTATTACAATATGTTAATCCTTTGCACTCTCTGCAAAGAGTTTGCAAATATCTATATTTTTTTTTAGATAAGCAACAACATTATGGGAATTATTTTTAAAAATAGTTCTACACAGGAACGGTATGGGCAAAAATAAAGCATTTTATTGTATTATATTTGCTCTGTAAACAAAAATAGTTTTCAACAATTCACATTTATGAACAAATATCTTCGCAAGGGCCTAAGAGAAATAATCATCGGCACGTTGTTCGTTATCCTAGGTTATTACCTCATGGAGCAACGATCTAACTGGTACAAGTTAGCCATGATCATCGGAGTTATTACATTCGGTATTGGTATCCTGACATTAATCTATCGAATGATTCGGAAAGTGGACCGCGATGCACTTATTGAAATGCGTGAAGAGGCTCATAAGGAGGAAATTCATAAAAAAGAAAAGGAAGGGGATGCTGAACAAAACTAGAGGTATCGTCTTAAAAACAACGAATTATTCGGAAAGCAGCCTCGTTGCACAGATATATACCGAATCCTTTGGTATGCAATCATACCTTATTGCCGGCGCACGTAAGCCAAAGGCCAAAATCAAAGCCAATATCTTACAGCCTCTGCATCTACTTGAAATTATAGCAACGCATAAGGACAATGGCTCACTACAGCGTATTTCCGAAGCCCGGCAGACACCAGTATTACAGGAAATACCTTACGATATTATAAAAAGTTCATTAGCTCTTTTCTTAAATGAAATATTGTACAAAATATTGAAAGAACAAGAAAGTGATCCTTATCTATTTGAATTCATCCATCAGTCTGTCCGCTGGTTAGACGAAACACATCTCAACCTGGCCAATTTTCACTTGGTATTTTTAATCAAACTAACGCGATTCCTTGGATTTTATCCAACGGTTTCCAAACGAGCTCTTCCTTATTTTAACCTACATGAAGCAACGTTTTCAAATCTACTGCCGGAACATCCATTCGTGCTTCAGGAACCCCACACATCAATTTTTCGGAGCCTGACTGAAGCTGAATATTCAAATTGTGACCGTATCAGAATGTCCAGTACAGACAGGCAATTTTTATTGGAAAAATTATTGGATTTCTACCGCCTTCATCGCACAAATTTCAAGGAGATAAAGTCGCTGTATATTCTGGAAGAGATTTTTAGATAAAACATCTGTCCTTAGATTCTCCTTCGAAATAGCTGTCTATTTCTTACTCAGAACCGATTAACAGGCATTTTCACCTAAATAAATACTTGTTGCTTGTTCAAGTTTCGACAAAGACGCTATTTTCAGACACTTATATAGCTATAATAATTGTTTTCCCAGATAAATTCTTGGTACATTTATTGTAACATAATTGTGTTAACAATTGATTTACTAACACATATTTTTCACCTAAAATTCTTAAAATTATGGAATTGAAAGAAATTTTTTTAAAAGTTGTTCGAGACAACTATGCTAATTTTGAGGGTAGGGCTCGCCGTAAAGAATACTGGATGTTTATACTAGCAGTGATTGTTTTAATGCTTGCACTCGGCATTGTTGGAGCCATTCTATCTGCGATCAGTGATATATTGGGGGGTCTAGTGTACGGCATTATGGGACTCGTCTATTTGGCGCTATTGATCCCTGCCTTAGCTGTTACCGTAAGAAGACTTCATGATACCAACAAATCCGGCTGGTTTATATTTGTATCATTAATCCCATTTGTAGGTGGAATCTACCTATTCTATTTAGAGATTTTAGAAGGTGACAAAGGTCCCAATCAATATGGTCCGGATCCAAAGGCCGTTGAAAGCGGGACAAACCATCCATTCAATCAGCCACAAGATCCATTTGGTTCTTCACAACCGAATAACTCCTTTGGAAGTTCACAACCAGCACAAAATACGGGGAACAATGATCCGTTTGGAAATTCACAAACGCCTCCTGCACCTTCAACACCTCCTGCAGATAAAGATCCATTTGCATAGGTCGTTCTAACGGAACAAAAAAAGAGCTTTCATGGTAATGAAAGCTCTTTTTTTGTCTTGTGATTGCGAAATTTTCAGCGAAAGTGAAATTCAGCGAGATCAATGTCTATGTTTCTTTTTCTTCTGTTGTCCCGGAGCAAAATCTTTAGCTGATTGTTCTCCATAATATTTTTTTGCCTGACCTGGAGGCATACCTTTTGGTCCACGCCCATGTCTATGCCCATGATGGGTGGAATAACATGCGGACATTGAAATTGCCATCACCACAGAAAGGATTACTATTAAAGTACGTTTCATGTTAAACATCTATTTGAAACATTTATGCAATTATCAGTCCAAATTTTATTTCAATAAAAAAGCCCATGCTTATCGCATGGGCCTTTTCACAATAAATATATCTTGAATCTAATTAGATAACTCTTACATTTACCGCATTAAGACCTTTACGGCCTTGTTCAACTTCGTAAGATACATTGTCATTCTCACGAACTTTGTCAATTAATCCAGAAACGTGAACAAAAATCTCGCTCTCGCCTGAATTAGGGATGATGAAACCGAAACCTTTGGTCTCATTAAAGAATTTTACTTTACCTTCTTGCATGGCACTATTTTATTAATTTCCCTAAAGGTATAGAAATAAAATCAAAAATCTTAACGTTTTTATTTTTTTTATCCGTTAAACTTTTTTGTCTACTTTGGCTCCAATCTTGTAGCAATGCGACAATAGCAATCGTATTATTATAAAACTTTAAGATAGTAAAACATGAAAAAAATATTATTAGGACTGGCTTTTTTAGGTTTGATGACAAAACTAAACGCTCAACAAATGGTAAATAAAGAATTTGTATCCACAGTGGGTCGCGCAGAAGAAGAAGTAACCCCGGACATCATCTATATAGATGTTACACTGAAGGAATTTTATGACAATGGAAACACCAAGAAAAAGGTTGCCATAGACAAGTTAGAAAAAGATCTCTTCGACTCTGCAACAAAAGCCGGTGTTAAAAAAGAAGATTTTACGATCCAGAATATCTGGAGTTACAATACACCTGAAAAAAAGAAAAAGGATACCGATATTCTGCTTTCCAGACAATACCGCATTAAGGTCACTAACCTAAACAATTTAGACCAATTGTTGGATGGTGTTGACAGAGCAGGCATTCAGAACACTTACATCAGTGAATACGATTACTCGAAGAAAAAAGAACTTGAAAAGACCTTAAAAACGAAAGCTGTATTGGATGCGAAGGCGAATGCGCAGATTCTTGCCGAAGCAGCTGGACAAAAAATCGGTAAAGCGATCGTACTTTCGGAAACACCGCAACAGATTATCTTTGGCGTCCAGCCTATGATGCGTAATGCAATGTATAAAGGTGCCATGGCCGAAGCAGCCGATGTTGCCAGTGATGGTGGTCTTGATCTCAATATCAGACCAATGAAAGTAACGAGCGAAATCAGCGCCTCATTCGAGTTATTATAATCATGCAGCGGGAATTATCTCCAGAAGATAAAAAGAAACAAATTGACCAGGATTTCGGTTGGATAGACCGAATATCCTGGCTAATGGATAATCAATTCAAGATTGGTAACTTTCGTTTCGGACTAGACCCTATTTTGAACCTGATTCCTTTGGGCGGAGCTATTGCCGGTTTCGGCACCTCGTTAGTCCTGGTCATCGCCATGTGGCGAAATGGGGCTAGCCCCAAATTAGTTATCCGTATGCTACTTAATATCAGCCTCGACGCAATATTAGGGAGCATCCCTTTCCTTGGTAATATTTTCGACTTTTACAGTAAAGCCAATGAAAAGAACATCAAACTGCTGCGTGAGCACTATTACGAGGGTCGGCACAAAGGTTCGGGAATCGGTATTATCTTAATAATCGTATTGATCCTATTTATCTTAATAGCTGCTACTTGTTACCTGATCTGGACTTTCTTCTCCTGGGCATTTTCACTGTTCAATGGGATTTCTTTCTAAGATCCAGCCCTTTTTATCCCACCTTTCTTTTGCAGCACAACTTTGATATAAAACAATTGTGCATATCTAATATCTATTTAATAATTTTGATAGCGGTAGATCCAGTTGTGACACGGTCTCTCAACACTAATTTAAGCATTAAAAAATGAGCAAAAAAAGAATATTTGCCCTGCTTCTGATTGTCATCATGCTGGCGGCTATACTGACAAACCCGAGCAAAGAGGAACATGAAAAAATTGTCCGTGCAAAGGCTGAGCAATTACTAAAAAGTCAGCTTCATGCAAAAGACCAAGCTTTTTTCGGATTGGGAATGCAACTTTTCGGCAACAAATTAGTGGACAATTTTGTCCAGAATTCCGTTGTTATAGACAATTATTATCTTTTTTCCCTTACCAAGATCAAATGGCAAGGCACAGAACAGATTATCGGTGGTGGCGCGTTTAAACAGATCTGGCTGAGCCCCAAGATTGATGAAAAAGCAGATGAAATTATTGCTGCATTGAAAAAAATCTAATATGTCCTTAGAAATTCTTTACGAAGATGAATCCATTGTGGCGATCAATAAGCCGCATGGTCTTTTGGTACATCGTTCATCCATTGCGCGTGACACGTCCGAATTTGCCCTTCAACTACTACGTGACCAGCTGGGCAAAACCGTATACCCTGCTCATCGCCTGGACCGTAAAACTGGCGGGGTTCTTTTGTTTTCGCTGAACAAAGAAACGGATCAATACCTGCAAAAAAGCTTTCAGGAACATCAAATTGATAAAAAATACCTTGCCGTGCTCCGAGGATTTGCGCCTGAGGAAGGGGTTATCGACTATCCTTTGAAAAAGGAAAATGGCACATTACAAGATGCACAGACATCATTCAGACTATTGGCCAAGAGTGAACTCGATATCCCTTTCGGGAAATTTCCAACGTCAAGGTACAGTCTTGTTGAAGCCAATCCACTTACAGGTCGTATGCATCAATTACGGCGTCACTTTGCCCATATCTTTTACCCCATTATCGGCGATCGTCCGCATGGCTGCAATAAGCAAAACAAATTCTGGAAAGAGAACTACCAGATGGATACCATGCTATTGCATGCCTCGGAAGTGACCTTCAAACACCCTTTGTCGGGCGAGACCATCCATGTAACCGCTCCGGTCCAATCCGATTTCCAGAAAGTACTTGGAATCTTAAACATACACGAATGATGTTAAAATTAATTCTCGAAGCATTTATTAGCATATCTGGTATCACGGCGGCATCTGGTATTGTCTACCATAATGATGAGCTTCATATTGTCTCGGACAACAGCAATTACCTGTATAGCTACAACCTCGCTCAGCAACGCTTATCCAAAACAGCCTTATTGGAAGCTGAGCCCATGGAAAATATCAGCAAAGCGAATAAAATGGATCTTGAATCCATTACTTTCGATGGCAACCGTTACTACCTCTATGGATCGGGGTCCACTGAAAAAAGAAACAATCGTTTTATTTGGGATGGAAACGAGGTTGTAAAGGAAGACTACAGCAAAATCTACGCGCATTTAATGCAGAAATTTAAGATCAGTAAAGATGACTTTAACATAGAGGGGGTGGTTCATATTGATGACCGGATATTGTTGTTTAATCGGGGCAATGGCCCACAAGGAATCAATGCAATTTTAGAATACAACGGTAAAGCTGAAGATAAATCGCGGTGTATTCCAGTCGAATTACCGACGATAAAGGGAATCAGTACCGGTTTTTCGGATGCCGCACTGGTCGGTGAAGACATTTATTTCATCGCGACCGCGGAGGATGCGAAATCGACCTATCTTGACGGCGAGATCGCTGGGTCATTACTTGGAAAAATATCAGCTGATCTGTCTTCCGGGCCGGAAGTATTCCAGATCCCCGGAAATCATAAATTTGAGGGCATTACCTTCAAGGAGAAAACTGATAAGGGTTTAATTTTCCTGCTATGCGAAGATACGGATACAGAAGACGCTGAACTGACTGTTTATTCGTTGAATGTAACGAATTAAATCGTTTGTTCTAAAATAGATTCAAAGCTAGGAATCACGTATATTTTATTAAATTTGCAACTGATTAAAACTTAATTTTTATGTTAAAAAATACTGCCCTTTCGGAGACGCACATTGCTTTAGGAGCAAAGATGGTTCCCTTCGCAGGCTTCAACATGCCAGTACAATATACCGGTATCAATGATGAGCACGAAACAGTTCGTACAGGTGTGGGAGTTTTTGATGTAAGCCACATGGGTGAATTCATCCTCAAAGGTGAAAAGGCCCTAGACCTTCTTCAAAAAATCTCATCAAACGACGTGTCGAAATTATATGACGGTAAAGTCCAATATGCTTATATTCCAAACGAAACTGGCGGTGTAGTAGACGATTTTCTAACATACCGAATCGACGATAATACCTATTTTTTGGTTGTCAATGCGTCCAATATTGAGAAAGACTGGAACTGGATTTCCAAATACAATACCGATGGTGTGGAAATGAAAAATATTTCTGACCAGACTTCTTTATTTGCCGTTCAGGGCCCTAAAGCAGCGGATGCCTTACAATCGCTGACAGATATCGAGCTTGCGCCAATGGAATACTATACTTTTGCCAAAGGTACTTTTGCGGGGGTAGATAACGTATTGGTATCCGCTACAGGATATACCGGTGCCGGTGGTTTCGAGATTTACGTGGCCAATGAAGATGCACAAAAAGTTTGGGACGCTATTTTTGAAGCCGGAAAAGCTTACGGAATCAAACCGATCGGATTGGGTGCGCGCGATACTTTACGGTTAGAAATGGGTTTCTGCCTTTATGGAAATGACATCGACGACAATACTTCGCCTTTAGAGGCTGGGTTAGGTTGGGTAACGAAGTTCACGAAAGACTTTGTCAACTCCGCTGCACTTAAAGCCGAAAAAGAAGCCGGACTTAAAAAGAAACTGGTTGGCTTTGAAATGATCGACAGAGGTATCCCGCGTCACGATTATGAGATCGTAGATGCTGATGGCAATGTGATTGGCCGTGTTACTTCCGGAACGCAATCTCCGACGTTGAAAAAATCGGTTGGTCTGGGTTACGTAGATACAGCCTTCGCAAAAGATGGTGCAGATATTTTTATCCATATCCGTAATCAAAAAGTAAAAGCTAAAGTAACAAAACCACCGTTTGTAAAATAATAGTAGAGACTAATAAATAAAAAAGAGCAGATAACGATCGTTTTCTGCTCTTTTTTATGTGTTATAAGTAAGAAACTCGCTCCTATTTACTTTTCCCTTTAGTCTGCTTAGCGGCATATTGCTGCTTTTTCTCGCGATCTTTCTCCTGAATCACAACTTTTATGCGTTTGCTTAAGACAACCTTAAGGTAAATAAGTACCACCAAAAATGCAATAGACAATCCCGTCACCAGCATATTTCCGGCTTTATATCCTTCAAATCCACAATACGCCAAAAATACAATGGCCAAGTTCAATACAATATTCAGTATAAAATATTTTGTCATATTATTTTTTTGTTAATCCCAATACCCGTTGTCTCCATCCACCAAAGAAATAGAAAGCTCCACCGATAATATTGAGCAGTACGATAGCCAGTGCCATCAACATCCGCTCACTATTGGGAATTGTCCTGGAAAGCATAATTTCACGTAAGACCAATATCACCCACAAAAGGGATAATAGAATAGAAAGGCTGCCTAATATGGGGAAAATACCTAAGCTAAATAGCCGGGCGAATAGGGCTACGATATAAAAAGCAAGACTAAACAAGAAAGCCTGTTTAGTCTGATGCTCCAAATTTTTCATATTAATAAACGTCTAACTCTGGATCGATTTCCTCTTTCCAGGCCAAAATGCCG
Organism: Sphingobacterium sp. DR205; assembly: GCF_011064245.1. NCBI lineage: Bacteria > Pseudomonadati > Bacteroidota > Sphingobacteriia > Sphingobacteriales > Sphingobacteriaceae > Sphingobacterium > Sphingobacterium sp. DR205. Next base: position 32,481 of record NZ_CP049333.1, on the reverse strand, counting down.
CCTTTTAAATTTGCAAGATTATCAAAACCTTGTTGTTCCAATAACATAATTGCCTGCGCTGAACGTTTTCCAGAACGACATTGAACGATAACAGGTTTGTCTTTGGCGATTTTATCTGCCTCGATCAGGATCCCTGATAGTGGAATATTCAAACCGTTCAAATTTGAAACCTCATATTCAAATGACTCACGCACATCAATCAATTGAAAATCTTCATTGTTATCGATCTTATTCTTTAATTCCTGTACAGATACTTCTTTCATTGTCAAAAAATTTATAATCAAATATACTACATTTTTTTCTGAATTGTCTGTCTTCAAAGGCCATCAGGAACATTCGTGTCTGTTGCTCATTCAAGAGAACCACGAAAGCGCTATTGAATGCATCTTTTTACTAAAAGACTGACAACTGCATTTCAACTTTTATCGTCCTAAGGGTAAAGATAATAAGCCTTAGTTGGCGGATAGCACGAATTTCCACAAAAATTACGGGCGAAATCAGTATCTTCATCCGAACATTACTAACGTTATGAATTCAGTACCCAAAATATTTCTAACATTCGCATTAGTTGCCTTATCTTCCATTGCTTTTGGACAGCAAGTAATTTCTGAACAACAGCGTCTCGATGTGGGCCGTATCTTAAATACCTTGGCATCGGATGATATGCGTGGACGATCGGCTCTGACAAAGGACATTGAGCCAGCGGCAGATTTTATCGCAGGGGAGATGCAAAAAATAGGCCTCAAGCCTTATGCCGAAACGTCTTTCAGACAAACATTCGAGCTGGACAAGCTCTCGCCCAAAAGCAACGTCGCGACGATCAATAAAAAGGCTGTCCCCGCTGAGCATATCATATCATTGGGTAACCACGTCGCGCTCAAATGGGATGAAAAAAGTCCTGTAAAAGTGGTTTATATTGCATCCGGCGCAGATTTCTCCCAAGCCTTTCGGGAGCATTCCCTATCCAAAGAAAACACGCTTGTACTGGTAGACCCTTCTTTTGAAGCCTCTTTTGTCCGTTTTGGGCAAATGCTCAACAAGCCTAAATTTATTGAAGATCCGAACATACAAAAACCTTCGATAGTCTATCTGTTAAGCGCAGAAACACCAAAAACATTTCAAGTCCATATCGAACGGGATCTTGAGCACTTCCCGCTTTTTAACATTGCCGGCGTTATCCCCGGAAAGAGCAAACCCGATGAGTACGTCATCTTTTCCGGGCATTATGACCATATTGGTATATTGCCAGCCGTAGGACAAGATTCAATTGCCAACGGAGCCGATGACGATGCATCCGGAGTAACGGCGATGTTGACCCTCGCAGACTACTATAAAAAGAAAAACAGCAATGAAAGGACACTTATTTTTGTGGCATTTACAGCCGAAGAACTCGGCATGTATGGTTCAAAATATTTTTCCAACCATATCAATGCGGATCAGGTCGTGGCAATGATCAACATGGAAATGATCGGAAAAGATTCAAAATTTGGTCCTAATACGGTCTATATAACGGGATATGATCAATCCGACTTAGGTAAATTAATGCAGGAAAACCTAAAGAATACAACCTTCAAATTTTATCCTGATCCGTATACAAAACAAAATTTATTCTATCGCAGTGATAATGCTGTGTTAGCGGCAAAGGGTGTGCCCGCACATTCATTTTCTACATCCCAAATGGACAAGGATGAATATTACCATACGGTAAAGGATGAAGTCGCCACGTTAAACGTTCAAAATATTATTTCCAGCATCGAGGCAATCGCTATCGGCACTTCGGGCATTGTGGAAGGCAAACAAACGCCTTCACGCGTGGAAAAATTAAAAGATTAAGAAGCGGCTGTACGATCTATTGCCCGTTGCATGACATAGTCATTCAATACGAAGTCATAATAGGGAATATCAACAGTTTCGACAACCTGAAAGCCCTGCTTTAAATAGAAATGATAAGCAGGGTTATTTCTATTGACATTGAGTTCCAAAATATCCTTGCCTTTGTTTTTTGCTTTGTCCACGGCAAAATCAATCAACGCCTTCCCGAAACCTTTCCCCTGTACATTGGGCATCAAATACAGCTTTTCAATCCGGAGTTTATCTGCAAAAGTTTTCAGTGCAATAAAACCCTGACCGATACCATCTTCCTTCAAAATATAAAAAAACTGCCCATTTACCATTCCCTCAGCTAATCCTTCAACGGTATAGCTTTTCTCCAGCATAAAATCAATCTGTTCTTTTGAAAGTATTTCTCCATAAGCGTCCGGCCATATGATATAGGCCATATTGGAAATACTACGGATGTCTGTCTGTTCGGCCAATTCTATCGTTATCATGCGATCGTCTCTCCTATTAAAATATATTTTGATTCTGAAAATCCGAGCTTAAATAAGCCGTCTTTCTCGGTTTCATAAAGATTTTCATCTATTTTCCGAAGTCCTTCTGTCACAATTTCTTCGCCTTGGCTGTCTATTTTTAGCTGCTCCCCGCCCACTTTCCATTTTGTAAAACCGGTAGTAACAAAATAGTAGCGCATTCCTCGGGCCAATAATACCACATTGATCAGATCCAGGTAGCGCTGGTAGTGCGCAAGACTTATTTGATCCGTAATAATATTGACCGCCTTATACTGATGTTCAACAAGATATTCGATGGCGGACTGTAAAAAATTATCACGATATGGGATGACTTTTAAATTTTCCTGGAGCGGCTCTATATGATTCTGCGCAAAAACAACATCAAACTTGTACCCTCTCGCATCCAGCTGATCAACCAGATTATTTTCGATGACAATAGATGGGCTCCATTCCAGCAGTTGCCCCAAATCTTCTTCTTCGATCAGAAAAAGATCTTCAATCAGCAGAGCAGGTTCCTGGTTCTCTCGAACGATATGATGTGATGACATTTCGAAAGATTTAAAAACCTAATCTGCGCAAGGTGATGTAAGCCATCAACCCCGTACTGATTTCCAATGCGGATTCATCGACATCGAATGTAGGCGTATGCACCGCAGAAGCTATTCCTTTCTCCTTATTTCCTGTACCTAAACGGTAGAAACAAGCATTGATCTCCTGCGAGTAGTACGAGAAATCTTCCGCAGCCGGCCAAAGGTCCAAATCAACGACATTTTCCTTTCCGAGATACTCCTCCGCAAAAGCACGTGCATTCTTGGTAAGTTCAGGGGCGTTAATCAAAAATGGATAGCCTTTACGCACTTCAAAGTCACAGGTAGCCCCCATACTTTCGGCGATTCCGACAGCCATTTTCACCATCGCCTCATGTGCTTCTGTGCGCCATTGCTCATCGAATGTGCGGAATGTACCCTCGAGATAAACCTGATCAGGAATAATATTTGTCGCACCATTAGCGATGATTTTGCCAAAAGACAGAACAGTCGGTGTACGCGGATCCGCAAAACGGCTTGCTATCTGCTGTAAAGCGGTAATAATATGCGCTGTGATCACAATCGGATCGATATTCTGATGCGGATGTGCTCCATGCCCCCCTCTTCCTTTTACGGTCATAAACAACTCATCACAGGAAGCCATGTATTTACCTTCACGAAATCCGACTTTGCCCGTTTCGATAAACGGCATTACATGTTGACCTATGATAGCGGAAGGTGCCGGATTTTGTAGTGCTCCTTCTTTGATCATAATGGACGCTCCGCCGGGCAAACGCTCTTCCCCGGGCTGAAAGATTAATTTCACCGTGCCACCAAATTCAGCTTTCAGGCTATGTAATATCTTTGCGGTTCCCAACAACGAGGACGTGTGTACATCATGGCCACAAGCATGCATGACCCCCGGAGTATTGGATCCATAAGGTCGGCCTTCAACTTCTTGAATAGGCAATGCATCCATATCCGCACGCAAGGCGATTACTTCATCCGAAGGGAGTTCACCCTGAATTAAGGCCACAATACCTGTGTCTGCTTTTGCTTCGTAAGGGATTCCTAATTGATCCAGCTGTACCTTTACAAATGCCGAGGTATTATATTCTTCAAAGGAAAGTTCAGGATTTTGATGAAGATGTCTGCGGTTAGCAACTGTATCTTCAAAATATTGATGGGCTAAGGCCAGGACTTTTTCTTTCGTACTTGCCATGAGGTTGTTTGATTTATTGATAAACAAAAACGCTTTCTGAAAATACGAAAACGTTACTAAAATATTGCCGCAGCTCACGCATAAACGCATTTGCTTCGGAACGACTTCTAAAGTCGCCCACCTTCACCCGATAATTGGGTTCATCATAAGTGATATAGGTATCAACATCTTTATACATTCCCCGAAAACGAGTTTGCTCCGAAAAAGCTTGGTTTCGACTGGCTCCGGCAAAGATCTGCACGCGAAAACCTCTCACCTTGACGCGTGTTGCAGCAGATCGTACAACAGGTTTCGAAGGGACTGTTGTGGTTTTGCTTTCGACAGGATTGATTCCCATTGCTGCCCTAAAATTTTGAAGCTGTGTAATCAAAGAATCTTTGGTTACAATAACTCCACCCTTTTCCTGTGCTTTTACATGAACGATCGTAAATAGCACAAATGCATGTATGAAAATCAATCCTCTCTTCAGCATAGTTTAACCTTTCTTATCGATTAGTTATTTGCGCCGTGGCAATTTTTATATTTTTTACCGGAACCACAAGGACATTCGTCATTGCGTCCCACTGTATTCTCGTTACGAACAGGTTCTTTTGGACCATCATTCATATCCTCTTCACTGACACCTGTTGGGGAAGCCAACTCTGCTTTTGTTTCAACCGTTTTTACAGGTGCTTGGGTTACTTGTCTAGCCTGTAATGAGGTTGTTTCCTGCCCTGGGATCTCACCTTTGAAAATAAAGCTCACGACGTCCTTGTTCATAGAAGCCAACATAGACTTGAACAAATTAAAGGCTTCCATTTTATAGATAATGATTGGATCCTTTTGTTCATAAACAGCATTTTGAACAGATTGTTTTAGATCATCCATTTCACGTAAATGCTCTTTCCATGCTTCGTCGATCAAAGCCAATACAATGCCTTTTTCAAAGGATTTGAAAACCTCTTTACCATTGCTATCAATCGCTTTCTTCAGATTCGCAGAAACTTGAATACCACGGATACCATCTGTAAATGGAATTACCACGTTTTCAACAATCTGTCCTCGTTCAGCATACACATTATTCAATACAGGAACTGTTAATGCACCAATCGCTTCTATTTTATGATGATATGCTCTGCTTGCTTGATCAAAAAGACGATCTGTCAACCCTTCGATCTTTCCTTGGGCAAATTCTTCTGCCGTGATTTCTGGTGTGATGGCAAAAATACGGATGACCTCAATTTGAAAGTCTTCGTAATTTCCTTGCTCCTTCGCTTCAGCGACAATCTCCTCAGCAACGTCAAAGATCATATTATTCAAATCCACATCCAAACGTTCACCAAACAATGCATTTTTACGCTTCGTATAGATTACAGTACGTTGTGAGTTCATTACGTCATCGTATTCCAATAGACGCTTACGAATTCCAAAGTTGTTCTCCTCAACCTTACGTTGTGCTCGTTCGATAGATTTGGTCAACATGCTATGTTGCATCACTTCACCCTCTTCGACCCCCATTTTCACCATGATATTGGAGATTCTTTCAGAAGCAAACAAACGCATTAAGTTGTCTTCTAACGATACGAAGAATTGTGATGATCCCGGATCTCCCTGACGACCAGCACGACCACGTAGCTGACGGTCGACACGACGGGATTCATGTCTTTCAGTACCGATAATTGCAAGACCACCAGCATTTTTTACTTCTTCAGTCAATTTAATATCCGTACCACGACCCGCCATATTCGTCGCGATAGTCACTTGTCCGGGACGTCCGGCTTCAGCAACGATATCGGCTTCTTTTTGGTGAAGCTTTGCATTCAATACATTATGTCTGATCTTACGTAATTGAAGCATACGGCTCAATAGCTCGGAAATTTCTACCGATGTTGTACCGACTAGCACAGGGCGTCCCTGATCTGTCAACCGTTGAATTTCTTCGGCTACTGCGTTGTATTTTTCGCGTGCAGTACGGTAAATCAGATCCTGACGGTCTTCCCGTTGGGCAACACGATTGGTAGGAATTTCTACTACATCCAATTTATAAATTTCCCAAAGCTCTCCGGCTTCTGTTGAAGCAGTACCTGTCATACCCGAAAGTTTATGGTACATACGGAAGTAGTTCTGCAAGGTAATCGTCGCGTAAGTTTGTGTCGCATCTTCGACTTTCACATTCTCTTTTGCTTCGATCGCTTGGTGCAAACCGTCTGAGTAGCGACGACCATCCATGATACGGCCTGTTTGCTCATCGACAATTTTCACTTTACCCTCATCCACGATATATTCCACATCGTTCTCAAACAGGGTATATGCTTTCAATAGTTGATTAATGGAGTGGATACGATCTGCTTTAATCGAGTAATCACGCAATAGATCTTCTTTCTGAGCAGCTTTTTCTTCCAAGGTCAACGAAGACTTTTCAATTTCCGCAATTTCAGTACCTACATCAGGTAGAATAAAGAATGACGGATCCTCTCCTGTCGCTGTGATTAATTCAATACCTTTTTCAGTCAGTTCGACCTGATTGTTCTTCTCATCAATGACAAAATAAAGCTCTGCATCAACTTTAGGCATATTTTTATTTTGCTCTTGCATATAGTAGTTTTCTACTTTTTGCAAGATAGAACGATTGGCACCTTCACTCAAGAATTTGATCAAGGCTTTATTTTTAGGTAAACCCCTGTACGCTCTCAATAAAGCTAGACCACCACCTTCTACATCAGAATCACCTGCAGCCAATGCCTTTTTAGCATCATTTAATACGGTATTGATATAAGCTTTTTGAACATGTACCAAACGCTCAATACGTGGTTTTAATTGATAGAATTCATGTTGATCGCCACGCGGGATCGGACCTGAAATAATCAATGGCGTACGGGCATCGTCAATTAAAACGGAGTCAACCTCATCGACCATGGCAAAATGCAATTTTCCTTGCACCAATGCATCAGGCGTCTGAACCATATTATCGCGTAAATAGTCGAAACCAAATTCGTTGTTCGTACCATATACGATATCCGATTGGTAAGCCTTACGACGTTGTGGCGAGTTTGGTTGGTGTTTATCAATACAATCTACGGATAGGCCATGGAATTCAAATAAAGGTGCGTTCCATTCGGAGTCACGACGGGCAAGATAGTCATTGACGGTCACGATATGTACCCCTTGTCCGGAAAGTGCGTTTAGATAAGTTGGCAAGGTTCCGACCAATGTCTTACCCTCACCGGTCGCCATCTCAGCAATCTTTCCGCTATGCAGTACAATACCACCGATCAACTGTACATCATAATGTATCATATTCCAGGTTACCTCAGTACCTGCTGCCATCCACTTGTTTTTCCAGATCGCTTTATCACCATTGATAATAACGTTTGGCTTGTAGACAGCAAGTTCTCGGTCAAAATCGCTGGCAGTAACTTCCAATTCTTCGTTTTCTGTCAAACGTCTTGAAGTTTCCTTCACCACAGCAAACGCCTCGGGCAAAATATCCTTCAATATCTCTTCCAACTTCTTATCACGATCTTTCGACAATTTGTCCACTTGTTCGTAAATAGAAGTCTTTTTAGCCATATCGTCCTCATCTTGATCCGCTTCAGCTTTTAGCGTATCTATTTCTTGGTCAATATCTGCGAGGTAATTTTTAATTCTTTCTTTGAAGTCAGCGGTCTTGGCACGTAACTCGTCATTGGTTAGATTTGAAAGTTTATCATATTCAGCTTTGATTTGCTCTACAACCGGCTGAATCCCCTTGATATCTCTTTCGGATTTACTTCCAAATAATTTACTTAAAAACTTTAACATAATTTTTTTTCTATCTCAACTAAAGATTTTGTACAATAATGACTCCAAAGTAAAATTGCAGACAATTTGACACTAATCGGGCAAATTTAGTTATTAGATATGATATCTAACAGCTTACCACTATTTTTTTTGCGTTATTTTTTTCAATCGGATGCGCATCTTATTTTACCAACCGGTAGCGCTGCTGCACGAGCCTCCTGCTATTGCGGCCACCAAATCGTAAAACGGTGTTATGAAAGAAACAATTTTTTATCCGAATGCGGGATAAAGCCCATCTCCTGCGCCTTTTGAAACATTTTAGTAATTGCATTCCGTCCTTCAATGCCCAATTCAACTGAATATTTATTGACATAAAGTTCAATATGCTTATACATCACTTCCTCACTCATCTCCTGCGCATGGCTACGGATAAATTCCAATCCAGACTTTGGATTTGCAAAAGCAAACTCGACACTCTCTTTTAAAATTGCATTAAGCGTTTCTTTCACATCCTTCGGCAACGAACGTTTTACGACAATACCACCCAGCGGAATCGGAAATTTTGTCGTACTTTCCCAATATTCACCCAAATCGACGACTTTATACAGCCCTTTTTCTGCATAGGTAAACCGATTTTCATGAATAATAAGCCCCAAATCAATTGAACCATCCAATAGTGCGCCTTCTATATCAGAAAAAACCAGTTCTATTTTATTGGTTAATTCCGGAAATGCCAAGCCCAACAGAAAATTTGCAGTCGTAAACTTCCCTGGATATCCCACCTTTAACTTATCAAATTCGCCTAGACCGTCAGCATTTTTTAGCTTCTCCTGGAGCACTTCTGCCAAAGCAGCATCTTTAGTGATCAGCATCGGCCCTACGCCAAAGCCCAAGGCGCTGCCCGCATCCAACAGTTCGTAATCTTCAACGGCATAAGCAAAAGCATGATAGCTCAATTTGGTGATATCCAGTTCTCCCTGAAAAGCCTTTAAATTCAATGTCTCAACGTCCTGATAAGCTACGTCAAAATCCAACCCTTTGGTATCTATTTTATGATGGATCAAGGCATCAAAAATAAATGTATCGTTCGGACAGGGAGAAAACCCCAATGTTAATTTCATTTTATTCTTCTTTAAAAAATGGACAGATAAAACATTTTAAACAATCCGCTGTGGTATAGCCACAGTGAATTTACATTTTTGTTTTATACAGTCACTTTATGTGTAATTAAATATAATATCATGGCCAAAAATGTCATGATGATAATTCCTTTCCCTATGTGATCATTTCCTGAGCGATAAGCAAACCTTAAAAAAATCAAATTGATCAATACGGCAATGGTATATGTTGCCATTGGCTTCTCGGGCAGAAAATGAAGTTCAAGATCGGTGAAACGCACCAGCAAAAATGCGAGTAAGGGAAATATAAGGCCTATGCCCAGGCCTATCCAAAGATTATTTTTCACGCTTGCTGTATTTGTTCATACCATCCAAATGATCAAAACTCCATGAATTCAGTTCCGGAATAGCATGATGTGCGGTCATGTCAAATTGTGTAGGAACAACGGATACATAGCCATTTGCTAATGCAAAACTATCCGTATCTTCTCCACGGTCTTGCAAGACAAATTTTCCTGTCGTCCAATAATAGTCACGGTTATGCGGATCAATACGTTCATCAAATTCCTCTACCCAGTGCCCTCCAGCCTGTCTGCAAATTTTAATACCTTTAAATCCTTGTGTTTGCGGAAAATTGACATTGAGCAATGTATTTTTAGGTAGGCCGTTGGCCAAAACTTGTTCCGTTATGGAAATCACATAAGGTCTACAGTAACTAAAGTCCGCATCATGGGAAAAATTGTCCAGCGAAAAACCTACAGAAGGAATTCCTTCGATAGCTCCTTCGACCGCAGCAGACATTGTTCCAGAGTATAAAACATTAATTGAATTATTGAGCCCGTGATTAATACCGGACACACAGATATCCGGTCTTTGCCCTTTGAAAACTTTATTTACGGCAAGCTTGACACAATCTACCGGTGTTCCCGAACATTGATACATTTCAACCCCTTCATAAAGATTGATCTTATCTAATCGCAGCGGCCTACCGAGCGTGATCGCATGTCCCATCCCCGATTGAGCGGAGTCCGGTGCCACGACAACGACATTTCCGATTTTTTGCATTTCCTCCAACAGCACCTTAATTCCCGGAGCTGTAATACCATCGTCATTAACAACTAAAATATTCGGTTTTTTCTTTACCATATACGAAGTTAATAAATCTAAAACCGAGAAGTAAAAAATATGATAATTACTGCGAGACCAGCTCGCTTATCTGAGCAGCGGTGCCCGGGTCTCAGGACGGAAAGAATCAGGTATGAGCTTCCCAGAATGGCCGGAGTACCTGAGCCGATTTTGTAAGTGCTGCCATTTTATGAACTGTCTCTCCATAGCCCTTATGTAGCTCATGGTACGCTACAAAATATTTTTCCAGTAGGTCATATACACTTGATAATACGGATAAAAAATCCTCCAGATCGATACTTAGCGATTCTATATCAACATTCATATCACTAGAAAATTCAAATACATCATCCAGCACGTTAAATTTTAACGGATCGAGTGGTTTGTCATACCTATAATACGTATCTACGATATCATTATACTCTTGTTCACGCAAGGCAATACGATCATAGAATTTTATGGTATTGCGATGTGCTGCCTCGATCTTGAGGTAACAGTCGCGCAGTTCGATCTGTAATTTGATATCCACCTCGACCAAAGGCAATTCCTTGTTCAAAGCACCTGTATCGCTGTACCAATCTAACATAGCTACTAATTCGGTAATCTCGGCATCTAGATCTGACAGCGCTATGGATTCCAGCAGGGCATTTCCCTGCTCCTGTTCAAAGCGGATTTTCATAAACCAAGCTTGGTCGTGTGCTTTCCGGTAATTCAATAAAGCCTGTTCTTCCAGATTACTTGGAAAACCAATATCTTTTGTCAGGTAATTTATACTCCGCAGTGGATGATTGATTGTGATGCTCTTAAGATCCATGGTTATGCTTAAATTGGTCATTGTTTTTTAAAGCTAATAAAGAAAAAAATATTTTCCGTAAAAAAGAGCGGTAATTTTCCGTGCCTTTGATCTTAGCTACGGAAAATCACCGCTCCTATAGGTTACACGATATAACAGCGAACAACGTCACTGTAGACCGGTGTCGGATCAGGCCCCAGGTAGGTTACACGAAACTCGTACTCTTTGAGGTGCTCCAAGTCCTTAATCGTTATCTTTGATTTTGGACTAATGACCGTGGTCCAAGGAACGGTACCGACCGCGCGGTATTCAAATTGATAAAATCGGGCTCCTTTCCACGATTTGACCGTCATTTCGGCGATCAGCAATCCTTGCACAGCCAGCTGTACAACCAGTCCGTTTGGCTTCGGAGAAAGTCCATAGTAGCTACCGCTTACCTTGGTCTTCGATGGGATAAATCCCGCAGCCAAAATCAGATTGGCATCGCCATTTGCTACAAGTTCCACGTGTAGAGAAAGATGGTATAAGGCCTGTTTTAGCCGGGATCCATATTGATTTTTGATCACGACCTGACGTTTGTCGCGATAATTCGCTTCGGTAATACCGTCCCGGAAAAGCTCGAGTACGACACCGAGTTCTGCCAAAAGTGCTGTGGCTTCTGGAAATAGATTGGCGTTTTCAGTAGATTTTTTGAAAACATTTTCAGCATACTTAAGCAATGTTGCTTCTGTCTTGATTTGGTTTGATAATGTTGGCTTTGCCATAATTGAAATAATTAAAAATGTAACTAATTTTGTTAATGGCTCAAATCTACGACAGCGGGCTGACGAACTAGGGGGCAAAATCGGCCAACTTTCCGGCAGGACAGGACTTTTTGTTGCCGATTTTGACACCTAGCAATTAAAATCAGGCAAAAATCAAGGTCTACACCCTTTTAAAGACAGATTTTAGGGGTAAGCAAACACTTACCGTTGCTAAGGAGAGATGAACAAAACGTCCTTGACATTTCATCAAACGTCCTTAGCATTTTACCAAACGTCCTTAGCATTTTACCAAACGTCCTTAACATTTCATCAAATGTCCTTAGCGTTTTACCAAACGTCCTTAGCATTTCACTAAATGTCCTTGACATTTTACCAAACGTCCTTAACATTTCATCAAATGTCCTTATCATTTAACCAAACGTCCTTAGCATTTTACTAAACGTCCTTAGCATTTCACCAAACGTCCTTAACATTTTACTAAACGTCCTTAACATTTTACTAAACGTCCTTAACATTTCATCAAATGTCCTTAACATTTTACTAAACGTCCTTAACATTTCATCAAATGTCCTTAACAATACGCCGCCGCCGAGCTCATTTATACAAATGATTGGCGTATTACAGTTGACGCTGATCTTTCAGAACCCAAATTTTTCAAGCAATACACAAGCACAGCGCTACTTGTCACCATAAGTTGACAGCAGAGCGACGAACTGAACATCGTCTAAATGAATATGGATTAAAGGCTGTCGGCTAGGTAATGAAAAATGTGATGACGCGCTAAGACTGGGGATATGATCGCTTAACAAAGGATTCCTTGTTACGACGTTGCGCTCTAAACTCATTGGGACCAATTCCAAACCGCTTTTTAAACGCCCGGGCAAAATGTTTGGGACAAGCAAAATTCAATGCGAAAGCTATCCCTGCCAGAGAATCATCCGAATGAATTAGGTATTCCCTCGCATCCATCAATCTATATTCGAGTATCATACCAACAACCGTGAACGATTTTCCCTGAAAACTACGGGACAGCTTACGGGGGCTGACGTTCATTGCTTCCGCAATTTTTGCGACAGACATATCTTCGTCGTCGTAATGCCGACGGATATACATGACAGCTTTCTGATAGAGCAGGGAATCACTATGATCTCCGGCAGGCTGCTGATTAGGTTTTAGGTCCTGAAATAGCTGCTGGAATAAGCGCAAGTTCCAATTTGCGAGTTGAAAGGCTGTTCCAAAAGAACGAAATTCAAAGCGTCGCAGCGATTCCAAAACATTATAGAGCTTACTCTGAATCGGCGTATATCCGAGATAAGATTGCGGACGCTGATTACCGTCGGCCATTAACTCCTTCAATTTCGGATAGTCAACCATTAAACTGTCTAGATGTTTTCCCGCAACCCCAAGGATCAGAAACCATGATTTTCCTTCATCGAGGAGCAATTCTGGCTCCCCTTCATTTAAATGGTAGCAATGGGCCTGCCCCGAAGACATCAGCAATGATTCGGTCAGCTTCAGTTTTCCCTGTCCAATGAAATGGAGATGAAGCCAAAGCGAATAATCCCCTATCTCAATGGTCGTGGAACGTGGTGTATCGATACCATTTTCCTTACATTCGATCCATACGAAATCACTTGTCTGGAATATGCGCTGACTTGCCAGTGCTACGGGAAACAACTGTCGCTCGCCCTCGGGCAAAAATGCCAGATAGCCGTCGTATTGCCTAGGGGTATTTGATCGTGTATATAGCGATTGAACAAAATTGGTTTTGAGCATGCTAATAATTGGTGTATTGTTTTAAAGTTAATAACTTTATTGCTAATAACAAAGCATGGGTGATCCTATTACGATCGCAATAATTTTCCATTCTATTGGTAATATACCAACCATCAACTACGCAAATTTCAAATTTACTTTGAGATTTGCATAGTTTCCAATCAATTTTGTATTTTTGTTATTTATAGAAATAATGATCTAAAATGTTTTTACCTCGGATAAACGGACAGGATATACTTGATGCGATACGGCATTTTCCGGTAACAGCAATTATTGGTCCTCGCCAATGTGGCAAATCCACATTGGTAAAGCATTTAATGGCGGATTATCCATCCGAAACCCTATATCTGGATTTGGAGCGTCCTTCGGATCTAGAAAAGCTGAATGATGCGGAATGGTTTCTTTCAAATCAGAAAGACAAGCTAATTTGCATTGATGAAATTCAGCGAAAGCCAGAACTTTTTCCCCTTCTCAGGAGTTTGGTCGACGAATGGAATAAGCCAAGCTGCTTTGTAGTTTTAGGGTCGGCTTCTCGGGACTTATTAATGCAGAGTTCTGAATCACTTGCAGGACGGATTATTTACAAGCAATTAACACCTCTTTTATGGTCTGAATTACCGGATATTCCTATCGAAAAATATTTTGAAAGAGGAGGTTTCCCTCGAAGTATGCTAGCAATAAGTGATCGCGTTTCTTTTGAGTGGCTTAATAGTTTTATTGCTACTTTTTTGGAGCGCGACCTGTTGCAATGGGTCAATTTCACTCCTGCCACAATGAGGCGTTTGTGGCAGATGCTTGCACACGTAAATGGACAGACCGTCAATTATTCCACTTTGGGCAATTCATTGGGAGTAAGCAATCAAACTGTAAAAAATTATATTGACTTGCTGAAAAGTACCTATATGGTGGATGTAGTAGAACCATATATTTCAAATATGGGTAAGCGCTTGGTAAAAGCACCAAAAGTATATATTTCTGATTCAGGTATTGTATCGGCACTTCTGAGTATTCGTTCTTTTGAAGAGCTTTCAGGACATCCGGCTTTTGGTGCTATTTGGGAAACGATTGTACTCGCCAATTTACGAGGTACATTTCCCGAAGCGGAAATCTGTTTTTACCGAACAGCAGGCGGTGCCGAGATTGATTTTGTGATACAGCTCAATCGCCAAATTATTGCCATTGAATGTAAAGCTTCCTATTCGCCAACCTTGTCCAAAGGCAATCATATAGCTATTAAAGATATTCAACCCAAGCATACTTTTGTGGTAATTCCTTCATCCGAAAGCTGGGCTATGAGCAAGGGCATCGAGGTAGTTTCTTTAAGTGTTTTAATCAAAAATTTAAATAAATACGTCGATTAATAACTATGCAAATTTCAAATTTACTTTGAGATTTGCTTCCCAATATGCCCACAAAGTAAGTTCAGTTCTTAGAATGATAGGCGGATTTAAAATAAAGTAATGAAGATCCTACATAACTTTGATAACTAATATAACTTTAAAATCCAACTAATGTATCTGGTTTTCATTAAACCGATGTATTTAACATTCTACCGAAATTCAATTACGACATCGATTGCGTAAGATTATCTCGTTATTGACAAATATTAGCCCTAAATTTAACATTCAAACAAAGAAAATAATTCAGTTATGAGCATCAATTTTGAATCCCGCTATGCTATCGGGCCTAAAGAATACAAAACCTTAGATACACAAGGGCTAAGAGATAATTTTCTCATTGAAAAAGTTTTTGAAACCGACAAAATCAATTTTGTCTACACGCACTATGACCGTTATATGGCCGGCGGTGCAATGCCAGTAAATACAAAAATCAAACTAGATACCATTCCGGAGCTACTAAAAGAACCTTACTTCCTTTCGAGAAGAGAATTGGGTATCATCAATGTCGGCGGCAATGGCCAGGTCGAAGTGGATGGTGTTACTTACGACCTAAATACCAAAGAAGCACTCTATATTGGACAGGGGGCTCAAGAAGTTTATTTTGCAAGCAAAGACGCCGCCAATCCGGCAAAATTTTATTTAAACTCAACCCCGGCTCACCATAGTTATCCGACTAAAAAGGTGACCAAGGAAGATGCCAATAAAATAGAATTAGGATCACTGGAAACAGCCAACCATCGTACCATTAACCAAATGCTGCTGAATAAGGTTGTACAAACCTGTCAATTACAAATGGGAATGACGGAACTAAAGCCAGGATCGGTATGGAACACCATGCCTTCGCATACACATGATCGTCGTATGGAGGTTTATTTTTACTTTGAATTGCCGGAAGGTCAGGCGGTATCTCATTTTATGGGACCAATAGATGAAACACGTCATATCTGGATGCATAATGATCAAGCGGTCATTTCTCCGCCTTGGTCAATTCACTCGGGGGCAGGAACTTCCAATTATACATTTATCTGGGGTATGGCGGGTGAAAACCTGGACTACGATGACATGGACAAATGTGCTATCACTGAGCTTAAGTAGTATTTTGGAGATATGAGATTGGAGATATTAGATTGGAGATTCTTTAACAAAAGTACCAAATGAAAAAAACATTCATATTAAGTTTGACGCTCGGGCTTTCAAGTATCGCCTTTGCCCAAAACAATAAGACGATCACAATAAATAATCCCTCAGCGGTAACCAGAACGGAGCTGATCAGTATTCCTTATACAAGGTTCGAAAAACATTTCGAACTGAAGAAAAATGTCTTTACGATTGTCAGTAGCAAGGATAACGCTGAACTGGCTTACCAATTGGAGAAATTGGGACAGCCGAAACCGCAAAATGTACTGATACAGGTATCTATTGCCCCTAAAAGCTCGTTAACTTTTGGCGTAACCGGAAACAATCCACAAGCCGTTACTCCAAAGGCTTATGCACGTTATGTCCCTGAACGTAAGGATGACTTTGCCTGGGAAAATGACATTGCCGCATTCAGAGCTTATGGAAAAGCTTTGGAAGGTAGCTCTGAGGATGCCCAGGGATTTGATTTTTGGGCTAAACGTAGTAACGACCTTGTTATTGACGAATGGTATAAAACAGGAGATTACCATGCCGATCACGGTAAAGGTTTAGATTATTATTCGGTAGGTCAGACCCTAGGAGTAGGAGATGCAACTCCATTTATTGACCAGCAAGTCGTCTATCATAAACATTATCGTCAATATGAAGTATTGGACAATGGTCCTTTACGCACTACATTTAAACTTACTTATGAACCGGAAAATGTAAAAGGACAACAGTTACAAGTCGAAAAAACAATTTCTCTGGATGCTGGAAGTCAGCTCAACAAAATAAGTTATGCAGTCAAAAATACAAGTGCAAGCAGCACCCCTATAGTCGTTGGTCTTGCCAAACGAAAAGAGGACCAACCGCAACTCTTAAACGACCCAAAAAATGGTGTTTTGGCATATTGGGAGCCTGCTGAAGGAGATAAAATCACCGGAACAGCCCTGATCTTACCGAAAGTAAACTATGTATTCAAAGATAGTCCAAAACAGTTTTTGCTGGCGACTACAGTAAAAAACAACCAACCTTTGGTTTATTTTGCCGGAGCAGCATTTAATAAGGCGGGTAAAATAACCAGTTTTGATCAATGGCAATCCTACATCAAAGAATTCAGAAATAACTTAAATCAACCATTAACGATAAAATACGCAAAATAATGTCTATACTGCAATCTTTTGATCTGACCGGAAAGGTCGCTTTGGTAACCGGCTGTAAAAGGGGAATAGGTAAGGCTATAGCGGAAGCATTAGCGGAAGCGGGAGCGGATATCATCGGTGTTTCGGCATCGTTGGAGGCCACGGGCTCCGCAGTGGAAAGATCTATCCAGGCATTAGGCCGCAACTTTTATGCGTACCAATGTGATTTTTCAAAAAGAACGGAATTATATAAGTTTATTGAAAAAGTAAAATCGGAGCATCCAACCATAGACATCCTATTCAACAATGCCGGAAATATCCTTCGTAAACCGGCCGCAGAACACCCCGATGAATACTGGGATGAAATCATTGAAATCAATCAGAATGCACAATTCATTCTGACAAGAGAAATTGGAAAAGATATGATTTCACGTGGAACTGGCAAAATTGTATTCACGGCATCGTTATTGACTTTTCAAGGCGGTATCAATGTTCCGGGGTATGCTGCATCCAAAGGTGCGATAGGATCATTGGTCAAGGCTTTTGCCAACGAATGGGCCTCCAAAGGCGTGAATGTAAATGGTTTTGCGCCAGGTTATATCGCAACGGATAATACGGAAGCACTGCGAGATGATCCCGAACGTTCGAAATCCATTTTGGACCGTATCCCCGCAGGACGCTGGGGTACTCCGGAAGACTTTAAAGGACCGGCAGTATTCCTCGCCTCAAAAGCGGCAGATTATGTACACGGCACTATCCTTACTGTCGATGGTGGATGGATGGGAAGATAAAAAATCAATCTTTTAAGATTTCTTGTTTTAAAAGTCTTTATCCTTTGGGATAAAGGCTTTTTTTACGACCCTAAATCCAAGATTGCTGAAGGACGCGTTTGGGCTGACAGAGCCGATATAAACCGTATTGAAGGCCGAACAGCTCCTTTTGCTGCACCACCATGAGCCACCTCTTGCATGAGCCACAGCGCGCTCCCCATCCCTATTTAGTTTGCCCGAACAGAATTCAAATACATTACCAAATACATCGTAAAGCCCCCATGGATTTGGTTTAAAAGTCCCTACCGGAGAAGTATACATATGCCCATCCGAATAGTCTGCTTTAAGATGATCGCTACCATGCCATATATTCGCGTATTGCCCTATATTTTCTTTATTCACCCCTTCAAAATAACGACCGTCATCACCCGCTCGCGCAGCGACTTCCCACTCCTCCAAAGTAGGTAATCTGCAATCAGCCCAAGCACAATAGGCCAATACATCTTTAAAAGATAGACAGGTAACGGGATGATCCATTTTGTCCTGTATACCGCCACGGCTTATGCCATTCGGAAAACGCCAATAAGCGGTGCTGTCCTGCAGCCACCTGAACTCCGCAAGCCCGGGCTCAAATACCATGGCATTATGATAGCGTTCGGCCAAGGTCCGGTAATTCGTCGCCTGTACAAATTTTTCAAATTCGGCATTGGTCAGTTCGTATTGAGCAATCCAAAAAGGTTCAATTTGTACTGTTCTTTTCGGATTATCCAGACTCATCGTATCCCCCACTTGATAATCCCCCCCGGGGATTAAAACATATCCCTTCTCCTGGCCTACTAATGATATATAGCTCAAGAGAAACAAGATCAATATGGATAATGCTTTCCTCACTGATTTTGACGTTTTTTATAGCAGCCCCCTAATTTATCTACCTTTTTTCTCATTGTAATATCCAATTGCTCTACGATATATTAACGCTTCATTCTCCTTATTATAATCTAAATAGGAGTAGTAATTACTCGTCTCTCCATATAGCTTTTTGAAGGATGTGGACTTCATAAATTCGCTATACTCGCCACGTTTCATTAGTAACAGCAACAAAGTCAACGCATCCTTATCTTTCGGGGTTTTCTTTGCATATTCAATGATAAATGGAATCATTTGCCAGCCATTGATCTGTTCGATCGCCTCTTTATAATTCACGCCCATTCGTTTGCTTCTCAAAACAGATTCCTGGATCAGTTTCATGACCGAATCCCTGTTTTCCTCCAGAAAATCAGTCTGTCTTTCTGACCACCAGGCTTCATTAAAACCACCGAGCAACTTACCAAATATTTTTTGATCTATAGCCTTCTGATTTTCTGGTATATCGCAATTCTGGGCATATACCTCAGCATGAATCATGGTATACGTAAATTTTTCACGTAAACTTAAATTCTTAAAATCCGTCGCTGAGAGTGCCAGTAACCCAGTATCTGAACCGTCTTTATCTTCCACCGGTGCCAACTTGGCGATCATTGCTTTCACCTTTGCCAAACCATATGGAGGTATCGTCATCTTTGTTCTGAATTCAATGGCAGCGGGGTCCATGATATAATCACTTCCCGTCTCATCTCCTGTCTGTGCAAAGCCACAGGTCCAATGGCTTAGGCAGATAAATAATAAAATTAAACTCCTCATATCGTATACATAATGCTATTTAAAAGTAAAGAAATTATTCTTACCAAAAACAATTCCATTTGTTAAATCCAAAACCACAGATTATATTAAGCCTGATGTATAGCTATTCAAAATCAGGGCCTCTCCAATAAGCTTTCCAACCATAGGAAAACAAAAAATCCCTGAATCTCTTATGAAATCCAGGGAGTAAACTCTTCTTAAGAATATGGCCTTTTAGGAATAAAGGCCCTTTTTGTCTATAAAATCAATCACTTTTTGCGGTGTGAAAAACTGAATATTCTTATTTTCTTTGATTGCCTTTCGTAAAAACGTTGAAGAAAGCTCCATTAATGGCGTATCAGTCATGGTTATAGCCGGATGATCCTTTAGTTTCCCTCCGTCGTAGCCCGGCCGAGGATACACATAAATATGATAATCACGCAAAATAATCTCGGCATTCTTCCATTTTTCCAATGATTCTAAGATATCCTCCCCCATCAGAAGCACAAATTCTCTAGTTGGATATTTTTCCTTCAGATGCGTTAAGGTGTCTATGGTATAGGATGGTACCGGCAAATGGAATTCGATATCGCTCACGCGCAAATGTTCGCAATCCTCAACTGCTAGATTGAGCATTTCCAAACGATCATAGGGATCCGCTAAAGTTGATTTTTTCTTAAATGGATTCTGTGGAGATACCACAAACCATACTTCATCCAGCCCGGTAAAATTGGCCATGTAATTTGCTATAATCAAATGCCCGACATGCACCGGATTAAAAGAACCAAAGAACAAACCAATCTTTTTCATTTAGCTTTTTATTTATTGATGAAACCCATTACAATTTCTTCTGCTTCAGCGCAAGCTGTTGCTAGATCAAAATTATTCAAGATCACATCAAACTTATTCGCATAGGTAAGCTCCAGTTCCGCTTTGGCAAATCTTTCCTGCAACTTTTCTTCTGAATCTGTGCCACGTCCGGTAAGGCGTTCTTTCAGCACTTCTAATGAAGGTGGCTGTACAAATATAGAGATTGCCTGATCCGGAAATTTAGATTTCAGGCGTAATCCTCCGACGACATCAATATCGAAAATAACATTTTTACCCTCTTTCCAGATACGTTCGATCTCGGAACGCAACGTACCATAAAATGTACCCGAATAGACTTCTTCAAATTCGATAAACTCCTGTTTGGCAACTTTATGCAAAAATTCTTCTTTGGACATAAAATAGTAGTCTTTTCCATCGACCTCCTGCCCCCTTGGATCGCGGGTACTCGCAGAAATAGAAAATTCTATTTTATCCCCATGTTTACTTAAAAGGTCTCTTACTATAGTTGTTTTTCCCGCTCCTGATGGTGCCGAGAAAATAATTAATTTACCGCTCATCCTTATAATACGTTGAGCAACTGCTCTTTTATTTTTTCTAGTTCTTCTTTCATTCTAACCACGATCTGTTGTATTCCGGCATGATTAGCTTTGGATCCCAAGGTATTGATTTCACGGCCCATCTCTTGGGAGATAAACCCTAATTTCTTACCATTGGAATCGGCAGAATCAAAGGCTTTCAGGAAATAATTGCAGTGGGAACGCAACCTAACTTTCTCTTCAGTGACATCTAATTTGTCTATATAGTAAACAAGCTCCTGTTCAAAACGATTCTGATCCACGTTCTCTTTACCCACACTATCATTGAGAAATTGTTCTATACGCTGTCTGATCAAGGGGATACGCTCAACTTCCAGACCTTCGACCTCACTCAAATAAATCAAAATCAGCTCAGCTCGCTTTTTTAGATCTTGAGCCAATACATTTCCTTCGTCCTCACGGAATGTATTGAAATGTTGGACCGCATCATAAAAAGCATCCATCAATACGCTCGATTCTTCATCATCAACGGTATCGTCGTTGTTGGTGACAACTTCGGGCATATTTAACGCCAATTCAAATAGATTGACATGCGTATCATTTAGCTCATTTGCGATCTGCTGCAATTGACCGTAATATTTTTTCAGTAAATCAGCGTTGATAGATGAGGCCTTGGCTGTTTGATCAGTATATTCTACGGTTACGTTCAGATTAACTTTGCCGCGTTCAAGAAGCTTACTGCACTCTGTGCGCAAGGTCAGCTCTTTGTCCGAAACTACTTTGGGCAGACGAAGATTTAATTCAAGAAATTTTGAATTTAAGGACTTTATTTCGACACTATATTTGACTTTACCGTTCTCTTTGGAAGCCGTGCCATATCCTGTCATGGATTTTATCATATGCAAAGGTATGATTTTTCATTTTCTTTACCAATCATGCTTTGCAATAATAACAACGAGATAGCTTTCATAAGGTTTGGCCCCCTTACACTTAACATAACCGATTCCAATATCATACAGCGATGCGTTCCATCGATCCATCCCTAGCAGATGCGTACGGTGATGATAACCGGGTGCTTCTTTTCCTATGATTAACGCTTTTATCGCATCAGTCGCACTGGCGCGATTAGCAGCAATGGATTCAAAGTTATTGGCGCTCCTTTTTTTTAGCCAAGACTGATTTAACTCGTATCCGGCTTCTTCAATAAAATAATTGGGTCCATAGCCCTCCGGAGAAACATGATCAAAATAAGACCGTTTAGCCATATCCTTGGCCCGGTATTCCGCTACCTCGGCAAGCTGTTTATTCCAATTAAGCTTTGTTCGGGTAATCTTATGTAAATTAAAAAGCTTCAGTTCCTTTTTATATCGCTCTGGATTTGTTCGAATTTTATTCAACAGATCAAAGGCTTCTTTTGCCTGATGACGATCGACTTTGACACGTTGTGCCAATGTAAGCTGCGCGACAAATAAGGTAAACGCTAAAATGAAATATTTCATACCAATCCTTTAACCTTAAAAGACTGAATTTAGTATTTAACGTTTAATCTTTTTTTGACCTTTTAACGGCTAAAAACTGTATCAACATGGGTATTAGACTGATAAATATGATCGCTAATACAACCCAGGAAAAGTTATTCCTGAAAAAAGGAATCTGTCCAAAAAGGTAACCCGCCAGAATAAATAAGGATACCCACACTATGCCTCCTAGTATATTATATTTACCGAAAATGCTGTATGGCATCTTGCCAATACCCGCTACAAAAGGGGCAAAGGTCCTGACAATGGGGACAAAACGCGCATAAACAATGGTCTTAGTACCATATTTAGCATAGAAATCCTGCGTCTTCAGAAGATAGGATGGTTTAAAAATTTTTGAGTCAGGTTTAAAAACCCGGATTCCAAAATATTTGCCGATCTCATAATTAACAAAATCGCCAGAAATCGCCGCACAGATAAGAATAAATAAGAAAAGGGACAGTGAAAGATTGCTTTCCGGTCGCGCAATAATGGCACCTAAAGCAAATAAAACTGAATCTCCCGGAAGGAACGGTGTAACAACAAATCCTGTTTCAGCAAAGATAATCAAGAATAGAATGAAATAAGTCCATCCTGCATAGGTATTGACGATCTGCAACAAGTGTTGATCAATATGCAGGATAAAATCGACCAGTTGAGAAACGACTTCCATAGGCAACAAATTAAAAAGGGAATCCTATTGGATCCCCTTCTTTGTTTTTATTTTCTCTTTTACCAACTCAAATATAATAGGTAATACCGATAGGAAAATGATCAGCAGTACCACCTTCGAAAAGTTATCTCTAATAATTGGGATATTGCCCAAAAAATAGCCCGCTAGTGTAATACCTCCTACCCATAATATTGCTCCAACAACATTGTATGTAATGAAAGTACCATAATTCATCTTTCCGATACCACCAACAAATGGTGCTAATGTGCGTACAATAGGTACAAAACGAGCAATTACAATTGTTTTACTACCATACTTTTCATAAAAAGCGTGTGTTTTGGCAATCTGCTCATCTTTGACAACCTGTTTGCCAAAAAGCTTGAATTTGGTCAATCGCATTCCAAAATGCTTTCCGATGGAGTAGTTGAGTGAATCACCGGTTACCGCAGCGATCAATAAAATCAATATCATTAGCCAGACATTCAATTCATTTGGCTGTGCGGCTAGCATTCCCGCAGCAAACAATAAGGAATCTCCGGGTAAGAAAGGCATGACAACCACCCCTGTTTCAACAAAAATGATCAGAAACAGAATAAGGTATGTCCATAACTGATAGTCATTGACAATCTCAACCAAATGTTTATCAATATGGAGAATAAAGTCAAGAAGATGTGTAATTAGTTCCAAAGCTGATCAGAAGATTAAGCGTTATTCAACATTACAGGCATAACCAGCATCAAAATATCTTCATGATCCTCTGAAGTAGCAGGAATCAACAAGCCTGCACGATTTGGCGTACTCATTTCGATAACGACCTCTTCACTTTCAAGGTTGTTTAACATCTCAACCAAAAACTTGGCATTAAAACCTATTTCCATATCATCCCCTTCAAACTGACAGGACAAACGCTCATGTGCTTCGTTGGAGAAATCCAGATCTTCAGCCGAGATATTCAATTCACTACCTGATATCTTCAACCGTACCTGGTGTGTGGTTTTATTGGCGAAAATAACAACCCTTCTTAATGTATTTAAGAAAAGCAATCTATCAACCGTCAGTTTGTTCGGATTGAGCTGGGGAATCACCGCAGCATAATCAGGATAGCGCTCATCGATCAAACGGCAGATCAGATTGATATTGCCAAAACTAAAAAATGCATTGGTCTGATTATACTCAATAGATACTTTTGTATCATCCGAAGGCAATGACGATTTTAGTAAAGAAAGTGCCTTCTTAGGTAAAATAAGTGAAGCTGGTTTTTCAGCACTGATATCCGATCTGGTGTAACGTACCAGTTTATGTGCATCTGTCGAGACAAAAGTCACATTTTTCTCAGCCAATTGAACCAAAACTCCAGACATCGCCGGTCTTAATTCATCATTACTTACCGCAAAGATGGTCTTGCTGATCGCTTCAGAAAGTACTGGAGCTGGCATCTGGATAATAGATCCATTGTCAATCGAAGGAATTTTAGGAAAATCATCTGCATTTTCTCCGCTCAATTTATATTTACCATCACCTGCACTGATCTCAATAGCCAATGTATTCATGTCTACCGAAAAAGCAACAGGCTGATCGGGAAGAGTTTTTAATGTTTCTATCAAGATCTTTGAAGGCATAGCTACTCTTCCTTCTTCTTTTGCCTCAATCGGTAAAGAAGTAACCATACTTGTCTGTAGATCCGTAGCAGAAATAGTCAAGTTATTGTCTTTTATTTCAAAAAGAAAGTTTTCCAGAATTGGTAAAACAGTACTTGTACTAGATGCTCCATTGATAGCTTGTAACTGCTTTAATAAAATTGATGTTGATACAATGAATCTCATTTCCTAATTACTAATTATTATGTGCAATAATACACAAATTAATCAATATTTTTCCGTTTTGTAAACGCCTTTCTTTCCACAAACACAGATTTAGAGCACTTAATTAAGCAATTGTATTTCAATTAATAAGCACGCTTTCAAAAGTATAGAAAACAAATACGCCCTGATAAATCACAATATTTATTACATTTGTATAATAGCAGTAGTGTATGCAGTTTAAAGATATCATTGGGCATAAAGACATCAAAGAACATCTTGTTCATACGGTTCATGAAAACCGTGTGAGCCATGCGCAATTATTTTTAGGCCCAGAGGGTTCAGGAAGCCTTGCACTGGCCTATGCCTATGCTCAATTTTTAAACTGTGAAAATAAACACGCTACGGATAGTTGCGGCGAATGTCCATCTTGTCGAAAATATAGCAAGCTGATTCATCCGGATTTGCATATGTCTTATCCCTTTATTGCCAAACACAAAGAAGATACAGCAGCTGATTACGCTGAAAACTGGCGAAAGTCCTTTTTGACTAATCCTTACATGGGATTGGAATACTGGCGCAATCAACTGGATGCAGACAATAAGCAGGTCAATATCAATATTGCCGAAGCACATGGTATCATCAAGAAATTGAGCCTTAAAGCATTTGAGGCTGAATATAAAGTGTTGATCATGTGGTTGCCTGAATACTTGGATGCCCAAGGCAATGCCTTATTGAAATTGATTGAAGAACCGCCCGAAAAAACGTTGTTTATTCTGGTGGCTGAAAACCAGGATAAAATTTTAAACACCATTATCTCACGGACACAGCTGGTCAAAATAAAAAAACTGGACCATGCCGAAGTCGCACAATATTTGAAAACAACGCATCACCTGTCCGATCAGGAAGCCTCCGAAATAGCTTTTATAGCAGATGGCAACTTGCAGGAAGCGCTTAATCAGTTGAATACACAAACCAATAATCATTTTGGTATTTTGGTAAACTGGCTGCGATTTATCGTATCGGATGCTGGCACAAATATGATCTCTTTAGTGGAAGAGGATTTATCCAAAATGGGCCGTGAAAATCAAAAGACCTTTCTTTTTTATGCCATCAACATGATGCGCCAGATTATTTTGATTAAGGAAGGCCTCTCCAGTCTTGTCTTTTTACCTGCAAAAGAATTGGATTTTGTCCAAAAATTTGCAGTACATTACACAGTAGAACAAATTGAAGCAACAATAAATCTATTTGAGGAAACGCATTATTTTGTAGAAAGAAATGCAAATCCCAAAATATTATTTTTAGATTTATCTTTGCAGTTAACATTAATATACAAATACAAAACGTTTCCGAAAGGAACTCAATATATATAAATAGAAAACTATGGGATGTGGCAGTTGCTCATCCGGCGGAGGTTGCGGTACGACCACAGCAAGTGGAACACCGGCAGGATGCCAAAATAATGGCTCTTGCATGACTAGCGGATGTAATAAATTAGATGTATATGACTGGCTTTCCGATATGGATATGCCATCAAACTATAAACCATTCAATATCGTAGAAATACGATTTAAGGGATCTCGAAAAGATTTCTTTATTAATGTAGACAACTTATACCTTGAAATGGGAGAGATGGTCGTTGTAGAGCCCTCAACGGGAGGATATGACGTTGGCCATGTTTCTTTGACGGGTGAATTGGTCAGGCTGCAATTGAAAAAGAACAATGTTACCGCAGAATCGGTCACAAAAAAGATCTATCGGAAGCCAAATGAAGTGGATGTAGAAAAGTATAATGCCGCAAAAGATCTGGAATGGGAAACCATGCATAAGGCACGTAAGCTTGCTTTGGATCTGGGCTTATCCATGAAAATTTCTGATGTAGACTATCAGGGCGATAAAACAAAAGCGACGTTTTATTATACTGCCGAAGGTCGTGTGGATTTTCGTGAATTGATCAAGAAGATGGCCGAAGCATTCCGTATACGGATAGAAATGCGCCAGATCGGAATGCGCCAGGAGGCAAGCCGCCTTGGCGGTATCGGATCCTGTGGCCGTGAACTTTGTTGCTCTACCTGGCTGACGGATTTTAAAACCGTATCCACTTCAGCAGCGCGCTATCAGAATCTATCGTTAAATACGTTAAAGCTAGCCGGGCAATGCGGTAAATTGAAATGCTGTCTCAATTATGAATTGGACAGCTACATGGATGCGCTGAAAGACATTCCTAACAATATTGACCGTATTGAAACACTAAAAGGTGTGGCTTATTTACAGAAAACCGATATCTTCAAAAAAATGATGTGGTTTTCTTTCCCCGGAGCAGAAAACTGGATTGCAATGCCAGTTCAACAAGTCAAAGAACTTGTCGAAATGAATAAGCAGGGTATCAAACCTGAGGCCATATCAAGCGCAATAGAGACCGAAGATATCCGGGAGGAGAAGATTGTCAACTACGATTACGAAAATGTAGTCGGCCAGGATAGCTTAACACGCCTAGATGACCGTAACAAGAGAAAGAAAAAGCGGAAAACTAAAAGCAATAGTAACGCTAAACCGGAAAATAAGAATGGTCAGAAAAGCGATAAAGCTGAACAAAATCCACCAAAACAGGCCGTAGCTAAACAGCAGAACAATCCGGATAGTGCTGTTACGGCAACGGGTGGCAAAGAGAATAAAGAAGGGCAAAATAATAGACCTAAAAAACGCTTTAATCGGCATAGAAATAAAAACAGAGGCAATAACAACACTTCCTCAAAAACAGAATAAAACAAATATGCCTAATCTTAAAATGTTAGGCATATTCTATTTTTATAGATTTAAAATGAAACTAAAGGCTTTTCTTTTTGGAACTTTAAGTATTGGTTTATGGGCATCTTGTGACCAAACTGCCATTCTAAATGAAAATAAACCCATCGAAAATAAGACATGGCTGTATACCTCACATCCTAGTTTTCAATTCCATATTAGTGACAATACGAAGAAATACGATGTATATATGGATGTACGTCATACACCAGAATATGCTTTTTCCAATCTCTTTGTGTTGATTTACCAACAGGGTCCCAATAAGAAAACATATACCTTCCGTAAGGAAGTTAAATTGGCAAAATCCGATGGAAAGTGGACCGGAAAATCATCGGGTAGTCTTTACAATCAGCAGGCTATTCTCCATAAAGATTATATATTTCCGGACACCGGATTATATACAATATCCATTGAACAGAATATGCGAGATAATCCTTTAAAAGAAATTACAGATATTGGATTGACAGTAATACCAAAATAATGTGGCTTTTTCTACGATATCTTCTTCTTCCTTTTTCGCTGATCTATGGGTCAGTCGTATGGTTACGAAATCGGCTCTATGATTTTCAGTTGCTACCGGCTCGATCTTTCCAAATTCCTACCATCGTAATCGGTAATTTAGCTGTTGGCGGTACCGGTAAAAGCCCCATGACCGAATTTGTTGTCTCCTATCTTAGCAAGCAGTACAACGTAGCTATCCTCAGCAGAGGTTATGGTCGAAAAACAAAAGGATTCCGGATGGTGCAAATAGATTCTTTGGCGACAGATGTAGGTGATGAACCTTTACAGTTCAAAAACAAGCTTCCAAATGTCACTGTAGCAGTATGCGAAGATCGTTGTACGGGCATAGAAAAACTTCAGGGGGATCATCAGCTTATTATTTTGGATGATGCTTATCAACATCGAAAATTATCGCCTTTATTTAGTATCCTCTTATTCGATTTCCGGTCCTTTTCACAACCGATGTTTGTATTTCCCGCCGGAAATTTCAGAGACTTACTTATGGAATCCAAACGGGCGCAAATCATAGTCATTACAAAATGTCCCGCCAATATTTCTAATGAAGACAAAATACGTATAGAAAAAAAAATGCGCCGTTATAACAGAACAGCCCCGATCACATTTAGCCATATAACTTATTTTGAACCAGTGAATGCCAATGGAAAACAGATTGATATCGAAAATAAAGATGTCGTCCTGGTGACAGGGATTGCCAAACCACAACCGTTGGTAGACCATATTACCCAAAAAGCCAAATCAGTCCATCATATTTCTTTTGGGGATCACCATGCATTTGACGAGGCAGACATTGACCGCATCTTAAAAACATTCCAATCCCTAAATAGTGACAATAAAATCCTATTGACAACGGAGAAGGACTATCAACGGCTGAAACCATATAATGTGCTATTTGATACGGTAGAACTTGTTTATCTGCCAATAGGGATTAAATTTAATGACTTAGGGCAAAGTACCCAGTTTTGTAATATTTTAAGTGATACTGTTGCTTCAAGTGTTAATCAACCTTAAATTTTGTTAAGGGCTAATATTTTAGTAAACTTTTTCGTCAAATTTATATTCAAAATAGAAGTAAACTTAAAATATAAGGCGATGAAAAAGAAAACTTTAATGGCAATAAGTGGCCTACTTTTGGCTACAACCGTAGCTTTTGCGCAGCAGCGTCAACAACGGACTCCAGAAGAACATGCGAAGATGCGTGTAGAACATCTGGACAAACTACTTACACTTAATCAAGTGCAAAAAGATTCCATCTATAACCTTACATTAGCCAATGCCCAACAGCGTGCAGCGCTAAAAAATGATGGTGGAGACCGCAAAGCCAATATGGAAAAATTCAAACAGCTCCAAGAAGCGCAGGCGACCAAAATAAAGTCTTGGCTCACTCCTGACCAAGTCAAATTATTTGATGAGCAGCAAGAAAAAATGAAGGATAGGATGTCTAAACGTTCTTCAAACTAATTGCATAGAAAGGTCGGTTATTTATAATCGACCTTTTTTTATAGTGTTAATATATGACATAAACACAGTTATTATTTTCTGTTATTCAATTGCCCCTATTACTTAGCCATACATACCATTATAAAGCTTTCCAGCATTATTTATCTATCCAAGCAAACATTTCCTCAAGTTTAGACTGAACATCTTTCCTAGCCCTTTATTTGAACAAAACAATAGCAGGTCTATGTTATACTACGCCAAAAACACCTATTAAACTGATAATAAACACCATACACCCACATTTAGCGTTAAAAATTTGTTAAAGTAACATACTTGATACAATATAAATTGACTTTGACAGTTTTTATAGCAAGACATCATAGTTGTAACTTTTTAAATACAATAGATATGAAAAAGCTAATTTTAACAGGTATAGGGATGTGTCTGGCACTTAGCCTAACATTTGCCCAACAGGTCACACCAGAAGAAACTGCGGCAAAAGCCACTACCGAGCTGGTACAGAAGCTGAATCTGAACGATGAGCAGAAGACTGCCATATCCTCCATTCTATTGGATCAAGCAAAAGCAGAAGAAACAATTTTAAAAGACAGTACTTCCACTGCGGCTGCGAAAGGTGAAACCCTCAATAAACTTCAAACAGAAGTAGACGGCAAAGTGAGTCAATTACTGACGGAAGATCAAAAAACCATCTATCAGAAGGTAATTGCCGAACGCCCGGCAAAAGCTGTCCCTACGCCTACTGAACCTTCTAAAACAGAATCCAGTACGAATTAAACAAAAAAAAACAGACGTTAATAAATTCATTGAATAATTTCATTTAAAATTAAACATCATGAAAAAGTTATTTTTAACCGGTCTAGGATTTTTCCTGGCAATGAGTCTAACCTTCGCACAGCAAGCGACTCCAGAAGAAAATGCAACCAAAGTTGTGACCGAATTGGTCACCAAGCTTACGCTGAATGATGAACAAAAAACAGCCGTATCAACAATTGTATTGGATCAAGAAAAGGCAGTAGCGGCGCTTATACAGGATTCTACCACAACTCCTGAGGTAAAAAAAGAAAGCATTACAAAACTCCAGGGTGAATCAGATAGCAAGATTGCGCTATTATTGACTGATGAGCAAAAAGCAGCCTTTCAAAAATATATTGAAGAGCGGCCAGCGGTAGAAATTCCCGCAACCCCAACACCAGCAACAGAACAAAAGGAAAATAATAACGAAAACAGCAATCAACAACAATAATCATTCTACTCAATGAGAGGAATGTATTAAACCTCTGGATATGCTTAGGCATATTCAGAGGTTTTTTTATTATATCGTACTCCATGGGTACAAAAAAAGGCTGTCTAGATAGACAACCTTTTTACTTTAACTCGATATCAAGCTACATTAAGATTTCAATTTCTTCATAATGTCGCTGACATAAGTTTTAAATTTCTTGTCAGTTTCAATTAAATCCTCAACGGTTTGACAGGCATAGATGACTGTTGAATGATCTCTTCCTCCGAAGAATGCACCGATTGATTTAAGTGAAGATTTTGTGTGGGCTTTTGCTAAGTACATCGAAATTTGCCTGGCCTGCACGATTTCACGTTTTCTGACCTTTGACTTTACCATATCCACAGGAACTTCAAAGTATTCACAAACTAATTTCTGAATAAAATCCATTGAAATTTCCTTATGTGTATTTTTCACAAAATTCTTCAACATCGATTTTGCCAGTCCCAAATCAATTTCCTTTTTGTTCAATGTTGATTGAGCCAATAGCGAAACCATTGCCCCTTCCAATTCACGAACACTGTTATCGATCTGTGTGGCTACATACTCCACGACATTTTCAGGTAACTCAATGCCGTCAGAATACATTTTTTTCTTCAAAATCGCCATTCTTGTTTCAAGATCCGGAATTTGAATATCTGCAGATAATCCCCATTTAAAACGACTGAGCAAACGTTCCTCTAAACCAGCTAAATCTTTAGGTGCCTTATCGGAAGTTAAAATGATTTGCTTTCCAGATTGATGCAAATGATTGAATATATGGAAGAAGATATCCTGTGTTTTCTCTTTACCGGCAAAATTGTGCACATCATCCATGATGATTACATCCATTGCCTGATAAAAATTTACGAAATCATTGATGGTGTTATTTTTCAATGAATCCACAAACTGCTGACAGAATTTCTCACAGGACACATAAATGACCAACTTATCGGGAAGATTTCTTTTGATTTCATTACCGATAGCCTGGGCAAGGTGTGTCTTTCCCAAACCTACATCACCATAGATCATTAAAGGGTTGAATGAAGTACCTCCTGGTTTGTTTGCTACGGCATAACCTGCAGAACGAGCAAGACGGTTACATTCACCTTCAATAAAATTCTCAAATGTGTAGTTTTGATTCAATTGCGGGTCAACCTGCAATTTCTTTAATCCAGGAATAACAAATGGATTTTTGATATCTCTATTCAAAGATACCGGCACAGGAATGGATTGTCTCTTACCCTCTGCCCCATTGCCATTCGATGGAAGATTAGTCGTATAGGGATGAGAAGCCGATGACTTCTCAACTACAATATTGTATTCCAATCTACCTTGCTCTCCCAGAAACTTCTTTACGGTCTTGCGAAGAATACCTACATAGTGTTCTTCCAACCACTCGTAAAAAAATAAGCTAGGAACTTGAATAGTCAAAACGTCACCCTCCAAACGGACTGCTTTCACAGGTTCAAACCAGGTCTTGAAACTTTGCGCTGGTATATTATCTTTGATAATCGAAAGACAATTATTCCAGACACTTGAATACGTTTTTTCCAT